>CAVXFB010000008.1:1380000-1390679 GCA_963760935.1 uncultured Planctomycetaceae bacterium | reverse complement strand
TCCACGTCAATCGTTGAGTTCCGGGGGGACGAGTGCCGGGAAAACCCATACATAATCATCGGGTTCGAGTGCAATTTGGGGCCGCGGGAGTGCCGCCGGATCTGCCAGTGCCTGTTCGTGTTGTTTCCGACGCCGAACCGACAACGGCAATCGACGATAGCACGAAAACGTCAATTCGTGAAGATGACGGGCATCTTAGACTTACCGCACCATCTTCCGATGTGCCATGCCCAACTTGTAGCCGCACCGCCATGGAACGTCAGCCGCCCAAAGCACTGGCGGAGCCACTGGCACACAGCGGCACCTAGCGCGTCATCGGTATCGATGCCGTCCATACCCGCATCTGATATGCCTTTCAACCGACGTCTTGCGTCTCTGGCATTCCCCTTGCCCGGCTGGTACAATTGCGGGAGCCTGCCGAGGAACGCGGGAGAGGCGACCGTAGGCGAACACACCGCATGAAATCGCACACCGAATACCTTACCCTTAACATCCCCAAGCGGATGGACTTCGTGAATATCACGCCGCGGGTCAAAGCGGCTGTCGAAAAGAGCGGAGTGCAGGAGGGTTTGGTTCTTATAAACGCCATGCACATCACCGCTTCCGTGTTCATCAACGACGATGAACCGGGGCTGCACGAAGACTATAAGCGATGGCTCGAAAAGCTGGCCCCCTTTGACCCGTCGCCGCAAACGTACCACCACAACCGTACCGGCGAGGACAACGGCGACGCCCATCACAAGCGGCAGATCATGGGCCGTGAAGTGGTCGTCGCAGTGACCGGCGGCAAACTCGATTTCGGACCGTGGGAGCAAATCTTCTATGGCGAGTTCGACGGCCGTCGAGCGAAACGAGTGATGATTAAGATTATCGGAGAATAGCGACCGACTTTACGCTCCATACTAACGGCTCACGAAATTTACGAAACACCACACAGGAGATCACCATGTCTACGCGACGACACTTCCTGCAATTGGCCGGCGCCGGGGCAGCAGCTTCGGTGGCAACTCGCGGCTTGGCGGCCGATGCCGTCGTATCCGTTGCCACTGCGGCAACTAAGAAGCCGGCGCACGCCTTCGGACTGGGCCTGGCAACGTATACGCTCATCAAGTTTCCGATCGACAAAGTCTGGTCGGTAATCGAGCGAGTCGGACTAAAACACCTCTGCCTGCATCCCAGGCATTTGCCCATCGACAGCACGCCCGAGCAGATTGCCGCGGTGGTGGCCAAGGCGAAGGAGATGGGACTCGATTTCTACGCAAGCGGCGTGATCTACATGGAAAAGCCAGAAGACGTCGAGCGCGGTTTCGATTATGCCAAGTCGTTGGGAATCCGCCTGATCGTCGGACGCCCGCTGCCCGAGTTGCTGCCGTTGGTGAACGAAAAAGTGCAGCAGTACAATATCGGCATCGCCATCCACAATCACGGGGCGGGCGACAAAGTGTTCCCTACGCCACAAACAGCCTATAAGGTGATCAAAACGCTCGATCCCCGCGTGGGACTGTGTATCGACATCGGCCACACGACTCTCGCAGGCGTTGACCCGAGCGTAGCGGCGGAACAATGCGCCGACCGTCTGCTGGACGTCCACATGAAGGACGTGACTGCGGCCAATGCCAAGGGCAAGGCCATCGAGGTCGGTCGCGGCGTGATCGACATCCCCCAGTTCATCCGCACGTTGGAAAAGATTGGCTATAAGGGCTGCGTGTCGTTCGAGTACGAGAAGGACCCGACTGATCCGCTGCCGGGCCTTGCCGAGTCGGTCGGCTACGTTCGCGGCGTAATGGCTGTGGTGTAGCAATCGGTGACGGAAGAACTGCTGCGCACGGCACGCATGCCGGTCGTGGTAGTCACGCCCTGCTTGCGGAGGGTCTTCACGCCATGAGGCGATCAGAATCGCGGCCCGCAGGGGCTTGCCTTTTACGGTTTATCGGGTAGGTTTGGGGATGGATTGGCGGCGTAGCTCAGTTGGTCTAGAGCAGCGGAATCATAATCCGCGTGTCGTAGGTTCGACTCCTACCGCCGCTACTTGAGTCAGACAGTGACGATTCGTGACAATCAGTGCGAACTGCTGTCGCCTCAAAGGGTTTGATCGAGACGATCGGCAGCACAAGCCCACCCCCCGTAGTGACAGGTTGCGAAACTTCTGAGTCATACCGGGACAAAGGGTGGTGTCCCCTCTGGGGTCCATTCCCCAGTGAGGGGAGACTCTCGGGTGCATTCCGCACTTTGCATGACCATTGGATGCCGCTGATAGCCCGAAGGGCTTTTTCTATGATAGCCCAGGGTAGCCGCTTACGCGGCTACCCTGGGCTGTCTTCCCACAGCCCTTCGGGATATCTTCGTGCAATGCAAAGTGCGGAATGCACCCCTTTGCACATGCCGCACTGAACGCCGTATTGCCGGCGGTGGGAGAATACGGTAAACAGCAACGTCGTCATACGTGCGTGCAGCGGCCCGAGGTTGATGGGATGGCGTAAAGGTGGCGGTGGCGTAACATCGTGCTTGGGGCAGGCGTCTCCGACAGCGGGCGATGAGCGGCAGAGCACCGAGGGTGAAGGCCGCCGGTAGAGGTGATGCATGTTCCAGATTCGAGGGATCTATGATGACCACCTCCCCATCAATCGGGCGGCCATAGCGCAGGTTCAGGCAATTCTGCGAGTGCAATTTCCGCTTCTGCGCGAGGGCGTGATCCAAGAGATTCCCAGCCGACTTCAGAACCCGCTGAAGTACCAGTTCCGTTCTTCGCTGTTTGTCGCCGAAGGCGCGAAAGCCCAAGTCGAGGGATTCGCCTTCATGTTTCACGAGCCGGAGTTGAACTTCTGCTACTTGGATTTCGTGGCCACCGCGCGAAATATGCTCGACCGCGGGATCGGCGGCTTGCTCTACGAGCGGGTTCGGCAGGAGGCCCTACGGTTGCGGGTGGTCGGCCTATTCTTCGAGTGCCTGCCCGACGATCCGGCCTTGTGCTCCGATCCCGTCGCGCTCAAGCAGAATTGCGCCCGTTTGCGTTTCTATGAGCGTTACGGCGCCCGTCCTATTGCCAACACGGCCTACGAGACGCCGGTGACGCCGGGGAGTGAAAATCCGCCATATCTGGTGTTCGACGATCTCGGTCAGAACGTTGCGCTTTCACGAGACCAGGCGCGGGTGATCGTTCGCACAATTCTCGAACGCGAGTACGGGCATATTTGCAGCAAACAGTACATCGACATGGTCGTCGACTCGTTCCGAGATCCCATCATTCGCCTCCGGGCGCCACGCTACCGGACCAAGGAACCGCCGATCCCGCCACACTCCGAGATTCCGAAGGACGTACAGATCGCCCTGGTGATCAACGACCGGCATGGAATCCATGAAGTGCGCGATCGCGGCTACGTCGAAGCGCCGGTCCGAATCACAACCATTCTGAAGGAAATTGGAGGGAGCGATCTGTTCACAACCGTGGCGCCGAGGAACTATCCGGTAAGCCACGTTCATGCGGTGCACGAATCCGATTTTCTGAAGTACCTGAAGCGAGTTTGCGAGCGCGTTCCGGAGGGCGAATCGATCTATCCTTATGTGTTTCCGATCCGCAACGCCGCCCGTCCTCCCAAGGACCTTGCGGTCCGGGCGGGATACTACTGTATTGACACGTTCACCCCCTTGAATCGCCGCGCCTATGCGGCGGCCGAGCGAGCCGTCGACTGCGCAATGACCGCCGCTAATGCGGTTCTGAATGGACGTCTGATCGCGTACGCGCTGGTACGTCCGCCGGGCCACCACGCCGAACGCCGGACGTTCGGTGGATTTTGCTATCTCAACTCGACCGCGATCGCCGCCCATTACCTGAGCGGGTTCGGCAAGGTTGCCATCTTGGACGTCGACTACCACCACGGCAATGGGCAACAAGATATTTTCTACGAGCGAGCCGATGTGCTGACGATCTCGATTCATGGGCATCCTCGGTTGGCCTACCCGTACTTCAGCGGATTCGACGACGAACGAGGGCGCGGTCCCGGGGAAGGCTTCAACCTTAACTACCCGTTGCCTGAGACGATCGATAGCGCACGATACCGCGAGGTGCTGCAGAAGGCGTTGCGATCGATCATCTCGTTCCGGCCCACATTCCTCGTCGTCGCTTTGGGTCTCGACACGGCCAAGGGCGACCCGACGGGCACATGGAGCCTGCGGGCCAACGATTTTGAAGCCAACGGCGCCCTGATCGGCGCGCTCAAGCTGCCGACGCTCGTTGTGCAAGAAGGTGGATACAATACGCGCAGCCTGGGCATTAACGTGCGGCAATTCTTCTGGGGGCTGTGGTCGGCGATGCACGCGAGCCGTCCGGTAGACGTGTCAAAATCGAAACCACACGCACCGAGCAATAATCGCGGACAGCGCCATCAGACGGCGGTTTCGCCGGTCGAGCATCCGCCGGAGCGGCCGGTTGGACCGGCCACCGAACCGCGCGCGCCGGACCGTTCCTAGAATGATTCAGAGATGCGAAAATACCGGGCTTTGATGACGTGCCCCGAAAACGTCGGAAAGGGCCCTTGAACGCGGTGGCGTTAGGTCGGAACGCCGATGATCGGCGTGATTAATTCGTATCAGGAATTTTGGAATGTCGGCTGCCGATTCGGAAGTTCTCCTGACACTCGGCCTGCTTCTGGCGGTCGCGCTATTTGCCGGAAGGTTCGCAACCCTGCTGCGTTTGCCTCAGGTCACCGCTTACCTGTTGGTCGGGGTACTTTTCGGGCCGTCCGTGCTCAACCTGGTGCCGGAACAGCATATCGTTCTCCTGACGCCGCTCACGGAGTTGGCCGTCGCCTTGGTGCTGTTCAGTCTGGGTTGCCAGTTTCCACTCACAAGAGTTCGGCGCATTTTCGGCCATGTTGTACGGCTTTCCTTGGGAGAAATGTCTGCAACGTTCTTGGCAGTTGCCTTGGGGTTGTGGTTGCTAGGCCAGCCTTGGCAAGTTGCCATTTTGCTGGGAACCCTCGCGCTGGCCACGGCGCCGGCTACGACAGTCCTGGTCCTGAAAGAAACCGAATCCGAAGGAACGATTACCGAGTACGCCCAGGCGCTCGTGGCCGTCAATAACCTCGTGGCGATAATCGCTTTTGAACTTGTTTTCGTGGCGATCGATCATGCGCGCGGCGCAATGGACCTGTCTGTCACAGCGAAGCTCGGAGAACTTACGCGGGATTTAGCCGGCTCTCTCGGCCTGGGGGCTATGGCCGGTCTGCTCGTGAGTTACTGCTTCGGCTTGGTTAGCCAAAAGCATCGCCTGATGTTCCTCGTGGCAATCACCGCCACGCTCCTCGGACTGTGTGAGACGCTCGACAATTCCTACATGCTGGCGTTCCTGGCCATGGGAATCGTCACGGCCAACACGTGCTACTATACGCGGCAAATCCTGGCCGAACTCGACCGCCTTACAGGCATGCTCTGCATTGTTTTCTTTGCCACCAGCGGCGTGGAGTTGGATATTGGCGCGCTGAAGGTCGCCGGGCTGATCGGCGCGGCCTACATCGTTTTGCGTTGTGCCGGCAAGTACTTCGGCATCTTCATGGTCGCCGACCGGAAACACGAGCAGCCCGTGGTCCGACGCTGGCTCGGCGTCACACTTGTCTCTCAAGCCGGCGCGGCGATCGCGCTGTCGGCCATTGCCAGCCAGCGCGATCCGGAGCTTGGCCACTATCTGCAAACGATCATTCTCGGCACGGTGCCTTTTTTTGAAATCGTGGGACCGGTTCTTATCCGCCAAGCAGTGCTCCGGGCCAGCGAAGTTCCGTTGGCTTATGCCGTCCCGCATGCCGGCGCCGATCTTTTGGACCAACTGGGAGTCGTGTGGAATCGTATCGTGCTGGCCTTCGGCTACGACCCATGGCATCGGCACTCTGGCGCGGATTTGACCGTGCAGCAGATCATGCGCAAGAACATCCACCCCTTGCTCGATTCGTTCACCTTCGACGAAGTGGTGGCCTTCATCGAGCACAGTCGCGACAACACGTATCCGGTAGTCAACGCGAGCCGCGAGGTGGTAGGCGTGATCCGCTATCGCGAATTGAGCCAAGCCCTCGTCGACCACTCGCTGGGCCCGCTTGTCCGGGCCGCCGACCTCGCCACTCCCGCGGGCAAGGTGCTGTATCCCGACGATCCAGTGGAGCGGGCCAGCAAGCCGTTCAATACAAGCAAAGACGACTGCCTGCCGGTTGTCACCCGCGAGGAACCGCACCAGTTGTTGGGAATTGTCCGGCGTCGCGATCTGCTGCGCCTGCTGATCCACCGCCAACCGGGCAGTGGCGGCGCGACTCATTGATTGCGAATTGACCTCTCGACACGGACGGACACTTGTTTCATGACGAATGGAAGCGACGAAAAGGCAGCCGCCGCCAGGTTTGGCGCCTTTGGAGGCGTGTTCACGCCCTGCACGCTGACGATCCTCGGTGTGATTCTGTTTCTTCGCTTTGGCCAAGTCGTGGGCCAAGCCGGTATCATCCACGCACTGCTGATCGTAACGGCTGCCGAGGCGATCACCGTGCTCACCAGCCTCTCGTTGTCGGCGATCGCCACGAACACGCGTGTTCGCGGCGGCGGGGCATACTATCTGATTAGCCGCAGCCTCGGCGTCGAGTTCGGCGGAGCCATCGGCATTGTATTCTTTTTTGCCCAGGCAATCTCCGTCGCGCTGTATGTCATCGGATTTTCCGAAGCCTTGGTCGACATGCTCGGGCCGGCGCATCCCACCGTGACCCTTGTGGCGACTATTGTGAATGCGGCCGTGTTTGTCTGTGTATATATTGGAGCTGGCTGGGCCATCAAGGTCCAATACGTGATTCTGGCGATACTCGCCCTCTCGCTGGCGTCCTTCTATACGGGGTCGCTCGAAGCATTCCATCTCGCAGCACTCGAAGCGAATCTTGCTCCGCACTACACGGATGGCCAGAACTTCTTTACGATGTTCGCCCTGTTCTTCCCCGCCGTGACGGGAATCATGGCCGGGGCCAACATGTCGGGCGATCTCAAGGACCCGGCCAAGGCCATCCCGCGAGGCACGTTGGCCGCGGTCGGCGTCACGGCCATGATCTACCTCAGCGTGGGCGTTTTGTTGGGATGCGCCCGCCCGCATCAGGAGCTGATCGCCAACAATCTGTTGATCAAGGATATTGCTTGGTCGCCGCTCTTGATTACGGCCGGTATATTTGCCGCCACACTCTCCTCTGCGTTGGGCAGCATGATGGGCGCGCCGCGGATTCTGCAGGCATTTGGTCGGGACCGCATCTTTCCATGGCTGCGGCATTTCGGCAGGGGCAGCGGCCCAGCAAACGAGCCACGACGCGCCATACTGCTGACGTTCGCGGTCTCGCAAGTCTGTATCTGGTTGGGCGACTTGGATACGATTGCCCCGATCATCAGCATGGCCTTCATGATCACATACGGCACGTTGAACTTGGCGACGTTCTACGAGTCGATCACCGGGAATCCCAGCTACCGACCGCGTTTTCGTTGGTGCCATTGGTCGACATCGCTGTTGGGCGCGGCGGGCTGTCTGGCCGTGATGTTCTTGATCGACCCGTTGTGGGCCGTAGCGTCGATCAGCTTCATGGTGTTTCTGCATTGGTACATTCGCCGCAAGGAAGTGCGGGCTCGCTGGGGCGATCTGCAAAGCGGCGTGCTGTTTGAACGCGTGCGAAAAAACCTTCTGAAACTGGAAGAGTCGCGGCACCATCCCAAGAACTGGCGACCGGTTATCCTCGCCCTTAGCGGCAGCGGCTGGAGCCGACCGCACTTGGCGATCTTCGGTCACTGGCTAACGGCCGGCCATGGAATTCTGTCGTTGGGACAAGTGATACAAGGAGACATCGACGACCGCCTCCAAATCCGCAACAGCCAGGAACGTATCCTGCAACAGTTCATTCACGACCAGGAACTCGAGGCCTTTCCGGCCGTGGTTGTTGCCCCTTTTCTGTCCGACGGCATCGAGTCGCTGGTCCAGTGCCACGGGCTGGGCTCGCTGCGGCCCAATACGCTCCTGTTGGGTTGGCCAAGCGATCGGGAACGGGCCGAAGCCGCTTGTGCGACGTTACGCACCGTGGCCGGTTTGCAGCGCAATCTCGTGGCCGTCCGCTTTCGGGAAGAGCCCACCGATCCTTGGCTGGCCCCGCGCGGAACGCTCGACGTGTGGTGGCGAGGCGAGGAGAACGGCGCACTGATGTTGCTGCTGGCGTACCTGTTGACCAAGAACAACGAGTGGCGGAATCATCCCATTCGGCTTCTTCGTGTCATTCCGAACGAGGTCGGCCGGTCCGAGGTCATGCAGCACCTCCAGCAATTGATCGGCGCCTTTCGTATCGAAGCCATCCCGGTCGTGGTTGTCACCGACGACCTGCGAAAGGCCATTCATTGGGAGTCGCGCCGTGCCGCATTGGTCTTCATCGGCTTCCAGGCGCCGAACGAAGGCGAGGAAATGGCGTTCTTCGAGCGCATCGACTACCTGGCCGGGCAACTCGACCGCGTGATTCTCGTGCAGAGCACTGGCGGTATTCTTCTCGATGCGTGAAGAGGCGGGCGCAATCTCCCGTAGTCGCCGTCGCCACCGATGCCGCGGAGCGGCAAGCCGTGAGTAGCCGGGGGCGCAGGCGAAGCGCAACCTCATACGCATCAAGTTAAGGAAATACTATCGAAACAAGGAAGACGGAATGAAACTGGGGAACACTAAACGCCACTAATTGGCGCTGATTGAGGAGGTTAGCGAGGATCAGCGAGAATTAGTGTTCCCTCCATACTCTCTTCCTCGAATCCATTTGCGGCGATTTTTCCTTAACTTGATGCCTATGGGGCGGAGCGAAACGCAACCCCCGGAAGCAGAATCGTTCGGCCGATGCCGCGTAGCGGCATCACAATCGCCTGATGGGCGCGATCGTAGCGCCGCTACGCGGCCCTTGTTCGTTTCCGCCGGGCGCCACTGCTGGCCGGTCCCCATTAATCTTCTCCCTAGCACAACCAACCAATCACGTCGCTAATTATGTATGCTGATACTATGACCGCCGCGTGAAAGGCCCCTTGCCGGCGGGCTACGTTTGAGGTGTCAACTTCATCCGTCGCCCACCAAACAAGGAGCTGTATCATGTGGCATGTCGGAATCGACTTGCATCGCGCGACGGCCTTGTTGACTAATTCCACTCGAACGCGGGAAGTCCGAGGCGAGTGAATTTATTGAGGATTTTACTTCGCAGTCGCGTTTCGGTGCGTTGATTGTGGATTTCGCGGTTTTTCAAGTGGTCGCCAAAACAGCATTTCATCCGATACATGGCTGTTTCCGAAAGGCTGCGGCGATGATAGCCGACATCTTCCTTCCATCGCCGACGTCCGCGACGGCGGATCGCTCGGATCGCCACGTCCCGCGACAGCGGACGACCGCTCGAATTGCCGTGCTGCTTAATCTTTGCGTTCCGCTGCGGTGGAACAATCGCCTTGATCCTCCGCTTGGCCAGCGTTTCATAGACCTTCCATTTGTCGTAAGCGCCGTCGCCGTAAAATCCATCGATCTTGCCCACCACTTGATCCAAAAGGGCATCCACTTGGCCGCCATCGTCGCAACTATTGTCCGTCAATGTCTCCGCTTCGATCTCGTGCGTATCGGGGTTCACCGCCAGATGCAATTTTCGCCAAGTACGGCGTTTGCTCTTGCCGTGTTTGCGCATCTTCCATTCGCCTTCCCCGAAAACCTTCAGGCCAGTGCTATCGACGACCACGTCGATCGATCCCGTGTGTTTCGCAATGTCGAGCGAGATGCCCATTTTGGCAGCCCGCTTGGCCAGCGACGTGTAGTCTGGAATATCGAGTTCGATTCGCATCAGTTCGACGAGCGATTTGCCGAGTCCTTCGGTTTGGCGGTACGGCAGTTGAAACAGCTCTCGCAGAACGAGCAAACATTCGACGGCGGTGTCGCTGTACACAAACGGATGCCCAACTCCGGGATTTGCGTTATCGTGACGCCATTTTTCGATCGTTTCTTCGCAAAACCAGAAGGTAATCGACCCGCGTTGCACGAGCGACTCGTTGTACTTGCTCCAATTTGTGATTTTGTACGTACCTTTCCGTGTACCGGCCATGTCGAGACTCCTTCAAGACGTTTCCTGTTATTCAAATCCTCCTTGTTCTACGCATCAAACGCTTAAATAGCTCGACAAGACCTCGCGCGACTGTGGTTTTTGCGGCCGTCAACGACGCTGGTGAAGCCATGAATCCGATCACCATCCCTTGCTCCGACACCGCGACGATACTCGACACCGTGAAGGCATTGGGAGCATTTCGCGCAGTCATCGAAGCCTACGGGAACCTATCGCTGGCTGTACGAGCTGCTGCGTCCTCATGGCACGGTTCTCGTGGCTCATCCGCATGCGTCTGCGGGCCATGATACAACGCCGCACGAAGACCGACAAGCTCGACGCCCAGTTGCTGGCCAATCTCCTGCGAATCGACCAGATTCCCCTGGCCTACATCCCGCCGGAACCATACCAGCAGTTGCGCGATCTTGACGCGAGGTCGTGCCAGGCTCGGAAGACACTTGGCGGAAGTCAAGATTCAGTTGCGGGCCTTGCTGGCGCGGCAGAATCGGGAGTCGCCATACCGGACGTCTTTCGGTCCTCGCGGCTTGGGTTGGTTTCGCGGCCAAGAGTTCGGGCCGATCGAAG
>CAVXFB010000008.1:0-1375000 GCA_963760935.1 uncultured Planctomycetaceae bacterium | reverse complement strand
CCGCTGACATCGCTCCACATCAAACTATTGCGCCCAAGCGAGAAAGGCTGCAATCCTTAGACGTCTTCCGCGGCTTGACGCTTGTCGTCATGGTTTTCGTCAATAGCCACGGCGACCACAGTCGCATGTATCCCGGCGTCGACCACGCGAACTGGAGCGGCTGGGGCCTCGCCGATCTGGCGTTTCCGTTTTTTATCTTCATCGTCGGCGTCGCCATTCCCTACGCGCTCGAGAGCCGGCTTGCACGCGGAATGAGCGAACGGCAACTGTGGTCCCACATCATTCAGCGTTCGGTGATCCTGTTTGTGCTGGGGCTGGTGATGGGCGCATTCCCATATTACGACCTTTCCAAGCTTCGCTACCTGGGCGTGCTGCAAAGGATCGCGATCTGTTACCTCGGCGCGTCATTCTTGTACCTCAGATTCAAGCCCAAGGGGCTGGTGATTATCTCCGCTTCGATCCTGGTGCTCTACTACATCCTGCTGCGATTCGTGCCCGTACCCGGCTATGGCGCTGGCGTCCTCGACAAGCCCGTAGGGAATTGGACGCAGTACATTGATCTTCGCTTGATGGCGGGTCACATGCAATTCGACAAGCTCGAAACCAAAGGGATTCTGAGCACCCTGCCGGCGTTGGTCACGGCACTGATCGGCGTTCTGACCGGTCAGTATTTGAGATCGGCGGCGACACCGTTGGAAAAGGCGGTCAACATGTATCTATACGGCACCTATGGAGTTTGCCTCGGCGCCGCGTGGAGCATTACGTTTCTCATCACTCAGGCCATCTGGACAAGTTCGTACGTCCTCTTGATGGCCGGAATGTCGCTCATTACGCTCGCTACGTGCTATTACCTGGTCGACATACGCAAGAGCCGCTGGTGGACGCCGCCGCTAATGGTGTTCGGCACGAACGCGATCGCCGTCTGGGTGGGCAGCATGATATCGCGACAAACGCTAGAAGCGATCAACATCACTGGTGGCGACGGGAAACTGGTGGACCTGAAAACTTACCTATACCAAGGGCTAGCTTCTTGGACGGGTCCGTACGTTGGCTCCATGCTTTTCGCCATCGCCTTCGTGCTCGTCTGGATGGGCATCATGAGCGTGCTGTATCGCCGGGGCATCTATATCAAAGTTTAGACGCGCATTGGCGGGCAGCTATTGGCTCTCACGATAGTAATGCGACATTCGTTTAGCGGCCGACGGCGCGTCGGCCCTGCATTGCAGGCAAATTCTTGTCCATCGCATTGCCAAGATGTTGCATTGCCTTTCTGAACGTGAATAATCGAGAATTGGACGTCATCCTTATTCGTTTAGCAGCCGACGGCACGTCGGCCCTGCATTGCAAGCAAATTCTCGTTCATCGCATTGCCAAGATGTTGCATTGCCTTTCTGAACGTGAATAATCGAGAATTGGACGTCATCCTTAGCGCAGCGAAGGATCACTGCCTCCGCCACGAACCCAGATTCGTCGCTGCGATCAGAACGCCAGGGCGACACGTGATCTCACACCCGTACTCGCAGCTTCTCAGCCAGCCGCTCTAGCGTTGGGCTGCGATCGTTCACGTCCAGATGAACGTGCAGCAGGTGCATCTGTGCGGTATCGGCCAGCGCGGATCGCAAGGCGTCCTCAAAATCACCTTCCGTGCGAATGTCGTAGCCGCGGCCTCCACCGAGAACTTCCGGCAGCTTGTGATAGCGCCACGGCTGGATGTCGTTGAATTTATGCTGGCCAGGATGCAGTTGCCGCTCAGTGCCATAGCCCTCATTATCCAAGACGATCACCACCGGACAGAAACCATGTCGGATGATCGACGACAGTTCCATGCCAGTCATTTGAAACGCGCCGTCGCCGACCAGCACGATGGGCCGTAAGCTCGGCCGCGCGACCATTGCCCCCAGAGCCGCCGGCACGGCAAAACCCATCGACGTGTAGTACGCCGGGCTGATGAACTCAGTCTGGCGATGGATTACCAGTTCGCTAGAGGCGAACAAGGCGTCGCCCGGATCGGCAATAATCACGTGGTTGTCGCCGAGGGCCTCGTTCAGCCGCACAATGAGCCGGCGGATCGTAATCGGATCGTTGGGCCGAAGCTGGAACGGCTGATCGGAGACCTCGCGTCGCGGCGGCAGCTTGCGCGGCGGCGTCTTGAGTCCGGCATCGGAAAGCCCCTTAATGAAGTCGCCCAGCAGCACGCCGTTGAAATGATGATGGCTGATGCGCAGCGTTTCGCTGGTGGCGTAAATGCACTGGGCCGGAACGAGGCTGGCCGTAAAGACGCCCATGTTGATGTCGGTCATGAACTCGCCCAGCAGCAGCACGCAATCGCTCCCCTCGACAAACTGCGTGACCTCTTCGCGGCCCAAGGCCCCTTCGTAAATGCCCACAAACAATGGATGCTGTTCGCTGATGACGCTCTTGCCCAACATCGTGGCGGTGATCGGAATGCCGGCGCCCTCGGCGAACGTCAGCAACTCGTCCTGCAACCCAAATCGATGCACTTCGACACCGGCGATGATCACCGGCCTCTGGCTGGCCGAAATACGACGGACAGCCTCGGCGACGGCCTCGGTCAGAACTTCGGGATCACTGGTCGGGATGCGGCGACTGGGTGTGTGGAGCCCATCGGGCACGACGCCCACCATATCGCGAGGCAGCTCGATATAGCCCGGCCGTCGGTGTCGCACGACGGCGGCCAAGACGCGATCGATTTCGCGCAGGGCCGTATGCGGGTCCTCCAGCTCGGCCTCGGCGCAGCAGATCCGCCGGAACACCTCCGCCTGCGTATGGAAATCCTTGACGCGATGATGCAAGAGCGGATTGTTGAATCGCTCGCGCACGCCCGGCGCCCCGCTGATCACGACGACCGGCGACTTCTCGGCATACGCCCCGGCAACCGAGTTGCACAGGCTTAGCCCACCAACGCAATAGGTGACGCACACCGCCCCGATGCCGTTGAGCCGGGCGTAGGCGTCGGCGGCAAAACCGGCGCAGTCTTCCCGCGTGCAGCCGACCAAACGAATCGGGCTCTTCTCCAACATCGCATAGAAGCTAAGAACGTAATCGCCCGGAATGCCGAAAATATCGCGCACGCCAAAATCCTGAAGCCGGCGAATCAAGTAATCGCCGATCGAGATGCCGGAGATAGTTGGCTGGTTTTCGGCTATCGACATCGCTACGCTCCCAATCTGGCTGCGGAAAGTGTACGCGCCTCTTGCTCCAAGTAATTGTATAGTCGCCGTGTTGCCCCGAAATTCATGGAGAGAACGTTACTGGACAAGATTTACAGGAACTACAAGCTGCGGCTCATCGTCCGAACTTACCTGTCCCAAATCCTGTCCAATTCCTCGCTATAACCTCGTCATCTCGCGGCCTCCTGTTTCCCCGCGATTACTCGTGTGGGCGGCACGATGTTCTTAGGCACTTTTTCGCCGTGAAGTGCCTTTGCGGCAATTTCGACCGCCTCCGCGCCGCCGGTCGGGTTGGCGAACGTTGCGCTAAGGTCTCCTTGCGCGACGTAGGTGGCCCCCTGGTCAGGCAGACCACCGACGCCCAGGAACAGCACGCCCTTTTGCGCCCCGCCGCCTTGACCGTCTGGTACGCCGCATAAGCGGCCGCATCGTCGTAGGCGAATACGGCGTCGATCTTCTCCAGCCGGCTCAAGGCCGTGTCCATCACTTTCGCGGCGTCCACTTTGGGCGGATCCACGTGCTCGCTGAACACGAATCGGTAGCCCGGGTCGCGAAGAGCCGTCTGAAAAGCCGCATGCAGAGTATCGGTCCAGTGCGAATCGACTGGCCCCCGCAAATCGACGATCTTTCCTTTTCCTTTCAGACGTTCGGCCAACCAGTTGCCGGCCTCGGTGCCGATCTGCTTCGGATCGCTGGCGATGAAGCAAGTGTACTTATCGCCGATGACTGGCCGTTCCAAAACGATGACGGGGATGCCTGCGTTGATGAGCTTGGCCACAGGCTCGGTGGCAGTCGAGGAGTCGATTGGATCGACAATGACGACGTCCATACGGCTGCCAAGAAACTCGTCGAGTTGTGCCCGCTGTTTGGCCGCGTCGTTCTGCGCATCCAGAATGTCCAGATGCCAGTCGGGCTGTTGCACTGCCGCGGCCGCGATGTCGGCCTTCAACTGGGCACGCCACGGGCTGTCCACGCTGGCCAAGCTTACGCCGATGCGACGTTCCGCCGGCCCAGGCCGCGACGGCGCCCCCGCCTCCGGCTTTCGACAGCCCAACAGGGGCAGGAACATCATCAGCCATATCAGGACAGGACGAGATTGTACGGGTCGTTGCATGCTTCAATACTCCTCTATTTCACCAATACAAGCTTACCACCTTTTTGGGCCTCTTCGCGATTTCGCCCTTTCGCGCCTTCGCGATTCCGATCGGATTGGTCCAGGCAAATCGCAAAATCGCGAAAGGGCGATGACGCGAAGGACTTACCGGCAATTTGCCAAAGGTTACGGCAGTTTGTAGAATTCGGGAGTGGAAGGCAGTTAAGGAGCGACACGTGGTTGCAGTCGGACGTTACTGGTGGATGGGCATTTTGGCCCTGGTCGTGGGTTGTGGTCGATCGGGCGACTGCCCCGACTGCTATTGGGTTGCACAAGCAACGAGGGACAACCAGGAGTCTGGCAAGATGATTACACCTCGATCGGAAGAAGACCCATCCACGTTGGCCGCGAAGACGGATGCCGATTGGAAGAAGGTCCTCACGCCCGCGCAATATCATGTCACTCGGGAGAAAGGGACCGAGGCTCCCTTCTCGGGCAAATACTGGAACTCGACCGATGAAGGCGTCTATCGTTGCGTCTGCTGCGGCGAGCCGCTGTTCGAGTCCGATGCGAAGTTCGCGTCAGCGTGCGGCTGGCCGAGTTTCACTAAGCCCACGAGCGAAAGCAACATCGCCGAATCGCGCGACACGAGCCATTTTATGGTCCGCACCGAAGTGACCTGCCAGCATTGCGGCGCCCATCTTGGGCACGTCTTCGACGACGGCCCTGGGCCAACCGGCCTGCGCTACTGCATCAACTCGGCCGCGCTCAAGCTCGAACCGAAGCCGACGACGAAACCGCAGTGAGCCGGCCTGAAATACGTCCCGTCATTCTGCAAGCAGTCCCGTCATTCTGAGCGCATTGTCCCGTCATTCTGAGGGCAGTAGTAGGGTGCGTGCTTGCACGCACCAATTATCGCTCCCGTCATTCTGCAAGCAGTCCCGTCATTCTGCAAGCAGTCCCGTCATTCTGCAAGCAGTCCCGTCATTCCGCAAGCACGTTCCGTCATTCTGAGCGCAGCGAAGAATCTCAGCGGCGGCGGACAGGCGCCCCTACGGCCCAGAAAGTCAGAGGTCCAAATCCTCCCGCCCCGACTTCTTTTGATCCCCTCTCCCGCCGGGAGAGGCTTAGGGTGAGGGCTGCGATCTAATGGCACTCCCCTGGTGAACCGAAAACGGTTCCTGATACTATAACCGCCGCATGTTGAGGCCCCTTGCTGGTGGAGTAGGATGGAGACTCGTAACAGTCCATCTTTTCTCCACCAAACAAGGAGACCTGTTCATGTGGTACGTTGGTATTGATCTACACCGTGAGACTATTGTGATGGCGGCCGTAAACGACGCGGGTGAAGCCACCAAACCGACGACGATTCGCTGCGAAGACACCGCTGCCATCGTTGAGGCAGTTCAACAGTGGAAACGTTTCCGCGCGGTCATCGAGGCCAGCGCCACCTATCGCTGGCTCTACGACCTGCTCGCCCCGTACGGCACGATCCTGTTGGCCCATCCCTTACGTCTCCGCGCCATGGTACAGCGGCGCAGCAAAACCGACAAGTTGGATGCACAGTTGCTCGCCAATCTGCTGCGGATCAACCAGATTCCACTGGCCTATATTCCACCAGAACCCTACCAGCAGTTGCGCGATCTGACGCGCCGCCGCGCGCGGCTGGGCCGCGAATTGGCCGAGGCAAAGATTCAACTGCGGGCCTTGCTGGCCAGGCGAAATCGGCAATCGCCCTACCGAACGCCCTTCGGTGTGCGCGGTTTGGCTTGGTTTCGCGGTCAAGACTTCGGCTGGATCGAAAATCTTGTCCGCGACGAGCTGTTGGCGCGGCTGAGACACTTTGGCCGACAAGCAACGATCATTGACGAGCACCTCGAGCGGATGGCGACGCAGTTTCCACAAAGGGAGGCGTTGACCGACATTCACGGCATTGGCTTGTACTCGGCACTGTTGATCGTGGCCGAACTCGGCGAGCCGGAGCGCTTTCACGCCGCCAAACAAGTCGGGGCTTACGCCGGACTAACTTGCCGCGTGCACCAGTCGGGCGGACATTGTTATCGAGGATCGATCACCCGGCAAGGATCGAACTGGTTGCGCTGGATTCTTGTCGAGGCCGCCATGAAGGCCATTCGCCAGGACGCCGCACTGAAAAACTTCTACACGCGGGTGCGCAAGCGGTCCGGCGCAAAGATTGCGCGGGTGGCGGTTGCCCGCAAGCTGGCGGAGATTTGTTGGAAGCGGCTGCGACGTTGGCACCACGAACATGCCAGCCAAGTCGCCTAGAGAAAGACGAGATCGCGCACGAGTACGGTCGCTGCTGGCCCGCAAAGGTGTCTCGTGAGACGCTGGGTTTGCACTGCGTTCCTGATTGGGCACTGCGGCCGTGAACAGTACAATATGCGACGGGCCTCGGCCTGGACGGCACGAATGGGTGACTACACAGTGCGCGAAGTAACGATAAACGGAGTTGGCAGTCCATGCCGGAGCCTTTCGGCGAATCCATTCGCCGACCAGGGCGCTCATTGCCGCCCCTGGACCCCGGCTAGCCTCTCTCCGTTCCGATGTTGTTATGATCCTGGAAAATCCGAAAATCCGGGCCTTGACTCAGCGGCGGTTATGGGTGACACCTTTTCCGTTCCCAAAAACTACGGAACATTCCACGTTGGCGTATGTTCGAGGATCCGGTCGATGAAAGCGAAGGCTTCTCGCCGTACCGCTACTGGGAAATCGTGTTCCGCATCCGGATGGACGATTTGCAGACGGTCGGCCGCGCCCAACAATGCGTAAACCTCGCGGATCTTTGGCTCCGCCTTCCTCACGCCGCGGACATCGAAGTTATCGTCGTGAAGGGGCGAGTTGGAGAAGAAGGCCCGCGGTGCTAAGGCGGCCGCCACCTCATAGAAATCGAACGGCATGCGGTCGGCGTTCAGCCCGTAAACGTTGCGAATCCGCGGCATGTACCGATCTTGAGCCCAGCCCTTCAGATCGCCGCCGTAATAATCGTGAAACGGCGTCCAACCGCAGCTTGAGACGATCACTTTGACGCGGGTGTCGAAAACGCCTAAGAACATCGAATTGTGGCCGCCCAAGGAATGACCGATCACGCCGATGCGCTGGGGGTCAACCTCCTCGCGGGCCTGCAACAGATCGACGCCGCGCATGTGGTTGACGATTGCCATCATGCTTCCCGAGGCAAACTTGTCGTCCTTGAAATCGCACGGGTAGTCGCCCATCGACGGATAATCGGGGGCCAGCACGACGTAGCCGCGCTGGGCCAATTCCACGGCATAGCCACGGTTTGGCGTGGGGCCTTTGCCGGCCACTACCAGCTTACCCAGCGGCGAAGTGCCATGTAGCGCCAACATCGCTGGCGACCGTCGCCCCGCCGGGCGTTTTTCGGGAAGGTACAGGTGTGCCGGCACGTACACATCGTCGGACACCTGATACTTCAGGTTGACTCGCACATAGCCGTCTCCAGCGAGGCGGTCGATGATCACTACCTTCGGCGGCGTTTTCGGTCGCTCGGGCAGCTTGCCCATAACCTGTTCCATCCCGGCGATGATCTGCCGGCGACGAATGGCCCAGTCTTCCCGCGTGCGCACCGGCCGCAACTGGCCGTCTGGCGTGCGGTACACCATGAGTTCTGCGTGATTCATAGGCATAACGGCAGCGTCGTCCGCCCACAGTGTGCCGCAACGCATTGGAACTAGCACCAGCCAGAGAAACATCCACTTTGATACGAGTCGCATTACTTTGTCCTCCTTTTCAACCATGGTGATCGTTCAGGGAGTTTGTATTTCTAACACTGCCGCATTTTGCCACGTTTGAGAACCTGGCGAAATCCTGGCGCACGACTTCCTCACTTGCCTGTCGCTATCACTAGGTCAACGGGTCCCATGATCCGCCGTTCGGCTCGCTCGCCGAGGTTCCTGATTTGTACGGTTAGGGCGTCAGACGTGAGTTTTGCCGATGTCACGGCAAAGCGGCCGTCGCCCCGAATCAAGTTGTCCCGATAGAACGCCAACCAGTCCTCGTCGACGTGGGCGAATGCCCGAGCAATTGCACCCAGGCTGCCCGGCGTGAGTGTACAATGTGCGCCCGGCGGAGTTCCCAGCGACCAGGCATTATCCTTGCAGTTTTCGACCTTCGAATACGTCGCCCAGAAACCAACGTAGTAGCTTCCTCCACAAATCGCCTCGGTCACGTCAGCCTCCATGTTTGCGGGCTTGCGGTCCATCCCCCATAGCAACGTGTACACATCGAATTTGCCCGCTGACATAAGAATTGAGGCGACCGAGCAGGGCGGTTGCACGTAGTGCATGTCGCCGGCAAAATCGAGCACACCCTTGAAACGAAGCGTGCCGCGTCCGTCACTCCACCCGCCGACCGGCTTGTCGTGGGCTTTGCAGAGGTCGTGGACGCGTTTGCAGAACGCCAGCATCTCGTCCTGCCAAAACTGCTTCCACCCGTCCGAATCGGGATCGGCGATGCGATTGCGGTAAGGCAAAGACAGCCGCTGACAATACGACCGGAACTTCTCACGACAACGCTTGCAATAGCAGGGGTGCCGGTCGAACTCGAAATTGTCGTCCAGGATTACGCCGTCAAGTTGGGGATAATGGCTCAGGAGGTTATCAACCAGCTTCAGGTTGTGCGTTTGCACTTCGGTATCGAGCGGGCAGACCAGGCCATGCGGATCTTCTTGCCCTTCGACTCCGTCTCTTTCGACAAGCGGTGGTGCAGTCCGGTTGTGTACGTCGTACTTCTGCCAGTCCAGGTAGAGACCGCCGATCACCCGAATTCTGCGTTTGTGGCAGGCGTCAAGATATTCGGCCACATAGTCGCCCTTGTACTTCGCGATCCGCTCCCTGGGCCGATCTCCGGGAATGCCCGATCGATAGCAAACACTGCCGCCGGCGTATCGTAGCAGCGGTTGGGCGACGTTTGCGTGAACGGCATGCAGAAAATCGGCAGCCTGAGCTGGCGTGTCGAACGCGGAAAAGAACGAACCGTTGCAATCGTGTAACCACGTTTGGACGGGCCGTGAGTACGGTTGGATCTTGTAGGCCAGTCGAACTGTCGCCGATTCACCGGCCGCTATCGTTGCGACCGGCAAGGTTACTTCGATGAGGGACCCCGTCATTTTCACCGCGGGGTTGGCCACCGGCTGCCCATTGACGGAAACTTTCAGAACTTCGGCGGCGCGAGGCAGGCATACTTCGATGGTATTCGCCCATGGATGCGGCTTGGCACCTTGCGGCAGAAGCCAAGCCAACAGGTTATCCAATAGTTTGTCGGCCAGCTTCGCGTCATCCGTAACAAGCCTGTACTTGGACGGGCAGAATCCGAGCACGGCGCAGCGGCCGGCGCCGACTTGCCGCAGCGCGCCAAGCAACGGCCTTGGGTATCCTCTGCGGCTAACGCACCGTCGAGAAAGTCGAACGCGACCATCTCCCGCCCGATGTTATCGATATCATGAGCACCGGCAAATCGTGGGAACTGCAAGTGCAGTCGGCCTATTCCCCGAGTCAAAGGCGAATCGGGTAGGATCAACTCTTTGATGTACACACTGTGGGCCCTTTTCAGGCCGCTGACTTCGAGTAATTTGGGACAGCCCATGGGCCCGCCCCACGAGCCATACATCGCACCGCCTTCGGCCAGATAGCTCTTCAGGGCGGCGATTTGGGCTCGCGTAAAGCGGCGCTTGATGTTCGTGGCAACCAGGTCATAGGCTTTGAGCTTCTGCGAGTCCGCCACGTCGTCTGGTCCGCCCCAGACAACGTCGAATCCGCGCTTCATGAGTGCGGAATGAATCGTGTTGTCATAGCCGATATAGGTGTTTTCCGGGACGACGATTAGTGCGCGCGCCCAACGAAGGAGTCAGATGCCGACGCTGATGTGGCCCAGCCAGCCAGCAGGAAGGCGGCGGCGATAGTACGCACAGCGAGACCAAGGAGGAGGAAACGACGTTCGCGCATGTTCTTATCCTTCCCGCTAGGACTTGAGAAAGCAGAACTGCTTGTTCGTTAAGGGCGTTGGCGTTATTTCCGGCATGTCGTCTGGAGGGAATTGTCGATAGATCTCCGCCGTTGGCGAGGTGGATTTCGTTATGTTTGCTCAGTCCAGAACAAGCCCTTCCCACCGCTGGTGCAGAAGGCTGATCACTTCGGCTCGTCCGGCGCCTGTGTGCGTCGAAACCGGGCGGAGTCGAGACGGAAGCACGCCTTACAATGGGCAGGCAGTCGGGCTCGATACGTAGTCAGCTAGGGCGAGTGGTTAGCAATGGCGGGCCAAAGCGGGAAAACCAAGTGCAGTGTCGCGTAGGTTTCTCGCCTCGTTTTCCCTGCTTCTCGGTAGCATATGCCAGCAACAAGATGACCGCAACCCCCCGAACACCGTGACTGAACACCGATGGATCGACTGGTGGCTGTTAGCCACCGGCTGTTGTGGTCTCGTCGCTTCAGTCTACTTGTTCTTTTGGCAGAACTCTGACATAAAGTCGGCCAGCAGTTGCACGCCTTCGATCGGCATGGCATTGTAGATCGATGCGCGGCAGCCGCCGACCGAGCGATGGCCCTTCAACTCGTACAGGCCGCGTTCGGCCGCCTGTTTAAGGAACGGTTCGTCGTTGGCCGCGTCGGCCAGCCGGAAGGGCACATTCATCATCGATCGGCTACTGGGCTCGGCGTGGCCCTGATAGAAGCCGTCCGAACGATCGATCACGTCGTAGAGCAACTTCGCCTTGCGGCGATTGATTTCGGCCATCTTCTCCAGGCCGCCGACCTGATTGAGCAGCCAATCGGTGACGAGCTTCAGCATATAGATCGCGAAGGTGGGCGGGGTGTTCAATAACGACTTGCCCTCGGCCATTACCTTGTAATTCAGCATCGAGGGCAGATCGGCCGGCGAGCGCTCGACCAGATCGTCGCGGATAATCACCACGGTCACGCCTGCCGGGCCGGCGTTCTTCTGCGCAGGCGAAGACGATGCCGTACTTGCTGATCGGAACGGGCCGCGAGAGGAAATCGGACGACGAATCGCAGACCAGCGGCACGCCGGCCGTCTCGGGCTCCTTTTGGAACTGCACGCCTTGGATCGTTTCGTTCGAGGCGATATAGACATACGCCGCGTTCGGGTCGAGCGTCAATTCATTCTGCTGCGGCGTCCGATTGAAATTGCCCGGCTTTCCGTCCCACGCCACGTGAATCGTGCCTTGCGTCTTTGCTTCGTCGTGGGCCTTCTTGCTCCACGTGCCGTCGACGATGTAATCGGCCGACTTGCCGGTGCCGCGCAACAGGTTCATGGGCACCATGGCGAACTGCAACAGGGCCCCGCCTTGCAGGAACAGCACGCGGTAGTTCGCCGGTATGCCCAGCAGCGTGCGGAGATTGGCCTCGGCCTGATTGATGATTTTGTCGAAGGCCTTCGAGCGATGGCTGATCTCCAGGATCGACATGCCCGTGCCGGGCAGGGCCAGCAGGTCGCGCTGCGCCTCTTCGATGGCAGGCAGGGGAAGCATGGCCGGGCCAGGCGAAAAATTATAGACGCGCTTTTCCATGGTTTTCATCCCGTTGGGCGAGGTCTCTGTAGGGGTAATGTGATGCCAATAAGTGTACCGCCTGCGTCGCGGGTGTCTAGTCGGGCCGGACAGCCGTCGCAGTTTGTGGCGAATCCAGAAGGAGGACCAGAGATGCGCTGCAACAGCCGGGAGTCAACGGCTCCCGGTGCGTGCGGAATGCCACGTATCTGCCGGGAGCCGTTGGCTCCCGGCTATGTTTGCGGCGCTACGCCTAGAACGACTTCGTACTGGCCGAGGGTGCGACCTGCACGGTGACGGTCACGTCCACGGCATTGGCTCCAGGCAAATCGGTCTCGATGTGAAGCTTGGAACTAATGGCGGCCGATGACGCGTGCTTCCCGCTGGCGTGAAATGTGACTGGCACGACGTGAGTCGTTTTCGCCTCGCTGGGTGGCTTGCACTTGAATTGCGGATCACTGGCGCGCACTGCGAGAATATGGAACGGGGCGCGGCCCTGCACCACGATATTGCGGGTGACGGACTCGTTGGCATCGACGGCGCCCATCATCAGCGGGGACGGTCGGACGCTCAGCGCCGACATCACCAAACCTTCGACCGCCACCGGCACCCGCGCCGCCCGCAGGTCGTAGTCGTTCGTGACCACAATGAGTTGGTCGCGGATGTAGCCGGGCGGGGCGTCCGGTTTCAGCGTTGCCGTCAAGCTGTAGGCCGCTTTGCCGGGCGAACGGCTGGTCTCGATCGCTGTCGCCTCCAGGCTCGGATTGGCCGACTCGATGCGCGTGATCCGCCAGTCGTCGCGTCCGGCATAGGTCAGCGAGAGGACTTGGGTCGCACCGGTCCCTTGCGGCACCGGGCCGAAGGAAACGGCGCCCGGCTGGAGGACGATGTCGCTCCGGATGTAGGCATGCACGTGGAGTTGGACTTCGGCCTGGAATGGCTGGTCGAACTCGACTCGGATCGTAGCGTCTTTCCGGCCCAAAAAACCGCGAGTATCCAGCGTTACGAGGACATCGGCCTTCTCCCACGTCTTCAACAATTGCCGGTTGACAGTCGGCGTCGAGCAGCCGCAAGTCGACGAGACCGATTTGATGTGGACGTCTTCCTCGTAAGCGTTCTCGATCGTGAAGCGGTGCTCGACCTTTGCTCCCCGGGCCACGACGCCGAAGTCGTGGGTGGTGTGGTCGAACATGGCGTTGGCCCAGTCCTGTGCCGCTACGGCCGAAGCGCACATCAGCAGACCGAGCAATGCGGCGGCGCCTCGGACTATCCTCGTCGGTGTCATGATCTTGTCGTGAAATCGGGGCACGTATGGCCGGCCGCTCCGTCTTGTCCAGCTTGGAGTCCGCGGCGATAAAGGCATACTGTTACTACGTCGACCACTGGCCGCCGGATGCCGGACAATATGGCAAAGCGGCGCGCGAGTGTCAAGACTGGCGTTGACAAAACGCCGCCAACCACGCAGACTACCTGCTCTGCCGCGCGGTAGAAAAAGGGGGACAGTCCCCATTTGTGCGAAGCACCCCCGGGGCCGTTCCGGCAAATGGGGACTGTCCCCCTTTTTCTCCTTTTTCTCATGTGGGGAGAAGCCATGTCACGCGAAAAGAGTCGGCTAGCGTTTGCCCGAGCGAAAGAGCTGATGCCTGGCGGGGTCAATAGCCCGGCCCGGGCGTTTGGCGGGGTCGGCGGCGAGCCGATCTTTTTCGATCGCGCCGAAGGTGCATACCTCTTCGACCTCGATGGCAATCGCTATATCGATTACATCGGGTCGTGGGGCCCGATGATTCTCGGCCACGGCCATCCGGCGGTAGTCGCGGCCATCGACGACGCCTTACGGCGGGGCACCAGTTTTGGCGCGCCGACCTTAGCCGAAAACGAACTGGCCGAGCTGATCATTCAAGCGTTGCCGTCGGTCGAAAAGGTGCGGCTAGTTAACTCGGGCACCGAAGCCACGATGAGTGCCATCCGCTTGGCTCGCGGATACACTGGCCGGCAGATGATCGTCAAGTTCGCCGGCAACTATCATGGCCACGTCGATAGTCTGTTGGTCGCGGCCGGCAGCTCCGCCGCCACGCTGGGCGCGCCGAACTCGCCGGGCGTCACCGCCGGCGCCGCGGGCGATACGCTCGTAGTCCGCTACAACGATTCGCAAGCCGTCGAGCAAGCGTTTGCCAAGCATGGCGGCACGATTGCTGCTGTGATCGTCGAGCCGGTCGTGGGCAATATGGGCTGCGTGAGTTCGACGGCCGAGTTCCGCAAGACGTTGCGGGATATGACGCACAAGCACGGCGGCCTGCTGATCTACGATGAGGTAATGAGCGGCTTCCGCGTGGCCTATGGCGGAGCGCAGACGTTGTTCGACGATCGGCCCGATTTAACCACGTTGGGCAAAATAATCGGCGGCGGTCTGCCGGTCGGAGCGTACGGCGGCCGCGCCGACATCATGAACCATGTGCTGCCGGCGGGTAAGGTCTTTCAGGCCGGCACGCTCAGCGGCAATCCCCTGGCCACGTCGGCCGGTATTGCCACGCTCAAGACGCTTCGCGATACGAATCCGTATCCGCAGTTGGAGCGGCGCTCTGCACGCTTGGCGGTTGCGTTGGAAGGTGCGGCAGCGGCGGCAGGCGTCGCTTGCCAGCTCGCACGGTGCGGCTCGATGATGACTCTCTTCTTCAACCGACAACAAGTTATCGATTGGGACATTGCTTCGGCATGCGACACCGATCGCTACGCCTGCTATTTTTGGGGCATGATCGAACGCGGCATCTACATGCCCTGCAGCCAGTACGAGGCGCTGTTTGTCTCGGTTGCACATACGGAAAGCGATATCGAATCGACCATCGCTGCCGCGCAGGAGGCACTCGCGGCGGCACGCGCTGTGCACGCGTTGGATTGAGGACCGAATAACCATGGCAACAGCGGCACGAGGCAGAGATTTTTCTTGAGGGTAAGCAACCACCCGCGTATACTGTGTCATGCGCGGCGCAAATACATGGCGGCGTTTGAATTGCTCGGCGAAATCCAAAACGCCGAAACGATCGCGGCGGGGCAAGGAGTGCACATCCGACGCTACCTGGAGCGAGTCTACAGGAAGGGACGTTGGCAAAAGATGAAAGGCACAACGGTGGTGCGATTGGCCGACGGCACGGTCTGCGATGCGGAAATACATTGGTTTGAAGCGCATGGCATTGGCCGCAAGGATTTCAAGATCAAGAGGGTAATTCGATGAGCACTTTCGTGATCTGCATTGACAACCGTAGTAATCCGGCCAGTCTGATCTTGGGCAAAGTCTATCGCAGAGTGCCCGATTCGGAGGCGGAAACGCACGACATGCTCCGCATCCTGGACGAGGATCAATCCGAGGCTGATGGCTATCTCTATCCGACCTCCATGTTCGCACCGATCGAGTTGCCGGAATCAGCCCAAAAAGCACTACTGGCGAGCGGCTGAATCAAAGATTCCTGGACCTATTGTTCCACGGCGCCAGCGTCTGCAAAGCGTGACTCTTTCTATTCGCTGCTTTCCTCGCCTGTCCCCATCCATTCTGGCACCACCTGGACGCGACCCTCGCGATCCAACACGGCCAGCGTGACGTGGCCGACTGCCAGCGACTCGCCGTCGCGGAATAGTTCGTACTGATGCTCGATCTTCGCTCGGGTCACACGCGTGATGGTGGTTCGCAGCCGCAGCACGTCGTCATAGCGGGCAGGGCGGCGAAAACTGCATTGGGCCTTGACGACTACGACCAGCAGCCCGTCAGCCTCCATCTGGCGATAGTTGCCGCCGGCGGCCCGCAAGAGCTCGGTGCGGCCAATCTCGAAGTAGGCGAAGTAATTGGCGTGGTGCAAGAATCCCATGGGGTCGGTTTCCTGGTATCGCACCCGAAGCTCGATTTCATGTTGTTTGAGCATGGAATTGTGGGTCGTGCAAGGTCATGCTGAGCGCAGCGAAGCATCTCGTATCCCTGTGAGGTCGGAGATCCTTCGCTGCGCTCAGGATGACGGGGTCAGGCTACGGCACGCGGAGCGTGCCTGCTACTTTGCGGCTACTTTGGGACTCTTCTCAAGCGTCTTTCCCGGTAGTATAGTGACGGAGTCACTATTCCTCCAGGGACCGACCGATGAGCTATGGCGCTGCGACCGGCACCGATTTTGGAACCATGCGGGGCCGGAATTATCCGGCCATCCGGCAGTTTACGGTTTTTTTGGAGAATAAGGTAGGCCGACTGCTGGAGGTCATCCGCCGCTTCGAGGGAAGCCGCGTGCGGATCGTCGCCCTATCGATCTCCGAAAATGCGGAGTGCGCTTTCGTCCGGTTCCTACTAAGCCACCCCGAGCAGGGTCGCGAGATTTTGGAGCGGGCCGGGTTGGCGATCGTCGAAAGCGATTTGATTGGCGTGGAACTGCCCGAGGGACGCCAAGCCCTTCTGGACATCTGCACGGCCTTGTTGCAGGCAGAAGTCAATATCGTGCAGGCCTATCCGCTTTTGGTGCGGCCGCGCGGTTTGCCGTCGGTCGCCCTGATGGTCGACAACATTGAAATCGCTCAAGAAACGCTCGTCGCCAAGGGATTTTCGATGATCACCGAGGCGGATTTGCAAGAAGATATATAGACGACCCTCCCGGTCTCACGAAACCCTGTTGGATTGATTGCCGAGCCACAGCATGTCGATCATTGTCGTTTGCCCAGGATGCCGGAAGAGCTTCAATGTGAACGAGAAGTTCGCCGGTAAATCGGGCCCGTGTCCGAATTGCAAGCGGACTCTCAAGATTCCCGAAAAGTCGCAAGAGGTGAAGGTTCACGCTCCGGAGGAGTTCGCCGGTGGCGGCCGCAGCATTACGGGCAAGCTGGTGATCAAGCCCGAGTCGTTCGCGGCGACCAAAGCCAAGCCAGTTGCCGTGGCGCTGATTGTGGCCGCGGTCGTGGTCGTGCTGGCTGTCGCTTGGGTTGGCCGGATAACCGAGCTTTTCAGCAGCAGCATGATCGCCACGACGATCGCGCTGTTGATCATTTCGCCGCCATTGGTCGCCGCCGCCTATGCCGTCCTCCGCGATCAAGAGTTGGAGCCCTACCGAGGCAAGGAGCTTTATATCCGCTCGGCCCTATGCGCTTTGGCCTACGCGGCGTTGTGGCGGGCGTTTGTGCTGCTACAGTCGCGCGGTATCGTCACTGGCGAGTTGTGGAACTGGCTCTTCATCGCACCGCCGTTTGCCATTGCCGGCGGCCTGTTCGCCTTGGCCACGCTCGATCTCGACTATGGCGACGCGGTGTTTCATTACTCCTTCTACCTCATCGTGACGGTCGTTCTGCGTTGGATAGTGGGGCTCGGATGGATTTGGAACGTAACTCGTCCATGATTTCCGACATTCCAGAAGTCGTTGCCCTCGACACCCGCCGCGGCCTGCTGCGGATTCCACCCGAGACCGACGTTCCGTTGACGCCCCGTGTCCGGGCGTTGATCGATTCGGCCGACTTCCGCCGTCTGGCGCGAATCAGCCAGCTTGGGCTGGTGTCGCTGGTGTACCCGGCCGCGATCCATACGCGGTTCGAGCACTGTCTGGGCGTGTACCGCCTGGCCCTGCTGTATCTCCAGCAGTTGGCCCACGATGAACGTTTTGCCCGAGTCGTGCGCCGGAAGATGCCGAGGTGTTTGTTGCCGCGGCCCTTCTGCATGATCTGGGTCATTGGCCGTTCTGCCATCCGATCGAAGATATTCGCCTGCCGAGCGTGCCGAGCCACGAACTGTTTGCCAACAGTTTTCTGCTGGAAGGCGAGATTGCCGACGTGCTCCGCCACGATTGGAACATCAATCCCCGCGACATCGTTGCCCTATTGAGCGAGAAGCCGCACGACCAAACGGCCAAGATCCTCCGCAGCATGCTCTCCGGACCGATCGACATCGACAAGATGGACTATCTGCACCGCGACAGCCTGCACGCCGGCGTTCCCTACGGCCGGCACTTCGATCAGCAGCGTCTGCTGGGCAGCCTGTGCCTGAACGAGAAGGGTGACGGGTTGGCAATCACCGACAAGGGCAAGACGGCCGCGGAATTGATGGTCTTTGCGCGCTATGTCATGTTTAGCGAGGTCTATTGGCACCACGGTGTTCGCTCGGCGACGGCCATGCTGCAGCGGGCATTCTATCTGTTGCACGGGTCGCTCGACCTCGATGCCCTATTCCGCATGTCCGAACACGAAATGATCGATGAGCTCCAGCAGGCGGCCGGCGGCGGGCCAGCGGGCGAACTCTTAGACGGACTGTTCGGTCCTACACGGCGGCTCTATAAGCGGTTGGCGCAATACAGCTTCCTGGAACAAGGCGAACTTTACCAGCGGCTGGCCCGGCGGCCCTATCTTTGGCTGGCGGCCTGTGCTGAGCGCTTTGCCGCCTTGGCCAGCTCGGCCGTTGGTCGCGTAGTGGCTCCGCACGAAATCCTCTTCGATGCGCCACCGGTCACGCGTGAGGTGCAGTTCGACGTCGACATCCACTGCGTCAAGGAGAATCGCTACCGCCCCTTGGGCGAGGTTTCGCCCGTGATTCGCACACTGGCTACCGAGCAATTCGACGACTATGTAAAACGCGTGCGGATTTTTGCCCACCCGCGCGTTGTGGCAGGACTGCGGGGGATGAAGAACCTGCCCGAGTTGCTTGGACAGGCTATCGCACAGACGGATTGACTGTGCACACAATCGGTACTACAATTGTATACACAAGTCTTGGAGCAGCTCTTATGCGTTTCGTAACCGTACGAGAGCTACGCAGCCGTTCGGCTGAGGTGCTGCACCGGCTCGCTGCCGAGTCAGACGTCGTGGTCACTTCAAACGGGCGGCCGGTGGCAATTCTCTCCGCGGTATCACCAGAAGGATTAGAAGACTCGCTCGCGGCCTTGCGGCGTGCCAGGGCTGTTGGCGCCGTTAGCGCCATGCAAGGCCAATCGGTCGCTGCAAAACGGCATCGGATGAGCCGAGCGGCTATTGCGGCTGAAATCACAGCGGCTCGTAAAGGTCGCACCAAATGAGGATCGTGCTGGATACCAACGTTTTGGTCTCCGGCTTGTTGAATCCCTACGGCGCGCCGGGACTGATCGTTGGCTTGGTTGCGTCGGGCAATGTGTCTTTATGTTTTGACGCACGCATTCTTGCCGAATACCGCGCGGTGCTCGCGCGACCGGCGTTTGGGTTTCGGACGGACCACGTGGATGCGCTATTGGAACAAGTCCGCTCGTGTGGTATCGCCGTAGCCGGCCTTCCCTTGGCCAGCCGCTTGCCCGATCACGGCGACGAGCCGTTCTTAGAGGTCGCGACCGCAGCCGAGGCCGAATACTTGGTGACCGGCAATTTGCGTCACTATCCCGCGCGCGCAAGAGGGCACATCAAAGTGCTCTCGCCGACCGAATTTCTGCAAATCTATCGTGCCAATGTTGACTAGGCCCGCCCAACCATTGCTGATATAGTTGGGAGAATCATGACAGTAAGCTCCGATTGGCATGCTCTGTATCCCTTTCAATCCCACGAGGTAATGCTCGGCGGACATCGGTGCCACTACATCGATGAAGGCTCGGGGCCCGTGCTGCTGATGGTCCACGGGAATCCGACGTGGTCGTTCTTTTTTCGGGAACTGGTGCGCGGGCTGAAAGATCGCTATCGGGTCATTGCCATCGATCACATCGGCTGCGGGCTGTCAGAGAAACCGCCGGCGTCGGAGTATTCATATCGGCTCGCGCAACGGATCGCCGATCTGCGGGAGTTTATCGAAAGGCTCGACCTCCGCGACATCACGTTGGTGGCCCACGACTGGGGCGGCGGCATCGGCATGGGCGCGGCCGTGGCGATCCCCGAACGCTTTGCGCGATTCGTACTGATGAACACTGCCGCGTTTCGGGCCGAACACTGCCCGTGGCCGATTCGTCTTTGCCACCTGCCCGTCCTCGGGCAAGTCGCCGTGCAAGGCATGAATCTCTTTGTTCGCGCGGCCCTGCGGATGACCGTTGCAAAACCCGAGCGGATGACGCCCGCCGTGAAAGCGGGCTACTCTGCGCCGTACGACTCGTGGGCAGACCGAGTCGCCGTCTACCGGTTCGTGCTGGATATCCCCTTGAACGAGAGCCATCCAAGCTATCAGACACTTGTCGCCATCGAGGAGGGGCTGGCCCAGTTCCGCCAGCACCCGGTATGCTTGATATGGGGTATGCGCGACTGGTGTTTCTCGCCTTGGTTCCTGGAACGGTTTTTGGGGTTCTTTCCGCAGGCAGAAGTCCATCGCCTTCCCGACGCCAGCCACTACCTCCTGGAAGACGCCCCGGAGCAAGTCGTACCGCTTATTGAACAGTTTCTGCAAAAACACCCGTCAACGACGTAGCCGTTTATCGTGCCCATGCCTCACTTTCACGTCCGCATTGCCAGCGACGACCTCATATTTTCGGCCAGCCACTTCATTACACTTGAAGCCGGCGCCTGCGAACGGCTGCATGGGCACACGTATCGCGTGGCCGCCGAAGTTTTTGGTCCGTTGGACGACAACCAATACGTCGTCGATTTCCTGGCCCTCCGAGGCGCATTGAAGAACATCGCGTCGGAGTTGGATCATCGGATGCTTTTGCCGACGGAACACCCTTCGATTCGCGTTGCGTCCGACGGGGGCCAGGTCGAGGTCAGTTTTGCCGATCGACGTTGGAGCTTTCCCGACGACGATTGTCTATTGCTGCCGATCGCCAACACCACGACGGAACTGCTGGCACAGTACATCGGCCAACGGCTGCTAGCGAGGCTGCCGGGCCTGCGGAACGCCGAGCGCGTGCTGATCGAGATCGGCGAAGGCTCAGGCGCCTCGGCTGTCTGCGAATTGTAGCTCGGTGTGCACCGCGTTGACGGGTGCCGAAGATTTCCGGCGCCGAACGGTCCCCGGACGTGTGGCGCGTGCGTCGATGTCTATGTCGCCCCACATCTTCGCCAACCCCATGCGCGTTTGGCGAACAAGCCAGCGAGAAATATGATCAGAAGGACGATGCTCGACGGTTCGGGAACGGAACTGAACTCGATCACTCGGTTGCTTTCACGGTCCGCGACCCAGATGTCTCCGGCCGTACTTATGGCGATGCCTTTTGGACCGATGAGTTCGTCCGCACCGAACTGTGCTAGATAACTTCCGTTGCTGTCAAATTCCTGCACACGATGGTTCCAGTATTCAGTGACCCAAAGGTTGCCATCTCCATCGATCGCGACATCGGCGGGTCTGTGGAATTTTCCATCTGCGCTGCCGTACGAACCGAATTTCGTCAAGAAGTTGCCGTTACCATCAAATTCTTGTAATCGATTGTTTGAACCATCAGCCACCCAAATATTGCCCGACGAGTCTCCTGTAAGACCCTGGAGCCAACTGAATTGGCCATCTCCGTTGCCCTGTGAGCCAACGGCAACGAGAAAAGCTCCTTTGTCGTCGAATTTCTGGATGCGATCATTCCACCAATCAACGACCCAACAATTTCCGGAACTGTCGACATGGACGTCGTAAGGACCATTCAACTGACCATTGTCGCTGCCGAACGTGCCGAATTGGGCAAGCAATGATCCAGTGCTGCTAAACTTCTTGATCGCGTTATGTCCGGTGTCAGCGACCCATACGTTCCCATTCAGGTCAACGTCAATACCCTGTGGATTCCACAGCGAGCCGCCGCCGATGGTGCGTAGATACGTGCCGTCTTTGTCGTACTCCTGAACGCGGTTGTTTCCGTTATCGACGACGAAGACATTGCCCGAAGAGTCCACATCAATAGCCCAGGGGCTCCTAAATTGGTAGTCTCCGTTGCCGCCATTGCCACCCAGGGTCCGAACGAGTTGCATATCGAGCGCATGGGCATTTCCAACAAACCCGATGGCCATCGCTGTTGCGCCAATAGCCGACATGATCTTTCGATGCATTTGCCACCTCACTTTTGCTTAGAGTATGTGTTGTGAACGGAAGCCGGGAGATTTGCATCACCCCCCAGCAGGCCATAATAATCCACCACAGAGTGCCGGTCAACTGCCTATTGGAGCAATGACCGCAGGTGGAGCAATCGCGGGGAAACAGACTTCTCGCTCCCAAAAAACGGAACCCGGGAGAAGAAATGCGGAACGAAGTCGAAGCCCATTAGGCGAGTCGACAGCCCAAACTTGAGAAAGCAGCCATAAGGCTGGTCGGTTGCAGCAAGCCCCACAACGAACGATGGCGTCGGTGGGGCTTGCTGCGCTCGACCCGCACTATTTTCCGCGGCTGCGTCTTAGAACCAAGCGGCCGTGAATCCGCCGTCGACGTTGACGTGCGTGCCGGTGACGAAGCTGCCGGCCTTCTGCGAAACCAACAGCAACAACGCGCCGATCAATTCTTCCGGCTCACCAAATCGCTTCATTGGCGTGTGGCGCATGATGTTGTCAATCCGCGTGTCGTCCAAGAGCTTGCGGTTTTGCTCGGCGGGGAAGAAGCCGGGGCAAATCGCATTGACGCGAACGTTGTGCGGGCCGAACTCGTGAGCGACGTTTCGCGTCAGGTTCAGAACGCCCGCCTTTGAAGCGGAATAGGCGAACACGCGCGAGAGCGGCAGATGCGAAGTGACGCTGCCGATGTTGACGATTGCCCCGCCGCCCGCATCTTTCATGTGTCGGCCGAAGACCTGGCACGCCTGAAACACCGCCTTGAGATTGATCGTGAGGATGCGATCCCAATCGGCGTCTGTGGCATCGAGAAACGCCGTGCCGGCGTTGACGCCCGCACAGTTCAGCAGGATGTCGGCCCGACCGGTGTCGCGGAGCGTGGTGGCGAGAAGATTTTCGATCGACTCGCGAAGCGTAACGTTCACCGTGCAGAAGCTGGCTTTGCCGCCAAGCTTCTGCAGGGCCTGCACTCTTGCCTGGCAGCCCTCTTCCGTCAGGTCGGCGACGACGATGTGAGCCCCGGCCTGTGCTAATCCGGCGCACAGCGCACCGCCCAACACGCCGGCTCCGCCGATAACGACGGCAGTTTGGCCGCTGAGTCCGAACATCTCTTGCAGGTAGTTGGATGGCATGAATTGCGCCTTTCGAGCTCTCGTTGCCAAGCTCCAGCTTGGGAACGCAATGGCGTTTGTGCTTGGTGGACTCGCACGTTCCGACGCTGGAGCTTCGGAACGAGCGAGACCGCTGCTAATCGGTTACGCGCTTGGCGGCTGCTTGCGGACACGGATCCAATCGGTGTGGAAGGTTCCCTCCCGGTCGGTTCGGTTGTACGTATGGGCGCCGAAGTAATCGCGCTGGGCCTGGAGCAAATTGGCCGGCAGCCGCTCCGAGCGGTAGCCGTCGTAGTAGGCCAGCGCGGCTGCGAAGGCCGGCGTGGGGATGCCCAGCCGAACGGCCGTGGTTACGACGTTGCGCCACGCCGTCTGCGCCTTGCGGACCGCCGTCTTGAAGTAGGGCGCCAGCAAGAGATTCTCGGGCGGCTTCTTCGCGTCAAACGCCTCTTTGATGCGTTCGAGGAACGTCGCTCGGATGATGCAGCCGCCACGCCACAACAGTGCGATATCGCCGAAGTTCAGCGGCCACTTGTGTTCGATGGCCGCGGCTTGCATTTGCACGTAGCCCTGGGCGTAACTGCAAATCTTCGACGCGTATAGCGCCTGCCGGACCTGCTCGATGAACTTCGCCCGGTCGCCGCGGAACTTGGCCGTTGGGCCCTTCAACAGCTTGCTGGCACGTACGCGCGGCTCCTTCATCGCCGAGAGACAGCGAGCGTATACGGCCTCGGTCACCAGCGTGCTGGGGACGCCGAGGTCGAGGGCCAGTTGGCTCATCCATTTGCCCGTCCCCTTAGCCCCGGCGGTGTCCATGATCTTGTCGACCAGGTAGCCGTCGCCCTCGGGATCTTTGACGCTGAAAATATCGCGCGTGATTTCGATCAGATAGCTATCAAGCTCACCCTGATTCCATTGCTGAAATACGTCGTACAGTTCCTCGTTGCTGAGGCCCAAGGCGTTCTTGAGCATCCAATAGGCCTCGCAGATCAACTGCATGTCGCCGTATTCGATGCCGTTGTGGACCATCTTCACGTAGTGGCCGGCGCCGCGCGGGCCGACCCATTCGCAGCAGGGGATGTCGCCATTCGGGCCCACCTTGGCGGCGATCGCCTGGAAGATCGGCTTCACCAGTGGCCACGCGGCCTCGCTGCCGCCGGGCATCATGCTCGGACCCTTCAGCGCGCCTTCCTCGCCGCCGGAAACGCCGGTGCCGATGTACAAGAGCCCCTTCGACTCGACGTACTGCGTGCGGCGTTCGGTCTCCGTGTAGTGCGTGTTGCCGCCGTCGATAATCACGTCGCCGGGCGAGAGCAGCGGAATGAGCTTCTCGATGAAATCATCGACCGCCGGACCGGCCTTGACCATGAGCATCACTTTGCGCGGCGAGGCAAGGCTGCCGACCAGTTCTTCCATCGAATGGCAGCCGACAAATTTCTTGCCTTTCGCACGGCCGGCCATTAGATCGTCGACCTTGCTCGTGGTGCGGTTATACACGGCGATACTGAAGCCGCGGCTCTCGATATTCAGCGCCAAGTTTTCGCCCATTACGGCCAAGCCGATCAGGCCAATGTCGCATTTGTCAGTCATGGTGGGATTAGTGGTTAGTGGTTGAGAATTTTAATGGAGGCATGCTCGCCCGTCACAGTACTTCCTATCCGTCCGCTTCCAACGGCTTCACTTGCTTGGGCAGCTTCTTCTGTTCCGACTCCACGCGGCGCTCGATCTTCTTGATATCCTCGGACGGAGGCAATTGCTCCGGTACAATGCCGCGCTTTCTAAGCAGCTTTCGAACCCCGGCATTGTTCTTGATATGCTCGTGCGCAATCGAGCGTTCCGTCCGCAAGTCCTCCCGCTTGATGTTGAAGTTGGTGATCTCGTTGGCAAAGTCCTTGGCCTTGATTGTAATAGTAGGCAGGAAATCGGCCAGCGGGCGGCTGTCGGGCACATTTAAACTCTCTTTCATTTGTTGCGTCGTTCGCCCGCCAAAAAGCGATTGGTCGCCGCGACTGCGTATTCGGCCAAAACTCTTTTCATCGCCGACGCGCTCGAAGATTATGCCGGAAAGCTCCTTTTCCGACACGGTGAGCTTCTTTTGCGCCTCAAACGTTCCACCTCAGCAAGTCGTTGCTCAATGATCTCCTGTTTTCGGGTCTGGATGGCAAAATACGTTTGTGCGAAAGCAATGGGGCCCTTCGTCGGATCGCCGTTCTGGGCAATCAGATAGCACGCATACCGAGTGAGCATGTAATCGCCCACCTCCCGCTCCGCACCCGACCCGAGCGGGACCATTTTGCTGATTTCGGCAAAATGGTCGCTGGGATTGTAACCGGCGTTCTGGCAAGCGGTTACAGCCTTCTCCACAACTTGCCCAAAACTCCGCCACGTCTGATATCCCAGCACTTCCTGTAAATCCCGGGCCAACCAAAATTCGACTCCGCTTTCCTCCTCTCGATGCGCCAATCGCTCAAAGCTCGTGTGCAGTTCGACGATTAATTCCTTCTTCACGGCCTCCCCTTTCAGCAATCGTCTACCGGCCACGGCGGTCGGTTGGGGAGGAAGCTATCGAACTCGGCCAGAAGCTCTTCTTGATACTTGCCGGCGAACGTGCCCGAGAGGAAGCGATCGATGCCCTCGTCGTAGAAGCGTTTCCAACTGGCCTCTTCCGCCCCGGGATTGATGGGGAAAAACAGGGCCTTGTTGGCCACGGCGGCCTTGTGATCGCCGGGGGCGTCGCCGATCATCAGCGTGTGGTCGGCCGGATATTTTGCCGCCGCGCAGAGCGATTCCTTCTTCGTGCCGACCTCTTGGCCGCAAATTGCCACAGTATATTTCGATAGGTCGTGCTCCTCCCATTCGCGCTGCAGGGCTTCGTGCGGCGTGGCCGAAACCACGAGGACGTCGGCATGCTGCTGGAGCTTTTCCAGGCTCTCGCGGACAAACGGGAACGGCGGCACGCAGCGGACCATCGCCGTGATGCACTCGTTGACGGCCTTCGACCACGCCAGCGTGTGCTTCAGTATCGGATCGCCGGTCTTCTCGACCTCTTTCTCCAAGGCCGGGTTGCCAAGCTTCGTCTCCCGCTTGATCCATTCGCACAGCGATTTGGGAATCTCGACGTGAATGCCTCGGGCTTTCACCTCGGGCCGCTTGTTCGTCCATTCCATGGCTTCTATCAAGGCTGGAAAGCGATTGATGCCGCGGCTCTTTGAATACAGATTGACGAACTCGGCGGCCTCGCGGGCGTACTTGCTGACGCCTTGCAGGCCCCAATAGTTGATGATGTTAGGGATGAAGCACTCCTTGTGCTTCAACTCCATCGTGTCGAACGCGCATCCATCGGAATCGATGCCGACGAGAAACTGGTACTTGGGTGTGAAATTGATCATTGCTGGTGGTTGAAGACGGTTGGCGGGAAATCGGGGCGAGCCCCGGCTACGATCTTTGCAATCTGACTCTTCACTTACGGTCGGCTTGGAGGGCGTACTTCGGAAGTTGTTGCGCGGCGTAGATCGGCGCGAAACGCGTCATTCGCGGCCGGCCATCGATCACGGGCAAGCTGATCATGTCGCTGCCGGCCAGCGGCTTGGCATAGCGAGCGAACTCGTCGGTCACATCGTAGCCGTTGGGCGTGATCCAACCCTTGGGGAAGTTCCGCTCGCTGTTGGCCACATCGCCCAGCGGCACTTTGTCGAAGCGGACGCTGTAGATCAGGCCGGGGTCGCGAAGAATCGTGGCCATATAGCCGCTTTGGCCGGTGGCAGCCAACTCGACGGCCTTTTGGCCGACGCGATAGGCTTCGTCGAGATCGACTGGCGAGGCATAGACGATCGAATGACGCTGGTCGGTGCCCATAACGTTGCCACGGGCCGCGCCTTTGACCGGCAGCCCTTTCTCGTTGAGATAGTTCACCACGATCTGGGCGACCGATAGCTTGCTCGCACCGAACGACGTATGGCCGAAGGCGTCCTTCACCTTGCCTACGTCGCCGACGTCGAATCCCTCGCTGATCACCACCAAGCACCGGCCGCACGACCGCAACTGGTCGCTCACCTGGTCGGCAAGCTGCTCGATGGAGCAAGGGCTTTCGGTCAGGTAGATTTGCAGCGGCATCTCGCGATCGGGGTCGGCCAGCCGCGCGGCCGCCGGAATAAAGCCGATCTTGCGACCCATCGCCTGCATGACCAGCACAGGGTCGGCCGGCGATGATCCGGCATTTTCTTCATTGGCCGTCGCCACCTTGTGCATCCAGTAGCGGGCGACCGAACCATAGCCGGGCGTGTGGTCGATCAGTCGGAACTCGCTGTCGCCAACGTCGTTGTCAATTGTCTTAGGCACACCGACGGCAACCAAATCGAGCCCGCGTTGGTGGGCCAACTGGGCAATCTTGTTGGCCGTGTCCATCGAATCATTGCCGCCGATATACAGCAGGTACCCAACTTGATGGGCCTTGAATACTTCGATCACCCGATCGAAATCCTCGTTCTGGTTCGCCTTGAGCTTGTAGCGGCAAGTGCCGATCGATCCGGCCGCCGGCGTGAACCGCAGGAGAGCGACCTCCTCGGCCGATTGGGCCGTCAGGTCGAGCAGTTCTTCCCTCAGAACGCCTTCGATCCCGTGCCGGGCGCCATAGACGCGATCGATGGCTTCGAACTGGCGAGCGGCCTCGATGATGCCGCGCAGACTACTGTTGATAACCGGCGTTGGGCCGCCGCTCTGGGCAACCACAAGATTCTTGGCAGCGCTCATGCTCGGGCATCTCTTTCTACGAAAAACCCTGATTTTATCGCCGCAGCGAAGCGCCGGCAATAAGGGGAAGGTCGAAAATCGGCTGCCCAACAGCCCCTAAGGTGGGAGTGTTTGCCACTGTACCGACTCGTTGCCATCGCGCGTAAATAGGGCATTGAGCGTCTTGGCGTCGATCGCCGCAGGGAAACTCCGCACCGAGCCATCGGCCATGCCGGCATGGAATCGCCCTGGCCAAAGGCCGATGAGCCCCTTTGACGGCGTCTTCCCATCATAGGCAAAATCGTCCGGTTTGGTCCAAACTACCGCCTTCGAGTCCGACACTTCGACCGTCATGATCGTGTTCGACATGCCGTCGCGGATGTCGGCGATGCGTACGCCCTTTGCGCCGGGGAATATCGTCTTTTCACCGCGGACGGTGAGGTAGTCCGTTTTTCCGTCGGCCGCGACCTTGCTAACCGGGTCCTTGTAGACGGAGGGCATCGCAGCGATTAGTTTCTTGTTGTGATCGCTGTCCCACGGCTCATCGAGATGGAACTGCTTGTACAGATCATTCTGCTCAATGAACGGCAGGATCAGCACGCGCCAACTCAACAGAGGCTTGCCATTTTTGTCCGTAGTGTAGGCGGGCGGGAAGTGGCCGTACGCTTGCTCATAGTTGAGCAGGGCCAAACTGATTTGCTTCATGTTGTTCATCGACTGCATCCGCCGGGCGGCCATGCGCGAGCTCGCGACCGCCGGCAGTGCCATGAAACTTGCGGCCGACATGACAGGCATCATGGTCGGAAGCGGCAGAGAGTAGTGCTGTGTTATTTCGATGCCCTCGTTGGTCCGCCGCGCCCAGGCCACGGTGGGCCACAAGTGCGGGCGAATCGCGCCGGCCGACGGCAACATCGACGGATTGAGTTCGATGCCATTCATTCGTGCCATGCGAGTTGCCAGCGTCGTGTATGCCGGTAGCAGTGGATAGATGAGATCGAACACCCGCCGCGAGTTGACGTACCAGAGCTTAACCGGCCCGGAATCGCCGCTAAATGCTCTCGCTATCGGTTGAGTGTCCGCCAGTGACCGAGAGTTCTCTTTTCGCGACAAGTATGCTTTGATGCTTTGTGGATACAGGGCCAGGATCAGTTCCTTCTCAGTCAAGCACCACGCCGGAGCGATGGGCGAGCGCGTGTGATCGGCCGTGAACGTGTAGATTTGCTGCCCGGCGAACTCCAGCTTGTCGAGGCCAACGCTCTGCTGTGATATTCGTGACAGCACCTTGGCCTGTGTCGCGGCGGCCTGCTTGGCGTCCTTTACCGCCACGACCATAGTGGTGCCCGCCAATATGCCACCCTCACTGAGCGAATCGAATACGGTCCACGTATCGCCGAATGGCTTGAGGATTTCATCCCTAAGATTCAACCCGGTATGTTCTTCCATGTCGGCGATTTGCCGATCCATCCGCTCCTTGGCCCGCGGATCGAGCTTCTCGACGATTTGGCTAACTATCTCGAAGACTTGTTCCGGGCTAAGCCTGAAGGCTAAGGCAAACGTGGCATCGCGCGGGACGGACGAAAGATCCCCGGTAGCCAGCGGTTTGACGTCGGCCAGCCGAAGCAGCCCCTGCGGCGCGCCTTCGATGCCGATAAGCGTCTTGCTAACGCACGCCGTTCGGTCCAAGCCGGTGACCGCGCGAATTGTTGTCAGGTTGTCCAGTCCGAGGGCCTTTACGGTGTTGGCCGCACGTGGACCGGCTTGCGGCAGCACAATCTTCATAATCTCTTGAAGATTCACGTAGGTCTCGGTCGATCGCCGCTCGAGCGGCAGATCGGTGCGCAGCTTGCTAAGCCATGCCGGCGGTTTTTCACCCGCACGCTTCAGCATCGCCTCCATCTCGCCATCGCCGACGGCCAACACGAAATAGTTGTCGCGGAGGCCCCAGACGAGCGAGCCGTCAGCAACCGTACTGAAGCCCCGGCCGTCGATGTCGACCGTCTTGAACGTCGCGGCGCGGTCGTGGAGGGTGACGAAACCTTTGACGACCCGATCGAGTTTTGCCAGCGTCGTTGCCGCCTCTTGGCCGATGTTGATCACCAGCCCTCCACGGGGCACGGCTCCGCCGGGGTGCAGTTCGACGTGTGAGGCGTAAACCGCCATCGGTTTCGTGAGGATGACCTTCAGCACGTCGGCCCCATCCGCCGGCGACACGCCCGGCAAATGACCACCAAGCGCCGACTCTTTCGGCGCCTCTCTGATTGCTTTCTCGATTGCGGCAGCCATCGCCCGGACCTCGGGCTCGGCCAAAAGTTGCTCAGTGCCGTTCGCACTTTTCGGATCGGGCACGGCCATGCCGGCCGAACTCATGTAGAACAGGCACTCCTGAGGCGCCATCTGGGCGATTACCGGGTCTTCTGGCAGCGGCGGAACGCCCAACGGGATCCCCACACCGCCAACTAGCGGCACTAGCCAGGCAAAGAACAACGACAAATGGACGGGGGCGGCGTACATGCTTCTGCTCCTTCCGTGCGAAGAGGGGTCGCAAACCAGCTTGAACTACGGGAATAATCGTACCGGCAAGGCAGCGATTGTCAATCCGATGCTGGTTCTAACTTCCGGCTCAGGCGATCGGCCCGGTAGATGGGCTCGGGCAGGCGGCGGCCGGTTAGAAGCTGACGCACCAATTGCTCGCAGAAGGCGACGTTGACGCGATGGCCCGGCGAAACGTACAGCGGACGCAAGCTGCCGGCCGTGGCACGCAGCGCGATTCCGATCAGTTGATCTTCGTAGATTACAGGACGCGACTCGCCGGGCGACATGTGTTTGATGTCGACCTGCCCGCACAGGAGTTTCTTGGTAACTCCGATGGTCGGCACGCCGGCCACTACGCCGAGATGTGAGGCGATGCCGGCGTGACGGTGGTGTATGATGCCGCTGCCGTCAACCAGCAGCACTTCTGCCATGCGGCCCGCCTTGCGCACCATGTCGAGCAGATCGAGATAGATGGGAATCTCGCGGAAGCTTAGGTATGTGCTGACGTAGGGGAAACCAACTGGCCGGCAGACGCTCGTGGACCAAACCAGTTCGCTGGTGGCCACGTTGACCAAGACGTAGGCCGCTACGCCGACGCCGGGCCGCGGATAGGCCACATCGACGCCGCCGACTAGCTTTGGCATCCTACGCCGCGACCGCAAGATGATCTGTCGTTGAACCTCCTCTTGAATCCGCCGTAACCGCTCCAGCGGTCGGTTAGACTGGAAGTCGCCGAAGGCAAACTCTTCAAGGTCGATCACCCCTTGATGAACTTCGACGCCCTCCGCTTTCAGTTTTCGCGCCTTGGCCTGAAGCGAGCCCGCCGCATACCCGCCCAGCTTGCCGCCAAGGCGGACGACGCGGTGGCATGGGCAGCCGGCGTCATGCTCGTGATGCAACGCATAGTGTCCGACCCAGCGTGCCGCGATTCGATTGCCCAACGCCTCGGCCAGATCGCCGCACGTTGCTACCCGGCCCGGCGGAATTTGGGACAACAACGTAAGAAGGGTGCGAACGAGATTCGGGACAGACGAAAACGATTCAGCACCGATCATCCAAGAGTTCTCAACCACTTTCGGATGTGCTTACATGCCCAACGGTAATGACTGGCCGTGTTCGCTCGTATGTAATCGCTTAGCGTCCACGTTGGTCCGGTCCAAACGAAACGGCCAACGGCTACGAAATCTCGGTCAGGGACTTCTTCGATCAACTCCAGCATTTTCTGGTGAAAAGCAACGTAGTCGGCTTGTACGGCCTTGAGTGACCGTCGATGATGCTTACGGTAGATTCGATCGTTGAGCTTCCGGATGTCCCTCCAGGCCAGACCAGGCGCTGGCATTTCAGGTGTCTCGCCACGCAAGCCGGCAGCGTACCAATTAAGGTTCATTTGTTGCCAACCGATCAAATGTCCGAGGATGTCCTTGACTGACCATCCAGCGAGTGTGGCACCGCCTTGAGTCCTCTGCCGAGGTGTGAGCTCTTCGAGAAGCGCATCAAGCCTGCCGCGTTCTACGCCAATCTCTTGGAGCAATGCAGCTTTCGGAAGACGCTTGCCCACGATTCCAGACTCCTTTGCCGCCGAACTTGTTTATATGCTAGAGAATACCGCCCCTACCAGCTTTTGCCCAGCGGTAGTACCCGCCGGTTGCGGGAGTTATAATTTGGTGAGTCGCGCAGGGAGCCGTCGATATGGGAATCCGCTTCAATTGTCCTAACGGACATAAGTTGAACGTCAAGCAGTTCCAGGCGGGACGGCAGGGTGTCTGTCCCGTGTGCGGGGTCTCGATGCAGATCCCGCTTCAGAGCACGCGGCCTAGCTCGCGGAAGAAGGGTAGCCAGACGACGCCACCTGACGCCATCACGCTGTCGGAAGTACCCGACGCCACCGTGGCACGCGAGGACAGGGTTGCGACGAGTCATTCGCCAGCCCCCGTTGCTGCGACCGGATCGTCGACCATGGCTGGTGCCCCGCCGGCGAAGCAGCCGCAATGGGATACGCCGGTCGATTCGACCGCTGCGCCGCCCGCCGCCACGGACCCACTGAGCATGGCGGGCGACGCGGTATGGTTTGTGCGGCCGCCATCGGGCGGTCAATACGGCCCGGCAACTGGACCGGTTATGCGGTCGTGGCTGGCCGAAGGCCGTGTCAGCGCTGACGCCCTGGTATGGCGCGAAGGTTGGCCCGATTGGCAGGAGGCCGGTTCGGTCTTTCGTCAATTGTCGCCCAATTTGACGATTCCTGAGCTAGAGAAGGGCGTTGCAAAAATCGTTGACGTCACAACGCCGGTCGTCGTCGTTGATCCGGCTTCGGAAGCAGGGCGCAGCCACCCGCCACCCGGCCGGGCGCCGAAGCGAAACAAGCAGGTGATTGTCGTCGCGTGGTTGACCGTAGCGGTCGTTATCCTGCTGATCATCTTCTTTTGGGTATTAATGAGATAATGAGAATTCAACAATTTCTCGACCATCACGGCATCGCCAGCAACCCATTTGCCGACGAGGATGCTCAGACGGACCTTGTCTTCAAAGGGGCCTGCATTCGCAACACGTACCATCCGACGTGGGACAAAATCTATGGTGATCCGGCCGAGCCGGCCACGGCCGTGGTGTTTGGCGAGAAGGGCTCGGGCAAGACGGCCATCCGGCTACAATTGGCCCGGCACTTAACCGACTACAACGCAGAGCACCCCGAGCGCCAGGTGTTTGTGGTCGAGTACGCCGATTTCAACCCGTTCTTGGATCGCTTTCGCGATCGCTTCTCGGGCCGACGGCGACGCCCGGAGCGTGCCCTCGAGCAATGGCGGCTCTGGGACCACATGGACGCCGTTCTTTCGCTGGCTGTGACGCAATTGGTCGATCGCATCTTGGGTGTGAAGCAAGCCCGCCATCCGGCTGCTCGCGATGAGCCGCTTGGCATCAGTCAATTGGACGCGGGCCAGAAACGAGACGTGATGCTGCTGGCAGCGTGCTACGACCAATCGACGGCCGAAAACTCGTTCCAGCGATGGCGACGGTTGCGGAAGAAACTGCGATTTCCCACATGGCGATCGAAGTGGGACTTGGCCCTGGGGCTATTGATTACTGTCGCGGTGGTCGCTTTCTTCGCGTGGTACGATTGGAGTTGGTTTGGCAATCCTCTGCCGTACGCGTTGGTTGTCGCCGCCTGGGTGCCGCGTTTGTGGCGGATGTTGAAGTGGTGGTACCGGTCCGGCCAGATCGTCCGCAACACCCGGGTTCTCCATCACACCACGCGGCTGCTGTGCCGGACGCTGTTGAACTTCCCCGGCGGGCAAATCGTCGGCCAGCCGCTGCCCGCTTGGCCGCGCACGGACGACCGCTATGAGCTGCTGGCCAAGCTGCAAGGCGTCCTCCGCTCGATGCACCTCGACGGCATACTCGTGCTGGTCGATCGCGTGGACGAGCCCTATTTGATCAACGGCTCGACCGAATTGATGCGGGCGTTGGTCTGGCCGATGTTGGACAACAAGTTTCTAAAGCACCCCGGCCTTGGCCTGAAGCTTCTGCTACCCATCGAATTGGAGAGACTCGTGGACCGGCAGGATCGCGACTTCCACCAACGAGCCCGGCTGGACAAGCAGAACCTCATCCGCTCGCTGAGTTGGACGGGCCAATCGCTGTACGACATGGCCAATGCCCGGATCGCCGCCTGTGCTGCCGAGGGCGCCTCGCCGAAGATCACCGAACTTTTCGAGGGCGTCGACCGGCAGCGCCTGATCGAATCGCTGGCCACGCTACGGGTCCCCCGGCACCTGTTCAAGTTCATATACCGTCTGTTCACTGCTCATTGTAATGCCCATACAGAAGAACAGCCCGAATGGAAGATATCCAGCGCGACGTTTGAGTCGGTACTGGCCCTGTATCAACGGGATCAAGAGGCATTTGACCGAGGCGTGGGGGCAGGGTAATAAGCGTGACAAATGTTAGCGGCAAAGAATCACCATCGGTTGCCGGATGGCGCGCTAGTGGCGGCGACGAGCATGGGTGTCGTGGGATTCTTTTCACTTTTTGCGGTCTATTCGCAATTGCCGGTCTCTGATCGATGACCCCTCGCCGATATCGCCGGTCTAACAGAACGATCTTGCCGTAAGTCCCCGGCTCTTCTAGGATACGTGCGATAGCACGTGGCCGGAAGGGCGAATCGGACATCCAACCTGGGATGTTCGCACTCTGTTATACGATTGGCTTACGACCCAGCGGTAGAAGAACATGCACACCGTGACGAGTCCCGATGCCGCAACGATTGATCGTGACCTGATTGTGGTCTGCGGTCCAAGCAGTTGCGGCAAGAGCACCTTCATTACGTGGGCTGTTGCAACCGGGCAACTGCCAAAGGACTCGACGGTCTGTATGGGCTACAACTATGCGAAGATGGTGTCATTCGCCGGACCGATCGTCATGCACTACAATACGCTGCGGCCGATCGATAAAGAGTTGGAGAAAGTCCGGACCGGACAACCCAATCGGTACGGCGCTTTTCTGCGGCGCCTCGACTTCAAATCAGACCCGGCATGGCGTGCCATTCTGGAACACAAGGGCAAGAAACGGGCGGTCGTTCTCTTGACGCGCGAGTCCATGCTTTGGAGCCGCGTAGCCGCTCGCCAGCAGGCCGAACCGCAACTGACCGGGACACAGCCCTATCAGAATGACCATTGGCTCTCGCACTACCGCCGAATCAATCTTGCCGCGCATTACCGTCAGATTATCGAGGAACTCGAACGCGAGCTAATCCCCTACCAAGTCGTCGATGCCGAGTCGGGCGGCTATCCGCATATTCCAAATCTGGCCGATGTATTCGCGACGGCCAGTCGCAACCTGAGTTGCATCGGCCGCGACGAATTGCGGCGTCTGATCGCCGAGCCCATCTTTGAATACCAGGCAGTGAAGCTTCCTCATGGGCTCGAAACGCCGGGCCAGAACCGCGCCGATGCGCTCCCGCTGGTCTTCCCGATGCCCTTGAAAGGCAAGAGCGTGCTCGACGTGGGCTGCGCTCTGGGCTTCTTCTGTTTTGAGGCCGAGACCCGCGGAGCCGCCAAGATCGTCGGGCTGGAAAAGATGGAACGGCGCTTCGAGGCTGCTCGGCTCCTGGGACGCATCAAGGCAAGCAAGGCTGACTTCCGTTTCCATGACGTCGAACAGGAGCGCCTCGATGATTGTTTTGACGTGGTCCTGCTCCTCAACGTGATTCACCACCTTCGCCAGCCGTTTCAAGTCATCCGCGATTTGGCCCAGGTCGCTCGAGAATGGCTGGTGATCGAATTCCCCGGTCTATCGGACGAACGCTTTCGGCAGACGGTCTCCGATCTGCCGGCCGGACTCGACGATTATCCGCTGATCGGCGTGAGCAGTTTTGGGCAAGTCGACCAGAGCTTCGTCTATTCCCCGGCCGCCATTCGCCGTTTGCTGACAGAGCAGATATGTGCGTTCCGCGAGGTGGAGATTATCCCATCTCCCATGGCAAATCGGTATCTTGCCCGCTGCCGTAAGTAGGCTGGCGTTCGACTGTTTCGAATTCGCCTCGGTCTGCCAGACACCACTTCCCACGTCATCCGTTGGACCACTGAAGATCTGCACGGTAAGCAGCGATTGCTTCGCTGTTGTCCGCCTGATTCCACGCTGGGGTCGCCGCAATCGCCGCTTCCAGGCATCAAACGACGCCAGGGCCAGCCCCTCCTTTGAGAAGTACCTGACAATACTCAACTCTGCCCACTGGCCCCTTGACGCTGAATTACCTCGCCCACAATGCCGCTCCCGCCCCGCATCGTCTTTCAAGAGCGCAGTTCACGCACCACGCCGACCTATTCTTCGCAGATTTCCATTTCTACTCTTGACGCGTGACGACTTTTTTGCGACACTCCGCCGCCCAATAGGAAGATTTCGCGGACGTTAGTTTACGTGACATGGAGGTCGGAACAATGTGCAAGAGGCAATGGCTGGTTTTGTCGGCCGCTCTAGCGGTTATCGTGACGGGCTGCGGCAAGTCGGCGGGAAAGGGAGATGCCGCGACGTCTGCGAACGTCGCTTCGTCGATTGCCAAACTGGATGGGCCTGCTCAGGCGGCCTATGATTTCCTGGAGGCAGTGCGCACCGGCAACGACGAAAAGGCGCGGAGCCTCTTGAGTGCTGTTGCCCGCGAAAAAACTGCGGCGCTAAACCGCAGCGTGACGCCGGCCGCCAGCGATACCGCTAAATTCACCGTCGGCAAAGTCGAGCGTGTCAATCAGGACGGGCGCGCGTCGACTGCACGTGGACGGACGTCGATGAAAACGGGCAACGCGTGTCTGACGAAGCCATCTGGGTGCTGCGGCTGGAAGACGATGGTTGGCGGATTGCCGGCGTAGCTGCTCAAGTGTTCCCCGGCGAACCACCTCTTCTGTTAAACTTTGAAGATCCCGCCGACATGCTCCGCAAACAGCAATGGGCCCACGAAGAGATGCAGAAGCGCTCCGAGGCGGCCGACTCGGAGGCCAAAGGGGCGGAAAACCCGGAAAAACCGTTGCGTCGTTGATCTGATAAATTAGGCAGGCTTTCTGGATTTTTCTGACTACCGCCGGCTGCTACGGTGTCGGAATATTCGCCATAACTCGGCGAATTTGTACCGTTAAGAGTACCGCGAGTTATCTGCTAAGACGTTTCTGTGAAGCACGTTACGTAACGTCGCTCGCAAAGTCCCTTGGTGGATTGGCGGCGCATTTCTTCGCGCTAGCCGCTTCCCATCGAATTCGCGACCTAGGTTTTTCTATCCAGCCAAACTATCACGCCTAGGGTTTCGCGGGGCCGGGCAGCGGGATTTTCACAGGCCCCTGGTTGACAAGCAAACCAACTATGCTAGCTTAACGTCCTAAGTTGTGCAGCCGCTACTGTCGGATGCAGCCGTCAAAGCTTTAACAGGGCAGTGAATCGGCTAGCGTGCGTCGGCTGCGGAGGCACAACCAACATAGTGAGGAAGTGCCCTCTCGATCTTTGGGCCGTCAAGATCGAAAGGCGAGGAACCGGTGACGGCTTGTATGAGTTTCTTTACGCTACGGTACCTGTTGAATTGGAGGTCACTCGAATGAATCGCACGTATCTGTTGGGCATCGCATTGGGTATTGCGGTGCTGGGAATCGTCCTGTTGGGCACCGAGAGTCGCGCGGTAGCCGGTGATTGCTGCGCCCCCGCGGCGTGTGCAGCGGCTTGCGACACCTGCGCCCGGCTAGCTGCCATGCGAAGCGTTGCCATCGGGAGCGCTGCCATCGGGAACGCTGCTGCGCTCCGAAGAGCTGCTGCGCTCCGGCGGCTTGCGCTGAAGTGAAGGCTTGTGCTCCGGCCGCGTGCTGCGAAGTGAAGGCTTGTGCTCCGGCCGCGTGCTGCGAGCCGAAGTCTTGCTGCGCGAAGCGCTGCCATGAGCGCCGCGTTCGCTGCTGCCGTCCGAAGTCCTGCTGCGCCGAGGCGGCTTGCTGCGCTCCGGCGGCTTGTGCTCCGGCTGCCTGCCCGGCGCCTTGTGCACCGGCGGCTTGCTGCCCGAAGGCTTGTGCCCCGGCGGCTGCCTGCTGCGCTCCGGCCGCGACCTGCTGCGAGAAGGCAAAGCGTTGCCATCGCCGCGCCCGCTGCTGCCGTCCGAAGTCCTGCTGCGCCGAAGCGGCGTGCTGCGCTCCGGCGGCTGCTTGTGGCTGCGGTGCGGCTCCGGCTCAGGCCCCCGCGGCTGCCCCGGCTCCGGCCCCGGCTCCCCCGGCCCCGAAGTCGACCTAAGCAAAGCGGACTTGACGGACGAAGGGCCCTGGGAACGCGTTTAACACTTCCCAAAGCCTGAATACGTCGAGACCTGCCCTGTTGGTCTCGGTAAACCGAGTCCGAGAAAATCAAGCCGGATCTGCCTCTTGCAGGTCCGGCTTCTTTGTTGCGCATGTAGCAGGCACATTCCATGTGCAGTTCGCCGGCTGCGGCACACGAACTGTGCCTGCCACTTCGCTACGATTGAGCGTCCAACTGCAGGGCCACCTGTCTCGCTTGGCCCGCGCGGAGCACCGTGAGGATTACCTGCTCACCGGGCTGCTTGGCCTCAACGGCGTCGAGAAAATCATCGCCCGTCTTGATGGGGCGGCCATCGACGGCCACAATGATGTCGGCCACCGAGAAATCGGGCTTCTGGTATTCGACCACAAAAGGCCCCTGACGCTTCTGTAATTTTTCGACCTTCGGACCCTGCAAGCCGGCACGCTCGGCCGGTCCGCCGCGTGCCACGGCGAGGATCATGAGTCCTCGCTCCGTTGCCCTAACCCTAACGATGCCCGATTCCGGCCGGCGCACGCGACCGTCTCTGATCAACTGTGGTACGACGCGGCTGATTGTGTTGATCGGAATTGCAAAGCCCACACCCGCGCTCTCGCCCGTCGTGCTGGCGATGGCCGTATTCATGCCGATCATCCGGCCGTGACTATCAAGCAGCGGTCCGCCCGAGTTGCCGGGGTTGATAGAGGCGTCGATCTGGATAATCGATTTCAGGTTTCCCCGCCGGTGCCTTCGCGGCAGCATCCGGTCCAAGCTCGAAATGATGCCTGTACTGAGCGTTCGCTCGAAGCCGAAGGGGCTGCCGATGGCGAAGACGCGCTGGCCGACTAACAGATTGCCTGAGGTGCCGAAGTCGACCGGAACCAGCGCCTCGGCGGGGGCCTCGACCTTCAACACGGCCACGTCGCTGTCGGGATCGCTGCCGACAAGCCGGGCTGCGTAGCTTTGGCCATCGAAAAGCGTCGCCTGGATCTCGCGCGCCCCCTCGATTACGTGGAAGTTCGTCAAGATATGACCGGCACGGTCGATCACCGTACCGCTGCCTTCACCCTCCGAAACAACCTCGAAGACCAGTAGCGGATTACCGGTGACGCCCTTGGTGTTGATGTTCACGACGCTCCGGTTCACCTGCTGATAGACTCGGACGTTCACCTTCTCTTCTTCCGTGAGCGAATCAGGAAGATTGGCGGGTGCCCGAGCCGGTTGGGACTGGGCGGCGATCGGGACAGGTGCTGGCCAAGGCGAGGTCTCCTGTGCCGCAGACGGGTTGTCGACTGACAGTGACGGTCGCCAACCGGTAGCGGCTAAGCCACCTAAGGCGGCGGACAGCAAGCATAGGATGGCGAGTCGTTTCATAGTGGATTAGTGTCTCGAGAAAAGCGAAGTATATCCCTCCCAGGCGGAAAATTCGAGACAAGATATGGGCAGCTTTGTGCGTGGCAAGCCGGAATCGATTGCGGCCTGCAAATGGCTGCCCGGCACGGGATTAGTACCGAAGGGGTGGTGACTGATAGCCACGAGTGTGCCGGACTCCGAGCAGCTTCTGCGGAAGAATCGCCCATTTTCAGGGATAAACGCTCCAGGCCATCAATTGTCGGCCCGCTATGCGGTTTGCAAACCTTCGCATTCTGGCAGTGTCAAACGCCCGGTTTACCCGCTGCACGCGAGGTTTTTGATTGCCAATATACAGTATGGTTGATTAGAATAAGGGTACCGATTCTCTAGTTCAGGAGAACTGGGAAGTTTTATCGCGCCCGTCCGTCGCTGCGGAACACGACTATGGTCGGGTGTGCGCCCAAGCTGGTTGCCGGAGAAGCCAAACCATGTCGAAGCGAATTCTCATCCGTTGCGCCGTCTTGCCCGTGGTGCTGCTCAGCGCGTACGGGCTGATGAACCGAATTGCATCTGGGGCCGATTCCAATCTCACGGCCAGCATGGAAACGTTCTCGCATCCAGATGGCACCGGCTACTTTGCCTTGTCGCTAAAACCCGCGGTGCAGGCGCCTGTCACAGGGGCGCGTGACGTCGTGGTGCTGTTCAACACATCGGCCGGCCAGACGGGCGACTACCGCGCGAAAGCGTTGGAATCGCTCAAGGCCCTGTTGGCCCAACTGCCGCCCAACGACCGAGTCGATCTGATGGCAATGGATCTCGACGCGGTGCAGTTGTCGAAGGGATTTGCGGCGCCCAATAGCAAGGAGACAAGCGAGGCCGTAGCCGCGCTGCAGGCCCGCTCCCCCTTGGGCGCCACCGACATGGAGAAGTCGCTCAGCACAGTGCTTGGCAAGTTGTCGGCCGATACGACGAACCCGCGGGTTATCGTCTACATTGGTGACGGACGCAGTGCGGCCAAGTTGTTGGGCACCGAGGCCTTTGCCAAGCTGACGCAGCAGTTGGCTGACGCACGGATCCCAGTAAACAGTTACATCATCGGCGCTCGCATCGATCGTCAGTTACCTGGCGCACTGGCAGTTCAGACCGGCGGCACGGTGATCACCGATACGGATGCGCTCGGCGCAGCCGAAGCGGGGCGACAACTCGCGGCGGCAACTACAGTGGCCGTTGCGTGGCCCACGGCCGCGGTGTTTCCGGCCGACATCCTCGAAGTGTTGCCCAAGCGCGTGCCGCCGATGCGAGCCGATCGCGAGACCGTGCTGTTGGGTACCTTCAAGGGCAAGGGGCCGTATAACGTACAAATCACGGCCGACGTCGCCGGCAAGCCAGAGAAGATGGACGTCGCTGTTACTCCGCGCCCGTCGGACGACAATAACAACTATCTAGCAGCACTGGTTGACCGGGCGCGCGTCGATGGCGGCATCACGCTGCCGCTGTTAGGGACGGCGAGTCTTGCCGAAGCCCGGCAGGTTGTCGGCGTCGGAGTACGCGACCTCCGCGAACTGGCACGGCAAGCGCTGGCAGCCGGCAATCTGAACAGTGCCGAGAAGTTGGTGGGTGAGGCGCTGCGCCGCGATCCGAATGATACCGAGGCCCAGGCGATCAAGGGTGCGGTGGCGAAGCGACGCGCCGCCGGGATGGTGGTTACTCCCGTTGCGGCAACCACCGCGGTTCCTCCGCCTCCGCCCGCTCCTTCGATGCCGCAATCGCAGCCCTCGACAGCGTCCGATGACTTGAACCTCGTTGGCACCGATGCAAACGAGCCCCCGCCGGGAACCCTGGCCGAAAGCTTTGAACACGATCGCCGTATCATCGCGCAGATGATCCAAACCGAAGTGCAGAATGCGATCAGTCACGCGCGATCGCTGATGAGCACCGATCCCGATAGCGCCTCGCAGGAACTGAAGCTGACGCTGGAGAAGGTCCGACAGACGCCGGAACTGAATCCTGAAGTGCGCGACCAGCTTGTGGATGTGTTGCAGACGGGCTTGCGCCAGGCCGCGCGGCAGAAGGTTGAAGTAGAGCACGCGCGACAGCAGCGGCTGGAAAATGCGGCCGCCGGGAAAGAGCAGCAACTGATTGCCGAGAATCTAATCCGCAATCAGCAAAAAGTCGAACAGTTGATGAACCGCTTCAACTCGTTGATGCAAGAAGGTCGTTATCGCCTGGCAGAGGAAAGCGCGGCGGCCGAGGCCCAGGCGATATTGCCTGACAGTCCAGTGCCCGCGCTGGCCGTGCTCGAGGCGCGGCAGGTGGGCTACTACCAGAACTTTATGGCCTTGCGTGTTGCACGGCAGAAGGGGGTTGTCGACACGCTGTATCAGGTAGAGCGGTCGCACATCCCGTTCCCCGACGATCCGCCGATCGTCTACCCCGATGCCGAAGTCTGGCAGCAATTGACCACGCGGCGCAAGGATCGATGGGGCTCCGTAGATCTGGCCACCCCCGGACCTGCCGAGAAGCAGATTCAGAAGGCATTGAAGTCGCCCACTGAGTTGTCGTTTACCGACACTCCGCTAACCGACGTGATTCTCTATTTGAAGGACTTGCACGGCATTGAAATCCAACTCGATCAGCGGGCACTGACCGAAGCTGGGGTAGAAACTAGCACGCCGGTGACTGTGAACCTCAAGGGCATTACCCTGCGTTCTGCATTGCGGATCCTGCTCCGCGAATTGAACCTCACCTACGTCATTGAGAACGAAGTGTTGATGATTACGACTCCGGAAGAAGCCGAGGCCCGGCTTATCACCAAGGTCTATCCTGTGGCCGACCTCGTAATACCCGTCCAGTGCGAATATGGGCATGATGGGTGGCATGGGTGGCGGCATGATGGGCGGCATGGGTGGCGGCATGGGTGGCGGCATGGGCGGCGGCATGGGCGGCGGCATGATGGGCGGCATGGGTGGCGGTATGGGCGGCATGGGTGGCGGCATGGGAATGTTCAACCTGCCGCGCGACCTGCTGCCGAAGGTGCCGCCGGGAGGCTTCCAGGCCTTTGCCGTCAAGGATGACCTGCGCCCAACGGAAAAGAAGGCCAAGGCCGGTGATTCGAGCCGCGCTGTGTCGATCGAGCCCCAAGCACCGGCAACGCTAAGCAATCGCCCGGCGAAGATTGAAGTCGAGATCGACGCGAATGCTAAGCCGGACGTTGTTTGGGAACAGTACTTCTCGAAGAATGAACCTCAGCCTGTTGCTGTCCGCGACGCTGTTCGTAGTTTGATGAACCAGCAAAAGTTCGACCATGTTATCGCGTTGATCAATGCGGCGCTGCGGCATCGGCAGAGCCAGCCGTGGATGTACGAGGCTCTGGCATTGGCGCTGGACGCTGCTGGTCGTCCTAAGGCGGAGATCGAGCGGGCCGTGATGTCGGCCGTCGATTTCGTCGACAACACGGCCGATCTGATGTACATCGGGGCGTATCTTTCACAAATCGGCCTGCACAAGCGGGCGCTGCAAATCTATCGTCAGGCTGCGGACCTCGATCCTATCCACCCTGAGCCATACATGCTCGGTCTGCGAGCGGCCCGGGCCGCGAACGATCTGGAGGGATTGAAGTGGGCCAGCCTCGGCATTCTCGGCCAGGCATGGCCCGAGGATCACTCGAATATTTGGCAGGCCGGCGTCGGAGTGGCCAAGGAAGTGCTCGACAAGCTTCGCGCGGAGAAACGCACGAAGGAAGCCGATGCGTTTCTGGCCGCCCTCGATGATGCAGTGGCTCGCGATTGCGTCGTTGTGGTAACGTGGACGGGCGAGGCGGACGTTGACCTGTTGGTGGAGGAGCCCAGCGGCACGCTATGCTCAATGCGCTGTCCTCGCACCACTGCGGGCGGCGTATTGCTCGGTGATGCCACGAGTCAGGTCGATCGCGATGGCTATGGCGGGCACCGCGAGGTCTATGTTTGCCCTAAGGGTTTCGATGGCACGTATCGCATGCTGGTTCGCCGGGTTTGGGGTAACGTAACTGCCGGAAAGGTCGGAGTCGAGGTTATCACCCATTACCGCACGGCCAACGCTATTCGAGTGGCCAAGAAGCTTACACTGGACAAGGATGACGCGGTGGCGACCTTCGACCTGAAGAACGGACGGCGCAAGGAGTCGCTTCGGGATCAGCAGGTGGCCAATGCGGCGGCCCCGCTCGTGGCGCTCGATCGGCAGATTTTGGCGCAGCAAGTCAACAGCTCGCTCGATCCTTCGGTAATGCAGGCGTTGGCGCTGTCGCGTGCCACGGGTGCCGCAGGTGGAAACGGGGGAGCATTGGGTTCAGCATTCTTTGGCGGAGGCGCCGTCGGCTACCAGCCGGTCATCATCACTCTCCCCGAAGGCGCGCAGTGGGTGCCGACCGCGGTCATTTCGGCCGACCGCCGATACGTCCGCTACTCCGGTGGTCCGTTCTTCTCCGGCGTGGGAAAGGTCACGACGTTTAACACCTCGACCGGCGCAAACGGCACTGGCACAGGTGGCACGGGCGGTCAAGGGTTCAGTGGCGGCGGCTTTGGCGGCGGTACGGGCAACGCCTTCGGCAGCGGCCAATAGTGGCCTGAGAAATCCTCCCAGGGCTGTGTCGCGTGCTATCTCGCGGCATTATGCGCTGCGGTCGCCTCGTGGCCACGGCAGCAGTGGCCAAAGCCCGATGGCTGGATGCGCGATCTGCCGAACAGTTGTTCCATCCGGCACGCGGCCTGACCTAAGACTGCTTACTTGGCTGCGGCGCGGACGACGCCGGGATAAACATCCAAATAGAGATCTTCCACGAGCCCGGCCTTCAGCCGCTCCATGGCAATCGCGCCCATCACTGCGTTGTCGGTGCAGAGTTGCAGCGGCGCGATGTGCAACTCGAACTGCTTGTCGTCGGCTTCCGCTTGTAGCCGCTGTCGGAGGCGTGCATTGGCCGCCACCCCGCCGCCCACGCAAAGGGTGTTCATGCCCGTGTGACGCAGGGCTGCCACGGCCTTCGCCACCAGGCAGTCGACGACGGCCTCTTGAAAGCTGGCCGCCACATCCGCAATAAAGGGGTCGGGAGTCTTTGTTTCCGAGGCGGCGGTGTCCAGTCTTTTTGGCGGCACAGAAAAGACTCCCGACCCCTTTTTCTCCTTCTGGAGAGCGTAACGCACCGCGGTCTTCAGGCCGCTGAAGCTGAAGTCGAGACGCTCGTCACGGATAAACGCTCTCGGAAAGGCGTAGGATCTCGGGTTGCCGCTTTGCGCGGCGCGAGATCGCCGGACCACCCGGGTATGGCAGGCCAAGCATAGACGCCACCTTGTCGAACGCCTCGCCGGCAGCGTCGTCGATCGTTCCGCCAAGGAACTCAAAGTCCAACGGTCCGCTGCATCGGTACAGGCTGCTATGCCCTCCACTGACGATCAGCCCCACGCATGGAAAAACATCTCGCCCGGCGGCGATGCGGCACGCATAAACGTGGGCCTGGAGATGATTGACCGCCACGAGCGGAATTTGCCGCGCGACACAGATTGCCTTAGCTGCCACGAGGCCCACCAACAGCGATCCAGCCAAGCCCGGCATGTTGGCCACGGCCACGGCATCGATATCCGAAAGCGACAGTCCGGCCTTGCGAAGCGTTTCATCGATGACCGGCAGGATGCTCTCGACGTGCCGGCGGGAAGCGATTTCCGGCACCACGCCGCCAAAGCGACGGTGCAATTCGTCCTGCGACGCTACTGCCGATCCAAGAACGTCGAGTTGATCGGTGATTACCGCGGCCGCGGTCTCGTCACAGGTAGTTTCGATCGTGAGAATACGCATGTACGGAATTTCAACTTTCTCGTTCCGAAGCTCTGTTTCGGAACGTCCTTAGCGGGAAGCTCCGGTTCCATGATGTGCGAATCGCACCGCACTGCGAAGCAAGACGTTGATGTCGATCAGATAGCGGGTCATCAATCGTAGAGATTCTCGAAAGGGTGGCACTCTGAAAGTGTGCCACTGGCTCTGCCAGTGCTTCGTGGACTCAGTTCAAGGCCTGCCCCATCTTTCGATGTGCCATTCTCCACTTCTACTCGCAACACGATGGAACATCAACGCCCCCCCGTCAACAGGCACCCCTAGCCACCAGTCACCAAATATGGGTACGCTCGCAACTGGGGGTTGACGCAAGTAGATTACGGGAGCAGACTTGTATGTGGAGCTAGTACACGGGGAAAGGTGCATTTTCATGGCCACAGCTGCTCTTACTATTCACGTTAGCGAAGAAGCGGCAAAAGCGTTTGCGCAAATCTCGCCGGAAGATCAACGCAAGGTCCAATTGCTGCTCGATCTTCGCTTGAGAGACCTGACCATTTCGCCTCCGCCGCAAAGATCTCTTCAGACCGTCATGGACGAGATCGGCAAAAACGCCGCCGCGCGGGCTGACGCCGGCCGATTTGGAGTCGCTTCTGAATGACGACTGACTTGCGAGTGGTGTTTGACACCAATGTCGTCGTCAGCGCCATGCTCTTGCCGCTTTCGATTCCGCGTCTGGCGATTGATCGTGCCTTTCGAGAAGGCCGCCTGCTAATTTCCGCTGCCACAACTACCGAACTGGACGAGGTGATTCACCTTCCGAAATTCGACAAATATCTCTCTGAAGACGAACGCACAGTGTTTTTGACAGCACTCGTGCATGAAGCGGAATTGGTAAATGTCGTGGATAAGGTGACCGACTGTCGAGACCCGCGGGACAACAAGTTCTTGGAGCTGGCCGTCACAGGCCGGGCTACTCATATCGTCACCGGAGATTCAGACCTCCTCGTACTTCACCCATTTCGCGGCATTATCGTGGTTTCGCCGAGCGCGTTCCTTGCGTTGGTGTGAGACGTCTCGATCAACTAATCGCTACTGGGGTTCCTCCGGCCAGAAGGCGGGCATCGGGGCGGTGATCGATACCCACTCCTTGCTCGTCGGATGCCGAAAGGCGAGCGTTCGAGCGTGCAGGGCAATGGCCCGTAAACGTTCATCGTCCTGCGATGGCCCGAAGGGAACCTTCGATCCGTACAGTCGGTCGCCGAGCACTGGATGGTTGCGCGAAGCAGTTTGAATGCGCACTTGATGGGTGCGGCCAGTCTCTAAGTCGATCTCCAACAGCGAGGCCGGCACGGCGACAGCTCCAGCTTCTTGGATTGAATCATGTCCATTGAGCTGTGTCGTCGAGCTGAAAAACGAGCCCGTTCTCACGACCCGATAGTGCAGCACCGCGAGCCGCGCGTCCGGATGATCGGCCGCCACGATTTCCGCTTGCGGCTTGCCATAGATTTTCCGCACGGAATCGCGCCACGTGCCTTCGGGCGGATCGGGTTGCCCTTCGACCCATGCCCAGTAGGTCTTCTTGATCTCGCGGTGTTCAAACTGCTTGGCCAGTTTTTGTGCCGCGCGCCGCCGGGTGGCAAAGACGATCGCCCCGGAGGCCGGTCGATCCAGCCGATGTGGCACACCGAGATAGACATCGTGCGGAGAGCCATCTCGTTGCTTCAGATACAACTTGATGCGGGTTTCCAGGCTATCGATGCCCGGCGGCGCTTGCGTTGCCACGCCGGGCGGTTTGCAGACCACGAGGCATGGGCCTTCCTCGTACAGGATTTCAATCGCGTTATGCTCTAGCACCTAGACGTATCGCTCCATCATCCGGTCGACCAGTCTTGGCGAAAGGCGATTGAGCCAACAGAGCACCTTGCCCCAGCGGTACGGTATGATTTCGTGCCGGCCGGTGCGGATGGCGCGCACGACCTGTCGCGCCACTTCGGCCGCAGTGACCGGCCGGTGATCCGGCCAATGTGGCTCGGCGGTGCGTTCGATCACTTTTTCGAAGAACTCGGTCTCCGTAGTTCCGGGGCTCACCACTAACACGTCGATGCCGAGTTGGGCGAACTCGGCCCGGATCGATTCGCTAAACCCTTGCACGGCGAACTTGCTTGCGCAGTATTCGCTGCTATGGGGAACGCCGCGGTGGCCGAGGATCGAACTGACGTTGACGACGATTGGCTTGACTCCCAGTTTTAGCAGCGGCAGCGCCGACCGCGTCAATTCGACCAAGGAGAAGAAGTTTACTTCCATCACGCGGCGCAGGCGCTCGGGAGTTGCATCGTCGAACAAGCCCATCGCGCCCACACCTGCGTTGTTGACGAGAATATCCAGGCCGCCAAGTTTGTTCTGGGCGGCGTCGATCGCTCGCTGGCGGGTGCTGGGGTCGGATACGTCGCCGACGACAGTCTCAACCGTCCCTCCCAAATCGGCGACTTGTTGTGCGAGCGCCAGCAAGCGGTCTTCACGCCGAGCGACGGCCACGATGCCGACGCCGTGGCGAGCCAGTTCCAACGCCACCTCGCGGCCAATGCCGCTGGAGGCGCCTGTAACGATTGCACGACGATGGCGGAGTTCACGTTTCATGCGGCGATTATAGCGAGAGCAAGTGCAGCGAGCAATCAATTGCCCATCCCTTGCTAAATGATCGCACGCGTCCACTTGCCACTAACCACTGGCCACTGCCGCGCCATTGCGGTGTGGCCGGACGGCGACCGACTCCTCTTCGATCCGTGTGAGGTGCTGGGCCGGGATGCGGCAGTGGACGACGACCCGGCTGTCGCGGTACTGCTTCGAGAGGACTTCGCCATGGGCAGCCAAGTAGGCCAACAGGCGGCCGTTGTCGACGCCCGCCTCCACGTCCACATCGAGAAAACTGCGGCTGAGGGCCTCGCTGACCGCTGCCGCAAGATTGGCCAACCCGAAGCCTGTTCGCGCACTGATCGCAACCGCGTTTGGATAGCGATTCATGATGCCGTCCACACGAACGCGATCGGGCAGGGCGTCGACTTTGTTGACGACCAGCAACGTGTCCTTGCGTTGAATACCAATTTCTTCCAACACGTTATAGGCGGCGGCGATCTGATCGTAGACTGCCGGATTCGATCCGTCGGCGACGTGCAAGAGCAGGTGGGCCTGCCGCGCCTCTTCCAGCGTCGCCTTGAAGCTCTCGATCAAGTGGTGCGGCAGGTCGCGGATGAAACCCACTGTATCGCTCAATAACACCGGTCCCCAACCGGGCAACTGCCAGCGCCGCGTGCGCGTGTCGAGCGTGGCGAACAATGCATCCTGCACAAACACGCCGGCGTCGGTCAGCGCGTTCATCAGCGTGCTCTTGCCGGCATTTGTGTAGCCAACCAGCGAGACTGTGAGCAGATCGCGCCGTGCGGCCACTTCGCGCTCCTTCCGTCGCTCGATGGCGTCGAGTTGCCGCCGCAAGTCCTTCAGACGATGCTCAACCAGACGGCGGTCTTCCTCCAATTGCGTTTCGCCGGGACCACGAAGACCGACTCCCTTCTTCTGCCGCGACAGGTGCGTCCATAGCCGCTTCAGCCGCGGCATGGCGTATTCGAGCTGGGCCAGTTCCACGGCCAACCGAGCCTGAGTCGTTTGTGCGCGGCTGGCGAAGATGTCGAGGATCAACTCGGTGCGGTCGAGGACCTTCAGTCCAATCGCCTTTTCCAGGTTTCGCGTTTGGCCCGGACTGAGATCGTTGTCGAACACTACGAGATCAGCGTCGACCGCGGCGGCAAGTTTTGTCAACTCCTCGACCTTGCCGTGTCCGAGATAGGTAGCAGCGTCAGGCGCTTGGCGGCGCTGCGTCACCTGTCCAACGACTCGCACGCCCGCAGTGGCAGCCAAGCCTTCGAGTTCCTCGAGTTCACGCTCCTGCGTCTTTCGATTCGGCAGCAGAACGCCGACCAACACGGCAGCCTCACTGGCCACGCTATCGGCGCGATTCAATTCGTACACGAGATAAGGTTCCTCCCAGGGATTGATGATTGATGCCGATAGACTGTGCTAATTCAGTTCTCATCGTTCACCCACAAGCTACAGTAACTCTCGTATCGACGCTCGTCCAAGCGACCGTCGGCCACGGCATCCTTAACCGCGCACTGGTCTTCGTGTGTGTGGGTGCAATCGGGAAAATGGCACAGGTTTACGTACGGGCGCACGTCGCGAAAGTATCCGGCCACCTCCTCGGGCGTGACGTCCCAAAGCTGGAATTGCCGCATGCCCGGCGTGTCGACGACGTAGCCACCGCCGGCCAGAGGCAAGAGTCGCGCCGTCGTGGTCGTGTGTTTTCCCTTCTGCGTTTCTTCGCTTACCGCCTGCACGCGAAGTTGCAGGCTTGGATCGATGGCATTTAGCAGCGACGATTTACCCACGCCGCTTTGGCCCGCCACGACATTGGCACGGCCAAGCATGGCCCGGCGAAATCGCTCGATGCCGAAACTGGTTTTCGCACTCAACAAGAGAACTTGATAGCCCATCTGACTATACACGCCCACCAGCGGTTGAAGGTCGGCTGGCTCGGCGAGGTCGACTTTGTTGATGCAAATCAACGGCCGCACGCCTCCTTTCTCAGCAGTGACAAGAAGGCGATCGATCAAGTTCGGCTTCAAACGCGGCTCGGCAACGCTGGTGACAATGGCCAACTGGTCGACATTCGCCACCAACACCTGTTGTCGCCCCCGGACAGCGCGGCAGATGCAGCCGTGCCGGGGCTCGACGCGTTCGATGATGCCCTCTTTGGGCACACTGTTTTCCATGGGGCGGAAGAACACGCGATCGCCCGCCGCAACCACGTGACGCTGCTCGGTCGCCAACGTTTTCAGGATCCGCCGGGTGGCGCACTGGTAGACGGCTCCGCCGGCGTCCTCGACCAGGCTAATGAGTCCCAGCACGCTGAGAACACGTCCAGGCCGCGAGAGCTTGTCCACGTCGAGGTGGACACTGAACCCCGGCTCAGATTCAATTGCGAGCTGCTCGCCGCAAATCGTGCGGCGGCGAACGAGATCGCCCTTGCCGCTGATCCGCTCGCTCTGCACCGGAGCTTCGTCCGTGAAGCCATGCTCGCGATAGCGCCGCGTCCAGTCAGACGGGCGGGCGCGAACCGTGCGATTCTTCCGGAAGTCGGCCCGCTGTTTCTTTTTTTTCGCCATCCTAAAGGGGATTATTGCGAAAGCGAAGCTTGCCCGGATCGTCGTTCGTGATGTCGTAACGCACCGACTCACCGGGCTGGAGCGCCGTGAGCTGGCCGAACTGCTTCTGCTCTAGCCCTGCTCGCTCCAACAACGATTTGCCGAAGACGTCAGTGTCCGGTGCATCGGTCGGCGGAGGCCCCACGGCGCCCAACTCGACCGGCGAATAGCACACCTCGTATTTGTGCTTGGCGACGGACAAAATGTCGCCCGGATCAAGCCGCTTGTCGGTCACCCGCACTCCGTTGATTTTCACCCCATTCCGGCTCTGAAGGTCGCGAACGTACCAATACCCTCCGCTGAGAGTAATTTGGCAGTGATGGGCCGATACGTTGGAGAACCGCAAGACGATGTCGCAGCTCTCGCGCCGCCCGACTAGCAGACTCTTCTTGAGCAACGGAATTGGGTCCCCTCCCCCTACAGGAACCAGTTCACCGTACATGAAATGCCCTCTCCGCTTGGAGAATAGCGATATAGAATGAATGACGTAAGACAAAACCCCGTCCCTTCAGTCTATCTGGGGCCTACAATGGCGTCAATCGGCAGCCCTTCGCCGTCCGGTTCAGCGAAAGATTGGCGCTCGGATGGGCTGCTTTACTTCCGCCTTAACTACTATTATCGCAAGCGGTTCGGATCGAAAACCTGGAAACTGAGCTTGGATGCCGGCTGCGGCTGCCCCAACCGTGACGGCACGCTGGCCACCTTGGGCTGCATCTTCTGTAATCCGCAAAGTTTCAGCCCCAGCCGGCGAAAAAGCCTGCCGTCGATCACCGAACAAGTTGACGACGGCATTCGCCAGTTGACGCGCCGCTATGCCGCCCGGCAGTTCATTGCCTATTTCCAGCCGGGCACGAATACCTATGGGCCGATAGACCAGCTTCGGTCGGCCTATTGTGAGGTGATTTCGCACCCCGGCATCGTCGGGTTGGCCATCGGCACGCGGCCCGACTGCGTAGCCGACCCGGTCCTTGATCTGCTGGCTGAACTGGCCAAGCGAACCTGGGTGGTAGTGGAGTACGGCTTGCAGACCGTGCACGACCGGACGCTGGACCGCATCAATCGCGGCCATCACGTCGGCGCCTTTTTCGATGCCTACCGCCGAACGCGCGACCGCCAGATCGATGTCGGTGTGCATGTGATTCTCGGCCTGCCCGGCGAGTCACGCGACGACATGCTGGCCACCGCCCGAGAACTGGCCAAGCTCGAAATCCACACGATCAAACTCCACAACCTCTACGCCGTGCGAAATACGGTGCTGGCCGAGCAGGTGGCGCGGGGCCAGGTACGGCTGCCGGAATTGCACGAGTACGTCACCTGGGCGGTAGACTTTCTGGAGCAAACGCCGACAAACGTCGTGATTGACCGGATTTGTGGCGACGCACCGCCGGAATACCTCGTGGGGCCATCATGGTGCCTGGACAAGTTGGCCGTCCAATCGGCCATCGAGGCCGAGTTCCGCCGTCGCGGCAGCCGGCAAGGGAGCAAGCAGTAGCAGCAGGCACCCTCTGTGTGCCGTCGCGGATGGCACGCGGAGAACGCCTGCTACAACGAGTTCCACCAGCCCCTTCCACTTTTCTTCCCATACGGATAGGCTTGGAACTAGTTTGGAGCGGACTGGACGGCCGCCGGCCGGACTCCGTTGACCGCCACATCGGCCGAATACGGGTCTGGCGGGAGGAAAGTCCGGGCTCCGCAGGACATGGTGATGGGTAACGCCCACCGGCCGCAAGGCCCGGGAAAGTGCAACAGAAAGTAGACCGCCTCGCGGAAGTTGCGCCGGAGCATTGCTTCGGAAGGCTACCGCGCGGTAAGGGTGAAACGGTGAGGTAAGAGCTCACCAGCAGGCTGGGCGACCAGCTTGGCTAGGCAAACCCCACCAGGAGCAAGGTCAAGCAGGGAGCAGTGGAATCGATCGAGGACTCGTTCCTCGGCACGATCCCGCGGGCTGGTCCGGCCCGCCACCGGCTCCCGGGTAGACTGCTGGAGAAGTCGAGCAATCGCCTTCCTAGAGAAATGGCCGTCCCGACCAGGCAACTGGTCGCGACAGAACCCGGCTTACAAGTCCGCTCCAAACTTTTATCATTCATCACCGCCGAACGTAAGCATTTCAAGCCACAACACCAGTTACCGGCGGATCCGCTCCTGGAATTGAGAAGTAAATGAGCATCGCGACTCCGCAATTTAGCGCTGAAGAATTCGTTCCCAGCGAGTTGTCCGCGCTGGCCGATCCGCAGACGGCAATTCCGGCGATTGCGAAGGATGCGCGGTTGGTTGGACTGATTGAGGACGCGATTAAGAGCGTTCCAACGTCCCATGAGCTTTTTTTGGGCGATGCCCGGGCTATGCAATTGGAGCCGGAATCAGTGCATCTGGTGCTCACGTCGCCGCCGTATTGGACTCTGAAAGAATACCGCGATACCGAGGGGCAGCTTGGGCATGTGGCCGATTACGAGACGTTTCTTAGCCAGCTTGACGAGGTTTGGACACGGTGTTTTCACGCCCTTGCGCCGGGTGGGAGGCTGATTTGCGTCGTCGGCGACGTTTGTTTGTCGCGGCGGAAGAACAACGGCCGTCATACCGTTATCCCCCTGCACGCCTCAATCCAAGAGCATTGCCGAAAGATCGGCTTCGATAATCTGGCCCCGATCATTTGGCACAAGATTGCCAATGCGGTCTACGAGGTCGAGAACGGTTCATCGTTCCTCGGCAAGCCGTACGAGCCCAACGCCGTGATCAAGAACGATATCGAGTTCATCCTGATGGAGCGGAAGCCGGGCGGATATCGCCAGCCGTCCGTGGCGACACGCGTTTTGAGCGTCATCTCGGAAGAAAATCACCGTCAGTGGTTCCAGCAGATTTGGAACGGACTGACCGGGGCTTCGACCAAGAATCACCCGGCGCCTTATCCGCTCGAATTGGCCGAACGCCTCATCCGCATGTTCAGCTTCGTTGGCGACACGGTCCTCGATCCATTCTTAGGTACCGGCACGACGACCCTCGCCGCCATGCAGAACGGGCGCAACTCGGTCGGGTATGAAATCGACAAGAGCTATTTGGCGTACGCCCGAAAGCGAATCAAGAATTCATCCGACTTCTTCACCACCAGCAAGGTAAGCGTTCATGAAGAACCTTGAGGAGCGCGTCGGCGACGCAGTCAAGCTGTTCTGGCTGACACGCGACAGGCAGAGCCGGGATCAAGGCGGCAAGAGCGGCCAGAAGGACGCGGGCCTGCGGGCGGCTGTCACCGGCGGAAAGCATCTCGACGGTTTCACGCAGATCTGCCGTGACTTGTTCATCGATGCGGGCTTGCCCGAATCACATATTTTTTGGCAAGACCGAAAGGAATTGCCGGGCTATTATCGCGCCGAAAAGAACTGGGACTTGGTCGTGGTGGCCGATGGCTCATTGTTGGCCGTCATCGAGTTCAAGGCGCAAGTTGGCCCATCGTTCGGAAACAACTTCAACAATCGGACGGAAGAAGCATTGGGCAACGCGACCGACCTATGGGCCGCATATCGAGAAGGGGCCTTCCGCCCGTCAGCGCGTCCTTGGCTCGGATACGTTTTCATCCTTGAAGATTGCCCCAGGTCGCAGTCGCCCGTTTCGGTGAAAGAGCCACATTTCAAGGTATTTCCCGAGTTCCAAAACGCCTCGTACGCCCAACGGTACGAAATCTTGCTGACGAAACTCCTGCGTGAGCGACTATATGACGGGGCAAGCTTGTTGCTAAGTTCCCGCCAAAATGGACTTAATGGCCACTTCACCAGCCCGTCGCAGGAACTGAGCTTTCGGACGTTCGCCGCGGGACTCAGCGCTCATGCAATCGCGTTTGCCAAGATGAAGAAGTAGCGCGTCGTGTCTAAAGACGGCGTGGGAGCATTTGCCGGTCGTTCACCGATATATATTTTTCCGGTGGCCGATCGCTACGACCAAGAGATGGTCGTCGTGAATCTCGTAGATCACGCGATAGACGCCCACGCGAATGCGCCAAGCAGGACGTCCCGAAAACTCCTTACAGCCGTGCGGCCGGCAATCCGTGGCGAGGGCACGAATGGCCGATATGATGCGAGACCGATCATTTCGATCGACCTTGGCTAGTTGTTTCTGCGCGGAAGGCAGAATGTCGACCCGGTAGGTCACACGTCCATTCCTTCTTCGATCTCGCGCACAGCCTGTTCAAAGGCGATTGGTTCCTGGGGATTCGCCTTCGCCTCGTCGTAACACCGAAGATCGTCGAGTTCCTCAAGTTCCTCGACGATCTGTTCCCACTCGATCATGGGAAGCAACACCGATTGACGATGCTGTGTCTCATCAACAACGTATTGCGGATGAAGGTTGAGCATATTGGTTTCTCACCGCCGTGGACTAGGCAATTTACAAATACAATCTTCCCGAGAGAAAACAGCGGTGTCAAGCGAAATTGGCGCGACCCGCGCGGTCAGAGCCCGCCACTCTACCACGGATTGCCCATTTTCTTCCGCGTTTCAACGGACAAATCGCGGCCGGCCAGCGTTTTTTCCACGATGGGCCGATAGAGTTCGGGCCGGCGTCCGGCGAAGAGAACTGCCCGGAAGTCGGTTCGCTTCTCCGGAATCGTCTTCGGAAAGTAGCCGGACAGATATCCGCTGCGCCCGGCCGTGCCGGGCTTGTCGGAATGGGCGAACCAGACTTGCCCGGCGTCCAGATCGACGTCGGCCGAGCAGACCGCATCTTTCCAGTACGGCGTTGCGGCGACCGGGTAACCATACGGGTCGACGACGTAGCTCCGCTCGCTGATCTCGGACGTGGGATAATGCGCCACGGCCATGTAAACGCCGTTGTCGATAGCCCGGGCCTGCTGCATCCATTGGTTATACTGGCCCGACGCGCCCCACGATTGCGATCCACAGAGGATGATTTCGGCCCCTTGCAGGGCCATCGCGCGGCTGATCTCTGGCGAGTAAATGTCGCCGCAAAGGATTAGACCGATTACACCAAAATCCGTCTTGAAGACCGGCAGTTGCGTGCTGCCGCCATACTGCGAGATGCGGTACTTGCCCACCACTTTGCCCGTACGATCCCAGAGAAAGGCCCACGACGCTCGCTTACCGCTCTTGTACGGCATCGCCGGCTCGCGCAGTCCGCCAATGATAATGTAACACTGGTAACGCTTTGCCAATTCGGCCACCTGGGCGAACGTCGTCGCTGCCGCTGGTGTGTCGGTGGGAAACCTGAACTCGGTCATCAAGATCACGTCGGGCTTCTGGCGACCGGCTTCGTTGAGGACTTTGTAAAACTCCGAGGCCGGGTCAGGATTGGGACCGTGCTTTCCGCTGACCTGGGCAATCGTGACGCGAATGTTCCGCTTCGGCCCGTGGTAGACCAGCGGCTTGATGTTTGGATCGACCAGATAGTGGAAAAGGCTACGATCCTCTCGAAAGGTCAATTGATAGGCAGTGCAATCCTTCGACAGGTCGACTCGCTTTGCGGCCACGCCAGGTTGCAGACCCGTGTCGGCCACGATCGATCCCGAACGATCAACGACGCAAGCATGCCCAAGCGGCATGCCGGTATACTCGGGCCAGTTGCTGCACAAATACGGTAATTCGCCGGCGTATTGGGCCACTGCCAAGGTAACGTGGTTGTCGAATGCTCGCATTCGCGTTGTCACATCCAACGGGTAGCCTTGCGGCACGGGTTCGGGCGCGTTCGACCATAGAATCACTTCCGCTCCCCGAAGGGCCAACACCAAGGGAACTTCCGGCCAATAATGGTCCGTGCCGATCATCAGGCCGACTTTGCCAAACGGCGTATCAAAGACGGGCAGGTCGTCGCCCAGGGCAATTGGCTCGTCGGGCAAGCGATGCGACTTGCGATACTTGCCAATCGTCTTCCCATCCGCCCCGATCAGATAGGAGGTAAGGTACAGCTTGCCGCCCGCTTTCTCCTTGAGATTGGCCACAATCATCATGGACCGCTTGGCCGCGACGCCGGCAATGGCATCGAGCGCCGCCTGGGCCTCCGTGCCGCCGTCGGTGGGCACGCATTCTTCGGGCAAACAAACGATGTCGGCATGTTCGGCCGCGGCTTGCTCGAGCATATCGAGCACGTGCCCGAGGTTGCGGTCCTTCGCTTCCCACGATTGGCACACGGCGCAAATTCGGGGCGTCCTCCCCGGCTTTTCCGCCGCTTGACCAATCGCTGCCAAGCTCAAGACAATTAGAATCGCGGTTATGCGAAACGATAGCGTTCTCATGATCTGACCCTCGCTGGTCTTCAGGCCCGAATGAAATAGACGTTGCGGGGCAGACCGCGTTGTCTGCCCGAGCCAAGCACGAATGCCCGCCCCATCGATCTATACTTGGTCCTCGATCACCCACGGCTTGCGATATTCCGCGCGGCGATCGAACTTCATAGCCTCGGGGTTGCCCACGATGGTCTCGGTCTTGGCGTCGAAGATCAGTTTTTGGCCGCCGAGGCGGTAGCTGATGTTGCCCAAGTGGGAGAGCAACGTGCTGCGATGCCCCTCTTGGATGTCGGCGTTGGGCGTCTGTCGCGAGCGAACACAGTGGAGGAAGTTCTCCTTGTGTTCCGGATCGGGAAAACGGCTCTTCGCCTGATCCTTGACCACTCCCTCGTGGAGCTTCGGGCGGATGAAGACTTGCCAGCCGCCGCCGTGACGGCCGACGATCATCAGGCCCTTAGTGCCGTAGATTTCAACTCGCGTTGCGCACTGTAGCCAATAGGGAAACTCGGTGTCGCTGTTGCGGATTTTCGGCGAGATCTTCAGCATGTAGGGCGTGTAAAGCGTCAGATCGAACGTCATCCGCATCCCGTCGAAGTCGTAGACGGCCACTTGCGTGTCCGGCGTCTCTGCGGCGCCTTGTTCATCGAAGCGCCCGCCCGTGCAGTACACGGCCTTGGGATAATCGACGCCCAGGAGCCAACGTGCCATGTCGAGCTGATGGGCCGCATCGTTGATGATGTCGCCGCCAGAGTAGCACCAGAAATGGTGCCAGTTGGTTTGCAGATTGGCGTTATACGGCCTTTTGGGGGCGGGGCCATTGAACATGTTCCAGTCGAGGCCCGCCGGCGGGTTGGTGTCGGGCAGGACGGGAAAGTTGGGCCAATCTTTCTGATTGTAGACGCGGCAGAAGTGAATTTTGCCGAGCTTGCCTTCCTCGATGTACTTCTTGGCCGCCATGGCATAAGGCGCGCTGCGAGTCTGCGTACCCACTTGCATAATCCGTTTGTACTTGCGGGCGGCCTCGATCATCTTGCGGCCTTCCCACATGCAGTATGTCGGCGGCTTCTCGACGTACACGTCCTTCCCGGCCTGGCAGGCCCAAATCGCGGCCGGCGCATGCCAGTGGTCCGGCGTGGCAACGATCACGGCGTCCAGCGCCTTGTCGTCCAGCATCTTCCGAAAATCTTGCACGGCCTTGGGTGCGTCGCCCGTTTGCTTCTTGTCCGCTACGCGGCGAGAGAACGTCTCGGCCTTTCGGACATCAACGTCGGCTACCCAAGAAATGCGACAGTCGTCGCGATCAAGAAATCCACCAGACAGTTGGGTGCCGCGGCCTCCCGCACCGATGAATCCCAGCGTGATCTTGTCGTTGGCGGGAGTCGCCCGCACGGACCGGGCGTCGGCCAAAATCGTTGCGCTCGCTATGCCAAGCGTCGCTACGCCGGTATTGTGAAGAAACTTGCGTCGATCAATTCGCTTCATGACAATGTCTCCCAAAGGCTCCACGTTGTGCATAGTGCGGACTGCGCAACAGGCGACAGCCGGCGAACAAAAATCGCTCACGCTCCCTCAAGCAGGTCTCTCCTTGAGGTAACACTACATTCCCCGGAGTGTATCGGGGTGGGGCGGGATCACAGTAGTTGCGGGATCGTACTCGTCGAGTACCCTTTTATGCTACCGCTTCCACACGGAAATCGCAACTGCGTTGACAAAAAAATTGGCTTGCCGGCGTATAGCGCTTCCATCGGATACCGCACGCGCGGTATACTGGCGACCGCTCTGAATTGCCAGCCTCACCCACGATCCTGCCAAAACCCATTGCCTCTCCGGCCCATCCAAGCTCCAGGAGGTTCTTACCGATGTCAGCCACAGTTCCGGACTCGTCCGTCCCACCCGCTGCCAGTGAACGACTGGTGTCGCTCGATGCGCTGCGCGGTTTCGACATGTTTTGGATCACGGGCGGCAAGCCGCTCGTGCTGGCAATTATCAGCCTGATCATTGGCGGCGAGATCCCGCGGTGGCTCGCCAAGCTGATGACGCACCCCCAATGGAATGGCTTCACGTTTTGGGATTTGATCTTCCCGTTGTTCCTCTTCATGGTCGGCGTGGCGATGCCCTTCTCGTTTGCTAAGCACATCGGCCGCGGAGAGCCAATGCGGAAACTATACGTGCGGATTTTTCGCCGGATGGTGCTGCTGGTCTTGTTAGGACTCATTGGCAACGGCCTGCTGAAGTTCGACTTCGCCCACCTGCGTCTTCCCAGCGTCCTGGCACGCATCGGACTGGCGTATTTCTTTGCATCGCTCATCATGTTGCATACCTCGACCCGCGGTCGGGTTATTTGGATTGTCGTCCTCTTATTGGGATATTGGGCGGCGCTTATGTGGATTCCCGTGCCCCAATACGGCGCAGGCAATCTCGAACCGGGCAAGACGTTCACCGACTTTGTCGACCGCCAGATCATGCCCGGCCACCTGTATCACGGTGTGCGTGATCCCGAGGGCCCCTTCGGTACGATCCCCTCGACTGCCACGGCACTGTTAGGCGTACTGGCCGGCCAATGGCTGCGCGATCCGCGCCGCAATGGATACGCGAAGACCGCTGGTCTGTTCGTCGCCGGCCTCGTCTGCCTGGGCCTCGGTTATCTCTGGAACTTCAATTTCCCAATCAATAAGAACCTCTGGTCAAGTTCCTACGTGCTCTTTGCGGGCGGTTGGAGTTTGCTGCTGCTGAGCCTCTTCTATCTGGTGATCGACGTATGGCGATTTAGGAAATGGGCGTTTTTCTTCGTCGTCATCGGCATGAATGCCATCACGATTTACGTATTGCAGTACTTTGTCGACTTCTACGCGCTCGGAAAGCTGATTTTTGGTCATGCTCCCGTTCACGCTGGAATACTGTTGCCCACCGCCACGGTCGCCGTATCGTGGCTCTTCCTCTACGTCCTCTACCGCAGCAAGATTTTCCTGCGGCTGTAGACGGGTGTAGGAGCGGCGCGTACAAATTTTGACCGACGTATGCAACGGTAGTAGGCGACGCCAGTCGCCACTTGCCGTAGAGGCGTACGCCGATCGGCAAACGCTGGCGTCTCCGACAAATCTAACTTGGCACGCGCGCCGGAAAGGTGACTTATGCGAGTCAACCGGTTCTTTGTTGTTGTTGTTGGATTGTTGTATATCTGTGCGGCTGTATTTTTGCTGGTTGGTGTCGGCGCTGCTGCCGCAGGTGAATTGATCGACAACGGCGGCATGGAATCGCCGTTCGTCGATGGCGTGGCTCGCGGCTGGCATGCCAATCGTTGGGGTTCGAACACCGCGACCTATTCCCCGGGTCCGGGGCACTCCGGCCAGTCGTCGCAGGAGATTGCTTGCCAGTCATTTGACAACGGTGGCGTTGCCATCCGCAGCCTGCTTAAAAGTCCGATCGTCTCAGGCAGACGCTATACGGTCTCATTGTGGATGAAGGCTGGCGGCTTTGTCGGAATGGTCCGCGTATCGGTCCGCACCCCGAAGGGCGCCCTCTTCAATGCGTGGTTCGAGCCCAACGAGACCTGGCAGCGCTATCAGTTTGAGGGCGTTAGCGGCAAATCGGGAGAGCAAGCGGAACTGATCATCATCTCCGGCGATGCGGGCAATGCGAAGCTCTGGATCGACGACGTATCGGTGGCAGAGTCTGAGCCGCAGATGGCCGTCACATCGCCAGTCGCCGGCAATGTGATTCCGAATGCCGATTTCGAGATCGATTTGGATCGTGATTGGCAATGTCGTGGTGCGGATGCCCGGCTCGACGACGTGGATCCGTTCCATGGTCAACGGAGCTTGCGGTTCGACCTTGACAGTAGGCCGGTGCAATTCTCCAGCAGAAATGGCGACAGGCCGGCACAATTCTCCAGTCGCCCCATAGAATTTACCGGCGACGGTCATACCTTTACCCTCGCCATGGCATGTCGCGCCCGCGGAGACGCGAGCGTATCCGCCAAGGTGTGGCCGGCAGTGAAGATCGGGGCCCGAGAGCCGCTGCTAGAACTGAAATGTACGCCCGGCGCCGAATGGAAAGTGTTCCGAAAGACGGGCCCGCTACCCGCTAGCAACAACGGGGCTTACTACGTAACCGTGAGTTTCCGATCGCGGCAGCGAGCCAGCGTGTGGCTGGACGCAGTGCGACTTGAACCCGGCGATGCCAATGGGACGTTTCGTTGCCGGAGGCCGATCGAGGCTGCGCTCACCTGTGCGCCGGTCGCCCATATTTATCGAAAAGGCAAACCGGTCGAACTGGCCGTCCAGGCGTACTGCGATGGCGATGGACCGTGTACGACGTCCATGGCCTGCCGAATAATCGACTACTGGCATCATGTGGTGGCCAAGGTTCCAGTGTCGTTGGAGTTGAGGCCGCGGTCAGTGACGACCGGCACAATTCAAGTGCCCTTAAACATTACGGGAGTCTTCCTTGCAGAGCTCGTCGATCACGACGAAGCGCTCAGTGGCATTTCGTTCAGCGTGCTGCCGCCCGTTAGTGAGGTGCCGGCTGAACGATCTGCGGTGGGCGGCCATCTTCGCCTCGATGAGTTCCACATGCAGGCTGCCAACGCCATGGGCATTAAATGGACGCGACTTCACGACTGCGAGACGTTTGCCAATTGGGATCGCGCGGAGCCTAGGAAGGGCCAGTTTGTCTGGCGCGACGACAAGGTGGCCTTAGCGCGAGAGCATGGCGTCCGGCTCTTGGGCGAGTTTCTCCGTACGCCGCGCTGGGCCAATCCCGGCGGAAACCGCAGCAGCCCTCCCGACTTGACCGAGTTCGCAGCTTATATCCGTGCTGTGGTCGACCACTACCGCCGCGATATACGCCACTGGGAGATTTGGAACGAGCCCTACATCAAGGGTTATTGGAGCGGAACGCCCGAGCAATACGCCGACATGGCGAAGGTGGCCGCTCGGGAGGCCCACGCCGTCAATCCTCAGGCCATTTTGTTGGCCCCTTGCATAGCCCCTGGTTACGTTGCCTTCGTTGAACCGGCGTTGGCGGCCGGAGCGCTCGACGGCGCCGACGTCTTCTCTTACCACGCCTACGAAGTTTTGAATCCGCATCGGTACGACATCTTGCGCACCTGGGCCGCCACGGGTCGCAACAAGCCGCTGCCGATCTGGAACTCTGAGACCGGCACCACCTCGGGCACCTTCTATCGGAATATCCCCGACAAGTACGTCGACGACTATACCAACTGGCTCGGCAACGTTTCGTATCGCATTGCCGCTGCGCATACGGCGAAGTACTTCGTCATGGCGCTTGCCGGCGGCGCCGAGCGTTTTTTCCAGTATTGGAGCAACTACGAGAAATCGTTGCCTAGACTCTCCGCGATGAGTCTTTTCGAGTACGACTCCGCGTTGCGTCCCATGGGCGTCGCGTACTCCGTCGCGGCAAGTCTACTCGATGGATGCCACGGCCACGGTTGGTTCGACGTGCCAGGGCCATCGCTCGTCGTGTGTTTGCTCGAGGACCGGCAGCGGTACATCGCCGTTGTGTGGCGAGGCAATGCCAGCACGTTACGCGTCCAACTGCCGATTGATCCCGGCCTGATCACGGCGCGGAACATGATGGGAAACCGCGTCGAGACAACCCGAGATGAAGGCGGAACCGCGATCGAACTAGGGTCCGAGCCAACCTATCTAATCGTTTCGGCCGAGCATGCGGATGCTTTGACAAAGGCGCTCCGGCACGCAACTTCGCTTAAGCCCACACTCCCAACCATCACGGGTTCCGCGCGGAGCGGCCAAAATCTCGATAATCGGCCATAATCTGGCTGCTAAGTTGCTACCTCTGCCTCGCGCCGGTTGATGCTGCCAGCCGTCATTTTCCGCTGGCCGCCGCTTCCTTCTGGTCCAACTCGTGTTCGAGCATTGCCTCGTACAAGATTAGCTGGATATCCAGTATGTCTTCGAGGGTCACCTTGCACGCCTTCTTGTCGGCGATGCCATGCGGACACTCGAATGTAAACGGGGTCGCGCCACTGATGTGATACAACGCACTGACCAAGTTAAACGGCGCCAGCGTTTTTCCGCCTTCGGCTTCGACCTTGAACGGCTTGTCGTGTGGCAGACCGCGGCGATCCAACATAGCGTAGTAGCGATTGGCGACCGCCAGGGCATCTCGTTGAACTGGCAGCGGAACAAATGCGGGGCGAACAACAGCGGGGGCGTATGCACAACTATGCAGCGAAACGGCCAGGTCTGGACCCTCCTCCATCGCCACGCGAAGAATCGCCGGGGCCTCGGTGCTCATCGGCGCCAAGAAACTCGTCGTGCATCGGGTTGACGCCCGCATCGTCATAGTAGCAACTCATGAAACCAACCTCGGGTCCGATGCGAGGGTGCAGCCGCTTTGAATTGGGCCAAAAAGCAATGCTATTGTCGGCCCAGGTGCCTTGAGACCAAAACTGAAACTCGTTTGTCGACATCCCAAAGGCAGAACGCGGTTCAAAGCGAGCCAGTCCGTCCGGATTGCCGCATGGAACGATCACCAGCCGACACCGATCGGCCAGTCGGCGCAACTCTGCCTGCGGCCGGCCGCGGAGATCATGGCCGGTCTCCATGACTTCAATGAGATTCATGACGCCGGTAAGCCCTTCGACTTCGTGACCGTGCACCGGTCCCACAAAGTAGACGACCGGTTTCTTTCGGGCCGCCTTATCCATGTACGATGCAGGATCCTGTCCACCAACGGCGGAATTGAAATTGGCACGATGCTTGACCTTCTCCTTCTCGCCGTAACAGACCACGTACAGTGGTCGCCCGCCCGGGCTCTTGGCAATCTCGCGGACCTCGGCGTGTTTGAGTGCTTGCACGCGCTGCTCCACGTCCTTGACGTCGGCGACCCAAAACGGGGGCAAAGATAATTTGCGATTGGCCATTAGGTCTTTCGCTTCCTTGTAGGTCATCTTCTGTGCGTATGCCACAGCGGGAATCGCAAAAGCCATCATGGCCAGCAATAGGACGACTTGTCTCATGGGAAAGACTCCTCGAAGTTCGTCTGTAGGAAGGTGGGGCAACGTGCGGACGCCAGCAATCGTCGGTTGTCGACTGCTATATTATCACCCGTCAAACCGCCGGGGCAACCCGCGGCATCACGGCATTGACCGAAAGTTGATCGATATGTGAACGGGAATCGCCGACTGCCCATGTTGTCTATGGGATGCCGGAGTAGACGGATTTTGTCCTACTTCACTGCCGGAGCGAGGAACAGGCCCACTTCGGAGATCGCGGGGCAAGCGGCCGCCTTAGTAACGCGCAGCCGTACTTTCGAGGTCGTGGTCGTGGGGGTCTGGAGCAGCCGCTGGTTGCCGATGCTGGTGGCCGCGGCAAACTCCGACCACTTGCCATCCTTCCATTCATCCAGGGCGAAGCTGTCTATCCGCTGGCCCAAGGGCAAGTACTCGCGCACGCGCACGACGTTGAATGTAACAGGCTTGCCTAGGTCGAGCACCAGATCGCCGGTCGTGACGGAATCGTCCGTGGCCCAATACGTCTCACGGTCGCCGTCGATAACCTTTGCCGGACCGAATTGCGGATCGTCGCCGCGTGTGTTGCTGGCCGTGGCTTTTGCCGAGCGGGCCAGATCGGTGGCAAACGTGGCATCGAGGGCGCGCCGTAATCCCAACAGCGCCTTCGCATCGTTGTCGTTAATCTGTCCGCGGCGGTCGGGCGGCAGGTTGAGGATCAGGTTGCAGCCGCGGCCCACCGAAGCGTAATAAAGCTTCAGCAACTCGGGCACCGTTTTGACCTTGCTGTCTTCGTTGGCATGGTAGAACCAGCCGGGACGAATCGAAACGTCGGCTTCGGCGGGCAACCAATGCGTGCCGTGGCGTTGGCCGGAGTTGAATGCCTTGGGTTTCGGCTGCCCCGGTATGAGGCTGTCGTCGGCAAGCGTGGCCCAGCAGGTCTCGCCGGCTATGCCATCCTCATTGCCAACCCAGCGAACATCGGGACCGACGTCGCTGAACATGCAGGCATCCGGTTGCAGATCGCGAACGATTTGCCACGTATTCTTCCAATCGTAATAGGTTGCCTGATTGACCTTCCGCATAGTGTTCGCCCCGCCATAGTAGCCACTGCCGCCGTTGGCCAGGTCGAACCATACCTCGAACAGCGGCCCGTAATTGGTCATCAACTCGCGAAGTTGATTCTGATAATAGGTGACATACTCAGGACGGCCATAGTCGGCATGATGGCGGTCCCAGGGCGACAGATAGACGCCAAACTTCAGCCCATGACGTCGGCATGCGTCGGCCATCTCGCGTACTACGTCGCCCTTGCCATTCTTCCACGGGGAATTTTTGACGGAGTGCTCCGTATACTTGCTCGGCCAAAGGCAAAAGCCGTCATGGTGCTTGCAGGTAAGCAAGAGTCCATACATGCCGCCGTTCTTGACCGTGCGAGCAATCTGATCGGGATCGAAATCGGTTGGATTGAAGATCTTCGGCGACTCGCTGCCCTCGCCCCATTCCTTGTCGGTAAACGTGTTCGGGCCAAAATGGATGAATGCATACATCCCGTAATCGTTCCAGCGGAGTTGGCGCGGCGTAGGCACCGGACCATACGGCTTGGGAGCTTCGGCCGCATAGGCCTGTCCCACGGCCAGAATCGTGGTCAACACACACAAGACGACGGCTCTCATAAAATGCTCCTGGGGACTTGAAGGTTGAAGGAAGGAAACGGGAACCGGTGCTGGTGTAGATATAGCCGAGGCAAAACTTCAGTGCTCACACGCGTAGCTTGGCGATCATCCGCCCGTCCAAACGGTTGGGCGGCCACATAGTGCTTGATTCTAACAAAATTCGCTTACCAGAACACTAGGGCAGGTACGTCCGTGTAGCTGTGTTGGGCATGGGGCTAAGGAGGGGGAATATTATGTCCGAAAGTGTCGCTACGTCACCGTCGCCCGCCGGGACACGCTTCCAGCAGTATACTCCGGTTGATCGAGACCTGCCAGGAAAATACGGCTCAAGCCCTATTAACCGCGATTGCGATGCCTCACATCCCGTATTGCTCCAATAGCCAACGGCAATTGACCACCTTCTCCGCCAGATCCAGGGGGACGAAAAAGTATTGGTTGGCGGCCTCGAAGCCGATTCGAGAGTCCGCTTGTATGAGCGTGAACATTTGGTGCGCTAGAGCGATCTCCGACAACAGGCTGCTCCTAACGCTGGCGAGCAAACGCTTCCGCTCGTCGGCCGGAAGGGGGTTGGACAAATCGGCGAGCGCATCGCGGGCGGCGACAAACCGCGTTTGGTTGGCTACCGATTGGAAATGGAGGGCCGCCGCGCGAGCGAAACGCAGCTCCGACTCGGCTTCCATTCGCCGAGCGTGTGGCGCTTTCTTCACGGCCTCTCGAAGATACGGAATGCCGGATCGCCATCCGTCGGCGACCTTTTGGAATTGCGCGGTAAATATCTCAACGGGATACGGACCGCGCCACCGTGTTACATCATCATAGGGGATGCCCGTCATCGTCGCGGCATAGCCGGTCTTCGTGGGGTAAAGAGGATTTGCCGGACCAAGATGCACCGGGCAGTTGTACAGCACAGATTGGTAGTACGGATACTCCTGAAATGCTGCACTAAATGCCGTCCAGGCTTGGCGTGCCAGGAGCGCTCCTTCGGCCCCATAGCGTTCGACGGCAACCGCATTGAGCACCTCTTCAACGCTGGGGGTCGGTTTGACGCGGAATCGGGCAGCGATCTCCAAGTTCGGCGAGGGATATCCGCCAAGGCTCCAGCTCAACATCATGCCGTCCAGGCCAGCCAACGCCAGATTGCGGCAATGCTGGGCAACGAGATCCATTACGGGGAGGTACGGCACCGTTGACAACTCCCAGGAGTTGTTCAATTGCACTTTGGCTACCGTCTTTAAGCCCGCTTTCTGGGCTAGCTGCCAATGGCTCGTTGCTCGTGGGCCGGGTCCGATGGCCGAAAGGGAATACTCACCGACGGTCGTCGGCACGCCGCCGCGACCGATAGGGAGCGACCACTCGCTTACCGACATCAGCCAAACTGACTTGGGCAAACGCGCGATGATATCCGGGGTTTTGTCGGGCCACTGCCAGTCCCATACGATCACCTTGGCGTTGGGATCGCCGCGGTGAACGCCCTTCTCGATCACGGTGTTCACATCGGCGATGACCTCCGCGTCGCTGCGATCCTTACAGTGCGGGCAGGATTGCCGGCCTCCATGCGAAGCACAGTTCGTAAGGTTCTCTGACGCGGTGATGGTGAAGACGCCGGCCAAGCCGGGCACTTGGCGAAACACGTGTGCAAGAGCCTCGCCCATCCATTTGCGCACCGCCGGATGCGAGGTGCAGAGGGCCGTCAAATCGCCCTCGCGCACGCCAGCCATGTCCGCCCGACCTTTGACCTTAAAAAACTCCGCAGGCATCGCCCTTGGTTCATTGATGTAGAGATACACGCCAATGTTGTATTTCCTTGCCCGCTCGACCAGCGCTCGAAGACTGGCTAGACGCCGCTCGTGGCCGGCGCCGAACTCAGGGAACGTCGTCCCGCCTGGCGCCAAGTCGCGCAGAACAACGTGCAGCCATACGCCGTTAATGCCAAGAGCCGACAGCCGCTGCAACAGTCCGTCGGGATAGGGATCCAGTTCCGGATTCAACAGCGGATCGCCGTAGACGGCGAAATAGGAGTAGATGAACCGCAGGGATAGCGGTTGATCGTCGCCTGACACGGGCAATGCAGGCGATGACGGGCCAACAACCGGAGCGCTGAACTGCTCCACGAAATGGAAGCGAGGTTCGGCCGGTCGCCGGATTTCGTCGCCGAACTCTTCTTCGACGACGCGCTTGATTTCTGCGACTCGACGACGAGTCGCTTCATCTGGTGCGACATACGACAAACGCTCACACTTGGGTTTGAGCGAACCGAGCTTTTGCCACAGAAAGTCATCCTCGCGCAGCGCAAAGTCCAATTGTTCCGGCGTCATCTCCAGAATCTCCAGGAGCTGATCGTAGGGCAACAGATGCCAGTTGCGACGAATCAGGGTGATATAGCGTCGAGAGCTTTGTGCTTCGGGGATGTCCGTAGCCGGGGGCAGGCCCATCGATTGCGCAATCGCGGTGATGTCCTGCTCCGATGCGCCCACGACCTTCGCCAGTCGGGACGGCGCGACGAGATTCCAGTTTCGCCAGACGAATTCGTGGAGACGATTTGGGAAATACCGGGCGACAAGCGCCGCCGGCGCACTGCCCTGCGGCAAGGTGACTTCGGCAGCAGGGGAGTAGCGCGTCGAACAGGACAACATGACGCCGATCAATGACGCGCGGAGCAGTGTTTTTGATATCACGATGCACCTCAAATGGCAAGGCAATCACTGGCGAGTATCTCACGGCCGCGTCGGCGCAGCGTCTCCAGCAATTGTTCGAGATGTTCGGCTGTCGTCAGCGGATTGATGAGCGTCACGCGCAACGCATCGACGCCGTCTAGATTGGTTGCAACGAGGTAGAACTCGCCCGATTCGATGACCGCGCGGCGCAGCTTGCGCTGAAACTGTCCAAGCCGTTCCGGCGGCGCGTCGGCCAACTCGGCGGGAACGTAGCGGAACACGACGATGTTGCACTGCGGTTCGTTCAACGGCACAAAGTCCGACGCGGCGAGCAGCTTCTCGTAGAAAACACGGCCCAGGTCGAATGTCACGTCGACCAGATCGGCAAACAACTGTGGACCAAACATCGACCAGACTCCCCACAGTCCGTATACGGCCGCACGCTTGGTGCATTCAAACGTGCGCAGACCGAGGTCGAACTCGGCGAGGCCCGGCGAGCTGGGGTCGAATAGATACGGCGCGTTCTGGCGAAATGCCTCGTAGCTGTGCCGATGATCCTTGAAGAACAGGAAGGCGCAGCAGCGCGGGCACGAACATCATCTTGTGAGCGTCCCAAACGATGCTGTCGGCCCGTTCGAGGCCCGCGACCAAGTGACGATGCCGTTGGCTCAGCAATGCCGATCCACCGTGCGCCGCATCGACGTGCAACCAAACGTGGTGCCGCTGGCAGACATCAGCAATTGCATCGAGCGGATCAAAGGCTCCAACGGGCGTCGAGCATGCGCACGCCACTACGGCGATTATCGGGTGTCCCTGTGATTTCGACTCGCGCAACGTCTTGTCAAGCTGATTCACGTCCATGCGTCGTCGTTGGTCGAGGCCCACTTTCACAACGTGCTTTGTCCCGAGACCAAGGATGCCCGCTGCGCGAGCAATGCAGTAATGGGCGTCAGCTTGCGCGACGATCACGGGCTTTCGAGCATCCAGCCCTTCTTCCCAACAGCCGCCGAGCGCGACGTTCCTGGCCACGAGCAGCGCGTTCAGATTGGCCAGTGTCCCGCCGTGCGTGACAACGCCGGCATAGGCGCCCTCGGGCCAGCCGAGGTATCCAGCGAGTTTGTGGACCATCGCCTGTTCGACCGCCGTGGCCCACGGCCCCATTTCGTAGACAGCCATCACCTGGTTCGTGACCGAGCCAACCGCATCGAACAATCCAGCCAACGGGATCGAGGCGGGAACCTGATGCCCGACATACCGAGGATCGTGCAGATTGTGTCCGCGCGATAGCATTTTTTGAACGAGCGCCTCAAACCGCGATGCGAGCATTTCCTGAGTGGCCGAACCGTCCCACTCATCGGCGATCTGTCGTGCCTGTGCGAGGTTTTCGTTAGGTGATGTCCAGTTGAGCACGCTACCCGCTGAGGCCTCAACCGACGCAAGATGGCTCGCCAACTGCTCGACTAGCCTCGTCCCCGACGCCCGCAGTAAAGTCGGATCATAGGCGAGACAGATACGTTTGCGAGCGGCGGAGAGCTGATCGGCTGGGCGATTCATGGCGATAAACGGTAAGCAAGATATGGTGAGCAATAACAAATTACGGGGTTGCCATTGGCGGAAATTGGCCTGTCGCCGTTCGCACCAGCGCATGCCAAATACATCGGCCAAGCAAGTCACACTGAGTCTAGTCGCGTTTTTCGCCCTGTCCAGAGGAAAACGCGGCCCGTGTGAAAGGCTGGTCGATACGGATTCCCCGATCGCTTGCGCACGTTATCGCGCGCCGAAGATCCCCGTGGCATACCAAACGCCATTGGCGCCGCGCTTCATATCGTAACCGAAGCAGCGATTGGGCGACCGAACGGCACCCCAGTGGCCGGACGAGAGACGCCAGCAGCGGACGCATTCGATGGCAGCCTCGACCAGATTCTGACCGGGCCAACTTTCGGCACAAACCTCGCGAGCCAAGAGCCCGTGCGGCAGTCGAGCAATGATGCGTTGGAACCGCGACTCCCAGAATTGGTGCCCCTGCACACGGACGGTCGCCTGATACTGCGCTTGGCTCTGAGCCTCGGCCGCCAGGTCGGCGCTAAACTTGCTGTCGGTGCTGGCAGGCCTTTCGGGATGGGTGCGCACCGCGTAAATCAGCGTCCGCTGCGTGAGAGTGCCGGCCGGGAGGTTCAGAATCACGGCCATTTGCTGGGGCGTGTACCATAGGCTCTGCGTAATCGGAAACACGCTCGTCACTGTGCCACGTAGCTTTGCATCGCTGCTGCGGAAGTCCACGATGGCAATGCCCGGCTGCCCAAGCATCTCGCGAAACGAGGCATGCTCCAGCAGTTTCACTGGCTTTCCCTTCACGATAATCGATGCATCTAGCGGCAGTTGGACGCAGACGTAATCTTGCAGCAGTTTCTTCACGTGGGCGTTGTCGAGTGTCTCGACCTTGAAGCGATTGCACGGTCCGTTGCCGCAGGCGTCGCAGAAATAGATGAAGAGCATCTTGTTCTTCCGTTCAGCGACGGTCATGGCATCGTCGTAGGATTCCATCCAGCGGTCGGCCGAGACCTTCCTATCACCAGCAGCAGAATCTTTCCCAGCGTCTTTGCCTGGGTCCTTTTTGTCTGGGTCCTTGCGAGGGCGAAAATCGTTGCTAGCAACGCTATCACGGTTTGCCCGAGTCACGACAGAAGCCGGTTGTTCGATCGGCACTTCGACGGTTGACTCTATTGGCGGCTCGACCATCGGTAGTGCCTCGATCTGAGCCAGGTTCCCGGTCAGTGCGTCGTTGGCTGCCGATTCAGGCTGCCGAGCGGCTGGCGACGCGTCGCAGGTTTCGACGCGCGGCAGGATACATTGGCGAGGAATGCTGCTAGGCGACGTGACGACGTCGAGAACAATCGATGGCTGCGGCGCCGGCAAGCCTAGGGCAATCAGTGTTAAGCTAATCAGGGTCAGAGCGTATCGCACATGCATGGCCGGCCTCGATCTTGGAGATTTTTCTTTGGTGCGTTCTGGAAAAATTGGTCTATCGGTCTACAATCCGGTTGTTGGAAAGTGGCGTCCCTGGTAAGCTACGCAAACTTAAACGGCTGATCCGGTGCGCAGGGCAAATTATGGTCGCGTCATAAAACGCGGGTCTATAACCCGAATTTACTGGTCAGCTACCCTTGACCTGAAGGAGCATAGCAATGAGACCCAGGATGGTTGCCTATTTTACCGCGGCGGTTGCTTGTTTAACCTTTGTGTTGACAAGCGGTTACGCCAATATGGCGCAAGCCGCAGAAGGCAACGGCGCGGTCCAGGACCTTGCCGCAGCCGCCCGCAGTGCCAAAGGGCACTTTCGGCCGCTTGGCCTAGCCGATGTGGGGGCGGCCAAGGCCGAATTGCTAGATTCCGTGGGACGGCTGGAGAAGCGGCTGGCACAGGCTGGTGATAACGGCCAGCAGTGGGCAAAGTATCTGCAATTGTCGCAGTTGCAGGCACAACTCCAGCGACCGGAAGGGGCAGATATGGCCCTTTTGGGCAGAATTCTCGCCCGCTACGATGCCGGACACGATGGCTTGGAACTGGTGTGGTTCCTCGACGTGCGGCGTGCCTTGCACAATTACCTGGCCACGGCCTCGGCAGTTGGCAACCAGGCGATAGGCCGCGTGTACGATGAGAAATTGGATAAGCTCGCCACGGATCTTGACGCTTACAAGTCCAAGCCGACCACTGAAGGGGCGTTGAAGATCAGCGAGGCCGTGCGGTGGCTCGAAGACGCGCATCAGCGCCGGGACTGTTGGCGGCCATACAGGCGCAATTGGTGCAGACGAACCTTGTTGCACAAGTCTCGCCCGCGCTGCTGGCCGCCGCTGCCGCCGGACCGGTGGACGATTGTCGCGTCATCAGCGATTGCATCATGGGCACTGCCATCCAAGCAACCGCGCATACCAAGGGCAAGACCACGGTTGAACTGCCCACGGACCCCAATTTTGGCGTGATGGATACGCTCTTCTTCGGAACAACGTGCAGCACGAGCGTCGGCCACAACGGGCCGGTGACAATATATAGCACTTCCACCACCGACCTGGCTGCGCGGAAACGCATGTGGATTGACCCCGCAAGCGGCCTATTGGGTCATGAGGCGGTATCGCGTGCCGAAACAAGCGTTTCGATCAACGACATCCAGTCGAACAAGGGGCGGCGCATGGTGGAGCGGATCGGTTGGAAGCGCGCCGGCAAGCAGAAAGGCGAGGCCGAGTGCATCGCTTCGCAACATGCCGAGACCCGGCTGAATGCGCAGATGGATAAGCAAGCCGCTGATACCGTGGAACGCACCAACCGCGACTACGTTAATAAGATTTACAATCCGCTGAACGATCGCAAACTTTTTCCCGAGCGATTGCAGGCAAGCACAACGCCGGAGGCAATCTCGTTTATTGGATTGCAGGCGGGAGGTGGAAATTTGGGCGCCCCCGGTGCTGCCCCGTCGGTTGCCGAAGGAGCTGACCTGACGCTGCGGCTGCACGAGTCGGCGATCAACAACTTCGCGTTCGACGCCTTGGCCGGACGGACGGTGTACGAGGAGAAGATGCAGGCGGCGGCCGTCAATGCCCTGGGCTACTTGCCCGAGAAAATGAAAGGCGACGAGGACGGCAAGCCGTGGGCGATTACCTTCGCACCCCGACAGCCGATCTCGGTAAGCTTCGACGACGATACGATCAAGGTCACCCTGCGAGGCGTTCGGTATATTAAAGGGTCGGAAGTGTATCCGGCCATGAATGTCTCGGCCGAATATAAGATCGAGCATTCAGCCCAGGGCTTCAAGGCCACACGTCAGGGCGATATTCAGGTATTTCCGCCCGATTTTGTTCCTGGAACACAGATCGACGCCCGGCGGCAAACCATCCGCACGTTGCTCGCAAAGCGGTTTGGCAAGGTGTTCGAGCAAGAATTCCTTGGCAAAGGAATCGAGCTGCCGAAAACCTGGAAGAACCCGGGTAAGCTGGTCCCGATTCAACTGGCTGCCCACGATGGCTGGCTGGTAGTAGCCTGGAAGTTTCAGGCGGCCGAGCCTGCGGCAGTCGCTGCCAAGTAGGGACGTCGTCTGGTGGGGCAGGCAGGATTGCCTGACCCGCGGTGATGAGAAATACGGGCTCCACGTTCACCCGAACCGGCCTTTGCGCCTCGGGCAGGGCGACGGCCGCTCCCCATTGTCGCGCGGCTGCTTGCGCCGTATAGTCAGTGTTTTCGCCCCACCTTGGCCCCCGTTGGGCGGCGATTTGCCGAGATGCACATGAACTTGACCGATCCGAAATACGCTGCGTTTGCCCTAGTCCGCGAGATGCTCGAGACGCCCCGCGTCATCGGCCAGTTTGATTTTGATGCCGCGCGGGATGCGGCGGAAGTAGTCCGCGACACCGGTAAGCTATTTCTCACCGGCGAGGGCTCTAGCCGGATGTTTCCGGCCAAAAACCTGATGTGTGACGTCTTGAGGGGGGGTGTCCCGCTCACAGTGGCAACCGACGGCGCTCGGCAGGCTCACGAGTACGATCTCAGCGGCTTCGTTGTCTTTGGCGCCAGCAACAGCGGCAAGACAAAGGAACTGATCTCGCTGCTGACGCAGTTGAAAAATCGTGGGCATTCAAAATTGTTTGGGCTCTCGGCCCACAGTCCCTGCATGTTGGAGAGCGTCACCTCGCGCTGTTACACGCTTGGCTGCGGCAAGGAAGATGCTGTGGCGGCGACCAAGAGCGTTGTTGAGCAGGCGCTGTTCTTCCGTTCGCTGCTGAGCCCGTGGAAAAAGACCTCGACACTCGCAGCGAATCAGCAACAGGCTGCCGAAAAGGCGCGAGCCGTGCTCGAGACCGAACTCGATCCGGCGCTGGTGAAAAAGATCGCCCAGGCGCCCGCGATCTATTTTGCCGGGCGCAACGACGGTGTGGCCGAAGAATTGACGCTGAAGACAAACGAAATTGTACATAAGAAGAGCGACTACCTCGAAGGCACGTACGCCGTTCACGGCATCGAGGAGATCATGAGTCGCGAGGAAGTGGTACTGGTGATTGATCCATTTCCGGCCGAGGTCGAGAAGTTCAAGAGCACGCTGGTTGATGGCGTGGGCATGACGGTCATTGCCGTGGCAGCCGAGGAAACCGGTCTGCCGACGATCCGCATTCCCCGCGTCGAAGGATACGAGACCGTGCTGCAACTCTTGGCGGGCTGGAATGTTTTGGTCCATGCCGGTGTCGCCCTGGGAATCAACCTCGACAAGGCCGAGCGTGCCCGCAAGATCGGCAACGAGTTTATCGCCGCATAATGCCCGCACCCTCTCTTTCTCCCAAAGAAGGAGGGGAGACCTCTTGAAAGCTGATAGGAATCTGCGAAGTGTCTGAAAACATGATCTACACGCGTCGGTCTCCGCGCGGCATTTTCACAACGTCGAAGATTGCGGAATTGTTCTCCGATTGGCGCGGCCCGGCCGAGTGCTGGATGTTCGTTTCGCCGCATGATGACGACGTGGTCACGGGCGCCGGGCTGACGTTTCAGATTGGCTTGGCCGAAGGGGCGCAGGTACACGCCGCCGTGGTCACGGATGGCCGAATGGGCTATTGCCGCTTCGAGCAGCGACAGTTGATCAGCAAGATCCGCCACGCCGAAGCAGAACAATCCTATCAAATTCTGGGCCTTCCGGCCGATGGGCTGCGGTTTATCGAGTGCCCCGACTGCAATCTGAGCGCTTTCCAGGGTCGGCATTTCACCACGGTCGGGGCCCCAACCGAGATCGAGGGGGCCGGCGGCATGCAGAACGCCTTTACGCATGCCCTGCGTGAGATACGACCAACTCGCGTGTTCTTGCCCACCAGCGCCGACCTGCATCCCGACCATCGCATCGTGCACTCTGAGTTGCTTATCAGCCTGTTTCACGCCCAAGGGAGCATCTGGCCAGAGATAGGCGATCCAATCGCCGAGGTGCCCAAGGTATACGAGTTTGCCGTCTACTGCGATTTCCCCGAGCCGCCCCAGATTCGCGTCCAGACCCCGCCGGAAATGCTGGAGACCAAGCTGCAAGCGATCCAGGCTTTTGTGAGTCAGGAGCAGATCGGGACGTTGGTCGAGATCCAACGCAACGCCGGGCCAGTTGAGTATCTTCGCGAGTTGGAGTTTCACTTCTACTCGCCCGAGAAGTACCAAGCGTTGTTCGTCGGGGAATCGTGATGCGTGGCCAGATTTGTTACCTTGGCGACGGTTCGCTGGGCGGCGCGGCCAGCTACTTGGCAGCGATCATGCTGCATCACGGGCTGGAGTTTGATTACGTGCCGAGCAACGCCCAACCGGGTCCGACGTTTGGATCGCAAGCGTACGCTCTCTACGTTGTGAGCGATTATCCGGCCGCGCAGTTTGGCGACCCGGCGATGAAGCATGTCGCCGAGCGCGTTGCAGCGGGCTCCGGCCTCTTAATGCTCGGCGGATGGGAGAGCTTCTTCGGGCGCCTCGGCGAGTATCACGATACGCCGCTGATGGATGTCTTGCCCGTGATCATGCAGACCACCGACGATCGGCGCAACTATGCCCAACCGTGCTTGATTCAGAAGGTGGCCGACCATCCAACAGTTGACGGGTTGCGGTGGGACCAGCCGCCGGGGATCGGCGGCTTTAACGCCATCACGCCGAAGCCCGATACGCGGACGATCTTGAGCACGGTGCGGTTCTCGGTGCGGCAGACGGGCGGCGAATTCGCGTTTGCGAAAGTCGGTGAATCGCCATTGCTGGTCGTCGGACAGCACGACGCCGGCCGAACGGCGGCACTCGCCACGGACGTTGCGCCCCATTGGGTCGGCGGATTGGTCGATTGGGGCGACCAACGCGTAGTTCAGCAAGTCGCTGGAGAGACAGTTGAGGTCGGCAACTGGTACGCCGGCTTCTTTCGGAATCTGCTGGTTTGGACGGGAAACCTGTGATGCGGCGGTCGTAGCTCTTTTGTGACAGCGAATAGCGGTCAGCTTTCAGCAGTCAGTTGGCGGTGTTCGATACCGCTGGAGAATTGTGAGCGGGTGCAACGTGCATGAGGCGACCCCAAGAAGAGAGAAAGTCGACGGTAAAAAGCTGAAAGCTGACATCTGATCGCTCACATCCTTGTGGCGACGGCACTTCGCGACCACGCCCTAATGAATCAACGACGGGAGTAGACTTATGCTTCGTGGCAATGCAATTATCGGACAAAGCGGCGGGCCGACCAGCGTGATCAATGCCAGCCTCTGCGGAATCATCCAACATTGTCTGGCCCAAAAAGACATCGGCAAAACGCTCGGCATGCGTTTCGGCATCGAAGGCTTCATGCGGGGCGAGGTGATCGACCTCGGACGCGAGTCGGCCGCAACGATCGAGAGCCTGCGCCAAACGCCCAGTTCCGCCCTGGGAAGCTGCCGCTACAAGCTCCGCGACGAGGACTTCCCGGGCGTTCTCGAAATGCTGAAGAAGCACGATATCCGCTACTATTTCCTCATCGGTGGCAACGACACGATGGACACGATTCATCGCGTGGAACAATACTGCCGCGAGCATGGGTACGAACTGATCGGCGTCGGCGTACCCAAGACGGTCGATAATGACCTTTGCGGCACCGACCACACGCCCGGTTTCGGCAGCGCTGCCCGATACGTGGCCATGTCAGTCAAGCAGGCGGGCATGTTCGCGCGCGACATGAAGCGCGTCGATCAGTACGTAATCTTCCAAACGGTCGGCCGCTCGGCCGGTTGGCTTCCGGCGGCCAGCGCTTTGGCCAAACAGGCTGAGGACGACGCTCCGCACATCATCCTGTTGCCCGAGCGGGCCTTCGATCGCGACCAATTCCTGGCCGACGTGAAACGATGCTACGACCGCTACGGTTGGTGCAGCGTCGTCTGCGGCGAGGGCGTTTGCTATGCCGACGGCACGCCGATCAGCGCTTCGTCGGTGACCGATAAGTTTGCCAACGTCGAGTTTGGCGCGATGGGCGGCACCAGCGCTGCCATGATGCTGCACCGCATGATCAACGCTGCGTACGGCTGGCGAGGCGAGTTCCAGGTATGCGAGTCGCTGCAAATGTGCGCCGCTGATCGGGCGAGTTGCGGCGATGTCGACGAGGCCTATGCCTGTGGGCGGCGTGCCGTGGAATTGGCGGCCGAGGGTCGCAGCGGCGTGATGGTGAGCATCGTGCGCGAAAGCAGTGATCCGTACCGCTGGTCGCTTGGCGAGGCGCCGCTGGCCGAGGTTGCCTTGGGCGCCAAGCCAATGCCCGACGCGTATATCAATGCCGAAGGAAATTACGTAACCGCCGCCTGTCTGGAGTATCTCAAGCCGCTGGTCGGGTCGCTGCCCGAGTACGTGCGTCTGGCGGGAGTCTCTGCGTGAAAAAATGTAGCGCGGGTGGCACGGATAGCTCGGCAATCGGTGTGCCGGGAGGCACGAGAGGGCGATGGCCAAAAACACGCGTCATTGATCTACGCTTTCAGCGGCGGGAGCGGGAGCCACTGGCGCTGTTGCCAAGACGCGATTCCCTGTTCGGCCAATTGCACGCCCTTGGCGCCTTCCAGCAACGTCCAGCGGAACGGATCGTTCTTGACGACATGCCGCAGAAATAGTTCCCACTCGATCTTGAAGGCGTTGTCGTACGCTTGCTGCTGCGGAACTTTCTGCCAGCCGTCGTAGAAGTTCAGCGGGCTGTCGACATCGGGGTTCCAAACTGGTCGCGGAGTGGCGCCGTAAGGCTGCACCCAGCAATCGCGCAGACCGGCGACGGCGCTGCCCTTCGAGCCGTCGACTTGCAGCACAAATAGGTCATCCCGCCGGACTCGGACGCACCAACTTGCGTTGATGTGCGCCATGATGCCGCCTTCGAGCTCGAACGTCGCATAGGCCGAATCCTCGGCCGTACAGTCGTAGGGCCGGCCATTCTCGTCCCACCGTTTTGGCACGTGCGTCGCTCCGTGGCACGAGACGGCCTGGACCGCGCCAAAGAGATTATCGAGTACGTAGCGGAAATGGGAGAGCATGTCGACGATGATGCCGCCCCCTTGCTCCTTGCGATAGTTCCACGAGGGACGCTGTGACGGTACGGTGTCGCCTTCGAAGACCCAATAGCCGAACTCGCCGCGAACGGAGAGAATCTGGCCGAAAAAGCCCGTATCGCGGAGCGTCTTGAGCTTTAGCAGCCCCGGCAGCCAGAGCTTGTCCTGTACTACGCCGTTCTTGACGCCAGCCGCTTTCGCAAGTCGGTACAGTTCCAGCGCGTCGGCCGTGTTGGTGGCCGTTGGCTTCTCGCAATAGACGTGTTTGCCGGCAGCGATCGCCTTGGTGACTGCTTCGACGCGGCGGTCTGTGGTTTGGGCGTCGAAGTAAATCGAGCAGCGATCGTCGGCCAACGCGGCGTCGAGGTCGGTCGTCCAACGCAGTGTGCCACTGCTTGGGTCTGCGCCAGCCTCGGCCGCCAGCGCTTCGAGCTTCGCCGGATTGCGGCCGACCAAAAGCGGCTCGGGCATAATTGTCTCGGCATCGCTTAGTCGCACGCCCCCCTGACGCCTGATTGCCATGATAGAGCGCATCAGGTGCTGGTTCGTGCCCATGCGTCCGGTGACGCCGTTCATGATGACGCCGATGTTGTGAATCTTAGTGTCTGCCATGCTTTCGACTCGCACTGTTGGGAACGGGGATTGGGGGACGGGGGGCGAGAAGTCACACTTCAATTTGAAATCTGTAGTCTCTCACTTAGACGATTCCGTAGTCCGGCGATCATTCGGCTGAGCCGATCACACTGTTGAAGGATTGGAGAGTTTGCCGACGGCTGAGAATACTGAAGTTCCTCCGAAATCGTTAGCAGAGTCTCCAGTTCCGCAAGCGACCCGCGAGCGATAGCGAGATAATGCAGGAATTCCTTGGTCGATGATCGTGCATGTCCTTCCGCGATATTCGCGGGAATGGAAACCGCCGCCCACTGCATCTGGTTTCATAGGGCATACAGTTCATGCTTTGGAAACGTTCGAGTCAATTCGTAGACTTGCTTGGTGAGCTTAATCCCGAGTTGCCACACCTCCAAGTCGCGGTAGCAGGTCACATTCATGGTCGTGCTTGTTGCTCTCCCATCCCCCGTCCCTCGCCTCCCGCCCCCCATCCCTCGCCTCCCGCCCCCTATTTCGGCTTCTCCGTACATTGCGGTTGGGCGCCTTCTGGGAGCGGCGGCGCCTCGACGCCCGCCTTTGGCAATGTGCCGCTAAGCTCCTGCCGCCAATGGGCCACGTCGCCCGCCGGCCCATAACAGTAGAGCATTTTGAGAGGCGTAGCTCCGACGTTAGTCAACTGGTGGAATACGCCCGACGGGATATACACTGCCTGACCGTTTGTCATCACTTGCCGCTCGCTGCCGAGGCACATTTCGCCGGTGCCCTCGAGCACCAGGTAGACCTCTTCCTGTTGTTGATTGTGCCAAGGCACTTGGCCGCCATTGGGATCCAGAGTGACATAGCCCAAGGAGAATTGGGTTGCCTGGATGTTCGATGGGCCGCCGACGATGTTCTGCGTGCGCCGCCGGGCTGGATAACGGCGGCCTTCGGTTTTATTGAGGTCGGCGATGATCATGGAGGTTCCCCCAGAACGTTAAGTAGGGTTTGTCTTCGGCCAGTCGCTGGACGTATAGTGCTGCCTCGCGAGCATGATAATCGCCCCACATCGACGACTCACCGCATGGCACTTTCCTTCCTTCCGGCACGTAGTCCCAGCCGTTCGGCCGATGATAAATGCTATGCAGGATGAGCCCTTGATGCCGCACATCGGCGTTCAAATACGGCGGGCTCAGCAACGCACCGAGCACGGTCAGGCCAGCTTGTTGGTAGCGTTCGTTGTTCAGATATCGCCCCAACCGCAACAACCCCTGCGCCGCGACGGCCGCTGCCGAACTATCGACCGGCTCGAAGTCATTGTATGGATCGGAAGGCCGCGACTGCCAATCGCCAAGGCGGTGGAGGTTGGGAGCGCCGGTGTCCCAATACGGTATGCCGTCGGACGCCGTGGCCTGTTCGATATAGAAATCGCACGTCGCCTGGGCGGCCTCGAGCAATTGCGGGGCCAACGCCCTGTCGCCCAAGGCGTGAAGAAACTCCAGTTGCTCGGCAAACCCGCACATTGCCCATGCCAGTCCGCGGGTCCACGTGGAAAACGGCGAATAGCCTTGCTGAGAATTGGGGCAGCGGAAGGCGCCGTCGTTAATGTTGAAGATCGCCTCGTGCGATACGCGACCGCGGATGTCATACGCGTCGCGTCCTTTGCCGTAGTAGACCGACCAATTTGCCGTAGTGGCGGCATGCATCTTCAGCCGGTCCAAGAGCGACACCCGAAGGTCGTTTTCTTCCATCAGCACGTGGCCCAACAGATGCGCGATGGCGAGTATCCGCAACGAGCGCATTGTATCGACAAACAATGAGTGTGGGCCGTTGAACGAATAGATATAGCCAGTGTCTTTTGTGATGGTCCAGCGCCGGGCCTGAATTGCGCCGCTGGTCTTTAGTGCCAGTTCGTAGAAGCGTCGCTCCCACGGATCTTCCGTGATTCGCCCCTCGCCCATCAGCCGCAATAGATTGCCATACGTGCTGACGTTATTGAAGCCGTGGTCGTGAACGCCGACGTGGCTGACGTGCCTCGCCATCCGCTCGACCGTGTTTCGCCGGCCAATCTCCAACATTTCGGCATCGCCCGTAGCATCAAACTGCAGAATGGCCGAGCCGAAGCGCAGACCCTGCGTCCATTCCGTCCACCCTCGGGCCGTGTACTGCCCCCGCACGGTGAACACCGGCGAGCGGTCGGCCGGGTCGTAGGTCTTCTCAATCTTCGCAATCTTATCACCTGAGAGTCTCCAGAACCGCCTTAGCCTCGGCAAGAGCGCTTCCGGCCGCAGCGAAAAGTCGATATCCATGCGTGTGTCGTCCTTCTTCCTTCTGGGAGAGTTAGGGCGAGGTTGTCCGATCCCGTCGAGAGGAGATGCGCGGAGATGACAATCACGCTAGTTCTAGCGGCTGCACGCCCATGCGACAAGAGGCGTCGCCGCCGTATACGGCTTTCACGCCGTCACTCTCCAGATACTGATATTGCGCATAAGAAGCGATAAACTTGGCTTCGCGCAACCGGAGCCTACTCTATGCCAGAAGATCGGCGACGATCAAGCTGCGTGTGGCTGAGTAAGACGCATCAGCTAAGCACCCCCATCAGCCAGACAACGGGCAGGTTGGAAAGGCACCGTACAGAAGCTGTGCCCGCTGTCGCCTATCGCAGGGCGGCCGCATCCTGGGCAAAGTCGGCGTGCGGATCGTGGGCATAGAAATGCCGCGCGATCTGGTCGGCCAACACCGCGATAAACTCGCGGCGGAACTCGGGCTCTGTGCGATCCGAGGTGGGCACACCGGAGTTAGGCGGATAGACGGCTTGCGGAATGATCTTCTCGAACACCATCTTGCCGCCGTTCTTGCAGTCGTAGACGCGGATCGTAGCGTCGGCCTTGCCCTGGTAGAGCGTCTGCCCTTGGTAGATGCTAAAGCTTTCCAGGTCGATGCCGATAACCATGTCGGCCTTCATCGCCTTGCCAACCTCTTGATACTCTTCCCACGTGTTCTCATCGGTCCACTTGTTCACCTTGCGCTGGTCAACAGTTTTGATCTTGGGCACTTGCTGTTCCAACAGCGACGTGACCACGTTGGCGATATCGCGGCCTGCGTTGGCATTGCGGTATTGCAGCGACGCCATTGGCCGGCAGACTACGGCCACCTTCTTGCCTTTCAGCCCGGCGTAATCGGGATCAACGTCCGTCCCTTTGATCAAGTACATAAGAGAAAACAGGCCGCTGCGGCAACCGACTGCAGGCAAAATTGCCACCGCCAGCAACAAAGCTACGGCGAATGAGTACCGAACTGAGGGACGATCCATCGTACCACCTCGCATGGCATCTGCCGGCACGTTGGCATCGGCTCGAATTTGAGCCGTACCCCGTCAACCCGCGGACTAGGTCTAGTGATGAGCGGCAGAAGGATAGCCAGATGCGGGCTGGGGTACAAGGGCGATTTTTGGGCAAAAATACCGCTAAACCTGAGAAGCTGGGCGAAAGTGACGGCCACTTCGTGGTCTTTCGCGTTGTCGCCCTTTCGTGGTTTCGCGATCTGTGTAAAAGAATCGCGAAAGCGCCAAGGAGCGAAAGTGCAAACGGGGACAGCGGATGTTCGTTAGCATCTCCCGCCATCCGTGGTCGACTTCATTGCTGTTGGATCGGGCGTCCGTGCTGGGAAACATGAACCATGCACGAACGCTACCTGGAAATCACATATCGCCGGAGAAAGCCATTGGCTGCTTACCTTTATTTGCCGCGGCGCGACAGTGACAAAAGCCAGCGCGTGGTACAGAAAGGGCAGCGCCTGGCGGTCGATCTGACCGCTGACAACCGACACATTGGAATCGAGATACTGTCACCGCGACACGCTTCGCTGTCCATAATCAACGGTGTGCTCGCCAAGTACGCTTTGCCGCCACTCGACACGCAAGACATGTCCCCTTTGGCGATAATGGCGTGAGCCTACTATGCGCTCCTCGGCACCTTCGCCTGCCGTCTTTCCCGCCACATCCTTTCCTGCTCCCAGGCGTTGGGCCATCGCTTGATCGACGCAAATGCGGCGGATCGCGGTGGCTCGACCGGTTTCCGGATCGACGTCGACAATGGCGCCGTTGAGACGCACGTCGCCAGTGGCCACCTCGTAGTGGGTGGGGCGAAAGGTTCGCGTGGTCTCCATCACACGATCGATCCGCCGACCCAAGATGCTCTCGTGCGGGCCGGTCATGCCAACATCGCACTGGAAGGCCGTTCCGCCCGGCAGAATTTGCTCGTCGGCCGTCGGCACGTGGGTATGCGTGCCTAGCACGGCGCTGACGCGGCCGTCGAGGTGCCGGCCCATCAATTGCTTGTCGCTAGTGGCTTCGGCATGAAAGTCGACCAGAATCACGTGCACGTCCGGCGGCAAGGCGGCCAGCACCCGATCGGCAGCCGTAAAAGGGCAATCGACCGGCGGCATGAACACCCGGCCCACCATCGTGAAAATCGCCACGCCCACTTGCTGCCGCGTTCGCAGGATGGCGAAGTCGTGGCCCGGAGCGCTGGGCGGAAAATTGGCCGGGCGGACAATCCGCCGTTCGCTTTGCAGGATCGAGAAGATTTCGCGGCGGCGATAGACGTGGTCGCCCATCGTGATGCCGTCGACGCCGGCGGCAATGAGTTCGTGATAACTTTCCGGCGTCAGGCCCGAGCCTCCGGCGACGTTTTCTGCGTTGGCCACGACAAGATCGAGTTGCTCCTCCGCACGCAGTCCGCGCATCACCTGGGTGCAGATGTGCCGACCAGGCTTGCCAACGATATCGCCGATAAAGAGGATGCGCATAACAGAGTGATTAGTGGCCAGTGGTTGGTGGTAAGAGCTGCGGGTTCGTGCAAATGGTCGGTCTTTTCGCTGCCTGATTTCCAGGCTTTGTCGGAAGACATCGGAACGTCCCAATCGTCATTCTGAGCACAGCGAAGAATCTACGGGCTTTTCCGGCCTCGGAAGAGATCCTTCGCTGCGCTCAGGATGGCATGTTCGCCTTTTCCGACAAAGCCTAGTCACTAACCACTAGCCATCCTTTTCTTTCGGAGCCTCCAGCAACACTTTGTCGCCCTCTTCTAGTCCCTTGGTAATTTCCACCTGCTTACTGGTCCGTTGGCCGAGCGTCACCGGCCGTTTCTGCGGCTTGCCGTCCTTGTCCAGCAGCCACACAAAGTGTTTCTCGTCGTCGAGTTCGTCGGTGTTAATCGCCTTCGGCGGCACAGTGATCGCCTCTTTCCGCAGATACGGAACGAGTCTCACCTTGCAGGTCATGCCGGGCATAAGGAACTTGGCTTTGCGATCGAGGTTGACCTTCAATCGGGCGTCGAACGTGCCCGGGCCGGTTGGCACGTCACTGACGGAATCGACCACCGTCACAAGCTTCAGATCGGGATATGCCGTCGGCGTAGCGATGCCCTTGAGGCTGGGCCGAACGTCGTGCAAATCATCCTCCGACACCGTCGCTCGGATGAGCATTGGCCGTGGCTGAACGACCGTCATCACGACCTGGTTGGGCATGATCGAGCCGTTGCGGCGGAGGGTGTCGCCCATGCTTGTCGAATCGCTGAATCGTCCGCGCGTCGCCTTGCCATAGTAGACGATGCCGTCGATGGGCGACTTGACGACCATGCCCTCCCGGTCCGCTTCGAGCTTCTTGAGTCGTTCGGCGGCCCGTTTTGACTGAACGCGGAGCCGCTGCAAATCGAGCCGCTGTTTGTCGACGGCCAGCGGAAGCGCGACCTTGTTCTTTTGCAGGTCGATCGATCGTCGCAAGGCCGAGTCCTTGATGCGATCTTCGACACGCGGGATATTGAACTTTAGCGACTGGTCGTGTTGAAGCTGATAGGCCTCGACCATGAACTTGTGCGCTTGACCGTGTCGCGAGCCCGCTTGAGTACGATTTGCTCGGTCTCTTCGGTAATGTCATCGGCCTTGTACATCTTCTCCAACTGGTGCAACTCTTCCTCTTCATACTCCAACGATTCCTTGGCCACTTTCAAACTGAATTCGGTCGCTTTGATGGCAAACGGCTTATCGATCTCGGTGAAGAACTTTCGGTCTTCTTCGGCCATCTTCGCGGCGCGGCTACTGGCTTCCAGGTCCAAGGGAGTCAGCTTCTCCAGCGCCTTCAATTGATCTTCCCCCTGACGAATGGCCAATTGCGAGAGCTTCTGTTCGGTGCGAAGATCAGCGATGGCTCGGTCGATTTTCTCCGGGTCAAGCGTTAGCAGCACGTCGCCCTCGCGGACCTGCGTGCCATGGGCGACGGCCGTCTCGACGACCAGCGCCGTCCATTCGTCGGGCCTGACGGCGATTTCACGCGCTGTCTGCGCCTCGAACGTGCCTTCCAGATCAACGGTAACCCGGAAGGGGCCTTTCTTGACGGTGTGCGTAGGCGGCGTCGCTTCGTGCCCTTTCGCGGCCGGTTGACCAGCTTTGGCCGGCTGTTGCGGCGTCTTCGGTTGCTCGGCGCTCTTTGCCGAAGTGCCGCTGCTGGCCGGTCCCGTCGTTTTCTGGCCGTCGTCCTTGCCGCCGGTGGACGAGCCGCTCTTCTTGGCCGGTTTCTCGTCGGCATTCTTGGCGGGCGCAGCCGCCTTGGCCGGCGATTGCCCACCCTTGGCGACCGGTTCGTTGGCGACATCGAGGCCTGCCGTCCAGAGCAGCGTCATGAAACCGAGCACGAAACTGCCAACGTAATGCGCCATCGGTTCAATCCTCCACGGGAAGCAACGGCCGAAATCGCTGCCGTATCTTACCTATTCTGACACGCAAAGTGTAGTGCCGCAAGGTAATCGGTTCGCTCGGCTCGCGGTTGGCTGGCCATGAACCTCTACGATCGCCATTTCTCCGCCAGCTTACCAAGGAATCGTAGCCAACTCCCCTTGTCGTGGCGGGCCACTTTGGGTATTTCTACGCGACCTTGGATGTTCCAGGCAAGAACCGCTACGCCCTTAACAGCGTATACGTTCTCAGCATCGCCGTGCCGCGGCATGCGTTTTCGGGGCTCCTCGGTGTCTCTTCTTGTGCGACGTGGAACACAACGGAAAGGGCCAGGGATGGCCAAACGCCGAACCGATCCAAGCCCACACACTCACCTTCGTTCTGGCTGCCTGGTGCTGCTCTTGCTAGCGGCCAGTCTGGGTGTGCGCTCCGTCGTGGCCCAACAACCGGCGTTGAACGCGCCGGCGAATTCCCCGCTTTCCGGCATTTCACATTCTGACACGGTTGTTGACGTCCAGATCCGCGGCAATAAATCGTTGCCGCTGGAAAAAATCCTGCCGCAGATTCGCACGCGTGTTGGCCGGAAGTTCGATAAGGAATTGCTCGAAGAAGATGTGCGCCGACTCGATCACACGCACATGTTTGTGAAGATCGAAACGTTTTGGCAGCAAGTCGCCGGTGGGCGGATCGTGATCTTCAACGTGGTCGAAAGGCCGCTGTTGACGGACGTTCTGTTTGTCGGCTGCAAGGAACTCCGCAAGAAGGCCTTGCAGAAGGAAGCGGAGATCAAGGTTGGCGACCCCGTCGATCCGTACGCCATTGAAGAGGCCCGGCGGCACCTTGAAGAGTACTATCAATCGAAGGGCTTTTCGCGGGCGCGAATCACGCTACTCGAAGGCGATAAGCCCGAGGACCGCCGCGCGATCTTTCTGATTGACGAGGGCGCGAAACAGAAGGTGTGGACGACCAAGTTCATCGGCAATACGATTGCCGACGACGGCCGCCTGCAAACTCAAATCAAGACCGCCCACCCTTTCCTCTGGCTCTTCAAGGGCGAGTTGGACCGCAAGGAACTCGATGAGGATGTCAATCGGCTGACCGCCTATTACCGCGGGCTCGGCTTTTTCCGTGCCCGTATCGGCCGCGAATTGGAATTCAACGAGAAACAAAATTGGGTCACCGTCACTTTCGTGATCGATGAAGGCCCTCGCTACAAAATTCGCAACATCTCGGTGCTGGGCAATACAAAGTACACCAGCGACGAACTACTGGCCGACCTGAAGCTGACACGCGATAACTATTTCGACCAGGCGAAGATGACTCGCGACGTGGCCACGATGCAGGACCGATATGGCGGCATCGGATACGTGTTTGCCGACGTCAAGGCCGACCCGCGATTCCTCGAAGAACCTGGACAGCTCGACTTGGTCTACAACATCAAGGAAGGCGACCGTTACCGGGTGGGCAAGATCGACGTCAACATCAAGGGCGAATATCCGCACACGCGAATCACCACGATCCTCAATCGTCTTTCGATCAAGCCGGGCGATATCGTCGACGTTCGCGAAATCCGCGCCAGCGAGCGGCGCATCAAGCTCAGCGGCCTGTTCGAGACGAACCCGGCCACGGGCAATGCTCCGAAGATCGTCTTCAGTCCGCCCGATCAAGACGGCGACGACAAGGTGCAAGTGGCCGACCGGCCGAAGTCGCAGCACAAGCCGGGCACAAGATTTCGCGGCCAGAGTCCCGATCCGCCCGACCGCGACCTGAACATCACGCTCAATTGCGGCCGCTACATCGGACCAATGGATGAAGAGCGGGGAACGGGGAACGTGGGACGGGGGACGGGTGCCACTGCTGGCTCGTCCAGCAGTGCCCTCAACGAGATGGCCCGCAATCTGGCGGCTTGCGTCAAAGAGGACAGTCCCATTTTCGTCGACCGCGGCTTCGCCGCGGTGCCCGCGAAAATTGGGACAGTCCCCCGCAAAGTCTCGCGCGATCGCGTTGTCTATACCCAGTACACGCAGGATGCCAGTCAAGGAAGTCCGCCAGCGCCGAGCTCGCAGCTCCAGTGGACCAGCGCCGCGCCGGAGCAGCAAGTCACCGCCCCTTACCCGGCTCCCAATACGCCGCCCCCCAACTATTCGCAGCCCGTCGCCACACAGGCCGCGCCGGTACAGCCGGCCCCGGCGTATGGCCAGCAGATATGGCCGCGTCAAGGCGGCCCCGAGCGACCGATCGATTCACCGCAGGGCACGTACGTGCCAGGTCCGATCTTCAGCGAAAATTCACCCTTCCGCGACGGTCCGGCAGAGGGCCCCGACTTGCCTCGGGCCTTGCCGTTCAGCGTCTTGGCGAACGAGGCGATGACCGGCCGCCTGATGCTCGGCGTGGGAATCAACTCCGACGCCGGCTTGGTGGGGCAGGTCGTCTTGGACGAGCAGAACTTCGACTGGACTGCGTTACCACGCGGCTGGGAGGATATCCGCAACGGTACGGCTTGGCGCGGCCGAGGCCAACGCCTTCGTTTGGAAGCGATGCCCGGAACACAACTGCAACGCTATGCCGTTACGTTCCAAGACCCGTACATGCTCGACACGCAGGTGAGTCTGGGCCTCAATGGGTTCTACTATACCCGCATCTATACCGAGTATACCGAACAGGAACTGGGTGGCCGGATATCGCTTGGCTATCAGTTCACGCCCGATCTTTCAGGCAGCATTGCGTATCGCGGCCAGAAGATCAACATTACGAATCCGATCGACCCGTTGCTTCCCGATCTGGCCGATGTCATTAACCGCGACCTGGCCCTACACGGTTTCCGGGCGACCTTGTCGCACGATAAGCGCGACAGCGCTTTCCTGCCGACCGAAGGCCATTTGATCGAAGCGTCGTTTGAAGAGGTGCTGGGCTCGTTTCAGTATCCACGCGGCGAGTTGGACATTCGCAAGTACTTCACGCTGTTCGAGCGGCCCGACGGTTCGGGACGGCACGTGCTGACGCTCGCCAGCCGTGCGGGGATTACCGGCGACAATACGCCGATCTACGAGCGGTACTATGCCGGCGGTTTTTCCACGATCCGCGGCTTCCAGTTCCGCGGGGCCTCGCCGCGCGAGATTGGCCCGAGCACGGGCGCCGACATCGCCGTCGGCGGCGATTTCATGCTGCTGGCTTCGGCCGAGTATATGTTCCCAATCACGGCCGATGACATGCTTCGCGGCGTGGTCTTCTGCGACACCGGCACGGTCGAGCCGACGGTCAACGACTGGTCGAACAAGTACCGCGTAGCGCCTGGTTTCGGCCTGCGAATCGCCGTGCCAGCGATGGGCCCTGCCCCGATCGCCTTGGACTTTGCCTTCCCGGTCTCCTGGCAGCCCGGCGACCGCCAAGAGATGTTCAGCTTCTTCATGGGCTTCGGGCGGTAGAAGAGAAGAGTGGTTAGTGGTCAGTGGCTAGTGCACCAACGTAGGGTCCGCCGCGCGGACCACAATGCTTCCGGTCCGCACGGCGGACGCTACTCACGGCTGGCACCGATGGTTTTGGCTTCAGTGTGCCGGCAGGCGTGCGAGGAGATTCGGCCGGCGATAGTTCCTCTTGCGGCTGCGCCGCCCCGATAGGCAAGCTATCGCGGGCACCCGGACCACAATGCTTCCGGTCCGCACGGCGGACCCTACTCACGGCTGGCGCCGATGGTTTTGGCTTCAGTGTGCCGGCGGGCATGCGAGGAGATTCGGCCGGGGATAGTTCCTCTTGCGGCTGCGCCGCCCCGATAGGCAAGCTATCGCGGGCACCCGGACCACAATGCTTCCGGTCCGCACGGCGGACCCTACTCGTAACGGCGGACGCTACTCGTACTTGATAAGGCTGGCCGTTTTGTACCGCGCGATCCGCTGGGCGCCCTTCAAGGCAGCCAACTCGATCAGAAACGCGCAGCCGGCCACCACGCCGCCGATCTTTTCCACCAGCCGGCAGCAGGCCTCCATAGTGCCGCCCGTGGCCAACAGGTCGTCGACCATCAACACGCGCGAGCCGGAGATCACGGCGTCGCTGTGGATCTCCAGCGTGTCGCTGCCGTACTCCAGGTCGTACGTGAGCGTCTGAATTTCAAAGGGGAGCTTGCCCGGCTTGCGGATCGGGACGAAGGCCGCGTTGAGTTCCAGAGCCATCGGGGCGGCGAAAATGAATCCCCGAGCCTCGGCCGCCGCCACGACGTCGATCTTAGAATCACAGAAAGGCGCTGCCATGTCGACGACCGCACGGCGAAAGGCAGCCGGCGTGGCCAGCAACGGCGTAATGTCGCGGAAGAGGATGCCCGGCTTGGGGAAATCGGGAATGTCGCGGATGTAGTCGGTCAGTTTCAGTTCGGACATGATAGGCGGGTGATGTTGGAAGATCGGCATCCGTAGCAGGCACACTCCGTGTGCCGTTGCGAATAGCACGGACGCAACCGCCGCAGTATACTACCGCGTGCCATCGTCCGAAAGAGCCCCGGCGGCCATTGTCAATGGACAGGATTTACAGGATTGACAAGATTCAACGATCGAGTTCTATCCTGTTAATCCTGCTCAATACGCCTTTCCCACCTCGGACCGACACGTTGAGCGGCAGAAAGTAAGCCAAGCGCGCACGCGAAGAGAATCGCGAAACGGCGAAGGAGCGAGTCACACCGGTCGGCCGCCTCAGGTTTGTATGTGTGCGGAGCAGGGTGTACATTCCAGCGTCCGAAGGGGCGATGGCTTCTCCAACCCAAGCGCTTTGCGAATATGTCTATCTGGCACGGCGGCATGGCGCCGCGCCGGAAGCCTTGGCCACTTTCCGAGATCTCGCGAGAACGCAGGTCGCAGGTTCTTCTTGTATTCTCGCTCGATACCCCATCAGCGTGCAGAAGCACGTCGAACGATTATGGCGAGCGGAACACGATGCGGCCAATGTGTGAGCACGACATATTATGGTTCATTTTCAACGTGTCTCGAAATGCGCATGACTTGAAGTGCGCAATCTGGCATTTTCCACTGCACTTCGATATGTCACACCGACGCAGCGAAGAAGTCGCACTGCTACGACGCAGATTACTCCTTTGTTGGGGCGACGGTTTGCCGTCGAGAGCGTACTATTCGAGTCCCAGTTTCACAACTTCTCGGAGCCTTGATTGACGAGATGGCAATCCAGGAATGCCGGAGAGCCGAAATTATCATTCTGGGCGAACAGAGCAGCCACTCCGGGAAACGGAACGTATTTTGGAACTCAAATGCCCCTCTGGGCCCCGTAACTAGATGATTTCCGTCAGCACTAGGGAGAAGATCGATATCTTGATTGTCCGGCCAGACCGTTCGGCTGACTACTGCTTGTCGCCGAACACATACGCCGCCGTCTTGATGGCTTCCAGCGCGGCAGGGAAACCGGCGTAAACGGCCATTTGCAGGATAATCTCCGAGATTTCGTCAGGCGTGCAGCCGACGTTCAGCGCACCTCGGATATGGTCCTTCAACTCAGCCTGTGGGTAGCCGAGGACGGTAAGGGCCGCGACCGTAAGCATCTCCCGCGTCTTCAAATCCAGACCGGGGCGGGAGTAGATGTCGCCAAATGGGAATTCGACCAGGCACCGCACCAGATCGGGACTGCCTGCGGTGAGGCCCTGCAATGCGGATTCAATCCTCGGTCCGAAAATGGCTCGCATTCTGGCAAGCCCACGGTCGTATCGAGATTCTTCGGGCTGCATAGCCAGTTACCTCCGGTGCAATGGTCGAGTAGGGATGGGGATTACCCATGGTACTTCCGCAACGGCTCGCGCACCGGCCAGCGGCTCGGTAGCAGCTTGCCCGTTGGTTCCGCGAAACGGCAGCGGAGCGTCCCGAGTCGCTCGAAAGTGATCTCGATCTCGGCACCTGGGTCGATGAAGTCGTCGTTGTCAAGGCCGGTACAGTCAGGGATGGTGCCGAAGCCCATCACGGTGCCGGACTTGATGGGAGCCATGAATCGCAACCAAGCGAACACGTCTTCGGCCTTGTGGCTGATCTCGGATGTTGATCCCTGGTACTTGACTTGCCCATTCACCACAACCGTAACTTTGAGGTTGTACGGATCGCCAACCTCACCGGGCGTGACCAAGTAAGGCCCAAGTTGGTTGCCCTTTGCCATGTCCTTCGTCAAGCAGAATCCGCCAATGAACTCCGTGGCCTGAACGTCGCGGGCCGAGATGTCGTTGAAGATGCAGAAGCCCGCCACCGGCTGCTTTTCGTTCCCATACACGACGGCCAGTTCAGGCTCGACATCAAGCCGCGACGTGTACGCTGGCCAGGGCACGGTTTCCCCGTCGCCGACGATGGCGTTCATGTTGCTCTTGTAATAGGGCAGTGGCTCGGGCCGACCGGGGACGGGCTTGGGTTTCGGGGCCAGGACGGCTTTGGCGAACGCCTGCAACAGCGTCGCGGTCTGTGGGTTATCTTTCTCATACTTCATGCAGGTGTCGCAAGAGTTCTTGAGATGCCGCGGCGTCAGGCCGAAGTCGAACAGGGCGACGACCTCCACCGGCTCCAGCAGGCGGACAGCGTTGAGCGGGAAGCACTCGCCCTTGCCGAGTTCTCCGAGGTGCTGTTCGCCCCAGGCGAGGAGTTCCTTTGCCGCACGCTCGCTGTCGGGAAGATTGGCAAGGTAGGATCGGCTGTCGGCCAAGTAGGGGCAGGACTTCCCCGTTTTGCTTTGCAGCACGGCGAACGGGACAGCCTGGTCGTGGACGACGACGCCGAAACAAGGGTTCGGCGAGTCGGCGATAGTGAAGCGGATCAGTTTCATTGTGGTGTTCCTTTACTGCTTGTGGAATGGGTCAGTATTCGACTTCGGTCCCCTCTGCCTTGGCCGCTTGGTAGATGGCGTTGAAGCATTCGCTGCGTCATGGTATTCCTGCACCGGGAACCTCCACCTCGACGACTTGGAAACTCGCGCTCGGGTTTTGCTGGATTTCTGCTGGATCGTGGGAGGCCGACGCACAGATGAAGAGATGCCTCCGATCCGGCCCGCCCAACATCGCCGCATAGGCGTTGGTGTCCACCTTGATCCGATCCGTGATCTCCCCGCCTTCGCGGACCCGCACCACACTGTCCTTACCCTCGGGATTGGCGCACCACACGGCCCCCTCGGCATCGAGGCAAATGCCATCGGGGCCAACGGACGGGGGTAACTGCGCCCAGACCCGCCGGTTGCTCAGCGAGCCATCCTCTTGGATGTCGAAGGCGGTCAGGCGATGGCCGAGCGTCTCGCCGACGATGAGGGATCGTCCATCGGGCGTTATCACCATGCCGTTCGGGAAGAACAGCTTGTCGGCGACCACGGACGCTTGACCATCAGGGCCGACGAGGACGATCACGCAGGTTTCGACGGGTTTGGCCGCAGGGTCCACGAAGTTGTAGCCGATGTCCCCCACGTACAGACGGCCTTTGGCGTCAACAATGCCGTCGCTCAAGCAGAACTTGGTGAAGTCGCTAATGTCGGCCATTTGTTGCAGGGAAGTTCCGGCCCCACGGTAAATCCTGCGATGAAACGCATCACCAACCACGACGGTTCCCGCGGGGGTGATCCCGAAGCCGTTCGGGATGAACGGCAGTTCCAATACCGTCGCGACAGAACCGGCAAGGTCTACCGTCTTGATCCGCTTGTCATGGATGTCGATGAACCACAACGTGCCGTTGTGCCAACGGGGACTCTCAGTGAATTTGAGGCCCGTGGTGGAATCAACCAGCGTTTCGAGGCGGCGCGTCATAGCGTTCTTTCTCGTTGGTTGTTGGGTTCTACCCACGTACACCTGTCTCAGGCATTGGCCCGATTGACGAACGCCAGGACCAAATCAGTGACCGCCCGAGTCACGTGCCCTTTGCCGGTGAGGTCGTTGCATAGGAGTAGCTCGCCTGAGTGGAATCGCCGCGTTTTGCCGTCGCTGGTCGCCACCTCCCCCTCCCCGGACAGGATGATGCAAACGTATGGCTGGGGAGCGTTGTGGGCGGGCGCCTCGGTCCCGGCGGGGAATGAGATTACGCACATGGTCGTGACTGCCCCGAAATCGCTCATCTGCCCCGTGGGGTTCGGCGGCGGACCCAAGGCAAGCTCACAGTCCGGTAGGTTCTGGACGCCGAAGTGCGTCTCGCCCCGTTCGTCCGCATGGATCATGGGGAATTTCATTACCGTTATCCTTCTGGTGTATGGTGGCGTGAGTCCCTTGAACGGTCTCAGAACTCGACCTCAACCCCTTTCGCCTTGGCCACCTGGTAGATGGCGTCGAAAGTCCCTGCCGTATCCCAAGGTGCGTCGGGGGGTTCGTTGCGGAACTCACGATACGCCCGTTCGACGTTCATGTACAGCCGCGCCGGGGCACGCCACTCACCGTAGGGGCCAAACTCGATTCGCTTGGCCGCCTCTAGCGAAGGCAGCCCGTTGTCGAAGCACTTCTTCGACTCGTCACGGACGTACTGGAGGTATGCTTTCATCTCCATAGCCCCTTCGATCCCACAGAGCGGGCCGTGGCCGGGGACGATGACTTCCGGGTCGAGTTCAATAATAAGGTCGAGGCACTGGAACCACTTCTCATACGATCCCGTCCAGCCCATTGGAGTACACTGCCGGAAAAGCACGTCGCCGGCGAACACCACACGTTCCTTGGGCACGTGAATGATCGTGTCCCCGACCTGATGGCACGGCCCGACGTAGATCAAGTGGACCTCCGTGCCGTCAAGGTTCAACTCGTAGCGTGTGTCGAACAAGATCGTCGGCAGCACCAATTCGATCCCGTCAAAGTTATAGTCCTCTAGCAGTTGTTGCCCCGCAGCCACGATGCCGGGGTGGAGTGCCTGCAGTGCCTGGCGACTAGATCCATTGGCGACCCCGTGCAGCAGCTTCTGCATTTCCTCCGGTTCGGCGACTTGCTTCATCCGCTCGGGCACCGATCGGTGGGCGATGATCTCCGCGCCCTCGAAGAGTCGGTTGCCCCAAACGTGGTCCGCATCTTCGTGCGTGTTGATGACGCGGCGCGGCATTGCGGGCCATACCCTGCTGAACATCTCGATCATCTGGCTCGCATGAGGCAAGTCAGACTGCGTGTCGATCACGACACCTCCGCCCAGGTTGATAAGGCCCGAGTTGGCGTCGCACACGCGGTTCTTCTCGATCAGGACCGCAAAGCAGTTGTCGCTGACTTGTTTCATTTCCATGATCAGATTCCTAATGACGTTGCATAAACCGGATGCCAGGACTCAGTCGACCGGTATGATCTCCTCTGCCCACCAGGCGGGAGGCTTCGGCTGGAAGGGCGTGTAGTCGACACTCGGCACACCCGGGATGGGCGGCAACTGATCCGACACCTTCGCCTGGCGAGCGACCACGGCCTCCTTCGTAACGTTGAATACCGTCAGGTCCTGGGTCTGGACCACAGGACCGTCATACACTGCGCCAAGCTCCGAAAAGACCAAGGGGATTACTCGCGGTGACAGAAGCGTATGCCAGAGGCCAGCCATGCGCGGCTTCGCGAGCTTGAACACCTTGCCGGCGGCCTTCGGCGACGTGTGGGCAGCATTCAGGGCGATTGTGGCCCTCTCAATGGAGAGCCCCGACTCGGCCGCGAGCACCGCAGCGGGCGGGAAACATTCATGGATGAGCAGGTCAACACCGCCTTTGCACGCACGCACGAGCGGCCAGGATGGGCGTGCGTCGCCCGAAAAGACGAACGACAGGCCGGCAAAGTCGAGGCGATAGCCGACGGCACCGCTCAAGGCATGGACGACGGGAAACGCCGTCACCTTCACGCCGTTCTTCTCATAGACCACCTGGGTCTGGCTGAAATCGAACTCGGACACCACGATCTTCATACTGTCTGGATTGATAGGGCCGCGCCCGGCTTCGGTGTCCCATGCAAGCGCTTCCTCGACTGCCTCGGCGAAGTGTCGTGTGCCCAGGCGAGGCTCGGTTCCACTGGGCCCCCACAAGTAGATCGGGCCATCGGCCCGGCCCACCTTCGCGTAGCTGCCGACAAGCGTGAGCAGGTCGCTCGTGTGGTCGGCGTGCAGGTGAGACAGGAAGACCTTGTTGAGCTTGTTGACCGGCAGCTTCAGACTCGCATAGTTTGCCAGGGCACCGCTCCCAAGGTCGAACAACAGGAGGTCGCGCTGGCGGTTGCCGACTTCGACCAGGATGCTGCCCGAGGCCTGGGCTCGCGTCACCCAAGGATTGCCGCTTCCGAGCACCGTCACTCGCATCTCGCCGTCCGCGAGCTTCTCTTCACCAGGTATAAACATCTCGGCGTACTGCCGTCGCGGTGTGCCAACGACTGGAGTCAGGGTGATCGCCTTCGTCCCGCCCGCAAATGCCGGCACGGGCAGGGATGTGGATTTGCTGTTCGCCTTTGCGCTGAGCATGTATCCCCCAGCGATCATTGCCGCGCCGATCGCCGCAATAAGAAGCTTTTTGAGAGTAGTTGATCTGGGTCTGGTCATGCCGTCTCCTTCTGAGCCTCCCGTTCGCGCAGGTATGACTCCCAGCTTGCCGCATCCAGCCAAGAGAAGTACTTTACGTTATTGTCCCAACTGCCGTGAGCCGCTGGCTATCGAAATTCCGCAAACCATGAAAATCTCGCCGCTGTCCGCCAAACCAGTCACCGCCAACCCCTCGTCGGCCGTCACGGTTGTCGAAATTAGCGACCCAACGGCGGTTGGCGAGACCATAGAGGTGATCAAGCAAGACGCGGTGCAACTGGAGTCGAGGCCCCTGCGGGTCCGACGGGTCGGCGTTCGCTTGGGCACAAGCGTCCTGTTGTTCCAATCCACTAATCTGCCCATCCGCACGCGCACCAAGTTGCAGGACGGTTTCGTGGCGTTCGTTGTATTTGGCCCCCAGGCTGCTGGCACGCTCAATGGGCTGCCGGTTGGCCCTGACCGCATTTTGGCAAGCACGTCGGGAGTCGAGGTGGAGTTTGTCGTTGCGGGTGGTTATGAGAGCGTTTCCTTTTTCTTGCCGCCCGACGACATCCGGGCGCACCTTCGTGGCCGGCATCGGGAAAACGAATTCCGCCTTCCCAACGGCGTCGAGTTGTTACAGCCAAGTCCCGCCGCCGCCCACGGACTGTACGGCTTCGGACGACGCCTAGCCGACGTAGCCGTCAGGCAACCCGACGTGTTCGACGTGCCGCAAACGCAGGCCGCCGCGCAGATCGATCTCCTCGAAGCCCTGCTGGCGAGTCTCGGATCGGCTGACCACGTCGAGTCTGCGGCTGAAGACCTGACGCGGCAGGCCCACAGTCGGGTCGTACAGATCGCCGAAGATTACGCCTTGTCGCACACCGATGAACGTCTGTACGTGACCGACCTGTGCGAGGCAGCAGGGGTGAGCGAGCGGACCTTGCAGTACGCTTTCAGGGAGGTGATGGGAATGCCCCCGGTCGCCTATCTGGCCCGACTCCGGTTGCATCGGGTACGTCACGCACTGCGAACAGCGACGCAAGCCTCGACTACGGTGACGACCGAAGCGCTCCGCTGGGGCTTCTGGCACTTCGGCGACTTTTCCCGTGCCTACAAGGACTGCTTCGGCGAGTTGCCTTCGGACACCCTACGACGGAAGCCAGATGCTTCGTTCGAGTTGGGCATTGAGGATGCCACCTGAAGCTTCCATCGCGGATTATCTCAACCACCCGTCGAAGTGTCGGAGGTCTTGAGACATGCCGGAAAAGGACCGATTCATGACGCAGGCGTCGCTTACCGAGAACTCATCCCTTTGACGAAAACGTTTTCGCAGTGCCATCAAACGTGCCGACGACGATTCCGAGACGGAGGGGACCTCGGTCGGGGTAGGCCGTGTCGGCTGGCGTTTCGAGAAGGCAACGTTTTTAGAACCGGCCTTGAATCACGTCGAACGGCCGCCACGTGGAGTCTTCGATGCGAGAGACTGTTTTCCCTGATGCCGTCGCAATCCCCGCCAAAGTAAGACGTTAGAGCTACTGGCCTTACAACCGCAAGACGCCTAACGGTTTTCGGCTCTACATCCGAATCCACGAAATCTGGGAATGGCGAAAAAAACTGTTGACATCGTCGCCTTGTTGCGATAAATTACTTTGTGGAGCAAAGCTACCAACCTGGGAGGTGTACCATGGACGCCAATGAAGCCCAAGATCGAATGCAGGAAATCCAGCGGATTATGGAACGGGCAACGCTCTTTACGCTGTTGCCCGGGGTGCCGGCGGTCGTCGGCGGACTGATGGTGCTGGCCGGCTGCGGGGTCAGTTACGCCATGTTTCGTTCACTGGACTTCGCCGATCTCCTGCACGTGTCGGTCAACAGCCAAGTTGCCTTCTGCTTGATGTGGTTTGCCATCGGCGTGATCGGCGTCGTGCTGGAGGTGGTTCTCACCACACGGGCGGCCAAGAAACAGCAACTCGTGCCGGCCGATCGCCCTATGCGGGTGGCCGCGTTCTCGCTGACCCCTAGCGTGGTCGTGGCCGTCGTCCTGACGGCGAAGTTCCTGCTGCCGGTCAATCCGACCGTCTGGCACATGTTTTGGACTTGGGACTTCAACGTCCCGCTTATGCCGAAAGCTGAGGAAATCCAGTACATCGTACCCGTCTGGATGATGCTTTATGGCACAGGCGTCTACACAGCAGGCCTGTTCTCAATCCGCCCGCCCCGCGTCCTTGGAGTGACGTTTATCGCGATGGGCATCTTCGCCTTGTTGTGCTTCCCGCAATACGGCGTTGTCGCTGCGGCGCTGTCGTTTGGCCTGCTGCACATCGTTTTCGGGCTGTACATCGTCCACAAGCAACGGCAGACGGTGGTCCGATGAACGAGCCGGTCAAACCTGATGACATCGACGCGGTCATCCACGAGCGCGTGCGCCTGTCGATCGTCTCTGCGCTGGCCGTATCGCCACAGTTGAGCTTCAACGAGTTGAAGTCGATGCTGGGCCTGACCGACGGCAACCTGAGCGCCCATTCGCGGACGCTCGACGAGGCGGGTTACATCGTCGTCGAAAAATCTTTCCGCGGACGCCGCCCCTACACGGAGATGCGATTGACGCCCAAGGGCCGCAGGGCCTTCGAGCGATACCTGGGAACGTTGCGCCAGATTGTAGCTCGGGGAGACGCCGCCGAAAACGGCTCGCCATCACTGGGATCCGGCAAATGAAAACGCTAGGTCGCATATATCTGGTCCTTGCAGTGGTTGCCGGCGTTACCGGCGCCGTGCAATGCTACCGATGGAGCATATTACTTGGACCAAACGCAATCAGTTTGCTCAACTTCCTGCCCGCGGTTGCCTTTCTTGGTGCATACGTTGCAGGCCTAAAGACAAGCCGGAAGGCAGCGCATGCCGTCGCCATCGTTTTGTGTCTCTTGACAGTAGGGTTTCTGGGCTTTGTCACTGTGGCCGTGGAGTGGCTTATTGATGCGACGGCCGAAGTGACAGACGTGAGGGAGTACCAGACGATTTTGACGCAGCATTGGGACTCATGGACTGATCTGGCGAGGCATTTCCCGCGTCCTATTCCATCGGATGCAACGGACGTGCATTTTTCGTATGTTCCGGCGTTTCTTCAAGGTGGCGCTCATGTTCAACTTCGTTATCATGCAGCCCCTGCCACAATTTCCGAATTGTACACTCGATTCTCCGGCAGAACGACAAAATCATTCACCGGAGGCGACACAAACGTGCATATGAACATGAAAGAAGGGATGCCCACGACCTTCTTCTACACCAGCGGGTCTGCAAATCTCAAATTCCCGGACGACTACGAAGTTATGGCCTTCGACGATGTTCTGAAGGAAAAAGACAGGCCGCCAGGCTTTTATTGGAATCATGGTCATAGCCATGGCGTGGCGATCAGCAAGAAACGAAATGAAATCGTCTATTGGGCTGAATCATGGTAGCGATGAAACAGGTCGCAGAGACAATTTTTTTGTCAGTACGCTTTGCACGGCAAAGTGCTTTGGCACAGGAGAATAGCCATGAAACGTAGACTCTTGCTCATACTGGCGGGCGTTGTTCAACAGAACGACGAACACTTCAGACTCATCAAGTACTCCCAGTTTCCTCCGCTGAGCCTTATGACGATCGCCGGACTGACGCCTGATGACTGGGACATCACCATCCGAGACGAGCACGTTGAATCCTCCGAGGTCGAGGGTCACGTGGACTTGGTCGGCATTCAAACCTATATCTCGTCGGCCAGCCGCGCCTACGACCTGGCTCGACGCTGGCAACGGCGCGGCGCAAAGGTTGTGCTCGGCGGACTGCATCCGACGAGCATGCCCAACGAGGCCGCCGAGTATGCTGATGCGGTGTGCATTGGTCCGGCCGAAACGGTTTGGGTCCAGATTCTCGATGACTTGAAACATGGGCAACTCAAGAAGTTCTATCGCGGCCGTTGTGAAGGTTCGGCCGCTCTGGTGCCGTTGCCGCGGCGAGACCTGATGAACCCACGTGCATATCTGTTACGGCACACAATGGTTACATCTCGCGGCTGCCCACATGCGTGCGATTTCTGCTACAAGAGCAGTTTTTGGGGCCCAACGTACTACGAGCCTCGTCCAATCCCGGAAATCGAGCGCGAACTAAGCCGTATTGACGATCATCTGGTCTTCTTCTTGGACGACAACCTACTGGCCAACCGGCGCCACGCCCGAGCGCTGTTCGACGTGCTTCGTAGTTCGGGGATCGTGTGGCAGGCGGCGGCATCGCTTGATGTGACCCGGGATCCCCATTACCTCGCAGAGGCTTACGAGGCGGGCTGCCGGAGCCTCTTCGTGGGCTTCGAGTCGCTCTCGCCGGAGAACATGCGAGGCAACAACAAGATGGTGAATGCCACGACGGATTATGCCGAGGTGTGCCACCGCTTCCATGACGCCGGCATCATGATCAACGGCAGCTTTGTGTTCGGTTTCGATTGCGATAGTCCCGACGTCTTCGAGCGCACGGTGGAATTCACTGAGAAAAACAAAATCCTTACGGCGTCCTTTCACATTTTGACACCGCTGCCTGGCACACGACTGTTTGAACGTCTTGAGACGGAAGGCCGGATTCTGCACCGCAACTGGAGCCAGTACGACACATATCACGCAGTCTTCCGCCCTCGCCGCATGACGCCAGAACAACTGGAGGCGGGCTACAACCAGGCCAGGAGCCAGTTTGCCGCCTGGAACTCGATCCTTCATCGCTCGTTGGGGTTGCCCGGCGCCTTGAAGCGGATTGCCTATAACGTGGCGTGGATGAAGATCGACCCGCTCTGGGTGGCCATCATTCGAGCCGGCATGATGCCCTTCGCAACCCGCATCTTCGAGCGGGTTCTTAGGCTCAGCACCAAGTTCCCGATCAAAGAATCTACCACCATGCCTTGGCATGTCAATGCGTTACCACAAGAACAGTCAACCCAATGGATCGTTCTTGAAAATCACACAGTCAACCGCCGGAGTGGCGGTGAAGGAGGTGTGTCATGCGAGTACCCAGAATTGCTCTCGGAAGAAAGATGCGGAACGTGAAGTTGGCTTTCCACCTCACGGTATCCGGCGTGGTGATTGCGTTTTCGCTAATGCTGTTTGTCTATCCGGCAGTCACCATTTGCATGGTCGTAATGGACTCCCAACTGAACCAGACTGGCCAGTGCCGACTGGTGCCGACGTGGTTCGAGTCAGCGGCGGGCAGATTTTTGTCATGGGCAACCACTTACTTGGATACGGACTACGCGAAGTCGCTCTATCACGATGACATTCCCGCTACGGAATGGCCCATGTTCGGCGCGACGTTCTTTCTGGTCACAGCCGAAGACCTGCAAGGGCAAGGTAAGATCGACGCGACCAAGGGAACAATCCGCGAGGCTGTTGAGAAGGCTGCCGAGATTGTGGCCTCGCCGGTCACCGCCACCTGGGTGAAAACTAAGTGGGGCAACAGCTATCTGGAAAAGGAGAATGTGTTCTACCGGATGCTGTTGATCCTGGGGCTGTCGTCCTACGAGAGGATTACAGGCAACACGCAGTATCACGCAACCATGTCTCAGCAGAGAGCGACGCTAGCGGACGAGTTGGGCAAGGCGAAGGTGCATCTGCGGGACGACTATCCGGGTGAGTGCTATCCGGCTGACATGCTTTGGGCCGTGGCGGCGATTCAACGTGCGGCACGGCTCGATGGCGATCGCCACGATGAACTTGCCAAGAATCTGATGGAAACGTTCGACGGCCCATTGAAGGCGTCAGAGGGCCTGCCCGCGTTCCAGGCCGAGTCGAGATCGGGCCAAATCATGCAGGGGGCCCGCGGCTGCGGGAACTCGGGCATACTGCTATTTGCCTCGGAACTGGACCCAGTGATCGCCGGTCGCTGGTACGAGGCCTACGAAAAGAACTTTTGGAAAGACACTGGGTGGATCATCGGCTTCACGGAGATGCCGCTTCAATCGAAGGATGACTTCATGGATGTCGATTCCGGGCCAGTGGTGTTTGGAATTGGCTCGGTCTCATCGGCATTCGGCATCGGCGCAGCGAAGGCAGCCGGTCGGATTGACCACGCTGCTCCGCTAACCGCCGAGGTGGTGGCGTCTTCCTGGCCGACACCGTTCGGATTCCTGGTTCCCGGCTTGATGGGCCGCCTGGCGGTCAAGAGTTGGAGCCTTGGCGAGGTGGCTCTGTTGTTCGCAATGACCAGGCCCACGTTGGCAGCCGAGACTGTTCCGTTTGAAGGCCATACACCATTGATCGTGTGGGTGTTCTTTGCCGTCTATTCCGGTGCAGGTGCGTTCTTCATCTGGTTCGAGATTCGGAGTGTTCGTCGCCTTATCCGACGGGACAGGAAAACGAATGCCTCCCCCGATGGTCGGGAGCATGTTGCTGTCGGTCTTGCCTCATGATCCCTAGCGGTTGTTAAGACGCATTGCCAAAGGACCCATTGATGAAACCGTCCGTTGCGTTCGGGGAACCCATACGTTTGATGCCACTTGGACAGAATCGCGTGCGAGCCTCCGAGGACGCCACGCCACTGGTCCGAGACACTACCTTTTGTCGACACTTGAGTTCAGCGGGCAGATCGGCCACGTTACCTCGGCGTCAACACTAAGATCGCAGGCGCCGAGCACAATTAAGATTCTGTCCGATAATCGATACGCCGGGCACATTCCGCAAAGGTTCGCAACATTGTGGAATATACCCCTTTTCCGCCGAAGAGAACCATGGTGCTAAACTCTGTTCTCTACGTCTTTGATACTCTTAACAAGGATATCGGCTGTGAAAATATTATTGATTCTCGTCGTCGTGTTGGCCGTGGTGCCCGATATTGCCAATGCCAAAAAGTTTGAAACGCAACAGAACGGGCGCGAAGTAGTGGCCCATACCAGCCGCGCACCGGTTGCGATACATAAGATTTTTCCGCCCTATGGACTTCACAAACACGTCTATGCGGGCAATCGACAAAAATAGACCCATTTTTTCGGAACCGTGGCTGCGCAGCGAATCTGCTTTGGTCACATCGGACCGCACTTGATATAGGTGCCGGGTGTATTCCGCACTTTGCATTGCACGAAAATAGCCCGAAGGGCTGTGGGAAGACAGCCCAGGGTTGCCATGCAAGCGGCTACCCTGGGATCAGAGAACGGAAAGCCGATCCGAAACCCCATCGGGGTTTTGGAGGTGCAGCGCTATGCTATACAACCCCTTCAGGGTTGCGGTAGCGTCGGGACTATCTTCCCAGGGTAGCCGTTTGCGCGGCAACCCTGGGCTATCATAGAAAAAGCCCTTCGGGCTATCAGCGGCATTCAATGATCATGCAAGGTGCGGAATGCACCCTGTGCGAAGAGACTTGCCTTTCGCGGCGAATTATGCGTACAATGATCGACTAGTGAGGGCATCACAACCGGCATGATCCGCGTGTCGTGGGGTCGACTCCGACCGCCGCTACGAGATGACGAGGCAAAAGGCAAGCGGCGACCGGCTTTGCGACGATTGACGTTCTTAACCTTCTACCATTTTCGGAGGTGACGTCATGTTGTCCTACGAGATTATCGAAATGGACGAGGGCTTGGCGGTGGCCGAGATTCCGGCCGGCGCCACCGCGGAAGAAGTAGCGCTGGCCCGGGGTGGCATAATGATCGACCCGGGCCCCTACACGTCGTTTGACGAAGCGTACGACGCACTGCTGGCGTTGCAGGCGGAAGAGGACATGGACGAACGCCCCTAGTGGCGCGATCGCGCCGTGGGCAACTTGGGCGCTGCTGACCGCGTGCCGGCCAGTGAATCGCTCGGCGGCGTGCGAAGGCTGACAGGAGGTTGGCGGCACGCGTCGCCCGAGATCGGTTGAGGCACGAACGGATGGTACGCGTATTGTGGCGGCCCGAGCGGCGCGTTTTCGCGGTTCCGGACGCAATCTGAACGCTATACTTTCGTGGAGCGCGCTTTAGTGCCGCCGTGAGAAGAGGTCGAAGTTTGCCAGTCGCACGCTGCGGGATCATTCTGCTGGTGTTACTATGCCTGCCGGCTGTGGCCGAGCAAGAGCCGCCGTCGTCGGTCGAGGCCGTTCCGCAACCGAAAGCCGTCGAGGCGCCGAGCACGGCCGAGATCGAGACATCGATTCGCCGTGGGGTCGATTTCCTGCTGAAGCGGCAGAATTCGGACGGCTCATGGGGATCGGCCAACATCACGCGGCCCAGCGAGGTCTATGCCCCGGTGCCTGGGGCGCATCAGGCATTTCGCGCGGCCGTGACCGCGCTGTGCATTTCCGCGCTAATCGAGGCCGGCGGCACGAGCCAGGAAGTGGCCGAGTCGCTCGATCGCGGCGAAGCATGGTTATTTGAGAATCTACCGAAGGTGCGTCGCGCCACTCCCGAAGCGTTGTACAACTCGTGGACGCACGGCTATGGCATTGCGGCGCTGGTACGTATGCTTGGCCGACGGCCGAACGATGCGCAACGTCGCCAGCGAATTGGCGCATTGATCGAGCAGCAGATCGATATGCTCCAACGGTATGAAGTGGTCGACGGCGGTTGGGGCTACTACGACTTCAATGCGCGCACGCAAAGGCCAAGCGGGTCGACGATGAGCTTTGTTACCGCGGCCGTGCTGGTGGCTTTGCACGAAGCGAAAGCGGCCGGCTCGCCCGTGCCTCAGCGGCTCGTCGATCGGGCGATGGCATCGCTGGTGCGGCAACGCAAGCCCGACTTCTCCTATATTTATGGCGAATACCTGAAGTATCGGCCGATGCTGCCGGTGAATCAGCCGGGCGGGAGCCTCGGCCGTTCGCAGGCCTGCAACGCGGCCATGCGGCTTTGGGGCGACGCGGCGACAACCGACGCGGAAATCAAGGCGTGGCTCGATCGACTGTTCGCCCGAAACCTGTGGCTCGACCTCGGTCGGAAGCGACCGATTCCGCATGAATCGTGGTTCCAGGTGGCCGGCTATTTCTTCTATTTCGGACACTACTATGCGTCGCGTTGCATCGAGCTGCTGCCCGAGAACGAACGGGCGCCGCAACGGGCCCAGTTGGCACACGTCCTGCTGCCGTTGCAGGAAAAAGACGGGTCGTGGTGGGACTTCCCGCTATACGACTACCATCAGCAATACGGGACGGCGTTTGCGATCATGGCGCTCGAGGAGACGAAGGGGAAGTCGCATTAAGTTGCCGCTCGATCAAGAGCCGGCCCGTTTCGCGACCGCTTGCCACCACGTACGGCGCCACCTCGTCAGTTGCCGCATCTTCCGAAACGCATGCCTTCATGCCATCACCCGATGGCTGGCCGTTCCGGCGACCAGTGAAGGTGTCCGAAACACTCGCCCCACGTGTCGCTCAAGTGACCAACCTGATTTTGCGACGTGAGACGGTGGACACAAGTTGTGTACCTACCCGGCAAACCTTCGATATGCAACAATACCAGCATTAATTGTGGCCCGTGGCAGCAAGTAACAGGAGCTCGATCATGCGATTTGCACGCGTAGCACTAGCCGGTTCGCTTCTCGCCCTATTGCAGCTTGCGGTGGCGCTGGGCAGCGAGGCCGACGCGCCGCATTACACCAGCCGGCTTCGGCTGCCGGAGGATGTCACACTGGCTACGCTCTCCAATGGGCTCACTGTGATCGTGCAAGAGAACCATGTGGCGCCGGTGGCCACGGTTCGCTCATTCGTTAAGAACACCGGCAGCGCATACGAAACCAAACACCTCGGCGCGGGACTGAGCCACGTGCTGGAGCACGTCGTGGCCAGCGGCAGCACGACGCACCGCACGGAAAAGGAGATCGAGAAGATCGTCGATACGTTCGGCGGCGCCACCAACGCGTCGACCTCGACCGACATGACGACGTTCTTTATCGATTGTCCGTCCAAGGACACGATGATGGCCATCGAGTTGATCGCGGATGCCATGCAGCACATCAAGTTCGAGCCGTCGGAGTTTGCCCGCGAGTTAACGGTTGTGCGGCGCGAACTGGCCGATGGCGAGGTCGACCGGCAGCGGGTATTGTGGAAGCTGTTGAACCTGACGGTCTATACGACGCATCCGGCCCGGCATCCGATCATCGGCTATCTCGACGTCCTGAACGATACGACCAACCAGACGATCATCGATTTCTATCACGAGCGGTATGTGCCGAACAACCAAACGTTCGTGGTCGTCGGCGATGTCAAGACGCACGACGTCTTGGACCAGGTGGCGAAGCAATACGCCGGCACGCCCCGTGGGTATGAGACGTATGTGCCGTTCGAGGAGGAGCCGCCGCAACTTGCGCCACGCGAGGCGGTGACCGAAATGGACGGCGCGACCTATGACATGGTCTTGGCCTGGCCCACGGTGAAACTATCGGACGCCGACATGTACCCGCTGGACGTGGCGGCGTACATCCTTGGCCAGGGCGAAAGCTCGCGGCTGGTGCAACGATTGAAGTATGAGCAACAAGTAGTGTTGTCGGTAGGTACGTTCAGCGACACGCCCAACTACGTGAATGGCATGTTTGCCGTCATGGCGGTCAGTCGGCCGAAGACGTGGGAGAAGGCGAGCGAGCAAATTTTGCGCGAGGCGTATCGGCTGCGCGATGAACTGGTCAGCCCCGAGGAACTGGCGAAGGCCAAGAGCCAGAAGGCAGCGGAACTGGTCTTCAGTCGGCAGACGGCCAAACAGGCGGCCGACGCCTTGGGGCGCAATTTTATTACGACCGACGATCCCTTGTTCGACAAGACGTACGTCGAGGGCATCCAGAAGGTAACCGCCGAGCAGGTTCGCGATGTGGCCCGACGCTACTTGGTGCCCGAGCGTCTGAATCGTGTCATTATTGCGCCGCCGGGAGGCGCTCCGAAGGCCAAAGGCGCGGCAGCCCAGGCGGCCGAGAGTGAGGTGCGCAAGGTGAAACTCGACAACGGGCTGCGCGTGCTGGTCAAGCGGCAAAGCCAACTGCCGCTGGTCAACATACAAGCCTACACGCTCGGCAGCTCGCTGGTCGATAGCGATGAGACGGCCGGGCGATCGGCCTTGGTCGGCGCGATGCTCGACATGGGCACGGCCGACCACACGGCCCGGCAAATCGCCGACTATTTCGATTCCATCGGCGGACAGCTAACGATGACTGCCGGCCGATTCACTGTCTACGGCAGCGCGACGACGCTGCGCGAGCACTTTCCCCAGGCAGCCAAGCTGTTTGCCGAATGCATTACGCGGCCAACTTTTCCGCAGGACGAATACGCGAAGGTGCAGCAACTAGCTTTGGGGGCCATCGCCCGCCGCACCGATAGCCCGCGACAGGAAATCAGCGAGTTCTTCAGTGATAGTCTCCCGACGACTTCGCCATTCCACATCATTGCGGGCGGCAAGGCAGATACCGTGCGACGGCTAACGGCCGACGACTTGCGGAAATACCACGCCAAGTACTTCGTGCCCAATAACATGGTGGTAAGCGTGTTTGGCGACATCGACCCCGACAAAGCAATCGCGATGGTGAAAAAGCTGTTCGGCGGCATGAAGCCGTCGCCCGATTTCCAACCGATCACCTTTGACCGCAGCAACGCGATCAGCAAGTCGGTCATCCGGCACAAGTCGATCGCCAAGCCCACGGCCATGGTGTTGTTGGGATATCCGGCGCCAAGCTTTCTTGAAGAGCGCGACTATGCGGCAATGACCGTGTTGGGAGCCGTGATGGCCGGCTATGGCTATCCGGGCGGATGGTTGCACAACGAGTTGCGCGGCGCCGGTCTGGTGTATTATGTGCAAGCCATGCCGGTGACGGGCCCTGCGCCGGGCTATTTTGAAGTCCTTTCGCAGACGCGGCCCGACGCTCTGCAAGATGTTGTGTCCCGCATTCAGAAAAACATCGAGCGGGCGAAGCAGGGCCACATCGACAACGATGAGTATCAGACGGCCGTCGAGCGCGTAATCGCCATGCACGCCCAAGAGTTCACGACCATCGCGGCACAAGCCCAGCAGGCCGCGGTCTACGAGCTCTATGGACTGGGCTACGATTACGACAAATCATTCGACGCCCGCATCAAGGCCGTCACGCTGCAAGACACGATCGACGTGGCGCGGAAGTACTTTGGCAATTACGTCTTGGTCACTTCGTCGCCGGACACGAAAGCTCGCTAGATCGAGCCAGACACAGCGATACGGGCCTTCGTACAACCGCACAATGTCCGATCTGTCGCGGGCCATTGTGTTCGCCGCCAATCCTTGATTGTCGCGAATCCCCCATTGGAGTCGCTTGACGATCTCGGGGGGAATTGTAGGCTGAACATCTTGGGGGAGACGCGATATGGTTGGCGTCATCACGCACCGGGATATCCTTGCGCATCCAATAACAACTATCCGCAGTTTCGGATGGTTCGTCTTCTTCCGGGCAATCGGGCCTTGGCAGAACAAGACCTTTCTCTCTGTGCTGCGGGATGCAGGATTCTTTGGGGCCAATGCCTCGAAGGCGCCCTCCATTCTGGAACGCTGCATCGGCTTGGAACTGCGTGCCAAGCGGATCTACAGCGCCCTGGCAACTGCCTTCTCAGATCACGGCTTGGTGGGACCGTTCTTTGCAGGTCTGGTCGAACAAGAACAATTCCATGCCGATCTGCTAGGAGTCGCCCGGGCCGCGGCCATCCGTGGCGGTTGGAAGGCCGGCATTTTCAGTCCATGGGAGGCCTACTTGCCGCGGCTCGAACAGCAAATGGATGCCACCGAGGCGGCGATTTACCAAGTTGATTCGGTGGAGGCCGCGCTACAGTTGGTCGTTCAGCTCGAGTCGTCGGAAATCAATCAAGTCTTCGGCGCGGCACTGGCCGCCACGGATTCGGCCTTCGTCAAGCGACTAAAACCATTCCAAAGAGCAATGCGGGCCCACATGACATATCTTGTGGAGCGGATTCCGGAGCTGTCTCCGCAGATGCTGTTGGCGGTCAGGGAACTGCGGGCCAGATTTCCGGGGGTGCGGACTTAGGGCCGCGGGCAGATGCCGATGTTCAGCGTCCGCCGTTCCCAAGCGGAGCTTGGGAACGAGGTCAAGACACCACACTGGTACCGAGTCGAAACCTACCGTCAAGCCATAAGAGAAGCCTTGCGTAACTCATTGCTACGCAAGGCTTTTCTAGTGGGCGCACGCAGACTCGAACTGCAGACCTCGTCCTTATCAGGGACGCGCTCTAACCAACTGAGCTATGCGCCCGAATCCGCTATTCTACAACACGGCGGGGCAGTGTCAAACCGGGGGCTACGTCCAACTTGTCCGATCTCGTGACGCTCTATTCGGTACTTCTCGCCCCCAGGTGCACCCCGCACGGCGCGCGCCCATTCGGAGTAGTAATTTCTTATGGTCAATCTGGGCAAGTTCGCATGTCTTGAAGCCGCCAGCAAGATAGCTTGATACGGGGCCGACGTTCCGTCGGCCGCTAAACGGGTGCGACGAACGGCGGCTATTTGCCACACCGCCATAATCTGTTACTGCACCCCGCCCATTGCCCATTCACCTCTATTGCGTGATGCGCCGGTTGATGATAGAATGGCTGGTGGCGGAACCACCTGCCGGGACCGTGAGAAGGGGCCGCGGCGGATGTTCACAGCATTCGCGTGGCATCGATTGGGAACAGGTGGTTGAACAATAGAGAAGAGCATTAGGAGAAATAAACGCTAGCTGGGCGAGAACGGCCCGGTTACTACGAAGATATCGCTCCCAAAGTACGGCAGCCTGAATCTGTTCGACTCTTGTCGCAAGGTTTAAGGTCCCGACGATGTCTTTCGATGCTCATCATACTAGCTGCGTGGACGACCACCCAAACCTGGAAGTCGATAAGATCTTCCGGGCTGTGGTGAAACTCGAGGGCAGCCATCTGCACTTGAAGGCGTCCCACCCTCCTTACGTACGCGTCCGCGGTGCGCTGGCGTCCCTCGACTGCGCACCGATCACCGACGAGGAGATGGTGCAACTGCTGTTTCCGCTGATCGACATGCAGGAGCGCCGCAAGCGGCTATTCTACGAGGACGGTGGCGTCGACTTCGCTTACACGATTGACGTCGACCACCAGCACTGGCGATTCCGCGTGAACGTGTTCCAGCAGTCAGGCCATATCGGACTGGTCGCGCGCTGCGTACAAATCGTCATTCCCAGCTTTGAAGAACTACATCTGCCCGCTTCGCTGTCCGAATTGTGCACCTTCAGCCAGGGCATGATTCTCATGGCGGGGACCACCGGCTCCGGAAAGAGCACGACCATTGCCGCGATGCTCGACTGGATCAATCACCGCTACTCGCGGCACGTGCTAACGCTGGAAGATCCCGTCGAGTTTCTGTTCACGCCCGACAAGTGCGTCATCAACCAGCGCGAGATGGGCGTCGACGTGAAAGACTTCATGACCGGCATGAAGCACGCGGTGCGCGAAGACCCGGACGTCATGCTGGTGGGCGAGATGCGCGATCGAGAGACGTTCGAGACCGCCATCCAAGCCGCAGAAACCGGCCACTTGGTGTTCGGCACGATTCACGCGTCGACGGCCCCAAGCACCATCGGGCGTCTGCTCGACCTCTTTCCCCAGGAGATGCATCCGGCCTTGCGCAGCGCGATGGTTTTCAACGTGAAGGCCATTATTGCCCAAAAACTGCTGCCGTCGATAGTACCTGGCGTGGCCCGCGTGCCCGCCTGCGAGATCATGCTCTTCACGCCGACCGTTCGCAAGCTGTTGCTCGCAGGGCAAGACAACAAGCTGCCCGACGCCCTTCGTATTGGCAAAGACGAAGGCATGTGCGACTTCACTATGAGTCTTATCAACTTGGTAGAAGGAAACATGGTCGATCGCGCCGTCGCCTTCGACGCCGCCCCCAATGCCGAAGCGCTGCGAATGGCGCTGAAGGGGGTCGCGCGAAAGAATCGGCCATGCTCTAGTGGTCTGGCAGTTCTTGTATCGGGAGTGCCACGGGTGGCTTGTCCACCCGTGTCTCAGCACGGGCGGATAAGCTGCGAGTCTCACCCAACGCGCAGCAACGCATCTCGCCCAGCCATCGCGGGAAGGAGTCACTAAAATCGATCGTGCGTTGCGTCGGCGCTGTAGAGCGGAAGATAACGGTAGTAGACTTCGAGCGTCAGGATAGCCAGCGACGTGTTGTAGAGTCGCCCGCCGGCGTCACCGTATTGTTCGGGAAAATACCAACTGCCGGTCTCATGCAACTGCGCAGCACTGGGGTTCTGGCCCGGTTTGGCCTGCGTCGTCACCAGATAATCGCGCATGCGGTGGTTCCACTTGACCCACTCCGGCCCTTCCCAGTGGTGTAGCACCTGCGTGGCATAGTAGTTGTAATACATGTTATTTTGCGAGGGCCCCCATCGGTCGAGATAGCCGACGCCGCGATACAAAGCCGGCTTGTCCCGATTCCAACCGGTGTACATGCGGCACAGCAGCCCAATGGCCGTGGTCGTGTTCGTCGCCCGCGGCTCCGTCGGCATGTATTTGTAGCGGGCGCCATCGTCGATCTGCACCCGGTCAAGGAACTTCACCACGAGGCCGATCGTGGGCGAAGGAACTTCCAGCTTCGCCAACTGAGCGCTCTTCAGGGCCATCAACTGCCATCCGGTCACCGTCGTATCGCCCGGCGCGCCCGGCGTATAACGCCAACCACCGCCTTCGATGTTCTGGGCGAAGACGATAAAGCGCACGGCCTGCTGCGCGACTTCCTTCAGCGCCGGGTCCCGCGTCATGCCGTAGGCCTCGCATAGCGCGATCGTCGCCAGGCCCTGGCCATACATACCCGACGAATTGACGCCGTCCTGAAGATCGACGCCCTGGGGGGTGACGCGGGCACGTGTGCCAAGATAGTACAAACCCCGCTTCACCGTTTCTTGATGCTCACCTTCGCGGTGAGTGTATCCCGCGCCGAGAAACGGCAACAACGCCAGGGCAGTGGCCGCCGTGGTGCTGCCGTCGGTTCCGGGATTGCGACACAGGCCGTGACACGGGCCCCCTTTGAGGTCGAAACGCCAGCCGCCGTCGCTGTACTGATGGGCGGCCAACCAGCGGAGTCCTTGCTCGACAGCCGCCTCGCTTTCGCGGCTGCCACCGCCGCGAGCGGCCAGACCGGCCCGCGCGTCGCTCCCTCGCCCCTCCAATCCTCCTCCACCCGCCAACTCTGCATGCGGCAGATTGCTGCGCTGGTCGCCACTGCGGGGAGTCGCCGGGCTGGAATCCTTCGTTGCCACCGGCGATTGTTGCGGCACGGTCTGCTGCGGCGCTTCGGCCGGAACATCGACGGGTACCGCCTCGACGCCCGCATCCTGCTGAACGGCGCCTGCGCGGCGATCCGGTTCGATCGTCCATGGCTGTCGGGCGTTGCCCGGCAGAGCGTCGGCGTCGTCCGAAGAAACCAGCAGCGACAGACTCTTACCGTCGCCGTGGATGGTGAATGTGATGAGGCCTAGCAAGAACAACACGAGGGAGTGAACGACGAAGCTTGTTAGCCAGGGCGATGATTGTGCAACGCGCGCCGTCATCGACCGTCGCGGTTTCCCATCTGCGCATGTCACTGGGGCCAGCGGCCGGTGGCAATGGCGGCGGTGCGGCGCTGGGCGGCATGGAGTTGGACGGCGGTGGCATCGAATCGGACACGTTAGAGTCCGCACGTAAATAGCGTCGTCAAATGGGTCGCATACCCTATTGGCCAGTATAGTTGCACAGGCAGCCGGCCCATTCTAGTCCAATCGCCGGCATATTCGATTGCACCATTTGGGGGGGTAAACGGCCTTTGGTCGTGCCTTTTTGTCATTCCCAACGCGGCTCGATCTAGTACAATAGTCGTTTCGGCCTCAAGCGACGCCCTTGATTGATCGGTTTGGAGAGTCCCACGAATGGCGAAAAGTAAGAAAAAAGCGGAAACCGTGTTCCTGGTCTGCAAAGAGACCGGCGATTACAACTACACGATTCGGCGCAAGCCGGGTGGCGAAAAACTCTCGCTCAACAGGTATTGCCCGCGCCTGCGCAAGCATACCGAGCATGCCGAGAAGAAGAAGTAGCGGCGGCACTCGGCAGTCGCTCGTCGATCGAGTCATTCCGAGCGCAGCGAAGAATCTCCGTGGCGAGCGAGCTTTGGCCGCCAAGGCGACCCTTCACGGCGCGTAAGTATGACGGGAAACATTCCTGCGGTAGCTGAACGTCGCTGCCTGCCCGTTGCCATGCCCAAACGTTGGCGAATCCATCCGCATGATGCCGCTCGGATCGCCGCTCTTCAGCAGGCGGCCGGAATTCCGGCCGTGGTGGCCGAACTGTTGATCTGCCGTGGCGTGACCGATCCGGCGGCCGCGCGCGATTTTCTCGAGCCTAAGCTTTCCGCACTGCGCGACCCCGAATTGCTCCCGAACTGCCGTCAGGCCGCCGAGTTGATTTGCGCTGCTGTGGCCGCCGGTCGACGAATCGCCGTCTATGGCGACTACGACGTCGATGGCATGACCGGTACCGCCATCCTCTGGCTGTGCCTGAAACTGCTCGGAGCCGAGGTGAGCTACTATGTGCCCCATCGCGTCGACGAAGGCTACGGCCTGAATGCCGAGGCGATTCGCACGCTGGCTGCCGACAAGACGTCGATGCTTGTTACGGTCGATTGCGGCATCGCCAGCGTCGCCGAAGCGGCCGTGTGCCGCGAATTAGGCATCGAGCTGATCATCACCGATCACCACGAGCCCGGGCCGCAGTTGCCCGAGGCCGCCGCGATCGTCCATCCGCATCTGCCGGGCGGCGATTACCCGTTCGGCGGGCTGAGCGGGTCCGGCGTAGCGATGAAACTTGCCTGGGCACTGTGTCAACATTCTAGCGGGGCGCGGCGCGTCGGGCCGCGAATGAAAGACTTTCTCTTGCAGGCCGTGGGGCTGGCCGCGCTCGGTACCGTGGCCGACGTTGTGCCGCTGGTCGATGAAAATCGCGTCCTGGTGCGCCACGGCCTCGAAAGCCTTGCCGCTACACCAACGCTCGGACTGGCCACGTTGATGGGCATCGCGAGAATCGCCCCCGGACGACAACCGGGCGGCCGAACGCGGCTCGGCGCCGAGGACCTCGCCTTCCAGATCGCACCCCGATTGAACGCAGCCGGACGCCTGGGCCAGCCGCAATTGGCCGTCGAGCTGTTGGTGACTGACCGCGCGGATCGAGCAAAAGAGCTGGCCCAGTACATCGACGGACTGAACACTACGCGGCAGACCCTCGAACGCAGCATTCAGTTGGCTGCCGCCAAACAGGCCAAAGAAGCCTTCGACCCGACCGAAGACGCAGCCCTAGTACTGGCCGAACGCGGCTGGCATCCGGGCGTGATCGGTATCGTGGCCGGGCGGCTGGCCGATCGCTTTCACCGGCCGGTGGTGATGATCTCGTGGGACAAGTCGGGCCTGCGGCCGGGGGTCGGCTCTGCCCGAAGCGTGCCCGGTTTTAATTTGCACGCCGCGCTGGCCGACTGCGGTGAGTTTCTCATTGCCCACGGCGGTCACGCGGCGGCCGCCGGGCTGAAGATCGAAGAACGCCAGCTCGACGGCTTTCGCGGGGCATTCTGCGAAGTGGCCGCCTCGCGGATCTCACTGGCCCAGCGCACGGCCGAGCTTTCGATCGACGTCGAGGCGCCCCTGAGCGCGTTCACCCTCCAGGCCGTGCAGCACATCGAGCGATTGGCCCCTTTCGGCCAAGGCAATTCGCGGCCCTTGCTGTGCACGACGGGCGTCACACTCGCCGGTCCGCCAAAACCGCTGGGCACGAGCGGCCATCACTTGGCGATGAACCTTTCGCAACACGGCGTCACCCTCCGGTCCGTGGCCTTCGGCGGCGGCGATTGGGCCGAAGAACTCGCGGCCGCCACCGGTCCCTTGGATGTGGCCTTTCGCCCCATCATCAATCACTTTCGCGGCCGGCAAAGCGTCGAACTGCACCTGGTCGATTGGCGGCCCAGCACTATGGCCGCGATGGAGAACCAGCAAGTCGTACTCGAATGAGTTCGATCAGGTCAATTCCACCAACTGATAGACGGTACCATGTTGTTGGATCCAGTCGCGATCTCCGCGCGCCGCGTGCTCAGCCACTGCCCGAAGGAGGTCAATAGTTTCTGACTCGTAGCATGGCTCGCTGGGATCATCAGGTGGAACTACGACTTCCACGTCGACAGCCACGATGAACCTGCCACCTTGTACAAGGCGCGTTCGTGTGAGTCGCTTGCCTTCGATTCGCATACTCATGCTTCATCGAAAAAGTACACTGTCACAAGTTTTGCCACGCCGCTTCGCCGCAAGTGCGACCAAACGGCTTTGCAATCGGAACCATCCGGCAAGCTCTCAATGACTTCTACCGACGGGTGAGGCTTGGCGCCGCTATGCTCGGCGGTTGGTTTCCCATTGGCAACACCGACAACTACTTGCCACTCCATGATTCCACGCTCTTCGAGCCGTTGCGAGGCATGCTCGCCCACGACGTATTTGTTCGCGGCAACCGAGGCCCGTATGACGTCGAATAGACGCTCCATCAATTCTACACCGAATGCTCGTATCCAGTAAAGCTGGCAATATTCGCGGCCGCATGTTAGCTTCGGCTCGCCCCATCGTAGGGCAATCCCGCGCTAGAACACATCGGCGATGAAGTGGTGCCCCTGGCCATAGCGGAGCCCGGTGTGGCGCTCGCCGCAGAAGAACGGAAACAACTGATTTTCCTTGTACGCCGGGTCTCGGCGCTGCTGCGGGTAGAAGCTCTGCCATTGCTTGTGGTACACCGGAATGCGCATCTCCGCCGGGTAACGGTAGTAGAGGTCCTCGCTGCTGCGATAGTAGTCGTTACCCCAGAAGTTCTGCGGATAATAGACGTACGGATAGTGGTACATCCGGTTCCAGTCCTGGGTGCTATAGCTGCGGGCCCATTGACGATCGAACGCCTGTTGGGCCCGGGCGTCGGCGGCGCTGAGGACGGCCAAAACGAAGGCTGCCAGAAGCAACGTGAAAATGGTCCGTCGGAACATAACAATTCCCCCTTGATCAGTGTCGAACGCGGGCACGATGTGCCGGTAAACTGGGTCGCTCACTAGAAACCATCGGCGCGGCGCAACCCGCATTGAAAGAATATCCAGTACAGCCCGAATAAATGGATCGGTGATCGCAGATCAATGATTGCCGACCGAAGCCCACTCACAATCATCGATCGACAACCGTCAATCCGGCCCTGTAACCTGGGTAAGCCAGACGGACTTTTAGGTCGGAAAGCATCTTCGCATTTCGTACACGCTTGCTGTCGCCCGAATGGTGCGATTTCAAGAAATCGGGCAATGGCTCGATGAACTGCACAGCCGGGGCGGCGAGCCGTTCGCCCAGGTAGCGGAAGAATTCACGCCGCTCCGCCGGCTGGCCGTCGGAAACAACGTAGGTGCACGGCGGCTTGGCCCGTGCGTCCGCGGCGATTACCACTTCGGCAGCGTCGTCGACATGGATCAAGTTCAGCCAACTGTCGGACGCGGCTAGAATCGCTTTACCAGCTCGGATGTCGGCTTGGCGTGGCAGACGTTCATGACCATACATGCCCGCCATGCGGAGCACAATGGCGCGCTGCCCGAGTCGGTGGCTTGCTAGCAGTTGCTCGGCGGCCAAGAGTTCCCGACCGGCTTCACGTGTGGGGCGACATGGCGTGTCTTCGTCGACCCAATCGCCACCGGCATCGCCGTACACGCCCGTGGAACTAATAAAGATGACACGACGGGTCTCGTTTGGCAGGGCGTCCAATACGGCACCCAGTCCTTCGACGTACACCTGCCGCCGCGACGTGCCGCTTCGAGCGTCAAAACCCACGGCGTAGAGCACGCTATCGGCTGCCGGAAGTTGCAGCAAAGTCTCGGGCCGGGCAACGTCGGCCACAATCGGTTCAAGGCCGCGCTGGCGAAGTTCGACAGAACGGTCCTTGCTGCGCGTAATCGCGAAGACCGTATCGCCCGCCGCCAGCCACCGCTCGGCCACGCGTCCGCCAAGATATCCGCAGCCGACAATCAGTCTGATCAATTCGCGTCTCCCGTCGCTCGCTCCGCGCGTGCCGCCTTTGCTTCCAGGTAGGCGGTGAGCATGATCTGGGCGGCCAGCATGTCCATGCGTTTCTTGCGACGCTTGCGCGTCATGTCAGCCGCCAGCATGAGCTGCTCGGCATCGTGGCTGGTGAACCTTTCGTCGAAAAACTTCACCGGGATTGCGGTCACTTCGCCGAGCCATTTGCCAAACTGACGCGCCTCCTCCGACTTCTGGCTTTCGCGACCGTCGAGGTGAATCGGCAATCCAACCACAAACAGCGACACGTCCTCGTCGACCACTAGGCGGCGAAATCGCTCGGCATCCTGCTCAACCGCACGCCGAGTGTAGTTCTCCAACGGGCTAACGATCGTCCGATCGCGATCGCTGATGGCGATGCCGATCCGCACGTGGCCGTAGTCGATTCCGGCCACACGGCCCGAGGCCGGAAGTTGCTGCTGGTTCATGGTTGCTTATCCAACGGATGCCGCTGTCGCCTAGAAACGAAATAGCCGTGCTGCAAGAAGCGAAGCGTATACTCCTGAACCGTCGCATCATTCATCACGAACGAATGGAGCACCGGCAGGACGACGAAGTCGCGGGCGCCGGCCAGCTTCGTGCTGTCGACCGTCACCACGGCATCATTGTCGCCGGGCAGCAGCGGATTATAGCCTTTCCCGTTTCCCTTGCCGCCGGCAATGATGCCAAACTCGAAACTGGGCGTGGCCAATCGCGGCTCAAGTTCGGACCAATCGCGGCTGAGTTGTTGCCCTCCTTCGCCGAACAGTTCTTTGAAGGCCAGATTATCAGCAAATGCCACCGCAAGCAGCGGGCGGTGGTTGGGCGGCGCCAGCATGACGAAGCGGTGGAAGCGCGCCATGGCCCGGCGGTCGGCAGCCATCGCTCCGGCCGTTTGTTTCCACACCTCCTGCCGGGCCAAGTCGCCCAGGTAATGGCGAATGACAATGTTGCCCATGCTGTGGCCGATGAAATTGATCTCGTCGATGCCATCGAGGTTGGCAACGATCTGGCGGAGCGATCGGGCGTGTTCGGCGATGTCCTCGCGCGTGCTCGGATAGCTGACGTTGAAAACATGGTACCCACCCTTCTCGCGAAGATAGCGGCACAGCGGCTCCATCGCTGATCGCGAGCGAACCAGTCCGTGCAAGACCACGACCGCCTTGCCGTTCATGCGCGGCAGGTGACGCTGCCGCTTGATTCGGTCGAGTGCCTCGCGGCATTCGTCGAACGTACCGATGGCGTGGCGCAAGTCGTTTTCGTCCAACAGCCGGTACTGCCCCGTGAATGCGTGGCGTTGGATGCGCCACTGATGGAAGAACAGTTCATCAGCCCAAAACTGCTTGCCGCCAAGCGTAGGCATGGGCACTTGTGCGCCGACGGCGGCGCCTGGCTCTTCACCGGCCAACCGTCCGGGAAGCGTCACCAGCCGGGCCGACAGGGCCAACGTGATCCATAAGACACGGCGAAGCATACGTGCATAGGCGGCATTGCGAGCATTATGTAACGCCATGCCAGAGATTATAATGGATCGAGCGACATCGAGAAACAACCAGCAGCCGACACACTCCGTATGCCATAGCGGCGAAGGCAGCCATATCACGACTATGCCACGTACCATAGCGATCGGCGACGTCCACGGCTGTTTGGCCGCGCTCGATTCGCTATTGGCCGCCGTCCGGCCGCGGAGCGATGATACGCTCGTGTTTCTTGGCGATTACGTCGACCGCGGCCCGGATAGTCGTGGTGTGATCGAGCGACTGCTGGGACTGCAACAACAGCTCCACCTGGTGTGCCTGCTGGGCAATCACGACGAGATGATGCTGAACGTCTACGATGGGCAACGCGAAATATACGTCGATTGGCTGCTCTTTGGCGGCAGTGCAACGCTGGATTCGTATAGCACGATGCAGCCCGAGGATGTTCCGACCGAGCACATCGCGTTTCTTCGCAGTTGCAAGCTGTACCACGAGACGGACCGCCATTTCTTCGTGCATGGCAACTACCAAGCCGAACTGCCGTTGGATGCGCAGCCGCGGGGGACGCTGCTATGGGAATCACTGCGTGACCGCCAGCCCGGTCCGCACTGTTCCGGCAAGATCGCCATCGTCGGTCATACGTCGCAGAAGACGGGCGAAGTCCTCGACCTCGGGTATCTCAAGTGCATCGATACCCGGTGCTATGGCGACGGCTGGCTAACGGCGCTGGACGTCGACAGCGGCCAACTATGGCAGGCGAATAAGAAGGGGGAAATGCGGGACGGATTAAGGCTTAGGGATTAGCGACAAGAAAGACAGGCGGGCGAGTTACCGCCTGCTGGTATCGCGAACAAGACTCTGCTTGTCGGTTCGCCGCGCCAATACCCATTGCACTTCGTTGCCAATCGGAAATTGCTCGACTACGGAATACCAGATGCCGTGAATCGAGAATCGCTCGCGCGTGCCGCCGGCTTGCGCAACGATGTAATCCATCATCGCCGCGTCCTCCAGCAAATAATCGGGCACGCGGGCGCGCCACAGTGCGGCCAAAGCCGGATCGGTCGGCGTGTCGAACCGTCGACCGTGACGCGCCACGAGCCTCGCGACCTCTGGCTCCGTCAGTCCGTACGTGTAGTCGAACACGCGGCAGTGCGAGTAGTACGAAAGCGCGCAATGCGCCGCGTGGCGATCGTCGCTTGGCTCGGCACGTGATCGCCAATCCATTGCGACGGCCCAACAAGGTTCTTGCCGGAGAGAATATAGCCAGGGAACACGTCCATCTGCGTCATCTTGAATTGACCGTCGAAGATATTCGTCAACCACAGCAGTAGCGCGACGGCCGCCACCGCAATCTGTTTAGTCCGCGGCCGAACGCCCGCCCCAAGCAGAACTTCCACGGCTTCACGAAGCCCTAGCCACAAAAGGATGAGTGCGGCCGGCAAATATGGGGCAAAGTAGCGTGGCAATGCGGTCCAATCGGCCGGGCTATAGATGGCAAACGCGAGGCCCGTCGCACAAATGGCCGCCAACATGTCGGCCGGGGCCGCCGCCGATCGCCGCAGTCGCAGATAGCCAACCAAGAGGACCGGGATGGCAAGCCAGCCTGTAATCGGAAACCCGACGTTCGTGTTCTGACCGGTCAAGAAACGCGCGCGCGTTTTGAATCACCAGATCGACGCTGCTCGGTTTGCAATGAAACGTATTGGGAACGACGTCGCCGAAATACGCGAAGCGAACCGCCGAGATGCCGCCCAGCAGAGCAACGAACATTAACAGCGACGGAAGCTGATTACCGGGCACGGTGGCACTGGCTGCGCAACTGTTTTCTTTCGAACGCATCCGGCCAAGCGCCACGCAAAGTGGATAGACAATCACGGCCTCCGGATGGACGAGGAATGCAAACGCCCCGAGGCAGGGCAGCACCATCGAACGTGGCCGATCCAGTGAAATGATGGCCATCAAGAGCAGTATCGTGGCCAGCAGGCCGGTCTCCATGCCGCCCAGCGGGAAGTAGACAAACTCGAAGCTCGTCGCCAACATCAGGCAGGGGAAGAAGGCCAGCGACAAGTCGTCGCTCGGTGGTGCAAGCTTTGCCGCCAATCGATGGCCCAGGCATGCCGTTAGCGCCAGGCTGAGCAACACCAACGCCAGCCCGGCCAGCTTGGCCACGACCGTCGCCTCGGCCAGCGCCAAAAAGGCGCGAGCAGAAGCAGCCAGCCGATGTTGGTAACGCCCTCGACAGGCGCATCGCCCGAGTGAAAAGTGAAACCTGCACCGGCCGTCAGATTGCCGAGGTATTGAAAGCCGATGAAGGCATCGTCGACAAAGCAGTCACGCGTGCGAAAGGCAAACGCGACCACGCAAGCGCTAAGCACCAGCAACACACCAGACAGAAAGGCTGCGTCGCGCGAGCCAGTTCGTTGTTCGACACCGTTCATCTCCAAATAATAGGTCACGGGATGCCCGTTTTCGTCCCCTCTCCCTCCGGGAGAGGGTTAGGGTGAGGGCGATGATGCCGCCATTTCACGCGTCGTCTGCCGCAGATCAGGCTATGCCTGACGAGGCCCTGCCACGGACATTGGCGTCTGGCAAAACGGGAAAATGGGTAGGATGGAAAGGTCGCCCCACTTGGAGTCGGTACTCACCGAGGCGAACGCCGATTTCGTCTCCTTTCCCACATGGCGTGCACGTTGCTTTTTACGGCGCCAGCCTTGCCATCGTTTCGACTAGCCCCTTAACCGCATCAACGCTCTTTTGAAATGCGGCCCTTTCGCCTTCCGACAGCTCTAGCTCGATGATCCGCTCGACGCCCGCGGCCCCGAGGATAACCGGCACGCCGACGTAGTAGCCGCCGACGTTGTATTCCTTGTCGCAATAGGCGGCGCAGGGGATCAATCGCTTCTTGTCGCGGACGATTGCCTCGACCATCTGGGCCGTCGCCGCCGCCGGAGCATAGTAGGCGCTGCCGGTCTTCAACAGCGAGACAATCTCGGCCCCGCCGTCGCGGGCGCGTTGGATCAGCTCGGCCAGGCGCTGCGGCAGAATCAATTGGGTGACGGGGATTCCGCCCACGCTGGTGCAGCTCGGCAGCGGCACCATCGTGTCGCCGTGGCCGCCCAACAGCATGGCCGAGACATCCTCGACGCTGACGCCCAACTCATCGGCGATGAACGTGCGGAAGCGGGCCGTATCGAGCACGCCGGCCTGGCCGATGACGCGTTGCGGGGCGAACTTGGTGACCTGCAGCGCACGCTGCACCATCGCGTCCAGCGGGTTACTGACGACGATGATGATGGCTTCGGGGCTGGTCTGTTTGATTTCGTAGGCCACGGAGCCGACGATTTTTGCATTGGTCTGCAACAGATCGTCGCGGCTCATGCCCGGCTTGCGCGGGATGCCGGCCGTAATCACGACGACGTCGCTCCCAGCCGTGTCGGCATAGCGGGTAGTGCCCATGATCTGAGCGTCATAGCCCATGATCGGACCGGCCTGGGCCAAGTCGAGGGCCTTGCCCTTGGGCATCGTGCCGGCTTGGGGAATATCCAATAAGACGATATCGCCGAGTTCGGCGGCCGCACACCAATGGGCGGTGGTCGCGCCGACGTTGCCGGCGCCGATAATGCTGATTTTGGCGCGTTTCATGGTAGGGTCCAGGGTTCAGAGGTCAGGAAACCGAGCTCATTAGCAAGCGTATTCTAGAGGTTCTGATGGCATGGGGCTACCTGGGGCCAGAATCGAGAGCTGCCGCACGAGCATCAAGAAATAACGGCGGCGTGCGCCGCATAGCGCACGCCGCCGTGAGAGGTGGAGTTTCTCTTAACTCTTGCGACGACGAATCCACATGGCCGCCAGGGCCGATAGTCCGCCGGCAACCAGCAACGACAGCGTGCCCGGCTCGGGGACGGCCGTGTTGTAGCCCTGAATATTGTCGATGGCCACTTGGTTGGAATAGCCGCTCTCGCCATTGAAATAGATAAACAACTCGCTGGTCGACGTTGGATCTGCCACGACGCCGGTCCTCAGCGGATATCCGCTAAGGCCCAGCACACCATTAACATATGCGTCTACCGTTCCCAACGAATAGTCGGAGGAAAGTGCAATGCTGTACTTCTGACCTTCAACGTAACTTCCGAAGCTGGCCAGTTGGGTGTTGGTGCTGTCTCGTAATGCAAAGACGCCACCAGTTTCGCTGGTGGGTGCCACTGCAAAGCTGAATGCCCACTGTTCAACGGTGCTTGCATATGTTCTAAGTCCAAAGAGAACGCCTGCTGTGTCTGTCGTACCGTCCAGGTTATACGGCGCCTGGGCCGTCGCTGCGGTCGGTGCGGCCAGAACAGCAATGTCAAACGTTATGCCCACCTGAGATGAAACCAGACCAAGGCCGGTGTCCATATACAAAGCACCTACTTCACCATTGGCAGAATTGGTGGTTAATACCGCGGCTTTATTCATACCGGCGACATTATCAACCAGAATGGTGCCCATATCAGCCGTAGGAGGGCTGGAAGTCCAAGGGTCCGTGGCCATATAGCCGCCAAGGGCTCCGATCTGTGTAATCGGTGATCCTGAGGCGCCTGTGACTGGCGCAGCCCCAACAGTGTCACCGTCAAATGTAATATTCATAAACTGGGCGCCCGACGCCACGCCACTCATCAGCGCCATCGCCACCATAATCACCGTTGCAAGCATTGATCGTTTCATTTCTCGTCTCCTTTTTTGGCCACTTGGGGCCATCTGGGCAAGTTCGCATGAATTGACACAGCGAGTTGACGTTGTAACTGTCCGACTGCCGGGTGATGCGGTCGACAGCATCTGCTAGTCTGCCACAGCTCTCCCATATTGTCCGGGGCCGCTCTGGGGCCGCTTCTGCGCGGCAGCGAGTGACCGCCAAAAGCAGGATGCGGGCTATCCGATCACTCAGCCGAAATAAGAAAGCCAAACCTTGCCGTGGGGGGCAGAGCCCGGTGGGGCAACAAGAATGGCGACTAGACCACCCGATTGAAGGACCTGACTTGCCGAACGTGCGATCACGCTACGCGGCACGGCGCAGACTGTTGGTCTGCTCGACATTGAAAGCGATCGCGATCGCGGCGACATCCGCCGGCTTCCAACAAACACCTTCGCCCGTGCCGTCACCGAAAAAACGGAGCAGCCCGTGCTGATGGTGGCGGTTCAGGCGTTTGATGGCGTCGTGCAGCCGGCACTTTGCGTCCTGGCCAGGCTGAGGCGGAAGAGGATCGTCGATCCGTTGTGGCCAGCCCTCCTCCTCAAACGCTACGAGGATCGCCTCTTGCGTCGGCGACGGCACTCGGTATCTCTTGATAACGCGCGAGCCTACGTAGAGCACGCGCAACGCAGCGTCCCAATGCGGACACAACGCCGGCTGCGATTCGATTTCGCTATCGCGGTCCCATGTGGGTGCGTCCGCGCTGTTAAGTACACGCGCCGCGTATAACCTGCCGGAATCGGTCAATACGAAACAAGTCTTCGCGTTGAAAGCAAGATGGTGGCGCGCGAAAAGTCCGAACCGTGTCGTGGACGGCAGTCACCTCTATCCCGTGTGCGACGTAGCCTTTGAATGCTAGCCAGCGAAGTTCGCTGTGACTCATTCCTGCCGACAGCACGGTCTCAAGCTTCAGCGCAAATTGCCAGACATCGCAACATAAGTTGTCGGCGCAATCGAAAGCCTCGGCCATCCGCGCAAGCCCAATATGCACGCCCGAGGCATTGGGCGGCATTCTCAGATGGTTCGAGATCGAGACAATCACTATGCTGGCATCCTGTTGGTTCGTTGATCCGCCACTCCCATGCTCGGCAGCCGTGCGCAATGACGCCAAGGCACACCTGCAGCATTCGGATCATACTCACTCCTACCCTATGGTACATGGCCACTAATCGTGGTGTCAATAATCCTAACGAATGGTATTTTCTCGATTTTGCGCAGAATAGCTATTTTGGCCTATTGCGGATGAATAGTAAATATGGGTGGTATATTTTGCCGCCGAATGAACCGATAAGCGACCGATCTTTGCCAGTTGGCTACGTGCGGCTCGCTGCCAGTACAGAGGTACGAGCGCTCGCTGACTTGTCGGAACCGTAAGCGCCTCTTATACTTCAACGTTCCCGCGGTCCGCGATGCGGCCCTACGGTTTGGTTGGTGCTTTTTTCCCGAGCGAGGCCCCCGTGATGCGCCGTTTCTGTATTGTGTTGGTTGCAACGCTTTGTTGGACGCCCTGCGTGGCGTACCCCGCCACAGAAGAGCCGAAGGCCAAACCGGCCGGTTCGACCGCCGCGGCGAACGACAGCGACTATGAACTCTACAAGGTCCTGGCCGACACGATCGACCAGGTCGAGCGCAATTACGTTACCAAGGTGAATCGCCACGAGCTGATCGAATCGGCCATCCGTGGTGTGATGACCAAGCTGGATCCATATTCCAGCTACATCTCGGCCGACGAGTTGGGCCGTTTTCGCACGGCCGTCGACAGCGAGTTCGCCGGCATCGGCATCCAGATCACTGCCGACGACGGCCGCCTGCATATCCTTAGCCCGATGTATGGCACGCCCGCCTACCGTGCAGGCCTATTGGCCGGCGACCGCATCGTCGAGATCGACGGCAAGGGCACCGACGGCATGACGCTCGATGACGCGGTCGGCAAGCTCAAGGGCGAGGAGGGAACGTCCGTATCGCTGACCGTCGTGCATCCCGGCAAGGGAGTCAAGGAAAAGGTCACCATCAAGCGGGAGAAGATCCACATCGACACGGTCCTGGGCGACCATCGCAAGCCCGACGGCACTTGGGACTTCGTGTTCGACCCAAAACAACATATCGGCTACGTGCGTGTGACGGCCTTTAGCCGCGATACGGCCGAAGAATTGCGGCGGGTGCTCGCGCAACTGAAGGGCGAAAATCTTCGCGGCCTGATCCTCGATCTCCGATTCGATCCCGGCGGCCTGCTGAGCGCGGCCATTGAAGTGAGCGATATGCTCATCTCCAAAGGTCGCATCGTTAGCACGAAGGGGTGCAACAGCCCCGAGCGAACGTGGGACGCCAGCAAGGAAGGCACGTTTGAAGGCTTTCCAGTTGCCGTACTGGTCAACCGATATAGCGCCAGCGCCAGCGAGATCGTGGCCGCCTGTTTGCAGGACCACAAGCGGGCAGTCATCATCGGTGAACGAACCTGGGGCAAGGGGAGCGTGCAGAACGTAGTCGAACTCGAGGACGGCCACAGCGCCCTGAAGCTCACCACGGCCAGCTACCGCCGCCCCAACGGCAAGAACATTCATCGGTTTCCCGATGCCAAAGAAAGCGACGAGTGGGGCGTAATGCCAGACTCGGGCTACGAGATCAAACTTTCTGATGGCGAGATGCTGGCGCTGATGCACGACCGCCGCGACCGCGATATCCTGCGACCGGCCACATCCAACGGCGCCCCGGCGACGCCGGAACCGCCAGCCACAGACAAGAAGCTGCCGTCAGTCGACCGCCAGCTCCAGGCGGCGCTAAAATACCTTGGCACGGAAATGGCAAAAGCACAGAACTGAGCGGACGGTGGGGCGGGAATAAGCCTTCAGTGCTTAGCGTTTAGTACGTGGTGGACAGCAGTCATCAACAATTAGCAAGTGACAATCCCGTGAACGATTCATTTCACGCCCGCGACACTTTCGACACCGGCGCCGGCCGGGCCGGCATCTATCGGCTTTCAAAACTTGAAGACGCCGGGCTGACGCGCGTCGCGGCCCTGCCGTATTCCATTCGCGTCTTGCTCGAAGCCGTGTTGCGCAACTGCGACGGCTACCAGGTCACCGAGGACGACGTGCGCAACCTGGCCGGATGGCAGCCCATGCCGCAAGCACCGATCGAAGTGCCGTTAAAGCCGGCGCGGGTCGTGCTGCAAGACTTCACCGGCGTGCCGGCCGTCGTCGATCTGGCTGCCATGCGAAGCGCTATGAAGCGGCTTGGCGGCGATCCGAAACGGATCAATCCGCTGGTACCGGTTGATCTGGTAATCGATCACTCGGTGCAGGTCGACTTGTTCGGCTCGCCCGAGGCGCTGGCCGCCAACGAGGCGCTCGAGTTCGAGCGGAATCGCGAGCGGTACGAGTTCCTACGTTGGGGCCAGAAGGCGTTTCGCAATTTCCGCGTCGTACCGCCGGCGGTTGGCATCATCCACCAAGTGAACCTCGAGTTCCTGGCCAAATGCGTGTTTCTCCGCGACGATGGAACCGGGCCGGTGGCCATACCCGATACGCTCGTAGGCACCGATAGCCACACGACAATGATCAACGGCCTGGGCGTCGTCGGTTGGGGTGTCGGCGGAATCGAGGCCGAAGCCGTCATGCTTGGCCAGCCGCTGTACATGTTGGCCCCGCAAGTTGTCGGCTTCGAGGTGACCGGGCAATTGGCAGCCGGGACCACAGCCACCGACCTTGTGCTGACCATCACGCAAATTCTCCGCGCCGAAGGCGTGGTCGACAAGTTCGTCGAGTTCTTCGGACCGGCGATCGCAGGGCTGAAGGTCGCCGATCGTGCGCTGATTGCCAACATGTCGCCGGAGTACGGCGCCACGATGGGTTACTTCCCTATCGATGAACAGACGCTGGCCTACCTCCGCGAAACCGGCCGCACGCCACAGGAAGTCGAACTGGTTGAACGCTATACCAAGGAGCAGCAGCTTTTCCGCTCGGAGGCCAACAGTGCGACTTCGCAACCGCTTTACAGCAAGGTGCTGCACCTCGACCTCGCGACGGTCGAGCCGAGCCTGGCCGGTCCGAAACGGCCGCAGGACCGTGTGCCGCTGGGCGAAGTGAAGCAATCTTTTCGCCACGCGCTGCAGGCACCCGTCAAGCAGCGAGGTTTCGCCCTGAACGACCAGCAGTTGGCACAAACGGCCAGCGTCGATGGCGATGGCTCGATCGGTCACGGCGTGGTCGTCATCGCTGCGATCACCAGTTGCACGAACACCAGCAACCCTAGCGTCATGCTCGCTGCCGGATTGTTGGCCAAGAAGGCCGTCGAACGCGGCTTGAGCGTGAAGCATCACGTGAAGACGAGTCTTGCACCGGGCAGTCGCGTGGTAACCGATTATCTGAGGCAAACGGGGCTCGATCGACCATTGGAACAGCTTGGCTTTCACACCGTCGGCTATGGTTGCACGACCTGCATTGGTAACAGCGGACCGTTGCCCGAGGCTGTTGCCAAAGCTGTCAACGAGGGGCAACTCGTGGCGGCCGCCGTCTTAAGCGGCAACCGCAATTTCGAGGGCCGCATCAATCCGCTCGTGAAGGCCAATTATTTGGCCAGCCCGCCGTTGGTCGTGGCCTATGCGTTGGCCGGTTCCGTGGACATTGACTTGGCCACCGAACCGCTGGGCGCCGGCAACGATGGGCGACCGGTGTATCTGAAGGACATTTGGCCGACGCCGGCCGAAATCGCGACCGAAGTGGCCCATGCTATTGAGCCCGAAATGTTCCGAAAGCAATACGCCAACGTGTTTGCGGCCAACGAGACGTGGAACAAAATTACGGTGCCCGACAGCGAACTGTTTCCCTGGGACGCTAACAGTACGTATATCCAGGAGCCGCCGTTCCTATCGGACGTGACGGCAGTTCCGCCTCCCGTTCAGCCGATCAGCGGCGCTCGGGCCCTGGCCGTGTTGGGCGACTCGGTGACCACCGATCATATTTCGCCAGCCGGTTCGATCGCCGGCAACAGCCCTGCCGGAAAGTACTTACAGGAGCGCGGCGTCACACAGGTGGATTTCAACAGCTACGGCTCTCGACGCGGCAACGATCGTATCATGGCCCGCGGTACGTTTGCCAACATCCGCATCCATAACCAGCTTGCTCCCGGCACGGAAGGCGGCGTGACCCGTCACCTGCCCGATGGCGAGCTAATGCCGATCTACGACGCGGCCATGAAGTACAAGTTGGAAGGCGTTCCGCTGGTGGTCCTGGCCGGCGCCGAGTACGGTTCCGGCAGCAGCCGCGACTGGGCCGCGAAAGGGCCGCACCTGCTCGGAGTGAAGGCAGTCATCGCCACGAGCTTCGAGCGCATTCACCGGAGCAACCTGGTGGGCATGGGCATTCTGCCCCTACAATTTCCCGCCGGCGCAACCGCCGAGAGTTTGGGCCTTAGCGGCGAAGAACTGTTCGACGTCCTCGGCGTCAGCGACTCGCTCCAGCCGGGCAGCGACGTCCTTGTGCGCGCCACGGCCCGCGATGGCGCAGTGAAAGAGTTCCGCGCCAAACTCCGCATCGATACGCCGGTCGAGATGGAATACTATCGCAACGGCGGCATCTTGCAGACCGTGCTGCGGAAGCTACTGTAGAACCGCACGTCGTGCAGCAGGTGGCCCTGGCACCTCGGCTTTCGGGCCACTCACGGAGTGCGTGGGTGGCATCGATAGGTCGTGGGTGGCACCGATAGCTTGCCTATCGGTGTGCCGCACGGCACAAGAGGCCCTCACGAAATCCAGCAAATCGGTACACCCACACCTTGCCCCTGCTCATAAAACCGCGCCGAACTGAAGGCCCAATCGCACGGTCGCGTCACAAGTCCGGCACGTACGGGATTCTCATGCATGTAGGTCAGCTTCTCACGAAGCTTCTCCTCGCTGTGTAAGTTGAAGCCATAGTACTTTGCCTGCCAGAATGGATCGCCGGTACCAATTTTCGCTGCATAATGGGGCAACGAGTCTTGTACCAATCGGCCGATGTGGTGCGAGCTGATTCGCTTCCACTGTTGCATAAAGACACTCAACTGAGCAGCAACCGGAAACCATACGATGGCATGAACGTGATCGGGCATGACCACGAACCCCACGCACGAAGCCTTTCGTCCGGCCAATTGTGAATTGAGCACACCCAATACAATGCGCTTTGCCCGGTCGTCGTCGAGTAATCGTCGCCGACCGTAGCACGAGAATGTGACAAAGTGCGCGTGCAACTCGTCTTCGTAGACGGCCCGTGTGCCCATGCAGACGAGCATGACCAGCATGCCATCGGTCGTCAAGTATCCGCAAGCGACCTTGCACCTCTTGTGCCTGACGGCACCCCGATAGCGAAGCTATCGGGGCTACCCACGCGGCGATCGGGCCACTCACGGAGCGTGCCTGCTAGAACCGAGGGGCGAACTCTTCGTCCACCATTTCCAGGTCATTGTGGTAGTAGTCGACGGCTTCGGCCGGAGTGAGGTTTAGAATGGCCCGGCCGTCGGTCTCCCAATGATCGCGATCGAAGCGAAAGACGGCCGTGCCAGCTTGCAGATTGCCTACACTATCCCCGGTCGTGTGAATCGATCGATCGTACTCTTCCGTGGCAATGCTTACGGCAACGAAAGCCGATAGTTCGCCGTTGGTCCGATTGCGGACGTATGCCACGTCATCGGCAAAATTGCAGTCGCTCCACCGAGGCGAGTCCAGTTTACCCGCGCGGCTGCCAACTGGATAAACTTGGCCTCTAGCCGCTCGCGCTCGAAATGGAACCGCCGTTTTGCCCGCCCGAATCGGGTGGTCGAGGTTCGATTGCGCCGAAGATACCACCCACCGGCAACAACCACTGCGAACACAGCAACGGCCAGCGAAATCCACCAGATTCCCGCCATGCCTTCGACCCCCAAATCACGGCAACGTTCAGCCTGCGAAGCTATTGTACAATATTGTGGCCGTCACGGGCAAATCCCTTTTCTTGCCGATTGCAAAAGGCCGGCGGCAAAGCGCCCTCCCACGCGGCGTGGGCGTCCCCCAGATTGACCCAGCACGGGCAGCCGGGCAGAATATTCGTCGACGTAGCTGCGTTCCGTCGAGTCGTTTTCTCATAGCGATTCGGCCCGGCCACTTTGGCGCGGCGCCGCCTTACAACCATCACAATGGGATTGGAGCCTGCCATGAGAAACATGAATCGATCGCTTGGCGTGGTTCTGGCCGGTCTGCCATGGATTGGCGCCTGTCTTGCCACGGCCGGGGACTGGCCGCAGTGGCGCGGTCGCAATCGCGACTTTGGCTCGGCCGAAGCACGCTCGCCCGGGTGGTTGTCGCAAGCGATTTTCAGTAGGATTGAGCACCGAAAGGATCAATAGATGGCAGGCAATTCCAATGCGGCGACGACGGACTTCGTGGACGCTCCGATTGATGGGGTGATCTTCCGACCGCTTGCCACACATGAGGATCATCGTGGATGGTTAGTCGAATTGTATCGCGAAGATGAACTTGCGGCCGAGCAGCGCCCCGTCATGGCCTATGTTAGCCAGACGCAGCCGGGCGTTGCCCGCGGTCCGCACGAGCACGTCGACCAGACCGACTACTTCGCCTTTATCGGTCCGGGCGATTTTGATATCTACCTCTGGGACGGGCGCGTTGATTCGCCAACCCGCGGACATCGTATGATCGTCAGGGTGGGTGAGTCGAATAAGCAGTGCGTCGTTGTCCCCAACGGCGTTGTGCATGCGTACAAGAACGTCAGTCGCACGCCGGGCTGGGTGTTCAACGCACCAAATCGGCTCTATGCCGGCCCGGGCAAACGCAGCGACGTGGACGAGATCCGCCACGAAAGCCAACCTGGCTCCAGGTATCGACTCGATTAGTTCAGTCCCGGCACGATTCGGGATATTCGGCGATCATGCATCCGATACTTCAAACCGTGTGCGACCATCGCGGCGATGCCTACCAAAGCGCCGCAATAGGTTCATCGAACGTTCCGTCACGACTATTCTCGCGAGAATCTGGCGAAACTTGTTAAGCTAGACAGGGTCATTTGCCCTTCTGCTTCACCGCCGCAACGGTTGCAGATTGCAATCGTCTGCCGACTTGGCAGGCTGCAATAGTCAACAAAGAAGTGAAGTGCAGCCGCACTTGATCAACGCTCGTCCGATCAGAGTTCTGACCGTCGTGCTCGAAAACCACCGGCCACGGGCATTCGACGACCGAGCATTTCATACGTTGCGGGTCGTATCCTTCACATGCTATTCGGTCGCAAAGTGTGCGCCACGGAACTGTCCGACACGACCGCGCCGATTCGCTGAGGCTACCGCTAAGCATGCGATTGGCGTCCGGAATGTACCTTCTCGACGTGGTTCTTGGAAAAATTTTCCCTCGGCGAAAAAAATTTTCCGCCGCGTCTCTGCTCCATCCTGCGACATCGTTTGTCTGCCATCGAAAGACGATCTCCGTTGCCGCGCGCTGGTCCGAATGCGCTAGCGCGCGATGGTTTAGCGCGGTAAAACATCCGACCATTCGCCGCCGTCGAAAGTCATGACATTTTGCCGTCGCTGCAACGACGATTGCACTCTGATATGTGGTTGCTACTGTTTGCTCACTTGCGTTCTTACGCCTCACAAAATCGATGCTAGTTGCATGAAAGCCCAACCGCGACGGTTCTCCTCGTAGCGCGGTCGGCCAGTAAGAATCGGACAGGCAGCGCCTCGCTGATCGCAGTCGTAAGTTGTTGATATTCAATGCCTTGCGATCGCGATATTCTATGCCATGGGCGGCTCAGCGTTCCGTTACGTCGCAGTACGAAGTCGTCCAATAGAACGTTCGCGCGTTGCATCGCCCGTCTTTGACGCGAGCGCACTGTTGACGACTCGCACAGCATGGTGCTTCGCTCGCGCCAACACGCGCACGGCGTCTCGTCGTCCATCAAATTCATGGTGCGAGCGATGAAACTTCGTTGTGCAAATCACGATCGTCGCGCATGCTTCGCGCCCGCCGATTCGTTGTGAGCAACGGCGCGCTTCGCGGCGCACTTTCGAGCGCGCCGAACGACATAGCGGAGCGCATATCAGACGCGCGTTAAAAGATTTTTTAGGTCTGTTGGATGAGAATTGTACTTGCAAAGATTTTGAAAATGATTACGATCATGACAGTTGATGTTCCTTGTCAAGGGAGAATTCAACGCATAGGATGGAAACGAACGGCGACTTGTTTCGGTGCTCGTTGCATCGGTGACAGGATGTCGCGAAGTTCAAAGTTCGTTGTCTTGTTTCTGTGGCGAAGTGACTGACGCGCATCGGCCCCAGCCTGTATGGCGGACAGTCAATCGCCCAAACGCTAGTAGGAGGACGTCTGGTGGCCAAGAAGAAGAAAGTAGCTAAGAAGGCTGCGAAGAAGGTTGCGAAGAAGGCACCGGCCAAGAAGGCCAAGAAGAAGGTTGCCAAGAAGAAAGCCAAGAAGTAGCTCGTCGGACGGCATCGCTGTTTCCAGCACCGCCGTCTAAAGCAGTCCTACTTCCGCGCTTGGAAGAACATTACGACGAGAAAGAAGCGCCCGGCACGGCTGACCGGGCGTTTCTATTTTCTTGGGGTCGTTGGCGTCCGGAGGAATCGCCCCTCAATTTTGAGAGAATAGGTAACCTTGCGCGAGTGACTTCAGACGCCGGTGCAGCACAGACCGCATAAGGCGGCTTCCGGAAATGCCGTTTTCAGGCCTGAGCCGGCCTCAATCCGACGCAAACGGCGGCGTCTGGCCGCCCAATTCACTCAGGGCGTTGCGGGCCGCACGCTGCTCGGCCTCTTTCTTGTTGCGTCCCCAGGCCGCCTGATAGAGGCTGCCGCCAACCTGCGCCGCCACCTTGAAGCACTTGCTGTGGTCCGGCCCCTTCTCATCAAGCAATTGGTAGGTCGGCGTCGTGCCGTGCTGCCGTTGCGCAAGTTGCTGCAACAGCGACTTATAGTTATTGCCCGTCTCCCCTTCCGCCGCCAGTTCAATCTCCGGACCAATCGCGTCGGTAATGAATCGCCGTGCCGCCGCATCGCCGCCATCGAGATAGATCGCAGCCACCATCGACTCGAAGACGTCGGCCAACAGCGACGGCGGAACGCTTGGATGCGTGGTCATCCCCTTACCCAGAATCAAAAACTCCTGCATCCCCAACGCTTCGCTGATCTTTGTGCAGGTTTGTCGACTGACGACAATCGACTTGATCTGCGTCAAGTCTCCTTCGAGATACTCGGGATACTTGTGATACAGAAGTTCGCACACCACGGCGCCGAGAATGGCATCGCCGAGAAATTCGAGCCGTTCGTTCGACGCCAGACGGTGCTCGGCTCCGGAGGCATGCGTCAACGCAGCCAGCAACAGAACTTCGTCGTTGAACTGATAGCCGATCCGCTGCTGAAGTTTCTTAAGAAGCGAGAGTTCTGGAACCGCGGCGTCATTATCCGTCGACATCGTGCAAACCGTCGTGACCGTTGTTACCCTGGCAAGGTCCCGCGATTTATGCTTCAGCATAACGTGCGCACGCACCGGACGTCATGTTGAAGCATAACCCGCATAGGCAGCCGTGCGAACAGCCCCAATCTCTTAACAGTAACTCCACAGGAGGGTTTTGTCAACTTGGCAGCCGCCGAGCCAGTTGGCCGACCGTAGCCGCGTACTTTTCGCCAACGCCAAGGACGCTAAACTGCCGCGACGCTTCCCCCGTGACCTCGATATTGACCTCGACGCGATCTTTAGGCAGGCAACCCTCCACGCGATCAGCCCACTCAATCAGCACAAGCCCGGTGCCTTCAAAATATTCCTCGCCCCCCAATGCGAGAAATTCGTCTTCGTCGTGCAGCCGATACGCATCAATGTGGTAAATCGAACGGCGTCCGTGATACTCCTGGATCAAGACGAACGTCGGGCTAAGCACGCTACGGCGATCGACGCCCGCCGCTTCGGCAATTGCTTGAACCAGCCGGGTCTTGCCCGCGCCGAGAGTGCCTCGCATGGCCACTGTCGTGCCGTCGGGCAGCACGTCGGCCAGCGCCGCGCCAAGTTGGGCAGTCGCTGCTTCGTCGGCGGCTTCGTAAATAAAACGGTTCATTGGAAATCGTGTTGCCAACCACGCGGAGTCAGCGGACGCCTTCGGCCGGCTTCCTCGATCCACAGCCCCGGCTCAGCGACAAACTCGCCAATGTCGCTAAGCGACACGGCCGTCGGCCGCTCGGCTAACATCCGCCGCGCCTCCGCCGGCGGCACGGCCAGGACCAATTCAAAATCTTCGCCATCGCCCAGGGCATGCTCCAACGGCGTCGAGCCGTCGGCCAACTTGTCGGCCAAACGGCGGGCATCATCCGACACCGGCACGGCATCGGCCCGAAGCACCGCGCCGCAGCGACTCTCGTCGAGCACGCGGCTCAAATCCAACGACAGGCCGTCGCTGACGTCGATGCCGGCGTGCAGTTCGTAGGCCGCGTGCAAGCAGAGTGCTTCCGTGACGCGCGGCTGAACATCGAGATGACGTCCCAAAATGCTCCCGCCGAATGAACCAGTGACCACGATCCGGTCGCCGGGCTGGGCTCCGCCGCGGGCGAGCACGCCGCGATCGGTAACCGTTCCCAACAGCGTAATGCTGATTGCCAGTGGCCCATCCCAACTGTTCGTGTCGCCTCCAGCAATGATCAGCTCATACTGCTCGGCCAGTGGCAGCATCCCTTCGTACAGCGCCATGGCCAGATCCATGCCGCCTTGCCGGGGCAAGGCCACGGCGATCACGCCGGCCAGCGGCTTGCTGGCCATCGCCGCCAGATCGCTGAGATTCACTGCCAACGCTTTGCGCCCACGAGCCGCGGATCGGTTTCCGCCAACTGAAAATCAACGTGATCGGTCAACAGGTCGACGGTGACGACGCACTCCTTGATGCCGGACATTTCGAGCACCGCGGCATCATCGCCCGGCCCGAGGCGCAGCAGCGGATGCGGCGGCAATCGTTCGCGCAGCCAAGAGACTAGTTCGCGTTCCATGATGACGGCAAATTGGTCCCCTCTTCCGTTGCAAGAGGGTGAGGGTGAGGGCGAGCGACGCAAAGTTTGTAGGGTGCGTGAAACGCACCATGTGGGAACTGCGGCATTGTCGGGCGGTCACTTGGCCAGTTCCATGGCCGCAGCGCGGACGAAATCCGATAATCCGCTGAACCCTTTTCGTTTCGCGGTGGCCTCCAACAGCACCTTTTCTTCCGAAGTCAGCCGAACATTCACCTGGGCCGTGCGGGTGCCTTCGCGTGCCGGCGTCGGAGGGCGCTGGCCGTCCTCTAACAAGTAGGCCACCCAACCGGCAAAAGCGTCACGGGTATTTCCGACGCACTGGTTGACGGTTTTACCGTCGCCGTGGATGTTCGGCAACTCCAGTCCCCGGCCGTACCAGTGCCCGCCCTCGAAAGCCAGGATAACTTGGTACTGCTCGGCAAGCTTCATGGCCTTTGTCATGGTGTGGGCGTCGAACGGCCGATCAATCGCCTTGGCCGATTTTTTCGACTTGGCGGACATAATAGGGTTTCACCTTTCCGTGATGGACCGGAATGGAGAACGGTTCTGTTCCCGGTTTGGTGAAGTAGTGATGGGAACCGCTGATACGTACCAACCGGTATCCGGCGCGATCCAGCAGCTTCTTGACTTCTGAGAAAGGCTTCTCGGACGCCATGATTAAGTATACCTTGGGCTATACGAAAATCAAGCCCATTGCCTATAGGGGTGCATTCCGCACTTTGCATGACCATTGGATGCCGCTGATAGCCCGAAGGGCTTTTTCTATGATAGCCCTTCGGGCTATTTTCGTGCAATGCAAAGTGCGGAATGCACCCGCCTATAGTCGGCTTTCCGCGGAGAAGGCCCAGTCGGGCATTACCGCTGCGCGGTTTTCGGCGAGGTCGCGGGCAGATAGCCGAAGAGCGTTTCGTCGCCGCGAACGATGAAGAACTTCACCGGATTGAGCCCGGAAAACTCGGGCCGCTTGAGAATGTAGGCGACGTTCTCCAGGCTAAGCGTTTCCCAGATGTGCATGCCGACTAGCACGTCGCCGGGTACGATGCCCTGACTGGCCGCCGGACTGTTGGGTCGAACGGCCACGACGCTCAGACCGCCGCGATAGCGGGTCTGATGGTTTTTGCGAAACTCCTCGGGGGCGATCGGCCGCAGTTCGACGCCCAACAGTTCCCACGCCGGCTGGCCGACCGGCTTGGCCGCTTCGGGCGCGTCGCCGAGCGTCAGCGTCATGTTCAGTGGGTTGCCCGTCCGCCGCACGACCAAGCGAATCTGCTCACCCGGCCGGCGATCGAGCATCGCCCGCTGAAAGTCCAACGACCGCTCAATGTCGATGCCGTCGACTGCCGCAATCACGTCGCCCGCAGACAATCCCGCGGCTGCCGCGGGGCTATTGGCGTCCACCGTGCCCACCACCATGCCTTGCGACGCCTGCGTCGGATCGCTCGACAAGGCAACGCCGATCCGAACCTTACTGGAATTGCACGAAGCCAGCAGCGTGGCGGCCACCGAGGCGACTTTGTCGACGGGGATGGCGAAGCCGATGCCCTGCGCGCCGGCCCGCACCGCCACGTTGATGCCGATCATGTCGCCGTCGATGTTCAGCAGCGGCCCGCCCGAGTTGCCCGGGTTGATGCTCGCGTCGGTTTGGATCAGATCGTCGTAATACTGGGCGTCGCTTACCTGCACCGCCCGATGCAGCGCGCTGATGATGCCGCGGGTCACCGTATGCTCGTAGCCGTAGGCATTGCCCACCGCGATCGCCGTCTCGCCCGGCATCAGATCGGACGACGTGCCTAGCGGAATCGCCGACAGTGGATGGGGCACATCGACCTTGATGATGGCTAGATCGGTCTCGGTGTCGCGGGCAACGAGTTTGGCGATGTGCCGCTGACCATCGGCCAACGTGACGAGGATGTCGCGGACGCCATCGACCACATGGTAATTGGTCATGATGTAACCGCGGGAGTCGATCACCACGCCGGTGCCCATGCCGTTGACGCGGCGGTTAGCCTCGACCCCAGCCGTTTGGCTGGCAGGAATGACGACAGTCTTTTCACCGCGAATATTGACCACCGACGCCCGCACGCGCTGGATCGCCTTGACGATGGGCGTTTCGCGGAGTTCCGAGGCAGCGGCAGGCAGAGTCAACAGGCAGGCATAAATCCACGCCAGGCCGATCAGCGAAAAATGATTGCAGATATGGCTACATACGGCGACTCTAGTCGCCGATGCTCGGGTGGATCGCGAGGGTCGGTCAAGCATGGCAAGTCGATCGCGGGTGTTGCCCAAATCTCGCGGCTTTCCAGGCGGCCGCGGCACGCTGTTGACCCACCGCGCGGGGATTGGCCTTCCCGCGTCAACGCGGATAACAACTTGATTGATCGGTCCGGCAGAAACGGCACCTTGATGCTCAACGATACCACCCGTATAGTTTGCCTAAATTACCAAGTAAGAAGATGACAGGCAGTGTGTCACCGCTTCGCAGAAGCGGTGACCTGACGATGCGTGGCACGCCTTGAGCCCCAGCGAAGGGCGTGCCACCGAAGATCCGTCCGTCCCCGGGAAAAATCAGCTCGGCTGCGGCACGTCGGCCAGCGGACCAATCGTTATCGTCGTGGGGCGAGTGAGCGGATACTTTGCTAATACGGCGAGAACCTCGTCCAGGCTGATGCCGGCCACGGTCTGCAACTCGGCCTCGACCGTCCGATATTCCCGCCGGTAGATCCAGTCGCTCCCTACCGCAAAAAGCCTGCCCCGTGGACGCTCGCCGGAAAGCACGATGCGCGAGCGAATTTTGTTCTTTGCCTGGTCCAACTCGGCGGCCGAAATGCCCTCGGCTTCGGCCTGACGATAAACATCGATGATCCGTCGTAGGTTGTCGGCCACCTCATTCGGCTCGCAACTCATGTAGGTCATCATCATGCCAGCGCCCTGATGCTCGGTATGGTGCAGGCTGGCCGTTTCGGCAAAGCCCGGGTCGACCAACTCCCAATAGAGCCGGCTGCCGGAGTCGTCGCCCAGCACAGTGGCCAGCAGCTTGGCGGCGTAGCGATCGTCATCCTCGGCCGATGGACCAGCAGTGAGTTGCAACAAATATTGCTGCGCGGCCGACTCGCGATGCAGCACCTGAAAACCGTCGCGGCTCGGCAGTCGTTCGAGCGTTCGCACCACTGGCGACGGCTCCCAATCGCCGCAGCACTTCTGGGCGATTGCCACGAGCCGGTCGAAATCGATCTGGCCCGCTCCGGCCAACACCATATTACCCGGGCTGTACCGATGGCGAAAATAAGCGTGCATGGCATCGGGCGTCAGGCCGCCAACGCTCTCGGCCGTGCCCAACACGCTTCGACCCAGCGGGTGTGAACCGCAAAAAAGGGCCCGGCACTTGTCATCGGCGCCAAACGGCGGCTGATCGTCGTACATCTGGATTTCTTCCAAAATCACCTTCTTCTCGGTGTGGAAGTCCTCGTCGCGTAACGACGGCCGGAGGATGTCGGCCAGAAGGTCAACAGCGCGATCTTGATATTCGGGCAGCACCGCGGCATAGAAGACCGTGTTTTCCTCGTTCGTAAAGGCGTTGTAATGCGCCCCCATCTCGTCAAACTCGCGATTGACGTCGTCGGCCGAGCGGCGGGCCGTGCCCTTAAAGACCATGTGCTCCAGAAAATGACTCACGCCCGAAATGGCATCCGTCTCGTCGCGAGCGCCCGCGTTGACGAAAAAGCCCAACGCCGTCGAATAAGCGGCGCCGTTACATTCAGCCACGACTTGCAGCCCGTTGGGCAATGTCTGCTCACGAAACTCCATTGGGCACCTCCAACGGGCGGCAGCCGAGTGTGACCACCGTAAACTCCCCGGGCGGATGATCGGCCAAAAATGCGTTAATGCTGCGATGTGTCACGCCATCGATCAGCCGGCCCACCTCGTCCAACGTCCGGGCGTGGCCGAGGTGATACCAGTCGCGTGCCAGCGACGAGCTGCGCGAACTGCTCGACTCCTGCTGCATAATCAGCGCGCTCTTGATCCGCGCCTTCAGCCGTTCGATCTCGTGCTCTTCAATTCCCTTGGCCAATCGTGACAGTTCGCCGAGAGTCACGTCGAGCGTTTGTTGCGCCCGATCGGCGCCCGTTCCGGCGTAACAAAACACGGCGCCGCGATGCAGCAGGGTGTTGATCGTAGCGTAAACCGTATAGCAGAGGCCGCGCCGCTCGCGAACCTCGGTGAACAGCCGGGCGCTCATTCCGCCGCTCAAAACGCCCACGGCGCCCCACGCCTGAAAATAATCCGGATCGCGGTACGGCACGCAATCATAGCCGATGCCTATCTGCGTCTGATGCGAATCGTAGTCCAGATGCCGGTAGCGGCCCACGGCTGGCGCCTCTTCGATCGTCGCAGGCTGGCCTGCCGACCAGTCGCCCAACAATTCGCCGACACGGTCCTTCAAGCTCGGCCAATCGACGCAGCCGGCCACGCCAAGGATCGTGCCGTTGGGGCGATAATAGCGGTCAAACTGCCGGCGAATATCGGCAATATTAATCGCCTCCAGCGCCTGCTGCTCTCCCTGGGCAGGCCGACCCCACGGCTGCGGATAATGGCGACGTCGCAGTTCGATCATCACCTTTTGCGACGGTTCATCTTCAATCGCGCGCAATTCCTGAACCATCGCCAGCCGGCCCGCCTCCAACTGTTCGTTGGGCAGGTGCGGCCGCCGCAACACGTCGGCGTAGATCGCCAGGGCCTTGGGCAAATTCTCGGCCAGCATGGCCCCACAATAGCTGGTATGCGAGCTCGAAACCGATTCGCTCCGCTCGACGCCGAGGTTGTCCAAGTCGAGAATGAACTGGCGGTTGTCGCGCGGGCCCGCTCCGCGCAGGGCCATCTCGCAGAGAAAACTGCTCACACCAGCCCGCTCGGGCGGATCGTAGGCGCAACCGGCCGGAGCAAGAAACGTGAATGCGGCCGACTGCAACCACGGCATGGGCTCGGCCACGAGAACCAGTCCGTTCGAGTACGTGTGGGAAAGTATGGAATGCGTCACGTGGTGTATTGCGCCTCGACGGACTTGTAGACGATCCTGACCGTAACGAATCCGATTCGCCGATAGAGCCGGATTGCACCCTCGTTTTGAGCGGTCACTTCCAGATAAACTCGCTTTGCGCCGGCTTGCTGAAAGCCGAGCAAAGAGCACAACAACAGGTTCGTGCCCAGGCCCAGGTTGCGATGCTCAGGCGCGATACCAAGATTCTGGATGCCTCCCAAGCCGTGCTTGTCGCACACCCCTTGTACCGTGCCGCAGTATTCTGCCTCGGTATCGCTCTCCCCGTTGGCTGTGCGCACCAGCAGCCACGTCGCACCCGGCAGAAACCCCGGCTTGCGGGCGATTTCGCCCATCAACCGCCGGCAACCCTGAAACTCTCCCAGGCAGGGAAAGACGCTGGCATCCAACTCGCCGCGGAAGCTGAGATACTTTGCTCGCGAAAAGGCATCCAACAGCGATTCATGCCAGCGAATGAAACGATACTGCGGCGGCAAGGGCCCCGGCGCCAAATTGCGCCCGGCCAAATTGATTTCCATGCGAAATCGCTTGTAGTATGCCAAATCCATCACTGTAATCTATCGACACGCCGCAGGGGGGTCAATTGTGACGTCGCCAAAAAAGGCCTACAACAGGCGGCCCCTACAACATCCCCCGCAATACCCTCAGGTTTCGTACGTCCCAATCAACTCCACCATCCTCCCCTTTGGGTGTCTCCAGGTACATGGGCACCGCTGGGAACCGCTCGTCGGCCAACAGAAGCCGGAAAGCGCGAATGCCGATGGCGCCCCGACCGATGTGCTCGTGGCGGTCGACCCGACTGCCGCACTCCCGCCGGCTGTCGTTCAGATGAAATGCCTTGATCCGCTTCAGGCCCACCAGCCGATCGAAGGCGTTCATCGTGGCGGCATACTTCTTCGGCGTGTTCAGTTCATATCCGGCCGCAAACACATGGCACGTATCGAAGCACACGCCCAAGCGGTCCGGGTCTTTGACACGATCGAAGACCGCTGCAAGCTGTTCGAACCTCCACCCGAGCGCCGTACCTTGCCCGGCTGTTGTCTCCAGCAGACACCGTGCGTGAAGCTTGCGCGTTTGGGCGTTGATCTCATTCACGGCCCGAACGACGTTGCTTAGCCCGGCTTCTTCGCTTGCCGACGTGTAGGCGCCGGGATGCGTGACAACGTATCTGATGCCCAGCAACTCGGCCCGACGCAATTCGTCCACAAATGCCTCGACCGAGCGCTTCCACAGGGTCCTGTCCGGGCTGGCCAGATTGATGAGGTAGCTGTCGTGCGCGATCGGGTGGCCTACGCCCAAGTTCGGTAGCGCTTCTCGAAACTGCCGGGCCTGCTCCGCCGTGATATCGTTGGCCGCCCACTGATTGTTATTCTTCAGAAAAAGCTGTACGCAGTCGCAGCCCCGCTCGTGGGCGCGCTCGACCGCCTTGTAGTATCCGCCGGCAATCGATTGATGGGCGCCCAGAATGGCCATCCCATCACGTTAGCAGAGCGGCAACGGCCACGGTAGGTGGAGCGGCGCCAGCACGCGCGGCAAGTGGTCGCGATAGAACCCTCACACAGTCCGGGCTCGGTCACGCCGTAAATCGTTGCGCCGCAAGGTGCCGAAGAGAGGACTTGAACCTCCACTCCCTTAACGGGAACTAGGTCCTGAACCTAGCGCGTCTGCCAATTCCGCCACTTCGGCTTGTTCCCTATTTTTAAGTTACCGCCGCCGGGAATGCAAGGGCTCGGCCAGCGTTTTTTCCTTGACAAAACCCTCCCATCCGGCAGAATGCGGGGCTAGTGCGTGTCGCACGAACGTGTAGCGTTACCGGCGGCGTGATTCCACGGTTCCGAAAGCGATCTGGACGCTACCCAATGCGGAGATGCGCTCTGAGGGCGATCGTAAATTTGGTACGATTATGCCGTGCAAGACGCCGCGGCGCCAGTTCGTTGACCCTGCTTCCATGCTAACTATCCTGACCGGCCCTGCTCGTTGTGGGAAGACCGACCGCCTGCTGGCGCAATATCGGGCAGCCCTCGCGCCTGAGGAGCCCGGCACGTTGCTCTGGCTGGCGCCGACGTGGCGAGCGGTCAACGAGGTGCGCCAAAGGCTCTTCGAGGGCCCATTCGCCGGATGCTTCAGCCCGGGCGTGATGACCTTCGAGAAGTTCGCCGAAACCGTATTGCGATCCGCCGGCGTCGCTATCCGGCCCATGACCCGGTTGATGAAACGTGAGCTGATCCGTCAGATCATCGCCGAGCAAGCGGCCCGGGGTCGACTGACGCACTTTCGATCCATCGCCGCCACGGCCGGTCTGGTCGATTTGATCGGCGAGTTCATCAGCGAGATGAAACGCCTGGAGATTTGGCCTGAAGAGTTCCAGCGCGCCTGCAAAGCCCGAGGCGTGGGCGACAAAGACGTCGAACTGTTGGAAATCTACGAAGCCTATCAACAGGCGCTGCGCGAACACGGCCTGTTCGACGCCGAAGGCCGCTTCTGGTCGGCGCGTGACGTGCTGCAGAAGGGCGGCGGGCACCGGCTTCAACTCGTGATCGCGGACGGCTTCTCCGATTTCACGCGGACGCAGCACGAGATCATCGAGATCCTGGCCGAGCGCGCCACGACAACGGTCATTACTCTTCTGATCGAGGAAGAGCCGCGGCGATCCGACCTTTTCGCCAAGCCTCTGAAAACCCTGGCGGAACTGCGCCGCCGACACCCGCAGGTCACGGTGGAAACGATCGCGCGACCGACCGCGCCCGCTTGGCCCACCATCGAACATCTGGAGCGAAAGCTCTTTCTGAATCCGAGGGCGGGGACGGGGGACGGGGGACGGGGGACGAGGGAGGCCGTCGCTCACGTCGCAGGCATTTCCCCGCCCCATGCCCCCGGCCCCACATCCCCATCGCCTGTCTCCGACATCGAAATCCTTGCAGCCGCACGGCAGGTCGGCGAGATGGAACTGCTTGCCGGGCGGATCAAGCGATTGCTCGTCGACGGCGAGGCGCGGCCGGGTGACATAGCCGTTGTCTTTCGCTCCCCCCAAGACGTTACGGGCTTGCTGGGCGAAGTCTTCGATCGATTCGGTATTCCCGTCGTCTTCGAGTCGGGTGCGCCGTTGGATCGTGCGCCCTGTTTGCGTGCTCTCTCCGCGATGCTCCGCTTGGACCTCGACGATTGGCCGTTCGATCAGTTGCTGTCGGTGCTGGGCGGCAACTTCTTCCGGCCCGACTGGGCCGATTGGCAGCAGGGCCGCGCGGCGGCCGACGTCGAGCGAACCGTTCGCAATCTACAAACGCCCGGCGGCAGGCAACGGCTCCTCGATCAGCTTAATCGGGCTCTGACGAAAACTGAGAGCAAAAGCGACGATTCGTCGAAGTCGCACCAAGCGGCTCGCCAAACCACCTTGGCCATCCTGCAATGCCTTGCGGCGGCGCTGGACGCCTTGCCGGACCGCGCCACCTTGCCCCATTGGGCAGCCGCCTGGCAATGTCTGGCCCGCGAGACCGGTTTGCTGCGAACCATCGAGGCCGACACAGATGCCCGCGCCACCGATGGCGGTGCGCCGACGAGAGAGACGGCAGGAGAATCGCTATCGTCGCCGGCGCTGGCCGACCGTCATGCGTGGAATCGCCTGATGGAAGTGCTGGCCGCCGGCGATCGGCTCGCTGCATGGCTCGAACAGCGTCCGCCGGAGCTAAATCGTCGGGCGGCCCTCGACGCCCTGCTCGATATCCTCGCCAGCGAATCGATCGGCCACGCCGGCGACGAGTCGGGCTGCGTCCGCGTTCTGTCGGCCTCCAGCATCCGCTCGCTTCGCATCCCCTACGTTTTTCTCGCCGGGCTCTCCGAAAAGGTCTTTCCGCCGCCCGAGCGCGACAACCGGCTCTATAGCGAGGCGGAATACGGCCGCATGATCGACGCCGGCCTGCCGTTCGTGCCACGCACCGAGCGCACCCGCGAGGAAATGCTGCTGTTCTACGAAGCCGTCACTCGGGCCGGCAAGCGGCTGTACCTTAGCTACCCCGCGCTCGATGCGTCGGCGCAGCCGCTGTTGCCAAGTCCTTTTCTCCGCGAAGTCGAACAGGCGTTCGCCCCACTGAACATTCCGCGTGTTGAGCGGGCCGATCTGAGCCCGATTCCGCCCGACGATGAGCCACACTGCGCGGCCGAGTTCCGCATCAAGGCCCTGGCTACGGCGCTGGACGGAAACGTGGCCCTGCTGGCCGGGCTCTTGCACACAGAGAGGAGAGAGGAGAGAGAAAAAGGGGAGACGCAGCGGTCGCTTTTCGCAGAGACGCAAACCGAGAAGCATCCGAAGCGCGGTTCTGCAAAAAAGGCGAAACGCGGAACACCGACCAGCGCGGCCGCCACTCCCTCTCCCGTCTCCCCGCTCCTTTCGCCCCTTTCCTCCAACCTCGTTGCCGGGCTCGCGACCGTTTACCTCCGCCAGGACCGCGAGCGATTCGGCCCGGCCGAAGGGCTGCTCCTAGGGACCGATGCTCAATCATATTTCGCCAGCCGCTTTCCGCGGCAGCACGTCTTCTCGGCCACCGACTTGGAGCACTATGCAACCTGCCCCTTTCGATTCCTGATCGAGCGTGTGCTCGGCATCGAGCCGCTGGAAGAACTGTCGCTGGAGTTCGACGTCCGCAACCGCGGCCGAGCCGTACACGACGTGCTGGCCGTGTTCCACCGCCGCGTGAACGAGCGGTTGGGCCGTCCCGCCACGCCCCTGGAATTGGAGGCCGCCGAGTTCGACACGCTCCTAGCGGCCGTGATCGATGAAACGCTGCCCATCGATACCGACAGCACCGTGGCCGCCGCCTTGCGCGAAATCGATCGCCGACTGGTCGTGCAATGGCTGGCCGACTATCGCCAGCAGCTTGAAAAATACAACACGCTGTGGCAGGGCTTCGACACGCCGATGGCGGCCGAATTGTTCGAGATCTCGTTTGGCCGGAGCGACGACTCGGTCGGCCCACTGGAGTTTGTCCGCGGCAGTAACATCGTCTTCGTCTCCGGACGGGTCGACCGGATCGACTCGGGCGTGGTCGCCGGATATGACGTCTTCAATGTGCTCGACTACAAGACCGGCGGCTCGATCCGGCTCACGTCCGAGAGCATCACGGCGGGCACCACGCTGCAACTACCGATCTACGCCATCGCCACCGCCGACCTCTTGCTGACCGATCGCGACGTGCTGCCTTGGCAGGCCGGCTATTGGTACGTGCGCGACGGCGGCTTCAAACCGAGGCAGGCCCTGCGCATGTATCGCAACGACAACGGCCGCATCGAACTGGAAGCGGAGTGGGAAGCGATTCGCAACACCCTCGGCGACGCGGTTCTCGCGTTGGTGGCGGCGCTTCGCCGAGGCCGGTTCCCTGTCGAGAGCGCCGACCAGCGTTGCACCGCCTATTGCCCGTACAGCACGATCTGTCGCATCAATCAGGTTCGTTCCTTGGAGAAGATATGCCAGCCGGCCAACGAGTCAGTAGCCCCGGCCTGACCGACCAACAGCACCGTGCGGTAACCGCCCGCGGCGCCTCGGTCGCGTTGTCGGCCGGCGCCGGCTGCGGCAAGACCTTCGTCCTGATCGAACGATTTCTGGCCGAACTCGACCCCGACGGGACGGCGGCGCGCCCGCGGCTGAACCAATTGGCGGCGATTACGTTTACCGAGCGGGCCGCGCGGGAAATGCGCGACCGCGTTCGCGCCGCCTGCCATCGCCGCCTGCTGAATTGTCCGCCCGAGCACGCCGACTATTGGCTGGAACTGCTGCGCGACCTGGACTCGGCCCGAATCAGCACCATCCATGCCTTTTGCGGATCGCTGCTACGGGGACACGCCGTCGAGGCGGGCGTCGATCCGCGATTCCGCGTGCTCGACGGTGCGGCGGCTGATACGCTGCTGTTCGAGCTGATCGATAACGTGCTTCGCGAACGCCTCGCCCTGCGCGATGAATCGACCCTGGCCTTGGTGACGCGATTCGGACTGGATCGGCTTCGGCAGATGATCGCCCGGCTATTGGCCACGCGGCAATCGATCGATTGGTCGGCCTGGCGCGGCGAAACGGCCGAAACGCTTTCCGCACGGTGGTACGATTTCTGGCGCACCGACACGGTGCCTCGCGTGCTGCGAAAGATCAGCGAGTCGGCGCCTGCCATTACCGTGCTGGACTTGGCAACTCGCTATCCGCCGTCGCATGCCGTGATGCGCCAGCGGTGCGATTTTCTGCGCGAGCATCTCCCAGCACTTTCGGCAAGCCAACAGGTGGCGGCCGATCTGGCGGCCATTCGCGAGGCGGCCAGAGTGCAAGGAGGCGGGACAAACAAACATTGGGTCAATGAAGAGATCTACGCCCAATTTCGCGATGCAGCCAAGGCGCTGCGCGACGCGATCGACGGCGTGGCAGCCCAAATCGAGTTCGACCGCGCGGCAGCCATGCCAGCGGCCGAAGCGGCTTTGCAGGCCCTTTGCTTGGCCGCCGACATGGCGACGGAGTACGACCGGAGGAAACAGGAACTTGCCGTCCTGGATTTCAACGACTTGCTGATCCGAGCCCGCGACCTGCTCGTCGACCCGGACCATCCGCAGCTTCGCAAACGGTTGGCCGCCGGCATCCATCTGCTGCTGGTCGACGAGTTTCAAGACACCGATCCGCTGCAGGTCGAGGTGGTCAAGGCCCTGTGCGACAACGAATACCTTCGCGGCAAGTTGTTCTTAGTGGGCGACTACAAGCAGTCGATCTATCGCTTCCGAGGCGCGCAGCCGCACGTTTTTCGACAGTTGCGCGGCGAAGTCCCCGCGGCCGGCCAACTGCCGCTGACGCTGAATTTTCGCAGCCAGCCAGCCGTGTTGGAGTTCGTCAATCAACTGTTCCGCGAAGAGTTTGGCGCCGACTACGAACCGCTGGAGGCGCATCGCCCGCAACTTGGCCCCTCGCCAGCCGTCGAATTTCTTTGGGCCATCGACGATCCTTCGGCCGGGCCAACGGGCGACGAACCACCTGTCCCCAATTCCGCGCTCGACGACATGGGACGCCAAGAGCGCCTCCGCCGCCGAGAGGCTGATTGGATCGCACGACGAATCCGTGCCATGCTCGACGGCGGCGAAAAAATCGTCTGCGATGACACGACGGGCCACTCCGAGTTGCGGGCCTTGCGGCCGGGCGACGTCGCACTGCTGTTTCGCGCCCTGACCAACGTCGAATACTACGAAGAAGCTTTGCGCCGCTATGGCATCGATTATTACCTCGTCGGCGGCCATGCGTTTTACGCGCAGCAGGAAATCTACGACCTGTTGAACTTGCTGCGGGCGATCAACAGCCCTTGCGACGAAGTGAGCCTGGCCGGCGTGCTTCGCAGCCCCTTCTTCGGTCTGCTCGACGAGTCCCTGCTGTGGCTTTCACAGCCCCGAAGCCTTGCGGCGGGCCTGTTCGATGCCGAGCCGCCCGAACATCTCGACGCCCAACAGCGACAGCAGGCCCAGTACGCGGCCGCCACGCTCTGCGAGCTTCGTGCACTGAAAGACCGGCTGCCCATAGCCGAGTTGATCTATCAGGCCCTAGATCGCACTGGTTACGACGCACTGCTGCTGGCTGAATTTCTCGGCGAGCGCAAACTGGCCAACTTGCACAAGTTGATCGAGCAGGCGCGGAGTTTCGATCGGACGGGGATGTTCTTCCTTTCCGACTTCATCACGCAGCTCTCGCAATTTGTCGCCCGGCAGCCCGACGAAGCCTTGGCCGCCACGCATCCCGAATCGACCGACGTGGTGAAATTGATGTCGATTCATCAATCGAAGGGTTTGGAGTTCCCCGTGGTCGTCGTCCCAGACATCGCGCGTCCGCGGATGGTGCGGGGCTCGGTGATGGCCTTTACGCCCGAGTTGGGGCCGATGTTCAAAGATGCAGACGCCACGACCGGCTACGATCTTTTCATGATGGCAGAAAACGAAGAAGACCTCTCGGAACTGACGCGGCTGTTTTACGTCGCCACGACCCGGGCCGCCGACTTCCTGATCCTCTCGGCTGCCACGGACGACCCCGGCGCATCGGCCGGACCGTGGATGGAAATGCTCGGACGACGATTCGACCTGACCACCGGAGCTTCGCGCAGCACAAGAGGCGAGCCCCGTCGCCCATCGGCGGCACAAAGCGGCCGCCGGACTTCGCAAACCTTCCACAATTGCGTGATGGTAACGGCAACACGACCGGCGATCCAATCGAAACCGGTCGATCTTCGACACCGGCGCGACCTGATGAAGATCGTGGACAAGGCAACGCAGATGGCCCACGACGGCGCGGGCCGGCGACCGCGATACTTGGCGCCAGTCGCCTACGACGGGGCCGCGCGGCGGCAATACTCCTTCTCGCGTCTACGCGGCACGCTGCACGCCAGCACGTCGGACGTCGATCTAAGCCCGATGGACGACGAGGCGCCGTCAAGATCACCTCTAGACGCCCGAGGCCTTGGCACGCTGGTGCACGCCGTCTTATCCCAGGTCGATTTCGCGCGGCCCGAAGACGTTCGAGATCTGGTGCGGCGACATGCCGACGAGCATTTTTCGGGCGTCGACGCCAGCCCGGAGGAGCCCGTGGAACTCATCAGGCGCTTTCTTGCGTCGCCGCGGGCCGCCGAGATTGCCGCGGCAAAACGGGTGTACCGCGAATTGGAGTTCCTCCTGGCGTGGCCACCCGAAGATCATGCCGCGCACGCCAACGCGGCGAATCCGAGCGGCTTGCATCTCCAGGGCTTTATCGATTGCTTGTATTGCGACACCTCCGGCCAATGGAATCTGTTGGATTATAAGACCAACCATGTCACCCAGGATACCCTGGCCGACGTGGCCGCGCAGTACGAGTTACAGATGCTCGTCTACGCGTTAGCCGCCGAGCGGATCCTGAAGTCGCCGCCGTCCGACCTGGTGCTAAGTTTTCTTCGCCCCGGTCTGGAATTCCATTTCACCTGGGACGCCGCTGCCCGGCAGCGCGCCGTGCAGTTGGTAAACCTCGCCATGCCAAAGTTGTAGCCGTCATGCTTCGTGTGCGCTCCGACGTATGCGGGGTGAAGCGAGCGCAACAAGCCCCATAAAAATCCTATACGTCAGTGCCCCTAGCCACACCGAACGACAGTGAGGTTGACGATTATACCGATCAGTCCGATTGCGAGATTCAGTCGGAGTCTAATCAATAACCAGGACTTGGCGGCCGAATAATACTGTAGCAGAAGTCATGGAACGGCTAGCAAGGCACGGAACATTCGAGGCACGCAGCGATGAGATCAATGGGAAACGAACAACCGTTGGTATTGGTGATCGACGACGATCGCCAGGTACTCGATGCGGTGGCATCGCAACTGGCCACGGCGAAGTTGTCATGCCAGTGCTGCACGACGCCCGACGAGGCGATGGCGGCAGCCGAGGCTACAACGCCTGCCTTGATCCTTTGCGATGTCAGCTTGCAGGGTGAAAGCGGCGTGGAATTTTGCGAACGTCTCAAGGAGCGACCCGGATTGAAGGACGTGCCCCTGATGTTCCTTTCCGGCGCCCAGTTGCCCGATATCATCCGCCGCAGCTATCCGGCCGGCGGCATCTATTGCCTGCGAAAACCGTTCGACCCCGTTGTCCTGATGGAATTGATCGATCAGGCATTGGCCGTGCCGGAAGCTTAAGCTGTTCCAGTTGCACGCCGCGCGGTGCGTGCTTTCTATTGAACGCTTTTCCGCACCGTTGACTCTCCGCGCCCGTCGGCGATAATTCTTGCATGACGACGTTGGCCGAAGAACAACTGGCCGAAAGACGCTGCAAGCCCTGCCAAGGCGCGGATGTGACGAAATATACCGCCGCCGAGGCCGACGAGCAGCTTCGCGCCCACTCGGGCTGGGAACTGATCGACGACGCAAGCCGCATCCGCAAGCATTGGCAGGTCGCGGACTTCATGGCCGGCATCGATTTCTTCAATAGAATTGCCGAACTGGCCGAAGCCGAAGATCATCACCCCGATCTGCACTTGGAAGGCTATCGAAACGTTCGCGTCGAGCTATCCACTCACGCCATCGGTGGGCTCTCCGAAAACGACTTTATTCTCGCGGCCAAAATCGACCGCCTCCCCATCCGTCGACGAACCTAACGACGCTCACCGACCGGTCTCTATGCCTATCCATCTGCCCCCGCTCAACAGACGCCGATTTCTTACCAGCACGTTGGCCGCCGGGGCCGGCATGCTGTGGCCACGGCAACTTCTGGCCGAGGGCGCCGATCCGAATCATTTCGTGTTGCTGGCCGACCCGCATGTCTGCGACCGGCGCGACACCGAATACCGTGGCGTGAAACCGGTCATGGCCTTCGAGCAACTCGGACGGGAAGTTCTCGCTGCCGACGCACACCCGGCGGCCGTCGTGGTGGCGGGCGATTGCGCCTTTCGATTGGGAGCAGCCGGCGACTACGGCATGCTTGGATCGCTCCTGCGGCCCATGCGACAAGCAGGGCTTCCGATCCACTTGGCACTGGGCAATCACGATCACCGCGAACATTTTCTGGCGGCGTTTCCCGATGCCAAGTGGTCGTCACCTGAGCTCACGCCGAACAAACTCGTTTCGGTGGTGGAAACGCCGCACGCCAATTGGTTTCTTTTGGATTCGCTCGACAAGACGAACGTTACGCCGGGACTGCTTGGCAAGGCACAGTTGGCCTGGCTGGCCAAAGCGATCGACGCCCGGCCGAAGAAGCCTGCCCTGGTGCTGGCGCATCACAATCCGGCCCAGGTTGACGCCTCACTGAGTCTGGTCGATACCGCGGCGCTGTTCGACGTGCTTCTGCCGCGACGACAAGTGAAGGCCTACTTGTTTGGTCACACGCACTGCTGGCACGTCGCCGAGCGTAACGGCCTGCACCTCGTGAACCTGCCCGCAGTGGCTTGGCTGTTCGATCCGACCCAGCCCCGCGGTTTCGTGACCGCCCAGTTGCACGCCACGGGAACGACACTCAAGCTGCACGCCTTCGATCACAACCATGCCAAACACGGCGAGATGATCGACCTGAAGTGGCGGGCGGCCTAGCGTAGTGTCTCGGAATTGAGGTGCTTTATTGTGCGTAGTTTAGGTATCTGGGGTGCCACTGCTGGCTCGTCCAGCAGTGCACAATCACGGGTGGGCAAGCCACCCGTGGCACCCAATCATAAATCACCATTTGCCTGAGACACTACACTAGCGTCGCTACTCTCCACCCCTGGCTTTCCTACGTCCCTGCCGCGACGGGACGGCGCATCAGACACGACCAGCCAGGGTAACCCTCCTTGCGAGCCGCGCATTCTAAACGTGTCGGCCGGACGTGGACGAACTCGAAGATCCGGCCCAGCTCATTGTGTATCTCGTCTTCGGTGACCTGCGGCGGGCCTGATTCGGCAGTGCCCGTCGGCGCGCCGGCCAAACACAGGCAGTAAGACCCCGGCTTGGTGACGCGCCAAAGCACGTCAAGATATCGATCCAACTTCACTTGTCGCAAAGCGTGATAGACGCCGCACTCGTAGACAAGGTCGAACTGCGGCGCTGTCGCGCGAAGTCGAAAATATCGGCCAGCACGAAGTGAATCCCCGCGTCGTACCGTTCCGCTCGCACCCGGGCCCGCTCCAACGCGATCGCCGAACAGTCAACGGCGGTTACCTCGAACCGGCGGCGTGCCAAGTGGATGGCGTCGGCCCCAGTGCCGCAGCCGATCTCCAGCACCGTTTGCGGCCGTAATCGGTGCTCATCGAGCGCCTCGATCAGCGCGGCCTTCGGCACGTCCGAGTCCCACGGAGGTGTACCTTCGCGGTACGCGGCGTCCCAATCGGCCGGATTGCAGTATTGAAACTTCGACAGTTCGCTCATGGTTGTCTCTTGCTGTATGGAAGGGCGACCTTCTAGTGTGCGACTTCGCCCCACGCTTTGCAAGAGGCTCTGTCAGAAGCTGCATCAGTATCAAGACAAGCCCACGGGTTGCATCCCGTGGGCCTTTCTGCAACATTGCCAACCAATTCCGTAGGATTAGGATGGTTGGGCCTATGACCAACGCGGACCACCGTACTTGGCATCATCTGATCCTGACGACATACGGGGCGTGGCTATATGGTGACGACCGAGGGTTTCGCACTCGACACCACCGCGAGCATGTCGACGGGGACTACAAACAGCCCCCACCCCCCGAAATGTACGCCCATCGCCGCCAACGCAGCCAAGAATCCCTGAAACATGCCCCGGTGGTCATGCCCCCGCTATGGCGAGCCGTGATTGGAGACGCCCTGCGACAGCGACTGGAACAGTTGGGGGCGTTCGTTCTGTGCGTCTCGGTCAGCGGGCAACATGCGCACATCTTAGCCAAAATGCCTTCGGGCACGGCGCGTGTCTGGTCAGGCTTGGCGAAGGCCCATGCATGGCATGTTGCTCGATCCCAGGGATGGCTGGAGAAACTGTGGGCAAGACGTGGCAAGGCCAAACCGATCTGCAGCCGACAACATCAACTCAACGTGTATCATTACATCCTTGCTCACGCCCAGGACGGCGCGTGGGTATGGAAGTGGCGTCGGGAGCAGGAATTGGAATAGGTTTGCTCGCAGGTCACATGGCAAGCCCAGGAGCGGCAACTGATACCGCAAGCCCACGGGTTGCAACCCGTGGGCTTAATGGCTCATTAACCCTACCCTGGTTTACTGTGCCACCTGCTCGCGAACAAAGCGGACTTGCGGCTTTCCGCCGCCGGGGGTCGGGGTGCCAATCAGGTATTCCGCCATGTAGCGCTGGCGTTCCTTGCTGTTCTTGGGCGGGCGGAAGCTGTCGCCCTTTTGCAGTATGGGCCGCAGTTCGGTGATGCCGCCGAACTCCCGCGCCCGGCTGCCTGGCACGGAAACCAGTGCCCCTTGCCCTGATCGTCTTTGAGGTAGAACTCGGGATAACAGTGGCCCGGCACCCAGACCGTCCGAGCTGGAATGTCGGCCGCCCGGCATATGGCGATGAAAAGTGAGGTCAGCTCTTCGCAGTCGCCGGTGCCATCCTTCAAGGCTGCCACGGCTCCCTTGAGTGGTCCGTTCTGGTACTTCACCTTCGCGCGGACCCAATCGTAGATCGCCTCGACTTTCTCCCATGCCTTCTCTTTGTCGGCGCCCACCTTCTTGGCTAACTCGCGGATCCTCGGGTCGCGACTTTCGATCTTCGGACTCGGCGACAAGTAGCGGCGCACGTCGCCAGGCAACTTCTTGGGATCGGCCAGCACGTACTTGTCAGTCTTCTCCGGCGGCAAGATCATGCTGCGACGTATCTCGAAGGTCACCAGCGCCTTGGCCTCCGCGCCCGACGCCAGTTGGGCAATGCGAATGTTGGCGATCTTCGCCCCGCCGTCGACCAACTCATAACGCAGCTTGATTTCCGGCGAAATCTCCTCATGAAGCGTCCGCACCTCTTGCTCCGGCCAGTCGGTGGGCACGGGAAAATAGCCGGCCAACTTGCGACAGGCGCCGCCCGACGCCCTCACGACCACCCCGGCCCGCCATTGCGACGTTCGCGACTCGCCCACCTTCACCGCTTCCGCGTCAGGCTCTTTGAATTGTCCCCGCGCCGGCCCAACCGCCAACAGACAGACCAGCACACTTGCCAGCGTCAGAACAAACCGCATAACAATCTCCTTAGACTTCCCTATTTCTCTATTCTAAGTCAGTCGGCGACGAGAAACACGGGCGACGGTGGAGCAGCCATACCTGCCAATCCGACTCAGCAGGCTCTTTCGGGGGGTAACGTCTGTCGCAGTTCTGCGGCCTTCGCTATGCTGCAATAGTCCGACAACGCAAGGAGCCACTCAATGTCTGACGCAGCACCCGATCGCCAGCAGATTCTGGACGCGATGAACGGCTTTCGGCCAGCCTGTGTCATTGGCGCCGCCGCGGAGCTCGACCTCTGGACCGTTTTGGCGCAACAGCCGCAAACCGCGGAGGAGTTGGCCGGCAGGCTCAAACTGGACCTTCGCGCCTTGGCGATGTTGCTCGACGCCATCGTGGCACTCGACCTGCTCGAAAAGCGCGAGGGACGATACAGCGTACCCTCGCAATTGCGCGACTGGCTCACCGGCGACGGCCGCGACACCATCCTGCCGATGTTGCATCATGCTACGAACATTATGCGAAGCTGGGCCCAGTTGGCCCCGGTCGTACGGCAGGGCGCGCCGCTGCCACGGCAGGCGAGCATTCGCGGCGCCCAGGCCGATCGCGAATCCTTTATCGCGGCCATGCACACGGTCTCCGGTCCCATGGCCGACGGCTTGGTCGCTCAGCTTGGGCCGCCGAAGTTCCGCCACCTGCTGGACGTCGGCGGCGCGTCGGGCACGTGGACGCTAGCTTTCCTTCGCGCCGTTCCGACGGCGACGGCCACCATCTTCGACTTGCCCGACGCCATCGAGCAAGCCCGACAACGATTGGCCGCCTCTCCGCTCGCCTCGCGCGTTACCTTGGCGGCTGGCGATTTCTATAAAGACGAATTGCCGACGGGTGCCGATTACGCCTGGGTCAGTGCTATTTGCCACCAGCATTCGCGCGAACACAACCGCCAACTATTTGCCAAAGTCCACAAGGCCCTGACGTCTGGCGGACGCATCGCCATCCGCGACATGGTGATGGACGACGATCGCGTGCATCCGCGCGAGGGAGCGCTGTTCGCCATCAACATGTTGGTCAATACGGAAACTGGGGGCACGTTCACCTTCGCCCAATATGCCGACGATTTGCGTGCGGCCGGGTTTGAAAATCCGCAACTCGCCGTAAAACACGAAGCGATGAACTCCGTCGTAGTGGCCGAAAAGTCGTGACTCCGGCCGTTGCAATAATGTCGGTTTGGTTAGGGCGACGTTCCGCCCGTTTGGCTGCCGCTGGTACAGCGATGGCTCCGTGGGGCGACGCTTCGTCGGTGGCTGAATAGCCGTGTTTTGACCGTCGGTTGCGGCAACAACCACCATCGCGGCACTTGACCGCCGCAGTTGGCAGCTATAGATTGATGGGTTTGGAAATCACCGGGCAATTTGCGACGAAGGACCATACCGTGCCAGCGACTTGCGTGATCGGATTGCAGTGGGGCGACGAGGCGAAGGGCAAGATCGTCGATCTGCTGACCCAACAGCACGATATCGTGGTCCGCTACCAAGGCGGCGCCAACGCCGGACATACGGTCGTCTACGACGGCCAGACCTTCAAGCTCTCGCTCGTGCCCAGCGGCATCTTCCGTCCGCAAGTGCAATGCATCGTCGCCGGCGGCGTCGTCTTGAATCCCGCCAGCCTGCTCGGCGAGATCGACGGTCTGGTTAGCCGCGGCGTGGAAGTGGGACGCAATCTTTTGATCAGCGATCGTGCGCACGTGATCTTTCCGTGGCATGTTGAGGAAGACCGCCTGTTGGACAAACAATGCACCAGCGGCGAAGCCATCGGCACGACGATGCGCGGCATCGGGCCGTGCTACCGCGACAAGGTGGGCCGCTCGCTGGCCGTCCGCTTAGGCGACATGTACCGCCCCGAATTCCGCAGCCGGATCGAGATGATCACGACTGTAAAAAATGAACTGTTCCACGGCCTCGGTGGCGGCGCGGGGCTCGACGCGCAGAAGATCTTCGACGAGTACCACAAGTATGCCGAGCGCCTGAGTCCCCACGTGGCCGACACGACGGCTTTCCTGCTCGATGCGGTCGAGGCCGACCGTCGCGTCCTCTTCGAAGGCGCTCAAGGGGCCCTGTTGGACATCGATCACGGCACGTTTCCCTTTGTCACCAGCAGCAACAGTTCAGGCGTCGGCGTTTCGGCCGGCTCTGGCGTGCCGGGGCGATATATCACCAAGGTTATCGGTATCATCAAGGCATACACCACGCGGGTTGGCGGCGGTCCGTTCCCAACTGAGCAAGACAACCCGATTGGCCAGCACATCCGCGAGCGCGGCAACGAATATGGCACGGTAACCCGACGGCCCCGCCGCTGCGGCTGGTTCGACGCCGTGGCCGTGCGATACACGGCCCGACTCAGCGGCGTCGACGTGCTGGCCGTAATGCTGTTGGACGTGTTGAGCGCGCTGGCGGACATACAGATTTGCACGGCCTACGAACTGGATGGCCAGCGCATCACCGATTTCCCCAGCCACGTCGACGACTTGCGTCGCGTCGTGCCGATCTACGAGACGCTGCCCGGCTGGCAGAAAGAGATCAGCGACGTGCGGCGGCTCGCCGATCTGCCAACCAACGCCAGGAAATACCTCGACCGGATCGGCGAAATATTGCGCCGCCCTGTCGAAGTCGTCTCCGTCGGTCCCGACCGCCAGCAGACAATTCTCGAGTGATGAAGCAGAAAAGAGAGGAGCGGGAGCAGCGTTTCGAAAGGCGACACGCACCAGCCGCTGCGTCCGATATGAGACTGATTCCAACACAACCGATTGTCGTCACGCGCGGACGCGACGCGTCCGGCAATTGCATTGCGATGCTCAGCGTTGCAGAGAGATCGCCTTCCCTCTCGTCTTGCCTCTCTCCTCTCTCCCCTCTCTCCTGACGTGTCCACCTCAACCGGCCTGCCAACCGACCTGTCCGACGTCCCTCGCGAACGTTTGCCGCGGCATATCGCCATCATCATGGACGGCAACGGGCGCTGGGCCCGACAGCGGGGCCTGCCGCGCATTGAAGGGCATCGCCGTGGAGCGACCAGCGTGCGCTGCGTCACCGAGGAGTGTGCCCGGCTGGGAATCGAGCAGATCACGCTGTATTGCCTTTCCAGCGAGAACTGGAAGCGGCCGGCCGAAGAACTCGATTTCTTGCTCCAGTTACTCCAACAGTACTTGGTCGACGAGCGACCGCGGATCATGGAGCATAACATTCAGGTGCGCTGGATTGGCCGCCGCGACGGCTTGCCGGAAAATGCGGTGCGTGAACTCGACGAGACGGTCCGCCTAAGCGCGGCAACTCCGGCCTCCGCGTCTGTCTGGCGATCAACTACGGCAGCCGGGCGGAAATCGTCGACGCTGTGCGTTGCATCGCCTCCGATGCTCGCCAATCGCAACTCGGTCTGGCGGCCATCGACGAGGAAACGATTTCCGCCCGGCTGTACACGGCCGGCATGCCGGACCCCGACTTGCTCGTGCGCACGGCCGGCGAGATGCGGATCAGCAATTTTCTCTTGTGGCAAATCAGCTATGCCGAAATCTGGGTCACCGACGTCTGCTGGCCCGACTTCGACGAGGCCCAGTTGCACGCCGCCTTGCGCAGCTACGCCGGGCGGGATCGGCGATTTGGCGGGTTGACGGAATAGCGATCGCGTTTCTGTCTTGTGATGCAACTCGTTCTTATCGTAAAATGCCGGCAGTCAGGCCGGAATAGGGCTACGGCAGCGCGGCAACGTTAGAGAGTGCCGATGGCGTTGCCCGCGCTTCTTCGACGTCTTGAGTGCGGTGACTTTTTCTCCATGACGTGATATCCAGAACCATCACAAGTCCCATTTTTACTCACCACACGATGGACCGCCGTGCCACCGAGACACTGGTAATGCCAGTGGCACGCCATTTTCGTTCTCTTCGACAGTGTGACGTAACGTGGCCGGCTCGGGCGCATTTGATCGGCATCGCCGGCAACGGCATGCGGGCGATGGCCGACGTACTGACTGGCTGGGGATGGCAAGTCAGCGGTTCAGATAGTTCCCTGAATGCCGCGGCGTGTTTGCCCAATGGTGTCCGTGCGGTGCGGTTGTACCACGAACACGCGGCCGAAAATCTGCCGACCGACACCGAACTGGTCATTCATAGCGACGCCGTGCCGAAGGAGAATCCGGAGCTGCGCCGCGCTGCCGAACTCGGCATCCCGACGCTGAGCTACTTTGAAATGCTCGGCCGGCTCAGCAAAGATCGGAATACCGTAGCGGTGGCCGGAACGCATGGCAAATCGTCCGCTACGGCCATGCTCGCGCACATCTTGGCGAAGGCCGGGCGCGACCCCACGGTGTTTTTCGGAGCGACGCCACTGGGCGCGACCTCCGGCGGTCGTGCCGGCCGGCGACTTGACTCCCCTCTCCCTTTGGGCGAGGGGCCGGGGGTGAGGGCTATGACGGCGGGTCCACTTGGATCCACTCCTCCGCAATCGGCCCTCACCCTAACCCTCTCCCAAAGGGCGAGGGGACTTTCGGCGCCGGTTTCAGGCGACGGGCTCATGTTGGTCGAAGCGTGCGAATATCGCGAAAACTTTCTCCACCTTCGCCCGCGACAGGCCGCCATCCTCGGCATCGAGGCAGACCATTTTGATTGTTTCGATTCTCTGACGCAGATCGAGGATGCATTTCAACGCTTTGCAGCATCTGTGCCAGCCGACGGGATGCTGCTGGTCAGACACGATTGTCGTTCCACACGCCGGGCGACGGCGTCAGCGCGCTGCCGCGTCGAGTCATTCAGCTTCGCCTCAGGCGCCGATTGGTCGGTCGACGAGTTCGCCGATGAAGGCGGCTATTTCCGTTTCAGCCTGCATCGCTTCGGCCAACGGCTGTGCGATGTTCGGCTACAAGTGTCTGGGCGGCACAACGTCCTGAATGCCTTGGCGGCGGCCGCCTTGGCGTGGCACAACGGGGCAACGGCTGTCGAAATCGCCTCCGGGCTCGAAACGTTTGCCGGCCTGCACCGGCGGCTGGAAGTGCTCGGCACGTGGCACGGCGTTACCCACCTGGACGATTACGCCCATCACCCCACCGAAGTGACCGTCGCGCTTGAGACGGTCCGCCGCATGTTCCCGGATGGCCGGCTGTGGTGCGTCTTCCAGCCGCATCAGGCATCGCGAACGGCCCGATTGCTGGACGAATTCGCGGCCAGCCTGCAAAATGCCGACAGGGTAGTAGTGGGCGAAATTTGCCGCGCACGCGAGGGCAGCCCGGCACCGGGCGAAATCACGGCCGCCGACCTCGCCCAGCGTACCCGTGAGTTGGGTGTCGAGGTCCTGGCGGGCCATAGGGCGGAAGAAATCGTGGCCACGCTACGAACCCACCTTGCCCCGGGCGACGTACTGGTTACCCTGGGGGCTGGCGATGTAGGAAGATTGCGGCGGCAGTTGTTGGCAGATTGACAAAGGAGTGCTTCATGAGCCTATTGACCGGTTTCGAGAATGTCGTGCGGCAGAACGAGCCGCTGGCCATGCACACCTGGTTTCAAGTAGGCGGGCCCGCCGAGTATTTCGCCGAGCCGGAGACGGTCGAACAGTTGCTAGCCTTGGTCAAGCGATGCAATGCTGAAAACGTCGAACTGCGAGTGCTCGGCCAGGGCTCGAACATCCTGGTCCGCGACGAAGGCGTGCCCGGCATGATTGTACGGCTCTCCGCGCCGGTGTTTTCCGAAATCCGCATCGAAGGTCGATCGCTGACAGTCGGCGGCGGCGCACTGCTGAGCCGGGCCGTCACCACCGCCGTACATCGCGGTCTGGCCGGGCTGGAAATGCTGGTGGGCATCCCCGGCACCATCGGCGGCGCGCTCCACGGCAACGCCGGCACCCACAGCGGCAGCATCGGACAATGGACCCTCGAAGCCAGCGTGATCGCCGTCAACGGCGAAGTCTTTCGACGCACCGCCGATGAATTGATGTTCGGCTACCGCCAGAGCAGTCTCGATGATCTGGTGATCCTCGACGCCAGTTGCCAGTTGGAAGAAGACAATCCCAAGGACCTGGGCCAACGGATGCAGAAACAGTGGATCGTCAAGAAGGCGTCGCAGCCCATGGGGCACCAATCGGCCGGCTGCGTTTTCAAGAATCCCCGCGGCGTTAGCGCCGGCGAACTGATCGACAAGGCCGGACTGAAGGGGACGCGGATCGGCGGGGCCGTGGTAAGCGATCGCCACGCCAATTTCATCGTCGCCGAGCCGGAATGCACCGCCCAAGACATCTTGCGACTCATCGAATCCGTGAAGAGTCAGGTCCGCGACCGGATGGGAGTCGACCTGGAATTGGAACTCGAAATCTGGTAACGACGAATGCCGACATTGGAATATCGAAGCAATTCAACCGAACATTTTGACATTCCTTCGTCATTCGGCTTTCGTCATTCGCCATTTGTGACCACCCGATGAGCGCTGCAAAGAAAAAGACGCCGTCTCCACTCGTGCCCGCTTGGCAGCGTACGCTCGGCCGCTGGCTGTGGGGGACCGGCCGTCCGGTGCTCATCCTGGCCCTCGTCGTGGCGATTCTCGCCGGCGGATCGTATTGGGCATGGATGCGATTGGGGTCGCGAATCCTCCGGTCGCCCGAGTATATCGTGGGACCGGAGCAGGTCGAAATCAACCCGCCGCCTAAGTGGATTCAGACCGATATCCGGGCCGCCGCGTTCCGCCAGCCAACGCTCGACGGAGAGCTTTCGCTCATGGACGACTCGCTCATCGAGCGGACCCGCAGCGCGTTCAAGCAGCTTCCGTGGGTGGCGAGCGTGCGATCGGTCGTTAAACGTCACCCGGCTTCCGTCTACGTCGAATTGGAGTACCGCCAGCCGGTGTGCATGGTGGAAGTAGGCCGTGGCGTTCTGCCCGTCGATGCCGAAGCCACTCTGTTGCCGCCCGATGATTTTACCTCGGTCGAGGCCGCGCGTTATCCGCACCTCAGTGGTGTTGATCAAATGCCGATCGGTCCGGTCGGCCGACGCTGGAACGACCCGCGGGTCATCGGCGGAGCCGAAATCGCCGCCGCGCTGGGCAAGGTGTGGGAAAAGATGAAGCTCTACAGCATCGAAGTGCTGCCGGTCAATGCTGCAGAGAGCGCCGCCGCCGGTCACCGTGCGAATGAGCCGATGTTCGCCCTGCGGACGCGTGTCGGCACGCGAATCATCTGGGGCTACGCTCCGCACGCGAACGTCCCGGGCGAGCTGCCGGCCGCCGAGAAACTTGCCAGGCTGCGGCAGTACTACGACGACAACGATTCGTTCGATGATCGGCAGGGCCAGCCGCAACAATTGGACGTTCGCACGCTCGGCGAAAACGCAAGCCACAAGTGATCGTCAAATACTCTCCGAGACCGAGCGGTTCTGTTCGTCGCCGCGGCTATCCGAAGCCAGCAACTCCTGACTCTGCAGCCATGTTCGCTTCCAAGCCGGCATCCGCTGTTCATCGTTCGCGCCCTGTTCGACAATAGACGCTTCGGCAGGCGCTTCGATGCCGAGCCGGACGGCCCCATTGCCAAGATGCTCGATCGAAACCGAGATCTTCGCGCCGATACGGATCGACTGGCCAACTTTTCTGGAGATGACCAGCATCGTGTGATGGAGTAGACGAGGAGATGGAACGCATCACTTCTTAGACGTTGGGCGAACCCGACCAACCTAGGCTTTGTCGGAAAAGGCATACATGTCATCCTGAGCGCAGCGAAGGATCTCTTCCGAGGTTGGGAAAGCTCGTAGATTCTTCGCTGCGCTCAGAATGACAATCGGGAAGTGCCGGTGTTTTCCGACAAAGCCTAGCATAACCACGCCCGGTAGGCGAAACAATCGCCGCACATCGTCGGCCCATGGCTTCGGACAATCCGGTCAGACCGGAACACAAGCTTCCCCGCTGGCCAGAGTCTTTCTGTTAGCCGGCATCTGTTGAAACCCCGGGCCACTATGTGTGTCATAAAACTTCTTCCAGGAGTCCAATTTCCTGAAATTCCCGCAAAAAAAGCCACGCGGGCTCGGAAAACTGCCCCCTGCAAATTGAGCGCTGCGTCTGGTGCTTAAAGCAACCGAACGCTATGATAAAAGGCTTCTATACACACGCGTCAGGTTCTACCGGAGGAGTGACCAGATGTCCGATTACTCAGAGTTGTACAATGCCATCCTTACCGGCAATGCCAAGAAGGCTGAAGAAGTGACCAAGGCGGCGTTGGCCGACAAGGCGAATCCGACGGAATTAGTGCAGACGTACATGATTCCGGCCATGGACGAGGTCGGAAAACGCTTTGAGTGCAATGAGTACTTTGTGCCCGAACTGCTGATTGCCGCCCGGGCCATGAAGACCTCGCTGGAACTGATCACGCCGCTCTTGGCTGACGCGGGTTTGGAGCCGGTGGGCCGGGTGGTCATTGGAACGGTGCAAGGCGACCTGCACGACATCGGCAAGAACCTCGTCGCGTCGATGCTCGAGGGGGGTGGATTCAAAGTAATCGATCTCGGCGTCGACGTTCCGCCTGAGCGCTTCGTCGAAGCCGCCAAGGAGAAGGACGGCACGATCGTCGCCCTCTCGGCGCTGTTGACCACCACCATGACCATGATGAAAAACGTCATTCAGGCCCTGGAGAAGGCCGGCATTCGCCAATCGACCAAAGTCATCATCGGCGGCGCGCCCATCACACAACAGTATGCCGATGAGATCGGCGCCGACGGCTACAGCGACAACGCCAGCACGGCGGTATCCTTGGCACGCAAACTGGTGTAGGAAGTGTGACAACAGCGACCGTAGGGTTCGCCGGGCGGACCGTTTGGTCGATCCACTGGATGGTCCGCATGGCGGACCCTACATGAGCTACGGACCTGCACGAACGTGACCGCTTCCCACGAAAACCTGACATACCGGGAGATGCTCTCGTCCGGCCAGTTCTACTACGGCGCCGAAGTCGTTACGACCCGTGGCCTCCAACTGGCCGATTCGCAAGGCAATCTCGCCAAGTTCGCCGGCGACTTGCTCGCCGATCCGCGCATCGGCTGGATTTCGATCACCGATAATCCGGGCGGCGGCCCGATGCTTCCGCCCGACTGGCTCGGCGGGCTCGTGGCCCAGCGCCGCGGCCGTGTCGTCTTGCACCTGACGTGCAAGGACATGAACCGCAATGGCATCGAGTCGGCGGCGTGGCGCGTATGCCTCCGAGGGTTTCGACAACATCCTGGCAATCACCGGCGACTATCCGACCGGCGGCTTCGGCGGCCGTGCCGAGCCGGTTTTCGACCTCGACTCCGTCGGCCTGATTACGCTTCTGCGGTCGATGAACGAGGGGCTCAGTGTCTTGGGCCGCGCCGGCAAACCCGAGACCCTGCCGAAAACGAACTTTTTCATCGGCGGCGTCGTTTCGCCATTCAAGCGCCACGAGCGAGAACTGCTGCCGCAGTATTTCAAACTCGTCCGCAAGATTGCCGCCGGGGCCCAGTGGATCATTCCGCAACTCGGCTACGACATGCGGAAGTTTCACGAGGTAAAGCTGTTCCTCGAAGCCCGAGGCATTAGCGTGCCGATCGTCGGCAATGTCTATCTGCTGACCAAGGGCGTGGCAAAGTTATTCCACAGCGGCAAACTCGCCGGCTGCGTCGTCAGCCGCGAGTTGCTCAATACGATCGAAAAGTACGCCGCCGGTCCCGATAAGGGGAAGAAGTTCTGCCAGGAGCTGGCTGCCAAGCAGCTCGCTGTGTTCAAGGGTCTCGGCTTTGCGGCCGGGTACCTCGGCGGCATCCACAACGCCGAAGGCTTCGGCCCGATTATCGACTTGGCCGAAAGCTATGGCCCGGCCGACTGGAAGGACTTCATCAAGGAGATCCAGTTTTCCCAACCCGACGAGTTCTTCTTGTTCGAGCACGATCAGTTCACCGGCCTGAGCGACGCCCAGCGAATCAATCGCGAGTATCTCGACTCGTTGAAGCATCCGACGAAGTCGAAGGAAGTTGGCTTGAACTATCGGCTGTCGCGGATGGTGCACGATATGGCCTTTACGCGTGACAAGGCCCTCTACCCGCTCCTGAAAAACATCTTCACTCGCTTGGACGCCAAGCCGGGCTTTCTTAGCCGCATGGCCTACCGTTTGGAGCGAGCATCGAAGATGGCCATGTATGGCTGCCAGGACTGCGGCGATTGCAGTCTGCCGGACTGCGCATATCTGTGTCCGAAAAAGTACTGTTCCAAGTGCGGCCGTAACGGCCCCTGCGGCGGCTCGGCCGACGGCCGCTGCGAGCTCGACGACAAAGAGTGCTTTTGGGCACGCATCTACGAGCGCCTGAAGTACTACGGCGAATCCGAATCGATGCTCGACAAACCGGTAACGATTTACAACGCCACGCTCAAGGAAACGTCCTCCTGGGCCAATACCTTCCTTGATCGCGACCACCACGCGGAACATCATCCTGAGCGCAGCGAAGGATTCCCGAAAACATAGAACACTTCGTGTGTGAGTACTACGTCTACATTCTGACAAATACCTCGCGCACGCTTTACGTGGGCGTAACCAATGATCTGGAACGACGCGTATATGAACACCAACATAAACTCAGAATGACTGCTTTAGGAGGTCCTGATTATGCCGCTTCCCGGTTTGACGATTATTGGTGAATCGATCAACGATTCGGTGCCATCGACGAAAAAACTCTTCGATGCCGGCGACATTGACGGCCTTCTGAAACTGGCCCGCAGCCAGGATGAGAAGGGCGCGGCCTACATCGACGTAAACGTCGGTCCACGCCCGCCGGAGTTCATGGCCGATCTGGTCAAGAAGATCCAAGCGGTGACGGCCAAGCCTCTGTCGATCGATACGCCCGACCCCGCGATTGCGATGGCCGGCCTGCAAGCGTACGACGCCGCCCGCACCGGTGGCCAGAAGCCGATCCTCAATTCGATCAGCGCTCTGCGCTGGGCATGTTCGATCTCTACAAGATTCAACCGTTCAAGCCGATCCTGCTGGTGTCGGAGAACATGGTCGACGGCCGCTCGAAGCCCTGCCATAGCTCGCAAGAAACGTATGCCGCCGCGCAACAGTTGGTGGCGACGTTCCGCGACCGCTGCCCCGGGGCAACCAACGACGACTGCATCATCGATCCCGGCATCGCTCCCATCGGCAGCGACTCGGAGGGCAACATCCACCGCTTGTTCGGCGCCTTGGAGCTGATCCACAACGATCCCCACTTCGCCGGCTGCCACGCCTCGGTGGGCTTGAGCAACTTCACGGTGATGCTGCCCCCCAAGCGGCCCGACGGCTCGCCCGTCAAAGGACCTTTGGAGAGCGCGTTTCTCACAAAGGCCATGCCCCTCGGGCTCGACATGGTGATTGGCTCGGTCAAGCGAAACTATGAGCGGTTGACGCCGGACCATCCCGCCATGCAGTGCCTGGAGGGATGCCTGAAGGTCGATGGTTTCGACGTACTCATGCGCGTGCGGGAGTTCTACACGACGTAGAGTTGTACGGCCAATCGACGACCACTGCGTCGACGATCCGCATCACTACCAATCACTAGCCACTAACCACTCACAATGTCCACTTCCGCTCGCACTCTGCCGCCTGATATCGAAATTGCTCGCGCTTCCACGATGCTGCCGATCAGCAAGATCGCCGCCAAGCTGGGCATCGAAGACGACGATCTGGAACACTATGGCAAACACAAAGCCAAAGTATCGTTGGACCTCTACCGACGACTGGAGAACAAGCCGCTGGGCAAGATCGTGCTGGTGACCGCGATCACGCCCACGCCCGCCGGCGAAGGCAAGACAACGACCAGCATCGGTCTGTGCGACGGCCTCAACCGCATCGGCAAGAAGGCCAGCGTGTGCCTGCGCGAACCGTCGTTGGGCCCCTGCTTCGGCATGAAAGGTGGTGCGGCCGGCGGCGGCTATGCCCAAGTCGTGCCAATGGAGGACATCAACCTCCACTTCACCGGCGACTTCCATGCCATCGAGTTGGCCCACAACCTGCTCTCGGCCATGCTCGATAACCATATTCACCACGGCAACGCACTGGGCATCGATCCGCGCCGAGTGGTGTGGAGGCGCGTGGTCGACATGAACGATCGAGCCCTGCGCAATATCATCGTCGGACTCGGCGGCATCGGCAATTCCGTGCCGCGCGAAGCCGGCTACGACATCACCGTGGCCTCCGAGGTGATGGCCGTTTTCTGCCTTTCCGAATCGCTCATGGAATTGAAGGAGCGGCTGGGCCGAATCATCGTGGCCTACACGCGCGAGCGAAAGCCAGTAACTGCGGCCGACCTCAAGGCTCACGGGGCGATGGCCGCGTTGTTGAAACATGCCCTGAAACCGAATCTCGTGCAGACGCTGGAAAACAACCCGGCCTTCATCCACGGTGGTCCCTTCGCCAATATCGCCCACGGCTGCAATAGCCTGTTGGCCACCAAGCTTTCCATGCGGCTCTCGGACTACACCGTGACCGAGGCCGGTTTCGGCGCCGATCTGGGGGCCGAGAAGTTTCTCAACATCAAGTGCCGCAAGTCGGGCATCCGCCCCAACGCCGTCGTGATCGTGGCCACGGTTCGCGCCCTGAAACTGCACGGCGGCGTGCCGCTAAAGGACCTGGGCAAGCCCAACGTCGAAGCCCTGGACAAGGGCGTCGAGAACCTCAAAAAACACATCGAAAACATCCACCGCTTCGGCCTGCCGGTCGTCGTGGCCATCAACCACTTCTCGAGCGATACGGCCGAGGAAATCCAGTTCATCAAGGATAAGTGCGCCTACCTGACGGTGAAGATTATCACCGCGAACCATTGGGCCGAGGGAAGCGCCGGCGCCGAGGAACTCGCCCAGGCCGTGGTCGACGTGGTCGAGAACACCAAGTCCGACTTCTCGCTTCTCTACCCCGATACGTGTACGCTCTGGCAAAAGGTGGGCATCATCTGCCGCGAGATTTACGGCGCCACCGATGTCTTGGCCGACAAGAAGCTCCGCGACAAGTTCCATCAGTTGCAGGAGGCCGGCTATGGTCACCTGCCGATCTGCATGGCTAAGACGCAGTATTCGCTATCGACCGATCCGCTCTTGGTCGGCCGCCCCAAGAACTTCGACGTGCCGCTGCGCGACGTGATGGTCTCGGCCGGCGCCGGCTTCGTCGTCGTCCTCACCGGCGACATCATGACCATGCCCGGTCTGCCCAAGGTCCCCTCCGCCGAATCGATTGACATCGACGAGAACGAGCAGATCGTCGGACTGTTCTAGGATTTGTCGCAAAAGGCGAACATGTCATCCTGAGCGCAGCGAAGGATCCCTTCCGAGGCCGGGAAAGCTCGTACATCCTTCGCTGCGCTCATAATGACAATTGGGAGGTTCCGATGTTTTCCGACAAAGCCTAGAGGGCGTTCAAGGCTGAGTTGACTTGTTTACTGTTTTCGATTATGCCTTCTCCTGTCTTGGATGATTCAAACAGGAGAGGGATTATGGGCAAGGAAGCCAAGCACGTCGTTCGGCTGAAAGTCGAAGATCGAGAATGGTTGCAGTCGCTGCTGCGTAAGGGAGGCCAGAGTGAATCGCTCTTGAAACGGGCGCGAGTGTTGCTCAAGGCCGACCAGTCGCAGCAGGGGCCGGGGTGGAGCGACGAACGAATTGCCGAGTTTGCCGAGGTCGGGCTGTCTACGGTGTACCGTGTGCGGCAACGCTTTGTGGAAGACGGAGCGGCAGCGGCTGTCTGCCGCAAGAGGGCGGAAGGCCGACAGTATCGCAAGTTGGACGGCGAACAAGAAGCGCGTCTGATAGCGTTGGCGTGCAGCCAAGCGCCGGAGGGCCGGAACCGTTGGACACTGCACCTGTTAGCCGACCGCTTGGTGGCCTTGCAAATCGTGGACGACATCAGCCATGAATGCGTACGTAGCACGCTTAAAAAAACGAACTTAAGCCTCACTTGAGAGAGCAATGGGTGATTCCACCCCAGCAGAATGCCGACTTTGTGGCGGCGATGGAAGACGTGCTGGAGGTGTACAAGCGGCCCTATGATCCGCGACGGCCGCAAGTGTGTTTCGACGAGCAGAGCAAGCAGTTGGTGCGAGACACACGGCCTGTTTTGCCATGCGAGCCGGGACAACCACAACGGGTCGACTACGAGTACGAGCGAAATGGCACGGCCAACTTGTTTATGTTTTTCGAGCCGTTGGGAGGCCAACGCCACGTTAAGGTGACTGATCGACGCACCAAGATTGACTTCGCCCAAGTGATTAGGGAGTTGGTAGACGAACACTATCCCGAGGCGGAAAAGATCGTGTTGGTGATGGACAACTTGAATACCCACAAGCCGGCGTCCCTGTACGAAGCGTTTGAGCCGGCCGAGGCGCGTCGGTAGTTGAGTGCAACTCGGGGGACAGCATACACAATTATCGGGTTGGAGTTACTCCGCAGAAAACCCTGCACCGCCAGAGGCTCATTATAGTGAGGGTGAGTGCTCGCAGGAAGATCTCTCGACCTTGGGCCAATACTGCCTCACTCGTAAAGCGGCTCTCAACAACCGCTTCAACATACTCATGACCGTTTTCACCTGCCATCGTTGGCCATAGCGACTATGCCACGCGGGCGCCACCAGCTCTGCCAGTGCCCGTTCGTGTTGTTTCAGACGGCGAATCGACAGCGGCATTCGACGATTGCAGGCGGGACTCTACTCGTACAAATGAGCTGCTACGTGAACGTGCCGTACCGCTACGGTCCGCATGGCGGACCCTACGGCTTCTGTCCGCACGGCGGACCCTACGGTTCCAATGGGGAATCGCTGGCAATTCGGCGACATCATACGCAATATGTGAGTCGCACCTGATGCGCCGTCAAGAAGACGAGTCCATCGTCCGACGCAGGCTCTTCGCGGCTTCCACCATGTTTCGTAGCGCCGCGTGCACCTCGGGCCAACCACGCGTCTTCAGGCCGCAGTCGGGATTGATCCAGAGCCGCTCGGCGGGCACTGCCTGCAACACCTTTTTCAGCCGGCCCATGATCTCTTCCGTCTCCGGCACGCGCGGACTGTGAATGTCGTACACGCCCGGACCAATCTCGTTGGGATACTTGAACTTCACGAAGGCGCTCAACAACTCCATGTCGGACCGCGAGGCCTCGATCGAGATCACGTCGGCGTCCAAGGCGGCGATCAATTTCCCGGGGACACAATACTAGTTATGGCAATTTGCGAAGTTTTGGTGGCCGACCGCCTTTCTGTGGTGTCAGGACACGACCAGCGATAGCCTCCAGACGTTCCAAGAACGTCGTACTTCCAAGCGGCCGACCTGTACGTCCGTGTTCCCGCAAATCCAGAAGTTCTTCTTCGCGTATCGCACTGTTCAAGAGGCCGCGCCAATCGCCGACTATTGCCAACAGGGGAGCGACTTTCGTCAGCCGGTCGTCGCGTCCCGACAAATGGGCCCTTGCACTGCTCCAAGGCCACTCCTCGGCGTTGATCGCCAAGTTTGCTCGCACGGGATTCAACTCGACGTATCGCGCGGCCGCCAACAGATAAGGCTCGTCCATGATAAACGACGCAAACCGTCCCTGCCACAGGTAGCCTCGCCATTTTTCGCGGAAATTGATCCGTCGCGTATAGCGGCGATGGGCCTCGCCGATGGCCCGCCGCAAGCCAGTCTCGGTTTTCGGCACCGCAATCAAGTGGACGTGATTGGGCATCAAGCAATAGGCCCAAATTTCCACTCCCTCTTCACGACACCACTCGGACATCAGTTCCAGGTAGGCCGCATAATCGCCGTCGTTGAAAAACGTCTGTTGGCGCCGGTTGCCGCGTTGCGTCACATGATGCGGCAAACCAGGAATGACCAGCCGTGCCAATCTTGCCATGCCCGAAGACTAAAACAAACCGCCCATTTTATCAATACTAGTATTGTGTCCCCCGAATACTGCATCAAGCAATAGGCCCAAATTTCCACTCCCTCTTCACGACACCACTCGGACATCAGTTCCAGGTAGGCCGCATAATCGCCGTCGTCGAAAAACGTCTGTTGCCGCCGGTTGCCGCGTTGCGTCACATGATGCGGCAAATCAGGAATGACCAGCCGTGCCAATCTTGCCATGCCCGAAGTCTAAAACAAACCGCCCATTTTGCCAATACTAGTATTGTGTCCCCGGAATACCGCTAGGCAAACCGTGAATTATCGGCAACTCGGCGTGCTGCTGTCGTGGCGGCACATTGATGTAGTATCTGGCCGACGACCATCTCCAGTCCACGGCACGACGACAAAGCCCTCGGCTGACAGGGTTGTTGTGGATGTGCTCCAAGGAAGATGAGATCGCGTCGGCAGAAAACAGGTTCCGGTCGAAACCGGGCCCTTCTTGCCAGAATCGAAAACACTCCTTCCCCGGCCGTTCCCGCACCGTGAGTTTCGGCAGCAGCCGTGAACCTTGTCCAACCAGAATGTCTTTGATTTGCATCGAGAAAGGTTGCTTGATGCGAGCAAGACAACGGCTGATGGAAGGATTCACCGCCGTTGGATACACGAGCAGATGCACATGCTCGGGCATGAAGACGAACCCGACCAGTTCCATCGACGTTGCTTCGCAGGCCGCTTCGACGCATCGTGACAATTTCTCCCGCCACGAGTCATTGGTCAGCAACGGCATTCTACGATAGCAGGAAAACGTCAACTCGTGCAGGTGCCCCGCCTCGTGAAAATGCCGCACCGTCTTCCGATGTGCCATTGCCTCCTTCTACCCGCAACGGAATGGAACGTCAATACGCCCCACAGCACTGGCAAAGCCAGTGGCACACATCCTCACTCCGTTCCGTCAGTGCCACCCCGCCGACGCGAATAGCGACGATGCGCCTCGCCGATCGCCCGTCGCAGGCCGTCTTCGCTCTTCGGCACGGCGATCAAGTGGACGTGATTGGGCATCAGGCAATAGCTCCAGATTTGCACGCCCAATGCCTTACACCACTGGCCCATCAACTCCACATAGGCCGCATAATCGTCGTCGTTGAAGAAAGTCTCCTGCCGCCGATTACCCCGCTGGGTAATATGATGCGGCAAACCAGGAATCACCACCCTTGCCAGTCGAGCCATGGCCATGAATCTTGCAAAACCAACCAGCCACGTCAATAGTTATGTATACTGTCCCCGGAACTTCCTCGATACCTTCTCGATTCTCTGTTGCCGTTGCCGACGTAGCTTTCCCCGCCGTTGCTCCCTGCCGATTCTCTGTTGCGGGTTCCGCTGTTACCGTTCCCGCTGTTGTCTGTGAATCTTGAATCGAGTAGGTCACGGCCGATCTTGCGGACAACATCTTGCCGACGTGTGGCATGATGGCGAAGGGACAGGGGCCGGCTGGGGTCAAATCGCCGACAACCAATCCAGCCTATGCGAACGGCGCAACCGGCTGCTGTATCGACTGGCGAAAGTCGTTTTGCGATTTCGACTGACGCGGCCTCTGCTGTTGAGAATCAGTGAGAGTCTCGACGGCAGCACTGCTGGACAAGCCAGCAGCGGCACCCGTGCGAGTCTGTAGAGGAATCAATTCGCAGTATGGACGTTGGGGTGCCTAATACTCTGGTTCCATCCAACGAATCTGAGAATCAGGATACTCGACCAGTAGAAACTGATCTTTGCCCGCTGTTACTAAGCGAGCCTTTAACGGCTTTTCCGATGGCCAGTTGTCCCCTTCACCTACTGCCAGATAGTTTGCCACACCGTTTCCATTCATGCTAAAAAAATTTGTACATAATGGTGACTGTACTATCGACAAGTTACCTGGGCTATCCCAAGGTTCTGAGAAATTGTACTTCAAGTACAACTTTTTAGTATTTGCATCTATGTAGGGTAACAGAAGGACCCGCCAACTATGGACTGGGCCGTTCGCTTTAGTCTGATACTTCGTTGGTGGAAAATGTCCATGCTCGCGGTGATAAATTAGCAGCAAGGAACGAAGTTGCTCAAATCTACCCTGGGACGAGCAATCCTTGGCAATGTTCCTCAGTTCGACTACTTGTCCGCCCATCCAAAAAGCCAAAACAAGGACCAGCAGAACCAAGGCCACAATCGCGGCGGTCTTATAGCTAATTTGTGCCATACCAATTTCCATTCTGGTCTACGCCACAGCCCTGCATACCCGTTGCTACCTGCACAGAGTTGAAACGGGATTGCATAGTACTCACAACATCGTCCGCAAGACAGCGTGATTGTGGATCACGGCCACCACCACAGATGAGTACGCTACAGCCCTGCGGCCACGAATATCCGCCGATGGTGCTGCTAGGGCTGTCTCCTGGGGTGAAATGGAACACGCTCACCGATCCTGCGCACTTCACAATCGCCAGAACACACGGATTAGCGCCATTGCCACCAATTAGACCAGGAGGATTGCTAGGGTATGGAAAGGTCTGGTGCTGTCCAGTGGGTGGCCCCATAGGCGGAGTCACTCCTGGTGGCAAGTGTGCAGGGAACCCAGTGTTATTGTGAGCAAAGTTCGAGCAACAAGACGTGTGTTGATGTACCCTATGCCGCCAGGTCTTCTACCGTTCCCGCCACTTGGACCTGGTTTCGGTGCAGGCGGCGGTGGAGGAATATACGGGAAGTATTGCAGCCCTGACGGATCGGTTCTGTTCGTCGGTGAGTCTCCGACGTATTCGTACAAGTTGGCGCAACGTGCCGCATACCCAATTGGGTCTCTGCTGATCCATGTCGATAGGCTGGAGTCATAATACCGATTGCGGACCTGGTAGATGGCGGTCTCGGCGTCGAAGAAGTAGCCGCAGTAGAGCGGACCATCTTCCGAAGGAGCACCGATCGCATCCCAATCATCGTCGCACGCCGTCGCCTTGCCGTAAGCGTCGTAGACGTAGTGCTCGGTCACGGTTGACGTATGCCCGACTGTGATCGTCGTTGTAACGTTATGGTTGGCGTCGGTCGTGTACCAGCGGATGCTGTCGCCCGCATCGTTCACCGGATCGCAATCGCCGTCGCCGTTGCCGTCGTGGAAGCGGACGATGGGCGAATCGACGTAGTCCGGCGACCAGACGTACTCGTTCGCGGCCACCCTTGTACCCTGGCCGTCCACAAAAACCTCTTCCAGCATCTGCCACTGCTGGTTGTAATAGTAGTGGACGCCGTTTGCGCCGGTGACGGCCTTCTCGATGCGGCGATTCCTGCCGTCATATTCGTATTGGGCCGTCAACGTGTCGTCCGTGCCCGGCTCGTACACGCCAAGACCGTCATCGTCCTCATAGACCTTCACCAGCCGGTTCCAGGCGTCGTGGTGCAACTCGGGGGACAGCATGCAACTCGGGGGACAGCATACACAATTTTCAGGTTGGAGTTACTCCGTAGAAGACCCTGCACTGTCAGAGGCTCATTATAGTGAGGGTGAGTGCTCGCAGGAAGATCTCTCGACCTTGGGCCAATACTGCCTCACTCGTAAAGCGGCCCCCAACAACCGCTTCAACATACTCATGACCGTTTTCACCTGCCATCGTTGGCCATAGCGACTATGCCGCGCGGGCGCCGCCAGCTCTGCCAGTGCCCGTTCGTGTTGTTTCAGACGGCGAATCGGGAAGTTCCGGGGACAGCATACCTAACTCACTTGACCCTTCGATAATTCAGTATGCTGTCCCCGGAACTCCCCCCGGAACTCCCGAACCGGAACTCCCGGAACTATCCCACCCGGAACTATCCCAGGTCTTGCAAACGACGCAGGCGGCTGCTCTTTCGTCTCTGCTTGTCCGTTTGTCGGCAATGTCCGACGCGGCTGTGAATCTGTGAAGCCCGCCATTACTCTGCATCTTCTGTCTTCTTTTTGGCTTCGTCGTTCGTCTGGTTGGTTTCCGTGGGAGGTGGTTGGCTTGCTCTTGCTTTCCACCACAGCCATACGAGAGAACTCCACAGGAACAGAACTCCTATGACCAGGGTGAGTGCAGACAACCCGAACAGGATCGGACGTTCGGATATGGTCCACCACCTGAAATAATGGTCGTGATTCCATACGCCCGCCGTCCAACCGGCCGGCAACGGCTGCTTATTCTTCGCAAGGGCTTGCTCTGGCGTTTCCGCAGCAATGAAATTCGCGGTTGCCACAAAGGCCGGTATTATCGCCAGGAACACAAGAAATTGAGCCAGCTTGAGGATGCGATGTTTACGAAAGAACCGTCGTATTGCAATCCCGTCCTCGGTCGCCAATCGAAATGACTTGACACGAAAGCTACTTTTCTTCACCGAGAATGACCTCCCCAATCTCCACGCCGACGCCCGCCGTCGGCGCAACTGTAACCGAAGATTCCTAACCGGGGCTTTCTCGTAATCCGCTTGCGTCAAGGGGGGAATTCCGGGGACAGCATACACAATTATCGAGTTGGAGTTACTCCGCAGGAAACCCTGCACCGCCAGAGGCTCATTATAGTGAGGGTGAGTGCTCGCAGGAAGATCTCTCGACCTTGGACCAATACTGCCTCACTCGTAAAGCGGCCCTCAACAACCGCTTCAACATACTCATGACCGTTTTCACCTGCCATCGTTGGCCATAGCGACTATGCCGCGCGGGCGCCACCAGCTCTGCCAGTGCCCCTTCGTGTCGTTTCAGACGGCGAATCGACAACGACATTTCGGGAAGTTCCGGGGACAGCATACCTAACTCACTTGACCCTTCGATAATTCAGCACCGGAATTCCGGGGACACCGGAATTCCGGGGACAGCATACACAATTATCGAGTTGGAGTTACTCCGCAGGAAACCCTGCACCGCCAGAGGCTCATTATAGTGAGGGTGAGTGCTCGCAGGAAGATCTCTCGACCTTGGACCAATACTGCCTCACTCGTAAAGCGGCCCTCAACAACCGCTTCAACATACTCATGACCGTTTTCACCTGCCATCGTTGGCCATAGCGACTATGCCGCGCAGGCGCCACCAGCTCTGCCAGTGCCCCTTCGTGTCGTTTCAGACGGCGAATCGACAACGACATTTCGGGAAGTTCCGGGGACAGCATACCTAACTCACTTGACCCTTCGATAATTCAGCACCGGAATTCCGGGGACAGCATACACAATTATCGAGTTGGGGTTACTCCGCAGAAAACCCTGCACCGCCAGAGGCTCATTATAGTGAGGGTGAGTGCTCGCAGGAAGATCTCTCGACCTTGGGCCAATACTGCCTCACTCGTAAAGCGGCCCTCAACAACCGCTTCAACATACTCATGACCGTTTTCACCTGCCATCGTTGGCCATAGCGACTATGCCACGCGGGCGCCACCAGCTCTGCCAGTGCCGGTTCGTGTTGTTTCAGACGGCGAATCGACAGCGGCATTCGACGATTGCAGGCGGGACTCTACTCGTACAAATGAGCTGCTACGTGAACGTGCCGTACCGCTACGGTCCGCATGGCGGACCCTACGGCTTCTGTCCGCACGGCGGACCCTACGGTTCCAATGGGGAATCGCTGGCAATTCGGCGACATCATACGCAATATGTGAGCCGCACCTGATGCGCCGTCAAGAAGACGAGTCCATCGTCCGACGCAGGCTCTTCGCGGCTTCCACCATGTTCCGTAGCGCCGCGTGCACCTCGGGCCAACCACGCGTCTTCAGGCCGCAGTCGGGATTGATCCAGAGCCGCTCGGCGGGCACTGCCTGCAACACCTTTTTCAGCCGGCCCATGATCTCTTCCGTCTCCGGCACGCGCGGACTGTGAATGTCGTACACGCCCGGACCAATCTCGTTGGGATACTTGAACTTCACGAAGGCGCTCAACAGTTCCATGTCGGAACGCGAGGCCTCGATCGAGATCACGTCGGCGTCCAAGGCGGCGATCGATTCGATGATGTCGTTAAACTCCGAGTAGCACATGTGCGTGTGAATCTGCGTCTCGTCGCGCACGCCGGTCGAAGCCAGCAGGAAGGCGTCGACGGCCCACTTGAGATAATCGCCCCATTCCGAGCGGCGCAGCGGCAAGCCCTCGCGCAGGGCGGGCTCGTCGATCTGGATAATCTGGATGCCGGCCGCTTCCAGGTCCTCGACCTCGTCACGCACCGCAATCGCGATCTGAAATGCCGTGTCGCGCCGCGGCTGATCGTCGCGCACGAACGACCATTGCAGAATCGTAATCGGGCCGGTAAGCATGCCCTTCATGGGTCGGGCGCTGAGCGATTTGGCATACTGCGACCAACGGACAGTCATGGGCTGAGGTCGCGATACATCGCCAAAAACGATCGGCGGCTTCACGCACCGTGTGCCGTAGCTTTGCACCCAACCGTTCGACGTGAACGCAAAACCTTCCATCTGCTCGCCGAAATACTCGACCATGTCGGTCCGCTCGCATTCGCCGTGCACCAGCACGTCCAGATCGATCTCCTCTTGAAAGCGCACGGCTGCGCTCGATCTCCTGCCGGCAGAACGCCTCATACTGGGCGACGGATGACTGACCTTTCTTCAACGCCGCCCGGGCTTTGCGCACTTCGCTGGTCTGTGGGAACGAGCCAATCGTGGTGGTGGGCAACAGCGGCAGAGACAGGACCTTGCGCTGCGCCGCGCGTCGCTCGGCAAAAGCGTGACGCCGGCGCAACATGTCGCCGTCGACGTCGGCCAATCGCTGCTCGACGGCCGCATTGTGGATGCGCCGCGACTGCTTGCGATCTTCGGCGGCTGCTCGGTTGGCGGCCAATTCTTCGGCAACGGCCGCCCGGCCTTCATTGAGCGCCCGGGCCAGCAACGAGACTTCACCAATTTTCTGCTTGGCAAACGCCATCCAATGCTTCAACTCGGCATCGAGCGACGGCTCATTGTCCAAATCGATCGGGCAATGCAAGAGCGAGCACGACGGGGCGACCATGATCCGCTCGGTGCCCAGCTTGTCGGCCGCTTGGTCCAACAACGATAGCGATCGCTCCAGGTCGGTCCGCCACACATTGCGGCCGTCGATCGCGCCCAACGAAAGCATCGTTCCCTGCGGCGTCAGCTTCAAGGCGCGCTCGAGCTGTTGCGGCGCACGAACCAGGTCGAGGTGCACGGCCGCCACCGGCAGCTTCAAGGTCGCCGCCAGATTATCTGCCAGATCGCCAAAATACGTCGCCAAACAGATGCGAATTTGCTCCGACGCCGCACTCAACCGCGCACAGGCCGATTCCATCAAACGCATCGCATCCCTCGGCAGATCCAACGCCAGTACCGGCTCGTCGATCTGCACCCAGTCGGCTCCGGCGTGGGCAAGCCGCCACAACACGTCCTCATAGACCGGCAGCAATTCGTCCAACAGCGACAGCGGATTGAGCTTAGACTCTTTGCTTTTGCCCAGGAGTAGGAACGTGAGCGGCCCCAGCAGCACCGGCCGCGTATGGATGCCCAAGGCCAGTGCCTCTTGAAACTGATCGACCGCCTTGGTCGCCGCCAAACGGAACTTCATGCCGCCTTCGAACTCGGGCACGATGTAGTGGTAGTTCGTGTCGAACCACTTGGTCATGTCCATCGGCGCAATTTCGCTGGTGCCACGCGCCATGGCGAAGTACGTGGCCAGATCGACCATATCGCCCGAGAAACTGAACCGTTTGGGCACCGCGCCGACCATGGCCACCGTGTCGAGGACATGGTCGTAGAGCGAGAAGTCGTTGGAAGGAATGTGCTCGATGCCGAGCGATTGCTGCAACTGCCAGTGTTGGCATCTGAGCCCAACGGCCGCAGTTTGCAGTTCCTCCGGGTCGACGTTTCCCGCCCAGTAGTCTTCAATCACGCGTTTCAGCTCACGCCGAGCGCCAATGCGCGGGAAGCCGAGGTTTGCAGCAATCGCCATGCGGTAGATTCCCCTTGTCAAGTAAAAAGGTACCGAATCGTACGCAATTGTCCCAATTTGTCAAGCGAACCTGTAGCAGACACACTCCGTGCGCCATCACCGAGTCGGTAGCGAGGGTTCTGGAGGCACCACACTCGTCCGTATTCCGCATTCGTGATCGTTTCTCTACAATAAGGCTCCTATTGTATTCATGGAGAGACATTATGCATCCGACAATCGCCAGACTCACGGCCGCAGGCCCTGTTGTGACCGACGGGGCGTGGGGGACACAGCTTCAACACCGAGGGCTGCCGCTGGGGGCCTGCCCCGACGCCTGGAACCTCACCGAGCCCGAAAAGGTCGAGGCCGTGGCCCGGGCGTACGTCGACGCGGGCAGCCAGATCATTCTGACCAACACCTTTGGGGCGAACCGCTTTATCCTCGCCCGACATGGCCTTGCTGACAAGGTGGCCGAAGTAAATCGGGCCGGGGTCGACATTTCTCGCCGCGCCAGCAACGGCCGCGCGCTCGTCTTCGCGTCCATCGGGCCCAGCGGCGTCATGCTGATGATGGGCCAGGTAAGCGAGGACGAATTGAAGGCTGCCTTCGTCGAACAGGCCACGGCCATCGCCGCTGCCGGCGCCGACGGCATCGTCATCGAAACCATGTCCGATCCGCTCGAAGCCAGTCTGGCCGCGGCCGCCGCACACGAAACCGGCCTGCCGGTCGTGGCCTGCATGACGTTCGACTCGGGCGTCAACAAGGATCGCACCATGATGGGCGCCACACCCGAACATGGCGCAGGACAGTTGGCCGCCGCCGGCACCGATGTGGTCGGCGCCAACTGTGGACACGGCATCGCCGGCATGGTCGAGATCTGCACCCGCCTCCGCGCCGTCACCGATCAACCCATCTGGATCAAAGCCAACGCCGGCCTGCCCGAGATGATCGAAGGCAAGACTGTCTACCGTCAAACGCCCGAAGAGTTCGCCGCCTACGTGCCCGCGCTTCTCGAAGCCGGCGCCGCATTTATCGGCGGCTGTTGCGGCACCACGCCCGACTTCATCCGTGCCGTGGTCAAGAAGCTGAAGGGATGAAGACAGATTGCGTAACCTGGTCGTTACGCAATCGCGCGTCTTCGTTCTTGCCGACGGCACGTCCCGAGAACCGACTGCGACCCTGCATTCTCAATCGTTCGCCCAGATTCCACTCCGATGCGCTGTCTGCCTAGAATTTCGCCGGCGGGCATATCGGCGGACGGGGCAGAGTTGCTGCTTGGGCATTGCCCCCTCCGCAGGAATGCCGTCAGCGTCTTCATCAAGTCAGACGTCGACTGCCGATTGACGGACGTAACTGGTCGGAGTAGGTTGAAGTCTGCTCTCGAAGATAAGGGCTCAACTGCGAGAACTCGAAAATAGCCCATTGGCGGCGCGGAACTGTGAGTCGATCAACCCTTATAGCCATGCTGGTTTTGTGCGCGGGATTCGCGGCGCCGCTCTGCGCCAAGACCCGTCATCCGGCATGGCGGTCGCGGCGGCGATGGAACGCGCGATGGTCGACGTGATCGCGCGTAGCGAGAAATCGGTGGTTGCCATTGCTCGCGTACGCAAGGAACCACCGGGCGAAACGTTTCAATTGGAGTTCCGGCCCGATCCGTTCGGACGCCGCCCTACGCCGCAGATGCCTCCGCAGCCAACCGATCCTGACTTTGTTCCCAACGAGTATGGCACCGGCGTCGTGATCGATCCACGCGGGCTAATCTTGACGGCGTACAACGTCGTGGACGACGAGAGCGACTACTATGTGACAACGGCCGAGCATAGAACTTATAAAGCCACAGTCAAAGCGGCCGATCCGCGGAGCGCGCTGGCCGTGCTGAGCATTGACGCCGTCGACTTGACGCCGATCACGCTGGGCAATGCCGCCACGCTGAAAAAGGGGCAAATCGCCATCAGCCTTGGCAATCCGTACGCCATCGCCCGCGATGGACAAGCCAGCGCGGCCTGGGGCATCATCTCGAATCTTGGTCGCAAGGCGCCCGCCACGCCTAGTGAATCCGATCCCACGGGGCGGCCCACGCTCCATCATTACGGCACGCTGATCCAAACCGACGCCAAGCTGCACCGCGGCGTGAGCGGCGGACCGTTGTTGAACCTGCGCGGTGAAATGATCGGCCTGAGCGTCGTGTTGTCGACCATGGCCGGCTATGAAGCGGCGGGCGCATACGCCATCCCCGTCGATGCAACGTTCCGCCGCGCCGTCGACACGCTCATGCAAGGGCGCGAGGTGGAATATGGATTCCTCGGCATCCAGCCGGCGAATCTGCGGCAGCAGGAAGTTCGTGCCGGCCTGCAAGGGATGCGCGTCGGTCAAGTGGTGCCAGGCACGCCCGCCGCGCGCTATGGGCTCAAGGTCGGCGACATCATCACCGCGGTCGACAACACACCGATCTACGACGCCGACGGGCTGGTGCTTAACGTAGGCAAGCTGCCGGCCGAAGCGGTCACACGGCTCAGCGTGCTGCGCGGGGCCAGTCGCCGCGTCATCCCCGTGACGCTCACGAAGTACGCGGTCCACGGCAAGAAGATCGTAACCGTTGCCGATCCGTCGTGGCGCGGATTGCGAGTCGACTATCCAACAGCGCTCGCCGATGGCGAGGGCCACGCCCGAGGCAGCGGGGCGTTTGTCGACGACGCCGTCGCAGTGATCGACGTTGCCGAGGGCTCGCCGACATGGGTAGCGGGCCTTCGCCGCGGGACGCTGATCTCCTACGTCGGTAACACGCCCGTCCGCACGCCGCGGGAATTCGCCGCCGCCGTCGCCGGTTATCGCGGACCGGTGCGACTCCATCTAAGCGGTGAAGAGAGAAATGCCGTCCGAGTGGTAGAACCGGCACGGTAACGCAAAATCCGCATACTGCCGGCGTTTGCTTTCCCCGCCCCTGATTCACCGGCTGAGCTATAATTGTCGCGTAACGGCAACCGTCGTGACATCTTGGGTTTCTGGGGAACATAAGCGATGGCAACCACGGAGCAACTAATAAACACACAAGCGTTCCGGCGGGGCGACGCTGTCACCGTGCGCGGCCTCGACGAAATCCTGGCAACTCTCGACGCCGATTCCAAGCTCGATGGGATGCCGTTCATGCCCGAGATGGTGCCATACTGCGGCAAAACGTTTCGCGTCTATCGTCGCGCCGACAAGACGTGCGTCGAGGGGATCGGATTGCGCAGCATGCGCAGCACGGTGTTCCTCGATGGGCTCCGTTGCAACGGCGCACACCACGGCGGTTGCCAGCGAGGCTGCCTGTTCTTTTGGAATGAGGCCTGGCTGCGGCCGGCAACGCCCACCGAGATCGATGACATCGACGGGAGCGGCCCCATAGCGTCCGGCGAAGCGACTGTTGAAGCCGGGTTAGCAGCCGCTCAATTGCCGACCACCAAGGGAGATCGCTTCTACTGCCAATCTACCGAACTGCTCGGAGCGACCTCGGAACTCGTCGGTGGCAGGTTGCAGCTCTATCTGCGCGACATACGCATGGGCGAGCTGACGCTACGACGGTTCGCCTACTACATGTGGATGGCGCTAACGAACCGCGTGTGGCAACTGATGCGTGGCCGGAGGTTTCACCAAATCACGGGCGAGCAGAAGAAGACGCTTCGCGGTGAGTTGAATCTTCAACCCTGCGAGCTTGTCGAGGTTAAGAGCCCGATGGAAATTCAGGCGACACTGGACGACCGCAGCCGAAATCGCGGCCTGACATTCGAGCCGGAAATGGCGCTGCACTGTGGTCGCCGCTATCGCGTCGCCACGCAGGTGAAGTCCATAGTGTCCGAGGAAACGGGCAAGATGATCGAACTCAGCAACACGGTGATCCTCGATGGCGTGGCCTGCCAGGGCATCTGTGCACAGAACTGCCCCCGCACCAATTTCCTCTACTGGCGGGAAATCTGGCTCAAGCGCGTATGACTTTCGGCGGTCGCCCAGCACGCTCGCCCGCCATTCCTGCCTGCGTTCGTGCCGTTTAGGCGAACTTCAAGCCTCTACGCTCGATTTGGCGATCCTTGACGCCCATTTTGCCCGCTGATAGACTTTGAAGTTTCGTTTCTTACTGGAGGTGGTCGGCGGGACTGCCGATACCATTGTTTTTCCGTGGGACGTCCATTTTTGCCTGCTCTAACACGTAGACAACGCCGTCCAACATAAACACAAACTTTTTTCTGACATATCACGAAGGAAGTGCTACATGACCACGAAGTACGTTTACTACTTTGGCGCCCAGGGCACCGAAGGCGATGCGACGATGAAGAACACGCTCGGCGGCAAGGGCGCCAATCTGGCCGAAATGGCCAAGCTCGGCCTGCCTGTGCCCGCCGGGTTCACTATCAGCACCGAGTTCTGCACTGCCTTTTTCGCTGAGGGACGAAAGTTTCCGCAATCGCTCCGCGACGAAGCCGCCGCTGCCCTGAAGAAGACCGAAGCGGCGATGGGCATGAAGTTCGGCGATCCGAACGAGCCGCTACTGGTGAGCTGCCGCAGCGGCGCCGCGCCTCCATGCCCGGCATGATGGAAACCGTGCTTAACGTCGGCCTCTGTCCGACGACGATCCCCGGTTTGATCAAGAAGTCGGGCAATGAGCGGTTCGTCTACGACGCCTACCGCCGCCTGATCATGATGTACTCCGACGTGGTGATGGAGAAAGCCGAAGACATCGAGCCGGTCGATGGCAAAGGCATCCGCGTCCAGCTCGAGCACTTGATGGCATCGCTGAAGAGCTCGAAAGGATATACGTTGGACACCGATCTGACGGCCGCCGACCTGAAGGAGCTCTGCGAAAGCTTCAAGAAGAAGGTCAAAGAGGTGCTTGGCCGTCCGTTCCCCGACGATCCCAACGAGCAGCTTTGGGGCGCCATTGGTGCGGTGTTCAAGAGTTGGGAAGGCCGCCGCGCGGTTTCCTACCGCAAGATCGAAGGCATCCCGGGCGAGTGGGGCACCGCCTGCAACGTGCAAAGCATGGTGTTCGGCAATCTCGGCGACAAGTCGGCCACTGGCGTTGCCTTCTCACGCAACCCGGCCACCGGCGAAAACAAGTTCTACGGCGAGTGGCTCGTCAACGCCCAGGGTGAAGACGTGGTGGCCGGCATCCGCACGCCCAACCCGCTCAATGAAGAGACAAAGAACTCGCAGAATCAACACCTGCCATCGCTGCAGACCGAGTGGCCGGACCTGTACAAGGAACTCGACGGCATCCGCAGTAAACTCGAGAAGCATTATCACGACATGCAGGACATCGAGTTTACGATCCAGGATCTCAAGCTGTACATGCTCCAATGCCGCAACGGCAAGCGGACCGGCACCGCGGCCCTGAATATGGCCATGGACATGCTGGACGAGAAGCTCATCGATGAGAAGACGGCCGTGACCCGCTTGCAGCCGGCACAGCTCGACGAGTTGCTGCATCCGATCATCAATCCGACTTCGGAGAAGTCGGCTACGCCCTTCCTGTCGGGTCTGCCCGCCGGGCCGGGCGGTGCGTCCGGCAAAATCGTGTTCACGTCGAGCGACGCCGTCGCGTGGGCCAAGCGCGGCGAAACGGTGATCCTCGTCCGCGAAGAGACGAATCCCGAGGACGTCGAAGGCATGCGAGCGGCCGAGGGCATCCTCACGGCCCGCGGCGGCATGACCAGTCACGCGGCCCTCGTGGCACGCGGTTGGGGTAAGTGCTGCATCGTCGGCGCCGGCGATCTGAAGATCGATCTCGGCGCAAAGCGCCTTACAGTGGGCAACACGAAGCTGGGCGATGGCGACGTCATCACGCTCAACGGCACAAAGGGCAAGGTCTATGCCGGAGCGCTCGAGATGATGGATGCCACCGAAAATCCGCGTTTCCAAGGCTTCATGAAGATCGTGGATAAGTTCCGCACGCTCGGCGTCCGCACCAATGCCGACACGCCGCAAGACGCCAAGGTCGCTCGCGATTATGGTGCCGAAGGCATCGGCCTGTTCCGCACCGAGCACATGTTCTACGGCACAGGCTCCGACCAGCCGCTGTTCCTGCTGCGGAAGATGATCCTCAGCAAGTCGGTCGAAGAGCGCAAGGCGGCGTTGTGCGAGCTCTACCCGTTCGTCAAGCACGACATCAAGGCCACCCTCGAAGCAATGGACGGCCTGCCCGTCACCATCCGCCTGTTGGATCCGCCGTTGCACGAGTTCGTGCCGCAAGATCCGGCCAAGCAGAAGGAACTGGCCAAGTCGCTGGGCATCGAACCGGCTGAGATTAAGAAGCGCGGCGAGGCCCTGCACGAAACTAACCCGATGATGGGCCACCGCGGCGTACGCCTCGGCATCACCTATCCGGAAGTTACCGAAATGCAGGTCCGCGCCATCTTGGAATCGGCCGCCGAACTAAAGAAGGCCGGCAAGTCGCCCAAGCCGGAACTCATGGTCCCGGTCACATGCGACGTCCGAGAGCTCGATGCCACGAAGGTCATCTTCGACCGGGTGCAGAAGGAAGTTGCAAAGCAGTCGGGCGTCGACGTGCCTTGCCTCTATGGCACGATGATCGAGATTCCCCGCGCATGTCTGTTGGCCGACAAGATGGCCAAGACCGCCCAGTTCTTCTCGTTCGGCACCAACGACCTGACGCAGATGAGCTTCGGGTTCAGCCGCGACGACATCGGCGGTTTCTTGAACGACTACTTGCAGGACAACATCCTCGAAGCCGATCCGTTCCAAACGATCGACCAGAGCGGCGTCGGCCAATTGATCGAAATGGCCGTTTCCAAGGGCGCGCAACGCGCGGCGATCTGAAGATCGGCATCTGCGGCGAGCAAGGCGGCGACCCGGCCAGCGTCGAGTTCTGCTATCGCACGGGCTTGAACTACGTCAGTTGCAGCCCGTATCGGGTGCCGATCGCACGTTTGGCCGCGGCCCAAGCGGCAATCGCTTCCAAGAAGTAGGCCAGAAAGCAGTAGCAGGCACACTTCGCGTGCCGTCAGTGACGGCGCCGCGCGTGTGCCTGCTACGTGCGCAAAGCGTTGGGGCGGCAGTCGCCCGCCGCCCCTTGCCGCGCCGTTCATGCGGAGTAGATGCCGCTACGCGCCGCGCCCGGCGGGGGTGCCTTTGGCGGCGTTTCTGGCGCCCGCATCGGCTCGCTTTGTGCTGGCGCTGCGGCGCAGCACCGCCGCATCCACAACTGGTAGTTGCCTGACCGCAGCAAGACGGCTGGCAACTGCTCACCTTTTCACAGCATCGTGTCCGACGGCAACAACTTGCCGGCTCGCAACAGCTTGCTGGCTGGCAGCAACTCGCCGGTTGGCAGCAGGACGTCTCACAACTGCTTGCGCAGCACGATCCGCAACCACGCTCGCGTTCGCAACGCCTGTGCCGGCCAAATGCCGACGCTTGGTCGGCAGCCAGCAGACTCACGGCCAGTATCACCGCGAGTGACAAAACTATACGTCGCATGGCACTACTCCTCTCAACAGGGTTCGATGTACCAACTTCTCCCTCTAGGCCAGGTAGCCTTGCTAATGATTCGCGGCCAGCGGGCAAGTCGCCCAGTGCAAGATTTTTTCGCCTAGGGCGGCGCCGAGGACTGCCTTGAGCGATAACTCGGGCTGATCAAAGAAGATAGCCCTTCCAGGGTCCTACCCAGTCCGGCGAGAAATTTGCCGTTTCGACCTTTACCCAGATACGCGAAACTGCTTCTATAGTGACGCCGAGAAAACGGGGTGCAACGTACGATCTGTGGCCCATGGCGGCGTGTGGCCCGTTTTCGCCGCAAGCGCCCGTTCTAGCGGCTGCCAGACGACCATCACTCGTGGTTTCGCTCGGCTCTGTACGCGATTATCGCAGGAACAAATTGTATGAGCAGGGATGGCAAGGACACCGGGCCGTCGCTCGCCGCGCGCGTCACGGCCCGGCGTGAAGTTCTGGCCGCCTGGACAGTTTGGGCGTTAATGTTGACGGCCGGACTCTGGTTTGTTGCCGCCTATGCCTTCACCATGCCCTACGGCGACGAATGGGCATGGCTGCCCGTCGCGGCCGGGCAAGAGCCTCCGAGCCTGTCGTGGTTCTGGTCGCTGCATAACGAACACCGCATGGTGCTGCCCCGGTTGATCTATCTCGGCCTCGGCTGGCTCACAGCGTTCGACTTCCGCGCCGGCTCGTTCTTCAACATCATCGCTCTGGGTGGACTGGCCGCGGCCATGATGCTTACGGCCCGGAGCCTGCGCGGTCGCACAAGTGTTTACGATGCATTCTTTCCGCTCTTGCTGCTGCATTGGGCGCAATGCGAAAACATCGTCTGGGGCTTCCAACTCAATTTCATTACATCCGTCGTCCTGGTTGGCATCATTCTCATGACGATTGTCCGCTGCGGCCAGCAGATTGGTCTGCCGTCCGCGCTGATCGTCACGGTCTGCCTTGTCGGCCTCGGCCTCTGTGGCCTATATGGGCTGGCCTATCTGCCAGCGCTGGCCTGTTGGCTCACCTTTGCCGGTGTCATCCGCTGTCGCGCTGACATCGCCCACGCACGTCGTGACGGGGCGCTGCTCGTTGCGCTTGGCGGCGTCCCGCTCGTCGTGACCGCCCTCTATTTCGTCGGCTTCCATCCGTGCAACGACCGCCCACCCGACATTTGGGCGATCGTGCGAACCACGGTGCAGTTCCTTAGCAGCGGCATCGGTCCGGCGGCCAAAGAAATCTGGCCCGTCTCGGGCGTGCTCGTCGCCGTCGCCTGCGGCTACGCCCTATGGCAACTGTACACCGTGTTCCTCCATCAACCGCAAGAACGTGTTCGTGCGGCAGGGCTCTTCTGTTTTCTCGGTGGCATCGGCTCGCTGGCCTTGGCCATCGGCGTTGGCCGCGCTTTCGAAGGACCGAGGGCCGGGTTCATGGAACGCTACATGACCTTGGCCGCGCCTCTGTTGTGCCTGTTCTATTTCCAGTTCACGCTATATTGCACGAAGGCAAAGATCCACCTGCAGCGCACGCTCTGCCTCTTAATGCTCGGGCTGATGGTAGTCAACGTGCCCAAGGGGCTCCGCTACGCACATTATTTCGACCATCTGCTAACGCCGCTGGCAGCCGACATGCGTGCCGGCCTTGCGCCGGCCGACCTCGCCCTTCGGCATGGCGAAGACCTCGCCTTCGCCCCAGATGAAGTCTTTGCCGCCCGGCTCGAAATGCTCCGCCGCGCCCACCTCGGACCGTATCGCGAGGCAGTTGACGCAACCAATCTCACGATCCAACACCTTAGCCGCCTGATTCCGTCCCGTGATCCGAGCGAAACGCGGTGCCTCCTGCCCGGCCAACGCGCAACCCAACACTTCGATGTGCCTGCCGGCACACACGTATCTCGCATCGACGTTAAGATCAGCCGATGTCGCCGGCGACGTACGGCCGACCGCCTTGACTGGGAACTGTACGTCGCTGACCCGGGCAAACCGCGCGTGCTGGTGTCGCGCGGCGCAGTCAACATGCGCAGCATCGGCCAAAACGACTACGTGAGTTTGCCGACCCATGAGTCCCCTCTCCGGGCGCCGACCGAAGGTTGGTCAGGAAAAGGGCAGGCAGTGAGGGCCTCACGCTTCGCCCTGGTCTTCTCGCTGCCGGTCGACACACCGGAGCAGTGCGGCGTCGATCTGCCGCTATACCGCTGCACGGGTACGACGGAGCGAGCGATCGAAATCGATGCGACTCCACAAGAATTAACTGGCTTGAGCCTGAAAGGCTTCGTCTATCTCGCACACTGACCGCTCGATGGCTAGCCTAATCGACAGACGCCCCTGCTATGGCTTTTCAGGCTGGCCAAGTGCATGGACGAACTCGGCTCCGAGGAAGATCACCGCGCTGGCGTAGTAGAACCAGAGCATTACTCCCATCACCGCCCCGACAACGCCGTACGCACTGTAGGAGGGACCAACCAAGAATGCCAACAGAGCGTTGCGGCCGATCCACCAGATGATGGCCGACAGCAAACCGCCGGCCAACGCGTGATGCCAGCGGACCGGGGCGCTGGGCAGCACCCGGTAGATCACGGCCAACAGCAGTGCGTTGCAACTGATGCTCGTGAGCATTTGGAGGCTCTGCCACGTGAGATGTCTGGCCGGCAACTGAGCCAAGTATGGGCGAACAGCGGCCAAAATGATGTCGGTCAACGAGACGGCGATCAGCAGCCCGCCGATCAACAGCAAGGTGAGAAAGGCCGACAGCCGATCCCATAGGGCGGTGCGGATGACCGATAACAGGCCCGTGCGGGTCGGCGCCGGGACCGCCCATATCCGATCGAAGATGACGTCCAATTGCATAAAGATGCCGATGGCCGCCAGAATCAGGACCAGCAGGCCCAACGGTCCGCCGACGCTGGCTCGATTCTCTACGCCGGCGAGGATCGACTGCAACTGCTCGGCCATCCACGGGCTGAAGTTGGCCGACACGCGGGCAACCAGGTCGTGCTGCTGCGTTTCGGCAAAGGTGGAGAAACGCCCGACAAAGCCCAACGCGGCGATCAACACCATGCACAGTGGAAAGAGCGAGAAAACGGCGTAATACGCCGTGGCCGCGCTCAGCAGCAGACAATTGTCCTTTTGCCAGCCGCGCAGAGTTGATGCCAATAACGTACCGCACCGTCGGATGATTCGCATGAGCATGGGCGGCGTTCCTCCTAACCGACTCGGCCGGCACGCTCCGTGTGCTGTAACCGGGGCAGGGAGCACGTCTGCTCCCACAAGGTGGCTGCCACAATACGATACGCGGCCGCCGGCATAGTGAAAAGGGCCTCCCGGCGGGTGTAATCGATTCGGTGCGTTTTCCGGCTGGTCTGGCCCGATTGCCGGAAACGCCTTGAACCGCGAGCCGAATTCCGTAATACTCTGGCAGACGGCAGTACTTGTGTCCGTCGACCCATCCTACGCCTCTCCACTAACCACTGACCACTTCTACCCACTATGGCCACCGAAGATCAAGTTCAAGTACATTGGCACGAACATGCGGTTTCACGCGAAGAGCGGGAAAAACGAAACGGCCACGCCGGCTGCGTTGTCTGGTTTACCGGCCTGAGCGCCTGCGGCAAGAGCACCATCGCGAATCTGCTCGACCATAAACTGCATTCGCTGGGCGTGCAGAGCTTCGTGCTCGACGGCGACAATATCCGGCACGGACTCAACGCCGGGCCAGCCATGCTCAAAGAGCGGCACGGCGAGGAGTTCGCCAAGCGGTTCGGCCTGGGTTTCTCGGCCCAGGACCGCGAAGAGAACATCCGGCGCATTGGCACGGTCGCAAAACTGTTCTGCGACGCCGGCGCCATCGCCATCACGGCCTTCATCAGCCCCTATCGGATCGACCGCGACCGCGTACGGACGGCGATGGGCAACGGCGACTTCGTCGAGATATTCGTCGACGCGCCTATCGAAGTCTGCGAAGCTCGGGACCCCAAGGGGTTGTACAAAAAGGCGAGGGCAGGGCAGCTTAAGGGCTTTACGGGAATCGACGACCCCTACGAAGCGCCGCTGAAGCCTGAACTGGTCCTCGACGCCGCCACGAAATCGGCCGAAACGCTCGCTGACGAGGTGCTGGCCTATCTGAAGGCATCCGGGAAGATCGGCCAAAAATAGTGGGCGCGGAGCGAGTGCAGCAATGCTCTCCGAGTCGGCTCGCAAACAGTCGGCAATTTCGCCTACTGGGATTGACGCGCAAGGGGGCGTAGTCCTAGATTGATGGCGTTGCCTTATCGTGGCAGGTGGATGTCGGAATCCGCCACGCCGGGGCAACAGGCTTCTCGGCAAGGGATGTGGTCTCATGGCTGTCTCGCTAGGCGATGACGTGCAGTCGCGCGCTCAAGCGGCGCTCGCAAACAGCCCGTTCTACGAACTTCGCGAACTCCAAGTGCAACAGCGCGACGATGCGATGATAATCTGCGGCAATGTATCGAGCTTCTACCACAAGCAACTCGCCCAGGAGGTAGTCCGTTCGGTGTGCAGAGAGATCGAGTTGACCAACTTGATCCAGGTGACGTCAGAGGAAGAAACCGTATAGAGCAGCTTGCACTCATACATAGCGTTTTTCGCAGGAAACACGCGGAAAATTGGTGAGCGGTTGCACGCCAAACGTCCGTGCGACACGCACTAAACGGTTGAACCGAAGCTGGCTTGGCGAACATGGAAGTTCCCTGGCGATGTTTGTTCTCGCCGGTGTATGGATACGGCGAACCGGCGGCGAACTTGGGAGACGTCCATGGAAGAATTGCTAATTCCGGCCAGCCTGCGACGGGATTTCGCTGCCGTGCTGCCGGAGACCACGGAGGAGGCCGAGAAGCTGGCCGCCTCGATTGAACGGGCCGTTCAGCTCGAGACCGGCCGAGGAGTCGCCGATCTGATCGTGGAAGTGAGTCCGCAGGGCATCTTGTTGCGTGGACGTTGCAGTACGTACTACACCAAGCAGTTGGCGCAGCACGCCGCAATGAGCCTGCCGGGCGGAGATCGGTTGACCAACAGCATCGAAGTGTCTTAATTGGCACGGATTGCAGCCGAATGTTGTGCCCCGCGTGGTTAGAAACGCGGAGCCGCACACACGAAGCGTCCCCACCCATCACAAGAACGTCTCGTCCGGGCTCGCTACCCCGACTGACAATTCGCCCCGGTTATTCAGTTTTTGAATCCGGCGACCCCGGCGCCAGCCCGCGCATCGTCGCCGATCCATGGCGCACATCGGCGATGCATCGTGCCATCGCGCCGCTCTCAACGGCGGCCTCGAACTCGCCCAGATCATCGTAGATCGCATGGCTGAGAAATTTCACCGCCCAATTGTGCTTCAATGGGCTCACCGTAATGACCGCCGCGCCATGCTGATATGCCTCCCACATCTCGATGGCGGTGCCCATCGACGCCTCGGGCACGAACGCTAAGAGCACGTCGATCTCGCGGCACATCGCATTGTGTCGAAAGAAAACCTCGCGGCCCGTAGCGCGATCATAGCCAAGCGACTCGGAATGCTGCGCAGGGGATCGTAGACCTCCGCCTCCGGAAAATGCAATTCTAGCAGCCGCGTGATACGGCCGCGATATCCCTGATCGTGGAGCAACGCGCCCACGTGCGAACCCTGCATGATGCCGGCGATGAAGAAACGCATGGAGATTGTTGATTGATGATAGGTAACCGCTTTATGCCCAGCGCAATTTGGGTTCGTTACGGCTTTCTGCGAGCCCATCCGATAGAGAATAGCCGATCTCCGCCGGTCCGCAAGCTCGCGATGAGGCGAATGGTGTCGGTGAAGTTGGGGATACTGGATAGTTTCGGCATATTGTGAAATCCGTTTGCGTTCGATGCCCGGGTGAAAAGATGTGCTCGGACGACAATTGTCCGACTCAGCCGGCAAATACCGCGTAATCCTATTATGTTCCGCCCCTGACCACGCCGAAATATTGGATTGTGCTTCAATCCCGTGACCGGCTAGCGGTACGCGGGGTCATCTCCATGACTAGAAATGAAGGAACGTATCGATGATGCGGCTTTCACAAAAACCTATCGTGTGGCTCGGGCTCGTCTCGCTCGCATGTTTATCCTCCGACGCGTCGGCCGCGACGCCTTCCGTGGATCAAGCGTTGAAGCTTATGCCCGTTCAGAAGGGCGTCGACTTTGATCGACCCAGCGCGGACGAGGCGGCCAAGTGCAAAATTCAGGCCTGGAAGATCGATGGACGCGTCGGTTGGATCGTTGAAAACGCCGACGGCGCCGTCCTGCGCCGATTTGTAGACACCAACGGCGATAACGTCGTCGATCAGTGGAGCTACTACAAGGACGGACTCGAAGTTTATCGCGATATCGACGTAAACTTCGACGGCAAGGCCGACCAGTATCGCTGGTTCCACACCGGCGGCAGTCGCTGGGCGATCGATGCGAACGAGGATGGAGTGATCGATTCGTGGAAGTCGATTTCGCCCGAGGAAGTTGCGGCCGAAGTGGTGGCGGCAATTACCACGCAAGATGCTGATCGGTTTGCGCGACTCGTGCTAACACCCAGCGAGTTGAAGTCGCTGGGCCTCGGGAAATCGCGCGCGAAAGCTTGGCGGAGAAGACCGCCAAGGCCGTCAACGGCTTCCTCGCGATGTCTGACCGGCAAAAGACCATCGCGAAGGACGTGGGTTGGGTACAGTTCAGCGCTAATCGGCCGGGCGTGGTTCCGGCCGGCACCGACGACTCGCGCAAGGACCTGCGCGTCTACGAAAACGTCATGGCTGTCGTCGAAAGCGGCGGCAAGCATGGGCAAGTGCAAATCGGAACGCTCGTCCAAGTCGGCGACGTGTGGCGAGTGATCGACAGTCCGGAGGTTGCTGGCGAAGGACAGCCGGAAGTGGCCTCGACGGGCTTTTTCTTCCAAGCCCCCATGACCCGTCGTAACGATCCGACCAATGTCGGTGGCGGTGATGCTAGCCAGAAACTCCTGGCCGGCCTCGAATCCCTCGATCGCGAGACCGCGAACGCAGAAACACCGGAAGAACAGGCCAAGCTGACCGGTCGCCGGGCCGAGCTGCTGGAACAGATCGCGGCGGCCGCAAAAACGGCCGACGAACGCACCATGTGGATACGGCAACTGGCCGACATGATCAGCGCTGGCGTTCCGTCGGGCACGTGCCCCGATGGGGCCGACCGCTTGAAGGCCCTCTTCGAAAAGCTCCAAAAGAGCGATAAGGACCAGAGCCTGGCCGCCTACGTGAAGTTTCGCCAATTGACTGCGGCATACGTGCTCAGCATGCAAGCGCCGAAGGCCGACTACTCCAAGATACAAACGGAGTGGCTCAAGACGCTGGAAGAGTACATCAACGAGTATCCGCTGGCCACGGACGCCGCCGAGGCGATGCTCCAGTTGGCCATTAGCCAGGAGTTTATGGGGCAAGACGACGATGCGAAGAAGTGGTATGTTCGCATCGTCCGCGAGTTCCCAAATTCAGCGGCCGCCAAGAAAGCGGCCGGCGCCCAAACGCGCCTCGACTCCGTTGGCCAATCCATCTCGCTCTCCGGACGCAGTCCGATGGGCGCTCCGGTGGATATCGCAAAGTATCGGGGCAAAGTCGTCCTCGTTCAGTATTGGGCCACTTGGTCCGCCCCGGCCAAGGCCGACATGGCCACGCTCAAAGAGCTGTGGAACAAGTATGGCCGCTCGTTGGCGATCATCGGCGTCAGTCTAGACAACAACGCCAAGGACCTCAGCGCGTATCTCGACGAAAATCCGTTGCCGTGGCCGCAAATCTACGAGGAAGGCGGGCTCGACAGCCGACCGGCCAATTCACTGGGCATCCTCACCGTGCCGACGATCATCCTCGTCGACCAACAAGGCAAGGTCGTAAGTCGTAACCTCGCCATTGCCGACGCCGCGTCGGAAGTGAAGAAACTGATCAAGTAGCCATACACGGCCGGCACTGAAATCATGTCGGCCGGCCATCGCGTCCGGGCGCGGTTTACGACACCTTTTCGCGTTCGAGCAGCCTCACCAGGAGGTCCTCCCGCCGAAATGGCCCAGCCTCGGCAATGAGCTGCCGCGCGGCGTCGATCCGCTGCCAGACGTTCCACAACAGCACGCCGCGAACGCGCCCCTGGCGCATGTAATAGATTACGCCTTCGCGGAACGGATCCTTCCAATCGGCGACTGTTTCCAGCCGCGAATTGATCTCACCGACGGCTTCGAAGCCCACGTCGAACAGGTCGGAGTAGAACAGCGGCAGATGGTCGTAGCGCACCGAGTCGCCGGCCATCGAACGGCCGGCCATTTCGCCCATCGTGTTGGCGTTGTCTTCATGCTCGACGCGCAGATACTTATTGAGCGCCGGATTGAAGAATTCAGCCACGTCGCCGGCGGCAAAAATATTGGGGTCGCTGGTGCGAAGCGTGGCGTCGACGCGGATGCCGTTGCCCACTTCCAAGCCCGCCTGTTGGGCCAACTCGGTGTTCGGCTGAATGCCGAGCCCCGCGACCACCGCGTCGACAACCGTTTCGCTTTCGCGTTGATCGCGTTCCGAACGTGAATAGACGGTACAGCGATCTTTACCGGCTTGGACGTTGAGCACTTGCTCGCCTGGCCGCACGTCCACGCCATGCTGACGATAATAATCGTTGAGAAACTGCGATAGCTCGGGCGGAAACATCCGCCCACCGATGCCGCTCTCGGGAAACATCATCACCACCTTCTTACCAATCATTGCCAAAGCCGCGGCAATCTCTGAGCCGATGAAACCGCCCCCAATCACAGCGAATCGCTCATGCTGTTCGGCAACGGATCGCAGGGCCTGATAGTCGTCCAGCGTGCGATAGTACAGCATCAGCGGGGAGCCGGGCACGCCGAGTAGCTGGCGCGGCGTGCCGCCGGTGGCCAGCAGCAGCTTCTCGTAGCGATAGGTCGTTCCTTGATCGTCGATGACGCTCTTGTCCTTGGCGTCGAGGCTCCGCACCCAACGCCCAAGATGAAGCGTCACTTCACGCGCGGCGTCCACACGCCAGATATTTTTTAGCGGTCTTCCCTTCCACAGCCCCTTCGACAGTGGCGGCCTGTTATACGGAGGATGGTTTTCAGCACTGATCAACCCGATCGAACCTTCGCGATCAACCTGACGAATGCCGCGGACAGCCGTATCAGCCGTCATTCCCCCGCCGATTATGAGATATCGATACTCGAGCATCGTCGCCTCCTGTTAGGTCCTTGCCCAAGGAAATTGTACGTCCCTCGGCAACGGATGCGAACGTTGCCGGCGAAATTGGCGGCAAACGCGGCTGGCACGATTCATAGGGGCCGCTCCGGCAATAGATTCGCAGCCAAATTGCTATGGGTTCTGTCGTGCCGTAGCGGGCCCGACCGGCTGCGAGAGATTGCAGGCCGAATTGACCAATGCCACGTGTGAGAATGCCTGCGGAAAATTTCCGACTAAGCGACGAGCTTCTGCGTCGTACTCTTCCGATAACAACCCCACGTCGTTGGCCAGTTGAACGAGGCCCTCAAAATATCGCCGGGCCTCGTCGGTTCTCCCTTGCAGGGCCAAATTGTCGACGTACCAGAAGCTGCACGCCAGAAAGGCGCCTTCTCCCTGCGGCAGCCCGTCGATGTCGGTACGCGACGGATAGCGCCGAACCAATCCGTCCAGTCGCAAACTGTCCTCGATCAATTTGACGGTGCCGAGCATCCTGGGATCATTCGCCGGCAGAAATCCGACAAGCGGAATCATCAGCAACGCAGCGTCCGGATGGTCCGCGCCATAGAATTGCACAAAGCTATTGCGCCCACGATCGAATCCCTGGGTGCAGACTTCTTCATGGATGGCTGCGCGGAGCTTTCGCCAGCGATCCACCGGGCCGTCAAGCCCGCACTGCTCGACGGCCTTGATCGCCCGGTCGAAGGCAACCCAGGCCATGACTTTGGAATGTGTGAAATGGCGAGGTTGTCCGCGAATCTCCCAAATCCCTTCGTCCGGTTTCTGCCACACGGTCTCCAGGAATTCGAGGAGCTTTAGTTGCAGTTGCCATGCATTTTCATCCGGTTTCAGTCCCTCACGCCGCGCCAATTGCAGAGCGTCCATCATCTCGCCGATGACGTCGAGCTGCAATTGGGTTGACGCGGCGTTGCCGATGCGCACGGGCTGGCTGTTCTCATATCCTGGCAGCCAGGGAACGTCCCATTCGGCGATGCGGCGTTCACCGGACAGCCCATAGAGAATTTGGATCTTCCGCGGATCTCCCGCCACAGCCCGCAAGAGCCAGTCTCGCCATTGGCGAGCTTCGTCGTGGTATCCGCCCCGGATCATGGCATCGAGCGTGAACGTGGCATCGCGGATCCAACAGTAACGGTAGTCCCAGTTGCGGCCGCCGCCGAGTTGCTCGGGCAGCGAGGTGGTGGGCGCGGCCACCACGCCCCCGGTCGGCGCATAGCTGAGCGCTTTGAGCGTGATCAGCGAACGAACGACCGCATCGCGCCACGGGCCATTGTAGGTGCACCGATCGGACCATTCACGCCACCACGACTCGGTTGTCGCAAGCTCCTTCTCCGCCGGGATCACGCGTCCCACCGACTCGTGGGAACTGTGCCAAGTGAGTGTGAATGGAACCTGTTCATCTTGGCCGACCGAAAATTCACCGACGGTGCGAAATCCTTCACCGTGCAGGGCAACCGGCGTCTTCAAATGCAAGCTGTCTGGACCGGCAATCGCCCGCATCCCTTGTTTGGTTCGTCGCACCCACGGCACGATCGAGCCGTAGTCGAACCGCATGACCAATTCCGTCGCCATGCGCACCTGCCCGCGCAGACCGACGACAATGCGCACCAAGTCCGGGTTCTTTCGGCGGGGCGGCATGAAATCAATCAGCGTCACGGCCCCTTCGTCGGTCTCGAACTGGGTTTCCAATATGAGCGTGCCCGGCCGATAACGGCGGCGAACATGACGCACTTCGCCGACGGGCCCGATCATCCAGCGTCCGTGCTCGGCCGTTCCCAGCAACGCGGCGAAGCACGCGCCCGAATCAAAACGCGGCAGGCAGAGCCAATCGACCGAGCCATTCCGGCCAACAAGCGCCGCCGTTTCGCAGTCGCCGACCAACGCGTAGTCCTCGATTTGCATGGCCATGCTTACGGCTCCGACCAACGGATGACAGCCTTGATTTCTTCGGCCACGGCGCCGTGAAATGCCGCTTCAAAATCGCTCGGCTGATAGCGGTGAGTGATAAGACCGGCAACGTGCTCGCCCCAGAACAATTGAGCCTGAGCTAGGTCGTTGGCCGCCAATTGAAAGTGGCCTCGTGCCGCGTTTACGCTGCCCATCATTAGCTGATTGTCCAAGACCAATCCGCGGATCAAACTGGCCCCGTGGATCTCGGTCAACGGATCTCCACCTGGGATCCCGGTCAAGACGTACACTCCGTTAACGGCCAACGCGTCTAGCAGGTTGAAAGATAGCGAAGCAACCCCGGCGGCCTCGACGACTAACTCCATCGGGCCGACTACATCGTCTACGCGATCAGCCGGAACCTGTCGTCCGTCAATGTAATGACCGCCAATGGCCTCCAGCCAACGGGGACGAATGCCTTGCGAATCGACGATGTCCAGTCCGTAGACTTCGGCGCCGCGCAGGCGCAGCACCATTGCGGCCAAAAGTCCCACCGGGCCTATGCCGGCCACCAATACGCGGCGACCAAACGGCCAATCGGGCACAGCCGCCACCATTGGCACGCGCGCACACTGAACACGCAACGCCTCGTCGATCGCCTTCTCGACGATGGAAAGCGGTTCGACCAGCACAGCGGCCGACGCTAAGTTCGGCGGAATCTTGACGACGTACTGTTGACGATCTACGACGCGCTCGGTCTGATAGCCATCCAAACTCCAGATGCCGCGTTCGCGGTACTTTCCCGTGGTACAGAGATCGGAACGATTCATGCGGCATGCCACGCATTGATCGCAGCCGCGACGCACCGTAAAGACCGCGTAGTCGCCCACCTGGACCCGCGTAACGGCCTTGCCAACAGCGGTCACTTGGCCCAGCATTTCGTGGCCAAGGACCAAGTCCTGCTTGCCCTCTGGCGCCCGGCGCGGCCCCCGACGGCCTCTTCACGGTCGGTGCCGCAGATGCCCACCTCAATCACCCGCAGCTCGACCTCGTCGTCGGCCGTAATGCGTGGTTCAGGACGATCGATCAATGCCAGTTGCTTCGATCCGGGCACAATGGAGATTGCTTGCATGGGAGATTTCTCTGTCAGCGCGGCGGACAACTTTCCATCCCTGGCTGTCCCCGCCGTCTACGTCTCCGCCCTGGCAACATATTACGCAGTTGCCCCTCATGGAACCAGAACTTCAACTTCGTCTTGCCGCAATGGTGGCTTTCAGCCGGATGATGACGGACGGGCTCGTTGCGGTGCGTGTCCCTCCTTGCGGGCGTCAACCCGTTGACCCCCTTTAGCGGTTACGCGGTCGTTAGGGTCTCCGCGGCGTGCCTTTCCCCTCGTCACGCTGAAGAATTACCCAGCTATTACACAACCAATACATAGCTACCGTTGGGGCACAGGCGAAAACACCTATAATATGGCCGTGGCAATGGGCGAAATCCGTCGCCCTGCTCAGGATGACAATCGTAGGGTGGGTTGACAGGAACCGGCGCGCAGCGCGCTGGTACGCTAGCCCCGCCACCGGTCCTTCACTACGTGTGGAATACACAAGACGGGAGAGGCAACGTGCAGACGCGGAACATCGAATTGGGATCCTCCTCACAAAACCATCAAGCTACGCACCCGCTGGGAACGCGGGCCCGCGTGCTGTTGACGAGCGTATTCGGGCCCTACGGCGAAGACGACGAGTACGGCAGTCGCCGCATGAACCCCATGGAGCTTTACCATAACCAGGTAACGCGGACCCAGGGGGCCTTCTCGCTGCGAATGTTCCACCGCAGTTGGGGCCTGATGATGATTCAGGCAAACATCGAAGCTCCGTGCATGTTGCTGGATTTCCCGACGCTCGACCGCTTCATCGAGGAGATTCGCACGCACCAGTACGACGTCGTCGGCATTTCGTCGATCATTCCGAACATCTACAAAGTCAAGAAGATGTGCGAGCTGATCCGGCAGTATCTGCCCAATGCAACGATCGTCATCGGCGGGCACATTGCCAATGTGCCAGATCTGGCCGATCGCCTCGACGCCGATCACATCGTGCGCGGCGAGGGCGTGCGATGGTTCCGCGGTTTCTTGGGCGAAAACGCCGACCGACCGCTGCGACACCCCATGATCACCTCCGGCCTCGGAACGCGAAACGTGGGCTGTAATCCTAGTGAACGCCCTGGCGACGTCGCCGCGACCGTCATCCCGTCCGTGGGCTGCCCGTTGGGATGCAACTTCTGCTCCACTTCGGCCATGTTCGGCGGCAAGGGGAAGTCGGTTAACTTCTACCAAACCGGCGACGAACTGTTTCACGTCATGTGCCAGCTCGAAGCCTCGATGGGCGTCCGCTCGTTCTTCATGATGGACGAGAACTTCCTCTTCCATCGCAAGCGAGCCCTGCGGCTGCTGGAATTGCTGGAAGAGCACGGCAAGTCGTGGTCGCTCTACGTCTTCAGCTCGGCCAACGTCCTCCGCCTGTATTCAATCGACCAACTCATCCGCTTGGGCATCTCTTGGGTCTGGATGGGCATCGAAGGCTGCAACAGCCAATACTGCAAGCTCACCGGCATCGACACCTTTGAACTGGTCCGCGAACTGCAATCCAACGGCATCCGCGTCCTCGGCTCCACGATTATCGGGCTCGAAAACCACACGCCCGAGAACATCGACGAAGCGATTGAGCACGCTGTGCGCCACGATACCGACTTCCACCAGTTCATGCTTTATACGCCCATCCCCGGCACGCCGCTGCACGCCGAACTGTCGGCCAAGGGAATGATGAAGGACGAGAGCGAATATCACTTGAGCGACATCCATGGGCAGTTGATCTTCAACTACCGCCATCCCAGCATTAACGATCAGCAGTCGGCCGAGTTCATGGTGCGGGCCTTCGACCGTGATTTCCAAGTCAACGGGCCCAGCACAGTGCGAATCGTCCGCACTACCCTGGCCGGCTGGAAGCGGCACAAGAACCATCCCGACCCACGCGTCCGCGATCGCTACCGATGGGAAGTTCGCGAACTGGCCACCACTTTCACTGCGGTGGTTGCCGCGGCGAAGTTGTACTACCGCGACAATCCGCCCATGCACGCCAAGATGTCGGCGCTGTTGCGCGAGTTGCGCGCCGAACTTGGCTGGAAATCGCGACTGGCCTCGGCCATCGGCGGCCGCTGGGTGTTGCGCAAGATCCGGCAGGAAGAAAAGCGACTGGCCGAGGGCTTCAGCTACGAGCCGCCGACATTCTACGAGCGGAACGAACTCGTAAGCGATCGGCCCAGCGCAAATCAATGCCGCTCGGCCACGCCGCTCGTGTTGCCGTCGCGCGTCAAAGCCCCGGCGCCGCACGCCCGCAAGCCCGATCTGGTCGGCGTATAATTACTGTCTACGGAAGACGACTCCTGTCGCCAATAGCGTGTTATTTCCGGGCCATGCGGCCACGGGAGACGTCTTCGATAGGTCCAGACACTTGCCGCGATCCGTATCGTCTTGGTCGTGATCGCACTGTCTCACTATGAGCGCACCGCTGATTCGCTTCGAAGACGTCGATTTCGCCTACGACTCCCGACCGGTGCTGCGGCAGTGCAACTTTCGTTTGGAAGCCGGCCAGCGGCTGGCGCTGCACGGTCCCAATGGCAGCGGCAAGACGACGCTGCTGCACCTTATGGTCGGCCTGATCCATCCGCAGGCTGGCCGCATCGAGGTTTTCGGCACGCCGCGCACGATCGAGCGCGACTTCTACGAGGTTCGTCGCCGCGTCGGACTGCTGTTTCAGGAGGCCGACGATCAGCTATTCTGCCCGACGGTCGCCGAGGACGTGGCTTTTGGTCCGCTCAATCTCGGCTTGCCGCGCCAACGCGTCGGCCCACTCGTGACGGAAACGCTGGAGTCCGTTGGCCTGGCCGGGTACGCCCAACGCATCACCTACAAGCTTTCCAGCGGCGAGAAGCGGCTCGTGGCCCTGGCGACCGTCCTCGCCATGCAACCAGACGTTCTCTTGTTGGACGAGCCGACTAGCGGTCTCGATGAGGCGGCGACCGAGCGCCTGACGGCGTTGCTCGCTCAATTGCCGCAAGCGATGCTCATCGTCTCGCACGAGCCCGACTTCTGCCGCCGGGTGACCGACAGCGCGCTGACGTTGTCCGATGGCCGGATTGCGTAGGAACGCGGAATCGAAACGAGAGGGCGGAACGGGAGGGCGAGGCTCCTGCGGAGCAAAAGTCTTGAGTCGTCGGCTCGGCCGGAGCCTCGCCCTCCCGAGCCGGTGTTTCTGGGTGCAGTGTCGCCGATGGCAGTCTGGTCTCCAAAGTGAAGATTCGGGGCGAAATTTCTACCCAGTTTTCAACGACGAGGCGGCGGTTTTGCTTAACGTGCGATCACCTCGTGCGACGAAACTAGGCAGTGCTTGCGGCGTCCGCGTGGCCACAACACGGCCCGGATTGCCATAAGTCTTGTCGGTACAACGGATTTTTCGCTGACGCAGGGCGAAAATATCGGTCTCTGGCATCCCCTTTGCAAAACACGGCCCGCTTAAAGTACGCCTGCAGGCCGTGCCAAGATTACCGGCAGACGCTGAGCGTACGGAGTCAAATGATGCAACACTCTTTATCCCCTAAGAAGGAGGGACCTGTGACACCGAAGGAAGTTTTGGCGTTATGCCGGGAAAAGGACGTGAAGGCGGTCGACATGCGGTTCATGGACTTTCCAGGTCTGTGGCAGCACTTCACCATCCCCGTCGACAAACTCGACGAGGACGTCTTCGAGGATGGGTTGGGCTTCGACGGCTCGAGCATCCGCGGATGGCAGGCGATCAACGAAAGCGACATGCTCGTTGTGCCGCAGCCCGAAACGGCCGTGATCGACCCGTTCTGCACGCTCCCCACGTTGTCGATGATCTGCAACATCCAGGACCCGATCACGCGCGAGGATTATTCGCGCGACCCGCGCAACGTGGCGCGGAAATCGGTCAACTATCTGAAGAGCACCGGGATCGGCGATAGCTGCTTCATCGGGCCGGAAGCCGAGTTCTTCATCTTCGATGACGTCCGCTACGAGCAGACCGCCAACGAAGGTTACTATCACATCGATAGTGTTGAGGGACAATGGAACCGTGGCCGCGACGAGGGCCCGAACCTGGGCTACAAGCTGCGCTACAAGGAAGGTTACTTCCCCGTGCCGCCGGCCGACCAAATGATGGACATCCGCAATGAGATGATGCAGACGATGATCGATTGCGGCATGAACATCGAGGCCCAGCACCACGAAGTGGCCACCGGCGGACAGTCAGAGATCGACATGAAGTTCGATCACCTGGTCACCATGGCCGACAAAATGATGATGTTCAAATACATCATTAAGAATGTGGCCAAGAAGCATGGGAAAACGGTCACGTTTATGCCCAAGCCGCTGTTCTCGGATAACGGCTCTGGAATGCACACCCACATTTCGCTGTGGAAGGGTGGTACGCCTCTCTTCGCCGGCAGCGGCTATGCGGGCCTAAGCGATATGGCCCTGTATGCCATCGGCGGCATCCTCAAACACGCCCCGGCACTGTGCGGCATCTGTAACCCGACCACCAACAGCTACAAGCGACTGGTGCCGGGCTTCGAGGCGCCGGTCAACCTGGCCTACTCGCAGCGGAACCGCTCGGCGGCCGTCCGCATTCCGATGTACAGCCCGAACCCCAAGGCCAAGCGCCTTGAGTTCCGCTGTCCGGATCCGAGTTGCAACCCGTATCTCTCGTTTGCCGCGGTTCTCATGGCGGCGATCGACGGGATTCAGAACAAGATCAATCCAGGCGACCCGATGGACAAGGACATCTACGACCTTGATCCCGAGGAGATGAAGAATGTGCCGCAGGCGCCGGGCTCGCTCGAACAGGCCTTGGCGGCCCTGCGTGACGACCACGAGTTCCTGCTCCGCGGCGACGTCTTCACGCCCGACGTGATCGACACGTGGATCTGGTACAAGACGGTCAACGAAGTGCAGGCGGTCCAACTGCGGCCGCATCCGTACGAGTTCTGCTTGTACTATGACATCTAGGGAGGGTTAGATGCGGGGTTAGCGGCCGCCGACATGGCGGCCCCATTGACCACTCGCCTCTAATCACTCGCCATTTCAAACTTGGCACGGTCCTGAGCCCGGGTGGGCACTCACGCGAGCAGCCCATCCGGGCCAGGCCTTTTTCTTGAGCGATGGATTATCTCTCCGAGAACTTTGCCGCGTTGGGCTCAAGACCTGTGTACCGTTCGGCCAACGTCGCGTATTCACGCTATAGCGCATGAAAGGGCCCTGCCGAAACGTGCCGACAGGGCTTTTTGAAATTCAGGTTTCGGGTGATGCTCAGCTTCGCCGCCGCCAGACGAAAGCCGCAATGCCGAAGACACTCATCGTCAACAGCACAAGGGTCGAGGGCTCCGGAATGCACCGGGTGTCCACCACAATCTCACCCACGTCAACTAAACCTGTGATATGCAAAGTCTCAAGTTCCGGGTTATATGGCAGTGTAGTCAGCCATGTCGACTGGAGCCAACTGTCATGCAACGGAATGGTTTCGACTAGCTGCGATTCTATGCCGTCCACAAAGATGCTTGGAGCTCCACTCGTCCCAAGCGGTTCTGGCGCCCAAGTTAGCTGCGTCCACACCGACTTATTCCAATCTGGATGATCCGGAGCGTTGGGGATCGGCACGTCGATGAAAGAGTCGGTAGTGAGCAGGCTCCAGACGCCCACGTGATTATCCTCGAATTGCGACCAAGCCCCACCGACAATCGTTGCCAACGGAACTCCATACGGGTTGAGGACCTGTTCGTCCGGCGCTGTGGGGTTAGCGTCGGTCGAGAAAGTCCAACCCTGGTAGGTTGTTCTTGGTCCGCCCCTCTGCCATGGAGGCGGATAAATGTCATCTGCCCACACCAAAGCGGCCGAGCTGGCGAATACTACCGCCACTACCATACACCCAAGAATTGGTCGTTTTGTAACTGACTGTCCCATGCCCTGCCTCCTGGCAAAAAATTTCTACGTTTCCAGTTCAGGGTGCGAGCAAACCCACGAACCGGTAACCTGCGACCGTCACTCATCTTATACGGCGACAATATCAGGCAAGCGCTCTGTGCGTAGTCTTGCGCGAATGCACCGCTAGCAAGACGATCCCCCTATGCAGCCTTGCTGCTGAAAGTGCCTTGCCGCAAGGGCATCTGCGTGTTGGCTTGCGATAGGCCGTGATTTCCGCGAGACTGACTTTTCCTATGCTGGACACTGCCCGCGGTGTGATGCTGCACGCGGCTGGCGCTTTGCGCTAGTCGCCGAGTTCCGCCTGTCCTTTGACGTCGAGCGAGGGTTTGACGCAGGTTTGGCGGCCACCGGCACGGCCGCACCGTCGAGCGCTCGCCACTCCAAACTTGGCGCGGTCCTGACCCCGGCTGGGGCACTCATAATGGAAGGCCGTCCGGGACGTCTGTTCTTAACTCATCGCACTTCGGCAGCCAATACAATCCGCACGACCGCCAGCAGCAGCACGTCCCACCGAATGCGTCGGCCCCAATCGGGGCCTATAGTTCTCTAGGGGTCCACACTCATGAACCAGCGTTCACTGCAAAACGGTTCGCGTCTGTCGCTGTTGTGCCAACATTACCAGCCCGTCGCGTGGGTCCTTGGCATTGGAGTAGCTTTCTTACTGCTGACGTTCTTCGTGATCCGTTCCTGGGAGCAGCAGAATCTCGACAAAGCCTTCCGCTTGGCCGCCGAGGATCGGGCTACCGCCGTCAAGAGCGCCTTCGACACCGAAGTCGCCATGCTGGAACTGGTTCGTTCGTCACTGATCAGTGATGGCCGCGTCGAGCGTGAGGAGTTTCGCGAAACCCTGGCCCCCTTTCTCTCACGATCGAACAATATCCAAGCCGTCGAATGGGTCCCCCGCGTCCCAAACGGTCGTCGAGCCGAATATGAAACGGCCGCACGACGCGACGGAATCGACGGCTTCCGCATCAACGAGGTCGGCAAGGATGGGCAGTTGGCCCCGGCATCTCGGCGCGATGAGTATTTTCCAATTTACTTCATCGGACCTCAATCGGGCGACCCAACCGTATACGGATTCGACCTGGCCTCCGAAGCCACGCGTCTGGAGTCGCTCCGCATGGCGCGCGACACAGGCAAGACCGTAGCCAGCGGACGCATCGCGATGCTGGAAGATACGAAGGCGACGGACGGCTTTCTCGTCTACCTTCCGGTCTATGAAAAAGGCAAACCTGTTGAGAACGTCGCTGAGCGCCGCAAGTTCCTCGCCGGTTTCATCCTCGGCGTGTTCCGCCCCAACGAAATGATCGTGGCGGCCCTGAGCAAGTTACAGCCGGAAGGGATCGACGTCACCCTGTACGATCCGTCCGATTCCAGCGGCCGGCCGTTCCACGTCCACGCGTCGCGCCTTCGCGAGAATCGGGGAGAGTTTGCGGACGTACGCTCGCTGCTGAAGCGGGCCAATGAGCACTACGACGTCCAGCTCGACGTGGGTGGCCATCCGTGGACCATCGTGTGCGCGTCGACGCCCGAATTCCAGGCGGCCCATCGAACATTTTGGGCCTGGGGTGTTCTGGCAGTCGGGCTTGTGTTCATCGTCATGGTCGCCGGTTACCTGGTGCTAAGCATTGATCATCGACTGCATCTCGAAGACAAGGTGCGCGAGCAAACGGCCGATGTCCGCAGCGCACAAGAGGAAGTGCTCTGCCGTCTGGCATCGGCCTCGCAGTGGCGCGACGAAGAGACGGGAATGCATATCCGCCGAACGGGCTTGCTAAGTCAAGCGCTGGCCAGGGCCGCAAACTGGTTTGGCGACGATCTCGACACGATCCGTCAGGCCGCCCCCATGCACGACATCGGCAAGATCGGCATCCCGGATGCGATTCTCCAGAAGCCCGGCAAGCTGAGCGCCGACGAATATGAGATTATGAAGACGCACACGCGCATCGGCGCGGAGATTCTTGCCGGCTCGAAAGTGCCGATGCTCCAAATGGCCCGCGAGATCGCGCTGAATCACCATGAGCGCTGGGACGGAAAGGGCTATCCCCGGGGTTTGGCCGGCAAAGACATCCCCGAAAGCGCCCGTATCGTTTCCATTGTCGACGTATACGACGCCTTGACGCACGATCGCGTCAATCGGCCCGCCCTGCCGGATAGCGAGGCCATGGCCATCATGCACGATGGGGCCGGCACGCAGTTCGATCCGGAACTGCTCGCCCACTTCATGCGGTGCCTTCCCGAGATGCAAGCCATCGCCCAGTGGCACCCCGATCAGAATCCCGGCAATCGCCGACCTGCCTCTTCCGCAACCATGGCGCCAGTATCGCCCGATGCGTCGCTGCCTGAGCTGGCAACCACGGGCGTCTAGCGCCGATTGCTCTTGCCTGATTCCAGCCTGTTCGATACCCTTGGCGGCGTCTGTCTGGGGGGTTACTGGCTGGTTACTGGCTAATGTGAGGAGTTCCTTCCATGTCCAGGCAAAGCACGGGGCTGTGCACGAAATGCGGCGCGAGGGTTCCGGCCGAGTATCGTTTCCCCGATGGTCAGGTCTGGTTTCGCAAGACTTGCCCCGACTGCGGCATGACCGAATCGATGGTCAGCACCGACGCCTCCGCTTGGCAGACCAAGCGTGACTTATGGCCGGAAGCGATCGATCGGCCGACGCCTTGCGCAATCAACTGCGACCGCTGCCGCACCAACCACGCGCCGGCCATGCTCTTCATGGACGTCACCAACCATTGCAATATGGATTGCCCCATTTGCGGGTTTTCGCTGCGCGAGATGGGCTTCGAGTTCAATCCGCCCCTGGAATACTTCGAGAAGGTATTTACCGCAGTCGCCAAAATGCGCCCCCGGCCGGTCGTGAACCTGTTCGGCGGCGAGCCGACCGTCCGCGACGATATGTTCGAGATCATCGACATCGGGCGGAAACATGGCGTCGAAACGCAGATCACGACCAACGGCCTGCGACTGGCCGACGAGGACTACTGCCGCAAGCTGTGCGAGGCAGGCGTCGGCATGCGGCTGAGCTTCGACGGCCGCCACCGAGATATCTACGCCCGCTTGCGCAACAACGGACGCGTCTTCGACCGAAAGATGCAGGCCTTCGAAAATCTAAAAAAATATAGCCGCCGCAAGCATACCATCATCGCCTGCGCCGCCTTGGGCATCAACGATCAATATATTGGCGATCTGATTCAGTTCTGCTACGAAAACCGCGCGATGGTCTCCGATCTGGGAATCATCCCTCTCTATGAAAACTGGCAGCCCGGCGTCTTCGAGGTGAGCGAACACACCACGGCCGAAGACGTCGAAAAGATGGTGCAGGCCGGTGTGCCCGGCGGCGGCGTCGAATTCATACCCGCCGGCATGAGCCATTGGCTCAAGGTCATGCGTCCCTTCTTCCGCGATCGTCCCACTTCCGGCTTCCTGTTCTTCGCCGGCGTACACCCGAACTGCGAGTCGATCACCTTCCTGATCCCTGGCAACGAAGGCTATCGCGGCATCAATCACTATCTGAACAAGCCGCTCCAACAGGCAGCCAACGAGTTTGCCGATCTCGTGCGGCGCGTCGAACCAAAGCTCGCGCGGCTCGACCCCAAAAAGACCTTGCAGCGGTGGCACGGTAAACTGCTGTGCCTCGGCGCCCTGGTTCCCTGGTTGCTGCGCACCATCGACATGCAGCGCGTCTTCGGTCGCCATCTGTTGCCGGGCATGATCCGCACCGCCTGGAGCCTCTGGAAACGCCATCGTACCAAGCACCGCACCGGCCTTCCCTCGCCGGTCACCTATCTGCGCGTGGCCGTGCTCCCGTTCGAGGAGCAGCATTCGATCGATTCCGAACGTCTCAAGAACTGCAAGGTCGGCATGCCCTATGAAGACGTGGAAACCGGCCGCATCGAAATCATTCCCCACTGCATCTGGTTCCCTTATCGTAACGCGCTGCTGCGAAAAATCGCCGAGAAATACGGCAGCGTTCGCGACACACCCGTGGTTTCGATCGCCTCGAGGAAAGTCGCGTAACCCGGTCTTCGTGTGGCACGCCCTCAGCAACGAAGGGCGTCGCCAAGCGTCCCGTTGTGGCCGGTCTCCCCGACCGAACCACTGTCAGGCAAGTTTCGAGCACGGTAAGCATCCGAAAAACGAGAGTAGCGACATGTTGCGGCGGATGAAACTCAACGACGGAAAACTAGTCGCCAACGACGGCGGCAATGTGTACATATATGTCAATCCCGACGAAAGCGAGCGTAGGCATCTGGTCGACGTGTTGAGACTTGACGAACACACGTTGGCCTCGTCGCTCGATCCCGACGAGCTGGCCCGCCTGGAGTTCGAGCCCGACCATGTGGCCATTATCTCCAAGCGGCCTCACAACTATTCGAGCGACGACAGATTCGTGTTCCGAGTGGCGTCGGCCGGCCTGTTCCTCTTCACCGATCGGCTGGTCATTGTGCTCTCCGAAGAAGTGTCGCTGTTCCAAGGCAAGCACTTCGCCAAGGTCTCATCGCTTCAAGACCTCACCCTGAAGATCCTCTACAGCGCGATCTCCCACTTCATCGAACACCTCAAGGTTATTAACGCCGTCTCCGATGCCTTGGAAGAGCAGATCAACACCTCGATGCAGAACAAGTATCTGCTGAATCTGTTCAGCCTGGAAAAGAGCCTGGTCTACTATCTCAACGCCATCAACTCGAACGGCAAGCTGATCGAACGCCTCAAGCTCAGTGCACCCAAGCTCGGACTCACCGCCGAAAACATCGAGTTCATCGATGACATGATGATCGAGAACAGCCAGTGCTATGAGCAGGCGGAAATCTACTCGAACATTCTCGCAAGCATGATGGACGCCCGCGTGTCGATCGTCAGCAACAATCTCAACTGGCTGATGAAGACGCTCACTATCATTACCATCGCCATCATGTTGCCGACGCTCGTCGTAAGCATTTTCTCGATGAACGTGCCATTCCCCGGCCGCGATCATCCTATGTCCTTCTGGATGATCCTGGTCCTCGCATTTGCCTCCGTAGCATTGGTCCGGCTTGTATGGCAATGGAAGAAGTGGTGAACAACGCAACTCGCAAAGTGACGGTCTTGAACCCGGCGGGCCTGCACGCGCGCCCAAGTCTGGCCGTCTTCCAAGCCGTCCGCGGCTCGAAGTCCAAAGTTGAAATCAGCACGCCGCGGCAGATCGTCAACGCCGGTGACATGCTACAACTTCTCAGCCTTGGGGCAACACAAGGCACCGAGCTAACCCTCTCGGCGACCGGGCCCGATGCCGAAGAGATTTTGAACCAATTGGCGGAGTTGTTCGCCAACCGCTTCGGCCTCCTCGGCGAACCGTAGGGGGACGGCGGCTCACGCCCAGCGTGCCTCTGCGATCGGCCCGATGCTGGTGATCGACGTATTTCGACAGTCCAGCCATGCCTGTCGGACAGTCAACCGTTCCCCCCATTGCGGGAAGCTGGGGGAAAAGGGCTGATTCAATCAACTTCCTATCCGGCAAAACCCGAAATAACTACATGGGACCTCAGGATCAGGAAGCTTTGCCGTGCCTCGGTTGTCGATCGTAATTCCCGTCGTGGGGGACCCACGGCATCTGGACGATACGCTGGTCTCCGTTCTGCAGAACCGGCCGGACGACTGCGAGATTCTCGTCGTGCACAATCGGCCGTACGACGACCCGTACGAGCTAAGCGACGAGGTACGCTTCGTCGAAGCTCGCCGCGGCAGCCGTCTGGTCGACTGCCTGAACGTCGGCATCGCGGCCAGCCGCGCCCGGTAGTCCATGTGCTGGCCTGCGGCGTCGAAGTTGACGCCGGCTGGACGACCGCTCCGCTGCGCCATTTTTGCCATCTCGACATTGCCGCGGTCGGCGCCGTTCTGATCGGTCGCGACGATCCAAACACAATCATCTCGGCCGGCGTCGGATACCGCCTGGAAGGCACGGCCTGGAGGATTGGCGGGCAGAATACGGCCGACAACCGCAAGACGCTCCAGCGCAACTTTTGCGGACCGGATACGTTGGCCGCCTTCTATCGCAAGTCGGCCATCGAAGCCGTCGGCGGACTCTCTGCGTCGGCCGATCATGTACTGGCTAGCGCCGATTTGGCGATGGCCCTGATGGAGGCCGGCTTCCACTGCGTCCTGGAACCGTGCTGCGAAGTCCGGGTCGATGTCGCGACGATCTCGCGCCCCTGGGCCTTTCGGCAGGGCTACTATGCCGAACGGCTGTTTTGGCGCTGGGCATCAAGTCGCGGCTGGATTTTTTCGTTGGCCGCACATGTGGCAATGATCGCCGGACAGTTGGTCGTCAGCGTTTGGCGACCGTCGATGGTTGTCCAGTTGTTCGGACGTGCCTGCGCCGTCGTCGCCGCATCGCTCCCAGCGCGTCGGACAATTGCCGACGCATCCGTCCCAAGCGAAGAGATATTGCCTTCCACCGCATCCCGCGTGCCTGCCGCAAACATTGATAAGCGGCGGTCTGCCCGTGCGGCATAAGTCGCCTCGGGTCACGACACTTCGAGCAATTCGTCCTCGCGCTCGACGACGTCGGCCACTAATTGCTCCAACGGCCCGGCTGCGCCGCGGCGGCTGCCCGGATAGAAAAGCTCGACGGCGGCGTAGAACTGCCGCAAGTCGGGCGATGCCGATTGCTCCATGACGTCTGCCTGGAATCGTTCGCGCAGCTCGTGCGATTGATGCCGGCCGATTGGCCAGCGAACCATCATGATGTCGTTGATTTCGTTGAGCAACTGATAGACCCGGGCGCGAGTCAGACCCATGGTCCGAGCGGCTTGCCGCACACTGGTGATCGGTCCGCCGACGCCTAGTCGAGTCGCGGCCAAGGCGGCAATCTGTTGGGTAGCATCGATCCGAACCTGTCCCAGCAGCGGCTCCACGAAGTTGTCGCGAATTTCTTGCTCGCTGGGAATGCCCGGCCGTTGCAAAGTACGGCCGATCCACTGCTCCACTTTATCGATTAGCCGCGGAACGATGCGGACCAGAAGATGCTCCTGCGTGCCCATACCGGCAACGATGGCATGGACCGCGTGAAATACTTCCAAGACGGCGCGGATGCGTTTTTCGCCGTGGGTGCGCATTGAGCGCATCTCGGCCAGTGTGCAGTTGGTGTATGCGTCCAACGGTGTCGTCCAGATGACGCGCGTCATATTCTGTAGACTGGGCGCGAAGCGGCCGAGCGTTTCGCCGCCAAGGCCATGGCGGACAACGCTTGCCCGCCACTGCGCCCACGTAACCTCGGTGATGTTGGTCGGATCGAAGGGATCGGCGACCTGCTGCTCGACGGTCGACGGCGTCTCCCCGTTGGCATGCCCATTGAGGAATTCCGCGGGCAGTTCACTAGGATCGGTGTTCGCGGCCCGCGCGAGCAACTGCACGAAAGACGCGATCTTCCTTCGTCCGATGCCCGGCGTGGCCGACAGGTCGGCAAACGGCGTCGTTAACAGATCGCGCAACGTGCGTCCCAAGAAGGCCAGCGGCAGGCGGCGGTCCGTCGGCAGCGCCCAATATGCCAACGGTCGGTCGAGATGTTCGGTGTAACTATCCGAATGAAGCATTTGCCGCAGTGCTTCAAAGCGGCTAATAATCTGTAACTCTTCGACAGAGACTGTCTTGCCAAGTCCCATCGCTCCTCCCTCCGCCCTGGTTTGCCACTCGCCGCCCACGCCAGATAACTTCGCTGTCGAGCGGGTGCTACAACGTCCGTCCAGGCAAAAATTCGTATATCGTCGAGCAAGACATTCGGCTCAGGGGGTGCCGCAAATCGTCGCTCGAATTTGTTTACACCGGGACCCGGCCCTGCAAGGATGACCCGGCTGGGTTCATTCGACCCATTTTCGCATGCCGCGCGGGCCGGTCAAGAGATGGCATAAAAAATTTCGGCAGAATAGGCCCGAAAAGGCTGATGCCCAGCCGTGCAGGGCCGCATAGCGGCGAATGAAGCCCTGCCTGCTCGATTTCGGCCGAAAATCGCGGGCGTTGCGCACTGCTGTTCTCGCATCGGACAATTCGGCAATGAGAATGTATTGGCCAGTTTCCCTAGGTGAGACGCGCCAATCTTGGGTCCGGTCTGTACGTCGACCGCGAAGCTTTGGTCCGCTGAGCCAACCCATTGCAGCCGGCCCATGATCCTGCCCTGTCCGAGTCCGGCAATTATTCCTATAATTCGGCCGCTTTCAAAAAACTGCGGCCCAGGATGCCCTATGACTGCTCCATCCGACGACTGGCACACGAAGCGATCGTTGGAAGACGTCCACCGATCGGTATCGATCCCTGCCAGCAGGTGGTGGCGTCGGCTGTTCGCCTTCGCCGGTCCCGCCTATCTCGTCTCGGTCGGATACATGGACCCCGGCAATTGGGCCACCGACATCCAGGGCGGGTCGCAGTTCGGCTACGAGCTTCTGTGGGTGTTGCTGATGAGCAACGCCATGGCCGTGCTGCTACAGACGCTCAGTGCCCGGCTCGGACTGGTAACCGGCCGCGATCTGGCCCAGGCCTGCCACGATGACTACCCGGCCGGCGTCAACTACATCTTGTTCGTGCTGTGCGAGATCGCCATCGCCGCCTGCGACCTGGCCGAAGTGCTCGGCTCGGCCATCGGGCTAAACCTGCTATTCGGCCTTCCCGTTCTATGGGGCGTGCTGATTACGGGAGCCGACGTGCTGCTGTTGCTGGTGATCCAGCACTTCGGCATCCGCAAGCTCGAAGCATTTATCCTCATGCTGGTGAGCACAATCGGGGCCTGCTTTCTCATCGAGATATTCTTGAGCCAGCCATCGCCAACCGGAATCGCGATGGGCTTCGTACCACATGTCCTCAGCGGCCAGAGACTATATATTGCCATCGGCATCATCGGAGCGACCGTGATGCCGCACAATCTCTACCTGCACTCGGCGTTGGTCCAGAGCCGCGACGTCACCCGCAGCCGCAAAGCGGTTGCCGAGGCCTGCCACTATAACTTGGTCGACTCGGCCATCGCCATGAACGCTGCGTTCTTCGTCAATGCGGCCATTCTGGTCGTGGCGGCTGCCACGTTTCACGCCAACGGCATCGTGGTCGACGAAATTCAGGAAGCGCCAGCCATGCTCGACAGGCTCTTGGGCTCGTGGCTGGCCCCCTACGCATTCGCGTTGGCGCTGCTGTGCGCCGGCCAGAGCTCGACGATCACCGGCACGCTGGCCGGGCAGATCACGATGGAAGGCTTTCTGCGCTTCCGCATCCGTCCCTGGTTGCGACGGCTTACGACCCGCCTGCTGGCGATCGTCCCGGCCGTGGTGGTGATTCTGGCGGCGGGCGAGAAGGGGGTCTACCGGCTCTTGATCCTCAGCCAAGTGGTGCTTAGCCTGCAACTGTCGTTCGCCGTGGTGCCGCTGGTGCGGTTCACCGGCAGTAAGCAGAAGATGGGCCCGTTTGTCAATCGCTGGTGGGTGCAGTGGCTTGCCTGGGCGGTGGCCGTGGTGATCATGGTGCTAAACGCCATGCTCGTCTATGAGCAAGTGCGCGAATGGATCGTCGCGGCCGGAACGTGGGGATGGCTGGTCGGAATAGTCTGTGTGCCGGTCGCGATCAGCTTGACGGGACTGCTGCTGTGGATGACGTTTCGCCGTGAAAAGCGCGGCCGCGAGGAAGCGCTGGTCTCGGCCGACGAAGTGGCCGCGAACGCCGCCCGATCGAAGCGGCGATTCCATCGAGTCGGCGTGGCCTTGGATGTCCTGCCGACCGATGCCGGCATGCTCGCCGAGGCCGTGGCCCTGGCTATCAACCACCGAGCCGAACTGGTGCTGATCCACGTCGTCGATGGCGTCGGCGGTACCTGGTATGGCGCCCAAACCGGCGATCTGGAAAGCCGCGACGATGAGGCGTATCTCGATTCGCTGGCTGAGCGTCTGCGCCAAGAACTCAAAGGTCAAGGCGTCCCGGCCGTAGCAACGGTCTTGGGCTACGGCGACGCCTCGACCGAAATCGTCAACATTACGAAACAAAAGGGCATTGACCTGATGGTCCTTGGCGGCCACGGTCACCGCGGACTGCTCGACCTGATCTACGGGGCCACGATCGGCGCCGTGCGCCACGGACTCGATATACCCGTCGTTACCGTGAAGGGAAAATGAACGCGAATCTTGGCGGGACGGTCCAGCGACAAAAAGGCGATTTCGCAGTCCCGTGGAATTGAACCTCGATTTTGACGGCGTGCGGCGATAGAATGGGTAGTTTCCCGGAAATGCCTTTTGAGGAGGTTCTTACGATGAGCGTTACGGAAATTGAATCCGCCATCGCGCAACTTCCGGCAAAAGATTTTGTCGAGTTGATGGCATGGCTTCAAGAGCACTACGACCGAGTGTGGGACAAACGGATCGAGGATGACTTGGCCGCGGGGCGTCTCGATGCGCTCGTGGCCGAAGCAGATGATGAGTATCGGCAGGGATTGGCCAAACCGCTATGAAACAGCTCACCCTGCCGTGCTTTTGGCGACGCTATCACCAACTCCCCAAGGATGTGCAGGAGTTGGCGGACAAGTATCACAAGTTGCTCAACACCGATCCGCACCACCCGTCGCTGCAACTCAAGAAGGTCGGGACAACGAAGCGACTTTGGTCGGTGCGCGTGGGAATGCACTATCGTGCATTGGGGTTGGACAAGCCGGAAGGCATCGCCTGGTTTTGGATCGGCTCGCACGCGGAATACGACAAAGTGTTGTCGTAATGCGCCGAGAATGGGTTTCCGGGCCGCTAGGCCTTGCCAACTAAGACATATTTGGTGCCAACAATGCCCCTCTCACCGATGACCGATCTTCAGCCGCTTGTTCACGGTCGGTCTAGTCGCCGCCCTGATGGTCGCTTTAGCCCGCCTATGCCTCTGGTGCGTGCGATAACCCCATTGTTTCGCTCGGCCAATCTGGCATATTGGTGGGGGTAACGTCCGCCAATCAGCCGCACGACGAATTACCGCTTGTAGAATCCCAGCAGACAACCAACGCCTAACACCGTTAAAAATTACAATGCATTATCCCTGGTGGTTCGTCCCTCATCTCACAGCGCCGATGCTTATTGCCGTGGTCTCGGTGGTGCACGTGCTGGTCTCGCACTATGCCGTGGGTGGAGGGCTGTTCTTGGCGGTCGAAGTGGGACACGCCTATCGCACCCACAACCGCGACTATCTCGAATACCTCCATCGCCATGCCCGATTCTTCATCCTCGTGACGGTGGTCTTTGGCGCCATTAGCGGCGTCGGCATCTGGTGGACCATTGGCTTGGCATCGCCGCTGGCGACCGAAGTGCTAATCCGCACGTTCGTTTTCGGTTGGGCCACCGAATGGGTCTTCTTCGTGGTCGAGATCGTCTCGGCCTTCATTTTCTATTACTACTGGGGCCGGCTGAAGGAGCGGACGCACGTCATCATCGGTTGGATCTACGCCGCGTCGGCGTGGATCAGCCTAGTGCTTATCACGGGCATCACGGCCTTCATGGTCAACCCCGGCGTGTGGGCCGCGACCGAGCGAATCGGCAACTTCTGGACAGCCTTCTTCAATCCGCAGTTCCTACCGCAGACGATCGCTCGCACAGGTGGAGCTTTGCTCTTGAGTTCGCTTTACATCTACCTGCACGCCTCGCTGATGGTACGCGACGCGCGGATGCGCGACATGATTGCGGCTCGTTCGGCGCGACCGGCCTTGCTCGGCGCCGTGCTCATCACGGCTGGCGGTGTCGGATGGTGGTTGTTCCTGCCGCCCTCGGCTGCCGAAGCGCTGAGCGCCGCCGCTGCGCTGAACATTCTCGTGGCACTGATTTTCGCCCTGACAATCGTGGTCTTCTTCCTGCTTTACTTGGGCCCCTACCGTAATCCTGGTTGGCTGTCGCCCGGCTTCGCCGCGTCGCTGTGCTTGTTCGGCATCGCCGCCTTCAGCACCGGCGAGTTCATTCGCGAGGCGGTCCGCAAGCCGTTTGTTATCTACAACGTCGTACTCGGCAACCAGATCTTTCCTCAGGAGGTCCGCCGCCTGCGGAGCGACGGTTATCTGCAAGGAGGCACGTGGACCAGCGAGTACGTCAAAAGCCGCTACCCGCAAACGATCGTCGACGACAAAATCGACGGTTCAAAGCTGCTCGGCCTGCCACACACGGACCGCGTCGCCTTGGGCGCCGTCTTGTTTCAATATCATTGCAACGATTGCCACGCCACGAAAGAAGGCTATTCAGCAGTCGGTCCCTTGCTGCATGGCCGGTCGCGCGAGTCGGCGCGATTGATGGTCGAGCACCTCGAAACGGTCTTCTTCATGCCGGCTTGGTGTGGCACGCGCGACGAAACCGAACTCATTGCCGATTACCTGATGACCATCAACCGGCCCCGACCTACGGGAATGGATGTCGGCATCGATCCAAAGCAATAGGCACCTTCCGTGTGCCATAACCGCGAACGATAAACGAAGTGTGCCTGTTACAACGGCGGAGATGAAATAATGAACGCGCAGTTGCTGCTCGATCAGGCGTCGGTGGCCCCGGTGCCGGCGCCAATGTGGTTTATCGAATTTTTCAAATGGCTCGGCTTCACGCTGCACGCCGTGCCGATGAACTTGTGGTACGCCGGCCTGCTGGTGGCGCTGTTTCTTCACGTCCGTGGCAACGATCAGGCCCGGCGGTTTGCCGCGCGGCTCTTGCAGCAGATGCCGATCATCGTGGCCTTCGGCGTGAACTTCGGCGTTGTGCCGCTGTTGTTCGTGCAAGTCGCATACTACAAAGCATTCTATCCGGCCACGATCCTGATGGCCTGGTTCTGGATGGCAATCATCGGGCTGGTCATGCTGGCGTACTACGGCGTCTACGCGTACGCCGGCGGAATCCGCAACGCGCCACAGGGCATGGAACGATGGCGAACGGTCGCCGGTTGGAGCGCGGCGCTGTTCTTCATCGTTGCCGGCTTCCTGTTTGCCAACGGCCTGAGCTTGATGGACCACGTCGAGCGATGGACAATGCTGTTTCAGCGAACCGAGGTGGCCGGCGCAGTACGCGGCACGGCCCTCAACGTGGGCGACGCAACCCTCTACGGTCGCTGGCTGCTGATGTTCGGCTTGGCCCTGGGCACCACGGCGGTCTGGGCGCTGATCGACGCGTTCTTTCTGGCGTACCATACGACCGACGATGCGTACCGCGAATGGGCGATCGGATTTGCCAAGAAACTCTATACCGTCTCGATGATCTGGACAGCCTTGGCAGGCGCACTGTACGTATTCGCATGGTCGCCCGATCTTCGCGACACAATGTTCTCTCGGCCAATCTTGCCGCTGACACTCGTCACGGCGGTCGCTACCGGCCTACCGTGGCTGCTAGTGATGACGGCCGACTGGTGCTCTGAAAAGCGGCTCACCGTGGCCTCGATCGCGCTGTGCCAGTTTGGCGTCCTCGGCATCAACGCCCTGAGCCGACAGATCGTGCAAAACATCAACCTGAAGGCTGTGGATTTCGACGTCTGGAAGCTGCCCGTCGATGTTCAGTGGGGCCCGATGGCGATGTTTCTGATCGTCTTTGTGCTCGGCGTGGCCGTGATCGGCTGGATGGTGTGGCAAATCCGAAAGTGCAAGCCGGCGAAAAACGCTTTGGATCTCTAGGAGGCGATCGCAGTCGCCGGTTGCCGCTAGATTCAAGAGACCGTCGCGGCCAGCTACGCCAAGACCGTCATGTTCTCGTACAGAAACTCGGGAGCCAAGTCGGCTCCATTTTCCCAGACCACGGTCTGCAACTCCGGGTCAACGCGAAATCGTTTGAACTGGTCGGGGTCCTTCAGAGGCCCGAACACTTCGCCCTCGAGTTCGGATTCGAGATCAATCTCGCCCTCTGCGCCGTCGTTAAACCGCAGCCAGAGCACGTAGCCGCGTACATGCCTCGCCTCTCGTACGTGCAAAATCATTGCTCTACTCCAAGGCTTCAATGTATTTTAGCGCTCGTTTGGCCTTCGCCAAGGACCAATTCTCCAGCAATTCAGCCTCGTGAAGCGATCGCCATTCCTCCACAAGTGCAAGGGGCCGTTTTGCCATGCTCCCATTTACCGCGCCAGTCTGTATGTTGACCGTGACTTCGTCATCGCCATACTTGGCGTGAAAGTGGGGCGGCGAATGATCACGCCAATAAATCGCGATCACGATGCCAAAGAACCGGCTAATGACAGGCATGGCCTATCCTTTTGCATTACCAACTCACCGACAGTCCACATCAATCCAGTATGCGTGGGCGAACAAACCCTGTCAATTGCGCAGTGGAAATCTACGAAGACTTCCATGCCAAAGCGGCCGTGGGGCAAGCGGCAATGCACTGGGCGGCGGCTTTGGTGAGGGCTTCGCTCAACGGGCGATCGAGCGGCACCGCTACGCGAACGTCGAAGCCGCGACCGACCAGCGTCAGGCCCAGCGGCTCGCCGGCGGCTGCGGCAATCTGGATGCACAGGCCGCAGGCAATGCACTTGCCCGGCTCGTAAATCACCTCGGCGTGCCGCGCATCTTGTTCGAACGGCCGCCGATCAGCTTTGAACCGTCGCGGTTGGGCGTGATAGAGTGCCGCGTACTTACGGAGCTTGCAGGAACTCGCGCCTCGGCAGTCGCAATGCAGGCAGTGGGCGGCCTGTTCGACTCCCTCGGCCATCGTTAAGCCAGCAGTGGCACATGCGCCTGTCCCGCCTTCCCCGCGAAAATCGGACTGTCCCCCTTGGCCGTTCGCGGCCATCGCGCCGGCCGCGAAGCTCGCCAGTTCGTCGCCGTGCATGCGGCCAATCTTGGTGCTAAATGCTTTTGCAGCGCCGGTGACGGGAAGGCCGCACAGATATTGGTCGATGGCCGTGGCCGCTTCCTTGCCGTCGGCGACGCTGCGAATCGCGAGCGTCTTGCCGCGGATTGCGCCGCCGGCCGCGAAAATGCCCTGTACGTTGGTTTCATAGGTCCGCGCCTGGACCACGATGCCGCGCGGTCCCACGTCAAGCTTCCAACCGGCTACCTGTTGAGGGGCTGACGTCCCGCAGGCTAGCAGCACGGCGTCGTACCGCGAACACAATTCGCTGTCGGGACCGATCCATTTGCCGGCCTGCAAATCGATGCCAAGCCGAAGGATCATGGCAATTTCCGCTTCGAGCACGTCGCGCGGAATCTGGGCATCGGCCATCTCGTCGATCAGCCGTCCGCCGGCATGCGGTTGCCGTTCGAACAACGTGCAAGCGTGACCGAGCTGCCGCAAGTAGTACGCGGCCGATAGGCCCGTGGGGCCGGCGCCGACAATCGCTACCCGTTTGCCCGTAGCGGCTTGGCACGTAGGCATGTAGGAAGCGCCGGATGCCAGATCGACATCGGCCACAAGCCGCTTCAAGCGGCAGATCGACACGGGCGAGTCGAGATCGCCGCGGCGGCAGACTTTCTCGCATGGTGCAGGGCAAATTCGCCCCAGGACGGCCGGCAAAGCAATGTCGCGCTTGACGGTCACAATGGCCTCGCGCATATCGCCCGCCACGATCTGCCGCAGCATCGCCGGAATGTCCATCTCGGCCGGACAGCCGAACTGGCACGGCGCCACGCAGTCGCCCAAGTGATCGCTCAACAGCAATTCGAGCGCCGTCCGTCGTGCCGAGTGCACCGCCTCGGTCTCGCTTTCGACCTGCATACCCTCGGCTGCCGCGGTGGCGCACGACGGCACGAGCCGATCGCTGCCATTGATCCGCACCAGGCACACCAGACAGGACGTCGACGCATCGCAGCCTTCGTGATAGCAGAGCGCCGGGACATCGATACCCAATCGCCGCACAGCTTCCAGCACGGTCGCCCCTTGCGACACTTCCACTTCACGATGATCGATGGTCAGTTTCGGCATAGCTCTATTCGATGACGACCGCCTCGGCTGGACAAACCTGCCGGCACGTGTCGCAACGTGTGCATTTTTCCTGGTCGATCTGGTGCTTTTCGTAGGGCGTCATGGCAATGGCGTCGACGGGGCAGTGCTGCGCAAAGCGTGCAGCCGATGCACTCGTCGGTAATGCGATAGCTCACCAGCGCCTTGCACCTGCCCGCCGGACAGTGGCCGGCCAGATGGGCTTCGTATTCATCGCGGAACCAGCGGAGCGTCGAGAGCACCGGATTCGGCGCCGTTCGCCCAAGCCCGCAGATGCTCCCGGCCTTGACGGTTCGCGATAGCTCCTCCAGGTCTTCCAGGTCTCCCGATTGGCCTTGCCCGGTACAAATGCGATCGAGGATATCGAGCATCCGTCGGGTGCCGATGCGGCAGAGCGTGCACTTGCCGCACGACTGGTCCTGGGTGAAGCGGAGAAAGTAGCGAGCCATGTCGACCATGCAGTCGCCGCGGTCCAGCACGACCAGGCCGCCCGAGCCCATGATCGCGCCCACCTTGTCTAACGACTCGAAGTCCACCGGCGTATCGGCCATCGCGGCGGGAATGCAGCCGCCCGAAGGGCCGCCGATCTGCACGGCTTTGAAATCCTCTTGGCCTCCGATCTCCGCCACGATCTGCCGCAACGTAACCCCCATCGGCACTTCGATCAAACCGCCGCGTCGGACTTTGCCGGCCAGTGCGAAGACTTTCGTTCCGCGGCTGCCGGCCGTGCCAAGCTTCGCGAATTCCTCGGCCCCGTGGCTGATGATCCAAGGCGCAAGCGCGTATGTTTCCACGTTGTTGATCAAGGTGGGCAGCCCGCGCAGCCCGGCTTCAGCCGGATAAGGGGGGCGAAGCCGCGGCATGCCCCGGTGGCCTTCCAGCGATGCCAAGAGCGCCGTCTCTTCACCGCAAACGAACGCACCCGCCCCTTCCTTGACCGACAGCTCGAAGCCAAAATCGGAGTTCATGACGTGCTGCCCGAGTATCCCGCGCTGCCGGCAATGCTCCAGGGCCTCGTTGATGCGTGCGACGGCCAGCGGATATTCGGCCCGAATATAGAAAAAGCCTTCCTGAGCGCCAACGGCAAACGCGGCAATGCACATGCCTTCGATAATGCGATACGGGAACGACTCCAAGAGCATGCGATCCATAAAGGCGCCAGGGTCGCCTTCGTCGCCATTGCAAATCACGTACTTCGGTTGGCCGGCGGCGGCGTGGACCTTGGCCCACTTGGTGCCGGTCGAAAAGCCGGCCCCGCCGCGACCGCGAAGCCCGCTTCGCGCGATCGTTTCGATGACCGCGCTGGCCGAACCGTTCTCCAAGCATTGTCGCAAGGCAACGAATCCGTCGTTCCGCAGATATTCGTCTAAATCGGTGGGGTCGAACTGGCCGCAGGATTCCGTCGCTACGTGCTTTTGCGGACCGAGGAACGCGCACACCGGCGCATCGCGGGGATCAATCGCGTGGCGGGCGGCCGGTTCGCCAATCTCGTCGCTGAACAGCCGATCGAGCCAGCGCGAAGCGCCATACCGGGCACGCCGCAAAACGCCGCGCGGCTTGAAATGCTTCAGCACAATGTCCGCCGCTTCTCGCTCGCTGACTTTGGAGAATAGCTTGGGCGCTCCTCCGCCGGGCAAGATCAGTTCCACAAGCGGCGTTTGATGGCACATGCCAACGCAGCCGACTCGCTTCACCGCAGCCGACGCGCCGCTTTCGGCCAATACCGCCTCAATCGCGCGATGCACCTTCCCGCTTCCCTGGGCGATGCAACACGATCCGAGCCCAATTCGAATCTCGCCGCACTGGCCGCTGGCCGTAACCACTCGCGCCCGGCTCCCGGTCGATGCCTTGCCTTGCTGCTGCAGGAAATCGTCGAGGACGTCGCCCACCATCGGAGGCGCAAGCCGCCCATACGTGATACCGTCGATTTGCACCACCGGCGCCAGCGTGCAGCAGCCCAGGCACGCGACCTTCTGGATCGTGAACAGCCCCTCGGCATCGGTGTCGTCACCCTGGGCAATCGCCAGTTGCCGTTGGAAGGCGTCCTGGATCAACTCGGCGCCTTTCACGTGGCAGGCCGTGCCGTGGCAGACGTGAACGATATGGCGGCCAACCGGACGATGGCGGAACTGTGTGTAGAAGGTCGACACGCCCACAATGGCGGCCGGCGTGATCTCGGTGAGCTCACAGACACGCTCGATCGCTTCCGGCGGCACATAGCGGTAGTGCGACTGGATCGCTTGCAAGATCGGGATCACGGCATCGCGGCCGCGCCCGATCCGCCCAACAATCGTGTCGACATAACTGAGATCGAGTTGAGACATAGTCGATGTAGGGTCCGCCTCGCGGACCGTCGTGCCGCACAATGCTCCCGTCCGCGCAGCGGACCCTACGTTCCGATGCAGAACAAGTGGTCCTTGCCGCGCAGGTAAATCCGCCCTTCTTGAAACGCCGGGCTGGTAACGCAACCTTCACCCAAATCGGCCTCGCTCAGCCGCTTGCATTGATTGCGCGTCGGCTCGACGATCCATACCTTGCCAGACGTGCCGATCAGATACACGCGCTTGCCGACGAGGCTCGGCGAAGCCGTGAAATCGCCGGAGAAATCTTCGGACCACAGCTTGTCGCCCTTGGCGGCATCATAGCAGGTTAGTATGCCGTACGAAGTGAGCACAAGGACGAACTCCTTGGTGGCCAAGGGGCTACACGTGTCCGGAACGTCGTCCTGGCCTTTCCATACGATGTGGCTGCCGGTCACATCGCCACGGCCGTCGGCGCGGATGGCCGAAAGATCGCTGCTCTCGCCACCCACAAAGACCTTGCCGTCGGCGAATGTGGGCGAGGGACCAATATCGGTTTGCAGGCACTTTGCCCGCCAGATTTCCGCGCCGTCAGCGGCGTTATAGGAAATGACCCACGGATCGGAGGCGGTGATGATTTGCTCGCGGCCCGCATAACTGACGACGATCGGCGACGTCCACGAATTGGCGACCGGTCGACCGACCTGCCACGCCACCTTGCCCGACGCCGCATCAAAGGCCAGCAGTTTCGACTTTCCGCTGCTGGCAATCCCTTGATCGAGTTGGACCAACAGTAGGTTTCCGCACATCGCCAGCGACGAGGCGTGGCCGTACGTGTTCTCGGGTATGCCAAGGCTCTTTGACCACGCCAATTTGCCCGCGAAGTCGAAGGCCGCAACGTCGCCGTTGGCAAAGATGGCGAACACGCGGCGGCCGTCGGTTGTCGTCGTCGGCGCGGCGTATCCTGTCTCGTCGTTCACCTTCGGTGGCTGCGCCATACTCTGCGGCGTGCCGGGAGCCGGTTGTCGCCACAACAATTTTCCGCTGTCTGCATCGAAGCAATAAACTTCGCGCCGGCGCTGGTCGGCGCCGGAAAGGAATACCCGCTTGCCCCAGACCACGGGCGAATTGTTGCCTGGCAGCGGGACAGCCGTTTTCCAGACGATGCCCTTGCCCGACGCTACGTTCCAACTGTCGGGCACGTTGGTATAGGCCGAGACACCCGATCCGTCCGGACCACGGAATCGCGGCCACATCTGACGCCACGCATCCTTGCTCGGCGGCGCGAGGCCCTCAGCAGCCTGTGCATCGACTCGACGATTGTCGACAATCTCGGGCGATGATTGGCGGCCGTGGTCGCCTCCTACCGGTTTGTCGAGCATCGCCGCCAGCTTTACGCGATCCTCTTCGAGTGGCGAGCGTACGGTTACTGCCAGCGCAACCGCGATCGAGACCAACACCAACGAGACGGCGCCCACGCCCCAACGGGCGGCCTGCGTCCACGCCACCTCCGCGTCTTGCGATGCAACTTGGCCGCCGGGCAGAGGCAGGCGGCGGCGCGCAGTAACGGCCGTTTTTGCCGCAGCCAAGAATATCGCCAACGAGGCCAGCAACAGACCGGCGCCGACCTGGACGAACCTCCGTTGGCGGAAGTACTCGCGGCGAAGTTCCAGGTCCAGCGTGCGAATTTCTTCCTTAAGCGTCTCGCTGGTCGGCTGCGCATCGAGGGCCGCCACCAGTGTCTTGTACGTGGCCGAGTCGAGCGGATCTTTCGCCAACCGCCGGCTGTAGTCGTACAGCAGCAGCGTACAGATGCACAGTGCCAAGGCCCCGGCCACTACTGCCGTGGAGGTGGCAAGACGATACGAATTGCGATCCGAGTTCTCGCTCATTAGTTCTTGGTTGGTGAATTGCAGTCGACCGCCAGGAGTTCGCCACGCGCTGCGGCGTCCGTCGGACAATACCAGAAACAGCGGCCGCACGAGACGCAGGCCGTCCGATCTACTTCGTAGTCGACACGCCGACGCCTAATCGAGAGATGAATCAATTTTACGCCGATCACCAGTCCCACCCATGCCCCGAACCAACCGCCTGCCGTCCGGAACGTATTGCTCAATGCTAGTGCCTCGCGGTAAAGCTCCTCGGTGGGGCGTCCGGTATTGCGGAAAGCGTCGCTCATGTCGACCGTGTCGCCGACGCGCCCCGTTTGTTCGAGGCGAATGCGGTCGGCCAAACGGACCGTTGGATGCACGGCCGCCAGCGGCACTTCCAATCGCCGGCCGATTACGAAGCCCACGACGATGAGCACGGGAAACAGACCAAGCAGCAGCGCGAGGCGGCGGCGGCCGCGATGTCGCTCGTCGGGCCGCAAGGCCGCGGTCGGCTCGCGGATCGCTCCGTACGGGCACGCATTTTCGCAAAGCCGGCACTGAATGCACTCCTGCGGCGGAATCTTCGCATGCCATTTCGAGCACCGCGAAACGAGCCCGAGAATCGCGCCGTAAGGGCAAAGGTAGCGACAATAGGGGCGGCCGACAAAAATCCCGCCAACCAGGAAACACGCACCAACGATCAGCATGTTGATGCCGGCGCTATATCGGAAGAATCCGACGAACGGATCGTAGCGACAGATAACGAAAGCGGTGCCAGTGGCAGCAAACAACACACCGGCGCCCAAGTAAACATAGGCCAGCAGCCCCAAGGCTTGGTCGAGCCAAACCGGCACATTGACCGGCCTCAGGGCGACCGCCTCTTGCATGGCGCCCAGCGGACACACGGCCGCGCAGAACGTGCGCCCGAAGAATAGCGTGAAGAGGATTGGAACAGCAAACATCGCCGCCACGGTCCACGGCACGGCGTACGTCGCATCGGTCATGGCCAAGGTCATGTTCTGAATCGCACCGATCGGACAGATACAGCCGCCCCGATAGAAGCCGAACCACGCCAGCGAGGCGAGGCCCAAAGCAAACAGGCCGCGCCGCGAACGCTTCACGATGGCAAAGTACGTGGCCAGCGATAAGGCCACGACGAGTGCAGCCAGATCGAGATACTGAAACCACTCCGCGCGCGGCGGCGGCACGGTCGTCGTGGGCAGCACGTGCTCGGTGAAGTCAGGCGGCGGAAACCGCTCGGTGGCCATGGTCGCCGCGGCAGCAAGCAGCAAATACGCGGCACATGCTGCCCTGACGACAGCGGGTATCAACCGGAAACGGACCTCTAATCGTCGGATGGAATCACGAAATCGCGAAAGGGCGAAAGCGTGAAAGCGATTTCCTTCGCATTTTCGCTCTTTCGAGCTTTCGCGGTTACTTTGCCACTGGCCGCTTGCGTTCGTGACCGTCACTCCGGAATCCGCCTTTCTCCGCCGTGTTTCTCGCCTCATCCTTGCTGCTCCCGGACCTTCAACAGGTAAGGATCCTCGGCCGGGACGCGGCGATAGGCCTGCGATGGGCAAGCCACAGCGATGGCGCACTCGTTGCAATGCTGACAGCGGTCGTGGCGGACCTGCAAGTAGAGCGAGCCGTTGCCAAAGGCGTTGCAGCCCTTGACGCACTTGCCGCAGCCAATACACAGCCGCTCGTCAATTGTGTACTCGTGGTACGGGTCTTCAATGAACGCACGTTGAAGCGCGCCGGTGGGGCAAAGCTGGTTCTCGGCCCCCGAGTTCAAGGCGATCGGCGACGGTCGGAAATAGCCGGTGCACAGTTCACAGTATCCGCACATCGTAAAGCTGTGGACGCATTTCACGGCCGAATCGTCCAGCACGCAGTACGTCGCGCAGTTGCCGCAAGCGATGCATTTGCTCGGGTCGATTTGCCAAACCATCTCGCCGCTGCGCCCTTTGCGCACAGTCGGCGCTGCGGCTCCGCCAACGATGCCCAACCCGCCGGCAATTCGCAGCGCATCTCCAAGAAAGTTGCGGCGGTTCGGTGTTTGGTTGTTGTTCATGGCGTTGGTCACTTATGTTGAAATACCCGCACACACCGAGCCGTTGGGTCGAGCACCAAGATTCGCGAACGGCTGTCGACCGCGACATCGGCCGGATGCAGGCGCAGCTCATCCCGCGTCTCGACGGTGGCCGTCGCGTTGGGGGCCAAAGTCTCTGGCCCGACCACGACGCTCTCAAACTCGCCCGATTCGCTGTAGACCTTCACCCGCGGCAACCCCTTTTCGGCCGTTACGAGGCGTCCGTCGCCGAGTATGGCGATATTCGACGGATTGCAACAGCCGCAGAAAGCGGCGACGTCCATACCCCGCTTGCCCCAGGAAAGCTCCATGTGTCCATCGAAGGTGAACGCCTCGATCCGCTGCATGCCGGGGTTGACGACTCGCAGCAGGCCGTCCGGCGCAATAGCGACGTCGAAGTAGGGGCTGGGAACGATCAGTTGCGGAATACCCCGAGCCTCGTCGCGCTTGCCAATCTGGTCCAGCAGCTTGCCGGCGGTGTCGTAATGCCAAACGATGGGCGAGCCGGCGTCGGCCACAAACACGTCCTCGTCGGCCACCGCGATGGACGTCAACACCGAGCGTTCGCCGGGCCGATTCCACACCGCCTCGCGCGTCCCATCCGGTTTGAAGACTTCGACATGGTCGCGCATACCGACGTACAGGCGGCCGGGGAATGTGTGCCCGGCCAAGCCGATGCCCAGGCATTGCGGCTCCTGTTCCAGTGCAATCCGATTCAAGGCAGCCCCGTCAGGCGAAAAGACAGCGATGCACTTGTCGCCGGCCACGAAAATGCGATCCTCAGGCCCCACCGCAATTGCTCGGACTTCGCTCAGTCCCGCGTCGATGCGCACCGTTTCTTTGTAGTGAATCAAAGCCGGATCGGTCTTTTCGTATTTTGTCAGGTCATAGTCAAAAACTTCGGACAATCGGTTGCCCCGTTCGCCCGCAGGATCCATGCGCAGCAGAGCAGCGGCGCCGATGCCAATCGCCAGCAGCACGATTCCCAACACGACGACGTTCATCCACGAAAGTTGTTTGCCGGTTGCCATAACTACTTCCCTTCCGCAACTTGCAGACACACCATCCGGGTCAGATCGCGGGCGATCAAGCGGCCCGAAACCAATGCCATCGCACCCCACGAGTCATTGCCGGGGAGGACGTTCGCCTCGGCCAGTTGCCGGTATCCCTGCGGCGTCGCTTCGGCCAGCGTCAGGCGTCCTTCATCATTCAGCAGGTAGATCAAGCCATCGGCGATCAGATAGGGGCCGATGCCAAAGCGATGCTGCGATCCGCTCGCCCAAAGCACTCGGCCGCTCGGGTCGAGGCACACCAACTGCTTGTCCTTCTCGCGCACGCCGTACAAGTGCCCGTTGTAGTAGATTGGCGTATGTTGCGTCGAGCCGAACACTGTGGGCGGCAATTTGTAAAGCGTCTTGGCGACGATCTTGCCCTGCTCCTCCCGGAGTTGCAGCATCATCGCCCCGCTGTTGTAGCCACCGGAGAGGAAGATTCGCCCCTGGGGCAAGATCACGGGCGATGGCACCGTGGCAATGCTGATCTTCCAAGCCGTCGTGTCCCAGAGGATCGAGCCATCGTCGGCCGCGACGCCGGCCACGCCCCCTTTGCCACAATAGACGAACATCCGCCGACCGGCGAACTCCATCGGCATGATCGACGAATGGGTCATCGTCCAGCCGCGCGGATTGGGACTCTTCCACACGACCCGCCCGGTCTGACAATCCAGCGCCACCAAGAGCGACTCACCGCCGGGGGCGAGAATGGCCCGGTCATTGTCGATCATCGGACACTGGCCAGCGTACCACGGCGGCACCGTACGCGCCGAACTGTCGCACCAGATCGATCAGCCAATAGGCCTTGCCGCTTTGAGGATCGAGGCACGCGACGTGGCATTTCGGCCCGAGCGAAACGATATACTTGTCGGTCACGGCCGGCACTGTGCGCGACATGCCGTGGTTCCGCTTCACCGCCACCGGATAGCTGAACTGCCATAACTCGCGGCCGCTATCGAGCGCAAAGCATCGCAACGCATCGGCCGACGCCGCGCGATCGTAGTCGAGCACGAAGACCCGCCCCTGATGAACGGCCGCCCCGGCGTGTCCTTCGCCCAACTCGATCGACCACAACGCCCGCGGACCGTCCGCTGGCCAGCGCCGGGCCAGCGGCGCGCCCGGCTCGGCGATGCCGTCGAAATGTGCGCCGCGGAAACGCGGCCAATCGCCCGGTACGGGCCCCGCCGTGTTTGAAAACGTTGTCAGCTTGCCGACAAGTTTTCGCGGCTGCGCGTTCTCTTCAACCAGTTTGGGACGGTCGAGGCCGGGGATCCGCGCTTCAAGTGTGTCGATCGATCCCACGTTGACCCAAGAAACCACCGCCGCGAGCCCCAACAGAGCCAAGGCGCCCGGAATTAGAGTGCCGGCTAGGTTTTTCATAGGGGGCGGGGAAGCAGGGAGGCCAATTATCTATCTTTCTTAATACCCGCTCTCGCCGGCAGGGTCAACCGCTTTGGACGGCGACGATTTATCGCCACTTTCTAGCGACAATTCGCTGGCGGGAGCATCGCAGCGCCATGCTGCGATAGTGCAAAGCGTATTCTGCGTGCGTCACTTCTTCGGCGGATTCTGCATGATCACCACGCCGTGCGCCGAGATGCTCTTGGGGGTCATCGTCGCATCGAGAACAAGGCCGCGGAACCAATTCAGCGGCGGCGACAGATAGCCCTGCGGCGCGCGGACCCGGACGACTCCGGCCGATTCGACGGGGACCAACGCCGTAGAGGTCCACTGCGGAACGCCGCCGCTCGGCTGGCGAAGCACGTACTGCCCGCCCAGCGGACAGACCATCTTGGCATCGAGTAGAAACTCGGCCGCGTCTTTCGCCGCAGTCGGCGGGACGTGCAACTGTTGATCCAGCGCGTGCAGCAGACGGATATTGCTCAACGATGTCTCACGCGTTCTGGCATAGCCCAGGTCGTTCAAGGTGGGTGTGATCGCGGCATGCGAAACATCGTCGACCCGCAGCCGCAACTGCGCCGGGCGTCGGCCGGCTGAAAGCGAAGTTGCGGAGCCACAAAATCCAGTACCTCACGCTGGAACGAAAACACAGTGAAGCCGTCGATTTGACGCCGCCAGCCTCCCAACGGCGACATTGCGTAGCCCGCCGCATCGGATTGCGGCGGGATGCCCAGATTGAGCACGCCGAGCACGCCCAAATCGCCGGTCGTGCCAATATAGCCGACCAGGAAGTCGCGCAGCCGTCCGATTGGCAGCAGCGACGCCATGCCAGCCGTCGGCGGACGGCCCACGTCGCGCAATCCGGCAAAGACGCGTTGCCCCTCGAGTATCACTTCCGCAGCGGCCATGTCGCCGGGGATGGGCGTCAACTGCTGTTGGTCGGCAGGACCAAGCCGCTGGTTGAGCAGAGCGAAATGCTGTGGCGCCAAGGGGCACATCTGCGCGTCGATCGTGACCTGTTCGCGGTCGCCTTCTACGGGCGTCCGCTTCAGTGCGACGATGACCGGATCCATCCGACCCCATTTGGCCGCATAGAAGTCGGCGAACTTCTGGTACTCAGCGGCCTCGGCGTGCGTCACCTTCTCAACCGGCACGTCGCTTACAGGCACGAACCCGCCCCGCCGCCCGCGCAAACTGTCGTACACTTCGCCGCCGCTGAGGACGGTGTGGCTGCCGTCGGGCAGCGGCCCAAACTCCAGCGGAAGCAGCGCCGACTCCTTGAGTTGCTCGATCGTTGCACCGGGCCGGGCTTCGGTTGCCGCGGCCAGCTTGGCGAGTTGCACCAGTTCGATGTCGGACACGGCCTGCAAGCGCCGCGCCATCTCGATGCGGTAATGCGGCGACGTGATGTTGCGGAAGAAGGCATCGGAAACGTAAAACCAAACCGTGTCGTCGCGGCTGATCGGCATGATCGAGCGGGCGTGGCGGAACTCCAGCGAACTCCCCAAAGCGTCCTTGCCCGAAGCCGTTTCCAAAAACCGCTCCACCAGATGTCGCGACGTTGTGGTGAAGTGAAAATCACCGTCGACGACGTAATAAGAGCGAACGCTTCCGTCAGACGAACTGAGATACGACACCTCATGACCGGCGATCGTGACTTTCTCCTCCTTCACGCCGCCGGCCTTGACCCGCTCCTGCCGCTGTTGGTTGAGGTTGGTCGATAGCACAAAATTGTTACGGGCGTGGAACAGCAGCCCATACGAAGCGCCTTCGCGGAAGAACATGTCGCTCCCAATAAACGCCACGTCCGCGATGACCGTTTCGCCGAGCATGCGCGAAAGCAGCGTCTGCTTCAACACGAGTTGACGCTCGATGCGATTGCGCATGCCATGATCGAGGCCGCGCAACGCCACCAGATTCTGCATATCGCCGCCCCATTTCTCTAGCGTATCTTGCAGCCACAGGAAGTTGGTGAAGCTGCCAAAGTGTGCGTAGAAACATTCGACCGGCACACGCATCGCAATCGGCTCGACGGCGACGTCCGCCGCCGGCTCGGGCACCTCCAGCGGCGGAGAACTCAGGGCCTCGGGCAATGGCTGATCGGCCGCTTGGTCGAGGTTGTTCAGTCCAAGGATGCGGTCTTGCATCATCGCCATGCGGAGCGACTCGCTCCCCAGGTTCAAACCGAGCTCGCTCCGCAATGACACATCGGCCGGCGTAAGCTGCTTTTTGTCGGGCAGACGAACGTTCAGTCGCCGCGCGAGCGTCGTGGTCACGTAGGTGTCGACCAGGGGCGGATAATCGGGCTTCGCCTCCAACAGACCGGCCGGCTTCGCGTACTGCCGCCACCACACGTCGAGTAAGCGGCGATGGGCGAGCGGGTCTTGCCGCGGAACAACGATATTGAATGGGATCCGCTGCTTGGCTTCCAGCGACAACTGCAGCGGCTCGACGCCGCGGAACAAAAAGTACATAGTTGTCCGTGGTGGCCGTTCGAGCAGTCCGCGCAACAGCCCGCCGACCTCCTGCCGGACCGGTCCGCCCGAGGTGAGCGGGTTGTCACCGTCGAGTGCATCGCGAAGAGCGTTGCGCAGCGCCTGACTGTCAGAAGCAGGGTACAGCACTCGGTCGTTCTTCTCGCTGATTCCGATCCCCTCGAGTCCCAGCGGCTCTGGCAGCGCATTTTGCGGCAAGGCAAAGGTGATCCGTCCGACGCCAAACGGTTCGCCGGCAACAGCCTCGATTTCGACGCGCCCTGCGCACCCACGGGCGACGAAATCCATCCCGACAATGAAACCAAGGCAGCGCCCAGGCAAATCAAGAATCGCAATTTATTCATGGTTGTTCCTCCTCGCAGCTCGTAGGCTGTCATGACGAGCGCCGCGAAGCATTTTGACGCGTGTTGCAATTTAGCGCGATCCGTCGCTACGCCCGGTATGGCCAAACGCTCATCACGGCAGCCTATACCGGCTGATATTCGGATGCAAGATCAGACCGTATAATAGGGGGCATGCCGCGACAAGGCAATTGGGCCACTGTTGACGCCCGTGCCCTGATCGCGTACTTTCGCCGCAGCCACGCCAATATGAAACCCATCAATGCGGGAGCCTTTGGCACTACTGATAGGATGAACCGTTTTGTGCCGAGCCGCCATACTGCCATCCGCCGTGAAGGTTGGTACTATCTCTTGATCACGGCAGTGGTCCTCGGCGGCGCCGTGTTCAAGGAGGTGAACCTCCTGCTCCTGCTGGCTGGCATGTTGCTAGGGTCGGCCCTGTTGAACTGGCAAGCGGTGTCGGCCAATCTGCGCGGGTTGCGCGTCGATCGCAAACTGCCGCTCATGCTCTCGGCCGGTGACCAGTTGTCGGTCCGCCTCCGTCTCAGCAACACCCGGCGGCGGCTCGGCGCGTGGGCCGTCGTGGTCGAGCAGGAAATCAGCCGCGTGACGAGTGTGACAGCCGGCGCGGATCGAGAAGGCCCGCTATCCGTCCACGTGCTGTTCCCCTATGTGTCTGCCGGTCGATCGTGCAACGGCGGCTACCGTGGCCGGTTGCCAGCGCGCGGCCGCTACCTACTTGGTCCATCGCGGCTCTCAACGCGATTTCCCTTCGGGCTGTTCTCGCGAGCAACGACCGTGGGGCAAACCGAGTCGTTAATCGTCCTGCCCCGGCTTGGACGATTGAGCGCGGGCTGGGCGACGCGTCGACTCGAGGCATTCGCCGGCGCCGACCGCCAACGTGCCCGTCCCGGCAACGACGGCGATTTCTATGGGCTCCGCGAATGGCACAACGGCGATGCACAGCGCTTGATTCACTGGCGCACTTCGGCCCGGCTCGGCAAACCGGTAGTGCGGCAGTTCGAGCGGCCTCGAAACAACGACGTGGCAGTTGTGCTCGATCTTTGGCAACCACCTACGCCATCGCCCGAACATGTCGAAAACGTGGAACTCGCCGTGAGTCTGGCCGCCACGCTTGTTACTGACTTGTGTCGCAAAGGGGGCGGAAGCGTCTACTTGGCTTTGAACAACGATCGACCAGAATGTTCGGGAGGCGCCAGTTCGTCGGCCCTGCTGCAAAGCCTGATGGAGCGCCTTGCCGTTGTCGAGGCACAAGCTGGCGATGCGCTTCCTGCCTTGTTGGACGAAGCCGTACGACACATACCTGCCGGCACAGATATCGTCGTCGCCAGCACGCGGCCAGTCGATTTCAACGACACCAAACGATTCGCCGCAGTGTGGTCCGATCCGCTCCTGCGCGAGCGCATGCGCCACATCCATAGCATCGACACGTCAAATGAAAACCTGAGCGAGCTATTCCGAGCTGAGTAAACCCGTGGGATCGGGAGTTCCAATCCCCGTTCCCTAATCCCTCGTCGCCCATGTACCTCGAGCGCCTACTGCAAATCAACATGGCGGTACTGGCCACCTTCGGGGCCATGCTGCTGGGCATGGGACAGCGAACCGAGACCCCCGCGCTGCTGGTCGCTGTGGCCGCGGCCACTTCGATCTGGATCACCGATATCAGACAATGGTTCCAAATCGGCCGCCGCACGGCCAATGTGCTGATGCTCTTGGCGGCGCTCGTTTCGCTGCGAGAAATCCTGGTGCTCGGAACCGAACTGCAAACACTCGGCCTCGCCTGGTTTGTGATTTATCTCCAAATCATTCTGCTGTTTCAGAAAAAGGACCAGCGGACCTACTGGCTGCTAGTGATCCTGAGCCTGTTGCAAGTCGTCGTCGCGACATTGTTCAACCAAGGCGTCCTATTCGGCGTGTTGCTGGCCAGCTACATGTTCGTAGGCTTTTCCGCAATGACCTTGTTGCTCTTGTATCAGCAGTGGGATCGCTACCGCCCGCGGCCGGTCGAGTTGGGCGCCGTCGGTCGAAGCCGACCAACAGCCCGGTCCCGTTGGCCCTTGGCTTTGCAGGCAGCCACCCTGGTGGCGCTGCCCGGCGGCAGCAGCCACGCGGGCACCGGCATGCCGCTCTTGGTTCGGCTGGGTCGCATGGGACTTTTGGCACTCGGCATTACGCTGGTGTTGTTCCTCGCACTACCGCGCTCCAGCGCGGTCACGTGGCGGGGCGTCGCCGCCAATCAGCAGCCGCTGGTTGGCTTCTCCGACAGCGTCACCCTCGGCGAGTTGGGCCAAATTATCGAAAGCCGTGAAAAAGTGATGCGGGTGCGGCTCCTCGATTCATCGCATCACGACATCTCGACGCGGCCCGGCGAAATCTACTTGCAGGGCGCGATTCTAATGACGTATGAGCGGGGACAGTGGCAGACGGGGATGCCTGTGTGGGATGCCCGCGTCCAAATGCTTTCAGGGGCCGCGACGCTGCCGAATCGCGATCTTGTGATCCAGGAAATCACGATCGAGCCTTTGGATCGCGATGAGTTGTTCTACATCGCGCCGTTTGTGGCGCTCCGCTCGACTGAGGACATCGCCTTCGATTATACCCGGCAGCGGCTGCTTCGGGCCGAGCAGCTCTGCGGGCGAGAGTTTGGCTACCGGCTGGGAACGACTGCCATCGTCGGTGGAGTGCAGAAGCCGCTAACACCGTCGGGCCCGAAGGTCTCCACGCGCAGCGCACGGCAATTGCCCGGCGGCGACGGTGCAACGAGCCTGCCACACCTGGTGGAACTGGCCCGGCGCTGGATCGCCGAGTCAAAACTGCCCGAAGACGACCGCCTAGGCCGCGCCCGCTACTTGGAGCGGAAACTTGCCATGTCTGGGCAATTTCAATACAGCTTGGTCGGTCAGGAGCGCAACGGCGACATCGATCCCATCGAAGATTTCGTGACCGAGCATCCGCGGGGACATTGCGAGTACTTCGCCACGGCTCTGACGCTCATGCTCCGCAGTCAGAACATTCCGGCTCGAATGATAGTCGGCTACAAGTGCGACGAATGGAACGCGCCCGGCGGCTACTATCAGGTGCGCCAATTGCACGCCCACACCTGGGTCGAGGCATATCTTCGCCCTCATCAAATCCCGCCGGCGCTGACGCACGGCGACGACTACTGGCATTGGCGTGAGGAAGGGGGCTGGCTGCGGCTCGACCCCACGCCCGCCGGCGCGGGGCCGGACAAGCAATCGACGCTGCTCGGCCCACTGCGCCGCGGGCTCGATTGGCTCGATTCCGGCTGGTCGAACTACGTCGTCGAACTCGATTTCCAGCGTCAGCGCGACGCCATCTATCAACCCATCACCCGGGCACTGCAAACCGCATGGCGCGAAGTGACCGACCTCGCACGATGGCGGGCGATGTTTACCGCCGCGCTGGCCGTGTTCCACCTCGAGCAGCTTAGCAGCGCGGCTGGCTGGTTCGCCATGGCGGCCGTGACAATCCTGACCGCAGCCATTTTTGTGGGCACTGCGTGGCTCTTGTGGTGGACGATCCGCCGCTTGCGAACGCATTGGACCGGTAGCCACACCAGCCGCGCCTCGGCGCGCCGCAGCGACGTCGAGTTCTACCGCCGCTTTGAAACGCTCTTGAGCCGGCAAGGCCTCGTTCGCGCCGCCGGCCAAACGCAGCGTCAATTCGCCGCGGTCGCGGCCGCGCGCCTCGCGGGTTTCGACCCTCATACGGACGCCACGTCGCTGCCTGAGCTGATCGTCGATGCTTTCTACCGGGTTCGCTTCGGCCATGAGGGACTAGACAATCGTCAGTCCCAAGCGGTAGAACATGCACTGGACGAATTGAGCCGCAAGGCGAGTCAAAAGCGGAGCAAAAGCAGGTAATCGACAGGATTTACACGATTAACAGGATTCGGATTGAGCACAGGCAATGATGCGTGAAGCTTGTCTAGCGGGCGTCAGCGATACACCGGCGTGAAAGTTATCTTGTCAATCTTGTAAATCCTGTCCATTCCCAATTCAAATCTAATCGAGGGTGAACGCGTGAAAATCGGTCTGGTCGGTTATCAGGGATCGGGCAAGAGCACTTTGTTCCATTGGCTGACGGGCGTAGCGCCCGATCCGGCCATGGCGCATACCGGGCAAAGCGCCATGGCGCCGATCCCGGATCCGCGGATCGAACAGCTCTGCCAGATCTATCACCCCAAAAAGATCACCATGGCGGCCATCGAATTGGTCGATACGCCGGGCCTCAGCCGGACGCACGAAGGCAACGCCGCCCGAATGGCGATGATCCGCGAGGCCGGCTGCTTGGTGCTCGTCGTGGCCGGCTTCACCGGCGCCGACGCGGCCGCCGACCTCCGCTCGTTCGACGAAGACCTCGTGCTGGCCGATATGGAAATCGTCGCCAATCGTCTCCAGCGCGTTGAAGACTCGCTCAAGAAGCCGCTGCCGCGTCTCGAGCATCAGCAGGTCGAGCACGAGCACGCGACGCTGAAAATTGTGCTCGCGGCCATGGAGTCGGGCAAGCCGCTGCGTGAATCGCACATGACCGAGGAGCAGCAGAAGGTCACTCGCTCGTTCCGACTGTTGAGCGAGAAGCCACGTCTGGTGATTGTCAACACGGCCGACGACGAAGCCAACCCCGAGCGGTTCACCGCGCTCGAGCACGCCCGACGTCCAGGTGATGGCCGTGCCGGCCGGCTTGGAATTGGAACTGGCCAAAATGACGCCGGAGGATCGGGCCGAGTTCGAGCAGGAGATGGGGCTGGTCGGAACCGACCGAGATCACTTGATCCGCACGCTGCTGAAGACTTCTGCGCAGATGGTCTTCTTCACCGCCGGCGAGAAAGAGGTCCGCACTTGGCTCCTGCGAAAGGATGGCACCGCCCTGGAGGCCGCCGACGGCATCCACACCGACCTTGCTCGCGGTTTCATCCGCGCCGAAGTGATGACCGTCAGCGATTTGGTTCGCCTAGGCAGCGAGCGCGAGATCAAGGCTCAGCACCTGGTCCGTCAAGAACCGAAGGATTACGTCATCAAGGACGATGACATTTTGTTTATTCGGTTCAGTGTGTAAGTGGTGCGGTTTTTTTTCGCCGATGAGTAGCCGGGTTCGCAGGCGAGATTCTTGTGCATTCTCTAGGAAAGACTTACATCGGGTAGGAGGGGGCGTTGCCGCCCCCGTCCTCCCACACGACCGTGCGTACGGTTCCGTACACGGCGGTTCAGATTAAACGCTTAAAACGCTGTGACTCGGTAATAAGGCTCACCAGACCGAGCTGGTGCAGATAACGGGTCGGGACCGCTTGGTTCATGTGGCTTGCGCCGGCATTCCACCAAGGGCCATGCCCGTTGGTCGCGGAAGTCCACGCTCGGGCGTGGTCCAGTCCGCGTCGCATCAGTTCGCGGGCGCGAGTCCAGTTTCGCTTCCACTGCCGCCAAAGAATGGCCCGCAGTTTCCGGCGAATCCACTGGTCCAGTTCCTCGAACGTGATCCGAATCTGCGATTTCCGGTAGTACGACACCCAACCGCGAAGCACTGGACGCAATTCCTCCAACACGCGACGAAGGCTACGCCCTCGACCACGCCGGAAAATCGTCCGAAGTTTCTCCTTCAATCGTTTCACCGACTGAGGCGACACCTTCAGCTTTGGTTGGCGATGCGGCGTCACCGTATAGCCCAGGAACTTGCGGTTCCAGGGCCGGTCCACCGCACTCTTCTCTCGATTGACCTTCAAACGCAAACGTTCCCGAAGGAATCGCTCGACCGACGACAAAACGCGTTCGCCCGCCGCTTTCGACCGCACATAGATGTTGCAATCGTCGGCGTATCGGACGAATCGGTGCCCACGCCGCTGAAGCTCGCTATCCAACTCGTCGAGCAGGATGTTGCTCAGCAGCGGCGAGAGCGGGCCGCCTTGCGGCGTCCCTTCCGTGCGTTGCGTCACCAGTCCATCTTCCATCATGCCCGCCTGCAAGTAGCGGCGGATCAGACGAAGGATGCGTTTGTCTTCGATGTGCCGAGCCATCCGCGACATCAAGATGTCATGGTTGACCCGATCGAAGAACTTCTCCAGATCCATGTCCACCACCCAGCGATGCCCGGCCTCGATGTACTCCCGCGCCCGATCAATCGCTTGATGGGCGCTGCGTCTCGGACGAAAGCCGAAGCTTTGGTCCGAAAATCGAGGATCGAAGTATCGCTGCAACACTTGGTTGAGGGCCTGTTGAATCAGTCGATCGAGAACCGTCGGAATGCCCAGCATCCGCACGCCTTTGCCGCCCGGCTTGGGGATTTCCACCTTCCGAACCGGCGAGGGACGATACGTACCGCTGAGCAGTTCTTCCCGGATGGCCTCCCAGCGGGCTTGGAGCAAGGGCTTCAAGTCGTCAACGGTGATTCCGTCAACGCCCGGAGCGCCTTGTTGCCAACCACCTGCCGGTAAGCCGCCAGCATGTTCTTAGGGCATACAACCTCCTCCATCGTCATCAAGGTCTTCTCGCCGACGTGCTCATTACATGCCGTGCCTGCTTGATGCGCAGACCGTGCTCTCGGCGGTTCCGCCGCCTACCCTCCGGTTGCGATCCGGCTTTCCAGCCATCTTGTCTGCATCTCGTTCAGGCATCGAATGCTCTGCGTCGGTTCGGTCTAATCTGTTCGGCCCTTCGGCACGTCGATGCGGCCTTGCGATCCCCGGCCGTTTCTCCCCTTTCGGGCGAGTGTCTCGATCGAGCGGGCCGCCGGCCCGCGACTACTATGGCCTCGGCTGACTTCTGTCGTCCCTTCGGCCCGCCTTGCGACGGGCCTAGCCATTGGCAGGACGACAGATCTCTCAGGGTAAGGCGCGTGACTTTCCTCCCATACACCCGCCGCATATACGCCGAACCGGTCCGAATGACGTTGGGCTTCGAGTCTATTGGCCCTCTCGCCCACCGGTTCGACGCCTCGTATGCGATTCATGTTCTTCGGGCCAGGAGTTTGCCTGCCGCTTCCTTCGGACTCCGCCTCACGGCGGACGCCCTTGCGTTTCGGCTAGGAGTTCCTGTCATTAAGGTCTCCGCCGGGACTCTCACCCGGCCAGTCACTTCCCGGCTCGCTTTCGCTACCCGGTTGACAGCGTCAGGTATGACGCTGCGCGTCATGCCTGACGCACCACTCTAGAAAGCCCACCCGTTGCAACGGGTGGGCTTGTCGCTGTGGCATGAATCGTTGGGAAGCCGTCCTAGAACCGGTAGCCGACCTGGGCGCGGACGTTGAATGGCGCGCCGGGGAAGATCTGGAGCTGGCTCAGCGAACTGGTGTAGTAGCGCGTGTCGAAGAGGTTTTCCAGGTACAGGCTCGTGTCCAAACGACCACGGCGATAGTAGAGGCCGGCGTCCCAGCGGGTGTAGCCGGGCAGGAAGAACTGCGCGGCCGGCGGGGCGATGTAGTCGCCCAATCGCTCACCGACAAACATGACGCCCAGCGCGGCGCCGAGCGTCCGCTGTTCCTCCTGGATCACATTGTAGCGGCTCCAGACGTTGATCGTGTTGTGCGGCACGCCTCGGGCCATCTGCCCATCGAAGGCCGGATTGCTGGGATCGCTCAGCAGAGTATCGACGTAGCACCAGTTGCCCACCATGCTCCACCGCTCGGTGAGCTGGCCCAGGGCGTCCAACTCGAATCCCTGGCTCCGCTGCCGGCCGATCTGCGAGGTCTCAAAAAACGGGGCGTTGAACAGATCGACGGTCACGTTTTCCTTGGTGATGTAGAAGCCGGCCGCCGTGACCGTCAGGCCCTCGAACAGCTTGGCCTTGATGCCTCCCTCCCAAATTTGGCCCAACTCGGGCTGGAGCGGGTCGGTCGTCAGCCGCGGCCCTCCGCCGGGCGGATCGAACGAGTCGCTGTACATTGCATAGTACGATAATCGCTCGGGGATTGGCTGATAGACGATGCCGACTCGCGGCGTGCCGTGATCGAAAGTTTGGTCGGTCGATACCGTCTGGTCGAACAATGGGTCCAGCGCGATCTCACGCGTAAAGGCGGTGGCAACGTGATCGTAGCGAGCGCCCGCCAACACCTTCCAGTGCTCGCCGATGTCCACCAAGTCCTGCACATAGACGCCGTGCCGGTTCTCGCGATACGTGGAATCGAACACGAAGGGCGTGGCCGGATCCAAGACGCCGTACGTGGGATCGGCGGCGTTGATCAGCAGCCAAGTTGCCGGATCGGCCGACGGGATCGATTGGGCGGCACGGAAGCGATCGGAGATAAGCCACCCTTGCTCGGTGCCAAGCACGACGTTGTGCGTCACCGCGTCGCCCTCGAACTTGCCCGCGATGTTGGCGATGGCCGAATGGTATTGCTCCTGCCAAGGGCCGATGTTCTGCCGCGCGCGGAAGAAATAGTCGGGGCCCACAAACGTGGCCGGAGCCACGGGATAAGTCGCCGACGCCGGTCCGCCATAGAACAGCGAATAGCCGCCGAAGTTCCAAGACCAATCTTCATTGATGCGGTGCGTGAGCATCAACGTCTGGCGATAGTCGAAGTAGTGCTGAAAGTCGTTGTCCGGCTCGCCGAGGAAGCGGTTGATCGGCAACGCGTTCGGGTCTCCATTGATGGCGACCAACCCCGTGTCGAACCTGCGGCGATCGTTCACATACTCGCCTTCCCAGGTCAGTCGGGTGTCATCGTCGATGGCCCAAGCCAGCGACGGCGCCACAAACGTCCGCTCGGCGAAACCGAAATCGCGGAAACTGCCGTCGTCCTCGTAGGCCGCGTTAATGCGATACAAGAGCGACTTCTGGTCGCCAATCGGGCCGGTGGCATCGACCGTGTAACGCTCCAGACCAAAGCTGCCGAATTGCATGTCGCCGGCATAGGCCGCACAATCCAGCGGCTTCTTGGTGATGAGGTTCACGGCCCCCGAAGGCTGCCCCGCGCCATACAAAATCGAGGCCGGCCCTTTCAGGATTTCGATGCGTTCCACATTGGCAAAATCGCGCGGCGTGTATGTCGGGTCTAAGAAGCCGTTCTTGCGATAGTCGCGGGCGCGAACCTCAAAGCCGCGAAGGAAGAACGCATCCTGCCGCCGCAGGTCGTTCACCTTGACCGCCCCGCCGATATCGCGCAGCAGATCGTTGATTTGCAGGGCCTGCTGATCCTGCCGCAACTGCTCGGTGACCACGTCGACCGTCATGGGAATGCTCAGATTCGGCACATTGATGAGCGTGCCGGTAGTCGATGAATTGGCCACATAGCCGGTTGCTCGCGGACTGGAGAAGACGCTGCCGGCGAGGACCGATTGCCCCAGGCCGAAATTGCCGGACGATTCCGGCACCCCCGTCGGCGCAGGGCCCGGCTGCTGGCCAATGACCTCCGTCTCGGGCAGACGCGGCAAGTCGTCGGCAGACTGGGCCGCGGCCATCGTCGCGACGGCCCAGACGATCGCGAACATGGCTGTTGCTAGACACCGCAATATGAGACCCCCCGGTTGAACAACATTCAGCGTCGACATTGCCGTACAATCGGAACTATCGACACCAATTACCGAGGCTGCGTAGGAAAGCCGGAGCAGGACTACAGGATTAGCAGGCTTAACAAGATTGACATTCCACCGTGCCAACCCGGCACATTTTGCCCGAGCACTGTCCGTCATTCCGCCCGAATTGTGAAGCGGATCGGCAGGATAGCCTCGTAGGGGACGGCCTTGCCGTTGCGCAAGGCGGGGCGAAAACGCCAGCTATCCCGAACCGTTGCGAGCGCCGACTCGTCGAACGACGGAATGCCGCTGGACCGGGCGATTGACACGCGCTCGACGCTGCCGTCGGCCGATATGCAGACTCGCAACTCCACCAGTCCCCCAAGTCCGCGTGCCTGGGCTTCGGCCGGATAGTGCGGCTGGGGATTGGACGGCAGACTTTGCGGCGGCTCGATGTCTGCGCCTTGCAGGTTCTCCGACATTGCAGCGATCGACATCATCGTGCCGGCGGTGGCCAATGTCGCGCGTGGCAGCCGTTGTGTGTGCGGCGGTTCCACAGCACATATCGCGTCGATCGCCTGGCGTGCCTCGATGCTCGCTGACTGCGGCAGAGCCTCTAGCTCGCTCGACCGCTTATCGGTGACGCTATCGTCGAGCAGCGGCCGGCTGAGTTTTACCATCGCCTCGCTCCGGGACGGCGGCATCGCGGCCGGCTCCACGTCTGGCGACTCGCGTGCAGGCGGCAACTCCGCTCTGATTTGCACGGGCCGCTCGCGCACAGCTTCAGCCGCAGCCACGGATGCTTGCAGAACCACCGCACGATTTCCTCGTCGCACGGCGTAGTCGGCGTCGGCCGAGAATATCGCCATGCCGGCCAATGGAATCAATACGGCGGCGTGGCAGATCAGGCTCGCTAGATAGGCCAAAGCGGTTCGCACCAGTTCGACTCCTGAATTGCAGTAGCAGGCAGCGTGTGCCGTCCGTGTGCTGCCCTTACGATTCGGGCCGTGCGATCCGGTCTCGGACGGCCTGCACGACGCTCGGCGGCAGGAACTTTGCCAACTCCTCGTTGCTGGCGATCGGCGCGATTTCTCGGATCAACGAACTGGAAACGTGCGCAAGCTCGCCGTCGGCGATCATGAACAGCGTTTCGACTTCCGGCGCCAAGCGGCGATTAGCCATCATCATGGTCAGCTCGGCCGCAATATCGGTGATCGGTCGAACGCCTCGCACCATGACATCGGCGCCACACTGCTTGACGAACGTAACGGCCAGGCCGGTGAATGTGCGGATGTCGACATTTTCGAGGTGCGCTGTCGCGTCGCGGATCATTTGGCGTCGCTCGTCCGCAGTGAAGAGCGTCCGCTTGTCAATGTTCACGCCCACGCCAACCACTAGCCGATCAAACAGCCGGCTTGCCCGCTCCATCACATTGAGGTGGCCCAGCGTGATCGGGTCGAACGATCCCGGATAGACGGCAATGCGCGGTGACGATTTGGAATTGGTCATGAACGATTCACGGGTTAAGGGTTGAGTCTCGTCTCCCTCAGGAAGAGAGGAGAGCAAGTGTTACCGCAGCGCTTCGATCAGCCTCTCAATATCCTCCGGCGTATTATAGGCGTGCGGGCTAATCCGCAAGCGGCCCGCCCGACAGCTCAGCAACACCTTCTGCTCTCGACACTGCCGCCGCAGGGCTTGCGGATCGCGGCCGGGCATTTCAAAACTCACGATGCCGCTACGATGCGCCTCGGAGCGGTCGCTGACGATCGTCGCACCGATCTCGCCGAGGCGGCTGCACGCCAGATCGGTGATTTCCAACACGCGCTGGGCAATGGCCGGCGCGCCAAACTGCCCCAGCAACTCCAAGCTGGCCGCCAAGGCCGATAGCCCGCCGACGTTCTGCGAGCCGCCTTCGTAGCGTGCGGCAGTATCCTTAAAGACCAACTCGATGTGGCTGAAGTCGTGTTCGTTCCGCACGCTGTTCCAGCCGACGCCGATCGGTCGCAGCAGGTCGAGGTGTTCGCGCTGCGTAAAGAAAATGCCCGCGCCTTCTGGCCCCAGGAGCCACTTGTGGCCATCGGCCGCCAAGAAGTCGATCGGCGTACGGCGGACGTCGAGCGGAAATACGCCCAGCCCTTGGATGGCGTCCAGGAACAATAGCGCGCCGCGGCCATGCACCAACTCGACGAGTTGATCCAGATCGTGCCGCCAGCCGCTGGCGTACGCCACCCAACTGACGCTGACCACGCGCGTGCGATTGTCGCAAGCCGCGGCGACCTGGTCCAAGTCCAGCCGTCCATTCTCGGTCGGCAGTCGGCGCGTTTCGACTCCGTGATCGGCCAGGTGGAGCCACGGATATTGATTCGACGGAAACTCATCGGCCCGGGTGATGATGTTGTCGCCGGGCTTCCAGGGGAAACCTTCCGCCACAAGGTTGATGCCGGCGGTAGTATTGCCGACCAGGGCAATCTCCTCGGGCACGGCGCCCATGGCTCGCGCGGCCAGCGTCCGCAACTGCTCGATGCGCAGCGACCACGCGGGATAGTTCGCCGCCCCGTTTTCGGTGGCGTCTACCGCCCAGCCGGCCAGTGCCCGCTGGGCCGGACCGCTCATCGGCGCCACGGCCGCGTGGTCAAAATAGGCCCATTGTCGGGCCACGGGCATCTCGCGGCGAAAAGCAGCCCAATCGGCGGTCGGGGTTGTGACGGATTCATGCACGAGATGGACCTCGAAAAACGGTAGGGATGGTGGTTCACCCAAGAAGGATCAATTATACTAAAAATGAAGTTGTAGACCATTAGCGGGAGGGCCCGATGCAAAAAGCGTTGTGCGTGGTAGGTATTGTCACCGCGGCGTTGCTACTGTTGGTGTTTGGCTTCGATTTGGCGCTGGCGTTCCCGTTTCACCGGGTCAGCCTCACCATGGACATCGGCACCGTCCTCTGCTGCCTGGCCCTGGGTTACGTGAGCTGGACGACGCTGAAAGAACAGAAATAGGCGATATGGAAAGCGAAAGCGCTCGTCAGTCGAGCAAGAAAACGGGTCGCGAGCCGCTTACGCCCGCCAAGCAGAAGCGGCTGGAAAAGATGTACGAGCACGCCACCAAGCGGGCGGGTGCCTCGGACGACTTCGACTACATGGCCAAGCTCCTGACCGACTGCGTCAACGGCGACCCGGGCAACGTCAACTATGTTCGGGCCTATCTCGAAAACCTCCACAAGAAGTACGGCAACAACAAGAAGGGGAGCAAGCTGGCTCAGCTCCAGGAGTGGGGCTCGCGCAACGCCCTGAAGAAAGCCGTCCTCCAAGAGCAGTGGGATGAGGTTATCAAGTACGGCCTCAAGGCCCTGACGGCCAACCCTTGGGACGTGCCGACGCTGATGAGCATGAGCACGGCCGCCGCCAAAATGGGCGACCGCGATTGCGAACTGTTCTATCTGAAGTCGGCCTTCGTGGCTAATCCTAAAGACCCCGAGACCAATCGCCGCTACGCGACCATTCTGGCCGAAATGGGCATGGTCGATCAGGCGATTGTCTGCTGGCATCGGGTCGAGGAAGCCCTGCCACGCGATGCCGAGGCCATGAGTAACATCTCCGTGCTCACCGTGCAGCGTGCCCGCTCGCGGGGCGAGTACGACGATGACGCTACGAAGCAGCGGCGCGTTAAGGCAGAGCAGGAAGAAGAAGTCTCCGTCGAGCAGAAGCTGCGGCAGAGTCTGAAAGCGGAGCCCAAGAATCTGACCCACTATCTGGAACTGGCCCAGATTTGCACCAACGACGAACGGTATAGCGAGGCCGAGGAGTTGCTGAGCAAAGCCTACGAACTTTCCGACGGAGACCCGGACGTCCACGAAAAATGGGAGGATGCTCAGCTTCGCCGTTTCAGGCAAAGGATCGCTCACGCAGAGGATCCCGAGGTCAAGAAGAAGCTCCAAGAGGAATTTTTCCAGAAGGACCTCGAAGCCTGCCAGCACCGCGTCGAGCGGCACCCAAACAACCTCTCGCTGAAGTACGAGCTCGGCTATCGCTATATGCTGACGAAGCAGTACAGCGAGGCAATCCGCGAGTTGCAAGCGGCGAAGAACGACCCCCGCCGAAAAGGGGTCTGCTCGCTGGTGCTGGGCCAGTGCTTCCAGCAGATCAAGCAGTATCGTCTGGCGATGTCCAACTACGAAGCAGCCATCAAGGAAATCCCCGACCACGAAACCGACAACCGGAAACGGGCACTCTACCTCGCCGGTCGGCTGGCCATGTCGAAACATGTCAACGATATGGCCGCTGCTGAAAAACACCTGGCGACCTTGGCTGGGCTCGATTTCAACTACAAAGACGTCTCGGCCCTACTAGACAAGCTCAGCGGCTTAGGCGACAATGATGGGTCTGCTGCCACCTAGGGCGGGCAAGGCCCTGCTGAACCCGACTCCGGTGCGGCCGACCAGGAGCATGCCCCTCCGGCAGGCTCATGAGGTCCGCCCAAGGCGCCCCAACACTCTCGAACCCTATTGCTAGACCGATCCATGCCGAACATTAAGAGTGCGAAGAAGCGACTGAAACAGAGCATCGTACAGCGTGAACGGAATCGTGCGGGCAAGCACAAGATCAAGACCGAGTGCAAGAAGGTCATCGCTGCCGTGACGGCCGGAAACGTCGATCAGGCGGAAACCGAACTCCGCACAGCCGCCAAGTTATTGGACAAGTCGGCCGCCAGTCGCGTGATCCACCGCAATGCTGCCGCTCGCGTGAAGTCGCGCCTCTCGGCGCGAATCAAAACGCTCAAAGGCAAGTGAGCCTGAGAAATTTCCGCGCCCATCAAGGACTCACACTCCGCGCCGGTAATCGCCGTCTTCTGCCAACCCTACTTGTCCACACCAGCCATTTCGTCCTGGCAGCGGTGACGGCGAATGGCACCGGCAATCCGCGCGGCAAGTACGTCCGGGACGAACGGCTTCGTGACATAGTCATCAGCTCCAGCCTCCTGTCCGATTCGGAAAACCTCGTCGGACGTTCTGGCCGTTGACAGGATGATCGCCGTCGCATCCAGCTCCGGATTGGCCCGCAGTCGCTTGCACACCTCGATGCCGTCAATGTCGGGCATCGTAACATCAAGAAGGATCACATCCGGTCGTTCGGCAAAGGCTCGTTCCAGGGCCTCGCGGCCGTTGTGCGCCAGCGAAACTTCATGTCCTTGGCTCTTGAGCGTAAAGGCCAAGAGCCGCGCGATATCGAGCACGTCATCTACGACAAGCACTTTCGCCATTGCAGCCCCCTTCGTCATTTGGACGGAAAAGTGTTCCTACAAGCCTACGTCGCATCGATGCGAAGTGACAAATGCGACAGGCATGGCAAACCCTGCCGACGACGTTGAGAGTAGCGACTACGCATGATTTGCCGAGACTATCGCTGCCACCAGGCATCGTGGCGACTCACCGCCCCACTCTCGGAGCATGCATATAACGAAACACGGGAGAAAAAGGCACCACCGGCCCCGTTCCCTGAATGTGCACCTTTGCGCTAACCGATACGTCTTAATGGCAGCAAGCCTCTTCTGATCAAAGAGATACGACATCGAAATAGCGGAGAAGCTGGAGAGCAATCGAAGTTCCGCATCGGGCAAACCAGTTCAGGACATGAAAGCGACCAATCATAATGCGCAGCCAAAGGGGCACTTGGGCTAGAGGGGTCTTCCAGCGCCGAACAAACGATTGGCGGATCTTCTCCGCCCTCCTCATCTTCGGCCTCAGGTGCCTACTGCCCGCGATCGCGGAGGCCCAGTCACCTCCGCCGCCGGCATCTTCGGCCCCAGCGCAGGCCCCTAATTCCGACTCGATTCTCGGCCTCGACATCGACCAGTTGGCCAAAACGCCAGTTGTCGTTCCTTCGATGGATATTCCGGTCACGTCGGTAACAAAGGAAGCCAGCACGGTGGGGCGTTCGGCCGCGGCTGTATTTGTCATTACCAACGAGATGATTCGTCGTAGCGGCGCCACCTGTATTCCTGAGGCGCTGCGGATGGCTCCCGGCCTCGATGTAGCGCAGGTGAACTCCAACGCCTGGGCCATTTCCGCACGCGGCGTCAACCACTCGTACGCCAACATGCTGTTGGTGCTGATCGATGGCCGGTCGGTTTATAATCCCGACCTCGCGGGCGTCTATTGGAACCAGCAGGACGTGCTCCTCGAAGACGTCGACCGGATCGAAGTAATCCGCGGCCCCGGCGGGACGCTTTGGGGAGCCAACGCGGTCAACGGCGTGATCAACATCATCACCAAACGCGCCAAGGACACCCAAGGGACCTACGTGATGGCCGGCGGCGGAAGCCATGATCGAGATATGGAAGCCTTTCGCTACGGCGGCCAACTCAGCGATGATTGCCAGTACCGCATCTATGGAAAACACTTCGATCGCGGCATGAACTACGATCCAAACGACCTCGTCGACGACTCGTGGCGGCAAGGCCGCTTTGGTTTCCGTGCCGACTGGCAGCCAGGCGGCGGCGACACCGACCAAATTACGTTCCAGGGTGATCACTACGTAGGCAGCACGAACAATAGCGTGGTCCCCGCCGAACCAGCCTTGCCCGAGAATCAGAACGGCGACAACCTCTTGGCCCGCTGGCGGCACACGTACGACGAGGACACCGATTGGACTCTGCAAGCCTATTACGACATGTGGTCCCGCGCCGCCGTGATGCAAACAGAGCTAGTCAAGACGTTTGACGTGGAGTTTCAGTATCGCTTCCGCATGACAGAGCGGCAGCAAATAACCTGCGGCTGCGGTTTCCGCAACGTGGACAGTTACTGGCCCGGCGGCGACACGTTTACCACATACTTCCCCGCCCCCTATTGGACCACCAATTACAGCAACGAGTTCGCTCAGGACGAGATAACGATCGTCGACGACCGGCTGGCCTTCATCATCGGCTGCAAGCTGGAACAGAACCCTTATACTGGTCCGGAATACGAGCCTACCGCCCGGTTGCTGTGGACGCCCGACCGCCGGCACACCGCCTGGGGCGCGATTTCACGGGCGATTCGCGCCCCCGACCGCGTCGACCACCAGAGCAACATCACATTTCCCCCGTTGGCTCCGGACGTCTACCCGCGCACGACCGGCAACCCCGCTTTCCGGTCGGAGGTGCTGTTTGCCTACGAGCTCGGATACCGGACTCAGGCCACAGATAAATTTTCTTGGGACGTAGCCACATTTTACAACGTCTACGACCAGTTTCTCACTTACGAACCATTAACACCGGAGTTCGAAGATCCAAACCTGATAATCCCCATGAAACCTGTTAATCACGGGGCCGGCGAATCTTATGGAATCGAACTGGCGTGCAACTATGCAATATCGGACACGTGGCGACTCTACGCCCAGTACACTGTGCTCCAAATGCACCTGCACGACCGCGAGACGGGAGAGAGTCTCGAATTCCCCGATCCGAATAACCAGATCTATCTGCGGTCGGCCTGGGATCTGAACAAGAACCTGGAGTTCGACCTCATCGCGCGCTATATCGACGAACTGGTGGTCGACAACATTCCTAATTACATCACGATGGACGCCCGATTGGCCTGGCGGCCGCGGGACCATTGGGAAGTGGCCGTCGTTGGCCAAAACCTGCTGCAGGAACATCACTGGGAGTTCGCGGGCAACACCCCCAGCTCGCCCGCTTACGCCACCGAGGTACCGCGCAGCGTTTATGGAACACTCACTTGGCGACACTAATGCAGTGTCTCATACAGACAATGATTTGTGAACTCAGACCGACAAGCGACGCCCAAGTCCGGTTGTGTTGTCAGAGAACAAATCACGACTAGGTGACCGTGACGCAAATCATCCGGCATAACCTGATTCGCCCAGCCGCCTCGCCACGCCGCGGGCGCGGATGCCGCTTGCTGACCGCCGGAATTCTTATCGCATTGCCACTCCTGATAGGAAACGCGAACCCGGCAATGCTTAATGCACAGGACGATGACGCCACGATCAATCGAGAATACAGCATCAAGGCCGCCTACTTGTATCAGTTTGGACGCTATGTCGATTGGCCCCCCAAAGTCTTCCCGAAACCCCAATCACCCTTCGTCATCGGCGTACTGATGGCAGACTCGGTGGCCACGCGCCTCGATGAAGTTGCCGCCCAGAAAAAGGTGTTGGATCACCCGATCCAAGTGTTGCGTTTTTCCTCGCCCGAGGAAGTGCGACCCTGCCACATTCTCTTCCTCTCCGCAGCCCCTCCGGAGGCCCAGCAGAAAATCATCAGCGACATGCGTGGCAAAGGGGTGCTGTTGGTGGGGGATGCCGACGCATTCCTCGCCTGGGGCGGCATAATCCGATTTGTCGTTGAAGACAACAATATCCGCCTGTATATCGCCCGAAAATCCGCCGAACGCGAGGGGCTCGCGATCCGTGCCAAATTGCTGCAAGTCGCCCATGTCGTAGATTAGCAGTAGGCGCGACCAAGGCACGAACACCCCATTGACGGCATGTCATGCGATTCTCTGACCGTACCATCAACACAAAGCTCTCCCTGTTGACTACGGTCGCCGCAGGCGTGGCCCTCTCTCTCTCGTGCATCGCGTTCTTTATCAACAACGCCTGGAACATCCGCAAGTCGAAGGTTCAGGAGCTTTCGACTCTTGCCACGATCCTCGGTTCCAATACCATCGCGGCCATCGAGTTCAACGATCCCAAAACGGCTACGGAACTGCTATCCTCGCTGCGCCAGCAGTCGGCCGTCCAATTTGCATGTCTGTACGATAGCCACGGCAAGCCGTTTGCCACGTATTCCGACCAACGCTCGTCGAAGGTGCAGATTCCCGATGCGCCGCCTCCCGTCGGCGCCACCTTCATAGGCTCCGATGCCTTGGACATCGCCCAGGAGCTTAGCTCCGATGGTGACAAGGTAGGCACGCTGTACCTGCGCACCGACATGCACGAACTTCAAAGTCAAACGTGGGACTTCCTGTGGATCACGCTGTCGGTGCTGGCTATCTCGTTGACCGTGTCGATCCTCTTGGCCCGGCAACTGCAGCGGTTCGTCACGGGTCCCATCCTGCGGCTGGTCGACGCCATGCACCGCGTCACACGTGAGGACGACTATTCCATCCGAGCGACGAAGCTCAGCAATGACGAACTCGGCGTGCTCACCGACGGCTTCAATACGATGCTCGATCAGGTCGAACACGGCCGAAAGGCCCTGCAACAGGCCCACGACGAACTTGAAATCCGCGTCGTCGAGCGAACCGCCGAACTGCAAGTGGCCAAGGACGCCGCGGAGGCCGCAAACCGGGCGAAGAGCGAATTCCTGGCCAATATGAGCCATGAAATCCGCACGCCCATGACGGCCATTCTCGGCTTCTCCGATCTGCTCTCGAATGCGTCAGTAACCGACGTCGACCGCACGGATTTCATCGAGACCATTCAGCGCAACGGTAAGCATCTGCTGGGCATCATCAATGACATCCTCGACATCTCCAAAATCGAGGCCGGAAAAATGACCGTCGAGCGGATCGACTGCTCGCCCTGCCAGATCGCAAGCGATGTCGCTTCGTTGATGCGGTCGCGGGCAATCGCGAAAAACCTCTCGTTGCATCTCAAGTATAACGGTCCAATTCCCGAGTCGATCCAGACCGATCCGACGCGGCTGCGACAAATTCTGATCAACCTGTTGGGCAACGCCATCAAGTTCACCGAGCAAGGCAGCGTCTGCCTCACCGTAGCTATGATGGCAACTGCCGACGGCTCAACGCGCATCAGCTTTGAAGTGACGGACACCGGCGTGGGAATCACACCGGAACAGATGGCCTCGATGTTCCAGCCGTTCACTCAGGCCGACACGTCCACTACGCGTCGCTTTGGCGGGACCGGACTCGGCCTAACCATCAGCAGACGCCTCGCCCAAATGCTCGGCGGCGACATTGCCGGCCGCAGCACACCGGGGCAAGGCAGCACCTTCGTGGTCACGATTGACACCGGTTCACTCGAGGACGTCCGGCAATTCAACGACCTGAATGAGGCCGTTTGGAGTGCCGAGCATCAACCGAGCGACGCGACGCCGTTCGAAGCCAATGACCTTCTGTCGCGACGCGTCTTGCTCGCTGAAGACGGCCAGGACAACCGACGTCTCATCGCCGTCATGTTGGGCGGGCACGGCATTTCGATCGAGAAAGCTGACAACGGCCAGATCGCCGTGGATAAGGCCCTGCAAGCCCGCGACTCCGGCCAGCCGTATGACTGCATCCTAATGGACATGCAGATGCCGGTCCTCGACGGCTACGATGCAACACGCCGCCTTCGCCAATTGGGCTTCCGTACGCCAATCATCGCTCTAACGGCCCACACCATGCGCGGCGACCGTGAACTGTGCCTCGCGGCCGGCTGCGACGATTACGCCACGAAGCCGGTCGATTGCAACGTCCTGCTGCGTATGCTGGCCCGGTATATGGGACATTCCTTCGAACAATCGACCACCTGCACCGCCAATCCCGATTGTCCGTGCATGTCGTCCTGAGCGCAGCGAGGGATCTCCGCCACCTCCCAGACAGCCGCGATTCGTCCCTGTCGCCGAATCGACATCGCGCACTCTCCCGCCATGGATCATTCGGGAGGTCGAATCAACGCGAAATACTTGGCCAGCGCCTGGGGCAAATATCGAACGAGATCGCCGGCTATCATGGCCACCTGCCCCAAGGCGGCCGCCGCCAAGTCGCCGGCCAGGCCGTGCAGGAAGACGCCGAGCTGCGCTGCGTCAAACGGAGCAAGGCGCTGACAGGCCAGTGCCGTAATGAGTCCGGTCAACACGTCGCCCGAGCCACCTGTGGCCATGCCCGGGTTGCCCGTCGTGTTGATCGCCTTGCGGTGTCCGTCAGTCACCAACGTGCGATGGCCCTTCAAGACCACGACGATCTTCGTTCGAGCGGCCAGTTGCACCGCCGCGTCGTTGCGGCTCTCGCCCTCTAGCTTCTTGCCGATCAGCCGGGCAAACTCGCCCGGGTGCGGCGTGATGATCCGCGGTCCGCCTGGATTGATCAACACTTCCGCGTCCGTCGCCAAGGCGTTGAGCGCGTCGGCGTCGAGAACCATTGGCTTGGCAATCTCCTGGTAAAGGCGCAGCATCAGGCGATCGAGATCCTGAGAGCGACCCAAGCCCGGACCGCACGCGATCACCGTCGCATTTTCCGCCTCGGCGGCGATACGGTCGAACGCGCTCGGCTGATCTGTATGGTAGTGGGCCTTTTCGGCCAATGCGGCAATGCGGTCAAAGCCCCGGGCGGCAATGTGGCCTTGCTCGTCAGCCGGCAGCCCGACCGTCGTATACGACGGATCGAAGCCAGCCACCGTGTCGAGAATCGGACCGGGGACCGCCAATCGCACCAACCCGGCGCCACCACGCAACGCCGCCATGCCGGCCAGGCTGACGGCCCCTGCCATGCCCCACGACCCGCCGACGATCAGCGCCGTGCCGAAGTCGCCTTTATGCGACTCCGGTGCGCGTGGCGGCAGCCGCGGCAACGTACCGTGATAAGCTTCCATAGTTCACTATCGTTGACGGGGCAGATATGCCTCTTTGCCCCACGAAACCCAGCATGACCGACCCGACTGACAGGAATATCTCGCCCACCGCTGTCTATTATCGCAACGTCCGCTCAGAAATCCAATTCCATCCGATCTTCGCCTAGGATCGTCTCGGGAAAGATCGCCCGGGCGGTGTCTAAACCGATAGGGTCGGCGGCGGTCGATAGCGGGTTAAGATGCACCAGTACCAGCCGCTTCACCCCCGCCTTTCGCGCCACTTCGGCCACGGGCGTCGTGTGGCTGTGGCACAGTTTCCGCGCCCAATCGGCTTGGTCGTCGCCAAAGTAGCATTCGTGGATCAACAGATCCACGCCGCGCAGGCATTCGACATACGGCGCCGCAGCGTCGGCCGTGGTGTCGGTCACATAGGCCATCGAGTGACCCGGCCAATCGAGCCGATAGCCGATCGAGCCGCCAGGGTGCTCCAAGGGGAAATGCGTCACCTGCCCGCCGTCCGGCAGGCGAACCTTCGGCTCAAGCGGGCAGAACTGAAACGGCGGCCGCGCCGGAAAGACGTCTTCCGAAAACAGATGCTTCTCCACCGCCACCAGATGCGCCGGCAAGCCGTGCAGTTCGATCCGATCTAAAGGATGAGTATGCATCACGCTAAACAAATACGTCAGCCCAACGATGTGGTCCAGGTGGGCATGCGTGATGAAGACATCCAGCTCGCGGGTCTTCAGATACTCACCGGCTCGATAACTGGCCGTTCCCGCGTCCAGCATCGTGCCACACTCCGGCAACAGCATACACGCCGTCTGCCGCCGGTCGTTGGGATGATAGCCGGTAGTGCCGAGGAGAATTAGCCGCATGCGTGTGGCGAGTGGTTGGTGGCGAGTGGTTAGTGGTTAGTGCACGAGATCAACGTCCCTGGTCTAGCGCCGCAACCGATCTGAGTCGATGGGGCCGCTGGTCATCCGTCCGTAATTATGCAACAGGTATGTGTCTGACGCCACACTGCCTCCTGATCACTCTCCACTCTTCGCGTTTCTACTTCCTCGGGCCCAACAACCGATTGAGCTGGTTGTTCAGTTCACCTTCGAGCATGTTGCTCGCCGCCTTTTGCAGGAAGCGACGCGTGTAATCGGCCATCACCTTTTGATCGAGCTGCGGCTTGGTGAGCGTGCCGGCGATGGGCAGACGGATGATTTCATTGCGCATCGCCTGACTCAGCATGGGATTGCTCTGCAACCACTTCGGCGGCACGGGCATCTCGGCCATGATCATCAACGTCTCGTCCAGGCCAACTGAGCCCTGCGTGCGAACCGTGAAATCGGGGAACATCAATTCCAGGCCCTGGTGCCAAATGCGGCCGTCCACCATGCGGAACTGCACCACCGACTGCTGTCGCAACTTGGCCGGCGCGTCGCGGCCCATGAGAACCGAGAACTCATGAATCAGCGGCCCCGGCCCAATCTCGATCGAGTGGATCGTGAAACGTCCGGCCACTTCTCCCTTGCGCGGATCGCTCAGCGGTATGCGGCATCCGTCCAGGTCGATCGAGAACGACCCCTTGGCTGTGGTCACGCCGGCCAACACTGGGGCGATGAACTTCAACATCGAGCCACATAGCGTCGGATCGATCTGAATCTGCTGTGCCAGTGGCCCCTTCGGCAACGTGAACAGCATCGGCTCGGTCAATTGCACGCGAGGCGCAAATGCATTCGTCCCTGGCTTACGGTCAGATCGAGCGGTTCGATTTTCGCGATGCCGTCGGCCATCGTCGCCTTCAGTTCGCCGGCGCCCAGCCGCAGCCCATACAAATTGGCCCAATCCCAGCGTACCGACGCGGCGGCCGAGCCCGTGCGCAGATCAAACGGCCCACGAAACCACGCCTGCGAAGTTCCACGCCCGGCGACGTGAACATTCGCGCCGATCCACGGCTGCAATAGCCCGCAGAGGCGCTCGAAATCATATCCCAGATTTCCGCTAATGTCGGCATTGTTCTGACCGCTAACCGGCGCAATGCGGCCTTTTGCGCTGGCAGCCACGACGTCGGATGTGAGCTCACATTGATCCAGTTGCAGCACACCCGAGGCGTTGGTGTAATCACCGCGAGCCGTCAGCCGCATCAGCGGCTCTTGGAATTGCTGGCCCTTCTGATCGACCACGGCCAGATTGGTCACTTCGGTGGTCGTCTCGCCGTGGATCACACCCGCCGCCTGACGCACTTGCAATGCGCCTTTGAGTTGCCCGGCAAGCCGCCATGAGGAAGGTTTGGCCGGATTGCTCAGCCATTGCCGCAGACGGCCGACGTCGCCCTGATAGCCGAGCGTGCCGGCAAGTTCCATGGGACCCGTCTCGGGCACGGCCACGACCACATTGTTGGCCTGAATGCCGATAGTTGCGCATGTTAGCGTTGCCGGCTCGACTTGCAGCCGCCGCTGCGCTTGGTTCCACGATCCGACAGCATTCAGAACGACCTGCGGCTCGTTGACGTTCAGCCAAGGCGACGCAACCACCAACGGGCCTGCCGTCAATTTCACTTGCCGCAAGTCGACGCTTTGCGTCGATGCCGTGCCGACCACGTCGAGGTTGTAATTGCCCGTGAACCGGCAATCCTTGGCCGGCAGCCAGGCAGCCAACCGGCCGGGCCAACTCTGCAACTGTCCCTGCGCCTGGATGCGCAGCGGCCAAGTGCCTCCATCCTGAAGACTGCCGACCGGTTGTAGCAGCCGCACGTCGATCTGGTCTGTGCCGCTCTTAATGCTCACCGTGGCTGCGTCGATTCGTGTTTGCTGGCCGAAGTCGGTCTGGCCTTTGGCCGAGAGAAGCGCCACCAGATCGTCCTCGCGCCAGGCGGGTCGGTTCGGCAGACCGAGTTCGAAGTTGTGCAGTCGGATTTCGCCGTCGGCGTCGAACTGCCGCTGCGGCGAGCGTTTCCAGTTGATGTTGCCCCAGCCTTCGCCGGCCATCTGCATTTCGCCGAGGTCGACGAACTGGCCCAGATCGTCCGCGAGTTGCTTGAGGTTGAAACTGAACGATCCGGCCAGGGCGTCGGCCGCGCCGTTGGCGTGGATTCTGAGGAAGTCCGACTCGCACTTCAGCGAACCGACAGGTAGCTGATCGGGTCCCTGGCGGGCGTCGAACACCAGCGACACGGGTTGCTTCCAGCTAATTTGCCGACCCGAGGCCGTGGCCGCCAGGTTAGCCAGATTCAACTGCCCATGCCACTGCTGAGCGCCCTCCGCCACCGGGCTGGCTGCGCCGCCGGCGCCCGCGCTTCCACTGTCGCTACGAAATCCAAAGGCGACTTCCCCCGAGTTGATCGACACTTGCCGCCGCAACCGCAGCGTGGCAGGCAGCAGCCGCCCCAGCCGGGCCAAGTCCACGCGGCCGCTGATATCGTGTCGCCCGTGCAACAGCGAGTCCAACGACATGCCGCCCAGTCGCATCGTGCTCACAATCGACGCGCTACCCACGTCGCAATCGATCGTAGACTTCTGAATGTCCAGTTCGTCGCCTTTCCACGCGGCTAGACACGTCGCGTGGATCCGCTCCAGGCGCACAAGGTCGGTCTGCAACGCGGGGGCCGTGAGCGAAAAACCTTCGGCGTCGAGGTCAACCTGCACCGAACTCTTGGCCGTTCCGCCCCATGTGACGGCGACATTGGTCGACAGCCGCCCATCGACGGTCGTGCCCGGCGACAAACGCCATACGATCGATCGCACGAGACTCAGCGGCAAGCCGGTTATGCCCAGTTCTGCTCGATTGCCCTCGGCCGCCATCTTGACGCTCGCTTTCAGCGAGCCGGGCCGTCGCGCGTCGGACAAATCAGCCAACAGTTCCACACCCAGCGGCCCATCGGTCCCCTGCGACATATCCAGGCCAAGGCCCAGCTTCTGGATTTGCCAGCATTGGCTCGTGCGCTGATCGGTCACGGATACGCTGCCATCGACAAGCTGCAACGAGAGAGCGAGCTTGGCCGACGATTTCGCTTGCGGCGTCTGCGGCGCAAGATATTTCGCCAGAAGGTCTTCCAGGTTGCTACCGTCGTCGCGCAGCAGAAGCGACAGCTTCGGATTATCCAACCGCACGTTGCCGAGATTCGACGAGTTCAAAATCAGTCCCAGCAACGAACGATCGCACTGGACGCCGCTGATGTCGAGCACCACTTTGCCCTGCGCGTCTCTCAATTCTACGCCCTGGGCCGCGATGGGCGAAAACCAACCGAGCGCGGCCGAGCGGATCGTTACCGAGCCGTCGAGGTCGGCCGTGGCGACCTTCACGCCCCACGATAACAACGGCGAATGGGCCACGATGCTCGGCAACAGCCAAACCAGCGCCGCAACGATCAGCAGCGCGAGCCAAAAACGCGGAAACCGCCGTCGCCGCGTGCTCTTCGCCTCGGCGGCGCCAACCGCCGCTTTCGATCGACTGCGAGGATCCGATTTCGTGTCGATGGACATGCTCTGCCTCCACAGGGGATTTTGGGGTGCCAGATTGTACCCATGAGGAGGTCAGCGATGCCAGACGGAAAGTGTGAAAGCGTGTAAGTTGTGTGCATCCCAGCTTCTGCGCGTGTTGGCAGAGGCCAAAGAAGGGCAATGGGAGAACCTGGGGATTTTTTGGTAAGCTGCGTGCTGTGACGCGATTCGGAGAAGAATTCTCTGGAGAAAGGAAGACGATTATGGACGGCAAGGACGCCGTTTTGGGAGAAAACAGTTCAGTAGCAAGGTAAAGCTTCGTCCAACCCGTTAGCGCAGGGGTTTGTCCGGGAGTGGGTTTGCTCTGGCGGTGGAGGCCGTGGTGGGAGCTACAGGCAATCGAGGGATCGTGACCGGCAACATCACGAAGTGTCGGCGATGGTGGGAGTTGACGCGGCTAACCCGGCGTGAACGGGGAAGTGCGGTGCGATGCGGTCGCCATCGAAGCTTGGCCCACCATAGACCGAACTGAAGGAATCGTAGTAGGCGGCGAGAACGGGTCAACCCGCGAATTCTATCATATTGTCTGACCATTTGGAGGCTGCTTGGAGGCTGCGAGATGTTCGATCTTGTTTGGTTGCGGCATCTTGTCTCGACAGCACGTTGGCCCCTAAACTTATAAGCTGTTACAAACAAACACCCGTAGTATGGAAGGGCTTCGATGGACGACTTATCGCAACACCACGGTCAGATCGGCTCGATGTTCCGCATCCCAAGCTCGCCTGACCAGTGGCGGCAATACGCCCTCACCAACGAGCAATTGGAAACGTACCAACGCGACGGGTATGTTTCCGGCATTCGGCTGCTGACGGATGAACAGGTGGACGTGCTTTGCGACGAGCTGACGCCGCTGTTCGACCCGGCCCATCCGCAGCAAGGTCTGTTCCACGAGTTCCATTCCAACGAATCCAAGGACGGCAAGTCGGTCCTTTTTCACGCGCTTGGTGCCTGGCGCATCGCGGCGCGCATTCCACGATATCCTTTGGAACCCGGCTTTCACGGTGCCGGCTAGCCAACTGATTGGCGGCCCCGTGCGATTTTGGCACGACCAGTTGTTCTGCAAACCGCCTCGGCACGGCGGCGTCGTGGCATGGCACCAAGACTACTCCTACTGGACTCGCACCACGCCCATGACGCATTTGACGTGCTTCATCGCGCTGGATGACACGGACCTGGAAAATGGTTGCTTGCACCATGTGCCGGGGACTCACCGTTGGCCGCTCCTACCGATCACCGGTCTAGCCGTGAACATGGATGCCATTCAGACGATTCTGAACGACGAGCAGAAGGCCATGTTCCGACCCCAGCCCACGAAGCTAAAACGGGGCTTCGCCTCGTTCCATCATCCGTTGACCATTCATGGATCGTTCGGCAATGCTTCCGAACGGCCACGGCGGGCGACCGTCATCAACGTGTTCCGCGATGGCGTTGTATCTGCCTCGGACAATCCGTTGCTCGAAGGCGTGCCTGCGATTCCGCCCGGCCAACGGCTGTCCGGTTCGTTCTTCCCGCTTCTGTTCGATCCGGCGCAAGCGGGCGTGGGCGACTTGCCGGTTGTACACGGGGTGCCCTAGCGCAGCATTTTGCGGGGATGCGGCGTGTGGGCAGACCGAAAGGCGATGACTGGACCGCGCAATACGAGGACGCAGCTTGCGATCTACGTGCCCCAATCGCGGGCGTAGCGGAAGTCGCGGTCCATCGTGCGGTGCGATAGTTTGGCGATCACCGGCATACGGCGCTTGTAATGGTTGCGGCGAATCATGGTGGCCACCCGGTCGATGAACTCGGCGGCGAAACCGGCTTGCAGCAGTTCCGCACGACGCCAACGACAGTCGACCAAGAGCACCATTACGCGATCGACCTCGGCGTAGGTGAAGCCGAGTTCGCTCTCGTCGGTCTGCCCGACCCACAGGTCGCCGGTGGGTTCTTTCCGCAGAATCGGCTCGGGCACGCCGAGATATTTGGCCAGTTGATGGAGTTGCGTCTTGTAGAGATCGCCAATGGGATTAATGGCCGAGGCCATGTCGCCGAACTGCGTTCCGTAGCCCAACAGCAACTCGCTCTTATTGCTGGTGCCGGCCACCAGCGCCTGAAACGCCGCGCTTTGGTCGTAGAGCACGGTCATTCGCTCGCGGGCGCACTTGTTGGCCCGGCGGAGTTGCGAAGCGTCGGGAAATCGCGCGAAATAGGCGTCGACCTGATCGGTGATCGGCACGTCGACCGTGCGAACACCAAGTTGTTCGATCACGGCTTGGCTATCGCGCCGCGTGGCTTCGCTCGACGTCTTGTAAGGCATCGTGACCGCCAGAACATTTTCCGCCCCAAGCGCCCGGCGCAGAGAAACGCAACGACGCTCGAGTCGATACCGCCCGAGAGCCCAAACACGGCGCGTTGGAAGCCTGCCCGGTGAATCTCCGCGCGGATGAACCGGCAGAGGATGTCGGTTACCAGCTCGGGGTTGATCGTCAGATGGTTTTGCAGGGCGTCGCTCATTGGCGGCCTTAAATGTCTGGTCCCCTCTCCCTTTGGGAGGGCTAGGGTGAGGGCGATCTCCTCAGCATCTATCCATCAATATCACGATTACGGCCCTCACCCCCTGCCCCTCTCCCTTTGGGTGAGGGGAGATGTTCGAAGCGACTCCAGTCGCCCATGCCAATTACCGCAGTCGCCGACGCCAATCAATCGCCGGCATTCTCGTACCGTTGTCGCTTAATTCTGTTGAGTTCTTCGATGGTCAGCAGCAGGCGTTCGTCGCGTCCGAGCGGCGTGATCAAGCGCTGGCGACGACGTAGGGCCGGATCGATCGTAGCAATGCACAGGGCCTCGTCGAGCATAGCCGCTTGGGCAAGCATACAGGCGTCCGGTCCCACGGCCATGCTTCCGCCCCAAAAACATAGCCCGTCCTCGAAGCCAACGCGGTTGACAACCAACACCGTCGCCCCCAGCAGTTGGGCGAACGCTTTTGCCAGTTGCTCGTACGTTTCGGCCGTGTGGACCTTTGCGTTCTGGACGCCGCGGGCGGGTGAGTTGGCCGGACAGACAAGCACGTCCACCTCTTCGGCCTGCATAATGGCGGCGGCCGAAAGGTGCCAAAAGTCTTCGCACACCAGAATGCCAACGCGTCCGAAGCGCGCCGTATCAAAGGCCAAGAACCGCTCGCCAGCGGCAAAGTACCGCTGCTCGTCGAACAGTCCATACGTGGGCAGATAGACTTTGCGATGGACGTGGATCACGCGGCCGCCCTCGGCCCACAGCGATGCGTTGTAGAAGCGATGTCGCGACGATTCCTCCACGAAACCCAACACCAGCGACATGGGTCCCGCCGCGTCGATCAATTGACGGATTTCCGGGCCGGAAGGCGAAAGGGCCAGGTCGGGCACCATGTCGCGGAGGAAGTAGCCGGTCAGCGAAAGCTCGGGAAAAACAATCACATCGGCGTGCTGTCGGCGGGCGGCCTCGATCTGCGTCAGATGCAGAGCAAGGTTCCGTTGCACGTCGCCAAGTACCGGCGAGATCTGCGCCATCGCCACGCGCAGCACGTTGGCCTGCTCGCTGCCCGCTGCGGGAGACGCTTCACGTTCGGAAGAAGGAGCCACGTGATAGTCCTTAAGGCTTCGCAATTATGGGACCGAGCGTTGGGTGGCACGCCCCTCGCCGATGGTCGCAAATATATATCAGCACGACGGCTTGATGCCTAGTTCTCGCAATTGCTTGACATCAACCAGGCCTGGGGCGCCGGTCATCATGTCGGTGGCACGCTGGGTCTTGGGGAAGGCGATGACGTCGCGGATGCTGTCGAGCCCGGCGAAGAGCATGACCATTCGGTCGATGCCCAGCGCGATGCCGCCGTGGGGCGGGGCCCCGTATTGCAGGGCATCCAACAAGAACCCAAAACGCTCGCGCCGGTGTCCGGGTCGATTCCGAGCAAGCCAAACACTTGCTGCTGAAGTTCCTGGTCGTGAATACGAATCGTGCCGCCGCCCGCCTCATAGCCGTTGATCACCAAGTCGTACGCCTGGGCGCGGCATTTCTGCGGATCGCTTTGGAGCAATTGTCGGTCTTGCGGCCGGGGCGCGGTGAACGGATGGTGCATGGCCGTCCAAGCGTCTTCTTCCGTATCGTAGGCGAACATCGGAAATTGGACGACCCACGAGAAGTTCATCGTCGACGGGTTGTAGAGTTTCAATTCCGCTCCCAACCGCTTTCGCAAAGCGTACAGGGCTTTGCAGGTGGTCTCGAACTTGTCGGCCACGATCAGCAACAGATCGCCGGGCGCGGCGTCCATCCGCTGACCAATCTTCGCCAGCAAGTCGGCACTGAAATTCTTGGCAATCGGCGATGCCAGCTTGCCGTCGGCCTCGACCTTGAACCAGGCGAGACCTTTCGCGCCGAAGTTTTCGACGATGAAGGCCGTCAGTTCGTCGATGCCCTTGCGCGAGTAGCGATCGGCCGCCCCCTTGGCGTTGATGCCCCGCACGCGTCCCTCGCTGTCGGCCACAGAACGGAAAACCTTGAACTCCGATTCCTTGGCCAGATCGGTGATGTCGATCAATTCCATGCCAAAGCGCAAGTCGGGTGCGTCGTGGCCAAATCGCCCCATCGCTTCGTCGTAGCACATCCGCGGCAGCGGCAGCTTGACGTCGAGGCCGAGGATCTCTTTGGCCAACCGCGCCACAAGTCCGTCGATCACGCCGATAATATCGTCGGCGTCGATGAACGACATTTCCAGGTCCAACTGGGTGAACTCGGGCTGCCGATCAGCGCGCAGGTCCTCGTCGCGGAAGCAACGTGCCACCTGGATATAGCGGTCATACCCGGCGACCATCAGAATCTGCTTGTAGAGTTGCGGCGACTGCGGCAGAGCATAGTAGCTCCCCTGCTGGACGCGGCTGGGAACGAGATAGTCGCGGGCGCCCTCGGGCGTGCTGCGGCCGAGCATCGGCGTCTCGACGTCGACAAAGCCGAGCGCGTCGCAGTAGTCGCGCATGATCTTGACCATGCGGTTGCGCAGCAGCATGGTTCGCTGCATCTCCGGCCGCCGCAAATCGATGTAGCGATATTTCAGACGCGTATCCTCGCCGGGCAAATCCTTGCCGGTGGGTTGGAACGGTGGATTCAGACTGCGGTTAAGAATCTCCAGGCTTTCGGCCCGGACCTCAATCTCGCCCGTGTCGAGCTTTGGATTGACGGTTCCCTCGGGCCGTGGCGCGACCTTGCCGCGGACCAGGGCCACGTACTCCGACCGCAGCGCTCGGGCCGCTTGCACGGTTTCCTCGCCGCTCTCCGGGGCAAAGACGACTTGCGTCTTGCCGTAGCGGTCGCGGAGATCGATGAAGAGCACGCCGCTATGGTCGCGATAGGTATCGACCCAGCCGCACAGCGTCACCTGCTGCCCGATTTGACTCGCACGCAGCTCGCCACAGGTATGAGTTCGCAACAATTGAGTATCCCCACAAAGAAGGGTAGATGGCATGCACTGTAAGAACTCAATTCTACTACGGGAACGGCCGGCGCGAAGCCGGGCGGAGGGTGGAGGAGGTGCACCACGCAGCCACCGAGCACACGGAGAGGTTGCACATGGAGATCGAGCGGTGCCCGTTCTGCGGCTCTGTCATTCTGGGTGCCGCGACGAATCGTGGGGGAAATCCGCAAGATTCTTCGCCAAGTCCAGGATGACATGTGCGGTTGCCGCCACGTCAAACGGCCGCGCGACAGGCACAAATTGGCACTCGCTAAGGCTGCGAAACCAGGTACTCTGACGCTTGGCGAGCTGACGGGTGTGCTGCTTCACCAGCGCGATCGTCTCGGCCAAGTTGCGGTGGCCTGCGAGATGCTCGATCACCTCGCGATAGCCGACGGCTTGGCTGGCCGTCCGGCTCAAGGGACGCGGCTCCGATAATAGCCCGCGCACTTCTTCCACCAATCCAGCAGCGAACATGCCGTCAACGCGCTCGTTGATGCGGGCGTGCAATTCCTCCTTCGGCCAATCGAGCACGAAGACGCGACACTCGGCGGCCGGCCGGCCCACGTCGAATTGGCGCTGCCACTCGCTGATCGGTCGACCGGTCTTTTCGTAAACCTCGAACGCTCGGATAAGGCGCCGGGTGTCGTTGGGGTGCAATCGTGCGGCGGAGGCCGGATCGATGTTGGCAACTTGCTGGTGGAGCCACGTTTCTCCCTCGCGATGCGCTTCATCCACAAGCCGGCGACGCAATTGCCAATCGGCGGGCGGCCCCTGGAAGATGCCACGCAACAGGCCTTTGAGATACAACGGCGTGCCGCCGACGAAGAGCACTTGCTTTCCACTTGGTGACGGTGGAAAGGCGGAGGAAAAGGGGACAGTCCCCATTTGTGCGCAGCACCCTTCGGGCCGTTCCGGCAAATGGGGACTGTCCCCTTTTCCTCCCTCGGCGATCTGCTCGGCCGCGCGATTTGCGGCCTCGATATATTGCGCCAGGCTGAAGTCCTCGTGCGGCTCCAACACGTCGATCAAATGATGCGGCACGCGGCGGCGCTCGTCGGCGGTCGGCTTGGCCGTGCCGATGTCCATCCGCCGATAGAGGGCCATCGAATCGAGAGAGATGATCTCCGCGCCAATGCGTTCGGCCAACTCCACGCCGACGGCCGACTTGCCGGCGGCCGTTGGACCGGTGAGAAACCAAGCATTGCGGATCACGTCGAGTGACATAGCTTCTCTGTTTTTGGAGTGCGGCGATTCATCGCCGCTTTTTGTCGGGCGTCAACGTCTCAACGGTAGTGCAGCGTCGCCGGATGGAAAGCGGCGATGAATCGCCGCACTCCAAAAGCCCGCGGCAATAGCAGCCTACGACCGGCTGAGTGGAGTTGAACAGCAATTCATGCGGATCAGTGGCATCGCCATCGGGCAGGGCGACCATCGTCAAGTCCGCCCGTTTGCCCGGCTCAATCGAGCCAGTGCAGTGTTCAAGGCCCAAGGCCTTCGCGCCGCTTAAGGTGCCCATCTGCAAAATGCGGTCGAAGCCGACCGTGGGATGTTTTTCGGCCGCACGGCGCATTTCGGCCAACAAACTCAAGTCGGGCGACGATCCGCGGCCATCGGTGCCCAGCGCGAACATGGCGCCGGTGGCCAACATCTTTTCCAGTGGATACGGCGAGTGTCCAAACCAGTCGTGGCTCCGTGGGCAATAAACTACGGACATGTGCGAAGCGTTCGCTCCGAGAAACGAGATTTCCTCGTCGTCGAGATAGTTGCCGTGAACCACCAGAGTGCGAGCGGCTTTGGCCAACAGCCGCAAGTAGTCCATCGGCCGGCTCCCGGGCTGAATCGACATTGGGTCCCACGCGTTTCGCTCGTCCAACAAATCGCGCAGCGGACCCGTGCCCGCTTGCAATAGTTCCAATTCTTCCCTCGATTCCGCCAAGTGCATCGCGAGGGGCGCCCGCTCGTTGGCCGATAGGGCCACGATGGCTGCAAGTAACTCGGCGTTGACGCTGTACGGTGCATGAGGGCTCAAGCCCGGCTGCCAGCGCTCCTCGGCGGACCGATTTGCCGCCGCGCGGAGATGCGACCGGGCCAGTTCCAGTTGCTCCGCGGTCCGCGTGCGATTCGGCGCGATCAGTTCCAGGAAGACCGTAATGCCAAGGGGCGAGTCGGCGATGGTGCGCATCGGCCAGCCAAACTGGGCGATCTCGCCGATTGTGGTCACGCCAGCGCGGATGCTTTCGGCCAGACCGATCGTGATGGGACACTCCGTCGAACACTGCTCGGCGCCTTGCTCACGATGCTCGATCGCACGCCGAATCCAGTCGACGAATCCGATACCCGGCTCGCCAATTGGTTTCGACAACTGGCTGAAGTTGAGATGGACGTGGGCGTTGACGAGCCCGGGCAAGATGGCCACGTTGCCGAGATTGCAGACGTCGCGAGACGCACCTCGGCCATGCCGTCCCACCGCAACGATGCGGTCGCCGCAAATCGTCACCTCGCCATCGCGGATTGGCTGGCCGGCGACGGGGAAGACGTAGCGGGCACGGAGGATCGTTGAACGTTGATTGTTGATTGTTGATTGATCGGGCATTTCTTTGGTGACGTGGTCAGCCGAAGGACTGCGGTTTGCCGGGCGGCGAACGGCCCAGCCCTCATTGAGGAGATGCGGTCCTCACGTTCCGTTTGCCCTTCATCCTTTACTGACCAATCAACAATTTACAATCTACAATCAGCAACCGCCACCGCCTCCTCCGGCATCAGCGGCCCCTGCTCGTGGTCATTGTGACCGATGGCCTCTTCCAGCACTTCTTCTGGCGACTTGGGGGCATTGAGCCGAGCGAACCACACCAACAACAGAACGGCGGCGAGCGAACCGGCCACCACAACAGGCCACTGAAAGCGATAACCGCCATCATTAGTCGGGGTCAATAGCCCGCGCAACAGCGATGACTGTGAGATCATGTCCGGAGTGACCCGACTGTTGGCCACGGCCAGCGCATTGTGCATGGCGTGGAAGACCATGCCGGGCAGAATGCTGCCGCTCTGCACGGCCACGAAGGCCAGGATCGTGCCCAGTAGGCAGGCGATCAGCGATTGCTGCAAGATGCCGTGGGCCAGTCCAAACAGCACCGCACTAAAGACCATTGCCCGCCACTTGTGGCCCAGGTGCCGGAAGCCAGAGAGGATGAAACCGCGGAAGGCTAACTCCTCGCAGACAGCCGGCGCGATCGCGATCAACAGTATCAGCGGCCAGAAATCTGCCTGGCGTAGCAGTCCCTCAATTTTTTCCAATGCCGGCCGCATGCTATCGCCAATCGGGTACAGCCGGCTGACGACAATCTTCAGCACATTGGCCGCCGGATGCAGCACGATGGCCAGCAAGCCTGCGGCGAAAATCGCCGACACCTTCGGCCACTTCAGCAAAAGCGTCTGCCGGGGGTTAGTCGTCAAGAAGAACGCCATCAACAGTGCCAGCGGGGCAATAATGAGCAGTTGTGGTATCAGGAACGACCTCGCAAGGCTGGCCAGGTCGGTGGGCGGAGATTGCCGCATTCCCATGAAGAAGTTCAATACCAGGATCAACATGCCACAGCATAAGGCCATGGCCACGCTTGGCGTCGGCTGGCGGTCGTGCCGCAGGCGCCGCAGCCATAGCCCCACGTCCAGTCGCTCGCTCTCGCGAAACAGCACCGATTCGGAATTGAACTGATCGACCGCCCAGCGGATCGCCAACATGCAGGCCAATATCGTCACGCCGATGACGGCCGGCGAATACTGCACGGCCAGCCAGTAATTGCCTTCCAACACGTTTCGCAACAGCAGCACCATGCCGGTGATGGGAATGAGGCTGTTGCCCAGGTTGAGTTCCACGCCTGGCGCCATCGGCAGCACCACCAGCGGCATCGTAATTAGCAAAAGCGGCATTAGGTAATACTGCCCTTCCTTGGTGCTCCGCGCGAAGGCGGCCAACGCCACGCACAAGGCGCTGAACAGCGCGGCAATCGGCACCAAGGCCACCGACAGGGCAATGATTGCAACCAGCGGCGGCATCTCGAAGCCGGGCAGGTGCGCCATCACCATTCGGCCGGTGACGCCAATGCTCGCCATGTTGAGCACGACGGTAGCCATGCTGAAGAGCATGACGGTCACTAGCTTGCCGAGCACGATCTCGCTTCGTTGCGCGGGACTGCTCAGCAGCGTTTCCAGCGTGCCGCGCTCTTTCTCGCCGGCGCACAAATCGATGGCCGGATAGAACGCGCCGGTCAGGGCCCAAAGCAACAGCAGCACTGGCAGCAGCTTCGACCACATCGCCGCGCCGCGGTGGCCGCTCTGGTCGGCGATGTCGTCACTGCCCACGGAAAACGGCCGGACGGCCAAGGCAGACACGCCGCTTTGGGCCAGGTTGGCGTCGCCAATCTGTTCGGTCCAACGCCGCAACACGTCGGACAAACGCGCAAAGGCGATTTGCGACTTGTCCGTGGCCGTGCTATAGAGGATTTCGGGGCTGGGCACCGCCAGCCGGGGCTCGATGCGGCTGTCTGCGGCCGCAACCTTGTCGCTGCGAACGTGAATCGCCGCGCGGAAGGCATCGAGCCGCGTGGCAAAGTTGGACGGGAAATAGAGCACTGCCTCGTAGCGGCCAGATTGAATCTCTTCGGCAGCCCTGTCTCTCGGATCGGCGGCCACCTCGCCCGGGCGTCGCAGGTTGGCGTCGAAATCCAATTCCAACAACTTGGCCCGCCCGATCTCAGAGAACAACGCGTCAGAGAAAAATGCGCCATCGAACAGTGGCGGTATGCCGTCCAGTCGCGTAGCGCCGATAACCAGCACGCGCGACGGCTGCTCTTGCATGAATTGGGCCAGTTGCAACATGCTCATCCCCAGCAAGGGATAGAGCAAGATCGGCAGCACGGCGATCATGAACAGCGTCCGCCGGTCGCGCAATTGATCGCGTATCTCGCGGCCGAGGATCAGCTTGATATTCGAGAAGCTCATGAGGCAGATGTCACGCTCTGGGCCGATTCGTCGTGATTCGAAATCAGTTGAAAGAACAACTCTTCCAGGTCGCGCTCATGATGCCGGTCGCGGAGTTCTTCCAACGTCCCTTCGGCAAGCATGCGTCCGCGATGGACGATAGCAATCCGGTCGCAAAGCTTCTCGGCCTCGCGCATGATGTGCGTCGAAAAAATGATGCACTTGCCATGATCGCGCAACTCGGCGACCGTGTTCAGCAGCGCCCGGGCCACCAGCACGTCGAGCCCCACCGTGGCCTCGTCGAAAATCAAGACGGGCGGATCGTGGACGAGCGCCCGGGCGACCGAGACCTTTTGTTTCATGCCGGTCGACATTTTCGCGCCCAGCACGTCGCGGGTGTCGTCCATCTTCAGCCGCGAAAACAGCGTCTCCATCCGTTGGGCGAGCGGTTCCTTGGCAATTCCGTGCAGCCGGCCAAAATACTCGACCATTTCCCAGCCGGTCATGCGATCGTACACGGCCGTGTTGGCCGACATGAAGCCGATCTGCCGGCGGACATGGGCGGGCTGCGTCAGCACGTCGTAGCCGTTGATGACGGCCGTACCGCTCGTGGGACGCAGCACGGTGCTGAGAATTCGCAGGGCCGTGGTTTTGCCAGCCCCGTTTGGGCCCAACAGGCCATAGACCTGTCCCGGTTGGGCGTTGAAGCTGATCCCGTCCAACGCGACGATCTGGCCGCGGCGCAGGTCGCTATAGTGCTTGGCAAGTCGTAGGACGTGGATCATGGCGCCCGGCAGTGTTTGCGGTCGTTTTATTCCTTCTGCAAGTTTAGCGTACGGCATCGCGCGGCGGTTCGCCAAGTTCGTAAAATACGTTTCGCCGCCGGGGGGTGAAGCCCGCCTGCTGGATGGTGCGGCGAATTTCGGCCTCGGTGGTCCGAAAAGACGTGCCGGCGGCGGCCACAACGTTCTCTTCGATCATCAGGCTGCCGAAGTCATTGGCCCCAAATCGCAGTGCCAATTGTCCCACTGCCAGCCCCTGCGTGACCCAACTTGCCTGAAGATTCGGAAAATTATCGAGATACAGGCGGCTGACCGCCAGCATCTTGAGATATCCGAACGCGCCCGTCTTTGGAACGTCGGCCAGATCGGTATTGCCAGGCTGGAACGGCCAGCAGATGAAAGCGGTAAAACCTTGTGTTTCGTCCTGCAACCGGCGCAACCGTTCCAAGTGTTCGATCCGGTCGGCCAGCGTCTCCACGTGGCCGAACATCATGGTCGCCGAGCCGCGTCCGCCCAAGCGGTGCCACGTGCGACAGACTTCGAGCCAACGGTCGGCCGATGTCTTGCACGGACTGACCTGTTGCCGAACGCGGTCGACCAGGATCTCAGCCCCGCCACCCGGCAGCGAACCGAGTCCCGCCTCCCGCAATCGGACCAGCACGTCGCCGAGCGACAGCCCCGAGACCGCCGCGATATGATCGATCTCTGGTGGACTGAAACCGTGTACGTTGAGCTGCGGAAACCGCGATTTGATATCGCGGAGAAGGTTTTCGTACCAGTCGATTCTCAATTCAGGGTGCATTCCGCCCTGCAAGAGAATCTGATCGCCGCCGAGAGCGATCGTCTCTTCGATTTTCCGGTACAGCTCTTCCGGCTGAATGACGTAACCGCCCTCGTCGCCCGGTTTCTTGGAAAACGCGCAGAAGCGACATCCGCTGATGCAGATGTTGGTGTAATTGATGTTGCGATCGATGTTATACGTGCGCAGCGGCTCGGGATGCCGGCGTTGGGTGACCAGATCGGCGGCCCGGCCGACCGCCGCTAGATTGTGCGACGCCAACAGAGCCAGCCCCTCGTCAGCCGTGAGCCGCCGACCGGAGATCGCCTTGTCGAGGATTTCGCTTTCGGTGTGAATCACAATGTGGTCAAGGGACCTGATTTTTGTATGGGGAAATCACGCAGACCTACCCCTGATTCTAAATGACAAATGACGAATCCCCAATGACCAATGACAAGTCCGAGCAAGAAAGATAGTCGCCGTAGGATTCAAGGCTAGTGGATCATCGACGCGCCCGATGGCTTGCCCTATTGCCAGAAATCGCCGCTGGTCCATGGCTGCCGGAGGCGCTGGTTGGTTGAGAAGCAGGTTACCTTATGCCTTCTGGCACACTGCCAATAATTGCTTACCAAACCATCGCATTGTCGGGATGTAACGGCAGTGATCAAGCAAGTCCATGCATCGGCCATAGATCGGCCGATAGTCTCTGCCTGCCAAACATGCAACAAACTTTAGTGGCACAAGGGGAATATAGGAGCAATCGTAACTTTCGAGTCGCAAGAGACGGAAGCCTGCCAATAGTCGCGAGAATCTGCTGGGGGTGGTGGAATGCACGCGAACCCGCACACCTTCAATCCGCACCCTCCCGCCTGTGATAGTCGTCGGAAAGTTGAACGGCGACCACAGGTTACCGTTCGTCAGAATGGCAATCCCTCCAGGTTGCAATACCCTGCTCACCTCGCGTACCATAGCCTCTTGTCCGGCCATCGGCAGGTGCCCCATTGCGCCGAACATGGAAATCACCCCTGCAAATGACTCATCAGGCAACGGAATGTCGGTCATGTCAGCTTGAAGAAAAGTGGCTCTGGGATAACGCTTTCGTGCCTCTTCCAGCATGGCTGCGTTGAGGTCGATTCCGACATACGATGCGGGCCGAAATCGGTCCAGCCATCGGCCATTGCCGCACGCGAGGTCCAGTACGCTCCGATCCCATAACGCATCGCGCAGCACATCGGTCAAGTGACCCTCGGCCAGCATTGAGCGCTCGAATACCGTGTCGTAGCGCGTGGCGACCTTGGCGTACAACGCCTCCGATTGAACTGTTTCCCTGGGGTATGGGACGACCGCAGTCAATTCACTTGCCTGCATGAGGGACACCGCAGATCAACTGGGCAAAATCTTCACCAAAATACGACACCCAAAAAAACAACGAAGCAGCTACGAGAAACGCCCACAAGGCTTTCCAAGCGTGGCCGGTATCCGGCGAGTCCTTGAATCCGCCCCAGTAGTGTGCCGGAAGCATACACACCATGAACTGCATCACGTGGATGGCAGGACGACGGAATCGCAACTCGACCGGACACAACGCCATGAATACGACATACAGCCCAACACACATCACAAACAAGGGTATCCTTACCTGCCACCGTCGCTTGCGTACCAAGCTGTTGGTTCCGTTAGCCGCCACCGTTGCGAAGAAAAATTGCACGGCCAAGGCCATCCAACCGGAGAAGCAGTCATTGTGACGCCAGGAGTTGAACGAATAACCATACGCAGTTTCGCCGGGATAAATCATCCCTAGCACGACATTGACTATGAAGAATAATGCGATTGCCGCACAAAAAGTGCCTACCCAGAAGATGCCCGCTGCTCTCTCTCCACGCCGCCGCTTGGCCTCGTCATCCATGTCTGGGTGCCAAGCCACGTAGAGCACAGCTAGCAACATTGGAATGCCAACGATGCTGACCAACAGCAGCCAGTACCACCACAGGAAGTCCTTTTTCGTCGGCGTATAGCAGCATGACCCCATGGCGAGAATGCTCCTCGGATTTCTACGGGCAGTGGAAAAGGTGAGTGGAAAAGGTGGCAGGAGTGGAAAAGGTGGCACCCATAACCGCCGCTGAGTCAAGGCCCGGATTTTCGGATTTTCCAGGATCATAACAACATCGGAACGGAGAGAGGCTAGCCGGGGTCCAGGGGCGGCAATGAGCGCCCTGGTCGGCGAATGGATTCGCCGAAAGGCTCCGGCATGGACTGCCAACTCCGTTTATCGTTACTTCGCGCACTGTGTAGTCACCCATTCGTGCCGTCCAGGCCGAGGCCCGTCGCATATTGTACTGTTCACGGCCGCAGTGCCCAATCAGGAACGCAGTGCAAACCCAGCGTCTCACGAGACACCTTTGCGGGCCAGCAGCGACCGTACTCGTGCGCGATCTCGTCTTTCTCTAGGCGACTTGGCTGGCATGTTCGTGGTGCCAACGTCGCAGCCGCTTCCAACAAATCTCCGCCAGCTTGCGGGCAACCGCCACCCGCGCAATCTTTGCGCCGGACCGCTTGCGCACCCGCGTGTAGAAGTTTTTCAGTGCGGCGTCCTGGCGAATGGCCTTCATGGCGGCCTCGACGAGAATCCAGCGCAACCAGCTCGATCCTTGCCGGGTGATCGATCCTCGATAACAATGTCCGCCCGACTGGTGCACGCGGCAAGTTAGTCCGGCGTAAGCCCCGACTTGTTTGGCGGCGTGAAAGCGCTCCGGCTCGCCGAGTTCGGCCACGATCAATAGTGCCGAGTACAGGCCAATGCCGTGAATGTCGGTCAACGCCTCCCTTTGTGGAAACTGCGTTGCCATCCGCTCGAGGTGCTCGTCAATGATCGTTGCTTGTCGGCCAAAGTGTCTCAGCCGCGCCAACAGCTCGTCGCGGACAAGATTTTCGATCCAGCCGAAGTCTTGACCGCGAAACCAAGCCAAACCGCGCACACCGAAGGGCGTTCGGTAGGGCGATTGCCGATTTCGCCTGGCCAGCAAGGCCCGCAGTTGAATCTTTGCCTCGGCCAATTCGCGGCCCAGCCGCGCGCGGCGGCGCGTCAGATCGCGCAACTGCTGGTAGGGTTCTGGTGGAATATAGGCCAGTGGAATCTGGTTGATCCGCAGCAGATTGGCGAGCAACTGTGCATCCAACTTGTCGGTTTTGCTGCGCCGCTGTACCATGGCGCGGAGACGTAAGGGATGGGCCAACAGGATCGTGCCGTACGGGGCGAGCAGGTCGTAGAGCCAGCGATAGGTGGCGCTGGCCTCGATGACCGCGCGGAAACGTTTCCACTGTTGAACTGCCTCAACGATGGCAGCGGTGTCTTCGCAGCGAATCGTCGTCGGTTTGGTGGCTTCACCCGCGTCGTTTACGGCCGCCATCACAATAGTCTCACGGTGTAGATCGATACCAACGTACCACATGAACAGGTCTCCTTGTTTGGTGGAGAAAAGATGGACTGTTACGAGTCTCCATCCTACTCCACCAGCAAGGGGCCTCAACATGCGGCGGTTATAGTATCAGGAACCGTTTTCTCGTCTTTTCCGTGGGACGTTGCGAGTTGCGGACGTTACTGTATGTCCACAAGGGGGATACAGCGTACCAGGGTGAGAAGGTGCGAAAGTACGCCCGGAGGGATTCGGACCCCCAACCATCGGTTCCGAAGACCGATGCTCTATCCAGTTGAGCTACGGGCGCAAAACCATAAAAAACACGGAAAAACATGCATGATTGACGCGGCCCGTGGAATGCCATTGACACCCGTTGTGACACCCGAACGCCACGGTACGACAATCATGACAAACACGAAGTCTACCCGCAAGGCGGTTTCCGTCAAGCCGCCCAAACCGTACCGCGATTTTCCGCTATTCCCCCACGCTACGCGAAGGTGGGCGAAGAAGATTAGGGGCCGCTTCCACTACTTTGGCGCGTGGGACGACCCACAAGCAGCCTTGCAAAAGTATCTCGACCAAAAGGATGACCTACACGCCGGGCGCACCCCGCGGGTCTCGGCTGAGGGACTGACCGTCCGGGATTTGTGCAACCAGTTCTTGACTGCCAAACGCAGTCTGGTTGATACGGGGGAGATCGTCCAACGCACGTTTCTCGACTACCACGCGATCTGCGCAAAGCTGGTGGATGCTTTCGACAAGTCCCGGCTGGTGTCCGATCTGGCTGCCGACGATTTCCGTAGGTTGCGGATTGGCTTGGCGAGAACCCACGGGCTTGTCCGGCTGGGAAACGAGATTCAACGGGTCCCTAGCGTGTTCAAGTGGGCGTTCGAGTCGGGCTTGATCGACAAGCCGGTTCGGTTCGGCCCCGAGTTCAAGCGGCCTCCGAAGCGCACCATCCGAAAGATACGCAACGGCAATGGGCTGCGGATGTTTGAGGCGCAGGAACTACGTCAGATAATCGGCGCGGCCGAGGGCCAATTGCAGGCCATGATCCTGCTGGGGATCAACTGTGGGTTCGGCAATTCGGACTGCGCCAACCTACCCCTCAACGCCTTGGATCTGAATGGGGGCTGGATCGACTACCCGCGTCCCAAGACTGGCATCCCGAGGCGGTGCCCAATTTGGCGGGAAACAGTGGTGATATTAAAGGAGGTAATCGTTGACCGGCCCACGCCGAAAGACAAGGTCAATGAACGATTGGTCTTCATCACCAAGTATGGACAGTCTTGGGCGAAGGCTAAGATCGACAATCCCGTGTCAAAGGAAACCGCGAAGTTGCTGAAGATGCTTAAAATACACCGGCGCCCCTTGGGGTTCTACGCTTTGCGGCACACCTTCGAGACTATCGGTGGGGACAGCCGTGACCAAGTCGCTGTGGATCACATCATGGGGCACAGTCGTGACGATATGGCATCCGTATACCGCGAATGGATCAGCGATGAGCGGCTGCGAGCCGTCACGGACCATGTTCACAAGTGGCTGTTCGGGAAGTAGTGAGTAGGTTGAAAGCGCTGCAACAATCTAGCCCGCAATCGACCCACCAGCCGCAACAATTGTTTGGCGGGCTTGGATTCTGCGAAAAACGTGCCCGATGGTCGCTTCCGACTTCTGGCGAAAGGCGGAAGTAGATAAAGTAGGACTATAGGGATGGTCGTCTGGGTGGCCACCTGGACAACCAAGCGGCTCGGGCCGGCACGGGGTTTCTCGCCTTTTGCTCCCACCGGTTCGAGCCGACCCGACTGTGAAAGGCGAACCTCATGCCCTCTGACCATTCACCCACCAGAAGAAAACGCAGCGACGTCGAGCAACCCCTTCCCGATGAACAGCGAGTGAGAGACTGGCTAGCAATTGATGGCCTCAAGGAGAACTGGCAGTGGAATCTCAATGAAGCCGATTTCTGGAAAATACCCGTCGATCCAATTCACCGCGACATTGCACTGCTGTTGGGTATCGTCGTTGGGAGTGACAGCGTAGTAGACATACAACGCCATTTGTATGACAGACACAGCATTCTCCCGAGCGATGCCGTCACGCTCAGTGAGTTATTAGCGCTCCTGCAAAAGGATGCTGGAGGCCGGCAAACGCCGCGAACCCCCAAGACGGAGCGAAGCGAAGGGGACGGCGGGGACGGCTCGACACCAGGGCAACCGGCCGTCACTTCCTCGGCCGAACAAGACGGTGCCTTGCGTCAATTGGAACCGGCCGTTCGGAAAGCCTATCTTGCGTATCAGTATGCCGAGACAATGAACGGCCGAAGGCTGGAAGACAGGGAAGCCTATGATTTGCTGAAAGAAATCGGGATCGACGAGGGTAAAGGCAACCTTGGCGAGTTGACGGATTACAAACTCCCTGAGTCTTTGGAGACTTTCAAGCGATACTTGGCGAGCGCCCGCAAACCCCTTGGTGAGAACAAGTACACCCAGCGCGTCGGGCGGAAATACGGCGGGAGCATCGTTCCGAAAAACCAAATCGAGTAGGTCCCTTCTGGGCAATAGGGACCAAAGGGGATTTTTCGGAAAATCCCATCCTGCTTTGTTGATTCTTGCAACCTCTTCCTGTCGTTTGCCTTGCGCTGCAATTACGGTATCTGCGATGAGGCTCCCTTTTGGTCCCTTTTGTGGTCCATAGTTGGCGCGTTTGCCATCGGACATCGACGGCGCGGCGAGTTCGGTGAAGCAGTTGGCGAAGATCGTCGAACGGATTCGCGTTGCGTGGCCGACGGTGCGAATCATCGTGCGAGGCGACAGCGGTTTTTGCCGAGAGAACTTGATGTGCTGGTGCGAAACGAACCATGTGGATTACGTGCTCGGATTGGCGAGAAACGCCCGATTGCAGCGGATTCTTGGCAAAGAGCTGCAAGAGGCGAAGCTGCAATTCGAGGCCACCGGCCAAGCATCGCGAGTGTTCAACGATTTGCCCTATCAGACGCGAAAGAGTTGGAGCCGGGAGCGTCGCGTGGTAGGCAAGGCCGAGCATCTGCCCAAGGGCAGCAACCCGCGATTCATCGTGACCTCGCTTTCGGCCGAAGAACTCGACGCCCGAAGGTTGTACGAAGATGTGTACTGCTGCGCGGCGAGATGGAGAACCGGATCAAGGAACAGCAGATGTGCCTGTTCGCCGACCGCACGAGTTGCGCGACGATGCGGGCGAATCAGTTGCGGTTGTGGTTGTCGAGCGCGGCGTACACGCTGCTGATGGCGTTGCGACAGTTCGGACTGCAAGGCACGGAGATGGCCACGGCTCGCTGCGATACGATCCGGTTGAAGCTGTTGAAGTTGGGGGCGTTAGTGCGAACAACGGTTCGTCGGGTGTGGATCTCGTTGTCGGAAAGTTGTCCGTATCAGCGGGTGTTTGCCCAGGTGTACGAAAACTTGCGGCGGTGGTCGTTGCCGCTGTCGGCGTCGGGATAAGGTTTCTGGTTCCCAAAACGGACGCTCCTCAGAAACGGCGGCGCTGAAGGTCTGCGCCGAAGCGATTCCGTCCGGCACAAAACGGCCGTTCGTCCCCACCAGTGGCTACCGCCGGCGATTTCCCGCTGCCGATTTGTCCTTCCTTGGCCCTGCCAGGCGTGTCCAACCGCCCGCCGTGCCATCGGACGCGGCTATGCCGCGGTGTGGTGAGAAATGCGGGCTAGCTGCTGAATACGATCAGAAGGTGAAGATCTATGTCGATGGCCAACTGCAGACTTTGCATACCACCGATACGCGCAACATCACCAGCGACGACGGCTTCGTCGATCCGTCGAAGTACATCATCGGAGGTGAACTGAACGGCACCACTCACAATCCGGAATGGTGCTATACGGGCATGCTGGACGACTACGCCGCCTTCGACAGCCTGTTTGACGACACGAAGGCGCTCGCCATGTATAACACGGGCAAGACAGGTTCCGCGCTCGGCGTGGGCACCCTGGATGCCGATGCGCTGTTCGGCCTCTACGACGACACAGCCCACACCCCCGTCACGGTCAAAGGAATGACTTGGTCGTACGTGGCTTCAGGCTTAAGCGGATCCCTCGGCGATGTCGGCGCCAACTTCGTGATTCTCGGCGAGAATGGTGCGGGCGTCCAAGCCGCCGCGAGCGGCGATGTCGTGTGGACCGGCACTGGTGACGGCGTCTGGAGCAACACGGCCAACTGGAACCCCGCCAGCACGCCCAACGGCGTCATGAACACGTTCGACGACACGGCCACGGGCCTGACCGCCGACATTGCTTCGGCAGCCACTCCCACCAGCGTGGTCTTCAATAACTCCAGCAAGAACTTCACCATCACCGGCACGAGCGGCATCGGCGGCACCGCCACCGTGCTGAAGCAAGGCACCGGCACCGTGACCATGAGCAGCGTCAACACCTACAGCGGTGTCACCACCGTTGAGGCCGGCAAGCTCATCCTCTCGGGCACCGCGAAGGCGATGGTTCCGGTTCTCAACAATGGCGGCGCAGACATCAAGGGCGGCATGCTCGTCCTCGACTATGCCACCGAAGCTGACCCGGTTGCCACGGTCAAGGGCATGCTGACAACAAGCTACGCCGCCGGCGCGTGGAACACTGGCAAGTTCCAGAGCTCGACCGCCAGCTCCTCGCGTGGCCTGGGCTGGACCGACAACACGGGAACCAGCAAGATTAACGTCGCCTACACGGTGTATGGCGACACCAACTTGGACGGCACCACGAACTTCACGGATTTGAGCAAGCTGCTGTCGAAGTACGGTCAGACCGGCAAGGTGTGGGCTGACGGCGACACCAATTACGACGGCGTGGTGAACTTCACCGACCTGAGTAAGATGCTGTCGACGTACGGCCAATCGGTGGGCACGCTGACCCCGTCCCCCGAACCGTCGAGCGTTGCCCTACTGCTGACGCTCGCAGGTCTGGTCCGCGCTTGGGTTATTCGTCGGCGACGTGGACAGTAGTCACGCGGTTGTGATGTAAGTATTGCGTTTTTTGAACAACGCAACAATCAAGCGGATGATGAGGTGACGCAAGTCGCCGCGCCATCCGCTTCTTTCATGCGCCTCGCTCGGGGACTGGCACGGTTTTCTCCCTTCACGGGCAAAAACGTGCCTGCCTTCTTGCTGCCCGCTAATCTCCGCAGATCGCACCTATTAGCGTCAATCGGCGCTGATCAGCGTTTCGCAACTCCTTCTATTTCCTCCCTAACTGACGTTAGTTTCTTAGCTTCTTGGTTTGGTTCGTACGGTCTGTATTCCTGCCTGCTCCATCAAATATGCTGCCCGTTCCAAAAATGCAGTGCTTTCAAAGACGATCGCACACCCCCTCATAGAGTGCATTTCTAGCTGCTTCTGCCAGATGCTTGACCCCTTTGTTGAAAATATCTATCATCAATTTGTCTAATCAGCGGGTTACCAGCGATGCAAATTCGCTGTTGTTTTCTTGCGCAAAGTCGTTCGGGTCCGACGGCTGCTCGTCTTCGTAGGTTGCTACGAGTCGTCTTCTCAAGGACGGTGGAAAACCAACAACATCGTTAGGCCGTTGCAGGGGTCTGGCGGCCGCGATGGGTTATGTATCAGGGCCCTATCACTATTTCTCCATCTCTATCTCTGTCGGGAGGATGCACAATGGGATTTCGCAAGAAGGCAGTCGTAGCTCTGGCGGTAATGGCCGTGTTGGCCTGCGCCGTTGCTGCGCAAGCGACCGTCACGATCGATCTCGTGCCGGTGGGTAATGCGGGCAACGCGGGACAATGGATCGGCCCCGACTATGGCGGTGTGGGCGACCCGGATACCAATCGTCTTACCGGTGCGGTGGACTATGACTACCAGATGGGCAAGTATGAGATTACGGCCGGGCAGTATGCCGAGTTCCTCAACGCTGTGGCTGCGACCGACACTTATGGACTTTACAAGACAGATATGGGGACGGTCGGCTGGGGCAATATCCTAATCATCCGAGACGGCAGTGCGGGCAGCTACACGTACAGCGTGGCCGAAGACTACGCTAATAGGCCCATAGGTTTGGTTACTTGGGGCGACGCCGCTCGATTCTGCAATTGGTTGGCCAATGGGCAGCCGACAGGACCCCAAGGTCTCTCGACCACCGAAGATGGTTCGTACTTTATCAATGGGGCCACGTCGGTATCGGCCCTCAATGCCGTCGTGCGCGAGCCAGACGCTACGTACGTCCTCCCGACTGAGGACGAGTGGTACAAGGCCGCTTTTCATAAGAACGACGGCGTAACCGGCAACTACTGGGATTATGCGACCGGGAGCGACACGGCGCCAGCTAAAGAACTTGTTACCCCGGATCCCGGCAACAATGCCTGCTACAGTCCCGGCTCGGGAACGTCGGCCGGATCCACCCTCGGCGGCCCTCCGTACTATAAAACGGAAGTTGGTTCCTTCACGAACTCGGACAGCCCCTACGGGACCTTCGATCAGAACGGAAACGTGGCTGAGTGGACCGAAGGTATTATTGAGAGCGACAGCTCGCGAGTTTGGTATGGTGGCCGCTGGTATGATGACACAGACTTCTTGTACGCGTTCACGAGGGTTTCCAACAGTCCGACGTATACTGGCCAGACGATCGGTTTCCGCGTAGCGTCGCTAGCTGTCGGTGGCGACGTTGTCTGGACCGGAACCGGTGGTACGGCTTGGAGCAGCACGGGCAACTGGAATCCGGGCAGCACGCCCAACGGCGTCATGAATACGTTTGACGACACGGCCACAGGCCTGACCGCCGACATCGCTTCGGCAGCCACTCCTACCAGTGTGGTCTTCAATAACAGCAGCAAGAACTTCACCATCACCGGCACCAGCGGCATCGGCGGCACCGCCACTGTGCTGAAGCAAGGCACCGGCACTGTGACCATGAGCAGCGTCAACACCTACAGCGGTGTCACCACCGTTGAGGCTGGCAAGCTCATTTTGACTGGTACCGCGAAGGCGATGGTCCCGGTTCTCAACAACGGCGGCGCAAACATCAAGGGCGGCATCCTCGTCCTCGACTATGCCACCGAAGCTGACCCGGTCGCCACGGTCAAGAGTTTGCTGACGACGAGCTACGCCGCCGGCGCGTGGAACACCGGCAAGTTCCAGAGTTCGTCCGCCAGTTCTTCGCGTGGCTTGGGCTGGAATGACAACACGTCGACCAGCAAGATTAACATCGCCTACACGGTGTATGGCGACACCAACTTGGACGGCACCACGAACTTCACGGATTTGAGCAAGTTGCTGTCGAAGTACGGTCAGTCCGGCGTATGGGCTGATGGCGATGCCAATTACGACGGCACGGTGAACTTCACCGACCTGAGTAAGATGCTGTCGACGTACGGCCAATCGGTGGGCACGCTGACCCCGTCCCCCGAACCGTCGAGCATTGCCCTGCTGCTGACGCTCACAGGCTTGGTCGGCGCTTGGATTATTCGTCGGCGGCGTGGACAGTAGCCACGTGGTTGTGTTCGCCTGAATGAGGCGTACGTGAACCGCGAAAACTTTGGCTAACGCAGCAATCGAGCGGATGGTGAGGTGACGCAAGTCGCCGCGCCATCCGCTTTTTTCGTGCGCCAATGCGAAGTAGCGGACCATGCGACAACGAGCTAACGCAATGGCTATCGTTCTCGATGGGGGGTTTGAATAGAGGGCTGGTCTTGATGCGCCGCCCGGTGGCCACGTCGCCGAAATAACCGTGCGAAATACTTGACAATTCTCGGGCGGAATACAATAGACGCGCATGGGTGACGATGTGAGCCGTGCGAACCGCCGCGCATTTTGCAGGGAGTTGGCATCATGCGTCAGTTCAAATCAAGTTGCTTCTTGGCAGTGATCTGTGCCTGGGCCGGTCAGGTAAATGCGAACATCGGCGCCAACCGGACGTTTGAAACGAGTCAACTCGCAACTGCCAGTCCGTTCGAGCCGGAAATCGGTTCCGGGAGTACCAGCGGTCTCCGCGCCGGTGCAATCGCCTATGCCAGTCCGTCAGGCACTGGCTCTGCACATTCATTTTCTCGATTGCGAAGGATATCTGTATGAAAAAGCACGACCATATGCGTTTCGTAGCTTCGGTGGCTTTCTTGTCTCTTGCAATCGCTGTGTGCGTTGGAGAAACGGCGTCCGGCGGCGTCGATCTCGGCGCGGTCGGCAATGGCAATTGGAACAATGCCTCGACTTGGACCTCCACATCGATTCCGAGCAGCGCGGACAACGTGTTCATCGGCAGTACGTACCCCTCCGGGGCCGCCGCCACGGCGACCGTGACTCTCACTCAAAATCAGAGTGCGGCAATCGTTATTGTCGGTTACGACAGTGGCACCCTGGGAACCCTCGACTTGGGAGATTCCGAGCTCACACTCACCGGCAACTTGTACATTGGCTTCAGCTCCGGCGCGACAGGCGTCGTGCAGCGAGGGAGTGGTGCGTTCACAAGCATTGGTCTAACTGTCGATCACGGTAACTCCCTCATCTTTGGTGCCCTGGATGCTGTGGATAGTGTGGGGCTCTACAATGGCTCGTCTCTGACGACGCTGGCGGCAGGCAATGTTACGGGCAGCGCCGCGGTGTATTCGGGCAGCACGCTGACGCTCGGCGCCAACATGTCGTTGACCAGCGGCCTCAATGTAGCGGGCGACGGCTCGACGCTCGATATGGGTAGCCATGCGGTGAACGCCAGCACGATTTGGTTGGGTTGGTACGGCGGATCGCCGACCGTGCTGAACCGCGGGCCAATGACGGCGAATGACCTTTACGTTGCCAACCAAACGTTCAACCTGATCGCAACCGATGCGGTGTCAAATATGCATCTGTCCAACGGTGTCACGTCGTTGGCGGTCGGGAACGCGGTGAATAGTGTGGATCTCTCCGATGCGTCATCACTGACGACGGCGGCGACGGGGAACGTTACGGGCAGCGCCGCGGTGTATTCTGGCAGCACGCTGACGCTGGGAGCCGACATGTCGTTGACCGGCAACCTTTATGTTACGGACAACGGCTCGACGCTTGATATGGATGGCCATGCGGTGAACGCCAACGAGATTTACTTGGGCTGGTACGGCGGACCGACGACCGTGCTGAACCGCGGGCCACTGACCGCGAATGACCTTAACGTTGGCAACCAGACGTTCAACCTGATCGCAGCCGATGCGGTGTCAAATCTGAATCTGTCCAACAGCGCCACGGTGTTGACAGCGGGAAACGTTACGGACAGCGCTTCGGCGTATTCAGGCAGCACGCTGACGTTGGGCGCCGACATGTCGTTGACCGGCGGCCTCGATGTAGCGGACAACGGCTCGACGCTCGATATGGGTGGCCACGCGGTGAACGCCAGCACGATTTGGTTGGGTTGGTACGGCGGATCACCGACCGTGCTCAACCGCGGGCCAATGACTGCGAATGACCTTTACGTTGCCAACCAAACGTTCAACCTGATCGCAACCGACGCAGTGTCGAATATGCATCTGTCCAACGGTGCCACGTCGTTGGCGGTCGGGAACGCGGTGAATAGTGTGGATCTCTCCAATGCGTCATCACTGACGATGGCGGCGACGGGGAACGTTACGGACAACGCCGCGGTGTATTCGGGCAGCACGCTGACGCTGGGCGCCGACATGTCGCTGACCGGCAACCTTTATGTTACGGACAACGGCTCGACGCTTGATATGGGTGGCCATGCGGTAAACGCCAACGAGATTTATTTGGGTTGGTATGGCGGACCGACGACCGTGCTGAACCGCGGGCCACTGACCACGAATTACCTTAACGTTGGCAACGAGACGTTCAACCTGATCGCAGCCGATGCGGTGTCAAATCTGAATCTGTCCAACAGCGCCACGGTGTTGACAGCGGGAAACGTTACGGACAGCGCTTCGGCGTATTCGGGCAGCACGCTGACGTTGGGCGCCGACATGTCGTTGACCGGCGGCCTCGATGTAGCGGACAACGGCTCGACGCTCGATATGGGTGGCCACGCGGTGAACGCCAGCACGATTTGGTTGGGTTGGTACGGCGGATCACCGACCGTGCTCAACCGCGGGCCAATGACTGCGAATGACCTTTACGTTGCCAACCAAACGTTCAACCTGATCGCAACCGACGCAGTGTCGAATATGCATCTGTCCAACGGTGCCACGTCGTTGGCGGTCGGGAACGCGGTGAATAGTGTGGACCTCGCCAGTGCGTCATCAGTGACGACGTCGGCGATGGGGAACGTTACGGGCAACGCCGCGGTGTATTCGGGCAGCACGCTGACGCTGGGCGCCGACATGTCGTTGAGCGGCAACCTTTATGTTACGGACAACGGCTCGACGCTTGATATGGGTGGCCATGCGGTGAACGCCAACGAGATTTACTTGGGCTGGTACGGCGGATCGCCGACCGTGCTGAACCGTGGGCCACTGACCACGAATGACCTTTACGTTGCCAACCAGACGTTCAACCTGATCGCAGCCGATGCAGTGTCAAATCTGCATCTGTCCAACAGTACCACGGTGTTGGCGGCCACGAACGCGCTGAATAGTGTGAATCTCTCCGATGCGTCGTCACTCGACCTGAATGGCCACAATCTGTCGGTCGGCGGACTGTCCGGCGCGGCAACTGAGCAGGTCGTCAATAACGCCGCCGACACGACTTCGGTGTTGATCGTTGGCACGAACAACGCCTACAGTTCATTCGACGCTGTTCTGAAAGACGGCTCTGCGAGCGCGGTGCTGGCCGTTAGTAAAGTGGGTGCAGGTGCTTCGACCCTCAGCGGTGCCAACACCTACAGCGGTGTCACCACCGTTGAGGCCGGCAAGCTGATCCTCTCGGGTGCCGCAAAGGCCATGGTCCCGGTTATCAATAACGGCGGCACAGACATCAAGGGCGGCATGCTCGTCCTCGACTACGCCACCGAAGCTGATCCGGTCGCTCCCGTTAAAAGCTTTCTGACGGCGAGCTACGCCGCCGGCGCGTGGAACACTGGCAAGTTCCAGAGTTCGACCGCCAGCGCCTCGCGTGGCCTGGGCTGGACCGACAACACCGTGACCAGCAAGATCAACATCGCCTACACGACGTATGGCGACACGAACCTGGATGGCACGACGAACTTCACGGACTTGAGCAAGCTGCTGTCGAAGTACGGTCAGTCCGGCGTGTGGGCTGATGGCGATGCTAATTACGACGGCACGGTGAACTTCACCGACCTGAGCAAGATGCTGTCAACATACGGCCAATCGGTGGGCTCGCTGACCCCGTCCCCCGAACCGTCGAGCATCATCATGCTGGTCATTGCCGGCTTGGTCGGGGCATGGGTTATTCGTCGGTGTGGACGATAACCAGATGGTCGTGAAGAGCATTTCCTTTGCGTCTACAGTCGATTCGACGAGGTGTCATTATCCCCGCGCAGACTCGCTAGTCACGGTTAACCTGCTCGCGAAGCGCCTCCTTGTTGTTTTGGCGTCTGCCAGGAGGAGGCCTAAGCAGCAAAGCGCATCAGAGACTGGCGTCAATTGTATTGCATGAGTAATGGATGGCAGCATGACCAGTAGTCTCCACGTCATCAATAGCAGTCGGGCGCAAAAAGGCATGGTGCGGTCCCGAAGGGATGCAGCTTATCGCACTGCAGTTGCCTTCATGGTATAGGTCAGTTCTAGCAACCCGAAGCCCATCACGAAGTCCGATAAGTTGCCTGGCTGGCCAGCTACCGAATAGCACATGTGTACTGCCGAAAAGGACAGAAATTCTCTCCCCTCGCCGTACTGGCCCGTAAACATGTGCCAGATGCTTGACCAGAATGTCGCGGCTTTCTACCATGCCCCTGTAGAGGCTTTTTTGTGATTACCTACTAAGTTTGCTCGTCCAGGTTAATGGGTAACGGACGTTGATCGATGGCCAACGTCGGATTGTCTCGATCGATTACTTAGCATCGACGTTTAATCAGAGGGACCATTCGTTAGTCGCTGCGCGGGGCTGGTGGCGGCATGTAATAGGACTCCGTTACTGTTCTTTTTGTCTTTTTACTTAGTAGGAGAACGCACAATGGTATTTCGCGCGAAAGCAGCCGTAGTTCTGGCGGTAGCGGCCGTGTTGGCCTGCGCCGTATCCGCACAGGCCATCACTATTGACATGGTGACGGTCGGCAATGTGGGCAATGCTCCAATGGTCTATGATCAGGGGCTGGAGACTGAGTGGTCCGTGGGTGGCGTGGACTATCAATACCAAATCGGCAAGTACGAGGTCAGGGCCGACCAGTACACGGCGTTCCTCAATTCCGTCGCGGCAACGGACACCTACGGATTGTACAACACTAGTATGGCCGTCTCGACCAATCCCACCTATATCATTCGTAGCGGCTCCAGCGGCAGCTACACTTACGCTGTGGGATCGAAGAACGGTGTTTCCACAGCCGATCGTCCTGTGTCATATATCGACTTGGGCGATGCAATGCGATTCGCCAACTGGATGAGCAACGGCCAGCCGACGGGACTCCAAGGCCTCTCGACCACCGAAGACGGCTCGTACTTCCTTAACGGTGCGGCGACCAACGCCACACTGGCTGCCGTAGTGCGGGAGCCAGACGCCACGTGGGTTGTCTCAAGTCACGACGAGTGGTACAAGGCGGCGTACCACAAGAACGATGGTGTCACTGGAGACTACTGGCAGTACCCAACCCAGTCCGACACCGCTCCGGGTAAGGGCGTGGTGGCAAATGCGACGACCGGCGACGTGACGGATTCCGGCAACAATGCCAACTGGGAGGCCGTCGCCGGCACCGGCAACGTATTCGGCCCTCCTTGGTGGGTCACCAGGGTCGGCGCCTATACGAACTCCGCTGGCCCCTATGGCACGTTCGACCAGGGCGGCAACGTGCGAGAGTGGACCGACACGCTCGGTGGCGGCGATGGAACCGAGTCATTTATCTGGCGCGGCGGTTTTTGGGGCGACGAAGCCGGCGACCAAGGAAACACCGGCGACTTTTTGATCGCCTCGAATGTCGGATCCAATCTCCCACTTGAAAGCATTATCGGCTCGGTGACGGGCTTCCGCATCGTGAACTTATCGGCTGTCGGTGGCGACGTCGTTTGGACCGGAACTGGCGGCACGGCTTGGAGCAGCACGGGCAACTGGACGCCGGCCAGCACGCCCAACGGCGTCATGAACACGTTCGACGACACGGCCACGGGCCTGACCGCCGACATTGCTTCGGCAGCCACTCCCACCAGCGTGGTCTTCAATAACAGCAGCAAGAACTTCACCATCACCGGCGCCAGCGGCATCGGCGGCACGGCCACTGTGCTGAAGCAAGGCACCGGCATGGTCTCTATGAGCAGCGTCAACACCTACAGCGGTGTCACCACCGTTGAGGCCGGCAAGCTGATCTTGACCGGCGCCGCGAAGGCCATGGTTCCTGTGCTCAACAACGGCGGCGCAGACATCAAGGGCGGCATGCTCGTCCTCGACTATGCCACCGAAGCCGACCCGGTCGCCACCGTGAAGAGCTTGCTGACGACGAGCTACGCCGCCGGCGCGTGGAACACTGGCAAGTTCCAGAGTTCGACCGCCAGCTCCTCGCGTGGCTTGGGCTGGACCGACAACACGTCGACCAGCAAGATTAACGTGGCCTACACGGTGTATGGCGACACCAACTTGGACGGCACCACGAACTTCACGGATTTGAGCAAGCTGCTGTCGAAGTACGGTCAGTCCGGCGTGTGGGCTGATGGCGATGCCAATTACGACGGCACGGTGAACTTCACCGACCTGAGCAAGATGCTGTCAACATACGGCCAATCGGTGGGCTCGTTGACCCCGTCCCCCGAACCGTCGAGCATTTTCATGCTGGTCATTGCCTGCTTGGGCGGCGCATGGGTGATTCGGCGGCGGCGTGGACAGTAGTCACGTGGTTGTGATGTAAGTATTGCGTTCTTGGATTGCGCAGCAATCGAGCGGATGGTGAGGCGATGCAAGTCGCCGCGCCATCCGCTTTTTTTCGTGTGAAACTGCGACGCGCAAGTCATTGGATGCCGTCGGCGGTTAAATAGCGGATGGCAAAGTTTGTGATCCGATTATCAGTATCGTGGGATTGTCGGCGCAGCCGGCCGGGAATGACGTTGGCGCGGACTAAAATTGGCGACGTGCCACGGTGGCATAGCTTCTTGTGCGTCCGATGGTTCTTCGCCACGTTCACGGCGATTATGGATGTGGCTTGACACCGCTTTCGGTTCGGCTGCAGCGAGAGCAAGTGTCACTGAGAAACGTCCTGCAGAACAATGAGGTTTTCAGGATGGCTCCAATGGGTGAGGTGGCTGGAAGGACAATCTGGCTTCTGTCTGCAATTTAACACCATCTGCGGACAATTTACTTGACTATTTGATGGACATGTAGATAATGCGATCAGAGTATTTTTTACCACCATATTGGGTATTCTGTTACGCGAGCCATATATCTATCGAAGTAAATTCACCACTTGTAACTGCGCCGCAAGTGCAGGGAGGTAGCAAGATTGAACGTCGACGCGCGTTTTTCACCGTGCTAGGTGGCGCTAGTTCTGCGGGAATTGGGGCTGCCGGCAGCGGTGTTTGCACAAACGAAACTATCTGGGAAATAGGAACGATCCCGCCGTTCCGTCGTCCTCGCACAAGGAGAACTGGTATGAAGAAGTTCGGTTTGTCTATGGGGGGCATTGCCCTTGTAACACTGGTTGCCGCGTCAAGTCAGGCGGCCCTCATCAGTTCGTATACGTTCGACGACACGCCGAATAACGCGGTTGCCGGGCGCCGAACGGCACGCCGGTTGGTTCGCCAACGTACACCACGGGCACGGTCGGCACAAAGGCCATGAGCTTTAACGGCTCGAATTACTTGAACGTCGGTTCGGGTGCCCTTCCACAGCCAACCGCCTACGGCGACAACTCCGGCGGAATGTGGACGGGTAGCGCCAGCCTCTGGGTCAAGTCTACCGCGACCGCTGGCAGTGTATTCGTCCGCGGCCGTAACGCAGCAGAAGACACTTCGTGGTTGATCGGCAACGGTTATGACGGCCACATCGTGGACATGAATTACATGCAGTTGTTGCTTCGTTCTTCAGAGAACGTTGTCTTGTCCGGATCGGGTTACGCTCCAGGATGGAACAACGGCAGTTGGCACCAGGTCATCTATACGTGGAACGCAACGGATGAGACTGGCGCCGCCGGCTTGGGCACTATAACGTTCTATATCGACGGCGTTGCTTCGACAGTCGCTAACACCGTATCTGCGATCTCATCCAGCAACACGTTCGTTGCCCCCTGGGATATGGCGGTGATTGGCGCGGGTGTGAACAGCACAGCTACAGGGGCAAACGAGCAATATACTGGCTTGATGGATGACTTGGGCATTTGGAACGAAGTGCTAACGCCCACGAAGGCCGCCGCCCTCTATAACTTGGCTCAAGACACACTCGACTACAACGCCGCGAACGCCGCAGCGCTGTTCGATATCTACGCGACTGGTACGCCGGCTATCGTCGGCGGGCAGACGTGGGTCAAGGTCACATCGGGCCTCGGCACTACCGCTGGCGTGGTCATCGGTAGCAACTCGCTGAACCTCGGCGGAGCCGACGGCTCTGGCGTTATGATCAGCGCCGTAATTAGCGATGTTGTCTGGACCGGAACCGCCGGCACGAGTTGGAGCAACACGGCCAATTGGAACCCGGCCAGCACGCCCAACGGCGTCAAGGATACGTTTGACGACACCGCCACGGGCCTGACTGCCGACATCGCTTCGGCAGCCACTCCCACCAGCGTGGTCTTCAATAACAGCACCAAGAACTTCACCATCACCGGCGCCAGCGGCATCGGCGGCACCGCCACCGTGTTGAAGCAAGGCACCGGCACTGTGACCATGAGCAGCGTCAACACCTACAGCGGTGTCACCACCGTTGAGGCCGGCAAGCTCATCCTCTCGGGTGCCGCAAAGGCCATGGTCCCGGTTATCAATAACGGCGGCGCAGACATCAAGGGCGGCATGCTCGTCCTCGACTACGCCACCGAAGCTGACCCGGTCGCCACGGTCAAGAGTTTGCTGACCACGAGCTACGCCGCTGGCGCGTGGAACACTGGCAAGTTCCAGAGCTCGACCGCCAGCTCCTCGCGTGGCCTGGGCTGGACTGACAACACGGGAACCAGCAAGATTAACGTGGCCTACACGGTGTATGGCGACACCAACTTGGACGGCACCACGAACTTCACGGATTTGAGCAAGTTGCTGTCGAAGTACGGTCAGTCCGGCGTATGGGCTGATGGCGATGCCAATTACGACGGCGTGGTGAACTTCACCGACCTGAGTAAGATGCTGTCGACGTACGGCCAGTCGGTGGGATCGTTGACCCCGTCCCCCGAACCGTCGAGCATTGCCCTCTTGCTGACGCTAGCGGGCTTGGTCGGCGCTTGGGTTATTCGTCGGCGCGGATGAAAACCAACACGGTTGGATAGAGTCTTACGTCTACTGGCCTGCTGCGAACCGAGTTCGGGCGCAGCACGGAATTGGGCGACGGCGGCAAGCGGTTTAGTGCCTACGCCGCTAGCGGGCGACTTTGGGGGGCTGGCGCTCGGGTGAGACGTTCGTGACTCACCATAGTGACCAGCCGGTTTACGGCCGTCACCATAAGCTGACTGCGGTGGCACCGACTGAGACGGTGCCGCCGCAAGACTTCATCAACCTGGCTGGAAACGTATTGCACTGCATGTGCCCGAACGTATCCACGGGTCTCATCCGGCGTCATCGTGATCGTTGATCGGCACACAGCCTGCGAGAGCCGCCCGTGGCACTCGGATACCACTTCGCCGGCCGCCTGTTGGAGGGAATGGGTCCTGGACCACGGAGAAAAGACTGTAGCCAGACTACTAATCAGCGACGTGAATGTCATAGTTGAAATGCCGTAAGGGCCAAGAAACATCGATAGAGATAAGGCGGCCACGAGGCGCGCAATTGCAATCGAGCCGAACGGACGTAAAACTTTAGCGGAAGGCAGGATTTCGAGACTGTTCGTAACTTGCAGCGAGCAGGCGATGAGGGCATAGCGAAAATGCGCAAGTGGGGAAGTGATATCGCCGGCGAACCTCCCTCCCTCCAACCATCTCCCGGGGGACATGGAACCTACTAGTTGGCCACGTTGCGAGTGGTTTTCGGCTTCAGATAAGGGCGAATCCGTTCCAGCGTCTTCTGGCCGATCCCGTGCACCCGCCGAAGATCGTCCTGGCCGGCAAAGGGCCCATCGGTCTGGCGCGACTGGACGATGCGCTGGGCCAGCGTCTGACCAATCCCAGGCAATTGCATCAGCTCAGGCCAATCGGCCGTGTTGATATCGACTTCGAAGCGAGCGCTGAGCGGCGGCGCCCGATCGATCTCGATCAAGTTGCCCTGCCATCCGCCGTGAGCGATCCACCATCCGCCGACCGCCATCAGGGCGACAACTACCAGGACGGCCACGGCCATCTGGTCGGCGGGGCGCAAGAGCCAGTGAGGTTGACGCGGTTGATCAGGCATGAGACGCGTCATTATTGCTTGCGGCGCTTCCGTTGTCACGGCCAGCCGAGATCACCGACGCCCCGACGTACGGGCTCTTTTTCCTACTCATGCTACCGGAATCGCGTCCTACTGCGCAGAGACCGCCGCCGTAGCGGGTGGCAATCCGTCGGCCGCGGCCTCGATACGGATTTCGCCCGGTTGGACAGCCGATCGGATCACTACTAACCCAAGGCCGTGAAAGACTCGGTGCATGGAGCCTTGGAACGATTCATGGTTGGTCGCGTCACCATTATCGACGCCCGCAATTCGCCCCGCTCCTTGGATCGTGAAATGGACGCTATTGTCGGCGTTCGGACAGAGGTTGCCGTCTTGATCGACGACACGCACCTCGACGAATGAGAGGTCCTGGCCATTGGCCTGTATCGACGTTCGATCGGGCGCGAGCACCAGTCTGGCCGGTTTGCCCGCGGTGTGCGTTTCGGCCACTGCAACGGGCTGACCGCCCCGCTTGGCCACGCACTTGAGCACGCCCGGCGCGTACGGCACACTCCACTCGAAGTGCAAGCCCTTCCGATCAGCGCTCTTTTTCTCGCCTAGTGACCTTCCGTTGAGAAACAATTCGACAGACTCGGCGTTGCTGAAGCACCAGACGGGGATGTTCTTGCCCTCAAAGCCCTCCCAATTCCAATGGGGCAGCAGGTGGACCATCGGCTTGGCGGTCCATTGGCTTTGATAGACGTAGTAGCGGTCCTTGGGGAAGCCGCAGAGATCGAGGATGCCGAAGTATGAACTACGCGAGGGCCAGCCGAAGGGCGTCGGCTCGCCAAGGTAGTCGAAACCCGTCCAGACAAACTCGCCGGCCACCCAGGGCGAGTCTTTCAGTTTCTGGAGGCTCGTCTCGGCCGTGCAACCCCATTCGGGACTGGCCAGATCGTATGAGGTGCATTGGTGGTTCAGCTCCCGCTTGATTTCCGGCTTGCCGTCCTTGCCGAGGACCAGATTGTATTCGCCTCGCGTGCTTACGGCGGAGGTCGTCTCGCTGGCGATCATCACCTTGCCGCGTTGTTTGTCGTACTCGTTGGTAAAATAGTTGATGCCGAACACGTCGAGCGGCTTGACGAAGCCGTTCTTGACCGCGCTTGTGGGACTATTGCAGGCCGACGTGACTGGGCGAGTCGGATCTTCGCGGCGGCAGATGTCGGCCAGCCTCTTGGACATCTCGTACCCGTTTGGGGAGTTTTGTTCGGGGATTTCGTTGCCGATGCTCCACAAAATAATGCTCGGATGGTTGCGGTCGCGGCGGACCATGCTGACCAGGTCCGGTTCGCTCCAAGCGTCGAAGAATCGCCCATAACCGTACCGCGTCTTATCCTTCTTCCATTCATCGAACGCCTCGTCCATTACGAGAAAGCCCATCTGATCGCACAGATCGAGCAACTCGGGGGCCGGCGGATTGTGGCTTGTGCGAATGGCGTTGCATCCCATTGCCTTGAGCAGTTCCAATTGCCGCTGCACGCCGCGGCGATTGACTGCCGCCCCCAGGCAGCCCAAATCGTGATGGTTGCAGACGCCTTGGATCACGACGTGCTTGTCGTTGAGGAAGTAGCCCTGGTCGGCCGTGAAGCGGAACGTTCGGATGCCAAAAGGAGTGGCGTAGGCATCGGTCGGATGGCCGTCGACCCGAATCGCGGAAACGGCTCGATACAGAGCCGGATCGTCTGGCGACCAGCGACGCACATCCGTGACGTTCAGGTTCTGATCGAAGTCGTAGTCGGCGCCGGCGGCGATCTCGTGCGTTGCGTCGCCCGAGGCGACTTTGCGGCCTCCGGGGCCAACGATCATGGTCGCAAGCGAGACCGTTGCCGCCGATGCGCCGTCGTTGCGGACGCGAGTTCGCAGCCGAATCGTCGCCTCACGGTCGGAGACCTTCGGCGTGGTCACATAGGTTCCCCAATGGTCGATATGCACGGGATCGAGGACGGTCAACCATACGTGTCGATAAATACCTGCCCCCGAATACCACCGCGAACAGGGCTGCTTGACGTTCACGCGTACCGCCAGCACGTTGTCGGCCGCGCCAAATTTGACAAACGGCGTCAGGTCGTACTGAAAGCTCGTGTAGCCATAGGGATGATTGCCCAGGTGGTGGCCGTTGATCCAAACGTCGCTATCCATGTAGACGCCGTCGAACTGTACGAAGACTCGCTGGCCCCGCGCCGTATCGGGCAGGCTAAACGTCTTGCGATACCACCCGATACCCCCGTTGAGGCTTCCGCTCGACGTGCCGCCGGGGCTTCGTCTGTCAAACGGACCATCCATTGTTGCGGGATCAGCGCCGGCCGGGCCCTCGATGCTCCAGTCGTGCGGCACATCGAGCCTTCGCCAAGCCGATGCGTCGAAACCTGGCCCTTCGGCGCCCGGAGCGTCGCCCAAATGGAATTGCCAATCGGAATCGAACGATGCCGAGCGCAACGGCTGCGAGGCATTGCTGGCGTCGCTAAGAAATCCCATCGCGACCATCGTCATGACCATCGTCACAATCGTCGCGACGACGTTGCCGCAGTAGCTACCGCGCATGGTTGATGTCTCCAACTAGGTGGTTGTTTGTGAAGGGCTTGCACAAGTGGGCAGGGGAACAGCAATGTCAGGTGTGAAAGCTGGGCTTTGTCGGAAAAGACGAACATGTCGCCCTGAGCGCAGCGAAGGATCCCTGGCGAGGCCGGGAAAGCTCGTAAATTCTTCACTGCGTCAGCATGGCAACGTGTATCGCGGTCCCGCGTCGCCCGCCCCACTCTTACCAATGCTTGCCGTTCTTTCGCGTGCCGCAGACGTAAACGTCGATGCCGAGCGCGTCGGCCATGGCAGCTTTCGCCAAGAGAGCCGCGTCAGCTTCCTTCGCGCTGTTGGCGTAGGCCACCTGGATATGGTTGGCTTTGTGTCGGGCCATGAACTGGTCGCGGCTAACGCCGTACGTCACGGCGTGCATGATCGGCCATTGCGGGGTCGTGAGGTTCCAGCGACGCTCGGTCTCTTCGCGCGGCAACTCGACCACGCCGGCCCGGCCGAGGTCCATCCGCAATCTGCCATTATCCACGAAAATGCGCGACCAGACAATTTCGCCCGGTTTTGAAATGCCTTTGATCGTGCCGCCGCCGAGCCGGAAGTACATGGACGGTTGCCGCTCGCTGGTCACTCCGCTCCAACCGCCGATCAGGTGCGCCGGCGGAACCGAGCCGCTAATGAGGAACACCCACACGTAGTCGGAAACGGTCCCCGACTGATCCCAATCGCCCCAGCGGACGTCGTGCAGGGTGTTTTCGACGGGCTGGCCCATCGCCTTATGGACGCGATACGTCATGACGCCGTCGACGCCCGCGCATTCGTCTACTTCATTGAAGTGCGGAATCGGCTGGCCATCAAAGAGCACTCGCTTGCCGTCGCGGCTGCGGACCGGTGGACGGTCGGCGTTGTTGAGCGTGCCCTCGACCAGATCACTGGCCGGCAACAGGTCCTTCAGACCTTGTTGATACTGGATGCCGACGGTGTTGCAGCCAAAGTCGTCGGCGATCCGCACGGCCGCGATATACATCTTACACTGCAAAAGAATCTGCTGATCGGTCAGCTCGGTCGCTTCGTCCGAACCGGTGACGAACTTGACGCCCCGGTCGTCGTACCATCGGCGGACAGCCCGGGCTTCCTCGTCGCTGACCTGCGTTGTCTCGTAATACAGGGCCGACTGGCTAAGCCGCTCCTTATAGATTCCGATTGGATTGAGCAAGGCGTCGGGGATGATGGCGTTATACATGCCCATGCAGCCCTCGTCAAAAATGCCCATGATGGCCTTTTCGCGGAGGAGCTGTTCTGCCAGGGCCTTGCCGAGCTTTCGTTCGGCGGCGGGCACGTCCACTTTCTTCAGCGCCGTAACATGTTTAGTCGCATGCTTGACTTCGCCCTTTTCCAGCCAGCGGCGCAGACCTTCGACGAAAAACTCGTCGGTGAAGTCCTCGCTCCATAGGGTGGAATACTTCTTGCCGGCCTTAGTGAGCGAGCCATTGAGGTTGAGCATGCCGACCAGCCCCGGCCATGTGCCCGACCAGTTGGCTGTCGTGAGGATCGGACCTTCGTGTGCGAGCAGGCCAGACAAGATGTGGTGAGTGTATTGCCACGCGCTTTCGGCGATGATTAATCGAGCCGTGGGATCGACATTGGCGAAAACGCTCATGCCTTCCTTCTGCGAACTGATGAAGCCGTGCTTCTCGCCTTCCTTATACGGATGGACGCGGACCAGTTCATAGCCGGCATCCGCTACGGCGGTGGCCAGGAGATCTTCCATTTCCTGCTGCTTCGCCCAGCAAGTTTGATTGGCCGATAATCGCAGATCGCCGCTGGCAGCCAACAAGACTTGCTTCTTGCCGGCTTTGACTGGTTTCGCGAGCTTCGGAAGGTCGTACTTCGCCATGGTATGAAACTCCGTACATGCCTTGTGTTGGTATGATCGATCTTGTCGAGACAAATTTCACGGCCGAGAGCGCTGAGAATTGCCGTATCGGCAAGATAGTCATGATAGCGAAGTTGCCGGGCAGAAAAAAGTGGGCGGGCATGGCTGGCCGACGAACGCTCCGTTTGGACGAGTGTCGCTCCGTTTAGACGAGTGTCCCCAATGCACCGAGAGAGTCCAATCTCCTGCCGCAACGCAAGGCTGCATATTAGGTTGCGATCTAGAACCTTGTCGTGTTGCCCCGTTCGCTTGTCTTGTGCGAGGCGCATGCAAGCATGATAGCGGGCGGTTTTTAGACAGGATTTGCTGGCCAAAACAAAAGGCCGCGCTTGGCCGCCGAAATCGATCGCCTCGCCACCAAGACCTAAGGAACAACGCTATGAAACGCACACTACTCGCCGCTGTGGCAATCGCGATCGCGCTGGTTGCCGTCAACGCACAGGCCCGCGAAGCGTCGTCAGTACAGGCCCACGAAACGTCGTTGCCAAAATACAGTGCCCCAACCTGGCGCTACCAGTGGTTCGAAGGTCGCTGGTGGTACTGGATGCCAGAAAAGAAATGGGTCTACTGGTCTGGTTCACGCTGGGCTCCCTTTGAAGGTGCCAGCCAGGCAATGACACGGACGTCGTACTATGGGAATTTCGAGTCCCAGAGTGAGCCTGCCGTCGCCGCGCCCGTGACAACGAGCAGCGGTTACTGTCCGCCTTCGTACTCGGCGCCGTATTCGGCAGAGTGGAACGGCAGCGGCTATGGCGGCTATGGCTGGAGTTGGGGACCGGGGACGGCCTTCCGCAATTCACCCGGTGGACGCTTCTAGCAAACACTGCGCAGGCCAACGCAGTATGCCTACGCGAGATCGTCGAGCCAAGTCTCGATCAAGGTCGATTGGTTAGCGTTGCGGTCTACTTGGGCAGCCGCGTCAAGACAGCGATCAAGGCGTGCTGCGGCGAGTTCTTCCTGACCTGGGCCGTTTTCTATTGCCCTCGTGACATAGGTTTTCAGTTCCTTGTCGTCTGACAGCGAAGCGCCGGACTCTGCACGCACCACGTGGCGATAAAAATCGGCGGCAAAGGCGATCACTTGCCGCAGCCTCGCGCGTCGGGCAGGCGCATCTTTGCCAGCCGCATCGACGAACGCCGCCACGGTCTTGGCCAATTCGACGCTTCTCAACATCGGCTCGGAGAGCCGCTCGAAGAGCGCGTTGCGAAACGCCCACAACGCCGGATCGGCCAACTCCAATGCGCGCTGCAAGCTGCCTTCGCTATATTGGGCCAGCCGCCGCGCCTCGGACGTATCGGCCACGAGCTGTTGCGAAACCAATAACTCGGCGACGACTTCCAACGGCAAGGGACGAAAGCGGATCAATTGACAGCGCGAGCGGATCGTCGGCAATTGCTTGGCCGGACTCGTGCCAATCAGGATGAGCACGGATCGCGGCGGTGGCTCCTCCAGCGTCTTGAGCAGCGAATTGGCGCCCTCGGCGTTAAGGTAGTCGGCGTCGTCGATGATGGCAATTTTGCGCCCGCCTTGATATGGCTTCATGGCGATTTCGTGGCACAACCCTTCGCGGCGGCGATGTTCGCGTTCACCGATCAGCAGTTCCAGCGGAATAAACGACTTGTCGTCCGGCTTGCGGACAACTTGCAGATCGGGATGCGTGCCGGCGGCAACCTGCGCACACGAGGGGCACGTCTCGCACGGATCCATCGCCTCTTCCGGCCGCGCTTGGCAGAGCATGGCCTGGCCCAGCTTCAGGGCGAACGTCCGTTTGCCCACGCCGACCGGCCCGGCGAACAGGAAGCTGCTTGCCAGTCGGTGACGCGTGAGCGCTCGGCGGAACTGCTCCACAACGTCGTCGTGCCCGAGGACTGAGTGCCACATGGAGGGATCAGGGATTAGGGACTAAGGATTAGGCATACCGTCATTCTGAGCGCAGCGAAGAATCTGGGCTATGGGAACTTCGGAGATCCTTCGCTGCGCTCAGGATGACATTCACTGCATTCTTGATCGCGGCATGTACTTCGTCGATCGACTGAGCGGCATTGATGACCACGATCGTATCCGGTGCCCTGGCAGCTTCGGTCAGAAAGCCATCGCGCACCCGGGCGTGAAACTCGGCGCCCTGTTTCTCCATGCGATCCAAGGGGCGGGCAATTCGAGCGGCCGCGACCTGAGGGGGCACATCCAGCAAGATGGTCAGGTCGGGCATCAGCCCGCCTGTGGCGATGCGACCGACTTCCCAAATGGTTGCCACGTCGATGCCGCCGCCGTAGCCCTGATACGCCACGTTGGCCAGCAGATAGCGATCGCTAAGCACGGTTTGGCCGCCGGTCAAGCCCGGTCGGATGACTTGCTCGACCATTTGTGCGCGGGCGGCCATATAGAGCAACATCTCGCTGCGGCGGTCGATGTGCAAATCGTGTCTGTCCAGAAGGATGCCCCGGACGGCCTCGCCCAGGGGCGTGCTGCCCGGATCGCGGCACACGACCACGTTATGGTCTTGTTGAGCGAGCCAATGGCGGAGCAGTTCCAGTTGGGTGGACTTGCCGGTGCCATCGCCGCCGTCAATCGAGAGGAACATTGGGTTACGGCTAATTGATTAGTGGTTGGTGATCGCCACGCATTGTAGACGGTCCGGAACACATGGCCAATCGTGCTGGGCACTCATTATTTCGCGGCCAAAAGGGAAAATGCGTCGTTTTGTAAATATAGGCAAAGCGATTCGGGTTTTCCGGTTGTGTAGTTCTGCCAAAGTCTGCGGTATGGGCTGCCGATAACAAGTTTGCCGATTGCTCCGAATGGGGCCTCGCGGAGATTGCGCGTGGACCGTCGGTCGTCGGTTTGTGGGGGGACGGGATATGTGGTATACGCGGCATCGCCGCAGACTTTTTATTCGTGGCGCGGTTGAGATGGTGCTAACCGTCCGGGGAGGGAAGGTTAGTGTCGTTCGCGACCGATCACGAAACAGGAATGCACACTATGTGTCGGCAAGTCCCCCTGCTCGCCGCATCGACTGTGGTCGCGTTGGCGGCCCTGTTGGGCTGTCAACCGCAGCAGCCGTTCTATTTCAAGCACGTCGACGGCGATCTGGAACACTATAAAGGCGTCGCCACGGATATCGAGTATCCGGACGTCGATGCCGATCGGCTCTCCGACGTGTCCGATGCCCAACGGCCGTTCTCTCTCGCCAACAACGCCAAGAAGGAGATCTGGAACCTCACGTTGGAGGAGGCGATGGAGCTTGCCTTGAGAAACAACAAGGTGATGCGCAATATTGGCGGGCAAGTGCAGGGGCCGCCCGACTACATTCTCCGCAATCCCGAACTGGTGCCGACGATCTACGATCCGGCGCTGGCCGAGACGAATCCACGCACCAGTGCCGAGGCGGCGCTATCCGCGTTCGATGCCCAATTCTCCAGCAGTTTGACTTGGGAGAAGCGCGACACTCCACAGAACGTCGATACCAGTGGTTTCATCGGGGCGGTGTTCCCCGCGGTCACTCGGGAGGACCTGGGCACGTTCCAGGCCCGCTTGTCGAAGGTAACCGCCACGGGCGGCCAGTTCGCATTGACCCACAACGTTGCATATCAAATGAGCAACAGCCCCACGCGGGCGTACCCCAGCGATTGGAATGTGAACCTTGTGGCAGAATGGCGGCAGCCGTTGTTACAAGGGGCCGGCGTGCAGTTCAATCGGATCGCCGGACCAGGCGCCCGGCCCGAGCAGCTCGGGCTCTTCACCGGCGTGATGATCAACCGGCTGAGCACCGATATCGCGTTAGCCGACTTCGAGGCAAGCGTCCGCAATTTGGTTAGCGACGTCGAGACCGCCTATTGGGAGTTGTATTTCCAGTACCGCAGCCTCGATGCAGTGATTGCCGGCCGCGACAGCGCGTTGCAGACGTGGCGGAAGATTGCGACGCTCGCTCGCGTCGGCGGCAAAGGCGGCGAAGCCGAAAAAGAGGCGCAAGCTCGCGAGCAATACTATCTCTTCCGCAGCACGGCCGAGCAATCGCTCAACTCGCTGTACGTTGTCGAAGCGAAGCTTCGATATTTACTCGGTCTGGCAGCCACGGACGGTCGGCTAATCCGTCCCAAGGACGAGCCGACGACTGCAAAGGTGGTGTTCGATTGGTGCGAGATTCTAAACGAAGGACTCGTGCGCAGCGTGGAACTCCGCGAGGAAAAATGGATCGTCAAGCGGCGAGAACTCGAGTTGATCGCCGCCAAGAACTTCCTGCTTCCCAAGCTCGACTTCATCGCCCAATATCGCTGGCTTGGCTTGGGCAACCGCTTGGACGGCGCCAATGCGCTGGACATCAATGACTTTGCCCTGGGACCCCCGTTCCCCGATTCCAATGCCTATCGCACGATGACCGACGGCAATTTCCAGGAGTGGCAGACCGGGCTGCAATTGAGCTTGCCGCTGGGCTTCCGCCGCGAGATGGCCGGCGTGCGCAATGCACAACTGGCATTGGCCCGAGAGCGGGCCAAGCTTCAGGAAGGCGAGCTCGAATTGTCGCACCAGTTGGCCTTTGCCGTCCGCGACATGGAAGCCAACCTTGTGTTGAGCCAGACGGACTTCAACCGCCGCATCGCCGCTCAGCGCGAGGTCGAGGCCGTAGCCGCCGCGTATGAAAATGACACAGTCACGATCGACGTTCTCTTGCAGGCCCAGCAAAACCTGGCGCGGGCCGAAAGCGACTACTACCGGGCGTTGGTCGATTACAACAAGTCAATTTCGCAGGTCCACTACCGCAAAGGTTCGCTGCTTGAGTACAATGGCGTGTACTTGGCGGAAGGGCCGTGGCCGGCCAAGGCGTACTTCGATGCTCGACGCCGGCGCGGGCCCGCGAGGCTTCGACGTACCTCGATTACGGCTTCACGCAACCGCGGGTAATCAGCCGCGGGCCGATCGACCAAATGCCGGGCGGGGCCGGAGAACAGTCGCAAACGGCGCCGGCCTCCGATCAACCGGAATTGGTGCCGACGCCCGATCCCCAACCGATGAAATCGAGTACGCCGGCCGCACCGATTCCCGAGCCACAGGCATCGGCCTCGGGCACGCAAAAGGCCACGAGCGGATGGATGGTGAAAACGAAACGGACCGATGGCGACAAAGCCATTTTCGCGGGAGCGAACATTGGTACAGTACCCATGACGGGGCGAAAATCGCGGCAGTCCTCCAATATGGAAATCTTGCCGACCAGTTGGACGACCGCCGAAAAGGGCAGCAGTTATGAATCTGGGGCGAATCCAACGACTTCTACAGTTGATCGGACTGCTTCAGGTTGGCAGGGGGTACAACACTGAAGCATTGGCCCAGGCGTGTGGCGTTAGTCGACGGACCGTCTTTCGCGATCTCGACCTGCTGCGGCTCTCGGGCCTGCCTCTGAGCTTTGACGACAAGCAGCAATGCTACCGTATCCCCGGAGCCTGCCTGCTGCCGCCGACGAACTTCACGCCCGACGAAGCGCTCTCGCTGTTGGTGCTCTGCCACGAGTTGGGCAACGACTCCGGGCTGCCGTTTCTTGGTCCGGCTCGGACGGCCGCCGTCAAGCTTGAAAGCAGCCTTCCCGCCCGGCTTCGCGATCAGCTCCGCAATGTCACGGCCGCGATCCACATCCAAGCGCCGCCGACGAACCCATTGACGGGCTGCAAAGCGGTTTACGAACAACTGCTCGATGCGGCTGCCAACCGCCGCAGTGTCCGCATCCGCTATAACAGCCTGAAGGACGAGAGCCAGATCGTCACCCGGGTCGAACCTTACGGGCTGTTCTTCAGCCGGCGATGTTGGTACCTCGTCGGTCGCTCGTCACTGCACCGGGCCAAGCGGACCTTCAACGTCGGCCGCATCTTGCAGCTTGAGCCGCTGGACGACCACTTCCAGGTCCCGCGGGGCTTCTCCATCGAGCGGTATCTACGCAACGCCTGGCACATGATTCCCGAAAAGGGGCGCGATCGCGACGTCGTGGTCCGCTTCAGCAAGCTGGTGGCGCAAAACGTGGCCGAGGTGAACTGGCACAAGACGCAGCGGTTAGTGTTTCACGACGATGGCTCGGCAGATTACCAAGTGAAGGTTTCGGGACTGAACGAAATCTCCTGGTGGATTCTTGGCTACGGAGACCAGGCTGAAGTCATCCAGCCGCCCGAACTGCGGCAGTTGGTTGCCGATCGGGCCCGACGCATGGTGGAGAAATACAACGGCGAGGCTGTGAACTCGTAGGGGGGCAACACAGCGAGCCGCACCAGAATTACGCAGCAATTGCGCGAATGATGCGGATTGCTGCTCGCGACCCAGCCACAAACTTGTGAGTTCCATCGCCAAGCTCGCGATGACGGTGGTTGCCGGGCGCACGGCGGTTTTCTATACTAGCGTTTTCGCACTCTTTGGGCACGACACAGGTGGATTATGGCAGAGACGCGCCATCTCATCGCGATTGACGAGGCCAAATCGCCTTTCTTCGCGGGCATCGACCTCGGCGGCACGAATATCAAGGCCGGAGTGGTCGACAATCTGGGACGGCCGCTCTCATGGCTGAGCATTCCGACGGAGGTTGAAACCACGGCGGAAGAGGGCGCTCGACGCATGGCCGCCGCCGTGCATCAGGCGATCGGCGACGCCGGCTTGCAGCCGAAGGACATCGCCAGCGTCGGACTCGGCGCGCCCGGCGAGATGGATATCCCCTCCGGCATGCTGCTCCGCCCGATCAATCTGAAGGGCTGGGTCAATTTCCCCATCCGCGATCGGGTGAGCCACTACAGCGGTTTGCCAGTGGCCTTCGAGAACGATGCCAACGCCGCCGCCTATGGCGAGTATTGGGTCGGATCGGGCCGTGAGTTTAACAGCATGGTCTTATTGACGCTTGGCACGGGCATCGGCTGCGGCATCGTCATCGGCGATCAGGTGCTCCAGGGCGCCCACAGTCATGGCGGCGAGTCGGGCCACATTATCATCGATCTTAGCGAGAATGCCCGACCGTGCAATTGCGGCCAGCGCGGTCACCTCGAGGCCTACGCCAGCGCAACGGCCGTCGTACGTCGTACCGAAGAAGCATTGCGCGGGGAGACCAAGTTCACTCCTGCAACGCATGGCCGGCGGCGTTGAATTGACGCCTAAACTCGTGGCCGACGAGGCCCAGGCCAACGATAAGCTCTCCATCGAAATCGTCCAGGAAACGGCGCGGTATATCGCCATCGGCGCGGTGAATATGATGCACACGATCGATCCCGAGGCCGTGCTGCTGGGTGGAGCAATGACGTTCGGTGGCCGCGAGAGTGAATTGGGCCGCGGCTTTCTCGATCAGGTGCGCAAAGTCGTTCGACAACTCGCACGGCCCATCCCGGCGGAGAAGACCGTGATCGATTTCGCCATGCTCGGCGCCGATGCCGGTTTCATCGGGGCCGCCGGTGTTGCAAGGGCCGAATATCTCAAGCGAAAATCCTAGTGCCCAGAACAAAATCTTGTCAACCTGTTAATCAGGAGAACGGCAGAGTCTCGTTTGATGGACGCGAGCCATCCTGAGCGTAGCAAAGGATCTCGTTCGTACGCGCGTAGTTAGGCATTTCGCAGAGATTCATCACTGCGATCAGAATGACCGTTCGCAGGAACTTTATAGTTCTCTTGACCTGTTAACCCTGTCTTTTCCTTTTTCGTGTCTGCGTAGCGAGCGGGAGAAACCAAATGAAGCGCGTAGCTCTCGTAACCGGCGGTGCTCGCGGCATAGGATTTGGCATTGCACAATGTTTGGCCAACAATCGATTCGATCTGGCGATCTGCGGCGTGCGCGAACCATCGGCGACGACGGAGGCTCTCGATTCCCTGAAGTGCGCCGGCGCGGAGGTGCTGTACGTTCAAGCCGACGTGGGCGCGACGGACGCTCGGCGACGTTTGATCGAGGCTATTCGAGAGCGTTTTGGGCGTCTGCACGTGTTGGTCAACAATGCCGGAATTGCTCCGAAGGTCCGTGCGGACGTTCTAGAGGCCACAGAAGAGAGTTTCGAGCGATTGATACGGACCAACTTGCAGGGGCCATATTTCCTGACGCAGGCTGCGGCCAACTGGATGATCGAGCAAGCGAAGTCCGACTCGGCCTTCCGCGGCTGCATCATTAACGTGTCTTCCATTTCCGCCACCGTCGCATCGGTCAGTCGCGGCGAATATTGCATCTCGAAGGCGGGCGTCAGCATGGCCACGCAACTCTGGGCCGCGCGGCTTGGCGAATATGACATCCCCGTTTACGAAGTGCGGCCGGGCATCATTAAGACCGATATGACGGCCGGTGTTACGGCGAAATACGATAAGCTACTGGGGGAAGGGCTGGCAATCCAGCGTCGTTGGGGCATGCCGGAGGACGTCGGCAAGGCGGTGGCCGCCTTGGCACGCGGCGATCTTCCGTATTCCACCGGCCAAGTCGTCATGGTCGACGGCGGGCTCACCGTGCCCAGATTGTAAGCGGCCGCAGCAACATGGCGCACGGTCTATCGCAAATCGCGACAATCGCAGCGACGGTCCCTCGTCAAAACTTTGCCGCTACGCTCGAACTTTCGCCACGATCTCAAGAGCTTGCTTGCAGCGATCGGTGATTGTCTGCCACTTGCCTTCGGCGATGTCTTGCTTCGTGGCGATCCACGTGCCGCCGACGGCCGCCACGACGTTTAGCGCGAGGTAAGATGCCAGATTGCCCGTGTTGACGCCTCCGGTGGGCACGTAGTGGACGCCAAGATGTGCGTACGTGGCGGCCAGCGCATTGAGCATGCCGACGCCGCCGCTCACTTCAGCCGGCGAGAACTTCAGCACCGTGCAGCCCAGCGCCATGGCCTGTTCTGTCTCGCTCGGCGTACACACGCCCGGGACGAACGGCATACCGATCTGCCGTGCCAGTTCAACCTGCTTTGGGTTGAAGCCTGGAGCGATGCAGAATTGGGCCCCGCTGGCTTTGGCGGCGGTCAGGTTGTCGGCCGTTACCACCGTTCCGGCGCCGACCAAAATATCGGGTCGTTGGCGGCGGATCTGTCCAATGGCCTCGGCCGCGGCCGCCGTGCGGAAGGTGATCTCGACCAACGGCAGCCCACCTGCCACCAGGGCATCGGCCAACGGCAGAGCCGCGTCCGCCGAATCGACGACGATCACGGGCACAACGCCCAGGCGAGCAACAGTTTCAAAGGTAGCTTCGGTACGCATTGAGTCTTCTCCACGGCCACCCGCTGTAAGCAGATATTGTTAAGGGCATTACAGACTGCGATTCTACCCGATGCCAGATTGGGGCTACAAGGCCCGCACCATCCGTATGGCATGCCATTCGATGGGCGCAAAATTCCCATAAAATCTTGGCAATATTTGTCACATTGATATATATTAATCTCGGCTCGTTCGAGCGTGTGGTCCGACGTTGCGCCGTGTTTGCGAAGCGTGCACGGTCAAACCGCCGCTACACTAACGGGCCGCACCCACCTTCCGCGTACCGCTTCCCACCAAAGCAACGAGATGAGGGGACCGCCATGAGGTACTCCAAGGCTATCGGCACGAGTCTCTTCATTGTGTTCGCTTTGGCCATTACTTCCACGCTAGCCTTGGCGGTTGATGTGCCGAAGTGGTCGACGTACGACATCAATCTCACGGCCAACGGGAGTTCCAGCAACTGGTACACCGATGCGAACGCCGCCGTCACTGCCACGTTTACAGGTCCAGGCGGCATAACCCAGACAGTCAGCGGCTTCTGGAATGGGAACAATGCGTTCGACATTCGCTTCACGCCGACGGTAGAAGGAACCTGGACGTATACCACGAGTTCTCTGAACTCCGGCTTGAACAATCAGACGGGCACGATCAACGCACTGGCGGCCACGGCCGGCAATCGCGGCTTCTTGCGAGTCGACCCCACGTATACGAACAGCTTTGCCTGGGACGACGGATCGCGCTGCTTCCTGTGGGGGCAAACATATTACTTTGCCGCGGCGGCTGGATTGACAAATGACAATTGGAAGACAGCCATCAACAACGTGGCCTCGCATGGGATAAACAAAGCTATCATCGAGGTTTATGGGGATCTGCTGAACGCAGATTGGAATCACGGTTATGCAGACGTTGAACCATACGTAGACACCTCCGGAAACCACTTAAGTCCCGACCGCGATCAGCTTAACTTTTCCACGTACAACGGCTCGACTTACTGGCAGAAGCTGGACCAGGTCGTTCAGTACCTGGGTTCAAAGGGGATGGTTGCGGAGTTGGTCATCTTTGATAACAACAACAACAATCGGGCATACGGAACTTCCAGCCAAAACGATCGGTTTGTAAATTACGTCGTGAATCGGTATGCGGCCTATCACAACGTGATTTGGAACCTGGAATACGAATGGGAATATTCCGCGAACTATTCCAACCCGCAATACAAGTCTGACTACAATCGGTTTGGCGGGATTGTGCGGAATTACGATCCATGGATGGGGGACGGCACAACATCGGCCCCGTTGCGCCCGTTATCTGTTCACCAGCGGACCCGAATCGACTTTGATTTCTTCGGCTCGACTTGGCCGACGAACGCCATTATTCAGTACGGCCCTCGTAACAGCGATGGCTACACCAATGCCGACGAATGGGGCAACGCGGGCATCGTTTACAATCTGGGACACAATATGCCCGTGGTCAACGACGAATATGCCTACCTCGGCGAAGTCAACAGCGGCAAGACCGTAACGTCGGCGATGACGCGCAACGCCGCTTGGGGCATCGCCACGGCCGGCGGGTACGGCAGCGCGGCTGACTGGCGTCAGTTTACAGACGGAAGTACAAAGTATAGACCGTCGGCGACTTGCGACTGGGTGGATACACCGCAATACGACGACATCCAGCATTTGGTCGACTTCTTTACCACCAAAGGGATCGAATACTGGAAGATGTCGAGCCAGAACTCGCTGACCCCGAACTCGCGGACCTATGTGCTGGCGGAAACCGGCCGGCAGTACGTGGCGTACGCAGCCACCGGCGGAACGTTTACCATGGACCTTGCGGCCGGTACGTACTACGCCTACGAGTACAATCCCCGTACCGGAGAGACCACGCCGTTGGCCGATGTGACTGGCGGTGGAACCCGAACTTTCAGCATGCCAGATTCGACCAACGATTGGGTGCTCCATTTGAGCACGTTCCAGGAAGTTCCGGAGCCGACTTCCGTGGTTTTGCTCGGCATTGCATTGCTTTCAATAGTGACATATTGCGGGCGCCGGAGATTTAATAAATTATCCGGCGATGCGTAGTGTTCGTAAGCGCGGCCTGACCAGACAAGTATCTGCTATCCCCTACCGGAGCAACTGACCATGCAATTGCGTGCCATTCTCAAGACGTCAGCGGCGAGTTCGATTCTGATTCTCGCCCTTGCCGCATCGGTCGCCCTGGCGGTTGATGTGCCGAAGTGGTCGACGTACGACATCAATCTCACGGCCAACGGGAGTTCCAGCAACTGGTACACCGATGCAAATGCCGCCGTCACTGCCACATTTACAGGTCCAGGCGGCATAACTAAGTCGGTTAGCGGCTTCTGGAATGGGAACAATGCGTTCGACATTCGCTTCACGCCGACGGTAGAAGGAACCTGGACGTATACCACTAATTCTCCGAACTCCGGTTTGAACAATCAGACGGGCACGATCAACGCTGTCGCCGCCACGGCCAGCAATCACGGTTTCTTGCGAGTTGATCCCGCGTATAAGAACAGCTTCGTTTGGGATGATGGAACGCGCTATTTCATGTGGGGGCAAACGTACTACGACGTGGCGATGACGGCGGCGGTAAATGACAATTGGAAAACCGGTATCGACAACTCGGCTGCCTATGGGTTGAACAAGGTTCGCATGACGGTGTACCCGTTTGACGTTGAATCCAGCCGATCACACGGCTACCCGGATGTGCAACCGTACACAGGCAGTTCGACAAATCCCGACCGCAATTCGCTGAATATTGCCTACTGGCAGAAGTTGGACGACGTTGTCAAGTACATTGCTTCCAAGGGAATGGTGGCAGACCTAATTATCAGCACGCCCTACAACAGCAACAGGCAGTTCGGCACCGACACGCAGAACGACCGGTTCATGAACTATGTTGTATCGCGTTACGCAGCCTATACCAACGTCACTTGGACCGTTGCGAACGAGTGGGAGTATGCCGCCTCGAATGGAGGCGACTATCCACAAAATCAAGCCGATTTCAATCGGCTCGGTGGGATCGTGCATAACAGTGATCCGTGGTTGACCAATGGCAGAGCATTGCGCCCGTTGTCCACGCATCAGCGGACGCGCATCGACTTCCAGTTCTTCGGCGCGACTTGGCCGACGGACGTCATCTTTCAATATGGCGCAAGGAACCCTGGGGCCTCACCCTCCGGTACTCCAAAATATAGCTACGGAGATCAATGGGGCAACGCGGGAATCGTCTATAACCTGGGCCACAACATGCCAGTGGTTAATGACGAATACGCTTACCTCAACGAAGTCAACAGCGGAGTGACCATTACACAAGAAACCTGCCGTTTGACCAGTTGGGGCATTGCTACGGCCGGAGGTTACGGAACGGCATCCGACTGGAGTGTCTACACCAACTGGACGCCCGGTGTGACGGGCGAATGGCACGACAGCCCAATGTACGACGACATTCAGCACTTGGTCGACTTTTTTACCTCCAAAGGGATCGAATACTGGAAGATGGCCAGCCACAACGAACTCGTGACACCCAGCACTCGGACGTACGTGCTTGCAGAGCCCGGCCGGCAGTACGTGGCGTACGCGGCCACCGGCGGCACGTTTACCATGGACCTTGCGGCCGGTACGTACTACGCCTACGAGTACAATCCCCGTACCGGAGAGACGATTCCGTTGGCCAATGTCACAACAGGCGGAGGCGACCATTCCTTCAGCATGCCCGATGCGACCAACGATTGGGTGCTCCATTTGAGCACCTTCCAGGAAGTTCCCGAGCCTGGTAGCTTGACATTGCTCGGCGCCGCCGTCGTGGCTATTGGCGCCATTTTCTGGTGGCGAAAACGAGCCGTAGATAATCGTCCAACCGGGAACGCCTGACGCCGCCAACAAACATTGCGTCCTGCATTGATTGCAGTCGCGACGGAGGCACGTCCCTGGAACGATAGTGCGGGGCGGTTGCCTTTTGGGGCACGCTACGGTAGGCTGCGTTGAGCCGGGCGCACTGAACCGTAGACAACGGCATCCGGCCGACGTACTTCTTGAATCCGGCTATCGTTCGAACGCACCAATTCAATATTTCTCGGGAGATCATGCAGATGCGAATGGCTACCGTCCGCAAATTGGCCAAAGCGACCGCCCTTCTAGTTCTTGCCCTCGTTCCCGCTATAGCGATGGCCGCAGATATGCCGAAATGGTCGATGCATGAGATCGCACTGACGGCCAGCGGCGCCTATGCGAATGGCTATGCCTCGGGTCCAACCCTCACGGCCACATTCACCGGGCCGGACGGCGCCACCAAAACGGTGACCGGCTTCTGGGACGGTAGAAAACGTGTACAAGATTCGCTTCACGCCCACGGCGGAAGGCCAATGGACGTACACGACCAGTTCCACCGACTCGGGCCTGAACAACAAGACAGGGAGCATCAATGCTACGGCGCCCGCGGCCGAACGATCATGGCTTTCTTCGCGTGGACCCGGACCACCCCTACAGTTTTGTTTGGGACGACGGCACGCGATACTTCATGTGGGGGCAGACGTACTATGACCTGATGCAAGATGCCATGGTCAATAACAACTGGAAGACGGCCGCCGACAAGTCGATGGCGTACGGGATGAACAAGATTCGCATGCGGGTCTATGCTCAGGGTGGCTTCTACGGATTTGGCAACGTCGACCACGGCTACCCAGAGATTGTGCCGTATGCCGGCAAAGCCGCCAGCCCGAATCGCGACAACTTGAATCTTCGCGTACTGGAGGAAGCTGGACCAGGTCGTCCGATACCTCGATTCGAAGGGGATTGTGGCCGATTGATCCTTCTGAGCACGTATGGAAACGCGACGATGCCCGGCACACCGGAGCAGGATGAGCGGTTTGTGAAGTACGTCCTGTCGCGCTATGCGGCGTACCCGAATGTGATTTGGGATGTTACCAATGAATGGGCCTCAGGCGGCAAGCCGCAAGTCGTACTTCAACGCCATTGGCAAGCTCGCTGCGCAGCAGCGATCCGTGGCTGGCTAACGGCCTGCTCCTGCGACCGCTGTCGACCCATCAGAACACGGGAATCAACTTCAATTTCTTTGGCGCTGATTGGCCGACGCTCGTTATTATCCAACTATGGGCCGCGAAACGATGACCACTTAGCAAATGGCGACCAATGGGGCAATGCGGGAATCGTCAAGAACCTCGGCCACAAAATGCCTGTGGTCAACGACGAATACGGCTACATCGCGGACCAGGGGGGCGTAAAAATGACGCGAACACAGATCCGTCAGGCGATCTGGGGCATCGCCACCGCCGGCGGCTACGGAAGCTCGGGCGATATCCGCATCATCGGCAGCGGCGCCAAACGATGGACACCGTGCAAGACCGGAGAGTGGGCCGATGCGCCGGAATACGGCGATCTCAAACGGATGGTCGACTTCTTCACCGCCAACGGAATCGAGTATTGGAAGATGGTCAGCCACAACGAACTGAAGACGGCGGGCACACGGACGTACGTGTTGGCCGAGCCCGGCCGGCAGTACGTGATCTATGCAGCCACCGGCGGCAACTGTTCCGTTAAGCTGGCAGCAGGGACATACGATGCGAAGCGGTACGATCCTCGGACTGGCGAGACAAAAGATTTACCGGCTGTGACCGGCGGCCGCGTACAATCGTTCACCCTGCCTGACTCGAACGGCTGGGTCATCCGCCTCAGCTCTCAATAGATCACACCCCACCACAATGACGATATCTCTCGTGACTAGAAGCGGTATCGAGAATTCGAGATGCTGAAAATTCTGAGAGAGCCGTTTGATTATTAATAGCGGCATCTGTCGCTTCATGTTACAGTAGGCAAGGTCCTATCGGGGGAACGTTGCCGCGAGCAGCGGTCGGCGAGCGTGGTTTTTTGTTGAGCGGACCCGGCGCACCTCAGGTCCGTGCGGCCGAATCAGTGGTTTTCACCTCAGGGAGGCAGCGTACATGCGATGTGCCATTATCCGCGGCTCGGCTAGTGCCGCCGCGGTTCTGATTTTTTCGCTCATTCCCTCTCTTGCTCTGGCACTCGCTGTGCCAAAATGGTCGACGCAAGACTTTGTGTTCACGACGACCGATACCGCCTCGAATTGGTACACGGACTCCCGATCGCTCAATGTCACGTTTACCGGCCCCGGCGGCGTTCAGAATGTCGTCAAGGGTTTCTGGGACGGCGGCAACACCTTTAAGGTTCGCTTCACTCCGACCGTGGAAGGCACGTGGACGTACACCACGGCCGGCTCCACGATCGCCAACTTGACGAACCACACGGACGCGTCGGGGCAGATCGTCGTCGGCGCAGCGGCCAGCGGAGAGCACGGCTTCCTCCGCGTCGATTCGGCGCATCCCAACAGCTTCGTTTACGACGACGGCACGCGAAACTTCATGTGGGGGCAGACGTATTACGACCTGATGCAAGACGCCATGGTCAATGACAACTGGCAGACGGCCGTCGATAATTCGCTGGTGCACGGTATGAATAAGATCCGCTTGCGGGTCTATGCCCAGGGCGGCTTCGTCGGACTCGACAATGTCGACCACGGCTATCCGGACGTCGTACCGTATGCCGGCACGGCCGCCAACCCGGATCGCAACAGCCTGAACTTTGCTTACTTGCAGAAGTTGGATCAAGTGGTCCAGTACCTCGATTCCAAAGGCGTGACGGCCGACTTGATCCTCTTGAGCACGTATGCCAACTCGACGATGCCCGGAACGCAGGCGCAAGACGAACGGTTTGCAAAATATATCACGTCGCGCTACTCGGCCTATGACAACGTGATCTGGGATCTGACCAACGAATGGGCGGATGGGGGCGATACGCAGTCTAACTTCAACACAATCGATTACTTCAACGCGATCGGCGACTTGGTGCGCAGCAACGATCCGTGGCTGGCTCAAGGTGCGCAACTGCGGCCGTTGTCGACGCACCAGAACACGGGCGTCAATTTTCAATACTTCAACACAAGCTGGCCGACGCATGCCATCATTCAGTATGGCCCGCGAAACACCGATGGTTACCGCAATGGCGACCAATGGGGCAACGAGGGAATTAGAGCGAACCTTGGCCACAATATGCCCGTCGTCAACGATGAATACGGCTATCTTGGCGACAGCGGCGTCACGATGACTCGAACCCAGAGCCGATGTGCAATTTGGGGCATCGCTACCGCCGGGGGCTATGGAAGTGTGGGCGATATTCGCATGTTCGACAGCGGCGCCACCCAATGGACTCCGTGCAAGACCGGAGAATGGGCCGACGCCACGGAATACGACGACATCAAGCACATGGTCGACTTCTTCACGACCAAGAATATCGAATACTGGAAGATGTCTTCCAACAACTCTCTGAAGTCCGCTGGGCGAACGCGCGATTATGTCCTGGCCGAGCCCGGGAATCAGTACGTCTTGTACACGGCGCGCGGCTCATCGACGGTCCAGTTGGACCTCAGCGGGTATGGCAACACCACGTTCAACGTTTGGAAATATGACCCGACGAGCGGCGCAACGACGAGCCTCGCGCCGGTAACAGGCGGCGCATGGCGCACGTTCAACCTTTCTGGAAACAACGCGGCCGGGTCGCGCGACTGGGTGCTGTTGGTGACCGCGGTCCACGCTCCGGAACCGGGCACCCTGACGCTGCTGGGTCTTGGCCTCGCGGGACTGGGTTTGCATCGATGGCGTCGGAAAAGGCGTCACCATGCCTTCTCGTGATACGTTGCCCCGCTCGCCCGTGCTAACCGCCTCGAAAAATCGTCTGTCCTCGCCGAGCGCTGCGCCAATAGCCTCGGCCTTTCTGCCTTGACGTCGAGTGCGGTGCTCTGAACGTGTCGAGGGCGAGCGACCGCTGCGATTTCGCTGATTTCCAGCGTTCTGTCCTACTGCGACACCCTATCGACCGCGATCTGGTACAATTGGCCAGTGCGTGGCTTGCGAAAAACAGGTTGCCTACGATACCGTATTACAGTACGGGGACGTTGTTAGGCCCTAAGAATGTTATGAAAATAAAGGATATGCCGTGGATACCAAACCACTCGAATTCTTCAAAGCATTGCTGGCAACGCCTAGCCCGTCTGGTTACGAAAGCACCGTGCAGCAACTGGTGCGCGACTACGTCGCCGGCTTTGCTGATGAGGTCCGCACCGATCTGCACGGCAACGTGATCGTGGTGAAAAATCCCGACTCGCCGCTTCGCGTCATGCTCGCAGGGCATTGCGACCAGATCGGGCTGATCGTACAACACATCGACGACAGCGGCTTCCTCTACATTCAGCCGATCGGTGGCTGGGATCCCGAGGTGCTCATCGGCCAGCGGATGACGGTCTGGACGGCCGCCGGGCCGGTCTTCGGCATCATCGCCCGCAAACCGATCCATTTGCTGACCGAGGAGGAGCGCAAACAGGTGCCGAAGATGAAGGACCTGTGGCTCGACATCGGCGCGGCCGATAGAGACGAGGCGGCAAAAGCGGTTCGCATCGGCGATGCGGTGACCGTGCAACTCCAGTTCCAAACAATGCGCAACAACTTCGCCGTTTCACCGGCGATGGATGATAAGGCCGGCTGCTGGGTCGTGATCGAGGCTCTGCGACGCGCGGCCCAGGACAAGAAGCTCGCATGCGGCCTGTATGCGGTTTCCACCGTTCAGGAGGAACTCGGCCTGCGCGGTGCGCGAACCAGCGCCTTCGGCGTCGATCCGCAGGTCGGCGTGGCGGTCGATGTCACCCATGCCACCGATTGCCCGACGATTGAGAAGAAGGAAGAAGGCGACGTCCGGCTGGGCAAAGGGCCGGTGATCCACCGCGGTCCGAACATGAATCACAAAGTGGTCGATCGTCTTGTTCAGGCGGCTGAGGACCACAAGATCGATTATCAGTTGGCCGCCTCGGGCAAGGCCACCGGCACGGACGCCAATGCGATTCAGATCAATCGGGCCGGAGTGGCCACCGGACTGATCAGCATTCCGAATCGCTACATGCATAGTCCGGTCGAAATGATCTCGCTGGACGACATCGATCGGGCTGCCGACCTTCTGGCGCGTTTTGCCGAAGGCATGAGGCCGGAAATGGACTTCACACCGTAACCGCTGTGGATTAGGAATTTGAGATTGCCCCCGGAGGTCTGCGATTTGCATTCAGCGCGGGCATCGTGTCGCAAGACTCTAATCGCTAATCCCCACTCCCTACTTGAGTTGACCGTCTCAGCAGTGCTGACTTAGAATCGGTAGCGACATATATTCCCCCCACGGATCAGGTAATTGGCATGGCTGTACTGCGTGCGCTGCAAGGCCCGAACCCCGGCGAAATTCTTCCCTTGGAAGGCGCTACGGTCATCCTTGGACGCCATCCGGCGTGCGACATTGTCTTAGCGTCGGCGGCGGTCAGCCGGCACCACGCGCGGATTCTCAATATCGATAGCGCCTACTACCTCGAAGACTTGCACAGCCGCAATGGCACGTTCCTCAATGGCCGGCCGTTGAGCCAGCGGCAACTGTTGACCGAAAACGACGAAATTGGCATTTGCGACCTTGTGTTTGCTTTTCACCTCGACCGACCGGTAACCGATCTTACGCCGCCAGTCCGTCGCATTGACGTGACGACCGACGCCTTGCTGATCGACGATGACGATGGGCAGTCCGAGCAGGCAATGCTGTCGAAACTGAACCTGCCCTCTGGCTCCAGTGTTATGCGGTTGGAGGTGAACACGGAGGCGAAGCTCAAGGCCCTGCTCGAAATCAGCCGGCATTTGGGGCGAAGCCTGAGCATGGACGAAGTGCTGCCGAAGCTGCTCGATAGCCTGTTCGCGATTTTCGGGCAAGCCGACCGCGGCTTTGTCGTGCTGCGCGACCGGCAGAGCGGCCGGCTGGTTCCCAAGGCGGTGAAACATCGCCGTTTGGAAGACACACAGACAATCCGCATCAGCCGCACGATCATCAATAACGTGATGGCGGGCAGGGAAGCGATACTCTCTGCCGACGCTGCCAGCGACACACGCTTCGACATGGCCGAGAGCATAGTCGATTTCCAAATTCGCTCAATGATGTGTGCGCCGTTGGTCGACCAGGACGGTGAGTCGCTCGGCGTGATTCAGCTCGATACGCTCGACCCGCGCAATCGCTTTCGGCAGGCCGATCTCGACGTCTTGGCGAGCGTAGCCTGCCAGGCGGCATTTGCCGTCGAAAATGCCCAACTGCACGAAGCCGAGATACGTAGCGAATCGATCCGCCGCGAATTGGCGATGGCCCACGAGGTGCAACGCGGCTTTCTGCCCTCGGCCGCGCCGCGGATTCCGGAGTACGACTTCTTCGAGTTTTACGAATCGGCCCATCAACTCGGTGGTGACTACTACGATTACGTGGAGCTGCCCGGCGGGCGGCTGGCAGTCGTGGTGGCCGACGTATCTGGCAAGGGCATATCAGCCTCGCTGCTGATGGCCAAACTTTCGGCCGAGACACGCTACTTCCTGGCCGGCGAACCGTCGCCCGCCCAGGCCATGGGCCGGCTGAATCGAGCGTTCTGCGACAGTGCTTGGGAAGATCGTTTCGTCACCATGGTGGTGGCCGTTTTGGACCCGCGCCGCCACGAAGTAACGCTCGTAAACGCCGGCCATCTGCCGCCGCTGTTGCGACGAGGCACGGACGTGGTCGAGGCGGTCGGCGAAATGGAAACGAGCCTGCCGCTGGGCGTTAGTTGCGACGTGGACTATCAGGAACTTGTGGTGCCGCTGGCTCAAGGGCAGTCGCTAGTTCTCTACACCGACGGCATCACCGAAGCGATGAACGCCAATGACGACCTCTATGGACAGCAACGCCTATTGGCAGTCTTGGGCTTGGAAGTCGAACGCGTTGCCCAAGTAGGCCGCCGCATCCTCGCCGATGTGAAGCGTTTCGTCGGCCCTCGCCCACAAAGCGACGACATGTGCCTGACCTGTTTTGGGCGGATGCGGGTGTAATTTTGTAATCAAGCGGCCCGATGCGCCTTGACACTAGATCGAGCGAGTACAGCCAGACAAGATTACACGAGTTTTGGTCCGGGCTGTTGACCAACGTGTAGCGTACCGTTACGTTACTTTGTGTGGTTTCATTGATCTAGCATCTCGAATAAACAGTAACTAACTCTCTCGTGACCTGTGCCAAGAGAAGACTCCCCAGTATGAACAACTTGGATGACATCTCGCGCAAGCGAAAGATTGCGCACCAACAGCTCGTCTCGCTGAAATCGAAGGTATACGATGCCTTTCTCCAGATGGAACAGACGGCCTTCGCCGATGGTGCGCTGCCCAAGAAGACCAAGGAGTTGATTGCCATTGGAATCTTTGTCCAGATGGACTGTGAATCATGTATGCAATGGCATATTGACCAAGCTGCGTCTTGCGGTGCCACATTGCGTGAGGTTCTAGAAGCAGTTGAAATCGGCATCGAGATGGCGGCCGGCCGAGCCACGGTTTCCGCGAGATTTGCGTTAGATGTCATGGAGCGAACCTTTCCCAAAGAGGGCCTGTAGGTTATGCCGACATCATCGGATAAGTGTGACGTGGATGCCATTCTCGCGATGGAGCGTGCTGCGCTGGATCGTTGGGGCCAAGGCGACCCCTCTGGATTTCTGGAGATCTGCGATCCTGACATCGTGTATTTCGACAACGGCCTGGATTGCCGCTTGGAGGGCATCGCGGCGCTCGCCGAGTTGTACGAAAAAGTGCGAGGCAAGATCCGTCTGGATCGCTATGAGTTGCCCAATGCGAAGGTGCAGCTTTGTGGCAGCGCCGCCTTACTGACGTACAACTTCGTAGGCTACGTTCAAGGCGAGGCACATCGCTGGAATTGCACGGAAGTCTACCACCGCAAGAATGACGATTGGCGTATCATTCATACGCACTGGTCGGTGACCAAACATTCCGCATGAGCCACTGCCGACACTCAACAATACGGATCGAGAAATTCCTGGGACGCTATACGCAACTCAATTGCTTGCCATCGTCAGCGCCCGTTGGGCGGACTCAGGCGATTCGACAGGCACAAACATGGATGCCGGATAGAGATAATCATCCGGTTCGGACGTGTCCTCGTCCACGACGTGGAGCATGTTGTGCCTCTCCGCTTCCACATCGAGCAGCCTGCGATAGACTTTGCCCAGGATCAGACTTGCCGGGTTGCTGGCACTGCCAATGCAGATCACAAAATCGCTCATCGGATGGGCCCCACCTTCGCCTCAAGCTAGGGAGAAAAAGGGGATAAGTCCAATTTCCGAGGCCATGAATGACGAATAATTGGACTTATCCCCTTATTTCTCCCCATGAACCTTCGCATGCGGGGGCTGCTGCAATCGGTCAAGCCCAAGGGCAAGGGGGATCAGGTAACTCTCGACCAGCGGGAGTGGCAGAACCTGATTGATCTGCAAGTGCGGCTGGCCGGCTATCTGCGTCGGATTGGCGAGCCCGGCGAGTGAACTGACTTGCGGCAGCGATTCATCGGTGCACGGGACAGTAAATGGGACGAATAGACGGAACAACGGTTCCTGACACCGTTTCCCGTCTGCAGCCCATCGTAGCCGTACACCTCGACCACCGCGCCGAAGTTGTCTTTCACCTTGACCAGCCGGTTCCAGGCGTCGTAGCTGTACTGCTGTTGGATCGTTCGATTGTTCGGACTGGGGCCGGAGATCATGTTGCCGGCCGCATCGTAGTAAATTGTCAAAGATCGAACACCACACGGCACTGGCAAAGCCAGTGGCACTCTCTAGGCCACCCCTTCCGTCAGTGCCACCCCGCCGTGGTTTTCGGCCACGCACCACTTTCGGTCATCCGCGGTTTTATTTAGAAAGCTGATGGCTGACCGCTGACAGCCTGGACTGGCGGCACTTCTCGAAAACGCTCTGAAGTGATGACGGGCGTGACGGGCTCGCGTGCTGAAAGGGAGAAAAGGGGATACGTCCAATTTCCGAGGTCATAAATGACGAATAATTGGACGTATCCCCTTATTTCTCCCCAGCGGAATCTCTCTCGATGCGTGAAGCGGTGGGGGCAATCACCCGTTGCCACCCGCCATCAGCGGCTGTCATGCACGGCAACGCCCGGCAACTCGCGGCTTGTCTCCCCATCGACCGCACCCACTGTCTCGTCCGGCGCTTCCATAGTCGACTGCGGCATCCCGTGACCGGGCTTGTTGGGGAGAAAAAGGGGATAAGTCCAATTTTCGAGGCCATGAATGACGAATAATTGGACTTATCCCCTTATTTCTCCCCCTTATTTCTCCGTTTTCCGACCTTAATGTCCTAGATGATAATCGAGTACTTTCTTTTGGGGAGATATGACAACAAACCGATCATCGCCAATCGTATGAACCTTTTCGCCGCTAACGATCTTGGGCGCTGCTTGAACATGCACCCACCAATTGCCGTCTATCTTCTCGATCGATACAGCTTCCATCTCGTTCCCCTTTTCGCGTCGCGCGACCTCTGCCTTAGCGATGTCCGCTATATCGGTTTCCTCGGGAGTGAGGATGCCGGCGTGAGGAGTATCGTTACTGCGCACAGGAGCGTGAGGCGTGTCGTTACGGCAGCCGCATGGGATTATCAAGAAAAGTACAACCACCAAGAAGCAACGTATCAAGCAGCCGCCATCGTGGGCCGCTAACGACATCCAAGCGTCTTTTTGTCCCCCTCCAATTGACGGATTCGACCTTGCACTTGGCTTATGCATGCTGGGTCTCCTCTACACTCACTAATCGCACTGCCGAGGCAATCAATTTCGACCGGGGTAAAAAAGGGAGAGAACAAGGGGATAGGGCACAAAAGGGGTCAGAACTATTTTACCTCAATCATCGGATGTCTTGACCCCTTCATCTATCCCCGATCTGCACGCCTCACCTATTATACTCGTATTCTACCCGATCAAACCGATCAAAACAGCCATCGGTGCCCGGTCCCGACAGGTCGGTCGGGTCGTCGCTGTCCGGGTAGATTACCGCCGACAACAGGTCGTTGCGAGCATCAGCGGAATCTCTCTCGATGCGTGAAGCGGTGGGGGCAATCACCCGTTGCCACCCGCCATCAGCGGCTGTCATGCACGGCAACGCCCGGCAACTCGCGGCTTGTCTCCCCATCGACCGCACCCACTGTCTCGTCCGGCGCTTCCATAGTCGACTGCGGCATGCCGTGACCGGGCTTGTTGGCATACAGCAACCAATAGGCCACGGGAATCACGAACAACGTGAAAAGCGTCGAGGCAAAGAGGCCGAAAATCAGCGACCAGGCAAGGCCCGAGAAGATCGGGTCGATGATGATCGGCACGGCGCCGAGCATGGCGGCGCTGGCCGTGAGCAGAATCGGCCGCAGACGCACGACGCGGCTTTCCATGATGGCGTCGAACAAGGAACGCCCGCGGGAAAGCGACAAGTGGATGAAGTCGACGAGAATGATCGAGTCGCGGGTCACGATGCCCGCCAAGGCAATCATGCCGATCATGCCGGTGGCCGTGAAATAGACCGGGTTGAGGAAACCGCCCACATCTTCGGCATTCACCACGTTGAGCAGCCAGAACCCCGGCATAACGCCCAAGATCGTCAGCGGGATTGCCAGCATGACGACCAACGGGATGGTGAACGAGCCCATTTGTGCCACCAGGAGAACGTAGATGGCGATCATCGCCGCGCCGAAGGCCAAGCCGAGGTCGCGGAACACGTCGAGCGTAATCTTCCATTCGCCCTCGCCGGCAAAGTCTACGGTGAAACCGGCGGGCACGGCCCAGGCGATACCGCTGCCGTTTGAGAAGAACGTCCGATTGTTGACCGGCCGCGGCTGGTTAGTCGTCATCCAGCCGTTGCCGATGTGTTCAACATCATGCTGATTTTTCACCTTTACGTTTCGATCGGACATCACGTCGACGACCACGTCTGCCGGCGGCCGCCCGGCCGTTTCGGCAAACACGTATGCCACCCGTTGAAGATTCTTGTGGTAGATCATCTGATCGACACGTGCCGTTTCCCATTTGCCCAGTTCGGCCAGCGGCACCAGTTGTCCGGTGATTCCTTTGACCTGGATCTTGGCCAGATCGGCGGCACTGCTGCGCCGATCGACGGGCAATCGCAACTCGATGCGCAGCGGATTGCGCTCGGTCTGGTTTCGCACCACGCCGACGGTGCTGCCTTCGACCAATGATGGGAACGTGCTGGCAATCTGCTCCGTCGTGATGCCGCTGAGCGCGGCCTTTTCCTTATCGGTGACAAAGATGATTTTTCGCTGAGCGGCCTCGCGCACCTGATCGACGTCGACCACGCCGGGCTCGGCGGCCAGTCGTGCACGCACCGTGTCGGCGGCCAGAAGAAGGTCCTCGTATTGATTGTCCGGTTGGCCGTATACCTCGGCAACTACGCTGGCGATGACCGGCGGCCCGGGCGGAGTCTCGACGAGCTTCATGCGCACGTGGTGCCGATCGGCGATCGCTTGGAGATCTTTGCGCATCCGCAAGCCAATGGCATGGCTCTGCTGTCGCCGATGCTTCTTGCCCGCCAGATTGATTTGTATCTGAGCGACGTCGTCGCCTTGGCGCAAATAGTAGTGTCGCACCAGGGCATTGAAATCCATGGGCGAAGCCAGACCGACATAGCTCGTGTAGTCCGAGACTTCCGGCACGTGGGCCAGATACGCCTCGAAGTCGCGAACGGCCGCGTCCGTACGCTCCAAGGTGGTGCCTTTGTCGAAATCCAGCACTAAGAGCAACTCATTCTTGTTGTCGAACGGGAGCATTTTGAGCGGCACGCTGCGTGTTGCTGCCAGCCCCATCGCCGCCAGCGTCAGCAGCACCATGCCCAACAGGAACGACCACGCCACCAACCGGCTGTGGAGCAACGGCGCCATGAGCGGATAGAAAAACTTGTATAAGCGAGATTGTTTGACGGCGTCCAAGTCGTGCGGGTCGTGACTGTGGGAAGCTGTCGCATGCTTCGTGTCATCAGAACGGGGACTGCCGCCCTTAGCGCTCGGGACGCTGTACTTGCGCTTCAGTACGTGAAAGGCGAGCCACGGCGTGATGGTGAATGCCACGACCATCGACATCAGCATCGTGACGGGCACGTTCAAGGCCATTGGCCGCATATAGGGGCCCATCATCCCGGTGATGAAGAACATCGGCAGAAAACTGACGATAACGGCCAGCGTCGCCGTGATCAGCGGCGGTCGGATTTCGGCCACGGCTTCGAGAACGATCCGCCGTGTGGCCTTCTTGCGAAGCGCGAAATGCCGAACGATATTTTCGACGTCGACGATCGGATCATCGACCAACAGGCCCAGTGACAGGATCAGGGCAAAGAGCGTGACGCGGTTGATCGTGTAGCCCAGCATCAGGTTCACGGCCAGCGTCAGTCCGAAGACGACCGGCACCGCGACCGCCACGATGAGCGCCTCGCGCCAGCCCAGGCCCAGCGTTAATAGGGCCACGACGATGACAATGGCTACTGCCAAACCTTCGACCAGTTCGTTGACTTTCTCGTTGGCCGTGAGACCGTAGTTTCGGGTGACGATCAGTTCCATGTTGCTGGGCACGATGGCCGCACGCAACTTCTCGGCCTTGCGCAAAATATCGTTGGCCACCCAGACCGCGTTGGAGCCCTTCTTCTTGGCGATGGCAATTGTCACAGCACTGGCGGCGCCCGTAGCACTCACTAGTGGGCCGGCGGATGTCTCTGCCCGATGGGCGTCGTCCGAAGGGCTCTCTCCCAACAGCGTGCCCGGAAAGAACTCGTGTTTCGTGAAGCCGCGGGCGGGTCCCCAGCCATGGCGCACATAGCTTTCGATTTCATCCGGCCCATCCTTGACCGTGGCCACACTCTTCAGAAAGACCGGCTGGCCGTCGAAGACACCAACTACAAGGTCGCCCAGTTGTCGGGCGTCGGTGAAGGGCTCTCCCGCCTCGACGCGGATGAGTCGATCATTCTCGCGAAAATCGCCTGCTGCCATTTGGACGTTGGCGGCCTGGATTGCCCGCTGCACTTCCAGCGGCGAGATATGATGCCCCGCCATCAGATTCGGATCCATCAGCACCTGCACGACGCGCGGCTGCCCACCGATGACATAGGCCCGCGAGACATTGTCTGCGGAGGCAAGCCGCTGCGTAATCTCCTCGGCGACGCGGCGCAAGGCCGTGCCGTCAGACGAGGCGCTGGCCAAGGTAAGTGTTACGACCGGCACGTCATCAATCTCGACCGGCTTGACGACCCAGCCGGTCACGCCCGGCGGCACGATGTCCACGTTTTCGTCGAGCTTTTTGTAGAGCTTCACCAAGCTCCGCTCGCGGTCCTCGCCCACATAGTAGCGGACCGTAATGATCGCCTGATTCTCGCGACTCATCGAGTAGACATACTCGACGCCGTCGATCTGATAGAGAATCTTCTCCAACGGCGTGGTCACCAATTGTTCGACTTCAGCCGCCGAATGACCCGGGTAATTGACGTACACATCGGCCAACGGCACGATGATTTGCGGGTCTTCCTCGCGCGGCGTCAGGCCTAGCGCCGCCAGACCAACGATCGTGGCCAACAGAATCAGAATGATGGAAAGATTCGATTCCAGGAAGATCTTTACGATCCGATTCGTGAAACCGTGTTCCTGGCCCGCGGTCCGATCAAGATGTTCCGTCACAGGCCGCCTCCTTGCGTGCTATTTTGCGTGGCGGGGATGACGACCTTTTCGCCTTCCTTCAGGCCGGAGAGCACCTCGACGTCTTCCTTGAAGTCGCGCCCCGTGCGGATCGCTCGCCGGCTCGTACGGCCGTTTTCCACGACGTCGACCAATTCCAGTTGACCGATCTCTTGCACGGCCTTTCGCGGAATGACCAGTATTTGTTCATCCTCCAAGGGGATCACGATTCGGCCGAACATGCCTGTATAGATTCCGGCCGGGCAGGGTCCGGTAACCTTCACTTGGAAGGCGCGGCTGGCCAATTGCGCCTCGGGCACGATCTCGCTCACCGTGCCGCTACATTGCTTGTTAAGTCCTTCCACTTGCACGCCGATCTCCTGTCCGATGCGGAGCCGGCGGGTCAACGATTCGCGAACGCTGGCAACCAATTGCATGTGTTTCGGATCGAAGAGCGTGAGGAGCGTCTGGCCGGGGGTGACCATGTCGCCGACGTCAACCTTCTTGTCGATGACCGTGCCATCGATGGGAGAGCGAATGGTGGCCCAATCAAGCGTTGCTTGCACCTCGTTCACTGCCTCGTTTGCGCGGAGCAAATCGGCCTCGGCAGACTGTAGTGTTGTCACCCCCTGTTCGTATTCCTGTCGACTGACCGCTCTCGATTTGACCAACTGCGTAAGCCGCCGCTCGTCAACGGCGGCCTGATTGCGGACGGCTTCGGCCGAAGCCACGGCGGCTTTCGCTTGGCGAAGTTTGGCCCTCAAGTCGGTGTCGTCCAGCCGGATCAACACTTCGTCTTTTTGAACCTTCTGGCCGGCCAGAAGGTTCGCCTCCACCACGCGTGCCAATAGTTTGGAGCCGATGGTAATTTCGTGCTTTGCGCGGATCGTACCCATGGCCGATTCGCTCAACGGCAACCGAATCGAGCGAACCGCGACCACTTGGCCGTCAATTTCTTGCGAGGTAGCTGTGCTTGCTGCCGACTCAATCGGCACCTTCGGCTCGAAGTATCCCGAGAGCTTAAGCATGAGCAGTGCGGCGCCCGCCGCAAAACCCAGCAACACGGCTCCGCGAATGGTCCAACGCCAGCCTGTCCGCAATACATCTCGAACGCTCATGAAACACCTAGAAATGGATACCGGGAGAGGTCCCCGTATAAAAGGACGTTTATCGGCGATATTTGGTTACAACGGCATGCGAGAAGACAGCTTGGCGACGCTTCAAAGACCTTTTGAAAAGGGGGAACGGAGGTAAAAACAGCGACAATCGACCGGCCCCTCGCTCCTTACCCCATCAATAGGCCCCACAGCGGCTCCAGTGCATCCACGTCAAACGCATACTTTAGCGAGAAATGGACGCCGAGCAAGATGAAGAGCCAGCCCGTGGCCTGCCGCGCCCACCACTCCGTTTTGGCAATCGCGTTATACGCTTTGCCGACAGATTGGGCACTATACGCCAGCAGCAGTGCAACGAGCAATACCGGAACGGCCGTCCCGATGCCGTAAATCAACGGCAGAATGAGCGTCCCGCCGGGCAGAGACGCTTCGGGCAGCGCGATGCCGACCTTGCCAATCAGCGCCGTGATGGCACCCGCTTCCGAACCCATCATGAGCGCCACGAGGCCGAAAAACCACGCCGCGGAAGTCGGACAGAACGACACGGCGAAGAGCACGCCCAACAATAGCGCGCCCCATAGGCCCATCGCGTCGATCCGCTTTTGCATCCTCTCGGTCATCATCGCGCCGCCGAGATTGGTCGTGATCAGCCCTACCAGAAACATGCCCAAGAGCAGGAACACCGGCGCGAGAACCAAGTGCATGTATTTTTGGAGGAACACCGAAACGGCCGGAATCGAAAGGGCCGTGCTGGTCAACAATACGGCCAGCGCCAGGTAGAGCAAACAGCGGCCGAGGGTGTAGAGTATGCCGGCCCAGATCACCGCGCGCGGCTTGTCCACCCGCCGGCCCACGTAGGAGATGGCCGCGATATTGGTTGCCAAAGGGCAAGGGCTGATCGAGGTCAGCACGCCCAAGTACAGTGCCGCTCCGGCATAAAGCAGGTAGGCAACCATGAATCGGCCTATTTGCAGTAGTCTTTGATGTTGGATTGGACGTAGTCGATGAACGCCCGCTTGTCGCGGACCTTCGTCCAAATGTCCGTCAGGCTCTTGTATTCCAAGACCTTCTTGCCAGACACCTTGGCAATGATCAGCGTCGGCCCGGTGACCTTGTAGCCCTTCGTATACGCGCTGTTTTTCTCATCTTGGAAATCGATGTAGTAGAAAGCGATCTTGCCGTCCTTGATCTCTTTGGCGAAGCCGCTCTTGACCGCCTCTTCACTGTAGCTGCCCATCTTCAAGCACGTGGGGCAACGTTGGGTGCGATGAAAGTACATCGCCACGACGCGCTCGGCAGGCGCATCGGCCGCCAAGCCAACACGGGCCGTTGCCACGAGTATACATGTCGTTGCAGCCACAACGGCAACACTGAACAAAACGATGCGTTTCATCGGGACTATCCTCCTGTTTTTCTAATAGAACATTGCTCGCTAGGGAACCGGCAGGTCTGCTGTCGGGGTGGGAACGGGCAGATCGGCAGGAGCCGAGCCGCCTTGTGCTGGCGCGACGTCTTTAGCCGCTACGGCCTCGGCCGACTTGTCGCCCGCCAGCATCTTTGCAATCTCGTCGCGCACGAATCGGGCGAAGGCCGGCTTGTCGTTTTCCAGCCCCCACACTTCATCAAGGCGCTTCCAGTTCTTGATCTGGCCGCCATCCATCTTGGCCAGCACAACGACCGGCATCTGTATATCGAACTTCTTGGTCAGTTGCGCGGACGCCGGTTGCTCATAGTTAAGGACCTTCCACGCGATTTCGCGTCGGCCCAACTGAGGCTCAAAATTTTCTACAACGGCGTCGTGGGCTTGCAACTCGATGGACTGGCAGGTCGGGCACCGGGTGTTGCTGTGGAAGTAATAGACGATCAGGCCGTTGCTCAACGCTTCGGTCGTATCGGCAGCCTCGGACGCCGCCATTCCGCCGTTGCGGCGAATCGCTTGCAGCTCCTCGACGATGGCAGCCAGTTGTGGTTCGAGCCGCGACGCAGCCCGATCGTCGATCGCCCGGGCGATCAGCACGACCAACGTGGCCGAGAACAGCGAAAGCAGGCACACGGCCACCGCGTTCTTCAGGTCCATGTCACTGCTCCTTCCGTTGGCAATACTCACGATACGCGACGGACAGCGCTTGGCGATACGCCGCTTCCTCGCCCGGCTCGATTGCATGGTAAATGCGAACGGTCTCCAAGACCAGGTCCTCGAAGTGGTCGCTCGGCCTGAGCCCACCCTGGTATAGGTGATCGAAGACCAGCGGCAAGCCATTGATCGCGACGCTCGCCTCGCCGATGACCAATGCCTCTTCGGGGGGCGGTTTGCCACAGGAACAGCAAGCCTCGCCGCTCTGCCCAGCAACGGCTGGCTCAAAACCGGGCGCGGCCGCCAACGCATCCACCTCGGCTGCGATCCGTTCCGCCACAATCCATACCGCTTCCTCATCGGCCTTGTCGAAATCTCGGGCCGAGCGGTGGCATTTTGCCAAGCGATCGCCGAGAATCTCGCTGACAACCAGTGACGCCGCGACCTTGCCGCTGTGCTGCTCGGTCCCGCGTTTCGCACACATCTTGTCGCAGCCGTCGATGGTGATCGTCGGATGCTCGCGGGCGAAGCGGCGTTCCTGCTCTTCGCCCGCCAGAAACAGCGGCAGGCACAATGTCACCGTCGTCCGAGGGCGAAGCACTTCCAGCACGCGGCGGGTTGCCAGCCGAGAAATGGTTCCTGAGGCCAACTCCTCGCCGCTGCATGCGATAATGCCAACTTTTGTTGCTTCGGTCACGAAATCACCTTACTTGTCAATGGCCTGCGTCGTTTCAACAATCTCGCGTGCAATTTCATCCACTGCCGCCCAGCCACCGTCGCTCAACGTGGTGGGCGAGCCGAATTGGACGCCGCGGTGCCGCTTGAGAGTTTCGTACACCCGGACGCTCAAGGCAACCTTGCCGCCGGAAAGCTCGACATTCTTCCGCGCACAAAGTTTGGGGCAACCGTCCACGGTAACGCACTCGTGGTTGTGTACCCGCTCGCGAGCTTCGGCGTCATCGGTGACCAACAGGGCCAAACACATCGGTTCCGTCTGACCTGGGGCCAGTGTATCCGCCACATGGAAGACCGCCTCGCGGCTAATAAGGCCTTGGACTTTGCCGATCCCGCTACACGGAATCAACAGGACGGGCCCACGCTGTGAATTGCTTGCCATCGCAGGTTCCTTCATTGACGCGAAGTTTCTTATGCTGACTGGGCTGCCGACAACAGCCGCTTGACCTCTTCCAGGCTCGGCACGCGCCCGGCGACTTTGACGTAACCGTCGATAACCAGCCCGGGTGTCATGAGGATGTTGTACGACATGATTTTCTGGATATCTTCCACCTTTTCGACCAATGCCTCCACGCCTGTCTCTTCCACCGCCTTGTTGGCGATGTCGTAAAGCGTCTTACATTTGGTGCAACCGGTGCCAAGGACTTGGATGATCATTTCAACTTTCCTCGATCAGGATTTCAGGGTCCACAACTATTTCCGACTTCACGGAGTTTGCCACAAGGCTGTATTTTTGGGCCGACTGAAGCGCCCGGCGGACGCGTGCCTCGACCACCTCGGCCGACTCGCCGTTGGCGGCCACGCGGATCACCGGACGGAAATGCAGCCGTGAAAAGATTTCCGTGCGGTCCAGTTCAATCAGCTTGGTGCCCTCGGTACGGCATTCGTACGACAGTAGCTTCAACTTGAACCGCTCGGTTGCCCAAATAAACATCATCATCACGCATGTGTTAGCGGCCGCCACGAACGCGTCCTCGGGCGTAAACACGCCCGCATAGCCGTGCGCGTCCGGCGGCGCCGAGAACTCATACTCTGGTCCGTTGCCCATGACCAAATGGCCGCGGTGTTCGCCCTTCCACTGAACCGTGGTGTGATATAGCGCCGTTGTGCTCATGACAATTCCATCTCCGCTTCCGCCTGCCGTCGCATTTCCACCAGATAGGTTTGCGGATCAAGCAGCTTGGCCTTGTCTGTCTCCCAGGCTGCCGCTTCGATCGCCACTAGCCAACCCTTGCCGTATGGGTCCTGGTTGATGTTCTCGGGATTCAGGTCCAGGTCCTTGTTGATTTCCACGATATCTCCGCTGAGCGGCGACATCAGGCTGACGTTGGCCTTGATCGTCTCCAACTCGGCGAACTCGTCGCCGCGGGCCAGTCGAGTGCCGACCGGCTTGAGATGGATGAAGGCCGCATCGCCGCCGCGCTGCTGCACGTAGTCGCTCAGCCCAAGCCGCGCTGCCCGCCGTCAGTCTTCAAAACCCAAACGCCGTCGCTGCTATAAAGGCGATCGGTAGCGACACGGAAAATGAACTTATCGACCGTGGTCTCCAGAAATTCGGGCATTCTGACTCCTCCCAGGTTACGCCGTACCGGCGCGTCACACTCATTTGTGCCGCGGCACGTCCGTCGCGGCCGCCGGCTTAGTTGTGCGCCGGCGAAACTCGGCATAGAAATTGTCCTTGATCGTGGGCGCGTCCCGGGTTTCAATCCGCTGGAAACCGGCCGCCTCAATCTCCTTGTAATAGACCTCTTTCGGCGCACGGCGCGCTGTACGACGTACTCCCGGTCGCCGCCGCGAAGGTCAAAATCAACGACCACTAACCGCCCACCCGGTCGCAGTGCGCGGTGAATCGACGCCAGCATCTTTTCCGGCTGCTCGAAATGGTGATACGTGTCACACAAAAAGGCAACGTCAATGGAACGTGCGGGCAACTCGGCCGAGTTGGGCGTGTTCAACACCGTCTTAACGATTCGCTCAAGGCCGCGTCGCTTCGCCTGCTCGGCTATATATTTCACGAACGCCGGCCCAATGTCCACGGCGTACACCGTGCCGCTTGGGCCAACTTGCTCGGCAAACAGGAACGTGAACAGGCCGGTGCCGGCGCCGATGTCCGCGACGCAGTCGCCCGGCTTCAATGCCACGGCCCGAGTGATCGCCTGACGCTTGGCGAAAACGTCGCGGGCCTCGCTCTCAAAGCGTTGGACGAACTCGTCGATGTTGGCGTTTGGATCGGCGAATTTCTTGTTCATCTTGGCCGCGTAGGGCGCCGGCGCCTTGGTCGGCGGCGCGGCCTCGGATCCGGCCGTCCCAAGCATAAGTGCCGTACACAGTCCGATTCCGGTCACGATGTTAAGCACGCGTCGCATGGCATCTGTCCTTTCAAAATAGACGAGCTGTTTGCACGATTTTCAATCGGTGTCTGCCGGGGCTGCGAGGCCGAGTTGCCCGGCTGCTTCCTCCCCAAAATAGCGCCGCCGAAAATACAACGATACGTTGACCAGACCGATCAACGCAGGCACCTCGACCAGCGGCCCGATCACCGCGGCGAAGGCCGCACCATGGTCGATGCCGAATACGGCCACCGCCACGGCGATGGCCAACTCAAAATTGTTGCTGGCCGCCGTGAACGAAAGCGTTGCCGTCTTGGCGTAGTCCGCGCCCATTTTGCGGCTCATGTAGAAGCTCGCCATAAACATCACCACGAAGTAGATCAACAGCGGCACGGCGATCATCAGCACGTCCAACGGCTTCTGCACGATCTTTTCGCCCTGAAGGCTGAACATCACGAGAATCGTGAACAACAGGGCGACGAATGTGATGGGGCTGATCTTCGGAATGAACTTCGTCTCGTACCACTGCCGGCCCTTGGCTTTGACCAATACCAGGCGCGTGATCATACCGGCCAAGAACGGGATGCCCAGGTAAATGAATACGCTTTGGGCAATCCGCCCGATGGTCACTTGGGTGCGAAGCGTTTCTTCGTCGACCGCCAGCGGCAGCCCAAGCTTTTGCGGCACGACGACAATAAAGACGTAGGCATAGAAGCTATAGAAGAACACTTGAAAGATGCTGTTGAAGGCCACCAAGCCGGCCGCATACTCGCTGTCGCCCTTCGCCAGTTCGTTCCACACGATGACCATGGCGATGCAGCGGGCCAAGCCAACCAGGATCAGTCCCGTCATATACTCCGGCTGATGGCGGAGGAAGATGGCTGCCAGGGCGAACATGAGGATCGGCCCGATCACCCAGTTTTGCACTAGCGACAGACCCAGCACTTTGCCATCGCGGAACACGTCGCCCAATTCTTCGTACCGCACCTTCGCCAGTGGCGGATACATCATCAGAATGAGCCCCAGCGCGATGGGGATGCTGGTGGTCTCGCCGAACTTGCACTCGTTGATCAGGGCGCCGAAACCAGGCGCCACTCGCCCCAGCGCCACGCCGACAATCATCGCTAGAAAAATCCAGAGCGTCAGGTAGCGATCCAAGAGCGGCAGCCGCCGTGTAATGCCATCTCGCATCCGTGATTTCCTCGTTGGCAAAAATGCCAAATACTGATTCCAAAAAAAGAGAGGCGGCCCGCGCCCCTCGTCGCGATTCTTCTACTTACAGGCGCAAACCTTGCAGCCCGCCGCGTGACACTCGATCACCGTTTCGACGCAGCGGAAGAAGTCCATGATGCAAGGCACCTTGAGCCGGTAGAACACCTGGTTGCCACGTTTTTCGTCGCCGATGATGCCCACCCGCTTGAGAATTGCCAGGTGTTTCGAGACAGTCGAAATGTCGTCGCCGATCCGCTCGGTCAGGTCGCAGACGCACCGCTCGCCCGTTCGCGACAGTTCATCAACAATGAACATCCGCGTGGGATGGGCCATGGCCTTCACCACACGCACCCGTGTCTCGTATCGTGCCAAAGTCTTCATGTCGAACCCGTGACTCGAAATCAATGTATGCTCTATCGGCGATCCACTATTTGGCATTTTAGCCAAATACTTTCGGAATGCAAGACCGTTTCAAGCGGCAACAGGAGAACTGCAAAGTCCGGGGAACCGTCATTCTGAACGCAGCGAAGAATCTCTGTGGTATTGTACAAGTCCTTGCTTGCCAACGAGATCCTTCGCTGCGCTCAGGATGACAAATTCTCCTGTCCGCTCACAAAATGCGACTTTGCAGTTCTCCTGCAAGCGGCAGCGTCCCCACATACATCGATCGGGGGGATGGCTGTCGAGTCCGTGTCGAATGCCAGGCGAGTTGCCAGCAGTTCGGCGACGTGCCGGCGCAAAAATCCATGCTCGGCCGTGTAACCATTCGGCACCGCCGTGCATCGGTCCTAATAGAAACCAACTGGAACCAACCACTGAAAAGGGGCCACCATGGCGAAACAAGCTTTCAAGCACCCGTCGGCACTGGCCGCAATTGGTCTACTCATCGCCATGGTGGCCATCTTTGTTTACAGCGCGACCGGTATACCTACCTCGACAACAGGAGAAGAGAACATGTCCGTTATGCAGGGAAACCAACAAGTGATTCACGCCGACGGCAAGACATTCGCCCAAGTCGTATTGGATTCGAAGGTGCCCGTCTTGGTCGACTTCTATGCCGACTGGTGCGGACCGTGCCGACGACTGGCGCCGATATTGGACGAATTGGCCGCGGAAACGCCCGACGCAAAGATCGTCAAGATCAACGTGGACCATAGCCCACAATTGGCGGCCCAATACGGCGTCGATTCGATTCCAAGTCTCAAGCTATTTAAGAACGGGGCTGTCGCCGACGAACTGGTTGGGCTGGCCAGCAAGAATCAACTGCGAGCGTTGCTCAGCCGCTAGACTGAAAGTGGATCTGTGCGGGAGCGGAACCATGAAATGCAAAGAACTCCTTGGCGCCGTGAACGAGTACGTTGACGGCGAGACGCAATCGGCCCTTTGCCAAGCGTTGCACGAGCACCTGACCGGCTGCAATACTTGCCGCGTCGTCATCGACAACATCCGGCAGACGATTACGCTCTACCGGGCCGACGAGGTGGTTCCCCTGCCGGCCGGCTTGCACGAACGGCTACACAACATTATGCGCGAGCGGTGGGCCGCCAAGTTTACTCATGCGGCGAACTCGTCGTGACTTCAGAGAGGCGAGCTTACTGACCCAATGCTGAAATTACGGAGGTCGAAGATGAAAGAGTTCTTGCTGGTATTTGGCATACTTATGCTTTGGATCGTGCTCAACCGGTGGGTCTTGCCGTGGTTCGGCGTCCCGACGTGCATGTCGGGCGGATGCAGATCGGCCGCATGCCCGACCTATGTCGCCGAGCCCGGGGAAACACCGAGCAACGATGTCGTTAAACCGAAAGGAAACCAGCCATGACGATCGAACGCGGATTACGTTTGATTGCGGGAACGGTCGTGCTCGTGAGCCTGCTGCTAGCATGGCTGTATAGTCCGTATTGGCTGGGCCTGACCGGATTCGTCGGTCTGAACCTAGTGCAGTCGGCTTTCACTAACTGGTGCCCCATGTCGTGGCTCTTAGGTCGCTGCGGGTTGCCAGCTTGTACGGCGCAGCCAAAGTAGCATTGCTCAGTAGGTGGAATGTAACTATCATCCCGGAGGAGCGAAGAGGCCATGGATTACAGAACGGCAGGACGCCGAAACCGGCTCGCGATCGTAGGTCTGTTGATCGTTACGGGAATGTGGCCACTGGCCGGATGCGCATTCAAGCGATCTGCTGATTGCGCGGGGCGCCATTGCGAGAGCTGTCGAGGAACCGCCCACGGCCGTCGAAGGTGCGCCAATTTCTCAGGCAAGTCCCATTGGCGATGCAACCGTCTCGGACGAGGCGTTCAATCCGGATGAGCCGTCATCGCCCGACGCGGTCGCCTTCATGGACGCGCCACGCTCCGGCGTGCAAAATCTGCCGCCACAGCCGCCGCATGCCCTGGTGCGACAAACGGCCCAGGTATCCATGGCCTCGATGGCCACGGCCATGCCGCCGGCTCCTGTTGCGCCCGCGAGCATTGCCCGAAGTGAGCGTCGCGAAGCCAGAACCATCCGGCGAGGCGTAGTGCATGGCAGCCACGCCACGTTCGATCGCGAAGTTCTCGAGTCTGACGTGCCCGTCCTGGTCGACTTCTACGCAACCTGGTGTGGTCCCTGCAAGGCGCTGGCCCCCACGCTTGAGGAAATTGCCGCCGAGAGCCCGCAGGCGAAAGTGGTCAAGATCAACGTCGATGAAAATCCGAAACTGGCCGCCCGCTATGGCATCAAGGCGCTTCCCAGTCTGGTTGTGTTCAAGGACGGCCGCATCACGGCGAAAGAGAAAGGTCTTGTCAGCAAGACTCGGTTGAAGGCCATGCTCGACTTGTAGCCGGCCGCACCTCTCGGCTAGACTACCGCAAGCACGCTTACTTTGCTGCGCCACGTAACGGCAAACAGAGCATGCCTACGGCCCACTCTGCGAGAATAGCCATGACCTGCGAAGAACTACTCGCCGTGATGAATGAGTACGTCGACGGCGATTTGGAGCCGGGCATCTGCGAGTCTTTCCAAGAACACCTCAAGGGCTGCAATCCCTGCCAGGTCGTTGTCGACAACATCCGCCAGACGATCAAGCTCTTCCAGGCCGACCGGCAGTATGAACTTCCGCCGGCGCTCCACGAGCGTCTGAGCCGGGCGTTGCGCGAACAGTGGAAAGGCAAGGATGACGAAGATCAACCGCTCATCGACCGCGCCAAGGCCGGCGATTTTGCGGCCGTCGAATCGCTGCTGCTGAAGTATGAACGGCAGGTGTACGGCGTCGGCCAGCGGATCGTCCAGCAACATCAGGATGCCGAGGAAGTCACTCAGCAAACGTTCCTGAGCGTGATCGAGCACCTGCCGGAATTTCGTGAGGAGTCGCGATTTCGCACTTGGCTGCTGCGAATCGCCACGAACCACGCCTTGGCCTTGCTGCGAAAAAGGGCCGTGCGTGCAGGCCCATCGCTCGACGCCCAAGACTCCGGCGACAACTACGAAGGGATTCCGCACCCCGAGTACATCGCCGTGTGGCGCGAAACGCCGGAAGCGATTGCCGAGCGGCGGGAAACGCGACAGTACATCGACGAAGCTTTGGCCACTCTCAACGAGAAATATCGGGTGGTGTTCGTGCTGCGCGACATCGAGGAGCTTTCTACGCGTGAAACGGCCGACATTCTCGGCCTCAGCGTCGAGGCGGTCAAAGTGCGGCTGCTTAGGGCGCGGCTCATGCTCCGCGAGCGGCTGACCCGCCTATTCGGCGACGAATCGACCCGCGTCGCGCCCCACGCTTGAACGGTGCACGAACGGCCGGTCCTCATGTCGGACCCCGTGCGCAAATCGGCTTTTTGCCGTGCAGCCTCCACAAAAGCACGCTATGGACCGGCGTGCGACCTACATCAGCGCTCGCACCACGAGCCATAGCAGTAGCGTTGCACCTACCAGGGCCAGCGGGGCCAAGAAGAAGACCGTGAGCGGCCACAGCACGGTCATCAGTCCCGTCTGTTCGACAATTTCCACTGAGTGCGAATCATCCGCTTCATCATCGAGACGCGCCTCGCTGCTAAAACTCTCGTCTGCACGCGAGCCTGCCGGCATGGCGACCGCGAGGTCGTCCTCGGTGTCGGGCAGCGGAACGCGAGGTGGCGGCGCAACGGTTGACGCCGTTGCTTCGGTTGGCAACACGACGGGCCGCGTGACGATCGGCGGGGGAAGCACGGCGTGGCGGGTCACGAAGGGCGTCAGCCGCGCGATCACGTCCCGGGCGCTGAAATCCGCTGCGCCGGCTCCTTGGCCATCATGTCGGCCATCACGTCGACAAACTCGGGGCTGAGCCACGGGTTGAGCCGTCGTGGATCCAAGGGACGCAGTTCGCAATGTGCCCTGGCCTTGTCAGACGTCGTTCCGCCGGGAAAGGGCACCTTGCCCGTCACCGCGTAATACAGCGTGCAGCCGAGCGAGTAAATGTCCCAGGCCGGCGAAGGGCTCCAAGGGTCGCGAATTTGGTCGGGCGAAAGATAGTCGGCCGTGCCGGCAATCTTCCCCTGGCGCGGATCGCTCTCCGGCGCGGGTCGATGGGCCGGAAAGTCCGAGGTCCAAGAGTTTTGCGTCGCCCTCCGGCGAGACCAGCACGTTGCCCGGCTTTACGTCGCGATGCACGATCCCCTGGGCGTGAGCGTATGCCAACCCATCGGCCACTTGGCAGATGACCGACGCAGCCGCCGACATGTCCAGCGGGCCGTCCTGGCGAACCAATTTTCGCAGATCCATCCCAGGCACGAACTCGGTAACTAAGTAATGGACATTGCCGTCCTCGCCGGCGTCCAAGGCGCTGACGAGCTTAGGATGATCGAGTCGGGCCATCGCGCGGATTTCGCGTTGGAAGTTGGCGATGGCCTCGGGCGTACACTTGTCGCGTGGCAACACTTTGATCGCCACGATGTGGCCCATCTTGCCGTGCTGCGCTTTGAAAACTTGTCCCATGCCCCCCTGCCCGAGGGAATCGATAATCTGGTACGGCCCCAGATTGAACCGGGTTTGGCCGTCCAGCAACTGCTTCGCCTGCCAGGCATTCAGAAGTCCTAGATCAACCAGACGGTCGGCGAGCTGCCTGTCGCTGGGCGGTGGAACGTCCGGCCCGCTGCCATCAGGCGCGCCTGCGCAGGCGTCATCGAGCTGTTGTTGCGTCAACAGACCGCTGGCTAAGGCACATCGCACAAAGTCCGTTGGTTCCGTATGATACATAGCGGTCTGTTGATCGTTGATTGCCGACTGTTGATTTTACACCCAAAAACCGTGCGTTCGATGGGTGTATATCAATCAGCGACCAACAAACGCTGGTCGGCGACTAGCCCGACGGACGCACCGCCGGCTGCCCGTGAAAATACTTACTAATACTAGGTATAAGTTGACATTAGATTAACTAATGATAGTATGACTTATACCGGACTGCTGTCCACATGTCGGCCGCGCTGTGGCCGTAGAAATCTAGACTTCGATATGAATAGTTCGATGCCAAATGCTCAGGGTCTTTACGACCCGCAATGCGAACACGACGCCTGCGGAATTGGCGCGGTTGTCAACCTCTCCGGACGTCGCGACCATGCCATCGTCGAGCATGGCAAGCAAGTGCTGCTGAATCTTATGCACCGCGGTGCGTCCGGCGCCGACGAATCGACGGGCGATGGCGCTGGCATCCTGATACAACTGCCTCATGGTTTTTTTCGATCCGTGACGGGAAGCCTCGGATTCCAAGTCCCCGATCCAAAGCAATATGGCGTTGCCATGCTGTTTCTGCCGCGCGACGAGGCGCCCCGGGCCCGTTGCGAGCAAATTTTCAACGAGGCGGTCACGGAAGATGGTCTGCGGCTATTGGGATGGCGCGACGTCCCGATTCAAGATGATTGCCTTGGCGATTTGGCGCGGAACACCGAGCCGGTGATTCGTCAGGCATTTATTGATGGCGCGGGACGCGCGGACGAGGAACTTGAGCGCCGGCTGTACGTGGTGCGCAAACGCATCGAGCGGCGCGTCGCCGAAATGCTGGGCGAGGCGGCCCACGAGTTCTACGTGCCGTCGATGTCGTGCCGCACGATCGTCTACAAGGGAATGTTCCTGGCCCCGCAGTTGTTTGCCTATTACCCCGATCTGGGTGACGATCGCGTACGAACCGCATTGGCCATCGTTCACCAGCGCTACAGCACGAACACGTTTCCTAGTTGGCGTCTGGCGCAGCCGTTCCGAATGGTCGCCCACAACGGCGAGATCAACACGCTGCGCGGCAATGCCAATCGGTTGCGGGGTAGAGAGAAGGCCATGTCGGCGCCGCAGTTGACCGCCGATATTTCGGAGTTGTTTCCGATCCTTCAGCCCGGTGGAAGCGATTCGGCCTGTTTCGACAACGCGATGGAACTGCTGGTCCGAGCAGGGCGCTCGGCCCCGCATGCCTTGATGATGATGATCCCCGAGGCATTCGGACCTCGATACTATATTTCGACCGACAAGCGGGCGTTCTACGAATACCACGCCGCGATCATGGAGCCGTGGGATGGGCCGGCGGCCATGTTGTTTACCGATGGTCGGCTGGTCGGCGGCACGCTGGACCGCAATGGGCTGCGGCCTTGCCGCTACGTTGTCACCACCGACGGTTTGGTCGTTTTGGCCAGCGAAGTCGGCGTGATCGAGTTTCCGCCCGAGCGGATCCGCCGGAAAGGCCGTCTTCAGCCGGGACGCATGTTCCTGGTCGACACCGACGAGGGGCGGATCGTCGTCGATAATGAAATCAAAGGCAAGATTTCGCGGCAGAAGCCTTACCGGCGATGGCTCGAAGAGAATCGCATCGAGCTGCGCGGCCTGTTTCAACCGGCCAAGCCCACGCCGCTGAATCGCGAAACGCTGGCCCTGCGCCTGCGCTGCTTTGGATATACGCGGGAAGATTTGCAGACCGTAGTCGGACCCATGGCGGCCAATAGCCAAGAGCCGGTTGGCTCGATGGGCACCGACACGCCGCTGGCCGTGCTCTCGGACCGGCCGAAGCTGCTGTTCAATTACTTCAAGCAGCTTTTTGCCCAGGTTACGAACCCGCCGATCGATCCGTTGCGTGAAGGCTTGGTAATGTCGCTGATGTCGTTTACGGGACGGCAACGCAACCTGTTGGACGAGACGCCCGCACACTGCCGGCAACTCAAGCTGACTCATCCGATCCTGACCAACGAGGACATGGAGCGCTGCGCAGTGCCGGGCGCGACGACTTCCAAGTGGTAACGCTGCCGGCGCTCTTCTCGGCGGTCGATCCCGATCCGGCTCGGGCGTTGAGAAAGGCCCTGAAAGAATTGGTAGATTCCGCGGAGCGAGCCATCGCCGCAGGTGCGTCGCTATTGATCATCAGCGATCGCGACATCTCGCCGAAGCGGGCGCCGATCCCCTGCCTGTTGGCCACGGCCGCGTTGCATCACGGCCTGCTCGAACGACGACTGCGTAGCCAGGCAGGCATTGCGGTGGAGAGCGGTGAACCGCGCGAGGTAATGCACTTCTGCTTGTTGTGCGGCTATGGCGCGACGTCGATCAATCCGTATCTGGCGTTCGAGTCCATCCAAAAACTTCATGCCGACGGCGACTTGCCCCAAGACGTGCCGACCGATCAACTCACCGATCAGTACATCACGGCCGTAAAGAAGGGCATCCTCAAGACCATCTCGAAGATGGGCATTTCGACGCTCCGCAGCTATCACTCGGCCCAGCAGTTCGAGGCCGTGGGTTTAAGCCGGTCGGTGATCGACAAGTATTTCACCGGCACGGCGTCGCGCATCAGCGGTTGCGACCTGGGCGTTATCGCCCGCGAGGCCCTCCAGCGCCACCGTGCCGCCTTCGAGCCGTTGGAGCCCGGCGCCTTGGAACTCGATTTCGGCGGCGAATATCAGTTTCGCCTTGACGGCGAGAGGCATTTGTGGAATCCCGACACGATCGTCAAGCTGCAACATGCGGTGATGCAGAACGATCCGGCGATCTATGCCGAGTATGCCCAGGGCATCAATCAACAGAATCTTGAGCTGATGACGTTGCGCGGGCTGTTCGAGTTTGTCGGCGGCGAGCCCGTGCCGCTGGATGAAGTCGAGCCGGCCAGCAAGATCGTCAAGCGATTCTACACCGGGGCGATGTCGCACGGTTCGATCAGCAAGGAAGCCCACGAGACGTTGGCGATTGCCATGAACCGGCTGGGCGCCAACTCGAACACGGGCGAAGGCGGCGAGGACCCACACCGCTATCAGCCGATGGCCAACGGAGATTCGCTAAACAGCGGCATCAAGCAGGTGGCCAGTGCGCGGTTTGGCGTCACGATCGAATATCTGGCCAACGCGAGAATCCTACAGATCAAGATGGCGCAAGGCGCCAAGCCGGGCGAAGGGGGCCAACTGCCCGCGCACAAAGTGACCGAGGAGATCGCTCACTTGCGACATTCGACGCCCGGCGTTTCGCTGATCTCGCCCCCGCCACACCATGATATCTACTCGATCGAAGACCTCGCCCAATTGATCTACGACCTGAAGTGCGCCAATCCGGGCGTGATGGTCTCGGTCAAGCTGGTCTCTGAGGTTGGCGTGGGCACGGTTGCCGCCGGCGTGGTGAAGGGCAACGCCGACGAAGTGTTGATCAGCGGACATGACGGCGGTACGGGCGCCAGCCCGCTGAGTTCGATCAAGTATGCCGGCACGCCCTGGGAGCTCGGTCTGGCCGAGACGCAACAAACGCTAGTTCTCAACGGTCTGCGCGACCGCGTGATTGTGCAGGTCGACGGCCAGATGAAGACCGGCCGCGACGTCGTGATCGGCGCGATGCTCGGCGCCGAGCGCTACGGTTTCGGCACCTCGGCCTTGGTTTCGCTCGGCTGTCTGCTGATGCGAAAGTGTCACCTAGGCGCCTGCCCGGTGGGCATCGCCACGCAGGACGAGAAGCTGCGAAAACGATTTGCCGGCAAGCCGGAGTACGTGGTGCGGTTCCTCACGTTCGTGGCCGAAGAGGTGCGGCAGGTGATGGCGCAGCTCGGCTTCCGCAAGATGGATGACGTGATCGGCCGCGTGGATCGCCTCTGCTGTCGCAAGGCGATCGAGCACTGGAAGGCTCGTGGGCTCGATTTCTCGGCCGTCTTCGCGCCGCCGAATCAATCCAACGGCTGCCCGCTGCGCTGCGTACGTCCGCAGAGCGAAACGCACAAGGATCATCTTGACTGGGAGATTATAGAACGGGTTCACCATTGTATCGAGACGCAGCGGCCGACGCGGTTGGCGATGCCGATCCGCAACGTGCACCGCACGGTGGGCACCATCCTCAGCAATCGCATTGTGAAGCGTTGGGGCGGGGCCGGCTTGCCCGATGACACGATCGACATTACGTTTACCGGTTCGGCCGGACAGAGTTTCGGAGCGTTTCTTGCCCGCGGCGTGACGTTGCAGCTTATCGGCGATGCGAACGACTACCTGGGCAAGGGGCTCTCGGGCGGACGAATCATCGTGCAGACGCCGCCCAATTCGCCCTTCGATCCGAAGGAAAACGTCGTCGTCGGCAATACGCTGCTCTATGGCGCCACCAGCGGCGAGGTATTTATCAACGGATTGGCCGGCGAGCGGTTTGCAGTGCGCAACAGCGGGGCCGTGGCGGTGGTCGAGGGCGTCGGCGATCATGGTTGCGAGTACATGACGGCCGGCACCGTCGTCGTTATCGGCCGCACGGGCCGCAATTTTGCGGCCGGCATGAGCGGCGGCGTGGCCTACGTCCTCGACGAGCAGCAACTGTTCGACACGCTGTGCAACTTGGACATGGTCGACCTCGAATCGATCTACCAGGACGAGGATCAACAGTTGCTACGCGAATTGATCCGCCGCCACTACGACTGGACGGGCAGCGCCCAGGCGCGGCGGATCATGGACAATTGGCCGGAAATGTCGGGCAAGTTCGTCAAGGTGATGCCCATCGATTATCGCAAGGCGCTCGAGCGTCTGCGGCAGCAAGAGGCCGTGCGCGCCGAGCAAACTCCGGCGACCGAAGAAGTATTCCGCGAGCGCGTATAGAAGTGGTTTATGTGTATAGGTTAGTTTAGCCGCCGCCGGCACGGCGGCGCAAAGGACCGTTCTCGATGGCCAACCCCACCGGTTTTATTCAATATCCACGCGTCGAAGTCGGCCACCGTTCGATCGTCGAGCGGATTCAGGACTGGCACGAAATCGACCAGCCGTTGGTGGATCGCGTGCTCAACCAGCAGGCCGCGCGATGCATGGACTGCGGCATCCCGTTCTGCCACTCGATCGGTTGCCCCGTGAAAAACCGGATTCCCGAATTCAACGATCTGGTGTACCACGACCGTTGGCGCGAGGCGGCCGAGAATCTGCATTCGACGAACAACTTCCCCGAGTTCACCGGTCGGGTGTGCCCCGCGCCGTGCGAGGCCGCATGTACGCTGGCCTTGAACGATCGGGCCGTGACCATCAAGCAGATTGAGTATCAGATCGCCGAGAGGGCCTTCTTGGAGGATTGGGTGCAGCCGCTGCGGCCCAAGACCAAGACCGGCCACCGCGTGGCCATTGTCGGCTCGGGACCCGCCGGGCTGGCTGCCGCCCAGCAGTTGACGCGCCGTGGGCACGAGGTGGTGGTGTTCGAGAAGGACGATCGGCTCGGCGGCTTGCTGCGCTACGGCATCCCGGATTTCAAGATGGAAAAACGCGTGCTCGACCGCCGACTGAAGCAAATGGTGGCCGAGGGGTCGAAGTTCGAGCCCAATGTCAACGTCGGCGTCGACATCACGGCCGACGACCTGCGCAAGAAGTTCGATGCTGTCGTGCTGTGTATGGGAGCGGGGCAAGCGCGCGAGCTTCGCGTGCCTGGGGCCGATCTGGCCGGCGTCCATCTGGCGATGGACTATCTGCCTCAGCAAAATCGCCGTGTCGCGGGCGACCCGCCGCTCGACGGCAGTCGGCCGGTCATCCATGCCAAGGACAAGCACGTGATCGTTGTCGGCGGCGGCGATACGGGCAGCGACTGTGTCGGCACGGCCATTCGCCAAGAGGCCCAGTCGGTAACGCAATTGGAAATCCTGCCGCGGCCACCCGAGGATCAGAACCCGGAGACGCCCTGGCCCTTCTGGCCGAAAATTATGCGGACGTCGTCTTCGCAGGAAGAAGGCTGCCAGCGCCATTGGAGCACGCACACCAAGGCACTCAGCGGAACCGGCGGCCGCGTGACCACGCTGCACGCCTGTTCGGTCGACTGGGTCGCCGGACCCAACGGTTGGCAGATGCGCGAGATTCCAGGCTCCGAGTTCGACTTGCCGGCCGATCTGGTGCTGATCGCGATGGGATTCGTCCACGTAACGCACAGCGGGCTGGTGACCGATCTGGGCGTGAAGCTCGATGGCCGTGGCAACGTCGTGGTCGATGGGTGGTTGAGCACGATTCCCGGCGTCTTCGCGGCCGGCGATACTGTCAAGGGCGCGTCGCTCGTTGTGCACGCCATCAACCAAGGCCGTCTCGCCGCCGCCGCGTGCGACAAGTGGCTTAGCACGTTGTAGGTGGCGATTCGGGTCGCCGAATGAACTGCATTTCGCCCCGCCCCACTCTGTCGATGGGGATGTGGCCGCAACGGCCACTCGTCATACTCTTCGAGAGACTGGCGAAGGATTTCTCGCCTTTCGGACAATAGTCTCTTGGAAACACGAGTTGGGTTGGCATCGAGGTCGCGGCATGGACTCCGAAGATCGTGTTCAAAGGGAGGAGATGCTGCGCCGGGCGGTGCTGACTGGTGACGAGCGTGCCTGGCGAACATTGTATGACGAGGCCTTTGACGACCTGTACAACTACGTGCGCTGGCGGTGCGGCGGTCGACGCGACTGGGCCGAAGAAATCGTGCAGGAAACCTGGCTGACGGCCGTGCGGCGGGTGCGCCGTTTCGATCCGCGACAGGGCAGTTTTCTCGCCTGGTTGCGGGGCATCGCCGCCAACCTCCTGCGCAATGAACTTCGCCGGCAGCGGAGATCGCCGAAGTTCGAGCCGTCAGCCAATGGCGAGATGGCTGGCAACGACAGCTCCGCGCCGCAACGGCAGCAGGGCATCGCTGCCGCGCTCGATGCCCTGTCGGAACGCGAGGAGGCCGTGTTGCGGGCAAAATATCTCGAAGGCCTCACGGTGGCCGAGATTGCCCGACGCGGAAACGAAACATCAAAGGCCGTCGAATCACTTCTAAGCCGAGCGCGAGAGGCCTTCCGCAAGGTCTACCGCATGGGAGATGAACATGCAGACACCTGACGATTCCTTACACGATCCGATCGAGGAGTTGCTGGGCGCCGGCAACCGAGAAGCTATCAGCAACCAGTTGCGTGGGCCGGTGTTCGCACAAACCATCGGCGTGATGCGTCGTCGCCGTCGCGTGAGGCTGTGTGCCGTCGCGGCCAGCCTACTTGGCTGCTACCTGGCTGGCATGGCCACCACGGCCGCGTGGCGACATCCAGGCAACGTAGCTCCGGAGGTTGCCAGTCGTCCGGCCGCGCCAACGAGAACGGCCCCCGAGCAACCGACCGTCGCCGTAGCGCAGCTCGACGGTTTTGAAAGTTGGCGGCGGATTGGCGACCACTATCTGCATGACGGCAACGACATATCGCAGGCGCTTGTCGGCTATTCGCAGGCACTCGATCTGGCCTCGGACGAAGAACTGGCCATCACCCCGGGCCGAGACAATTGGCTCTTGATGGCGCTCAAAGACGCACGTGTAAAGGAGAGAAAACATGCACGCATCGAACAAAACTAGCAGCGGTTCGCTTATGGGCCTTTTCCGTTCTCCCAGGCGTACAACGCCCGGGCTTGAGAAAAGGAAATGCTTGACCGCATTTTTGATGGCTCTGACATGGGCCACCGCCGCACTGGCTCAAACGACGCACGCCACGGGAGCCGATCGAGGCATTCCGGCAACCATGGACGAGGCAATTGCGCGAGCAATGGAAGTCAATCCGGACATCATCACCGCCCGGGCCAAACTCCGTTTGGCCGAAGCGGAACTCAATGCCGCAAGAATGGAAACCGCCGGAAAGGTCATCACGTTGTGGCAGGAGCGCGATACTCAACACGAGCTTCTAGATGCCGCTATACAGCGATTTCAGCAGGTCGAAAGACTCCACAAGATCGCTGCAGTTGGCGGTGAGGATGAGAAATTCGAGAGCGCACGCATTGCGCTGATCAACGCCGAGGCGAATTTCGCCCGGAGCAAAGCGACGTTGAGCTACCTGATCGGTCAGGCCGCGCCTGCCACGACGACGCGGAGTGAGACTACCACAAACGCAGCAACATTGCAGACGATGCCGGCGCCGCTTCAAATCCCCAAGGGGCCGATGGTGGAAAAGGTTCGGAAGGCTTTGGACAGCGCTACCGAATTAAGCTTCACGGACACACCGCTGAGCGACATCATGGATTACTTGGCGGATTTGCACGGAATCGTGACTCAAGTGGATACGAAGCATACAGGCTATGGACTTGCCGAAATGAAGATATCACTACGGCTCAGAGGCGTTCCACTCGCGGCGGCCCTGCAAGCGATCGAGGATGAATACCCACCGATTCGATTCGTCGTTCGCGACTATGGCCTGTTGGCAACAACTCGCGAGACAGCTCAGCGGGAGGGCTATTTTCCTGCGGTCGACTTCGTTCGCCTAAGTGGCGGCATGGCGCCGGCAGCCGCACCGAGCAAGTCTGAGGCGATGCAACCGGCGGCGGGCGGCGCTGAAAAGGGTGGCGGGAACTCTCTGCCCCGTAGGGGCACTTGAAAATAGCCAACGATTCGTCGCTGGGTCCGAGAGCAAGGAATAATTTGTGCTCGTCCCGTAGGGACGATTGAAGATGCGCCCCGCGTCACACCTTCGACCGTCCCTACGGGACTTGACATACCTTTCGTCTCGCCTGTCTTCCCAGCAATGAATTGCTGTGCTACTGTCAAACGTCCCTCCGGGACTATTCACTCGCCACTAACCACTAGCCACTGACCACTCGCCACTACTTCGCCTTCTTCGTCGCCGGCAGCGGCTGTTTGAGCTTGATTACCGGCTCGTCAGACTTGGCTTCGGGCTGCTCGGCCGGCGTGCCGCAGTCGATCAACATATAGCCGGCCCAGAAAAACGGATGACTCCCCATTGGCGCTTCGTCTCTCGACCCGCGCTTGATGCGCGGCTCGGCGTCGAGGTTGACACGCGAGTTAGTCGTCAGCAGAATGGCACGCTGCCAAGCCTCGGCCGGCGACGTCCGCGGAAGCTCCTGGACAAACTCGCGCACCAGGTCGAAGCTCGTCTGTCCGCCGGTGCGCCAACGGCTCAGCAGAACCGTGCGAGCGCCGTTGGCCATCAGTCCACAGGTGGTCAGGAACATTTCGCTGCCCGGCGCGCCGCGGTGCGGTCGCTTCATCGCGTCTTCGGCGGCCGTGTGGAAACCTGGCAGGACGACGACGTCGGGTCCGCCCCACGGCAGGGCCAGCCAATCGGCCAACGATTCGCCCGTCTTGCCACGGTCGGTCGGAACCAGGGCCCAGCCGTATGGGTCTTGGTCAGAACTGGCGATGTCTTCGAGCACCACCAGCCGTTGGAATAGCGATCCGTAGAGCGATGGCGCGGCTGGCAGCGGAGATTTCAACGCCACGGCGTCGGGCACGACGGCGGCAAGCTGATCGAACGCCGCCTGAGAGACGGCATCTTCGGAGTTCGGATACAGTCTGCCGACCACGACGGCCGTATTTCCCCGCGGATTTCGGCCCGAACCCTGCGAAGTAGCCAGCGAGAGCGTCGGCGCATAGCGGATGCGGAACCGCGAAATAAGCGGCGCCGTTTGACCTTTCACTTTGATCTGCAACGCCTCGAACGGCAGATACCAGAGCACGCCATCAGGCACGATGACCAGTTCGTCGAATGACTGAGCAAGATCGACCGGCGAGCCCTTCAATAGAGTGTCCAGAACTTGCTTCGCCGAATTTTTCCACTTTGTCGCCGCGAGATCCTTGACGGCAAGCTCCCGATTCGGCTGATAATTGCCCATCTCGCGAAGCATCGTCTGCATCTGCTTTGCTACCGTCGGCAGCGAGCCGACCTGCCAACTCGCGAACCGCTCGTTGTTCAGCAGAAATCCGTACATCTTCCGGCTGGTGGCAAAAAAGGCCATCACTGCATGCTTGTCGGGCAGTTCCTTCTGCACCTCCGACACGCTGCGAAGCGGTGGAAACACCATAGCCGCCGGCTCGCGCCGCAGGGCAATCTCGCGCAAAATCGCCTCCTGCTGAACGCTGATCGATCCGAGTTCATTTAACTCGCGGCCCTGCTCTTTCATGGCCGCCGAGTTCTCGGCGACGAGTGGATTCTTCGCCAAGCCGGCACGGAGCGACTGCGCCTGGCGCGCGAGTTTTTCGTATGCCGGATAGCGGGTCAGGATGTCTTGCCGCTGAAGTTGCGCTTGCTGCGGCAATCGGTCCATCGGCCCTTCGAGAATCCAACGCAGAGACTCGAGCCGACCGCCGAAGGCCAAGGAACTAAAGAAGCGATGGCGTCGGGCCCGCTCGGCGATTTCGATGGCGGCCTGCGTCTCCTTTCGCTCCAATGCCACCTCGAACCAGTGCTCAAACGGCAGCGGATGCGGCGTCATGAGCACGGCCATCGCTTCCATCGGATCGAGGGCCCAATCGGCCGGCTGTGGATCGCGGAGGACGTCGGCAAAGAGGTCCATGGCGACGCGCGGCGTGGCGGTGCCGTCGGTGTACAAATCATCGGCCATGCCGATGTGGAACAGCCACAGCGACCCGTGTTTCATGTAATCCATCGCGCTGGCCAACGACGTATTGCCTTCGGCAATGTGTTTCTGCTGAAAGGCCAACAAAGCGGCGAGATAGTTGCGGCGGGCGCCAATTGCGCCGGCCGCCATGTCGCGACGACCAATCGTCGTCCGGGCGTCGTCGAGCATTGCCGCCGCGCGGCGCGTATCGCCGACGACCGCGTAGTTTTCGGCCGCCGACAACAACAGCGACACGCGGAACTGGCGAAAGTTCTTCTGCTTCGCCCAAAGCATGGCCGGTTCCAGCGGCTCAAACACTCCCTTGCGGTTGGTCATCAAGTGCGTGAGCGCCCGATAGCGAAAAGCTTCTTCCAGGACGCCCCAATCGGAATAATTGACGGCCGCAAACGTCGCCTCGTCAAAGAACGTCGCGGCGCCGGCATAGTCTCCCTGCATGAATTTAAGGCGGCCCAATTCCAGTAGGGCGATGCTTGTCATGGGGTGATCGAACTCGCCTCCGGCCAGCACGGCCCTCTGCAAGTAGGCCATGGCCTGACCGTCTTTTCCGCCGGCCACGTACGCCAAGCCGCGTTCTAGGTTGATCCAGGCTTCCGACCAATGGTTCGGCGGTCCCACGGCACGGCTCAGCGCGACGATCAGTTCATTCGTCAAAGGATCGAATTTCGACGCCGGCCCGAGCAACATCGCGCGGCGTCGGATGGCCAGCGTGGTGGTGCGAACGATTTCCTGCGGTGTAATCGGAAAAAGATTGGCCTGTTGAACGATGCCGCCATGTTGGATGACGTCGCTCATGTCAACCTGCCCCTGCAGGATCGGCACGGACGTCGGATAGCTCCCCAATCGTGAATGTCGCGACGAGGCGCCCCAGGGAACCTGCTTATACGCGCCGGCGCTGGCTGCCTGAATTGGCCGGAACTGGACCTTGATCAACCAGTCGGGGAACGTCTTGTACAGTTGCAGCGCGGCGGTGTAATGGGCCAGCGCCTTATCGAATATGCCCATCTGGAAATAGCACTCGCCGCACATCGTCTCGTAGCAGATCGAATCGATCCACCGCGACTGCGACGTCTTGATCGAACTGCGGCCTTCGTTTTGAAAGATGCGCAGTGCTGCGCGATAGTCGCCGTCGTAGAAGGGGATGAAGCCCGCGTAGTAAGCGTCGGTGGGCGTTTTGCGCTGGTGCATTTGACCCAGCGCAGCGTTAGGGCCCAACGCGACTGCCAGCGCTAGAATTGTGGCCGACACGGCCGTCAGTCTGGCTAGCGGTCGGGCAGTGTGTTTTTGGCGGGTGGGATAGGCGTTCCTGGCTGCCTCGGGCAGGCAAGAATGCCCGGTCCACAGAGTCCGCAGTATCTGAAGCATGCCGTTCCCCAGTTCCGATGGCCGTAAGTCCTGGTGTTTCCTTGATCTTACGTCATGACCCCCTCGATTTCCAGCAACGCCATCCGGCCGTAACAGCGCGGCGACCACCATGCCAGGAAAGCAGGGCGACGGCGCAGTATAGCGAGAGTTTCACGGTTGCGAGGTCTTTTCCGTGGGTTCCGATTATGCCAAATCTGCCGTTTATGTGGTCCGATACACAAAGATGAATCAAATATCGTTGCGACCCAAATCGAGACAAGGAGAATAGGCAATGCGAGTCTCTCATCCCGCGATGCTTCTGTCGCTTGCGACGCTGATTATTTGCGTGGCTTCGCCCGCCATGGCTCGCAGGCCGATGCCGATGGCTTCCTACGCGTCCGACGACGGTGCCTATGCTGACGACTGTGGCGCAACGTGCGAGGGCCAGTACGCTGATTGCGAGCAATGTGCCGCGCCGATGGGCATTTTCGAGCAACAGTGCGGTTGCGAGTGCGGGCCAACCTGGTCCTTCGCAGCCGAGGGCATCGCGCTACAGCGAACCAACAGCCGGCATCAACCGTTGTTGACGGGACTCGACTCGCAGATCATCGACACAATCGATGCGACGAACATGGAATTTTCCGTCGCGACGGGCTACCAACTCAGCGCGATCCGTCACGACGTATTCGGGACCGGTTGCGATTTCGAAATCGCCTATTTTCAGGTCGACGGTTTCGCGGCACGCTCGCACATGCCGGGCCCGTCGATGATTGTCACGGACGTCAACGAAACTGGGATCTATGTCGATGATGCCGAGGCCTGCTACAAGTCGGCTCTCTATAACGGCGAACTGAACCTAAGGGGTTGTTGCACCGATTGGCTCACACTGCTGGTCGGCGTGCGAATGGTGGAACTCGACGAACATTTCTCCGCTGGCGGAACATTGGGAGATGGTGAGTTGCCCGCACTGGCCCCGATCAGCCTTTCATCGCGTCTGTTCCAGGTCAATACGTACAACCACCTCTACGGCATTCAACTCGGCGGCGAGGCCGAGGTGTACAACATGGGTGGGCCGCTGCAAGTCAGGGCATCCTGCAAGGCCGGCGTCTACGACAACGCGGCCTTCCAAAACTACCGCACGGTCGCAATCGATCTCTTTGATCCGGCGTACGGCGCCGATCGCGACCAAGCGGCTTTCCTTGGCGAGGCAGGCGTTGTGGCAACGTACGCCTTGACGCAACGACTTGCGTTCCGCGCTTCGGCCACTGCCATGTGGATTACCGGCGTGGCGTTGGCCCCGGAACAGATCCATGCCGTGGATCTGCGCTCTGAATGCGCGACGATCGACACCGTCGGCACCGTGTTTTACTACGGCGGCGGCCTGGGACTCGAGTATCGGTTCTAGGCGATCGCAAGGCCGGGGCGAGAGAGCTCTTAGAATCCCGGCGGCGGGACGGCGGCGCCATTTGGTGCGAAGGGACTGTGCTGCGAAGGTTCGACGCGAGTCAAAGTCTCGGTGAGCGTCCATCTCTCCGCCACTCGGCCGCGGTACCACCGCTTCGGCCAGCCTGGGCACTTCAAGGTCAACTGGCCTGCGTCGCCGATTTCTGCCGTGACCTGAATAGTGTATCGCTTGGGCGCATCGATATAGAACACCACGTCAAATGTGCCCGTGAGTGACTTTGAATCCGACTTGTCTTCACTGCGAACCAACTTTCCAGCCAAGAATTGGAGTGCTTCGTTCGGGACTACCTTGACTATGGCCGTTTTGCCATCGTCAGTGATCTGAAAAACCGCCCCGGACGTAGCTTGCCAGAAGCCGGATAGCGGGCCTTGCGGCCCCGGCGGCGTCGCGGGTTTCTCGCTGTTCGCTGGCGGCGTCATATTCGCTGCCGCTCCCTTATCGACGCCGGGCGGCGGATTTGCAGCCGTCGCGGCCCTTGCCCCCTGTCCGTTTCCCGATGGAAGCGGGGAGGAATTGCCCGGCCGCGAAACCGTTTGGGACGCCGATGCGTCGACCGGCTGTTTTGTTTGCGGCGCGGACGTGGTCGCCTGCGATGCTCCGTTGCCCGCGTCCCACCATTCATGCTTGCTTGGTGGCGTTTCCATGGCCTTTGCCGCTGACTTCGCCTCGGGCGCTTCGGGGCTCTCGGCCTCGGTCGTGGCCGGCGCGGCTTCGGCCGTCTTGTCCGACTCATCGGTCGGCGCCGTTGCCGCATCTCCGAACGCGGCTGCCAGCGCATTCGATTTTTGGGGTACGGCGACCGGCTTGGGGCGAGCCTTTTCAAGCAACAGCGCTACCGCGTCGCTGCACTGGGTCCGTGGGCCGGCGCCCGTCGAAATGAACGAATTAAGCCTATTGCACCACCAGCACATATAGGCAACGTTGGTTTTCTGAGATGGCTCGTCAAGTCCTACTGACTTCGAGATCTCGAATTCCGATAGCGGCGTCAGGCTAAAGGTGAAGGCGGCGAAGCTGCACACCAGAAAGCCCGAGAAAAAGCCCAAAAGTCCGGCCCCCACGTTATCGAACACGTTGGGAAATGGCGCACGAAGCTTTCCGGACAGGAAGGCGTAGCATGCACCATAGGAAATGAACAACGTGGCGACGGCGATGCTCAGCGTCGTCAGGGCACAGCCATAGTCCGGAATGGCGGTGGCAGCCGGGATGCTTTCGATCACGACAGGCGTGACGAAAATCGCCATATAGGCGGACAACACCAAATTGAAAAGCATGATCCAGGCGCCGTAGAAGCCGATTTGCACGGCAGCCCATGCAAACACCGCGCCAATGACCACGGCTATCCAAAACACCATGAGCGTTATCCTATCACGCGTTTGAGTTCTTCGAGACTCGTGATTCCTGCTACCACTCTGCGCAAAGCCTCGTTCTTCAGGTTCGACTTGCCCTGTTTCTCCCCCTCGCTCTTAAGTTTGTTGACAATGGCCGCATTGTTGGCCAGATCGGCCCGCAGTTCGTTGGTGATGGCCAGCAGATCGCAGACCGCGGTTCGGCCGTAATAGCCGGTTCCGCTGCAGTGCTCACATCCGCCGGCCTCGAAGATTTTGCTGGTGTCGACCTTGCGCTCGCGAAACCACTGCGCCATGTTCGGAGCGAGTTGAGCCGGCTTCTTGCAGTGGTCACACAGCCGGCGCAGCAGCCGCTGCGATACCAGCAGATTCAAGCCTGAGGAAAGCAGCATCGCCGAAACGCCCAGATCCAGCAAGCGAATCATGGCCGTGGCGTTGCTGTCGCAGTGAATCGTGGCCAGCACGAGGTGGCCCGTCTGTGCGGCGCGAAGCGCGATTTCCGCCGTCTCTTCGTCGCGAATCTCGCCCACACAGATAACATCCGGGTCTTGCCGCAAAATGCTCCGCAAGGCCTTGGCGAACGTGATGTCGGCCTTCGCGTTGATTTCGATCTGGCTAACCTCAGGCAGGTGGGCTTCGATCGGGTCTTCGACCGTGATCACGTTGTGTGTGCAGCGATCAATCTGATTTAGCATTGAATAGAGCGTCGTCGTCTTGCCGCTGCCAGTTGGCCCGCAGACCATCACCATGCCCGACGGCTTGCTGATAGCGTCGGCGATAGCCGTGCGTTGCCGTTCGGGGATGCCGACGTCCGTCAAAGTGAAGCGGCCGGCGTTCTGATTCAGCACGCGAATCGAGAGTTTCTCGCCGTTGAGTGCGCCGGCGCTGGCGACGCGAAAAGACACGGTGGCGAGCCCCTTGCGTGCTGTAAAGGCGCCGTCTTGCGGTCGGCGACGCTCCGAGATGTCCATGCTCGAAACGGCCTTGACGCTATTGATCACTGCCTTGCACGTGTCGGTCGGCAGATCGCGTAAGGTTCGCAACGTACCGTCGATGCGCAACCGGACGGCGTACGATGTCGCATCTTTGGGGTCAATCAAGAGATCGCTGGCACGCTGTAGCAGCGCGGTTTCGATCAATTCCACGGTGAGTTCCAATACGTGCCGATCGCCCCCTTTTTCGCCGTGACCATATATCTCGCTCAACTCGGTGCCCGTGGAATCGAACAGCCGTAGCGTGGTGTCTTCTTCCACCACATGGCCTCGCGAATGCCAGATGCGGCGGAAAGCGTTTTTGGCCCCGCGGAGCAGATCGGATAACGAGCCCTCGTCGCCGCTAGAGTTTTTCGCGTCGAGGACGACCAAGCCAAGGAACACTAGCGGTCCGACAAATAGCGTGGCAACGTGAAGGGCCGATTTGTACTTGCCCGGCACGAGCGGACTGTCTTCGACGCGCTGTACCAGATACAGGCACAGATAGACCCAACCGAGGAAAAAAATCAGTTTCCAGACGCTGAAGGGGAGCGAACCGGTCGTCATGGCTGCTTGGCCCAGCAGCCAGCAGAATGGCATGGCCGAGCCGAGCAGTATGGCTCGCAGGCGCGGTGACCGGCCGTATGGCACTGACTCAGCCAGTGGCACGTCCCGCCAACCAGAACCGAGCCATCGTCCCGACATATTGGATCTCTGAAAAGGCCTAAGGCTGCAATTTTGGAAAATTAGACGCTGCGTCGCGGCAAAGAGTTCCCCTATTCAAGCACGATTTGGGCAAAATCCGACACCGAATTAAACCCCGCTCCGAATGGATTAGGTTACGAGGACTCACACTTGCCCGATCCGCCAGCATGTTTGCACGACGGATACCCCCCATTTTTGCCAAAACCGGCGCGTCCGTCAACTGTGCGTCGCTTCAGCCCCCCCTAGAATCTCGCTGCGGCGCGTGCTGGTGACGAAAAAGGCACGGCGGGACGCGAATTCACGCCGTTTGCCGCGATCAGGGACGTACCTCGCGCACGACTGCTGGCAGGCCGAGCAAGTCGGGCAACGGCCGGGCCAAGCGGCGGAATTCGCCAGCCGGCATGGCCCACGTGTCCCAACGGGGCGAGATCGGACGAGCGTGCGCCGCGTAATCCGATAGCGCCACGGCGATGAATCCGTACAAATTGCCGCGAAACTCAAATAGCTCCTCGGATGGCAGCGGCGCGCGATCGCCTAAAACGTCATACGCAAAGACGAAAAGTCCGCGAAAACTCGGGCCGAACAGCCCTTCCCATTGCGCCAAGCTGCGCAAGTCGTCGCGAGTCGACCAGTTCTTCCAAAACAGACTTTACTTTCACAACAGCTTGCTGTATTTGATGTTACGAAATGCATCGTGATACCCTCTCTGCCGGTTTTGGGGTGGAGCGGATGGAAAAGGTATCATTTCCAAGGTATCATTACGCCCGGACATCTTCGGTCCCGGAAACGGAGAAACACAAACGAATGCCCACTAAACTCGCCCTAACGAAAATGAAGATGCCCAAAGGGCAAACGCCGCGCTGGCGGAAGAAATACAAGGGGCAGATGTATTACTTCCGTGGCACGTATGCGGATTGCTTGAAGCAATGGGAACGGAAGAAAGTCGAGTTGGACGGGCAGGATAGAAGCGCCTATGAAAAGGCAATCCAGAACCGAAAAGAAATGGATAACGCGCTCGCTTGTTTGGAACACGAGTTCATCTCGCATGATGCAGTTTGTATCCTTGCCGAACTGCCGAGCATAGAGCACTTGGAAAAGCTGGTCGCAAGTGGCGACAAATTACGCGAACTGACCCGACAAGAAATTGACCCGTGGTCCGCATTGCCACTAGCAGATAAAGAGACGGTTCGGAAGGGAATGGAAATCTGGCAAGCTACCTACAAGTCGGCCATTGAGGAAACCGAGGCGACAACCGAGATCACGACGATCGGACAAGCCATTGACGAATGGTTGCTCGGCAAGAAATCGCAAGTGATTATGGGGCGTATCCGCGAATCCACCCTTTCAAGCACTCGCCAAACAATCACCTACTTCCGAAAGTGGGCAAATAACAAGCCTCTGTCGGCACTCAATGAGAAAATGCTTTTCGATTTCTTCAATCACTTGGCGGCGGAAATCGGAGCGGCACGCATGGCAAAAGGATACGCCCACCAAGTACTACTCTACACGAAATCGTTTATCCGGCGGCAATGGGAACTGCATCGCATTGAACTGCCCCGAAATATCGTAAGCAGAGATTTGTCCATTCGTGTTCCGGTAGGAACGATTGAAGTTCTCACCGATGACGAGGTAATCGCCTTCTACAACCGGGGAAGCTCGCTACTCAAGACATGTATCCTCTTATCCCTGAACTGCGGTTTCAATCAGATTGATATCGCGACCTTGAAACACTCGGAGGTCAACTGGACGGCAGGCACGATTACAAAACGCCGGATAAAGACTGGCGGTAGTGATACCGTGCCAACCGTCCAGTGGAAATTGTGGACGACCACCTTCGAACAATTGAAAAAACACCGTAGCAAACATCCCGAGTTGGTTCTATTGGGTCGCAAGGATAGGGAATTGATGCAGGGGGGTGGATTAGAACGGGTGGACGTAATCGCAAAAATGTGGCGCTATGTGCGAGACAAGTTGGGGAACAGGCTGCAATACAAACTCTTGCGAAAGACCGCGTCGACCAAGCTTGCCAGCCACCCTACGTATGGACGCTATGCCCAGTATTTCCTATGCCATTCCGCCGACAATGTAGCAGACCGGCATTATATCAAGCCCTCGCAGGAACAATTTGACTCGGCCTTGGACTGGCTCGGAACGCAGTTTTCGTTATCAGTGCAAGATGGGACTTGGTGAAGCACGGCGCTGAATTGATGGCGGGATCAGTTGTTCGATCCCGTCAGTTGATCCAACTTCTCCTCAATTCTCTTTAGTTGCTCGGACATTGCATCGATCTTGTGCTGCTGGGCATCCAGCTTGGGCTCGACCTGCTGCCTGATAGTCCTTTTGATGTTGAGCGTCATGGCAACACACGTCTGCCAGACGCCCTTGGCCCAGTCCGTAAAATGCGATCGCTCCTCGTCCTCTGGCTTCTCCAAGAACCAACTGTAAACTCCATCCTCATCAATCTCAGGCTTGCCATGCAGGCGAGTCTTGCGCGGCTTGCGAGTTGGAACCACGAAGTAGATAGTGCCGTCCTGCACGGCATGGGCGCGGTAGTAGACCTTCTTGAAGTCCATGTTGTCTCTCCAAAGCAGACCTAATGAACGTGGTCCTCGCGGGGAACAACCCCGCTGTCCCCCCGTTCTACCGCAATGGAAACGAATCGTCTACAATCGCGGTCTGGACGCCCTCCGGAGTCAGAATATGTCCCGATCCACCCCCGAACCCAAAGGTTGCGTCACCGCGATCCTCGCCTTGTTTGGCGTCCGAATTGGCAAAGGGGTGGCAGAGCTACCCTATCGCCAACGAGATGATTTCCTGTCGGCAGCTGAATTCTCGTTCTACCGCGTCCTGCTGACGGCTGTAGGAAGCAGAGCGGTGGTTTGCCCGAAGGTGAATCTCAACGACGTGTTCTACGTGGCTCGTCCCAATGAGAATCAATCCTATCGGAACAAGATCGATAGGAAGCACGTCGATTTCCTGATGTGCGATCCGATCACCATGCGGCCTCGCTTGGGCATCGAACTCGACGATTCCAGCCACAGTCGGCGTGACCGCCAGGAGCGTGACGCGTTTGTCGAGCGGGTCTTCGAGGCAGCTGGGTTGCCGTTGCTACGAATCCCCGCCCAGGCTAGCTACAGTCCAAACAGCTTATGGGCACAAATTGCGCCATGCCTGGAATTGGCGGCTCCTCAGTCGACAAGTCCGCCGCGCATTCCGGGCACTGGCCCACCGTCATGCCCGAAATGCGGCGTGCCGATGGTCGTGCGAACAGCGTCGAAAGGGCCGCAGGCTGGACAGAAGTTCTTCGGATGTCAGAATTACCCGAAGTGCAGGGAGATTGTTCAATGATGAAGTGGGCTTTCATCTCCGTCGTCGTGCTTATTCTGGTTGTTGGGATTTGGCTCGCGGTCGGATTCTTTCTCCCGCAACGACTCTATCCAGCTATTTCTGATGCGGCGGCATTTGGGGATTCGTTCGGCTGCGTGAACTCGCTATTTGCGAGTCTGGCGTTCGCGTTCATCGCTATTGCGCTCATTCTGCAAATCAAGGAGACTCGTGATAACGCCCTTACGCAAGCTGAACAAGGCAGGGTGGTGCTGGAACAGACTCAGATCGCCGAACGCACCACTCGAATCCAGGAAGCGATGCGGCTCGACGCACATCGGCGATTGGCAATGGACGCGTTTCTTGCGATCAATCGGGACACAATGGCTTTTCGTCATGCATTTCTTGCGCTGCACCCTGAGAACAACATTCCCGTTCACAGCGACATAATTGATCGAGAAACGGAGCGTCGGCTGAAGAAGGAGTACTTTGACGCCTACACTGCCTTGCGTAGTAATTGTCTGAGAACCGGCTTAATCTTTGGCAAACAAGGTGATTTGCTTGGCAACGCTGTTCAGAATCTTTATATTGCTGTCCATGAATGGACAAGACGCACGCCACCACCAGCAGCCGAATGCCAGGACGAGATAGATCAGCAGATCGAGCTCATCGAACGCGCTATGGAGCTATTGTGGCAAAGCGTGAAACCGCCTAGCTACGAGTAATGCGTAGGATGCTAAACCTCGCGCCCATCGTCCACTGCATCCTCGACGACTACGCGTTGTCTTGGCACGGAACGCATGGCGTCGGTCACTGGGCAAGGGTGATGGAAAACGGTCTGCGAGTCGCACAAATGACGGGAGCCAACATACAAGTCGTGCAGTTGTTTGCAGTCTTCCACGACAGTCGCCGGATCAACGAAGGGACGGAACACGTCCACGGTCGCCGGGGAGCCGATTTTGCCGCACAGCTTGGAGGATAGGTGTTCGATTTGCGCGACGACGAGTTTGCCTTGCTTCTAACCGCCTGTGCCAAGCACACGGATGGGCTGACGGATGGCGATATCACGGTCCAGACCTGTTGGGATGCCGATTGGCTCGACTGGCGACATATTCTACGGGGTTCATCTGAATCTTTACCGTAGGTTGTGAGCGTCCAGGTCGTACCCTGACTGAAATCTGTCTAGCTCGCAGAACCGGGGAAATCCTGCACGCCGTCCTATATTCGACTTAACCGCTATAACTGGCCGCACGAACGGAGGCGGCGACCGAGATTTCTCGATGTTCTCGATAACGGCGGCAGCCCGCTCGCCCCGACTGACTGCGGCGACAGGCAATTTTTGCCAACTGTCAGAGTCAAAAGGTTTCTTGGGGGGATACGCGACCAAGTAGTTGACAAGAACTAAGACTTTCCACAAAATTGCGGCATTAAGACATGGGGGGATAGACCCTCTTGGTCACGACTCGTCGATGACTGCTCACTTCAGCGTCAAACGAGTTGCCTTCGTCACGTAACATCCTCGCCTATTGAGGCAGCATCCGTTTAGAGATTGAGTTTGCCACCGTGAGCAAACTCGCTTTGAGACGGGACGACGCATCGCTGCCTCATCTCTTGAAGCCACGGTTCCTCTTGTTTGCCCGAGTGCTAGTGGCCTTGTTCCTAGGAAGCAAGCTGTTTCTTTATGTATTCAGCGTTTTTCATTTCTAAACGGCAAATTGCCCGCAACGAAAAAGGGGTTCGAAATGAGAAAGTGGAGCTCTAGTGTCCAACTTGTTTGTGCGCTCATGCTCGTACTTTTTAACCTAGTCCAGGCTGCCGCTGACATCATCAACTCGAACGGTAGCCTGGGCGCACTAAGTGTACCGGCAGGCTCGACAGTCAGTATCAACACAGATTCGATGATGTTCTCCTGGTCAGGAACGTCGTATCAGGGACGTGCCGTTGCCGTTACCGGCGGCAATGTGGCCACATTCGACTTCACGAACATCGATATCGCCAACGGCGTGACGCTCAACGTAACTGGCTCGAAACCCATCGCCATTGTTGGGACCGGCAATGGCGTGATTTCCAGCGGAATCAATGTTTCGGCCACTGGCAGCAGCGGAGTAGCTGGCGGCGGGAATGGGGGATCGGGCGGAGCTGAAGGCAGCGGCGGCACCAGTTCCGGCGGACAAGCTGGAGACGGCGGGTATGACTATGGTGGATCAGGTGGCAATGGCGGCAATGGCACCGTCGCCGGGGGACAGAATGGGCTCACTGGTTCGACTGGACAGCCTGGATTTGGTGGCTCCGTGTCAACGGTGGGCAGCGGAGGTAATGGCGGCGGAATTGGCGGTGGAGGAGGCACCAGCGGTGGGCAAGGAGGCACTGGCGGGGCTGGCACGATGATGTATACATCAGGCTCTCCAGGTGACAATGGAAGTAATGGCGGCACAGGCAGTGGTGGAAGCGTCGGCGCAAGCGGCGGGATTGCCGTTGTTCAGACTTCTGCAACTCAGCTGATGTTGACAGGCGGTTCCGGAGGTGGTGGGGGCAACGGAGGCGGCGGGGGAGGCAGTGGCATGGGAGGTGGCGGAGGCGGGGGTGGGGGAGCTGGATACTATACCCAGTACACGGAACGTGGAATAACGTGGGGCGGGACTGGCGGGGCCGGAGGTAAGGGTGGGAACGGCGGGCGCGGCGGGATGGGCGGAAACGGCGGCGGTGGTGGTGGGGCAGTCTATGTTGGCGTTAATGGCAGACTAACACTCGGAAGCAGCGCCGGTTTTTTCGCGAACGGCAGCGGTGGTTTGGAAGGCGGAAACGGCAGTGTCGGTAGTTTCGGTTCGTCCGGATCAGCAGGAATCAAGGTGGTCTATCCCATTTACCCTTTTCATGTTGGCAGTAATGGCGGTGATGGCGGTTCGGGCGGCAAGGGCGGCTCCGGAGGCAAAGGCGGCTCCGGAGGTGACGGTGCAGGTGGAACCATATTCCTCTCGGCCTCGCTCCTAAGCGGCACAAGTCAAGCCTCTTTCTCCGCAGCGGGTGGCAGCGGTGCCGGGACTGGCCGGATTCTCCTTGCTGGCAACAATGCGTTTTCGTCACCAACCTTGTCTAACGGCGAAGGGCTAGGTACTTTCACGGGCGAGCGGGCAACTAACGCCTTCCTGACTTCAGCAGCTGCAACCCCATATCTTCCAGATGCGGTTGGCGGCCCAGCCGCCATGGGAACCGTGACCGACGCAGCGGGCTTCGAGGGGAAGTCTCAACTTGACACGCTGAAGTCAACGATCAGCGGCTTTCGCCTCAGTTTCGCCAGTCTAGATTCACCCTTCGTCGGTTTCGACGAATTGTTCGTGAGCAATCTCTCCAGTGTCCCGATCCAGAACCTTGACCTGACCATCAATGGTGTCGGCATGACTGCGATTGGCACGTTGGCTTCTGGCTCGTCATGGACGACGCTAGTTCCTGATGGGCAGACACAGGGGATGGTTACTTTGTCTGTGCTTGGAGGCCAAACCCAGACGTTGGATACGATTGGCCTGGGTTCGACTTATATTGTGGGATTGACCGTCGTCCCCGAACCCTCCACCATCATCCTTGCGCTCACCGCATCGTTGGGGTTCGTCGGCGTTGTACTCCATCATCGTCGTCGGGCGAAACGCTGAGGCGAACACGATTGAACTCCACGACGAGCAGGGAAAGTCGCACAGGACGGTTGGCGTTAAAGCTGGAATGGGAGCGGCGACATAACCCGCAGGTATCGCAAGAAATGGTGGCGTAAGATTGGAAGTGAGTGCAAGGGCTCCGCCTTTGTCTCGGCCCTCCCCAGGTTCCTGCCCCACCTGAGAGGGCTTTTTCTTTGCGCCGGTAGACCTTGGGGACTACCCGTTCTACTTCGCCCTCAGCCACAAGGGCATCATCCCAAGTGATCCGTCCACACATACGCTGTCTGGGTCAAGACATTGTGGACGAAATCGAATCCCGCCTCTCGCAAAGCGATCTCCACCTTCCGCTTGCTGGGCGGCTCACCATTCAGGTACACCAAGCCCCAGAAGGCAGTGCTGCCGCCGTCTACATGCACGCCCGTCGCCACCTGCTTGACCATCAGCTTCGGGTTCAGCCGAGCCATCAGGTGTTGAATCGGATTGAACTCATGTTCGTCCCGCACAGAAAACGCTTTTGGCAATTCGACTTTGGCGTGCATGTCGTGGCTCCTAACGACTAGGGGTGGTCGAGTTGGTCCATCAGACTCTTCCGTCATCCACTTTCACATTGTCGGTGGCTAACTGTCCTCGGAACTACGGAATCCCACCCTTGCCAGCCACCCCGGCATTCCGATCTTGATCGCCCTTTTCACTTCCTGCAATTCTTCGTCACTCGTTTTCCCGTCTTCATTCAGGTACGTGTAGAACTCCTTCAGACTGGCCGCATGTTCCAACAGCGAGTTTGGGTTGGCCCCCATCGCCTTGCGACCAAGAAACATACCGATCCAACTCACCCCACGGCGGGCTGTAATCGTCCGATCGGAGAGCATGTTGATGAACGCTTCAACATCCTCGACGTGTTGCTGGATAGCTTTCTTGGAAAGGTTTGTATCGGAAAGCCAATTGGAAAAACCCGTCAACACTTTCGCATTGTCATCTCGGATTGCCGCTCGCAATTGTTTTTGATTCCGATCCGGCCTGCTGGACATTGTTACCCCCACTCGCTGTGTTCTTCAAGCCAACGACGTGGCCCTCCCGTTAATCGCTGTAATGGATTGCCATCACCCACGCCCTTCGTTGTCTTCTGCCCGATCTGCCGGGATGTAGGGGATCATCCCCTTTTCGTAAGCAATTTCCTGAGCCTCTCGTGGAGCGTCTCGAATGTCCATCAGAAACCCGTTCACTTCCAGCATCCAGATCAATGGGTTGTCGTCCATCAGGCTCGGCAACGTCCATCGGTGATCGAACTGGTGAATCCTGAGCATCTTCCGAATCAGATGCGACTTGCTCTGTCCGGTGCTTTCTGCCACGCCGAAAGCTTTGTCGATCATGGGCAGCTTCAAGTGCGGTGTCCGGCTTGAATCGTCCAAAAAATTGACCCTGCCAATCGTCCGCACGATCCCACAAGCCCAAGTCTCCAACCGTCCCAGCAAAAGCGGTGATGGACGTTTTCGAGCCAACACGCCTACCAGCTTGCGACAGGCTTCGGCGTACTCCTCGTTGAGAAACTCCTTGCAGAAGGCGTCGGTCAACCAATGCTGGTGTCGGGGTGAAGACGAGAGTTGCCTTGTCTGCCACGATTACACCGATCCTGATACCCCGTTGCCTGTGGATCATCGTGCCAAGGCTTTGAGCGGTAGACTCCAACAGCTTCACCCCCTCGAAATCGCCATAACCGAGGCGGAATACTTCGGGGTCAAGGTCAACAACCACGTTGACTCGATCAGGCCCCAACTTCTTCCATTGAGCGCACAACGCTTCGGCAATCGGAATGCTTGGTGCCGGAAGCAATACGACGAGCCGTTGTTGTGCCGACGCAATGACCTGGCGTATCGTCGCCTCGTTGGCTACAGTTATCGAGCGGCTGAAGTCACTCATACGTTGTCCGTTCCTACCATTTCCAAATTGAGCCCTTGGCGATGCGTTGTGAATCCCTTAGATCGCCGGATGTCCCCTAGCCCCACCGTGATCTTGAACGGAAACAACGTCGGCAGGTTCAGCAATTGTTTTGACTCCAGCACTTCGGCAGTCTCGGCAACCAGCCCCGCTTGCAGCAGCCACAATTGGGCCGCTTTCGAACCAGCCATCGGTTGCGCTGCCGCTTGGAAATGCCCCCGAGACCGAGCATCACGCAAGACGCCCCAATCAACCATGCTTCGGACGATACGCTGCGAAGCCCGTTTCACCGTGGATCGGTCACCCCATCGCTCAATCAGACGGCGTTGCAATTGCAGCAGCGTGAAGTCATCCTGGAGTTTCAAGAGGCGGCCCATCGCCGCCGCCGAGTCCCGAAAGAAGGGATAGGCCGACAGCATCATTCCCCAATGTAGCCAGAGGCGATCTTGCGATGAAAGGGCTGGCAGGAGTTCCAATCCCTGCTTGCGAATCTGGGCATGGTCTGGCGGCACCAGAACCCACGTCCGCATCAAGACAGTGGTGGTCTTGCTCCTGGCCTCGCTACCTGGATGATCCTTGGTGAGCAGCCGGTTCACAAAGCGGCGCATCTTGGCTTTATCGGTCTCCATCGCCACCCGGTCTAGGATCGCATCCAGCCAGTGCTGCTTGAGCCTACGGTCGAACCCGATGATCTGCCTCATTCGCTTTCCTTCCTGATTCTCACCAGCGGCACCACAACTTCCTCAAGAGCGATGCCACCGTGGGCGACAACCTCTTCGCCCACCGTAGTGAATGCCTTTCCCGACTTCGGCATCAGCACGTACTTGCCGGGTGGCAGGCCGTAACCGGGCCATTCAACACAGTCCGGGTACGCCGCCTTCACTTCCTCAATGAAAGCGGCTCTATCGTAAACCCTCGCACGCTTACCCCTCGTCTCGACAAGTACGCCTTGATTGGGCGATCCACTGCCCGTGGCTGCCACGTTGCCGTGGTCGGCGGTCAGAAAGACGGCGAAGCCTTCTCCCTCAAGGCGGGTAATCAAAGACGCAAGATCGCCCTGGTCCACCCACAATCGGACTTGACTGTGCATCCCGGCAATCCCCAGTTGCATCCCGTGCATGATTTCATCGACCTTATTGACGACGACGCCCAGCACGCTCAGCGCAGGATTGGCAAGGGCCTGGTCCAGTTCCATCGTGTCGCCCGAAACTACCGACTTCACGCACGCTACGGCGTCTCGCCGCAGCCCTTGGTTCTCCCAAAACTTCGACCAGAGCGATTCTTCCTTATTGGTCGTGCTGATGGTCTCAGGGAAGTACAACGGAGGATCACCGGCGAAAATGCTTTGTCGTGACACCGAGGTCAACGTCGGCACCCAGGCAAAAACATTGCCTTCGTCAAACCGCCACTGGGGCTGAGAGACTGCCAATTGCTGTCGCACGATTAGCCATTGATCGATGGCCAGGCCATCCAGTACGACCAAGGCGACCTTGCCCAGTTTGCCCTGCTCTAGCTGTGCCGCAAGATAACGGGGCACTTGATGAACCATGACTGGCTGCGGAAAGAACGGCAGATTATACAGCGATGCAAAGTGCTCCAACATCCAAGCAGAGAACTTTTCCTCCACTGTGTCGTGCAACGCTTCCCAACACGCACGATCACCGACATTTAACGTAGAATCGAGTTCCCACCGAAGTACGACAAGTTCGGCCCAGGTCTGTGCCGCCCATTGCCAATCACGATGCGACGCCTCGGCGGGAGGAAGCTTCTCACGAAAATGTTCCATCAGGCGGCGCATTCGTTTCAGGGCGTCGGCCTGCGGATCGTGAATGATTCCGCTTAAACTCCAACTGGGTAGCTTCTTGACATCGTCGCATGTGACGGGCTTGAGCAACCCCTCTAGGAAGAAGGTGTCGATATACACCCGAACATCGTCATGATCGAAGGGAACCAGACAATGGATGCGTCTATCGGTCTGTTGTTCGACATACTTGGGCCACTGGTGCTGTAAGAACTCGAAGAACCCTTCTCGGCTCGGAATGATGCTTTCCAACGGCCAAGCGGCAAACTCTTTGTTCTTCCGCAGAACTTGCAGGAGATAGCTGTCGAGCGTTTTGGGGACGCTGATGTTACTGTAATGTCGAGACAATATGATTTTGAGAAGGTCTACTTGCGTCTTGATCAAGCTCGGTGCAATTCCGAAGCAATGCGTCAAGATGAAATCCTTCGTGGCGCTTTCGCCCAAAGTTGAGCCATCGTAGCGACTGTATCCCTCATAAAGCTCGTCCAGATGTGCGTAGTCCACGGTTCTTAGGATAGGGTAATTGAGCTTTGGAAACATCGAGTGAAGCCCAAACTTCAGTTGCCTTCCGGCGAGGAGAATGTCGTAGGGCAGCGAATTCAATCCTTGTTCGGAACGAAGGACGACAACAACGTCGGTGTCCTTGCCTGCATCCCAATTGCTGCGGTATCGGCCTCTCGCAGTTGAACGACGGTTTCAATCGGCTCGAACTGGATTAGTTCTGAGTATTTCATGGGTTCTCCCATTAGTTGTGCGCTGTTTCGCTTGTTCCGAGTGGTACGGTGATCGCATCGATCTCCCGATAGGATCGGTATTCGGGATGATCGGGCATGGCGTAGGTCAAAGCACCTTCAATGTAAGCCCCATTCCATGACGCCAGAATCGTCTGGTTGCGGCTCACTCCCTGTAGAAGTGCGAGAGGATCGATCTTGAGGCTGGGATCAAAGAGGATTTCCAGGTTGTCCAAGAGAACGACCTCGGTGGTTTGCCAGCCGACGAGTTCCTTCATGAGCCGATCTGCCTGTCGGGCACGCTGCGACCTGGTTAGCTCCACCATACGTTGGCTAAGGAGCAGGTTCACATTGAGGTAGGTGTGCCCGCCGTTTTCAGCAAGGGATCGGAGCAACCCGGTCTTCCCAGCCCCCGATGCCCCGATCAGCAGCACCAAGCGATGATACCTTTGCTCGGCGTCCCTGATTGCTAGTTTCAATGAACTGGTCACGTCAACCATGCCGCCGCCCCCTGATATCACAATCGCCGTCAGATGTAGCTCACCCCGTCGCCTCGTGGTCGCTTACATTCCGCAGTCAACCACTCGACTCGTGGCCCACCGGCAGACGAAAATCCCTGCCAAAACGCTGCCAATATTGGTGCCACGTGGGCGAATTGCTCACTGGCAATCGGGGGTCAGCAAATATTCGTCGGATTGCCGGAGCCCGATTTTACCCCCGTTGGGGTATGCCCGCAAGTAAGGAGATACCAATAAGTTGTTTCCCCCTATAGTGTTAGTTTCGATTCGGCAAGCTCGGCAAACGATGACGGCAAAAACCGCCACATTCGCCATTTATGCCAACCTGCCAATCGCATCGGGACAGCACACGACCAGAGGCTATCGTCTTGGCTCCGCACCCTGGTGACGTACCGATTCGCCCCCATACGCCGCCAAGAGCGACTTCAACTCCCCGACGATCTCCTGCCGAAGTGACTCCGGTTCCTGCACCACGGCATGCTGCCCGAAGCTCATGATCCAGCGTTTGATCTCTTCGCAGTCCGACAATTGGAACTCGACCAGTACGCTGCCATCCTTCTGCTGCGTGAGTTTCTGGCTTTCGTGCCAGTTCGATTCGCTGACATAGCGTGCCACGGCAGCAGCAAAACGTACCGAAATCTTCACATCGCCCTCGCCATGATAAACGCCGAACGATTTCGCTAGATGTTGTTGCAAATCAAAATCCTCGGGTCGCTGAAAAGGCACCTTGGTGACCTCGGCGGCTTCGATCCGGCTGATCTTCCAGTGGCAGATTTCTTCACGCTGCGGTGACCGGCCAACCAAGTACAAGGCACCACGGTGGTAAATAAGGCCGTACGGATACACGTCGTAGGTGACCGGCTCCGTGGCCCTCAACGACTGGTAGGTGATGAAGACCGCTTTCCGGTCCTCGATGCCGACCATCAACTCGTCGATCAACTCGGCCTTCTTCGTGTAGTCGGCTGCTCCAACCATCGTCTGGTGGAACATCGTTCCAAATTGGTCAATGTATTTCAGAGCCTCGGCACCCAACGTCGCCCTGATCTTCTTGAAAGCCTTTTGAGCCGCTTCCCAGAACATTGTCCCCGCCAGTGGTTCCAGGAAGCGTCGGCCCAGGTACAGCGCAATCGCCTCGTCGTATGCGAAGTTCAGACCGGGCTCGGCTTTGCCCGCCTCGATATGCCATTTCTTCCGACCAAAGTCTCCGACCACTTCTTTCAATGGGAAGCCCGCCGCCTGAAATGTTTCCAGGTCACGACGGATCGTTTTCTCGCTGACGTTCAATTCGTGGACCATGTCCTTGATGGTCACACCGTGGTGCCGGGAGCATAAAGTCCGCAGCAAAACCCATTGACGCACCAGAGGCAGTTGGTCACCCATCGCAACATCCAGTCGTTTGAGGTAACAACGGATCAGCAAGCCAGCATAATCAAGCCGCACTCCACTTGAAAGCGGGGGGACCCCATCAATCGTCTTGGTGCCCATATCCGTGGTACTGACGATCCGAGAATGGGGTCCTTTCCGGTCCAAAACACCCTATTTTCGGCTCATAATCAGTCTCGAAGAACCAATCATTGTTAGGAATGTTTCGACACGGGGTCTTGTCAATGCTACTGTGCATTGCAGATCGGTTCGAATCGCTCTGAGGACCGGTCCTGTCACCACGTGGAAGTTCACGACGAGTGGAGTGTTTGTCAGCTACGGGCATCATGTCTCTCTCCTTGGGCATATTGTGAGCACAACTTCAATGTGAATGGGGACGGTTTGACCCAAATGTCTGGGACACGCAGAGGAGGGACGGCCATACCTCGAACTTCTCGAAGTATATCACATATTTGAGATATGTCAAGCGTTAAGTCGTTTAGCAGTAAAGACTTAGGCAAACCCCACACCCGCCATGGGTATGGGATGTTAAGACTGCCGTACCAGCCAGGAGCAGCAAGCAGTTTATTGACAGCACGACCGACTGCGGTCTAAGTTAGGCGGGACTGGGTGACCGTGCGCCCGGCGCATTGACTCGTCTCCTCGCGCACCAAGAGATCGGCGACGAAGTGTGGCGTATCGGCATTCGGAATTCCGAGACGGGTTCGGGCGATCCCGAATGGCGCAGGCTCTTGGGACGGAGAGCACGAAACTGAAATCCTGCCAGTCACACTCGTGGGGACGTATCCAAGAATGAAAGTCCTCTTCCTCCACGGCTGGCAATCGACTCCTGGCGGCATCAAGCCGACCTTCCTCAAGGACCACGGCCACACGGTTCTGAATCCGGCTCTGCCTGACGACGATTTCGACGAGGCCGTTCGCATCGCCCAGGCCGAGTTCGACCGAGGGAAACCTGATGTCGTGGTCGGTTCCAGCCGGGGCGGTGCCGTGGCGATGAATATCAAAAGCGATATGCCGCTCGTTCTCCTCTGCCCGGCGTGGAAGCGATGGGGAACGGCCACGACCGTGAAGCCCGGCACGATCATACTCCATTCGCCCGCTGACGAGACGGTGCCGTTTGCCGATAGTCAGGAGCTTCAACGCAACAGCGGCCTGCCTTCGGAATCATTGATTGCCGTGGGGGCCGAGCACCGACTGGCCGATCCTGAATCGTTGAAGGCGATGTTGAAGGCGGTAGCCGAAATGATGAGGTAGGAGAGGGACACAGCGATGGGCATTACCTTGGACAGCTTGACTGAAATGTCTCCTTTCCTTTATCACGTTACGTATGAAGTGGCGTTGGAGCGGATTAGGAGACTACGACAGCTTGAGTCGGCTGCGGCCCTAATGGAAGCTGGCAATCAGCTTTGCGGGTTGCGAAAACGCCGTGACTCGATGGTAGAGTTAATGGTTGGTGGCGACACAATCGTGTTGACCGATCAGCGTCCGATAAATGAGAAGAACATTGCGTTTCAAGATGGATGGGTGCTTTCCGATCTCATTGAAGCCCTGAATCGTAGGGTCTTCTTCTGGCGGGGAAGTAACGAAGGACTTCTTCGCTCCAATCAGGGACATTTCAAAAAGTTCGAGAAGGCCGGGCATCGCCTCGTCTTCCTTCGGATGAGGTTTGACGAGACGAATCGCCTGAACGCCGAACGAGGCCCTGAACTCTGCAAACACAATTCCGGTGCGGCACGACAATATAACGGCAAGCCGATACCTCGTGGTCCGAAGACCTTCGTTCAGCCAGACGATGCGGACTTCAAGAAGGGCGACGTGCAAGAAGTTGTCTTTCGTGACTTCGTGATTGTGCCTACCATGGCAGAGGCATGCACTGGGTCATGGAGCGGGCCGTGGCAACCGTTATTCAATGAAGTGCCTCGGCACTGAAGGAACCAAGTGTCGGCGAGTTCGACATTACATGAAAGGCTGGATCATGGTCGAGGCCGAAGGTATGGAGGCGGATAACCAGTTGCTTGCGTGGATAGAGCGGGCGGTAGAGTTTGTCGAAACGTTGCCGAAGAAGTAGTCTTTCAACTGCACAGAGATCAAAATCATGACCGAGCCAAGCGAGGGCACGGGCTTCATCTGCAAGACATGCGGAGAGTATCATCCTGAACTTCCGATGGAGTTCGGTTTCGATGTCCCGTTCTTGTACGACACGGTTCCTGCCGACGAGCGTGATAGACGTTGCGATCTCACCGAAGACCTGTGCGTGATCGATGAGGAACATTTCTTCGTCCGAGGCTGCCTGGAGATTCCCGTGGTGGACGGGAATGGTCCTTTCGTATGGGGTGTCTGGGCTTCGTTGAGCAATGAGAACTTCAAGCGTACTGTTGATCGTTGGGAAACACATGGCAGGGAGAGCGAGCCCCCGTACTTCGGCTGGCTCTCCACTCGACTGCCGTTTTATCCCGAAACCATGAACCTCAAGACGCACGTTCACACCCGGCCTGTTGGTCAACGGCCCGTCATCGAACTGGAGCCGACCGACCATCCCCTTGCCATAGAGCAGAAGCAGGGCATCACGATGAGTCGGGTGCGGGAGATCGCAGCAACCTTGTTGCACCGAAGCGAGGATTAGAAGTACGAAGGACAATGCCCATGGACCCAAAGACCGTCCACAGACTGGAAAAGGCGATGGAAAGGCCGATCCTTGATGTTATCTGCGATTTTGGCCTCAAAAAGCTGCCGCTCTTGCCCTCGCACGGCACGGTGCAGAGGATGGCGAAGGCGGCTGTGGCCGTCTACGAAGCGGCGGTGGAGGAACATGAAAGGAAGCGGGGGAAGTAACCGAGAGTGGTCACCAATGCGAAAAAGTCGGGCCTTCAGACATTCCGAAGTAATTGCTGGCTCAATGCCCTACTGTTCAGGTGGCGGCTGCCCGGCTTTCGGCGTCCGCTTTTTGCGAAACTCGGTAGCCGAGACGCTGTAAATATCGAGGCATAGAGCGAACGCAAGAACAAAACCAAGGGACGAACAGCAGTAGGTCACAATTACAGGCAAGGACTTTAAGCCGACCGGGTTAACTGGAATATGGAGCGGTGGTTTGACGCCGGTTAACTCATCGACAATTACTTGTTTCTCTTCCTGGCTGCTCTTCACCGTGACCAGTGGTCGCAATCTGGCAGGATCGTAGTTTCTCCAACAAACTGCGTAGCCAATCCATAACAAAGACGCAAGCGACCAGCCGATGATAGCCAGCATGCAAAGCCACGCCTTCGCCTTTGTGGGACGATCATGGAGCTTGTTGCTCCTGCGCATGGCGTAAGAGATTGCTCGAATCAACACTGGCAGCAACACGGCACCGACAAAGATGCCAAGGGCCAGATTTGCTTCATCGTCCGATGGCCCGAATTTTGATCCACGTTCGGCACGAACGAACGTACCACATTTGATAAGTACCGCCTCAATGATACTGAAGGCCGTTACAATCCCAATCGCCCATGAAATGATAGCCTTGCCGTCTTTTTTCGGTTCGTTCTCAGACACGATGCACCGCTACTGCGCCATCAACTGCCGACGAATTTCGTCCCGCATATCCTCGGCGACCGAATTCGCCGGTCTCGTTTCATTGAGCTTAGAGTAGACGTGTATCAACACGGTTTGGGCATTCGGTGAGATTTGTCCGATTACCCTATGTTGATACACTCCGTCAGCTTTCTTTACTGACTCTGTAAGAACAACCACGTTATTTCCATTTACCCAAGCCTCTCGAATTGGAAACTCCTCAGACTGGAATGCAAGCTTGACCTTCTCCAGCAACAGCATACCGTTGATGCCCTTGGTATCACGGATTTCGCTTAGGACTAGCCGGAAGTTGGCAGCCGCCTCATCGACATACGGCTCTTCCGTTGTCGTTGTGGTTGTCGTCTGCCGTAGCTTGCATTCGTTGCAAGTTCTCACAACTTCTTCTTTGCAGTTGCATGGCGGCGGCGGGCAGTATAGACAGGGCCGCTCCTCGAATTCATCAAGGCCGTATCGTTGGAAGTAGTTCGGTGTAGCATACGAAAAGCTGTACGGGGACGGGCGGTAATATTGTGACGAAGACAGATTTCCGTTGAAGCCGGGTGATTGCCAGAATGCCCCTTGTCCCGTGGCAAGAGTTGCCACCAAGAAAACGACGCCGTGCATGATCGAATTTCCTTCCTGGCTCTGATAATCCAATATCGAAGCATTCCCCACGGATAGCGTATTGGCAAGCAATCGCTCGGCAGAATTCCTTGATAATCGGAAAAGTCGATACAAGCCACACCATCGCCCTACATAGGGCATGGAGCCGACGTGGCAACGGGACAAGATCAAGCTGTTTAACTGTGAATGCATGAAGGTCTACAACGACCTTCCCAAGTCGGCAGCCGTCGTCTCCGATCTGCCCTATGGTTGTCGAAACGAACTCGCACTCTGCTCGATCCAGATTTTGTTGGGTTCCATGTCAGTCCCCAGAGTCTCTTATCCTCGTCATTCTTCGTGAACCTTGCGTGACGTGTTGCTGACGGCTTCTTCGGCTCGTTGCCGTCTCCTGCGTATTATGGCCGCTGCACCAATCTTTCAGATCATGCCGATCACGATGAGCGGCACGCCGACTGCCCATCCCCAGGCTCCCTGAGGGAGAAAGTTGACTCCTGCTACAAGCAGGAGGAGTGGGCCAATTCAGCAGATGCCGGGCAGCATGAGGACTCCGGCAACGGTGAGCAGCACCGGCATCACGCCAATGAAACGTTCCGACCTATCGGCGTGCATTCTACTCCCGTTCGGAAAAGCCGGTCAATCGGACGGCTCAACGTATTCCTGACCACTGCGGGCCGTGCCTTTGCGTGTCTCGTGCCTGACAAAGACCACGGCACGGTTGTATTCCGCTTCTCCGACCTCATTCGTCTCGACGGGCGGTGGCAGGAAATCGCCATAGGGATCGCCTTGCTCGTAGCCGCATCCGGGCGTTGGGCTGCCAATGTGCGGCGGAACGGCTTGTGCCGTCACCGTGACCCACCGGGGCATACTGGACGGTGATGCCGGATCTTGAATCTGAATGGACCAAAGCGTGGCGTAGATGCTCATGGGCTGACCTCCGGCTTCCGTCCGCCAAACAACGCCAACTCGAACAGCTTGAAGAAACAGTCCACATCCGAGAAGCCAGTTTCCCGCAGCCATTGGCACTGCAACTCGACCGATGCCGGAATAGCTGATCCTCATCCTGGTGAGCGTGCGGTCATCTCACGTATTGCTTCCCACAAACCCGGCGACACGTCGGCAGGATGCGATTCAATCACTCGCTTCAAACACGCTTGCAAATCGACATGTTCGACGGCTGATAGGGCAGCAGCGACAATTGCGGGAGAGCGACTCATCCCGCCCCCACAGCAGACCAGGGTCGGCGTTCCGGCCTCGATCAGACTTGCCACGCAATCAATGGTGAGCGTCAAGCCTGTGTAGTTCCGCAGTATCGACGCCGACTCTCGCGAATTTGGGGAGTTGCCAAGTTCGCGCTTTCACCGTAGAGTTCAAGTGACTGGCTAGCCAAGAGGAAGGGCCGATACACCGGGTTTTTACCGCCAGCCTGAGATAGAAGGGCAACAGGTAACTGAGTTCGGCGTACCGCCTCTCCCTCGGAAAAACACGCAACAAGAAGCCCGCCTCTTCTCGTGCGGGCTTCTCGCTTTTCTTGGAGGAACAAGCCCCGTCAGGACGAGCGATTGGCTTCGGGATGGAGGCTCAACACTCGATCTTGCATCTGGGCAAGACTTGCTGCAACTTCACCACACCACCTCGATCTCATTGACCACTTGGCGTACACCTTCCATACCCATCACCGCTTCCTGGGCAAGCTGCTTGAAATAGAAGCTCGGCACCTGCCCCCGAAGGAACAATCGTCCCTGATCGAATTCGCACCAGAGCCGCTGCGTGGTCAGATGAGGTCGATGGAGAAATCGGTGTTTGGCTGCGTCGGTAATCTTCTTTGCATCAAGGAGATTATCAGAACTCATAAACGCCCCGCTTGGGCAGGTTGCTTCCGTTCGTGGACATGGCGTGCCTCCCTGCATTAGAACCGAGAAACCGTACGTGGGTGGATTGCCTCGCAACCAGCTACAACTGGCTGCCCAATGGACCGCCACGATTCGGCGTGGGCCTTGCGAGACAAAGCGGTGCTGATACGCAACCGCTGGGAGGGCCGCTCAAGGAAAGGAATGAACGTGTGTGCGGCGGACCTAGCTTACGGGTCAGAACAACTTTCATTCTAGCGAGATTGTGTTGCATGGTCCAGCCCCTCCCAATCGGGAAAGCACATGAGCATTCAATCGCAGCGAGAGTCCCGTGTTGTTCGTCATCGCCAATTCCAAGACCAGAATCAGTAGTTCTCGATCAACTGGAAGTTGCAGCTATCCCAGCTTGTGGAATTGGGATGCTAGCATTGCCAGCCGACGCCAGATCAAACCTACACAACCTACCCACATCCCCGCCGAGCCATGTATCAAAGCCCATTCGCTGCGTAGCACTGAACTTCGGGCAACCGCCGCCGTGTCATTTTTCTTCTGTCGAGAGGCGAGACCATCGCTTTCTCACGCATTCAACCGCCAAATGGCGAAATTCAGCACGGCTGCAAAGCTCACCCAAGCCAGATACGGTGTAAGGAGGATTCCGGCCACGGTGGACCAACACCAGAATGCCACCGCCGTCGCAGCAATCGCCGTCCAAAGCGCCAAGATCTCTGCAAAAGCCAGACCGGGACTTTCAAGTCCGAAGAACAACCAAGACCACGAAACGTTCAGCAGTAGTTGAATCCCGAAGAGAATCATCGGTACAGTCGCCGCCCAGCCGTGCCGCCGCCAGACCAACCAAGCGGCGATTGCCATGCTCAAGTAAAGTAGGGACCACACCGGCCCGAAGATCCAGGCAGGAGGCGTCCAGCTTGGCTTTTCCAACGTGGCGTACCAGTTGTCGATCTTCGGAGTTGTGGCGATCCCGCCCAGTCCCGCTGCCGCAAAACAAACGGCGATCAGCACGATTAGACCGAGCCAAGGACGATCTGGAAGTTTCGCCATCTTTAGGCTTTGCCCCTCTACCGCTCCGCCCTCCCAGCAGACGATCCATCTTTGCCGTAGAACCGTGTTGTCTTGCCACTGCCCTCGGCACGACCAGATGACGACCCATCCTTTGCGTAGAAGCGTGTTGTGCTGCCGCTCCTCTCGACACGGCCCGCAGACGACCCGTCTTTGTTGTAAAGGCGAGTCGTGTTGCCGCTCGTTTCAGCCCGCCCAGCCGAGGAACCATCTCTGGCGTAGAAGCGTGTCGTGGTGCCGCTTGTCTCGGCTCGGCCCGCCGATGAGCCGTCCTTGCCGTAGTAGCGGGTGGTTTTTTGACTGGTTTCGGCTCGACCCGATGACGACCCATCCTTGGCATAGTAGCGTGTCGTGCCACGGCCATCAGGAATCGTAGCGACCTTCTTGGCGGTGCTTGCAGAGTCCTTGGGCCGGTCTTTGGCGGAGCCTGTGGAAACGAGCCCGATGGAGATGACAGCGATCAGCAACGTGCGTAGCATGGGCCACTCCTTTGCAACCATTCTATGCAGGGTCACTGGGCTGTCAATTATTGTGGTTAGCCAGCAACACGGTAGGCATGGCCGTCTCGTAGAGGCAGTTGCGGAAGCACTACGGGCGGTGAAAGAGGTGGGGAAAGCCTCCGACCAATGCAGCGGGAGGCAAAGTCGCGAGTCGACAGCTCAGCACAATCAAATCCACGCCCCAGCAACTCACCCCGTCCTGCTGCTCGCCCGATTCCTCGCCTGCTCTTGGGCATTCTGCCAGGCAACATTCCCGGGCTCGTAATTGCCGTCGTTATTGATTCTTCCCAGGGACAAGTCTGGCGACGGCGATAGTCCAACGTCCGTCAAGAACGCCTCGAAGTCCCGCCAGCGATTGCAGACTGAAATCCCACGACCGGCGTAGCGATGCGCAGCATGGTATCGTGGGTAGCGGCAGCGACCGAGCATCGCCTGCCATGCTCGGTATTCTTTGCTTCCGGTCTGTCCGTGCGTCGTCCTGCCACCGCCTTTCCGTAGGAGCGGAGTCGTTATCGCCTCCTCAGTCGACCAGCCGCATCGCAGTCGAGCCAGCAGGGTGTGGTATTTAATGCCGCTCCGTTCGGCTGATTCTCGGGTCGCTTTCGTGACGGTGAGGTGCATAGATAGTTTCTTCTATCTATGCCGCATCCGACGATATTCATCAGCCGGACGCGCCTCGTCGGGGACTGGATTGGCTTGAACCAGAGATGGTCTGTACGTCGTGCGCCGTCCAGGAAGATGGATCTTCTATCAAATCCCCGATGCTCGGGGATTTGGACTTGGCAGGGGGTTGAGCATTTCCCCGTCAGCTCGGTATACTTGGCAGTCTGTTCTCAAGTGCCACTGCAATTAGTGGAGGAGCGTCAGTGCCATCATCTTCAGGAGGCGCACCAGATGAATGCAACCGATCAACATCGCGCCGTCTTGCAGCAAATTGCCCGACGAGTGATGATCCAGCGAGGACTGCTCGCTGACTTTTCCGCCGACGCACTGGCTGAGCTGAACCGGATCAGGGGTCCGGCAAAGGCGGACAACGAAGATGTCCGTGACCTGAGGCACCTGCTTTGGGCTTCCATCGATAACGACGATTCCCGCGACCTGGACCAGTTGACCATTGCCGAGCCGACGCCAGGAGGAAGGACGAAGATTCTCGTTGCTGTCGCTGACGTGGACTCGATCGTCACGAAACGCTCGGCGATCGACGCTCACGCTTGCCACAACACCACCTCGGTCTATACGGCTGCTCAGATCTTCCCTATGCTTCCGGAGAAATTGTCGACCGACATCACGTCCCTGGGGTTTAACGAAGATCGGCTCGCGGTTGTCGTCGAGATGGTCGTCGGCGATGATGGTTCGATTGAAAGCTCCGATATCTACAAAGCGTCCGTTCGTAATCGGGCGAAGCTTGCCTACAACGGTGTGGCTGCTTGGCTGGACGGCAACGGAAAGATTCCTGAGGCGGTCGCCGCCGTCTCAGGTCTTGATGAGAACCTCCGCCTCCAGGACGCGGTGGCGCAGAAGTTGAAAAAACGCCGTCAGGATCATGGAGCACTCACTTTTGAGTCGGTGGAGACGAAAGCGGTCTTCCACGGTGATGCAATCGCCGAACTTGAGGCGGAGAAGCCGAACCGCGCCAAGGATATAATTGCGGACTTCATGATCGCCGCAAACGGTGTGACTGCCCGCTATCTCGCCTCACGCAAGTTCCCTTCGTTGCGGCGTGTGGTCCGCACGCCGAAGCGATGGAATCGGATCGTTGAACTTGCCAAGCAACATGGCTTCGAGCTCCCAGACCAGCCAGACCCAAGATCGCTGGAGGAGTTTTTGGAGAAGGAAAAGGAAGCCGATCCAGTCAGGTTTCCCGACCTGTCCCTCGCGATCATTAAACTACTGGGACGTGGGGAATACGTCGCAGAGCGTCCGGATGAGGCTGCATCGTCCGGACACTTCGGATTGGCGGTCCGCGACTACAACCATTCCACAGCCCCCAACCGCCGTTATCCGGACATTATCACCCAACGGCTGCTGAAGGCTGCATTGGCTGGGCAATCGGCACCCTATGCCAACGATGACCTTGGGGCGCTGGTGAAGCACTGTACCAACCAAGAGGACGTAGCCAAGAAGGTGGAGCGGCAGGTCGGTAAATCGGCAGCGGCTCTGCTACTGGAGTCCAGAGTCGGGGAGAAGTTCGATGCGATCGTCACCGGTGCCGCTGCCAAAGGCACGTGGGTGCGTGTCCTTGATCCGCCCGTTGAAGGGAAATTGGTGCGTGGTTCCGAGCGCCTCGACGTGGGGCAAAGGCTTCGCGTGCAATTGGTCCGCACGGATGTGGAGCAGGGATTTATTGACTTCGCGAGAGCTGACTGACGAATGAAGTGGCTGTCCGATCTTGTGGTTGCGGGATTCACGTCCCACGCCAGCTTACTCCCGATGGTCGGCAACAGCAGCCCTGGACTGTCGAAGCGAATACAAACAACCCCTTGCCGACCTTCGGCAAGGGGTTGTGCGTTGCGCCTTGAGGAACCCGATCTTGCAAGCGACCGGTAATGTCAAGACGGCTTTGCCGTGCCTCTTACCGCTCGATTTGAGGCACGACTTCATTTGTGGGCGAGACCGCGAGCATGGGGAAAGAAACAAAGCCCACGCTTGTTATCAATCGCCCTTATGCTTGACCTGGCAACCCATCGACAAGACGCCCGACCACCTCTGTTAGATCCTCGCCACGTTTGACCGCCTCCTGGAACCCGTCAAGCAAATCGTTCATCATGCGTTTCTTCTCTAACGGCGTTAGTGGGGCGGCCCTGATAATGGGGTCAGCCATCATTACCAATATGTTAAGGGCTATTGCGGCGTCTTGATTAGTTGTCATTGGTCGTCCTCCTTAACATACAAGTTGCCATCATCATCGCAACCAATCGTTATGTCTGGCGTTTCGTCGGTTAGTTCTGCTGATTCAACTTGAGGCTCGCTATAATCGCCCCAACTGCCGATCTCCCATTCGCGGTCAAGATAGTAGTCTTGGAAACCATCGCATTCTACATCAAGGTCAATCGGGTCCACGTCATCCGGCATGGCTATCACAATGTTCTGACTTTTGCATCCATGATAGTAGCGGATCAGTTTTACTTTTACGGTCTTCATTATTCGTCCTCCTCTTCATCTTCAACCCAATCCTTATCAGATCGACTTTCCCATTCTGACACGATACCATCGTGGTAATCTTCCACGGAACACTCATCGCCCGCGTAAGTGTATTCAACGAGGCTTTCGTATTCCTTTTCAGTGAGATCGGGAAAATCGCCTTTATCCCAGTATATTGGGATAAACAATCGCTCCTTCAACTCCCCAATCACCATCGGCAAGTCGGCGGTGGGGATGTCGGTCAGAAACTCTTTGATTTCTTGTTTAGTCTTCATTACTTTCCCTCTATTGTATTAGTTGTCAAAAAGTGCCCCATGACTCCATCGCTGAATCTCTTCCAAAACTTTAGCGACCCGTAATAATTTCTTGTTCCATTTCCGCAGCCCTGATTAGAGTTGCCCGAAAACGCAAGACGCTAGAACGATATGCCCGCCAATGTTTACCGCCGCCGATACGCGCGATCATATCCCGCCGGCCCCTGCGCACAAATGAATCGTAGGAGATCCTCAATTCGCTCGCGGTTTGGCGTGTCGTTAATAATGGGTCGTCAGGCGTTATGGTCTCTATGTTACAAGGTGGCGAGTTAAACGCAACGGCGATTGTGCGCGGTGTTGCGCGGCGTTGCGCGGTGGATTTAGTAGTAAAACCTAAATCGTGGCATCTCGAAAAAGATTTGCGGAATCGATATTGAAAAACCGAATCTCGGGCGATGTCATGGTAGGGGCTTGCATTTTGCAGCCCCAACACACAAGCAGAAAGATGTAACAATGTTGAAGTCAAAGAAAAAGAGGACTAGTATGAAGTTGCGCGATTGTCGCGTATCCTATGAACACGGACAAGGATATATGTCCATGGTCGGCTGCCATTTGCTTCGTGAGATCCCGCAACAGGCTAGCGAAATTGCCAGGGTGGTCGCGAATGTCATGGTCAACGTCGCAATTGCCAACGCTCGGCACGTAAAACATGACCAAGCGTTTATTGTTAAGTCGGTCAACAAAGCTTTGTCGTTTGCTGACCACTGTGGCTACCAAAAAGAAGCCGACCAGATTTCTGCTGAGATTGAGAAAGTCGAGATTGGCGGACATACTGTCTTTGCCACGACTTCTTAAGCTCGGCTCGCTTTAACACTAAACCGCCCAGCCATTGTGGCTGGGCGGTTGTGATTTGTAACGTGCTGGCGAAACAACGTGTATACGAAGGTCGTTAAACGGCAACAAACAAGCCCAGTCATGGGCTTAATCCCCGTCGATGCTACTTGGTAGCCATTGCCACAATATGCCACTGCAACGCGGCAAGTCACGCAAAGTATGCGGGAGTCACACCGCCAAGAGTGCTACCTGACCAGGCAATGCATGTGCGGTTCTGTTCGCCGCTCTTTGTCGCCGCTGCTATGACCGTCACCAGGCGATCATCGCGCAGACGGCGGGTCGTCTGCCAAATCCCCGACACTCGGGGATTTGGCCACGGCGATCACCTGCATCGTCGCTCGGTAGACGCACGGCGGCATCACCCCCACCTTGTCGATGGCGTCCAAGCGTTTTCATGTGGCGCGACCGTTTTATAGCTAAAACCGTCGTGAATGCGCTATGTTAGTAAGAGCGTGGCATATCACGCAGACGGCTCGGAAACGAGGTGTCGAGCGGATTGTCGCCGACTGTCTCGTAGCCCTTGCCAATTGGATGCGGGGTATGGTTGGGATACGCAATAGAATGCCGTTGTGGCCGCTGTTGAAAGTCGCGGTTGTTGCCGAGATACATAGATATAGCGTCGCATGGTGCGACACAATTTACAACAAGGAGAACAAAAATGGGCTTAAATATTTATCGGACTGACGATGTTATCATGGAAGACGTGGACGCCGATCTGCTTGACTACGTGTGGAATGCGGTCGACGTGCGCCTTACGTGCGAAGTTGATCTCGCGGACGACGATATGCCTGACGAACTGCGGCAGAAATTGCTGGCGTCTGGCTGCAGGGAGGACGAGTGCGTGACAATTAGTGTTCAATGAGACCATTTCACAACAAAAACCGCCGACTGCCCTTCAGCCGCATATAAGGCTCGTTGACTTCCTCCGGCACGGCTTCCGTGACGCCGGTCTTTTTGCCACCGGCGTCGAACCACACGGACAGCCTCCGAGACCAGACGAGGCAGACTTGCATGTGCCTTTCCGCCGCAATCGCTGCTGCGTGCTGTTCAGCCGCCTCCTGAGTGGCAATCTCGGCGGGCAGGACTTGGCGGCAATATACTGCAGCCATCACGCGGACGACCAAGTAGGGCTGAATAACTTCGTTCGCCCATCGCGACCAGTCGGCATACGCCGCGCGGCGATCCTCCTCCACCAGGTCTTCCACGGTCTGCCAGTCAATCTCAAGCGCCTCGGCGACCTTGCCGAGCAGATCGGGATGACCTCGGCCCGTGGTTTCCAACTGATGGAGGCGGTTTCCGCCCTTGGAAATGTTTCCGTAGCCGACCAAGCGGGCAAGATCACCAAGGGACAAGCCCCGACACTGACGAAGCGAACGGATATGAGTTCCGAGTGCGGAAGTCATAATTCTGGTCCTGTGATATCTTGCCGCCGATCGTCATGGAAATCCTTCCGATTTGCCCGCCGCCTGATTTCATCAAACAATTGTTCTCCAAGCACTGGCACGTCCGTTGCAAGGGCGCTTTCCAGCTTGCGCAACGAAATCGTGATCGAATCGTGTGACAGCAGATTGTCAATCACGAGCCGGGTGTCAGGATGCAATTTCACGTCATTCAGCGCCACGAGAACAGCCCGGAGGATCGACGTTATCCGGTCACGCTGTGCCGCGAACTGGACCGAGGTGTAGCTCGGATGTTCGCGGATACGCACCAATCCCTCATGCACTGCCACGAGCCGGATTGCATCGATGTCCGTTGACGGATGCGTCATGATTTCATCGTAGGCGTTTCTTGATAGACCAAGACTTTGGGCGTTGCCCCAATCCCGCACCCATTCGTCGTGAGTAGTCGGAACTCTCACGCATTTTCCAGTTTCAGGATTCAGCCAGTAGCCTGCGTTCATATCTCCTCCGTTGTTTGGGGTCGACATCGTATCGTACTCCCTAGCAGATATCCAGCGGCTGCCATGAAAGAGAAAGCGGGCGTTGAGGTGGCGTATGGGGAGGGGCACAGCCGCTTGCGCTGTACGGGAAATCGAGATTATTTATTTGTTTCCAAAAATGTTACAAGTTGCGAGGCAAAACAGCCTTTTCACGGAACGGCTCGCTCGATGCTATCGAAGTCGTAATTCCTGTTGATGATGCTCCTTCTGCTGAGCCGAAAGCGACTACGTGGCGAGCCGTTTGAGGAAATCGCGGATAGGGATGAGCATTTCACCCAACTCGTCATCTTGTCCGTCGATGAGCGCGTCCAAGGCTTCGGCGTGCTCCTTTGCCGCCTCGGTATCCAGCACTGAGAACGTGCCGACCGTAGGATCGCCATACTCGGACAAGAGACCGGCAGTTGAGAGCGCCGTCTCGATCACCTGGTCTAAGGCGGACGTTAGCGCCTCTGGATTTGTTCTCTTTGCCTTGAAAATTACGGGCAGGATCAGTTTGGTTTTCATTTCTTGTCTCCTTTCGCTCGGAGAAATGGTCAGTTCGCCAGCAGCACTGTCCGAAGGACATCAGTCCTCGCGGTTGTCGCAACACCCGTAATCCTCATCAACGCCCCAGCCTGCCGATGCCAGGGCGCTTTCGTGATCCCCGTCCATGTCGTCGTCGCTGTCGTCCATCTGCTCGCATACGCAGTAGGGTTCCGGCTCACCGCAGCCCTGGCAGAGATCACCGTCGTCGTAGTGCTCCAATTCGTCGCCGCAGTCGCAGCAAGGCCAATCTTCGTGTCCGCAGGACATGGTGATTTCTCCGGTTACAATCTCAAGACATCAGTCGGGATACGGAGCGCCGTCGGCAGCGTAGCGCAATCCTCTTGCCCAATCCCGACGGACTCCCTCCATCTCATCCGGCGTCAGGTCACGCTCGGAGAAGATCAGTCTATTGTCGTCGACGGTCGCAGGTTCGCCCGGCATTGCCAGCAGTCTTCTACGGACTTGTTCGTGACAGTCTTTGCGGGCTGAGTATTCACCGAAGCCGAAGCCGACGAAACCCGCGATCGACCCGTTAGAAAAACGATAAGCGCAACGGAAAGCATACATTAGCGTTCTCCTTTGTCTGTGTGGTCAGGACATCAGTCGTCAAGCGGCGACGGCTTCCCAGTGTAACAGGCGATCGAAGAAGTAATCAATGTGCGGCAAGATCCTGTTGGGATCGAGCGATCCCGCCGTACCGTCGCCATAGTGGAAATTCCACTTACCGCTGTAGGGATTGCAGGAATGACCGCAAGTTGCCGTGAAAGCCCTGCCTCGTGCCACGTCATCGAAACGAGTAGCAACCCAATCGCCGTAAACCGTGACGTGCAGCAGTCCGGCAGGCGTCTCCAGAACGTAGTCGTAGAACGTGCCAGGGCGCGCACCAACGCTCAGGATGTAGGTTGTGACGGCAGCCTTGAACTTCTCTTGGGCGTTCAGCAGACGCTTGGATTTCGGACGTGACATTGTGTTTGTTCCTTTCACTAACAAGACATCAGCCAGGCTGCTTACCTTCGACACGAAGAACCTGGATCGACAGGATCGAGTACACGGGGATTATGGTCTCCCTAACGTTGGCGACGTCGCGCAACGCTACGAAATCCTGTCCAATCTCGATGACCGTGTGACTCAAGGGGCGTATAGTCTCGGGGAAGAGTCCCAGTTGATAACGTCCTTGTTTTTCCTCCAGCGCTACGGCTTGCCCAACCTTCAATTGTTTCAAGAAGGTGGTCACCGGTGGCGTTTCGTGCATCTCGACAGTGACAGGCGGTGCCGCAAGCGATGGCAAGACGGCAACGACCAATAAGAGAGCTAGGACAGCCGCCCGTGGTTGCTTCATTGGTTCTCTCTCCTTTATCCAGATGACATCAGTCGATGGGCTTGCGAACCCCACAACCTCATGCCGCAATCTCTGCCGGTTCCGATTCCACCGCCCCACTGAATGCTAAGATGTAATCCGCTGCTGCCGAGGCCGCTGTTGCGGCTGTAAAGATTGCCTTCGAGTCGGAGCGGAGAACTGTCAGCCAGTGCGCCAAGTAAGCGGCGGCACTGTCCAGGGTGCGATCATTGGGGATCTTCAGCGCCCCAGTCAGGAAAGCCCCGGCGAGTTCGGCAACCAGTTCCTCGGTGGCATAGGACTTGTCGCCGAACCGGGCGAGTTTATCCAAACGACTCAATCGCCGTTCGTGCGACGTCCAGTGGGCAAGCTCGTGGAGTGCGACGGCGTAGTAGTCCGCTTCGTTATCGAAGGCTTCTTTATGGGGCAGATAGATGCAATCAGTTAACGGGTTGTAGAAAGCCCTGTTTCCACCGTGGAAAATGTCCGCACCAGTTGCCCGGATGGCTTCTTCGGCGGGACCGAAGTCGACGAAGTCCCGCACGGGCCGAGCAATTCGATAACGATCGAGCGATTCGCCGCCGCATTGGTCAAGATTGAAGACCGTGTATTCTCGGCAGAGGAGGCGGCGTCGCTCCTCATCCTTGCCGGTCTCCTCGTTCAGCACGGTCTGGTTGGTTACGTTCCAGTAGATTATTTTCGTTCCATGCTCGCCACGCTTGACGTGACCGCCTAGTGCGTCCCACTGGCGGTACGTCGCCCATAGGTTCGATTCATAGCGGTGTTCTTCGGCGGCAGACCAGAGCAGCAGCGTATTGATTCCTCGGTAGTGCTTGCGACTGACGACGTTCTTCGGCAGTCCGCCCCCGACCGTTGCCCATGTTTGTTGCCAAGGCGCTACGCCCTTTTCGAGTTGGGCAATGATTCGGTCGGTAATTCGTTGATAAAGATCGGCGTTCATTGTTCGGCTCCTGTTGTCGTGGGTTCTCATCCATGACATCAGTCACCGAATTCGTGGTTAGCGCAATGAGCGGGGAACGCGACGACAAATCCAGCAGATTGCGACCTATGCCTTCGTCATTTTCAGGTACCCAAATTGGCACCGGCTGCACTTGTAGCCCCCGTTGCCGTAGGTGCCTGTGTGTGTGCTGAGGCAGTGCGGGCACACCCGGAAGCCGCACTGATCGCAACGGAACCAATTCCAGTCCTGAGGCAGCATGTGTCCACAGCACTGGCAGGGGATCAAGTAAGTCCTCATTCTCCAATCACCTCCTTTCTGCTCAGTTTCACTGCAAGTTCGAGCAAATAGTTTTGGAAATCCCGGCTGTTGTCGGTTGCGCCCGTGACGAAGTGAGCCACTTCTTCGAGCGCGACGTGCAAGAGTCGGTCGGACAACTGTCCGACATCGGACAGATCGGCGGGAGCGAGATCACGGTTAATAAACACCACCCCGTCCCGATAATAACCGTTCAGCATGGCACCGCCATCGAGGATCGAAGCGAAGCACTTCACCGGTGGCTTGGACTTGCCGTTATTAAGATCGCAAGATTCCACGGTGCGCCAGATGAAATCGACAGTTGCTTGTGCAGATTCGGTCGGTTCCGTGATCAGCCGACCCGATAGCTCATCGTTGGAAAGCACTTGTGCAGGAGTTTGTACGCCGTAGCGAGCAGCGGCGTTAATAATTCCATCGGGTGCCTGGATGGCTCTGTAGCCCTTGCCTTCAAGCTGCTTCACCGTCCCTTCGCCAGTCAGCACAGCAGTATTGCCCGCAACCTGCACAAAAGCCTCCTGCCAGTTGCGCCGCTTGCGGTCTTCTTCATCGGCGTTATCTCGATAAGACGGTTGGAGGGCGTAGGTATCGAAGGTGAACTCCCATGCGGGTTCATGGGAGTTCAGGAGGTGGCTGAACAAGATCGCCAGCACATCCTTGTCGGCGCTTGCCAGAGCCTGTCCGCAATGGTGACGCACATCCCAATCCGATGCCTTCCTTGCTTCGTCGATGGTCAGGTTGTCGAGATTGTAGTCGAAAAGAGACTCTGTATCTGACGACTCGAACTCCCGCACACGCACGCCACGGCGATAAATTACCGCCGCCTTGCGGTCACCGAGGTTGCGGTTCTTCTTCGGCAGAATGGACTTGTCGAGAGACTCTGGTTCGGAGAAATGGAGAAACCACCGCCCCAGGTTGTTGTAGAAGTCCAGCACCTCCGGCGTTAGGGGCAGGAACATCCTTGTGTGGTCCCGCTTCGCCCGCACACGGGAGTCATCAACAATCTCGATCTTCACGCTGCGCCAGTCGCCATGCTCTCGGATACTGCGATCGATAGCGTTGGAGATAAACTCCCGCAGTGCCAGGGCGACTTCGTTCCAGTCTTGCTTACCGTAATCCAAGACGAAGCCGAGGTCTTCGGTAGCAGAGCGATTGACTCCGGTCACAGGATCGGTGCCGCCATACTTGACGCACACGCGGGCGAAATCCTTGCTTGCTTTCGAGTCGGCGACGGTCTGCGGCTTGGTGAAGAAGTCCAGCCTCAGTGTGCCGCAGAAGACCACCGGAACCACATTATTGCGAAGGCAGACGGCAACGCCGTGCTTATTGCCGCTGCCGAACTGACCGATGACGCCCTGGTTGTCGCTGGTGTCAGCTAAGCTGACGCCCAGAACGGTGAAGCCTTCAGGCGGGCAGACGCCGATGTTTTCAATCTTCAAGTAGGCGGGCATTCGTCTTTCCTCCAACGGTTCGTTGGAGGAAAGACATCAGTCTGAACGGTGCTGTCTGCTGTCTGCACTACCGGTCGGGATTCCAGATTAGATCGCCAGGGCCGCTCTGTGAATTTGACTTTGCGCCGGTTACGCTCTGGGGCGAGTCGCTGGCGACGCCCCCCCCAATGCGGCTAGCCGGTATTGGAAACGTCATTCCCGACGACTTTCCAACGACTTGAATTCAGTACTGGCAATCTGGGAATCGCCCTGCCGGCATGCCAAACGAGACGGCGGGCAGGCGAAGGGGGACCGCAAATGGAACGTTAGATGGAACACCAGGAAGCCGTGGAACGGGCCTTCCCAACCGTCTATTACGGCCCGATTCTCCCTGCCTGACTGCGCTATGCCGCTTGGCGGGTGGGCACCTCCGACTGCCCGGTAGGCACACGGGAGAAGAAGATCTCCTGTAGCCGTGCGGTCAAGCTGTCCCACTCGAACCGTTGGGCTGTCTTCAAGCCGTTTTCGATCAGCCGCCGACGCAGCTCGGGGTCTTCGATCAACCGCTGCACGGCCCGGCGGGCAGCCGTGACGTCGCCCTGCTTGACCACCAGCGCGTTAACACCGTCTTGGACGTACTCGTCGATGCCGGTGACCTCGCCGATCACGCAGGCCCCCTGCCCACAGGCCATCATCTCCAGCGGCGGCAGGCAAAATGACTCAACTTCGCTCATCTTTAGTAAGACGTCACAACTGGAGTAGATATGCTTCATCTGGAAGTGCGGCACCTTACCAAGAAACCGATCGCAATGCCAGCGTCGCGCGGGCCTGCCCGCACTGCTCACGCACCAAACCTCGCAATCTAGGTCCGCCACAGCCTGGAAGGCTTTTTGCATTCCTTTGAACGGTAAATCGATCGGACCCTCTAACAATACCCGGGGGCTCGTCCCTTTGGACTCCAGAGGCGCCGCGGGGTGGAAAAGTGAGTTGTCGATGCCATTGGGCAAATAGTGCGCATCGCGGTCGAAACGATCCTTGAGCCACTGTTGCAGCCACCGAGCCACGGTGATCATTTCCAGGTCCAAACGATAGGTTCCCAGGGCTAATCGTTGCTTCTCTTCGTCACCGGGATAGAAACGACTCTCGTCCGACTGGATGAAGTAGAACTTCCGCCCAGCCTGAATCGATTGCACCAGCGGCGCGGTGGTCCAGAAAGTGGCCACCAAAACGTCCAATACTTCTCCCCGGACCTGGGAAAGTGGCACAATGCGGAAAGAACGATAGGGGAACCAATCGCATTGCGAATTGTCGTCTACTGTAAGCACCATCACCTCGTGACCCAGCATCTGGAGTCGATGGGCGTACTGAAGCACCACGGCGACGCCGCCGCTCACATCCAAACTAGGCAACAGGAATGCCACCCGCGGAAGCAGTGGACCGCGCTCACCATAGACCTCCAGTAGTTTCCGGTGCCACCGCGAGGAGTCTTGGTAGTGTTTCAACTCCAGGTTTGCCGAATGAAGCCGAAGCGAGCTGAGCACCTTGGGCAGGGCTCGGAATCGATAGTTCCGCGCGGCCATCCGTACCCATAGCTCGTGATCCTCACGGTAGCACATCTCAGGTTTCAAGCCACCCACTAAGCGCAGCGCGGACGCCCGTGCCATGACCGTGCCTTGAATCGGAATGCAAAGCTTGCGAAGCGAGGCAAGATTGCAGTGAGGCGACAAGACCACCTGGCCGTTCTGCAAATGATGGTCGCGCCAATCCTCATTCCACTCAGTCAGCGCACGGAAACCACCGTAAACCACATCAGCTTCTCCCTCTTCCAAGGCTTCGACACATACGCGCAGCCGGTGCGGCTCCGCCAGATCGTCGCTGTCTTGAAAAGCGATGTATTTGCCGCGAGCTTGGTCGATCATCAGGTTTCGCCCTCTGACTGGTCCGCCACTATTCTCGGGCCAGGAGAAAATCCGTACCTTGGGATGGTCGGCATATTCCTGGATCACGCGTAGTGTCTCCGGCGGTGAACCATCGCAGGCCAACAAGACCTCGAAATCCTGAAAGTCCTGACTTAGAATCGAGTTGATACTCTTTCGCAGGACGTCCGTCCGATCGTAGACCGGAATAACCACGCTCACCATCACACCATCCCAGACTGGCAAGACCGAGTGGCGGCGTCGCAGAACGTCGCGAAGTCTACGGCGGCTCTTCGCGAACAACGTCCACGGCCCTTCCCGGCATAACGTCGTCCAGGCCATTCCGGCAAGCAGCTGCAATCGGCGCAAGTTGTGCCGCGCTTGGAGGCCGAAGCGGATAAGAGGATAGGTCTCAAACCGCTTTACTCGGACAAGGGCCGCCGACAGTTCGAATCTCTTCTGCGCAAGTTCCCGCCCGAGGCGCGAGATCTCCGCACCTTGTCGAACAGCGTCGGCCTTGAGGTGCACGACTTGCTCTCGACTGGCCTCCTCGCGGATAGCGGCATCCTGTTGGAGCCTCAGGGCGTTGTTCGCCGACGAACCAACGTCGGACGTTCCAGTCAAACGGTGAAACAACTCTTGGGCACGATGGGCGACCACCGCTTGCTCATGATGTTGGCACTCGGAATCGTACACGTCACTCAGGACATCTTCTTGCCATTCCAAACCGCACAGGCGAGCCGCGCTGCGTAGGTCTTCTGCCAAGTTTTTTGGATCGAAGCGAACCACGCCGTACACTCCCTGCCAACTATCCATGATGGCGAACATCCGGACGAAGTGAATGGCCGCAACGTCCAAGGCGTCCTGATATCGATGGGAATCGCGTAAGAACAGGCTCATGGCAATCTCATGCGGCGACCGAATGAGAAACAGCGGCACCACCCGCAGCCCCGGGAAGCCCGCTATGACCCCTTTCCAGAACGGCCATAACAGGGGAACTCGCGGGTCTTTGATACCGCATACGTTTCCCGAGTCGATCAATTGCCCAAGCAGGTCTCTGCCTCGCTGTAATACAGATTCCGTCGGGGCAACGTTCGGCAGCCATAGGCCACCGCGATCGACGAATTGCCGCAGCAGGTCCGAGGAACTGGGAATCACGTCGGGAAACCCCAGCAATGCCGCTTGCAGCTGGCGCGTCAATTTCAAAATGGGAATCGCTTCAAAATGTCCGTGCTGGTTACTTGTATGCGGACCCAGCAACTCGAATGGCCCCAACGACATTCCTAACCGCTGCAGGGCATTGGCCAGAAAGCTCGATCCGCTGCGATGCATGCAGAAAATCAGGACAAGAGTCTTGTTCTGGTACACTTGCGATTCCTTTATGGATTGCCATGGTCACGCTACGCCCGCGCATTCAGAAGTATCGGCACCTCTCACACAGCCGGCGAAGGAAAAGCCCGTCTGCGGATGGGATTGCTGGCAAATTTACCGCGGATTACCCAGATTCTCAAACTTTGAACCCTGCAATCCTAACGGAGACTATTTCCGTGCGCAACAGAAAGGTGCCGGTGCTTTCACGGGCACAAGTCCCACATGGCAACTGGTGGACGATGGCGAGAAATTGGGTTCTTGGTGTCGGACAAGACTACCTCGGCCATCAAGCCAAAACTTACTATCGAGATCCCGGAGCCAGGGGATTTCGAGTTTACCGATGACGAACGTCGCTTGTTGATTGAAGAAATGGCCCCTGTCCTAGCGGGCAGGTCAGGCCGGTAAGGAAGCCAAGCAGAGCGAAGTGGTTCGAGCGGTAACATTCTTCTTGCAATACGTGAAATGGTTTCCCGGCGAACTTCCTGTTAGCGCCGTGCCCGTGATCCTCAAGAGGTTCGACCCGAGCCTGTGTTGCCCCGCCGCATACGCCGCTGGTTGCGATACGCTGTCCCTGCCATGCTGCTGCCAGCCGTCCTCACTCTATGCCTTGTATTAGTCCCGATCAACTTGACTATTTAACAGAGTTTATGTAAGATTTGAATCTTCTGAAGATAAGATAACTGAAGCTTCCGGGGAGTTCAGTGTTGTTTGAATCAAATTCAAATTTATAAAGCATAAACTTCTGGTATTATGATGAGATTTAAACATACGGCAAAAGGGCTTGTGGGACTTCTGGGTGACGGTGTACTTGCAGGAGCAGTTGTTTTAGGTCTTGCTGGGAATGCAATTGCCGGAAAGATTGTTGTAAAAGATAATGCTTATCTACCACCTTGGGGGGATTTGTTTGTATCAGATCCTCTTAATCTTTATAATGTTGCTGGTGCAAGCGAAGGAATTGATAGTGGAGATGTGACCTTTATAAATGATAATGCAAGTTTAAAAGTTTATTCTAAAATTGACGGGGATAAATATGCAGAAAATTTTCATCCTATTGCTACAACAGGCTGGGATTTCTATTTGAGTGATAATATATCGCCACCACCAGGTGAAACAGCAACATTTGGTTCACATGCAATCAGCATAGAAGTTCAGGATGCAACAGACATAATAAATGTAGTGGCCTATGATAAATCAGACCCTAATTACAAGTATGATATTCCATTAAACCATCCTGGAGGATTGTATATTCATCTTTCTGAAGATGTTCCATTTGGTGAATTTGCTACATGGAGAATTGATATTAATACACCTGAGCCAAGTTCTCTATCATTGTTAGCAATGGCAGGAATTGCAGGGGCAGGTGTTGGTGTTGGTTTCTGGAGAAACTGGTTCATCCGGCGGAAGCGTACCTGAGGGTTGAAAAGGTGTGGACATGCCTGTCCCATAAGGGGTTGTGCAAACGACCCTTAAAACGGAGAGAGTCAGCATGTCCACGAGTCTGTTGTACCACGGATTCGGTATCCGTGGCTACCGGTACGTCTGCACGGAATACGTTGAGGGCGGCGTAGTGTTCACCATCGAACAAGACCCGAAGAGTTGCCGTTGCCCGGCGTGCGGCGGCAAGAACACGATCCTCAAAGGCGGAGTGGTGTGACGGTTTCGCGGACTGCCCATCGGCAGCCGGACGGTCACGATCGTGTTTCGCGTTCCCCGGATCAAGTGCCGCGACTGCAAGGCCGTGCGCCAAACGTCCATCGACTTTGCCGACCCCAGACGCACCTATATTCGGAGTTTCTCCCGGTACGTCCTGGACCTGGCGCGGATGATGACCATTCGGGACGTTGCCTTGCACATGGGCGTCAGTTGGGATGTCGTCAAGGAGATCGTCAAAGGCGACTTGCAGAAGCGATTCGCTCGGCCCAAGCTGAAACATCTGCGGCAGATCGCCATCGACGAGATTGCCATCGGCAAAGGGCATCGCTATCTTACGGTTGTCTTGGGACCTTGAAACGGGCGTGGTGGTTCACGTCGGGCACGGCAAGGGCGGGGACGCCTTGGCGGATTTTTGGAAGTGACTCCGCCGTTGCGGTGCGAAGATCGAGGCGGCGGCCACCGACATGTCGCCGGCGTACATCGACGCCGTGACGACCCATCTTCCCGATGCCGTGCTGGTCTTCGACCGATTTTACGTCATGAAGCTGTTCAACGACAAGCTTTCGGACCTGCGGTGGGAACTGTACCGAACGGCCAAGGACGGATTGGAGTAAAACGTACTGAAGGGAACTCGTTGGCTGTTGCTGCAGAGGCCGGAGAACCTCGATGCCTCGCGCGATGATCACCAGCGGCTGGAAGAAGCTTTGCGATTGAATGCCCCCTTGGCCACGGCTTACTATCTCAAGAAAGAGCTGGCGGAGTTCTGGGAGCAAAACGATCAAGAGGAGGCCGAGGCGTTCCTTTGGGATTGGATTCTCCGGGCTGAATCGACCGACATCCGCATGCTCCACCAATTCGCCCGGACCCTTCGATTCCACGCTCGCGGGCTGTTGGGCTACTACGACTACGCCATCTCCACTGGTCCCCTGGAAGGCACCAACAACAAAATCAAGACCATGATGCGTCAAGCCTACGGCTTTCGTGACCACCAGTTCTTCATCCTCAAAATCTATGAACTCCACGAATCCAGGTTCGCTTTAGTCGGATGAACCGCAACGGTTCTCACGACCAAAGTGGATTGGCCGACCACACCGTCGCACCGGCCCGACGAGCGTCAGCAGGGCGTGTGCATGTGCGCGTTCCGCTGGGGTAATAAGCCACGCGGGGCTCGTCCTTGCGTTCCTTACGCGTTTGAAAATTGGCATTGACACGTCGAGTAATGCCGACTATCTTCCGCCTCCATGAGGGGGTGTGTTTACCCCTTCGGTCACATTTCCATGTGGTTCCTCTTCGTGGACCTTGGTGAACAATTTGCCGTCTTGAGGGCAAACGATGAGACGATTCATTTGCGTTGGTGCTGCAATCGTTCTACTGCCTAGTTGTGCGTCCGCTCCCCACAAGATTGCTACCACCTACATCTCGCCACTACAATATAACGCCTACGATGGCGAGCAAATCGCTGGCGAACTGGAGCGAGTCAATGTGCGGATCAGTGAACTGGAAGGCAGACTCAAGAAGAAGGCAGATGGAGACGTCCTGAAGACGACGATTGGTGTAGTGTTATTCTGGCCGACACTATTCTTTCTGGACGGAGATGGTCCCGACTCGCAAGAGTATGCCCGCCTGAAAGGTGAGCGCGACGCATTGGAGAAAATCGCTATCCAAAAAGGATACGCTGTAGCATCCACCCCGAAGTTACCTAACGCAGTACAGAGCCAGACGAAGTAGATGGCTGGGTGGGCGGTGATTTCTCACCGCCGTTCGTTTAGGCTGAGGTCTCTTGTTCCGGAATAGGCACCTTCTTCATTCCGATGCTGGATCGCAAATGCTTGGAGTTCCTTTGCGGTGCCGGAACTTGGACATGGTTGTGACTACTGTCCAAAGAAGATGTCTGGCTCCGAGTATCTGGGGCACTGTGTGCCATCGTTATCCGCGATGGGTCGTCTGGCAAGTCGCCGCATTCGTCAGCTTGATCGGGCACCTGCCTACATGCTCGGCTGCTACCCCCGCAACTGCTTGCACGAACTGCGGTGGAATGATTCAGTTTGAGGATGTCGGGCAGCCCGCTCCCGGGGAGGCTTCCCTCGGTCCTGTATTTCGCATGGAAGACAGGGGGGCCGACCCTCGATCGGTTTCTGTGTTTGGAAACCGACAGCAACCGCAGATGACGATCTCACCACCCACCTGCGAGCCAATTGGGCAAGGCGAACTTGTACCGTCGATGTCGTCGAATGCGCCCATCGTGAAGGCGAGATCATTCGCTCCATACGTTAAACTGTACGCCTTCGACTGGCAGGAGCATATCCAGTCCGCAAGATTGCTTGAGGAATTTGGTGCGCTGTATGCTGTCGGATATAGACTTGAATCGTTTCTCCCGGACGACTCGCTGTTCGGCAATTTGCATCCCCGATTTGTGGGTGAGGTTTTCGGTGGAAGTGTATATTATGATGGCCAAACGCAGTTGGGCGAGCCGGTTTTTGCAACAACAGACTACTTCGGAGTGCGACTTGATTTAACGCTCCACTTACCAACAGACACCGAATGCCAAAATAACTTCTACTTCGCTTTGGGATCGCAGATGTGGAGCAGGAAACTCGCCAGTGTTTATGGAAACCCAGGATATACCGAGGGCTGGTTTACCATCTATCCGCGAATCGGATACGAAGTCAGATGTTCAGCCAACAATGGCTGGGAGGGTTTCGCCGATATTTCTTTGGGAGTGACGGCATTCACTTGGGAATCCGCAGCATTAGGAGACACTCACTTTGACCTGCATCCCAAGGCGGGCCCCGTCTTTGGACTTGAAATAGGGCTACGATGGAGGCGAATGTTCGTCTCCACTGACCTTATGGTAATGTCCTGGCGACAATCGGATGTTGGAGAACTGGGAGTGGGTCAGCCCGATTCCCAAATGGTTAGAGTCGGACTTAGCGCGGGGGTGGTTTTCTGAAAGTGTCGTCACATTGTTAAACCGCCTCCCGCCGCAAAGACTGCCTCGACTTCTTTGGGGGTCGCGTTGCGGCGAATGCCTGTGCCGAGTAGACCGCTCATCAAGCCGGAATCTGACCAATCGAGGTCGCCCAGGCCGGCCAAGTGCCCAAGCTCGTGCTCAACCACGCTGAGCAAATCCATCCGGTCGATAACCCCCGAGTCACTCGCCTGTAGTTGGTCGCCGCTACCGAGTCTGGCGAATTCCTCGTCCTTAGCCGGTGTGGGATCAACGAACCAGCCGTATCCGGCGGCATCACGATCGAGATAGATCGTATCGCCACCCGCAAGGCCAAGCACCGCGCCGGGCAGATCGTTTACGAGGAACTTGACTTTGGCCATTGAATCGACGACTTGAGCGGAAAGCCCGGCTGCGGCCCATCGGGCAATGGCCTCGTTTACGATCGGCTGCGAATCTGTTTGAGAAAGCGGCGTCTCATCCGGCGTTCCTGACGCTTGACCACCGGCGGCTAGAAGTGTTGCATTCACATTTGCAGATATCGTATATGCGGACGCGCTGAATATCGGACCACCGGTGTCCTTTACCTTGAAACCAAATGTCGCATACGGCGTACCACTCTCGTTCACAAACGGCTTGAACATCAGCTTGCCGGCATCAATGTCGGCTCTGGTAACCTCCTGATTTGCTACCACAAGGACCCCATTCCACTTTAGCGCTCCGTTGGTAGCCAGCGTCGTAATCTGTACCGCACTAAGTGTGTCTCCCGTATCCACGTCACTAAAGTGGAATTCCGAAGCCACAAAAACGTGGTCGGCGTTTTCACTCATCGTCACCGTGCCGTCCGCAGCCGTTGGTGCGTCGTTCACGGCGTTGACCGTCAAGGCAAGGGTTTCCGTCAGTGTGTTCACGTTGGGCGCCGCGCCGCTTCCGCTGTCCACAACCGTCCAGGTCAGGTTGCCACTTCCGTTGGCGTCGGGCACCGTCTTGTACTTCAAGCCCTGCAATTCGGCCAATGTAACTGCTGTGCCAGCCGTCACCTGGGTTGTTCCGTCGCTCTTCCAGATCGTCGCAAACGCCGGAATTGCCGTGACCGTGTAGGTCAGCGTTTGTCCAGATTCGTCCGAACCGCCGCCGTTTCCATACGCCAAGCCACTCATCCCTAGCGTCACCGCCGTGGTGTCAGCGCTATCTTCATTAACATTGATCGCACTCGGCGCTGTTCCCGTCTGCACAGGTGCATCGTTCACGGCGTTGACCGTCAAGGACAAGTTCTCCATCAGCGTGTTCACGTTGGGCGCTACGCCGCTTCCACTGTCTACAACCGTCCAGGTCAAGTTGTCGCTTCCGTTGGCGTTGAGAACCGTTTTGTACTTCAAGCCCTGCAACTCAACCAGCATCACTGCCGTACCGGCCGTCACCTGGGTTGTCCCGTCGCTCTTCCAGATCGTAACAAACGACGGAATCGCCGTGACCGTGTAGGTCAGCGTTTGCCCGGACTCATCCGAACCTCCACCGTTTCCATACGCTAGACCGCCCATCCCTAGCGTCACTGCTGTCGCGTTCGCGCTATCCTCATTAACGTTGATCGCACTTGGCGCTGTTCCCGTCTGCACCGGAGCGTCGTTGACGGCGTTGACGGTTAAGGCAAGAGTTTCCGTCAGCGTATTCACGTTGGGCGCTACGCCGCTCCCGCTGTCCCCCACAGTCCAGGTCAAGTTGCCGCTCCCGTTGGCGTCGGGCACTGTCTTGTATTTCAAGCCCTGCAACTCAGCCAGCGTCACTGCCGTGCCGGCCGTCACCTGGGTTGTCCCGTCGCTCTTCCAGATCGTAACAAACGACGGAATCGCCGTGACCGTGTAGGTCAGCGTTTGCCCGGACTCATCCGAACCTCCACCGTTTCCATACGCTAGACCGCCCATCCCTAGCGTAACCGCCGTCGTGTTCGCGCTATCCTCATTAACGTTGATCGGACTCGGCGCAGTTCCCGTCTGGACCGGTGCATCGTTGACAGCATTGACCGTCAAGGCAAGGGTTTCCGTCAGCGTGTTCACGTTGGGCGCTACGCCGCTCCCGTTGTCCACAACCGTCCAGATCAGGTTACCGCTCCCGTTGGCGTCGGGCACCGTCTTGTACTTCAGTCCCTGCAACTCAACCAGCGTGAGCACTGTGCCGGGCGTCACTTGAGTCGTTCCGTCGCTCTTCCAGATCGTCGCAAACGCCGGAATTGCCGTGACCGTGTAGGTCAGCGTTTGTCCAGATTCGTCCGAACCGCCGCCGTTTCCATACGCTAGACCGCCCATCCCTAGCGTAACCGCCGTCGTGTTCGCGCTATCCTCATTAACGTTGATCGGACTCGGCGCAGTTCCCGTCTGGACCGGTGCATCGTTGACAGCATTGACCGTCAAGGCAAGGGTTTCCGTCAGCGTGTTCACGTTGGGCGCTACGCCGCTCCCGTTGTCCACAACCGTCCAGATCAGGTTACCGCTCCCGTTGGCGTCGGGCACCGTCTTGTACTTCAGTCCCTGCAACTCAACCAGCGTGAGCACTGTGCCGGGCGTCACTTGAGTCGTTCCGTCGCTCTTCCAGATCGTCGCAAACGCCGGAATTGCCGTGACCGTGTAGGTCAGCGTTTGTCCAGATTCGTCCGAACCGCCGCCGTTTCCATACGCTAGACCGCCCATCCCTAGCGTAACCGCCGTCGTGTTCGCGCTATCCTCATTAACGTTGATCGGACTCGGCGCAGTTCCCGTCTGGACCGGTGCATCGTTGACAGCATTGACGGTAATTGCAACCGTCTTCGTATCGCTCAAGGGGCTGCCCAGACCATTATGTCCTTGGTCATTGGCCGTTACTGTTAGACTGTCCGGCCCGTTGTAATCCTGGCTGCCGCGATACTTCAGCCCCTGAGAAGCGCCAAGAGTTGCGTCGATCTTGGCTACCGTACTGGTAACGGTTATCGCCCCTGTGCCGTTGCCAACAATTTCGCCTGCCTCGATGCCGCCAGTCACGTCGGTCCTCAGTGTGAGGATACCGTGTGTTGTCGTGAGCGTCACCATAATTGGGTCATTTGCAGCATCTACGTCAGAGACTGCCATCCCGGTTACATAGAGGTCCGTATCCTCGTTGACGGTCTGCGTTCCAGGAACCGTTACCACTGGCGCGTCGTTCACCGGCGCGACTATGATCGAAGCTGTCTCCCAGGCAGTGCTGAAGGGGCTACTGCCCCCGTTGACGGAGGCGTCAAACTTGGTTCCCTGTTGACCGGAAGTGCTGCCGGTCTGATCCCAGGCCCGGAAGGTGATTGTGTCTGCGCTGCCATTCATGCCGTCCGGCGCGAATCGCAGCAGGTCGGTTGATCGCAGCAAGAGAGCGGACGTATCCGATACTGGCCCCAAATCGGTCCAGCCGGTCCCGGTGTTGAACTGCCACGTGCCATTTGTGTCCGTCAGCCCCGTAATTGCGATGCCTTTCAACGCGCCGCTGTCCGGGTCCGTAATCATCAGCACCGGCTGCTCTACCGGTCTGACGCTGCTGGCAATAAGGTCTTGGACCGAGATGCCAGCGGGATCGGTGTTGTCCTCGCTGATCGTCGGCAGTATCACGGTGCCGCTGTTGTCGAGCACCGGCGCATGGTTGGTGATTTCTGCCCGAAGCGGCGGGATGAATGGGACGTTCGTCGTTCTTCCTTCAAACTCATACAGTGCCTTTTCGGCAACATAGCTAGCGTCAAGGCCGCTGATGGTGCCGTTGCCCGTGATGTCGCCGAGAATCAGTGGGTCGATCAAAGGATAGGTGGCCGTTGGCGTAAGCGGCGTTGTTGTTCCGGGAATCACCGGATTCGGCCAGGGCGGCGTAGCAGCGAAGCCGTTGTCGAGTCCTGCGGCCACACGAGCGATTAACGAGGCGTCCTGGTCATCGTACACTCCATTCATGTTGGCATCGCCGGGCAGTGCCACCACTTCCACGGCATCATCTGCTGTGGCATAGTCAGTGCTTCCATTCACGCTGACACTGGCAATATGCAATACACCGGCCGACCCGTAAAGCGAATCCGCTGATTCAGGCACCATAGCGCTCAGCCGAGCAATTGTGACGTTGGTGCCGGTCAATGGCTGCGTGGTATAGAAGAGCAAACCAACCTGCCCTGGCGTCGAAAGATCGTACACCACCGAACCAAGGAGTTGGTTGTCGCTCGTCCTTGTTCCCGGCACTAGGCCGCTGAGCACATCGGTGATCGTCAGGAGTGCCGGATCATATTTCACCATCAACATCAGCGAGGTAACGCCGTTGGCGTTGCTCAGTCGGATTGGCAGTCCGGCTTGGTTCAGGTCCTCGTCTAGCGGTGGCGCGTGATTCGGATCATAGGATGGCACATTGACGCGCTGGCCGGGGCCACGGGCAAAATCGGGCAGGCTGACAACGATTGGCTTTGGAGCAGCGACGGCGAATGTGTCGTAGACGAAGTTTCCGCCAGGAGTGCCATCACCGGATGGGAAGGTGCCGCTATACTCGCCATCGAGCAATTGGCCTGTCACTTGGTCCTTGAAGCCGTCCGTTGCACTTCGCAATGTCACGGTGTACGTGCCTGCCGCCAAAACGCCGCCAGTCGCAACAAACTGGATTTGATCCGGGGCAATCACAAGAAGCGTTCCGGGAACAACCTTGTTCGCCGAATCCTTCACGACAACATCCGAGGCCCCAAAGACATGGCTCTCGCTGTCGTAGAGGTTCAACACCGTGGGGTCGATCGCGCGATTGAACTGCACAGTGAAACCGCTTGCCGCCGGTGTGAAACCAGTGACATACAGCGGATTCGATTCTATGGTGACAGCTATCGACTTCGTACCGCCGTCGGTTGATTCGACTACAATCGTTCCTGACACCGACCCCTCGAAATCACCCGGTACAGGATACGAAGCGGTGACGACTTGTGTGGCCCCCGCAGCCACATCAAAATCATTCACGTCGAAGGTGATTGAAGAACCCGGAATGGTGCCCCACGGCCCGACGAAATCGGTAGCATAAATGCTGACGGAGTGCAGCATCATGTTGCCGCCCGTCTCCTTCACCTCAAACGTCCTCGGCACAGTTGCTCCTGGTGCAACGTACACATGTGCGTTCGCGGGGACCACTTCCATCGTGGGCATTTCGGCAAGTGGGTCAACGATTAGTGTCAGAGCGCCCTCCATTGCCGTGACGGTGACTGTACTCGCCAGCCTATCATCAACAGTGATGCTTCCAGCAAAACTGCCACCAGGTACTGGGGTACCGTCCTGATTGCCTTCGATTTCCAGGTCGAATGTGCCGTCGCTGGTGCCGACTAGTTCTGTTCGATAGCTTCCCGCGACCAATTGCGGTAGCGTGGCGACCTGAACCCACTCCACGGGAATATCCAAGTAGTTGGACGGCGTCTTCTCCTCGATTGCGTCATAGATACCGTCGTGGTTGGCATCAAGGTAGTATTTCAGAGTTGCACCAGGGATGTCCTGATCCAGTGCGGCCGTGACGTAGTTGACCCCAAGGTGATTACCCGTTGGATCGTAGACGTGAAGGTCAGCATGGGATTTCAGAATCATCGACATGCTCAGGTCGGCCCCCGCTGGAAGCGTGCTCGCTTGCAGTGCCAAGAGCGCCCAAGCCGTGCTCATGTCGGCACCCGCCATGCCGACATCCGGCCAGCTACCGTATGCGCTGCTTCCCACGGTCTTGTTCTGTTCCTTAATCAGCGCGGCCGAAACGTCGGCGAACCAATCGTGGTCGCCGAGCATCACTTTGCGGCTCATCACCAGAGCCTTTGCGAGGGTCACCTTATAGTAGTATTCGGAACTCGCCGCGCCACCTGTATTAGTTACACTGTAGTTGCGTTCCAGCCAGTCTGAGCCACCCTTCACTCGATAATCGTCGGGGGCGATGCCGCACAGGCTGTAGCTCCACACTGAAGCTGCTGTCATAGTCCGCATGGTCGCGCCGCCGGGAGTATACGCGCTGCCGCCATCCGCCGCATTTCGACATCTGTCGAGAAAGATCAAGGCTTGGTTATACGTAGTCGTTGCTTCGACAAACTCGCTATCTGCTGCCTTCAACTCGCGATCTGCTGCCTTGAGGCCCATCAACGCCCACTGGGTGTTCGAGAGATCGGCACGGCCTCCGGCCGCGTAGCCGAAACCGCCGGTATTAACACCTGAATTGAGTTGTGCCCCGATAAGCCAACTTCGCAGCTTCACAATGTCGTCGCGATAATCGCCATTATGTGTAGCGGCCAATGGGAGAATAGCAATTGCCGTGCGGTAAGTATAAGTTCCCGGATCGTCCTTGGTATCGTTCACACGAACGCTCCCGTCTGCCTTAATCTGCCGCCGTATAAAGGCGATTCCGTCGCTGACGGCCGAATCGGTTTCCTTGTAGCCGGCGTTAAGCATTGCAAGGACGGCCATCGCAGTATTTGCGCTATCATTGGACCAGGAACCCTTGTCTGTTCCTGAACCCTGACGTTGCTGAGTACGCAGCCAGTCGATGCCTGCACCGATTGCGAATTGGGCCTGATCCTGCATGATGTCTATTGTATCGTGGACAACGTGTTGCTGACCGAACTTCCCCGCAAGATGCGCATCGAACACAATTTGCGGGTGATCCAGACCATTCGCATTCCAGTGCCGGTTAAGCCACTCTTTAGGTACATTCTTAAACACGAACACGTCATCAGTATCCAAAGACTGCGCGACCCCGTATTGTGACCACGACTGCGATTGCGCGTCTTTCATTCTTGCAAGGCTCACGTTAAGAATCTCATTTCCGAGATTGCGGACGTAAACGTCGAGTTCGTCGCCCTGTGGAATTGCGGTCACCTCCAGATCGTCAACTGCCGCAGTCTCAATTTGGTCACTAAGAATAGCGCTATCCACCGCGGCAATCGCCCTATCCGCTGCGAACGCGGCTACGACTCCCACGGCAACATATGGCGCCGATCCAGCGGTTATCCCCAGGGACCAGCATACCGCCTGACTGGTTCCCCAGGTGAGCCCCGCCTTTTCGAGAGTATCCGCTTGCACCTCGCCCGTGGTGGCGGCGGAGTAAATAAGTGTGGAAGCACCGGTCAATATTAAGCTATTGGACGTTACTGCCTCGTCAAGATTAAAACTATCGCTGAGAACATCCTTTATCCCGCTTTTCATCACTTGGGAAAAACCAAAGTTCTTGCCGTCCCACTTCTCAGAACTGACCGAAAGGCTGCCTGACTTCTCTGGATGCGCGAAGGCCGAAGCAAGCGTCTCCACATCGTCTGCATCCTGCGGCAGTGCAAAGACGACATGATCGGATTCACCAGGTGTAACATATGTTTCAGAGGCAACCGCTATTGGAAATGTGCTGCGACAAGAGTAGTACCACCCCCCCTTGCCGCCGGGGGCAAGCAGAGGTGACTCCCATTTGACTTCGGTAAACTCCAGAGGGCCATAGTCCTGCATACCTTGTACGTAATTGATTCCCTCTTTCAGAGTCGGTCCGTACACTGGAGACAGAATTCCTGGATCTTCTTGGTAGACCCCATAGTCAATCTGCAAAGTTGCACAACATCGGACAATGTAATGGCCCGCTGCCGGCAAGTCGAATGTGACATCAGTGGCTGCCCACCATCCCGATAACAATCCAGACGCAACTTCTTCGCCGGTGCTGGAGAATACTTGCAGCAAAATCGGACTGGACTTGGCTTCATACGTATGCAAATTGTCGTAATCTTCCTTGCCGCTATAGCCAACATCGTTAGCCGTGGCTAGAGTCATAATCGCGCCAGGGTCGAAGTCAGGTGCAAAATAGACTTGGTTGTCATCAGTTCGTACCTGAATCGTGCGATCGCCCACAAACGGAATCAGCGAGTTTCCGTGAGTGTCTTTGACGGTCACTGTCATTTCAGCGACGGAGTTCTTGATAGTGCCGATCCCCTGTTCTTTTGCGATGGTGGCGTTGACGGGCGAGGAGAGGTTGACGAGAAAAGTCTCGTTAGACTGCGCTTTGGCGTAAATCGGCACTCTGATGGTTTTTCTCGTTTCACCGGGTTCAAACTCCAATGTGCCGTTGGTGGTGGTCGCATAGTCGCTTCCGCCGGTGGCCGTTCCATCGGCAGTGTTGTATGACACGGTAACTTTGCTGGTGCTGGCCGCTGAAAGTGACACGCTGAAAAGCGAGTCTTGTTCCCCTGTTCTGGGCTTAGCAATGTGGGGGTTATCGCCAATCGATAATGTAACTGACGACAAGAGGCACCGCTCTTCCAACATTTCGCAAACCAAACGGCGATGGTGAACGCTCGATCCATTCTTGGTAGTTGACGAGTTGCCTAGGCGGCCCTTCCGTCGGCTGGAGGCTTTCTGCAAACTGGATGCGCGAAACATTGCTATGGTCCCCTCTGAGCAAAAGGAGTGAATCTTTCTTGTGAGCTTTTCAACTTGCCTCGAAGCCGTTCCGTTGAGTGAAGAAATGGGGACAGGCACCTCGCCGAACGCTGAGTTCCCGTAGTGTGCGCGAGTTGGCTCGGAGCCAGTCCCCATCTTTTCATCACGTCTGATCCCTCGTCGCGCCGCGACCTCGAAGAAACGCCCTCGCCTCGTTATCCCTGCAACACTGTGCGAACCGCAGACAGGACGAGCCTCGCTGAACGAGTGGATAGACGCTTCGCGCAGAACAAGGCGAAAGAATGCGGGGCGACGAGCAGGTGCCAAACCCATCTGAGCAGCCCTCAATTCTGCGTAACCGCGCCCCCGCTAAAACGGGATTCCGTTAGCCTATAGCAGCGTGAAATCGCTTGTCAATAGGGGGGATGGGAAAATTAGAAAAATCAATGCAGCGTCTACGACCGTCACAGAGCGGCGATAAAACCACCCTGCGGTATGGTTGCCAATTATTCCGCAACCCACCGTGGGTGGGGTATCGCGTGCAAAACAATCGTTCTGACTCGCGCATTCCTCCTAGTTTACAACCGGTGTACGTACTAGTTATGATGGAGGATGCTTTTCACCCGCGCTCGGCGGCATACATGAGGGTCGGGAACATGGCCAAGCAACGAAATTGGCGTCGCTTCGAGGCGTTGGAACCAAGATGTATGCTTAGCGGCGTCGAGGCGCTAGCCACGGCGGCAGGCGCGGTGAACATCCCGCAGAGTCTCGTCGGGTCGCCCGGCGGAAGTGTCGTCGCCCCCATCAACATCGACGAAGGCAGCGGGATTCGCAGCGCTGAGTTGGTGGTCAAATACGACGAAATATACCTGAGTATCGGCGACACGTATACGTATCAGCAAATAGACACCGGCAAGATTGCGCCGGGAACGGTGTGGCCGACCGGCAGTGGTGCTGCGACAATAGCGACATTCACGCACACGGCGTCAGACCCGGACTTCTCTGGCGATCCTACGGCAACCATTTCAATTACCGTTTTCGGCAACACCGCCTTGCCAGCCGGCGCGGGAAGTCTCGTGACCATCCAGTTCGCCATTTCCCCTACAGCATCTGTTGGCCAAACCATCACGATTGACTTCCAGCAGGCGCAGTTAAGCAGCGTAGTTGAGAACGACACCCCGGTTAGCCCACCGCCAATCGCTGGGGCCGATTCGACGGATGGCGAGATCACGATCGACGATGTCACGCCTACAACACCGGTGGACACTGATCCGACGACAAACGCGGTAGACGAGGGGGCTGGGACTGGCGTCCTCGTGGGCATCACCGCTAATTCAACCAGTTCCGGCGGGGCGGTCGCGTATTCGCTGACGACCAATCCCAGCGACCTGTTCGCCATTGACCATAGTACGGGCGTGGTGAGCGTAGCGGCAGGCAAGACGATTCCCTCGGTGACCACGGCCTCAAGCTATACGATCGGTGTAACGGCAATTGAGAACGACATACCCTCACCGGAAAGTTCCTTCGCGATCAATGTGAACGACGTGCTGCCAACAACGCCAGTGGATACCGACGTAACGGCCAACGTGGTCAGTGAAGGGGCTGGGGCGGGCACGCTCGTGGGCATCACCGCCAGTTCGACCGATCCCGGTGGGGCAGTCGCCTATTCACTGAGCACCAATCCCAGTGGCTTGTTCACAATCAACTCTGGCACCGGTGTGGTGAGTGTGGCAGCGGGAATGACGATCCCTTCAGCGGCCACGGCAGCCAGCTACACGATTGGCGTAACGGCAACTGAGAATGGAGCAAGCTCGTCAGAAGGTTCCTTCACGATTACTGTGGGGCAGATCGGTCGGGTTTCCGGCTTCGTCTACGCCGACACGAACAGGAACTACAAGGCTGATGCCAACGAAGGTGTGCCGGGAGTAAAGATCAACCTGACCAACACCAGCACAGGGGCCAAGCAGGATGCCTGGACCGATGACAATGGCTGGTACGAGTTCAGAAACCTATCGGCGGGCGCGTACCAGATCGCTGAGCGGCAGCCGGCTGCGTTGCTTGATGGAGGTTCCAACATAATCTCGGGGATTACCCTTGGAGCATCGCAGAACATCGCCAGCCAGAACTTCCGTGAATTGGGGTTACGCCCCGAGTACATCTACAATCGGCTGTTAGCGACGACAACTCAGCCAGTCGGGTCGAGCCAGTGGTGTGCCGTCATTCGCCAGATCATCGCCGTTGCCGAAAGGAAGGCCGGCACGCCTGATCCGACTCCGCCGGTCGTCACGCAGCAAGTCGTCCAGGACGGTAGCGTGGTGACTGTTCGCGGGACAAACGGCAACGACAGCTTCCAGTTCAATGCGGCCACAACTACGGTCATCTTAAATGGAGAAAGTCATACCTTCGACCCTGCCAGCGTTAACACCATCACCTTCGATGGTGGATTGGGCAAAGATACGGCTGAGATTACAGGCTCGACCGCCAAGCAGCAGATCGACCTGTCGCCAATGACAGGCACGATCCAGACAGCCAGTTATACGGTGAACGTCTACGGCACCGAAAAGACCAGCATCACAGGTGGAAGCGGTGGCGATGAAGTAGTTCTGCACGATTCGGCTGCGGACGATTCGTTAAACGTCCAAGGCAATTTGGCCCGACTGGCAGCCTATTTCTACTCGGTTGAACTCTCCAACATGCAGCGAGTTCACGCCACATCCAGCCGCAGGCGGCCTGGACACTCTAACGCGAGTGGACCCGCTCGACTTTGTGTTCGAGACGGACGGAGACTGGCTCAATCTGTGACGAGATCGTCACGGTCCGTGGCGCAGCCGGTTCGTGCTCGGCTGTTCAGAAGCGGTGACGGCTGTACCGATTATGCTGCCTCCGGTAGTCTTCGGTCCCCGCAAAATAGGCTGTTGCCTTATCACTAGCTCGAACTCGCCTAATGCGCATTCCGAAGCATATTCCAGGCTCGACTGCTGCGCGAGACTTGCCATAGTCTAGCAGTGTCCGATCGGGTGGGTGTGCCTCAATTCGATGTGCAAATGCGTATGAAGAGCTTAGCACAAATAGTGCGCCGTGCGCGGAATGCTGCCCGCTACGTAATGCGGGGAGACTTTGGCGACTTGATCGGGCGAATAAGGGCACACAATGGAGATGCAAAGGCCGGTTGCATCGTATACGGCCATAAGGAGCCCTTCTATCGGCCGCGCTGGGGCGTTTTGGCTACCCGGCACACCCTGTACGTTGCGCATCTTGTGGCAGACCGCCTGCAAGCTCATGGCTGGGAGGTCGAGATTCTGACTGAGGCTCCGAGAGACTTTCACCGTGATTGCTACGTGACAATATGTCCGCAAATGTTCCGAAGACTACCGCCGGGGGAAAAACGCATAGCGTTTCAAATGGAGCAATCGGTGAGCCCCCGTTGGTTTACCAATCGTTATCTCAAGACACTGAAACGGTCACTGGCCGTCTTGGAATACTCGCTCGTGAATGTGGATTTCCTGGCAGGGAAGGGTGTCGCCTATCCCCAGGTGCATTATCTTCCCGTTGGCGCATCGGTAAACTTCGGCCAACCGACGTGCTCATCTGAGAAGACGTTTGACATCTTGTTCTACGGTGACAGCGCAGGTTGCCCTCGTCGCCGGGAGATGCTTGATGCTCTCCAGCAGCATTTCGATGTCCGCGTCGTGAGCGAGGTTTTCGGTCGTGACGTGCGAGAGATTATCAAGCAGGCGCGGCTGGTAATTAACCTGCATTACTACAACAATGCGCTGTTGGAAATGCCTCGCATTCAGGAGTGCCTGACGCTTGGCGTGCAAGTATTGTCCGAATCGTCGCAAGATCAGGAAGACTACCCGGAACTCAAAGGAGCCGTGCGGTTTTTTGAGCAAGGCTCGATTCCTGCCATGCTAGCTGCAGTGGAAGCTGCACTGGAAGCCCCCGTGCCAGCCGAGAAGATTGCGGCGGCCGTGGAGAGAAGCGCCCGGCGTTTTGAATTCATGTTTGACCGCGCATTGGTTGCGTTGGGTTTTCTGTTACCTTCCCATGTGAACCGTATGAACCTGCCGCTGCCACCTTCCCCTGCGCCTGGCGATTTCTTTACCGGAGACGATCGGTCGGCGGCGTGTTTTCGACGCGCAACGGCCTAGCGGCTGCGCGGTCTTCGATGGTATACGCTGTTCCCCAGGGTGGGTAGGCTGCGGGCTCAGTTACCAAGCGCTGGCGCGGCACGCGATTGGGCAAGACTTGCGTCGTCTTAACATTATGGAGGACGACGTTCTTCTGCCCACCGACTTTGAAGCGAAGATGGCCGTGGTGAATGAATACCTCGACACCAGACGTGGCAAGTGGGATCTGTTCGCGGGCATCATTGCGTCGCTACACCCTGAAACGAAGGTGCTTTCGGTGGAAGCGTTCAAGGGCATGATGTTTGCCACAATCAACAGGATGACAAGCATGGTCTTCAATATATACGCTGCCAGCACTTTGCGCCTGCTAGCCTCTTGGAATCCTGATAATCTCGACGCTGACTGCAACACGATTGATCGGTTCCTGGAAAGTCACGGTGGTCTGCGAGTGGTTGTAGTGCTTCCATTTCTTGTTGCGCATCGGGAAGAGCTTCGTTCGACCCTGTGGGGCTTCAAGAACATTCAGTACCGTGACATGATCGCTGGCAGCGAACGAGCGTTGCAGGGCATGGCGCTGGCTTATCAACGCGACAACTCCGTTCCTCGCCGCAAGTGCGCTTAGGGCATGGTGGCACCTGATAGTCAGGTATGCAGTATCATCGGGACTCGTTGGCTGGTGATGCAGCCAGCACACGCTTGGTCGCTTAGAATCGGTATTCAAAGCCGAAGTTGAGGCCCTGTGCCCAGAAATCGTTGGTGGAAAAAGCAAACGCTGGTCGCCTATCCCCGGTTGGGTCTTCGGGCGGCAATTGTGACACGTTCGTGTCGATTTGGTTGGCTGGCCGTGCGACTCTGTTCCAATATAAGAAGGTGTAGCCAAAGGTAGCTCGGAGGTGGCAGGTAAGATCATAGCCGAGCGTCACGCCGACCTCGGGGATCACGGCAAACTCATTTTGCTCGTACCGCCCCATGTTGGTTCGCTGTGCCAGCAGACCGCCGGTGAAGGTGGCCGTTCCTCCGTCAGGCACACTCGTTGTTGTCATGCCATCAATGAACACCCGAGATCGTGTGTTTCCCAAGCCAAGTTTGACAAGCGTCTCCAGCGACCAGCGGCCGACGTGCTCTTGATACACCAACCCCACTTCAGCCCCATTGAATTGGTTATCCGTGTCGAAAAGGTCGAAGAGGCTCTTGGTGGTACCAGCCGGAATCAGGCCCTGCGGTTCAGTCCACAGGGACGATTGGTTGATCCGCAGATTTTCATCAAGCTGGCCATAACGCCAACCTACGAGGAAGTCCATCTTGTCACAGTGTCGTTGAAATAGATTCCGGCGCAATAACACTTCAACGGCCTGGAATTCAGTGCTTATATCTGCATTGATCGACCCGCTCAAAAAATCCGGGTGAGCGACCAGCATCGCGGACTGGGTGCCAAGTTGGGTGTCGTAGTACGGCCGGGCGATGATCGGAGTTTCGGCACTGGTAGTCGAGAAATGCGATGTTTCGTTTCCAATTCCCAAGTAGCTTGCTTGAATGCCCACAAGATGGCATGAGGAATCAAACCAGTAGCCCAGACTGATGCGTTCGCCTGAATGGACATCGTTGTTTACCGTCGAATCACCGAAGAGGATGCGTGTGTCGGCTTGACCGAGCACGCCAGCCACGTCTGGGGACGTGCCCACTGGGCTTGTTGTAACGAGCGGCGGAAGGCTGTTTCCTTGCGTCCACCAGAGCAAGTATTCACCGCGCACCCAAAGGTGACCTCGCAATGGCGAAACGCATGGATCACACGGATCGCATGGCCCGCAGCATCCTGGGCTGCATTCGCCCGGACACGAATCGCAATCAAGCCAATTGCCGTAATGTTCGACACTGGCCTTGTTAGGTCCGTTCGTGTATCCGGGGTCAGCCAAGCGGTCAGCCAGCCTTTGCGGCCCCCCATCCATTCTCGCTTGAGACGTAGATCGCGCCACTCGCGGCGTGGTATCAAGAGACGTTCGCTGATCGTTCGCGCCCGAATCGGTTGCCGACGCTGCTCTGGTTCGGCCGCCTGCCCCAGCATTTCGAGGTTGACCATCATTCTGAACAGGCTGCGTCCAATCTGACGTTGATTGAGATGGCGGCCTTTGCCACGGAGGCAGCGCCGATGAATCGCGCCTCACGACCTGGGCGTGAACCGGCCAGGCGCTGAGCCAAACGACCATCATCAGCACTGCCGCCGCTCTAGTGACGACGGAAACGCTAACGGACCTAATGATGAGTGGGGGATGTGTTGGTTCGGACATGCGAACGATTTGCGCGCTCCGGCCACCCCCCTGGTGTCGTCGCGTTTCAATACAGTGTTGCCCATTATCGACTTCTTGCGCACCGAGCTTGAGGTTTGCGACGATATTGGGGAATCGGAAGCGAGAACAGGCTTCCTGGATTGCCTAAGTCTCGCTGTTTTAGCTGCGTTACTACTCTTCCGACCCGCAACAGCAATGGCACTTCCCACCTTCGCATGAGGTGTGTCGGAAATGAAGACTGTTCGACGGCGAGCGAGATGCGTGTCATTATCGCGTAGTAGGAGAGTGAGTCGGGCACGGACAAACCGATGCTGCGCCATACGCTACATTGCGAATGCAGTGTCTCAACAATCCATCAAACAGGGCGAGGTGGCAGCCGATTCACCGGTGTCATCATCAGTTTGGTGCGATCTGACACCGACTAGGAGTTGGCAATTCAGCCAGCTTTTTCGGCATGGACTGGCATAAATCGGTTGCCGTCCAAGCGTCCCCTTCTCTCAAAGGAGTTTTCTCATGAAAAAGATCAGTTTGCTGATCGTGGTGTGTGGCCTCTTGTATGCAGGTTATTTCCGCGGCTGCGGCGCAAGGGGCGAACTCGTCAAACAGAAATTGACGGAGCGGATCGATCAGATGTTGGGTGCGATTGATGTGAAACGCCAAGAAATCGATATCGCCGTCAATGGGCTAAAAGGCGGCATCGAGGGTCTACGCCGAGCCAAAATCCGAGCCCAGGTCAGCGGCGAGCAGATTCAACGAAGGGCCAAGCCGCAGGAGGAACGACTCGCCGCCATCGATTCCGCCCTCAAAATCCTGCGGGGACACCTTGCCGCAGGAAAACCGACAGAGATCGCTGGGCGATCCTACACACCCGCCGAACTTCAAGACTTGGCAAACCGCGTCCTCGGCGCAAGGAAGTCGTGCGCAGAGCAAATGGAAGGGTTACACGAGGCGCAGAAGCGGCTGGAAAAGGTTGCCACTACGCTCGACCGGCGACAACAAGACGCCGAGAACCGGCTGAACCAGATCGAAGGGCAACTTGCCGCCCTCGACGCAAATCGTGTCGCTTTGACGGCCCTGCAACAAGCATCTGAGGCGGTGGGCAATCCAGATGGAACTCTCGTGAAGAACTTGGATCGGCTCCAAGAGAATGTGACCACCTTGTGTGGCGACGTAGAAGTCGAACTGCGTGTCCAGGACGAACAATGGGCGGCGGATGCTGCAAAGTCAATCGACTCCATCGAGACTACGGTTGCTCACATCCAAGGCCCGCCCAACACCATTGCCGAAATCGATAAGATCATCGGCAAGTGACCGAATTCACCCAGGGGCGCGGCCACCAAGTCTGGCCGCGCCCTCATGGCTTTGGAGATTCGCCATGATCGTTTTGGCTATGGAAATGAACACTCGGCTCGCTTGGCCGTGGGTTTATGGGGCCCAAAGTGGCCTCGCCATCCTGATATTCCTCGTCATTTGCGGTCTGTTGTTCCTGGTCTTAGGACTGATCACTTCATCCCTTCAACCGAACGGTGATCCTGGGATGGTTGCGGGTGCCGTCATATTCCTGATCTTGGCATGGCTGGTGTTGCAGGCGTTGCCACATACCGATCAGGGATTGCAATTCGTGCCGTTGCTGCCGTGGTTCTATCCGAACCGGTGCTGGCAGGCCGTCTCGCTCGTATGCTGGTCGGCGTTGCTGCTGGGAAGCCTAACCGCCTTTGCCACGAGGAAGAATGCCGCTGCCCTGATCCTCGTCGCACTGGGGTTGAATGCCGTGCTGTCATTTGCAGGATCGTCAGTCATTCCCGACAAGACTTCTCCTCCGTTCGCCTCGTGCCGTACAACGATTGCACAGTGCGAGACTTTACGGCAGGGGCATCTGCTGGAATTAGAGAAGCTGGCAGCAGACCGACAAGTGCTAGTGGATCGCATTAGATCGCTCGGCCTCAAGGACAAAAGAGAACTGATGAAAAATAGTGTAGGCAGAACATTGGCCGATGAGTTGGAGCATCTGGCGCGGCAGGAAGCGCACGTTCAGTCCGAGACGAGTGCCATTGAGTCGGTGGTGGAACGGGCACGGTCGGTGTTGCGCCGCATCGAACGAGAAGTCGCGATCCAGGGGCTTTCTGCTGAGGCGGTTCGCAACCGAATGTCAGAAGTCGATCACGAACTGCAAGAAGAACTCCGTCGCGTTACAAACAATCCGCCTGCTGGCGTGGAGGTGCGGATGGACGGTGTCCTCGATGAAGTGTGGGGCAATAGGGAAGGAGAATGAGCATGGAAGAATGCCTTGGCTATCCAGTTGAAATCTTATCGATGGGCACCGGCGAATCCCTCGACGTGCCGGTGGCGATGATCACGCTCAGGCCGAATCCTGACACGTGCCTGGAATCGTTGCCAATCCTATTTACCCAGCAGCAGTGCGTACGGCTGCGGGATACCCTCGACAACTTCTTGTGCAATCCTGAATCATGGTTCCATTTGTCGTTCGATCAGCAGGCGGCATTTGGCGACAACGACGAGCATGATGTGTGGGACGAGATCGTGCCAATGCTTGAAAGATTTGCCGAACTCCCAGAGGACACCGAGGAGAGCCAGTTCATCCGGAAACGGCTGACCAAGGTGAAAATGGTTGTGACAACGCGGCTACTATTCTATGCAGATTCCCACTGGAAACTTTCTGCTGCCTGCGCCTTGGCGAGAATCGATGCCGAAACGGCGGCGATTGTGTTGCCCACGCTGATGGCAGGGCTACAAAGTGACAGCGAAGTGGATCGGGCTTCTGCCGCTGTGGCTTGCCGAAGTTTGGGGCCACGGGCCTTACCGGCAATCGACGTGCTCACCGAATTGTTGAAGAAAGAAACTGTCGAGGCCGTGCGTGAACCGGCGGAAGAAGCACTGGCGAGAATTGGAACTCAATAGCTGAAAACTCTGGTGCTCGGCGGATTTTTCGGCCCGCCGATTTTTGCCGCTGCGTTTTCGTGTACGGCTTTGATCCTGGGGCAGAAAGTTTCGAGATCTGTAACCAGTACTGTCCGGTTATAAGTTGAATAGTGACAATTGGTTACAGTGAGGACTTTCGGAATCTGCTGTAGAAGACGCTGAAAGCGCCTGAAAAATAGGGGTTTTCTCGAAAGGAGTCACGCTCAGAATTTGGAGGATTTCGGTGAGGCTGCGGTCGAGCTTCAATTCGCGTCGGAGGATGGCTGCGAGCACGTAGACGCTCACGGCAATCCACACCTGAGTCTTTACGGCATTCATGGAATGGCCATAGAACGACTTGATACGCAGATTTTGCTTGATCCACTTGAAAAAGAGTTCCACTTGCCAGCGACAGCGGTAGAGCTGTGCGATCGTGAGCGCCGGAAGGTCGAAGTTGTTGGTCAGAAACACCAGTCGTCGTTTGTGTTCGGTATCGTAGTACGCAACGCGACGAAGCGGAGCAGGATAAAGTTGAGACGTCTTGAGACCTTGAAGAACAATGGTTTGGTCGCTGCGCAGCCCCGTGGATTTGTCCACCATGCGGGACTCGCGGCGGTTGGTATCGAGGTTCCGCTTGGCGCGAGTGACGAAAAACGCCATCTGCCGAGTGAAGGCATGCAGGCGGCGGAAGTCGATGTAACCCTTGTCCATCACGTAGAAGGCACCCGGCTCGATGGGCAGGTGATCGAGGACATTCACATCGTGCGTTTTCCCGTGAGTTATGCGGATAAAGCAGGGGATGTTGCCCCGCAGGTCGATCAGTGTATGCAGCTTCACCGCCCCCTTGTGACGACGGAAACGAGCCCACGGAAACAGGGCCAGGCAGAGGTCGGTCGTCGTGGAGTCCAGGGCGTAGGCAGCCTGCTTCAAGGCAAGTCCGAAGTCCTCCTGAGCATACAACGTCCGGGCGCGACCGATCAACACCTGAGCGAAGTCTGCCCAGATGCGCCAGTCCCGATGTTTGTTGGCATCGCCCAAGGTACTGCGAGCGATCTTGCCCCGAAAGCCTGCATGATAGAGCTTCGGCTCCATGGCCCTCAAGCAGGTCTCGATGTCCCGCAAGCTCTCGCGATAGGTCAGCTGCGCGAAGGCCATAGTAAGGAATTGGTCGCGGCAAGAGAAATCTCGCACGCGCGAGTCGCCGCGATACCGTCGCACACAAGAATTGAAGTCGTGCCGCGGAAGAAAATCCATCAACTGAGCAAACACTACTTGGCCGGAATACATACGTCATCCTTTTCCGCCCAGAGGTGGCTTCAGAATGACGAAAGCATGCATCCGAATTGAAGTCGTGCGCGCTCATTTTACGTTGCAAGCCTTCACCCTTACATTACTTCGGACGATTTCCGAACACGTTAACCGGACAGTACTGATCTGTAACAACAAAAAAAGTAGAGCACGTAGTGGCTTCCGGGACGCCCCCGGTGTCACGATACCGGGAGGAAAAGCCGGGAATTGTTTTATTTTGCGATTTGCGACACGCCGACTTTTTCGGAGCGACGATGATGGTTTGCTTTCTTCTAAACTCGCCTCGAAATCAAGGCAAATCTCTTTGGAAAGGAACAAACTAAATCATGATACTGACCGTCGCAAATGCGTTTGCTCGTTACCGAATCGAATGCCCGGACCACGCCACGATAGAAGTGGACTACGACGACACGGATTATCTGGTCGTCGCCGATCCGCACGACGACAAGGCCACGCTGTGGCTGTTTGACGACATCCTGCTCGAAGCCGCACGCTCTGGTGACTTTGGTCTGCGAGTGCTTTCCTGCCAGCCGCTGAATTAGTTGGTGTCAGACGCGCCCCCGTGCCATCCAGCGACACGGGGGCGGCTGACCATTGGCATCACCCGGCGAAGAACGCTTCGTAGCGTTCCTTAAACTGTCTGCGGAACTGCGACACTCGACCAGCGGTCACACCGTACTTCTCGGCAGTCTCGTTCGTGGTCATCCCCGATGCCAAGTCAACAGCGATGCGACGTTGCCGCGAGGTCAGTGTGTTCATAAACCGGGGGATGTCGATGCGGAACGAAACCTGATCGGGGATTGCCGTGTCCCGACCGACAAAGTCGTTCGGCTCGAAATCCTGGAACGTGACCTTCCCGTTTCGCCGGCACTCGAACGGGTCCTTTGAGTTGCTTGCGCTCTGCACCGTACGCCCGCAGAGTGTTTGACGGATCGCATAGTAAACGCAGGAAGTCAGGATTCCCGGATTCTCCGCTCGTCCTCGAAGGAATAAGCCGTAGAAGAATTTCCAGGCAAGTGCCATCGTGTTGGCGATCATCTCGTGTCGCACCTCGGGCGGAAAACCGAGGAAGTGCATTCGTGCGGTGCGTTGCATCGTCGGTAGCCGCTGGGTAAACACGTCCTGTACTGCTGCAAGATCTGACATCTGACGCTCCCGTGCTAGAGGATTGTTGTGCTCGAACAACCCTCTACCCGGTGTCAGTAGGTCAGATGTTCAGCCGCTTCACTCAACTGCTCACCTGTCCGCTGCGTGTACCTCGCCGTCGTGTTCAAACTTTCATGGCCGAGGATCTGCGCGAGTCCCACGAGGTCATTGCCCGTGTCAGCGAGGTATTGATGGGCCATGGTGTGCCGTAACAAGTGCGGGAAGATCTTGAAGCCGCAAATCGCACTGTACCGGTCGCAGATGGCCCGCACGCCACGATCCGTGAGCGGGCCTCGTTCACCAACGAAGACCTGCCTGCTTGAAATCGGTGGTCGGTTATCAAGGTATGCTGCCAGTGCCTTGCGTGCCGGAAGCGGTAAGGGGACGGTTCGCTGCTTGTTTCCCTTTCCGTGCCGAAAGGTCGCTGATCCACTTCGTTCACCCAGCATCAGGTCGTGCAGTTCCAGACTCACGAGGTCGCCCACTCGACAGCCCGTGTATAGGAATAATGAGAAGACGGCATTGGCTCGTACGTCGTGCCGCAACTCGATTTCTCGGAGCAGACGCCGCACCTCGCTGCGGTCCAAGCCTTTCGGAGCAAGCTGCTGGCGGCGAAGTTCCTTGACACGCTTGGCTGGGTTTCCCGATAGGTACCCGTTCTCCCCAAGCCACGTCAAAAACCGGCGGACGGTGACGAGACAACGATTGACAGTCGCCACGGCTTGGCCTTGCTCCCGGCGCAGATGATCACGGAAGTCCATCACATCCCGTACCGTGATCCGTCGCACTGCGAACGGCTCGCGGTTCGCTGCCGAGAACCATCGGGCGAACTTCCGCAGGTCGTTGCGGATCGCCCGTCGGGTGTGGGGTGAAAAATCGTGAGCCGCAAGGTACTGACCGACGAGGAGGTTTTCATCGGGGCCAACCGACAGACCGCCAAAAACATTATCGCCCGAATTCTGACCGTCTTGTGCGCACAAATTGGACACCATTTGGACACCGTTTCCTCGTTACTGGGCTGATAAGGTCACTTATCAGACGACATTATCACCACGGTTCTGACGCTGTAGATGAATGAAAACCCCTCGGATGACTTCAGCCTGACCGACCGATGTGATCCCGTTGGGGAACAGAACTTTGATGGCTGCCCCCACATGAGCGTCGGTCACGCCGAGTAAGCCGAGCGACTTGACCGCTTCGACGATGGCGATGTGTTCCTTGTTTGGTTTTGGCTTCGGCTTCCGTTTTGGTGACAAGGGTGCGCCGCCACGCCGGGCGTAGAACAGGATCGGCTTGCCGTCGACGCCGCAGTTTCGATGCTTCACTTCCAGGCAGACTCGTTGTTGTTCTTCCGTGTAGTAGGGGCGGTTCGACTGCTCATCCCGACATGGTTCGGGGAATGCCGAGCCAAGAAGTTGATAGAATCTGGAACGGCTGAGTCCGAGCATCCTTGCCATCTCGGCGATCGTCACCACCGCCTTCGTTTTATCAGGAAACTGGACATTCATTGGGCGCACCTTGGACGACAATTGGACATCAGTCGGACACTCGCATGCCGGCCATTAGACCGACTCGGGCTTGTTTCCCAACAGGTGTTGCCTGCCAGTAGCAGTGAGTTGCCGAATGCCCTGATGGTCCTTTTCCACCAAGCCTGCCCGGATTAAGAACGCTTCGACGACCTGGCTCACGGTTCTGGTCGGCAAAGCCAGCTTTGACGCCAGCACGTTGAGCCGGTTCGGACCGTTGGCCAGCATGCGGAGGTACTGTTGTTCGTTCGGACCAAGGCCGAGGGTGTCAATCTGTTCAAGTTGACAGGCCCGTTGCAGATGATCGGGCGTAATTGTCGTTTCTCCCACTGAGCGACAAACACGGTGGCAGGCTTGCATCATACGCAGCGCCAGCCGGGGAGTGCCCCTTGATCGTTGCGCAATCTGGGAGAGCAAAGTCGCGTCGATCGTCCAACCGAGGGCACGACTGCGATGACGGATGATCTGGACGAGCTCTTCATCGCTGTAGAATTCGTACCGCAGCACCAATTTCATCCGGTCCCGAAGCGGTTGGAGCAAACAGAACTCGTCGGTTGTCGCCAATAATAGCGTGAACTTGCTGATCGGTATGCCCTGCGGGGAACTGTTTCCGCCCTTGACAAAAACGCTCTGCTTATCGAGAGCCAGATACAACGCCGTCTGAAAGAGCTTTTTCATCTCGTGGGCTTCATCGATGAAGACGATGTCTTTGTCCCTGGCCGACAGTAGCAGAGCGTTGAGTTCCGCCACGGTGTTGAGGGTTTGCCCGAGAACTTCGTGGAAATCAGCCGCCATTTCCCGAGCGATTACCGCAGCCAGGGCGCTCTTGCCAAGACCCGGCGGGCCGACAAGCATTGCATGATCGAACCGTTTGCCGTCTTGTTGGGCAGCGTCGAGAGCTACCATTACCTGATCGATGACATTGCGCTGCCCGATAAGATGGGCGAGTGAACTCGGTGAGAAATCGCTTACGTCGGTTGGCTGGTTCATGGTTCCAATGGTCGATAGGTAGTGCTGGATTCTCGGGACATCAGTCGGCGTTCAATTCGTTTGTTCCACCTTCACGACGAGCGGATCACCGCTGTCATCATCGAACAACTGCACCTTGCCCTCCCGGCGCGCCTGCAACAGCGCGACGTTTAATTCTTCGAGCCATCCCTTCTTGGTCGCCATTTCAAGGAACTCCTCGTCGCTGAGAATTGGAAACGACACTTGAGACACCTTTCTCCCGTTGGACATCAGTCGGGACGGCAGTGGTCAGTTCGTTTGCTCCAACTTGATAATCAATGGATCGTCGCTGCCGTCATTAAACAACTGAACCTTGCCCTCCTGACGCAATTCAATCATCACCTCATTCATTTCGTCGGAATAGTCTTTGCCGGCAACCATTGCAAGGAACTCCTCGTCGGTCAGAATTGAATATGCCACTTGCAGTGCCTTTCGTCCGTAGGATATCAGTCGTCTGTCGATCGCATTACGATGCCCGTCCCGTCCTCCGCGATGTTCCATGCCCAGTTGCGGCCCCACGTCGGAGGCGGTTTTACCAGAACTCGCCCCTCAGTCTCTTTGTCGCAGATGAATACTCCAGCCAGGGACTCCTGAGTGGCATACCAGTTCGGCCAGGGGGACTTCATAATGTACGCGTTCTTTCCCGAGGTGGTCTTGCGGCTTGCTGCAAGCAGTTTCTCGGCAAGTTCGATGGCAGTCTGACCGTCGGCGAAGATGGCGACGATTGTCTGCGTTTCAAGTCCGCCCTTGATTTGCAGTGCAAACCCCTCGAAGTCGCAGTCAAAACAGATGTCGCCCAAGCCGCTGACAGGTGATGGGCTCGTGACGACCCAAAACTTTTCCGGAAGTCCGTGGATTTGCATGGCTTGTTACCCTTTCGTTCTCCGTTGCCCCGGCAATAGGACATCAGTCGGTACTACCTCGGCGAAGATGCTTAAGCAAGGAGACCGTCTGGCGTTAGTCGGCTTGTGGCGAAACGGACGACTCGTCCTTTCATCAGCAAAACATCAGTCGCCCCAGACCTCGTCCTGGCTGTGGAATCCACCTTCGGCGTTCGGCGGATTGACGACCTCGTATGGATTGCCGTTAAAGAGAATGGCGAAGGGCGCGAACTCAACACCGCCGTCGGCGAGGCGGTTGGCAGCGCAGATCACGGCGACCTCCTCACCTGTTGCCGCCAACTGGCATTCCATCAGCGCTACGTCGCCGTTGTCGAATGCCTCTTGAAGCGTCCTGAAGTTCGCCTTGTGTCCCTTGGCGAGTGCCATAGTCGTTCTCCATTTCTCCCTTGATGACATCAGTCGGCTTCCGCCCCCGTCGCCACCGGCATTGCCGGGGCGACGGGGGCTTGGCGGGAACCCGATTACGCTGCCACCAATTCCCCACCGACATCCGCCGCTTCCAACGAGAGCATCTCGACCCGCAGATCGTCAATCAGCAGCTTGCCGTCACGATGCATTTTCGGCAATTCGGCGATCAGGTCCTTGCGGATCGCCATCACCGCCTCATCGATGTCCTTGATTCGCTCCTTGATAGAGGCATCTTCCTGCACCTTCGCCGTCATCGCCTCAGTGAGTGCCTCCCGAAGCATGGTGAGAGCTGCGTCACGAACGATTCCCGACTTCTGCCAAAACAGAGCCAACGCAGGGATTAGCGGGATGCTGACCGTCGGAGCTATGGTCTGGTCATCAAGCTTTGTGACGCTGCCGACAACCCGCACGACGAACTCTTCATCGACGTAGTGCCGTCCGGGAGCAAGATCGGCATCCTCATTCTTCCAGCTTTTTGCTATCAAGGCTTTGACATTGGCGTCCATCGAGCGTCTTCCGTTGGTTGGTGGTTTGTTTCTCGTTCTGCTGTAAGGACATCAGTCCGACGGGCGATTTCGCTGCGAGGAAGAAAAGGGGCCGAAACACTACGCTGCGAAACTCGCTATCTCGGTTTTTTCAACATCCGCAGAAACTCGTCGATCTGGTCCTGCCCCTTGGCTTCCAGTTGCTCGAAATCAGGAAAGCCTTTGATCGGTGACTCCATTTTGCCGCCGGAAATCTCATCGAATGCGCCGACACCAGCGGCAATAAACGCATTCCAATCGGCAATGGTGTTAACCAGGGCGGAAACATCTCGGTTCTGGTAGAACTCGCCTTCGTCGGAAACCGATCCCAGAATGCCCAGTTCCTTGGCATAATCGAGCATCCGGCAAACCGACAGGTGCGCCCGGAGGAAGTTGGGGACACCGCCGCAGCGGGCGTCACTGGCGTATTGGGTCTTGCAAAAACCACCGCCTGACCAATCGTGTCGGTTGGTGCGAAGCCGCTTCCGTCGGCCCCAGTCATCCGTGACCATGATCGTCCTGGGATACGTCGCCAAGAAGATCTCCATCGGCTCACTGCCGGGGGCAACGAGAATCTGGAAACCGATGATCGCCTTTGCCGGACACTCCCATCCGATCCTGCCATCCTTGCTCCAGACCGTTTCTTGCGCCTGAATCTTGAGCCACAGGTGTTCGTCGTCTTGATCGCCACGGTCGAATTGTGCGTCGTCGCCCGTGAACTGGACGACTTCGCCAACGCTCTCAAACGGCAGGTCCATCGCCCGTTGCCGCATTTTCTCAACAATGGTCTTGGCATCGGCTCTGATTTTCGGTCCCTGGAAAGACCAGAGTATCGTGAGTCCCATGTTCGCACCTGGTTGTGTTGGCTGTTTTGGCTTCGATGAGGGACATCAGTCAAAGATCAATATTCCGAAGGGAGCAGACAACAGGTTGAGGTTCGATCCGCCTCGGTAATGATCCAGATGCGGACATTTTTCAGGGTTCGGTATGCCGACAGCAGTCGGCTTTCATCCGTAAGGGCTTGGTCATTCAGCCGCTTGTCGTCCTCGCAGACGTCTCCCCAATCGCCTTGGACGTGTTTATCCAAGAAGAAATTGAGCGTTTGCCCAGCGTCTGCAAGGGCTTGCATTGCGCCGGGAGTGCCTACAACTGCACCTAGCCGAAACTTGCTCATATGGTTTCCTCCGCGCACAAGACATCAGTCGTTTCGCAGGTCGGTAAACGTCACCACGCATCGGTGTCACAGGATGGTACTTCGTTGCCCTGTTCCCTCCGCCGTACTTGAAGGGTGTCCGAGAGACGGACAAAGAGCGAATAACTGAAGCTCTTCCGGATTCGGGCCAATTAGGCGAGAAATACGCCATTCAGAGCGGCGTATCATCGTCGCGGTGTTGCACCCGGCAGAGTGCCCCGCTGCCACTGGCCAGCCGCTGCCGGGGCCGCTGGTTTGGAGCGGTCAGCATCGACGGCCTACTCCGCTTGCTTGCGCCGTTGCCACGCGGAACCGAGCGGATCGGCTAAAGGTCGGGACAGCTTCCACGGGTATCCTTCCCTCCAGCAAAATGCGATTGACGTGTTCAGCCGCCCGCCCGTTTGGGTTTTCTGGCGGGGGGCTAACATCAAACCCCCTCAATAATGCTAGTCGGCAATCTGTAATACGCTGGGCTCCTGGATTGACACGGCTTATGCGAAAAAAGAAAATGGCGGTGATGGTCAATTTTGTGCTTTTGAGGGGTGGCGTTATCACGAGCACATAGGGCCACCGTCGAGCCACAATCATGTCAGTGGCGTATCACCCGACGGCCAAATCCTTTGGGGTATGGTGGACGAGAGTTGTGAAGAGTCTTTAGTTCTCAGGCGGTAAAAGGGAGATCGGAATCATGGCTCAACGGAAACGCTCTCGAAAGCAACGGAACCAGCCGCGCCACACACAGTCAGGTCGGCGGTCACGCCTTCGGTTTGAGCAACTTGAGCAGCGCCAGCTTCTCAGCGCGAACCCAACGCTGGTGCTGATTACACATGGCTTCGATCCATTGAGCCTTAACGGGGCAGATGTCCAGCCGTGGCAGAACGACATGGCCGGCAAGATTGCCACTGCCCTGTGGCAGGACGCATCCCCAAGGCCGGAGTGTGCGTCTTCTCCTCTCGGGCCGTCTGACTGGAATATCAACGGGGTCTCTGGAACCAGCGATGTTATTGCGGTGGTCAATTGGCGGGCGGGAAGCCTGCTAGACCTCTCTGGCTACCATGCCTACGCCGATGCGTTCAGGGGCGGCCTTCTAATTATTCCCCAAGCACAACAACTCGCCGACTCTATTCAGAACTTCCTGAATCAGAATAGCAATGACCAACAGTGGAATCTTCTGTTCATTGGCCATAGCCGTGGTGGCTTTTTTGACAACCAAGTCATCAAAGATTTGCAGACTGTGGTGGACAATGGGCAATGTGCGCGACCCAACTATGTTGAGACAATTATGCTCGATCCGACCGGCGTAAATTCGTTTGGAGATTTTCTTTCAGACCCCAGTAGTACACCACCACTCGTAAATTGGTCAATCAACTATGATGACGCGCAGACGCTTGTTTGGACCCAAACACAAGATCACCTGACGGTCATACCGGGCAGTTCGCAAAGTGCGCACGCAAATGAACAACCGGGAAGCGGACTTGACGTATATCTCTCGGAACACACGTTGCAGTTTCATTTCCCCGTGTCGAGTTGGAATTCCCACTCCGCGTTTCCCTATTGGTACGAAAGCGGGGCACTTTTCCGCGACCTTGAGACGTTCGTAACGAACGCGACAGCCGCTACCAGTCCCGAGCCATCACCTTACCTACCGCTTGCGGGTGACAAACCAATTTGGCCGTCAGACCGTACTTCTGATCCTGGCGACGATTACCCACAGGCGATTGGCTCGCTTGCGACTGCACTTCACGTTGACGGGGCTATTGTTGGCAACATCGAACATGATGGCGATAGGGACTGCTTCCAAGTCCATGTCCTTCAAGACGGAAACCTGAATGCTCAGGCTACGCCCATTGGTAAAACGCTCAATGCCTTCGTGATGATCTATGACGCCGGGGGCAATCTACTTGCTTACGACGGCGGGCATGGGGCGAGCCAGTCGGCCAATTCTCATGTCAGTGTCCATGTGGGTGAGACGTACTACATCGAGGTTGCCGGATTGGCTGGCTCTACGGGAGGGTATAAACTATCCGTCACCCAGCCCACGTCAATTCCCCCTGATCCCGTTACCGTTACGCCACCCCCGCGCATCTTTCACGATTCGGCCGGAGGGGTATTTGCTGATGCCAGATTCATCGCCGTGGACAAATCGAACAAGGGTGACGATGCAGGACAGATCAGCCCGTCGGATGATGTCGATTTATATTGGTTCACCGCTAACACAACTGGAAAAGTGGAGATCGACATATCGCCGAAAAATGGGCTGACGACATTTGTCACCCTCTACGATGCTCAAAAGGATGCCAACGGTGATGGCAAGCCGGACGGGGTGGATACATCGGCGTCCGACAACGACGATGGATTCAGCCATTTTCTGTATGACGTGGTTGCGGGTGGAACGTACTACGTTGGGATAGCATCGAAGGTCCACGCATCGACCGGCGGCTACGAGTTGCACATCCGGGCGTTCGATCCGAATACGGCACCAGGCCACAGCGGCACCGATACAACGCCCCAGCCCCTTACCGATTGGGGAGGCCGACTCAAGGCCCCACACATCAATCTCAATAGTGGAAATGGCAGTTCGTGCGGATTCATTGGTGATCCTGGGGAAACGGAATGGTTCGAGATCGACGGTGCCCAAGCTGGCAACATGCTCGTTACTGTGGCAGGTGTGAACGATGATCTCAAAGAGTTCGTGACTGCGTTCCGTTCTAATGGCGGCGGCATCGACAGCGACAACGGCGAATTCGATGGCACAGCCCAGGTCGGGTTTACCGTAGCGAGCGGTGAGCGAATCTACGTTGCAGTCAGCAGCCTTGAAGGCAAGTACACCGGGGGCTACACGATCACGGTTTCGCAGCCCTCGACCCTGCCCAGTGATGACTTTCCTAATTTCGGCCAAACTCCGCGCTATCTCGATGCAGAAGTGACTCCGGGGTCTTCGGGTGGCGATGGCTATATCAAGGGGAAAATCGAGCGGACGGACGACAACGATTGGTTCCGCATTCCCGTGCGCGGCACTGGCTACATGGTTGTCCAAGTCGAAGCCTCGAATGGTAGCGACCTCACGCCGTTCATTGAACTGAACCGCGACGGCACCAGCGGCGGCTTCTTCGAGTCGGACGATGGGCGAGATGGCTCCGCGCAGATCGGCATCTTGCCCACGACCAGCGACATTTGGGTCAAGGTGTCGGGACTGGACGGAACGCAGGGATCATATACGCTTCGGACATGGCGAAGCCCGAACCCGGACGACGATCATCCCGACAGCGGTGGTGCGTATGCCGCTCCGCTCAAACTTGCTGAGCATGGCTCGATTACCGTTAGCGGCCGAATCGAATATCCAAGCGACAAGGACTGTTTCCGCGTCTTGCTCGACCAAGCGGGGCCAGTGGTCGTCGAGATCATCTCGCTGACAGAGGGCTTCACGCCATTCTTGCATGATGCTTGGCAAACGCCGAACCATCAAGGCGATCAAAACACGGATGGAGGCAGTGGCCGAGGCGGGCGGACCTTCCACATCATTCCCAACATTATGCCCAGCCCGGACAACTGGGTGAATATCGACATCAGTGGCTCTGGCGCGAACCGTATGGCGACTACGTGCTATATGTCTGGCAACCCCAGAGTGCAGCAGACATGGATTCGGACACAATTGGGTTGCAGGCCTCGCCGATCCTGCTTGATGGAACTGGAAGCGGCAGCCTCCCCGGCAGTCCCAATGGCAGCGATCCGACACCCGCGCTAGACTATGCGGGTGATAAGGACGTAGTTCAGGTGACGGCAGCGGCGAGCCGACCCATTACGTTCTCAGCCAACGCCAGTACGTTCCTAAGAGTCTATGATGCCGGCGGCCAAAGCATTGCAACGGATCACGGAAGCGGTCCCGGCGGCACCAGCCAGATCACTCTTGAAGCAGACCGTGGCCAACTGTTCTATCTGGAAGTGAGCGCCTATAACGGCACTGATACCGGCGCTTACGCGGTCCACGTCAGCCAGCCAACTGACGACCATCCCGATGCCCCGATCTTTGCGCTTAAAAAGAGTCAAACGCGAGACGCCTCGGTGATTTCTCTGGACGGCAGCGGTTTCGGTCAAGCCACAGGCCAAATCGAAGCGACATTGGTCGGCGACCGTGACGTTTTTCAGGTAATCGCTACCCAACGTGGCCAAATGACCGTTAGTGTGGCAACGACCGACAACCAACTCGACACATTTCTACGAGTCTATGACAGTCACGGTAACCTCGTGGGGATCGACGACGATAGCGGCGGTCTTCGCAATAGCGCCGTCACATTTGCGACGTTCCAGAACGAAACGTATCAGATCGAAATCTCTGGCTACAACGATAACTCCGTGGGGGCGTATCGCGTCACGGCGCAAACCAGTGGGCCAGCATCAATCGAGAGCGTTGGCACCTTCGACAATTTCAACAGCGGCTTCGACACGAGCAAGTGGAGCCTGCTCTACGTAAACGCACCGGGATCGGCAAATCTCAATGTGTCGAGCGGGCGCGTGCGGCTGGAAGCCTATGGCAATGGAGCCAACGATAATACGGAGACGCAACTTATATCTCGTGGCACCGTCGAGAGCGGTGTCACATGGGACATGGCCGGCGAGTTTGGCACAGGATACAACTACGGATATGCGTCCGTCGATGACGGCACCGGGCACAGCATCACGGTGCAGATGAACCGTTACTCACCCACAGGCGATAACGTAATCGTAGCCGGAGCTTCGGGCTACACGACTTTGCAGAACTCGGCCCCACTGGACACCACCACCGTCACCTTCGGCGAGGGTGTACTCTACACATTCAGTATCCGTGAGGAGGCCGGCGAGATTCACGTCTACATGAATGATACTCTGCTGGCCCGCTATGCCGGCACCATCGCTTCTGGATCGCGGTTCGGCGCTCATGCCCGCAGTGCCTCCGGTGCCGGTCGTTATGGTTTCATAACACTCGACAACGTGACGGGCAGCTTCGCAATCTCGGACCCTCTGCCGGCCGAGATTCCCGCAACAACGACCACGACTTCCGGCACATATGATGACTTCCAAGACAATTCCCTGGACTCTACAAAATGGACGCCGGAGGTCTATGGCGTTACCACAGTGACCGAAACGAGCGGTACGCTGCAATTGTTCGCCAACGGCGTAGGTGCGGCCACCGATGACAACGTGGCGGTCGTCACCTCCAAGGGGATTATTCAAGGTGATGTGGAGTTCGACTTGACAGCCCATCTTGGACATGATGCCAACGCGGATTATGTGGAGGTGACCGACGGCACCAACCACATCCGCCCGGTCATATACCCTGACGGTGCTGGCGGCCTCGCAATGATCGTGGAAAGCGTGGGGTACACGGAGATTGAGAACCTCGGCCCACGCTCCGTCATCGACGGCAGGACTTACCACATTGCATTTACGCAGACCGATGCAGGCGTCGGCGTCTATTGCGATGGGGTGCGGATCGCCCTTTACGCCGGCCATTTGCAGATTAACTCGGTTCTGCACAGCCGGGTTGAGAGTGCAAAGTCGGCACCAAGGTATGCGATGGACCTCTACGACGATTTTAACGACGGAAGCATTAACAGCACAAAATGGAGTATATCGCAAGACCCGAGTGGACAAGGCGTTGCCGAGACAGGCGGGAAGATGATTCTCTACGCGACGGCCAATAGCAATGCCAGAACACAGAGCGTATCTTCGACTAGCCAGGCGGGCGGAATTGGCATTCATGGCGCAAAGTGGACGATGGCGTACCTGGACGGTGGGCATGAAAACATGAACCACTACGCCGAGATCACAAACGGCACTGACTACATCCGCATTGTCTCAGACTCAAACTGGCAGTCGTTCTGGATAGGACTAGGCGGGTCGTATGGCTCGGGGTCCGTCAATACAATAAGTGGTCCCGCACACACGATCGACATTAAGGAGGTAGGCGCGGACATTCAAATCCTGTTCGACGGGACAATTCGGTACACCATCGTGGGAAAAGCGATCGCTGCCAATTCCTATTTCCACGCCTTTGCTAACTATACTGGTGGCAATTCGGGCGGATACGGCAATACGCGATTGAGTATCGACAACGTGTATTTGTATCATGCTGGCGCACTGCCCGAAAACGATCGCTTTGCCCAACTCACACTCGACAATGTGCAGGGCACATTCCGCTCCACCACGGATGCCATACGAAATCCTTACGACGATTTCACTGACAACCAAGTGGATTCGAGCAAATGGCACGTAGTCGGGGCTGTGGAAGAGACTGGCGGAACGCTGAAAATGCCGCTGTTCCGGGGCGGACTGGCTGTTGCGGCTTACGCAGATACCGCCGGTATCGCGGGCGGAATGAATCTTCGCGGCTTCAAGGTGCATATCGACCGTACCGTATCGCCCAAGTCTCTCAGCGGTTGGGACACGCTAGCTCGGCTCCGCCTGACGAATGGAAACGATTGGATTGAAGTCGGTTGGAATCTGTCCAACAACTCGCTGCACATCGAAACGGGTGGCGATTACGGAAGCATGGTCAAAGAGATAGCGATGCCAAGTGGCCAAGTGCTCGATGGCACCCTGGAGGTGCGCGAGACGAATGGCAACATCGAGGTACTCCACGACGGCAGTATCCAGGTCGCGGTTATCGGCCAAACGGTCCGTGCAGGATCATATCTGACGATTGAATCAGCGGGCAATCCGTATCATCAATCCATGCACAGCCCCCCCACGGACTTCGACATTTCTTTGGACGACATCTCATTCTATGTGGACCCCTTGCAGCCAAACGTCGCTGTAACCCCTTCCTTAAAAAGCACCAGCGACACCGGGCATTCCAGCACGGACCATGTGACCAATTTGTTGTCGCTCGATTTCGAGTGGACCCAGGGCTCCCCGACAACAGAGTATCAATGGCGGCAGGGAGAACTGCTTGGCGACGGGACTATACAGTACGGATCGTGGAGCCAGGAACAAAGTACGACGACCGCACACGTCGATCTTCCGCACGGGAGCGTGCATGTTTTCTCGGTCCGTCCCGTTGACGCCAGCGGGCACATCGGCATTGAGAGCAGCCAAGCGTTCGTTGTCGATACCACGCTTCCGTCAAGCACGTTGACTTTCCCGGCTCAAGGGGGCCACTACAATGTGGCTGGTTGGACGGGAACGATTTCTGGAACAGCAACAGACACGGGGGGAGCCGGATTGGACAAGGTGCAGGTGAGCATCAAACGGAATTCGGACAACAAGTATTGGGGCGGGACAGCCTTTGACCAGTCGAGCGAGTTCTTCATCGACGCCACGGGAACAGGCGACTGGTCGGTGCCATTTTCGGCGGCGGACTTGAGCAGCGGCGTAAACTACACAATTCACTCGCAAGCACGAGACTTGGCGGGGAATGCAGAGTCTGGGCCGATGGTTACGTTTGCGTATGACACGACGCCTCCAGTGGTCCAGAATGTCTTAGTGCGAGGCAGTCGACTGGACCACCAGCTTCCTCAATGCTGTAGACCCCGGACGTGGGTTGGGTTATTCGATTCCGGTTGGCAGCGGGTCGCAATTGGTGACGTTGCCGTGGATCAACATCGACCAGATCACGGTGGTGTTCAGCGAAGACGTAGTGGTCGATCAAGCTGATCTCAAGCTGGGAGGCGTGAGCCTTGCCGAGTACGCTTTCAAGCCCGATCTTCCGAACGGTTCAGCGAACGACGGGTTTGTGTACGATCCCGCGACCTTCACCGCGACCTGGACTCTGACGGCACCGATCAATTCCGACAGGTTGACACTACGGCTCAACGCCGACGGCAGCAATCCAATTGTTGATGGAGGTGGCACCCGACTGGATGGCAACTGGACCAATCCAACTAGCACGACGCAACCCAATTCAAGCGACTATCCTTCCGGCGACGGCACGGCCGGTGGAGACTTCGTGTTCCGCTTCAATGTGCTTCCCGGCGATGCTACTCAAGACGACATTGTGGACCTAGCGGACTTGAGCAAGTTACTAGCCAACTACGGTCAGAGCGGAATGACGTGTGCCCAGGGCGACTTCACCGGTGACGGCATTGTCGACCTAGCGGACTTGAGCAAGTTACTTGCTACCTACGGTAAAACCTTGCCCTCCGCACCAACAGTAACTAACGTCCTAGTCTGTGGTTCAGCCTGGACGAGTACCTACCTGAGCTTCTTGACCGCGCAGAACAGTAGGAATGTCGGTGGATGCTCGCTGCCCGTGGGCAGCGGCGTCCAACTGTTGACGGTACCCTGGGGGAGCATTGATCAAATCAAAGTGATCTTCAGCGAGAATGTGGTGGTCGACCAGGCGGACCTGCTTCTGTCCGGTGTCAACACCACAGAATACAACGTCAGTGGCGGCACGTTCAGTTATGATTCCGCCACGTTCACGGCCACCTGGACGCTGCCGCAGACGATTGGCTCCGACAGGTTGACACTACGGCTCAACGCCGACGGCAGCAATCCAATTGTTGATGGAGGTGGCACCCGACTGGATGGCAACTGGACCAATCCAACTAGCACGACGCAACCCAATTCAAGCGACTATCCTTCCGGCGACGGCACGGCCGGTGGAGACTTCGTGTTCCGCTTCAATGTGCTTCCCGGCGATGCTACTCAAGACGACATTGTGGACCTAGCGGACTTGAGCAAGTTACTAGCCAACTACGGTCAGAGCGGAATGACGTGTGCCCAGGGCGACTTCACCGGTGACGGCATTGTCGACCTAGCGGACTTGAGCAAGGTGTTATCCAACTGGGGCGCAACTATGGGCTCACTGTTCTTACCGGCCGGCAGCACCAGCGTGGTGGCCGAGTCATCCACGGCGATCCAAGTATCTTCTGTCAAGTCAATCTCCGTTGCCTCGAATGTCGCTGTAGTGCAGCCCGATGCGTGGAGTCTTAGCCAAGCCGACACCGTCACCATCGAGCACAATCCAACATCGAGCATCCCGGTCGCCCAAGCAGAATCGGCTTTAGTGCGGCACCACGCAATCAAGTCGGACATCTCGGCAGCCGTGTGGCTCTCGAACGTTCGACTACACACCGCCGCGCTACGGGCGGCTCACGATGCGGTTTTCAATCGGCTTGACAATGGGACCGATGATGGACTGCTGGAGAATGGGGCTACCGCTTTTCTAAGGGTGGCGCCAGTTCTCCGCAGGCTCTCCCCGACACGAGACAACCAGCCCATTCTCAAGCCGGGCTACCACACCTTCAGTTCAGCACACGATATGGTGGCGACGAACGACGTACCAACTGAACTTGGCGATTGAGAACATCGACCACACCAAGACCAAGGCCAGAAGCCCCCAGACCAACGGCGTCTGCGATCGCTTTCACAAGACCATGTTTCCGGAGTTCTATCCGGTTGCCTTCCGAAAGGAGATTTACCGAACCTTGGAGGAACTGCAAGCCAATACAGAGCGGGCCAAGGTGCTATTGAATGCACAAGACCCCCGCCATGATCGGCGGGGGTCTTGTGGCTGTAGTCAAACGCTGCTCATTCAACCTCCTTTCTCTTGGCTCTCCGCAATGAATAGCCTTGACATCGCATCACTCTGGCTTTCCGGCACGCCGTACTCGAACTCCAAAATGTTCTTAACGACAAAGCGGCTTGGCATCCAATCGGTCGCCATCAAGGCGTCGTAACGTTCAACTCCCTTGGCAGTGATGCCTGTCGGCCCTTCCATCAATCCCTTTGCGGCTAGCGTCTTCGCGGTCGCCTCAATGAAGAGTAATTGATTGCCCAACTCTTCGTCCGGTACGTCATTCATATCCAAGACTTCGTTCATAATTGAATCTCCTTCAAAACTTTGTTATTCCAGCCGGCCCAATTGCCGGCTTGTTGTCATGTACTTCGGCCGAAGGGATTTTTTTCCCAAGGTGATCTGCGACGATTTTTACGACTAAAAAACGATCGCGCCGCTGAGCCTCGGCGAAGCAGATTTGGGATGAACCGCGTTATCGGCTCATTGAACAGGACAGGAACGACGCCTGTCGAGAGGCTTCACTGACTGCACCTACGCCGCTACCAATTCCCCGACGAATTGTGAAACGGCGGGCAGCGGCAGAACGTCGATCTGCAAATCGTCGAGTAGACGCTTGCCTTCACGAGGCATCTTCGGCAGCTTGGCGATCAAGTCCTTGCGGATCACCTTCATCGATGTCCTTGATCCGCTGCTTATGGAGGCATCTTCCTTCGCTTTCGTCGCCATCACCTCTTGCAGCGCCTCTCCGTCACTTTCCACCGTGGAAAGTCCTGATCGTTCACCAGCGTCCCTCGTGGGCGCTCGTCTATAAGCCCGAGAACCAGCACATTGTTGCCGCCCATGATCGAGAAAAACGTCCGACCGCTCACATTTTTGTCGCATTTTGTGATAGATCTACGGGAGCTTTACTGTATTAGAGGAAAGGAGGCATCTATGAACATCATGCTATTGACCGTTGCCGACGTAGCTCGGCGTCTCAACGTCTGCGAGAAGACGATTCTCAACTGGCACAAGAGCGGCAAGCTCGTCCCTTCAACGACAACATCTCGTGGCTGGCGGCTGTACCGCCCGTGCGATATTGAAGAACTGAAGAGAATCAGAGAGAGAAAGGCTGGCGAAGAATGCCATGATTCTCGATAGGACAAACGCCAACCGGTCTCCCGCACGGTTGCGGAAGACCGGTTGAATACTATTGGGCGAAGGCCGTGCCTGCGGTCTACACCCACAAGAACGTGAACCCCTGGAGGCCCAATTGCCGCATAATAATATAGTAAACGACCAAGAGAAAAGTCCTCTTGCGCCAAAATCAAAGAACCACAAGCTATTCTGGCTCATCCGTGCGAATCATCCGCCGTACAACTTCCACGTCTGGACCGTTTGGAGCGAGCTTGTGCAGTCGTGCCGCAAGGGACGATCGACCACTGCTCAAGAAATTGCAGAGAACACTGGCATATCAAAACATACGTCCCTGTCGGCAGTCGCAAGACTGATTAGCGATGGCTTGGCCGTCCGCAGTAATCGCCGTATCGTCGCCGTCGAGCCGCCACAAGACTGCGACTGGGTCATCACAAGAAAGAGCAAGCGGGAGGGTTGGACCAATCATATCGCGTACTTTGTCGTCGAGTTTCATCCTGAATTGTCCCTGCTGCAAAACATCCTCCTGGGGCGTCTGAAATCCTTGCCGCAACTTCATCATCAGAGCTATACCGGGCTGGCGAAGATGCTCGGGGTGAAGAATAGAGCGGACATCAAACGCGTGCTGGAGGGCGGAGCTTACAGCAAACGGCCTCTGGTCAAGACGGCACTGGGCAAATGGACGGCTGATGAAGAGGGAGCGACCGTAGAGCGGAGCATCAACGGGCTAGTCCAACACGAATATGTCGAAGCCGTGGAGCATCGGGACGACGGATATCTCTGCATCACGCTCAACCCGTTCCGTTGTCCTGCGGACGATGTGACCGAATACGCCGAATTCTCCGGCCAACTCAACGGTTCCTTGAAGGAATGGCACTTGAACTTTCACAACTACTTTGTGTGCCGTGGTTTATAGTGGTGTCGAGGCTTACATAAGTATTTGTAGGTTCTTGGGCGGCGTTTGACGCGACGGGGTTCGACGCGATTGGGACGATTGCCAACGAGGTGGGTAGCGACCGCGGTCAACAGCGAGTCGCACCAAGTGTCGGTCGATAGCCGCGCGAGAAGCAGGGGCAGAAACTGGCTGAGCGTTTGCAGGGTTCCCTTGAAACTGATTTCCCACGGCGACTTGCCTGACTGAAAAGCGGCCGCCGCCATCACGCCGCGAATGAGATTGTAACCAAGCAAGTGCGTATAGAACTCGTTGCGAACCCGTTCCGGCGTTTTGCAACGCAGATGGTCCATTTGCAGCACGATCTTGAGGCTTCGCAGATGCAACTCCGCCTGCCATCGCCGCCGATACAAGGAGGCGATCTCGTCGGGTGGATATTCCTTGGCGTCCAGCAAGGTGGTCACCACGACAAGCGACCGCGTGCGAAATCCTTGTTGGAGCACGCAAACGCGAACCTCTCGCAATGTCAACTCGTCGGGCAACGTAGCGTATTGCTCGGCCGACATCCATTGCGGTCGTTGCGGCCGCTCGCAGAAGACCAGATGGTCGTCTCTTCCCAGGCGTTCGCCTGTGCGGAAATCCGTCCGGCGAAGCTGGTGCTTGCGAAGAACGACGTCGATGCCGCGCAGATGTGGCAAGGCAATGTCGCACCAACCGCTGAAATAACGGTCCGCAAGGATGATGTCGCCTTCGGCCAGCGTATCGAGAAGCCCGCGAAACAGGCTGTTTTCGCCAGTCTGCTTCCCTTTGTATTTTCCGATCGCCGCTTCCAACACCGTGCCCGTCGCCAGCGAAAAGATCACCAGGATTCGCGCAATGGGAAAACCACAGCCGGGCTTCTGCGTTTTCGGCTGCGGATAGGCCGCCTGGTTTCGCGGCGTGTCGGGCATAGTGACGGTAGCCCCATCCACCACGCGAACCTTCCGTCCGTGCCAGAGCCAAGTCTGCGGCGATTCTGCTTCGACCTGCCTGCCGGTGTCTCGCATCAATTCGCGGAGAACTTCCTCCGGCAGATCGCTGCGGGCCGTGCAATAGGCTCCGGTATCGGCCGAGCACGGCGCAAGCCCCTCGGCCAAACGCCAAGCAATGAGCCGGGCCACCGCATCGCGGCAAGAATGATCGGGGCTGAGGCATTGCGAGAGAAAAACCCATACCGTTACTGCAGGCGTGTAAATCCAACCTTGCCAAAGCCGTCTTGCGGCACCGAAGGCTTTTTCGATACGATCTTGGGGAAGCAATGCGGCGAAGTACAAGTCGCCGTGCCGACGAGCTTCCGCCACCGTGGCGCGAAACGAATGAACCATCTTTGGCCTCCTTGCCATCGGGGAATTGCTTGTAACAACCCCTTGTGACAAGAGAGGCCTTTTCTGTCCATATCATCTTCACATACAATCACTTACAAAAGTTCAAGTGCCATTCGTTCCTTGAAGGCAATCGTAGGAGCGATGAAACACGAGGGCTTTCACGAGTCTCTGATCGACCAGATACTTCGCATCGTTTCCGGCCGATCGCAGCATCAGTCCAAGTTTGCCGATTACAATGACCACTTCCGTTTCACCGCCTTTATCAAGGAATTCAAGGCTGCACGTTCCCAGCATGCCGATTCCCGATCCGAAGGCAAGTATGCGGAGCATCCAAACTGCGGCTACCTGCTCAAGGCACGGCTGGAACAGGTAGCGCCTGCGCGGCACAAGCTATCCCGAGAGCTCGCTGTGAGTAGGGTGCATATTCTCACGATTTGGGTGCATATTCTCACAGTTGGGTGCATATTCTCACGATCTGGGTGCATATTCGCTCATAAGAAGTACCTTAAGAAATAGATAAGCATTATCTGTAGTAGGAGACTTTTTCCTCTGGAGAGGAAAGAACACGGATACTTCGGTGCAGGATGCACAAGTTTCGGCAGCTGTTCCGTTGACCTGGAAACGCCGCTCCACTCGCCTTGCAGCGAGTGTCGCTCGTGGGCGTCGACGTTGCTTTCTCTGCGCGAGTTCTCAGTTCCTGCTCGGAACGGAGAACGGCCGTGTCATCGAAGTTACTAATAGAGAGTGAGTCGACAGGCGTCTGGTGATTTCCGGCAGTCGCACTGGGCATCATGGCCGACGACCGAGCGAAGCGAGGGAGACGGCTTCCTGTCGCTGTAGGCGCTCCGATCAACTCGCCTCATGGCTCGTCAATCGTCGCTCTGTATTGTTGCGATCGGCAAGCTCCTTTAGCCCGGCGAACTGTTTCGTCGCCGACCAGCAAGAACCACCCACCAGAATGGCCAGGATTGCACGGGGACGGTGGCAGAGCGGCAGTTTGTGTTTCGGTCGACGATGGAAGAGAACTCGTGTACGCGCATCGTGGCCGATTTGGGACGATGCGTTAAAGTCTGTCTTGGCAAGGCGACCCCATCAAAGCAATGATGGTTCTTCCCTGCGGGACTTCTTTCTCTGCTGGCAGGAATTATTCGTTTCGCTCTGCACAAGCTGTGGAGGTCTCCGGCACGGCTTGTGACTGCGAGGCATCCGCTCGTTCCGGCAGTCGGGCCGAACGTCGTGGCGGACGACGGAGTGAAGCGAAGGAGGAGGCAGGCTTCGGTATGCCAGTCTGTTCATAGGCTCCGATCTACTCGCCTCACGGCTCGTCGATCGTCGCTGTTGCGGTATCCGCACCAAGCGGATTTGCACGTTGGTCGAATGGTTTGTTTCTATTACGACGACATTGTCAAGACACGCCCTCGACCTCGGACTCTCATGGCTGGAAAGTCAGCCACGAAGCGAAATAATCGGAGGAGTACCCAAAACAGAAGGTTTTGGGGGACTGTAGAGATGAGTATTCACAAACAGACTGTCGCTGAACTCCCGGTTCAAGGCTTTTCGACTACCGCAGTTAGCGAGGTTGTTTTCGGGGGGCTTTTCGGCAGATTCATTCGCCGCTAACCTGGAGAATGTAGTGCAAGGCTGGTCACTCCATTAGCGACCTGCTTTTCGGCTTCGACCAGAGGACGTGTCGTACTGAGGGCGTATTGTGGCGCATCAGATGACGGGCACAGCGATAATTGCGTACAACGGCATCGACGGGGCGTGTGCGGCGGCCATGGCGCTGCTGAGGTTCCCCGAGGCACATGTCGTTGTCGCCAGCGCACGTTCCATTGGTAAGGCCTTGGAGTCCCTACGGGTAGAAAAACCAACGATTGCCGAAGTGCATGTTTGTGGTGTGGGGGCGTACTGCGATTGGGATGAGGTAGTTCGTCCTGCCGTTGCCCTAGCCGAAAAAGACGTCAAGATCATCTGGTACTGCGGTCGTGGATACCTCGACGATCAGCGCGAGGCGTTTGCTGCGATTTGCGAGCCCGTGTTCTCGGACCTTGTCAGCAACACCGACGCGGTCTGCCGTCATCTCGGACTGAAAGACCACCCCCACGCCAAGTTTCTCCTGGATCTCGCCAAGAGCGATCCTAATATCGACCTTGTTGCCCGAAAGCCGAAGCAGGACGAGCAGGTTTGGATTAACCTGGTGTCTGCCTCGTACGGCGAATATGCCAAGTACCGTGATCGAGACCGCTACATCACGACCATTCGGAAATTGTCGCAAGCACAACACGACGCCGACGACGAGCGGCTGGTCAAAGTATATTGTCAATCGGGTTTCCGCTATGCCCTGGAAGGTTCCTCGCCGCAGTTGCATCAACTACGCGAAATGATCCGCAAGTGCGCCACCGTGGACGAGCCGATCCTGATTGCCGGCGAATCGGGCGTGGGCAAGGAACACGTCGCCCACCTGATCCACGAACGGGGCCGCCGGGCAACCGAGCCGTTCGTGCCAGTCAATTGCGCAACCTTTGTCGGCAATGTCGCACTTGCGAACTCCGTGTTCTTTGGGCATCGCAAAGGTGCATTTACCGGAGCCATACATGATCGCGAAGGCGCATTCCGTGCTGCCTCTGGCGGTGTGCTTTTCCTCGACGAATTGGGCGAACTGCCACTCGAAGTGCAGGGGAAACTGCTTCGCGTGCTGGAGGATCGAATGGTCACGCCCGAAGGAGCCGATCACCCCAGTGCGCGGGTCGATGTGCAACTCATTGCTGCCACGAATTGCAACCTGTCGGAGTTGGTCCGCCGTGGGTCGTTCCGGACGGACTTGTTCTACCGGTTGGCGACCGTGCGCATCGCCGTGCCGCCACTCCGCGACCGCAAGCAGGACATCGACGCAATCATCGAGAGCACGCTTGAAGCTTTGGCCGAAGAGGGCCGCCCACGAAGGTTGACCGAACAGGATCGGAAAGAACTGCTCGACTACGACTGGCCGGGAAACGTGCGGCAACTCATCTACGTTTTGCGTCGGGTGGTCTATTTGGACATGCCGGTTTCCGACGCTGTTGCCGAAGAGCGTCAGCTTGGCCCGCTGGCTCCGGGCAATGACGATGCCCAGGCTGACGGACTTCTTCCACGGGTGGCCGGTGACATCCAGCCTATCAACAACGTTCAGCGCCGCTACGCCGAGCGGGCGTTGTCTCTCTGTGGGGGCAACCTCACCCAGACCGCCCAAGCCTTGGGAATCGCCGTCAATACGCTACGATCCTGGTTGAGCTCGAAGTAGCTCCTCTGCAAGAATTGACTGGTCTCAGTCAAAAACTGCTTGGTCAGCTCAACCAGCATGCCGCTCGCCGTGTTCTTCCGCCCCGTGAATTCTCTTGATTTCGGCTCCAGATGTCTGCCCGTGCTGTTGGAACGCGCTTTGCTTTGTGCTTTTGTCGGAAACCCACGCAAGCCACCTAGCAAGCCGCCATGAAACGGTAGGACGATGACTCCACAGGAAAGTCTTGTATTGAAGAAACTGGAGCGTAGGCTCGATGCCGACGAGATGGTCGCTGGTTGCCTGGCCACTTGTATCACCGTGCCATTGAAGGCCATAGGCTTCCTGCTGCTGCTAAGCTTTGTCGTCGCATACTGGTGGGTGACGATTCCGGTGCTGACCGTCGTGATAATTTGGTCGATTGTCCATGGCTAGTAGATAGCTGTCCCGTAGAAAGTGCAACTCCTAGCCTAGACCGTTGGAATCAAGAGGTGTGCGCAGTCACGGATTAGATCGGCTTGCGACTGGCAGAACGCGGACTTGCAGAAAGAACAGCTGATCGTCGGTTTGGCGGCAAAGTTGATACTTACGATCAGGCTAACCCAAGCATGTCGACTCTGACAAATCGTCGAGAGGGGATTGACAAGGCCGAAAACCGGGGTGAAGATCAGCCGTCGTCACACGACTGGGAAGCACAGCCTTTTTGGAGAACCACAATGGCAAATCTAGTTCCCGTTTCCGAGCAGTTCATTCAGGATATTGTGTCTCACAAGAATTACTTACATCAGATGCTGAAAGACTTACAGAAAGAAGACTGGTGTTTCGTTTCTCACGAGCAGAATGGCGATGTCATCAACCAGGAGTACACGGTCCGTGGTGGCCGAATCGACGTACTTGCGACCTTTGGGGGTATGACCAAGCTGTTGATTGTCGAAGTGAAGGCAGGCACGGCAGACTTTGCCGCCGTTGAACAGTTGAAGTGGTACATCAACCCCGAACAGGTGGACGAACTGAAAAGGGATGATAAGCTACATAAGGTGAACGAGGTTCTGGGAGTCCTGGTCGCACAAGACTTCTGGGGTATTCCCCGCGAACGGGTTCCAGAGAACATCCATTTGTTTCGCTGCACCCTCCGCGATGCTGACAGTAAACCGTTGCTAGAGTATGTGCGCCCCCACGATCTGCGCCATCGGCGACTTCCGAAGATGAGGCGTCGCCCCCCACGAGGAGTTCACAGTTGACGCGACTGTCGGATCACGTCAATTACATTTTGCCCCCGGAAAAAACCGGAAACTTGAGAGAAACGTTCAAAAAATTCACCCGTTGTTGCCTCGAAGAGGGACATGCCAATTTTCCCTGGGTCCACGTGAACCCCAAGGGACAGCACGTCTGGGTACACTACAAGGGCGAGCGGCTGATCTACTTGCGAGCGGCGATGAAGTGGTTCGACGTTCAGTACGGCCGCAGCCCAAGGTTGTTGAGGATAACCGCCGACAATTGCGAAACAGAGATGGTGAAATGCGAAGAGGATATACGAAAGGATCTTGGCGCAATCGACAGTGAGATGCGGATACTGTTTGGCAACGTGCAACACGCGGAATAGGAGTGCACGCCATTCCCGCTCGCCGCGATTTCCTCAGGAGTAGAACCGGGACACAGCTAGTTTGGCGAGGCAGACAAACCCTTGTCGGAACTCGTCGGCGACTGATGAGGCCACGAACAAAAAATGGGCTGCGTCGTTAAGCAATAAGCAACTGGTTTGCGGTTCCGGTGGCCACGCGACAACGAGAGAAGAATAAGTGCTCGGAACCCGTTATAACGCAGCACATCCGGAGTCAAGAATCCTGGCAACATTTTTTTTGGGAGGGCATTGCCCATGTCCGGCATGACTAAGTGCATTTACCTCGAATCTCAAAGATGCTTGAGGCGAGGGTGGTATGCCCGCAACCAGCCCGATGACGATCTCTGCGAAGCGGACTTGTTTGCCATCGACGAGGGAATTGAAGTCGGAAAGCGTGCCGACCAGCTCTATCCAGGCGGCGTACTGGTCAAATGGGCTGGGCGGTTGGGCACAGTCAACACGCAAAGGTTGATGAACGACCCAAGCGTTCCGGCGATCTTCGGGGCCACCTTCCATATCGACGGCTACAACACGACCTGGGCCGACATCCTGGTCCGCAATGGCAATGGTTGGCGGGTCGTCGAGGTCAAATCGAGTCTTTTCAATCCGGAGATTGACGACCAGTTGATCGACGATGTGTGCTATACGGTGATGGTAGCCACCCGCTGTGGCGTAAACGTCAACGCCGCCTCGCTCCTGCAATTACGGCGTGAATACCGGCGTGGCGACGGGGTTGAGAAGATGTTTGGCGAGACCGATGTCACGACGGCGGTACAGAATCGGATGTCACTTTTCTCCGTCCGCTGGACGGAAATCCGCGATGCCACTGCCCAGTCTGAGCCGCCGATAGCAACGCCGGGCAGCGTCTGTGCTGACTGCCCCTACTATGCGGAACACTGCCTCGGAAAAGGGCTATGGCCATGGTCAAGCTCCATGAGGCATTGGGGGAGCTATGTGGGGGCGGAAGTCCTAAGTCCGACTAAGCCCGTATGGAAGGCATATCGGCTACGTGCCTTCTCAGTCGGATCGCTCAACAATTGACGCCGAGCACGCAGATTTTGAATGCTCGCGGCGATGCACTTGGTGTTGGCACACGCGGAGCGCTAGCCAATTTCGTCAATAGCAGCACATTGCATCGGTCGTGCGCTTCGGCATCGCTTTTGCTAACCTCGATTTGCCACGCAGGAAAGCCAAGACGGTTGCGATCGCTGGCGTGTTTCGGTGCAAAGCAAATAGGAAGTTTAGGATGGTTCGTTGTGATCCGCGAAAATACTTCATTCAAAAATAGAGGCTGTTGTGACAAACAGACTGCTCGCCATTGGCGACATTCACGGATATGCGGATGCCTTGGCTGCCCTGATCAAGTGGATCAATCCGACTTCGGAAGATACGCTGGTCACTTTGGGCGATTACATTGACCGTGGGCCGGACTCCAAGGGCGTGATTGACGAACTGATTGATCTCGAAGGTCGATGCCATTTGGTCGCACTCATGGGCAACCATGAGGAGATGATGTTGGAGGCTCGAAAGAATCGATCAGGCTTCGCTTCCTGGATGACCTTCGGCGGAGATACGGCGTTGGAATCCTATGGTCCCGACCGAAATCTGAACTTCATCCCTCCGAAGCATTGGACTTTCTTGGAGCGTCTGCGACTCTACTACGAGACGGACGATTACTTCTTTGTCCATGCGCACTACGATCCCGATAAGCCGTTGAGTGAGCACGACACCCGGACGCTGCTTTGGAAAGCTTTGGATGAGGTTCCCCGCCGCCACTACACGGGAAAAACGGCGTTGCTTGGCCACAGTCCCCAGGCCGACAATAGCATCTTCGACCACGGCCATGTCAAATGTATCGACACCGGCTGTGGACATGGCGGCTTGCTCACGGCACTGGAGGTAAAGTCCGGCCAGATATGGCAAGTTGATGAAAACGGTTTCGCATAATGGAGCATGTATGGGCTTATTCGATCGCGTGTTTCGTCAACCTTGTTCGAGTACGGTTGCTCCGGTTGAGAACTTAGTTACCGAGATCACCGCCTACTTCCTCGAAGACTACGAGCCATTTCGGTCGCTGTTTCTTCGCGGGTGCAAGGTCGAGGACACGAGCGGTAGCTGGGAGGTAAGTACACAAGAACGGTTGTGTGCTCCGGGGAAATCGTGGCACCAAAAGATTCCTGATTTGGTGTTGCGCCGCCGAGACGGCCTTGGCACCCGCGTTGTCGTTGAGGTCAAGATTGACGCGGGGACTACCGAAAGCAAGAACCAGGATGGGACCAGTAGCTCGCAGACACAGCTTTACGACGATTATTTGCGCGATGCACAAGGAGATTGGCGTCTTGTGACCCTCACACGCTGGTTTCCGGATAATTCACTGACGACACCAGCCAGCATCGCGATTCGATTCTCACAAGTCGCAGCATGGTTGGAGGACGCCACCAAGGCTCCGCCGCCTGCGCTCACAGCAATAGCCGAGATCGCCAGACAATGGGCTTTCTTCCTGAAGAAAAGGAGATGGGCTATGGCAGGGATTTCCCGACAACATCTTGATGCGATCCGTCCTATGGAGGAACTGAACGACCAGTTACGGGACTGGGTGCAAGCGGCTACGAATATGGCAGTAAAGAATGGTGCGTGGAAAGATCGCGAAGGGGGAAAGGCCTCTGAGGGTGCCATTGCACAAGGTCGCGCCATCTGGGCGCGACCGTTGATGCGAGATGACGACAAGTTTGGTGACGTACAGGTTGGATGCTATTATGGCATCGATCAAGGTGAGCCGTTTATTCGAGGGGTAGTTCTCGTGGTGAATACGTTCCCCATGCCTCTTATGCCGTGGCCCGTTTATGATTGGTGGGGCAAGCGTGCTATCCTCTTGCAGAACGTCGCGCCGAAGGTGGCTGAGGGGTTGGCGATCACAGAAGTGTGTGATTTGGTTTTGGAGCGGATAGCCAAGGTCCTGGAGGTACTGCGACAAACAGCGTAAGGCCTGATGGCACTAGCCGAGCGGTCTCCTGTGATGGAGGATGTTATGCAGTCCACTCGTCGTGAATTCCTCAAGAGCGCCACCACAGTTCCGTTAATGGGACTGGGTGGTGAGCTAACGTTCTGTCCCGGCGATGATGGGCAAGTCCTAAGAGTCTACGCCGCTTCGGGCGATTGCTCTAGTACTTATCGTGGGCGTGCTCTCGAAGAGTGGCTCGCGGAGTTCCATAACGCTGGATCACCGCAGAAGGCAGACCGCGCCGCGCATGTACTTTCGTTATTCGGCAAAGACGCCGTAGGGCCATTGGTCCAGGCTATTTCGACAGTACAGGCTTTCAAGCGAAGCCGGGTGGTCGCTTGTGTTGCAGATATGGGAAGAGATGCTGTGCCAGCCCTGCTCACACTGCTGGAACATCCCGATACTACCGTCCGTACGGCTGCGTGTGTGGGCCTAGCTTACGTCACCACGGACGATGACCTCATCCCGCCGGGCATTGCTGCCGCTACTTACTACGATCTGTGGCAATCGCTAATGAACGAACCCCGCGAGAAGTGGGCAACCGCATTCGATAAGGCCGATCAAGCCATGACCCGCACGGACGATGGGATGCGACAAGCGACGGACGAGAAGATTCTCGCGGCGCTGACTGCCCGTCTGGATGACAGTTACCGGGAAGTCCGGGTGGCGGCTATCGAGGCGATGACCCAAGTGCGTTGTCCCCAAGACTCGGCCTCGTCCGTCTTGATCGCCCTGGTACATGCCTTGGACGACCCTGACGAGGATGTTCGCATTCGCGCCGCTCAGGCGCTGCGCGACGGCATGCCGGCGCTGCTGACGACCTTCGACGAGCAATGTCTCCTTCGCCTGCTCAAGGCGTTGGACGATCCGGTCGCCGGGGTCCGCAAGGCAGTTCTGAGCATCCTGCACGAGCGCCAGGTCTCCGATTCCCTCCAGATCGCTGCCTTGCTTCGATCAGAGTCTGCGACGGAGGTGGATCTCGGTCCCCGGGCCACCTGCGAACTGATGGCCCTGGTGCCGGAGACGATCCCGGTACTACTGGCGACCTTGTTTGACCCTCGTCCGGAGATTCGCGCATGCGCCGCCGGGGCGATTGCCAGCGCCAACCGCTATCTCGGTTGGGTTCACGGGCGGCGCGAGAAAGCAGTAAACGCGCTAACCAACCTACTCGATGACGAGCATCCTGCCGTGCGACTGGCTGCTCTCCACAGCTTGGCCACGATCCGAAAGCCCTCATGGCCGGACGTAGACGATATTCTATCTCGGTCGCTCGAACACCACGATCCTGCGGTCCGTCGTGAAGTGGTGGCACTGCTTGGCTCGTGCGACAGTGAATCGACGGGGGCAGGTCTGCGGGTAGGAGAAGAGGGTGATTTGGTTTTGGAACCAGAACGAGCGCAAGTCGACGTTGAGGCACTCCCAGCTGATGCCACACTCCTCGCCTGGCTACACGGCCGCGACATCGCGGTGCGGCTTGCTGCGGTCAAGATAGTGTGTGAATCTCGCCCGGTCGAGAACCGTGCCGTCGCGGCGTTGATTGGGGCACTTTACGACAGTTGCCGGGAAGTACAGCGGCATGCTGAGTTGGCATTACGCCTTCTTTGCATTGAGAAAGCAGCGGCTTCGGGTAGCTGATGGTCAAATACACACGCCCAGTACCCCTGCTCGCAAGGAAATCTGTGGAAACGATGTTGGCTCGTGGAGACGTGCGGAGCCTACCCGTCCAAACGGGCTAACGCCCGAGCCCAGTTCGAACCGTCGGAACTAGGTCACGCAACACTGTCCGGTATGTGGTTTCGCCAGCATCGCCCGATCTGCTGCACACAATGTCGATGTTGTTGTCGTAAGAGCGATAGTCCTCATCGCGCCTCCACATTGCCAAGCAGCCAACCAGATCGGGCGGTGGGCTTGTGCGAAAGCCGACTTGTTCGTAGTCCCCGAGTGTTAGTCGTCTTGTATCTCTTCGGTTCGATTTCTCGGGGCCGAAGAGCATCTTAGGCAGCGAACACTTTGTGCGATGGCTTGTCCGCCTATGGCTGCGGCACCTTCCGGCTCGCCGTGGTTAATAACGCTCGCGGTCCTCGGCGGCGGATGTTATTAACTTGTGATTGGAAGGCAAGATCCCGTCCACCGCGAGTAGAAGGACGGCCCGACTTGCCGCATTCGGGTGGCATCCGAAGATGGCGCAACTATATTCGACCCAACCGTAGCCAAGTTCCGTCGTCTCCACGGCTGCGCACCCGCGTTGGACTTGGTGACGTATTTTCCTGGGTGTTGTTATCACCAACTTGCCTCCACGAAGTTCAGGTCCTTGGGCAAGTTCAATTTCCAGCAATACCAGGCTGTGGGAAACGTCGATGACGACCGGTTGGCTGAAATGCGATTATTGTGAAAGTTGATTCTTTTGTCGGGTATGAGCAGCTGGATGCCGTGCTTGCGGTAGAGAGTTACCCGCTCCTTGCCACCCAGAGCATCCAAGGGGAGGAGCAATGCAAATGGCTTGTTGAGATCATACGTTCGCCGCAAGAATGGATCCTTCGGTCCGTACGGCGGATTGGTTAGGAGGACATCCCATGCGCTCGGCTCCTGTGTCAAGCAGTTCATCTTTGGATCGCCGACGACCTGATAACCTGCCGTGGTTAGATGCCCGGCCAGTTCGCCGGTGCCCCAAGCGGCTTCCCAAATAATCTTGTCTTGGGGAAGGTATGGCAACAGGATCGTCAAGGCGTAGGGCGGCGTGTAATACTCATCAGATTTTGCAGCGTGGTCGTATGGTCTCTTGTAGTTCTTTCCGCTTGACATCTCCTGGATGCGACGATTGGCTTCCAGTACCGGGCATGAGGCAGCGTCGTTCCTGCTCGCAAATATCTTGGGGTATTGACGGTACTCCCAAGCCCGTTGTCTTGGCAGACCGATCGTGTGCAGTGCCCGCTCCCAATCGCCTTTCTTCGTGCATAGGCTGCGTATTCGATCAAGCGTTTCGCCAATATCCCAGTGCGCGGCGGTTGCGTAACGTTCCTTGCGTGCGATGTCGGCAACTTGGCTCTTGGCTTTGTCGATTAGGTGGTCGAGATTGGAGCCTTCCATCCGTCCGATGTTCGGACGGATGGAAGGCGACTTTCGATTAGCCGCTTGCTTGACCGGGGCAGTCGTCGGCTTTCTCTTGACGCTAGTCCGTAGCCCCTCGGGATTATTTCCCGGTAAACGTTCGACTGGCGAACGATTCGGGTTCGTCTTAGCGGAGGAGGCGACCAATCGCCCTCGCTTCGTCAGGTCTGACTTGGCGTTCTTGTTTCGCATTGCGACTTCGTCGTGTTTCATTACTTGACCTCTTTGTTAAGACTCAATCGGTTAATACCATTTTGGACACACGTGGCGTCGCAGTCGCAGCCCACGAACCGCCTTCCAAGGTTGTTGCAGGCTACAGCGGTGGTGAATCCCCCGCCGCACGGATCGACGACCAAATCGCCGGGCTGACTGAAATACCGGACAAGGAACTCGACGTCTCCCAGCGGCTGTTGCCAAGCGTGCCATTCCTTCTCTTTTGAGTCGCACTGCAACAGATCATTCCATTGCCCTCGCTTCTCCCAATCGCCTTTGGAGAAGATGAGAATCGGCTTCCATTTGGAGAGTATGTCGAGGGGGTGGATTGGCGCAGCGTCGCCATTCCAGACGGACGCCATCGTCCACCGGTAAGTGAGACGTTTTGATAGCGTCTCCAAGACCTGTGGCAGATAGTATTGTCCCGAGTATGTGACGAACAACCCGCCGGGTACGAGAACACGCTCGGCAAATGCAGCAAGCTCAGCGATTTCGGGCAAGAAGTCCTTGCCATAGGGGATGTCCGTGCAGACCATCTTCGCGGAGCCAGCCACAATGCCAGCCGACTTTTCAAAATCCTGGAAGCGACAATGATAGAGTCGAATGGCATCATTCGGAAGCAAAGCTGCCGCCTGCGAGGCGATGACTTGTTGCGTCGCATGGCGGCGGGCACAGCGACCAGCAGTCGTCACGTCGACGATCTTGTTGGCACTCACCCATGGCAAGTCCTTCAGCGCAGCCAACGCCTTTTTCTCTTCCTTTGACGTGTTGACGATGATTCGATATTTCGCAGGCCGCTCTTTGCCGTCACGCCCTCGACGAGTCGGCAACTTGTCAATTTGACAAGTTGCCTCCAACTCCGCACGGACCGAGGCGACGGTATTCTTCGAGACGCCGACAATTTCACCGAGTTGGTTGTCGTTGACGCGCGGGTCTAGACGAAGGTATTTGGCAACCAATTCACGCCGCTGGCGTCCGCTAATGTGTCGACGGTTAACGTTGAGGCTGATGGCGGCTTGCATTCGCTCGACATTCGAGTTGAACTGTCGCACTTCCCGAGGGCAGTAGAGCTTCAGTTCATCGCAGGCTTGTTTTCGATGCCAGCCGTCAATAATTTTTCCCTGCTGGTCTACTACGGCGGGAACCCGCACACCGTGGACACGAATCGATTCCTTGAGAGCCTCATAATCGGCAGGATGTAGGTCTGGAAAAAGCCGACCTTGCTTCCACAGGTTGGTCGACGATCGCCGATCCTTTGTGGCCAAACGGCGGTCTGCCTTTTCAAGCCTCGGCGAGCTGAAGCCACGTGCCCTTTGTGGGAGGCAGGTCGCTTTTGTGTCGGTACGTCGTGTCATCGGTAGTACTCTCCTACAGTGCGCCCAACTCCGTGCAAAACTTCCGTCTGCAAGGAGTTGAGCAGCAGTCGATCGCGGGTCGATGTTGTGCGGGAAGAACGATTGCTGGAAATACGTGGGTAATCGGTTTGGCGCATCATGGCTCATTTTTCCTTACGAAAGACCCAAAGACAGGTCTCGGATTTTACGGCGTGGTGTTTGTTGCCGGTGTATCGGACTGGATTAAGCTTGGGACGACTGGAAACAAGCAGAAATCGCTCCACGTCTTCCATTCCCAGCTCATGGACAGCATAGCGCCAGATTTGGATCGTCCAGCGCACCTGCCTGTCGCTCAGCACCTTATCCTGGCACTTGACTACCAAATGACCACCGCATTTGAGCACGCGATGCGCTTCCCGCATGCTGGCTTGGTAGAAGGGTATAACTTCCGGCGGACGCAGCCCGTGACTGATGTTGTGGTATTGTTTTTCATGGCCCGCACCGCTAATTTGTTTTTCCCAGGCGGGGTCGAGTGTCACTGCGTCCATCGACGTGGCGGTGTATGGCAGTTTGCGGCAGTCATGCGTAGCGATGCTCCGGTATTCGCCGCTGATGTCTGAGGGAAAGAACTTACACTTGTTCATATCGAGTTGTTTCCAAAAGGTTCCTTGGCCGTACGTCACGTCGGCGATCTTCATGCCGGTACGAAAGAACAGTTTTTCGATTGAAAGCATCAGCGTAGCATTCGTCCCAATCACGACGGTTTGGACAATCTCGGGCGGGATGCCATCTCGGTGCTTGGCGATGTGCGGCGGAATTGACTTATCCGCTAAGGGCTCGCTATCCTCGTCCAAGCCATCGTCGGCGGCGAGGGAAAGTGGTGACGGAACGGTCGGCGGCGACACCTCCTTCCTGGCGGAAGGGCTACGTGCCAAGCCCCTCATTTGACGGCCAACCTGTAGCGAAAGGAACAGCCGGTCGTTCAGGATGTGCTCGCAAATCTGCTTTCCACATTTCGGGCACAACACCGCATTTGCGTTTCTTCGCTCTCTTCCATGTCGTGACCTCGGGTCACAACGACGGTCGGACTTTCGATCGGGTGCTTGTCGTCGTTTCATGGGGCTACTCGCTAAACTTCTTGCAGTTTCGTTTTGATTTGGTTTGGATTTCATAGTGACCAATAGACTTCGTGATTGCGGCCCTTTCCCTTGCGGTGGGTCTTCACCCCCAAAGTTTTCTTTGCTTCATCCAAGGTCCGCTTGCTGAAGGCGTTCTTCGCCTGGTCGATCAACACGGCTGCCTCCACCTTTCGGCCATGCGCTAACTTCTCCAGCAAGAAGTGCTCTGCTGCCTCCGATTTTGGGCTAGCTCTGTGCTTCCTCTCCAAGTCGTCTACCGTCAATTGACACGGACCGTGCCACTCCAACCGAAAGTGACCTTCCTCAACCGAGACGATCTCGAACAACAGGTTCGGCGAGACGGAACCAAGGTTTGACTTGTCTTGAACCAAGACACGCATGTGCGGGTCTTTTGGATGCCGGTAGAGCTTGAGTTGACTGCGTGCCAAAGCAGTGATCCCGCCACTGCCGCCACCTCGATAGAGCGCCCGTCCGTTGTTGGACTTATTAAAGTGACGCAGCATCACTACAGCAGCACCCGTCCTGTTGGCAAGTTCCGCTAGCGGGCGCAATGCGTTCCGTACCGACTGATTGCTCAAAACATTGCAATGGAGAAAATCATTCAGGGTGTCAATCACGACGAGCTTGGCGTTACAGTCGTAGATCGCCTTCTCGATTTTCACGACATCATCGGGAATGGCTGCGTCTTCTAGGACGCCAATCTGGGAAACGTCTGCACCGGCGGCGAGAAGTCGCCCTTTGACCGTCTTCGAAAGGCTGTCTTCTCCGATCATGAACACCGCCCCGCCTTGGCTCGGGCGTCCTCGGTGTGGCGGAACGCTCGGCATGTCTACGCCTTTCGTGAGGCGGGCGGCGATGTCATAGGTTAGGGATGATTTGTTGGTGCCCGGATCGCCTTCTATGATGGTGATCTCACCGAACGGGATGCGTCCCGGCCAAAGCCATTCCGTTGATTCTTCCGGGATTTCGGACAGACGGCACAAACCGTCGATCTTCATGGACGCGCCTTCGCTCTTGCTTGCTTGTTGAGACGCTTTTCTCATCGCATCAGGCTCCTTCGTTTGTTTCATAGGGTTTGCCGATCTCTCGCACCCTCTAGTCATCAGTCGAATCTGTTTGGGGGCTTTGGCAGTTTGGGCAAAACCTTTAATGGCAGCCGTGCTGCGAATGGCGGCGGGACCGCACGGCAAGGTGACCGGATCGGCGAGGTGGAGAGAGCCAGACCTCGCTCCAGAGCCACCACACTTGGTGGACGTGCTTTCGCTCTTGCTTGCATGTTGAGTCGCTTTTTTCATCGCGTCACCGCCTTTCGTTCGTTGGATTGGTTTCTTCGTTGCCATACTTCAAAGAACATCAGTCGGCGAAGATGCTTGGGGCGGCCTGGCAGTTTGGGCGAGACCATCCCCAGCGGATATGACAGCAGGGAGGCGGCAAGATGGCAGGCAGAAGACGAGCGGATCGGCGGGAAAACGAAGAACGCCGTTACACCTGGCAGAACGATCCGACTAAGCAGCTTTGGCGCAGCTGCTTCCGGGCGAAGGCGGCATAGTAATCCGACAGCTCTATGCCGATGGCATGACGGTGCGCCTCGATAGCAGCGATGGCCGTCGTGCCGCTGCCGAGGAACGGGTCTAGGACAGTGCCGCCGGGGGGCGATCCCGCCACGATGCATTCCTTTGCCACCGACAACGGCATCGGGCAGGGGTGACCACCGACGTTGCGCAACGCGTGGGAGATATGCCAGACGGTGCTGCGCTCATTCGCCGAGAAGTAGTGGGCACGAGATTGTGCCAGCAGCAGCAGAACCTCGTGATTGCGGCGAAACAACGTGTGGCAATGTGGAACAGGATTGACCCTCTCGACGACGATTTCCGATCGCATCAACCAACCAGCCTTCTGAAGCGCAATCGCCAGCCGATGCGGGATCAGGAGTGACTCACCGTCACGTTGCGTATCGCCGATATTCAGCCAAACCGTCCCGTGGCGCTTCAGCAGACGCCGGGCTTCGGCAAGAACCCGGACTATCTGATCGACGTACTCGTCCGGTGTTTTCTCCTGCCCAATCTGGCGGTCGTCGTTATAGTCGCCTTGCAAGTAGTATGGTGGCGACGTGACGCAGCAATCCACCGAGTTTGAAGGAAGCCGCTGGAGTTCCGTGAAGGCATCGCCTGTAATCAGCTTGACCTGCGGCGTGAAGTCATCAGGCACAGCGATGGCGTGCATCCGCAAGAACCGTCGTCGCCTGCCATCCTTGCCAACGGTTTTTTCCAACTGGGGCAGTGCCCCAGTTGCCGACAGCTTCTCCAACCGCCGTCCGACCCTCTTGTGATCCGCCTTGATCCAGCCCGGCAGCATGTCGGCGATCGCCCGAAGCGATGTCGGCGCTCGTGGATCGAGGTACGCCGCCTTGATGGCGGCATCGATGACGGCATCTTGCTGTGCCCTGTCCGTGACGGGGCAGGTTTCCAGGCACTCCATGCTTGGCAAATGTATCACGGAGTGAGGATGGGGAGCAAGAGGGCGTAGATGGCTCGACTCAAGGTGTCGCCTGCGGCGGACAAATATGCCAAGCCATAACCGACGAGACGACAACATCGGGAATTTGTTTGGACCGCTCTGGCGCAATGGCGGTCACTTTTCTTGCCAGGTCAGGTCTTCAACTGCCCCCGGACTACATCCTCGTGTGCCGACGACATGGGGATCGTCGATGCAACCGTAAAACGATTTGGCGACTGCGAGCGACGTCGGCGTCTTACCACTCTCATGAGCGGTGGGGCTGCCAGCCTTGCCACCCGAAAGGTCTACTTTCAAGTTTCTTACCCGTCTCTTCGGCGAAGGTCATTGTGGACGCGCGTTGCTGTCCGCAGGCAGGGCGGCAGAAGGAAACGACCTCGGTTCGTGGTCAATATGTGGCGATCCCGCTCCTCGGGCTCGGCGAACTGAACCTTCGTGGCCCGTCTTGAGTCACGGGTTTTCTTACCGATACGTCTTCTCGCCTCCGACACCCTTTCTGCGGATCGTTCAACTCATTGCAAAATTCCCGTTTGCAAGGAGTTGAGTTGCAGATGTAAGCCGGTCGTGGGCTCGGAAGTCGATAAAAAGGTATCAGAATGCAGAAAGCAACAAAAAGGTATCAGATGAATAACGCCGTAAATATTTGCAATACAGTACTTTGCAACGCTTAACTAGCATAAGATATGTAATCGAAGCAGTTCTTCCAATATTGCTTCTGCACGTCGCCCGAGGGAAAACGACGGCCTTTGACGTCGACCAGCCAAGTCACGGACCGAGCGGAATGGTTCGTGCAGATATCTTTGCCTGCCGCTTGGCATTCAGACAGATCGACGCCGCCCGAGACGATGAAATCGAGGCTCTTGATCGACCCGCCGTCGCTCAACAGACTCCGCTTGGCCTCATCTACGGCCACATACGGCACGCCGCGACTGCGAAGAAACTCTTCAAATGCCGCCTCGTAATGGTTGTCGCGATTGGCCATGGGCGAAGTAAAGTTGCTACCCGCTTGGTCCCAGTATTTCCTTCACCGCGGCGACAAGACTTGCAGCACTGGCCTCTAGCGGCACGTCGTGCTTCGTGCCGGTTTGCAAGTCTTTTACTTGGCAGACGCCCGACTGGAACTCATTGCCGCCGGCGATCAGGGCCACGCGGAAACCGCGGCGGTCGGCGTATTTCAGTTGCTGGCCCAGCTTCTTCGGATCGGGGAACAGTTCCACGCCGATGCCCGCCGCACGCAATGCCGCCGCTAGGCGGAGATAATCGCCGAGGCGGTCCTTGTCGAAGTAGGGGATGAAGACCGGCGCCGGCGTTGACACTTTCTCGATCATGTTCAACTCTTCCATGGCGGCCAACAGTCGGTCGAGGCCCAGCGACGCACCGATGCCGGGCAGTTCTTGGCTGGTAAACAATTCCGCCAGATTATCGTACCGCCCGCCCGAACAAATGCTGCCGATGCCGGGCAAGGCATCGAGAAAAGTCTCGAACACGGTGCCGGTATAATAGTCCAGGCCGCGGGCAATCGACACGTCGAGCCGAACTCGCTCCGACGGAACGCCAGCCGCCGCCACGCCATCGAGCACTTCTTTCAATTTGGCGACGCCGGCTTGGCCCGTCTCGCTGCCGGCTACGAGCGACTCGGCCTGTCGCAACACTTCATCGTTGCCGCCGGCTATTCCGGAGAGCCGCAGCACCTGCCGGGCTTGCTCGGGCGTAGCCTGGGCCGACGCGACCATCTCCTCGGCCACGGCGTCAGCGCCGATCTTCCCAAGTTTGTCCAGCGCCCGAAGCACGGCCGTTGCCCGATCGGCCAATCCAAGCCGCTCCAGCAAGCCGGTCAAGACCATGCGGTTATTCAGGCGGATGGTGAATGCGTCAAAGCCGATGGCCCGCAACAGATCGTGGATGACCAGGGCCGTTTCGATGTCGGCGGCAACCGAACGTGTGCCGATCGTATCAAAATCGCACTGCATGAACTCGCGATAGCGGCCGCGCTGCGTATTTTCGCCGCGCCACACGGTGGCTATGTGGTATCGCTTCAGCGGAATTCCCAACTCGTTGACGTGCTGCGCGGCAAACCGGGCGAGCGGCACCGTTAGATCAAATCGCAATCCGACCCAACGCCCGCCGTGATCCTGGAACTTATAGAGTTGCTTGTCGGTTTCCTCGCTCCCCTTGCCCGAGAGGATTTCCAGATATTCCAAGGCGGGCGTGTCGATGGGGCTAAAGCCGAACGAGCGATACACGCGTCGTGCGGTGTCGATGAGCCGCTCGCGCGGAATCATTACCTCCGGCGTATAATCGCGGAAACCCTTCAGCGTGCGCGGCGTGATGCGTTTGATCTCAGACACGTGTGGCTAATCTCATGCGTTTCGTTGTTCACCGAGGGCTGGTCGCTTCTGCGACCGGCAATTCACCCTTGGGCTTCGCACTTCGGAATCCCTCCCCTTCACGCGGCCCCAGCACGGCCTCGGCATATTCCGCAACCTGCTCGGCCGTTTCCCAATAGTGATCGTACGTCCAAATGTCGTCGTATTCGCAGTTGTCCGTGGTATAGTCGCGGCAGATCTGCGGCCGGATGTCATAGATGCCGCACAGGTTGTCGTCGCGCAGATGCCGGCAAGGAGTCTTCACCAGCAAATACCAGCAATTTTCTTCGACGAACACGGCGGCATGTTCATGCAGCAGAAACCATCGCATATAATCGAAGTCCTGCCAATCCTTCGGCTTGTCCAACGGCAAGGCGAAGTAACGGCAGCACTTGGCGGTGCAGTAATCGCACAACACCTCACCGGGCTTGAGCTCTTTGCGCCGGGGCTTGCGGCGCGGTGCGGTGGCAATTATCGGTAATTGATCTTCGGCCATGGCAGACTAATCGAGCCTTCGAGTGTACGGTACAATGCGGCGGCGCCAATCGTCTCTAGCCTAGCAAACCAGGATAGCTGGGAAAAGGGGATGAAGGGAAGCAGTTGTTGAAAATACCAAAGGCCGCGAGTCCAACGGCCAGTAGTATGCGAAACGCAGCACGGGGCTTGACGTATCGCTGTCTCGTCGACACTTGAATTGCGACATTGGCACTCACTGACAGAACGCACGAATGAAGACAACGAGCCAAAGACCGACCGTTTTCGTCCTTCGTCACATGCCGCAGGAGGGCTTGGGGACCCTGGAGACCGCTCTGAGTCGCGCCGGAGTTGAGTTTCGCTATTTCGATCTCTATCGAGATGTGCCCACGCAGCTACCGCTCGACGAAGCCTCGGGTCTGGTCGTGCTTGGCGGCGCTATGAACGTCGACGAGGTCGAGCAGTATCCGTTTCTGGCCCTGGACATCTGCTGGATCGAGCAGGCGCTCGCTCTCGAACTGCCGCTGCTAGGCGTATGCCTCGGCTCGCAATTGCTGGCCAAGGCGCTTGGGTCGCGTGTATATCCAAACCGCGTGAAGGAGATTGGCTGGTATCCTGTTGAACTCCTGCCCTCGGCCGACAACGATCCACTTTTTGCCCAGAGCGGCGCCCGAACCGTCTTTCAATGGCACGGCGACACATTCGACCTTCCGTCGGGGGCTACGCATTTGGCGGCGCAGTCCAGAATGCGAAAACCAGGCATTCCGTTTCGGACCCCGCGCCTATGGTATGCAATTTCACATCGAGATGACGGCCGCGATGATCGACGATTGGCTTCACGAGCCCGGCAACTCGCGGGAGTTGAGTGGGCTCGATTACATCGACCCGCAGAGAATTCGCCAGCAGACGCCAACGGAATTGCCCGGGCTGCAGAGTCTCGCGGCCGATGTGCTGGGACGTTTTGCCGAGATGTGTCGGTCGAGGGCGGCACGTCCCTGAACCTCGCGACGTTAGGCGGCACGTCCCTGAGCCCAAGCGAAGGGCGTGGATCTTGCGTTTCAGCGCGAACCCGCCACGCCCATCATCACGTCAGAGCGTTTTCGAGAAGTGCCGCCAGTGCAGGCTGTCAGCGGTCAGCCATCAGCTTTCTAGCGTAGTCGTCCGCGAAGTCCGCTGTGCCGTCGATCGTGGCGGCCATCTGCGTGCGACGGAGGAATGCAAACCAATTGGCAAACAGCAAACCGTCGCCACTATTGACTAAATGCGATCCGACCCCAAAGTTTCCCAGTCCGCTTGGCTACACACTATCTAGGCAACACGCCGTGTCGTTCCAAGCAATTTATTGAATGGACCAAATCAAGATTGGAAAGATGGCAAGTGATGCCGTTTGTTGTGAACCGATAAGTGGAATCTGTGCCGACACCTAGGTATAACCCAACCATCTGCGGCTTGAGCGGCCCTAAGTCGACATGGACGTTGTTTGGACCGAAGAGGTCGGTACAGCGACCGTCGGTTGTCCCACGGGTTGTGAGCATGTCAAGCATGCGAGGCTCGAACGGGAACATCATATGGTGAAGTAATCCGTTCGGCGCGACGTAGAGGACGTGCACACGAATGGGACGTTCGAGCAGTGGGGGCAGTACTTCCTGCAAGTAATTCGTGGGACGGCGATACAGCGTCAACGGCCCCCGAAAGAAGACGCCGGTGTTCGTGAATTCCTGGGCAGGCTCCCCGTAAAGACCTTCGTTGACTAGTCTCGCGGCGAGCCAAGCTCGGTAATGTGTGTCATAGAACCATTGAGCCTTGTAGAATATTTCCAGAAAGTCCTGATCGGCGGTGAGAAGTACGGCATCCCGGCGATTCATCAATGCATGAGCAATGACCATCAAGCAATGCAATTCGTCGTTGATGCATATCACGCCACTCTCGTTGTGTTCCGTCCTGCCCTTCTTAGCTAGGGCGATCGCCCGCTTACCAATGCGCTTCGCGATCGCGTTCATCGTTCTTGATTTGTCCGTTGGGTCAGTTCCAACAAGCGTGCTGCCTTCAGCGTTGGGGCGTGCGAGTGAGCGTCTCACACCGAGAAGGTGCGCATATGCGTAACTCGCAAATTCTATGGGCGGCTTGTAAGACATCCGAAACGTTGTGATCCAACTGCCCGCTTTCATCGCGGCACGGATTGCAGTAGCCCGCTCCGTCATCCTCCACGGATCATCTAGCCAATCTTTAATCTCCCACTCCACAACGCCGGTAATTAGCGTCGAGGCATTGGTGGTCCACGCTGCAATGCGCAGTGCTTCCCAGACAGGCTCGGTAGCCGGAAGAACTGCAACGTTCGTATCCGGGCACCACGTGATTGACCGGTGTGTTGCGAGTTGGCTAATGTACTTAGCCACTGTGTTCCAGTCACCCGGGTTGCTCCCATACCAAAGGACGAGCCGGTTTCGGTTTGGATCCAAGGCGATAGTGCTATTGCCGTCCTGAAAAGTGGGATCGGAAAGATGCTCGAAAAGGTAATTTGGCTTTGTCATCGGCGGTATTCGCCAGCTCGGGTGCGTTCAGATAGGACGACCATGGCGGTTGACATACTCGTCGGGCGGTACGTCGGTTTCAAGCAGAAACAAGGCCGGCTGGGTGGCACTGTTGAAGTGTGCCACTGGCTCTGCCAGTGCTTGTTTGGCTTGTTCTCAGACGATAGCCCCTTCCGGCAGACCGTGAATCATCGGCAGGTGGGGATGCTGCCGTCGTGGTGGCACATCGAGGTAGTATCGTGCCGACGACCATTTCCAGTCCACGGCACGACGACAAAGACCTCGGCTGACTGGATTGTTGTGGATGTACTCCAGGGAGGCCGAAATGGCTTCCGAAGAGAACAGGTTTCGGTCGAAGCCGGGCCCTTCTTGCCAAAACCGAAAACACTCCTTGCCCGGCCGTTCCCGCACCGTCAGCCTCGACAATAGCCGTGAACTCTGCCCACTCAAAATCTCTTTGATGTGCTTCGAGAACGGCTGCTTGATCCGAGCCAGATAACGACTGATGGAAGGGTTCACGGCCGTGGGATACACGAGCAGATGCACATGTTCGGGCATGAAAACAAACCCCACTAGCTGCATCGCCCATTCGTCGCCCGCTGCCTGGACGCATCGTGCCAGGTTCTCCCGCCACGCATCGTTGGTCAAAAACGGCATTCGACGATAACACGAAAAGGTCAACTCGTGTAGATGGCCTGGCTCGTGAAAATGCCGCACCGTCTTCCGATGTGCCATTCCCTGCTTTTACCCACAACACGATGGAACGTCAACCCGCCCACCGGGCACTGGCAAAGCCAGTGGCACACTTCACTCAGCCCCTATCACCAGTGCCACCCCGCCGAGCATCGCTTGTTGACCGCGATCCCCATTGACAAACCACACTGTTGGGCCACAATGCTTGAACGGCGGATGGGGAATACGTCGCCAACATGGAGCGCCAAGCGATGCAAGAGTTTTTAGAACGGGCGGAGGCCTTGCGCGCGGCGTATCGCGCGCGGGATGATTGGAATTGCATACCCGAACTCATTGAACAACTCGGCCTTGTTGACTAATTCCACTCGAACGCGGGAAGTCCGAGGCGAGTGAATTTATTGAGGATTTTACTTCGCAGTCGCGTTTCGGTGCGTTGATTGTGGATTTCGCGGTTTTTCAAGTGGTCGCCAAAACAGCATTTCATCCGATACATGGCTGTTTCCGAAAGGCTGCGGCGATGATAGCCGACATCTTCCTTCCATCGCCGACGTCCGCGACGGCGGATCGCTCGGATCGCCACGTCCCGCGACAGCGGACGACCGCTCGAATTGCCGTGCTGCTTAATCTTTGCGTTCCGCTGCGGTGGAACAATCGCCTTGATCCTCCGCTTGGCCAGCGTTTCATAGACCTTCCATTTGTCGTAAGCGCCGTCGCCGTAAAATCCATCGATCTTGCCCACCACTTGATCCAAAAGGGCATCCACTTGGCCGCCATCGTCGCAACTATTGTCCGTCAATGTCTCCGCTTCGATCTCGTGCGTATCGGGGTTCACCGCCAGATGCAATTTTCGCCAAGTACGGCGTTTGCTCTTGCCGTGTTTGCGCATCTTCCATTCGCCTTCCCCGAAAACCTTCAGGCCAGTGCTATCGACGACCACGTCGATCGATCCCGTGTGTTTCGCAATGTCGAGCGAGATGCCCATTTTGGCAGCCCGCTTGGCCAGCGACGTGTAGTCTGGAATATCGAGTTCGATTCGCATCAGTTCGACGAGCGATTTGCCGAGTCCTTCGGTTTGGCGGTACGGCAGTTGAAACAGCTCTCGCAGAACGAGCAAACATTCGACGGCGGTGTCGCTGTACACAAACGGATGCCCAACTCCGGGATTTGCGTTATCGTGACGCCATTTTTCGATCGTTTCTTCGCAAAACCAGAAGGTAATCGACCCGCGTTGCACGAGCGACTCGTTGTACTTGCTCCAATTTGTGATTTTGTACGTACCTTTCCGTGTACCGGCCATGTCGAGACTCCTTCAAGACGTTTCCTGTTATTCAAATCCTCCTTGTTCTACGCATCAAACGCTTAAATAGCTCGACAAGACCGAACAACTCGGTGAATTTACGGGACGGAAGTCGCCCGAATATAAGGAGGGAGTCTACCTCTACGGAGCCGGTTCCATTGGCGCCGGGGCCCTCGACCATTTCACGCAACACCAGATCAACGTCCTGGGTTTCATCGACGACACGCCCGGTCGCGAGGGCACGAGCTATTGCGGACGCGATATCGTGCCGGCTGCCTCCGCCATCCAGAGCGGCTGCCCGATTGTGATCTCGTTGAAGAATTGGCGGCCTGTGGCGGCCAAACTCTGGAAGGCGGGGCGAGGATGCGAGGCGTTCGCGCACTATATCTTCCGCACCAACCTGGACCGTCTGCGAGCGGTCATGTGCGGCATGCTCTCGGACGCCCGGTCGCGATCGGTCTATATCACGATCGTCAAGGCCAACCTTCTCGGCGACTTCTCGCTCTGTCATTCGATCTACGAAGGCAATCAATACTGGGCGTCCCCGAATTTCAGTACCTTCCCGATGTCAAAGGGGTCATGGTCGACGCAGGGGCTTACGTCGGCGAGACGATGGAAGAGTTCATCTGGCGGACGCACGGCATTTTCCAGCGAATCCATGCCTTCGAGCCATGCCCGACACCGTTCGCGGCATTACAGAAGCGGGCCCAGCGCCTGCGACAGGAATGGGCGTTGGCCGACGCCGGGATCGTGTGCGTCCCGTCGGGGCTGGGCGACCAAGACACGAGCCTCTCCTTCTTCGAGTCCGAGTTGGGGAACATGTCCGGTTCATTCCTGTTCTCGCACGGAACGCAAGGCGGCTCGCTTCGAGTCCAGCGGCTGGACGACTATCTTCATGGCGAGCCCGTTACCTACCTCAAAGCGGACATCGAGGGCTTCGAGTTGCCCATGCTGCATGGCGCATCGGTCAGCGTGAAAACGCACCGCCCCAAGATGGCCATTTCGCTCTATCATCGATTAACCGACATGTTTGAACTTCCGCTCTTCTTGCGAAGCTTGGTGCCGGATTACAAAATGGCGGTGCGGCATCATTCGTTGAACCAAGACGAAACCGTGCTGTACTGTTGGGTGTAGCCGATCCCGGGCCCCGTCGACTGGCATGCGATGAAAGCGGGGGGTATTCCAGATACGCTTGGGTGTGACAACGGGGCCAGAACTATTTTTCATCAATCACCGGCGGTCTTAGATCGAAAAGAGTTCTGCCCGCTCTTGCCCCACTCTGCTTTCATCGGGTTAGGATCGTAGCTCATTGCCATGCTGCTCGACTTTAGGTCGCCGTTTCCGCGTTGGCTTCATCCCGGTTATGCGATCTGCACTTTCGCCAGCACAGCTAGATGCAGCCGTACCGCAAGCAAGGGTCGAGGGTTTTCCTGCCAACGATTCCCACGGGTGATTTCTTTCAGTGCAGGGCAACCGGTCGGCGGCAACGGTGCCAACGATTTAGCGATGTCACAACCGCGATCTAAAGGCAACCGGCTTGTTGGCTCTGAGAGGAGCTGATTGCTCAGCGCCGACAGCCCTCTACAAACACGCTCGTGGGGCGTGCCACGCGAATGGATCTATTTGTCGGCCCAGCCGATCTGTAGATCCGGCTCGTCGGTTTCGATGTGGACAAAAACCACGTTGGGCGGGGGCGCCGGCGTCGGCCATCGCGCGGCGAGCGTTTCAACGTGTCGCGGCAATAATTCGGCCTGACCACAATACGCAAGGCGGTTGGTGCCGAGCACGAACATCATCGATACGACGATGGTGCCTGTGATTAGCCAGCAAGCAACACGGCAGGCGGTTTTCATGGAACTCGTCTCCTTCAGCACAGACTCTTTATCCTAATCAATCCTCCCAAAACCTCAAGCGAGGAGCCTCCGCCAATTCATTTGTCGGCAATCGTGATGCGGCAAAATCATGGTGGCTTGACAATCCGGTCATCCTTTGGAGAATGGTGCCTGACGAAGGTACTGGGGGCGCAACTGCAGGGAACGACAGTCGGCGGCAGCGCGTCGCGGTCCGGAGGTCCCCCCCAGTACTTTCTGTCGTTCGCCGCCTGGGAAGCCAGAAACTCCTGCTGTAGCCCGTTTCAGGCTTAACAACTTCTAGCGGCCACTTGCTATACTGTGAACGGCCGACGCTGCCCTTTGCCTTCCCACCCAGGGGTGGTCACATTTTTTTGAACTGTGGATAGTACGAACGCCCCTGCGGCTTGCAGCCCACCATGCCTGTCTCCCTTATCGCTCTGGGGTCGAACGAGGGGAACCGCCTGGCAAACATCGAGGCGGCCGTCGCCAAACTTCGCCGCCAGCCACATGTTGCAATCCTTGGCATTAGCGGCTGGCATGAGACGACCCCGGTCGGTGGACCGTCCGAGCAAGCCCGTTTTCTCAACGGCGCGCTGAAGGTCGAGACGTCGCTTGCTCCGGTGGAGTTGTTCGCCCTGCTTGAGCAAATTGAGAATCGCCTGGGCCGGCGTCGTGGAGAACGGTGGGGGCCGCGGACGATCGATCTCGATCTCCTGCTGTACGACGATCTCGTGCTCAATTCGCCTTCGCTCGTGCTGCCGCATCCGCGCATGGCGTGGCGGCGATTCGTGCTAGAACCAGCGGCCGAGGTGGCTGCCGAGATGCTGCATCCGACGACTGGCTGGACGGTTGGCCGATTGCTAGAGCACCTTAACGCTGCGCCAGCGTATGTGGCGATCACCGGTCCGATCGCCGCCGGCAAATCGCATTTGGCCCTTCGGCTGGCCGCAGCCGCCCCGGCTCGCCTCGTCGAAGAGCAGCCAGACTGGCGGCAGCTCGACGCGTTCTACGCCGACCCGGCTGGTCACGCCTGGCAAGTGGAGCACGCTTTCCTTCGTCAAAGAGCACGGCTGCTGGCCCGTGGCGATTGGCCGAGCCAGGGCTGGACGGTGAGCGACTTCTGGTTCGACCAATCGGCCGCCTTTGCCCGGGCGTGGCTCAACGACCAACAATTTCCGACGTTCTTGGAGGAGTATCAATGGTTGCGGCAAAATGTGGTCCGCCCGAAGCTTCTTGTGCTTCTCGATGCCCCGGCCGAAAAACTCTTGGCCCGGGTGCAAAGCCGCGGTCGCCAGTGTGAGCGACCGTTGACCTGCGACCAGCTCGACCGGATTCGCAGATCGGTTCTGGACCAATCGCGTCAGCCGAACGTAGGCCCTGTGCTCTATGCCGATGACGACGACGGCGATGCCGCCTTCGCCGAGGTGCTAGCGGCCGTCCAGGCGATGGAATAAAGTGGAACGTATGCCGAATGTCGTAACCACCGTCGCTCAATTGCGGGTCGAGGTGGCTGCTGCGCGGCGGGCCGTAAAGAAAATCGGCTTCGTGCCCACGATGGCGGCGCTGCACGAGGGGCATCTAAGCCTGGTACGCGCGGCCTCGGAAGACTGCGACTACACGGTCGTATCGATCTACGTCAATCCAAGCCAGTTTGGCCCCAGCGAAGATTTTCAGCAGTACCCGCGCACACTCGAAAGCGATCTCGCCTTGCTGGACGGCTGCCGCACGGATCTGGTTTTTGCCCCAACGAACGACGAGGTATATCGCTCGGGCCACACCACTTGGGTCGAGCCCGGCTGCGTGGCCGAGCCGCTGGAGGGAATCTGCCGCCCAGGTCATTTTCGCGGTGTGGCGACCATCGTGCTGAAACTACTGAACATGGTCCAGCCGGATGTGGCGTACTTCGGCCAGAAGGATTTTCAACAAGCATTGGTTATTCGCCGCATGGTGGCGGACCTCGATGTTCCAGTAGCCATTCGCGTTTGCCCGATTATGCGCGAGTCTGACGGCCTGGCGATGAGCTCCCGCAACCGCTACCTGAGCCCCGCCGCGCGGCAGCGGGCGCTGGTCCTCTGGAAGAGCCTGCAAGCGGCCAATGAGTTGGTCAAACAGGGCGAACGAAGTGCGGCCACGATCCTAGCGAAAATGTGCGAAATTATCGCCACTGCCGACGATGCCCAAATCGATTACGTCGCACTGGTCGACCCCGAGACACTTCTACCGGTCGAGACAATCGCCGGCCGCACACTGGCCGTGCTGGCGGTGAAGATCGAAAATACGCGATTGATTGATAATTGCTTGCTGGAACCATAAAGGCCCATTGCAGCGTGGTCGTGTTGTGCCCTAGCAGATGCTTCGCACTGTCCCCGCCTCGTCAAACGTGATACCCTGAAATTTGTCGTGATGTCCGTGGAGGGCGGGCCGTTCGGCCGCTTTTTTCGCGGGCCCCTCCTGCCGGACTTGCGTCATTACCCCCTGCAAGCCGTCAGACTTGGCCTTTTCATCCTTCCTATCGATCTGGTAAGTTCTCCCTTCCATGTGTCAGAAATTGTTCTTCATTCCTGGTGAGTTAGCCGGCTATCCGGTCTTTGGGCCCGGGCTGCTCTTGGTGCTCTGGGCTGTGGCGAGTGTTGGCTTGCTCGGCTGGCTAATTTGGCGGCAAGGGTTCATTGCCGACACGTGGAGCTACGTGCCGCTTTTGCTCTTGGTTGGTGCGATAATTCGCTGGGTATTGCCGGCGGTCTGCGAACCGCAAGGGCTGCCCATTCGTGGCTACGGCGTCATGATCATGCTGGCCGTCGTCGCGGGAACCGGTTTGGCCGTGTGGCGGGCGCGGCGCGTGGGCGTTAGCCCGGAGACCGTCTACTCGGTGGTCTTTTGGTTACTCGTACCGGGCATCATCGGCGCGAGGGTCTTTTACGTCGTTCATTTTTGGGACACACAGTATTGGCCCGCCTACACAAGTCCTGGCGGCGGATTGGGCCCATTGTTGGGCGAAATCGTCAACGTGGCCAAAGGCGGACTCGTCGTCTACGGCGCCTTCTTTGGAGCCGTGGCTGGCTTGCTGCTGTTCGTCTACAAACAGCGCTTGCCGCTGTTGGCCGTTTGCGATTTGATGGCCCCAAGCATGGCGCTCGGTCTGGCCATTGGGCGAATCGGCTGCCTGATGAACGGCTGCTGTTACGGCGCGGTCTGCGATCACCCCTGGGCCATAACCTTTCCGGCCAGCACGCCGCCAGAATATACGCCGCCGTATCGGGCCCAAGTCGAACGCGGCCAGATGTATGGCTTCACGCTCGCCGCCAATCCGAAAAGCGAGCCCCGCGTGTTGGCCGTCCGTCACGACTCCGAAGCCCAGCGGGCTGGCCTGAAAGTGAACGACCGGCTGCGGACGCTCAACGGCCGTGAGATCTCCACGTGCGAGGATGCCTACATCGCGCTGAGCGAAGCATTCGCGCGTGAGCAGCCGCTCAGTGTGACCACGGATAACGGTCCGCCAATCACGATCGCGGCTGTAAAACCGCCCGGCGCAGCCTGCCCGTGCACCCCACGCAGATCTACAGCATGATCGACGGGCTGCTGCTATGTCTGCTGCTGCTGGTGGTCGATCGATTCCGCCGCCGCGACGGTGTACTTTTTGCGCTGCTGATGTCGACCTACCCCGTTTCACGGTTCTTCATCGAATCGCTACGCAGCGATGAAGCGGACGTGCTCGGTACGCGGATGAGCATCGCGCAAAACGTAAGCATCCTGCTTTTGGTCTGCGCGGTCGCGCTCTGGATCTACGTCCTTCGCCAGCCGAAGCATCTGGCGTTCTCAAAGCCATCCTGAGCGAAGCGAAGCAGCGACGTAGACGTGCTCGACAGCGCTGTGGTCGCATAGGACGATCCGAGCCTGATGGCTAGGCCAGCACTACCGAGGGCTCATTTCTCGTCGTCGTCCTCCTCCTCTTCGTCGTCATCTTCCCAGTCGTCATCGTCATCGTCTTCCCAATCTTCATCCTCTTCCTCGTCCCACTCCTCGTCTTCGTCCCAGTCCTCGTCTTCGTCCTCGTCAAGATCCTCGTCGTCGTCCTCTACCTCTTCCCAGGGCTCGTCATCGAGGTCCTCATCGTCATCGTCATCGTCATCATCCTCGTCTTCGTCGAGCTCGTCGTCCTCTTCCTGGAACTTGCCAAACACTTCCTGGCCGCCAGGTCCAGCGTTGCGTCGGGGCTGCATCACGGCCGCACGGCTAGGTTCGGTAGGGGTCTCTCGCCGTGTTTGGGTAATGTTGGTTGTCACGTTGGTCTCCTCTTCCGGTACTTGGGATTGATTGGTTTCGCTGGCTAGGTCTGTGCAGCAACTTGCTTCGATATTGTTTGGAGCTGCCGCTTGCTGTCGCAATACGTCAGCCCTTGGTAGTTCGTCTAAACGTCTCAGTCCGAAGATTTGAAGGAATTGTTTGGTGGTCCCGTACAGGAAAGGTCGGCCAAGTTCGTTGGATCGACCGGCGATCCGCACAAAGTCGCGTTCGATGAGCTGACGGAGCACTTCGCCCGATTGTACACCGCGAATGGCTTCGATCTCCGCGCGAAGCACCGGTTGTCGATACGCCACCACGGCCAGTGTTTCCATGGCGGGAGCCGACAGACGGACCTCCGGCGCGGAATGTAGCCGCCGCAGCCAAGGGGCGAACTTCGTCCGCGTCATCAATTGATAACCGCCCGCCACCTCCTCCACGCGAAACGCACTTCCGCCTGCATCGTATATTCGGTTCAAAGCTCGGACTAGTGTACGCGCTTTGGTACCGTCCGCCAAGCCTGCCAACTGGGCTAGTTTTCGGCTGGTTTGTGCCTGTTGCGAAAGAAAAAACAATGCCTCCAGGCGCGCCAAACGCTCGTCGCCGGCCGTTTCCACTCCTTGTTCGGGGGTTGAATCAGCCCCACGGAACAAAAGATGTCGGCGGTTTGCGGCAGGCCAACTTGCACCGCAGCGGCCTGCCACCAGAGGGTGACAGTAGCGCAGTGCAGCGCTTGATAATCCACGTCCGAGACTTGGGAACGACGGCCGCATGCTGTAAACCTAAGCATGACGGGTCGCAATGACAAGGCCACCCCGGGTGCATGTCGAGAATCGGATGAAACGGGCTGCGGATGGACACCGTTCGGCAGGGACTCGCCGCCGATAGGGAAAATTGGGGCCGGCCGCGGCCAGATGCTGTTTGCCCGCTAATTCTTGCGTGCCCCGGTTTCACGCCAGCTTTCCACTTGCCGCAAGACTTCGTGCATCGCCTGGAGCGGGTCGCCGTGGGTCGATTCAAAGTACCGAGTGTAGTCCGCGCTGCCGGCGATGGCCATCTTGCAATAGAAGCGGTACAGTTGCTGGTCCTTGCCCCACGATTCGAGGAGACAGTACGTCGCACCGAGCTGTCGCAAGCGTTCTTGGACCGTGCGGAAGGACTCCGTTGCCGACCCGTTGGCGGCGGTGGCAGGCTCGCCCGTCGTTGAAATAGGCGCCGTCGAGGCACTTGCTGGCGATGGGAACTGATAATCGACCGGAACGATGCCCGAGTTGGCGGCGTTGACGCTCGGTTGCGGCAAAGGGGCCTCAGCAAAGGGTGTTTGGCCCGCCGGCGCCGCTGGCACGCTGGCAGCCACCGGTGGAGCGGTCATGCGAGGTGCTTGCAGCGGCCGCATTGGTCTCGGTGCTGGAGTCTTTGAAGCCGACGCAAACTCCAACACGGCGGGCCACTGAAAATCCTGTAGCTTCTTGAGCATTGCTGACCATGAACTGCCCGACAAGGCCAGGGCGGGAATCCCCACGGCACATGCCAGCATGATCAATGCTCGGCCGACGACCGCAGTCGACGAATGCATGGAATGGCGCCTCCTTGCGCAGATAAAGGCCGTTTCTCGCCAACGGCGAAGGCGGGATGATAGCAGCTTTCGGGGGGCCAGAGCAACGGCAGTTCGGCCGCCTGTCGTAGTTGGGAAATTGGGAATTTGGCAGCTCGAGTCGGCCCCGACAATGATCCTCTACAGGAGTTCCCCGGCTTTTGGGTGACCGAACCGCCTGGCAGACTTTTCTGCCAGAAAAGTCTGCTTCTCTTGCCCTGTCGCGCTCCGCCGGATGGAAGATGCGCTACTCTTGGGCGGCTTTCTAGGAATAGCCCACGCTTCCGGCACGGTTTGCCGAAAGCAATCCAATATGGGACAAGGAAGTCACCACATGCCCAGACGGCTGCGTTCGTCGATGGTCGCATCGCCCAGCGGGCTTCGGTCATTGATGGCCATCGCAGTTGCGATCGCTTGCGTAGCCGATGTCTGCGCCGAGGACGCGGCCAGCCTGGACTCGCTCCGACTTGGCGCCCGATATCTGCGCTGGACGCCAAGCGCAGACGGCGTCACCCCTGCCGCTCCCACACCGCCCGAGCAACTTCCGCCACCGGCGATGACGTTAGCGCAGTGGGAAGAGATGGCCTTGCGGAACAACCCGACGATTTGCCAAGCCGTCGCACGTGTGCACGCAGCCCAAGGAGAATGCGCAGGCGGGCCTGTACCCCAATCCGCGAGCCGGTTATCAGGCCAGCGAGATTGGCGACGAAGGACAGGCAGGGCAACAGGGCGCATTCATCGCGCAAGAGTTTGTCACTGCCGGCAAACTGCAACTCGCCCGCGACGTGGCGGCTCACGCTGTCCAGCAGGCCCAATGGGCGTTGGCGGCCCAGCGGCAGCGCGTGCAAAACGATGTCCGCCATGCTTTCTACGACGTGTTGGTTGCTCAGCGAAGCGTAGAACTGACCGATCAATTGCTGCTGATCGGCAAGCAAGGCACGAAGGCGGCCGAGCAACTGTTGAAGGCCAAGGAAGTCAGTCGCGTCGACGTGCTCCAGGCTCGCATCGAGGCCGAGTCGACCCAAATCCTTGCCGAAAAAGCGCGCAACCGTCATCAGGCAGCGTGGCGCAATCTTCTGGCCGTAGCGAGCGTCGTGGACATGCCGCCGGCAACTCTGGAGGGCGATCTACAGGATGGTCTCGCGCTGTTGAATTGGGAAGAAGTGGTCAATCGCATCCTGGCTGAGAGTCCCGTGCTGGCCGAGGCGCGCACAGGCGTAGCTCGGGCCGAGGCCGCTTTGGATCGCGAGATTGCCGGGCGTGTGCCGAACGTCGACGTTCAGGCCAGCACGCAGTACGACAACGCCACGCGCGACCGCATTGCCGGGATCGAGATCGGCATGCCGATGCCCGTCTTCAACCGCAACCAGGGGAATATTCGCAAGGCGCAGGCCGAAGTGGCCCTGGCCAGGGCCGAAGTGTGCCGTGTGGCGCTCGAATTGAAGCAGCGGTTGGCCATCGCCTTCGAGCAGTATCAGAACGCCCGGTCGCAAGTTGAACGATACGCCGGCGAGATTCTGCCCAGCGCCAGGCTTCGCTCAATCTGGTAACAACGGGTTACCGACAGGGCGAGTTCAACTACATTACATTGCTGACGGCGCAGCGCACGTTCTTCCAGGCCAATTTGTCGTATGTCGAGGCGATCCGCGATTTGCGCACGGCCGCCGTCGCAATCGAGGGCAACCTGCTAGGCGACAGCTTGCAGCAACATTGACCGCAAGGCTTGGATGGAATATAGTACCTCCGATACTTATGCACGTCTTTCTGGCCAACTTGACTGCCGCACTTATTGCCGTGCACAGCGTGCTCGGCTGCTGTTGGCATCACACACACCGCTGCACAGAGCAGTGTGCGACGAGCCAGGCGATGGTCGTGTCCGGTGTGTGCGATCAGGCCAGCCATGCGGAATCGGCATCTGATTCTCACTCGCATCACGGTCGGCACGAATGTCAGTCAGCGGCTTGCGTCTTCATGACTGCGCCGAACCGCGGCGTCTGCGATACGGCTATTTCGCCGGCCGTGACGCCCATAGCGTATGTGCCACTTGCCATCGCGACAAGACGCTGCCCGGTTGATGGGCAACGCTTCTTCCCGCCCGATTCGCTCTTGCCGCCGCTGCGCGTGCATCTGGTCTGTCATGTGCTCTTGATCTGAGTGGCAACCGAGCAGACAGACATTAACCGGTGAGGCCGGCATTCTTGTTTGCCTGGAAACCTGCAGGGCAGACCGGAAAGTCCGCCGTACCTGTTTTCTTTCTGTCGACCGTCCATTGTGCTTGAAACCGCCAGAGTCCTTTGTGCGTGGAGTTCAATCATGCGAGTCGCCTCTCCATTCCATTTATCAACGCGCACTGCTTGGACAATTGTCCTGCTAGTGATCGTCGGCATCGCTGGCGCCGCCACGGCAAGCCGCTGGCTTCCAAGCGTGACAAAACTGGCCAGCCGGGCCATGTCGACGCCTGGCGACGAAGCGATTCACGATCACGATGAGGCCGTCGCCGACGCCGACCATGACGAGCACGACCATGACGCACATGCCGGCGAGGGCGATGCCCACGAAGCGGCGGCCGACGCGCATGAGCACGAAGCCGACGAAGCGCAGGCCCACGGCCAGGAGCCGACGCCGTATGATCATGCGCACGACGAAGCGGCTGCGGTTAAACTCAGTTCGGCCGCGCGAAAGAACATCGGCCTGCGGCTGGCCACCGTCGAGCTAAAGCCCTTTGAACGGAGCATGACCGTGCCGGGCATCATCGTGGAGCGTCCCGGTTGGTCGGTGCTGGAAGTGACATCGCCGATGACCGGCGTGATCACGCGGACGTATCCGATTCAAGGGGAAGCTGTCGCGCCCGGCCAGCGGATGTTCGAGGTCCGCCTCACGCACGAAGACCTGTTGCAACTGCAAACGGAGTTCTTGCGCACCGTCGAGGAACTCGATGTGATCGATCGCGAGGTGCGTCGGTTGGAGAAGGTGGCGGCCGAGGGAGTGATTGCTGGAAAAACGCTCTTGGAACGCAAGTATGAACAGCAGAAGCAACAGGCGGCCCTGCGGGCGCAGCGGCAAGCCCTGCTCTTGCACGGGCTCTCGGCCGAGCAGGTCGACGGCATCGTGGCTACGCGTACGCTGCTGCAAAGCCTGACGATTTATGCCCCACGACGTGATGCTTCCTCGTCATCGAAAGAAACGTCGGGGCCGCTGCAAGTCCAACAACTCAAGGTTTCGCAGGGAAAGCACGTTAGCGCCGGCGACACGCTTTGCACGCTGGTCGACTGCAAACAGCTCTATATCGAAGGCATGGCGTTCGAGCAGGATGTGCCGGCCATCAATCGGGCCGCCGCCGACGGATACAACGTATCGGCGATTCTCGGATCGAAATCCGGCGGCAACGAGGAAATCGTGAGCGATCTGCGCATTCTTTACCTCGACGACAAGGTGGAACGCGAATCGCGGGCGCTGCATTTCTACGTCACACTGCCCAATCGCATGCTGCGCGAAGAAAAGCGCGATGGCCGCCGTTTTATTTACTGGCAATTCCGGCCGGGACAGCGACTTCAATTGCGCATTCCTGTCGAGCAGTGGACCGACCGGATCGTGCTGCCGGTCGAAGCGGTCGCCCAGGACGGCGCCGAATATTACGTGTTCGAGGAGAACCAGGGCCATTTTGATCGCCGACCCGTGCACGTCGAGTATCGCGACCAGGAATCGGTTGTGATTGCCAACGACGGATCGCTGCGGCTCGGCGGCACCGTGGCCGCATCGGCCGCCCATCAAATGCAACTGGCCCTGAAAAACAAAGCCGGCGGCGGAGTCGATCCGCACGCGGGACACAACCATTAGTCGAGAGTTGAGAGTCGAGAGTCGACGGTCCGGAGAGGGCCGGTCCCCGAAGCGACATGACAGGTACAAGGAGATGGGAATGTTTCGATTCGAGAAGCTTGAGGTGTGGCAGAAGGCTGTCGATTTCGCCGATCGCGTCTATGTAGTCTCACAGGGGTTTCCCGCTGACGAACGGTTCGGGTTGACGAGCCAGTTACGACGTGCGTCAGTGTCGATTTCGTCGAACATTGCCGAGGACACGGGAAGATCATCAAATAGGGATTTTTCGCACTTCGTGGAAATCGCTTACGGTTCGCTGATGGAAGCCGTCTCACAGGTGCAACTTGCCTTCCGCCGGTCTTTCCTTAACGATGGCGACCGTGAGGCCCTATACGCCAGTGCTGAAGAACTCGCACGCATGTTAAGTGGTTTGAAAGCATCACTGCTTCGTTAACAACGTCCGACTCCCGACTCTCGACTCTCGACTCTCAACCCTCGACCTCCCATGCTCAACTCCATCATCCGCTTCTCGCTCCGCTACCGGCTCCTGGTCATCGCTTTGGCCTCGGTCGTGCTGGTCTATGGTGGATACGTTCTCTATCACCTGCCGATCGACGTCTTTCCCGATCTCGACCGGCCGCGAGTTACCGTAATGACCGAGGCTCCCGGCTTGCGCCGGAGGAAGTCGAAACGCTGGTCACTTTTCCGCTCGAGTCGGTCCTCAACGGGGCCACCGGTGTGCAAGCAGTCCGCAGTTCGTCCGGCATCGGACTGTCGGTCGTTCAGGTCGAATTCGCCTGGGGGACCGATATCTACGTCGATCGCCAGATCGTGGCCGAAAAACTGGCCCTGGCCGCCGAACGACTGCCCGAAGGCGTCCGCCCGCAGATGGGCCCAATCTCTTCGATCATGGGCCAGATTATGATCATCGGCATGTGGAGCGAAGGGGGCAAGACGTCGCCCATGGAGGTCCGCACGCTGGCCGATTGGGTCGTGCGACAGCGACTGTTGACCATTCCACGCGTTGCCCAGGTAATCACGATGGGCGGCGGCCGCAAACAGTATCAGGTATTGGTCAATTCCAACTCGCTGCGCACTTACGGCGTGACGCTTCATGAAGTTGAGCGCGCCATGGCCGCCAGCAATGCCAACGCCACCGGCGGATATCTTAATCGGGGCGCCCGCGAGTATCTGGTTCGTTCGATCGGCCGCCTGCAAAGCGTGGAAGACATCGAGAACGTCGTGGTCAAGGCCGACACGGAGCGGCCCGTGCTGCTGAGTCAGGTAGCCCGCGTGGTCGAGGCCCCGCAAGTGCCCCGAGGCGACGCCGCCGTCAACGGGTCGCCGGCCGTCATGCTCACCATTGCCAAGCAGCCCGGCGCCGATACTCGCCTCTTGACCGAACAAATCACCGCGGCGCTGAAAGATCTAAAGGCCAGCCTGCCGTCAGACATCCGCATCAATCCAGAAGTCTATCAGCAGCAATCGTTTATTGATCTTGGCATCCACAACGTAATCGACGCACTGCGAGACGGCGGAATCCTGGTCGTGATCGTCTTGTTTATCTTCCTGATGAATTTTCGCACGACGTTCATCACGCTCACGGCCATTCCGTTGTCGATCGTCGTGACCGGCCTGGTCTTCAAATGGTTCAACATGTCGATCAACACAATGACGCTGGGCGGGCTGGCAGTGGCCATTGGAGAGCTGGTCGACGATGCCATCGTCGGCGTGGAAAACGTGTTCCGTCGTCTGCGTGAGAACGCCCACAACCCGGAGCCGAAGCCGCCGCTCTTGGTCGTTTATCAAGCCAGCGCGGAAGTGCGGAACTCGATCGTCTTCAGCACGATCCTCGTGGTGCTGGTATTTGTACCGCTGTTCGCGCTAACCGGCATGGAAGGCCGGCTCTTCACACCGTTGGGCGTGGCCTACATCGTCTCGATCATCGCTTCGTTGGTGGTGTCGCTGACGGTCACGCCGGTGCTCTCCTATTGGTTGCTGCCGGGCGCCAATGTGATGCGGCACGACAAGGATAGCTTCCTGCTTCGCAGGCTGAAGTGGCTGGTCGGCTTTGCAATTCGCTTCAGCATTCGCCGCCCGTGGATGGTGCTCGGCACAGTGGCCGTGGCCGTGGCCATAAGTTGCGTGACCGTCACGCGGTTAGGCCGCGATTTCCTGCCGCCGTTCAATGAAGGCACGGTGCAGATCAACGTGCTGCTGCCGCCGGGCGATTCGCTGGAAACCTCGAACCGCATCGCCGGCATGGTCGAACAGCGGCTGCGCAATGTGCCGGGCGTGGTGGCTTTCGGCCGCCGCACCGGACGGGCCGAATTGGACGAGCACGCCGAAGGCGTCAATATGTCGGAGATTATCGTCACTTTCGACCCCAACTGCGGTCGCAGCCGCGACCAAATCATGGCCGACATGCGCGAGGAACTGACCCAAGTGCCGGGGGCCGTGATCGCGGCCGAGCAGCCGCTACAGCATGTCATCGCGCAGATGCTATCCGGTGTGAAAGCCCAGATCGGCATCAAGCTCTACGGCGACAATCTCGACATCCTCCGCCGGAAGGCCAATGAAATCAAGGCGGCTATCCAGGACGTCCGCGGCGTGCGAGATTTGATGGTCGAGCCGCAAATCGAAATTCCGCAACTGAGGATCGAGGCGGATCGAAAGGCCCGGGCCGAGTATGGCTTGAACTCTGCCGATATTAACGACCTGATCGAGACGGCCATGAACGGCCGCGTGGTCTCGGAACTGGTGGTAGGCGAGCGGAAATTCGACTTGTTGGTGCGGCTCGACGATCCGTTCCGCAACGACTTGCAGGAATTGCGCCGGCTGGCCGTCGAACTTCCGCGTGGCGGCCAAGTGCCGCTCAGTGCCGTGAGCGAGATTGTGGAATCGAGCGGGCCGAACACGATCAACCGCGAAAACGTCCGCCGCCGGATCATCGTCCAGTGTAACACGGCGGGCCGCGATCTCGGCGGCGTGGTCGAAGAAATTCAACAGCGGCTGGCTCCCATCCACGCATCGCTGCCAACCGGGTATTTCATCGAGTACAGCGGCCAATTCGAGAGCCAGCAATCGGCGACGCGCACGATCGGGCTGCTGAGCCTCGTCTCGCTGGCATGCATGCTACTGACGCTCTACACCCTGTTCCGCTCGTTGAATCTCAGCCTGCAAGTGCTGGCCGCACTGCCGATGGCGGCCATCGGCGCCGTGGCGGCGCTGGTCATCACCCGGCAGTCGTTCACCGTGGCAAGCATGGTCGGCTTCATTTCGCTGGCTGGCATCGCATCGCGCAACGGCATCCTGCTGATCGCCCATTACCTGCATCTGGTTCGACACGAAGGCGAAGCATTCACGCCGAAAATGATCGAGCGGGCCGGCAAAGAACGCCTTGCCCCCATGCTGATGACGGCCCTGACGGCCGGCATCGCCCTGGTGCCGCTGGTGCTGGCGTCGGGGCAGCCGGGCAAGGAAATCCTCTATCCCGTGGCCACAGTGATTCTTGGCGGTTTGTTCAGTTCGACCTTGTTAGACTTCTTCGTTCGTCCGGCCCTGTTTTGGACCTTCGGCCGCAAGGCTGCTCGGCGAGCCATGCGGCATCATTCGCATGAGGTGGACTTGAAGGAGATGGCAGCACAAAGCGAGTCCCATGCATGGTAGCAGGGTCCGCAGCAGCCCCTTAGGCGACTCACATCGGAACCATCGTCGATATGCATAAGCCGCGCGACCGAGAATGGGTCGCTGCTCTACTCCGCGGCCAGCAGCTTGTCGAATATGTCGACCGTCACCGCCGGCGTCGTCGTAAAGCCGATACCGGTCAGCTTCGTCAGCGCGATCGACGCCTGCATGGCCTCCTCGGTGCCGGGGAAATCGGCCACCACCAGCAGGTCGTGCGCACCGAGCGTGGCGTACATCTTCTCAATGCGGCCTTTGAACTGCTTTACCAGCTTCACTGCTTTCTTCGTGCGCTCCGGGCTGGCATCCTGGAGTGCCATGGGCGAGTATTTGCCCGACATCAAGTACGTTGCCATGATCAGGTCTCCTGAGTAGGGGTTTATAGGTAAGGTGAGTCGAGCGAGGCGAACTCCACCGCCAGTTCGTTGAAGTTGGTGGGGCTCGCTTGGCTCGACCCACCGTGCTGTTTTTCACAACGCAGGCCGCGACCGCGTCAGGCACATGTTCACGAGATCTTCGATCTTCGCCGTCCCCACGCACATCACGCTGTCGGCCCCGCCCCAGTAGAGTTTTACGCTGCCGTCGTCCTCTGGAATCGCGCCACAGGTGAACACAACGTTCGTGACATAACCGGTCACTTCCCAAGGGTCGGTCGGCTGAAGGATCCAGTCGTCGGCTACGCCGATCACTCGGGCCGGATCGGCCAGATCGTGCAGAGCTACGCCAAGACGGTAAATACCGCCTGACATGGTGGCAAACACGCCGTGATAGATGCTCAGCCAGCCGGCCGCTGTCTTGATTGGCGGCGCCACGGGCCCGACCTTCTGCTCATCCCAATGGTACGGGGCCGGCCTGATCACCAACCGCGAATCGCCCCAATGTATCAGGTCGGGCGAATAGCTAATCCAAATCGACCATGGCGCAATTTCCGAATGCGGCCGATCCAGCCGCACGTAGCGGCCGCCGATTCGCTCGGGGAAGATGACCACATTCCGCATATCGGCTTGGCTGATCAGGGACACGCGTTCGATGCTGCGAAAGTCACGGGTTCGGGCCAAGGCGATCCGAACGCCGTGTCGCGAGTAGGCACTATATGTCAACAAGTACTGCCCCTCGATGGCCGTCACGCGGCAGTCCTCGACGCCATATTCTTCATACTCGGCGAAGACGCCGCTCGTGGCCGGTGTCAGCAGCGGTTCGGGCCGCGCACGAAAATGCAGTCCGTCGTCGCTTTCGGCCAGGCCGAGAATCGAGCGTCCGTTGCGGCGATGTGAACGGAACACCAGCAGGTATCGCCCATCGAACTTCACCGCGCCCGCGTTGTGCACCGTCTCGATCGGGTAGGGCACATCGTTGCGAGTCAGGATCGGATTGCCCGAATAACGCACGACAATTTCGCTCATTTGGCGTCCTCTGTTCGGCATGCGCATCTGCCAATTGCACTTAAGTATGCCTCTTCATAGCCGGCTGCCATTGCGGCCGCGCTGAAGCGGGTCTCGGCATTGGCTCGGCATGCACGCGGATCGATTTCCGATAAGCGCGCGACAGCGGCCACTGCCTCGTCGTCGCTATCGACGACAAAACCCGTCTCGCCATGCCGGATCACTTCCGGCACCGAGCCATAGCGGGCGCCGATGACCGGTGTGCCGCTCGCCTGGGCCTCGATCAACACCATGCCGCACGGCTCGCACCATGCGATCGGGAACAGAACCGCTCGGGCACGTTCGTACTGCCGCGCCAGATCGGTTTGCGACAACATGCCGAGAAAGGTGGTGTTGCGTCCGTCGATGAACGGCTTCACCTGCTCGTCGAAATAACCTTGATACTGCGGCTCGATCATCCCGGCCATGTGCAGCGGGAGACCGGAGCGTCGCGCGATTTGCACTGCCGAGGCGGGTCCTTTCTCGGGCGAAAAACGCCCCGCGAACAACAGGTAGTCGTCCTTTTCCGCACACAGCGGAAAATCTTCCAGTCGAATGCCGTTGTACACCGTGGCAACGTAGTTCAGATCCGGCTTCAACTGCCGCTCGGCGTCCGAAATGGATACGTACGGCAGGTCGCGATAACGATCGAAGATTGGATGCAGCGATTGGACCCAGGCCGAGCCGTGCAGCGTCGTCACCATAGGGCAAGGAATCAACCGCGAGAATACGAGTCCGTGCACATGCAGATGGTTATGCACCACGTCGAAGCTATCGGCGGCCGCAGCCTCCATCGCGATGGCGATATGCTGCTGCTCCCAGGCACGAAACGACGGCGGCCCAACTAAGAGTCCTGAAACCGGGTCGATTTGCTGTCGGCGGCGCAATTCCTCTTCAGGCCATAGCGACAAGGGATGCGGTACCGTCTCGACCAGCCGGGCCGAGGTCGTGGTGCCGGCGGCCGCAAAAACAGTGACGTCGTGGCCCAGCCGCACCAGTTCCTCGGACAAGTTGGCCACAACCTGTTCCCACGGCCCGTAACCGGGCGGCGGTAGCGGCCAACTGACTGGAGCAAGCATCGCAATTCGCAGCCGCTCTACCGCCATATCGTACCCTCAAAGAACCACGACATTTCCTTAGCGGGGTATTGTACCGGCTTTGGCCAGCGAGGAAATGGCCCGCGTAGGGTGGTTCGAGCGAAGCGAGCCCGATCCATATCCAGGCGATACTCTGAAATTGCCGCGCGTTGCGGACACACCCTACATCAGACGCCAGTTGCCGGAACTGACCACGTAGATTCCCAAAATCAGATTGGTCAGGGCGTGGGCGGCCACGCAATCCCAAATGCTGCGGGTGCGGATCATGAGCCAGGTGATCATCGAAAACCACACAGCGGCGGCCAGTAGCTCAGGGTGCATGAGCATCGGGACCGCCGTACCGAGGACGATTGCTGCCGCGCTGGCTTCGCCGAAGGGCACCTTCCACCAATCGCGCGCCATGACAAACCGCATCGCGAAACCGCGGAGGAAGAACTCTTCGATGATCGGCACAACGGCGACAAGTCCGAAGAGCCGCACCGCAAGAAACGCCCAGGCCAGCGCCGGCTGATCGGCGAGTTGCTTGAGCGGGTTGAACGCCGCTCGATCTCCCACGCCGATCAGTCCACCTGCCCCGATTCGCTCCAATAAGGGCAACAAGTACTTGTGTTCCCAATCGAGCTGGCACAAGCCGATCCACAGCGGCCCGCCGATAATGCCAACAAGGATGGCCAGCAGCGTGACCCGCGGCGTAAAATCCCGATAGCCGGGCCAAACGAAGGCAATGGCCGCGACCGTCAGTGCGATTTTGATGGTGTACACCCACGGATAGCAGCTATAGGGCAACGATAGGCCGATGGCTTGGCCGCCCGGCCGATCCGGCGCCGGCTCCAGAGTGCCGACGACCATGAACACGGCAAACGGCAATAGGAACGTCAGCCACTGTTGCCGCTCAAGCAGCGTCGTTCGCCAGTCATTCCTGTTTGTCATAAACTATACCATGGCCCAGTTGTCGGGTCCGTTGTGGCCCTAGATCATACTTCGACAAGCTGGAGTCGGCAACCATTTCAACCTTGCATTTATCCGCCGAATTTGGCAGGCTGGGCACTTAGTTTGCCGGAAGACGCATCGGCACCGGGAGTAGCCCCGTGCAATTAGAGCAACAGCAAGGACGTTATATGCGACTTTTTCAAAACAGTATGATGTGGCTGGCCGCCTTCTTGGCAATCAGTGCTGCCTCGCCGATCGATGCAAAGCCGCCAGTGGAGACGATTGCTGTTGCGAAAACGTATAACGATGCTCCCTTCGAGTATCGCATCGAACTGCTCGGCCAACGTCCGCAGTTCCGCGTCTATCGGCTGACGTATCCTTCGCCGCTGGTCACCGCGCTGCCGCAGAACAACACGATTCCCGCCGATTACTACCTGCCCAACGGGATCGACGCCCAAGGACCGAAGTACCCGGCCGTAATCTGTCTGCACATACTCGACGGCAACGAACCATTGACGGAGTTGGTCTGCTCGACGTTGGCCGCGCGGGGCATACCGGCCATTTCGTTCAAGCTCCCTTATTATGGATCGCGGGGCACTTCACGGGGCCCCGAGGCGCTGGCCGAGGACCCAAAGCTTTTCGTCGAAGCTATTGCCCAAGCCGGTTGCGACATTCGGCGGACGATCGACGTGCTTGCCTCGCGGCCGGAGATCGACCCGCAACGGATCGACATTGCCGGCATCAGTCTCGGCGGAATCATTGCCGCCGCAGCGGCCGGGGCTGAGCCGCGGTTGCACCGTGCGGGCCTGACACTCGCCGGTGGTGACCTGCTCGAGATCGTTCATCACGCCCGCGAAACGCGCCCTTTGAGCGAGATGATTCGCAAGCTTCCTCCCGATGAGCGGGCCGAGGTGGAACGCAAGATCACCGAGGCCGACCCATTGCGGTTTGCTGCTGCGCTGCGCGATCGTGCCCGCGATGGCCGGGTTTTGATGATCAACGCATCTCGGGATGAAGTGATTCCCCATTCGTGCACCGTAAAGCTGGCCGAGGCATTGGGGATTGCCGATCGCGTGGTGTGGCTGGAGGGCCTGGGCCACTATACGGCGATGGCCGAGTTGCCCCGCGCGCTAAGAATGATGGCCGATTTCTTCGCCCAGGACTTGCCCGCGGGCGCAGTTCCGCCGGTTGCCAAGTCGCCAAGTGCTGAGCCGACGCCGCTCCAGCGGCTGACTGGGCTCGTACAGCAGGCAATCACCTTGCTCTCGACCGAACCGGCCGCAGGGCAGTGCCACGTTATCGACGTAGAATTGTCGGCCACCAATGCCAGTGGGCAACCGATCGCGGGCCGAGTGCGGTTCCGGCGCGGCACGCAAGGCAAGTTCGCCCTCTGGTGCCAACTGCCCGAAATCGGCGAAGTGGCCGTAGGGCAAGAGAAGTATCCGTGGATGCTTACGCATGAAAAGACCCTTTTCGTCGGCTCAGAAAAGCCCGTTGCCGGCGGCAATGCCCTGGAATACGTCGAGCCGCGACACATGATGAAGCTGCGCATGTTGGCTGGCATCGCCGGCAGTATCGTCCTAGCGCCGGAGGTGCTCCGCCAATGGATCAGCGTGGATGATGTGAAAACTTCAACTTCCACCCCGACCATTCGCATCGCGGCCAATGACGCCAAGCAGGTGCCCGGCGAAATCCGCGTTGCGTTCCAAGCAGACGGCCGCACTCCGGCTGAAATCGCGTTCCATGTTGCGGGAGTGCAAGGCAAGCTGCGATTCCGTGCCTGGGGCTCGGAAGTCGCGTCGCCGATGCTCTACCTTCCGCCGGAGGGTTCGCGTGTCAAGAACGTGGAACAGGCAGACCTGTTCCACATATTCTCGGCGGCAATTAACTTTGCCGCGGAGCGGCTGGAAACGGGGCCGTTCAGCGATCCTCGGCAGCCGGCTCAACTCGCCATCGTTGCCCGCGATCCGGGCCATCACGGCCTCCTCTGCCGCAGCCAGGGCAAGACGATCCTCATGGTCGCCGGCACGCCGCAACAAATGGGCGCCGCACAGGGCCGGCTGCTCCAGCCCGCCGTGCAGATGACGGCGGAACGCGTGGTGTATCTGGTCGGCGGCGGCGACACGCTCTACTCGGGCCAATGGTTCCTCGATCGCATGGCCGACATCGAGCGCCGCACGCTGCCGCATATCCCGCCGCGATTTCTCGAAGAATGTGACGCGCTGGCCAAAGCGGCAGGCGTCTCCCAACGCGATGGTCGATATGCCAACCTCTTTCCCGAACGATTTCATTGCAGCGGCGTCGCCCTACGCGGCAAAGCCACGGCTGGCGGCCGGGTACTGCACGCCCGTGTGCTCGACTACATGAGCGAGATCAATCTGCAAGCGGCCGCGGTCGTCACGCTCTTCATGCCCGAACGACACAACAAGTGGATGAGCCTTGGTTATGCGGGCTTCATCGGAACAGTCACGGCCATGAACGAAAAAGGCCTGGCCATTGGCGAGATGGGCGGCCGCGGCGAAGGCCAGTGGGACGGTTTGCCCATGAGTCTGTTGCTGCGCGACGTCATGGAGCGAGCCGATACGGTGGACGAGGCCCTCGCGATCCTCCGCGCCGCCCCGCGGACCTGCGAATATTATTACGTGCTGAGCGACCGCTCCGGCGAACTCCGCTCGGTACGATGCACGCCGCAGGAAATGCTCGTGCTCAAGCCGGGCCAACAGCATCCGCAGCTTCCGCTTGTGCCGGACGATACGGTGCTCATCTCCGGCGAGGACCGCGCGAAGTTGCTTAGTCAACGCATTCAATCGCATTACGGGAAAATTGACGTACCAGGTCTCATCGAAATTATCAAGCGGCCGGTAGCGATGGGCGCGAACCTGCACGACGCTATCTTCGCGCCGAGACACTGGAGATGTGGTTTGCCGACGCGGGCCGCGATTCGCCCGCCTGCGATGAGCCGTATGCCCACGTGAGCCTCGATCAACTCATCCAGTTCTACACACAGCACGCGGACAAGTAGCAGGCACACTATGTCCGACTACATTCAGGTGGTGACGACGACTGACCAGCGAGAAACGGCGGAGCGGATCGCCAGCGCGCTGGTCGAGCACCGACTGGCCGCCTGCGTGCAAATTGTTGGTCCGATCAGCAGCACGTATCATTGGCACGGCGAGGTCGAAACTGCGCAGGAATGGCAGTGTTGGGCCAAGAGCCGGCGCGAGTTGTACAATGCCATCGAGCAGACAATCAGTCGTTTGCACCCATACGAAGTCCCCGAGATTTTGGCCATTCCCGTGCTGACCGGCATGCCGATTACTTGGCATGGCTGGACGGAGAAGTCAAACAGCCATTGTGAGTCGCGTGAAACCGCCGAATGCATCACTGTTGCGGGGCATTGCACACACCGCATCGCTGATCTTCACCGCGCCGCCTGCCATGGCGCAAAGACAAATAGCGCTCCGCTGGCAATGAGCGCGAAGCCGACCAGATAATTCCATCGCAGCGGCTCCTTAAGATAGCACACTGCAAACACGCAAAAGACCGACAGCGTCACTACCTCTTGTATGGTTTTTAGCTGCGCGGCGGAAATCCCGGCATTATGTCCCAGCCGGTTGGCAGGCACCTGAAAGCAATACTCGACAAACGCGATTAGCCAACTCACCAGGATTGCCAGCCACAGGGCTGCCTGCTTGTGCCGCAGGTGCCCATACCAGGCGAACGTCATGAAGATGTTCGAGATAGTCAAGAGGGCAAGCGTCGTGAGCCACATGATGTCGGAGGCAAAGCGACGGCTGTCGCTATTCCTCGATCACTTCCTTGACAAGCTGGACAAAATGCGGGCTCTTCTGCGACTCCGTAAGGTCGGCGGCTTTCTTGTCGGCATCCGAGCGTTTGCTGTACTCGAAGACGGAGATTCGGCGGAGCGATTGGTTGAATACGCCCCAAAACGCCTTCAGCCGGACTTCCTTGGCGACCTTGGCGCGGCTCTTCCGTTTTACGGGGGCCTTTTTGACAGCGGTCTTGGTCGCTGTGCCGCTACGTTCGGCCTCGTCGTTCTCCTGACGCAACCCTTTGCGATTTAGTATTTTGTGCGCCATGTTTCTCCCTCGGCAGGATTAAAAATCCGTCAAGCCCCTGATTGTAGCCGATCCCCGCCCGATTTGCCAGACCGTACGGATTGCAGCGGGGGGCGGGTGTAAGTTGGGAAATCTTGGAAAGCGCCCAGCCGTGGCGGGGGTTTGCCTCCACGGGCAAATCGGGTATCAAATGGACAGGCAAGTGTCTGTACAGGCTCATAGGAGATGGAACTGTGGGATTGGTGCCAAACCATGTCTATCAAGGGGACTGTATTGAAGGGCTGGCACAGATCGAACCCGGCACGATCGATCTGGTCTTCGCCGATCCGCCCTTCAACATCGGCTATGAATACGACGTCTACCACGACAAGCGCGGCTCGGACGAGTACCTCGACTGGAGCGCTCGGTGGATGCGTGGCGTCCACGAGGCACTCAAGCCCGACGGCACCTTTTGGCTGGCCATCGGCGACGAATATGCCGCCGAACTAAAAGTCATCGCCCAGCGCGACTTGGGCTTCATCTGTCGAAGCTGGGTCATCTGGTACTACACGTTCGGCGTCAACTGCAAGCGCGGTTTCAGCCGTTCGCACACGCATCTGTTCCATTTCATCAAGGACGCGGCGAACTTCACCTTCAACGCCGATGATCCGGCGGTGCGGGTGCCCTCGGCCCGACAGTTGGTCTACGCCGATGGGCGGGCGAATCCCAAGGGCCGCCTGCCCGACAACACCTGGATTCTTCGCCCGCAAGACCTGCCGGATGGTTTTGACCCGAACGAAAACACGTGGTACTTCCCGCGCGTCGCCGGCACGTTCAAGGAGCGCGAGGGCTTCCACGGCTGCCAGATGCCCGAACAATTGCTCGGCCGGATCATTCGCTGTTGCTCGAATCCGGCCGATACGGTCCTCGATCCGTTTAGCGGCAGCGGCACGACGCTGGTCGTAGCGAAGAAACTCGGCCGCCAGTGGCTCGGCTTCGAGCTTTCGGCCGACTATGCCGAGAAGATCAAGGAACGGCTCGAGCGAACGCGCGTCGGAGCACCCCTTGACGGCGCTGCTGATCCGCTCCACAGCGCGCCGCCGACGCATAAGGGAAAGATCCGGAAAACCGTCGCCGCGGCAGCGGCGGCGCCAGCAAAATCGCTGTTTGCCGAGTGACCCGGAGATTCGGTTGTCGAGTGTGATCCGATACACTATGCAGCCGCCGGTATGGCTAGCGGCGAATCATCTGGCCGACGTGCCCTCGGCCGCCACGCAATGCACAACGCCGCATTCCCCAAAATCTTCCGCGTTCGCCAAACCTTCGACGCCACGCACGTCGACGATGTGCCGGGCGACGTTCGTGCTCAGCTTGCTCGGTTGCACTTGGAAAAAAGGATCCGCCCGGGACAGACCGTGGCCATCACCGCCGGCAGTCGGGGTATCGCCAGCATCGCCCCGATTACCCGAGCGATCGTCGAACATCTCAAGTCGCTCGGCGCAAAACCTGTGATCGTTCCGGCCATGGGCAGCCACGGCGGCGGTACGGCCGACGGACAGCGACGCGTTGTCGAGTCCTACGGCATCACCGAGAACTTCGTCGGTTGCCCGATACGCTCCAGCTTGGAGACCGTCGTTGTGGCCCAGGCAGCCGAAGGCTTTCCGATCCACTTTGACCGCGTCGCCTCCGAGGCCGATCACGTCCTCGTCTGCAATCGCATCAAGCCGCACACCGGTTTCTGTGGGCCAATCGAAAGCGGACTCGTGAAAATGCTCCTGATCGGGCTGGGAAATTGCGAAGGGGCAGCCACGTACCATCGCGCCGTCCAGGACTTCAGCTTTGAACAAATTATCCGGAGCGCATTGCCAGAAATACTCGGCCGCTGCCACGTCGTGGCCGGGCTCGGCATCGTCGAAAACGCCTACGACCAGACGGCGCGGATCGACGCCATCGAACCGGCAGACCTTGTCGCTCGCGAATCGGCCCTGCTGGCCCTGGCCAAGCGTTGGCTGCCGCGGCTGCCGTTCGACCGGGTCGACGTTCTGCTGGTGGATCGCATCGGCAAGGACATTAGCGGCACGGGCCTCGACCCCAACGCCGTGGGCCGAAAGTTCAACGATCACAAGGTGCTCGACGACGAATGGCCGAAGGTGCGGCGGATCGCTGTGCGCAGCCTTACCCAAGCCACGCACGGCAACGCCATCGGACTTGGCATGGCCGAGTTCTGCCGCAGCCGGCTGCTGCGACACGTCGACGTGGCCGCCACACGGCTCAACGGGCTGGTCTCGGGCCACGTTTCCGCCGTCATGACGCCCTTGGATTATCAGACCGATCGTGAAATGTTGGCCGCCGCCTTGGGCACAATCGGGCTGGTCGAACCGCTGCGGGCCAAACTCCTTTGGATCGCCGATACCTTGCATCTCGCCGAAGTGGAATGCTCCGAGGCCTATCTCGACGACGCCCGTCGACGCAGCGACCTCGAAATCCTGACGCCGCCGCGCGACCTGCCCTTCGACACGGCCGGCAACCTGCCCGACACGGCTTGATACAGTTCTCTTGACCATTTCATGCCACGCCAACCGACGCTGGAAACCGAGCGATTGATCCTGCGGCCGTTTCGCATGTCGGATGCCGACACCGTGCAACGGCTGGCGGGCGATCGGGCCGTGGTCGACACGACGCTCGACATTCCACACCCCTACGAAGACGGCATGGCCGAAAAGTGGATTTCCAACCATGCCCTGTGGTTCGAGCGCTGCGAGCAGGTGATCTTCGCCGTTACGTTGAAGAACGCGCCGGCGCCGTTGGCTTCGCCGGAAGAACAAGCTCTACTGGCAACCCAACGTTGGCAAACGGCCACCGCCACGCTTATTGGCGCGGTCGGAATGCGAATACGGCTGGACGAACTGCGGGCCGAACTGGGCTACTGGATCGGCCGGATGTACTGGAACCAGGGCTACTGCACCGAAGCCAGCCGGGCCTTGCTCGGCTTCGGTTTCGAGCGGTTGGGCCTCAATCGCATCTACGCCTATCATTTCGTGCGCAATCCAGCCTCCGGCCGAGTAATGCAAAAGCTCGGCATGACCCGCGAGGGGCTCCTGCGGCAGCACGTCCGAAAATGGGACGCCTTCGAGGATTTGGAGTTGTACGCGATCCTCAGGAGCCAGTGGCCGGCAGGGCAGGATGGCGGTCCTTCTTGAACGTGTATAATAGAATGATAGGAGGCACAAAGACGATGAGCAGGCAAGTCCGAGTGTATGCCGACGCGTCTGTCTACGGCGGCGCGTTCGACGAGGAATTCGATGCCGCCAGTCGGCGGTTCTTTGACGGCGTTCGCTCAGGCTCTTTCCGTCTCGTCGTCTCCACAGTCGTTCGCGACGAACTGGAGGATGCCCCCGAGTCGGTACTCGCCCTATTCGGGGAAATGCGCGAGTTTGCGGATACGGCCGAGGTTACAGAAGCAGCCTCCCGACTGCAACAAGCCTACTTGGCGGCGGGCATAGTTGGGGCGAAGTGGGAGACGGACGCGTTGCACGTGGCTCTGGCGACGGAATCCCAATGCGTCCTGATCGTAAGCTGGAATTTCAGGCATATTGTGAACGTCCAGAAGATCCCCTTGTACAACGGTGTAAATCTTGCCAGGGCTACGGCCCTATAGCTATCCATACACCACAGGAGGTGACCGCCGATGAAGACTAAGACCTTTGACTGTGTCGAGATGAAGCGCCGCGGGGCGCTGCGGATTCATGAGGCCATCAAGGACATGACGTTTGATCAGAAGCTCGAATACTGGCGAGGCCGCAACCGGCAATTCCGAGAAGAACAAGAGCAGCTCGTTGCCAAAAAACGTCGTGCCGAGAGCGAGTAATTTCACTCTTTCATCGCCTGCACCAAGGTAGAGATTGCCGCCTTGGCGTCGCCGAAGAGCATCAGCGCGTTGTCGGCGGCGAACAGTGGGTTAGGAATGCCCGCGAAGCCCGGACTGAGACTCCGCTTCACGATGACGACCGTGCGGGCCTTGTCGACGTCCAGAATCGGCATGCCGGCGATGGGGCTCTTGGGATCAGTGCGGGCCACGGGATTCACCACGTCGTTGGCCCCGATCACTAGCGCAACGTCGGCCTGCGAAAACGTGGGGTTGATCTCGTCCATCTCCTTCAGTTTGTCGTAGGAGATCTCGGCCTCGGCCAGCAGTACGTTCATGTGCCCCGGCATGCGCCCGGCCACAGGATGAATGGCAAACTCCACTTCGACGCCGCGCGCCTCGAGCAGTTCGGACAGATCGCGAACGGCGTGTTGCGCCTGCGCCACCGCCATCCCGTAACCCGGCACAATCACGACGCGGCGGACTCCTTCGAGCAGCATCGCGAGTTCCTCCGGCGTGGTCGACTTCACTTTGCCGCCATAAACTTCGTCGGCCGTGGCCGTTTCTTCGCCCGGCCCAAAGATGCCGAACAGAACGTGCAGCAGCGAGCGATTCATGGCCTTGCACATGATCTGCGAAAGGATGATGCCCGAGGCTCCCACCAGCGCACCGGCGATGATCAGCACGGAGTTGTTGATCACGAAGCCCGTGGCCGCCGCGGCCAGTCCGGAGTAGGAGTTCAACATGGCGATCACCACCGGCATGTCGGCGCCGCCGATTGGGTTAACCAGGGTAATGCCCAGCACCGAGGCCAGCAGCACGATGCCCCAATAGGCGCCGACGCTCTGCGGATCCATCACGCCCCAAACGCACAGCGCCAAGGCCGCGGCCCCCAGCAAAGCGTTGATCGACTGAAGACCCGGATAGTAATACGGCTTTCGGAACCACTGATATTCTTCGAGTTTGGCGAAGGCCACCAGACTGCCCCAGAAGGTCACCGAGCCGATCACGCCGGAGGCCACTGTCGCCACGGCGACGTCCCACGTCATAGTCCTGCCTACACCTACGTAGTGGAGTTGCTCGGCGCCGGCCACCAGCAGCGAGGCCCCGCCGCCAAAACCGTTCAGCAGAGCAACCATTTGCGGCATGGCCGTCATGCGGACCTTCAGCGCCAGTATGGCCCCGATCACCGAACCGATCACAACGGCAGCCACGACCAGACCGATTGTGGTGAACGGATTCTTGCCGGCAGCTCCCTTCAGCATCAGTGGCACGGTCGCCAGGATGGCGATGAGCATACCGAGCGCGCCGGTAAGGTTTCCGCGCACGGCGGTGCGAGGCCGGCAGAGGCCTTTCAGGCCGAGTATGAAGAGGACCGCCGCCAACAAATAGGCGAGCGCGAGATACGAGGGATTGATATTGATCAGGGTTTCCACGAATCAGTCCTTCCGCTTAAACATGCTTAACATGCGGTCGGTCACGACAAAACCGCCGACGACGTTGACGGTGGCGAATACCACGGCCAGGAAGCCCAGCACGGAAATCAGGGCGTCGAGAGAAAACAGGGCAGTGAAGCCACTGCCGGCCGCCACCAGCGAACCGACCAGCGTGATGCCCGAAATGGCGTTTGAGCCCGACATCAGCGGCGTGTGCAGCAACGGCGGGATCTTGGTGATGATCTCATAGCCGACGAAGCACGCCAGCACGAATATCGTGACGTTGACGATCAGTGGTTCCATGACTGCCGCTCTCCTTCCACTTTCCAAAAATGCGTTTGCCGCTCCTCAGGGGAAAACTGCTCCGCACCGGGCACGCCGCGCTGGGAATTACAGCAACTCCTTAACTCGCGGATGCGCCACTTCCCCGTCCCGGGCCACCAGAGTCTCGCGCAAGATCTCGTCCTCCAAATCGACCTTGAGTTGGCCCTGCTTGGCCAACAGCGCCAGAAAGTTGGTCATATTCCTGCTATACATCTGGCTGGCGTGGTAGGGCGCCTCGGCCGGCAGATCGGTGGGGCCGAGGATCGTGACGCCGCTATCTACGACCTGCTCGCCGGCCTTGGTCAGCTCGCAGTTGCCGCCGCGCTCGGCCGCGAGGTCCACAATCACCGAACCAGGCGCCATAGTGCGGACCATCTCCGCGGTAATTAAAACGGGTGATTTCTTGCCGGGCACCGCCGCCGTCGTGATCACCACGTCGCTGTCGGTCACAACGCGGCCCATCAACTCCCGCTGCTTGCGATAGAACTCTTCGTCCATCTGCTGGGCGTAGCCGCCCTTGGTTTCTGCCGCGCCGGTCTCCAACGGCACCTCGACGAACTTCGCCCCCAGGCTCTGCACCTGCTCCTTCACCGCCGGACGCACGTCGTACGCCGATACCGAGGCGCCCAAGCGACGCGCGGTCGCAATCGCCTGCAAACCGGCCACTCCGGCGCCGACGATGAACACCCGGGCCGCGTTGATCGTACCGGCCGCCGTAATGAACATGGGAAACATTTTCGGCAAGGCCGCGGCCGCCATCAGAACCGCGCGATAGCCGGCCACCATTGCCTGCGATGAAAGCACATCCATGCTCTGCGCCGGGTGATGCGAGGCAGCAGCTCTAGTGCAAAAAGCGTTACGCCACGTGACGCGATTTCGGCCGCCAATTGTGGCGAACCCAACGGGTCGCACATGCCAATCACAACTTGTCCGGCGCGATAACGCGCGAGATCGTCGCGGCCTGCCGTCGGGTTGGCTCCCGCGGCGCGAACTTGCAGCAAGATGTCGGCGGCGAAGACTTCATCGCGCGAGGCGGCAATCTTGGCCCCTTTGTCCACGTACTGCTGGTCCGTGTAGCATGCCGAAGCGCCGGCGCCGCTTTCGACTAAGACTTCTAATCCGGCCTTCGTCAGCACGGGAACTGAAGCGGGAATGAGCGCGACGCGGCGCTCGCCGGGATGATGTTCGCGAGGGACTCCAACGATCATGACTTGCCAAACTCCCCAGGACGGCCTAGAGGCGATAAACGGCCCATGCTACAATAGGTAGCGAAGGCGGTAAAGCCCCCCCGATGGAAGCCATATAGACTGGGACAAGCTCGACCATTCGGCACCGGTTCACCTAGTGCGGGACAACCGGAAATTCCGGTGAGCCGCCGGTCGCGTTACTGGCCTGGAGTGGCACGACCGTGAGCCTTACCGAAGGGCGCGGAGCGCTCTTCGGCCGCGCCCTTCGTCCCTCAGGGGGCCACCCGCCGGTATACGTCAAGAAAAATGCCGGTGCTGCCCCGGCCCCGGCTTGTCAGCCGGCCGATAAGTCGTTAAAGTGTGAGTTTCCCCTGTTCCGGCGGTCGTACGAGTAAGCAGACATGCAACAGACGAAAACCTACATGGCCCGGCCCGGCGAGATCGAGCCGAAGTGGTGGCTGGTCGATGCCAGCGACAAAGTGGTCGGGCGTTTGGCCAGCGATCTGGCGATGGTGCTGATGGGCAAAAATCGCCCCACCTACACGCCCCATGTCGACAACGGCGACTATGTCATCGTCATCAATGCCGAGAAGGTCGTCTTCACCGGCAAGAAATGGGAGCATAAAGAGTACGCCTGGTACACCGGCTATCCGGGACAGCATCGCGAGACGGCCGAAAAGCGTCGTGGACGCCGGCCCGAGTTAATCCTCCGCGAGGCCGTCCGCCGCATGTTGCCCAAGAACAAACTCGCTTTCAAAACCTTGGCCAAGCTGAAGATCTTCGCCGGCAGCGAACATCCGCATCAGGCCCAGCTACCCGAACCAGTAGAACTCGGAGTGAAGGACTAGCGATTCATGGTAGTAGTCAAGAGCAATGACATTCTCGGCACCGGCCGGCGGAAAACCTCGGTCGCGCGGGTACGCATTCGTCCCGGCGATGGCAAGATCGTCATCAACAATCGCGAACTGGAAGAATACTTCGTCAACACCCGCCAGCGCAATGCTGTCGTTGCCCCGTTGGAGCAGACCGGCCAGCGCACTCAACTCGACGTCGTTATCCGCGTCAATGGCGGCGGCATCACCGGTCAGGCCGATGCTTGCAAGCTCGGCATCGCCCGGGCGCTGAAGAAATCCGACGAGCAAGTGGCCGACAGTCTCCGCGACACCGGCCTGTTGACTCGCGACGGCCGCATGAAAGAACGCAAGAAGTACGGCCTCCGCGGCGCCCGCCGTGGTACGCAGTTCTCGAAGCGTTAACCGTTTGAGAGTGCGGCAATTCATCGCCGCTTTCGCTCGCAAATTGCAGTATTTGATTGTGCAATCACCTATTGCTTCGGTACTGTCGAAGATATTCTCAGGCTGCACATGGGTCGGTGGGCCGATCCAACGACCGCTCCATCGACAAACTTCCGGTGGCCGCCGTTGCCTTCGTGCGCGTTTCGGCTAGAGAGACCCGATGGGCAACGTCGCTCAACCTTGCCCTTCCGCCTCGATTCCTGCCGTGATCTCAGCGAAGAGAACCGAGTAGTGATTGTCCAGTTCAGTATCGAACTGCGCTAACCATTGTTCGACATAACTCCGATCGAAGGAACGATTCTTCCGGATCACGCCGGCGACGTCTTCGAGGTCGCGTGGCCTTCCCGAGATGGTCTTCATCACGACAAGGTCTTCCAACGATACAAACCGAACCTCGACGCCATCGATGGAAACAACGGATGCACGTTCGATCGCTTCTCGCTCGTAACCTGAGAGAGAGAATACGAAGTCGATGCGGATATTCGACTGTGGATCCATAACCGGTAGAACGAACGTCTGGCGGAGGAACTCGTCAACGTCGTCAACGAGGATCTTCCACTGCATTTCGGCAATCAACTGCTGTAAAGCGGCGGCATGAGTCGTATCGACGCCCAGCGTAACGTCGATATCGCGCGTGAGCCGCGGCTCGCCGTACAGTAGCACGGCCTGACCGCCGAAAATCATGTACGGCAGCCCCGCGCGATCCAGTGCAGCGGCAAGCTGCTTAAGTAGTGCTTCAAACACCGTGCAGCACCGCGGCTAGGTGAATGGTCTTTTCGATTCCGTCCAGCGCATTCTCAGCAGTGAATTTGCCGAGCTTGTTGGCATACTCGTACATACCATCAAGCACGCGTAGGTTGGCGGCGAAGTCTGGCGGCTCGGCCGAAGCCAAACGGTGCTCAAATGCCCGCCAACGCTCGACATCACGAATCATCGACGCACCTCCAGCACCAATTATAGCACCACGGCGCCGGGGCATGGCCCCTATCGCATCAATACTTCCGCGACCGCATATGCCCCTGTACGCGGCCGGGCAGGCCCTGGATCCGCAGGAAACCCTCGGCATCGGTCTGATTGTACGAGCCGCCGCCTTCCATCGTGGCGATGCCCTCATCGTACAGATTGTTGGGACTGCTGCGGCCGTCGACGTTGATGTTCCCGCGGTATAGGTCAAGGCTCACCTCGCCGGTGACCGGTTTTTGGGCCTCTTCGATGAAGGCCATCAGGGCGTCCAGCTTCGCGTGGTACCAGAAGCCGTAGTACACCATCTCGGCCACCTCGGGCGATAGCCGGTCGCGCAGATGCGTCAAGTCGCGGTCGAGCGTGAGCTGCTCGACGACACGATGGGCGGCGTACAGGATTGTCATGCCTGGCGCCTCGTACACGCCCCGGCTCTTCATGCCGACGAAGCGGTTCTCGACCATGTCGATCCGCCCGATGCCGTTGCGGCCGCCGATCTCGTTCAATTGCGACACGATGTCGAACGCTCCGAGCCGCTTGCCATTAACGCTCACCGGCACGCCCGCCTCGAAACCGATCTTCACCTTTTCCGTCTTGTCCGGCGCTTGCTGAGGCGAGACCGTCATGCCGAACTCGACCGTTTCGACGCCGTTCTTCATCAGGTCTTCCAGTTTGCCGGCCTCGTAGCTGATATGCAGGCAGTTCTCGTCCGAGCTATACGGCTTGCTGACCGACGCCTTCACCGGAATGTTCTTCTCTTGGCAATAGGCAATCATCTCGGTGCGGCCGGGAAACTTCTCCCGAAATCGCTCGATCCGCCAGGGGGCGATAATCTTCACGTTCGGGTCGAAGCACTCGGCGGCCAGTTGAAATCGGCACTGATCGTTTCCCTTGCCTGTTGCCCCGTGGGCGTAGCACTCGGCCCCAACTTCTCGGGCGATCTGCAGGCAGATTTTCGAGATCAGCGGTCGGGCGATCGACGTGCCCAGCAGATACATGCCTTCATACTTGGCGTCCCACTTGAGCACGGGAAAGGCGAAGTCGCGGCACAGTTCCTCGCGAGCGTCGACGATCCGCGCCGACTTGGCCCCGATGTTCCGCGCCTTTTCCAGAATCGCCTCGCGGTCTTCGCACGGCTGCCCAAGATCGACATACACGGCGTGCACGTCGTATCCTTCATCCATCAACCAGCCAAGAATGACCGAAGTATCCAGTCCGCCCGAATAGGCAAGTACGCAAGAAGGCATGGGTAGGGTTCCGTTGGAGTGTCAAGCAAACGCGACAGGAATCCTGCATTTTGAAGGATTTCGTCGCGACGAACAAGGGCGCAGGGGCGCCTTTTGCTTGACGGCACGCGGAGTGTGGCCGCTACTACTCCGGCGCCACCGTCACCAGTTCGTTGCAGACCGACTCGAAGTGGCTGGCGTCGAGCATCTTGCGCTCTTCGGCAAAGCCGACCAACAGCGCCAGGTCGCAGAGGCGATTGATCCGCCGGGCGATGCCCTGCGTTAGGATGTGCAGCGTCGGCAAGGCGTCGGCATCGATGATCGGCCGCGTCGCCCCAGCCACGCGGAGCCGATGCTCGACGTAGGCCGCAGTCTCCGGCTCGCTAAAGGGCCTCAGCAGGCACTTCACGTCCAGTCGCTCTTCCCATTGCGGCAGGCGGTCGAGGATCGGCAGGATGGCCGGTTCGCCGACCAACAGGACGGTTAGCGCCGGCGATCCGCCCGGCTCGAAGTTCAACAGCAATCGCAACGCCTCGAAGGTTCGTGCGCTGTCGATCAGGTGTGCTTCGTCGACAACAACGATCGCGTGGCGGCCGCGTGCATGATTGCCGGCCAAGAACTTCTCGATCCGCCGAATGCTGATTTGCACGCTTGGTGAGTGTGCGATTCGATCGTTCCCCTCCAACTCATCAGCCAGGTAGGCCAGCAATTCATCGGTAGGCATTTGGGGAAACACCACGCGAATCAGCGGCGTGAACGACTCGCCAACGACGCCGGGCAACATGCTGGTCAGCAGCGTCTTACCCGAGCCCGACGGCCCTGCCAACAGCGCCGCCCCACGACGATTCTCGATGGCGTAGCGCAGCTTCAGCAAGGCCGCCTGATGCGATTCGGCCGGATAGTAGAACCGCGGGTCGGCCGTGTTCTCGAACGGTCGCTGGTTCAGTTGCCAATACGATTCGTACATGGTTCTCCCCATCCCGGGTTCTAAATTCCTGCAACGGTGGTCAGCCTCGCGTCGACGGTCCCTACGCAGCCATTTTTTGCATGCTGTTGCTCCGCTCCGACACTCCGTTCTCAATAATGCCCACCACGGTTACGCCTGCCGATGCGAGTTGCCTTTCCACCTCGCCCAAATCGTCCGTCGAAGTGAGTCGCTGGTTACGAACCAGCAAGACACCGTCGATCACGCGGGCAAACGAACCGGCCGAATCGCAGTCCATCAAGCCGAGTTCATCGAGTGGGCCAGCGTCCACCAGCACAACCTCAAACTGACCTCGCAAGCGACGGAGGGACGCTTCCAGGACCGTCCAGTCGCACTCCGACGGCTCTGACTCGCCCGATAGTTGCTTGAGCGGCAGCAGTGCCATGCGATTGACCGCCGCTTCGACGACCGCTTCATCGCACGAATCAGCGCCGTCATCCCAACCGACTTGCGCCTGCACGCCGAGTCGCTTGGCCAACACTGGACGGCTGCGATCGGCATCGACGACGACCGTGCGGATGCCCTGCTCGGCCAGTTGACGCGCGACGCAAAGCAGGAGCGTCGTTGCGCCCTCGCCGCGGCGACATCCGGCTACCGCGATAACCGCTTTGCCACCGCTGTTGGCATCCGCCACGGCGTCGGCCAACGCGTGTAGTTGATCGCCAGCTTGACGGAGCATCTGCCGGCAGACCTTTGGCCAGGTGAAACTCTGGACACGCCAAGCGGGCGTGAACTCGTCAGCTTTCGAGGGCCGCTCGGCGATAGCTGAGTCAATGCCCTTTTCTTCGTCATGGTGGGGATCGTCGACCAACGTTTCGCACTTCTCGCTGTGCTCGACCACCCCGGCCTGCAAATCTTCCTTTGGCAGAGGCGTCGCCGCTGGCTTCGGCGGCGCTTCCAGCGCCGCCCACACTCCGCCACGCGATGCCGAAAGCGGCGGCAGCGGCGTGCGAGGGCGGTTGAGGCGAGGCGCCCCTAGGGTCAACGTCCCGGCCGCGACATCCGCCGGAGCTTGGCCGACGCCATTGGACGAACCAACAGCGGCGACCGTGCCGATCTTGTCGCCCTTGGCCCGCGCCGCTGCGGCCGACGAAGGAACTTGCTGGGCAAACGCCTTAATGAACGCCTGATCCAATGCGGTCATGATTGCTCTCGGTGTACTGCCGCGGACGAATGGCCATCGCCTGATTGGCGCCGGCCGGCAAATCTTCGCCTCGGGCTTCGGTGGTTGGGTGTATGGTATGGGCCGGATTTGGCCACGGCGACATCAACGGCTCGGCAGCCGCCACAGGCGGCTTTGACGGCTCGGCAGTGGCAACCGGCGGCGGTGACTCGGGCGCGATCGTCGGATCGGGCGCAGATTCGGCAACCGGCGACGGTTTGACGACAACCGGTGCTGGCGCCGCGGCTTTCACCGTAGGAGTCGCCCACAGTGAGTTGGCGTCGGTCGATGCTTTAGGCGCTGCGCCAGCCCTTCATCCGCCGGCGTGTTGTCGCTTTGGCCTCTGCCCATGCCAAACTGCAGCATCGCCACTGAGACTAGCACGATCGCAAGGATGCCAAGCAGCCGAAACGAGAGCGCCTGGCTCAGTAGCCGGCCGCCGCTGGACACAGCCAACGGATCGCCCGTCTCGTCCAACTCCGTAAGATCGGGGATTCGCGCCAGTATCATCCCCTTAATGTCTTTCTGCATGTTTATCTGCCTCTCCAACAAGCGACTTTGCACCGAGCGCGCAGGAGCGTCCGGGCCAGTCGCGACAGACAACATATCGGTTCGGATTACATCAATCTTGAGCGTTAGGAAAGACTTGTGGCCGAGGCAATCTGGGTAATATTCGTCCAGCAACGAGCCCCGGAGAATTGCAGAGTCTTATTTGATGAAAGGGAGTCATCCTGAGCGCAGCGAAGGATCTCGTTGGTACGTGGGCAGTTGCGCATGCCGCGGAGATTCTTCGCTGCGCTCAGAATGACCGTTCGCAGGAACTCTGCAATTCTCCAGTCGACGGCCGCTCTTCGGCGTTTGACCCACCTCCCGACGGTCCCTATACTGGACGATCGTAGCCCCGGAGCCTTCCATGACGCAGATCGAATACGCCCGTGCCGGCCAGGTGACCCCCGAAATCGAGGCCGTCGCCCGGGCTGAGGAATTAGCTCCCGAGCTGGTTCGCGATGAGGTGGCACGCGGGCGGATGGTCATTCCGGCCAATACGGCCCATCTGGCGAAGGGGCTCCAGCCAATCGGCATCGGGACGGCCGCCCGCACCAAGATCAACGCCAACATCGGCAAGTCGGCCGTATCGAGTGACACGCAGTGCGAACTTGCCAAGCTATTCCTCGCCGTCCGCTACGGCGCCGACACCGTGATGGACCTGTCAACGGGCGAACAGATCGACACCGTCCGCGGTCGGATCATCGACGCCGCCACGGTGCCGGTGGGAACGGTCCCGATCTACCAAGTGGCACAGCAGCTTAATGACATCGTCGACATGCGGCCGCGCGATTTTCTCGACGTGATCGAACTCCAGGCCCGGCAGGGCGTCGATTACATGACCGTCCACTGCGGCCTCCTGCGCGAGCACGTGCCGCTGACCGAGCGTCGCGTGACGGGCATCGTCAGCCGCGGTGGTTCACTGGTGGCCAAATGGATGTTGGCCCACAAACAGGAGAACCCGTTCTACACGCACTTCGACGATCTGTGCGACATCATGCACGAGTACGACGTGACGTGGAGCCTCGGCGACGGTTTGCGGCCCGGCTCGATTGCCGACGCCAGCGACGAGGCCCAGTTCGCCGAACTGAAGGTAATGGGCGAGCTTGGACGCCGTGCCCGCCAGCGCGGCTGCCAGGTGATGATCGAAGGCCCCGGCCATGTGCCGATGGACCAGATCGAGCACAACATACGGCTTCAGCAACAGTGGTGCGACGAAGCTCCGTTCTATGTCCTCGGGCCGATCGTCACCGACGTAGCTCCCGGCTACGATCACATCACCAGCGCCATCGGCGGAGCAATGGCCGCGTGGTACGGGGCCGCGATGCTCTGCTATGTGACGCCCAAAGAGCATCTCGGCCTGCCGAATCTTGACGACGTTCGCCAGGGCGTGATCGCCTACAAGATCGCTGCCCACGCCGCCGATCTGGCGCGGCACCGACCGGGTGTGCGCGCCCGCGACGATGCCATGAGCAAGGCCCGCTTCGCCTTCGATTGGCCCGAACAATTCCGCCTGTCGCTCGATCCCGAGACGGCCCAACGGATGCACGACGAGTCGCTGCCCGACGACGAAGCCAAAGGTTCGCATTATTGCAGCATGTGCGGCCCCAAGTTCTGCTCGATGAAGACAACTGAAGAACTGCGGCAAATGATGCGAACGACGGAGTGACGTTCGTCGACACGATAGCAATCCCACCATTCATCCCACCTACTTCAGGAGTAATTCCCATGCGTTGCACTTGTGTTGCGGCCTTGCTGTTGCTCTGCGCTGGCTCTATGCCGGCTCAGGATACAAAAGGCACATGCGTAACGTCCGACGAGACAGCGCAGGGCTTTGTCAGTCTGTTCGACGGCAAGACCCATAACGGCTGGATCGGAGACGTGAAGGGTTATCCGATCGAAGATGGCGCCATGGTCTGCCACGGCGGAAATATCTTCACAAAGAAGGAGTACGCCAATTTCGTCCTCCGCTTCGAGTTCAAGCTGCCTCCGGGCGGCAACAACGGCGTCGGCATCCGAACGCCCATCAAAGGCGACCCGGCCTACGTCGGCATGGAGATTCAGATCCTCGACGACGGTCACAAGAAATACAAACGGATCGAGCCCTATCAATGCCACGGTTCGATCTACGGCGTCGTGCCCGCAAAGCGGGGTTTCCTGAAGCCGGCTGGCCAGTGGAACGAGGAAGAAATTGTCGCCGACGGCAGCCACATCAAGGTTACACTCAACGGCACGGTCATTAACGACACCGACATCGGCAAGATCGGCAAAACGCCTGACGGCAATTCGCACCCCGGCCTACACAATGCCAAAGGTCACATCGGTTGGCTGGGCCACGGCGACCCCGTCGCCTTCCGCAATGTTCGCATCAAAGAACTGCCGTGATAACGGTCCAGAGTTGAGAGTCGAGAGTAGGGTGCGTGAAACGCACCAATGCACGGTGTTTTGCGGTGCGTTTCACACACCCTACCCCAGCCGCCGCTCATAGATTACCTTGTCGTCGCCGTCGGCGTAAAAATCCTTTAGCAGCGCGGCCTGCGCGTATCCGCAGCGCAGGTAGAAGCCGCGCGTCGGCGCGTATTGCCCGCGATTCGAGGTCTCGATGTAGACTTGTCGGCCACCGGCCGCACGGATCAATTGCTCGGTGCGGTCCAGCAGAAGCCGGCCGATCTTCCGCCCCTGCAACGTCTTGTCCACCGCGATCCAGTAGAGATCGAAGCTCGCCGCCGTCAGTGCGATCGGTCCGTAACAGGTGTAGCCGACCGTCCGGCCGTCTATGTCCGCAAAGACGAAGTGATAATCGCTCGCCTGGCCGCGTTGGATTCGATCGTCGATCAATTCCACGGCCACGTCGATTTCCACCGGCGAAAACACACCGGTCGACTCGACCAGCCACCGCACTGCCTCCCGGTCGTCGGCGCGGACATCGCATCGAAGCTCAATGGGTTGATCGCTCACGAATCCTCCAATATACGCTGAACCGCCTCGTCAAACGGGATTGCGGCATTATCGAGCGCCGCAGCGAATCCGGCGTCGGGCGAGAGACAGGGATTCGTGTTGATTTCCAAAATCCACGGCTGCCCAGCCCGATCGACGCGAAAATCGACCCGCACCCAGCCGCGAAGCGCAAACAGGTTCCAGCACGCGGCGGCAAGCGTCTGCAACTGAGCGAGCAACGGCGCGTCGGCCGCGTCAAACTCGAAGTGGCGCGGCGTATTGTGATACTCGAACGAGTCCACCTGCCATTTCGCCCGATGCCCGACGATGTGCGGCTTCTCCGGCGGGAAGGCAGAAAAATCGATTTCGGCCGGCGGGAGCACGTCGGGCCCGCTGGACCCAGCCAGCACTGCAACGTTGAACTCGCGCCCTTCGATAAACTGCTCGGCGAAGCACGGCCGCCCCGTTCGCGCCTTCCACTCGCCCAACCGCCTACGAACGTCGGCCGCGGCAACGTCTCGGAGAACCGCTTCGTCATCCATGCCGCGCGAAGCCTGATCCCAGACGCCTTTAATGATCCACGACGCACACGAAGGGCACGAAGATACGCTTGATTCGTTGTCATCCTGAGCGCGGCGAAGGATCTCGTTTGCGCCACTGAGATGCTTCGCTGCGCTCAGCATGACAATGGTCGACTTCTCTCCCTTCTCTTCGTGTGCTTCGTGCCCTTCGTGGACAATTCCCCCCTCGATCCAAGCCGGCGTTGGCAGCCCCGCCGCCAGTAGCCGCTGCTTGGCCAGCACCTTGTGTGCTGTCAAAAACATGGCTTCCGTCCGACTGCCGGTATACGGAATGCTCAGCGCATCGAGAACGGCCAAGGGAAGGTAGGCCAGCGAGTCCGCTTCGGCCAGCGACTCCACCAGATTGAAGACCACGTCCGGCCGGTCGCGCCGCAATCGCTCATGAAGCGCAGCCAGATCGAGCGTACAGGCCAGCGCAATCGCCTCGTGCCGCAGCCGACTTAGGACAGCCACAACCGTCTCGACCTGCACCAACGTGTCGCGATCTTCCAACGGAGCATCGTCGGGCACGGCGTTGTGGAGAACGGCAACACGCATAGTTCAGGGCACGTCTGTGTCATTAGTCGCAGCGAATGTCATCCTGAGCGCCGACGTCATCCTGAGCGCAGCGAAGGATCTCGTCCCTAAATCCACCGAATTGCTTCGCTGCGATCAGCATGACGCGCCTACCGCAGTGACCGCCGCCGAACGTCGTGTCACAATCCGCCGCCGCGCCGAAGTGACGATCCGTTCGATCAGGTCGACGTACGACACGCCCGCGAAACCGCAGAGCATCGGCAGATCGGAGTGCTGCGGATGCAGTCCCGGCAGCGGATTGACCTCGATGAAATTGGGGTGCCCATTGGCGTCGCAGCGGATATCGACTCGTCCGCCGTCGCGGCATCCCAGCGCGCGCCACGCTCGAAGCGCCATCTCTTCCACCGCCGCCACAACAGGGTCCTTATCCGGCCGCGCCAAATCGTAGCGGACCAGTTCCTCCCACTGCTCTTTGTTCACGTAGGAATAGACCTCGGCCTCGGCCCCCGGCAGCAGATGGATTTCCATGGTGGCCAGGACCTTCGATTCCGTGCCGGTGCCCGTCAAACCGACGGTAAATTCGCGGCCGGATAGAAACGTCTCGACTAGGACCGGCTGCCGAAACTGCTCCAGCAGATCGACGCATACTTGGTGAAGCGCCGCGCGGTCGACGATCTTCGACGCCCCGTTGATTCCCTTGCTCGTCCCCTCAGCCACGGGCTTGGCGAACAATGGAAACGGCAAATCTACGCCGTCGACGTCGGCTGGCTTGGCAACCAGCGCGAAATCCGGCGTGGCGATGCCCTCCTGCCGCACGATCGTCTTGGTCAGATTCTTATGCAGGGCCAACGACAGCACCAGCGGATCGGAAAACGTGTAGGGAATGTCGTACACGTCGAGGATCGCCGGCACCTGGGCCTCGCGGGCCACGCCGTGCAGCCCTTCGGCAATGTTAAACACCAAGTCCCAGCGGTCACCGTCGGCCAGCCGTTCGACCAGCCGCCTGGCGTTGCCGATGCGATCGGTGTGGTAGCCGATTTCCAGCAGGGCGGCCTCGATGCCTTCGACCGTCGCCGGCTGATCGAACTCGGCCGTTTCTTCCTCGGAGTAACCCTCGGCCAGGTAGTCGCTACGCAAGTCGTATGTCAGGCCAATTTTCATAGTGGCAACCAGAATACTGAAAAGCCCACGGGTTGCAACCCATGGGCTTGGGGGTTGTTGTAATGCTAAATGATGGGACCTTCTACACGTAGCGGCCCCCAATCACACCACGTCCGGATACCGATACACGTCGCCACGGTAATTCCGCAGCAACAGGTCATCCCCGTCGCGACCGACGACATAGTTCGGCTGCAGGGGAATCTTGCCGCCTCCGCCGGGCGCATCGATCACATAGTTGGGCACCGCATAGCCGGTCGTGTGGCCGCGGAGCCCTTCGATGATCTCAAGCCCCTTGGAAATCGGCGTACGCAAGTGGGCCGATCCGCTGATCGGATCGCACTGGTACAGGTAATAGGGCCGCACCCGCATCATCAACAGCCGATGGACCAGGTTCTTCATCGTTTCCACGTTGTCGTTGACGCCCGCCAGAAGCACGGTCTGCGAGCCCAAAGGCACGCCGGCGTCGGCCAGCCGCGTGCAGGCCAAGTACGATTCGGGTGTACACTCGTCCGGATGCAGGAAGTGCAGGCTCATCCACAGCGGATGGTGCCGCCGCAACATGCGGCATAGCTCGGGCGTAATTCGCTGCGGCAACACGGCCGGCATCTTGGTGCCGATCCGCAAGAACTCGACGTGCGGTATCTGCCGCAACTGGCCCAGAATCCAATCCAGCCGGTCGTCGCTCAGCGCCAGCGGGTCGCCGCCGGAAATGAGCACGTCGCGAATCGTGGGCGTGCGGCGGATGTAGTCGAATGCCTGTTCCAGCCGGGCCTCGCTTGGGGCGATGCCTCCGTGCCCCACCACCCGCGAACGCGTGCAGTAGCGGCAGTAGCTCGAACAGAAATCGGTCACCAACAGCAAGGCCCGATCCGGATAGCGATGCACCAAGCCGGGCAGCGGGCTGTCGCCGTCTTCGCCCAGCGGATCGTCCGCCTCGCCCAAGCCGCGATGCAGTTCGGCCGTGCTCGGAACCACCGTCTTTCGCAGCGGCTGGTTACGGTCGTCGCGCGAAATCAGGCTCATATAGTACGGTGTAATGCTCACCGGCAGCATGCTGTCGCCATGCGATAGCGCGGCCCGCTCGTCGTCGGACAACTCGAGCACCTGTTCCAGTTGAACCAGCGTTCGCAGGCGGTTTCGGGCCTGCCAATGCCAATCGTTCCACTCGCGATCGGTGGCACTGGGGTAGAACGCCCGGCGAAATGCCCTGGTTTGGAAGGTGCTGCGGGGTATCCGGCCCAGAGCGGCGCCGGGTGAGAAGATATCGCGTCCTGCGGAGACGCCCGACCGTCGTGGCCGGGACATTCGCGCTACGGCGCGAGGAGCTAGGAATTGGACCGTCGTACTCGGGGGCTCTTCGTCGTCGACCCGCGAGTACGAACACGCCTCAGCGTCAATGCCGGCCATCGAGAAACATCTCCTGGTGTCCGTGGAGAACGGGGGTCGCGACATCCGTATCGGCCCCTCACGTACCGCCTTGGGCGAGCGAAATCCTTTGTCAGCCCGCAGCAGCCATCCTCTTTCCTATTACCATTCGGCAATACTGTCCATATCTTGAGAACAATTCATACATTCCTTAGCAAAAAAGTCAAGAGGAAAGTGGTTGCGAACGAAACGGATGCGAACGAAACGGATTGGGGATCAGAGATTCGAGCCGTAGGGTCCGTCGTGCGGACCTTAACGGGCTTCGGTCCGCACGGCGGACCCTACGTCTCTCTAATCGGCAACAACAGCAGCACGCCAAGACTCCGCGCTGCCCAGCCAAAGACGAAAAGGCTTGGAAAAAAGGCCATCGCAGAGCCGCCGACCGAGAGCGCCGACCGCCCAAAGTGATCGACCAGCGCCGCCGACGACCGTGCTGAAGGCATAGCACACGCCCGTCACGGCGTAGAAGGCCGCAATGTACGACGCGTTGGAACGCTCGGGCGAGAGCCTCAATAGCAAGTTCGGCAGGCAAACGTTCATTCCCGCGTAGGCGATCCACAAAACCCACGCGCCGATGAACCAGCCGGGCTGCTCGGGCGTGGCGACCGCAAACATGAGCAGCCCGGCCGCCACCGCCAACTGGCTCACGATCATCACCGGCCGGTTGCCCAGGCGATCGGCCACGGCTCCCAGCCCCGGGCTAACGCCCCATTGCCCCAGCCGCATGCCCGTCTGCACCGCAAGCGAAAGGAAAAGCGGGATTCCAAGCACCTGCATCGGGTAGTAGTTCTGCGCCGACTGCGTCACACCATTGAAAAACGAGAACCAACAGCCAAACGCTAATAAAGGCAAGAAACGCATGTCGCCAAAGGGTCGCAGCAGTTCGACGATTGCTCCCGGGCGGCGTGGGTTGGAACCGGCTCGCATGGCGAGCGCCGGCCGACCAACACGGACCTCGGCCGCCGGCATCTGCCCGAGCGGCACCAGCGCCGCGATCATCAACACGGCCCCCAGGCCGGCCATCATCGCGTAGGGCATCCACGGCGGCAGCCGAGGATACGCCTCCAACACGCCCCACACAAAAGCCCCGGCGGCCACCGCCGCCACGGCCTGCCCCGCCACCAACCATCGCTCGCGCCGCCCGAAGAAGCGCCCCCGAATGCGCACTGCGGCCACGTCCGCCAGCCACGACCACAGGGCAACCATCGCCAGATACTGAAGCAAATGGTACAAGCACCATAACAAGATCAGCGCCCCCAGCGACCAACCGGCCGACGGCAACACACCAGGGGCCGAGACGCACGGAAGCGCCACCAATACCAACGCGCCGAGCAGAAACATCGCAAGGCAGAAGCCTTTCCGGTCGCCGACCCGGTCGATGAGCGCCGGGGCGCCAAGCCGCAGCAGGCCGGCCAATTGTGGTGCGGCCACCAATAGACCAATACCCAGACCGAGCCGTTCGGCGTGCAACTCTTTGGCCAGATAGATCACCAGCGTCGTGCTGGCCAGCCCATTGCCGATCGCCCACATCGCCGCGTTCCACACCGCCAGCCGTCGCGCTCGGTGGCGCTCGAACACGGGTATACTGGTCCCGGTTGGGCAGCGGTCCATTCTTCGCCTCGAAACTGCTGTCTGGCGAACACGCGATAGGCCGAAAACATGGACCCATCCCCTTCCGCAACGCAGCGCATGGCTGCCCAAAGTTAGATTCCCATCAAAATCGACACAAGAGGGTGCAAGACAACCGACCGTTGCGGCAACAAAACACGGTAGTAGCGCGCGCACCCGACTAAGTCCACAAAGTTCGCACTTGATGGCCGTCCAGTAGGCCAGCTCTGTAAGAAAAATCTCCCAGAAATTATGTGAATTATATTCATCCTTTCCACTGCCCCGGTTTTCCACAGCGTCGGCCTCGCAGTTGGCCCTGGCATTGGCTTAGCAACCGTAATAATCTATAACTTCCCACTTGTTTCCCACACGCCTTGATCCCGCACGGGTGCGGCTCCCAGCCAATCCCTAAGCCCACGTGCGTCGCACTAGGAGCGATCTTCGATGAACCAGCCGTCACGTCCCGCCATGATCGAAGCCGCGGGGCTCTCGAAATTCTATGGCAACTTTGCCGCCATCGATAACGTCACCTTCGAGGTTCACCAGGGCGAAGTAGTGGCGTTCCTCGGTCCCAACGGGGCCGGAAAAAGCACCACTATGAAGCTGCTCACCGGCTACCTCGCGCCCTCGGCCGGCACGGCGCGGATCGCCGGACACGACATGTCGGTCGACCGCCTGGCCGGCTCCGCCCGGCTGGGCTACCTGCCCGAAAACGGCCCGCTCTATGCCGACATGACACCTCGCGGGCTATTGGGATTCTTCGCCGACGCCCGTGGCCTGACTGGCGCTCGCAAGCGCGAGCGGATCGCCGCCGTCATCGAACTCTGTGCGCTGCAAAGCGTGGTCGGCAAGCCCATCGGAAAGCTCTCGCGCGGCTATCGCCAACGGGTAGGCATGGCCCAAGTGCTCCTGCACGAGCCCGATGTGTTGATTCTCGACGAGCCGACCGCCGGCCTCGATCCCAACCAAATTCACGATGTCCGCGAGACCATCCGCAAACTGGGCGAGAGCAAGACTGTCTTGCTCTCCACCCATATTCTCCAAGAAGTCGAAGCGATGGCCAGCCGCGTGCTTTTTATTAACGAGGGACGCATAGTTTTCGACGGCCCTATCAAGGAACTGACCAAAGACGGCAAGCCGCTGGATCAGCATTTCCGCGAGTTGACCGCGGCGTGACCCCAAAACCCCCAATCCCTAATCCCCAATCCCTTCGGTTATGAACACCAACGTGCTAAGGGCCGTTTTTCGGCGGAACTTCGTTAGCTATTTCGCCAGTCCAACAGGCTATGTGTTCATCTGCCTGTTCGTCTTCTTCGGCGCTCTGGCAGCGTTCTGGGTGCCCGCGTTCTTCAGCAATAATCTGGCCAACCTGGACCAGCTCACATTTTGGTTCCCCTACATCATGCTCATCTACATCCCCACGATCACGATGGGGATTTGGGCCGACGAACGCAAGCAAGGGACCGATGAACTGCTACTGACGATCCCCGCCCGCGATTTCGACATCGTGCTGGGCAAATACCTGGCCGCCGTGGGCATTTTCAGCGTCTCGCTGCTGTTCTCGCTCCTGTGCAACTACCTGGTATTGAACAATCTCGCCAGCGCCGACGCCTGGATCGCCATCGTGCCGCGGCTCGATCTGGGCCTGTTCGTGAGCACGTACATCGGTTACTGGCTAGTCGGGTTGGCGATGCTGGCCATCGGACTGATCGCCTCGTTTCTCACCAACAACGTCACGATCGCCTTCGTCCTCGGCGTGCTGTTCAACATGCCGCTGGTGTTCCTGATGTGGGCCGACACGATTTTCGGCAGCCTCGGGCGGCAGGGCGTCTTGGCCATCGCCAACTGGAGCGTTACCCAGCGCCTATCCGACTTCGCCCGCGGCGTCGTGACGCTCACCGGCGTGACCTATTTCCTCGCCATCCTGGCGGTCATGCTCTACGTGAGCATGGTCTTGATCGGTCAACGTCACTGGTTCACCGGTCCGCGCCGCTGGCTGCTGGCCGCCCATTACGCGGCCCGAACGCTGGCCCTGGTGGTCATCGCGGCGGGCGCGGTCGTCATGCTCCAGTCGCACGACGAGCGGCTGGACATCAGCAGCGAACAACTCAGTTCCCTGTCGCCGCAAACGTACGATCTGATCAAGAACCTCAAGGTCGATCGGCCAGTGATGATCGAGGCTTTCATCAGCCCCAGCGTGCCCGAATCGTATGTGCAAACACGACTGAATCTGCTGACCACGCTCCGCGAGTTGCAGGCTCTTGGCGGCGCGAAGGTCCATGTGCAAATCCACGATACCGACCGCTATAGCCAGGAAGCCGCCTTGGCCGACAAACGCTACGGCATCGAGCCGCGGCAAGTCACCACGCTTAGCCACGGGACCGTCTCTCAGGAGTATATCTACCTCAACGTGGCAATGAGCTGTGGCGTGCAGAAAGTGCCCTCGGTCTTCATCGACCGCGGTATCCCCATCGAATACGAATTGGTGCGATCGCTGGCCACCGTCAGCCAACAGAAGCGGAAGAAGATCGGCATCCTTAAGACCGACGCCCAGCTTTTCGGCAGCTTCAACATGCAGACGATGTCGTCCAGTCAAAGCTGGCCGATCATCGACGAGTTGGAGAAGCAATATGAAGTGGTTCGCGTCGACCCCGCCAAGCCGATCACCGAGAAGTACGACGCCTTATTGGCCGTGCAACCTTCGTCGTTGGGCCCGGCCGAGATGGCCAACTTCATCGCTGCGGTCGAAAACGGCCAGCCCACGGCCATCTTCGAGGATCCCGCGCCGATGTTCAGCGGCGGCGTGCCGGCCACCAGTTCGCCCCGCCAATCGCCCGGCGGCATGAACCCGATGTTCGGCGGCATGCAATCGCCACCCAAGGGAGACATTAGCAAGCTATGGCACCTGTTGGGCGTCGATTTTTCTCCGGATCAGGTCATCTGGCAAGACTACAACCCCTACCCCAAGTTCACGGACTTCAACCGCAACAAGGAGTTTGTGTTTGTCGACGCGGCCTGCGGGGCCAAACCGCCGTTCGATCCGAAAGATCCGATCAGCTCCGGCCTGCAACAATTGCTCTTCCCGTTCCCGGGCGCGATCGTGCAATTGAACAGCGCCAGCTCCGATCTGCATTTCGAGCCGCTGGTGAAGACCGGCGAGCGAACCGGCACCGTCCGCTTCAACGAACTCATGCAGATGACGCCGTTCGGCCCGCGCGGCGAACTGAACCCCAACCGGCGGCTGTTTCCGACCAATCGGTCCTACGATCTTGCTGCCCACATCGAGGGCAAGGTGCAGATTGACTCACCGTCGGAAGAACCGCAGAAGAAAGACGATAAATCGGCTGAGAAGAAGGCCGAACAAAAGCCTGCGCAAAGCGAACGTCAACGTCGTCCTGGTGGCCGATGTCGACATGCTTTCGCCCACGATCTTCCGTCTGCGCGAGCAAGGCGAGATGCCCGAGATGGGCGTGAATTTCAATTTCGACAACGTCACCTTCGTCCTCAACGTGCTCGATGAATTGGCTGGCGACTCGCGCTTTATCGACATCCGCAAGCGCCGCCCGCATCACCGCACGCTCGCCCGCATCGAAGAGCGCACCAAGGCTGCCAAGCAGGAGGCCTCCGATAAGCGCGAAGAGTACATCAAGAAGTTCGACGAGGAAGAGAAGCGCGAGCAGCAGGAAATCATGGACAAGCTCGCCGATCTGAAGAAACAGAAGAATCTCGACATCCAGCAGATGGCCATTCAGGTGGGCATGATGCAGGAGACTCTCGAACAGGAAAGAACCGCCAAGCTCAAGCAGTTCAGCGACGAAAAAGATCGGGATATCACCAAGATCGAAACCGCATTGAAGTCGAAGGTCGACTCGGTGCAACTCGGTTACAAGCTGTGGGCGATCCTGTTGCCGCCCATCCTGCCGCTGATGTTGGCGGTGATGGTGTTCTTCATCCGCCGCGAGCGCGAGCGTGAAGGCGTGTCACGATCGAGACTGCGGTGAAAAGTCCCCTCTCCGGGCACCGACCGAAGGTTGGTCGGGAGAGGGCTAGGGTGAGGGGGACGCGAAACCGGCCGTACGGTTCTGACATTTTCGATTGATAGCTGAGAACGACATATGAACGAAAACGCAAAAACTCTGACTTTCGTCGCCATCGCGGCGGCCGTGGTGCTGTTGGCCGTTGTCACGCGCCCCTCGCTGAGCGTCTCCCGCCCGGAAGACGTGCGGAATCAGCCGCTCTATCCTAAGTTCACCAACCCCCTGGCGGTCACCAGTTTGGAAATCGTCGAGTTTGATGACCAACGCGGCCAAGTGCATCCCTTCCGGGTTGCGCAAGTCGACGTGAAAGGTGCGCCCCGCTGGTCGATCCCCTCGCACGATGACTATCCGGCCGATGCGAAGGATCAGGTGGCCCAGGCCGCCGCGGGCCTGATGGGACTGAAAGTGATCGAGATGGTCAGCACCAACCAAGGCGACGAACGCGAATATGGCGTCATCGATCCCGACCCCAGCAAGCCACCCAAACTCGGTGAGACAGGCGTCGGCACCCGCGTGATCATGAAGGACGCGGACGGCAATCAACTCCTGGCCCTGGTCATCGGTAAGGAAGTGCCCGGCCGCGCGAATCTCCGCTACGTCCGCAAGGTGGGCGAATCGCCTATCTACATCGTCGAGGTCAAAACCGACAAACTCTCGACGAAGTTCGAGAATTGGATCGAACGAAATCTCTTGGGCATCAATTCCTTCGACATGAAGCAAGCCCGCATCCACGATTACGCCATCCGCCTGACCAACCAGGGCCCGGCCATCGTGCAGCGTGGCAAGATGCGTATTGACTACAGCGACACGGCCGAACCGCATTGGAAGCTCGATGCGGACGAGAAGTTCGTCGTGGACGATAAGGCCGAGCAGGGTTGGCGCTGGGCGCCGGTGAAAATGCCGGCCGACGAGGAACTGAACGCGGCGAAATTGGACGAACTCAAATCGGCCCTCGACGACCTGAAGATCGTCGACGTCAGCCGCAAACCGGCCGGCCTGAGCGCCGATCTGAAGGTGGCGGCGAACTTCCCCGATCGCGGACCCGCCCGCGAGTCGTTGGAGGACAAGGGTTTCTTCCCCGCCCAGTTGCAGGAGAATGGCCCCGTCGAAATCTACTCGAATGAAGGCGAAATCCGTCTGTTGATGAAAGACGGCGTCGAGTACGTCCTCCGCTTCGGTGATATTGCCGGCAGCGGGCCGTCGAAGATGAAGGACAAGGCGAAGGACGCGGCCAAAGATGGCAACAAGGAGCAGGAATCGAAGACTGGCACCGGCTTGAACCGCTACCTGTTCGTAATGGCCGAGTTCAATCCCGACATGATCGCCAAGCCCACGCTTGAGCCGCTGCCCGAGGTCAAGAAGGAAGCCGACAAGACGCCTGCTAATGTGAAGAAGGCGGACGACAAGAAGGCAGACGATAAGAAGGCGGATGAAAAGAAATCGGCAGACACGAAAGCCGACCAGAAGAAGCCCGACGCCGGGAAGTCGGTGGCCAAGCCCGAGGATGCCGCGAAGGCCGAGCGCGAGCGGATCGAGAAGGAGAACAAGCGGAAGCAGGACGAGTACGACCAGAAGGTTGCCGACGGCAAGAAACACGTTGGCGAGCTCAACGCCCGCTTTGCCGACTGGTACTACGTCATCTCGGACGACGTCTACCGCAAGATCCATCTCGGTCACGACGACATTTTCAAGAAGAAGGAAAAACCGAAGGATCAGGCCGCCGGAAAGAAGGACCAGCACGCCGGCAGCGTTGGGGCCACACCCTCGGAGAGTCTTGAAAGACTAAAGGCCGAAGGGCCCGGCGGAAAATAAGAAAGGACCACGGAGAAACCGATTTACCATTTGGTTGATCTTCTCCAAACCCTCACCCTCTGCCCCTCTCCCAGAGGGAGAGGGGACGAATTTGCAAAAGTCCAGTTCTTACATAGGAGCTTCGTCCGTCTCCGTATCCTTCGTGCCTCCGTGGCGCCGTTTGTCTGCCTATCGCCGCGAGATGAGCCCAAAGTCCAGGCCCATCACCCAGACCATCAAGGCGATGATCAATCCCAGGCCGATGTAGGTCAGCACGATCTGCACGCGTTCGTTGGCCGGCTTGCCGCGGACGCCTTCGTAGGCCAGGAACATGAGATGTCCGCCGTCCAGCACCGGGATCGGCAGGATGTTCAACACGGCGAGGTTGGCGCTCGAGCATGGTGAGGAAGATTAGCAACTCGGCGCTGCCGCGGTCGGCGTAGGCGGCCGCCACTTTTGCGATCATCACGGGTCCGCCGAGGTTACGCGCCGAGACGCGGTTCGTCCCGATGGCCTTTAGTGTGCGGTAGACGAGCGTCACTTGATCCAGCGTTTCTCGGCCGCCCAGTGCGAGCGCGTCGGCAAAGCTGTCTGCCTTTCGATCTACCGTCAGCGGCTCGAACAACAGGCCCCGGTCCGGATTGAACCAATCGGACGATGCGATCGGTGCGAGGTCCTCGACCGTTTGCTTCTTATCGCCGCGAGTAAACGTCAGGCTGACGGTTGTGTCCGGCACGCATGATTGCAGGAAACTGATGACGTAAGGCCAGTTGTGCGCGTCTTCGCCGAGCGGGACGGTCGACTTCGGCTGTTCAAACTGGAGTTTCCGTAGCGTTTCTTCGCTGGGAGGATTCAAGGTAGTGCTCAGAAGGACGTCGCCCGGCTTCAGGTCGGCTTTGGCGGCGGGGCTGCCGTCCGCAACGTGCTGCACAGATGCGATCACATGATATGCGACTCCAATCGCGTCGACGGCCACCGGGCTATTAACGATGATTGGCGGTGCGGAGCACTGGGCCCCTTGGCGAACTTGCATCGTCAGCGTAACCGGCGTCTTGGATTCGCCTCGCAGGACTGTCATCTTGATCTTCTGGCCTGCGCGGCGGCGAAGGCGATCCGCCAGCGTCATGGGATCGCCGGGCGGGTTGCCGTCGATCGACTCGATGCGATCACCGGGCTGCACGCCTGCCTCGGCCGCTGGTGAATCGGCTTGGATGGCCGTGATCGGCCCCATCTCCATTTCCAGGCCAATGATTCGCATGGGCTCCGGACCGACGGAAATGTCAACCGCACTGGACGCGTTGGCTCGCTCGACGGTTACCGTGATCTTTCGATCGGCATTGCGGGCCAATTGCTCGTTGATCTGTGCGTAGTTGGCCGTCGGCACGCCGTCGATCTTCACGACCTTGTCGCCGTTTTCGAAAGGAGGCGATGCACGATCGGCGGCCGAACCCGGCACGACGAAAGGTCGATGATGGACGAGCCACGTCGCGGTGCCGGATGGCAACCGGGTCGTTACGCCACTGCCGACGCCGATGACGAATGCGCCTCGTGATCGGTCGGGCTTGACCATCACGCGCATCGGCTCTTTGACTCCGGGGCGCCGGACCAAGAGCGGCACTCCTTCTTCAGGAATGTTGCCGAGCGAAATGGCCGCTTGCAGATCGCGGAACTGACTCATTTTCTTGCCGGCAATTTGGAGGATTTCATCGCCCGGTTGCAGGTCGGCTTGCCATGCGGGCTCGCCGGGAAAGACCGTGCCGATGACGCACGGGATTTGTTCGACGCCAAGGCTATAAGCCACTACTGCCATGAAAAAAGCGAAGATAACGTTCATGATCACGCCGGCCGAAATGATCGCCATCCGCTGCGGCACGCTCTTCGCCAAAAAGCTGCGGGGATCGTAGGCGGGAGACTCTGAAGTCGGTGCTTGCTCGGCGTTTGGAGCGTCTCCCCCGTCCCCCGCCACCCGCCCCTCGTCACCTTTCTTCGCTCGCTCGATTTCTTCGGCCAGCTTCGACGGATTGTCCTCCTGGCCGAGCATTTTCACGTATCCGCCCAGCGGCAAGATGCCGATGCCGTACTCGGTTTCGCCCCATTGAAACTTGCATAGCTTCCAGCCACCGATATCGAAGCCGAGGTAGAACTTCTCGCACTTCACGCCGCAGGCCTTGGCCACCAGGAAGTGGCCCAGCTCATGGACGAATATGACGAATCCGAGGCCGACGGCGACCATCAAAATGACAACGGTGAGCCCTATCGCGTACAACAATGCAGTACCTCCTGGCGTGCCCAACGGTCGGCTTCGAGCACCTGCTCGAGATTCGGTCGGGGTTCAAACTCGTGGTTTTCTAAAATGCTCCGGCAGGTGGGCACGATCTCGTGGAAGCCCAGCCGTCCGTCGAGAAACGCCGCCACAGCAGCCTCGTTGGCCCCGTTCAGGACGGCCCCGGCCGTTCCGCCGGCCGCCGCCGCTTCCAGCCCCAGCCCCAGCGCGCCGAACCGCTCGAAATCCGGTGGCTCGAAACGCAATTCCATCGCGCGGCTCCAATCCAGCTTCGCCGCCACCCCATCGCAACGCTTCGGCCACGTCAACGCATACTGGATCGGCAACTTCATGTCCGGTGGGCTAAGCTGGGCAATCACCGAACCGTCCATGTATTCTACCATCGAATGTACGATCGATTGCGGGTGGATCACCACGGCGATTTGATCGGCCCGAAGCCCGAACAGCCAGCGGGCCTCGATGATCTCCAGGGCCTTGTTCATCAGTGTAGCCGAATCAACCGTTATTTTCGGACCCATTTCCCAAGTCGGATGGGCCAGCGCATCGGCCACCGTTACCCGCGAAAGCTGCTCCAGCGAATGCGTGCGAAAAGGCCCTCCACTGGCTGTCAGGATCACCCGCCGCACCTCGTCCCGGCGCCGGCCGCTAACGCCTGAAACACCGCACTGTGCTCGCTGTCGACAGGCAGGATCTTGGCGTTTTTCTCCCGAGCCAGTTCCATCACCAGCGGCCCGCCGACCACGAGGCTTTCTTTATTTGCCAAGGCGACAGTCTTGCCCGCCTCCAACGCCGCCCAAGTGCCGCGAAGTCCGGCACTGCCCACGATGGCCGATACCACGATATCGACGTCCGCATCGGCCGCCAGCCGCGCCACGGCCTCGGCGCCGACGAGCAATTCCACGTCGCGTGGCAGCTCCGACCAGTTCTGCCGAGCGGCGGCCGCCGAATCGGTCACAACGATTATGCGGGGTCGGACAGCCGTGGCCTGTTGCAGCAGCAGTTCCGTATTACTATGGGCCGATAGCCCCACGGCACGCAGCCTGCTCCCCGAGGCGGCAATCACCTCCAGCGTGCTGCGACCGATGCTGCCGGTCGATCCCAGGATGGCCACATTAGTCGCGCGGTCGTTCATGCGAGAAATTAGAGAATCCTCGTAGTTCAGGCTGTGCCTGACCTACTCCTTCGGCCTTGCCGCACTGCTTCCATCAACGTGGTACAATTATGGTAAATCTGCCTCTCCAAGGGAATCCATAGATGCCGAATAATCAGCCCGAATCGAATCGCCCGCCGGACCGGAAAACGCCCAACATGGGTGGAAACGTCATCTGGTACGTGCTGTTGCTCGCGGTGGCCACCCTGTTTGTCGTGAGCCTGATCGAGGGCGGCGCCCAAGCGAAGCTGCCCTACACCGATCTGGTCAAACTGATTGAGAAGGGAAACAACCCCAAGGCCTCGATCACGGTCAAAGAGACCAACAACGGCAAGGAGGAAGAGGTCCGCTACTCGAATCTCGAAGATCTCAAGTTTGGCCTGCACGAAATTACCGGCAAAGTGACGCGGAAGGTCATCGGGCCCGAGGCCGGCAAGGAAGAAACCAACGTCCTGCTGCGCACCGACCGGCTTGGTCTGGAAAACGACAACAACGCGCTGGCCGATCTGGCGAGAAGCGCGGGTTCACGGTGCGTGGCGAGGAAGCGCCCAGCGGCTGGAAAAGCCTCATGCCGATGTTCTTCTTCATGGTGTTGATCGTGGCCGTCTTCTTCATCATGATGCGGCGGCTCGGCGGCACCGGTTCGGCCATGGCCTTCGGCCGCAGCCGCGGCAAGCTCTACGCTCAGGAAGACTTGGGCATCAGCTTCAACGACGTGGCCGGCATCGACGAGGCCGTCGACGAGCTTCGCGAGGTGGTCGATTTTCTCCGCTCGCCCGAAAAATACCAGGTCCTCGGCGGACGCATCCCCAAGGGCGTGCTGTTGGTCGGCCCTCCGGGCACCGGCAAGACGCTGTTGGCCAAGGCTATCGCCGGCGAGGCGGGCGTGCCCTTCTTCAGCCTGTCGGGCTCCGACTTCGTGGAAATGTTCGTCGGCGTCGGCGCCGCACGTGTCCGCGACATGTTCCAGCAGGCCCAAGCCAAGTCCCCCTGCATCATCTTCATCGACGAGCTCGACGCGCTGGGCAAGACCCGCGGTTCGAGCGTCGTCGGCGGCCACGACGAGCGCGAGCAGACCCTCAATGCGCTGCTGGTCGAAATGGACGGCTTTACCTCGAATAGCGGCGTCATCGTAACGGCCGCCACGAATCGTCCCGAAACGCTCGATCCGGCCCTGTTGCGACCCGGACGTTTCGACCGGCACGTGTTGGTCGATCGGCCCGACGTACGCGGCCGCGAGCAAATCCTCAAGGTCCACGTGGCCAAGGTCAAGCTGGGCGAAGCGGTCGACCTTCAGGCGGTGGCCCGCATCACGTCCGGTTTCGTCGGGGCCGACTTGGCGAATCTCGTCAACGAGGCCGCCCTGTTGGCCGCGCGAAAGGCCAAGCCGGCAGTCACGATGGACGAGTTCAACGAGGGAGTGGAGCGGGTAACGGCCGGCCTCGAAAAGAAGCAGCGGGTAATGCACGCCGATGAAAAGCAGCGCGTCGCCTATCACGAGAGCGCCCACGCCCTGGTGGCCTACAGCCTGCCCAACACCGACCCCGTGCACAAAGTGTCTATCATCCCTCGCGGGTTGGCCGCCCTTGGCTACACGATGCAGCGCCCCGAGGGGGATCGCTACCTGATGACGCAGAGCGAGTTGGAGAGCCGCATCCACGTGTTGCTGGCAGGCACGGTCGGCGAAGAGATCATATTCGGCGACGTTTCGACCGGTGCCCAGAACGACCTCGAGCGTGCCACCGAGCTGGCTCGAAGCATGGTGATGGACTACGGCATGAGCCGCCTCGGACGAGTTACCTTCCGCGAGAGCCGCCGCTCGGCCTTCCTGGCCGCCGGCGACGACTTCCCGCGGGATCGGACGCACAGCGAGCACACCAGTCAGGAAATCGATGAAGAAATCGCCCGAATCATCGAAAAGTCGCTCAGCGTCGTCCGCGGCATTCTGCAGAACCGCCGCACGGCTCTGGTAGCCTTGGCAGAACGTCTGATCGAAAAGGAAGTGATCGATACGGACGAACTCCGCGACGTGATCGAGGCCAACGCCCCGAGCGCCATGCTGGCGCCGGGAACCGCCGATGCCGCCCCACGACGACCGGCCGACGACTCAGGGCCTTCGGCCGACGCCAAGAAGGCCGAGACCGGGTGAAAGAATAGGGATACAGGCTGGAAGCCGAGAAGTGTCGGTCTTCGGCACTTCTATTCCGACATTCGATGATCGCTACTGGCCCCGCTCCCGTTTAGCTTGACGCTGCCATTCTCGACCGGGTAGAATCGGTCCCCATGTCGAATCTAGTGATCCAACGGGTTGTCGGCGCCCGGCAAAAAAAGCAGTTCCTTCAGTTCCCCTGGACGTTATACCGTGACGACCCGTACTGGATTCCGCCCCTGCGCGTAAACCAGAAGGAGATGGTCGGCTATAAGCCGCATCCTTTTTACGCCCGGAACTCGATCCAAACGTTTCTCGCCTATCGCGACGGAACAGTCTGCGGACGCATCGCGGCGATTCTCAACCAGGGGCACATCGCTCAATATAATGATCGCCGCGGATTTTTCGGCTTCTTCGAATGCCGCGACGATCAAGAGGCGGCCAACGGGCTGTTCGACGCCGTTCGCCGCTGGTTCGCCGATCAAGATATTCACCAAGTTCGTGGGCCAACCAACCCGTCGCTGAACTACGAGATCGGCTTGCTCATCGACGGCTTCGATTCGACGCCCACGTTCATGATGACCTACAATCCGCCGTACTACGAGCGGCTGATCGAGAACTACGGCTTCCGCAAGACGCAAGACCTGTACGCCTTCTGGGGCCACATCGACATGCTGCCAAAGATCGGTCAGAAGCTCCGGCCGATCGCTGAGCAAATCATCGAGCGCTACGAAGTCAAGATGCGGCCACTCGATGCATCGCACTTCCTTGATGACGTAAAGCTCTTTCTATCGATCTACAATCGGTCGATGGCCAACACATGGGGCTTCGTGCCGATGTCGGGCGACGAAATCAGCCACTTGGCCGGCGGACTGCGCCGCATCATCGTGCCGGAGATGACCGTCGCCGCGGAGGTAGATGGGCGAATGGTTGGCGTGGCCTTCGGCCTGCCCGATTACAATCCGCGCATCAAGGAAATCAACGGCCGGCTGTTCCCCTTCGGCTTCATGCACCTGCTGCGCAATCCCCGGGCCATCAAACGCATCCGCTTGATCAGCACCAACGTGCTGCCCGAATACCAGCGCATGGGTATCGGGCTGGTGCTCATGCACGGATTGGTTCCCAAGGCCATCGAGTGGGGCCTGGAAGAGGCTGAATTCTCGTGGGTCCTCGAGTCCAATTCCCTCTCGCACGGCAGCCTGAGGAAAGGCGGCGCCAAACTCTATAAGACGTATCGACTCTACGATTATGAGGGGACGGGGGACGGGGGGCGGGAGGCGGGTGATGCGTCATGCACTTCATCCCTTTCCCTCGTTCCCCGTCCCCCGTCCCCCGTCCCCAGCGAAATCCGCCAAGTCAGCACGCACGGCGATCTCCACCGCTTCGTGAAGATGCCGTGGAAGATATATGGCGACGATCCACACTGGGTTCCGCCGTTGGAGATCGAGGTAAAGGACTTTCTCAATCGTCGCAAACACCCGTTCTACAAACACGGCGATGCGGCACAGTTCATCGCCACCCACGGCAATGAAACCCTCGGCCGCATCCTCGTAAGCGATGACCCGGTCTACAACGAGGCGCACGGCGAAAACGTCGGCTGCTTCGGCATGTTTGAAAGCGTCGACGATCGTTCCACCGCCCATGCCTTGCTCGATGCCGCCGCCCAGTGGCTGCGGGCACGCGGTCGTACGGCGATGCGCGGGCCTATCGACTACTCGTTCAACTACCCCAGCGGTCTGCTGATCGAAGGCTTCGATACTCCGCCGCGCATCATGATGAATCATAATCCGCGCTACTATCAACGCCTGCTGGAGACGTGGGGCCTGGAGAAGGCGCACGATCTCTACGCCTGGTGGTTCGTCGATAGCTTCGATTTACTGGCCAAGTGGAAGATACGGGCCGACCGACTCGCCCGCCGCGGCCGCATTACCGTGCGCCCCTTCGACCTCAACGATTTCAAAGCCGAGATCGCCCGCTGCCGCGATGTCTACAACGCCACGATGGGTGAATTGTGGGGGTTTGTCAATCTGACCGAGGCCGAGTTTTCGTACTTCGGGAAACGGCTGGCACAGATGGCCCTCGCTGAACAGGTGCTTCTGGCCGAGGTAGAAGGCCGCGTCGTCGGCTTCTCGATCACGCTGCCCGACATCAACGAAGCCGTCCGACCGCTCAATGGACGACTCACCCGCTTCGGCCTTCCACTGGGACTCCTTCAGTTGTTGCGCCGCAAACGCCACATCAAGACGGCACGCATGGTCGTGCTCGACGTGCTCAAGGAATATCGCCGCCGGGGCATCGCAGAACTGCTCATCCTTCGCACACTCGACTACGGCAAGAACGTAATCGGCTACACCGGCGCCGAACTGAGCTGGACATTGGACGATAACGCGGCCGTCAATAGCACCATCGAAGCCGTCGGCGCCCGCCGCTACAAGACCTTTCGCATTTATGAAAAATCCATAAGCGGTGCATCCTAAGGAAACAACGACCATGTACACGTTGCGCTATGTGATGTTGAGTCTGATCATCGCCGTGGCACTGCCCGTATCCATCCAGGCTGCCGACAACACGCCCCCTGAGGGCTTCGTGGCTCTCTTCAACGGGCGCGACCTGACCGGCTGGAAAGGTCTCTTGAAATCGCCGTTGAACAATCCTGCCAGGCGCGCCGAGGCTCCCGCCGAACAGCTCGCCGAAGCCCAAAAGGAAGCCGACGCCCTTATGCGCAAGACGTGGCGCGTCGAGGACGGCGCCCTTGTATTCAACGGCAAAGGTCGCAGTCTCTGTACGGCCAAGGACTACGGCGACTTCGAGTTATATGTTGATTGGAAGATCGGCCCACACGGCGATACCGGCATCTATCTACGTGGCACACCGCAAGTGCAAATATGGGATCCCTATACCAAGCCGGTCAATGCGCGAAATGAAGTCGGCTCCGGCGGCCTCTACAACAATAAGACGAACCCTTCGACCCCCACGCAACTCGCCGACAAGCCGATCGGACAATGGAATACGTTCTATATCAAGATGGTCGGCGACAAGGTCACGGTCAAACTCAACGGCAAGCTGGTCGTCGACCGTGTGGTTCTCGAAAACTACTGGGAGCCCGGTAAGCCCATTTTTCCCACCGGCCAAATCGAGTTGCAAAACCACGGCGACACGCTCTGGTTCAAGAACATCTACCTCCGCGAAATCCCCCGCCAGTAGCAGTTGCCCGTATCGATCCTACGTCTAACGGGGTGGCCGGATGCTGCCCAGGTACCCGCGAGTTGACATTCTCGCCACCCGCCATTAGTCTAGGTAAGTGTAAGGACTTGTGCTGATTGCGCTTGGGATGGTACGGAGTATAGCATTGTGAGCGGCCGGAAATGAGGCAAACCGCGCGCATATCGTCGCGGTTTGCGTCGCTTCGTGCCGGGTAAGCAAAAAATCCCGCTCGACTTGTCGGCAACGCGATCGGCGTACTGCGGGACGTCTTTGGGAGCCGTGCATGGCGAAACGTAAGAGCGAATATACGGAAATTCTCGTCCGCAAGGGAGTCATCAGTGCCGAACAATTGGCCGAGGCCAAGCAGTTGGCCAGCGAATCCGGCACGAAACTCGCCGATGCCCTGAGCCGACTCGGTTATGCCAGCGGTGAAGAGGTCATGCGGGCAATGGCCGAGCAGCATGGCCTCGATTTCGTCAATCTCAACGAAGTCGCCATTCCACCGTCGGTTGTCGAACTCGTGCCCGAGTCGGTCGCACGCGAAAACGTGGCCATCCCGCTGGCCGAAACCGATGGCACGCTCACCCTCATTGTCAGCGACCCGACCGACTACGAAACATTCGATAAGCTCCGTTTCATCCTCAATCGCCAGATCATTCCCGCTCTGGCCCCGCGCGAAGCGATCCTCGGAGCCATCAACCGGCATTACGGCCAAACAGTCGGTGAAAGCGCCGACTCGATGCTGCAAGAGTTCACCGACACCGCCATCGACTTCACCGAGACGCTCCAGGACAGCGACACCGCCGAAGAAGACGTCGACGAGCGCAGCGCGCCGGTCGTCCGGCTCGTACAGCTAATCATTACCGAAGCAGTGCAGTTGCGGGCTTCCGACATCCACATCGAGCCATTCGAAGACCGCATCCGCGTCCGCTACCGGATCGACGGCGTTCTGGTCGAGCGCGATAGCCCCCCCAAACGTTTGCTGGGCACCATCCTCTCCCGCGTTAAAATCCTCTCCAAACTCGACATCGCCGAGCGACGCCGCACCCAAGACGGCCGTATTAAGATCACTGTGGGCGAGAAAGAGCTAGACCTCCGCGTCAGCGTTATCCCCACCAACCACGGCCAGTCGGTGGTGATGCGGATTTTGGACAAAGACAGCATCAAGGTCGGACTCCGCCAGTTGGGCTTTTCCGAGTCCGATTTCCGCAAAGTCAGAAACCTGATCCAGCGTCCCAACGGGATCATCCTCGTCACCGGTCCGACGGGCTCGGGCAAGACAACCTCGCTCTATGCCGCACTGAACGAGCTCAATACGCCCGACCGGAAAATCATCACTGCGGAAGACCCCGTAGAATACTACCTTCAGGGGGTAAATCAGGTTGAGATTCACCATGACATCGGTCTCGATTTCGCACGGGTGATTCGCGCTATGCTGCGACAGGCGCCCAATGTGATCCTTGTGGGCGAAATGCGCGACCTCGAGACAGCACAGATGGGAATTCAGGCATCTTTGACTGGACACCTTGTTTTCAGTACACTACATACGAACGATTCGCCCAGTGCTATTACACGTTTGATCGATATGGGTGTGCCGTCGTACCTCGTCTCCAGCAGCATCGTCGCCATCATGGCGCAACGACTTGTACGCGTCATCTGCCAAAAATGCAAGCAACCATATACCCCTCCGGCGGCAATGCTCGAAGCTGCCGGCATTACGCCAGAGATGGCCGCCGGTGCCAATTTCCTCCGCGGACGCGGCTGCGGAAATTGTCAGGGAGCGGGCTTCCGCGGCCGCCTGGGAATCTTCGAACTCATGCTCATGTCCACGAAAATCCGCGAACTGACCTTCAATTCGGCCCCCACGGACCATATCCGCAAGGCAGCGATTGCCGAAGGCATGAGAACCCTATATTGGGACGGTATCGATAAAGTGCTGCGGGGCGTTACTACCCTAGAAGAGGTGTTTCGCTCGGCGAAGCGGACCGACTAATCAAGTGCAAGCCCGTGCGGCGCACGGGTTCCGGTATTGCCAACGACCGGCCCCAGCCGCTGTGGCAAGTATCCAAAACGTTGTTTACGAGGCAATATATTTGGCAGCCCACAGCCGGCTGCGAATAATCTACGCGCAACCCGGCGCTTTTCGGAACAGGGCGCCGCACTAGCTCTCTGCCCCAGCGGCTCCGGGTGCGCCATCTCTTGGGGAGAACGAGGTAGCCGAATGGCGACTATTCTGATCGACAAACTGCTCCAGACCGTGGTCAGCCGCAAGGCGAGCGATCTTCACATTACCGTCGGCCAACCCCCCGTGTTGCGCATCGACGGCCACATGAAGAAGTTGGAGACCAAGGTCCTCGAGCCGGAAGACACCGTGTCGCTCATGAAGAGCATCTCGCCCGAGCGCTGCCAACAAGAGCTCCAGGAGGTTGGCGGTTCCGACTTCGGCTTCGCCTTCGGCGACCAAGCCCGCTTCCGCGTCTCGATCTTCAAGCAGCGCGGTTATGTTGCGATGGTGCTGCGGCAAATTCCCGTGAAGCTATTGAACTTCAAAGACCTCGGCACGCCCCCCGTGCTGGCCGACCTGTGTACGCGTCCTCGCGGTCTGATCCTCGTTACCGGCCCGACCGGTTCCGGCAAGACGACCACTCTGGCCGCGATGATCGACTACCTCAACGAGAACTTCGACCACCACATCATCACGATCGAAGACCCGATCGAATTCTATCACCCGCATAAGAGGGCGACGGTCAACCAGCGTGAACTCGGCGTCGACGTGCCCACGTTTGCCGAGGCCATTCGCCGCGGTCTGCGTCAAGACCCCGATGTCATCCTCGTGGGCGAAATGCGCGACTTGGAAACCATCGAGGCTGCCATTACCGCGGCAGAAACCGGGCACATCGTCTTTGCCACCCTCCACACCACCGGCGCAAGGAACCGTCAACCGCATCATCGACGTTTTCCCCACCAGCCAGCAGGAACAGATCCGCACTCAACTTTCCACCGCGATCATCGGCATCCTCTCGCAGACTCTGCTGCCCAAGATCGGCGGGGGCCGCGTCGCCGCCTATGAAATGCTCGTGGTCAACTCCGCCATCGCCAACCTGATTCGCGAGAACAAAACCTACCGCATCACCTCCACGATCCAAACCGGGCAACGCATGGGTATGCAGTTGCTCGACGATCACATGTTCAAGTTGTGGAAAGACGGTCTCGTGGAAAAACGCGAAATCATGCTCAAAGCTAATTCGCCCGACGAGTTGGCTGCCAAGATTGCCCAGGCGGAGCGCGGACTATTTGAAGATGAAGACGAAGCCCGTACGCGGGCGGAACGGAAGTAATTATGGCCATTCGACGTATCGGTCAAATCCTGGTCGACCTCGGCTTCCTCAGCGAAGACCGCCTCGAAATGCTGCTGGAGGAGCAACAACAGCGACCGGGCGAAATGCTGGGACAGATCGCCATCAGCCTCGGCTTTATCAACGACGACCAACTCGCCCAGGGCCTGGCCGAGCAGATGGGCATGCAGGTCGTCAGCCTCAGCGAGGCCGTCATTCCGCCCGAAGTGCTCACCACCATCACCGAGCCGATGGCGCAGCTCTACCGCATCATTCCCCTGAGTTTCGCCGACAATACGCTGACCATCGCCATGTGCGATCCGCAAAAGCTCTCGATCATCGACGAGCTGCGGACCTTCCTCGGCTACGACATCAAGGCGATGGTCACTACCGAGAAGGAACTCCTCAAGGCGCTCGAGCGCTATTACGCGGCCGGCAGCGAAAGCGTCGAAACCCTGATCGCCGACATGGAGGCCGACTCCGATCTGGCCGCCGCCGTCGAGGCGATGGAAAAAAACACCACGCTCGACCTCACCAGCATGGAGGCCCTGGCCGACAGCGCGCCGGTCCGTAAGCTCCTAAACATGGTGCTCCTCCTGGCCATCAAAGATCGGGCCAGCGACTTGCACTTCGAGCCGTTCGAGAACGAGTTCAAGATTCGCATCCGCAGCGACGGCGTGTTGTACGAAATGGTGCCGCCGCCGCGCCACTTGGCCTTCGCCATCACCACGCGCATCAAAGTGATGGCCGATCTCGACATCGCCGAACGCCGCATGCCGCAAGACGGCCGCATCCGCCTGAACGTCGGCGGCCACCCCGTCGACTTGCGCGTCAGCGTTCTGCCCACGATGTTCGGCGAAAGCGTCGTCATGCGAATCCTCGACCGCTCCGTGGTCATGCTCGATCTGGACGTCGTCGGCATGCCCGCAGGCATCCTCAAGTCGTTCCGCGACATCATCCGCAAGCCCAACGGCATCGTGCTGGTCACCGGCCCGACCGGCTGCGGCAAGACCACCACGCTCTATGGCGCGTTGAACGAATTGAACTCCGTCGAGGACAAGCTGATCACCACCGAAGACCCCGTCGAGTACGACATCGACGGCATCGTGCAAATGCCTATCGACGCCGCCATCGGCAACACGTTCTCGCAGTGTTTGCGGTCGATCTTGCGGCAGGACCCGGACAAGATTCTCGTGGGCGAAATTCGCGACCTGGAAACGGCCGAAATCGCCGTACAGGCCTCGCTGACCGGCCACATGGTCTTCAGCACCTTGCACACCAACGACGCCCCGGCCACGATCACGCGGCTCCGCGACATGGGCGTGCCCCCCTTCCTCATCACCGCCACCCTCGAAGCGGTCCTCGCCCAGCGGTTGGTCCGCAGAATCTGCAAGGAGTGCCGCGAGCCCACCATTCCAAGCACCGACACCCTCGCCCAGCTCGACCTTACGCCGGACGAAGTGGTCGACAAAAAATTCTATCGCGGCCGGGGCTGCGCCGCCTGCAACAACAGCGGCTTCAAAGGTCGCACCGGCCTCTACGAATACATGCCCATGAACGATCAGGTCCGCGACTTGATCAATACCGGCGCCTCGACCGAGGTGATCCGCAGCTTGGCCATGCAAACCGGCATGGTCCCCTTGCGGGCTTCCGGTCTAGAGAAGGTCTTCGACGGCGTCACGACGATCGAAGAGGTGATTCGCGAAACTGTTTCCGAAGGTTAGGAATTAGACGTTCGGGATTAGAGATTAGAACAAGGGCCGGGCGGTTTGCCGCCCAGCGAAGTGTCGGCAGAGGAGGCAACAGCGATGCCAACCTATCAATTCGAGGCGATGGATGCCACCGGCCAGGAAATCAAGGACGTCGTCGATGCCGCCAGCCAGGACGAGGCACAAGCCACGATCCGGCAGATGGGCTACTTCGTAACGAAGCTCTCCGTCAAGAAGAGCCGTAAGACGGCCGCCCAAAAGAAAGGCGGAAAACGGGGCAAGAGCTTTGCCATCGGCGGCGTCAAATCGAAGAACCTCACCACCTTCACCCGGCAGCTTTCAATTTTGCAGGACGCCGGCCTGCCCATCCTCCGCAGCCTCAAAATCCTCGAACAACAGTCCGGCGCCGGCGCCCTGAAAAACGCCCTGATCGACGTCTGCGAAGAAATCGAAGGCGGCTCGACGCTCTCCGAGGCCATGTCCAAGTCGCCCAAGGCCTTCAACCGCCTCTACGTCAACATGATCAAGGCCGGCGAGGCGGGCGGTGCCCTCGAAGTCATCCTCAAACGCTTGGCCGAGTTCCAGGAACGGTCCGAATCCCTCAAGCGAAAAGTCAAAGGCGCGATGATCTACCCGATCACCGTCGTGCTCTTTGCCTCCTGCATCCTCGTGTTCATCATGCTGAAGATCGTGCCCTCGTTCCAGAAGATCTTCGCCGACTTCGGAACCGCGCTGCCCGGCATGACCATCGCCCTGATCAATGCCTCCCAATTCGTCCAAGACTATTGGTACCTCTTGCCCGGCATCCCCATCAGCATCTGGCTCACGCTCAAGCTCATCCGAAAGTTCTCCGCCGGACGCATGGGCTGGGACCTCTTCACCATCAAGATGCCGATCTTCGGGCCGCTCATCGAAAAAAACATTGTCGCCCGCACCATGCGAACACTCGGCACCCTCGTGGCCAGCGGCGTACCCATCCTCGAAGCACTGCACATCACCAAGGAGACCGCCGGCAACGCCGTCTTCGAGGTCCTCTTCCAAAAAGTCTACGAGTCCATTCGCGAGGGCGAGTCGATCGCCAAACCGTTGAAAGAGGCCTCCACCCCCTCGTTCCACCCCATGGCGCTCTTCTTCTGGTTCTTCTATCCGCCGGTGCTCGGCGTGCTGATGTATGTCACCCGCATGCATCGGCGCATCCTCGACGACATGGTCGTCAATATGGTCGACGTCGGCGAAGAGACGGGCGAACTCGATACGATGCTCTACAAGGTGGCCGATACCTACGACGACGAAGTGGCCGTGATCACCAACAGCCTCATGAGCCTCATGGAACCGCTCTTGATCATCTGCCTCGGCGGCATGGTCGGCTTCATCGTCATTGCCCTATTCCTGCCCCTGATTAGCCTCATCGATACATTGTCTGGAGGAAGTAAGAAGTAGGAGGAGTGGCGAGTGGCGAGTGACGAGTGACGAGTCAACGTGTCCCCTCTCCCTTTGGGAGAGGGTTAGGGTGAGGGCAGCGACGATCGAGAGTGACGAGTGGTTAGTGACAAGTAACAAGTCAACGTGTCCCCTCTCCCTTTGGGAGAGCGGCGCACGAAAGGTCCCCTCTCCGGGCACCGACCGAAGGTTGGTCGGGAGAGGGCCAGGGTGAGGGCAGCGACGGTCGAGAGTCGATAGCCGGTGGCCAACAGCCGCCAGTGCGTCGCGCGGACGGAGAGAATGCCATGAAAACCGTACGAGCCAAAGAAGAAAGGAGAGCCGAGAGCGCCTGCGTCCGACAATCAACGATCAACCAGTGGCGAGTGACCAGTGGTGAGTGGCTAGTGGCTAGTGGAGAGTGGCGAGTGGCTAGGGGTGAGGGGATCGCCTTGCCGGCCCGTCAACTTCGCTCTAATCCCCAATCCCTAATCCCTAATCCCTTGCCGCGAGGAGCGGGGCAATCCAACAATCAACAATCAACAATCGGCCGTCCCCCATCCCCCGGGAAAAAGGGGACAGTCCCCGACCAACCTGCGGTCGGTGCCCGCCGGAACGGCCCGGAGGGTGCTTCGCACAAATGGGGACTGTCCCCTTTTTCCCGCCCGTCCCCCGTCCCCCGCTCCGCCTTCACGCTCGTCGAACTGCTGGTCACGATCACGATCATCGGCATCCTGGCCGGCATGGTGATGGCCGCGTTGCAAAAGACCCGCCAATCGGCCCGCGAGTACGCCACCAAGGCCACCATCGCCAAGCTCAACTCCATCATCATGGAGCGCTACGAATCCTACATGAACCGCCGCGTGCCGATCCAGATTCCGACAGGCACGCAGCCAAAAGCGGCCGCCCAAATGCGATTGAACGCCATTCGCGAGTTGATGCGGTTGGAGATGCCCGACTGCCGGGCAGATGTCACTACCGGCATCAACTCTCCCCATTGATCCTCCCTTGCACATGATGTACGCGCTCGATCCGCCCACGACAAAGTACGAATCGGCCCAATGCCTGTACAAAGTCGTCAGCCTCGGTTCGCCCGAAGCGATGGAGCAGTTCAACCAAGCGGAAATTGGCATGGTCGAGGATCCGGCAGGGGTCAATCATCCGGTTTTCATCGATGGCTGGGGCACGCCCATCTGCTGGCTCCGCTGGGCGCCCGGCTTCAGCAATTGGACGGGCTTTCCGAGTAACGCACCGACCAATCCCGGCGATTCCGACATTCAAACCGGCTACGCAGGCTCCGACTCCGATCCGTTCGATCCGCGTGGCATCGACTACCACCCCATCGACAGCCCGCCGCGCGGTTATCACCTGATCCCGTTGATCTGCTCCGCTGGGCCAGACGAGCAATTTGGCCTGGTTGGCCTGCAGTTCAACGCCGAAGGTTTTCCGGATAAAGCCGGCGACGGCGTTCGGAATCTGGACAACGACGGCGACGGCTATTCCGATCCTTCCTATCCAAGATTGCCAGACATATCTGACCCCTATGCCACAGTCGGCGGCGGTGCGACCCTCATGGGCTCACCGGTCGTCGGCACACCCGATGCCGGCACGCAACACGACAACATCACGAACCATCATATCGAGCAGCGGTAATATGAGAGTCGAGAGAGGAGAGTTGAGAGTTGAGAGTTCGGAGGCCAGCCGGGCCGCTGCGCTGGCCACGGGAACCTCACGCCAAGACGCCAAGGCGCAAAGAAGGGTGGTCGTTTCCCTCTTTGCGCCTTGGCGCCTTTGCGTGAGGCCCATATCTGCTTCCCCCGCGTGTGCCGCGTCCCGTTCGTGTGCCACTGGCTATGCCAGTGCCGCCGCTGGGAAAAAGGGGACAGTCCCCATTTGTGCGAAGCACCCTCCGGGCCGTTCCGGCGGGCACCGACCGCAGGTTGGTCGGGGACTGTCCCCTTTTTCCCGCTCCGCCTTCACCCTGGTCGAGATGCTGATCGTCGTGGCGATCATGATGATCCTCGTGGCGGCGGCGGCCACGACGCTTCACCCGGCCAACGATTCCCGCCGCGTCCGCGAGGCGGCCCGGGCCGTCGACCTCTATCTGGCCTCGGCCCGCAACCGGGCCATGGAAACCGGCCGCCCCTGCGGCGTCATCTTGCGACGCTTTAACGACACCGCGTCCGTGATGACAATGGACCAGTGCGCGGTTCCGCCGCCCTACTGCGGCGACGCCGAGACGTCAACGGCAATCGTGTCGGCGGGAACCGGTGCAACGATTGGGCCGTATATCGATCCCAAAACCAATATCTCGGCCCCAACCTTCTACGAAGACTATACGGCGAACTTCAACCCCGCAGATTTTAATACTGCCTTGGTTCACGTTGGGGATCTGATTCGGTTTAATCATCAAGGTCCTGCTTACACCATTGTCGGCCCAAGTGCACACTCGGGAATGCCGGGAGAAGGAATCAATGCTCTGCCACTTCAATTGGATGCAAAATTGAACACAGGGCAATTGGTGCCGTGGACCGCAATGCCCTCGGCTCCCGTAACATATAGCATTGACCGTATACCGGGTAAGGGATCTGCACAGCCGCTGCAACTCCCCGCGTCCACGATTATTGATGCCACCGCGTCAGGTACCGATGGTGCCGTATTTGGCGGCGATAGCGATGCGATCATTTTGTTCGGGCCAAATGGGTGCGTGGACTGCGTCTACGGCTATGGATTCAAGTTTAACGTCGTCTCGCCGATCTATTTGTTGATCGGCAAGCAAGAGCGGATGGCCAACGCGTTCAATCCCAACCCACCCACCGAAGCTGACATGACGAATTACCAGGACCTTAACAATCTCTGGGTAATGATCAACCCACAGACCGGCCTTGTCACGACCTCTGAAGTATCCGCCATTCCAATCTGGAACAACAGTATCAATTACGTGATCGGAGATTGCGTGTCCTACAATCTCAAGTTGTACCGCTGCCTACAAAACAACTCGAATAAACAACCAGACACAAGTGCTATCGAGTGGGTAGAAACTAATGCCGCGGCCGACGCATTGCGCACCTCGCGCACGATTGCTCGCGACGCCCAGGGCATGGGAGGAAAGTAGGATGAGAGGGATTAGGGATTGGGGATTAGGGATTAGAGCAGGGCGCAAGACGCCAGCCCCCGCGGGCTGCGCTGCGTCCACTCCTATCTCCTCCAATCCCCAATCCCCAATCCCCAATCGCTCCGCCCGCCGCCGCGGCGTCAGCCTGCTCGAAGTCCTGGTCTCGTTGTTCATCCTGGCCGTCGGCCTGATGGGCGTGGCCGCCCTGATCCCGCTGGGCAAGCTGTCGCTGATGGCCACCGAAACGTCCGACCGCACCGGTGCCTGCGGAAGAGCCGCCATACGCGAAGTCAGAATTCGCGGCTTGCTGGACCCGACCACATGGGCTGCGACTCCCACGAGCCTTGTTAACCCGGTTGTGATCGATCCGTTAGGAATGACCCTTGCATCGCCCCTCGGACAGTTAGGCGGCATTCTCGATCGCGTCAACATAGGCGGGTACGACGCTGGCATGGCGGAGCAACTCTGCCGGTGGCATGACGATCTGGTGTTCGTCCGGCCCGAAGATATCACATCCGGCTCGATTCCTCCGGCAGGCACTCGCCCACTGGCGCAGGTCGGCGCAACGGCAACGTTTGCACCAGTATAATGTTGGAGACCAGATTGTACCGCCCACTCCGAACGGCCACGTGTATACATGCACCGCGGCCGGAGTCAGCGGCGCATCTCCACCAACGAATTGGGTCACCGACGGCACCACGGTCAACGATAACGGAGCGACATGGCGGGATGCGGGCGTTGGCGGCCCGGACGCCGGCGATTTCTCCTGGTTCCTGATGGTCACGCCTTCGCCCGCCGACGTTGCCGCAGCCGTCCCAATCCCCTGGAACAATCGCCGCACCTTCACCGTGTCGGTCGTAGTCTGCGAGAAGCGAAATCTCTCGACGGCCGGCGAGGAGGTAATCCCGGTTACCTGTGACACCGCTACCGGCTACGGCGGGATTGGCATACACGTCGCTTCGCAGTGGCCTACGGCTTGGACCCTGAAAAATAAGGACTGGATACTACTGTATAGTCCAAACCAAACGGCTACTTGGTATCGGGTAGTCTACGCCGGATATGACGAAGCCACCGACACGACGCGCATCAGTCTCGTTGGCCCCGACTGGAATGGCGGCACTGCGGCAACTGCCATCAGCGTCGACGGCGTGACGGGCGTCTACACCAGCACCGTACAACTAAATTAGGGCGACACCATCACACTGTCTTGATCGCGAAAGGACGAAAGGACGAAAGGGCGGCCAACATCATTTCGCGTTTTCGCACCTTCTCGTTTTCGTGATAAGAAAAGGAAAGATTGAGGCGTTCGAGTAAATGGAATAGGAGGTAGCCGCTACGGCGGTAATAATTCCAGGCGTGACGGGCGTCTACACCAGCACCGTACAACTAAATTAGGGCGACACCATCACACTGTCTTGATCGCGAAAGTACGAAAACACGAAAGGTGGAAGACGGACGACGAAAGGTGGATGACGGAAGATGCAATACAAGTCCTCTGCCGCCTCTGTTTGCTCCTGTTCAAAATCAGGACCGTTTTCGTGCTTCCGCGTTTTCGCGATCACAAATGAAGCTGACAACTGATAGCTGATAGCTGAAACCCGGGCCAGGGCAAGAGAAAGTGCGACGAAGGAAGCCAGCCATGAGACGTAGTAGACAGTCGAGAGTCGTCAGTGGTCAGTGGTCGGTGGCTAGTGGTCAGTGGCCAGTGGCGAGTGGTGAGGGGAGCGCCTTGCCGGTTCGTCAACTTGCGTCTAATCCCCAATCCCTAATCCCTAATCCCCTGCCACGAAGCGAGGGGCAATCAACAATCAACAATCCCCGTCCCCCATCCCCCGCCCCCCGCCCCCGTTCTTCCGCCCGGCGGGGCGTGCTCCTGCTCTTGATCCTGGCGCTGTTGTCGATGTTCGGCCTGATCGCCGTGGCCTTCGTCGTGTTGACGGGCCAGGCGAAACGCGGGGCCCTGGCGATCGAGCGGATGGAACAGACCAGCGACCCGCCCGACAAGCTCCTCAATCAGGCCGCCATGCAGCTTTTCCGCGGCAGCAACAATCCGGCCTCCATCATCGGCGCCCACAGCCTGCTGGAAGATATGTATGGGAATGGCACCGCAACCCACCCAATTATCACCGGCACGATTACCGGCTCGGCATACGTAGGGACACTCAAACAGTTGGTGAACATCACGGCCGGTCTCTCCGCCGCCCAAGTTGCGCCTGCGGCGGTTGCGTACTCACGATCACCGGCCCCTCGTCGGCCACGCTGCATTACATGGAGAGCACTCGCATCGTGGGCGGGGACCTCACTTCCGGCACCTTGCAAGTCCTCGCCTTCCCCGACGGCACACTTCCGCAAAACACAAGCACATTCATTGTAAATGGCGCACCCTTCAGCGGCACGGGGTTCGGGTTCGACGCGACGGGCACCGCGTTGAATGCCACGTTCAACGCCACAACGCAGACGTGGTCCCTTGTCGGCACAAATCCCGTGGCTCTGCTGCCCAACTTGCCCCTGTCAGTGTATGCCGCTGGCAATCCGCCCGGCGGCGCGAACTCCGACTACACGGCCGCCGACTTCCAGCACACGTTTTTGGCGGCACAAGTGCCGGACGCTACTGCCCCGGGCGGCATTAGGACTCTTCCATCGTTTCATCGGCCAGCGCTGATAAAGTACTGGGAAAATGATCAAGGCGTCACGACGTTCCGCGACCTCTGGGCCGCCAGCCCAGCGAGCCACGGTTTGTGTCGCGCGATCATGATGCGGCCTATTGGCATGGGCCTGCCACGCACCGACCATCCCAACTTCACGGGCAGCAATCCGAGCGTTACTCCAACCACGCCATGGGAACCGGATGACCCGTTAGACGTCGACAACGACGGCGACGGCCGGCCGGATAGCGTGTGGGTTGATCTCGGCATGCCGGTGCGGGCCACCAGCGACGGCCGCCTCTACAAACCGCTGTTCGCCATCCTCTGCGTCGACCTCGACGGCCGGCTGAATCTCAATGCACAGGGTAACTTGGAACAGACCAATCCGGCGAGATACGACAACACGCCTGGCCCATCTCTTGGGAAACCGAACAGCGTGAATGTGACCACGGACTCTCTTGGAGCTGGCGCAAGCAACCTGTTGTTTGCCGGGGGACTCGCGACGGCTCAGTTGCCGCGTGGCCAGGGGTATGGGCCGGCGGAAATTACACTGGCGCCCCTGTTCTACTCGCTCACGGACTATCGCCAATTGATGGTCGGCATTAATACGGCCACCGTGAAGGTCGACGGTCGCTACGCCGATCTCACGCTTGGCAGCAACCCGTTGCCGGGCGAACTGAACGTTGTGAACGCACTTAGCCGCAACAAGTGGCAACAATATGACAACCTGACGTTCCCGGCAACTTGGAACTGGTGGGAGTTCCAGACAGGCAGCAACCTCCTCGATGCGTATGGCGCACCGCCCGACACATTCGGCATTGGTGCGGTTGGGCTGGATGTCGCCGGCCGACCGCTCTACGTTTCGATGGGCGGAACAACGGTAAACAACCCCTATGAGTTGAATCTCGGGGCAAAAGCGGAGCGCGGTCTTGCGAGCCCAACGACGGCCAGCGACAATCCCTTTAGTCCGGCCGAGCTAGAGCGGCTGCTGCGGCCCTATGATCGCGACGCGACGAGCCTGCCCGATCGATTGGCCAAACTAGCGCCGGGCCTGTCGGGCACGCTCAAGGGACGCCTTAGCGCAACGACCGAGAGTTGGGACGTGCCAGGTCCCAACGTTCCCACAACGAAGCGTATAGCCGAATTGTTGAACGACCGAGGCATTCCTACGTCGGCCTGGAGCGACTTGGTGCCGCCGGAGTTGCTGGCCGGACTGAAGATGAACATCAATCGGCCGTTTGGCAATGGCCGCGACGACAATGGCAACAGCGTAGTCGATGAGCCGGAGCTAGAGACAGGCGAGACGGTCTCGTTGTACAACACGGCTACAGGCACCGTTTCTGCGAACGTAAGCTACGATCCGACTGGCGCGGCGGCCAATTCGCTTGTAGCCCGGCAACTCGAAGCCCGCTATCTCTACGTGCTGGCGTGCCTGACTTCCGATCTCGCTGGTCTCAACACACAACTGGGCGGCGTGGACGCAACGGCGAAGTACCTCGCCCAATGGGCGGTCAACGTGGTCGATTTCGAGGACCGCGACTCGATCATGACGCCCTTCGATTACGATCCGGCTTTCGCCAATCCGGCCGCTACGATTACCGCGTGGAATGTGACGCCGGGAACGTCGCCGCGCGTCTGGGGCTGCGAGCGGCCCGAACTGCTGATCAGCGAAACCCTGGCCTTCCACGACCGGCGAACGGAAGACACTGCCGACGATAAATCGCCTGAAGCCGAAACCGGTGATGTTCAGACGAAAGGTGGTCTTACAACGGACAATTTGGATCCGGACAAGAAGGACGCCAGTTTTGACCAACGTTTCCGCCCGGAAGGTTCGCTTTTCGTTGAGCTCTATAACCCATGGACCGACGAAGAGCCGGAGCCAATGGAACTGTGCCGTAAGACGCCCACCGGCGAAGTCGGCGTCGATCTGACGAAGACCAGCGGCCCTGATTCGCCCGTGTGGAGGCTGATCATCGTCCACCCCAGGTCGGGCAAGGACCCCGATGATCCAGACAATCCCGTGGCGATCGAACGGGCCGTGTACTTTGTCGGCCCGACCGACTGTCCGACGTTGCCATCTGGTGGAAACGTCAAATTCCATCCGGCCGAGGACAGCTCTACAAATCGGCCGGTGATTGCGCCGATTCTTCCCGGCCGATATGCGGTCATCGGCCCCGGCGATACCAATGACCTCCTGAGCAGCACAACATATCTCGGCTTCAAGACGGGCGAGAACCCCGCCGCCCCGAGCACCGGCACCCGGCGCATCGAACTACGCCCCAGCACTAACCCCGCCGTGACTGGCCAAGTGGCCGTCTACAACGACGGCTCGTCCAACGACCTTTCCGCGCTGCCAATCAAGGCGCCGACAGCCATTATCATCAACAAACCGCTGCGGCTGAATATCTCGGAGCCCGATGGCGGGTATGGCTCCCTCGGTTTCACCGATTCCACCAGCCTGATGTCGCCCGCCCTCGATATACCGGCTGACGAAAAGATTGGAAACCCGACAACGAAGGTATACATCCAGCAGAACCGGCGGGTAAATAACGTCAAGGTGCTTCACCTGCAACGCCTGGCGAACCCGCTGAAACCGTACAACAATACGGCCGCCGACCCAGACTACAACCCCTATCGCACCGTCGACACGATGGCCATCGACCTGACGTCGTTCAATGGCGTTTCGGACGCCACTGATCCTCATGCCGGTACCACCAAGATGGAAGATATCGAGTTCTACGCCCATCAGCGTGGACAAAATAATAATGGTGCGGCCAACAATGTTTGGAAGCAAGAGAGCATCCCGTCGGCAGGCCCCAAGGCGAATACGCCCGAGCCAGCGCCGAAACAGGCAACTACTTCAATCAGGCGTTGAACCATACACTGGGGTTTCTCAACGATCCATTCTGGCCAATGTCCTCGGTCGGGGGAATATACGCGGGCGATCCGGAGACTCCATTCCCGTGGCTGACGTGGAACAATCGCCCCTTCGTAAATTCGCTGGAATTGCTGCAAGTTCCCGTAACGAAGTCACGCGATCTGCTGTTGAAGTACGACGTTGCCACAACGTCGAACCCGTACAGCACTCCGGATCCGCTGTTCCCGCACCTGTTGAACTTCTTCTTTTCCGAACAAGCGGCGGGGGCGTCGAGCCAGATGCACCGCCTGTTGGACTATGTGGGCGTGCCGTCGCCGTTCACCTGTGCCGAAATCCAGGTGAATCCAAACTATGCTACTGGCGCGGGCCACGCCTTCCATCCCCCGTTTAACCAGATTTCAACCTATCGCGAGCCGGGCCGGATCAACCTCAATACGATCTACGGCGTTCGGACCAGCATGCCCGCGGTCTGGCGCGGTCTAATGAGTGGTTTCCCAAGTATGAATAAATCGTCATTCTGGCAGAAGTTCCTCGACAGCCGCGATGGGCCAACGGGCACGACGTGCCCCAGTTCAATTGCCCATCCCTTCCGCTCGTCCGGCGGCGCGTTGATGGTGCCGCCCGTAGCAAGTCTTGAACCGGCTGATAACCGCGAAATCAACGCCACGCTGCTGCGCGAGGATCCTGATCCTACCAATGCGGGACATCCGCTATTCGAGTTCACCTCCGGCCAAGAATATAACAACACCGATCGCAATCCCTACTTCCGCTACCAGGGCTTAGAGCGGCTGGGGAATCTGGTCACCACGCGGTCGAACGTCTTCGCCGTCTGGATCACGGTGGGCTATTTCGAGGTCACGCCAGCCCCTGCTGGTTATAGCACGGCGGTCTATCCCGACGGCTATCAACTTGGCCGCGAGTTGGGCTCGGATACGGGCGAAATCGATCGGCATCGGGCCTTTTATATCTTCGACCGCACCCTGCCGGTCGGCTTCCAACGCGGCCAGGACCTTAACGTCGACAAGGCGATTCTGGTCAAGCGGTTTATTGAGTAGGGGGGAGGAGAGGGGCGAGGGGCTGGGGACGAGGGGCGAGAGGCGAGGGGCGAGTCGGACGAACGTGTAACGTGTTGGGTGCCACTGCTGGCTCGTCCAGCAGTGAGAGAACACAGGTGGGCAAGCCACCCGTGGCACCCGGCGAGGGGCGAGTGCTGTAGGGTCCACCTTGCGGACCAACATACTATCCACTAATCACTGACCACTCGCCACTAGCCACTCCTAATGACCGATGAGCAACCGACAACGCAAGACGAACAACGTGGTCCGCATGCCGGCCAGCAAGTCGCCCCACTTGCGCAAGAAGATGCAGAAGATCAAAGCCGGCTTCCATTCGAAGACGCAAGGGCGGAAGGGGAAGGACTAGTGGTTAGTGGTTAGTGGTTAGTGGGTAGAAGACAGGGGTCAGGGGACAGAGGTTGGCCCTCACCCTAACCCTCTCCCAAAGGGAGAGGGGACGAATTCGCAGGAGTCCAACTCTAATCTCTAATCTCCAATCCCCAGTCCCCAGCCCCCAATCCCCAGTCCCTAGTCCCTAATCCCCAATCCCTAACCCCTAGTCCCCAGTCCCTAACCACTAACCACTAGCCACTAGCCACTAATCCCCAATCCCTCTCCTCCCCATGTATCGCTCGCTCCGCCAATGTGTCGACGACTTGCAAGCCACCGGGCAACTGGTGCGCGTCGAGGCGCCGGTCGATGCCAACCTCGAGATGGCGGAAATTCAGCGGCGGGTGTTCCGGGCCGGCGGGCCGGCGGTGTTGTTTACGAACGTCGTCGGCTGCCAGTTTCCGATGCTGGGCAACCTGTTCGGCACGATGGCCCGCATGCGGCATATCTTTGGCCCGGCGCTAAAGCGGCTGGAGCGGTTGGTGGCGTTGCAGGTCGATCCGGCCGATGTGATGCGGCGGCCGCGGCTGTATTTCAATGCCCCGTGGTCGGCCCTGTTGACGCGGCCGCGGAAGGTGCGCACCGGGCCGGTGCTGGCCCACGAAACGACGATCGGCCAGTTGCCGCAGTTGAAGTCGTGGCCCGACGACGGCGGGGCGTATATCACGTTGCCGCAGGTTTATACGGAAGACCCCGACCAGCCCGGCTTCGCGGAGCAACCTGGGCATGTACCGCGTGCAGCTTTCCGGCTCGGCCTATGAACTCAACCGTGAGGTCGGCCTGCACTATCAGATCCATCGCGGCATCGCGGCCCATCATGCCACGGCCATGCGCCGCGGCGAGATGCTGCCGGTCAATGTGTTTGTGGGCGGCCCGCCGGCAATGACCGTGGCCGCCGTGATGCCGCTGCCCGAGGGCATGAGCGAGCTGGCCTTGGCCGGCGTCTTGGGCGGGCGGCGCGTGCCGATGATCTGCCGCGGCGGCCAACTACCGATCTATGCCGAGGCCGATTTTTGCCTCAGCGGCCACATCGACCCATCGCAACTGAAGCCCGAGGGACCCTTCGGCGATCACCTGGGCTACTACAGCCTGCGTCACGATTTTCCCGTGATGCGCGTTGACCATGTCTACCATCGAACAGGGGCGATCTGGCCGTTTACGGTCGTCGGCCGGCCACCGCAGGAAGACACGATCTTCGCCGAGTTGATCCACGAACTGGTCGGCCCGGTGATCTCGAAGCAGGTTCCCGGTGTGCGGGCCGTGCATGCCGTCGACGCGGCCGGCGTGCATCCGCTGCTGTTGGCCATCGGCAGCGAGCGCTACGTGCCGTATGACCAGCGACGGCGGCCGCAAGAACTGCTGACGCTCGCCCACGCCCTGCTTGGCCACGGACAATTGTCGCTGGCAAAGTATCTGTGGATCGCGGCGGCCGAGGACGACGGCGAGCTGGACGTCCGCCGCGTGCCCGACTTCTTCCACCACATGCTGGAACGGGTCGATTGGCGGCGCGACCTGCACTTCCAGACGTGCACAACCATCGACACGCTCGACTATAGCGGCGGCCGGCTGAACGAAGGCTCGAAGGTAGTGATCGCGGCGGTCGGGCCATCGCTGCGGACGCTGCCCGTCGCCTGGGATAGCCGGTTGGTCATGCCCGAAGAATTGGGTTTCAAGCGGCCACGGATCTTCTTGCCGGGCATTCTCGTGGTCGAAGGGCCGCCGTGCGCCGCTGCGGGCAATGGTCCCGATCAGGCTGTGGCCGATTTCTGCGGCCGATACAATCGGCGCGACGCGATCAACAGTTTTCCGTTGGTCGTCGTGGTCGATCGCAGCGATTTTGCGGCCAAGTCACTGGAAAACTTCCTGTGGACCACGTTTACACGGAGCAATCCGGCCACAGACATTTACGGCATCGAGCTTTTTTACCGAGACAAACATTGGGGATGTCTCGGCTCGCTGGTGATCGATGCCCGGCAGAAGCCGCACCACGCCCCGCCGCTGGTCGAGGACCCGGCCGTGACACGCCGCGTCGACGCCCTTGCTGGTCCCGGCGGGCCGCTGCACGGGATCGTTTGAGCGAAATGGCGGACATGAGGCGGGGGAAAGATGAGGTATGATTGAGGGTCGGCTTTAGTCCTCTCTCGCAAAGAGAGAGGGGATATCTCGAATCACCCGCCCACCACCATGTCCACCTCGTCCTCCTGGATCCTTGTTGTCTGGATGGCTCTGATCGGCGGAGTGATCGGCAGTTTCTTGAACGTCGTCGTCTACCGATTGCCGCTGGGCATGAGCATCGTCCATCCCGGGTCGCATTGCCCGAAGTGCGGCAAGCCGATCCGCTGGTTCGACAATGTGCCCGTCTTCGGTTGGATCGTGTTGCGAGGCCGTTGCCGACAGTGCGGCAGCCCAATCTCGTCGCGATACCCGATCGTAGAAGCCGTATCGGCCGGCATGTTCGGGCTGCTCACGTTCGTCGAGTTCGTTTCCGAGGGGGCGAACCTGCCGCATCGACCATTCATGGTGGGCGACATGCTCATTCGTGAGTGGAGCATGGGGCACGCCTACGGCATTTCTCTCTACCATCTGCTGCTGCTCGGGACCCTGCTGTGCGCGGTGCTGATCGAGTACGACGGCAATCGGGCCCCGCGATCGCTCTACCTGCCGGCATTGCTGGTGGGCCTCGCTGCGCCGCTGTTCTGGCCGTGGCTGCGGCCGGTGGCGATGTGGACACATTTGCCCAAGGCGACAAGCGGAACCCTCGACGGACTGGCCGGTCTCGCCGCCGGTGCATTGACGGGCGGCGTCGGTCTATACATCTGGAGCATTGGGGCGCGACGCGAGCGAGCGTCTCGAAAGAAGAATTCATCGAAGCGGGTGGGGTCCGCGCCGTCGCCCACATCGATCTTTTTCTCGTTGATCTGCGTCGGCGTCTTTCTCGGTTGGCAAGCCGTGCTCGTCATCGCCGCCGTTACGGCCATCGTGCGGGCATTCGTATGGCTTATCGTGCGATTGGCGGCGCGACGGCCCGCCCCGGCCTTATGCGGACCTACGATCATACTAGGCCTGACAACGCTCGTCTGGATCCTGTTTTGGGCGAGATTCGCAGCCGTCTTCCTTCCGCTTTGACACGGGAGAACATAAGCGTGACCGACGAAGCCGCCGATAATCTCGCCAGGATTCTCGAGTCGCCCAGCTATCTCGCGGCGTACAACGACGTCGACTTCTTCAATCGGCCGGAGTTGCGGGCGCAGCGGATCGAGTTGGAACTGCTCAAGCCGGAATTGTACCTGAAGGAACAAAATATCCGCTCGACGATTGTCTGTTTTGGCAGCACGCGGATTATCGAACCATCGGCTGCCCGGCAACGATTGGAGGACGCGCGACAAGCAATTGCGGAGACGCCGGGCAATCGGATGCGGCAGCGGGAGCTTCAGCACGCCGAACGATTGATGGAGCTCAGTTCCTACTACGACAAGGCCCGTGAGTTCGGCCGGCTGGTCTCGGCCAAAGGGCAGGAAGTCCCGCCGTGCGACTATGTGATCGTCACCGGCGGCGGGCCGGGCATCATGGAAGCAGCCAACCGCGGCGCTTTCGATATCGGCGCCAAATCGGTCGGCTTGAACATCCGCCTGCCGCACGAGCAACAACCAAACCCCTACATCACGCCCGGGCTGTGCTTCCAGTTCCACTACTTCGCACTGCGCAAGCTCCACTTCCTCTTGCGGGCTAAAGGACTGGTTGTTTTTCCGGGAGGCTTCGGCACCCTCGATGAACTGTTCGATGCGCCTGACGCTGCGCCAGACCGGTCGCATGCAAACCATCCCGATCGTGCTTTTTGGCCGAGCCTACTGGGAGCGCGTAATCGATCTCCACTTCCTAGCCGACGTTGGCACGATCGCCGATCAAGACCTCGACCTGCTCCAATATGCCGAGACGGCGGAGGAAGCTTGGGAGATTATTGCGAAAGGGCCAAAGGGCGAAGGCTCTGGCATCCAAGGGTAGCGCGGTGATTAGCAATCCGCGTGTGCCTGGTGAATCGCCACGATGATCAGGCCGTTCTGATTGGCATACTCGATCACGGCCGCTTGATCGAGAAGGATCGTGCGCCCTGCTTCAACAGCCAACACTTTGCCGCCGGCCGCATGCAGCGTCTCTAAAGTGCCCAGGCCGATCGTTGGCACATCGAAGCGCATGTCCTGCTGCGGCTTCGCAACCTTAACGACCGTGAATCCGCCGGAGCGACAAAGGAGCCCGGCGCGACGAATACATTCGTCGGTCCCTTCGACGGCCTCAACGGCCATCACGGCCTGGTCTTTCACGGCCACGCTCTGGCCAATATCGAGCCGGCCGATTTCCTTGGCCATTTTCCAGCCAAAGGCGATGTCCTTCTGCTGCCAGGCCGATGGACCGCGACTGGTAAGCTGGCCTTCGCCCACGAGCAGTTCCGGCGCGTAGTCAGTCGCCGGCGCAATGCGAATACCTTCGGCGGCAAACTCCTGGACAATCGCGCCCAGGAGCGAGTCGTCGCGGCAATCCTTCTGGCGCGTGAGGAAATGCGGCAGAAAGATGCGAACGGTGCGCAAGTCGGGAAAGTTTCTTAGCCATCGCCAGCGCTCAAATAGTCGCACCTTGAAAATCTTGCCGACCATCGTGACCTCTGTCACGCCGTGGAGGCGGAAGTAGCGGATGGCCCCGCCAAACTTGGCCAGCCCGCTCCAACGAAAGTCGTTGCAGATTTTCGCCAGTGCCGGGTCGGCGTGGCCGATAGTGCCCAGACAGTAAACCTCGCACCCCTGTCGGCGCAGGGCTTCGGCCACCGCCAGCGGCAATCGTCCCCATCCAGCCATAATTCCGACGCGACGGGGAGTCTGAGAAGTGGAATCGGTCATTGCAAATTTCAGAGTTTCAATTTGCAGTCTGCAATCGGCGCCTCACGCCACTGCCCGTTGGTCGTCGCTTTCGCGATCCGCCGTTTCGTCGCTCACAAGGCATTCGCCGTCGAGGCCGAGTCGCTTGACGATCGTCGCGGCCAGACGTTGCAGTTTCTTTAGCTCGCGACGCATCTCGGGCAGCTTGCTGAGGGCCGCTTGCTTGATCTTCTGCTCGCGCTCCGGAGTGGCCGGAATGCCGATTATGCGGCTGTCGTCCGGCACGTCGTTGGTCACGCCGGACATCGCCCCCAACACGGCTCGATCGCCGATGTGCACGTGGTCGCGAACGCCTACTTGCCCAGCCATTACCACGTAATCGCCCGTGGTCGTGCTGCCGGCGATTCCCACCTGCGAGCAGAGCATATTATGCCGACCGATGCGGCAGTTGTGCGCCACCATTACCAGATCGTCGATCTTGGTTCCTTCGCCGATCGACGTCGGACCGTATGTGCCACGATCGATCGTCGTCCCGGCGCCGACCTCGACGTCCGGCCCCAGCACCACATTGCCGAGCTGAGCCGAGAGCACGTGCCGACCGTCGGCGAACCCATATCCAAAACCATACGCTCCGAGGATGGCATTGGCGTGAATCAGGCAGCGTGCTCCGACCGTCGTGTTCTCGTATAAGACGGAATTGGGAAATATCGTCACGTCCTCGCCGATCTGCGAGCCGGACATGATGTGAACGCCCGAGTGAATCGTAGCGCCGCGGCCAATCGTGACGTGCTCGCCGATGGTGGCAAAAGGATAGATGTCGACATCCGGGCCGATCTCCGCGGTTGGGCTGACGGATGCTAGCGGACTGATTCCGAGTCGCGAGGCCGAGCGCGGTGGGCAAAAATGGCTAACGATGATGGCGAAGGCGCGATGCACGTCCTCGACTTGGATCACCGGAATGTTGTCCGGTGCAAACGTGCGCGGGGCCACGACAGCCGCCGCCTGGCATTTCTCGAGATGCTGGTTCTTCTCCGAGTGGTCCACCAGCGTAATATGACCGGGCCCCGCATCTGCCAATATGGCGGCCCCGCAAATCATTAACCGGCCATCGCCGATAATCTGCCCATCGACTAGCGCGGCGAGCTCGGCGAGCGTGGCCTGCATGATGCGGATTCCTTTCCCCCGAGACGAGACCAATTCACGACGCCCCCCCAAATCGAAGGAACCTGGGCGTGAAGCCATTGAAATGTAGCGAAATTTTGCCGGTCAGACAAGAGCAGTGAAACAGGGGAAGACTAACGACTAACCTGTGCAGCCTTGCAGCGTGGGTCGGAGGCGCAACGTGGGCACACCGTTAACGGACGGTGTGCGACGTGATGCATCGGGCGGCCAAATGGAAATGCGGCGATCCATCGCCGTTCGCCAACGGAACTGCCCAAAATGCCTATTTGCCGAACGTCAGGCCGGGGTCGGCCGGATTGCCGCCGGGCAGCTTGAAATTGAAGCGGCCATCGCCAAGCGGCGTCACTTGGCCAACCATGACCGGCGTGTCGCCACGCTTCAGGATCAAGAGGTTATCGGCCACGACATAAGAGCCGCTGAACTCCTGGGGCTTGTCCTTTTGGGCGTACTTCCAGGTGTACTTGCCGTCCTTCGTCAGATCCAACGAGATCGCCGCGCCGTCGGATCGGCTTGCTTTCCATTGCCCGACGAGACTGGCGGTGTCGACCGGCTTGGCCGGTGCGGCGGGGCCGGTGGCGCGGGCGGCGCGGCGGGCGCTGTCGTCGTCAGACTAGCCGCAATTTGAGCCGACAATCGATCGTTGGTGTTCAGCGCAGCCGCCTTCTTGAACTGTTTTGCTGCGGCATCCGGGTATCCGTCCGTCATATAGTGATAGCCCAAGAGAAAGCGGGCATCGGCCTCCTTTGGGTTTGAATCCACGTACGCTTCCAGGGCACGCAGTTGTTCGGTATAGACGCCCACGTTGGGATAAAGGCTGCTCAGCGTTGGCCAATCCCAACCGGGCCCAGCCGAAAGTACAGCGTAGATCGCACCGGCCGATTCTTTGTAGCGATGGAGCGCAAACAGGGTCAGCCCACGGAACTCATGCGCAACTGTGTTGCCGGGCTGCTGGGCAACGGCCAAATCGCACTGCTGCATGGCGCCCGCGTAATTGCCGTTGAGAAAAGCGCCGCGGGCCGCATCGAGCAGTTGTGCCCCTTGATCGGCAGAGTCGTCTACGTTGAGGTTCGCCGCCGGAACGGCCGCCTCGGCCAACGGCTGCGCGTAGTTGATGGTTGTCCCATCAATGATCACCGGTACATCGCAGTACGGGTTGTAATACGGCCAATATCCCCAGATCCAAGGAGCGTCCAAATCGGCCCCGGCCAGCCAACCGGCCGCCCACCAACCCGCCGGACCCCAAGGATAAGGATGGTGCCTGTGATCGTCCCAATTGCCGTGATACCAGTCGGGATGGCGATCCGGGCCGGGCCCCGGATGCCAGTCACGCGCCGCGTTTGACGAGATGTTGCCGCGGTAGTTGCTCGTGCGATCGGTCGCGCCCGAACGCCCGCCGAAGTTCGACCATCCGGAGTTGGGGTGCGACTGGAACGAGGAGGCACGATCGATTGCATCTCCGTGGGCCGAGCCGCCATGGTAGCCGCTAAAGTCGCCACCACGGTAACCGCCGCCGATATCTCCACCGCCGCGATATCCACTGCTCAAGCCACCGCTACCGTGATAGCCACCGCCAAAACTCCCACCACCTCCGCCGCCGTGAAATCCACCTCCGCCTCCTCCGCCGTGAGATCCACCCCCTCCTCCTCCGCCGTGAGATCCGCCGCCGCCACCGCGGCCCGTAGCTTGACTCGAAATCAACATAAGGACGGCCAGTGTCGCAAGCGGCAGAAGTCTCATTGCCCGAATCATTTCACTTCTCCTAAAAGACAGCCAACTTTGCCGCAAGTCGGCGAGAGCGGACGCTGATTGCTTGGAATCGACGGGAACAATCGAACGCAGCACGGGCGCAGTGCAATCACTCGCATACTCTCAAGTTTACAACACAAAATGGCGCAACTATTGACGCTGGCCGGGAGGATGACCCGTGAAGAGAACGGTCGGCCTCGATTTATGCCGTCATGAGGCACTGGCGACGCCGCCAATAAGCAGGCAGGGCGGCCTGAGGTAGAGCCGCCCTGCTTAGCGAGGGAATGGCAAACAAATCGTACTTCTACGTCCGAACGCGACGGCACACGAAGTGTGCCTGCTACATCCACACTTACCAGGGGCCGCGAATGTAGTAGTCGCCGAATTGATCGGTGCTCGACGGCCAGCGGGGCGTAGGTTGGAATCCGGTGTCGCCGGATGCTCCCGAGCCGGCCGGATAGCCCCGCTGGAACTGGTGCTGAATCGGCGTGACGCGCGACGCGCCAACGCCCCAGCCGAGATGCCACTCACTTTCGGCCGTCGGCGGCACTACCAACGCCACCGGCGCGCCCCAGGCAACGTCGTAATAGCCGCCGTGCCAAGGAGTCGTCTGCGATTGGCGATATGCGACGCGGCTCTTCAACAAGCCGTGGCCGGCCATGGCCTCCTGGGTCAATCCCGCGGCAATTAGCAGCGCCGACGCGACACTTAGGATTACCGTTCGTTTCATGGGCTCGCGCTCCTTAAGGCCGGAAAAAGGGGGACAGTCCCCCCTGTTTTTCTTCTAGATTCTTCTTCTAGCGAACTATGTGGGACTTGAACGTGGTGTCGGTCACCGGTGGTGACAGTAATCGCGACAGCGGCGCGCCGCTGGTGCCCCAGCGAACCTTAGTCCGCGTCGGCGGTGCATCGTCGTGCGATGTCCGGTAGACGCGGCTGTGTCGATACAGCATCTCGTGCGGGTTCAGTGGCTCGTATGTGATGTACGTGTGACCGACTAGCGGCGGCGCTGGCCGCGGGCAAGGATACATCTTGGCGCCGACGCTGCTGCCCCCGCCCGGCTGAACAAAGTAGCCGGAGTACGGCGCACCAGACGTGGTATGGCGGATCAACTCGGCGCTGGCTTCGCGCGGCGTGCCGAGCACGACGACCGCCACCATCACCGTGGCTATGCCGGCGATGGCAATCAATCTGACGTGAGACAACGTGTGGTTCATGGTTCTGATCCCTCAGTGTTCGGGCATCGCATCCTTGCGAGTTTTTTCGGCGGCGGTCCCGTTGCGCAAGGGCCGCCGGCAAAGCGGCTGCTCAACGCGCAACGCAGTTCTCTTGGAGAACGCAAAAAAACCGCTCAATACCAATCTCGGCAGCGGTTGCTCGCACGGGTGAATCTTTGTATGCCGTGTGGGAAAAACCCTCTCAATATGCCGAGAATTCGCGAAAAACCGTGTGGGAGGCGCACGACAGAACCGGTATAATCGTTCAGGTTCCACAGTGCCCGGCGACCGTTCGGAAAAAGGTGCTGTGCACAAATGGGGCCTGCCCCCCTTTTTTCCTCGGAGAAAAAATTGATTGCTCGTCCTACCCCGAAAGCGGAATCCATTCCAACCCCAACGTCCAACGGCAATGCGACAAATGGCGATGGCGCAGCGCCCAGTCGCACGCGCCGCCGGGCTACGGCCCAGTCGATGGCCGCCGGCCAACGTGATATTTCGGTCAGCGAGTTCTTTGCAAAGAATCGGCACCTGCTGGGTTTCGACAATCCCCGCAAGGCCCTTTTGACCACCGTCAAGGAGGCCGTCGACAACGCCCTCGACGCTTGCGAAGAAGCCGGCATCCTGCCGGAGTTGTGGGTCCATATCCAGCGCGTCGGCCAAGACCGCTACAAAGTCGGCGTGCAGGACAACGGGCCAGGCATTCTCAAGAAGCAGATTCCACTGATCTTCGGCAAGCTTCTGTACGGCTCGAAGTTCCACCGCATGCGCATGAGCCGTGGCCAGCAAGGCATCGGCATCAGCGCCGCCGGCATGCACGGCCTGTTGACAACCGGCAAGCCCGTCAAGATCGTCTCGAAGATCTCGAAACGCGAGCCGGCCCACTATTACGAAATCCAGATCGATACGAAGCGCAACCTGCCCGAGATTCTCAATGGCCGCGGCGAAGGGGTCGAAATCGCGCCGAATCACGAGGGGCAAAAGGCCATCGACAAATACGGCATCGAATGGATCGACCTGGATCATGGCACGCGGGTGACCATCGAGCTCGAGGCCCGCTACCAACGCGGCCGCGGCAGCGTCGACGAATATCTCGAACAAACGGCCATCGCCAATCCGCATGTGGCGATTCACTACACCGATCCCGACGACAACAGCCGCGAGTACGTCCGCGTAACAGAGCAGCTTCCGCCGGAGCCCAAAGAGATCAAACCGCACCCATACGGCGTCGAACTTGGCCGGCTGGTCGGCATGCTCAAGGATACGAAGGCGCCGACCGTGTCGCAGTTCCTGGTGCATTCGTTCTCGCGGGTCAGCCCCAGCGTCGCCCGGCGATTGTGTGATGCAGCCAAGATCAGCACCCGGGCGAACCCGCGGAAGATCGGCCGCCACGAGGCCGACTTGGTGTATCAAGCGATTCAACAAACGAAGATTCCGGCGCCGGCCACCGACTGCATCGCGCCGATCGGCGAGGAACTGATTCTCAAGGGCTTGCGACAGGTCGTACCGGGCGAGTTCTACACCGCCGCCACGCGCCCGCCGGCCGTGTATCGCGGCAATCCGTTCCAGATCGAGGTCGGCTTGGCCTATGGCGGCGCGGCCTTGACCCGCCGCATTCCGCGAGACGTGTTGGCCGAGTCGCTCGAAGAAAGCGACGCCCGCACGTTGCGGCAGTTTCTGATCACGACATTCCAAGGTCTCGGGGCCGACGCCGCGGACAAGATTCTGGCCCAAGCCAAGGTAGGCATTCGCGTCTCGCCCGGCAAGCTGAAAGCAGTCGACGTCGACCGCCTGTACGAGGCGCTCCAGAAGGTCAACATCAGCGAGGGCCAATCGATGAACGTGCTGCGATATGCCAATCGCGTGCCGTTGCAGTTCCAGGCCGGGGGTTGCGCGATCACCCAAACCGTCATGTCGACCAATTGGCGGTCCTATGGGCTCAGCCAGTCACGCGGCTCCCTGCCCGGTGGACCGGTCACCGTAATGATTCACATGGCAAGCGTGTGGGTGCCGTTTACCAACGAGTCGAAAGAAGCCATCGCATCCTATCCGGAAATCCAGAAGGAGCTGCGACTGGGCCTGCAAGCGGTCGGCCGTAAGCTGGGCATGTTCCTGCGCCGCCGGCTGAAAGTGCGCCACGAAGGTGAGCGGCGGCAAATCTTCCTTCGCTACCTGAGCGAGGTGGCCAAGGCCGTCAGCCGCATCAATAGCGCCGATGAAAAGAAGCTCTACGATCGCCTGCTGGAAGTCGCCAAGAAACGCACTCTGCAAGCCGATATCCGAATGGACGACCGCGGGCGAGCGATTGAAGAAGACGCCGAGGAGTTTGGCGAAAACGTGATTATTGTCGGCCACGAAGAAGAAATGGAACCACAGATGAACACGGATGAACACGGATGACGGCAGACTTGGAGAGTTTGAACCGTGTGACGCAACGCGTCATCGGTTGTGCATATTCTGTGAGTAACGAATTGGGGGCAGGATTTCTTGAGAAGGTTTATGAGAACGCGCTCGCCCATGAGTTGAGCAAATCCGGGCTTCTTGCCATACAACAGCAGCCCATCCAAGTCCTGTATGATGGCGTAGTCGTGGGAGACTATGTCGCTGACTTAATTGTGGAGAACTCCATCATCCTCGAACTCAAAGCGGTGAAGGCTTTCGACGACGTTCATTCTGCCCAATGCATCAACTATCTGAAAGCAACTGGAATGCGTATATGCCTATTGATCAACTTCGGTCAGCCAAAGATCGAGATTAGGCGATTCGCTAACTAATTAGGGCATTCCCTGCTCGTCCGTATCCGTGTTAATCCGTGTTCATCTGTGGTTCCTTTCCTCTTGTGTTTATGACCTATGGCAAAAAGCCCATCCATGAAACCGCGTGACGTGAAGACTCGCAAGCGACTGAGCGAATTGGCCGACGCCGTCGTGGCCGCGGCCGATCGCGGGCGCGATCCGCACGTCGATATTCCTACCCGCGCTCTCTCGAACGTTCGCTACAACAAGGCGAAACGATTCATCGAGATGGGCAGCAACACCAATCGCCGCCAACTCTTTAACCTCTCGCAGGCGAAGAGCTTCATGCAGACGATGCTTGTCGCCCGCGGCGTGGCCGAACTGATCGAGGAAGGCAAGACGCTTAGCATCCGCGGACTGTTCTACCGACTCAAGCACGACGTGCAGGGCACCAAGGAGCCGACGTTCGAGGATCAGGGCGAATGCGACCCGGTGATCGAAGACGTCGAAGTCTTGCTCAACAGCCTGCGTGAGGAGTTGCACGTCTTCGCCGATCTTCGCGGCGGCATGGTGGGAAACATCGTTCTGGTCGACAGCGGCGACGAGATCGATTGCTCGCGGATGGGCTCGGGCGGCTACGCCATCCCCTCGATCGTCGAGCCGGAAGTGATCCAATTCAAGTCATGCAACGCGAAGTTCATCCTGCACGTCGAAAAGGGCACCGTCTGGCAGCGGTTCAACGAAGATAAGTTCTGGAAGAAGAACAATTGCATCCTCACGCACGGCGGCGGCCAGCCCCCGCGCGGCGTGCGGCGCATGCTCTGCCGCATGCACAACGAATTGAAGCTGCCGGTGTACTGTCTCTTGGATAACGATCCGTGGGGATACTACATCTACAGCGTGATTAAGCAGGGCTCGATCAACCTGGCCTTCGAGTCGCAACGCATGGCCATCCCCGACGCGCGCTTCCTGGGCATCCGCTCCAGCGACTTCGAACGCTGCCAGCTTTCCGACAGCGTGAAGATCGCGCTGAGCGACACCGACCGCAAGCGGGCAAAGCAGATCGCTAGCTACCCCTGGTTTGCCCACAAGAAGCCGTGGCAAAAGGAAATCCAAAAGCTGTTGGACAACGGCTTCAAACTCGAGGTCGAGGCCCTCATTAGCCGGGACATCAGCTACGTCACCGAGCAGTACACGCCCCAGCGACTGCGGGAAAAGGACTGGCTCGATTGACGAGAGCGATACGATTGACAGTTGGCTCTATCGTCCGTCTCAAGGTGGATTGAACAGACCACCTACTCGGCGTGAAGTGTAGTGATCAGCAGCACCCAGTCGCTGCCGCCGACGGCGTTTGTCCCAAATTCTGCCAAGTTCCACGATTGCGTACCGCCTCCGGTAACCGGGGCGAGGCTCGTCGTGGCGCCGCTGGTTGGGTCGTATTTCCAAACAAGGAAGGTCGCGCCGTTGTCGCCGCCGAGCTTCAGTGACACCGTGCCTTCCTTTGCGCCGTAGAGCACGTACTGGCGTCCGGGTTCGGCCAGAAGATAGGCTCGCGACGAGCCGGATTTCAGCTCGTTGTGGCTGGACATCTTCCAGTATTCGATACCCTTGGTTGTGAAGAAATCGACCAGGTGCTTGATGTCGTCATATTCTGCCGCGTCGTGCCATTCGCCGGTCAAATTGGGTTTCCACTTCGCGCTGCCGGTGCCGTAGACGGTCCAGTCTCCTTGGCTTCCGTATCCGCCGGCGGTCGCGATGCCCCAGATGGCCTGCCGGCTTTGAAGCCGCGTCATGGTCACTCCGCCCTCGTCATTGATGTAACCGTATTCATCGTTGACCACGGGCATATTGTGGCCGAGATTGTAGACGATTCCTGCATTGCCCCACTGGTCGCCGTAGCGATACTTCTCATTTCGCGGACCAAACTGAATGCAGACCTCGGTGGGCCAACGCGAACCAAAGAACGGAAAATTGATCTGCGTATTGCTATGGATGGTCAACGGGCGCATTGCTGCGCCATTAGCCAGCCAGGGATCATTGTCTCGCACTAACTCGCCAAACCGATCGAAATCCGCCTTGTGCTGTTTTTGCCCAGCCGCCGCGGACGACACCCCCCACTCCCAGCAAAGGCACCAAATCACGTTGTCATAGGCTGCGTAGCGCGACACGGTGTACTTGATCAGACGGTCGTTTTGCGCACCAGTGCCGAATACGTTGTTGTCATTGTAAGGATTGACAATCATCAAGTCGGCCACCAAGCCCTTCGAGTGGATGTAGTCGATAATTTGATCGAGCTTCTGCCAGTACGCCAGATTGAGTTGATCGCGGTTGGGCTGTTGGCTATTGGAAGCTGTGTACACCGTCACATAGGGATAGCCGTGACGCAGCACCGACCACGCCGAGTCCCTTCCGGTCCAGCCCGAACTGGCTAGGTCGGAGCAAACGTTCAGGCGGATTTTGGAAAAACCATGCGCTGCCGAGTTGTCGATGGCGGTTTGCCAGACTTTGTCGCTGGTGGCCAGCGCGGTTGCTACGATGTCGTCATAGATCTGTCCCCACATGAAGTAGCGGGTGCCGTCGTCCCAGACAAAACAGTACTTGTGCTTCGGATCGGTGCGCAGAAAGCCATGTTCTCCCGGCTTTGCAGCGGAGGCGTTGATCGTGCCCGACTGGCTGTTGAGCATCGCATCATTAGAGCGAATTGTGTAGCTCCAAGTTCCCGTTTGGGTGGGCACGAAGCGGACGCGGAAATCGGCACCGCCATCCCAGAATCCGCTGACGATTTGCGTGCTCTTGTCAGGGGCGGTGAAGGTGGCGATTAGATAGGTCCCGTCCGCGTAACCGTTGGCATGATGATTGCCAGTTAACTGAATGTCATACGTCGACCACTTGGACACATCGACGGCCCATGCAAAGCATGGCATCAGAGCCAAAGCGACGGCAAGAGCCACCGTGGAAAGGGTGCGCACGAACTGCGATCGACTCATTGTTCTTACCTCGCCAGAAAGACTCTATCGTTAGCGCTATTAACTCAACTGCGGCGACGCCGACGCCGCCAATAGACTGCCAACCCTGCCGCCGCAACGCCCAACAGCGTTAGGGCGCCGGGCTCGGGGGTTTCTTGAAAAGTGCTCAAGTGCAGCACCCAATCGTTCGTGTCGGGCATAGAAAACGACTGCGTGCCTCCGCCGGTAATCGTGCCCAAGTCTGTCGTTGCTCCGGTTTGAGGATCGTAGCGATAGGCATAGTAGCTGCCCGCCGCCAGATCGATCGAAAAATCGCCGCCAACTGCTGCATAAGCGACATACTGTTTTCCAGGTTCGGCCAGAACATACGTCCGCGTGTCGGATGTGAGCTCGTTATGACTGGCCATCTTCCAGTATTCGATGCCCTTGGTGGTGAAGAAATCGACCACGTGCTTGATGTCATCGTATTCTGGCGCATCGTACCATTCGCCGGTCAGATTGGGTTTCCACTGCGCGCTGCCGGTGCCCAGAGTACGCCAGTCGCCGCTGCTGCCGTAGCCGCCGGCGGTCGCGATGCCCCAGATGGCCTGCCGGCTTTGAAGCTGCGTCATAGTTACTCCACTCTCGTCATCGATGTAGCCATATTCGTCATTGACCACGGGCATATTGTGGCCAAGGTTCTGGACAATTCCGGCGTTGCCCCATTGGTCGCCATTGGCGAAACCTCCCTGGTTTCGAGGTCCATATTGAATCACGGCGGACGTGGGCCAATTGGGAAATGTGGCAAATGGAAAGTCGATGTTCGTGTTGCTATGGATCGATAACGGACGGAGCGATGTCCCCTGCGTCAGCCACGGATCCTTGCTGCGCACCCGCTGACCAAAACCATTGAAGTCGGCCGCATCTTGGGGATATGTCCCGCCGGCATTCGCCGATACACCGTATTCCCAGCTCACGCACCACGTGACATTGTGATAGCCCGCGTAGCGCGCCATGGCATAATCGAGCAGCCGTTGGTTTTGCGTATCAGATCCAAATACGTTGTTGGCGTTGTACGGATTCACGAGAATCAGTTCGGCGACCATTCCCTTCGAGTCGATATACTTCACCACGTCGTCGAGCTTCTGCCAGTACGCCAGATTGAGCTGGTCGCGATCCGGGGTTTGGCTGTTGTTGTTGAGCAGAGCATAGGGCGCCGAGTACGCATATCCGTGCATCAGCGTTGACCACGCCGAGTCTTTTCCGGTCCAACTTGGACTGGCGCTGTCAGGATAGACGTTCAAGCGGATCTTACTGAAGCCATGCGCCAACGAGTTGTCGATTCCGGCCTGCCAATTGGCGTTGCTCGTCGCCAGCGCCGTTTGCACGATGTTATCATAGATCTGCCCCCACATAAAGTACCGGGTGCCGTCATCCCAAGCGAAGCTGTTCGTGTGTGCAGGATCGATCCGCAGAAAGCCATGATTGCCGGCGGCCGGCGCGACGGCGTTGAGGCTGCCCGTCTGGCCATTCAGACTTGTGTCGGTCGAACTTGTTGTATACGACCAAGCGCCCTCAACGGTGGGCGTGAAGCGAAACTTGAAGTTGTTCGTTCCGTCCCAAAAACCGGTGACATTCTGCGTCACACCGCCCGGCCCGGTGAACGTGGCCGTCAGTTGCGTGGGACCCGACGCATAGCCGTTTGCATAGCTCGTGTTCGACGTGAGGTTGATGTCATACGTCGACCATTTGGGCACATCCATGGCCCATGCAAAGCATGGCATTAGAGCCCAAGCGACCGCGAACGCCTGCGCCGACTGGGTCCGCACGAACTGCGATCGATTCATTGTTCTTACCTCGCCAAAGAGACTCTATTGTTATTGCTATCAGCTCAATTGCGGCAACGCCGACGTCGCCAATAGACCGCCAACCCTGTCGCCGCAACGCCCAACAACGTTAGGGCGCCGGGCTCGGGGGTTTCTTGAAAGGTGCTCAAGTGCAGTACCCAATCGTTCGTGTCGGGCATCGAAAACGACTGCGCAGTTCCACCGGTAATCATCCCCAGGTTCGTCGTTGTGCCGGTTTGAGGATCGTAGCGATAGGCATAGTAGCTGCCCGCCACCAAATCGATCGAAAACGTGCCGCCGATGGCTGCATAGGCCACATACTGTTTTCCAGGTTCGGCCAGAACATACGTCCGCGTGTCGGATGTGAGCTCGTTATGACTGGCCATCTTCCAGTATTCGATGCCTTTCGTGGCAAAGAAGTCGACCATCCGCTTAATGTCGCGATACTCGTCCGGCACATTGCTGTTCCAATCGCCAGTACACTCAGGAGGGCCCATGCCGTTGGGGTTCATACGGAAATCGGCGGTGCTGGAGTAGCCGCCTGCGGCAGCGATGCTCCACATCGCCCGGCGATTCTGGACGCGCGTGAGCGACGGGAAGGGATTGCCCTGGCCATCGCCGATGTAGCGGTACTCGTCGTTGACCACGGGCATGCCGTGGCCGAGGTTGGAAACAATGCCGTCGTTCCCAAGCTGGTCGGTGTAGCCGTAGCCGTCGCCTGTGCCCGGCAGGTCATTGCCTTTGCCGCCGGGGGCATGATATTGGATGGCGGCTTCCGTCGCCCAGTTGTACGCGGGAGGAAAGAACTGAAAATTCTTCTGCTGGTTATGGATCGTCAGCGGCCGTAGGGCGCCGGTTGTTGTATCGGTCATCCACGGGTCGCCGGTGTGGACCAAGCCGCCCATGCGGGCGAAGTCGGCCTGATACTGGATGTTCGTCCCGGAATACCAACGTGAGGACTCCCATTCGTTGGCCATGCACCACGTAACATTTGTGTAGGCAGCGTAGCGCGCGGTGACGTACTGCACGAAGCGATCGTTTTGCGCCGCCGTGCCGTACATCCGATTCGACTCGTAAGGGTTAGTGACGATCAGGTCGGCGACTATGCCCTTCGAGTCCATGTACTGCACGATTTCGTCGAGCTTCTGCCAGTATGCAAGATTTAGGGCATCGCGGTTTGGGTTGGTCTTTGTGCCCGTGTACGGCTGCTCGTCGGGATAATTGCTCAGGTCGACGGTGCTGCCATAGTCGCCCTGCGCGTAGACATGGAAGCGGATCTTGTTGAAGCCGTAAGCGAGCGAATTGTCGACAGAGGTCTTCCAGTTATCGTTTTGCATGCACGGGCCGATCCAGTCGTAATACGTTTGCCCCTCCATAAAATACCGCGTGCCGTCGTCCCAGACGAAGCTGTTTTTATAGTTGGGGTCCACCCGCAAGAAGCCGTGATCTCCAGCAACCGGCGCGGTGGCGTTGATCGTCCCCGTCTTGCCGTCCAAGCCCGAGTCGCTGGAACTGGTTGTATAGGACCAGGCGCCTTCGATGGTTGGCGTGAAGCGAAACTTGAAGTTGTTCGTTCCGTCCCAAAAACCGGCAACGTTCTGCGTCACACCGCCCGGCCCGGTGAACTTGGCGTTCAACTGCGAGGACCCGACGAATAACCATTTGCATAGGTCGTATCCGATGCAAGACTGATGTCGTACGTCGACCATTTCGCCACTTCGGCGGCGTCAGTCAGCGAGGCGAGCAAGCCGACAGCAAAGAGCGATCCGACCAGAAGTGTCGGAGAAGCGAGCGCAAGGCGTCTCATCGCTACCTCATTAAGTTGGAGGGTTAAATTCCGCGATGGCCATGGCCTGCATTTGGTGCGCAATGCGAGGAAGGATAGCACCACCAATATAACCGCGACTGGAAAAAAATGGTACAAAATTGCAGAAAAAAGCGCGGTTTGCCGGGCGGCCGCATCATGAGGCCACTGAGCACCTGCAAACGAATGCGGCCAGAGGGCGCCCCTTAGGGTACAAGCCGCTCGAGCAGCCGATCGAGTGAGACCATCGCAAAGCGAGTGATCATGTCGGAGGTGGCGAAGGGAATATACAGATTCCCGTTGTGGATCATCGAGCCGCAGGTGTAAACCACGTTGGGCACGTAGCCGTCGCGCTCGCTCTCGGTGGGGGTTAGAAGCGGCTCATCCAGGCAACCGATCACCTTCCGCGGATCGTCGAGGTCCAAGAGCATCGCGCCGATGCAGTACGTTCGCATCGGACCCACTCCGTGCGTCAGCACCAACCATCCGGCCGGCGTCTCCAGCGGCGAGCCGCAGTTGCCGATCTGCACGAACTCCCAGGGATGGCGCGGCGTCTGCACCATCTCGGCCGTCTCCCAAAAATGGACGATGTCGGAGTACATGATGTACAGATTCTCGCCGTCGATTCGCGAGCACATCACATAGTGGCCATCGATCCGTCGTGGAAACAGGGCCATGCCCTTGTTCTGCGCCCGGGCGCCATTGACGGTGTGAACGCCAATCCGCACAAAATCGCGGGTCTCGATCAGTTGCGGCAGCACTCGATATCCGTCGAAGGCAGTGCAGGTGCCAAAGTACGTCACCGTACCATCGTCATCGACGAAACGGACCATGCGCAGATCCTCGATGCCGTGGCTCTCGTTGCTAGTCTGCGGAAAGAGAACGACTTCCGAGGCTTCGGAATTCTTGGCCAACTCCAATTGGTAGTTTGATTGGGCCAGCCAACGAATGCCCTGCAAGGTCTCTTCGAGCTGCAGCTTTTCGGGCGCAGCCGCGTGCGCTGCGGTGATGGCGTGCTCGAGTTGCGTGAGGGTGAACGTAGCATCAAGCCGATCCAAAACGAGGTCCACCGCTCCCTTGTAGACGCCGATATCCTTCAATTTGCGGCGGAAGAGCAGCTTGTCGTAATCATGATCGGGCACGACGCGGACCGGCTTCGTCAATCGGGCGGGCGGGTCCATCTGGATCCGGTTGTCGGAATAGATGACGCCCGTGCGAAAAACGACCGACGAGACGTGCCCTTCGCCCGTCGCCCGCAAACTCATGATAAACCGGATCGCTCCCGCCGGCAGATTCTCCTGGTTCAAGTGGGGAACAATCGAGGGATTGAACAGGGCCGCCGACTCGATGGAATACTCCGCCGTAAAATACGAGCCCGTCAGAAGCTTGCGATTGCGTGAAAAGCCGTCCGACAGCCCAACCCTCGACGCGGCCGTGCTGTAGTTGTCCAGAAAATCTGAAGCGATGTTGCGATGGCGGGTGCGAAACTTCAGGAAGACCTCGTCCAATAGCCGGCTCACGTCGGCATCGCTGAGTTGACTGACCCGCTCAATCACGCTGCGGATGCGGGGCTCGCCGCCGGGGTCAAAAAATCGCGTAATCACCCGGCGAATGTCGCTGCTGAATCGAACCGGCAGACGGCGGACTTTCAGAGACCGCTTGCGGCCGTTGTGATTTACGGGGTGAGACATCGAAGGTGCAGGCCAGTTCGGGCTAAAATCGCTTGGTTCCAGGGCGTCTGTACCATTATACGTTCTACCGGCGGCCCACGCGGCCGAAGTCGGACCTAACGGCCGGCATTGGAGGCAACTTCCCGGAGAATTACAAGGTCCTGTTCGATGAAAGGGAGCCATCCTGAGGGAGTCATCCTGAGCGGAGCGAAGGATCTGGTTGGTACGCGGGCAGTTGTGCATTCCACGGAGATTCTACGCTGCGCTTAGAATGACCACGCATCGCATCGGGCTCGCGAATTACGGAAGGCAGCCTTCTGAGGCGATTCCCGGCGCCGATCATACGCCGAAACAACCGAATTTCGGCCACGGGAGTCGCATCCTACCAGGCGATCATTGTGTCACCTGGTTCGGACGCTGCGCAACGGTGATCGTGCCTTCTTGCTTCTTTCCATCGCGATAGTAGGTAATTGTTGCCTTGGTACCCGGCTTGGTCTGCGCGGCGGCGATGCGCAAGTCGTTGGAATTGGCGATCGGACGGCCCTGCCAAGCCACGATCACGTCGCCCGGCTTCAGCCCCGCCTGATCGGCCGGAGTGTCGGATCCGACATCGACAATCACCGCGCCGCGAGTGTCTTTCAGACCGAGTTTTTCGGCCACGGCATGATTCAAGTCTTGTACGGCCACTCCGATCCAACCTCGGGCAATTCCGGTAGTCCGCAACAACTCATACACTTTCTTCGCCAGATTACTGGGGATGGCAAACCCAATACCTTGGTAGGCGTGTCCGACAATCGCCGTATTAATTCCGACAACTCGGGCGTTCATGTTGACCAGCGGTCCGCCACTGTTGCCGGGGTTCACGGCCGCATCGGTCTGCAAAAAGTCCTCGTAGCGGACATTTTCGATCCCCACCTTACGGTTCTTCGCACTGATGATGCCCGCAGTGACCGTTTCGGTCAGGCCATAGGGGCTGCCGGCGGCCAACACCGAGTCGCCGACTTCGAGGGCGTCGCTATCACCCCATTCGGCCGCAGACAATCCCGACACGTCGATCTTCAGCACGGCAAGGTCCGTCGCCGGATCGGTGCCGACAATGGTCGCGTGCTCGACGGTTCGGCCATCGTTTAGCTGAATGGTCACCCCACCGGGCGACGCTTGGCTAATAACGTGGGCATTGGTCAGGATGTAGCCGGCCTTATCGACAATCACCCCGGACCCCTGCGCCATCGCCTGAACCTGTGGCTCAAACAACCAGTTCTCGCCCGTTGGCGAGGACACTTGAAGCCTTGATTCGATGCCCACCACGCTCGGCTCAATGATCTTGGCAACCTCCGGATAGCGAACCGGTGTGTTGGGTAGATTAGCCAATTCCTTGCGAGCCACCTCCGCACGCGCAAGTTCCTTGCCCCGAGCGATCGAAAACGCGATCTGCTGGGCAAAATACGGGACGAACAAGAGCAAGAGCAGCACCGCCAGAATCGCCCACAACACCCCCCGCGAGCTGCATGGCCCACAGGACGGCACGAGCTGCGCGGGCACAACCGGCCTTCCCGGCCGCTGCTCAGGAATCTGCGGAAGGTCTGGACTGGACATGCGAGACTCCTGGTCGTTGGACCGATTCTGGCCGCCAATTGTTTCTCGCCGTAAGGCAGACTTCCCAATCTCTGCCCCGTGGGGCGAGGTTACTATCCACCGTACGGCCATGGCGTATGCGTTAATTCTAACACGATCGGCGTAGCGGCCAAGGTCCGACCGGTTTGCTCTTGTTCCGGGGCAACGTTTCGAGGAAACTACCGCCCCTTGAAAGTGGTTGGTGGCGAGTGGCTAGCTGCTAGTCACATGGCCCGTCATTGGTGACGTTCATGCCGCACACATACCCCCTCCATTCTCCACACTCCACGCTTCCCACTTGCTATTCGGCACTCGTGACGGCAATTGCGATCGCGTTGCCCGGCTGTTGTGGCTTGGGGCCCGAATGCTCCATGGCGCCCCCATACGCTCCGCAAACCGTTGCCGCAGTTGAGCAGCCGGTCGCCGCGTACGCGAACCCGGTGTTCATTCCGGTGGCCGATCCCCACTGTGCGTGGGAGCAGGTGGTCGACATGGTCGACGACTATTTCCGTATCGAGCACGAGCAACCGGCCCAAGCAGTCGGCGACGTAGGCACTATCACGACAGTCGCCGAGGTGAGCCCCACGATCTTCGAGCCCTGGCGGCAGGATACGGTCGATCCCGAGCAACGCTGGGAAAACACGCTGCAATCGATGCGTCGCCGGGCAGTGGTTCGCGTCACGCCGGCCCAAGGCGGCCAGTGGGTCGAGATCCAGGTATTCAAGGACCTGGAGGACAACCGACACCCCGAGCGCGCCACTGCCGGGGCCGCCACTCTCCGCTACGACGATACGCTAACGCGGGTCGAAAATCCCGTCGGCGACCAACCCGTCACCCAAGGCTGGATCGGCCGCGGCCGCGACACCTCGCTCGAACAATATATGATCGGCGACCTGCTAAGCCGCTGCGTGCCAATCACGGGCCCCGTGGTGATGCGCGGGCAAGATAAGTGAAACGTCCACTTCGCAGCCACGGCCCGGATGCTTCGACAAGTCTGCGCCGATCTGCGAAATCTGCGGATGCCTTGCCCGACCCTCTTCATGCGTCGTGCGCCAGCCGGTAGAACTGCGCTAGAACACAAACACGGCCGCGGCGGTAACGGTGGTCCAGAGGCCGTCCTTGTCTCCTTCGGCGGTCTGCACGCAAGCCCGCGTGTTAATGATCTTGCCCGACATGTGGTAAATTTCTTTCCGCTTGTCATAGGCCGTTTCGGGATCGAACTCGATGCCCAACGTGGTGGCCAACATCGTGGCCGCCATGTCCTCGACAAGGTCGCGGAGCCGCGGCTCGGTGATCCCGAAGTCGTGGTGCTCGGAGATATACCCGTACTGTTCGCCTTGGGCAGGCACGGCCAGCCCGATGCCGGCCCCAACCATCCGCGATGGTTCGTTGGTCGAGGCCTCGGCCAGCACCACGTGGACAATCTGGCCAGCTTGCAGCCGCATCAACCCGCGACTCTTGGGCATGACCTTGCAGTGCGGAGGGAAGATGCTGGAGACGCGCACCAGATTAAAGACCTCAATGCCGGCGTCGCGCAACGCCAACTCGAAACTCTGCAATCGGGTGCGATGCTTGCCCACTCCCTTGGTGAAGAACACTTTCTTCGGTACGAGTTCGCCCACTATCGTCTGCTCCTGGCGAGAGAAGGGAAAACCGGGACGAGGCAGGCAACAGCCTACCATACCTGTTCCGTTGGAGCGTTAAGTTACCCGATTTTCGCCAGTTTAGCAAGTTGGGCCGAGAGAACTGCAAAATTCGTGTTGGATGAAAGGGAGACATCCTGGGCGCCGTGAAGGATCTCGTTGGTACGCGGGCAGTTGCGCATTCCGCGGAGATCCTTCGCCGCGCTCGGGATGACATGTTTGCCTTTTCCGACAAAGCCTAGCCCGACGTGCTGCCGCGGCGCCACGGACCGGTATCGTTCTATCCCGGCGGCAATGGCACAGCGAGCTGTTGCAGAGACTTCGGCGCACTGCAGATCGAAAAGCGATTCATGCGCAGCGGGTTGTAACGTGCGATTATGCCGTAACTCGCACAGCGAATGTTGGCAGCTCGCGGTACAGGTAAGGTAGGGGAAACGGCGAAACTCAGCGAGCTGTTCGGAACGTGTCGCTATCGACGCAGGAACTTGCACCACTGCCGGCGCGACTCAACCGTTTTCCAGCACCCATTGCACGGCGTGGCAGTTCAATTCGGCCGCATTCTTGAGATTAAGCTTCGCCTTGATCTTTTCGCGATGCGCTTCGATGGTCTTCGGACGAACGCCCAAGCTCTCGGCAATTTGTTGCGTGGTCAAGCCTTGGCCCACCATCCGAAAGACTTCGACTTCACGGTTAGAGAGACTGCCAACTGGGTCATCTTCGAGCGACTTGCCGCTGCCCAATCGCTGCAATACGCGATTGGTCATCGTCGGGCTAAGGTAGACGTCGTTGTTCAAAACGTGGCGGATAGCCTCGACTACCGTCTTGATCGGTTCTTGCTTGTTGACATAGCCCATGGCGCCGGCGCGGAGGGCCCGCTCGGCATAGATCTTTTCGTCGAACATCGACCAAACGAGCGTCTTTATCTCTGCGTCGAATGCCTTCAGTTGGGAGATCAGCTCGATGCCGTGGCTTCCCTTGAGCGACATGTCGACCACGACCAGATCGGGCCGCAGCGCCTTGACGTTGCGCAACGCATCCTCGACGTTATCGCCGCCATCGCAGATTTCGATGTCCGGCTCTTGGCTGACCAGCCGCGTCAAACCTTCCCGGATGATGGGATGATCGTCGACGATCAATACCTTGTACCTAGCAACCGGCGCTCGGGCCTTTGTGGCAACGCTCATTGCACCCCTCCCGGAAAAGGATGCGGGGCGCGGCCCGCATCATCCTTCCCCACTCGGCAAGCGAACGTCTCAGACCTCCGTGCGGAAAATATCCCCTCGCTCTTCCGGATACTTGTACCATATCGGTAGCCCATTGACAATTCCCCGATATGGTTACCACCGCTGCGTCGGGCGTCGCGTGACGGAACTGGAACGGTAGGCAAATACACCGTTCAGCGGTAAGAGGTCTCCTGATGAATCCCGGGCAATTTCCCAATATCCGGCCGGACAAACCACGCGTATCCGGCTCATGTTTATTTCGATTCCAGCGCTCAAGGGTCGGTGGCAAGCTAAGTGGGTATTGGCGCTTACGGCGCCCAACCGATGCACATGCGATGCAAAGGAATGACAGCCATGTTCGAGCAGCCTGAGAAACGATGGTCGTCTGCCGCGAAGGCAATCGGCGACCCTGCTATGTCCGAAGCCACGGAGCTTGGATCGCGCAGTTCACGAACAGCATCCGGTTCGCCGGCCTATGGCATGCAGAAACGCACATGGGGCTACTACGTATTCCGGAAAGGGCTGCGAATGCTGCTAAGGCCGGAACACGAGCAGCAAATCTTGCTTAGCGGAATTCGGGATGCGGTCGTATTGCCTACAGGCCAGCGAAAAGTTTTGTAGTGCCGCGAAGAGTCCGCCTTCCCGATTCAAATCCCGCTTCGCGGGCCAGCAGATTTTGCATCTTTGAGTCCGTTGCGCCGAAGCACGGGCACGCCTACGTTCATCAATGCTCGCGGCAGACTTTTTTCTTCCCCCACCGATGCTTCGTACTTCGCGGTATGCGACTCCGGCCGATGGGCATTGCCCACTAGGTTTTTTCGGAATAGGCGAACATGTCATCTTGTGCGCAGCGAAAGATCTCTTCCGAGGCCGGGAAAGCTCATAGATTCTTCGCTGCCACAAAAATCGCTTGTGCAGGGCCAGTTGCACCCGTGTCGCGCAGCCTCGGCTGGTGGGTCGAGGACGCCCCGGTGAGCGAACGACTGCGTTCAGGATGACTCCCTTCATCAAACAGGGCTTTGCAATTCTCCTACAGCGGGTGGCGGGCCGCTTGCCGGGCCATGCCGTGACCGGTAGATTGACTATTGACGCTATCTTTCCTTATCCAGGATGTCGAACCGATGGGTGTGATGCGATTTCGTGTCGTTCCGACGGAGCGCATCACGGAGGCGATGACTCGTCAGGCCTACCTGTCGGGGCTCGATCGCGTCGCGTGGCCGGTACGAGCTGGTGCGGACGGGGGAGAACTGATCCTCCAACGATCGGTCGACGACTCCGGCAATGCCCACGTTCCCTGGCCCATGGAGGACTTTGGCCCACTGACGCTCTCGACCGGCACACTGGTGGAAAGGCCCGAGCCGTATTTGCTGCCTTTGGAGGTTGCCAGGGGTACGATCGTTCAGGTCCGCAACCAACTTGCCGAGTGGCAGTCGATGGGGCTCCAGGTTCCGCGGGCAATTCAGGCCAAGTTGGCCGAGGCGGTCGCGCGATTTTCCTGGGCGGCGGTGACCCAAGAAGAGCCGCCCGTATGCGCCGAGCACGCAGAGGCGGCCCTTCGCATGGCGCTGGAGGCGGCCGGCACGCTGGCCGGCGTGTACGCCGATCAGGCCTTGGCGATCCGACATCGCAACGGAGCGAAGCTGCCGAGCTTTCTCGGCGCCGACCTCGGCGGAACTCTCTTGGACAATCACACGGCGCGGCACTTCCTACGGACGTTCAATGCGGCCGTCGTACCCATCCGGTGGCGCGATACGGAAACCACTGAGGGCAGCTTCTGCTGGACCACGAGCGATCAACAGATCGAGTGGTGTCGCAAGCACGGGCTGAAGATAGCGGCCGGGCCACTCTTAATGCTCGATCCGCACGACTTGCCCCATTGGTTCTATCTGTTCGAGGACGATCTTGAAAGCGCGCTAGAGTTTTCTTCCGGCTTCGTGCGCGCTGCCGTCGAGCGCTATCGCGGCAAGGTGGACTACTGGATCTGCGCCGGCCGGGTGAATGCGTCGAATGCTGTAGCCCTGTCGGAACAGGAACGCCTTGGCCTGGTGGCGCGGACGGTCGAACTGGTCCGCTCGCTCGACACGACCACGCCAGCTTTGGTCTCGTTCGACAGGCCCTGGGCAGCCTACTTGCGCGATGTCGAGTCGGATTTCCCGCCGTTGCACTTCGCCGACACGCTGGTCCGATCTCGCCTTGGGCTGGGCGGCCTGATGATGGAAATGAACATCGGCTACTGGCCGGGCGGATCGCTGCTGCGACAACCGTTGGAGTTTAGCCGGCTATTGGACATGTGGAGCATGCTTGGCTTGCCGCTGTGGCTTGCGATCGCAGTTCCCAGCGGCGACGAAGGGGATCCGCTCGCCCAACACAAAGAGGCGATGCCGCCGAGCGGTTGGAGCCCGGCGGCCCAGCAGGCGTGGATTGCCCGATACGTGCCGTTGGCGTTGGCCAAGCCATTGGTGCAAGGCATCGTCTGGAACCAACTTCGCGACAGCCAGCCGCACGACTTTCCCAACGGTGGCCTCATTGACATCCGTGGCAAGTCGAAGCCGGCTGTTCGCACGCTGGCCGCCATTCGGCAAACGCATTTGGAGTGAGCGACGACGTGAGAGCGGAGAGGAGATCGCCAAGCGAGTATGGCCATCCATGCTCTACTTGATCGACGGCCGAGACATCCTTAGCGTAGCTGGGTGCAACCTCTTTTGTCTCTAACCCGCATTTCTCACAACTGGGATAGAAGAGGGCCGTTTCCTTTGGCATAACTTTGTTTTTCACAACGAAGTTGCGTCACAAAAAGGAACCGACCCCATGTCAACAGAGTGTAGCACGGATCGGCTTGCATTTCAGCCCCTGGGACGGCGCGAAGTGGTGGGGGCGTTCGACGGGGGAACGATCACTTCGGACGCGGGCGGCCTGCTTCTGCGGGAGGTCGAGCAGCGGACAGGCATTCTCCGGCAGTTCGCTGTCTGTTTCGTTGACCATCGCGATCCGGAACTGGTCGAACACACGGTCCTGGAACTGGTCGCCCAACGTATCTACGCCCTGGCGCTGGGGTACGAAGACCTCAACGACCACGACCAACTCCGACGGGATCCCCTCTTGGCCGCTCTGGTCGGCAAGGAGGATCCCACCGGCCGGAACCGCACGCGAGCCCGCGACCGCGGAAAACCGCTGGCGGGCAAGAGCACGCTGAACCGCTTGGAACTCACTCCCGTCCGGGCCGACACGGGAAGCCGATACAAGAAGATCGCGGCCGACGTGAAGGGCATTGAACGGCTGTTCGTGGAACTCTTCCTGCAAGCCCATCCCCAGTCGCCGGCGCGCATCGTCCTGGATTTCGACGCCACCGACGATCCCGTTCACGGGGACCAACTGGGCCGCTTCTTCCACGGCTATTATCAAGAGTACTGCTTCCTGCCGCTGTATCTGTTCTGTGGCGACGAGTTGCTGGGCGCATGGCTCCGTCCAGCGGACATTGATGGTGCGGCCGGATCGCTGAAGAAGCTGATGGCCGTCGTGAAGCGTCTGCGTGAACAATGGCCCGACGTGAAGATCGTCGTACGCGGCGACTCGGGGTTTTGCCGCGAACCGCTGCTGCGTTGGTGCGAGGAGAACCGCGTGGATTATGTGTTCGGCTTGGCAAAGAACCGGCGGCTGGAGGCCGAGTTGCAGGCGGAACTCGCCGAGGCCAAGCAACAGCACCAGGCCACCGGCCATGCCGCGCGGGTCTTCAAGGATTTCACCTATCAAACCCTGGATAGTTGGAGCCGATCGCGGCGTGTGGTGGGCAAGGCAGAACACCTCGACAAGGGCGCCAATCCGCGTTTCGTCGTAAGCTCGCTCTCCGCCGAGTCCTACGATGCCAAGACGCTTTACGAACTGGAGTACTGCGGCCGCGGCGAGATGGAAAACCGCATCAAGGAACAGCAGCGATTTCTGTTCGCCGATCGCACCAGCGCCTCGACGATGCGTGCCAACCAATTGCGGTTGTGGTTCTCTTCGGTGGCGTATGTCCTGTTGCAGGCGTTGCGGCGTGAGGGACTCCAGGGCACGCCGATGGCCCACGCCCAGTGCGATACGATTCGCTTGAAACTGTTGAAGATCGGGGCGCAGATTCGCGTGACGGTGAGGAAGGTCTGGGTGGCCCTCGCCGAGGGCTGCCCCTACGAAGGAGTGTTCCGACAGGTGTACCAGCCCGCATTTCTCACGATCCCTATAGAAAAGGGCGGCCTTTTGTGGCATAAGTTGTTTTACTACAAGCAACTTTCGCCACGAGCAAGGAGGCCGCCCGATGACTACAGAGTGTAACGCACGCGAGTTCGATTTCCAAGGGCTCGGCAACCCATCCGACCGCCCAAGCGGCGCGCTTCCTCACAGAAGGCTTCCAACGCTGGTTGTGCGGCCATGGTTCGATGCCCGGCCAATGGTTGCAAGAACTGTGCAGAAGGCCCGAAATGCGGGTTACTCTCCGACGGCCTGTGCCTCATCGTCGGCCGGGTTCTCGGCCGATTCGCCGGTAATCTGATCCCGAGGGATATTCACCCCTTTGAGAACGCCTTCACACACCATGCTTTGGCTAACGAAGCATTGAAACTCGCAGGTCATGATAGAGCGGCGGAGTTTTAGCAGGCGATTGACGATCACAAAACGGTCGCCGGGCCGCACGATGCCACGGAAGCGCACGTCTTCGAGCCCGCCGAAACCGATAACCCCTTCCATGAAGTGGCGTTTGTGGCTGTAATAGCTGGCCAACTGGGCGGCCGCTTCGCACATGATCACGCCGGGCATCAGGGGTAGGCCCGGCATGTGGCCGCGGACCCAAAACTCGTTCTCGGTAACGTCCTTATAGCCGACGCATACGTTGCTCTGCGGATCCTCGTAGCAGATGGCCGTAAGTTGCTCCATTTCAAACCGCTGTGGGTTGTAGCTACGGATTTCCTCCACATCGGCCACAACGCAGTTGAGGTCGTAATCGGCAAAATCGAGGATCAGTTTCCTGGCCACGGCGTGCTCCCTCGGTAGCAGAACAAGGTGCGTCAGAGCTACGTGCGTACCACGCGGCGCTCAGCGCCGGCCCTTCGCGTTCGACGGGCGCTTGCCGTGATTGGCTTTCTTCACAATGCGGTGCGGTTTTGCCATGCGGAACTCCAAACGGGAATCGCGGTCTGTTGGATAGAACCTCCTAGTTTAGCAAGTTGCCGGGACGATGAAAAGGCCGGCGGAACCCCAAAAAACACCCCCAGCGGGTGGAAACGATTGCAGCGTCAGTCTGACCTTATTAAAATCGCCAAAGTAGCGGAATCGGTAATGTTTGTCTTATCGCGCTTTCTGATTGTCTCATTTGTCTGTTTCCTATCACTTAAAAGGAGAACAGTGACAATGCCGCAACGTACTACATCGCCGCCGATGCAACTTGGCCAACTGTTCTCTGTGCACAGGTCGTTTCTCGTGGTCGCGTTTTGCATCTTGCTGGTCAGCAGCGCATCGGCCGCCACTACTCGCATCATGCCGCTGGGCGACTCGATTACGACCGGCATCACCAACACGGGCGTCTATGCTTGGACGGGAAACGGCACATTCTCTTTTGGTTATCGCGGTCCGCTGTATACGAAACTCACGAATGCCAGCGGTCTTGTCGAGCTATTTAAGCGTTTGATGCGTAGAACAAGGAGGATTTGAATAACAGGAAACGTCTTGAAGGAGTCTCGACATGGCCGGTACACGGAAAGGTACGTACAAAATCACAAATTGGAGCAAGTACAACGAGTCGCTCGTGCAACGCGGGTCGATTACCTTCTGGTTTTGCGAAGAAACGATCGAAAAATGGCGTCACGATAACGCAAATCCCGGAGTTGGGCATCCGTTTGTGTACAGCGACACCGCCGTCGAATGTTTGCTCGTTCTGCGAGAGCTGTTTCAACTGCCGTACCGCCAAACCGAAGGACTCGGCAAATCGCTCGTCGAACTGATGCGAATCGAACTCGATATTCCAGACTACACGTCGCTGGCCAAGCGGGCTGCCAAAATGGGCATCTCGCTCGACATTGCGAAACACACGGGATCGATCGACGTGGTCGTCGATAGCACTGGCCTGAAGGTTTTCGGGGAAGGCGAATGGAAGATGCGCAAACACGGCAAGAGCAAACGCCGTACTTGGCGAAAATTGCATCTGGCGGTGAACCCCGATACGCACGAGATCGAAGCGGAGACATTGACGGACAATAGTTGCGACGATGGCGGCCAAGTGGATGCCCTTTTGGATCAAGTGGTGGGCAAGATCGATGGATTTTACGGCGACGGCGCTTACGACAAATGGAAGGTCTATGAAACGCTGGCCAAGCGGAGGATCAAGGCGATTGTTCCACCGCAGCGGAACGCAAAGATTAAGCAGCACGGCAATTCGAGCGGTCGTCCGCTGTCGCGGGACGTGGCGATCCGAGCGATCCGCCGTCGCGGACGTCGGCGATGGAAGGAAGATGTCGGCTATCATCGCCGCAGCCTTTCGGAAACAGCCATGTATCGGATGAAATGCTGTTTTGGCGACCACTTGAAAAACCGCGAAATCCACAATCAACGCACCGAAACGCGACTGCGAAGTAAAATCCTCAATAAATTCACTCGCCTCGGACTTCCCGCGTTCGAGTGGAATTAGTCAACAAGGCCAATGCCAGCTACGACTTTCAGTTCGTAGGGGCTTCGCCAGAACCTTGGAACAGCACGCCGCTGCCTCCGGCCATCAGTGGGCCCGATCTTGCTGCGCTCGGACAGGATCACCATCGAGGTTACAGGGGCCAGACGACCAGCTATATTGCCAGCAACGTTGTTAATTGGCTCAATACGGACGATCCTGATATCGTCCTGCTGCACGTTGGCACCAACAACTCCGACATGGCGGGCACCGCGGAACCTGTTACCTCGGAGACACAACTGAGCAGCTTGGTGCAGACAATCGTGAACACGAAGCCCGATGCCCACGTAATCGTCGCCCAGATCATCCCGTTGAAGACATATTCGAGCGTGCAGAAGTACAACGATTACATCAAGAACACGTTGGTGCCCTACTTCCAGGATCAGGGCAACCTGGTGACCACCGTGGACCAGTATGCCAATTTTTTGACGACGGAAGGGGCAGTCGATACAAGCCTGTACGCCAGTCCGTCGAGCCTGACGGTCGTTCACCCCAGCGTGGACGGTTATGCTCGCATGGGACAAACCTGGTTCGATGGCATTCAGGCCGTGGTGCCCGAGCCGGGCAGCTTGAGCCTACTCGGAGCATTTTTTCTGTTGATTGCCACGCGAGCGTGCTGGCGCGTCCGCCGGGGCGCTTAAGATCAAAAATCAATTGTTCGTGGTGCGATGGCCTAGCCGGGCCAATAGATCGCTGGCGGCGCCTGAGTCGATGGCGTGCTTTGCCTGTTGGGCACATGCTTCTAGCGACGGCGACCGGCCGGCCGTCCATAAGGCCGCTGCGGCATTGGCCACGACAATGTCGCGCGGCGGACCGTCGCGGCCGGCCAGAATGTGGCGGATCTGCTCGGCGCTCTCGGCCGGCGTGTTGACAAGCATCGTTTCGCGGCCCGCCGACTGTAGCCCAAAGTCGGCGGGGCACCACTGGAACTGCTCGATCTTGCCGCCGCTTACTTCGAGGACCTGAGTCGTGCCATCGAGCGTTACTTCGTCGAGGCCATCGGACCCATGCACGACCAGCGCACGACGCGTGCCTAATAGAAGCAAGGCTTCGGCCAAGAGTGGCTGTAACGGGGCCTTGCCGACGCCGAGCAACTGAAACGGGGCCGATGCCGGATTGACCAACGGACCGAGTATGTTGAAGATCGTCGGCATGCCGAGTCGTTTGCGCACGCCCGCGACATGCTTCATCGCCGTGTGCAAGAGCGGAGCAAAGCAAAAGCAGATGCCCAGTTCCGCCAGGCATGCCTCGACACGTGCGGCGTCGGCCTCGATATTGACGCCCAGCGCGGCCAGCACGTCGCCCGAGCCGCTGCGGCTCGTGATGCCCCGGTTGCCGTGCTTGGCCACCGGCAGGCCGGCCGCCGCGGTAACCAGGGCCGCGGCCGTGGAAATGTTGAAAGTACGCGAGCCGTCACCGCCGGTGCCGCAGGTGTCGATCAGGTCGGCACGCGAAGAGGCGATAGGCGTCATTCGCTGCCGCATGGCCGCCGCTGCACCGGCTATCTCGGCCACGCTTTCCCCTTTGCGGTGCAAGGCCAGCAACAGCCGGGCGATCTGATCCTCATCGCAGCCGCCATCCATGATCCGGCCCATGGACGCCGCCATCTGCTCCATCGACAAATCACGTCCGGACTCGACAATTTGCAGGGCGTCTTTGATCATAGAGCTTGCCTCACGACGAACGCCATTATAGTCGCTGCCCGTGCGGGCGACAGGCGGCCGGTGCTTGTTGTTGGACGGTCCCGCTGGCGAGCGTGCCTGCCGCTTGTTAGACTGGTGAGAAGTAGAAAGCGGCGATAAATTGCCGCGCTCCCACAGCGGCAATCGGTCGCCACACTCCAAAATGCCCGCCGTTCCACGATATCTGGTTCCCTTCCACCCGAAGAGTGTTCCGCATTTCTTTGCCGACGTGCTGGTCGTCGGCGGTGGGCTGGCCGGTTTGCAGGCGGCGACGGCGGTCGATCCGAAGCTCTCCGTGGTCGTGATCGCGAAGGAGGCGATCGAGGAGTCGAACAGCAATTACGCGCAAGGTGGCGTGGCGGCGGTCGTCGATGCCGACGACCGTATCGAGGACCACGTTGCCGACACCATCACCGCCGGCGGTTCTTTGTGCGATCGGGCCGTCGTCGAGCGCGTCACGGGCGAGGCCCCGCTGAGGATTAGTGAATTGATCGACTGGGGCACCCACTTCGATCAAGCCGGCGACCACTTGGCGCTGGGCCGCGAGGGTGGACACGGCCACGACCGAATCGTGCATGCCCTGGGCGACGCCACCGGGCGCGAGATTATGCGCGTGATGATCGACCGGGCGAAGCAGGCGGCCAACGTCAGCATTTGGCAGCACACATTTACGCTCGACCTGCTGACGCGCGATGGCGCGTGCCGCGGTGCGCTGGTTTGGAACAACCGGCACGGCAAGACCATGGTCTGGGCAAAGCAAACGATCCTGGCGACCGGCGGGGCCGGCCAACTCTATCGCGAAACAACGAATCCCGAAGTGGCAACCGGCGACGGCATGGCGGTCGCCTATCGCGCGGGCGCGGAGCTGCGTGATATGGAGTTCATGCAGTTTCACCCTACGGTGTTGTACATTGCCGGCGGAAGCCGCAGCCTGATCAGCGAGGCCACCCGCGGCGAAGGGGCGTGGCTGGTCGACCGACACGGCCACCGCTTCATGACCGACTACGATGACCGGGGCGAGTTGGCCCCACGCGACGTAGTGAGCCTAGCCATCGTCAGCCAGATGGAAAAGACGCGACATCCTAACGTCTATCTCGACCTGACGCATCTCGACCCGCAGCTAGTACTCTCGCGATTCCCCGGCATCGCCGCTGTGTGCGCCGAGTTCGATTTGGACATCACTCGCGACCGTATCCCGGTCCGGCCGGGCGCCCATTACATGATGGGCGGAGTCACCGTCGATCTGGAAGGCCGTACCACCGTGCCAAACCTCTGGGCGGCCGGCGAAGTGACCGCCAGCGGCTTGCACGGAGCCAATCGGCTGGCGTCGAATAGCCTGCTCGAGGCCTTGGTTTACGGAGCGCATGCCGGCCAGGGCGCATCATCGGCCGCGGCACTGCTGCACGACGATTTCGCCGCCTCGGTCATTGAAAACCCGCACATCGATGCCCTCACGGAACCGTTGCACCTGGGCGATATTCGAAACGCGCTGCAAAGCCTGATGTGGCGGAACATGGGCGTGCGCCGCGACGCCGAAGGAATGCGCGAGGCGCTGGATAGCATCAACAACTGGTGCCGCTACGTACTGCCACGCCAATTCCCCGATCCCAGTGGGTGGGAATTGCAGAACATGCTGAGTGTCGGCCGACTGATGATCGAAGCGGCGCTCCAACGGCAGGAGACCCGCGGATCGCACGTCCGCATGGATTTTCCGACCACCGACGATGAACATTGGCATCGCCACATTGCGTTTCGCCGAGAGTAGAGAGGCGCCGGCGTCGCACGTTGTTTGCCGTACGTGGCGGATGCGGGAGACAAGATTCACACGATTAACAAGATTGATGCCTCGATTCTTCATCGTGTCAATCTTGACTCATGACGTTGAATTGCGGACGGTTGCCTAACAATTCCATCCCCGTGGATTTGCCCATGCATACTCCGACCTATGCCGATCATGCCTGGCACGGACCGGTCCTTGTTGAAGAGAACGTGTCGTTGGCACGCGATACGTACCGCATTCGTTTCGCCTGCCCGGAGATTGCGCGACGGATCGTGCCGGGGCAGTTCCTCATGTTGCGGTTGGCCGGGTGCAACGATCCGCTGTTAGGCCGACCGCTGGCACTGTACGATGTGGTACCAGATGTTGCCGGACGACCGCATTTTCTGGATATTGTGTACATGGCCGTCGGCAAAATGACGCGGCTCTTGCCCGAATTTCGGCCCGGCTCTCGGCTAGAGGTCTGGGGCCCGCTGGGCAACGGCTTCCCGCCCATCGCAACCGAGCATTTGTTGATGGTGGCCGGCGGCATCGGGCAGACGCCCTTTCTGGCGTTGGCCCGCGAATATCTTGGCCTGCACCGCTATGGCGACCCACCGCGGCAGATCATGCACACGCACCATATCACGCTGTGCTACGGCGTTCGCAGTGCGGAGTATGCCGCGGGCGTTGACGACTTTCGCCGCGCCGGCGTGACGGTGCATTTGAGCTCTGACGACGGCTCGGCAGGCTACCATGGGCTCGTGACCGATCTGATTCGGCCAATCGTGGAGAAGTCGGCCTGGGAGTGCCGCGTTGTCTGTTGCGGGCCCGAGCCGATGATGGACGCGACGGCCAAGATCGCCAAAGAACTGGACGTGCCGTGCCAAGTATCGCTGGAGAGCCCGATGGCCTGCGGCGTCGGCATCTGCTTCAGTTGCGTTAAGAAGATCCGCGATGCCAGCGGCGGCTGGGACTATCGCCGCACATGCGTCGAGGGCCCGGTATTCGACGCCGACGAAGTGCAGTTCTGAAAGAACTGAAACAACAGCGGTCGGGAGTCTCGTAGGGCGCGTGCTTGCACGCACCAATCATTCGAGACCATTCGAGCCGGCTGAAATTCATCGCTGTGCCACAGGTCGCTATCCCCCCAGTCGATTGCGTATTCTCCAAGTCGTACGCAATGACGTAATGACAATCAAGGCCCGTCACGCACCCGAGCGCTAGGCCGATGCTCCACCGGACTGCCATGAGTGGAGTCCCTCCTTCAGGTCGCCATCGTGGGTACTCGCTCATGTGCCCATCAGAAAATGGTGCCTGCAAGCACACACCCTACCGAACTTGCCTCGCCGACCGTCTTGGACGATCCTATCAGGCCACACGTATTTCTAGGGGGGGTAACGCCACTTTTTCTTGACAATTTTCCAGCCGATGGCTATGCTCAACGACGCTGTCGGTGCGAGATCAGGCCATTCGCGTATCAGTTCCAGTTCAATTTTCCAAATTGGAGGCAGCGATGAGGAAGTCCGGTGTATTTCTACTGGCAATCGTGGTGCTTGCGCTATGCGCGCCCGCGAGCCAAGGTGCTTTGCTAAGTCTCTACACTTTTGACGATGCCAGCACCGTCTCGGCTGCCAATGCCGTTCCCGGTGCCCCCGCGATGACGTACGTCAATAACTTGGGCATCGACGCTGGCGTCCCCGTGGGGCCCGTCGGCGCACACACGCTGGGGTTCATTCAGCAACGCTGGCAATCCCGACTGCGGGACCACGGCAAGCATGTTCGCGCCGCTGCATGCCCACGGCAAGCGTGAGGTATGGCACCTATTCTCCCTATATTGCACAACGCACTGGATTGCACAACGCAAGCACTACCGTTTGCGAGATATTACCCTTGCCTTTCTCTGTTCCGGTAGCTTTGGAGTTGACACATATGGCCTCGCTAATCAGAGGGGTGTTATATGTAGCTATATCTACCAATTTCAATATTTCTAGGGGGGGTAACGACCTATTGATTGACTGTTTTGCGGCGCGAGACTAGATTCGACATTACTGCTGCGTGACATCAGTATTTCCCGCTCCTTTCTACTTTCCCAATTTGGAGGTACCCATGAAAAGGCTTAGTTTGTTTCTGACGGTTGTGGCCGTGGTTGCGCTATGCGCGTCCGCGAGCCAAGCCGCGCTCGTCAGTCTTTACACGTTTGACGATGCTGTCAATATCGCGGCCAACTCGGCCGCCAACGCCGTTTCCGGCGCGCCTGTTGCAACGTTGGACAACAACGTAGGCGCAGACAATGCAGCCAACAACAGCTTGGGCGGCGTGGTCGGCTCAGGTTCGCTGCTCTTCCGCACCACTGGCAATTCCGATTACGCGGAGGCCACAAACCTCATTTCGACTCCGGCTTCGGGAACGGTCACTTTCTGGATCAATTCCACAGACACCACTCATACCGGAACGATTATTGGGGCCAAGGGCGCTGACACCGGTACCGTCAGCAAGAATATCTTTAACATCGGTTTCAATGAGGGAACCGCCAGCGACAGCGCATACGTGGCAAATTCTTTGCGACTCCAATTGCGCGATGGTACCGCCAACGAATCGGGCCAGTTCAATGTCGCCGTGGTGCCCTCGAACACGGTGTTGAACAATGGAAGTTGGCACCAGGTCACCATGGCATGGCAGGCCACGACGGGCACTGCCGGCACGAGTTCGTTGTCCACCTATGTCGACGGGGTATTCACTGCCGCAACGGGCACCAATACGTTGGGGACGAATCATGCTGTCACGTTTGATGCATGGACCTTCCCTAACTATATCGGAGCGATTGGGCGCACCGGGCCTCTGCCCACCGGTACAGGCCCGTCGTATCTGGACGGGACGCTCGACGACCTTGGGGTTTGGAGCGATTTGTTGACCGCTGGGAAGGCCGCGGCTTTGTACAACCTGGGCCTTGATACCCTGGATTACAATGCCAAGGACGCCGATGTGTTGTTCAATCTCTTCGACGCTGCCACTGGCACTGCCACGACCAGCGACGGAAAGACCTGGGAGTATGTGCCCTCGGGTCTGGGTACCACAGCGGGCGCTGTCATTGGCAGCGCAGCCGTGAATCTCGGCGGCGCCTCCGGCGGAGGCGTTCAGATTCAGGTAGTTGCTCCGGAGCCTGGCACGCTGGGCCTGTTGGGCGCGGCTGCCATGGGACTCCTGGTTTTCGCTTGGCGCAAGCGAAAGTAAATTGGCGTTGAAGCGGATGGTGGCGGCGGACCTGCGCCGCCCCACCGTCCGCCTATCTTTATTCATGCGTCTCGCGCTGCGGAAGCAACAGGCGAGTGCCTTTCTCAAATGCTGCTGTGGCAACGCGAAGATCGGGCGAGGTTTGCCAAATTAAACACCCAGGGCACGCAGCCATGTGTTCCTCTCGGTCTTCAAGAGAACGCCGAGCGTCGTCCCGGCCAGCCTTCACACTCGTAGAGCTTCTGGTCGTCATTACGATCATCGGCATCCTCATCGCGCTTTTGTTGCCGGCGGTGCAGGCAGCACGTGAAGCCGCCCGACGAATGCAATGCGCCAACAATCTCAAGCAGATTGGATTGGGCTGCCTGAACCACGAGTCGGCGCTGGGGTATTTTCCGTCGGGCGGATGGGGCAATCGATGGGCCGGCGATCCCGCTTGCGGTTCTGGAAAGCGGCAGCCGGGTGGCTGGTGCTACAATATTCTCACGTTCATCGACCTGACGCCGCTGCACAACATGGGCGATGGGATGAGTTCGGGCACGACCGGGGCAATGGACCAGGCCGTCATACGGCTGGGGACACCCGTGAGCGTCTTTCATTGCCCAACGCGGCGCAGAGCGAAGGCCTATCCAAATACAACCACGTTCAATAATGTTACGCTTCCGGCAGACGTCACGGGCCATAACGACTACGTGGCGTGCGCGGGCGATGTTCTCGATGACGTGGCAGGGTCTGGACCGTCCGCCGGGACGGCACCCCACTTTTACACTACGGGAAACAGCATGTCCGACCCAGTATGGGCTACAACCTACACCGGCTGTTCAAATACGGCGACAGGTGTGATTTATCGCCATAGTCAGACGATTCTCGCCGATATTGGCGATGGCACCACCAACACCTACTTAGTCGGTGAGAAGTATATGGACCCAGCGGGCTATCTCACGGGCGATTACTCGGGCGATAACCGCGGTTGGAATTCCGGCTATGACCGAGAAGTAATTCGATGGACGGGCGTTGACATAGCACACAACTTCAGCAGCCCAAAGTGCCAGCCCTATCAAGATACGCGCGGTCAGCGGGGCGCACTGGGTATGGCAACTACCGACTACCCGGCCGCATTTGGCAGCGCCCATGCGAGCGGCTTCAATATGTTGTTTTGCGATGGCTCGGTGCATTCGATGAAGTACTCGATCGACATTGACACCCACCATCGACTCGGCAACCGGAAGGATAATATGCCGGTCGACGGATCGAAGTTTTGAATCTGGGGCGGCAAGGCTGCCCAATAGACCGTTGAAATTACTTGTTGGTGTGACCGCTAAACGGCCACATCTATCAGAATCGCAAAGGATATGGGCGTGGCCGTACAACTGCCACTCCCACTTGCGACGCTTTCAACGGGACATACCACGTGGCACAGATCGTTGGCAACACGCAAAGGGATATTTTGGCCGGCGGTCGAGGTCGTCACCCCATCCAAAAGCTAACGAGACAAAAGCGAATATAGCAAGCAATATTTGATAAATTTGCGTAACCCTGCTACATTCAAATCCATCGGGTAAGGAACAGACGGACAAATCGAGGAGAGCAGCATGTTGGCGTCGGGGCCCGGAGGGCGTTGTCGTGCCGCGTTTCTTGGGATTTGCCGATGGCTTGCCGGGCCGCTGTGCGCGGCAGCGCTGTTCGCAATTGGCACGTGTCACGCTGCGGAGAGCATTTGGGCGCATCCCGGCTATACGGGCCGGATGATCTACACGCCCGACGTGGAAGGCGATCGCATCTCGGATTTTTCGATCGTCGGCTACGGTCAAGGCAAGACGGCGATTCCCGACGTGCCCGTTGCCGTGACGGTCTATGCCGATAGCGATTCGGACGACGATACGGCCCGACTCCAGGCCGCCATTGATCAGGTGGCCGCAATGCCGTTGGTCAACGGCGTTCGTGGCGCGGTGCTGCTAACGGCCGGTTCCTATGAGATCGCCAGCCAACTCAAGATCAATGCCAGCGGCGTTGTGTTGCGGGGAGAAGGACAAGGTGACACCGGCACAATCTTACATGCCACGGGCACCAGCACGCGCGAGGAAGTTTACAGGGCCGGGGGACTGATTTGCATCGATGGCACGGGCAGCAACACCCTAAGCGGATCGACCTACAGTATCATCGACAAGAAAGTGCCGGCCGGAACAAACAGCTTCCGCGTCAACTCGACGTCGGGGCTAAGCGTGGGCAACACGATCACAATTACGCGGCCCGCTACCGACGCATGGATTGCGGCCGTCGGCATGGGCGCGAGTTATTTGGGCGACGACGCATGGACTACAAGCGACATGGGCCTGACCTGGGAGCGGACCATCACACGCATCGAGGGCAACCGAGTGTTTCTCGATTCTCCCATCACGACCGCGATCGAAAAAGCGGAATTTGGCATCAACGCGACGTTCAAAAAATCGACGTTCTCAGGTCGCATCAGCAACGTCGGTGTGGAGAATCTCCGCGCGGAGTCAGACTATGCATCGGACACGGACGAGGCTCACTGCTGGGATTTCGTCGACGTGTACCGGGCTGAAAACGCCTGGGTTCGCAATACGACGGCCCGCTACTTCGCCGATTCGCACGTCCAAATCGACCGGTACGCCAAGAACGTTACGGTTACTGACTGCACCTCGGAAATGCCCAAGAGCCAGATCACCGCTGGCCGGCGATACACGTACGATATTCATGGGCAACAATCTCTGGTCGCCAATTGTCTCGCATCGGATGGTCGCCACGATTTCGTTTCGGCGAACCAAGTGACCGGACCCAACGTGTTCTTTAACTGCCGCGCGATCAATGCGCACGCTGAGTCGGGGCGCACCAAAATTGGTCCAACGGTTTGTTGTTCGATAACACCACGATTCAAGGCAATGAACTCGACATCCAAGTCCGCGCGACCGATGGCGCCGGATGGACTGGGGCAAACATGGTGTTGTGGAACTGCACGGCCAAGGGCTACCGAGTACAAAATCCTCCCACGTCCCAGAATTGGCTGATTGGCTGTCGGGGAAGCCTACTCGCCCCCCTCAACCCAGATCCATTGGGCGGGGGCAGTCGGCCGAGCTACCGCGAGTCGTCGGGCCCAACCGCCGCCAAGGTCAGCACGGCGAGCCTCTACCAGGCGCAATTGGCCGATGCGGCTACGATTCGCGACTACGGGTGGACCAGCGGCAGCGGCAACTGGACCGACGTTCAGAAGTGGAACAAGTTCGCCGTTCCGGCCGTTCGCACCGTTCAATCGCGCGATTACTTGATCGGCGACATCGATAGCCTTACCTACGACGGCAGCGCCAACACGGATGACAACTACTACATCGATGCCGCATTCAAGAGCCAAATGCAGGCCAAGTACGGCAGCAACGTCGGCGGGTTTGACGTCGTTTCCACCGACCGCAACTTGGCGTTTACGCAACTCTATACGCTGGACGCCGGCGAGCAAGTGGTCAACGCGTCCTTGGCCATGGCGCTGCGTCCTGCCGGCGGCGCCTGGGCCAACGACGTGATGTGGATCGACGGTGTCGGCGAGACTCCGCTTTCCAGTCTGACGTGGAGCCCGAGCCGGGCGGTCGGCACGACCTCGATGGGCGTGGTCGATCTGGGCAGGTCGTTGAGCGCGCTCAACGGCGGGAAACTCAATGTCGCCGTCAGCAGCAATACGGGCGCCGACTATGCCCTGCTCTCTTTGACTGTCGCCAAAGCAACCGCCGACGCCCAGGGAGCAAATGTGACTCTTTCCGGCGGCGGCGCCATAACCGTCGACTCGGCGGTCCCGGCCGTGGGCAACGTCGCGGTCAATGGTTTGAATACCACATTGGAGATCGCCAACGGGGCGCAACTTGCCGTGCGAAATCTCGTCGTCTCCCAAGGCGCGCTTCACATCGCCACCGGCAGCAACCCCGGACAACTGACTGTCCAGGAAGGCGTCGTCTTGCAGGGGACGTACCAGTGCGACATCAACGGCTCGCCCGCCCGCACGGGCTACAGTCAACTGGTGGTTGACGGCACAGTCGCTCTCGGCGGCCTGCTGACGGTAAACAAGGCGGCCGGATTTACGCCCGATGCGACAAGCGACATGTTCTGGGTCGTGTTGAACGATGGCGTCGACCCCATTGGCGGTGCCTTCAGCAACTACACCAATGACACTACGGTGTTTATGACGGGCGCCAGAGCCTGGCACATCTACTACGGCGCCGACGCCCTCGCGGGCACACTCTCCGGGGGCAACGACGTGGTGATTGCCGCCGCTGCTGCAACTTGGACCGGTGGTGCTAACTCGGCGTGGAGCACGACGGCTGGGTCGGGCAACTGGAAACTGAGCGGTGGCGCGGCCGCAAGCTATAGCAATGGCGCCGCCGTGACCTTTGACGACACGGCCGCGGGTTCGACCGCCGACATCAGCGTGGCGGACGTTACTCCCGCCAGCGTGGTTTTCAATAACGCCAGTAAGAACTTCACGATCACCGGCACTAAGGGCATCGCCGGAACGGCCACGACGGTGAAGAAGCAGGGCGCCGGCACTGTGACCATGGGCAGCGTCAACACCTACGGCGGCCTAACGACCGTCGAAGGCGGCAAGTTGATCCTCCAAGGCGCGGCAAAGGCCATGGCCCCGGTCCTGAACAACGGTGGCGCAGACATCAAGGCCGGGATGCTCGTTCTCGACTACGCCGGCGAAGCTGATCCGGTGGCCGCGATCAAGATCCTGCTGACGACGAGCTATCTTGGCAGCAATGGAATCCGCTTCAATATCGGCAAATTCCTGTGTTCGACCGCAGATTCTAGCCACGGCTTAGGCTGGGTCGACAACACGATGACCAGCAAGATTAGCGTGGCCTACACCTTGTACGGCGACACCAATTTGGATGGCACGGCGAACTTCACCGATTTGAGCAAGCTACTGTCGACGTACAATAAATCTGGAGTGTGGGCAGATGGTGACACCAATTACGACGGCGCTGTCGACTTTGCCGACCTGAGCAAATTACTGTCGACCTACAACCAGTCAATCGGCACGTTGACCCCGGCTCCCGAACCATCGAGCATCTTCATGCTGACAACGATGGTCGGCCTGGCCGGCGCATGGATGATTCGTCCCAATAGACCGTTGAATTGCTTGTTGGTGTGGCCGCCAAACGGCCGCTTCTATCAGAATCGCAAAGATATGGGCGCGGCCGTACAACTGCCACACCCAGTTGCGACGCTTTCAACGGGACATACCACGTGGCAAATATCGTTGGCGACACGCGAAGGGATATTTTGGCCGGCGGTCGAGGTCGTCACCCCATCCAAGAACTAACGGAGCAAAAGGGAAGAATGGTGCTCATTATGCAAAGCAGCAGAGACAAACGGCTATTACGCAAGGAGCTTCAACGACGCGCGCGGCGACTGAGGGCCGGGGGCCCAAGATGCTTCGCACGTCGGCAAACGATCGACCTCGGTTCTCCACGCGGTTTCACACTCGTGGAGTTGCTGGTCGTCATCACGATTATCGGCATTCTCATCGCGCTGTTGCTGCCGGCGATCCAGGCAGCTCGCGAGGCGGCCCGCAGAACAAAGTGCTCCAACAACCTGAAGCAGATGGCGTTGGCCTGTTTAGGTCACGAATCTTCCCAAGGCTACCTTCCGACCGGCGGTTGGAGTTTGACTTGGGTCGGTGATCCCGAGCGGGGATTTTCAGACCGCCAGCCCGGCGGCTGGTACTTTAACATACTCCCGTACATCGAACAGCAGGGGGTCTATGACTTGAGCAAGGGTCTTACAGGCACGGCCAAGATGGACGCGGAGATGAAAATGGCCATGACGCCAATCGCGGCCTTCCATTGTCCGACGCGGCGTGTGGCGTCAGCATACCCGTTTCTTGCGGGCGGCGCCGGGGGCACTCTTAAAAACGCCAGTGCGCCCGAAACGATTGCTAAGAGCGACTACGCCGGCAACGCCGGCGGAGCAAGCACTGCCAACACCAATGCGACAGTCAGCGCGCTCTACTATCTGGACCCACCGAAAAGCACCGGGACAAACATATACGCATCCGCCGATAGCCGGGCGGAATCTCAATGGAGCAACAACAACGACGCCGCCAGGATCACGGGGGTTATCTACTATCGCAGCATGTGTCGGCTCTCGGACATCAGCGACGGCACAAGTAACACGTTCCTGGCGGGTGAACGCTTTATTCACTCCGACTTGTACGAAGCCGGCACGGACTCGGGTGATGATCAGGGCTGGGCTGTCGGCTACAATAGAGACACTGTTCGCTGGACAACTCTGGCGGGTAGCACGCATGCGTGTCAGTTCTTTCAAGACGCGAAGACAGATCCCGCGTATACATCGCTCGGTGAGAGTTCCTTCGGAAGCGCCCATAATAACGCCTTCAACATGGCGTTCTGCGATGGCTCGGTCCATCAAGTCTCGTACGACACAACCGAGGACGTTCGCAGACGCCTCGGCGACCGGATGGATGGCGAGTCTGTGGACGTCAGCCACTTGTGAGGGGAAATCAAAGCGGGCGGGAGTCTTTCTTTTTCTGAGGTTCTGATCCCTTGATCCGCTACACGACGCGATTTTCGCGAATCGCTTGCTGATGCCAGCGAAAACTGAGCTTGGGGATGCACCGCCGCGTTTGGAAATCGACGCGCGTCAGGCCAAAGCGGCGGGTATAGCCCCACGGACCACTCGAAGTTGTCCATCGGGCTCCAGTGAAAACAGCCTCGCAGTGGGGACACCAGTAAGCCAACGCGCGGTGTTTGGCGACAATCGTCGGCGCGGCGGCCTCAATCTGTACGTCAACCTCCTTCCGCGTAAAGACTCTCGCTATGCCTGCTTGATATCCAAATCACTCGAATCCTCCACTATCAGTCTTTACACACCGCGAACGGTTACTCCCAAATGAACTTGGTCCCCGGCACTCCTGGGCCGCAACGTGGAGTCGTCTTGCTCTCTCTTACACGAACAGCCGACTGACCGACTCGTTGCGGTGGATGCGCTTGATGGCTTCGCCCAACAGCGGGGCCACGCCAAGGATCTTGAGCGTCGGAATGTGTTTCTCCAACGGCACGGGGATTGTGTCGGTCAGAATCAGGCCGTCGATCGGTGCTTCTTGCAGGCGTTGGATCGCTCCACCGACCAGTAGGCCGTGCGTGGCCGCAAGGTAAATCTGCCGGGCGCCGTGTTGGTGCATCACTTCGGCCGCTCCACAGATCGAACCGGCCGTGCTGATCATGTCGTCGAAGATCAGGGCCACGCGACCCTCGACCTTGCCGCCGATGACATTGGCCTGCATAGTCTTTTCAGCGGTGCTGCGGCGCTTATCGATAATGGCCAGATGGCCGCCGAGGCGGGCCATGTGGGCCAACGCCCGCTTGATGCTCCCTTCGTCCGGGCTGACGACGACGAAATCGTCATCTTTGAAGCCCATGTTCTTGAAATGTTCGTCGATCACCGGGGCGGCGTAGAGATGATCGACGGGGATGTCGAAAAAACCCTGGATTTGTGCGGTGTGCAGGTCCATGGCCAGCACGCGATCGACGCCGGCCCGAGTGATGAGGTTTGCCACCAGTTTGGCGGTGATCGGCACACGTCCTTCATCCTTGCGATCCTGCCGGGCGTAGCCGAAATACGGCACGACGGCGGTGATCCGATCGGCGCTTGCCCGCTTGAAACTCTCGATCATGATCAAGAGTTCCATGAGGCTTTCGTTCACCGGCGGGCAGGTCGGCTGAAGGATGAAGACGTCGCGGCCACGGACGTCTTCGTCGATTTTGCAGGAGATTTCGCCGTCGGGGAAATTGCCCATCACGGCGCGGCCCAGCGGCAGCCCCAAGTATTCGCAGATTCTCTTGGCCAATTCGGGGTGGGCGCGTCCGGTGAAAAATTTCATGGAGTCCATGGGAAAGGGGGACGGGACATTAGGGACTAGAGACTAGTTGCAGGTCAGGCTGCGCGTAACGTTTCGCTCGTCAAAGTCAGGCAACGCCCAGCCTATCGGGCTGTCATCATTTTTAGCTCCAATTCGACGGCCGCCAATTCCTCAATGGTGTTGATTCCCAGCGCCTCGCAGGGCTTGAGGGCCGGCAGGGCACGAACCTCTTTGCCTTCGGCGACCAGCAGCCCCGGCGCGTCGGTAATATAGTACTCGCCCTGTGTGTTGTTCGGGCGGATGCGATCGAGCGCGCCGAGCAGGTCGCTACAATTGAATACGTAGTAGCTCATGTTGATTTCGTTGATCTGCCGCTGCTCCGGCGTGGCGTCGCGTTCTTCGACGATGCCGACGAACTTGCCTGCGGCGTCGCGGACGATGCGGCCCAGCCCGCCGGGGTCGTCCTTGTACGCTGTGCCCAGCACACAGGCCGCGGGACGCCGGGCGTAATCTTCCAGGAGCGCCGCCACCGAATCGGGCTGCATGAGCGGCGCGTCACCGGTGACGATCAGCACGGGGCCCTCGACATCGGCCAGCAGGTCGCGGCACATCATTACGGCATGGCCCGTGCCGCGCTGTTCGCTCTGGAGTGCAAAATCGACGTTGCTTCGGCCATCGATCGCCTCGCGAACCAAATCGGCGCGGTAGCCCACGACGGTAATGATACGCTGAATCCCCCCTTCGACCAGGGCATCGAGGACATAGTCGATCATTGGCCGGCCGCAGATCGGCATCAGCACCTTGGGCAGGTCCGACTTCATCCGCGTACCCTTGCCCGCAGCCAACACAATGGCGGTGGTCTGGTTCATGCCCCAATCTTGCCACGAACGGCCATGATCTTCCAGTGGGCGGTGTGGGCTTTTCTTGGAATGACCCGGGCTTTTCTTGGAATTGCGGCCCGCCAACGCGTAAATCGCAGGTGCCATTCGTGTGTCGTACGCGTGATTTGGCCGATGGAAGGGACCATGCCGACCGCACTTCTTTCCATTGCGCAATTCCGCGCGGCGTTGACATGGGCCCAGGCTCGTCTACAATGGGGGGTTTTCCCCGCCGAGGCTCACCAGAGCGGGGACGCCGTTTGCCCACCTTACTGTCGACGGGGGAGCGTGCTGTTGGAAGAAGCCATTCTGAAAGCCGACGTCCTGATCGAAGCCCTCCAGTGGATCCGCCAGTTCCGCGATAAGATCACCGTGATCAAACTCGGCGGCAGCGTGATGGAGGACGAGCGGGCGATGATCCATCTGTTGCTGGACCTCGTCTTCATGGAGACCGTCGGCATGCGGCCGGTGGTGGTTCACGGGGGCGGAGCGGCCATTAGCCGAGCCATGGCCGCGGCCGGACTGAAACCGCACTTCGTTCAAGGCCGCCGCTACACGGATGCCGACACGCTGGCCATCGTCGAAAGGGTGCTCGCCGGTGAAGTCAACGAGTATCTGGCACGCCGCATTGAAGAACTCGGCGGGCGGGCCAAGGCGCTGAACTTCCGCACCAAGAACGTCTTGTTTGGCGAGCGGATTATGCTGCCCGACGGCAACGGCGGGTCGGCCGACCTCGGCTACGTGGGCGCCGTGACCGAAGTAGACCGGGCCGCAATCGAAGAACTTTGCCAGGCGGGCGTGGTGCCGGTCATTCCGTCGATGTGCATTACTCGGGACGGCCAAAAATTGAACGTCAACGCCGATACCGCGGCGACGGCCGTGGCTCAGGCGCTGACAGGCGGAGAAACTGGTGTACCTCAGCGACGTCAACGGGGTGCGCCGCGACAAGAACGATCCCGACTCGCTGATCCATTCGCTCACCGCGGCCGAGGCCCATAAGCTCCTTAGCGATGGTTCGGTCGATGCCGGCATGATTCCGAAGGTCCAGGCCTGTCTGGAGACGCTCGAACGAGGCGTCAACAAGATCCACATCATCGATGGCCGCGTGCGTCATTCGCTGCTGTTGGAAGTGTATACGACCAAGGGCGTGGGGACGCAGATCGCCAGAGGCGAGGGCTTCGGGGCAAGGAATTCCGGTTGACGGGTGGTCGCTATTGGCGCCCACTCACACCTGCCAACAAAATCGATCGAACGACATGACTTCCGACGAAACGCTCAATCTGTTTAAAAAGTACGTAGTTCCCAACTACAACCGATTCCCGGTCACGTTGACGCGCGGCGAAGGATCGTACATCTGGGACGCCGAGGGAAACCGCTACCTCGATCTGTTCAACGGCTGGGGCTGCAATCTGCTTGGGCATTGCCCTCCGGCGGTGGTCGAGGCGGTGCGCGAGCAGTTGGGCCAATTGATTCATGTGCCCAACACGTGGCATACGGAACTACAAGGCCAATGGGCCAAGGCCCTGTCCGAGCGGAGCTTCGGCGGTCAGGCGTTTTTCTGCAACTCGGGCACTGAGGCAAACGAGGCGGCGATCAAGCTTGCCCGGCTACACACGCCGAAGCAGCGCTACAAGATCATCACGTTCGAGGGCGGCTTCCACGGCCGCACGCTCGGCGCCACCTCGGCTACGGCCCAGCCGAAGTATCACGAAGGTCTCGGGCCGTTGATGGCCGGCTTTGTCTATGCGCCGTTTGGCGATCTTGATGCCGTCGCCCGGCTGATCGACAACGAGACGGCGGCCATCATGATCGAGCCCATCCAAGGGGAAGGTGGGGTGCGAATTCCGCCTGACGGCTTCCTCGCGGGCCTGCGGAAGTTGGCAGATGAGCACAAGCTGCTCTTGATCTTTGACGAAGTTCAGACCGGCTGTGGACGCACGGGCGATTGGTTCGCCTATCAGGGGCTCGGCGTCGAGCCGGATGTGATGACGCTGTCGAAGGCCCTGTGCGGCGGCCTGGCCGGCGGAGCGTTGCTGACCACAGCCGAGATCGCCCCAAGCCTGCGGCCCGGCATGCATGCCTGCACGTTCGGCGGTAATCCGATCGCCGCCCGGGCGGGTCTGGCGTTCATCGAGGCGGTCGAGCGCGACAAACTCCTCGCACACACGAAGCGGCTGGGCGAAATCTTTCGGCAGCGGCTGACGGAGTTGCAGCAGCAATGTACGTTGGTGCGCGAAGTGCGCGTTCGCGGCGTGATGGTCGGCATCGAGTTATCCATCGAGGGAGCCGCGACGGTCAGGGCCTGCTTGGAGAGACGATTGCTGGTCAATTGCACCCATGTGACCGTGATCCGCCTATTGCCGGCGATGAACCTGACAGAAGAGCAAGCCCACGAGGGTTGCGATATTTTGGCGGACGTGCTGAAGAAGCAGATGGGGGCGAGAGACTAGGGATCAGGAACCGGAAAAACCAAGTAGGGAGAGGTGAGCGGAGATTTGGATTGTACGACAGCGAAGTCTGCACTAATCCGTAATCGCCAGCCCCTACTCCCTCGTTCAGGAGCGACACGATGCGACACATGCTGACGCTGGCCGATTTGACGGCGGCGGAAATCGACCGCATCTTCTCCATTACCGAGGACCTCAAGAGCAAGCACCAGAAGGGGCTGCGCGAGCCATTGCTGCCCGGCCGCGTGATGGCGCTTCTGTTCGAGAAGCCCTCGCTGCGGACGCGCGTCAGCTTTGAGGCCGGCATGGCGCATCTTGGCGGCAGTACCATGTTCTTAGGCAACGAGGTCGGGTTTGGCCGGCGCGAGAGCATCGCCGATTTCGGCCGCGTGCTCGGGGAATATGCCGACGTCGTAGTGGTTCGAGCCAACCGCCACCAGACCGTCGTCGACATGGCCGAGCATTGCACCTGTGCGGTAATCAACGGCTTGACCGATTTTGGCCATCCCTGTCAGGCCTTGGCCGATCTGTACACGATGCGCGAGTTAGTCGGCAAACTGGAAGGGCACACGCTGGCCTGGATCGGTGACGCTAATAACGTCGCGAGAAGTTTGGCCATCGGTTGCGGCAAGTTGGGCATACGATTGGTGATGGCGACGCCCGAGAAATATCAGTTCGACGACCAATCACTGGCTTGGCTGCGGCAACATACACCGGCACTGACGCTCAGCGTCACAACCGATCCAATCGAGGCCGTCCACGATGCCGTGGCCGTCTATACCGACGTTTGGGTAAGCATGGGCCAGGAGAGCGAGAAGGAAGAACGTCGTCGAGAGTTTGCCCCGTACCAGGTTAATGCCAAGCTGATGTCGCACGCTCAGAAAGGGGCTTTCTTCATGCACTGCCTTCCTGCCCATCGCGGCGAGGAAGTGACCGACGAGGTGATCGACAGTCCGCAAAGCGTGGTGATCCAGCAGGCCGGCAACCGGATGCACGTGCAAAAAGGCATTTTGGCCTGGATGCTGGCAAAGAAGTGAGGAGTCATGCTGAGCGCAGCGAAGCATCTCTATGGCGTTGAGCGAGATCCTTCGCTGCAATCAGGATGACGTTTGCTGCCCTGGATGAGCACCCATGCGTAACGACAGCCGCCAATCCGATGAACTTCGCCCGTTGCGGATCACGCGGCATTTCACCGCCGCCGTACCGGGCAGCGTGCTGATTCAAGCCGGGCGCACTACGGTGCTCTGCACGGCCAGCATTTCCGGGCAGGTTCCACCGTGGATGGCTGGCCGGGGGCGCGGCTGGATCACGGCCGAATATGGCATGTTGCCCTGCAGCACCAGCCCGCGGAAGGATCGAGATCGCGGCGGCAAAATCGACGGCCGCACCACGGAAATTCAGCGTCTGTTGGGCCGCAGCGTCCGCGCCGTGGCTGATCTCGCGGCACTGGGCGAGCGAACGATCACACTGGATTGCGACGTGCTAGAGGCCGACGGCGGCACGCGAACGCTGAGCATCACCGGCGCGATGATCGCGCTGGTCGACGCATTGCAGGCCGTGCTGCCGGAGGGCGCGAAGCTGCCGCTTCGCGATAGCGTGGCGGCTGTAAGCGTCGGCATAGTCGATGGCGTGCCGGCCCTCGATCTCGACTATGCCGAAGATTCCACAGCGGCGGTCGACATGAACGTCGTGATGACCGGCGGCGGCCGCTTTGTCGAAGTGCAGGGAACCGGCGAAGAGGCGACGTTCACCGAGCGCGAACTTTCCGCCATGCTCGCACTGGCCCGCACTGGCATTGGCCGATTAATCGCTGCCCAGCGGGAGGCGCTGGGCGAGGCATGGCCTTTCGCGTGAAAGTGCGTCTGGAAAGTCTCTCTGCGCCCTTTGGGAGAGGGGACCGTGAACGCTAGCTGCCGGGCTTTTTCATCGCCCAACTGTGCAGCACCAGCACGCTGCCCAAGGAAATCAGCGACCAACCGATCCAATCGGGCGGCCGGATGACTTTCTTGGCGATCGGCTGCTCCGATGGGGTCAACAACCCGCTCGCCGCGTTGACCGAAGCCAGCGGATGGCCGGTCCTTTCGGCAAGGAACTGGGTGAACTGGGGCGTCAGTTCGATGGAATCGACCATGCGAAACTGAAGGCCCAACAACAGGCATGCGAGGCCTGCAAAGAAATACTGATTACGCGTGATGTCCATCATCTGCGTTCTCCTTCGGCCCGTTGTCGGCACTGGAAGGGGACAGCTCGATTCTCGCCGGCCGCAGCGCCCGCGCAAATTGGGACAGTCCCCGCCTCCTCACTTGTATCGAGCGGGCAGCAAACAGGGCTTCAGGCGACGTGTTGCGATGCCGGATTTACCGTGCCGCGTGCGCCGGCTGGCGCGATTTTCGGGAATCATCGGCATTTGCCGGTGGTTCAAGGGGCCGGTGGCGCGAAGGGCATGGCCGATTTGCCACGGTCCGCGGGGCGGACCCTACGACGGGTGCGCCGCATTGGCCATCACTAGCTCGCCCTTGTAGATGCCTTTGAGGCCGCGAAGCTGGGCGGCGATCTGCTGGAGCTTGGCCGATGGCCCGCGGAGCACGATGACTTCCAGGCACAGATCGTGCGTTAAATGCGCGTGCAGCGTCGAGACGACCAACTCGTTGTGGTCGTGCTGCAACTTCATCAGGTGTTCGCGGAGTTGTGGGCGGTGGTGGTCGTAGACCAACGTCAGCGTGCCGGCCGCGTCTTGCGAATCGCCCACCCACGCCTCTTTCGTCAGTGTGTCGCGCAGCAATTGCCGAATGGCCTCGCTGCGCGTGGCAAACCGCTGCTGTTGGCAGTAGCGGTCGAACTGCTCCAAGAGATCGTCTTCCAAGGAAACGGAAAAACGGACGATGTCGGACATGGGACGGAAAAGTGGCTAGTGGTTAGTGGCTAGTGGTTAGTGGTCTTTCGCACTGACCATTGATCACTGACCACTTTTTCTGGATCAAACGCCTTTTGGGCTGCCTCATATACTTCTTGCAGCGGCACATGGCTTGCCTCGGCGATACTGCGACAGGACTCGAACTCCGGGGCAAAGCGGGGCTCGCCGCTGGGAAGCCACGCAATCTTGCCTTCCGCCGATCCCCACGGTGTTGTCACACAGTGCGGCTGGCGGCGGAGCACGGTTCGTTCGGCCGTCCATCGTCTCAGGCCGAGGGTCGTAGTCTCCGAGAACAGAATTTGCTCGATGGCCGGCACATCGCTGCACCGACTGAGGGCTGTCAACGTCACGCCCGGCCGGTTCTTCTTCATCTGAATCGCGGTCGTGTAAACGTCCAGCGCCCCGGCCTGCCACAGCCGCGCGATGCAATGGCCGATCAGTTCGCCGCTCATGTTGTCGAGATTGGTCTCCAACACAACAACGTGCTCGGCCGGGACATCGGCGCCGGTTGCGGCCTCGACGGACTCGCCCACCAGCAGCCGCAAGATATTGGGTCGCTCGGCGAGATCCTTGTGTCCGGCTCCATAGCCGATGCATTCGATCGTCATGGCCGGCATGGGGCCAAACGAATCGGCCAGCGTGGTAAGGATGGCGGCGCCGGTCGGCGTGGTTAGCTCCGCTTGAATCGCCGATTCGGCCAACGGCACGCCGCGGAGCAATTCGGCCGTGGCGGGGGCTGGAACGCTGCACTCGCCATGTGCGATCTTGATTTTGCCCGTGCCGGTCGGAACGGGCGAGGCCACGATGCGGTCCACACCCAACAGATCCCAGCCGACGGCCGCGCCAACAACGTCGGCAATCGAATCGGCCGCGCCGACTTCGTGGAAATGGACCTTCTCGATACTCGTGCCGTGGACTTTGGCCTCGGCCTCGGCCAATCGGGTGAAGATGCGGCCGGCCACGTCCTTTTGCCTCGCGTTAAGGCGGCCCGAGTCGATCATCGCCAGGATGTGGCTCAAGTGGCGATGCGTGTGTTCGGCTTGGTAGTCGACCGTGATCTGGGTGGCGCGAAAGCCGAGTTTTTTGACCTCCTCGGCTCGCAATCGGCAGCCGGGCAGGCCAAGCGAATCGACGGCAGCACAGATAGCGTCGAGGTCCACGCCGGCGTCGACCAGTGCGGACAGCGTCATGTCGCCGCTGATGCCACTTTGGCAATCGAGGTATGCGAGCTTCGTCATGGATGGGTCCAGGGTTGAGAGTCGAGAGTTCAGAGTCTGGCTCTCGACTCTCAACCCTCGGCTCTCGACATTGTGGCCGGGTTGCCGGCCGCTGGCAATACCCGAGCTTGACCCATGTAACGGGCTTGGTTACAGTGCCGCCCGCGAAAGGAGTCCGATTCATGGTTGCAGCACTTCCCGAAACGTCGCCAGACGTCGGTTCGAGCGTCAACGATTGGCAGCGACTGCCCCCTCGCATGAGGATTTTGTATATCTCCACCCGCCAACGCAGCGGCGGCTGGCTGGCCGAGGCGTTTGCCGCCGATAGTGCGTCAAAAGTCGTGCTGGAGGAAGCGGTGGGCACTGCCGCCGGTTTGACGCGGCTCCGCGACGAAACGTTCGACGCCGTGCTGGTTTGCCACGAACCGGGCGAGTTGGACGCGTTGGATCTCGTCGAGGGCTACCGCGCCGGCGGGGCCGAGACGCCGATCGTCGTCCTAGGTACGCAAAGCGAGCACGAGATGGCGGTGCTCTGCTATGAGGTCGGCGCCGACGGCTACGTGTGCGTACACAGCACGACACGGAACCTCATTTGGGTCGTGGCTCGAGCCGTGCAGCGTTGCCAGTTGGTCTCGGAGAACAGGCGGCTGGCGTTGGCCGAGGATGCCCGCCGACAATGGGAACGGGATGAAGCGACATGCGTCTTCAAACAGCAGCACGCTTTGCTGACCGATCCGGTTGCCGGGGGAATTGACGCCGTTGCGCTGTTGCCTGCCGAACTTACGTCGCACTATCGCCACTTGCTGCGAACGTACGTGATCATGAGCACGGGCAATCTAGCCGATGAATTGCGGCGGCTGGCCGAGCTGCTCGTCACGGCCGGTCTTACGCGCACAGCAGACATTGGCGATGCACATCGGCGTATTGGAAGAACTCGCCGATGGCTTGGGACGCCATAGCACGCGACACGTGATGACCCGGGCCGATCTGCTTATCGTCGAACTGCTGTTGCACGTGGCCGACGGCTACCGCCGCCGCTATCAGCAGCGCATCGATCCGCCGCGGCAACAGTGCTTGCCAGGATTCGATAGTTAGTCGGCGGGCCAATAGCTTTCGGCAAGGCACACCGATACGGCAGGCCGCCTAGACATGATCCGCAAACACTTTGACTTCGCGGGGCGTGACGTAGACCGTGTTGCCGGCCGCGATGTGCAGTGAGCGGTAGCGATCCTGTGTAAGTTCCGCGCAGAGCCGTTCGCCCGACTCGGCCACCAGTTCTAGCCGCACGTTGGGACCGGCGGAGTGGATGCGACGGACAACCGCCTGCAATGCGGGATGGCCGTTGCGATTTACGTCCACGTCGAGTTCGTGCGGCCGGATGAATACTCGGGCGGCTTGCGTCGGCGTGCCGGCATGCTCGGGCGATTCCCAGGCCAGGGTAGAAAAGTGCACCTTGCCACCTTCCAGCCGCCCATGAAAGAAGTTCACCTGACCGAGAAACTTGACTACGAACTCGGTGCTCGGCTCGTGGAACACCTGATCGGGCGTGCCGATCTGCTCGATCTGCCCCTCGTTCATCACCAGCACGCGGTCGGCAAGTTCCAGGGCTTCGTCTTGATCGTGCGTGACGAAAACGCTGGTCAAGTGGATCTCATCGTGCAGGCGGCGAAGCCATTGCCGCAACTCCTGCCGCACCTTGGCATCGAGCGCGCCGAACGGCTCGTCCAGCAGCAGCACCTTCGGCTCGATGGCCAGCGCCCTGGCCAGGGCCACGCGTTGCCGCTGGCCGCCGGAAAGCTGATGCGGATAGCGATGGGCCATGCTTTCCAATTGCACGAGCTTCAGTAGTCGCATGACCTTATACTTGATCAGGTTTCGCCCCGGCCGCTGGCCCCGCGGCCGCACGCGCAAACCAAACGCCACGTTCTCGAACACCGACATGTGGCGAAACAGCGCGTAGTGCTGAAAGACAAAGCCAACCTGCCGGCTGCCGACGTTGCGATCGGCGACGTCTTCGTCGTGAAAGAGGATTGCGCCGCTGCCTTCGTCAGGCTGTTCGAGCCCGGCGATGATCCGCAGCAGCGTCGTCTTGCCCGATCCCGACGGTCCGAGCAGGGCCACCAATTCGCCGGTGGCAACGCTGAGGCTCACGTCGCGAAGCGCGGTAAAGGCTCCGAAGGTTTTCGTGATACTGCGTGCTTCGATGCCCATGATTCACCTGTGACGTAGGTTATGTCGCAGCGTAATGCGGTCGATCGGCTATGCCGGAGCATAACCTAGGGTCGCGAAATCAGTCTCCCGTATATCCCAACTCGTCTGCGGACATTTGTTGCGAGGTCTTCCATTGCAGCACCGCTTTCAGCAGCAGCGTGATCAGGGCCAACATCGCCAGCAGCGATGCCACGGCAAAGGCCGGCGCCAAATCGCATCCACCCTCGTAAAGGGCTTGCACGTGCAGCGGCATGGTATTGGTGCTCGCCCGGTGACCGGCCACGACCGAGACCGCGCCAAACTCGCCCATTGCCCGAGCGTTGCAGAGGATTACTCCGTATAGCAGGCCCCACTTGATATTGGGGAGCGTGACGCGCCAGAACGTTTGCAGCCCGCTGGCCCCCAGCACGCACGCTGCTTCTTCCTCTTCCGTACCCTGTGTCTGCATCAGCGGGATTAGTTCCCGCGCCACAAAAGGAAAGGTGACGAACAGCGTCGCCAACACAATGCCGGGCAGCGCGAAGACAATATCGATTCCGTGCGCGTCCAGCCACGGCCACAGCGGGCCCAACCGGCCAAACAGCAGCACGAAAATCATGCCCGCGATAACCGGCGAGACACTGTAAGGCAAATCGATCAACGTGATCAACACGGTCTTGCCCACAAACTGGAACTTGGCGATGGCCCAGGCGGCGATGACGCCGAAAACCGTATTGATTGGCACGACGATCGCCGCGACGATGAGCGTCAAGCGGATGGACGACCAGGCGGCACTGTTGGAAATGGACGCTGCATAAGCGTGCCAACCCTGCTTCAGCGCCTCGGCAAAAACCACCAGCAGCGGCAGCAACAGGAAGAGAGCCAAAAAGCCTAGCGCGATGCCGATTAGCGTGAGGCGAAACCAACGTGGTTCGGTCGTGGCGTCTGGCACGTCGCGGGCCGCACTCTCGGTAAGTTCCAATCCGATCGTTCCCGCCATAGTTGATCCTCGCGACACGCCTCAGCGGCCGACGGCACGTCGGCCCTTGTTCACGCCGTCGTTGCGACCGCGGCTAAATGACATGGAATAAACGTCCATTTGATTACGCTGCATACCGGCGGCTCCACCATTGCAGCAAGTTGATGAACAACAGCACGGTGAAGGACGCGGCCAGTGTCACCACGGCGATGGCCGCCGCCTCGGCATAGTTGAATTGCTCCAGCTTCGTGTAGATGAGCATCGGGATCACCTTCTCGGCCTTGCTGGAGATGAAAATGACCGAGCCGTACTCACCCAGCGCCCGGGCAAACGCCAATGCGAAGCCGGTCAGCAGCGCCGGCAAGATCATGGGCAAAATGATCAGGATGAACGATTGCAATCGCGTCGCGCCAAGACTGGCTGCGGCCTCTTCAATCTCGCGGTCCATATCCTCCAGCGCCGGCTGCAATGTCCGAACGACGAACGGCAGCCCGATGAACGTCAGGGCCACGATTACGCCCCAGCGGCTATAAGCGATTTCGATGCCCCACGGGGCCAACCACCGTCCGATCCAACCATTGGAGGAATAGAGCGTGGCCAGCGCAATACCGGAGACGGCCGTCGGCATGGCAAACGGCAGATCGACCATCGCGTCGACGAACTTCTTGCCGGGGAACGAATATCGCACGAGGACCCAAGCCACGATCAGGCCGAAGATCGCGTTAACGCCCGCCGCCGCGAAGGCGGCGCCAAACGAGAGCTTGTACGATGCGACAACCTGCGGATCGGTTACCGTGGCGTAGAACTCCCGCCAGCTAATGGTCGCCGACTTCAGAAACAGCCCCGACAGAGGAATGAGCACGAGGAGGCTCAGATAGGTCATCGTGCAACCCATCGTAAGCCCGAAGCCGGGTAGTACGCTTCGCTGTTTCAGGTTCATGAGTCTTGATAGGCCCCATTCTCCGGAAGAGAGGGGAGTCGTTCACGGCTGCGAAAACTGATCGAAAATGCCGCCGTTGTCAAAATGCTTGGCCTGTGCCTTTGCCCAGCCCCCAAATACATCGTCGACGGTAAATAACTCGAGGCTGGAAAAAGGCTTTAGGTATCGCTCCGGAACCGCCTTCTTGTCGCGCGGACGATAGTAACGCTTGGCGGCAATGGTTTGTCCTTCGGGGGAGTAGAGATACCGCAAATACGCCTCGGCCACCTTCCGAGTGCCGTGCTTGTCCACAATTTTGTCGACTACGGCAACCGTCGGCTCAGCCAGAATGCTGATTGAGGGAGTGACGATTTCGCACTCTCCCTTCTTCATGTCATTGACGGAATAAAATGCCTCGTTCTCCCAAGCCAACAGCACGTCGCCGCGGTGATTCTGGACAAAAGTGAGCGTGGAACCTCGCGCACCCGAATCGAGCACCTTCACGTGATCGTACACTTCCTTGACGAAGTCCCGGGCCTTCGCTTGTGCCTTAGCGACAGCTTCAGCTTCTTTTGGATCGTGCAGTTTGGAGAAATCGCCCAGTTCGCGCTTCAACGCGTATCCCCAGACGGCCAGATAGTTCCAGCGGGCACCGCCCGAGGTCTTGGGGTCAGGCGTAACGACTTCAACTCCCGGCTTCACCAAATCGTCCCAGTCCTTGATACCCTTTGGATTGCCTTGGCGGACAAGGAATACAATCGTGGATGTGTAGGGAGCGCTGTTGTCGGGAAGTCTCTTCTGCCAGTCGGGTGCAATTAACCCTGACTTTCTGCTGATTGCGTCGATGTCGTACGCCAGCGCCAGTGTGACGACGTCGGCTGCCATGCCATCGATCACGGTCCGGGCCTGCTTTCCCGAGCCGCCATGCGACTGTTCGACCGCGACCTCCTTGCCGGTTTCCTTAAGCCAATGCTTTGCAAATGCCTGGTTGAACTCCTTGTACAACTCCCGTGTCGGATCATACGAGACATTCAAAACTTCGATTTGTTTCTCCGACTTGCCCTGACAACCACCAGCGATCGCCAGAGTGGCCCCCGCCACGATCAGCGTCGCGTACACAAACGGCTTATCCAGTCGCATCCTAGCGTCTCCTTGAAAGATCCCTTGCCGCAGCCACTTGGCTCATGTCGCAGCGCCTCCCTCGGGGCGGCAACCTCGCTTGGTATGCAATTCGCATACCGAGCACCCAGACGTGACCGTACGGGCGCAACTTCTTCTGGTGGGGCGAGATGGGCAAGTACGCACGGGCGATTCCCGTTACATATGCTGGACATGTGCTACTAAATATGCTAGGATACCCACGAAATAAGCTAGGCACCCGGCCGCCGTTCTTTGAGTTCACCGAGGGAGCCGTGGAACCACTTCAAGAGCTGTTGCTCAGCGTTTGGCAAGAAGCCTGCCGACATATCGACATCAGCCAATCGACCGCGAAGATTGCCGCCATGTTGGTGCGGCACATTCCGATCCAGCAGATGTTGGTGCGCCGCATCGATCCGATGCGGTCCTGCTTGGAGACCGTCGCGGTGGGGCTGGCCGGCAAGGGGCAACCACTGGCCGACGCGCGACCGACTGCGCGCTGCCGGGCTGGAATCGCTGTTGGCGTGGTGCCGCAGTGGAGAGGTGGCCGTGCGCGACGGCAAGCCTTCGCCGCCCGATGTGGCCCAGATTCTCTTCGGCCGGTTCGAGGGAGACGTGCTAGCGGGTCCGTTGGGCGATCCGGCCGGACACTGCGGCGTTCTACTGCTGTTGGCCCCGGCTGGCCGAACGTTCGACGCCGAGCATGTCCGTTTGGCGCAATTGCTTCTCGAACCGTTGTCGGTGGCGCTGGACAACGACTTTCGGCTGCGCGAGATGGCGGCCTTGCGCGAGGCAGCCGAGGCCGACAAACGGTCGCTCTTAACCCGGCTGGGTCGTAAGTCGCTGGAGGACAAAATTGTGGGCGCCGATTCGGGCCTCCGCGCCGTCATGGAACGCGTGGAGTTGGTCGCACGCTCCGATGCACCAGTACTGATCTTCGGCGAGACGGGTACGGGGAAAGAGTTGGTTGCCCGGGCCATCCATAATCGCTCGGCACGGCGTAACGGCCCATTCGATCGGGTGAATTGTGGCGCCATTCCGTCGGAGTTGATCGATTCGCAATTGTTTGGCCACGAGCGCGGCGCGTTCACCGGCGCCGTGGAGAGTCGGCGCGGTTGGTTCGAGCGCGCCGATGGCGGCACTCTGTTTCTTGATGAAATCGGCGAGTTGCCGCTGGCGGCTCAGGTGCCGATGCTGCGCATTCTGCAGGACGGCTGGATGGAACGCGTCGGGGGCGAGAAGCCGGTCAACGTTGACGTGCGGATCGTCGCGGCCACCCATCGCGACATGGCGGCGATGGTTGCCGAAGGACGCTTCCGCGAGGATCTTTGGTATCGCATCGCCGTTTTTCCGATCGTGCTGCCGCCGCTGCGGGAGCGGCGCGAGGATATTGCCAGTATGGCCCTGCATTTTGCAAGGCGCGGCCACGCGGTTTGGCTTGGCTCCGGCGGCGCCCACACCCGACGATTTGGCCCTGTTGACGGCATATCCCTGGCCGGGCAACGTCCGCGAGTTGGGCGCGGTGATCGATCGCGCGGCCATCCTGGGCGATGGCAAACGCTTGGAGGTGGCTACGGCATTGGGCATTGATGGCAAAGGCCTCGTTGCAACGCTGGACATCGATCGCCGGCCGGCGAAGTTGCGGCACGGCGCGACCGCGATTGAGCCGCTCAACACGGCCATGCGCCGGCACATCGAATCCGCGCTCACAGCATGCCACGGGCGCGTCGAAGGACGCCAGGGTGCTGCCGCCACGCTGCAGATCAATCCACACACCTTGCGGGCCAAGATGCGCAAGCTCGGCATAGATTGGGCTCGCTTTCGCGAGACAGCCTGACTGCATTGCGGCTGGCCTGGCGCTGCCGTAGAATGCAGAGCAACCCCGCATCAGGAGAAATTGCTATGCCGCGATTCCCGCTTCGTGCTGTCATAACGCGCTCGCTGCCATTTTCGTTGGCAATCGCCTTGGGGCTGTTTCTGTTGCAACAGCCGGCCGACGGCGCCAAGAACGTGATCCTCATGATCGCCGATGGCGCGGGATACAACACCTGGCTGGCAGCGAGCATGTATCAGGGCAAGGTCGGCAAGCAGGTCTACGATCAAGCGGGCTGGGTAAAGCTATCGTGCAGCACGTATCCGTTGACCCTTTCAAGCAAGCCGACGGGCGCCGCAAAACAAGATCCCGCCCTCGTATACGATGCGACCAAGGCATGGGACGCCAACCGCAAAGGCGCCAAGCTGGGCACGTTTGCCGGCTACAATTACTTGACGAAGACGTGCACCGACTCCGCAGCCGCTGCCACGGCCTTAGCCACCGGCCACAAGACCTACAACCAAGCGATCAACTGGTCGAACGAGGATCGGCCGATGCGCGGTCAGACGATCGCGGAAATTGCCAAGGCACATGGCAGGTCGGTTGGCGTGATTACGACGGTGCCGTGGAGCCACGCCACGCCGGCCGGCCTTGGCGGGGCCCACAACCGCAGCCGCAACCACTACGCCGAGATCGCCAATGAGATGCTCGACTCGGCATGGCTAGACGTCATCATGGGCGCTGGAAACCCCGATTTCGACGAAGATGGCCGGCCATTGCCGAAGGACAAGAAGCACGATTATCAATACGTGGGTGGTGAGAAAACGTGGGGCGAATTGAAGGCAGGCCAGCGGGCGTGGAAGCTGGTCGAAAGCAAGGCCGATTTCGAGGCACTGGTCAGCGGATCGACGCCGCCAAAAGTCTTGGGCACCGCAACGGCTGCCTCGACGCTGCAAGAGAGACGATCACGCGGCCGATCCGTTTTGCGTTCTGTTGTGGAAGGCCCCGGAACGCCGTTCGCCGATCCGCCAAATACAGACGTGCCGTCGCTGGCCGTGATGGCACGAGCGGCCATCCACTGTCTCGGCGACAACCAACAGGGTTTCTATTTGATGATCGAAGGGGGCGCGGTCGACTGGGCCAACCACTCGAATGAGCCTGAGCGAATGGTTGAGGAGCAGATTGATTTTGTAAAGGCGGTTGAGGCCGTTGTGGATTGGATCGATACGCACGGCGGCTGGGACGACACGCTGCTGATTCTTACGGCCGATCACGAATGTGGGTTCCTGTGGGGTCCCGACTCGGCGAAGGTCGCCTTCCAGCCGATCGAGGATCGCGGCGCCGACACGCTGCCCGGCATGAAATACAATTCGCATGGACACAGCAACAGCTTGGTGCCGCTCTATGCACGGGGGCCGGGCAGCCAGCGACTGATGGCGTTGCTAAAAGGCACCGATCCCTCGGCTGCAGCTAAATGGAATATCTCGGGTGGCTATGTCACCAACACGGACATTTTCGCCGTGATGCGGGCCGAGATGCCGTAGCGGTGGCGAGAAACTAACAGTGCGATGGACCTGCACGGACCATCGACCGTGTCTCGCGCGTAGAGTTGCGGACGGGCTTCTTCGACGACGAACTCGCGTTTGGGGTGATGGGCCACGTAGCCGGCCATGACGTGTGGATCGTGATTCCACACGACCAACCAATGCCGGCGGGCGGCCTCGCCGAGTAGCTCTGGCTTGCGTCGGCGCGTCTCCAACGGATAGACATCATAGGCCGTGCACCACATGCGGCGGAGATGGGCCGTCGTCGGGCAGAGGTCGCCGATGAAAAATGCCGATTGGGCGGCCGACTCGAACTTGATCGCCCAGTGTCCGCGAGTGTGTCCACCCGTGCAAATCGCCACCATCCCCGGCATCAGCGGCGCGTCTCCGTCGAGCAACGCCAGGCGGCCGCTTTCAGCCAGCGGCAGAAGATTGTCGCGAGAATAGGCGGTCTGCAATTCCGGACCACCGGTTGTGGCGTCGTCCCATTCCGTGCGGTTGACAAGATAGCGGGCGTTGGGGAACGTTGGCAGCAGCCGCCCCTGGCCATCGCGGCGCGTGGCCCCGCCGGCATGGTCGAAATGCAAATGCGTGAACACCACAGTATCGATCTCTTCGGGCGACACGCCGAGGCGGGCCAGATCGTCCAAGAGCGGATTGCCCTCCTCCAAAGCGTAAAACTTCCGTTGGAGGGGATCATATTTTGTGCCGCAGCCGGTGTCGACGAGCACAGTGTGCCGACCGTCGCGGGCCAAGACGCAATGGTTGCCGCAAAGAACGCGATTGTCGGCGTCGGCAGCCGTCAATTGGCCCCAGAGCGACTTCGGCACGAGTCCGAACAGCACGCCGCCGTCGATTCGGAAGCGTCCGCCGTTGATCGCGTCAAGTTGCCAAGCGCCCAACTGCATAGTGGTGGTCGGTCAGGGGAGTCCTGCGGTCGGATGACCGTGGTATTGTTGAGATGCCTCCCAAGTTTTTCACGGTTTTCGGCTGGATGCATCGACGGGGTATCGTGCAAGCGATTGCGGCGTAAAGATTTGTGCCGTTGAAACTGGGTCGAAGGTCGTGCCGGAACGAAGGAGGACAGTCCCCCTTTTGCCGCCCGTTATATTGTCCCACGGTCCGAGCCTTTCTCAATGGCGAGATCAACAAGCCTTGTTTGTTGGGAGCCGCGTCATGAACGGACGTACACGTTGGTCAATTGGGTTGGGCATCGCGGGCCTTGTTGCAATGCTGGCTGGAACTCTTGATCCGCTTGAAGGATCGATTGTCATCCTCCCTGGCAGTGGCCTCATTGCGCTCGGTGCGTACCTCGGCGAAAGCCGATATCGGATGCTTCTATTGTGGGCATTCGTCCTGATTGCGGCTGGCGTCGGGGCAATGGTTGTCTTCACAGCCATGGGAGGCATCGGCGGCAATTCCGGCCATTCCCTATGGTGGGGCCTGTTCATCCTGCCTTACACGGTAGGTTGGATCATTAGCCTTGTCGGCGCGATCCTGAGATTGATCAAATCTTTCAAGCGTCCATTGCGGCGAAGGAAAGAATGGCAGTGCTGAGGAACATGAGCCTCACATCGAAGAGCAGACAGTGGATCGCATTCGGGTTTTCCGTCCTTGTCGGAGCACTCGTTTGGATTGCATCGCCATACTTCACAGGCCAGCAAGAACCTTGGGATTCACCGAGCTTTTGCTACAGGGGTAGCTTGCTCATCGGCGGCGCTATCGCTGGCGTAATCGCGCCACGCCGATTTTGGCTTTGGGCGGTGGGGATTTGGTTGGGCCAGATGATCGGCTTTATCCAGTGCATGGCCGCGAGTCCTAGGCTTGGCCCGCTCGCGCCGCTTGGCTTCCTCGTGTTCCTGCCCATGTCATCACTGTGGGGGCTATTGGGCGCGTATCTTGGCGCCGGAGCAAGCAAGCTGCTTCGGCGGTTAATGCTCGGAAGGAACGCCTAACCATGTGGGATAACGTCCTTCACTTCGTCTTTGACTTCTCTTTGTGGGTCTCTGACTTCTTTGTGCTGCAACCAGGCCACTTTTGGGCCGTTTCTGCTGTGTTTGGCATTCTGTTTCTAGCGGCGCTCATCGCGAAAAACCGCTTCCCGCAGATTTGGTGTTGGCCGCTGTTAATTGCTCTTCTTATGTGGCTGTTCTTTGGCTTATCTGAACGCGACAACGTAATTCGCAACGTGGACATCCGTATCGACGTTGTTTTTGTCTGGCCGTTCCTCTTTGCCGGAACCGCATTACTCATTGGCCTCTTCATTTTGAGTCTTATCCGTGCCATCATAGCAGGGAACGCCAGCGGACCGACCAAACTGAATCGACAACGGGTTCCACGGTCGGCTTGTCCAAGCGTGCTGTTCGCATTGTTGGGCAGGTCAGCGGTGGCCCCCACCATATCTACCGAGGACAATTCGTCCACTAGCACACAACCAGACGCGGCGACTCCTTGTGCGGTTCGCCAGTCGCCAAGTCAATCGCTTGACAACAAGACATGAATAGAAGTGACACCATCAAATGGCGGTTTGCCATCGTCTTCCTTATCGCCATTCCCGTTTTGGTTCATGCCTTGTACCGAGGTGCATACAAGGTGAACCCGACGGACCATGAGACCTTTTGGATTGGACCGATCAGCACCACAATTCCTTACGTCTTTTTGACACTTCTGTTCCTGGCACATTGCTTCGATCTCAAGTCGAAGTCACGTAGGTCAGCATACTGCGGTGCTATCGTGGCATGGGTGGCCATGATGGCCTTCACAGTTTTCATTTTAGTTTCCCACACTCCTGGTCGGATGACGTCCACGATGGGACTCGCTATGGCCTTTACGCCCGTTTGCTATATTCCTTTTCTCATCGTGCCGTATGTTGTTGGAGCAAGCATCGGCGCGTTATGGAGTAGATGGAAAGACAAGTAACCGCCGAAGCTGCTTTCAGGCGACGGGTTGTGGGAATAGACCACTTGCCCACATTCCCACTAAAGGTGTACTTGCCCACATTCCCACTAAAGGTGTAATTGATCGGCATCGAGCACAGGAGTGTCGTGAATGACCACCAAAACCGCGGACAGCAAAGGTCGAATCAGTCTGGGAAGCCGCTTCGCTAACCAGACTGTCATCGTCGAAGACGTGGACCCAACGGAGGTGCGAGTCACGTTGGCCCAGGTGATTCCGCAACGTGAAGTCTGGTTACATAAGAACCCCAAGGCGAAGGCTTCGGTGCTTCGAGGTCTGGGGCAGGCCAAGGCCCGAGAGAAGGCAAAGGCGCCTCCAAACTTGAGGGCCGACGCACGGCTGGCGGAGCAGCTTGACGACTGATGTTCACGCTGATTTGGCATACGCGCAGCATCGGACGCCCGGCGCCTACCGAGTCTTCTGGTGTTACGGCCCCGGGAAGCAGCAGCTTACGCTCATCGCTATCACTCCGCACCCGTGACAAGCTGCCAAGATTTGGCAGTCCGTCAGGGGAGTTGGTCGCGGAGGATTTTGCCGGTCGGCGACTTCGGCAGCGATTCAACAAAATGGATAGCGCCGGGGCGTTTATAGTAGACAAGATGTTTTTCGCAGTGCGCGCGGACGGTTTGCGGTTTCATGCCGGGGGTGGCGACAATTGCCGCTTTGACGAAGGTTGCGCCGCTGCGGCGCTGGCCGGCATAGACCTTCACGCTCGTGACGCCAGGCAGGGCGGAGATCACTTCTTCCACTTCGTTCGGCACCACTTTCATACCGCCGACGTTGATTACCTCGGCCTGACGTCCACGCAGGCGAATGATGCCGTCTGGGCCGATTGTGGCCAGATCGCTGGTGCAAAACCAGCCCCGGTCCAGGCACGAATCATCGAGACCGTCGTCGCCAAGGTAGCCGGCCATCATCGACGAGGAGCGGACGTGGAGCAGCCCCACGTCGTCGCCAAAGTCTCCCTCGGAATCGGCCGCACGGACTTCGACCGAGACGCCGTGCATCGCGGGGCCAACCGCCTCGCCGGAGAGCGGCTTTCCGTCAGCCGGCGCTACGGCGATACCGCCGGTTTCGGTGCTGCCATATAGCGGGCGCAACGGAATTGCGAAGCGGCTGCGGAAATCAGCGGCAGTGCGATCGGGCAGCGCCGCGCCGGCCGTCAGCACGCATCGGGCCGAACCGTGCAGTTCTCGGCTGCCGAACATGAGCATCTCCAGCATGATCGGAACGGCCGGAAAGATCGTGATGCCAAATTGATCGAAGGCGTCGTGCACCAATCGCGGACTAAAGCGGCGCATGGTTGCAATGCTCGCGCCGCTTAGCAGCGGAACCATTACGCACATGCCGTATGCGTAGGCGTGGCTCATCGGTGGCGCGGCCAACAACAAGTCATCGGCGTCGATGCCGATGGTCTCGATGTAGTGTTCGGCTTCGGCCATGGCGCAGCGGCCGGGCCTAGCGGCGACTCTCGGGTGACCGGTCGTGCCGGAGGTCGGGTGTAGTGGCACGGCTGGCAGGAAGATCGGCGGCAGGTGGTAGGACGGCCAGTGCGGCGTCGGCGTCCAGGCGATGCGCGCCCAATCGTCGCCCAGCGGACGGGGGTCGAAACCAGCGTCGCGCAGATGCGATTCATCGAGCGCATCGATCACGGCAAAGCGGGCGTCGAAACGTTGTGCGGTCCGTCGAATTTCTTCGGCCGGCGTGTCGCCATGCAGTAGTAATGGTGATCCACCCGCGGCAAGAATAGCGCTGAGGGCAGCGATGAATTGCGGACCGGTGCCGATGGCCATTACGACTCGATCACCCGGCTCAAGTCCGTGAGTGATCATTCCACTGGTTAGATTGCCGCGCCTGCGCGCGAACTGGGCCGGCCCGATGATTACTGCACGGTCCAAGTCGAAGATCGTGCCGCTATAGTTTTCGACGGCCTTGAGAATTGGTTCCGGACTCAGACTTGTCGGCCGTACTGGACTTGCAATCTCGGCTAGTTGAGTAGACATGATCGGGCCCCGTCCTCGATGCGCTCCAGCACGACATCGATGTCCTCGGCCGTGTGGGCTGTGGAAAGGAACATGGTCTCGAACTGATTGGGGTGGAAGTAGACGCCCCGCCGCTGCATCGCGTGTTGCAGAGCGATGTACTTTTCGCCGTCGCAGTGGCGACGCACGTCGCGATAGGACGCCAGTTTGTCCGGCTCCGAGTGAGTTAGGAACAGCGAAACAATCGGGCCAACGCTTTGCACGAGGTGGGGCACGCCAAGCCGACCCATGACGTCGCGCAGGCCAGCGGCCAACTGATTGCCCCGGGCATGGAGCGAGTCATACATTTCGTTGCCTCGGCTAAGCACAGTGTCCAGGACGGCCTCGGCCGCGGCCATGCTCGTGGCGTTGCCAGAATAGACGCCGCCGTGGAAAAGCGTTCCCTGGGCAATTAGCTTCATGATCGAGCGGGGAGCGCCGAAGGCGGCCAACGGGTATCCGCCACCCAGTGCCTTGGATAGGACCGTAATGTCGGGCGTGACCAGGTAATATTCCTGGGCTCCGCCGGCGGCTACGCGCAGCCCGGTGATTACTTCGTCGAAGATCAGCAGCGTGTCGTGGCGCAGGGTGGCCTCGCGAACGCCTTGCAGGTATCCCGGCTCGGGCGGAATCAGCCCGGAGTTGCCCATGATCGGTTCCATCAGCACGGCCGCAACTTCGCCGCTGTAACGTTTGAGGCATTTCTCTAACGCTTCGAGATCGTTCCACGGAAGCAGGGAAACGTCGTGCGGCGCGCCGTTCATGCCCAGCGTACCCGGCAGTACGGTACCGTTGCCATTTCGCGGTAAGGCTTCCAGCGGCGCATGATACCGATTGAAGACCGCATCGCTCCATCCGTGGTAATGTCCCTCGAAGAGGATCAGGCGCTTGCGGCCGGTAAATGTCCGCGCCAGCCGAACCGAAGAGGCGATGGCCTCGGTGCCCGAATTGGCAAACCGCATTAGTTCCATCGCCGGAAATAGCCGCTTAATCTTCTCGGCCACGCGAAAGGCGATTTCGGTGGGGAAGCCGAGGATGCTGCCCCGTTGACCAATCTGCCGAATGACGGCATCGATCACTTGCCGCGGCCGGTGGCCGAAGATCAACGGCCCATAGGCCATGTTGAGGTCGATGTACTCGTTTCCATCGGCGTCCCAGAGCCGGGCCCCGTCGCCGCGCTCGGCGACCAATGGTAGGTGGTACGGCAAGACGCGCATCGTGCTGCTGTCCCCACCTGCCAAACTTCGTCGGCCACGTTCGAGAAGCTGCTCGCAGACAGTTTGTGATTCCGCGACTTCGATTTGTGTAGCCATTTTTGCGCCGCTCCAAATTACCCGCCCAAAACACCTTGCCGCACGACGTAAACCGTTGTGACTACTCCGGTATGCCCCAATTCAAAGCCCTTAACCTGTATGGGCATACTACGTGTCGTCTTCCATTAGTCAACCCTCTCCTCCCTTTCCTTTTTGCCCGGCGACCTAATAATTCGCTCGGACTGTTAAATGCCTTTTGCGGAAACCCGCATTTTGTTAGCGCTTAGAGAAAACTGGCGATAACGGCTAGGAACAACTCCCAGCGGGTGGTTCCCAATGGAGGTTGGTGCGATGGACAAATGCTGTCTGCTGACTGGCTCTACGGGTTTGCTTGGTCGGCACCTTCTACACGATTTGACGGTGGCCGACGTGCCGCTGGCCGTACTGGTTCGGCCCGGCAAGCTTCAACCGGCACGAGACCGCATCGACGCCATCATGGCGCCGTGGGAAGCGCAGAAGGGACGGCTGCTGCAACGGCCCTTTGTGCTCGAAGGTGATCTACGGATGCCGGACTTAGGGCTCGACGAGCGCGCACGCCGCTGGGTGGCGAACCACTGCGACAGTGTGTTACACAGTGCGGCGAGCATGGCGTTCGTAGCCGACGAAAAAGAAGGGGAACCACAGCGAACTAACGTTGAGGGGGTCAAGCATCTGCTGGCATTCTGTCGCCAAGCGGGCATCCGTCGTTTCCATCACGTCTCGACGGCCTACGTGTGCGGTCTGCGCGAAGGCCGCGTGCTGGAAAGCGAACTCGACATGGGCCAGCAGCTTGGCAATGTCTACGAGCAGAGCAAACTGGCAGCGGAGAAGTTACTGCGCGGCGCCGAGTGTTTCGATTCGCTTACAGTCTACCGCCCGGCTAGCATCGTCGGCCACTCGGTGACGGGTGCGACGACTAACTATCATGGCTTCTATCTGCCGCTGCAGCTAGCGTATGCCTTTTCTGTTGCCGTGCCGCCGGAAGTCATGGACGCACGCTTCTCGGCGCTCTTGGGACTGACCGGCCGCGAAGGAAAGAATCTGGCCCCGGTCGATTGGCTGTCTGCGGCAATCACATATCTATTCACGCACGGCGAGCATCATGGCCGGACATACCACCTCACAAATCCTCGCCCGGTGACGGTGCGGCTGATCCAGCACGTGATTCAAGAGGCGATACACCGCTACTCGAAGCGGCCGACGGCCGAGCGGATCAGTCCGAAGGAATTGGCCGGCTACGAGCGGCTTTTCTACAGTCAGATGCTCGTCTATCGCTCGCACTGGCGCGATGACCCGCAATTCGACCGGACGAATACGGACGCGGCGCTTGGGCACCTAGCCTGTCCGGAAATGGACGAGGAGTTGTTGATGCGTGTGGCCCGCTATGCGATCGAAGCGAACTTCGGCGAGCGACTGCACGAGCCGGTGGTGCGGACGTATGACGTGGGACAGCACATGGCGCCGTGGGTCGAGGCGTCCGACGACCGTTTGGGGCCGTCGGGTGGCGAAGTGATCGGCCTGGAGGTGACCGGCGCCGGCGGAGGCCAATGGCGATTGATGCTTGACGACGGGGCGGTTATTGGGGCCGAAATGGGCATGGCCGACGGTGAGGCCGCGGTCTGCCACCTGAACGCCGAGACGTTTGCCGGGTTGGTCGGCGGACGCTTGAACGCCGGCGACGCGATTGTGCGGGGACGCATTGTCGTCGAGGGGCCATCCGTTGCATTTGATCGCGCCGTTCGGGCCCTGAATCAAGTGGCGACGGCGATCAATCAACCGCGTCCAACGCCGCTTGTAGCGCCCTGACTACGATCAGAGGAGATATGACATGGAGAATGGGACCGACGTATCGCATATTCCGCTGGCGATTCTGGGGATGGCGTGTCGATTGCCCGGCGCCGACAATCTCGACGAGTATTGGCGATTGATCGTCGAGGGGCGTAGTGCCGTCGCGGAGCTTCCGCCGGATCGGTTCGATCAAGAACTCTACTACGATCCGCGTCAGGGTGTCCGCGGTAAGAGTTACTCGAAGCTTGGCGCTATCATCTCCAACCGATCATTCAATCGCCAAACCTGCCCAATCCCCGAGGCGCTGGAACGTTCGGTTGACATCGTGCATCTGTTGATGTGCGAAGTCGCGGCGGCGGCATGCCGCCATGCGGGCCTCGATCCGTTCCAGCTTCCGCTTCGGCATACAGGCGTTTTCGTCGGTCATGCCCAGGGGAGCAATCTGGGCGGCGAATATACCTACGCAACCTGCATTGAAGAGGCGGCCCAATTCCTCCGCGAAGTGGACGACTTTCAGACGCTGCCGCCGGCCGAGCAACAAGCAGTAATTGACGGACTGGTAGCCGCGGTCCGCGGCAAACTGCCGCGGCGGAGCGCCGATTCGCCCGACGTCGCGGCCAGCATGGTCGCCGGCACAATCTCGAAGGCTTTTGGGCTTACAGGGCCGTATTTGGCCATCAATTCGGCGTGCGCCTCGTCGTTGCAAGCGATGTTGGTGGCCGCCCGGGCATTGCAGTTGGGCCAGATCGACATGGCAATTGTCGGCGGCGCGTCCGACTGCAAAGGCGACTCGATGGTGCTGTTCTCGACGGCTCAGACGCTGAGTGCGACCGGGTCTCGACCGTTCGATGCCGACGCCGACGGACTGATTCTCTCGGAAGGTTACGTTGCGGTGGTGATGAAGACACTGGCTCGCGCACTGGCCGACGGCGATCGTATCTGCGCGGTGGTGCGCGGACTGGGCGTTTCGTCGGACGGCCGGGGCAAGAGCCTTTGGGCGCCGCGCAAAGAGGGGCAAGTCAAGGCGATGGAGCGAGCATACTCGGCCGGCGTCGACTTGGCCGGTGTGCAGTACATCGAAGCCCATGCCACGGCCACGCAGTTGGGCGACGCCACTGAGCTGACCGCGGTCAGCGAAGTGCTGCAGGGACACGTGCCGGCGGGCACGAAGATTCCGATCACCAGTGTGAAGGCGAATATTGGACACGCCCTAGAGGCCGCGGGCTTGGCGGGTGTGATCAAAGCCGTGATGTGCATGCAACATGGCACCATTCCACCGGCCATCAACGTCCGCACGATCAACCCCAAGATCGATTGGAACAAGGTGCCGATCTATATCCCGACGTCGGCCGCGCCGTGGCCGACGCCAGCCAATGGAGGCCCGCGGCGGGCCGGAGTCAACGCGTTTGGTATTGGCGGGCTCAACATGCATGTGGTGCTCGACGAGTATACCGATGCCGCCCGGCTGCTTGTCCAACCGGGTGCTACTGCCGGCTCGTCCGGCAAAACTGATGCGGATGGACGAGATCGTTCTATTGCGGTCATTGGCATGGGCTGTATCTTTCCGCAGGCGGCGAACGTCAATGCTTTTGGGGAGTTGCTAGCCGCGGGCCGGGACGCGAAATCGCCAGTGACGCCGGACCGCTGTGCGCGCCGATTTGGCTCACAGGCCGGGCGTCGCGCAGCCATACCGCAGCCCCGTGACGCACGGCGGATTTATCACCGACTTCCACTACGATTGGCGGGCGCACAAAATCCCACCGAAGCAGATCGAGCAGGCCGATCCATTGCAATTCATGCTCATGGATGCCGCCGATCAAGCGCTGGCAGACTCGGGCTATGATCGGAAGCCGTTTGATCGGACGCGGGCCGGCGTGGTGGTGGGGACGGAGTTTGGCGGCGACTTCGCATTCCAACTGCAAATGGCGCTGCGATTGCCCGACATGGGGGCGATTGTCCGCCGGCTGCTGCGCGGCTATGCGGTCGATGACCAGCGTGCGGCCAAAATCGAAGCCAAGTTCGCGAATGTGCTCTTGCGACATTGGCCGGCCTTGGTCGACGAATCGGGCAGTTTCAGCACCAGTGCGTTGGCCTCGCGGATTAACAAGACGTGGGACCTCATGGGTGGAGCGGCGGCCATTGATGCCGGCGAGAACTCGGCGCTGGCCACGCTTAGCCTGGCGCGGGACATGCTGTTGGCTGGCGACTGCGATATGATCGTGTGCGCGGCGGGGCAGCGGCGCATGGGGCTTCCGGCTTACGAAGGGATGTCGCTGGCCGGCATGTTGGCTACGCGCGACAACGCTGCGGCGCCGTTCGACGGCCGGGCTTGCGGCCATCTGCCCGGTGAGGGCGTCGGCGTGCTGATCGTGAAGCGTCTGGCCGATGCCCAGCGCGACGGCGATCCGATTCGGGCGATCATTCGCAGCGTCGGCGCGGGGCACGCGGAGTCGGCCACGGAGTCGATGCGGTTGGCGATAGAGCGTTCACTGGCCGCTGGCCGTATCGAACCATGCGATATCTCGGCCATCGAGGCCGATGGTTTTGCCAACCCACGGCAAGACACCGAGATGCTTCGGGCGATTGGGCCAGTGTACGGCCGACCAGGACGGCGGCGGCCCCTTGTATTGGGGTCGGTGGTCGGGCAGATTGGGCACACGGCCGGGGCTTCCGGCATGGCTTCGCTGTTGAAGGCCGCGTTGGAAATCGACCGCGGAGAAGCCACGGCCACGGTGAATCTTCGTGAGCCATTGCCTGCGCTGGCCGATGCCGGCATAGTCGCTGCTACAGAACATATTCCGCTGGGCGCAACGCCGGACGGTCGGCGGCTTGCTGCGGTCTCATCGTGCGCCCGAGGGTTGGCACATCATGTTGTGTTGGAACGTGAGGCAAAAGTGCCGGCCGATGTAGTAGAAATGGCGGCGCCAAAACATAGCGCCGACGTGGGCGTCGCAAACAACGGCGCCACCCTACAGTTGAACGCCGCTACTGGCACGTGGCAAATTTGTCGTCTTGGCGCCGCGTCGGCCGAGGAATTGGCTTCTCGACTCGCCGGGGCCGACGCTACGTTGCTGTGGAAGGCGTCGCAAGCCACTCGGTTTTCGGCGGCCGACCGCGCTCGGCTCGCCATAGTGGCTGTCGACGCCGATATGCTAGGGCAAAAATTGCAGATGGCCGCAAGGCAATTCCAGAACTCGGCCGCTACGCCCGTGCTTCAACAGCAGGGGATATTTTATCGACAGATCTCGGCGCAGGGTGTGTCTTCCACGGTTCGTCCGCGGGTCGCGATGCTCTTTGCTGGACAAGGTTCGCAGTATTCAGGCATGTTGCGGCAACTGGTGCAAGACATGCCGGCCGCCGCAGCCGCCATGCGCGGCTTCGATGAGATCATGATCCGCGAAGGCTATCCGACTTTCGCTCAACTCGCCTGGGAAGCAAACCCGGCTTTGGGAAGCGATATCTTCCTTACTCAGGCGGCGATGCTTCTGGCCGATTCGATCACGCTGGCCGCGTTGGCCAGTCGCGGCCTTCACCCCGATCTTGTCGCGGGACACAGTTATGGTGAATACGTGGCGTTGTTGGCGGCCGGGGCGTGGGATTTCGAGACGGCGTTGCACGCCACGCGGGCCCGGTGCGATGCCATCAATCAGAGCCGCAGCGCCCAGGGCACGATGCTCGCGGTCCAGGCCGGGCCTGCGGTGGTCGAGGCCTTGATCGCACGTATGGGACGGCCGGTGTACATGGCCAATCATAATGCGCCCGATCAAATCGTTGTGGGCGGCGCGCGGGACGCACTGAGCGAACTAGCCGCGCTGGCCGAGCGCGCCTCGCATAAGACACGGCTGTTGGCGGTTCCTGCGCCGTTCCACACGCCGCTGATGCAAGAGGCGGCCGATCGGCTGCGTACCTCACTCGCGCAGATTGAGATTCGCCGCCCGATGGTTCCCGTGCTAAGCGTGGCGACGAATGGCTATGAATCTGAGCCCGACGAGATCCGACAGAATCTGGTAGCCCACATGACGCATCCGGTCCGTTATGTGGATTTGATCCGCCGCATAACCGACGCAGGCGAAGCGGTTCTGGTCGAGGTGGGGCCGCAACAGGTGTTGACCGGCCTGCATCGACAAATCGTTCATGACCGGGACGTGGCCGTGATTGCTAGCGACAATCCAAAACGCCCCGGCGTTGAAGCAATCCTCGGCGTGGAGGCGCTGTTGGACTGCTCCGGCGCCTTGGAGAAAGAACCAATGGAGACTCTCTCGCAGCGTCCAACAGTTGCGCCGCCCGCAGCGCAGCCGCCGAAACTGGTCCTGTCGTTCGATGCCACGGCGCGGCGGCGCGAGAAGATGCGTCGCGCTGGCACGACGCAGCCAGTCGCGGCTCGACCGGCAGCGGTCCCCGTTGCAGTTCTGCCGGAGGCACATCAACAGGGGAATGGCAAAGAGCAGGGCAACGGTTGGTCGACCGCCACCACGGAACCGCGCCCCGCTATGGCCGCTGCGCCGTCGGCGAGCGAAGTTGTCACCCCCAAGACGACCAGCGATGCCCCTGCCAGCGCCAACCTGGAATCGTTTCTAATCAACTTCGTGGTCGACCAAACGGGCTACCCGCCGGAGGTTGTCGAATTGGATGCCGATCTGGAGGCCGACCTGGGTATCGACAGCATCAAGAAGGCGCAACTCTTTGGCGAACTCCGCGAGTACTTCGACGTGACGCCGTCGGAGAACTTGACGTTGGACGATTTTCCGACGCTCCGGCACGTTCTCATGTTCCTGCAAGGCGTGCCGATCAAGAGCGAGGCCGCGGTGACCATGGATCCGGTTGCGCCCGACGCTATTGCTGCAACACCGCCACCCACGCCCGTTGCCGCCGCACCGCAAATGGCGGCGACTGCTACCAGACAATCGGCATTGGGAGTCGCCTCACACGATGTGATCGACAACGCACTTGTGGGGACTGACCTCGAATCGTTCTTGATCAACTTCGTGGTGGAGCAAACGGGCTACCCGCCGGAGGTTGTCGAATTGGATGCCGATCTGGAGGCCGACCTGGGCATCGACAGCATCAAGAAGGCGCAACTCTTTGGCGAACTCCGCGAGTACTTCGACGTGACACCGTCGGAGAACTTGACGCTGGACGATTTTCCGACGTTACGACATGTGCTCATGTTTCTGCAAGGCGTGCCGATCAAGAGCGAGGCCGCGGCGGACGTGGTTCAGGCTGCGCCTGACACTGCGATTACAGCCTCGCCGCCCGCGCCAGTCGTTGCAGCACCACAAATGGCCGCGCCCGTACCCGATTCAATCGGCAATTTGCCTGCCGGTACCGACCTGGAGACGTTTCTGATCAAATTCGTGGTCGAGCAAACCGGTTACCCACCCGAGGTTGTGGAGTTAGATGCCGATCTCGAAGCCGATCTAGGCATCGACAGCATCAAGAAGGCGCAGCTCTTCGGCGAACTTCGCGAGTACTTCGACGTAACGCCGTCGGAGAACCTGACGTTGGACGACTTTCCGACGCTGCGGCACGTCCTCATGTTCCTGCAAGGCGAGCCGATCAAGACTGAGGCCGCGGAGACCGAGCCCGAGCGACTGGCACCGATTCCGCCGACGCCGATTACGCCAGCAACTCCCTCGCAAAATGCCCCGCATTCAGTCCGTGTGTTTAACACAACACCCTATGCCGCCGGCCTCACCTTTGGGCACGAACATAAGACGGCCATCCGCCAGTTTCTGCGGCACTATGCCGATGTGCCGCAGAGCGCCGTTGACGAAGCGCCATTCGCGGCCGAGCTACAAGAACCGGCGGCCACGTTCGATACCGATTCGTTGGATGAGTTACAGGGAATCGCTGACGCCGCGGGGGTTCCACTGGGCGCTGTGGCGACGATGAACGTCACACTGACTGCTGTCCGGCGATCTACGGCAAATGCTACAGGGCAGGGTCTGGACGATCTGGCGGCGCAGAGTCGCCTAATCGCAGCGCTTCACGACGACATCATGCCGCTGGTCCTCAACCGCGCGGGGGCTAATCCGCAGAACTCGTCGGCAGGATCGATCGATACGTCGAGTGCAGCCGCCGAAGCACCATGCACCGGGGCCGCATCCCCTGCGGCAATCGAACCTCAGCCTACGGCGGACGACTTGGCAGACAACGAGTCGTCGATAAGCCAGCGATTCGTGATGCGAATGATCGATTCGCCGTTTGAGTCGAACTGCCCGGCCACTCCCCAGTGGCAAGGGCCTGCATTGGTGATCGGCGACAATCCGGCGGCCGATGCGCTTCGTCAGCGATTGGCGGCGTCGGGCGTGCGTGTTCTCACGCTCGCGATCAGCGACGATCTTGACGCCACGTTGAGTTCTCTCGATGCGATCTGGCAACAAGAGCCGTTTCCGCACGTATTCCTGATGTCTGGACGAGATGCGGTGCCCGGCAACCTTGGCGATCAAGCCGTTTGGCAGCGGCGTCGCTACCGTAACGTCATCGCGCCATATTTCCTATGTCAGCGATGGATCACGCGGGCGTCGGATGCCGAATTGCTCAACCGTTGTACCCTGGTGGCGACGACGGCGCTGGGAGGTGATTTTGGGTTTTCCGGGCACGTGGCGGCGCCTGAAGGCGGCGCCATCGCCGGGCTGATCAAAGCGCTGTGCCTGGAAATGAACATCCTCCGCGGTTTCAACGGGATGCTCGTCAAGGCCATCGACGCCCCCGACGCCGAGCCGGCCGATCGGCTGGCCGAGAACATCGTGCGCGAGTTGGGTTCGGGCACGATTGACTATGAAGTGGCGTTTGTCGACGGCGTGCGGAGGTTGCAGAATGCGATCGCCGAGCCCGCCGCACTTGCGCCGGATGCCGGGATCCGCCGTGGCAGTGTGTGGGTTGTTTCCGGCGGAGCCCGGGGAATCACCGCCGCATGCGCACTCGAATTGGGGCGCCGTTTCGGCCTGAAGCTGCACCTGCTGGGCACGAGTCCGCTGCCGACGATCGATCCATCGTGGCGGAACCTTTCGGAGGAAGGGCTCAAAGCACTCAAGGCGTCGATCATGGTACGCGGACGTGCGGCGGGCGAAACGCCCGACCGGGCCTGGGATCGTGTGGAGAAGGCGATTGAAACGGACCGCGCGCTGCGGGCGTATGTCGAGGCCGACGTGACGGCCGTGTATCACCAATGCGACGTATCGAATCGAACGGCACTGGCTTCCGTGCTGGACGATATCCGCCGCAGCGATGGCCCGATCGAGGGCATTCTGCACGGGGCCGGCGTGAATCGTGCAACGCGATTCGAGCGCAAGACGCGAGACGACGTTCTGGCGACCATCGGCGCGAAAGTCGACGGTGCGTACCATCTCATGACATTGACGCGTCAAGACCCGGTGCGATACTTCGTCGGCTTCGGTTCGATTGGCGGGCGGTTGGGCAGCAACGGTCAGACCGATTACTGTCTCGCCAGCGATATGTTGTGCAAGCTGGTCGCCTGGTATCGGAGCGAGCGGCCAGAATGCCGATCCGTGGGGTTTCACTGGCACCCTTGGGATGGCGTCGGTATGGCGGCTCGTCCGGAGACCCGCGCCACGTTTCACATTTCGCAAGGGCCGAAGCTCATGCCGATGCGCGAGGGCATCCGGCATTTGTTGCGCGAACTGTACGCCGGCGCGCCACGGTCCGAAGTGCTCATCACCGACTGGGACTATTACCGCCGTTTCTACGTCGACAAAAAGCGATCAAGCCCGCAAGGCGAATCGGCAGCCCGCAGCGACTCCGCGCCGATTGAGAGCGAGGCTCCTGCCGAGTCGAAGTCAAGTGCCGCGCCCACGATCGCGCAGCGTCGCGTACCGCGGATGGTCGATGCCCCGCTTCCGATGAGCACCGTGGCCGATTTGCGCATTGACGGCGCGGCATTGATTCTTGGCGAAAACGCCGCCGCGGCCGCGCTAGGGCAACGATTGCAGGCCGCCGGGGCGTCGGTGCGATTCTTGCGGTCCTCCGATAATCCCGACACGGTTGTTGCCGAACTGGAGCAGCAATGGTCGGCGGAGCCGGTGCGGCATCTGTTCATATTGACCGGGCGCGACGATGACGCCAGCCGATGGCAAGACGCGGCTGGCTGGCGGCAGCGCCGTGCTCGTGGCGTGATCGTGCCGTATCTTGTAGCCCAGCGATGGCTGCAACTGGTGGAAACGCTGCCGCAGAAGCAGTCTACGACGCTTGCGGCAGTCACGGCCCTGGGCGGCGCGTTTGGCCTTGCGGGTGATGTGCCCGCGCCGGAAGGTGGCATGTTGTGCGGCATGCTCAAGTCGCTCTATGTCGAAGGCTGCCGCGCGCCACGGGACGGATTGCGGCTGAAGGTCGTTGACGTGCCGGCCGATGCGGCGCCGAACGAGTTGGCCGAGTCGGTGTGCCGCGAACTGGCTGCCGGTATGCCCGAGATCGAAGTGGGCTGGTCGGCCAACTGCCGCCGCGTCGTACAATCGATCGTTGAGCCCGTCGACTCTCTACCGCGAACCGATCTGCCGCACGGCGGCGTGTGGGTCGTCACCGGCGGAGCACGCGGAATTACGGCAGCCAGCGCGCTGGCCCTGGGACGCCGCTATGGATTGAAGCTGCACCTCATCGGCAAGAGTCCGGAGCCTCGCGACGATGCGCCTTGGCGTCACCATGACGAGAATGCGATGAAGACGCTTCGGGCATCGATTGTGCAAGCTGCGGTCGCTGAAGGACGCTCGCCGGAAGAGGAGTGGCTGCGGATTAAGAAGGACGTGGAGATATACGAAACGCTCGAACAGTTCCGCAAGGCTGGGGTACGGTTCACGTACCATGTGTGTGATGTTTCGGATTGGATTGCCTTGGCCCGAACGTTGGATGATATCCGCCGAGCCGATGGACCGATTGAAGGCATCATCCACGGCGCGGGCTATGGACGCCCGGCCCGGTTCGAGCACAAGGATCGCGGCGCACTCGCGCGCACCGTGGCATCGAAGGTGGACGGAGCAGTGGCGCTGATGGCCTTGACCGCACAGGACCCGCTGCGATGGTTCGTGGGCTTTGGTTCGCTCAGCGGCCGATTTGGCGGAAATGGCCTCAGCGACTATGCAGGCGCTAACGATATGCTGGCTAAGCTGATCGCGGCCTTTCGCCGCCGCCGGCCGGACTGCCTCGCCGCGTGCATCCATTGGCAAACGTGGGATGAAGTCGGCATGGCGACGCTGGCTGACGGCGTGGCTATCAGCAAGAACGTGCTGCAAATGGCGTTCATTCCGCCAGAAGAGGGCATCGAGCACTTGCATCAGGAACTTCGCGCCGGCCTGCCGACGCCCGAGATCGTGATAACCGACGGGCATTTCGAGCGCACCTTCTATCCTGATCACGAAACTGTTCAGCGAGAGACAGACGCCAGTTCGGCCGAGACGGGCCGACCGCTGGTTGAGTCGGTTGCCGATGGCGACGGCGGGGCAATCAACGTGCGCCTGCTGCTCGATCCGGTGGCCGATCCGTTTCTGAGCCAGCATCGGCTGCGCGGCAAGCCGTTCCTGCCGGCCGTGATCGGATTGGAAGCGATTGCTGAGGCGGCCGCGATGGCCGATCCGCGACAGATGGTCGTTGCGTTGCGGGACGTTGAAATTGTCAACGGTCTGCTGTTTCACGGCACCAAGCCGATCGCGGCCGACGTGACCGTGGCGCCGGCCGAAGCCGAGTTGGTTTGTTCGCTCACTAGCCGCCAATGTGATCGTAAGGGTCGGTTGATCGACGCCCGGCGGCCGCATGTTCATGGGATTGCCGAACTTGGTAGCACTGCCGCAGTGATCGAGGCCGCGCCGCCGGGTCGGCCGCCGCTGGGGTGGACCCCAAACCAGTATCCCGAAGATGGGCTGATGTATCATGGGCCCGCGCTGCGGTGCTTGACGGATTGTGCGTTTCAGTATGACGGGGGCTGGGGGCGGATTGTGGCGCCGCCGCTGCGCGATCTGGCTGGTCGGCGTGCCGCCGCCGGCTGGATTCTGCCGTCGGCAGTGCTCGATGCATGCCTGTTCGCCTGCGGTGGGTTTTCGTTCTTCCAGTTTGGCGGCGCCATAGAAGTTCCGCACGGATTTGAGCGTTTGACCTGGACGCGTCAGCCGCGAGCGGGCGAGACATGCATCGTGCGATTGTATTTCCGCGGCCGTGACGAGCATCACAGCCGCTTTGATTTTACGGTGTTCGGCGATGACGACCGCCCGTTGCTTCAGGCGATTGGTTTTCGCACGATTCGCGTTACTGCCGGAGGAGAATGAGATGCAGGATGGGCCCTACATCTATCGCTACGCAAGCCGGCGGCAGTTTGCCGACGCAGACGCCGCGTGCTGGGGATGTCGCTGGCTGAGCCCTACTGAGCGGCAGTCGTACGAGCAAATGGGCGATTTGCGGCGGCGGTCGGCCTTTCTGTTCGGTCGTTTGTTGGCCAAGCGATTGATATTGAGCAAGTGCCGCGATTTGGCCGGAGTTGCGGCGTTGATCCATCCCGCAGCGATCGATATCGATTCGGGCCTTAGTCGCGGGCGGCGTGAGCGTCCGCACGTCAGCATATTGGGGCAGACGTTTTCTTGGTCGCTGTCGATTGCCCACACTGATCGGGCCGTGCTTGTCGCGCTGGCCTGTGAGCCGGGCATGACGGTGGGAGTCGATATTGTTGGGCCGGCGAAGTTCGGCCGGGGATTTGCGGAAATGTGGTTCACTGCGGCTGAGCGACGGACCGTGCAGGTCGCCGGTTCAGAGCTTGCGACCCAGCTTTGGGCAGTCAAGGAGGCGGTTTACAAGGCGGCCGGCAATGGGCGACCGTTTGCGCCGCGAGCAATCGAAGTGCTGCCCAATCCCGTCGGCGGGTTCGAGTGCCGGCCGGAGTGCACGCTCTCGGTATGGCAAACAGCGCAGGGCGAAACGGCCGCCATCGCGCATCGGTACTGTAATCTTGTGGCAGGAGAGCAATCATGATCGACTTGACGGGCCGAGTGGCCTTGGTGACAGGTGGATCGCGCGGCATTGGCCGTGCCTGTGCGCTGCGACTTGCCGAGGCGGGCGCGGACGTGATTGTCAATTACGTCACGGCCGAATCGGCGGCCCGCGATGTGGCGACCGAGATCCTCGCACTTGGCCGGCGAACGGCGATCGTCAAGGCCGACGTCGGCGAGCAGGACGACTGTGCCTCGATGATGGAGTTCGTCGATCGCGAGTTTGGCAAGCTCGATATCCTGGTGAGCAACGCTGCCAGTGGCGGCTTTCGGCCGCTCCTGGCGTCGACAACCCGCCACTTTGAAGCTACGATGAAGACTAACGTCTTGGCCCTGATTCAACTGGTGCAGGCTGGCGTGCGGCTCTTGGAGCGGGCCACGGGCCGGGGGAAGGTGATCGTGCTTTCAAGTCATGGTTCGCACATGGCACTGCCAATGTATGGCATGATCGGCGGTTCGAAGGCCGCTTTGGAAAGCTTGGCCCGCCATTTTGCGCTGGAATTGGGCGAGCGGGGGATCAACGTGAACATCGTAAAGGCCGGACTGGTCGAGACCGATTCGACGCGGGGGTTGCCCAGGGCCGACGAGATGTTTACGGCCGCGCGGAAGTTTCGCGGCATGACGGGCGATCGCTTCCTCACACCGGCCGACGTGGCCGACGCCGTGCTCTTCCTGGCAAGTCCCTTGAGCGACATGGTTCAAGGGGAGACGCTGACCATCGACGGTGGTGCGGCGGTGCATGCTTGATGAGGACTGGCCATGCACGTCATTGAAGCCCACGGGGTCACGAAACAGTATGGCGATGGCGAAGTGGCCGTGCATGCGCTGGCCGGCGTTGATCTGACCGTCGAGCAGGGCGAATTCGTCGCCATCATGGGGCCGTCGGGCTCGGGTAAGAGCACGCTCTTGCATCTCTTGGCCGGAATCGAATCGCCGACTAGTGGCGAAGTGCTCTTGGAGGGAGCCGATTTGGCCGGAATGGACGACGGTCGGCGGACGCTCATCCGCCGTCACCGCATCGGGCTCGTTTTTCAATCGTTCAATTTGCTGCCGGCCTTCACGGCCGAGGAAAACGTCGGCATGCCGCTGCTGTTAGATGGCGTGGAAGACTCGGAACTTCGGCGCCGGGCTCGGGAAATGCTGGAAGTCGTCGGCATGACGCATCGGCTCGACCACGTGCCGGGCACGCTTTCGGGAGGTGAACAGCAACGGGTGGCCATAGCCCGAGCGTTGGTGATCGCGCCGGCGCTGGTGCTGGCGGACGAACCTACCGGCAATCTCGACACGGCCAGCGGACGCCAGATCACAGCGCTCTTGCGGCAAGTGGTCGACCAACGGACACAAACGGTCATCATGGTGACGCACGACCAGACGGTGGCTGATCGTGCCGACCGTATCGTGCGATTGCGCGATGGCCGCATTGAAATCGTCGCAGCCGAAGAATGCCTCGAATAAGACTTTGGAAACTGATCGCTCGGGAACTCCGCAGCCGGCCAGGCCGCGCGACGCTGACGCTCTTGAGCATCGCGATCGCCGTGGCGGCGGTGGTCGCCGTGAGCCTCGGCACCGCCGCCGCGCGCCGCGCCTCGCGCGAGATGTATGAAAGCATCACCGGACGCGCGGAGCTAGAGGTCGTCCAGGAGAGCGGTGGAACGTATGACGAGCGGGTCGTTGCGACGATCGCGCAGACGCCGGGTGTGGCCGCAGCGATTCCCGTCTTGCGGCAACTAACCGTCCTCTATGCCCCTAACTCGCGAGTGCGGCTGCTCAGCTTGGGCATCGAACCTAAGCGCGACACGCTCATTCGCAACTACAAGATTGTCGCCGGGCAGTTCCTGGGCGATGAGCCGGGCATACTGCTGCCGGCGAGCTTGGCGCGCGAACTGGGAGTTGGCGTCGGTGACGAAGTGAAACTACTGACCCGCTGGGGCGTGCGTTCGATCCCCGTGCAAGGTCTGTTGGCGCCGCAGGGGATTGCCGGCCTGAATCAAGGGGGCATCGTGCTGTTGCCGCTGCCAGTCGCTCAGAGCTACTTCAACCAGCAAGGCCGGGTCAGCGCGACGAGCCTCGTGTTATCCGATTCGGCCGATCCGAAAGCGGTGCTCGAGGAATTGTCGCATCGTCTGCCTAAGGGGCTGGTGGCCCGACGACCCGTAGCCCGATCTCGCCTGGCCGAACAGACGCTGCAAGGCATTGACCTGGGGCTCAGCTTCGCCTACGCGTTGATTATCGTGCTGGGCCTGTTCCTGATCCTCAACACGTTTCTGATGAATGTTGGTGAACGCCGGCGCCAACTGGCAATTCTTAGGGCGATCGGGGCTTCGCGCGGGCAGTTGGTCGGCATGTTATTGGGCGAAGGGTTGATTCTCGGCCTGGTTGGCACGGCGATTGGCCTGCCGGCGGGACTGGGCGGCGCGCACCTGCTGGCCGATGTGATGGCTCGAATTCGCGCCGCGCCGTCGCCACAGGTCGAACTTGCGGCGTTTCCGTTTGTGCTGGGCGCCGCAATTGGCATCGGCATGGCGTTAGTGGCGGCATACTTTCCCGCGAGAATTGCCGGCCAGATCTCGCCTGTCGAAGGAATGCGGCCGTCAGTCTCGAAGAGCGGCGGGCGGATTCCCGTGTCGCTATTGTTGTTTGGGCTCGGCGTGTACGCCGCGGCCGCGATCATCGTCCACATGAGCATCCAGGGATATCTGCCGATCGGGCTGGTGCTGCCCACGGGCGTTATCCTGCTGATGGCTTCTGTCATTCTCGTGGCCGCGTTGCTCGGGCCCATGGCCAGGGCCGTCGGCGCATTATTGGCCCCGCTCGTGCGCGTTGAAAGTTCGTTAGCGCGACGGCAATTACTTCGCCGCCGGGCGCGAACGATCCTTACCGTCGGCGTGCTCTATCTCGCGGTGGCGACGGGCATTGGCCTGGGAACCACGATCATCAACAACATTGACGACGTGCGACGGTGGTATCGGCAAACAATGGTGGGCGATTTCTTCTTGACCGCGCTCGGAAACGACTCGGCCGCCGCGATTACCGCGGCCATGCCCGATGGACTTGGCGATGAATTGCGGGCGATACCGGGCGTGACGGACGTCAGCCCCGTGCGGATGCTTTCTACCCACGTCGGCGACTTGCCCGTGGTGGTGATTGCCGGCAATTTTGCCTCGGCATCTGAACTTCCCATCGACCTCGATCATGGCGATCCAAAGGAAGTGGCGCGGCGACTGGGCGAGGGAGAGGTTGTTATCGGCACGACGCTGGCCGAGCGGGCAGGCTTGCGACCGGGCGACGACTTGACGCTGCAATCGCCGCACGGCCCGGTGCGTTTGCGAATTGCCGCCACGATGGTCTCGTACACCGTGGGCGGGCTGGTGCTGTGCATCGAGCGATCCGTGGCCCACCGGTTGCTCGGTATTGACGGGGCCGATCTGTACGTGATCCGGGCCGATCCATCCAAACTCGACGACGTTCATAAGCGGCTTGAGGCCCTGGCCCATGAGCGCGGGCTGGTGTTGCACTCCCTGGCAGACCTCCGCCGCATGCTGAACGCCGCCTTGATGGGCGTGGTGGGCAGCCTATGGTCTCTCTTGGTGCTCGGGTTCGTTGTGGCGGCATTCGGCGTCGCCAACACATTGGTGATGAACGTGCTGGAGCAAACCCGCGAAATTGCGTTGCTGCGCATCATCGGGATGACCCGTGGACAAGTCCGCAAGACAATAGTCACTCAGGCGGCGATCATGGGCATCATCAGCGTTGCCACGGGACTCGTCGGTGGGCTGCTGACCGCATATACCATCAGCCGTTCCTTGCTGCCGCTGGTGGGGCACCACATCCGTTTTGTCACCTCGCCGTGGCTGATCGCCGGATGTTTCGCCGCTGCCCTGGTGCTGGTGCTGGCCGCCGCCTGGTGGCCGGCCCAGCGTGCGGCACGCATGAACCTGCTGATAGCGCTGCACTATGAGTGACGGTTGGCACGCCGTTCGCTGCGATCAGGGACGCCGCCCAACGCCCGGCTTTCGCCTTCCATCGCGGTCGGCGGGGGGCTACAATTCGTAGCACATGATGGCGAACGCCGATACGGCTACCACCGCATCGGACCGATTGCTGGAATTGGTCGGATGTATCGAGCGGCAAGCGGGCTTCGCTGAAGTCGTCGACAGTTTGCGGGAGGGCCATGCGGCGACTCTCGACGGAGTCTGGGGCTCGTCGTGCGCGCTGACCGCGGCCGCGCTGGCTTCTCACGCCCCCGCCACACTTCTGGTCGTTTGTCCGGAGAACGATCAGGTCGACGAGTTGATCGACGATCTGGCGCAATTTACGACGCTCAGACCGGCGCGTTTTCCGGCTTCCGAATCGCTGGATCGCAGCAGCCAAGACGAAGTGTTCGGCGAGCGGCTGCGTCTGTTGAAGATGCTCAACGCAGAAAAGGCAGAAAAGGGGTCAGAACTATTTTATGGGAAGCCTCGGTCGAGCCCTTCCGGAAAAATAGTTCTGACCCCTTTTCCGCAGCTGGTGGTGACCAGCATTCAAAGCCTCTTGCAGCCTGTGCCGAGCCGCGAAGAACTTGGCCGTCAAACGCGCACGGTGCGTGTCGGCGATACCTTGCCAATCGCCGATCTGGCCAAGTGGCTGGTGGAGAATAGTTTTGTCAATACGTCGGCAGTGGAGTTGCCCAGCGAGTTCTCGATTCGCGGGGGCATCCTCGACATTTTTGCCGCCGACTGGGACGGGCCGGTCCGCATCGAGTTCTTCGGCGATGATATCGAATCGATTCGGCGGTTCGAGATTTCCAGTCAACGAAGTTTGGAATCGCTGGATACGATCGATGTGACGATCGCGGGACCAGCGGCCTCGGATCGGGCGCAGTTGGCCGACCACCTTCCGCCGCAGAGCTGGATTCTGTTGTTGGAGCCGATGGAGCTTGAACAACATGGCCGGCAGTATTTGGAACGGCTCGGGCAGCCTGCGGCCGGAGCGGATGCAGGTGATGGCTCCAATTTCGCTCGGTCGAAACCTGGGACAGTCCCCGGCGCTGACAACATCGAGACCGTTCCCACATTTCACGCGGTTTCCGACGTCTTGAAACGGCTTTTCGCTTTTCCTTCGGTCACGGCGTCGGCCGTGGCGACCGCATCATTCGAGACCACGTGCCGGCTGAAGATTGAATCGGTCGAACGCTTTAGCGGCGACATCAATCGGGTTCGCGACGAGTTGGACCAGGCCGCCGCCGGTCAAGAGATTTTCGTGATCTGTCAGACGGAGGCCGAAGCGCGGCGGCTGCACGACATCTTTGCGGCCACGCAGGCCGCCGAGCAAGGGCGGCTGCATTTTCCGCTTGGTTCGCTGCGGAGCGGTTTTCGCCTGGTGCCGGAGCGAATCGTACTGATCAGCAGCGGCGAGTTGTTTCGGCGCGCCGATCTGCGCCGGCCGACACGTCGGCGGCTCAGCCGCGTGATCGATAGCTTCTTGGAACTTCGCGAAGGCGACCTGGTCGTTCACATTGCCCATGGCATTGCGCGATACCGCGGCCTGAAACTGCTGGAAAAGAACGGGCAGGTTGAAGAGCATTTGGAATTGGAGTTTCACGGCCGGACGAAGCTCTTTGTGCCGTCGACCAAAATCGGCCTGGTGCAAAAGTACATCGGCGGCACGAAAAGCCGCCCCACGCTGGGCAAGCTGGGCGGCCGGCTGTGGGATAAACAGAAGGAACGCGTAGCGGAGGCGGTGACTGACCTGGCCGCCGAGATGCTCGAATTGCAGGCTGCTCGGGCGTCGCGGCCGGGGATTGCCTTTCCCGTCGATACCGAGTGGCAGCGGGAGTTCGACGCGTCGTTTCCGTACCACGAGACTTCGGACCAATTGATTACGATCGACGCCATCAAGCGCGACATGAGCCAGCCACGACCGATGGACCGGCTGCTGTGCGGCGACGTTGGCTACGGAAAAACCGAGGTGGCGATGCGGGCGGCCTTCAAGGCGATCGACGCTGGCCATCAGGTGGCGGTGCTGGTGCCCACGACGCTCTTGTGCGAGCAGCACTTGCGGACGTTTACCGAGCGGATGGCCGAGTTTCCGTTCGAGATCGCCTCGCTATCGCGGTTCGCCACGCGTCGGCAGCAGACCAAGACCTTGCGGCGTTTGGAGGAAGGGTCGGTCGACATCGTTATCGGCACGCATCGATTGGCGCAGCCCGACGTGCATTTTCATAACCTCGGGCTGGTGATCATCGACGAGGAACAGCGGTTCGGCGTGGAAGTGAAGGAGAAGCTGAAGGCGCTGAGGAAAACGGTCGACGTGCTGACGATGACAGCCACGCCGATCCCGCGCACGCTGCACATGGGCCTGTTGGGGGTCCGCGACATTTCGAACCTGGAGACGCCGCCGGAGGACCGTCTGGCGGTCGAAACCCGCGTATCACGCTTTGAACCGGAGTTGATCCGCCATGCCGTATTGCGGGAATTGACTCGCGGCGGCCAGATATTTTTCGTCCACAACCGCGTAGAAGATATCGAAATTCTTGCCCGGCGACTGCGGCAGATTGTGCCTGAAGGGCGGTTGGCCATTGCGCATGGCCAGATGCACGAAAATGATTTGGAGCGGGTGATGGTAGATTTCATCGATCGACGCTACGACATACTGCTGGCGACAACGATCATTGAAAGCGGCCTGGACATCCCCAATGCCAATACGATCTTCATTGATGAGGCCGACCGCTATGGGCTGGCCGATCTACACCAGCTTCGCGGCCGCGTCGGCCGGTACAAACACCGCGCGTACTGCTGCCTACTGATCGATCCGAACAAGAGCCTCTCGCCCAGCGCGGCCAAGCGGCTGCGGGCGATCGAGGAGTTCAGCGACATGGGCGCCGGATTCGCCATCGCCATGCGAGACCTGGAAATCCGCGGGGCCGGCAATATCCTCGGCACCGAGCAGAGCGGCCACATCGCCACTATTGGCTATGAGTTGTACTGCGATCTGCTGGAACATGCCGTGAGACACCTCAAACATCTGCCTCCGAAGACTTCCGTGGAGGTCGACGTCGATCTGCCGGGCGAAGGGTACGTTCCCCGGGCGTACGTGCCGGATATGCGGCTAAAGATCGATCTGTATCGCCGTCTGGCTCGGGTGTCGAACCTTTCGGAGTTGGGCGATTTCCGGGCGGAACTGGCAGACCGTTTTGGTGCGCCGCCCGAGTCGGTGCAGCACCTCCTGGAGATGGCCGAAATCCGAATTGCCGCCCATCGCTGGCGGATCACGTCGATCCATTTGGAGGACAAGTACGCCGTATTCACGTACGCGTCGGGCAAGCTGATCCAGAATCTGGCGGCCGCGAGCAACGGCCGGCTGCGGGTGGTGGACGCCAAGAGTGCGTATCTGCCGTTGAATCAAGACGTTAGGGGCGAAAAATCCGTCGTTGCCGAGGTCAAATCGCTGTTGCAGCGGGAGTAAGGCCATGCATATAATCCCGCCCGCGCGGCGTCGTGGCCATTGACTGGCGTCCGTTCATAGCTGGATTCTTCGCTGCGCTCAGAATAGGGCTCGGATGACCGTATAGGCGCGTTCTCGGAAAAGGAATCCCATGTACGTTTCGACTCGCTACAACGTCCTGGCCATGTTGCTAGCAGCGGCGCTTGTCGGGCAGATGTGCTCGGCGCAGGACTGGCAGAGCGGTGGAGTGGGCAATTCCCCGATGGCGCCCATGACACAGGAGTCGCGCGGAGATTTTCAGCGCCCCATGGTGCCCGGCCCGCCGCTGCAACCGACGGCCGCATCGCGCCCAGCATCTTGGCCGGGGACTGGGCCGCAGGCGTCGCCGTGGAGCCCGCCGGCAGCGCCGGCAGCATTGGCGCCCCGGGGCGAACTGCAACCGTGCGGTCGAATTATCGCGCGTGTCGGTTCAGACGCCATTCTGGAAAGCGACGTGATTGGGGCGGTCAACGAGTTCCTCGAAACGAATAAAAATCGTATTCCGCCGGAACAGGTGGACGAGTATCGCGAGGCACTTCTCCGGCAACGAGTGAAGGGCGTCATCGAGACGAAGTTGATCTACCAAGATGCCAAGCGGACGATTCCTAGCGAGCGTCTCCCGGAGATCGAGAAGAAGCTCGCCAACGAGTTTGACGAGCACCAACTGGAAAAGTTGATGAAGAAATCTGGGGCGACGACAGCCCACGAGTTCGACCAGAAGCTTCGCTCGCTCGGCACGTCGTTGGATCGTGAACGGCGGGCGTTTGTCGAACGTTCGCTGGCCCAGGGCTGGGTGGCACAGCAGGTCAAACATGACGAAGGGATCATCGACGACCAGATGGTGGTCGTTTATTATCAGGAGCATTTGGCCGAATTCACCACGCCAGCCAGGGCCCAGTGGGAAGAACTAATGGTCCGCTTCTCGAATCCAAAATATCCGACGAAAGTTGCGGCCTTCGACGCCATCGCGCGGATGGGCAATCAAGTCTTGCACGGCGCTCCGCTGGCCGAGGTGGCCAAAGCGAATTCCGACGGAGCAACGGCGTCGAAGGGAGGGCAGTGCGGCTGGAATACGAAAGGCGCCCTGGCCTGCGCGGCGTTGGACGCGGCTTTGTTCACCTTGCCGATCGGCCAGCTAAGTCCGATCATCGAGGGCCCGACCGGCTACCACATCATTCGCGTAACGAAGCGCGAGGACGTGGTGGTCAGGCCGTATGTGGACGCCCAGGTCGATATTAAAAAGAAAATTGTGCAAGAGCGGTCGGAGAAGCAGTTTCAGGATTACATGGCGAAGCTCGAGGCCCGAACGCCCGTATGGACGTTCTTCGACGGCGCAAGCGGCAAGCTCGAAGTCTCGAGTCGCGATGAGCGGACGCAGCGATAACTTCCGCCCTCATTGATCTTCATCACCAAAACGCGATGAAGAAAAGCGAGGACGAGATATTGCTGCAATCCGCTGTGGTTTCATGCCGCCTTCCATGTCGAGGTCGATTATGAAAGCGTTCGTCTACTCGCTCCTGGTTCTGGCGTCAACCGCCATCATCGCCGAGGCGGCCGATTCTCCGCTTTTGCTCCACAGCTCGCGGCAGCCGGGCCAAACTGACCGCGTGACGATCCAGCTTCAAGTTGGCGGAGAGACGAAATACGTCGAAGGGGGCAAGGCGCAGCACGAGAAAATGAGCGTGGTCTGCGATCTCGATTACTTTGAAAAAACGCTCGAAATCGGCGACGAAACCAGCGACGTCTGGCGATCGATTCGCGATTATGAGAAGGCGTCGGCCAAGGTTACGGTCGGCAAAGATGGCTTCCAGCCGGCGCTGCAACCGCGGCATCGCCTGGTGGCCTGCGAGGTCGCGAAGCAGGGCCCCATCCTCTTTTCGCCCAACGGAAACCTGACGCGCGACGAACTGGGTGCGATCGACATTCCTATCAACACCTTCTTGCTCGATCGCCTGTTGCCGGAGAAACCGGTGGTTGTGGGCGATCAATGGCCACACTCGAAAGCGCTTATGGCAGCCTTGCTGGGGCTGGATGAGGTCGCGAAGTGCACGGTCGAAAGCAAGTTGAAGGAGGTCAATAAGATCCGCGCCTGTTCGAGATCACCGGCCGGGTCGAGGGGACCGTGTCCGGGGTGTCGACCAAGATCGACATCAAGGGCCAGTATCGGCTACTACTGGCTACGAAGCGGATTGATTGGCTGGGGATGTTGATTCAAGAAGATCGGCAGGCGAGCTTCGTCGAGGACGGGGTGGATGCTGTCTCACGCATCGAGATGCGGATCAAGCCGGCCGATGCGCCGAAAACCCTTTCCGACGAGGCGGTCGCGAAGCTTGCGACGAAAGCCACGCCGGCCTTGACGGCGCTTGCGTTTGAATCGCCCGATGGCCAGTGGGAATTCCGCCACGATCGAAAATGGTATCCGCATTACGATCGGCCGAAGAACGCGGTGGTGAAACTGCGTCGGGTCGATCAAGCCGAGGCAGGCGGGCAGTGCATCATTTCGACACTGCCGAGTCGCGATCCTGCCAAGCTTCCGTCGCTGGAGGATTTTCAGGAGGATATTCGCCGGGCATTAGGTAAGAACTTCGGCGAGTTCGTCGAGGCCAGCGAATTTGCAAACGCCGCGAAGTACCGTGTGTATCGAGCGGTGGCCGAGGGCACGGTCTCCGACATCCCGATGCGGTGGATTTATTATCTTGTGGCCGATCAGCAAGGCCGGCAAGTCGCGCTGACATTTGCCTTGGAGCGGAAGCTCATCGAGCAATTCGGTGACGCCGACAAGTCACTGGTGCAGTCGCTGGTGTTCAAAGAGGAAGAAGAAAAAGTTAAGCCCGAGCCAAAAGGCGAGAAGAAGGACCCCGGAAGCGCGGAGGCGAAGAAGACGACGGACTAATCGCGAAAGCCCGAAAGAGCGAAAGAAGCAGATTGGACAGGATCGACAAGATGGCCAAGACCGGATTCGTCATCACCTCATCGTGCTAATCTTGTTAATCCTGTCCGTTTCATTGTGCTCGTGATAGTTCTCGCGCAACAAAAACCGCCGAGGGCTTCGTGGCGAAGGCCTCGGCGGCATAAGCTCAAACTTCCCGCCTCATTGCGACTGGATGCGTCGCTGCGAGACGAGCGAAGGTCAGGCGTGTCACATGACACTAGCCTAAGTCGACCTTGGCCCACGCTAAAGGGTTGGCACCTCCGTCGGAATACCAGGCGAGAAGTTCGATATCCGCAAATCTACTGATGGAGTCTATCGGCAACTCGGCCCAGCGATTTACAGCCGAAACTTGGCGAATCTATCAACGCTGAGCCGGAGCCGCCACTCATGGACTCCAGATTAACTTTACGTCACGCCAGGGCGAAAGTCATCCCCCACGAACGCATTATACGGAGAACCATCTGCGGCGAATCGCCGGGAGAAAAGGCACCCCGATCAACAGCAAGGCGACTGTTCCGGGCTCGGGCACGGTGACGGCCTGAATGCCGGCAAGCCAGGTATTGGCCATGGCGGCGTAACCGGCGGCGTTGGGATGCACGCTGTCGGAGATCAGTGCGCTATTGATTGTGCCATCCGCCTTTAAGAACGTGGCATATTGGTCGACCGTGGTGACGTTCTTGCCCAGGGCCTGATACGCCGGGACCAACGTGTTCTTAATGTAGGCGTTGTATTTCTTGACCCCGGTGTTGGCGTTTGCAGAATTGTCGTTCCACGGTGTGATTTGGGCGACAATTACCTTGGCATTTGGCTTGTTAGTGACAATTGTGTTGACGGCCGCATTGAGGGCCTGCTCTGTAGCGGTAGGCTCGGCCGTGCTACCCTTGGCGACATCGTTGGTACCGATCATCAGCAGGATGATATCCGGATTGTCGACGCTGAGCCAACTGCCGATGTTGTCTCTGATGAACGATGTGTGCTGGCCGAAATAGCCCCGATTGCCGTCATCGTTCGGCGTTGTATAGCGAAGATCGGGCGAGGCGATATTTGTCGGCGGGTACAAGTCTTTATGATCTTGCGGATTCCAGTTCCAAGGCTCGCCGGAAGCGCCGACGAACTGGAAATTGTAGCCCGCGTTCGTCAACTTCGTATACAGCGGGCCGCGGTACCCGAACGTATAGGCGCCCGACGACGTAGCCCCGGCCGTGATCGAATCGCCTACCGGTTCGATGCGGTAGAACGGTTCTGCCTGGACGGCGCTTGCCACCGTTGCGATGATGACGGCGATAGCCGCCAAATGTGGGCACCGGACTAAACGCTGTGTGCGCACAAACCGACCGCGATCTGCCATGGTATGCTCCCCTGACTGAGCTGTTTTAGCTGTTCCGCCGCCGAAAACGCCAACATCCGTGCACGGCGAGTGATATACCGAAAGCGCCCAATAAGCACAACGTACCCGGTTCGGGGGCGGCCGTAATCGCCTCGATGCCGTCAAACCAAGTTTGGGCAATCAGTTGGTAGCTCGTAACATTGGGATGGACGGTGCTGCCACCCGCATACATCGACGTGTTGACCACGCCGTTGGTGACAAAGGCCGAATACTGATCCACCGTGGTCACTTGGTCACCCAACCCCAGGTCGTTCTGGAAGTATGGAACCATGGTGTTCTTAATGTAATTGTTATATTGGACGAGCGCTCCCGAGGTGGTGTTCGTAGCTTTACGGGGGGAAATTTGGGCGACAATCACTTTTGCGGCGGGCTTGGTGTTAATGATAGTCTGCACGAGATCCTTGAGTTGATTCTCCGACGTCGTCGGTGCGACCGTTCCACCGCCAACGTCCAGATCGAGATTGTTCGTGCCGAGCATCAGCAAAACGATGTCCGGGTTATCAGTATTTAGCCAATTCACGATGTTGCTGGCAATCCAGTCGGTGCGCTGTCCCCAATAGCCGCGATGGCCATCTTGACCGACGGTACGAAGGTCGGGACCGCTCACACTGCTCGGAGCTCCGATCGACGTATACCAATTTCCATCTTGATAAATATGGGCGGCCGTCCAAGGCTCAGTCGAACCGCCGACGAACTGAAAATCGTAGCCGGCATTCGTCAACTTCGTGTACAAGGGCCCCCGATAGCCAAAGGTAAATGCACCATTGCCGCTCCAGCTATCCGTATAGCCGGACGTAATAGAATCGCCTAGAGGCATGATCTTCAAGGTCTCGGCAGATGCCGAACTTAGAATGAGTCCGGAAAAGATGGAGGCGATGGAAAGAATTGCGACACGAGCAAACAGCCGAGCGCGGGGTTGCCTCCGAGCGGAATCGATCGAATTTCTCATTGAACAGCGCTGCCTTTGCTTATTTATGTGGGGTAAAGGATGTGGAAAAGACGGATTTCAATTTAGTGGGAACTGACGATTGTGTCAACAAATCTGCGGGGGATCGGCAAAATTAAGCGGTCCACCCCCCCCTGTCGTGGAAATAAAATTAACCGCTCTGGGAGTCCAGAGCAGTCTGCTGCTTCACATAATTCTCGATAGCAGTAAATCCTGGGGAAACCCAATCAAGCTAAGGCGTGGCCACGGCCTCGATGCCCTTAAGCCAGGTGTGCGCCATGCGAGCGTAGCCGATCGAGTTTGGGTGCACGGTGTCGGCCGACACTGATGGATCCAACGATCCGTTGGACCGGACAAAGTTGGCATACTGGTCGACCATGCTAACGTGATCGCCGCGGCCCACAAAATATGGCACGAGGGTCTTCGCGATATAGCGGTTGTACTTGACGATCGACGGTGTGGACTCCGTGAAGGGAGTGATTTGTGCCACGATTACTTTTGCATCCGGCTTGGTGCGCACGATGGTTTCCACGAGCCCTTTTAATTGCTCCTCTGACTTCGTCGGCTCGGCCGAACTACCCCGCGTTGCCATGTCGGTATCGTTGATGCCGATCATCAGGAGAATAATATCGGGCTTGTCGGCTTCCAGCCATTGAACGATGTTGCTGGCGATGAAGTCGGTTCGTTGTCCCCAGTACCCGCGATGACCATCTTGTTTAAGTTTTCGCAGGTCGGGCCCGGCCACAGCCGTAGGCCCCTTACCAGCGGTAAACCACTGGTCGTCTTGAAAGATTCGGGCCGGCTTCCACGGCTCGGTTGAGGCGCCGACGAATTGGAATTTATAGCCGGCTTTGTTGAGCAACGTATACAATGGGCCGCGATAGCCGAACGTGAATTTTCCCGCTCCCGACCAATTCTGGTTGGTGTATCCGGACGTGATCGAGTCGCCCAGCGGCATGATGCGCAGGGTCGCCGCTGACAGGCTGCCGCTCGTCGGGCCGGAGAGTATCAAGAGCACGACGCAGAGCGATACGCCCAGGCAGAGTGTAGCGTTGCGCCGATTCCGAGCCGTTCCGATGTAATTCGCCATCTTCGTCGCTGCTCCCTTCGTATAGGGCACCAAGGTAACATTCTCACTCAGTGTTTAATTTAGGAAGGAGCAGCGATTCCGTCAACCAGCCTGAAAGACGGCTACGCGGGGGCTTCTAGCCCAGACAATCTCGTAGAAACTGGCCGGTATAATTTCCGTCGATGGCGGCGATTTCTTCCGGTGTGCCGACGGCGACGATTTCCCCTCCGCCTTCGCCCCCTTCAGGCCCCAGATCGATGATCCAATCGGCCGTCTTGATTACGTCGATGTTGTGCTCGATCAGCAGGACGGTATTGCCGAGGTCGACCAATCGGCCGAGGACGGCCAGCAGTTTGCGGATGTCGTCGGAGTGCAGTCCGGTGGTTGGCTCGTCGAGGATATATACAGTCTTGCCGGTGTCAACGCGGCTGAGTTCCGCGGCCAGCTTTATGCGTTGGGCCTCGCCGCCGGAGAGCGTCGTCGACGATTGCCCGAGCGTGATGTAGCCGAGCCCGACCTCCTGCTGGCTGCCGACCAGACGCGTGATCGCCGGGAAGTTGGCGAAGAACTCGTGCGCTTCGTCAACGCGCATGTCGAGGACGTCGGCGATCGATCGATCGCGATAACGGATTTCCAGCGTTTGGCGGTTGAATCGTTTTCCCTCGCACACGGGGCAGGCGACGTACAGGTCGGGCAGGAAGTTCATCTCGATCCGCCGCTGCCCCTGGCCCTGGCACTCTTCGCATCGTCCGCCTTTGATGTTAAAACTGAAGCGGCCTGCCTTGTAACCGCGCTGGCGGGCGTCGCGGGTGTTGGCAAATACTTTGCGGATTTCGTCGAACACGCCGCTGTACGTGGCCGGGTTGCTCCGTGGCGTGCGACCGATGGGCGATTGATCGATCTCGACCACCTTGTCGATCTGGTTGACGCCGCGAAGGCTGGTATGTGGGCCGGGTTTCGGGGCGACACCGCCGAGACGGCGCACCAGAGCGTGGGCCAACGTCTCGTTCAATAGCGAACTCTTGCCCGAGCCGCTGACGCCGGTAAGGCAGACAAACGCCGAGAGCGGAAACTGTACGCTCACGTTCTTGAGGTTGTTGGTCGTCACGCCTTCGATGGTGATGGCTCGCGTTTTGGCGATGCGACGGCGTCGCTGGGGGACGGGAATGCTCTCCGCGCCCGATAGATATCGGCCCGTTAACGAAGCCGGATTGGCGGCTACGTCATGCGGCGTTCCCTCGGCCACGAGGCGGCCGCCGTGCAGGCCCGATCCCGGCCCGAGGTCTACGAGCCAATCGGCGCGGCGCATGATGGTTTCGTCATGTTCGACGACGACCACGGAATTGCCACGGACTTGCAGATTGCGCAGGGCATCGATTAGCCGGCCGTTGTCGCGTGGATGCAGTCCGATCGACGGCTCGTCGAGGACGTAGCAGACGCCGACCAGCCCGGAGCCGAGCCCGGCGGCCAAGCGCACCCGCTGCAGTTCTCCGCCGCTCAGACTGCCGGCGGGCCGGTCCAATGTCAGGTAGCCCAAGCCCACGCGGTCGAGGAACTCCAGCCGTGTGGCGATATCGCTCAGGATCGGCGTGGCGATCGGCGAAAAGGGGACCGTCCCCTCTTGCCCAGACAAAGGGGGCCTGTCCCCCTTTTCGTCCGCCCAATCAGCGAGCCCCGCAAAAAATTGCCGCGCGGCCGTGACGGATAGCGCGGTCACCTCGTGAATCGCCTTGCCGGCGATGCGGACCGATCGGGCCTCAGGCCGCAGCCGTGCGCCGCCACACTCGTCGCATACGACCTGACCGCGAAACGCTTCGAGCCGCTGCCGCTTCGGCTCGCTGATCGTTGTGACGTACTCCTTCTCCAACATCACCAACAGGCCGGGAAACCGCTTGTTCGATCCGTTAAGCAGTTCTCCGCGTTGCTTCGGCGTGAACTTTTCGAGCGGGGTGGTCCAATCGATCCCCGATTTTGTGAGGAACGGCTTCAGCTCGTTCTGATGTTTTCGCGACTGCGCCAGGCGTTTCGCCTTTCCACGGGGCGATTGCGCCGGAGGCCAGCGAAAGACTTGCGTCTGGCAAGATCAGGTCGGGATCGAAGGCGACACGCGCCCCCAGGCCCTCGCACTTTGGACATGCCCCGTAGGGACTGTTGAAGCTGAAGGTCCGGGGTTCCAACTCCTCGTAGCTAATCTTGCAGTTTGGGCAGGCGTACTGCGTGCTGAAGAGGCGATCGTTCCAAACGCTGCCCCCGGCCGCCTTCTTTTCATGCGTGGCCAGCACTAGCCCGTCGCCGTGCTGCACGGCCAATTGGATCGATTCGGCGATGCGCTCGCGAACCCCTTCGCGAATCACCACGCGATCGATTACCGCCTCGATGTTGTGCGACTTCTGGGCAACCAAGGCCGGGGGTTGATTGACGTCGACCACTTGGCCGTCGACTCGGGCGCGGAGAAAGCCTGCCTTGCGGATCGACTCGAACACGTCCTTATGCTCGCCTTTGCGTCCGCGCACCATCGGGGCCAGAATCATCACCCGCGTTCCCGAACTGAGTTCCAGCAGGGCATCGAGGATTTGTTCCGGCGTCTGCTGGCGGATCGGTTCGCCGCATTGGTGGCAACGGGGCTCGCCCAGGCGGGAAAACAGCAACCGCAGATAGTCGTAGATTTCGGTGACCGTAGCCACGGTGCTGCGCGGATTGTGGCTGCCAGCGCGCTGATCGATCGAGATCGTCGGCTGAAGTCCCTCGATCAAGTCGACGTCAGGCCGTTCGAGTTGATGCAGGAACTGCCGGGCGTAGGTGGAAAGGCTCTCGATATACTGCCGCTGCCCCTCGGCGTAGAGGGTGTCGAAGGCCAGCGAGCTCTTGCCCGACCCGCTCGGTCCGGTAATGACCACAAACCGGTCGCGGGGTATATCGAGGTCGACGTTCTGCAAGTTGTGCATCCGTGCCCCGCGGATGCGGATGCACTCGTCCGGGTCGACTGGTTTTCCGAAGCCATCCTACTCATGCCCGGTATAGCAAGGCGCAATAAGGCATTGTCAAACTAATCAGTGTAGCATGGCTTGAGCCGAAATGTAAAGAATAAGCCGCAGAAACGGTGTCACGACCGAATGGCACTCGGTTAAGCGGAATCTATTAGCAGCAACCGTGTTCGGGCTTCCTGTCGCGGGATAGTGAGTAGATCGTGGGGTTTCGGCCGTCGCTTGAGAGCCCGCGGCTCGACGCGATCGGGACGGTCCGCAACTCGGTGTTGGGCGATGGCAGCCAGCAAGGTCTCGGCCCAGACCGGAGAGACTGTCCGGCCCATCATCAGATAGTCGCGAAAGGCGTTCATGGTTTGCAACGCGCCTTTGAAGCTGATTTCCCGAGGAAGGAGATCGTGACGTTCCGCAGCCCGGGCGATGACGGTGCGAACCAAGTTGTACGCCAAGAGGTGCGTCCACACTTCCTTGCGGACCATCTCGGGAGTTTTGCAGCGCAACACATCCATTTGCAGGGTGGTCTTCAGCGAACGCAGGTCAAGTTCCGCGTGCCACCGTGCGCGATAAAGGGAGGCCAAGTCGTCAGCGGGGAATTGATCGGCGTCCCACAGCGTGGTCACCACAATCAGCTCTCGCACCCGTTGGCCGCGTTGGTGACTTTGCACCTTCACTTCCCGCAGTTGCAGCGTCGTCGGCAGGCTTTGGTACGTCGCCGCATCCATCCATTCGGGCCGCTGAACCGGTCTGGGCCATTCGATGCGGTGATCGTTTTTCCCCAAACGCTCTCCGCGACGAAAGTCCGAACTTCGCAATTGGTGTTTCCGCACCACCACGTCGACGCCGCGCCGCTGAAGCATGACGATGTCGAAAAACGAACTGTAAACCCGATCGCCGAGGATGATTTCCCCCGGCAAAAGTGCGTCTTTCAAGTGGCAAAACAGTGAAATCTCTCCGGTCTGTTTGCCCTTGTACTTGCCCATTGCCATATCCACGGCCGTGCCCACGGCCAACGAAAATACGACCACCAATCGCGCGATAGGAAATCCCACGCCAGGCCTCTGCGTGCCCGCTTGGGGAAAAGCTTGCTGATTCTCTGGCGTATCAGGCATGGAAACGGTGGTGCCGTCGACGATTTTCACCCGCCGCCCGTGGAGCAGCCATTTTTCCGGCGCCGCGTCATGGGACTGGCGACCCGTCTCCTGAACCAGACGTGCGAAGACCGCTTCGGGCAACTTCTGGCGAGCCTCGCAATAGCTGCTCGTTTCTGCGGCACAGGGAGCCTCGCCGCTGGCCAGCAAAAAAGCGATGAAGCGTGCCACCGCTTCGCGGCAGGAGTGGTCCGAACTGAAGACCTGCGAGAGGAAAATCCACATCGTTCGCAATGGCGTATAGAGCCGCTCGCGAAAATCGATGCCTGCCTCCCGCAGCAGCCGCTGGACCTGCTCCGCCGCCAACCAGCCGCTGAAGGACAGACCGGGCGCGTTATCGAATTGCTCTCGCAGAGAACTGATCTGGTGCGAAATCCGTCCTGGAGTACGATGAGACATAGTGGCCTCCTTGCCAAACAAGCGTTGTCCTTTGCTCGGAACAAACGCTCATTGACAGAGGAGGCCCCTCTTGTCTATACCAATATGTGCCTTGACGTTACGGCTTAACCGAGTGCCATTCGTATCAGGAATCGTTTCTGAGGAAACCTACGACATCACCAGCCGAGTGACGCTGGTTGCCGCTGGCTCCGCCGGTGCTTTGGACGGTTGACGTTCCATGACGATGCGGCTACAAGTTGGGCACGGTGCATCGGAAGACGGTGCGGTTCGTCTACGACACCCGTCATCTTCACAAATCGACGTCTTCGTGCTATCGTCGATTGCCGTTGTCGGTTCGACGTCGGAAACAACACGAACAGGCACTGGCAGACCCGGCGTCACCCCTGTGCGGCCCCAAATGCACTTGAACCCAATAATTATGTATGGGTGTCCTCGGATTGTCACCAAAGTCCCCAAGCTGAGGAGAACAATAGTGACAAAGCTCCGGCCGAAATCGGCTATACCGCTGTTGCTCGTCGCCTCGCTGCTGTTTTTTCGCGCCTTTAAAGCCGCAATAGCGGCGCACTCTCCCTCTGCTATCGAACTTGCGAACAAAGGCATTGCCCATGCCCAGAAAGGCGACATCGAAAAGGCGATTCGGGCATATACGGAAGCAATTCAACTCGATCCGAAACTCGCTTATGCGTATTGTTGTCGAGGCATCGCATACGGGGAAAAGTCTGCTTACAATCAAGCACTCAAGGATTTTGATACGGCGATCCGCCTTGATCCCACACTAATCCAAGCATACCAGAATCGAGCGCAAGTCCATCTTGTACAAGGTCGCCTCGATCCTGCAATAACCGACTTTACACAAGCCCTCCGGCTGGATGCCACCTTCGTTCCAGCGTATGCAGGACGGAGCAAAGCTTTTCTGCGGAAGGGTGAGTTGAACAAGGCCGTCGAAGATTCTACTCGCGCACTCGCGCTCGATGCCAATAATGCGCTGAGCGCACACTGTGCGCGGAGCAGCCTATGAAGAAAAGGGCGAGCACAGCAAAGCAATTGAAGATTTGACCAAGGCCACACAACTGGACCCGCGGATTGGTGAAGCATATTACAGTCGCGCATTGGCGTATATCGGCAAGGTGGAACTTGACAAAGCAATTGCTGATTTCACTTCGGTTATACGGCGTGAGCCGGGAAATGCCGGAGCATTTGCAAGCCGTGGACTGGCGCTGGGCGACAAAGGAGAATTAGACAAAGCAATATCCGATTGCACCGAGGCGATCCGGCTTGACCCAAAACTCGGAGTGGCATACTACGGGCGGGGTCGCGCCTACGCAAAGAAAGGCGAGAAATCGAAAGCACAAGCTGACTTCGCATATGCCAAGAAGCTCGGCTATTCACAAAGTCCGAATCCGTGATGTCCTTGCCACCGATATCGATGCCAGTGAACGGAATCGCCTGGGTCTATGTTGGGGTAGTTACGGGGACCTCATACACAATTATTGACGGGGAAGACGGAACGCGGACGCTGGGTGCCGCTGGCTCCACCAGTGCTTCAAGCGGTTTGACGTTCCAGGGTGGTGCCGCTACAAGTTGGGGATGGCACTTCGGAAGACGGTACGACAGCTTCATGACGCTGGCCATCTTCACGATTTGACGTCTTCATGCTATCGTCGATTGCCGGTGTTGGCTTGGCGTCCGAAACAATGAGAATAGGCACTGACAGAGTCGACGGCACACTACAACCGTGCCACCTAGCCGATAATTATGTATGGTCTCCCCGGAATGCCGAGGTCCTCGGAATGTTTCCCCGAACGAAAGAACAACAGAAATAATTGATGGCCCTTTTCTGCCACCCAACAATGAAGATCATACCAGCCACGCCAAACGATGTCCAAGATATCCTCATGTTACAGCACTCTGCCTATCAGACGGAGGCGGCGAACTACGATGATCACACGTTACCGCCTTTACTCGACACCCTTGATGACCTGGCTGCTCGATTCAGGGATCGGCGGTTCTTAAAGGCCGTAGACGGCGACCGGATTGTCGGCTCCATCAGGGCCTATCAAGATGGGCCAACATGTTATGTTGAGCGGCTGATCGTTCACCCCGACAGCCGATGCCGTGGCATCGGCACGACCCTTCTCAAAGAGATCGAGGCTTGTTTCCCCTCGGCCCATCGCTTCGAGTTGTTCACCGGCCATAGGAGCGAAGCTAATCTCCGCATGTACGAGCGGCTCGGTTATCGGACCTTTCGACGGCAGCAAGTCAACGAGAAAGTCACGCTGGTGTTCATGGAAAAGATGAGCCTCACAATCCAGGACCGGTGAATCCAGTGAAGGTGTTCGGATCCAGAAAAGGTCCCGCCCATAACCGCCGCTGAGTCAAGACCCGGATTCTGGATTGTCTGAAATCATGACAACATCAGAACGGAGAGAGGCTAGCCTGGGGTCCAGGGGGCGGCAATGAGCACCCCTGGTCGGCGAACGGATTCGCCGAAAGGTGCCGGCATGGACGCCTGACTCGCCAATTTCCGTAAATCGCGCGCTTCGTAGTCGCCCATTCGTGCCGTCCGAGCCGAGGCCCGTTGCATATTGTGCGGTTCACTAGGCGGCGCGGCGCAGCGGCTCGGCCTGGGGGAGGGCGAGCACGATGACGCGCAAACGACCGTCGCGTTCTACCAGCAATTGCAGCGGCCCAAGCGTGCCCTTGGCTAGCTGGGCAAAGGCGGTTTCGTCGGCAAAATCTCGGCCGGCGACCTGATAAATGCGGTCGCTTGGCTTCAGGCCCCCAAGGGCAGCCGGCGATCCGGGGATCACATGGGCGACGATGACCGTGCCCGGCTCGGCGTCGTCGACGCGCCAGATTATGCCCCAGCGGAGTGGGTGGCCGCCCAATTCGACCTTCAGTTCCAGGGGTTTTGCCTCATCGCGACGCTTGATCATGAGCGTAGCCGGGCTCGCGGCGGCGGCGACGGCGGCAAAGAAATCGTCGTCGCTACGGATATCTCGGCCGGCCACTCGTGTGATGCAGTCCCCCGGGCGCAGGCCTGCGCGCCCGGCTGGCGAACCGGCCGCCACGGCCGAAACCACTATGCCTCCGTTGGCGGCCGCGTCCTCGATCCACGCCACACCGAGCCGATCGGCCGGCTTGGCATCCTGGCTCATCACGGCCTTCTCCGTATCCGGCGATTCGTGCCTCGCGATTTCCCGAAATCCCGGCGCGGCCTCGGGACGGTCGGCCATCTCGTACATCATTCCAAAGAGCAGCCGAGTCAGTCGGCTCATCCCCTGGGTGTTAATACGCTTTGCCACGTCGCTGGGCCGATGGTAATTGTCGTGCAAGCCCGTGTGCAACATCAGCACGGGAATGCCATGCTCGAAAAAAGGGTAATGATCGGCATTCGGCTTGAGTGCCCACGAGAATTCCAGCCGCAGCGCGGGCTCGTCGTTCTGGCTGCTGAGCAATCGCCGCCAGCCATAGCCGCTTCGCGAGCCGAACACCATTAAATGATCGTTGCGGAGCCGACCGACCATGTCGAGATTGACCGCCGCAACCACGCGCTCCAACGGAACCGTTGGATGCGCGACCCAATACTTCGAGCCGAACAGTCCCTTTTCCTCGGCGTCCCAAGCCGCAAACAGGATCGAGCGTTTGGGCGGCTCGGCAAGGATCGTAAACGCCTTGGCAAGTTGAAGCACGGCCGACGTGCCGCTGGCGTTGTCATCGGCGCCCGGATGCACGTAACCATAGGCCCCGAGGGTGTACCCGTGGCCGCCATAGCCGACGTGATCGTAATGTGCGCCGACGACAATCACCTGATCGCGCAGGCGCGGATCGCTGCCGACCAACATCGTCAAGATGTTGCGAAAGTTTGGTGCGAAGGGCTGGAAGTAGCCCCCATTGTCGCCCGCCGGCTTGAGATGCAGCCGAGCGTACTGCTCGACGAGGTATTCGCCCGCCGCATGTCCACCCCGCGTTCCGGCCTCGCGTCCTTCCATGGCCGTGTCGGCCAGTTGGCTTACGTTCTCACCAAGCTCCTCGGCCTTGATCGACTCCAGGGCTGCCCGATAGGAAGAACTCTTTTCAGCGGCGCGGAGCGAGACCGCGCATGCCAAACACAACAGCAGCGCGGCGGTCAGACGGACAGCATGTCGAGGCAGGCATCGCATCGGTGGGAGTCCTATGCGAAGTATAGCACAATGTGCGCGATAAGCGACGTCTCCGAGCGCGCAGTAACGGGTTATGACGGTGTGGCAAATAGCCGTCGTCAGCCGCACTCGTTTAGCGGCCGACGGAACGTCGGCCCCTTATTAAGTTGCCTTGCTGGCAGTTTCAAAACATGCGAACCTGCCCAGATTGACCATAACAAATTACTGCGGCACGTCGCCGCACTGCCGCCCGGCCGTCACTTCTCGCTCGTCGACAGCTTGCCGAGGAGCTTGCCGTCGACAAAGTTGGCCAGCAGATAGGTGTTGCGGCCATCGGCGATGTGAACGGCCGACTCTTGCGCGGCCAGCATCCCGTGGCGTCCCACGGGGCTGAGGCCGATGCGGTGTTCGCCCGCAGGAAGTTCCAGACGCAGCACCTGGATTTGATTGGGCAGCAGACCCCAGCACCGACAATCGGCCTCTTCGGTCGCCTCCCAGGCAACCCCCGCCACGTCGGTCACGAAATTCAAGATCGAGTTGTTGCTGATTTGTGCCGCCTCTTTGACACCATAGGCCACACCCTTCTTGGCGATGCGCCGGGCGACCGCACGACCGAGCACTTGCGGATAGATGGCGTCGCCTTGTTGCACGGCCAATTGCCCCACGTCGGTGATCGTGGCCGTGCCTCCCGCCGGCTGGCCATCCGCCCAGACCTGCACCCCGTTGGTCGTGTTGTAGCCGAGCATGACCTTGGGCACCTTGATCGCCGCCAGCGTCGGCGGAAGCGTGTGCTTCCCTGTATAGCTGACGATCCGATCGCCGACGAGCATGCCGATCGTGGCGGCGGTTTCCTCTTTCGGCAGCTTGCACGGGCCGCGGCCCACGAGCGTAAACACATACAGCACGCCGTTGCCGCGCTGACTGTGTCGGCCGTGGATTGCCCGCTCCACATCGACGTGGCCATAGGGGAAGCTCGGTTCCCAATTGCAGACCTTGATCCACGAGCGTGCGGCCTCGCTGGCCTCCATCGGGCGCTCTTCACGCAAGACGCCTTCGATGTAGGCCCCGAGCGCGACGCGCCCGTAGGCCAGCTTGGGGTTCATGCCCGACTCGTCTGTGCCCGCCTGAATGATCCGTTCTTGGAGATCGGCGACTTGCAGGCTGTAGGCCCGGGCATCGTCGCCGCCATCCATTAGACTTGCCAGGGCGAGAAAGGCCCGGACGAGGATCTTCTCATAGTCCTCGCCCGCATAGGCAGTGATGGTGTCGTCACTCAGCATCGAGCCGGCTGACTCGGCCAGGTTCTTCTGTTCGTAGTAGTCGAGCGAATCACGGACTTCACGGAGGATTTGCTCGGCGACGCGCGGCCGTCCGGCGCTAAGCTCGACGATGGCCCGATCGAGTTTGAAGCAGTTGGCCTCGCGAGGATAGCGTTTCGCAAAGTCGTCGAGTTTGGTGACGGCGACGTCGACGTTGCCCGCCTGGAAATCGGCGCTGACCTCGCGCAGGCGGTCGGCGTGTGTGGCGGCGCAACCGCTAAGGGCGACCGCGCAGAGCCACGCCAAGAAACCGAGAATCGATCGCAGAAGTGCGGCTCGTGATCCCGTCCTGCCGGTGTTCATTGGAGTGATCCAGGGTCAGCCGCGGCGCTCTATGCTCCCCCGATCGAATCGCGGTCCCTTATTGGAACATCCCCTTCAGTTTGGCCATCGTCGAGACGTTGTAGCGCTTGTCGAGTTCCGCCGACTCCTTGTCGGCTTGGCCGTTGTGGACATTCACGAGTTCCAGCGTCAACAGATAGCTGCGCTCGTAGTCCTTATTGGCTCGCGTAGTGCCCGATGTGAGCGTGGCGAACAGCAAGAAGTCGAAAGGTTGCTGCATCTGCTCCATGGTGACGGTAAACATCCGCATGTTGTTCGGCACCATGAGGTCGTCGGGACGCAAGCGGCACTGCTGCAGACCAGCCTCGACGTACTTGCGGCTGACCGACTGGAAAACCTGCGATTGCAAGATCCGACTGTCGATTCGCTGGAACAAGTTCTCCTTGAAATCGCCGATCTCCTCGGCACTCCGGTTTTCGACACCGACAAAACAAATGCGCAGTTGGCCAGGCTGCACGCCTTGGACCAGCGACGCCGGTTGAATGCCGCCCGGACCGTGGCGGCCCAGCAGTTTTCCGACCGCCTCGTCGACCAGCGGCGTGTAGGTTTCGTTGCCGGCCGCATGGCTGCCGACCATCTCCTTGTCGCCCGGCTTCAGCACCTGGGCGGTTTGCTGCGTCCGGCAGCCCGATTCGCCGATCAACACCAAACCAAGCAGGCTCAAACCGGCACGCTTCAGAAGCTGGCGTCGATCGAGAGCTGATTTACGAGTGCCCAACATAGGGAATCCTTTCCCACAGGGTTGCTGGCGAAGAGATCTGTTGCCGCTAGTACGACCAAGAAACGAGCGGGTTGTCTCGCTCTATAATCGGAAAAGATCGCCCGAAAGGCACAATCATCATGTGCCGACGTGCAGAAGTTTAGCCGTCCCCCCAAACTGCCGCAATAACGGATTGCTCGAGAAGTGGCAAGTGGGGCAAACGGGCTGCTTCCGGCTAGATGTCCAGGCGTTTTTCGCGCTCTTCGGGCCATTGATGCGTCTACTGCGATTGCCGCATACGGCCCTGCAATCGCTAACGGCCAGAGAGTTGACTTGCGCCAAACCGGCAGTACATTTGCTTAGCCCCCCGTTAGACCCTGCCGGATGTTCCATGCCCACCGATTTCGCCACCGTTGTACAACCGCAAAGCGTTCCCGTCGTTGTCGACCGGCAACAGACCGTGTTGATTATCGACGACGACGACACGCTCTCGGAGGTCCTCTGCTACCGGCTGGGTAACCAGGGGATCAAAGCCATCGCCGCCTACTCGGGCGAAGCCGGATTGGCCAAAGCCAAGGCACAACCACCGTCGGTGATCGTGCTCGATCTCTGTCTGCCGGACGCCGATGGCTTGAACATCTGCGAGCAGTTGGTCGACTCGCAAGAGACTTGCGCCATTCCGGTGATCATTCTGAGCGGCAAAGAAGAACCGGGGCTGGTGCGTCGCTGTCGTGCGGCAGGATGTCACTATTTTCTTCGGAAGCCCTATGATCCCAACGCCCTGCTGGTGTTGATCCGCCAAGCCATTCGCGACGCCGGCGGTGTCGACCCGGGCTTCGATCCGGACGAAGTTTGATCTGAAGTCGGGGCAAGCCGTAGCCTAAGTGCGCCTCTTCAAACGGACTACGACATCTTGGCCGCGCCACGGCGCGACAAGTTCCACTTCACCTCCACCGTCGACTGCCGTGCCCGGCTGAGCCGTTCCATCCAGAGCACGGTACCACTCGACATCGAACTTGCCCGGTGTGCCGGTCAGATTTAGATAGAGTCGTGCAGTCTTATCCGCATCGGCCCGTGTGTCCTTGCCATCGGAGGTTGCGTTGGGGTGATAGATCAGGAATTCGTCGTGACCACGCCGCATGAGCTTCGGCGCCTTCGCGCCGGTGCGCCCGTCGGCATCGCGGACCAACCCCGGCTCACGCTCGAAATCGGAAAGGGCAATATTCCGCTGGCTGAAGTAGTCGCGGATGAACGGCACGGAATCCAGCCCGGTCAACTGCTCAGTGAAGCGCAGGCCACCCTTCCAGGCAGCCGTGGTGGGCCGTTTGCCGGTCTGCGCGTATGGATGGACGACCCACCAGCGCCCGCCATAGTTGGCCGAACCGCCCGCGAGCAGCCATGCCCAAAATAGACGCCGCTGAAAATACCGCATGTCTTGCGGTTGCAGCGACGGTCCACGATCCTGCTCGTAACGATCCTCGCCCAGGAAGACCGGCTTCGCAAAGCTGTAGCATCGCTCAAAGGCCGCAGCGCCGACGTCGAAGCTATCCTCCAGATGCACGTAAGTGGCCCAATCCTCGTTGCCGAAAATGAAGGGGATCGTCCGCGCGGGGCCGGTCGAGAGCGGATGCCGCCACGGGTCGTGCTTGCTAATGTAGCCGCCCGCTTCGTGCGCCAACGCGGCGTTGTTCGGATACTTCGGGCCATAGTGGGCGTCGTTGACCAACAGCCAAAAAATCTGTGGGAAGGCGGCGTAGTGCGCGAGCATGTAGTCCATCAACTGCACTTTCTGCGCGGTGGACATCGACTTCCAAAAGGTCTCGTCTTTGCCCCAGGGCGTACCGAGCGGAAAAAGGATGAACTGCACATAGACATCGGGATAGTTGTCCAACATCCACTCAAGCCGCGTGTCGGCCGCCTGGAAGTTGGGCAGATTGAACCGCGTCATTCCCTTGTCGGTATACATGTCGCGCGAACGGTGGTTATCCGAACTGTCTTTACCGAGAAACCCTTGCGGCCCGTTCTGCGCTAGACATCGTACGGAGGTGATTCCCTGGGCAACGTCGTCGCGGACGTAGTCGGTGAAATCGCTGAAGGGGATGGGCCGGCCCGTTGCGTCGTGCGAGCCCAGCAAGAAATAGGCCGTGTCGTTGAGATTTAAGAACCACTGCCCGTTCTCGGTGATCCATTGCCGCGGATTTTTGGGGTCGATCAGCAATCGGCCGCGGAGCTTCGAGTCGGAGGCCGTGAAACTTCCCTGCTTGCCGTCCAGACCTTTGTCGGTCTTGCAGGCAGAGGTCCATGTCCAGGCGCCGGGCTCACTGATGTAGACCCGCGCTCGCCAGACGTTGTTGCCGTCGTAGAAGGCCCGGACCGTCTTCGCGCTCGTCGCGCCGGAAGGCGGCCTGAACGTGACCGTTGCCGCCGTGGCGAAAGGATTGGCCGCGTTGCCATTGCCGTGGCGAGTCACCTCTTGCATGCCAAACTCTTGGCTTCATGCCGGGGCGCGACTTGCTGCTGGCCGGCATCGTCTGCGGCGTTTGCCCGAGTGCCGTGGCAGAAAAACAGCCAACCGGCTGCGGCCACGATCAACGTCGTCAGGAATTTTGCGGGACATAGGGACATGACGGGCTCCTTATAGGAAGCATCACAATGCCGACAATCTTCGGCGGGAACGAATTTCGCAGGAAAACTATCGCGGACACAGCACCCATTTTTTCTGCACTTGCAGCTTCCATGCCTAGGGTTTGTCGGAAAAGGCGAACATGTCATCCTGATCGCAGCGAAGGATCTCGTCCGAGCCCGGGGAAAGCTCGTAGGTTCTTCGTTGCGCTCAGAATGACAATTGCGAGGTTCCGATGTTCTCCGACCAAGCCTAGCAAACCTCGCCTCTCGGGTCAATTATTTGGTGCTTTGTCTGCAGAATCGGACCTAGAATTCACGTCCCGGGATCAGCCTCTTGGAAATGCGATTCCGCGTCGGTCACCGAACCGAAGCTACGGTTGGCAACCGATAGGGCGGCATCGCGACTTGTGGCGCTGACTTGCACATGCGAATGAGCTTCTCGGGATGAATGTGCCCGAGCGACTCGATGATCATATCGGGCTGGTAGGCATACTTTTCGAGATCGGCCTCTTTGGCGCCGCCAGAGAGGACCAGGACGGTTGGGCAACCCATTTGCACGCCGCCGAGAATGTCGGTCTCCATCGTATCGCCGATCATGATCGTGTGCATAGCATCGAGGCCCATTTGTTTTCGGGCAGCCCTCATCATCACAGGGCTCGGCTTGCCGACCGAGAAGGCCTGGCGTCCGGTCGCCGTTTCGAGCATTGCAACCACGGCTCCGCAGCCAGGGCGCACTCCGCCCGGTGTAGGGCAGTTGCAGTCGAGGTTGGTCGCCACCAGCTTGGCGCCCTTGAGAATCATTGACGTCGCCCGCTCAAGCATCTCAAACGAGAGCGTTCGCCCTTCGCCGACAACGACATAGTCGGGATCGCGGTCCACGATCGAATATCCATTCGCGTGTAAGGCTTGCAGCAGGCCACCTTCTCCAATTATGAAAGCCGTGCCGTGCGGTTTCTGGGCCGCAAGGAACCGTGCAGTGGCCATGGCGCAGGTGAATATATTGTGTTCTTCGACATTGATGCCCAGGCGACCAAGCCGAGCGACCACGTCGCGGCGCGTCCACTGGCTGTTGTTGGTGAAGAACATGAAGGGGATGCTGAGTTGCTGCAATTGGTCGATAAAGCGGTCGGCGCCTGTAATCAATTCGCTTCCGCGGTAGACAACACCATCCATGTCGATCAGGAAACCGATGTTCATTGTTGCCTTCTCTAAGGGGACTTGCTGGTGCTCCGCGACCCGTCGGACACCGCGGAAATGCCAGAGGCGAAGCTCAGACGCCATGCCCGCGCTTACGTGAGCATGTGCCAGGACAGTCGCCTTTTATTGCGACTGTGACGCCCTCGCTTGCGGGGCATGGCGTCGGAACTTCGCGAGGCCGAACTGCCGCGACGGTGAGAACCGATGGCAAAGATGATATTCTGCCCTGTTGGCGAGCGCTATCCATGCTCTCACGCTCTGTTCCTTTGCCAGCTCGCGTTCGGTCGATGCTTGACGACGGGTCCAGCGGCAGTTGGCTGCGCCACTAAATCGCGTGGTCGCCCTCTTCGCCGGTGCGGATCCGGATCACGTTCTCCAAATCCGCAACGAAGATCTTGCCATCGCCCACTTGGCCCGTGCGAGCGGCGCGATTGATCATCTCGATGACTCGGGCGACGTCGGCATCGGCGACGACAACTTCGATCTTGATCTTAGGCACGAAATCGACCGCATATTCGGTGCCGCGGTACATTTCCGTATGGCCCTTCTGCCGGCCGAACCCGCGGACCTCAGTAATCGTCATGCCGTGGACGCCGCTTTGCATCAACGACTCTTTGACGTCTTCGAGCTTGAAATGACGGACCAGGGCTTCGATTTTTTTCATTCCAGTAGCTTCCGATAATTGTTACAGCATTTAGCGTTTCTTGGTTAGCAGGCCAATTCGCCTGTCGTTATGCTTCCGGCGTTGTCGACATCACGAAGCCATGGTAGGCGCCGTAGCCGTGCTCGCCGATGTCGAGTCCTTCGATTTCCTCTTCAGGGCTGACACGCAGTCCGATCGTATACTTCAGGCCATAAAACACGACCAACCCGCCGAGGACCGCCCAGCCGAATACGGCTGCGACACCGATCGCCTGATTGATCAGTTGCGTAAAACCGCCATGGTTAAACAATCCTGGCAAGGGCGAGCCTTCGCCGGTGCCGACCGACCACAATCCGAGCGAAAGGGTTCCCCAGGCGCCGCAAACACCATGTACCGAGACGGCGCCCACGGGATCGTCGATCTTCACCACATGGTCGAAGAACAGGACCGAAAGCACCACAAGAATGCCGCCGATACCACCGATCCACAATGAACCGGGTATGGTAACCCAAGGACAGGGAGCGGTAATGGCAACCAGCCCGGCCAACGTTCCGTTCAGCGCCATGCCGGCGTCCCATTTTCCGAAAATCAACTTCGATGTGATCAATGCGGTAATGGCCCCCATGGCGGCTGCGGAGTTGGTGGTGCATACAATATGCGAGATGTCGTTCCGAACGGCGCCCATCGTGCTCCCAGGATTAAATCCGAACCATCCGAGCCAAAGGATGAACACGCCGAGCGCGGCCAACGGGATGTTGTGGCCGGGGATACCTCGCGGCTTGCCGTCGCGGCCAAACTTGCCGATACGCGGTCCTAGCACGAATGCGCCGACCAAAGCCATCCATCCGCCCACGCTATGGACGACCGTGGAACCAGCAAAATCCCACATCCCCGACCCGCGCAGAGTCGATAGCCAGCCGCCGCCCCATATCCAGTGACCAGAGACAGGGTAGATAACCAGGGAGATGAAAATGCTGTAGACCATGTACGAAACAAATTTCGTCCGTTCGGCCATCGCGCCCGACACGATCGTGGCTGCGGTCGCAGCGAAAACTAGCTGAAAGAAGAACTTGCACTCCAGCGGCACCTTCGTCCATCCGATAGGCGCAAAGTTCGTCGTGTCCATCATGGTCCCATCAGGCTGCGCGATTTGCACGGGCGTTTCGTGGAGAAAGAACCCGCTATCGCCCACGAACGCGTTGCCGATGCTGAACATCAGGCCAAAACCGACCGCCCAGTATGCGATGGTGCCGAAGCAGTAGTCCAACAGATTCTTCATGAGGATGTTGACGGCATTCTTGGCCCGTGTGAAGCCCGTCTCGACCATGGCGAAACCGGCCTGCATCCACATAACCAGGAAAGCTGCGATCAACGTCCAGACCGTATCCAAGTCAATCGATTTGCTGTCGAGTGCCGCCTGCACGTCTTGCACTGTTAGGGTTTTTGCCGTCGCCGACGCTGTCTCGGTGTCGGCCGCAATTGCTGGCAAGGCCGCTAAGATGACTGTAAACAGCGTGAGCGCACAGATACCACGGGAGATCCAGACGACCATTTTGAGCAACCTCGCCTAACAGACAAATGGGGTAATGGACTTGGCTATGCCGCGATAGCGAAGGCAACATTCGTGCCACGCATGCCAAAATTGACGGGCATGTGTCGGTTGAGGCGGACCGATAGATGCAGATCGAGCGTCTGCAAGCGACGTAAGTACCTTGAATATCGTCAGTAAGAACACCTAAACCGCGATTACGACTTGGGCGATAACTTTTGCGATGCACACGGAAAATGAAATTGTCACGAGATAAGTGCTCAATATCTTTGCATATTATGCGCATTATGCGTGCATTGCGTGCACTCATAGACGTGCTTCGCGTTACATTCATGGCCTGCGTTGGGCGTGACTGGCGAAATTCGCACGCCGTAGTAGCCCGAATTGACGCCGCGGGCGGCTAGAAGGCAAACTCCAGCCCGACCTGCGCACCGTGATAGAAGGCCGTGCCATTTTCCATGATGTCGTCACGCGATTGCGTGATGGCGGCCACAGAATCGGCGGCCAGCGATACGCCGTCGAGCCACATCAACTCGTAGCCGGCGTATGCCGACCAATGCTCACCGAACCGATAGCGGCCCGTGAGGCCGATTTCTCCGAGGAACGAGGTCCGATCTGCCGTGGCGCCGCCGTCCAGTTCAAAATGGGTTCCATGGCCCGAGGCATTGAAGCCCATGGAATTGCGGTAGACGCCGGCCTTGAGGACTCCATCGAGTTGAAACGGGCCGGCGGTGCAAAGGGCCGCTTCGGCGCCCATCTGAAAGCCGTACAGGTGGTTGGCCGTGTCGACGTCGAAGGTGCCTTCGAGCCCAGGGCTGTACGCGCCGGCGGATATCTGCTCGTGCAGTTCGGCCCAGCGGAAACCGGCCAGCAGCCGCAAATGCTCGCCAAATTGCCGCTTGATATTCAGTTCCGTGCTATAGAGTCGCGATGTGTAGCGGGCGAAAGCCGTATCGAAGTATTCATCTGGATCGCTCGATACCAACGGCACGCGGAGATTGCCCGTGTCGGCGAGCGTGCGCGAGGCACTCCAGCCGTCGACGCCAAAGTATCGCAGTCCAATGTCCCAGCCCCGGTCGAAATGTCGGTTCAGCTCGACCTGTGGACCGGCGGCCCAGCCAAGATCAAAATTGGCGACGTTCGCCAGTTCCGCGTCCGTCGTGCCGTCGAGGACCAAAGTTTCAGCGCGGGCTTTCGAGCGGTGAAGCATCACGGTGCCGGCGGTGATAGTCCACTGCGGCTGATAGCATGGGCAGCCCAACAGGCATCCATCGTCGTTGGTTTGCGCCACGGCAGGCCGGCCATCGCTTGCTACGACCGCACAAACGACCACAACAAACAGCATTAGACGTGACATAGGACTTCCCCCCAATGTCAGCCTATATCGGGCCGCGTATGTCAAAAACCGAGGAAAAAGACGCATAAACGGCTGAACGCGGGCATTAAGCGCATCCGGCGTGATGAGACAGACAAGCCTGACAAGCTTTGCCGGCGCGGGAGGGGGCGGACAAAATGGGGACACGGCATAAGACCGCATCATCGCCGCCTGGGGTCAATAAATGGCCCTATCTACCTCGTGCGGCCCCAATAATGGCTCTTTCTGCCTTTGAAGAAATGGCGGCTGTTGCAAGGACGCCGAGACCCGCCAGCGCGGCAGACCACAGGAGCGATAATGCGCCCGGCTCGGGGACGGTGATGATCAATTGCGGGGCGGTGACTCCGTACATGCCCTCAAAGTACTTCGCCGAACGGCCCGAGCCCTCGGCGTCGCTTCGGAGACTGAAGCCGAAATTACTCGACGGGGCATCGATCCAACCTTGAACAATCGACGTGACGTCGATGTCGGTGTAGAGATCGAGATAGTCCGGGTTGTAAAACTCAGTTCCAGTCGCGGCGGTGCTTTGGGTATATGTCACCGTGTTGGGATCCCACGCCGACGTGACGGCATACAGACTCACGCCGCCCGACGCGCTGCTGGGCTTGGTGTTTTCATAGACGCGCAGAACGGCCGATTGGATGTCGCCGGAAATACCCGACACGTCAAACTTCAGGAACGAGCGTCTGTTGCTGGACGAACTTGAGCTCGTTCTGCCCGCGATGAGCGATCCGGTGGTCGTTCGGCTGTTGCTCGATGTTACGCTGACGGACGCCGTCAGAGGGGCCACAACCTGATTCGCGAAGTGCCACGTCTTGAAGCTGGCTCCAGCGGTCCAAGCCTCGGCGCCATACTCGAAGGCTCCTACGTCTGGCGCTCCTACTTGGTTATCGGTGATGCCGGGAATGACCGTGCCGGCATTGATTGCGATACTCGACGATTTCAGTCGAAAGTCTCCGGCGGCAGAATTGACGAACTGATCGTTGGTTGTGGCAATGTTCGTGCCGGTGGAATTTCCGTAGAAACTCCCCTGGTTAGACAGGTTGTTGTAGGTATTGCAGTTCGTTAGGTCAAAACTGACGACTCTGGTTGCTTCCTTGGTGATGCCCCAGAGTGTGTTGTTATAAATGTTGTCGTTGGTGTTCGGATTGCCGGCGTGCACTCCGATCATAGCGTTCGCTACAACGTTGTGATGGATGTTGAAGTTGGAACTGCCGCTGTCCAGATACACTCCAGCACCGTTGAAGTCCTTATCGAGACAATCGTGAATATAGTTGTAGGCAATGGTGGTTCCACCGCCGTCGGTCTGATAGCAGTAGGTGCCGCCCAGGTCGGTGGTGAGAAAGCCAAACCGGGCGATTTCATTGTTGGTAATCGTCGCACCCGTTGCATTGCCATTCGTAACACCGGTGCGTGCGGCGTTATACATGGTGTTGTTAGTAATTGTGGCGTTACTCGACCCGACAATATCGACGGCGGCCGCGTCACTGCAATTCCAGGCCACGTCATGCACCACATTGTTGTGGACAGTGTTGGACGATCCGCGAACGGTCACGCCGTCGCCCCACGAATAGGCAATTTCGGAGTTGGATATCGTGTTGTTGTGGCCGCCAATCACGACACCTTGCGATGGCGTCCAGTTCTGGCTGTCTTCAAATGGGGTCGGATAGTATATCTGGCAGTTGTCGATCGTGTTGTGGCTCCCCGACACATTGACGTTGGCAGCCAAGAAGCGAAAGCCGCTCACATCAACGTAGGAGTGATTGCCGACGTTGAACCCTAGCTGGCGAGTACGGACCTCGACAGTTTGCGCATTGGGGTTTACAGTAGAGTTGAAGTAGAGCTTAGAGTTCGATGTGTCGTAGTAATATTCCTTGGGCACATCGACCGCAGCGAGGGAGCCATATAGATAGAATTGGTTGCCGGCCCTTGGCGTATAGGAGGTGGAACTGAAGGTGCTTGTCGACGGATAGGTGATTGTATTGCCCGTCTGAGCGGTAATGTCTCGGGTATAGGCAACCCACTCGAGGCCCGTTATGATCGACATCTTTGCGCCGGTCCACGAGCCGTTGCTTGGCGTGCCGAGGCTAGCGCTGGTGATTGTCGAAGGCGTCGGCGAGGTTTGGGTCGACGCCGTATCGACGGTGTTGAACGCGCGCCGTACGGGATTAACGTAGCCGGAATTGGCCGAGCGCGCCTCGCTCATCATCTGGCCGTTGACGAACAGTTGGCTGACGTTGGTACCCACCGCGCATTGATACGTCGAGCCGCTGTAGGTTGACCAGCCACCGCTGCCGAGTACATCAAGTCCAGTGATAGTGACGGGCTGGTTCTGGTAGGGCTGAAAGGTGATCGGAGGCGCTGGACGAACCGGATCGCGGAACCGTCACGGTTTCCCGATACGTCCCACCGCATACGTAGACGTTGTCGCCCGAATGCGCCGCGTTGGCCGCTTGCTGAATGGTGAGAAACGGACTGGCCAGCGAAGTCCCCAAATTCGAGTTCGACCCGCTGGTCGACACGTAATAATCGATCGCGTTGGCAGAACCAGCCAGCAGAAGGACGACAATTAGAGCGCTGCACGTGATTCGCATGGTCATTTATGTCCGTTTTCGTCACGGTTGTTTACAACGGACGGACAACACAGGCGATCACAGCAACCCCGCGATTTGCATCGTGGTGTCCCGTTGCTCGCCAGAAAAGCGGGCAATGGGCAAACTATAACCCGCGCTGCCTCCAAACAAGCAGTAACACACTGCTTCAAAACGTTGTTCTAGTGCTAAGACGCAAGCTCATACTTGCAGGTGGACATCGCTCGGACGGGCTCCGAACGACAACTCCGCTATGCTAGCGGAAAGCTGCGCTAAAATCCAGCATTTTGCGCAGGGAGAAATCCAGGGGGCTAGTTTCTGTGGGGCTGTCCGGGGGGCGTAATACCTATTTCGCAAATCTCCTTGTTCGACAGAAGAGACAAAAGGGCTAACCAAAATCTAACCGTTTGCCCACACAAGCCTCATGGGCGACCCATAGGATTGCTGAGGTCACGGTGGAGACTTCATACACACACGTAGCAGGAGGGATTGGCCATGCGGACGTTAGGAAATCTGGGAAGCAGGTGGGCCGCTTCGGGAACGATATGCAGTTTGGTTCTACTGGCTGCGATAGCGCAGTTTGCTCGCGCTGACACAGGAGTGGATCCTTCTATCAAGTCGTACGAGAAGGTATCCGGCGTCGACGGCAGCCTCAACAGCATTGGCTCCGACACGTTGAACAACCTGATGACCTATTGGGCCGAAGCGTTCAGCAAGCTCTACCCGAATGTCAAGATTCAGGTCGAAGGGAAGGGATCGGCGACAGCGCCGCCGGCATTGGCCGAAGGCACGGCGCAGCTTGGGCCGATGTCGCGCAAGATGAAACCCGAGGAAGAAGACGCATTCGAGAAGAAGCACGGCTTCAAGCCCACGCGGATCAGCGTGGCCTTGGACTGTCTGGCCGTCTACGTCCACAAGGACAATCCGATCAAGGACTGACGCTGGACCAACTCGACGGCATTTTCTCGAAAACCCGCAAGAGTGGCTCTCCGGACATCACCACCTGGGGTCAAGTGGGCCTGACGGGCGATTGGGCCAGCGATGCCGATCAGCCTCTACGGCCGTAATTCGGCCAGCGGCACGTATCGCCTACTTCAAGGAGCACGCGCTGCGGAAGGGCGACTACAAGGACACGGTCAAGGAGCAGCCCGGCTCGGCGGCGGTCGTCAACGGCGTGGCCGCCGATCGAGCGGGCATCGGCTACTCGGGCATCGGCTACCGCACTTCCGAGGTCCGCGCAATTCCGCTGGGCAAGGACGCCAAGTCGTCCGCTCGTGGAACCCACCTTCGCCAATGCCATGAAGGGCGCCTATCCGCTCGGTCGGACGTTGTACATCTACGTGGCGAAGAAGCCGGGCGAGCCGATGCCCAAGCTCATCGAGGAGTTTCTCAAGTTCGTGCTTTCCCGCGAGGGGCAAAGATCGTCGTCAAGGACGGCTACGGCCCGCTGCCGGCCAAGGTCGTCGACAAGCAGCTTGAGTTGTTGAAGTAGTCCGAGACCGTCCCCCTCTTCCTTTGGGAGAGGATTAGGGTGAGAGCAGCCTACAAAGAATACGCAGCCTGACTCGTTGAGCTCGACCGTTCGAGCCCTCGCCCTCGGTCCCTCTCCCAGTGGGAGAGGGGAGTGATCGCATGTCAACACTGAAGACGGCCTCCACCCGAAAAGCCAAACGCCGCGACACACTGGCGCGATGGGTCATCACGCCCGGCGGGATCGCTGTCATCGCGAGCGTGGTCGCCATTCTCGCCTTGATCGTCGGCGTTACCGATCCCGTTGTTTCGGACGCCGCGAGCCAGCGTCGTCGGCACGTGCCGCCTCGGCCCGTCGCTTGCCGGAAGGCAAGGTGCTGCGACTCGGCGTCGACATGGACATCGACGGCACGCGATGTCACGGGCTTCGTTTGGCCGAGAACGGCGTCGTTGCCTGGGTCGACCTGCGGACCGGCAAAGTGGTCGGGCAAGATCATTGCGCTCTCCCGGCGGAGACGCAAAGGGCAAGCTTCGCCAGGTCGAGTCGCTGGGCAAGGGAAAATACTCGCTCGCTTGGTCCGACGGCGCGGCGTCGCTTGGTCGAGATCGTCGCCCAGCCGGCAAAGCGGAACGACATCCACGTTGCCCGCTACACGGTCCGGTCGTTGGCAAGCGTTCCTGCGACAGTAAGAGTCGGGAGTCCAGAGCCGGTTTTGCTACGACGCTCCGAAGCCGGAACCGTCACGCGGGCCGCGCGGCTTGCCGATGGAACCATTGCCATTCTTCGCCAAGTCACCGCCGAAACGCTGCTGGGCGACGAAGAAGTCAGCACACACCAGGCTGTCTTGCGGGAAGACCTGATTCCGCACATGTCGCGCGATGACGATGGACCACGAAGGCGACACGCTGTATGCGGGCACCGACGACGGTCGCCTGGTCCGCTGGCAATTTGACGAAAACGGCGAGGTCGCCCATCGCGAAGTCGTCCGGGCCTTTGCCGACGGCCGGGCCATCACGGCGTTGGCCTTGGTTCTCGGCGACGTGTCGCTGGCCGTCGGGCGATGCCAAAGGCGAGCTAACGACCTGGTCTCCAGTCAATGCCGACGGAACGCGGAAGCTGCGGCTGATCCACCGACTGGCGTCGCATGCAAAGCCCCATCCGAGAGATCTCGCCCTCGGGCCGCAACAAGTCGCTGCTGAGCCTCGGCGACGACGGCGTCGTACATCTGGACCACATGACCAGCGAGCGCCATCTGCTTTCCCTCGCCGGCGATCCGGGGCACCCGCTTGCGCCGCGTTGCCTTGGGGCCGCGCGGCGACGCCCTGCTGGGCTTGGACGCAGCCGGCGCGATGACCGTTTGGCACATCGAGGGCGGCTGCCCGGAGATCAGTCTGCAAAACGCTGTTCGGCAAAGTTCTCTACGAGGGCTACGACAAGCCCGGAGTACGTGTGGCAGACCACCGGCGGCGAGGATTTCGAGCCCAAGTTCAGCCTCGTGCCGCTGCTGTTCGGCACGCTGAAAGGGCACGTTCTACGCCATGCTCTTCGCCGTGCCGCTGGCGCTTGTTCGGAGCCGATGTACGTCAGCTACTTCACCACGCCCGGCGTTCCGCAGAACGATCAAGCCCGTGGTCGAGATCATGGCCACGGTGCCGTCGGTCGTGATCGGGTTTCTGATCGCGCTGTGGCTGGCGCCGATCGTCGAACGTTGGATCTTGGCCCTGTTCGTCAGCCTGATCGCCGTGCCGGCCACGTTTGTCGCTGTTCATGGCCCTTTGGCAACTCGCTGCGGCGATTCGATTGGGCTCGACGAATGGAGAACGGCTACGAGTTCCTGGTGGTTCTGCCGGTGCTGCTCGTCGGGCGTCGGCGTTGCCGTCTATCTGGCGATGCCGCTGGGAGCCTGGCTCTTCGGCGGCCATTTTCGCCGCTGGCTTTTCGAGGGGCCGCTGGGCATGCAATACGACCAGCGAAACAGCATCATCATCGCCTTCGGGCTGGGCTTCACCGTCATCCCGATCATCTTCTCGATCGCCGAGGATTCGCTCTCGAACGTGCCCTACAACATGACGGCCGCCTCGATGGCCGTGGGGGCCAGCCGCTGGCAGACGCTGTGGCGCGTCGTGCTGCCGTCGGCCAGTCCGGGCATCTTCGCCGCGATGATGATCGGCTTCGGCCGCGCCGTGGGCGAGACGATGATCGTGCTGATGGCGACCGGCAACACGCCGATCATGGACTGGAGCCCGTTCAACGGCATGCGAACGCTCTCGGCCAACATCGCCGTCGAGATTCCCGAAGCGCCTGTAGGCGGAACACTCTACCGAGTCCTATTTCTATGTGCGGTCCTATCTGTTTCTATTGACGTTCACGGTGAACACAGCCGCGGAACTGGTTCGCCAGCATCTGCGAAAACGGTTCGGCCGGTTCTGACCCACGTGTCGGCGGCCAAACGGTTTTGGAGGCGCGGCGAGCCGCTGGTCTGGGCGACCGCGGCGGCGTTGGCCGGCGTGCTGCTGCTGGTCGTCTTGCTCCTGGCCGTGGTGCTGGTCAACGGCTTGGGTGTGTTCTGGCCGGCGCCGCGTCGCGCGAGATTACGTTGGCCGACGGCGGAGAACTCTTGGGCCGGATCATTCGCAGCGAAGTGAATCCCGACACGGCCGAGTCGAGCGTCCAGTTCAAGACCGCCAATCGGGAGCAGGACCCGCGCGCCAGGATTTCCGCTGGATCAAGGATGACGCGATCCGCTCGGTCTGCCTACCCGGCCGACGTCTGCGTGTTGGAGCGTGCCGAGAACGGCGACTTCTACGGCTACGTCAAGGGCGTCAGGGGGCCCGACGTTGCGACTGCCCTCGGATACACCCATTGCCGCGACTCTGCCCAAGTGCGCTGGCCGCTTGTTCGCCGCAAATCGGCCGAAGAGATCGCCCCGCTATCCGCCGCACTCTTCCAACTGAGCAGGAAGCTTCAGCAAACGCGTGGAAAATTGCTACGGCTGCGCTACCAGCGCATGAAAGCCGCAGGAACGTCGGCCGCTGATGGCCTCTCGGGGGCCGACCTCGACCGCCAAATCGCGGACATCGAGGCTTCCAGCCAGCACATCAAGGAGCAATCCGACCGGCTCGTCAGCAAACAACAGCGGCAGGCTCGCCGAACTCCGTCGGAACGTAGTCGTGATGGCCAACGCAACTGGGAAAGGAAGCGCCGTCGCCTTGGCCGACATCGTACGATTCTACGACCCCAATGCGATGAGTTTCCCGGCCAAGTGCCGGCATTACGTGGCGAAGGTTGGCGAGTTGTTGTGGGACAACCCCCGAGAATCGAACACAGAGGGCGGCCTGTTTCCAGCCATCTTCGGCACCGTCATGCTGATCTTCCTCATGGCCATCGCTTGCTTTCCGCTGGGCGTGCTGGCCGGAATCTACCTGGGCGAATACGCCAAAGAAGGCTTTCTGGTGCGACTCGTGAGGATTGCCGTCAACAACCTCGCCGGCATCCCATCGATCGTCTACGGCATTTTCGGCCTGGGGTTTTTCGTCTATGGCATCGGCGGCCTGCTGGACCAATGGTTGTTTCCCGAGCGAGTGGCAGCCGGCACGCCCACCTTCGGCACCGGGGGCATTCTCTGGGCGAGCCTCACGTTGGGCCTGCTAACTGTCCCGGTAGTCATCGTTTCGACCGAAGAGGCCTTGCGGGCGATTCCGGCCGCTGCCCGCGAAGGTTCCTTTGCCCTGGGGGCCACGAAGTTTCAGACCCTGGTTCGCATTCTGGTGCCGATGGCCTCGCCCGGCATGATGACCGGCTTCATCCTGGCGATGGCCCGGGCGGCCGGCGAGGTGGCGCCGCTGATGATTACCGGCGTGGTGAAACTCGCTCCGCAATTGCCAATCGACGGCACTGTTCCCGTTCTTCCACCTCGATCGAAAGTTCATGCACCTTGGCTTCCACATCTACGACGTCGGCTTCCAGTCGCCCAACGTCGAGGCCAGCAAGCCGATGGTCTACGTCACGACGCTGCTGCTGTTGCTGATCGTGCTGTCGATGACCAGCGTCGCGATTCACCTGCGAAATCGCATGCGAAAACGCTATCAAGTGAGAACCATCTGAGAATTCCGTGAACCATTTATTAAGTCGACGTGCAAGACATTCCGCCATGAAACCCGAGAAGGAACATCCCATGAACGCCACATTGGACACGCCGCAGCAAGCTGTTGCCACGACGCCGCAATCTGACGCTGCCAGGCGCGATGCGCTTCCGGCGGACTCGATCGTCCATGTTCGAGACCTTTCTCTCTACTATGGGTCGAAGGAAGCGGTCACCAACATTTCGATGGATTTTCCGCGCAACCAAGTCACGGCCTTGATCGGGCCATCGGGCTGCGGCAAGTCGACGCTGTTGCGCTGCCTGAACCGCATGAACGACCTGATCGACGACGTGACCATTACCGGCAGCATCCTCCTCGACGGCGTCGAGGTCAACGATCCCGGTTTGGACGTGATCGAACTGCGCCGCAAAGTCGGCATGGTGTTTCAGAAAGCCGTTCCTTTCCCAAAATCGATCTACGAGAACGTGGCGTATGGCCTGCGCATCGCCGGCGTTCGCGACCGGAGGGTGCTCGACGAGGCCGTGGAGAAGAGCCTGCGCCGCGCGGCCCTGTGGGAAGAAATCGAAGGTCGGCTGCACGATTCGGCTCTGGGGTTCTCCGGCGGCCAGCACCAGCGGCTGTGCATCGCCCGGGCAATTGCCGTCAGCCCCGAAATCATCCTCATGGACGAGCCATGCTCGGCGCTTGGATCCGCGGTCTACCACCCGCATCGAAGACCTGATCGCGGAGCTTCGCCGCGACTACACGATCATCATCGTGACGCATAACATGCAGCAGGCGGCCCGCGTGTCCGACTACACGGCCTTCCTCTACGAAGGCGAACTCGTGGAATTCGGCCCGACCAAGCAATTGTTCACCAAGCCTGAAAAGAAGGAAACCGAGGATTACATTACCGGCCGGTTCGGGTAAGATCGAGACACACGTAGCAGGAATCAAGCAGCCATGTCGGTCCATCTACAGCGAGAAATCGAAACGCTCAAGAAGCATCTGCTCTCCTTATGCGCAGTGGTCGAAGACCAGGTGCAGACGGCTATCGACGCCTTCTTGCGACGAGCTGAAGACGCCGCTTTGGAAGTCGAGCGACGCGACGCCGAGGTCGACCGGCGCGAAGTCGAGGTCGAGGAGGAGTGCCTGAAGATGCTGGCCCTTTACCAGCCCGTGGCCACCGACCTGCGGCTGATCGTCGCCGTATTGAAGATCAACAACGATCTGGAGCAGATCGGCGACTTGGCCGTGAACATCGCTCGCAAGGCCGCAGCCATCGCCGTCGGGCCACCGTTGGATTTTTCCATCGATATCGCCGGCATGTGGGAAAAGGTCCAGTTGATGCTCGGCGACAGCCTGGACTCGTTAGTGAACATGAACCCCGAACTGGCCGAATCCGTTTACAATCGCGACGACGAAGTCGACCGCATGAAACACGACATGCGGGTGAAGATCGAAGAAGCGGCGCGGCGGCAACCCGAACTAACCAGCCGCCTCCTGAAGTTCTTGGCCGTCTCCCGCAATCTCGAACGGATTGCCGACTACTCGGTCAACATTGCCGAAGACGTAATCTACATGGTCAACGGCACTATCGTGCGCCATCGCGCGCACGAATAGCAAAAGTATCACGTGGTATCCTGCGCTGCGACACGACCCGACTATCATGCCGATTCAGGGTCCGTGACGCGAGGCCTGCTTGACGCGGCGCGGCGGACGCTTACGGAAGAGGCCGGTACGGTCCTTCTGCGGCTCCGTGCCATAGTCGATCAACGTTAGCGTGCTCCGCCGCACGACGCGACCGGTCTTGTCGACCTCGTTCGAGCGGCTGGAAATGACGCCGCCAGGCACGTCGGGAACGACGTCGGCCAGCGTGGTCACGGTGCCGTTGCCATTTGTGTAAACGGTTCGAAGTTTGATGCCCTTCTTCGTTTCTCCGCGCAGTTCGACGGGATCCTTCAGTGATACCACGTCGACCACCGTTTCACTGTCTGGGTTCTTGTTGACGCTCTTGCGTTTGAGGATGTACGGCGCGACGGAGGTCGAGTAATAGATTGTGGTGGCAGTCTTGCCGTTGCCAACGGTCGATTCCAGTTGTTGCACCTTGCACGGGAACTTTCGACCTTCGATGGCCACCTCGCCCGGGGTCGGGTTCTGAACCTTCAGGTCCGTGCCGAGCAACTCGCCATGAAACCCTTGCTTGACCGTTTGCGGGTCGGCCTCGAAACGTTTGCCGGCGACTTCCATGCAGGCGTGAATTTCAAGCGTCACGCCGACGTCGTCGACACTAACGAGCGTCGTCGTCGTGTCGGCAACACTCGTGCCCACCACCTGACCTCCGGCATCGAGCGTTTCGGTGACGACGCGCACCGTCTTCCATGCCCCCGCATCGAACGAGCCCCAGGGATGGAACTTCGCCGTGATGCCCGTCTCCAGGGCAAAGCACCCGACGGGGAGCCACGCCAGAGTCGCGATTAGCGTTAGACGGGGGAGCGGAGATCGCAAAGTTCGTAGTCTCCGTGCGGGGAGGGTAGGGCTAGCAGCCGGCCAGGGTAGGCGTTTCGTAGACGGCGTTGGCTAGCTCTGTTCAAAAGTGCGAAGTGGTCGCCAGACCCATTATAGTTTATCGGCCAGTTCGCTTGAACCCTCCCGTTCGCCCAGTCGCTCGAGCGCACGAATAAGCGGAATATCCTGCACTGGCGGCACTGTACGCAGATCCAAGAGGAGACGATCTCCCCCCAATCGCCCGACCACAGCGGGGGTGCCGGCGCGCAGCGCCGCGGCCAGTCCGTCCACCGTCATGGCTGCAGGTCGCAGGGCCAGGCACCATGTCGGCATGTCGCACGTCGGCTCCCCCAGCCGATCCAAACGTGTTGTGTCGGCCACGGCTTCCGCCTCGGCGATCGCCGGCGCCGCCGCTGCCTGGGGCGCCAATCGTTCGGCCCGATTCTTCAGGTTCTCAGGCGCGGTGGTCAGCAGGTGCAAGATTGGAATGCTCAGCCGTGCCTGTTGCGGATCGCGATACAAACGCAAAGTGGCGGCCAAGGCGGCCAGCCGCAATTTATCGACACGCATCGCCCGTGCCAGCGGATGGCCCTTGATTGTCTCGATCAGCGCCGCACGGCCCACGATGATACCGCATTGCGGACCTCCCAATAGTTTGTCGCCACTCAATAGAACAAGGTCGGCCCCGGCGGCAATGCTCTCGCCGACCACCGGTTGGCCGGCGATGCCCAGCGGCTCAAGGTCGATCACTGTGGCCGAGCCAAGATTATGAATCACCGGCAGGCGGCGCTGCTTGCCCAGGCCAACCAACTCGGCAAGTGACACCGCGCCTTGCGATGCGTTAGGTCCCGCGGCCTGTCGAACGAGCATAATCACGGCCGTTGCCGAAGTGATTGCGCGGACGTAGTCGTCGATCTCCGTCTTATTCGTCGTGCCAACCTCACGAAGCACGGCGCCGCTGGCTGCCACGGCGTCGGGCACGTGATAGCTGCGACCGACGCTGATCAACTGGCTGCGCGAAATCAGCACGTCGCGACCGCTTGCCAACGCGGCCAGCGAAAGTATGGTAGCGGCGGCATTATTATTGACCACGAAGGCAGCTTCGGCGCCGCAGAAGCCTCGCAACAGGTCTTCGATTTCTGCACCTCGCTGGCACGGTCGGCCGCTCGCCAAATTGATATCGAGGCTGGCATATTCGCGAGCTACGGCCGCCATTTCGGCAATGGCTTCTTCCGCGAGCGGGGCCCGCCCTAGGCCATGGTCCAGAAACTGCCCAGTCGCGTTGATCACGGGCTGAAGCGCCGCTGCAGGGGTCGCGACTACGCGACGAGCGACCCGTTCGGCCAGGTCCGAGACGCTTGGCAGGGTTCGATCCGAGGCGGCCGTCTGCAACTCATGGCCGACTTCCTCCAACACGGTCCGCACGCCGGCAACCAGTGCGTTGTGACTGATCCGCTCCACCAATTTTTTGAGCGGAGGGCTTTCTAACAGTTCATGAACCGAAGGCAGACCGCGTAACGGATTGGGCGACATAGTGCAGATGCGATGTGGGGAAGTCAATGACAGCCAACGGAGTATCGCCATTCTATCGGCCGCGCGGAAGACAATGCAACACATCCAACGGCCCTCGACGGCGAATTGCGGCGAGATAGGACCGGACCGAACTGGCGTCGCCCGCTCAAGGCGCGATGCCATCGGCGGCAAACGGACGACTATTCGGTCCTGCATTGCTCACGGAACGACGGCAACCAACCAGAGCCCGGTTACCTGGAGAAGAATGCGTCGAGAGATTGCACGAGCAGCAACGGGATTATTGGAGTCCCGCCTGTTTGGCCGACGGAAATGAATCGGCCTCGACCTGCTTGCGCAACGCTTGGTCCTTTGCGCTTTCAAACCAGGGCGAAGACTGTTTCTTTGCCGGTCCAGAAGAAGAACTGCAGCCGGCAGAGAGCAACACCATCGCGATGACCAGCCGGTGCCAAAGGCCCATGTTCAATTCATCCGTTAGGTCCGCGTGCCAGCCTGTGGAAACGTCCGACGCGATGTTGGCCGTGGCGGCCGCCGCTAATCGAGATCGGGACGCTTGTTTGCCGTCATCCAATCGGCGACGCTCTTTTGCTTCGGCGGCTCCTGCGGCTGCAAGAATGACGGCAGCCAGGAGTTCGACTTCGATTTCTTTCTCGGTTGCAGTTTCGGCGGTTTGGCGATGGCGTAGGTTGGCTTCCTTGGTTCCGGCTTCTTTAGTCCCAACGCCTCGCCGGTCTTATTGAAAAAGTCCTTGGTGCCCGTGCCGATCTTATCCAGCGTCGAGGGCTCCTTCTTGGCCACTGGTTTTCTGACGGTGGTCGCCTTGGTCTCGGATGACGCGAAGGGATTCAGCGACCAGCCATCAGCCGGCCGCGCCGTGGCCAACAGTGCGAAGACTAGAGTGGCCGACAAGATTTTTGCGATCCGTACGAACATGATCACAATTCCTTTTGCTGAAGCCGAACAAGTGCGCGACACCGCCCGTTCCGGGCGGATGCGACGAAAACCGGGGCGGAACTGTCGCAAAAAAAATGGCCCTTGTCCAGGTCAATCCGCGGCTCGGCTCGCCGCCTATTTTCCGTAGGCCACGCATCTTCACGCTGTCGCCCCTTTGTGATATGTTGAACGGCACGACAAGCATGTTTTGGCTCTCGCCGCTTCGAAGGCTCGATGCTACATTAGCGGCTGAAATGCGAAATATCGGTCCCCTCCGAGAGGTTTTCGACGGCGACCACGTGCGAGATGAAAAGCAAGATTATGTTGCAGCAGCACATCGGATTGATCGGCGCCGGACAGATGGCAACGGCCTTGGCCCAAGGATTCATCAAGGCCGGGCTAGCGACGGCCGATCGCTTGCTTGCTGCCGACGTCGACGAGCAAGCGCGGCAGCGTTTTGCCAAGGCGGTTGGCGCAGCAACTACCGACGACAACGTCCGAGTTGCGGCCGAGTCAGAGATCATCATAATGGCCGTCAAGCCGCAGCAAATGCCGCTAGTCGCTGCCGGCTTGCGAGGAAAGATTCCTCGTGATCGGCTCGTCATATCCATCGCGGCCGGCATCCGGCTCGCCACGCTGGCCCAGGGGCTAGGCAGTGAAGTGCGTCTAATCCGCGTCATGCCGAATACTCCGTGTCTGGTGGGCCAAGGCGCTGCGCCTATAGTCTTGGCGAACATGCGACCACGGAGGACGGTGCACTGGTGGCGCGGCTCCTCGGATCGCTGGGCGCCGCGTGGCAAGTCGAGGAGAAGCTTCTCGATGCCGTGACCGGCTTGGCCAGCTCCGGTCCGGCCTTCGTCTATGTGATTATCGAGGCCCTCGGCGACGCGGGCGTGAAAGTCGGGCTGCCGCGCGGCATGGCCGCCGAGATGGCAGCTCGAACGGTTCGCGGTGCCGCCGAAATGGTGCTGTCGACCGGCGAGCATCCGGCCGTATTGAAAGATCGCGTGGCAAGCCCGGGCGGCACTACAATCGCCGGCTTGCAGGCCCTGGAACTCGGCGGCCTGGCGCCGTGCTCATGGCTGCGGTCGAAGCGGCGACTCAACGTTCGGTGGAGTTGGGTACAAAGAACTAAAATGGGAGAACGAATGTCCGCTATCTGCCTCGTCGACGACAAGCACATCCCCTTGTACCGCATCCTATGGGTATCGGAGCTGCCGCATTTTTGCGGCTCCGAAGATTGCGAGCGCGAGGGGGAGTACGAAATCCGTCTGGATCAAGGCGAATCCGTCTGGGGTAACCGCGAAGAGCGAGATGCTGTGTTGGTCGCCATTGAGGCTTGGCAAAGCCATGACCACAAACCGCCGACCACTAACAACTAACCACTAGCACGATCCATCATGTCGACCTTTGAAGACAATCGATTTCGCTGGCGGGAGACGTACTTCGTGCTGTTCGACGCGAAGAACAGGCCGAAAATGGCCAGCGTCACCAAGGCATTGTCCGCGCTGAACAAGCATTTTCAGTTGACAAATCAGACGGCCGATGAGCATGGGCAGATCGATTCGCTCACGCTGATCTCGCCCGACGACTTCGCGGCACTGGACATTTGTTACACCGAAGGGGCCGAAGTGTTGGAACAAGGGGCGTCGCTCGTCGACGACTTAAGGAAGGCCGGCCCCGACAGTCCGCCACCCGTTCCCTGGCAGCAAATGCAGAGGTACGACGGCCGCTTCGATGTGCTACATTTCGAGCAGGTGCCGGAAGAAGATGAAGCCGAGTCTGAGGAGGATGGCATGCTCGATCCCAGTGCTCTACTGGTAGTCCTCGGGGCCTTGGCGAAATTGACCTCGGGTGTGGCCGTCGACCCGCAGGCCGGAACTTTTTTGACGGACGAGTAAACAAAAGGATTGGTTTCCAGTAGGCAGTCGGCAGTGGCTGCTGCCCCACGAAAACATGATTGCGAAAGACATCAAACGCGGACACATTGTCAATTATCAGGGTGCGCCGTGCATGATCGAGACGATCAACGTGCAGAGCCCGTCGGCCCGCGGCGCCGCGACGTTTTACAAATACCGCGCGCGGAATCTCATTACCAAGCAGAAGGTTGACATTACGCTGCGTGGCGGCGAATCGTTGGCCGAGGCCGACTTCCAGAAGCGGCCGGTCAAGTTCATGTACTCCGATCCCACTGAAGCCCACTTTCTCGACGATGGCAACTATGAGCAATACGCATTGCCATGCGACGATCTGGCCGATGAGCTGAAGTATCTCACCGAGAATCTCGACGGCGTGCAAGCCCTGATCTACAACGATCAATGCGTAGGCATCCAACTGCCGGTGACGGTTGAATTGAACGTCGTCCAGTGCGATCCGGGCATCAAGGGGGCGTCGGCAACCTCGCGAACCAAGCCTGCCACGCTCGAGACCGGACTGATCGTGCAGGTACCGGAGTATCTTAGCGAAGGCGAGCGGATCAAAGTGGACACCCGGACGGGTGATTACCTCTCGCGCGCGTGAAGTTCGGTGAGGAACGAAGAGGACCTATCACGGGCCATTGCAAGGGGCAAATGCTCGATGCGGCGTTTCGGCGGAGCCGATTTCTGACCGTGGCGAAAGAGATGGACGTAGCCGCCGCTAGGCAAGTTTGAACTCCCGGTTGTTGGGCCGGTACGGGAATTGCTGGTTGGGGGACTGCCACACTGGACGTACTTTGCGATCCCTACGCGAGAACCGTTGCCCAGGGTCGTAGCGTAACGTAGAAATGCGGAGACAAGCCGGCGCTGAACACATGCTAGCATCCAGGAACGGTGTTTGCTCGCACGACCACCGTCGAGTAGAATTCTCGCTTCGAAGAGACTCACACGTGCTTGAACTGTGTCGCCGTGATTCGTGAAATTGCCTATGACTGCTCACGGGACGCACTAACTAAGCAAATCATCCGGCCGGCTGGCCGCAATGGACAGGATATTCCCGATGGCTCAATCGACACCCGTTCCGGTATCTCCGCGCGTCAGCTCTGGGGCCGCGGCCATTGTCTCCTCGGCCCCGCCAAATCAGCGATTAGTCTCACTCGACGCCCTGCGCGGCTTCACGATGTTCTGGATTATGGGCGGACGCGAGTTGGCGCTGGCGTTGGTTGCCTGCCTTTGTCCGATGTGGTACGACGCCTTTGAAACACAGGTAACGCATCCGCGCTGGCAGGGGTTCGTCGCCTGGGATCTGATTATGCCCGTCTTCTTGTTCGTCGTTGGCGCTGCCATGCCGTTCGCGTTGGCCAAGCGTGTCGAGGGGGGCGAATCGTTGTGGCCCACCTACGCCCGCATCGCGCGGCGGTTCTTTGTGCTGTGGATTCTCGGTATGGTGGCCCAAGGGAGTCTGTTGAAGTATCAATGGGAAGGGCTGGAGTTCTTTAGCAACACGCTTCAAGCAATCGCAGTGGGTTACGTCGTTGCCTCGCTGGCCCTGCTCCATCTGTCGCTCAAAGGCCAGATCTCGCTGCTGATCGCGCTGATCGTCAGCTACTGGGCGCTAATGGCCTTCGTGCCGTTCGACGGTCATCCCGCGGGCACCTATGAAAAGACGGTCAATCTCGCCCGCTATATCGACGAACTCGTGCTGGGCAATTTTCGCCGCGACCATAGCTTCACGTGGATTCTTACAAGCCTTGGCTTCTCCGCAACCGTTCTGTTGGGCACGATGTCGGGCCATCTGTTGCGCGGAAGGCTGGCTGCCGAGCGAAAGCTCGTCCTGCTGATCGGCATCGGGCTGGCCTTGATCGCCGGCGGCTGGGTCTGGAGCTACTGGGTGCCTTTGAGTCGGCACCTCTGGACCAGTTCGACAATTCTTTGGGCCGGCGGTTGGAGTTTTCTGCTCTTGGCCCTGTTCTACGGCGTCATCGACATTGCGGGGATAAAATCGTGGTCGTTCCCCTTCGTCGTCATTGGCGCCAACGCCCTGTTGGCCTATGTCTTCGACCACGTCTTCGACCGCAAGTTGAGCGATACCCTTGTGCTCGAACTGGCCAATCAGTGGCCTGTTCCATTCGATGAGTTGATCCGGGCCGTCGGCGAAGTCGGCCTGCTCTGGATCATTCTCTGGTATCTCTATCGCAATCGCACGTTCCTCAGAGCGTAGCCAAGAATGTGCCGACACCCGTCAAGGCCGGTGTCGACTGGCCTCGGGCAACAATTGGATGGGTAATTGCCCCTGTGCCTCGGCAATGGTCGTTGACTCCCGAATTCGGGTGGAATGGATCGGGGGAACTCGTACCACGACACCATGATTTCACCCGCGCGATCATCCGCTAAGATCCGATTTCTTCAATGGCGGCGATGTGCCTCTTCACGTCGGCGTGGGTTCGACGATATAATCAATCGTCGGGAGGGGTCGGGACTCTGCGTTCGGCCCCGCCCGGGTCACACCTTACAAGGGCCTGTTGGTCCGCTACGGCAAGTGGGTCGGCGCCGTTACTGACGCGTGCCGACAACCTGCGGGGAGTATGATCGTGGACGGCGACCTCGTTGTGCGCTGCCCTGAAACGACGCCGCTGGCCACGCGACGTCAATTTCTGAAGATGGCCGGATTCGGCGTGGGCGCCTCGACGATGCTGGGGCAATCGGCCAGTGCGATGCTGTTTCCGCAGCAACGGCTGTCGCACAATCATCCGCCAACCGCGCTGGTCTACGACGAAGTGTGCCAGTACCACGCGCCCGGCGGCAGACGGCCAGAGTGTCCACCACGCTTCGGCGCAGTGCTGGGCTCGATCGGCAAGAGCAACTATTTCTCACGGCTAAAACGTTTCCCCTCTCGCGCCGCGACGGATGAAGAGGTTGTCGCCTGTCACACGCCCGCCTACATTGCCCGGGCGAAGCAGGAAATTCTGTCGGGAGCCAGCCGGCTGAGCACGGGTGATACCTACGTTTGCCGCCGTTCGCTCGAAGGGGCGTATCACGCGGCGGGCGCTGCCTGCGCCGGAGTGCAAGCCGTGATGAGCGGACGAGCGCAAAATGCCTTCTGCATTACGCGGCCGCCAGGGCATCACGCCACGGCGGAACGCGGCATGGGCTTCTGCATCTTCAACAACGCTGCCATTGCCGCCCGCTTTGCCCAAAAGCAGTATCACGTCGGCAAAGTGCTGATCGTCGATTGGGACGTGCATCACGGAAACGGCACGCAGGATATTTTTTACGAGGACGACTCGGTATTCTACTTCAGCACCCACGAGTCGCCCTGGTATCCCTGGACTGGCAATCGCGACGAGAAGGGACAGGGCCGGGGGCGCGGCACGACGGCCAATTGCCCGTTGCCCAGCGGCTCGGGCCGGGAGGAATTCCTGGGCGCTTTCGACCACATATTGATTCCCGCGGCCCACCGTTTCAAACCGGAATTGGTGATCGTCTCGGCCGGATTCGATGCGCGCCACGGCGATCCGCTCGGACGACTTACGCTCAGCGATGAAGACTACATCGATCTGACCACGCTGGTGCTGGAGATTGCCCGCGAGCACGCCGGTGGGCGCGTCGTTTCGATCCTGGAAGGCGGCTACAACCTACGCGGCTTGGCCGCCGCGGCCGCTGCCCATTGTGGACGGTTGCAGCAGGGTTAGCCCAATCCTTATCTTTCGCGATTTTGCCCTTTCGCGGTTTCGCGATTCCTTCACGTGTGGCCTCAAGAGATCACGAAAGGGCGAAAGGAGAAGCGACGATGCGATACGAGTTCCAGAATGTGTTGAGGCAAAGCGCCTTTGCCGTTTGCGCTTTGCTGCCGGCAATCGCATTCGGGGCCGATTCGCCTGCTCCGCGAGAAGTCGTCAATTTCAACGATAGCACGGCCTTTAGGCTCCGCTCGAACCAGGCGAAAGCAGACCCGATAACTATCGATGGCCGCAGAAGTTTGCAAATTACAACCGACGCTACGGCAGACTGGCCGGAAGTTGTCATCGAGCCGCGCGGAGCGAAGTGGGATCTGAGCGGGTTCGACGCCGTCGCGATGGACGTTCGCAATCCGCAAGATGTGGCTGTTCGCGTGCTCTTGGCCATCAATAACCCCGGGGCCGATGCGCGGCAGCACTGCAACGTGGCATCGGTCACCGTGGGTCCGAACGACCGGACGACGCTTGTCCTGCCATTTGGCATGTGGCACTCTGAACTGAACCACCCAATCGACGTGAAGAACATCGTCTCGGTCAAGATTTTCTTGGACCGCCCCGGACGCTCGCACCGGTTTATGGTCGAAAACATCCGGGCGGTGCCCTTTGATCGCAGTCGCATGAAGGCGGTCTTTGCCACTCCTTTCTTCCGGCAATTGCAGCCGGTCTTCGGGCGCGGTGTGAACCTCGGCAATGCGCTCGAAAGCCCGGCTCGCGCCAATTGGGGCGTCGTCTTGAAGGAGGAATATTTCGAGCTCATCAAGGCGGCCGGCTTCGATTCGGTGCGAATACCCGTCCGGTGGTCGGACTACGCCGAGGACGCGCCGCCGTATCGGATCGATCCAAAGTTCTTCCAACGCGTGGACTGGGCCGTCGATCAAGCGATCAAGTGGAAGCTAACGCCGATCGTCAATGTGCACCATTACGACGCCCTCACGAACAATCCCGATAAGCACCGCGAGCGATTCCTGGCTCTCTGGCGACAAATCGCCGAGCACTACGCGGACTATCCGCCGGCATTGGCTCTGGAACTGCTCAACGAACCAATGGGAAAGTTGACGAGCGACAAGTGGAATCGATTAGCGGCCGACGCGATTGCCGTCGTGCGGCGCAGCAACCCGACGCGCAAAATTGTCGTGGGCCCCGTCGGTTGGAACAGCATCGCCGATCTGGCGAGCCTTCGCTTGCCCGAAGCCGATCGGAATCTGGTCGTCACGGTACACTACTACAGCCCCTTCCAGTTCACACACCAAGGGGCAAGTTGGGCCGGGCCAGAGTCGCGAAAATGGCTGGGAACGAAATGGACCGGCACGAAGCAAGAACAAGAGGCCATCATTCGCGATCTGGACACGGCCATCGCCTGGGCGGTCCAACATCGCCGGCCATTGTACCTTGGTGAGTTCGGCGCCTACGAAAAGGCCGATTTGGAATCGTGCGCCCGCTGGACCCGCTTTGTCGCCGACGAGGCCGTGAAACGCAAGATGGGCTTTGGCTATTGGGAGTTCTGCTCCGGCTTCGGCGTTTACGATCCGAAGCGCCAAGAGTGGATCGAGCCGCTGAAGAAGGCGCTCCTGGGACGGTGAGACAACCCGACTCTAATATTGCTCATACGTAAGTCCCACAAACCACACTATCGGGTAGAGCCACGCAACAAGAGCTAACAGAGAGTGCAGAAGCAGCGCAGCCCCCTTGGCAGTCTTTCGAATCGGCCAGAGGTCAATCGTCACCAAGAGCGTAGTGAACGGCAGAGAAAAGAACCACAACCCGGCTGACACAACGCTCCAAGTGATGATCAAGGACCCGTTGGACTGCTGCTCCCGCAATGCGAAATACGCCATAAGAAGAAGCGTACAAAGTGCCCCGAGACCGTTCCACACCAAAAGGAAGGAGACAAACGGACCACACGGACGTGACTGACGCTTCGGGAACATATCCTAGTCACAGCCAGAGTCGAAACGGGGACGCCAGCAAGTTTCAACTTCCTCGCCGGTGCTTCATGGCCGCCTGACTGATTTCCTCGATGCTGCGATCCGGCCAGAGTGTCTGTTGCCAGCGGGTGTAGTCGAACGGTTCGCGTTGGATCAGGGCAATGAACTTCTCAGCTTGCACCTCGCCCAGAGCCGCAACCAACGCACGGAAGCCCGTGGCCTTGATCTCGGTGTCAGTAATCATCATTCCACCTCAACAATGAATTGCGTGGGGTCCACTACGACAATTCCGGCATATCCCCGCATTCTTTTTACAACAAGGTCGTCGGTCGTCAAGAAAAAGTCGCAGCCGGCCGCCATCGCGCATGCGACATGCAGGGCGTCTTTCGCGCAAGCCGCGGCCGGCAATCTCGTGGGCTTTTTGAATGATGGCCTCCGTTTCCTCCACGTCCACCATCGCCACCGTCTTCCACCGGGTGACCACATCGCGCCGTTCTTCAAACGGATTCGCTTGGCTTTCGTAGTCCAATACGTAAGACCACGCCAATTCTATTGCCTTGTCCTTGATACGCTGCTGTATTTCTAGCTTGGCCTCGGCTTCAAGGCGAACCCTTGCCCGTTACTGATCGTCGAACGGGCGGTTGAAGCAGCAGTTGTCCAAGTAGACTCGCATTGGCAAACACCCCTCATTTTGAGTGTACCTCCACCATGCCGCCCCGACAATCCCCCTACCCGGTGTCCGTCGTCAACTGAACTGCCTCTTGCAGGGAGTCGCTGCGCGGCAACCATGGTCTACCGTGCCGAGGCTATAGAGCGCGCCGAAACGGGTTGCTCCCGACATCGGTCTGTTAGGCGGCCCGGCCGACTGTGCTCGTGACGCGGTCGACGTAAGCCGCGAGCAGTTCTCGGGCGTCGTCCGCCGTGAACGCGCGCGGGTCGCAGCGGACACAAACCCAGAGACGGCCGCCGTAGCGACCGATCATAAGGGCGGCCCGCGTGTTGGCACGAATGGGCGGCGCGCCGAAAATGTCGTCTAACACCAGGTTGCCGGCAACGATCTTGCCCGACTCGCACGGGAACTCCGCGCCAAAGTGCCAACTCACATCGCCCAGGTTCGACAGCACGGTCGTGGCAAAGCAACGGTTCGGACGTGTGTAGAGTGTTATCGCTCCGGGGATGCGTTCCATCGATCGGAAGCTGCGCAGGAACATCGAACTTCGCCGATTGCGCGTGGCCGCGTCCATTTCCTGATGAACGCCTTGCAACAGTTCCTGCGAGTCGTGGCACTGGGTCCCGTGGCGTGTGACAAATGTGTAGCTTACGCAATTGGCCGCCGACATGTGATTGTCGTCGCCGGATCTCAGATTGACGGGAATTGCAATCCGCAGCCAACGATTCGCGGGCTCCGGCGCCTGCTCCGCTCGCCACTGTTGCAGGGTTTGCAGCATGTCCCGCAGCAAGAGATCGTTGACCGTTACGCCCTGCTGCCGTCCCACTTGGCGGAGTCGGTCTGCCTCTGCCTGATCGAAGGTGTGACAGAACAGCCCCAAAAATGGAATCGACTCAGGAGTAGCGGAGGATTCCGCGATTCTTGGATGAAGGATTGCCGGCTTCCGCACTAACCACCTGGCGCTGTCGCGGATGCTAGCCCAGACCGCCCTGGAGCGATGTTCTTGTGATGGTATCTTGGGGGCAGACTGCCCGCGCCGTAGCAGGCTCGTTGGATCGCACGGATGAAGCGTCGGGCGGCATCCGGCCGTCGCAGTGCGCATGCCGTAGGCAGCCAGAAGGTCGCCCACAAAGCGAAGAGAGCCAATCCCGTCGCAACACGCGTGGTGCAATTGCAGCGTAAGTTCGACCGCACCATTGGCCTGCCGCACCCAAACGCGGAGGCCAACCTCGGCGGTCAAGTCGATCCTTTCACCGTGAGGACTTTCGATAGAGACGCCGATCGCGTCCCAATCGACGATCGGCCGCTGCTCTTTCGCAAGCCTCCAGACGGGGCCGCTTCGCGCCGACCGATCGACCACGGCGCACAGCAGCGGGTGACGCGACAGTGCTTCCTCAAGCGCCGAATCAAATGCCGAACGAAGCACTTCCCCCGTTAGCTTCAGTCGAATCGCATAGGCCATTGGATAATCGGGACGATCATCCAAGAGCATGTATTTCTCAAAAGTGGTCAGCGGCAACGGAAAGAGAGCCGCCGCGGACGGATCGACCATCGCTACATTGTCCGGTCGAAGGCTTCGCGCTCAAAGGGATTGTCGTAATACGGCCGTTTGCCGCAGCACCACAGCACAAACCACCATCCCAAGTACGTAGGAATGAACAGCGGTCCCCAGCGCTCATACTGTTGTACGTGGATCAATTGGTGTGGCCGACAGGCGTCGAGATGTCGCTCGCATCTGCCTACAACAACGTGCCCAAAAGTGGCGACCGGCGAGCCGGCAATGAAAGGAAAGTACTTAAGGAACATGGGGAGAAAGCCGCCCCAGAATTCCAGGATTCGCCCGCTTCGGCGAACGCCACCGCCGGTTAGGAGGCCGATGGTCCCGATGCCCAGCCCCCAAACGCTCCAGGTGGATGCCCAAATGACCTTCATCACGAACAGCGCCCTCGACTGTCGAACGGCGTCCGACCACGATCGGCTGCTTACGGCCGGCGTCGGATGCCGGGTTGGTTCGTGGAATTGTTTCGGCCAGGCGTCGCAAAAGTTGGTCCGAGCCTGCATGCTCCCAGCGGCCCGCGCTCCAGCCGGCCGTGTGGAAGCGGTGGGCGGATCGGCGAGCATGGACTGTCCTTTGTGTTGCTCAATATTTCCCATAACTAATCCTCGTAGCTATCGATACGGACCGCGCAAACTGACTATCTTTGCACAGGATGAAGTCGTAGTCAACATGCCGCGCGCCTGGAGGCGCAGTAACGGATTATGGCGGTGTGGCAAATAGCCGCCGTCAGCCGCACTCGTTTAGCAGCCGACGGAACGTCGGCCCTTTAGTGACCTGCTTTGCCGGCAGCTTCTAAACGTGCGAACTTGCCCAGATTGACCACGCGAAATTACTGCGCCGCGCTTGGGTGCCGCAGTCAGAGGCATCGGCTGGCAATTACCCTCAGTATGTATGAAATCTGTCAGTGGAGGGCTGAATCGCTGCCCTAAGGAGGGGATGCGTGTGCATGTGACCGTAAAAACTGGCGTTCTTAACCGAATTTGCCAATCCGCTACCGGTGTTCGGCACAAACGCACCGGCACAACTGCAACCGCTTTCATGGCGGTTGGTGGCGGCATACCGAAAGACGCAATCGCTTGGCTACTATTGCGACCACTCGGTCGGGGCGCGGTCCCAACGGTGTTCTTTCAGTTCCTGCATCAGCTCAGGAGTCAGCCGACGCCCATCGCTGGCAGCCACGTTACTGCGGACGTTTGCTGCTTTTCGCATGCCGGGGATAATGGTAGACACGGCCGGATTGGCCAATATCCACCGCAGGGCCATCTCGGGCATCGTCATACCACTGGGCGCCAGCGGCTTCAGCCGATCGGCCCGCTCAACGCTTGGAAGGAGGTTCTCCTTGAGGAAGTAGAGATTGCGCCAATCCCCCTCGGGCCAGTGCGAGTCTCTGGTTAGCTTGCCGGTCAACGTGCCTTCGTCGAAAGGCACTCGCGCGATCACGCCAACGTTCAATTCCTGGCACAGCGGAAACAGTTCGTCCTCGGGCGCCTGATCGAAAATGTTGTAGATGGCCTGCACGGCGTCGATCAGCCCCGTCCGCAGGGTCTTCAAGGCGTTCCACGGTTCCCAGCGGTTGATGCTGATACCGATGGCACGGACGAGCCCTTCGCGTTTCAAGTCGTCCACTGTGCGCTGCCAGCGTTCATCGTGTGCCCACGAATCTTCCCACACGTGAAACTGCTGCAAGTCGAGGCAATCGACGCCCAGGTTTTTTAGACTTTGTTCGGTGCTTGCCCGAATGTAATCGGCAGGAAAAACGTCCTCCAGGCGCGAGTCCCGCGTGGAGGGCCACTGGTGATTCTTGGGCGGAATTTTCGTCGCCGTATAGATGCGTTGGTTCGGGCATTGGCGTAACAATTGTCCCAGCAAGTGCTCGCTGTGTCCGTCGCCGTAGGCCAGGGCCGTATCGAAGAAATTGCAGCCCAGTTCGACGGCCAGTCGCAGCGACCGCAAGGACTCGTTATCGTCGGAGCCGGTCCACCCTCCCATGCCCCACATGCCGTAGCCGATCTCACTCACCGACCACCCGGTTTTGCCGAAAACACGATACTTCATAATATGCTCCTGCTACTCGATCACCTAACACTATCAGACCGATCGAGCAATGACTAGATAGGCGTCGAGCGGGCCAAAGAGTAGAGGTTGGCCGTACGGTGCAGCCGAGCTTATCTCGCCTCTGGCCGCATGCTAGACTACAATGCTTGGCGCACAGTGTTTCGCAAGCTTGGAGGTGATGCCATGTACAACCCGCTGCTCCTGCCCGAACTGCGAGAGATGCTCGCGACCGCTGACGAGAACGAGCTGGCGGCGGTGATGACCGAATTGCACCCGGCCACCGTTGCCGATTTCTCCGAGGGGCTTTCGGACGAGGAAACGTGGAAGCTGCTGGACTACGCCCCGGTGGAACGGCAAGCCGAGGTGTTTTCGTTCTTCCCGCTCGACAAGCAGGTGGAAATGGTCAGCGGCGTCGGGCGCGAGCGAATGTCCAAACTGCTCGAGGCCATGTCGCCCGACGATCGCGTCGATCTGCTGAAGCAGTTGGATAGCGAGGTCGTGGAGAGCTTGATGCCGCTTGTGACCAGGGCCGAGCGCCAGGACATTCGCACCCTTCTGGCCTACCCGGAGGGAAGCGCCGGCGCCGTCATGACGACCGAGTACGCATCCCTGCCGGCCGATGTCAGCGTTGGCGATGCCATCACGTTGCTGCGCCAACAGGCCCCGTCGCGAGAAACGATCTATTCCATTTACGTGCTGGACGAGGCGCATCATCTTACGGGTTTCGTATCGTTGCGCGACTTGATCCTGGCAAAGCCGACGACGCGCGTTACCGACATCATGCAGCGGGACGTGATCTCGGTCCGCGTCGACGAGGATCAGGAGGAAGCCGCCCGGGAGTTGGCCAAGTACGACATACTGGCTCTGCCGGTGGTGGACGATCAGCACCGGCTGGTCGGCATCATCACGCATGACGACGTGATCGACGTGATGATCGAAGAGGCCACCGAAGACGCGCAGAAGATGAGCGGTATCGTGCCGATGGTCGAAGATTACTTGGAGGCGCCGTTTGTCACCGTGTGGCGAAAGCGGGCGGCGTGGCTTTCCTGTTTGTTCATCGCCGAACTGTTCACGTTCACGGCGATGGCCTACTTCGAGAACGAAATCGCCGCCGTCGTGGCCCTAGCGCTCTTTCTCCCTTTGTGTATTTCGACGGGTGGGAATTCGGGTTCTCAGGCTGCCACGCTGATCACGCGTGCGCTGGCCCTTGGCCAGATTTCGCCCCGCGATTGGTGGAGGGCTTTTCGGCATGAGTTGCTGATCGGATTGTCACTAGGGGTGACGCTAGGAGTGATCGGCTTCGTGCGCGCCTCCTTGACGCCGGAGTCCGTGCTCAACAGCGTACATACTCAGGTAGTGCAGACCGTGCCTGTCGACCGGTGGTCGATGGCGATCGTGGTTGCACAGGCGGTGGCGGCGATTTGCGTCTGGGGCACGCTCATCGGTTCGATGCTTCCCTTGGCTTTCAAGCGTCTCGGCTTCGACCCCGGCTACGCGTCGAGTCCGTTCGTAGCCACTTTCGTCGACGTTACCGGCATCGTCATCTATTTCTCGATCGCTAAAGTCTTCCTGTTGTAGCGTGAGGCGAGCGCAGCAGAACTCTGCCGTACAATCACTGTCGGCAGTATTGGGAATACGATGGGGCAGCCAGGAGATTGCAATGTCTTGTTTGATGAAAGGGAGTCATCCTGATCGCAGCGAAGGATCTCGTTGGTACGCTGGGAGTTGCGCATTCCGCCAAAATTCTTCGCTGCGATGAGGATGACCTTTCGCAGCGACTTTTCCGCCCTCGTGACCCGGCCATGCCAAGCGTGGACATGCTCGCGACTTTCTGCCATACTCATGGCTTCCGTCAATAGAGGCCGACCCGGGCGCAACAAGCCGGCTTAGCCTCTCGGAGTCAGCCTCAGGGCATGTGCAGGGGATCAGATACTACACCGTCCGCAAGGAAACACGGCATGAATCAGCAGAAAGAAGCGTGGGGCTCGCGGATGGGCATCATCTTGGCGGTGGCCGGCAGCGCCGTCGGACTGGGGAACTTCTTGCGGTTTCCCGGGCTTGCCGCCAAGTATGAAGGCGGCGCATTCATGATCCCCTATTTCTTCGCCTTTTTATTCCTCGGGCTTCCGTTGTGTTGGGTCGAATGGTCGCTAGGGCGTTTTGGTGGAACACGCGGCTTCAATTCGTCGCCCGGCATCTTCCGCACGATTTCGCGGAGTCGGGTCGCCCCGTATCTGGGCATCCTCTCGCTGGTTGTGCCAGTGATGATCTATATGTACTACGTCTACGTCGAAGCTTGGTGCTTGGGCTACGCGGTGCGCTACCTAACCGGCAAAATGAATCTCGGCGCATCCCCGTCTGACTACCAACAGTTTTTTGCCAATTTCGTCGGCGAAGGGGGCGATGGCCAGGCATTTTCCACGGCCGGCGAGGGCCTACTCGGCTCGGCCATGTTCTTTCTCGCCATCTGTTTCGTAATCAATTTCGTCTTGATCTACCGCGGTTTGTCTAAGGGGATCGAGTGGTTCTGCAAGTGGGCGATGCCGGCTCTGATCGTCTGTGCCTTGATCGTGCTGGTGCGGGTGCTGACGCTGGGTACGCCCAACCCCGCCAAGCCCGACCAGAGCGTGATCAACGGCCTGGGCTATATGTGGAATCCGAGTACGGCGCGAGCCGGGTTTTGGGAGTCGCTCGCCAACCCAAAAATGTGGCTCGAAGCGGCCGGGCAGATCTTCTTCTCCCTTTCGGTCGGCTTCGGGAGCATCGTCACGTATGCCAGCTATCTGCGCAAGGACGATGACATCGCCCTGTCGAGCCTCACGGCCGCATCGGGTAACGAGTTCTGCGAGGTGGCCCTCGGTGGCATGATTACCATACCCGCCGCCTTCGTGTTCCTCGGCTCGAGCGTGGTCGACCACCCACCAAGCACCTTTTCCTTGGGATTCGTCACCTTACCCAATGTTTTCGACCAGATGGCGGCGGGCCAAGTCGTCGGCTTTCTGTTCTTCTCGCTCTTGTTCCTTGCGGCATTGACGAGCTCGTTGTCGATGCTTCAGCCGGCCATCGCGCTACTGGAGGAGGGGCTCGGTCTGAAACGCAAGGCCTCGGTGTCCTTGTTGGGGTTCATTACGGCCATCGGCACAGCGTTCGTAGTCTACTTCTCGAAGGACCGCGTCGCCATGGACTCCTTGGACTTTTGGGTCGGCACGTTTGGGATCTACGTTGTGGCCGCCATCGAAGTGATCCTGTTCGGCTGGGTGCTGGGTGTGGAACGAGGTTTTCAAGAACTCGACCACGGTGCCGAAATTCGCATCCCCCGTATCTTCAAGGTCATCATCAAGTACGTGGCTCCCGCCTACTTGTTGCTAGTCTTCTGCTTCTGGGGCTACAACGAGTTCTTTAACCCGGATACGGCCACGCAATTGAAACTGATTGGGTCCAGCGTCGTCGTGCAAATGTCGCTTGGCTTTATCGTCATCGTAATGATCATGTTCGCACTGTTGATCGCGCAGTCGGTCAAACGCTGGAATGCCGCCGACCGCGCCGTCGGGGAGGAGACATCATGACACCGGGAGGCTGGCTCTTAATGATAGTCGCCGTCGGCGCCGTTGCCGGACTGACGAGTTGGTGCATCTATCGGGTGCTCGCGACGCCCGGAGCCACTGACCACCTTCACTCCCGCGTCGATATCGGTACGCCCGACGCCGAAGAGGAATAAGACGCAGCCCCAAGGCGCCGAGATACCTCGGGATCAGAAGCTGAGCGTCTTCAATTGCGGATAGTCGCTGGACGTGGCCAAGTCGAGCAACTGAAAGCCCAGTTGATAGAAGCCGCCACCCATCGGGTCCAAATGGATGGCTTGACCGCGGAGGAACGTCATCTGGCCGTCGAGGCGGAATCCCAGCAGGGCCTGCTCGAAGCCAAGCGGCTGCTCGATCACGATGCTGACGCCCGTGCTTGAGAAGTCTTTTGTCACCGCCGTAAAGGCTTCGTCCACCTGGAGCCGATCCTGCGCAATTGGCACAACCGTTGCCACCAGCACCAGGTTGACGCGGCTGTCCAGTCGCGGCCCTTCGACTTTGGCGGCCATTCCCGGGCAATGGGCGTTGATCAGCCTGACGACGAACGTCTGTGCGGCGCGGTCTTTGGGCTTGGAAAAGAGCGACATCAGTGCGGTTTCCTTGTTCCAGTCGCCACACAAGGATAGGTCGCTCCAGGGCTCGAAAAAGGTCGGAAAAAACGCCCCGCCCCAGTTGACGACCGGTTTGTCATGGTATAATTTTTTCAAACAGTATCCCCCGTCAGAGGTTTACCGGGCCGACTAAGCTTCCTTCTACGTAGCAGCACCTGCCCAATGACGTCGCGTGAACTGGTCATAAAAACCCTGAATCAAGTGCGCGTCCCCCGCGTTCCGCGCGACCTCTGGCTGCCATCGGGCGAAGAAGACGCCGCACGCGCTCACGAAATCGCCGAAATGGGCGTCCGGTATCCATCGGACATCGTGCAGCCGGACGTGCCGCCGCCGCACGGCAAAAAATCGTCGAACAAGCCGAATAGGGCCGGCAACGTCACGGACGCCTGGGGCTGCGTTTGGCACGATGATGAGTCCGGCAGCATGCCCACGTTGACAAGCTCGCCCTTGTCCGAGGCCAATAAGATCGCTTCCTATCAGCCGCCCGCCGAGCTGCTCGACCGATCGCGGTTCTCCAAGGTCAACAGGAGCTGTGCGACGACCAACCGATTCGTTCTGGCATGGTCCGACGTCCGGCCGTTCGATCGTCTCCGCTATCTTCGCGGCCCCGACGCTGCACGCGCCGACCTTGCCCGCGGAACGAAGGACATTCGCACCTTGCTGGCGATGCTTCACGATTTCGCACTGAAGGAGATTGAACTTTGGGCGAAGACGGATGTCGACGCTGTCTGCTTTCGCGACGACTGGGGCACGGCCGAAGGGCTGGCGGTCGCGCCTGAGATATGGCGGGAAGTATTTCGACCGCTGTACAAGGAATATTGCTCGATCCTGCAAGCGCACGATAAGTTCGTGTTCTTCCAGTCGGCCGGCAATATCTCCGACATCTTCGGCGATTTGGTCAAGGTCGGCCTCGACGCCATCCATTGCGAATTGCACCTGATGAATGTGGCGCGGCTGGCCAAGCGATACCGCGGCCGCGTGACTTTCTGGGGCGCGATGGATCCGCAGCGGCTAGAGAATCCCGGCTCGCTCGTCGAATTCCGCGAGGCTGTGATCGACCTCCGCAAGGTCCTCGACTCAGGCAGTGGCGGCGTGATCGCCCAATGCCAATGGGACGCCGGCGTCCGCATGCAGACCATTGCCGCTTTCTTCGAGCAATGGATAGCACCGCTGGGAGCGTGAGAGTCGCCTAAGTAGCAGGCACACTCCGTGTGCCTGCTACTGTCGAAGGGCTTGGTGGGCCAGTCGTCCACGCCCTCCGAGAGTGCAGAGTCGTGCGTCACTCTGGACTCTTGTCTCTCGACCCTCGACTCGCAAGATACCCGGCACTCGATTGCAGGTACTTTTTCCGGCGAACCTCGGTGGCTTGACCTGCCTCGGTCTGCTGTGCCTTCAGGTCGGCCAGATTCGCTTGGCACCACCGGCAGCCCGCCACCTCGACATGGAAAGCGATGTACCGCGAGTGGTCATCCGCCACAACGCCGAGCAAGTAGCTTCCCAACTGCTCTCGGGTGGGACAACTGAGCCGGTGTCGCCGCCAAATCTCGCCCAACGAGTGGACGCCCGCATTCCGCCGCGCGTGGACGACCGCCAATTGCTCGGCCAGACGGCGATCGTCGCGAAGCGCCCGCTCGATCCGCGCCATCTCCTCGACGGCCAGGGCCTCGTCCAAATAGGCTTCCAGTTCAGATTGTGAGAATGCTGTCATGATTAAAGAAGTTTGGGAGGAAGTCCGACCACCGAGACACGGAGGGCACAAAGAAGTCCTCCTCCGAAGTCTTTCTGGTTCGGTTTACTCCGTGTCCTCTGTGTCTCCGCGGTATTTCTTCCTGTTTTGCTCAGGCTATTGATATAGTTCGGGAAAGACCTCTTCCGAAAGCCCTTGCGACCGGACGGCCGCCCGGAGCTTTGTTACGAACTCGAACTTGTAATTGGCTACCGTCTGTTCGGTGATGTGCAACTTCTCAGCGATTGCTTTGTTCGACCATCCGCGGTTGAACAGGAGTTCGTTGCACTGGAGCCGCTCCCACTGCTGGCGACGGCGGCAGTGGTCGATCTGCTCGCTCATGGCCTTTACCAGTGCGGCCTCTTCCAGACGGCGGCGTTCGCTGCTGCGGGCAATGCTGCTAGCCGGCCGCGCCTTGCCGATCGGCTCCCAATCGCTGCTGGTCTCGCGCGATGGCAACAACGGCAGCGTCGGGCGGCGCCCTCGCGCCGCAAGTGATCGGTCAGCTTGTGGGCCGCGATCGAGAATAAGTAGCCTTCCAGCGGCCGCCGGCCGTCAAAGTTCGGCAGGCTCGTCAGGAAGCCGATGAATGTCTCCTGCACCAGGTCTTCAGCCGTGGCGCGATGGTGCAGGCGACCGACGACGTATGCCAACAGCCGGCCCTCGAAGCGGTCGATCAATTCGCTCCACGCGTCGGCGTCTCCTTCGCGGATGCGGCGAACCAGCAAAGCGTCGGCTTGCGGCGGTGTCATGGCGAAGAGACAAGGTATTCCGAAAAGAACAATTGGCGGCTCAATGCCCGACAAACAGCCCCGATTCTAACCCCCGTCACGCGATCGCGGCAACCGCCGCCACGATCAGCGTCAACACGGCCACGGCCGCCACAATTCTCAAACGGCCACGATACGCGCCGCCGGTCGCCAGGTCGATCTTCAGATAACCGAACGCCACCGTGACGAGCGTAAGCCCCGCGACGAGAAAGCCGCCAATTTTCTTAAGTCGCCCGTCGACCACCGCCCGACGGTATTCGTCCAACACGCGATCCTTGATTTGCCGATCGAACTGGAGCAACACGTGTAGATGAGTCATCGGCCCGACGGAATACTGCCGCGTCTCCTCCCACTGCGCCTTGATGAGTTGTCGCAATGCATCGGGCGGCAAACGAACGGGGGCCACGGTTTGGCCCAGACAGAGTTCACCATAGCGAGCAACCGCACGCCGGAGTTCGTCGGGCAGTTTCTCCTCACATTCCGCCCGGCTCGTATATGGCCCAACGCTGATGCTCATCTGGTAGACGTCGTTGACGCCGCCGCTGCCGGACGTCGACAAGACGTGCGGCGACGCGTCGACCCACTCCGGCCGCGTCGATACCGCAATGGTCCCCTCGCTGGGCACCGACCGAGGGTTGATCGGGAGAGGGCTAGGATTCCGCGCAATGGTCCCCTCTCCCTTCGGGAGAGGGCTAGGGTGAGGGCCTTTGCCGTCCGCCAGCGCCTGCTCCGGGTCCATCATCACTCGTCCCAGCGAGCAGAGCGTCGCCCGCACGACGGCGGCGGCCCGGTCGGCCGCCTCTTGCGCTATCTGCTGTTCAGTCTTCTCTGCTGTTGGCGTGACCTTCTCGCCACTTCGCGCCGGTGGCTTGGGAGCAGGCAAGGCAGACGGAGCCCCCTTTCGTGGAGCCGGGTATTGTATCCTTACCCCCGTCTGCGCCGACATTCTGTTTTGCGCCGGGTCCAAGCTAGTCCATGCTGCAAATCCGACGAGAATCACAACCGACAGGATTCCAGCAACCAACAGGATGGCCGCCGGCAGTCTGGTCTTTCGATTGATCAGGAGTACTATGATGGCACCAACGAAGGCGATGCATAGCAGCAGCGCCACCGGCAAGGCGCTGAGCAAAATCACACCCGATCGTGTAAGATTCATTCCATCCTCCGAATTATCCCGAAGGGATTATGTAAGACAGCCCAGGGTTGCCGCGCAGCGGCTACCCTGGGTTTGGTGTGGCGGAAGAACCACCAAAACCCCAACGGGGTTTCGGAACCGTCGTACCGACATTATGCAACCCTTTCAGGGTGATGGTGATCTCGACCGTAGTCCCAGGGTAGCCGCTGCGTGGCAACCCTGGGCTATCTTGTTCAAGCCCTTCGGGCTATCGAATTGCGCAGACGCATATACAACAACAGCGCGCTTACAATCTCTACTCTCTCCTCTGCCTTCCCTCCTTCAATTCCGCCGCACTCGGCTATTCCCATACGCGCACGGGCTCGCCAGTTGGACGGCCAACGACATCGTGCCGGCGATCATCGGCAACCAGGGCTGGGGAAACTGCCACAGCCATGCCACGGCCGTGGCCACCAGGATGCTGAATACCAGACCGCGCAATCTCAGCCGTCGGTTCCGCAACGGCTCCGCTTGCAGCCACCATCGGACGAGAAAAAATAGCGAGCCGAAGCAGGCGACGTAGGCCCCGATCAGCGGCTGCCCACTGGTTGAATAAAGTCCCCCTCCCAGCCAATCGGCAGGCGGTCGCGGCAGCCCGCTGATCGGCGGCAGGTTGATCATCAGGAACTCGCCCAACCCATAAGCGACAACGCCGACGCCCATGCCAATTGCCATCGACACAAGCCGGCGCGTCATCGGATCGCCCCGACGCCCCTCCCAGACCTTCGCCAGCACTAGCACGGCCCAGGCGCCCACGCTGCTCGTCACCAGCAGCCACACGACCTGTTCGACGTTGGGAAACATCCGGAACCCGGCATACATGGCCACGATGCTACACACAACGGCCGCTACGAACACGCTAGCTAAGAGTGAACCGAGCAGTTCGGCAACTCGCTGGCGAACTGGCTTCAGCACCAACTCCGGCGCCGGTGTCTCGCGCCGACGCAACGGAACATACGTTTGACCGATCGGCGGCGCCGCCGCAACTGCGGGCTGCCGCGCCCCACGGCCGACGACCAAGGTCCAGACCAGCCAATAGGGAAAGTACAAGATGGGCAGCACAACGGCTGCGCCCAGGATGAAAGGCCACGAGCCCATGACAAATATCAAGAGAACAATTAGCAACAGCACCTTGGCTACCGTCCCGCCGGTATCGGGTGATATGGAGCGGCGCAGGCTTTGCACGCCCTGACGCACCGCGCGAAGAATCGGCTCTTCGCGCACGACTTCGGCCGCGACCACAGATTCCGCAGTCGGGTTGCCGTGCTGTTGACCGTTCAAAGGCGCGACATCGGAGTCGACCACCGTCGAGCCCCTGCCGGCCGCGTCCGCCACCGCGTGAACCATCGGGATCGGGGCTGCAGCGGGCCGACCCGCCTCGCTTCCCAAGACCGACTGCCGCCCTTGGCTCGTCGATTGACCGCTGTCCGCTGGCGGCAACGCCGCCAGCATCTCGCCAGCCGAGCGGTAGCGCAGCGCCGGGTCTTTTTCCAAAGCCCTCGCAACCACGCCCCGATATGGCTCGCTCAACATCGACACGTCGGGCTTGGCCGTCAAATGCTTCATCAACACTTCGCCGACGCTCTCGCCTTCAAAGGGCACGCGCCCGGTCAGCAGTTCGTAAAGAATCACCCCGAGGGCGTAAACGTCGATCTCTTTGCCGTAGCGGCCGTTGGCCACCTCGGGCGCCATGTAATGGACGGTGCCAATGCTTTCGGTGTGTCCGCTGCGACGGCTGCACGAAATGAACTTCGACAGTCCGTAATCGCCGAGCTTCACGATCCCCTCATCGCAGAAGATGTTGCCCGGCTTCAGGTCACGATGGACGATGCCCCGTTCGTGAAGATAGGCCACGCCGGCGCCGATGCCGTGGATCCATGCCAGGGCTTCTTGGGGCGAAAGGCCGTTGGGCCGCGCGGCCAATACGTCTTCCAGGCACTGGTCGGCAACGTACTCCATCACCACCCAAGTGTCGCCGCGATCGTCCTGGCGAATGTCGTAGAGGTCGATCAGATTGGGGTGCCGAAGATTCAAGCACTGGCGGATGCCGCGCAGTTCGACCTCGAGGTTGCGGCGGATGAGTTTCAACGCGACGTCCTTGCCGGCGTCGTTGGTGGCGTAATAGATTTCGCCAAATCCACCTTGGCCCACGCCGCGCTTGAGGGTATAGCCGGCCAGAGGGCGGCTCGCCGCTGGCGTATTGAAAGCGGTCGGCAACGCGCGGCGGCGCCGACGCCGGAGGAGTATTCGCCGCGGCGCTTGCTTGCGATTCGGTATTTGTGCGTGGTGCCACGATGGCCCCCCGATTCTGCATGGACCGACCCCTCCATTTTATCGTCACAGACCACGTCGTGAATAGCCGTTGGCAAACCTCGTCAGGGTGGCACATCTCTGACCGCAACGAAGGGCGTGGATCTCGAGTTCGCCACGCCCGAGTTTCCATAGGCCGACGTGCCGTTGGCCGCTAAACGTTGCACTGTTCTCCTACGATTGAAAACATCCTATCCAATCGATTCTAAGTTAATGGAAAACCCTTCCCCCTGCACGCGAGAATGGGTGCTGATCGCACCGTAGTCCTTGCATTCGACGCCGTCGACCTGAAGTAGACCGCTGGTGCGGCAATGCAATCGCGACTGGTCGCGATATAGCACCACTTCCCGAGTCCACGGACGGCAGACCACGTGGCAGTGGCTTCGTGGCCCGAGAACGCACGAGTCGGCCAGCCACAACACGCCGTCGGCCGAGGGCTGCGTCCGGTGCCGGCTAAGAAACTCCAGTCGCACCGTGGCGCTCAACGGATGCGGCCGGCGAAACAGCAGCCGCACCGACTCGCCCAACTGAATCCGACTGCCGTCGCGGAGCCATGCAAACTGGCACACCGGCCGGCCGTCGATCGAAACACCGCGCATCGCTTCGATCATGTATCCATCGCCATCGCGTCGGATTCGGGCGTGATGGCGCGACAGATCGCCCAAAATCGGCACATCGACCGAGCCGTCCATATCGGGCTGACCGATCATAATCGCATCGCCCGTGCACACCCGATATCCGCCCACGGAATCGATCCACAGCATGAACCGCTCGGATTGTCGCGAGCCGGTCGAGCCCATCGCATGGCGTCTCCAAAGGCAGTTGGCAATTCGGATCATGGTAGCACGGGGAAGTGGTCAGTGGCGAGTGGTCAGTGGTCAGTGGTTAGTGGTTGGCGGCAAGTGACGGCTGTTCGCTCGGTGCCTCTCCTCCCTCGCTTCGGGGCACAAAATACTCGGTCACTTGCTCGACGATATTTTCCGGGGCCGCCTTGTCCAAGGGAATCTCGTCGTGGTACGAGGCTTCGGCGTTGACCAATTTCTCGGCCACGTCGAGCCGGGTGCGCAGACCCGCCACAAGCTCCTTGACTCGACCCAATCGCGTCTCGTCGAATTGATAATCGCTTGTCGCCTTAGCGGCAGCGATCATTTGCAGCCGGGCTTCGAGATTCTCCACCTCGACCGCCAGACGGCGTTTTGCGGCCAACATCCCTTCGAGCTTCTGCCGGGCAGCCTCCAGACTCTTCTGTCGAGAGGTGCGAACCTCCTTAAGGCTGGCCTGCGTCGCTTCGGCCGTCTTGAAGCGGTCGAACCGATTGGCCAGGTCCGTGCGAACTTCGTCGGCCGAGTAGCTGCGGCCGGCATACTGGAACATCGCGCGACCAGAGGCCACGTCGGTCTTCAGCCGCAATAATTGATCCTTGTCGCGGGCCAGCCGCGTCTCGCCTTCGCCAATCTGCTCGTCCAGCCGCTGCACCTCGACTTCTTCCTTGGCGATGACGTGCATGTTCTTGCGGACCTCGGGCACCAGGTCCTGCACCATGCCGCGTGCCCGATCGATCTGGAACTCGATCGGCACCGCCTCTTGCACCGCATCGGTCACATAGCCGCACGAAGTGCGTAAATAGCTGTAGGCGTTGCGCCGAAACAGGAACAGGCCCAGCAAGGCCGTGCCGCCGCCAATAACCAGCATCTTTTTAATCATGGATCGTATACCTCCAGCCTGATGGTGTTGAAGTGTCTTACCTATTGAGCAATTCGCCGGGTTGGGCCAGATATTGGATCGCGGTTGTCGGAAAATGCGGTGAGAGCTACAATTCGGGGGGATTGGAACGCTACGAATGGATCAGATTGGGCTGCCGCATCGCGTCAGAAGCCGTCTCAAACCCACCGTTGGCGATCGATTCCGGGAGTTGTGCTGTACGATTCGGATGTCGGCAGCGACGCCCGCGACAAACGGCATCCGGCAGTGCGAAGGCGAGTTGGCGCCGTTGACCCGCGACGCGAAGCAGGTAAGAGTTTGGGCGTATATCCTGATCGGTTTGGCGTTTATCCTGATCGGTTTGGCGTTTATCCTGATCGGTTTGGCGTTTATCCTGATCGGTTAGATGCCCCGCCACAACGCCTAAGGATTAGGCAGCCCGAAGGGCTTCAATAAGACAGCCCAGGGTTGCCGCGCAGCGGCTACCCTGGGTTCCAGGGGCCGGCGAACGAAAAACCCCAACGGGGTTTCGGAGACGACGTATCGATGCCCCAATCACTCGCTAAAGTGTTGGTGCATGTCGTATTTTCAACGAAAGAGCGTCGCAGCCTACTGCAAGACCATACCCTACGCGCTGAGATGCATCGCTATCTGGCCGGCATTTCAAACAATCTCGATTGTCCTGCGATCATCGTTGGCGGTGTGTCCGATCATGTGCATCTGCTGGCAAACCAATCGCGCACGATCGCATTGGCCGCATGGGTGAAGGAATTGAAACGCGCTTCGTCGCTTTGGACCAAGAAGAAATCCTCGCAATGGGGCGTGTTTCAATGGCAAGCAGGCTACGGCGCCTTTTCAGTCAGCCAATCGCAAAAAAATCGGGTGCAGGAATACATTGCCGCGCAAGAAAAACACCATCGACAGATATCGTTTCAGGATGAGCTTCGGCAGCTACTGAGAAAACACGGCATAACCTATGACGAACAATATATTTGGGATTAGCAATACAACCCCTTCGGGGTTGACGTAACGGCGGGAACAGTTCCCCAGGGTAGCCGCTGCGCGGACAACCCTGGGCTATCTTATGAAAGCCCTCCGGGCTAAATATCGCTCAAGATGCTTCTATCTTCCGACCAACTCGTCCAGCAAATCCACGATTCGCCGACGCGAATCGTGCTGGCTGCCAGTGGCGGCGGCAGCCGGGCAATTGCCTACTTGCTTGAGGTGCCCGGCGGCTCGCGGACGCTGCTGGAAGCAGTCGTGCCCTATTCGCCAGCCGCTATGGCCGCGTGGCTCGGCGCAGCCCGACGAATCATGCTCGGCGGCCACAGCCCGGGCGATGGGTATGGCGGCGTTTGAAAGGGCTCGACGCTATGAGGAGTCGGCGACCGCGTTGGCCGGCGTGGCTTGCACGGCCAGCCTGGTGAGCGATCGGCCAAGCGCGGCGCGCACCGCATCCACGTCGCCCTGCAAACGGCCGCGCTCACCGCCACTTGGTCGCTCACCTTGCAGAAGGAGCGCCGCAGCCGGGCCGAGGAAGAGCGGCTGGCCGGCTGGCTGGTTCTCAACGTCATCGCCGAGGCGTGCGGCGTTCCACAGCAACTGCAACTGGAACTGTTGGAAGGCGAACAGATCGAGCAGTCGCAAACCACGGCCCCGCCCGCTTGGCAACAACTGATGTGGGGCAAGGTGGATAGCGTTTGTCTCCGGCCGACCGGCGAGCCAATCCGGATCGTCTTCCCCGGGGCGTTTAATCCGCTGCATGCCGGCCATCGCCGTATGGCCGAGATTGCACGCGAACTGCTGCACGAGCCGGTGGCCGTCGAGGTGTCGATTCTCAACGTCGACAAGCCGCCGTTGGACTACATCGAACTCGAACGCCGCCTCAGCCAATTTCCATCCGAGCAGACTGTTTGCCTGACGCGGGCAGCCACATTTGAGGCAAAGTCGCGCGTATTTCCCGGCGCCACGTTTGTGGTCGGGGCCGATACCATGCGACGGATCGCCGACCCGCGCTACTATGGCGGCAATGCAATCGCTTGGCAGCAGGCCGTCGAGCGCATCGCCAGCCGAGGGTGTCGTTTCCTCGTCTTCGGCCGAGCAATGGACGGCCAGTTCCTGGGATTGGCCGATCTCGAACTGCCCGAGGCGCTCGCGCCGCTGTGCCGCGAAGTCCCTTGCGATGTCTTCCGCGATGACGTTTCGTCGACCGCAATCCGGCAAACAGGGAAGGGATCGGTGAAGACTTGACGGACGAGCGATGAGCGGCCATTGCGCGGCTTGCTATTCTCGCTTCTCCTCACACTCTTCCCCCTTCTCCCTTCGACCCAAGACCGTGAGCGGTCGCGCGGCCAACTGCCGACGCATCTCCGCGACGATAAAGAACGAGCCGGCGATGCACACAAGGTCGGCGGGCGTTGCAAGGCAATGAACCTTTTTCCAAGCCTCGGCCGGGCTCGCGCACACGGGATACCGCACTCCGAAGAGTTGCTGTGCCAATGCCTGCAATCGCTCGGGCGCAACGCCGCGGGGATTGTTCAAGTAGCGCGTGAAAATCACATGATCGAACCGGCCCAGCAAATGAGTCAACATGCCCTGAAGGTCTTTTTCCTGCGTCGTGGCGAATACCAACAATCGCCGCCGGGCCGAAAAACTCTCATCGAGCACCTGAACCAGCGCATCGATTGACGCCGCATTGTGCGCCCCGTCAAGCACGACGGTTGGCCGGCGCCCCACCACTTCAATCCGTGCCGGCCACACCACCGTGGCCAGCCCTTCTCGAATCGCCGCCTCGGAAATCCTCCAGTCGTTGTGTCGCAATTCCTCGACCGCCGCAATCGCCAACGCGGCGTTGGCAGCCTGATGGCGACCTAACAGGCCAACCGCAACGTCGTGAAGCCGCGTCGCGCCGCATGAGAAATCACAACGTCCCATCGTCTCCGCTTGTTCCAAATGCTGCGGCGAATGGTACGCAAAGTCGAAATCGACGCCAAGCTCGAACAGTCGGCAACCATTTTGCCGGGCCACATCGCGCACGACTTCGCGTGGCTCATCGGCCGTCACTCCGCTAATCACCGGCACGCCCGGCTTGATGATGCCGGCCTTTTCGGCGGCGATGGCCGACAGCGTGTCGCCCAGTTGCTTGGTATGATCGAGGCTGATACTGGTGATGATCGAGGCGATCGGCGTGCAGACATTGGTCGAATCGAGCCGGCCGCCGAGCCCCACTTCGAGCACAGCCGCATCGACCTCTTGGCGAGCAAAGTGGCACAGCGCGGCGGCAGTGACGATCTCGAAATACGTTGGCCCATGGTCCGGCGAGTTGTTCTTCGCGCCCTCGGCATCCATGGTTTCAATCGTCGGCCGAATCTGTTCGACGGCCTCCTCCAACTCGGCGGCCGAACAGGGCCGCCCATCGATGACGATTCGCTCCTCAACCCGTTCGAGATGGGGCGACGTAAAGAGCCCGGTCCGATAGCCAGCCGCGGTAAGGATGGCCGCCACCATGGCCGCCGTCGAGCCCTTGCCCTTCGTGCCGGCAACATGGACAATCGGCAGGCCCCGCTGCGGATTGCCTAAGCGATCCAGCAGCTCCCGCATGCGGTCGAGCTTGAAAGCCGCCTCCGAACAGGGCATCGACAGGGTCCGTTCGTAGTCGATCCGGCCCATTAAAAATTGCGGCTGCTGCATAACCTAACTCGGCTCTAACAAGAGTCCCGTATTCTACCGCAATCGAGCCCGTATGTCTGTGCGGAACCGGCCTAGCGGCTTGAAACGCGATGCGGGCCGACTTATAGTGAAAGCTTACTGAAGTCGTCCGGCAAGTGAACCTGGTGGGCGTCGGCAGCGTAAGCAAAGCAGGCCCCCGGTGTTCCGGTTTCCCATCCTCACGCGGGGCACCGCGGAAAGGGCGTCCATGCAGTCCGATGTAATCGTCGAAACCCGAAGCCTTACCAAGGTTTACCGCGATTTCTGGGGCCGGCAAAAGGTTCGAGCCCTCAAGGCACTCGACCTCGAAGTCCGTCGGGGTGAAATCTTCGGCCTCCTCGGGCCTAACGGTTCCGGAAAAACCACGACCATCAAGCTCATCCTCGGCCTGCTGTTTCCTACGGCCGGCCAGGCCCTCGTGTTTGGCCGCGACGCCACCGAAGTGACAAAAAACGAGCGGATCGGTTATCTGCCCGAAGAATCGTACCTCTATCGATTTCTCAATGCCGAAGAAACGCTCGATTTCTACGGGCGGCTGTTTAACATGCCCCGGGCCGTGCGCCGCCAGCGGGTCGCCGATCTGATCGAGATGGTCGGCCTCGACTGGGCCAAGCGGCGACAATTAAAAGAATATAGCAAAGGCATGACGCGCCGCATCGGACTGGCCCAGGCGCTGATCAACGACCCCGAACTGATCGTCCTCGACGAGCCGACAACCGGCCTCGACCCGATCGGCACCCGCGAAATGAAAGACCTGATCATCCGGTTGCGCGACGAGGGCAAGACGGTCCTCATGTGCAGCCATTTGCTGGCCGACGTGCAAGACGTGTGCGACCGCGTGGCCATCCTCTATCAGGGCGAATTGAAAGAGATGGGGCGGGTCGACAGCCTGTTGAAGGTCCGCGACGTCACCGAAATCCGCGTGGCCGGATTGGGTGCGCTCGCCCAGGAAGAAGTCCGACAGGTGATCGAACGCAACAACGGACACGTGCTCAATATGGACAATCCCACCACGACGCTGGAAGAACTATTCCTGAAGATCATACAAGATAGCGAAGAACATCCCGGCCGCCGCGTGCGAGGAGTGACGCAGAAGTAGCGATTACTCGCCCGTGGTTAGCGGCTGGTTCATCCTTCATCATCAATTTCCTGATTCCTCTCCATGGTTATCGATCCCAAAGATGTCGCCCCGTTTCTAAGTTGGCTGCCTTGGGCCATCGGAAGCTGGTTGCTGGTCGTAGGCTGCGTCGCGCTGGGGATAACCGTCGCGGGGTGGCTGGTGGCAGCCTTGCGGCACGGGCCGATTGCAGCCACGTGGATTACGGGCGCCGTGTTTCGCGATTGCGCGCTCGACCTTGTCTTCCTATCGCCGCGTCGGGCATGGGCGCTGGCCCGCTTGGCCATCCAGGAGTCGATACGCCGCCGCGTGGTGGTGGTCTTCGCCGTATTCATCGTGATCCTGTTGTTCGCCGGCTGGTTTCTCGATCCCGGGAACCCCGATCCCGCGCGGCTATATCTCGACTTCGTCTTGACCGCGACCACCTACCTCGTCCTGTTGTTGGCACTGTTCCTCAGTTCGCTCAGCCTGCCAACCGACCTGAAAAACCGTACGCTGCAAACCGTGGTCACCAAGCCAGTCCGGGCCAGCGAAGTGGTGTTGGGCCGTATCCTCGGCTTTGCCACCGTCGGCACCCTGCTGTTGATCGTGATGGGGGCCATCAGTTACGTGTTTGTCCTGCGCGGGCTGGTGCACACGCATCAACTCACGGCCGACGACCTTCAATCGGTCCAGGCAGCCGCCGGACAGCCGACGACGCTCCGCGGCAGCACCGGTTGGACGAACCACCACCGCCACAAAGTGACTATCGACGCCTCGGGCCACGGCTACGTGCAGCCCGAGCGAGGACATACCCACGAGTTGCAGGTGCTGAAGGACGGTGACAAGGTCACCTATCGCGTTGGACCGTCCGAGGGGATGCTCATGGCTCGCGTCCCCGTCTATGGAAAGCTCACCTTCCGCGATCGCACCGGCAAGCCGGCCGAAAAAGGCATCAACGTTGGCGACGAGTGGACGTACCGAAGCTATATCGAGGGAGGCAGCTTGGCTGCCTGCGTGTGGACCTTCAAAGGCATTACCAAAGAGGAATTTCCCCACGGCTTGCCGGTGGAAATGAACATCGAGATCTTCCGCACCTATACGGGGAATATCGAAAAGGGAGTGCTCGGTAGTTTGTCGGTGCGAAATCCGCGGACGGGAAAAAAAGCTGAAGTCCGCATCTTCGAGTCTAAAGAGTTCACCATCGACAAGGAGTCGATCCCCCGCGAATTGCAAAATGCCGATGGGAAAAAAGTCGATCTTTTCGACGAATTCGTCGACCCGGAAATGGGCATTGAAATCTGGCTGCAATGCGTCGACACGCATCAGTATTTTGGCGCCGCTCAGGGCGACGTTTACCTTCTGGCGCGTAACGCCTCCTTCGTCCTGAATTTCGCCAAGGGCTATCTGGGAATCTGGCTGCAAATGCTGCTCGTAATCGCGTTGGGCGTGATGTTCAGCACGTTCCTCAGCGGGCCGATCGCCATGCTGGCGACGATGGGCACGCTGCTGGGCGGCTTCTTCAACGACTTCATGATGCGCTTGGCCACCGGTCAGACCTACGGCGGCGGACCGTTCGAGTCGCTCGTCCGCTTGCTGACCCAGGAAAACATGATCTCCGAGATGGAGCCGGGGCTGCGCACGAATGTGGTCAAGTCGCTCGATCAACCGGCCGCGATCATCCTCCGCGGCATGGCCACGGTCCTGCCCGATTTTGGCCGCTTTAGCTTCGCCGATTACGTCGCCAGTGGTTTCAACATCTCCGGCGACACTATTATGACCTTCACCTGCAAAGCGTTGGCCTTCGTGCTGCCGGTGTTCGTAGTCGCATACCTGTGTCTGAAGAATCGCGAAATTGGAAAATGAGAAACTAGGCTTTGTCGAAACAGGCGAACGTGTCATCCTGAGCGCAGCGAGGGATCTCTTCCGAGGTGTCTTATGAGTCCGCGTACTTCTTTCCGTCGAAAGATATACTATCTAATCGCCATCGCCGTGTTGCTGATGCCGCTATTCTGGCTCAGCCAACCGGCGACCAACGACGTCAAGTCGGTGCCCGGCTCGCCGGGCGGAAAGCTCGCCCAGCTCCGCGACCAGTACCACCTGAGCCAATCGCAACTCGGCGAGATCGATCCGACGAGCGTAACCATCAAGCTCGCCACGCTCGGGATGCGCGGCGTGGCCGCCAACATCCTTTGGGAGAAGGCCGACGAATACCAGATGAAGAAGGACTGGACCAATCGCAGCGCGGTCTTGAACCAAATCACCAAGGTGCAACCCAACTTCATCAACGTCTGGATCAATCAGGCGTGGAACCTCTCCTTTAACATCTCGGCCCAGTTCGACGACTATCGCGAGCGCTATCGCTGGGTCATTAAGGGCATCGACTTCCTTAAGGACGGCATAAAATACAACGAACGCGAGCCGCGTCTGCCCTTCGAAACCGGTTGGACCATCGCCCACAAGATCGGCAAAGCAGACGAGAGCAAGGAGTTCCGCAAACTCTTCAAGGAGGACGACGACTTCAACGGCTCGCTCGAAATGGCATTACGCGACAACTGGCTCGTGGGCCGTACATGGTGCGAAAAGGCTATCAGCATGGTAGAGGCCGGGCTTCCCATGATGGGAAAGAGCCCCTTGAACTACCTGCTGGAAGGCCCCTTGTGCCAAATGTACTACGCCGAGGCCGTCGAGAAGGATGGTGTTTTCGGTGAAGTCGCCAAGCGAGCGTGGGTCGATGCGGGCAAGCAATGGCATCACTATGGCACGCAACAGATCCCGACGTCGTACGTCAATGACAAAACACAGCAGCCCGTGGTAATCCAGCTCGGCGAGCAGGAAATGCATGAGCAGGCCGCCAAAAAGCTCCTCGACCAGCTCGAAGCCCTCCAGCCCGGCCTGCACGACAAGCTCGTGGCCGAGAAGCGGGCAGCCCTATCGAAAGCGCAGCGCGAGGCCCTCGGTATACCCTATGACAAGCGAACCGCCCGCCAAGCGGAATTGGCCGCGCAAGCCCAACAGGCCACCGACGTCACGCACGGCGAAGTCGCCCGCCGCATCGTCGGCCCTCATAGAAAAGAGGCCATCAAGCTGGCCGATGAAATCAACGAGCACGAGACCCTCGCCCGCTACATCCAATCGTATCGGCAGATCATCAACTTCGTCTATTGGCGATTACGTGCCGAAGTCGAACAAACGGAAGAACTGCTCGCCGCGCGCAAAGCCCTGCATCAAGGAGATCAAGCCTACGCCGATACCGATTTGATCGCCGCGCGAAACGCCTATCGCCAGGGCCTTCAAGGTTGGCGCAGTGTGCTCGACAAGCACCCGTCGCTCGTGAAGGAAGAAATCACCGGAAACGACCTGATGGACGTCATTAAGCGATATCGCCGCATCCTAGGGCAACTCGACGAGCCGTTCCCAGAGAAGTTCATTCTTCAAGATGTGCTCGATGCACATTCCGTAACAACCGCGCCGGTTCCGGCGAACAAGGGCGCCTGAACGCCGAGCAATCAGGCCGCGTCGGTCGTATCCGAGTGACGCCGCCTCCCAGCCTCTTGCGAGCACGGCGCATGAGAGTTGTGCAAATGACTGCGGCCGATTGGCGCCTCTGGCCGCAACGGGTCGTACCCAGCGCACTGCCACCGCAAGGCGATCGCGCCCGGGCGCCGCGACTGGCTGGCTATTTCTTCCCGCCAGCTTTCTTGCCAGCGTCTTTCTTCGGCGCTTCTTTCTTTCCAGCGTCGGCAGCCGGAGCGGCGGCGGCGGCGCCTTCAGCGCCCTCTTCCTCTTCCTTCTTCTTCTTCTTCTTCTTCATGGCGAGCTTGAAGACCCGCACTTTCGCCAAGCCGAACGGGCTGTCCCCCTCCTGCCAACGATCGGCCGCCTTGAGCCGCTGAATTCGCTCGGCGCGGCTAAGCACACTGCGGGCGCGGGCCAAGCCAAGCCGTGCCTTAAGGCTCTTGTCCATGGTCATGATTGCGGTTCTCCTCAAGCCCTATCGCGAGGGGGGCAAGTGTCTCTAATCTTATCCAATACTACCCGGGAAACCTTTCAGTATAGGGACGCAACGGTTAGTCCGCAAGCGGAGGAGAAGCGAGATTTCCTGCCCGGTCGACTTCTACCCCCTTGGCGGCCGGGGACTGACCTTTTATACTTCATGGTTTGTCCATTTCGCCTGTCGATCGGCGCCAGGCTTGCCGCCATTGGACCGACCTTCGACCTCTGCCATGACACGCATCGCCATTCTCGGGGCCACCGGCTACACCGCCCTCGAACTGATCAAAATCCTGCTCCGCCACCCGGATGCGGAGATCGTGGCCGTTACCAGCCGGCAGGAAGGCCAGCCGCACATCGCCATGATCCATCCGTCGTTGACCGGCCGGCTGGATCTGCGCCTTGAGGATCTCAGCCCGGCCGAGGTCGCGGCCCGCGCCGAGTGCGTCTTCAGTTGCCTACCGCATGGCGCCAGTGCGTCGGTCGTTTCCTATCTGCTCGACGCCGGCAGCCGCGTGGTCGATTTCAGTGCCGACTATCGCCTCAACGACCCGGCGGTCTACGAGCAATGGTACGGCCTGAAACACACCGACGCAGCCCGACTGGGCAAGGTCGTCTACGGGCTGCCCGAGTTGTTCCGCTCAGAAATCCCGCCGGCCCAGCTAGTGGCAAACCCTGGCTGCTATCCTACCTCGACCATCCTCGCCTTGGCGCCGCTGTTGAAGAAGCAGATGATCGATCCGAAGACGATCATCGTCGACTCGAAGAGCGGTGTTTCCGGCGCCGGGCGCACGCTGAAACTCACCACGCACTACCCCGAGTGCAATGAGAGCATCGCCGCGTACAATGTCGGCCGGCATCGCCACACGCCGGAAATCGAGCAGGTGCTTGGCACCGCGGCCGGCACGGCAGTGGAAATCGTGTTCTCGCCGCACTTGGTGCCGATGGACCGCGGCATCCTGACCACGACCTACTCGCAGCCCACCGTGCCCGTAAGCGAAGAGCAGGTATTGCAGACAATTCGCGATTTCTACGCCGACGAGCCCTTTGTCCGCGTGGTCGATCATTTCCCCGGGACGAAGGATTCGCTAGGCACGAACTTCTGCGACATCACGGCCCGCGTGGTCCGCGGCCGCGTGCTGACGTTCAGTTGCATCGACAATTTGATCAAGGGCGCGTCCGGGGCCGCCGTACAAAACTTCAACCTGATGTACGGCTATTCGGAAACCACGGCCCTCTATTAAGTCCTGCACTGGTAATGGAACAAGGGCTCGTGAAACGAGCCCGGGTTCCCGGGAGAAAACGTCGGAACTGTTCCATAATCAACCACGGAACCAATAAGGTTGCCTTGGGGAACCGGCACGATAATCGGCGACTTTGTTCGCCTCTCACAACGTCAGGAGTATTAACCGTATGGCCATATCCGTTCCGAAGGGCTATCTGTTGGCCGGCGTTCATAGTCGCATCAAGCGCGATCCGCGCAAGCAGGACTTGAGCCTGGTGATGTCGGAAACGCCTGCCAGCGCGGCCGGCGTGTATACGCAGAATCTGGTCTACGCCGCGCCGGTGGCCGTCGATCGCAGCCGCACGCCCAGCAACCGGATGCGTGCCGTGGTGATTTGCTCGGGCGTCGCCAACGCCTGCACCGGTGAACGTGGGCTGCGCGATGCCGAGGAGATGGCTCGCTTGGCCGCGGCCGCCTGCGGTGCCGAGGCCGATCAGGCCCTGGTGCTCTCGACCGGCGTGATTGGCTCGTTTCTGCCGATGGACCGCGTGGAGCAAGGCATCGCAGCCGCCGCGGTAAAGCTTGGCCGCAGCGAGTCGTCGCTCATGGCCGCCGCCCGTGGCATGTTGACGACCGACACGATCCATAAGTTGGCGGGCCGAACAATTACCATTGCCGACCGCGAAATTCAGATCACCGGCATGGCCAAAGGGGCGGCCATGATGGGACCCAATATGGCCACCATGCTGGCGCTCGTCATGACCGACGCCGCGCTTACGCCCGAGGTGGCCCAGGCCGCCTTGAGCGCCGCCGTCAACGAAAGTTTCAACTGCATGAGCGTCGATGGCCACATGAGCACCAATGACACGGTGTTGCTGTTGGCCAATGGAGCGGCCGGTGGCGAGCCGCTTGCCGGCGACGATTTGGCCGCGTTCCAGACGGCGCTAGACGAAGTGTGCGTCGATTTGGCAAAGGCCATTGCCGGCGATGGCGAAGGCGCGACGCACCTGGTAACGATCGAGATCAGCGGCTGTGCCGACCAGCCGGCAGCGTTGGAGATCGCCAAGACAGTGGCCAACAGCCCCCTGGTAAAGACCGCCTTGCACGGCGCCGACCCGAATTGGGGCCGCATCGTGTCGGCGGCTGGCTATGCCAACGTTCCATTCAACCCCCAAGGCGTCACGTTGCGGCTCAACGGTTTCCTGCTCTACGAAAAGGGCGCACCGGTCGAGTTCGACGGCCGCGCCGTATCCACGTCGATCCGCGACAATCGCGATACGCTGATCCAACTCGATTTCAGCGAGGGCACGGCATCGCGCCGCTTCTGGACCGCCGACCTCACGGCCGAGTACGTACGGCTGAATGCAGACTACCACACGTAAGAAGCCCGTCGATCGTGATCGTCAGGGACGGTGAGCAACGCGTTTAACATTCATTGCCACGGCGACTTGCGGCGGTATAGACGTCGACGTGCTTTCGGCCGCTCAATGCGTTACACTATCTTACTATGAAAACTGCATCGATCCGGATACTGTTCCTTCTCGTTCTCCTTAGCACCGCATGGCGTCCGCTCCGCGCCGACGACATCAGCCGCCGCGTCGACGACTTGGTCGCTCAGGTCACGCCGGCGACTATCGCATGGCGGCGCGATTTTCACGCCCACCCCGAACTGTCCGGCAAGGAAGAGCGGACCTCGCGGGTCGTTGCCGAACAGTTGCGGGCCATGGGAATCAAAGAGATCAAGACCGGCGTGGGTGGACATGGCGTCGTCGCGCTGATTCGCGGACGCCGGCCGGGTCCCACCGTGGCCTTGCGGGCCGATATGGACGCGCTGCCCATCCACGAAGAGACGGGACTGCCCTTCGCCTCGAAAAACGATGGCGTGATGCACGCCTGCGGCCACGACGCGCATACGGCCATGTTGCTTGGCGCCGCCCGCGTGTTGGTGCAACTCCGCGACGTCTTGCCGGGAACCGTGAAACTCATCTTCCAGCCGGCCGAGGAAAGCGAGGGTGGAGCCCAGCACATGATCGAAGCCGGCGTACTGCGCAATCCCGACGTGAAGGCCATCTTCGCGCTGCATGTCCGGAGCGAACTGCCCACCCGCCAAATCGGCTATCGCTACGGAGGCATCACCTCCGGCGTAGATTTTTTCCGCGTAACCATTACGGGAAAGCAGTCGCATGCAGCCAAGCCATGGCAAGGCGTCGATCCGATCGTCACGACGGCCCACGTCATCACGGCGCTGCAGACCATCGTCAGCCGCCGTGTGGACGCCCATCAACCGGCCGTCGTTTCCATAGGAATTCTCAAGGCGGGTACCGCCTGGAACATCATACCCGGCAGCGCGATGTTCGAGGGCACGGTCCGCACCTGTGATCCCGACGTTCGCCGCGAAGTGGCCGCGGACTTCCGACGTATTGTCGAGCAGACGGCCCTCGCACACGGCGCCAAGGCCGAGATCACTTACGTCGATTACGGACCTTCGGTCATCAACGACCCAAAACTCGGCGCTCGCATGAAGCCGAGTCTCGTCCGCGCCGCCGGCGAAAAGAACGTCGTCGAAATCGAGCAATCGACCGGCGGCGAGGATTTCGCTGGCTTCACGCAGAAGCTGCCCGGATTCTATGTCTATCTTGGCGTGCACAACGAATCGATCGGCGCCACGTACGGGCTGCATTCGTCGCATTTCAAGCTTGACGAAGCGGCCTTGCCCACCGGCGTGCGAGCCCTCGTGTTCATGGCGATGGACTACTTGGCGGGGGAATCCCCGCGATCGCAATGATCGACCAACCTATTTGCGACTGACCACAGTGAGCGTTGCAGCCATACAGGCTAATTGACGCCACCCGCGGACCAAATGATAATCGATCCATCGCTCCATAATTGGGAGTGCGACGTCGCAGCAGTGTATCGACAGAAGATCTTTCCCAAGGAGAACTGAAAATGGCACGCTTCTGGATCGTGTTGATCACTTTTTCGCTGTGCGTGCAGGGTGCGCTGGCAGCCGAACCGGGCCACGCTGGCCCACGGAGGTCCGATACGCGGACGAATCCGCCAGCGAGGTCAGACGATAACGCGACAAAAGCTGTGAAGGCAGCAGGTCCCGCTCGCGCGCTGCAAGCGCCTGGTCCCGTCCCGTTTGTCATGGAAGATGCGACGACGGTGCTGCAATTGAACTCCGTTCCGGCCGATAATCTCGCTGCTACCATTAATTCTCTTCTTAGCGCTGAGGGCCAGATTGCGCGAGGCGGCCGTGCCTCATCGCGGGTAACGATTGTGGCCGATTCGATCAGCAACAGCTTGGTGATGACCGGTTCTGCGGAGGCCGTCGAAGCCATTCAACAGTTAGCAGCCAAACTCGACCGCACTGCGGCGATGGTTCGGTTGGAAGTAGTGGTTGGAGAGGTGCCTTCCGGGACCGCCGAAGTCATCACCGCCACTAAACCATCCACGCTATCGATCGCAACTCATGATGAAACGACACGTACCGATAGTCTGCGCCGAAAAATCGAAGTACTCAGCGAAGCAGAACTTACCACCCTCGACAATCAACCGGCCAACCTGCGAGTTGGCAAGCGCCAGGGGCGAATTGCGGGCACTCAAACAACGCGAGACGGTCAAGTGAACAGCATCCAGATGGAAGAGGTGGGCACCATCCTGACCTTTACGCCGCGCGTCAATGCCGACCACTCGGTCACGCTAGAACTGCAGATCGAAGACTCTAGGCTTGGTCCCGAGGACGAAGGTGTTGTAGTCGCAAATCGCGGGGAGGGCAAAACAACCCGGATTCCCAACACCGCGACTTTTCAGGCTCAAACCACCCTGCGAGTTGCCAGCGGCCACACGATGGTTGTCGGCGGGATGGCCCGAACACCCAGGTCTGGCAAGCAGCAAGTTATCCTCGTCACCGCACACGTACTGCCAATCAGTGTTGAAGCAAAGTAATCGAAGCACTGGTTGATTAGCACGTCGCAGTTGAAATCGAGCCTGGAATCACAACCCATTCCCCCGAAAGGAGTTGTGTCGTTGCGGCTGAGTGGAACTGCCCTTGGTCCCCAGGCCGGTTGCCGCTAAAATACCCGCTCTGCCGTGCTGAACCAATGTGTGCGGCGGAAAAGTCCACGTGCTTTCGTCGGTAGGAGGCCGCACGAGCGCGGACGGGCTTGTTTTCTGGCCAGGATGGACATGATGCCGTCGCTCGAGACGCCGCAGACAGACTCCTCGTTGATGTCGCGACCGTTGGCGTGGCTAACTCGGGCCGCCATCCGCTTCCCCATGGTCACGCTGCTGTTGGCCGCCTTGGCGGCCGGCGGTTCCGTCTGGCTCACGATGACACGGCTTGGTTTCCGCACCAGCCGCGCCGAACTGCTCAATCCCAACAGCGATTACAATCGCCGCTGGCTAGAGTACACCAAGGAGTTTGGCAATAAGGAAGACGTCGTCGTCGTTGTGGAAGGCGAGGGGCGAGAGCAGATCACTCCCGCCCTCGACGATGTCAGCCGCATGTTGCTGCAACGGAAGGATCTCTTTCAGCGCGGTTCTGCACGACGCCGACGCTCCGAAGCTCCGCAGCAAAGGGCTCTTCTATCTCAAGCCCGAAGAACTTCAACAAATCGATGGTTTCCTTGACCAAGCGGGCCCGATCCTCCAGGGCAACTGGTCGCAACTGAATCTCGGCGGCATGGCCCAGTGGATGGGCGCGGCAATGTCCGGCGGCACAGGCGCGCAGCGGCAGCAAGTTCTTGCCGCCATGCAAACCGAACTGCCGCAGGTCACCCACGGCTTGGCCGCCGCGCTGGGACAATCCAACGGCTACACCTCGCCGTGGCCCAAAATGTCGTTCTCCAGCCCGTTGGCCGCCGAATCCGCGTCGACGCGGCTGATGTCCGACGATGGCCGCATGGGCTTCGTTCTCCTCCGATTGCTCGAAGAAGATCGGCAGAGCTTCGCCCAGAACAGCGAGTCGATCACTGTCCTGCGGCAGCTCGCCTCGGAGATTCAGTCGCGGCATCCCGGCACGAAAATCGGGCTCACGGGCTTGCCGATCATCGAGTTCGACGAGATGCGATCGAGCGAAAGCTCGATGACACTGGCCACGATCGTCTCCTTCCTGGGCGTGCTGGCGGTGATGGTCGTGGCCTTCGGCGGATTCCGCCACGCCACGATGGCAATGGCGGCCCTGGTGGTCGGCATGGTTTGGGCGTGCGGATGCATCACGCTCACCGTCGGGCATGTCAACATACTCAGCATCGCCTTCGCGTCGATCCTGTTTGGGCTGGGAATCGACTATGGTATTTACTACGTTAGCCGCTACCTTGAGCTACGCGAGAACGTCGACTCGACCAGCCAGGCGCTTGTTCAGACGGCCGCCATCGCTGGCCCGGGCATTTTCACCGGCGCGATCACGTCGGCGATCGCTTTCTTTGCCGCCGGGCTGACCGAGTTTCCCGGCGTGGCCCAACTGGGACTCATCGCCGGCGGCGGCGTGCTGCTCTGCTGGCTGGCCGGCGCCACCGTGCTGCCGGCCATGATCCGCCTAAGCGATGCCGACGGCGTGCAAGAGAATTTACCGGCCCCGCTAAACTTGCGATTCTGGCTGAGTCCCTTGTTCGCGTATCCACGGCTGACGCTCGTCCTGGCAGTCGCTGCCACGGCCACGGCTGCAGTCGGCATGCACTATTTGCGCTATGACTACAATCTGCTGCACCTTCAGCCGGTCGGATTGGAGTGCGTCGAACTCGAGCATAAACTATTCAACCAGACCAACCGCAGCGCTTGGTTCGCGCTCTCGGTGGCCACGACGCCCGAGGAAGTTGCCCAGCGCAAAGAGCAGTTTCTAAAGCTGCCCTCGGTTGAGCGGGTCGTTGAAGTGGCGACAAAGCTCCCTACGGACGTGACCGGCAAACTGCCGATCATCGAGCGCATTCACCGGCGCCTGGCCGGCCTGCCGCGGCAAGTGCCGCAAATCCCGGTCACGCCGCAGGCTGATCTGGACCGTATGCTCGCTGCCGCACAAACGATGCTCTCGTCGCAGGCGTCAACCGCAAGCGCGGCCGCCGGTTTGCAACAGCTCCGCGAGATGTTGCGCCGTATGCCGTCGGCAGAGTATAACCGCCGCATCCGCCAATACCAACAAAGCATGGCCGCCGACTTGCTCACGCGGCTGCAAACACTTCAAGCCGTTTCCACACCCGAACCACCGAGCAAGGCCGACTTGCCCGAAGGCGTCGCCACGCGCTTCATCGGCCGCTCGGGCCACTACCTGATGCAGGTCTATAGCAAGGCCAATATCTGGGACGTCGGGCCTATGGGCGAGTTCGTCAGTCAGGTTCGCCAAGTCGATCCCGACGCCACCGGCAATCCCCTACAAGTCTACGAAGCGTCGCGGCAGATGAAGCGCAGCTTCGAGCAAGCGGCCTGGTACGCCCTGTTGGTCATTCTGCCCGTGGTGTTCTTGGATTTCCGCCGATTGAATCACATGCTCTTGGCCGCACTGCCCATGGGCGTGGGCATGCTGCAAACCCTGGGGCTGATGGGCTTGCTCGACATCCCCTTAAATCCGGCCAACATGATCGTCCTGCCGCTGACGTTGGGCATCGGCATGGAAAGCGGCATCAATCTGATCCATGAGCTCCGCTGCGGACGCGGAAGATACCGCGGCGCTGGCAACCCCGTGATCGTGGCCATCGTGGTCAATTCGCTCACCACCATGGTCGGCTTCGGCGCGCTCATGATCGCCAATCATCAGGGCCTGCAAAGCCTCGGACGCGTGCTGACCATCTCGATGGGCTGCTGCCTGCTCAACTCGTTGCTTCTGCCAAATCTCTTGGTGAGCGGTCGCTTCGTGGCCGACCATGACGACGAAGAAGGTGAGGACGAGTTCGACGACGACGAGTATGCGGACGAGCACGGCGAAGAAACTGCGTCCGTCGAACCGTCGTCAACTTCGTACGCCGCGTGAACCAACCAGTCGCGACGGCAATTCTCTGCGCGCTTGTCCACTGCGGATTGTGAGAATGGCTTGGGTTAGGCTTGCGAATCAGCCAGATCGCGACGCCGCTCCAATTGGCCATCAATCCAAGTCGAGAGGACCCACAGCGAGACCTCGCGATAGGGAGCCTCGGCCCGCACGCAGACCTGAATCCCATCGACTTCCAGAACAGTGCAAGGTATCGAATCGGCCGACCGCATCAGCGAGCCGATGAACGGGGCCAAATTGACAAGCACTCGATCGCCTTGTTGTATCTCCATTTCCATACGTCCCCTCCGGCCACGAAGTGTGTACGAAACCCACAGCCCGATACACCGTATTTTATTGCCGCCGCCGGATACTTCAATCCTCCCGGCCAAATACCCAATGACGCAAGGGGGCTGGGCCCATGTCTTCGGAGTAGGACGCGACGGCCATTGCTGTGCGCATGAGCCGAGAAGATTGACCAAATCCCGGATTTTGCCGAGGACGTATCCACTAAAGTTGCCGCGGATTCACACGTTCGGACGTCGAAGATGGGCCGAATAAAAAGATCGGGAGTGACAGCGGAACTGCCACCCCCGATCGAAAATTGTCAATCGAAAACCGCTACTTCACCGGCGGCGCAAGGAACAGGCCAACCTCCGAAATCGCCGGACAGACGGCCGCCTTCGTGACGCGCAGTCGCACCTTCGAGGTTGTGGTCGACGGCGTCTGAAGCAAACGCTGATTCCCAATGCTCGTGGCCTTGGCAATCTCCGTCCACTTGCCGCCGTTCCACGAGTCAATCGCGATGCTGTCGACGCGCTGACCGAGCGGCAGATACTCGCGGACCCGCACGACGTTGAACGTAACCGGCTTGCCCATGTCGAGCACAAGCTCGCCCGTCGTAACGCCATCGTCCGTGGCCCAATATGTCTCGCGGTTGCCGTCGATGACATTGCCGGCCGCAAATTTTGGATCATCGCCGCGGGTATTGCTCGCCGTGGTCTTCGCGCCAAGGGCCAGGTCGGTGGCGAACGTGGCATCGAGCACTCGCTTCAACCCCATCAGCGCCTTCACGTCATTCTCGCAAAACTGTCCGCGGCGGTCGGGCGGAAGATTCAAGATCAAATTGCAGCCGCGACCAACCGAGGTGTAGTAGATCTTAAGCAGATCGGCCACCGACTTGACCTTGTTGTCTTCGGCGGGATGGTAAAACCAGCTTGGACGGATCGAAACGTCGACCTCCGCCGGAAGCCAGCGCGTGCCGTTGCGTCTGCCGGTGTTGAGGGCCTTGATGTCCGACTTGCCCGGCATATTGTCATTCTCGCCCATCGTGCACCAGCACGTTTCGCCGGCCATTCCATCTTCGTTGCCCACCCAGCGGATATCGGGCCCTACGTCGCTGAACATGCAAGCGTCCGGCTGCAGGTCGCGAACGATCTGCCACGTGTTCTTCCAGTCGTAATAGGTGGCCGGATCGACCGTTCGCACGGTTCTCGCGCCGCCATAATAGCCGTCCGTGCCGTGGTACAGGTCGAACCACACCTCAAACAGCGGCCCGTAATTCGTCATCAGTTCGCGTAGCTGATTCTTAAAATACGTGACATATTCCGGACGGCCGAAATCCTTGTGGTTGACGTCCCACGGCGAAATATAGGTGCCGAATTTCAGCCCGTACTTGTGGCAGGCGTCGGCAAATTCCTTGACTAGGTCGCCCTTGCCATCTTTCCAAGGGCTGTTCTTAACCGATTGCTCGGTGTACTTGCTCGGCCAGAGCGCGAAGCCATTATGGTGCTTGCAGACCAACATTATGCCAGACATTCCGCCCTCTTTGGCCGTGCGCACCATTTTGTCGACGTCCAGGTCCGTTGGATTGAAGAGCTTCGGCGATTCGTCGCCATAGCCCATCTCCATATCGTTGAACGTGTTTAGCGTGAAATGAATGAACGCATACATGCCGAGGTCGTGCCAGCGGAGCTGTCTTGGCGTAGGTACGGCGCCATACGGCTTCGGGGCTTCAGCAGCGCCGAGCAAGCTGGGGACCAGAACCATGGCAGCAGCGCACAGTAGAATGCGTTTCATGACGTGTCTCCGAAAACTGGGAAGATCACAAATAAATATGACAACCGCTTAATTTGATGAGTGCCGTCGATGGCCGATTGCTACTGCGCCATCTCGAGCACCACCACCGACGCAACCGGATCGGGAGCTTCGGCCGGTACGGCAATTTGAAGGCCATCCGCGGCGGCCTTGACCGCCAACGGCGCGCGAGCCGGATCCGCCAACACGTAGGCGCGGGCCACCTTCTTGTCGCCGAGACCCGCTACGACCAGCGCACCGTCCTTGGGCCAGTCGAAAACGTGCAGGTAGAGCTTGCCCGGTTTCTGCGTCACGCGGCCCCAAGCCGGCGACTTAGCCAGCGGCCCGGCCGTAGTGCCGTAGATGGCCTCGCCGTTGACCTTCATCCACTTGCCGATGTCGCGAAGCCGCTCGATGCTCGGCCCCGGTATTTCGCCTTCCGCCGTGGGTCCAACGTTCAACAGGTAGTTGCCCCCTTTGCTGGCGATGTCGATGAGCATGCGGATCAATTCGGTCGACGACTTCCAGTTGTGGTCATTCTTGTTGTAGCCCCAATGATCGTTCATCGTCATACACGATTCCCAATCGACGCCGGGCAGGCCGTCGGCCGGAATCTCTTGCTCGGGCGTGCCGTAGTCGCCGACGATGTCGTTCCCTTCGCTCAGGCCTTTCATGCCCTGGCGGTTTTTGGCCACGCGGTTGTTGATAATCACGCTCGGCTGCAGACTGCGACAGTAGTTGTAAAGATCTTTGCCCCGTTCTTGCGTCCATGTCGGCTCCCACTCGCCATCGAACCAAATGAGGCCCAGCGGTCCGTAGTTCGTTACCAACTCTTTGAGCTGCCCTTTCATGAACTTGACGTAACGATCGAAATCGGGCTCGCCCTTCGCCACGTCGTTCCACGCGCGCCGCGGCATATAGTCGGGGTGATGCCAGTCCATGATCGAGTGATAGAGACAGAACGTGATGCCAGCCTCGCGACAGGCGGCCGCCAGGTCCTTGATCGGATCGTGCTTCCACGGCGTCGACATGATGCCCCAGTCGGTCAGCTTCGTGTCGAACATCGCGAACCCGTCGTGATGCTTGCTCGTGATGACGATATACTTCACGCCGGCGTCTTTGGCAGCCGCTACCCACTGCTTGGCATCGAACTTAACCGGGTTGAACTGATCGCGGTACTTTTCATACTGCGAGACGGGCATTTTCGTCTGTTCCAAGAACCACTCGCCGTAGTCCTTGTGGTCTTTCCACTCGCCGGCCGGCACCGCGTAAAGGCCCCAGTGGATGAACATGCCAAACTTGGCGTCGCGGAACCATGCCATCCGCGCATCGTGCTGCTCTTTCGTTTCCTTCCCCGTCGCGGCATCGGCAGCCAATACGCTGGATAGCGCGGCAGAGAAACAGACGGCCAGGCACACAGTGCCCAGCAGCATCACAGCTTTGATTCTCGGCAATCGGTCGACAATTGTGGCTCGCATGATGGATTCCTCACATGGTTTGGGTAGCATCAAGTATTACCCAATATAAGGCACCGAGCAGCCGACGGCAAGAATGCGGGGGCGGTCCTGCCCAATAGCACTCACTGTGCGATTGCCCGTGGCGCCTGGCGCTGCTCGTCAAAGAGTTGCGTCTTTTTTGGTCGTTGGGTGCGCCGTGATGACCATGTTGTCGCGATGGATGACTTCATCGTAGGGGCATTGCCCCAGGACGTGGGCGATCTGCCCGGTCTTGAGCCCTTGAATACGCCGCACGGCGTCGGCGCTGTAGTTGCAGAGTCCGCGAGCGAACTCGACGCCGTCGGGCCCGCGCAGCCCCACCGCGTCGCCTTTGTCGAAGTTTCCCTCGACCTCGACCACGCCGGCGGCCAACAGGCTGCGGCCCTTGAGCTCGACCGCCGCCTTGGCCCCGGCGTCCAGAATGAGCTGGCCGCGCGGCTTGACCGATAGGCCAATCCAGCGCTGCGCGCCGCCACGGTTTGTCCTTGGGCCAAAAACAATGTGCCAACAGTCTCGCCAGCTATGATTCGATTCAGGATATCGGGCTCTCGCCCTGAGGCGATGATGACGTTCTCGCCGGCCGTGGTGGCGAGTCTAGCCGCTTCGAGCTTGCTCGCCATGCCGCCCCGACTCAGTTTGTTCACTTTGTCGCATGCCAAGCCGAGCACGCCGCTGTCCAATTGCTCGACGGTATGAATTACGCGGCTGGCCGATTGGCGCGGATCGCCGTCGAATAGTCCGTCCACGTCGGAGAGCAGCACCAACAGCGGCGCCCGAATCAAGTTTGTAACGATGGCCGCCAGTTGATCGTTGTCGCCCAACGTGTTCTGCAACTCTTCGACCGCCACGGTATCGTTCTCGTTGATGATCGGCACGGCGCCGAGTTCGAGCAGCATGACCAGCGTATTGCGAGCGTTCAGGTAGCGAATGCGGTGCTGGAGGTCCTCGGCCGTCAGCAGCACTTGGGCAGCGTGGCGACCGTGGCGGTGCAGCGACCGCTCGTACGCCTCGACCAGTATGCTCTGACCCACGGCGGCGACGGCTTGCAGTTGCGCAACGTCGGTGGGCCGGCGTTTCAGCCCAAGTCGCCCCATGCCGGCCCCGACGGCCCCGGAACTGACCAACACGACTTTCCGCCCCGTCGACATAACCGCGTGGACCTGATCCGCAAGTTGCGCGATTCGCTCCTCGTCGAGTTGACCGTCCTCGCGAGTCAGTACGCGCGTGCCCACCTTAACAACGATCGTCGTGGCCAGCGCAGCAATCTCTTGTCGCAACAAGTCCTTCATCCCATCCAAGATACCGCAGTTCTGCCGACAAAAAAAGGGCAGCCCAACGGCAACCAGGAAGCTATCAGCGGTCAGCTATCAGCCTTCCGCCTTCGGAACCGATCGCTGTGATTCGCCAACCGCCGACTCCCCGAGCTGACCGCTGATAGCCAATGACTAACAACTCGACGACGGCCCGATGGAAACGTATTCCCCACCACAGGCCCGTTCCACTCGCTGCGTAGTTTTGCACTTGAATTGCATGACGCCTCCGCTTGGCTATTACGGGAGTTGAGCGTTTCGGCCATCCGCCATTCCGCCTAAGTAGCGAAACAGCAGGACGTCGATCTCGTTGCGAAGAAAACAGACCGAGCCGTCGGCCATGCCGAAGTAGGCTCCATCCACATGTTCGCTGCCCGGCGCTTCAAAAAAACCATTGTTGATGCCGCCGCGCTGGTATATGCCTGAATTGGCCCCGGCCTCGTCATCGTTCGTCGTAAACAGCGTCGCTGATCCGCCGACCGCCCAACCGTCCTGGCTCCTCGCGCGATAGTCGGTCGAGTCGTGCAAGAGTCGCTGCAATTCGCCGGTCATAATCGTGTTGGCCGAGCCGTCGCGAATGGCGGCAAACGCCGTCGGCACGTTCGGACGAAAAATGCCGATCCGATCCGGATAGAGCCAGTGTTCGGGATCATGCAAATAGCGCGGCTCGGTAAAGTACTTCAGCGAATCGTTCGTCCAGCCGTTGCCCGAGCCGAGGCAGCCGCCGTAGTCGTTGCCGCCGCCGGTCCACGCATGCACCAGCAGATGCGTCTGATCCTCGCTCCGCACACCGCGGCGCCGGCTGGGGCAGTAGAATCCGGCAATATCCTGCTGCGCCACCGAGGCGTTGCCAACGACGTTCGTCCGAAAGTCCCATTGGCCGTATAGATTCTGCTGCTCGATGTACGGCAAGATTTGCAGCATCCAGCTCGTGCCGTGCTGGTTCTGAGTCAACGTCGACTTTGCCTCTTGCCACGGCTGCCACCCCGGCGGCGTGCCCGTGCTCACGATGCAGCCGGGCGGAAAGACTCCGCGGGCCTCGCTGTAGGCGTGTAGCGCCAAGCCAATCTGTTTTAAATTGTTGCAGCACTGGATGCGACGGGCCGCCTCTCGGGCTGCTTGTACGGCGGGCAAAAGCAGCGCAACGAGGATGCCGATGATCGTGATGACCACCAACAGCTCGACAAGCGAAAACGCCCTGTGTCCCGACTTCCGCATTGAGCCATCCTGCCAACGGCTTTTGGGTGTCGCGCCGCGACGCGTAAGCAAGAATGTAGCTGCGCGAAGGCGTTGCGACAATCAGGCAGAAACTCAACGTCACATCGGGTAGGAGGGGGCGTTGCCGCCCCCGTCCTCCCACACGACCGTGCGTACGGTTCCGTACACGGCGGTTCAGATTAAACGCTTAAAACGCTGTGACTCGGTAATAAGGCTCACCAGACCGAGCTGGTGCAGATAACGGGTCGGGACCGCTTGGTTCATGTGGCTTGCGCCGGCATTCCACCAAGGGCCATGCCCGTTGGTCGCGGAAGTCCACGCTCGGGCGTGGTCCAGTCCGCGTCGCATCAGTTCGCGGGCGCGAGTCCAGTTTCGCTTCCACTGCCGCCAAAGAATGGCCCGCAGTTTCCGGCGAATCCACTGGTCCAGTTCCTCGAACGTGATCCGAATCTGCGATTTCCGGTAGTACGACACCCAACCGCGAAGCACTGGACGCAATTCCTCCAACACGCGACGAAGGCTACGCCCTCGACCACGCCGGAAAATCGTCCGAAGTTTCTCCTTCAATCGTTTCACCGACTGAGGCGACACCTTCAGCTTTGGTTGGCGATGCGGCGTCACCGTATAGCCCAGGAACTTGCGGTTCCAGGGCCGGTCCACCGCACTCTTCTCTCGATTGACCTTCAAACGCAAACGTTCCCGAAGGAATCGCTCGACCGACGACAAAACGCGTTCGCCCGCCGCTTTCGACCGCACATAGATGTTACAATCGTCGGCGTATCGGACGAATCGGTGCCCACGCCGCTGAAGCTCGCTATCCAACTCGTCGAGCAGGATGTTGCTCAGCAGCGGCGAGAGCGGGCCGCCTTGCGGCGTCCCTTCCGTGCGTTGCGCCACCAGTCCATCTTCCATCATGCCCGCCTGCAAGTAGCGGCGGATCAGACGAAGGATGCGTTTGTCTTCGATGTGCCGAGCCAGCCGCGACATCAAGATGTCGTGGTTGACCCGATCGAAGAACTTCTCCAGATCCATGTCCACCACCCAGCGATGCCCGGCCTCGATGTACTCCCGCGCCCGATCAATCGCTTGATGGGCGCTGCGTCTCGGACGAAAGCCGAAGCTTTGGTCCGAAAATCGAGGATCGAAGTATCGCTGCAACACTTGGTTGAGGGCCTGTTGAATCAGTCGATCGAGAACCGTCGGAATGCCCAGCATCCGCACGCCTTTGCCGCCCGGCTTGGGGATTTCCACCTTCCGAACCGGCGAGGGACGATACGTACCGCTGAGCAGTTCTTCCCGGATGGCCTCCCAGCAGGCTTGGAGCAAGGGCTTCAAGTCGTCAACGGTGATTCCGTCAACGCCCGGAGCGCCCTTGTTGCCAACCACCTGCCGGTAAGCCGCCAGCATGTTCTTAGGGCATACAACCTCCTCCATCGTCATCAAGGTCTTCTCGCCGACGTGCTCATTACATGCCGTGCCTGCTTGATGCACAGACCGTGCTCTCGGCGGTTCCGCCGCCTACCCTCCGGTTGCGATCCGGCTTTCCAGCCATCTTGTCTGCATCTCGTTCAGGCATCGAATGCTCTGCGTCGGTTCGGTCTAATCTGTTCGGCCCTTCGGCACGTCGATGCGGCCTTGCGATCCCCGGCCGTTTCTCCCCTTTCGGGCGAGTGTCTCGATCGAGCGGGCCGCCGGCCCGCGACTACTATGGCCTCGGCTGACTTCTGTCGTCCCTTCGGCCCGCCTTGCGACGGGCCTAGCCATTGGCAGGACGACAGATCTCTCAGGGTAAGGCGCGTGACTTTCCTCCCATACACCCGCCGCATATACGCCGAACCGGTCCGAATGACGTTGGGCTTCGAGTCTATTGGCCCTCTCGCCCACCGGTTCGACGCCTCGTATGCGATTCATGTTCTTCGGGCCAGGAGTTTGCCTGCCGCTTCCTTCGGACTCCGCCTCACGGCGGACGCCCTTGCGTTTCGGCTAGGAGTTCCTGTCATTAAGGTCTCCGCCGGGACTCTCACCCGGCCAGTCACTTCCCGGCTCGCTTTCGCTACCCGGTTGACAGCGTCAGGTATGACGCTGCGCGTCATGCCTGACGCACCAACAATAAAAGCCCACGGGTTGCAACCCGTGGGCTTGAAATGGCTTCGCGAACCACTCGCCACGAAACTCTCGCGGCGCCGGTCAGATTGCCTTGCCGCTGAACGAGGTCAGCGCCTTCATATAGTTGCCGCGCTGGAACGCCGTGGGGTCGGGACAATTCCCAAGGCTCATGCTGCCTTTGAGTTGCTCGACCGAACCGTAATCGTTCTCTTCCATCCATTTCTTCAAGCCGGCCAGGATGTTGCCAACTTGCTGGGTGCCCTTCTGATAGATCACCGAGGCGATCATGCCGACGTCGGCGCCGGCCAACAGGGTTTTGAGAAGCCCGGCCGCGTCGTGAATGCCGCCGGTCGCGGCCAGCGACGCCTTGACGTGGCCATGCAAGACGGCAATCCACCGCAACGGAATCAGCAACTCGTGCGGCGAACTCAAGTGCAGCCGCGACTGGGCCTGCATGGCCTCCAGGTCGATATCCGGCTGGTAGAACCGATTGAACAGCACCAGTCCGTCGGCGCCGGCCTCGGCCAGACGCACGCCGAAATTGCCCATCGCGCTGAAGTACGGGCCGATCTTCACGGCCAGCGGAATCGAGATCGATTGCTTCACGGCGGTCACGAGCTCAAGGTAGCGCGCCTCGACCTCCTCGCCCGTCATGTCCAACTCGGCGGCGACAAAGAAAATGTTCAACTCCAGGGCGTCGGCCCCGGCGTCCTGCATCATCTTGGCATAGCGGACCCAGCCACCCTTGCTGCTGCCGTTAAGGCTGGCAATGATCGGCATACCGACCTTCTTCTTCGCATTGCCGATCGTCTCGAGATATTCATCCGGTCCCGAGCGATAGTCATCCTGTTCGGGAAAATACGTCAGGGCCTCGGCAAAGCTGTCCGTGCCAAACTCGGTGGCCTTGGTGAGTTCCTCGGCGTCGTGCTCGATCTGCTCCTCGAACAGCGAGGGCAAAACGGCAGCGGCGGCGCCGGCCTGCTCCAACTGCTGCAAGCGATCGATTTCTCCAGTAAGCGGACAGGCCGAGATAACCAACGGGTTCTTCAGCTTCAGTCCGAGATAGGTCGTGCTCAGGTCAACGCTCATGCTTCCACCTCCTTGGAGTCCTTAGCCGTGGTCCCGCCATTGCCTCCGTTTGCCTCCGTCGGCACCCGGTCTACGCCGGCCAACTGTTCGTAGAAATGATATCTCTTAACAATGTCCTGCTGACCGAGATCCAGCAACCGCGCCGAATCGTCCGGCTTCGAGCGAGCCAACATGGCGAACCGGGCCTCCTTCATGGCGAAATCCTTGAAGGCCCCCGCCGGCTTCTTGCTGGCCAACTGGAACGGATGCGACGCCTCGCGGGGGTCAAAGCTATATAGCGGCCAGTAGCCGCAGGCCACGGCCTCCTTCTGGATATTCATGGCCCCGGCCATATCGATGCCCCAGCCGATGCAGTGCGAAAAGGCAACCAGAAGCGACGTGCCGCGATACGATTCGGCCGCGCGGATCGTGCGGATGGCGTGCATCGGGTTGGCGCCCATCGAAATCGAGCCGACGAACACGTTGCCATACGACATGGCGATCATGCCGAGGTCCTTCTTCGAGCCGGGCTTGCCGCCGGCGGCAAACTTCGCCACGGCGCCGCGAGGCGTCGCCTTCGAGGCCTGCCCGCCCGTGTTCGAGTACACCTCGGTGTCCAGCACCAGGATATTGAGGTCGCGGCCCGAGGCAAACACGTGATCCAAGCCGCCGAAACCGATGTCATAGGCCCAGCCGTCGCCGCCGAAGCTCCAGATGCTCTTGCGAATGAGATAATCCGACGACGCCAACAGGCTCTTCGCGTCGGCAGTGCCTATCGCCTTCAGCCGCTTGTTCAACTCGGCCACATGGGCCCGCTGCACGGCAATCGCTTCGTCGTTCTCTTGCGTGTTGTTCAGGAGCCCGCCGACCATTTCCTCGCCCAACTGCGACGAAAGCCGCTTGAGCAGTTCCTCGGCATAGCCGTGCTGTTGATCGACCGCCAGACGGAAGCCCAGGCCAAACTCCGCGGCGTCCTCGAACAACGAGTTCGACCACGACGGGCCGCGGCCCTCGGCGTTTACCGAGTACGGTGTGCAGGGCAGGTTTCCGCCATAGATCGACGAACAGCCCGTGGCGTTGCCCACCAACATGCGATCGCCAAAGAACTGGGTGATGAGCTTGACGTAGGGTGTTTCGCCGCATCCGGCGCATGCCCCGGAGAACTCGAACAGCGGCAGCAAAAGCTGCGAGCCCTTGATCGTGTCCTGCTTGACCTTGTTGCGGTCGACCTCGGGCAGCGAGAGGAAGAAGTCTAGCGCTGGCCGCTCGACGGCCAAGTGCGGCGTCTTCGGCTCCATGTCGATCGCCTTGTGCTTGACCCGCTCCTTGTCCTTGGCCGGGCAGATGTCGACGCACAGACCGCATCCGGTGCAGTCATCGGGGAAGACCTGGACGACGAACTTCCACCCGGGGAACTCCTTGCCCTTGTAATCCGTCGACTTGAAGCCCTCGGGCGCATTGGCCAACAGGGCCGGATCGAAGGCCTTCATGCGAATCGTGGCATGCGGGCAGCCCAACGAGCACAAGCCGCACTGCGTGCAAATCGTCGGGTCCCAAATCGGAATGTCCTGGGCAATACTCCGCTTTTCGTACTGCGTCGTGCCGGTCGGGAACGTGCCGTCCACCGTCAGCGCGCTGACGGGCAGATCGTCGCCGCGGTTGGCGATCATCATGCCCAGCACGTCCTTGACAAACGCCGGGGCGCCGGCCGGAACCGCCGGAACCATGTGCAGCTTCGAAGTCACCTGACTCGGATACTTCACTTCCTTGAGCGAAGCCAGGGCCCCGTCGACCGCCGCATTGTTCTGCTCGACGATCTTGCCGCCCCCCTTCTTGCCGTAGCTTCTCTTAATCGCCTCCTTGATGAGGGTGATGGCTTCGTCGGCCGGAATCACGTTAGCCAGCTTGAAGAAGCACGTCTGCATGATCGTGTTGATCCGCACACCCATTTGGGCATCGCGGGCCACCTTGTAGGCGTCGACCACGTAGAACTTCAGCTTCTTGTCCACGATCTGCTTCTGCACTTCGGCCGGCAGATGGTCCCAAACTTCGTCGGGAGCATAAGGGCTGTTCAAGAGGAACGAAGCGCCCGGATCGGCCATCGAAAGCATGTCGATCCGCTCCAGGAAGTGGAACTGGTGGCAGGCGACGAAGTTCGCCCGGTGCACCAGGTACGAGCCTTTGATCGGCCGCGGGCTGAAGCGGACGTGCGACGTGGTGACCGAGCCTGCCTTGCGCGAGTCATAGACGAAGTAGCCCTGGGCGTGCAACGGTGTGTTTTCGCCGACAATCTTCACCGAGTTGCGATTCGCACTTACGGTGCCGTCGCTGCCGAGTCCGAAGAACACCGCCCGGACCACGTCGTCCTTCTCGGTCGAGTAATTCGCGTCGTAGTCGAGGCTCAACTTGGTCACGTCGTCGACGATGCCGACGGTAAACTTCTGCTTCGGCTGCGGCTTGGTCATTTCATCGTAGACCGCCGCGACCATGGCCGGCGTGAACTCCTTCGACGAAAGGCCATAACGGCCCCCGATTACGCTCGGTACCGAGCCATTGCCGCTATATGCGGCCCAGGATTCGGCCAGCGAAGTGACAACGTCCTGATACAGCGGCTCGCCGACGGCACCTGGCTCTTTCGTGCGATCGAGCACCGCCAACTTCTTGACCGTCTTCGGCAGAGCCGCCATGAGATCCTTGCCGGACCACGGGCGGAACAGCCGCACCTTGATGAGACCGACCTTCTTGCCCTCGGCCACCAGCGCGTCGACCGTCTCTTCGACCACGCCGCTGCCCGAGCCCATGATCACGATCACGCGGTCGGCATCGGCGGCCCCGATATAATCGAACAAGTGATACTGCCGGCCCGTAAGCTTGGCAAACTTGTCCATGTGCTTCTGCACGATGGCGGCGCAGGCGTCGTAAAACGGATTGCACGCCTCGCGGGCCTGGAAAAAGACGTCCGGGTTCTGGGCCGTGCCACGCAGCTTCGGCCGCTCGGGCGACAGCGCCCGCTCACGATGGGCGGCGACCAGATCCATGTCGATCATCGCCCGCACGTCATCTTCGGTAAGTTGCTCGATCTTGTTAACTTCGTGCGAGATGCGGAACCCATCGTAGTAGTGCAGGAAAGGCACCCGGGCTTCTAGCGTGGCGCTGTGGGCGATAACGGCCATGTCCTGCGCCTCTTGCACCGAGTCGGACGACAGCATCGCCCAACCCGTCGTGCGGCAGGCCATCACGTCACTGTGGTCGCCAAAGATCGACAACGCGTGGGTCGCCACCGAGCGGGCCGTCACATGAAACACCGTCGCGGTCAATTCCCCGGCGATCTTGAACATGTTGGGGATCATCAGGAGCAAGCCCTGCGACGCGGTGAAAGTGGTCGTCAGCGCCCCAGCCTGCAACGATCCGTGGACCGCTCCGGCCGCTCCCGCTTCGCTCTGCATCTCGTACACATGCGGGACCGTGCCGAAAATGTTCTTCCGTCCCGCGGCCGCCCAGGCGTCGGGCAGTTCGCCCAAGCCCGAGGAAGGCGTGATCGGATAAATTGCCATCACTTCATTGCAAAGATGGGCGATGTTGGCCGCCGCTTCATTGCCATCGACGGTCACGAAGCGTCTCTGTTCCACTGGCTGTCTCCTACTCAATTTGAAAAAAGCTAGGTGAGATTTTAGGTTGGCGGCCGACTTTGCTATTTCGGCCATGAAAGAATCCCGTAGTCTATCGTATCGGCCGGAACGCCGCAATGAGCGGGACGGGGGATCGAGGGGGTGGGGGATTTGGGGGCAGGGGCAGACAAAATAGACCAATCGGGTGGCAACCATCACAGCGCACGCCAGCCGGTGTGAAGGACGTTGGCACCGCTGCGGCCATTGACCGCCAGGCTACAATGCCGACGGTACGATTCTGAACCCCGACCCTAGTCCCTAGCCTCTAACCCCCAGTTCCTGCCATGTCCGCCGCCAAAGACATCCTCCGCCAGTCGATCGAAATGAGCCACTTTCTCACTCGGGCCTACGTCGAGGACCTCGCCGAAACCGACCTGCTGGTTCGTTCGGTGCCAGGCACGAATCACATTGCCTGGCAACTCGGCCACCTCATCACCAGCCTCCGGGGCATGCTGACGTCGATAGGCCGAGACGCCCCGGCCCTGCCCGACGGTTTCGACGCCGCCTACACCAAGGAGACCTCGACCTCGGACGACTGCTCGAAGTTCGCCACGAAGGCCGAGTACCTGAAGCTGCTCGACGAGATGAAAGCGGCGTCGCTGGCAGCCGTCGAAGCTACGCCCGAGGCCGATCTCGACAAGCCCGGTCCCGAAGCGATGCGCGAATACTGCCCCACGATCGGCTCGGTGCTACTGCTGCTCGGCAACCACCTCATCATGCACGTTGGCCAATTCGTCCCCATCCGCCGCAAGCTCGGCAAGGGCCCGATGTTTTGATTGGAGTCCCTTCTCACGCCGGGAGCGGGCCAGGGTGAGGGCAGCACTACGTCACGCTCCACCAAATATTCCGCTCGCCTTATGACGTGCGAATTGTGGCTGTCGCCCCAGCCTCGTCGGTCTGCTGCGTCCCTCCCAATTTCCTTGCCGGTATCAAATGCTCGATTTTCGACGGGCTGCTCAGGGTAGCTCGGCGATGAACTTCTGATCGGCCTCGCTCAATTCGCTTAGCTGGATGCGGAGGTAGGCGCCGTCAATTTCTTGCAACCTGACGTCATCCCCCACTTGCCCCACGTATCTGGCGTTGACCTTGAAACGCCCGCTGCGGTCGGTCCAAATGCGAAAGCCCATTTGAGGCCCCGGTCGGGCAATCGGCGTCGGGCGCGGCCTGCGTTCGGACGGCTGCACGACTGTCTCGGGCGACCTGTCTTGCGACGGCGTTTCACTCATCGTGGCGGCGGCCGACGCCCCCGGCGATTTTCGCTCTCGCACCACCGTACGCTCCGGACTCAACGCGACGCCGTTAACGATCTCCCACGTCGAAGGGAACTTCCGGTTATATTTCTGGTTCAACCGTATCCGCAGTAGATCGCGAATGGTTCGCAGATCATTACTGGTGTCCTTGAAGGCGTCCAGCTTCGTTTGATTCTTCGCGATGTCGTCGTCCGCGTGCCCCGTCAGGGCGCCGGCCATCTCTTTGCACACATCGGCGATCCGTTGGGCGAGATCGGCTTCCACGATCGTCAGATACAGCAAGTCGGGGTCGACCGCGGTTGTGTCCAGCGATTTCACCCGCCCGGCATATTCATCGTAGACTTCGGCCACTCGGTCGTAGATCACCGCCTTCTTCCGGTCGCGCGTGTTCTGCCCTCGTTTGGGATTGCCCGGGTCGATGGGCACAATCGGCCGCAGCTTCTTGTATTGCTCGGCCACTTTCTGGCTGTACTCATAATTCAGCTTGCTCAAGTCCATCCACAGGGCGAGCGTCTGATCGACGTCGCCGCGGCGGCGACTTTCCCAACCAGGCCGAGGCGCGGGCAGGCTCGACAGCGGCTTGACCGCATCGCCGCCGCTCTGCATAAGCTCGCGGACATGGATGGCCGATAGCGAGAAGTTGAGGTTCTGCCCAACGGCCGTCCACAGCCAGGTGTTCACGCCGACGACCTCGCCCTGAGCGTTGACCAACGGGCCACCGCTGTTGCCGGGCGAAATCGGGGCCGTGCTCTGCACCCACTGGGCGTCGAGATCATAGTGCAGCGACTCGCGGTAGACGTCGCGGTGGGCCAGCTTGCGCAGCGTGTCGGCAACTTCGGCCCCGCTGCGCACGGCCGCCACAATGCCATCAGTAACCGAGCCGCTCAGGCCCATCGGCGCCCCAAAGGCAAAGACACGCTCGCCTCGCGCCGGAGTCTGCTGCGAGACCAACAGCGACGGCAGCGGCGTGGCGCCGGCCTGGACCCGCAGCAGGGCCAAGTCCTTGCCCTGGTTGATCGCCACGAAGCCTTCGACGGGCAAGGTCTTTTTGTCGGCCAAGACGACGGTCGCCGTCTTGGCCCCTTCGATCACGTGGTAGTTGGTAACGATCAGCCCTTTGGCATCGACCAGAAAACCGCTGCCCTCGCCGGCATCGACTTTGATCGTCACAACGCACGGATCGACTCGTGCCACCGGCGACTCCAGAGGAGTTCGCATGCCCGGAAGCTGCGCCGACGAGGGGCTCGCGAAGCATTGGCCCAAGACCAAGGCCACGATTAGCAGCGCAGGCCGTATCAAGAGCGTAAACCGTGCCATATTTCGCCAAGCTTCAAGAGACGCGGGTCGTCAACGTCCAACGTAATAATCGCCCCGGCAGGTGTCAACGGATTCCGCGTGCCTCATGAGCGGTCACCATCATAACACCTTGCAAATTAAGCCCTTGCATCAACAAAGAATCGGCCTCCCCCCGCTTCGCGGAAATCGCTACACTACCGACCCTTTTATAGGTTTCTGGGCCGGAGGACTGCCATCATGCTTGGGCGTCGCTTGCTTGCTGTCGTGATGCTGGCTGGGGTGCTCTATGGAGGAATCGACAGCGGCCCGAACTCGGCGATCGCACAAAGCATGTCCGCGTCGCCCGGACCACAGCAGATGCTGCCCAGCGGAGTGCAGGCCAGCTATCCGTCCTATCCGTCAACCGGTGTGCCGTCCATGGCACAGATGCCCATGCCGCCGACGCAGCCGCTTGGGCCAACCTTGGCAACCATCGATCCAACTGGGCCCGGCGGTTTTGCCCCTTCGGCCCCCGGAATGCCTGAGGATCTTGGCATGACCGGCGCGCTGCCGGGCGGCGTCGATCCCACCCTAAGCCAACATCCGTTCGATAACGGCTCATACATGGACCGCTCGCTGACGAACGACGAGACCCTGTCGTGGCAGCTTCTCCCGACCGGCCTGATGTACCGCTCCTACTTGGCGGGCGGCCGCGAGCCGCGCATCGCCACGCAATGGGTCCATTTACGCAATCTCGGCTGGCGATGGGACGCCACGATCGGCGGTCGCGTCGGGCTATTGCGCTATGGCACCGACAACGATGTGTGGCCGCAAGGCTGGCAGTTGGACGTCGAAGCGGCGGCCTTTCCACGACTCGACCTCGAACATCTGCGCGACCTGGACGCCGTCGACTTCCGCGCCGGCGTGCCATTCACCACGCGCCAGGGCCCTTTTGAAGCAAAGTTCGGCTACTATCACCTCAGCTCGCACCTCGGCGACGAGTTCATGCAGCGGTTTCCCGACTATCCGCGGATCAACTACGTGCGCGAGTCCCTGATACTTGGCATGGCCGTCTATCTGAACCCCGCGTTGCGACTGTACTCCGAAGTGGGCTACGCAGTTTACGTCGACGGTGGCGCCGAGCCGTGGGAGTTCCAATTCGGCGCCGAGCTCAGTTCCACCGAACCCTCCGGAGGCGCCGGTGCACCGTTTTTCGCTGTCAACGGCCACTTGCGACAAGAGAACGATTTCGGCGGCAATGTCGCCCTGCAAACCGGCTGGCAATGGCGCGGCCGTAGCGGCCATCTCCTCCGCATCGGCTTGCAGTACTTCAACGGCATGAGCGATGAGTACCAGTTCTACAACGTATTCGAAGAGCAACTCGGCGTAGGGCTCTGGTACGATTACTAGTGGATAGTGGCGAGTGGGCAGTGGCCAGTGTAGGGTGGGCATCGCCCACCAAACTGCAACGTCTTGTGGCGGGCAATCGTTCGCCGTTAGTGGACGGTGGCGAGTTTTTAGTGCTCCGATGTCCTGTCATTGCAGCGGCCGAAACCGAACCAGCCCCTCCAACTGGTCACTAGCCACTGACAACTCGCCACTCCTCCGTGGCTAGCTGGGCTATTCTGGCAAGGTTTGCTGTTTTTGCCGATTCTTCCGCCCCCGAGTTGCAAACTCTTCCGATTGGGAAGCCTGTGCGTTAAGTTCCGGGAAATCCGGTTCCGATGACATTTCTGGATCGGCCGTGGTCCTCACCGCTTGAGGCCAAGCCGGAGTGCGTCAGACAGGCATGTTTGCCCAACCGAGAGGCAAGGGAGATAGCTATGCGAAAACAATTCGTCGCAACAGCGGCCGCAGTAGTGCTGGCAGTCGCGGCTCAGGCTCAAGTCGCGAGGTCGCTCGAATTAGGCCGATACACGGCCCTCGCCATGCGGCAATACTTGCAAGACGAAGTTAGCCTTGCCATGGCCGACGGCGAAATCAGCCGGTCGGAACGGTCGCGGATTCTCGGGCACGCCAAAAAGATCCTCAAGACGGAGGAATACGAGGCGTTTCGGCATAGCCTTAATCGCACATCGCCGCCGAAGCCTGCTGTGGTAAGGCATTACCCAAGCAGCGCCGCAAAGACCGCAACGGCCAATAAGCAGAAGTATCCGTTGATGTCGAAGCTGGCGGCGTCGCGTCCGGTGCGGCAGCCGCGAGAGTCCGCCGAGCGCATCGAGGGGCCGCTGCTGTGGCGTGACCAGACTGCCCAGGCAGAAATCCCCAGAACGGCGTCACGCGGTTCGTGGGCCAAGTCGGCCTCGTCCGACGAAGTCGTCGTCTCCGATAAGGTGGTGCCGCGGGGCAAGGTGCGGTAGAATCGCCTCGCATGAAACAAAAACTCGCCGAGCACGGGCTGTTCTTTCGTGAGTTCCTGCGGACATTTCACACGACTGGGGCCATTCTGCCCAGCGGGCGCTACTTGGCCGCGGCGCTGGCCCGCTTTGTGCGTGAAAAATCTGCCCGGCCGCGCCGGATCCTGGAAGTCGGGCCGGGCACGGGCGCCGTCACGCAGCGAATCATCGCCGGCATGGGCGCCGCCGACCGCATCGATCTGGTGGAACTCAACGCCACGTTCGTCGAACAGCTCAAACATCGATTCGACCACGAACCGGCGTTCCAGGCCGTGGCTAGCTCCGCCCGCGTGCTCCACTGCCCCGTCGAAGAATTGCCGCGCGGTGAGCCGTACGACCTGATCGTTTCCGGCTTGCCCCTCAACAACTTTGCCGTGGCCGATGTGGAGCGAATTCTCGCCGTCTTGGCCGCCTTGCTGTCCCCCGGGGGCACGCTTTCGTTTTTCGAGTACATCGGCGTGCGTCCCGCCCGAACCATCATTAGCGGCCGTAAGGAGCGGGCCCGGCTGCGCGGAATCAGTGCCGCGCTAAAGGGGCTGTTGGACGGTCGTGAAATCCGCCGTGAAGCCGTGTGGCGCAACGTGCCGCCCGCCTGGGTCCATCACGTGCGCGGGTAGTGCGGATAGCACAGACGCCCCCGGGCTGCTACGCAGCCGTCAACAAGTGGCCGTCGCCTATCAATCGCGACAACTCCACCACCGCGCCAAGTTTCGCCTCGCTCCGAGCAGATCAGAAAAGACCGGTAGAGCACTCGCGCGATCAAGAAGACTCCCACCGGAACTGTCCCCAAAAATCGGTCGTTTCTCAGCACCCCGGGAAAAGGGGTGACGTGATGGGATGCCATGGCAGCCGAGAGATATAAAGTCGTCATGACCGACGATACGGGTTGGCAACACGACTGCTTGAGTACTCAGCCGATAACGGCACGGCCCACTGGTTTGAGAGCATTAAATGTGTACAACATGCCGTCGCCGAACAAACGCGGCTAGGCCAAAGAAGGCAGCGGTAAGCAAGACGATTGTAGAAGGCTCGGGGACGGCCAATAGCGTGACTGCGCCGGTAGTGTAAAGATTGGATGTGTCCCAGACGTAACCAGGGTCGGAGAAGATTTGGAACTGTCCGGTGGGACTGACACCAGTCCAGTTGAATAATTTGAAAGCGTCGCCAACGCAACCGCTAAGATCCGAACCTAGAGCGACGGTCAATTCAAGTTGTCCGGCCAACGACACGGGAATACCAGTATCGAAGAAAATAGTTGAACTCCAGGGTTTGTCATCGAGGACCAATTCGAGCGAGGAACCTGCGGCAAGCGTCATTTCGGAGTGGACTTTGATGCAGGTGGGGAGGGCCACTCCGTGATATGTGACTGCGTTCTTATCAAAATTTCTAATGGCCAGACGTTCGCCGGAGGCCAAGTGCAAGGCATCGATCGATCCGTCACTCAAGATCGTGTTACTCAATATTGCGGGGGACTCGGGTCCGGTTTCTTCCCACGGCCCGTAAGCGCCGCGTAGATCAGCGCGGCTGAAGTCGGCGCCGTCAAGGTTAGCGATACCTATGAGCTCGACATAGAACTGGGCACCAATAAGATTCTGATCCGCAAAGTTCCAGCCGGACAAGCTGAACGACGGACTTGATGCATATATACAAAGACCATGCAGATCTTTCGCTTGATAACTCGCGGTGCTATATAGCTGGGCAGCCGTGAGATTGGTGTCTCCAAACGACGCGCCTGTCACCTCTGAACCCGTGAAGTCCACGTTCGTCAGTGTAGCGCCGTCGAAACTTGCGCCGGTAAGATCTTGGTTCGCGAGGTTCCAGCCATAGAGATTCTTTCTTCCGAGGCTAATACCATGCAAATTCTTCGCCTGATAGCTGGCGGTGCTATAGAGTTGGCTGGACGTCAAGTTGGAATCGTTGAACCGAGCACCAGTGACCGCTGCCCCGACAAATGAACAACTCGCCAACGTGGTGTAACTGAAATCGCTTCCAGCAAGGTCCTGGTTCGCGAAATTCCAGCCAGTCATCACGAAGAGCGCACTTGTGGACGTGCCGCCAATTCGAATACCGTGAAGGTCTTTCGCTATATAACTTCCCGTGCTGTACAACTGATTGGCGGTCAGAGTTGAGCCGCTAAAACTCGCGTTCGCCACGGTCGCCCCCGTGAGATTGGCGCCGGTCAGCGTGCTATTGTTCAGGAACGCTCCGGTGAGGTTAGCGTTGCTGAGGTCGGCATTCGTTAGGGTGGTGCTACCTAACCTCGCGCCACTGAGGTTTTGATTAGCGAGATTCCAGCCCGTTAAATCAAATGTCAGGCTCCGGTTTGAGGGATCAAATTGAATGCCATGCAGATCCTTCGCTATGTAGCTGGCCGTGCTGTAGAGTTGCCCGGCCGTAAGATCAGTGCGACCAAAATTGGCCCCGATGACTATCGCGCCGGACAAGTCGGCGCCCACGAGCGAGCTCTCGAATAAATTGGTGCGCGTGAGATTGGCTGCGGTTAAGTAAGCGTTCGTAAGGGTGTTCGCCTGGAACCACACATCGGTAAGATCTGCATAGCTGAGGTCGGCGTTTGTCAAATCGCATGAGATCACGCGGCCACCCTTTAGGCTCGCTCCTACAAGGTTTATCCCGGTCATCGTAGTCGAACCGAATCTGGCGTTTTCGAGATTTTGCCCCGCGAGATTCCACCCATCGAGTGTTTTTCCAAACCAAACCCCATGCAGGTCTCCGGCCTGATAGCTTGCTGTTGTGTAGAGTTGTTCCGCAGTTAGGTTGGTTTGACCTAAGTCCGTATTTGCGAGCGTTGTACCGGCGAAGTTGACGCCACTCAGATTGGTCGTGCTGAGCTGCGCACCCGTGAGGTTGGCATGGCTGAGATTTGCATCCGTTAGATTCGCGGAAACGACTATCGCACCCGTTAGGTTTTGCCCGGATAGGTCCCATCCGGCCAAGTTGCTAAAAAGGAAAATTCCACTCAGATCCTTCACCTGATAACTGGCTGTGCTGTAAAGCTGGTCGGCCGTTACGCCAGTGAGATGGGCACCACTCACAGTAGCACCGGTGAAATTTGCGCCCGTCACAGTCGTTCCGGAAAAAACCGCCCCAGTAAGATTGCTGTCGCTGAGGTTGGCATCGGTTAGCGTGCATGTGGTGAATTGCACATTTGTGAGTGTGGTGCCGAGAAGGTTGGCGCTAGTAAGATTGCAGAGGTTGAGTTTTGCCGACGCAAGATTGGCAGAACGGAAATCAGCATTGGTGAGGTTAGAGGAACTGAAGTAGACGCCGTGAAGATCGCCACCGCTCAGGTAAGCCTGTGTCAAATCGCGAGAGGATATATGGGCTCCCGGCGCTGCCGAGATGCCCGAACCATCCGGACACAGCACGGAAGACTGTACGACGCCCTGGCTTGGATCGCCGGGGTCGACCCACGCCCACTGATAGATGTCGGCCGGAGCGTCGGCGAGTGGAGCAGCGAGCATCACGACGAACAGTACGAATCGATTGCACAAGCGTGTCAGCAACATGGGTCCGTCTTTTTGGAAATAACCGATGTCTCGTAAGTGTGGGAGATCATGCCTGGCTCAAGCAGTACAAAGGCGGTTACAAGTGCAATCAATATAACACACCCCTTCAGTTTGTGGTACCACACCATAATGGGGAGCGGAAAAAATATAGATCGGCTAACGACCCGTATCCCGAAACACCTAGCCTTGTTGGAACGCCCGCCGGCACGGCCTACCCCGACCGAGGTCCCCTACGTCCCGGAATCAGCGCCGCGCTCAAGGGACTGCTGGATGGTCGTGAAATCCGCCGCGAAGCGGTGTGGCGCAACGTGCCGCCCGCCTGGGTCCATCACGTGCGCGGATAGTGCAGCCGCCCCCGGGCTGCTACGCAGCCGTCAACAAGTGGCCGTCGCCTATCAATCGCGACAACTCCACCACCGCGCCAAGTTTCGCCTCGCTCCGAGCAGGACAGAAAAGACCGGCGAAGCGTTCGCGCGGACCAGCGGACTTCCCACTGAACTGTCCCCAAAAATCGGTCGATTCGTGGTAGAGGGAAGCCACGACGCACGGGAGGCACGAAGGGGCCATGGTCGGCCGCCTCAATGCCGTTAAACTACAAACGACGCCGCTGGCAAAGAAACGCGGCCCAGCCAGAAAAGGCAGCAATGAACAAAATTAATGAGCCGGGTTCAGGGGCGGCCAGAAGCGTGACTTGGCCGGTGGTGTAAAGGGCGGAGGTATCCCAGACGCAGCCTGGGTCGCTCACGATCTGGAACATGCCACTCGGAGTAACGCCCGTCCAGTTGAAAAGTCTGAACGTATCGCCGGCCAGACTATCCCAGGTGACCCCAGGTGCTATGGCCAGATGCAGTTGCCCGGCGAGCGATACCGGAATTCCGGCATCGAAGGAAATCGTTGAACCCCAAGGCTGACCATCGAGAATCATGCTAAGCGTCGAAGTCGGGTCAAACGATGCGCCGATGGAAACGTGCACAGGCCAGCCGTATGTGTTGTTTCGGACTGGTAGAGTCTCAATGTTGCCCAACGATAAACCATCAATGTGCCCATTAGCAAGTATCGTATTATGGAACGAGCCGCCAGTCATACCATGAGTGTATGCGCAACGTAGGTCGGCATCAGCGAGATTCACGTTCGCCAGAGTTGCGTACTCCAAATGAGCGTGGGTGAGGTTGGCCGCCGTGAGATCGACGTTTGTCAACTTAGCGGCGGTCAAGCCCGCGTTGTTTAAATCTGCGGCGACAAAACAGACCCCGTCAAGGGTCGCGCCATTCAGAGGTACCGACGACATGTATTGACCAGCGAAGTTCCACCCGTCGATAGGCAGCGGGAGCCCAATGCCGGGCAGGTTTTTCTGCTGATAGCTTTCCGTGCTGTAGAGTTGATCGGCAGTCAGATTCGAACCGCCGAAATTGGCCTGAGCGATTGTCGCACCCGCCAAATTCGCGCCCGTCAAGTTGGTGTATGAGAGGTTCGCGCTTGTCAAGTTATGGTTTGCGAAGTTGCAATTGGACAGGTCAATCGTTTTACTGGAGCTACCCGAAATAACAACGCCGTGCAAGTCTTTCGCTTGATAGGATGCTGTGCTGTACAGTTGCTCGCGTGTGAGATTCGAGCGAGCGAAACTTGCCTCGACGACAACTGCCCCTTCAAGGTCGGCGCCAGCCAGATTTGTGTTAGGGAACTGTGCGCCGGTCAGATCTTGGTCAACAAAATCCCACCCCGCGAGGTTGTTACTGTTGAAAGCGACTCCATGGAGATCCTTCGCCTGGTAGCTAGCTGTGCTGTACAATTGGCCGGCCGTCATGTTCGAAACCGAGAAATCGGTGCCGGTAACGCTCGCTTGAGTAAAGTCCGTGCCGGTGAGATTCGTGCCCTCGAACTTCGATCCCACCAGGTTTTGATTGGCGAAGTTCCAGCCAGCAAGATTGAAGGGAGACCCAACACTTCCTGCGAACATGATTCCGCGCAGGTCTTTGAACTGTTGGTAGCTCGCAGTGCTGTAGAGCTGGCTCATTGTCAGGTTGGAGCAGGTGAAGTTCGTATTTGCGACGATAGCGCCAGTGAAATCTGCATTTGTAAGGGTGGCCTGAAAGAGGTTAGCGGCAATGGTGCTGTCACGCAGTTTGGCATTCGAGAGATTCACCCGATCCATTGTTGCGCCGGTAAGATTGGCGTTGTTGAGATTTGCCGCTACCAACGTGTCATCTTGGAGATTCGCTCCCGTTAGATTCGCTCCATTCAACAAAGCGCCGGAAAGGTCTGAGCCTGATAAGTTCGTTTGAACAAGCGTGGCGCCTTGAAAATCTGCGCTAGTCAAGGCGGATCCATTCAGGCTTGCACCGGTAAGATCTGCGTTCCTGAACACAGTGCCGGTTAAATTGCAGTTCCACCGGCCGATCAATTCGATTGCATAGGAGAACTGTGCTCCAGCCAGATTCTGACCACCGAAATCGCAGCCGGAAAGATCCAGCGGGCTGGCCAACGTTCCGGCAAGACAGATGCCGTGCAGGTCCTTCGCCTGGTAGCTCGCCGTACTGTATAGCTGGGCAACGGTGAAGTTAGTGTTGCCAAATTGCGCTCCCGTTATTGCAGCCTGGAAAAAATTGGCATTCGTCAGCGTGGCACCGCTGAAATCGGCGTTCGTGAGAATTGTGGAAGTGGCATTGGCATTTTGAAGATTTGCGCCAAGCAAGTATGCCTGCGTCAGGTCAAGATTTGAGAGGTTTGCATTTGCGCTGGCCGAAACCCCGGCCCCGCCCGGGCAGAGCGTTGCCGATTGCTGCTTTCCCATCGCGGGATCGCCGGGATACACCCACTGCCACTGGTAAATTGCCGCGCGCGATGGCGCGGCGACAAGCAAGATCGCGACGGCTACTGAAAGCGTCCTGGTCAGCGCGAGGCGAGGCGACATGGAACGGTTCTCCGATGAACGCGGAGTTACTAGACACCTTGGACCCGTCCAATTTAGCATACGCTAACAAATGGGAAAATACCCCCCTGGAGGGCCGGAGTCAATCCGGGTGTGCTCACAATCACACCATTCTTTGATGTGGTACGTTCGCGCCACTTGCCCCCGTCCAGTCATGACATCAGCGTCGGAACTTTTAACTGTGCGCCGACTTAAGACTCGCACCCGAGCCCGTCGCGCTCATCGCCGCGTCCAAGCCCAGTGACCCCCGCTTCCCATGGTCTCTCGCCATGGACAGACCGGACGCTTACAAAATCGGTGGTTTTTCAACGCGTCCCGCAATAGGTTTGAGTTGATGGGACAGCAAGGCGAATGGACCTGCCGAACGAAACAAGTGAGCCACACCGCTGGCGCGGAGCGTGCGTTAGCACGATCCGCGACAGGAAGCCGTGTTGGCTCTAGCGCCTTGTTCGGCTCTTTACTTTGTGGGAATCGCGTAATTATCTCGGATGAACCGGCAGACGTCGTCGGTCGAACGCGAAAGCCCGCTAAAAGCGATGGTGATCTCGGAGAATCCTAAAGACACATTCGCCCGGGCTGCGATTCTTCCGGCTTTGGATAAACGCCCCAAATACTTTTCGGGATCGACGACATGGAGGCATAGAAATCTCTGCTGGCGAACCTCGCCGACCGACAGAGACAAGATATCCACCCACTCGACCAAACCGAGTCTTGATCTCCGATCTTCCAGACCGCGCTCATCTACCACAAATTGCGGTCCTTTGCGGAAGAGCTGACGCGGTATGATGAAAAACCCGAGGCCAAAGAAACAGACGCCAATCCAGCCGACGACTCGGGACTTCAAACCTGGCAACGTCGTGCAAAAATAGCAGGCCCCGACCATGGCGCAGGTAAGCGCAATCAACGCGATGGTGCGTGTTTTGCTTACGTGAAGCTCAAGCTTAGTGTGCATCTGTTTTGCCGAACGACCCAAGCCCAGCGACGGCGGCCACGAGGCACACCGATTTCAACCGCGACGGCCCGCCGCCGTTTGCCGCAGCGCATGGTTAGGCCAGGTCATTGTATTTGTAGGTCCGTCGCTGGCCGTCCTCCAGCCAGCTCGCTTCGCGCGAATCGTAATCGTAGCGAAACCCTCTGCGGTGAGCCAACACCCACGAGAACTGATACAACAGCGAGCCGACGATCGCTAGTCCGAATGGAATTAGGAGCAACCAAAGCAAGCTCGCGCGGAAACTGCCGACGACGCCCCGGTTGCCGAGGTAAGCTGCTGTGCCCAAGAGCAGGAGCAGCGCGACCAAGCCAATGAGGTCGGAGATGTTATGCAGCGCATAACCGAGTCGCGTGCATTTCTGCTTACCGATGCGTTCGGCCTCATTGTCCCACATTGGATTGATGAAGAGCATGACGCAACTCATCCTGTAGGCTGACTTCCACTCTTGCAAGGATAATACATCGAGGGCCTGACGGGCTTGTCGCAGGGGTTTGCTTGCCGCCCTAATTTAGCGGGCGGTTCCAGAGTGTCAATATAGGTTCGCTTTCCGACGCTCGGCCGGCAATTCATGGCCGCCCCGCACTTTTCTGGCCACATCCAGTCCGAGAGTGCCATCTCGTAATTCAAGGCGCTGGCAAGTCGTCAGAAGTGAGGTTGCCGGCAAGGCTTCACCCGTTATTGTACCGTTGGCGTCACTCGGTAGTGCCGCCGGCCGTGAAGGTCGGGTAAAGCCGGTCATTCCAACAAGCTCTTACGGCGCGCGTCACCCCGGCGGCTTCGATGGGCCGGCGTTTCTTCTCGGCCAGCGCGGCGGGGCGAAAATCAGCGTCAGCAGCACCGCCAGCCCAAATATGCAGTAACTCGCCGACAACACGGACGGCGGTACGTATCGGAATATTACGAGATAGGCACCCATTGCGATGGCTTGCAGCCGGCCTTATGGCAATAGCTCAGCGGACGCCGATGTACAAGAGACTGTTCTGATAGGGGCCGGTCCGCCATACGTTATCCGGGTCGGTTTTCCAATTCTGCCCGTCCACAATGAACTTGTATTCGTAAAGGCCGTTTTTCAGCTTTAACCGAGTGCTGAATCGGCCCTGAGGGTCGGGACCATCCATCTTGAGCGCCGTCGGCTTCCAGTCGTTAAACGAGCCTGCCAAATAGACGGATTGGGCTTTTTCTGTCGGACGGTAGCTGAACAGCACTTTGAATTGGCTGTCTTCCAACGCCTTGCCGCGCGGACTCGCCGAGAGCCCGACTTGCGCTTCACTATTCCCATTACGCCAACTCTGCCAGATATTGTCTGGATCGGTCTCCCAGGTCTTGCCATCCACGACGAACTTGTACTCATAGGTTCCCTTTTTCAACTTCAGTTGCGTATTGAATCGGCCCTTAGAGTCAGGACCGTCCATCTTGAGCGCCGTCGGCTGCCAGTCGTTGAACGCCCCCGCCAGATACACGGATTTGGCTTTCTTGGTTGGACGATAGCTAAACGCGACCTCGAATTGGTCATTGCCTAGCGGCTTGGACGGTGGGCCGAAGGGAAACTGGAAGGCTTCGAGGGCCAACCCCTTCACCTTGAGATCGGCAAAGATGACGCGGTAAAGTTGATCGCCCTTGGGCTTGTACCAAAAAATGGGCTTCCCCGACGTGTAGAGCAGGACGCTCTGGCCGGCATAGTGCCAGTCGTTTGCGGGTGTTAAGTTGGACAGAAAAATGGACACCACCTGTCTGTTCCTGGTAATTTCGCTCTCCAGCTTCAACATATCAGCCGAGTCTTTGCCATACTTCTTCTGCAAAGTCTCGATATCGCGATACAGAATGTCTGAGAGGCCTCCCTCGCCTACCAGCGATGAAGGAAAGATGTCACCGTTTTCTTCGGCGGCAGATTTCAGCGTGTCGGCGAGATAGTCGATAGGTCTTCTGGAAAGGTCAACCTCCATTGTTCGGACGGCGTAGCCGGGCGGCACGTCGAGGTTGAACAACGATTTGTCTAAGTCCACGTTGGTATGAAAGTCGGTCATCACGGTGCGAATTTCGTCGGGGCTGACCCATGCAATCCTTTCCACACGGACAGGCAGCGCGGTCTTCATGTCAGCCCAGATCGTCAGTTCCGAACGACCGCGGCGGATACGGAAGCCTTCCGCACGATAGCCATCCACTGTCTCGAAACCAAGCCACTCCGCCTTTCCGCCGGTTCCGTGACGGGCGTTGGCGATGGTCGTTCGCCAGTTGGGAAACGTTCGACCAAAAAGCCGTGGCGACGGCTGATGCGTGAAGCTGGTGACCAGGGCGGTCTTGGCCGCGGGAACGATAGTGAGCACGTCGTCTCTCTGGCCATCACAGATTTCAATCTCCTTTCGCCCACCCATAGTCTTTTCCGTCCGCTCATGCGATGGCGTCAGATACATTCCTGTGCCGGTCGATGTCTCGGTCTCTCCAAGGGCCCCTCTTGCCTCGGACGTGATCCTCCATGTCGCGGTGCGCACATCGCTGAGTCGGGCGAATGCCTGATACTGACCACTGCTGAATGCTTCCATGCACTCCCTGGCCAGCTTCGCGGCAATCTGGTCGGGCGTGAGATTGCCTTGGCCCGAACCCAAGTTGCCAAAATCTATTTTGGAGGCGTCAAGCGTGGTGACGTTCTTGGGGATCTCTGGTTGGAAGACCATGAAATCGATCTCTTTGTTGTAGTCAAAGTAGCTGCATGCCCACTGCTGCTTCCATTCGCTGCCGCGTCTCTGGTATTCAATCACTCGCTCGACAAGCTTGCTGTATGGATTGATCTCGTAGACGTGCCGGCGATTGGGGTCTCCCTTGGACGTGACTGTGAGCGTGATAGGGTCGCCCCGATTGTCCGGCTGTCTCGTTTCCACTTGCACTCTTCCGGCCGCTTCGTCCGACCGAAGTTGCTCGAAAACCAACTTTGGGTCAAACAGGCTTCGGAGTTGTCCGATTTGATCGAGGATGATGTCAATGAAACTCTGGCGATAGGAGACTACGCGAATGTTGCGCGCTTTCCACCAGAACTCGGCCCGATCCTTCGATACGATGCCCACTCGATCACCGTACTGGCCACCGAATATATCCACTCGCGCATCGAGTGGGCTGCCATCGGGCGCTAATTGCACCCAACCTTCGCCTACGCCCGGTAATCCGGCTACTGGTGTGGGCGGAATCACTTTCAGATGGTAGCTGGTGACGTGATCGTTGGCCCGCACCGTCTGCTCCAATGCGTAGGCTGACGAAGCGGACGATAGAAAAGTCACGTAGAGGATCAAACCGCCCGCCAACGCCGTCACGACACTCGCCGCCGCAAGGCTTAGGCGTTTATGTGCGACGACCACGGTCCTCACTCTGTGCAGAAAATGATTACGAGATGCGCCCCGGCGAGTTCGCGGTTGGTGCGGCTGTGGACCAGGCGCCGCTGCCTCGACCAGCACAGCGCTGCGAGTAAGGGCTTGAACGCTCGACGGGCCTTCCTCGTTTCCTTCAACTGCGACCCCATAAGCCATACGCCGCTGGTCGTCAACAGCAACAGGCGTCGTTCCATGCCAGGCTGCGGCTGTTTCGACAACGCGGTTCTTGACGTCCGACAGCGCCGGCTGTTCCGTTGCGGCGCGGATCGCGCGATCCAACGCTTCGTCTGATTCGTCGTGAAATGATCTGTGATTGTCGTTCATGATCCCGATCCCCTTGGAGTAACTTGTTGCAGACCGAGCAGTTCCTTCAGCTTCTTTCGCGCCTTATGAAGTGCCACGCCGACGGCGTCGGTGCTAATGCCCAGCGTTTCCGCAATCTCGTCATTGGCCATCTCGCCGAAGTAACGCAGCGAGAAGACGCTCGCCTCGCGACTGGGAAGCTCGCTGACTGCCCATCGCAAACGGTTTGCCAGTTCCCGCTCAGTTGCCACCGCTTCGGGCTGTTGGCTTTTCGGCGATGCCCGCTCGAACGTGGGCGGATCGAGAGGCTGCGGATCGACCGTCGACCGTTTCCGTAGCTTGTCGATGGCCCGCCGGGTAGCCAAGTGGCGCAGGAGCCCGCCCCAGTTGCCGACCGATTGTCGCCCGTGCAATCGAAAGGCGTCCAGCAATGCCTCTTGCACCGCGTCTTCGGTGTCGGCGGCGTGGCCCAACAATCGCCAAGCCGTGTCGAACGCCATCGGCCCGTGTGTGCGGACGATTAACTCCCAGTCAGGCGTAGCGGATTCCATTTATTCACCGCTGTAAGCAATTCGGATCCTGGGTACCCACAATGTTTGTCGTCCCAGCAGCCCGAAGATTACCGCAGTCGGGCAGATTTTGAAATGGATGCCAGGTCGCAGACCACTCCCTTGCTGGATACGGATGGCCGCTCTGCCACATGACGGTCCAGATGGTGCCGACACTTCACCCTGATCCGAAAGTCGACATCATGCAGACGGCTCCGTGCGACCAGTTCTTCTCTGCGGCCAGCGCGGCGGGGCGAAAATCAGCGTCAGCAGCACCGCCAGCCCAAAAACGCAGTAGCACACCGACAGCACCGATGGCGACACGTCGATGAACAGCAGCTTGTTCATCCAGCGGCCGATGAACGATGTCGGCTCAGTCCCATCGCCGGCCAGTTCCCGCAAACGGTCTTCCCAATCGGTCAGCGGACAGAGGATGCCGCAGCGCGACTCGGCAACGACGACGGCGATCGTCAGAAAGTGGATGATGCGAAACCAGAAGTTCCGCACCCACCGCCAGCCAAGTGCGAGGCCGACAAGAATAGCCAACATCCCCACCACCACAAACGCCACGTAGGCGAAGTGGAGAACGACCACGGCATCGGCGAGAACACGGTAGACGGTCGCCATGGGGTTCGGTCCTTCCGACTACGCCAATTATTGCCGAAAAGAACTACCGGCAACACCCCCAGTCGTCAACCGCGTGACAAGTCACGCAGCGATAAAGGCCGGCCCAGCGGCGATTGTCAACGTGCGTCACTCAGTCGTTGACGTACGTTTCCAAGAACCGTGCCAGGCGGTGGAAGTCGCTGCCGGGCTCGATGTAGCGAACCACGGTAACCAGCGTATTCGGATCGACCAGTTCATTGAACGGCACGTAGTTAAGCTCCAACTGGCCCGACACCGAGACCATGACGCCGTCGAGCCGCTTTTCGACCAGCGCCCGATAGGCGCCCACGCCAAGCTGGCTGCCGAGCATCACATCGAAGGCCTGCGGCCGGGCGCAGCGGCACTCGTAGCCCAGCTTGATGGCGTTGATTCGCCGCTTGTTGCCGGTCTGCTTCGTGTATTCTTCGGCCACGAGATCGGAGAAGAGCCGGCAAAGATCGAGCTTCGAGATCGCGATATGGCCGTGTTCATCGCGCGGCACGCCTTCGATGTGCGCATGGGGCAGGTATTCGGCCAGCCCCTCGGCAATAACGACGACGCCGAACTCCTTGGCCTCGGCCTCCTCGCGGACGCGTATCGTGGCGACGATTCGCTTCACAACTTCATCGAGGTTCATCACGCGACGAATCGTGGTCTTGCCGCTCTTCGGATCGACGACCTCTTCGCTCGCTTCATACTTGCCCGTAATATCCTCGACGCTGATCACCAAGCTGGCCTCGCCGGCGATCGCCGCACCGTAGGCCAGCCATCCGGCGCTGCGGCCCATCGTCTCGGCCATGAAATAGCTGTGGGTCGACTCGGCGTCGGCCAGCAGATTGCGGATCTCTCCGGCCAGCACGTCGACGGCCGTGAAGTAGCCAAACGTGAAGTCAATGCCCATGTAGTCGTTGTCGATCGTCTTCGGCAGATGGACGACGGGAATGTGTTTGTGGCCCGCCGGAAGATGATCTTGGTAGCGACGGAACTTGTTGGCCGTCTTGAGCGTGTCGTCACCGCCGATCGAGATCAGGGCATCGACGCCCATCGAAACCAGCGCTTCGTAGGTGGCCTTAAGCGGCGCGGTCCGCTTGGCATCTTTCAGATGGGCCGCTTCGGAGACGTTCTTGCCGGGATTGGTGCGCGCCGTGCCGATAATGATTCCCTGGCTGTTGCGCGATCGCCGCAACAGGTTGTGATTGATGCGGACAAAGTCGCGACCTTCGGCCATCGAGTGGTCGGGAGCGTACTCCACCAGGTGCGAATAGCCGTTGAGTATGCCATACACCTCGATGTTGTTGCGCAAAAACGACACGGCCGCCGTCGAAATCACGGCGTTGGCGGCCGGCGCCGGCCCGCCGGCAAACAGGATGGCGACGCGGCGAATATTGGATTCCAGAAGCGGCGGTCTCGATAGCGTGTTGTTCATGATCGTTTAGGTTTCGGTGGTTTGCGACTTTTCGGTTCTTAGGCCTCAACTTTCAGGTCCCGCGTCGAGGGCCGAAGCCGCTGACGATTTAAGACGGATCGCTGATAGCTGACAACTAACATCAACATCTTCAACTCAGCCACGTGCGCTCGATGAACGTCGTGTCGACGCGCGACTCGTTGAAGGCGGCGTGATCGAGGATCTTAAGGTGCAGAGGGATCGTCGTTTTCACCCCTTCGATGTGCAGTTCGCTCAATGCCCGCTTCATGCACGAAATGGCTTCGGCGCGTGTCGGCTGGTGGACGATCAGCTTGCCGATCATCGAATCGTAGTAGGGCGAAACGACGTAGCCCTCGTGGACGTGCGAGTCGAATCGCACGCCGAACCCGCCCGGGACGCGAAAACGCGTGATCGTTCCCGGTGTGGGTCGGAATCGTTTGTCCGGGTCTTCGGCATTGATGCGGCACTCGATCGACGCGCCGCGCTGAACAATCTCCTCCTGGGAGAACGGCAGCTTGTCGCCGGCGGCCACCAGAATCTGCGCCTTGATCAGGTCGATGCCCGTGATCATCTCCGTCACCGGATGCTCGACCTGGATGCGGGCATTCATCTCGATGAAGTAGTAATTGCCCGAGCGATCGACGATAAACTCGACCGTGCCGGCGTTCGTGTACTTGGCCGCTTTGACCAGTCGAACGGCGGCGTCACACATCGCCGTGCGCGTTTCGCGGTCGAGTTGCGGCGCCGGGCTCTCCTCGATCAACTTTTGATGCCGCCGCTGCATCGTGCAGTCGCGCTCCCAGAGGTGGACGACGTTGCCGTAATTGTCGGCCAACACCTGCACTTCGACGTGCCGCGGATGCTCGATGTATTTTTCCAGATAGATATCGCCGCAACCGAAGGCGGCCTCGGCTTCGGCCTGGGCCTGTTGGATCGCGGCCTTCAGCGCCAGGTCGTTCAGGGCCACGCGCATGCCGCGTCCGCCGCCGCCGGCCGATGCCTTGATGAGCACGGGAAAGCCGAGTTGATGGGCCAGCGAAACGGCCTGCGCCTCGCCTTCGACCAACCCCTCGCTGCCGGGCACCGTCGGCACATTGACTTCGTGGGCCAGTCGCCGGGCGGCGTTCTTATCGCCCACCAACGCCATCGCTTCGTGCGTCGGGCCGATGAACTCGATCTCGCAACTGCGGCATATCTCGGCGAAATGCGCGTTCTCGGCAAGGAACCCGTAGCCCGGATGAATTGCCTGCACGTTGCCGATCTCGGCGGCGCTGATGACCCGATCGATCTTCAGGTAGCTGTCGGCGGCCTTCGGCGGCCCGACGCAGTATTTTTCGTCGGCCAAATCGAGGTACGCGGCGCCGCGGTCGGCCTCGCTGAACAGGGCTACCGTCTCGATGCCCAATTCGCGGCAGGCGCGGAAAATGCGCAGGGCGATTTCACCACGATTGGCGACTAATATGCGTTTGAACACCGGCTACTCCCGCGGATCGACCTTGAACAAGGGCTGGCCAAACTCCACCGGCGCGCCGTTCTCGACCAGCACGGCGACGATGCGGCCGCTCAACTCGGCCGGGATCTGATTGAACACCTTCATGGCCTCGACAATGCAGACGGTCGTCTCCGGCCCAACGTGGTCGCCAACCTTGACGTAGGGGGGCGAATCGGGATCCGGGGCCATGTAGAAAGTGCCCACCATCGGGCTCTTGATCACCGATGTGGCTCCACCCTTCGGCTCGACGGCAGCCGGGGCAACCGATTCTGGCGCTGGCGGACCGGCCACCGGGATTTGCTGAACAACCGCCGGCGCGGAGACAATCGGCGGCATGCCGCTGCCGGCGCGACGAAGTTGGATTCGCACTTCACCCTGCTGAAGGTCGATCTCTGTGAGATCGTGCTCCTTCATCAGTTCGATCAGGCGACGAATTTTGCGAACGTCGAAAATGTCCTGCGAGGCAGCAGCAGATCCGTTCATAAGTTCCTCACAATAAATTGCACGGGGCTAGTGGCAAGTGGTCAGCGAGACAGATGAAGACGACACCAGCCACTCATCACCTCGCCACAAACATCTGACTAGCCACTAACCACTACTTCCTACGCCAACTCCGCCTCTTCCAGCCGCTTCGGCACATGCGTCAGAACTTCGCGACCGGCGCGGGTGACCAGCACGTCGTCCTCAATGCGGATGCCACCCCACTCCGGCAAGTAAATGCCCGGCTCGACGGTCACGACCATTCCCGGCAGTAGCACGGTTTGGTTCTTGACGGCCAACCGCGGGGCCTCGTGGACCTGTAGGCCCAATCCGTGTCCTGTTCCGTGGCGAAAACGGCTGCCGTAACCGGCATCGGTGATCACGGCCCGGGCGACGTGGTCCACGTCGTGTGCCGCGACGCCAGGCCGAATGGCGGCAATGGCTCGGGTTTGCGCTTCCAAAACCACCCGATAAATCCGCTCGAATTTGGGCGAGATTTTACCTGTCACCACCATCCGCGTCAAGTCGCTATGGTACAGCCCCTCATTCGCACCCCAGTCAACCAACACGAAATCCGCCTCGCCCATGCGGTTGCTCTTGGGCATGGCATGGGGCAAGGCTGCCCGAGGGCCGACCGCAACAATGCTGGGGAAGGCCGCCTCCTTGGCCCCAGACAACCGGCACCGGTGCTCCAGTTCGTCGGCCGCCTCTTTCTCGGTCATCTCGGGCCGCATGGCAGACCGCAGCGCGGCGAAGCCCTCCTCGGCCTGACGCACAGCCTCGCGAAGCCGGGCCACCTCGTACTTGTCCTTGATCTGCCGCAACGTCTCGACCACACCGGCCGTGGGCATGATCGCGACCTTGGGCAGTTTTTCGGCAATGCGGTCGTGCAGCCCGATGGTCATCGAGTCGCCTTCGACGCCCAACCGGCCGATTCGCGCCGCGCGCACGACTTTCGCCACCGCCTGAAGCATCGTAGTGCCCGGCGGTCGGATTTGCAGGTCGACGCCGGGACTCTCCTCGCCAAGCTGCACCGTATACCGCGGATCGCTCAGCACGGTCTCGCCGTCGCGACGGACTAGCAGGTAGCTATCGTCGCCGGTGAAGCCGGTCAGATAGGTGACGTTCGTGAAATCGGTCACCAACAGGGCGTCAACGCCCGACTTCTTCATCGCCTTGCGCAATCGATCTCGTCGGGCCTGAAAATCCATCGAAACGCTCCGCACCTGAAGGGAAACCCAAATTGGACCCGACGGGGGGCCGGCTGGCAAGGCCACTGGCGAAAGATTACCGCTACCCCAAACGCGGGATAGGATGATTCATGGCGAGGCGTAGGTACGACGGCTGGCCCATGTTCATAACGGCTCGTTGTGGGCCGCCGCGGGTGGCACGATCGCTTGCTATCGGGGTGGCGAAGCCACAAGAGGTTTTGCTGGAGCAGCTTGCCGTCTCACGGCACTGCCTCGGTGCCTGCTTTAGCTGGCAACGTTTGATGATACGGCTTCCCGGCCTCGTAGAGGGCGATCCGCGCCCGTAACGAGTCAGCCATCGGCCGGCTGTCCTGTCGCTTGGCCAGTTCGAGAGCCTTGCGGGCCGTCGCCAGAGCGTCCGAAAAACGTCCCGCTTCGGCATAGGCGGCCGCGAGCGTGTCCAGCGCGCCCGGCTGCTGGCCGCCGCAAAGCCGGTTCGCTCGCTCGGCAAGCGCGATCGCTTTGACGCCGTCGCGCTGCGAAGCCTTCGGATGCGTCGCCAGCAACCACGCCAGATTGTTCAGAACCTCCACGTAGTCCGGCTTGATTTCCAACACTTTTCGGTACTGTCTCATCGCCTCGTCCAGTCGCCCTTGCGCAAACAACACGTTGCCCAGATTGCGGTAGGCAAGGAAGAAGTCGGGCTGTATCTCCAGCGCCTTTCGATACTCTTCCTTTGCTTCGTCAAGTCGGCCGCGGGCGGCCAACACGATGCCCAGGTTGTTGTGTGCCCCGGCGCAGTTCGGATCAGCTGCAATCGCCATTCGATACTCCGCCATCGCCTCATCGAGGCGACCTAGTGCTTGCATGACGTTGCCCAGGTTGTTGTGGGCATCCGTGTAATCGGGCTTGAGTCGTATCGCTTCCCGATAACTCTTCGCTGCGTCATCCAGCCGGCCCAATTTGGCAAAGGCTAATCCGAGTTTGCAATGTATCTTCGCGTCTGGTCGAATCTCCAACGCTCGTCGATACGAAGCGATCGCCTCGTCGAGTTGGCCTCGAGCAACCAAGGCATCGCCGAGATTAATGTGGACCTCCGGAAAGTTGGGCTCAATACTGATCGCCTCGCGGTAATGTGATATCGCTTCGTCGTACTGCCCCCGATCGGCCAAACGATTTCCCAGGTTGTTGTGCGCGAAACTACTTTGTGGAATACATGCCAGGGTATGGCTCCAAAGTGCTTCGCTATCGCGCAAAAAGATGTTTGGCGGAAGGTGGCCCCCATAAAGCCCAGCAACACGAGCGATGCACCGATGCCGTATGCCCAACGACGATAACGCCAGACGGGGGCCAACTCCGCCAGCGCCCACGTCAGCGCCACGTACAATCCAATCTGGGGCAGGTATGTGTAGCGATCGGCCATCGCAAGCATGCCCACCTGCACAAGCCCGATCACCGGCACGAGCATGCCCACGTACCAGAACCAACCCACAAACAGGTATGGACAGCGCCGACGGAGCACCACGACCGCAATGGTAATGGCACTCAACACCAATGCCGCGCCGGCGACACTCCCTATTGGCAGTCCGTCCTTCGGATGCGGATAGAACGGCACCAGCCCCAACGGATAGAAAACCTGGCCGATGTATACGACGTAAGACACCAACGCATTGGCGACGCGAGAAGAGAGCGACAGTTGCTCAGTCGTGGCAACCGCGATACCCTGGGCAAGGGGTGTTACCACGCAAGAGGCGACCGCCAATGCAAAAAGTGGAATCTTTTCCACAATGAGACGCAACGGAGATGCGGGACGCGGCGATTGCATGTCGTTCGCTAACCCCGCGCCGTTAGCTCCTTTTGCAGCCAGCCTCCCCAGCGGCCAGTAGTCCAACAGCAGGAGCACACACGGCAACGTCACCAGCATCGGTTTGCACATCAGGCCCAACGCAAATAGCAACGCTACGGTCAGGTAGCGGCGGAGAGAGAACGTATGGCGAACATATCCGACGTACGCCCAAAGCGTCACCATGAAAAACAGCCCGCTCAGCACATCCTTCCGCTCTGCCACCCAGGCGACTGATTCCACTCGTAATGGATGGATGGCGAATACGGCGGCGACGAAGGCGCTGCGCCACAGCGCGCCTGTCATCCGCCCGAGAAGCAAGAACAGCAAGATTGCGTTGGTGGCATGCAGGAGAACATTAGTCAGGTGATGTCCACCAGCATTCAGCCCATAGAGTTGGCAATCGAGCATGTGGGAGAGCCATGTCAATGGATGCCAGTTGTTTGCCACCCGCGCTGTGAAAGCCCAGCCGATCCCTTGGGCCGTCAGACCTTGGGTGACATGCGTATTTTGATAGACATAGAGGTCATCATCGAAGTCGATGAACTCATGTCGGACGGTTTGGCCAAAGACCAGAAACACGGCACACAAGAGAAAACCGCAGATGGCCCACGTTTGCCAGCGGGTCCCCATGCCGGGCTCTCCGATAGACTTGGAATTCTCTTCCCGCGCCACGTCGTGTTGGCGGTCAGCGGCGGAAGGCAGATTGCCGGCGTCCGACGGAACGTGACGCTTGCGTTTTCGGGCCATCAGATAAAGGGCTCCTGAGGGACTGCATTTCCATTCTGATATGTCCGAGTACTGCTGGCAAGATGGAATCCCACAACGCCTCTCGCGCTAAATTGACGCCATGCCTCAGGCGGGATAAGATGACGTGACGATACTAAGGGGATGCGCGAATGTCACCGGCGACTCTTGAATTGAGGAACGAGTGGATCGCTGGCCGGATCGAGACCGCGAAAGCGCATGGCCAGAACGTGCCCGAAGAGACGTTTGATCCTGCTTGGCCCGTGGTCCTTCCATGCCCAACTGACTGACCTGCTCTACCAGCATGCCCCCGCACCAACTGAAGCAACTTGCCGCTCAACTGCTCGCCGGCGAACTCTCATTGGAGCAGTTCGTTTGTCTTGCGAGCATGCCGGCGGTGGCCGATGTGGGCGATGCCCAAGTCGATCTCGATCGCGATCGGCGCTGCGGATTTCCCGAAGTGGTGTTTGCCCAAGGGAAAACCGTCGCCGCGATGGAGAAGATTTTCGAGGCCCTCCTGCGACACGGGGCGTCGGTGCTGGCGACGCGCATGGCCCCCGAGCAGGCATCAGAATTGCTCGCCAAGTTTCCCACTGGGCAATTCAACGCCATCGGACGGACGTTTCGCATTTCGGGTAATCGGGATGTTGTCCACGACGCGAGCAAAGCAACGGGCAAGGTTGCGGTCATTACGGCCGGCACAAGCGACTTACCCGTGGCCGAAGAGGCTCGCGAGACGGCCCTGTGGACGGGCGCCGACGTAACGCTCCTTCAAGACGTGGGCGTGGCGGGGCCACACCGCCTCACGGCCAACCTGCCGCTGCTCGAACAGGCCGACGCCATTGTCGTGGTGGCCGGCATGGAAGGCGCGCTCCCGAGCGTCGTGGGCGGATACGTCGCCTGTCCCGTCATCGCCGTGCCGACCAGCATTGGCTACGGGGCCAGCTTCGGCGGCATCGCCGCCTTGCTCGGCATGCTCAATAGTTGTGCTTCGAACGTGACGGTCGTGAACATCGATGCCGGCTTCAAAGGCGGATACGTCGCGGGGCTCATCGCGAAAAACGTCGCACGCGGGCGAGCAGGCAAGGCCCTGTAATTTCGGTCACTATAATCCGGCCCGGCCTAGTCCTCCGCGCCAATCTCGTCTTCGTCATCGAACGTCCAAAGCGGCCCCTCGTCGATCATTTGGCCAAGCTGATCTTGAACCTCGTCTTTCGTGAGGTGGACCTCGGGCAACTGAAAAAGCGGATCGAGGACATCGTCTCCCTCGTCGGCTTGCCACTGGACGCGTTCCATCTCCCGCTCCAACGCTTCCAGCCAACTGGGCAACTCGAAGCCGGCGCCCGGCGTATCTTCCGTAAAGCGGGCGATGTGCGCCTCGAGTTCTTTACACGACCCGGCCAACTTACCGTTGCGGATTTCGTCGACGGCCGGACGCAGCAAGGCGCAAAGCTGGTCGACCTCCAAGGGACGAATGAACCGCTCGCCCAGGTGTTCGGCAATGCTGGGCAACCGCATGCCGTACTTCTTGCACAGCCGATTGAATCGCTTCAGATGGTCTTCGGCAATCGGCGAGGTTCGCTCGGCAACGGCGCTACGCCAGATCTCGGCCGCCCCCTCGCGCCCATGATTTACGAGAACGTGATGGGCCAGGATCACCGGTCGCAAGTTCCACGCCAGCCGATCGTAGTGGGCCCTCAGCCGAAGGAAGTCCATCAGCGTGTAGAGCATGTTGCCGCGATCCGACTGGGTCGTGATGCTGTTGTAATCGACGTATTGACCGTAGTTCTGGGCGACGGCCTCGATGGCAACTCCCAGCCAGTGCGACGCCTCATCGATCGGAATCACGCTTCCGAGTTCGTTCAGAAGGCGATAATCCTCGTCGGCATCAGGATTCTCCACCAGATCCTCCAGGTACTCGCGCACACCTTGGTGCAGGATGCCGCGAAGGTTGCCCATGCTCATGAAACGTTGGGTGAAGAGATCGCCGCCATAGCGCTCGATAAACTGGCGAAAATGTCGCCACTGCTGGGCGTCGCTGACGCTTTCGAGGACCGAAAGTCGCACGCCGTGGCTGTGCGTCAACCAGCACCGCAACAGCACCTCGACGACCTGTTCCAGGCAGTCGACGAGTTTCTTATCACTGCGTCGCGATGCCGAGCCGGCCTTGTTCCAACTCGACGACGCCACCGCGAGACAGCGGGTGATGCTTTGGCAGGCGATTTCAAACACCCGATCAAACTCGGTGATGGCCCCAGGGCCAACCGGATGCGCGGCCTCCATGGTCTGGGCCGTCTCCAACAGTCGGTACGTTTCAACCAACAGCCCCAGCCGCGGTAGGTAATCGAGCAGGCGTCGCAGCACATACTGAAGCCCGCGCGAAGCGACAATTCGCTGCGGATTGCCGCCGCGCGCCAGGGCAACATACAACAACGGCTGCTTCTCCAGAATGCTCAGCAGCGCGGGCAGCGTCCGGCGGACCTCGGCGACGTCGCCGCGCAGCACGGCCGACAACACGTCGCCGGCCGGCAGTTGCCAACCCGTCTCGCCCGGTTCTGACCGTCGCCGCATCGATGCCCGGACCATTGCGGCGGCGTCGGCCGTTTCCACGCACGCTTCGATGATCTCTTCCAGCAACGTCTCTTTGATGCTCCGGCGTCGGTCATATTCGATCAGCGATTCCTGCGTGCCGCGCGGCGGCAGAACGCGATATCGGTGCACGGATTCTAATAGCTCCGATAGCTTCTGGTGGTTGCGCTCGGCCTGACTGAGCCAGCCGCTTAGCACGTCGTCGCGATCGGCCGCATCGATCGACAGCGACGCCGTGGCGCACAGCTTCCACAGGTGAGCAACCGTGGTGAGAAAGCTCAACCGGTTGACGATTCGCTCCGCCTCGCCGACCATCTCAAAATCAGTCGGGCTCTCGCCCGTGTCGAACATATCCCCTTCGATACCGTCGTCGGTGCTGTCGCGGTAAGTGACATGCTCATAGGCCGCCTCAAAGATGTCCGATTCTTCGTCATCCTCGGGTAGTTCTTCGTCTTCCACGTCGCCGCCCAGCACCTCGGCCGCCATTTCAAAGTGCGGCACTTGCCAATACTCCTCGGCATTCGCTTCGAGATAATCGAGGAACTTGCGTGCCAGCGGCCAACGGTCGGACGGCGATATAACTTGCTCCACCGGCTGCTGAAGCGATCCGCCTTCGGAGGGCGGCGTCCCGGCAGGTGACGCGGCCGCGTGCTCGTCCCGCCACAGATCTTCCATCCACAGCAGCGCCAAGTCGTGGAACGAGTAGTCCTCTTCCGTCAGCGGAATTTCTTCGGCCTGGCTGAGCCATTGCACCAACAGGGCCATGGCGGCGACCGGATCGCGGTGGTCCAACAAGGTTTCGATGACCAGCGTATACGCCTTGGCGGAATGGAACTCGTCGACGTGTTGCCGCCAGAAGCCCACGTCGCCGGCCGCCGCGCCGGCCTCGTGCCATGCCCTCAACGCCGTGGCCACGCGCTCGGCCGATTCCAGCGTGGCTTGGCCTGATATTCCTTCGATCGAGCCGACCTCGGGCGTGGCGAATTTGTCCCACCAGCGGGCCAACTCGGCCAGCCCTTCGGCCAGCTTCTGTTGCAGGGCCGTGTCGCCGCTGGCCGCCGCGGCTTTGTGAATCCGCACGTACAGCGCAAAAATATCGCCAATCATGTCGAGCAATTCGTCGACGCGATGATCGTGAATCGTGTTCTCGATGGCCGGAAAGAGACTGTACTGCCCACCAAACCCCAAAATATTCCACGGGTCGACCATGGCGCCGCATTCGATGGCCGCGTGCAGCGCGCGTTCGACCTGCGGCAATTGCTCGGCCGCCTCGTGGAGTTGGTCGCGCTCCACGGCAAGGTGCCCCGCGGCCAGATGGCATCGCATGTCGCATGTCATCCGGGCCGAAGCGACCGGCACGACGGCGACCTGGCGTGCGGCGGCCTCCGTGTAGCCGATGGCCGCGAACAATTGCGCAACGTGGACGTGCTGCAACTGCTGGGCACGCCGTCGCGCCAAATAGTGATTGAAATGTTGCGCGCGGCGCCGAAGGGCTGTCGAAGCGAGAGCGCTTCGGCACGCAGACGCTCGGCGTGCGGACCGGTCAACCGGCGGAGAAGTTGCTCGTAAAATACGTCGCGAAAGCGGGCGATCTTCTGCACGAGCGTGGAGAGCGTCACCGTGGAATCGTGGGCGTCGGGGCGGTGCCCACTGACGCCCGACCCCATCAGCATCGTGCCCGCCAGTACGGCCGCCTCTTCAAAGAGCACCTCTTTGCGCGCCAGCCGCCCATGGTGCGCGAGCCGGTCCAGCATCGCGTCGAGCGTGGCTTGCTGTAGGACAAAACGGCGGCAGCGGCCCGAATTGTCGACCTTGTTCATGTCCCATTGGCCAAAGAGATAGTTCGGCCGTTTGTTCACCGGATGATCAAAGTCGTACGCCCGCGGATCGAACGCCAGTTCATCGAGTTGATCTAACGGGAAGGTGGCGTCGAACAGCAGCGAGGGATCCGTCGAATCGAGAATGGCCAACGCCGTTTCGACCAGTTCGCGATAGGGACCTTCGCCGACCCCCGCCCCGCAAACCCACAGCGGCACCGGCCGAACGCGCTCGTGCTCGTACGGCTGAATCTTCTGCTCGGTGCGCAGCACGGCGACCGGCCGAATGCCCAGGTAGTCGTTCATGTAATGGACGGCGCCGGATACAATCCGGTCCGTCTCATTCCACGGACCGCCCTGGCGCAGCACGGCCTCGCACATCCGTCCAATAAACAGGGGTTGGAACAGCATCTCCTCCGTCTGGTGGAAGAGCAGGTCGCGATGGAACTGGCGGTAGGCCGGCAGGGCCGCGTCAAACACGAGGCCAATGACAGCCTGTGCCTGCTCAACTTTTTTGAACGCATCGGTGCTGCCGCGCACCGCCTGCAACTCGGCATTGAGCAGTTGGCCCAGTGCCTGCCACGCCGGCTCGCGCGGTCCCCGCGCGGCGTCAACACGCCCGAAAAGATCGTTGAGGTTCTTCAAGAACCGCGCATCCGCCGCGCCGGAGGAGAAGTTCAGGTGGCCGAGGATGTCCTGGGCAAGCGTCGAAAGGTCTTCGCCCAGCTTTTTCTGATCCATTGTGCGCTTCCCTGGATGAGCAAACCCCTAATGATAGGTAGCGTAGGCCATTTCGTCCAGCGGCGCGGCTGCTGGCTCACTCGGCCAACGGCCAGCCCCCAGCGGCTTGACCACCGTTTTTTGCGTGCTTCTTCCCCGTTTGGCGGTTATGATGGAGAATTGGTGAGAACCGGCCATGCTGAGCGCCGCGACGTGTCGTAACACCCAGACGTGGAAGCGATCCATCGCAGTGCTCGCGATCACCTCTAAGCGGCATAATATTTGATTGTAGTCCAAGGACACACCCATGCGACGTATTCTTACAGCGACGGCGTTCATTGTTGCATTGTACGGCTGGTGCGGCCCGGTCATGGCCGCGCGCAGCGAATTGATTACTGAGATCACGGCCCGGCAACATGGGCTGACGCGCCCGTGGTTCACCCAAGTCGCCCTCGATCAGGGCCAGGGCCATCTCACCGGCATGGAGCTGTTCGAAGGCGTGCTATACGCCCAGACCGACAAGGCAGTGATTCACGCACTGGATGCCGAGACGGGCCGAACGCTATGGTGGCGGCAAGTCGGTGATCCGAAGCACCCTACCATGACGCCCGGCGTCAATCGCGAATTTCTGGCTGTGATCAACGGCTCCCGGCTGTACGTGCTCAATCGTCTGACGGGCGAACTGCTGCTAGAACGCGAGGTGACCGGAGCGCCCGGCGCCGGTCCGGCCGTAAGCGCCAAGCGAGTGTACGTGCCGATGACGATGGGTATGTTGTTAGCCTATCGCTTGGCGAAGGTCGAAAAACCGAAGGACGAAAGCGATGCAGACCTTACAGCCGAGGACAAGGCACAACCCGACAACTCGTCGGTGCTGCGTCTCAAGCAGAAGACGCCGCCGCCGATGTTTTGCCAATCCAATGGCAAAGCGTTGGTGCAGCCAATCGTGACGCGAGAAAATGCTGCGGAGGAGTTCGTCGTCTGGCCAACAGATCGGGGATTTCTGAATCTCGCCCGAGTCGATCGAAAGACCGAGGACGGCCTCGCACTGAAATATCGATTGTCCACGGGAGCACCGATTGTCGGTCGGGCCGCCTACGTGCCGCCAGACCCGAAACTGCTGGGTGACTCCGGCTTGATTATTACGGCTTCGCGCGATGGCTTCGTATATGCATTCCGTGATAAAGACGCCAAGAACGTGTGGCGATTCTCATTGGGCGATCCAATTGTCGAGACCCCGGCCGTCATCGGCGACCGCGTCTATGCCACCGCGCAACTGGGCGGCATGTATTGTCTGGCATTGAAGACCGGCGCACCGATTTGGACGGCCCCCGGTATTATTCAGTTCGTCGCGGCCAGTAAGTCACGGGTCTACGCTACCGACCGCATCGGCCGTATCATCGTGCTCAACGCCGCGACCGGAGCCCGGCTCGACGCCATTCCGACCGAAACCATCCCCCTCAAGCTGCTCAATACGGTGACGGACCGGATCTACTTGGGCGACGACGGGGGGCTCATCCAGTGTCTGCATGAGGCCGAACAGCGAGAGCCGCTGATCTATAGCAAGGATGTCTCGCCGGACGAGGCCGCCGAAAACGAGAAGGCGGCCAAGAAGGAAGCCGCGCCGAAAGCTCAGCCAGCCGCCAAAAAAGCCGCCGACGGCGAGTAGACCGCCGACCGACGGCCCGCAAGTTTTAGCGCTTTGCCGCTACGTTCTTGACGTTCCGCCGCATTCTCCAGGGGTCCTTGACCGCGGCGTGTAAAATCCGTAAACCTTTGGGTAGTACATCGCTCCTTCCCGAAAGGTATCAGATATGCACGCGCCTCGTGTCCAACGCGCTTTGATTAGTGTCAGTGATAAGCTCGGCCTTGCCGGATTCGCCCGAGGGCTGGCCGCCGCCGGTGTCGAAATCTTTAGCACCGGCGGAACCCGCAAACACCTCGAGAGCGAAGGCATCCCGGTCTCCGACGTCTCGGAATATACCGGGTTCCCCGAAATGATGGATGGGCGTCTCAAAACGCTCCATCCCAAAGTGCACGGCGGCATCCTCTGCCGTCACGATAACCCCGATGACATGCGTGCGCTGGCCGAACATGGCATCCTCACTTTCGAACTGGTGGTCGTCAATCTGTATCCCTTCGAGAGCACGGTGGCGAAAAAGGGCGTGAGCCTGGAAGAAGCGATCGAGCAGATCGACATCGGGGGACCGACATTGGTCCGCGCGGCCTCGAAGAACCACGCCTTCACCACCATCGCCACTAGCGCCTCGCAATATTCCGAGATCCTCGAACAGATCACGGCCCACGGCGGCACGACCGTCGAGCTGCGCCGCCGCTTGGCGGGCGAGGCCTTCGCGCACACCGCCAAGTACGATCGCGCAATTGCCGATTTCTTCGCCGGCGCGACGGCCGAAGGCCCGTTCCCGGGCACGGTCACGACGTCGTTGACACGAAAGTCCGTCCTTCGCTACGGCGAGAATCCGCATCAACAGGCCGCGCTCTATTCGCGTCCCGATTGCCCCGGCGCCAGCGTGGTCGCCGCTCGACAACTGCATGGCAAGGAGCTTTCCTATAACAACCTTTTGGACCTCGACAGCGCGCTGGCCATCGTGCGGCAGTTCGCCGGTCCGGCGGCCGTGGTGATCAAACACAACAATCCCTGCGGCGCCGCGATGGCCGACACGCTGACCGTGGCCCTACAGCGGGCCCTCGAAGGCGACCCCCTCAGCGCGTTCGGCTCGGTGCTCGGATTGAATCGCACCATGGATGCGGCCACCGCCGAGTTACTGGCCGCGCCGGGCTGTTCATCGAGGCGATCGTGGCCCCGCACTTCGATCTGGCTGCCCTCGAAATCCTCACCACCAAGCCGAAGTGGAAGGCTAACGTCCGGCTGATGGAGGTCGGCGACCTGGACCGCTCGCCGCCGCAAATGGTCTTCCGCTGCCTCGACGGCGGCATGTTGATGCAAGAGGCCGACGTCCTGCCCGACCCCGAAGAGCTTTGGCAGGTCGTCACCGACGCCAAGCCGACCGACGCGCAAATGGCCGATCTGCGCTTCGCCTGGGAAATGGTGCGGCACGTAAAGAGCAACGCGATCGTGTTGTGCAAGGACCGGATGCTGCTCGGCGCAGCGCCGGACAGATGAGCCGCGTCGACTCGACCGAGATCGCCATCGAGAAGGCCGGCCCCCGGGCTCAAGGCTCGGTGCTCGGCTCCGATGCCTTCTTCCCGTTCCCTGATTCGATCGAGCGTGCCGCGGCTGCGGGCGTGGTCGCCGTCATTCAGCCCGGCGGCTCGAAGAATGACCAGGCATCCATCGACGCCTGCAACAGCCACCGCATCCCCATGGTCTTCACCGAGCGCCGCCACTTCAAGCATTAGTAGCAGTGACTCACAATTGCGGGAACTTTTTACGCCGATGTCTTTGCCCCGGAGGGGCACCTAAAAATAGCCCAGCGAGCCATCGCCGTGGTACGATGGTCGCGATAGTTATCCCGCAATCAGAACATTCAACGCGGCCAGTGCAGAGGTGATCGAGGAGGAAAACATGGAGCACGTTGTTACGGCAACGTGGGACGTGACACGCACCGACAATAAAACGAGATTGGAAATCAACAAATAGGTGCCGTTATGAAATGCATTGTTGCCTTCACATTGTTGCTGTCAGTCGTCGCACCAAGTTTTGGGAAGGATGGGTCGGCGTACACGTTCTGTAGTTATGCGTTTGGGAAAAGATACACTAGCGAGTTTGCGTATGAACAGTTGGCCAAGTCACCGTCGTGGAACATGGGCCGGGCCGACAGTCCGCCCTTGCCGGTGGGAAAAGCGATTCGGCTGGCGAACGTGCAAAAGGAGAGGCTTGTCAAGGATTCGAAGCGTTACAAGTGGTACTTAGAAGTGGTGAGTCTGAATCATTTGGGCTGGCTTGCCGAGAATTCTGATTTGTCCGAAAAGTGGTGGTGGTCGGTAACCTATGAGGCACATCAGCGCGAGGGAGGTAGCACTGGCCCGCCCGAACAACTTATTGTCATTGTTCTAATGGACGGGACCGTGATTGTGCCGAAAGTGACTGTCGAAGACAAGAACGTCACGCAGCCGTAGGGGCAACCTTCAAATTTTGAGTAAGAAAAAGGGGGCAGAACGATTCTTGTGGTGATTCCTTAGCGAAATTCAGTCCTTCCGAAAAACGCGCATAGCTCTTACCCCTTTGTCACCCCGCAGTCTTACGGCCCGATGACTACCAGACAATCCGAATTCCGATTTCTGGATCCTGGGACGTTGGTCGACGATGACCTTGAGTTGGTCTTAGCGAGGGCCGAATACCGCGATACACGACGAGGAGTGGTCCCGCAGTACGAATTTGAACTCAGGCTGACCGGCACGGTGCTTACGATGGGCCTCGTCAAACTGAGAATCCACCTGACCGACGAGCTGAAGCTTTTCGGCGGCAACCTGTCGTATGACGTGGACGAAGGCTATCGAGGGCACAAGTACGCTGCACGCGGGTGCCGGTTGCTCTTTCCGTTGGCGAAACAGCACGCGCTCAAGAGTCTCTTGATAACCTGCGCCCAGACAACGCGGCCTCGCGGAGAACGTGTGAACTGCTCGGCGCGAGGTACGTCGATACCGTCGAGGTAGAGATTGAGCCTGGCATACATCGTCCGACCTGCCGCTTCGTTGTCAGCTTGGAACATGCAAGGCCGCACTGCCAGAATCCGACGCCTTCTGTAGAGTGACATCGGCGAGACATCATCTGGTGATACTGACCAGAAAGCATGAACTGATGCTTACACCGAGGCCGATAGCGAATGGCAATTCTGCGGCGCTTACCGAGTCGCGCCGATGGCGAGAATGATCGGTGCTACCAGACTCAAATGATCGGTGCGTGCAAGCACGTCACCCTACCAGACTGCCCTCGCGCTAAGCAACTCCGGTCGCCGCCTCAGAACCGCAGCGATTCGGGCAGCATGTCCTTCATGCGATTGAGCCAACCGGTGCGTTCCGGCGGTTTCTCTTCGGGCGGGGCTGGCTTGCTAGCGGCCGTGTCGGGCGGCGCGCTGGGCGGCAGCGCGACGTTCTCTTCCAAAAACCTGGGCCAATAGCCGTCCAGCAAGTGCAGGCAATCGCCAATCTGACGGTTCTGAAGCTTCACGTCGGCCAGCGTGATCAGCTTCGATAGCTCGATGAGTTCCGGCTTGCTGAAGGCCAGCCCGAAAATCTGCACATCGTCGATCCACACCTCGCCGGTTCCCATCATGTCGAAGCGCGGCGGAGCGACGTCAGACCTTCCAACGGCAAGTCGTCCACTTGGAAGACATATTGGGCCCATTGCGGGGCGATGGGACACGACTGTTGACCGACCGGCGCCAACCCGATGGGCGCGAAGCGGTAGTAGTCGCGCCCGTTCAGTTTTCCTTCCAAGGCCAGGCGCAGCGGCGGTTGGTGCCCGGCGTCGGCCACGTGGAGCCACACCGACATCGATAGCCGGCCTGTCGGTGGCGGCGCGAACGGATGGCTGACCAGACAGGTCACGGCCCCCGTGCTGGCCATGCGAACCGACTGCTGGCCGCCGTGTGGCACGGCCTTGTCGAGATGAACGCTCACACCGCCGGCCGACGTGGCGGACCAATCGGGAATCGGCCCGTCGGACGAAGGCACGCGTTCGAAGTCCGGATTGGCAAGCACGTCCAGTGGGGGCGGATTCCGCAATGCGGCCGCCCGGGCGCCCAGCTTGTGGATCTGCGATCCGACCGCCGCCGCCACCGTGCCCGGCCACGAAATCTGCGGATTCGACAGCGGCACGTTGGGCTCGGAAAGCCGCACCGCCACCAGATCGTACGGTTCCAGCCGCACTTCCCAGTAGAGTCCGGCAGTCGTGTCGGGCCGAAGCGGCTCAACCTTTCGCCTGCCCGTTATTTCCTCCAAGTAGCATGCCGCGGTCGCTTCGACGTGAAAGCGCGCCGTGACGCCGAACGGCGCGTCGTTGACAACATAGATGTACGTGTGACCGTCCAGCGTTGCGCTTCGCAGCGTGACCGGCTGCATATTCTCCGACGCCTGATGATCGCCGATCGCCTGAAAATGGGCGGCCGGCAGCGTACGATAGGCGGCCACGAGGTCGCGCATCGCGTCCTCCTGCCCCATCGGCAAGAGCCAACCGCCATCGACGATCGCCTGCGAGTCGAGCGTGGCGATGCTGTGAGCAAAGCGCTGGCGGTTCTGCTGACCGGAAGGAACCGGCTGTGAAATTAGCCATGTCGAACTTGGCCGAAATGGGCACTTCTGGTCGAACGATTCGACGCGTAGCTCGCGCGGTTGGTGGAAGAACAGGCTGCCGGTGACGGTCGCCGTCTGGAAGTAGCGATCGAAGTCGTTCGCCTGTTCCACCTCTAAGTCCGACGCGCGAGCGCTCAACGAGCCGTGCGGAAGCACGCGCTCGGGCCGCAAGACGACGATGCGCTGCCGGTCGTTGTCGAACTGTCGGGCATCGATGCCGACGCGGAGCAGCGTTTTTTCGACGGTGGTGCGCCGCGGCAAGGCCGGACGCAAGTCCGAGTCGACTTCCGACGGCGCAAGGATGCCCGCCCCGGCCAGGTAGAGCCGGCTGTCGGGCCGAATGGCGGCGAGTTGTTCGTACGCTCGCCGGTAGAACTTGCTCAGTTGTGCGGCGCGCCACTCCAGCCACGCCCGACGCGGCAGCTCTTGCGCGAGGAACGCCGCGCGCTGGGCGAAGCGCTGTGGGCCTTCGCCCGGCACTCGCAGCCGCGCGTCGCGCTCGAATTGTGCGATCGTCGTATCGTCCAGTCCCCAATCCGGCCCGGGAAGCTGCGCGTAGCCGTCGGCCGAAAGCCGCACGGCCAAGCCGGCGAAGCTGGGATGCTGGGCGTATCGCGCTGTCAGTTCTCGCAGCACGCCAAGCATCGCCTGTTGCACGCGTGGATGCAGCACGTTGTAATACGGAGCGAGACCGCGCTGGGCCGGCGACGAGGCACACAGACTCGCCCCGTCGGCGCCGATCCATTCCAGGCCCGAAGCGTTCGGCCCGCCGGCGCGGCGGATCGCCTCCAATTCCGGCAGCGGCGCGGCAAACTCGACCGTAGGTATCAATTGGAGCCCTTGCCGGTCAAAGATCCGCAGCAGCATCTCCAGCACGTCCTTCCGCACCGGGTCTTGCCCGGTGGCGAAAAACGCGCCGCTATCGTAACGCGGAGTCGGCGCTAGCAGTCTGCTGGGGTAGATCGTGCTGCCATCGGCGACCACGCCAAGCATCAGCGCGTTGTAGCCGGCATAGTTCAGGTATTCGACCAGCCTCGTACCACTTTCATAAAATGTCCACCAGTCGTCGAGGCTTCGACCGCTCCACGAGTCGAGACACTGCTCGGCGGAAAAACTTGCCGATAGCAACGGGCGATCGAGGTACGCGGCCAGCAACCGCCCGCCGGCCGCCGGACGATTCGGGAGCAACCGCGACAATCGATCGCCGCCGCTGAGGACGCGAATCTTGCCATAGACGGCCGGCGCTCGGTCCCGGCCGTTGGTTATCAGCACCAGCGGCGTCGTCGTACGGGGCCAAAACACCAGCCGGTGTCGCTGCCAACTGGCCGCATCGCCGGAGGGAATCAACTCCGTCTCGCAATCCACGCCCGAATTGAGTCCGATGGGCATCAGCGCGCCGGCCGCATTGGGTTCCACGATGGTAATGCCCAGACTTTGCGAAACATCGCTGGGATAGTCGACCTCCAGGATATGCGGTCGGCCGGGCTGACTAACAGGCAGCCAGTAGGCCTGCCAACTCACATCGGGCGAGTCGGCGTTGGGATTCAATTGGGCCAATTCGCCCAACGGATGCCGTCGCGTCTGAAAACAGTCGTTGCCCAGCGGGCCTTTCCACAACCGCGGCAACCGGGCCTTGGCCAGTTGCAGGTGCGGCAGCTTGTAAAGCTTGTCGTACCAACGCGGATTGGCCGGGTCGATCTCGACCAGTTGCGTGAACTCGCCGTCGGCATGATCGGCCGCCGGGCGCTGCTGGCCGAGCACCAACAATTGCACTCGCCGCTCGGCGATCGTGCGTTTGAAGCTCAGCGGCTGCCGTACGGCGCGCGACCAGTTCTGGTTATTGACGGCGGCGATGGCTATGTCGTAGACGCCTTCTTCAGTCGGCAAGGGGATTTCCAGCGGAATCTTGTCTTCACGAGTGCCTTGTACGTCATGCTGCTGCGACCAAAGCTCGCGACTGCCGGCCAGCAACTGCACCTTGATCCGCGCCCGGCCGCTCTCGGACATCGGCAGGGCGTGCGGTTCGAGAGTGCACGAGAACTTCTCGCCGGGCGCAAAAACCAAGTTGTCGCGCGCCAGGCTTATGCGAAGCGAGTCGCCCGGCGTGCGCATCAGCAACAAGCGGTTGCCGCGATTGTCGAGTTCCTTGTTGACGAACTCGCCGGAAATATCGGCCAACGGCACCTCGATCGGCGCGGCGCGTGGCGAATCTTCATCGCCCGACAACTGGATCTGCAACACGCCGCGCGGCGACGCGGCGACCAACAGGTCGACGCCGTCATATCCGCGCGGGCTCCGTTGCTGCACGAACAATTTCTGGCTGCCGCCCGGATCGCCGTCGAGCCACATCGATCCGGGCTCATCGGCTTCGATGCCCAACGGTTGCGGGTCGGAGAGCAAACCCTCGCTGACAGTTATCGTACCGTGCCAAAGTCGTTCCTGGCCGCCGCCCCAAGCGATCCGCACGCGGACGTCATCAGCCCGGAGCAGCGGCGCTATCAGGATCAACAGCAGTGTGAGCACACCGCGACCGGCTGCGACGGCGGCCGCTATTGGCTGAGCCGGCAGAATGCGTCCCTGCGATGCTTTCGGACGTCCTTGTCCGACCATCGTTGTACCCGGGGATGAAGCGATCGATACAATCGGCGGGAATTATAATGACAAGCCTCCGAGTTTCACCATGCCGATTCGCCAGGAATTGTGTGGTCGGGCGGCAAGACAGCGAAGTTGGGGCAGAAGGGCGAGCATTGACGAAGGGAACTATCAGGACGCGCCCCTCAACCGGCGGACGGAGAGAAAGCGGCAATCAGTCGCCGCACTCCAAATTACCGGATCACTGCCGTGATTCCGAGCGGCGGGAAACAGAGAATCGGGACCAGCAGCGTGGCCCAGCCGAGGAAGTTTCTCAACCGGCCTAAGGGGAGATTGTCATCGACCGTCGCCGGGTGATCGACGCCCATGAGCACAATCAGCACCAAGAGCAGAACCCAGAAGTAGGTTTTTGTGGCGAGAACGAAGACTATCGCGGCGATCAAGAGGCCGCGAGCCAACACATGCGCCCCAGGTCCGAGCAAGGCGTAGGCCACGTGTCCGCCGTCGAATTGGCCCAGCGGTAGCATGTTCAGGCCGGTAAGCAGCAGCCCCACCCAACCGGCCATTAGAAACGCGTTGAACTGATTCAAATAGAGCACGGCGGGCGTCGGATATTCCGGCCGCAAGTACGTAATCAGCCACTGGAACAAGATCGGGTTATGGAAGCAAAGGCTATCACCGGGCGGCGGCGCAGCCGGCAGCATGAGGATGCCGATGATACTGATCGGCACGGCGACGGCTAGTCCGGCCAGCGGTCCGGCGATTCCCATGTCAAACAATCCGCGGCGGTCGGCCTGCGATCCTTCCATGCCGATCACAGCGCCGAGCGTTCCGAAGGGGACAACCGGTAGAGGAATGAAATAGGGGAGGCTCGCGGGGATGCGATGACGCAACGTCATGAGGAAGTGGCCCATCTCGTGCGTCAGCAGAATGCCGACAACCAGGGCCATGTAGAGCAGACCTCGCGACCAGTCCATTTGGGTGACGGCGAAGGCCTCGCGCATGGCGGCGCTCGGCGCCCCTTGGTGCAAGTTCTCCAGCAGCACGCTCAGCCCGCGCTGCAGAGCTCCCAAGTGTATTATGGGCTTCCAAGCCACCGCACCAGTCCAGAACGTCGACACGCACGTGGCCAGCAAGAGAATCAGCGGCAGCGCCACATGGCGGCGTGGCGGCGCATTAGATTCATCCCCAGCCCGGGCGGATTCGGTCGACATGGTTTGGTGTTCCGTAGAATAGCGGAGTGTTTTAGCATAACCTCCAATGGTCCGGAAGACAAAGGGGCCCGCGTGGCCGATTGACCCGGCAGGTTGCCGCATCGAGCCGGCTACGTTATATTTTTCGTTTTGCCACATCTCGGCCATTCCCGTTATCGCAGGACCAGCCCCCCGCTTCCATGTCCGACCCATACTTCCAACAACTGTTTGCCGAGCGTATCGGCGGGCCGAATTACGGCAAAGGCGCGGAAATCTACAAGTTTGAAAAGATTAAGCGAGCCAAGCGGAAGGCGCTGGCCGAGCATCCCGAGCGCAAACTGCTCGACTTCGGCATCGGCGAGAATGACGAGATGGCCGACGAAGCCGTCCGGTCTGTCATGGCCCAGGAGATCAACAAGCCGGAGAACCGCGGTTATTCGGATAACGGCATTCTAGCGTTCAAGGAAGCGGTCGCGCGACTGATGCAACGCGAGTTTGGCGTCAAACTCGACCCGGTCGCCGAGATCAATCACTGCATCGGCACGAAGACGGCTCTGGCGATGCTGCCGGCCGTCTTTATCAACCCTGGCGATGTCACGCTGATGACCGTGCCCGGCTACCCGGTGGCCGGCACGCATACAAAGTACTACGGCGGGGAAGTCCATCGCCTGCCGCTGCGGGCCGAGAACGATTTTCTGCCCGACTTGGATTCCATCCCGGCCGACATCCGCCGCCGAGCCAAGCTGTTGGTGGTCAATTACCCCAACAGTCCAACGGGGAAGACAGCTACGCGCGAGTTCTACGAGCGAGTCATTGACTTCGCCCGCGCGAACAACGTTGTTGTCGTGCAGGACGCCGCCCATATCATGCTGAGCTTCGACACGAAGCCGCTGAGTTTTCTGCAAGTGCCGGGTGCTTGCGAGGTGGGCGTCGAGGTGCACTCGCTCTCCAAAGGCTGGAACATGATTGGCTGGCGGATGGGCTGGGTCTGCGGCCACGAGCGGATTGTGCGGGCACTGGCCGACGTGAAAGACAATTTCGACTCGGGTCAGTTCATCGCCATCCAGAAAGCAGCGGCCGCGGCGTTGGATGATGCCGAGATTCCGCGTCGCACCCGGGCGAAATACGGGCGGCGGCTTGAAAAGCTTGTCGAGACGCTTAGTCGCTGCGGCTTCGATTGCCGCATGCCGGGCGGCTCCTATTTCCTGTATACACCGAGCCCGAGGGCGATGGCAGGCGGGCAGACTTTCCCGACGGCCGAAGCCTTCAGTCAATTCCTCATTGCCGATCACTCTATTTGCACGGTGCCGTGGGACGATGCCGGGGCTTATCTGCGATTTTCGGTCACCTACGAGGCGGCCGATGAGACGGGCGAAGATGCGCTGATGGCTGAAACCGAGCAGCGACTGAAGCAAATTGGCCCGGTGTTCTAAGGAATGCGATGACTAACGAGCCCTGGACAGTCGGCCGACTTTTGCAATGGACGACCGATTATTTGCAGGGGCACGGTTCGGAAAGCCCACGATTGGATGCCGAGGTACTCTTGGCCGAGGCGCTCGGCTGCCAGCGGATCGATTTGTATACCCGCTTCGACGAGGCGCCGAGCGACGATGCCCGGGCCGTGTTTCGCGGACTGGTGCACCGCCGTGCCGAGGGCATGCCGGTGGCCTATCTCGTCGGCCGCCGCGAGTTCTATTCGCTGTCGTTCCGCGTCACGCCCGATGTGCTGATTCCCCGACCGGAAACGGAACTATTGGTGGTAACGGCGATTGATCTGGCGAAAACCTACTCTCCTCTCTCTTTGGGCGAGGGGCCGGGGGTGAGGTCGCCAAATGAGCTCATGATCGCTGACGTGGGCACCGGCAGCGGCATCATTGCGATTTGCTTGGCCAAACAGCTTCCGACGTGCCGTGTGACGGCCATCGACCGCAGCCCGGCTGCGCTGGCGATTGCCAAGCAAAACGCCCAACAACACGGCGTCGCGAATCGTATCGAGTTTCTGGAAAGCGATCTATTGGCCGCGGTGCCGCCTGAGCGGCGATTCGATCTTATTGTCAGCAATCCGCCCTACGTGACAGCGGCCGAGTTTGAGCAGTTGGCGCCAGACGTGCGGAAGTTCGAGCCGAAATCGGCGCTCGTTGCCGGCCCCAAGGGCACGGAGGTGATCGAGCCACTCATCGCCCAGTCAGCCGATCATCTGCAGCCCGGCGGGCATCTTCTCGTGGAGATCGGCCCGGCGATTCACGATGCCGTGCTCGCACTACTGAATGCCGACGCGCGGTTCGAGGTTGGGCAAACGATCAAAGATTTGGCCCGTCTCCCGCGGGTAGTGCAAGCGAAACTGCTGTAAAGCAGCGTGTACCCAGGGCGTTGCCCTGGGCTATAACATTACAGCCCTTCGGGCTAAACTGCGGATGCTGGTGACCGCCATTGCGTCGTAAGTTCTCCTATGTCCCACTTTCATATCACTGGCGGCGTTTCACTCAATGGCCAGATTCGCTGTAGCGGAGCGAAGAACGCCGCGCTGCCGATCATGGCGGCGGCCATTCTGGCTTCGGAGCCCGTGCAGCTAGAGGGCGTGCCGCATTTGATTGACGTGCATACGCAATCGCAGGTGCTACAAGAACTCGGGATACGCGTCGCCTGGGACAAAAATATTCCCATCACAGCAGACAAGAATTTCCTGCCCGACTATGGTTCTTGCCGATCCCGCCATGATCCTAGAGACGGTCGATCACCGGCCGGTGCGGGCCCCAGAGCGATTGGTGCGGCGGATGCGGGCAAGTTTCTGCGTGCTCGGACCGCTGCTGGCACGTCGGGGAAAAGCCATCGTGCCACTGCCCGGCGGCTGTAACATCGGCATTCGGCCGGTCGATCTGCACTTGAAGGGGCTTGCCGCTTTGGGCGCCGACATCCGGCTGGAGCATGGCTGCGTAGTGGCCGAGGCCCGGCGGTTGGTCGGAGCCGACATCGACCTTTCTGGTCCAAATGGTTCCACGGTCACCGGCACGGCCAACGTCATGAGCGCCGCCGTGCTGGCCCGGGGCGTAACGACAATCAATCATGCTGCCATCGAGCCGGAGATCGTCGACCTCGGCAACTTCCTAGTCGCTTTGGGTGCAAAGATTACAGGTCACGGCACGCCGACGATCCGCATTGAGGGCGTCGAACAGCTCGGCGGGGCAAGGCATCGGCTTATCCCCGACCGCATCGAGGCCGCCACGCTGTTGATGGCCGTTGCGATCACCGGCGGCTCGGCCACTGTGACGGACGTTGTGCCGGATCAACTGGCCGACGTGCTGGCGAAGCTCGATGCGGCAGGGGCCGAGATCAACGTCGGCACGGACCGCGTATCGATCGCCGCGCGAAGTCGTTTGCGAGCCGTCGACGTGGTTGCGCGGCCGTACCCAGGCATACCGACCGATGTGCAGGCCCAGTGGACCGCCTTGGCCTCGCTGGCCGATGGCGTCAGCCGAGTGCAGGACCGCGTCTTTCCTCGCCGGTTTCTGCACGTACCCGAACTCAGCCGTCTGGGCGCTACCATCGCGTGTCAGGGCGATACCGCGATCATCACCGGCGTGCCGAAGCTCAGCGGCGCGCACGTCACGGCCAGCGATCTTCGCGCCAGCGCCGCCCTGGTGCTTGCTGGCCTTGCGGCCGACGGCTGCACCGTCGTCGACCACATCCACCACCTCGATCGCGGCTACCAGCGGTTGGACGAGAAGCTGCGGCAACTCGGCGCACAAATCAAACGTCAGCCGTCAAATAGTGCAATGCCAATCTTGGCTGCGGCCTCGTTGAGCGACGAGTCGAGACTTGCCAGCGGGCAGCCTTTGCGCAAGGCAAGTTCCAGATAGGCGGCATCATAAGCCGTAAGCTGATGCATGCGTGCCAGCATCAGCACATCGCCGAAGGCCTGCTTAGCCGTCTCGTCGTCGATGGCAATCGGAAGATTGCCGAGCATGGTCACGAAATGTGTAATTCTGGCAGACGTGACTCGTCCACGGCGTTCAGACATCGCGAGCACGTTTGCCACTTCGAGCGGCCACAGGTTCGGCACAATTGCCCCTTCGGCATCGAGGCTTGCCAGCGCGACATCGCGCGCGGATCGGCTTCGTCTTCCAAACACCAAGCCATGGATATTGAGCAGTCGAGGACAAGAGCGGTCATCGGCGGCCTTCGTCGATCAGTTGCCGAACGGTAAGGTCGTCGCCCAGCCGGCAGCCTTTACGAGATTCAAGGATCTCTCGGATTGTAGCCTGCACGTCGGGCTTTTTTGTCGCAGATGGAGGCACTAGCCTCGCCACTGGGACTCCATGTCGAGTAATCGTGAACTCCTCACCCTGGGCAACACGATCCAACAGGGCCGGCAGGTGTGTCTTCGCTTCGTACGAGCCAACGGATTCCATTAGGGGCTCCATTCAGACTAGTCTACAACTAGTCTATGCTGGCAACCTGATGCCGTCAAGCGTCCGATGCGACCCGGCGCGGTAACGGACTATCGCGGTTTGTCCGCGGACCGCGAAATGCCGCAACGGTTTAGCGGCCGACAGAACTTCGGCCCGTGCTCCGCCTTAACCCGCCATGCCGTGGACTACCAAACGCTGCATTACCTAACGACAATCTCTACTCTCCGACCCCTCGGTACACGTACTGCATCAAAACGTTCTTCTTCGACGTGACCGGGCCGGGGTTGGTGTCGTCGCGAAGAATGCCGACCATCATGTTGTACTTGGCATCGATATCGTCAGCGAAATGAACCAGCAGCGCCTCGGGCGTCATCGCCGGTTTGGGCGAGCCCCACTCGGCCAGATGGTGATGCGAGATAATCAGGTGCTCCAGGCGCAATCGCGTATCGTCGTCGAGCGTCGTCTGGCCATTGAGCGTGGCGACCGCATCGCGAACCATGTCTCGACCGATGAGGACGTGTCCAATCAGCGCGCCGTCGGCCGTGTGCGCGGCTCCTTCGGGCCGTTGCTGCATCTCGCGCAGCTTGCCGATGTCGTGGAGAATACCACCGGCAACGACCAGATCTTTGTCCAAGGGCGGCTTCATCTCGGGATAGTAGTCCGCGTATTTGTCGGCCAGATAGACGCACGTGCGCGTAACGCTCAGCGTATGTTCGAGCAGTCCGCCGACGTAGGCGTGGTGGTTTCGCCGAGCAGCAGGATGCGTAAGCCAAGCATCGCGATGCGTTGCCAAAAGCGACTGCACCAATTGACGAAGCGCCGGCTTGCCGATGTGATTGCGTGCCGTGGACATCAACTCGTCGAACATTTGCTGTGGGTCGAAGCGAGAGCGGGGCAGGCAGAGCGTGGGGTCGAATCCGTCGGCCGCATCGGCATCGGTCACTTCGCGAATTTTGCGAATCTCCAATTGCGGCCCGAAGTTCGTCTCGACGTAAACGGCACGCACTTTGTAGAACAGCCCCGGATTCCAGCGATCGCGGCAGTCGACGGCCCACGGTGAGTCGCCCCAGATCGGAAAGCTCAACTCGCGGCCACCATCGCGAAAGGCCACGCGAAAGTACGGCTTGCCGGTTTTCGTTTTCAACTCCTCTTTTGCAGTCATCAGCAGGAACAGATCGGCCTCTTGGCCGGGCGACAATTGGGCGAGTGTGGCGATGGGCATGGGGGCGAATTGTTGATGGTGAATGGTTGATCGAGGATTGGGCCAAAGCGATTGTAGCGGACGTGCCGGTCGTTGAGGAGCGGTTGAGCCGATGGTTTCGGCGGTGGCAAGCGGGCTACAGGGCGCGGAGCCCGGCATCCGAAGCGAGAAGTAGCCGGCGCACTCCGCGTGCCGTGGCTATCGACCAGCATACGGCACACCGCGCGTGCCTTCCACCTTATGGCTACCATCCGCCGACGGCTGCTTCGACCCCAACCGGCCAAGCCGGCAGTTCGGGCAAAGACATGGCTCGATGCGTTTGTCGACTACTCGGCCGGCGAGTGTCATTTGGCCGAAAACACGGTGGCAGCGTACCGCCGCGATCTAACGCATTTTTTCGACTGGCTCCAAGGCCGCAGCATCCCCGAACTCTCGATCCGCGACCTGGCCGATTACGTCAACTGGCTGCATGGCCGAACGCTTGCCCCGGCCAGCATCGCTCGGCACATCGTTTCGCTGAAGGTTTTCTTTCGCTACCTACAGTTGGAAGGGGCGATGACCGACAACCGGGCCGAGTTGTTGGGAAGCCAAAAACTTTGGGAGCGGGTGCCGAAAGTGCTCAGCGTCGAGCAGATCGATCGGATGTTCGCCGCTCCCGGCCGGGCCGACCCCTGTTGGCGGCGCGATCGAGCGCTCTTGGAACTGCTTTACGCCACAGGCTGCCGGGCATCGGAACTCTCGAGCCTCCGGCTGCGCGACGTGCATCTCGACGACGGCTATTGCATCTGTCATGGCAAGGGAGACAAGGAGCGCGTGGTGCCGCTAAACCCGCGGGCGGTGCAAGCCATGCGAGCCTATTTGGAACATGAGCGGCCGCAGCTCGTTGCCCGGACTCGGTCGGCCGCCGATTGGGCGCTGCTATCGTATCGTGGTCGGCGCTTGCGGCGCGAGCGTATTTGGGAATTGCTGAAGCGCTATGCCGGGCGAGTCGGCGCCCCACCGGAGGTCAGCCCACACACCCTGCGGCACAGCTTTGCCACGCACCTGCTGGCCGGCGGCGCCGATCTGCACAGGTTCAGGAGATGCTCGGCCACGCCAGCATTGCGACCACGCAGATCTACACGCACGTCGATCCAACGCGTCTGAAGGCGATCCACAAGAAGTTTCATCCGCGGGGGTGATTGGCGGAGCGACGTTCCCAAGCCGTAGTTTGGGAACCGGGGGACAAACGCTGACTTCAAAGCAACCTCGGAGGATCCCGATGAGGAAATGGCTCCCGACTATTCTGGGCTTCTCAGTTGGGTTCGTTATTGGCCTTTACGTTCTCTTCTTTGTCAAACCACAGGAAACTCCTTGGTTTGTCAGTGGTCCCGTAGAGAGCATTTCCCGCTTCCTTCAGCACTGGCTGATGCCTAATAGTGACCCAATGGCTGCCTTCCTTTTCATGATTCCGCTGATCCCGTTGTATTGTGCTGTCATCGGTGCCGGTGTGGGTTTTTCTCTCGGCCTGCTCCTGGCGGCATTTCCCACGGTGGGCAAAGACAAGACTATTGATTAACACCACCTATTGTGGACGATACGTGCGACGTTCCCAAGCCAGAGCTTGGGAACGAGAGGATCGCCCGTCTCCCTTCTTTCTACTGCACCGGCTTCCGCGGCGGGGAGAAACGGACCTTCTCGATGAGGCGCACGATGGTCTGACCATCGTTGGCCAGATAGCCGGAAACGGCGGACAGCGCGTCGACGACGTATTCAAACTTCAGCCCGTAGTCGCAATCGAGTTCCACCTCGGCACTGGACGGAGTTCCGCCGGGTCCGCGGTCGAGAGCGACCAGGCTGCGAATCTGATTTTGCAGATCTCGGAATGTGGCGAGGGATCGCTCGCCTAGGCGGATGCCCGTCAGATTGCCCTGCCGGTCGGCCGTGAGACGGATCTTGATCGGCGGCGTCTGAGTTTCATCGGGCAAACTGGTTTGCGGGGCGGCCAGCGGCATCTTAATGCTGAAGTCGCCTTCGGGCGAGTACAGCCGCAGCGAGAGCATGAAGAAGATGATCAACTGGAAACAGACGTCGATCATCGGCGTCATGTTCATTTCCAGTTTTTCCAGCTCGCCGCTGGCGTGGCCGATCTTCATGGCTGTTTCCACTTAGCGCGCAGCACGAACTTCTCAAAATCGCTCTCTTGGCAGGCGCGGATGACCTCTTGGACTTTTCCGGCGGGCACGTCGCGGTCGGCGCGAATAATGACCGTAGCATTTTTCATGTTGCGGCCTAGCACGTTCTTGATCATTTCACGCTCGCGCTGGAGCGGCCCTTTCAGTCCCGCCGGCGTCAACTGATCGCCGCCGAAGAGCACGGCGCCGGTCGCCAGCACTTGCACGGTGATTGGCGTCTCGATCGCCCCTTCGGTCGGCTTGGCGATCTCGCTGGTCGGCAGACGGATCAGCTCGCTCTGCTCGTCGGAGGAAAAGTTCAACGTCAGGAGGAAGAAGATCACCAACTGAAAGGTGCAGTCGATCATCGGCGTCATGTCCGGATCGCTGACGAATGTATGGTAGCTCTTATAACGCATGGTCGGCCTTCGGAATCTTTATGCGGCGTGCCCCTGCGGAACAAAGGACTCGCCACACGCAATCACTGTATGCTTTGCCCGCCTCCTAGCTCTTCTTGGCCGGACCTTGGACGCCGGCGAAGCGCTTCATCAGGTTGCCGCTGACGGTCGCGACCTCGAGCATCAGCCGCGTGAGGCGATTGCGCACGACGTGATAAAACGCGATCGAGGGAATGGCAATCCAAAGGCCGACAATCGTTGTGACCAGCGCAGTGCCGATACCTTGGGCCAGCTCGGAGGGCTTGGGCGTGACATTGCTATGTGCGATGACGTCAAACGCCTGGACCATACCGTCGACAGTGCCCAACAGGCCAAACATCGGGCCGATCTGCGCGATCAGTGCGATGTAGCCATTGCGCTGTTCGAGCTTCATGTTCTCTTCTTCGCCGACCTCCTGCATGGCCTCGACCGAGGCGTCATAGCCGTCGGAGAGTTTCGACATCCCGGCCGAAAGAACCTTGCCCAGCAGCGAGGGATCGTTGCGGGCCAGTTCAAAGGCCTCTTGGTACTGTTTTTCGTTCAGTTTAGCCTCGAAGTCGGCCGCCAACTCGTCGGGACAGATCATGTTGCGTCGCAAGCCGACGACCACCATGACGACCAACGCCACGCCATTGAAGGTGATGATCAAAAAGATCACCGTGTATCGCAACCTGAGCGAATGGTAGAGCCAGCCGAGGAAGCTCTCTTTGGCCGGGGCTTCGCTGGCCGTGGCGTCGGGCGCGTTCAATTCGCCGCCGCCCGTGGCGTCCGCGGCCTTGTCGCGGCCTTTCGATGGCTCCAGTTCGTCCGCACCAGCAGCCCAGGCCGACGACGGGCCAAGGATGGCCGGCGACAGAAGCATTGCCCCGGACGTCAGAAGCAGAACGGAGCAGAGCACCGCCACCAGCCGTCGCCGCGGAATACGGTAACGCATAGAAACCTCCAAAGGCATTGAATTCCATCTGCAGGAAGCGACTCCCGCAGTTCCCACCATTCTACTTCGGCATTCCGGCGGCCATAACCCCACGGGTGTCGAGCCGGCAGCCATCGCTTCACGCATAACCGGCATTTTCGGAAGCGTCAATTCTCTCGGCGGGCTTCCTTCGCCCAGGGACTGTCCTTGTATTGATCTTCGAGCGTCTTGCGTGCCTGGTTGGCTCGTTCGACTTTATGAAGCTGCTCCCAGAGCGCTGCCAGGTTGGCCAGAGCCTCGGCATGGGCATCGGGCACGGTCGGATAGAGCAAGTCCACGTGCAGGAAAGCGAACAGGGCGTCCTTGGTGCGACCAGCTTGGCGATGGGCCGTGCCGAGAACGTTGTATGCCCGGGCCAACACGGCGGCATCTTCCGGGTCGGCCGTTTGCAGAACGTCGTCGACGATCTTGATGGCATCGTCGGGCTTCTTCGCAGCGACCAGCGCCGCAGCCTTGCCCAATTTGGCCAAGGTCTGTTGGGCCTTGGTCAGCGAGTCTTTCGCCTCCATCGCTAGGATACGGTCGAAAGCAGCTTCGGCTGCGATGACGTTTCCCTGGGCCAACAATGCGCGGCCTGTCGCCACGCCAGCTCGCATCTGATAATCGGGCCACGGGGCCTTTTCCAGCCGTGCGTAGTACTGTGCGGCTGGCGCGTATTGGCCGATCGCCACTAGCATATCGCCAACAATCTCGGCGGCCTCGAAGTAGTGATAGCTGCTATCGTTGGCGTCGGCGAACGCCTTCATCAAGCGTCCCGCATCGGCGATTTTGCCGTTGCCAGCCAGTGCCAGCTTGGCGGCGCACAGTGCCTTGTAGAACTCGATGTCTTGCTGAATCTCGGCTCGGCTGTTTGGCTGCCTGATTCGCTCCAAGGCGGTCAGCGCATCGACGTAACGGCCGGCAAGCACGTGATTCTTGGCCATTCTCAATTCGGCCGGTTCGCTGTCAAAGAAGACGGTTTGAATTTCGTTGACCGGCACGCTCTTCGAGACGCTGCCCGCCTGACCTTGTTCCAGGGTGATCGCCGTGGCGCTGATACCCGTGATATGGCCCGGGATTGTGGTCTTTGTGGTCTTCACCGCGTCCACGGCCTGGCATGTGCCGCCAACAGCGAGGGTTATGATCGCAGTCTGCATTAGCCATCGAATTGCCATGGCGGGTTCTCTTATGTTGATGCTGGTGCTGCTTACGTAACGTTTTTCGTCGACCCGTCTTCCAAGCCTTTGAGTCCCGCTTCCGCAACGCCGAGCTGCTTTTGGATCTTTTTCAATAACGAATCGTACTTGTCATACCATTGCTTGCCGCCCATTGCCGGATAGAGCTTATAGACGACGGAAATATCGCGATCGGCCTGCTCCAGGAGCTTGGTCCGCTGTTGGCCCGACTCGGTCATAGCATACTTGGCGCGGCAGAGGGCCAAATTGTAGCGGGCCTCATGAAAAATATCTCGATAGGATGCGTTGAACTGCACCTTGCGGGCAATGCCGCCCCAACCCCACACGAGATATTTTTCCGAGCCGTCCGTCCCCTCGATCTTCTGCCCACCGCGAATGGCCATGAGGTAATAATCGGGCTTCTCAGCCGCCCAAGCCTGATATGTTTGGGCTGCTTCGCGCTGGGCGTCGAGCAGATTGTTCTGCTCGGTGAGAAGTTCCACTAGCACGTCCAGCGCCTCGCCAAACTTGCCGAGTTGACGGAGGCAGCGGGCCAGGCGGATTTGGACGGTGTAGACAGTCGCCGGCTGGGCGCGAAGTGCGGGTCCGACTTGCACGCTTTCAGAATAGCGCGGTACACGTCGGCTGCCTTGCGGTAATCGTCGGCCGCCTCGGCGGGAAGCTTGCCACCGCCGTGATCCAACGCCGCCCCAAGGGCCGCGAACTTCTCGGCTGTCCAAGCCATTGCGGCAAAGCCGATTTCCTTCGGCGGCCGTGCGGCAAGTGTGCCAAGCAAATTTGCCAGCCCCGCGCCAGAGCGACTGCTTGGTGCTGGTTGCCCTCGGCCCGGGCCTTGTTCGAGGCTTCTTCCAATTGCTCGCCCAGTCCGACGTAGACCTGCGTGAGATTGGCGCCGCCGCCCGCCTTCGCCAGTGTGGCAATCACCTCTTGGGCTTTGTCCAACTGTTGAGTCGCCACGTATGCTCGAAGCGCGGCCTTGAGCGTCTCTTGCTTGAAGTTGCCCCGCTCGACGAGCTTGTTGTTCGCTTTAAGCAGCGTGTGGGGGCCAATCGTCGGATCGTCGAGACACGCCAGCGCCTTTTCGGGTTGGTCGGATTCCAACGCGATCTGCGCAAGCGACAACATGGCAGCAGCCAGCGGATACGATGCTTCGCCGCCGTCGGCGGCTCGCATGTGACCGACGCCGCTCCGTAGCGTCGTCTCGGCCGCGGAAAGCATCTTGCTCAGGTCGGCCTTGCTTGGGCGCTTCGCGCCGGGCAAGCGGGCAGCCTCCAGATATGCTGCCCACAGCGATTGGCCGACAAATATCTCGGTTTCTCCGCGACGGGGCGAATCGGCCGAGAGGTTTCCGAGATATTCCACCATCCTGGCGGTATCTCGCTCGGCAGCCGCCTTTCGAACGAGCATCACCCACGCCTCGTCCGCAGTCGGACTCTTTGGCCAATGCTGGGTGACGAACTGAGCTAGATTCATCATCCGCTGATTCTCGAACTGGTGATCGTCGCCGGGCGTCGCCGTGGCGGCAAGTTTGGCATAGGCGGCCAAGGCGATCTTTGCCCCCTGTCGCGCCTCAGGCTGATCGGCGTAGGCGTGGGCCAGAAACTCGCCCATCACCGCCGCATCAAAGTACTCACCGGCAGCCCAAAATAAGTACGCAACGCTGCAGCGGGCTTCGTTGAGCTCCTCGGTCTTCGTGTCGCGAGGCGCGTGAGCGAGAGCGAAGCGAAAGTTCAGAAGCGCCTCGGCGCGAACTGTTCTCGGACGCCGGCCTTCAGGTCCGGATCCTGCAATCGCTCCCAAGCGACTATCGCACGCTTGTGGGCGTCTTCGTAGTTCTTCGGCGGCGATTCGGCCGCGCGTACGCGGTCAGGCGAGCCGAAAAGGCCCAGCAAGATGCCGCATACGACGACTCGCGCCAATCCGCGCCAACTTCTCATCCGTGTTCCCATTCTGCCGAGAGGCATTCATGTAGTGTAATCCAGCCTCGATTGTCCTTACAAGCGTAGGGCGCAGCCGCCGCACAGGCTGCGTCTGCCCAACTTCGTCGCATTTGCCGGAATCGACTCCAGACGTAGAAACCCGCAAATCCCGACGCCCTTGACAGGCCGCGCCGGATAACCTGAAATGATGCCATGACGCGAGACCTGCACGACGGCCGCGAAGATGGACTAGAGCCGCTGGAATCCCTCGACATTCGGGGCGTAAGCGGTTTTTCCGATCTTTTGCGGCGGATGGCTCGCACCGCCTTTGGCGGGCGCGAACTGGGCGAGGCCTTTGACGTTCTCTCGGCCATGGCCGCCGACCCGGATTGCACCATCGTCGTGACCGTGGCCGGGGCCATGTCGGTGGCCAAGATGGGGCTCGTTCTGTGCGAGATGATCGACGGCTCGCTGGCCCACATCATCGTCAGCACCGGCGCGATCATGGCCCACGGTCTGTCCGAAGCCACCGGCGGCGTCCATTATCGGCACGATCCACAGATCCCAGACCAGCAGCTCTATCGCTGGGGCTACAACCGCGTCTACGATACGGTGGAAATGGAGGCCAACCTGCAACGCGGGCAGGACCTCATCTCGCACGTCGTGGCCGATTGGGATCGCTCGCGCCCATGTGTTCGTGGGAACTCAACCGGGCAATCGGCGGGCGACTGGTCGACCAGAAGCAAATGCCCAGCATTCTCGGCTCCGCCTTCCTGCGCGACGTGCCCGTCTATGTGCCGGCCTTTACCGATTCGGAGATTGGGCTGGGCATCTCTCGCGATATTTTGCACCGCGAGAGCGGAACCGGCGAAGTGCCGGACATCGACGCCTTCTTCTCGCACGTCCCCTCGTACAATCCGTTTCTTGACCTGCACGACTACACGCGCCGTATTCTGGCCGCCAAGCGGCTGGGAATCTTCACCATCGGCGGCGGCGTGCCGCGCAATTGGGCCCAGCAGGTCGGCCCCTTCATCGACACGATCAATATGCGGCTCGGCACTAAGCTGCACCAGCCGCGATTCCACTACGCCGTCCGCATCTGTCCCGAGCCGGTCCATTGGGGCGGGCTGAGCGGCTGCACCTATTCCGAAGGCGTTTCCTGGGGCAAGTTCGTCAGCCGCGAGGAAGGGGGCCGCTTCGCCGAGGTCCACTGCGACGCCACCATCGCCTGGCCGCTGTTGGTCCGCGCACTGATCGAAGAGAAGGGACGGGGAACAGGGGACAGGGTACAGCCATGAGCGAACATCGTTCGTCGGGCAACGATCAGCAATTCCTCCGGCTGACTTCCCCTGGACTCGAACACGCCGACGCGCTGCTGCTCCCACTGCCGGTGGAGAAAACGGTCTCGTATGGGACCGGCACGGCGGGTGGGCCTCGGGCGATTATCGAGAGCAGCCTGCAAGTGGAGACCTTCGACGAGGAAACGCTGGTCGAGTTTGCCGATGCGCCGCGACTTCATACGTTGCCCCCTGTTTCCACCGAGGGCACGCTCGAAGAGTGCTTGACGCGAATCCTTGACGATGTCCGACCGCTGCGCGGCCACTTCGTTCTGGCGCTCGGCGGCGAACATAGCGTGACCTATGGCGTCGTCACGGGTCTGGTGGACGACCCGGCCGAGGTCACAGTTGTTCAGATCGACGCTCACGCCGATTTGGCCGACGAACTCGACGGGCGGCGATGGTCGCACGGCACCGTCATGCGGCGGCTGTGGGAGCAAGGATGCAGCCTCGTGCAAATCGGCATCCGCAGCTTGACGCGAAGCGAGTTCGCCACGGCAACGGCCGGGCCGCGAATCGTCACGTATTATGCCCATCGCCTGGAGGAGCAGTGGCCTGAACTCTTGGCGAGACTCAGGCGACTGGAAGGCAAGGTCTATCTGACGATCGACGTCGACGGGCTCGATCCGTCGATCATTCCGAGCACGGGCACGCCGCAGCCCGGCGGATTATCGTGGCAGCAGACGCTCGAAATCATCCGTGTCCTGGCCACGCAGTCAAAGTGTGATCTCATCGCGGCGGACATCGTGGAGTTCGTCCCCTCGCCCACACCACCCGGCTGCGATCCCACGGCTGCCCGCTTGGCCGCCAAAGTGTTGGCCTATTGGTGGCGCGGCGAGAACGCGATCTAGCCGCACGTTGCCGCAGAACTCTGGAGTGGGTCACTGGTGGCACCGATAGCCGAGCTATCGATGCCACCCCGTTTAAGTCGTGGCAGCCAATCGGCATCGGCAAGGCCGCATTCCCGCCGATTGCGAAGATGCACACTGTCCTTGCCCCCCGCCACCCATTAGTATAGCCAACCTGGGCAACTGACAGTAGATGGCGATGTCGCTCAGATTCGCGGGCCACCTCGTAAAGCGGGGCAAAAATCGCTACAATGCCGCTTTGCAGATGACAGGACGGAGCCGATATGGCGGACGGTGTTGTTGACATCCCGCTGCCGGGGCGAAGGCTGGATAGCGGCCGGGAAGAGGGCCGCTCTGCGCCGGCGTGCCATTTCCTGGCCGGACCCGAAAACCGGCTGGTCGAGGTGGCCATCCGTTCGGTGTTGGACGAGTCGCCCGAACCGCAATTGGACCGTGACTCGTCGGACGAGACGGATCGGCAACTGGACGCGCCCCTTACCGCGCATCGCTTAACAATTTATAGCCCTTTGGTGTTGTACGGTCCCAGCGGCGTCGGCAAGTCGCACATAGCCCACGGATTGGCGGCCGTGTGGAAGGCGCGGGGCCGGCGGCAGCGCGTGGTGACGACGACGGCCGTCGATTTTGCCCGCGAGTTGGCCGATGCCATCGAGAGTCAGGCGGTCGACGAGTTCCGCACGAAGTATCGCACGGCGAACCTGCTGGTCTTCGAGGACCTCGGCATGTTGGCCACGCGGAAGTCGGGCAAGCTCAACGCACAGGAAGAGTTCGTTCGCACGTTGGATGCCCTGTCGGCGGAAGAGCATTGGGTGGTGGTAACGGCGTCAGCGGCACCGAATGAGCTGCCCGGCCTGCTGGCATCGCTGCGAAGCCGGCTGACGGCGGGGCTGGCGATTCCGTTGGCGCCGCCGGGGCCCGAGGCCCGCTCGGCCGTTTTGCGGAAGTTGGCGGCACTGAAGGAGATGCGGCTGCCACAGCGCGTCGCCGACGCACTGGCCGAGGGGCTCAGCGGCACTGTGCCCGAACTGGCCGGGGCTCTGGCACAATTGGCCGGCAGGAGTGAGTCGTCCGGGGCGCCAATCGACGTTTCGGCCGTCCGAACATACTTGGCACAACGAAACCGTCGACAACAACCGAGCGTGCACGACATCGCGTTAGCAACGGCGCGGCATTTTTCGCTACGGCTGTCGGACTTGAAGAGTCCCGTGCGGCGTCGGGCGCTGGTTAACGCACGTGGCGTGGCGGTGTATCTTGCACGGCACGGCGCTGCGCAAGCCTGCAAGAGATCGGTCGCTACTTCGGCGGCCGCGACCACACGACCGTGCTACACAGTTGCCGCAAGACGGAAGAGTTGGCCGAGAGCGACGCTACGATTCATGCGGCCATCGAACAATTGCAGAAGGACTTGTGGAAAAAGTGAAGGTGCCACGTTGACAACTTTGCCTGCCTGTGGCATCTACCAACAATACTGAAATGATGCTAAGAAGAAATCCTATCTACCACATCAGCAGTAACCTTAGGCCAACAGGCACTCAACGCGTTTTCCACATACGCTCAATAGCCATGCGAGAGACTAAACCATTATGCGGTGAGCGGTTAGTAAGTTCGACACGACGGCCACTGACATTTCGAGGCCGCTTACTAATACTGTTACTGGAATATAAATCAAAGAAAGGTAGTACCAATCCATGAAAGCGACGTGCGAACGAGAAAAGCTCCTCCACGCCTTCCAAATGGCGGCCAGCGTGGCACCAGCCCGAAGCCCCAAACCAATCCTCCAGAATGTGAAGCTCAGCCTGACCAGCGACAGTGCGATCCTCATGGGCACTGATCTGGAGGTCGGAGTGCGCGTGGAAGTGCCGGGGTTCTCCGTCGAAGCGCCGGGTAGCGTGGTTCTGCCTCGCGACCGTTTTGGCAAGATCCTCAGCGAAAGCTCCGACGAGCAGCTTCGTATCGAAAGTGACGGGCACAAGGTTCGCGTGCGCGGCGACCGAAGCGAGTTTCAGCTCCCGTCGGAGAATCCGGACGAGTTTCCGAGCGTGCTGGCGTTCGAGGCGGAGAAGTATCACGAGATGCCGGCTCGGATGTTCCGCGAGGTGATTCGGCGGACCGTTTACGCCACCGACAACGAGAGCAGCCGTTACGCCTTGGGGGGCGTGTTATTGGAGCTTTCGGCCACTGGGCTGACGGCCGTGGCCACCGATGGCCGACGATTGGCCCGTCAGGAAGGGCCGGCCCAATCGGTGGGCGGTCACGTCTCGAACGATCACATGACGATCATTCCTACCCGGGCCATGCAACTAATCGAGCGGGCCCTGGCCGACAACGAGGAGAACATTCAGCTTGCCGCCCGCGATAACGATGTGCTCGTGCGCAGCGGCGGAGCGACGATCTACTCGCGGCTGGTCGAGGGGCGCTACCCGAAGTGGCGCGACGTTTTTCCCCGCCGCGAAGGCATGGTGAAGGTCGAGCTATCCGTCGGCCCGTTCTACGCGGCCGTCCGCCAGGCACAGATCGTTACCAGCGAGGATCGCCGCGGTGTTGATTTCACGTTCGGCGGCGGCAAGGTGGTGTTGGCCGGCCACGGCGCCGAGTTGGGCGAGTCTCATGTCGAACTGCCGATCGCCTACGACGGCGCTGACTTGGGAATTACGCTCGACCCGCGCTTCCTGAGTGATTTCCTCAAGGTGCTGAGCCCGGAGCAGTCGTTCACCATGGAATTACGCGACGCCGAAAGCGCCGCCTTATGCACGACCGAAGACGGCTACGCCTACGTCATTATGCCGTTGGCACGTGAACAATAATCGTAGGGTGTGTCGGAGACGCACCCTGATCAACCACCGACAAGGATAATCATGGCCCGCGGCCCGCAAACGATCGGCAATGTGCTTTCCGAGCTGATGTCGCGGCGTGGTTATGCGCGGGTGCAGAGCGCCGCGGCGTTTGACGATGCGTGGCGCGAGGCGGCCGGTTCGCTTGTCGCCCGTTACACCCGCGTTGGCCAGGTGCGCCGCGGCACATTGGAAATCGTGGTAGCCAATTCGACGCTTGTTCAAGAGTTGGGATTCCAGAAGGCGGCTCTGTTGGCCAAGCTCGGCCAACTTTTGCCTGACGAAGGAATCAAGAACCTGCGCTACCGCGTGGGAAAGATTGAATAACTGAGAGGTCGTAGAAACCTGTGTCGAGGTCGCGAAGGGACGTTTTCCTTTCCTTTTGTCCAACGACTTGAGGACGATCTCCTTCTTCAACGTTCGGATAAACCGTCGTTTTTCATACCTTTTCTCTAGCCCAGGCGTTTACGCCTGTGGAAAAGGAGACGATAATATTACTTTCCTTTCTATTGAGGCCCCTTTAGGGGCCGCAAATGGGCCGATCATTGACGAACAATGGGACATGCGTTTCATCAACTGTATTACCACTTCGCGTGGTCGACCCAAGCCCGAATTCCCCTGATCCGCCGCGACTTTCGACCCGATCTATTGAAGATTATCAGTGAGGAGACCAAGACGCGCGGCGGATTGCCGATACGCCACAATGCCATGCCGGATCATGTGCATCTCTTGGTTCGGCTGCCGCCGACGCTGAAAGTCAGCGAGTTTATCGGCCAAGTGAAAGGTGCGACGTGTCATCGGGTCAACGAAGAAATCCGGCCTGGCTTCAACTTCAAGTGGCAAGAAGGATATGGAGTCTTGACGCTACGGCAGGACGAGTTGGAAAAGGTGTCGCGCTATATCGATAACCAGGAAGCGCATCACTATATGGGAAAGCTATCCGATTTACTGGAGAGAACGGAAGAGGATGACATTCAAGCCGATGCAGACCTCACGGCCCCTGAAGGGGGCTGAAGAGGTACAAAGACACTTGTACGTGTACCCAGGCGTGAACGCCTGGGCTAGTGAAAAGGAAAGCGTGCTGCTTGTTTCACGGCACATCGGAAAGACCAGTGAAGTCTGGCCGGTACGTGCAGCGCTCTCGAGCGGCGATAAGCGATAAAGAATAATCAATACTACTGCACAATTGACGGAAACGTTCTGAGTGCTGCGGAAAGAAAGAACGAATGTCGACCAATCCACAAGAACCCGCCGAATCCCCGGATCTGAACACCTATCATCTCGAGCGCAACAAGGGCGACGCCGAGTATAGCGCAAAGGATCTGGAGCACCTGAGCGACCTGGAGCACGTCCGCGAACGGCCGAGCATGTACATTGCCGATACGACCAGCCGCGGCTTGCACCATCTCGTTTACGAAGTAGTCGACAACTCGATCGACGAAACAATGGCCGGCTTCGCCACGGAAATTTCTGTGACGATCAACAACGACGGCTCGGTGACGGTCGAAGACAACGGCCGCGGCATCCCGGTCGAGCATCACGAGGATCTCGGTTTTTCCACGCTACAGGGCGTGATGACCGTGCTGAAATTCGGCGGCAAGTTCAAAAAGGGGGCATACCAAACGTCCGGCGGGCTCCACGGCGTCGGCGTGACGGTCGTCAACTTCCTCTCCGAGTGGTGCGAAGTCGAAGTGCGGCGCCAAGGGCACGTGTATCAACAGGAATACGAGCGCGGCGTGCCGGTGGCCGATGTTCGCCGCATCGGTCGCAGCGATCGCGTGGGCACGAAAACCACCTTCAAGGCCGATCCGCAGATATTCCCCAACACCAACTTCCAGTACAACATTCTCTACCGCCGCTTGCAGGAATTGGCCTTCCTCAATCGCGGCGTGAAGATCGCCTTCCGCGACAACCGCACCGGCGACGGCGAAACGTTCTACTATGAGCGCGGCATCCTCGAGTTCGTCGAGCATCTCAACCGAGCCAGCGAGGCAGCGCACGAGGATATCATCTATGTCGCCGGCGACTACGAGGGCGTGGGCATGGAAATCGCCATGCAGTACTCCAACGAGTTCACCGAAAACGTCCATTCGTACGTCAACAACATCTGTACGACCGAAGGAGGCACGCACGTCTCCGGTTTTCGCGCGGCGATCACCCGGACGGTGAATGCGTATGGCAAGAAGTCGGGCTTGTACAAGGACCTCACACCCGCCGGCGACGACTGCCGCGAAGGTCTGACGGCCGTCATCTCGCTCCGCGTGCCCGAGCCGCAGTTTGAAGGTCAGACGAAGACCAAGCTCGGCAACAGCGAGGTCGAAGGAATTATCAACTCGGCCGTGGGCGACTACTTGGCCAAGTATCTGGAAGAAAATCCAAAGACGGCCAAGATCATTATCCAGAAGGGTTTGTTGGCGGCCGAAGCGCGCGAAAGCGCCCGCAAGGCGCGGCAACTGGTGCGCGAGCGCAAGGGCGCATTGAGCGGCGGCGGCTTGCCCGGCAAACTCCGCGATTGCAGCAGCCGCGAGGTCGATCTTTGCGAGTTGTATCTGGTCGAAGGCGATTCGGCCGGCGGCAGCGCCGAAGGCGGCCGTATCCGCGAATATCAGGCCATCCTCCCCTTGCGCGGCAAGATCATCAACGCCTATAAGTCGCGCGAAGACAAAGTGCTGGCCAACGAAGAGGTCCGCAGCATGATTTCCGCCATCGGGGCCGGCATCGGCGAGGAGATGGATTTGAGCAAACGCCGCTACAGCAAGATCATCATCATGACCGACGCCGACGTCGATGGCTCGCACATTCGCACCCTGCTGCTGACGTTTTTCTATCGCCAAATGTACGATCTGGTAAAGAACGGCTACGTCTACGTTGCTCAGCCGCCGCTGTTCCGCGTGCGACATAAGAAGGAAGTGTACTACGTGCAGACCGAGGAGGAGATGCGGGCCCAGTTGCTCGACGCCGGTCTGATCGATGCGGTGTTCGAGCCCGGCGACGACCGCACGATCAAGGGCAAGGAAATGGAGCAACTCTGCCGCACGCTGGCGGCTCTCGAAGATTCGCTTCTGGCCCTGGAACGCCGCGGCGTAAGCCTCCGGACGCACGCTACGCGTCGCGATTCGGACACCGGCCGCCTGCCGATCTTCCACGTTTACCTCGGCCACGAAGAATATTGGTTTGCCACGAGAGAAAAGCTCGATGAGTTCGTAGCTACGCAGGAAGAAGAGGTTGGTGAGGAGCTGAACCTGGTCGAGGACGGCAACAATGAGGGCCGCGAAACGGCCGAACCCCGCAGCAAGTTGCACATCGTCGAGCTGCACGAAGTTCGCTCGATCAACAACCAACTGTCCTCGTTGCGCGAAATGGGATTCGATATCGACAGCCTGATTCCGCAAGAACGGACGGGCGTGGAAGAGCCCCGCTACCGCCTGCGCCGCGGCGACACCAGCAGCGGCCTGGAAGACCTCCGCGGCCTGCTGGCGGCCGTCCGCGCCGCCGGCGAAAAGGGCCTGCAAGTGACCCGCTTCAAGGGCTTGGGCGAAATGAACGCCGAGGAGCTTCGCCAGACGACGCTCGATCCGGCCAACCGCACGCTCTTGCAGGTGCGAATGGACGACGCCAACGCCGCCGACGACCTGTTCCGCATTCTCATGGGCGACAAAGTAGAGCCCCGCCGCGAGTTCATCGAAAAGCACGCGCTCGAGGCGAGGAATTTGGATGTGTGATCCGTCGCGGCCGACACGACGCCCCAGAATTCCGGGACTTGACGCGGCCATGATCGAAGTTCTGCGGCGCAATACGCCGATCGATTCGGTCGTGTCAGCCGAGACGCGGGAAATTGGCAGATTGAACAAGTCGCCGCTTAGCCCGGTCACGAGTGACCAAACGTAGCTTAGAAGAAGTCACCAGCCCCATGCCCCCGCAATTCGTCTTCGAGATGCACGATGTCAGCAAGGCCTTCGGCGAGAAGGTTGTGCTGCGCAATATCAATCTTTCGTTCTTCTACGGCGCCAAGATCGGCGTGGTGGGCGAAAATGGGGCCGGCAAGTCGACCCTCCTGCGGATCATGGCCGGACTCGATGCCGACTTCCACGGCACGGCCAACTTGGCCAAGGGAATGCGAGTCCGCTATGTGGCACAGGAGCCCCAGTTGGACCTCGACAAAACGGTCCGCGAAAATCTGCACACGGCCATGAAACCGGTCCAGGAACTGATCGACCGTTTCAACGCGATCACTGGCCGCATGGCGGAGCCTGAGCCGGGCGATGATCTGGATAAGCTGATGGACGAGATGGGGCGGTTGCAGGAACAGATCGACACCTGCAACGGCTGGGAGTTGGACCGGATGCTGGATATCGCCAGCGACGCCTTGGTGCTTCCGCCCGATGACGCGCCGGTTCGCCAGCTTTCGGGCGGCGAGCGGCGTCGCGTGGCCCTGGGCATGGCACTGTTGGAGAAGCCCGACTTGCTGCTCCTGGACGAGCCCACAAACCACCTCGACGCCGAGACCATCGAGTGGCTCGAACAGACGCTCCGCGACTATCCGGGCACCGTGATCATTGTCACCCACGACCGCTACTTCCTCGACAACATCACCAAGTGGATCCTGGAACTCGAAAACGGACGCGGGCTGCCGTTCGAGGGCAACTACTCGTCGTGGCTCGAACAGAAGGCCCAACTGCTGCGGGTCATCGAGAAGCGCGAGACGCAGCGGCAAAAAACCCTGCAGCGCGAATTGGAGTGGATCCAGAAGTCGCACCACGGCCGCTTGCAGAAGAACGAGGCCCGGGTAAATGCCTACGAGCAGTTGGCCAGCCAGCAGATCGATCCGACCAGCGAAACGATCATTCAGATCGCTCCCGGGCCGCGACTGGGCGAGAAGGTGCTGCAATTCAAGAACGTCGGCAAATCGTTTCGCTCGGAGGGCGACGTGCTGAACTTGCTGGAGGATTGTTCGTTCAGCGTGCCGCGCGGGGCAATGGTCGGCGTGATCGGCCCTAACGGAACGGGCAAGACCACGCTGATGCGGATGATCGTCGGCCAGGAGCAGCCCGATGCCGGCACGATCGAAATCGGCCCCACCGTGGTTCTTTCTTATGTCGATCAGCATCGCGACGCCCTGAACGACGACAACACGGTGTTTGACGAGATCACCGGCGGCGCCGATCGGATCGAATTAGGCAAGGTCGCGGTCAACGCCCGGGCGTATGTGGCGCGGTTCAACTTCCGCAGTGCCCAGCAGCAGAAGCGGGTGGGGACTTGTTCGGGTGGCGAGCGAAATCGCATTCATCTGGCCAAAATGCTCCGCCGCGGCGGCAACCTGCTTCTGTTGGATGAACCGACCAACGACCTCGACGTGGCGACGATGCGAGTGCTCGAGCAGGCACTGGTCGACTTCTCCGGCTGCGCCATGATCATTAGCCACGACCGCTTCTTCCTCGACCGCATTTGCACGCACCTGTTGATCATGGAAGGCAACGGCCGCGTCGGCTGGTTCGAGGGCAATTTCGCCGCGTACGAAGCGGCGATCTTGGCTGATAACCCCGACCGCTTCGCCCACCGCCGCGCAAAATACCAACGCCTCACAAGCAAGCTGCGGCGCTAAGTCGGCACTAAGAGTTGATCATTTGGAAAATAGTAGGCACACTCCGTGTGCCGTAACCAGCGAGACGGCACACGGAACGTATCGGCAATGATAGTGAGCGATGCCTGTATCAGACCACACCACACTGAGAGGACTGCGCATCAACAACCTCGACCTTCAGCGGATCTTTGGCGCTCGTTCACCGTGGACGCGCGAGGCGGTGGCCGTATTCTACGAGGCATTGCCAACGGGGCGAGCGGCGGTTCGCCGCGAGGCCGGCCGGGCGAATGACCGAAGTGCGAAACATCTGGTCAAACTTGCCGGGCGGTACGGGATCAAGACCACGACCCAGGACGCCGACAGCGTGCTGCTGGCACTGCAAACCTACTATGCCCTCGTAGTGAGCCTGGTAGCTTCGCAAGTCGTGGGCGATGGCAACATCGATCTGCTGCCCGGCAATCCGTTTTTCTGGCACTCGACGTCATCCTCCAAGGCGGTCCACTCCTTCATTAGCCGTCTGACTGATGCCGTGGCGGAAATCGATCCGGTGGCTCTGTCGCCGGACGACGAAGCGTGCGACCTGTTTAAGGGTCTGTATCAGGACCTGTTCCCGCGAACTCTGCGGCATGAACTGGGCGAATACTACACGCCCGACTGGCTCGCCGCGCACGTGCTCGACCAGGTGGGCTATACGGGTGATCCGACCCAGCGGCTGCTGGATCCGGCCTGCGGCTCTGGCACGTTCTTGTTGATGGCCCTCAGGCGGCTGCGGACCGCCGATAATGGGGCTATTACGTCGCTATGCTCTAATCCCCAATCCCTAATTCCTAGTGCTTCTTCCCACTCCTCTCTTTTCTCTCCCCTCTCTCCTTTGCCGGTCGGTTTCGACCTTAACCCGCTCGCCGTAATTACTGCTCGGGCGAACTACTTGATCGCCATCAGCGATCTGCTGCCGAAGGGGCAGCGCATCGAAGTGCCCATCGATTTATGCGACTCGATCCTGGGCGATGGCGTTCCGGCGGCGGCTACCGAGGCGTTCGACTTTGTGGTGGGCAACCCGCCGTGGATCGCATGGGACAACCTTTCGGACGCGGATCGGCAGGCCACCAAACCGCTTTGGGAGCATTACGGGCTATTTTCGCTCTCGGGCAACGAGGCCCGGCACGGCGGTGGCAAGAAGGACCTGTCGATGCTGATGCTCTACGCCGCGGCCGATCGCTATCTGAAGTCCGGCGGCCGGCTGGGCATGGTCATCACGCAGACGCTCTTCCAAACGAAAGGGGCCGGCGACGGCTTTCGCCGTTTTCGCCTGGGTACGGACGGCGCGCCGCTCAAGGTGTTGCGCGTCGACGATTTGGTGGCCCTGCGCCCCTTCGACGCCGCCAATTGGACAAGCACGATCGTGTTGGAAAAGGGCTTGGCTACGACGTATCCCGTGCCGTATTATCGCTGGGAAGAAAAGGGGGCGGGGGATGCGGAACGGGGGACGGACCAGGTGATACACTGTTTCGCTCAACCGGTCGATCCGTCGCGTCCCAACTCACCGTGGCGGATCGTGGATGAACGTGCGGACACGGTGCAGGATGTGTGCCTGGCGACCTGTCCGTACATTGCGCACCTCGGGGCCAATAGCGGCGGGGCGAACGGCGTGTATTGGGTGGAATTGCTCGGTGCGGCCGAAGGCGGAATGCGGATTCGCAACATCGCCGCCCGGGGCAAGCACCCGATCGAATCGATCGAGGCGGTGATCGAGCCCGACTTGCTCTTTCCGCTGGTGCGCTGGTCCGACGTTGCGCGTTTTTCGACTGCTACGTCTGCCTATCTGATTCTGGCCCAGGACCCCGCGACGCGAAACGGCATCGACGAAGCCCTCATGCGGGAGCGGTATCCGCGGGCGCTTCGCTATCTCGCACAGTTTCGCGAGCTATTGGCGGCCCGAGCGGCATACCGTCGCTACCAGGGCAAAGGCCCATTCTACTCGATGTACAATGTCGGCCCGTATACGACGGCGCCGATCAAAGTGGTGTGGCGGCGCATGGATCGGCAGATCAACGCGGCCGTGATCGAAGCGGTGCATGACCCGCGATTGGGTCTGCGGTCGCCCATTCCCCAGGAGACGTGCGTGCTGGTGGCATGCCATTCGAGCGACGAGGCCCACTACCTTTGCGCGGTGCTCAATAGCGCGATCGTCAATGAGTTGGTCTCGGGCTGTAGCGTGCGCGGCGGCAAAGGTTTTGGCACGCCCGGCATGTTGCGGTACATTCCGCTCGATCGATTTGACGCCGCCAATCCGCGGCACGTCGAACTGGCCCTGTTGAGCCGGCGCGGGCATGACGCGATGCGCTCGGCCGACGGATATAGACAGGCTCCTTCGGCGCTGGTAAAAATCCAGCAGGAGATCGACCGGTTGGCGGTCGAGCTTCGGGGCACGTTTTTCCAACCCTGATAGGCTGCAAATGACCGGAAAACAGCGTCTTCACGCCGCTATGCGGCACGAGCACGTCGACCGCGTGCCGGTGATGTGTCAGCTCTCGATTGGCCACTATCTGCTGAATACCGACGTCAAGCCGGCCGAGCTATGGTACACGAGCGAGGGTTTCGCTCGCGCGCTCACGACGTTAGCACGACGATATGGCTTTGACGGCGTGTTGTTGAACTTGTCGGGCCGCGATCCCAATTGGATGCAATACGTCGCCCGGATCGAGACGGCGGCCGATGGTGGGCAAACCGTCTTTTTCACCAACGGCGAGCAGGCTCGGTGTCCGGCCGACGACAACGTGCAGCATATTCACGCGCCCGGTTACCGCCGACCGACGGTGGCCGAGATCGATGTTGAGCAAATCTACTACGACGATCCGCACGATTTGGGCGCGTTGAAGTATCCGTACTATTTTGGCCTCACACCCCATCGGTCCGATCGCACGCGGTACTGGCCCGATTACTTGTTCCGCACTATCGAATTGGTGAAAGCGGAGGCAGGCGACGAACTCGCGGTTCACAGTGAGATCTTCTCGCCGTTCACCCAGTTGATGGAGCTGTTCGGTTATCAGGAGGCCTTGATGTACCTGATCGATGAGCCCGATCGCTGCGAGGCGATCTTGGCGGCATACGCGGAAGGGACAGCGGACCTGGGCGTGGAACAAGCCCGGCGTGGCGTGGACGCCGTGCTTATTTCGTCGGCCTTTGCCGGGGGAGGGTTCATCTCGCCGCGTCAGTACGACCGCTTCGTGCTTCCGTTCGAGGCCGAAGTCGTCCGACGCATTCACGCCGCCGGCGTCCCGGTGTACACACACACATGCGGCGACATCGGTGATCGGCTGGAGCGGATGGCCGACACCGGCATCGACGGCATCGACACGTTGGATCCGCCTCCGCTGGGCAGCGTCGACTTAGCCGATGCCAAGCGGCGCGTCGGCGAGCGAGTCTTTTTCAAGGGCAACATCGACGCCGTCAATACGCTGCTGAAGAAGTCGCGCGACGAAGTGCGGGCCGATGCGCTGTGGCGGTTGAAGGTTGGCAGCCCTGGCGGCGGCTACATTCTGAGCAGCGCCTGTTCTGTATCGCCGCGCGTGCCGCCGGAAAACCTCACCGTGTTGGTCGAAGCAAGTAAGGAGTTCGCCGCGCAGAGCAAATGAGCCGAAGCGCGGTCGTCCCTACCATGCCCGGTTCCGTGCAACCGGTGGCGCAGGCACAGGCGGCGCGGTTGGCGCGGCGGCTGGCGTCGGATGTGTCGCATCCATAGTGGCTGCGGCGCACGACTGGCAGGGCATCATGGGGGCCTGGCAAGAGTTCTTGCCGCGGCCACACCAGCCGGGCGCGCCTACGCGATACCAGAAGGCGTCGACACGGGCCCGATGTTCGCAGTAGCCGGCCCAGGCGTTGTCGCAACAATGGCGGGTGTCTTCACAGCAACCGGGCGCCAAGCTGTATCCACAGGGGGAGGCGCAGGCCTCGGCATCCATCCCGTGGTAGTTCCAAGATGGTTTGGACAGACCTGCGTTACAGTTCGCGCAGCCCGGCTGATAACCGGTGGCCGAACTGGCCGCGCAGAGAATGCCCACGATTAGAATCCGGCTCGTCCATTGCATGGCAACCCTCCTCGTGCTAGTCCAGCATTTCTAGTATCGACCTCCTGTTGCGCAGGCTGAAAACGTGGGGGAGCCGCCGGTAAACTCTTCCCGAGCGGTCACAACGGACGCCACGGGTGATACAATAGGCGAAGTCGCGACCGCAGGCCGGACGATTTCCAGTTGGGGCTGCTATGCGACAAGGGTGCTACGCCGCGGTGGCGTCGCAGGTTGTTCGTGGATGGTCGGGCCGCCATCCGGTTCATCGCCAAACGATACCGGAGGGCATTATGCAGGGCGAGAGTTCTTCATCCGGTCGCGCGAGCGGCTGTCTCGTGCGGCTGTTCTGGATGGGCATCGGTAATTTCGTCCTGGCGATGTCGGCCATCGGCATCGGCCAGAGTCAGGCCGGATGGGGTCTGACGTACATGGACGCACTTTTCTGGGGCACGGCCCTCTGCCTCCTGGCGGTGCGCTACGCCGACATCCGCTATCTTGCCGGCGAAACCTCGGACAGCCGGCCGGCGACGATGTCCGATTGGCGCCGCTACGCGGCCACCGTATTGGGCGTGTCGCTGGTGCTGTGGATCGGCGCGCACCTGCTTGCATGACCCGAGAATGCGCGACGCAAGGCAATCGCAGGGCCGATCGAGCGCCGCGAGTCCCACCACGGATTCGTAGCGGTTTGGCTGCGACGGCAATGTGCCGCGTGTGTGCCTGCTGCTTGATCGCCGCCCGTTTCGGCCCTATAATTCGGCCCTCTTCCATTACGTCACAACCGCTCCGAGGAGGTCCAATCATGGGCATGCTCAAAGAGTTTCGTGAGTTCGCGGTCAAGGGAAACGCAGTCGACATGGCGGTGGGCATCATCATCGGCGGGGCGTTCGGTAAGATCGTCACGTCGCTGGTGAACGACATCATCATGCCGCCGATCGGGATGGTTTTGGGCAAAGTCGACTTTTCCAGCCTCTTCGTCAATCTTACGGGGATTTCTTATCCATCGCTTGACGCTGCGAAGAAGGCTGGAGCGCCTACGATCAACTATGGGCTGTTTCTGAACAACGTACTGGACTTTGCAATCGTCGCCTTTTGCATATTCTTGGTTATTCGGCAAATGAATCGCCTAACGGCGAGCTTCGAGTCGAAGAGCGAGCCGACGACCAAGACTTGCCCGCAATGCATGTCCACGATCCCGATCAAAGCGGTGCGGTGCGCCTTCTGCACGTCGGAGTTGCAGAATCCAGCGTAGCCGCGATGTCGTAGTTCATATGGGGTGCGTCAAGGACGCACCCTACGAACTGTCTCTGTCGATCGTGCCGGTTGCGCGGACTTTGCGAGCGCGTCATTTGACGCCGTTGGCCCTATGATGACGTACAGTGTTTTTGGAGGTCGATATGATGTATGAAGACAGTGCGTCCGCCGATGAGGTACACGGTTCTTGCTCGCCGATCGAGGCTTTGAAACGTGCTAAAGCGGAGTTCGACAAGGCTCAGGCAACGTATCACAAGCTGCGCGAGGAGGCGGCCGAACGCGTGAAGTCCGTCCGCCAGACGAGCGTTGGCGACGTGATCGACGGCACGCTCAACGTTGTACGACGTAACCCGGGCAAATCGCTGGCGATCGCCACTTTGCTGGGACTGTATCTTGGCCGGTTGCTGCGGCGCTAAGGCCCTCACCCCCGCCCCTCTCAAAAGGAGCGGGGAGATTTGCACAAGGGAAGCATGATCGCTCGAAGCACCGACGCCGAACTGCTGCGCCGCAAGCGCGATCTGCAATTGGAGATCGGGCGGTCGCGGCGGCGCATCGCGGGGCACGTTGGGGCGACACGCGAGACGGCACGGCAGGTTCTCTCGTGGCGGACTTGCGTGGCTCGTCATCCGCTGTGGAGCATAGCGGCCGCGCTCGGCCTTGGGATGTCGATTTCGGCCGGGCTACGGCCTGGACGAGTCGCCCGGCGGTTGGGTGCATCGCTGGCGCGCGTGCGCTCGACGCGCTGAAACAACGCGTTTGGGAGGAACTGCAACAAGCGTGGACCAATTCCGCGCCCGATAGGTAAACTGCCCGTGAGCGATTCGGCCAATCGATCGTTGTTCTCGGATTTCCGCGCCCAACTCGGCGCTCTCGGGGCCGATCTGCGCGAGATGGCGGCGCTGCGCTGGCAACTGGCGCGGTTGGAACTGCAAAGCGACCTGCGCGAGTTGGTGCTATTGGCGATTGTCTGGCTCGCGGCCGTAGTGATGATACTGACAGCCCTGCCGCTGGGAGCGGTACTGCTGGCCGATGTCTTGGACGGCATCGGTCACATCGGGCGAGCCGGGTGGCTGGCGATCTTCGCCGGCGGCCTGGCGATCACCGCGATTCTGGGCGCCTATCTGGCGTGGCGCCGCTTCTGCCGCCGTTTCGCCGGCCTCCGCGAGACTCTCGAAGAACTGCGAGAGGACCTGCTCTGGTTGCGAGAAGCTCGCGGGCCGCATTAGATCGCATCCCGAGAACGTCTAGCGTGAAATTCGCTTTCAAAACGGTGGAGTCACGCCGCCAGGGACGCAACATGCCCGTGCGGCTCGCACTAGGCTTGGTCGGAAAACACTAGAACCTCCCGATTGTCATTCTGAGCGCAGCGAAGAATCTGCGAGCTTTCCCTACCTCGGAAGAGATCCTTCGCTGCGCTCAGGATGACACGTTCGCCTTTTCCGACAAAGCTTAGTACTTCGCCGCGCCGATGGCACGACGGATCGTCTCACGCATCAGGTCGGCCGGGCCTGGCTGGCCGGTAAATAGCTCGAACTGCATGCACGCTTGGCGGACGAACATATCAACGCCGGTAATCACCGTGCAGTTGCGGCTGTGGGCGTCCTTCACCAGCAACGTATGCTCGGGGTTGTAGACGGCGTCGAAGACGATCATCGACGGCCGCAGGTGATGCTTCTCGAACGGTGTTTCGTCGACGTTGGGATGCATGCCGACCGGCGTGCAATTGAACAACACGTCGGCCGAAACAGAATGCCTTGCGCTCCACTCGACCGTGCGACAGTCGAAGCGTTGGGCCAGCGTGAGAGCTTGGCGCGACGCGATGTCGGTCACGACCACGTGAACTCCGCGGCTAACCAACCCATAGACGACGGCCTTGCCGACGCCGCCGGCCCCGAGCACGAGTGCGGTGCGGCCCTGCAATCGGCGCTGAGGGTCTTCACTATCGGCGATGGCGGCTTCGAGGCTGGCCATCGCGGCACTATAATCGGTGTTGAAGCCCATCCGCTTTGCCCCGCGGAAGATCACGGTGTTGGCCGCACCGATGCCTCCCACCGCGTCGTCGGCCTCGGTCAGTCGCTTAACCACTTCCTCTTTGTGAGGAATGGTAATGCTAAGGCCCTTGATGTCGAGCGCCGTGGCGTCTTCGATGAATCGCACCAAGTCTTCGCGCGGCACACGAATCGGGATGTAAACCTTGTTCAAATTGCAGTGGCGGAAGCCCGCGTTGTGAATCTGCGGGCTGAGGCTGTGGCCGATCGGATCGGCGATCACACCGTAGACCTCCGTGGCGGCGTCAATCTGATCGTAGTGATAGATTTCGGTCATCTGCTGATAACTGAGCTGGCCGGGGGCCAACGCCCGCTCGTGATGGAACGTGGCGTAGGTGAACGGTGCGCCGAACTTGCCGGCCAGGATTCGCGAGGGGATTCCGATGTCGCCCATGCACAAGGCGATCGTCGGCACCTTGCTGCGGCGCGTCAGTTCGAGCATCCGCAGGTTGTCGTGCGGATGGTTGGCCATCGTGGCCATCTTGACAATGTCGGGGTCGAACTGGCACAGCCGGGCATAAACTTCGTCGACGTTGTCGGGAGTCTTGCGGAAGTCGTGGAGACTAATGATCCGCTTGGTCTTGCCGAATCGCGGGATCTGCCCGGCGATGTCGTCCTCCAGGTCGACGTACTCCACCCCCTCGGCGATCGCCGAACGGAGTAGCAAGATGCGTTGCTCTTCGCTGCCGCTGAACTTGCCGCCGTCGACGGTGCGTCGGCAGGTAATGATGACTGGGCAGGGGCGATCGGCCACCAGACGCCGCAGGTTGACGTCGCCATTGATGTAGTCCAGACGGAGTTCGACCAGCTTCGTCCCCTGGTCGACCAGGTGTCGATGTTCGGCAATTACATGGCGATGTCGGCCACGGCCAATGCTGACGCAAATCATGGGAAAGGGATCAGAGGCTAGGGGTTGGAGACCAGCGACCGCCGGGGTTGCTCAACATGCGACAGTGCTATCTATTGTGACGAAGCAGGCCCGGAAAATCAAACCCTGGCTTTGCCAGTCTCGGTTGGCCCAGGAGATTGAGAGTGGGGGGTAGGTGCGGGATCCGAGCCCGCCGGCACGTATTTCTCCATGCGCACATGCGGCAGGGTTGTCTCGGTAAACGGCTCTCCCAGCCGCTGATATCCGAGCCGGTCGTAGAAGCCGACGGCGTACAGCCGCGCATGCAGGACGAATCGGCGGATGCCTTCCGCCGCCAATCGAGCCTCCAATTCGCACATGATTTGTTGTCCATGCCCGCGTCGCTGTTGCGCCGGGGCGATGGCCACTTGCTGAATCTTCGCCGTCTCGGCATCAACTGGAGCGACAACCGCGCAGCCGATCAACGTTCCATCGTCGTCGAAGAGGCCAAAGTGCCAGTGCTCTCGCTCCAACTCCGGATTGTCGTCCAAAGTCATTCCCAACGGTCTGCGTAGCACTTCATCGCGCAGGGCGCGCTCGTGTCGATACTCGGCGGAGTTGAACTCAATCTGTCGGAAGATCATGATGGCGTGCAAAGGTTGGAACGGTGGAATACTTGGCGGCCTTCGGCATGACGGCGGCACTACGCCAAGACCTCCTTGCCGGCGGCGCCGGGCCTCTCGTAAACGTAGCGCGGCACGGCGTATCCGGGAAGCCGGGCCCGAAGCTCGGCCATCAGTGCGAGGCCCGTCGGAATCGGCACCTGGAAATGGGCAGCGCCGGCTACCGCGTCCAACTGGTGCAAATAATAGGGAATCACCCGCAGATTAACCAGCCGCTCAAATAACTCGGCCAATGTTTCGACCCGATCGTTGACGCCTCGCAGCAACACCGACTGGCTGAGCACGGGAACGCCGGAGTCGATGAGCCGGCCCAGGGCGGCCGCAACGTCGTCGTCGATTTCGGCCGCGTGGTTGATATGTACCACTGTGATGCATGAAAGCCGGCTCGCGCGGAGCCAGGAAAGCAGCTCGTCGGTAACGCGCTCGGGAATCATCACCGGCAGCCGCGTATGGACGCGGAGCCGGGTGAGGTGTGGGATATTGCCGAGTTCGCCGACGAGCCGGGCCAGGTCGTCGTCGGGGAGCATCAATGGGTCGCCGCCGCTGAGGATCACCTCCCGAATGGAGGGGTCGGCGGCGATTTTTCGCATTGCGGCCGAGGCATCACACAATCCGTTGCCATACGGCAGAGTGCCATCGCTGGCCGTGTCGCCCTCGGGCCGCTGGAGGCAGATAAAGTGCCTTCGGAAACAGAAGCGGCAATGGACGGCGCACGACCGGTTTGTTACCATCAGAAGTCGGCCTTGATACTTCTGTAGCAGGCCGGGGCCGCACGCGGCTTCGGCCTCGTGCAGCGGGTCGGCGTTGAACCCCGGTGTCGAGACGGTTTCCGTGTGCCGTGGCAGGATTTGCAGCAGCAGGGGGTCGGTTGGATCGCCCGGCCGGATGCGGGAAACGTAGGGTCGCGGGACCAACAGACCAAAGCTGCCAGCCGCCCGCTGAGCCTCAACGGCTACGGACGGGTCCAGGCCCAGCAGCCGGCAGAGTTCGACGGGGCAACGGATCGACTGGGCCAACGCTGCTTGCCAAGCGGTTTGGCGGGGCGAATTGGCGGCCGGGTGAGTTTGAAGATAACATGCCATCGCGGCAAATTTTACCACAACCATACCCTTACACATAGCGAATGGGAAGCGAACGTGGCGAGCTATAACACCAGCGAGTTTCGCAAGGGCCTGAAGGTACAGATCGACGGCGATCCGTACATCATGATCGAGTGCAATTTTGTCAAGCCCGGCAAAGGGCAGGCACTGTACAAGTGCAAGCTGCGGAACCTGCTCCGCGGCACCGTGCTGGATCGCACGTACAAGAGCGGCGACAGCCTCGAAGCCGCCGAAATCGAAGAAATCCAGGCGCAGTTTCTCTACAAGCAGCAGGACCAGTTCGTGTTCATGGAGAATGAAACCTACGAGCAATATGAGTTGTCGGCCGAGCAGGTCGACGACGCCTGGAAGTATCTCAAGGAAAGCATGGTGTGCAGCATCGTGCTGTACAACAACCAGCCGATCAGCATAACGCCGCCGAATCACGTTGTGTTGCGAGTGGAATACTGCGAGCCTGGCGCCAAAGGCAACACCGCCACAAACGTCACCAAGCCATGCAAAGTAGACACGGGCGCAGAGTTTCCTTGTCCCTCCTTCGTGAACATTGGCGACCTGATCAAGATCGATACCCGCACTGGTGGGTACTTGGAGCGGGTGAAAGAGTAGGACCGAGAGCTACGGCACGGGCGTTCTGGCGATAGGCCAAAGTAGAGATGCCCGCGAAGGGCCGGCCAATGGCGAATGCTGTATCCCAACGCTTTGCGGCAGCAGTGGCGCACCATCAGGCTGGCCGTCTTGAGACTGCGGAGGGACTCTACCGGCAGGTACTGCAAGTGGAGCCCGATCATGCGGAAGCGATCAACCTGCTGGGTGTAATCGCCGGTCAGAAGGGCGAGCATCAGGCGGCGGCGGACAAGATTGCGCAGGCCATTGCGATTAACCCGGCCAAGGCGGACTTCCACGTCAATTTGGCCGAGGCGTACCGCGGCCTGAAGAGGTTTCCGGAGGCCATTGCGTGTTGCCGGCGGGCACTGGAATTGGCGCCCGACGATGCCGGGGCCTGCCATAGCTTGGGCAATGCCTTGAGGGACAACGGACAAGTCGAAGCGGCAGTCGAGTGTTTTCAACGGGCCGTGCAACTGAACGCCGACTTTGCCGAGGCGCACTTCAACCTAGCCGATGTCTTGCAGCGTTTAGGAAAATTCAAGGAGGCCTTTGCCAGCTACCAGCGTACGATCTCGCTGCAACCGAACGTAGCGGAAACGTTCCATAAAGTCGGTGATGGCCTACGAAGAATGGGACAGTTTCCTAGCGCCATCGTATGCTTTCGCCGCGCTGTCGAGTTGGCTCCTGATCGCGCCGCCTTCCACAACTGCCTGGGCTGTGCGTTGAAAGACCGTGGGCAGTTGGACGAGGCGATAAGCTGTTTTCGGCGAGCCATCGAGTTGGAGCCCGAGTGCGCCGAAGCCCACGGCAACCTCGGCTTGGCATTGCAGGATCAGGGACGCTTCTCGGAAGGCATTGCCTGTTACCAACGGGCCCTGCAAATCAGGCCCGACTTTGTCGCGGTGCTAAACGGCCTGGGCTGCACATTCAAGGAACAAGGCAGACTGTCGGAGGCCATCGATTGCTTTCGGCAGGCCTTGGCGGCCGACCCTGCGTCTGCCTTTGTCCGCAGCAATTTGTTGTTTGCCTCGCACTACGCCGATGAAGTGACTTGCGAACAACTGGCCGAGATGCACCGGGAGTACGATGAGATCCATGCCTCGCCATTGGCGACTACTTGGCGGCCGCACCACAATTCGCCCGATCCTGAGCGCCGTTTGCGTCTGGGCTTCCTATCACCCGACTTTCACCAGCATCCGGTTGCCATCTTTTTGATCCGCATCTTGGAGAACCTTGACCGCGAAGCCTGTGAAATCGTTTGCTACAGCCATCACACGCTGGGTGATAAGATCACGGCACGGTTTCGGGACGTGTCGAATACGTTTCACGACGTGTTTGGCTATAGCGATGAACAATTGGCGGAGCAGATCCGCGATGATGGCATCGATTTGCTCTTCGATTTGGCGGGGCACTCCGGTCAGAACAGGCTCTTGGTCTTTGCCCGCAAGCCGGCCCCGATTCAGATTGCCTGGATTGGCTACGAAGGAACCACCGGGCTCGGCGCCATGGATTACCTGTTGGCCGACCGCTACGTGGTTCCCGAAGGCATGGAATCCTACTACCGCGAGAAGGTCGTGCGGATGCCCGAAGGGTATGTGTGTTATGATCCGCCCGCCGCGGCTCCGCCGGTTTCCAACTTGCCGGCAGTGGACAAGGGATACGTCACCTTCGGGAGTTTCAATAATCTGGTCAAGATCACGCCGGCGGTCATAAGCCTTTGGTCGGAGATCCTTCGCCGCCTGCCCGAGTCCCGGCTGATCCTCAAGTACAAGGGCTTGATCGACGAGTCCGTGCAGCGGCAATTTTTGGAGGCGTTCCGCCGCCAGCAGGTGGCCGTGGAACGGCTGATATTATTGCCGTCCTCGTCGTATGCAGACTACATGGCCGCATACCAGCAGGTCGATATTGCCCTGGATACGCGTCCGTTTTCGGGCAGTGCCACGACGTGCGACGCGCTGTGGATGGGTGTGCCGGTGATTACTTGGCCCGGCGAGACGTTTGCCAGCCGACACACGTTCAGCCATCTGTCCAATATCGGTCTTTTCGAGGCCATTGCCCAGAGTCGAGACGACTATGTCGAGCGAGCCCTGGCGTTGGCTGCCGATTTGCCGCGATTGGCTGCGTTGAGGTCGGGGCTGCGAGATCGTGTGGCGGCGTCGCCCCTATGTGACGGCCAACGGTTTGCGGCGAACCTCATGCCCCTGCTTCGCGACCTGTGGCGGCAATGGTGCGACGGGACTGCGCGACAGGAGGGAGCCTGAACCGTCGTGAAATGCACGTAGGTTCCCGGCCATCATGGGCAAGAACATTCAGCATGTCGATTTCCGGCCGACAGTCACCTGGGATATGCTTCGTTTCCGCGCGAAGCTCCTGCGGCGATTGCGGCAGTTCTTTGACGAACGCGGTTTCCTCGAAGTCGAGACGCCGATCCTCTCGCACGATACGGTGGTGGATCGCCACCTCGATCCGTTTTGGGTTGACATCGGCCATGTCTGTCATTCTGAGCGCAGCGAAGAATCTCTGTCGCCATCCGAGATCCTTCGCTGCGCTCAGGATGACATACCGGCCGGAACGCGAATGTGGCTACAGACGTCGCCCGAGTTCGCCATGAAGCGGCTGTTAGCGGCTGGGGGCGAAGCGATCTACCAGGTGGCCCGGGTGTTCCGCCGCGACGAGGCCGGCCCGCTGCACAATCCCGAGTTTACGTTGGTCGAGTGGTATCGGACGGGCGACGGAGTGGACGAGGGGATGCAGTTGACCAGCGATCTGTGCGAGGCGATGCTAGGCCGTGGCCCGGCCGAGCGGCTCAGCTATGCCGACGCCTTCCGACGTTACGTGGGCATCGATCCGCATGCGGTCGGTGGCGAGCAACTGGCCGCAACGGCCAAAGCGTTGGCGGTCGAATCGCCGGCAAGCTTGCCGGTCGAGGATCGCGACGGCTGGCTCGATTTATTGATGACCGAGAAGGTGCAGCCCAGTTTAGGGCTGGATCGGCCCGTGTTGCTGTACGACTATCCGGCCAGCCAGGCGGCCTTGGCACGGGTTCGTCCGGGGCCGCCGCCGGTGGCCGAACGATTTGAACTCTACGTGGCCGGGATCGAACTGGCCAACGGATATCACGAATTGCTGGATGCGGCTGAACTGAGGGCGCGAAACGCGCGAGTGAACGCTCAGCGGCAGGCTGATGGCAAGCCTTTGCTGCCGGAAAAGAGCCGGCTATTGGCGGCCATGGAGGCCGGGTTGCCCGCCGCCGTGGGTGTGGCCCTGGGTTTCGATCGGCTGGTGATGATTGCTGCCGGGGCGAAGAGCATCGCCGAGGTAGTGGCGTTCCCGTTCGATCGAGCATAAAATGGGCGAACCATGCCCAACGCCATCGATCCCTATCGTGAAGCCCTGGTAGTCGACACCAAGACGGTCTGGCTCAATGATCTGGCCGGGGCACCGCCAGATGCCCCCCAGCGGCAGCGAATTGCCGAACGTCTGCACGCCGATCCCGCCAAGGCTGCCGAGTTGGAATACGTCCGCCTTCACACGGGCTTTGTACGGAAAATCACCGTGACGACCAACGACTTAGAGCGATTGAGGAACGAGGCGTGAACGAATCGAGTCAAACGGTCCGAGTGAATCTGGCCGAGCGGAGCTACGATATTCAGATCGGCGCCGGCACGCTTGCGGTGGCCGGCCGGTTTCTGGCCGAACGGGCAAAGGTGACGCACGTCGTCTTGATCACCGATGATCATGTGCAGAAGCCGCATGCCATGCAAGTGGCCGAGAGCCTCGGCGAGCAGGAGATCGAGGTTGACGTAATCTCGATTGAGCCGGGCGAGGCCAGCAAATCGCTCGATATGGCGTCCGGGCTGTGGCAAGGCTTGCTCGAATTGGGCGCGGACCGCAAGACGGTGGTGGCGGCGGTCGGCGGCGGCGTGGTCGGCGATCTGGCCGGCTTTATCGCTGCCACCTACGCCCGGGGACTGCGGTTTCTTCAGGTGCCCACGTCGCTGTTGGCGCAGGTCGACAGTTCGGTGGGCGGCAAGGTCGGAATCAATCTGCCCGACGCGAAGAACATGGTCGGCGCGTTCTTACAGCCGTTGGGCGTGCTGGTCGACACGGAGACGCTGGCCACGCTGCCGGATAATGAATATCGGGCGGGCCTGGCCGAAGTCGTCAAGTACGGCGTCATCCTCGATGCGGACTTCTTTGAGTATCTGGAGACCAACGCCGCCGAGATCGGCGGACGCGAGCGCGATGTATTGGCCCATGTGATTGCCCGCTGTTGCCGCCTGAAGGCCGACGTGGTCGAGAAGGACGAGCGGGAAGAGACCGGGCTAAGGGCCGTGCTCAATTTCGGCCACACCTTCGGCCATGCGTTCGAGACGCTTTCCGGGTACGGCAAGCTGCTGCACGGCGAGGCGGTGGCCATCGGCATGGTCTGCGCCGCACGCCTGGCCGAGCGACTGGGCCGCGTCGACGCGCAATTCACCGCCCGGCTTCATCGGCTGTTGCAGACGCTCGGCCTGCCGGTCGACGTTCCGCCGCTGCATCCCACGCAGATCGTCGAGGCCATGATGCACGACAAGAAAGTGCAGCACGGGGAACTTCATTTCATCTTGCCAAACCGCCTGGGATGCGTCGAGTCGGTTAGCGGCATTGCAGAGGAGGAGATCAAGGCGGCACTGCGGAACGACGACGCTTGACGGCAGGCTGATTTGGGGTCTAAAATGATTCTTGGCCTCTGAATAATGACCGGCGCGAGTCGAAAGGTGATGCGATCATGGATCAACCGCTACGATTTGCAGACGTGCTTGATGCCGTAGACGCCTTGTCTGCCGACGAACAATTGGCGTTAGTAGATATCGTCGGCCACCGTCTGGCGGAAGAGGGCAGAAAACGAGTGGTGGCCAGCATTCACGAGGCGCGGCGGGAGTATGCCGAGGGGCATTGCCGACCGGCGACCGTCGACGAACTCATGAATGAGATTAGATCGTGAGGCGGGTGATCCTTCGATGGGCGATCGGCGAACTCGTGCGTCCGTAACTGACATTCTTTGCACGTGCGGTTATCTCGAACGTGCTGCCGATGACCCTGCGAGTCCGATTGTTTTCGACGAACGGACATCCGAGTACCAGTTCACCTACCAGGAATCGGGGCTCGATGGTCCGTCGATGCTCGTGATCTACCACTGTCCGTTTTGTGGGGGTGCGGCTCCTGAATCACAGCGTCACCTACTGTTCGCCGCAATTTCACCCGCGGAGAAGGAGCGGCTCATCCAACTTGTTGCCCCTATCGAAACGATACAACAGGCCCTGGACACGTTCGGGATGCCGCAGTTCGATACTTATTTCGTGCTGCAAGAGCTTCGTCGGGATGATCCTAACAATCCGCCATCGTTTCAACAGAATCGGGAACTTCTTTACACGACGCTTTCCGAGGTCGCGGATGTTAGGATCATGGAGGTTCCGAATGATCGTGTATCGTGGACGCTTTGTGGGAAGTACATTGGTGCGTGACCACGTGAATCTGTAAACGAAAGCTTTGCGGATCTGACCAGGCGTCCCATGACCGAACCCGACCCACGACTCATGGAAGCCTCGGACGACGATCTCGTCGATACGCTGCGCCTTTCGCTGGTCTCGGGCGTTGGGCCGCGGATTCGCAAGACGCTGCTGGAGCGTTTTGGATCGGCACGGGCGGCGCTGACCGCGGCCCCCAGTGAACTGCGGGCAGTCCAGGGCGTCGGACCGAAACTGACGCATAAGATAGCCGCCGCCGACCATGAAATCGATGTCGAAGCGGAAATTGCCCTGTGTCGGGAACACGGAATTGACATTCTTACCGAGGCGAGCGAAAGCTATCCACGGGCGCTGCGGGAAATTCACGATCCGCCGGGCGTGCTGTTCGTGCGCGGCGCGCTGCGCCCTGACGATGCGCTGGCGATTGGCATCGTCGGCACGCGGCACGGCACGCAGTATGGCCTGCGACAGGCGGAACGGTTGGCCGGCGGGCTGGCTCGGGCTGGCCTGACGGTCATCAGCGGGTTGGCCCGGGGAATTGACGCCGCCGCCCATCGGGGCGCGATGGCTGCCGGCGGGCGGACGATCGCCGTGTTGGCCAGCGGCGTGATGAGCATCTACCCGCCCGAACACGACAAGTTGGCGGAAGAGGTTGCCGCGCACGGCGCACTGGTGAGCGAAGCGCCCCCACGCAGCGAGCCGCTGGCCGGCACTTTTCCGCAGCGCAACCGGATCATCAGCGGCATGTCGTTGGGTGTGATCGTCGTCGAGGCGGCCGATCGCAGCGGCGCACTGATTACGGCACGGCATGCGATGGAACAGGGCGCGAGGTGTTTGCCGTGCCCGGCAACGTGGACAGTCGCATGTCGCGTGGTTGCCACCAGTTGATTCGCGATGGGGCGCGGCTGGTCGAATCGGCCGACGACGTGTTGGAGGAACTGGGCCCCCTGGTCGAGGCTGCGCCCCGCGATGACGGTCAGGTGATTCATCATCCGGCGGAGTTGCTCTTGAACGAGTTGGAACAACAGGTGCTCGCGGCGATTGGCACGGAAGCAACGCCGGTCGATCAAATCGTTGCCAATACCGGCCTGCCGGTCCCACAGATTCTGTCGACGCTCAGCGTGCTGGAAATGCGGCGGCTGATCCGGCGGTTGAGCGGGACCACGGTCATCCGCTTGTGACGTCAATTGCCCGGACGCCGACCTGATTCCTACCACAACGTCGCATTCCGAGCGGCCGTATGGAACCAGTCCGAGACTTACGCAAACGGAATCAGCCGGAGTTTGTCGAGCGCTCGATTATCGTCGACGCCGACGAATTGTCCAAGCACCGATCAGGCTGGCAATCGTCAGCATGATGACGCTCGACGGTTCAGGGGACTGAATCAATGGCGGCAACGGCGGCGGCCCATACACCGAAAGCAGTTTGCTCAAGTCGACGAAGTTCACCATGCCGTCGTAATTGGTGTCGCCATCGGCCCACACCCCAGGCGAGTTGTACTTCGACAGGAACTTGCTCAGGTCAGTGAAGTTCGTCGTGCCGTCTAAGTTGAGGTCGCCATACGTCGTGTAGGCAATGGTGATCTTGCTAGTCCCCGTGTTGTCGGTCCAGCCCAAGCCATACCGGGAACTGGCGGTCGAACTCTGGAACTTGCCCGTGTCGAAAGCACCACCGTTGTAGCTCGCGGTCAATAAGCTCTTCACCGTGTTGACCGGGTCGGATTCGCCTGTGTAGTCCAGGACGAGCATGCCGCCCTTGATGTTCGTGCCGCCGTAGTTGAGAACAGGAACCATCGCCTTCGTGTTTCCTTTGAGGACGAGTCTGCCTGCTTCAACGGTAGTTAGACCGCTATAGGTGTTGACGCTGCTCATGGTCACGGTGCCGGTGCCTTGCTTCGTCACGGTGGCTGTGCCGGCGATGCCGCTGGCGCCGGTGATCGTGTAGTTCTTGCTGGAGTTGTGGAAGAGGACACTGCTTGGAGTAAAGCCTCCCCCACTAAGATCAACTGTCGTTCCCGTGGCCGTGTCATCGAACGTATGACTATAGCCGAGGGCGTAGTCGGCCGTCGATGTTCTCCAGTTGCTCCCGTAGTTCCAGTCTGATCCGGCACCGACCCAGGTGAGACCGACGAGTTGGACATTGGCGTTAAACCATAGATCTTCTGATCCGGCAGTCCATATCCCGGCGCCGACGTCGTACCGATATGAATGTCCATAATTATTCCCGGCCGAGGAGTCGACCTTGTAGCCAAAGTGCGTCGTGCCTGTCAGGTCTTGATATCCCATGTAGAAACTGTTGGTAACCTGAATATGTGCGGCGCTAATGTCGAGCCAACGCATGTTGAGCGAAGCATCCTTGCCGCTGAAATCAAACGCGCTGGACGTGTATACGGGGGCGCCACTTGAGTCCCACACACGAACGGCGATCTGGGTATTCGCCGGGAACGGATTCAGATCGCCTTGTGAGAGAATACCGAGGCTCCCTATCTGATATGTCTGCGACGGAATGGGCAAATCGAACTTCACGGCCACAGGAAACCCGGTGCTTGGAAATGTTGTTGTGGAGCTATCGTAGGTATTGGAGTGATAGTAGATCTCGGCCGCTCCGAGGTCGTGGGGCGCCCACCCGATGAGGAGAATGGACGATACCATGCATGTAACCAAGACGTTTGACGCGATTGCGGAGCGGGCAACGGTGGTGAGGCTGGAGGCACCACAGCGGTTGATCAACGTGGACTTTGTGCATGTGGACATCGGGCGGTCTCCTTGTGAAGATGCGGGCAAGACGACGTAGTCTTCCCCCATTTCTGTATTGGGGATTACGGGCGCAATTTGCTCGATAATTTGGAGAAGGCGAACACTTAAGGTTTCGGCCATGCTTCTGCCGTAGCGAAGCGGCACGTCAAACGGAACGCGGCAACCTGATGCCCGCGCGTTGTTGTCCTGTCGCTGTTGGGGCCGTCCGTCATCTGACCAAAACTGATTTTTAACATAATCTGGCTCAAGCGGTGTGCCAATATACCCCCCCAATAATATTGAGTAGCCCGTGTGGGCCTCAGTTCGACATTAGCTCGCTTCAAGGACCCGAAAATAAGGGCAGGTATTCAAAACGGCTAGAGGAGGCGGGAGGCGACGACCAACACCGAACAGGCGGCCTACGATGCCCGGACGTCAAAGCCGACCGAGGAGCACGCGACTGCGTAGAGGCGACACAAGGGAGCAACCAACAGTGCTTAGCGTTTACCCTGTGGCGACTTGGCGTGCAGCCGCTTGCCGGAAGAAATCGATTTGCGTCTGCCCCTATCGGGCGTGATTGGTATCCCGGGCTTGGCGGTTACGGTCCACTTTACCGGACCGAGGATGCCGATCAGGAAGATTAGACTTGGCGGAAATTGCCCAAGGATCGCCATACTCAAGCATAGCTTTTCCTCGGGCGGGATGGCGAACGAGAACCGTCCATCCCGCAAAGCTGATAGGCGACTACGCCTAGTGGCAACACCCGGTCTGCTATGTACCGCGAATGTCGTCGGCCATTGCCAATCGCTCAGCGACGGGCGGGTGGCTATGAAAGAGGAATACGTCGAGCCAGTGCGGATTCGGGTCGTCTTTGTTCAGGCGGGCCAGCTTGCGAAATGCCGAGAGGTAGGCGGCCTTCAGCCCGGTGCGCTCCAGTGCGTAGCGGTCGCATTGTCGCTCGAAACGGCGACTAACGACATTTTGCAGCGGCTGCAAGACCAGGGCAAAGACAGTGAGAATCAGCAACAAGAGTGGCAGCGTACTGACGGGCAGCCGCCCATAGTCGACCTCGCCGCCGCCGTCGGCCATCCATGCCACCAACAGCCGATCGCAAATCCAAAAACCGGCCGCGCTGTATAGCAGTCCGGCCACGATCATCTTGCGGATATGGCGGAAGACGTGATGGCCGATTTCGTGGGCAAAAATGACCTCGACCTCGTCGGGCGAAAAACTGCTGAGCAATGTGTCGCCCAGCAGCACGCGGCGCGTGCCACCCAGGCCGGCAAGCATGGCGTTCGCCTTTACCGTTTCGTCGCTGAGGTTGATGCGATAAACGCCTTCGATCGACAGGCCCGTGCCCGAAGCCAGGCGGGCGATGCGATCGGTCAGTTCCGGGGCATCGAGTTTTTCGATCTTATAGAACAAAGGCAGGATCAGCACGGGCGCGAGTTGGCCGAGCACGATGCTGACGACGAAGAACGCCGCGGCCGCCACGTACCACCACGCCGGCCCGGTCGTCCAGATCAGCCAGTACAGCCCGAGAATCAGCAGGAGCGAAAAGCCCACGGCCAAGACGTTGCGTTTGGCATAGCGCCACAGCCAGCCGCCGAGGCTTTGCGTGCTCAGGTGAAAGCGATGCTCGAGCACGTGGCCGGAGTAGAACGACAACGGCAGCGAAACGACGAGATGGATCGCGGTTATCACTAGCAGAAGGGCCGCCAGGCGCAACGACCAATTGCGTTCCAAGAGCGGGTACTCTTGCAGCCACGCATCGAGTGGCCGGGCCAGAACGAACGCCGCCACCGCGAGGTAAGTCACGTCGATGGCCTTGTCGGCTAGCGAGCAGGCGAGTTCCAGCCGGCCGTATCGCTTGGCCTCGGCCCGTTCCGCTTGGCTCATGCCGGCGTCGGTAGGCTCGTTCTCGGCAATGCGATCAGAAAGTGCATCAGGCGACACGGCAGTCCTCACATAGAAATCGACCACAGAGATACGGAGGCCACGGAGGAGCGGGGTAGCTTGTTGACGATAGCAAACAAAATTTCTTTCTCCGTGTCCTCCGTCTCTCTGTGGTGAATCTTCCTTCCTATTTCTTTCCCGATTCGGGAGTGATTTCCAGGGCGATTAGATCGTCGAACGATTGGCGACGGCGGATCAGATGGGGGCGGCCACCGTCGATCAGCACTTCGGCAGCCAGCGGCTTGCTGTTGTAGTTCGAGCCCATCACGAAACCGTAGGCGCCGGCGCACTCGATCACCAGCAGGTCGCCGACCCTTGCCTCGGGAAGGCGGCGCGTCGAAACGAAGCCTCCCTCCTCTTGCGTGAAAATGTCGCCCGACTCGCACAGCGGACCTCCGACGATCACTTCACGCTCGGGGCGATCGGTGTTGCCGTCGGCCGGCACGACCGACATCGGATGGTAGGCGCCGTAGAGAATCGGCCGAGCGAGATTGTTGAAGCCGGCGTCGAGCAAATAAAAGGTGTTGTCGTCCTGCTGCTTCACGGCGCGGATTTCGGCCACCAGGTAGCCGCACTCGGCCACGAGGTAGCGGCCGGGCTCGATTTCCAGCCGCAATGGATGGCCAAAGCGATCTTGAAGCCGTTTTCGCATGGCGTCGCACAGCGCGATAGTAGGCCCGTAGGTCGACGTAGGTGTCCGTGGGCCGATATACCGTGGAAAGGCCTCCGCCGACGCTGATCATGCGCAGAGACGGTCCGACATTGGTGGCCGACTGCTCGATGGCGCCGCACACTTGGGACAGGTGCGCCAGATCAGTGCCCGAGCCAATGTGAACGTGCAATCCGGTAACCCTCAATCGATGCTGGCTCGCGCAGTCGCAGGCACTCGTCGATTTGCGTGTGCCAGATGCCGTGTTTGGCCTGCTTGCCGCCCGTGTTGGTCTTTTGGCTGTGGCCATGGCCGAAGCCCGGATTGATCCGCAGGGTGATGCCGCGATCCGGCGCGCGGCGGCCGAGTTGCTCGATCATGTCGGGCGAACCGCAATTGACGTGGATATTATGCTCCACGCACAGGTCGAGCGAATCGGCGTCGAAGATGTCGGCCGTGTAGACGATCGGCGGCGGATCGCCGTCGGCCATATAGCCGGCCGCCAATGCGCGGCGAACCTCATTGGCGCTGACGGCATCGATCAGCACGTGCTGGCGGCGCATCAACTCCAGAATTGCGAGGTTCGAGCAGGCCTTCTGGGCATAACGGATGACGTCGAATGCGGCCAAGTCGGCGATGCGACGACGGATCATGTCGGCATCGTAGACGAACGTCGGCGTTGCAAATCGGCGGGCCAGTTCGAGGACTGGGATGCCGGCGATTTCAGTGCGGAAGGAGGACATGCTTAAGTCTGGCGCAGAGAGTGCGATTGTAGTACGCTCTCCTATCAGGAGAGAATTTGGTTGAGAGGATGCCTCATGCTAGGCCCTCACCCCTGGCCCCTCTCCCAAAGGGAGAGGGGAGAAAACTATCACGGTGACGGCCCGCCGACGGGCATGCCGCTCATGGCTTGGCCCAGTGTGCCGATGGCCTTGATCAGGCCTTCTTCCAGTTCCAGCCGCACCCGGACGCCACGTGTGATTGGATTGGCTGTGATCGTGAGGTGGTCCTTGCCCGGGTTCTTTTCCAGAAGCTTCGCGACCATTTGTGCTGTGCCTTTCGCTTGTTCGTCTTCGGCGACTTGTGCAACGAACTTGGCAATGCGCATGGCTGACAGTCGGATTTGTAGCGGCGGGACTTCAACGCCGCTCGATGAATTCTCGATTACTTGCTTCAGCGTCTTGGAAGCGTCGCGGCCGACAGCCACAAGTACCTTGTCGTTGGCGATGGCCAGCACGGCGTCCAACGTCTCGCCGAAAATGGGTACGAGCTTGGGGTCAGGCGTGGGCACGGAAACCGAGTGCAAGTGCATTCCCTGGTAACTCTCGGCGCCGAGCTTGATCGACTTGGCCAAATCGGCGTCCTTCTGGAGTTCGTCGTTCAATTGCTGCACGGCCGTTTCCAGCTTCGCGCCGTCGACGATCGTGCTGCCTGCCACGAGCGTGACTGCCGCCGGATCGAGCACGAGCGCCAAGCCGGCATCTGTCTGCTTTGCCTCGGCGGTGCGTTGGATAGCATCCAGCACTTGTCCGAGGAATTGCGACGCCAGTTTGACTTGGTCGGGCGACAATCGCTGCTGTTTCTCCAGTTCCTTTGGCAGCGACTCTCGCATGGAGGCCACGGCAGCTTTGATTTGCGCGACTTGGGCATCGTTGAGCGTGCCGATCGAGTTGACCGTCACGGCGGCGCCGGGCAGCAGCAGGCCGGCAAACTTCGTCTTGCCAGGCTTCATTGCCGCAAATTGCTCGGCCAGTTTTGAGCCCGCCTTCGCGGTAGTTTCAAGATCGAGATACGTGGTGTTGGCCTTGGCATCGGTGTTCCAACCCAGCACGACGTCCTCGGTATCGTCGACCAGTGCCTTCATTTGTTTGTTCAGCAGTTGGCCGGCATCCTCGTTGCCTTCGCGGGGCATTTGCGCCGCGCCGGCTTCGGCGATTGCATGAAGTTGGGCCAGCGCCTGATCGCGATATTCCTTCGGCAAATTCTGAATCGAGGCGCGAACGGCCACGAGGTAGCGTTCCGGCAGGTCGCCGAGCAGCTTTAGGGGGTCGGCCGGAGCCTTGGCGAGATTCTCAGCCTTGTCGGTCACTATCGTCCACTTGTCCTTCTGCGTGGCGTACAGCGTCTTCTGGGGACCGCGAATTTCATATACGTCGCCGTTGAGCTTGATGGCCTCGGCCATTTGTGGATTGGCTTTGGCTACCTCGATCAATTGCTTCAAGTCGGTGATGGGAAGGAACCCGATGACGGGGATCAGTTGCTTGCCGTCGGTTTGCAGTACGGCGCCCACGGCTGCTTCGTATCCAGACCGGCCAAGCCCTTGCCTTGGGTCGTGAGTTGGATCATCATCTGGAGCCCTTTACCGAGGTCGGGGCTTCCGCCGATGCGGCCGATCGTATCGAGGTCGGCAAAGAGGCGGTCATACCCGGCAAACGACACGGTCACGACCGGTTTCATCTCGTCGGCGGAGCACTGACTGACAGTTCCGACCAACAGCGTCACAGCCAGCATGGATAACAGTATGTTTCTCACGAACGTGCTCCTTAATGGCGAGAGAGTGACTTGTGTAGAATACGCAAGTTTACAGCGAAAACCGTGGTCGGGCCAGTGCGGCTGCCGCGAACCGTGGGGCGAGATCCTTATCTGCGCTCAGGACGACGTATCGCGGATAGGAACGGTGGGGTAGGTCTGAGACGGTTGCGACTACCGTTCGCGGAAGGTGATACGGCCTTTGGTCAGGTCGTAGGGGGAGAGTTCGACACGGACACGATCGCCCGGCACGATGCGGATAAAGTGCTTGCGCATCTTGCCCGCAACGTGGGCGATGATGGTATGCCCACTCTCCAATTGCACCCGAAACCGCGTATTGGCCAAGGCCTCGGTCACGGTGCCTTCGACCTCGATGGCTTCTTCCTTCTTTGTCATAACCACTCGCAGAGGGGGTAAATCGCCGGGCCATGTCCCCGGACTTCGGCGACGGGAGTCGCCCCGTTGCACCGGGGCGTGGCGACTAAGTCGCCTACTACAATTGGGACGATTGATCTATCCTATCCTTTTCTCTGGGGGGTGTCTAGGTGGGAAAGAAACGGAACGGATCAGCGATCTGCGAGGGGCAGGAAGGGTCGCGATCGGGCGTTTCCGCAGTCAGTGCGCAGAAAGGATGACAGATGAGGGATGAGCTGGAGCGTCAGAAGCCTGCCGAGCGCTCGGCCGCTCCGCGCCGCGAGCTTTCGCTGCTGGACTCGACTTCGATTATCGTGGGGATCATCATTGGGGCGGGCATCTATCGCACCAGCCCCGATATCGCCGCGCTGTCGCCGAGTGTAGCGTGGCTCCTGGGGCTATGGCTCCTCGGCGGCGTCTTTGCGTTAATCGGAGCGCTTTGCTATGCCGAACTGGCAACGGCATATCCGTATGAAGGCGGCGATTACGTCTATCTCACCCGCGCGTTCGGTCGCCGGGTAGGTTTTCTCTTCGCCTGGTGCCAGCTTTGGATTGTGCGGCCGGGCTCGATCGGCGTCATGGCGTATGTCTTTGCCGAGTTCGCCAACAACATTTGGCCACGAGCCCAATCCGGCGATCGGCTCTACGTGCTCGTGGAATATGCGGCTGCTGCGGTGGTCGTCTTGACGCTTGTCAACATCCTCGGCGTGCGCGAGGGCAAATGGACACAGAATGTGCTGACGATTGCTAAGTTGCTTGGTCTGGTGGCGATTGTCGCGGTGGGCTTTGCCTATACGTCGCCCGCTCCGGCAACAGCGGTCGGCGCGTCGTCCGATATCGACTGGTATCAGGTCGGCCTGGGGATGATCTTGGTGATGTTCACCTATGGCGGATGGAACGAGATGGCGTACGTCGGTGCGGAAGTCAAAGAGCCGCGCAAGAACATACTCCGCGCCCTGTTGTTAGGCACGCTCGCGGTTACGGCGATCTACATGCTAGTGATCGCCGCGTTTCTGCATGCCCTCGGTCTCGATGGCATGCGACATCCGACCGCGGCGGCCGACGTTCTGGAACTCGGCATCGGCCCATGGGCGGGCTTGGCCTTGAGCGTGCTGATATGCATCTCGACCCTGGGAGCGATCAACGGACAGATATTCACCGGCGCGAGAATCTACTACGCGATGGGGACGGATCATCGGTTGTACGCGTGGTTGGGCCGCTGGAACGCTCGGCGCGGCACGCCCGTCGCGTCGCTGCTGATCCAAGGCGCGATCACGCTGGTCTTGTCGGTATGGTTTGGACTGGGCCAAGATGGTTTCGAGAGCATGGTGAAGTTCACCACGCCCGGGTTCTGGTTCTTCTTAATGTTGGTGGGCGCTGCGCTATTTGTGTTGCGATGGCGCGAACCGACGGTGGAACGGCCTTATCGTGTGCCGGGCTATCCGGTCGTGCCCGCGGTGTTCTGCCTCTCTTCGGCCGCGATGGTCTATTCCAGCCTGTCCTACGCGGTTGCCAATCGCAGTTGGGAGGCATTCTGGTCGATCGGTATTCTGCTGGTCGGCGTAGCCATGAGTTTCTACCGTTCGCGGCGGCCCGTATGCTAGACTTTTATTGGTTCCGTGGTTGATTATGGAATAGTTCCGACGTTTTCTCCCTGGAAACCGGGCTCGTTTCACGAGCCCTCGCTCTAATAGCAGTGCAGGGCTCAATAGCGTCGGGGAGGCCGCATTATGATCGACTCCGTGCCGCAACCATTGTCCATGGCAACACCGCCGCTCGAGACGCCGGAACTGCGTCCGTACAGCAAGCGGCAACAACTGCTGCAAGCGTTGTTGAAGGATCGCGAACTGCTGTTGAAGAACCGCTTGGAAGTGCGCCACTTGATGACGCACGATCCGGTTACAGTTCCCCCGACGATGACCTTGGAAGAGATGACGGCGCTTGTGCAGAATCGACAACTGCATTACCTGCTGGTGTGCGGGCGGGGCGGTGAAGTCTTGGGCGTGGTCAGCGATCGCGACCTGAATTGCCAGCGCGGGACAACGGCCCAGCAACTGATGAGCTACCCAGTGTTGAGTGCGACGCCGGATACGCCGCTGAGCGCGGCCATCACATTCTTGATTAACGAGAACATTTCCTGCTTGCCCGTGGTGGAAGGAGGCCGGCTGTGCGGCCTGTTGACCGGGACGGACTTGCTGCTGACGCTCCAATGCACGCTACAGCTTTGGTTGCGGTTGGCGCAAGTGCTTCAGCACGATACGTCGTGGTCAGAGGAACTGGACAAGATTGTGACGGGGTTGGACGGCGATCTGACGGCTGCGGAACTGACGGACCGTGTTGCCCAGGCCCGGCAGGCGATGCGTCAGCACGTGCAGGACCTCGTCAACGTGGTTGATCTCCGTGCAGACGTGCTCACAGGAATGACCAATCGGCGCGGTCTGGACGAGATTCTGGAGATGCTGTTGGCGGTGAAGAGGCGGTACGAACAGCCGTTCTCCTTGGTCATCGTGGTCGTCGATCATTTTCAACGAATTAGCGAGAGTTGCGGCGATGCGGTTGCCCGATCGCTGCTGAAGGCCGTGGCGCGGTTGATTCGGCATACGGTCTGCGAGAGCGACTTTGCCGGCCGGTACCGTGACGACGCGTTTGCCGTCGTGATGCCGCAGACCAGCGTGACAGAGGCCGAAACCTTCTGCCGTCGGCTGCACGAGGCGGCACGACGCGATGAGGAGTTGGACATCGAGCTGCGAATTCGCACCGGCGCCGTATCGTCTGAAGAAGGCGAAGATATGACGCAGCTACTTGCCCGCGCGGAAGCCGCGGTGGTATAGGAACCGAAGTTTGGTGAAAGGCGAATGTTGAATGAATGACGAATGACCGTCGTTCGAAATTTCATCCGTGCTTCATTACCCGTTCCAGAGCGGCTGACTATATTTTTCTGCAACCAGCCGGGCGGTCAGATCTTCTGGCCAGCAGTCTCGATGCTCGTGGGCATCCCACACGCTGCGGATCGATTGCCGAATCGTCTCGGCACGCAGAGGAAGATTCACCACGAAGTCGTTGTGCGGGCGATTGTCGCGATAATCGGGCATCCGCGGCGGCATCGTCAGGCAGTGAGCAATCGCTTCCAGGGGAAAGTTGTAGAGCAACGTGCCATGGTACAAGAGATGGCCGCGGCGGCAGCGGGCACTGTTGCCGGAAAACTTTCGGCCGGAGAGCGTCAAATCGCTCGTGCCGCGGCATTGCACTCCCGGAGCCAGCGGATTCAATGCTGCGGCGAGCAGGCCAAGCACGTACCGATGTGCGTGGCTAAGATTGCGTAGTTGCGGCCGCTGTTGATAGCTCAGCACGAGGGCGTACATCAAGCAGCCTGGACCAGCGACAACCGCGGCGCCGCCGCTAACTCTGCGCAGGATTGGCGTCTGTGCGGCGCGGCATGCGTCGACGCAGACTTCGGCGTCGATCCGCGACGACCGGCCCACCACGACAAAGCGTTCGGGCGACTCCCAGACGCGCAACGTCTCGGTCGGACGTCCGGTCAATTCGGCCTCCTCCAACAAGGCCTCGTCCAATGCGAGATTTTCGGCCGGACTAGACAGGGTGAGATCGAGAAAGTGCATCGTTTTGCGTGTGGTGGGGTTGTGACGGTTACGTAAACTTTAGCCGCGCCGCCCGGCTGCAACAAGGTTGCGGCGATCAGAGGGAAACGAAGTGTCGGCATGGACGCGGCGGCAACTTGAGAGTTTCTTGCTTCCGCTAACTCTCGTTGCACCATAAAGTTCGGATTGAACTTTCGGCGGCCGCTCGTCGGGACAGTTGCCCAATGGCGATTTATCTGCCAGACTCTCTGGGAGAGACGTATCGTATTGTGTATAGGCATTACGGTATGCGCACTGCCATTGGCTCTCGTCAGGAAGGTTGAAGGAGATGATCATGAACGCATCGGTCCGTATGACGCTGGCGGCATCTGTTTTCTTGGCATTTGCGAGTTGGGCCGCAGCGCAGGAATCTTGCGCATCGCCGGCCTGCGGCCAGACCTATCGGATCGTCTACCGCACGGTCTATGAGCAACAGCAGGTTACTGCATACCGCGTCGAATATGAGAACGTATGCGAGGAGCATCCGATCACGACCTATAAACCGGTGTGGGAGACGGCAGTGCGGGAGAACCGATATACGGTTGCCCGGCCGGTCACGGAGACTGCGGAGCGTGAAGAGACGTATACAGTGCAGCGGCCGGTGTATGAGACGGCCGAGCGCGACGAGAGCTATACCGTGATGAAGCCGGTGTATGAAACGGCCTACCGAACGGAGTGTCACACGGTGCTGCGGCCCGTGACAACGTATCAGACGCAATACGTCGATCAGGGTTGTTTTGCCGAGCAGACCGTGCTGCGGCCGGTGCGGCCTAGCACGCGGCTGTCGTGGCAGTCGGGCTCATGTGCCGTCGATCCGGTGACTGGGGCCACGGTGTACCAGCGGGCGGGGCTCTATTGGGTGCAAACGCCGCGCACGGTGGCCGAGGTTCAGCGGGTGTGGCATCCGAACGTGGTCGCGCAGCAAATTGCGCAAACCAGCTACGTGCCGCAGACCGTTTCGCAACAAGTTCCGATGCAGGTGTGCAAGTACGTGCCTGAAGTCGTGGTGCGCAAGGTGCCCGTGCAGGTATGCCGCATGGTCACCGAGCAGCAGGTGCGACGGGTGCCGGTGACGACATGCCGCATGGTCTACGAAGAACGCGTCGAGAAGGTGCCGTACCAAGTGTGCCGCATGGTGGCCGAGCAGAGCACGGTTCGCGTACCGCGAGTCGTTGAGAAGCGTATTCCCGTGACGTACACCTGCAATGTTCCGCGGCTAGTTTGCTATCGCGAGCCTCTGGACGCCTGTGGCCAACCGATAGCCACCGCGCCGGCGGCCGTCGTGGTGCCCGGAAATCCCACACCGGCGACACCGGCCATGCCCACTCCGGCGCAGCCGAGTGCCGAACTTCCCGGTCCCAGCCCGAACATCGGCACGTTTGCCCCGCCGTCCAAGTCGGAGCCGACGCCGGCGAAGCCATCGCCGAGCGCGGAGAAGCAGCCGCAGATTGGCCCCGAGAATGGCAACGCACCACCGGCCGCCAACGGAGAGACGAAGCAGAGCAACGAGGGGACGAAGCAGCCGAAGATGCAAGATGTGCCGCCGGCCGGCGGGACGACCCCGCCAGCCGAGAGCTATCCGAAAGGCACGTAGCTGGCGGGCTCCCAAGCCGGCCAATACGGCGAGACCCGCGAACCGAACTATTCATAAAGAACACAGGCGAGATCGTCTGTGTTCTTTCTTTTGCGCGGCCACATTGACAGGAGTGACGTGGACCGCGACATTGGTGTGATGGGAACGCCAGATTCTGATCTTATCCTCCGCGACCAGCGCATCGCCTTCGTTGGCAAGCTGGCCAGCATGGCGAAGCGCGACGCAGCGCAACTGGCGCGGCGGCACGGGGCCACGGTGCTGGAAAAACCGGATCCCTCAGCCAGTGTAATCGTCGTCGGGGAGGAACTATTCCCGTTGCCCGAGGCCGGCAGTCAGGGCGATTGGTTTGACGAGCCCACTCGCCGGCAGATCGAACAGGGAACTGCGGAAGTTATCACCGAGACCCAGCTTTGGCAACGACTGGGATTGGTGGATGTCGAGCATGAAATCCACCGGTTGTATACACCGGCAATGCTTGCTGAACTGTTGGGCGTGCCAGTGGCGGTGATTCGCCGTTGGCATCGCCGCGGCCTGATCGTGCCGGCGCCGAGGTGCGGCGGCTGCCCTACTTCGATTTTCAGGAAGTGGCCACCGCGCGACGCCTTGCAGAATTGCTGGCGGCGGGCGTCTCGCCGCGGGCAATCGAGAAGCAACTCGAATCCCTTGGCCGGTATCTGCCTAGCGTAGGGCGGCCGCTCGTGCAGCTCTCGGTGATCATCCAGGGAAAAGAGATTTTGCTCCGCCAGGGCGATGGTCTGATCGAGCCGGGCGGGCAATTGCGATTCGACTTTGATGCCTGGGAAGGCGAGCCGACGCCGGAGACGGCCGTGCCCGCTTCGCCCGAGCAAATGTATCGCTTGGCAGCCGAATTGGAGGAGGACGGTCAATTGGCCGCCGCCGCGGAGATGTATCGGGCCGCGCTGGCCGCGGTGGGGCCGAAGGCGGAAGTTTGCTTTCAAGTGGCCGAGCTGTTGTATCGCCAAGGCGATCTCGGCGGGGCACGCGAACGTTACTACATGGCCATCGAGTTGGATGAAGATTATGTCGAAGCCCGGGCCAACCTAGGCTGTGTGCTGGCCGAGACAGGTCAACTCGAGCTTGCCGTGGCTGCCTTTGAGGGCGCGTTGCGTTATCATCCCGATTACGCCGACGTCCGCTATCATCTGGCCCGCACGCTCGATGACTTGAACCAGCGAGAGCGAGCGGAAGAGCATTGGCGAATTTTCGCCGCTGAGGCGCCGGACAGCCCATGGGCCGACGAAGCCAGGCGGCGACTGATGTAGTAGGCAAACTCCGTGTGCTGTAGCGCCCGGGCGGCACATACGGCGCGTCTACTACGTTGAGGCTGTCTAGGGGGGGTTGTAAAGCACCACCGGGCCTGTATCTTAAATTTCATGCAGGAAATTCTCTATGGCTACAAGCTGACGCCGACCACCTGGGCGTACATTTCCGCCCTGATGATGATCGGCACGTATTTCAAGTTCCGTCGCTTCTGGAGCGTACGGAATCTGGACCTCGTGGGGCTGATTGCCTTCTCGCCAGCGCTCTTACTGGTCTATTACGGTCTGTCGTACAACCGCGACGACCTGATCTGTGCCGGGTATAACTGGTTGTTCATCATGAGCGGTTTCTTCCTGGTCCGGCTGCTGCTGGACCCGATGATGGTTCGCCGACCGTTGTTGGAGCCAAATCTTTCGGCCAGCGGGCTGACCTTCACAGGCATTTCGCTCCTGGTGTTCTTAATGGCCAACGTAATCACCAGCCCACCGGAGCGGCTTGAGCATCTGTTGGCCCAGGAGGCGGCGCCCGCGGCGCCAAATCCCGGTTATGACTTCTTCTACTGGTTCTCCAGCTATTCGAACAAGGAGATTGCGTCCGCCGACGAGGCTCAGCCCGAGGTTCACCGTCAAGCGATCATCCGCGTGGCCGTCACACGTGCGATAGTGATTTTTGCCCACTTGGCCGTTGTCATCGGCATGGTGTGGATTGGCTTTCGGCATTTTGGCAACATTCACACCGGTGTGGCCGCGGCCACGCTATACCTACTGACATTCTACACGAGTCAATTTACTAGCCAGATGGATCACGTGGTGCCTGCGATGCTCTTGGTGTGGGCCGTGGCGGCGTATCGCCGGCCGCTCGTGTCGGGAGTGTTGATCGGTTTGGCGGCGGGGGCCGTATATTATCCGTTGTACTTATTGCCGCTGTGGTTTGGATTCTACTGGCGTCGCGGGGCAATCCGTTTTGCCCTTGGCGTTGCCGCGGCCTTGGCCGTACTGGTCGTGTTGCTGGCGCTGAAGTCGCCCGATCAGGCCGCCTTCTTTGGGCATGTCCGACAGATGTTCGGTGTGCGCGATCCGTTCGATATCGCGACGGTCGGGTTCTGGGAATTCTACGAGCCGGCGTACCGGATTCCCGTTTTGGCGGCGTTCGTGGCGCTGTGCGGCAGTCTGGCGATCTGGCCCGCGCAGAAGAACCTCGGCACGCTACTGAGCTGTTCGGCAGCGGTGATGCTGGCCACGCAATTCTGGCACGCCAACCACGGCGGCTTCTACATGGCTTGGTATCTTCCCCTGCTGATCTTGACCATCTTTCGGCCGAATCTAGAAGATCGCATTGCGCTTTCGGCGGTCCGGCCGATGTGGTGGCGCAAGGCCGTGAAGACGGCGGGCTAGATTACCTTCGGGCACAGAGTTACCGTGTTATTGCCCTAGCGATACACGTCTTTTCGATGCCGCACTCGAATGATCTCGATCGTCATTCGTCCTTCCAGGACTTTATACACGGCGCGGTAATCGCCCACGCGAATGCGGTAGCTGTCGCCGCCACCTCTTAGCTTGCGACAGCCGGGCGGATATGGACTCTGCCCCAGTTTGCCAACCGCGTCAACGATTCGTGGGACGATAGAACGATCAATCGCCCTCAGCTCTCGAATGGCAGACGCTTTCCACTCAATGCGGTAGGAGGCCATCCTTGTCCAACTCCGCAATCAGTTGCTCGTGAGAGACGGTCGATTCGTTCTTGCGATCAGCGGCCACGGCCAAGTCTTCGAGGTCTTCCAGCAACTCCTCGTACTCGTTGATGGGAAGAATGACCGCCTTCTTATTGCCCTCGCCGTCTGTCACAAATTTGGGGTGCAATGGGGGAATAACAGCCATAAAAATCTCCTGCCAAGGTCCCACCGGGCCCATTGTCTAACACCTGACGATAGCAGCATTCGAAAACGGCCGCAAGCGAAATGGCGAACCTCGGTACGCGCAAACGCGGATCCAAGTGCGATTCCGACAAATTGTAGGCCGTGCCTTGATATAATTCTCCGCTCGCTCTCTAGTTTCTGCGCACGTCGAGCGACTGTGGCGGCCTCTTTTGGGCGGCGTACCAGTACTTCCAGGCTTGCTTATCGAAGTTGAAATTCTGGCCGGTGATGGCCACCAGTGCGTCGAGCACGGCCTGGTTGGGGATGTTTTGGCGAATGATCTTGGGGCCACCGCCGGCCGATAGACCGCCACCGGACGGCCTACCACCGGGGCCCATGCCAAATGTAGCGCTCGTGCCACCGTCGCCGCCGGGTTGGACGATCTTGAACTTATGGACCGTAACGAGTGCGTCGATCAGCGGACCGATGGCCGACGGGTCTTTCATGCGCCCCAGGGCAAAACCGGCGCGATTGACGACGACATTGTCTTTGTCCTTCAGCTTGCCGACGAAGTACGAGACCACGTCCGGCCGCGTCTTTGTCTGCAAATGGTCGAGGCATGTCAGCCGCACCTCTTCCACGCGGTCGGAAATCGAGGCAATGGCAAGAGCTCGATTGGCTTCCGGAGTCTCCAGTTTTGCAAGCGCTTCGATAAACAACAGCCGCGCGGCCGCATTGTTATCGTCACGCAGGCCAAGTGTGAGCGCTTTGACGGCAACCGGATCGCTGATGCCGCGAATGTTTTCGACAGCCTGGTCGTGGCGGTCGCCGCCCAACCAATTGCGCCATAGCTTGAGCTTCTGGAACCATTCCTGCTGTGCGGCTTCCAGTTTCCGCTTGCTTTCGGCCAGTTCAATCTCTTGCGGCAGCTTCCATTGCCCCTTGTACTTTTGGTAGCCGCGCTGGGTCATAATGTCGTCGCGGGTGACCCACTGGCCATTGTTCTTGCTGTAGCCCAGAATGCGGCGTGCTTCCGCATGGTCCGGGTCCAGTTCGATGACCCGCCGCAAATGCACTTCTCGCTGGGACATGAGCCGGTGGTCGCGACACCATACGGCCAGATTCCACTGCGCTTCGGCCGTGTCGGCGTAGGTCGGACGAATTCGCTCGTATTCGAGTTCCTCAGGGCGCGGGTGAAGGACCTTTTTGACCTGGGCCCGATCCAACGTGACTTGGGACCCATCGGCAATTTTGACAACATACTGGCGACGGGGGACCTCATCGTGGTTGACCAGGTCGCCGACGATCTGGCCGCCACTGGAGAGCACGAACACGTCGGCGCGGGTGGCGGCGGCCGCCGACAGAATCGCTAGAACGGTCAATGATACGCCGATTGGTCTCATAGATCGGGTGGCGTGCCGTCGGCCGCGAAAAGAGTAAATGCGGGGTGCTCCTCCTAAGTATACAAACCCCGAACTGTCGACGGCAACGCAAATCCCCGTAAATTGCCGGTTTTGCCGGTTCTTACGGCGACATCCCCAGATTGGTCTAGAGTCAACCGGCAACAATCGGATAGCTTATCGCTCATGGCAAAGCAGGTCGCGGTTGTATTCGTGTTTGCCGCAGTCATTGGGGCAGTCTACTTCTTCCTGAACTACGAAGTTCAGACACAGCCGGTCGATGGCAATGGCACGGCTTGGAAGGTTGTGCCGCGCGGGCAAGCGGCGGCGGGCGGCAAAAGTGCTGCGATGGATCCGTCGATCGCCGCCCATCCTACGATTCGCATCGCCAGCTTTCAGCTTGGCCGACTCGATGAGGCCAAGTTGGCCAACGTACATGTCAGCGACGTGCTGGTGCATTTGTTTCCACGGTTTGACTTGATCGCCCTGCAAGGTGTTCGCGGGAAAAACCAAGGGGTGCTGATCCGCCTCGTCGAGCAGCTCAACGCGGCTAGCGGCCGCAGCTACGATTTTGCCACTTGCCCGACCCAACAGCGCGACTCGCTGGAGCACTATAGCGCGTTTCTTTTTGATCGGTCGAGAATTGACATCGATCGGACCACGGTGCATTTTATCGAGGATCCTCTGGGGCGAATCCGCATCAAGCCGCTAATGGGCACCTTTCGTGTTCACGGTCCGGACCCCAGCGAGGCATTCACCTTTACGCTCATCAACGTGGAGACCGACCCGGAGCACGCCGCGGCCGAGTTGGACGTGTTCGCGGAAGCCTATCGGGCCGTGCGCGACAGCCGTCCCGAAGAGGACGATATCATTCTACTGGGCGACCTGGAGAGCGACGACCAGCACCTCGGCCAGCTCGGCAAACTGCTGGGCGTGACGGCGCTCATCTCGGGCATGCCGGCTATGCCGACGACCGTCCGCGGCGCCAATTTGTTGGACAACATCCTGTTAGATCGCCGTGCGACCCGCGAGTTTACCGGCCGGGTGGAAGTCGTCGACATGATGCGCGAATTCGAGCTCTCGATGCCGGGGGCGCAAGAAATCTCTGATCATCTGCCGATCTGGGCCGAGTTTAGCGTGTACGAGGGCGGACAGGCCGGTCACGCCACGGCGGCACGCTGAACGTAGCGTGCGGGCGTGCTTCCCGTTTTCGCCAGCGCATTTACGTGGCCAATTCTTCTCTTGAAATTGGGCCAGGGCCTGTGGTAAGTTCGGCCTTGCACTGAGGGTATCCGACGCGCCTGGTCACAGGTAGCCACAAGAGCCCGTCTCCGGAAGAAAGCTCCGGCGGCGGGCTTTTTTTGTTGCGCATAAGCGGACTTGTGATCGACGATCGGAGTCGCCTTCTACAAGAGCAAGAGAGGAACGCATGATCGCGCAAAGTGTGGTCGCGGAGGTCCGGCGGCTGTTGAGCGAAACACCGCTGAGCCAGCGAAAGATCGCCGCCTTGACGGGCATAAGCCGCGGAACGGTTAGTGCAATCGCTGCCGGAAGACGGCGGGATTTCGAGGCGATCCAATCGCAAGACTCCAACGAGTGGGAGGAGCCAGCCGGACCGCTCGAACGATGTGGCGGCTGCGGTGGCATGGTGTATATGCCATGCCGACTGTGCGCCGCGCGCGAGCAGTTGGCAAAAAGGCCGCGGCGGCTCCGGTCGAGATGGCAATTCTCAGGACGCAGAGAGGGAAGTGGTGTCGCGTCTTCCACTGCTCACAACGAGCCACCTCTGCTAGACGACGCGTTGCGATTGGACCTTCGGCCTGAGCATCAAGCGCGATACGAGGAAGTCTGCAATTGGCGTAGGGAAAACGGTGTGGCGGAAGCGGACGATCGTGTTATCGCCAGCCACGGCTTTGCCGCGGCGCCCGCGACCATTGGGACCATCTCCGCCTGTCAAGGAGCTTGCCCATGAAGGAGGCGATTTGTGTGAGCTACGCGGATGCCCGCCGCGACATTCGCGATGCCGACTTGCTGCTGTTTCGACGGCGGAGTTGGATGGCGCGGCTCATCGCGGTTGCCGGCCGCTCGCAGTACGTCCATGCCGCGATGGCCGGCTGGTGGAAGGATCGGCTGATGTGTGTAGAAATGACCGACAGCGGCGGCCGCGCCCAACTGTTGTCGAACGTCGTCGCGCGTTGGCCCGGGGTTATCGATGTTTATGCGGCCAACGCTACGCGGCGGCGATTCTCGCGCGGGCGGGCTTTGCATGAGATGATTGGCATCACTGGCAAGCGGTATGGCCGGCTGGCCCTGTGGCGCGCCGCTCTGGTGCATTTGCCCGTGTGCCGATTCCTCGTTCGGCCTAATACAGATGACTGGGACGCCTCGGCCGGACTGCCGTTCTGTTCGCAGGCGGTAGCGAGCGCCGATCGGGCGGGCGGCGTCGACCCGGTCCCCAATCTGGCAGACCGGCTTACCGAGCCCGGCGACCTGGCGAGGAGCGCGTTCTACAGTTACCGATTCACCCTTTTTCCGAACGTCCCACAGGAGAAGTCATGCGAGTCATTGGCAGAAGAACGTTAGTCGATCTGTTCTGGGCCATCGTCTTCATCGCGATGGCCGGCATCGTGATGTTGGTTGTGCCGGTAGTTGCCCGCAGTGATGAGCCTGCGTGCCGACTGTTGGATTTCTATTCGGACTGGTGCGGCCCTTGTCAGGCCATGCGGCCGTCGGTCGACGCCATCGCCAGCGCCGGGTACACAGTGGAACGTGTCAACATCGACGAGAATCCCTCGCGTGCCAAGCAATATGGCGTCACCCGCATCCCATGCTTCGTGGCGCTCGTAGATGGTTGCGAAGTCGATCGCTTGGTTGGCGCCGCGTCGTTCCAGCAATTGGAGGCGATGGTCAAGAGGGCTGCACAGAGTGACCCTCGCTCAACCGGCGGCATTCGCGCGGAGGTGCGAACACGAAGCGCGCCTAACGCACGGCCAGCGCCGGCGTGGCGATACGAACGAGCGACGGAATATCGGTCGGCGGTCGTGCGCATCTTCTGTCAATGCGGCGGCAACGGCGCTGACTTGGCCGGTGGCACGCGATCGATCGGCAGCGGCACGCTGGTCAAGTGGAACGGCCGGTTAGTCGTTCTCACCGCGAGGCACGTTATTAAGGACGCGACAAGCATCGTCGTCGAGCTATGCACGCGAAAAAGGCATTCAGCCAAGGTGGTCAAGTTCGACGCGGTGTGGGACTGCGCCGTCTTGGAATTGAACGGCGAACCGCAAGGCGTTGAAGCCGCGGAGGTCGAGTTGGGAAGTGATGCCATGCAGCATGAGGGCGACCGGTTAGAGTCGTGCGGCTATGGTCCCGACGGCAAGTTGGCCTGCAACTCGGGCTTGTTCCTCGGCTACAGGCGATCGGCCGCCACGCCCGGCGGCCCCGACGATTGGTTAGTGATTTCGGGCCATGCTCGCGGAGGCGACTCGGGTGGGCCAGTCTTCAATCGGCGGGGTCGCTTGGTTGGCGTCTTGTGGGGCACGGATGGCAAGGAGGTTGTATGCGTGCAGGCTGGGCGACTGCACGTGTTGCTCGATGCGGCCGTGCCGTGCTCGCCGCTAGCCGAGACGGCGCCAAACTCGACAATTCAACCGCGATCGCTCGAAGCGATCGTCCAGCGGACGCCGACGCCGGCCAAGCAGTCCGAAGGAGACGCTTGCGGATGTCAGCCGGGAATTGGTCGAGCGCAACCGGAATGTCTGGAACGATTCTTCAGCGGACGTCGGCAACCGGCGCCGAATGTGGTTGTTCAGCCCGACCCCGAAGTACGCCGCGCGTTGGAGAATATCGACGCCAAGGTGGGCGTGCTCATCGAGCAACGGCCGCCCGCACAAACTGACGACGCGAAGCAGACCGAACCGTCGCCGTTGGTGGCGGGCGTGTGCATGCTCGCCGCCGTGGCTGCCGGTTTCGTTGTTTACTTTGCAACACAGAAGGGACGCTAATCCCAGAGGCATCTTAGACACATCTTAGCGGGACTCGCCGACGAACGCCGCGCATCGATGTCCGTCGACCCGACCTGCCGCTGACAACACACGAACAAGGAGAAATTTCCATGCTACACGGTGTTCCGGCCATTTGGCAGTATGTGATCCTTGCCGGCGGTGCGCTGGCAGCGACGATGGCAGGTCTGTGGCTCTACAATCGTCGCGAGGCCCGGCGAAAACATGCCATCGAGCTGATGAAGCTCATGAATCGCTGGGGACTCGATTGGTTTGCCGACCTCTACGAAGATTACGCCGTAGGCGACTACTCGGGCCTGGCGATCAAGGTGCGGGAGATCATAACGGCCGTCCGCAGCGATGAGGCGATGGTCGCCAAGCTGGGTGAAGTCGCCAAGAAAGTGGCAGCGCACTACGCGGCCAACGATCCGACCAAGGCGCAAGAGTTGATCGCCATTTTGCAGAATGTCCGGCCGGCCCTTCTGCCGACGTCGTTGTCCGGGGCGGTCAATAGTGCGGCCGCCGCGAATGCCTAGGAGTTCTGCCGATGAGTCCCAGCGATAGCACGATCGTTGAAAGGCTGCGCGACGAGTTGCACGCCTACCACGTGGATGTGCAGCGGCTCATCCAGCGGTGCGAGGCATGCCGTGCGGAGGTGTGGCAGCTCTCGACCGATATCTACGGGCTGCCGGGCAAGAAGGAGACCAATCCGGGACTGATGGGCGAAGTGGCGGAGTTGAGACGAAGCCGAAAGCTGATTCTGCTGGCACTGCGAGGCGCTTGGGTGCTGCTGACCATTCTGCTCGGCGCAGTGACGACGGCCGTCTTGCGAGCGAACTTATAGGTGCGTGTGGCCTTGTCGAGCTTTTCCAGCGTTTAGTGCGTAGAACAAGGAGGATTTGAAACACACCAAACGTCTGAAAGGAGTCTCGACATGGCCGGTACACGGAAAGGTACGTACAAAATCACAAATTGGAGGAAATACAACGAGTCGCTGGTGCAACGTGGGTCGATTACCTTCTGGTTTTGCGAGGAAACGGTCGACAAATGGCGACACGACAACGCACATCCCGGAGTCGGACATCCCTTTGTCTACAGCGACACGGCCGTCGAATGTTTGCTCGTCCTGCGAGAGTTGTTTCAATTGCCGTATCGTCAAACCGAGGGACTCGGCAAATCGCTTGTTGAACTGATGCGAATCGAACTCGCCATTCCCGACTACACGTCGCTGGCCAAGCGTGCCACCGCATTGGGCGTCTCGCTCGACATTGCAAAACGCAGCGGAAAGATCGACGTGGTGGTCGATAGCACCGGCTTGAAGGTTTTCGGTGAAGGTGAATGGAAGATGCGCAAACATGGCAAGAGCAAGCGTCGCACTTGGCGAAAATTGCATCTGGCGGTGAACCCGGACACCCACGAGATCGAAGCTGAAACCTTGACCGAGAACAGTTGCGACGATGCGAGCCAAGTAGACGACCTGTTGGATCAGGCGACAAACAAGGTCGGTGGATTTTATGGCGACGGCGCTTATGACAAACGAAAGACCTACAAAACCTTGGGACAACGCCACATCCGAGCGATCATTCCGCCGCGTCGCAATGCGAAGATTTGGCAGCATGGCAACTCCGTCAAACGTCCGTTGTCGCGGGATGCGGCGATCCGCGAAATCCGCCGACGTGGTCGCCGTCAATGGAAGAAGCGAGTCTGTTACCATCGCCGGAGTCTTTCGGAAACGGCCATGTACCGTATGAAATGTTGCTTTGGCGACCATCTGAAGAACCGCGAAATCGAAAATCAGCGAACGGAAACACGTCTCCGTAGCAAAATCCTCAACAAGTTCACTCACCTCGGACTCCCCGAGTTCGAGTGGAATTAGTCGACAAGGCCGGTGCGTGTTGGAGAACTTTCTGCTCCATTTCAGAGAGAAGATCGTGAAGGGACAAGTTGGATGAAGATTCGCGACCGGATCAAAGAATTTCGCCGCATCCGGGCAAGCCAACTGCGGCCGCATCCGAAGAATTGGCGCAGCCATCCCGCGGCGCAGCGCGATGCGCTTCGTGGCGTGCTGGCAGAGATCGGCTATGCCGGCGTCTGTTGGCGCGCGAACTGCCCGACGGCTCGCTGGAACTGATCGACGGGCACCTCCGCGCCGAGACCACACCCGATGTGGACGTGCCGGTGCTGGTGCTCGATCTTGATGAACAGGAGGCCGCCAAGCTGTTGGCCGTCCACGACCCCTTGGCCGGAATGGCAGAGTCCAACGCCGAGGTGTTGGCCGACCTGCTCAACCACGTAGAGACCGAGAGCGACGCGGTGCAGGCGATGTTGGACGCCATGTTGGCCGGCGATGACATGCCATCCGATGCGACCGAGGCCGAAGGGAACCCGGACATCACCATCCCGGAGGCGTTCCAAGTGGTGATCGAGTGCCGCGACGAGGCCGAGCAACAGACGGTGTTTGAACGCATGAGCGGTGAAGGTTTCACTTGTAGGCTGTTGAACCTATAGCTTAGCGCCGGGTATCCGATCCCTAATCACCAATCCCCATTACGCCATGCCTGCCGTTGAAATCGAAGTCGCCTGTCCTGTTTACGATTCTTTCCGTGTGCAGCAGGTGGGAGGGATGTTCGACGTGCCCTTGGCCGAGCGCGTGTCGCAACGATTTCGTGTGGACGTGCCGGAGTGGCTGCTGAACGGGGCCGAGAAACGCGAGACGGGCAGTGCGGAGAACAAGGAGTGTCGTTCGTGGCAAATCGGCCTGATCGTGGGCCCGTCGGGCAGCGGCAAGAGCACCATCGCCCGGGCGATGTTCGGACCACACGTCTATCGACCGCAAGAGTGGGCGGCGGATCGGGCGGTCATCGATGGACTCGACCAGCGGCCGATCAAGGAGATCACGCGGCTGTTTACTGCCGTTGGGTTTTCCTCACCGCCGAGTTGGATCAAGCCCTACCGCGTGCTGAGCAACGGCGAGCAGTTCCGCTGCGACTTGGCCCGGGCGTTGGCGGGGGACGGGAAGACAGCGGATGGGACGCGGACGGGCCACACCTTGCCCACGGTCGTGTTCGACGAGTTCACCAGCGTTGTCGACCGTAACGTGGCACGCGTCGTGTCGGCGGCAATCGCCAAGGGGATTCGCTCGCGCCAGATCGGCTGCCGTTTCGTGGCGGTCACTTGCCACTACGACGTCACCGAGTGGCTCGAGCCGGACTGGGTGATCGACATGGCCACGGCCACCTTTTCGCGGAGGCGTCTTCGGCGACCGCCGATCGAGCTTGAAATCTTCCGTTGCCGGCGCAGTGCGTGGCGGCTGTTTGCGCGCCATCACTATTTGAGCGGAGCGCTGGCGCAATACGCGCGTTGTTTTTTGGCCGTGTGGAAGGGTGTGCCCGTGGCGTTCTGTGCGACCGTATCGCTGATCGGCGCAAGAACCGCTGGCGCGTCAGTCGCATCGTTACACTGCCCGATTACCAGGGCATTGGCGTGGGCACGGCAATGGTCGAGGCGGTGGCCGACTTACACGTCGCGGAGCGACATCGCGTGAACCTGACATGCAGCCACCCCGCCTTGATCGCCCACTGTCGCCGCTCACCGCGCTGGCGGACGGTCGGAGTGAAGAAGACCGGGTCACAAGGAACCAGGAAGTTCATCCAAAACTACCGCGGTTCGAGCGGCCGAGCCGTAGTGTCGTTCGAGTATGTGGGGGAGAGGATGGAGATTGGGGACTAGGGATTAGGGATTAGAGACAGCTTGTTCGGTTGTGAGTTCGTCGTGTCATTGGGCGGGTCCTCATAGATTGACCGGTTGACATGGCGCGGTTGGCTGTCGTCGGCGCAAACGCGCCCATTCCCAATCCCTTCGTTCGTACCAGGAGAAGTGCGATGGGCAAAGGCGGCCGACCACCAGTGTTGGACGAAAACAAGCGCGGTCAGATCGCGGCCATCCTCAGCGCGGGATGCAGCCAGACGCGGGCCGCGCAGTTCGTCGGCTGCGCGCACTCAACCATTCAGCGGACGGCCGATCGCGATCCCAAGTTTGCCAAGCAGCTCGAATTGGCCAAGTGCAATGCCGAGCTGGGACTGGTCAAGAGCATCCGCAGCGCTGCGCAGAAGGAGCAATATTGGCGGGCCGCGGCCTGGGCATTGGAACGTTGCTTTCCCGAAAAGTACGCCCGCCGAGGCCCCGACGTTATCACCGTCGAAGATATCGGATTGCTGTTCGCCCGATTCTGCGAAGTGGTTGTCGATGTGGTGCCGGAACGCTTTCGCAGTGTGACCCTCCGGAAAATGGATGCCGTGGCGCGGAGCGTGGGCATCGACCTGAAGCGGGAGAAGACCGATGATCCGCTGTGACGCTGTGCCCGCCGATCGATCGTCCGACGACAAACAATTCCGGATGCTGTGGGCCATGCTCCGCGATACGCTGGCCCGGAAGCACGGCGATGCGCGTCGGCGCGACCGCCGCGACAAAGGGGGCGTCGACCTCTTGGCCTGGGGCCAGAAGTACCTGCCCGAGCATTTCTGCCGCCCGCCCTCGAATATGCATCGTTGGCTGGCCGAGCAACTCGACGCCGCGCAGCGGACGCGCGGCACGAAGGTCAACGTGCTCGGTCCGCGGGGCGGCGCGAAGTCGACCATCGGCACGCTGGCCCTGCCGTTGCGCGCGGCCGTCGAGTGCTGGGAGCCGTACGTCTGGATCGTTTCGGATACGAAGCACCAGGCGTGTGCCCACCTGGAAAACATCAAGACCGAATTGCTGGAAAACAAGCGGATCGCTCGCGATTTTCCCGATGTGGTTGGCCGAGGGCTGTCGTGGCGCGGCAATTCGATCGTGTTGCGCAACGGCGTGATGATCGAGGCCTTTGGCGCCGGCCAGCGCATCCGCGGCCGCCGACGCCGCGAACACCGGCCGACGTTGATCGTCTGCGACGATTTGCAGAACGACAATCACATCCGCTCGGCCTTGCAGCGCGAAACGTCGCGGAGTTGGTTCCACGGCATGTTGATGAAGGCCGGCACGGCGCGGACGAACGTCGTCAACCTGGCCACCGCCTTGCACCGCGAAGCGCTGGCGATGGAATTGCACCGCACGCCCGGCTGGACGTCACGACTCTTCAAAGCCATCATGCGCTGGCCGGAGAATACGTCGCTGTGGCAGCAGTGGGAAGCCGTCTACACCGACCTCTCGAAGCCAAACTACCGGGCGGCCGCGCGAAAGTTCTACGACCGTCACCGCTATGCCATGGACGCCGGCGCAATCGTCCTCTGGCCCGAGGAAGAGGATCTGTACACGCTGATGTGCATGCGAATCGAGGGCGGGCGGACGGCCTTCGAGCGAGAGAAGCAGAACTCGCCGATCAATTCGGACCTGTGCGAATGGCCCGAGGCATACTTCGACGAGGCAATTTGGTTCGAGGCGTGGCCGGCCAATCTGGCAGTGAAGACGATGGCCCTCGATCCGAGCAAGGGGAGCGACGCCCGGTTCGGCGATTTCTCGGCGCTCGTGATGCTCGGCATGGACCGGCAAGGCGTGCTCTATGTCGAGGCCGACTTGGCCCGGCGGCCGACGCCGCGGATGGTGGCCGACGGCGCCGAGTGGTTTCGCCGCTTTCAGCCCGATCTGTTTGGCGTCGAATCGAACCAGTTTCAAGACCTGTTGGCCGGCGAGTTCGAGACGGAGTTTCGCCGTCAAGGTATCCTCGCCGCCCGGCCGGCGCCAATCGAGAACCACACGGCCAAACAGGTCCGCATCCGCCGGCTTGGGCCGTACCTCTCGTCGCGGCGGCTGCGGTTCAAAGCCAACAGCCCCGGCACACGGCTGTTGGTCGAACAGCTTCAGCAGTTCCCGATCGCCGACCATGACGACGGGCCCGACGCGTTGGAGATGGCCGTGCGCCTGGCGGCCGAAGTGTTGCTGGGCCGCACGGCACGAGACGGCTTGGGCAGCCGATTGCCGGTGGGGAATTAAAGATGGAAGACACCACGGAGACACGGAGGACACGGAGAGGCGAGCGATACGACGAACTGGTGATGACAAGATATTCAACGGACATGATTTACGTGATTGACACGATTATCAGCTTACAGCCAAGCCTTGTACGACAAATCCTGTAAATCATGTGAATCTCGTCCAATGCATGCCTCGCCCTCACTTTCATTCTCCGTGCCTCCGTGGTCGACTCACCGCCCTTGTGCGGAGCAGAAAACCAAGAACCATGTCAATAGGAGCCAACATCATGCAAGCAACAGAAACTGAAACGGCCGCGGTGCGGGTCGATCCGCGAATGAAACACCTGGAGCGACGATTGATCGAGGCGTTTGACGAACTCTGGGACAGCTTCGTCGATCCGGCCGAGGCGGTTTGCGACGTCGATGGAGCGGCGTGGGGCCGGCTGGGCGGCGGTGCCACTGGCGGCGCGACCGGCATGCCCTTTGCCGACGAGCAGCAGCTTGCCGCGATCCGCGACCAGTGCCGAGGACTGGCCGTCTCCAACGAGTTTGCCATCAACGGCCACGAAAATCGCATCAGCTACATCGTTGGCAGTGGACACGTCTATCGCGCTGCAGCCGCCAAAGGCCAAGACGCCGAACCGCTGGCCCAGGAAGTGCAGGCGGTCATCGACGAGTTCGTACGCATTAACCGCTGGCACCAACGGCAGCAGGAGATCGTGCGCCGCAAGGACCGCGACGGCGAATGCTTCGTGCGACTGTTCGTCGTCGGCGACGGAACGACGCGCATTCGGTTTGTCGAGCCGGCGCAGGTGGCCGCGCCCAGCGATCGTCTCTCCGACCCGTCGTCGCGATTCGGCGTGCAGACCGACCCGGCCGACGTGGAAACCGTCTTGGGCTATTGGATCGACGGGCGGCTGGTCGACGTGGCCGAAGTGCAACACCGCAAGGCGAACGTCGATGCCAACGTGAAGCGCGGCCTGCCGCTGTTCTATCCCGTGCGCAAAAACCTGCGCCGCGCGGAAAAGCTGCTCCGCAACATGAGCATCGTGGCCGAAATCCAATCGGCGATTGCCGTCATCCGCAAGCACCGCGCAGCCACGACCGCCGGGCTCGAACAGTTCGTCGCCAGCCAGGCCGACTTGAGCATCACCAGCGCAGCCAGCGGGCGGACGAGCCATTTTCAGCGCTACGCCCCCGGCACGATCCTCGACGCCGTGGCCGGCACGGAATACGAGTTTCCCGCCGCGGGCATCGATGCCGCCCGCTATGTGGCCGTATTGCAGGCCGAGCTTCGGGCGATCGCCAGCCGGTTGGTGATGCCCGAGTTCATGTTGTCGTCCGACGCGAGCAATGCGAACTACTCGTCGGCGATGGTGGCTGAGGGTCCGGCCGTCAAGATGTTCGAGCGGCTCCAGCACGACATGCTGGCCGACGACGTCGAACTGCTCTGGCGCGTCGTGCATCACGCCGTCGACGCCGGGCGTCTGCCGGCCGACGTTCTCGCGGCCGTTGAAATCCGCGGCATCCCGCCACGGCTTGCCGTTCGCGATCGTCTCAAGGATGCCCAGGCCGACCAGATTCTCGTTCGCAACGGCGCGATGTCCGCCGCCACGATGGCCATGCGCCACGGGTTGGGGGCGGAGTAGGGGCGTCAAACGCCAATCGAACCCCCCAAACACTTGACAACCGATGCCGCCAGACTACGATAAATCGCTGGTGACGCATCTGGCTCCTCGCAATCCGGTTTAGATGTGGCGTCCGACGGCATCCCGCTCGGTTCACGCTACGTCACAAAGTTTAGAAAGGGCGTTGTCATGAAGTGCCATCGAATCAGTGCGTTTCTTGCTGTGGTGTGGCTAACAGTGTCACCTGTCTTGGCCCAGACACGTTCGGACGAAGTGCAACGTCTGCGAGACGAGATGCAATCGCTTCAGGAGAAGCTTGGCGCCTTGGAGAGAGGGGACGTTTCGAGCGTGACGCGCGAGCGGACTACTCAACTTGGGCGATCGCGCATGCGTGAGGAAGAACCGGAGTTGGTCGTACGCATCTATGACTTGAGCGATCTGCTGGCTCCGATTAGTGCGTATCCGGCTCTCATCAACAGCGACCTTGAGGCTACCGAAGTCCCTATCTTCCCTACGGCCGAGAGGACCATTAGCGCGCCGAGCGGCATGAGTGGGGCCGGTGGTATGGGAGGCGGCATGATGAGCGTGCCATCGGCGGCCCACAACTCTGCGGGGAACGCACCGCATAGCGCGGGAAGCGACGTGCTATTTCAGAAGGGAGGATCCGCGCAACCTTCGCGGACGCAACGAACCAAGGGCGCTCCGAGTGGAACGGACTCGGTCCGCATTGACCTAGATGGGCTAATCGACGCCATCACCTCGACAATCGAACCCACAACGTGGGACGATGTAGGCGGACCCGGTTCGATTGCAGCACTAGGAAATTCGCTGATCATTTCGACCACGCCGAAGACGCATGACCAGATTACGGTCCTGCTGGATTCGTTTAGGAAGCGCTGGGGAACGCTGCGAACCGTGTCAGTACAGGCAGATTGGCTATGGTTGACTGATTCTCAGCTATCAGAGCTTCTTGAGGCGGACGCGAAGGCAAAACCGAACGAGCCTCGGGCTTTTGGCCTTGTCGATGATGCCGCTTGGCAGGCTCAGATGAAGGAACGTAGCAAGGCCGACGATTCACAACGCGCTGGATACCAGGCCGCTGTAACGTGCTATAACGGTCAGACCGTGCACACGGTCTCGGGAAGGCAGCAACGGTTCATCACCGGCATGATTCCGGTCGTGGGCGGCGGCGACGAGTCAAGTGTCGGCTATCAACCCATGGTCGCCACATTGCAGGAAGGGGCTGCCTTGCAGGTTACGCCCATGACGACTACCGGAGGCAGGTTCATTGTGCTGGACGTCCACAGCCGGGTACTTCTGGTTCATGATAATGAGGCACGTCAGCCAGCTAATCCGAATTGGACGGCGGCGCAATGGCCGACGCACGGAGTTGTGGCGGCAGTGGACCGTCCGGTGGTCACGAACAGCAACTTCGAGACCACGCTGCGAGTACCCGTGGATCGTCGTATGCTGGTGGGAGGAATGACGTTTTCTCCCCGGCCAAAACATGATGAGCTAGGACTCTATCTATTCGTCAAGCTTCAAGTACAGGAACTCCGCGACGATTTGGCCCCGGCCAAGGCTGAGCCTAAGCCGACTGTTAAGGCGACGACCCCGCCTGGCATCAAAGTGAGTCGTTGACTCCCTGAATGAGTGAATCAGCTAGTGGAGTCGTTTGCTGCAATCGCCGTCACAGCTCGTGCCGGCGACAGGCTTGATGCAACGATCATGGCTTGCCTGCGCCGCATTATCTGACGGTCGCTAGCCCGTTGGCTCGGCAATTTCTTATTGCACTGACACCTGCTTGTCACTGCTGCCCGTTACGCTTCGGGAGGTAGTTCCTTCCTTGCGTCTGCATGGGGCAAAGCATGCGCACCGTTGCTGTCTGTTCCGATGGCGCTCATCATGGCGTTTCAACTTCTTGGGATCGATGCGAGCGGCGCGGCGGCGCTGGCGTGGCATTCTTCGCCGGCGAGCGTGCCGCGGCCGAGCGGATCGCGCGGCGGCTCTTCGGCCATAGTTTGGCGGATTGGGAATACGCGAAGCTGGCCGGCGCACCGCGTGACGCCCAGGTGGATGTCGGCGCATCGGGCGACAAGCTATACATCGAAATGACAAGTCCCGTCACGGCGGCCTATCATGCACACTACTACGTGTACCGTGCGACGAGCGGCATCGTGCTCGTCAATGATGGCTTCTTTGTATCGCAGCAAAAGTTGCGCGGCCACGGCTTCGGCCTGCGTTGCTTTCGTCGCCAAGCGGCCGCCGCCGAATCGTTGGGCATCGATCGCATTGAACTGGTGGCCGGCCGTGGGCGCAATGAAAACGGCTACTACACCTGGCCGCGCTTCGGATTCGACGGCCTCATTCCAATGCGCGTTCGACGACTGTTGCCGATGAAGTTGGAGATCGCCGACACGCTGCTGGACGTGATGGCATTGCCGGACGGCCGGGCGTGGTGGCGGCGCTATGGCGTGATGGTCCACGCCGCATTCGACGTAGCGCCCGGCAGCCGCTCGCGTCGCGTGCTGGAGTGTTATGTGCGCGACCGGGCGACGGCCAAAGATGGCCCAAAAAGAAATCTTGAAAGCTGGGCGGCGTTGTCGTATCGTAACGCTCGATGATGACGCACGGCACCACAACTGGCAACGCGAAGAAAGTGGCACAGCTTCAGGCCATCGTGGCCGAAGTGCTGGCCGAAGCGCTGCGGCGCGGTTTCTTCGGTACGGCCGCAGTGGAGCTGAGCGTTCAGGACGGAACGATCCAACACATCCGCCGCACGGTGGAGAGGATCGAGAGATAGAGATCAAGTAATAGGGATTAGGGATTAGAGATTTGGGATTAGATTCCGGATGTTACCGTATCTAATCCCCAACCCTAATCCCTAGTCTCAAATTTGGTATCAGCCGGAGCTGGCCACGGGGCCGGTATCCGTGCGAGCCCGCTGGAGTGGTTGCGGTGGACAGGAATGTCTACCTCACCGTTCCAGCGGGCTTTTTTTTGTTGGTGCGTCAGGCATGACGCGCAGCGTCATACCTGACGCTGTCAACCGGGTAGCGAAAGCGAGCCGGGAAGTGACTGGCCGGGTGAGAGTCCCGGCGGAGACCTTAATGACAGGAACTCCTAGCCGAAACGCAAGGGCGTCCGCCGTGAGGCGGAGTCCGAAGGAAGCGGCAGGCAAACTCCTGGCCCGAAGAACATGAATCGCATACGAGGCGTCGAACCGGTGGGCGAGAGGGCCAATAGACTCGAAGCCCAACGTCATTCGGACCGGTTCGGCGTATATGCGGCGGGTGTATGGGAGGAAAGTCACGCGCCTTACCCTGAGAGATCTGTCGTCCTGCCAATGGCTAGGCCCGTCGCAAGGCGGGCCGAAGGGACGACAGAAGTCAGCCGAGGCCATAGTAGTCGCGGGCCGGCGGCCCGCTCGATCGAGACACTCGCCCGAAAGGGGAGAAACGGCCGGGGATCGCAAGGCCGCATCGACGTGCCGAAGGGCCGAACAGATTAGACCGAACCGACGCAGAGCATTCGATGCCTGAACGAGATGCAGACAAGATGGCTGGAAAGCCGGATCGCAACCGGAGGGTAGGCGGCGGAACCGCCGAGAGCACGGTCTGCGCGCATCAAGCAGGCACGGCATGTAATGAGCACGTCGGCGAGAAGACCTTGATGACGATGGAGGAGGTTGTATGCCCTAAGAACATGCTGGCGGCTTACCAGCAGGTGGTTGGCAACAAGGGCGCTCCGGGCGTTGACGGAATCACCGTTGACGACTTGAAGCCCTTGCTCCAAGCCTGCTGGGAGGCCATCCGGGAAGAACTGCTCAGCGGTACGTATCGTCCCTCGCCGGTTCGGAAGGTGGAAATCCCCAAGCCGGGCGGCAAAGGCGTGCGGATGCTGGGCATTCCGACGGTTCTCGATCGACTGATTCAACAGGCCCTCAACCAAGTGTTGCAGCGATACTTCGATCCTCGATTTTCGGACCAAAGCTTCGGCTTTCGTCCGAGACGCAGCGCCCATCAAGCGATTGATCGGGCGCGGGAGTACATCGAGGCCGGGCATCGCTGGGTGGTGGACATGGATCTGGAGAAGTTCTTCGATCGGGTCAACCACGACATCTTGATGTCGCGGCTGGCTCGGCACATCGAAGACAAACGCATCCTTCGTCTGATCCGCCGCTACTTGCAGGCGGGCATGATGGAAGATGGACTGGTGGCGCAACGCACGGAAGGGACGCCGCAAGGCGGCCCGCTCTCGCCGCTGCTGAGCAACATCCTGCTCGACGAGTTGGATAGCGAGCTTCAGCGGCGTGGGCACCGATTCGTCCGATACGCCGACGATTGTAACATCTATGTGCGGTCGAAAGCGGCGGGCGAACGCGTTTTGTCGTCGGTCGAGCGATTCCTTCGGGAACGTTTGCGTTTGAAGGTCAATCGAGAGAAGAGTGCGGTGGACCGGCCCTGGAACCGCAAGTTCCTGGGCTATACGGTGACGCCGCATCGCCAACCAAAGCTGAAGGTGTCGCCTCAGTCGGTGAAACGATTGAAGGAGAAACTTCGGACGATTTTCCGGCGTGGTCGAGGGCGTAGCCTTCGTCGCGTGTTGGAGGAATTGCGTCCAGTGCTTCGCGGTTGGGTGTCGTACTACCGGAAATCGCAGATTCGGATCACGTTCGAGGAACTGGACCAGTGGATTCGCCGGAAACTGCGGGCCATTCTTTGGCGGCAGTGGAAGCGAAACTGGACTCGCGCCCGCGAACTGATGCGACGCGGACTGGACCACGCCCGAGCGTGGACTTCCGCGACCAACGGGCATGGCCCTTGGTGGAATGCCGGCGCAAGCCACATGAACCAAGCGGTCCCGACCCGTTATCTGCACCAGCTCGGTCTGGTGAGCCTTATTACCGAGTCACAGCGTTTTAAGCGTTTAATCTGAACCGCCGTGTACGGAACCGTACGCACGGTCGTGTGGGAGGACGGGGGCGGCAACGCCCCCTCCTACCCGATGCACATCAGGAAAGGGAACGCGATGACGGACATGTTGCAGGAGTTTTGCGATTCACGCGGCGTTCCGATCCGCGTCGACCGGCACGTGGGTGTGATCCGCGGCGTGAAGGTGCTGGGGCTGGAATCGCGCAACGGCCGCACGTACTTGCCCGAGGCGCTGGCCCAGGCCGTGCAACTGTACGAAGACGCCAAGGTGAACGTGAACCATCCGAAGGGCAGTCCCACGAGCCCGCGCGACTATCAGGACCGCATCGGCGCCATTCGCCACGTGGCGGTACGGGCAGGCGAAGGGCTGTTCGGCGACTTCTACTTCAATCCCAAGCACGCCTTGGCGGAGCAGCTCATGTGGGATGCCGAGCACGCACCCGAAAACGTGGGCTTCTCGCGCAACGTCGAAGCCCGGGTTAGTCGGCGGGGCGACCGAGTGGTCGTCGAGGCGATTTCGCGCGTGCAGAGCGTCGATCTGGTCGCCGATCCGGCCACGACGCGCGGCCTGTTCGAGGCGGCAGCGACCTCGACGGAAACCGAGCCGAATGCTGCGGTCGAGGTCCAGCCGCCTACGGCAGAGATCACTGTCCAGGAGCAGGCGGCCGAGATCGAACGACTTCAGCATGAGCTGGGCTTGCTAAAGGAACAAGAGGCCGCACGGGCGAAGCAAGCCGTCGTGCGGCAGCTTCTGCGCGAGTTCGCTTTGCCCGATCCCGACGCCGGCGAGCCGCGGCGCGGACCGTCATCAGTCCGCGGTTTCTGGAATCGTTGTTGGCAGCGCCTGACGAAGAGGCGATGCGGGCGCTGGTCGAAGAGCGGGCGACCTTGGTGCGGGCACTGTCGGATGTGACGCCGGCCCACGGTGCGTTGCCCTTGCGGCCGCAGTCGCGCGACCAGCATGCGGTGTATGCCGCGGGACCGAGCAGCGGCAAGAGTTTTGTGGAAGCGATTACGTAAGTGAGGGGGCGGGGATCGGGCGATGGGCGACGGGATGGACGATGTGGAATATCAAATGCCGAACGTGCATCGTGATTGTCATCGTGTTTTCGTCGTTTGGTGTTTTTTCTCGTCGGTCCGACCTTCGTTCCCAGTTCCCCGCCCCCTACACCCTGACCCCGGACTATAACCTGGAGATTAACATGACCGACAAAATGCGATGGCGCTACGGAGACACGAACCCTGTGGTGGCGGCGGTGGATGACGCCACGGTGATCGAGATTGGCGACCTGGTGTGGCAGGAAACCGACGATGCCAAGCCGGCCTCGGCCCAGACGGACAAGGGGAGCGAAGCGGCGAACCAAGAGGCTTTGGCCGACGCATTTCTCGGCGTCGCCATACAGCGCAGCCGCAGCGGCGATACCGCGCCGATTCGCGTAGCCACGACCGGCGTCTTCGAGTTTGATTGTCCCAGCGGCACGTTCGAGTTGGGCGATCTGATGGGCGCCGATGAAAACGCCGCGGGCGATGCCTTGCTCAATCAGCAGCTCGCCAAGGTCGATGACGCCAGCCGCGCAATTCGGGCGCATTGCCAAGCGAGAGGCGACCGCGGGCACCAGCGTGTTGGTGGATATTCGTTCGACCGTCATGACCGGCGGCGTCGGCGGCAGCCACAGCGGTGAGTAAAGCGAAGGGATTGGAGATTAGGGACTGGAGATTAGAGTCTCCAATGCCCGGCTCCAGTCTCTCGTCCCTAATCCCTAATCCCTTATGGTCGGAGACAATACCCGTGAGAGCGATCAAATATCGTGAGTTGAAGCGGATGTACGAGCAGAACGGTCCGGAGAAGACCGTGCGACACTTGCAAGAGGCGTTGGAGCAGGGCGAGCTGAAGCCGGAGGATTTCAGCATCCGCGAACTGGCCGAGGCCACGCTGAGCGCCGAGCGCGTGCGGCAGATGGATCCGCGTCAGGGCGGCGCGTGCCTGTTGGAGGCGAGCGACGGCGTCGATGCCACGGCTTTCTCGAACATTACCGGCCAGGTGGTGCAGGCGAAGATTCTCGAGGCCTACACGCAGGACGCCTTCGCCCTTTCGCGGCTGGTCGACACGATTCCCACCCGGCTCGACGGCGAGCGGATTCCGGGCGTCGGACGCGTGAGCGACGACGTGGCCGAAGTGCGGCCGGGCATGCCGTACCCCAACCTGGGATTCGCCGAGGACTATATCGACACGCCGCAAACCACCAAGCGCGGGTTCATCGTGCCGATCACCAAGGAAGCCGTCTTCTTCGACCGCACACACTTGATCTTGCAGCGGGCCGCGGAAGTCGGCGAGGTCTTGGGCCTGAACAAAGAGAAACGCCTCATCGATCTGTTGATCGGAGCGACGAACAACTTTAAGTGGAGGGGCGTTGCCTACAACACCTACAGCACGGCCGGCACCGGCGTGGCGCCCGACGGCGATTGGTGCAATGCGATGACGGAAGAACTCGTCGATTGGACCGACGTCGACGCCGCCGAGCAACTCTTTGCCGATATTCTCGACCCGAACACGGGCGAGCCCGTGCTCATCCAAGCCACGACCGTGCTGGTGATGCCGGCCTATCGCCACGCGGCGCATCGCGTCTTCAACGCGGCGGAAGTCAATTACAACTCGGCCGGCAGTTCGACGACTACCGTCGCCGCCAACCCGCTGGGCAACTACAAGGTCGTCGAGAGCCGGTTGGCGTACCGGCGGATCATGGCAGCCGGCCAAGCGGCCGAGGACGCGAAGAAGTGGTGGTTCATCGGCGATTTCCGCAAGGCTTTTGCCTACATGGAGAATTGGCCGATCACCGTGACCCGATCGCCCAATAACAGGGAGGCGGAGTTCAACCAGGACATCGTCGTGCGCTTCAAGGCCAGCGAACGGGGCGCAGCCGCGGTGATCAATCCGCGCTACGTCGTCAAGAGCACCGGCGCGGGCACGGGCAGCGGAACCTGAGACGAGGAAGCAGCGGCTGGTGGTCAGTGGTTAGTGCAGCACTGAGGCACTCGCCACTTTCCACTCGCCGCTCTCTATTCTCCACTATTCACTAAGCATCATCCGCTAACCATGGCCACACGTACTGCGCAAAACTCCGGTAACTGGTCCGCGGCGAGCACCTGGGACACGCCGCCGACGGCCGGCGATACGGTCGAGCTTGGCGGCTACAACGTCACGGTCGACGTCGACATCGACATCGGCGGCGGCACGATCCAAAACACGGCCGGTGGAACGCTGACGCTTCCCGCTGGGACCATTGCCAGTATTACAGCGAACATAAATCAGGTAGGCGCTAGTCAGATTCTTGCACCTTCAAGCACTAGCGTCATTACGCTCAACGGCAACGCAACAAATCGCGTTGCCAATCGGAATGCCGTGTATAACGTAGGCGGGATTCTGGTCGTCAACGGGGACTGCGTAAACACAGAAGATGCCACAGGCGGCAAAGCCATTTACGGACGCATCGGCGGCTCTGTCACCGTCAACGGGGCTGTCAGCAATGCTGCACCGACTGGGTACGCACTTTATGACGATGGAGGTTGTGACATCACGGTAACGGGAGCCGTCACCAACACCGCGACGACGGGATGGGCAATTTCCACGACCGGAGGCAGTGGTCGTATTGAGGTCGGTTCTGTTTCTGCTGCGGGCTGCCAAGGCATCCAATTTTCTGGGACAAGCAGCGGCAGCGTACGAGTGCGCGGGACGGCGTCAGGGTCGATTTCTTGCACCGGAGGTTCGTTGCAGATCGACGGCGACGCTGCGATGGATGCGGTGTCGATCAGTCGAACCACGCTGCTGACTTTGGGGGATTTCACCTCAAGCAGCTTTAGTTCGGCTAATAACGCAGTGTGGTATTACCGTGACGGATCCACACTGCCCGGTTCGCCTGGAATCTGCTTCCCGATCCCCAAGCCGGCCGACGTGCGGCTCTCGTCCACTTCCTACTTTGGCGCATACACCGGGACGCTGGACGTTGCTGCCGCCGAAGCTGCTGCCGCCGCTGCGCAACTCGAGGCCGATCAAGCCGCTGTCACCGCCGCCGCCGAGAATATTGACGGCAGCGTTTCCATCTTAGGAATCGAGGGAACTGGAATGAACGCGCAGACGTTGGCACGAGAGACCTACGGTACTTCTGGAACAGTGTGGCACGTCGCGGTCGATGGCAATGACGCGCACGATGGCTTGAGCTGGGCAGCGGCCAAACTCTCGCCCAAAACGGTGATCGAAGCGGCGTCGGCCGGCGATTTGGTGCCGCTGGGCGCGGGCACGTTCGCGTTGGAGAACGCTGGCATTCATGTCCCGGCCGACGTGTCGCTGTGCGGCGCCGGATCGCAGCGCACCATTCTTACGTCGGCGTCCACCTATGATACCAGCCCGATTCTCTGCCCAGGCGATCGCTCGCGAATCAGCAATATTCTGATTCGGGGCGTTGGCGCGGCCGGCACGACCCAGTATCCGATAAGCGATTCTCTGGGAGCCTGCGCCGACGTAGTTCTGGAAGACGTTGAAATCGACTGTGACTCGGACGGTCTCATGTTCGCCTCTATTAATTCGTCCGTCTTGATGCGGAACTCCACGATCCGCACAAAATACGACGCAATCTTCTGCCAGCACGCTAGGCTCGACGTGTTCGATAGCACGCTGCTGGTGAACGGGCCAAGCACGACCTCATCCGGTGACATCGCACACGGCGTCAACCTTCTGGCTGCCAGCGGACGCGTGCGACTATTCAATTCCCGTATCGATGTCCACGACGCCAACGCCACAACGCAGGGTGTGCATGCTTCCTTCGGCACGCTGGAACTGCATGGTTGCTCGATCTACGCAAGTAGCGCGACCGGCGACGTGAGGGCCATTGTGCAGGAAGGTGCGGCGACCATATTGGCCGTCGGCTGCGAGTACGACCGCAGCAAAACCAGCGGCGTCGTCACGGACATTGCCAGGGTCGTCACCGATACGGCCGGCAACGCTCGCGCAGTGGTGGACGGACTTGGCGCGCTCAGCCCAGAGGAACGCCAAGCGATCGCCGACGCCCTGCTGGACCGCGCCGACGGTGTCGAGACCGGCGCGACCCCGCGCCAGGCGATGCGCATCATGGCCGCCATCTTGGCCGGCCAGGTTACGGGCGCCGGCAGCGGCACGGAACGTTTTTGCGGTCTGGATGGAGTCACGCCGCGAGTCGAAGTCGTCGCCGATGCCTCGGGCAACCGCAGCAGCGTTAGCTATAGCCCGGACTAACTGAAGCAACAATCGACCAACGACGCCATGAAACGCACTTTCGCTCCCAAAACCTTCGCCGCACGGATATTTCGCTGTGCCTCATTAGTTTTACTGCGCAGGATTGATATTGCGTAAATCGGCGAGTTTGGCGAAGCTGTAGGCATCCAACACGGAGGGCTTGGCATGGACGCCAAACAGATTCGCCAGTTGAAGCCGATGCTGACACGTTACTTGAAACAGTTCGACGATTGCTTTACCCAACGGCAGACGCGGGCTCATTTCTCGACCTATGTCGAGGGCCAATTGTCCGATCTCAGCGAAAAAAGCTGTGAACCGATCGCCGTTGCCGCCGGGATTCCCCCGCGAAACTTGCAGGAGTTTTTGTCCACCTACAAGTGGGAAGAAGATCGCACTCGAAATCGCTTGCAAGAGATCGTGATCCGGGACCACGCTGGTCGCAATTCGGTCGGCATCATCGACGAAACCAGCGACGTGAAGCAAGGAGGCAAAACCCCTGGCGTCAAACGGCAGTGGTGCGGCACGGTTGGTAAGACGGAAAACTGCATCGTCACCGTGCATCTCGCCTACGCCACCGGCGATTTCCATTGCCTGTTGGACGGCGACTTGTTTCTGCCCGAGGACTGGTCGGACGACCGCGCCCGTTGCCGCGCGGCGGGCATTCCCGACGATGTGGTGTATCGGCCGAAATGGAAAATCGCTTTGGAGCTTTTCGACCGCGCGGAAGACAACGGAGTGACGTTCGACTGGCTGACGTTCGACGAGGGATATGGCGGAAAGCCCGCGTTTTTGCGGGAATTGCACGGTCGCAAGCAGTGTTTTGTGGGCGAAGTGCCGAAGACGTTCACCGGCTGGATTCACGAGCCGCGCGTAACGGATCGCCCGTTTCGGCGAGCCAAGGGGCGTGGCCGCAAGACGCCGCGAGCCATTGCCGGCAGCCGTCCGGCCATCAGCGTTGAAAACATGCTCAAATACTCGCCGGAACTGCGGGACCAGGAGTGGGTGCGGTATCGCGTCAAGGACGGCGAAAAGGGGCCGATGGTTTGGGAGGCAAGACACGTTTGGATTACGGTCAAGGATGAGAAGGGCTTGCCCGGAATGCGGCTGCATCTGGCGGTAGCCCGCAATGTCTTGGACCCGGCGGAGATCAAGTTTTTCCTCGGTGACGCTCCGTTGGAGACGAGCGTGCAAACCTTGTTGCTGGTGGCGTTCTCGCGATGGCGTGTTGAACGGTGTTTTGAGGATCAAAAACAAGAAGTCGGGCTCGATCAATGGGAAGGGCGTCACTGGCTGGGATTGAAGCGACACTTGATCCTGACATCGGTGAGCTACTTGTTCATGGCGCGAGTCCGCGAGACTTTGCGGGGGAAAAAATCCCGAGTTGACCGTGTGCCAAGTACATACGGCAATGGGATCACTGGTGCGGAGTTGGTGGCTTAGCGGTCGGGCGTCTGCGGCACTGATTGAAGCAACCGCAAGGACAATCCAGCACTGGCAACAGCGCAATGCAACAGCACGGCGATGCCACATCAAGCGAACACGAAAGAAACTGCGACACCTGGGCATTTATCTGAAAAACCTCATACGCTGCAAATGGCCGTAATCCTGCGCAGTAAAATTAGCCGGCTGGAAAGCGACGGACGCGTATCGCACTGTCGCGGCTGAAGTTGGCGGCGCGGGAGTCACGGCCGGACGCAACTTTCAAGCGGGAGCGACCATCGGACAAGACTATCACTCGGGCGCAACAGCGGGGTTCTGCAATGGCTGAGGCAATGGACATCTACGGGACAGCGTTCAAAAACAGCTCCGTCACGCTGTTGGCAAGAATTGTCGGCGCTACTGGCGCCAACATCGTCCAAGGCGTGCTCAACTCGATCCGCTACAGCGTGTATCTGCTCGACGATCAAGACGCCAACAGTCGCACCGCAGTGGCCGAGCACTGCGACGTGCCGTTGACCGTCGCCGACGTGATCTTCGATACGTTGCAAACCGACCAGCTCTGGACGGTGGACACGACCGGCTACAACTTCCGCCATGTGCTGGACGTGTCGACCCACCAAGCGCTGACCATTGCCGGCCGGCGATACCTCATCGAATATCAACTGGCCCCGGCTGCCGGGCAAATGATTCTCGTGCGATTCCGACTGAATGTGATTTGAGGATTACGAACCATGCCAACCAATGCCGAACATATCGCCACGATCAAGAGCCAGACCCTGGCGCGAATGGCCGAGATCACCGCGCAGCCAAAACCGACATACCAAATTGATGGGCAACTGGTGGCATGGGGCGACTACCTCGCCCAGCTTCAGCGCACCGTGGACTGGTGCAACGCGCAACTTGCCGCCGAGTCGCCCATTGAGTGTCGATCGCAAGCTTACACGTAAAGGATGAATGCCAAAGGCCGAAAGACAAATGCCGAGCGATTGGCCCATGGCAATATCCTTTCGACCTATAGAGTGTCCGCGCTGACTGAACCCTGACCCCAATCTCCCATGCTCGATCCATCCGACGACTTTGCCGCTGTGACCGATGGCGTCGAAACGGTGACGCTCTTGCGATACGGAGCGACACCCGGCACGACCGGAGAGACTGTTATCCATGCATTGCGGCGCGCCATGACGACGGGCGAGGCCACGATTGTCAACCGTGGCGACGTGCACAAGCGGGTTGCCAGTCGAGGACAGCAGACCGCGGCCGACATCGTGTGGCATCTGCCTGTAGCCGAACTTGTCGTTGCGCCTCGGCTGGGAGATGTGATCATCGACGGCCGGCGCCAACGGTGGCCGGTCCTCGAAGTGAAGCGAGCGACGCTCGGCACTCGCTGGCGGTGCGCCGCCCGAAATGTGGCGATCGCCTTCGGATTGGACGACACGATCAGCGTGCTCAAGGCGACATACATCAAGGGCGATTGCGGGGCCGCCGAGCCGCAGTGGCGCACCTGGAGAACCGGGGTGTGCGCGAGAATTCAGCCACAAGATATTAAGGTTGCTGCCAGCGCCGACTCGCATACGACGCTTACTCGCTACCGCATCTTCGTCGAGGAGACTCTGGCGTTGGACCACACCTGCCGGATCTTGGGCGCCGACGGAAAGCTGTACACGATCACCAGTGCGGCAGGCGCCGAGCGCATCGGCGAGCTCCAGGTGATCGACGCGGAGGTAATGCGATGAACCTCTCCCAGGTGATCCACCAACGATGGGCCGCGGCCACCGCGCTCGATGACCTCCTGCCGGCGCAGCGGGTCTACACCGGCGCCAGCTTCGATCCGGCGCCGCCGTTTGCCACAATCACCAAGCAGAGCGATCGGCCCGATTCCTATCAAAGCGACGGCTCGGCCATCGATTTGGTCGTCTTGCGGATTCGCGTGTTCCATGATCGATGCGACAGCGCCGAGGAGATTATCCACGCGATCAAGAACGCCTTCGATCGTACGGCTTTCGATCTGGCCGGCGCCGACAAGGTGCTCAACATGCAGCGACTGAACGATTATCAGCAGCAGCGCGATGACGGCGTGTGGGAAATGATTATCGATTTCAAATGCACGGTCTACTTGGCCTCGGGGGTGTAACGTGACGTTCAAGGCACAAATCAAGGCGTCGATCGGTTGGGATTGGAACGACGGGCTCCGCGACAATGGTCGGCTCGAGTATGCCAAGGGCCTGCCCCTCGGCAGCAGCGACAATCAGGCTGACGCCGCTTGGCACACCGAGCACCAACTCCTGGCGCTCGGCGACTCGGTGGTCTACGACCTTAGCGCGCTGGAGCGGACGATTTTCGGCACGGCGCATGTGATGGGCCTCACGACGGTCAAGGCAATCCTGATCGTCAACGAGAGCACCGACGGCGGAGAACTGCTCGTCGGCGGCGCATCGACCGATCCATGGACCGAACCGTTCGGCGTCTCGGGCGAGGGCGTCGTGGTGCCTGCCGACATGCGCCGTCCTCTTGAATAGTCGCCAAAGCGGATGGCCCGTAGACGAGACTGCCAGGAATCTTCGCATTGCGGCTTCCGGCGGTGACGTAACGTTTTCGATCGCCATTGTCGGCACGCTTACGCCCGACCAGCCGGCCTCGGGTTCGGGCATTTAGAGGAGAAAAGACATGACGATCGCCTTCAAGGAACTGGCCGGCTCGCCGATCGAATCGTACGGGCCCGACGGCGTGCAAGCCGAACGGCGCCTGCTTTGTGCGTGGGACGAACGTCGCTTGCTCGTCCAGCAATTGCTGGGCGACGGCTACGAGTTTGGCGGGTCGAGTCGGGCAACCTATCCGGGCACCGACAATGTCGTCGCCATGCGAGCACGGGTCGAAGCCTTTGGCGACGACGTGGTGAAGCAAAGCCTCACTCAACTGACCGAAGGACTCAATGCCTATCACGGCTTTGCCAAGGTGACGATTTCCTACGAGTTGCTCGTGCCATCCGATCGGGCCGATCTGCCCCGGCGCCGTCGGGCACGTTCCTCACCTATCGGATGCGACGCGATTGGGAAGCGATCACATTGCCCGGCGACGACCTGCAATGGGAAACCGAGCCGTCGGCTGCCGTGCCCTCCGAGGCCACCGGCACGATTCGGCTTCCCATCACCGAGCATCGGCTGACGTGGCACCGCGCCGTGCGGCCGCCGTGGACCGCCATCCGTGCCGCCACAGGTACTGTCAACCACGCCGCCTTTCTGAGCGCCGCACCAGAAACACTCTTGTTCGACGGCGCCACGGCCGAGCCCGAATTTCTTCGCCTTTCGGATATCGACGAAGCCGAGTTCGCTTGGCGCGTCGAATACGTCTTTCGCGAGAAGACGGCCAGGCTCGTAATTCCCGGGGCCGTTGCAGGCTGGAACCATCAATATCGTTCGCAGCCCGTGGGCGCAGCAAATTGGGATCGCCTACACACTACGGCGTACAGCGATCACTATCTGTACCATCGCAGCGATTTCGGCGAGTTGCTGGAGTATGAAAGAGATTAGAGGCTAGGGATTGGCGATTGGGCACCGCCGTCATCCTGAGCGCAGCGAAGGATCTCCCCCGGATTCATGACAGATCCTTCGCTACGCTCAGGATGACGATAATGGCCAGCCTCCCGCCCCCTGGCCTCTGATCCCCAATCCCCAATCCCCAATCCCCAATCCCTCCCCATGCATCTCTTCGTCTGCGGTTACCCCAGCGACGTCGGCGGCGCGAACACAGAACTGTGGCATTCCGTGAAGCTGTGGCGACAGTTTGGCGTCGAGGTGACATTGGTTCCGACGTGGAAGGCCGATCCAGTTTGGCGGCGTCGACTGGATGGCATTGGCTGTCGGACCTTCGAGAGTAACCCCGACGATCTGCAAAATGTGCCCGGCCTGTCCGGCGGCATCGTCGTGTCGATGTGCAACACGCGGTTCCTGGCCGTCGCGGAACGATTTCGCGGACTCGGCTGCAAGATCATCTGGCTTGGCTGCATGAACTGGCTGTTTCCCGACGAACGGCTCCACTATCGGCAATGCGGCTCGTTCGACCGGCATGTGTTTCAAAGCCGCTATCAACGCGATCAGCTCAGCAAGCAACTCGTGAAGTTCGGCTATGATGATGCGCGAGGCGTCGTGATTCGCGGGGCCTTCGACATTTCCGAGTTTCCATTCCAGCCTCGCGCACACAGGAGCGGCGAAACGTTCGTCATCGGCCGACTCAGTCGTGCGGCCCCCGAAAAGTTTTCGCCGCGCGTCTGGCAACTCTACGGTCGACTTCGGGTGCCCATCGCTGCCCGCGTGATGGGCTGGGCGGCCTCGGTGCAAGCCCGCGTCGGTGCGCCGCCGCGTTGGGCCCAATGTCTGCCGGCCGGCGCCGAGACGGCTCGGTCGTTTCTGGCGAGTCTCCATTGCCTCGCCCACGCCGGCAGTGCGACCGCCGAAAATTGGCCGCGTGTCGGACTGGAGGCCATGGCTGCGGGCGTGCCGCTGGTCGTCGACAATCGGGGCGGTTGGGCAGAAATGGTCTGCCACGGCGAAACGGGCCTATTGTGCGGCAGCGAGGACGAGGCCGTCGAACATATCACGCGTCTCGCTCGCGATCCGCAACATCGCCAGGAAATCGCGCATCAAGCCCGGCATGTCGTCGAGATGGATTTGGCCGCACCCGAAGCGTGGTGGCAGCAATGGCAGAACCTTTTGCAGTCGCTCTAAGTCTCCCCTCTCCCATTGGGAGAGGGGCAGGGGGTGAGGGCGTTCCCGATGTACCGATGCGGAGTTGGGAATCCGCCCGCAAACTGTCCCAGCTTCGTCCCGCACGAAACCGAATCATCATGAAAATCGCCGTCGTTTGCATTACCTACAATCGGCCGCGGCCGCTGGGGCAGATGATCCGATGCTTTGAACGACAGGACTACTCGCCACGCGAACTCATCGTTCTTGACGATGCCGGTCAGTACGCGGCGTCGACAGGGCCCAATTGGCGACTCACGTCCGTTGCCACGCGATTTCCTACGCTGGGCGACAAGAGAAACGCGGCAGCCCAACTCATTTCATCCGATACCGAGGCGATCGCCGTTTGGGACGACGACGATCTCTACATGCCTTGGGCGTTGCGAGCATCAGTGGCCGCACTGACACAGGCCGACTGGTCGCGGCCGAGTCTCGTGTTGCACCCGCGCCCGACGGCCGGCTGCAACAGCATCGCACGGGCGGGCTCTTTCATTCCGGTTGGGCCTACCGTCGCGATGCGTTCGCGCGAGCCGGCGGATATCCGTCGATCAACAACGGCGAAGACCAAGGACTGGCCGGACGATTCCACCGATTGGGCATCCGCCAGACCGATCCCATAACGCTCGGATTCCCTCCATTTCTTATTTACCCCTGGGACACCGCCACGCATCTGTCGTGGGCCGGACCACGCGGGTATGAAAAGTGGGGCCGGCAGGCCATTTCGCTCGCAACGCTGGCCCCGTGCGATCCGCGCGTCGACCTCACCGCAGCGCGCATTCTCGCGGGAGTGCATGAAAGGATGTTCTAGATCATGGATGTTCGCCTGATTCGCGAAGTACGGATTCCCACGGGCCGTGGGCCGGGCAACGGCATGTTTGCTTTGCAGCGAGCATTGCAGCATGCACAACCCGAGTGGCTGCACGTCGGCGGACTGCTTCGCGACGGCGAGATGCCCTGGTTCTGGTGCTGGGAGGACCGCGCCGTGGCCTGCGCTGCGCGGCCGTCGGGCGACCATTTATCATGGGCCCCAACATGCTGTTCGCCAATTGGACGACGCCCTGCGGCGTTTCCGGTGAACGCGAACTGTGCCATGCCGCGAGTTGCCGGCTGCAATTTACCGAGTCGCTTTGGTATCGAGAGTGGATCCTGGCCCACTGTGGCCCGGCCATGCGGGCACCGATTGTGCTCTGGCCCTATCCAATCGATCCATTGCCCGGCGAACCACTGCCGGCGCGGTACGATCTGCTGATTTACGAGAAGAGCGGCTTCGATCGAACGCTGCTGCGCGAATTGTCGCGACACTGGCCGGCGTCGGTGCGCGTGCGCTACTCGCGATATCGGCGCGAGCGACTCGTCGAACTTGCGCGACGATCGCGAGCATGCGTCTATCTTTCGGATAACGATCGCGGGCCCCTGGCTTTGGCCGAAATTTTGCTCTCCGGCTGTCCGGCCGTAGGCGTTCCACGCGGCGCGCCATGGATTCGCCAGGGCGAGACCGGTCTTCAGGTGCCAAGCTTCGAGCTATCCGAACTTTGCATTGCGATCGAAGGGTGCCGGCAATTGGATCGCCAAGCCGTCTGCCAGGCAGCCCGCTCGCGGTTCGATACAAGTGACATCGTGCAAACCATTCTGCGGGCGCTCGACGCGGCACGGGAAGGTCCCTAGCGAATCGATCCACGAGGAATAATAACAAAACAAAGTGGCATTTACCGGCCGCGTCGCACGGCAACCTTCTCATATAGCAGGTTGAGAATGCCGGCCGCCACTTCTGCCTCGCTGCTCTCCAAGAGCAGATCGAGCTTATCGTGGAGCTCGCGTTTATGATTCGTCTGGCGAACCGCATGGAGCGTACCTTCGAGCGTTAGCGGGCCACCGGTGCCCACGCGGCTGTGCAACTCATCGAAGTCGGCCTCGCTCCAGCCGTCGAACAGTTCGCCATGGCTTTCCATCGCCTCGGCCACCATGGGGTTGGTTTGCCGATCGAAGCGGCGGTAGATCAATTGCGCGGGATCGACGAAGAACTCGTCCACGCCGACGCCCAGCCCCTTGGCCAATCGGTGGAGCGTTTGCGCATGCGGCTTATTGCTGCTGCCAAGGATGCCGCGAATCGTCCGCTCGTCGAGACCGCTGCGCTCCGCCAGACCGCGAACCGATAGGCCCTCGGCCGCCATCAGACGCAGCAGGTTTTCCCGGGCATGATCTGACATGAACGTACCGGACTCGGATCCCCGATCTTCCTCTTGACAGAGTTTATGTACATATGTATAGTAAACGGCAGGTTTGCTGTCAAGGGGAAGTTGGCATCGCGGGGGGGTGTCGTGGAAAACCGTCGGCGGGTGTGGATCGTGCAGTATGACGGGCCGCGACCGGACACTTTGGAGCACATCCCCGCCGGTGCAACGGCGGTCGAACCGGCAGAGCGAGGAACGATGACGCCTCGGCAGGCGCGAGAATACGTCGAGGCCTTCAACCGTGCCGCCCAAAACGGCTCGCGAAAGATCTGGGCCGTGGCGCTGCCGGTAAGTGTCCGTTATGTGGGCGATCCTCAGCCAGGACAAGCGTTGGCGTAGGATCGGTCGGGTACATACCTAAGAGATACGCCCGTTGGTGCGCACGAAAAAAGCCCGCTGCATGCCTGTCAGGTATCGGCCGGCAACGGGCTTCCACCACGGGAATCTACCTGACGCCTCGTGTGGTGTCCCTGTCAGAACGCCGTCGACGAGGCAGTCGCACCAAACGTCCTGACACTTAAACCTTAGCTTGGCTCGGGCCGTTGTCAAGTTCTTCCGCCGGCGGGGCCGCCCATGGGTTCCGCCAATCGCCCCAGTGATCGAGGTAGTTCCGGTACGCCGCCGAACTGTCGACTTGGCTCTCGAGCCATTGCCGGGTTTCGGCGATCAATTGTTGCTCGGCGTCTAGCGCCAACTGACCCAAGAGCACCCGCGTGCGGAGAAACACGAAGTACGTGTCCAAGACGTCGCAACGGCAGTAGTCGTTGATTTCGGCCAGTCGGCCCGCATCGTGCATGTCCTGGACCATGTCGCCCTGGATATCCATTTTTCCCGGTTTGCCGAGGATGTTTGCCGCCAGATTCAGCCCTCCAGTGAATCGCGTTGAACCAAAGTTTGTCAGCAGCTCGCAGAGGTCGATGTGGGCGGCGAGATTGTAGCGGTTTCGCGGCTGCTCGAACGACTTGCCAAGCGATTGGAACCAGCCCGGCGCGGCGATCCCGTAGCGAAATGCGGCCAACTCCAACAGCGGCAGATCGAAACCTCGCCCGTTGAAACTGACCAACGTGGGCCGGCGATACTTCTCCCAGCCGCGCCAAAAGTTCTCGGTGATTACGTGCGGCCGGAACTGCGGTTCGTCCAACACGACCACGTCGTCTAAACGAAAGTCAGCCGTCACTTTCCCTACGACGACCGAAATCGGCACCTGAAAACTGTACGGAATAAAATCGCTCTCATATTTCTCCATCAGCTCGTCGCGATAGCGACGCACGGCCTCGCCGGGCTCGAGCCCTTGTCCGCCATAGCGAAGCTTCGCCACCAACTGGCCATCGGCGACGCTTTCCGTATCGAACACGAGGTATCGGACGGTGTTGGGCATGGGTGCATCCGTTAGGGCCGCCGTGGCTGGGTGTGGCAATCGATCGGTTGGCCGCAGCCGGGTGAATGAATGAGCCGCACGCCGCTCATTCTAGTTCATCGCTGGCAATCGCTAAAGAGGTTGCCGTCAAGCGTGTTAGGGAGTCTGCCACCAAAATGGGCGGGCACCCGCCATTTGACGGACGGCCTTTTATGACCTAGAGAAACTATAGGGAACAATAGGCCCCAAGCGGTGATGGCGTGAGCTTGCGCCAACTCGTCTTCGTCGCTTGGTTACTCTTATCTCGTAACAGGTGCGAAATGAAACGATTGCCATCGAGGTCCAAAACACGCCGCCGTGGCGTAATCGCAGTTCTGGCTGCAGTACTATTCGTAATCTTGTTGGGCATGATTGCCTTCGCCATAGATGTCGGCTATTTGGGGCTGGCCCGGACGCAACTCCAGGCGGCTGCCGATGCCTCCGCCTTGGCCGCCGCGGCAACAGCCCCCCAACAGCGCACCGAAATGGAGGCCGCCGCCAAGAGCATTGCCTCGTCGAACACGGTAGCTGGCCGACCAATCCAACTCGCTTCCAACGACATTGAATACGGAACTTGGGACACCGCCACCCGTGACTTCTCAAAATCCTCCTCACCAGGCAACGCGGTCCGCGTGACAGTTGCGCCGATGACAACAACGGCGGCCAAACAGCTTTGTTCTTCGGCCGGCTATTCGGTGTCGCCGGCGTGGCGCAATCCGCCTCGGCCGTGGCCACGATGAACCCCCGCGACATTGCCTTCGTCGTCGATCTTTCGGGCTCGATGAACGATGACACCGAGCCCAATAGCACTGCCACAATCAACAATACCTGGTCCTCGGCGGGATACCCGACGATCGGCACCGATTTGCTGAATCAGGTCTACGCCGATTTTGGCTGGCCCGGCAGATACCCGAACGAGACCTCCCAGTACATCGGCCAGTCCATCGGCGTATCGAAGAAGTCGTCGTTTAGCACCACGTTCTCGCAATTGACCAGTTATCCGGGCGTGCTCTCCGCGTCGAGCATCCCCAGCAAATATCGCATCGCCAAGAAAGATAGTACCGCAACCAAATCGCAAAAGGCTTATTCCTGGATCATGGAAGTCCAGATGCCGGCGTTGATACCCGGCGTGCTGCCGACTCCGAATAGTGGCAACTCTGCCAACTACGCCTATTGGACAAGCTACATCGACGATAATTGGGACAAGCTGGGCCAGCGTTCGTACATGCAGCTTATGATGTACAACGGACGCGATGGGCAGCCAGGCGGCTCCTTGTACGTGCCCCTGTCGCTCGCCAGCGGTATTACCCCGATGCACACCGAGACGGTCGCCGGGCGCACCTTCAGCTTTCCGCCGCGCGAGCAGCCGACGCATGCCGCCCGACGGGCAATGATTGCTGCCCTGAAAATCATCAGCGACTGTAACCAGAACATCACCGATGTGAACCAGCGCGACTGGGTCTCGATCATCACCTTCGATCGGCTCAGCCCCGGACCTTCGATCGCCGTGTCGTTGACGAGCGACTACAACGCCGCCATGCAGGCTTGCACGACGTTTCAGGCCGTGGCGAGCAATAACTACAGCACGGCCACCGAAGCCGGATTGATCACGGCCGGCAACCACATTAAACCGCAGAGCCAAGGGGGCGCAGGACGTCCGCATACCAATAAGATTGTAGTGCTGCTGACCGACGGTCAGCCCAATCTTTATTCCAGCTCCAACAGCACGATCAGCACGTACCGCAATCAGCACCCCAGCAGTGACTTTTACGGCGGCAGCGGCAGCTATCCCCAGGACGCTTCGCTGATGCAAACGTCCACGATGCAGGGCAACAACTGGTATCTCTACCCGGTGGGCATCGGATTGGACACCGACTACAATTTCATGGACCGCATGGCCCGCATGGGGGCGACGGCCAACAGCAGCGGCGAGAGCGCCCGCGGCAGCGGCAACCCGGCCGACTACGAAGCCCGACTCACCGATATCTTTGAAAAGATCATCACCAATCCGAAATTGCGGCTCGTGAAATAAGCTTGTTATTTCCCCCTGGGATGAAGCCGCCAATGGAGGTCGCGTGGTTCCCCACGACTCGCGGCTGCCGTTGGCGGTTCCCTTATTCAATGACCGTCACGTTCGATTCATCCTGATCGCAGGATGGCGGCGCCGGCCGGCTACAGGGCCCGGCGGATGCGGCGCGTGCGGCGGCCGAAGACGGGCTTGGCCGCTGGCGGTTCGGGCGGCTCGCCCGTTTCCAGATCGAGCTCTTCGGTCGGCTGGGGCTTGGCCAACGCCACGAAGCCGGGGATCTCATCCCGTTTTAGCAGCCGATTGATACGCACCTCGATCCGCGTCAGCTCGTTGCCCTCCTCGGGCGAGACGAACGTGTAGGCCACGCCCTCACGACCCATGCGGCCGGTGCGGCCCACGCGATGCACGTAGTCGTCGCAGAACTGTGGGATGTCGTAGTTGATGATGTGCGAGATCGTGCTGACGTCGATGCCCCGACCCACCACGTCCGTGGCCACGAGAATCTTCGCCTTGCCCTCGCGAAATCTCTTCATCACACGATCGCGGGCCGATTGCTGCAAGTCGCCGTGGATCGTATCGACGCCTTTGCAGATCTTGCTCAAACGCTGGCACACCTTGTCGGTACCACGTTTCGTGCGGCAAAAGACGATCGCTTGTTGCGGATCTTCGCGCTCGACGAGCTTCGCCAATAGGTCGAATTTTCGCTCCGGGTCCACCGTGAAGTAGAACTGCTCGATCGTCTCCACGGCCAGATCTTTGGCCGAGAAATCAACCATTTCCGGCTCGCGCATATACCGCTCGGCCAGCCTTTTGACCGGCGGCGGAATGGTGGCGCTGAGCAACAGCGTCTGCCGCGATTGGGGGCAGCGCCGCAGAATCTTCTCGATATCCGGCCGAAAGCCGATGTCGAGCATGCGGTCGGCCTCGTCCAGGACGACGAAGCGAACGTCGCCAAGAATCAGCGAACCGCGGCCGATCAGATCAATCACGCGTCCCGGCGTGCCGACCACGATCTCGGCCCCGCGGCGCAGATGATCGACCTGCTGGCGAATTGGCTTACCGCCGTAGACGCCGATGACGCGGACGTCGCGCCCGGCGGCCAGCTTGATGCACTCATCGCGAACCTGAACCGCCAGTTCCCGCGTCGGCACGAGGATCAATGCCTGGGTGTTGGGAAGTTGCGATCTGGGCTGAAGGCGTTCGAGGATCGGAATGCAGAAGGCGGCCGTCTTGCCGGTGCCCGTCTGCGCCTGGCCCATGAGATCGCTGCCCTTGAGGCGCCGGGAATCAGCCCAGCCTGAATGGGCGTGGGATCCATGTAGCCGGCTTCGTCCAACGCGGCGAGCATGACGGGAGAAAGCCCCATGCCGGTAAATCCGGCGACGGCGGGCGCTTGTGGTGTTGACTTGCGGTGCGGCACGGGCAGTGACTAGTGGTTGGTGGTTAGCGGCGAGTGATCAGGCTGGCGGGTTTCGTTTGTCGTTGCCCAATCTTCGAGCATGGCGAATTGCCGGTCGAACCGGTGCTCGCGGACGCCGTAGGGGCTCTTGAAAAAGCTGGATAGAAACGGCATCGAACCGACGTGGCCGCGACGCCAGGCCAACTCGGTGAAGCGGGCCAGATCGAGCACCAGCGGCGCGGCCAGCACCGAGTCGCAGCCCTGCCAGGTGAATTGCAGCGTCATCGGCAGCCCCAAGAACCCGGCAAAATGCACGTGGTCCCACGCCGTCTTCCAATCGCCGAGGTCGGAGACATATTCGATCGATACGAGCGTCTTGGGCCGGTAGCCGAGGATTTCGCCCACCAGGTGATCCTTGCTCGCCACCTTTGCGCGTTTGTTGTCCGGGTTGTCGAGCACCTGGCCGTCCATGTTGCCGAAGATGTTGTGCCCGACCCAACTCATCACCCGCAAGTTTCGCCGAGCGAACATCGGCGCCAGCACGCTCTTCATCAACGTTTCGCCCGTCTTGCCGTCACACCCATAGTAGCGGGTGCCACGAAGCCGGGCAAGATCGTCGATCGCAGGCATCGCCGGACCGAGCGAGGGCGTGAAGTTCAGGTACGAATAGCCCGACCCAATCGCCGCGATCGCGTACAACGAACTGGCCGGGAGCCGACTGTCCCCTTCTGGCGCTGCAAGTTGCCTCTCCAGGTCGGCCCATGTCGTCGGCAAACCGGAGACGTCGGCCGGCGGCTCGGTTGAAGCGACGTTGATCACCACCAGATGTGCAAGCTGTTCCGACCGAACAAACGCTGCCATGTCGCTGCTGAGCCGGGCGATAATTTGCTGCGGCGTTTCGTTCTTCGGGACATCGGCGTCGGCCAATGCGGCAATTGTCGCACCAACGTTTTCGATCGTGCCGGGACAAATCCGGCGGTCGATCTCCTCCAATTCCTCACGGCACTGCTCCACCAGAGCGGTCGAAGCAATATGATTTGCCGTGGCCATCCGCAGAGCTTCATCGGCCAGCGAAACGCTGCGAATCTCATGACCGGCCACAACGAACCGGTCCCAGTCGAGCATCGCAGCGTCGTTGAAGCCCGGCAGGCAACTTGTCAGGCCTTCCTGGCCAATTAGATTCCTCTTCAGAGCCGCCAGTCCAAGTATGGCGGTCGAGGCTACCCCGCCTCGCGCTCCAATCAACCAAATGCCAACGCGTTTATCGCTCATGATCGTGATATTGTCGGTTGTACGCGCCAGTGCGTCAATTGCTATTGCCGCGGGACTCCGCTTTCCGCCGCTGGACGATCCGCCGGGCGGCAGCCAGCGAGGGCTCGTCGCCGGTGCGGGCCCAATGGTACAGCAGGCAGAGCGTGACCTCGCTCAGGTTCACCCCCTTTGCGTGTCCCATCCATCGTTCTTGGCCCATCCCAGTTCGCGTATTGCCCGTCACCTCGACGCGGCCGTCCGGTCCGATGCGGCCCAGTTCCCACTGCATGGCACGGTCAATGGCCGCATCGAGCCGTTTGTCGGGAAAATGAACCGCCCAAACCTGGAGTTTCAGCGTCGCCACGGCCTGATAGCTTGAGTCAGGGCCCCCGTTTTCCAAAAACACGCCGTCGCTTTCGCGATATTGGGCCATCGCCAGATCGACGAAGCGTCGCCCGATCCGCTCAAGCTCCGCATCGCCGCCCAGCACGCCTGATAGACCGTAGGCCAGTGCGTCGAACAACAGGCGGTTGGGAGCCCGCGCATCCTCGCGTTTCAAACGATCTTGATAGCGCGGCTGGGCCAGCCATCGCGCAGCCTTGAGTATCTTGGGCGTCACTTGCTCGATCCGCGTCTGATATTTCGGCCCTAGGTCGCTCTCGCGCAAAATCAGCAGGGCCTGATCGAGCTCGGCCAACCAGAACGCCACGGCCGACGGCCCGCCGTGTGGTGCGCCAGTACGGCTGAAGCTTCCCACCTCCGTTTGCTGCCGGAAGGTGGCGTCGATCGCCCGCCAGGCTTCGTCCACGCCGCGCTCGTCACCGCGAATGATGGCCCGCACCATATAGTGCATCGCTCCGCGTTGGAACTCGGGACTTTTGAAGCCCTGCTGATTGTAACTCACCATGCCGGCCGCATCCGGTCGCGCCCCACCCGTGTTCTGGAGCAGGTCAGCGGGCATCTTTTTGAGAAGTGCCAACTCCTGCGCCGAGACAGGGATCGTAAGAACGCAAGCAATGAAGAATGAAAGATGCCGGACCATGAGCCCAGCAGCTTGCTTGGCTGTGCTGCCTTTCAGATACGTGTCAATCGTCTTCATCCGTCATCCTTCCACCGCCAACGTCTCGACCAGGTATCGCACGCCCGCAGCCAGGAGGAACAGCCATTGCAGAAGCAGCACCGAGCCCACCTGCCACTGTCCGCCCGCGCCGGAACCGTAGGCGTGCATGCCGCTGCCAAGCAAAAAATTAACGCCGTACCACGTGAACAGTACGGCCGTCGCTCCGAAGACGGCCGCCACGATCATCCCGAAATTCCCCGTCCAACCGAGATATCGGGCGTGCAGGATGAGAATGTAGACCAACAGCGAGATCAGAGCCCAGACTTCCTTCGGATCCCAGGCCCAAAATCGTCCCCATGCTTTGTCGGCCCAAAGAGCGCCGAGGATCGTGCCAGCGGCCAGCAAGAGCACGGTGATGCGAATCGCGGTATAAGTGAATCCAGCCAGCACCGCGCAAGCCTCCGGCGGCCGCCGCACGCAATTCAGATTGGGTGACGTGCCGTCCGCTCCGCTTGTGGACGTGGCACGCTCGTAACGTCCGAACAGATAATAGCCCAGGGCAATGTTGCCCAAGATCAACCCGATCACGGCCGAGGCGTAACTGGCCATGATCGTCACTACGTGGACCGCCAACCAGAAATTATCACGCAGGATCGGAGTCACGGAGCCGATGTTGCGATGCATGACCGTTGCCGGCGCATAGTACGCCAATAGCATGGCGACGAAGCTGACGATAGCGCCGGCCACGACGAAGAGCCTTCGCTCCAAGTAGGGTGCGTGAAACGCACCGTGCCTGCCTGTCGTTGTGCGTGTCAAGGGCCCTACAAACCACTGCGTGGGCCGCAGCGCGAACCATAATCCCAACAGGGCCGAATACAGGGCCACGAACACCACCGTTTCAAACATCCCCGTCAAGGGCACTAGCCCCGTGATATAGCCGCGCAGGGCCATGCCGGTGAACGTGAATGCTTGCGCTGCGATGAGAACCGCTACGCCGAGCCAGAACAGCGGCCTTTGCCAGCGTCCCACTGCCGCTATCAAGCAGAGCGTCGCAATCAAACTCACCACCCAAGACCAGAAGAACGGGTTCAGCCGGTTGTAGAACACCTCCACATCGGTCGAGCCGACGGCCGGGTAGGCCGTGACGTCGATCAGCGCCTGGTCGCGGTGCTGAATCGGAAGCTGCTGCCGCACGGGTTCGATCTGCTCCCCAAACGTGCGTACCGCCTTGGCAAAGTTGTGCATTGCCGTAGCGAACCGGGCCGGCCGATCCGCCGCGCTGCGATCTTTGTACGCGGCCTTCACGTCGGCCCAGGCCGCGCGTACCGCCTTAAGCTCGCGCTGCGGATAGGGCCGCATCAACGCCTCGTTGCCATAAATCATTGCCTGGAAGCTCAACCACGGCGATGCATCGTCATCCGGCGTGCGGTTCTCTTCCAACGCCCCCGCATTGAGTGCCGGCACGAGCCGTAGCGTTTCGCCGTTGTCGTACAACGCCAACTGCATCTCGTTCGCTTGGCGCGCCAGATCGGCCGCTAATGCCGTCAACGGCATGTCGTCAGATGTCGTCAGTCGAGCGGCCAACTGATTGCTCGTCTCGCAAAAGTCTGCCACAGGCTCATGCAGTTTTGCAAGCGAAAGCTCGCTTCCGCGCAACTCGGCCATCAATTTCTGCAACGCGTCGCCGCTTTGGACCATCAGGTTGCGAACTTTCTCGTCGCTGCTGATGCGCTTTGCCGCCTGCAAATTGCCCGCGAGCTTTCGCCAAGCCGCCGCCGCCGTGTTGACCCGGGCAAAAAACCGCCGGGGAGTGTCGTTGGCTGCGTCGAGATTGAACGTCAGCAGCCGGAACATGGCGTACGCGTCCACAAGACGCTTAAGCTTCTTGTCGGACGCGGTGAGTTGAAAGTCGGCGCCATCGGCCGCCGCCCGTTCCTGTAGGTCGGCCCAGCAGCGGCCGAGTCCTTCGCTGTTCTCGACTTCCGCAGGCGACGCATAGCAGAGCCGCCGACCGCGATCGTCCGTGTCGGGCAGCCTTAACACATCCGCCCGCAGCCACGGATCGTCGGCCACCAAGAACGGAGTCTTCTCCCATTTCTCCGGCTCGACGAGCCAACTGAGCAGCAACTCGACGGATTCGTACTTCCGCCGCTCCGTGCCTGGCGCCGCGAGCGTCGGATCACGGCGCCCACAAATGTCCTCGACCGTCTTGTTGGCAAATGTGTCGAGCGGCACCACGCGTCCCTCGCCGAATACCGGCATGTGCCGCAATGTGCTCCAGTCTGCTTCGCTCAAGCTTTGGCCGTTGCATGTTGTAGCCGCCGCTATGACGAAAAGTCCCAATAGCGATCTGGTTGTCGAGGCAACCGGCGATGTACGCGAAGAGTCGCCGGCGACGATCGTTTGGGCGTCGATTGCCGGCCGATTCGTGTCGTCGCCTTTGCCGGAGAAATAGCGCCGCAAGTAGTAGACAATCGTGATGCCGATAACGATCAACAGACTTCCCCCATACTTCAGCATCCGGCCGGGGTCGTAGTTGATCGATAGCCGCGAGCAGTAAATGTGGTCGCGGCTCCGATCGTTGCCAGCCACGCGATCGAACTCTGCGTCGCCAGGCAGTAGCGGCGGGTCGAAGCCCGACTGAAACAGCCGATACGTCCTGCCATTGGATGGATCCTTGAAGTCCACGGGCGCATTGAGCGTGATCAAGACATTCTTGGCCAGAATCTTCGGTGGATCGCTGCGGTCGAGAAAGTCGACCAGACTGGAGTAATGCGACGCCATGCCGCTTCCCGGGTCCAGCTTTCGCTCGAAGCGGTGCAGATAGAGTTGAAAGCCGAGATCGAACTCGTGCGACTCGTCATACGCGCGTCCTGCTGTCTTGCCCTCGAAGATGGGCAGTTGGGCCTCGACACCGCCGAGGTGTGTCAGCAGACAGCCAGCCAAGAGCACGAGGATGCCGCCGTGTGTGATGAGAAATCCTGTCTGCCGCAATCGCCAGGGTAGGCGGATGAGTGCCGCACAAGCCACGTTGATGGCCAGCACCACGTTAATCGCGATGAACCATCCGGCGCCGTACACAGCGGAGTGGGCCGCCGCCGCGCCATGCCATTTTTCGATTAGGGTGGCCCAAGCCAGAACGCCGACGTACACGGCGATCAACGCCACGGCCAAATGCAGCGATCCGACTGCGGCCAAGAGTGCGCGCAGCCATTGTCCTGAGAACCGCAGGTTGAGAGTACGCAGGCGGGACGTCGACATGTTCAATCGTGAGAAACGTAATGGTCGAGCAAGACGACCTATTGATGCCTGGACTGATAATGATCCGCGGGACAATGCTCTTTGACGCGTATTCCGGCCACCCGCCGATCGGCCTCGGGGCATTGCCGACCCGTGCCAGAATCGTATCGCATTGTACCACGGTCGCGATACGGCTGCGATGTGCGCCGCCCCTCGCCCTTTGAGGAAAGGGCCCGGGCGCGTAAGGGCGCCAACGCCGCAATCACGGGCGTCGGTCGCTGCACGCGGAGGATGCCACATCGCAAACGTGCGGCCTGCCTGACCAGATTGCCATTCTTGAGCGACCGCATGTGAAGTACGATACGCTTCTTGCAGCATCGTTCAGCGCCAAGGCCAGGAGCCAGAATAGAATGCCACTCGAGGGTGCGGGAGATTCGCAGCGGTGCTGGCGGCGACAGCCGTATTGCTAGCATTGCTTCTCTTCGTCCTTCCTCTGGCCATTCCCTTTCCTCTTTTGGACCCCGACGAAGGGCTGCATGCCTCGATCGCCCAGGAAATGGTAGAACGCGGCGACTGGATCACTCCGCGATTTCTCGGCCAACCATTCCTCGACAAGCCGGTCTTCTATTTTTGGGCGCAAGCGGCCTCGCTTTCGTTGCTGGGAATGAGCGAGGCGGCCGTCCGTCTGCCCGGTTTGATCTTCGGTCTGCTCGGCGCGGTGACAACGGGCATGTTGGGCTGGCGCTTGTTCGATCGCCGGATTGGCCTGATCGCTGGCATCCTCTATGCCACCACAATTTTGCCGACCGCGCTGGCGCAAGCGGCCGCGCATGATGTGGCGCTCATACCTTGGATCAATCTCACCATACTGCTGCTATGGGAAGCCGACCGTGGCGTCTCTCGGCGCTCGACGATCGCCTGCACGCTCGCGGCCGGATTTTTCGTCGGGCTCGCCGTCCTGACCAAGGGACTGTCCGGCGTGGCCGTCGTCGCAGTGGCGTACGTCGGATACCTGCTGATAGCTCGAAAGATTCGCTTCGCATTGTTGATGCGCGGCGTCGTGGTCTTGGCAGTCGCCGCCGTCGTTGCTGTGCCGTGGTATGCCTGGATTGGCATGCATGTCCCCAACTACCTCAGTTACTTCTTTATCGAACGGCACGTACTGGGGTTGATGACCGACTCGCAGCCGCACGGCGACGAGCCCTGGTGGTACTACCTGCCCGTATTGTTCGGCGGCGGCTTGCCGTGGATCGGTTACCTTCCGATCGTTGTGCAAAACGCCTTCAGCGGTGCGCGTGGTTCTGAATGCAGCGAACGATCATCACTGAGCGCGGCGCCGCTACGTGCCTGTGCTCGGTATGATAGTGCTTCCCCGAACACTCTATTGTGGACGTGGCTGATCGGCTGGACGGCCCTGATGACGTTTGCCGGCTCGAAACTGGTGACCTACCTTTGGCCGGCATTTCCGCCGATTGCCATCTTGGCCGCGACGGCCTGGAGTGGCCTGATCGATGGCACGCTCAGTACATCGGCCCGACGTTCTTTCGCGCGGACCTTCGTTAGCTCGACCTGCACCGGACCAATTGTGTTACCGGCTGCCGTGTTCGCGATTCAATGGGCGTTTGGCATTCGATTCGTCTGGCCGGTCTGGCTTGCTGTCGGCGTTGTGGCCGCGCTATCGCCGCTGCCGATGATTGCCTGCGCGCCGGACGATGGCAAGGGAGTCTCATCGGGGCGGCCACGTCGCTGGCCCTGCAGTTCGCCGTGGTCATGGCGATGATCGTGCCGGCAGCGGCCGAAACGTTTTCCGCCCGTGAACTGGCCGCCCATTTCAATCGCCTGGGCGATCTCCCGCCGCGCTTGCTGGTAGCTGAAGGCCGCATCGGCTCGCTGGTCTTCTATCTCGACCCACGCTTGCGCGCGAGCATTAAAGCCGATCAACTTCAGCACGTGCCCGCAGATCGCTTGCCGCCGCTGCTACCGGGAGACATGGTTGCCGTGCCGACGCGAAAAGTGGCGAAGTTCAGGTCGCACTGCAACCTCGACGATTGCCCCTGCGAGTCCGTCGGGTCCTACCAAGTGTATCGCGTGACCGCGCCGCGATCGCCGCAATAGTAGAGCGCGTACCCGCTGCGCCCTACATCGGCTTCCACCGCCGTTCGAGTCGCGCGAACCACCCTGGCGCAAGTCCAACGTTAAGAAATAATTGCGCCACAACCCAACCCGCAGCCGCGCCAATCAGCACGTCGCTCGGGTAATGGGCGCCACAGACGATCCGTTGGCAGCCCACCAGTATCGCCAGAATGCAGAACAATCGTTGTCCTTGCGGGTACACCCAGATCAAGGCGGCTGCAAAACCGACAGCCGTGGCCGTGTGAGCCGAAGGGAAACTCTGCCCGGGGCTGCCCGCCGTCAATGCGGGAAACCACCCGTTGAACGTCGACCACACCGAGCTGTCGAGACCCAGCTCGAAAGGACGAAACTCGTAGGGACGAACGCGAAGCACAATGAGCTTCAGTAGGTCCGCTAGTCCGCCGGCGGCCAACGCGCATAGCAACACGCGGGGAATCGCCCAGCGCCGCTGCCGATCGAGCTGATGCATCACCAGCACCAGTACGATCACCCCCGCCCCGTGGCCAAACATCTCGAACATGTCAAAATAGCTGAGTCCGGCATGAATGGCGGGCGACTCATTCCAGGTTCGAAGGGCCCGCGCGATCGGCATGTCGATGCCCAGCGCGGCGGCCGCCGCCAGCACTAGCACTGCCGGCACGACGAATTGACGCCATGGCGCGAGGGTGCTGCCGTCGTTGCGAAAGTGCTGTTGGCCACTTTCGGCCGATTCTTTAGAGTTATGTGGCAAGCACAGGTCCCCCGGCCAAGTTTCCATGGGCCGCTACAGGTATTAAGCGCTGCGGCCTGACGTGTCAAGACCGCTATGGATGAGAAGTCACATATCAGTATGCGAGAACAACTGCGCTATCAGCTCTTCATCGTCGCGGCGGCCGGACTGATCTTCTTCACCGACCTCGGCGGCACGGCTCTCTGGGATATGGACGAAGCCCTCTACGCCACCTGCGCCCGCGAGATGCTCGGGCGCGGCGATTGGGTCGTGCCATGGTTTAACGGCCACATGTTTCCCGAGAAGCCGCCGCTGATGTTCTGGACCATGATTGGCGGGTATGAGCTGTTTGGCGTCGGCGAGTTCGGCGCGCGTTTCTTCTCTGCCTTGTTCGGCGTGGCGACCGCGCTGGCGACGTTTCATTTGGGCCGCCTTCTGTGCAACGCCCGGGTTGGGCTCTGGGCCGGCTTGGTCACGGCGTCGACGATCATCTTCGCCGTCTCGGCCCGGGCCGCGACGGTCGATTCGGCCCTGACGCTCGTCACCACGCTGGCGTTCCTGTTGTTTGTCGTCGCCATACGCCGCGCTCCCGCGACTGACGCATCTTGCGGCAGGACAGTGCCGGTGGCTGGCGAACCGCCGGCCGACCTGAAGCCGTCCACTTCGCGTCAGGCGTTGTGGCTGGCGCTGGCTGGAATGTACGCGTGCATCGGCTTGGCTGTGCTCGCCAAAGGCCCCGTCGGCATGGTGCTGCCGCTGGCGGCGATGGGATTGTATCTGCTGGTGACCAATGGCTGGCGAAACGCGTTTCGCTCGGCGTGGCAGATGCGACCCTTCACAGCGATCTTGGTCATGGCCGCCGTCGCCGTGCCGTGGTACGCATGGGTCGGCGTCCGAACGGATGGCGAGTGGCTGCGGCGGTTCTTCATCGACTTCAACCTTCGCCCCTTCAAACAGCCCATCCTCAGCCATGGCGACGTAAGCTCGCTCGATCACGCCATGGCCGTGCTGGCTTCCATCGCTTACTACTTCTATCATGTCCCGGCCTTGTTGGTGGGCTTCTTCCCCTGGGCTGTCTTTATCGGTCCAATGCTGGTCGATACGGTCGTGCAGATTCGCCGCCGCGATGCCTGGCGCGACGGTTACCTGCTGGCGTCCTGCTGGTTTGGCGTGTGGTTCGTCTTCTGGTCGATCTGCAAGACGAAACTGCCACACTATCTTCTGCCCGCCTATCCGGCGTTGGCGATCCTGATGGGCTGCTTTGTCGATCGCTGGCAAACCGAGCCTGCCGCGCTTCGTCCCTGGTGGCTGCGGAATGCCTGGCTCTCGATGATCCTCGTGGGCATCGGTATGATGATCGCCCTGCCGATCGTAGCGACGATATATCTTCCCGGTGAGCAGTTGCTGGGCCTTGTCGGCCTGATTCCACTGCTTGGCGGGGCATTGTGTTGGTGGTTGGCCGGTCACGGACGGCACCAACGGGCGCTCATTACGTTTGCCGTCACGGCTGTCGTCTTCCTCACGGCCATCTTCACGTGGGCCGCCCGACGTGTAGACCGGCACCAGAACGGCCCTGACATGATGGCGGCCATCCGGTCGGATTGGGGCGAGCGAGACGGTCCGGCGCCGATCGCAACCTATCGCTTCTTTCGCGAGAGCACCGTCTGTTATGCCGGTCATCCTGTGACGACGTGCGACGGCGACCGAACGTCCGGCCGTTCGGCCCTGGCTGAATTGCAGGACTTCTCCGAAAAATCAAGTCCATCGTACGTCGTTACAACCAGTGAGTACTGGCCCGAAATCGAGAAGCATTTCGGCGCTGAATGTCGGCTGCTATTTCGCCAACGCCGCTTTTTGAGCAACGATGCGAGTGACCAGATGGTTGTCTTGCGATTTGGCCGCTAAGGGCGACATCGAGTTGTTGATTTGTCGTGCCCGTTGCCCCCGGCATCCTCCGCGCCTATGATAACTTGCCCTCGCGCATCCTGCGCGAGGCGACACCAGATCGCAGGGGGCCGAGCGCAACGAGCCCAGCGAAATCCTCGATAACTCGCGGTGGTCTAGCTGTGCTCGAACCAAACTTTAGGCAAAGGAACAGTACCATGTCCGACGAAACACTTCGTGCCGAACTGTATGACAGCTTCAAGAATCGGGCCATGATGTACTACTTGATCTTTGACGAACTTCGCAAGGAACTCGGCGCCGAGCGGGCCGAGGAAATCCTGTCGCGGGCCATCTACCGGCGCGGCGCACAGAAAGGCCGCGAGAAGTACGCAAAGTTCGCTCCCAACGATCTCTCCGGATTGGCGCAGGCATTCGTCGGCGGATCGGCCGACGGGGGCCGAATGTTCCAGCCGGAGGTTGTCCGCAACGATGCGGAAGCGGTCGACGTCAAACACCACGCCTGCCCGTTGCGAGATGCCTGGCTCGAAGCCGACCTGCCCGACGACGACGTGGCCACGCTCTGCCGGATTGCCGCGCGGGTCGACGACGGCACTTTCGAGGCCGCCGGATTCCGCTTCTCGGCCGACACTCTGGCGCCCCGGCGAGGAAGGCTGTTGTTTCCTCCACATCAGGCCAGGGAAGTGAGAGCGACGCCGGACGAACGACATGCATCGATAGCGCATGGTTTCGAGCAATCTGAGCGACTCATGGACCGTAGGCGTTAGCCTTCGTTCTCCATCGTTTTCCCCTCCTGTTCAACTACCGCCAGCAACCGCTGACGTATTTCATCCAGTCGGCGGTCGTCGTGTATCTTGTGCCCTTCCCGATCGGTGACGTAGAAAACGTCGACGACCTGATCGAGAAACGTGCCGATCTTGGCGCGGCCCACCGACAGTCGCAATTCAAACAGTGTTCGCGCGATCGCATAGAGCAGCCCCGTCCTGTCGTGGGTGAACACGTCGATGATCGTGAAGCGGTTCGAGGTGCTATTGTCCACGTTGACCCGGCTTGGCACGCCAGGGACACGCACGGCGCGATGTCCGCCGACCTGCCAGATGCGGCGGAATGCGGGCGGCTCGGCCGTAGGACGTAACAACGCATCGACCAGCGATTGCCGCACTTCGTCCAGCCGCGATTGGGGTGGTTGGCCGGCAAAGTCAGAATCGTGAATCCAAAAACGGTCGATTACAAGTCCGTCGGGCAACGTATGAATCTGTGCGGAGCGGATTTCCAGGCCATGACTGCTCAGCGCACCGGTCAATCGGTAAAAAATTCCGGCCGCCGTGCGCTCCGATGTGGCGATCGTGACCTGCACCATGTCTGTTTCGCTCTGATACTGAGGGGCGACTGCCACGTCCCGCTCAGTGTCCTGTGCGCCCTCGGAATTGCGCAATGAAAGATCATGGAGCAGCCGCAGGTCGGCCGCCGCCTGTTCGGGCGCGGTGGCGTTGAAGTACGCCGTCGATAATTGGTCGATGTGCTCGGCGAACCACGGCTGGCGGCTCTGCTGGCCGAGGCACTTCCGCACCGCCTCGCGCCGCTCTGCCACCAGCGCGTCGATCGTGGTTTCGGGGCTATCGCCGGCGAGATGCTGCATCGTGCGATGATACAGGTCGGTGACGACTTCCAGTTTCCAGCCGTCCCACACCTCGGGCCCCACGGCCCCCAGGTCGGCCGCCGTGATCACGTACAGCATCTGCAACATTTCCGGCGAGCCGACCTGCACGGCGAACTGCACCGCCAACTGTTCGTCGGCCGTGTCGCGGCGGAACGCCAGATGGTTCATCAGCATGTGCTTGTGAACCAGAAATCGCAGAGCCTCGGTTTCGTGAGCGGGGAGACCCAGACGGTGCGCGGTGTCGGCCGCAATCTTCAGCCCGATCTCGCGATGGTCTTCAAGATGTCCTTTGCCCAGATCGTGCAGCAGCAGCGCCAAGTGCAGCAGGTGCTTCTGCGCCAAGGGACGGTAGACGCGCCCAGCGGCCCGCGATCCGACCAAAGCTCGGTGGCAAACTCCACCGCCCGCAGGCAGTGCTCGTCCACCGTGTACTTGTGATACTGGTTGAATTGCAGCAGACCGCGGGCGTGATGATATTCGGGAATGAAACGCTCCAGCAGGTGTGCGTCGTGCAGATCTCGCAACAGCGGAGCCAATCGCGCGGGATGGTCGAGCAAGGAGAGAAAATGGCGGCAAGCCTCGGGCGACGGCAAACCATCCGGCAGCCGACCGGCGCGATGACGAATGGATTCCCACGTCGCCGGCGCAATGGGCTTGTCGTAGAGATTCGCCAGATCTACTAGCCGCATGATGGCCGTCAAGTCGCCGCCGAGCGAGTCGATGCTGCGTCGCGTTGCCATGACGCCCGCCGGCCCCACGTGAATGCCATCCTCAACGCGGTGGCCAAACAGCACCGTGACCACGCGTGCCATGCGGTCGCGCGATTGGGCCTTGGTCGCAAACCGCGTGGCGATGTGGTTGACCGCCGCGGTGTGCCGGAAGTAGTCTCGCATGAACTGTTCGACCGGCAGCAAGCCGGGCATGGCCGCGTAGCCGCGCAACTGGGCGATGCGGAGTTGCTCGGCCCGGTCCAACACGTCGGCCGGCCCGTTGGCGTGAAAATGCAATTCATTCCGCAACCGCAAGAGGAATTCGACGGCCTGCGCAAGCAGGTCTTGGTCTTCCCGGCTTAACACACCGAGCTCCTGCAATTGCTGGAAGTCGGCTGTCCCATAGCGAACAAAGCCGATCCAGCGAATTAACTGAATGTCGCGCAACGCGCCGCGCGATCGCTTGATGTTCGGCTCCAGCAGAAAAACCGTCTCGCCGTATCGATGCTCCTCTTTCAGACGATCGTCCAGGATTCCGGTCACCAGCCAGCGAGCCCGGACGGAAACCTGACGACGGAAGCGGTGCATATATCGTGCGAAAAGGTCGCTGCTGCCGCCCACCAGGCGGGATTCGACCAGCGACGTGCAGATCATCGGCTCAGCGACGGCCAGCCGGCTCGCTTGTTCGACCGTTCGCACGCTATGCCCCAACTGGAGCCCGGCGTCAAACACGTCGCGAAGCAATCGCTCGGCCAGTGGCGCGACGCGGCTTGCCACGCCGCGTTGATGAAGGACCATCAGATCGACGTCGCTATACGGGGCGACGTCGCGGCGTCCGTAGCCGCCATGCGCCACGAGCGCGATTTCCGACCACAGCCCCGTCGGACCCGATTCGCCCAGATCATCCAGCGCCGCACGGACAAGGTCCAGCAGGACTGCGTCGCGCAGATCGCTCAAGGCGGCGCATAGCTCGACGCCCGAACAGCCGGCCGCGTGGCGCCCTGCGAACTCCTCGCACCCCTCGGCCAATCGTTGCTTGGCCGACAAGACGTTCAAGCGGAGGGAAGACATGGGAGATGCGTCGTGGTTAGTGGCGGGTGGCCCGGGGCGCAGCAATTATCTGTGGTGAAGATGGGAGATTATAGCCGGGAGCCAACGGCTCCCGGCAGATACGAAGCATTCCATGCGCTCCGGGAGCCGTTGGCTCCCGGCTATTGCAACGCATCGCTCACCTTCCCTCTGGATTCGCCACAATCCGTTACTGCCCACACTCGCCACTCAGATGGCGCTTTCGCCCGACTCGCCGGTACGGATGCGGATCGCCTCGCCCAAGTCGGTTACGAAGATCTTTCCGTCGCCCACCTGTCCAGTTTGGGCGGAACGCATGATCGTGTCGAGCACGGATTGGAGTTTGTCGTTGGGCACGACCACTTCAATCTTGACCTTGGGAACGAAATCGACCTCGTACTCCGTGCCGCGATACATCTCGGTGTGCCCCTTTTGACGGCCGAATCCGCGGACTTCGGTAATCGTCATCCCCGCGACGCCGTGCTCCGTCAAAGCGTTCTTCACGTCTTCGAGCTTGAAATGGCGAATAATCGCTTCGACCTTTTTCATCGGACGACTCCTTGGTATCGGGGCGAAAACCGGCTGGCGACGGCACGCCGTGCGTGCCCGCTCCTTATAGGAAAATGTATCCTTCTTCGCCGTGTTGGCTCAGATCCAGACCTTCGATCTCCGCCGCCCGCGAAACGCGCAGGCCCATCACGGCGTCGAGCACCTTGAGGATAACAAACGTGGCCACGATCGCCAAGATCCACGTAATGGCGATGGCCAGCAACTGGGCGGCCAGCACCGGGCCATTTTCGAGCAGGCCCAGCGGCTTGCCGTCGCCAAAAGCGCCGGTGGCCCGGGTGGCGAACACTCCGGTGAGGATGGCCCCCAAGGTTCCGCCCATCCCGTGAACGCCAAACGCGTCCAACGAGTCATCGTACTTGAAGTACGACTTCAAACTCGTGCAAGCCAGATAGCAGACAATCCCAGCGGCCACGCCCATCACTAAGGCCGACATCGGCGTCACATAGCCGGCGGCCGGCGTAATACAGACTAGCCCCGCCACCACCCCGGAACAGGTCCCCAGGATCGTCGGCTTGCCGCGCAGGACCCATTCGGCCCCGGCCCAAGCCAAGCCGCCGGCAGCCGCGGCGAAATGTGTGGCGCAAAATGCGCTGGCCGCCAATCCGCCGGCGTTCAGTGCGCTGCCGGCGTTGAAGCCGAACCAGCCGACCCACAGCATCGCGGCGCCGATGGCGGTATAGGTGACATTGTGCGGCGGCATCGGTTCGCTGCCATAGCCCAGCCGTTTGCCGAGCACCAGGCGCAAATCAACGCCGACACACCCGAGCTAATATGAACGACCGTCCCGCCGGCAAAATCCAGTGCCCCGCCCAGCAGCGCGTTCTTGCTGCCGTATTGCAGAATTCCGCCGCCCCACACCCAATGGCATAGCGGACAGTAGACCAGCGTACCCCACACGATCATGAACACGACCATCGTGCTGAATTTCATCCGCTCGGCGAATGCCCCGCAAATCAACGCCGGCGTAATAATGAAGAACATCCCCTGAAAAAGCATGTGCGTTAGGCGGTTGATCGTCAGCAAAGGATGCACGGGAATGACTGCCGTTTTTGTGGCGTCATCCCACGTGGCCTGCACTCCGCGCATGAAGAGGTGATCAGTCGTTCCTATCCATTTTGGCGGCGGGTCCAGCGTGTCGCCGCCGAAGCCCAGCGTATAGCCCCACAGGGCCCAGATGACCGTCATCAGGCACATTAGGAAGATGCACTGCATCATCACGCCCAGCACGTTCTTCTTCCGCACGAGGCCGCTATAGAACAGGGCCAGCCCCGGCCCGGTCATCATCAGCACCAGGGCCGAGCTGGTTAGCATCCAGCCATTGTCGCCCGTGTCGAGCTTGGGCGCCGCCGATGTCTGCGCCGCCACCGCTGCCGGCACATCGTCGGCCGCCAGGCGCACACGCCCGGCACGATCATCACCGCAGTGACCGCCGCAAGAGCCGTGAATACGAACCAACGCCGAAAGGGTCTTTGAATTCTCATGTGGTCCTCAACCTGGCATTTGGGCAACACATGCGCCTCCGCGATACGGCAATTGCGCAGGCAAGGGGGCTTCGCAAATTGCGTGCCATGCGAGTGGCCGAGATCGGATTGCTCACACCGGCTCGCATTTCTCTAACAAGACCCCTTTCTGTCGGCGCAATCATCTGCCTAATCTCTAGGCAAACGCTGACAACTCTGTTAGCACGGAGCATCTGCTACGCCCGCAGCAGCGTTCGCCGCACGTGCCGCGATATAGAGCAGGTCGCTCAGCCGATTGACGTAGGCCAGTGCGCTTGATCCACCGACCTGGGGCGAGGTCGCCGCAAGTGAGATGATCCGCCGCTCGGCTCGTCGACATACGGCCCGAGCGACATGCAACAGCGCCGCCGCACGGCTACCGCCCGGCAGAATGAAGCCGGCGGGCCGCGTCAGTCCAGCGTCGTATTCGTCGATCAGCCGCTCGATCGCTGCCACGTCGTCCGGCCCAATCAGGGGCCCGCTCGATCGACCGGACCCGGCGGCAACAAACTCGCTGCCAACGGCGAAGAGTCGCCGCTCAATGTCCTCTAGGCTCGCCGCCAGCTTCGGCGGCATTGGCTCGCAACGAACCAAGCCTATCAACGAGTTCAACTCGTCCAATGTGCCGCAGACCTCGAGCACGGCCGCGTCCTTAGGCACGCGGACCCCGCCGAGGAGATCAGTTTCCCCGCTATCGCCGCTTCGCGTATAGATCGGCATTACGAAATGTCCTTTCTCGGTCGATGGTGGGGCCGATACCGCGGTCTGCCCCAACCCAATCACTGACTTGCCGGGCCAGCTTACGCCCACGGCCGTTGGCAGGCAAGCGGTGCTGTGCTACCATCCTCGCATAGAAAGGAATACGTAGCATGAGCGAAGCATCTTCGGGCGTGCCTCCAACCGCATCGGCCGAGCGCCGCTGGCAACCGTTGAGCGCGATCGACCGCCGGGTGGTCGGCGTGCTGGCTGAAAAGGCCAAAACCACCCCCGATATCTACCCGATGAGCCTCAACGCCATCGCGACCGGCTGCAACCAGAAGAGCAACCGCGCCCCCTTGATGCAACTCGAGCCGAGCGAAGTGGAGGAGTCGCTGGACCGGCTTCGGCCGCTCGGCGCCGTGGGAATGGTCGAGGGCTACGGCCGCGTGCAAAAGTACCGCCATTATCTGTACGAATGGCTAGGAGTCGACAAAGTCGAACTGGCCGTGATGACCGAGCTCCTGCTGCGCGGCGACCAGACCGTAGGCGAACTCCGCGGCCGGGCTGCCCGCATGGAGCCAATCGCCGATCTGGCAGCGCTGCATCCCGTGATCGAGTCGCTGAAGGCCAAAGGTCTCGTTGTTTCGCTAACGCCCGAGGGCCGTGGGCATGTGGTGACGCATGCTCTGCTGAAGTCCCGCGAGCTCGAGGCACTCCAGGCCAAGTATCACGCAACACCGTCGACCGCCATGGGGTACGAACAGTCTTCGACAAGCGTGGCACAGCCTACCGGCGTTGCGGCCACACGAGCGGCGTCGGGTCCACCGAGTATGGCAGTCGATACTGTCGCCAACTCAGCCGCTGCCGCCATGCGTCGCGACCTCGATGCGCTGCGGGCCGAACTCGGCCAGCTTCGTTCCGATCTCGATGAAATGCGAGATGCCTATCAAAAAATCGCTAATGACGTGCGAGCCCTGCGAGATGCCCTGGGTGGATAGGCGCGAGCGATGGAGACGAGTGGATCAGGCTTTGTACCGGAAGACGATAGCCCAACGTGCTTGTAGTCAAATCGTGTCCATCGTGTAAATCCTGTACAAACCTTCTCCGGGGTTACTTCGGCCTGTCTCGATCCTTCTTGCCAAAGCAGTACAGATCGCCGGAGTCGGTTCCGATGACGAGCCGACCTTCTGTCACGGCTGGCGAAGCCACGATCGCGCCGCCCGCTTCGAATTGCCAGCGTGCTTTGCCTGTCTTGATGTCCAGTTCGTAGAGGCGGCCGTCGGCTGAACCAACGAAAACGCGATCGCCGACCACCACCGGCGAACTATCCACGCGGCCCTTGGTCGCAAAAGCCCAAAGCGGTTGGCCGTTCTTCGGATTCAGGGCGTGGACCTGCTTGTCGCGCGAGCCGACGATCACCGCTTGCGGCACAACCGCCGCCGACGAGCGAAACGCGCGGCGATCGGGGTTCTCGTATTGCCACACGATCTGGGCAGCCTTCGGATCGATGGCGAAGAAACTGTGTCCTTCCGTGCCGACGTAGACGATGCCATCCATAACGGCCGGCGCACAGCCCGTAGGCGAGTCGATCTTGATCGCCTGAACTTCGCGACCCTTTCGAAGATCGATCACGTGCAGTTCTCCATCGCAGCCGGCGACGAACCCAAGGTCGCCGGCGACCGTTGGAAAGCAGCGAATCTGATCCGGACTCTGGTACTTCCATGCGAGCTTGCCCGACGCAGCATCGAGACAGTACAGGCCGCCATCTTGCGAGCCGAAGAGCACCCGTCCATGGTGAAAGTTGGCGCTAGAATCGATTTCTGCGTCCGCTGTGAAGTCCCAAAGTTTCTTGCCGCCGGCGGCGTCGATGCAGTAAAACTTGCCGTCGGCATCGCCGATATAGACCCGTCCAGATTGCACGGCGGCCGAGGCCGTGAAGCCCAGCGGTGTAGCGAAATCCCACTTCGGTTTGCCGCTTTCTAAATCCAAGGCATAGAGCTTGCCGTCGGTGCACCCGATATACACCGTGTTCTGAGCGATGGCGGCCGTCGATTCGAACCCGCCGTTCTTCGTTGAGAACGTCCACAGTCGTTCGAGCGTTTTCGGCAGTTTTGCGGTCGAGACACCCGTGGCCTCGGCATCGCCGCGAAAGACTGGCCAAGACTTGGAATCCGGGGTCGGGGATTGGGCATTCGTTGAAGATGTACTTCGGACCCCAATTTCGGAACGATCACTGGGCGGCGAACTGTGCAAATTTTGTCGCTCTTCTTGTGGAGTGCATGAGCTGCTTCCCGCAAAGCAGTACAAGTCGGTCTTCGTGCGGACCAACAGATCGCCGTCGACGATGGCGGGCGTGGCCAGGCAGGGCGAATGCAACTCATTCGTGGCAAGCAAGCGATACGAATCTTCGGCCGCGAACACGTACACGGTGCCGTGTTCGCTAATCGCGTAAATCCGCCCGGCCGCCGCGACGAGGCTCGATGTGAACGGACCTCTCAGCGGCGTCTGCCATACAATTCGCCCATCGCCGGGATCGTAGCACGTCAGCGGTCCCGCGTCGCCCAGTAGATACAGCCGGTTGCGGTAGCAGACGCCCGAAGGAATATACGGACCGCCGCGGCGAGCATTCCAAACCACGTGGGTATCCGTGACGTCACCCTTTCCGCCAGGTCGAATGGCGAGGATCGGCCCATTTCGCCCGCTGGCGCAGTACACCAAGCCGTTGCACAGCAACGGAAGGGGCGTCACCAGGTCCGTGGTTTCCCCGGTGCGCCAGAACTCGTTGCCCGTGGCCGGATCGTACGCGATGACTTGCCGCAGCCCGCTGCCGCCCTGGACGATCATCTCAGTACGTCGCCCGCCGTCGGCGTCGGCGTCGACGAACACCGGCGTGCTCCAGCTTCCGCCACTCGCCCGCGGCGTTTTCCAAAGTTCATGGCCCGTCGCTTGGTCGAAGGCAGCGATGAAGGATGCGCCGTCGTAGTCGCACAACTGGATCACGCTCTTGCCAAAGAGCACAGGGCTAGACGCCATTCCCCACACGTGATCGGCCTTGCCAAAATCGACATGCCACTGCTGCTTGCCGGCGAAATCGTAGCAGAACAGCCCCAGCCCACCAAACGAAGCAAAGATGCGGCGTCCATCGGTGGCGACGCTTGCCGAAGCGTAGCCGTTCTTAACGTGAGTCCGACCTCGGGCCACACCGGCCTCGGCCTGCCAGAGCAAGTGCCCGTCACTACGATCCAGTGCCAGGACCGCCAACATTGGCAAATCGCTATCGCCCAACTGAGTTGTCAGCAGCACCACGTTGTCCCAGACGACCGGCGAGGAATTGCCGAAGCCGGGTACAGCAACTTTCCAGCGGTAGCCTTGCGTATCGCTGAAAGCTGTTGGCGGTTCACCAGCCGCGGCAATGCCGCAACCATTGCGACCGCGCCATTGCGGCCAGCGACCGGCGTCAGAACCCGTTTCAGCAGGATCATGGTCAGATCGGCTCGTCGCCCGGGCCTGATCGGAAACCTCTAGCCTCCGGCGGCAGCCAGCGGTCGTCGCGCAGAAAACGGCGAAAACCAGAAAATAGTGAATGACGACGACTGAACGATGAAGATGAGACGCTACACCGACGGTCGCGTTACCATTCATCGTTCGCCATTCGTCTCGGCATTCGACCCCGTATCACGGCGTGTTGGGTGTGGCGGCTGGATTGGGTACCGCGCTGAGTTGCGAAAGCACCTGGAGCAAGCCGTTCAGATGAGCCATGCGAGGGCCAAACCGGTCGACGAACTCGTTGAGCATGAAGTCGCCGCCGATGAGGTTTTCATAGTTGGCGTTGACTTCCTCGGTGAGCGACTCAAGGAACTCCGTTTGAACCTTGCCGAGCGCCTCGGCCGCCCTGCGGCAATTGCGGGCCAGATGCGGATTGGCCTGCTTCCACTGGCCGAGTTCGTTCGAGCGTTGCTTTTGGGCCGCACCCATGTGCCCGACCATCTCCTCGAGTAGCTCGTTCTGGCGGTCCTGAGCCGCAAGTATCTCACGGAGCAGACGCGTCTGCTCCACGTCCTGCCGCGCCATCGCGCCTGAAGGATACGCCGTTTGGGCGACATCAATCTGAGTGAACATGGGAGGGCGTGTGTGTGGCTGCTCGTGGCTCATACGGACGTTCCTTTCATCTTCCAGTATAAACACAAATTCAAGATTATGTCGAGCAGCCTGCACGGAATCTCGCGGTCCCCTCGCCCCGCTAGCGAACTGGACTCTTGGGCGACGCGAACTCCGCTGCGGACCACCCGCACATTCTCCGGTCTCGAACGCCGGCGACCCGCCCTCAATCCCTAAAGTCGACTGCCATGCTCACCCGATGCGCCCGGAAGCCCGAGGTATCTTGGCGATTAGTACGGTAAATATGCGTGAAATAGCAAATCTGGGATGCGGAATCTGTAATGAGTAACACCGACGCGAAGTCTAAGCTGGCCCTCGGATTCTTAACCGTTGTCGAGCATCCGCAGTATGGGCTATTTGGCGGCTATCTTCTATTAAACACCGCTGGCCGGCCGTTGGAGTTCCATTGCACGGCCCCCATCAAGCCGAATCGGGCCCAGGAAATCCTCTATGGCCCCACCCTTCAGTCCTTTCTCTACGGCGAACAAATCGGCAAGACGCTGCTCGGCCACGCCAGCACCTCGCCGCTAATGGTTTGCGTCGATCGTGAGCCAGCACTGGCTGTTGGTGAGCACGTGTCCTCGCCGGTGGTCCTTGTCCTGCCCCCCGAGAGCGAAGTCGCAACGCCTGCGGAGAGTGAGCGGGCGGGCATCATGTTTCGGCTCGATTCCCCCCACCACGGACCCCGACTCGCGACCTTCGCGCTCGGCCGCAACCGGCTGGCCTTGCCGGAGCGCGAGCAAGAAGTTCGGCTGCGCGTCGCCGAGCTGCTGGGCGATTTGGCCGAGTCGTTCGACCTGGCCGAGCCTTTCCAGCGCATCCGTGACGCCATCGAGGAAGCCCAGCAGGCCGTGCGATGAACGTTCATTGGCGCGCCCCATCACCTCCGGAGGCGACGACCGTCGATCTGCGGATCGATGTTGTTCCGCTGCCCGGCGACTGGAACGACGCGATTCGCGGGTCGTCCGACGGTGTACGGCCGATGTGCGGTCAGCCGCTAAACTTGGATATCGGTGCGACGCGCGTCATATCGATCCCCATCGCGCCGCCCAAGATTCGTGTCCGCAGTTTTCCGTTTCCTGCACCGACGGACATCCCGGCGGAAGCGAACGGTGCGATACGAAAGAGTGCGACCGCGCAACCAACTTCTGCCATCTCGCATGGCACGCGAATCAAGCCGCCCGCCGATATCATCAAGCTCGCTGATCGGCTGCACTATCTGTTGCAACCGTCGCTGGAATCGCTTCTGGCCGAAGGCTCGCTCAATTTCCCCTTTCGGCCGTTTCCGTTCCAATTCGAGGGCATCGCCTTCCTTTATCCGCGGCAGGCGGCGATCTTGGCCGACGAAATGGGCCTGGGCAAGACCATGCAGGCGATCACTGCGATCCGGCTCTTGCTCCGCCGCGGCGAGGTGCAAAACACCCTGCTGGTTTGCCCCAAGCCGCTGGTGAGCAACTGGCAGCGTGAGTTTTCCGTCTGGGCGCCGGAAGTGCCTGTGCTGGCCATCGAAGGCGATCAAGCCAAACGACAATGGCAATGGCGATTGCCCGACGTCCCCGTTCGGATCGCCAACTATGAGTTGCTGCTGCGAGATCGCCAGTCATTGTTGGCTGGCCATTTCGATCTGGTGGTGCTCGACGAATCGCAGCGGATCAAGAACCGTGCCAGCTCGACCAACGAAATCGTCTGCGCCATTTCCCGCCGGCGCAATTGGGCGCTGACCGGTACGCCGGTGGAAAACAGCGCCGACGATTTGCTGGGAATCTTCCAATTTCTTGCCCCCGGTCTTCTCTCCGACGAAATGAAACCGCGGAGCATGGGCCGCACCATCGGCGACCACGTATTGCGGCGCGTGAAAGACCAGGTTCTGGCCGATTTGCCGCCGAAGCTCATCCACGACGAGCCGCTGGAACTGACGCCCGAGCAGCGCGAGAGCTATCGGCTTGCCGAAGACGACGGCGTGGTTCGACTCACCGAACTCGGCGATGCCGCAACGATTCGTCATGTCTTTGAACTGGTGTTGCGGTTGAAGCAGATCTGCAACTTCGACTCCGCCACCGGCGCCAGCACCAAGGTGGAGCGGCTCGAAGCCGACCTGGAAGAAATCGCTCGGAGCGGTCGCAAGGCAATCGTCTTCAGTCAATGGGTTGGCACGCTCAAGAAGCTCGCCAACCAACTCGCGCCGTTTGGCCCGCTGGAGTACCATGGCCAGGTGCCGCAGAAACATCGCGACGGAGTGATCGCGCGCTTCCGCAATGACGACAGCCGCCATGTGCTCCTGATGAGTTACGGCGCCGGCGGCGTCGGCCTGAACCTGCAATTCGTCAACTACGTATTCCTCTTCGATCGCTGGTGGAATCCGGCCGTCGAGGACCAGGCGATCAACCGCGCCCATCGCATCGGCGTCGACGGCCCGGTCAACGTCACGCGATTTCTCATGCTCGACACGATCGAAGAGCGCATCGATCGTGTGCTGCAAGAGAAGCGCGAACTATTCGACCTTATCTTCTCGGGCGCTGAGAACCGCCGCAAGCTGGGTCTAACCCACGAAGAGCTCTTCGGCCTTTTTCAGCTAAAATGCCCCGCTCGCCCGATTGACGTGGCGGCGTAAAGCCACCGCTTCGAGCTCATTTCAGGTGGGCTCACGCCTCAAATGTGAACGCCGTGGGAGCGACATGAAAATAGGTTGCGAGTTTCCCGATTTGATCGCGAGTCAACCTTCTTCGGCCGGCGATGACGGCCGAGATCGTAGGTGCCGCAATGCCCGTATCGCGTTCCACTTGGACTTGAGTGACGCACTTGGCTTCGACCAAGTGGGCGAGCATCTCACCATCACTGACCTTCCGGCGTGGGACTTTCGTCTTTTCGTACTTCTCCAAGAGTTCCACAAGTACCGAGAGATAGCCGCTCTCCCCGCGAGATAGTTTGCCGTGGCGTGCCTTCTTCTCCAGCAGCGTGTTGGCCATTGCCAGGCCGCGTCGATGTACGTCAGCCGACTCCATTGGCCATAGCGGCAACTGCCGAATCAGCCCAAGGTAGTCCTCTGGCACGGCGGCGGGTCCATGCGTCCACGTTCGCGAGGCAAGTTCAGTCGCATGCACACTCATCTTCCCACTTTCCTTGATCGTACTGCTGGTGAGTCAACACATATAGAATGGAAACCACTTCAAATTGGTAGTCGATCCTGGTGATGAGGCGAAAAGAGCCCCCCTGGACATCGAACACCACGCACAGCCCCGCCTTCGACGCTCTGGCATACGTTTGTCGCACGTCGGACCATCTATTCCACGTGGCCGCGTCCACGGCTTGCAGCCAGCGGTCAAAGTGACGGCATGCGGCAGGGCGTTGGCGGCAGAATGCTTCGATCTTGTCTGTCCCGATAATTCGCATGATCGAATGAGTACTCAGCCGAGTGCCCCTTGACGCCACTAGCCAACACCTGTATCTTAACATATTGTTAAGACAATGCAAGGCCAGTGGCTAGCAGTACTGCAAGCCTTTGGCGATCGCCGTGCAGCAGTGGTGGGAAGAAGACAATGACCGTCTCGTACGATTATGACGTCCTGGTGATCGGCGGCGGGCATGCGGGCGTCGAGGCTGCGCTGGCGGCGGCGCGGATGGGTGCAAAAACAGCGCTCCTGACCAGCAACCTCGAAACCATCGCGCTGATGAGCTGCAATCCGGCCATCGGCGGCGTGGGCAAGGGGCAGATCGTTCGCGAAGTCGACGCCCTCGGCGGAGCAATGGCCCGGGCGATCGACGCCACCGGCATCCAGTTCCGCGTGCTCAACCGTAGCAAAGGGCCCGCCATGCACGGCCCCCGCGCCCAGGCCGACAAACGCGTCTATCAGCAAGGGATTCGGCGGATCGTCGCGTCGCAATCGGGGCTCTCGTTGCATCAAGTGACGGTCGAAGACCTGCTGGTGGAAGAAGCTTGCGTCGACAGGGAACAAAGGCTGGGCACTTCCTTGCCAAGCGGTAATGTTGGCCACAGCGCAACGCGCATTGCCGGTGTCCGCGTTGCCGGCGGCGCCATCTATCGCGCCCGGGCCATCGTGCTCTGCGCCGGCACGTTCATGCAAGGAGTGCTCCATACGGGCGACGCGACGCTGCCCGGTGGGCGAATCGGGGAACCCGCGACGTCCGGCGTCAGCCAGGCCCTCGTGCGTCTAGGCTTTGACGTTGCCCGCTTCAAGACGGGGACGCCACCACGGATCGACGGCCGAACCATCGACTACGATAAGACCGAAATCCAGGCAGGCGATCGAGAGCCGGAGCCGTTTTCGTTTCTCACCGAGCGAATTGACACGGAACAGGTTCCTTGTTGGATCACGTACACCACGCCGGAGGCCCATGAGCTGATTCGTGCAAACCTGCATCGCGCACCGATGTTTAGCGGGCAGATTCAATCGACTGGCCCGCGCTACTGCCCGTCGATCGAAACGAAGATCGTCCGCTTTGCCGACAAATCGCGGCATCAACTCTTCTTGGAGCCGGAAGGGCGAGCGACGCACGACGTGTACATCAACGGACTGTCGACCAGTCTGCCGCGCGACGTGCAGGAAGCCGTGCTACGGCTGATTCCCGGACTGGAAAGAGCCAAAATCCTGCGCTACGGCTATGCCATCGAGTACGACTACTTGCCGTCGATGCAGTTGAAGCCGTCGCTGGAAACGAAACGCGTGGCCAACTTCTATTGTGCCGGGCAAGTCAACGGCACCACCGGCTATGAGGAAGCCGCGGCCCAAGGGCTTGTCGCCGGAGCCAATGCCGTGCTCGGGCTTCGCGGAGAGCCGCCGCTAGTGCTTCGTCGCGATCAAGCTTACATCGGCGTGATGATCGACGATCTCGTGACCCGCGGCGCCGATGAGCCGTACCGCATGTTCACCAGTCGGGCCGAATATCGCTTGCTGTTGCGGCCCGACAATGCCGACCGTCGTCTGACGCCGCTCGGCCGGTCGCTGGGCTTGGTTGATGACGACCGATGGGAGAGGTTTCAGGCCAAAGAGGCCGAGGTTAACCGAACGGTGAATCTTCTCGAAACTACCCATCACGGCTCTCTTTCATTGGTAAAAATGCTCCGCCGTCCTGAAGTCACTTGGCAGAATGTCGTCGCACACATGCCCACATTGGCAGCCGTATCGACCGACGTGGCAACACAGGTGGTTTACGATGCGAAGTACGCCGGTTATGTTGCTCGGCAGCAGATGGAGATCGAGCGGCAGCAGCGACTGGCGGCCCGGCGCATTCCGGCCGGATTGGATTATTGCGACGTGCCTCACCTGCGTGCTGAAGCCCGCGAAAAGCTGGCCCGCGTCTGCCCGACCGATCTCGCGCAGGCTGCCCGCATCAGCGGCCTTACGCCGGCCGATCTTAGCGTGCTACTTATCTACCTCGAAGGTCCGAAAACGAAATTTCACTGCTGAACGCCGGACTGATTTAGCGGCCGTCAAACGATACTTGTTGACTTGCGTTTTCTGCCCGCATTCATCCGAGCCCCCGCAACATCCCAAGTCGCGCTTTGACTATTTCGCTCGCATTTGTACGGCCAGTCGTGTCCGATCGGCGTTTGGATAACTGAGGCTCTCGTTATAACTGCTCACACGGTCACGACTTAGCGCGATAATAACCGTATTGACAGGCGCGGGAGGATAGCTATAATTGAGCCTGCTTGGCAAGTTCGGTAATGTCGGCAGAACCGGATAAGCCTGCTGGTTGCACTTAGCTTAGGATGTGTAGGGTTTGCGGTAGGCGCGAACTCAAGGCGGGTTCCAGGCTACTTTGACCCAGGCTACTTTGACACGGAGGACTAGGGGCCCCTGGATCGTCTGGCGGCGAACCGTCGCGGGGTCTCGTTACCGCTAGTTGCCGCGGCAACTGGCAAGAGGGATCAACATGAAAACTGTGTTCACGACCGGCGAGGCGGCCAAGATTTGCAAGGTCTCGCAGCAAACTATCATTCGCTGTTTTGACTCGGGCCAACTCAAGGGGTTTCGCGTGCCGGGCAGCCGCTTTCGCCGCATCCCCCGCAACGAACTCTTCAGCTTCATGCGAGATAACGGCATCCCGACCGATGCCCTCGAAAGCGGCAAACGCAAAATACTCATCGTCGACGATGACGAGGAACTGGTCGAGCTGATTACTGATGCCTTGGATCGCGACGGGCGGTTTGAAACCCGCAGCGTCAATAATGGCTTCGACGCCGGCATGATGGTCAAGGAATACCGCCCCGACCTGATCGTGCTCGATGTCATGCTGCCCGACATCAACGGCAAGGAAGTCTGCCAGCGCGTCCGTGGCGACAAGAGCATGGACGACGTTCGCATCGTCTGCATCTCCGGCATGGTCGAAGAGGACAAGGTGAGCGAGTTGAAGGCGGCCGGCGCCAACGACTTCATGCACAAGCCCTTCGAGGTCGAACGCCTGGTCGAGCGGATGTGCCAGCACCTGGACATCGAAGTTGCCGCCGGGGCGTAGCTGTCCAGAGTTGAGAGTCGAGTGTCCAGAGCCGTAGGGTCCGCCCTGCGGACCGCGGTGTGTCACTGGCTTTGCCAGTGCTCGTGCTCGGTCACGTTTTCTCTAACGACGGGCTCTTCGTGAGGAGTCCGTAGGGTCCGCCATGCGGACCGCGGATTTTCTTGGTCCGCGAGGCGGACCCTACGATTCTTTTCATGGCAGAGCCATCATCCATCGCCGAAAAGCTGGCCCGGCTCGCCGAACTGGAAACCCGCTTCCAGGAGCTATTGGAGGCCGAGAAGCTCGAAGCAATGGCCGAGTTTGCGGCCGGAGCCGGCCACGAAATCAATAATCCCCTGACCGTCATCGCCGGTCGGGCCCAACTCTTCCTTCGCGACGAGACTCACCCCGAGCGGCGGCGCGATCTGGCGCTGATCAACTCGCAGGCCATGCGCGTCTACGAGATGATCGCCGACATGATGCTCTTCGCTCGTCCGCCCCGGCCTGAAATCCAATCGGTTGACCTGATCGCACTCGTCGACCATGTGGTGGCCGACCTGCAACCCCGTGCGGCAGAGCAAGAGACGGCCATCGGCCGATCGGTTGCGTCGAGCCCCGTCGTCGTCGAGGCCGACCCCGTCCAACTCACCGTTGCCCTGCGGGCGATATGCCAGAACGCGCTCGAAGCGCTCGGCAGCGGCGGCCACGTCGAAATCGCCGTCGCACAGTCCGACAGCGAAACAACTGTTGCCATCCGCGACGATGGCCCCGGCATCCAGCCCGAGGAGCGGCGGCACCTTTTCGACCCCTACTATTCGGCTCGCCAAGCCGGCCGCGGCCTGGGCCTCGGCCTATCCAAAGCGTGGCGCATCGTCACCAACCACGGCGGCCGCATCGACGTCCAAAGCGAACCCGGCCACGGCGCTACGTTCACGATCGTCCTGCCGCACCTGCAGGAGGCGACTCCCGTCGCCGATTGAGCAGAGGGAACGATAGGTCCCGCCAAAATTCTGGAAGCTCTCATCGCGCACCGCTTTTGGTGGCACCTGACTTTGGTGGAACGGCCATGGACGACGTGACATCGGTGTAGCCTTCGGGCGGCGTGGCGTCGAACAGCTTCGCGTCAAAGTCGAGATTCCACTGAATATTGAAGGTGCAAGTCATCTCGGGGATGTCTCCCACCTTCTTCTTCCTTTCCTGGTGGAGTCGAATCGGCAAGTTCGACTCGATGTCGATCCAGACGTCTGCGATCGTTTCCGGCGGGCTGTTGTGGGGGAGGAGTTTGCTGGCGTCGTCGAACTGAAAGCCACGGGCCTTCGTGCCATCGATCTCTTTGATACCCAGTTCGCGGTCGGCTCGCCCAGCGAAGCTGCCCAACGACTGAACCTCGTCCATAAACGAATCACGTTCCGCGGGCGGATAGCGGCGGTACGTCTTGGTCTGATGGTTGAGTGCGGTCCACGGCTTGCCCGCTGGATTGATCCATGTGACTTTTGCTGTCGGCCCAATTCCCCCAGGATAGAATCCTCCGCTAAACTGGTCCAAAGTCTCCGTCCGCTGGGACCCGTCTGCGAGATGGTAGCACGTCTGTGTCGTCCTTCTTATGACGAGAGGCCCCGGGGTGGACGCTCCCTTGGGTGGCGTCTCGCGCCATCGCGAGATGCTGGTAATCGTGGACTTATACGATTTCGCCTTTCGCACGCTCTCGGCCATCTTCTCCATCGCCGAGACCGGCCTCGCCATGTCCCCGCCCCAGAGCAAGAGCAGCGCGAGCAAAGCCGCCGTACCGCCAAACGCAATGCCAATCCGCTTTTTCATGCTAAGCCCTCCCATCCACTGTGTCATTCGGCTCCAGGGTCTCGCGGGTTCCAGAGGCTCGCTCGGCGCCGTCGTGTCGACCTGTTTACAGAAGGCCGCAAGCCGCTTGTGCATGCGTTGCTCAACATCTACCGCTAGGTCGTCGGGCATTGATTGCCGAAGTGTCCGACGGATATAGTCGTTCTCATCATCTGTCTCGTTCATTTTGAATCCTCCGTAGAGTACGGCGGAGCCAGATGGGCTAATAGCCTGCTCAGTTTCTTGTGCGCTCGGTTGACATGCACTCGGGCGGTAGTCTCGGAGCAGCCCAAGGCAGCGCCGATCTCTTCGTAGGGCAGCTCCAGTATGTATCGCATGATGACCGCTGTCGCCTGCCGGGTCGGAAGGCGCAAAAGGGCACGAGAAATGTCTTTCCGCAATTCCTGTCTGTGCAATTGCTGCCCGACCGGGGCACCTTTCGCGTGCACGGCGTCGGGATCGATCAGGGCCGTTTCCCGCGATCCGCGACGTAATCGCGCTCGGAGCACATCGCAAGCACAGTTCACGCATATTCGCAAAATGAGTGCTCGGGGGCGCGGGTGCCGCGCGATCCGCGCCCGCCGCTTCCAAATGATGGTCAGCGATTCTTGCAACGCATCTTCGGCATCCTCGGCGACGCGCGTGATCCGCCAGATCGACCGCATCATCTGGTCTTGCATTGGCCGGACCATCGCGTCATAGGTCAATGGTTCGCAGTCCAAATGGATGCCTCGGCGTTCACGTTTTGCGGCCACCATTACAGGCTGGTCGCGTCACTTCAGACAAGTAACCGAGCAAATTGCCAAGAGCGTTTACAAGAAAATCTGGTTCGACTTGCTTCTTGACACTCTTGATCGCGCTCCGCCCCTCAGAACTTGCTCATATCGATCGGTTGGCCGTCCTTGCGGTTGCCCAGGCAGCGGTGAACTCGGCCGTCGATCGTGTAGCTGATCGAATGGACCGAGCCGTCGCAGAGCACGACGTTGAACCCGGCGGCATGGGCGCTGCCGAATCGCACGTTCGGGAACATCAGGCCACTTTGGTCTTGGTACGGTTGCATATAGGGATCGTCGTTCGTCCAGCGGGCCGTGTCGTGGTCGATGCCGGTGTCCCAGCCCTGGTCATCGTCGGCCGGCGTACCGTCGGTGTAGTGCTGGGGATCAATAAACCGCTCGCCCACAAAATACGTGTAGCTGGTGCCATCGCGAATCTGCGCCATCGGCAGTCGGCTGTGCAAATAGATTACGCCCGTGGCGGTCGAGTCGCCATTGGGTTCGGCGGCCCAATCGTTTATGGTCCAGGCGTCTCCGATCGCGTAGGAGCCAGGCCCCGCCGACACGGCGTTGTGGCTGGGCCTAGTGTCGTAGGCGTCGCCGCAATTGGCGGCGTAGTCGCAGCGGGCGATGACTGCTCCGGCGTTCACGTTGTAGTAGGAATACGTCGCCCCGAGCAGAAACGGATATGCTACGGCGCTTCGCCGGGTAGGACAGTGGAGGACGGCCAACGGTGTGGCCGTGCGTCGCGCGGCAGCCGCGCCGTCGCCGCCCGCCCCCATGCGATAGACGGTCGTTTGCTCAAGATAGGGCAGGAGGTTGTACACCCAGCCGCCCGGCTGTCGCGTGCCACAGCCGCGATCGGGATCGCCGGCCCATTTGTTGCCCCAACCGCCTGAGGGCAAGAAGCCTTGGGCCGATTCGTGATTGGCCGCCGCCAAACCAAGCTGTCGCAGATGATTGTGGCACTGAATCCGCCGAGCTGCCTCGCGCGCCGCCTGGACCGCCGGAATCAGCAGCGAGACCAAGATGCCGATGATCGTGATGACGACCAGAAGTTCGACCAGACTGAAACCGCGGTCATGCGTGGCGCGGCGATTTCTAGAATGCTTGGCCATCGGCTCCCCGTCGACTTTACGACCCGGCATGCTTGCAGTGACCGCCTCTTCTACCACCGACCCCTGCTTTTGGCAATATACGTACCAGTAAATGTCTGAACGGGTCACCGCCTGCAACCTCCCCGGCGCATACGTTAAGACCGAGTGCCCCGGGTGGCGGGCTGTACCTCGCGGCTTCTGCCGCGAAGAATACTAGTGGTTGGGAGCCGCTACTAGGGCTATCACCGTAGTTGCCCTAGGACAATGGCGAACCAAACCCCGTTGGCGAGCGTATAACTGGATGGAAACCCGCCATATTACATCTCTTTCTTGGAACGAGAAGCCATGATCGATGGAGGTCCGTCCGACTCCGTTCAGATCTACTTGACGCAAATGAGCAACACTCCGTTGCTCAACCGGCGCCAGGAACTGCACGCCGCGCTGCACATTGAAGTGGCCCGCAAGTCACTTCGAGAGGCGATGCTGGCCACCGACTACGTGCTCCGCGGCGCGGTGGCGATGCTCGACAAGGTGGCCAGTGGGCTGACGCGCCCCGAAGTTGCCTTTGAAGGCACGCTGAGCATCGAAGAAAACAAACATCGCATCATGGCGTCGGTCGTGCCGAACGTCCGCACGCTGAAGCATTTGGTCCGCCGCAACCGGGCGGACTTCGTTGCGGCGATTTCCAGAGCTTCCGGGCCCGAGCGGCGCCGAGAGGCGCGGCGCCGGTTGTTGTTCCGGTGCGCCAAAGCGATCCGTTTGGTCGAGGAAACGCTCGTCCGTCGGCCGCATCTCGATCACTTGGTCGAAAGGCTGAAAGAGATTGCCCGGCGGATGGACATGCAGTTGCAGGAAATTGCCGAGGCCCGTCATGCGCACGATAACGCGCGAGTGGCTGAAGTGCGCAAGGAACTGCGTCGGCTGATGCGGATTACCAGCGAGACGCCGGCCCGCCTGCGACGCCGTTTGTCGCGAATTACCGCGTTGCGCCACATACACGATAACGCCCGGCGAGAGCTTTCCACCGCCAATTTGCGGCTCGTGGTGTCGATCGCCAAGCGCTATCGCAATCGCGGCCTCAGCTTCTTGGATCTGATCCAGGAAGGCAACACGGGGCTCTTGCGGGCTGTCGACAAGTTCGAGCCCGCCCGCGGCTTCAAGTTCTCGACGTATGCCACCTGGTGGATCCGGCAGGCCATCAGCCGTGCCATCGCCGACCACAGCCGCACGATCCGCGTTCCGGTGCACATGCTGAGCACGGTCGACAAAGTTCTTACCGCCGGTCGCCGCCAGGCGCAAGAACGGAACCGCCGCCCGACGCTAGAGGAAACGGCCCAGGCAGCCGGCCTGTCGGTCGATGCTACGCATCGCGCCATGAAGGCCAATCGCCGCATGCTCTCGCTCGACGAGCCTTTGGGCGACGCCAGCGAGAACTACTTGGGTGAGTTGTTGCCCGATCAGCGTTACGACGATCCCCTGCTGGGCATCCACCACGATTCACTCAAGGCCGGCATTGCCCAAGCGCTTCAGTCGCTGAACTACCGGGAGCGGGAAATCCTTCGTCTGCGCTATGGGCTGTCGGATGGTTACACGTACACTCTTTCCGAGGTCGGCAAGATTTTCTCCGTCACCCGCGAGCGCATCCGGCAGATCGAGTGCGACGCTATCCGCAAGCTGCAACAGCCGTCGTGCGCCAACAAACTGGCCACTTTTCTCGACCATCCCGCGCCGGTGCTTGCCCCGCGAGCCCAGGTGCAGTTTGAGTCGTATGCGGATGCTGAGTCTGGCGCTATGTCGCCGTAGCCCGCTTAGGTCGGCTCGAACAGGCGTTGCGGTCACCCTCATTCGCCCATCTTGCCTCCCGCGGTCCGTGCAGCGTTGGCTCCTCGATAGTTTCGCGTTCCCGACCTCGTTTCGTGGAATAAACTCATCGCAAAAGGTATCATAGGCAGCAGGCGTATCCGCAGGACGGTCCTGCCCGCTGGCAATCAGGGTCTCTATTGAGTCCTGCACTGGTAATGGAACGAGGGCTGGTGAAACGAGCCCGGTTTCCCGGGAGAAAACGTCGGAACTGTTTCATAATCAACCACGGAACCAATAAATTCCACGATGGAGGTATTGCCATGAGAACGTTCGGACTGCTCGTGCTAGTGGCGTGCGTCGGCCTGTTTGCTCTTGGGTGCCCGCAACAGCCGAAGGCGAAGAAGGAGACAAAGACAACCGTGACGCCTTCCGCCGAGACGGATAAGGCGGCCGAAGCTGCCAAGGCTGAAGCAGCCAAGGCGGAAGAGGAGAAGAAGGCGGCCGAAGCCAAAGCCGAAGAGGATCAGAAGAAAGCCGACGCGATGAAGGCCGAGGAAGAACAAAGGAAGGCCGAGGCCGCGAAGGCGGAGGAAGATCGCAAAGCGGCCGAGGCTGCCAAGGCAGAAGAGGAGAAGAAGGCGGCCGAGGCTGCCAAGGCCGAAGAGGAGAAGATGGCAGCAGCCGCCAAGGCCGAGGAAGAAAAGAAAGCCCAGGAAGCCAAGGCGGCCGAGGAAAAGGCTGCCGAGGCGACGAAGGCCGCAGACGAAGCGAAAGCCGCCGAAGAGAAGAAGGCTGCGGACGAAGCGAAGAAGTAGCCGTCCTGCTCATGCTAAGTACTAGGCACTAACAACCAAGTGCTTAGTGCTTAGCCCTTCGTGCCGGGGACGCATTTGCCATACCGTACGCCCAAGAAACGCGAACCGCCGACTTGCGCCGGCGGTTGCTGCGGCACCTCCCTGTGCCGACGCTGTATTAGGGGAAGGCGAACACGCCGCCGACCCATGCGCCTCCCTCGAACATCGCCGCCCGCACGCTGAGCGGAATTGGATCGAGCATATATGCGCGCAATCGCCCGGGCGGTAGTAGCCGAGCGTGAACATACATTCGTTCGGCAGTTCCAGCCCCATCTTGTACGGCAGAATGGGAATCGTCAGGAAGAAGTTGGCCCCCGAGGCGAACGGCTGCAACCACGGCCCGCACATGTGGCCGTAGCGCTCCAGTTGCACGTCCTCGAAATAGAGCGGTTTGTGGCATAGCCCCGACGCCGTCCAGGCGAATGTGATCGGCGCGAAATTGCGGGCTTGGTACGTCGCGTTGCCCAAGGGACAGTCGTGCGGTAGCTCGCCTTCGGTCGGCGTGATGTTGGTCGTCAACTCGCTGATCGGTTTCAGGTCCTTTGGCGAAGGGCAGTGCTCCGTCAGTTCGCGCTGTCCGGAAAATTCCTGATCCGAGAGCGGCCGGTGCATGTAGTTGTTGTTTGAAGGCTTCGACGGAACCAGGGGGCTGAATGTCCTCGGCCCGGCTTTGGGTTTCTCTGAGTTCACGTCGTCCGACGGCAAACCGGGAAGCGTGTCGGTCAGATTCGGCTCCGAAGGAACCATCGCGGCCATCGGATCGTTCGCACCACTCGCAGCCGGCGTTGGGTTCTGTGCGGTTCGCACTACCCGCCGCGATCGTATCGGCGTCGTAAGCTGCGTGGCGGTCACGCTCGTCTCCGACTGCGGCGAATCCGGGCGCTGCGGCAACCACTTCAACTGGCTGCCCCCGGCGCCCGTGCTATAGCTGACCTGCTGGATAGAAGTGTCGGCGCCCGTGCGAACTACAGCGGCCATGCAGCGAGCCGATCCCCATGTTACGAGCACTGCCACGGCGAGCGCCGTTGCCCAACGTGTGGTGCATGCCTCTCGCCTGCCTGCTATTCCGGCAGGCCAGACGCCTGCGACACGATTCTCACGAATTATCGCCGGATGCATACTCCGTGCTATAGTTCGGCGCTTCCTGCGTGATGGTGATGTCATGAGGATGACTCTCCCGTACACTGGCTGGTGTGACCTGGATGAATCGCGCTTCCGTGCGCAACTCCTCAATTGTTTTTGTTCCACAGTAGCCCATGCCCGCTCGCAACCCGCCGACCAGTTGATAAACGAACGCTCCAAGTTGTCCCTTGAAGGGCACTCGCCCCTCGACGCCCTCGGGCACCAGTTTGTCTGGCCCGCGAAGAGCGCCTTGACGGTAGCGCTCGCTGGAGCCTTGCACCATGGCGCCCAACGAACCCATGCCTCGGTACACTTTGAACGTTCGCCCCTGGTATAGGATCTGCGCCCGGGGCTCTCTTGTAACCCTGCGAACAATCCTCCAATCATGACTACGTGCGCCCCGGCGGCAATCGCCTTGGTCAGGTCGCCCGAATACCGGATTCCGCCATCGGCGATGATGGGAATCTGGCTCTTGGCGGCCACCTGGACGGCGTTGTAAATCGCGCTAATCTGCGGGACGCCGACGCCGGAAATAATCCGCGTGGTGCAGATCGAGCCCGGCCCGATGCCAACTTTCACGGCATCGGCCCCGGCGGCGATCAAGTCCTTGCACCCATCGGACGTGGCCACGTTGCCTGCCACGACGTCGATGTCCCACTTCTTCTTAATGCTCCTAACGGTTTCAATAACGTTGATCGAGTGCCCATGGGCACTGTCGACGACCAGTACGTCGACGCCCTTTTGAATCAGAGCCTCGACTCGCTCGTAATCGTGGACACCGACGGCGGCACCCGCTCGCAGCCTTCCCTGCCCATCTTTGCAGGCTTGCGGAAAGCGCCGCATCATATCAATGTCTTTGATCGTGATGAGCCCTGTCAGCCTAAAATCTTCGTCAACCAGCAGAAGCTTCTCTACCTTTTTTGCCATTAATATCTTCTCAGCTTCCTCAAGCGTCACGGTCCCCGTCGCTGTGACCAGGTTTTCGTGAGTCATCACCTCGGAAATGGGAAGATTCCAGTCTTCGAGGAAGCGGAGATCGCGGCGGGTGATGATGCCGACCAGACGCCCGTCGGCCGCCGTGATCGGCAACCCAGAGACGTTGTACTGGTTCATGATCTCCCGCGCGTGGGCCAACTTGGCGTCGGGTTGGAGCGTGGCCGGATTGAAAATGATGCCGTTGGCGCTGCGTTTGACCTTCTCGACCTCCTCCGCCTGTCGTTCGATCGACATGTTCTTGTGAATGATGCCCAGCCCCCCCACCTGTGCTAACGCAATGGCCATTTCGGCCTCGGTCACCGTGTCCATAGGCGAACTGAGCATGGGGATATTCAGACGGATTCGGGCGGTCAGTTGGGTGGCCACGTCGACTTCGGCCGGAACCACCTCGCTATAGCGCGGCTCGAGCAAGACGTCGTCGAAGGTAAGCCCCTGATACTGGCAGACTTTGTGATCCATGACCGGCTCCGCGTGGTAGGCTTAGAGGTAAACCCCGCATTATCGCGGGTTTGCCCAGGAATGCAATGATCCATCGAACAGATTCCCGTAACCGCTGGCGGTGGTATAATGATCGCCACTATGGTCGCTCACCGGCCGAAACCGGTCATCCGTCGATGAGCGAGCTTATCACCAAAGGAACGATGCTTTGATCCATTTTTCGTGGGTAATCCTAGCGGTCGTCTGCACCGCCGCGATCGGCGCGGTAGTGGCAGTTGTTCTCGCCGTTATGCGAACAAAACGTTCCCAGCCGCACGACAGTCCGCGCGGCGCCGCGACCCCCTGTCCCGATTGTGGCCGCATGCTCACTCCGCTCATGTCAACGTGCCCACGCTGTCGACAAAAGGATGCCGACACGCAGAAAACGGAGAAGAAAACGGACAAATAAGCCATGCCGCGGCGAACGAACCGCCGAGCGCCATGGTTTTTGGGACGTCGTCGGAACTTTACAGGACTCCCCTCCATTGGCTATATCGGAAAACAGGCAATCGCGCCTGACCTCGCCGCCTTAGCACACCGCACCTCTCCTGCGGTAGTCTCTTCGGGCCTTGTAGCAGCCGAGACGGCGTGATAGACTAACGTGTTTGGCAGCTAGAACGCGAGGACGGGCTATGAAGGACAAGATCCACCCGAAGTACGTTGTCACAAAGGTCACCTGTGGCTGTGGAAACACCTTTGCCACCCGTAGTACCTTGCCGGAACTGAAGGTCGACATTTGTAACGCTTGCCACCCTTTCTACACCGGCAAGCTGAAGTACGTCGACACGGCCGGCCGCATCGAGAAGTTCCAGAAGAAGTTCGCCGCCACCGGCTACGCTAGCCTCAAACGCGGCAAGAAGGTGGATCAGCCCGAAGTCGCCGAGGCGAAAGAGTAGGGAGGGCGAAGGGATTGGGGGTTGGGGACTAGTGATTCGAATCTTGGGCCGTGGCGTCCTTCGTTCCAATCGCTAATCCCTAATCTCTAATCCCTATCTTTATGTCCAATCCGCTCGATCAAAAACTCAGCCGCTTCGAAGAGTTGGAGCGGCAGCTTGCCGACCCCGAGGTGCTGGCCAATTCTGCGCGGCTGACCGCCGTCATGCGCGAGAAGGGCTCGTTGGCCAAGCTGGCGACAAAGTATCGCCACTTCAAAAAGCTCAACGAGCAGATTCGCGACGCCATGGAGATGGTGGCTGGCCACGACGCCGATATGCAAGAACTGGCCGAGGCCGAGCTGCCGCAGCTCAGGGCCGAGCGCGAAAGCTACTGGAACGAACTGCTCGACATGACTATCGGCGGCGACGACGCCAACCGCAGCCGTTGCATTTTGGAAATTCGCGGCGGCACCGGCGGCGAAGAGGCGGCCCTCTTTGCCCGCGATCTCTACCAGATGTACAAGCACTTTGCCGAGGACCAGGGTTGGAAAGTCGAAGTGCTCGACATGTCGCCCACGGAACTTGGCGGCTTCAAGGAAATCATTCTCGGCGTTGAGGGCGAGGGGGCCTACCGTAAGCTGCAATTCGAGAGCGGCGGCCATCGCGTCCAGCGCGTGCCCGAGACGGAAGCTAAAGGCCGCATCCACACCTCGGCGGCAACCGTGGCGGTCATGGCCGAGCCCGAGGACATCGAGATTGACATCAAGCCGGACGATTACCGCAAGGACATCTTTCACGCCAGCGGCCCCGGTGGGCAGCACGTCAACAAGACCGCCTCGGCGATTCGGCTGACGCACTATGAAACGAACATCGTCGTTTCATGCCAGGACGAGAAGAGTCAGCACAAGAACTTTGCCAAGGCCCTGCGCGTCCTCAAAACACGGCTCTACGAAGCCAAACGCGAGGAAGAGCACAAGAAGCGGTCCGACGAACGCAAGACCAAGATCGGCTCCGGTGACCGCAGCCAGCGGATCCGCACCTACAATTTCCCCGAAAATCGCCTGACCGACCACCGCATCAATCTCACGCTCTACAAGCTCGACAGCATCATCGCCGGAAACTTGGACCCGGTGATCGACGCCCTGATGGAGTACGAGCGTCAAGAGCAGCGTCAAGCTTTCGGCACAATCGATTGAGCGGCGTGTGCTGATTAGAGTTAGGGCGCGTCTTTCTTCGGCGTTTTCTGCTCTCCCATCGGGTCGCCCGTTGCTTTTCCATTGCCGCGAGCGGCTTGCATGTGGCGAATCTCCGCTTGCAGCTTCGCCTGCTCCACCAGGCAATCATAGTGCAGGCGGCCGTAATGGTGGCGGGTCGCCCACATGTCGACGATGGCCAGCAATGCTACCCAGCAGGCCACAAGCATTACCGCACACCAAAACAGCACCGCGAACCAAACCGAGTGGAGCCAGACAGTGAGGATGTATCCCGGGGCAATCGCCACGGCCAGGATCGCCAGCATGGCGCTGGTCTGCATGCGGCGTCGGTACTGCCGGCGGCGATAGTCGAAGTCCTGTGCGTTCAATTCATAGCGAATGAACTCGCGCCAGGAACGCACGTGCGAGAGCATCAAAACGATCGACACGGAGAGCAGCGCGATCGAGACGACGATGACCGACGAAAAGTCGAATTGATCCACGGGTTATCCCGCCTCTTCCAACAGCTTCTTTAGCACGTTAGCTACTAATGTCGGATTATCGCTGCGAACGAGGTGCTGAATTTTGTCCTTGGGGATCTTCAGTTTCTCCAGGATCTCGGCCACGCGCTTCCAAAGCCGCACTTTGGCCTTTCCCTCGGCCAGGAACAGGTCGGTGACCAGTTCCCCAAGCCGCTGCAACATGATCGTGTCGCGGTTTTCGTAGTAATTGCGGATGATGCGGTCTTGATAGTTCGATCGTTTGGCCATACTCGGTTGCCGTACTGTGTTCAGATGCGTTTATCGTGCGGCGCCGGCGTCCGCGCCGGTCTGCACCTTGCTCAGCGCCATTATGAAGATTCTAGGGGACGATGCCAGGGGGTGAAAGCTCTTTTCCCGCATCCCCCTTCCCCCATCCTCCGTCCCCCTTTACCATGCCTTTCCATGCCTCACTTGTCGCGACATCCGTTGATTGCCGGGATGCAAATCACGAGCCTCGGAACGTTGCTTGGCCGCGTGCTGGGAATGTTTCGCGACATGGCGACCGCCGCACTCCTGGGTTTAGGCAGAGGGGGGGTGATGGATGCCTTTGTCATTGCCTTCCGCATTCCCAATCTTTTCCGCCGGCTGTTTGGCGAAGGGGCGCTGACGGCCAGCTATCTGCCAGTGCTGACCGCCCATCTGGAAAACGATCGCCAGACGGCACGACGACTGGCCAGCGTGGTCGTCACCCTGCTGGCCGTCTTACTCACAGCCGTGGTTGCCGTCGGCGAACTAATTTTCGGCCTGATTTGGCTTGTCTGGGGAGACGTTGAAGGCGTACGCCTCTTAATGGGCCTCTCGGCAGTAATGCTCCCCTATCTGATCTTGATATGCATCGCCGCCCAATTGACCACGATGCTCTATGCCTCGCAGCATTTTACCGTGCCCGCCTTGACCCCGGCGATGCTCAACGTCGTCTGGCTTATTGCCGCCTGGGTGGCGGCACGCTGGTTCGCCGGCGATCAAGTAACCCAGGCGTATGTGTTGGCCGCGGGCGTGATCGTGGCGGGAGTAGCACAGGTCGTGGTCCAATTGCCAATGCTTCGTCGGCTCGGCTTTCACTTCGATTACAACTGGTCGGCAGCCCGGGATGGCATCCGGCAGATCGGCCGCAACCTGGCGCCGATGCTCGTCGGCTTGGCGGTCACGCAAATCAACACGTTTAACGACAGCTTCATCGCTTGGGGGCTGGCCCGAGCCGCCGACGGACCCGAGTACATCTCGTGGCTGGCCGGCGCGGTCCGCTATCCGATGGAGCAAGGCGCCGCCGCGGCAATCTACTACGGCGAACGGCTGTACGAATTTCCGCTGGGCATCGTCGGTACCGCCGTGGCCGTGGCCATCTTCCCCTTGCTGAGCCGCCATGCTGCACGGGGTGATCGACGCCAATTGGGCACCGACATGACGCTCGGATTGCGGCTGGTGATCTGTCTGGGCGTGCCAGCGGGCGTAGGGCTGATCCTGCTGGCCGAGCCGCTGGCGCGGCTGCTTTTCCAACATGGACAGTTTGGGCCGAACGACACCATACGCGCCGCACGCATGATCGCTTGCTATGCCTCCGGCGTTTGGGCGTACTGCGCCTCGCCCGTCATTATCCGCGGCTTTTACGCCCTGAACGACGCGGGCACGCCAGTCCGCGTCGCGGTCTGGATGGTCGCGCTGAATCTCGCCTTAAACCTCACGCTCATCTGGCCGCTGGCCGAGGCGGGACTGGCCATTTCCACCGCCGTGGCGGCCGCCGTGCAGTTGTTCGTGCTGGTGTTCATCTTCTCGCGTCGCCATGCAGTCATCGGCTGGCGGCCCTTGACGGCCACTGCCGTGCGCACGATTGTAGCCACGCTCGTCATGGCGGTGGTTGTTCGAGTCGTGGTCGGCATGGTATCGAGCGATGGCCGGCTGACTATGCAGTTTATCGCGGTGGCCGTGCCGATCGGCCTGGGCGGCGCAGCCTATTGCGCCACGCATTGGTTGCTCGGCGGCCGCGAGCTCGGTATGTTAATAAGCGGCGGGAATGTTGACCCTGAGTAGGGCGTGCTCTCGACTCGCCACGTAGAAACCGTAGGGTCCGCCGTGCGGACCTTCTGACAATTCCCATTCAGTCGTACCCGGCGAAACGAATTGCACAATGGTCCGCGTGGCGGACCCTACGAGGTTTCGGAATGACGTTGTCCACGAAGGGCACGAAGTAGGGCGTGCTCTCGACGCGCCACGTAGACAGCAAGATCAGTCGCATGAAACAAGTCATCGCCGTCGTAAAGCCGTACCTCGTCGAAAAGGTCCTCGACGCACTGAAGCTTGCGCCGGTCGAGGCCTGCGGTGTCTGCGAAGTGAAAGGCTACGGGCGGCAAAAGAGCTATCTCGACGAATATCGCGGCAGCGAGTATTCGATGGCCTATCTGCCAAAGGTCGAGATCACCCTGTGGGTCGACGATCTACGCGTCGACGAAGTCGTGCGAACGCTCGTCGAAGTGGCTCGCACCGGTCGTATGGGCGATGGGAAGATCTTCGTCCTGCCGGCGACGGTGGGTGGGCTCGTCGACTAGCGAATTCGGTCGATTTGACGTTTAGCGGCCGTCGGCACGGCGGCTTGCCCTGTTTCGCACCGACGTACCGTCGGCCGCAAAACAGCCGATGTCGACGCGCTGAAATACACCAAGAAACGACATCAGCCCGGGCGCTGGGAGCCGGGCTGAGCCAAGCCGGTTTACCGCCACTCATGCGCCGGCCTCATGCCGACGGGCGGCGGTAATGCTGGTAAGCTAGGATGACTTCATAGAGGTCCATAGAGATCGTGACTTCATCGTCAGCAAAGTCACGCAGCCACGTCCGCTGCGATTGCACCGCATCGGCCAATAGTGGCATGATCTCCATCAGCGGCACGGTGACCGTCTGTTGATGGTCGCTTACCGCAACGTTGGCCGTCTCTTCCTGAGGGCCGTAGTACACGCGCAGGTGACTGGCGTTCATGGGCGATCCTTCCTTGATGGGCCCACCCTATCCGTTGCCTAGTATCGGACGCGGGTGCCTTGCAGGTTTGATCATTTTCGAGGAAAATGCGGCTTTTGCCCGGCATCCTTGCTGGCGCGATGAGACTTGGAAAGCCGATTCTTCTGTAGAATATGGCTCTTCCGGGCAATGTGGACCCTATATGGCAAGCACGGTAACGATCGATCTGCGGCAAGTCGGACGTGGGCTCGACATTCCTCTGCGGCAGATCCAAGCCGCGGTCGAATTGCTCGACGAGGGGAATACCGTCCCCTTCATCACCCGCTATCGCAAAGATCAGACCGGTGGGCTCGACGAAGAGCAGATTCGCGAGATCCAAGGACGGCTGGTCAAAATGCGGTTGCTGGCCGATCGCAAGCAGACCATCCTTCGCTCGATCGAATCGCAAGGCAAACTCACCGAGAAGCTCGCCAAGCAAATCCTATCGGCCACGACAACCAAGCGGCTCGAAGATCTGTATCTGCCGTACAAGCCCAAGAAGCAGACGTTGGCCACGGCTGCGAGGGCGCGCGGCCTCGAACCGCTTGCCCGCGAGATTCTTGAGGCGGCGCCGACGTGTGCCGATCTCGACGCGCGGGCGGCAGAGTTTATTAGCACCGATCGACGCGTCCCCACGGCGGCCGACGCGCTGCTCGGGGCCGGACACATTCTTGCCGAGCAGTTCAGCGAACAGGCCGAGTTGCGTCAGCGCTTGCGAGAAGTTTTGCAGCGGACCGGCGTCTTGGTGAGCAGCCGGATTCCCACGGATACAAAGCCATCTCCCGAAGTGAAGCCAGCGCCGAGTTCGGAGAATCAGGCGCCGCAGGCTACTGAGGTCGCTTCGACGCCGGAGACCACGCCGAATCCTTCGCCGGCCCTGGAGCCGCAGCAAGAGCCCGAGCAAGCGGTCGAAACGACAGCTCCGCCGCCGCACGAAGCCGAGCCGCCGGCATCGCCGCAAGCCGATCTGACGCCGTCGTCGGACGCTGAGCCAGCCGAACAGGCCGCCGAGACTCTGCCAGCGAGCGAGGTTGCCGATCGCCCCACGTTCGTCCAGGGATTGCTGCCCTTGGGGCTAGAGGCGCCGCCGCCGAGCGTGCCAGCCCCCAGCGCCGCCGCACAGCGGAAGTTGGCAAGGCAGCAGGCCAAGGAGGCCATGCAGAAGAAGCGCGAACTGAAAAAGAAGAAAGTGGAAGAGCAGAAGATCAAAGCCTTCCGCGACTACTTCGACTACCGCGAAGAACTCAAGAAGATGCCGCCGCATCGCATCCTGGCGATCAATCGTGGCGAGCGGGCACGAATTCTGCGGGTCCGGATCGATGTCGACTTGCAGCCGATGATCGACGTTTTGGAAGAAATGCTCGTGCCGCCGGGCCATCCACATGCCGACTATCTCCGCGGCTGTGCTCGCGATGCGCTGGTCCGCTTGATCGTGCCCAGCCTCGAGCGCGATATTCGCCGCGAATTGACCGATCGCGCGGAAACCCACGCGGTGGGCGTCTTCGCCCGGAACCTCCGCAATCTGCTCTTGCAGCCGCCGGTGCATAACCATCGCGTGCTGGCGGTCGACCCCGGCTTTAAGAGCGGCTGCAAAATGGCGGCCCTCGATCAATTTGGCAATTTGCTCGGCCAAGGCGTGATCTATCTAGTCGGCAAAGCCGACCATCGCGACGAAGCGAAGAAGAAGGTTCTCGACCTGATCCGCGAGCATCAACTCACCGTGATCGTTATCGGTAACGGCACTGCCTGCCGCCATACCGAAGATTTTTTCGCCGACCTGATCGAGAACGACCTGAAGGATCAGGGCGTTGCCTATGTCATCGTCAACGAAGCCGGCGCCAGCGTCTATTCCACCAGCCGCACTGGCCGTGAAGAGCTGCCCGAGTGCGATGCCACGCTCCGCGGCGCGATCTCGATCGGCCGCCGATTGCAGGACCCGCTGAGCGAGCTGGTGAAGATCGATCCTGCCAGCATTGGCGTAGGGCTGTATCAGCACGACGTCAAAGCCAAGCATCTGGCCACCTCATTGGACGAGGTTGTCGAGTCGTGCGTCAATTACGTCGGCGTCGATGTCAATACGGCCAGTCCGGCACTGCTGCGATATGTCTCCGGCTTGAACCAACTGACGGCCCGGCGACTGTACGAGCATCGTCGCGAGCATGGACCCTTCCGCAGCCGCGAACAATTGCGCGAAGTGCCAGGGCTGGGTGAGGCAACCTTCGTCCAGGCGGCCGGGTTCCTCAAAATCCCCGCCGGCGATAATCCGCTCGACGCCACGTGGATTCATCCCGAAAGCTATCCGGTGGCCAATCAGGCACTCGAACGATTGCAGGGGGCCGCTACGGATTTGGCCAGCAAGGAGACCGTCGCCACCTTGGCCGAGCGTATCGCTCAGGTCGAGCTGGAGCCGTTGGCCAAGGAGTTGGACGTCGGCCTGCTGACGCTCAAGGACATGCTGTCGCAGTTTGCCCGGCCGGGCCGCGATCCCCGCGAGGACCTGCCCGCCCCCGTATTCAAACGCGGCGTGATCAAGATCGAGGACCTATCGCGGGGCATGGAACTGACCGGCACCGTGTTGAATGTGGTCGACTTCGGCTGCTTCGTCGACATCGGCATGCACGACAGCGGGCTGGTCCACGTCAGCCGCCTGGCCGACAAGTTCGTCCGCGACCCACACGATGTGGTGGCGGTCGGCGATATCGTGCGAGTCTGGGTCATGGAGGTCGACAAGGAGCGGCGTCGCGTGTCGTTGACGATGGTCCCACCCGGCGCGCAGCGCCCACAGCATCCACCACGACCGGCCCGGCCGCCGCGTGAAAAATCGGCAGCCGAAGGCGGCGCTCCACGCCATGAGAATCGGCCGCAACGTCCGCCGCGACCAGCCGGCCAGCGTCCGCCAGCACGGCCGCAAGGCCACGGACGCCCACAGCAGCAACAATATCGTCCACCGCAGCGACCGCGCCCCGCGCCGAAACCGCTCATCCCCATCACCGAGGAAATGAAGGCCGGCAAGGAACCGATGCGAACCTTTGGCGACTTGCTCCAGTTCTATCAACAACCGACGCCGCCCGCCGCCGACCGGCAATCGCCGCCCGAGGACCAAGTACCAAAGGCGAGCGAAGAAAAGGCGGTTCCCAAAGAGCAATCGCCCGCCGCGAGTGACGAGACGCCGCCGTCCGGCGATTGAACGTCGCCGATTTTCGATTTGCGCAACGGCTTGCAGTTTAGCGGCCAACGACACGTCGACTCGGCGTTACTCTGCCCGGGCAACGGCCAACTGCCGGAGCGATTCCAGCACGGCCAGCACGTCGTCGCGGGCGATGTCTCGCCAGCCGGATACCTTGTGATTGAGAATCGCCAGCTTCATTAGCTCGAACGCCTCGTTCACGTCGGGCGGCAACGTCGGCAGCGACTCGAAGGGCCGCAACGCTGCCTCCAGCGGAGCATCGGCAACCAGCGATGCCGACTCAGGCGATGCCGGCTCGCGGGCGTCAAACGCTTCGCGCGACGGCTCGTCCGAAAATCGCTCGGCGTCGTGAACCTCACCAAACGTTTCGCATACGGCGCCCGGCAGCGGGTCGTCGTCGTACAGCGGTGCGTCGTCGTCGGTTTCCATCGCGATATCGGCATCGCGGTCGACCGTGCCGCCCATCGTATCCGCGCCTGCTGACGCATTTGCGACACCGACCAGTCGTTCTGTACGGCCCCTTCCAGATACATTTCGGCATCGTGCCAGTCGAGCGTGGCATGGAAGTGGCTCCAATACAGTCCGGCATACTGCTCGTGCACTTCGCCAAACCGCTCGAAGACCCGTCGCAGCCGGCCGACGTGCTGCGGCGAGACGTTGCCGACCTGCTGGCTCCATGCGTCATCGGTATAGGCAAGCGACGACGCGCCGGCGTCCTCCAGGGCCTTGCGCCACTGGCAGACGATGCGTCCCTTTTCCCAGTTGGTGGTGCTAACCAGATGATTCCAACGGCCGATGTATTCGCTGGAGGTCTGAACTTCGAGCGTCGCTTGTTCTTCCATGTTGGCAGATTCCTTGGCGGTAGAAATGGTCGTAGGCTGGGCGTCCTGACTTTTCTCGGCTGTAGAAAAGCCGGGACCCGACCCCAGCCTACGAACCTGACGTAGGTGACCGTGAGGCATTGTACCGCGCCCGACCTGGGCTGCTCTAGCCGAGTACCCCGCGCGTCGCCGAGTTAGTTCCAGATCCTGGAAAAACGCGGCAAAAACTCGGCGGCATCCCCTCAAAAGAGTGGGTTACGGGGTAATACCGAATCGTGGAAAAGATGTCGATGTTTCGCCTCGCTCTCAGCTCGGCAGACCTTGCTGAGCGCTATCCCGACTCGCGGTCGCTACTTGTCACGCTTCGATGCCTCGGCCGGCTGCGCGGCGGCTGCGGGCGAAGGTGTGCCGACGACGTGCAGCACGAACAACACGGGCTGGCGTGGCATCGCTTGGGCGGCGGGCGCCGATTGCGCCAGTTCGCTTTCTCTCACCGTGACGTCAAGCTGGCCCACCGCGCCGCGCTGAGCCGTCGGCCCGGCCACGCGCGCCTTCTGCTCGAACTGGAAAAAGTCCTTGCGAGGCGCTGCGCCCCCGGGTCCCATCGCCTTCGCGTTCTTTGCCACCACGTCGTTCGACGCCTTGGTCCGTAGATTCACAACGCCCAGACCAGTGGCGGCCGGTTTGCTTTCGTCCCACGGTTGGTCGGCAGGTGGGCGAGCACGCGCAACACTGAGGATGTCGCGGTTTCCGCTGACGTCGACCGCCAGAAACACCTTGGGTTGCGCTGCCAAACCGGCCAAGATCGCCGTTACTTGCGCGGGCGTGGCGTCGGCATAGAGTCGTCTATCTTCGCCGAGTTTCGCTGGCCCTGAGGATGGCGCTCCGCCATATCGCAACTGCTTCTCGTCCTTCGCGGCCCTTTTTTTGCTACTGGCCAAATCAGCCGCGGGGGTTTCCGCCCGCCACGCAATGCCGTTGGCGTCGAGCAGTTTCTCGAACGCCCGGCCTTCAGAAGCTCGGGCGTCGATGTCGCACCGAACGATAAGCGGCTGCTGGCCGTATGCCGCGGATTTGGCCGACGAAGGTGAAGTCACGGCGCTCTCACTCGCCGTCTTCGCGGGCTTCTTTTCGGCAACGCGGTCTAGCGGCACGGCGGTTGCCGGCGCCATGTTCCTCTCCGGCTCACTGTGTGCGATGGCCGGCGCCGCCGTTTTCCGATCCATCGCCATGTCGCTCCTGCCCGCAGCGTGGATGCTCGGTGGCGGGCCTGGTTTCCTCGCCATTTCCTCCGACGCCAGCGGTGCCCGCGCGACCTCTTTGTTGGCCATCCCGACGTGCGGACCAGGCGAGTTGCGCCATTCGTTGATCCTGATCATTATTGCGATGGCCACCGCCAATCCGGCCCAGGCCATCGCTCGCCGATTGAAGAACCGCCGAACGACCATCCGTGCGAGCGGTTCCGGCTGCGCGGAAACGTCCGTCTCGCTTGGCTCGCCTTCGCTGAGCATGCGCCGCTCGGCGATGCGCAGCACATGGCGGCTCAGATCCTCACCGACTTTTTCGCGCGGCAAGCCCTTTAGCGTCGTGCTCAAAGTCTGCAACTCGTCGAACAGTTGCGCGCGGCCGGATCGCTGGCCAATAGCCGTTCGACCTCGGCCTGTTCGGCGGGCGAAAGTTCGCCGTCGAGGTACGCGCTCAAGAGTTCGTCGTGTGGGTCGCTCATCAAATACCTAGTCCGTAATCTCTAATCCCTTTGTTTCTTTCAACGCATCTCTCAATTGCAGTCGCGCTCGATGCAGGCGGCTGCGGACCGTGCCGATGGGCAAATCGAGGATGTCGGAAATCGTCTCGTAACAACAGCCATCAATCTCCCGCAGCACCAGCACCGACCGATGCTCTTCGGCCAATTGTGCAATCGCCTGGCGCACCTGCTGGCACAGTTCATTGCGTTCCAAGCCTGCGGTCGGATCATGATCGGCGTCGGTCGGTTCCATGTGCGAGTGTTCGCGGAGACGATCGATCGATACGGTCGGCCTCCGGCGGCGCCGGTGGTTGATGGCCACGTTAAAGGTAATGCGGTACAGCCACGTGTAAAAGGCGCTGCGATGCTGAAACGACTCCAATTTGAGAAACGCCTGCACCAGCGCCTCTTGAACGACGTCGCGGGCGTCCTCGGCGTCACCCATGATGTGAAAAACCGTATTGAACAACCGGTCCTGATAACGCAGCACCAGTTGCCCGAAGGCTTCCGAGCGGCCCGCCAAGGCCTCGTCGATCAATTGGCCGTCATCACTCACAATAGGCTCTTCATCTAAGACGCCGGACAGCACTGGGAAGTTCCCGCCACTGCACTTGCCTGCCCGTCCAGATCACCGAAAGGGGGGGCGGTCCAGCCTGCAACGCTTCGCATGCTGGTAATCTTGTCGCTTGTGGGGCAGACTGTCAAACCCCGCACGACAATCGGCTGTGGCATGGCTATCCGGCATCGCCGGGATCAACCCGGCGTCCAGAGCTTGCCGCCGCCGCTGCCCGGTTGGGCGCTATCGGGTGTCCAAAGCTCGCTGGTTTCGGCCGGCGCCGACATGTCGTCAGCCATCTGCGGCTCGGCCGCGGCTGGGCCGAAGGCGGGCGTCCCGTCAGGATTTAGTAGACCCACTTCAACGAGCATCCGCGTCAGCGCCTCGGCAACGCCCGGCTCGTTGATGTGCTGCTTCTGTACGTGGTCCAACACCCGCATGGCGTTCGGTCCGTCGTGGGCAGCGAAATGGAGCGACAGCTCCATCAGGTCCCACGAGGCGCTCGACTGCTTCTTCGCCTCGGCGGCGCGACGGCCGCGATCGAGGTGCTCGAACGCCCGCGGAAGGTTTGACTCCGTACGAGCCAGCGTCGCGTATGCATGCAGACACTCGTCCGAGTCGGCCAGCGAAGGTCGCGTGGTAATAGCCTCCGAAAACTTCGCAGCGCACCATGGATCGCATAAGCGCCTGCACGATAGTACGCCGCCACGAGTTGCTTATCGGACAGACCGTCGACGTTCAGTCGGGCCAGGCGTTGCATTGGCAAGCCTTCGACCGGCTGTTGCGCGGGATCGATGGGCCCGAGTTCAGGCAAACCGAGCTTGGCACGCAGTTCGTTGAAATCGAAAGGTTCCGCATGCCGCGGCCACCAATACTCGATCACCAGAATTGCCGCCAGGATTCGCACGCGGAAACTGGGATCGGCGATCACCGCGCGCACCGAGCGACCGTCGAGAACGCCAAGCGGCAGGTCAGGCCAATGGTTGAGGACCGCATCGCGACGTTGCTCGTCCAACAGCGCATGCAACTGATCTGGTGGAGTATCCCTAGGCGGCATCCTGAGTTGGCCCAGCAGTTTTTGGCTAGCCGACCAGCGACCAACGGCCTCCGTTTTCGGCTCCGGCTGCACCGTGTCGGCGAGCGCGTCGCGGATCAAGTCTGTGATTTGCGGGAGATCGTCGCCGGCAATCCCCATCAATTCCAGCCGGGCCTCGCGATCTGTCTGACGCCCAAATAGCAGTCCCTGGCCCAGCAGCACCGGCAGTACTTCCCAGCCCAAGTCGGCCGACTGATTCGGCATCGGGCGATCCAGAAGCAGGAAGGCGGCCTTCGGCGGCGGCGTTTCTCCATCGCTGAAGTGCTCCATGTCGAAGGGAATCGACTGGAAGTGCGGCGACGAAAGCAATGCCTCTTGGGCTCGCTCGACGTCGTTGATTGTCCAGACGACTTGCAGCATGTCGAATCGATCGCCCAGCGGGTCGTCGGAAAGAAACATCGCCTCGGCCTCTGCCTCGACGGCGTCTTCCAAGCCGTCGGCGCGTCGCGGCCCGCAACGCCGCGTATCGGTGCAAGGCGTCGATCGCCGCTCGGTTGTCGGCAAGCCAACTGCGAATCGTGGCCAGATTTCGCCAGAGGCCGGGTTCCTCCGGCACGTCGACGGTCAGCTCGGCCAAGCGATCGGCCCCGGTTTGCCAGTCACCAATTGCCGCCGCCTGCATGACCTCGGCGAACCGATCGCGGTACGCCGCTCCCTCGGGGCACGGTTCCAGCGGCGCCTCGTCGCGCAGCAGAACGGGCACATCGACGGCCTGGCTGAGCTGGGCCAGCAGTTCCACCGGCCGAGGATCTTGCTCGGCAGCGCCCGCCTGCAGCTCCAGCAGCGCGCGGGCGGGTCGTGGCAAACCATGCCGCAAGAACCCGCCCGCCGTCATCCCCATCGCTTGATACGTGCGTCCGGCGAGCGTTCCCGCGGCATGCTGAATTGCCTTCTGCACGAAGCCGAGTGCCGTTCGTGGATCGCTGTCAGCCACCAGTATGGCCTGTTCGGCCAAGGCGATCTGATTCTCTGGGAATTTTTCGGCAAACGCCGCGGCCGCAACCTGAGCGGCCTCGCTTTGGTTGGTTCGCCGCAGCAGCAAGCACTTAAGCGCGAGCAAACACTGCCGGTCGCGCCCCGGCTCCTGCTCCATGAGACGCTCGATGTGCTGCAAAGCCGCCAAGTATTGCTCCCCTTCGAGCATCCGGTCGATCTTCTGAAGCTCGGGGAGCGAGTCGTTGCAGCAAAACTTGATCTTCTTGCCCGTGCCGCCGGGGCAAAGCGAATAGGCGTCGAGTGACATGAGGATGGATGATGGTTGATGGATGATTGTTGATTAGGAATTGCGGGTTAGTTAGCGGATCAGTGCTAGGCGACGGCCGCATGGCAATCACCAATCAACAATCCTTCCCGCTACTTCGCCGTCAGATTTCCTTCTCGGAAAGCGGCGGCCATGGCCATCGGCACCTCGGCCTCTGCCAAAACGACCTGAGCGCGTTGGCGGGCGACTTGGGCCTTCATTTCCTGCTCGCGCGCCATGGCCAGCGCTCGCCGCTCTTCGGCCTTTGCCCGGGCGACGCGCGTGTCGGCTTCGGCCTGATCCGCCTGTAGCCGGGCGCCGATGTTCTGACCCACGTCGATATCGGCAATGTCGATCGACACGATCTCGAAAGCGGTCTGCGCGTCCAGCCCGCGATTGAGCACGGCCTTTGAAATCCGGTCGGGCGTTTCCATCACCTGCAAATGGCTATCGGAAGACCCGATGGCGGTGATAATGCCCTCGCCGACCCGGGCAATGATTGTTTCTTCTGTCGCCCCGCCAATGAGTTGCTCGATATTTGTCCGCACCGTGACCCGGGCGCGAACCTTGAGCTCGACGCCATTCTTGGCAATCGCGCTAAGTGTGGTGCGACTCGATCGTTTCGGGTCGGGGCAGTCGATCACCTTCGGATAGACGCTCGTCTGCACCGCGTCCAGTACGTCGCGTCCGGCCAGATCGATCGCCGCGGCTCGATCGAAGTCCAGGTCAATGTCGGCCCGGTGTGCGGCAATGATCGCCTTGATCACGTTCGGCACATGGCCGTCGGCCAGATACAAGGCTTCCAAGCGGCGGGTAGTGATGCCCGTATCCTTTTCGCTGCCGATGCCCGCCTGCACCGCCATGATCTTGCCGAGCACGATCACCCGGGCGTCGACCCGGCGGAAGCTCATGCCGATCAAGCTAAGCAGGCTGATATTGGCGCTCGACATATACGCCCGGAACCAGATCTTGGCGTAATTCCACAGGATTACCGCCGTGACCACGGCGAAGAGAATCCCGATCAGGATGCCTAAGAGCCAGGGAAGTGCATTCGGCGTCATGTGATATCCCTTCCTTCGAGAGGAACGCGCTCCTAAGGATAGCCGATAGCCCGGCACTCGAAAAGTGCCCCGCGACGGGAGAGGCGCTCGCCACGGTACATCGCGACGTGTTGCTTGCGCCTCGGAGCGTCGCCTGCGCGGCACGACCGGCCGTCGCCTAGAGCGCCATTGCAGTTCTTTACCGTGTCGCCGAACTTGGCCCGGATGGCAACGCCTCCCGCAGCGGCGAACGCGGGACGGATGCGTATTAGAGCACCGGACAACGAACGACCCAATCGATCATCAATTCAGACCGGGCCAATTTTCGCCCCCCCACAGAGAGTCAATTCTGCAAATTCTCGACAAAATCGCTGGCCAGCGGGTTGTCTACGACCCAGTCGGACCGAAAAATTGTCGGCGACTAAGGACTCGCTCGCGGCGAATCGTTCACCAGACGCCTAAGACAACGACCATCGGCGGCATGCAGCCTAGGGCGGTGCGCCGTGTAGCGTTTGGTACGGGCGAGGTCAAAATCGACAACCCAGTAGGAAGGAGGAAATACAGTAGACGAGTCGTTTTTTTCTCGGGACGTTCGCATTGGCAACTCTGTCAGGCCCAGAAAGGCATCTGGGCAAGTGTGAGAGAAGAGAGAGGACGAGAACCGTGACGTCGAGATCGATGTGACCGGGGCGTTCCCTGGTGCTCGCAAGCGGTTTTTGTCCACGAAAGCTACGAAGGGCTTTTTGCTTCCCACATTTCTGGTCCCCATTCCTGGAGGTAGCGATACCATGTTCGCCACACAGAAACTCCTGATTTCCGCGGCTCTCGTAGCCGCGATTGTGTTCGCTTTCACCAGCACGATGGCTCGCGCCGATTGGGTTCCGACCGATCCGGCGAAATATGTGCAACTTCCCGACGTGCAAAACGGCATGGACGTAAACGCTACGTGGTTGCAAGACACGACTACTGTCCCGCCTGTTGCCATCCCTCCCTACACAAAGTTGCTGGCCGATGATTTTCCGTGCTTTGTCGCGGGGCCAGTCACGGACATCCACATTTGGGGATCGTGGCTGGGCGATCAATGGAATGAGAACGGGACGCCAACTCCTGCCGTGAACCTGAACACGTCTTTCAAGCTGAGTATTCACTCCGACGTTCCCGCGGGTGACGAGATTCCATATAGTCACCCGGGACCGGAACTTTGGTCGACGGTCTTCCAACCGGGCCAGTACAAGATGGTCCAGTGGGGAGGGCCGACCAGCGAGGCGTTCTACGACCCGAACACGAACTCCGTCCTTGGGTCGGACACCCGCATCTGGGAGTACAACTTCAATATCGATCCAACCGCGGCCTTCCCGCAGAAAGGCCGCGATCCCACCACGGGCGCGCCAACCATCTATTGGTTGGACGTCCAGGCGATTGTGCCTGGTGTGGCGGGAACGCCACAGACGATCTTCGGATGGAAGACGACAATTCCCGATCCCGCCGTCAATCCGTTGCTCAACGATGACGCCGTCTTCACCGACACAACCCTGCCCGGTGGGAGCGAACTCGTTAATCCTCCCAACCACACGGGTCCGAGTCCGTGGGTCGATATGCACTATCCGGACGGAAGCATCTACTTTGGCCAGAGCATTGACATGGCCTTCGCCATTACCCCCGAGCCGGGCACGTTCGCGATGTTCGCCCTCGGCGGAGCGCTGGGCCTGTTGATTTGGATTCGCCGCCGTACAGCGTAGAGCGAAGGCGGGCGTATTCCGGGCGCAATCGCAATACTAATCGTGGCGGTCTGCCAGATGTGATTCGTTTCGGCCTTGACCTCTTGCCATGATTGGTATTGCGTCGCCCCGGTGCGCCAACAACTCATCGCCGCCACGTCCGTTATGTGGCGCACCACCGGTAGTTCGGGCTGTCGTATTTCGTTCCCTCACGAAGAGCGAGAAGAAATGCGTCAACCGATTCGCCGGCGCGCAACTCTGGTGAGTCACAATCAAATGAGACACTTGGGTCGTGGCGCGGTTCTCTGTCCGCTCTACAAATGCATCCGTACGCGGAAGCGGGACAACAGGGCGGTCAGGCCGAAGATAAATAAGGCGACAACGGCGCCCGCGCAATGCCGGCCCAGCCCTCGTTGAAGTGGGTCTGGAGATAGGTGACGCCCAGCAGCGCCAACACCCAGTAGAACACCGGATGCAGTATGTACATCAATAGGGTGTTGGAGCCCGCCAGCGCTACGGGGCCACTGGCGCTCATCAATTTCTTCACGTCGACCAACCAATACAGCACCGCGTAGAACACATAGGCGGCGGCCAACGAGTAGAGAACCCACGAGGGGCTCGCGCCGATCTTGTGGATGCCCCAGATCGGTCGCAGCAAATAAGCGGCCAGCGCGAACCCGGCCGCGAACAGCACCATCCAGCCGATGCGGCTGCGGGGCGTGCTGGCCGCGGAATTAGCTTCAAAGAGCGTGGCCACCACCATGCCGCCGACGACCAGCGCCGCCAGCCCGGCAATTTCCAACGAGGGGAGAAATCCATCACCCTTGGGCAAACAAGCGGGCGCGGCGAGATACGTGTGCCACCAACTCAACATGCCAGAGAACATGGCGCCCCCGATGACCGTCAACAGCGCCATGGCCCCCATGATCGCCGTGCCATGCTGACGGCACACCAGCCAAACAATCGAAGCGATCAGGTAGGCCCAACCGATCAGACCGATGATTCCCCACCATTGCGTCTGCATCCACCTGACTTCGCCATCCGGGCCGGCGTTGCGGTAGATTGCCACGAGATAGATCAGCAGGGCCGCGGCCAACACGCGGATGCCGACCGTGATCCATTTGCCGGCACCTTGCAGCCGAGGATAGCGATACCAGAGGCCGAAGAAGCCGACGAACAGGAGGACCTGCCACAACGCGGTGCTCATGCCCATGGCCGCCTCGGCCAATGGAGCCGTGACGCTGGCGTTGAGCAGGCACACCCCGATGACGATCAGCGAGAGCGAACGGATCGCGATGTGTCCGCCGAGTTGGAGCCACGAGTCGCCACGCGCCACGCCGCCGCCCGAGTGCGACGGGAATCGACAGTCCAACCAGGAACAAGAAGACGGGGAAGATGACGTCCGGAAAGGTCATGCCGTCGATGTTGCCCGGCATGTGCCGCCAGGCGTCCGATACTTTCTGGACATTGCCCAGGTCGGCGTCGTTGATGTCGTTGAACATGAGCATCACGAGCATCGTCAGGCCGCGACAAACGTCGATCGAGACTATCCGCTCGCTTGGTTTTGGCGAAGCAGTCGTTTGAACTGTTGACATGGTATGTAGGGTAAGGAGGTGAGATCGGTCTGATTAACTTATCGGCTCCGAGCGGTGCCCGGCATTCGCCGAGGCCGCCATGACCGGACATCGATGGATCAACGGCCTGTGGGGATAGTAGGTTTGTTTGGATTCTCGTGGATACAAAGAGTGACGATTGCGCCGGATATGGCCGGTGGGATATCCCGATTGGGCATTGAGGACAATCCAGCCACGACCGCGTCCTTCGGCACGCCGCTGTATGCTGACCTCCGGAGAGCCGATTTGCAGCCGGGCCGATTGGCGGGCATTATAACATAGCCGGACGCTAAATCCGATGGGCAATGCCGGCGCGATCGCCGCGTTTTTTGGCCGGCCGCCAATCGCCGACGCTGTCCGCCTGGACGTGCCGACACGCCCCGCATGCTTTCGCCATAGCGACACATTCTCTACCATATTGCCGGGAGGGTCGACCATGCATTGGGTGCAAGTCTACGATCCGCTCGGCTCGGCGCTGTGGTCGCCGATGGCCGCCGGGCTGCCGATCGTGGTGCTGCTGGGGCTGCTGATTTTCGGCGTATCGGCGCCGTGCGCGGCCTTGGCCGGCGTGATCGCTGCGTTGGCGGTGGCCATCGGCGTCTTCGGAATGCCAACGCCCGCCGCTTTGGCTGCGTCCGCCTATGGCGCGTGCTTCGGACTGTTGCCCATCGGCTGGATCGTCCTTGCCGCCGTCTTTCTCTACCACCTGACGGTCCGCACCGGCCAGTTCGAGATTGTGAAACGCTCAGTCATGGCCGTGTCGCCCGACCACCGTATGCAAGCCCTATTGATTGCCTTCAGCTTCGGCACGTTCCTCGAAGGGGCGGCCGGATTCGGCACGCCCGTGGCCATTTCGGCCGCGCTATTGATTGGCCTGGGCTTCTCGCCCCTGTATGCCGCCGGATTGGCCCTGCTGGCCAACACGTCGCCGGTCGCATTCGGCGCGCTCGGTACGCCGATCATCACACTGGCCAAGATCTCGGGCATTAACGAAATGGCATTGAGCCAAATGGCCGGGCGGCAGCTAACCCTTTTTTCGCTTGTGATTCCCGCGTGGCTGGTCGTCGTGATGGCCGGCTGGAAAGGCCTCAAGGGCTGTTGGCCGGCCGTGCTCGTCTGCGGCGGCAGCTTCGCGGCCATTCAGTTCGGTATCTCGAACTGGCATGGGCCAGCCCTGGTCAATGTCGTCGGTGGCATCGGCTCGCTTCTCGTCACAACCGTGTTCCTGCAATTCTGGAAGCCGAAAGAAGTCTGGCGGTTTCCGGAAAAGGAAGGGGAGGTATCCACGAAGGACAGCGTGCCCCCGTCTCCCGTCCCCCGCCCCACGCCCCTGGCCGCTCGGCAAGTCGTTTACGCGTGGATGCCGTGGATACTATTGTCGCTGATGGTGTTTCTATGGGGCTGGCCGACGTGGAAGGCAACGCTCGACGGCGGCAAGCCAGGGCAGCCGAATCTGCTGAGCGGCTGGAGCAAAATGAGCTTTGAAATGCCTTGGCTGCACAACGTGGTCTATCGGGCAAGCCCGGTGGTAAAAGTCTCGCCGGGAGCCAAACATGCCGACACGCCCGAGCCGGCCGTGTACGAGTTTGCCTGGCTTTCCGCCACCGGCACCAGTATTTTTCTGGCGGCCGTGTTGTCGGCCATCTGGCTGCGGATTTCGCCGCGAGTCTTTCTAAGCGAGTTCGGCCGCACGTTGTACCGCGTCCGCTGGGCACTGTTGACGATTGCCTGCATGCTGGCGCTGGCCTTCACCACGAAGTACGGCGGCGCCGACGCCACGCTCGGCTTGGCCTTCACGCACACCGGCTGGCTCTATCCACTGTTTGCGCCGATGCTCGGCTGGCTGGGCGTGGCACTGACCGGCTCCGATACATCGTGCAACGCTCTGTTCGGCAGCCTGCAACGGATCACGGCCGAGCAGTTGGGCCTGAATCCCGTGTTGATCGTCGCCAGCAATAGCACGGGCGGCGTGATGGGCAAGATGATCGATGCCCAAAGCATCGTCGTAGCGGCTGTTGCCACCGAGCAATCTGGCGGCGAGGGCCGCATCCTCCGCTTCGTCTTCTTCCACAGCCTCGTGCTGGCCATCCTGGTCGGTCTGCTAACGATCGTCCAAGCGTACCTGTTGCCGTGGATGATCCCGACGCCGGGCTAGAGCGCTTCTGCGCCGGAGAAGCGAACGATTGCTTGACCGGCCAAGGCAATCGGCGTACACTTATTATGTGTACGCAGCATACGGTGCATCGCCATGAAGAACATCACTCTATCGGCTGACGAGAAGCTTATTGCCAGCGCTCGGGCGTATGCCCAGGCTCACGGCACCACGCTAAACGAATTGATTCGGGATTACTTGAAGGTTGTGACCGGCCGGCGTGATCCGAAGGAGGTTGCAGAAGAGTTTGCCCGCGAGGCGCGTGCGCAAGCGGGATGCTCCGAGGAGGGCTGGCGGTTCAATCGCGAGGAAATCCATAAGCGTGGGAGTTGGATGTGACCAAGATATTTCTCGATACGAATATCTTGGTGTACGCCAACGATCAGCGCGACCCGCACAAACAGGCATTGGCCACACAGGCGATTGTCAAGTGTATGGGCGAGCGAAGCGGCGTGATTTCCACGCAGGTACTACAGGAATACGCCTCAGTTGCGCTCCACAAGCTGCACCAAGATGTCGATTTCATCATGCGTCGGCTTCTCCAATTTGAAGCCATGGAAGTCGTCCAAATTACCCCCGCCTTGATCCGCCGCGCACTCGAGTATCGGGCGCTGCACCAGATTCACTTCTGGGACGCCGCGATTCTGGCCGCTGCCGAAGTCGCGCGTTGCACGCGGTTGTGGTCAGAGGATTTCACGCCCGGCGCGACCTACGGCCTGCTCCGCGTGGAGAATCCGCTGGCCGCATAAGACGATTCCTTCGACCGGCTTGTCGCGGAGGAGTCGTGCCGTCAGAATTAGGAATATAAGCGAACGGGGGTGGCGTTTGGTGGACCGACGCGAGAAAATACTCCAGAAGATGCGCAATTAACCGACCGACGTCCGATTTGGCGACGTCGTGACGCTGCTGCAACAGGAAGGATTTGTGTTATTCAATCGGCGTGGCAGCCATTGTACGTTTCATCGGCAAGACGGGCGCCTGCTGACGATCGTGCGCCCGCATGGTTACCGCCATACGTGCCATCCGGCCGACATCCGTAAACTCTTGGAGGTCTTGGGAAAATGACCACAACCCACGAATACCGCGGCTATGTGTTTACCATCACCTATCAGGCCAAGGAGCCCGCGTACGTGGTGGACTTCCCTGACATCGGGGACATCATCACCAGCGGTAGTTCCCTGCCTGAGGCCTTCGCCCACGCATGTGAAGCTCTCGACTTGCACCTTGAGAGCCTTCAGAAACTCAATCTGCCGTGGCCAGAGGCGGCGCATCGACTGGTCATGCAGTAGCGGTAAGTTCTGTACGTCCGGTCGGCGGTATCTGTGCGAAGGCTCTGCAATTCAAAAGGGCATTAGACTTCGACGATCTTCTCCGTGTAGTGCCACCCCAGTAGCACCATTCTGGATCAGCGCCGGTCCTGGCCGATCGCACCACTTTGATTTCCAGCGATGCCCCCGAGGGCGGACAATCCCGTTTGCCCGCTTTTCTCCACCCCCCTCGGCAGATATGATGTAGGATTCGATGCCGTCGCCAAATCCTCGTTCTGTAGGTGGCGACTGCTGTCGCCGATAGAAGATCGAAGCAGATCCGGCATTCGAGTAGTACGCACGCTCCGCGTGCCGTAACCCGGCCGACGGCACACGAAGTGTGCCTGCTACAAGGCAAGAGAACATGAAAACCAACGAACTCCGCGAAAAGTATCTGACGTTCTTCGAGACCAAAGGCTGCGTTCGCCGGCCCAGCGACGTGCTGGTGCCGCGGTGGGACCCGTCGGTGTTGTTCACGCCAGCCGGCATGAACCAGTTCAAGGACCACTTCCTGGGCCGCTGCAAGCTCGATTTCACCCGAGCCACGACCTGCCAAAAATGCCTCCGCACCGGCGACATCGACAACGTCGGACGCACCGCCTATCACCATACGTTCTTCGAGATGCTGGGCAACTTCAGCTTCGGCGACTATTTCAAGCGCGATGCCATCAATTGGGCATGGGAATTTCTGACAAGCAAGAAATGGCTCGGGCTCAGTCCCGAGAAACTCTCGGTCACGATCTACCTCGACGATGACGAGGCGGCCGGCATCTGGCTGAACGATATCAAACTGCCGCCGGAGCGCGTGCAGCGGCTGGGCGAGGACGAAAACTTCTGGCCGGCCAATGCCCCCAGCCAAGGCCCCGACGGCGTCTGTGGACCGTGCAGCGAAATCTATTTCCACACGCCCTTCGGCCAAGTGGAAATCTGGAACCTGGTCTTCACGCAGTTCAACCGCGTAGGCGATCCGCCCAACAATCTGCGTCCGCTGCCGAGCAAGAACATCGACACCGGCATGGGCCTGGAGCGCACCGCTGCTGTGTTGCAGGGCGTCGACACCAACTTCCACATCGACATCCTGCGGCCGTTGGTCGAAGCAGCCGGCGACATCTGCGGCGTTCGCTACGATCCGGCCGACGAAAGCGGCCGCCGCCTGCGCCGCATCGCCGACCATGTCCGGGCCTGCGCGTTTGCCATCCACGAAAACGTCTATCCGGGCAACAAGAAGCAGGGCTACGTCATTCGCCGACTGTTGCGTCGCGCGGTGTTGGACGGCCACCAGATGGGCGTCGGCCAGCCGTTCTTGCACAAGCTTGTTGGCCGCGTGGCCGAACTCATGAAGAGCCCTTACCCCGAACTCGGCGAGACGGTCGCCGCCGTCTCCAGCGTGATCGAAAAGGAAGAGGCCAACTTCTTAGCCAACATCGATGCTGGCCTGGAACGCATCAATCGGATCTTCGAGCAGATGAAGCAGCAGCACCGTGGCGTCGTCTCCGGCGCCGAGGCAGCCGACATGTTCCAGACCCACGGCTTTCCGCCCGAACTGTTCGAGACGCTGGCCGCCGAACGCAATCTGGCTTTTGATTGGAAGGGATTTCGCGCCGAAATGGAGCAGCACGGCATCGAGTCGGGCGGCGGTCAAAAGGTCGAGCTGTTTCGCCACGATCCGTTGGAAGCCCTCAAAAAGGCCGTGCATGGTAGCCAGTTCCTCGGCTACGAAACGCTCGAAGTGAACGACGCCAAGGTACTCGGCATCATTGCCAGCGAACAACTCTGCGACATGATCGATGAGGTGGACCACGAGCAACCGGTCATCGTCGTGCTCGACAAAACGCCCTTTTACGGCGAGATGGGCGGCCAAGTGGGCGATACGGGTGTTATCGTCGGGCCCGGCTTCCATTTCGAGGTCATCGATACGCAGGTCGACGGCGGATTTACGCTACATTGCGGCCATCTGCGTGAAGGCCGGCTGGAACTCGGTGCCACGGCGACCGCGCGGGTTGACGACGACCGCCGCCAAGGAATCCGCCGAGCCCATTCGGCCACCCACCTGCTGCATTTCTCCCTGCAAAAGCACCTCGGCAAGCATGCCTTGCAGCAGGGCTCCAAGGTCGACGATGATCTGCTGCGATTCGATTTTGCCAACCCGTCGGCCGTTGGCGGCGACGACCTGGCGCGGATCGAAGACGAAGTGAATGCGAGAATTCTTGCCAGCGGGTCGATCGGCTCCGCGAATATGCCGTTGGCCGACGCCCGCAAGGCCGGCGCGATGATGCTCTTCGGCGAGAAGTATCCCGATGTGGTCCGCATGGTCTCGATGGGCGACTTCAGCAAGGAGCTTTGTGGCGGCACGCACCTGACCAATACCAGCCAGATTGGCGTTTTCAAGATCATTGGCGAGGAGAGCGTTGCAGCCGGTACGCGCCGTATCACCGCCCTTACTGGCAAAGCGGCCTTGCGCGACATCCGCCAGATGCAGACTTCCGTTAACCGTGCGGCCGCAGCGCTGCGAACGCGGACGGATGAAGTCGGCGAGCGCGTCGAAGGGTTGGTGAAGGAACTTCGCCAACTGAAGAAGCAAGCGGCCGCGAGCCCGAAGGGCGGTGCAAGCGTTGACGAGCTAATCGCGCAGGCGACCGACGTCGGCGGCGTGAAGGTCATTGTGGCCGAAGTGCCCGGCGGGCCGAACGAGCTTCGGCAGTTGATCGATCAGATTCGCCGCAAGGCCGCGCCGGTTGCCGTGCTATTGGCCAATCGCCAGGAAGAGGAAAAGAAAGTGACGCTCATCGGCGGGCTGAGCCGCGATCTGATCGAGCGCGGCCTCGATGCGGTGAAATGGGTCCGCGCTGCGTCGGCCGTGGTCGAAGGCGGCGGCGGCGGCCGCCCCGACATGGCCCAAGCCGGCGGCAAGCTTCCGGATAAGCTCCCCGAGGCCCTGGATGTTGCCCGGGGTGAGATTAAGACACTGCTGACGGCGTAGGGCGTTTTGGAAAACATGGCAAAGTTTGCCAATTTATGCCATTCAGGGTATACTTTGTTGTGAGGAGTCCCACACATGACCACGATGAACATCTCTTTACCTGATTCGATGCGGCAGTTCATCGAGGTGAAGGTCACCCAGGGCGGCTACAGCACTGCCAGCGAGTACATTCGGCAACTTGTCCGTGACGATCAAAAACGCGCGGCCCAGGAACGGTTGGAAGAGCTGCTAATGGAAGGTATCAACTCCGGGCCACCTCGCGAGATGACAGCAGGAGACTGGGATGAATTGCGACGCCGTGTTTGGCAGCGCCATGCCGAAGGCGGGGGCGGATGAGCTCCCCAATTATCCGCACGGACGCGGCCTTGCGCGACTTGGACGAGCAGGCAAAATTCATCCAACGTGATAGCCCCGACGCCGCGATTCGCTTCCTAGCAGCGGCGCAGACTTCGTTTGAAGTTCTTGCGTCCATGCCCGAATTGGGTGAGCGACAGGAGTTCTCGACGGAGGCGCTCGCAGGTCTACGTGTTTGGCAAGTCCAAGGATTCACAAGCCATCTGATCTTCTATCGGCCCATCGAACACGGCATCGAGATTGTCCGCGTCTTGCACGCCGCCCGGGATATCGAAGCGCTCTTCAGCGATGAATCTTAGGCAGCAGGCACACTCTGCGGTGCCATCGCCGCTTACGGCATGCGGAGTGTGCTTGCTACTTTTCGCGACTGACCGTCCGGGCCGAAAACTGCAATAGCACGCTGGTTTGTTCGTCTGCCGCTGCGGCCAGCTTCAGATCGAGCCGGGCCCCATAGGGAAGCAGTTGGGCCGTCTTAATCCGCGCCGGCGGGCCGTCGAGTTGCTCGACTTCCACCTCGGGCGTTGCAGCCAACGGCGGACAGAAGGCAACGTGCACGCTGCCCGTCCGCTGGCCAGCCGCGAACGCGATCCGCAGGCGGCCGCATATTTGTTCCGCGCCATCGGCCGTTTGCGTGCGAACCAGTTGCTGCGTGACGTCTTTGGAAAGTACTCCGACGTCCGAATCTACAAGCGCCTCGACCGAGCTCGCGTGGTGGGCTCTATGATTGACGTGTTCAACCGTGTTTGCATTGCCAGAAACGCCAGCACTGACGCCCAACGAGTCAGGCGACATTCCAGCCGGTGGCTCCACAGCTTGCCGGATATATCGGGCCCACGCCCAGCTTTGCTCGGCCAAGAGCAGGGTGCAGAGAACGAACTGCCCGCCTGTTGATGTGCCAGGCAAACAAACGCCAAGAGCCAACCCGGCCACGGCCAGCGATGTCACGGCCATGACCGCGAGCCCAAGACAGCGGCCGGCTCGGGCTGCCCGCGACAACACGGCGAGGTGAATTCCAATTGAGGCGGCCCCGATCAGCGTGGCAATCAGCCAGAGGGCGGGCGGCGCAAGCGGGATCTGAAGAGCGCCTGCAAACCGACGGGCTACCACGGTCAATGCCGCCGCCGCCAGCAGGGCAAGCATGGCCGTGGCCGCAACGCGAACAACATCGACCACAGCGTTGGAACCGAGGATCGCACGTCCCTGAGCGCAGCATAGGGCGTGGACTTCCGGCCCATCACGCCCCTCGTTTCCCCGGGCGTGCCACAGGCGCTCTTTGCTCATCGTTACGTTCTGCTTGTCGGCTGCAAGCACCGTTCTGTGACGCTTTCGCAACCGCAGGACTTCGCCGCAGCGGCCAGCTCGGCGGCGCGGTTGGTCTTCTCCCACGTGAAGTCGGCGTCGTTGCGGCCAAAGTGACCGCCGGAAGCCGTCTTACGGTAGATTGGCCGGCGAAGGTCGAGATACTTGATGATTCCGCTGGGCGTCAGGGGGAAGATATCTCGCACCAACTTGCACAGCAGCTCGTCGTCGATCTTGCCCGTGCCATCCGTATCGACCAGCACGCTGATCGGCTCGGAAACGCCGATGGCGTAGGCGAGTTGCACCTCGCAGCGATCGGCTAGTCCCGCCGCTACGATGTTCTTAGCGACGTGCCGGGCCATGTACGCGGCGCTGCGGTCCACCTTGGTCGGGTCCTTGCCGCTGAATGCCCCGCCGCCATGCCGGGCCCAGCCGCCGTACGTGTCGACGATGATCTTTCGGCCCGTCAGCCCGCAATCGCCGTGCGGTCCGCCCACTTCGAATCGGCCCGTGGGGTTAATGTGATATACGATCTTGCCGTTGACCAGATGCTTGGGCAAGAGCGGATTGACGACCTTGTCGATGATGAACTTGCGGATCTCTGCCTGGCTAACGTCGGGCGGCATGCTGGGTCGAGACCACCACCGTATCGATTCGCACCGGCTGGTGGTCCTCGTATTGCACGGTAACCTGGCTCTTGCTATCGGGTCGAAGCCAATTGACTTCGCCCTTCTGGCGAGCTTCAGTCAGCCGGTCGAGGATTTGGTGAGCCAATTGGATTGGCAGCGGCATCAACTCGGGCGTGTCGTTGCAGGCGTAGCCGAACATCAACCCCTGGTCGCCTGCGCCAATCTCCTTGCCCTTGTTTGAATCTTCGTTGACGCCCATCGCGATATCGGGACTTTGGCGGTCGATCGAGAGCATCACTGCGCAGGTGTCGCAGCAAATGCCCATCTTGTCGTCCGTATAGCCGACTTCGCGGATGACGTTGCGGACGATCTCGGGATAATCGATCCGCGCCTTCGTGGTGATTTCTCCGGCAACGATGGCAATGCCCGTCGTGACCATCGTCTCGCAGGCCACGCGGCTATAGGGGTCCTGGGCGAACAGCGCGTCGAGGATGCCGTCGGAAATTTGGTCGGCCAGCTTGTCCGGATGGCCCATGCTGACGGATTCGCTGGTGAATAAGAAGTTGCCCTGTGCCACGAAACGGTCTCCTGTGTTGCCCCGAGGTACCCAGCCGTCGCCCCACGGTGGCGGCCATCGAAGAAACGATTATAGTGGATTCTCCCACGATTTGACAATCGGATTGCTGCGAGTGCAGGAGAATTGCAGGGTCTTGTTGGATGAAAGGGAGTCATCCTGAGCGCAGCGAAGGATCTCGTTGATACATGGCCAGTTGCGCATTCTGCGGAGATTCCTCGCTGCGCTCAGCATGACTGTTCGCAGGAACTTTGCAGTTCTGCTGGCTGCGAGGGCTGCGATCAGCCATACGTTTGGGGATCGAACTGCAGTAGATCGGGGCACATCGCCCGCTGGTGTCGTCGTTCGATCACTCCTGCGTGCGGGCCTGTTGCAGCGAAATCAGCAGTTCCACTGTCCGGACAGTCGCCCCAAGCTGCTGGAAAACAAACTCGCGCGCTCGCTGGCCCAATTCCGCAGCATACATGGGCTCTTCCAAGCAGCGTTGAACGAATCTCGTCATTTCGCATTGATTCCGCACCACCACGGCCGCGTTGCGAGCCAGCATGGCAGCCACGATGTCGCGAAAATTCCACGTGTTGGGACCGAAAGACACGGCGGCCCCATAGGCAGCCGGCTCGATCATGTTTTGCCCGCCGCGCGTACCCATGCTGCCGCCGACAAAAGCGATCTGTGCGGTTCCCCACCATGCGCCGAGTTCGCCGACGACGTCTACTAGGAGGACGGGGGGCGTGGGGCGCGGGGCGTGGGGCGGATCGGTGAGGGCGGTGCGCCGTTGCCAATCGATGCCGGAGGCATCCAGCAGCTTGGCCACCGCGTCAAAGCGGTCGGGATGGCGTGGCACCAGTACCAACCGAAGCCGCGGCCATTGCCGGCTCAGCTCGCGAAACGTCTCCAACACCATCGCCTCTTCCGGTTCTTGCGTGCTGCCGGCCAGAAACACGATATCCTCTGCTGAGAATCCGGCCAACGCCGCCAGCCGCTGCGTGGTCGGGTTGTTGCGATCCGTCTGCGCGCCGTCGTACTTCATCGAGCCGGTAACATGCACTGCCTCGGCCCGTGCGCCGAGTGCGCGGAACCGCTCGGCGTATGTCTCGTCTTGCGACGCGATGAGATCGATCTGTCGCAACAGTCGGGCCACAAGCGGGCGGATGCGGCGGTAGCCGCGAAAGCTCTTTTCGCCCAACCGACCATTGACCACGGCGACTTTCGCACCCTGACGACGGGCCGCCCGGATCAGATTCGGCCACAGTTCCAACTCGGCCAGCACCAGAACATCTGGCCGGATGCGTCGCATCGCCGCCCGAACCGCCCAAGAGAAATCCAACGGACAATAGAAAACGGTATGACCAGGATACTTCTTCTTGGCCAGCGTCATGCCGGTGGTCGTTGTGGTCGAGATGACGCACTGCCACTCAGGCCGATTTTGTTCGATCATCCGCAGCAGCGGCGCCAGCAGATTAACCTCGCCCACGCTCACGGCATGCAGCCATAGGCAGGTCTTGTTGCCCGTTCGCACCGGCACGCGACCCAAGAACTTTGCCGCATATCCCTCGCGATACTTCCCCTTCCGCACCGCCTGCCACGCGAGCCACGGCAGCGAAAAGAGGATCAGCAGCAGATAGACGAGATTGAGCAGATACGGCACAGAGGAATCCTTTCCCGGCTTGAGTAACGAGTTGTCGTATAGCGTACGAACTGCCGGTGATTCTCGTTAGTAGCGAGCAAGCCACTCCATAAATGGACGAAGGACCACTAGCCAAAGGCCGATAAAGATGGCCACTGCGATCACGACGGGAGCGAGGAAGCTTAGTCTTGCCCACACGTTGGGTCGTACATAAGTGATCACCGCTGCAATCACCAGCAGAACCGTACAGCCGATAACCGCCGCAAAGAACAAAAAGAGCCAGCCAATCGCTTCCATTTTATGTCCAGCGACGTTTCTTTCGCACTAGATGCTGCCGCCTCGGTTAGCCGATCACCCCCGATGGTTTTTTGCACGCAGTGGCTCAAGATGACTCTTTCGGCAAGTCCTGCGAAGCGGCTTCAGTGGAGTATACGAGGCGTTCTTGGTGCCGCTTCTGCAGTTCCATGTAGTGCTTCACTAACAGTTCTGGATCATGATTGAACTTCTCCGAGATGCGCATTCGTGCTTCTCGGATACGTGCAAGTTCACAATCGCCTTTGGCATTCATGGGTTCTCTCCAAGAAGTTCTAAGGGAGTCACCAGACTTGGAATGAAAAGACCGAGCATTGCGTTCACGCGACGTATGTGCTGAAACTTGTTGGCATTGGCCAAGTGCTGGCAATTCCAGGTCAGGAGAAAATCGCACGCGTGAAAGGACGCCAACGCCAAGTGCATGGCATCGCCCATCGGCTTGTCCGGCATCAGGAAATGCCGGGTGTAGGTCCGTGTAATTTCCAGGATCGCAGGCTCGACAGTCAAGATTGAGATGCCATCAACGAGAGCCAACGCATCCTTTTTCGTTGGGTAATCGCCGTTCTCAAGTTCTTCGATGACGACTTCACTCGTGAAGACTTCACAACCTTCGCGCTTGAAATCCCACCAATGTTGCGTCCACCCTTTGCGAGCTATCGACTCAGGATCACTTCGGGCAGTGCAGTAGAAGCTCGGTATGGATGTCTCAATATAGATCTTTGGAATGAGCATGTCTTTCTACCCCACTCCCACGCCTCCCTTTTTCATGCAGCAGTTCTTAAACTTCTTGCCGCTGCCGCATGGACACGGATCGTTGCGGCCAACGCGCTGTTGGCGATTGCGGAATGGCTGGGGCTTGTGGTCCGTTTCCGTGCCTTCGATGGCGGCCTGTTGCTGCTGGGCGATCTCGCCGGCCGATTGCGCGTCCTGGTGGATGGCTTCGGCCTCGGTCCACGTCGAGCCTACGAAACTCTCGTCGAGTTGCTCCATCTTATAGATCAAGTCGGTGGTCCGCTCACCGACGGAACTCCACATCTGCTCGAAAGTCCGCATGCCTTCGCGCTTGTATTCGACCTTCGGATCAATCTGGGCGTAGCCGCGTAGCCCAACGCTGCTGCGGAGGTGATCCATTGCCAAGAGATGGTCCTTCCAGGCAGTGTCAAGCAATTGCAGCACTAGCGCCCGCTCCATCTTCCGCATCTCCGGCCGGTAGACGTCTTCCACGGCGGCCGTGAGATGGCGTTCGATTCGCTCCGGGCTGCAGCGAAGCATCTCCTCCGGCGGCAATTCGTAGCTATACTTCTCGCGCAGCCAATCCGAAAGCTTCTGCAACTGCCCATTGTCAAAGGCCGCGCGGAGCGGAGCTTCGGACGCGTCTTCATCGCGGATGATTTGCTCGAGCCAGGCATGGGCCTCCTTCATGGCCGCTTCCTGACCCTCGGCAAACCGCCGGCTCTGCTCGACCAGCAATGCGCGAATCTCGTCGCGCTGCTTGTTCTTGAGGTCTTCGATACTCAGTTCGACTTTGAACCGCTGCGCCGCCCAATGGACCAACTGCTCGCGATCGTAACGTTTGTGACCCGTCAGGTCGCGCGTGGTGAAATGGTATAAACCGGCCATCACCGGATAAGCCAGCTCCTTCTCCTCATAAGCCGCTCGGGCCTTTTGCAACACCATCGCTTTGAAGGGCGCCAGTTCAAGTTCCGCCACCTCGTTCGGCGCCAACTCGATGCCAAACTTGTGCCGCACCCAACCGCAGGCCGTTTGTATGCTGAACTCCGGCTGTAAAAACCGCTCACCTTCGCTAAGATCGATTTTGCCGACGGAGGCCCGAGCACGCTCGATGAGAAAATCGCCCACCTGATCGCGGCCAAGCTGCTTCAGGTCGCGATCGCGGAGGCTCAAATGCCAGCGCGTGTTGGCCAGCTTCGCCAAGGCCTCCCAGTTCCATTCGCTCGGCTCTTCCTCCTCCGGCAGGTTTTCTTCGAGCGCTTCGAGCACTTGCCCTTCAGCCATGCGCTCGGCCTGATCGCGGGCGAACGTTTCGGCCGCGGCAAAGTCCATGCCGCGGAAGTCGCGGGCGTCAAACTCGACCGACAACTGCTTCGCCGCCCAACTGGCAAACGTCTCGGTGCCGTAGTCCTTGGCGAGGAACTGGCCGAGATAGTGCTCGATCTGCTGGTCGATCATCTCCAGGATCAAGTGCTTGCAGTTCGCCCCATCGAGAATGTTCTGCCGATAGCCATAGACGCGCTTCCGCTGCTCGTCCATCACCTCGTCGTATTCGAGCAGATTCTTGCGGATTTCAAAGTTGCGCTCTTCGACCTTCTTCTGAGCGCCTTCGATGCGTCGCGATACCATGCGGCTTTCGATGGCCTCGCCCTCTTTCATGCCCAACCGGGTCAGTATGTTCTTGACCCACTCCCCGGCGAAGATCCGCATTAGGTCGTCTTCCAACGACAGATAGAAGCGGCTGCTGCCCGGATCGCCCTGGCGGCCGCAACGACCGCGAAGCTGCAAGTCGATGCGGCGGGCTTCGTGGCGCTCGGTGCCGAGGATGTGCAACCCGCCCATCGAGGCCACCATTCGGCCTTCGGCCTTCATCTGCTCGCGCTGTTCAATCTCGCGGACCAGGGTGTCCCATTCTTCCTGGGGCACTTCGAGCCGCGTCGGATATTTCTCCTGGAGTTTCGCCCAGGCCATTGCTTCCGGGTTGCCGCCAAGGATGATATCGGTTCCGCGGCCGGCCATGTTCGTGGCGATCGTAACCGCTCCCAATCGGCCGGCTTGGGCCACGATCTCGGCCTCGCGTTGGTGATGCTTGGCGTTGAGAACCTCGTGCGGAATGCCGCGCTTATTGAGAAGCTCGGAAATCAATTCGCTCCGCTCGATCGATACGGTGCCGACGAGCATCGGCCGGCCGCGGTGGTCGATCTCCTTGACTTTGCTCTTGGCAATCGTCTCGCGGTCTTTGCTCCCCCGCGGCTGAAACTCGATGTTCTGGTCGGTCTCGTGGATAATCTTCCCCAGGTATTCCTCGTCCTTGTCATTGACCAGCACGTCCCACTTGTGCATCCGCTCGATTTCTTCGGCAATAGCGCCAAACTTCTCTCGCTCGCTACGGTAGATGACGTCGGGATTGTTAATCCGCTTCATCGGCTTGTTGGTGGGAATCGCGATCACGTCGAGCTTGTAGATCTTCCAGAACTCGCCGGCTTCCGTCATGGCGGTGCCCGTCATGCCGCAGATCTTGTCGTAGAGCTTAAAGAAGTTCTGCAAGGTGATCGTGGCCAGTGTCTGGTTCTCTTCCTTGATGCGAACGCCTTCCTTCGCTTCGACGGCTTGGTGGAGCCCGTCGCTCCAGTTGCGGCCGGGCATCAAGCGGCCGGTAAACTCGTCGACAATCACCACCTCTTCGCCATTGACCACATAGTTGACGTCGCGCTTATACAGGTGATGGGCCTTGAGCGAATTGTCGATCAAGTGCGGCCATTCCATGTGGCCGGCCGTATAGAAGCTCTCGACGCCTGCCAACTGCTCGGCCGCGCGAACGCCTTCGTCCGTCAGGTGGGCCGTGTGGTCTTTCTCGTTGACCTCGAAGTGCGTTCCCTTTTTCAACTGCCGGGCGATGCGGTCGGCCTTGGCGTAACGCGTGACATCGTCGTGGGCCGGGCCGGAAATGATCAACGGCGTACGCGCCTCGTCAATCAAGATGTTGTCCACCTCGTCGATGATGGCAAAGTGCAGCGGGCCCTGCGATTGCTGATACCATTTCGGATAGCGATCGTCCCCCTTGGCCGCCGGGCGCATGTTGTCGCGCAAGTAATCAAAGCCGAACTCGTTGTTTGTGCCGTAGGTGATGTCGCACTCGTACGCCTTCTGTCGATCCTCCGTCTCCATGTTGCTCTGGATCGTGCCGACGGTTAGCCCCAGCGACATGTACAGCGGGCCCATCCATTCCATGTCGCGCCGGGCAAGATAGTCGTTGACCGTAACCACGTGGACGCCTTTGCCTGCCAACGCATTCAAGTAAGCGGGCAGCGTAGCCACCAGGGTCTTGCCTTCGCCGGTGACCATTTCGGCGATATTGCCGCGATGGAGTACGATGCCGCCCATCAACTGGACGTCATAGTGGCGCATTGCCAAGACGCGGCGGCCGGCCTCGCGGCACACGGCAAAGGCCTCGACCAGCAAATCGTCGAGCGTTTCACCGGCAGCCAGCCGTTTGCGAAACTTCACCGTTTGTTCGCGCAGCTCCGCATCGGTCAGCGCCTGGTACTTTGGTTCCAGCGCCGTGATGGCGTCGACTGTCGGCTGGAGCTTCTTGAGGAACCGGGCGTTCGACGAGCCGAACAGGCTCGTGATGCCGTGTTCAAGGGCCCGAGCGAATCCGCCAAAAAAGAAACCCAGGCCGTCCCAGATCCGCGATAAGAGTTCTTCCATGTTCTTTCAAGCAAAGGCAATGTGCCCACGGGCAACCGGCAACAAATAGCCGCGGGAGGGCGTCGCCGACCTATTGGTTCATCTCGACGGACTTTATGGACCGGTGGGGCAGGCATTCCTGCCCGCCCTTGGCAGACAAGCATGTCTGCCCCACTTATCCATTTCCGAAATAGAATGCCAAGGCAGGCGCAATCCGTCCCACTATGGCAATCTATCCACATTGCCAGGTCGGGTCAAGAAACGATTGCCCCTTCCGTCGGGTGAGGATCGCCGCTCTCACTGCTGCAGCGAATACAGCACGACGTTGAGCCCCAGCCGTGCGGCGTCTTCGCGGGTATAGCCCCGACATTCCAGCGAATCGCGCTTTTCCAGGGGCGCAGCTTAAATCGTACTGCGAAAAGATCACACCCCAACGATCGCCGAACTTGATGCCCTCAAAGTCCGGCGGAACCTTGTGAATCGCCGCTTCTAGCGGTCCGCCACGCGGCGCATTCTCGGGGTCGCGGCGTGAAACCAGCCGCAGGTCGAAGCCGCCATAGGTCGTGCTGAACAGAGGGTCGCTCGGCGGAATCCGCTCCAGTTTGTGACTAGTAAAAATCGCCCCCATCTCGCGGCGGAACGATTGAGTGAAGGCCGGGCTGGCGCAAATCGAATCGGCAAACAGCATCCCGCCACGCTCGATATATTGCTTCAGCCGCTGCCGCTCGACGTCGGTCAGGCGGAAGGCTGTCCGACCGTGCATGAAAACCAGATGATAATCAAAGAGCGCTTCATCCGTAATATCGAGCAGTTCCTCGCGGACATGCGTGCGGATTTTTAGCTCTCGACTGGCCGCGTCCATCAGATTGGCCAAGGCCCTCGGCGCCGCGTTGCATCCGCCGGGGTGGCGCAACTTGGCAACGTACAGCCGGCCGCGCTCCACTTGGTCGCCGGGCCGTCGCGCGGTGAGTGGGCGGAAAAAATCCTCCTTCGTCTTCAACTCCCGATTCGTGGCATAGGCCAGCACGTTGATGCCTAGCGATAGACCGGCGTCGACCTGCGCCTGTACCGCGGCGCTATACTTCGTGCCGCGTCCGGCCCGCGACAATTCCCAAAGACAGGAAAGCGACGGCCGGTCGGGCTCCGGCGGGGCATACACCACGCTCGTGCGGCAACCGAACTCGATGCCCCACATCGGCCGCAACTGCTGCGGATCGACCTTCTCCTCGGCATACCAGATGGGATGCTCGGCTTCGAGCAACCGCAATCTGTACTCGGGCTCGGGAAGCACGATGCGCATCAAATCGCGGAAGCCGGCGTCGAATCGCAAACTGCCGCAATTGGCCTCGGCAAACAGAAACCCGCCGCGATCCAGATAGTCGCGAAGTTTCTGCGCAACTTCCCGCCGCTCGATTGGGTCGTCGGGCAGCGGACTTCGGCTGCCGCAAAAGTACAAGACGGGCGTCTGCAACAAGTCTTCGACGCTGGCCAGCCGAAGATCGACCACCTGCCAAGTCAAGTCGCGTTTCCAGCGGGATTCCACGTAGCGCGTCAGATTCCCCACGTCGCTGCGATGCTGGTTCCAATCGTCGCCGACGCCATATTGCAGCTTGCCGATGAGCACCGGCCAGCGTCCCTTGGAAAGGAACAGCAGAGCGAGGCTCGTGCCGATCACCGGATTGCTCTCGCCCACGCCCGTGCCCGTCCAAAACCCCGATAGGCTCTCTTGGCTTCGCACCAGTCTATCGGCCCCCTCGCGATACCAATCGGCCCGATCCGGTTGGCCCTGTCGCGGAATAAGGGGTATGAAGCGCCGGGCGGTCAGCCGGCCCGCGCGTTCGAGGCCATACAAGTAGTAAAGAAACCACGTCGATGCGGCGCTGCCCGGATTGTGCGACACCGAATAGTGCTGCCCGAGCCACTGGATGCCCCGTTCAACCCGATCCGTGTCGCTCGGTCCGTGGGGAAGGCAGCATTCAATACGGTCGCCGGTCACTCGGGCGTCGCTGGCGTGGATGCGATCGTTGGCGATCACCATCGAAGTGATGCCGGCGCAGGTCATGCTTCCCGTGCCGCCCGGCAGCAGTCTGCTGTAATTCCACGAGCCGTCGATGTTTTGACAATCTTCCCAATACTTCTTGGCCAAGAGCCAGGTGCGGTCGCTGGCGGCGACTCCGACGCGTTCGGCCTCGTGCAGGGCCAAGAGTGCGAACTGCGAGTTGGAATTGTCGCCATCGCCGATGCCGGGATACGACCAGGCCCCTTTATACATTCCCTCCGCGATTTGCGTGCGTTCAAGCCACTTCACGTTGCGGAGGATCAACTCGCGATCTCGTTCCGGCTCGGCCCGAGCAAAGGCCATCGTTTGCAGCGATACAACGTACGTTCTCTCGGGCCTGATCTTGCGGAGATTGTTCAGGGCCTTCTGCATCTTCTCATCGGTCGGTTCCACGCCCGCATCCAACAGCGCCAAAGTGCATAGCGCACTGATGCCGCCCGGCTGTCCGAGCCGCATGTCGTCGGACCAGCCGCCGTCGTCGAGCTGTTGGCCCCATAAATAAGCGGTCCCCCGGTCGATGGCCTTGCGGACCTGCTCGGCCGTCACATCGGCCTGCGCAGGCCCTACAACCGACCCAATTAACCCCATCGCCAGGGCGACGACCGTGAGACGGTGTTTCATGGGCGTTTTTCTCCCACCCGGACTCGACGAATTAGGGTAGCAGCGGCACAAGTATCTTAGAATTAGCTAGTTAGGACGGCAACGGGTCGCGCAGCGCTGCTGCCGGCGGCTTTTGCCCGACCGTTCCTATAATGATACCATCATGGAGGGACTAGGGATTGGGGATTAGTAAGTTCCCGATCCACGTCCCTAACCCCTAATCCCCAATCCCAATCTCCATGGCCACTGTGAAACCGCGAAACCTTGGCGACGTTCTGCAAGAGTTTAGTCAGCACCGGCGGCTGATGCAGGAAGAACTGCAAAAGATCATCGTTGGCCAGAGCGACGTTATCGAGCAGATGTTCGCCGCCATTTTCACCCGAGGCCATTGTCTGCTGGTCGGCGTGCCCGGCTTGGCCAAGACGTTGATGGTCAGCACGCTGGCCCGCATTCTCGATATTCAGTTCAAACGCATTCAATTCACGCCCGACCTGATGCCTTCCGACATTACCGGCACGAACGTCCTGGAAGAGGACGAGCGGGGCCGGCGCGATTTTCGGTTTGTCGAAGGGCCTGTGTTTACCAATATCCTTCTGGCCGATGAAATCAACCGCACGCCGCCGAAGACCCAGGCGGCCCTGTTGCAGGCCATGCAGGAGCGCGAAGTGACCGTCGGCCAGCAAACCTATCCGCTGCCGGATCCGTTCTTCACCATCGCCACGCAGAACCCGATCGAGCAAGAAGGCACCTATCCGTTGCCCGAGGCCCAGTTGGATCGCTTCATGTTCAACATCAAGGTCGATTATCCGTCGTCCGACGAAGAGGAGCGCATTCTCGCAAGCACCACGCGCGGCGACCGGCCGGATGTCCGCAAGGTCCTTTCCGGCAAGGCGATACTCAACTTGCAGGCGCTGGTCAACAAGGTGGCCGTCAGCGAATACGTGATACAATACGTATCGCGCCTGGTGCGCGCCACACGCCCGAAAGATCCGTCGGCGCCGTCGTTCATACAAGAACTGGTCGATTGGGGCGCCGGACCGCGTGCCGGCCAGTTCCTTATTCAAGGCGGCAAAGCCCTGGCCGCCATGGACGCCCGCTTCTCGGTGGCGATTGAAGACGTGCAGAAGATCGCGATCCCCGTACTACGGCACCGCATCAGCACGAACTTTCAAGCCCAAGCGGAGGGCATGAGCAACGAAGACATCATCCAACGCCTGATCCGCGAAACGCCGCCGCCGGTGATCGCGAAATACGAAAAATAGCGGGGGCGGGGAACGGGGGATTAGGGATCAGATTCGATTATGAAGCAGAGGGATTGATAGTGGCCACAAAACGCTCAATGAAGCCGCTCGGAGTCGTCGAGCTTCTCCAATTACGAGGTCTTAAACTGGATCGCCCTACCAAGTTCGTGCGACATCAAGATCGCAGGTATGATGTGAACGATCTAATTCAGGCAGTTCCTGAAAATGGTATCATGCGTACGAAGAGCGAGGACGAAGAATGAAAGTCATTACTTACGAAGGTGTCGTGGAAAACGGCTGCGTCCACCTGCCCGCGGAGGTGCTCCTCCCGGAGAAGACCAAAGTCTATGTGGTCGTGCCCGGGAGTTCCGAGGCCGAAGGTCGGCGTGTAGCCCACATCTACAGCCCGCGACTCGCACATCCCGAGCACGCGAGCGATTTTGCCAAGCAGGTGCTTGAACTTGAGGAGCGCACTGATGCCGACCTATGACGCTGACGGTTTCCATCCGCCGGCGCCAGTGGCAAGGGTAATGCTTCGCGCTCAAGGTGGTCAGAAATATCTCAGTGACGTCGTGATGCTGATCGACTCCGGCGCGGATGTGACCTTGCTTCCAGCGACCGCTGTCAGCCAGTTAGAACTGGAGGCCGCCCAGCAGCACGACTATGAACTGATGGGTTTTGATGGGAGCAAGAGTGTCGCCGAGTCGGTGCAATGTGACCTTGTCTTCCTGGGGCGAGTCTATCGGGGGGCTTACCTGGTCATTGATGACCCTTGCGGAATTCTGGGCCGAGACGTCCTCAACCATGCGTCATTACTGCTCGACGGGCCCCGCCTGATTTGGCGCGAGGCACCCTAGCCCACGTGTCATGTCCACTATCGAACGCTATCTGAAGCCGGAAGTGATCCGTCAGATCAAGCGGCTCGATCTGCGCGCACAGTTCATTGTCAGAGGATTCTTGCACGGCTTGCATGCCAGCCCCTTTCATGGCTTCTCGGTCGAGTTTAGCGAGCATCGCAAGTACACGCCCGGCGACGACCCGAAGGACATCGACTGGTTGGTCTATGCCAAGACCGACAAGTATTACGTCAAGAAGTTCGAGGCCGAGACGAACATCACCGGCTACCTTGTTATGGATCTGAGTCGGTCGATGGGCTATACGTACCGGCAGGAACTGACGAAGTTTGACTACTCGATTTGTCTGGCCGCCGCGCTGTGTTACTTGATGATCCACCAGCAAGACCCGGTTGGGTTGCTGACGTTCGACCAGAAGATTCGTCATAGCCTCCGGCCGAAGTGCCGGCGAAGCCATTTGGGCGACGTGCTCTCGCTGTTGGCCAATTTGAAGCCGGCCGGCGAGACCGATGTCGCCCAGAGCCTAATCCAGGTGGCGGCCATGTTGCGGCACGCCAGCCTGGTGATGATCTTCTCCGATCTCTTGGCCGACCCGGGGCCAGTGATGGAGTCGCTCTATCGCCTGCGGCACGGAGGCCATGATGTAATCCTCTTCCACGTGCTTGACGAGGCGGAGGTCTCCTTTCCCTTCGGCGGCATGGTGGAATTGGAGGATCCCGAAAACGCCCAGCGTCTGGCGCTCGATGCCGACGGCTTCCGCGCGGCCTATCTCGGCGAGTTAGACACTTTTCGGTCTACGTATCGTCGTGAATGCGCCCAGGCAGGCATCGATTATGTGCCGCTGGATACAAGTATGCAATTCGACCGCGCCTTGGGACAGTACCTGATGCGGAGAAGCGAACGCGGATAAAAAAGACAAAACAGCAATACACCACGGAGACAAGGAGGACACGGAGAAATTGGACAGGATTCACAGGATTGACAAGATTAGACAATCCGATGGTTGAAGCTTTTTCACTGATTATTTTCTGAAGAGCAAATACTCAAATCCTGTACGTCCCAAAAATCATGTCAGATTTTTTCTGGGTCTTGGGAAAATGCCTGTTCATCTCCATGTCCTCCGTGCCTCCGTGGTGATTCCTCGTCCATGACCTTTATAAACCTCTCACTTTTGGCCGGGACCGCGCGAGTAGCGCTGCCGATCGTGCTGCATTTGATCATGCGGCGGCGGCCGAAGCTGCTGGAGTTTCCTGCGCTGCGGTTCATACAGAAGCGGCTCGACATGAACCGGCGGCGATTGCGGTTGCGGCATCTGCTGCTGCTGTTGTTGCGGGCAGGGGCAATCGCCCTGCTGGCATTCGCCCTGGCCCGGCCAAGCGTGAAACTGGCCAGCGCCGTTGGCAGCCAAGAGGCTCCGGTGGCGGCGGCCTTGGTGTTCGATGCCGCCCCGCGCATGGAATATCGCCATGAAAACCATACGCGTCTGGAAGACGCTCGCGAGCTGGGCCAATGGCTGTTGGCGCAACTGCCCGAGCAGAGTGAAATCGCGGTGGTCGACACGCGGCTCGGCGCGACGGCCGCCTTTGCCGCTGATCGGGGTGCGGCGAAAGAGCGAATCACGCGGCTCGAAACCGTGCCCAACTCACAGCCATTGCCCGTTGCCATCGACGCAGCCGTCAAGCTGCTGCGACAAAGCAAATTGGAACGCAAGGAACTGTATATCTTCACCGACCTCTCGCGCGGCGCGTGGCCGGAGGAGCAACAGGCGGCCCTGCAACAGAGCTTGGCCGAGGTGGGCGGGCTGGGGGTCTACGTGCTCGACGTGGGCATTGCTAACCCGACCGACTATGGCTTGGGACAAGTCCAACTCTCCGGCGAAGTGCTGTCGAGCCGTAGCAAGTTGACACTGAGCGTGCCGCTGTCGTGCATCGGGCCCGCCGCGCCGAAGATCGTGGAACTCAATCTGCTCGATGCCGATCGCAAACTGCAAAAGAGCGGTCAGCAAACTGGCGAGGCCGTTCCCGGCGAAATGCGGCCGATCGAGTTTCAACTTTCCGATCTAGGACCGGGCACTCACCAAGGCTTTGTACGCATCGTTGGCCAGGACGGCTTGGCTGCCGATGATACGCGCTATTTCACGGTTGCCGTGCGTCCGGCTTGGCGCCTGTTGATCGTCACGACGAACACCCCGCACAGCTACGCCCGTTTTCTTACCGAGGCGCTGGCTCCGACATTGTGGCGCAAACTGGGGCAGGCGAGGTTCGATTGTGACGTCTGCGATATTGGCGAGTTGGCTAAGCGCTCGCTGGCCGACTACTCGGCCGTGTGCCTTCTCGATCCGTCACAGTTGGAGCCGGCCACATGGAAGAAACTGGCCGACTTCGCCGCCGAGGGGCGTGGCGTGGCGATATTTCTGGGCCGCAACGCCGCACCGTCGGTCGAGTCGTTCAACGACGCGGAAGCGCAGAAGCTTTTGCCAGGCAAGCTGCTTCGACAGGCACGGCGGCCCGATGGCGACCTGCACCTCGCGCCCGCGACTACCAACATCCGATCCTCTCGGCCTTCCGTGGCAGCGAAGGCGCCATACCGTGGGAATACTTTCCCGTGTTTCGCTATTGGCAACTCGGCGAGCGGCCTGCCGGCGCGAGCGTCGTGCTCAGCTATAGCGATGGCCAGCCGGCAATTTTGGAGCGGTCCGTCGGCCGCGGCCGTGCCTTGACGATGACCACGCCGATTACCGACCGACCGAACGATAATCCGTGGAATCTGTTGCCCGTGCCCGCATTGGACCCATGGCCTTTCGTCATTCTGGCCAATCAGATGATGGCGTACATGGTCGGCAGCACCGAACAACAGTTGAACTACTTGGCCGGGCAGACCGTCGTGCTACAAGTCGATTCAGCCGCGGAGCGGCGCGCGTACATGCTGTTTACGCCAGGAGGGCTCACTCTGCCGATTCCCTCCGACCTGAATCGTAGCGACCTGCCAATTCCGCCGACCGACGAGGTGGGCAACTACCGAGTGCAGGCCGGCGGTACCGACGGGACCACGCTCGGTTTTAGCGTAAACTACGCCCCCGAGCAGACGCAACTCGACCGACTGACCCATGAGCAACTCGCCGGCGTCTTCGGCCCAGTGAAGTTCCGTCTGGCCCGCACACGCGACCAGGTCGATCGCGACATCAGCATGAGTCGCGTGGGCCGCGAGCTGTTTCCCCCGCTGATGCTGCTCGTCGCCATGGTGTTGGGGTTGGAGATGTTGGTGGCGAACCGATTTTATCGAGAGCAGTGAGTCATCCATGTTCCGCCTGTCGCTCTATCCGATCTTCGATAGCTACCTGCTGGTGGCTGCCGTTGCGCTATTGCTGGCGGGACTTATGTGGTTTGGACCGAATCGGGACAAGGCGGGGCAAAAGCGTCGAACGATGCTCGTGTTTCTGCGTGCAGCGGTGATCGCCCTGATCGTGTTGGCCATGCTGAGGCCGACGGTGATCTACACCCGCACTAAGAAGCAGGCCGCCACGTTGGTGGTGCTGGCCGACCAGTCGCGCAGCATGACGGTGCCCGATGCCGTGGGCGACAAGTCGCGGTGGCAGGCAATGCGCGAGGCGCTCGACGACGCTGCGCCGGCGCTGGCCAACCTCCAGCAAGATTTCGAGTTGAAGGCGTATGGCTTCGATTCCAAACTTCACGAACTGTCGACCAACTATGGGCAGCTTGCGTTGCCCGCGCAGCCCACGGGACAACAGACGGCCATTGGCGCGGCGTTGGAAGACGTTCTGCGGCAGGAGGCCGGCAAGCGACTGCTGGGCGTCGTGCTGCTTAGCGACGGTGCGCAGCGGGCCTATGCTCCGCGCGATCTGCCGCCACAGACCGCCGCCGCACGCCTGAAGCACTTGGGCTATCCAATATACACTTTCCCGCTGGGCCAGTCGCGCGGGTTGGGCGAGGCTCGAGACGTCGCCGTGAAAGATCTGATCGCCAGCCCCACAGTGTTTGTAAAAAACGAACTCCTCATCAGCGGCCAGGTCCGCGTCGACGGCTATGTCAATGTCTCCATCCCCGTCCGCGTACTATTCGAGACCGCGCCCGGCAAAATGACCGTCGTCGCCCAAGAGACCGTCAAGGCGACCGCCGATGGACAGCTTCTGCCGATCAAGCTCAGCTATATTCCCCAGGTACCCGGCGAATACAAACTCACGTTGGAAGCCGTCGACCAGCCGGGCGAACTCGTGACCACGAACAATCGGCTCAGCACGTTCGTCCATGTCCTCAAGGGTGGACTGAACGTCTTGTATGTCGAAGGCACGTTGCGGGTCGAAGAAAAGTTCATCCGCCGGGCACTTGGTTCGTCACGCGACATCAAAATCGACTACCGGCGTCTCGATCGCAGTGCGGAGAGCCAACCCACCGACCTTGCCGAGTGGTTCAAGCCGGGCAAGTATGACGTGTACATTCTCGGCGACGTCGACTCGAGCGCCTTTCGCCGTGACGACCTTGCCGCACTGGCCGAATGCGTCAGCCGTGGCGCAGGCCTGATCATGCTCGGCGGTTTTCAAAGTTTTGGGCCCGGCGGTTATGGCGCAACTCCGTTGGCCCGAGTAATACCTGTTGGCATGGATCGCTTTGAGCGGCAGCAAGCCGACGAGCCGGTGCGCGGCGATTTGCACTGGCCCGGCCCGCTGCGGATGCAGCCGACGCAGCTAGGGCTGATGCATTTCGTGCTCACGCTGGCGGGCGATCGACAGGCCAACGCGGCGCTGTGGGCCAAATTGCCGCCATTGGAGGGCGCCAATAAGTTCCATGACGTGGCGCCCGGCGCCGTCGTGTTGGCCGATGCTGGACCCGATAAGCCGCTGCTGGTGGCCAGCAGCTTTGGTGAGGGGCGTGTGATGGCCTTTGCTGGCGATTCGACCTGGCGCTGGTGGATGCATGGCTACGAAGCGGCCTTCAAGCGGTTCTGGCGGCAAATCGTGTTGTGGCTCGCACGCAAGGATGAGGCGCAGGAGGGGAGCATCTGGATCCGCATGGCGCAGCGCCGCTTCGCGCCGTCGCAGCGCGTGGAGTTCACCGTCGGAGCCAATTCTCCTAGCGGAGAGCCGATTGCCGACGCCACCTTCAAGGCCGAGATCGTTCTCCCCGATGGCGCCCGGCGACCGCTGTCGTTGGTGCGTCAGAACGACCAGATGACTGGCGCCTACTACGACGCGCAAGCCGCCGGTGACTACGCCATCGAAGTGACCGCCACGCAGAAGGATCAGCCGCTAGGCAGCACGAGAGCGCGGTTCCTCATCTTCGAGCAAGATCTCGAACTGGACAATGCCGCGGCCGATACGGCCACGATGGAAAGCCTGGCGGCCATGACCGGCGGACAGTCGCTCGCACCCGAACAACTGCCCGAGTTGATCAAGCGGCTGACCGAAGAAACGAAATATCTCGATGTGCAGCAGGAAACCAAGAAGACTTTCTGGGATACCTGGGCCTTCTTCCTCACCCTGGTAGGTCTGCTGGGGCTGGAGTGGTACCTGCGCAGCGCTGGGGACTGGTATAGAGACAGATCGCGGCGCGACCTAGCAAAGACGATGCTTATAGCCTGAGGGGCTTTCAGAGGTAGCCCAGAGTTGTCGCGCAGCGACTACCCTGGGGTAGGATGGAAGAGCGAACACAAACTCCAATGGGGTTTCGGAGACGGATATCGCGATGCCCCAATCATTGTCCAACGTGTTAGTGCATATCGTCTTCTCCACGAAAGAGCGTCGCGCACTGCTGCGAGACCGCGACGCGCGCGATGAGATGCATCGGTATCTCGCCGGCATTTCCAACAGCCTCGACTGTCCCGCGACTATCGTGGGCGGCGCTACCGACCCTGTGCATCTGCTGGCGAACCAGTCGCGCACGATTGCCTTGGCCGAATGGGTGAAGAAGTTGAAACGGGCGTCATCGTTCTGGGCGAAAAAGAAGAACCGGCAATGGAACCGGTTTCAATGGCAGGCCGGCTACTGCGCCTTTTCGGTAAGCGGGTCGCAGAAGGAACGAGTGCACCAATACATAACGAGTGCACCAATACATTTTGTCACAAGAAACACACGATGCCAGCGACAAAGCGGTGGCTCTCTACGCGGCCGCTCGCTCAATACCCGCCTGTACGATGGCTTCGATGTTGGGTGAGCAAGAGCAACAGCGGGTGACGTGTTCGATGGCGTCATCCAGATTCCAGTCTCGTCGCCAGACAAGGTAGGCGATGGCAACACTGGGCGACCGAGACGCACCAGCATTGCAGTGGACGTAGACGGTGCGGTCGTCATTCAACAACTCTTCCAGTGCCTGCACGCACTGGGGGAGCTTCTTCCGCATATCCAGCCCATCGAAGCCCCTGACGGGAATCTGCCGCACTTCGATCCCCAACTCGTGGCAGTGGGCGGCAATTCGGCCCCAGTCCATGTCGCAGTAATCGAAGTCGTTGTCGGTCTGCAAGTTCAAGATGGCCGTGACGCCGTACTCAGTTTTCAAATGGTCGATGTCGTAGGTGCTAATCGGACATGAGCCGACGAAAAGGCGAGGCACGACTTGGCTGAGATTCATTACCGGTCTCCTTCAGATGCGGGCAAAAGGGGGCGGCAATCGTATCCATAACGGTGTTGCCGGTCAATGCAGCTTCCCTCCCCCTGCGGGCCTTCGAACGACTCGTGAGATTTGAGATTGCGGGGATCATCTCAGCGATGGTCTCGCGTCTCGACAGAAGGAAAATGACACGGCGGCGGTTGCCCGAAGTTCAGTGCCAAGCAGCGAAGGGGCTTTGATACGTGGCTCGGCGGGGATGTGGGTAGGTTGTGTAGGTTTGATCTGGCGTCGGCTGGCAATGCTAGCATCCCAATTCCACAAGCTGGGATAGCCGCAACTTTCAGTTGATCGAGGACTACAGATTCTGGTCTTGGGATTGGCGATGACGAACAACACGGGACTCGCGCTGTGATTGAATGCTCATGTGCTTTCCCGATTGGGAGGGGCTGGACCATGCAGCACAATCTCGCTAGAATGAAAGCCGTTCTGACCCGTAAGCTAGGTCCGCCGCACACACGTTCATTTCTATCCTTGAGCGGCCCTCCCAGCGGTTGCGTATCAGCACCGCTTTGTCTCGCAAGGCCCACGCCGAATCGTGGCGGTCCATTGGGCTGCCAGTTGTAGCTGGTTGCGAGGCAAGCCACCCACGTAAGGTTTCTCGGTTCTAATGCAGGGAGGCACGTCATGTCCACGAACGGAAGCAGCCTGCCCAAGTGGGGCGTTTATGAGTTCTGATAAACTTCTCGAAGCAAAGAAGATTACCGACGCCGCGACACACCGATTTCTCCATCGACCTCATCTGACCACGCAGCGGCTCTGGTGCGAATTCGATCAGGGACGATTGTTCCTTCGGGGGCAGGTGCCGAGCTTCTATTTCAAGCAGCTTGCCCAGGAAGCGGTGATGGGAATGGAGGGTGTACGCCAAGTGGTCAATGAGATCGAGGTGGTGTGGTGAAGTTGCAGCACATCTTGCCCAAATGCAAGATCGAGCGTTTAGCCTCCATCCCGAAGCCAAGCTCTCGTCCTGACGGGGCTCGTTCCTCCAAGAAAAGCGAGAAGCCCGTCCGAGAAGAGGTGGGCTTCTTGTTGCGTGTTTTTCCGAGAGAGAGGCGATACGCCGAACTCGGTTACCTGTTGCCCTTCTATCTCAGGCCGGCGGTAAAAACCCGGTGTATCGGCCCTTCCTCTTGGCACGCCATCTACATATATCCTAACACGGTTCGGACATTCGGCTATGCCCCGGTTGGGCACGGGCATGATCTCAGCCAGTTGTTTGGCTAAGGTGCTGGCAGTGCTCGCGGAACTACACCGGCGTGACGTTCTCGGCGCACGGGCCTTTCGGACCCCGGCCTTCCGTGTACGACACCTTCTGGCCTTCATGCAGGTCATCGAAGCTGACGCCCTGAACACTCGATGAGTGGAAGAACAGGTCTTTTTCGCCGCCCGTATCGATGAACCCGAAGCCTTTTTCCGTCAACCGTTTGATTGTACCTTCAGCCATTTCTGCATTTCCTCTGTGATTGTTTGACGCTACCCGGCTAACACATGCCGAGTGGTCGTCGTGTTCATTGAATGTAGCCCCTCAGCATGCCATCACGCAAGTGGGGCAGTTCTACGACTTGCGTGGTGGCTGGCTTCTCGCCTGCACAATTGCGGCTGCCAGTTCAGTAACATCTGCTGTGAACTGTTTGAGACATTGGCTGGCGGCTTTATCATCCATCTCCTGCACGGTTCTCGCCATCGTGCCATGCTCTGAAAGAGACTTGTACGCCGTCCTTGCCCGGTCCAGCAGTTGCGGCGTCCAATCTTTCGAGATCACTGTGGCTGCCCAGAGCAACTTGCCACCGATGACAAGGGTTTCCTTTGGGCTGGCTGAACTCGTCTGCAAAAAGCTGGCGGCTTGTTCAACGGGATGCGGATTGATTGGCATGGTTGTTTTGGTGGACGAAGGTGAAAAAACCGGGTACTCCTTGCTCACCTGCCCCGCTCAACCGCCGCCCGGCGTACGATTGCCGGCTGGCCGCCATCCGTTGCTTGACAGAAGTGTAGTCTGTGTCGGTGCCATCACGCAAGTAGGCTACGCTCCAAGCCACTGATCGTCCGGGATGGCTTGCATCATGGCAGACTTGGGGTTTGGAGCCACGGGCTGGGTTGATTGACGGCCTTGGCAGGACGGCTATACTCGATCCGGTCCACCCACAGAATCTTGTCGGAGGTGTTACGATGGACATGAAACCCCTATGCCATTTCCTGCTGCCTTGTCTTGGAATTGTCGGCACGGCCAACGTAGCTTTCGCCCAGGCAAGCGGAAATGCCCCACCTGATGGGGCGTCATTTGAGAAGATCGCCATCGGAGTCGGTGTTTGGCTGGTTACGGCGATGCTGGCCTACGTCGCCTGGACCCTGATGAAGGTCGTTGCCAAAATTGGCGTCTTCGTTCTTCCGATTCTGGCCGGACTTGCGGTGGCGATGCTGCTTCCCGACAAGATTACCAGCGATGCCGTGGTGGCAATAGGCGTGCCCTGGCGATTTGCAGTGGCCCACGAGTGGTCGCCGAGTACTTTGACAGGGAAGGCCACACGCACGTTAACGATTAGTCGTATTCCGACAATGATCGATGAAGGCGACGCTCACAGCGTCCCACCAATGCTCAGATGAAACGGCATTCCCGGAAAGATTAACATCACAAGGAAGAGTACGCAGACAGCAACCGAGGCCACGATTGCCGTAAGAAGTGATTTTCCTAGCCCCCGCTTTCGCTGGGCGACGAGATTTGCCACTATGGTCACAAGTGGGATGAAAATGAATGTCCACTCACCGTCGTGGCAGTTCTGAGGAAACTGGGGGGATTTCACGAGGGAATAATCCAGGAAGCACCAAGCGGCGAAGAAGAATACAAGCAAAACGGCATTCAAGAGCAATACAGACTTCATGTTGGCCCCCAATGGGTAGAAGGTTGCGGTCGGCAAGGGAACTCGTGACTTCGTCTGTAAAAGCCCGATTGAGTGCGCCTCCTGAGACGAAGACCGTCCAGAAAAATATAGGACATGATATAAGGGTGTCAAATGAGCCGTTAAGGGGGGTAGCCGATGAGAAGCTGAGATCGTTATCTGGCGGATGGAGTTTTCGCCGCTGTCGAAAGCAGTAATGTTCAAGCAAACCGATATTCAAAATGCACGTCGTCATCTTCGGGCAGCCGACCCGGTGACGAAAGACATGATCGACGCCGTTAAGTGATGCGTATAGCAATTTCATGCAACGTTCGTTTCTCGACCCATAGATGAAACGGCAGCAATGAGAAGGTCGTCCGATGGCAAAGCATAGTTGGCGAGACCTCCTTTGCCCTACGTGTCACCAGCTTAAGACCACCTGCACCTGCAAGAGCGAGCCATCGGCACCGAGCAAGAGCACTGTCGTCCGAGTGGGCCGAGAAACGAAGGGCAGGCGAGGCAAGGGCGTTACGATCATCTCCGATTTGCCGCTGGAAGAGAACGGCATCACGGAGCTTGCTACCAAGCTGAAACAGCGGCTTGGGACTGGTGGGACGGTCAAAGACGGGCGGATTGAAATTCAGGGCGATCATCGAGATCGAATAGTTGCGGACCTTGAAGGCCTGGGCTATCGAGTGAAACGGGTTGGAGGTTGACGTATGACCATCGTCCAATCTGGCCGCTACCGCCATTACAAGGGCAAGGAGTACACCGTGATTGGTGTTGCCCGCCACAGCGAAACCGAGGAAGAACTGGTCGTCTACCGCAAGGAGTACGATGACCACGGGCTGTGGGTGCGCCCCTGGACATGTTCATGGAAACAGTGGATGTCGGAGGACAGATGGTTCCTCGCTTCCAATGCCTTCAGCCTCAGTAGGGTAGACTGTGCCACACTTTTCCGTCCTGATTCCGGCTCGCAATGAAGAACAGTACCTCCCGGGATGTCTTGAATCTATCGAGGCGGCTGCAATACCGTTTCCAGATCGGGTGGAGATCATCGTCGCACTGAACCGTTGCACCGACCACACGGAAGAAATCGCACTGAAGCACGGTGTCAAGGTTGTGCATGATGACAGCCGAAATCTGGCAAGGATCAGAAATGCGGCAGCAGAAGCCGCCACGGGCGAGATCATCATCACCATCGATGCTGACAGCCGAATGACCGCCAACATGCTGGTGGAGATCGACCGACTGCTGCAAACGGGGAAATATGTTGGCGGCGGCGTGACGATTCGGCCCGAGCGATGGTCTTGCGGAATCTTGCTGACCGTGCTGCTGCTGGCCGTACTGCTTTTGTGGCGTCGAGTATCCGGGGGGCTGTTTTGGTGTTTGCGGAAGGATTTTGAAGCGATTGGCGGATTCAATGAGAATCTCGTCAGCTTGGAAGACCTCGACTTCGCCAAACGGCTCAAGGCTTACGGCAAGAGCCAAGGAAAACGGTTCACGACGATCAAGAAGGCTCACATCATCACGTCGTGCCGCAAATTCGATGCTTTTGGCGACTGGTATTGGTTGCTGAATCCCCGGCTGGTGCGGCGAATCCTCCGGGGACAATCTCAGGAAGATGCCAATCATTTCTACTACGATGTCAGAAGGTAGACGCTGCGACGTGACCCAAGCTAGATGGGGATCGTCGAATAGACGTGTCCGGTGACTTGCCAACATCCGCCCGTTTCTGGAAAATGCAGCCAACTCAAACCGTGGGCAACAGAACTAGTGGTGATCCGATGCGACTCTCCGAAGACAAGATCAAAGAAGCCATTCTGCACATCGATCCCGAGGTGCGGGAGATGGCGGTGCGGTATTTTGCCGATTCGTTCAGCCCAGACCCGACGATCATGCCGTTGGTCATCCAGGCCGTTGGCAAATATGGCCGGGGACAAGGGATTTCTCTGTTCGCTCTTCGGCAAGGACTTGTCCAGACCGATGAAACTCTGCAATGGTTGATGAGCGAGTTTGCCCGAGAAGGCGATCCGGGCGATGAGAAGTGGCGGCGTTATTGCCTTGGGCTCAACGATCTACTCACGGAGACGGATGCGCACCTTTTGGCAAAATACGAATTGGCGATCCTCGACATTGAAGGGCTTGATCTCTCGGTGCGTGAAGTGGTCAAAGAACGAGTTGCATTGCTCTTGGTTGAGCCCGCTGTCTGTTGGACTCGGCTTCACGATTTCTGCGAGCGAGAGAAGACAAAGCAATACACTAACGAGGTCGATCTGCCTCATGCCTTCCGACTTGTTGAGGCGATTGCCCGGCACGGTGAAGAATATGCCGAGCCGGTGATGGCGATCTTGGCGGAAAAGGTCGAAGATTTCAACGACAATCCCATGGCTTGGTTGGAGCCGCTGGCGGTACGGTTGGCGGGAGAAATGCGGTTGGAAGCGGCCATCCCGCTAATCGTTGGAAAGCTGCACGAGGAAGAGGGCGACTTGCTCGCCGAAGAGTGCGAACGAGCCCTGTGGAAAATTGGCAATGACGCCGTTGTCGAAGCGGTATGCACTGGCTTTGCCCAAGCCGAATGGCACTATCGACTTTTCGGTGCCTCGGTCCTGGAAAACATCCATTCTGACCTGACGGTGACCAAGTGCCTGGAATTGCTTCCCCAGGAAGAGGACGCTGATCTCAGAGTGTGGCTCGGCAAAGCCCTGCTCCGTCAACTCTCGTTTGAGGGCATTGAGCCTCTTCGACAACTTATCCTCCGTGGTCCGCTTGACGGTGAAATGCTGGAGCTACGGAACAACCTGCTCACGGCCTGCACGCTCATGGACGCGACCATTCCGGAGTTCGAGGCGTGGAAAAAGGACTCTGAGCATGATGAGAAGATGAGAAAAGCGTTTCTTGCCAAAGGGCGTCCCACGTTGAAGGATGACTACTGGGAAGACGAAGACGACGAGGATGAGCCACCGGCTCGGCAGAAGGTCGGCAGAAACGATCCCTGCCCTTGCGGCAGCGGAAAGAAATTCAAAAAGTGTTGTCTACGGAAAGGTTCATAAGGAGGCGATGGAAATGGGCGATCCCGACTATTGTGAAAGGAAATGCCCAATATGTACTCGGGCCAGGGAAGGAAACCGGCTCGCCCGGTTCGTTCAGACCGTCGAAATGCTGGTGACGTTTGGCGGTTGCCCTCACGGGCGGGCGAGGCGACGGAAATACGGGGTTCGTCCCAATGAGCCGCTACCAACGAGCGAATCTGGTTCTTCTCCCACTGGCTGACCACATCTCCAACATGGAGGCACGACATGCAAGCGAACATTCAACTGCCGAAAGCGTTTTCCGTGCGGGACGAACATGAGGTTCATCCGATTCGACATTTGATGGCGAGGATGAATCACCGACTCGTCGTCAAGCAGGTGGCGACGGGAGTACATGTGGACGGAGGCGGCACCGTATTCTGGGGGCTCGTCTATCTGGAGGCAAACCCGCCCGACAAGCACGCAGTGGAAGAGGCATTGCGGGAGGCGGGATTCGATCTCGCTCACAACTCCATCTCACAGGTGTCCTACGCCTGGTCAGATCATCAGTGATACGCAACTGCGGAAAGATGCGTCCGGTTCAGCTACCACCAAGCGATATGGTGTTGTCGGCGCTGCTTCTATGCACTTGCACGAACACTACTACGATGATAGCGAGGGTGAATCACAGCCATGACTTCCATGCAGCAATACCGTCCCTGGCGGTTCTTGGTCCTCTTGGTCACGCTGATTTTACTGCTGGTCATTCAGCCGATGGTCCGGGGATTTGATGTGCGAGGTTTGGTATTTGATGTTCTCTATTCACTGGTCTTGGTTGCTGCCATTCTTTCCCTCTGCGAGCGACGATGGCCGACGACAGCGGCGTTGATCCTTGGCGTCCCCGCCCTGATGGGAAGATGGCTGGCCTACCTGGTAGCCAGTAATGGCGATGACTTCCTTTCTCTCAGCGATCATCTTGTGGAAGTCCTTTTCTTGGGGTTCGTGGCGGCGATGATTTTGCGATTGGTCCTTACGCAAGGAAGCATTTCTCTGGACAGTATCTTCGGAGCCATCTGCGCTTACATGTTACTGGGTATGGCCTGCGGCACGTTCTATTCTGCCGTTGAAATCATGAAACCAAACTCCTTCCAGGCGTCGGGCGAACTGGCCGAGGCACTGAAATCGTCTGGAACACGGGAGCCAGTTCTCATCTACTACAGTTTTGTGACGCTTACGACGGTTGGCTATGGCGATATCACGCCCATTAGCCCACCGGCCCGCACGCTGTCCTGGTTGGAGGCAATGATGGGGCAGTTCTATATCGCCGTGTTGGTGGCGTTCTTGGTCGGGATTCGGGTGTCGCAGGGTGTGGTGAAGAGAAACGACGGAATAAGCCCCTAACCGAGATCCGTATGAATGTCATCAGGCGATCCGCTGGATTGGGCGTCATTCTCGTTGCCTCCGTCGTCCTGGTTTTCTGCATCGCAAGTATCGTCGGTGTTTGGATTACGAAAAGCCGTGTCGATGTTCTCGGGGAGAAAGTATTTGACGCAGCCGAGGGCTCTCTTGCCTTCATGGATGATAGGCTGGATCGGATCGAGGGAGCATTCAAGAACACCAATCGCCGAGTTGGACTGCTGTCAAGGGCTGCGAGTCGCCTCCCACAGAAAGAGGCCAAGGCGGAAGCCACATCGCTGCTGAAGGCACTGGATGAAGAAGTCTTTCAGCCCTTGCAGTCGGCTCAGACGTGGCTCGATTCAAGCCATGCCGTTGCCGTGGGAGTGGGCACGATTTCGGAAGCCGTGGTGTCGTCCAAATACGCAGCCTCCCATCGGGACTCTATGGGAGTGGCGATGGCCGAGCAGCTACAGGAAGTTTCTGACGCCACGGTCGAGATACTGACCACACTGCAAGAGGTCCGGCAACGGCTCATTGATATTCGTGATAATGTAGTTTCAGCCCGTCGCATCGCCCTGACGATTGTGGGCCGTCTTGCCCAAGTCGAGAAAAGGATGGCAAACCTTTGCGAGCGAATCGAGAGGTTTCACGCAAGGATGAGAGAGATGCAGGGGGAGATCGCCGAAGTCAGGGCAAATTTTCAGTGGTGGACGATGCTTGGAGCAGTTCTGGTCACCCTTCTGCTGATGTGGTTTGCGGCATCACAGATCGGCATGATCCTGCACGGAAGGGTATTGGCTAAGCAGCAGCCTCACTAGGTCACAGCGAGGCCTCACCATGCAGAAGCCTTCATCGTTCCACTCGATGTCCACCGGACTGCATAAGGCCGCTATCAGCAACCGACTTGAGCATGTCGGTGAGAGAATCACTATTGGTGGTGACCACGAAGGTCAAAACAGGACCGGCCTTCATCTCCTATACATTACCATCATCCCGTCGCCTTTTTCCAGTGATGCCCGGATGACAACCGACAGATACCGAGGGTCGCTTTGAATGGCATCCAAGAAGTTTCGCATCTCGTCGGCGAATCGAATCACGTTGTCGGCCACGATGATCGCTCTGGCCTTGAGCTTCGGCTCCACTGCCCGAAGGTAGTCGAGATACTCCTCCTTCAATGCGTCGATAAAGACAAAATCAAAAGGGCCGGCGAGCCTTGGAATCACTTTTTGTGCGGCGCCTTTGACAATGGTAACAGTATTGTGCAACTTCATTCGTCTGATATTTGCACGAGCCGTTGCCACCATCGTGGCGTCCATGTCGATACTTGTCAAATGGCCTTTGTTTCTTTCAAAGCCAAGCCCCATCACCATGGCTCCATAGCCTGTCGCTACGCCGATCTCCAAGCCGTTCCTCGCTCGGGAACCTTCGATTAAGATGCGGAGAAATTGAGCATCACCCGGCGTCGTGTTGATGCTGATTCGGTGAAACTCTTTGATAAAATTATTGCGAAACTGCTGAAGTTCATCGGAAAGTCGCATACTGTACCTCCGTAGGTGCATCACCCTGGTCCTACTTCACGAACACCATCGCATGACACCAGCGAAGCCGAGGCCGTTCCACCATTGTGAAGCCCGTTTCTTCCGCCGTGGCTACTTCGTTGGCGAATCTCTTGCTGGAAACGTGAATCGGAGGTTCTGCCAGTAGCAGTTTGCCGCCATGCTTCAGACACCCATGAATCTCGCCCAGCAGGCGGCGCTGATCCGGCACCTCGTGCAGCATCGCAAAGACCAGGGCAAAATCGGCCACCGTATCGATCCCAAGCCGACCCTGTTCGCACTTATGCATCTCGATGCGGTCGGCAACGCCCGCCTTGCCTGCTCGCCGCCGCAGCATGTCGAGCATTTGCTGTTGGAGATCCACGGCGATGACCTTCCCCTTCTCACCCGCCATCGTTGCCATCGGTATTGAGAAGTAGCCCACACCACAACCCACGTCCATCACAATCATGCCGGGCTTGACGTATGGCCCTACAATCTTCTGTTGATCGTGAAGAAAGCGGCGGAAAGGAGGATCGATGGTAAACGGAACAGACCACCAAGGGCAGACGTGAGCGGCCATACTGCTTTTCGCAGGCAGAGGTGACGTTGCGTTTAGCAGCATTCTACCAGGATTTGCAAAGTTCTGTCAGAGTGAACGAAGCCGTCGGTAACTTGGCGAAATGCCCACCAAGGTTGACGACGTTCGGCACTACACGATCTCCCTGATCTCCTGAGCCACCGCTAGGGCCTGGGTTGCTTTGGCAACGCTCCCTGTGACCCGGAGGAAAACCAGTGCCGCTTTGACCTCTGGGATGCCGATGCCTCCCTTGGCGACAACCTTCCTCACCGCCCGCCGCCGTATGTTGTGGGTCGCCTTGATGTTGGCGACGTAGTTGGCACTGATCTCGATGCCCTTCTTCGCCAGCGCATCGACCACAGCCTGGTTCTTGGCCTTTGGGTTGGCCTTGAGAAACTCCTTCACGGCATGGGTCTTGTTCACTTTTTCCATCTTGGCCATGATTGTGGCTCCTTGTTAGCATTGGACAACTGGGAAAACATAATGTCCCAGTAGCACCTAGGACTGTCAAGTGCTTGGAGACTGGGCTGATCTGCATCCCTGCCAGTTTGTACACTGGCTCCCAAACCAAAGATTATATCATTTGTGTTCCGGCCACGCCCAAAGCACCACCGATGACTTTTCAATGATTGGTGACGTGTGTGAGAGGAGAGAATGGGTCTGTTTGGACGTAGCACGGTAGCAAACGCACCTTACCGAGGAGAAATCGGGTATAATCACCTTTTACCAACCGAACACAACAGTGAAAAGACCCAAAGCTGACCTACGTATAGTGAGTTGATTGGAGCAGCGGCCGTTGCGATCTTCCCGGCGATTCGGTTGCAAGTGAACCTGTCTCGTAGATTCTTCAAACACAAGGAAGCACGCGTGAGCATTTCCCTCAGTACCGCCGTTCGTTTCGCCGCACTCCTGGATGAAAAAGTAGTCCCATTGGGCCAATGCGAAACTACGGGCCAGCCCGGTGAGGTTCCAGTCGTGGCCGCGTATGCTGACGACGAGGACGAAGAAGACGGGGAGGACGTGGACGACCTCGATGATGACGATGACCAAGACGAGGATGATGACGAGGAGGCAGACGACGAAGGTCTCGACTACGATTGGGACGAAGTCACTGACGAAGAAGACGACGAAGATGATGACGACGAAGACGATGAAGATGACGACGACGAGGTGCAGGATGAGGAGTAGTCCTTGGACTGCCTGCATTATCGAACTTTGTGAGGGCTCTACGAAATGACGAACACCGATTTGGCGCTTCATCGAGCAAGACTTCTAGCCCTGCGTGCAAGACTTCAGGGCGACATGACGCAGATGGAAGATAACGCCCTGAACAAGGACCACGGCAGAACCACCAGTATGCCCACCGACATGGCAGAGCTTGGTAGCGGCAACTTCGACCAGGAACTCACGCTAAGCCTGCTGGGGAGCGAAAAGAACGCTCTCGATCAGATCGACGGGGCACTGAAGCGGATCGAGGACGGCAGCTATGGGCTGTGCGACGAGTGCAACATGAAGATCCCTGCATCTCGCCTTGCAGCCATCCCTTTTGCGGCCCAGTGCGTTCGGTGCGCTTCGCAACACGAAGAAGCCCACGGGTCTTGACGCCACGATTTCTTGCGATGCGTTACGCCGCCTTTCCAGCTTCAATCGCAACCGTCTTCAGCAGCGATCCCTGGTCGTCATAGATTTCAATCGTGTTGGCCCCCGCCTGCAAAACGGCACAGCCGCTGTCGTAGCGGAGTTTCCAGCCGACGAAATAGCGGGCCTTCATCAGCATCGTCTGGATGATATTGGTGGGGGCGGGTAGGCCAAGTTCAGCGAGGTTCGCCGCCACTCTGTCTTGGACGGATTCGTGCATGGTGCTAGGCTTAGGTTAGTTGCAGGCTCAGTAATTCGACGCTCACGACAGACCCATCGAGGTCTGCATCCTCTTCGGCAATCACCTGCGCAATTTCCGGCGTCCAGGCCTCGACTTCGACCACGTCGCCATCGGCAAACGTCACTCGGTACTCGTTCATGGTCGTTCTCTCCAAGGTGAGGCGAGTGATCCGGGCAGGGCTGAGTATCGGCCCAATTTCGGCAATCGATTGGTCTGGAGCCAACTCACCACCCGAGTCACCCTAATTCGTCCATCTTGACATGATCCAGCAACCGCCGACGTGCGTACAGAACAACAACGGAGATCGCCATGGACGCAATCTTTTGCAGCGACGACGGGGACAGCGAACCGCAGCCCCTCGGTGAGATCCTGGAGAAATTGCTGGATCAATACGAGGCTCGGTTCCCCGGCGTCAAAATCAGCATCGTGGAAACGGCGACGGCAGTATAGATCACGGAGGATTGAAAATGCTCTTTCTTACCCGAAAGCTTGGTGAACACATTGTCATCGACGACCGAATCACGGTGACAGTCTTGGAGATCCGTGGCCATCAGATCCGGCTAGGCATTGAAGCGCCGCAGGAGATCCCGATAAAGCGAGAGGAACTCCTTCGTTCCGTGGTGGCGGCGTGATTGCGACGGCAACGCCCTTGTTTGTGACCGAATTGCACAAGCATCGTGCATGGTTTGCCCGGTTCGTAATCGTCTGGCCATTTGAACGCCGACAGCATTTTGTTGTTGAACATCCCTAACAACACAACCCACTTGTAGTTGCGTATATCAGATGCAACGAGTCCTGGGAACTGGTACGAAATGTGCTTTAACTACTCGCACCTGACAGGAGGGCAAGTCATGCAAGAACCACCGGCCGGTTTGCTGTGAGCAGCGAAGAGTTCGCTGCTCAACTCACTTCGTTCTCACTGACATCTACAACCCTAAATCAAGGCGAGAACCCCGCTTTTTCTGGCGGGGTTCTCTATTTAGAGCGCATCTCAGTATTGTGTAGCGATCAGATCGCTTTCGGAACCGCAGAATTACGCCGCCAGTAACGCTACACGTTCCTGCGACACGCACTAGGCGTGAAGCGGCGAGTCTTCAACACTTGAATCGTCGCACCGGCGATGAACTCGATGTACTCGCCAAAATCAACGCCCAGCACACCGTGAGTCTATTGCACGCCAACCGTCTCTTGTTCCGTCGTTCGTCGGGTCAACCCATAGGCCACGATGCCACCGGCCATCGCACTCCACAGATGTCCGCCCCACGAAATCTGCGAACCGAAGCGAGGCAAGATGCCCGAGATCAGTGACCCGCCATAGAGGAAGCCGACGATAACTGCGATAAGCAACGACAAGGGCCGCTTCTCCAAGAAGCCTGAGACGATAAGGAAGACGATCAGACCGAAGACTAGTCCGCTGGCTCCGATGTGGGTCGCTGACCGTCCAAAGAGCCAAAGTAGCAAGCCGCCGAGGACAATAATGCCGAGCACGACCTCCCAAGATCTGGCGTTTGATCCGGCCAACAAGGCCAACAGGACGAACAGCGGTACGGTATTGGCGACGATATGGTGCAAGTTGGCATGGAGGAAGGGCATGGCCGCAATCCCGACAAGCCCGTGTAGCGTTCGGGGCGTCACGCCGAAGGAAACAAGCGACGGGAACAGATAGGATAAGAAGAATACGGCCCAAACAACACCGATAAACAAAAGGACGCCGTGGAGTTCGTCACGAATTGAATGCGAGGCGTTTTGCATGGAAGCAATCCTCCGCATGCGTGAGAAGTCTGCTACCCCAGACTTCTGTGCGTGCCATCACAATACGGCGACGTTTGGGTTCGCTTGCAGGCACAAAGGGACACCTGCTTCGGTTCGTCAACGACGATCTTTACGGGCGTGAACGACGTTCCTCGATGCGAGCCATCACAGAACGGCTGGGCCCTCGATTCGCCACAGGCACACCACCAATATTCCCCGGAGTCCAGATGAACCTTGAGCGAATGCGTACCTGCAACCTTGGGCTCTACCATTTCCGTCCCCCTTCTTTCCGAATCTTCCGCATGGTCTTCGTGACTACGCCATTCTAATAGCCAATAATCGCCGTGGCAATGAACTGGTGCCGCCTTAACACCAACCGGCATTCTCCGGTACAATGCGTCGATGCAGGTCATTTCGTTACAATCTGGCAGCAATGGCAACAGCATCTACGTAGAAGCCGATGGAGTCAGACTACTGATTGACGCTGGAATCAGCGGCATGCGAGCAAAGAACCGGCTCGCTTTTCATGGTCGAGACATCGTTAACGTCGATGCCGTTCTGATCTCCCACGACCATGTGGATCACTGCCGGTGCATGGGCGTGTTCCATCGCAAGTTCGGCTTACCGGTCTTTGTCACCAAAAAGACCTACAAGGCCGCATCACGGTACGGTCTCGGCGAAATTGCTGGCCTCCAACACTTTGCAGCGGGCGAGACCCTGCAATTCGGAGGGGTGACGGTAGAGACCATTTCCACGCCCCACGATGGCGTGGACGGTGTGGTGTTCATCGTGGATGACGGCAGGCGGCGGCTGGGCATCATGACCGACTTGGGGCATGTCTTCGATGGTTTGGAAGATGTCATCTGCTCGCTGGATGCAGTGGTGCTGGAAAGCAATTACGATGAAAAGATGCTCGCCAACGGTCCATATCCAACCTTCCTGAAAGAGAGGATCACGGGTCCAGCAGGGCACCTCTCGAACGTCGAAGCTGCCGAAGTGTTGAACTTACGGGCCGCCAAGCGAATGAAGTGGGCATGCCTCGCCCATCTCTCCGAAGACAACAACACGCCTGAACTGGCCCTGAAAACGCACCGTCGCATCCTCAAGGATCGAATGCCGATCTTCGTGGCAACTCGGTATGGGGCAACGGGCGTGATGGATGTGTGACGGGCATGTTGGCCGCAAGGCGTCACTTCATCTCCCGTATCTCAATGTCCTTGAACCGGATCAACAACTCATCGCCCGGATGAATTTGGAGGCCGATGTGCCCTCTCATACCGACCTGATGGCGTCGATGGGCGTCGTCGTCAAGCCGCCCGGCTCCATCATAGTCGGCAATCGTCACGCCGTTGATGACCGACTTGATCTTGGTGCCTCGGCAGATGATCAACACGTCATTCCATCGGTCCTTGTCGTCAGCATGCTGCCACTTCCAACCTGCAGGTGCATGCTCGGGCTTGGCATTGGCCGGGCCACCAACGTCAGGCCAAAGCCAGACGCCCGCCTCTCGTGTCTCATCATAGATGAATCCGTTCCGCCACGGCCCAGGAGGGTTGATGTCGATCTGCGGGCCGTCGAGCCAATGGGATTGGTCGTCATATCGGCTGCGGACCTGGATGCCGCTGTTGCCTGTTGTCCGGCCGTAGGTCTGAACCTTGAGCCGCAGGTCAAAGTCGGCATATTCTCTCTTCGTCAGCAGCCAGATGTAGTTGTGCTTGTCGCCAGGAACGGTTTGGGCGGTGATCGTCCCGTCGATAACCTTCCAGTAGCCCGTCTTGTCTTTGTCGTCGGCTCGGCACTTGACGGCCCAGCCGTCGAGGTTCTTTCCATTGAACAGGCTCGTCCACTGAGCGGCTTGGGCCGGGAGGGCGGCGACGATGATGGCCGAAGCAATGGTGGTTCGCAGCATGCAAGTATTGTAACGATGAGGAGGGGGCATTGCCATTCACCTGCATTTTAATGCCGGGCCGCATTGGTCGATGCCATACGTGCCTATTATCTTATGACGGCTGAGGCCGTTACGGGATGCTCGCTGAATTCGATTATCTTACCTTCGTCACTTGAAGGCAGCCTTGAATTGGGCGGTATCGATGGGCCTGATGCCCATCATGCCTAAGATCCACATGCCCAAACGGTCCAAGGGCCAGCGTATGATGCGGGGACGTCCCATCACGCCGGCGGAATACGAAAAGATGCTCAACGAGGTGCCGGCGGTTCGACCTAAGGACGCGGCGGCGTGGGTGCATTATCTGAAGGGACTCTGGTTCTCCGGATTGCGTTTGGGAGAGTCGCTGGTTCTGTCATGGGACGAGGATGCTGCGATCTCCATCGACCTGTCGGGCAAACGTCCCCGGCTACGGATCGTCGCCGAGGCCGAAAAGGGGAATCGCGACCGCGTGCTGCCCATGACGCCCGATTTCGCCGAGTTCCTCCTTACCACCCCCGAGGCTGACCGTCACGGCAGCGTCTTCAAATTGGACAGCCAGTTCACCGGCAAGCCGATGGCGGCAAGGAGTGTGGGGCGGGTCGTTTCGAAGATCGGCAGGAACGCGGGGGTCATCGTCAACAGCGGGGCCGAGAAATATGCCAGTGCCCACGACTTCCGCCGGGCGTTCGGAACCCGTTGGGCCCGCAAGGTCATGCCTTCGGTGCTCCAAAGGCTCATGCGGCACGATGCGATCGAGACCACCCTGCGATACTACGTCGACCTCGACGCCGACGAGATGGCGGAGGAGCTTTGGTAGGCGACGCCGGGAAACATCAACACTTTCATCAACACCCCCTCTTTAGAACACAAGAAAGACGAAAAGGAGCCCAGTTGATGAACAACCGAAACTCCTTTTTTGTCTTCGAGTTGCGAGAGCGGAGGGCAAGGGAGTCGAACCCTCAACGGCTTGCGCCGCACCTGATTTCGAGTTACGAAAAATCCTCCGTCTGGCTTTCGTCTGTCCTGCAATTGTCGGTTTTTGCGGGTTTCACGAGGTCAAGATCACGCCGTAACAGCCGATCGATGCACGGCTTCATCAACAGTTTCATCAACAGTCTTGCAACGCCCGCTGCATCGGCTCCCTGGGCGTCCGTGACGCGGCAGTGACACTACTCTCATTAGCGTCACGCCTAGCGTCACCTCTTATGGCGTTGGGCAACAAGGAGTTACGGTTGCGTGACGCTAGTGACGCTAAATTAAACACGATCAGTCTATCCATTTAGCCCTGAACGGGCAACGGAGTGGCCAATGGATACCGGCCTGAAAATCTTGAATATTCCGTCTAGCGTCACGCTGCGAATGCCCAAGCAGTTTTTCGGGAGCCCTAAGTCCTGAATGATCGCAGGCTTGCGATCAGTCTCGCGAAATCTCTGCTGGCCAATGAATAAATCGGCCTCCTTATGGAGCCGCGGACGTCCCGCGGCACGTCGTGCCCGTCGATCCCGGGGGTGACACCGGCGACGACGCGAACACAAAAACCATAAGGAGCTACAGATGCCGTCCTCCAAGAAGGCTCGGTTTGGTCCGAGCGCCATCAATCAGCCGGTGGCCGAAGTGGCTGATATTGGACAGCAGGTGATCGCCGGGAAGATCAAGCCGCCTACCAGTGCGGCAGAAAATGGAGCCGCAATTGGGACCACCCTAACTCCCGAGAGAGTCTTTCAGATTCTCGCTGACGCCGATGTCCGTCTTTTTTGCGACCAGTTTGGCAACGCCTTCGCCGCTCTTCCCTGGCATCGCCCCGCGGAGCACTGGGAGTGCGTGCCGATCAAGTCCAAGAGGTTTCGACTACTCCTCAATGACCTTATTTACAGTGTCGACCGGACAAAGGCCTCGGCGGCTTTTCTCAAGCACATGGTGCATGAGCTGGAGTTGCGGTGCGAAGAGGCGACACCAGTCGAACTTCAAAATCGCATGGCAAAGACCGACGATGGCATCCACATTGACCTCGGAGATGATCTTTGGCGGTCTATCCTTGTTACACGCGACGGCTATCGCGTTGTCCAGGACCAGACTCCCCGCTTTTATCGTGCTAAACACCAACGGCCATTACCTAAGCCGGTTGCGGGCGGAACACTAGACGAGATTTTCACCTACGTCCCAGCGGCGGAAGAGGGCGACAGATTGCTCGTCGTCACTTGGATGTTGGCCGCGTTCAATCCAGCTTCGCCGGTTCCAATACTGCTATTCACGGGAGAACAAGGTTCGGGGAAGACCACGCAGTGCCGAAGGCTCCGCAGTTTGATCGATCCGAGTCGCATTCCGGTATTGGAGCAACCCGGAAACCGCGATCTCTTGCAGATATTCCATCATCACGCAGTTCCGTGTTTCGAGAACGTGAGTTCCTTTTCTCTGAGGCAGTCCGACATTCTTTGCCGGGCGGTCACTGGTACCGGAGTGGAACGGAGGAAGCTCTATAGCGACTTAGACGAAGTCATCTTCGAGTACCGACGACCAATTCTGATGAACGGGATCGGTATTCCGAGTGTGCGTCCAGACTTCCTGGACCGGTGCATCACCATCACCGCTTTCCCAGTAGACCATTCAGCCTTCGACAGCATGGCTTTTCTTATCGAGGCAGAAGGGAAGCGGATTCTTTACTCCGGGGACCTCCGGCTTCATGGCCGCAAACCGGGCATGGCCAAACAACTCGTGGAAGCGGCAGCCAAAGAACCGCTTCACGTTCTCGTGATGGAAGGAACCCACGTGGTGCCGGATAGCAAGCGTGGAATCACGGAACGGAAGTTGGAGGACGAACTCGTCGAGCATATTCAAACGGCTCCTGGCATCGTTCTGGCCAATTTCTCGCCTCTCAATGTGGATCGCTTAGTCGGTTTCTACCGAGCCACAATTAACGAACAAGTCGGTCGAACATTTGTCGTCGATCCCTACGCTGCAATGGTGATGCAGAAGGCCGGTCAGCATTGCAAGATCCCCGACCCAGCTCAGGCAGACAATATTCGGGTCTACTTCAATCAAGCTTTCGAGAGCAGCTGGCAGCGGAAACAACTCGGGGCCCTGCGGGATACGCTCAGGGACCGACGGATCGCCATGGACGAGATCCGGTCATCATCCTGAACGATTCGTAATGGTGTTCCGCCCCAATATGGTCCCATCAGACTTTCAGGGAGTTCTGCCGAAACATGCCCGTTGTATTTACTCGTATTGGTCCGGCTACTTGGACCAACCCTCTTGGGCTGAATTCCGAGAACACTTGGCATCGCCGGCGGTAGAAGGCGATTTCGTCAAGGCTCATACAAGCGGCCACATCTTTGCCGAGGACATCATTGACTTCGTCGATAAGGTGGATTCGAGGCAGATGACGAGGATCATCCCCATCCATAAGCTCGTCACCATTCTTCGCAAAAAGCTGGACGCGACGGAGGAGACGTTTGATAGCGATGAGCCACTGCGAATGCATCAACAGAACCGCTCAACCATGCATTGGCTACTGGCACGTATCACCGATTGGGTCGGCGTGCAATCCGGTCAGGCGTCGCGATTCGACGAATACATGGCCGAAGGCCGTGGCCGTTACGAGATCGAACACATTTGGTCAGATCATTGGGACTGGCACGGTGACGAGTTCACCAACGAAGCTGATTTTGCTGCCTATCGTAATCGCATTGGTGGCTTGCTCCTCTTGCCAAAATCGTTCAACGCGAGCTATGGAGATTTGCCGTATGACGAGAAACGGCCTCACTATCTGAAGCAAAACCTGTTGGCACAATCGTTGCACCCAGGAGCGTACAAAAAGAATCCGGGATTTGTACAGTTCATTGATCGTTCCGGTGTGCCGTTTAAGTCGCACGAGCACTTCAAAAAGAAAGACCTGGATTCCCGCCAGGAACTATATACGGCCATTGCCGAGCAGATTTGGAACCCCGATCGTCTCAAAGAAGTCTTGGAATGATTGAAGCCAGCAAGTAAGTCAAAGAAGACACGATCCTGGAGAAAGCCACAGCCGCGGCCGACCTCACGCGTGCCGGCAATTACGCCTAAGAGCCCAGAACCAATAAAGTGTAGGTGATCCATCATGACGACCAACTGGAAATCGCATTTCATGACTTTGCAGGATGATTTCATCCGAGCCAAAGACAGCTTTTCGGACTTTCACCACGGAGTCGTGTTTGTGGAAGGTGATCTGTTGGTACGGATCGAGTCTCTAGTCCCCAACTTGTACGTAACGGGTGGAAGCGAAGTGATCCATCGGATTATAGTTCCACTATCGTGCGGTGGATGCCACATTCATTTCTTCTGCAACGATTGGCATCTTGGAGATGATCGAAAGAGTCTCGATCTTCTGCAACGTTTGCTGAACAAGATTGACACGCTCCTTGCCAAAGTGCCTGCCCGCGTCGTTCCAGCAATTGCCGTTCCTGCCATGGCAAGTGGTTTGGAGGAGAAGACCGTCCGATGGATGTATGTCTTGCACTGGCTTGCGGCATTACCAGAGAACAAGGTGTTTCACTCGGAGTTCGAGTTTCTCTTGTCCAAGGACGACTTCACCTGGGACAAACGACTGAAACCGTGGAACGAATGCTCGTCGTTGCCGGATTTCGACCCACTTCCATACCTTACGCTCACTGCTTCAACGAAAGAGACATTGGAGCAATGGAAGCGACGGTTCGCTAACGCCGACAAACGGTTTCCGGAGGTCATTGCTTCAAGCCTCACAAAACCGGTTCTATATGCATCCGCGAACGCAATTGAGCTACTGTTACAACGCGACGTTCATTCGGAAAAACGGCCTCATCGTGTAACACGAGGAAACCTATTCACTTCTGAAGGAGAGCGGCGTCCGCTGACGGATGAAGAGATCATGGTATTAGCAGTTCTTAAGCACCATCATGGTTTCGGGACGGATAAGCACAATTTCAAAGATTTAGACAATGGCACGATTCTGGCGGCGATCGTCAAATCGTGGCCAGCAGATGTATCGAAATCCCTGAGTAAAAGCAAAATCCAAAGAACGGTGGTGACCCTATTCGGATCCAAACTCAGGTATAGACGACTGTGCCAGCAGGAGCGAATTCTCGCGGAACTTCACAAGATTGAAGAACCCCATTCCTGGAACCTTAGTCCGGGCGGCACTTTAAAAGACATCGCAGCCCGGGACGATTAGAGGCCAAGCACCGTTGAATGGTTGCGGCGTTGTCCGGCCTAGTATCTTGCTTGCTAGCCGATCTCTACCAGCCGCTTGATCGTTACCAGAGTCAAGTCAAGCCTCTGCCTTCTTGTTTTGAATCCCAGCCGTTTGCGTCACTGTGTCGCTGAATAATCAGGCGATTCACGGTTACTGCACATTAGGCAGAGACGAAGGCATCCAGAAACTCTTGCTTCGCAAGGAGTTGCGAGCATTTCATCGCGGTTCCTCGGGTAGTTATGAAGAGTTCCGCTTCCTTGTAGACAAGATCTGAATGTTGTTGCAAGGAAACGGAGAACACGAGATGCAAGCTCAAGGCGAATTCTTGGGGGTAATCAACCCGGAGGAACTTTATACCCTTGACGCCCTAAAACGTCGGTTGGGGGTTCGAGACGCCACACTGCGTGCGGCACGTCGAGCCGGATTGCGGGTGTACTACAAACACGGTCGCGGCTTCGTCTATGGCCGCGATTGGATCAAGTACGTCTGTTCCTCCGACGCAGCTCCAGCGTTGACGGACGCAAGCGTGTGAACGCCAAAGCCAGGGTATGGAACTCGGATAATGCGGCCGATCAAAGTCAAAGTCACGAAGTACGCGGATCGAAGGCACTTCGTGATGTACTACAGCGATCCCGTAACCGAGAAACCGATTACGAAGTCGACAGGGAAGTGTACGCGACGAGATGCGGAAAGAGTTGCAGCTCTCTGGGAAAGAGATCTCCGGGCCGGACGTCGAGAAGGTGACCCCAGGATGACCTGGAAGGCATTCCGGGATAAGTATGAAGCCGAGAAACTCGCAAGTCTGTCCGATCGTACGATCGAGGCGACCGATACGGCATTCAACCACCTGGAGACGCTGATCAACCCCGCCAGGCTTGCCAGCCTGACGGAAGCGACGATCAGTATCTTCCAAGCAAAGCTTCGAGCAAGGAAGATTCAGGAGACGTCGATTGCGAGTTACCTTCGTCACTTGAAGGCAGCCTTGAATTGGGCGGTCTCGATGGGCCTGATGCCCATCATGCCTAAGATCCACATGCCCAAACGGTCCAAGGGCCAGCGTATGATGCGGGGACGTCCCATCACGCCGGCGGAATACGAAAAGATGCTCAACGAGGTGCCGGCGGTTCGACCTAAGGACGCGGCGGCGTGGGTGCATTATCTGAAGGGACTCTGGTTCTCCGGATTGCGTTTGGGAGAGTCGCTGGTTCTGTCATGGGACGAGGATGCTGCGATCTCCATCGACCTGTCGGGCAAACGTCCCCGGCTACGGATCGTCGCCGAGGCCGAAAAGGGGAATCGCGACCGCGTGCTGCCCATGACGCCCGATTTCGCCGAGTTCCTCCTTACCACCCCCGAGGCTGACCGTCACGGCAGCGTCTTCAAATTGGACAGCCAGTTCACCGGCAAGCCGATGGCGGCAAGGAGTGTGGGGCGGGTCGTTTCGAAGATCGGCAGGAACGCGGGGGTCATCGTCAACAGCGGGGCCGAGAAATATGCCAGTGCCCACGACTTCCGCCGGGCGTTCGGAACCCGTTGGGCCCGCAAGGTCATGCCTTCGGTGCTCCAAAGGCTCATGCGGCACGATGCGATCGAGACCACCCTGCGATACTACGTCGACCTCGACGCCGACGAGATGGCGGAGGAGCTTTGGTAGGCGACGCCGGGAAACATCAACACTTTCATCAACACCCCCTCTTTAGAACACAAGAAAGACGAAAAGGAGCCCAGTTGATGAACAACCGAAACTCCTTTTTTGTCTTCGAGTTGCGAGAGCGGAGGGCAAGGGAGTCGAACCCTCAACGGCTTGCACCGCACCTGATTTCGAGTCAGGCTGCTAACCATTCGCGTACCCTCCAAAGGACGCTGCAAAGCCTTGTCGCGATTAGGGTTGCGTCGCAGAACGCATTGCCTTAGAAGCCAGCGTTTTGTTGCAGTGACGCCCCTTTTTCAGACGACATGCCATTGTCAAGGAAGCTGCGATATCCGTAGCTGATTCTACCATACTGTCGGAGCCCAGCAAGCCGTACCCGAGAATGCCAAGCGAGGCACTCGCAGACCCGCGAAGGCGGTGGCACTCTTCGACACTACCAGCCCAATTGACCGACGAGCCGTTTGCGGGCAGCGCACAACAGGCAACGGACGGGGGAAGAGAAGTTTGCAACAGAAATCAGTTCTCCGCTTTCAGTCCAAAATAGTGCGGCCAGGGATATCCGCTAACTCGCTGCGCAGCTCCTGTGCGATCACGTTTCTTACACCGTAAATATCGACTATTTCTTGGGACGGGCTCTTGACGGCGGTACGCACCTGTTTTTGCCATCCAGGGCGTTGGCGCTCAAGTTCTGCGGTAGCCGCCGCTCCTAGAAAGGGCTCGCTGCGCTTTAACCACCACATGTCGCGTCCCTCGAACATGCCGATGTACGCCAAATCTACCAGGTTCTGATCAGCGGCCATAAGCATGTCTTCAACGGCTCGGAACGCACGCAACAGAAGACGGTCTCGTGGCTTGGACGGCGGTAGACGAAGCAGAACCTCCACGAAAGTCGCGAACATGTCTTCAAAGAAGATATATGGCCCTGCGTCTTCGCCCGGCATCCCTTCCTTCCGCCAATACGTCTTTGCGGCAGGAGCAATTTCGGGGACCAACTGTACGAGTTGATCCTCAATTTTGTCGTACGCCAGTTTGATCTCGTTCGATGCCATCTCTCGTTCGCTTATTTCCGTTTGCGGCATCGTAGCTCGGCGTTCCGCATGTGGCAAGAAGGTCGAATCTAATCGACGCCATTGGACTATGCCATCCTTTAGTCGGAAGCGCAGGAAGTTCTGGGCGGACTATGGAAGTGATTGAGCGGGGCGTCACTGACGCCCGCTTAACGTCCTAGAGGGGGCTTTGCGGGGCTTTCGCGGAGCGGCGACAAAGCGACGTAAGCTATGATCGCTTAATGCTTTAGCCTGCTGCGTAAAGAGTTGCGCCAACAGGCCAAAATGGCCTCGGGGGAGTTTCGAGTCAGGCTGCTAACCATTCGCGTACCCTCCGGGCACACACGCTAGTCTAGTCTAGCCTTTCATCGGCAGCAAGGTGGGATCGGAGGGGGTTGCCGGAAGGCCCGTTGTGCGAACAACGCCACTGGCAAAGCCGGTAGCACTCTTCGACAGTACGACCCAGCCGAAGTCAATCCCGGAGCGATGGTTTGCTGCCGCGCGCGTTCTCAGACGTGGTCTCTTCGTTCTGTTTGAGAACGGGACGGCGACGGACCAGTCCGACAAAAATCAACAAGAAGCCCACCATCAACAGTCCCTCGGTCCATGCTAGGGAACCATTCAGTGCACCAGACGGCAGTTGTCCGTTCGGAGATTGCATCATGCGCTTGAGCGTGACAATCATTTTGACTAGCGGCATTAACATGCATACGACGCCCATCCAAACGAGCCAGCGAGTGGCCCGTGTCTTTACCCTCGTCTGCGCTTCCCGGCCAGGCGATCCGCAATAGGCCCAGTACCGGCATATCCGATAGAACCACGCAGCGGCGTAGATTGGTCCGAACAAGCAGAGAAGAGAGAATGGCCCGTCGAGAACAACGAGCCACGGATGGGCACGCATTCCATCGCTATCGTGCAGATTCTCGCGGAAGTACTCCTCGATGCCCAACTGATCTGGCAGGGCCATCAGCAGTCCAAACGTAAGCGTCAATAAATCGCCAGCCTTGCGGGCCGTGGTAGGCTGGATGCCTGGGTACGATTCAGCCAAGGCATTCGGAGGATCAGGCGATGGCGAGGGTCACGAGCGGGGACCGGCAGCGGTATTGGCGGGAAGTGATTGAGCGTCAGGAGACCAGCGGGCAGAGCATCGTTGGGTTCTGCTCCAAGGAGAAGTTGGCCCCGGCCACGTTTCATGCTGGGAAGCGGCGATTGCGGCGGCCCCGGCGCGAAGCCGGGCAGCGGGCGACGCAGGCCCTCCTTCCAGTCCAGGTCGTCGATGCCGTGCCGATTGGTGCGGCCAAGCTCGAAGTCGAGTGGCCCGACGGCGTCATGCTGCGGGTCCAGGGCTGCGAAGCGCAGACAGTCGGTGTGGTGGTCGCTGCTCTAGCGGCCCGACCAGCGCGAAGGGCACACCGATGCTGAGCTTGCCCACGTCGCTTCGGGTGTTTGCCAAGACCGGCCCCACTGATATGCGAAAGTCGTTCGAGGGATTGGTCGGAGTGGTGGAGCGAGAGCTAGGCCAACAGGTAGAATCAGGCGATCTGTTTCTTTTCTTCAATCGGCGTGGCGACCGTGTGAAGGTGTTGTGGTTTGCGGGCGACGGCCTGGTCATTTGGTACAAGCGATTGGAAGGCGGAACCTTCGAGGTGCCACGATCTGCACCGGCTGTCCGAGAGGATGGTTCCACTTCGCCGGTCGGAGTCGAGATGCGAATGAGCGAATTGGTGCTGATCTTGGAAGGCATCGACCTGGCCAGTGTGCGGCGTCGTCCGCGATGGCGTCGCGCATGATGCCATCTCGAAAAAACCTTCAATACCAACGGAACCAATTGCGGTGGCGAACGTTTAATAGGGCATGGATGAAGGATGTCCATCTCTTGCCGATCAACTGGCGACCTGTCAGCAACGGATTTGTGATCTGGAGCAGACCACTGCGGACCAACAGGCCGTCATCGCCCAGCAGCAGGAAGCCATCGCCGCCTACCAGGAGCAACTGGCGAAGGCCGCCGAACAACTGCGATTCTTTAAGCGGGCGATGTTCGGCCAACGACGGGAGCGGTACGCACCCTCACCCGATCAAAAGGTACTGTTCGTGCCTGAAGTCGTCGAAGGGTTGGATGCCAAGCAGGAGACCGCTCAACCAGACACCGATACGGATTCGCCGCCGCCTCGCACTCGAAGAAAGCCACGGCGGCCGAGGATCGAGTTCCCGCAATTCTGGGAACACCGGCGAACCGAATACCCGCTGCCCGACTCGGAATTGCCTTGCGGCTGCTGCGGAGCCCAGCGGACCATCATCCGCACCCACGTCACGAAGCGGGCGGAGATGGAAGAGGCAAAGCTGTACGTGGTGGAAGAAGTGCGGTTTACTTACGGCTGTTCGCACTGCCACGACGGCTCCCAGATGCAGACCACCGAGAGACCGCCGCAAGCCGTGGAGAAAAGCCCCTTTGGGCCGAGCATCCTAGCCTGGCTGGTGACGTGGAAGTTCTTGCATCACTTGCCGACGTATCGGCAGCAGGAATTGCTGCTTGGTCCGCTGAAGCGGTGGCTATCGCGGGCCTTGCTCTGCGGGCTGCTGAGTCGAACGGCCCAGGCTTTGCGACCTTTGGAACGATTAATCCACGAGCGGGTGCTTGCCAGCGTTGTCATCAATGCCGACGAAACCGAGGTCAAGATGCTCAAGCCGGGCAACGGCAAGGCGATCACGGGATACCTCAGCGGTTACGCCGGGGATGCGAACCATCGGTACGTGTTCTACGACTTCCGGCCCAGCCGCAGTCGCGATGGGCCGAGGGAAGTCTTGGCCGATTATCGTGGTTATCTTCAAACGGACGGCTACATCGTCTACACCTCGCTCGTGCGCGAGGCGGCGGGCCGCCTTGTGGACGTGGCTTGCTGGGCGCACGGTCGGCGCGGTTTCGAGGAAGCGATTCCGGCGACCAGTCACCCCCTGGTCCATGAGGCCATGATCTGGACGCAGCAGCTTTACGACATCGAGGACCGTGCCAAAGAGATGTCGGTGGACGAACGCCGGGCGTTGCGACAGGCCGAGGCATTGCCGATCCTGACGAGGATGAAGGCCCGTTTCGATGAAGTGCGGCCCACGTTGCGGCCCACGGCGAAACTGGCTGAGGCGATCGACTACGTGCTGAACCGTTGGGACGCCTTCGTCAGGTACACCGGCGACGGGCGGATTCCAATAGACAACAACGTTATTGAGCGGCTTCTGCGGCCCGTCGCAATCGGTCGGAAAAATTACCTGTTCTTTGGAAGCGAGCATGGCGGCCAGACGGCGGCAACGCTCTACACGCTGGTGCAGAGTGCCCGGCGGAACTGCGTGGACGTTTGGCCGTATCTGACCGACGTGCTACGTCGGATTGCGGCCATCGCTGCTGGCGATACCACCACCCTGGAATCGCTTCTGCCGGATCGCTGGGTTGCCACCCATCCTGAACATCGACTTGAGCAACGCGAAGAAGAATCCCGCGAGGCTCAAGCCCGTCGCCGACAGAAACGGGCCTCTCGCCGCGTCTTGACACCGAAGGAAGGCAGATTAGACTGAGGTCACCGCAGTGTTTTACGTGTGGCCAGTTCGGCGGGTTGCGCGATGGCGTTTTGCTTGGGGCCACACGGTTCTGCGTATCACTGTGGCAACAAGGGTATGTTCGATCGCCTTCTGTCACTGTTCCGATTAGGCAAACAGGCTAGAGGCCGAGAACGTTCACGGCTGCTGGCACGCTACCCGAACCACCTCGATTTGATTGACAGTCGCGAGATTCCCCACGAATACGCAAGCGGCCCCGATTTGTCATACTACTCGGAATCGGCACAATACTACTACAACCTGATTCTGGAATCGGCCCCGTACTTGAAGGACAAACCACGTGCCAAAGGGCCGGTGACAAACGCCGACCGTGAGATGGCGTCCGTGGTGAACAACCGAATTGTTCATGCTGGTTGGGGGCTTGTTGCTCGCGGCGCAGAAGCGGTCCCATACGCCGTCAAGTTAGTCCGTAGTGCAGATCGCGACCATCGTGAAGCGGCTGCCAACGTGTTTTGCGGCCTGCGTGACGCTCGACGCCTGCCAGAGATTGTGTCGCAGATCACCTCAGCGCTTCAGACAGAAAGCGACCGACTTGTGGTGGATTCCCTGCTAGCTGCGCTTGGGAACTTGAGGTCACGCGATGCGATTCCCGTGATTGCTCGATTTGTGTTGAATCACTCGGAAGATTCTGATACTCGCCATACCGCCGCTGTCAGCCTCGGGCAGATTATCAAGAGGCGATTTGATAATCGCGGTGCGGATACAATACAGATGGCGTGTGATTGGCTCGCGGCGAATGGATACGCGGGACGATCGGACACTGGCCAATCCAGTGGCGGTTGAGGCTGTGATACCAATGGCGATTCTTTGACGCTTACGTCCAAACAGCGCAACGGCACCCACGACCCCAAGAACGAGAAACAGCTTGCGGTATTCGCGACGCCAGCAAATGTACGCGACTGCAATGAACGGAGCCGCAATGAGTAACGGAAAGACAAGGAAGGATACGTCGGACCAACCTTCCCATCGTGTGATGATCCACCAGGTCGCTTCGACCAGTTGCCATATGCCATAGCCACCGCAGGCCACGATTCCGCACCAACGCAGGATTTCTTTGAGAATTGCCTTCATATGCTTCACAAACGAGGCAGCGTCGGGCGTCCCACGAGTTTTACAAATTGTGCTTGTCCTGAATATTCATCTACCGTCCTCGCACGCGTCGAAGGAACCGACCGACAGCTCCCATGAACGCCGGCAGCTTACGCGATCGCGTCCTCGGGACGGTAGTCTGACGGTAGATGTCGGCGATCACTTCGCGTCCTAGATTGAAGTAGAACAGAGGCACAAGGTAGATTACTGCAAAGCAGGCGGGCACCATCCACCAGGCAGCGTCTGGAAACCCGCCCTTTCCGCACTGATAGAGGAACAACGGAGCAAAAGTGACCGATACACCAGTGAGCGAAGATACAATCCAAAACCAAGGCGATTTGACTCGTCGAACCCACTTGCCATTGATTTCAACAGTAATCCTCTCGTTCAAGGAAGCATTCACGGAACTAGCCCTTTAAGCAATCGCCCGCACAATTCTGGGAACAGTGCGCCAACAAGAGTCGGTAGATTAGCCACAGCGAACGACATAGCGCACGGGGATTCTACATCTTGCGGTGAAATGGGGCAACCCAACGATGGGGGCAAGATGCTCGCCCAACCAGCGATCTTGACCCCTACTGGCACGGCGGGATAGAGTGCACGGTCAACCTGCCGGATGACCATGAACGCTAAGACGGTTCCACTCGACGAGCAAATCTACTGCTGCCCTGGGCAGCAGCATCCGATCTCGCGGGCGGTGCATCTGGGCCGACTGGCCGCCTTCTATCCGCCCTGTCGCCAGTGTCCGCACGGCGGAGATACGGGCACACTCTCGCCGCGGCAGGTCGAAAAGTTGCAGGAGGTGCAGGCGCGCGGTCGGCCCCGGTCGCTCTTTCACGAGGAAGGGGCCGGCGGAGTCTATTTGAACGATCTCACGCCCGCGGCCGCTCGCCAAGTTGCGGCCGCGTTTGCCGCTGTCATGCGGGATAGCGGGCCCAATGCTTCGATCATCCTTGCCTCCGATGGTCGGCCACTCACGGCCGAGGTGACGGCCGCCGTCGGTGAAGGGCTTCGCTTTGGCCGCTGCGATGTAATGGATATTGGGCCCGCCACGGCCGCCTGTCTGGCTTTTGCCGTGCAGCACTTCAATTCGGCCGGCGGCATTCTCGTCGGCAATCCGAGCCACGAGCCCCATCTGGTCGGTCTGCAATTCTGGTCTACCGGGCCGCGGCCGCTGTCTGGCGACGCTGGTCTGGAGGCGATTGCCCAACGCTATCAAGCGGGTGTCGACCGGCCGGCGCGCGAGTATGGCGATTTGCGCCGGGCGGCGGCCACCGCGCCGTACTTGAACGCAATCCGAGAGCACTATCACGCTCTGCGCCCGCTGCGGGTTGTGATCGACTCGGCGTCGCGCCCGCTGGTCGAGTACCTGAACGAGCTCACTGCGACGGTGGCGTGCCAGGTCATCCCGAATCGCGTGGCTCGGCATGACCTGCCTCAGCAGGTCCGCGCCGATGGGGCCCATTTCGCCGTGTGCGTCGACGGCGACGGAGAGTCGTGTCGAGTGTTGGACGAGCAAGGTCGGGCCGTGTCGGCCGAACGACTGTTATTGCTACTGGCGCGATCGCGTGAAGCGGACGGCTTGAATCAGGAGCCCCCGTGTGTCGTCGTTGAAGAAGGCGCCTCGCAACGGATGCGCGAGCGGCTGAAAAGCGCTGGCGTGCGTATCGCGACCTGCGGCACGCGGCGGGCCGACATGGCAGCCGCTATGAGTCAACACGGCGCCTGCTTGGGTGGCGGTTCTGCGGGCCGATTCTGGCATCGCATCGCGGGCTTGGCTTTGCCCGACGCCCTGATGACCGTCACCGAGTTGTTCGTGCTCCTAAGCCGCAGCGACGAGCCGTTCTCGATAGTTCTCGACCGCGACGCGCTGCTCGAATAGGGTCGCTCGCGTGCACCTGGAGTTGCCGCCGTATGCCTGCTATTTCATGCTCGCGCGGACATCGACGAGCACCTGATCGAAGGCTTCGACTTGGATCAGCCCCAACCGAGGGTATTCAAGATCGAGGATGACGTACATCGTTGCGGTAGATATAGCAGCAAAACCAAGAATATGAACCCAGCTCCGGTGTTTGCCGCCGGCCATGGCGACACCAGCCAAGAGGGCGCCGACTAGTAACAGGACGCCCAGCATCACGAAGATGATCATTGGCGGATGCGTTCTGGCTGCCATGGTCCGAGTAGTGGTGATATCGATCATCTCATTCAATGCGGGAAGGAGCAGCATGGCAGCTGGCTGATAGGCTTCTTCTCGCGTGGCCGCAACGGCCTCCTTCCAAATCTCGTCCTGATTAGCGTTTGCCTTGGCAAGTCCTTCAAAAGCCGCATCAAGGTCGGGAAGTTTGCTGTAGGCATCCAATCGCGTGTCGACATATTGTCGAAATCGTCCCTGCAATTCTGCACGTTTGTTGGGCGAGAGCAGATTCAGGCGCAGGTAGGCCGTGCCGATAGCGTTCGCCTCCTCAACGACCAGTTGCCTGCGGGTGTCGAATCGGCTCGCAGCCCCCGAGAAACTGAACGCCAAGAGTAGGCCCAGCAAGCCAAAGACAGCGCCTTCAAGGGCCCCGACGCCAACGCGCGATCCTTTCGGATCCTTTTCCAATCGACGCAGGCCGATCCTCCGGCCGACTTCCATGAAGACGAGCAGGCCCACGAACAATCCACAGGCGACCAACGCTACGATCCAGGCGAAGATTTGGTAGATCATACACACTTCTCCACGAGTGGTTTTTGCACGTCGCTTATCGGCCGCAACGGTCTTGCCGTTCTCAGGTGGCGATGATCAGGGAATTGTAGCCGCGGCCAAGCCAGTCTGCATAGATCAACCGGCGCGGGAGGCGTGGCGAGAAGGCAGTGAAGGCTCGAGGCGAATAATCAGTGCCCTATCATTTGCATCGGACGGCAGCCCCATAAAGACAAGAGTGCTCGAAACTCGGTTTCGCCCTGCTATTTTGGAGCCGACGTCCGGCGATCCTCGATTTTCGTTTTCGCCTCGATCGTGTTGTTATCGAGCGCAACATCGCCGGCTTTGGCCTCGATGCAGACTCCGACAGTCTGTGTCTGTGAAGCGGCAGGCCGCGTGTCGCGAATTGTGTTGCCGATGAAGACGAGGCCGTTGGTTTCGCCGCTAACTCGGATGCCGGCCGCCTGTCCGGCCAGGCCATTGTCCTCAATCAGGTTGGCTTCCAGGCGATTGCGGTGGGCGGCCATGCCCAGTGTTTCGTCGCGGAAGAAAACGCCATCACTCTGGTTGAGCCGCACCCGATTACGCCGCAGCAGATTGTCGGAATCCTTGTGGCCGATCGAGATGCCGTATTGCTTATTGGCTTCCAAAAGATTGTCCTCAAAAATGCCGTGGCGAACTCTCCAGCACAGATACAGGCCATCGCCGCCGTTTCGCCTAGCGATGCACTTGCGAACGGTGGGCCGTTGCGAGCCGCTGCCCGGATGAATGCCCAGGCCGGCGTTGTCCTCGCTTGTGCAGTCGCTCACGGTCACGTCGTTGGCGGCCTGAAAGCTGATCCCGTCGCCATTGAAGTTGCGCACCGTACAACCCCGGATGATTGTGCCAACCGCACGAAAAAGATAGATGCCCGCGCCGCGGCAGCCGTTGAGCGGCGCATTATTCTGTTGGTTACCATCAACGGTAAGGTCCTCGATGCGAACTCCCTCGACGTTGCATCCGCTCACCACGGGAAATACGGTAGCGGCTTCGGCTTTGTTGCCGACCATGCAGTTGGACTGAAGCGCCGGGCTGACCGAAAAAGTGTTGCCGCGCCGCCCCGTCAGTCGTGCCACGGTGGTATGAAACCCGACCGATTCTGAATCCCAGATTGCGATGCCTTGACCGACCGCAAAACCCGTCGGATCGGCGAGTGTGATCTGTTCCTCGCCGTAGTCGCCGTCGATGGCGAGCCGCGAAAAATGGCCGTCGGCCTTGCGCAGAACGGTCTTGTCTTTCTTGCCCCGAACCGTGACGAACGATCGTAGATGAAGCGAGTCATGCATCAGGAACTCGCCTGCGCCGATCTCGACTGTCCCTCCGCCCAGGCCGGCAATGTAGTCGACCGCCGCCTGGAGGGCGCGATTGTCCCGGCCAATGATGTCCGCATTCTCTCGGCCGACCGTGATGCGCGGCAGGTCGTTCATTTGCGCATGCATTGCCCTGGGCAACTGGCTTTCCTCGGACGGCGGCGAAAAGTCCTGCCCCGGCATCAAACTCGCGGCCATGCCCAGCACCGCGGCCACTACCAGCGCAGTCCTCGAAACGATTGCGTTCATGATCCACCTCCAGGAATGACTCATTCTCACTGCTCCAAAGACCTTGGCATTGCGTTTGGAGCACAATCGAACGTTGGCCGCAGTCTATCCTGGCTGCGAATTGGGTGTCAAGTTGCTGGGGGTATGAGATCGACCCCAAGAACCACTCCGGTGCGCGAAGTCGGAAGGCAGTCCGATTCCGAGGAAACGTCCTCGATTATTGACGAGCGTGGCGAAACGGGCTAAGTTCGCGGTATGGTGAGTTGGGCGTTTCCGGTTGCCCCGTCATGTTATGTGGCGCGGCAGCCGGCGGCCATATTGCTAAACTGACAAACACACAAGTTGGGAACACGTCGATATTATGTCCGCACACTGGTTGGCCGACCGCACCCGTCTGTTCGATTCCTCTGGCATCCGTAAGGTCTTTGATCTTGCCGCGAAGCTGAAGGACCCTATCAATCTGTCGATCGGACAGCCCGACTACGACGTGCCCGAGCCGGTGCGCCAGGCGGCTATCGACGCCATCCAGAGCCGGAAGAATGGCTATGCCCTGACGCAGGGCATGCCCGTGCTGCGCGAGAAGCTCCAGGCACAAGTTGCACGGCAATACGGTCATGATGATCGCGAGTTGTTTGTTAGTTCGGGCACCAGCGGCGGGCTGATGTTGGCACTCATGGTGCTGGTCAATCCGGGCGAAGAGGTGATCGTCTTCGATCCGTGTTTCGTGATGTACGACGCGCTGGCCGCGGTGGCGGGGGCCAAGATCGTTTACATCGATACCTACCCCGACTTCCGCATCGACGTCGAGCGTGTGGCGGCGGCCATCACGCCGCGAACGAAGGCGATCATTTTCAATAGCCCGGTGAATCCGACCGGAGCGGTGGCGGACGAGGAAGCGGTTCGCGCCTTGGCCGAGCTGGCCGCGAAGCGAAACGTCGTGCTGATTAGCGACGAAATCTACAAGGCCTTCTGTTACGACAAGCCGTTTGTTTCGCCGGCCACCTACAATCCGCAGACGCTGGTGATCGACGGCTTCAGCAAGACGTACGCCATGACGGGCTGGCGATTGGGATTTGCCCACGGTCCGTCGGCCATCATTCAGGAGATGATCAAGCTACAGCAATACAGCTTTGTCTGTGCGCCGCAGCCCGTGCAATGGGCAGGCGCCGTGGCCATGGATATCGACGTTACTTCGCATATCGACGACTATCGCCGCAAACGGGACATGCTCGTGGCCGGCCTGGCCGACGACTACGAGTTGGTGCGGCCGGGCGGGGCGTTCTACCTGTTTCCCAAGACCCCCTGGGGCACCGGCACGGAGTTCGTCACCCGTGCCATCGAAGAACACCAGTTGCTGATCATTCCCGGCGATGTCTTCAGCCGCCGCGACACGCATTTTCGCCTGTCCTATGCGGCAGACGACGCCGTGATCGAGCGTGGCATCGACGCATTGCGTAAGCTGGCGCGACGATAAGGCCCCTCTCCGGGAAAGAGCTGAGGTAAGGGCCGCTCGTTCTCGCCAAGCCCTCGCCCCGTGTTTCTCCAGCGAAGTCAGAGGGGAGGTGCACGCGCATTTCGTCTATTCCGCACAATCGGCTCGATCGCGTTCGGCCGCAGCGATTGCCTGTGCGTAGCTGTCGGCATAATCAGACTTCTTTCCTAACCGGCTGACCTTTCCCAGTCGCTTTTTTGGTGACTTTTGGCAACCGTGATGTATTCTTCCTACGTTGACACGCAACCGAAGTTTACATTTTTCAGCGGAGGGCCGTTCCGTGGTCGCCAGTAAGAAGTCGAGTTCGATTCGCGTCAAGAGCAAGCAGACTGCGGTAGCCAAGGAGAAGAAACCGACGGCGAAACGGCACGCCGGCGTCCAGCCGAGTGCGACGGCCACGATCGATCGCCGCGAGAAATCGGACCGCCGAGCGAGCGATGATCGCCGAACGCTGAGTATCCCCGTGGATTCGGATCGCCGTACCACCGAGCGCCGGGCAAAGGTCAGTCGTCGTCGCCAGATCGATCCCACCACTTGCGAACGGGACTATACGCCGGAGGAAGTGGAGTTCATGGGTGCAATGGACGCTTACAAGCGCCGCAGCGGCCGTATGTTCCCCACGTGCAGCGAGGTGCTCGAAGTGATCAAGTCGTTGGGCTACGAGAAGCGTCCACAAGTTGAGGTCGCCACCGTGTCGGGTCTCGAAGCTAGCGCGCCTGCGAGCGAGCTGGCTACAGTTAGCTAACGGAAGCAGTCGTTTGCACAACCCCGACCTTGCCCGTCCTTCGCGGTTTACCCGCACGAAACCGCTCTTGCCTTGGGTGCCGGGCGTCGGTATCCTCCCGCTTCGCTCACGTCCCGGCCGGCGCTTCTGGCTGCGCCGTCCACCGAGGGAGGCGGGCGAGAAGGCCTGTCACCGAAGCTCTTGTACAGCGAGGCATGACGCCGTGGCTACATCCACTCATGCTTTGGGTTTTTCACTCTTGGCGGTGGTTCTCGTTGGCGTCGCTGGTTGCGGCGAATTCAACGCCCAGAGCCGCAATGCGGAAGGGGTCCGGCTATACCAGCAGGCCCGATACCAGGAGGCGGCCAAACAGTTTCAAGAGGCCTCCTACGCCGACGCGAATAGCCCCGACTCATACTACAATCTTGCGGCCACGTATCACCGCATCGGAAAGATCGAACACCGCCAGAGCGATCTGGATCAGGCCGAATCGTACTACAATCTGTGCCTGGACCGGAACGACAACCACACCGATTGCTATCGTGGGCTGGCCGTGCTGTTGTCGGAAGAAGGGCGGAAGGAAGATGCCTTCCGATTGATCGAGGGGTGGGTGCAACGTCAGCCCGGTTCGGCCGATGCGAAGATCGAACTCGCTCGGTTGAACGATGAGTTCGGCAACCGCCAGGTCGCCAAGGATTGCTTGATCGACGCATTGGCGATTCAGCCCGACAACGCCCGGGCGCTCACGGCCCTGGGCAAGATTCGCGAAGACACCGGCGACAAGGCACAGGCCGTGGCCAACTATCAGCGCTCGCTGTCATGTGACAGCCGCCAGCCGCAAGTGGCGTCGCGTTTAGCGGCCCTGCAAGGAGCCGGCACGGCTGCCCCCTTCACAACCCCGGGCGAAGTCGGCACGCGGGTCGCCGATCGCGGTGCGCCAGCGATGCACTAGGCTTTGTCGGAGAAGGCGCACCTGTCATCCTGAGCGCAGCGAAGGATCTCTTCAGCGCAGCGAAGGATCTCTTCCGAGGCCGGGAAAGCTCGTAGATTCTTCGCTGCGCTCAGAATGACAATTGGGAGGTTCCGATGTTTTCCGACAAAGCCTCGTAAGCTGGCGGCGTCCGCCTCACGGACCCCATAACGCTATTTCAACTCGATGTCGTGCTCGGCATGGGCGCCAACGACGTCACAGCTTAGCCCCGAGGTCTCGGGCGATTCAAACCCCGCCGGCAGCGCGAACCAGTCCTTCGGTGGCTTGGTCGAAGCAGGTTTTAGCGTTGTACGACGACCGGGCTGCGCAGGCTGCACAGCATGCTGGGCCTGCGCGGTAAAGCGGCCCTTTCTCGGATTGCGACTAGTGACGGCAATCTTCACATTGCCCGGCGGCACATCGTAAATTGTGTACGAGCCGTCGGATTCAATGGCGGAGGAGCGGGCTACCTTCGCGCTGCTGAGAAACGTGACCGATCCATAGCGCACCGGTCGGCCCCGGTACGTCACCTTGCCGGTTACTGTGGTCGTCTTGCCACAGCCGGCGATGCCCAGGATCGCGACGCACATGAACATCGCGACAGCACGGAACGTGCATTGTGTCATTCGGAGTCTCCGTTTCTTAGGGCGTTGAATCGTTGGCCTCGTTGCCTGCCCGCGTACCCAGCGCCCACCACACCCGCGGATCGATCGAGTCGGTGATGCTATGCACCGAGCCGTCGACATACAGGAAATTGGCGCCCGTCGTATGCCGGCTCCAAAAGTCGTCGACGTGGTTCACATGGTTATTGGGCGTGTGGGGCGGATCGTCATATACGTCACCGGTATGGCCGAGGATCAGGACCGGGGCGCCTTCGGGCCCAAAGCCAGACGGTCCGTTGGTTCTGGGCGGCACCTGTCCGCCAGTCACGGAACCGGTCCATGTTGCCGAGGCGAGGTTCATGCTGCGCTCGCCCACGAACAGGGTGTGACTGGTTCCATCCGGCACGTCAGCCATCCGCACCGGCGTATTGCGGCAGAACATGCCGCGGTGCTTGGAACCGCGTCGATCCTCGCCGGTCACCGGGTCGAGATCAGTTGCCAGATAGCCCGGATCCCAACTGATCTCCGGATTGCCAAAGACGCCCACATAGCTGCTGCGGGCCACGGCCACCGGGTTGCCGGCCGAATCCGTAAGCGGCGTGGAATAATCGGGCGTTGAGTCGCCCAATTTGTTGATATTGAACGTTGGGTCACCGTCGTCCGCGGGACAAAGAAACGCGGTCAGCGATGTCATACGAATCGCGGCATTGAGCGGATCAGCGATGTCCTTGTCAAAGCGGATCTGATTGTAAACATTAGTCTGCTCCAGGTACGGAAGCATCAGTGCCGCCCAGCCCCAACCTGGGCCCTTGTCGTCTGCCGGATCGCTAGGACCCACAGTCGATTTGTAACCGGGCGGAAAAGCCCCGATCGCTGCATGATAGTTCTGCAGCGCCAGTCCCATTTGCTTGAGATTGTTCATACATTGCAGCCGTCGCGCCGCTTCTCGGGCGGCCTGGACGGCCGGCAACAGCAAGGAAATCAGTATACCGATGATTGTAATGACTACCAAAAGCTCTATGAGCGTAAAGCCGCGCACAGGTCGCGCAACCATGAGTTATCTCCGTTGGATTGCCCGCCGCAGCCGCGCAACGTTAAACCATCGTTGCACCCTCAGCGCGCACGAGCGAGGTTAGGGAAGATCGATCCGCGAGAATGGCTCAGGCCACGGCCGGCGGGCCACGGCTGTGCCAGGCGGAGAAAGAGCGACTCTCGACAATCGGTGGAGTCGCGGCGGGCAGCCGCTGGAAGCGCGTGCTCAGGCTGGCCGGCGTTACGTGGGAAACCGGAGCCGGCTTCTGGGCCAAGAACTGGCAGATCGGGCAATCATGGTGGTGCGAAACGATCGAAGCATGCCCGCCCGCAACCGGCTGGTGCCGGTCGTGGGCATCATGATCGTGCAGCAATGCAGAGCAGGTGACTATCAGCAGATATACGACTGCTGCAGCAACCTTCAGTTTGCGGCAATGCATCCACATAAGCGCACTCACAGTTCGTTGATCTATATCGATAACATGCTACTCGGGCAGGAGTACCGGGTCAAGTTTGTTATTTGTTAGGGGTGTTTCTCCTTTGCCGATTTTTCGGGCCGGAAATCCGCCGCAGCGGTGCTGCCAGTGTTTCCGGTCCGGCAAAGTACGGCGGCTGATGACACGTTGCGGCAAGCCGAGGGCAGCGGCATGCCGATGCTTGCAGATATGGGATTCAAGAAAACGCTGATTTGCATCGGCGGCGTAATGCTGGCAGCAGGCGGGCCAATCAGCCTGTTCTCGACCTCGGACCTGGTTAGTGGCATCAAGCGTAACTGGAGCGGCAGCGCGGCGACCACCGCTGCTACGTCGCCCCAACTTTCCGTGCCGGCGACTGCTCCGACAGTTGGCGGTCTGCTGCCTGTGCAGGGCTCGACGCTTGACTCCTTGCCGACGCCAAGTCTGGATGAGGTGCTGCGGTTCAACGTGACGGTCGAGTGGGTGCTCCAGCGGTGGCCAAGGGTCTCGACCGGCCTGCCGTATCTTCAGTTACGTGGCTACCGAGTGCCACTGGTTACCGGCACGGCAATCGCCGACTTGGCCGGCTCGCTGACCTATTACTTCAACGCGCAGCAACAGGTCGAGCGGATCACGCTGCAAGGCTCGACTGGCGACCCTAGCCGGCTGGTGGCTCTGTTGGGCAGCCGCTACCATTTCGCCCGCCGTCTGACCAATGACCCGAGCCTCGTGCTCTACGAGGCGGTCGATTCGGGAAACGAGCCGGCCGGAACGCTCAAGATCCGCTCGGCCAACGTGGTACAAGCCAGCCAGCCACGCAGCCGGTTCGCCGTCGAGCTGACAATGGACCGGCCTCGCTAACGCTTGCCGTCCCTACGCTGGCAGAGAAAAGACTGGCGCAAATCACGCTGCGCCATCGGCCTTGGGCTTGGACTTGGATTCGGGCGGTGGCGGCTCATACTCGAACTCGCGCCAGACCATTGGCCGGCGGAGATACGGCTCGATTCTCAATACCACCTCGCCGTTTTGGAAGATGCGGACCGTGCCATTGGTCTGGCTGACGGTCACGGCCACGGCGTTGGTGGCGCGGCTGATGGCGGCGGCGGCCCAGTGTCGGGCGCCGAGCCCCTTACTCAGCGTGACGTCGGCGGCAGAACAATCGAGGTAGCGGCACGAGGCCTCGACAACGGCGTCGGCCGAGACGATAATCGCCCCGTCCATCTGGGCGATCTCCTTGATTCCCTCGCGAACGCGGGGATCGTCCAGGTTGCGCTCTTTGCGGTTATAGCCGCGGACCGGGTCGAAGCCGGCTGGGCGGCTGGAAGTTAGCACCTTGCGCGAGTCGCCCACGACGAAGAGCGTGCCTACCGGTTTGCCTTCGCGGCCGTCACGGCCGATTTCCACGGCCAGATCGACGACCGTCTTGAGCGTGTCCAGCGGCACGCGTGTTTCCAACTGTCGCAGGTCGCGACCGGTGAGCCGGTTGAGGTGCTCGTCGAGATTGATCACGCTCAGCGAGTCGATCGTATCGGCATCGAAACCGCTGTACAGGGCCACGACGCTGGAGCCGGGCGTCAACAGGTCATCGGCCACGGCTTCGAGCAGGGCCTGGGTAAGTCGTTCGTAAATGGGCCGGTCGGGCATGTCGAGGCGGACGGTGGCCAGCCCAGCCTCGTTGGCGCCGGCGAGATCCTCGGACGTATTGGCCGCCACGACCGCCTTCTGCTTGCCCACCAGCCCCTTCAAGCGGGCCCAATCGGTGGGCCCTTCTAAGAGCACGAGAATCGCCTCGGAGCGCGCAGATTCGATGATCTGTCGGGCAATGGCCAACAGACTCTTGAATTGCTCGGTGAAACGAATCGGCTGCATGGGCTGGCGGCCTCCGCTGACGCCCTCACCGCCCACAGCCAAGCCAAGCGGCGGGCGCAACGTATCGGGATCGCAGACTCGCAACGAGCAAGGCGCGATCCGAACGAGCCTTATCGTACGGCTTTTCGCTTCCTGAGGCAACGGCAACGCAGTCATGGCGCCTCAATGCTTTTTCATCTTGGAGGAGCGCGGCGGAACGAACGACTCCGTCCCAACGAACATGACAAACCATCGTCACGGCCTCGGCCGTGGCCCATTAGAACAGACGGCGAAAACGTTCGACCATCGACGGGGGCGTCTCCTGCACCTCACCCTTGACATACTGTTGCCATCGGTTGACGTCGTTGCCCAGGTCCTTACCGGTCACCCGCTTCAACGATAAGACGGCCCGATACTGCATGGCCGGATCGGCGTCGTTGAGCGCCTCGCCGAGCGGGCCCACGGCCTCCGAGTTCTTCGTGTCGCCCAGTGCCTTGGCCGCGGCCAGCCTCACGTCTGCATCGACGTCGCTTCGCAGCGCCTCGGAGAGAAGTTTTACCGCCGTGGCGTCGCCGTGCTTCCCCCATGCCTCGCAGGCCGCCACACGGACTTGAGTATCGGCATCGCTGAGCGCCGCCTTGAGGATGGCCTCCACGCCGGGCCCGGGATATCGGCCCAAAGTGCGGATGATCTCGTCGCGTATCAACGGGTCCTTCTCGGTCCGGATCGATGCGACCAACTGCTGCGAGACCCGCAGTTTCTCCTCCGCACTGGTGTTGGCAGCCTTGTCCGCAAGTTTGCGCAAGTCCGCGATGCGCTCCGCCGGAGTAACCACGCCCGGAAGTTGATCGGAGGCGGCACTCTGGAACGGAACCCACGAGGGAAGGAAGTCGAGATCGGCGCAGCCCGAACCCGTCACGGCTGCCAAGCCGCAAAGCACTATTAGGAGTCTTCGGCCACGGGCAATGGTCATAGCTCTATGTACGAGGTAAGGCAGACATTCGGGTCAGCCTGATTCGTTGTCGTCGCGGGCTATTGCACGAAGGAAACACCAGACAAGAGAGGGCGGGACTATAGCATCGGTTGCGGATTACGCCAAGATGAATCGAGAGGAGAAAGACGTCAACTCGGGGCGATTAGGGGGGATGCGAAAGGAATATTCAAAGCATCCGACCATTAGTTGGCGGCAACTTACCGGCCAGTGCATAAATTGGCGGCCGCATAGGCTAAGAAGCAGCCCGTGGTGCCCGTCACGTTCAGATAGGTGGAAGCAACAGCCACTAGCCACCAACCACTCCTGACTTGTATGATGCCATTCTGCTTAGCCCATCGCACATCGCCAAGGAGATCGCCATGGCCATTCGCTTGGAAGTCATCCAGTTCTTCGACAACACGAACCAATCGATCGTGGCGCGCATCCCGCTCGAGGGATCGGCCGACATCAAGCTCGGCGCACAACTGATCGTGCAGGAGAACCAAGAGGCGGTCTTTTTTCGCGACGGCAAGGCACTCGACACATTCGGCCCCGGCCGGCACACGCTCACGACGCTCAACGTGCCGATTCTGACCCGGCTGTTGACCATACCTTGGGAAAAGTCCCCCTTCCAAGCCCAGGTCTATTTCATCGGCAAGCAGACGTTCATCGATCAGAAGTGGGGCACGTTGCAGCCAATCGTCCTGCGCGATAGCGAGTTCGGCGTCGTGCGGTTGCGCAGCTTCGGCAAGTACTCGTTCCGAGTGTCCGACTCGTCGCTGCTGGTCAGCACGCTCCTCGGCACCCAGGGCATCTACTCGACCGAAGCGGTTACGTCGTATCTGAAGGACCTGATGGTCTCGCGGCTGACCGATGTATTAGGGGCGGAAAAAATTGCCCTGCTCGATCTGCCCTCGAAGTACGATCAGGTGGCCGCCGACACGCATACGAAGCTCGCGGGTGATTTTGCCAAGTATGGGCTCGAATTGGTCGATTTCTTCATCAACTCCATCACGCCGCCAGAAGAAGTGCAGAAGGCCATCGACGCCCGAAGTGCGATGGGCGCCGTCGGCGACCTGAATGCCTTCATGAAATTTCAGGCCGCCAACAGCATGGCCAAGCTGGCCGAACAAGGAGGCGGAGGCGTCGCCGGCGGAGCGATGGGGATGGGCATGGGCGCGGGCTTCGGCATGATGATGCCCGGCATGATCCAGCAGGCCATGAGCGGTGCGACGGGAACTGCGGTCGCGCCAGCCGGTCCGGCCGCGACGATGTCCGCCACCATCAGCGATCCGAAGGCCGCCGTTCGCGCCGTGGCTTCCGCCGCTGGCTATCCTGTCAACGACTCGGGCGGCGTCTTACAGATCACCGTGCCGGTCGGCGCACTTAGGAAACAAGTGGTCAACGTCGAGGTTGGCCAGGTTGATCAGGCCGGTCATCCGACGGTGAACTATTGGTCGGTCTGTGGCCCGTATGTCGAAAAGAATGCCGCCGAACTCTTGCGGTATAACACGGGCACACTGCACGCCGCCTTTGCGATCAAGACAATCGGCTCGACCGAGATGGTGGTTCTCCAAGCCAATCAATTGGCCGAGACCACAACACCGATGGAGATTAGCCGGGTGCTGACGGCCTTGGCTTGGCAAGCCGACCAGCTAGAGCAAAAGCTTGTTGGTGGAGACGAGAACTGAACGAGAACCAACGGCGTCAAGAGCTCCACGAATGGTAGAATAGTAGGTATATGCCTCAGCATAAGTGTCAGCATAAGCGACTGTGCAGATTATTGATGTTTGCCTTGTGAATCGACCACAGCCGAAGGCGGAATTGGAGGCCGTGCAAACATGAGTGCAGCGTGGCCATCCCTTTGGCAGCGCCGTCTGGCAGGCGATGACCGCCGACAAGCTCGGCCTCGAATCCACCTTTCAACCTCGTGGAAGACCAAGGAAACGAAAGTAATTGGACTTATCCCCTTTTCTTCCCATTGCAGCTTGAAATAGTATCCAACCAGTTCCCGCATAGCCAACTTTTCGGGTTTACGAGAACACTCTTCGGCAGTACGATTGTCCTGTCCACGAACCGGTTGAAAAGGCTGGCTGGTCAGTCTCGCAACTTGCCCCAATCCCCCCTTTCACTCGCAGCGCGTTCGCAAGAGGACGTCAAGGCATGAAAAAAATCGCTCCCGGTATTGCCGTTCATCTTGAATCGCCTTTCGCGGTGCCTCGTAGTCTCACACAGGTAGCTATATCGGGATGGATTGTAGCGAACGAGCCAATTATGGACGTAGTTTTTGAGGGGGCTAATGAGAAACTGACGCGAATCGAACGGCCCGATGTTAGAGCCGCCCACCCGGACTATCAGTTTGCCACCGGTTACGTTGGCATTGTTTCGACGTCGAAAATCGGCTCCTCCGATGCGATTGTAATTACCTACGTTGTCGGCGGAGCCAAACGAACGAAGCGTTTCCCGCTTCAGTTGAAGCCCAGCTTGCTAAAGCGCGCCGTGCATTTGCTCAATCGGAAAAAGGGTGACCCATCGGGCAATGACGAGCCAATCGCAACGGCACTCCACTTTCTTCGTCGAATAAACGGCCAATTGTACGAAATTGACATGCGGGAACATCGCAGTGAGTTGTTGGCTACGCCGCTCGATGTCACTATAGAGGTCACCAACCGCTGTAACCTATCGTGCCGAACCTGCGCCAGGAACTATTGGGATAAAGGGAAGAATCCGATCGGAGACATGAAACCGGAGTTGCTCGATGCTTTCATACCATTTATCGAACGATCTGATACGGTTAATTTCGTCGGCTATGGCGAAACCGTGTTGTCACCCAACTTCAAGCCGATCCTCGACAAACTAGTGCCGCTGAGGCCCCGCTTCACCATGTTCAATAATGGCACGACTTTGGGACCTCGCGTAGTGGATTTGATTTTGGAGCGTGGCTTTGCGAGTCTCACAATTAGCATTGACGGTGCTAGTGAGACGATGCAGCGGCAGACTAGAACCGCCTCACTATCGAAGGTAGTGGAAAACGTAGATCGTCTTATTGAGACGAGCCAGAAGCGTGACTTGCCGTGCCCGTATCTGTCGATTAGCTTCACGGCTAGCCGGAAGAACATTTCGGAACTGAGGCCACTTGTAGAACTCGCAGCCCAGCATGGTTTCAAACGACTTTGCGTCGGCTTGTTCAAGATATTTTCGCCCTCGTTGCTTGAGGAATCGCTTTTTCTGACGCCGGAGCTCGCCCGGGGCGAATTTCTCGCTGCTCAGGAGCTTGGGGCAAAACTGGGCATTAACGTCGAAATTCCACCAGAATTCGGCACTACGGTAACATGCCACCAGCCGTTTCGCTACATCCTCATGAAATGGGATGGGACGATACGGTTGTGTTGTAGTACTGCAATATTCAGCGATCCGCCGTTATACATCGAGCCCGGCCACATACGCGAGGCTTCCGCGGCGGCATTGTGGAATGGTGGGTTGGCGCAAAGCGTGAGATGCGGATTACTGGGAACAGGTGAAATACATCCTGTATGCAGTCAATGTGCTTTTACCAGCGTCACTCTCGATCGCTACACCCGCTACCTGAACTGCCCACGCGTGCCAGCCGCTTAGCAATACTCGTCCAAAAAACTTACCAGGAAGCAGTGCCGATCGCCGACCCAAACATACTTGAAGTCCGTGGCCCAAATCTGATTCGGACGGCTAGGCTTCTCCGCTTCTTCTCGCCGGGACAGAAAGGACAGAAAAGGGGACATCACTGATATTGACGGGGAGGATCGGCGTTGATAGAATGCTCCGATGCCACGAACCGCCCGAGCGACCGAAGCAGGAATGATCTACCATGTGCTGAACCGCGGCAACGGGCGGATGCGGATTTTTCGTACGGCGGGTGACTTCGAGGCGTTCGAGCGGGTGTTGGCGGAAGGCTTGCAGCGATACCGCGTGGAATTGCTGACCTACTGCCTGATGCCCAATCACTGGCATCTTGTGGCTCGGCCAAAGTCGGACGAAGCGCTAGGGCGATGGATGGGCTGGGTGGGCGTGACGCACGTTCGCCGCTACCACGAGCATTACCATAGCCGCGGCGGAGGCCATCTCTACCAAGGACGGTTCAAGAGTTTTCCCGTGGCAGAGGACGATTACTTCCTGACGTTGTGTCGGTACGTCGAGGCGAACGCATTGCGAGCCGGGCTAGTCGAACGGGCAGAGGAGTGGCGTTGGAGCGGGCTGTGGCGACGGACACATGGATCGTCCGAGCTTCCGTTGAGTCCGTGGCCCGTGAAACGTTCTCGCAACTGGGTAGCATGGGTTAATCGCGGACTGAACGATGAGCAACTCGACGGAATACGCACGAGCGTCAACCGCGGTCGGCCGCTTGGGACCGAGGCATGGGTGCAACGGACGGCGAAGCGTTTGGGCCTTGAGTTTACCCTTCGCGGTCCCGGCCGCCCGCGAATAGTTAACAATCAGTAATGTCCCCTTTTCATGCCCTGACGGCCTTGGCTTGGCAAGCCGACCAGCTAGAGCAAAAGCTTGTCGGCGGAGACGAGAACTGAACGAGAGCTTTCTTCCCAGGATGGGCAGCTTTACCCGAAAAAACGCGGTTGCCGTTACGTCGATTGGAAACGGAGGTTATTGCATTGAAACCGGAGCAAGCTGTGCCGCTGGTCGTTCGCGTTTGGACCGCTTTGGTCCCATCAACCGCCATCCTGCTATTGCTCAGCCTCTCGTTTCATTCGTCCGCAGTAGCGCAGGTCAAGACCGGTACGAGTGATGCCCGCCAAGAGGATCGCCTGATTGAGGCGATGGTCAGCCACAACAAAGAGCCAAAGATTGTACTCACTGTATTGAACAACGAAGTCCCCCTGTTTGCCCACAACTACGATTGGCCCGAACAGGATCGCGTGTGGAACGCAATGCAGAATGTCATTAAGACCAAGTCGGACGCAATGTGGTGGCGATTGGTCCAACACATCAATGACGCTCGATACGCGCTGACGGGTGATAACAATGATTTCGTGGATATGACGGCACGGAATTTTTCTGTCGGTGAACTCTGCTCCCATATAGCGTCAGAAGACCTCGGCGCACCGTATCTACGTCACCTACGGGCAGAAGAATGGCGAATCTTTCCGACGTTTCACCCACAAGATGAATTCTGGAAACACAAGGGGAAGTGGGCCGGCAAGCCTCTCTACCTAATACAGATTGCAGTTTGCAGGCGGGCAATCGAGGAAATGGCCTTAGCAAAGGGAATCTCGTCTGCTTACGGTGGTGAAAGCCCCGCCCACACCTTCACGGCCGCTGAGAAGGCGACATTCACGGAAGACGTGAAAAAGGAAATCGAGACGCTAGAACGCACGAAGCAAGCCATAACCTCCACGAAGATTCGATTGCCCGGCTTCGATAACAGCAAGTTCACCGCTGAGCGAGGCAAAGAGGCACGCGAGCTATACAAATATGGCAAAAGGAATGAAAAGGATGGCAAGTAGTTCGGCTACGGAGAGAAAAGGGGATAAGTCCAATTATTGACAAGAAAGGGGCGGTAACAGTTTAGTTTCCGAACTGCTATTGCGCCCTCCGCGAAGAGATTGAGGTTTGGAAGCGACAAAGACGTTTCTTGGCACCGTCTTATCCCTTCACCTTGAACTTGAGCATCATGCACCCAAGGGGACCATGCGTTCGCGGGCAAGATCGGCGGCATAGGCCATCGCGGCTTGGACATCTTCCGCCATCAGCGACGGATAACTCTGTAGAATCTCGTCTGTCCCCAAGCCAGCGGCGAGGTTGTCGAGCACCACCGCCGCCATGACACGAGTGCCCTTGATGCACGCCTGCCCGTGGCAGACGGCCGGATCAACGGTAATACGGTCGCGCCAATCCATCTCATATCTCCTGTTTTCAAGGCTATCCCTGTTTTATCTCGTGCCCCAGGATTCGCCTAGTGCGTATCTGACGTGGCAGCTATGCCGCCACTCGGCCGCGAGCTACCTGTGCCATCCGGCTGTCGGTTTCACAGGCGAGCCAACGCCGCCCGAGTTGACCGTCACCTTCTGATTGCATGATAATAGCGGCATGAAGCCTTTGCTGCCACGAATCCGCTCCGCCACTGTTCTGCTCGTCGCCGCCGTGTGCCTCGGTGGCACGTCGGTCTCCGAGGCGAATCCGGCCGATGATGCGCTGAAGCAAGCGTACCAATCACTGAGCCATGGTGATTACGCCGCGGCCATTGCGAAGCTCGATGAAGCCGTTCGACTCGATCCCAAGCAGCCGAAGTATCTCGGTACGCGGGGGATGGTTCAACTTCGTCACGGCGACTTTGCCAAAGGTTCGGCCGATCTGCAAGTAGCGATCCGGCTGAACCCTGACGACGCAGGCAACGGCTATCGCCCATCATCCGGCGCACAACTTACGGAAAAGGCGCTGCAGCACGGATCGGAACAGGTAGCCGCGATGCTGCGCGACCGGCCGGCGATGGCTGAGTACAAAGCAGAGGCGGCGTTTCTGCGCGATTGGGCGGCCCGCAAGTTCGCCGGCGAGGATCTTGGCTCGCCGATCGATTGGGACCCTTCGCCGCCACTGCATTCCGATGCCGAGCACTTGGCCCCCGGCGACGGCGAGAACGCCGCGATCCTGGTCGCCGCAACGTATGACAGCGGGCCGAAGCAGGGAAGCCCTCGATCGTTCGAGGAGCTTTGGGCCGGTGCGATCTATGAATTGCACAACGTCAATTTTGCGCGGGAGTTCGTGCGGCTGAACGACGAAGCGGCCCAAGGAAAGGTCTCGAAGACGGCTTTCGTGGCCGGCATCGTCAAATACGAACTTCGCGCCGCCCAGCAGACCCGGGCGTTTTACGTCCAAGTATTCCTCCCCTGGGCGGAGAAGATGAAGCTCAAAACCGATCCGGCGCTCTGGTTCTGCGATTGGTGGGACACGCCCGAGCGAGTTTTGCAGAGCTTTCCCAACAAGGCGGCCTATCCGTGGCGGCCATACGCGCGAACGCACGATTGGGCCACAGTCCAACACCAATGGCGGATAGGGCGGATCCGGCGCGCCTTCGGACTGCTACAGCGGATGCGGGTTGAAAAGGGCTACGACGAGGACGAGGCCGAAGTGCATTTCTGGCTTGGCCGCTGCCTCGAACGGTTGCACAAGTCGGATGAAGCCATCAATGAGTACAGCGAATCGCTCCGCCGCGATCCGCAAGATGCAGAAGTCTATCGGGCCCGCGGTCGCCTCTATAAGAAGCTCGGCCAGACCGACAAGGCGCAGGCCGATCTCGCCAAGGCGAAGGAGCTGGAGGGGAATGACAAGTGACGCGAGCCGAATGACGAATGTGACTCTGGTTCGTCATTCGTCATTCGTCATTCACTGTCACGGTCTGGCGGTACTCGGGCACGGTCACGTTCCAGCCCAGTTGCTGCCGGACTTGCTCGGCCAGGGCCAGCGACGCCTGCTGCTCGCCGTGGGTGATGAACAGATGCCGCGGCGGCTTCTGGAAGTGACTGAGCCAGTTTAGCAGGCCGGTACGATCGGCATGGCCGGAGATGCCCTGGATTTGAGCTATCTGGGCGCGGACCAGCCGCGAAATGCCGTGGATGCGGACCTCGCGGTTGCCGTCGAGAATTTGACGGCCCAGCGTGCCTTGCGACTGATAGCCGACGAAGAGCACCGTGGAGGCCGGGTCGCCGATGTGCTGGGCGAGATGGTGCTTGATGCGGCCGGCGGTGCACATGCCCGAGGTCGCCATGATGATGGCCGGGCCTCTGTGCTTGTTGATCGACTTCGAGTCTTCCACCGTGCGGACCACGCGAAGCGATGGGAAGGTCAGGAACGCCTCGCCGGCGGCCAGCGATTCCTTTGTCTCGATATCGAAGCACTCACGGTGCCGGCGGAATAACTCGGTGACCTCGGCCGCCATGGGACTGTCGAGAAACACCGGCACCTCGGGAATGTGCTTCGAATAGAGTAAACGCGTGAGGTAATAGATCAACTCCTGCGCCCGCTCGATGGCGAAGATCGGCACGATTACCTTCCCGCCGGCCGTCGCGGTATCGTTCACCACTTTTTCCAATTGCGACTCAACGGATTCTTGAGTCTCGTGGTCGCGGTCACCGTAGGTCGACTCCATGACGATGTAGTCGGCGTCGGTGATGATGGCCGGGTCGCGGACGATCGGTCGGCCGGCTTGTCCCAGATCGCCGGTAAAGACAATTCGCCGCGGCTGGCCGTGATCGCGCACCCGCAGTTCGATCATGGCCGAGCCGAGAATATGGCCGGCATCGTGAAAAACGGCGTGGACGCGATCGTTGATCCGCGTTGGCTGGTCGTAGGCGACCGCCTCAAGCAATGGCAGCGTGCGTTCGACGTCGCGCATCGTGTAGAGCGGCTTGACCGCCAGCTTGTCGCGGCGGCCTTCCTTGCGATGCCGTTTCTCCTTGAAGGCCGCATCTTCTGCTTGAATCCCGGCGGCGTCGCGGAGCACCACTTCGACCAGATCGGCCGAGGCGGAGGTCGTGACGATCGAGCTGCGAAAGCCGTCCTTCACCAGTTTCGGCGCCAGGCCGCAGTGATCGACGTGGGCGTGCGTCAGCAGCATGGCATCGAGATCACGAAGCCGCACCGGGCTAGGCTCCCAGTTTCGCGCAAGTAGGCCCGCTCTTGATACATGCCGCAATCGACCAACAGCCGCGAGCCGTCGGCCTCGACGTAATATTGCGAGCCGGTTACCTGTCGCGCGGCCCCCAGAAATTGCAGATTCACGATGCGGTCCTCATGGGACGCTAGTCGCTAGTAGGCGTCTTTGCGGTGTACAATTTGGGATGTCGCCTTAAGCAGCAGGACGACCTTATACATCCTTACGAACCTTCCGCCAGTCCTTCACTCGTCCGTGCTTGATTTGGTCGGAAGCCTCTTCGGCATCCTGTAGCAGTCCTGGTATTCCAAGCAGCTCGGCAGTGGCGTCTCGGCTGGCAGTGGTTTCGAGGTAGTCCAAGAACTCCGCGGCAACCCGCACCTTCTCCGGCGGCAGAGAATCCAATCGCTGCTTGGCCTGGTTTCGCAACTGAGCGGTAGTCATGTCTTTTCTCGCAAGGAGCGTTGCCGAGATGGAGCGTTATATGAGATGGAACGCAATACATCAATTATAGCATAGCCGCGAGCTGGCAGGGATGCAGAAAACCATAGCGTCTACCGCCATCACCGGATGAGTTGGGGAAAGGTCACCAACTGCCCGCGTTGTCATCTCTTGCCTTGTAGCTCGTCCACGAGCGGCCCGGCATTGTAGACCTTCCGCAGTGCCTCCAGAATTGCGCTGCCATGAACGGCGATGGCGCGGCCCTGGGTGTCGCTGAAGATGTAATCCCACACCAGCGACGGCAAATTGCCGTCGAAGATGATGCCGACCAACTCGCCGTTGCGATCGACCACTGGGCTGCCGGAGTTGCCGCCGATGATGTCGGTGGTGGCGACGAAGTTCATAGGGGTGTCGAGGTTCAGACGCTCCTTGGCATTGAGCCAGCTTTGCGGCAGCGCAAACGGCTCTTTGTTCTGGTGGTCGGCGGCGTGGCGATATGCCCCGGCGATCGTCGTCCAGGCGGGCTGGCGCTCGCCATTTTCCTGATAGCCCTTCACCAGTCCAAAGGCCAACCGTAGCGTGAAAGTTGCATCGGGGTAAGTCTCAGTGCCAAAGAGTTTGAAGCGTGCGTTGGCCAGCTTTCCGTATGCCGAGCGCTGCGGCTCCTCGACTTGCTGCTCGAATATCGCTCGAACCGCCCGGGCCGGCCCGTCGACCAGCAGCGCCAGGCGAATCATGGGATCGTCGGATGCCTCGATGGCTTTGATGCCCCCTTCGGCCAATTGACGGCGAACGGCCACGTCGGCCAGCTTGGTGCCGCGAACCAGCTCCGAGGCCCGTTGTTCGGGCGACTGATCGGCCATGACTTGCTGGGCCAGTTGATTATCGTAGCCGACGCGCTCCAGATACATGCTCAGCGAATCGGCCAACAATGCGGTCTGCAAATCGGCGTAGATCGGCGCCGGCGAGAAAAGCTCCTGCTTGATCGAATCGAGATTCGACTCGCGGAACTCGCGCAGCCGGTCGGCATTGGGCTTTTGCGTCTCCTCGGCCATGCGGACCAGCGTACGGGCGATGGTGAACAGTTCGCTGTAGAACGCCTGGCCGCGTTCAACGAGATCGTACTCGTTGCGGATCACTTCGAAATCGACCAACGACTTGTCGATGGTCTTTATTGCACTTTGGCAATTCTTGCCTAACGATGCTGTCTTGCCGGCGGCCGCAAGGAACGCCTTCTGCTCGGCTCGCTTGCGATCCATAATGGCCGGATCTTGCAGGCCGGCCAGTCCGCCGAGACGCGCTTTACGCGAGTTCTGATACATCAGCAGCAGGTCGCGAGCACGCCGGGCGTTCTCGGCGCTGCGCTGGCTGAACGATTCCAGCAATACTTCACGCCGCCGCAGCACGTTGAGCGCCGTCGGCAGGATGCGGTCGCGGATATACTCCAGGTGCCGTACGGTGTTCATGCGATCGGTCTTGCCGGGGTTGCCGGCCACGAACACCAGATCATTCTCTTTCAGGCTCGCCGGGTTCCACTTCAAGTAATATGGCGCCTTGACGGGTTTGCCGTTCTCGTAGACGCGGAAGAAGCAAATGTCGAGATCATAGCGCGGATACTCGAAGTTGTCGGGATCGCCGCCGAAGAAAGCGATGGCCTCCTCGGGCGCGAACACCAACCGCACGTCGGTATACTTCTTGTAGCGGTAGAGATGGTAGAGCCCGCCTTGGTAGAGCGTGACCACGTCGCTGCGCAGGCCGGTCTTATCGTATGATTCCTTCTCGATCGTGTTCATCACGGCCCGCCGCTGCTTCTCCGCATCGGCCGATCCCTCGGGCGCCGTCACCGCGGCGTTGACCCGCGCGGTCACGTCTTCAATGCTTATGAGCACGTTGAGTTCCGAATCCGGACACTTCAATTCTTCGGCCGGCGTTCGGGCATAGAAGCTCGATCGCATCAAGTCGTGCTCTTTAGTGCTGAGTTTTTGCAGCGCATCGGCCCCGACGTGGTGATTGGTCATCACCAGCCCGTCGGCCGAAACGAACGATGCCGAGCCGCCGTTGTTGAACCGCACGGCCGCCCGTTGTAGGTGTTTTAGCCATGCGTCGGTGGGCGTAAAGTTGTATCTTTCTTTCAGCAGCGTCGTTGGCGGATAATTGAACAGCCACATGCCTTCGTCGGCACGGACGGCGGATGCGAGTATCGCGATCGCGAGGAAAGTCACGACCAGGGAAACCGAAGACAGTGAAAGGCGAGTCATGTTTTGCAACTCCTTCTGTAGATCGGGCCAGTACAATGGTGATCGTAGAGGGGAGGGTGGCAGTTGGCAAGGGTAGTCATCCGGATGTCGCCCTTGAAAGGCCCTCGCTCTCCATTCGCCCATTCGCTGACAACTTGACATCCCCGGATGCGTGGGAATAGAATGCCCCTCGCGGAAGTGCGAGCAAAACAGCATGGTTAACCAGCAGAAGCGCCGCGAGAATGAGAGAAAGTTCTCCGAGTGGAATGACCTATCGACAGGCGGTCGGTGTTATGTTCTGGAGATCGCAGGGTTCCACGGTTGGACCGCGCGCTATGTGAAAGAAGTGGATGCAGGTGAAAGCACGGTTCGGTTCCTTCAAGAAATCTATGATGACAGAGGGCAACTCGTGGAGATTCACGAGAAGTATCCAGTCGACAAAGGGCACAGGCGCATCGAGAGGGGAGAACGATGATTACTCGGCAAGTGGCGGCTCGCAAGCTCGTTGATTTCCTTCAGCATCGTCTCACCGTCGAGGAATTGGTCCAGTGGGCCGAGGTGGCAATGATGGATGAGGACTTTGAAGACGAGCAGGGCGAGCTGTTGCGAGATATTGTGAGTCGTGTTGGTTTGGCCGACGTGCGGGCATTTGGTTTGACGTGGGAGGATACCGAGGACTTTCTCGCGAGATTGGGCTACAAGGTCAACGTTACCGTGGCCGAGATGCCGACAGCCCAGCGCGGTTGAAATATGCAACGGCAGCCGCTATGACGATAGACCAATTTCGCGCCGCCGCCGGCTCCCACGGCCAGGAGCACCTCGTGGCGTTCTGGGACACTCTCGACGAGCGCCAGCAGCAACGGCTGGCCCGACAGATCGAAGGCATTGACTTTCCATTGGTACGGCGGCTTTGGCAGGAGCGAGAACAGGTTGGGAATGTGCGTGATCTGGTGGCCCGGGCCAAGGCGCCGCCGGCCTTCCGCTTGGATACGACTCAAAATCCCTTTACACCCGAGCAGGCCCGAGGGCGCGCCGAGGAGGCGATTCGCGCTGGCGATCTCGGCGTGATTCTGGTCGCCGGCGGACAGGGAACGCGGCTGGGATTCGACCATCCCAAGGGCATGTTCTCCATCGGGCCCATTTCTGGAAAGTCGCTCTTCCAGATCCACGTCGAGAAAATCGTGGCGGCCGGACGCCGCTACGGCGTGCGGATTCCCCTGTACCTGATGACGAGTCCGGCAACGCACGAGGAAACGCTTGCATACTTCGCCGCCCACGATCGTTTTGGACTTCCCGCCGAGGACCTGATCGTCTTCTGCCAGGGGACGATGCCGGCCGTCGAAGCCGATAGTGGCCGCGTGCTGTTGGAAGCGCCGGACCGGATCGCCTTGAGCCCCGATGGGCACGGTGGCATGTTGATGGCCCTGGAGCGAAGCGGCGTGCTGGCCAACATCGAGCGCCGCGGCATCCGGCACCTCTTCTACTTCCAGGTCGACAATCCACTGGTCGACATTGGCGGGCGCGAGTTCGTCGGTTATCACTTGCTTAGCGACTCGGAACTATCGACGCAGGTCATCGCCAAGCGTGACCCGTTGGAGCGAGTTGGTAACGTCGTTCAGGTCGGCGGCAGCCTGTTGGTCATCGAATACAGCGATCTGCCGGATGATGCGGCACGATGGCGCAATGCCGATGGCTCGTTGGCAATTTGGGCCGGCAGCATCGCCGTGCACGTGATGGGAACGAGCCTGTTGCGGCGTTTGGCCGACGGCGCCGACGCCTTGCCGTTCCACATCGCCAAAAAGAAAGTGCCGTATATCGACGTCGCCGGCCAGCGCATCGAACCTACGCAACCCAATGCCATCAAGTTCGAGCGGTTCATCTTCGACCTGATGCCACAGGCTCGCAATGCCATCGTCGTCGAGGTCGATCGGTCGACGGCGTTCGGGCCGCTAAAGAATCGGAGCGGCGAGAAAGACGACACGCCCGAAACGGTGCGGGCACAGCTTGCAGCATTGCACCGCGATTGGCTTCGCCAAGCCGGGGCCGAATTGTCCGACAATGTGAGCGTCGAGATCAGTCCATTGTTCGCACTGGATGCCGAGGAACTGCGGGCAAAGATCCCGCCCGGCACGCGGATTACCTCGCCGACGTTACTCGAGTAACGTTGTTTTTCCAAAGGGGTTGCACGATCAGGCCTCTGCCGAGCGCCGTTTGCGCAGCGCAAACGACAGCAGTAGCCCTAAGACGAGAAACCCGGCGCCGACGAGAAATGACACGGTGGCTGCTTGCTGAGAGTCGGCGCGGAAATGGTCCTTCAATAGCGCCACGACCTGCGGACCGACAATTCCCCCGGCTGACCACGCGGTGAGGATCGCGCCGTACGCTTGGGCCATCTTCTTCGCCCCGAATACATCGAGAATGAACGACGGCATGGTGCCGAACCCGCCGCCGTAGCACAGTAGCACGTAGCAAATCAGTGCACCGAAGAGCCACGGATTATGCAGAACAACGAGCAACCAAAAAACGGCCAACTGCGAGGCAAGCATTAGTCGGAAGGATGGCAGTCGCCCGATGCGGTCGGAGAGTGCGCCCCAGAACATCCGGCCGCAGCCATTGAACAAAGCACTCACCCCGATCAGCGTCGCGCCGTACGAAGCCAGTGTCGCGGTCGACAGCGTGGGATCGAGTCGTCGCCACAGATCCTGGAAGATCGGCGACTGGAAGCTGATAATCGAAATTCCGGCCAAGATATTGCAGAAGAAGATTGTCCACATAACGGCAAACCGCCAAGAACAAATCCCCGGCCCATCGCCGGCGCAATCGCCGATGGTGTGCCGCGCTGGGAAAACGTGCGGCATGTAATCTGCCGGAGGATTGCGCAGCCCAGACGCGGCCAGCACGGTCGCCGCCATGAATATGACGCCAAGCGATGCAAAGACGGTTTCAAGGTCCCCGTTGGCCCAATCGCACAGCGCGGGAGCAAGGATTTTGCTCAACAGCAGCGGACCGAACCCGAAGCCCATGATTACCAGACCGGTGGCCAACCCTTTCTTGTCGGGGAACCACTTGGCAACGGTGGCTACCGGCGTGACGTAGCCGAGGCCCAAGCCGCTGCCGCCGATAATGCCATAGCCCAGGTAGAGCAGAGCCAGCGAACGCCAGCGCAGCAGAAGCGGAACCGGCGCGTTTCCCTGTTGGCAAGTTTCGATAATGGCCAAGTCGAGCGAGCGCCAGTGCAATGCGGTTGCCGCCAGCAGATACCCACCGCCGAAGAGGATGCTGCCGATGACCGCGAGCTTGCGGGGGCCATATATCGGAAGCTTCGTACCGCCCCAGGCCGCTGCCAATCCAACGAAGCAGATCGCGAAACTAAATGCCCAAGCTACTTCGGTGTTCGACCAACGGTACGTTTGGACCAACGGTTGTTGGAAATAGCTCCAGGCATACACAGTTCCCAAGAATAGCTGCAACCAAGCGCCGGTCAGCGCGATGATCCAACGGTTTGACAACTTCGGCATGGCGTTCCCCGGCGGCTTTTCAAAGCCTCGATTCTAACCGCGAGGATATGGCGCAAGAAGAGTCCCGTTTCAACGTGACTGGCGACATCCCGCCGAAGTCTCTTGACCGGCCGCTGCTGGCGGGGGACAATGGGACCTTTTCAGCAAGATCATCGAGTCTACTTATATGTCTGCCACCACGCCGCGTTCCCGATGCCGTCGGCCGCTTTGGGACCTTCGGCGGCCGCTATGTGCCCGAAACGCTTGTTCACGCCTTGGACGAGCTTGCCAAAGACTACGACAAGGCGGTCGCCGAGCCCAGGTTCCACGAAGAGTTGGCCGAATTGTATCGGCACTACGTGGGCCGGCCGTCCCCCTTGTACTTCGCCGAACGTCTGAGCCAGCACTGCGGCGGGGCGCGAATCTATCTCAAACGGGAAGACCTCAACCATACCGGCGCACAAGATCAACAACACGCTGGGTCAAGCCCTGTTGACTCGCCGCATGGGCAAACAGCGGGTCATCGCCGAGACGGGCGCGGGCCAGCATGGAGTGGCAACGGCCACGGCGTGCGCCCGCTTTGGCTTGGAATGTGTCGTCTACATGGGCGAGGAAGACATCCGCCGACAGCGACCCAACGTCTTCAGCATGAAGCTTCTCGGGGCCGAGGTCCGGCCGGTATCCAGCGGCTCGCGTACATTGCGCGACGCCATCAACGAGGCCTTTCGCGATTGGATGAGTTCGGTCGCCACGACGCATTACTGCCTCGGCTCGGTCGTCGGCCCACATCCGTTTCCCAGAATTGTGCGCGATTTTCAATCGATCATCGGCCGCGAGGCGCGTGCCCAGTCGTTGGAGCAACTCGGCCGCTTGCCCGACGTCGTCGTGGCGTGTGTGGGCGGGGGCAGCAACGCCGCCGGCATGTTTTATCCCTTCGTACCGGACGAGAGCGTGGCCCTGGTGGGCGTCGAGGCGGGCGGGCGATCCACGAAAGTGGGCGACCATTCCGCCACGCTTTGTTTTGGTCGGCCCGGCGTGCTGCACGGCAGTTACAGCTACGTGTTGCAGGATGACGATGGTCAGACCAGTGACGTCCACAGCGTGTCGGCCGGCCTCGACTATCCGGGCACGGGTCCCGAGCACAGCTATTGGAAAGATACGGGCCGCGCTGCGTACACCAGCGCCCGCGACGACGAGGCGCTCGCGGCCTTCGACACCTTGGCCCGGCTCGAAGGCATTTTGCCCGCCCTGGAAAGCTCTCACGCCGTGGCCGAGGCGATGAAGCAGGCCGCGCGGCGCAAGGCGGATGAAATTATCGTCGTCTGCCTCTCCGGACGCGGCGATAAGGACGCCGCCGAAGTCGCGCGGTTGCGGGGCGAGGAAATCTAGCGGGCCGTTCGCGTGTTCCTCTAATTCATAATCTCCAATCCCTAGTCCCATCCATGTCCGCTATCGACAAACTGTTCGAGTCGCTTCGCGCCGCCGGTCGTAAGGCCTTCATGCCGTTTGTGACGGCAGGCGATCCCGATCTGGAGTTCACGGCCGAAGTGATTCGACGCTTGGCCGCCCGAGGTTGCAGCCTCGTCGAACTTGGCATTCCCTATAGCGACCCCATCGCCGACGGGCCGGTGATTCAGGCGTCGTACACCAGAGCGTTGGAGCGGAAGATCAAGCTCGCCGACATTTTGGGCATGGTCCGCAAGGTAACGCCGCATGTAACGCCGCCGATTGTCACGATGCTTAGCTATGCCATCGTCTTCCGGCACGGGATCGAGCAGTACGTTGTCGACGCCAAGGCGGCGGGTGTGGCTGGAGCGATCGTGCCCGATCTGCCCGTGGAAGAGTCGGGCCCGCTGGCCGAGATTTGCCGCCGCGAGGATTTCTCGCTGATTCAGCTCATTACACCGGCCACGCCGCGCGATCGCGCGCTGAGGATCGCCGCGCGAACGACTGGCTTCATCTACTACGTTTCGGTCGCGGGCATCACCGGCGAGCGCACGACTTTGCCGCCCGAGATCGTCGATAATGTCGGTTGGCTGCGCGAGCAGACGCCGCTGCCGATCTGCATCGGCTTCGGCATCAGCCGGCCCGAGCACGTCCGCATGTTGGCCCCCGTTTCCGACGGTCTAATCGTTGGCTCGGCCATCGTCCGCCACATCGCCGATGCCGCCAGCAAGCCGCGCGAGCAGGTGCTCGATGAAATCGACTCGTATGCGACCGAATTGCTATCGGCCTTGGAAAGCCCGTAGGGTCCGCCTCGCAGGGTTCCGCCCCTTGGACCACGCTGTGCCAGACGGTCCGCACGGCGGACCCTACGTCTTGCGGCGGACCATACGGCAATTTGACTTCCTCGGATTTCTGACCTAGGTTTCAATTGGCCAGTGTTTGGGTCTCTTCTAGGGTAAGCTCTTCGACGATCTCTACGGGCGTTTGCCGCTTCATATTCTGCAACACGACGCGCGCACTTCACGGCATTCCGGAGGGGACTTCATGAAATTGCCCATGCCGCAGCTCGATCTTCTGACCCAACAGTGCAATGGCGAGGACGGCGAGATTCGGACTCAGGTCTGGGGACTGCTTACGACGATGTATCCGCGCAACGACATGATCGAGCGGCGTCGCGGCAACCGATATCCTTTTCCGACGCTGATCCATTTGACGCCGGTCGGCCCCGACGGCATTACGCCGGACGGCGAGACGGTCGTGGTCGTCGGCAAACACCTCTCCGAGCAAGGCTGTGGGTTCTATCACCAGCAGCCGTTGCCGCATCGCCGCATGATCGCCTCGCTGGAGTGCGGCAAGGGTCGGTGGCTGGCATTTCTCATGGACCTGAACTGGTGCCGCTTCACCAAGGACGGCTGGTATGAAAGTGGCGGCCGGTTCCTCCAGACGGTCCTATCGCCCATGCAGCCGTGAGCCATGACTTGCCGAGCATGATTGGCGGACTGTTGAGAGCCGACGCTCAAAGCCAGCCCTCGCGCTTGTACCACTCGGCGGTTTGGCGAAGACGGTCAACGAGCGGAAGACTTACACTGAAGCCAAGTTGTTCCTTGGCGGCTTGGGCACTGCACACCCATGAGCCGGCGGCGATCTCACGGAGTTTGTCGAGGTTCAGCACCTTGGGCCGGCGACGGATTTGTCCGATAACCTCGCCCGTGACGGCGGTCACCCGCAGCACGCGCTTCAGCGCGGGAATTACCAACGTACGCTGCTCCATCGACGACGCGATCAGTCGGCCCAGGTCGGCATACGTGGGATCTGCGTCGCTGGCGGCAAAATAGTAGCCGGCGCCGCCGGCGCATTCGTCCTTTGCCGGCAATCGCCTGCCGCGCTCACCCGCCAGGATCAATAATTGCGACAGGTCATCGGCATGAATCACGGAGTATCGCGGTGATTTCAGGCCCGGTGCAAGGTGAACGTGGAAACGGAGCACGCTGCGAAACAACGCGAGGCCCAATCGGTCGCCCTCGCCCAAGACGATCGGCGGCCGGACGATCGTCGTCGGCACGCGGTCGGCAAAGACTTCGGCCACGCGCTCGCCGGCGCGCTTGCTGCGGCCGTAGTTCGATACCGGCGCCGGCGGATCGGACTCGACCCTTGCCCGACCTTCAATCGCCGGGCCGGCCGCCGCCAGCGATGAGACATGGACGAGCACTGGTGGCGTGGTTTGCCGGGCACAGGCCTTGGCAACATTCGCGACGCCCCGGCGGTTCACATCGAGGAACTGGCGACCATTGAGAGCCATGACACGGCCGGCCAAATGGTACACAAAATCCTTGGCCGCCACGGCAGTCGGAAGAGTGTCGAAATCGGTCACATCGCCAAATGCCATCCGGGCCCCAAATGCCTGCAAGCGGCCGACCTCTGACGTCCTCCGCACCAAGCAGGTGATATCGTCGCCCCGAGCCGCCAACGCGGCGACCAGATGCGTGCCAATGAATCCACTTGCACCCGTAACCAGAACTTTGGCCATGGGGTCGGATTATAAACGATGAGGGATCGCTCAGGAAAGAGAAATTGACGTTTCACCGCACGCGCAAACTTTGGCGAGCGTTCAGCGCGAGAAAACCGGCCCGTTGTGCGGTGACGTCTCGAGCGATGAGATCGTTGCGGTAGAGCGGCGTAGCCTGACGGAAGGGGCCGCCGAAGAAAAGAGTCCGCTAAGCGATTGTTGCCCAACCATGGGCGGTCGCCCGTTCACTCCTGCCCCTCTCCCGCTTTTCGGGAGAGGGGAGGAATTACTTGGACGCTTACTTACACCAGTTTGACGTTCTCGGCACGCGGGCCTTTTGGACCACGACCTTCCTCGTACGTCACAGCCTGTCCGACTTGGAGCGTCTCGATCGCCGTTCCCTCCAACGAACTGTGATGGAAGAACAACTCTCCGCGGTCTCCACTGATGAACCCAAACCCTTTGTCCGCGATCACTTTTTTGATCGTCCCTTGCGGCATAACGCCACTCCTTCAAGAAAAACAAAAAACACACAAAAAGCCGTCAACACTTCACTCGGAACCCGTAGGTCAAAGAGGTTGCGGCCACTAGTAGAAGCAAAAGATCGACCGCAACTAGAGATGGACTTCCTTCAGGAAGGAAGCCTGACGCAAATCGCAGGGTCACTTGGAACGAGAGCGATTGGAACTTGTTAGGGCTCACAGGGCGTCTCGCCACCACTACTCCCCCTATTCTAGCAGATCGACCGCCGAATGATAGCCCCCCGCTCGGCAAATGTGGATCCGTACACGGTCCAGACGCAAGGAGGTCAAACCTCTGTTTTCGCACAAGACGCCGTGTGGTGATAATTGCCGGTTAGCCGAACGGTCGCTTGTCAATCGTTGCCGGCGGGACTGAACGTGGCAACCAGATCCCGTTCCTTTTCCAACCGAGACTTTGCCGACGTATCCGACTGGACGCAGATGCAATTGGCGCCGAGTTGTGCGAGGGCTTCGGATTTTCGGTGCCCCTCCAACGGCTGCGAAAAGTCTTCAGTGTGGCCCACGTAGAGGATCTTGTGTCGATGCCCACCGTCGTGGCCATGAGCGCGGCACGCAATCAGATATACTCCGCTGATCTTGCGGAAGCGCGTGCCTAAGGGAAAGACCCTGAATCGGTACTGCTTGCCGGAATCGCCTTTGAACATTGCTTTGCCGAGAGACGCCATATGCCGCTCCTTTGCGGTTGAGAAGACTGTCGCACTACCAATTTCCATAACTCCCGAGTCAGTCCAAGGAGGTTGACTGCGAGGGCCACGCTATCAATTCATCAATTCGCCCCTGACGGCACGCAGAAATGCCGCGACTGCCAAGACGTTGCAATCGAGCGGGGGCGTTGCTGTCGCATCTCAACACACAGGCTCCAGCGACGGTTCGCTATCAAGGCGGTCGTCGTTCGGGGCATCGCCGGTGGCACCCGGCTGCTCGTTCCGCTTGCGGCGACGCTCCCGCTTCTCTTCGGCCTTCTGTCGTTTCAATGTCTCTCGCTGACGTTTAGCGTAGGTGTTTTTGTCCTTCGCCATGAGTCCTCCCTGTGGCTCGTAGTAAAGATGGCCTGGAGTGTGATCCAGCCAGTCAAGTTGTTGGGCCCATATATCGGCCTTCTTTGGTCGGCCTCGGGGTTGTAGGGGCTGACAGATGTCCTGCCACCTCAAGCTCTTGGACGGGCGACAGAACAACTGTTACCCGACCGATGCAAGCGGATCAGCCGCGATCGAACAGATATCCGCGGCAGGTCGCCAACGTGCGACTCGGAGCGAAGAATCTGGAGGGAAGCTGAGGAGACTGCGGTCTCTTTCCCACACCGAATGCATTATACTGCGACGGAAGCTGGTTGGACACCCCGGTATGCCGACATCCAGCGGCATTTAGCGGGAATTCGGGGCCCCGCACGCAAAAGACCAATTGACATGCCCTGCGGGGGTGCTATGCTGGGGGTGTTCGGTGACGTGCGAGAGCGATGCAGGCTTCGGCCCGCGTCGTGCGTTCATGTGCTTCTTCTGTAGCGGCCATCTTGCCCGGCCTGCTGGGTCCGGCAAGGTTTCATGCCTACGGCTGCCATTAAACTCTCTTGCACCCTCGGTGGAAGGTTGTACCTTCACGCCGAAGTATCGAGTGCGAGGATCTCAACGTTTTTTGGGGTCGGGCCCTGCGCCCTGTTTGCCCGGTTGGCTGCCGCGGCCCACGCTCGTGTCAGAAAAGCTGCTAATGAAGGAAGCGTTGATGAAGTTTGAAGATCTCGGCCTTGCCGAGCCGCTCTTGCGCCGTATGCGCGCAGGGCTACACCGCCACCACCAAAATTCAAGCCGCCGCCATTCCGCCGATTCTCGACGGCCGCGACGTGCTCGGCTGCGCACAAACCGGAACCGGCAAGACGGCTGCATTCGCACTGCCCATCTTGCACCGACTTAGCCAGGGTAATTGCCGTGTCAACGGGCGGGGCCGGAAGATTCGCACGCTGGTGCTCGCGCCCACGCGCGAATTGGCACTGCAAATCTGCGAGAGTTTTGAAACCTACGGCCGCCATACGTCGGTGCGGCAAGCCGCCGTCTTCGGTGGCGTCGGCCAGTCGCCGCAAGTGCGGGCCTTGAACCACGGCGTCGACGTGTTGATTGCCACCCCCGGACGTTTGCTGGACCTGATGCAGCAAGGCTACGTCGATCTGTCGCGCGTCGAAGTGTTGATCCTCGACGAGGCCGATCGGATGCTCGACATGGGCTTCATTCACGATCTGCGGCGGATTGTCGAGAAAGTTCCGCGGCAGCGGCAAACGCTGCTATTTTCCGCGACACTGCCCGCCGCGATTCGCACGCTGGCCAACCAATGGTTGACCGATGGCGTCGATATCCGCGTCACGCCCGCTACCGTCACGGTCGAGGCAATTCGACAATCGGTGTTCTTCGTTGACCAGAAGCAGAAGCTGCAACTGCTCACCCACTGGCTCCGCAAGACGCCCTGGACCCGGGCACTGGTCTTTACGCGAACCAAGCACGGCGCCGACAAGGTGGCCAAATCGCTGATCAAGTCGGGCATTGAAGCCGACGCCTTCCACAGCAACAAGAGCCAATCGGCGCGGCAGCGAGTGCTCCTCCGCTTCAAAGCTCCGAAACCGCTCGTGCTTGTGGCCACCGACATCGCCGCGCGCGGACTCGACATCGACGATGTCTCGCATGTGGTCAACTTCGACTTGCCCATAGACGCCGACAATTACATCCATCGCATCGGCCGCACCGGTCGGGCGGGCGCGGCAGGCGTGGCCGTCTCGTTTTGCGATCACGGCGAGCGGTCGAGCTTGCACGCAATTCAACGCCTCACGCGACAAACGTTGGCCGTCGAGGAGCGACCGGCCGGAATGACGCCCGAGCCCAGCACCGCGCTTCGTTCCGGTGTCAGCATGGCCACCGGCAAACCGGCCCGCACGACAACGTCGCGCCCCGCACGCAACAAGCCATTCCCGTCGCGGCGTCGTGGAACTCAGGTTCGCCGGAGCAAGGCGGTCTGACGCAGCGGAGGATATCGCGAAGGCGACCAGCGCACCTCGGGGCATCCCAGGGTGGACTGTAGCAGAAGTCCCTCCGGTTTCTCGAAACGGGCTACAGCGGCGAGCTATAAACTCGGCGAAGCCCGCGCGCGCACAAGCCGCCTGCGGCATTTCGCTGGGGGCGGCATCGATGGACGAGGCCCCGGCGTGCGACGTTGCGGCCTGACAATGGGGCGTTGCCTCGGTGCATCAAAGCACGCATTTCGCTTGTGGACGCCGGCAACCGGGCACTCTCGTAAGCCATTATCTGGCAACGCTTTGGCCAGATTCTAACACGCTGGCCCCGGCCCAGGCACGCATTTTGCCCTAGCTGGCCCACGTTGCTCTGGCTCGCGTTCTCTTCCACAACGGCGTCTCTCGCTCGAATGGGTAACGTCCTGACGACTATGTTGGCGCATTGGTCCATTGCGATGCTATTGGCCGTTCTGGCTCCACTCGGAGCCGCCGGCAACGCGGAGCAATTGCCGGCGCCCGATGGCACGGCCATCTCCGAAGTGTCCGTCTCGGTTCAGTTGGCAAGCGGCCGGACGTTTACCGGCGTACTCGACGCAAGAACCAGTGCGGCCGAACTGTGGCTTCGTTGCGCACAGGGCGGTTCAGAATTGCTGCGGCCAATCGCTTGGGAACGCGTGGTCTCGGCCAGGATTGCCGGTAACCAATTCACCGGCGACGAACTCCATCGTTTGATCGTGCAAGTGCGCCAGGAGATTCCGGCCGACCCGGTGGCCCCGCCCGCGATGGCAAATATCGTGATGATTGGCCAGCGGAATAGTGTGGAACCGATCGTCACGCCGGCACAGCCCATGAGCGAAGCGCGGCGCGTGGTTTCGTTGGCCATTGATGCGCGTGCCGCCCGATGGGACGAGAACGTCGAACCGGACGGGTTGTTGGTTCACGTGTATCCGCTTGATGCCGACGGCGCTATTGTACCGGTGCGCGGAACGCTGAACGTCGATTTGAAAGCCGAGCGCCAGGACCAGCATCACTTGCAAGATCCGTTTCTCGATGCGGGTCATTGGACAGAGTCGGTGGGCGCCGCCGAGTTCGGACCCTCGGGCGCGGTCTACCGTTTGCGATTTCAAGGCATCAACCCCGAGTTCATGCCTCCGGAATCGAATCGTCGCGTCGCATGGCGCGGCATCGTACATGCGTGTCTGGCAGTTCCGGGACAGGGCACGTTCGAGGCCAGCGATGACATGGCCGTTATCCGACCCCACAGTAGCGTTCGCGACCATCTAGAGGCGATCACGCGCCACGGCGACTTCCCCGGCTATCGATATTTCAGCAACGAGCGCACCGACGACGGCCGGCACTAAGAGGCTGTTTCACTACTGGTCCCCTGTCCGGGTACTGACCGAAGGCTGGTCGAGAGAGGGGACAACAATTGTGAGTTTGCGATAACCTCTACGAGTCTCCATTTCTTAGAGGCTCGGTCCGCTGCTTTGTCGTCGCAAGTGTCACAACACCACGGATCGGACACGCCGCCGCCTTGCGTAGGCCAGTACGCCAATCGCTCCGCAGACGAGCAAGGTGGCGCTGCCGGGCTCGGGAACACTTGCCACGCGAAATCCGAGATCGTAGAACTCGTCCGTTGGGCTGCTGTTACTGGAACAGTAGTACCGGAGCGACGCGCTCAGGGTGTTCGCGCCGCTGACAAACGACCCGCCACGCACGCCACGCGAAGAACTCGTCTCATAGAGAAGCGCCTCGTTCCATTCCCACACGTTGCCGCCCTGATCGAACGTGCCATAGGGGCTGTCCGACAATGCAAACGTACCGCCCGGCCTTGGTACGCAGTTCTGTAGAGGTCCAATCCTGCAATCATAATTTGCGTTGTTGCCCGGGTTGGTCCGTTCGGCCGTATCGTGGCCGGGCGCCAAGTCGGCTCCCGTCGGATAGTCCCAGTAGTTCCCGGTAGCGCCGTCGTTTTTGTGGTATGCAGCCTTGTACCATTCGTCTTCGCTGGGAAGGAACCAGATGGCTCCGGCGTTGCGGGAAATGTCCCTCCCATCCGAGCCGTTATAGCTGTTGAGGTCGTAGGCCCCCGTTTCGGTATCGCCATCGCCCTGGCCGTTGTTCAGCCAATTCGTGAACCGCGCCGCGTCCCAAAAGCTCACACATGTCACCGGCAAGTTCGCCAGACTCCCGGTGTCGCTGTACATATACGGATCGAGTGCTGTTCCACCACCGCTCCGCTTGATACCGCAGCCGCCGCTGAAATGGGCCGGGTCCATGTCGAGGCTGTATAGCCCATAGCTGTCGCCGACAGTCGCCTTGGCATTAAGGAACTCGGTGTACTGCGCGACCGTGACCTCGTACTTGCCTATTTGGTAGTTGTAACCCACTGATCCGACCGAGACGCTGTTGTAGCGAGTGTCGGCCACATTGCCCGGGTTGCCCACGGGCACCATTTCAAGGCTTATCAGCCCCCAAGGCATGTCGAACACGTCGGCTTGTGCAATGCCAGCAGCCGATACCAGCGAGGCCGCCGCCCAAAGTATCCAATTCAAGGTATCTCGTTTCATTGGCTCTCCCGTCGAGGCCCACTTTAGACAAACCCTTATTTTACGTCAATGCGTCCCCCCTAGAATCATGTCGTTGCGGGTTTGGCCAGCATCGCGCGGCCCCGATTGGTGACTGCCATTAGGGCGGCGAGCCCGGGCGATATCGTCAGCGGCCGGTCGCAACTCGATCGACAGCTTCGAGCAGGAAGGTCGCAGGTGGCCGCAAAACCACGCCGTTCGTTTGGGCTCAGGGACGTGCCGCCTATCGCGTTTGCTATAGCGGACGGCACACGCAGTGCGCCTGCTACTTACGAGTAGAACTCGCGCGTTCCGACGGCCTCGAATGCGTTTTGGATGTGTTCGATGACGGGGAACCACTTCCGCGCCGGCCACGTGATGGCGATCACGTCGAAGCGAGCGGGGCATTCGAGCAGCCCGTGGCGCTTAAGGAAACCGACAGCCAAGCGGGTAAGTTGGCGCTGCTTGTGTTCGTCGACGGCTTCGGCCGGAAGGCCCGCATCGTGCGATTGCCGCGTCTTCACTTCGACAAAGACGATCGTATCACGATCGAGGGCCACGAGATCGAGTTCACCGCGGCCCATGCGGTGACCTCGCGCGAGGATCTTGTAGCCGTGGCGACGAAGGTAGCGAGCGGCAGCAGCCTCGCCGCGTTGGCCCAGCGTTTTCTTTGGAAAGCAACGCTCACGCCAACTGGAGAGAAACGGCAGAAACGACATAGCGTCCGGCCCTTCGCCTCTGTCGCGACGTTCGCAAGCAGAGCTTGTGAACCAGGGTTAGCCCTCACCCTAACCCTCTCCCGACCAACCTTCGGTCGGTGCCCGGAGAGGGGACCATGGCGGACGAACGCCCGATGTTCGTCGCGACTACTTCTTCTCGACCGTGGTGCGGCGTTCTTTCAGTCGAACGGCCTTGCCGGTGCGATCGCGGAGGTAGTAGAGCTTGGCGCGGCGGGTGACGCCGGACCGCTTCACCTCGACCTTGGCGATTCGTGGCGAGTGGAGCGGGAACTTCCGCTCGACGCCCTCGCCCTGGACGATCCGCCGCACGGTGAAAGTGGCGCGCGTGCCCGATCCGGCCCTGGCGATTACCAGGCCGTTGAATATCTGGATGCGTTCCTTGTCGCCTTCGAGGATGCGGCAATGGACGTCGACCGTGTCGCCGACCTCGAACTGCGGGACTTCCGCCTTCAAACTGGCCTTCTCGACCAGTGACATTACTTGCTGGCTCATGGATTCTCCCTTTCGTGTCTCAGCAAATCGACCCGACGTTGGCGGGTCCTTTCTAGACTGTTTTGTTCTCTCCAGCGGGCGATCTCTTCATGGTTTCCGCCGAGCAGGATCGGCGGCGGTTCGTGGCCGCGGTACTCGCGCGGCCGCGTGTATTGGGCACATTCCAACCATCGCTCGTTGCCCGAAAATGAATCGTTCGCGCTGCTGTCTTCGTCTCCTAACACGCCCGGCACCAGCCGGATGGTCGCATCGATAATCGTCATGGCGGCGACTTCGCCACCGTTGAGTATAAAGTCGCCGATCGATATTTCGTCTGGCTCAAGGATGAGCCGTATTCGCTCGTCAAATCCCTCGTAACGTCCGCACAACAGGATGATTCGTTTGTGTTGCGACAACTCCTCTACAATCGGTTGCCCGAGTCGCCGTCCCTGCGGCGTCAGCATCACCAGGTGACCGGGATCCGCGTCGTGACTCCGCACTGCCTCGACACATTCGACGACCGGCTCAACCTTCATCACCATGCCGGGGCCGCCGCCAAAGGGGCGATCGTCGACCGTGTTATGTTTTCCCTGCGACCAGTCGCGGATGTTGTGCAGGTGAACCTCCACGCGTCCCGCGTCGATCGCTCGCTTCAACAGGCTTTGGCCCAGGTATCCCTGGAAGATATCAGGAAACAGGGTCAGGATGTCGAAGCGCATTTTGGCCGATCAGCTTTGTTCCTCGGCGCGGCTGCCTCGGGGGCAACTGCCTCGGGCGCGGCTGCTTCGGGCGCCGTAGCTTCGGGCGCGGCTGCCTCTTCGCGGGCCTCTTCCGCTTTTCCGCGGCGCTTGGTCGGCCTCTGGGCGTCGTCGGCCGGTTTCGGCGGCTTTGCGGCCTTCGGCATCGGCGGCAGTGGCTCGGGACGCTTGCGGCTTTGCGCCAGACGTGCCAATGCAACCCGCTGAGCCTCGACGTGCGTCCCGGCGGCGCCGTACTTCTTGATCAGCACGCGGACCTTGTCCGAAGGCAGGGCACCGACGCTGATCCAATGCGCGATCCTCTCGCCGTTGAGCACGGCCCGTGCATCGGTCTCGGGCACCAACGGGTCGTAAGTTCCCAGTTCCTCCAGCACGCGCCCGTCGCGCGGCCGGCGAATGTCCATCGCACAAATCCGATAATAGGGGCGATGTTTTCGCCCGAACTGTTTCATCCGAATACGTACTGCCACGCGTTCCTCCCAAAAAGTGATATACCGGTTACTTGGTTTTTGACGAGCCGTCGTGCCGGCGGCTGCTAAACACGGCGGTTACGGTTTCTTTCTTGCCTCGCGCTTTTTGCGGCGCAATTCGCGTTCTTTTTCTTTTCTTAGTTTGGCCCGTTCCTGCGGCGTCAGCCGCTTGCCGGTGCCGACTTTCGCCTTGGCCAGCCGGCTGCCCGGGTTGAGCAGGCCGCCCTGAGTCATCTCCTGCATGGCGCGCATGCGGTCACGCACGCCGAGTCCCGACATTCGCTTCATCATGTCGGCCATGCCGTCGAATTGCTTGACCAGTTCGTTCACCTGGTGCGGCTCGACGCCCGCGCCGGAAGCAATGCGGCGGCGGCGACTCTGGTCAATGATCTTCGACGGGTTGCGACGCTCGTCGGGCGTCATGGAGTCGATGATGCCAACCAACTGCCGCATCTCGGATTCGGCATCCACGTCGCCGAGCATATCGCTCATCGCGCTCATGCCGGGGATCATGCCGAGAATCTTGTTCATCGGCCCGAGCTTCTTCGTCTGACCGAGCGTCTTCTTGAAGTCGTCGAGCGTGAACTCGCCCTTGCGAAGCCGCTCCTCCTGCTTGGCCATCTCCTCTTGGTCGAACTTCTGCTGCGCCTGTTCGACCAGCGACAGTACGTCGCCCATGCCGAGGATGCGGCCGGCCATGCGGTCGGGGTGGAATTCCTCGAGCGCGTCGAGATGCTCGCCGGTGCCGACGAACTTGATGGGCACGCCCGTGACGGCTTTGACCGACAGCGCGGCGCCGCCGCGGGCGTCGCCGTCGAGCTTGGTCATGATTACGCCGTCGAGTTCCAGCGCCTCGTTAAACGCCTTGGCGCTGTTGACGGCGTCCTGACCGGTCATGGCATCGACCACCAGGTAGACCTGGTCGGGACTGACGCGACGGTCGATCATCGAGAGCTGATCCATCAACTCGGCGTCAACGTGCAATCGGCCGGCCGTGTCGAGAATCACCACGTCGGCGCCGGTCGCCTTCGCCTGTTTCACCGCGGCATGGCAGAGAGCGACAGGATCCTTTGCGGCCAAGTCGGCGTAAACCGGCAGGTCGAGTTGCTGGCCGAGCACCTGCAACTGCTGGATAGCGGCGGGGCGCTGCAAGTCGGCGGCGACGAGCATCGGTTTGCGTCCGCGCCGGCGAATCAGTCCGCCGAGCTTGCCGCAGGTCGTCGTCTTGCCAGAGCCTTGAAGGCCGCAGAGCATCAGCACCGAGACTTCGCCGCGGAGATGCAACGAGTGGTCGACCGGGCCCATCAGGTTGATCAATTCCTGGTGGACGATGGAGACGAGTTGCTGCGACGGGTTGAGCGATTTCAACACCGTCTCGCCGACGGCCTGATCGCCGACGCTGGCCATGAACTGCTTGACGACCGACAGGCTGACGTCGGCCTCGAGCAGGGCGCGCTGGACCAGTTGCAGGCCATCGCGCATATTCGACTCGGTAAGCCTTCCGCGTCCGCGCAAGGCCCGCAAAGCCGAACTCAGATTTTCCTGGAGCGATTCAAACATAGCGATCGGCGGAACCCGGCGGCAGCCCGGCCCGTAAAAATGCAATCCCTTATCTTAACGGAGTGTCGGTCATCTTGGCAATGCAGTCCCCGGTGCCTCTTGGGGAGAATTTTGCGACCGCTGCGCCGGGCCGGCTCGCGGCGCGATCGCGGGAGCGACTTCGACACGATCCCCCCGAAGTCGTGAGTAGACTGCGATTCGATCCGCGAATAGGATTCCTTCGTGGGGGGACTGGGGCAGCTTGGCAGTCGTGCCAGCCGCCAGCGATCCCTAACGACGTTCAGGGACGACCACGTTTCCCCGAGCGAAATCGGGATTCTTTGACCGCTCCGTTACGAATGAGGAATAGCAAACAATCACCCCGCGTTGGTGGGGTGAGAGTTTGCCCTCTGAAGAACGGGCGGTCGCAGGTACTGTGGTCGAGATCGCCACCAGAATCTCGTTTCGGATCGGTCCCCCCACATTGTTTGTGCAGGAATGAGACGTCGCGAGTCATAAATAGCGACATTGTGAAAAAAGACAACATAGCGAAGTTGACACGGCATGTATTTGGGTCTAGATTTTTGCGGAAGACATTATTACACCGCCATTTAGGAGTCCGAGAGCATGTCGCGCAAGATTATAGGAGGATTCATCTTAGCCCTTGTCGTCTGCACCCCGTGTCTGGCCCAAGAGTGGGCCCAGAAGATGTTCAAGGTCACAGACCATGACTTCGGCTCCGTCGCTCGGGGGGCAAAGGCTGAGTATCGGTTCGTTTTTGAAATTTATACATGGAAGACGTCCATGTCGCGGGCGTCAGGACTAGCTGTGGCTGCACGACCCCAACGATCGAAAATCCCACCCTGAAGACGTACGAAAAGGGTGCAATCGTCGCACATTTCAATACGCCGCTCTTCCTCGGTCAGCGGGGAGCAACGCTCACGGTGACCTTCGACAAGCCATTCTACGCAGAAGTCCAACTCCAAGTGAGGGGGTACATTCGTAGCGACGTGGTCGTTGAGCCGGGCAGTGTGCAAGTCGGCACGGTAGACGAGGGCGTCGGAGCCGATCAAGCGGTTGCCGTCACCTATGCCGGCCGAGGCGATTGGCAAATTACCCAGGTGAGGAGTTCCAATCCACATATCACGGCCCAGGCTGTCGAGACATCGCGGTACAACGGCCAGGTTTCCTATCAGTTGAAAGTCCACGTCGATCCGTCCGCGCCGGCCGGCTATTTGAACGACCATTTGATGCTGGTGACGAATGACATCGCGGCGGCTCAAATCCCGGTGCTCGTCGAGGGACGCGTCACGCCGGGCATCACCGTGAGCCCAACGTCGTTGTTCATGGGCGTGGTTCAGCCGGGCCAGAAGGTGACGAAGCAGCTTGTCGTGAAGAGCAAGAAGCCCTTCCGTATTCTCGGCATTTCCTGCGAAGACGGGGCCTTCCAGTTCGACACGTCCAAGGAAGGCACGGCGAAGGAACTGCACTTGGTGCCCGTGAGCTTCACTGCCGGGGCTGACGTCGGCAAGATCGTGAAGACGATCAAGATCAAGACCGATCAAGGCCAGATGACGCCCGAGTTAGCGGCCTACGCCGTCGTAGCGGCGAAGTAGCCAGCAATCAGGCCGAGACGCCTACTGATCTAAAGACATTACACTGGGGCGGCAGTTCAACTGTCGCCCCAGTTCTATTCTGGTGATTCCGCTGCGCGCGTTTCGAGGTTGACCAGAGTATTCTCAGTTGGCTCTGGCTGGCAACCGTCGCAGCAGCCACATCCGGGCCGCGCTTTGCGTTGCAGCAATCGCACCACGCGGCGCACGACGTAGCCCACGGCGATTAGGATAATGGCGGCGGTCAGCGCGTCTTGCCAGGTAATGTTCATGGGCTACCTCGGTTAGCCTCCGATCCACGTTCCCACCTGGTATGTCACCAGCGCGCCCACGTACGCTAACGTCGTCATATAGGCGAAGGTGAACGCCGGCCAGCGCCAACTGTTGGTCTCTCGCCGAATTACGGCCAAGGTGGCCGCACACTGAGGCGCAGAGCGCGAAAAAGACCATGATCGACAGCGCCACGGGAACGTCGAACACCAACCGGTCAGTGCCGTCCCAAGTGACGTGGCGAAGCTGTTCGCTCCAGGGCGTCGCCGCCTTGTCGGGGTCCGTCTCTGCTTCGTCGTCGAAGTGGTACATCACGCCCATCGTGGCCACCACAATCTCGCGTGCAGGGAAAGACGCCAGCACGGCGCAGCCGATGCGCCAGTCCCAACCCAGCGGCCGCACCAACGGTTCGATCACTTGGCCGGCCTGGCCGAGGTAACTCTCGCGCTGTTGCTGTTGGTGCGAGGAGTGTGGATTGTGCGGATAATAGAGAGCGGCCCAAACAAGAACCGACACGGCCAAGATCAGCGTGCCGGCGCAGCGGACAAAGACCCAGCCGCGTTCGGCCATGCGAAACAGCACGGTGCGGAGCGACGGCCATTTGTATGTTGGCAGTTCCATGACGAACGGCGGCGCCTGGCCGCGGAGGATCGTCCGTTTGAAGACCATGGCGAACACCACCGCGGCGAAAATTCCCAATAGATACAAACTGGCCAGCGTAAGGCCCTGTAGGTTGAGCAGTCCACCGAGGTAGCTTTGCGACGGGATCACGGCGGCGATCAGCAAGGCATAGATCGGCAGCCGGGCCGAGCACGTCAACAAGGGGGCCACGAGGATGGTCGTTAGCCGGTCGCGCTGTTCTCAATGACGCGCGTGGCCATGATGCCGGGCACGGCGCAGGCGAACGAGGACAGGAGCGGGATGAACGCTTTGCCGCTCAGGCCCACGCGGACCATGACGCGGTCCATCAGATAGGCCGCTCGGGCCATGTAGCCGCAGTCTTCCAACACGGCGAGGCAGGCGAATAGCACGAGAATTTGCGGCAGAAAGCCCACGACGCCACCAACGCCGCCTAGAACACCGCCGACAATCAAGCTGCGTAGGGCGCCCTCGGCCATGTGCGACTCGATCCAACCGCCGGCCGTGGCCGTGGCAGCTTGAATCGCATCCATGGCGGGCCGAGCCCCGACGAACACCGCCTGAAACATCACCAGCATCACAACGGCAAATGCCAGTGAGCCCCACAGCCGGTGTGTCAACACACGATCGATCCGATCGCTCATCGTGACTTTGTACCGGCCCGGTTCGACCAAGACATCATCGAGCACGTGTCGGGCCCAATCGTAGCGGGCCGCGGTTTCGACGGACGGCACAGGGTGACCGGCATTGGCCAGGCGCGCTTGCGCATCGGCCAGACGGCGCTCCCAGTGCCCGTCGGTGTCGTTCAACAGCGTCCGCTGTAGATAGCCGCTAACGTCCAACAGCAATCGCTGCACCAGGCAGCGGGGCAGCGGTTTGGCATCGTGTGCGGCCGGGTCGTCGGCCAGTTCTGCCTCGAGCAACGACACTTCGGACTCAAAGGCCGCTGGTAGCGGCGTCGTGCAGGGATTTTGCTTGGTCCCATCCTCCGTCTCTTGATTCCCAGCCTTCTTGATCGTGCTGGCCAAGACGGTTTTCAACTGCGACAGACCAATGCGTCGATTCGCCTGCACCGGCACGGCCGGCACACCCAAATGATGCGACAACCGCTCCACGTCGACTTTGACCGAGTGATCCTCGGCCACATCGAGCATATTGACGGCCACGACCGTCGGCAGCCCCAGCTCGATCACCTGACTGACGAGGTATAGATTACGGCGCAGATTGCTGGCGTCGACAATGCATAGCACGGCATCGACCGGCGGCGTATCTTCGCGTCGACCCAACAGCAGATCGACGGCCACCATTTCGTCTCGCGACCGTGGTGCGAGACTATACAAGCCGGGCAGGTCGATAAGTTCGAACTGCCGGCCGGCGAACTGCAATCGCCCAGTCTTCTTTTCCACAGTTACGCCGGGATAGTTTCCAACGTGCTGGCGGATGCCGACGAGGCCGGTAAAGAGCGTCGACTTGCCCGTATTCGGGTTGCCGATCAAGGCTACAGTGTAGACGCGTGTTTCTGTAGCTGGGGACATTTATTGGGCCGTGGCTGGCTCAACGAGCACATCGAACAGATCGCCAGCGCGAAGGCAGATCTTGTTGCCGGCCAAACGAATGATGCAAGGATTGCCCGACCGAAACATTTCGATCTTCGTCCCGCCGCGAAGGCCAAACTCTTCGAGTTGGTGAACGTGATCGGGCCGACCGAGGATGCGGGCGATCCTCGCCGTATGGCCGACAGGCAAGTTCTTCAGCGGAATGGTCCGTCGGTTCGGCTTGACTTTCACAATATGGCGCAAATGAGGGCGAGAGGGGCTATTCAAGACAGTCCCAGATTTTACGCCGTTTTGGGCTGTCCGGCAAGCCACGGCGGCCGACACGCAGGAGAACTGCAAAGTGGCAATTTACGGGAGGGCGAGGCTCCCGCCGAGCCAAACAAGATCGCACTACGTGGCTCAGCAGGAGCTTCGCCCTCCCGTTCTTGAATAACTTTGCAGCCCTCCTCGGTCGGTTTGGCGGCGCCTACGGGATTTTCGCACAGGCGCCAGACCACACCACCATGGACCGGGTGCCGGTGTAGCCGACGAGGTTCGCCTCTGGTTCTTGCACCACAACGCCTAGCACGAGCACGCGATCATCGGCCTTCACATTCAACGCTTCCCGGCTGGCGATGCCGACCGTTGTCGATATTCCAGCCACGCGCAATGTGGCGGTCCATAGCCGGCCCTGCCGCGCGACGTCTTGGACCTTTCCGGCCAGGAGGATGCCGGCGTTCTGTGTTTTATTCTCGTCCAACCGCCGATCGGCCAACAATCCGACCTTGTCCATTCGCTCTGGTGATGTGCCGACTTTCTCCAGCAACGTGCGTGCGGCAGCGATCCGCTCTGAAAGCTCCGTATCAGCGGCCGGCCCATTGACGAACGTGACCCTCGTTCCCAGTTCGCAGAACGATTCGTAGATGCTCGGCGGCATGGGGTCGTCGGCGTTGGCGATCGAAATTGAGTTGGCCTTCCGCAGCGCTGCGGCCAACTCGTCGGAGTCTACCGGCGGACAAAGGCGTGGGCCAACGTAGCCGGCCGAACCGGGCCTGGGTCGCAACAAGCTCAGATCGTCTGTAGAGTCGGCCGACTCAGGTGCCGGCGGTGTGACCGCTTCGGGAACAACCTTCGCCGGAGCGGCGGGCACAGCGGACTCGGACGTATCGGCCGCGCGACGCGTCGGCTGCTCTTCGGCTACATCGCTCGGGCTCGCCACCTCGGCATTGTCCGCGGGATTAATCAGCCCGGCGATAAACGGCAAAGGAAGTTCCGGCAAACCCTTCGTCTTGAACTGCGGGCCATAATAAAATGCTAAAGCGTAGTAGGCGACCAAGCAGCCGGCCAGCCCTCCGAGGATGATTTCCACCAGCGTTTTGATCGGCGATCTGGGCACAGGCGGCTTTGGCACCCGCGAGGCGGCCATTAAGGTCCGTGCGGCCACCACCGCCTCGTTTTCTTCTTCGGCCACCTGATAACTATCGCTGTGCGTGAAGTGAAGATCCGGGGCCGACGTCCGTGCTGGTTGCTGAGGCGTAACAACCGCGATCGGGATCAGCTTGGGAGGGATGGCGTCACGGAGTTCATATTCCGCGTCGCACAGGGGGCAGCGCACCAGCGCGGCCAAGTTAACACCGACGGGAAGCGACACCGGCTTGTGGCAGCGGGGGCATAGGGAAACGGCAGACATTTCGGGCTCCGGATAACGTTGAAACGCTTACTGAAGTGTAGCTCCCTTGGAACACTGTTTCCAGCCGACGTCGCGACTGTCGATCGTTCTGTCAGAGTCCGTACAGCGGCGCCATTTTGGCACGCAGATGCTCGATCAACGGTCGGGCCGAAAGCGGGCTGCCGGTTGCGTGGACGATTAGCTCGGCGGCCGTATAGCGCTGGCCGTGGCGGTGAACCTTCGATCGAAGCCAGTCGCGCAGCGGACGGAAATCGCCGCGGGCGAAGTCTGCGTCTAAGTCGCCAAGCTCTTCCGCCGCCTTGGCAAAAAGCTGGGCGGCGTACAGATTTCCCAGGGCATAGGTGGGGAAGTAGCCGATCAAACCGGCGCTCCAATGGACGTCTTGCAATACGCCATCGCGGTCGTTGCGGGGAGCGATGCCAAGGTACTGTCGGTACTTCTCGTTCCAGGCCCCGGGCAGATCGGCAGCGACGAGCGAGCCTTCCAACAGCGCCTGTTCCAGCTCGAAGCGTATCAGAATATGCAGGTTGTATGTCACCTCATCGGCCTCGACGCGCACAAGCGATGGGCGGACGTCATTAATGGCGAAATAGAAGTCGTCGATGGAGACATTGGCCAGGGCCGGGAACCGGGATTGCGTCATGGGGAAGAAGCGGGTCCAAAACGAGTGGCTCCGGCCGACAAAGTTTTCCCATAGACGCGACTGCGACTCGTGAATACCAAGCGAAACGGCCTCGCCCAAGGGCAGCCCAAAATGCTCCGGCGGCAGTCCCTGCTCGTAGATGCCGTGGCCGGCCTCGTGCAGGATGCCGAAAAAGGCCGAGTTGAAGAAGCCGGCATCGTAGCGCGTGGTGATGCGGCAATCGTGCGGGCCCAAGGTGGTGCAGAACGGATGGGCCGTCACGTCGAGCCGGCCGCGGGCAAAATCGAAGCCAATGGCCTCCGCTGCCTCGCGCCCGAAGCGATCTTGAGCCTCGACCGGGAAATTGCCGTGCAGCAGTTGTGTATTGGGACGGACGCCGCTCTGCTGGATTTCTGCGACCAACGGTACCAGTTCGTCACGCAGACCGGCCAAAACTTGCCGCACGTTGGCCGTTAGCTCTTCCGGTTCGTACTCATCCAACAGGGCATCATACGGATGTTGCGGATAGCCGAGCGCGTCTGCCTGTTGACGCTTCAAGTCGATGGTTTTCTCCAACAGAGGGCGGAACCTCGGGAAATCGTCTTTCTCGCGTGCTTCCTGCCACGCCTGCTGGCCCAAGACGGCCGTTTGCGCCAACTCTTCAACCAGTGACTGCGGCAGTTTGATCCGCTTATCGTATTGGCGTCTCAGTCGGCGGACTACTACGCCGGCATCGCTCTGCGGCTCGGCGGCGAGTTGGTCGGTCAATTCCTCCAATTGCTGCCCAAACTTCGGATCGACCCATCGTTGGTGAATGAGTCCAGCCAGCAGCATGGATTGCTCGGCCCGATGTTCCGCGCCGGCCGCAGGCATCTGCGTGCGTTCATCCCAGCCGAGGGTGGCATCGACAGTGGTTAGCACGGCCGTGTGCCGAGCGTATCGGCAGACTTCTTCGTAAAGCGGCGAATGGACCATTGAATAATCCTAGGCGAGGCACATCATCGAGAACAGAACAGTAACGATTATAGACGAGGAGTGCAGAGGCAGACGGAGGGCCAACTAGGGGGCATAAAGCCGTCGATGTCGCTACGGCGCGAGGTCGCGTTCGATTTGCCGTCCCTTTTCGCTGAAACTCCAGTAATCGATGTGCTTGTCCTTCTCGGCCTTTTGATCGGCCTTCTGTGAGCGAGCGGCCTGGGCCGTCTTGTCGAGATCGCTTTCACGAAATCCTTGATCGCGGGCCTGCCAGCCGGCACAGCCGACAAGGCAAAACGCCACGAGGGCCCACCCCAGGTAGCACTGTACGCGATGGAGCGACTTGCCGCCGAAGCGAAAAAGAGCCATCATAGCTGACTTGTGAAAAAGGGGACTTCCGAGAGGGTGGGGAGTGTCCCAAAACGGTGTGCCCAAGTCCAGGCCAGTTGGCAGTCTGCAAAACTGGGCGAGGTCTGCGTCACGGGGCCATCTCGTGGTTCGCAAAGCGAATCCTAGCATGACTGGTGGTTCGCGAGGCGAACCCTACAATAATAGATGGCAAGCGGCGCAAAGGGGGATAAATGGAAAATAGCAAGTCGATTGACGATGCGCCCGGCAAGCTCGATGTGCTTGTTGTGTCGCCGCATCCCGACGATGCCGAATTGGGCATGGCCGGGGCAATTATGCGGTTTCAGGACGAAGGACTGGCCGTCGGGGTCCTCGATTTGACCAACGGCGAGCCGACGCCCTACGGTTCCCCGGAAGTTCGCCAGCGCGAGACGGCCGCGGCGACGCAGATTCTCGGCCTGCGGTGGCGAGAGAACCTGGGTCTGCCGAACCGCAGCCTGGAGCCGACGCTGGCAGCCCGGGCGCAACTGGCAGCCGTGTTTCGCCGCACGAGGCCCCGCTGGCTGTTCGCGCCGTATTGGATCGACGCACATCCCGACCATGTGGCCGCCACGCAATTGATCGAAGCTGCCCGCTTCTGGTCGAAGCTGACAAAGACCGACATGCCGGGCGAGCCGTTCTACCCGGAGCGAATCTTCTACTATTTCTGCGTCCATCTGCGCATCGTTCCGCAGCCGGCGTTCGTGCTCGACATCAGCGACTATTGGGATCGGAAGCGAGCGGCGCTCGAATGTTATCGCAGCCAATTCATCGAAGGCCGGCCGCAAAGTGCCCCGACGTTCATTGACCGCCTTCGCGACCAAGCCGCCACCTGGGGCTGGTCGATCGGTACGCGCTACGGAGAGCCATTCGCCAGCCGCGAACCGGTGGGTCTGAAGTCGATCAAGGGCCTACTGTGACGATCATCTCACTACGTCATCTTGCGCATTGTGACGGATCTTGCCGACCTCAGAGAAGTTGTGATGCGCTTAGCATGACAGGACACACGGTCGATGCCTGATTTCATATTCGTTACATGCCAGATTCACGCCGAGCGGGCCGTCAAGGCAGAGGTGGCGCGGCGCTGGTCCGACTTCCGCTTTGCTTTTTCGCAGCCCGGTTTTCTCACCTTCAAGCTGCCGGAGGAAAATCGGCTGCCAAGCGACTTCGATCTCGATGCGGTGTTCGCCCGGGCGTATGGCTTTTCGTTGGGTGGCGTTACCGGCCAAAGCCGAGAACAACTCGTTGAGGCGGCTTGGGCACTATCGCAGGGGCACGTCGTCCAGCGATGCCATGTATGGGAGAAGGATCGAGCTGCGCCAGGCGACCGCGACTATGAGCCGGGCATGACGGCCGAGGCCATTGAAGTCCACCGGATGTTGGTTGCGAGCTGCCCCTACCCACACAGTTTGGCGGCTGGTGCGGCCGATTTTGGTCGGACCGCTCGCCAGGGCGAATTGGTCTTGGACTGCGTGATACTGGCTGCCGATCGCTGTTGGGTTGGATTCCATCGCGTACGCTCGGTGCCGTCGCAGTATCCGGGTGGGATGATGGACATCGAACTGCCGCCCGAGGCCGTTTCGCGAGCCTGGCTGAAGATGGAAGAGGCGCTGCGATGGTCGCAATTGCCTATCACGGCAGGAGCGCAGGTGGCGGAGATCGGCAGCGCGCCCGGCGGAGCGAGCCAAGCCTTGCTCGCTCGCGGCCTGTATGTCACGGGCATCGACCCGGCCGAAATGGCCCCATCGGTGCTGGCCCATCCTCGTTTTACGCACATCCGACAACGGAGCACACAGGTTCAACGGCGCAAGTTTCGTAAGATCCGCTGGCTGGCTGCGGATATGAACGTCGCGCCCAGGTATACTCTCGACGCTGTTGAAGCCATCGTCGTCCACCCGGAGGTTCGCATCCGTGGCATGCTGTTGACGCTCAAGTTGCCGGAGTGGAGCTTAGCCGAAAGAGTGCCGGAGTATCTCGACCGGATCCGAAGCTGGGGCTACAACGTCGTCCACGCCCGGCAGCTTCAATACAACCGCCGCGAAGTTTGCGTGGCCGCCTTGCAGAAGCCGTTTCGTCGTTAGTCAGTCGCGGCGGGCACCGCGAGATTATCGCATGCCACCGCAGAATTGCGGTAGCCTGTGAATGTACGACGTAGCGTCGGTTTGTAATTCAAGGAATAGCGAATGTTCCGCCGATGCACGCGATACAGCGATCGTTGATGCGCAGTGCCGTGCGGTTGACGGACTTAGGCAAGTGCCTTAAGATAATCCGTTTAGGCGCTTCTTCCGGGGTTGCGGTGGGAGACTATCTGATGTTGTCGCTTCTACGTCGGCCAAGCTGCCGACAGTCTGTGCCGTTCTGCTTGGCGATCGTGTTTGCGTTGGCTCTTGGCGGGCCTATCAACGCAGCTAGTGACGACGCCGTTGATGCCGAAGGTCCTGTGATGGCCGTACCGGCGAACAGTGATTCGCAACCGGCGAACACAACTCAACCGAAGAATGTGACGCAACACGATCACTCGGCCGTATCGGAAAAGTCATCCGATGCCAAGCGCACGTTGGAGGCCGAGACAAAGCAGGAGACAAAACAGGAAGCCAACAGCGCCGACGAGGCCAAGAAGCAGAACGAGCCGTCGCAGGGCGAGAAGAAGACCGACGCCGAGCCGGCGAAGGAAACGGTGGGCGAGCCGTTGGCTCCGGGCATGATGAAGTTGTTGCAGGATGAGATCCGTGCCGGCATTCGCGGTCGGGGCATCAGCGATCGCTTCGCGCGTTTTCAAAACTACGCGGCTGGAAAGCTATACTCTACGTCCGGCCGGTTCACCGGTTCGGAATTGACCGGCAACTGCCGTCTCCGCTGGTACGACAGCATGCTGCGAAACGTGCTGGCCGCGCCGATCGAGGCTGAGCGTTTCACTCGCGAGTTGCACACGGCCGCGCTGAACGAACACAACGGCCTCGCCGAGGTGCTCGCGATGGCGTCTGTCAAAATGGATGCCGGAAAGTGCACGCCGCGCGAGGTGGTTGCGGTCAAGTCGGCCGATCAAGCGATCGACGTCATCAAGCAATGCCTTACCGAGGCGCAACTTGCCTACTGTGCGGCAATTGCCCCGCTGAATAAGGCGGAGATTCGCCAGTTGCAGAGTTATCTGGTGCCGGTGCTCTCTACGCAGAATCAAGTGGGACATACGCTGTCGGACCGTGGGACGGGTCGGCAGCTTTGCGATCTGATGGAGCGGATGGATCGGCAATCGCTTTTTACGGCGGCCGCCGCTCTGGCGCCGATCACCGATCCGCGACTACTAGAACAACTGAAGTCGTTGCCCGATGACGGCGACGTCCGCGTGCCGGGTGTGACGGGCAGCGTTGCCGCGCGGATCGACACGCCCAGCGGCGCGATTATCATTGGCGGCAAAGGCAACAACACCTACCGACTGGACGACATGGAGGGTGTCGCGGTAGTGATCGATCTCGGTGGGAAGGATGCCTACTATGAGGGCACCGTCGGACCGTATCGCCCGGTGCTGATCACAATCGACCTCGGCGGCAATGATACGTACCGCGGGACAAAGCCCGGCATCCAAGGCGGCGCCGTGCTGGGCATCGCGATGTTGCTCGACCTGGACGGGGACGATGTCTATCAGGCCCAGGACGTTGCCCAAGGCTCGGCGTTGGGTGGTGTCGGCATCTTGGTCGACTATGCCGGAAACGATCGCTATACCGGCATCCGCCGCGTACAAGGGCAGTCCATCGGCGGCATCGGCATGTTGGTCGACCGCGGTGGCAACGACGATTACCACGCCGCCATGTGGGCCCAGGGATTTGGCGGCCCGTTGGGGTTCGGCCTGTTGGACGATCTGTCCGGCAACGACCATTACTATTGCGGCGGCATGTGGCGCGACTCGTATCCGGAAACGCCCGGCTACGAAGGCTGGGGCCAAGGCGTCGGCGCGGGCATTCGGCAAGTGGCCGACGGCGGCATCGGCGTGATTCTCGACGGCGCCGGCGACGACGTGTACGAGTTCGACTATCTCGCACACGGCGGCGGCTACTGGTGCGGGCTGGGATTCGCTCGCGATTTTGGCGGCAACGACCAGCGGCTGATCACGCGGAACGAGTATAACGGCGGACCGCGCAACGAGACCAAATTCCAACGATTCGGCTGCGGTTGGGGTTGCCATTACTCGCTGGGTTTCTGTTTCGATGATGCCGGCAACGACGTGTACGAAGGCACTATCATGGGCACCGGTATGGCATGGGACTGCTCGATGGGCGTGCTTTGCGATTTTGCTGGCAACGACCAGTACAAAGCCACCGGAGGACTCACGCAAGGCAGGGGCGCCCAAATGGGCTTCGGCATTCTGTTCGATTACAAAGGCGACGACGAGTATGACGGATACGGCCAAGGGGATGCACCGTCGAGTATTTCCTATCATGACTTGCCCGGCTGCGGCGGCAACTTCAGCTTCGTTGTCGACTACGGCGGCAAGGACAAATACGGCTGCGGAGCACAGAATCCCTGCTACATCCAACGCGGCGACGTCGGCGGTTTCTTGATCGACCGTCCGGGGCAAGATGAAGGTCAGCCCACGGCAAAGACGCTGCGTCGGCAGTCGACGGCAGGGATTTAGTAGCTCGGTCGCCTGTACGTTGGAGACATGTGCAGATTTTTGTGAGAAGCTGCGGGAGACGATTCAATGATTCGCCATATTTCCATCATAGCGACCTGCATTCTGGCCGCATGTGTTTCGTTTCTGTCGATCAGCGCCGCCCACGCGGCTGACGCAGCTTCTCCAACGGACGAAAAACCGGCTGCCGAAGCCGCGAAAGAGACAAAAGCAGCGTCGAAAGATGCTAAAGATGCTGCCGCGGCCAAGCCAACGCGCGAGCTTAGTCCGGCCATGACCGCGCTGCGGGACGGCGTTCGCCGCGTGCTCACGACGCATGCGAAGCAGCCGTTCAACACCCGGCAGAACACGGCTACGGAAATCATGGACTACTGCCTCGCTTTCGGCTGCGGCACCGAAGTGTCGACCGACGGCAGCAACGGCAAGCAGCTTAACGGCATTACGTGTCTGTGCTGGAACTATCCCTGCGCAGGCTTTGAAATGCTCGTGCCGGTCGAGAAACATCTAGCCGCACGCATCGGGTACGGCGCAGGAGCATCCGGGCGAGTTCCTGGCGATGCTGGCCATGTCACGGGTGCAGCAGAGTTACCCGGCCCGCGCTGGCCATCAAACCCGAAACATTGCCGACTTGGTCGAGTCCGAAAAACTCGCCTGCCGCAGTGGCGACGACATGTCGCTGAAACTGATTGGACTGTCGTACTACGTTGATGAACCGGAGTGGAAGAACGACCTGGGCGAAACGTGGTCGATCGAGCGCATGCTCAAAGAGGAGATGTCGCAGCCGGTCGTCAACGCGGCCGAGGGTGGCTTGAACCGACTGATGGGTTTGTCGTATGCCGTGGCCCGACGGGAAAAGCAAGATAAGACCCTGGACGGACAATTTCTGAGGGCGCAGAACTTCGTCTCGGAGTTTCAAAAGTTCGCCCTGCAGTTGCAGAACTCCGATGGCAGTTGGGGTCCGTCATTCCTCGCCGCGCGCAGCACCAGCAACGACCCGGCCACGCAACTGCGTGCCACGGGCCGCGTGCTGGAGTGGATGGCGATGTCGCTGTCCGACAAACAGTTGGAAGACGCCCAGGTGATCAAGGCGGTCGAATACGTTGCCAATATGTTGAGCACCCAGCGGTACCAGTGGAATGCTCCGTCACTTTCCACGCGAGAAATCGCCGCTTTGGGTCACGCCCTGCATGGGTTGGCAGTGTACGACGAGCGGGTGTTCAAACCGGCCGACGTGGAACAGAAGCCGGCTGCCGACAAGCAGCCGCCAGCAGCCGCACAGCGTAACGCCGAGCAACGGGCCGTCCGGTAACGGATCGCTCCGACGACGCTTGCCGCAGTCTTGGCTCAGCGGCAGCCTCGCCCGCTCGTCAACGGAGGTCGGCTAGGCACCGACGTACCCCGTTCGGCTATCGTCGGCAGGTCTGCCAGTTCTCGTTCGGGGTGGACCCACCGGCCATCGCCATACGAACGGACCGGAAAATGGACCAGACACCGGGCCTCGCGGTTCTCCCTTCGCCACCGCCGGGAGAATTGCAGAGTCTTGTTGGATGAAAGGGAGTCATCCTGAGCGGAGCGAAGGATCTCGTTGGTACGCGGGCAGTTGCGCATTCCGCGGAGATTCTTCGCTCCGCTAAGACTGAGCTTTCGCAGATTTCATGCTGCTTAGACAGCGAGAGTTAGTCAGAATGACCGTTCGCAGGGACTTTGCAGATCTCATGCGGCCGTCCGAAGCCAGCTTGCGTGGTTGGCGGGGGTGCGTATAATGCCTGAAACTGGTGTCTAGTGCCCATCTTTCCCTGGGAGATTCCTGCCATGGTCGAACGCGATAACGACACAATTCGAGCGATAGCGTGGTCGGAGATTTTTCCTTGGTTGAAGATCGTCCGGGCGTTTCGAACAGCGATCACGGCCCGAGCCCTCGTGCTTGGGGCAATCGGTATTCTGCTGACGGTATCCGGTTGGGCCGGCGTGGGGAAGTTGTGCGGTACTGATACCTATGCCACGGGCTGGTTGGAACCGTTCACCGGATGTCCCTGGCTTGCGATCACCGATGAGGTGCCGGACCGGCCATCGCTGCCGATTCCTGCCGCCACTCCCGCACAGCCGATGGACGAGAACCCCGTGTCGGCCGTTTGGAGCCAGTTGACTTCGCCTGCCTTGGAAGGACTCGCGTATACAGGCATTTCCATACGGGCTGTTGCAGCGGTGCTCCTGTGCGGCGTTTGGGCGGTGGCCGTGTGGGCGCTGTTTGGCGGAGCGATCTGCCGCATTGCCGCCGTCGACATAGCTGCGGACGAACAGGTCGGGCTCTTCGCCTCGCTGCGATATGCCGTTCGAAAGTGGCCATCGTACTTCGCCGCGCCGTTGATGCCCGTTGGCGGTGTTGTGCTGGCGACGATTCCGTTGGTGGTACTGGGCTGGATCATGCATTTCAATGTGGGGCTGCTGTTGGGCGGCATTCTCTGGCCGTTGGTGCTGGTGGCCTCGCTCTTGATGACCCTGCTGCTGTTGGGCCTGTTGTTTGGTTGGCCGCTGATGTGGGGTACCATTAGCGCCGAAGGCACCGACAGCTTCGACGCCCTGAGCCGTTCGTACGCCTATACCTTCCAGAGACCGCTGCACTATCTGTTCTATGCGGCCGTGGCTGGTTTCATCGGCTGGCTCGGCTGGCTGCTGGTGCGCAACTTCGCCGCCGGCGTGGTCTGGCTGGGCTATTGGGGCGCCGGTTGGGGATGTGGTGAAGCTCGGATCACCGAGATCATCAACAGCGAATTGTCCGGCACGGCGGCGTTGGGCGCTTGGCTGATTCGCTTCTTTGCCGAGTGCGTGAAGCTGCTGGCCGTCGGCTTCCTATACAGCTATTTTTGGAGTGCCGCCACGATTATCTACTTCCTGCTGCGTCGCCACGTCGATGCCACGGAGATGGACGAAGTCTATCTCGATGCCGACGCCAGCGAGGAGCAGGTGAGCCTGCCGACGATTACGACCGACGCGGCCGGAGCGCCATCGGCAGAGAGCGAGTCGACCGGACCGGTCGCGTGATGATCGACGCTCGCGAACGTGCGAGGCTTTGTCGGAAAACATGGGAACCTCGCGATTGTCATCCTGAGCGCAGCGAAGGATCTCTTCCGAGGCCGGGAAACCTCGTAGATCCTTCGCTGCGCTCAGGATGACATGTTTGCCTTTTCCGACAAAGCCTTGGGCAGAAAGAGTTGTGCCCTGCCGTGGTGAAATATGCGCGCTAGTTCGGGATCAGTGCGCCGCCCAGTGGCGCAGGCATTTTTACAACCGTCAGGGCAAACCGCTTAATTGTTCGGACAACCTGCATCAGACCATTGAAATCGACCGGTTTGACTAGGTAGGCATCGGCGCGGTGGACGTAGCTCTTGATAATGTCGTGATCGGCCGTTGAACTGGTCAGAACGACCACAGGCAGACCGCTTAGCTCGGGGTCGGATCGGATTTCTTCTAGCACCTGTCGGCCGTCTTTGCGCGGCAGACTCAAGTCGAGCAGAATGAGGTCGGGACGAAGCGCCGCGGAATATTTGCCCTGGCGGCGCAGGTATTCCATGGCCTCCACGCCATCATCCACAACATCGATGCAATTGGCGATCTTGGCTTCCTTCAACGCCTCGGTGGCCAAGACGACGTCTGGATAACTGTCTTCGACCATCAGGATTCGGATGGGCGTCGCACTCATCGATTGCTTTCTGCCACGTGCCGCGAAGTCGTAGAAATATCAGATCAACTCTGGTCTATTGCGCGCCCCATCGGCCGATTCTGACGGTTGGCAGCCCTTTTTCTTTCCCACTTGCCAATGTGTCTTGCGCGGTCCGGTACTGAACGTACAGCCGATAGTTTACCACTCCAAACGATATCCGTCTGTACGCCACATTACCTAAGGAAATTGTTGACTATTTTAACAGCTTCTGATGCGTAAAATGTGGTTAATGGAAGACGAACGTGACCCTTAGCCACGAATGGCCCTCAGCGAATGGGGGTGAGGTATGTCGCCTGACGTGCTGACATGCCGAAGCGGTAATCGACTCATCGACAGCCTGCCAAACGAACTGGCCAACCGGCTGTCGTGTCTTGGGCAACCGGAATGCGTGCGGCTGGGTGATGTGGTCTATCGGCAGGATTGCTCGACCTCCCACGTCTACTTCCCCGTTAGCGCTGTGTATTCGCAGGTGGTTGCGCTGAAGGACGGCAAGCGCATCGAGACTGCCACCGTCGGAAACGAGGGCATGGTCGGTGTGCACTCGGTGCTCGGACTTGAGCTAAGTCCGATGACGGCGGTTTGCCAAGTGCCCGGCGAGTCGCTTCGCATTGCGGTGTCCGCGTTTGTAAAGATTGTGCAACCGGGCGACATCCTCGACCGTATGCTGAAGCGCTACGCGGCCTACTATCTTCGCGCCGTACACCAGGCCGTGGCGTGCAGTGCGGCGCACTCGGTCGAGGAGCGGATTTGTCGACGGCTGCTGATGGTCCACGATCGAACGGGAGTCGACGAGTTTCCACTCACCCAGGAATCGCTTGCCGACGCACTGGGCCTGCGGCGTCCAACCGTAACGCACGTTGCCCAATTGCTTCGGGCGGCCGGCGTGATCGAGTATCAGCGAGGCGTTGTCAGGATTCTCGACCGGCGAGGATTGCAGCGCATGAGTTGCGAATGCTATTTGGCCATCAGGACCGCGTACGATTCGATCGTCCGAAATGGAAATGGGCATGCGCCCGCATGCCGGCGTTCGTCGTGATGCGCATCGTGGGCTCTTCCTGAAGGAGTCGGCTATTTCAAAACGGCCGCCCGACGCGATTTGGCACGCTGTTTGTACGATTGTTTGTCGGTGGGGCGTGCGGTCGGGCCCTTTGCCCGGCGAGCATCCCCTTGGTTTTTTGTCGAGAGGATTTTGACATGGAAACGCGACTTGATCCGAGAAGAACTGCGCCCGCCGTCTACCGGGCGATGCTGGCTTTGGAAGCTGCCGTGCGGGCCACAGGTCTGGAGAGTAATTTGCTCGACCTGGTCAAACTTCGCGCATCGCAGATCAATGGCTGCGCTTATTGCATCGATATGCACAGCAAAGACCTGCGGGCCGAAGGCGAAAGCGAGGAGAGGCTTTACCTGCTCGACGCCTGGCGCGAGTCACCGAACTATTCGGACCGTGAGCGGGCCGCATTGGCCTGGACCGAGGCGGTGACTCTAATAGCCGACGGTCATGTGCCGGACGAACTGTACAACGAAGTGCGGCAGCAGTTCTCCGAGGACGATCTGGTGAAACTTACGCTCGCCCTGGTGGCGATCAACGGCTGGAACCGCTTTGCCATCGCTTTCCGCGCCGCACCCGGCCATTACCAGCCGCTCCACCATCATGAGGCCGCGATGACATAGCGGTGTCCGCAACTGGTACGTGTTTGGGCAGCCCCGATTGCTTGCCAATCGGGGTGCCGCAGGTACAAGAGGCACGCAGGAGAACGAAATCTCGGGCCGCGTTGCCGGCTTATTGCGTCTTCGGACCGGCTCAAGTGAATTATCGGGGCTATCCGGCGTGGTGCGTTTGAGCTAATCGCCGTCGCTGCTACACGGCCCCTGGCCCATGCGCGCGGTCGTTGATTTGAATGGCTTGCCCGGCGGGAACGACAAAGATCTTGCCGTCGCCGATGGTCCCTTCGGGGCCGGTGCGGGCGCTGGCGATAATCGCGTCGAGCGTCCGGTCGAGAAAATCGTCGTTGACCACGATCTCCAGGGCCACCTTCCGCAGCAGCGTGGTGGCGTATTCGTGTCCGCGAAACATTTCGGTACGACCCCGCTGCCGCCCAAATCCCTGGGCGTCGCAGACCGTCATCCGCATGACCTCGATCTTTTGTAGTGCTTCGCGCACGGCGCTAAGCTTGGTCGGTTGAATAATGGCGATGATCAATTTCACAGGAATCCCCTCTCCCTCCCGAAAGGGCTGCCGCCGCACCGTAAGGATACCGGTGAAACTGCACCGGGAGAAGGGGAGCTTCGACGCGAGTTGAGAAAATGGGCCAATGGCGGCGTTAGGGCGGCAAATCCGTCGGCTGTATCCATTGATTGCCCACGCGCATCAGATTGGTTACCATACGAGTTTGGGCTCGCGGACCGAGGCATAGATATATGGAAGCGTTGCGGCAGCGATCTGCGGTTTTTGTAATATTGGCAGCCATTTTGGCAATGGCGTTGTCGGCCGCTGCCCAATCGAATGCTCCGCCGCCGGACATGGACGAGCCGCCCGGCGCCGATATTGGCTCGCTGTTTGGCAAGTCCAGCGCGCCGACGGACGTCGTTAAGCTGCATGGCCAGTTCACCACAGCGAAGCCCGGCGTGCCCGCGCGGTTGTTCATTACGGCCACGATCTTGCCGGGCTGGCACATCTATTCGATCACCCAGCGTCCCGGGGGGCCCACGGCGACGAAGATCCAGATTACCCCGACTCAGGGTGCGCAGATCGTAGGCAACTTTCAGGCCTCACCGCCGCCAAAGTTGACCAGGGAGACGGCCGCTTACGGCGATTTGCCCATTGAAAGTCACGAAAACACGGTGACATGGTACGCGCCGCTAGAGCTCGCAGGGGACATCGACCCGAGCAAGCTGACAATCCGCGGCACAGTGCTGGTCCAGCCGTGCGACGCGGGTTCCTGCCTGCCCCCGACTCAGATTCCGTTTGTCGCCAAATTGGGCCCTGGCGTTGACGTGCCGACGGCGCTTGCGGAGACGCCGCCGCCCGCTGCTACCCCCGAGGCTTTCGATCCCAGCGCGTTAAGGATCGCCGAAAACGACCAGCTCAAGCAGACGTCGATGGCTCTGGCCGTGGCCATGGCCCTGTTGGGCGGCCTGATCCTGAATCTCATGCCGTGTGTGCTGCCGGTCATCGGCTTGAAGATACTCTCCTTTGTCGAACAGTCGGGACACAGCCGGCAGCATGCGTTCGCGTTGAATGTTTGGTACTCGCTTGGGCTGCTCTCCGTTTTCTTGGTGTTGGCAACCTTGGCCGTCACCTTGGGCCTGGGTTGGGGGCAACTGTTCAGCTACAACGCCTTCAACATCACGTTGGCCGCCGTGGTCTTTGTGATGGGATTGAGCTTTTTGGGCGTTTGGGAGATTCCCATCCCGGGCTTCGTGGGACGCGGAAAGGCCGTAGATCTGGCGGAGCAGGAAGGTTTTGCCGGGGCATTTTCCAAGGGCATTCTGACGACCATCCTGGCGACGCCCTGTAGCGCCCCGTTTCTCGCTCCCGCACTGACTTGGGCCGTCGGTCAGCCGCCGGCCAAGACGTACGCCGTTTTCGCAGCCGTCGGTCTGGGAATGGCCAGCCCCTATCTGCTCATCGGCGCGTTTCCACGCCTGATCGCCTTCCTGCCGAAGCCCGGCGCGTGGATGGACACGTTCAAGCAAGTGATGGGCTTCTTGCTGCTGGGTACGGTCGTCTTCCTGTTGACGTTTATCCCGATCGCCTTGGTGGTTCCCACCGTCGGCCTGCTGTTTGGCCTGTGGGGCGCCTGTTGGTGGATCGGCCGCACACCGCCCACGGTCGACGCGAATGTCAGGCTGCGGGCGTGGTTGTCGGCGGCGGCGTTTGCCGGCGCGGTGTGGATCGTCACGTTCGGTTGGCTGGCCAACGTCATGCAGACGCATTTTGAGCGGGCCGTTGAGCAGGCAATCGCCGGTCGGCTAGTCGACGGCCAGAGCGGCACGCGCGCTGCGAAAGAAGGGCTGCCCTGGCAGCCCTATACACCTGCCGCGTTGGAATCGGCCATCGCCTCGGGCGATACAGTGCTGGTCGATTTTACGGCCGACTGGTGTTTGACCTGCAAAACGTTGGAAGCGACCGTGCTGAATTCGGCCGAGATCAGCAAGGCCGTGAAACAGAACAACGTTGTTACGCTGCAAGCCGATTGGACGCACGGCCAGCCGGACGTTACGAAGATGCTCGAAGCCTTAGGCAGCAAGCAGGTGCCGGTGCTGGCGATCTTTTCCGCCGACAAGCCGAACGAGCCGATCGTGCTGCGCGGCGGCTACACGCGTCAGTCGCTGCTCGATGCGCTCAAGAAGGCCGGCCCGTCAAAGCGGTTGTAGCGGGCAGTCGGGGCAAGCATTCGCGTCTGGCGGGGCGAACGATTATTCCTTACTGATCCCGACTAAGCTGGTATCCCAAGCAATCGGCCACACGATCGAGGACATCGGAGCGAAGGGTGCGTTCGCCTGTGAGGAAGCCGTCGAGCAGGAGCGGCGTGATCCCAACTCGCGTGGCGATCTCTGCCAGCGACATTTCGCTTTCGTGGATAGCCCGCCGCAGTTCGCCGCTCAGCGTGCTCTCCTGGCGAGCGTCGTTGCGCATCTGGTCGCGCATTTGCAGGTCGGGCAATTCCTCGGCAATTTGCTCACGGTACTTCGCCAATCGCTGTTGTTCGGCTGGCGTCAACTCCCGGCTGGTTCGGGTGGCACGTCGCTGCGACATTTGTTCACCTAATGGGGTTCGCGTACTTCGTAGGCGGTGACCGGCAGAATTGCAGCTTGGTCCAATTTCTCGTAGACCGCGATGATGTAACGCCCATCCATTGTGTGGCCCCAGGCTGCCGGCAGTCCCGTGGACCGACTGTAGCCTTTACTGGAAGGGTTGCAGACCACGTGCTCAAAGTCGTCTTGTGAGATGCCGTGTTCAGCGAGGTGCTGGACGATGTCGCTTGTCCAGAGGAACTCGTAATAGGGCATTATGACGATTCCTTGTCTGCTCCCCATTGTAATCAGGGGGACCATCCATTGTGAAGGCCGTCAATATCGGAAAGAAGCTACGAAGAGTTGGCGTAAGCTTAATCACGTCGCTATCGGGCTATCCCCACGCCACGCCGCGCGGGCCTCTTTCTACGCGGCCGATGAGCCAGTTCTTTAGACCGCTGCGGGTTAGTTGGTGGCGGATGCTCTCGGCATAGAACGGTGCGACGACCAGCACCAGGCCCAGGCCCATGTTGAACACCTGGTCCATCTCGGCCTGATCGACTTCGCCCAGGCGCTGCAACCACGTGAAGATAGGTGGCACGGGCCATGCATTGCGATCGATCATCACGCGGATGCCCTCGGGCAGAATCCGTTCCAGGTTCTCGCACAGTCCGCCGCCCGTGATGTGGGCGATGCCGTGCACCACATTCTTGACGCGATAGTGGGAGAGCACCTTTCGCAACGGGCGGACGTAGATTGTGGTCGGCGTCAGCAGAGCCGCGCCCAAGGTTTGGCCAAGCTCATCGATGTGATCGTTGGCCGAGCAGCCGGCGATGTCGAAGGCGATTTTGCGCGCCAAGCTGTAGCCGTTAGAGTGTAGCCCGCTCGACGCGATGCCAATGACCAGATCGTCCGGCTCGATTGCACGGCCGTCGATCACGCGCTCCTTTTCGACGACGCCGACGCAGAATCCGGCCAGATCGTAATCGCCGGGCGCGTACATGTCGGGCAGAATGGCCGTCTCGCCGCCCAACAGGGCACAGTCGGCGTCGATGCAGCCGGCCGTGATGCCCTGGACGACCTGCTCCAACAGAGCCGGATCATCCTTTGGCATGGCGACGTAGTCGAGAAAGAACAACGGCTCGGCCCCGCAACACAGCGCGTCATTGACGCTCATGGCTACCAAGTCGATGCCGACCGTATCGTGCCGACCGACCGCGATGGCGACCTTCAGCTTCGTTCCGACGCCATCGGTGCATGAGACGAGCACCGGATCCTTGTAGCGCCGGGCGAAAATCTGGTTGGTGAAGTCGAGCTGAAAAAGGCCGGCAAACCCGCCGGCAAGGGGGATGACGCGGGGCGTATACGTCCGTGCCAGCAGCCGCGGCAGCCGCGCCATGGCCTGACGATAGACATCGAGATCGACGCCCGCTTCTTTGTACGTCGCTTTGGCCATAAGTGTGCTTGCAGCTAGCCCCTCAGTGTGGCAATGGGCATATTGTAACGGAGGATTCGGCGAATGGAAATGACCGCTCTTGACGCTCCGTGGGCAGTATGCAAGATTTGTGTCGATCAAAACCCAGGAACCGAGGAGACGCACCGTGGCGCTGTTGACAAATCGAGTGATTTTGGCTGCCGCTTGGCTGGCGTTCGTCGGCGGCATCGTCGCCGCTGGAGCAAGTTGGGCGGCCGAAGACGATGCGTTGGCAGCCAAGGTTTCGACCTTCGCACCGGCCGAAGACCTGACCAACCAGGCCGATGTCTATATCAAGGGCCTGGAGAGGGCCGTGGCGAATGAGGAGGACTACAAGGACGACGAGACCAAGGTCGCCAAGCAGGCGAATACGTTGGCAGTGATCGCCCTCGCGCTGGGATTGCACGACCAGCCGAATAAGTATAAGCAGCAAGCGGGCGCCATGATGAAGGCCGCACAGGCCGTGGCCGCTTCGAAGGACTATGCGTCGGCAAAAAAGGCTGTGGCCGATCTAAGAGCTGTGGCCGAGGGTAAGGCGTCGGCCAATGTGGCGTTGAAATGGGAGAAAGTGGCCTCGCTTCCGGAACTGATGAAACAGGTGCCGGTGGTGAATCAAAAGCTGCGTTTGTTCGTCAAGCCGGCGAAGATCAAGTCGAAGGGCAAGGATACCGCCGGATACTCGGCCGTGATCGCCGTCATCGGCCACGTCTCGATTGTCGACACGTCGGAGGCAAAGAACCCCGAACAAGTGAAGCAGTGGCAGAAGTTCGCCATCCAGATGCGCGATGATGCGGGCGAGCTTAACGCCGCGATTCACAAGGCCGATGCAACCGCCGCAGATCAGGCAATGAAGAAGCTGACCCAAAGCTGCGAAGACTGTCACGTTATCTTCCACCCGGATGTGAACTAGGATTTGTCGGAAAACATCGAAACCTCCCGATTGTCATTCTGACCGCAGCCCAATTGTCATTCTGAGCGCAGCGAAGAATCTACGGAGCTTTCCCGGCCTCGGACGAGATCCTTCGCTGCGCTCACGATGCCGACAAGCGAATTGGGGCCCATTCCGACGTACCCAAGCATGGTCGATGTTGTCTCTGGATCGCCATTAGCTTCGACCGACGCCTAGCGAGGCGGCAGGGGCACGATTCGCATGGCATGGCCGCCGTTGCTGGGAATGTCGACGGTGATGACCGTTTTACGGTCCACGGCGCGGGTCGCGATCTTGACTGGTCGCGACACGCTGCCGTTTGCGTCGGCGTCGGTGTAAATGGTCGCTTGATACTTCTTGTCCGCATCAAGGAAAGCCAAGGGCACCGAAAGCGGCTTGCCTTTGACCGCGTCGATCGTTCCTACCCACCACTGCTGGCCATTTCGTCGGGCGACCGTTACGTACTCGCCGATTTGCCCGTTGATCACCCGAGTATCGTCCCAGACGGTGGGCAGGCCGTCCCAAAATTCGAGTTCCTTCTCGCCTCGAAACTGCTCCGGTGTGTCGTACCAATAGAGAACCTGCCATGGGCTGTAGTAGATTACTGAAATGGCCAATTGATGGGCGTGGCTGTTCTTCAGTCGCTCGTTGTACCAGCAGAACGTGTAGTCGGCTGGTCCGGCCAAGAATCGCGTGAAAGGAAGCGTAGCGTCGTGAATTGGCGTGGGAAACGCTTCATTTCCACGGATCCCCTCGACGGTCATCCAGTTCGGATACGTCCGCTGGTAGCCGGTTGGCCGGTACTCGTCGTGTACATCCACCATGAGTCGATGTGCGGCGCATTTCCGCACGGCCTCCAGAAGCCAATCGGTCCACCGCTGGGAGCCGACATTGACAAAGCCGAATTTGAGGCCGCAGACGCCCCACTTTTCGTAAAGCGGCAGCAAGTCGTCGATTTGTTGTTCTAGGGCAATATGGTTCACATAGAGGATAACGCCGATACCCCTTTCTTTCCCGTAGCGAATGACCTCCTGCAAGTCGAGCGGCTTGGCTGGGATGCCTTTCTTGGGTATGACGTTCACCTTCCGCGCATCGGATTTCGGGTCATGCTCCGGACCGTACCAGCGGGCGTCGAACAGCACATACTGCATATTATGGGCGACGCAGAAGTCGACGCACGACTTTCCGCCGTCCGTAGAAAGGGTCCCGTCACGGATCACCTTGCCCGGTTTGATCCATGAGACGTCCTTCAGGACGCACGGATCGTTCAAGTTGAGCAGGATCGAGTTATTTTCAAGCAGCTTCCCGGGGCTTTCGGCCACCATGACGACTCGCCAGGGACTGCGGCACGGTGTCTTCAGTGCAACCGTTCCGTCGAGCGCGCTCTCCAGCGCATACTCGATGCCCGGAACCGGACGAAACTTCATTCGTGCATATCCGATCCCACGTGCTTCGGCCAGCGCGACGTAGAGGTCATCGGCGATGCGGACAGGCATAGGCCGTTCGGCTCCCGGCTTGATCTTGCTTAGCGGCGTAGGGCCGCCCGGTTCCCGAAGTCCGGCATAGTCGCCCTGCGCAGAGTAGACGGCCCACGCGGTGTAGTCCCCAGTAAATTGGAAACGGGTGTCTTCGGCGGCAACCGTGAACGCCTGCAAAGCTTGCTGCTCGGGGAAGACATAATAGAATGCGGCCCCTTCGTCGTAGGCGCGCGTCACGATTCCCAGCTTACGCGGCGGCGACTGACTGTCTTCCAGGTCGAGTCGCAGCTCGTTGTAGTGATCGCGATACGTGCTCCGCTCGCCGCAAACCGGCGTCCACGTTTCATCGTGTGCCGACGCGTGGCTGCCAGCGATCCGAAAGCCTTCCTTCAACGATGGCAGATCTTTGAGATTTAATCCAAGCTGGGAATCGGCCAGGACGGTTCGGCCCTTATAGTCAACACGATAAAACAGGCAGCCCTGATTCTTGCCGTTGGCCTTGATCTCGATGGTGAGCACCAAATTGCCATCGGGTGATTTCACCGCCACTGCCGAAGCAGCGGTAGCACCCTGCGCACCTCGGTCAATCAGAACGAATGACGCCGCAAGAAACAGCATAACGATAGTTGGCTTGATCATGGCATTTTCTCGGCGGGGCGTTGTGGTGGGCAATACGCAGACGTGCGACATTATCGCGCACGCGTTTGCCCGAAACAAGACCTTGGCAATTTCCCGACATGCAGCATGTGCAAGGCCATCTCGGGCGTAGTGAGAGGCGCACGGGGCCAAGTCGATGCCGGGCGACGTATGCTAGGCTTTGTCGGAAACGGCGAACACGTCATCCTGAGCGCAGCGAACGATCTCTTCCGAGGTCGGGAAAGCTCGTAGATTCTTCGCTGCGCTCAGAATGACAACCGGGAGGTTCCGATGTTTTCCGACAAAGCCTAGGAAGAACTGACTCGCTCGTATTACCCGCGCCAAGCATACGTTCGCTGCAGGGCTTGACGCACGGCGGTGGTGATCTGGCCGACGGTCATAGTCTTGGAGAGGACGAGATAGGCCTGGGCACGCTGGGCCTGCTCGATAATTCGATCGTCGAGATGGGCCGAGAGCAGGATGCAGGGCAGCATTGCGCGAAAATCCTTCAGCATCCGCAGCGTTTCCAGCCCGGTTAGCTTCGGCATGTGCATATCCAGCAGCGCCAGATGGACCGTCTCGGTATGGACGATCTTTATGGCCTCTTCGCCGTCGCTGGCCAGGAGCGTGCGGAACCCTCGGGGCTCGAAGACGACGCGCATGGTCTCGCGGAAGCCGGGATCGTCGTCGGTGATTAAGAGCGAGGGAATTTCGGCCAGCATGGTTGATACTTCCTCATCTGCGTCCGCTCGCTTGGACAGCAAGTTGTATGCCGACTGCGGGCGATTGGCGACGAACGGATGCAACTCATGTCTCTAATGGATATTACGTCATAGTGGCCAATAATGCCAAGAGTGGAAATCCGCGACAATGGCCGCATTGGAGACGTTCGGCACGCGCCGGGCTGCCTATTTGGCAGATGATGGCCATGACGTGCTGCGCACATGATGGAAGCTACGGACGAATCTCCAGTTGACAAAACTACGACTGTAGGTAGAATGCCTACATTAGTAGTTGAAAGGAGACTCGTCCGTGACCAAGACCGACCGACCGCCGCTCCCTTCGGATGCCCAACTGGAGGTTCTCAACATTATTTGGGACCGGGGCGAAGCCACCGTGGCCGAGGTGTGGCAGATATTTGCCGCCCGGCGGCCGGTGGCTCGAAACACCGTGCTGACGCTCATTGCGCGGCTGGAAGAAAAGGGCTGGCTCCACCGTCGCTCTGAAGGCAACGTGCTCCGCTACCGGGCGAGCATTTCGCAGGAAACGGCCCTGCAACACATCGCGCGGCGCCTAGTCGATACGGCGTTCGGCGGGTCGGCCGAAGGGCTCGTCATGACGCTGCTGGGCAGTGGCGACCTCTCGGACGGCGAGGCCGAACGGATCCGCGCCATGCTGGAAAAGAGCCGCCGCGAAAAGAAGGGGAGGAACAAGCCATGAACCTGTTGCCCAAGTTCGCTCCGGGCGACGCGATCGCGATGCTTGTGGTCAACGTGCTCGTTCAGGTGGCGGTCGTGGTTGGGCTTGCGTGGCTGCTGTCGGCGGCGCTGGGGCGGCACCGGCCGGCGCTGCGGCATGCGATCTGGCTCAGCGCCCTGGGCTGTGTGCTGCTGGGCCCGCTTGCGGCCTCTTCGATCCAGCGGGCCGGCCTATCGCTGGTTTCGTTGCGATTGTGGCCGCGAACGACCGAGGCCGAGATTGATGTTGCGCCGTCGGCGAAAGTAGCAGGCACGCTTCGCGTGCCGTCCGCTGGCTCGCGCGACGATGAGCGCCGCAGCGTCGAGCCGCTGAAGAAGACGATAAGCAACGGCACACAGAGTGTGCCTGCCACAAGCCCTTACCCTAATCCAATCCCGACCAAGCTCCGGTCGGTGCCCGGAGAGGGGACCGTGGTTCGCGGCGAGCATGTTGATCCGCTCCGGCTGATGCTCGGCGCGGCGGCGATCGTCTGGGCCCTTGGCGTGCTCTGTTTCTTTGCACGGCTGCTGCATGGCTGGTGGAGCGTCGCGCGGTTGAAGCGGCAGACGGAAACGGTCGCCGAAGATCGCTTGCCCGCCATTATTGGCGAGGTCCGCGATGCCCTGGGTGTTAAGAAGCTGCCGCGGTTGGCCGTTGCGCCGCCGAGCGCCGCATTGCCGGGCCCAATTACCGTGGGCCTGTTGCGACCTCTGGTGATTCTGCCTTCAAAACTGCTGACGGCGCTCGATGCGCGGAGTCTTCGCGACGTGCTGGTGCACGAGTTCGCCCATGCGCTGCGGCGCGATCCACTAGTGGGGCTCCTGCAACGTCTGACCGCAATGGTCTATTGGCCCTATCCACCGGTGCATTTTCTGAATCGCCATCTCGCCAAGGCGCGAGAGGAAGTCTGTGATAATTACGTTCTGCGGCAAGGCGATGGACCCGGCTATGCCGAAACGTTGTTGACCGTTTCGCAAGCAATTTCCACGCGACACACGCGATTGGCCGCTGTCGGCCTGTTTCATCCGCGCTGGCGGCTCGAACACCGCGTTGCGGCCTTGTTGGACGAAAGGAGAAATGTGATGGTCCGAAATTCCCGCACGACATTGACGTTCTTAGCGATCGTGTTCGCCGCCACGATGATCGCCGGCGGCACAGCGCTGTCGCAAGCCGAACCGGCTAAGCCAGCCAAGCCGGCCGAGCCTCACGCTGCGACGGCAGCGAAACGGCAAAACGAAGCGCCGTATCGCATCTCGGGCTACGATGTGCTCCAGATTCGCGTCACCGGCACACTTTTCGGCCAACCCATCGACGGCGGCTTTCTTGTCGAGCCGGACGGGCGCGTAGCCCTCGGGCCGGAGTATGGGCGGGTAAACGTCGGCAACTTGACGCCCGAAGAGGCGGAACGCAAGATCACGCAGCATCTAAAGACGATACTTGCCCAACCTGATGTTCAGGTGACCCTGGCGCGGCGATCGAAAACCCCGCCGCCAAACGATAAGCCCTTTATCCTTCAGCCGCTCGACGTGGTGCAAGTCCAGGTCACCAATACACTTTTGGACCAACCTATTGCTGGTTTTTACCTTATCGAACCAGACGGCCGCGTCCCGCTGGGGCCACTCTACGGCCGGGTCGACATCAAAGGTCTCTCGGTCGACCAAGCACAGGAGGCCATTGTTCGGCACTTGAAACCGACCTTGGCCAAGCCAAAGGTCCAAGTGCAATTGTCGCGGCGGGGCGACAAGTGGCGAGATGCCGTGTTTCCGAGATTGCCTTATACGATCGCCCCGGGCGATGTGCTGAACGTGCGTGTGGCCGGCACGTTGTTGGACCAGCCGATCGATGGGCCGCTGACCGTGGAACACACCGGGACGCTGCCGCTGGGCCCGGCATACGGGCGAGCACAAGTCAGTGGGCTGACGCTGGCAGAAGCCGAGAAAGCGATTACCAAGAAGCTCAAAGAAGTGCTCCAGCAACCAGAGGTCCAAGTCACATTTCCCATTCCTCGGCCGGATTCGCGCGAAACGATACCGAATATCCACTTTCGCGAGACCACGCCGCCCAACGTTGGATACACGATTGAGCCAGGACAAATACTGTTGATTAACGCCTCTGGAACGTTCGATTATGCGCCGATCCTGGGGCTGCGCGTTGTCGAGCCGAGCGGGACCGTTCCGTTAGGGCCGGCATACGGCAGGGTCCAGGTGCGCGGCTTGAGCCTCGAAGCGGCCGAAAAGGCGATCGCGAAGAAATTGAAGGAAATTCTTCAGCACCCTGCGGTGCAAGTGACTTTCGGCGGCTGGGCGGGGGCTCCCGATTTTGTGTTGACGATGGAACGGAGAGCTAACGAGCCGCCTTCGCGCCGTGCACGAGCGCGGTAGACGATCTAGCGGCACTCGCCGCGTTCGACCCACCCCAGGTGCTCGAAACCCACGAAGAGCATCACGCAAAGGCGCGAAGACGCAAACGACCGGCACACCCTCAAAATCTTTGCGTCTTAGCGTCTTTGCGTGAGCCCTTGCCTGCCCCAGTCCGTGCCATTTCCCGCCGCCTCGCACCAATCACCCGCGTCTTGGCTGCTAGTCAGACAAGGGGTCGCCTTTCGCCCCGCTTCGCTCTCTCCTATAATGCACTAGACCGATCTGTAACTGGCGAGGCGATCTAGACCGAAAAGGCATCGTCCCATGTTGAAGTTTTTGCGAGTGCTTCTGCCCATGATTCTATTGTTGGTTGCCGCGTCGGCGCACGCCGGCAGCGACGGACAGGACGACCTGGACAAAGCTATCGACACGAAGCTTAACGCCCGAACCATCAGCGACCTCGGTGAAGTAATCAGTCTGACGGAAAGCGCGCTGAAGAAGGGTCTCGACAAGGACAACGTCGGCTTTGCCAATAAGCTGCTGAGTTCGACGTTGGTCCAGCGCGGGCAGGAGACATTCAGGCAGATCATGATGGGCGTCAGGTCGCCCGACGATTTACGCCAGAAGCGGCAGTTTGCCCTATCGGACCTGGAACGGGCCGTGCAACTGGATGCCAAGTTGGGGGAAGCCCATCTATTGATTGCCCAGTTGAACCTATTGCGGGGCGGCGATGCGAAGAAGGCTCGCGAGGAGATCGATAAGGCGCTGGATGTGGGGCTGGACGAGCCGGCGACCCGGGCCAAGGCGTTGATGTTGCGCGCGGGCTTGCAGGAAACGCCGGAGAAGAAGCTGGCCGATCTCGACGAAGCCGTGCGGCGTGCTGCCCAACGACCCCAACCCACTACGCCGCCGGGGCCGGCTGCTGGCCGACATGGAAAAGACCGATTTGGCCCTGGCCGATTTGAACAAGGCCATCGAACTCGATCCCAAGGACACGTCGACGTACGAGGCCAAGGCGATCGTGCTGGCACGGTCGAAGAAATATGACGAGGCCCTTGCCGCGCTCGACAAGGCGCATCAAGCAAGCCCCGAATCGGTGATGCCCTTGGTGCAGAAGGCCAGGGTTCATACGGAGCAGAACAAGCACACGTCGGCCGTCGAGGATCTCACTAAGGCGCTGTTGGTCGATCCGAACAATGTGGCCGTGCTGTTGATGCGGTCCAGCGTGTATCAACAGATGGGCGACAAAGACAAGGCCATGGCCGACGTGGATCAGGCCCTGAAGCTGAGGCCGAACTTGCCGCTGGCCATGCGCATCTGCGCCTCGCTCTTGGCCGAAGGCGAGCACTATGATGGGGCCATCGCCGAATTGGAGAAGCTCCACAAGATCGATCCCAAGGATACGCGTACGCTGCTGCAGTTGGCCTTGCTCTACGGCGCGCAGAAAAATACGGACAAGGCGATCGAGAACTACACTGCGGCGTTGACGGCCGATCCCAACGACTTGCGCGCACTGCGCGGACGCGGTGAAATTTACCTGATGGCTGGCAAATACGCGGAGGCCATTGCCGACTATGACCGAGCCTTGGCCATCGAGCCGAGCAACGCGCTGTTTCTATTGATGCGGGCCAGCGCCTATCAGCAGAAAGGCGACAAAGACAAAGCCATGGCCGACGTGGACGAGGCCCTGCGACTTCAGCCCCAGTTGCCGGCAGCCATTCGCACCCGGGCGCTATTTCTGGCCGACGCCCGGCGGTATGACGAAGCCATAAGCGAACTGGAGAAGCTGCGCAAGGCCGATCCGAAAGATATGCTCACGGTGCTGCAGTTGGCGGCGGTCTACGGCGCTCAGAAGAAGACGGACAAAGCGATCGAAGAGTATTCCATCATGCTGGCAACCGAGCCCGATGATTCACGGGCTTTGCATGGTCGCGGCGACGCCTATCTCAACGTTGGCAAGCAGGCCGAAGCGATTGCCGATTATGAGAGGGCCCTGAAGCTTGATCCCAAGAATCAGAGCGTGCTGAACAACTTTGCCTGGGTGCTGGCCACGTCGCCGGACGACAAGCTGCGAAATGGCCGCCGCGCGATTGAGTTGGCGACCAAGGCCGCCGAACTGACCGAGTATAAGGAGGCCTACATTCTCAGCACGCTGGCCGCGGCCTACGCCGAGACGGGCGACTTCAAGACCGCCATCAAGTGGTCGAGCAAAGCGGTCGCAATTGGCGACAAGGAGCACGATGCGTCGCTGAAGAAGGAGCTGGAAAGCTACAAGGTGAAGAAGCCCTGGCGTGAATTGCTTCCGGAAGACGAGTCTCCGCAGAAAGCGGAAGAAGGCGGCAAGTGGCAGAGGTACGAATCCGAGACCCTGCCGGGCAAGAAGTCGACAGAAAAAGCAGACGAAGGCGGCAAGACGAAATCGGCGAAATAGAGCCCCGCGAGAAGGAGGAGTGCAATGGGAGCGCTTGGTCCCCTGCATTGGCTGATCATTCTGGCCGTGCTGGCCGTTCCGGTTGTGATTGCTCTGCTCGTCGTGATGCTTGCCAGCCCTCGCCCCAAAGCGCCGGGTCCCAATCTGATGCCCTGTCCCGACTGCTACCAGCCCGTGTCGCGTCTGGCCGTCAGTTGTCCGCATTGCGGCCGACCGCTGCGGGATCAGTAAAACGCCGCCGTAGCAGCGGTTTCCCCCTTTCCCATCGTGCGGCGGCGCGCTACAATTTGGTGGCGCCGGTCGGCATACCGAGCTATTGGGGCGCGTCTGCTGGTCCGGGGAGAGCCTTCGCATGAACGTCTTGATCGTTTACTACAGCACGTACGGAAACGTCTATAAGATGGCGCAGTTGGTCGCCGAAGGCGTCAAGGAAATCGAAGGCGCCGAGCCCGTAATTCGCACAGTGCCGGAACTGATTCCCGAGAGCGTAATTCAGTCGCGCGACGACATGCGCTTGGGTCGGGCAATGCAGCGGGACGTGCCGCTGGTGAGCAAAGACGACTTTCGCCAAGCCGGCGCGATTGCGTTCGGAACGCCAACGCGCTTTGGCAACGTCTCGGCGCAACTGAAGAATCAGGTCGACCAACTCACGCAGCTCTGGTTGGCTGGCGAGCTGGAAGGGAAGCCGGCCGGCGTGTTCGTTGCGACCGGCAGCCTCCACGGCGGTCAAGAGACGACGATCCTCACGCTGATGGCTCCGCTCTTGCACCTGGGCATGATTCTCGTGGGAGTGCCGTACTCGGTTCAGGAATTATTCACGACCACCGGCGGCGGTTCGCCGTACGGACCCGGGCACGTCGCGGGCGCCGACAACCAACGGGAGATCGATTCGCACGAGGCCGCCATCTGTCGGGCACTGGGCCGACGGCTGGCGCAAATCGGGCAGCGATTGGGTGGCACGCCGTGAGCAATGAAGTACGTGGTGGGCGGGATATCCACCTGTCTCTGCACTCCGGAACGTGCCACCCTTTGCAATTTTGCGGGACAACGTGCCGTCAACGTTGGACGTATAAGCGATCGCGTGTTTGCGGAATGTCATTGACGCCTGGCCGGGCGAAGACGATCTGAAACAGTTGCAGCGCGCCGCTTTGGAAGGCGGCGCACGAGCCGGCCAAGTATAGCCGCCACATCCGCACGAACCGATCGTCGAACATCGACGCCACTTTTCCGGCGGCAGCTTCGAAACGCTCGAGCCAGTGGCGGAGCGTTTGGGCGTAGTGCAGCCGCAAGTTCTCGACGTCGAGGATCGAGAAGCCCGACGGCTCGAAGAGGTCGGACATTTCGCGAAGCGTGGGGGGATAGGCGCCGGGGAAGATGCGACGCTCGATCCAGGCGTTGGTTTCGCTCGTGCGGTCCTGCCCGATGGTCTGAATCAGGCCACGGCCGGTCGGCGTGAGGCAGCGGTCCATCATTTGGCCAAACTCGCGGTAGTGGCGCGCGCCGACGTGTTCGAGCATGCCCAGCGACACCAGCGCGTCGAATTGGCCCGTGATGTTGCGGTAGTCGTCGTCGATAAATTCGACGCGCGATTCAAGCCCTTCGGATCGTGCGCGGTTTCTGGCGTAGCTGAGTTGCGACTTGGAAATGTTGAAGGACTTGACGCGGACGCCATATTCGCGTGCGAGCATCAATGCCAGTGCACCCCAGCCGCCGCCCACCTCGACGACCGTCTCGCCGGGTTTCAGCCAGAGCTTGCGGCACACGTGATGCAACTTGGCCCGCTGGGCTTCCTCAAGGCTCATGGTGGGCTCGCGGAAATACGCCCCGCTGTACACCATTTCGCGGTCCAGCCACAAGCGATAGAAATCCTCGCCAATGTCGTAGTGGTGATGGATGTTTTCTCTGGCGGCGGATCGGGTATTGGCCCTAGCCCGACGTGCGGCCCTCAGCACCGCGGACGGCAGCACGCTGTCCCAGCGGCCGGCGACGGACCGTGCGCGATAGACCGTTTCGAGGAAGGCCACCAAATTTCCCTCGATGTCCAACCGGCCGTCGGCGTAGGCGTCGCCGAACTGGAGGTTCGTATCCAGCAGCAATTTCCAGAAAGTCGCGCGGTCGCGGATCACGACGCGGGCGACGGGGGTCGACCGTGACGCGGAAATCTCTTCGCCATTCCACAAGACGATGCCAATCGGTGGCCGGCCAATGGCGCGGAGCAACTGTTCGGCAAGTCGCCGATCGAGGCTGGAAATCGGGACAGCGGTCCGGCCAAAATGGGCGGGAGTCGCTTCGGCCGGCGGCTGTGTGGCGACGGACCGAGAGTGCTCGGCCACTTGGGGACGGGTGACCGACCTGGTTCCGCCCGATCGGAGATCGAGAAGAGACATGGGAGAACACCTCCAAGGGGAAATGCGGGGCCCAAATCTCAGATGTCGAAACGCGCAGCTATTTTACGCAGGGCGCTGTTGGATTCAATCCCCCCGTGGTCAGAGGAAAGCTGAAAGTAGCAGCAGTAAAACGCGTCAGCACGTCAGGCTGCGACACCGATGCGGGCTTATCGGACGCGGCAGCGGAAGCGAAGGATGCCGCCGTCGCCCGGCTTGAGCGGATGGGAGACTTCGCAGCGAACCACGACCGAGCCACCTTCGTTGGGCTCGGCGGCGAACGTCGCATCGACGCTGCACTGTGCGCTTGAATCGACGTATTCCAGCCGCGTATTGAGACTGTCGAGGATCGTCACGTTGCCGATCGGCTGGTTGCCGATGTTGTCGAATCGCAGCGTGAAATCGACGGTGTCGCCCGGCTGGGCAAACAACGTGGAAGCCACTTTGACGATCCGCAGCCGCGGGCAGCCCGGTGGCTCCGAGACCGTATAGACCGACTGGCTTTGGTCGTATTTGACTTCCGCCATGGCGCCCTGTCGTTCGAGAATGACCTGCACGGCCTGGGTGTGCGACCACGCGATAGCTGCCGTTGAACCCCGGGCGAGATAGGGCATTTCCGCCATCTCGATGAGGCCTTGGCGGAGAATCGCCAGGTTCTCGTAGGCTTGGAAACTGCTTTGGAACGAACGCGGGCCTAGGGCGGTCGAGAGCACATCTTTCTTCAACTCGCTCCGCAGCGCGACCGGCGGGCGAGCGGCGATTTCGCCTTCGGGCTGAATGTGCTGCTTGGCATGAGCGACGATCTGCAACGCCTCAGGCGTGCTCACTTTGCTGGGAGTTGCAATACCGTTGGCGTGCAGCCGCTCCTCGTTGGCGACGAGTCCGACCACTTGTCGCACGGCGCCAAACCGCGGGCTGTAGATGTGCACTTCGTTGCTTGGCTCGACCAATCGGCGGCCATCGAGAGTATCGTAATGCGCCACGGCGTCTTCCATTTCGAGGCCCATCACTTCGCCTCGCCGATTGACGCCGGTAGGATAGCCTTCGTCGCCGCCGTCGCGAAGATATTCATCCTCGGGCCACGGCTCGCGCAGGCCCGGCGGCGCCCATGGGCCGCGGGCAGCGTAGGGCAGCGGCACGCCGGCTTCCATGCCGGGCGGGCCCATTGGCGCGGTGATTTCCGATCCGGCTGGAGCGCCGGTGTAGGCTTCGGCTGGCAATGTCTGGCCCCGCGGCTGTCCATGAGACAGTGAATGCTGTCGTGCGGCGGGGGCGCGGCAGGAGCAGAGGATCAGTGCACACACGGCGACCAGCGCCATCTGCCACGGATCGGGTCCCAGACGCACGTTTTCTCGCGGGATAACGCATTTCATGGATTCTGCGCCTCCGACGGCTGCGCGGCGGGAGTCGGCACAGATTCGGGCGGCGGAGGCAGGTTCATTACCTTGGCAGCGGGCGCTGTTGGGGTTCCGGACGAGCACTGGCGGAGTCCGTGGCACCCGGTACGCTGGTGGCGCGCGGCAAGGGCTTGGCCGGCCGCGCGAGTGGCTTCAATGGTTTTGCCTCGGCAGCCGGCTCGGATGGCAAGGGCCTAAAGGGCGGCGATCCAAAGAAAAAACCGCTGTCCGGTCCTTGTTCGGGCATGCGGGCACCCATGCGCAAGATGGCCACCGGACGGCCGAGTCCATCGGCAATTGCCAAAGGATCCTGGCCCGGCGCTGCTTCAAACCAACTCTGCGTTTGCAGATTTTCACGGGACGGCGTTGCCTGCCGCGGATCTTCGAGGTAGATGACCCGCGTGACGAACTTTCCGTCCAGCGCCAGTTTAAGATCTTCTTCGGTCAGTTCGACAGGGATGGCAAATCGCTGCTGTTGATCCGTGGGGGTGTAAAGGCGATCGATCACTTCGATCGTCGGAAAGACCTCGGCCCCTTCGGCTAGTCGGATGTTCGACACCCGCAGCCGATACACGCCGCCGATCAGCAAACCTGCTTTTCGCGGCGCCGGCTCTGAGTTGTCGAACTGTTGTGCGACAGCCAGCGAAACCAAGGCTCCGGGCGGAGCCTTGATCTCTACCGGCTGAAAAAACCCGGGCAATGGTCCGCCCCGCTGCAGTTGCCGACTACCAATCGCTCCCGGCGGCATTATGCCGTGATGCAAGTAGTGCACCGATGGCTGCTGGGCTGGCAACGTCGTCGCCACCGCCAAACAGCCGAGCACTAGCATTGTCATCCTGCCGACAACTTGTTGGCAACGCTTCGCGTGGGTTGCCTGGCAGCGGATGGATCGGACCATTGTCACGAGTTGTTGAGATTGGAGATACAAAAGGCGCTCGATGCTAGACGACGCTAAGCCCACGGGTTGCGGCCCGTGGGCTTGTGATAGTTGTTGCTCTGGCGGCAGTTCAACTGTCGCACAAATGGTTCCTACGCTAGGGCCGTTTTGGCGCTATTGCGTGGGACATTCCTCCTCGCAATCATCTGGACAAGCGGCCCCCACGCGTTCGTGGTGGTCGCCCAAAGGCTGTTTGAACCAGCCAGCGCCCGCTCTGGTGCGCTCGACGATGCGCACATGATCGACCGGCTTCGGATAGGTGTAGCCGGGGACCTGCTTGACATCGACGCGCATCTTCTCGGTCGGTTCCGGAATGTGGACGCGGGTATGGTTCTTAACCACGTGTTTCTGCAGACCGGCCGGAACTCCGAGCGGCACGCTCGGCGGCCCGGGCAAGCCAATCGGCGTGCCGCACATCGGCATACCGTACTGTGGACCGGTGGCGCCGGCGATGTAGCCGGTCGGCATGGTTGATACTCCACCGACGGCCGTGCCCATCGGCAAGGGAGCCGCCGGGCCTTCGTTACCGCCGATTGGGCACTCCCCGTCCTCAGGGCATTGATACGAGGCGCGAGCCACGCCACCCTGTTGATCGGAACCGCCCGGCGACTGTAGATCCTTGTTGCCCAACCGCACGATGGCGAGGATGGCGCCACGGCGATCCGCCTCGACGATCGGGTCGACGCCCGGATCGAGCCGCGTGCTCACAAGAGTCTCGACGCCCGCTAAGGCCAATTCCTGATACTCGGGGTCGGGCAGATAAATTACCTTGGTGACGAAGTTGCCGCTAACGACTTGGTCGAAGTCTTCCGGTGTAAACTGCACCGGAATGGCGTTATGCGCTAAGAAGGCCTCGGTCCGCGGCATCACCGGACCGACTTCCAGCGTGGGATAGAGTTCCACGCCCGGACGACCGGGGATGCTACTGAGTTTCAAACGATAGATCGCCCCTTGCGGGAAGTTGTAGCGGCCCGGGCAGATCAACGCCGGCGAGTCGAACGCGCCAGGTGAACCGATGTCCCACGTGACGGACATCCCTTCCGGGCCGACAAAGGCGATCTGCGAGGTGATGCCGACCGGCGATTCCGGCTGCTGATACACCATCACACCAGGGCCAGGGCCATCAACGCCCGGGCCGGGGCGCATCAGCATCTCGGCCGGCGGCAAGGTATTCTTGCACGGCGCGCGACAGCCGATCATCGGCATAGTAAGTAACAACAACGACACAGCCAAACACCTCATGATTTCCCCCCTCCATAAGGCGGCTCAAGCCGCAAACAAAAGTTTTTAAGCGAAGTCTCGATGCTCGGTGCTCACCAGCGTGAGCCAGCCTATCCTCCTTGGGAGCTCTTTGTCCGGCCGTCGGAGTTGACCCCTATCGCCGAACCCTTGTTGCCGTATTTTCCCTTTCGAAGTGGCCGCGATGGGCGCGGGCAGTCCATGCTCGCGCACTGCGTGACTGCGCAACTTGCCCATCCGCGGTGTAATGGTCGGCGTGTTACAACGCGAATCTTTGGAAAATCCGGCAGAACTGGCGCAATACGCGGTATTTCTCCCGCTTTAGGCAGCTTCTCTAAGATAAACATGAATCCGGTCTTGACGGCCTCGCCGACCGTCCGCTATTCTTCGCCCCCTATTCCTATGGGAAGCGTATCTCCCGAAGCGGCATTCGACTCACACGGCTGAGCAGGATCGCGGCTCATGCATAGTTACCCCCATTCTCGTATACCCAGTGTGGTCGTCGCTGTGGTGCTAGCCATCGCGGTCGGCGTGCCGGTCGGCGTGCCGGGCTGCGCGTCACGGCAATTCCGTGCCGCCAGCCTGCCCGCCCGATACGCCGCCCCGGCCGCCTTGAATCTGGAGGCCATCAATCTCTCGGGTTTGGCCAACAACTCGGTCAGCGTCGACGTGCTCCAACCGGGTGATGTGCTGGACGTCAGCATGGTCAACGACTACAGCAATTTGACCACGAGTACGACGCCCGTCCGAGTTGCCGACGACGGCTCGGTCGTTATTCCACTCGTAGGCCGCGTTGCCGTTGGCGGCATGGAAGTAGAGAAGGCCGAGCAATCGATCAATGCCGAAAGCATCAAGCGCGGCATATTCCGCAATCCGTGCATCACGGTCACGATGAAACAATGCCGTATGAGCAAGGTGACGGTCGTGGGAGCCGTCAACAAGCCGGGCACGCACGAATTGCCGCGGGGATCGAGCTCGCTTATGGCCGCCCTCATCGCGGCCGAGGGTTTGAGCAAAGAGGCAGGGACCGAGGTAGAAATCCGCCACACCGACTCGCGACAGGTCGCAGGTGGCACGAACAACGTTGGAGGCGACGCCGATCGTCGATCGGACCAAGCCGGCGCCAATCCGAACGGCTCTGTTGCACAGGCTTCGTATCAGCAATCGCTGCCGGCCTCGGCAACGCAGACTGTGATGAAAGTGGATCTCACCGCGGCGTCGGCCGGCGCCGTGAGTGTGCCAGAATTGCGCGACGGCGACGTGGTCCACGTGATGAAGCGCACACTGCGGCCGATCTACGTGATGGGACTGGTGCGCAAGCCGGGCGAGTTCCCTTACCCGCCAGACCAAGAGATTCGCGTGCTCGATGCCTTGGCCCTGGCCGGCGGCGTTTCGAACTCAGTGGCCGAGGACGTGCTCGTCATCCGCCAAGTGCCGGGCGAATCCGAACCAGTCCGCATCACCGTGAGTATTCAGGCGGCGAAGAACGGTCGGGATAATGTGGCCTTGGCCCCGGGCGACACCGTGACCGTCGAACAGACACCCGCCACGATGGTCATCGACGTGATCCAAACGTTCTTCCGCGTCAGTCTCGGCGGTTCGATTAGCTGGTTCTGATTCGGAACGAACGCAGGCCAGAGCAACGCCATGCAGCGGCCCACGAACAACATTGCGGAAAGGCGATTGCTGGCCATCGTCGACGCCAGTCTGGCGGGCGTCATTTTTCTTCTACCCGTGTTGCTCGGAGGGCGCCACCCTTGGGGCCATCTCGCGTTGGCGGTCCTGGCAGTGACAATGGCGCTGGCTTGGGCCTTTCGCGGCTGGCTTTGCAGGGACGTCGCCTGGCGCCCGACGCAGGCCGCGCCGATACTGCTGGCGGGCGCCGCCCTGGTGTTGCTGCAATGCGTGCCCTTGCCAGGCGCTCTGCTTGGGTGGCTGGCTCCCAGAAACGCGGAATTGCTCCCCCTGTGGAAGCCCCACGGTCTAGGTTCGTGGCCATATATTTCCATGACGCCGGCCGATACGCAGGCCGGGCTGGCGATGTTCTTGGCCTATGGTCTCATATTTCTTGTCACGGCGCAGCGGATTCGCGCCATCGAAGACGTCGAACGATTGCTGCGATGGTGTGGTCTTTCGGCAACCTGTATGGCGACCTTCGGTCTCGTGCAATACTTCGCCGGCAATGGGAAGTTCTTTTGGTTCTACGACGATCCCTACGGGATTGCGTATGATGCGGTGAAAGGAAGCTTCACGAACCGCAATCATTTCGCCGATTTCCTGGCACTAGGAGTCGGCCCGCTTGTCTGGTGGTTTCAGGACTCGGTGCACCGGGGTCATGCGAAAGGTGCGATGTCGGCACAACGCCGCGCAACCGACCTGCAAACATATTTCCTTGGCCTGGCTTTGGCCGTCGTGGCGTTTGCGGGCCTGCTTTCGCTTTTGCGCGGCGGCATCATCGTCATGTTTCTTGCTGCGACCGTTTGCGCGGCCGTCTGCTATCGGGCCTCGGCCATCGGTGGAAGAGTTTTGGCGGCGATCGCCGTTTGTGCCCTGTTGATTGGCGGCGCCTTGTTTGTCTTCGGCTACGATCGGGTGGCAAACCGCCTCGATAGCGTTTCGACCGGCTCACTGGAAAAGCTGGATCACGGAGCCGGGCGACGGATGATCTGGGCGGCCACGATCAAGAGCACGGCAAGCCACTTGCTCTTCGGTTCGGGCGCCGGGAGTTTTATCGAAGTGTATCCCGCGCATGCCGACGTCGGTGTGCGTCACGGCCTGGAGTTTACGCACGCCGAAAGCGGCCCGCTGCAAATTGCCCTGGAAACGGGCCTGATGGGGCTTGCCTTTGTATTGGCCGGCATGGCGTTGTGTGCGAGGTGGTGCTTCGGCGGCCTTGGCCGATCGAGCCCAACGCGCGTGCGACTGTGCGCGGCGGCGATCGCCGCGAGCCTTGCGGCGAGTGCAGGGCATGCCTTGGTCGACTTTGTTTGGTATGTTCCGGCTTGCACTGCGATCGTAGCGATTTTTGCAGCCTGCGCCTGCGCACGGCGCAATTGGGCGGCGTGCGCGACGAGGTTTCTGAGCCGATGCGACTGCCGAGGTTTGCAGCATTGGCCGCGTGTGCCGTGTTGATGCTTGTAGGCGGATGGATGATCGCGACCCTCTTTGCGCCCGCCGCCGCAGCGCCGGCTTGGAACCGCTACCGCTTGGCGATGAACGCACTGGATGCCGAGAGCGAGTCGGCCGGCGCCGACGAAGGCCGCGACCGCCGGGCCGCGGACGCCGAGCAGGCATTGATTGCCAACTTGGAGCAGGTTCTCGCGTGGCAGCCCACTTGCGCCCGGGCTCACTTGGAATTGGCCGAGGCATACCTGCGGCGGTTCGCGTTGCTTCAGGCATCCGGCGAGAATCCCATGTCGCTGACAAACATCCGCGACGCCGTGCTGCAATCGCGTTTTCCTTCACGTTCGGCGATGCTTGAGTGGCTCGGCCGCGCTGTCGGCCAGCACGCCGACTACCTGGAGCAGGCCTTGCAGCATACCCGGCGAGCTGTCGAGCTTTGCCCGCTACTGGGCCGCGGCTACGTTTATCTGGCCGAACTGTGCTTTCTCTGACAATAGCGCGATAACGAGCGCGGCATACATCGAGCAGGCGCTGAAGGTGCGTCCCTTTGACGGCACAGTGCTCCGCGGCGCCGCCAGCGAGGCCTTTTTGGCCGGCGACCAGATGAAATGGCTCGATTATACGAAGCGTGCATTTCATTGTGGGCCACGTCAGCAACGGCAACTGATTGCCGACCTGCTGGGAAATACGGCCAGCGCGAATATTCCGCAGATGGTCGACTTCGTGGTCCGCGAGCTTCAGCCGAACCTGGACGGGCTGCGCTATCTGCACACGGCATGCTCCGCTCGCTGTTCGGCCGAGCAACTGGCGCCGCTGGCGTCCTACCGTGCCCAGCGAACGGCCGCCGAGGCAGCAACGCTGGATGGTGCGCAGGCCGGAAAAACATGGCTGGAAGCCTACCGCCTTTACCGACAGTTGAACAACGACGCCGAAGCCCTCCGCTGCGCCCGCAGCGCATTGGACCGTGCTCCGGGCAGCTACGACGTCCACTATCAACTCGCCACCTGCCTGCTGAAGCAGCGACTGTATGCCGATGCGGAATTGCAGTGGCGGTGGTGTTTGCAGCGAGCGCCGAACAGCTCGGCGGTGGAAACCAATTTGCGAGAGGCCATCAAGGGCCGGCTCGAAGACGAGCGTCGCGCAGCCGCTCGTAGCAACCGCGTGCAGTGAGCCTGTAATGTCCCGAGAACCGTTTGTCGACATCCACTGCCACCTGCTGCCGTGTCTGGACGACGGCGCGGAAAGCGTCGATGAGGCAATGGCGATGGCCGAGATGGCTGTGGCCGATGGCCTGACGACAATCGTTGCCACGCCGCACCAGTTGGGCAACCATCCGGAGAACACGGCCGAGAGGATTCGCCGGGCTGTGTCCGAGTTCCAGCGGCGTCTGGACGCCGGGGGCGTGCCCTTGCGAGTTTTGCCGGGGGCCGACGTGCGGATTGATGCAGATTTGGTTGGCAAAATCCGGTCCGACACGGTGATGACTCTCGCTGACCGCGGCCGCCATGTGCTGCTTGAATTGCCTCATGACGTCTACGTGCCGCTCGATCGGATGCTGGCAGATCTCAGTTCCACGGGCTTAGTTGGCATATTGTCGCACCCGGAACGCAATCGCGGCCTGTTGAACGAGCCCCGCCTGGTGCGGCCATTGGTCGAACGGGGATGCCTGTTACAGGTGACGGCCGGCAGCCTAACTGGCGCTTTCGGCGGGCACGTTAAGCGTTTCGCCGAATCGCTTGTCCGGCAAGGACTAGTACACTTTGTGAGCACCGACGCCCACGGGACTAAGGTCCGCCGGCCAGTTCTTAGTGCGGCATTCGACGAAGTCGCGAGACTTGCCGGCGAAAAGGCGGCAACGGACCTCTGTTGCCGTCATCCCGCAGCGGTGGCTGCCGGCGGCGATGTCCCGTCGGGACGTCGGCAGATAAAAAAGTTTGCCTGGTCCTCAAAGTTTCGCTGAACTTTTCCCTGGAGATTAACTCATCAAAGGGCCGATATAGCGAACAAGCGTTATTCCCCTTTGGGGGTGTACGTAACAACCGTATAAACGAAAACTCGGACATCAACCTTTTCTCGGCGGATAATTTCCGTCTCGTACTTTCACGGAGGCAGATGATGCGCAGGCAATTCGTTCGCAGTGCTGCGGTTTGGATGGCAATGGCCGGCCTTTGTATTCCGCAGATAGCCCTTGCCATCGAGTCCGTGGCCCAGCCGCCCGTGGCCGACGTGGCGTTGGCCGACGGCGGGACGCTGCACGGTCAGGTGCTCGATTTGCAGGGGGCTGGCGTAGCCGGAGTGCCCGTCTCGCTGCGGACACAGAACCGTGATGTGACAGCGACCACGACGGCAGCCGATGGCCGCTTTGCCGTGCCGAACCTCCAAGGCGGCGTGTATCAGGTCGCCGCCGGGCAAGGACAAGGTATCTATCGGCTGTGGACTGCCGGCACCGCACCCCCGTCGGCCCACAATGGCGCAATCGTCTACACGCAAAACGGCGGTGGAGGCGGCGGGCTGAAGATGCTGTTGGCCAATCCGATCGTCATCGCCGGCGTGGTCGCGACGGCTATCGCTGTGCCCGTGGCACTAAACAATTCGCACCACTCGAGTCCGTAGGCTTGGTGCGTTGGTTCACGAAGTTCAAACACAGCCAGATTGCCAGATTGCCACATTGTGCTTGCGCAAAATCAGGCAAGGTGGGCCGGGCGGGACATGAGCCCGCATTTCGCCTATTCTACCTCGGCCGCTGCTATTGCTTCGCTGCCGGATAGCTCGGTATACTGCCGCGCCGTTGCCGGTTGCTCTATCGTGGGGCGGTTCATTTCCGGCATCGTCTGCTCCGTTTTTCATGCAGGCCGCTGATGTCGCAGGTTGTTGCCGTCGAACGCTCGCCGGTTGATTATCCGAATCATCTGAACGCGAAAGAGCCCCAGCGAGTCGTGCTGCCGTCAGCTCGCTGGGTGCCGCTCCTGTTGGTCCTTCTATGTTTGGTGCCGCGGGCCGCGATGACGTTGCGCATTCCGAGCGTCTGCCCTGATGGCGTTCTCTACATCCGGCTGGCGCAGGCAATCGATGCCGGCGATTTGAGCACCGGGTTCCGGGATATGTCATTGAACATCTATCCGGTGATCCTCGTGGCCCTGCACCGCCTGGGACTCGATTGGGAGGCGGCGGCCGCCATGTGGGGCGTGATTGTGTCGAGTCTGGTCGTCCTGCCACTTTGGGGCTGGGCCCGGCGACAATTCGATGATCGTGTCGCGCTGGTGGCATGTTTGCTATACGCCATTCACCCGAAGTTCATCGAGTGGAGTCCCGAGGTCATGCGCGATCCGACCTTCTGGCTCCTGTTCATGCTGGCGATCTATTGGCTATGGCGTGCGGCGACGGAAGTTCACGTCGGCCTTTTCATTGCCGCCGGCGCGGCCATTACGCTGGCCACACTGACTCGCGTCGAAGGATTGTTTCTCACGATCCCGCTGGTTCTTTGGACTTGGTGGCGTTGGCTGGCTCTCGAGACCGGCCGGCGGCGGCTTGTGCTGGGCGCCGCGTTGTGCGTTGTCGTGTTTCCAGCGCTGCTCTTATCGGTAAACTTCATTTGGCTCTGGGGGCATTCCGGCTGGGCAAGCGTTCGGCTGGCGCCTCTGGCCCGCGTGCGCTCTTGGGTCGAATCGCTTTGGAGCCAACCGGCCGCCGACGTCGATAGCCTCGATCCGCCGATGACCACGGGCCGGATGATTTGGAAGTTTATTCCCGTCATGACGCGGGGCATGGGTCCCGTGTTCGCGCTTTTGATGTTTGGCGGCATGTGGAGTTGGCGGCGCCTGTGGGCGCGCCGCGACCATCAGCCGTTGTTCTATACGGCGGTCGCGATTCTCTGCGGCATTTGGGTGCAGCTCTGGTACGACAAATCGATTTGCCCACGCTATGCCCTGCCCATCGTGCTGATGGCATCGGTGTTTGCCGCGTTAGGGCTATTGGGATTCGTGGCCCGGTTGGGACGCCTCGGGCAATGGTTGCGTCTGGGCCGAGGCGCCGAAGCGGCCTTGTTGGTTACCGCAGTGACGCTGGTTGGCGTGTTGCACGCGGCGGACGTTGTCGTCGGCAATGCGCAAGATTTTAGGACGCGTCGCATGGCGGCCGACGTCGGGCGATGGCTCGAACGCGAGTTTCCCACCACGCCGATGCTTGTCGGTCCAGTGGGCATCACGCCGATCGTGAGCTACTACGCCCACGGTAGCCCGTACTGCGCCTTTCGCTGGGAGGCCGACGACGCGACCATCCTCTCGATGGTCGACGAGAGCAAGGCCGGCATTGTCTTGCTGCGTCCCACCAAGCAACTGAGCGCCGAGCGCTGCCGAATTCTGGCCGAACGCCTGGAACATTCCGGCCTGCAACCGGTCGCCACCTCGACATTGCCGGACACCCACGCGGACATGCAGGTCCTGGTGCGGAGTCACCGGAACGAAGACGTGGCACGACGTCTGCGGTGACGTTGCGCCAAGCGAGTATCTATTGACCTTTGCACAGCGAATGAACCCGAGGCCGACCATCGGGAGGCCGAAAATGGGGCAAATGGGTCGGCTGGCTGGTTCGTTATCCAAGCAAACATCAATATATGCCAACCGACGGCCCCTCGCTGACGATCGCCATTGTCTCGACGCAGCGCGAGTGGTATGGAGGTGAGCAGCAAATCTGGCTGCTTGCGCAAGGGCTCCGCCGCCGCCGTCACAATGTGCAAATCCTCGCGCGCCGCGGCGGCAAGCTGGCCGAGCGAATGCGAGATGACGGGTTTGCCGTGGGCGAGTTCTCAGGAAACGGGCGAAGCCCGCTGGCGCTGTGGCAAATTCGCCGACTGCTGCGGCGAATGCGTCCCGACGTGCTCCAGTACAACGATTCGCATGCATTGACTTCGGCCGGGCTGGCCTCCTACGGTCTCCGCATTCCCGTCCGCGTTGGCATGCGCCACGTCCTCTGGCCAATCCGCTCGCCGTGGCGTTTTCGCGCGTTTTGCGACCGAATGGCGTGCGTGTCCAATGCCGTGGCTGAAGTCTGTCGGGCGAGCGGGCTGCCGCCGGAGATGCTGCGCGTCGTTTTTGCGGCGACCGATCCGGAAAACGTCCAATCAGGAGATCCGCACCAAGGGCGTCGCGCCGCCGACGTGAACGAAGATCGCCCCATGCTGTTGGCGGTGGCCGGCTTGAACGAAAACAAAGGGCATGCCTTCTTGCTCGACGCATTCGTAGCGGTCTTGGCTCGCTATCCGAATGCGGCCCTGGTGCTGGCCGGCGATGGTCCGCTTAGGGAACGGTTGCAGCGCCAATGCGAACAATTGGGAATCGATGCGAGCGTCCGGTTTCTCGGCTACAGTCGCGATGTGCCGGACCTGGTACAAGCGGCCGACCTGCTGGTCTTGCCGTCGCTGGCCGAGGGGCTGCCCGTGACACTGATGGACGCGATGTTTGCGGGCGTAGCGATCGTGGCGACGGCCGTGGGCGGCGTGGTGGACCTCCTGGGCACAGGCGAGCAACGTGACGAGCCCGTGGCATGGATGGTGCCGCCTTCTGACAGTGCCGCGTTGGCAACTGCGATCATCGAGGCACTAGCCGATCCGCCACAGCGTGTCTTGCGTGCCCAACGGGCTCGGCTCCGTGCCGAACAATTGTTTACTGCGGATCACATGGTCGATGCGATGCTGGCGCTCTATCGAGAGAACCGGGAAGAAACCAAGCAGCCGCATTAGCAATTCAACGAGCTATTTGGCTATTATTGACGTTTGCGCGGCGAAAGAACCGAGGCCGACCAGCGGAAGGCCGGATATGGGCGGAGGAAGTTGGCGAACCATTTCATTATCCAAGCAAATATCAATAGCTCTCAGTTCTCAGCACCCCATTCCGTGCTCTTCAGCCCTGCCTAGCTTTCGCTGCATCCGCTCCTGCCGGGCGATGATTTCGCGCAGCAGCCGTTTGTCATGCGGCGTCAATCGCGTCACGCCCAAGTAGCTCCGCATGAAGGCCATCCGGTCGCGGCAGCCGACATGGTCGGTTGGCAGTGACCATGCCAGTTGTGCAAGATCCTTCACCAGCCAGCGACATCGAAACCAGCGGCGATGTTGCACGCGTTGCAGATCGATCAAGCGAATGTCCAGGTTGCCGCTATCGGATTGGCCGACAAAGAAATGCCCGGCATACAGATCGCGATGATTGTAGCCCCCGCGATGCAGTTTGCGAGCGATTTCGGCGACTCCTGCGATCAATGGGTCCAACTCGCGACGGCGGCCGCGCGTAATCACCTTAGGGCGGGATGGAACGGCGGCCGGAAGGAACGCGGGCAGCTCGACAAAACCCGAGAGGTCTTGCGTCAGCAAGAAGGATTCTGCCCGGCCGTCCGGAAAGAAGCGTTCGCCCATGGCGACCACGCGCACGCTCCCGATGCCCACCTCGCGCAGCCGCAAGACATTTTCCATCTCCTGTCGGGCGGCCGTAGGAGGCGGCGATAATCGCAACTTCGCGCGCAATTGTGCTATGAACCCACCGCTACGATGTTTCTTCAGGTATAGGCGGATTGGACCACCGTCGTTGGCCGTCAGGTCGAATCGCCAGTTCTCGCGGTCGGACATGCGCCGCAGGCAATGCCCGGCGGTGGCGTCCATGACGGCGTCGAACCGATCCCATCCGACCCGCGTCAGCAGCGGCTGGAGAGTAGGATCGATCCAGAACGTGTCGTCATTCGCCATGTCGCGTTTGTCTCGCTGGCTACAGCAATTGTTGCACGGCGGCAAACACCGTGTCGACCGACAAGTCGCGCATGCAGCGGTGATGGCCCAGTGGGCAGACTCGCTTGTGGCAGCCGATGCAATCCAAATCGAGCATCAGATTGACGGCCCGTTGCGTCGGATTCTCGCTCCACACCGGCAGCATCGGGCCATAGAGCGTGACGAGGGGCAAACCGAATGCGGCCGCCACGTGTCGCGGACCGCTATCCGTCGACACCATCAACCGGCAGCGTCGAATGCACGCCTTGGCCGTGCCAAAATCCATCGGCTGATCGGCCAGCGAGTGCACTCGGTTGCTGCCGCTCAGGGCGACGATCTGCCGAGCGAGGTCACGTTCCTTTGGACCGCACGTCACCAACACGTCATAGCCGAGCCGGTCGACAATCCGCCGAGCCAGTTCGGCGAAGTATTCGATTGGCCAGAGTTTCGACCCCCCGTACGCGCCGCTTGAGTTCAGCGCCACGACGCGAGCGTCGTTGGCAATGCCGAGTTGCTTAAACGCGCCGTCGGCCGATCGTTCATCCGTTGCCACGGTCGCCAGTTCCAATTGCGGCGATTCGTCGCCGCAGCCGGCCGCCCGGGCGAGCTTCAAGTACGTTTCGACCATCGGCTCGGGCACTAGTTGCCGTCCGGCCCGAGGCGGGTAGAGCTTGCCGGTCAACAGCGGACCTCGCCCGTAGCGGACGTAGCCGATCCGCTCACGGGCCCCGCCAAGCCACGCCACCATTGCCGTGCGTAGCGAGTTCGTCAAGAGAACCGCGACATCGAAACGCTGGTTTCGCATGCGCCGCGCGACCGACCACGGGCGCAGGCCGCGGTCCTTCGCGTGGGGATCGAAAAACCACTGCTCGTCGAGCCAATTGGTGCCTGCAAGCACATCGGCCAAGTAAGGGCGCAAAATGCCGACGATCCGAGCCTCGCGGCCAAAATGCCGCCGCAACGCCCGAAGCACAGGCGTGGCCATCGTCAGGTCACCGAGCCAATTCGGGAGAAAAACCGCGATCTTCATGTAAAATCAGAATAACCGCTCGGTCGGCGCCGACCAATAGTGATTCAGAGCGCCAACGCTCAGTGGCCGGTGGTGCAGTGCGTGAGATTGTCGCCCTGTGCAGCGATTAGAGCTTGCCACCCGCAGCGTCGTCGGCTAAACGCGGCCGGTCAACATCCGCAATCGCGATTCGATTACATCTTGGCCCGAGCAAAACTCCAACTCGATCGAAAGCGCCCTCAGGGGCACGTCGCCGAGGTGATCGGTGCTTAGTTTTGCGAGGTCCTTTCCCGTACACAGCACGGTGGATACTTGCAGTTCGTCGGCCCAGCGTGCCAACGCGTCGAGATCGGCGGGCGAAAAGCGGTGATGGTCGGGAAATTCTCGAAAGCCGACCAGCCGGCAACCACAGGACTGCAAGGTCTGACGGAAGCCGGCCGGGTTGCCCAAGGCACAAAAGGCGGCCACCGGTTGTCCGCGCACGCATTCCAGGGCCGATGCGGCGCCGCTGGCGGAGATTAACTGTCGCGGAGCGTGGATCGCTTCGGCCATGATTGCCTGTGGCGCGTAGCGGCGCACAGTCTGCCAAATGTGCTCGCGATTCTCAACGGCCACTAAATTGGCGCGCGATAAGACCACCATGTCGGCGCGTCGCAGTCCGTCGAGCGGCTCGCGCAGCAAGCCCCGCGGAAAGACCCGGCCAAATCCGAATGGCTGCAAGGCGTCGAGCAGAACGACATCCAGGTCGCGGCCAAGGCGGCGGTGCTGAAATCCATCGTCGAGCACGATCACTTGTGCCGCAAACTCGGCTGCCGCCCTCTTGGCTGCGAACAATCGATTGGCGTTCTGCACGTGCGGTACACCGGGCATGAGCTGCCGTAGTTCGAGAGCCTCGTCGTTCAGCTCGCCCGGCTTTGCTCCATAGCCGCGGCTGACAATTGCCGACGACAAGCCCTGATCGGAAAACCAACGGACGAGCCAGCGCACCAGGGGGGTCTTGCCGGTGCCGCCGAGCGTAAGATTGCCGACGCTGACGACCGGCACGCCAACGCGTTCGACGGTGGCCCGCCCCACGTCGTAGCGATGGTTGCGCCATCGGACGGCGGCCGAGTAGAAGCGTTCGGCGACTCCGAGTGCGCCGCGAAGCACAGCGGCGGCGATGCCGCGCCGCTGGCCGCTTACGATCTCGTGGAATACGGACGGACGCAACAAGACCTTGCTCCATGGCCTGTAAGGGGCAGACCGTGTGCCTACTACACCGATTGGCTTCAAGTATAATAGAGAAATGCAACTTTGGCCTACATCAGTGCGGCTCACATGCGGCATCGCCCTGTGCTTGGCGATGGCTTCACGTTCCGGGGCCGTCGATCGCGTGACGCTCCGCCGGGACGGCAAAGAGCTACAGGTCGTCGGCCGGACGCTGCTGACCGCACAGGACGGCGGGCGGTTGCTCTTGGCCCGCAACGGCCAACTGTGGCTGATTCCGCCCGAGGAGCAGGTCAACCACACGGCCGACAGCACGACCTTCTTGCCCCTTTCGCGCGACGACATGAGCAAGGGGATGCTGGCCGAGTTGCCGCAAGGCTTCCGAGTGCTGTCCACGGCCCACTATTTGATTTTCTATGACACATCGCAGACATACGCGCAATGGTGCGGCTCGTTGTTCGAGCGGCTCTATATGGCGTTCACCAATTTTTGGACCCGCAAAGGGTTTGAGCTGCGCGAGCCCGAGTTTCCTCTGGTGGCCGTAGTTTTTGCCGATCGGGCGGCGTACTTGAGATACTCTCGCCCCGAACTGGGCGACGCCGGCCAGTCGGTCATCGGTTACTACAGCTTGCTGTCGAATCGGATGACGATGTACGATCTGACGGGCGTGGAGTCGCAGGGGCACGGCCGCTTGGGAACGGCGACCCAGATCAATCGCATTCTCAGCCGCCCGGACGCCGTGCAAACCGTCTCGACGATCGTCCATGAGGCGACGCACCAGATCGCCTTCAACTGCGGCCTGCATCAGCGGCTGAGCGATTGTCCGCGGTGGTTCAGCGAGGGGATCGCCATGTATTTTGAGACCCCCGACCTGCGCAGCGACAAGGGATGGCGCGGCATTGGCAATGTCAATGTCAATCGGCCGCGGCTCGAACATTTCCAGCAGCAGTCCCGGGAGCGCGGCACGAAGTGGCTGGAGTCGCTGATTCGCAACGACAAGCGGTTCGTCGATCCGAAGAAGGCGCTGGACGCGTACGCCGAGGCATGGGCGCTGACATACTTTCTCATCCGTCAACACCCGAAAGAGTATGTTTCGTATCTCCGCATATTGTCGGAGAAGAAGCCGATGCTACAAGACGGCCCCGAACAGCGACTCGACGACTTTCGCAACTCGTTTGGCGATCTGTCCAAGATCAATGCGGAGCTCATGCGCTACATGTCGCGGGCCAAGTAGCGCCGGTGAGATGCGACCAACGGAGTCGCTCGGATCGCGGCGTGACAGAAAGCGGGCAGCTTGTTGTGCGGTGGCAATTGCGGTAGATTAGCCAATAGTAGTGGGCACATGGGGTGTGCCTGCTAGCTGCCCTCCACGCCTCGATTCTCTCGCCTACCTTCACCGCACTCTCCATTCGCAAAGGAGCGGACCCGTGACACAACGATCTTCGGCAACCGACCCGCAATATCCTAATCGTCGCGATTTTTTGAGAACCACCTCGACGACATTGGCCGCCGCCGGGACGCTGGCAACTGGACTTTCGATTGGTCGCACGGCCCACGCCGCGGGCGACGACGTGTTGAAGATCGGCTTAATCGGCTGCGGCGGCCGGGGCCGAGGGGCTGTCGCCAACGCGCTCGGCGCCGATAAGAACTGCAAGCTCGTGGCGATGGCCGATGCGTTCGATGATAGCCTGCAAGGCAGTCTCGGTATCCTGAAGAAGGAACTCCCCGACAAGGTGGCTGTTGCACCGACCGCTGCTTTGTTGGTTTCGACGCCGGGCAGAAGCTGATCGCCACCGACGTGGACGTGGTGTTGTTGACTGAGCCGCCGCATTTCCGCCCGCTGCATCTCAAGCAGGCCGTCGACGCTGGTAAACACGTCTTCTGCGAGAAGCCGGTGGCCGTAGACGCGCCCGGCGTCCGCAGCGTCCTGGCATCGGCCGCCGAGGCGAAGAAGAAAAATCTCAATATCGTTTCTGGCCTGTGCTGGCGCTACGATTACGGTGTGCGGGAAACAATGAAGCGCGTGCTCGATGGCGCGATCGGCGACATTCAATCGATTCAAACGACGTACCTCACTGGTCCACTCGGTTTTCGCCCGCGCGACCATCACCCCGATTGGACCGAGATGCAGTACCAAATTCGCAATTGGCAATACTTCACATGGCTCTGCGGGGACTTCAATACCGAGCAGCACGTTCACAGCTTGGACAAAGCCGCCTGGGCCTTGCATGAAAGCGCCGCCGATAGCGGCCTTCGGCATCGGCGGGCGGCAGTGTCGCGGAGCCATGCAGGGCGACATCTACGACCACCACGCGGTTGTGTACGAATATCCGAACGGCGTTACTGTGCATTCGTACTGCCGCCAGATGGATGGCTGCTATCCGGACATTTCAGACATTATCGTCGGCACCCAAGGCCGCGCACTCCTGCCCTTCCTCTTGGAGATTAAGGGGGCGAATCCTTGGAGGTACAAGAAGCCCGAGCCAAGCGAACATGTACGACATCGAGCATCAAGAGTTGTTCGCCGCCATCCGCTCGGGCAATACGATCAATAACGGCGAGTACATGGCTAAGAGCACCATGTTGGCGATCTTGGGCCGGATGGTGGACTACACGGGCCAGAAGCTGACTTGGGATCAGGCCATCAACTCGCAAGAGGTGCTGGCCCCGGCGCGGTACGCGTTTGATGCCAATCCGCCTACCATGCCGGACAAGGACGGACGTTACTCTGTCGCCATGCCCGGTCGGACGAAGTTCTCGTAGCAGCCAAGTCGCTACGGGAGGCGCCGACAGCAATGCAGTCGGTGACACACGTGGCTCGGCTACTGAACGGGCACCGGCGTGGCCGATGTTGCGCCGACCGAGGCCGTGGTTGGCTTGGACGCGTCGCGCGGCGGGAGCTTCAGTTCAAGACCGATGGGCAAGAGGTTGGGGTTGCTGAGCACGTCGCGATTCAGTTGGAAAATCTCGTCAGCCCGTGCGGCCGAGCCCAAGTAGCGCTGGGCCAGAGCCGGTAATGTGTCGCCATCGACGATCGTGTGGGTTGCCGGCGGCATCATCATCTCCATCGACACGCCCCAGCCTGAGTTTGCCGTACGTTCGGGCGCGGGATAATTGGCCGCCAACGCGGGCGGCGGTTCGTGCCAATCGAGCGGCGTGACGACCGTGGGCGGCCGCATGCTGCTCGGGGTCCTGGCGGGCGTGGCCGCACGCACCGTTGTTGCTTGCGCCACTGGACCGGGGGCCGTGCCTCGGTAGCGAAGCAACACTTCGGAATCAGACGGCGCGGCTGCTTCGGTTGGCGGCGCTTTGTCGTTGCGGAACAGCATGGCCACGCAGACACCTGCCAAGAGAACGCATAACGCCATTCCCGTTTTGACAGCCGGATCCACCATCGTCGCCTCAATCCCCAATTGCCTGTGGTCCTACCAAAGATATCGGGGACTTTAGCGGAATGGTTGCAGCCAAGCTGAGGCAAACGTGGCGTTGCACCACCGGACGGGTGCGCTCATATCGGCTCTGCCGAAGATGCCGGGCGAGAAGGGCAAAAGGCGAGGGAAACGGCGGATAAGAATCGAAGGACGAACAGCCGTCGGCGTCTTGGCAATCAGCACTCCGCAGCTATTCTTTTTTCGCTCTCGTTACGCCTCTTTACGCTCTCCCCTCGCTTGCGGCTTGCAGTGCCTTGTCAGAAATGTCTTTGCGGCACCAGGCTCCCGGCCAGCGGATGCACTTGACGGCTCGGTAGGCGTTGAGCTTTGCCTTAGCGATACTGTCTCCCAGGGCCGTGACATTCAGCACGCGGCCGCCGGCCGTCGCCACTTCGCCGTTAAGCACGGTCGTGCCGGCGTGAAAGACTTTGACGTCGGGCAGCAAGTCGGCATCGACCAGACCACGAATGGGATGCCCTTTTGCGTAGTCGCCCGGATAACCCTGGCTGGCCATCACAACGCACACGGCCGGTCGCGGATCCCACTCGAGCGGCCCTAGTTGGTCAAGCCGCCCGTCGACGGTCGCTTCGAGAATATCGAGCAGGTCGGTCTTCAACCGCATCAACAACGGCTGGCATTCGGGATCGCCGAAGCGGACGTTGTACTCCAGGACTTTTGGCCCTTGCTTGGTCATCATCACACCGGCGTAGAGGACGCCGCGGAAGGGACGGCGTGCGCGCTTCATGGCATGGACGGTGGGCACTAGCACATGCTCTTCGATCCAATGCAATGTGGCGTCGTCCACCAACGGCGCCGGGCAATAGGCGCCCATTCCACCGGTGTTGGGACCCGTATCGCCGTCATAGGCCCGCTTGTGGTCCTGCGCCGGCTGGAGCGTGACGATCGTTTGTCCGTCGGTGATTGCCAGTACGCTGGCCTCTTGCCCGTCGAGCCGCTCTTCGATTACCAGCCGATCGCCGGCGGCGCCGAACTGTTTGTGTCCGGCGATTTGCTCCACCGCCCGTACGGCCTCGTCGCGGCCGGAGCATACGACAACGCCCTTGCCAGCCGCCAAACCATCGGCCTTGACGACGATCGGCACGTCCTCGCGATCCATGAGAAAGCGAATCGCATGAGCCGGATTTGTGAACGTCTGATAGTCGGCCGTCGGCACGTCGGCATGCCGCAACAGGTCCTTGCAAAAAACCTTGCTCCCCTCCAATTCGGCGGCGGTGCGGCGCGGACCGAACGCCCGCAGTCCGGCCGCCTCGAAAGCGTCGACGATGCCGGCGGCCAGCGGTGCCTCGGGGCCAACGACGGTGAGGCCGACGTCGTTTTCCTTCGCGAAACGTATCAACCCTGCGAAATCGGACGGCTTGATGTCGACGTTTTCACCATCGAGGTCGGTGCCGGCATTGCCAGGGGCGACGAACACGCGGTCGGCACGAGGGCTTTGAGCGATCTTCCAGGCCAGGGCGTGCTCGCGTCCGCCATTGCCGACAATAAGTATATTCATGTAGTATGCCCTCTCTTGGGCGTTCTGCAGAAACGTCATCATTCTAGTCGTCAAAAACGCCCTTGGAAAGGGGCCGCTTTTGACGCAAATCCTAGCGACAGTTGACACTCCGGGCGGGGCGAGCGATAAAGAACGGCGATCCTGTCCTGCAGAGCGGAGCACGTCGCCGATGGTAAACAGAAACTCTTCAACTATCGGTCGCCGCGGCGCGCTGAGAACGATTTTTGCCTCGGCCTTGGGATTGGGAACCTTGATCTGCGGCGCTGCCGGGGCTTTGTGGACGGCCGCAATTGTCAGATTCATGCGTCCGAACGTCGCCAATCAACCTTCGCTGAAGTTCCGCGCAGGGCCGGCGCGGGATTACTCCGCAGAGCGCGTCGAAACGAAGTTCCGCGACAGCCACGGCGTTTGGATCGTTTGTAGCCGATCCAGCGGCGCGCCGCGCGTCTTCGCCCTCCGCGCCACGTGTACGCACCTCGGATGCGTCACGCTTTGGCAAGAGAGTCAGCAGATGTTCCAATGTCCGTGCCACGGCAGCCGCTTCACGAAGGAAGGTCTGAACGTCGCCGGGCCGGCGCCGCGGCCCCTTGAGCGTTGCGCGATCCGGGTGGACGACCAGGGCCAATTGGAGGTCGATCCTGGCCGAACTTTCCAAGATCGCCGCGGCCGCTGGGATGATCCTGAAAGCTATGTGGAAGTATGAGCAACATCCGCGGCTCGCAAATCTGGAAAAGCATCTTCCGCCATCCGTCGCCGCGCGACCGCCGCGGCCGGACCCTGGTGATGGTCGGCAACTTCCTGCTGCACCTCCACCCGACATCGATTCGTGAGCACGCCTTGCGGCCGCAATTCACCTGGTGCATGGGCGGCATCACGTTCTTTCTGTTCCTGGTCGAAGCCGTCACGGGCTTGCTCTTGATGTTCTACTATCGGCCGACGCTTCAATGGGCCTACCACGATATGCTCGACCTGCGCGACGTCGTGTCACTGGGCATCGTGCGCGAAATCCATCGCTGGGGTGCCCACGCCATGGTGATCGCGGTCATGCTCCACATGTACCGCGTATTCCTCACCGGCAGCTACAAATCGCCGCGCGAGTTCAATTGGTGTATTGGCGTCCTGCTATTGTTGCTAACGCTGGCGTTTTCGTTCACTGGCTACCTGTTGCCCTGGGATCAGTTGTCGCTTTGGGCAGTGACGGTTGGAGCCAATCTGGCGGGCGACGCACGATATATGCTGCTAGGCGCACGGTCGGTCGGCGAGGAAACGCTCAATCGCTTCTACGTGTTACACTGCGTTGGCCTGCCGATCCTTGTCGCGGTTCTCATGGGGGTCCATTTCTGGCGAGTGCGGAAAGACGGTATTAGCGGCCCGCTGTAGGCCGGATATTTCACGTTTTATTCGTCTGAATGAGACGTGCTTTGTCGATCGCGAGTGATTATGTTCGAAGCGTTGAAGACGGCCGTTGATTATGTGCTAAGTCCGGCGACGGTGTTCCTCGGCTCACTCGTCGTGCTGATCACGTTGTATCTGGGACGCCGCTGGTTTGTGCGGCCGGCGGTGGCGGCGACGATGTTTGTCCTGTCGTTGGTGTTCTTCGGCGTGTCGCTCTGCGATGCGGAGTTCGCCGCTGTCGTGCTCGCGCCCGACAACATCCCCATCGTGGCGATGGTCTACCTGCTCGCGTTTTTCACCTGGCTGGCAACATCGCAAGCGGTGAGCAATGATCTGCGATCGGCCCTGGGCGAGCCAGTGGCGGAAAAGGAGCGCAATCGCAAATATCTCACATGGCCGGATCTCGTTTACAGCGAATTGATCTGCATGTTAGTTGTGATGGCGATCTTGCTGGCGTGGTCGCTGTTGGTGCCGGCGCCGCTGGAGCAGCCGGCCAATCCGGCCATGACACCGAACCCGTCAAAGGCCCCCTGGTACTTCCTCGGGCTGCAAGAGTTGCTGTTCTACTCCGACGCCTGGTTGGCCGGCGTGGTCGTGCCGTGCCTGATGGTGATCGGGTTGATGGCGATTCCGTATCTCGACTTCAACCCCGAGGGGGGCGGCTACTACACAATTGAGCGGCGGCGATTTGCCTACGTAGTATTTCAATTTGGCTTCTGGCAGTTGTGGATACTTCTGATCCTGGTCGGCACGTTCTTGCGCGGACCAAACTGGAGCTTCTTTGGGCTGTATGAGGTGCGCGATCCGCAGAAGCTGTCACCGCCAGAAGCTATGAGTCTGGTGCCGGCCATCGGGGTGAGTATCGTGGCGGCCTATTTCCTGCTCTTGCCGCCGCTGCTGCATAAGACTGTTCTGCGCGGTTTTCGCCGGCGCATGGGGCGTATGCGTTATGCGATTCTAATGGCCCTGCTGCTCTTGATGTTCGCCTTGCCGCTGAAAATGCTGCTTCAATGGACGTTCCACGTCCGGCACATCCTCTAGGGCCGAAACCTCGTGTCAGTCCTTCCCTATTGGGAACTTTCCGGTCGTCCGAGTTAATCGCGAAAACGCGAAAGGGCGAAAACGCGGAAAGTACGGTTCTTTCGCGCCTTCGTTCTTTCGGCATTTCGCGAGCAAACTGTCACCGGCGACATCACCCTGCAGGCGGCGGCCGCAGTTCGAGGTCATTCGGTATGTTAGGGCAGGCGAGCAGTGGGACGCGATCTGCTTGGCCCGCGCCACGATACGTTGCTTCAGGACTGTGCTACGGCACACGGAGCGTGCCTGCTACTTATGCCGCCAGAATCGCCTTCAAGTCGGCCTCCGGCGTGGTGATCGGGGCGATGCCGAACTTCTCGACCAGCACGTTGAGCACTGCTGGTGTAACGAAGGCAGGCAACGTCGGGCCGAGTCGGATGTTCTTGATGCCGAGGTAGAGAAGCGTCAGCAGGATCGCAACGGCCTTCTGCTCGAACCAACTGAGGACCATCGACAGCGGCAGTTGGTTGACGTCACACTTGAAGGCGTCGGCCAAGGCCACGGCGATTTTGACGGCCGAGTAGGCATCGTTGCACTGGCCGATGTCCAAGAGCCGCGGAATGCCGCCGATCGCACCGAAGTCGAGCTTGTTGAAGCGATACTTGCCGCAGGCCAGTGTGAGAATCACGCAGTCATCGGGCACTTGCTGGGCAAACTCGGTGTAATAGTTGCGGCCCGACTTGGCCCCATCGCAACCGCCAACCAGGAAGAAATGGCGAATCTGCTTGGCCTTCACGGCGTCAATCACTTTGTCGGCCACGCCCAAGACGGCGTTGCGGCCGAAGCCGACGGTGATCGTTTTCTCAGGCGCATCCTCGGCGAAGCCCGGTGCGGCCAAGGCCGCTTCGATGACTGGGCCAAAGTTGCGGTCGGGGCCAATGTGGTGCACGCCCGGCCAGGCAACCAAGCCGCTAGTAAAGATGCGGCCGGTGTACGTTTCCTTGGGTTTTTGGATGCAGTTGGTCGTCATGAGGATCGCGCCGGGGAAGGCATCGAACTCCTTGCGCTGGTCCTGCCACGCGCCGCCATAGTTGCCCACCAGGTGCTTATATTTCTTCAAGCCGGGATAGGCGAGGCACGGGAGCATTTCGCCGTGCGTGTAGACGTTGATCCCGCGGCCTTCGGTTTGCTTGAGCAACTCGGCGAGGTCTTTCAGGTCGTGGCCCGAGACGAGGATGCACTTGCCGCGGATCGGCGTGACGCGGACGCTGGTCGGTTCGGGATGGCCATAGGTGTCGGTATTGGCAGCGTCCAACAGTCCCATGACGTTCAAGTTCAGTTCGCCGGCCTTCATCGCCCAACCGAGCAACTCGTCGACTGTCGGGTTCTCTTGGGCGAGGAAATCGAGGCGCGGCGTGGAACGTGGCATAGATTTTGTCATCTTCGTAGCCGAGCACTCGGGCGTGATCGGCGTAGGCGGCTGCCCCCTTGAGCCCGTACAGAACCAGTTCTTGCAAGCCCGTCACGTCGGCGCCGAAGCGACCTTGCCGCTTGGTGATGGCCACCTCTTCGCCCTGGCGGACGAGCCCGGGCAAATCGGCTGCCGGTTGCCAGGCCGCCGGTCCCGGCAGGATGTCGGGATCTTGGCTGGCTTTAGTGCAGGCCGACTCGTACAAGGCCCTGGCCTGATCGCGCATCTTTGCGGCATGGCGCAAGTGCCCTGCGAGGCGCTGCGGATCGAAATCGACATTGGTGACCGTGGCGAAGAGGAACTCGAGCACGGCCCGATCGACTTCACGGTCGGCAGCTCCGAGTTGGGCGGCTCGATGGGCGTACATCGCCACGCCCTGGGCGGCATAAACCAGAAGGTCTTGCAGGGCGGCCGTTTCGGCATCTTTTCCACAGTTCCCGATAATCGTGCAGCAGGTCCCTTTGGCGGTTTGTTCACATTGATAGCAATACATCGAAATACTCCTTGTTAGGCTTCTTGGCGGGGTGGCGCTTCGCTTGACCCACCGTACACTTTCGTTGGACGTGCGGCACGAGTCGACTGGCAGGTCGTCCGGCTCGTTCTTATAATGCCAATCATACCCGGCTGGGAAAGGCCGGTCCTTGATTTGAATCAAGCGATCCAAAGAAAATCGCGATTGGGCTATAGGGTGCGTGAAACGCACCAGCGAGGCCGGATATTCGTGCGTTGTATCGGGTTCCCAAGCCGGAGCTTGGGAACCAGGAACGGGCCGGGTTGAACCGCAGGGTTGCTGTGAATATCGTCGACATCCTTCAAAATTGCGAGTTGTTTTCCGCCCTGCCGCCGGCCGGCTTTCGGCGGATGGCGACCATCGCACGGCTCTGCCAGTTTCGCAAAGGACAGCTCGTTTTCCGCGAGAACCAACCGTGCCCCGGCGTGTTCCTCGTCGGCCAGGGATTGGTGCGGGTGTTCAAGTCCGGGTCTGGTGGCCGGGAGCATGTCTTGCACATGGTGGGCCCAGGCGGCAGTTTCGCCGAGGTGGCGGCCATGGGCGGCTTTCCGCTGCCGGCGTCGGCCGAGGCTGTCAAAAAGACCACCTGTGTCTTGCTGCCTCAAGATCGCTTCCGCACGGCGTTGGCCGAGGATCACGAGCTGTGTCTGGGTCTGATGACGAGCATGACCGTCTGGGTGCGACGATTGGTCACGCTGATTGAAGACATCACGCTGCGCGACGCGGCCGGCCGGCTGGCCCGATTTCTGCTGGAACTCGCCGCCAAGAAGCCTACCGCAGACAGAACCGTCAAGCTGCCGGGCCTGAAACGGTACGTCGCCAGTCACCTGAATCTCACGAGCGAGACCTTTTCACGCACGCTACGGCGGCTGGTCGACGGCGGGCTAATTGAAGAAGCCGATAGCGACCGTGTGCGCCTGTTGCAGCCGAAGAAGCTCCAGCAGGTGGCCGAGGGCTTGTATCCGAAGCTGTGAAGAAGTATGAGTCGGCGAAAACGCGATTCATGGCTTGGTCGCACCGTGCAAGTAATGATCGTGTTGTGCAGCCATGTCAACTCGTCGCGACAACACGAATATCGCGACTATTGACGTTCGTTTTTTGCGGGTTCACCGCGCGAGGCCAGCCAGCGTTTGAAAGACTGCGGACTCTCGCCGCTGTGTCGCCCCGCCAACAGCCCCTCGATGCCGATATGTTCATCGAGATCGCGCCACTCGATGGCATACCCGTCGCCCAACAGTTGCCAGTTCTCGCGCTCCTGTTGCGTCGCACTGAGAAGGCGAGGATACCAAGCCAGCGGAATACTGATCCGACGGCCGTCGGCGAGGTCCATTGTCAACTCGTCATCCGTTACCGCAACGGTTGTCGCCAAGGGTTCGATTTCAAGCACCAAAGTACTCATGCCACGCCTCCAGCAGGACCTGCTCGTGCTTTGCCACGAGCCGAACAATTTGATTCAGTTCATGCCCGGGAAAGCCACGGTTGGTTGCCGCCACCACCGGATCGAGCCAAAACTTTGCGATCCGACGCTCTCGCTTGACATGAACGTGGGGCGGTTCACCACGATCCGAAGCGAAGAAGACCAGACTATATGGGCCGTCTACAATCGCGGTCGGCATGGCGTTCCATTCACATCCCTATTATATCACAGGCCGGGATACGCGCCCGGGACCCAATGACCGTGTTCTTGGCAACGGCCCCGCAACCCTCGTCCCTCACGCCTCGCCCTTTGCACACGCTTTTTCGTACGTTCGGCCGGTGACGTGATTGTCGTGGTTTTCGGCGGCAATCCGGGCCAGGCGCTGGCCACAGGGCGTGGGATACGTGCCGGTAATGCAGGCCCGACATAACTTGTCGGCGGGCATTCCAATAGCACGGGCGATCGCGTCGACCGGCAGATAGCGGAGCGAATCGGCTCCCATCTGAGCGGCCATGCGGGCCTCGATCTCCGGGGTTAGCGGTGTGCCTTTGAGGAACTTTGGTGCGAACAGTTCGCCGATCGTCGACATGTCGATGCCGTAGAAACACGGCGAGATGATGGGCGGGCAGGCGACGCGGACATGAACCTCACGCGGCTGGCCGAGTTGGCGAATCCGCTGCAACAGCACATGCAGGGTCGTGGCCCGAACGATCGAATCTTCGACCAAGAGCACGCGCTTGCCTTCGAGCACTTCGCGAAGGGGCGTATATTTTGTTTCGGCCTTGCGCTTGCGGTCGCCGCCGCCCTCGATAAAGGTCCGCCCGCTGTATCGATTGCGAATGAGTCCTTCGACGCAGGGGACCTTCAAAGCGTAGGCCATCGCGTCGGCGGCGGCCTTGCTGGTGTCGGGCACAGGCACCACGACCGTGTCCGCGTCGATCGGCACCGTTTCGAGCCTCGCCAGCTCTTCGCCCAGCGCCTTGCGGGCCAGATAGACGCTACGGCCGTCCATAGAACTGGCCACGTTGGCGAAGTAGATCCACTCGAAAAAGCAATGGGCACAGCCTGAACTCTTGGCAAATGACTGAATCGTCAATTCGCCGTCGCTGATGATGATGGCATGGCCCGGCGGAACCGACTTGATGCTCTCGGCCGCAAAGCCAACGTTCAAAAGGGCCACGCTTTCGCTGGCGGCGGCAAACAACGGCCCCTCGACCGCGTAACTGAGCGGCTTGATCCCCAGCGGATCGCGGGCGACCATCATGTTGCCCAAGGCGTCGACAAAAACAATGCTGTACGCGCCGTCGACCTTCCGCGAGAAATGGCGGCAGACATCCAAAAGCGCTGGCCGTCGGTCGGCCGCCAGCGCCCCGGAAATCTGGTGCATGAGCACTTCGGTGTCCGACTCGCGGGCAAGGTAATTGTCGTGGTCGTCCAACAACTCCTCGCGAAGGTCCATGTAATTGGCCAATTGGCCGTTAAAGGCAAAGCTGAACCACTTGTGCTTCTTGATGTGGTGGCGCTCGAAGGGCTGGGCATAGCTGCGGTCGTCCTGGCCGCAAGTGGCGTAGCGGACGTGACCGATGGCCGCCCGGCCGGCATATTCCTCCATTAAGCTTTCGAACTTGCCGCGATGGTTCAGGCGGAAAACCTCGCTCACGTTGCCCACCTCTTTGTGGGTGTCAATAAGCTGGTGCCTGCGCGGATTGTAGGTTGTCATGCCGGCGGCAAGCTGGCCGCGGTTCTGGATATCCAGCAGCATCCGCGGCATCAGGCGGGAAACTTCTTCCGGCCCTTGCGTGGGACATAAAGGACTGACACCGCGGCCCGGCAGATGATAGACCGCGGCCACCCCGCATTCGTCATGAAGCTCGTCCATAGACACATATTCTACGGGCGGACGATCGTTTTCACAATCCACCTGACCGGGAGGGGCTCTGCAAATGCTGCCACAGCGAGTCGCCGCCCGATAATCTTGCACGATAAAAGGCTCGCGACTTTTCCTGCAATTCCTTAAACTGGCGTGTAAACATGCAGACGTGAGAATCGAGAACCCGCGGCCGGCTAATGTCCACCACCGAGCAGACCTATTATCGCATGAAGCGGATGCACCGGGCGTTCGTCGCGGCGGGGTTGGCGCTGCTGGCGACAACGGTGTGGATGCTCGTGGCCGATGGGCGGCGGCCGTGGAAGGACTATCAGCGCCAGTACAGCCTACTGCGTGGCGACAAGCCGCATTACCCGGCGATCGAGCAGATTTGGCTGCCGGACCTGACCGTCGACTACAACTTTCGTCGCGTCGCCCGCGCCGACCGCTGCACGACGTGCCACCAGGGAATCGACCGGCATGGGGACTGTCCCAATTTTCGCGGGCACGGGCATCGACCGAAGGTTGGTCGCGAAGCCGTGGTCGACGAAAATGGGACTGTCCCCTTCGTCCTGCCGCAACCTTTCGCCGCGCATCCCCGGCCGGATCTATTTCTCGGGCTGAAGAGTCCCCACCCGCTGCCAAAGTTCGGCTGTACGATCTGCCATGACGGACAAGGCACGGCCACCGATTTCCGCTGGGCCTCGCACGCGCCAAACGACCTCGAACAGGCCGAGCGATGGCGGAACGAGTTTGGATGGTCGGCCAATGGGCATTGGAACTACCCCATGCTGCCACGCCGCTTTCAAGAAAGTCGCTGTCTGGCGTGTCACCGCTCGGTAGTTGATTTGGCGCCGAGCCGCCGCTTTCCCGACCCGCCGGCGGCAAAACTTGTCGAAGGGTATCAACTCGTGCGGCAGTACGGCTGTTTTGCGTGTCACGAGATATCGGTGTTTAGCGACGTCGATCACAAGCCGGGGCCGAGTCTGCGGAACATTGCCGACAAGCTCGACGTCGCCTACATCGATCGTCGGCTGCACAACCCGGCCAGCGTGCTGCCGACGACAAGGATGCCGCGGCTCTTCGGCCTCGATGAACATCTCGAAGGCGATGTGTTGGCTCGTGCACGGCAAGAAGAAGAGACGGAGATTCGCGCCATAACGGCGTATCTGCTGGCCATGTCGGAGAAGGTTCAGAAGCAAGCTTCTGGCCAAGAATTGGACAGCACCGCGGCGCGCTTCCGCCGAAAAATGGACCAGACCCCGTCCCTCGCCCAGCCACCGTCCGCCCAGCGTGGCAAGCGGCTGTTTGAAACGCTAGGTTGCCTCGCGTGCCATCGGCATCGCGATTTTCCGCAGGCCGTGGCTACGCAAGGGCCGGACCTGTCCGAAGTCGGCGCAAAATACGCCCGGCAAAGTGGCATAGCGTGGCTGACCGGCTGGCTTCGCGACCCTGCCCGGTATTCGCCGCAGACGCTCATGCCGAACCCGTTGATGGAAACGTCGACGCCGATCGCGGAGGGGGAAACGGCGGACCCCGCAGCGGATGTGGCGGTGTATTTGCTTGGAGACGTGGGCTCGGCGACGGGCGACGGGCGGCCGAGCAATGGCGATCTGTCTGGTAAGAAGACGTTTCCCGCCCCCCGCCCCCTGTCCCCCGCCTCCATTGCCCTCGGCCGGCAAGTGATCGCCAAACGCGGGTGCGCACGCTGCCACGACATTCCGGGTTTCGAGTCGGCTGAGCGGATTGGGCCCGATTTGAGCAACTGGGGGCGAAAAGCGGTGTCACTCCTGGCCTTTGAGCGGATCAACGAGTTTGTCAGTGCTCGGACCTCTTCAAGTTCAGCGGCCGATGACAGCTTCTATCGCGATGCGTTGTTGGCCCATCGCCGCGAGGGCTTCATTTGGCAGAAACTCCGCATGCCGCGGAGCTTCGACTACCGGGTTGCCAAAAGCAAGCCGATCGGCGATCAACTGAAGATGGGCCGCTTCGAGCTTACCGAGTCGCAGCGTGAGGCGATTATCACGTTCATATTGGCTTTGGTCGATGACGCGCCGGCGGCCAAGTACGCTTATCAGCCCGACCTGCGGCAGAAAGCAATTATCGAAGGGCGCAAGGTGCTGGATAAATATGCTTGCGCCGAGTGTCATACGCTGGAGTTCGAGCGTTGGACGTTGGATGGCAAGACGGATTTGTTCGGCGTGCCACGGCTCGATACGTCCGGCGCGCTCCAACAGGATGAAGATGACGAGGGCAACCCGCTTTACTTCTTCACGCTTTGGGAGCCGGCCACGATCGACGGTCAGGTGCATCCGGTGGGCGGGGCCGACGTCGTGGTGCCGCGATCGCGATTGACGCGCGTCCGGCCGCCCGTGGGCGGAACGCTCGCCCGGCTGCTCTATCCGGTAGTGTTGCACGACGCACGCGAGTCGGGGTCGAGCGCGGCGGAAGTTGAGGCATGGGGTTGGCTGCCGCCATCACTGGTGCACGAAGGGGCGCTTGTGCAGCCGCAGTGGCTCTTTCAATACTTGTTGGAGCCGACCGTTATTCGCCCGGCGGCCGTGCTGCGGATGCCGCGTTTTGGTCTGTCCCGTGACGAGGCCGCAAAATTGACCGACTATTTCGCGGCGACGGCCGGCGCCGAATATCCGTACACGGCCAAGCCGACCGCGCAGTCGGATCCGCTGCCAATGAAACAACTCGACAAAGCGATGCGGCTCGTGCGGGATAGCGAAACGTACTGTGCAAAGTGTCACTTGATCGACGAATATCACCCGGCAGCGAGCAATCGCACGCTGTTGGCCCCGCGATTGGACGACGTGGCGGCTCGCATCCGTCCGGAGTATGTTCGCCGATGGCTGGCCGAGCCGAAATCGGTGTTGCCGTACACCGCGATGCCGGCCCATTTTCCGGCGAGCGGCGAGCCGCTGGGGCAGGAATTGCTTCCCGGTAGCAGCCGCGAGCAACTCGACGCCGTCGCCGAGCTACTGTTACGGTACGACGATTACATGAGACACCGGACGCCTACACCGGCACCGTAGATTCAACCACGATTAGCTAAGTATATGACAGTAACACGCCCACTGACGCGACGCCGTTTCTTCATTCGCTCCGCCGCGGGCGTTCTTGTAGCAGGCGTTCCGGCGATCGCTCGGGCCGAGGCGAACCAGTGGGGCGATCTTAAAGGTCGGTTGCTCTATGACGGCACGCCGCCGGAGCGCAAGAAGCTCAAGGTCGACAAAGACTTGCAGTGCTGCGGCAAGTTTGATATTCGCGACGAGTCGCTGATGGTTGGCTCCGGCGGCGGATTGGCTAACGTGTACGTATATCTTCGCAATGCGAAAACGCCCGTTTCGCCCGAACTGGAGGCGGCCGTGGCGAAAGAGGTCATTTTGGACAATCGCGACTGCATCTTTCGGCCACACTGTATGAAGATCTGGTACACCCGGCAGAGCTTCCGCATTATCAACTCGGACCCCGTGGCCCAGAACGTGGCATTTACGCCTTTGGGCGACGTGCCGGCCAACATTATTCTGCCCGTCGGCGGCAAGGCTGTTCACCGATTCGCCCGCAAACAGAACAGCCCCATACCGATCGCCTGCAATTACCACCCTTGGGAGCGGGGCTACATCCTGCCGCGCGATAATCCGTACGTTGACATTTCGGCTCAGGACGGGACGTTTTCGATTGCGAAATTGCCGGTCGGAACGTGGGAGTTTCAGGTATGGCATGAACGGGTTCGATACCTGGATTTGCCAGCTTGGCCCAAGGGGCGGTTCCGCTTGACGATTAAGCCGGGAACGAATGATTTGGGAACGATGAAGATTGCGCCGAGAGTGTTCGAGACCCAGGACGAAGGCCGCTGATGCGCAAACTGGTAGGCACACTCCGTGTGCCGCAACAAGGTAGGGTGCGTGAAACGCACCGAGGCGAGACACGTTGTGGTGCGTTTCACGCACCCTACATGCTGCTGCTCTTAGCGCTGACCGGCTGCTCGATGTCGTCGGCGCCGCAGTTTCGGCTGAATACCGAGGGACGCGAGCCGGGCTCGATAAGCAGCGAGCAAGCCGACGCGGTAACCGATACGATGCGAAAGCTGTTCGGCACGCCGGACGAACCGGCAGTTCCGCCGGGAATCGATCTTCGCTTGGGCCTATTGCAGCAAGCGGCTGGGCCAATTCGCGGCGATGCCGAGGGGAACCAATGGGGCCTCTATCGACGACACTGTGCAAGCTGTCATGGAACGTCGGGCGATGGGGCCGGCCCGTCGGCGGCGGTTCTCAACCCCTATCCCCGCGACTTTCGCACCGGCATTTTCAAGTACACGTCGACCGCCGGCGGCGCCAAGCCTTTGCGAGAAGACTTGTTGCGAACATTGCGGCAAGGTATTCCTGGCACGGCCATGCCGTCGTTTCGCAGATTACCAGACGGCGAGATTGACGCCTTGATCGAATACGCCAAGTATCTCAGTATCCGCGGGCAGACCGAACTGTACGTGATTCAATCGGTGGTTGATGAAGATGCGACCTTGCCGCTGGCGACGGGGAAAGGGGACAGTCCCCATTTGTGCGAAGCACCCGTCGGGCCGTTCCGGCAAATGGGGGCCGTCCCCTTTTTTCGCGACATGATCGAGGAGGGCGCCGAGCCGGCGTCTCGATCGTGGGATGAAGCCAAGGCGCTCGCCGTAATTCCGACCACCCCGCCTGCCACGGACACGCCAGAGCAACTGGCGGCTTCGATTGCGCGCGGCCACGAATTGTTTCTGAGCACCGCTGCTCAGTGTGTGAAGTGCCATGGGCCTAACGGCGACGGTAACGGCGAGCAATCGCCGCTCTTTGATGATTGGAACAAGGTGAAGCAGGGTGACTCGCCGCTTGAGACGGAGAACCTTGCACGGCGTTTCCGCCTGCCGATCGAGCAGTTGCATCCGCGCAATTTTACGCTGGGCAAGTTCCGCGGCGGCGACCGGCCGGTCGACCAGTACTGGCGGATTTACGTGGGCATCAAAGGGACGCCCATGCCCGCGGCCGGTGCATCGCCCGGCAGCGACGGCGCGCTGACGCCTGAGGAGATCTGGCACTTAGTCAACTACGTGCGGTCGCTGGGCAAGTAGCCGGCTACGGCACGCAGAGTGTGCCTGCTACTCTTACGTCACTTTGATCGAGGCGACTTCCAGCGGTCCGCCGCAACGGGGGCAATGGCCGAACGAGAACGAGATCTCGCACGCGCAAGCTGGGCAGATTTTTTTCCGCTTGTGCAGCGAACTGGCGTGCGAGTCCTTCCCGGCGACGGCTTCTTGTTCCGCCGCGGCATCACCCGAAGAGTCGAGAATGGCCAGCACGTCATCCTCGGTGAGCGGCGTGTCACTGCCCCGATCCTTCGCCTTGCAGACCGGACAGATCTTGCCGAAGACGTCGGGATTGAACCAGTGCCCTTTGGGGCACTTCACAGGGGCAGCCATATAAGGCACCTGCAAAAAAGTCCCCGAATTCACGAGAGAACGCACACGACAGGCCCACACTTCTAGTTTAACGGGTCATGAATGCTAGTCAATAGTGCCCAAGAAGCGGGGGTGAAGAGCGGGAGGGCATGATGACGTCTCGATCCACCGCATCCGCCAAGTTGACCGCCAAAGATGTTGGCAGGGTCGACGTGGCAGATCCTTTATCGCTATTTGTCGCAAGCCCTATTTGTCGCAGAGGCTGCCGTTTTATTCGCCGCGGCCACGCCCGGTTGCTCCATCCAGCCGAGCCCAAAACGGATGCTGGCGGTCGCCTCGGGTACGGACGTCGTCGAGCATGACGCGTAGATCGGGACGGATGATTTGGTCGGACGCGTTCAGTCGGCGGCCATTCAGAGTTACGGTGGCTCGCAACTTGAAGTCGAGCATTCTTGGCGATAACCAGACGGTCACCTGGCTTGTGCCGGTGCGGACGTTGATTCCGTTGTGGTTATTGATCAAGCCCCGCACCTGCACCGGCAGCGTTCCTTTTGGCGGCGGCCAGTTGGCGGGATCGACGGCCGACCGTGGCGGCAAGCCCTGGATTTCCACCCACCAAAAGAAGTTATCCCAGGGGCGCATCGTTTCGCAGGTAAAATCGCGCGGGAAGAAGTTGCGGCGGAATCGCCCCATCCAGTCAAAGATCCGCAGAATTTCATCGGAAAAGTCCTCGTGCCCTCGGCCGAGATATTCGACCACCGTCGTATCGAAGCCGCGTTGGAGGTAGCGGTCGAGATCGATGGCGTTCTTCGTCATTTTTGCGCCGTCCAGTTCACCGGCAACGACATAGAACGGCACATAGCGGGCATTCTTCCAGTAGAGATTGCAGTAACGATCCGATTGGGCCACGATGGGAATCACACCGGCCCAAAGATCGGGGTGGGCAAGTCCCATGTCCCAGGCGGCGTCGCCGCCCATCGAGTGGCCGGAGAGAAAGACGCGGTCGGTGTCGATTGAAAACCGCCGGCAGGCGTCGCGCAGCGAATTCAGCACGGCCGCATGTTCACGGGCCGAATAGTCATACTGCTTCTGATGCTCCTCAGTCCACGCCGGAGCAATGACGATATATCCCCACCGCGTTGCCTGGCCGGCACGAACGCCGTTGTTGCCGCGGGCGCCGGCCCACCAATCGATCTGCTGCTGGGGCGTGGTGGCTCGACCGTTGAGCGTGACGATCGCCGGGTATAGGCGATACGGATCGTACTCGGGCGGTAGTTGTACGTAATAGGTGATCGGCGCATCTTTGGCGAGGCCGGGCACCTCGATTTCGTAGAAGCCGGGCCTTTTCTCGACCGGCGCGGGCGGGCTGACGGGCGGCTTCATGTGTGCCAAGAGTGCAGCCACCATGGCCGGAGCCGCACCCGATTCCATCCGGATATAGCTATACGTCCGTTCGCGATCAGGCACCCCCTGAGCATCGAAGTACTTGAGAATTAGCCCGCGGACCTTATATGCGGAGATCGCCGTGGGCAGTTTCTCGGTGGCCGCGTCGGCGCCTAGCAACCAGCCGCTGATGGCCAGCGCTACCTTGTCGCTATCGGACATTTCGGGATCGTCGGCGTTTTGCAGAAAGGCCGCCATGCGATCCAGCGTGTTGGGCCCAATCTCGGCGGCAATTTCGTCGAGGATCGGTTTGAGGTTTTCACGCTGAATGGTATCGGCAAGGCGGTCGGCCAACTCGCGCAGATGTTTGATCACGGCCTGTCGCCGAGTCTCGCGGGTCTCGTACTCGTGAAGCATTTCGCTGACGCCCTGCAAAATGTCGCCGCCGACGCCTTCAGCGGGAAACCGTTTCAGGCTGTCGACCACGAGGCGATGCTGACCGGCGTCGCGCCGCAGGCGGAGTTCGGAAAGGAGCCGCTGTGCAGAAAGCTGCTGGATCGCCCGCATCGACGGCGCCAACTCCTCTTTGAGATCGGCGCGGTCGGGAAAGGCCTTGAACATGCTCTCCAAGACCTGCTGGGCCTGTTCGTACCGCGCGCACTGCAAATAGAAGCGAGCCAACTTCTTATAGTGCTCGACGTTCTTGGGATTGATCTGCTTCAGGAGCATTTTGTGGAGAATGTCGCCGGGAATGGAACTGGTGGCGATTCGCATGTCCCAGATGTGGCTGATGCCCTCGACCTTTGTCCAATGCGGCGTCAGCTCGGTGATACCCTGGATGACATTGACCGGCCCTTTGAAGGTCGACATCGTGAAGATGCGGCGGCCGAACTCGTCGAAGGGCTGAATCCGCAGCGGTTGGCCGACGCTTTTGATCGATGGGCCCGACCGCAGCACCCGCTGGCCGAGAACAAACTTCTCGTCGAGTTGCCGGTTTTCGTCGGGCCGCACTTCGCGCACCAGCCGATCCGAGAAAAACGTTCGACGCAGATTGTCGTCCAAAAAGTCGATCAGTTGCAGCCGGTCGGCATCGGTCTTCATGGCTTGAGGCGATTCGGCCAACCCGGCGACTTTTCCGAGCTTGCCGGTCAACGCGCGGCCGTCTTTCAGCACAATCTCGGTGCCGCCGGCTGTGCCGAGGATCGTTGTCAGCGCGACTGCGGCGACAGAAAGTCGCCAGAAGTTCAAAAGCAGTCGAAAGCCGACATTTCGCATGCAAATCTCCTCAGGCCACAACGCCCGGCAACCGTACTTCATTGTGTTCTATGGCGGGGTCAAGTCAAGCGCGGAGGCACGGCGAAGACGCCACTTGGTCCGACGCTTAGGGTGCGGATGTGATTCGGGGGGAAGGAGTACGTGCATCAGGGTGCATTCCCAAGCAGAGCTTGGGAACAAGTAGGGAATAAGGTCACGGACGAGTTGGATATCCCATTGACCGGCTTGACAGCGACTCTGCCGGTCCGCAAAATTGGGAAAACTGGTAGAATTGGACTATGCCTCCACCGCTCATTCCTCACCGGGTCGTACTGGGCCTGATCGTCACGGCCGTATTGCTGCCGATCACAACGTGTGTGGTTTTCGGCGTCGCTAGCCTTCTCGGGGCGATGGGCGACGCCGCGGGAGCGTCGGTGCTTCAGCGCATCGCTCTTGGCTGTGGAATCCTTTGGGCCATCGAATTGATCTCCCTCGTATTGGTGTTGGCTGTTGGCACGCTGCGAGGACCTGACCAGCCCGATGAGCCCCAATAGGGATCGCCTCAATCGTAGCCGACACACTCCGTGTGCCGTCTCGGGTCTTTTTGGCCGAATATAAGTTCATTCGCTGCTCGCTGTTGTACCGGCTTCCGCTATGAGAACCACCAAACAACGACTGATGACCCCCGGACCGACCGAAGTGCCCGAAGTGGCTCTTCTGAGTTTGGCACGGCAAGTCACGCACCATCGCACGCCCGAGTTTCGGGCATTGCTGGCCGAGGTCTTTGCCGGACTGAAATACACCCTTGCCACAGAGAACGACGTGCTGCTGCTGACCAGTTCCGGCACCGGGGCGATGGAGGCGGCGGTGGTCAATCTCGTGCCGCGAGGCGGCAAGGCGATCGTGCTCGAGTCGGGCAAGTTTGCCGAGCGATGGCGGAAGATTTGCGAAGTGTTTGGTATCGAAGTCGTGAAGTACGAGGTCCCGTGGGGAGCTGCGTTCGAGGCCGGCGAAGTTGCCCGGCTGTTGGAGCAACATCCGGACACGGTGGCCGTTTTTGCGACGCTCCTGGAGACCAGCACCGGCGTGGGCCACGACATTCAATCGATCGGCCGTGTTGTCGGTCCCAGCAAGGCACTGTTAGTGGTCGACGGCATCAGCGGCGTTGGCGCCGAAGAGTGCCGGACTGATGCCTGGGGTATCGACGTGCTGGTGGCCGGTTCGCAAAAGGCGCTGATGACGCCGCCTGGGCTGGCGCTGGTCGCTGTCAGTCCGGCTGCATGGAAGCAGATCGAATCGATCGATCGGCCGGCGTTCTACTTCGATCTGCTGGCGTACCGCAAGGCGCTAAAAGACTCGGACACGCCGTACACGCCGGCTATCCCATTGGTTAAGGCACTGTCGGAAAGTCTCCGCGTCATACGTGCCGAAGGCATCGAGCAGGTTTGGACGCGCACAAAGGTTCTGGCCGAAGCGACCCGGGCGGGCATTGGCGCTCTCGGCTTGCGGCTGGTTGCCAGTCGCCCCGGCGACGGCATGACGGCCGTCTACTTGCCTGACGGGCTCGACGGCAAGCGATTTTTTGAGTGTTTGCGGGTTCGTTTCGGAGTCAAACTGGCTGGGGGGCAAGGACCGCTGAAGGGGCGGATCTTCCGCATCGCGCACATGGGACTTTGCGATGAACTCGATGTCCTTTCCGCGCTGGCCGCTATCGAGCTGGCCCTTGCCGAGATTGGACAGGACGTTAAGCTAGGAGCTGGCGTGACGGCTGCGAGCCGGGTGCTTGCCAAATCGCACGCTCAGTAGATGGCATTCCAAGCTATGTTGCGCAGGAGACATGGCTATTAAATACCTTGCCAGAAAGTGACTGACAAAACTATGCCCACTATTCTAGTACTCGACGAGTTGTCGCAAGACGGTCTTAGTCTCTTGGAAGCGGCCGGGAATCTCGACGTGGAGGTTCGCACGGGCCTCAAGGGCGAAGATTTGCGGCAGGCCTTGCTGAATGCCGACGGCGCGATTTGTCGCAGCGGCGTGAAGATCACCGCCGACGTGCTCAAGGGCAACAATCGCTTGCGTGCTATCGCCCGCGCCGGCGTGGGAGTCGACAACATCGACACCCAGGCGGCCACGCGGCAGGGCATCGTCGTCATGAACACCCCCGGCGGCAATACGCTCTCGACCGCCGAGCACACGATCGCGCTGATGCTGGCCATGTCGCGAAACATCGCCCCGGCCAATCAAAGCCTGATCGAGGGCCGCTGGGACCGCAAGAAGTTCATGGGCAGCCAGTTGGCCGGCAAGACACTGGGCATCATCGGTCTGGGCCGCGTTGGCCAAGCGGTTGCCACCCGGGCCCGCGGCCTCGAAATGCGCGTCCTCGGTTACGATCCCTTCCTTCCCACCGCCCGGGCGAAAGAGTTGGGGATCGAAACCTGCGATTCGACTCATGCGATGCTGCCGCTGGTCGACTATCTTACGGTTCACACGCCGCTGAACGATGCCACGAAGAATCTTATTAGCGCCAAAGAAGTACCAATGCTTAAGAAGGGCGCGCGGCTGGTCAATTGCGCCCGCGGCGGCATTTACGACGAGGCGGCGCTGGTCGAAGGGCTGAAGAGCGGCCACCTCGCGGGCGTGGCTATCGACGTGTACCCCGAGGAACCGTGCACGAAGAACCCGCTGTTCGGCTTGCCGGGCGTCCTGTGCACACCGCACCTGGGCGCCAGCACCGAGGAGGCTCAAACGAGCGTGGCCGTCGAGGCTGCGGAGCTTTTGATCGACTTCTTTACCACCGGTGCGATCAAGCAGTCGGTCAACATGTCGCCGTTGGATCCGAAGACTCTGGAAGAGCTGCGCGGCTATCTGAACGTCGCCTACCGGCTGGGTATCCTGCTGGCGCAGATGGACCACTGCCCGCCGACAAGCTGCCGGCTCAGCTACAAAGGGGAAGTGGCAAAGAAGGACACGCGGTTGCTTTCGGCGGCATTTGCCGCGGGCCTGCTGGAACATGCGCTGGCTGCGGGAGTAAATATCGTTAATGCCGAGGTCCTGCTGCGCGAACGGGGCATCGAGATCATTGAACAGCGGAACACCGAGATGGGAGACTTCAGCTCCGTAATCACGGCCGAAGTCGTCACGAGCAAGAAGACCTCGATCGCTTCGGGCACGCTTTTCGGCAACAACATGCCGCGACTGGTGCAGAAGGGCAACTGCCGCCTGGAAAGCTACCTCGACGGCATCCTGATGATCTTTGCTCACCGCGACACGCCTGGCGTCATTGGTCAGGTCGGCAGCATCTTTGGCCAGCATCGGGTCAACATCGCCCAAATGTCGGTCGGCCGAACAGACGAAGGGCCCGGTGGCGACGCCATCGGCGTCCTGGCGCTCGATTCGGCCCCTCCGGCCGAAGCGTTGGCCGAGGTGCTGGCGCTGGATGAGGTCAAGCAAGCCTGGGTCGTCAAGCTACCAGCCCGCGGCGAGCTGCCTTCCTGGATGGGCGGTTAGCGCGGTTTAGTGGGTTCACCGCGAATCATTACGACGCATCCGACTTTCATCCACAGCCTCTTAGTGGATGATCGCCGGCTGCGGCGGCGGCACAGGCAGCGGCCGCGGCAACGCCATGTCGACCCATTGATCGGTCGTGTTTCCAACCAGCACTTCATCCGACCTGATGCTGAGCGGCGAACATTCTCTCGGTTTTTCGTCCTTCTTGACCACGACGAGGATTGCGTTTTTGTTCCACTGCGAGCAGAACTCGGGCACCGTGGGACGCACGTTGCCGCGTAGAGGATCGGCCAAATACACGCGGCCGCCGGCCGTACCGCGATAGACCACGAAGTGGTCGGAGTCGTTGATATGGATGGGCACGATCAGCGGGATTTTCGACTCCGCGAGTTTGTCAAACGTCAGCGTGCCGATCGAGGCAAGATACCCCATCTCGACGGAGACCCGGCGCAAGTCGGTGATCGTCATTCCATTTTTCGTGCGGTCCTTGATTTCCCCGATCGTCAGGATCTTGAAGAGGTCCGTGAGTATCTGCTTTTCCGTTACCGGGTCATTCCAATAGTACTGAAGGATGGTGCTCAGCGCTGCCGCGCCGCAAGAATAGTCGTATTCCTGCATGACGACATTGCATCGCCGCAGTTCGCGCCAACTCCGTGCGTAGCGACTGAAAATGTGGTCCGAGTCGCGGACTGGCGCCCGGATACAATCGTTCGCCAGGGCTAATGGCGCGATGGCCGCCAGAGAACCACCCAGCACGGCCGCGAGGCATTTGCGTCTGGAAATCCGCTGCATGGAACGGCTCCTGATGGGCGAATCGTTGGCGGAGGGTTTTTAGTAGGTAAATGTCATTCCAAGCCGCACGTTAGGCGCGTCGGACGTCATGCCGATCTCGACGAACGGCTCCCAGAACCGCATGCATGTGGGCCGGGCGACTGTTGCGGCAAAGCGCATCGAGATCGGTTCCAGCGCCAATCCCTCCACGTTCCGCCCATTCAACTTCGGCTCCGTAATGTACGAACCGTTGACGATAGCGCTGAGCGTGACTTTCTCGTTGACGGCAAAGCCGAGGCCGAAACGATATGAATACTGATCGCCGGGAAGAATGTTGTAGCCGTGGTATTCCCGCGAAATTCCGTGCCGGCTGCCGAGGCCGTAGAACAAAACGACGGGATCGACGGTGTGCACGACCAGGACGTTCCACGACCCGTACCAAAAGCCCTGGCCCAGCAGGGCGTTGGGCGGTTCCAAAATGCCTTGCAGCGGACTGACGTCGGCCGTCGGGGCTGTGTAGGCGAACGTGGCGATCACGTCCGGACTGTAACTGCAACCGTTGCCCTTGTGGATCAACCAGGAAACGCCCTGCGTCAGATCGCCAATGCCCGTGCTATTGGCGAACTCATCGTGGCCGGCATACGAATCCTGGGTGTTGGACCAGCCGAAGGGCACATCAAGAAAGGCTTGTAGAGTGTCGCTCACGCCGTAACGGACGTCCAGCGGGATCAGCATCAGGCGCTGGGTGACTCGCGAATCGAGCGCGACCACGACAGGGTCTCCGCTCGCCTGATCGATAGCCAGATTCGTGTAGTTGTGATCGAAGACCGTATAGTTCAGACCGACGTCGATCTGCAATTCGCCGCACTTAAGCAACACCGACTCCTGCCGCAAGAATTGATGGCTAAAGTCTTCCGGCGCCTGCCCAAGCTTTTGATTGTCGTCAAGTTGGGACGGCGGTTGAGACGGCAGTTGGGTCGGATTAAGCGACGGGCTCGGCGCGGGGATAATCTCGTCGGATTCGGGCACGAGGCTCATGGCGGCAACCTGGATTTCGGGCCGCCGTCCGCCCGGAGCATCAACCATCCATTGGTGAGCGGGCGCTGCCCACTCGAATACCATGTCGTAATGTTCCCCGTTTACCGGCGCGTTGTAGACGAGACCGCTGCCCATTCCCGGTGATTGCTGAGCAAAGGCGAGGTCTGAAGTGGGCGCTGCGATCAAGAGGCAGGTCAGCAGGAAGTGGCCCATTCGCCGACAGCACGGCGCATCAATCGCAATTCTCATGAGTCCGTCCCCCCCAGGACAACCGATACTCGCGCAATTTTCGTTACGACGCGGAATTTCACGCCATTCAGCAAACAACGAGCCGGGCGTTATTATCGTTATCGGCGGCACATAGCTCGCAACTTACTTAATTATTACGAGTGGCCGTAACGGTTTTGCGGGTTGTAACGCCTGTGCTGAAAATTATCTATTTGCGTGCAGTTCCAGGGCGATATGCCTCACCAGCAGGACCCAGTTTGCCCGCATTCGCTCGTCGCGGTCGGGCAGATTCCACACATATCGAGGGAATTTCTGATGGCCACCCTGGTGTGGCGCATATCAAGGAGGTATTCAAGTCATGGATTGGTTGAAGCATTTTGTTACACTTTCTGTGCTGATCGCCGGTGGCCTATTGATTAGCCAACGTGTGGCCGCTGCTGAGGATGGGTGCCAAGCTGTAAGCGGAACGCTAGATATATCGGGAACCACTTCTGGGTTGAAATGTGTCGGCGAAACTGCCCCGGCGGCGACTTGCGATAGCGAATCTTCCTGCGAAGGGTCGTGTAGCTGCCGCCACTGGTTTGTCGAGACGGAAGCCGTCTGGCTTGCGCCGATACAGAGTCAGCACTTTGGCGGCGTTGCGTTCATTGACGATCAAGGGGTCACGGATGGGTTTTCCACGCGGAATGCCGGCAGTTTCACCCTCTCACCCCGGATTACTTGGGGCACACAAGGCGAGTGCTGGGGATTGCTCGGCCGCTACTGGCGGCTTCAGACCGGCGACATGGACGCGACACTACCGACCATCTACGGCCGGGACTCCGCCGTTGAAAACAGTTTTCGCGCCGAAACGGCCGACCTTGAAGTCACGCGACTGTTTTCGAGCTGCGACAACGACGGCGAACTGCGCGTGTCGTTTGGCGTTCGCTACGCTCAATTGAGCGAGGCTGCCAGCGTGACCGCAGATCGGTTCGACGATCTGACCTACTATCGCGGATCCATCTTCGCGAAGCAGAGTTTCAGTGGCACAGGTCTGACGGCTGGCGTGCGCGGCATCCGTCCCGTCGGTTGCGGATGTTTCCATCTCTTCGTCGATGGCAGGGCTTCAATCCTGTGGGATGGAGATCAGGTAAACTACGTCACGACTCGCGGCGAATATTTGGGGGCCGCATCTGACTCCCAGGCCTTCAACGATGCGATCAGTGCGTCGCCCAACCACCTGTTCATCGGTGAGATCCAGGTTGGTGGGCAGTGGAACCTGCCGTTGCAGTGTGTGCGAGCCAACGCGTTCCTGCGCTTGGCCATGGAATATCAATATTGGGGCACTGGCATCTCCGGCGGCGCCGAGGCAATATCTGCCGCCGGTCCGACGGACGGACCGCTCGTTGCCGCAGCCGGGACCTCCAACGGCGCCACGCACGTGAACTTGCTTGGCTTTAGCGTGGGCACCGGTTTGACTTGGTAAGTTACCGATGCGTTGCCGTACAGAGTGCGAAAAACAACGACGCCCCGCGACTCGCGCGGGGCGTCGTGCATTAGCGATCCCACATCAAAGATGTCGGGGGGAAGCAACGGACCGCAACCTACTTGGCCCAGGCGGTGGACGAACCAACCGCGATAGCGCCACGGGTAATGGTCAGGGTCACGCTCCCGTTCAATCTCGGGCTGACGACGTCGATAGACGCAGATTTCTGGACGCCAGCGAAGGAATTGGTAGTGCCCCCTGCCGAGGCGTTCTTGGTGTACGAGACGCCCACGTAAGCGTTAGCAGTCGAGGCCCCCCCCCACACGGCCCTTGAATAGCCGCCTGCCGCAGCGAAACCGCTGCCGCGAATGTCCAGCCCTTGAACATCAGTCATCGGCTGTAGGCCGCTGAGGCCCATTTGTCCAAGAGTCGCATTGGACACCTGCCCGACGTCGGCCGCGCTAGCCACACAGGGCAGCAAGGCCAAAGCGACGACTGCGCACAAAACTAGCAAATAACGCATGATCAACCTCCTTTAAAAAACACGCAAAACCGCTCTCGTCGAAGCACCACACCTCGAACAACAGAACGGAACGCGAAACCAACCAAGCCATTCAAAGCCGCCGTCCTTGCGTTAAATCACATCCTGATCGAGTCCAATTGTTTTTCGCATGCGGCACGCCCTTTCGGCGGCTGGCATCATGTGTTGTCCATACACACCACACGGGTGATTTGTCGCCCTCAAGGATACTCAGGCTAAGTCGCATAAGCCGCATCTCTCCGCCATGTTTCCAAGTTGATGCGATTTTAGAAAGGCCGCGAGTCGAGGCAATACCCCGCGCATTTTTTTTACATAATTTGTTTCAAACTATTTATACTGCCCAGCTTTATGTACAAGAGACGTGGGCAGCAGCACAGAGCGCGACAGTTGTGCCCATGAGTTTCGCGATAGCATGTAAAGACCCCAAACTGTCTCGTTTGTTAATGTGGGTAGAATAGCGCATGTTAAAAAACGTGTGGTGGTCGTCACGAAGAGAATGAGAGACCGGCCGGATATCGCAAGGAATAGACTGATAAGAAAAAACCGCGGAAAAGATCTTGTAAATTTAAGGAGGGAGGAGCTACGCTCGCCGCGCCTTAGAGTGTCGCGACGGGGCCCGGCAGATTTAATCGTAGCAGTGGCGGCCGGTCGCAGCACGGAGTGTGTGCCTGCTGCGTTGCTGTGAAGCCGTGACGAGGCTGCAACCGCATGCCACGGTCTCGCAGAGGAAGAGTCGGCCGAGATCCGTTGTGCTACGCACTGTGAAGGCGGACGGTGACACGCATCGGCGAGAGATGCCGGTTAACCGTCGACCCTGCCAACATCGATGGTCAGGGTGAACGTGCTGCCGGCGCCGAACTGGCTGCTGACCTCGATATCGCCACCGAGGGCATTGGCAAGCCGTTTCGAGATAGCAAGTCCGAGTCCAGTGCCGCCGTGGCGGCGCGTTGCCGAAGCGTCGGCCTGCATGAAGGGCTGAAACAGTTCGCCCACTTTTTCCGTCGCGATGCCGATGCCGGTATCGGTTACGAGAAATTGCAGGCTACCGGATGGGTGGGCATTGGCGATAGCGCGAACGCCAATCCGCACGCCGCCGCGATCGGTGAACTTGACGGCGTTGCCCGCTAAGTTCACTAGGATCTGACGCAAGCGTAGATAGTCGGTGTGGATTTGCCTCGGGAGCGGCAGCAGGCAGTCAAGGTCCAGGGTTAGTCCTTTGCGTTTGGCTTGCACCTGGACGACCGACACAACGTCGTCGAGGAGTTGCTGGAGCGACACGTCGGTCTTTTTCAACGTCAATCGGTCGGCCTCGATCCGCGAAAGGTCGAGGATGCCATTGATCAGTTCCAGCAAGGCCTTGCCGTTTCGGTTTATTGCCTCTAAGAACTGTCGCTGTTCGGCGGTCGATATATTTCCGGCCCTGAGCAGATCGCTGAACCCCAAGATGGCGGTCATGGGGGTGCGGATTTCGTGGCTCATGTTGGCCAGGAAGTCGCTCTTGGCGCGATTGGCCGTTTCGGCCGCTTCCTTGGCCTTTTCCAGCGCCTGCTGGGCATGCTTGCGTTTAGTGATGTCGCGGAAGACGATAATCATGGCCGTCGGGTTGTCTTGGGCATCGCGCTGGAGCGACGTGCTAACTTCCGCGGGAAAGCGGCTGCCGTCAGGGCGGAGCATACAGTATTCGGCGTCCAGGAGAACACCTTGTTCAATAACTGTTTGGACGTCCTGCGCGACTCGCTGATGCTCCTCGGGCGGCAAGAGCTCCAAGGCGTTGTGAACGCGGGACAACAACTCCTCGGCGCTACGGTAGCCAAAATAGCTCGCCGCCTGGCAATTCGCCATGAGGATCTTGTGGTCCAGTGACAGCAGGGCGATGCCATCCGGCGAAGTTTCGATGACAGTGCGAAACCGGTTCTCGCTTTCAGCGAGCGCCGCTTCGGCCCGCTTGCGGTTGGTGATGTCCAAGGCGTAGACGTTGACGTATCCGGCTTCGACTTCCGGTGCGAAGCTCAGATGGTACACGATGGGTCCACAGCAGCATTCACTTTGCTGAACGGTGCCCAAAGTTAGTGCATCGAGCGCAAGGCGGCGCCAGGGATCGGGCACGACATCCCCTGTGTGGCAAGCCCAGGAATCTAACAGTGCTGCACCAGCAGGATTGCCGTAGAGAAGCACTCCGTCACGGTCGATGCGATAAACTGGATTCGGGTTGTCGGCGGGGAACTTGGCCAGCCAGGCAATCTCCAACTCATGTTGTTTCTGTTGGCTAATGTCTTCGACAATCTCCACGACTCCGGTGGCTTGGCCGCGGTGATCAAACATTGGCGAAGCCTTGACGCGAACATAGAACTGGCTTCCGTTGAACCTCTTTCCGGACGCCTCGACTTCCACAGGTTGGCCGCTGGCAATGGCGCGGATAGCGGGGCAGTGAGGACAAACGGACTCGCGCCCTTCATACTCGCGGTAGCACTTTTTGCCGAGCAACTCGAGCGGAGTGCTGTGGACGATGGCGGCCTGCTTCTTGTTGGCCATGACGATGTTGAAGTCGTTGTCGATCACGGTCAGGCCGACGTCGACGCTCTCGATCACGGCGTGATAGCGGGCTTCGATCGTCCGCAGCACCTCGTCGCTGCAATTGGATTGGGTCATCAGCGGCGGAGAAAGCGGGGCTATATTAGCCACGTCGCCGGTAGAAGATTCGAGCCGGACCTGCCGCCTGCGGTTCACGACTTTGCCCTCCAAGATCGCTGACCGACCGCCGCACTAGCTACAAAAGGGTAGCTCGACCAACGGGGCGATAGGAGAAATTCCTATCCATTTCTGCCAATTTGGGGGGCAACGCGACTGCTTGTGGCGGTCGGGGCATGCAGATAATAACTTAATTGGGCTAGCGCGCTCGGAATTGATATTCGTTGTGCCTCCACGAGAGCTTGCGGCAGGCAGCTTCCCGTTACTCCGTTGTTGGCAGAATCTCGCCGCGGCGGGAGACGGTCACCTCGGTGAGAGGCACCTGGCAGCCCGACCGCTGGCTGGCCTCGACGGCGATGCGGAGCAGATTGGTGCAGCAGGGGACTTCCATGTGAACCACCGTGAGGCTCTTGATGGCGGATTGCCCGAGCATGTCGGCCAGTTTGTCGACGTACGCCCGACTGTCATCGAGCTTGGGACAACCGATGATGACCGGTCGACCGCGCAGAATCCGGGCATGGAAGTCGGCGCAAGCAAATGGCACGCAATCGGCCACCAGGCACACGTCGGCGCCGCGCAAGAACGGTGCATCGGTTGGAACCAAATGCAATTGGACCGGCCAGTGGCAGAGAGGCACGACTCCTGACTCGGGCAACGACCGGGAAGCCGCAGCAGGGCTGGCAGGCAGCACAGGGAGCCGCAAGTCGTGCATCGCCGCGCCCGGACAGACGGGGACCGACGGCTTCACAGGTATGTCGACGCTTGCATGCTGCACGGATTCGTCAAAGGCATCCGCGTCGCGATGGATAATCTTGATCGCCCCGCGCGGGCAATGTCCCAGGCAGGCGCCGAGGCCGTCGCAATACACGTCGGCCACGAGTTTGGCTTTGCCGTCAATCACGCGGATTGCGCCCTCGGCACACGCGGGCACACACTGGCCGCAACCGTCGCATTTTGCCTCATCGATTTCCACAATTGGTCGGCGAATCCTACTGATCATCGTTCTCACCATGCGGTGTGCGTGAATCGCTAATATACTGCCGTGCGTTGCACGCACCCGACAGCTCAGAATGATGCGTCAATTTCTGACGCGCTACGCAATTTGTCCCACTGGTGCATGAAGGCAAGGATCGGATGGCGGTAGACCATGCGCGGGCCGGCGAATCGCATCACTTCTTTGATCCGCGTCCGCATGATCGGGCCATAACAGTGCACCAGGCAGCGGGCACATGGCGTCTTCTTTACCCCGAACGGGCATCGATCCAATCGGCAGAAGGCGTATTCCAACAATCTGGCACACGGTGGGCATAGAGATTTCGTCTCGCCATGATGTGCGCGGCAGTAGATGCCGATCATGGCGCCGACGGTACGTTTCTCACGGGCAATGCGAGGCGGCGGCAAGGGTGGAGGCTGGCTCATGGTCGGCCGTATGACAATCGGGCAACGAACAGCACACCCGTATTATAGACGGGTGGCAATAGGACGGCCTTGACCTAGGACAAGAGTCCGTTTGCCGCTTCCTGCGCTAGTCGCCCTTGGCGGCGCTAATGAGGTCGATGAACTCTTGGTTCGACTTGAATTTCGCCAGCTTCGCCGTCAATTGTTCCATGGCGTCGACCGGATGCATTGTGGAAAGCGTACGGCGCAGCATGGTGACGGCCCGCAGGGTTTCGGGCGACAAGAGCTTTTCTTCGCGGCGAGTGCCGGATTGGCTGATGTCGATGGCTGGCCAAACACGGCGATCGGCCAGCTTGCGATCGAGCACCAATTCCATGTTGCCCGTGCCTTTGAACTCCTGGAAGATCAGTTCGTCCATGCGGCTGCCGGTGTCGATCAGGGCCGTGCCGGCGATGGTCAGCGACCCCCCCTCTTCAAAGAGGCGGGCAGTGGCAAAGAGCTTCTTGGGGATGTCCATGGCTTTGATATCGACGCCGCCGCTCATGGTGCGGCCGGTGTTGCCGACCCACTTGTTGAAGGCGCGGGCCAAGCGGGTGATCGAGTCCATTAGCAGGACGACATCTTTACCCATCTCAGCCAAGCGCTTGCAGCGTTCGATGACCAATTGCGAGAGGCGCACGTGGCTTTCCACGTCGCGATCGAGGCTGCTGGCGACGACTTCGCCTTTGACGGCCCGCTTCATGTCGGTCACTTCCTCGGGCCGCTCGTCGATCAGGAGGACGATCAATTTGACATCGGGATAGTTGGTCGAGACGCCGAGGCTGATGTGCTGCAAGAGGATTGTCTTGCCGGTGCGTGGCGGGGCAACGATCAAAGCGCGCTGGCCCTTGCCCAGGGGCGTCAGGAGGTCCATCACGCGCGTGGTCAGCGGCTCGGGACCGACCTCTAGCTTCATCCACGACTCGGGGTTGATGGGGGTCAGTTCATCGAAAGTCTTGACATTCTTGTACTCGTCGGGGGCCATGCCATCGACGTCGGTAATTTCGCGGAGCCGCGGGCCCTGCTGCCGGCGTCCGGCCTGGACCATGCCCTTGATCAAGACTCCTTCGCGCAGCGCGTATTTCTCGATCATGCTGCCGGGGACGAAGGGGTCGGTCATCTCGCGGACGTAGTTGTTGTCCGGATTGCGGAGGAAGCCGTACCCGTTGGGGTGCAATTCGAGCACGCCGCTGCCCGGTTCGACCGGTCCCGGCTCGCCATTATCGGCTGGCTCGACGCCGCGATTTTCGCCGTTGGACTGCCCCTGCTGATACGGGCGGGCATGCTGTCTGTAGTGGCTGCCGCCGCGCTGATTCGTCCCGACGCCACCACGGCCACGCGGTCGGCCTTGGCCCTTTTTCCGTTTGCCCATTTCCATAATGACTACCGACGGTTCCTGTTGCGCGAATACCTTGGGCTCGCGCCTAAAGTTGAATCCCAAGTTGAAGAGAAGATGCCCGTCTTGGGAACCGGGCACCGTGATTTAAGGCTATTGTATTGCCGAGCAGAGTAATGCCGTGTATCCGCATAACGCGGCTATTGGGAACGTCGTGAATCACGACCCGAGCTAGAGTCCATTTGCATTCGAGCCGGCATGTGCCCACACCGGGCTAACGTACCGAACAACCCATCGGTCAAAGGCAGAAAGCTTGGGTTGAGAGGCGACTTAGGTCCATCGCAGGAAACGTAGCGAGGTAGCCCGACGATCAAGATCTCGGGCCAAAAAGCGCCTACTTGCCAGGCAGAGCTCAACTAATCTTAGCCGTACCGGGGCTCCTGTCAAGCTATCACCCGGTACCTCCGCTGAACCTGACACAAGTATCATACCCTTCATCTGCGACCGTGGCAAGCGGGAGTACGCCCTTTTCCAACGAAAATATAGGCATAACCGGCAATTTCGCCATACGTGGCATATTTTTGCACGACTTCCCACCCAACCCGGTCCGATACCTACTGACGACGCTTGGCGTCCCACCGATACTCCTTGCGCGAGGCCGGGTAAAATGCAGAAGATAATTGCTTTGTTTGGACTACTGATAACTACCGTATTTCTACCTGCGGTAGGTATGTCGCAAGAGGCGATCCGTTGGGAGCCTACGCTGGAAAGTGCCCAGCGTTTCGCGGGCCAAACGAACCGCCTTGTGCTGATCCAATTCTGGGCTCCGTGGTGCAGCGTCTGCAAACGCATGGAGGCCGAAGTCCTCACCCAGCCGAGTCTGGCCGGTGTTGTGGCCGCCAACTATGTGGCCGTGAAGATCAACGCCGATTACTTTCCGGCCACTGCCCAGCAATATGGCGTTACCGCCTTGCCCACTACCGTCATTACGACGCCACAGGGCAAGTTGCTCGACATGATCAAAGGCCGGATTGAAGTGGCTGCGCTGACCGCTCGTTTGAATCAAGTCGCTGCCATGGCCAAACAGTCGGGCAGTGCTCCGTACGCCCAGATTCCGGGCACGACGGCACCGCAGGCCGTGACGTCGAATCCGACGCCGACGGCTGTGAACCGGCCGATCGTCGGCGCTCAAAATCTACCACCGGTTGGCGGCACACAGCCATCGAACACGCCCGGGCAGCCGGTCGGTTCTGTCGGTCAATCGCCGGCAACCGCATCTGGCATTCCGACAAACAATGCTATGGCCGATAACCGCTACGGCAATTATTTCCGACGCCAAGCCGAGCCTGTTACGCCGATTGCCCAGCCGCAATCCGCGTCAGCTCCGCCCACGAGCTACCCGACGTCGGGTCCGATGCCGGCCACGAATACTGCCTCCTCACCGTCCTCGACAGCAATGACAACGCCGTCTTCGGGATCGGTGTCCGGGCCACCGCTAACACAACCGGCAATTCCCGCGCCGGCGTGGGCCCAGCAGTCGAGTCATACGCCGCCGAACAGTGCGAATATGCCATCGCCGGCGGGAAATGGCGCCGCGACGCTGCCGGTGCTAAATCCGCCGCTGGGCTTGGACGGCTTCTGTCCGGTTACGTTGGCCGAGAAGCAGCAGTGGGTCGCCGGTGACCGTCGTTGGGGCGCGATCCACCGCGGGCGGACCTACCTGTTTAGCAGTCCCGATGCGCAGCGAACCTTCTTCAAAGATCCTGACCGCTACGCACCGGCCGTCTCGGGCAACGATGTGGTTTTAGCCGCAGAGCAAGGGAAAGCCGTGCCCGGCATGCGCGAGCACGGCGTCTTCTTCGGTCCGCGCATCTACCTGTTCTCGAGCGAAGCGACGTTGGAGAAGTTTAGCCGCAACCCGAACCTGTACGCCAACCAGACGTTGGGATCGTTGCGCACTGGCGCTTACGCAGGCCAGCCGTTGCAGTAGGCGAGAGACGCGGGGGCTGAGTGAGAGCGGAGAGCGGCTCACGTCGCTTGCCTCGATCAACCTTCTCTTGCTGCATCTCCCGCTCCACCCCAGAGAGTGGGGAGCGGGTTTCCCTTCCGGCTTCGCGGCGAATCGGATAAGCTGAAGGCTTCAGCGCGGGGGTTCAACGGTAGGCAATTTTCATGGCGGATTACGTAGTTCGTTACGGCGCGATGCGGTTTCTGGGGATTTTCTCCGCCCCCCAGGGCCAAACGCATTGCCGCGGCACTCAGGTGGTTGTCCGCACGGACCGTGGTCTGGAGGCCGGCGAGGTACTCTGTGAGGCGACGGCCGAGGCACGAGCTTGGGTCAAAGAGTCCAGCGCGGTTAAATTCTCCGCGAAATGACGGCCGACGATCGCCACGAGTTGGAGCTTATCCGGCAGCAGGCACGGAAGGAAGCCGATCTCTGCCAACAGCACATCGAACGGCTTGGCCTGAAGATGCAACTGGTCGATGCGGAGCACGTCTTTGGCGGCGAGCGCGTCATTATCTATTACTTGGCCGAGAACCGGGTTGATTTTCGCGAACTGGTCCGATTGTTGGCCGGTGAGTTCCAAACGCGGATTGAAATGCGGCAGATTGGTGTGCGGGACGAGGCCAAGTTACTGGCCGATTTTGGCGATTGCGGCGGGCCGGTCTGCTGCAACACGCATCTGGTGCAGATGCCGCCCGTTTCCATGCGGATGGCGAAGCTGCAAAAGGCCACGCTCGATCCGACGAAGATTTCAGGACGCTGCGGGCGGTTGAAGTGCTGTCTTCGCTACGAGTATGAGACATACGAGGAAATCGGGCGGGCGGCCCACAAGGCGCCCGACGAATCGGCGCCCTCGTCGAGCGATGAGCCGCCGCTGGCCGCCGAGGAAGGACTCGAAGAAACTCCATGACATCTCCGATGCTCAATCCCTCACATCCGATAGCGCGGCTGCTGCAAGAGGACCGCCGCTACACGCTGGAGGCCTACGTATTCATTTTCGAGGCCTTGCAGTATGCGCAGAATGTCTTGAACATGGGCGCGGAGACTGCCAGCGAACCAACGGACGATCCGCCGAATGAGATCAAGGGAAAGAAGTCGAAACAGCAACACAGTGAAGAAGCGTCAAGTGAGAGCGCCGACGATTTTGCCATCGAAGAACTCGAAGAACGAGAAGAGCGTCAGCGGCACGTGACCGGGCAACAGCTATGCGAAGCGATCCGGCACTACGCGCTGGACCAGTATGGCTACATGGCCAAGACCGTGTTGAACAACTGGGGTCTGCACAACACCAACGACTTCGGCGAGATCGTTTTCAACCTGATTCGCATTGGGCAGATGCGCAAGACGCCCAACGACACCCAGGTGGATTTTGACAATCTCTACGACTTCGATACGGCCTTCAAAGAAGGTTTCAAGATCGGACCGCCGAATGAGTAGAGTCTAGAAATCTGAGGGCAGAGGTCGGAATTAGACCCCTGATCTTTACGGCTCAACGAGCCGCAGCACTTCGGGCAGCAACAGGCCGTTGGTGGCGATGCCCTCGCAGCCTTGATAGGTTGACGCGCCGTGCCAGTCGGTGAATGTACCACCGGCCTCTTCGAGAATGGGCGGCATGGCGGCCGCGTCCCAGAGGGCCATGACTGGATCGACCATCACGTCGGCGCGGCCGGTGGCCACCATGAGATAGCCGTAGCCGTCACCCCAGGTGCGTGTCAGCCGGGAAGCCTCTTGTAGGCAATCGTAGGCTGCGCGTCGGCCGTGCCGGTCAAAGTTGATCACTTCGCTCGTTACGAAGAGGGCCTTAGCCAACGGTTGCCGCTGGGAGACGCTGGCCCGTCGCGGTTGCTGCTGCGCCTGAACGTACCAGGCCCCGAGTCCGCGCGCGGCATACACGCTTTCATCCAGGGCCGGAATGTGGATCACCCCCAGCACACTCTGGCCTTCGCATTCCACGCCGACGAGCGTGGAATAGAGCGGCACGCCATGAATGAACGACTTCGTGCCATCGATCGGATCGAGAATCCAACGGTAGCCGCTTGTGCCGGCCTGCTCGGCCAGTTCCTCGCCGAAGATGCCGTCGCCAGGGAATGTGGCCGCGATGCGTTGCCGCAGATATTGTTCTGCCGCGCGATCGGCCGCCGTAACGGGCGTATCGTCAGCTTTCAGCTCGATGGCCAGATCGTCGCGGCGAAAGTACTTGAGTGTAATCCGGCCGGCTTCTTTGGCCGCCTCCACGGCCAGAGCTAGTCGCGGCTGAAGATCGTCGGCTGTTGGCATGGCGTTCCCTATTCGGTGTCTGCTGTTTCCGTCTTACTGAAGAACGCATGCCACAGCAAGAGTATCGCTCCGCAAACCAGCGAACTGTCGGCCAGGTTGAACATGGGCCACGGGTAAGTGCCGATCATTACCAGAATGAAATCGCGAACGGCGTGAACGGGTGCTCCGGCCTCATGGAGACCGGGCAGACCGAGGCGATCGTAGAGATTACCGCAGATGCCTCCGGTCACGAAGCCCATGGCGACGGTCAGAAGCCAATCGCGGGCAGCACCAAATATAAACAGCCAGACGATAATGCCCACGGCCGCCACGATCGAGAGCCCGGCGAACAAGGGCCACAATCCTTGGCCCATGCCAAAAGAGCGCCGCGGTTGAGGAGCGTTTGGAAGCCGAACACGTTGGGCCAAATCCACCAGATGTCGCTCTCACCCGGCATACCCAGATGATCGGGAGAGAACATCCAGCGTTTGGTCGCCAGATCAAGCGCGCAGCACACTATGGCCAGCGCAAAGTAAACGAGGAAGCGGCTGAGCGGAACCGCTTGTTTCAAGGCCGTCGTTCCTGCTGTTCGGCGCAACGCACGCAGAGCGTGGCGTAGGGGATGGCGTTGAGGCGGCTCTTGGGAATACGTACGCCACACTCGTCACACTGCCCGTAGGTGCCCTCCTCGATGCGTTCGAGCGAGGTCTCGATCAGGGCCAACGTGCCGCCGTCGTTTTCGATCAGGCTAAGTGTGAATTCTTGCTCGAAGTTGTCGCTACCGATGTCCGCCATGTGAATTGGCATGCTGGAAAGATCACCGTTAGCCTCGCTACGACTCTTCTTCAAGGCGGCATCGGACATCTGATTGACATCGCCGCGGAGTCGTGACCGAAGGGCCAGAAGCTGTTCTTTGTACGCGACCAATTCAGGCTTCTTCATAGCAACCTCAAGGTGTGTGCATTGCTCAAAGCAGGCCGATCTCAGCCCCCATAGACTCCTGATTGTAATCGCGTTTTGGGCGGTTGTCAAACGTCGCGCAGACGCTGGCGGGAGAGCCGTAAAGTACTGGCGCGAAGGGAAAAGACCATGTTTTCAGCGGAAATGCAACGGCCGTCGCCGCGCGCATGAGCCGAAGAAGAAACGGCCTGGGGCTTACGTGTAATCGTGCAGTGGCTGCCAGCAACGCCCCCCCGACCGATGGACCGCGGCCCTTGATAGACCGGCCCGCTTTGCCTAGATTGGTGGAGTAGGCTGACGCGTTACACATTGAAACAACTGGGAGTACGACAATTCCCGCCTCTGCCCCTGCATATCAACAATGTATCGCGCCGGCGTGCCGCGCGACGTACGCCATCGACGAAGTTCGGGTTGCTTGCGAGCGCTGCGGCAGCCTGCTCGACGTGCAGTATGAGTGGGAGCGGCTGCGCGTGCCAAGCTCATTGGCGTCGTTCGAGCAGAAGTGGGCGCGGCGCAACGACCCACACTGCTTTAGCGGCGTGTGGCGTTTTCATGACTTGCTGCCATTCGCGCCGCTGCGGCAATGCGTCACGGTGGGCGAAGGCCAAACGTTGCTGCACGCGTCGGAAGGCGTGGCGCAATACGTCGGCGTTGAGCCGGGTCGCTTGTACTTGCAGTACGAGGGAATGAATCCATCCGGCAGCTTCAAGGACAACGGCATGTCGGCCGCGTTCAGCCACGCGCGGATGGTCGGCGCCAATCGGGCCGCGTGCGCCTCGACCGGCAACACTAGCGCCTCGCTAGCGCTCTATAGCTCGGTGACGCGGTTAATGAAGGCCGTGATCTTCATCGGCTCGGGCAAGATCTCGTATGGCAAACTCTCGCAGGCGCTGGACTACGGCGCCCTGACGGTGCAGATCACCGGCGACTTTGACGACGCGATGGCCCGGGTGCAAGAGGTGAGCAAGCAACTGGGCATCTACCTCGTGAACAGCGTTAACCCCTTCCGGTTGGAAGGGCAGAAGACGATCATGTTTCGCGTGCTCGAAGCCCTCGGCTGGGCGGCGCCCGACTGGGTCGTTGTGCCGGGCGGAAACCTGGGCAACTCGAGCGCGTTTGGCAAGGCGTTCCACGAACTGCACGAGCTGGGCCTGATCGAGCGCATTCCGCGGCTGGCTGTCATTAACGCGGCGGGCGCGATACGCTATATGAGCTGGTCGAGAAGCGCGGGCTGCGATGGAACGGCGGCCAAGCGAACCTGGATGTCGTGACCCGATACTATGACGAAATGGACGCCCAGGAGCGGTGCGCGGAAACCATCGCCAGCGCCATCGAGATCAACCGGCCGGTGAATCTGACCAAGTGCATCCGTGCCTTGGAGTGGTGCAATGGCGTGGTCCGCGAGGTGACTGACCAGCAGATTCTCAATGCCAAGGCCCAGGTGGGCGCCTGCGGCCTGGGCTGCGAGCCGGCCAGCGCCGCCAGTGTGGCCGGCGTCAAAAAATTGGTGGCCGAAGGCATCATCGGCGCCGACGAGCGCGTTGTTTGCATTCTGACCGGCCATCAACTGAAAGACCCCACAGCCACGGTTGCCTACCACGCGGCCGACCAAGAAAAGTTCGACGAAGTGCTCGGTTGCCGTGGAGTCCACGAGGCCCCCTACGCCAATCGCGCCGTCGCCGTGCCCAACAACCTGGACGAAATCGTGAAGGCGATCAAGCTGCACGATTAGCAGCTATCGGCTATTAGCAGTCAGTGATCAGCAAGTAGCAATCAACCATTATCAAGTTCTACCGCCATGCCTCTACGCATTGCCATTCACGGGGCCGCCGGCCGCATGGGACAGCGGCTGGTGTCGTTCGTATCGGCCGATAACGATCTTGTGCTGGCTGCTGCCGTCGACGCGCCTGACCATCCGCGGTTGGGCGAAGACGCCGGCTTCGTCGCCGGAGTGCATTCGCTCGGCGTGCCGATCACGGACAACCTCGACACGGCGGCCGACGCCGCAATCGATTTCTCCGTTCCCAGCGCGGCCGAGCAGTTCATCGAAACGTGCCGCCAGAAGAAGATTCCGCTGGTCGTGGCGAGCACGGGTCTTAATGAAGCCCAGGTGAAGAAGATTCATGCGGCCGCCGAGCAGATTCCGCTCCTGTGGTCGCCTAGTATGAGTCTGGCGGTAAACCTGACAATGAAGCTTGCCGAGGTGGCGGCCAAGTCGCTCACCGGCGCGAAGTCGATGTGGAAATCATCGAGCGGCACCACCGCTTCAAAGAGGATGCGCCCAGCGGTACGGCCCTGAAGTTCGGTCAGATCATTGCCGGCGTGATGGGCCAAACCACGCATCGCCACGGCCGAGAAGGCCGGCCTGGAAAACGCCCGTCGCACGAAATCGGCTATCACGCCATTCGCGTCGGCGACAATCCGGGCGAGCACATGATCATCTTTGGCATGTTGGGCGAGACGATCGAGCTAAGCGTCCGCGCCACCAATCGCGATTGCTATGCCGCCGGCGCACTGGCTGCCGCGAAGTTTCTGGTCGGTAAGAAGCCGGGGCTGTATGGCATGAACGACGTGCTGGGACTGTGAAGCCGCGTCGAAGGAGACACGGGATGCGTTACATCAGCCCCACTGAAGCCATCGAGAAATTGGAGAGGAAATGTCCACTTTGCAGCCGGCCGTATGAGCGAGCTCCGGAGCTAACAGATACCGGTTACTCAGTGCGATGTAAGGTCTGTGGAACGTATCGTATTACAGATGAGGTACTTTCCTGCCGGATACTAGATTACAACTCCTACGCAAAGCCGCTTCTGTCAGCGATCGTCAGACGACACTTCGATCTGAAAGGCAAACCGCAAACAATCACTTCGAAAAATTGGCAAGCACTGGTATCCCAAGCCCCGGACAGAAATGATGTGCCCAGCAAGGTTCGCTACCTTCTGAGCTACATGGCTCGCAAATCGCAGTTCCCCGGCGATAAGATTACTCTCGACATCGAAGCTGACTATCCAATCTGCTTTGCCGCAAATGCAGATGAGTTCACGTTCTACATTCTTTATGCCAATGGCGCCGGGTTTCTGAGTAGCCCTGGCGGCCCCATTTACCGGCTTACAACCAAAGGGTGGGAAGAGGTAAGACGCATTCCCACTCTCGACTCTCCTTATGCGTTTGTTGCCATGTCGTTGTCCGAGGTGAGCGGGCGCGGGGCCTTGCTCACACGAGCATTTGATGAGGCGATAAAGCCAGCCATCGAACACGACGCCGGCTACCAAAAGGCCATACGAGTGGATAAGGTACAGTTCTTAGGTGATATCGTATTCGAGATCATTGCCCGCATCAGAGAATGTCGATTTCTCGTCGCTGACGTTACGGACCACAGGAACGGCGTCTATTTTGAGGCCGGGTATGCGATGGGAATGGGCCTGCCGGTGATTTGGATGTGCCATGAAGATGACAAGGACAAAGCCCATTTTGACACGCGCAACTTGAACCACATTATCTGGGAAGACATCGGCGAACTCCGGACGCGACTTGCGAACCGGATTTTGGCGATAATTGGCAAAGGGCCTGCGCAGAGGAGTGTCGATTAGCATAAGAAGTCCTGTAGTGGGACGTCTTTGAGATCCTGGCGGTGCAAGTCGTCGGCGCAGTGCTATTCCAGTAAGGCAGACAACCGAATAAAATGGCACTAGTGGCGGTAAACAACATTAGGAGCCTGTCATGGCGATTACGGTGGATTTGGCTGCTTTCGATCGCGGAACCGACCCAATTCTTGGTTTCTTCAGCGTTGAGCAGGCCCGCGCTCTGGCGGCGTATCGCGGCGATGACGCGCTGAGAGCACGGATCGATGAATTGGCCTCGAAGAACACGGAAGGCGAGTTGACGGATTCCGAACGAGCCGAATACGAAGGGTATATTCAGGCCAATAAATTTGTTGCGATCCTTCAGGCGAAGGCCAAAAAACTCCTCGACAACAGATAGCCCGCATGAAGGCCGCCACGCGAAGCCAGGTTTGCCGCCGAGCAAAGTTTCGTTGCGAGTATTGCGGACTGCATCAGGACGAATCGCCTTTGGCCGCTTTGCACGTCGAGCATATTCTTCCGCGAAAACATGGTGGGAGCGATGCCCTCGACAATCTCGCTCTGGCTTGCATCGACTGCAACCTGCACAAAGGAAGCAATGTGGCAGGCTACGATCCTGAAACAGGAGAGTTGACCAAGCTGTTCCACCCTCGAAACCAATCGTGGCACGGTCATTTTGAACGCCAAGGCGCGATGATCGTCGGCACGACATCCATCGGACGCACCACCGTCGACGTTTTGCGGTTGAACGCCGAAGAACGTTTACAGTTGCGGACGGCATCCGGGCAATAGGCTGGCAAAAACCATTGCGTCTCGGCATTTTCGGCGGTAGCTTTGATCCGATCCACAACGGGCATCTGCTGTTGGCGGAGTGCTGTCGGGAGCAGTGCCGGCTGGATGCGGTCTGGTTCTTGCCGGCCGCTGTGCCGCCGCACAAGCAGGATCGGCCATTGACCCCGGCCGGGCAGCGGATCGAAATGTTAGAACTGGCGATCGCCGGCAATCCGGCGTTTTCGGTGTGCCGCCACGAGGCCGACCGCGGCGGGGTGAATTATACGGTCGACACGCTCACGCACCTGCGGAATGAGGACCCGACCCGCGAACTGTTCTTCTTGCTCGGGGCCGACATGCTCCTGGACCTGCCCCACTGGCGCGATGCGGCGCGGGTGTGCGAGTTGGCCGTGCCTGTGGCGGTTCGCCGGGCGGGCACGCCGGCGCTCGATTTCAATAGTCTGCACACGATCGCCACTAGTGAACGCATCGAGATCATCCGCCGACATCAGGCCGAGATGCCGGAAATTGGCATCAGTGCCACGGAACTTCGCCGCCGCGTGCAAGCGGGCGAAAGCAACCGCTACCGCGTGCCGAAGGCGGTGGAAATGTACATCGAATCGCACGGGCTGTATCGTGAACCTCTAACGGCGTAAGCAAACCAATGGATATCAGCTCGCCAACGTCGGAGGCCACAGGACAGTCTTTTCGACGCCGAGCGTGGGTGCTTGTCGTCACAATTCTGTCGATCATTGTTGTCTATCTTCCGGAACGCTCTTCTTTCTTCACCGCATTCGCAGGCGGCCCACTGGCAATCGCGTTTCTTCAGTTCGGCTTGATGACGACTATTCCATTCCTGTTGGCGCGGACAATCCCAAGGGCAGCGTCCTTCGACGTGCAATGGTTTCCCCACAAATGGTCGCATTGGGTTTGGTTTCTATGCATGGTAGTTATCGTATTCCTCTGCACTCCGCTTTCAAGAGTGCTGATTGGCCTCGTACCGCTGGAGCTTGCACCCCTCTTAGGCGATCCAGCACTTGCTACCGATCTCACGTTGCGCAATGTTGTGCTATTTGGAGTCCTCTTTGATTTGATCGTCCCCATCGCGGAGGAAGTGTTTTACCGTGGCTACTTGCTCGAACAGCTCCGAAAAGTGGTGCCATCGAGCGTCGCGCTATTTGCTCAATCGATCCTTTTTGCACTTGCCCATATTCCTACGTCTATACCCGAGAAGCCACTTGTTGCTTTCTTCCTTGGCGTCGTATTCGGTCTTTGGCGGATTAGATTGAGATCGCTATTTCCACTTATACTCGCTCACGTGGCGCTAAATGCTATTGCCACCATCCCTTTCCTCACGCGCCAGTATGATCTCGTCGAATCGGCGGCAAAAGCACAGCTACCTCTGGATTTCTCGGCTAGAATGCGGTCGAGTCCGGGCTGTCATGAGATCTACCTGTTGACGAAAGAACCAGTCAAGCGCGCGGTGCCTAGTGTTATCGGATTTCTTGCGGATTCGGACACCAGTGCGCGTGACTACGCTACATACGTGCTAGTCGAGCACTACCGAAACGATGCCGAACCGTACTTGAAGGAGGCTCTGGCATCGACTGACAAGAAAACCGTCGACGGCGTACTTTCCGTTGTCGGTTTGGGCCACTGGACCGGCCTGAAAGAGGAAGTTCGCAAAGTCGCTTTTTCCAACGAAGACTTCCACATTCAATTGTCAGCGGCGTTGGCGTTGTGGGACCTTCGGGATGGCGAAGGCCTTCGGAAGCTCGCCAAGGAACACCCGCAAGTGAGAATACGCAAGTTTGCTCAAGCCAGACTTGATGAAATGAGAGAGAAGAAATAACTCTAGACTTATCTGTTTCCCACCTTTTTTCTTTCTTGTTCATCGAGTTAGATGTGACGAACCTGAAGTCCGCCCTCCCGACCCATCAGTACTTGCTGCTGTCGATCGGCAGACCGTCGTGTCGATTGCCGAGTCGGCGGTGCGTAATCAGATCGACCGAGAAATTGATCGTGTGGACTGACCCATCGCAGAAGGCCATGTTGAAACCCGACCGGTGTGCGCTGCCGAAGTTGTTGAACGGCCCGGATTCAGCGCCCACATAGTTGTCCTGCAGCGGTGGCAACGTCTTGTCGTCCGTGCCCGCGGCTTCGATAAATGCCGAGGTATTCGTATCCAAATCGAAGCGATTATAGGTCGTCCAGCGGGCGCGATCGTCATCAAAGCCGGAGAAATTGGTGCTGCTGTCGCCGCCGTTGATGCCATCGTAGTAGTGATCGACGGGGAGATATTTGTCACCGATCATATAGGTATTGCTGGTGCCATCGCGGACCTCGGCGTCGCGGATAATGGTGTGCGTCGCGCAGATGCCATTGACGCGGAGTGCCGGCCAAGCGTAATTGTCGCCCGCGGTCAAGCTCGCCACGCTCGCACCGACGTAAGAGCCGGGCAGAACGTTCCATATACTATCGTCGCACTGTGCGCTGCCGCCGTTGACTGCGTAGTCCGTGCGCGCGGCGGTGGTCCACGTGGCTCCGTCGGGCAGCGTCGGTTTCTCCGTTATCACGAAGACGCCGGCGGTGCGCCGCGATGGACAATTGAACTCGGCCAGGGGCGTTTGGGCTCGCACCACGCAAGCATCGCGTTTGGCGGTGCTGATCGGGTCGCCGCGCCTGCCATCGGCGCCGAGGTCGTGCAGCACCTGTTGCTCGATGAACGGGAGGACGTTGTAGCTCCAATCGCCCGGCTGTTCCTTGCCCGAGCCGCGGTCGGGAATGCCCAAGCACAGATAGCCCCAGCCGCCGCAAGGATAGTATCCGAGGACCTGATGGTGGTTTAAGAAGCCGAGCGTGAATTGTTTGAGATTGGTGGAGCATTGCATGCGTCGGGCGGCCTCGCGCGCCGCCTGAACGGCCGGCAGGAGCAGTGCGACAAGGATGCCAATGATCGTAATGACGACCAGCAGTTCGACCAACGTGAAGGCTCGTCGTATAGTGTTCTTGGTGAGCACGGCTAATTGCCTAACTGAAGATGGATTGCGTTCAATTGCCGACGGCTAATTCGACCGTATAATGTCCTGACAAAGCCCCCCTTTGCCGCGCTGCTTTACACCACCGAAACTACTGTGTGCCGCCGTTTGTGTCAACAACCGCAGCAGACCCCAACAGCGGGATGCTGCCCCCATTTTGTGGGCTAGACTTGGAAGTAGTTTTTATTCTCAGCAGGGTAAATCGCATGGACTCTATACCGACCGGGCGGGCAGCCAAGTTGACGCTCTTCACCATCCTTGCGGCCGGTTGTGCGGCTGCATGCTTTACGGTTTTTTCGGGGTGTGGGGCCAAGCCTACCAGCAAGGCGCCGCCGCCGGCGCTGGTTACGGTTGCCCTGCCGATGGAGCGCGAGACCTATGACTATGAAGACTTCACCGGGCACACCGCGCCGGTCGAATCGGTCGACATCCGCGCCCGCGTAACAGGCTACCTCGATAAGATCGCGTTTAAGGACGGGGCCGACGTCAAGGAGGGCGATATATTGTTCGAGATCGATCCGCGACCGTTCAAGGCGGCCCTCGATCAGGCGGTCGCACAGGTGAACCTTCGTGCGGCCGATTTGAAGTACCGTCGGGCCGAGCGCGAGCGGGCTGAAGAACTGCTCCCCAAGAACGCCGTCAGCAAGTCGGACTACGATCAGGCCGTGGCTATGCAGGATCAGGCCGCTGCCGCTTTGGACGCCGCTCAGGCGGCCGAGCGATCGGCGCAACTCAATCTCGACTTCACCACGCTGCGGTCGCCGATCACCGGCGTGATGAGCCGCACGCAGATTACCCGCGGCAACTTGGTGCAAGCCGACCAAACGTTGTTGAGCAACGTGGTCTCGGTCGATCCGATGTACGTATATTTTGACGTCGACGAGCCCACCATCTTGGAAGTTCAAGAGAAGGTGCTGCGCCGGCAAGTTGAAGGCGCGGGACGAAAAAGGCGAAATACCCGTGTTCATGGCGCTTGGCGATGCCCCCGACTTCAGCCATCGCGGTTTCATCGACTTTTCCGAGAATCGTTTTGATCCGAACACGGGCACGATCAGTGTGCGGGCCGAGTTTCCCAATCCCAAGCCGCCGAAGGGTTCGCGAGTGCTTACCCCCGGCCTTTACACCCAAGTCCGTGTTCCGTTGGGCGAGCCGTTCAAGGCCCTCACGATCGCCGAGCGTGCCGTCTGCACAGACCAGGACCAAAAATACGTGCTTGTCGTCAATGATAAGAACGTGGTTGAATACCGCCCGGTAACGCTCGGACGGCTCGACAAAGGTCTGCGCGTCATCAAGGAAGGCTTGAAGCCCAGCGACCGCGTTATCGTCAGCGGCATGCAGCGCGTGCGGCCGAGCCAAACGGTCGAGGCCAAAACGGTCAACATGGCGAGCTTTGCCAGCCCGGCCGAGACTGCGGCTGAAACGCCCGATGTGGAAGCTCCCAAGCCGGTCGCCGGCGCCTCCCCCACCCCTGTTCCTCTCCAAAAGGGAGAGGGGACCAAATAGGACCTGCCGTGTTTTCGCGATTCTTCATTAACCGTCCCATATTTGCCTCGGTGCTTTCGATCGTGATTACGATCGCCGGCCTGGTGGCGGCGTTCACGTTGCCGATCGCGCAGTATCCCGACATCACGCCGCCGACGGTCCAGGTGAGTTGCGTCTATCCGGCGCCAGCGCCCAGGTGGTCGCCGACACGGTGGCCGCACCGATCGAGCAGCGGGTCAACGGCGTCGAAGACATGCTCTACATGTCGTCGCAGTGTACCAACGACGGCGCCTACAGCCTGACGGTTACCTTCAAGCTCGGCACAGACCTGAACATGGCGCAGGTGCTGGTGCAGAACCGGGTGGCGATCGCGATGCCGTCGCTGCCCGACATGGTGAAGCAGACGGGCGTGACCACGCAAAAGCGCTCGCCGAACATCCTGCTGGCGGTGAACATCATCTCGCCCGACCAGCGTTACGATCAGTTGTATCTGAGCAATTTCGCCACGATCCAGGTCAAGGATACGCTCGCGCGACTCGACGGCGTAGGCGACGTCACGTTCTTGGGCCAACAAGACTACAGCATGCGCCTGTGGTTGAATCCGCGGGAATTGGCCAATCGTAATCTTACGAGCGGCGACGTGGTGGCGGCCTTGCGCGAGCAGAACGTGCAGGTAGCGGCCGGCCAGATTGGGCAACCGCCCGCGCCACCGGGCATCGATTTTCAGTATTCCGTGAACACCCTGGGCCGGCTAACCGAGCCGGAGCAGTTCGCCAATATCATCATTAAGACGGGCGACAATGGCCAAGTGATTCGGGTTCGCGACATCGGTCGCGTCGAACTCGGCGCCAAGAGCCAAGATCAGTCCTGCGCGCTCGACGGCAAGCCATCGGTCGGCTTGGCCGTGTTCCAAGTGCCGGGCTCGAACGCCTTGGACACGGCCACTTTGGTCCGCGCGACGATGGAAGAGCTTAAGCAGAAGCGATTCCCAGCCGGCGTTGACTACGCCATCGTCTACGACACCACGCCATTCATCAGCGAATCGATCCACGAAGTTTTCAGCGCCCTGTGCGATGCCATTATATTGGTGGCACTGGTCGTGTTGCTGTTCCTGCAAAAATGGCGGTCGACAATTATCCCGCTGGTGGCCGTGCCGGTGTCGCTCGTTGGCACGTTCGCCGTCATGGCTTTGTTGGGGTTCAGCCTGAACAATATTTCGCTGTGCGGACTCGTGTTGGCCATCGGCATCGTGGTCGACGATGCCATCGTGGTGGTGGAGAACGTGGAGCGGTGGATCGAAAAAGGACTATCGCCGAAAGAGGCGGCCTTCAAGTCGATGGACGAGGTGACCGTGGCGGTTATTGCTATCGCCTTTGGTCTGAGCGCCGTGTTTATTCCGACCGCCTTCCTCTCGGGCATAACGGGCCAGTTCTATCGCCAATTCGCCCTGACGATTGCCACGGCGACACTGATTTCGGCCTTCAATTCGCTGACTCTGAGCCCTGCTTTGGCCGCCATCCTGCTGCAACCGCACGGCGCGCCAAAGGACTGGCTTACACGGATACTAGATGCGACGTTTGGCTGGCTGTTCGGCGGGTTCAACCGGTTTTTTGACCGCAGCACGTCGATCTATCGGGACCTAGTGATGGCGTGTCTGCGCGCCTCGGCGCTGGCGCTATTGGCCTACGTTGGGCTGCTCGGATTGACGTACTTTGGCTTCACGCGCGTGCCCACCGGTTTTGTGCCCTCGCAAGACAAGGGCTATCTGCTGGTCAACGCCCAACTGCCCGACTCGGCGTCGCTGCAACGCACGCAAGCCGTTGTGCGACAGATGGAACAGATTGCGTTGTCTACGAAAGGTGTGAAACACACGCTGTCGATCGCCGGTCAATCATTCCTCACCAACGCCAACGGATCGAACTACGCCTCGATGTACGTCATCCTCGATTCGTTCCACGATCGCCGCAGCAAGGAACTTTACGCCGACGAGATTGCCGCGCGGTTGCGCCGGCAGATGTTTCGCGACGTCGAGGACGCCCAGGTCGCCGTGTTCGGCGCTCCGCCGGTCGATGGATTGGGCAATGCCGGCGGCTTCAAGATGATGATCGAGGATCGCGGCGACAATTCGCTGGAGATGCTTCAAGGGCAGACCGAGAACATCGTCGAGAAAGGGAACCAGACGCCCGGTCTAGTCGGGTTGTTCACCTCGTTCCGTGCCAACATCCCTCAGCTCTACGTAGAGATCGACCGCACGAAATGCAAGACCCTCGGCGTGCAACTCGACGATGTGTTCAACGCTCTGCAAGTGTACCTGGGCGGCTACTACGTTAACGATTTCAACCGCTTCGGCCGCACCTGGCAGGTCAACGCCCAGGCCGATGCCAAGTTCCGCATGCAGCCTCGCGACATTCGGCTGTTGAAGGTTCGCAACGCCGCGGGCGATATGGTCCCGCTCGGCACGTTGGCCACGGTGCGCGATTCGAGCGGGCCGCAGATCATCAATCGCTACAACACGCACACGGCTGCGGCCGTCAATGGCGACTGGACCCCCGACATTAGCTCGGGCCAAGCGATCGCCAAAATGCAGAACCTGGCCGACCGCGAGTTGCCGCCGTCGATGGCGTACGAGTGGACCGACCTGACCTATCAGCAGATTCTCGCCGGCAACACGGCATTGTTCATTTTTCCACTTTGCATCCTGCTGGTCTTTCTCACGCACTCGGCCGAGTACGAAAGCTGGATGCTGCCGCTGGCCATCATTTTGATTGTGCCGATGAGCCTGCTCTGCGCCTTGGGCGGTGTGTCGCTGCGCGGCATGGATAACAACCTGTTCACGCAGATTGGATTTGTGGTGCTGGCGGGGCTGGCATGTAAAAATGCCGTGCTGATCGTCGAGTTTGCCAAGCAGCAGCACGAGCACGGCATGCCACGCATCGAGGCGGCGGTCGAGGCGTCGCGACTGCGCTTGCGTCCGATCATGATGACGTCTTTCGCGTTCATTCTAGGCGTGGTGCCGTTGATGATGGCCTCGGGCGCCGGGGCCGAAATGCGGCAGACGCTCGGCACGGCCGTGTTCGCCGGCATGCTGGGCGTGACGTTTTTTGGCATCTTCCTGACGCCCGTCTTCTACAGCGTGCTGCAAGCGGTGTCGGATTGGTGGACGGGCGAGTAGGGCTTTAGGCACGGTTGCCGGTGGGCATCTTCCGAGTATCTGACGCGAAGCCCCAAAATGTCGCGGCGCCGCTCCTACGTCGTTTTCACGCGCCGGTCAGCGTGTCAATGACGAAGTTGGACGCGGCGAAGAGAAACTATGACTGTGCGACGGCCGACGCGTGCCGCTATGCGTAGAAACTTCGTGCCTGGTAGTGATCAGCATCTCATACAAGCTGTGAATTGCCTTGTTCATGCGGCTCTTAACCGTGCCAATCGGGATTCCCAGTGTTTTGGCGGCCGTCCGATAGGTGAGCCCCTTGTAAACGACCAGAACTAGCACCTGTCGGATCTTGGCAGGTAGTCTCTCTACGGCCGCGTGAATCCGTTGATGATCCTCGCTCAGTCTTAACCGTTCGGTGGGATCGGCCTCATCGGTTTCCAGCAGGTTGCCGCCATCACCGGCCGACGTATTGAGGCTGACCGCCTTATGACGTCGATTGCGCCGCAAGAGATCGACCGCCTGATTGGCGGCAATCGCAAAGAGCCAGGGCCGAAGTCGGCGCCCCGGGACGAACTGTCGGCATTTCAGATGCACTTGCAGGAACGTGGCCTGGAAGGCGTCCTCGGCCAACTGCGCGTCGCCGACAAAGCGGCGCAAGTAGCCGTACAGCTCGCGCTCGTTCCGATGGACGAGCTCCTCGAACGCTTCGCGATTGCCCGTCTCGGCGTACCTCGCCAACAACTCCTCATCGGACCGCACGAGCGAAGGACCGTGCATCCGCTTGCCGCCTGATCTCTCCGCGATCGCAGTATGCACAATGCGTTCGGCTTGCATCGGTCGCCTTCCTTTACTCGCGAGGCAGCGATGAATTGGGTTGGTCAGATTTCTTTCGGATCAAGGTAATCAGCGCTTGCAGACCGCACGGTTTTGGAGGAGCGGGCAGCGTTGTCGGTGAAATCGTGTCGGTGCGAAATGAGCCTCCGGGCACCACACCAGGAGCATTTGTGGCCGAACTCTTGCTTTGCGGTGCTCCGGAGGTCTCGCGTTCCTTCATGGCTCTGACTCCGTCTTAGCCCCATCGACGGGGCTCTTCCGTATGCCGGTCTACTGTCTAACGCGGAATCCCCGCGCGAAGTCCGCCACATTCCGCAAGATTAGTCGCCCGAGCACGCGGGGATTGACCGGCGTTGGGAAAGGAGTAATCTGATCGAGGGGCCGCTCGTGCGTTTCACATCTGAAAAGCGGCTCGATTCGGCGTCGCGGGAGAGACTGACAATGGCATCGCTCGATGATTCGACGATAACCGATCTCTTGCGTCACCTCGAAATGGGGGATCGGTCTGCCGTTGATCGACTCTTCGCGGCCGTGTATCAAGAGCTGCGAAATCTGGCCGGACGATTCTTCCGGAAGGAAAGAAATGCGATTACGCTTCAGCCGACGGCCTTGGTGCACGAAGCGTATTTGAAACTCGTGGATCAGAAGGCTGTCGATTGGCGGGGGCGGACGCACTTCTTCGCCCTGGCCGCCCAAGCGATGCGCCGAATACTCGTCGATCATGCGCGGCGGCGGCGTGCTGCCAAACGCGGCGGTCAACAGTGCCGCTTGTTGCTGGACGATGACCTTGTACCGGGCCTTGAACGCGACAACGATTTGTTAGCTGTTGACGAGGCTCTCTCGAAGTTAGCGAAGGTGGACGCCCAGCAAGCACAACTGGTGGAATTGCGATTCTTTGGGGGCTTGAGCGTTGGCGAAGCGGCGGGAGCGATGGGAATGTCGAAGCGGTCCGCCGAGCGCGAATGGACGATGGTGCGCGCCTGGCTGCGGCGCGAGCTTAGTGAAAGCCAACGTGCATGAATGCCCAACGCCACCAGCAGGTCAAGCAAATCTTTCTGGCTGCGTGCGATTTGCAGCCGCCCGAGGTTGCTGCGTTTTTGGATCGAGAGTGCGCCGACGACGCCGAACTGCGACAAGAGGTCGAGTCGCTCTTAGAACACCATTTTTCGGAAACGATTATTGCCAAGTCACCGACCGATGCGTCGCCGGCAAAACTCCAGGGTCTCTTGCCGCCGAGCATGGCCGGCGTCGAGCCGCGCGGCGATGCACGGCCGGAACGATTTCCGCCGGGAACCGTTCTGGCCGGCCGCTACCGCATCATTGCTCCGTTGGGGCGCGGCGGGATGGGAGACGTCTACCGAGCCGACGACTTGAAGCTCGATCAGGCCGTGGCGCTGAAGTTCCTCGCACGCGGTCGCGACGAAGATCCGACGTGGCTGCTTCGCTACCGGAACGAGGTCCGACTTGCCCGAAAAGTAACGCATCCCAATGTGATGCGCGTTTATGATATCAGCGAAGCCGACGGGGCGGTCTTCATCTCGATGGAATACGTCGATGGCGAAGACCTGGCCTCGCTGCTGCGTCGCGTTGGCCGGCTGACCGGCGATAAGGCGCTGCAAGTGGCCAATCAATTATGTGCCGGTTTGGGGGCTGCCCACGATCAAGGAGTTCTGCATCGCGACCTGAAGCCGGCCAATATCTTGATTGATGGCCGCGGCCAGGTGCGGATTGCCGATTTTGGTATTGCCGCACTGGCCGGTCAGGCAGAAGGTAGCCGTGCGCTGGTCGGCACGCCGGCCTTCATGGCGCCGGAACTGTTCGAAGGTCAACCGCCGTCGGTTCGCAGCGATCTCTACTCGCTCGGCGCGATCCTCTATGAAATGTCTACCGGCACGGAGCCGTTCAAGGAGCCGATGCCCGGCCTTCGCGCCCGAGACGTTACGCCGATCCGGCCTTCTACAATTGTGCCCGAAGTCGATGCGGCCCTCGAACGCGTCACTCTACAGTGTCTTGAACGCGATCCCGGGCGGCGGCCTGACTCGGCCTATGCGGTGGCGGCCGCGTTGCCGGGTGGCGACCCTCTCGCGTTGGCGATGGCCGCCGGCGAAACGCCTTCGCCCAGCATGGTGGCCGCTGCCGGTCGCCACGGCGGTTGGGACCCTCGGGCCGCCGTCTTCTGCCTCGTTGTCGCACTGCTGGCGCTATTCTTCGTGGTAGGCTTGGCCGATCGAACATTCTTCTTACCCCAGGCCGGGCTTAAAAAACCGCCCGCCGTGCTTGCCGACAAAGCGGAACACATCATCGCGATGCTGGCACGTGAGTCGAGCGATCCGGAGCATTGGCAGGGCTTCGCCGTTGATCGCGGCTACTTGCAGAACGCCGTGGCGAACGAGGCTCCATCGCGCACGTGGCAGAATCTTGCCAGCGATCGGCCCCCACCGATTAGCTTCTGGTATCGGGCTGGCGGCGATCAGATTGCCGCGCCTGTCGTGTTGGGCAAGTCATTGCCGGCACGGGTCTTTCCTATGCAGCCGGGCATGATCACGGTTCGACTGGACGGTCGGGGAAGTCTACTGGCATACCGAGCGTCGCCAGAGCAGACCATCGGAAGTGACGCGACGTCGCAACCAGTGGATTGGTCGGCGCTGTTCCAACTGGCCGGCCTGTCGATGGCACAATTCAAGCCGATCCGCCCGTTCCGTGTCCCGCCGATGTACGCCGACTCGCTGACCGCGTGGGAAGGTGCGTATCCGGAGAACCCCACGATGCCGATTCGCGTCGAAGGTGCATCGCTGGGCGGTCGGGCTGTCTTCTTCGAGGTGGTTCCGCCCTGGAATCAAGATTGGAGCGATGCCGAGGAAGGGCCGTCGCGCGTGTTCGGGCGCATGCCAATCGTGCGTTCGATTCTCTACCTGCTGGCGATTCTGGGTGGCGGCTTTCTTGCTTGGCACAATCTTCGCCTCGGCCGCGGCGATCAAAAAGGCGCCTACAAGTTGCTAGTCTTCGTGTTGTTTTTGGGGCTCTTGGATTGGTTGCTGGGCGAAAGACACGTTGCGGATCTTACTGAAGAGGTCGCCCTCTTCTACTTGTGGCTGGCGCGAGCAACTTTGACGGCCGCCGTTGCATGGGTCTTCTATTTCGCCGTGGAACCCTACGTTCGCCGGTACTGGCCCCAGATTATGATTACGTGGAGTCGGCTTCTGCGGGGCAAGTTCCATGACCCGCTGGTTGGCCGCGACATTCTCCTTGGCGGAATGTCAGGTATCCTGCTGGTGCTCGTGATGCAACTGGATGTCCTGCTGCCATCTTGGTTCGGCATGCCGTCGCCGATGCCAAAGCTGCCAAACGCGGTACAAGAGTTGGGAGCCATGCTCGGGCTGAGGTACAAGTTGAGTATCTTGATTACCACGCTCATGACTAGCATTACTCTCGCGCTTGCCTTGCTGTTGTTGATGCTCTTAGTGCGCGTGGCCATACGCCGGCAATGGTTCGCGTCGGCCATTTCCTGGCTGCTGCTGACGTTGCTTCTAGCGGCCGCGGGCGGAAATGACGGCTCCTTTCCGTGGCTGACCAGTGCGTTGGCGGCAGCGGTCGCTATGGTGTTGCTCGTACGAGCCGGCATGGTGGCGCTCATGGTCAGCCTGTTCTTTTGGTCGCTGATCGTGAATAGCCCTATTACGTCGAATCTTTCGGCATGGTATGCCCCGTCGAGCACATTTGCCGTATTGCTCGCTGTCGGACTGCTCGTCTACGGCTTCTACATCAGCCGCGCGCGGCCTCTAGTTTCCTGGCAGACGCTGCTGGAAGGATGACGGAGGAGAAGAAGCGAGGAGTAGTGCAGAACTGGTCCACATCCGGCAGGCACTGTCCACTGGACAACGGGACAGCAGATGGAGAGAACAGTCGAAACAACGGCTCCTGACACCGTTTCCACCCTCCCGTCGCCGAAATAGTGGAGCTTCGCATCATGCGTCTATCATTGCCGATCGCACACACTCGTCATGGTGGTGCCTTCGTAAAGTTCTTGGCAGTGATTGTGGTAATTGCGATCGTGGTAGTTGTGTTGCCAATGTTTAAGGCGGGGCGCGATGATTTCATTAGGCCCGACAATTCCGAAAACAAAATGAAGGCGATTGCGGTAGCGTTGGTCCGCTACGAAGCCACCTACAACGTTTTTCCAGCGGCCTATACGGTTGATAAGAACGGCAAGCCCCTGCTGAGTTGGAGGGTACTAATCTTGCCGTATCTAGGACACGACGCATTATACAAAGAGTTCCATCTCGACGAACCGTGGAACAGCGAGCACAACAACAGGCTCGTCTACAGAATGCCCAAGGCCTACAAGAGTCTGGAAAGCAACGTGGCGAGCGACGGGAAAACGAACTTCCTGACCGCGCACGGCGAACAGACGGTGTTCCCAGGCAAGAAAGGAATCAGCCTGTCAGAAATTTCAAACGCCTTCACAAAGACGATCACGGCAGTCGAGGTTTCTGATGAAAAGGCCGTCACGTGGACCCAACCGGATGATCTTCAACTTAACGAGAGCGATCCATTGAATGGCGTGGTGGGCTTGCATCGCGGTTGTTTCGTTGCGGCATTCGTTGACGGGCATGTGGACATTGTGCCGGAGACGATCAATCCGCAGGCCGTCAAGGCTATGTTCTCACGAAATGGCAAAGACGAGTGAATTTCGGTGCCGCGGCTTGGCAAAGACGGTCGTTACCATGCAGATTGGTGCATGGCGATTCGTTGACGGTTACGACGTCGATCGACGATTCAGGTATGTGTTCGGCGTAGTGGAGAGAACGGGAATGGCTGGGGAGTCGCCGGATCGTTAACCCCTGCCCAACGGTTCAACCGGAGATATGGTCTCAAGTTCTTCGAGCAGACGGAGGGCGACGCCCGGCAGATCACTTAATCTCAGGTCGGGTCGCGATGGCGAGAGTTCGTCGGCCAAGAAGCCGATTTGATCGTTGCACAGCACCCGCTCGATGAGACGCGCCCAGTTGTTTCGCAACACGTTGCCACGAGGTTTCCTGGCGAGCATATCAAGAACCGTAATGTTGGGTTGACGGGCGAGCCGGCGGCGGGTGGCCGGATCGCTGGAGAGCGACAGAAGTCGAAATGGTCGCCGAGACGAGTACCTGAGTCCCGTCGAGAATGAAATCGCGGTCCGGCATTCCAATGGCAGGCAGTCAAGCAGCCCGGCGATTAACTGTTCGGCCGACGCGCCGCCGATACCCGCTACCGTACACGCCGCCGTCAACACCGACTCCACGAGCATGGACATGTTCCCGGCTCCGACTCGCTGGACCAATTGGGCGAGCGACGCCTGATGGACGGACGGCGCCGTGCCGGATAGGTCCAGAGCCTGTAGAACGGACGGAACATCGGCCCGGACCTCAAAGGCGCCGCTGGCGGCGGCAGCCCATGCAAGCGCCAGTGGATGGTTGGCGAATTGCCGCAAGACTTCGGCTGGCACTATGAGGCAATGGGTATAGACCCGGGCGCCGCCCCGGCCACTGTACTCCCAGCCGAAAGATGTGGTGCGGGAGATGCAAAAGGAGGCGTCGGACAGCGGAAAAAAGTTGAAGCTGGCGGCATCGGCCCCTTTCTCCAGGAGCGAGTCATGTGACGGACCCCAAATGGCAAGTTGTCGACGTACCGCGTCGCCGATGCCCGGACTGGTCGCCACAACTTGGTACCCAGCGCCGCGATCGGTCCGTGCCGAAGTGAATACAGCCTGCTCGATTCGGCCCATTTGGTCTCGTCCTAGCTGCCGCTCGGCGTCTGCTGCACTACGTGATATGCGCAGCCCTCCCTTGTGATCTTCTGGCAGCGACTGCCGAAGAGGGCTATGCCCGACGTTGCTATCGCGCACGTCTAATTCGATCACTTCGCATGCGTGAACGGGCGCCATTTCTTCGGTCCGGATGTTTGCTCGATGAGCCAGGCGAATGGCTCGATAATCCCGTTGGGTTCGACGCGCAGCGGCACGCTGTAACGCCCCTGCGACGCGGACGCACGCCAAGCGCATGTCCCGACTACACTAGCAGCGAAGAAGCGACAGTTGCTGAAGCGCTGTTGGCAATGGTGCCACAAACCGGCCGCATGGGTTTTGGCAAAGCCGACCGGATCGTCGCGGCATGCCTCGGCCTGATCGACTTTGGTAAAAACTAGTGCCACGGGCCGGTCCGTCCAGCCATGCTTGCTGCCCGGCTCGATCTCGCTCAGGTAGCTGAGGATCTTCATTGCGAAGTAGTCTTGGCTCCGGTCTCCTTCGCGAAGTTGCGGAGCATCGATCAGAACTAGCGCAGCCGACGACTTCTTCAAAAACTCCCTGATCACACGATACGTATTGCAGTGGTCGATTTCCTCCAGGATGGATTCGCCGGCCATGTCGGGCATTATGAGTTCGATGGTCGGGGAATTGGGGTCGAGACGCCCCTGGCAATACACCCAGTTCCAGCGGTCGGGCTCGTTGCAGGTCTTCGCGGGGAACTGACAGCGGGAAAGGGCCGCGACTGTCGTCTGTTGCAGGTCGATGGAAAAAGCGCCTCGGGCCAGGAATTGCATCCGCGCTGTTTCCCGCGAAAGCATATCCATCAACAGGCCCAGGTAGACTGTCTTTCCGGCCCCGCTGGCGCCCACGACCGCAATCATGCATGGCGGATGTTGCTGGCTGGCGGCCTGGCGGGCCAATGCCATGGGGGCCAAGCACTCGTGGCAATACTCCGCATCACTGCCGTTGACCGACCCACAGATGTAGCAGGGCATCGGCTCGCTTTCCAGCCAGCGAGATGATTGCAGCGTTTGCCATGCGGTCTGTGTCATGTGACCTACTCTTCCTGTTTCGCGATCATCTGATCCGTACAGGGTGTGGGCGCGTCGGAAGTTGGCCGAGTCAACAGCACGTCGCGCATTGAAATCGCGCAACGGAAGCCGATATTGTGCCGACGGCTTAGCGGATTCTCGCCGCTTTGAAACTGAGTGTTCGCTTGACTGTCAAAATAGGTGTCGAATGCGCCGCCACGGATGCTCTTCATCGACGTTGGCAGTTCCAACTTGCCATCGCCCGATCTGTCCTGAAAGTCTCCGTCGATCCATTCCCAGACGTTGCCGATCAACTGATGAACGCCGCCGACGCTTACACCCTCTGCAAATTCCCGGACGGCGACAATTCTGTCAGGGCCGGAACCCCAGACATTTGCGCAGGCGCGGTCCATCGCATCCCCCCATGGATACCGGCGCTGAACCAGCGTCTTGGCGTCGATCGGAACAGGCCAACTGGCGGCTTTGACCCATTCGGCCTCGGTGGGCAATCGCTTACACTGCCAGTGGGCGCAAGCCGCCGCCTCATACCAACTGATTCCCACGACCGGCAAGTCTTCCTCGCCCGACAGATAACACCCGTTCTTCCATAATCGCGGCCCAGGCAAACCAGTCTGATCGACCATGTCCAGCACAGCGGGCCAGATTAGCTTGTCCCACAAGGCTATTTCATGGTATCCGCCGCCGGCTACGAATTCGTAGTATTGACCGTTGGTGATGAGACATCGGTCCAGAAAGAACGGCTCCACGTGTAACAGGCACCCAGCGAGCGAATGGGGCGCCGCCGTTTCGCTGGAATCCTTGACACCGCAACTCGAGCCGCCGCCAACCTCGACGTCGCCGCCAGGGACGAGTGCCATTCCCTGCTGGAAAGCAATGCGCGCTAGATTGAATTGCTCCTCATTCAGCTTTTCGGCCACCGACCTCATTAGCAATATGGTATAGCGGGACTGCCTTATGATCTTCTGCAGCGGATCATCGGTGTTCGAGGGAGTTGCAAGGGGACAGGGTAGCGGCGTGGCGATCTCCGAGGCGCCGGGGATTATCTGATTGGTTTGCCGTGTTGGGCCGCGCGCCTGCGTCACTTCTAGTAGTAAGTAGCACATGCCCAGGGCGCCCCCGCTCGTCGCCATAGGATTTCCACCGAAGTGGCCGACGCTGAGGTTCAAAAGGCACAGCAGCAGGGTGATCGACGCCCGCAGGTGATGTGGAGAGGGTCCCAGCATCGTTCGATATCCCGACTTCGGAAACATGACTGCTTGACTCCGCACCCGTTAGCGTTTTGGAGTCTCCTTGTGCCAACCTGCTCTTCGTTCGGCGAGATCGCGCTGCAACATTTCAAACTGGGCCAACACCGTCTCAAGGGCCGCATTTTCAGACGACGATGCCTGATTGCCATCACCGGGGTTGCCCTCGGGCGGTTGATTCATGTTGTTCAAGAGGACTTCCAACAGCGCTCGCATTCGCTTTAGCTCGCCGGCCAGCTCGGCCTGTTGCTGTGCCGTTAGCCGACGTTGTTCCGTTAGAACCTCGTTCTGCTCAGCGGAACGTTGGCGCTCGGCTGCCAGTTGGGCCTCTAGGTTGGCGCGATCCTGCTCCCACGCGGCTTGTTGCTGGCGAGTCGCCTCGATAACTTGCGAGAGGTGCTCATCGTGGCCCGACAGCGACTGCGCTGCCGCCGATTCGGCCGAAACGTCTGTCAACTGTTGCAGACACTCCTGGATACTCTCAAAACTATGACTGGACGCAGCTCGGTCCTGCTCAATGCCCTCGCGCAGCGCGCGGAACTCCGTACTGATGCGGCATATTTCCTCCTTGGTCTCGTGCAATTGTGCGTGTTCCTGGAGGAACTGCTGATGGGTCTTGGATATCTCCGACCAAATCTTCGCCGTCTCCTCCTGGGCGGAAATGACGCCCGCTTGCAGTTTTTGCAACTCCTCCAGGCACTGGCTGAAGCCACGCTCGTACTCAGCGCTAGCGGCCTGGTCCACTTCCTGACGTTGCGCACTCAATTCGAGGCACTTGTGTTGCGCAAAGAGTTGGAGCGCCATCGTCTCCAATTGGTCGAATGCATCGCTAATGCACCTTGCGACCTCGTCGTGGCTTCCGCGCAGATCGTCGAACGCACCTTGTACGGGCGTTAAGCAGGATTCAGCTTTGGATGCATCGGCAGACACAGCCGTACTCCCCTAGATGAGAAAAGACAAGTTTTGGCCGTCGGAATCGACGGCCGAATACATTGCAGGGCAGCGGATTAGGAGCCGACTCTCTGAAGCAAGTCTACGTTGCAAATCGTCGGGACGCAAATCAGGCTGGTTGCGGGAAGGGCAAGTCGCTGTCGAGCTTCCGCTGCCGAGAAAATGTGGCAAGAGGCTCTGCGTTGTCCATGCCCACTCGGTTGTCGAAGGGTAACCAGCGAGGGTATGTGAGGTTAACGGCCAACGCTATTACTTGCCCCAGATACTCCTGGGGTGATCGAAGGACGCGAACCCAAACGCGAACATCGGTTGATGGTAGGTCCACGTTCCACGAATAGCCGTTGCACGCGTCGGTCAGATCGATTGCCTTCGGTCCCAGCCAAGGAATGGCTGGGCTGAGACACTCCAGAAGAAGGGCGCGTTTCTCGGAGTTCGGGCTGCAATACGGGATGGCAAGTTCTTGACGTTTACGTTGGACTGCATTCGACCGGACGAAAGCAGCCCGCGGGCGCGGTGGCTCGGGCAGCTTGCGGCTACGTCCGCAGACTTGACAGACGCTAATTCCTCGCGGGGTATGCGACGCAGTACACATACTTGCTCGATCGCAGAAACAACTGGCCATCGCTGATGGCCGGCGTGCTACTGAAGCCGCTGCCATCGGAGTCGAAGCGGTTTTGGCCGAGCAACTTGAACTTTGGCCCAGCGGCATACACGTAGGCGTCGCCCCGTCGGGAAAGGAAATATATCGTACCGTTAGCCAGGACGGGCGAGGAATAGTCCTGGCCACTCGTGCCGCCGCGCCGGCCGCCCTGTCTTCGTTCCGGGCCTGCTTTCGCTTCCCCCGTTCCCGGTTGTCCTGGTCCCGGAGACGCTGACCCGCTTTCGAGCCGCGTCTGATAGACTGGCTTGCCGGTCGCCGCGTCAATGCAGTTGGCGGTGCGATTGCCGAACCAGTAGATGCGGCCACTGTCAACTACGGGCGTGATGACGCGAGATCGCTCCTTGCCGCGCCAAAGAACGTTGGTCGTCGTCACGTCGCCCTCCCCGCCGGCTCGGACGGCCATCGTCCCGCCGCCCCGCGGTCCGGTTTCCACAACATAGACGACGCCGTCAGAAGCAACGGCGCTGGAGCACATCGATTCTGCAGACAGTCCTTTGCACTGCCAGCGGAGCTTTCCATCGTCCGGATTGAAGCCCCAGATTTTGAAGGGTACTGCGATTACGAGGTCGGTCCGCCCTTTGCCACAATCGACGAGAATGGGCGTGCCCCACGTGTCGGAAAAACCGGCGTCCTTCCGACGCCAGACTTCCTTGCCCGTCTCCTTGTCTAGGGCCACGAGCGATTCGCTTTCGGCCGATGCCGTCACGATAACCAGGTTCTTGTAAAGAATGGGGCTAGAGGCCGAGCCCCAGCCATGTGGGGCTGATCCCGTGCCCACGCTGGTCTGCCAGAGCTGTTTTCCATCGAGATCGAACGCCAAGGCACCCGTCTTGCCGAAGAACACGTAAACGTGTTGGCCGTCCGAAACTGGCGTCTGCGATGCATAGCCATGCTCGGTGAACATCCCGCTGTAAGGGTCTTCCGGCAACACCGGCTCGACCGACTTGTCCCAGAGCAGATTGCCCGTATCGCGATCGAGACAGATCAGATGCCGCCGCAGATTCTTCTGATCTCCCACATTGTCACGGTCCACGCCGTAGCCCGTCCAGCAGGTGACGAACACCCGATTACCGACCACAATGGGGCTGGACACGCCGGGCCCGGGCAACTCGCGCTTCCACTTCAGGTTCTCCGTTTCGCTCCATTTGGTCGGAAGCGGCTGCGTGTCGGGGCTGATGCCGCTCCCGTCTGGTCCATGGAATCGGAGCCAGTCACTGGCTTGAGCGGGGCCAGTGCAAAAGGCGAGGATGGCCAAGCCCAACGAGACACCCAAAACTCGAATTGCGCTAGATAGACTGTTCATGATGTTTCCCAAGAGATATTAGGCGGTGATTCGCAGATCCAATTGGAATTGCCCACCACAACGTGATTGGTTAGCGACCGACACAATAATGATACCACTTCGCTCAGCCGTTGACACATAGCCAGCAGGACGATCACATAGTCCGCCGAAAAATCACGACCCGGCACTCATCTTGCCACAGAAGCTCCAGTCCGAACCGATTGCACAAGAACGCGAACGTGTTTTCGTGGTAGAACGATGTGTGCGTCGAGTCTGTCGTGTAGTTCCATGAGGCGAATTGTTCGAGCGTTGCCCAACGCTCGGTCATTATCCCCAGCAGACCGCCAGGCTTCAGCAGGTCGCAGAGCCCACGGATATCTTGATTTGGGTTGCGGAAGTGTTCGAAGCACTCGGTCGAAAATATGAAGTCATACGGCGGCCGGAGGGGGCGCGTTGTGAAAAACGGATCATAATCGTCGCACGCAATACCGTGCTGCCTGACAAGCTGCGACAACGTCGGGCCGGGGCCGCAACCGAAATCCAGGCCGCGCATCGTTTTGTCAAGCAAAGGTAGCATCGGATGCAACACGCGATTCAAGAAGCAGACGTATCCTTCGTCCTCGATGCTGTTTTTGTGCATCGCGTAGCGCGTTCTTTCGCCTTCCGGCGTCATGTGATGGCACGGGTCGACAAAGATCAGCCAGCAGCGGCCGCAGAGATGATACCGGCGGTCGTCCGCGCCGGTAACTTCGGATGTCGCGCCGGAGGCTGAGCATAGCGGGCACGTTAGCGGCATGCTGCCATCCCTGTTCGTTGCGATTCTTCTGGCCCGGCTGGGTTCTGCCCTGCGACTGATTGACGACACATCACTTTGTACATCTCCGGCGGGCGTTTGTCACGGTGTCAGTGCTCAATCACTTGATACGGATGTGAAATGATGGTTTGTGTCGGCCGGACAACTCCTGGGAGTAATATAGTGGAAACTGGACTCTTGGTGAGCTTATCGGTGTGGCGTGGCGAGTTGTATTTTCTGCAACCGTTGCTTACCATTACGGAAAGTTGCTATTTGGATTGTATCAGGGCCGTATTGTCGAGGAACCCATGGACCTGAAAGACACAAGAACCACGATCCTCAATCAGGGCGACGCCGAGCAGAAGCGCGAGGAAATCAGGCAGTACTTTCACGCCACGTACAGCCTTGACGAGCAGCTTTACGAGAGCCTGGCCGCGGAGGAGGCATTCTACCTGCGGCCCGAGCCGCTACGGCACCCCCTGATCTTCTATATCGGGCATACGGCAGCCTTCTACATCAATAAGTTGATCGTGGCCAAGATTGCGAACGAACGGGTAAATCCGCGGTTTGAATCGATGTTCGCGGTCGGCGTCGATGAAATGTCCTGGGACGATCTGAACGCTGCGCATTACGACTGGCCGACGCTTGCCGAAGTTAGGGCGTATCGCGACACAGTGCGCAGTGTTGTCGACGAGGTCATCAGGACCATGCCGCTCGTGATGCCGATCAACTGGGACAATCCGTTCTGGGTGATCCTGATGGGGATTGAGCACCAAAGGATCCACCTGGAAACTTCTTCGGTCATTATTCGCCGGCTTCCGATTGAAATGGTCAGGCAACTGTCGCTCTGGAGCATTTGCCCCGAAGCGGGCGAGGCGCCGCCGAACGAACTGATCGCGGTCGCCGGCGGGCGCGTCGTTCTTGGCAAAGCGAAGGATCACCCGCTCTACGGCTGGGACAACGAGTTTGGCCGCCAGGAATACGACGTATGGGATTTTTCGGCCAGCCGTTACCTCGTCTCAAATCAAGAGTACCTTGGCTTCGTCGAAGACAGGGGCTATGAGCACGAGGATTACTGGACGGCCGAGGGTTGGAAATGGGTTGGCTATACCAAAGCTCGCCATCCACTATTCTGGATGGACTCGCCCGGTGGATTTCGGTTCCGGACCATGGCCGAGATCATCGACATGCCGTGGAATTGGCCGGTCGAGGTGAATTACCTTGAAGCCAAGGCTTTCTGCAATTGGCTGGCACACAAGAGCGGAAAGCCGATTCGGCTGCCGACCGAGGCCGAGTGGTATCGACTGCGGGACCTGCACGACATACCGGACCAGCCGTATTGGCAGAAGGCCCCCGGGAACATCAATCTCGAGCATTGGGCGTCGTCTTGCCCCGTGAATCGTTTTCAATTTGGGGAGTTTTTCGACGTCATCGGCAACGTGTGGCAGTGGACGGAAACACCGATCACGGGCTTTGACGGGTTCCAGGTTCACCCGTACTACGATGATTTTTCGACTCCGACGTTTGATACGCAGCACAACCTGATCAAAGGCGGATCGTGGATTTCGACGGGCAACGAAGCAACTCGCGACAGCCGCTATGCCTTTCGGCGACATTTCTTCCAGCACGCTGGGCTGCGTTACGTGCAGTCGGAGCAGCCGTTCGCGATGCCTGAAGCGATGTATGAAACAGATGCGGCCGTCTCGCAGTATTGTGAAACGCATTACGGAAAGACCTATTTCGGCGTGCACAATTTCCCGGCGCATTGCGCCGAGCTCTGTTTCCAGTACACGCAAGGGCGCTCGCGACGCAAAGCCCTGGACCTGGGCTGTGCTGTGGGACGGGCGTCGTTCGAACTGGCCAAGGAGTTCGATCTCGTAACCGGCATCGATTTCTCAGCCAGGTTTATCCGGGTCGCACTGCAACTCAAGGAAAATGGCAATGCGCACTTTGAACTCGTCGAGGAGGGCGACGTGGTTTCTTATCACGAAGCTCGTTTGTCCGACCTGGGACTGGACCGCGTGGCAGACCGCGTGGAGTTCTTTCAGGGCGATGCGACGAACCTCAAGCCGCAGTTTACTGGTTACGACTTAGTCCTGGCCGCCAATCTCATCGATCGGCTGTACGATCCCAAGAGGTTTCTAGAAACCATTCACGAGCGGATGAATCTTGGGGGGATACTTGTCATTGCCTCGCCATATACGTGGCTGGAGGAGTTCACGAAGAAGGAAAACTGGCTGGGCGGCTTCCGCAAAGGCGGCGAGCCTTGCATGACGCTGGACGCGCTCCACGATCTGTTGGGCCCGCATTTCGTCATGCTGGATGCACCAAAGAACGTGGAATTCGTCATTCGCGAAACGCGACGAAAGTTTCAACACACGGTCGCGGAATTGACGGTCTGGGAGCGTGCGCGCTGATGAGCAACGATCCTTGCCGCGTGCGAGAACGAGACTTGTTCGTCGTCTCCGCAAGCTTCGGAGAAACGCGTCGCCGCTGGTCAACGAGCGGTCATGTCCGTGAGGACTCAGGCCCCCTCCAATTGGAGGCTTCGGCCAGGGATCGCATTGCAGCAAGTCATTGAACTCGTGGGCTCGTGGTTCCGCGATAGCTGTGCGCCCTTGCCGCGGCCGCCGGCTTGGCGAACAATACCTTCAACGTTGCCTATCGCCGGCACGCTGGAAAGCCTGACACACTTCGATACTACACGCTACTGCAAACAACTCGGCCAACCATGTCTTCAATGCATCTCTGTTCGCGTACAACCATCTGCCGCGTGTCTGCGGTCATTTTTCTCTTGCTGACAGCACTCTGGGCGATGCCCGTACCAGGGCAGCAAGTCGCTTTAGTCCGGCCAACGGTATCCTCCCAGCAATTGACAACGGATCAAGAGCAGATCCTCGCGCGCGCTCGCGAGATTTTGAAAAAGGCTGCGGTTAGCGACGCAGAACAGGGGATTCGGCTGCAAATCCTCAAAGCAGCGATGACGGGAACCGTCATCAGGTCGGACGATGACAATCCCGAGACACGCAACCCGAAATACTGGACCTTGTCTGGCGAGGCGCCCAACGACGCCTTTGTCGTAGCCGCTGAAAGCATGCCGGTCAAAGCCATCGCCGACCTGTGGGTCGTGCACAACAACGACGGCGTTCCCATCCCTCGCATTCGCTGCTACCCTTACTCGACGCTGATCCTCATCGAGGGATACATCCAGTATTTTCGCGAGACAAGCAACACGGCAGGGCTGGCCGCACTCAATCGTCTGATTGGCCATCGGCGGATTCCGAAAGGGTTGCCGAACGGAGGTGACGACCTGCTTTGGAAACGGCGGCTTGGGGGCGACAACCTGCTGCCGGGCGATCAAGCATGGTTCGACAACCCGTTCTTCGACCGCGGCCGGGTACTGATGCGTGAGGAACTCTATCAACAGGCGATTCGCGAAGGCCAGTCGCCCAAAAACGCAGCCGCGCTGGCCAAAACATCCATCGAATCGTTGACTGCCGGCGAAGAGGGGAGCAACGTTTTCTATATCGGCGACGATAAGTTCATCCGAACTGGAAGCTCCCTTTCGCGGATATGCCGCGATGTGTTTCAGCGGCCTGAAAATGGAAGCGTGGCGGCCCACGAGCAGGTTCTGACTCCAAAAATCCTCACGTTTGCGCGTTATCAGCAGCACATGATTGACGACAACTACACGGCTCAGGCCTGTATGCGAGCGAGCCCCGCGGATGTCCGGCCCGAAGACTTCAAGATCGAGCGCGTTCGTTCGCCGATGGGTCCCGAGAATCTCTTGCGGCTATACGCCGATCCGATCGGGAGCACATCGTTCGACTCGCTGATCGATGCTATGGCCAGTCACAACAAGCCGCCGCGATTGGTTACGGTCGGCGATGTCACGATTCCGCTTTTCGACGCCGCTTTCGATTGGTCGGAGCAGCAGCGCGTACGCACGGCCGTCGATGCGGTGATGAGAACGAAGAGCGACGATTTCTGGTGGCGGCTTCGGGCGAATATCCACGACGATCGCTATGTTCTGACGGCCACGCGCGGCAAGGCGGCCAAGAACTTCACCGTCGGGCGCTGTGCGCGGATATCGTCGATGCGCAGCTCTGCCGGGGCTTTCTTGCCCACTTGCCTGGGGTGCCCGGGCGACTGCCCACGTCGTTCCGGCCGGAGATCGAATTCTGGCAGAACGAGTCCGAGTGGGCCCGCGAACGGAAGCCGCTCTATGCGATGCAGGCCCTCTTGTGCGAACGGGCGATCGAGCAGTGGCAGTCGGTCGACGGAACACTGCCGGGCAGCGATGGCCAGTCGCACACGTATACGGCCGACGAAAAGGCTCGGTATACCGTGGCCCTAGAGCGGGAAATCACCGAGCGGAACCAAACGAAGAAGGCCGCGTACGCCGAGGTTGTCGTGCCTTGGCTGCCCGCCCCGAGCGGCTGGGAAGGTTTCGACGCCGAACGCGCCAAGGAGGTGCGGGACGAGTATGAACGGAAAGCGATGAGAGCGAATTGAAGCCGGGGCCATCGGTCGAACGAGCGGACTTCACGGATTGATCGTCAGCTTCAGCGGATTGGTAGCGGCGCCGTCGCCGCGAATGACGATCACTTCGGCCTCGGTGGGAGCCGCAACAGCCATTGCCGGCAGCTTCCAACGGACGCCGAGGTCGTACCAGCCGAGGATCTCGCCCTGCAGTTCCACACCGTTGACGTGCACCAGTAGTTGGCCCGGCTCGGGCCCTAGTCCTTCGCCGGCCAGAATCACTTCTGCGCCCGGTTTGGCGGCGCCCGGGTCCAACTCGAAGGCGGCCGGATCGACGGGCAGAATCTCGGCGGGAATCAGCCGAGCGCCGTTGTCTGCTCGATTGGCCTCGGGCACTTCCTGTTGGGCGTCGACCAGCACGTGCAGCATGTTGAACCCGGCCGGCTTGCCCTCGGCGTCGCGGTTCATCGCCAGGGCTTCCATCGGAAGCCGAATGTCGACGCTTTGGATATCGTTGGCCTCGACGGCCGTCACGCGCACACCGGCCTGCGGCAAGTTGGCGGCCAGCCGCGCGTCGTTGGCGGCAAACAGCATGACATTGAACGGCCGTGTGATCGGCTGGTTGCCGTTGTTGCGGTACCAAACGCGGTAGCGCGGGCCGAGCTTCTCTTCGGGGTGGCCCGGATCGACAAAACGCACGGCCAGCAATTGCAGATCGGAAACCGCTTCGGCCACGACCTGAGGCCGCAGGTCGACCCACGTGCCGCACGCCACCTCCGGCAGCGGCGTCCAAACCGGCACCTCATAGTAGACCCACACGGGGCTGCGCTCATAGATGATCGGCTGGCACCACACGGGTCGCGGATCCCAGAACGCATTGTGATGATGATGCCACGACCAAGCCACCCACGGGTTCCAGTGCGGATACCAGCACAGCCCGACGAAGAACGACGGACCCCAGTAGTTATAGGCCAGACAATTGGTATGGTACCTCGGGCTTACCAGGCCGTGGTAAAAATTGGGATGGTAAACATACGCGTGAGGAGCGCCGCCGATGTGCCGGAATCGCTCCACATTGGCGGCCCTCGCCACAGCCACGTCGTGAGCTGAATGCTTCTCCAAATTGAGCCGTCGGGCGACGTCGCCCTGTCCATACATGCGATATTGTTCGGCCAGCTTGACCTTCTTGGCCGTTTGGCCTGCGGCAAGGTGGTCCAACTTTCCACTCTTGACTTGATCGACAAACCGCGATGGCTTCGCGTCGCGCGCGGTCGGCATCGGACCACGGCCTGCCGGCAATCGCTTTGAATCGACGACCGCCGCCTTCGAGTCTTTTGGCTTTCCTGCATCACGGATGGCAGGCCTCACGCTATCGTCGCGGCGCTTCGAATCGACGACCGCCGCCTTCGAGTCTCTTGGCTTCGCCACATCGCGAACGCCCGACTTTGCGTTGTTGACAGTGCGATCCAGCTTCTTGACGTCGTTCGCCGGTTTGTCACTTGTTTGATTGCGACTGTCCAAACGTCGGCGGACATCGGCCGCTTGAGTGCGTCCTTCGGTCGGCAGCCCGGAAGACGCAGGCCCGGTGGCGCTGGGGCCGCTGTCCGATCTCCGACCGGCATTGGTCGAACGGTCTCGCGCGACGGGATTCGGCGCGTCGTTCTTCTTGAGAGCAGGCGCTGGATTGGGTGAATCGACCCTCTTGTTCACTCGTGAACTGACGTCGGGCGTATTCGCACGCTCGCTACTGTTGCGCGCTGTGGCGGGCTTTGCCTCTCGATGGTGCGCGTACTGGTGTCGGACCTCGATACCGGTGGATTGTCGCGCTGAACGGCTCGGCTCGGCGACGGAGTCTGTCTCTCGATCGTGCGCGTGCTGTTATCCGACCGCGGCTGTGGAGGATTATTACGCTGAATCGTCCGTCGCGACGCGTCATCAGAGTTATTATTGTCGCGGGCCGCCAGCGAGTTCCGAACGCCAGCGGTGGGAACCCTCTGCTGCAAGATCGTCGCCGGCTGGCGTCTGGTTTCAACCGGCCTCGGCGTGGCCGCTGTTCGCGGCGTATACTGGCGGCTTGGCGGCGTATATTGGCGGCTCGTATAAGTCGGCGGAGAGATGTCGCGGGCCGGCGAGAATAGCGAGGCGCCGATGGCACGCTGCGAGTGGCGCGGGCACTGTTCATCGTAGACATGTCGCGGGCCGGCGCGGTATAGCGAGGCGACGATGGTGCGGTATGGATAGCGCGGGCACCATTCATCCGATTATCGCGATCGCGGTTCGCGTCGGAGCGATCGGCGTATGAAGGCTGCCGGGCTTCGGCCGGATGGGCGAGAAAGCTCAAGGCCGTCAGTCCGATGGCGATCTGAAGGCCGGCAAGTCCGAGACAGCATCTTCCTAATGACGTCTTCATGTTCGTTCCCTCCGGTCGGATGATAGCATTTGTCCTATGAACCTCCCAGCGAGATTTATGCCATTGCATGCCGGTCGCTCGACATGCTCGCGGGAAGGCACTCGCAATTTGCCGCGAACGGGGCGATTTTTCGCCTTGAAAACACCGTTTTCCGGGCACGCTCTCGCCCGAAAATATCCGTCAGACTGCTTCCGGGGTGTCGCGCCGTGCTGTTGTCAGTATGATGTCAAATGGATCGCTATGACGACACTGCCGGCTGTTCTTCCCAGCGGGCGACAAAAGCGCTATACTAGAGTGGGGATTGGGCGGCCGGCCGACTTTCTTCACTAAGCGGGGCCGCCCCTGGCGATACTTTACCAAGCCGATCGGCAAACATGACAGAATCGAATTCTCCCAGCCATTGGGACTCGTTGGCATCGACTTTAGGGGCCAAGCCTGCGGCGGAAGCCGCGTCGCGGCAGCCCAGTCCGCCTCCTGCTGCGGGAGCGGCGAAAGCCTTGGCCCGCCCGCCGCGCCGCGAGCATGTCGCGCCGGCCCCAACGGCGAATTGGGACAGCTTGGCCAACGAACTGGGGATCACGCCGGCGGCGCACGAACCGCCGCCGCGCGCACCGACTCCAACTCCGCCGGTCGCACGTGCGGAGATCTCCGCGACGCCGGCCGTCGCCACCGAACAAGCACCTGTGCCCGTCGTGCCTGCCGAATCGCCCGAAGAATCGCCAAACTTCTTCGACGAGCGTTTCGATTTTGAGGAACCGTTCGACCTGCTGGAATCGTCGGATCAGCATACGGCCGCCACGTCCGAGACACCGGTTGAAGCGGCCGAAGCCGAGGAGAAGGCGGCACGACGTCCGCGTCGGCGTCGGCGACGCCGCGGGCGCGGCGGTGAAACGCGGCCGCCGCGCGAGGAGTCGTCCGAAGCGACCGCCAGCGAGCCCACCGACGAGCCATCGAGCCTGCCCATGACAGAGCAGAGCGAGCTTGAATTGGCGGCCGAAGGAAATGATCCGATCGCTGCCGCCGAAGCATCGGAAGCGGCGTCGGAAGAAGAAGCAGAGCAGCGTCGTTCACGGCGGCGGCGGCGAGGGCGCGGCCGGAAACGTCGTGAATCGGATACGGCCCCAGGCGCCCCAGAAGATTCATCGGACGCCGCAGTCCGCACGAAGCCTAAAGAATCACTGTCGGACGACGCCGACGTGCTAATCGAGGACGGGCTCGATTTGGACGAGGGCGAAGAAGGTGATGCGGAGCGACCCACCAAACTCGGCTTCCGCGGAATCCCAACGTGGGACGAGGCAGTAGGCCTCTTGATCGATAGGAATCTGGAAGCCCGAGCTAAGCACCCCAACGCCGGGCAGAGCCACGGCCGAGGCAATCGAGGCCGCGACAAACGTGGCCGCGGCGGCAAGCGACGCCCGTCGTAGCGGCGCTGCTAGGCTGGCCGAGCGAACAGCAACCCCATCAGGTCCGACGTGCCCCAGGCAATCGGGCTGGCGAAGATTTCGCCGGCCGCAAAACCGGCGGCCATGCCTTGCTGGATGGCGAACGCGCGGAAGCGGTCGAGGTAGTGCGCTTTCGCCGGCGGAAACTGGCTGGCATAGCAGGAGATGGCCGCGAGTTTCTTCTCCAGCGTAGCGCCGATGTCGACAACCATAGCGCCTCGCTCGACCGGCGAGTGCGTGTGGAAGGCGAGAAAGAACTCGAGTTGGCGCAGCACGACGTGCGGCGGCAGACCGTCAAAGTGCTCGTCCCACTTCGTGAGTTTCGAGTAGAACACCGCGGCCTCGATGATTAGCGACGCCTGGTAATGATCGGGCGAAGCCGTCGGTGTTCGTCCACCCAAGCCGAGCACCAGCCGCGGGCGATGCCGGCGAAACTCCTTGGCCAACGCAACGCGGGCATCGAAGCTGTCGAACAGGCGCCGATTCGGCAGATCGAGCGTGATGCGCCGCGCGGCGCCCAGCACGGCCGCTGCCCGCTTCGCTTCGGCCAATCGATGCTCCGGTCCGGGCGAAGCCGGCGTCGGCTCGCCGTCGGTCAAGTCGACGATGCCCACCCGATAGCCCTGCTCGGCAAGCCGGGCCAGCGTGCCACCGCAGGCAATCTCGACGTCGTCCGGATGGGCGCCGACAGCAATGACATCAAGTTGAAGATCTTCGCTAGTCATGGGGCAAGTGTCGCTGGCATGATTCTATGAACGGCTCGGCGAATCTTCAAGGGTTATGGAGCGTGCCACCCTTCTGCACCGGACGGCTCCTACTCGTTCTTCTCGGCCGCCTTGATCTGGACGGCGATCGTCTTGACCTCATCGGGCCGGAGCGCTCGGACGCGGAGATTGCGGACGGCACCCTTCGTACACCACGTGCAGACGCCCAACGGTCGACACTCATCGACCTCCAAGCGGATCGTGAACTTGTGTCCTTCCCGCGGCTGCTCCACCATCTTCTCGTTGTCGATCCACGCCTCGATGGCGGCATCCGAAACGCGGATACGAATCTTGTACCAGCGTTTGTCCTTGAACTCCATCGTTCGCGTAGTCGCGTTCTCTGAGGCGTCGTTATAGTCGACGCTCGACAGGCCAACGACTATCCCGCCCCAGCCGCCGACCACAAACGAGCAGTAGTCCTTGCCGACGGGGAACGTAGTAGTGCAGAAAAAGTCGACGCCGTCGAGACGCATGCCCTCCAACGTCAGCTCGTAATTATTGCGAATTACTGCGCCGGTCCACGTGATGCCCGTCATCATGGCGCCCGTGTCCATGACGATCGCCCCGTCCTTGACGTAGACCTTTCCTTCACCACCGAACTGCGGCGCCTTCCAACCGGTGAGCAATTTGCCGTCGAAAAGGCTCTTCCACTGGTAAGGGTCGGCGGCCACCGTTTTCGTTTGGCCTTTGGTCGACGGCGTGGCGGCTTTCGGCGGCTCGGCCAACGCGCGAGGCTCCGGGCCTTGCAGCCATAGCAGCGCGGCGCCCGCCGCCATCGCTGCCAAGCCGCCATACATCCACGGGCGGGAATAATTCATCGGCAGCCTCCGACATCGCGCCGTGACGTCACTCGGGCAGCGGTTTGCCCTTGGTCTCGGGCGCGAACCAAATCAATACCATACCCACCAGATAGACCAATGTTATCGTGCCCATGGCACGCCCCCAATCGCCGCCGTAGTACCCAACCAACTGACCGAGGTAGAGGGTTCCCAAGGCGGCCAGGATACGTCCGAAATTGAAGCAAAGTCCTTGGCCCGTCGCCCGAACCCGCGTGGGAAACAGCTCGGGCAGATACAGCGGCAGCCAGCCATAAAAGGCGGCCGTAATGCCGCCGACAATTCCCGCCGTGATCAAGAACTGCACGTTGAATACCGGAGGCAGATATCTGAAGAGGTAGGCGCAGGAAATCAACGACATCAGGCAAAGCGTGAAGTACGCCGGCCGACGGCCGAAGATTCGGCCCAGCGTCGAGGCCGCGAAGCAGCCGATGATGGCGCCGATCGCCATGAACACCTGAACCTTCGCCTTGGCGCGAGAGCTCTGACTCCTCAGCTCGACGACTTGCTCGACGCCGAGCCAGGATTTGAGCAGTTCGTCTTGCTCCTTGGGGTTCGTGGCCGCTTCAAATTCTGTGAGTTTCTCCGGCAGCAATTTCTGGAGTCTAGCCTTGCCGACTTCCAGCTCGCGGATTTGACTGGCCCAGTTCGGGATATAGGCCGAAACGGCGGCCCACGTGCCAATGAGCGGAATGCCGGCAAAGGCCAGGGCCAGCAACGTTTTCCGCCGAAGAGGGCCGCTAAAGATTTCAATGACGGGACTGCGGCCGGGTTTCTTCACCGACGCCTTCCAGAGCTCCGACTCCGGCACGACGAAGATGATCAACAGCGCCAACAAAGCCGGGCTCGCGCCGACGAGCATCATCCATCGCCAATCGGTGATGGTGACGTTCCGCGTCATGGCCACGACGGCGATGAACAGGAAGCCAAAGTTGGCGGCCGCCCCTATCAAACCGGCCAGCTTGGGGCGGTGACGCTCGGGCCAACACTCCATCACCAAGGCAACCGCCAGCGACCACGCGCCCCCCATACCCAGTGCGGCCATGAACAGAAAAAGGCCGATTTGCCAGGGAGCCATGGCGAAGTAACAGGCCCCGGTAAACGCCGAGAACATCAGCATGCACGACACCAGTCCGCGCACACGGCCGATCTTGTCGCCGACCCATCCGAACGAAAGGCCGCCAATCGCCGCGCCCACGAGGAAACAGGCCATGATCCGGCTGAACCACGTGGCGACCTGCGCCTCGCCGCTGACGCCCAACAGCTCCTGCAAGGCGGGCCGTGCGACCAAGGGAAAGAGCCCCATCTCCACCCCGTCGAACATCCACGCCAAAAAGGCTGCCGCCAACGTGAACCACTGAGCGCGGGTCAACGATTTCGTATCACTCATGATGTCGCACCCGAAAAGTTGATGTTGCCGTATCGCCGGCGACTGTCACCGTCGGCAATGAATGCCGCCCAGTATAACGGAGTCGCCACCTAAGGGCAACGGTCCACGGCGCGACGTAAAGCCGGCGGTCTCTTGCGCCAGATATGTCCGACTGCCGTACTTCGAGCCGCATTGACGAGCGGGTCGTCAATCGGTGTCGCGTGCCGAAGCGGCCAGCCGTTCCTCAGCTCTGTGTTGAGCTCTTATGCTGGCCCACGCCATCAGCACGCCGAGGACAAGCAACCCGGTTCCCAACACTGCGTTGATCGCGGCGGCCGTGCCTTTGTCAATCCACGGCGTGATGCCCAGCATCATCGCACCCATGCATGAGATGCAAATGCCGACGATACGGAATGGCGACATCGGTTGGGCGCCGACGGCGTCGGCGGGGCGATCTTCGGGGAGACCGCCAATCGGCGTGGCCAATCGCTTGTGGAACGCCTCGACACGGCGACGCTCCGCTTCGCCCGTCGGGAACAAAGCGCTGACGCCAAACGTGAGCGACAGCGTCAGCACCGTCGACACGCCAAAGACGACCGATGGAAGCTGCCAGGCCACGCCAAAAGTATTACCGCTGCGATCCAACATGGTGAACATGATGACATCCACAACCGCACAGCCGACGATTGCCGCGTAGACGCTCATCGTGTTGACCCGCCGCGAGACGAGTCCTAAGAGCATCGGGATTCCAAACGGCGGGACGAAGGCGCGAAACAGCAGCACCATATAGCCGAATAGGTCGTCGGCGCTGGCCTTACGAAGCAGTAACGCGGCGCCCACCGTCAAAATGCCGACCAACAGCGTCATGCCACGACCTACCGCCACCAACTCCCTGTCGCCGGCATGAGGCCGGAAAAGCCGTCGATAAACGTCATTCGTAAGCACGCTGGCCCACACGTTGAAATGGCTGCTGAGATTGCCCATTGTGGAAGAAAACATTGCGGCGATTACCAGCCCCAACATCCCCACCGGCAATAGTGCGATGCAAATCTGCGGGTACACCTCCCGGCTCCTGGTCGACAACATCTCGACGGTCTCGGCAGGCAGGAAGTATCGGGCCGCGATAGCCGGGATCAGGATCAGCGGCGGCCCAACGATGTACAAAGCCATCACGAGCAATCCGACCTTCTTGGCATCCTTTTCGGTGGCCACACAAAAATACTTCTGGATGAGGTGCCAGTTGCTGCTGCTCCATGCCACACAGTACATGCCGAGTAACATCAAGAGGTAGAACCAATTGTATTTCTCGTTGACGAAATCCGAAACGCCCGTGGGGGCGTATGCCGCGAAACCGGTCAAGCCGCCGGCTTTGGCAATGGCCAGCGGAAAGATAGCCAGCACTGCGATGGCCAGAATGGCGAATTGCACGAAATCCGTGACGGTGACGGCCCAAAGGCCTCCCATGAAACAGTAGGAAATAATGATGATGCCACAGGCGACAATCATCCATTCGATCGGAATACCGAGCCCGACGTTCATGATCGTAGCCGTCGCCACGAGTTTCAGGCTGTCATCGATCAGGCCCGTCGGCAGGCCGCCCCACGCAAAGATCTGGCGGATCGGGCCACTGTATCGGGCTTCGAGAAACTCCACGGGACTGACGGTCCTTGCACGCCGCCACAGCGAGGAAAACAACATCACGCTAAACAAAGTGGCAGGCACCGAGACCCAGAACAACGTGATGCCTACCCAGCCGAATGTGAAGCACAGGCCGGAGAAGACCACGAACGCGTAAGCGCGAAAGCTGGACATGTAGAATGACACACCGGCGAGCCACCAGGGAATCTGGCTTCCGCCCGTAAAAAATGCCTTCATTCCGCGCATATAGCGGTAGAAGTAAACGCCGATGCCAACCATCAGTGCGAAGTAGCCGATCAGCATGAAATAGTCGGGGCCGCTGAGTCCGGTCACTGCAAAGAGGATCGCCATGTCGAATACCTTCCTGAATTAAGGAATGAAGGGGTCGGGAGTCCCTATTCTAGAGAATAAATGGGTCGGCGCGTATAGCCTTCAAGGCAGCGTCTTTGTTCTGCTGGCCGGCTCCCCTGTCGACCTGGCCAAGGTGTTCAACTCGGTGTGAACCATGTTGACCAGCGTCTGCAAGAATGCGACAACCATCGGCCCGACGAGGATTCCGATCGGCCCCATAGCGTGCATGCCGCCGAGGACGCTCAACAGCGCCAAGAGCGGATGCAAATTTGAGCGACCCTGTAGCAACAGGGGGCGAATCGAATAATCGACAGCCGTTACGACGGCCGTACACCAAATAGCCAAGAGTACGGCTGCCATAGTGCGCCCTTCGGCGGCGTACATCCACACGCATACCGGAACCCAAATGATCGCACCGCCAACCAGCGGCACTAAATTCATGAGCATCGTCAAGGCCGACAACAAGAAGACCGAGCCCACGCCGGCCACGTAAAAGCCAACGCCCGTAAATAGGCCCTGCACAAAGGCCGCCAAGAGCGTAGCCGATACAATGGACCGGGTAATGTCGTCAAATTGATCGATTAGTTCCTGCGTGCGAGGCCCTTCCAGCGGAGACAGCCGCATGGTCGCACGCACCATGCCCGGCCCATCGGCGAAAAAGTAGTAAACCGCGACAATCATGATGATCAGGCCAAGCAAGAGCTGGCCGAGAAATTGCGTTGTCCACAGGGCCATCGGCCCAAAAAAATCGCGCACGCTGTCGTTGATGCTCTTTTCCAGTTCCTTGCGATCAACGCTGACGCCCAGGCGACTGCCCAACTCTGCCAACTTCGCACTGCTCCACGCTGGCAACTGGCTGATGTCGGCCGGCGGCATTCGCCCGTCCACATTTTTGGTCGGTACAAGCGTCTCCGGATTCGCTGTAGCAGCCTGATATAGCGACTGCGTCTCGTAGCCCGCCTCGAACAGGAGCGCCAACAGCGGCATCAACACAATGAGCAAGATCAGGGCGGTCGTCAGTGCCGCCGCGATCCGCGCATGGCCACGACATCGGCCGGTCATCCAGCGATACAACGGCCGAAACATCACGACCAGCAGCAGGGCCAGAAACAGCGGCAGCCAGAAGTCGGCCATCACCTCAAAAAACAGAACGGCCATCAGCAGCAGAATGATGACCAGCGCCGCCAGCGAGACGATCCTAGGCATGTCTATTACTATTAACGGGGTTGGTCCGGATTCTTGCAGCGCGCTCCGTCTTAACGGTGCACTGCCTCGTTCTCGCAGTCCGCCTGTCGAGCGTCAACGCGCATTCTACCTTTCCACGGCGGGTCGTCAATTCACCGGTTTAGCCAGAGCCTGCAAACGCAACGTCCAGTGGGGATGGGGCCGCTGCTGCTGCCACAATCCCACGCCGCCTGATCGCCGCAGCCGTCAACGTATGAACCGAACGCACTTCAGTCCAGTCGAAGATAACCAAGAGCGGTCGCTTCCTCCAGGCTTTGCGATGTCGAAAGAGCCAGCGCGGCGGCAATGTTGCGAGCCTCGGCCAATCGCCAGTCAATTTCCGAGAGGCTGGGCCCGGCCCACATGAATGGCGACAGCCGCCAAATCGGCCAAGGTCTTGGTCTGGCTATCGCGTAATCGAAGGCATACACTCGTGACCTCAGGCACGGCTTGCATGCCGCTAATGGCGGTTCCCTCCGCTAACGGCTCTCATGATGCCAGTTGCAACGTAAGCGTCAATAAATCGCCAGCCTTGCGGGCCGTGGTAGGCTGGATGCCTGGGTACGATTCAGCCAAGGCATTCGGAGGATCAGGCGATGGCGAGGGTCACGAGCGGGGACCGGCAGCGGTATTGGCGGGAAGTGATTGAGCGTCAGGAGACCAGCGGGCAGAGCATCGTTGGGTTCTGCTCCAAGGAGAAGTTGGCCCCGGCCACGTTTCATGCTGGGAAGCGGCGATTGCGGCGGCCCCGGCGCGAAGCCGGGCAGCGGGCGACGCAGGCCCTCCTTCCAGTCCAGGTCGTCGATGCCGTGCCGATTGGTGCGGCCAAGCTCGAAGTCGAGTGGCCCGACGGCGTCATGCTGCGGGTCCAGGGCTGCGAAGCGCAGACAGTCGGTGTGGTGGTCGCTGCTCTAGCGGCCCGACCAGCGCGAAGGGCACACCGATGCTGAGCTTGCCCACGTCGCTTCGGGTGTTTGCCAAGACCGGCCCCACTGATATGCGAAAGTCGTTCGAGGGATTGGTCGGAGTGGTGGAGCGAGAGCTAGGCCAACAGGTAGAATCAGGCGATCTGTTTCTTTTCTTCAATCGGCGTGGCGACCGTGTGAAGGTGTTGTGGTTTGCGGGCGACGGCCTGGTCATTTGGTACAAGCGATTGGAAGGCGGAACCTTCGAGGTGCCACGATCTGCACCGGCTGTCCGAGAGGATGGTTCCACTTCGCCGGTCGGAGTCGAGATGCGAATGAGCGAATTGGCGCTGATCTTGGAAGGCATCGACCTGGCCAGTGTGCGGCGTCGTCCGCGATGGCGTCGCGCATGATGCCATCTCGAAAAAACCTTCAATACCAACGGAACCAATTGCGGTGGCGAACGTTTAATAGGGCATGGATGAAGGATGTCCATCTCTTGCCGATCAACTGGCGACCTGTCAGCAACGGATTTGTGATCTGGAGCAGACCACTGCGGACCAACAGGCCGTCATCGCCCAGCAGCAGGAAGCCATCGCCGCCTACCAGGAGCAACTGGCGAAGGCCGCCGAACAACTGCGATTCTTTAAGCGGGCGATGTTCGGCCAACGACGGGAGCGGTACGCACCCTCACCCGATCAAAAGGTACTGTTCGTGCCTGAAGTCGTCGAAGGGTTGGATGCCAAGCAGGAGACCGCTCAACCAGACACCGATACGGATTCGCCGCCGCCTCGCACTCGAAGAAAGCCACGGCGGCCGAGGATCGAGTTCCCGCAATTCTGGGAACACCGGCGAACCGAATACCCGCTGCCCGACTCGGAATTGCCTTGCGGCTGCTGCGGAGCCCAGCGGACCATCATCCGCACCCACGTCACGAAGCGGGCGGAGATGGAAGAGGCAAAGCTGTACGTGGTGGAAGAAGTGCGGTTTACTTACGGCTGTTCGCACTGCCACGACGGCTCCCAGATGCAGACCACCGAGAGACCGCCGCAAGCCGTGGAGAAAAGCCCCTTTGGGCCGAGCATCCTAGCCTGGCTGGTGACGTGGAAGTTCTTGCATCACTTGCCGACGTATCGGCAGCAGGAATTGCTGCTTGGTCCGCTGAAGCGGTGGCTATCGCGGGCCTTGCTCTGCGGGCTGCTGAGTCGAACGGCCCAGGCTTTGCGACCTTTGGAACGATTAATCCACGAGCGGGTGCTTGCCAGCGTTGTCATCAATGCCGACGAAACCGAGGTCAAGATGCTCAAGCCGGGCAACGGCAAGGCGATCACGGGATACCTCAGCGGTTACGCCGGGGATGCGAACCATCGGTACGTGTTCTACGACTTCCGGCCCAGCCGCAGTCGCGATGGGCCGAGGGAAGTCTTGGCCGATTATCGTGGTTATCTTCAAACGGACGGCTACATCGTCTACACCTCGCTCGTGCGCGAGGCGGCGGGCCGCCTTGTGGACGTGGCTTGCTGGGCGCACGGTCGGCGCGGTTTCGAGGAAGCGATTCCGGCGACCAGTCACCCCCTGGTCCATGAGGCCATGATCTGGACGCAGCAGCTTTACGACATCGAGGACCGTGCCAAAGAGATGTCGGTGGACGAACGCCGGGCGTTGCGACAGGCCGAGGCATTGCCGATCCTGACGAGGATGAAGGCCCGTTTCGATGAAGTGCGGCCCACGTTGCGGCCCACGGCGAAACTGGCTGAGGCGATCGACTACGTGCTGAACCGTTGGGACGCCTTCGTCAGGTACACCGGCGACGGGCGGATTCCAATAGACAACAACGTTATTGAGCGGCTTCTGCGGCCCGTCGCAATCGGTCGGAAAAATTACCTGTTCTTTGGAAGCGAGCATGGCGGCCAGACGGCGGCAACGCTCTACACGCTGGTGCAGAGTGCCCGGCGGAACTGCGTGGACGTTTGGCCGTATCTGACCGACGTGCTACGTCGGATTGCGGCCATCGCTGCTGGCGATACCACCACCCTGGAATCGCTTCTGCCGGATCGCTGGGTTGCCACCCATCCTGAACATCGACTTGAGCAACGCGAAGAAGAATCCCGCGAGGCTCAAGCCCGTCGCCGACAGAAACGGGCCTCTCGCCGCGTCTTGACACCGAAGGAAGGCAGATTAGACTGAGGTCACCGCAGTGTTTTACGTGTGGCCAGTTCGGCGGGTTGCGCGATGGCGTTTTGCTTGGGGCCACACGGTTCTGCGTATCACTGTGGCAACAAGGGTATGTTCGATCGCCTTCTGTCACTGTTCCGATTAGGCAAACAGGCTAGAGGCCGAGAACGTTCACGGCTGCTGGCACGCTACCCGAACCACCTCGATTTGATTGACAGTCGCGAGATTCCCCACGAATACGCAAGCGGCCCCGATTTGTCATACTACTCGGAATCGGCACAATACTACTACAACCTGATTCTGGAATCGGCCCCGTACTTGAAGGACAAACCACGTGCCAAAGGGCCGGTGACAAACGCCGACCGTGAGATGGCGTCCGTGGTGAACAACCGAATTGTTCATGCTGGTTGGGGGCTTGTTGCTCGCGGCGCAGAAGCGGTCCCATACGCCGTCAAGTTAGTCCGTAGTGCAGATCGCGACCATCGTGAAGCGGCTGCCAACGTGTTTTGCGGCCTGCGTGACGCTCGACGCCTGCCAGAGATTGTGTCGCAGATCACCTCAGCGCTTCAGACAGAAAGCGACCGACTTGTGGTGGATTCCCTGCTAGCTGCGCTTGGGAACTTGAGGTCACGCGATGCGATTCCCGTGATTGCTCGATTTGTGTTGAATCACTCGGAAGATTCTGATACTCGCCATACCGCCGCTGTCAGCCTCGGGCAGATTATCAAGAGGCGATTTGATAATCGCGGTGCGGATACAATACAGATGGCGTGTGATTGGCTCGCGGCGAATGGATACGCGGGACGATCGGACACTGGCCAATCCAGTGGCGGTTGAGGCTGTGATACCAATGGCGATTCTTTGACGCTTACGTTGCAACTCGTCGTTATCCAGCCTGCGTGCACACAAACCACTCAGCCACGGCCAGCATAAGGCGTGCGTCGCGGACGCACCCTGCAACGGTAAGCGGCATTTTGGTGCGCAATGAGACAGTGGCCTCGCCCTCACCCCAACCCTGGCCCAAAGGGAGAGGCTTGCTGTGCGACCGACTTCGATCGGCTTACAGCCCCTTTGCCTTGTGCCGGATTACTCGGCCATACAGCGTCTTGCTTGGCGTGCCTTGGTCGATCGTCGGATTGCCCGAAAGGAACAGATACCGTACACCGGTAGAGTATTGCTGCGGCTCGTCGAACGTCGCACGGTCGATGAACTCCTTCGGATCAAACACGACCACGTCCGCCACGTAGCCCATTCGCAGATAGCCGCGGCGTTCTAAACCCAGGATGTCGGCCGGCAGGCCGGTCGCGCTGCGGAGCGCCTGCGCTAGGGGAATTACCTTCTCTTGACCGGCGTAGTAGGTGATCTTGCGCGGAAACGTTCCGTAGCTGCGCGGATGCGGATGGGTGTCCGGTAACGGGTAAAGGGCGCTGCCGTCTGAGGCCGTGGCGACCCAGGGCAACTTCATCACCCAACGGACGTCGTCCTCGGACATGGCAAACTTCACCACCGAGGCGTCGCCGCTTATCTGAATCTCGATCGCGGCATCGACCAGATCCATTCCCAGACCACTGGCTATTTCGTCCAAGCTCTTGCCAACCCACTCCGGATGGTTCTTAGTGACGGCGATGACGATTCGCGGATTGTCTCGCAGCCTTCGCTGGCAGATTTCGCGGACTTGTCTTCTGAACTCGGCATTGGTCTTGATCCGCTTGGCAAAGTCTTTCCGTCCACCAGGGACTTCGGTGGCGGGAAAGAGTGTGTTGCCCAGACCGGTCGAGGAGGCAATGTAAGGGTACTGATCCGCCGTAACCTTCATTCCGCTCCGCTGTGCATTCTCGATCAGCCGGGCGGCTTCCCGAACCAGTCCCCAGTTGGTCTTGCCCATCACTTTGAAATGGGAGATATGGACCGGCAGCCCAGCCGCACGGCCGATTTCGATCGCCTCGGCGACAGAGCGCAGCAGTTCGCCCGTTTCGCCGCGAATATGGCTGGCATAGATCCCACGGTGAGACGCCACCACCTTCGCCAACTCAACGACCTCGTCGGTCTTGGCGAACGAACCGGGCGGGTAGATCAGCCCCGTCGACATTCCCCACGCCCCGTCGCGCATGCCCTGGTCGACCAACTGCCGCATCCGCTGTAATTCTTCGGGCGTCGGTTGGCGGTTAATGTTACCCATGACTTTCGAGCGCACAGACCCAAGGGGCACCAGATGAATGACGTTTGTGCCCGCTCCCTTCGCGTCGATCTTTCTGAAATAGTCGGCGACGTCGACCGCCCCACCGCCGCAATTGCCGGTGACGACGGTCGTGCAGCCCTGCGTTAGGTAGCAAAGGTTTGGCCGCGCCCGGCGATCGGTTGCCACCTTGTCGCAATGGGTGTGCAGGTCGATGAATCCTGGAGATACGATCAGGCCCTTGCAATCAATCTCGCGGCCGACCTTCGCGGTTTCGAAAGTGCCCACGGCCACGATCTTCCCATCGGCGATGGCCACATCACCGACGACGCTCGCCGCGCCGGTGCCGTCATAGATCAATCCGCCCCGCAAGACGACATCGGCATCGATAGCTAGAGTCGCGGCAGGGCAAAGCCACGCGATGGCGAGCAACAGCCCAAGAGTCGACAACCAGCGAGCCCGAGCAAACAATGGCGTGCGACGCATGAAACCGCTCCTATTCTTCTCGGCCGAAGTTCCCAAGCGACGCCCGCCCGGACACACTTTCGGCAACACCCGCCCCCATCGCCACTGCGATGTACCCAAACTGTACGATACCAAATTGCCTAGGGCGCGACAACTTCTGGCAGTTCAAGGGTTTGCATTGGTCATCCCGACTTGCACCTTCCACATTGCAAGGGCGTCTATTGAGATTCGCCGCCTCTCACATGGCGTTAGAGGCGTTAGATAGGAGCAAAGGCGTTGACGAACGCATCGCCCCGTTGTGCGAGGTCACGATGCTAGATGCAGTTCTTTGTCGCCATGACTGCGCCGTAGGAACCACCAGCCGATGGCCAGTGGAACGACGAACTGCAACACCTGTCGAGGATGACTGAAAGTCCGAGCGATCAGAATGGGCAGTTCCCCAATGCGTTTGGGAACGGCGACGCCCCATCGCAATGCGCTTTGCCCCGGTACGTCCGAGAGCTTTACCGAGCAGATGGGCAGAAGCGCCGTTGCTGCCAAGACTATGCAAGCCACGAGAAGCCATTTCCTATCGATGCCCAGCCGCTTTGTGAGCTTGCAGTAGAGCATGCTGGCGACGATCGAGGGGACAATTACAGTCAACAGACTCAACACGTATGGCAATATCTCCGATGCGGCCGGTTCGAGCCGCGTCAGACTGATGTTCAGCCCGAGCCACTTGCACACCAGGCAGAATCCGTATACGCCCAAGTAGGCAACAACGAACAACGCGGTCAGCGACACGAGCGGCGAAACACCGAACACCACGAAGGCCGCCGTCGGATGTCGACCAAAAAAACCGTGCCGTCGATAGGCGGCGACGGCCGTGTTGGCAACCTGCTCCGGCTCGCCTAGCCGCGAATACACATCAGCTTCCTTGCTCATGTTATCCTCCTTAAGATCTTCGATATGGTCAGACAGTTCTCGAACGAATCGTTGAACGTACGCATGTGGCAGGCCTTGCCGCGCAAGCCGCGTTTCGACCGCATCAAGCCAAGGCAGGTTCGCCATGTTCGCCTCCTTGCAGGGCATGTTCAATTGCTTCCACAATCCGCCGCCACGTGGTTGCAGTGCTGACAAGCTGCTTCTTCCCCTTCGCCGTTGCTCGATAAATCACCCGGCTACGACCGGCCACTGTCTCTCGTTTGCTGCCCAGCAGGCCCTCGGCTTCGAGACGGTGGAGGATCGGATAGACGCAGCCCTCGCCGAATTCCAGGGCTCCGCCCGTCGCTTGTCGGATCGCCTGAACCAGTTCGTAGCCGTACATCGGCCGGCGTGTCACCAGGCTCAAGATGAGCAATTCCGGCACGCCGTTGAGGAAATCCGGGTTGGTTCGTTTGTTTCGCATGACGGCTTTATACATCAAACCTATAGGTATTGCAAGGCCAAAAGAGCAATCTGAGTTGATGTGTGCCTTGCAAACGCCTTCACCCCCGTGCTACTATGGCCGGCGCATAATTCAGGACCCGAGTCGACGACGATGACCGCCCAGTATACCAACCGTAAGAACGAGACCTATTATCTCCAAGCGGGCAGGACGCGAACCGGAAAACCGCGCTATTGGTGCGGCCGCAAGCTGAGCGGAGAAGTTCTGGACGCGATTCCCGACGGCTATGAAATCCGTGAAGATCCCGCCAACGCCCGGGTGACGTTACGTTTGATTCGTCTCACGGAAATCAGCCCGCTGGAGATACAACTCCTTTCGGACGGGCTCCGCAAGCTTGCGGGATTGAGGTACTTCATCGTCGATGTGGACGGAAACAGCCTGGTAGTCTACCTGCCCAATATGTCCGAGGACGAGGCCATGCGACTGGCCGATCTGTTGGCCGATCCAGTAGTGCCGCGTACGTCGTTACGAAGCCAGGACGCCAACGGTTGGCTGATGCGATCCTGCGACTACACGAAGATGATGCGGTTTTCGCTTGTGGATTCGGCCGAACGGATGTTCGACGTCCATCGCTGGTGCTTCCGAGGCAGCATCGATGATTGGATTTGGTTGGGCGGCCCGGCCGCGCTGCCCGAGTTGATCGACAGCTACACACCGCACCTTGGCAAGGAAAGCTTCTTTGAATTGATCTGAACACCCCTCTGCCCGCCCTATCGCTCGTTTCGGCATAATCCGAAGCCTACCCCGCCGCAAAGCACCTTTTGTGTTATAAATCCGTGCGTTCCGAGCCCTATACTTGGAAAAAGGAGCGTCGGCATGCACAATCCCCTGCCAGTCTTGTTCGCTATTGGCCTGGTTCTGGCCGTCGTAACGCTGGTGGGTCATGGCATTTGGGCACTGTTGGCTTGGTTGTTCGGCGCTGGCACGAAGAAGAGCGACGGCCCGGGCTACAAGTGCCCGATTTGCCGACATGAGTTGCCTGCCGCAGCACATCGTTGCGAATCGTGCGGGCAGCCCGTCGACACGCGATTGCTGGCAGAACTTGCCGACCTCGACGCCGTCGAACGGCAGTTGCGGCGTTTTGAAGCCACCGGCGCGATGAAGCCCGACGCGGTGGCGAAACTTTTGAACCGCGTGCGCAACTATCGTCAGCGACTTGTTGCCCTGCGTCCGGTCGAAAAACCGCGGGCCGCCCCAATCATCGCCACCGTTGTCGAGCGCCCAGCTCCGCCGCCAAGGGTGCAAAAACCGGCGCCGGCGCCGATCCAACCGTTGGCCGCTGCGCGTGAAGTTGCTCCGCAGTATCCGAAGCCGCGTCCTTCGCCGGTCGTGGAAGAAGGGGGACAGTCCCATTTTCGCTCGGGCGAAAATTGGGACAGTCCCCAGCCGGCGCCCCCGGCGAAAACCTGGGCCGAAGTCCTCGCCGGCTTCATGGAAGAGCGGAACATCCGCTGGGCCGAATTCGTCGGCGTGCTTGTGGGCGGGCTCATGATCGTCGGTGCGTCGCTGGCCTTGGTCATCAGTTTTTGGGATACCCTGCAAACCACGTATCTGAAGTTCCTCGTTTTTGTCGGCTATTCGTCGGCCGTCTTCGGTGTGGGCCTCTTCGCCTACCATCGCTGGAAACTGCATTCGACCGGCCGCGGACTGCTGACGATTTCCACGCTCTTAGTGCCGCTGAACTTCGTCGCCATGGCGAGCCTGTCGCCCGAATCGTGGGGCTGGCAGACGGCCACAGCCGAACTGATCTCCCTGGCCATCTTTGCCTGGCTCTCGGCGCTGGCTGCCGATGTGATCGTGCCCGGCCGCCGCTGGTCGATCGTGTTGGCCGTTGTGGGCAACTCGGCCCTGATATTGCTGGGCGCACGGCTGCTCGCGCACAACGAATCGGCCACCTTGTTGCTGACCGCCTCATGCGTTCCCGTCATCTTGTTGGCTGTCGCCATGGTCGGAGGGTGGCACGGTCAGCTTGGCGACTGTCCCAATTTTCGCGGGCACCGCGGCGAAGCCGTGGTCGACGAAAATGGGACTGTCCCCCTCATTCGTTCGACGCTGCGCCGTCTCGATGCGGCCGACGCTGCGGCAAACTTCACTCTCCTGGGCATGGCTGTGTTCGCGGCGGCGGTGGCCATAGGCATTGTCGTGGCCAACGGCGGCGCCGGCCTTTACCTACCCATCCGACTCCACTGCTTGGCGCCCGCCCTCGCACTGGCGGCGTGGCCCATCCTCGCCTGCGGGCTACAGATCATGCGCGGCATGGCCCGCCGGCAAGAGCTAGAAGCCTATCGGACCGCCGGCATCATGACGGCGCTTGTGGGCGTCGCATTGCAACTGACGGCGTTGGCCCTGATGTGGCCGCAACCGCTGGGGCTGGTGATCGTGGGGCTGACAAACGCCGCCGGCCTGTTCTATGTTGCCGTGCGCCACCGATTCCCCGTGGCGCACGTTGGCGCCATCGCGTGCTTGGCAGTGGCGTGGCTCGCCGGGTTTCAGTTGGCAGCCAACGATTGGCTGCGCGAGCTGCAATACGGAACGCTTATCATTTACCATCCCGGCCTTGCGTGGTCATTGCTCCGTTCAACCCTTTCGGCCCGCAGTATTACCTCGCTCGCCGGTCTGTTTCTGGTCTTCTCCGGCATTGCCGCGTGGTTGGCCAGCCGAGGCCGCATCCGTCACGCCGCGCCCTACGCAATCGCTTGCGGCGTAACGGCGGTCATCGCACTGCTGGCGATCACGATGCGCGGCATCACGGGCATTTATGCCGACCGCTTGTATGCCGTGGCCGATTTCGCGTTCTACGGTGCGGCCGCCGTGCTCGTTTCATTTCGCGCACGCCGAACCATATTCAGCTACATCGGCTGGAATCTGCTCGGCATCGCTCCATTTTGGGCCTTACAGACGCCGCTGTTTGCAGCCCCGCAAACCACGCTCGCCCTGGCCGGTTGCCTGTTGTGGCTGGCCGCGATCTGGCTGCTCCTGGCGTGGATGCATCGCAGCCGCGACATCCTAATGGCGGGCCAATGTCTGCTGACGCTGGCCACCGCAGTGGCGGCGACCGCCTGGTTGCAAACGCAATCTTGGGTGACGGACCTGCCGCGCGATTTGCTCGACGTCCGCAGCCTGCAAACCTACGGCATAGCCCTGGCCCTGCTATCGCTCGGTTGGATCGTGGTCCGAATCGCCATGCGCGGCAAGCCGATCGCAGAGCGTCTCTTGTGTTCCGAGGAACCGACGGTCGACTGGGTCGTTCGCCACGCGGTCGTCGTGTGCCAGATGCTTCTGGCTGTAGTGTACGTGGCGCCGGGTGTGGCGAATGAACTTTGGCCGAGCCTGGTAGGCGCATCGGGCCGCGATCTCCCGCTGTCCGTCAGCGGGCCCGCCGGTTGGATCCTATTGGGCACATTGGCGATCGTGTTGATCGCCGCCCTCTGGGAACGCTGGGGCAGAGCCGAGTTGGTCGGCTCGATTCTCTTGATGGCAACCGCGCCCTGCCTGCTGGCTGGCCGCTTCGCCGATGACGTGGCAACCGCCTCGATGCTGCGTTGGGCAATGGCCGGATGCTTTGCCGCATGCTCCGTCTTTGTCTGGCAGCGCCAGCGGCTCGCGGTGTGGTGCGGCCGTGCAGGGGCCCGCGTCAACCTGAACATCGACGGCCCACGGATTGCCCGGGCCACGCTGCTGGCAACAACCGCGATGCCGGTCATTGTGTTGACCCTGATCGCTGCTTGGCTGCAACTGGCCTCCGTCATGCCCGGTGGACCGGCCGCCGATTCGTTTTTCGACCGCCTCGGACCCAACCTGTCATATCTCGTTCCGCTTGTGCTGGTAATAGTCTCACTGGTGGGCTACGCCGTGCGCGAAAAATCGTCGGGCTACGCCTTTTCGGCTGGCCTGGTTGCCGAGATGGCCGCCGCGTTGGGCTACGCGTTGAGCGTCGCGTTGGACCCGAATCCGGCGCGGACATTTGGCCCGCGCGAAGTCGTCACGCTGATCCAGTACGTCACGATCGCCGCCTCGGTTTGGGCAATTGCCTGGCTCGTAGCCCGACGCTGGATCGACGTGTGGCGCGAAGATGGCACGCAGGCCGACGGGTCGACGCCCGCGACACTCATGGACCTCCAAGTCGGCATAGGCTACGTGGGCAACGCCATCATCTTGGCCGGGGCTCTGTGGATGTTGATTGTCACACATCCCGACCGCCCATTGGCGTTGACCTCTGCGGCGTTTTTGTGGCCAGTGACTGCCGGAATGCCGCTCGGTTGGATCGCTTTCGTGCTCGCGGCGGCGGCCGGTGTGTACCGACGGCTGCAATGCGGCATGCGGCCGAGTGCCGACGCCGTCGGGTTGCTGGGCATGGGCGTGATTGCCTTGTTGGCGTGCTCGGTTCGCGGCCTCGTGCTGGCCGACGGATCGCCGATCGATCCCAATTGGGCCTACCGCGTTCTGATGCTCGGCTGGGCCAGCTACGCCGTGCTGCTCACCTTGGCCACATGGCCGACCAGCGGTGCCGCGGGGACTGTCCCGATTTTCGCGGGCGCCGCGGCGGAGCCGTGGCAGGTGAAAATGGGACTGTCCCCCTTTGCCGCCCGCGCGGCCGTCAATTGGGTGCGCCTAGCTGCCATCGCGGCAGTCCTGCTCGGGCTGAAGGCCGCTATCTTTCACGGATTGGAAGAACGTCTGTGGGCCGCCGGGACCATTGCTTTGGCGAGTGTGGCTGGGGCCGCGATGGCCATCTGCCGTCGTCGCGAAGGTTGGGCGCTGGCCTCGGCGTTGGGCGTCAATCTGGCCGCGTCGCTGGTCGTCTGGTACGTCGAACAGTCGCGAGGCCTGACGTTCGACCAGTGGTGTCTCGAACTGCTGCAAGCAAACATCATCGCGTCCTCCGTCGTGGCCCTCGTATGGCTGGCAGCCCGGCGCTGGTTGTATGAGGCCCGCGAAGTCACGGTCGGCGGGAGCCCATTTCTGGCCGTGCAGATTGCGCTTCCCGTGGCGGCAAACGTTGCACTGCTGTTGACGCTCGTCGCGCGGCTGCTCCGAACGCCGTCCTGCCTGCCGCCGCAGTTTGGCGAGATTGGCGACGCCTGGGGTTGGGCTGCCCTCTTGCTCTGTGCGGCGGCCGCCGCATGGTATCTCTGGCGAACCATGCCCGAGCAGTTGCCGCACGTATTGGGCGGCCTGTTGCTTGGCATCGGTGTACTGGTGGCCTGCAACACGGCGCACATCAACACGCCGACCGCCAGGGATTGGCTCGAATATCACGTGCTTACTATGGCTTGGGCCTCGGCCGCCTTGGTGCTATTGGGCATCGGATTTCTGTCGCGGTGGCCGCGCGGAAGTTGGTCCATTGTTTGGCGGAAAGCCGCAGGCTGCGACAAAACGCTGGCCGAAGACGTCGACCTGTCCTCTTCCACCGTGCTGCTGTCCCGCTGGGTTACGTCCGTTGCCGCCCTGACCGTTGTGTTGGCCATGATCTATTCGCCCATCGATCGCACGGGTGTATGGTGGTCGTTGCGGGCCATCGGCGCGATGGGTGTGGCTACGGCCATTTTGGCCGTCTGGCGGCGGCTGCCAAGCCACGTATTCTTCTCGGGCCTGCTATGGAACGCGGCCGGCGTCGTCGCGTGGCTGGCCTGGGGCAATCGGCACGATCCGGCCCAATTCGTCCAGGTCAACGTCGTCTGCTTGGCCGGCGCCTCACTGGTTTGGACGGCGCTGCAGCTCATCGTCCCGAGCGGCGTGCCTCGCTACCGCCTTGAACGCCGAAACGTCGTCTTTGCTCACTACGCGGCCGCGTTAGGACTGATCGCCATGGCGCTCATGGCCGCGTCGGGCGTGTCCGGCATCCTCTTGCATGTTGCCTCGCATCCCGCGGTAACAAGACTGGCGTGGATCGCCCTCGCATCGGTGGCGGCGGCACTCGTTTTGACCCTCTGGGACCGACTGGCGCGGCTCGTCTTGTGCGGCTTGTACGTGGCCGGTTTCACGGCGTTGGCCATGGTTTGGGAAAGCCTGGCGCCCGCCCCACGCGCCCTTTGTTGGCGAATGTCGACGGAACTCTCGGGCTACCTGCTTATCGCTGCGGTGTTCAGTTGGCTGATCATCAATGGCACGCGTCTTTGGCATTTCCTTCGCATTCCCATGGATGCCGACCGCTGGTCTGGCCGCTGGTTCATGTATTGCCAGGGCGTGCTCGCTGCCGCAACCGCCGGCGTCGCGGCCTGGGTGGCGATCGACTTTGCCTTCGACGGCATCGGCCGCGACGCCGCGATCATGGGCCTTTCAGGCCGCATGGCAGGCATGGCCGGCGCACTCATGCTGCTCGGCGCTACGATCGTCATGGCCTGGCAATCGGAGCACCCTTGGCGATTCCGTTGGCAGTGTGCCGCACTCGCCTCCGGCTTGCTGTTGAATGCATCGACCGGCTGGGTGGCGATTGATCCGACTTTCGGACCAGCCAGCCAAGCTCCGTGGCTTCATCGTAGCGTCAGCCTTTTGGTCGCCGCTGCCATGATGATTCTCGTTTCCAGCTTCGGTCTCGGACGGGTCCTGCCGAAGACGAGCGATTGGATCGCTGCCGGCCGCCGCGCCGCGCCCTTCTTCGTCGGGCTGACGTTGTTGGTGCTCGCCGCGGTGCTTTGCCAAGAGGTGTATCTCTTCGACGCAGGCAAAGGCACCCCCATGGCGACCTCGGCCATTGCCGTAGTTGCCGCCACGCTCGCCCTCTTGGTGGCGATCTGCATCGCGCTGGCCGTAGCGCCGCACGCGGAAAAGGGGGCAGGTCCAATTTGCCGGAACGGCCCGGAGGGTGCTGCGCACAAATTGGACCTGTCCCCTTTTCCGCTAACGCTCAGCGATTCGGGCCGGCAGGCGTACATCTATGCGGCCGAAGCGCTCGTGGCCCTTGTCGGGCTGCATCTTCGCATGACGGTCCCCTGGCTCTTCCACTTGGGCATCATCGAGCGCTACTGGATGTTTTTAATGATGGCCGTGGCCTTCGCCGGCGCGGGCCTGAGCGAGTTCTTCGATCGCCGGCGTTTGCCAGTCCTGAGCCGGCCCTTGGAGCGAACGGCCCTGTTGCTGCCGCTACTACCAGCCATTGGCTTTTGGTTCGCCGGCGATCCGACCTACGTGCTCGGCATTATGGGTCGCACGCCCATGCTGTGGCTCCTGATGAGCGCGTTCTATGCCAGCATGGCCTATATGCGTCGCTTGCCCGCTTGCGTCGCGCTTTCCGTGCTGACGGCCAACGTCGGCCTTTGGGTGGCCCTGCACATGTCCGACATCGGGCTGCTCGAACATCCGCAGCTCTGGCTGATCCCGATCGCCCTGGCCGTTTTGGTCGCCGAATATCTGAACCACGATCGCCTCGCGGCCGCTCAAAGCACGGCGCTCCGCTACTTCGCGCTCAGCGTCATCTACCTCTCCTCCACGGCCGACATGTTCATTGCCGGACTGGGCACGGACTGGCGATTGCCCCTGCTGTTAATGCTGCTCTCGGTGGCCGGAATATTCGCAGGGCTGTTCTTGCGCATTCGCAGCTTCCTGCTGTTGGGCATTGTATTTTTGCTCTTGGACATCGTGTCGATGATCTGGCACGCGGCCGTCGACCTGGAACAGACGTGGCTCTGGTGGGTCTGCCTCATCGTCGTCGGGGCGGGCATCATCGCCCTCTTCGCCGTATTCGAAAAACGCCGCAACGATCTCCTGCTGGCCGTCGAGAAACTGAAGCAGTGGCAGCGGTGAGACGCGGTAGTAACAACCGTCACGGCTCTCTATCTCCGCGCGGCGGCTGCCCACCTTCTTTGCCCAAGGTAGATGCATGCGCTCAGCAGTCCCATGGCCAATAGGGCCAGCGGGGTTGGCTCGGGCGTGGGCGCCGCTGTCACGGCATAGCCGCTGAAGCTGGTCACGGCGAAACTCGCATACGTTCCATCGCACGTTAGATCATTTGCGGCATACGGGCTCCAATCCGTGCCGTCATAGTGCCATACCAGCAGGTCTTGCCCATCTTGGTCCGAGCCGCTGTCAAATGACAAATACACCGGGCTGCCCGATGTGTAACCACCGTCGGCCGCGAACTCCCAGGCACCCATAACCGACTCGCCGGCGGGCAAGAGATCTAGCAGTTGGGTGAGGGTTTCTTCACCAACGGGTGTAGCGGTGAATGTTAGTGGTGTGGAATTGGCCGTCGGTGAGAAGCTTGCGCCGATCGTCCATCCGGTGTCGGTGTCATCAATCAATACCCGCTGTTTGCTCAAGAGATCGATTACCACCGGCGTGCCTGACGTGCCCAATTCGACCCCAGACACAGTGAATACATGGCTGGCGCCGTCCCACGTGCCGCCGATGGGTTGATAAACACCGATTCCGCTCCAAGTGCCGGCGGAGATTGGCGAATAGGCGGCGTTGGCCATCGCCCCCACTCCGGCAGTGATGCGGACCGTGCCGCTGTTGCTGAACGCTCCGGTGCCGCCGCCGACGGTCAACTGGCTACCGCTGCCAACGTCGATCGCCAGCAGTGATTGACCACGTATGGAAACATTTGTCGCCGTGACGATGCCACCACTTGCAATCGTCAGGGCGCCGTTAGTACTGATTTCAAGCCTACCACTGTTGATCCACTGCGAGCCAGTATTATCAACCGTGACCATCGTTGAGGGGGTAGAACCGCCGATATAGGCATCCTTACACCTAACAATGCCACCGCTAGTGATCGCGAGTGTGCTGGTACCTAATTTGCCGATATAGAGATTGTCACTGTTGATCCACTGCGATCCGGCGCCATCGACGGTAACTTGGCATGACGCGTACGAATCACTGCCGATTTGCCCGTAAGAGCAAGTGACAGTGCCTCCGTTGCTAATCTTCAGGGATCCGCTGCTGACGTAGAGGCGGCCACTGTTGTTCCACTTGGAGTCGGTTCCATCGATTGTGACTAAGCCTGTGGCGTAGCGACCAATGCAGCCATCGCTATTACTGACAGCACCGCCATCGGCAATTGTGAGCGTTCCGCTGCCCTCGTAGCCGACGGCAAGCTCCCCGCCATTGATCCATTTCGAGCCGGTGCCTTTAACAGTAACCTCGCCAGTCGAACTCGAACCAAAGCCGATGTACCCGTAGCCATTACTCACGGCACCACCGCTGAGGATGCGCAGCGTCCCACTGCCCGAATTGCCTACGTAGAGTTGGTATTGGTTTATCCAAGAGGAGGCTGTTCCCTTGACTGTGACTGCGCCCATTGAGCCCGCCTCGTAGGCGACGTAGCCGTTCTTGGAGACTACCGCTATGCCATTTTGAATCGTCAGCACGCCATAGCTTCTATAGCCCGCGCCGAGGTCGCCATTGCTGCTCGGGTCGCTCGCCATGTCAAGCGATAGTGTAACATTTTGGCCAGGCTGACTGTTAAAGGTGAATGTTTGAACCAGACTATCGGTAGCATCAAACATCAGATTGACATCGCTGACGAGCCCGGCGGAATTAATTGTGCCTGTTCCAGAGAATTGGCCGGGTGCTGCCACGATCGAGCCGGTGGTCAGCGTTCCGCTACCAGATCCGAAGCTAATAGTCCCCGAAGAACCGGCGTCGTTGGAGACATAGGTTGTGCCGGCAACTGTGACAGTGGCGCCGCCGTTAATCTGCAACGTGCCGTTAAGCGGGTTGTTGATGTGGAGATCAAAACTGTTCGTCCAGGTCGAATCAGCACCATCAATCACGACACGGCCCGACGAGCCGATGTATGCCGTTATAGTACTGACAGTTCCACCTCGAACGACAGTGAGCGTGCCGTCGCCCGTGTGGCCGACATCGAGGCTACCAGCGGCCCACATTGAGCCGGGGCCGTCGACGCTCACCGTGCCGACCGAACGGGAACCGAATCCGATCGCGCCAGTAGCACTGCTCACAGTACCTCCGCCAGTGATTGAGAGGGTCGCGTTGCCGCTGTCGCCGACGGAAAGCAAGGAATTAGTCCACGTTGAACCGGTTCCATCAATGGTAACTTTGCCAGTCGCACCACGAGAGGAACCGATGTTGCAGTATGTATTGCGAACAGATCCGCCGCCGGTGATATTTAGCGTGCCATCGCCCGAATCACCTACATAGAGACCCGCACCGTTGACCCACTTCGAGCCCTCGCCGTCCACCGTCACAACGCCCATTGCGCCGGACAACTGCCCAATGTGGGCAACCCAACTGCTCACGGCGCCACCGTCCGCGATGTTCAATGTCCCGCTGCCCGAGATGCCGACGTAGAGGTCGCCGTTGTTCGTCCAAATCGATCCGGTTCCATCGATGGTGACGTTGCCCGTCGAGCCGGCATTGTTGCCAACGTAGCCTGCCGTATTACTGACGGCGCCACCGTCCGCGATGTTCAATGTCCCGCTGCCCGAGTTGCCGATGAAAAGATCGCTGCTGTTGTTCCACTTCGAGCCGTTTCCTGCCACTTTGGCCGTGCCCGTCGAGCCAGACCTATATCCCAGCCAACCGAAGGTGCTGTTGACCGCGATCCCGTCTTGAATCGTTAGTACCCCATTGCCCTGATAGCCCGCACCTAGTTCGCCATTGCTACTGGGGGCGCTGGCCATGTCAAGCACTACAGTGATGCTTTGCCCGGATCCGGGGTTGAGTGAAAGCATCTGGTTCAAGCCGTGAGTCGCATCAAACCTCAGATCGACGTCGGTGAGCAGTCCGCGCGTATTAATTGTGCCCGAACCCAGCACTTGGCTCGAGGAGACTCGCAATGACTTCGTTGTCAGCGTTCCGCCGCCACTGCCGAACTCAATGCTTCCGGTAGAGCCCGTCTCGTAAGCGACGAAGGTTGTGCCTGCAACTGAAACGGCAGCGCCGCCGCTGATGTTGAGAGTGCCGCTACCCGCGTGGCCGACATAGAGATCGCCGTTGTTCGTCCACGTAGATCCGTCTCCATCAACTGTTACCTCTCCCGTCGAGCCCGCATTGTACCCGATTTCGCCAACGGTGTTGCTAACGGCGGCGCCGCCAATGATGTCCAGCGTGCCGTTGCCACTGGAGCCAATGTAAAGGTGTGACTCGACGGTTCTGTTGGTCCAAGTTGACCCGCTTCCATCGATCGTTACGTGGCCCGTCACACCCGGAGAGAAACCGATATAGCCGTAGCGAGAGTACAGATCGCTGCCAAGATCAACAACCAGACTGCCATCCGCACTGCTCCCAATATAACCATCCGTGGAACTAGTCCAAGCGATTGGATCAGCGGGGTCGACGATGCCCGTGGTAGTAATCGCAGCGCAAAGCGTTGGCAGCGGCCCGGCAGCGACAAGAATGAGAATAGACACGAGCGTGCGTCTCGGAAATGAGACGCAGTCTGGGAAAAGCCGCCGCATCGCTACCTCCTTCTTGTGGGTCACACGAACGGATAGGAAGCAGCCTAGCGTAAGAGGGAGAAATAATCAAGCAATTGGCACGTATTTTTGCAAGAAATCGCAAGACCAATGCCGCTGGGGCATGAGGCGCAGAGATGCTCCCCAATCGACCTCGGCAGAACACGGCGCTTCCGCGTGCACAACACGTCACGCCGTTTCTTCTGCCGCCAACGAGATTTGCCCTGCCCGGGCGCCGTTGGCCAACAGCACCCACCAGCGGCGACCGGCATCGACGACGATTACGGCTGAGAGCACGAGCATTACGGCGGCCAACACGCAGTTCAGTTGTAGCGAGAAGGCCGTCGCGGCCGTCGTTTCGATAAGCTGCAGCTCGTCGATCCACATCCCGATGCTCTGGATGCCGGCGGTAAACACGGTGACCACCACAAACGCCAACGGCACGGCCGTACACAGCGCGTACACCTTCTTCGACGCGTGTTCGAGCAGATAGGTGGTGCCTACGGCCAAGGCGATCGTCGCCAGCAGTTGATTGGAAATGCCCAACATCCGCCACAGGCTGGCGATATTGCCCGTGTAGAGCATGTAGCCCCAGAGGAAGCAGACCGTGCAGCTCATGACGATGTTGACGCCCCACTTCGCCTCTCCGCCCATCTCATACTTCGGATTGATTTGCGCAAGGGCCTCCTGGAAGACGAAGCGTGCGACGCGCGTGCCTGTCTCCAAAAGCGTCAGAATGAAAAGGGCTTCAAACATGATCACGAAGTGATACCAGTAGGCCATGAGCTCGCGGCCGAACACGCCGGCGAAGATCTTGGCCATGCCGACCGCCAGGGTCACCGCGCCGCCGACTCGGCCGGCCAGGTCCTTCTCGCCGGTGCTCTCCTGAAGCGACTCAAACTCCTTCGGTTTTAGATCCAGCGCCAGCGAATTCTTGGCGGCGCGTGCGTCGGCCTCGGCGACGATTTCAGAATATCGGGCCTGCTGTGCCGTGGTTTGCTGCGGAATGTTGATCTTGAAGTAATCGCCCGGTTCCAGCGCGCAGGCTGCGACCAATGCCGTGATCGATACGAACCCTTCGAGCAACATGCCGCCGTAACCGATCACGCGAATGTCGGACTCCTTGTTCAGCATCTTCGGCGTCGTGCCCGAGGCCACCAGCGCGTGAAAGCCCGACAGGGCCCCGCACATGATCACGATGCATACAAACGGCCACACCGAGCCGGGAATGACCGGGCCGCTGCCGTCGATGTACGGTGTCACGGCCGGCATCTGCAACGTCGGATGTGCCACGAAAATGCCGACGGCCAGCACGGCGATCACCCCGATCTTCATGTACGAGCTGAGATAGTCGCGAGGGCACAGCAAGATCCACACCGGCAGAATCGAGGCGATGGCCGCATAGACGGGCAAAATGATCGACAACTGCGGCTTGGTAAAGAGCAGATATTCGCTCCAGGCCGAGTCGGCAAACGGCTTGCCCAGCAGCACGCCCAGCATTACCAGGGTGACGCCGATCACCGACGCCTCGGCCACGCGGCCCGGGCGAATCTTGTTCATCCACAGACCGGTGATTAGCGCGGCCGGAATCGTGACGACAATCGTGAACATGCCCCAGGCGCTTTCGCTCAGGGCGTTGACCACAACCATGGCCACGCCGGCCAAGGTGGCGACAATAATGAACAGCGTGGCCACTGTGGTGGTAACGCCCGAAACCGGCCCGATCGTGTTGCGGGCGATCTTCGGCAGCGAAAGGCCGTCTTCCCGCACCGAGGCCAGCAGCACGACGAAGTCGTGAACGCCGCCGGCCACACACGCCCCGATCACAATCCAGGCGAAACCGGGGAAATAGCCCCATTGGGCCGCCAAAACTGGTCCCACCAACGGCCCCGGCCCGGCGATGGCCGCGAAATGGACGCCGAAGAGCACCAGCCGCCGCGTCGGATGGTAATCGACGTCATCGCGAAGCCGGTGGGCCGGCGTGATGTTCCGGTCGTTGAGCATGGCGACTTTCGTCGCCAGGAAGGCCCCATAGAAACGATAAGCCACCAAGAACGCCGCCAGAGACGTAATGACGAGCCAGAGTGAGTTCATCGAGGGCCTCCGTCGCTGCCACTATCATATTTCATCGGGCCCTACGCGACAACAGCGTGAAATTGCAGGGGTGCAGTAACGAATTGGGGCATTGGGTGGCACGCCTTGAGGAACGAAGGGCGTGGTGCGGCGTGCCAGCTCGCGGGGTGGCACCGATAGCTCGGCTATCGGTGCGGCGAAGCCGCGAGAGGCATTGTATCTGCCGCAGAGCGTAGGGTGTGACAAGCGAAGTCGCACCAATAGGGAGCCGTGTATTTTGCTGGTGCGACTGCGCTTTGCTTGTCGGCACCCTACGTTCCCTATTTTGACCGTTACAATTACTGCGCTCAATCGAAGGGCACTTCCCCGCGCACTGCCTTTCTCGCGAGGCCTGCCTACTTCAACAATAGTCGCAATCGCCCTATAATGCCCGCAACAGCATGTCGAATAGGCCACTATCTTTTTTGGAGATCCAAGAGTGCCCGAAAAGGTGATCATTATCGGAAGCGGTCCTTCCGCTTGGACGGCCGCCATCTATGCGGCCAGAGCCGAACTCCAACCGCTCGTGTTCGAGGGCGCCATCACCGAAGAGAACCGTCTGGCGGGCACGCTGCCTCTAGGCCAACTCGCGCTCACGACCGAAGTGGAGAACTATCCCGGCTTTCCCGACGGCGACCTGACGGCGTACCTCGATAGCTCCATCGCCGCCGATCGCCGGCAGATCATGGCCCCGCACAGCAAACATGGCGTCAGCGGGCCGGAACTCATGGACCTGATGCGTCAGCAGGCCGTGAACTTCGGCGTCCGTATCATCACCGATGACGTCGTCGACCTCGACGTCGACGTCCGGCCCTTCCGCCTGACGACCCTTGAGGGCAACGTCCATGAGTCGCACGCCGTGATTGTGGCCACCGGCGCCCGAGCCAACTACCTTGGGCTGCCCTCCGAAGAGAAGTTCAAAAATCGCGGCGTCAGCGCCTGCGCCGTCTGCGACGGCGCCCTGCCACGATTCCGCAACAAACCGCTGGCCGTAATCGGCGGCGGCGATTCGGCCGTCGAAGAGGCCGACTATCTCAGCAAATTCGCCAGCCAAGTGCTGATGGTCCACCGTCGCGACGAACTGCGGGCATCGAAGATCATGGCCGAACGCGCCTTGGGCAATCCGAAGATCAAAGTACTTTGGAACCGCACCCTCAGCGAAGTGCTCGGCAATGACAAGGAAGGCGTAACCGGCGTTCGCCTGCAAAGCACCACCAACGAAGACGCCATGGAACATCCGGTTTCCGGCGTGTTCCTCGCCATCGGGCACACGCCCAACACGGCCTTCCTCAAAGGCAAGCTGGAACTGACCGAGAAAAAATATTTGAAGTGGACAAAGCCCGCTCGCACCAACACCAGCGTCGAGGGCATTTTCGCCGCCGGCGACGTGGCCGACGACTACTACCGCCAAGCCGTTACGGCCGCCGGCACGGGCTGCATGGCCGCGCTGGACGCCGAACGCTGGCTGGCCGAGAAGCGGCTGTAGAGAGGAGAGAGGAGAGAGGAGAGGGGAGAGAATTGATCGACGGTTGGCCACTCTAGTGTCCGACCCGATCGGAATTGAAGGGTGCCACGGTTGGCTTGCCCAACCGTGTTTTCAGCGACCGCTGGACGAGCCAGCAGTGGCACCCAACGCGTCAGCCGAGCACGGCTGGGGCATTAGTGTCCAGTTGATATCCGCAATGCAATTTGTCAGAACATGTTGGCGACGGAATCGCACGATCGAGGTTCAAGTATGGCATCTGCAACGAGACATTCGGCGACCGGCCGTTTGAAAAAGTGCTTGCGCTGGTGGCCGAATGCGGCGATGGCGGCGTGGCGATTGCGCCGCATGCCATCGCGCCCTACGTCGCCGAAATCTCGGCCAAACGTCGCACCGAAGTACGCCGGCTAGCGGTAGGATGGGCCGAGCATTCTCCGCACTCTCGGCAGCGCGCACCGCCGGTTAGCTGCAGCCGCCTTTCACTTTTTTCATCAGCCGTACTGAGGCCACAAGCCCGAGGGCGACGATGAGCAGCGCGAGTGTGCCCGGCTCGGGGACGGCCGTTATGGCGTAGTTGGCGTAGGTGAAGCCGGCGAGGGTGGTCGTGCTGAAGCTGGCCCAATCGCCGTTGCGGGTCAGAATGTCGGCGTCGAGTTTGTACCATGTCGAGCCGCTGCCGCGCCAAACCGTGAGGTCATTGGCGTTGTACGCGTCACCCACGTTGAACGAGAGATAGGCGAGTTCGCCATTCGTGTAGCCGGTGAGCGCACATTGCCACGCTGCGAGCACGGACTCCGTCGGATCCAAGAGGCTTTCCAACGACGTGAGCGTCGCGCCGCTAAGGGGCGTGGCGGTGAATGCGAGTGTCTTGGAACTCGTCGCCGGCAGGAAACTGGCCGCGAGCGAATGCTCGGTCGCGCTATCATCGATCTCTATCCGCTGTTTTTCGTGCAGATCGATACTCACCTGCGTGCCGGCTGTACCGGGTTCGACAGCGGAGGCCGTGAACGCATGAGTGCTGGTGTTCCACGTGCCGCCGATTGGTTTATAGCTGCTGTCTGTGCCATACGCACCAGCCAATATCGGTTGGTACACCTCGCCCGCCGTGGCTCTCGGGCCGGCAACCATGTAGATTTTGCCGCCGCCGGTTATCGCACCACTGCCGTCGCCCACGACCAGACTACTGCCATTGCCTACGTCAATTGTGAGCGCGTACGAGTTGTACACGTTGCTGGCAGAAACGCTTTGCGCAGTTACCGCGCCGCCGCCTAGGATACTGACCTTTCCATAGTCGATCGTCAAACCACCACTGTTGGTCCACCTTGAACCGGCCCCGTCCACCGTCACATGCCATCCGGATGAAGTGACAAGGGCGTTATCGTCGGTGAGCAGCGCACCACTGGCAATTCGCATCGTACAGGAAACAGAGCCGGTTATAGTAGAAGACGAAGACAAATCCCCGGTGATGTCCCATCTTGAGCCTGCGCCGGCAATTGTCACCTTGGACGTCCCGCCCGAGACTTGACCTTCACGGCTGGTGACACTACCGCCGGATACGATGTTGAGCGTTGCGCCGCCATAAAGTGTCACGATATCAGTGGCTGTCAAGGCCGACCCGGCGCCTGCCACCGTCACTTCGTTCACGCTGGTTTCGCCCAGTGGCGGCGAAACTTGGAGATAATTGATGTCACAATACCCAGTGTTAACGACTCCGCCGTTAATGATGTTTAGTTTCCCCCCGCAATTTCCCTCAATCGCAAAAGTGCCGCCGATCCCCAGCATTTTGGCACACGTCAAGGTGGATCCAGTTCCGTCGATAGTGGCTTCGCTAATAAGGCCGGAGGCCGTCGGAGAGGCAATGTAGCAGTAATCGACGCTTGCAGACCCGCTATCTCTTATATTAAGAACTCCGGAAGCCCAATCGCCAACGCTAAGCGTCTTGGCGTACAACGCGGATCCCTCGCCAGAAATGGTCAGGCGATTGGTCGAACTGGAATTAGAAGGTGCCCCCCCGAGGACTACGAGCCCTCTTCCGCTGTCGACGGTACCGCCATCGCGAATCGTTAATGCTCCACTGCCGCTGAAGCCAACGTAGAACCACGACTCGTTGTTCCACGTTGACCCTGCTCCCTCGACAATAGCCTCACCCATCGCCCCGGCATTCTGGCCGAGGTAGGCCATCGTCGAGTTGACGGTGACCCCGTCTCGAATCGTAAGGGAACCGCTGCCTTGCCAACCCGCTCCGAGGTTGCCGACATTCGCAGGATCGGTCAGATTCAGATCAAGGGTGACGTTGTCGCCCGGTTGGTTGCTGATGGCGATAGTGTGGTGCGGGCCATGGGTCGCATCGAACGTCAATTCGCCGTCGATAACCAGTCCGCGAGCGTCAATCGTGCCGGTGCCCGTCAACTGGCTTGGGTTGACATATAGCGTCTGCGTTGCCAGCGTGCCGTTATCGAGATGGATCACACCACTGTCGGTGGGGCCTGCGTAGACGTTAGTCGTGGTTGCGTTGACCAAGCCGCCAGAACTTATGTTAAGAATGCCGGTATTGTTAACACGCAGAGTATCTGTCGTCCACGTTGAGCCGTCGCCGTCGATGGTAGCCGAACCGTGCGATCCGACAGACGTGCCGCCGACCGTGCCGTACTTGCTGCTGACCGCTCCGGCACGAATGACGCTTAGACTGCCTTCGCCGCCTACGCCGATCTCCAAATATCTGGCCGTCGTCCACGTTGAACCTTCGCCATCGACGACTACCGTACCGTTCGATCCAGAACCGTAGGCGACGTATGCATCCTTCGAGACAATATCGCTGTCGGCGTCGACAGTAAGCGCGCCCGTAGCGTAGTGTCCAACGTAGGCAGTCGTTGTATCCGTCCACGTGCTCGGATCGGCCGGGTCGACCTCATCCGTAACGAGGATCGAGGCGTGGATGGCCGGAAGTGGAGCTAAGAAACACGCGGCAAGGATGACGAAAAAGCGGACGCGTGGCATGATGTGTCCGTTGCTAAAAAGTAGAGAATTCTGTGCCTTGGTCGACGCACTGAGCGCGCTTGCGCCCCGCCGTATGCCGTTGGCGTCCGATGCGTTGAATCCTCCCATTGTTTCCTGGGGCCGCAAATTTTGCAACAACCCGGAATAGGGGGGGAATTAGCGGGGGCAAGTCGAGAAGGAATTCTTTGAAGGCCGAGAGGAACGTCACGCAAAGGCGCGAAGACGCAAAGACGACAGCAGATACACTGCCGGTGAGCTTACCGGTGACCTGTATTTATCAACAGCCCCCTTTGCGCCTTGGCGACTTTGCGTGATTGTTTCTGCTCGTCCCATTGTTGGACCGCCATCATCTGTTATTGCCCCCCAGTCTTCATCTCTGGAAATTAGGACACCAGTTGTGCTAGACTCACCGCCACCAGAATCGCGCCACGGCGACACCCCTCTGTAGGATCGTGCAACGCGAGGCGGGCAAAACTGGAAGATCGCCAACGTGATGACCAACTGCCAAACGTCATAGCAATCCGTTTTCAGCGGTCAGTTGCAGGGTACGTCCCCAAGCACCATAATTGCTCGTCCATCGTCAATCAACATTCATCGCTCCATGACAAATCCCGAATCACCAGTCTCTAATCCACCCTCTGTTTCCGTTGCCGAGGCACGCCAGGCTGAATCGGTCGGCCGCGACGTGGTGCTCCACGGCTGGATTCGCACCCGCCGCGACTCCAAGGCCGGCTTCAGCTTCCTCGAGATCAACGACGGTTCGTGCTTCGGCAACGTGCAGGTCATTGCCGAGAGCGGATTGCCCAACTACGAGTCCGAGGTCAAGCATCTCTCGCCCGGCAGTAGCGTCACCGTCGCCGGCTCGGTCCACGCTTCGCCCGGCAAGGGGCAAGCCACCGAGGTTCGGGCATCGGCCGTCACGGTCCACGGCATGGCCGACGTGGCCACATATCCCTTGCAAAAAAAAGGGCACACCTTCGAGTTTCTCCGCACGATCGCCCATCTGCGGCCGCGCACCAACACCTTTGGCGCGATCGCTCGGGTGCGAAATTGCGTGAGCAACTCGGTCCACCAGTTCTTCCAGGAGCGCGGCTTCCTCTATGTCCACACGCCGATCATCACCACCAGCGACTGCGAAGGCGCCGGGGCGATGTTCCAAGTCACCACTCTCGATGTAACAAAGGATGCGGCAAAGGCGCCGGGAGCCAATGTCTCGCGCGATTTCTTCGATCGGCCCGCCTATCTGACCGTCAGCGGCCAACTCGAAATCGAAACGTTCGCTTGTGGGCTGGGCAAGACCTACACCTTCGGGCCGACCTTTCGCGCCGAAAATAGCAACACGCCCCGGCATCTGGCCGAGTTCTGGATGATCGAGCCCGAGGTGGCCTTCTGCGATCTGGCCGGCAATATGGAACTGGCCGAAGGCCTCTTGAAACGCATCTTTCGCGACGTGCTCGAAAAACTGCCCGACGACATGCAGTTCTTCAATGAGCGGATCGACAAGAGCGTGATCGAAACGCTCCAGCACGTCATCCAGAGCGAGTTTCTGCGCGTCTCTTACACCGAAGCCATCGACATCCTCGGCCGCTCGGGCCAGACGTTCGAGTTTCCCACCGCCTGGGGCAACGACCTCCAAGCCGAACACGAACGGTATCTGACCGAAAAGCACTTTGGCCGGCCGCTGATCCTCTACGACTATCCAAGCGCGATCAAGCCGTTCTACATGCGGGTGAACGACGACGGCCGCACGGTCCGGGCGATGGACGTCCTGGTCCCGAAGGTCGGCGAGATCATCGGCGGCAGCCAGCGCGAAGAACGGCTCGACGTGCTCGAAAGCCGCATGAAGGAGCAGGGACTTAGCCCGGAGAGCTATTGGTGGTATCTCGACCTGCGGCGCTATGGCACGGTGCCGCACGCCGGTTTCGGTCTGGGCCTGGAACGAGTGCTGCAATTCATCACCGGCATGCAAAACATCCGCGACGTGATCCCCTTCCCGCGCACCCCCGGCAACGCCGAGTTCTGATTGGTCGCCGTCGGAAAGCAGCATCCGCGCACATGCCGTACTACGCCGGTCTGCGCCGGCGGCATCGGTAGGCGAGCAGCGTGCATGAACCGATTGTGAGCATCGCCAATGTGCCAGGCTCCGGGACGACATTGCTGTTGCCGACGATGAAGCTCACGTTGAAGCCTTGTCCGGCCTCGTGGGCCGTCAACGTCGTCGTGAAGTTCAAGTCCAGGATGTTGCCCCAATACAACCCGCCGTCGATTGGGCCCAGGTTCAGCACGTCGTCGTGGAAATAGCTCGCCGCGTCGGCCAGATTGTTGAACGTCGCGTCAAGCACGGTGCTTCCTCCCTGTTGAATCACAAACTCCAGCGAGTCAAAGCCGTCGCCCGTGGGAAATGCGTCCAACAGGCCGATCTTCAAATCCTGATACGAGGTGAGTTGGGAGAGATCGAATTGGAAGTCGACGGAACTCGTATAGGTGTGGGTAGCCTCACCGCCATCTGCCGCGTAGGCTCCACCCATCGCCGTTACTAGTCCGAGGATATCGCTGGAACCGCCGATATCGAAATTGCCCGCAACATTCGGGTGTCCGACGACAGCGGCCGAGGCGTCGGCGGCGCTGGGAAGCCCCGTGGCAAATCCTACCGCTTGCAGTCCTGTTGCCAGCGACGGGCTTGCGACCGGCTGGGCCACAGCGGCGCGGCTTTCCGTATCGGCCGTGCTGCCGACCGACGCCTGGGTCTGCACCACGAGCGAAGTCACGAGCCCGCCCATCGTTTGAGCGTAGGTCGAGGCGCTGCCGCTGCTTCCCGTGGCCGTCGCGTGGGCCACTGCCGATCCGCCAAGTTCTCTCAGACCGCTGCCATCAGCCCCTCCATCGCCGCCAATCGCGTTGGCCGACACCTGCACGTATGATTGGCTTTGCCCGTTGGCTGTGGCAAAGGCATCGCCGCCGCGACCAGCGACGCCGATGCCGGAACCGTTGCCGCCGTATCCACCGCTGGCCGTGGCGTAGACATAAACCGGCTGAGCAGCACCATTGTTTTGACCGCTGGCAGTGGACGAGGCGTTGCCGCCACGGCCGCCGTTGGAATCGCCGACGCCCCAGTAGCAAGAGCCGCCGCCACCACCTGTTGTGCTGTCCGCCACGCAAACATTGCTGTCGCCTAGGGCCACGCCGGTCGACGAGCTTGTGGCGTTTCCGCCATTGCCGGCCGCAGCCAAGGCCGTGTTGTAGTAATCGAAAAGTCCGCCGCCATCACCGCCGGCGGCATTGCCAAATACACTCGCCGACTGATTTTCGCCTATTGTCTGGCTGAAAGCGGTGGCGAAGGCGTCGCCGCCCAGGCCTCCTTGGGCGTTGTAGCCTCCCACGCCGCCATTGCCGCCATAAGCATTCGTAAAGTTCTGGACATCGCCGGCGTCATTGGTGGCGTGGCTGACGGCCGTTCCCGCTGCGCCCGGACCGGCGATTTTTCCGGTATCGGTCGAATAATGGCCGCCGCCCATTCCACCTGAGGCTTTCGTCGAAATCATCAACGACGCCGCGCTCGCAGAGCGCGTGAGCGAACTATAGGCGCTGCCTGCGCCTCCGACATTGCCTTCTTCTGCGCTTCCTGCATCGCCTCCGTAGGCATTCTGCTCAAGCCACACTGTTCCGGATGTCAGGCCGTCGATTTGGTCGGTTATTGAGACGGCAGCACCATTACCGCTGGCGCCAGTGCCTGAAGCCGAGCCGCCCGAGCCACCATGGACCTCACCAGTGACCGACACACTGCCGCCATCGGTCGACTCAGCGTAGGCGCCTTGTTGGGTCAACAACGCCGGACCACCGTCACCGCCGTTGACGCCGTGGCCGCCACTGCCACCCGCGGCGTAAGCCGCTGCGCTGACGTCATGGGTATTCCGCAACCAGATATCGGCTGTGGCCATGCCTCCGGGCCTGCCGGAAGAGCCGTTGTCGCCATATCCACCGGTGCCACCGTAGGCATCGCTGTTTCCAGAGAGGCTATCGCTACCAGCCGGGTCTGAAAGGGTTGCATCGAACGCCAAAAAGGACGCGGCGTTGCCGGCGTTTCCCGAAGTGCCGCCGAAAGCGTCGCCACCGCTTCCACCCCTGGCGCTCTGATATAGATTCAGTGATCCGGTAGTTGAGCCGGAGACTGCGTTCTGTAGGTTGCTATCAGCGCCGTTGCCGCCGGTGGCGCCATTGTAGCCGTAACCGCCCGAGCCGCCGTACTGATTGGCTGTCACACTTACATAGCCTCCACCGTTCGAATTGCCCGTCACGTTCGTCACGCTGCCTATCCCGCCGTCACCGGCGACACCAAAACCGTACGCCCTGCCGCCGTATCCACCGCTGGCCGTGGCGGAGACATAGACCGACTCAGCAGCACCGTTGTTGTGACCGCTGGCCGTGGACGAGGCATTGCCGCCGCGGCCGCCGTTGGAGTCGCTCGTGCCCCACCAGTAATAGCCGCCGCCACCGCCCGTTGCGCTGTCTTGTACACTTACATAGCTGTCGCCCAATGCTAGGCCGGTTGAGGAGCTTGTGGCGTTGCCACCGTTGCCGGCCGTAGTCAACGTCGTGTTGTGATAATAATCGTTGAGTGCCCCGCCATAGCCGCCAGTGGCACCACCGCGCACATAGACCGACTGGTTGTCGGCCGATGTCTGGCCAAAGGCGGTGGAGAAGGCATCACCCCCCAAACCTCCTTGGGAGTTGTTATCTCCCATGCCGCCGTTGCCCCCTTGGGCATGGGTGTAGCTGTAGACCGCGCCGGCGTCGTTGGCGGCGTGGCTGATGGCCGTTCCTGTCGCGCCTGGACCGGCGATCTTGCCGGCGTCCGTCGAGTAGCGATTGCCGCCCGTTCCACCCGAGGCCGTTGTGGTAATTTCCAACGACGCCGCGCTTGCAGAACGTGTGAGCGAACTATAGGCGCTGCCTGCGACACCGACGTTGCCTTCTTCTGCGCTTCCTGCATCGCCTCCGTAGGCATTTTGCTCAAGCTGCAGGGTTCCGGATGTCAGGCCATCAACTTGGTTCGTTATCGAGATGGCAGCGCCGTTGCCGCCGGTGCCATTGCCCGATGCCGATCCGCCCCAGCCACCGTGAAGTTCGCCAGTGACCGAGACCTCGCCGCCACCGGTCGATAATCCATAAACGGGCGAGGAGAAAGGTCCCGGCGCGGCGAAGGCAGCGGAGCCACCGTTTCCGCCGTCGCCAAACAACCCGGCCACGCTTAGACCGCCATTGCCACCATAGCCGCCATAGCCGCGGGCGTGCACGTTGACAAAGTCCCACGAGGTGTTGCTTGCCGTGGCTGAGACAGTGGCACTGCCACCTTGATTGCCGTTGCCGCCGTTGCCGGCCGTTCCGCTGCCAGAGGGAGTGCCGCCATTTCCGCCGTTGCCGCCACTGCCGCCGTTCGCATCGGCAAAGGCAGAGGCCGAGTCAAAGCCCCATCCGTCAGTGGAATCGATGTTCGCCAGAGCATTGCCGCCGCCGCCGCCGCTGCCACCACTGCCCGAAGATCCATTGGGAGGATTGCCGTCGCCACCATTGCCGCCACTGCCACCTTCACCACCCGTCGCCCTGACGGTCCCCGACTCGGCTGGTGCTAGATTGACCGTTGACGCGTCGCCATTGCCTCCATTGCCTCCATCGGTCCCGGGGGCACCGGCAACGCCGTCTGCACCGTTCGAACCGGCGCTGCCGGTCATCGACATATCCCCAGCCAAGAGGGCTTCGGAGAGACTCAAGACGGCAAGAAGCCCGAGCGAGATCGCTCCCACGCGCAAGATATGCGCCCACAGACGGGAAACAGACGTACTTCTCACAATCATTTCCCTTACTGGTTTTAACGCTGCCTCATCGAGAGCGGTGACAGACTCAGATAGACGGTGCAAACGAGCCGCAGGAAACGGCAAGCATGAGATGCAACCCCCTCAGTATCGCTGAGCTTGCCGCGTCGTTTGGTTTGGTACGTATAGGCTAAAAGATTCCCTGAATATTGGGGATGTCGAAATTTTTGTCAAGCAATTTTTTGGTGAATTTGGGGGGGTATTCTTGTTGGTGGGAGAGTGGCATGCCTGCGGGTAATTTCACATGATTCGTGCAACCACTGACATCTGCAATGGTGCTCGCCCGGGCGAAGCAAAGGGGTGGCAATGAGTCGTAGGCCGAATCATGACCAGCACGCAGACTGTGCAAACGACAAAGCGTGAGCGAAGGCCCCGCGGGAAGGCTTGGCAGTTGTGGCGGCTGTGCTAGAATGGCGAGTCGTCGCCCCAAGAACCTGTGGTACCCTCTTGGAAAACTCTGGGGAATAGTGTAACGGTAGCACGAGTGACTCTGGATCACTTAGTCTAGGTTCAAATCCTAGTTCCCCAGCTCTAATAGCAGGCACACGGAGCGTGCCTGCTATTTGCACGCTCGCTCATTAGGAAATCGCATGTACGACAAACAAGCGTTGATGGACCTGTTCCGCCAGAAGGCCTTGAAGTTCGGCGACTTCACCTTGGCCTCGGGCAAAAAGGCCACGTACTATCTCGACGGGAAACAGGTGACGCTCGACCCGGCCGGGGCCCGGCTGGTGGGCGAAGGGATGCTAGACCTGATGAAGGCAGGCCCGATGCCGACGGCCGTGGGTGGGATGTCGATCGGGGCCGACCCAATCACCGCCGCTGTGGTCACGATGTCGGCCGTCCGCGAAACGCCGCTTCTGGGCTTCATGGTCCGCAAGGAATCGAAGGGGCACGGCACCAACCAGTTCATCGAAGGGCCCGTCAAACCGGGCGACACGGCCGTGATCGTCGAGGACGTAGTCACCACCGGCGGATCGTCGCTCCAGGCCATCGAGCGGTGCGAGGCATTCGGCCTGAAGGTCGTTGGCGTGCTGGCGATCATCGACCGCATGGAAGGCGGCCGCGAATCCTTCGCCGCGCGCGGCTATCCGCTGCAAAGTCTGCTGACGATCCGCGATTTCGGCATCGAGCCGCCCAAGTAGCAGGCGCGGTCCGCATGCCGTCCGCCGCTACGGCGCACCCGAGACAAAGGAACTTGCGGAAGTCGGCATCAATCTCTTTTTGGATCGCGAAAGCGCGAAAGAACGAAAACGCATAATCAGAAACTCTTGAGCATTTCGCGTTTTCGCCATTTCGCGCTATCGCGATCAATTTGCCGTGGACCAGTTCTATGTCTTGAAAGGCGGTGTAGTCACCGCCCCCTCTGAAAGTCGGACAAACAGGCCGCATCGCAAATTTGTCGCAACAGGAATGTGGCTCACGCAAAGGCGCGAAGACGCAAAGAGCATCCTCACCATCTTGTCATCTTTGCGCCTTTGCGTGAGACCTCCCAGGAACACCGATTAACGCCGATCAGCGCTAATCAGTGTTCCCGTCACCGGTGCCCGCGGAAAAAGCTCAACCGCCGCAGCCGGCATTCCGATGTAACGGTAGCGCAATCCAGGGAAGCTGCGCGCGAATCTTCCTTGACAATATAGGTAAGATAAGGCACTTGTTAAATATCCCGTTATAGCGATTTGAGGCAAGGATTGACGATTGTGCCGATTGTGCCTTTTGCGCCAAGCGACGATCGGCAATAATCAGGAAGCAGTGAAGGCTGGTTAGTGACTAGTGGCTGGAGTTGCCAGTCAAGCCTGGGTTGTCGAACCACTCGCCACTAACCACTCGCCACTAACCACTCGCCACCAACCACTAACCACGCGCCACCACCTTGAACATTCTGCTGGCCACAAGCGAAGCGGTGCCATTTGCCAAGACCGGCGGTCTGGCCGATGTCTGCGGCGCGCTGCCGATCGAACTGGCCCGACTCGGCCACGATGTGGCCGTGATTATGCCGGGCTACCGGCAGACACGTTACTGCGGCCAGCCAATCGAGCCGTTGGGCATCGACTTCATCGTGCCGATCGGCAGCAAGATGGTCTCCGGCCATCTGTCGAAAAGCACACTGCCGGGCAGCACCGTGCCGGTGTATCTGGTCGAGCAGGATCAATACTACGATCGCGACGAACTCTACAGCGTCGACGGCAAGGACTTCATCGACAACTGCGAGCGGTTCGTGTTCTTCAGCCGGGCCGTGCTGGAAGCGATTCGGCTCTTGGATTTGCACGTCGACGTGCTGCACGTCAACGACTGGCAGACCGGCTTGATCCCCGCCTATTTGAAAATCGAATATCATTCCGTGCCGCGCTACGAGCGGATCGCCAGCCTGCTGACGGTTCACAACATCTCGTACCAGGGCCAGTTTTGGCATTGGGACATGCTCTTAACGGGCCTCGATTGGAAGTATTTCAATTGGCATCAGATGGAATTCCACGGAAATCTAAACCTATTGAAGACGGGGATGGTATTTGCCGACTCAATTAGCACGGTCAGCCCCCGTTACGCCCAGGAGATTCAGAGCAGCCCCTTGGGTTGCGGGCTGGAAGGTGTGCTGCAATATCGGCGCGACGTGCTTTCGGGAATCCTCAACGGCATCGACCCGCACGAATGGGACCCGCAGAAAGATCCACATCTGGCCGCGAACTACACCTGTGCCACTGCCGAGCAAGGAAAGTCGATCTGCAAGGCCTCGCTACAGAAGGAAGTCGGACTGCCGCAAGAGCCCACTGCGCCGTTGGTCGGCATGGTGGGTCGGCTGATCGATCAGAAGGGATTCGACCTTGTGGCCGACGTGATGCAGCGCTGGGTGCAGACGAGCGACGTGCAGTGGGTCATCTTGGGAACGGGAGTGCCGAAGTATCACAAGGTATTGGAACTCCTGGCCGAGCGCTTTCCGCAGAAGGTTGCCGTGAAGCTGGGCTTCTCCAATCCGCTGGCGCATCGCATCGAGGCCGGGGCCGATATTTTTCTCATGCCCAGCCGTTTCGAACCGTGCGGATTGAATCAGCTTTACAGCCTCCGCTATGGCACCGTGCCGCTGGTCCGCGCGACCGGCGGTCTGGCCGACACGATCACCGGCTATGATCCGCTATCGCCCAATCCGAATGGCAACGGGTTTGTGTTCCACGAATACAGTGCCCTGGCGTTGAGCGAATGTCTGCGGCAAGCCTGCGACGCCTATCGCCGGCCGGATGTGTGGAAAACACTGATGGCCACGGGCATGTCGCAGGATTGGAGTTGGGCCCGCAGTGCGAAGCAATACGAAGACCTCTATCAAAAGACGTTAGAACGACGGACCGTGAGTGCAAACTGAAAACTGCAAATTGAAATCAGAAAATTTGCAGTTTACAATTTGTAGTCTCTCCTCCAGGTGAAGGATCGCCATGCACGAAGTCGCGTTAGCTTTCTTTTGGCATCAGCATCAGCCGTATTATCCCGACGATGTCGCCGGTGAGAACCCGATGCCTTGGGTCCGCTTGCACGGCACCAAGGACTATTGGGGCATGGCGATGCTCTTGAAGGAAGTGCCCGAGCTGCACGCCACGATCAATTTGGTGCCCAGCCTCTTGCAGCAGTTGGCCGCCTTTACCGACGGTGGCCACCAGGATACGCATCTGCGAGTTTCACATTTGCCGGCCGATGGCCTCAATGAGGACGACGCGTACTATCTGCTGGACAATTTTTTCATGGTCCACCCGGATCACATGATCCGCCCCTATCCGCGCTATCACGAGCTGTACAAGAAGCGCGGCCTGGGCGTCGACTCGGCCGAACGAGCCCGCAAACGATTCAGCAAGCGCGATATCATCGACCTGCAATGCTGGTCGAATCTGGTGTGGATGCACCCGCTGGCGTTCGACCACGACGCCGAGTTGGCCGAGTTCCGCACTAAGGGCCGACACTGGTCGGAGAAGGACAAGCAGTGGCTCCTGGAAAAACAGATGGAGCTCCTGCGGCAAGTCGTGCCGCTACACCGTGAACTGATGCAGCGCGGGCAAGTCGAATTGACGACGACGCCGTTCTATCACCCGATTCTGCCGCTGTTGCTCGATAAGCGTCTGGCACGCCGCGCGATGCCCAACGTCATGCTTCCGAAGCATCTCGAGGCCTACGGCGAAGACGCCCGCGAGCAAATCCGCCGGGCGGTCGAGTATCACGAAAAGGTGTTTGGCCAGAAGCCGCGCGGCATGTGGCCTTCGGAAGGTTCCGTCTGTCAGGCGGCGGTGGCGGCCATTGCCGAATCGGGCATCCAGTGGGTCGGCACCGACGAGGAAATCCTCTCATGCTCGACCGACGGCTGGGTGTCGCGAGACGGCAATGGTTACCTGCGAAACCCGGAAATGCTCTACCGTCCGTGGCGCGTCGACGAGCAGGGGAAATCGCTGCAGATCGTCTTCCGCGACCACGCGATGAGCGATCAAATCGGCTTCCACTATCATCGCTACGCCCCCGAGCACGCCGTAGGCGATCTGATCGGAAAGCTCGAAGCCATCGGCAACGCCACCGGCGGCAACGCCGGCCACCGGCCCACGCTGGTGAGCATCATCCTCGACGGCGAGAACTGCTGGGAGTATTACCCGAACGCCGGCGTCGATTTTTTGCGCGGCGTGTATCGGGGCATCGTGCAGCATCCAAAAATCACGCCGGTGCGCGTCGCCGACTACCTGGCCCGTTATCCGGCCACCGACAAGCTCGGCCATCTGTTTCCCGGCAGTTGGATTCAACACAACTTTGGCATCTGGATCGGCCACCCCGAATGCAACCGGGCCTGGGACTTCGTGTACGAGACGCGGCAGTGGTTGCAGGGCATTACGGCCCGAAAGTCGAAGCCGGCCGATCGCATCGCCCAGGCATGGGAAGAGTTGTACATTGCCGAAGGGAGCGATTGGTTCTGGTGGTTCGGCGATAGCCATAGCAGCGCCCAGGACGGACTGTTCGATCGCCTGTTCCGCAAGCACTTGCAGAACGTGTATCTGGTTCTTGGCGAGCAGCCGCCGAGTGAATTGGCCCGACCGATCAGCCAAGGACATCGCCACGCACAGACCTATACCGAGCCGACGGGCCTGTTGAGCGTCAAAGTCGACGGGCGGCGAAGTTACTTTGAATGGATCAATGCGGGACATTATGTGTGTAGCGGCTCGCGCGGTTCGATGAGCATGGTGACGCAAGGCTACATCTCCGATCTCTACTTCGGCTTCGACACCGAGCTCTTGCTGCTGCGGTTGGACTCGCGCGGCGGCCCGTTCCGCGAGCAATTGGCCGATGTCCAGGCAATTCGCGTCGTGTTCCTCCAGCCTGAAGGCTTCGAGGTCATCGTCGTGCATCCCAGCCACAAGGCGCCGGAAGTGCAGTTTTGGCGCCACGGGGCGGCAATGGCCGGCTCGCACGCCGTCGCCGCCGCCGATCAGCTTTTCGAACTCGCCATTCCCTTCCGCAGCCTCGCGCGGAAGACCGACGAGCCGGTCCATTTCTACGTCGAACTGTTGAAAGACAAGCAGTCGGTGGAGCGCGTGCCCAACGAAGGCGCGATCGAAACCAACGTCCCGTCGCCCGATTACGAATTGATCATGTGGCAAGCGTGACACGGTAGCGTGCACACGGAATGTGCCGGCTAAATCCAATCCCTATTCCCCAATCTCTAATCCCTGCTCATGCCAGACCTTCGCAAAGATCCAATTGTTGGTCGTTGGGTAATCATTGCCTCGTCGCGGGCCAAGCGTCCGCACGATTTCGACTCCACGCCGCAGCGGCAAAAAGGCCGGTTTTGCCCGTTCTGCGAAGGGCATGAGGACAAGACGCCCGGCGAAATCATCGCCTATCGCAAGCCGTCTTCGCAGCGAAACCGCGAGGGCTGGCGGGTTCGCGTGATACCCAATAAGTTCCCCGCGCTGGAAATCGAAGGACACCTCAACAAGCGCGGTGAGGGCATCTATGACATGATGCGCGGCGTTGGCGCTCATGAAGTGATCATCGAGTCGCCGCGGCACATCGTCAGCACGTCGGAACTTGCCGAAGAGGAACTCCGCGAGGTGTTTTGGGTCTATCGCGACCGACTGGTCGACCTCAAGAAGGACCCACGGCTGGTCTACGGGATGATATTTAAGAACGTGGGGGCCGCGGCGGGCGCCTCGCTCGAACACACGCACAGCCAGCTAATCGTCACGCCGATCGTGCCGATTAACGTTTGGGAGGAAATGACTGGCTCTTTGGAATTTTACAATTATCGGGGCCGCTGCGTATATTGCGACATGATCCAGCAGGAGTTGGCCGTCGAACAGCGGATTGTGCTGGACACGCCGAGCTTCCTGGCCTTCTGCCCGTTCGCCAGCCGTTTCCCCTTTGAAACCTGGATCCTGCCGAAAAACCATTCGAGCCACTTCGAGAACATTCAGAAGAATGAAGTCGACGATCTGTCGGGCGTGATGCGGCAGGTGATCAGCAAGGTCGAGGCCGCACTTGACCAGCCGGCCTACAACTATATCATTCACACGGCCCCCTTTGACACGCAGGAGTTGGGTCACTATCACTGGCATGTAGAGATTATGCCGAGTTTGACGAAGACGGCCGGGTTTGAATGGGGTACAGGATTCTACATCAACCCCGTGCCGCCGGAGCAAGCGGCGGCGTTTCTGCGCGAAGTTGAGGTCGAATTGCCGGAATCGCGAACTATTCTGAGCAGGCAGACTGGATAAAATGGGTTGCGGTTGCCGATTAAGGAATTGTTCCCGTTGCATCAATGGGGACAGATCCATGAATTCGGGCTCTGGCGAGTTTGCCAAACAGCTTCGCGAGCCGAAAAATGGACCCGGCCTCGACCCAAATCCTTAATCACCTGACACCGCTTCAACGATCATGCCCAACCGCATCCGCCTCGTTCTTGCCCTGCACAATCATCAACCCGTCGGCAACTTCGACCACGTCTTTCAACAGGCGTTCGACGACAGTTATCGCCCATTTCTCGAGGTCTTCAGCCGCTACGAGTCGCTGAAGATGTCGCTGCATACCAGCGGCTCACTAATGGAATGGCTCGCCGCGCATCATGGCGAATACGTCGATCGGCTCGCCCAACTGGTCGAGCAGGGGCGGATCGAGATCCTCGGCGGGGCGTATTTCGAGCCGATCCTGGCCATGATCCCCTCGCGCGACCGCATCGGACAGATTCGATCGTATACCCGTTGGCTGCAAAACCGCATGGGCGCCACGATCCGCGGATTATGGGTGCCGGAGCGCGTGTGGGAGCAATCCTTCACCCGCGATTTGGTCGACGCCGGCATCGAATACACGGTGCTCGACGACTTCCATTTCAAGTGCGCCGGGCTGACGGAGTCGCAACTCAGCGGCCACTTCCTTACAGAAGACGAGGGGCACCTGCTCTCGGTTTTCCCCGGTAGCGAACGGCTGCGATATATGATCCCATTCGCCGGCCCTGAGCAGACGATCGAGTATTTGGCCCGCATGGCCGACGAGCATCCCGACGCGGTCGCGGTCTTCGGCGACGATGGCGAGAAGTTTGGCACTTGGCCCGAGACAAAGAAACACGTGTATGACGACGGCTGGCTGGTGCACTTCTTCGATGCGATCGTCCAGAACCAAGATTGGATCCAAGTTACGACGCTGGCCGAAGCCTTCGACAACGTGCCGCCGGTCGGCAAGGCCTATCTGCCCGATTGCAGCTATCGCGAAATGACCGAATGGGCGTTGCCCACCGAACAGCTCATACGATATAAGCAGGTCGAGCATGAGATGCACGACGATCCGCATTGGGCGGCGCTGCGACCTTTCGTCCGGGGCGGCTTCTGGCGGAATTTCAAAGTGAAATATCCGGAAGCCGATGAGATGTACTGCCGCATGATGACGGTCAGCCGCCGTTTGCAGGAAACTCTCGACGCCCAAGCGGCCGGTGACGCCGTTGTCGGCGAGTTGGTCGAGCAGGCGCGTATCGAGATGTACCGCGGCCAGTGCAATTGCAGCTACTGGCACGGGGCCTTTGGCGGCATCTACTTGCCACATCTGCGCAACGCGGTCTATCAGCACCTGATTGCCGCCGATAACCTGCTGGATCGCGCAACGGCCAAGCCCGAGCACTGGATTGACGCTACGGCCGACGATTTCAATTTCGACGCCCGGCAAGAAGTCCGCTTGGCGAATGACAAGATCATCGCGCTGCTAACGCCTAATCGCGGTGGGCAGCTTACCGAGTTGGACGTCCGCCGCGTCCCACACAACTTGCTGGCCACGCTTGCACGACGGCCCGAGGCATATCACGAGGCCGTTCGCGCCGGCGAGCATCAGTCCAGCGAAGGCAAAGTCGCGAGCATTCATGATCTCGTTGTGTTCAAGCAGCCCGACCTTGACAAGCGGCTGCAATACGACGATCACCTTCGCAAGAGCCTCGTGGACCTGTTCTACGATAACGACGTGACGCTCGATGCGGTGGCGGCCGGCACGGCGCCGCAGCGTGGCGACTTCGTCCACGGCAGTTACGAGGCCCGCATTCGCCGCAATCCCGACCGCATCCAGGTGCAATTGCTCCGCGATGGCATGGCCTGCGACGTCCCGGTGCGGGTCACCAAGGGACTGACGCTTGACGCCGGAAGTTCGATGCTGCAAGTGGCCTATTTGCTCGAAAATCTCCCGGCCGACCGACCGCTGCACTTCGCCGTCGAACTGAACTTCGCCGGCATGCCGTCGAACGCTTACGGCCGGAACTTTTCCGACATCGACGGCAACATCCTCGGGCAACTCGGCTCGAAACTCGACCTGCACGAAGTGTATGGCCTGGGGTTGACCGACGAGTGGCTCGGGCTGGACGTCGGCCTGAAAATGTCCCGGCCCACCGGCTTCTGGACGTTCCCCATCGAAACCGTCAGCCAATCGGAAGGCGGCTTCGAGTTGGTCCATCAATCGGTTGTCGTGATGCCGCACTGGCTGGTCGAGGCCGACAAGGAAGGCCGCTGGAGCGTGACGATGCAGATGTCGCTCAGCACCAGCCGCGCTGATGCCAAGCAGCCCCACGAAGAGGCCGTCGCGGCCGTGTGACGCTGTACGCAACAGGGAAATACGACGATGCAAGCGGCGATCCAAACCAAAGAAGATGTATTGGCCGCGCTGCGGCAGAGCCAATCTCGCTTGCGCACATTGGGCGTAAGCAGAATCGGCCTGTTCGGCTCTTTTGTTCGAGGAGAGCAGTGCCCTGATAGCGATATTGATCTGTTGGTCGAATTCGAAGCTGGTAAGAAGACGTTCGATGCCTTCATGGAGCTCTCGTTCTTTTTGGAAGATATTCTTCAACATCCGGTCGAGCTGGTAACCGCGGAATCGCTCAGCCCGTATCTCGGCCCCCATATTCTCAAGGAGGTCGAGTATGCCACTCTCGCCGCTTGAGTATTTGCGTCACATCCGGGATGAGACGGAGTACCTATTGGCGGCAAGAGTTGGCTTAACCAAAGAGCAGTTCCAGCGGGATGCTACCCTTAAGCGAGCGTTCGTCAAGAGCATCCAGATCATCGGCGAGGCCTCGAAGAGAGTGCCCGTTGATTTGAAGAGTCGGTATCCCGAGGTGCCGTGGAGATCTATGGCCGGTATGAGGGATCGATTGATCCACGACTACTTTGGCGTTGACTATGACCTCGTTTGGGACGTCGTTGAGAATCGGATACCGTCTTTGCGCCAACAGATGTTGGCGATTCTACGAGACGAAAGCGGCTCATAAGTTTCTCTCATCTGTACAACGTTGCTGCCCAGCGGCCACGGCGTTATACTGACAGGCCGGAGCGAGGACCGGCTATGCTCAGCGCCGTAGCGCAAACGACAACCGAATCGGCGGGCGGAATCGCTGCACAGTTGCTCGGCTATCTGACCGTCTGGAATCTGCTAGCGTTCGCCGGTGCGATGTTGTTGGCCCTGGTTGTTTGTGGCAAGGTCCCCTTGCGCTACAACGTTCGCAATCTCACCATCCGCTGGAAGACGACCATAATGACGGCCCTGGCTTTCACGGCCGTCATTTCGCTCTTGACCGTCATGATGGCCTTCGTCAACGGCTTGCGCAAAATGACCGAGAACACCGGTCAGCCGGGCAATGTGCTGGTGCTCTCCGACGGAGCGACCGACGAGATTATCAGCAACCTCACGGTTGGCGACTTGGCCGAAATCGAAAACTTGCCGGCGGTCGAGCGCGAAGGGGGCCGCCCGCTATCGAGCCGCGAGACCTTTTTGGTGGTCAATCAGCCGGTGCCGAGTTCTGACGGCCGGCCGAAGCGCCGCTTCCTCCAACTCCGCGGCATCGAGGATCCGCAGTTGACGGCCCGCGTTCACAACTTAGAGCTCCTTCCCGGCGGAAGCTGGTTTTCGGAGGCCGGCGTGCAAGAAGCGCCCCATGGTGCGACGGGCGACGCCGCAACGCCATTGGTCCAGGCGGTTCTCGGCGAGGGGGTCGCTCACGAATTCAGCGCGCGGCCGAAGTGCCGAAGAATTGGCCCACGCACGAAATCCGAGCCGGCTCGGCGTCGGCGACACATTCGTCCTTCGCGATCGCGTCTGGCTGGTGGTCGGCGTGCTGAAATCGAACGGCATGACGTTCAATTCGGAGATTTGGGCGAAACGCTCGCTCGTGGCCGCGCTGTTCGGCAAGGAAACCTACACGACGCTCGTTCTCCATACAAAGGATGAAGAAGCCGCCAAAGGTCTGGCGGAGTTTCTGAGCAAAGACTATAAGAAGGCCGCCGTGGCGGCACAGACCGAGACCGACTACTACGCCAACCTGTCGGACATGAACAAGCAGTTCTCCTTTGCCATCGCCTTTCTGGCAATTGTGATGTCCATCGGCGGCGTATTCGGCGTGATGAACACCATGTTCGCCGCCATCAGTCAGCGGATCAAGGATATCGGCGTGCTTCGACTGCTGGGCTACAGCCGCTGGCAAGTCCTGATGTCGTTCCTGCTGGAATCGCTGGCCATCGCGCTGGTCGGCGGGCTGCTCGGCTGCGCACTGGGCTCGCTCAGCGACGGATGGACGGCCACCAGCATCATGAGCGGACACGGCGGGGGCGGAAAATCGGTTGTGTTGCAATTGGCCATCAGCGGCCAGATCATCGCCACCGGCATCCTGCTGAGTCTGCTGATGGGCCTGCTCGGCGGCCTCTTGCCCGGCCTGTCTGCCATGCGACTCAAGCCGCTCGACGCGCTGAGGTAGAGACGAGCCAACGACAAGAATGACCACGGAGACACGGAGAACACGGAGAAGACCACACAGGAGCTGCGACAAATAGAGTTTGACTGACGCCGCAAGCCGTACCTACAGAAGTGCGAATTGGAAAACGCAACCGCGTCTTTCTGCACTCTTTCTCCTCCGTGTCTCCGTGGTGAACATAGCGTTGTATTGATAGTCCACTGCTGTTTACTGGAACATGCCATGAACCTGCTGCCTCTCCACCTTGCTATCTTCGCTTTGGCCGCCAACAGTGCTGCGGCCGATTGCCCCATATTTCACGAGCTTACCGAGCGGGGCGTCAAAATGTCCGACGGCACGATGGTCAAGCTGCCGCCGCCCGTGCTCGCTGATGGACTCGACGCGGCTGGACAGCGGGCGGCATTGGCCAAGGCCGACGCCCGGAACCGCGTCGAGGATCTCGTCCGCAAATCTTACTACGCGCCGGCAATCGTGAAAGTCCGTACGGTTAAGGCGTCGGAAGGCGAGGGGCCGGCCGTCCGAGCCGTCGATCTGTGGTTCGTCGTGCATGGCGATTGGAAGAAGCTCACCTCGAAAGAGTTTATCGAATCGCTCGTCAAGGGCGCCGACGAAGGCAAGAGCCGCGTGGTCACCAAGTCGGGCGTGCTCAGCAAGGAAGAGATGGCCAAGCGAAAACTCTCGGCAGTTACCAAGGACAATTACGAAGAGCGGTTCGTCTACACCACGTTTTTGCTCTTCGAGCGGGTGCAAGTGAGCGCCACGCGACTGGCCGAACTAAGCCGTGCCGACGCGTCAATCCTTGCAGCGGCCAGGATCGACCAACGCTTTGACGACGACGCGGAATTCCCAAACCAGTGGCGGCCATTGCTGCGCAACCAACAGGCCGAGATTGTTGTCGGCCCAACGCATCCCTATCATAACGCCGGCGGCTACGCAAAAATCACGCGGTTGGTCGATCCGGCCGACGCCGCCCTTATTGAATGCCATCTGGTGTACGAGGAGCCCTACGGCTGGTTTGACGGTGCGAATCTCGTCAAACAAAAGGCGTCGCTGATGGTCCGCGAAAAGGTCCGCACTCTGCGCCGAAAACTGGCGCTGGCCGAGAAGGGCGAGTAAGTCTCTACGTTCGGCACACGGCGCGTGCTGGCTGTCCCGCTTTAGAATCCTCGGGCCGCCTGGATATCGGCGAAGTCGCGGAGGTGGTAGCTGATCCCTACGTAATCCAACACGCGGCAAAGCTGCGCGGAGCGCGACGCCCATCCCGTCGGGACCGCTGAAGCCGCCGAACTGTCCGCCGCCTTTGACGTGCGGCTCCAGATCGAGGAATACGCCGGGGATTCCGCGACGATCGAGCTTCCGTTCGATCGACGGTAGAATGCTGCGGAAATCGCGCAAGATGGCCTCGTGGCCGCTGTCGCCCAAATCGGCCGGGACGAAGTGTGCCAAAGCGTCCTCGTTGACCGGCTTGCCCTTTTCGATCGAGCCGGCCGGACAGCGGTAATCTTTGATGTGCAGCCAGCCTAAGCCGGGCCTCATCGCCAGGTACTGCTCGTACAGTTCGGCGGGGGAAAAACCCTGGCACAAAACATTAGCGGCATCGAACACCAGCACCATGCCTGGGTGGTTTACCTTTTGGTAGATCTCGCCCATGATTTGGCCCGTGCAACCCACCAGGTTTGCTTCGATTTCGAGACCATAGGTCAGGTCGGCCCGATGAAAGGCTTCGGCAACCTGCCCCAACTGATCGACCGCTTGCGATACGTATTGCGACGGATCGGACCCCTTGGGCGGATAGAACGAGAAGCCGCGAATCAACTTTGCCTCAAACGCGTGGGCCAGTTCGCACGCCTTCTTCACCTCGCGATCGAGATACTTCTTGAACGGTACGTACTCGTTCTTCGTTCCGTCGTCGACGTCGCACAGCTTCACTTTGCCGATAGGCGAGCCGATCGATGAGACGTTCAGGCCATATTCGTCCTGTAAGTGGCGAACCTTCTGGATTTCGGCCAGCGTCAGCTTCATCACGTTCTTGATGCCCGTGCCGACGTCGATGAACCGCAGACTGTAATATTGCAGCCCCAAGGCGGCAAAGGCGGCAAATTGTTGCACGGCCGTCTTCTGATTGGCGGCCTCGTCGGAAAATCCAGAAAGAATCACGCGCGGCGCTTCAGGCATGGGAGATGGGGGTCAGAGTCCAGGGGATGTCAAATGTGCAAACAAGGACCGGGTAATTCGCGGCCCAGTATATCGCCCGCGTATTTTAACGTCGCTGGTTGCCAACCGATGCCTCGTAGCTGGCCGTCACCTTCGTCGTGATTCCGCCCCGGGGGCTAAAATCGGCCGTCAGCGTCAATCGCCGTGGCTCCAGCACGGCCACCAGATCGTCCAAAATCCGGTTGGTCACGTTCTCGTAAAAATTCCCTCGTTGCGAAATTGCTGCAAATAGAACTTCAGGCTCTTCAGTTCCACGCACTTCGCCTCGGGCACGTACTGGATTCTGAGGGCGCCAAAATCCGGCTGGCCCGTCTTCGGACACACGGAGGTAAACTCAGGACAGACGATCTCGATGCTGTAGTCCCGGCCGGGATACTGATTTTCGAAAGTCTCCAGCACGTCGCAAAACCGATGCTCCACGTGTCGCCGTTCCTTTCCTGCAAGAGGTTATTGTGGCATGATACAGGATTCGGCGAAAGGGGACCAACCAGACGCGGCGCGAGAGAGGATCGACACGATGGCAAACGCGGTAATCCTGCTTTCCGGGGGGCTCGATTCGGCCACCACGGCTGCCATTGCCCGGCAGCAAGGCTTCGCGCTCTATGCGCTGTCGGTCGACTATGGCCAGCGGCACCGCTACGAGCTTCAGGCGGCCCGCCGCGTGGCAGAATCGCTCGGCGCCGTTCGCCACGTCGTGCTCGATGTCGACCTGACGCAGTTTGGCCAGAGCGCGTTGACGGCTGATATCGATGTGCCGAAAGACCGCCCAGTACATGAGATGGCCCATGGTATCCCTGTTACGTATGTGCCGGCACGCAACACGGTGCTCTTGTCGCTGGCATTGGCCTATGCCGAAGTCACGGGGGCCGCCGACATTTTTCTTGGCGTCAACGCCATCGACTATAGCGGCTACCCCGACTGCCGGCCGGAGTACATTGCCGCCTTTACGGCCATGGCGAATCTGGCCACCAAGGTCAGCGTCGAAGGCCGATTGAAGTTCGCGATCCACACACCGTTGATTCATTGGACAAAGGCCGAGATCATCCGCCGTGGCGTTGAACTCGGTGTCGACTACGGGCTGACGCACTCTTGCTATGACCCCGACCACAACGGCGCGAGTTGTGGCCGTTGCGATTCCTGTTTGCTCCGCCGAAAAGGTTTTGCCGAGGCGGGGTTGGTTGATCCGTTGAAGTATCAGGAGGAGGGATTGGGGCTTAGGGATTAGGGCTGGCAATGAGACACTATTGGCATTCTGAGCGCAACGATGATCTTGCATGATGAGATCCCTCGCTGCGCTCAGGTGACTCTAATCCCCAATCCCCAATCCCTTGCCTCCCCACACCATGCACATCGCCGAGATATTTCGCTCGATCCAAGGTGAAGGCCGGCTGACGGGCACGGAGAGCGTCTTCGTGCGCACCAGCGGCTGCAACCTTCGCTGCGGCTATTGCGATACGCCCTACGCCTCCTGGACGCCGGAAGGCGAAGACCTGTCGGTTGCCGAGGCGCTCGATCGCGTAGAACAACTGCGGCACGTGCGACCGACGTGGATTGACACCGCCACCGTCGACGCCGGCAGTTCAGCCGACCACGTTGTCATTACCGGTGGCGAGCCGATGCTGTCGGCCGAATTGATTCCGCTGTGCGACGTCCTGCAACGCGATGGCTGGCACATCACGATCGAAACGTCCGGCACGCTGTATCTTCCCGTGGCCTGCGATCTGATGTCGATTAGTCCAAAACTCGCCAATTCGGCGCCGCCGGTGAGTGACCCGCACTGGGCCAGACGTCACGAACTGCATCGGCACGCCCCGGAGGTGATCCGCCAGCTTACGGCCGAGCACGATTACCAACTGAAGTTCGTCATTGACAGCCCGGCCGATTGTCGCGAAGTCGAGACGTATCTGGCCGAGTTTCCGCAGCTTGAGCGGGACCGTGTGATGCTCATGCCGCAAGGCACGACTGTCGAAGGGCTTGCAGAGAAGGCTATGTGGCTCGAACCGTACTGCGCCAGCCAGGGATTTCAATTCTGCCCCCGCCGCCACATCGAATGGTTCGGATCACAGCGCGGAAGATGACGGTCGGGCTGGGGTCGCTTAACGGTTTTCTTCGCGCAATGTTGGGAGTAGCGGCGCGCGAAGCACCGCTCGGACAGCTAGGAGACCAGCCGCTAGCCCCACTATCAAGACGACGGCCAGCGTACCGGCCAGCGACGCCCAGGGAAGCGAACCGCTACGAGTCAGTAGATGGGGCAAGACGGCCAGGATCGCAGCCACCACGCCGACGCCCAGGCCGGCCGTCAGCAGCACCGTGTGTTCAATCAGCACGAGTCGGGCCAGTAGCATGCGACGAAAACCGGCCGCTCGCAGCAAGGCCAACTCACCACGCCGCTCCAGGACGTTGCGCAACTGCACCAGCGCCAAGCCGATCGTTCCCAGCAGGAGCCCCAATCCGCCGAGGCTCTGGAACGTCGAGAGATACGTGTTCTGGATGGTCACGAAAGTGGCCAGTCGCTCGGCGGTCGTTTCGGCGGAGAAGCCGTAGTCGCCCAGATTTCGCTCCAGCGCATGGCGTACGGTCGTCGTTTGCTCGGCCGGTGCTTCGACGAGAAAGAAGCGGTAGCCGCTCGTATTGGGGAAATGCTGCAAGAACGCGCGCTCGCTTATCAAGAGGTCGCCCTGGAACACACTGTCGGCCAAGAGCGCAGCCACTTGAAGCCGGAGCGGCCGACCCAACTCGTCCTCGATCGAAAACGTCTCGCCGAGGCCGCCCCACAGATTCAGCGCGTAATTGGCCGTATTCTTTTCCAAGATGACAGGCACCGCCGGATCGGACTTTTGCTCCAGCAGCGTCCAGGGATTTTTAACTCCTATGGGCGTCTCGGCCCAGGCAAAACCGCCGTGGCGGATCATGGCCGGCGATACGCCCAATATACGCGGCTGCCGCGGCCGATATAGATTCAGACAACTCGCATCGTCGCCACCATGAAGTCGCATGGATATCAGCGAGCTGGTCGTCAATGACGTCTCGTCGTCGGACGAAAACCCGATCGCCTTTCGCCCTTGCCGCGTGTTGAAGTTCTGGAAAATTGGCTGATCGCTTTCAGCCACCAACGCGAAGCCCCCGTTGCTGCTATCCTTAGCGGGCGTTTGGTCGCGCGATCAACACGGAAGGCGCTCACCGCCACGATCAGGAACGTAGCGGCCGCCATGAGCCCAATGGTCAGCGTGCTGCGGCCGGCATTTCGCGCGGCATTGCGCATCGCCATCCGCCACAGATTGCCGCCGCCCACCTTGACAGCAGGGCCCGTTCTGCCTGCCTTTAAGCGAATCCACAGCAACGCCAGCAACGCCACTAGAGCGGTCGCGCCACACAAGAAGAATGCGCCGGCCTGCAATTGCTCGCCGGGTTGAAGCAACAGCAATGTAGTCGTCGGCCCAACTGCGAGCAGCAGCAGTACGACTTGCAAACGGCGACGAGTCTTCCGTGTCACGTGTGACGGGCGGTCTACCGCAGTTTGGCCGGCCAGCAGCCAGCGTAGCGGCAAGCGGCCCAATCGTCGCACCGACAGCCAGATCACCGCCATCGCAATCAGCAGGCCGCTGGCCGCGCCGATGGACAAGCTGGCGGCCGTAAAATGAAATCGCACCAATGGCGTACCGATCGCGGGCAGCCACCACGTTCGTAGCCCCACTAATAGCAAGCCGGCATAGCCGATTCCCAGTGGCACGCCCAGCAAGCTTCCGGCGGCCGCGACGGCCAGTCCTTCGCCCAGCAGCAGGCGTCCGACCTGCCGCCGTGCGAGGCCGACGGCCAGCAGCGTGCCGAGTTGGGCCGCCCGCTGCTCGACACCGAGGCGGAACAGCAGGGCCACCAGCATCGCCGCCGCAACGATGATGAAGAAACTGAAACACAAGAATAGAACGCCGAACGGTGTGGTTCTCGCCGCGGCTTCCAGCCCTTGGCGTCGTACCGGTTGGAAAACCAGCCCCATGGCTGCCGGATCGAGCCGCTCTGCGAGTTGCCGCGGCTGCTGCGCCAAGCGGATCGACGTTGTGCGGCCGAAGCGGCTGCCCCACAGTCGCCGCCCGGTCGCCAGCGACACGAAGGCCTTTGGCGTCGGACCGTAACGATCCCAATACTTCTCGTCGGCCGGCCGGATGCGCTTGGCATCGAAGGGAAACGGCGGGTCCCAATCGGCCATCGTCTGCTCGTCTGTCAGTCCCTTGACCGTCGGTGTCAGCGCACGGTCGTCGGCCGCATCGCTCAGTCGTACGATGGCTGCCAGGCGCAGGGTGGCGGTCGCTTCGCGGACTTGCCCTTCGACGCTCTCCGGTTCGAAGTAGCTCACGCGAATTGCATCGCCCAGCTTGGCGTGCAATTCATCGGCGGCCCAGGCGTTCAAGGCGATTTCGCCCGAACCGAGCGGCGGCAGCGGCTTTCCCTCGGTCGAAAGAAACGGTCCCAACGGCGGCGACTCCGAGAAGTCGATGGCCGTGACGGTCGAGTATGGTATTGTACGATCGTGGCAGGCCAAGGTGTTGGCCAGGTACGTTAGCGCCAACTGGGCGTGGGGACTGTCCCGATTTTCGTTCGACGAAAATGGGACCGTCCCCTTCTGGACTGCGGACAAAACCAGTGCCTTCAAAATCGCCTGCTCGGTCCTCGTATCTAACAGCATGCGGTCGGACGTAATGTTCCAGTAACCGCGCGCCGTCTTCTTGATATGCAGGCCGTAATCGGTCAGTTTCAGTTGTCCGGCGGTTAGCTGCGGACCGTTGGCCTCTTCGCCACCGGCGACCAGGATAGCGTTGGCGCCGCCCGGCTGTGCCAATTGATCCTGGAGCCACTCCAGCGAGACGTAGGCATTGTGCGGCACGCGTTGCGTGGGCCGCAATCCGAAGCGGCCCAGGCCGTCGGTCTCGATAATATCGCTCACAGTCACGCGCTGCGTGCGGACTGTCTCTTGTTTGCGGCCCAGGGCACTGTCGGCCGGAACCGCGCCGAGGTGTGGAAGGCGGAGGAGAACCGTATCGCCGCGGCGCACGTCAAGCTGCTCGGCCAGCGGCCGATTGAGCACGATTTCGCGAGAACGCGGCAACGCTTTCGGCCCGCCCGTGCCCATGTGCCAGAATCGCTCGTCGCAGCCAATCAGAGCCACATGCGGGGCGCGGATAGAGGCAGGCGGCACGCTCTCCATGCTAATGCGGAGCAGGATGACGGGCGCAGCGAACTGTTCGCCCGCGACGTCATCGGCCAGGGCGGCACGCACGAAATGGTCGCTCACCAGTGCTTGGTTGATGCGGCCGAGTCGTTCGAGGGTCAACTCGCGCAGGCTGCCGCGCATCGAATCGCCTACCAGCAGCGCACCGGTCAAGATGGCCGTGCCCACGGCCACGCCGCACGCCACGGCGAGGTTTGTGCGCCAATGGTAGCGAAGCGATGCGATAATGAGGCGGTATGGTGACATAACGAACAAGGGCAGAGGGCTGGGAGCGGGATGGAATGAACATCAGGGATTGCCTAGTCCCTGTCGGTCATCTCCGGTCCCTCGTTGTCCATCCCTTTCAGTATTCCTTCATCTAGTTCGACCTTCCGAGACATCATCGCCGCCAGACGTTGGCTATGCGTGACTACGATCAGCATGGTTTGCTCCTGCTGCTGAAGTTCCACCAACAGCTCGCTGACGCGGGCGGCCGTCGTCCGATCGAGATTGCCGGTCGGTTCATCGGCCAAGAGCAATCGCGGGGCGTTGATCATCGCCCTAGCCAGCGCCACCCGCTGCTTCTCGCCGCCGGAAAGTTCCGCCGGTCGATGTTCGAGCCGATCGCTCAGGCCGACCCGCTCCAAGAGCATTCGGGCACGATCGAAGGCAGCCGGTAGTGTCTTTCCGTCGGCGACGGTTGGCACCAACACATTTTCCAACACCGAACACTGCGGCAGCAAGTGATGATCTTGGAACACGAAGCCAATCTGCCGGCGGCGGAATCGCGCCAGCTCGGGCTCGTCGAGCGTAGCCGGGTCTTGACCGTCGAGCGTCACGCGACCGTTGTCAGCCGTTTCCAATGCGCCAATAATACTCAGCAGGGTACTTTTGCCAGACCCACTTGGACCAACGATTGCCAGACTCTCCGCCGCCTTCAACTCCAACGAGACGTCGCGGAGCACGACGAGCGGCTCGCCACGAGTCGGATAGTGCTTGACAATATGTTCGACCAGTAGCGTCATAAGTGTCGGTCCCCTCTCCCGCAGAGCGAGGTCAATTCGGCAGTGCGACGGCTTCGCCACCCGTCGATCACATTTTGGTACATGTCGATCATTCGCTCGGCCATCCGTTGCGCATTGTACCGCTGATGAACGGCTTGTTGTGCCCGCCGGCCGCACTCGGCCGCGAGCGTGGCGTCCAATGCCATTCGTTTCAGAGCGGCGGCCAGCGCCGCCGAGTCGTTTGGTTCGCACAACAGACCGCCGCCCGTGTCATCGACCATTTCAGGAAACGCTCCGTGGGCCGGCAGCACGGCCGGAACGGCGTTTGCCCACGCCTCGATCACGGAAAGTCCCTTGCTCTCGCGGTACACCGTTGGCAGGCAGAACAGGTCAAGCGATTGCAGGAAGGCGATCTTCTCTGCCCGATCGAGCTCGCCGACATACTCGAATCGCTCGGCCAGGCCGGCGTCGCTAATGTCTTGATGAATGCGCTCCAAATATGGGCGATCGGCCGCGTCGAGATAGCCCGCCGCACGCACGCTGACTGGCGGCAGATCGGCGTCTTCCGCCAGATATCGTAGTGCGCCCGCGAGTTGATGCAGGCCCTTATCGGGACAAACTCGGGCGATATACCCGATGGTGAAAGGTCGCTCGCCGGGCTGCCGCGTGCCGTGGCCGGACAGGTTCAACCCCGGTGGCAACACGCAGATCCGCTGCGGCGACACGTGCAAGTACTCGGCCATGAATTTCGCGTAATAGTCGTTCATCGCCACGAACGAGGCCACGTCGTCGCTACGCTCTTGCAGCACTGCCAACGCTCGGCCGTGGTACGGCTCGGGCAGCTTCTCCAAAAAACTGTCTTCGCCGGAAAGACTGCACACAACCGGGACATCGAGTCGGCGCGTGATTTCGCGGGCGACTCCCATCAGCATGGCATTGTTCAAATGCACGATATCCGGTCGCACATCGCGGGCGAGCCAGTCGACCAATTTCGCGACCTCTTTCCGTTGCCGGCCATACTCGCCTTCGAGCATCGAAACCGTCAGCGGTCCGAGGCGCTCCGGCCGCACGCTGGTGCTGCGGTGCGTTGCCCAGCGGAGCAGGCCCGGGCGATCCAACAGGCGGTCGAACGCCCAAGGGGTGTGGCGGAAGATCGCGGAATGCTGTTGCAGATAGACGTTGATTCCGCCAAACGCAACGCGCTCGATGCCGACGTTGTCCTCGTCCGTGCGCAGCGGCGTATACATCGGCGCCAACAGGCAGTCCTCGCCCACGGCGCACAGCGCGGCGGCCAGCGTGTTGCCGTGCAGGCAACTGCCGCAATACATCGATCCGGCGCCGGCCGCGAGATACACGATTTTCATGACGCGAGTGCCTTCACCGCTGATAGCCCGCTCCGCACGGCCCCTTCCATCGTAGCGGGCCATCCGGTGGCTGTCCAATCGCCGGCCAACGCCAGCGTGGCGATCGGCGTCTGCTGCGGGGGGCGAAAGCGTTCGACCTCGGGCGTCATCGAAAAAATGGCCGTCGGCTGCGCGATTACGCGGCCGTGCAGCAATCGGGCGTCCCGGGCTGTCGGCCAAATCGCCTCGAGTTCGCGTCGCACTTCGCCCAGTAGTTCATCGTGTCCTAGGCGCGGCAATCGGTGCGAAGCACTGATGACAACTTGCACGTGCTGTTGTCCTGCACCGTCGAGGCGAGTGAACGCCCACTGGCTCCGTCGACCGACGAGCACGGCATGCGCAAGAGCCGTCACCGGGCGGTCGAACCAAAGATGGACGGCCGTGATCGCCGCCGGCTCAATCTGTTCCACGCCGGCAAGTGCCGGGAAAGCGGCCAAGGCGGCGTTGGCGAACATGTCCCGCACGTTTCGCCACGGTACGGCAACGATTGCGAAATCGAACACGCGTCGCGTGCCATCGGCAAGGATCAACACGGGTGGATGATTTGGCCAAACGTCAATGTGATGAACGGGTGTGGCGAGATGAACCTTGACGCCCCGATCGATCAGCCGCTTGCCCACGCGATCGTGAAGAATGTCGCCCAGCGGCCATCGTGGCAGCAGTAGATCGCTCGCGTCGCGCGACCCAAGGAAGCCCTCGCGAAAGACTTGCCGTGCGGCCGGCAGCGATGCGTGGTCGACGGTCTCTCCGAGTGCGCTAACCAACACGACCGACCAGAATTGATCGATGGCGCGCTCCGATTGACGATGGCGCTTTAGCCATGCTCCCACGGTCCGCTCTCCGCCTGTGAGAGCGTTGGCATGGGTGGTACGCTGTTCCTTCTGCCGCATCAGCGTGATCAGTGCTCGCACGATGCCGCATCGCTCACCGAGCGTCAGGTACTTCAGATTCATCAGGCCCGGCAGTAGATGCAGCGGCGCAGGCAGCCACCGGCTTGGTGTGAAGTCGTGCTGCGCTGCGTCGGGCGCGATGAAGTGCAGAATTGTGGAGCGATCAAAACAGTCGTCAATGCCCGTGCGGCGACAGAAATCGAGAAAGCTGCGACAGCAGCCCATCGCGACGTGCTGACAATAATCGATGCGCTGGCCTGTTGTCGTGTCGAGCATCGATCCTGCTCGGCCGCCGAGACGCGGGGCCGCCTCGAACAATTCGACGCAAACACCTCGTTCCACAGCGGCGACGGCCGCGGCCATGCCGGCCAAACCACCACCGACAATCGCCACCGAGGGTGAGCGGTCCGTCATCGTAACCAGTCCTTGGAAGGTGGCCACAGCAACCAACGCGCTGCGAGCCTCAGCCGAGTGAATCGACTCAGCCGAACGCGGCGTTGAAACACGTCGGACGGATGACACGCGATCCGCTTTAGCAGCGATCGATATGTCGCCATCATGAGCCCGAAGACGCGCCGGCCCGCCGGCTCAAGCAACGGCATCAATTCGCTCCCCTGGCGATAGAACTGCTCGGCCCGCTCGACCTCCATTGCCATTAGTCGATGGAACCGCTGGTCGACCACGCCGGCCGTCAGGTCATCCACGCTGTAGTCGCACGTCCGCAGATCGGCTAGCGGCAGGTAAATGCGACCGGCGGCTGCGTCTTCCTTCAGATCGCGAAGGATGTTGGTCAATTGCATGGCGATGCCGGCCTGCCGAGCCGGTTCCAATGCCTCGTGCCCGCGGAATCCCCAAATGTGAATGCAGGCCAGGCCGACCGCCGAGGCGACGCGCTCGCAGTACGTTCGCAGTTCGTCGAAAGTCTCGAAACGCCGCCGATCCAGATCCATCTCCACACCATCAATCACCGCTCGCAGATGCTCGACGGGAATGTGGAAACGCTCGATGGCGTCGACCAAGGCGGGCAAGATACTGGTTATCGGGGATGCGGGCGGCAGGGCCGTTGATGCGAAGTCTCCAGCGGGGCACACGGCCATTTCCAGTGCGGTGCGCCAGGCCGCGAGTTCTTCGCGGCGTCGTGCAGGGGCGTCCGTTGCGTCGGCCAAATCGTCGGTGTGGCGCATGAAGGCGTAGAGGGCCTCCAGGGCGCGCCGCTGCTGCTTCGGCAACAGCAAGAAACTCGCGTAGAAATTGGAGCCCGCACGTCGGGCCATTCGCCGACATTCGCGGTAGCTGGTGCTAATGAGGCTGTCATGGCAAACGCGGCGAAGCATCTCGCGATTATCTGCATTAGGACGAGAATCAGGATGACACTGAGTCATGCGTGCTTTGCTCGATCTTGCTAAACGATCACTCCGGCGCTTGCTTTCTCGCCATTTTGCATGCGCACCGGATTAGCAAACGGAACTTCTCAAGCTTGGACACTGTTGGCCTCCGCAACCAGACGTCGTAGCGCTGTCGGCGGATGGCCTCCAGCGTAGCCAATCCGCCTTCGACGAACAATGCCACCGGCAGCCGCAGGCCGGGCGGCATCATTGACGCCAGCGGCGTGCCGCTGCGTAGCCAGCCCTCGGCCTGCTCCACCTGAGCAGCCAGCAAGCGACGAAAGGCGTCGTTACAGTCATGACGCGAGAACATCGCTTCGTCATAGCCAAATCGCCGGCAGGCGTTCTGTGGCAGATAGACACGGCCGCGGTCCCAATCGCGTGCCACGTCCTGGCAAAAATTGGCCAACTGCAAGCCGGTACAAATCGAGTCGGCCAATCGCAGCCGATTGGGCGTGTGGCATCGACCAAGATACAGAACAAGCCGACCGACAGGGCTGGCCGAGTAGCGGCAGTATTCGAGGAGTTGTTCGATCGTGTCGTAGCGCGTGACCTGCTGGTCCTGCCGAAACGCAACCAGCAAATCGAGAAACGGCTCGATCGGGATGTCGAAGCGGCGGATCGTCTCGGCCAGCGCGATAAATACCGGATGCACGGCTTCGCCTTGATAGCACCGGCGAAGCTCCCCTTCCCACCAATCCAGCATGCTCAGGCTGTGCTGTGAGTCGCCAAGTTCGTCGGCCAAGTCGTCGGCCCAACGGCAGTACGCGTAGATGTTCGAGACATGTTGCCGCAGGCGGCGCGGCATGAGCCGGCTGGCGACGGTGAAATTTTCGTAGTGTGCTGCGGCCAAACGTCGGCAATAGCGTCGACTCTGCCGCAGCGAAGGGGGTGCCCCTTTGGTGGCAAGTGGTCCATAGCGCTCGAGATCAAATCCAATGGAGAACGGGGTGATATCGGGATGCACGCACAATGTCCTTTTCACTGCCCGTCCCTCGTCCCTCGTCCCCCGCCTCCCGTCCCCGTTCCCCTCGCCCCCCGCCGTCGCGTCCATTATGATGTCTTTTGACCGGTGAGGGAACTATGCGAGTGATATTGGCGGCGCCGCGCGGCTTCTGTGCAGGCGTCAACATGGCGATCGAGGCATTGGAACTGGCAATCGAAAACTATGGTACGCCACTCTACGTGTACCACGAAATCGTTCACAACCAATGGGTGGTAGAACGGTTTCGGCAGCAGGACGTGATCTTCATCAACGACTTGGCGGAGGTCCCGGAGGGTGTGTTTTTGCTGTATTCGGCCCACGGCGTGCCGCCGGAAATTCGACGTCAGGCAGCCGCGCGGCGACTGAAGACAATCGATGCCACCTGTCCGTTGGTGACGAAGGTCCATCGCGAAGCAATTCGTTTCGCCGAGGCCGGTTACACGATCCTGTTGATTGGCCACGCCGGCCATGACGAGGTGTTGGGCACGATGGGTGAAGCCCCGGAGGCGATCCATTTAGTGCAGACGGTTGCCGATGCCCAGCGCGTCGAAGTGGCCGACGCAGCCAAGGTGGCTTATCTCACGCAGACGACGTTGTCGGTCGACGACGCCCGACAAATCATCGACTGCCTGCGGCAGCGATTTCCACAGATTGTCGGGCCCCCGCGGGACGACATCTGCTATGCCACGCAGAACCGGCAGGAGGCGGTCCGAATTCTTGCCCAGGAGTCGGATGTGGTGCTGGTCGTGGGCAGCCAAAACAGTTCCAATAGTCGGCGGCTGGCCGAATTGGCTCGCTCGTGTGGTGTCGAAGCCCATTTGATCGATGGGCCGACCGACATTGAGCCAGGGTGGTTTCGCGGGAATGAGACTGTGGCTATCACGGCCGGTGCCAGCGCCCCGGAGAGCCTCGTTAAAGAATGCGTTAGTCTGCTTGAGAAACAATTCTGCGCGATCGTTGAGACTGCGCGTGATCCGCCGAGAAGACTTGCGTTTTGCCTTGCCATCGCCGCTACGGAAAAACACATGAAGATCAACGACCTGGATTTGTACCTTGTGTCGATTCCCCGGACGGATTCGCCGACGGCGGTCCGTTCTTTGCTGGTGCGAGTGAGGGCCACCTCGGGGGTGGAAGGCTGGGGAGAATCGGGATCCGGTTGGCGCGTGGCCGAGCTTGCGGCGCGGCGCGAGGCGCTGCTGGCCGTCTTGGAAGGCCGAAGCCCGTACGACATCGAGGAACTGCACGACATCGACGCGCTCGCGCCCTCACCACTTCGCTCGGCAGTCGAAATGGCCGTTTGGGACCTGCTGGCCCGGTCGCTTGGCCAGCCGCTGTGCAATCTGTTGGGCGGCTACTATCGGCGGCGCGTGCCCGTGTCGATGCGCCTGGCCGGACACCGTTCCGCGATGGCCGCTCAAATCTCGCGCGAATTGGCCGAACAGGGCTTCCACACGCAGACCATCGTCGCCGGCAGTAGGCCCGAAGATGATCTCAAGATCCTCTTGGCGATTCGCGAGATCTTGGGCGACCGAGTGGAACTCCGTTTCGACGGCACGGGCCGCTATAGCGTCGACGACGCCCGCGAGTTTGCCGCACAGAAAGCGGTGGAGCGATTGCAGTTTTTGCTCGATCCGCTCGATACCGACGAGATTCATCAAGTGGCGTCTCTGGCTCGGCAGGTGAACGTTCCGTTGGCCATGTGGCGCGCGATTCGTCGCCCGGTCGACGTGCTCAGCGCCGTGCGATGTAATGCGGCGCCATTCATCATGGTCGATTTGGAGCAGGTCGGCGGCCTCGTGCCCGCCAAAGCCTGTGCCGCCATCGCCGCCGCCGGTGGGGCAATGGCCGTCTTGGCAGGCCGTCCGTCGGTCGGCATTGCCACGGCCGCCATGCTGCATCTCGCGGCCGCCACCGCCGCGTTTTCTAGCAGCAACGAACTGGCCTTGCGGCAAGTCCGCGACACAGTGCTGACAGAAACGCTGGAAATCTCCGACGGCATGATGGCAGTGCCGCAAGCGCCGGGGCTCGGTGTGACCGTGGACCGCGCAAAGATCGAGCGCTATACGGAGAGTGCGTAGCCAAGCGTGGCTCGTGGAGAATAGTTAGCCGAAGCGCGGACGGCGTCGTGTCAACTGAGATTGGGCGGTTTGCTGCCCAATATGCAATCTGCTCGGCGCTGCTTCTTCACCGTTGATGCCCGATGTAGTCTTTCATGAAGCGATTCTCCATGGCTAGCCGGTCGTGCTGGGCTTTAACTACATCGCCAATCGAAATCATGCCTGCTAGTCGGCCATCGCGGAGCACGGGCAAGTGACGGATGCGACGTGTTGTCATCAGGCCCATGACCAATTCCACCTCGTCCTCCGGCGCGGCGGTGATGAGCTCCGAACTCATGGCATCGATCACCACGACGTCTGTCAGTGGTCGGCTGCCGGACACGCAGGCGTGAAGGATATCTCGCTCCGTGATGACTCCTAGCAACTCTTCGCCGCCAGTCGCGTCCGATCGGCAAACTACCAAGCAACCGATACCTCGCTCGACCAACGTTCTGACGACGTCCTGCAACGTCGCGTCCGGCCGAACAGTATGGACCTTCGTTCCTTTAACGCTGAGGATCTCCTGGAGATTCATAAGCACCCTCCGCCGACAAATTGTAGGGATGGTAGAGGTAATGGTCAAACCCCAGGGCGAGGTTATGCGAAAAAGCTGCGATTCGCCCGCGGCCGTTTCGAGCGCATCTCAGTACTGTGTAACATTTAGATCGCTTTCGGAACCGCGGAATCAAGCCGCCAGTAACGCTACATGTTCGTGCGACACGCACTAGTCCGTTAGTTCCGCCTTGCCAGTCATCGGCACAAACTGCACCGGCGCAATACTTTGTCGGTCGAGCGAGCCATCAACTCGCTTTTCGATGAGCGCCAAGTGCTGAACGTCGCTACCGAGTGGAAGCAATAATCGTCCCCCGGGGGCGAGTTGTTCGATAAGCGCTTGCGGCACGTGGTCCGACGCCGCCGAAACCAGGATCGCGTCGAATCGTTGGGGTCCGGGCCAACCCTGATGCCCGTCGCCGCAATGGATCGTTACGTTGCGATATCCCAAGGCGGATAATCGCTGTCGTGCTTCCTCCGCCAGCGAGGGAAGGATCTCTAATCCGTACACGTGCTGACACAATTCGGCCAGGACTGCCGTTTGATATCCCGAACCGACACCGACGTCGAGGGCCCGGCTCTCCGGCGTCAGATGGGCGAGCTGCGCCATCAGGGCGACGATATACGGCTGCGAGACTGTCTGGCCAAGACCGATCGGCAACGGATGATCGACATACGCCTTGCCCTGCAAGTCGGCTGAAACAAAGCGCTCCCGGGCGACCTTTCCCATGGCGATTAAAACGCGCGGATCGTCAATATTGCGATTGCGAAGCTGCCGCTCAACCATGCGTTGGTGCGCCGCGTTGAATTTGTCGGACTGTGCGTCCGAAGGCGGTGTTCGTGACAACGACTCGGGATGATTCGGCTCGTGGTGCAGATTTGACCAGATGGCCATTTGGCACCGCCCGGATTTCTTCGACCCACTGCGCCCGTCGCCTCTCGGGGCGTACCTCGCCAGTCGTTTCGCTCAGGCCGCTTCAATCGCAGCACGCGGTCGGGCAGCACACCTGCACCGGAACTTGCTTCGTCACAGTCTGGGCTTCACAACGCGTCACGGTATACGGCACCTGCTTGGCCACGTAACGCACGCAGGGAACAGTTGTCTGGTATTGCTCGGGACGGCATACCGTGTACGGAACTTGCTTGGAATGCTGCTCCGTTACCATCCTGCATACCGTGTACGGCACCTTCTTCGTCATCGTCTGGCGGACGTTCCGCACACACTCCACCTGCTTTTCCACCGTTTCCGGCACCCAAACACGACATTGCCGCGTGCAGCAGGTGGCCGGCGCGCACGGGTCGCAGCACGACTTAGCGCACGACTGCGTCTCTCGCGTTTCCCAATGTCCGCTACAGACGTGAATGGTCTTCATGTAGCGCTCGGGCCGACAGACAGTGTAGCAGACCTCACGCTCCGCCGTCTCGTAGACCGGGCGGCACACCGTATAGGTACATTCACGGTAGCGCGTTTCAGGAACATACCGAGTGCAGGTGACCGTCTTCTGCTCGGTCACCGGTTCGTAGCAGGTGCGGTAACACGTAATTTGTTTCTGTTGGTAAACGACCTCCTGGCACGTCTTCATGACCGTGCAGCACTGTTGGGCTGCCGGAGCACAACAGCTACGTCGGCATGCCGAATAACAGCACGCGCCGCAATAGTATGCCTCGACCGTGCTGGTTGCCAAAAACAGCAACGCTAGCGCGAGCGGCACTCCGCAGAACACGGATTTTCGCATAAAGCACCTCCCCTCAAACAAGTTTGATGATCGCCATTTGACAAATCCGCCAGAAGGATAGGGACCGAGCCGGTGCGGGTCAATTCCCGCTAGAGGGGCATAAGGCGGATTTTCGTTTGCCGGCAACCATAGATCGGGCACGCTGCGGATGCCCGATGGAACACCGCGCGACGAACGAGCCTTGGATCACGCCGCCATTTTTTGCGGCTCGAGATCTTCCAGCAGGTTCACGGTTAAGAGCATGTTTCCTTGAGCGTCATAGAACTGGAGGATACCGACTCCGATCAACCACATCGCCATACAGTCGTCCGCCTTGTAGGTGCGGGCCGTATAGCGACCGTCGTCCAACAGAATCGTTTCGTCTATCTCCCAAGCATCGCACACATCGAGGCCGAGGTCTTGAAAAACCCGCAAGACGACTTCGCGAACCTCGCGCGGTAGAGGATCCGTCCGCATAATGGCAACCTCCTGTTGCACTGCTGGAACGTGAACGATGGCGAGATAGTACCGCGGGAGGCGCATTGGAGCAATGCGAACTGTGGCCAGATTTGCGGCCGCGTACCCCGGAGGCTTTTCGTGGCTTGCCCATCTTCCACCGAATCAAGCAAGTCCGAATATGCGATGCCCTGCAAATGGGCCGGTGACGACGCACAGCCATCGACAGAACGTCAATGTGCGATGCCACTTGTGGACTTGATCGAGGCGGCCGTTTGTTACTCGGAGGACGTTGGTACGGCCGTGCCATGACGTGTCGCCAGACGTGGCCGTTCGGCTGCCCCCGCCGCGGGCGCCGTGACATGGAAAACCGTTCTTCGAAGATTTATTTGCGTCGCCGCCGGAACTTTCGCACACCCCGAGCGTTTGTAATGAGTGAGAGTGATCTTGCGTTGCGAACGCTCGATCACGCTGAGCGATGCAATGCATCTTGGCATGGTCATGCCGCGCGCTGCGAAGGTTGTGTACTGCGCGGCATGACGTTGGCGTTCGCTGACTGCAAATGAGTTTGTAGTTCCACACAATTAGTAATCCACGTTTCAAGGAGAGAAGCGATGCACACGATTTTTTCAAACTGGCTGATTGCGGTGCTCGCTGCGGCGCTGCCGCAGTTTGTGGCCGCCGACAATGCGCAGCGGCCGGACGGACCACGGCCCGAGGCACGACGTCAGCAGCCCAAGGCCGACGAAACTCGCCAACGGCGTCCCAGCCCCGAGGTGATGTTCAAGCGGCTCGATGCCGACCACGATGGTGTCATCAAGGCCGACGAAATTCCCGCCGGCATGCCGGGCCGGTTAAAGGAAGCGCTCGAACATGCGATCAACAGTCACGACGGCAAGTTGACGTTGTCGCAGTTCACGGAGGTGACAAAGCAGCATCGGCCCGGCCCGCGTCCCGAAGGTCGGCCCGGCGAACCCCAGGGGCAGAGGCGCGGTGAGCGGGCACTCGGCGAGCCGCGCGAAGGTCGCGCGCTTGCCGAGCGCCGCGCGGGGCGTGACGAAGGCCGAGGACCGTGGGGGCAATGGTCCGGTGAAGGTCGAGGTCCACGGGAAATGGCCCCTGGACCACAGGGACGCTTTCGGCATCCGGAGGCCGGCCCATTTGGCGGTTGGCACAGCGAAGGCCGCTTCGCGTGGAATCGTGACGGTGGCCCATGCCCGTACGATGGCCGCTGGCGCATGGAGAGCCCCGGGCACCGTCATTACATGGCTCAATGGGGCTGGCAACAACATGCGGGCCCGCATTACGGGCATCGGCCGAGGGGACCGCAAGCGTCTTGGGCGCGTCTGGCCAGTCTCGATCCCACGGCCGTCTTCGCACGACTGGATCGAGACAAGGATGGCAAGCTGAGCCTCGAAGAGTTCTCGACCGGAATGCGACGCTTCCAACACATGCTGGCCGGAGGAATGCAACAGCGGCACGCGCGTAGTTTTGCCCATTCGCGCCACCACGGCCAACACAGTTGGGCCATGCATCAGCAGTGGTCGCCGCCGTCGCGTCACGAGGGCTGGCATCATGGTCACGCCCAGTTCGCACATTGGACGGGAAAGAAGTCCGAGGCAACGTCGGCAATAGAGAAGTCGAAGGCCAAGCGGGAAATGAAGAAGCCGGAAGCGAAGAAACCTGCAGGCGAGAAGAAGACGAGCAAGCCCAATACGAGCGGCGTCGAAGCGAAGGCCATCGAGGCCCAACTCATGGGGCTCCGACGTGAGATCGACGAGCGGGCGGCCGGTTTGGCGAAGCTCAAGAAGGCGGAGGATTCGCTCAGGGAGAATCTGACCAAACTCGAGCGACAGCGCGGCGAAGTCGTCGCCAAGCTTTGCAACGTTTCCCAACAGCGGAAGGCCAAAGAATTGGCCACGGCCGAAAAGGGGCCGCGGACCGAGAAGAAACGCGAAAAAAAGCCGGCTGACGAGAAGAAGCCAGCCCAGGACCTGTAATCGCGTAAGGGCCATCTGGCCGTCGATGCCCGGTAAGGAACCATTTGTCTCCTTACCGGGCATCCTTTTGCGCGGCGGCCTGAGTGCCATGGTATGTGATAAATGACGGAACGAATCGCCATCGCGCAGACTATGTTCTCAGCCAATTCGGTTTGGTACACTTGTGAAGGATGCCAAGCGTGTAAGCCGATGCGGCCCGCTTGGCGCAGTTACATGTGTGTAGTTCCTTCCAGCCTTTTTCTGAGCTGATCATGAATCGACTCGTGATGTTCCTGACAACTGCGCTCGTGAGCTTCTGCTTGGTAACTCAGGTTTGTGCAGACGGCGGGTGGATTGAATTGTCCAACGACTTGCAAGCCTTTCAACAGCCGACCGGCGACTGGCTCGTTGCTGGCAACGCGAGACCTGGATCCCAAGAACCCTAGGCGTTTGCTTGGTGAGCCGGGCCACGGTGTTTTGCTCAACAGCAAGGAAAGCGGTACGAAAGATCTCTTCACCCGCGCAGGATGGGGCGACCTGGAGGTCACGCTGGATTTCATGGTCCCCAAAGACTCGAACTCGGGCATAAAACTGCAAGGCGCCTATGAAATTCAGATTCGAGACAGTCAGAACGCAACGAAGCTAACCGGAGCGGATTGTGGAGGCATTTATCCACGTGCGGAGAATGACCCGGGGAACTATCACTATCTCGACAAAGGCGTACCGCCACGCGTGAATGCGTGCAAGGCCGCCGGTGAGTGGCAGACGTTAGAGATCGTGTTCCGCGCGCCGCGATTTGATGGCAACCATCACAAGGTGGCCAACGCCCGATTTGAGAAGGTAGTGCTCAACGGCAAGGTGATACACGAAAACGTCGAAGTCAAGTACCCGACAGGTCACTACTGGCACAACGCGGAGCATGCTCTTGCACCGTTGCAGTTACAGGGCGACCACGGCCCGGTGGCCTTTCGCAATATTCGCGTCCGTCCTCTGCCGGCGGCATCGGCGTCCGCCAGCCGCTAAGACCGCTGCAAATAACGCTGCAATTCATCCACGAGCGGCACCTGCTCCAACTTCAGCTTTCTTCTCGCCTCGGGAAGGCGGAAGAACTCGCAGCGGTCGATCTCCGGAAACGTCGCCTGTCGGCCGCTGTGCGGCGGCCACTCCATCGTGAAAGTGTTGCTGTGGAGCGTTGTCGGATCACAGTCTCCTTCAAAGGCCCAGGCATGCACGATTTTGCCCCCCTTCTGTTGGATCGGCGTAAGCGGCAAGTAAGGGCCCGTTGGCCTGAGGCCCGTTTCTTCTTCAAACTCCCGCTGTGCGGTCAGCAACAATTCTTCGGTCGTATCAGGCTCACCTTTGGGGATGGTCCAAGAACCGTCATCCTTGCTGCGGAACAGTGGGCCGCCAGGATGGGCCAGCAGAACTTCACGCTGCCCATTCTGAACGCGGTACATCAACAGGCCGGCGCTGATTTTCGGCATTTGCTGCTATCGTCCCAAAAAACGTTGCGACGTCTACTCAACAACCGGTTCCAAGATGGAAGTCCATTCCGGTTGCCGCTTGCTGTCGAAATCGTTTACCTCCCCCGACAATCGGGGGTTGCTCCGATGGCCGAGTGTTTCCGCGGACCTGTTCTAGCAGGAATCACGGGCCGCTTGTCGGCCCCTGCCGCAAACGGTCAGTAGTACCAAGCCGTCAACAAGCCGCGATAGGGCCCGAACTCATGTGCGGCGCGGCAGTTTTCACATCCCGCGGCCCGCGCGGCCCTCTCCGGGGTTTAATTGAATAGCTGGAGGTCTGCGCACATTGGTACGATTGTAGCGGGCAACGGCAGCTCGGCCATGCGGATTGTTTCGCACGGCACGCCGTGGGTGCGGCGAACGGCGGACCTTGCGACTTTTGTCGGCATTTGTTGGTAAATCGACCGCCCAGCAACTAAAATATAGGGGTGAAGTCATCCCGCCTGCTCATGTCTCGCCCGGAGTAATGCGATATGCGAAAGTTCTTGAGCGTTCGGGTCTTGGCCATGCTGGCGTTGGTCGTTGGATCGATGTCGGCGGCCGCGCGAGCCGACGACGCTACTGGCCCCCCCAAAGACAAGAGTCTTACGGCTGCCGAGCCCTCGGCGGCGCCTGAGACGACGAGCCTGTCCACCGCCACCCCGGCAGTTAAGAAGTTGCGATTCCAATTTCGCTTCCAGCCGTGGAAGGATGTGCTCGATTGGTTCGCCCGCGAAGCCGACTTATCGCTGGTCATGGATGCCCCGCCGCAAGGCACGTTCAACTATAGCGATAGTCGCGAGTACACGCCGGCCGAAGCCATTGATCTCTTGAATAGCGTGCTGCTGACCAAAGGTTACACGCTGATCCGCCGCGACCGCATGCTAATGCTGATCAACCTCGAAGACGGCATTCCGGCCAATCTGGTCTCAACCGTGCCGTTGACGGCGCTCGACAGCAAAGGCGAGTTTGAACTGGTAAGCGTGCTGTTTAACTTGGACAAGCTCAAGCCTGAAGAAGCCGAACTAGAAATTCGCAAACTCCTCGGACCGCAGGGCTCCGTCGTGGCGTTGACCAAGTCGCGGCAAGTGCTCGTTACCGAGACCGCGGGCCGGCTGCGGGCGATCCGCGATATGCTCAAGCGGATCGAAGGGCCGGAAGGAGCCGGGTCTGGCGGTGTCCAGACCTTTGAACTGAAGTACGCTCGCATCGAGGACGTCTTGCCCATCCTGCGGCAATTGCTCGACATCCCCGAGGATAAGACCTCGTCGGTCGATGGCTCGATCCGCATTGCGGCGGAAGCCGGCACCGGTCGACTGTTGGTGAGCGGGCGGCCGGAAAAGGTGTCTCGCGTGGCCGACGCCCTCAAGGCATTGGACGTGCCTACGCCAGGCGCTGACGCCGGACGGCTTGTCGGCACTCCGCAGATCGAAGTCTACTCGGTCGCCGGGGCCGATCCGGCATCCGTGCTGTCCGTGATGCAAACGCTTCTGGTCGGCCAGCCCGACGTTCGCTTGGCGGTCGATCCAAAGACCAATAGCCTGATCGCCTTGGCGCGGCCGGCACAGCAGGCGACGATTCGCGCCACGCTCGCGCAGTTGCAGCGCGAGGGGCAGCAGGTCGAGGTGATTCATCTGACGCGCATCGATCCGCAGACGGCCGTGGCCTCGATCAGTAAGTTGTTTGGGTCGGCCGATGCGACCAAGGGCGGGGCGCCGCAGGTCGACGCCGATTTGGTGACCAGGCAACTATTGATCCGCGGGACGCAGGCGCAGATTTTGCAGATTCGGGGCCTATTGGAGAAGATGGGCGAAAACCTCAGCCCGTCGGGCGACGTGGCTCAGGGCGGCCGCGTGCGGACCATCCCTATGAGCAGCACAGCCGCCCGATCAGTGCTCGACAAGTTGGAAGAAATCTGGCCAACCATGCGAGCGAACAAGATCCGCGTCGTCAGTCCATTAGCGGCTCCGTCAAGCGATCAGGGCGGCAAGGAGCCCGCTTCGATTTCACCGGAACTGTTGGAGCGACTTCGCAATTTGAAGCGTTCCCAGGAGCCGGCCACGCCGCCGACCGAAGAGCGCACAATGCCGCCGCACGGACAGAAGGCGTCGCCTGTTGTCGAACAGTCAGCCCGACTGCTGGGCGGTGCGCGACTGATCTACGTTGCCCAAGAAACGGCGGCGGAAAAACCCGCAAAACCCGCTGCGCCGGCCCCGATCATCGTTATGCCGGGTCCCAACGGTCTGATCATCGCCTCTGAGGATACCGAAGCCCTCGACGAGTTCGAGCGCCTGCTCGATACGCTGTCCGAAGGCTCGACCAACGGCCGCGAGTTCAGCGTCTTCTATCTCAAGTACGCCAAGGCGCCCGCCATCGCGGAGACGCTCGGCCAAGTCTTTGGCAGCGGCGCCGTGGTCGCCGAACGACCAGTTCCCGGACGTCGTGGTCAGCGGCCGGGCGCCAATACTGCAAATGCCAACATTGGCTCAATGGCGTCGAGCGCAAGCGCTGCAAGCGGCGTGCTGGCAACGGGGCCCATCCTTATAACGCCTGACGAGAGACTCAATGCCTTGTTGGTTCGGGCCAACCAGACCGACCTCGATACGATTGGGAACTTGCTGAAGGTTCTCGATCAGAAGGAAAGTCCCGAAGAGATTGCCGTGGCTGCCAAGGCCCGGCTGATTCCGGTTAAGAACAGCAAGGCGGAGGAGATCGCCGAGATCGTCAAACAGGTCTATGCCGACCGCATGGTTCAGGCGTCCAGCGCCGGAAATCCGCAACAGCGGATGATGGCCATGATGATGATGCAGCGAGGCGGCCGGCAGCGAGGCGTGCCCGGCGGCGGAGCCGGTGCGGGCGATGACGTCGCCCGAATATCGGTCGGCGTCGATACGCGGACTAACTCGCTGATTGTCGCCGCACCCGATCCGTTGTTCGACGAAGTCAAACAGTTGGTCGCGGAGCTTGACTCGGCCGCGGCCGACCAAGACCACGACGTGCAGGTCGTGACGCTGCATCACACCAGCACCGAAGCTATAGAGCAAGCCTTGTCGGTGTTGGGCGGCGATTCCGTGCAGGTCACTCGTACGACGAACCCGCAGCAGGGCCAGCACGGCGCCTACCAGCCGAATCGATCCTACGGCAACCAGAATCAGCAATCCTACCGTCGCACGCAGTCGGGCGGCCAGCAACGAACTGGTTCAAACGCCTACAATCGTAACTACCGCTCGCAACAGGGCGGCAACCAAGGTAATTATCAGGGCGGACGTCGTGGCGGCGGTAATTCTGGGCAAGGCGGCCAACGTGGCGGACGGTAGTGCCGCCGGAAGATCTTTAGCAGCCGTCTCCAGAAGCCAACTGGTACAGCTTCCGATTCCGGCGGAACCGCTTTCTGCCATCACGTAGCGGAGCGGGGCTATATCACCTGCCGAGATCGCGTGGCTCTCCGTCTACCGCCGATCCCTCGCGCACGTTGATAAACTACGTGATCTGCGCAATATCGGTGCATATCCCCCGATAAATGTGCAACTCTTCCTGGAGAACTGCGCAAGGTTTGCCGATTATTCGCTCTGCGCAGAGATTGTGGTGTGCAAGTGCGTGCGCGTTGAATCGGAGCGATACCCCCCAACGATTGGGCCGATAGGAAGGCAACTCCAAGTGAATACAGTAAGCATGACCAGCGTACGGGACTGGCGCGTTTTCGGCATCGCGTGCAGATGCGCTCTTGGACTGCTGACTCTGGCCGCTCTTGGCTCGGCATCGTTGGCTGCCGACAACGCACCGGTGGTGAAGGTCTATTCGTGTCCCGCCGGACAGGCATCGGCGACGGCCGAGAAGTTGCGAACGGAATTTGGCGTCTTCCCAGGTGTTCGCATTGCCGCCGACGAACGAACATCGCAGATCATCGCGCAGGCGCCGCCGGAAATTCAGGCCCGCATAAGCCAATCGCTGGTGGCCTCCGTAGCGGCGCCCGCACCTGTCGGATCGCCGTCGGTCGCCAACGCAGCGCGAACTCGCTCGGTCGCGCTTCGCAACGTCAGAGCGGATCAGTTCGAGGCATCCCTCTGGAGCACCTTGGGAAATCGGCTGTTTGCGATGTCCAGTCCGCGTCCGCAGACGAAGCGCTATCGCCTCGTCTCGCCTGACGGCGGCAACCTCGACATGACAATCGATCCCGCAGCCGGACAAGTGACTATCGAAGGGTCGCAGGCGGCCGTCGACGCTTGTACGCGACTCGTCCAAGTGCTCGATCGCCAGAACGACAACGGCGACAAAGAGACCCGTGTAATGCCATTGCGGACCACGCAATCGGCCGGCATTCAAAAGGCGGCCGCAGTGATTCGCACCGCCACCGGTTCGGCGACGACCACTCCACGATTGGCAGCGATGTTGTTCCAACCGAAAGACGGCGCGGCGGCGCAAGGCGCCGAGGTGGCACAAGCGACGCCCCCGGCAACGACGCCAAGGCCCGGCACGCCCGCTCCGGCCGGCAAGACAGAAGAAGGCAAGAAACCCGCCGGCCTGATCAGCCCGGTGCAAATCGAAATGCTCGACGGGCTCGACGTGCTGGTGCTTCGCGGCAACAAAGAAGACGTCGACCAAGTGATGTCGATCATCAATCAGATCGAGCGGCTCAGCGCCGAAACCGAACCGGCCGTTGAATTGTTGCCGCTGAAGTACGTCGACTGTCAGGCGATGGCGACGCTGGTGAGGTCGCTATACGACGAAGTCTATCTGCCGCGGCAGGGGAGCGTGAGCATTACGCCCGTCGTCAAACCGAACGACGTGCTGGTCGTTGGACGGCCAGAAAACGTGAAGACGGTAGTCGACCTGATTGGACGGCTGGACCAGCCAGTGGCCCCGGACACGCAATTCCAGGTATTCCACCTGAAGAACGCGGTGGCCACGACCGCAGCGGCCACGATTCAGCAGTTCTATGCGGATCGAGTGGGGCTGGGACTTGCCCCCGTGGTGCGCGTCACACCCGATGCCCGGTCGAACGCCTTGGTGATTCAGGCCAGCCCGCGCGACATGGCCGAAGTTGCCGCATTGATCAGTCGCATCGACACGTCGACTAGTGCCGCCGTCAACGAGGTTCGCATCATTCAATTACAGCACTCGATGGCCCAAGACATTGCGACGGTGCTGCGTGACGCCATCGGCACGGCCGCCCGCGCCAGTCAGACCACGCAACCAGGTCAACCGGGACAGCCGGGAGGCGCGGCCCCGACTGCGCAAGCACAGGGCCAACAGCGGTCCGCCATGCTGCGGCTCCTGACGATTGACGCCAAAGAACGAAAGCTCTTGAACTCGGGAATCCTCAGCGACGTCCGCATTACAGTCGACGCACGGGCCAACGCGCTAATCGTGTCGGCGCCGCCGGAGAACCTCGAACTGCTCGAAGCGTTGATTCACCAGCTCGATCAACTGCCGCCGGCCGAGGCCCAACTGAAGGTCTTTACCGTGGTCAATGGTGATGCCACGAATCTCGCCGTCACACTGCAACAACTGTTTGGCGGCGTTCCAACTACCGGCGCTGGCGGTGGTTTCGGTGGCGGATTTGGCGGCGGTTTTGGCGGGGCTTTCGGCCAAGCGGGTGCGTTGGCGTCGGCCGCAACCGTCAGCGGAGAGAATCCGCTGGTGTCGCTGCGGTTCGCCGTCGACACGCGAACTAACAGCGTCATTGTTTCCGGATCGACCGCCGACCTCACCGTTGTCGAAGCGGTCATCACGCGATTGGACGAAGGGGTGCGGAATCGAAGAACGTTCGTCTTCCGCCTGAAGAATTCTCCGGCCGACACCGTAGCGCAGGCCATCAACTCGTTTCTGACCAGCGAGCGGCAGGTGCAGACGCTGGCTCCCGGTATGACCAGCGCGTTCGAGCAGATCGAGCGCGAGGTGGTGGTGGTGCCGGAAATGGTCACCAACAGTCTGGTCCTTAGCGCCACGCCACGGTTCTTCGACGAAATCAAGGACGTCATCGAGCAGCTCGACGCCCGGCCGCCGATGGTCATGATCCAGGTGCTCATCGCCCAGATCGATCTTGGCGATACGAACGAGTTCGGAATTGAGCTCGGTTTGCAGGACGCCGTCTTGTTCGATCGCAGCACGATCACCGGCGCGGAGAGCCAACTCAATCCCGGCTATAACTTCAACACGACCAACCCCCTGGGCGACGCCAGCACGGCGGGCTCGCTGGCAGGCGCCGGTGGCGTGGGCACGCAGGGATTGTCGAACTTCGGCGTGGGACGCGCGAATGGGCCATTGGGCTTTGGCGGGCTCGTGCTCTCGGCGGCCAGCGAAAACGTCAGTATTCTGCTCCGCGCCCTGGCCGAAAAGCACCGCGTCGAAGTTCTGCAACGGCCGCAAGTCATGGCATTGGACAATCAGGAAGCCTCGATTCAGGTTGGTCAGAATGTGCCAACCATCACTGGGGTTAACACGACCTCAAGCGGTGGCATAACGAACACCATCCAGTTCCAGCCCGTGGGCTTGATCGTGAACGTTAGGCCGCGAATCAGCCCGGATGGTTTGGTGGTTATGGAAATCAACGCCGTGAAATCCGTCCTGGAACCCGAGGCAACCGGTATTCCCATCTTTGTCTCGACCAATGGTCAGGTGGTCCGCTCGCCGATCATCGACATCACCCAGGCACAGACGACCGTCAGCGCGATGAATGGGCAAACGGTCGTTCTCAGCGGTTTGATCGCCAACAGCAAGAACGAGTTTCATCGCAAGGTGCCGTTGTTGGGTGACGTTCCGGTGCTGGGCCGCCTGTTTCGCTATGACGGATCGACGAAATCCCGGAATGAACTGCTCATCATCATGACGCCGCGCATCGTCCGCAACGAGGCCGACGCCGATGCGATCCGCCGCGCCGAAGCGGCCCGTATGAGTTGGTGCATGTGCGATGTGACCACCATTTATGGCGAGGCCGGTCTGCGCAAGCGCACAGACCAATGGTCGGATGGCGAGACCAAGGTGATCTATCCCGACATGAAGGCGTCACCCGATTCGGCGGCTTTGCCCGAGTCTCTGCCGACTCCCGCCGCAGCGCCGCAATCGGGACCGCCAGCGCCGGGCTACGGAGTGCCGATGCCGCCGCCGCTGTTGGAACCCGCGCAGCCCAACACGCCCCATGGATCTCAGACTACGCCGGTCCATCCCAACGTGGACGTGAGATTCAGGGCGTCGCCGCAGGCCGAACAGACACGATATACGGGTGGCCCGACCTCCGCACAACCGGCCGTATACCAACAGCCTGCGCCGCAGCCGCAACTCCAAGCGGGACAGCAGCAGGTCCAAGGAAATTACTATCGCTAATCAGATGGGACGGACCATTCTGTCGGCTATAGTACTGCTGCGAAGGAATGTCGCATGTTAACTAAAGGTGCAGGATCGAAAATGCGAATTGCCGCTAGCAAACACTTCCTCCAGGCGCTCTGCGGCCTGTTGATCGTTTCATCGCTGGCTACGACGGCCCTGGCCGACTGGCCCTGGCCGTTCAAACGCGAAGACAAGCCGGGCAAGCCGGACAGGATCGTCGCCTTCTGGACTGACACAGTGCTGACGCAGCCCAATCAGCGTCCGATTCGCGGTTTCGGCGGCCGCGTGATGTTCTACGAGGGAAAGAACGAAGCGCCGATCAAAGTCGACGGCGCCTTGGTGGTATATGCCTTTGAGGAGTCGGATCGCGATCCTAATACCGCCCGGCCCGATCGCAAATACGTCTTCACAGCCGAGCAGCTTCCCGCCCATTACAGCAAGTCGAAAATTGGTCATTCCTACAGTGTGTGGCTCCCGTGGGATGAAGTGGGCGGCATGCAAAAGGAAATCACCCTGATCGCCCGTTTTGAACCAAAGGACGGTGCGGCCATCGTCGGTGAACAATGCCGGCAACTGCTGCCCGGCATATTGCCGCCAAAGCGCGAGCCGAATAGCTTGGTGCAGCAGGCTGCCGCCGGAACTCCGGCCCCGCCCATGACCGGCAGCGGTGTGTCACCAGCATCCTACAACGCGGCCGCGACTCCCGTCGGTGCCGACAACCTGGACAGCGACGGACGGCCGCGACGGATGACGACGGTCACCATTCCGATGCCAACTGGAATGGCGCTCAGGCAGGGACCCGCGCCGGCGCCACCCATCACGCCGTGGAGATGGCAGCAGGCCGTGTCTTCGGCCCCGAACGCCGCCAATCCGCTGAGCCCGGCTGCAGGGACCGCCAGCTCTGCGCCGCCCAATGCAGCGCTGCCAACTACAGTGCCGGCTCAGCCGGCTGCGTCGAACTGGCCGGGCTGGCCGCAACCACGAGTTGGTTCTGCACCTGGTCGATCGCAGCTTCCAAGCGAACCACCTGCTCCGCCAAATCGCGATCGTGCTGGGTGGCAACAACCCCGCGCAGGATGGCCGTCCGTCCCTGGATCTCCACCTGCACCGGCGTTTGCCAATGGATCGCCGGCATCTCCTTCAGCCGCAGTGCCACCGCCGAACTAACCTTCTGCGTGCTGGTTGCCGGGGCATCGAACCCAACCGTCATAGCAGTGCGGATTTGATTGGCGGCCGACGCGCCGCGGCCGGCCGTGCCGCGGCCGCCCATTTGCCCGAGGCCGCGCCCGCCGTACATTTGGCTACCGAAGCCGCCCATCTGCCCACCGCGCTGTCCATACATTTGACTGCCGCCATACATCGAGCCGCCGCCGTACATCGAGCCGCCGCCGTACCTGGAACTGCCGCCGGACATGGAACGGCCGCCATACTGTCCCGTGCCGGAATACGCGGGAGCCCCGAGAAAACCGTTACCGTTTAAAGCATTTTGATTGACGCCGATGAACGAGTTTTGGCCGGACAGACTGCCAAAACCGCTGTTGGAATTCATGGAGCCGAGACCGCTCTGCCCCAACCCGAATGCGCTATTCCCAAGTCCGCTGCTTCCCAATCCGTTCGACCCACGCATGGAGGAAGCTCCCAGGCCCAAGGAACTGCTGCCAAAACTGCTGCGGCTGCCGGAGGACATCCGTTGCGAGCTCATCTGTGCCGTGCCAACGGACGACGACGCAAAGACGGCAAGTACGACAGTTGATGTTGCGAAAGTCAGTCGCATGGCGGGGCTCCTAATTCATGCATCGTATATCGAATCGACCAAATCGCCTACTCCCCGGTTGAGCGTATCGTGCCGTCCGGCACTTCTTACCCAATTGTCGCGGTGAGTCGTTGAAACGCGGGTAGCGTTGCGCGTCCTGCTCGCAATATTCCGCCCAGTTTACCCGCCCACGCTGGGCTTCAAACGCTCCGCCGGCGCGGCCGGCTTTCCGTCGGTCTTTGTCTGCTCGTTAATCTCGACGCCGCCCCGGAGGTTTTCGCCTCCGCGCAGTCGGCGCCCATGTCCATCGAAATCGATGATGACTTCGCGGTCGGCCCCGATGCTCCGTACCTTGCCGCGAAGTTGTCCCACCTGAAACTCACCCCCTTCGCTGAGCGTCCACAGCTTGCCGGCCGTTCGGTCCTGAATCCAGACTTGCCGTGCCCCATCGACTTCAGTGAATCCGGTGACGAACACGAATCGGGCCATATCCAGGCTGTTGTCGGCGACCTGCGGCCGAGCTTCGCGGAACGGGGTGAACAAATCGCGTTTCGCAATCGCTCCACGGTAATCGTCGATACTGGCCAGTTTCAGCCCATGGCCCGGCTCTTTCGTTAGCTGATCTTTGCGATCCGCGTCGGGCAACGAGAGGGCTTGAATCGTCATGCCCACGTCCAACTCGCGCGAGTTCTCCACCGGCTTCAGCGTCAAGGAGCGAATCTGGTGCAAGTGTCCGGCAGAGTAGAATTCATACAGGAACTTCGTCACGTCGCCCAGCGTGGCACGGCAGTTAAGCGTGAAGGATATGGACGTAACCGCCTTGCGGAGCGTGTGATCGTCGGAAGAAACAATCGTCAGCTTCTGAAAATTGGAGCGACCGGCCAACTCGCTGAGCCAATTCCGATAGAGCGATTGTGCCAGAGTGTAATTGGACGGGAGGGCGCGCTTCTGCCAATCGGCCAGTTGCTTGGCCTCGAGCAGGGCGGCTGCCAATGATTTCTGTTTTTTCGCCAAATCCTCGCGCAATTGAACTGCCTTGGCGCGGAGCTGCGTGGATGAGCGACTGTCGCCGAAGAACAGTAGGAACCAAGCAAGCATGACAAAGACAAGACCGCCGGCCGACAGCGCCAAAATCTTCTCGCGACGATTCCACGTCATGGCTTGGTCTCCTGTTTCGGGGAGACCGTAGCCTCGAACTTCCACGAATAGTTTTTCACCGAGTGGTCTTCGTAGGTCCTCTTGCTGTGTACTTGGCCTGCCCGAGCGCGAACCCGCTCTTCCATCTTGCCAATTACATCAGCATCGCGGACCCATCCTTCCATCTCCACCTGACCCTTGCCCTGGCGGATGCCGAAGGTGATTTGTCCGAGCACGGCGTCGCGCACGGGTGGAAACCCTTCGCTTAGCGCGTATAGCTTGTCGAGCCAATTTGTTTCACCGCTCGTCAACTTGTTGATCTCGGCAACCGTCGCGTGCGTCTTCTTCGCCGCGGTCAACCGTCGCTCTAGTTGCGTCGATTCTGCGCTCAGCCGGCTCACCTCGCTAGACAACTGGTAGTTGCCGACACGCGAATAAATCAGATATCCCAACGGCAGCAGCGCGGCGGCTGTGGCCGCGATGATCCATTGCTTGCGCCGGCTTGGCGTCTCGGCGCGGCGGCGGGGATGCAGGAAATCGATCGCATGGCCGGTGCCCTGAATCTCGGCCAACAGCATACCTAACAATGCGGCGAAGCGGCCCGGTCGCTCGGGCATGGCTTTGCGCAGAGCGGGACCAAGCTCCAGCCGGTCAAACGGATCGCTCAACTCCGCCGGCATACCCAACTCGGCCTCGATGCTCTTGGCCAACTCGGCTTCCATCGCGCCGTGGCCGGAGAGCAGCACGCCCCCGACCTTGTTGCCGGCCAATTGGTTCTGCACGGCCGCCATCGTCAACCGGATTTCGGCCAGCAGCGCAGGCAGTGGGGGCGGATCGCTCGCCAGCCGCGTGGTGCGCAGGAAGACCGCCTTCCCGTCGACGACCACTGTAAGTTCGGATTCATCGGCCAACAGATCGACCAGCAGCCGGTACTGCCCCGGCTTGCCCGTGCGGTTTCGCGTCAACAACGACGCGGCCGCACAGGGACGCAACAGCAGTCGCTGCATTTTCAGCCCCGCCGCGTCACATACACCTTCGATCTGGCGAATGACCGCCGGCGCAATGGCGGTGGCCAAGACGGTGCGCGGTGCGTCCGCCCCTTGGTCGATGGGCACGAAATCCAAGAGCCAGTTTTCGTCCAGCTCGTTGAACTCCCGCGACGCCTGAAAACGCACCATGTCGGGCAGATCCGCATCCGGCGCCGGTGGAAGCTGCAACTGCCGCAATTCGATGCTCGTGCGTCCGACGGCCACGAGCGCGGGATGGTGCGCAATACCCCGGGCATCGAGTTCCGCGGCGATTCGTTGACCGATCCGCTGCTCGCGCGACTCAGCGGCCGACTCGTCGTCGCTCCAGGGCACGGCAAAGGCGTGGTCGATCACCGCCCGCTGCCCGCGCCCGCTGGCGACGGCAACGCGAATCTCGCGGCTACTCCATTCAAGGGCAAGGAACTCGGGCATTAGTGGCTAGCGGCTCTTGTAGTTAGTGGTACGCCGGATCAAACGAAGCCAGCCACCACCAAACTTGGGTGGTGTGCTACGGTAACTCCGCGGTTCTCCTCGTCATGACGGTCTCTGCCGGGAATCCGGTGGTCAGACGGCTCATATCTCTCCAGGATAGTAGCTTTGTGGGCTGTTTGCCAGCATCGAGTATGACTTCCAGCCGGGCGGTGGGGTTTCCTTCGTCGAATGCGCCGAGTATCTGTGCCCGATAGACGCAGCCGCCGGCGGTAACGAATGGCAACAGGTCCTTCATGGTCTTCAACGGAACTATCCCCTCGGCAAGGGGCCAGGCTTCGTACGTGTGGTCCGCGCTGTCGGTCGTGGGATCTGGGGTCCGCCGGGCAACGATTTGATCGGCAATCTCGGGCGTCATGCCCGGAATACAGTTCAAAACGACGCGTGGGGCCTGATTGATGTTGATCCGCCCAGCAACGCCCTTTGCCGGCACCGTGACCGCCGCCATGAGTTTCGGCAAATAGGTGCTCATGGCCGAGGGGTCATCGGCGAAGGGGGATTGCAGTCGCTTGGGGGCGGGTGGAGCCTGATTGCCCGATTGCCCCGGTCGGTTGCCCGATGGTGGCTGCTCGGCCGGGATTTCCACGGTGACGCCAATCAGGTCCAGCACGCTTTTCAAAGTGACCTTGGCCTTCAACTTGGAGACGTCGATACCGCTAGATGCGGCATTGCCGCCCGCGGAATTGCCGCGCGACTGCTGGCCGCCGGTTGTCGTCGACGAAGGTCCGTAGGCTCGGTAGGCCACGATGAAGGCCGCCTGTTGTTCGTCGAGCGCCATCATCAGGCTGTCGTACAGTTTTTGCAGATCGTTATCGTTGAGGTCGATCTTCGTGCTCCCCTCCGCGCTCGTGGTCGACTCGGCGCTGTAGAGCGTCAGATAGGCGGCCCAACCGTGGTCCATCGAGCCATCGGAGTTGTCGACGCCTTCGCCGACGTCCGTAATATAGCCCATGGCGGCCGCGTCGTTGCCGAAGAGCAACTGCGGCGTTACGCCGCGCACCAGGAGCAACTCCTCAATCGACGCCGGAGGACCGTTGCGCGGCGCGTAACCGGGCGTGAGCCCTGAGTAGTACTCGGACTCCGCCCCTTGATCCCGCGGTGTGTCGTCGGTGTCGATCCAATCGAGAATCGCGTTGGCCGTGGCGTCGGTCATGCCGGGCAGCCCCATCAGCATCGTCTTCGATGCTCCCGGCTTGCTCTTGTCGGCCTGGAGGATCGTCGTCAAGTTGATCCGGTTCGATTCGTCCTGCAATCCGTAGCGCGCGTCGGTAATTTCGCGGTCTTCGATCCGCGGGGCGATGATTGTGAAGCGGCCGCGATCGCGAGGGTTCTCGCTATCGACTACCAAAACGTCGCAAAATCGCTGTGGATTGTCGTAGAGCCCGCCCTCATCCGTTTGCACCGAGGGATCGAGATCTAAGAACTGCCTCGCTAATTCCGCCCCCGACTGCGCCAGCGCCCGGGCCTGTGACTGCCGGGCCGAGGTCAAGGCTGCCTTCCGTTCGGTGACCATCCGTTCCGAGAAACCCAAGCTCACCAGCGCCAACATAGCGACCACCACCAGCACGAGTATCAAGATGATGCCACGTCGCTCCGCGCGAGTCTCCGGCCGCTGCCGCGAGGTTAGTCGGGCATGCGACAGGTGGTTAAGACGGCGCACGAGGGAAATATTGCGGGTTCTCATCGGTTTGACCCCCGCGATGCGTCTGAGCCCGTCGTCGCGCCACCCGTGGTACTGCCAGACGCGCCATTGTTCGATGCCGGCTGCGTACTGGACGTATCGGATTTCGTCGCGTCGCTCGACTTGCCGGCCGACCCTTGCGACGAAGCTTGGACCTTTACTTGTGAATTGGGCAGGTTCACCAGCATGTCGTATATATCGAGTTGGGACGTGTCCTGCGTGCTTTCCACCGGCTGGCTCGTCCTCTGCGTCGTCGGTCGTCGGATGCCGATAGCGATCTTCACGATATCAGGAAGTTTCCCCTGGACCGTGGAATCCCAAGTGTCGTAGGCCGTCGTCCCGTCGTAGTAGGTGAACTGCAACTCGGCCACTTCCGGCGCAAGCCGTTCGGTGCTCAGATTCAAGGCGTCGGTCTCGCCTCGTTGGATGGCCCAGTTGAACTCCGCGCGGTCCATTTCGCGGCGATACAGCCCCTCCTGCGCCGTGGTGCTCGACGCGCTCTGTTCACCCAGAGATGACGCGCCGGGGTTGCCCAGGCAATAAGTAACGGTGCGGATGTCGCTCCGGCCCGTGGGCTCCGAATTGTCGGACATCGACATAGCGGTCAAACGACTCGGACGCGGCCGGCGGCTGGTCTCGACAAACAGACTTTGCGAATTGCCGCAAATGCCTCCGCCTGTGATCGAATCGGTGGAAATTGTCGAAGTATCCATCGAATCCGCATCGGTCGAGGTTGCGGAGTCGGTCGACGAAATGGAACTGGAGGAAGTCGCGCTGGACGATGTGGCGTCGGAGTCCGATGCAGACGACGACCCTTGGCTCGGCCTGAACGGTATGGCGTTGCGCAGATCTTCGGCCATCCGTTGCAACAACGCCCTGGCAAGCTGTGCCTCTTCGACTTGCGCCTGGCTCTTTGCCGCGACGCCAAGATGGACGTGAATGGCCATCGTAACCAGCCCGAGAATTACGGCGGCCAACGATAGGGCCAAGATCACTTCCAGCAACGTGAATGCGGAGCGAGCTTCCGGCCCCCTCTCCCTCCAGGAGAGGGTTGGGGTGAGGGCTTTGAGGCAGTGCGTCTTTGTAGCACGCCCGTTCGTCTGCGCTGCTTCAGCAGGATTTCGATGGTTGCTACGATCCACCTTTTGTCCCTCCTGAAGAAGCGGCGCTGCTCATTGAACTCGAATCCGACGTGCCCATCTGGTCGCTGTCGCTGGAGGTCGTGGCGTTAGGATCGGCCATCCATCGCACCAGCGAAAAGCGCACCGGGTGCCGCGCTTCCGGCAGGTCCCGGCCCACGGTCACACGCACGGCAATCAAGCCGTCTTCGTCGGTTGGTTCTTGCTCGATGGAATACAGCCATCCCGGCTCGCTCGGATCGAGCGAATCGGTAGTCGTCTCGTCAAACGGCATGCTGTCGACCGGATCGGGCAAGATGGCGCCGGTGACAATCTCGGCGAGCTTGCTTTCGCACAGCATCTGCGCTCGAGTGGTGTCGCGGGCAATCTCGGCATTCTTTAGCGCCAAGCGGCTGGCTTCGCCCAACACGGCCAGAGCCCCCGCCAGAATTGCCAGCGCCAAGATCACTTCCAGCAGTGAGAAGCCTGGGGACTGTCCCGGTTTTCGCGGGCACCGCGGCGAAGCCGTGGTCGACGAAAACGGGACTGTCCCCTTGGACACTCGCCGCTCTTGCATAGCAACTACTCCACGTTCGGGTCCACGTCGGCGACGGTTACCGTGCCTGTGATCCCGCGCAGCAACAAGCGGACCGCGCCGCTCTGGTCATTGCCCAACACTAATTGAACGTTTGAGGCCGTTCCGTCGGGATAGAAAAGGATGGGCTCGGACCAGTCGCCCGAGTCCACCGTAGGCCCGGTTTCGGCAGCGGCCAACGACGCAGGCATTCCGTCATCGCTGCTTTCCTCTGCCAGAAATGTCACGCCCTGGGGCAGCGCCATATCTTCCAATTCGGCCGCGTCCTCGCCCGCCATACGAAACTCATCCTCGCTGGCATCGGACGTCTCGCTCTGGATTCCGGCCAACGATGACGTCGGAACGGGTGCGACCTCGGGCTCGGTGCGAAAATGATCGCCGCCAAGCTGGTAGCGGAAGGCATACACATGGCCCGATCGCATGGCCTGGATGCGAGTCTTGCACAAACGGGTGCGAACTTCGTCCGCTGCCGAATGCAGCCGTTGGTTGGCCAGCGGCCTTTGCAACACCGGCCACGCCATCGCGGAAATTACCGTGATGATCGCGAGCGTCAAGAGCATCTCGACCAGCGTGAAGCCGGGGCGGCCTCGTCTCCCCTTCCCCAAAGGGAGAGAGGCAGGGGGTGAGGGGGCAGTAGGCAAAACCATCGGGCAAGAAACAACTTCCAAGGCGCGCGCCCTCACCCTAACCCTTTCGCAAAGTGAGAGGGGACCAATTTCAACGCCAAACGCCACGCCAGGCGTCATACGCCTCATGGGGTCGATCCTTCTGTCCAATTGCCGATCTCCATTCCATCGGGAGTCACGGTCCAAATATCAAAGCTGTCGGGATTGTGCATACCAGGCGAGACGTACTGGTAGGGATTGTCCCATGGATCCGGCGGAAGGTCTTCCAAATAGGGGCCTCCCCACTTCACCGGATTCACCAAGTCGGCCGGTGGATAGCGCAGGGCTTGAATGCCCTGCTCCGTGGTCGGTGGGTATCCAAGGTCCAACTGGTAGGCTTGAAGCGCCGTCTTCAACATGCCGATCTGGGTTCGGGCCTGGCGTCCTTCACCTTGCGCTGGATCGGTCCCACCGCAACCATTGCAAATGATGCCAACACCACCAGGATCACCATGACCAACATAACCTCGATCAGGGTGAAGCCGCCGTTTCGGCGACGATCACGAGAGTACAACATAAGAAACTCCTAACATCGCTAAAGACGTATCAGTTATTCCGAGAACACGCCATTCTGAACACAGTGAAGGATGACATTCTGTTATTCATCGCGCTACCTCTCGTCGCTACTCTCCTCTACACTGTGCTGCTCATCTTGATTATGGGTAGCAGCAGGGCGATGACCAACATCAGGATAACGCCGGCCATTACCAGAAGCAAAATGGGCTCGATCAACCGCACCGTCAGGTCGAGGCGGCGCCAGGTGCGGCGCTCCATTGAGTCGGCCACCGTCAGCAGCACATTCTCCAGGTTGTTGGCCTGCTCCGCAACGGCGATCATCTCGACCACGACCGGCGGAAATTGGCCGCTGGCGGCCAAAGGCCCGGCCAGCGGCTGCCCAGCCGATATGTTTTCGGTGGCTTCGCCGATAGCGGCCGCCAGTACGCGGTTGCCCGTCGCGTCGCGCGATATCTGTAGCGAGCGGAGGATCGGTACGCCGTTATGCAACAGCGTGCCCAACACACGGCAGAAACGCGAGACGGCCAGTCCAAGAAACACGGGCCCGGCCAGTGGCAGCCGCAGTCGCACGCGATCGCTCCACCAGCGCCCCGTGTCGGTTTCCAGCCAGCGCCGCAGCCACCAGCCGCCGGCGAGGCCGAGCACCAAAATCACGACGCCCCATTGGCGCAGCACCTTGCTGGTGCTCAAGAGGATTTCCGTCAGCATGGGCAGCTCGCCTTGCTCGCGCAACCGCCCGAACAGTTCAGCGAACTTTGGCACGAAGAAAACAATCAGCACGGTCACGATGATGCTGCCCGCCACGGCGAGAAACGCGGGGTAGGCCACGGCGCCCATCGTCCGTTTCTTCAGATCGTCTTGGTTCTCCGTAAACTCGGCCACCCGGGCCAGCGCCTCTTCGAGAAATCCGCCTTCGCCGCCGGCGCGGACCATACTGACCGCCATTTCGCCCAACACGTTCTGAAATCGTGTCATGGCGTCGGCCAGCGTGCTGCCGTCTTCCACGTGACGGTGGATGTCTTCGAGCACCGCCTTTAAGCCCGCATGCGATGTCTGTTTCTCGATCACCTCCAGGGCCCGCAACAGCGGCACACCGCCCCGCAACAGGTCGGCCAGTTGGCTGTAGGTCACGGCCAACAGGGGCGTCGGCACGCGGCGCACGCGGCGGTGCTCGGCCGACGGCGATACATCCTCGATCCTGAGTGGAAACAACTGCCGCCCTGCCAGCGCCGCCAACGCCTCGCCGCGCGTCGTCGCAGCGATCGTGCCGTCAAGCGACTGTCCAGTCTGGTCACGGGCGGTATAGCGGAAATCGGGCATGGCCTTGTTTACGTCCCCTCGACTTTGCCTTTCGTCACGCGCAACACTTCATCGATCGTCGTTCGGCCGGCCAATACCTTTTCCCAGCCGTCTTCGCGCAGCGTCCGCATCCCTTGGCGAACGGCCGTCTGTTGGATGGCCCAACTGCTGATGCGCTCGTGCGAAAGCTGGCGAATGTCCTCGGTCGTGATCAATAGTTCATAGAGACCCACGCGACCGCGATATCCGACGTGCCGGCACTCGCGGCAACCGATGTGGCGATAGAGTTTTGCCCCGTCCACCAACCTTTCGGCCGGGAAATCCGAGGGCAACTCGCCAGGCGACGGCTGATATGCTTCCTTGCAGTGTGGGCACAGCGTGCGCACCAACCGCTGAGCCATCACGGCCTCAACCGTGCTCGACACCAGAAACGGCTCCAAGCCCATGTCGACCAACCGCGTGTAGGCCCCCGCAGCGTCGTTCGTATGCAGTGTGCTGAAGACAAGATGACCGGTCAACGACGCCTGGATGGCGTTCTCGGCGGTTTCCAGATCGCGGATTTCGCCCACCAGAATGATGTCCGGGTCGTGTCGCAAAATGCTTCGTAGCGAGTTGGCAAACGTCAGTCCGATCTTCGGATGCACCTGAATCTGGTTGATTCCATCGAGTTGGTACTCGACCGGGTCCTCGGTCGTGATGATCTTTGTCTCGTCGCTCATAATCTCCAACAGTGCGCTATACAGCGTGGTGCTCTTTCCCGAGCCCGTCGGACCGGTCACCAAGATAATGCCGTGCGGTAGCTGGATCAGTTCTCGGAACTTTGCGTAGAGGTTCGGCTCCATGCCAAGCTTCGAAAGCGAGAACTCCATTGCCCCTTTGTCCAACAACCGCAACACGAGCCCCTCGCCGTGAATCATCGGAATGACCGAGACGCGGATATCGACCTCGCGGCCGCCGGTGCGCAGTTGGATGCGGCCGTCCTGCGGCAGCCGCCGCTCGGCGATGTTCAGCCGCGACATGATCTTCAGGCGACTGATGATGGCCGCCTGAAAACGATGGATCTCCGGCGGCATGGGCTGGGCATGCAACACGCCATCAATGCGGTAGCGCACCCGTAGGCCGGATCGCTGCGACTCGATGTGCACGTCGCTCGCGCGCAGCTCAATCGCCTCCAACAGAATCTCGTTCACAAGCCGCACGACGGATGGCTCTTGGGCCATCTCGGAAAGTTCGGCGTCGTGTTCGCCTTCGTGCAGCTCGATGCGATCGTCGCTTTGGGCCAAAAGCCCATCGATCGTCTCGCTGCCCACGCCCAGATGCGTCTTGATCCGCTTGGCAATCTCCTCGCGGCTGGCCAGCACCGGCACGATGGTCAATCCCGTGGCCACGCTCAACTCGTCCAGCGGATACAGATTGAACGGATCGCTCGTGGCCACGACCAGCGTGCCGTTGTTGCGGCGGATCGGAAACAGGGCCTCGCGATGGATGAACTTCAGAGGGAAGTCTTGCAGCAGACTGAGGTCGACCTCGGCCTCCATCAGATCGACGAACTCCAGGCCCACCTCTTCTCCCAACGCCTTCAAGGCCGCTTCCTCGGTGCAGAAACCGAGTTGAACGGCCGCCTGATCCAGGCGCACTTCGTCGGTCTGGGCGCCGCGCGCAAGCGCCAACTGGCGATCGTCGAGGAGCCCTTTCCGCAATAGTGCCTCACCGACGTCCATGGTTGTTCCTGTTCCAAAGGCGGGAATAGATTTTGCGGGCGGGGTAGGCAACGACGCCGACACCAACACAACTTAAGCATAGTAGCTTCAGAAGAATCTGCCATACCTCTGTTGTGGTGGTATGCCCCGGCATGCCTACGTTGCCTAGATACCTAGCCTCCGGCCCGCTCGGTGACTGTAAGAATAAACCCCGGTCCGGCCGTGGAGTGTCGGTGTTCAATTGGATATCGAGAAGCGTCGAGTTACAATGAAGCGTATTGGCCGCACCATAAGGGATTGATAGCCACGGATCGACCTTTGCCAGTTCTCTTTATTTTACTAAATTCTTGCAGCTATTAGCTTTCCGCAACTGTGAAGAACTTGAGTCGCCTACTCGCCGTCATGGCCGTCATGCTGTGTGCCAGTGTTGCCTGGGGCCAGTTCGATGGCGGCTACCCCGGTGACCGCAACGGTGGTTCACGCGGTGATCGCAGTGGCGGAGGCCGGAACGCTCGTGGAGGTCGTGGTGGCGGCGGGGGTGGCGATCGTGCGTCACGAGTCGAGGGTATGCTCCGGCGGCTCGATACCAACGGCAACGGCATGATTGACGCCGAGGAAGTCGCGGGGCAGCGACAGCGCTTTATCGAAGGCATGCTCTCCCGCTTTGGAATCGAGCCGAAGTATCCTCTCTCGATCAGCCAGATCAGTCAATCGATGGCGAATGCCCCTCGGCCAGGTGGAAATGGACGCGTCACACCCCCTAGCCAGAGCTCGCCCGGCAGCACTGTCACCGTTCAGCCGGGGTTCACCTTCGGTGTGACTAGCCGGACGCCAGTCGCACGGTCTGGGTTCGCCCAGCCTAGCGTGCAGCCCACTACAGTCGCGACTCCATCGACCCCGGCCGCCGCAGCCAGTTCAACGCCATCGTCCGTCGCAACACCGACCGCGCCTGCCAGTCCGACCGACCAGTCCGTTGAACAGAAGATTCGCGCCCTGGCCACGGCCATAATCCAAAAGTACGACAAGAACGGCGATGGCAAGCTCGGTCGCGATGAATGGTCCAACCAGGGCAAGTTTGGAACCTTCTCCGAAGCGAATCGCTCGGGCGGCGACTTCATCGAGAACCAAGAGCTTATCGCCCATCTGACCGACTATCAAAACCGGCACCAATTGTCGCTCGATTCGGGCGATTATGGCGACTTATCGAAATTGCTGCGGAGGTCTAGCCGCTTCCTTACGCCCCGAGAGCGGCTCGACAGCGCGATTCCCGCCTGGTTTCTGCAAAAGGACCGGGACGGCGATGGGCAAGTGACGATGGCTGAGTTCTCCAACGATTGGACACCGCAGACCGTCAGCGAATTCAACCACTTTGACCTGAATCGCGACGGCATTGTCACAGCCGCCGAGTGCCTGAAAGTGCTGAAACAGGCGGCGCTAACTTCGAAGTGAAGCTGCGAGGCATCCTAGCGCCCGGACGCAAATCTCGCGCGATGGTGCCGTGCCGCGGGGCATTTCTTTGTGACAGGCCTTCCTTGTGACCACTCCCTTCTCCGCCCCTGTCGGAGAATGCCGGCCTCCGCCACAACCCGCCGGACCATACCGATTTTGCTGGTTATGGCGAATATTCTGATGGTAGGGCCCAAGAAAACCGACCTTTCTAATGGACGTCGGTCGAAAGGCCGCAATGCGTCGGCGATTTGCCTTGGCTGAGACCTATTGGAATGGGCGCTATGGGAAAGATCCGCAATCGGGCAATACCGATATTCGTAGCCGTGGCCGCCTGCCTCTTGCTCGCACGGCCGGCCGTGTCGCAGGAGCCGGCGCGCACTTCAGCTCCGTCCGGCATGGTAGCCATCCCCGAACCGGTGCCCGAGAGCGGCCGTCCGCTTCAGCCCGAGCCCGGTGTGGCCGGCTCGCCCTACATGTGCTGCCCGCCCCAGGTGCCGCCGACTTGTCGACAGTGTGGCGACGTGCCGCAAGTCAATTTGGCGGTTCCGCCCGAGTATTGGCCTCCGCCGTGCTGCGACTGCAACCCGTGCGACCCGTTGCAAACGTGCTGTCCGAACCGGGACGATTTCTTCCTGATTCCGCCGCGGAACTGCTGGTATGGCATCGCCGATGGGGCGGCCATTCGCCGCGATCCCCGGCGCAACATCGAATTCACTACCCCCGGTCCCGACGACACGCGGGCCGTCTTTTCGACCGGAGATTTTCCGAACGAGTTCGCTGCCGCCGGCCATTTTCTCGTCGGCCACACGTTCGGTGAATGTATTCAACTCGAAGGCGTTTACACCGGCCTAAGGGAGACGGACTATTTGGCGGCGGTTCCCAATGGCGATGCCTTCGCACAGCTTCGCTATGCGTCCTCGTTGCAGAGTGGCGAACTGTATTTGCGCCGCAAGATGCCCATGGCGCCGGAACGGCTGGCCGTCTCGATTCTCTGCGGCGTGCGCTACTTCGGCCTGCCCGAAGAATTCGATTTCTATCCCAGCGCGTCGGCGCCGGAGCATGCGTACGTCGGCACCGACAACCAAATGGTCGGCCCGGAGATCGGGGCCATGTTTGAGTTCTCTTCCGACAACCGTTGGTGGGTCAACTTCGAGATGAAGGCGGCCGTGTTGAACAACCACGCCAGCTATTCATTCGTCTCGCCCAATACGGGTGAGTTCATCCACCGGGAAGACCACACGGCCTTTGCGGGCGATTTGGCCCTGATGTTCGTCTATCGCTGGTCGCCGCATTTCGCCACGCGATTGGGCTACCAGGCCTATTTTCTCACCGGCCTGGCCCTGGCCCCGGACAATGCCAATCCGGACCTGAGCATCCTGGCCCAAATCCCCGCCCAGTTGCAACACGAAGCCAACGAGATCTATCACGGCCCGCTGGCCGGCATCGAACTCGGCTGGTAGGCGAGCGGGCAGCGCGGTTGGTTACTGCGAGGAACCACCCCAAGCAGCCGCTTGAAGGTAGCGGAAACTAGCGGCGTCGCGCTGCGTCGTATCTCGCTGCTCAACGAAAAGAGAAATACGCCACTTCAGTCTACGCAGCTTCTCAGGCTTGCGTCAATGACAGCACAATTGCACTTGAGCCCCCCACCGTTTTTCGCTACAAGTTCGCGGCTTGCAATCCCGCGTTGTACCGTCTTGCTCCTCTCAAACCATTTCGGCCTGGAGGCATACCGATGCGTCCGCTTGTTGCCGTGCTTCTGTGTTGCCAGATGTTGATGCCACTGCCGACCAAGGCAGAGCAAAGCTTCCCATACAAGTCGTACGTTGCCACCGAGGACGTGTACGTTCGCAGTGGACCGGGCCAAAACTACTATCCGACCGACAAATTGAAGCGTGGTCAGGAGGTCGAGGTCTGGCGCCACGATCCCGGCGGCTGGTGTGCGATCCGGCCGGTCGACGGTAGCTTCACCTTGGTCGCCAGCCGCTATCTGAAGCCGACGGAAGGCGGATTGGCCGTTGTGACCGAAGACGGCGTATCGGCGCGCGTCGGCAGCCGCTTCAGCGACATCCGCGAGGTGGTTCAGGTTCGCTTGCAGAAGGGCGAGGTCGTGGAAGTCCTCGATCCGTCGCCGCGCGGTGGAGGCGGGGGCGAAAATCGTTGGTGCAAAATCTCTCCGCCCTCCGGTGAGTTCCGTTGGGTGTCGGCCAAATATCTCACTACCGAGGACCCGAACGAAGGTCTGCGCGAAGCGCCGCCGGCCGCGAAGCAATCCGCGCTGTCCACCAATGATGCAACGGCTGAGGCGAGCAATGGCTCCTCGGCGCCGCGGATTCCGGCCGCCGCCTTGCCCGGCTATGGCCCGAGCGAAGCAGGGGGCGAATCATCGCGAGCTAAGCCGCTACCCCGATCGCTCACGGCCAAAGAGTATCAGGCCGAATTGCAACGGATCGAGATGGACCTTTCCGTAATGGTCATCGAGGAGCCGAGTGTTTGGTCGTTCGATTCGCTACGGCAGCGGACGAATTACCTGCTGGATCAAGCCGAGACGGCCGTGGAACGTGGTCGGGCCCGGCTACTGGCCAACAAGATCGCCCGCTTCGACGACATCAAACAGCGGCAGGATGCGGTTTTGGCGATGCGGGCGCAGACGGACCGCAACGGTCGGCTGTGGGCCGGGCTGCGACCGAAGGATGGCGATGAGAAGTCGGTGGCCAAGGTGCAACTCGACGGCCGCTTCGACGGCGTCGGCCAGTTGACCGAGGTCGTCTCGCCAAAGGTCGGCGCGCCGCGCTACGCGCTGACCGATGCGTCGGGCGAAGTGCGCTGTTACGTCACGCCGGCGCCAGGCGTGAACTTGCACAGTCTGGTGGGCCGACAGGTCGGCGTCACCGGCACGCGCGGCTACATGCCCGAACAGCACGCCAGCCACATCATGGCCCGGCACGTCACGTCGCTCGACGGGTCGATGCTGCGATAGGCAGGAATGCGATTCACCAGGGGCGACTCGGTCGCAAAGTGGGTGTCGCAGACTGGCCCCGATTACGTCGACTATCGATCGGTCAACCATGCGCAACATTGAGCTAAAGGCCCGGCTGGGCGATTATGCGGCGGCTTTCCGCGTGGCATCGACGATTGCCACCAAACGGCTCGGCGCAGCAACAAATCGACACGTATTTCCATTGCCATCACGGCCGGCTCAAGTTGCGGCAAATCGATGGACTGCGGGCCGAATTGGTGTGGTATGCCCGGCCCGACGAGCATGGCCCGAAAGCGAGCGACTATCAGTTGGTTCCGTTGGCGCACCCCGAGACGCTAAAAGCGGCCCTGACCGCTGCCCTAGGTGTGCGGGCCATTGTCGAGAAACGCCGCGAAATCTTCCTGTATCACACCGTCCGCATCCATCTCGACGACGTCGTTGGATTGGGACACTTTATCGAGTTCGAAGCCGTCGTGACGCCCAGCGTGGACCAGCAAGCCAGTCTGGCATTGGTTGAGGGCCTCGTCCAACGCTTCACCATCGCGCCGGCCGATTTGATTGCCACCTCCTATGGCGACATGGTGTAACGATAAGCGGCGCGGTAAAATCCATTGTCGTAATGGTTGTCGGTCTCCGGCCTACGTCCCCTTCGCGCCTCCGTGGCAGATTGTTATTGAATGCTATATCACCTGCTGAAGCCAGCGGTTCTCTCTCTCCTGCTATCTAGCATTGCGACGGCTGCCCTGGCCGGCGGTGGGCCAGAAGGCGTGTTGCTGGTGGTCAACCCGCAGAGCCGCAGTTCGTTGACGATCGCCAACTACTATGCGCATCTGCGTCAGATCCCCGCGCAGAACATCGTATTTATTCCCTGGAAGCCGAGTGCCGAGACCGCCGACATCGACACGTTCCGTGAGCGGATCCTGCTGCCGGTGCTCAAAGTGATGGAGAGTCACCGAGTGTTGGGCCAAATCGACAGCATCATCTATTCCAGCGATTTTCCCTGGGGCATTTCCCTCGCTAGTGACATCCGCAAGTTCGCCGAAGAATTGCCGCAATTGGCATCCGGCGAAAAGGCCCCGTGGCCCAAAGAGATCACGCCGGTCGGTTCGCTGACCGGTCTGACATTCCTGTACCAAAGCGTGGCCGTGCGCAGCAGTTTCTATGTGCGCCCCGAGAGCAATCATTACGCGCGTGTGCCGCTGAGTCTAAAGATCGCACCCAGCAGCGCCGGTTTCCGCGGCAATCGGCGCTATGGCCCGCATGGCGAAGTGACCTCGACAAACGGCCGCCGCTACTTCCTTTCCATGATGCTTGGCGTTACGGCCGGACGCGGCAATACCATCGATGAAGTCATTGCCGGTCTCCGTCGCAGCGCAACGGCCGATGCCACGCATCCCCGCGGCACGATTTACTTCCTCCGGAACAGCGATATTCGCTCGAAGGTGCGGCACGAATTTTTTCCGATGGCCGTCGACGAACTGGCAAAGCTGGGAGTGGTGGGGCAGATTCTGGAAGGTACCGTGCCGCTCGGCAAGACCGACGTGCAGGGTCTGGTCAGCGGTACGCCCGACTTCAATTGGAAGGCATCAGGCAGCACGATCCTGCCCGGCGCCATCTGCGAAAACTTCACCAGCTACGGCGGCGTGATGTCCGCCGGCGCATCGCAGACGCCCCTTTCCGAGTTTCTTCGCTACGGGGCGGCCGCCTCCAGCGGCACCGTGACGGAACCGTACACAATTCTTCAGAAGTTTCCTTCGCCGATGATCCAAGTTCACTACGCCCGAGGCTGCACCGTGGCTGAGGCGTTCTACCAATCGGTGCAGGCGCCCTATCAGTTGCTGGTCGTCGGCGATCCGCTCTGCCGCCCGTGGGCCGACGTCCCGCAGGTCTTGGTGACGGGCGTCGAACCGGGCGGCATCGTGCGGGGCAGGCTGACGTTGACGCCAACTGCCACCGTGCCCAAGGGGGAATACGTCAGCGGCTTCGAACTGTATCTGGACGGGCATCGTATGGCGGAGTCTAAATCGGGCGGACCGCTTTCGTTCGACACCGCGACACTTGGCGACGGCTTTCACGAACTGCGCATCGTGGCCATCGGTCCACGCCCCATTGAATCGCAAGGGCGGAAGATCATACCGATCCGATTGGCCAACCACGACCGAACAATCGAGGCAAAATTGGAGACCAAAGGGCGGCTGCTGGCCAACATGCCCCTGGCCATCGCGGTCCGGTCGCCTGGATCGATCGCGATGGTGGCCATGCAAGGCAGCCGGGTCGTCGGCCGCGTGGCAGGCGAGCAGGGACGCATCGAAATTCCGGCCGATACACTGGGCGTCGGGCCGGTAAAAATCGTCGTCACCGGATTGGGCCAAGGCGATGCAACGACGAACGTGACGGCCGAACCGCTGGAATTCACGTTGGACTGAGGAAGCGCAAGCGTCACCCCGACGGCCGCAAGAGATTTCGCGGCCCTTCTTTTGAACAAAGTTCTTCTGTTGCGACCCGAACGGCATACTGAATGATGCACGACCATTTCATGCAATTGGCCCTGGAAGAGGCCCAGCAAGCACTGTTGGAAGAGGAAGTCCCCGTCGGCGCGGTGATCGTTGACCAGGGGCGGGTGATCGCCAGCGCCCACAATCAACGCGAGCGGCTTCATGATCCGACCGCGCATGCCGAGATGATCGCCATCACCCAAGCGGCCGAGGCGCGGCAATCGTGGCGTCTCGACGGTTGCACGCTCTACGTGACGCTGGAGCCGTGCCCGATGTGCGCCGGCGCCATGGTCCAAGCCCGACTGTCGACGTTGGTCTATGGCGCGACCGACCCCAAGGGCGGCGCAGTTCATACGCTCTATCGGTTGCTCGATGATCCGCGGCTAAATCACCGCGCCGAGATTGTCGCCGGCGTCCAGGCCGACCGGTGTGCCGAAATCCTCACCCAGTTCTTCCAAGCCCAGCGACGGCTGGGGAAGAAGTAGGCCGCTTGCCCGCAATTGGGGGCGCAAGGCTTCGGCCGAGTGGCCGCTCAGATCGGGCTTCGCCGTCTTCTTCGTGAACGTTTCCCGCGGTCGCACTTTGCGACCATCGGCTGGTCGCGCTTTGCGACTGTTTGTTTCAACGCCGCCGTGAGGTTCGGTTCGCTCCCCGCGCACAACCTCTTTCACTGCTATGCACTTGCGGCCGCTCTTGCCTGACTCTCCGTCGCTTGGCACCTCACTTGCTTACAGATGTGCGGCTCATCGCTATGGCCGTTGCGATCGCACTATCGAGATCGAACGCTGCCGCTGTCGATGTGCGGAGAGTAGACTCGCTTGAGCACTTCCAATTTGCCTGCAACCGCCGATCTGCTCCTGCTCTATCCGCAGGATTCGCTCAAGGATCAGGTTTGCGTCTGGGCCAAGCGGCATCCGGATCGCTGGGTGCAGACCTCATTCGAGCGGTCGCTGCCGGCGATTCGCCAGACGTTGCGATGTGCCGATAGCGCGATCGTCGATGCCACGGCCGACCCTGCACTGGCGATCGACGCCTTCCTGCAGGCGGCGTCCCAAATGGGACCCGAGGCCGTTGCCCTGTATACCGAAGTGGCGCACGAGGGGCTGGAGCTTTTCGTTCGTGTGCGTGGGTCGCTCGTCCTTTTCGGGCCATTGTTCGTCGAACAATGGGAAGAGTTTCTCGATCGCTGGCTGCATGTGGACGAAGTCGTGCCGTTCGGGTTGGGGGCGCGTGGGCAACGAGCAGCCGGTTTGTCGGCCAACGGTCAGGGCCGGCGACAAGTGATCCGTCTGATCGATCGGGTTCGGCCGCCGATCGACTGGCCCAAACGCGACGCCATTTGAAACGCTGGGGTAACACTACGTATCGTCACACACAATATCGGGAGACTATCAATGAGAAAACGCGAAGAGTCGCTACCGGTCAAAGAGGATGCGCAACTGCGGATCTTTCGGGGCGAAGAGGACAACCCGGTCGGTTGTCGCTTGCCACTTGACTCCGGCGGCAAAGACCGGCGCGATTGGGAGGAGAAGGAAGCGTTTTGGGCGGGAAGAAACCACGCGGGACGGATCTCGGCCCGGCTCGTGGCTTGACCATCACGGATAAGGAACTTGCGATGCTAGCAACGATGATTTGGGGTGTGCTGTTGTGCGCCGGTGCCTTGGCGTTAGTGCTTCCGCCAACGCTGCTTGTGCTGCGGTCGGTCCGGACTCGGCTTGGCTGTCGCACACAATACCACGATCCGGTCCAGGTCGACCCGCCGGCTCGACCGTTTATGCCGATGGTCGTGGCCGCCAACTGCCGCACGAACCAGGCCGCCGGCGACAAGTGCCCCGAAGCGGTGCCTGCGGAACCTACTCACGAGGTGCGGTGCGCGGCATGAGGGTTTTTACATTGTCCCATTTCCACGCCGACGACACGTCGGCCCTACACCACGAGAGGTAGCTTGACGATGAACGCAATTCTGAAACGCCTGCAGCAAATGTCCGACGACGACCTGTTGGGCCTCAGCGAGGCCATCGACATCGAGCTGGAAAGCCGACTGGATCGGACGGAGAGTATCCCCGATTCGGCCCGCCGCCGCGCGGTATCGCGCGACCATAGCTATCGTCGGAGTAATGGCGCCTCGGCGCCGCCCGTTCGGGCTGTCGGCCTGCGAGATACCCGCCGCCGTGCGGCATAACGCCCGACATCGTTCGCGGGCAATGTTGTGGCACGCAATAGAAGTTGTTCTGGCCGCGAACGGACACTCGGCCAATATACTAGGTAAGGATCGGTCAAATATTCTCACCGGGGGTCGCGAAGTCGGTGCGCCGGCTCGGAGAGGAAAAGCATCATGAAATCCCTGCAAAGACTTGTACGAAAACTGGATGATGCCGAATTGCTGCATATCAGCAACGCAATCGATATCGAGCTGATTCGTCGCAGAGTGCGGTCCGATTCGATCCTGCAAACTGCGGGTGATCGAGCCAGTGATCGCCATCAAATGTACCACGAAGGCAATCGGGCGTCGGCGCCACCGATGGAACTGCCCGAGGTGCCGCAGCATCGCGCGGCTTGACCGCACCATGTTATCCGGAGTGCAGCGAAGGATCTCCATGGCGGACAGCGCGTCATGCCGGCGGGATGCTTCGCTGCGCTCGAGCGGGCCAGACCCAGCAGGAAAATTTGCCGCATCCTTGTCGTGAAAGTCCCCCTGTCACCGCGGCTCTCATCCGCTACAATGCAGAAATGGCCGCGGACGCTGTAGAGCAACACGATCAGGAGACAATCGACCTGAAGGATCCGGGCTTGGCCGCGTTCTTGGCGTGGCTGGTGCCCGGCCTCGGCCATTGGTATCAAGGACGCCGGGCCAAGGCGATCGTCTATTTCGTCTGCATCATGGGGCTATTCACCTACGGCGTCTACCTCAGCAGCAGCAATGAGCCGTGCCGCGATACCAACGGCACGATCGGCTATGGCAGGGCCGTCTACTTCTCGTGGCAGCGCGGAGACGTGCGACTCTATTATCTGGCCCAGATCGGCGTCGGCTTACCGGCGCTGCCTGCCCTGGTTCAGGCGCAACGTATGAGTTCGCACCGCAGGGTCTTCTTCGATGGGTTCATGGCGCCGCCGTGGCCATCCGATGGCGCCCGCGAAGCTGCTGGCCCCTCCGACCCGAATCACGACCAGCCTTCCGTTGGCGAACTGCATCGGCAATTGCATCACTATTTCGAGTTCGCGACCTTTTTCACAATGGTGGCCGGGCTCCTCAATGTGCTGGCCATTTACGACGCCTGGGCCGGCCCCGTGGTAATGTCCGAATCATCCGAAAAAGAAAAAGGGCAAGAGAAAGAACCAGCCGCCGTGGTCTAGCCCTGCATCCCGTTGCACTTGGTGCCGGGTAAAGGCATGTCGGCAATCCGCAAATAACTATGTTCAATCTCCTCATGGCCGACGGCGTTGGCTTCTGGCACGTAGATTTGTGGTACGCGCTGCCGGCCATCATTGCCATCAGCTTGGTCTACGCCGCCACCCGCAACGAACGCATGCGGCCCATCCTTATCCACGCCGCCCGTATGGGCGTGTGGATCGTCAGCTTCATGCTCGTGGTGTTCGTCGTGCTTAGAGCCATCGATTGGTTCCTGTAGAGAGTCGAGGAACCCAAGTCCGCACGGGCGACGTTGCAGGTGAATCTGGCGAATCAGCCCTCTTTCGCCTTGGGTCGAATCTGCAACAGCACGCTTTCCGAATCGGTGCCCGGCAGTGGATACGAATCGAGCTTCCGCAGTGCCAGATCGTGCAACAGGCCGTAGTGTCGGGCTTCGCCCCGTTCGTCCAGCCACGATGGCCCCTTGAGTACCAGCATCCGATCGAATGACCCCCAGTGTGGCCGGAACCATTCCAGGAGCTTTTTCAGCCGTGCCACGGCCCGAATCACCAGCGTATTGAAGCGCTCCTCGGCCAGGACGTCTTCGGCCCGCGCACGGAGGACAGGCGTTTGAAGCCCAAGCTGCTCGACGATCTCGGCCACGACCCGGGCCTTCTTGCCCACCGATTCGCACAGCGATACCTGTAGATCGTCGCGGACGATGGCCAGCACAATGCCCGGCACGCCGCCGCCTGTGCCGACATCCAGCACCTTCTCCTTCGGCTCCAAGAATCGGGCAAACGCCAAACTGTCGACCAAGTCGCGAGTGACGAACTTCTCGTAGTCCGTGTGCCGCGTCAGATTGAGCTTCGTGTTCCACTGCCACAGCACTTGGCAGTACTGTTCGAGTCGCTCCACCTGCTCGGCCGGCAGGTCGATCGCGTGCCGCGCCACGGCCGCCGCCAAGGTATCATCTGGAATCGACATTGAGAACATGCTCGCTTTGTGGGGCGCGTGCAACGCAAGATATTGGGGCAATGGTACGTTTCACGCACCACACCCGCTATTTTCTGATCGGTCTGGCCGCCTCGTTGCTGTGCTCGGCGATCCAGTCTTCCAGCTCTTTCCAATCGCTGGGCGGAAGTTGCGAGCGGTCGGGACGAAGATGGCCCGCCTCCTTGATATACACGTGGACGATGTCGCTCGGCGGCCGGTCGGTGTTCCAATGCAGCAGCACGCGAATGCAGCGACGCAATGAGCCGGGAACGTCCAACTCGTGAACGCACATCAAGGCCACGTCGATCCAGCCCAACTGCCGGGCGGCCAAGGCTGGAAACTCGGCGTCCAAGTCCGTTGTGGTCGAAAAGACCGCGCTGCATACGTCGTCCGGCTCAATCCCATTCTGGCGAATCATCAGCGCCAGCAATTGCCGGGTGGCCTTCAAAATTGCTTCGGGGCTGTTGTCTTCCGCGGTCGTAGCTCCGCGAACTCCTCGGCACGGCATATTTTCCGCTCCTGCGGGCATATTGGGGCAGTCACCACTCAATCTAATTTACCGGACGCAGCGGAACCACGCCAGCGGCCGGCGCGGCAGTCGTGTTGAGACAGAGCACTGTGAAGTCTGGGGTCTGGTCCATTTTTCGGCTCATGCACATGGCGTTAGTCCGTGCCTCGTCTCCCAAAACATGGACCTGACCCCTTCGCGCCGGGCGATCCGTCGACATCACCGCATTACGCTGGCGGCGGCCAGCCCAGTGCGGCCTCGGCCACGTCGAACGCCGCCCTCGGACGGCCCAGACGCTTGGCGTTGGCCGCCAGATCGGCCAAGCGGCCGGGCGTGGCCAGCAATTTTCCAAGTTTGAACGGCAGCGTGGCCGCGTTGTTGACCTTGATTGCCGCGCCGTTTTCCAGCAAGTAGTCGCTGTTGCGACTTTCCTGGCCCGGGATCGGATTGACAATGGCCATCGGTGTGCCCCGTGCCAAGGCTTCCGAGGTGGTTAGCCCGCCAGGCTTCGACACGACCAGATCGGCAGCCGCCATTAGCTCGTCCATCTGGGTGGTGAATCCCAAGATATGCAGTCGATGTCGCGGCGGCGACTCGATCGCATCCAGCCGCGTTTTCAATTCCTCGTTGCGCCCGGCCACGACGATCAACTCCAGCGGAGTCGCGACGGCCAAAATGCTCTGGCAGAGCAACTCAATCGGCCCCACGCCAAAACCGCCGGCAAGCTGCAGAATCACCGGCCGGTCACCGGCAATCTGAAAATTGCGGCGGCACTCGGCCCGATCCTTCGGGCGACTGAACGCCGGATGGATGGGAATGCCGCTGACGACGACGCGGCCATCAGGGACCGACCACTGCCGCAGATTGGCCGCGCCCTCTTCAGTGGCCGTAAAATACCGCTCGCACGGCTCGTTGACCCACAGCCGGTGTGTTTCAAAGTCGGTCGTGACGGTCAACTGCGGCGTGCTGATCTGCTGCTGCCGCCGGAGTGCGGCGACCATCTCGGCCGGCAGAAAATGCGTATTGACGATCACATCCCACTGTTGGCCGCGAAGGAGATTGAGAAACTTGCGTAGGTTGAGCTTCTCGACCAGCAATCGCATGCGGTCGCTCTTGTGCTGGGGCGAGGGCTGGCGGTCGAGCAGATCGTAGAAATAGCCGAGAACGTGCGGCGCCTTGTTCACCAGGTCGAGATATGCCCGGCCGTACAGCGTGCGGAAAGCGGCGTTAGTGAAATCCAGCACGTCGAGGTTTTGCACCACGGCGTCCGGGTCGAGTTCTTTCAGGGCCAATTCCACCGCCTCGGCGGCACGCAAGTGGCCTGCGCCGACGGAGGCGGACAAGACGAGAATACGGCGTGGCATGAGCAGGGCTCCTTCTTGGCCGCCATTGTCGGACGCACGTCGCCGGGTGTCAATCGACCCGACGCCGCTCCTCGAACCACCGGATCACGTAATAGAATACGGGCGCGAAAAGGATGCCGAACAGGGTCACTCCCAGCATCCCACACGAGGCGGCCGTGCCAAGCGTCCAATGCATTTCGGCCCCCGCCCCTTGCGATACGGCCAGCGGAACTGGGCCGATGAAGCACCGGACCACCGGCCGTACGGTTCCAGGCTCGCCCGCAGTGCTATAATTGCCTGAGGTCCCACCCAAACAACGCCCCCAAGCGAAAGGCCATCGTCATGAGCTACGCCGAAAACCCGTACCGTTCACCCCTGGGTACGTTTGCGGCCCAGGCCGCTGCCGACGAACGTAGCGATTTTATCACCAAGACCTATCTCCACCTCGCCGGCGCGATCGGTCTATTCGTCATCCTCGAAGCGGTGCTGCTCAACCTGCCGGGCATCGACGGCCTCGTGCAACTGATGATGGGTGGTCGGATTAGCTGGCTGATTGTGCTGGGGCTGTTCATGGCCGTCAGTTATGTGGCCGAAAATTGGGCCCGGTCGGCCACCGATCAAAAGACTCAGTACATGGGACTCGGGCTCTACGTCTTGGCCGAGGCCGTGATCTTCGTCCCGCTGCTCTACATCGCCAGCTCAGTCGACTCGAACATCATCGTCACGGCCGGCGCAACCACGCTGGTGCTGTTTGCCGGACTCACGGCCATTGTGTTCGTTACCCGCAAGGACTTTTCCTTCCTACGAACCGTCTTGATGTTCGGCGGGTTCGCGGCCCTGGGATTGATCGTGGTCTCGCTTCTGTTCGGATTTGCGCTCGGACCGATTTTCACCTACGCGATGATCGCATTGGCCTGCGGCTACATCCTCTACCACACCTCAAATGTCCTGCACCAATACCGCATCGGGCAGCACGTGGCGGCGGCGCTGGCGCTATTCGCCTCGGTGGCCCTGCTGTTCTGGTACATCCTGCAATTGTTTCTCTCCCGCCGTAACTGAGTGGTAACGGGCCAGCATATCACGACAACCTAACGGTCGGCGCACAGTTCAATTCTTGGCCCTCGATGGCAAGAGACGATCCATCCGACTGGGGAGGTTATCGCAACGTATCGCCGAGAAGGTCAAACTGCGCGTCGAGATGCTCGTTGCCTCGAAGTTGTCGGGCCAGGCGTTCGATCATATGCCGCTGATGAAGTCTCGGCGCGAGACAGTCGCGACCGTCGGCACGCCGCTCGTGCATGACGCCCCCAGCCATGGCGTGAGAAGAGGCAAGCTCGCCTCGGACAACATCGATAGTCCACGAACACGGGACTTGGCCACTCGACCCATGCACGCTCAGGCGGCTTCTGACCTTGCATGGCCGCAATGCTTGGGAGGCTGCATCATTCGCCACACAAGCGGCTCACTAATGAAACGTACCACCAAAGAACCAAGTATCCGTCGTCTTTGCTGGTGCCTCCGCGGAGCCCGCGGTAGATGCCCCATTACCCCGGATCGCAATAAGTAAGTGCGCAATTGGGTGAAATAGTCTCATCTATTTCATCGCGCCTGGTTGCAGCAAGTCGGTGCCGGCATGATTGCGGCGGGGGACCCATCGGCACTGCTAAAATTGAACCGCACCTCCCCCCCTCAATGTTTTCGGCGATGGTACTATCTACAGTCCGACTCCACATCAGAAATCGAATGTCACAATACGCAGACTCATCATCAGCGACGGCTTGTTATTGCATGTATCCGTGACGGCACCGGTAGCAGAGTGGGGTTGAGCGATACGGTTCCTCTGAATACCAAGGGCGTTCCGAACAAGGGGTGGGGCCTGTTGAAAAAGTCCGGCCAGACGCTAGCAATGCTATCGCTGGTTCGCCTTGATTTGGTGAGGTGGTAACGGTATTGGGATGGCTCACGTCTCGGCTATTTCAACCCTTTCCAAGAGAGACGGACGCATGCAAGGGAAGCATGTCTTCAAACCACGGACAGAAACGGCTCTCAACCTGGAGTCGTTTATTGCCGACGATCACTTTCTTCGCAAAGTCGATCGTGTCTTAGAGATGTCCTTCGTGCGCGAGATCACTGTTGCATGTTATGCCGACGGCATAGGCCGATCGTCCATCGATCCCGAAGTGTTCTTTCGAATGCTGTTGGTGGCTCATCTCTACGGTATCAAGTCAGACCGGCGTTTGTGCGAGGAGGTCCGTTACAATCTGGCATACCGTTGGTTCTGCCGGCTGTCGCTGGAAGATGACATTCCGGACCACTCGTCGCTTAGTCGCATCCGAGACCGCTACGGCGAGGAAATCTTTGAGGCAGTGTTTCGCCGGATTGTCGCGATCTGCAAGGACAAGGGCTTGGTAGCGCACGAGTGTCATGTAATGACCGATGCCACCTTGATTGCCGCCGATGCCTCGCTGAACTCGCTGATCCATAACGATCCCGAAATAGCGGAGCAAGAGGCGGCCGACCAACATCGCCATCGTGGGCTGAGGGACTCGTCCTCAGCACGGCGTGTGACCAACCAAACGCACACCAGCCGTACAGATCCAGAGGCCACACTTGCTCAGAAGGAAGGCACGCCGCGACAATTGAAGTATAAAGTCCATCAGACCATCGATGCGGACAGCCGTGTGATCCTGGATACGGAAGTCACCACCGGCGCAAGACATGACAACCAGCCCTACCTCACTCAGTTGCAGCGACTTCAGGACAAGTATCACATCTCCATTCGCGAAGCGACGGCAGATCGAGGTTATGGCTCGGCCGCCATTATCCGGACGCTGCAGCAGCAAGGCATCACAACTTATATTCCGCTTTGGAGTGGCCGGGCTGGAAACAGCAAGTACATGAAAGGCGAGTTGATCTACGACAGTAAGCGGGATCGCTTCCGATGCCCACGGGGAAAATACCTTACACCCAACGCGTCAACTTCTGGCAATTGCAAACGATATGTCAGTTCATCGGCAGATTGCCGGCACTGTCCCCGGAGATCAACCTGCCCCACAGAAGCGCAAAAGAAGCTGCCATACATACGCTATGTGCGTCGGAGCCTTGACCAGGACCTGTTTGAGGAGGTGTTAGCCAGGATGGAGGAACCAGAGTTTGGCAGGAAGCTATCCGAGCGGATGTGGAAGGCCGAGGGCCTGTTCGCCGAGGCGAAACAAAACCATGGTCTGACACGCGCCAGGTACCGCGGTAGAGCGAAAGTACAGATTCAGGCGTATCTGATCGCGATGGCGCAGAACCTCAAGCGCCTGGTGTCCCTGTTTTACTACGGGCTGGTCATTCGGTGGTTCTATCGGCGAAGAGCAACCGCTCTGCCCCCGAGTCGATCCTTCTCAAGCCGGACTTTTTCAACAGGCCCGGTGGTTTTACGCATGAATCAGAAACATGGCCGTTCCGACGACTTCACGGAAAGCCTGGGGCAATCTCACCATGAGACACGTGACTCCCGAGAAAGTGCGTCGCGAGCGAGTCGGACCGCTAAAGTTCTTGCGTCGAGCGTTGCACCGATTTTCGCAGCGCCATCCTCGGAAGAGCTCGAATGTCCCGCGATTGTGACAAGCGTTTCGGTCCTGTCTCCTTTGCTGGTGATTTTTCACACATTATGGCGGGTGCTGCTACGCCACGTTGCTCCTTGTGGGTGCGAGTTATACAATAGAGGGCCGTTGTTAACGCTTTCTGTCACTTCGATTGGTTGAATGACCGCACTTCGTACAGCTACCGTTCATTTGTTGGCGGCCATCCTGCTGGCCTGTCCGTATATCTGCTTGTCGGCAGCATCGGGAGGGGCTTCGGTGCGCCAGCCCGGCGGCTGTACCTGTTGCTCACGGCCCGTCTCGCACAATGGCAGGGATTGCCCTCGCCAGCCGACCTCTCGCCAAAGAGGCGGCACGTGTCTCTGTCACGGCGCGGTCATGGATCGGCATGTGCAGTTGCCCAATGTTGACCATGCGGTCGTAACCGTCTTGCCATTGGACGCCGTGCTGCTGATTCACGAACCGATCGCCGTCGAGCGAGGTTTCCTGGCCGAGCGCGCCGCCTGCCACTTTCCCATCGCCGATTCGGGGAGGGAACTGCGCGCGCTCATCGCATCGCTTCTCGTTTGATTGAGCCGTCTCGACTCTCCGACGCGGCTGCCACAGGTGATTAGAGTCGCTCTGTCGGCCGTTGTGGGCGGGCTAGCTCGCTGCCTGACATGCCGCGCATGGGACGAGTGTCCGGCGGTATAGGTGGTCGGCCGGATTGATTGCTGTCCATTGCCCGTGGGATTGGTCTTCTTTCAAGAATACGTGTCTGTCGGTAGGAGCATTGTCATGGCTAATGTATCAGTTGACCACCCGGTTGTTCTCGCACCGTCGAATGGCGAAGAACAGAAAGAGACGCCGCAAAAGAAATGTGCCAAAGAGCGCCGGCGCTTCCAGGCATTTGCTCGCCTTGCTCGTCACGTTCCGACATTTGCCGTCGTGTCTGTGCTCGCTGGACTCGGAGCGTATGGGCATTACGCGGGTTGGAAGCTGCCGAAGTTTTCGGCACTTGCTAGCAATGGTGTGGCGGAGCGGGACGATTGGTGCGAGGAACATGGAGTACCCGAGTCGCAGTGTGTGGAATGCCGCCCGGAACTGTTGCCGCGGGGCAAGGACTTCGGCTGGTGCAAGGAACACGGCATTCACGACTGCCCCCTGTGCCACCCCGAGGTTGCGGAATTGAAGCAAACGCCGGTTGACTCTAATGCCGAGCGCCAGCGGGCGGCGAAGGCGCTGGCCTTGTCCCCGCGGCCAGAAAACAATGCCGTCTGCAAAAACTATCGCCGGCGTATTCAGTTCGCGTCATTGGAGGCGGTGAAAAAGGCGGGACTCGATGTAGAACTAGTGGACCAGCAACCGATCGTTGAGGCGATTGCAGCCAACGGGCAGATCACCTACGACCAGACCCGCTTTGCCAGCCTCTCGTCGCGTCTGCCGGGAACAGTATGGCACGTCGAGAAGAACGTAGGCGACGGGGTTCATGCTGGCAAAGTCCTAGCCTTGGTCGATGCGGCCGAAGTTGGGCAGGCCAAGACAGAATTGATTCTAGCCCTGGCTCAAGAACAATTGCAGAGAAAGGTCGTCAATCGGCTGGACTCGCTGTCGTCACAAGGCATCGTGGCCGGGCGTCAGGCACAGGCGGCAGAGACCGAATACGTCCAGGCCCGAGCACGCCTGCTCAGCGCTCAGCAGGCGCTTGCCAATCTTGGCCTGCCCGTGAACATCGAGCAATTGCGAGGGCTGCCCGACGAGAAATTGGCTGAACGTCTCCGGCTACTTGGCCTCCCCGAGTCGACCGCCGCGCATCTCGGCCCGAACGAGACGACAGCCAATCTACTTCCCGTGAAGGCTCCGATGGATGGCGTCGTTGTTGGTTGTCAGGTTGTAGCCGGAGAAGTAGTAGACGCATCGCGGGTCTTGTTCCAGTTGGCAGACATGAGCCGGATGTGGCTGACTTTGAACGTTCCGGTGGAAGACGTGGGCAAGCTCAACTTAGGGCAAACAGTTCATTTCAGGCGGGACGAAAGCCAGGACGAGATTAGCGGTAAGCTCGTGTGGATCAGCACCACGGCCGACCCGCAGACGCGCATGGTGAGCGTGCGTGCCGAGCTTCCCAATTTGCAAGGGCAACTTCGCAACGAAACGTTTGGTTCGGGACGGATCATCTTGCGAGAAGAGCCCGAGGCCATCACCGTTCCCAACGAGGCGATTCATTGGGAAGGTGATTGTCACGTTGTGTTTGTCCGCGACAAGGGGTATTTCGACAGGCCGGATAGCCCCAAGGTCTTCCATGTCCGCGAGGTGCGGCCGGGAGCCAAGATGAAGAAGTTCACGGAGATCATTGCCGGTGTCTTGCCCGGCGAAGTTGTTGCAACCAAAGGCAGCGATGTGCTACGGGCGGAACTATTGAAGAACAGCCTGGGCGAGGGCTGCTGTGCAGGGCAATAAACGTTTCCCCTCTCCTGTTTCGCGAGAGGGGGCGGAGGTGAGGGCTATGCTCGATTGGATCATTGATTTCTCGTTGCGGCACCGTTTCCTGGTCATTGCCATGACGCTGGTATTGGTTGTTGTCGGTGCCGTGTCGCTTGCGCATTTGGACATCGATGCCTTCCCCGACACGACGCCGGCGCAGATTCAGATCAACACGGTCGCTCCTTCGCTCTCACCCGAGGAGACTGAGCGCCAAATCACGTTTCCGGTCGAGCAAGCCATCGGCGGGCTGCCGGGGCTGGACATGGTGCGGTCCATCTCAAAGTTCGGCCTGTCCCAGGTGGTCGTCACGTTCAATGACGCGACGGACATTTACTTCGCCAGGCAGGTGGTTAACGAGCGGCTTGGTACGGTGGAGTTGGCCCAAGGAATCGAGCGACCGCAAATGGGGCCGGTCTCGACGGGACTTGGAGAGGTCTTTCATTATGTCCTGACTTACGAAGAGTACGACTTTTCCAAGCTTCCGGACGTGGAGCGTGTCAAGAAACTGACCGAGTTGCGGACGATTCAGGACTGGGTGGTCAAGCCGCAGCTTCGATCCATTCCCGGCGTGGCCGAAGTGAACAGTTGGGGTGGCTACGAGAAACAATATCAAGTCCGTATCGACCCCAGCCGGTTGGTCAAGTACGGGCTGACGTTTGACCAGGTTACGGAGGCGATCAACGAGAACAATCGCAACGTCGGCGGCGGAAATATCTCCGTAGGAGCCAGGATGTTGCTGGTTCACGGCCAGGGCCGGACAGTCAATATCGAGCAGATCAAGAACATTGTCATCACCGCCAAGGATGGCCAACCGATCCACGTCGGCAATGTAGCCGACGTGCAAACGGGCCACGAAATCCGTCTTGGAGCCGTGACGGCCAACGGCCGCGGCGAAGCGGTGCTTGGCCTGGGCTTCATGCTCATGGGCGAGAATAGCCACGAGGTCACGTCGGCGCTGAAAGACAAGTTGCAGGAGATTCGTGCCGTATTGCCGCCGGGCGTAAGGATCCAGACGATGTATGACCGTACCGAGTTGGTGGACCACGTAATCGACACAGTTCGGAAGAACTTGTTTGAGGGCGGGTTGCTGGTCATCGCAGTTCTTTTCATCTTCCTTGGCAGGCTGCGGGCGGGGCTGATCGTTGCACTTGCCATCCCTTTGTCGATGTTATGCGCCTTTGCTGGGATGCTGCGGTTCGGCATCGCAGCCAGCTTGCTAAGTCTGGGTGCCATCGACTTTGGCATGATCGTCGATAGCTCGGTGGTGATGATCGAGAACTGCGTTCGACATCTGGCCCACGGTAATCTGCGAGGGCGAAGCCGCCTCGACGTAATCCGCGACGCGGCGATCGAGGTCCGCAAGCCGACGATGTTCGGCGAACTCATCATTATGATCGTGTACCTGCCGATCCTGACGCTGGAGGGCGTCGAAGGCAAACTATTCCGTCCGATGGCCCTGACCGTCATCATGGCTCTGGCCGGGTCGATGATCCTCTCACTCACCTTAGTGCCGGTGTTGGCCAGCTTGACGCTTCCCAGGCGAATCGAAGAGCGGGAACCGCTCCTGATGCGCATTGCCCATCGCATTCACAATCCGCTTCTGCGGGTCTGCATGGAGCATAAGATTATTGTCATCGGCATTACCCTGTGCGTGCTCGTGGTTGCGTTCGGAATGATCGCGCCGAATCTTGGCTCCGAGTTCGTGCCACGATTGTCGGAAGGGTCCATCGTTATCAACGTCATTCGTCTGGCGGGAATCGATCTGGAGGAGTCGATTCGCTACAACACGCAGATGGAAAAGGCCCTCTTGGCGGCTTTCCCTGACGAGATTCAGTATGCCTGGAGCCGCATGGGCAGCGCCGAAGTGGCAACCGACCCAATGGGAGTCGAACTCTCCGACATCTTTATTACCCTCAAGCCGCGAGAGCAATGGACGCGGGCACGCACGCAGGACGAGTTGACCGAACTGATCCAGAAGGAACTCCGCGACATGCCGGGGCAACGGCTGGCCATGACGCAGCCTATCGAAATGCGGATGAACGAGATGATCTCCGGCGTCCGCTCGGACGTAGCCGCCATCTTGTGCGGCGACGACTTCGACGTTTTGGTGAAGAAGGCCGCTGAGATCGAGCGCGTTTTGAAGTCAATTCCCGGTGCGGCGGATGTGAGCACGGAGCAAGTCACCGGACAGCCGGTCCTACAAATCCGCGTCAACCAGGATGAGATCGCCCGCTACGGCATTCCGGCCAAGACGGTGCTCGACCTCGTGGAGTCTCTGGGCAGCAAGCAGGTGGGAGAGGTTTACGAGGGGCAGTTGCGATTTCCGCTTGTCGTGCGATTGCCCGAGAGAGTGCGCGCCAGCCCCGAAGCGATCGGCGCGTACTCTCGTGACGACGCCCTCCGGCCAGCGCATCCCCTTGTCGCGTCTAGCGAGCATCGAGACCGTCGAGGGACCGTCCACGATTAAGCATGAGTGGTATCAGCGTCGGATCGCCGTCTCCGCGAACGTGCGCGGACGCGACATGGTGAGCTTCGTCAACGATGCGAAACGGACAATCGCCGAGCGGGTCCAATTGCCGCCGGGCCGCTACAGTGTCAAGTTTGGAGGTCAGTTCGAGCACTACGAGAGCGCCCGCCAACGGCTGATGCTTGTGGTTCCCTTAGCCATTCTCCTGATTTTCACGCTCCTCTTCCTAACTTACCGTAATATCATTGACGCCCTGCGGGTCTTTACTGGCGTGCCGTTGGGCTGGGTCGGCGGCATCCTGGCGCTCTGGCTGCGGGGTATGCCCTTCTCGATCTCTGCGGCCGTCGGCTTCATCGCCATGTCGGGCGTCGCAGTGTTGGACGACATGATCCTGGTGTCCTACATCCGCCAGCTTCGCCGGAAAGGTCTGCCACGGGACGAGGCGGTGAAGGTGGCGGCCGTCACTCGCCTGCGGCCGGTGCTGATGACGACCCTCGTGGCCAGCCTTGGATTCGTTCCAATGGCGCTAAGTTCGGGCATGGGAGCGGAAGTTCAACGGCCATTGGCAACCGTGGTGATAGGCGGGGTCATCAGCGCGATGATAATGTCGTTGCTTGTCATCCGCGTGCTCTATTTGCTGTTCAATTCGGCCGCCGGTGGACTCGTATGGCTGATGAATCGGCTGTTCGGATTGCGTGCCGAGCAGTTGGCGTGGCTGATCGGTGAATACCGGGAAGCAAGAACTACTGAACTGGCCGACACAGACTCGCGGCGCGTGCCCGAGACAATTTCGGCATAACTTGATGCAGGCAAGTTGCCTGGAGGAGAATTCGGATGTTGCTGTCTTGGGTACGAACGATTGCGTTGTCGATGGTTGCGTTGGGTGGTTTGGTGGTTACGGGCTGCGGCGGAGCCAGCACGAAGGGGCCAGAGGCGGGCAAGTCGGCCACTCCGACCGTGGATGCGTCGTGTTCGGTTGCGGAGAACTGGTGTTGCGAACACGGCGTACCAGAGGACATCTGCGCCCAGTGCAACGCCAAGGTCGCGGCCGAGTACCAACGCAAGGGCGATTGGTGCAAAGAACACAACCGGCCTGCGTCGCAATGCTTCCTCTGCAATCCAAAGTTGGCGGACAAGTTTGCCGCCGACTACGAGGCGAAGTACGGCAAGAAGCCGCCAAAGATCGCGGAAAAGTAGGGAATCGGTCGAAAACAGGTGGTCTACATGAAGATTCGTGAGAGTGGAATGCCCGAGGAGAACTTGTGGGCAACCTTCTTCAAGCCCGAAGCAGTCTTGCACAAGCTGGGGCTGCCATCTTCGGGCGACGTGGTTGACTTCGGCTGCGGGTAGCGCAGTGCGCGGCCGCCTCGGCGGCAGGCTGAGCATCATCCATTGGAATTACGATCCCAGCACCCCCCGCGGCCCGGCAATGGACGCGTAGCGTCCTCGGTCATGTATCACTTGCTCATTCGAGCAAAAATCACCTGTGCGCCGCCGCAGACTTCTGGGGGCCGATTGTGAAAGTGGACGAGTTACGTGCCTCACAACGAGCCTTCAACAAGACGATGCCGGTAAGTCTGGGTAATATAAGGTGGACAGTGGGGTTTGTGGCGGTTGTGTCAAGGGTGTCGCATATTCCTCCGATAGCGAAGCTACAGGGGATACTATCGTTGCCGACAGCGCACCTTGCACAAGAAGGGCGCGACTTTTTCCTTGCCGGCCAACTCACGTATTCTCCGCACACGATGCCGGAGCGCGCAAGGCGAAATCATGCGACAAGGCCCTTCCATACCGATATGCGGACTGCTGGCTGCGACCTGTCTGTTGGCCGGTTGCCGTATATCTCGGCAAATCCGCGATCCTGAGTATGCCGGCGTGGTAAACGGGATGGCTCAGGCGACAAGCAGTCCTGCACCGGCGGTGGCCGCGGTGCCGTCCGTGGCATCGCCGTTTGCCGGTCGCCAGCCGGTCGAGACGTGCATTTCCTACGCTTTGGCCCAAAACCCCGACATCCAGGTCGCGCGTAAGAAAGTCGAGGCGGCAGCCGAACGAGTTCCACAAGCGGCCAGTCTCCAAGATCCTACGGTAGCGGTGACGGGCTATCCGTTTTACCCGGCCGTGCCGCAGACTGCCGGGGGCCGCGCCACGGCATCCGTCGCCGCTACCCAAGCGGTCCCCTGGTTTGGCAAATTGGATGCTCGCGCCGAGGTGGCGGAAGCGGAAACAGAAATGGCACGCCGAGAACTGGCCGCCGCGGAATTGACCGTGATCGAGCAAGTCAAGCGGGCCTATTACGAGTTGTACTTCATTCAGAAAGCCACCCGCATCACCGAGGATGATAAGAAGTTGCTGACCGACCTGAGTGCCATCGCCGAAAGCAAGTACCGCACGGGCACGGTCAGCCAGCAGGACGTGTTGCGATCTCAGGTGGAGGTATCCAACCTGAATAGCGAGTTGATTCGGCTGCGTCAGCAGCTTGAAAGCGCCCAGGCGCGATTGGCGAGGGTGCTTCACATCTCGCCGGACACGCCGATTCGGGCGGGCGAACAACTTCCCAGTGAGAAGGTTCCCCGCGACCTCGCGCGACTTTACCAGCAGGCCGTGGCAGCCCGTCCCGAATTGCAGGCCCAGTTGGCAGCCGTCCAACGAGATCGCCGCGATGTGGAACTGGCGCGATTGGCGTACTACCCTGATCTCGCCTTCACGGTGAATTGGATGGGAATGGCCACCGAGGGGGCGCTGGCACCTTCGGCCGACGGAGTTCCCGACGTGGGAATCGGCGTGATGGCCAACATTCCACTGTACCGAAAGCGGTTGGATGCCGGCGTGCGAGAGGCGGAGGCAAAGACCGTCGCCAGTGCGCGAAAGTATGACTCGCTGCGCGATCAAACCGTGCAAGACGTAAAAGACCTTCTCGTTCAGGCAACCAGCCAGAGCGACCTGATTGCCTTGTTCCGCGACGACATTATACCCAAGTCCGACCAAACGCTACGGGTGTCCATGAGCGCTTACGAAGTGGGCAAGACCGACTTCCTGCAACTGATCGACAATTGGCGGCAACTGTTGCGATTCCAAATCGCCTACCAGCGATTGGAGAGCCAGCTTCCACAAACGATTGCGTCGTTGGATCGAGTCGTCGGCGGTCAACTTCCGCTCGAAGCGGCGACGAACAATCATGCACCTGGATCACGGCTGCCACAGCCCGAAGAACTGCCGCCGGTGCCGCCGAGTCCTGATCGACCTTTGCCGGCAAAGCCCTAGCGTGCGGATCGTTTTCAGCAGAGAGAGGAAGAAAACGTCGTGCTCAAAAAACAGACGCTTTGGCCGTGGCTTGCAATGATATTCTTCAGCGTACTGCTTGGTTGCGCGCCGGCCTATCATGCCTACCCGTGCGGCTGCGTGCCTTATGGGTATTGCCCTGAGCCGCCACTGCCATTCACAAATTATTGTGGCTGTCCCACACCGCAGGCGGCGAAGTTTCGTTGCGAACATCCAATGGCATCAGCCGAAGGCGGGCAGTCCCTCCCCTGCACGTCGGCCAATGAGTGATTAAGTCCAAGACCTAGCGAGATTCAGGGCCACTCTTGGCCGGCACGGTCAAGGTTGTACGCGGATACTCGATGTTCGGCTATTCGTGCATCTACATTATTTTCGAGGACGGCACCGATCTATACTGGGCACGTAGCCGAGTGCTGGAGTATCTCGGCACGGTGGCTAACAAGCTGCCGCCGGGAGTGACTCCGCGGCTGGGACCGGACGCCACGGGAGTCGGTTGCGGGAGTTCGGGGGACGCCATGCGTAACCTGCCAAGGGGTAATAGAATTGCGTATGGCGTCCCCGGAATTAACCCGGAATTAACCAATTAACCCGGAATTAACCCGGGAATTAACCCGAATTAACCCGACGGAAGAGTCGCGGAAGAAGGGCTGACGACGCACAGGCGAGCAGCCCGATAGTGGCGATGCCGAGAAGGATGAAGGAAGATGGTTCGGGAACTGGGTTGCCAAAAGCAGAAAAGGTAATGTGCGCAGAGAATGTCCGCTCACCTCTCGGCTCTCGACCGAGCAATAGAGAACACAAGTTTTGCTTGCTTGATTTGAACCTCCTGCGAAGGAGAGGATCGGTTCCGATCCGAGTCCCGCGCCGACGTCGCGCCACGTTGTGCCGCCATCATCGGAGCGGAAAACGCCCCGATCGGTGGCCGCGAAGCAGGTGCGTTTGCCGGACGGGCTCGTCTGATCGAAGTGGAAGCCCAGCAGCCGTCCGCGGACTGCACCGACGTCCCGCCAACTCTTCCCACCGTCGGTCGAGCGGCAAATGCCGCGCCGACCGGCGACGAGCATCAACTCCGGCCGCCCCGGGTCGATCCCGATCGCACTGACTACTGTGGGGCCGCTTGGCATTTCGCTCCAGGTTTGCCCACGATCCCGCGTCACCTTCAGCGGTCCGCGCCAACCCCCGGCCGCAAAGGCGACATCGGAATCGGTCGGATGCCACGCCGGGCGCACGCTCGTCGAACTGGTCAGTTGCCGGTAATGAATCAATTCCCAGTGCTTGCCGCCATCCGTTGAACGATAAACGCCGCTCATGTCGCAGTTCAGCAGCATCAGGTTCGGGTCGACCGGTGAGATCGATGGCGTGAATATGGCACCCCCGCCGCTCAAACCAAGGCTCGTCCAACGCTGAGGCTTTCGCATCGCGACGTGCCCGCGGTCGGGCGGTGCAGACGTCGACGCTTGGCCTGGGTTTCCCGAAGCGGGAGCAACGAGCAACAACAGGGCAGCTCCCCACAGCCAACGTGCTCTTCGGCTCGGCACGTGGTGCCCAACGGCGAGACCGGCGACGCGTTGCCGAATCGATTCCCGTGTTGGACAGGATCCAAGCCTACTTGGCGGATCTGGCGAGGAAAGTCTTGCCAAAGAGCAGCTTGGCCAAGGCGGTCACCTACGCACGAAACCAAGGAGAGGCGCTGCGTCGCTACACGGAAGATGGTCGTTTGACCATCGACAACAACGTGAGCGAGCGAACGCTTCGGCACCAAGCCATTGGCCGAAAGAATTGGCTCTTCCTTGGCAGCGAAGCCGCGGGTCCGCGGGCGGCCGTGTTATGTACGATCCTCGCCGGCGCAAAGCGCCATCGCATCGAGCCGTGGAGTTACGTGCGCGAACTACTCCTCCGGCTGCATGCGGATGATCCGCGACTGGAAGAGATGCTGCCCGACCGCTGGGCCGCGGCGCATCCCGGGGCTGTCCTCACCCATCGGCTCGACGAATCCCGAGCCAAAGCCGCTCGCACCCGAGCCCGCCATGCCCATCGCCGCGCCCACGCCCAGTGACCCCCGTTTCCCATGGTCTCTCGCCATGGACAGACCGGACGCTTACAACACTCTTGGATTTTTGGCGACGACCACTTCGTCTCCGAGACGCATACTAATTGGGGCATTTCATCGATAAGCCTGTTCGCGTGTATTCATGCATCAAGCTCTGTGTTGACCGTGTTCAGCGGTTCCGACCTTAATAATCGCAAAAAACGCGGCACTATAATATGATAACGTGCGGGCTTAACTACCGGCACCGGTCGGCGCTGACAAATCTTCCGGACTTGTCCGGTGGCATACCCTCGATTCCGATATTTACTGTGCCGTCAGTTTTGCTTCGAAAACGGGATTCGTCGCCGCGTCGTGCCCTGCCATCGTTCCGTTCGATGAATCGTCGTTTTGTGGGCCGCTTGAACGACGCAAGGAAATACAGTAACTACGTTAGAACTGCGATTCATGCGAGAATGGTCCTCTTGTACTTGATTCCCTGTTGCTACAAATGAAAGATAAGCAAAAACAGCTACGGATCGAAGTGCCCAAACACGGAATTATCAGCCGGCCAATTGAAGTGTTTAATTCGCTGCCCATCGAATACCGATGGGAGTATTCTCGAAGGCATCCATACTATTTGCTCTTTTGGGAAATGGCCCACAAGCATTGGCGGGATCCATGCACGTCGGGTGGGGAGAAGCTAATAGGCGAGGCGGCCATTTTGATACTCCGCCTTATCGGGGTTGTTAGCGATCCGCCGCCTCCCGGCACGACGTTCGAGGAAATCGACGACTCGGCGCCTTCATCACCGTGGAGGCAAGGGGCAATTTCCGTGATTACGTTCCGAGGGCTGGTGGGGGCGATGATTAAAGAATTGCCACGTGACTCTCGTGCGGCAATCGGTGATTTTTTCATAAAATCTGCTTCGGGAGCGGAAGACGAAACGCCACTCTTGTACAAAGCAATCTCCGACTTAGTCGCCTTCAAAGATCCATCGCTCGACAAGACACCGGTAGCTCCGATCATCGGGATCAACGTTCACGCTCCGGTGCAAACCATAGTTCAAAACGTGGAATCAATAACCAAGTCTTGGAAGGCACAGCTCGGAATAACGGAACATCGTCGCCGGGACGATAAACTCCCAGCCTACCTTGAGGTCTGGGATCTGCGCGAGGGGTGGGCGGGGAACGGCTACGACCGACATAAGGAAAAAACGTTCGCTCAAATCGTTGCCGACTTGGGAGAACCCATCACAACTGTGGTGAATCGCTACCGCTCCGCGTTTCGATATATCACCGGCCATGAATACCGTCCTGACCTGTGGGCGCGACTGTTCGGAATGTTCAAGACGTCAGAGATTGTCAGCTCCCAAGTTCCTAATCGAACGCTGTTGCGTCCATGGAAATCGCCTAAGAAGCGAGAAGTCCCCGAGACAGTTGTTGCGCCGAAGCGTCCGACGGACCATCGGGGCAGCTTCCTGGAAAACATGGCGATCGTCCAGGATATGCGACGGAGTTCCGAGCTGATCATGGATGTGCAGACCCTACTCGACAAGGGCTACGATAGCCAGCGCATCGCGGAAGAGTTGGAAATTGCGGTGCCCGAAGCTATTGACATAATCGAGTACCTGCGCCAGCGTCACGACGAAGGCATCTGATTTTGATGGCCATTCCCCGGCGACTCTAGTTCGTCAAGCACGAACCGCGGATCGCCTCCTGCAAGCCTCATTCGTGCTACCCCACGTCGCGCTTCCTCTTTTCCGAAACATCAGCCCGCGTAGCGACGTTGCTGGCTTGCGGAACCATTGCCCGCCGTTGTCTTCCGTAATCTAATTCCCCAGCAATTTGGTAGCCGGTAGTTAGTGAGAGCAGCACCGGAGTGGTGCTGACGCGTGAAACTCACCTTTGCTGCCAGAATTCACGGATGTTCAACGAAAGGCAGGACGCCAGTCCACAACTCCTTACGCTTTCAGAACTTCAAGCGAAGTGCCGATTATCGGCTGCAACCGTTCATCGGCTGAAAGATCAAGGCAAGATCCCATTCTATCAACCCGCCGGCAAAGGCGGTCGGCTGCTCTTCCCGGCCGATGCCATCGAGCGAGCAGCATCACAGGCGGCCAAACCGTCCGCGCCGCCTGCCGAAGACCGCGGGCACCTTTCTGGACCGCGGCCTAAGTGGATGCAGGCCTCCCCCTGAACAATTGAATCAAGGAACCACTATGCCGCGCAAGCCTGTGCACCCCCCGATCGCCTGCGAGTTCTTCAAATGGAACTTGTTCCGCCGCGCCGGTACGTTCTATGCCGATGCCCGTGGCGGCAAGCACAAGCTTGGCAAGCATTCCCTGGGCACCCGCGACCCGGATGAGGCGATCACTCGCCTGAAGGCCTTAGATATGCACTTGGCGATTCAACTTGGCTTGGCCAAGCCGGAATCGGCCATGCCTGCCACGACGACGAGCATCGCAGACGGCTGGCAGGCCTTCATGGACTATTGCGGCCGTAGCCCCGTGATGGGCGGCGTCTCTACAGGGACGCAAAAACGCTATCGAGCCGTTCGCGACAAGCACACGAGGTTTTGCGTCCAGCATGGGATCACCACCTGGAACGAGTTCGACAAGACCGGGCTGGAGCAATATGGAAACTGGCTTAACCGCAAGTTCGCTTACCGGACCTGCTATCTCGAATTGACCCTGCTCAAGTCCGTAAACGGCTGGCTGATTGCGAATAAGATGCTTCCGGCCGACGCCAAGATCGTCTACACGCTATCGAAGCCGCAGGGGACGGATACCTACTGCTACAGCCGGGAAGAAGTCGGAGCGATGATCACGCATTGCCAGGCCACGCCCAAGCTGGACTGGCTGGCCACTGTGATCATCGCTCTGGCGCACTTGGGCGTGCGCATTGGCGAGCTTGCCGGCCTGCGTTGGTCGGACGTCGACCTCGACAACGGCGTGGTTACCGTGGCCGACGAGCGGGCCAGCCGCCGCAAGAACCTGGCCGGGACTGCCCGAACCACCAAGGGGAAGCGATCGCGCACGATTCCAATCCACTCCGTCCTGCGCGAGTTGCTAACGGCGTTGCCGAGGGCCGCCGACGGCCGGATATTCCATTCCGAACGTGGCAGCCGCCTGCGGCCCAACAACGTGTTGCACGTCTTTATCCGAGGCGTCATCGAGCCGCTCACGGAGAAGTTCCCGGCGCCTAACGGCGAGAGCGGCTTCGCGCACGGACGGCTGCATTCCTTCCGGCACGACTTCGTCAGCCAAGCATTCGTCGGTGGCGCCTCGGAGGGCGAGATCCGCGAGTGGGTCGGCCACGCCGACAGCAAGATGGTTGAGCACTACTGCCATCTCGGCCGCAAGGACGCGATCGAGAAGATGGAACGAATTACGTTTGTACCCCCGGCCGCGAACGAGCAGACGCGGACAGCGAACGAGAAATGATCCTGCTCAGTAACTTTCTCGCTGGCGTCTGCAACGGCGCGGGCAACAAGGTGGAATCCATGGTCCGACCGAGACAGACCAGTCTGACGACCGCAACGGTGGGCGTCACCCTGTTGGTGGCGGTCATCGGGGCGGCCAAGTTTGGCCGGGTTCGTCCCAGTGACTGGGACGAACGCAAAACGCCTTTCGTAAGAGCTTGCAGCAAAGCGACTTACGAAAGGCGTTTCCAAACTAAGCGGAGAGGACAGGATTCGAACCTGCGGACCAGTTTCCCGGTCACCGGTTTAGCAAACCGGCGCTTTCGACCACTCAGCCACCTCTCCAAGCGTCTATGGCTAAGAATACCACATAGGCGGGCACCGGCAAGCCCCTGGGACCCTGATCGCGTCGATGGCGAGCAAGAAAACTGGCCGTATCTCGAATGTCGTCAGCCGGTAAATGGTTGGGCGTGCACACAAGCCACTCAGCCGCGGCCAGCATATGGCGTGCGTCGCGGACGCACCCTGCAACGGTAAGCGGCATTTTGGTGCACAATGAGACAGTGGCCTCGCCCTCACCCCAAACCTGGCCCAAAGGGAGAGGGGATCATCGCAATTATTTGACGGCAGCGGCGCTGCCGGTATCGGCCGAGGCCGTCTGCGTCTGGTTGCTCGCGGCCTGTTGATACACACCGACCTTGTCGATGCCGTCGCCCGTCCAATCGCCGGCTATCGGTTTATCGCCGGGGTTGCCGAGTTGGAAGACCTTGTCCGTGGCGTCGAGCTGACGGTTGTTGTTCGTGTCGAGATAGAACGTGCCGTTGCGATAGACGCCGAGCTTCGAGATGCCGTCGCCCGTCCAATCGCCGACTACGGGCAGATCGCCCTCCTGGCCAAACTCGACCATCACGTCGCCATCGCTCCAGCGGCCATCGCCGTCCATGTCGAGGAACCAGACGCCATTGCGGAAAATGGCGACCGTATAGATGCCGTCGCCGTTCCAGTCGCCGGTCATGGCGTGATCGCCCTTCGTGCCGTATTCAAAAACGTGGTCGATCAGGTCGGATCGCAACTTGCCGGAGTGAGTCTTCTTCATGGTGCGCCAGCCGACGGCGGCATCGGCCGGATCGGGCGGAACGTTCTTGGGCCGCGCCTTGATCGGCAGATTCTGGGCGTCGGGCAGACCCGGCTCGACAGCCACGGCCTTCAAGTCGCCGATCCAGGCCGGGCCGAAGATGCCGATGTCGGTCTTGCCATCGCCGTTCCAGTCGCCGCTAACGGGTTGATCGGCTTTCTTGCCGAGCTTGGCCCAAAGATCGGCCGCATCCCATGTTCCATTGCCGTTGAGGTCGAGGAACCAGAGGCCGTCGATGAAGACGCCGATCTTCGTTGTGCCGCTGCCGTTCCAATCGCCGGCAACCGGCGTGGCCCCAGGCATGCCGAAGCGAATCGTCTGGGTTGCCACACCGTTCTGGTCGGCCAAGATCCACTGGGATTGAGCCAGATCGGCGCCGGTCCACGAAACCGGATCGAAGAGCGAGTCTTGCGGATACTGGACGAACTGATCGCCCGATCCGTCGTGACGCGGTTGGCCGGCGTCGATGATGCTCAAGTGCCAACTGAAACCGGCTGGGCCACCAGAGCCGCCGGCCATTAAGGGCAGCAGGATCTCGGGCGGCGAATAATAGGCATGCCCCCACGGCGGATACTGGGCGAACGTTCCCACAAGCGGTCCCATTGGCTGCAACGGCGGCACTGGCGGCACAATGGGCGGAACATGTGGCGGCTCGGACTTCATCAGCACGTGACTGAAATTGTATTCCGTCCCCTGGTCGTTGGGCCCAACGTAAATCTTGATGATCGCCGGCCCCGACGGGTCGACCGCCAGCGTGCTCAAAATCGACGCATCGGGGACGTCATACTTGTTGTAGACGTAGCCGCTTGCCTTGCCGGCGACAAAGCCAAGACTATCGAGACCGCTCTGATATCCGCTGGGCTCGATTTCGATGATGGAATACTCATCGTTAGGCCGCAGCATGTCAAAATGGTAGTGGCCCGTTGCGTCGGTTGTCGCGGTTCTCGGATTGCCATATTCATCGAGCACGGGGTAGCCCGAACCGTCGCAGAGAAGCAACTCCACACCGCTTAGCGGCGTATCGTCGGCAGTGCGCTTGCCGTCGCGGACCGAGGGAATGTCGGGCGCCAACTCGCCTGTCTTCACAACAATGGTGGGTCCATCTTGGAACACGTAGCCGGAGATCGTGGCCGGCGGCAATTCGCCAAAGTTGTAGTTAATGCCACTTTGTCCGGGGCCCACGTGGATCTTGTCGATCAGATCGTTATAAGCAGTGCCGACGAGCATGCCGTCCACTGTTCCGGCCGTGTCGATTCCGTCGAAATACGGATATTTTGGAGGCAGCGGTTGCGTTTCACGCACGCTGTACTCTCCGGGCGAGAGCATCTGGAATTCGTAAAAGCCCTTGGCGTCAGTCGTGCGCGTCTGGCCTGTCGGATTCCCAGCCGCATCGAGCAGTGTAACCGTTACGCCAGCGAGCGGTGTTTCGCTCGGATCGAAGATGCCGTTGTCATTTTTGTCGACGTACACAAAGCCGCTGATGCTTGCCGGAAGCACTTCCCAGAAATCGTAGTTGACGCCGTTGACGCCCGAGCTGAGCGCGGCATTGAGAATGCGGTCGGTCCCATTTAGCGCGCCGCCAGCCGAGCCGACCCGGTCGCTGCCCTGAAGATAGTTTGCCGGCTGAATCTCTTCCACGCCGTAGACGCCCGGCTTCAGATTGGTGAAGGCGTACTTGCCATTGGCGTCGGTCGTCGTCGAAGTGATTCGCTTGCCGGCGCTATCGAGCAGGTAGATGGTCACGCCAGCCAGCGAGCGGTCGCCGGAGTTCAAGACGCCATCGTCGTTGAGATCGGCGAAAACTTGTCCGCCGATGCTGGCCGGCGCCAACTCGCCAAAGTTGTTGTTCTGCGAACGGACACCGCTTGCCAAGGGGATCACGTCGATCAGATCGCCCGGATTGTGGGCCGTGCCGCCGGATGTGCCGGCCGAGTCGATCCCATCGTAGTAGCCGTCCGGCTGGCCTTCGGACACAGCGTACACGCCGGGCACAAGGCCGCAGAAGCGGTAGTAACCGGTGTCATCGGTGAGGCGGGTCTCGCCAGTCGGCTTGCCGCTGGCATCCAGGAGCGTAAGCTCCACGTTGCTCAGCGGCGTCTCGCCTTCGTCAAAAACGCCGTTGTTGTTGGCGTCGACGTAGACGTAGCCGCTGATGCAGCCGGGCTTGATCTCGCCGAAGTCGTAGTTGATGCCCGACTGGCCGCTCGACAGGTAAATGCCATCGATCAGATCGCCCGGGTTGTGGGCGGCGCCGCCGGCAGAGCCGGGCGCATCGAGACCATCGATATAGTCCTCCGGCTGATACTCCGTCACCTTGTATTGGCCGGGCAAGAGATCGGTGACCGACCACGAGCCGTCGTCCGCGGTATAGGCGTTGATCGAACCCGAGGCGCCTTCGACAACCAGATGCACGCCGCCGATGCCCTCTTCGCCGGCGTCCATGACGCCGTTGTTGTTGGCGTCGTGATAGACGTGGCCGCTGAGTTGGGCGGGCTTGGTTTCAGCGAAGTCGTTGCGAATGCTGTCGTCGCCGCCGTCGAGGTTGATGCTGCTCAGCACGTCGACGCTGGTAACCACGCCGCGCGTTGTGCCGCCGACGGTGCCTGCCGCGGCGCCGACGCTCAGGTAGCCGCCGGGCTGGGTTTCGACCACGCGGTAGGTGCTTGGCAACAGCCCATCGAACTTGTAGTTGCCGGCCGCATCGGTGACGGCCGTCTTGCCGGTGGCGACGTACGAGCCATCAACCAATTCATAGAGGGCCAAGTGCACACCGCCGATACCCGGGTCGCCAGTTTGCTGGTGATTATCGGCGTTGAGATCCTCGAACACCGTGCCAGACAGCGTGATCGGCAGCGGAGTCTGCTGCAAGGGGAACGCGGCCCCCGCCGTGTAAACAGGCCCCGGCTCAGAACCGGGCGGCATGTAGGGGCTCGGCGGATCATAGTTATCGCCCGGCAGATCCAAGCCCAAGCCGGCCAGCTTGCCGTCGTAGGCGTCGACAAACATGTCGCTGCCGGTGGCTTGCTGGTAATGCGAGGCAGTGAAATCGGCCGAAAGCAGCGATCCCTCGAATTCGGCCCCTTCGGCCACGGCGTTAGGTTGCAGGAAGCCTTGCTCATCGACATCGATGCTAAAGACGAACTTCTCGCCTGCGTCGAAGCCTTTGAACTTCAGCACGAGTTGTGTGCCGCCGTCGACGACTTCGGCCGTAACTGAATCGATGCCGGTCTGGCTGACAACAGCAAACGGCGAAGAGCCGAACGCGCCGAGACCGCCGGGGGCCGTGTCGAAAAACGTGTCCCCCATGCCGAGGCCGTCGTTCAACTTATCGGTGTTGATCCGCAACTCGGTGAGTTGGGTGCCCGCGGCGCCGCCGTTGAAGGTGATCTCGAAGACGTCGCCAACGTGATCGTTTGGGCTGGAGTCTTCGAAGTAGACGGCGCCAAGGTGGATCGGAGCGGCCGTAACCGACAAGAGCTGCCGCGATTCCATCTGCTCGAAACGGCAGAGCCGCGCGAGAAAGTTGCGGTGCGGCCGGGAAATAGCGTGTTTACGGTGTGTTTTGTGGAATAGGCCCACAGCAACCTCCATGTTGGTCTCTCGCTCTGGCGGGCAAGTTCTGCCCGTGGGTTACTTCGCCGCCGCGCGAACGCTTTCGCGCAACGTCACCTTCTCTTGTCTTTGGTTACTTACATCCCACAATCGCACGGTGGTGTCGTAGCCGCCGGAAATCAGCGTGCCGGCGTCGCGATCAAACACCATCGTGGCAATCGAGCCGGTGTGGCCGACCAATTGGCATCGCTCCTGCTGCGTGGCGATGTCCCAAAGATGGATCACATTGGCGCTTCCTGCCGACGCGAGCAGGTCGGGGCCGCAGAAGCACAGCGCCAGCACTTCGCCCGGCCGCTCGGGCAGATCGATGACGGGTTGGGCGCTGCCGGCATCGAGCAGCCGCACGACGCGTTGCTGTCCACCGGCTGCCAGGTACTTTCCGTCGGGCGAATAGGCCAATGCACAAATCCGCCGCGAGGAGGCTTGCACCTCGGCGGCGGGCTGCCCAGTTTCTGAGTCCCAGATGCGCACCCGGCCGGAGCGGCCGGCGGCCGCCAAGCGCTTACCATCGGGCGAGAAGCACAAGGCGCGGATGTCTTTACCCGGTGCGGCAAGTTCGTGCAACGGCCGTCCTTGGCTGGCATCCAGGACCAAGACCGTATTGTCAAAACCCGCGACGGCCAACATGCGTCCGTCGGGGCTATATGCTAGCACGTTGATGGCTTGCGATCCCTCGGAGAAGCCGTGCGACTGGCCTTGGGTCGACAGATCCCAAAGCTGAATCCGGCGATCGGCGCCCGAGGTGGCCAGCATTTGCCCATCAGGCCGGAAAGCCGAGGTCTTGACCCAATCGGTGTGCGCCTTCCAGCAATGGACCACAGCGCCGGTTTGCAGGTCTAAGAGTCGCACGAGATGATCGTCGCCGACGGCGGCCACCAGCTTTCCGGCCGGATCCAACGCCACGCTGGAGACGACCGGCGTCTTTTCGTCAGCATTGGCGGCCGCCAGCTCGATCACTTTGATGGCCGACGCATGCGGAAGCGACTCGGCCCGAACGGCCATCACCGCCGTGCTGACCGCGGCTACAGACAGCCAAAAAACCAGGGTGGGGCTTCCGTGCGACATCGATATGCCTCCAGTCAGCAGTTTCGGCGCGGTGGGCGCGACAGTCTTCGCGCGGACGGCGCAACCATGCGCGCGCCGCTGCGCTACGGTTCTTCTTCTACTAATCGGCCAAAGGTGAACACTGCGCTACGGGAAGTTTCTGAGCGGGGGTTTAATTAGCAAGACTGCGTGAACGCGGGGTTTTGGGGAGAGTTTGCTGACAATGCTAGCTTCTTTTCTCTGCCATGTAACTTGACCAGCGGCCAGTGATCCGCCATAATCAGCCACACCCTCCCACCTCCCATCCTCCCCAAGTTCCCAGAAGGAGCGTTCCATGTCTCGTACAAATACTTTGCGGATGCTTGGCTTACTTCTGTGTAGTGTCGCTATCGGCGCCTGTGCCAGGGCGGCGGAGAAGATCACCGAGATTACTGACCCGGCTATGGCCGCCAACGATCCCGATTTCAAGATTCAAGGCGAGTACGTCGGCGAAGGGACGTGGCTCGATGGCAGCAAGACAAAGGCAGGCGCCCAAGTGATTGCTCTGGGCGACGGGAAGTTCACCGTGGTCGTTACCAAGGGCGGATTGCCCGGCGATGGTTGGAATCGCGGCGAGCCGCGGTTCAAGCTTGCCGGCATGCGTCAGGATGGAACAACCACACTCTCCGGCGATGGCATCAAAGGCAAGATTGTCGATGGAGACGTGCAGTGGGACGCTATTACGGCAACCGGTGCGAAGGCCGTATCGGGAAAGGTCCAAGTGATGGCCATCACTGGCAGCGACGGCAAGCTGAACCTGCAATTGCCGCAGACCGCGCGGCAGAGCGCGACCGAAGGCGCCAAGGCCCCCGAGGGCGCAGTGGTGCTCTTTGACGGAACTAGTGCTGACCAGTTCAAGCACGGCACGCTACTACCAGACAAGAATCTGTTGTCCGGCGCCATGACCAAGCAGCGTTTTGGCGATTACACGCTGCACCTAGAGTTCCGGCTGTCCTACATGCCGACGGCGCGGGGCCAAGCGCGGAGCAATAGCGGCGTGTATCTGCACGACTGCTACGAAATCCAGGTGCTCGATTCGTTTGGGCTGGAAGGCGAGGACAACGAGTGCGGCGGCTTCTATCAGTTGCGGAGGCCCGACGTGAACATGTGCTATCCGCCGCTGACGTGGCAGACGTACGACATCGACTTTACCGCGCCGAAGTACGAGGGCGGCAAGAAGGTGGCCAACGCGCGGGTCGCGGTCCGCCAGAACGGCGTCGTCATCCACCCGGAAATGGAACTGGCGCACGCTACGCCGGGCGGCGAGAACGCGGGCCCTGCTCCGCGGCCCATCTATTTCCAGGGCCACGGCAACAAGATCGAGTACCGGAATATTTGGCTGAAAGAGAAGAAGTGAGGGTACAGCGAAATATCGCCGCTTGTCCAACGCGGTAAAGAGAGCGCGAGACGGCTTACGCAATCCCGCGAGCGATTTCGCCGTTCAATGTTCGCGGCAGCGATGACGAACTAAGGCTAGTGAGCGGTCGGCTTCTTGACGTCGGCTTTGTCAGGGTTTTTCTCTTTCCACTCCTCGGCTTCTTCTTGCGTTTTGAAATACCTTTGGCTGACTACGGTCACTTTACGCGCCACCGGGGGCTTGCCAAGGTCCTTGGTTGATTCTTTGTTCTTGATCGCCTCCTTCTTCTTGTCGGCATACTCCTTCTTTCGCCGCTTATTCTCTTCCTCAGTGGCCTTCTTAAGATTGACTAACTCCGACTGCGTGATGACCTGGAGTTCGCCAGATCCCGTGGGTTCGCCCACTCGAACGACGATGTACTTCTCGTGCTTGGCAGCGGTGCCCGCGCCTTTGCCGGTGGACCGGCCCGTGCCGCCGCCGGCGGCAAAGATGTCGGTCGGACAAAGCACGGCCGCGGTCACGCATACCGCTGCAATCGCCCGAAAGGCGGTTCTCATTGCGTGCATGGAATAGCCTCCCCTTGTTGAATTATAGGCTCCGACTTGGCGCATCCATAATACCACCGGTCCGCGGGTGGGGCAAGCAGACCGAAAAAGGCCGCAGTATGCCTCAATGCGACCTTCCAGGCGTCCCGAGAGCACCGAAGAATGGCAATAGGCCCAGGCTGACAATTCGGGCGGGGCGCCGGAAGATCTGCACTTTCTGAAAAGACGGCCGTAGGCCACTAAGGTTTACCAAATCGCTCTTGCAATGAAAAAGGCTCTTCCATCACAAAGCGTTTCCCAGGACGCAGGTGACAGGAGAGCCAAGGATGGCAGATTCGATATGTCGTTGGCAGTGTCCGAACGACTGGTCCGAGTGGAGCCAGTGGCTAGCGGCGTGGTTGCACGCCCGAAACCGCTGGCGACTGCCTGTCTTGTTGGCAGGCATTCTCTTCGCCCACGGACGCCGAACCGTAACAATCTGGCTGCGGGCGGCCGGCGTCTCCGACGACTACCAAGACTATTATTACTTCCTGGCCGCACTTGGATGCAAGACCAAATCCGTCGCAACCCAATTGTCGCTTCTGGTGCTGCAAACCCTGCCGCTGCCCGATCGACTGCTTGCGGTCATCGACGATACGCCCACCAAGCGATATGGGCCGCACGTCGAGGGAGTCGGCATCCATCACAATCCCACGCCGGGGCCGGCCGACCAAAAGTATTTCTACGGACACATCTGGGTGACACTCTCGCTCGCCGTGCGACATCCGCGATTCGGTGCTTTGGCCTTGCCCTTGCAGGCCATGCTCTCCGTGCGTCAGAAAACCATCGCCAAGATTCCGAAGTGGCGCGGCTGGACGTTTGCCACCAAGCTCGTACTGGCGGCTCGATTGGTCGAGGGGATCGCTCCGATCATCAAAAAGTCGGAAAAACCCTGTGGATCGTCGTCGACGGCGGCTACGTGAAAGCGCCCTTCTTGAAACGCGTCTTGCGGGCCGGGGTGACGATCATCGGACGGTTGCGCAAGGACGCGGCATTGCGCGGATGCCACCAAAATCGCGGACCATCATCTCAGTAGAGAACCAGGAGACGTATGAAAATCGCTTTGCCGTCGAACGGCGCCGAGGTTGACGAGCACTTCGGACATTGCCAATCGTTCACCATCTTTGACGTTGACGACGAGAACAAGATCGTATCGGAGGAGCTGCTAACTCCGCCGCCCGGCTGCGGATGCAAGTCGAATATCGTTCCGCAACTGGCTGGGATGGGTGTATCCGTCATGTTGGCCGGGAACATGGGCGGAGGGGCCGTGAACATCCTGGAAAGCAACGGCATCAAGGTCGTTCGAGGCTGCTCCGGGAGCGTGCAGGAAGTAGCTCGGGCGTGGTTGGCAGGGAGCGTCAATGATTCCGGGGCCAGTTGCCAGTCGCACGGGCCGGGCGGCTGCCCGGAACATTCGTAGACGTATTCTGGAGGTCATCCCGATTGGAGAATGTGTCGGGCGCCACTACAACTAGGCTTTGTCGGAAAACACTAGTGCCTCTTCAAGCCTGAATTGATGGGTAGAGGCGTTTGAGTTTGATCCTTGCGTCGTCAGTCGTGAACCGCCAGTCGATGGTACAATCCGCGGCGTTACGATCCGTTTCCCAAGCAGCTACCTCCCGAATGAGCATGGGCTGATCGGGGATGCGACGATCCAGGCATTGTTTCGTGAGAATGCTCAACTCCGTCTCCGCCATGTTCAGCCAGCTTCCATGTTTCGGCGTGTAATGGATCTCCAGCCGTTCAACTAACCGACGCGCCTCGGCCGGCTCAAACGCTTCGTACAGGGACGCCGGCTTGTGGGTATTCAAGTTGTCCATCACCAACACGATCTTTTCCGCCTCGGGATAGTGTTCGTCCACCAACTCCCGAATCACTTGGGCGAAGTCAATCTTGGTGCGTCGATCAGTCACCTTAACGTGGCGTTGGCCTCCCAACGGCTCGAAAAACATAAACAAGTTGGCCGTGCCATTTCGCTCGTACTCGTAGTCGACCCGTTGTGGTTGTCCCGGCTCGCATGGCAAAACAGGCCGTGTGTCTCGCACCAACTGCTTGCTCTGCTCGTCGAAACACACTTGCGGCCGTCGCGGATCATAGGGCCGCTTGTACACCTCCAGCACGTCTTCCATCGCCGCCACAAAGTCGGCATTCTGCTGGGGTGGAATCACCCATTGCTCTCTCAAGTGAGGCTTAAGTTCGTTTTTTTAAGCGTGCTACGTACGCATTCATGGCTGATGTCGTCCACGATTTGCAAGGCCACCAAGCGGTCGGCCAACAGGTGCAGTGTCCAACGGTTCCGGCCCTCCGGCGCTTGGCTGCACGCCAACGCTATCAGACGCGCTTCTTGTTCGCCGTCCAACTTGCGATACTGTCGGCCTTCCGCCCTCTTGCGGCAGACAGCCGCTGCCGCTCCGTCTTCCACAAAGCGTTGCCGCACACGGTACACCGTAGACAGCCCGACCTCGGCAAACTCGGCAATTCGTTCGTCGCTCCACCCCGGCCCCTGCTGCGACTGGTCGGCCTTGAGCAACACTCGCGCCCGTTTCAAGAGCGATTCGCTCTGGCCTCCCTTACGCAGCAGCGACTGCAACCATTCTCGATCTTCGACTTTCAGCCGAACGACGTGCTTGGCTTCCTTGCCCATAATCCCTCTCCTGTTTGAATCATCCAAGACAGGAGAAGGCATAATCGAAAACAGTAAACAAGTCAACTCAGCCTTGAACGCCCACTAGAACCTCCCGATTGTCATTTTGAGCGCAGCGAAGAATCTGCGAGCTTTCCCGACCTCGGAAGAGATCCTTCGCTGCGCTCAGGATGACACGTTCGCGTTTTCCGACAAAGCCTGGCAGAAACGGTGTGCGCCCGTTGATCGGCAGCGAATTGGGATCAGTGAACAATTTTTGACCAGGAAGAGTGAAATGGAAGAACCCAAAATTGCAGGTCGGCATCCATTCAAGGTACAACTCGAAACGGGGGAACATTGGTGGTGCGCCTGCAAGCGAACCCAAACCTCGCCTTACTGTGACGGCAATCACAAGAGGTTGGACTGAGCAGCATCATCTCGACACTTTAGCTTCCTGCGGCTTGACTGCCTCGCTGCCGATCATCAGCATCGCCTTCAAGACCTTCGCGTCCGTATCGTTCGCGATGTTGCCCACCCTGCCACCGCAAAACAGAACGTTTGCCAATGCGCCGCGGCGACTGGCGGTGTCGTGCTCGGAACCTTTCGAGTGCTCCTGAGGGACATTGACGACAAAAGTCATTTCCTTGGCGTTGAGGCCGCGGTGTTCTCGCCGCACGCGTCGTGGCAGCAAGCGCTCCCATCAGCCAAGAAACAAAAAAAGCCAGCGAAAAGCTGGCTAGAAGTACCCCCTAGGGGAGTCGAACCCCTGTTCTCGGACTGAGAACCCGATGTCCTAGGCCACTAGACGAAGGGGGCGGTCACTTCGCTCGGCTCGACACCGGCGAAACCCTAACTTTTACCATCCGTTACGTCGGCTGTCAACTGTCGTCAGGAGCCGGTTCGGCGAACCATTTGTCCCAACCTGCGCCCGTGGGCAGGCGGATCTCCTTGCGGTTGTTGTCCAGGGCATTCTGTAACAGCCTGCGCATGTCCCGGCTGACGACTTTGTCGCGCATGGGCAGCAGCTCGGCAAACTTGTCGGCCGACTCGGCGTATTTCCGCTGCTTGCTGAGAACGACACACTGACCTGCCAGACCGAATGCCCGATCTTGGTCATCGTTGCCCAAACGTTCCAGGTTTTTGAATATTTTGTTGGCCTGATCGAGTTTGAGATCGGCCAGATAGATCAGCGCCAACTGCCACTGGGCACGGCAGCGATAATGCTCGTCTTTGTCGCCGGGGAAGTCGATGACCGCCTTCCAAGCGCCTTCAGTGCCGATCTGCGTAGCGCGATACCATTGGCGCAAGATCGAGCTCTCGGGTGGGATCGACGGTTTTGCATCGGCCAAGAGCGACGTGGGTTTGGCGTAATAGGCGATCGCCCCACCAAGGACCAACGCGCCGGTGACGCCCACGACCAGCCATGCCCAACCGCGGCGGCGGGGCCGGGCCGCCACCATTGTTTTCATCAGCCCATCGAGGTGGCGGGTCACGGCGACGCGAGGATCGGCGGCAATGTCGCTGGCAATCGACTCCCAGGCGGGCAGATCTTCCGGCCAATCGCCGCCAAAATGCTCCATTTGCACGCGGCGCAGCTCGCGCAACAGATCGCGGGCCGTGGCGAAACGCCGCTCAGGGTCCTTGGCCAGCATCTCGTGCACAATGCGGCACAGAGCGGGCGGCAAATCGCCGCGGATCGACTCGAGCGGCTCGGGCTGCTTCTTCAGATGCTGCACGGCCACGCTCAGCGCGGTCTCGCCAACAAACGGCGGTGCGCCGCTGAGCATGTGATAGCAAGTGACGCCGAACGAATAGAGATCGCTTCGCGGATCCAAGGGCTTGCCCTCGACCTGCTCCGGACTCATATATAGCGGCGTGCCCAAGGTGATTCCGACCTGGGTCAACTCGCTGGCGGCGCCGTCGCCGGTCAGGCGGGCGAGACCGAAATCGGCAACCTTCACTTCGCCGCCGGGCGTGAGCATAATGTTTTCCGGCTTGATGTCGCGGTGCACGACACCCTGCTCGGCTGCCTTCATCAGGGCCGAGGCAACTTGCCGCATGATCGACAGGGCGTGCGGCAGATCGGGAGGGCCATGCCGGCCGATGTACTCGCGAAGGTTCTGACCCTCGACATATTCCTGGGCGATGTAGTGCAAGCCATCGACGCAGCCGACTTCGTAAATCTGCACGATGTTGGCATGCACGAGCGAAGCGGCCGCCTGGGCCTCTAGCTCGAATCGCTGCAGATAGGTACGGTCGCCGGCCAGTTCCGGCTTCAGAATCTTTACGGCCACGCGCCGCTTGAGCCGGCCCTGCTCGGCCAAGTAGACGTCGGCCATCGCCCCGCGTCCCAGCCGGTGCAGCAAGTGAAAGTCGCCCAATTGACGACCGGACAAATCGGCTTCCGCCGCCGCGGAGGAAATAGGGGTGGACGTGAGGGGGGGCTGCGACACTGGGACACTCCTCGTAGACAGCCATTATCGTCGGTCGCCGCCCAGTTGGCAACGTGGCGCAAAACCGCACAGTTCTGGTGCGAAGGGGTCAGGTCCATGTTTTCGGAGTCAAAGCAAGGGCTGACGCCAAGTGTATGAGCGGAAAAATGGACCAGACCCCGCGGTGGCCGCCCAGTCGGCAACGTGGTCAGGGGTTAGAAAGCGTTGCGAAGGGACGGTATGATAGGGTTTTGCACGCCCCGATGGGCGTTGTTCCGTGAATTGGTTGGCTACGAGACGCTCACCTGTGCATCACGCATCGCGGCAATTACTAAGCGGCAACGAGGCGGTCGCGCTAGCAGCCCGGGACGCCGGCGTGGCATTGGGCACCGGCTATCCGGGCACGCCCTCGACTGAAATTCTCGAACGCTTCCACGATTTGGGCGGCCGGGCCCAGTGGGCGCCGAACGAAAAGGTGGCCCTGGAGGTCGGGCTGGGCGTGGCGTTCGCTACGGCGCCCGCCTTGGTGACGATGAAACACGTGGGCCTGAACGTCGCGGCCGACCCGTTCTTTACGGCCGCCTACAGCGGCGTGGCGGGGCCGCTGGTCATTGTTTCGGCCGATGACCCGGGGATGGCGTCTAGTCAGAACGAGCAGGACAATCGCCGCTATGCCACGGCGGCCGGCGTGCCGATGCTCGAACCGGCCGACTCGCAAGAGGCCTATGATTTTACGCTGGCCGCATTCGAGATGTCGGCGCGATGGCACGTGCCGGTGATGCTGCGAATGACGACGCGGGTATGCCACTCGAAGACGCTCGTCGCACCGCATCCGCCGGAAACGCGGCCGACCAAGGCACACTTCGATCGCGACATCGCGGGCCGCGTGATGATTCCGCTTCATGCCCGACCGGCCCATCGCCGGCTTCGCGAAAAGTTGGCAGAGATCGCCGCATGGAACGAATGGGTCGCGCTGAATCGGCTGATCGAGGGCAACGGCGGCGGCCTGGGCATTATAACTTCGGGCGTGACGTTCCTGCATGTCTGCGAAGCGGCGCCCGAGGCGGCGGTGCTCAAACTGGGCATTACCTGTCCGCTGCCGCTCCAGCGAATTCGCCAGTTTGCGGAAAGCGTCGAACGTTGTGTGATTATCGAAGAGAGCGATCCGTACCTGTTCGAGCAGATTCGGGCGGCGGGCGTGGCCGTCGAGCACAAGCCTGACATGTATCGGTTTGGCGAGCTCAATGTGGATCGGGTACGGCGGATTCTCGCCGCCGACGCGTCGCCCGAATCGGCTCCGCCCGCGGGCAAACCGCCCGAGCTTTGCGCGGGCTGTCCGCATCGAACTGTGTTCGGCATCTTGAACAAGCTCAACTGTATCGTCGCGGGCGACATCGGGTGCTACACGCTGGCTGCTTTGCCGCCGTTGGCGGCGATGGATTCGCAATTGTGCATGGGCGCGAGCATCGGCATGGGGCTGGGTTTGCGGCACGCGTTGCCAGAGGACGAAGCCCGCCGCGTGGTGAGCGTGATCGGCGACAGCACGTTCGTACACAGCGGAATCGCCGGACTTGTGGAGATGGTCTATAACCCGCCGGCGACGGGTCACGTCGTGCTGATTCTCGACAACGGCACAACGGCCATGACGGGGCTGCAAGAACATCCGGGCACCGGCCGCAAACTCGGTCGCGAGCCGACGGGGCGGGTTGTGCTGGAAGATCTTGCTTGCTCCCTCGGGATTGCTCACGTGACGGTGATCGATCCGGTCGTTGAGACTGAGCGTTTCGAGCAGACATTGTGCGACGCGCTGAAGCGCAGCGAGCCAAGTGTGATCATCGCCCGGCGGCGATGTCTGCTGGCAGCGATGCGTGATGGGAAAGAGGATGCGGAGAGGAAAGAGGAGAGAGGAGAGAGGAGAGGGAAAACATCGCATGAAACTCAGCATGCGACGCCAATCTCGCCGCATAGCTCTCATCACGGGCATCGCTCTCGTCATCCGTCGCCGCTGAACGTGATTATCGCCGGCCTTGGTGGTCAGGGCGTATTGACCGCATCCGACATACTCGCCGATGCAGCGGTGATGGCCGGATTTGACGTGAAGAAGGCGGAAGTGCACGGAATGAGTCAGCGCGGCGGCTCGGTGGCCAGCGACGTCCGTTTTGGCCGGAGGGTGCTTAGTCCGATGGTCCCGCCCGGCGAGGCCGATTTCCTCGTGGTGCTGGCCGATGATCAGATAGAAAACAACCGGCCACGGCTGCGCGAAGGGGGTGTTCTGATCGCGCCCGACGCGCTGCACTCGATATCGCTGCCGAACCGGCGGAGTGCGAATGTGGCGTTGTTGGGCATGTTGAGCCGCCATTTGGAGATCGAGCCCGATATCTGGCTGGCAGCCATTCGGAGAAATTTGAAGCCCGAGTTGCACGAGGCAAACTGCCGAGCGTTTGAGCTGGGACGAAATGGTCCCGGGGAATGAGGACGTCTATGAAACACGACGGCTGTACGTGTCGGCACCCGGCCAGCGATGCGGATTTCATGCCGCAGAGTGCGTTGCGCGAGTTGCAGTTGTCTCGCTTGTGCGAAGTGGCGCGCCGGGCATACGAGAATGTGCCGCTGTACCGTCGCCGGATGGACGACCTGGGCGTCGGGCCGTCGTCGCTGCGTAGCATCGACGACATCGCGAAGCTGCCCCTCACGGTGAAGGCCGACCTGCGCGATACGTATCCGTTGGGCCTCTGTGCGAGCCCGATGAGCGAAGTAGTGCGGCTGCATGCGTCGAGCGGCACGACCGGCAAGCCGATTGTCGTCGCCTACACTCAGGCCGACGTGAACGTCTGGGCCAACGTGATGCTTCGCGCGCTGGCCGGCTACGGCTTGCACAGCGGCGACATCGTGCAAAACGCCTACGGTTACGGACTTTTTACTGGCGGGCTCGGCATCCACTATGGCGCCGAGGCGCTGGGAGCCACGGTCATCCCGATTTCCGGCGGCAACACCGATCGGCAAATCATGATGATGAAAGACCTCGGCGTTTCCGCTATCTGCTGCACGCCCAGCTATTTTTTGCATCTGCTCGACCGGGCCGACGAGATGGCCGTCGACGTGCGCGCGCTGCCGCTGAGAGCGGGTTGCTTCGGCGCAGAACCTTGGACGGATTCCATGCGGCGGCGAATCGAAGCGGCCGCAGGCATCAAAGCCTTTGACATCTATGGACTGACGGAGATCGTAGGACCGGGCGTGGGAGCCGAATGTGCGGCGCAAGACGGGCTGCACATCTTTGAAGATCACTTCTATCCCGAAATCATCGATCCCGACTCGCTTCAGCCGCTGCCCGAAGGACAGGAAGGCGAATTGGTGCTCACGACGCTTTCGAAGCAGGCGATGCCCATGATTCGGTATCGCACCCGCGACATCACGTCCATCATCAGCGAACCGTGCGTCTGCGGGCGAACGATCCGCCGCATCCGCCGCATCTCGCATCGCAGCGACGATATGTTCATCATCCGCGGTGTCAACGTGTTTCCGTCACAAATTGAAACGGCGCTGTTGACGGTCGAGGGCACCTTGCCACACTATCAGATCGTGCTGACGCGGCAGCGCGACTTGGACGAGCTTGAAGTGCGCGTCGAAGTGACGCCCGGGGTGTTCAGTGACCGCGTCGGCGCCATGGAAAATTTGCAACACAAGCTGGCCCACGAAATCGAGCATACTATCGGCATTCGCGCCGCGGTGCGGCTGGTCGAGCCGCAGTCGATCGCTCGTAGCGAAGGCAAGGCAAAACGGGTCATCGATCAACGGGGACTGACATGAAGATTTACCAGCTTTCGGTTTTCGTCGAGAATCGGCCGGGACACTTGCGAGCGCCGTGTCAGGCGCTGGCCGACGCGGGCATCAATCTGGCCACTCTCTCGCTGGCCGACACGCAGCAGTATGGCATCCTCAGGCTGGTGATCCGCGATTGGCAACAAGCCAAGGCCGTGCTGGAAGGGGCCGGCTTCGCGGTCAACGTGACGGAAGTGCTGGCGCTGGAGGTGCCCGACCGGCCCGGCGGTCTGGCCGACGTGCTGCGGGTCATCGAGCAAGCCCGAATCAACGTTGAGTACATGTACGCCTTTGCCGAGAAACGAAACGACAAGGCCGTGCTCGTCTTCCGCTTCGAGGACGTCGACGCTGCCATCGAGGCGCTGAAGCACTCCGAGGTCAATTTAGTCTCTACCGTCGACCTGTAGCAGCTTCGTTACACCGTCACGTCACACGGTCGGCAGTTCCCAGCCCTTACGGCGATGCCGATCCAACAAGGCGGTGGCTTCTGGATCGCCGATGATCTGCTCAGTCGCGGGATCCCACTGGACTTTTCGGCCTACGGCCCGCGTAATGTTGATCAGATGACCAACCGTTACCGTGCGGTGTCCCATCTCGACGTCGGCGTTTGGCTTGCCACGCGACTTGATGCAATCGTACCAGTTTTCGATGTGTCCTTGGGCAACCCAGCCGTCGCCTTCCCACTTCTTGGCCAGTTCGCGGGACGGCGGATTCTCGATGAAGTTGCGCGGATTCGTGGTGAACTTGTTGCGGTTGATTTCGATCTTGCACTTTTCGCCCAAGAAGATTCCGCCCAACAATGGTCCGCGCCGCGGTTTCTTAGTGGGATCGAATATCGCATGCACTTCGATGCCGCTCGGATAGCGGAAGTCGACACGGGCCGCAACGCCTTCGCCTTCTCCTGCGACGGGCCAGAACTCGGTGGGGCCCGTGTAGTCGGTCCCAAGCGCATATTGGACCATATCGAGCGAGTGCGCCATCATATCGGTTCCGCCGCCGGAATAGTCCTGCCAGTCGGACCAGCAACCGCCCAGTTTCTCCGACCAGTGTGCGCAGAGCAGGTGATTATAAGGATGTACGGGGGCAGGGCCCTGGAACAAGTCCCAATTGAAGCCGGGCGGAATGGGCTCTGCGGGAAGTCCCTCGGGCGGATAGGGTTTCGATCCGGCGAAGTTGACCGTTTCGACGCCTTTCACCTTTCCGATGCCGCCGTCGCGGACAAATTCACAGGCAAACCGATCCATTTCCATCGTGCGCTGCTGGCTGCCGACCTGCAACACGCGCCCATATTTCTTCACGGCCTTGACCAACTCCCGCCCTTCCTTGACGTAATTCGACAACGGCTTCTCGCAATACACATCGAGCCCCGCTTGACACGCCAGCATCGCGGGCAGGACGTGTTGGTGATGCGGCGTGCAGATGAATATGCCGGTGAGGTCCTTTCGGTCGATCAGCTTGCGGTAATCCTGGTAGACGGTCCAGTCGGCTTGATGTTCCTTTAGCGTCTCGGCAACCTTGACGGGATTTACCTCGCAAATGGCGACAATGCGGCTCGCGCCCTTGATATTCTTGATGTTGCGGATGAGCTGCTTTCCACGAAGTCCAACGCCGACGATGCCGACGACAATCTGCTCATTTGCACCGGGCGTGCCCGCAAAGCCCAGCACATGGCGTGGCAGAAAAGTGGGTACGGCCGCGGCTGCTAAAGCTCCAGCCTTGAGAAAATTGCGTCGATTGGTGTTGCGTGAGGTTGCCAAGATTATTCTCCCTGGGAAGTAAGGCGAACGAATAAGGCTAGATGGCGGATAGTCTCCAAAAAATTGACCGGCGGACGAAGCTACTGCTCGAACCCACAGCCCTGGCCGCAGCAACCGCCGAGGCCGCACATCTCCTGGGCCGGACAACCTGAGGGACCCGAGGATGCGGTGTGGGCCGCCGGCACGCTCAATTGGCGCTGGGCGCTGGCTTTTCCACACGATGGGCAGCCGGGTTTTTCGTCACCCCGCACTAGCTCCTCGAACTCATGGCCACAGCACTTGCAAGAATACTCATAAATCGGCATGGATTGGTCTCTCCCGTCGTTCTGTAGCATAGTGACAACCGGCTTAGTCTATTTTACGATGTTAGTGGGTCAGAATGAAGGGTTCGGGGGCACTTACCAGGAGAACTGCAAAGCGCCACAGGGGGCTTGGGGAGGGCGAGGCTCCTGCCGAGCCGTTTGTTCCAGGGCGAGCCGAGTTTCGACATTTCGGCTCGGCGGGAGCCTCGCCCTCCCGTCGGAGAAATGGACTTCGCAGTTCTTCGGGGGACTTACGCTGCTTGCAGCTTAGCTGATACAAACGAACCAAGGATAGGAACCATGCCATGCAGATCGCTCTCACACGCGAACAATCGCGCCGCGTCGACCGATTGGCCGTCGACGAGTTTGGCTTCTGTTCGCTGGTTCTCATGGAGAACGCAGGGCGTGGCGTGGCCGACATCCTGTGCCAATTGGGGGTTGCCGGCCCGGTCGTTATCTGTTGCGGCAAGGGGAATAACGCTGGGGACGGGTTCGTCATCGCTCGCCATCTCGATCTTCGAGGCTATGCGGTCCGCGTGTTGATGTGGACACGTCCGGAAGAGCTCACCGGCGATGCTGCTACTAACTTCGGCATCCTCTCGAAGACCGACGTTCCAATCGAATCGTTCGGCGCGGCGCACGACGAGCAGCGGTTGGCGGAGCGGCTGGACGGCGCCGCCTGGATTGTGGACGGCCTGTTGGGTACAGGAGCGCGCGGCGAGCCTCGCCCTCCGTTGGACGCGGTGATCGATCAACTTAACGCCGCGGGAGTGCCCATTCTTGCCATCGACTTGCCCAGCGGATTGGACTGCGACTCGGGCCAGCCAGCCCAGCACACAATCCGCGCGGCCGAGACGTGCACGTTCGTGACGCCGAAAACCGGTTTCTCTGCGCCCGCGGCCGCGCCATATCTGGGCCGATTGCACGTGCTCGATATCGGCGTGCCGCGGAAGGTCGTCGAGCGTGCCGCCGAAGAATAGTAGGAGAAAATAACGACGATGACGAGGACAGGCGAGCTTATTGACGAGGGAAGACGGCGGCGGTAATCTCGGAACATGCCGTGTGCCGGCCGCTTGGGCCGGAGACGTGGTTGCAACGGACGGCGAGACGCTTGAGGACGACGAAGGGGTCAGAACTGTTTTTCCTCAATCATCGGGTGTCTTGTGTCTTGGAACCGAAAAATAGTTCTGACCCCTTTTGTCCCCCGACGGGGTCTGAAAAGGGGTCTGGGACAACAAAGGGGTCAGAACTGTTTTTCCTCAATCATCGAGTGTCTTGTGTCTTGGAACCGACATATAGTTCTGACCCCTTATTGCCCCCCCAAAGGAGCATTCCACATGTATAACAAGTTGGCTTTGTCCGTTGCCACCGCACTGGTCCTTATCGGCACCACCCTAGCGGGTGCAGATAACGAGCCTACGAAAGCGGATATTCCCCCTGGCGCGTCAGCCAAGGTCAAGGGGTTGATCGAGCAAACGTTCTCTGACGACGCCCAGAAGCGTGAAAAGGCCGCCAAGGAGTTAGGGACGTTGGGACCCACGGCAGTTCCCGCCATACCGTTCTTGATCCGGCTATTGAACGACGGCGCCCTAGTTCATAACGGATGGGCAGTGGGTTGGCGTGCCGGGGACGCCCTTCGAAAGATAGGAGTGCCGTCCGTTGGCCCGTGCATTGAAGCGCTACACCGATCATCAGGTGAAAACCGTTCAGCCATTATTTCTCTCTTGGCCGATTTCAATGATCCACGCGCTATCGAGACGTTGGCGGGCGTGCTTTCTGATCCCGATGTAAGTGTTCGCCAGCGTGGTTCGCAAGCGTTAGCCGAATCACTCGCCGAGCATTCCGCTGTGGCGCCTCGTCCAGTTGTTATCCCAGCGCTGCTAAAGGCCCTCAAAGACAGTGATGCCTCCGTCCGCTGCAGCGCCATTATCGCACTGGGAGCGTTCCATGATCCGCCGGTGATCGAGCCTTTGATCCCACTCCTCAAGGACAAAGACAAGGCCGTCTGCTGGCAAGCAATCAACGCATTGGGTGCCTCCAAGACGTCCAAAGCTGTGCCGTTCTTATTGGAGATCATGCATGACCCCAAGCGGGAACGGCGGTTTCGTGCAGAGGCCGCGTTGGCGTTGGGGGAAGTCGGTGACAAATCGGCAATCGAACCGCTTCTCAAGGTGCTCAACAATAATAAGGAACACGACTCCGTTCGTGCCTATGCCGTGTATGCATTAGGCACGCTCGATGCCAAGTCCGCGATGGAGCCTCTGTTCACGCACTTGAATGATCCTGTTGAGCGAATCGCAGTGCGCGCGGCAGCAGCAAGAGCCATTGGATTGCTGCACGATCGTCGCGCCAGCGAGCCATTTATGGCCATTCTGCACGATCGCAGGGTGCCGGTAGTGGTGCGTCGAGCAGTTGTGGACGCGGTCGCAAAATTGCTAGGGCGCGACGCGATTCCGCTGTTGTCGCAACTTGCCAAGAATGATGCGGATGATTGGGAAGTTCGATATGATGCTGCCTTTAGCCTGACAGAGCTTACCGCCGGCGCAATTGATGACATGAAGGTATTGGACGTTTTGATCGAGTACCACGATGAAGGCGTCGATCGGGATTTCGGCTACCACCACCAGATTACTGTATTAAGAAGCATTGTTAAGAACGGCAAGACCGCAGAAATTCGTGAAGCGGCACGAAACATGAGACTTTTGTTGAAAGAAAAAGAGGAAGAATAACATCGGCGCGTTGGCAATAGGAGGAAACCCGCGCAGGGTGGCCCCGACTTCCGATATGTTCACTGACAAAAGCGGCTGGGGAACTTTGCCACCCTGCCGGGCCAGCACTTGGAGATCGCACTCGCCACGGCAATGGCTATGTGGTACAAAACGGCCATGAGCCTTCATCTGGCGACATACGATCGCAGCCGGCATGCGGCGGTGCGGACCACCGAGTATCTGTTCAATCAGCTCATCCCGTACATTGGCAACAAGCGCAAGCTGCTGCCATTGATTTACCGAGCGGTGCAGCAGACAGCCGCTTCGGCAGGCGCGAGCTTTGTCGACTTCTTCGCCGGTAGCGGCGTCGTCTCGCGGTGGGCCAAGATGGCGGGCTATCGGGTCATCGCCAACGATTGGGAGCCGTATGCGACGGCGATCAATCAGTGCTACGTCGCGTGCAACGGCCCGCTAGCTTTCGAAGCGCTGGGCGGCTATACGTCGGCAATCGAGCAGCTTAACGGTCTGCCGCCGAAGATCGGTTGGGTAACGGAACACCTTTGCCCGCTGGATGACGCTGATCTCGATATCGGGCGTGATCGCATGTTCTACATGCGCAAGAACGGGATGCGGATCGATGCAATCCGCGAGCAGATCACCGCATGGCAAGACGGCGGCCAGATCGGTGAACGGGAAACAGCTTGCCTGTTGGCCCCGCTGCTCTATCAAGCGTGTTACACGAGCAATACGAGCGGGGTCTTCAAAGGATTTCACAACGGATGGGGTGGGCAGACAGGCACGGCACTGTATCGCATCGCCGGCGACTTGCGGCTCAGCCCGCCCGTGTTTTGGGACAACGGGCTTGAAAATCGCGTGGAGCGCGAGGACGCGGAGCGCTTGGCCCGGCGGCTGGCCGAGGAGGAGATTGACATTGCGTATCTCGATCCGCCGTACAACCAGCACCCGTACGGCAGCAACTACCACGTTCTGAACAGCATTGCCCTATGGGACAAGCCGGCGTTGAGCCGGCAAATCACGCCGGGCAGCAAGGCGGCGATCCGCACCGACTGGCGATCTGAGCGCCGCAGCGCGTATAACTATCGCGATGAGGCGAGCGGGGCGTACGAACGTTTGCTTGACGCTATCCGCGCCCGATACATACTGACCAGCTACAGCACCGACGGCATGATCCCGCTGGAAAGCCTGCTGGAAAGCAACGTGCGGCGCGGCCACGTCTCGCTCGTGATGCAGGGTTACAAGCGCTATCGCGTCAGTTCCCAACGATTCTCGAAGAAGCCGATGAACGTGGAGTTTGTCTTGGTGCTCGATACGCACCGCGACCGACAAACGTCGGCCGCCGAACTGCGGCGCCAAATCGTCCGGCACGAGGCCGACGTGCTGGGAGCGCATCCCGAGTTGGGTTGAGGGAGCTGGCTGTAGTCATTGATTGGTGATGCTCTTCGTACGCCAGGGCCTCTCGCCACGGTGGTCCGCACGGCGGACCTTACGGGTTCGGTGTGCCGGCAGACACAAGAGGTCGCCGCGGCAATCGAAACGCCTCTCGCGGCTGCGCCGCACCGATAGCCGAGCTATCGGTGCCACCTGGCGTTGCCGCCCCGCTTATTGCAGACCGTCAGCGGCGATGCTCTAATGTCGGCAGTAAAGTCATCGCACATCGTTTGTACCCGCCTCGTATCAACCACGAAACTTGCACGGAGAATTGCCATGCGACGTCACGGGCTTGTTCGAGTATTGCTGAGTCTTGTGCTGGTAGTCGGCTGGACGGCTGTCGCGACCGCCGCGGTCAAGTTGCCGGCGGTGATTGGCGACAACATGGTGCTTCAGCGCGATCAGCCCGTGCCCATCTGGGGCTGGGCCGACAAGGGAGAAGAGGTCAAGGTGTCGATTGCCGGCCAGACTGCGTCGACAAAAGCCGGCGACGATGGCCGCTGGAAGGTCGTGCTTAATAAGCTGAGCGTTGGCCAGCCGCTCGAAATGGCGATCGAGGGCTCCAGCGGCAGCAGCGTCACGCTTAAGAATATTCTCGTCGGTGAAGTCTGGCTATGTTCGGGCCAATCGAACATGGAGATGGGCGTTGGAGCCGCCAAGGACGGAAAGGCAGAAATCGCCGCGGCCAACAACCCGAAAATTCGCCTCTTCCTAGTTGAGCGAGCAAAGGCGAAGAAGCCGGCCGACGACGTGAAGGGCGATTGGGTCGAGTGCAGCCCACAGACGATCGGCAAAGGGGGCTGGGACGGCTTCTCGGCCGTCGGCTACTACTTCGGTCGCAAATTGAACGATGAACTGAATGTGCCCATAGGCTTGATCGGCAGTTACTGGGGCGGCACGCCGGCCGAAGTTTGGACGAGCCATAACGCGCTCGAAAGCAATCCGGTGCTAAGACGGATGGCTGGCAAAGGCTCTTCATCGTTGTACAACGGCATGATCGCCCCGCTGATTCCCTACGGAATTCGCGGCGTAATTTGGTACCAGGGCGAGGCGAATGCGAGCCAAGCGTACCGGTATCGAACTTTGTTCCCGGCCATGATCGCCGACTGGCGAGCCGCTTGGGGGGAAGGTGACTTTCCGTTCTTGTTCGTGCAGCTTGCCCCTTATCGCTACAAGTCTAGCGACGGCGACAGAGACCCGCGCAATCTGGCCGAACTGTGGGAGGCCCAGCTAATGACGCTGCGGTCGGTGCCAAATACGGGCATGGCCGTAACCGTGGACATCGGCAACGTTAAAGACATCCATCCACGCGACAAGCAGGATGTGGGCCGCCGCTTAGCTTTTTGGGCGCTGGCGAAAGTCTACGGCCGCGACGTCGTGTACTCGGGACCTCTCTACAAATCGATGTCCATCGAGGGCAATCGCATTCGTCTGCAATTTGAGCATGTCGACGGTGGGCTAGTCGCCCGGGACGGCAAGCCACTTACGGAGTTCACGATTGCCGCCGCTGACGAGAAGTTTGTCCCGGCCGTAGCAGAGATTGCAGGCGACTCGATCGTGGTTCACAGCGACCAAGTGGCAATGCCCGTCGCCGTTCGCTATGCCTGGCACGATGATGCGACGCCGAATCTGGCGAATCAGGCCGGTCTGCCGGCTTCGCCGTTCCGCACGGACACGTGGCGCGGCGTGACTGAGCCGAAGTAAAGGCGCGAATCAAGGGATAGACGCGTTGTGCGCTGGTGGAGAGCGATCAGCGACCAGCAAGCGCCGCCGCCCGCGCGCGCCAGCGACCATCAGGGCGACGCCGGCCAGGGCGATGCCGGCGGCGAAGATCTGGCCTATGTGGAACCGCTGCAACGCGGCGGCATATTGTTGATCCGTGCGGCGATCAAGTCCCTGCTTCCACCGCTGCCACACTTCCCACGTACGTGCGGCAGGCAGGCTCTTGTAGGACTGCTGGACTTGCTCCGGATTGATAACGTCGAATCGCGAGATGGGCGGATGAAGCAACAGCCACACTTCGCTGCCCAGCCCGACCAGCAGCAGAACGATGCCCGCCATCCACAGCCCCTGCCGGAGTCCCCACACCGAAGTGGCAACATGTTGCCAGTCGTTCAGGGGGGCCGGCTCCAGCGATCTCATTTCCATCAAGGTCGGTGTAGGGATCGACGCCCCGCATTCGCAAGTGACGGTCTGGCCTGCTTGACGGGCTTCGATCACGGTTTGCCGGCCACAAGGGCACGGCAGGAGGTACTTGTTACTCAACGACGCACTCCGTCGGCTATGGAAAAAATGAGCAGTATCCAATGCAGTCTATCGCCCAACGCGGTTCGTTGCGAGTAACTGTTGCAGAAGACTAACCAATGCAGCGGTCAGAGTGACCACGCGGCGATAGCAAATTGCCTATTTTAACATCGCCAATTTACCGCAGACGGGTTTCTCATCGTTCTCGAACTTTTGGCCAATAATGCCTGGACGTAAGGATAACTCCGATTACAATGGAGTTCGTCGGGTAGAGTGACAGTCTGCGCATCAAACGGCCTGCGGGCGAGAAAGTGGATCCCGTTCGTCTCCATTCGAGACGGAACCAGCGGAGTTCCCATCTGACGACTTGATGCCCTGTCGACGAACCGGGGTCCGCGCTCGATCATGGCGGGTGGCGCTGGGTGCAACCAGTGACGCGCGGCTGATCGTGGGCGGTATCGGGATTGGCGGCGCGAGCGGCGTTAGTGGCAATTGGCTTCGCCAGTGGCGCAAACGGTCGTGCGAGTCGCCGCATTGGGGATTCTGGAACGATTGGGTTCCTCGATAGCGACAGCGCATTCTCACCGTAGGCCGAATCCTTTGCCAAATCATAGGTACGGCCTGCGGCGCAGGAATTCGGTGGTAGAATTTTTTGGCTTTTCGCAACCGTTTAGATGACAATGTAAGTCTGCACGGGCTTGCAAACACGCGGATCACTAAGCTTGAGGAGCAGCACTTTGTACGACGCACTGATGGACGGTCTGGAGGATGAACCGATCTGCCGGCCCGAGGATGCGCTTGAACTGGCCGACGACCCGGTTGAAGCGTTGGATGAGGAAGACGATTTGGATCGGGCGGTCTTGGATGACGATGAAGAGCACGACCCCGAGCTCGACCTTGGCGCCGACGAGCTGTTGGCCGAGGTGGCGGACGATGAATCCTGGTCAGACGATCCGGTGCGGATGTACCTCACGCAGATGGGCGAGATACCCCTGCTGACCCGCCAGCAGGAAGTCGCTCTGGCCAAGCAGATCGAATTGACGCGGGCCCGTTTTCGCCACAAGGTCCTGGAATGCGACTACGTGATGCAGACGGCCGTTAAGGTGCTGCGGCGCGTCCAGGACGGCGACCTGCCTTTCGACCGCACCGTGCAGGTCTCGGTGACCGACCAACTCGAAAAGCACCAGATCCTTGGTCGCCTGCCCCACAATTTGCGCACTTTAGAAACGCTTTTGAAGCGGAATCTCCGCGATTACAACATCGTGACCAGCAAGTCGCGCGACGCGGCCCAACGCCGGTTGGCTTGGCGACGGCTGGGACGCCGTCGTCGTCGGGCCGTTCATCTGGTCGAGGAGCTCGGTCTGCGCACCCAGCGAATCGAGCCGATGATCAAGACGCTCGAAGAGTTCAGCCGCCGGGTCGACGAGCTCCGACAGCGGATTCGCCAATACAACGCCGAAAATCCGAACGGCAAGGCACACGGCAAGCGCGAGCCTTGGGTAGCCGAATACCGCAACATCCTCCGGGCCACCCAGGAATCGCCGACGAGCTTGCGTAAGCGGGTCGCCTATTTGAAGGAGATCTATGCCCACTATCAGGAGGCCAAGCGCGGGCTGTCGGAAGGCAACCTGCGGCTGGTCGTTTCCATCGCCAAGAAGTACCGCAACCGCGGGCTGAGTTTCCTTGATCTGATCCAAGAGGGCAACGCCGGTTTGATGCGAGCGGTCGACAAGTTCGAGTATCGCCGCGGCTTCAAGTTTTGCACCTACGCTACGTGGTGGATTCGCCAGGCGATTACCCGGGCCGTGGCCGATCAAAGCCGCACGATCCGCATCCCCGTGCACATGGTCGAAACGATGTCTCGCGTACGGAACGTCTCTCGCAAACTGCTGCAGCGGCTGGGGCGCGAGCCGACGATCGAGGAGACCGCCAAGGCCAGCGAAACGTGCGTCGACGAGGCCCGGCGGGTGCTGGCGATGAGCCGTTACCCGATCAGCCTCGATCGACCGGTGGGCAACAGCGAGGACAGCCACTTCGGCGATCTGCTGCCCGACGGCGCCGCCCGCAGTCCGGCCATCGGCGCCGCCCAGGGCATGCTCCGCCATCGTATTGCCAAAGTGCTCAAGACGCTGAGCTATCGCGAGCGCGAGATCATCAAGCTGCGATACGGACTAGGCGATGGCTACAGCTACACGTTGGAGGAAGTGGGCCACATCTTCAAGGTGACCCGCGAACGCATCCGCCAGATCGAGGCCAAGGCCGTCCGCAAGCTTCAACAGCCCTCGCGCAGTCAAGAGTTGGTGGGCTTCCTGGATTAAGAGGCAAGCCGCGACCAGACAAATCTTTTGCAGACATTTAAGCCCACGGGTTGCAACCCGTGGGTTTTTTTTTGGTGCGTCAGGCATGACGCGCAGCGTCATACCTGACGCTGTCAACCGGGTAGCGAAAGCGAGCCGGGAAGTGACTGGCCGGGTGAGAGTCCCGGCGGAGACCTTAATGACAGGAACTCCTAGCCGAAACGCAAGGGCGTCCGCCGTGAGGCGGAGTCCGAAGGAAGCGGCAGGCAAACTCCTGGCCCGAAGAACATGAATCGCATACGAGGCGTCGAACCGGTGGGCGAGAGGGCCAATAGACTCGAAGCCCAACGTCATTCGGACCGGTTCGGCGTATATGCGGCGGGTGTATGGGAGGAAAGTCACGCGCCTTACCCTGAGAGATCTGTCGTCCTGCCAATGGCTAGGCCCGTCGCAAGGCGGGCCGAAGGGACGACAGAAGTCAGCCGAGGCCATAGTAGTCGCGGGCCGGCGGCCCGCTCGATCGAGACACTCGCCCGAAAGGGGAGAAACGGCCGGGGATCGCAAGGCCGCATCGACGTGCCGAAGGGCCGAACAGATTAGACCGAACCGACGCAGAGCATTCGATGCCTGAACGAGATGCAGACAAGATGGCTGGAAAGCCGGATCGCAACCGGAGGGTAGGCGGCGGAACCGCCGAGAGCACGGTCTGCGCGCATCAAGCAGGCACGGCATGTAATGAGCACGTCGGCGAGAAGACCTTGATGACGATGGAGGAGGTTGTATGCCCTAAGAACATGCTGGCGGCTTACCGGCAGGTGGTTGGCAACAAGGGCGTCCGGGCGTTGACGGAATCACCGTTGACGGCTTGAAGCCCTTGCTCCAAGCCTGCTGGGAGGCCATCCGGGAAGAACTGCTCAGCGGTACGTATCGTCCCTCGCCGGTTCGGAAGGTGGAAATCCCCAAGCCGGGCGGCAAAGGCGTGCGGATGCTGGGCATTCCGACGGTTCTCGATCGACTGATTCAACAGGCCCTCAACCAAGTGTTGCAGCGATACTTCGATCCTCGATTTTCGGACCAAAGCTTCGGCTTTCGTCCGAGACGCAGCGCCCATCAAGCGATTGATCGGCGCGGGAGTACATCGAGGCCGGGCATCGCTGGGTGGTGGACATGGATCTGGAGAAGTTCTTCGATCGGGTCAACCATGACATCTTGATGTCGCGGATGGCTCGGCACATCGAAGACAAACGCATCCTTCGTCTGATCCGCCGCTACTTGCAGGCGGGCATGATGGAAGATGGACTGGTGACGCAACGCACGGAAGGGACGCCGCAAGGCGGCCCGCTCTCGCCGCTGCTGAGCAACATCCTGCTCGACGAGTTGGATAGCGAGCTTCAGCGGCGTGGGCACCGATTCGTCCGATACGCCGACGATTGCAACATCTATGTGCGGTCGAAAGCGGCGGGCGAACGCGTTTTGTCGTCGGTCGAGCGATTCCTTCGGGAACGTTTGCGTTTGAAGGTCAATCGAGAGAAGAGTGCGGTGGACCGGCCCTGGAACCGCAAGTTCCTGGGCTATACGGTGACGCCGCATCGCCAACCAAAGCTGAAGGTGTCGCCTCAGTCGGTGAAACGATTGAAGGAGAAACTTCGGACGATTTTCCGGCGTGGTCGAGGGCGTAGCCTTCGTCGCGTGTTGGAGGAATTGCGTCCAGTGCTTCGCGGTTGGGTGTCGTACTACCGGAAATCGCAGATTCGGATCACGTTCGAGGAACTGGACCAGTGGATTCGCCGGAAACTGCGGGCCATTCTTTGGCGGCAGTGGAAGCGAAACTGGACTCGCGCCCGCGAACTGATGCGACGCGGACTGGACCACGCCCGAGCGTGGACTTCCGCGACCAACGGGCATGGCCCTTGGTGGAATGCCGGCGCAAGCCACATGAACCAAGCGGTCCCGACCCGTTATCTGCACCAGCTCGGTCTGGTGAGCCTTATTACCGAGTCACAGCGTTTTAAGCGTTTAATCTGAACCGCCGTGTACGGAACCGTACGCACGGTCGTGTGGGAGGACGGGGGCGGCAACGCCCCCTCCTACCCGATGAGAGTCGCTTCAGTGCCGGCGGAAGACGTGCTTAACGTTCTCCAATGCCTCGCCCAGTTTGTCGACCTCGGCCAGGGTGTTGTAGAGATAGAAGCTTGCCCGGGCCGTGGCCGCCACGCCGAAACGCTTGTGCAGCGGCATGGTGCAATGGTGGCCCGCACGGATCGCCACACCGTAGCGATCCAACACTTGGGCCACATCGTGCGCGTGCGGCCGGCCGGAACTGAAAACGAAGCTGACAATGCCCGTCTTATATGCAGGCGCCGGGCCGATGATCCGCACGCCGTCGACCGCATCGAGCACCTCGTGCGCGCGCACGGTTAGCCGATGCTCGTGCGCGGCGATTTGATCGAGCCCCACGGCATTGAGATAATCGATGGCCGTACCCAAGGCGATGGCGGGCACAATCGGCGGCGTGCCGGCCTCAAATTTGCATGGCAAATAACCAGGGCGAAAGCCCTCGAGCGTCACTTCCTTGATCATACCGCCGCCGCCGAGAAACGGGGGCATCGCATCGAGCAGTTCTCGCTTGCCGTACAACACGCCGACGCCCGAGGGCCCGAGCATTTTGTGTCCGCTGAAGGCCAGAAAGTCGACGTCGAGGGCCTGCACGTCGATCTTCATGTGGGGCACGCTTTGCGCTCCATCGACAAGCACCAGCGCTCCGACCTCGTGGGCTCTTTGGATGATCTCGTCGATGGGATTGATCGTGCCGAGTACGTTAGAGACAGCCGTCACGGCCACTATTTTCGTCCGCTTGGTCAACAGGCTATCCAACGCATCCATTCGCAGGCGTCCATCGTCGGTCAGCGGAATGTGGCGCACGACGGCGCCGCGACGCTCGGCCAACTGGTACCAAGGCACCATGTTGGAATGATGCTCCATTTCGGTCAGCAGAATTTCGTCGCCGGGCTGCACGTTGGCGTCACCCCAGCTTCGGGCGACAAGATTGATCGAATGCGTGGCGCCGGAGGTGAAAATGACCTGCTCGGTCGTCGACGGGCTGTCATCTTCGCGGAGCCCGCCGGGGGCGTTGATAAACTCGCGGACCTTTTCCCTCGCCCCCTCGTACAACTCGTCGATCTCCTCCGACAGCGTGTGGATGCCGCGATGGACATTCGCGTAATGCTGCTGGTAGACATCGACGATCGTCTGGATTACTTGCCGCGGATGTTGGCTAGTCGCGGAATTGTCAAGATACACCAGCGGCACACCGTCGTGGACCGTGCGGGAGAGAATGGGGAAATCGGGCCGAAATCGTTCCGGGCTGAACGTCGCCGCTTTGGTAACCGTCGTCATGAAGGCCTCTGGGCCGTCGTCGATGAACTGTCTTTGGCGCCGTCGCCCTGGGCGGGCGAAAAGACGGCCGTCTGAAGCACCCGCCATGACAACAGGCAACATTTCTGCCGGTTGGGCGTCAATCGGGCGCCGAACAGATCGAGCATGTCTTTGGCGGTAAACTTCTTTACGTCCTCGACCCGCTTGCCATCAAACTTTTCGACAAGCATCGAGGCGGCCGCCTGGCTAATGCAGCAGCCGTCGCCGTTGAAGTACACATCTTTGAGCGTTCCCGCATCGTCGATCTGCAATTCCAAACGGATGACGTCGCCGCACAAGGGGTTGGTGTCCTCATGCGCGTGCGTGCAGTGCGGACACCGCCCACGATGGTACGGATCCTCGTAGTGATCCTGAATCCGCTCTTGATAGATATCTTCCTCGTCCGGAGGCATGGCACTTCTGATTGTAGAGGTTCTTTATCTGTATCTAGTCTACGGGCTGCGATAACCTCCGACAAGGGAAGGCCGGAGGGCCGCCGAGCGGCACGCGCGATGGTAGCAATAGGTTAGGCACTCGCATCCACGCAGAAGCCGGGTAGACGGAAATTGGCATGCGACAGATAGAAATGCCTGCCCCGCGTCCTCTAGCATCCGAGGAGTTTCGCCGTCACAACCCATTGCAGCTCGCCGGCGCTAAAGGCGGGCTGCCCGTCAAAGTGGATATTCGCGACACCGCCTTTGGCGAAGCGAATAAGGCTGGAGCCATCGCCGATCAAGGCCGCAGCGATGCGGTCGACATCGGGGGCATGGCCCACCCAGGCAATCCGCGGATGAGTTCGCGCTGCATGGGCAGTCCAATCAAGAAGACCTTCAAGGTCGCTGTTGCCCGGGCGAAGCTGCTCGACGTCGACGATCTTCACTTTGCCGACGGCCGCTGACAGCAGCTTCGCCGTCTCGACGCAGCGCACCAGCGGGCTGGTGGCGATCAGTTGCGGGACCATACCCCGTTCCACCAATTTCGCCGCAACTTTGGCGAACCGCTCCTTGCCGTCTTCGGTAAGCGGCCGCAGATCATCGTTGAGCCACCGCGGATCGCCGCGTTGGCCGGCCCAAGCATGACGCACGATGTAGAGATCCATGAGCGTTCCCCCGCTATTTCATTCGCCACATTGCCCGATCAGAAATTTTCAGCCGCGATTGCGTCTCGGCGACGTCGGCGCGAAAGCGCTTAGCGTCCTGAGGATATCCGGCGGTTGGCTGCAAGCCCGGCACGCGCCCGCACCAGTAGTGATTTAGCGAGCGCATGGCCAACTCGCGAAGATATTTCGACGCCATCGATGCCAGTGCGGCGGGCAGGCTCGCTTCGCCTTCAGAGCGGAAACAGACGTCGACGCGCCGCTCGGGCGGCCCAAAGCGATACTCGCTGCGACGGCGGCCTTCGACGCGAACTTCGATCAACCATTCGGGAAAGTGATGCGTCAGCACTGGCATGTAGTAGTCTCGCCCACCGTGCTTATCGCAGACCATCGACACCGGGCCGGGCGGCAGCGCCGCGACCATCCGCGCAGCCAACTCGAGAGTCGCGTGCGACAGAGCGTCGCCCTTTGTGCTGTGGTTGTCTAGCAGGTCGTTGAATTCCTGCTCGAAGACGACGCGGCTTTGCATGCCAATCAGCCGGACACCGGCCGCAGCAAGTCCGATCTTCAAGGTGGCGACCAACCGTTCGATGTCGTCGGCATCGCATGCCAGCGGGGCCGGGGCATCGTAGCCCGCGTACCAAGGAATCGAAGGCATCGGCGCGATCGACTCCGGCGCCATGCTCCGCCATATTTCGCGCCACGTTCGCGGTTGGAAGCCTAGCAATCCCAAGCCTGCAAACACGCCGCGTTCGAGGTGGCCCAGGCCCTTTGTCGGCGAGTAGAGCACTTTTGAATCGGCCATCGCCACATATGGGCCGGCGGTCTTGCAAACCGCATCGAGCGTGGAGGCAATGACGCCGCCCAGCCGAGCAAGGAGGTCTTCGCCGCCGACGCCGTCCGGCGCTTCCCATGCCGTTGCGGAAATCACCAGCGGGCCGAGATTCGGGCCGTATCCCGCTTCATCCGTGCCGACAAGGAATCCCATGCGGATCAGCGTAGCAACTACTCGCGACGGCTGCAAGCGGCGGGAGCGCAGCAGGGGATTGTGGTGATCATCCGGCAGCCCAGTAGGCATTTCAATGGTCCACGGGGTGGCACCGATAGCTCGACTATCGGTGCGGCGCAGCCGCGAGAGGTGTTGTATTTGCCGCAGTGACCTTTTGTGCCTGCCGGCACACCGATAGCGAAGCTATCGGTGCCACCCGCGTAGCAACTACTCGCGACGGCTGCAAGCGGCGGTTGAAGTGTGCACGCGGCGGACGTACTATGAGAAAAAACATGATGCAGCCATCGACACTTAGGGTCATTCAGCTCACGCCGCTCGGACGCGGCGCGGTGGCCACGCTGCGGATCGAAGGGCCCGGCGCGATCCGGGCAGTGCAGTCGCAATTCCGCGCGCGGGCGGCCGGCAACTGGATGAGCTTGCCGCGGATCGGCTGGTTGTGGGCCAGTTCGGCCTGGAACATGCTGAGGAGGTTGTGGTCCGCCGTCACGCCGATGGCACAGTCGAGGTGCATTGTCACGGCGGAATAGCTGCCGCCGAGAGGATCGAGAAATCGCTTGTTGCTGCCGGCTGCCAGCGGCTCACGTGGCGCCAGTGGGCGGCCGCGCATCATTCCGATGCAATTGCCGCGGCGGCGCTCGTGGCGTTGGCGGATGCCAAAACCGAACGTGTCGCCGCGATTCTCTTGGATCAGTACAATGGGGCACTCACTCGTGCGCTGGACGAGGTACGCTCGTCGCTCGCTCGTGGCGATAGCGGCTCGGCACAACGACAGGTCGATACGCTTCTCGGGCGGGCTGAACTGGGGCGGCATCTCGTGCAACCGTGGCAAGTGGTTCTCGCCGGCCCGGTCAATGCCGGCAAGAGCAGCCTCATGAACACCCTGGCGGGCTACGATCGGGCCATCGTCCACGTAACACCGGGCACCACCCGCGACGCTGTGACGGTCACTACGGCCATTGACGGCTGGCCGGTCGAACTCTGCGATACGGCGGGGCTGCGCCAAGCGGCTGATCCGCTCGAACAGGCCGGCATCGAACTGGCCAACTCACGGATCGCCACGGCTGATCTGGCGATTCTCGTCTTCGATCGCAGCCAGCCGTGGTCGGAGGCGAATCAGCGATTGACGCAAGAGTGGCCCAAGGCGCTACGGGTCCACAACAAGTGCGATCTGCCGGCTGCCCCAGGCCGGCGGCCGGCGGGGCTCGCAATCAGCGCCCTGACGGGCGAAGGCACGAACGAATTGCTCGACGCGATCGCGAACCGCCTAATCCCCCATCCGCCCCCACCAGCCGCAGCCGTCCCATTTACGCCGGAGCAAGTCCAGGCAATTCGATCGTTAATGGACGGCGAGAGGAGCGGGACGAGGGACGGACGAAGGGAATGATGGCGCTGACTCAGTATGGCCTTCATACCTCGGGCCGTGCCACCCAACGCCGGGATCGAAAAAATCCCAAGAAGGGGGAAATTCGGTCTGGACGCGGTTTGGCCATAATGGGTAAACTCCGCGACCGATAATCTGCGGGGGTGCCCGGTATGCCCAGCGAGATTCAAGGAGGAAATGCGCGATGCGGTGCAAATGCCTATGGAGTCTTGTCCTTCTATTGACGGCGTTAGCTTTGCTCAGTTCGGCGGCGCTAGCTGATGACGAGATTCCCCAGCCTAAGGCTGGGGTCTCGACGGCAGCAACGTCGGCGAATGTAACGTCGCCGGCCGTGAAGGCAAAAACCTCGCCTACGCCCGCCAAGCGCCGACCGGCTGTGAAGCAACCGATCGAAGTGGCATCGCGACCCAGGACACCAACGATAGTCGAGGCCCCGAGCACCACGGCGGCGGGCAGTGCGAGCGCGACTGACGAGCCACTGCAGCCAATTCCCGACTCGATGGAAGGCGGCCCGGTGGCGATCGAGGCGGCCAGTTTCAAGGGCGTCGTTCCCGGCATATCGACGAAGGACGATGTGGAGAAGGCTTGGGGAAAAGCGAAAAGAAGCGCCACCCAACACGGCTCGCTGGTGCAATTGTACAGCGTCGAGCCGTTCAACCGCGTCGAGGTCAGTTATTCGGGCAGCAAAGTAGCTTCGATCATCGTCCGATTCGACAAGGCTTTTCCGGCCGACGGCGTTGCCAAGCAGCTTGACCTGGCCACGATCCGGCCCGTGCTAGTCTCGAACGAAATGGGCGAAGTGATCGGGCTTTCCTATCCCGAGCGCGGAGTGCTGTTTGCCTTCGAGGCCAGCGTCGCGAGCGACAAGCCCTCGATGAAGGTGTCGCAGCTAGTTCTGGAGCCTATTTCGGCCGAGCCATTTGTGCTGCGCCGAGACAATGCTCGACAGCCGCCGCGACCTGAGCCGCCGCGATTTGGAGCAGGCATTGGCGTTGGAGCCAGACAACGCACGCGCACATTGGCTGCACGCTCGGGTGCTTGCCGCGATAGAACAATACGAAAAGGCGGCGAAGGCAGCGAGCAACGCCGTTCGGCTTGAGCCCGGCAATCCGCACTACCGCGTGACGCTTGCTCAAGCTCTGAGCCAACTCGGCCGCATATCCGAAGCCATCGACGAGGCGCAGAAGGCGGTCGACAACAGCCAGCAGCGGCCGCACGTAAAGGCTCGGGCGTTGTGCCTGATCGGCGACTTGACGGCCTCTGGCGCGATGCCAGACTACCGCAAGGCCATGACGTTCCACAGCCAGGCCCTGCAAGTAGCCGACTCACTCACATCCGATCCGCATCCGGCGATTCGCGTGGCTGCCAAAGAGGTGCTTCTGGACGCACATCTCGGCGCGGCCCGCGACATCGCGTTTGGCCAATGGAAAGACAAGAACAAAGCGGCCGCTCGTTGGCTTGAACGCGCGGTGGCCGTCGCCAACGATCTGGTGAGCAGTGAAGGCGCGGGCCAGGAGATGCTCCTGCAAGTTTACGTGCAAGCGATGGCCGATTACGTGGCCCTTCGCGGCGTTATCGATCCCGAAGTGACGCTCAAGGCGATGTTGACAGCCGGCGAAGAAGCGATTGCCGCCACGAGCGATCCAATCCATAGAGCGCAACTCGAATCCGATCTCGGCGGCGCGTTGTCCGATGCGGCGCAGGTCTATCAGTTGCGGTCGGATAACGATACGGCAATGAAGCTCGGCCAGCGGGCGGCCGGGTATCTGGCCAAGGCCCACGAAGCCAAGCAATCAAGTGCGTCGGCGCTGGCGCTGGGCCGCCTCTACTTCCGTCTTGGCGCAATCCAGGCCGTCGGCCGTCACGATCATCGCTCGGCAATCGAGTGGTTCGAGAAGGCCATACCGCTTATGGAAAAACCGTCGCCTAGCGACCTGGCGGCCGAATTGGGGCGCCACGGCGAAGCCTTTGTCAGCATGGGCGTTTCCTTCTGGGAGGCGGGCCAGCAACAGAAGGCCATCGGGCTGACCGAAAAAGGCATCAAGTCGATGGAGCTCGCCGTCGAACAAGGCAATCTCGATCGGTCCGCCCTCGCCGTCCCCTACGCAAACCTCGCCACCATGCACCGGAAGCTCGGCTCGACGAATCAGGCCGAACGCTACCAGAAACTGGCATCGCGCGCGAGAGAGAGTGTGAAGTAGTGGCGAGTGGTTAGTGGCGAATGGTTAGTGGTCAGGGGTCAGGGGTCAGGGGCGAACGTCAGCCCGTGGTACACGACACTGTTGGTCAGCGAGTGGAAGTCGGGGGAGCCCAATAGTTCTACGGGCCAACAGCCGACCACGTCCGGCGTGGCAGCTCTGGCAACGGACGAAACGTCTTTCGAAGAAAAGAAGTGACGCCGGGCATTCTTCTGTCGGTCAGGCACCGCGTGCCTAACTGTCGTCTGAAATAGCCGCATCGGGAACCTGCCGCGGCAGTTCGTCGCTCCCGTCCTTATTGCACAACAACTCGGGCGCTTGAAGCAACCGAGAAGAGGTTTCGATTTGCAGCACCTCGTCGATTTCCGCCCCGATGGCGGCGGCCCCGAGGTCTTTGAAGCGGCGGGCACTGACCAGGACGCGCGATTCGAGCGAACCGACGGCGCCGTTGTAGGCATTTATCGCGGCACTGAGTCCCTTGCCGACCCTCTGCATGTGTTGGCCCAAGTCGGCAAGCCGCTTGTAAAGCTCTTGGCCCAGTTCGCTGATCGCCTTGGCGTTTTCGGCCAGCGTTTCCTGCCGCCAGCCATAGGCCACGGGCGCAAGAGGGCAATGAGGGTGGTCGGCGTGGCAATGATCACGTTCTGGCTTACGCCCAATTCGATCAGCGATGGATCATGTTCCAACGCAGCGCTAAAGAAGACTTCGCCGGGCAAGAAGAGCACGACGAACTCCGGAGCGAAGTCGAATTGTTCGAAGTATGACTTCCGACTCAGAGCGGCGATATGGTTTCGCACCTGCCGGGCGTGGTCCTTGAACTTCAGCGCTCGGGTCTCATCGTCCGGGGCCTCGATGGCGTCGAGATATGCTTCTAACGGAGCCTTCGAGTCGACCACGATGTTCTTGTGGCCCGGCAGCTTGACGACCAGATCGGGCCGCAGTCGGCCTTCGTCGCCGTCGGTGGTCTGCTGCTCGAGAAAATCGCAATGTTCGAGCATGCCCGCCATCTCGACGACGCGGCGCAACTGGATTTCACCCCAGCGGCCCCGGGCTTGCGGACGCCGCAGCGCTTTGACCAGATTGGCCGTTTCGCCGCGCAGCTCCTTCTGCGTCTCGGAAAGCGAGTCGCACTTGCTCCGTCAGCCCCGTGTAGGCCTCGATCCGCGTCTTTTCGATCTCTTGCAGCTTAGCATCGACCTTGCCGAGCGATTCCTTGACCGGCTTGACCAATTCGTCGATGGCCGTCTGTCGCTTGTCGAGGTCGCCCTTGGCAACCTCTTGAAACTTTTCGAGCTGCGTCTTGGCCAATTCGAGGAACGATGAGTTGCTGTTCTTCAGGGCATCGGCGGCCAGGGCCTTGAAGGCATCGCTCAAGTTGCGCTTGGCGTCGTCCAACAGCGCGAGCTTTTCCTGAGCCTGCTTCTGCTGTTCGATCAAGGCCCGATTCAATTCGGCCGCCTTGGTGCTAAGCGCGGTAACTTGCCGCTGAAGGTCGACCAGCGAGGCGTCTTTTTCGCAGAGCCGGTTGCGCAGATCGTCGATCGACTGTTCGCGGCCAACGAGCCGCTCGCTAAGGGCCGCCATTTGCGTCGAGGATTCGCCTCGGCCACGATCGAATGCCGCAGCGATCTTGGCCCGCAACAGCAGCCACCCGCCGACACCGCCCAGAGCGAGCCCCAGGGCGATTCCCAGCAACAACATAACAATCGGCAGCAGATAGCCCATGGCCGCCATGATACGGCGGCAGCGGTAATGCGCCAAGCAGTTTGCCTCGGTTATCGATGGTATACTTAGAGTATGGTTTCCAAACTGTCGCAACCGGCAAGCCGAATACGTAATCAAGCGGCGATGAATCGCGTTGTGATTATGGCACTGGCCATGGTCGTGGCGGCGATTCTCGTCGCGTCGCCAGCACGTGCGGCCGCGCCTGTGAAGATCGACGATGCCCGGATCGCCGCAGCCGGTATTCGCAAAGTGCCCGGCAAGCGGCTAACGCTCTACACCGACCTGACGGGAGCGGAGATCGACGAGTTGCCGGCTGTCTTTGAACAGGCCTTCCCTCAATGGTGCCGATATTTTCAGGTCGACCCGAGCGAGCACGCCGATTGGTCGATGATCGGCTTTTTGATGAAGGACAAGTCGCGGTTTGCGGCTGCCGGCCTTATTCCCCATCGCTTGCCGCCGTTTGAGCACGGCTATGCGTGGGATAACATGCTATGGCTCTATGACCAGCCTAGCGACTACTACCGGCGGCACCTCTTACTGCATGAGGGCACGCACGGGTTCATGAATACCATCTTGGGCGGCTGCGGCCCGATGTGGTACATGGAAGGCATCGCGGAGTATCTTGCTACCCACCGATGGCGCGACGGGCGGCTCACGATGGCCTATATGCCAGCAAACCGGGATGAACTTCCCGAGTGGGGCCGCATTCGCATCCTTCAAGACGCCGTGGCCGAGCACCGAGCGCTCGCGTTGGAAGACGTGCTTGCTTTCGTGCCAAAGCTCGGCAACGAGACCGAGCCGTACGCCTGGTGTTGGGCGGCCGCCACGCTGCTGGACCGCCATCCGCGATATCAACAGCGCTTTCGCGAGCTTTCGAAAGTCGTCCGCCAGCGCGATTTCAACCAGCGATTCCGTAAGCTCTTCGCGTCGGATTGGCCGGAACTGTGCGAGCAGTGGCAGCTTATGGTGGCCAACCTCGAATACGGATACGACGTCGTCCGCTGTGCGATCGATGTCACGCCCGGCAAGCCGCTCGCGCCTTGCGCGGCTAACCGGCGGTTGGCACCGGGCGAGGGGCCACAGTCGAGAGCCGTCAGCGTGACCGTGGCGGCCGATCGTGGTTGGCAGAACTCGGGACTGCAACTCATGGCCGGCGTCAAGTATCAACTGACGGCCACCGGCCGTTATCAAGTCGCCACCGGCTCCCCTCGCCCGCTTGCGGGAGAGAGGCAGGGAGCGAGGGCGATCTGGTGGTGTGAGCCGGGCGGCGTATCGATCCGCTACTACCAAGGCCGCCCGCTGGGCATTTTGTTGGCCGCCGTGCGTCCCGACACGCGACGGCCGGGAAGCGATTCTACGCTCTTGCGTCCCAGCGTCGTCGGTTTGGAGGCCGAGCTTGCGCCGACCGAAACTGGCACGCTCTTCCTAAAAATCAACGATTCGCCCGGCGAGCTAAGCGACAACGCGGGAGAATTGAGAGTCGACATTCGGCCGGAATAATTCAACCGCTCTCATGCTGGGCGTAGCGAAGCGGCTGTGCCACCCAACGCCGCAACCGTTACTGCGCCCCGGACGCCCACCCGATTGACGAATCGCGGCCTGCCGTTGACAATGCATGTTTCTGATGGGCTGAGAAGTTCGCCGTCAAACGATAGGACGAAATCCAATGAATTGTATTGAGCGCCAAGACCCGGAACTTTGGGCCGCCATTGCCAGCGAAATCCAGCGGCAGCGGAGCGGTTTGGAAATGATTGCGTCAGAAAACTACACCAGCCCGGCGGTGATGCTGGCCATGGGCAGCGTGTTGACGAACAAATACGCCGAGGGGTATCCCGGCCATCGCTATTACGGCGGCTGCGAGTTCGTCGACGTGGCCGAAGAGTTGGCGCGTACGCGGGCGAAGAAGATCTTCGGCGCCGAGCATGCCAACGTGCAGCCACACTCGGGCGCAGGCCAACACGGCCGTGTATGTCTCGATGCTAGACCCGGGCGACACCGTGTTAGGGCTGAATTTGGCCCACGGCGGACACTTGACGCACGGTATGAAGCTGAACATTTCGGGCAAGCTCTACAACTTTGTCGCCTATGGCGTGCGGCCAGACACGCATCGCATCGACTTCGACCAGGTTGCCAGCCTGGCCCGCGAGCATAAACCAAAGCTGATCGTGGCGGGCGCCAGCGCGTATCCGCGCGAGATTCCGCACGCCCGGTTTGCGGAGATTGCGCGGGAGTGTGGCGCCAGGCTGATGGTCGACATGGCGCATTACGCCGGGCTGGTCGCAGCCAAGCTGCACGACGACCCGGTGCCGCTGGCCGACTACGTGACCACGACAACGCACAAGACGCTCCGCGGCCCGCGCGGCGGCATGATCCTGTGCCGCGAGGCATACGCGAAGGACATCGACCGGGCCGTGTTCCCCGGCATTCAAGGCGGGCCGCTGATGCACGTGATCGCCGGCAAGGCGGCCTGCTTGGGCGAGGTGTTGCTGCCCGAGTTCAAACGATACGCGCAACGTGTTCTCGATAACGCCCAGGCGCTGGCTGCCGTGCTGCTTTCCGGCGGCGTGAAACTTGTCAGTGGTGGCACCGACAACCATCTGATCCTGGCCGATGTGACGCCGTTGGGTACGACTGGCCGCCAGGCGGAAGAGGCGCTGGACCGTTGCGGCATCACGGTCAACAAGAACATGATTCCGTTTGACCAGAGGAAGCCGATGGACCCGTCGGGCGTCCGCATCGGCACGCCGGCCCTGACCACGCGCGGTATGGGCGTGGACGAACTGCGCCGCATCGGTGGCTGGATTCTGGAGGCCCTTCGCGCCCCCGACAATGAAGAGCTATCCCGCGACATCCGTAGCCGCGTGGCCGAGCTCTGCCAGCAGTTTCCGGTGCCGGGGGATGATGGGTGCGAGGGGTGATGATTCTTTCAGGACAACGCCACGGAATGGTACACTAGAGCATGCGTTACGAAGTCGGACTGAAGCCGCGAGCCAGTATAGATTTGCGCCGCATTCCGAAACTGGACGCGGCAAGAATTGTTGACGCGCTGGAGAAGCTGGAAGTGGACCTCACGGGCGACGTAAAGCGTCTAACGGGCTTCACGTCCGAATATCGACTGCGAGTGGGAGACTACCGAGTGTTGTTCGATATCGAGCAGACCAGCCACGTGGTGGTTTATCGCATACGTCATCGTCGAGAAGCCTATCAGCCTTGAGCGGAGGGAAAGAGAATGGTCACAATTCATCCGAACATTCTGGAGCACGATGGCAAGAAGGCCTTCGTGGTTCTTCCTTACGAAGAGTTCCTCATGATCGAGGAGGTACTCGGCGACTATGAGGATCTCAAGGAACTGCGCCTGCAAAGGCTGCGGAAAGCGATGCGCCCACGATTCCGCTCGGCGACGCAAAGAAGGAACTTGGATTGTAGGGGCAGCCGCGTAGCCGAGCTCTGCCAGCAGTTTCCGGTGCCGGGGGATATGGGGTGTGGCAATTAACCGCTGAAACCGACTTCCTCTGCGGCTATACATAGTATATGCATAAGGAGTATATGCATAAGGAGTATATGCATAAGGAGACGAGCCACAGTGACCAAGGTTCCGAGTTGGGGCAATAGCCGAGGGCTCCGATTGAGTAAGCAGGTCTTGGCCGACGCGGATGTCTCGGTGGGAGACGATGCGGACGTTGCCGTCCGCGACGGAGTCATTGTCGTGACACTCGTCAAGGGGATGCGGGGACGAGTGAGTCTCCGGAAGCTCGTTGCGCAGGATTCCCAATGATTACCAACCGGAAGAAGCCGACTGGGGAACGCCGGTCGGACGGGAGACTTGGTAGGTGCCGGCATACGATTGGTTGCGCTTCGATGGCCGTTATGGATGAAGTTCTGTCGTTGCTGGATGCGTGTATTTACTGATGGGTCGCGACAAGTTGCCAACCGTGCTTCATGATGACCGACATAACGACACGCATTGACGAGCTTGTTCGGGCGGACCTTCCTAAACTTCCAGGCAAGCTTCGTAGATGGGCAGAATCTCATCTCGTGGCACCGCGGCAAGAGACGGTTTCCGCAGATCCCGACGGAAAGAGGCCGATGACAGTCTGGATTATCACAGACGCTACGGGATCGGAAGACTCGTCGTCTCGTGTCGTGTTTGATGACAACGCTGGTGAGTTTGGAACGGAGATGAAGCTCCAAGACGGAACGCACTGGTTCATGGGCTTGTGCGACGGCTTTGCGGACGCGATTGAGAGCATGTAAGCCTCGGAAATGACGGAAAGGCACTGATGAACCGTAAGTAGCTGCTTGGTCGTCTGAGCCGGGGTGATCTACGCAACGTAGCTTTCAAGGATATCGTCAACCTTATGGCGGGATTTGGATTTGAACTGGATCGGGTTCGCGGGAGCCATCACATCTTCCGACACACTTCAGTTTCCGAAATGCTCAATCTGCAGGACGTCAATGGCGAGGCCAAGCCCTATCAGATTCGACAGCTTCTGCGCATTGTAGAGCGCCATAATCTAACGATTGGAGGATAATGCATGAGAGATTATCACATCAACATCTTCTATAGCGAAGAAGACCAAGGTTACATTGCGGACGTGCCTGATCTGGAGTGTTGCTCCGCTTTTGGAAACACACCTGGCGAGGCGCTTAGTGAGTTGGAGAGGGCGAAGGAAGCCTGGCTCGATGCCGCGCGTGCGTCGGGTCGGCCAATCCCCGCCCCAACGTATCGGCCCGCGATCTATCAAGCTGTGCCATAGCCGAAATGCAGACGTGACACGGCGCTGGGCAAGGAGTTTTATGCAACGGCCAGTAAGCACCGTAGTGTTTGGCGTCCTTAATCTGGCATTCGCCGCGATGGGGCTATTGAGCTTCATCATGACAGTTCCGATGCTGCTCTCGCGCGATGCGGCACGCGGTAATCCGATCGTGGAACTGGCTCAAAACAACCCCGGCTATGGGCTGTTCATGAAGATTTCCATGCCGGTGGGCATCGCCGCCATGGTGGTCCTGCTTCTGGCCGGCGTCGGGCTGCTGTTGTTGAAGCCGTGGGGCCGGCGCCTGTCGATCGTCTATGGGCTGTATGGCGTGGTGGCCGGCATCGTGGGCGTGGCGTTGAACTGCCACTTCCTGCTGCCGTTGTTGGCGAAAGCCGCGGAGATGCCGGCCGGGCCCGCACGGGCTGGCTGGATCGGAGGCATCATCGGCGGCATCGTCGGCGGAGGCCTGGGCGTGATTTATCCGGCGGTGCTGCTGTGCTTCATGTTCCGCGCGAGTATTAAGGCGGCGTGCCAAAGTCCGTGCCAAGCAGAACTAGTGGGCGTTCAAGGCTGAGTTGACTTGTTTACTGTTTTCGATTATGCCTTCTCCTGTCTTGGATGATTCAAACAGGAGAGGGATTATGGGCAAGGAAGCCAAGCACGTCGTTCGGCTGAAAGTCGAAGATCGAGAATGGTTGCAGTCGCTGCTGCGTAAGGGAGGCCAGAGCGAATCGCTCTTGAAACGGGCGCGAGTGTTGCTCAAGGCCGACCAGTCGCAGCAGGGGCCGGGGTGGAGCGACGAACGAATTGCCGAGTTTGCCGAGGTCGGGCTGTCTACGGTGTACCGTGTGCGGCAACGCTTTGTGGAAGACGGAGCGGCAGCGGCTGTCTGCCGCAAGAGGGCGGAAGGCCGACAGTATCGCAAGTTGGACGGCGAACAAGAAGCGCGTCTGATAGCGTTGGCGTGCAGCCAAGCGCCGGAGGGCCGGAACCGTTGGACACTGCACCTGTTGGCCGACCGCTTGGTGGCCTTGCAAATCGTGGACGACATCAGCCATGAATGCGTACGTAGCACGCTTAAAAAAACGAACTTAAGCCTCACTTGAGAGAGCAATGGGTGATTCCACCCCAGCAGAATGCCGACTTTGTGGCGGCGATGGAAGACGTGCTGGAGGTGTACAAGCGGCCCTATGATCCGCGACGGCCGCAAGTGTGTTTCGACGAGCAGAGCAAGCAGTTGGTGCGAGACACACGGCCTGTTTTGCCATGCGAGCCGGGACAACCACAACGGGTCGACTACGAGTACGAGCGAAATGGCACGGCCAACTTGTTTATGTTTTTCGAGCCGTTGGGAGGCCAACGCCACGTTAAGGTGACTGATCGACGCACCAAGATTGACTTCGCCCAAGTGATTCGGGAGTTGGTGGACGAACACTATCCCGAGGCGGAAAAGATCGTGTTGGTGATGGACAACTTGAATACCCACAAGCCGGCGTCCCTGTACGAAGCGTTTGAGCCGGCCGAGGCGCGTCGGTTAGTTGAACGGCTGGAGATCCATTACACGCCGAAACATGGAAGCTGGCTGAACATGGCGGAGACGGAGTTGAGCATTCTCACGAAACAATGCCTGGATCGTCGCATCCCCGATCAGCCCATGCTCATTCGGGAGGTAGCTGCTTGGGAAACGGATCGTAACGCCGCGGATTGTACCATCGACTGGCGGTTCACGACTGACGACGCAAGGATCAAACTCAAACGCCTCTACCCATCAATTCAGGCTTGAAGAGGCACTAGTGGAGTGAGACCTGCTCGGGGGACTGCCCGGGGTTTCGCGCCAACGAGAATGGGACTGTCGCCATCAGGGCGTAGTAATTTTTATGGTCAATCTGGGCAAGTTCGCATGTCTTGAAGCCGCCAGCAAGGTAGCTTGATAAGGGGCCGACGTTCCGTCGGCCGCTAAACGAGTGCGACGGACGGCGGCTATTTGCCACACCGCCATAATCTGTTACTGCACCCCCATCACGTTAGTCTTTGCGGAGGGAACAAAACGCCGTATAATCGAGCCCATGCCTAAGAGCAAAATACTCATTGCCGACGACAACGGTCCGAATGTCGAACTGCTGGAAGCCTACCTCGACGGTCTCGACTGCGAAATTGCCGTGGCCGTCGATGGCCGCGACACGCTAGCAAAGGTCGAAGAGTTTCGGCCGGACCTGATTCTGCTGGACATCATGATGCCGAAGCTTAGCGGCTTCGAGGTCTGCAAGACGCTCAAACGCGACCCGGCGACAAAGCAGATCATGATCCTGATGGTGACGGCCCTGAACGAACTGGGCGACATCGAGCGGGCGGTGGCGGCCGGCTGCGACGATTTCTTGAGCAAGCCGGTCAATAAGCTGGAACTGGTTAAGCGCGTCGAGAACATGCTCAAGCTCCGTCAGGTGACCGACGAACTCGAACGGCTCCGCCGCTATATCGACAGCATGGAGGAATCGGCGCGAAGGGGGAATTGAGGAGGGGCTCTCGTGCGTGTCGCAGCGAATGGCGCGCGGAGTGTGCCTGCTACTTAGTCCAAGCCCTTCAGAAGATCGTCGAAGAGGTCGTCGGGCAGTTCGCTTGGATCGTCGACGGGGGCGGGTTTTGGCTGGGCGGCCGCCTCTTTGCTTGGCTGTTTTTTCGTCGCGGGCACAGGCTTTGTCGGTTTTTCCTTGGCGGCAACCGCCGATTCTTTGGTCGGTTTGGCCTTCTGGTCCGCGCTGGCCGTTGCTTTCTTTGCCGGCGCGGGCTGTGCAGCGGCCGCGGGCTTGGCCTGTTTTGGAGCAACCTCGGCCGCTTTGGGCTGCGGCGCAGGCTCCGATGTTTCTTCATCGATCATCGCGAAGAAATCGATATCATCCTCTTCTTCCGCGTCGTCTTCGGCAGACTTCCCTGCGCCAGCGGCGCCATTGCTGGATTGCGCAAGGATTTCCTCGAAGGACGAAGAATCGGTGGCGGCCGGCTTGGCCGACGTGATCGTCGGTGAAGCCGCCGGCAGCGGTGTTTCATCCGCCTTCAAGTCGAAAACGTCTTCGTCATTCGCAGGCGTTTTCGGCGTCGGTGCAGCGGCTGTTTGCGGCTCGGCGAATACGGTGGCCGGCACATTCGTCAGGTCGCCGTCGTAGGTGTACTCGACCCGAAACGTCAGTGGGCCCACGGAAAATTCGGCGTCCGGCGGCAGCGGCGATTCTTTGACCCGGCGACCATCAACGACAGTGCCGTTGAGCGACCCGAGGTCGCGGACCATTAGCAGCCCGTCGCTCTCGAAAATTTCGCAGTGCTGTCGGCTGATCATCGGATGACCGATGGTGAGGCCAGCTTCCTTGCTGCGGCCAATTAGCGTGGGGACCTTCAGCGCGACTTTGGCCTTTTTGGCCTTCCCGCCGACAACAACGAGATTTGCTTCCATTGACGCACGACGCTCCTGTGGATCGCCAGACAAACAGGGGCACACCAGTAGCGGCGTTGAGCCTCCCCAACGAAATCTCCGCACCATCCTATGGTAATCTGGAGAAATGGCACTAGCAACCGGTAAAATCGGCACAACTTGGCGTGCCCACAGAGGGGGTGGGTTGCCCCATCTTTCGCCGTTTCCCGAAACTATTGGGCAATTGCCCTTGAAACAGGTACCGCGGAGCCTATAATTTCGGGATTCGCCGCCGGGCGAAATTGGCGGTAAGCTTTCATTTGCCGGAAGTTTGCGGGTGTAGCTCAGTTGGTAGAGCACGACGTTGCCAACGTCGTTGTCGTGGGTTCGAACCCCATCACCCGCTCCTTCGCACTGACGTCACCACACACCCTGGCACGATTATGCCCGACACTGACAAGGAAATGCCCGAGGCCCAACTCGACTCCGCGACTACGACGGAGGGCGAAGAAGAGACGCCACGACTGGAGTTGGAGGTCGACGTCCAGAATCGCAGCACGTGCGAGCGGCACGTAACGATCACCGTTCCGCGAAGCGACATCGAGCGGTACTTCGACAAAGAGTTCAGCGAGTTGATGCCCACCGCCCATGTTCCCGGTTTTCGGCCGGGCCGCGCGCCGCGGAAGCTGGTCGAAGCCCGATTTCGCAAGGACATCGCCGATAAGGTAAAGAGCGAACTGTTGATGGCCAGTCTGGCACAGGTCAACGACGAAGAGAAGCTGGCGCCGATCAGCGAACCGGACTTTGACGTTGAAGCGATTGAGATGCCCGAAGAGGGCCCGCTGACCTTCGAGTTCGACATCGAAGTCCGGCCGGAGTTCGAGTTGCCGAAGTGGAAAGGTCTGGTGATCGAGAAGCCGATGCGCGAGTTCAACGATGCCGACGTCCAGCAGACGCTGGAAGGCATTATCGCGCGTCGCGGGCGGCTCGTGCCGATTGATGGGCCTGCGTCGTCCGGCGACTACATCAGCACGAACCTGACCTTCAAGCATGGCGATGAAGTGCTCGCCAGCGCGAATGAAGAAGTCATCCGCATTCGCCCGATCCTGAGCTTCCGCGACGGAAACATCGAGCAATTCGACAAGCTGATGGTGGGCGTTCGCGCCGGCGAGACGCGCCAAGGCGAGGCGAAACTGACCGAGGACGCTCCAAATGAGGCTCTTCGCGGGCAGAAGGTCACGGCGATCTTTGAAGTGCTGGAGGTCAAGAAGCTCGAAGTGCCCGAGTTGACGCCCGAATTGCTCGACGAGCTGGGCGGATTCCAGGACGAAGCGGAGCTGCGCGACGCCATCCGCGATCAGCTTGCCCGGCAGTTGGACTACGAACAACATCGCCGTGCCCGACAGCAGATTACCGCGGCGTTGACTGTGGCCGCGAACTGGGAATTGCCCCCGGCCATGCTGCGGCGGCAGAGCCATCGCGAGTTGCAGCGGGCCGTGATGGAATTGCAGCGCAGCGGTTTCAACGACGAGCAGATTCAGGCCCACGAAAACGCCCTGCGGCAGAACAGCATGGCTTCGACGGCTCGGGCGCTCAAGGAACACTTCATCCTCGAACGCATTGCCGAGGAAGAGCAGATCGACGTGACCGAGGATGATTATGAGGCCGAGATTCGGCTCTTGGCCGCGCAGAGCGGCGAGTCGGCTCGCCGCGTGCGGGCACGGCTGGACAAGAGCGGCTCGATGGACGTGCTACGAAACCAGATCGTCGAGCGCAAAGTGATCGAGCGGATCCTGGCACAAGCCACGTTCAAGGAAACGCCCTACGAATTCGGCCGTTCTGACGAGGAAGCCATCGATCAGGCAGCCGGCGGCGGCGAGCACAGCGAGATTCCCGACGCCAAGTATGACGAGGGCGAAGAGGTGCCCGAGGCCCGAACCGAAGGCTCGGGGGAGCGTGGACAAGGACGAGAGACCAAATAGCGGCGAGCGTTGGGCATGCGGGTGCCCGGCGGAGTTCGCAAGCGAGCAACACGGAAGCAAATTCGCGGATCCAAACTTGCCGACGACAATGTCGCGTTGGTCAATCCGCCAATACTCATCTTGATGAAGGATCGTCTATGAGCAATTTTCTGCAGCCGGCGGTCGTCGATCCACGGTTGGCATATCGCGATTATCAGCGCCAGCGGCAGATGACTCTGGGCGATCTGTTGCTGGAGAACCGCATTATCCTCTTGCAAGGCGAGATCCACGACGGCAACGCCAATGAACTGGTGATGAAGCTGTTGTACTTGCAGAGCGAAAATCGCCGCAAGGACATCCATTTTTACATTAATTCGCCCGGCGGAAGCGTCAGCGCGACGCTGGCTATCTACGACACGATGCAGATTCTCAGTTGCCCGGTGGCCACGTATTGCGTGGGGCTGGCCGCCAGCGGCGGGGCTGTGCTGCTGGCCGGCGGCACGACGGGGAAACGCTTCGCTTTGCCGCACGCCAAGGTGATGATTCACCAGCCCTACGGGCAGGTCGGCGGCCAGGTCTCCGACATCGAGATCCAGGCCAACGAAATCCTCCGGACGCGAGACGTGCTCAACACCATCCTGGCCCAACACACGGGCCAACCCATCGAGCAGATCGCCAAAGATACCGACCGCGACTACTACATGACGGCCGAAGAGGCAAAACAGTATCACATCGTCGACGACATTCTCACGAAGCAGAAGATCGAAGTGGAAGAGGATAAGTAGCGATTGCCGTGGGGTGATTGTTGCGTGAGTTTTGACACCAACAACAATCACGGCGCATAGCGATCGACAGTCAACAATCTGCAATCAACAATCTATCATCAACAATGTCCCTCATTCCCTTTGTCATCGAGAAGAGCGGCCGCGAAGAGCGGGCGATGGATATCTACAGCCGCCTGCTGAAAGACCGCATTATCTTTCTCGGCTCGCAGGTCAACGACGACGTGGCCAATGCGATCGTCGCCCAACTGCTGTTCCTGCAGTCGGATGACCCGAAGGCCGACGTCCACATGTACATTAACTCCCCGGGCGGGAGCATTTCGGCCGGGCTGGCCATATATGACACCATGCAATTCGTCAGTTGCGCGGTGGCCACGTACTGCGTGGGCCAAGCGGCGTCGATGGGCGCCGTGCTGCTGGCGGCCGGGGCGCCCGGCAAGCGAAAGGCCCTGCCCAATTCGCGGATCATGATCCATCAGCCGCTGGCCGGCGCCGAGGGCACGGCCGAGGACATCATCATCCACGCCAAAGAGTTTATTAAGGTCAAGGAACGGCTCAATCGCATTCTTATCAAGCATACCGGCCACCCGCTGGAAAAAATCGAACAAGACACCGATCGCGACCGCTTCATGTCGGCCGAAGAAGCCTTGGAATACGGCCTGATCGATCACGTGATCGAACATGCGGGACAGGCGTAAGGGTCCGCGTTTCGTTGTCGGTGAATAGTGGAAAGCAAGGAAGCTTTACCATGAAACCGTGGCAGTTCGTGATCGTCGTGTTGGCGCTCGTGGCAACCTCTGGTTGCCGCAGCGATCCGGCCATTCCCATATTGGAGCGGGAGCTTCGCCTTAAGGACGACGAAATCTACAGGCTGCGCGCCAACCTGGAAGATCTGCAAGATACGCGCCGCTTGCCAGTCACGGCCGATCCGCGGTTCGGCCTCCGGGGAAGGGGCCGAGCCGGAGAGCGTCGGTCCGCGCCGGCCGACAATGTCGGTCGCTCCCGGCGGTGTACAGCCGCCGCTGATCCAATTTCCTTCGCAGCCGTCGACGACCGTTCCCGATGCGCTCAAGGTTCCGGAAGTGCCCGAAAATTTGCGGGGGCCATCGAAGCCGTTGAAATCTGGCGATCGCCGTTCGAGCAGTTCGGCCCCGATTTCGCTCCAGACGGACGCGGATGGGAACGTGCTGGCAGAGGGCGGAATGGGGAGAAGGGCTTTGCTGGCCGCATCGGCCGAGCCTTTTACGCCTTCCGGTGACAGTCGCCGCGTGGCTAGCATCACGCTCGATCGATCGATGACCGGCGGCATTGCATCGGCCGACGCGTCGGCCGATCAAGGCCTGCTGGTAGTGGTCGAGCCGCGCGATCGCGCGGGCCGGACAATTGATGCGCCGGGCGAACTCAACGTCGTCGTGCTGGACCCCGCGCTAAAGGGCGACGCGGCTCGGGTGGCACGGTGGGATTTTCCCGCGGCCGAAACGGCGGCCATGTTCCGCCGCACGGGCTCGAGCCGGGCGATCCATCTGACGATGACCTGGCCTTCCGATCCACCGAAACACAACAAGCTGCATCTGTACGTGCGCTACGTAACTGCCGACGGACGAAGATTGAATCTTGATCAACCGATCGAAGTCGCGTTGCCGAGCGACAAGACGGCCCAGTGGACCCGCGGCAAAGCCGACGGCCGCGTCGAGCAAACTGCCGCCATTGATTCTGCCGCATCATGGCGGACGAGCGAGATCCCAGCGGTCGCGACTGTGGCGGCTGTGGCGCCTGCGCCGCAAGCGACCACACGGCCCGATGCTCAGACGCCCCAGCGGCCGAAGTGGTCGCCGGAAAGACAGTAGCCGCTCTTCGGCATCAAAGCGCGTCTGGCACCATCGCCAGCAACAACTGGGTAGCCAACAACGATCCCTCCGGCTCCCGGTGGAGCAACGCTACGGTCCGACTACGCAGTTGCGCCATGTTCAACGTCCGTTTATAGCTTCTGAAGAAGCCCTCGTTCTCCCATCGCCAACGCAGCCGCAGGCAACTCTTCCAAGGCAACCGCGAGGGGACATTCCAGGCGGCTGCCGTCGCAACCCAGCACAACAAAACCATTCGTGGCCATTCGTGATCCAACGCCTCGTCGATACCTTGGGCAATCGACGATTTGCAGCCCTCACGGCAACGACTATACTGAGGGATGGGGTGCTGCCGCCGTCGGTGGCGCACAGAGGTTGAACACGCGCTATTGTTCTGAATCTTCTCCCTATCCCTATGGCTCGCAGTCGGCAAAAGCGCCCTTCGAATCAGACATCGCGTCAACGCCATCGGGCGTCGTCGGACAAAGCCGATACGTGTGGGCCGTCGCCCCAAGCACTTGCGTCGGGCCACGATTCCAGGACTTCGCATTGGCACGTGCCGCTTTTGATGTGCGGATTTCTTGCCGTGGCCGTTGCATTGGTGTTTGGACAGACGGTGCGGCATGCCTTCGTCAACTACGATGATGACCAGTATGTCTATGAGAATGCCCATGTGGCCAAGGGGCTGAATGCCCAAAGCATCGAATGGGCCTTCACGACAACGCATTCGGCAAACTGGCATCCGCTCACGTGGCTCTCCCACATGCTCGACTGTCAGATGTACGGCCTTAACGCAGGCGGGCACCACCTGACGAACGTCGATTTGCACGCCGCGGTCGCGATCCTGCTGTTGCTCGTTCTCTGGCGGATGACTCGCAAACTCTGGCCCAGCGTTTTCGTGGCGGTAGTGTTTGCCATCCATCCGCTGCGTGTGGAGTCGGTCGCCTGGGTGTCGGAGCGGAAGGATATCCTTAGCGGGCTCTGGTTCATGTTGACGCTCGCGGCGTACGTTTCGTATGCCCGGCGTCCCTTTTCCCTGGCCCGGTATTCGGCCGTGGTCGTATTGTTCGCGGCGGGCCTGATGACAAAGCCGATGCTGGTGACGTTGCCCTTCGTGCTGCTGCTGTTGGACTATTGGCCGCTGGGACGATTGTCGAGGAAAGACGGTGTGCGAACCAACATCCGTGATGGAAATACGGAGACTGTCAGCGCCGCGGGACCAACCGCTAATCGAACATCCTTGTTACGGCGTCCGCTGGTCGAGAAGATCCCATTGATGGCGCTGGCGGCCGCTTCCTGTATGGCTACGCTCATCGCACAGCGCGAGGCAGTTGTCTCGCTAGATTCTATCCCATTTGTCGCCCGCATCGGCAACGCCATCGTCGCCTGCGTCGCATACATGGGCGAGTTGTTCTGGCCCGCAGGGCTAGCCGTGTTTTATCCCCATCCGGGCAGCGATCTGCCGATTTGGAAAGTCGTCGTTGCAGTGCTCATCCTGACTGGCATCACGATGGCGGCCGTCGTATGGCGGCGACGGTGCCCGTATGTCCTCGTCGGTTGGTTGTGGTATTTGGGGATGCTCGTGCCCGTGATCGGCCTCGTGCAGGTGGGAAGGCAGTCGATGGCCGACCGTTACACATACCTGCCCCAGATTGGGCTGTGCATCGCCATTGCCTGGGGCGTCACGGAACTCATCGCCGCGTCGCCGTATCGGCGCTCGGTGTGTGCGGTCCTTTCGGTATTGGTAGTTGTTGGACTAATGGGTTGTGCCTGGCACGATGCCGCGTACTGGCGCGATGGCGAGTCGCTCTGGCGCCGCGCATTAGAGTGCACTTCGTCCAACGCGGTGGCGCACTATGGTCTCGGCGTGGCTCTGCAACGAAGTGGTCAGGCCGATGAGGCGATGGCCGAATATCGGAAGGCGCTGGAAATCAAGCCCGGCTACGCGGAAGCTGCCAACAATCTCGCTCTGCTTTTGCAGCAATGTGGAAGGTACCAGGATGCCAAGGCATACTATCAACAGGCGCTGGCTGCCGAGCCAAACTATGCCGATGTGCATGTCAACTTCGGCGGCCTACTGACGCACCTTGGGGAAATCGATGAGGCCATCGTCCAGTACAAGCAGGGCATCGCCGCAAATCCCAACTGCGCAAGCGTACAACAACCTGGCCTGCGCCCTGGAAGATCGCGGGCAGGTCGATCAGGCCATCCGCGAACTGCAAACCGCTCTGGAAATCGAGCCCGACTATGCCGAGGCGCACTACAATCTCGCACGAATGCTGGCTGGCCGAGGAGAGGACGAGGAAGCAACTGCAGAATATCGACGAGCGCTGGATAGCAACCCGGATTATGTCGAAGCCTACAATAATCTGGCCGGTATCCTAGGTCGCCATGGTCAATTGGATGCCGCCGTCGCATGTTATCGGCAGGCGCTGGAAATCAAGCCCGAGTACGTGGAGGCCCGCCGCAATCTGGGAACGGTTCTCTATCAACAAGGCAAGATGAGCGATGCCGCTGCACAGTGGCGCGAGGCACGCGCACTTGCAGCCAGACAATGCGATTGCCGTCACCCAGTTGGCTTGGCTGCTGGCGACCTGTCCGACGGCGTCGCTCCGCAGTGGGCGCGAGGCGGTGGAATTGGCCCAACATGCGGTCAAGCTTACCGGCCGACGCGACGCGGTCGCCTTCGATGCGTTGGGCGCCGCGTATGCCGAGACAGGTCGATTTGCAGACGCTGTTGAAGCGGTGCGCAAGCCGCCGACCTCGCCGTGCGACAGAACAAGGCGGCCCTAGCGCAAGAAATTAAAGCTAGGATTTCACTGTACGAAGCCAAGACACCATTCCACCAACGACCAACGTTGCTGATCGAACGTCGTGCTAACCCATAGTTTCTGCCACTTCACCCGATTGGACAGAAGATCAACATGTTCCGCGATCACAAAGTAGTGGTTGTCATGCCGGCATATAATGCGGGCCGCACGTTGCGACAAACGTACGATGAGGTCATGGCGCAGCAAATCGTCGACCAAGTGATTATCGTTGACGACGCCAGCCACGACGACACGACTGCGGTTGCCAAGACGCTGCCCCACACAACGCTACACGTACATCCTACGAACCAAGGTTACGGCGCGAATCAAAAGAGCTGCTATCGGCTGGCGATGGAGGCCGGGGCCGACATCGTGATCATGATTCATCCCGATTATCAATACACGCCTCGCCTGATTCCGGCCATGGCGGCCATGATCGCAACGGGCCTCTATCCCTGCGTCCTCGGTTCGAGGATCCTCGGCGGATATGCGCTGCAGGGCGGCATGCCCTGGTGGAAGTACATCTCCAATCGCTTTCTTACGTTCGCGGAGAATCTGGTGACTGGCGCCAAGCTTTCGGAATATCACACGGGCTATCGGGCCTTTTCACGGAAATTGCTCGACCTATTGCCGCTCGCGGCGTGCGACGATGATTTTGTGTTTGACAACCAGATGTTGGCGCAAATTCTGTGGGCGGGGGCCACGATCGCCGAGGTCACCTGTCCAACGCGTTATGCTACCGAGTCGTCGTCCATCAACCTCTCGCGCAGCATCACGTACGGCTTCGGCTGTCTGCGGACTGCGCTGGTCTATCGCTTGGCCAAGATGCGGTTGGCCCGTTCGCCCCTATTTCCGCGAGAGTTGCATACAGCATGGAAGACCTAGTTGCGTGTTCCCTATGCGGCGGCGCACTCGTGCCGCGTTTCGCGGAAGTCTTGGACCCGCAATCGGGCGAAGCCTTTGAAGTGCGCCTCTTGCCCCGTATGTCGCCATGCCGTTACCTGGCCGGTGCCCGCCGACCTGGGCTCTTACTACGGCGCTCCGTATTACGGAAACCGACATGGGGCGACGGCCAAGTATTGCACGCGTCGCCGCGTGCGATTGCTCACGAAATGCTGCGGCAGTGGGGCGGGGCGTTGCTTGCTCGACGTCGGCTGCGGCGATGGCGCGTTTCTCTTGAAGGCCAGGGCACACGAGTGGCGGGTGATCGGAACAGAAATGAGTCCGCAACGTGCCCGGCAGGCCGGGTTGGATGTCTGCAACTCGCTCGGCGAAGCCGCCGTCGGCGGACCGTTCGATTGCGTTACGGCATGGCACGTCTTGGAGCATTTCCAAGACCCTCTCGCCACGCTTGAACAGATCCGGACCCTGCTGGCCCCCGGAGGCACACTGCTTCTCGCCGTGCCGGACGCCCTCGGCCATCAGGCCAGGCTCACGGGTCGAAAGTGGCTTCACCTCGACGTTCCCCGACACCTGCACCACTTTGGAAAACGTTCGTTGAAGCTGCATTTGACCCGAGCCGGATTCGATGTCGTCAGAACTTGGCATGGGGAGTTTGAGTATGACGTATTGGGCTGGTCGCAGAGCGCTTTGAACTGGCTATTTCCCGCCGCCCCGAATAGTTTTTTTGCGATCCTTACCGGACGGGCCACGTCAATCGGCCGCGCCGAGCGGGCAGCCAACATCGCACTTGGGTGCCTGCTCTCCGGCGCAGCGCTGCTCCCCACTTGGTGCGAGATGCTCTTCGGCGGCGCCGGCACCCTGATCATGGCGGCCAAACCACGCGAGCATATTGTCCCATCCTAAAATGGGCTAAAATAGGAAATTCGCTAGGATGCCTCTCGCGCGCCGCTGCACGATGACAGATCCGCGCGAATTTTCGGAGTTGCAGGAGCGGTTCCCGCGTCGGGCGCGAGCCGAATGGCCGTATTGAATTGGGAGTTTCTGCGTGTCGAAACGCCGCAAACAAGCTGGACAAGTCCGAAATGGCGGGGCGGTAAATCTTGGCACTTGCCCGCCCGTTGCCGCAAGCAGCCAGCCGGAACTGTACGCTGTACTGATTTGCATCGCCGCGACGCTTCTATGTCTAGCACCTTTTGCGGCAAAAGCATTTCACATCGACGATACGGTCTTTCTCTATGTGGCCCGGCAGATCTGTGCCCATCCGCTGGACCCCTATGGCTTCAACATCAATTGGTATGGCTACGAGATGTGCATGGCCGAGGTGAATCAAAACGGACCATTGGTCAGCTACTACATTGCTCTGGCGGCGAGTTGTGTGGGGTGGAGCGAAATCGCGTTGCACCTTGCTTTTCTGTTTCCCGCGCTCGCCGCCGTTCTGGGCACCTACTTCCTCGCCGCGCGCTTTTGCACCCGGCCGCTCTTGGCGGCGCTGGCAACGCTGTTGTGCCCCGTCTTCCTGGTCTCCAGCACGACGCTCATGTGCGATGTCATGATGCTGGCGTTCTGGGTGTGGGCGGTGTTCCTTTGGGTGCGAGGCACGGAAAGGGGCAGCCACCTCTCCCTCGCCCTCGCTGCCTGTATGATTGCCGCCGCCGCCGTCACCAAGTATTCCGGCGTGGCGCTGATTCCGCTGCTGCTGGCATATTCGTTGTTGAACTGGCCGCGCATCCGCTGGCGGCTGCTCTATCTGGCCATTTCTGTGGCGCTTCTGCTAGCCTATGATGTGGCGATGCACCGGCTCTACGGGCACTCCGTGTTGTATGGCGCCGGTTCTTATGCGTTATCGTTTGGCGAGGGTAGTTATGTGTCTCGAGGCCTGGTCACTCTGTCGTTCGCCGGCGGATGCCTTGCGATGGTGATCTTCTACGCACCGATGCTTTGGTCGTGGAGGACCATCGCGATCGCCACGGTAGCGGCCGGGCTTGTCGTCGCGATACTCTACATCAACCCTTCGCTGATTGCGGCTCGATCGCGCGATAGCATCGCCGCGTCGCTCATTCTCTTCGCACAGGTGGGCGTTCTTCTCGTCGCCGGCTGCGGCCTGTTGGCCTTAGCCGTGGCTGATATCTGGCGCTTGCGCAATGCGGATTCCTGCCTGCTGCTGTTGTGGATGGCCGGTATCTTCTTGTTCTGCTGGATCTTCAATTGGACGGTCAACGGACGCTCGATCCTGCCGATGGCGCCTGTTGCCGGCATTCTTGTCGCCCGACGCCTCGACATGCGAAAACGTGCTGACACCGGCCGCCGCGTAGCATGGCAGTACGTGCCGTTGGCCTTTCTCGGGCTCCTGTCCTTGACGATCACATGTGCAGACGCGAGCATGGCCAATACGGCGCGCTTGGCCGCAGCGGAGCTAAATCGCCGTTACGCCGATCAGAAAGACACCGTCTTTTTTGCCGGCCATTGGGGGTTCCAGTATTACATGGAGTCCTACGGCTTCAGAGCAATTGATATCTACAAATTGGGTACTACTAATGTAAGCGTTCTTGTCATGCCGGAGACGAATTCGAATTTGTACCCCATCGATCCCTCGGCAACAGTTACCACGCTCGAATGGCCCGCGTTTCCAATCGCCGCGACACAGCGAATTGGAGCTGGTTTTTATTGCAGTCTCTGGGGACCGGCGCCGTTTGCTTTCGGCAGTGTTCCGCCGGATCACTATCATGTTCTGATCTTCGACTCAACCGGAGACAAAGTTCGGGACCTGCTTGCTAAGCGGCGCCAGTTTCTTTGCTTAAACCCGGACAATGTGATTCTCCTGAATGACGTCGCCTGGACTCTGGCCGCAAATCCCGAGGCAAGCATCCGCAACGGGGTCGAGGCCGAGGCGATCGCCCAACGGGCCACCGAGCTCACTGGCGGCCGCGAGCCGGTCATCCTCGACACATTGGCGGCAGCCTTCGCCGAGGCGGGCCATTTTTCCGACGCCCTGCGTGCCGCGCAATTCGCCTCAAACCTTGCAACACAGCAAGGCAAGACCCGGCTCGCTGAAAAGATCAACTCGAAGATGGCCTTGTACAAGGCCGGAAAGCCTTATCACGAGACTCCGCAACATTCGGCCGAGCGATAATTCTGCTCAAGCATCGCCGCTGTCTGGCACGTTGTGGATCATACGCAAGAATGTCTCCATCGAATCGCACCGACGGCTGACGTCCGGCTCGATGCACGAGTGAATCGCTTTGGCGAGTTGCGGATGGATCTGCGGCCGGTATTTCTTGATGTCTGTCGGCGTCTGGTCGTGGCCCATCGCCGCCCGGCCGTCGGTACCGCGAATCCAGGGCAGTTCAAAGGTGCAGATCTCGTAGGCCGTCACGCCAAAGGCAAACACATCGAGCCGCCGGTCCGTCGCACGGCGGCGCACCAGTTCGGGGGCCATGTAATTCGGCGTGCCCGTGCGATTGCCCGGCTCCATGAACCATCGCGTCGCCGGCACGGTCAGTCCGAAGTCGATCAGCTTCAGGTCCTCGCGACTGTTCGTCAGCAAGAGGTTGCGGGGGCAGATATCGCGATGGATATATCCGGCGGCGTGGACGGCAGCGACCGCTTCGGCCGCTTCGCGCACAAATCGAGCCCGGCGACCGTCAAGGCCGGAATCCCGCACCGCCAGCACCGTGTTCATGTTCGGCCCTTCGAGAAACTCCATCACGAGGTATTGAGCCCCCTCGGTTGTCAGCCCATATTCCACCGTCTCCACAATCCGGGGATGCTTGAACTGAACGGCAATCGCCCCTTCGCACAGCTTACCCAGCCCACGAAAGCGGGCCTCGAAGGCGGCCGTCTTGCGCACATCGAGAATCTTCAGCCCCACCACTTCGCCGGTGGCCAGATTCCGGGCCATGTAGAAACTCGACATCGTTCCCGCCACGCCCTCGCGCAACAGCGAGAACCGCTTGGAAACGTCCAGCCGAGCTCGCGGCAGCATCGATTTCAGGCGGTCGAACAAGGGCATGGGTGGACCGGCAGCGAGCTGGGAACGATCGGAAATCGGCGGTGAACGATCAAAGCATGGCGACAGTCGCTACCTGCATCTTGCATTGGATGCCGCTGTTTTTCAAGCCGATACTCCAACACCCGAACAGGCGGCGGCCATCCGTGGCCATAGGTCCGGCTGTGCCGGACGCCGATTTAGCCTCCGGGACAGACTCAGGCAAATCTGCGAGACTCCACCCGAATCTCTACTCCTCTTCCTCTTCTTTCATCTGCGCCTTGGCGATGATCTCTTGCTGCACGTTGCCCGGCACGACGTCGTAGTGGCTCAACTCGATCGAGTAGCTGCCACGGCCGCCGGTGATGCTCGACAGGCTGCGGGCATAGGTCGTGACTTCGGCCAATGGCACTTCGGCGATGACCGTTTGCAGGTCGCCGCCGGCCGAGTCCATGCTGAGCACGCGGCCGCGGCGGCCCGACATGTCGCTGTTGATGTCGCCCACGTTACCCGTCGGCACGGTGACCTCGATCCGCACGATCGGCTCCAACAGCGCTGGCTTAGCCTGCTGGAAGACGTTGCGGAAGGCCATCGACGCCGCCGTCTTGAAGGCCTGTTCCGAGCTATCGACCGGGTGGTGCTTGCCGAAGAACACCTCGATGCAGATGTTCTGGACTTTGAATCCGGCAATTACGCCGCGCTCCAATCGCTCTCGAAAGCCCTTTTCGATGGCCGGCATAAAGTTGCCGGGAATCGTGCCGCCGACGACCGAGTCGACCCACAGGAAGTTGTTCGCTTCGTCGTAGTGCGTGTCCTTCAGCGAGGGGAAGCGGGATTTGGTGGCCCACTCCTCAACGTTTACGTCCTTAGGCATCGGAAACATGCGGATGTGGACTTCGCCGAACTGGCCGCGGCCGCCGGTCTGCTTCTTGTGGCGATACATGCCCTCGGCGTTGGTTTGAATGGTCTCGCGATACGGGATCTTCGGCTCGCGGGTTTCCACTTCCACTTTGTCGCGCCGCTTCAGACGCTCGCGAACGACCTGCAAATGCAATTCGCTCATCCCGGTGATGACCATTTCCTTGGTCTGTGTGTCGAGCTCGCGATGGAAAGTCGAGTCTTCTTCGCAAATTTTGTGCAAGGCCCCGGAGAGTTTGCCCTCATCGCCGCGACTCTTCGGGGTAGCAGCCAGACCGACCATCGGCGTTGGGAATGGAATGGGCGGCATGGCGATGTCGCCTAGAGAAGCGCCGGTGTGCAGGTCTTCGACCTTGGCCACAGCCACGATTCCGCCAGGACCAACCTCGTCAGTCGGCTGCGTTTCGGCGGCTTGCACCTCGAGCAAGGCGGCCAGTTTGACCGGCTTCCGCACACCGACTACCGTCGTGGTCGTATCCTTCTTTAACGTGCCCGAGAAGACCCGAATGAAGTTGAGTTTTTGCACGAACGGGTCGATGCGGGTTTTGAACACCTGGGCGACCAACGGCCCGGCCGGGTCGGCGGTCACCTCGACCTCCTCGCCGGCTGGGTTCTTCGCCGTGCGCTTGATAGCGTCCGGCGGCAAGGCACAGAGCCCCAGGGCTTCGATTAGCTCCGGCAGACCGACCCCGGTTTTGCCCGAGACGCACAGCATCGGAATGAGCGAGCCCTGGGCGACGGCCTTGACGATCAGCCGCGAGACTTCCTCATCGCTAGGGGGAGTGCCCTCAAAGTACCGTTCGGTCACGGCCTCGTCCACTTCGATGATCGTCTCCAGAAGCGACTCGCTGATCTCGGACGGATTGACGAGCGCCCCGGCGGCATCGGCCGGCGGCTTGAGCGTGCTCGCCACGCCGCGGAATTCGGCGCCGTGACCAAGCGGCACGTTCACCAGCACGCAGGCCTTGCCGAACAGTTCTCGAATATTCGCTACCAAGGTAGTGAAGTCGATGTTGTCGGCATCCATGCGGTTGATGACGATGATGCGTCCCAAGCCGGCCTTTTTCGCCTCGGCAAAGACGCGCCGCGTATTGACTTCAATACCCGATTGGGCGTTGATCACAATGGCTGCCGTGTCGGCGCCCGCATGGCGCCGATCGCCTGGCCGATGAAGTCGGGATAGCCGGGCGTATCGATGGCGTGGAATCGCTTGCCACCCTGGTCGAAATGGACCACGCTGGACTCGATCGTGTATTTGTGATGCTTTTCCTCATCGTCAAAGTCGCAAATGCTGGTGCCATCGTCGACGCTGGCGTTCCGCGATACGGCGCCGGTCGTGGTGAGCATCTTGTCGACCAGCGTGGTCTTGCCGGCCGAGCCGTGTCCGCAGAAAACGATGTTCCGAATCTGTTCGACCGAATACTTCGCCATGAAAAGTTCCCTTGGAAAGGATCAGCGTTCGAGTTTAGCAGGGTCCGCCTCGCGGACCGCACGTCGGCCACCTATATCTGTTGAGGTCCGCGTGGCGGACCCTACTCGCCCAGTTCGCACTTATGGTTTCTCTCCCGCGGCGGCAAGCGCCTCGGGCAAAGTTAAGCTTCCTTCATACAGGGCCCGGCCGATGATGCAGCCGGCCATCGGTACCGCGGCCAGTCGAGCGACGTCCTCGCGTGTCGTTACGCCGCCCGAGGCCACCACGGGCCACTCGGCGACTGCCTGCATCGCCGCCATCTCCGCGACATTCGGCCCGGCCATCATGCCGTCCGTCGCAATATCTGTATATACTATGGCCGCAATCGGCTCGCCGGCAAAGTCGCCGCGGCAACTCCACGGCCGTCACGTCGCTCGTCGCCAGCCAACCCTCGGTCGCCACGCGTCCACCGCGGGCGTCGATTCCCAATACCATCCGCCCCGGATATTTTCGACACACCTGACGAAACCAGTCCGGCTCTCGCAGGGCCAACGTGCCGATTACCAGCCGCTCAAGGCCCAGGTCGAACAGCGTTCGGATCGCCTCCTCGCTACGGATGCCGCCGCCGAGCTCACACGGCACTCCGACCGCGTCGGTGATCGCCCGAACGCTGCCATAGTTTACCGGGCAGCCGTCCCGGGCTCCGTCCAGGTCCACCAAGTGCAGGCGTTTCGCCCCCAGCTCGACCCAATGCCTTGCCATCGCGGCCGGATCATCGCCGAAGACGGTTTCTTGGGCATAATCTCCCTGCCGAAGGCGTACGCACTTCCCCCCTCGCAGATCAATCGCCGGCCAAACATCCACGCGCTTGCTGCTCCTACACGTTCCCGGGGAACAACGGCAAAACGCGCAATATGACACAGAATCCGTCAACGTGCAAGCGGCCGCTACAACCGGGCGCGCCGCAGCCACGGTGTGTCACGTCATCGCCGCGCAAACCGCCGCCAGCTCAATCTGAGCGAACTTCGAGGTTGTCCGATGCGCCGACGCTCCGGTACGCTTCGGTAGTCTTGGCTAAGCTGTCGGGCCCTACACCGCGGATCGCGAGCGGCCGTGGGGCCAACATTCCGAGCACGTCCGGCACATCGCACACGCGGAGAACATTGAGAAATTGTGGCGCGTCGGGCTGCATGTGGCTCAGCGGCGGTCGGCGAATCAGCACGCCGGCGATTTCCGGCTCCAACAGTGCGGCATACGCGGCCAGCACGCCTGCCGCCCCCTTGCCGCCGACGTAGACCGGGACCTTGCCGTCATACGTGGCATGCAGATAGCGGGCCGTCGCAATCACATCCCATACGCGGCACGTGTCGGCCGTTCGTCCTAGCAGCGCCAACGACCGCTCGACATAGTTCGGCGGATTATTCCGCGTCCAGCGTGAGTCACCCGTCCCACGCGGAAAGCACTGGTACACTTCATCGTCCGCCCGGACGTCCGACGCAGCCGACTTGGCGTGTTCTTCGTCATTTGCCCCTTCGACCAGCAACACGATTCGCCGTGGCGGTTTTGCAGACTGGTCCGTGACCAGGTGCAGACCGATCTCGATGCCCGGTTCCGTCTCCAATCTGCTCTCGCCTGCTGCATCCGCGCTCACGCTCACGCGCTTTGCTGCGGGGATTCGCTCGGGGAAATATCGGAACGTCACGCGGCGCAACTGGCCGATGAGATTTTGCTTCCATGCCTCGAATTGGCCCGGCTTCGGCGCCATTACCACGGCCAGCGGCACAAAATGCTGATCGATCGTCGTGTTCAACTGGTCGGATGGCAGATCGGAATCTTCAGGGAACACCCGAAGCTGTCGAGGCTCGATGGGGTGGCGATTCGATTCCTTGTCGACCAAATCCGCTTCGCTATCCTCGACAATCCGTGGGTCGTTCTTAAGATACGTGTTAATGAAGCGATACTCTGCTTGGCGGATGTCCTTGCGATAGGCATGGCGGCCGATGCTCACCATTGCATCGACCCGATCGCTCGCGCCGTAAAGGCTGTAGACGCGTTCGAGCCGATTGATCACCCGATTGTTGCCGTCCATGGGAAACAGGCGGTCGGCGTCGCTGTTGGTCACAAGCATTGGGCGAGGCGCGATTAGGGCGGCAATCCGCGTCCAAGGCCATTGATAGATGTTATAGAGAAACATGCAATCACAGTGGCCATTGATGGCCCGATGGGGCACGTACGCCACGAGATCGGCCATGCCGCTGACGGGCACGGCGACCTTGACCCGCGGGTCGGCTGCGGCGATCCAATATGTGGCCGCCCCGCCGCCGCTAATGCCCGTCACCGCGATACGCTCCGGATCGACGTCCGGCCGCCCGACAAGATAGTCGATGCCGCGGATGCCGTTCCAGCACTCAACGCCCGCAGGCGTGTACCCGCGCGATTGCCACCACCAACGGTTCTCGCGGAATGTGCCGTGATGGATGGCCGCAATCTCGCCGAGTTGAAGCGTATCGACCGTCAGGCAGATGTAGCCGTGCTTGGCGAACCAGATGCCGTGCGCCTGATAGTTGGTTTTGTTGCCATCGCGCCCCACCTCTGCATGGCCGCATACGTACAACACGGCCGGCAAGCCGCTCGCCGGGCTTAACGTTCGCGGGCCGATAAAGATTGCCCGTGACGTAGAGATGCGGGCGGCTCTGGTAGCAAATCATCTCCACCACGTAGCCATCACGATCCAATTTCCGAGTCACGCGGGCGGCCAGCGGCGTCTTCGCCGGCATGGGCGACAGCCCCAGCATGTATAGGTATTCTTCCTGGTACTGCCCCAACAGCTTCTGCCAGTCATCGACCGATGTGATGCCCACAAGCCAACCCTGCTCGATCTTCTCTGTCTCCCTTGCAAGATATTGCTGGATCATCGCATCGCCCGGCGATTGGCGATCGGGTGCGTCATAATCCTGGGCCATGGAAGTGCTGCACAAAGCACTGATTGCACAGATCATCGCGAGTGCCACGAATGCAAGTCGCATACTTTTGTCTCCTCGGTAGGCAGGCGGGTTTCGTTAGCGCGGAACGAAGGTCGCTCAATGACACAGGCGGGCGGCGAATTACATCGCCGATGTGCGGGCTCCACCCCATTATAGCCGTAGTGTTGGACGATGCCAACGATTGACCGATACTCGATCTATTGCTTGAGTAGACGCTCAAACTCCGCTTCGCCGATTACCGGCACGCCCAACTGCTCGGCCTTCGCCAGCTTGCTGCCGGCCTTCTCGCCGGCGATGAGATAGTCGGTATTCTTCGACACGCTTGAAGCCGCGTGGCCGCCGTGGCGGGTGATCAGTTCTTCGATCTCTTCACGAGAGTATTTTGAAAGCGTTCCGGTCACGACCAGTGTCTTGCCTTCCAGCGCCCGGGTGCCACTGCGGGGCATTGCCGACGTCATCTGCACGCCAACACTCTTCAAGTCCTCGATCGTTTCGGATCCCTCTTTGCTATGAAGAAAACTATACACGCTCTGGGCGATGATCGGCCCGATCTCGTTCGTTTTGCTCAACTGTTCTATGCCGGCATCCATCAGTGCGTCCATTGAGCCGAATTGCTGAGCGAGCACCGTGGCCACGCGAGCGCCAACGTGCCGGATGGCCAGCGCGTTTAAGAGTCTAGCCAAGCCGCGCGTTTTGCTGGCTTCGATGCCTTCCAGCAGCTTGTCGACCGATTTGCGGCCCAGCCGCTCCAAGCTCAGCAGCCGATCCTGTCGCTCTTCCAGACGGTATAGATCGCCGTAGCCCCGCACTAACTTTGTGTCGACCAATTGATCGACCAGCTTGTCGCCCAACCCTTCGATATCCATCGCATTGCGGCTGGCAAAGTACCGGAGGCGTTCTTTCAATTGTGCCGGGCAACCTGGGTTGGGACAGCGTATATAGACGCCTCCTTCATCCTTGACCAGCTTGTGGCCGCAATCGGGACATTTCGTTGGGAACGCGAATTTTGGCAGATCGTCGTCGCGCAGATGCTTCTCGACACGAACAATGTGTGGAATAATCTTGCCGGCTTTTTCCACCACCACTGTGTCGCCCGGCCGGATGTCCTTGCGCTCGATTTCGTCGGCGTTGTGCAAGCTGGCCCGGCTAACCGTCGTGCCGGCGAGCTCGACTGGTTCTAAGTCGGCCACCGGTGTGATAGCGCCCGTCTTGCCGACCTGCACCCGAATCTCGTTGAGCCGTGTCGTGGCCTCGAACTTCTCGAACTTGTAGGCGATCACCCAGCGGGGGCTTTTTGAAGTGCTGCCGAGTCGCTCGCGTTGGTCGAAGCGATTCACCTTGAGCACCAAGCCGTCGATCTCGAAATCTAACTCGTGCAGCTTCTCGATCAGCGATTCGCAATGTTCCACAGCCGCGGGGAATGACTTAAAGCACTCGACGTAGGGCGTCGCCGACAGTCCGTAGCCACGCAGCTCGTCGAGAAACTCCATGTGCGTTTTGGCTTTCAGACCCTTGGTGTCGCCGGCGCTATGGCAGAAGAATCGCAGCCGTCGCTCGGCCGTAACCCGCGGATCAAGCTGGCGGATTGTGCCAGCCGTCACATTGCGCGTGTTGGCAAACGGAGGCAACCCTTTGGCCCTCTGCTGTTCGTTGAGAGCGACCAAATCCGAGTTCCGCATGTAGATTTCGCCGCGGACCTCCAAAAGCGGTGGGACGTTCTTGCCGATCAGCCGAAGCGGAATATCATTGACCGTGCGGACGTTGTGCGTGATGTCGTCGCCCACGCGGCCGTTGCCGCGCGTGATGCCATGCGTCAGTTGGCCGTCCTCGTAGATCAGCGATACGGCCACGCCGTCGACCTTCAATTCCACGACCCACTCGACGGTCTCGCCCGGCAACTGCTTTGCCACGCGGTCGCCGAACTTCTTAAGGTCGTCGAGGCTATACGTATTCTCGATCGACAGCATCGGCACACGATGTTCGACCGAGTTCAAGCCGGCGACCGGACGATCGCCAATCCGCTGCGTCGGACTGTCGGGCGTAACAAGCTCCGGATGCTCGGCCTCCAGCTTCTTCAGCCGGTCGATAAGCTTGTCGTACTCGCGATCCGAAACCTCCGGCGCCGCCTCGACGTAATACTTCCGGTCGTGATACCGGATTTCCTCGCGAAGCCGGGCAAGTTCGGCAGCTACGTCGGAGGGCATCGGCCAGACTCCAGGGATGCTCTTAGCTGTCAGCATTCAGCAATCAGCATTCAGCGGTCAACGGCCAAAATCTGATCGCTGATGGCTATTTGCTGATAGCTGATCGCTGAAAGCTGATCGCTAAATAGCTCACACTTACCCATCGCAGCCGCAAGCCGCCACGCAAACGTCGCGGACGCCGCGGAGCGGATGGGGAATCATACACAGGAATTTTAGCGTGCCAGCGCCCGTGTTGCGAAACTGGTGAAGCTGATTCGGCGGGACAAATACGGCGGTGCCGGCCCGCAACGCGTGCTCGCGGTCACCTTCCAAGACCACGCCGCTGCCTTCGAGGACAAAGACTTCATGTTCGTGGGCGTGGGCGTGCTTGGGCGTCTGCCCGCCCGGGGCCAACTCGAATCGCCGCATGGAAAAACTGGGGGCCGCGTCGTCTGGCCCGATCAGACAGCACATGCGGCAGCCCGTCGCGCCTTCCATTTCGACCGGCGCGGCTTCTGCCTGTTCGTAATGTATGACTTTCATGAAAGGTCCTTGATGTGGTCTGCGAGTTCGCTTCTCGGCGATCGGAACGACCGACTACGTGACGCTCAGTATAGCACAACCATCGGCGCAGAAAAAACCCCCGAGGCAATGACTCCCAGCACCGTATCGGTCTCCGCCAAGGAAACCCAAACCGTCATTGACCTCGAGGTCGCAACGTCGCACGGCCCGAAAGCCGCACGCGTCACACCACTTCTATAGCATGGTTTATTTTTCTGTCAATAGACCAGGGGATTAGGGCTTGGAGATTAGGGATTAGAAATGAGCGAGTGTCACTTCCACTGTCCTAATCCCTGATCTCCAATCCCTTCTTGATGAGTTCCCAAAAGTGCTGTCCGCGTTGCTGGAAGTTTAGAAACTGGTCGGTGCTGGCGCAGGCCGGCGATAGAACGATGGCCTCACCCGGGCGCGAACGGGGCCAACACCAGTGCAGCGCTTCTTCCAGCGTTTCCACCGCCGCACAGGCGAACTGCGGCCGCCGGGCGATGGTCTGCTCGCGTAACGCCTCACGGGAGGCGCCAAAAAAGGCGGCTCCACGAGCATGCTCCGCAATCTCTGCGGTCAGCGGCCCAAAATCGGCCCCCTTGCTCTTGCCGCCGGCCAGGAGCCAAACGGGCACATCGAGCGATCGCAGCGCAGCTATCGTCGACTCGGGCGTGGTGGCTGCCGAATCATTGTAGATTCGCCGGCCATCGATCATCGCGATCCATTCCAGCCGCAGGGGCAACGCATGGAAACGCTGCAAGCCGTCGCAGATCGCGTCTTGCCCGCATCCACAGGCGGTAGCAGCCGCCGCCGCACAGGCCGCGTTGACTCGATTGTGCTCGCCCGGAACCGCCAGCGCCGGCAATTCCTGCATCGAAATAGTGGGACAGCCATAGCTGTCGACCTCGGCTGCTACAGCAGAAACGGCGACCGTTCGGCCCTGAATCAGGTGCGACCATGACGCTACTTTGGCATCCATACTGTTCAGTACGGCGAAATCATGGCCGGTTTGCCCGGTCAGGATTCGCTGTTTGGCGGCCACGTACTCGGCAAACGTCCCGTGCCAATCGAGATGGTTTGGCGAGCAGCCAGTCACCACGGCAACGTGCGGCATTCGGGCGGCGGGCGAAAAGTACCAGAGCTGAAAGCTGCTAATCTCCAACACGACCCAATCGTCTGGCCCGATCTCTGGCAGCCGTTCCAGCAGGCTCCCACCGATATTTCCCCCTAGAAACACCGGCCGACCGGCGGCGCGCAAGATCGAGGCGATCATGGCCGCCGTGGTCGATTTTCCGTTGGAGCCCGTGACACCGACGATCGGCACTGGGCAGTTTTCCATGAACAGTTCGAGTTCCGTGCACAGCCGCGCGCCGGACTGCCGTGCAACGTTCAGCCACGGACTCGTAGGGCGCACGGCCGGATTGACCACGACGAGGTCTGCCCCGTGAAAGTCGGCATCGCTGTGCCCGCCTAGGCGGATCGCGGCCAGCGGCACGTCGGCCAAGAGTGGCAGGGAGTCGGCCAGCGCGTCGCTGTCGGCCAGATCGGTCACGGTGACGACCGCCCCATGCCGGGCCAACCACCGCGCGGCGGCCACACCGCCACCGAAGTGCCCCAGCCCCATGATCGTCGCTCGCCGCCCTCGATAGTCCATCGCTAGAGTAGACCGGGCGGCCTTGGATGGGGCAAGTCCAGCAAAGCCCTTTTGTGGGACGGCCGCCATCGACTGTCATGGGTGAATCTGCCTCACCGGAGCGTGACCACGCTGCGTTCTAATCAGTCCCTAGAACTGGCCAATTTGCCCTCTCGCCAAACGGGCCGGGCAGCGGTAAGATCAACCATCGCCGCGGCCCCAGCCGCCCCCCGGGCGATCGACAATTATCCAGTCCAGGCCTTGTGGCGGGGAGCCCACTGCGGTATACTGTTCATGCGTTCACTTACCCGACAGGTTGCCTTTCAAAAACAGAGCGAAACATGGCCAAGAAGACTGTAGCGACGAAAACCTCTGCCCGCACTGCCGGCGGCGATTCATTCCTCGACGCCAATCCGAACCTGAGAAACACGTTGGCCCAAATCGAAAAAGAGTTTGGCGAGGGGGCCATCATGCCGCTGGGCGTTGGAACCGCCACACCGATCAACGGCATCCCCACCGGCAGTCTTTCATTGGACATCGCGCTGGGCGGACAAGGCATCCCCTGTGGCCGCGTAGTCGAGATCTTTGGGCCGGAATCGAGCGGCAAGACGACGCTCGCGTTGCACGTCGTGGCCAACGCCCAGCGCAAGGGCGGCATCGCGGCCTTTATCGACGCCGAACATGCGCTCGATCCGTCCTGGGCCAAGAAACTCGGCGTGCAACTTGAGACGCTCCTGGTCAGCCAACCGGGCTCCGGCGAGGAGGCTATGCACATCACAGAAATGCTGATCAAGTCGAACGCGGTCGACGTGATCGTGGTCGACTCGGTCGCCGCCCTGGTGCCGAGGAAGGAACTGGAGGGCGAGATCGGCGACTCGCACGTCGGGCTGCAAGCTCGCCTGATGAGCCAATCGATGCGCAAACTCACCGGCGTCATTTCTAAGTCGAAGACCTCGGTGATCTTTATCAACCAAATCCGCGAGAAGATCGGCGTGATGTTCGGCAACCCCGAGACCACGCCGGGCGGCCGGGCCCTGAAGTTCTACTCCTCCTGCCGCATCGACGTGCGGCGCATCAGCCAGATCAAGGAAGGGGAGGAGGTCACCGGTCAGCGCGTCCGCGCGAAGGTGGTCAAGAACAAGGTCGCCCCGCCGTTCCGTGTGGCCGAGTTCGACATGATGCACAACAACGGCATCAGCTACGAGGCCGACATCCTCGACTTGGCGATGCTGCACAAGATCGTGACCCGAACTGGCGCCTGGTTCCGCTACGGCGACGTGCAGCTTGGCCAAGGCCGGGAGAAGGTCCGCGATTATCTCAAAGAGAATCCGAAGCTGGTCGAGGAGTTGAAGCAAAAGATCGAAGCCGTCGGCATCCTCAGCGTCGATGCCGCGGCATCGCTCGACGCCGCCGAGTCGGACGGCGCGGCGGAATAGGAACTATTTGGCCCGTTGGGCCGAACACGGATTTGTCGGTTGCCACCAGGCCCAGGGCGATGCCCTGGTCTGGGAGAGCACGGGTCCTTCGGCCACCAACCGCTCGACCGAGAGTTCGGCTTCACCGGCAGCCGACGCCGCGGACACACCTGTCGCGTGGGCCGCGACCGGCGAGGCCGTTACGTGCCTTGACGGTGTACGACCGTTGCCCGATATGCAGCCAATCGCCGTGCTCAATAGCGCCGCCGCGATTGAGAGTCTCATTCGAGCAAAATGCGGCTCGGCGAGTGTCCTCAATCCGTATCAATGTGTCATCGAGGCGCATCGGCTTCATACGATCGAACAATGATGCATTTTCGCTCACTGGGCCACCGTTCCTTCTTTCGGCCAACCGAGCACGAAAAAATAGAACACCAATAGCAGACACGAGAGCACGGCCACGGTTGCCTTAATTGTGTATGGAGCGGATGAAGGGGAAAGAAAGGCTTCAATGCCTGCGGCCATGATGAAAAGCACGACGGCCGCCCAAATCGTTGACATCGATTGCGCGGCCGCCCGGCGAAAGATGCCGACCGGGTGAGACCCTGCGTGTCGACCAGCGAGAATCCCAAACGCAGTCCGGCGGCGGCGCAAAGCACGATCGCCGTCAGTTCAAACGGCCCATGCGCGGTGACGAACTGGTAGAAGTTCCCTGCATTCGGCGATTGAGCCATGAAGCCGAACGAGGCGCCGAGCATCGCGGCGTTGTAAAAAGTGATGTACAGCCCGCCGATTCCTAGCAGCAAGCCGAAGGCGACGCACCGCAGGCCGATGCCGACGTTATGGAAGACGTAGAAGCCCGCCATGCCGCTGCCGACGTTGCCCCCTTCGACGGCCGAGCGATGGACGGGCGACGAGAAGCTTTCTTCGAGCATCATCATCTGCTCTTTGCCAAGCACCTGCTCGGCGAAACGCGGCGTAGAGTAGGACATCGCCGCCGCCAGCAGAAAAACGCCCCAGAATACCCCGGCGGCCAGCCATAGACAGCGATCGGTCAGCAACCGTCGTGGTGTGGTGGTGACCAATGTCCGCAGCCACGTCCGCCAACCAATCGCCTCGCTGCGGTACAACTGATTATGCGCCCGACCGACCAATTGGTGCAGGTAGTCGATCGTCGCCGGTGGAAAATGATAGGCGTCGGCCAAAGCTAGATCGGCGCAGGCTGCACGATAGAGCGCCGCGAAACGCGTCAGGCAGTCCGCGGCCATTCGCCGCCGTCGCCAGTTCTCCATTTGCGCGCAGAGCTGCTCCAACTCGGCCCATTGCTCACGGCGCGATTGCAGTACGTCAACGACTTTCATGGGCGATTCTTAGCGTGCACCCGCCGAGGCCGCGAAGCTTTAGCGATTTATGTGTGTCGGATGTCGAGGCTTTGTCGGAATGGGCGAACGTGTCATCCTAAGCGCAGCGAAGGATCTCTTCCGAGGTCGGGAAAGCTCGCAGATCCTTCGCGGCGTTCAGAATGACAATCGGGAGGTTCTAAATAGAACCGCAGAAGACCGAAAGTGGTGCGCGGCCGAAAACTGCGCAATTGTCGGCGGTCTTCGCCCGCCGCCACTTTCGCTATTGTGTGGACATATTTAGTGTTTTCCGACAAAGCCTAGGATATGCCACGCCGTCGGCTTCGACAATCCGGCAATTCGCCATGTTGTCAAATTGATCCAGGCAGTGTATCGTAATCGCAATTAGTCTCTCGCATCTTTTCCAGGCGTGCCGCATGCCAGTTTCCTCAAATATCGCCGCCGAACGGCCATCGCCCGGCAATCCAGCCCTGCTGCCCCTCTTTGCCCAGTTGCTCCACCTCGGGCTGGAGAGCGAGGAAGTCGATGCCCTGGTGGCCGCGTCGTTGCCAATGATCGCCGCAGCGGCGAGTGCGGATTACGTTGCCCTGGTGGCGGCAAGTGCCGGCCGCTGGACCACCGTGGCCCATTGGGGGACCGCCCGACCGCTGCCAACGGAACTGCTGTCCGACGCCCTCGATCGCGAGGCGCCGCGCGGCACGTCAGACTGGGTCGCCGTGCCGTTGGCCCCGCGACTTGCCGATTCCGAAGTCCTGGTCGCGCATACTCCGCGTTCGGGCGACATCAACAAGGCGTTGCCGGTCGTTGCCGAGGTCGCTCCGATCGTTTACGAAACTATCGGAAATGTCCGTCGCCGCGCCGCGGATCGTCGCCGCGTTCAACGCTTGGAGGCGATGCTCGATATCGCCAGCCAATGGAATCGGACCCGCGAACTTCAGCCCCTTCTGGTTCAAATGGCCGAGGCCGCTGCGCGGCTCTTGGGGGCCGATCGGGCCAGCATCTTTCTTTGGGATCGCGCCAACCATACGCTCGTCGGTCGCCCGGCACTTGGGCTGGCCAATGGCGAATTGCGAATCCCCGACGATCGCGGCGTCGTCGGCCGGGTGGTGCAAACCGGCGAACCGCGTCGCGTCGATGCCGCCACCGAACCGGCCGCAATCGATCGCCATGTCGATCAGCAACTCCACTATCAGACGCGATCCGTGTTGTGCGTTCCGCTGCGCAGCCGTTCCGGCGAGCTTTTCGGGGCCTTCGAGCTGCTCAACAAGCTCGCCGGATCTTTTACTAAAGAGGACGAAGAGGCGCTTAGCGAGTTGGCGTGCCATGCGGCGGTCGCCCTGGAGAACGCCCAGGATCGTCAGCAGTTGTTGCTGGCGAACCGTCAAATTGCCGACGAGGCGGCCGACAAAGTGCGGCTGATCGGCGAAAGCCCGGCCATCGAAGCGTTGCGATCCATCATCCGCCGCGTGGCCGATACCGATTTGGCCGTGCTGATTCTCGGCGAGAATGGAACCGGCAAGGAAGTCGTGGCCCAGTCGATCCATTACCTCAGCCGCCGTCGCGATCAGCCATTCATCGCAGTCAATTGCGCGGCGATTCCCGAATCGCTGGCCGAAAGCGAGTTGTTCGGACATGAGAAAGGCGCATTCACCGACGCCCACGAGGCACGTCAAGGCAAGTTTGAATTGGCAGCCGGCGGCACGCTTTTTCTCGACGAAATCGGCGACTTAAGCCTCAGCGGCCAAGCCAAGCTGCTGCGCGTGCTGGAGGAAAAAGTGTTGGTGCGCGTGGGCGGCTCGACACCGATCCACACCGACGCCCGGCTCTTGGCGGCCACTAATCAAAATCTGGCCGAGATGGTGCGTGCCAAGCGGTTTCGGGAAGACCTCTATTTTCGCCTCAATGTGGTCTCGCTCGACTTGCCGCCGCTCAGGCAGCGCGGGGCCGACATCCTGCTCCTGGCGCAACACTTTCTGAGCGATTTCTCGAAGCGTGCCCGCCGCAAGCCGCCGCAACTTTCCGCCGCCGCCCGCAAGCGCCTGATGGAGCACCCCTGGCCGGGCAACATCCGCGAATTGCGCAACTTGATGGAGCGGCTGGCCTACCTTTCGACCGAAGACCGGATCGAGGCCGACGACCTGGCGTTTATCCTATCGCCGGGCGGCCAGACGCCGTTGGTGGCCGACTTGAACCAGCCGCTGACCGACGCCACCAATCGATTCCAGATCGAGTTCATCCGGCATCAAGTCCAGCAATGCGGTGGCAACATGAGTCTGGCAGCGGAACGGCTTGGGCTGCACCGCTCGAATCTCTACCGCAAGATGCGGCAACTGGGCATGGACGCCGGCTAACGGCATCGGGCGTCGTGTGGAAAAACCGTTCCACAACCCCACCGAAGAGTTCAAATCGGGTCTGTTTGAATCGGGGCTTGGCAGCCCGCGCCGGTCTGGTACAATGGGCATGTGCCGAGCCTCCTTAGCTCAATTGGTCAGAGCATCTGACTCTTAATCAGAGGGTTGTAGGTTCAAGTCCTACAGGGGGCACTGATGCAAGCCATTGCAAATCAATGGCTTGTGTCGTTTCTTGAACGCCGCGATTGGGCTGATTTCGACTGACTGCTACCGAAACTGTTACCTAATAGGTGTCGGCACGGCTAAATGAATGCTGATGAGATGGCGCCCAAATACCGGCGCCAAAATGACGTGTGTTGGTCGCCAAGCAATCGGCCGAAATCGAGTGCTCACGGTCGATACGATGTCATCGAGATCAAGAAGACGAAATGAACGGCACAGGCTGAACCAGAAGCACGGGAATCAACAGCGCACGCTGCAGAAGGCGGGAATCAGCCCAGAAGTCTCCATCCGACCGCGGCATTAACGTACGTTGTCGGGAATGAGAGAGTGACCTCTGTTAACCAACTTGGTGCAGGTCCGAGTCGCCTGTGGCGGGAAATGAAACGCTACCTGAACATGGATCGGCTTAGAAAGCAGGAACATGAAGATCTGATCGGAGACGTCGAGTGAACTTTGTCGTGTTCGCCTAGGGATGCCGCAACAAGATCGCTATCGCTTCCAAGGCTTGCTCCAAATCACATGTGCGCACCTTGGCAGACTCAACTTTGGCTTTCCCCTCGTTGAGTGACGTTAAATCTGCTCCACGTGCAAGCCGCGGCGGCGGCGCTCGGCCAGCCGGGCATTGTCGAATTGGCTGGTGACCTCGCGAACGTTTTCGATGCCGGGCAAACTTAGATCGGGATCGCTCCGGTCGTGCGAAACGATCCGGATCGTGCCCACGCCGAACAGACGTTCCAGCAGTCCTTGTTCCGAACTGATGTCGTCAATGTCCAGCAGTTCGATTCGATCGTGGACGCGCCGCAAAATACCGTGCTCGTGCAGGAACCGTTGGCTGGTCAGAAGGTAGCGAACACTCATCCAGCGGTAGGAGAGGACAGCGGCGTAGTACAACCATGGCAGGAACATGGCGAGCAATACGATTAGCCAATGAGCGGCCGTGCTTGCCCAGAGGATGCCGGCGATGAGCAGGACCAGCGAGATCAAGCCGCTGATGATCCATGCGCCGTTCATGGCCTTGGCCGAATAGCCGCCACGCCACAGTTCGGTCTCGGCCGGCTGCGATTGGCGGCTTGCGGCGGCCGCCTGATTGAAGGCGTCGGCCGGCTCCGGCGTCCGCAGTTCCGCAGAATCGGAATGGGGCGCCGCATCACCGTCCGCAGCCAAAAGCCGTTGGCCACATTTGTGGCAATATACGGCCCCGTCGACGGAATCAACGCTGCATGCCGGACAGCGCATCGGACACCCCCTTAGTGCCAAGATTGTCGCCAAGCGAGCCCACATTATACGGGTGGCGGAGCAGGGGCGAAAGACCCTACGCCACATCTGCCCGGGCCGCCTTCCGCCTTCGCTACACTTCGGGTAAAGTGGACTTACCTCCGTGGGAACGCTGCCGCCATGAAATGCCCTTATTGCCTTACCGACAACGACCGCGTCCTGGATTCACGGGCAAGCCACGATGGGTTTGCCATTCGCCGGCGGCGCGAATGTCTTGGCTGCAAACGCCGCTACACGACGTACGAGCGGAGCGAAGCGACCACCGTCAAGATCGTCAAGAAGGACGGTTCGCGCGAGCCGTTTGACCACGCAAAGATCAAACGCGGGCTGGAGAAGGCTTGCTGGAAGCGGCCGGTCAGCGACGCGCAACTCGAAGTGATTATCGCTACGGTGGAAAATGAACTGGAAGCCAACTTCGATTCCGAGGTCGAAAGCCGGCACGTAGGGGAGCTGGTGATGCAACATCTTCGCGACCTGGACGAGGTGGCTTACGTCCGTTTCGCCAGCGTCTATCGGCAATTCAAGGACGTGCAGGATTTCGTCGAAGAGTTGAGGCCGATGCTGGAAGAATCCAGAAAGTTCGAGTAGCCACGTCTCACCTGAACGGCGAAGTGGTGCGAGCCAATGCTGTGGTCACTGCTAGAGTGGGTTCGCTGCCACGATGTGCTGCTGGGATGGCTATTCCTGCTGTCAGCACTGATGTTTGTCGGCACATTGCTTGTGGTTCCCTGGCTGGTTATCCGCATACCAGACGACTACTTCGTGCGTCCACGACACTTGAGCGATCGGTGGCCGTCGCGCCATCCGCTGGTCAGCCTTGCAGTAATCACGGCAAAGAATCTTTGCGGCGCCGCACTGGTCCTGGCCGGCGTGGCGATGCTGATCTTGCCGGGCCAGGGAATTCTGACGATTCTCGTCGGGCTGATGTGCCTGGATTTTCCGGGCAAGATCGCTTTGGAGCGCCGATTGGTTCAAGAACGGCATGTGGCCCGAGTGATCAATTGGATGCGGGCAAAGGCTCATCGGCCGCCCTTGCAATTGCACGAGGCCAGTGCGTCCAGTAGGGACGTTTAGCATACGCCTGCCAACAATTCTCTGCCTATTTCCCGCCGGAAGCGGCTGCTCTTCGACCGAGGCTGTTCTAAACAAAACCGCGGAAGACCGAAAGTGGTGCGTGGCCGAAAACCACGCAATTGTCGGCGGTCTTCGCCCGCCGCCACTTTCGCTATTGTGTGGACATATTTAGTGATGCCGGTTGACAACGAACTCGGTCAGCCCCAGCATGGAATCACTGGATGCCGAGGCGGGCAAAGCGGCTAGTGCCGCGCCGGCTTGCAGGCTATACGAGTGAGCCTTTTCCCGCGCATAGGAAATCGCATCGTACCGCTCGAACCACGACCGCAAGGCGTCGCGATGATGGTTTCGCGAGTTGGAAAGAAGCGAAATCACCTCGGCGTGTTCTTTAGCGGTAACAACGTCCAATAACCGAATCAGCGGCAGAGTGGCCTTCTGCTTCAGCAGATCGGTGCCCAGCGACTTGCCCACCACTTCCTCGTTGCCGGAGAGATCCAGTACGTCATCGGCGATCTGAAATGCGACGCCCAGGGCGTGGCCATAGCGCGACAGCGACTGGCAGATCGCGGCATCCGCGCCCGCGTAGTGAGCTCCGAGCCGGCAGCAACAGGCGGTCAATGCGGCCGTCTTGCCGGCGACGATCTCGATGTACTGCGGCTCCGTCAGTTCGTAGCGACCTCGGCATTCCATCTGCCGCAGCTCTCCCTCACACATGTCGCGCGTCGACTCGCTGACCACACGGCACGCCAACACGTCATCCAGCGAACTGGCCAGGCACATGGCTCGGGCGAATAGATAATCGCCCAGGAGGATGCTGGCCTCGTTATCCCAACGGGCGTTGACGGTGTCGAGATGCCGGCGGATCGTTGCCTCATCGAGCACGTCGTCATGGATCAGCGTGGCCGTGTGGATAAGCTCGGCCATCGCGGCCAGCGCAAGGTGGCCGGGCCGAATGCCGCCACACGCCTGGGCTGAAAGAAGCACTAAGGCCGGCCGGAGGCGCTTGCCCCCTAACCGAAAGCCATGTTTGACCAGCAGATCAACAAAAGGATTGTCGTTGGTAAGCTCGCGCTGGAGCAGATCTTCGACCTCGCTCAGCTCTTGGGCGACCGGCGCATACAGAAGGGACAAGTCCATGGGAATGGCCGCCCGCTCGCCGCCCAATTGATCCATTTGCGTCCTTTCAGCGTAGTCCATCAATTCTAATGCTAAAGGCGGGTACGTCGAGGGGGGCGTGAAAGGCAATTGGCGTCTCTCGGTGCCCACCCCCCTATTCTCCGGCGGTATGCTGTAACGCTGCATTGGGCAAGAAAGGGCCGGCGTGTACTCTGTTGTCTGGCGAATTAAGCAGCGTCGCATCTATTGGTTCCGTGGTTGACTATGGAACAGTTCCGACGTTTTCTCCCGGGAAAACGGGCTCGTTTCACGAGCCCTCGTTCCATTACCAGTGCAGGACTCAATCGAGGGTGGCTGGGACAGCGGTTTGCCGTTGGCACATCGCCGTGGGGCATGTCGACATCCGGCCGCATCGAGGTTCTAGGGACTGCTGCGGAGGCATCTTCCCCGCCACCGGTAAACCGCGAGCCCTGCCAAACCAATGCCGAGCAGTGTCAGGGTGCTTGGCTCAGGAACCTCCTGGAAGGTGCTCAGATGGAGCACATAATCGTTGCTGGCGTCGGGCATGGTGAAGGACTGAGTGCCCCCGCTGACGGTCCCCAGGTCCGTCGTCGTGCCGGTTCGCGGGTCGTAGCGGTAGGCATAGTACGTGCCTGCGGCAAGGTTCAGCGAAAATGTTCCACCGACAGCCGCGTACGCTACGTACTGGCGACCCGATTCGGCCAGCACATACGTCCGCGTGCCCGAAGTCATCAACTCGTTGTGGCTGGCCATCTTCCAATACTCGATGCCTTTGGTCGTGAAGAAATCGACCATGCGCTTGATGTCGTCGTACTCCGTCGCGTCAGCCCATTCTCCGGTCCTGCATGGAGTCCATTGGGTGGCGCCGCTACCGAACATGCGGATGTCGCCTTGGCTGCCGTAGCCACCAGCCGTCGCGATACCCCAGATGGTTTGACGCGTCCGCGTTCGCGTCATCCCAGGATTGTCGATGTAGCCGTATTCATCGTTGACAACGGGCAGGTTATGGCCGAGATTGGTTCGGATCCCGGTATTGCCTCCTTCGTCACCATACAGGGGCGTCCCGCTCCAAGGGCAGCCGTACTGGATAGCGGCGTGCGTAGACCATGTGCTTCCAAAAAACTGGAAGTTGACGTTCATATTATGTATCGATAACGGCCGAAGCGATAATCCTTGGGCCATCCAGGGATCGTTGTTGCGAACGATACTGCCCAAACGGTTAAAGTCGGCCTGATCTTGTGGATAGGTCGTCGTGTTATTGCCAAGCTCCCACTCGTTGGCCATACACCACATCACGTTGTCATAGGCCGCATAGCGCGCCGTGGCATATCGCACAAACCTGTCGTTCTGCGTATCGGTGCCGGCCATGTGTCCATTGGGGTAGAAATTGGTGACGATCAGGTCCGCCATCATCCCCTTGGATTGCATGTACTGAACCACCTCGTCCAACTTCTGCCAGTAGGCGAAGTTCAGGTTGTCACGGTTGGGGCTTGCAGCATCGCCTTCATAGGGCGTCACGTCAGGGTAGCCGTGACTGACATTATCCAGGCCGATGAAACCACCCTGCGTATAGACGAACATGCGAATCTTGTTCATGCCATGCGCGAACGACTCGTCAACGGCCGTCTTCCAGTTGTCGTTCTGCATCGCAGTATGCATTAGAGAATAATAAGTCTGTCCCCACATGAAGTCGTGCGTCCCATCGTCCCAGGCAAAGCTGTTCGTATGGGCCGGATCCGTTCGAAGGAATCCGTGGTTGCCTGCGACCGGCGCCGTGGCATTGATACTGCCAGTCTTAGCGTTTAGCGTCAAATCGGACGAAGAGGTTGTGTACGACCAATCGCCTTCGATGGTGGGCGTAAAGCGGATCTTGAAGTTATTGCCGCCATCCCAAAACCCGGGAACCGTCTGGGTGACGCCACCGGGACCGGTAAACGTGGCATTGAAGGTAGCTGGTCCCGACGCATAGCCGTTCGAGTAGCTGCTGCCGGCAGTCACGTTGATGTCATACGTGCTCCATTTCGGCACGTCGACCGCGAAGGCCAGCGTGGGAACAAAAACCAACATGAGTAACGCCGCCAAACGCACCGCGGTGCCCACAGACTTTAACAACATGGCCGTTTCCTCCAAGCGACAGAATTTCATGGCGTCCGGCATGCGGACAGGATGTCACTTTACCCAGGGCCTTCGCCGCCACCGGTAAGCCGCGAGCCCTGCCAAGCCAATGCCGAGCAGTGTCAGGGTGCTTGGCTCAGGAACCTCCTGGAAGGTGCTCAGATGGAGCACATAATCGTTGCTGGCGTCGGGCATGGTGAAGGACTGAGTGCCCCCGCTGACGGTCCCCAGGTCCGTCGTCGTGCCGGTTCGCGGGTCGTAGCGGTAGGCATAGTACGTGCCTGCGGCGAGGTTCAGCGAAAACGTTCCGCCGACGGCCGCGTACGCTACGTACTGGCGACCCGATTCGGCCAGCACATACGTCCGCGTGCCCGAAGTCATCAACTCGTTGTGGCTGGCCATCTTCCAATACTCGATGCCTTTGGTTGTGAAGAAATCGACCATGCGTTTGATGTCGTCGTACTCGGGCTGATACGTCCAATCGCCCGTCGACTCGGGGATGCCCATGCCATTAGGGTGCTCGCGGAAGTCGGCAGTGCTGCTATAACCTCCGGCCGTGGCGATGCTCCACATAGCCCACCGGTTTTGGGTTCGTGTGAGCACGCCAACGTATCTATACTCGTCGTTGACTACTGGCATGTTGTGGCCCAGATTATTGACGATGCCTCCATTGCCCGTCTGATCCTGTGTCGGACTGGCGGGGTGATACTGGATGATGGCATTCGTCGGCCAGGTGGCATCGAAGAACTGGAAGTTAATGCTCTGGTTGTGGATGGATAACGGGCGCAGGGCGGCACCAGTGGTCATCCACGGATCGCCATTCCGGATGAGCGTCCCCATTCGATTGAAATCATCTTGATATTGTTTATAGCTTCCCCCGTTGTCAGCCGCTTCCCACTCGTTGCACATACACCACGTAACGTTGGTGTATGCGGCATAGCGCGCCGTGACATAGTTGACAAACCGATCGTTCTGGGTGTCGGTCCCGTATTGACGGTAGCCGCGGTACGGTGTGGTAACGATGAAGTCGGCGACCAGCCCCTTCGAGTCCATGTACTGGACCATCTCGTCGAGTTTTTGCCAGTACGCCACATTGAGACTGTCGCGGTTAGGGCTGGTCGAGGTGCCGGTGTACGGCTGAGCGTCGGGATAGTCGTTGTGCTCCGAGGGAACATTGCACGCGTAGACGTCGAAGCGAACCTTGCTGAATCCATAGCTTACCATGCTGTCGACGGACGTCTTCCAGTTGTTGTTGACGTTGGCGGCCTGCATCCAATCGTAATACGTTTGCCCCTCCATGAAATACCGCGTGCCGTCATCCCATACAAAACTGGTCGTGTAGTTGGGATCGATCCGGAGAAAACCGTGCTGGCCTGCAACCGGCGCCGTGGCATTGATGCTGCCAGTCTTAGCGTTTAGCGTCAAATCGGACGATGAGGTTGTGTACGACCAAGCGCCTTCGATGGTGGGCGTAAAGCGGATCTTGAAGTTACTGCCGCCATCCCAAAACCCAGGAACCGTCTGGGTGACGCCACCGGGACCGGTAAACGTGGCATTGAAGGTAGCTGGTCCCGACGCATAGCCGTTCGAGTAGCTGCTGCCGGCAGTCACGTTGATGTCATACGCGCTCCATTTCGGCACGTCGACCGCGAAGGCCAGCGTGGGAACAAAAACCAACATGAGTAACGCCGCCAAACGCACCGCGGTGCCCACAGACTTTAACAACATGGCCGTTTCCTCCAAGCGACAGAATTCATGGCGTCCGGCATGCGGACAGGATGTCACTTTACCCAGGGCCTTCGCCGCCACCGGTAAGCCGCGAGCCCTGCCAAGCCAATGCCGAGCAGTGTCAGGGTGCTTGGCTCAGGAACCTCCTGGAAGGTGCTCAGATGGAGCACATAATCGTTGCTGGCGTCGGGCATGGTGAAGGACTGAGTGCCCCCGCTGACGGTCCCCAGGTCCGTCGTCGTGCCGGTTCGCGGGTCGTAGCGGTAGGCATAGTACGTGCCTGCGGCAAGGTTCAGCGAAAATGTTCCACCGACGGCCGCGTACGCGACGTACTGGCGCCCCGGTTCGGCCAGCGCATACGTCCGCGTGCCCGAAGTCATCAACTCATTGTGGCTGGCCATCTTCCAATACTCGATGCCTTTAGTCGTGAAGAAATCGACCATGCGCTTGATGTCGTCGTATTCAGGTCGGTACGTCCAGTCGCCCGTCGACTCGGGGATGCCCATCCCATTGGGATTTTCGCGAAAGTCGGCGGTGCTGCTGTAACCACCGGCGGACGCGATACCCCACATGCTCTGGCGATTCGCCGTCCGCGACAACTGACCGATGTATCTGTATTCGTCGTTGACCACAGGCATGTTGTGGCCGAGATTATAGACGATGCCCGCATTGCCTGGTTGATCCGACTGCCCCGTGGCGGCATATTGAATGATGGCATGCGTGGGCCATGTCGATCCAAAAAACGGAAAATTGATTTGAGTGTGCGAATGAATTGATAACGGACGAAGACTCGCGCCGTCAGCCATCCACGGATCGCTATTACGAATGAGCGCTCCCATCCGGTTGTAGTCGGCTTGATTTTGCGGGTAGGTTCCCCCACTCGAGTTCCACTCGTTCGACAAGCACCACGTCACGTTCGGATAGGAGGCGTATCGAGCAACCACGTAGTTGATAAAGCGATCGTTCTGCGTATCCGTGCCGAACTGGCGACCGCTGCGGTAGGGCGTGGTGACGATGAAGTCGGCGACCAGCCCCTTCGAGTCCATGTACTGGACCATTTCGTCGAGTTTTTGCCAGTACGCCACATTGAGACTGTCGCGGTTAGGGCTGGTCGAGGTGCCGGTGTACGGCTGAGCGTCGGGATAGTCGTTGTGCTCCGAGGGAACATTGCACGCGTAGACGTCGAAGCGAACCTTGCTGAATCCATAGCTTACCATGCTGTCGACGGACGTCTTCCAGTTGTTGTTGACGTTGGCGGCCTGCATCCAATCGTAATACGTTTGCCCCTCCATGAAATACCGCGTGCCGTCATCCCATACAAAACTGGTCGTGTAGTTGGGATCGATCCGGAGAAAACCGTGCTGGCCTGCAACCGGCGCCGTGGCATTGATGCTGCCAGTCTTAGCGTTTAGCGTCAAATCGGACGATGAGGTTGTGTACGACCAAGCGCCTTCGATGGTGGGCGTAAAGCGGATCTTGAAGTTACTGCCGCCATCCCAAAACCCGGGAACCGTCTGGGTGACGCCGCCGGGACCGGTAAACGTGGCGTTGAAGGTGGTTGGTCCCGACGCATAGCCGTTTGAGTAGCTGCTGCCGGCAGTCACGTTGATGTCATACGCGCTCCATTTCGGCACGTCGACCGCGAAGGCCAGCGTGGGAGCAAAGACCAACATGAGCAGGCCCGCGAAATACGACCCGTTGCGCATGCGATTTAGCTGCATGGCACTGTCTCCGAGCGAGGTAGAGAATGGCGGGGTGTGTATGGACGTAGTTGCGGAGTACGGAACGCGAGTTCCAGCCGAAACAAGCGGGGCCGACCCCAGCATTGTCACTATAGCAAGGTTCGATAAAAGACGCCAGTAATTGGCATAAACGGGGGAAGCCGAGACTATTGGTTCCGTGGTTGCTTATGGAACAGTTCCGGCGTTTTCTCCCGGAAAACCGGGCTCGTTTCACGAGCCCTCGTTCCATTACCAGTGCAGGACTCAATAATAACGGCTTGCGCCGTGCCACAGGAGAAGGAGGGATCGCGACTACGCCGCTGCCTTCGGCTGACAGACACGGTTGCCCCTGTCAGGGTCCGTAGAGGATTCGCACGTCCGAGTTACAGGACATGTGCTACACACCGAAAAGCATTGGGGCGGCAGTGCGGGAACTGCCGCCCCAATTGGCTGCATAGCAAGGGGAAAGGCCCCGATCATCCCTTTACAGTCCCGTTCCCGCAGGTATCGATAACAGGCCCGGTACCACGAGCGAATCGGCCAGCGTTGCCCGCTGATCGACCAGGAACGTGGTATTGTTGGCCACCGACATATAGGGCAGGCCACAGGCGCCATTGAGCGAGTGGCTGACCGCGTGACGGCCGAAGTACCACACGATGCCCATGCCGACATCGTAACCGTTCTCGACTTGAGCTTCCACGCCAGCCGCCTGGCTGGGACGGAAGTAGCTGCCGTTGGCATACAGGGCCAGGCGGTCGTTCAATGGCACTTGCACATTGGCGCCGATGGTCCAATCGCCCAAGCTGCCGTCGCCGTTGAGGCGATCGCGCTCGGGTAGGCCGACAAACAGCCAACTATCGGCTCCGGCGGCAAACTTGTGGTGCCAGAAAATGCTGCCTTGGCTGATCGCGCGGTTCTCAACCAACACGGATCCGTTCAGAGCGTATGTCCGAGCGCCGAGGTCGCGGGCACATCCCCAGAAGCCAACCGAATTGCAATCGCTCAAGGCGTATTCGATTTGGCCGCGCCACTGACCCATGGTCGGGTCGGTGCCGAGAATTCCCCAATTGGTATTCAACATCCAGTCGTAGACGATGCCAAAGCTCAGCCGCTGGTCGCCATGGGCCTTGTGGAAGAAGCCCGTGGTAACGAACGCTTGCTGCTGCGTCTCGGCAGGATTCTCGATGGCCACACGGCCGTCGACATCGTAGATGCCGTAGCTCATGCCCAACTGCCAGCTAATGCCCGAGTCCATCAAGGGCATAGCCGAGTTGACGCCACCAACAACACCGAAATTGCTGTTCAGGAAGGCATCGCTGACGCCCTTGAACGTATCGAACCCGCCAAAGGCGACGATGCCGGCTCTCGGGCATTCATCACAGCCAGCGTCGATACATCCGCCGAAGGCCGGGTCGCCACATGCCTGGCCGCAGGCGTAACCGCAAGTGGCTGCTGTAGTGTCTTTGGCTGGCGCCACTTTCTCGTTGCCTGTGAAGGTAGCCGATGGGCTGCCTTCGGAGATCCATTGCAGATCTTCTGCCGTCGCAATCCTTGCTTGGTACATTGCAGTGATCGCCAGCAGCGCCACCGCATGTCGTACGAACGTCCTCATGACGTGTCCCCCTTGTCTAAATGAAACAAACGCCCTAGCACACTTCTAGTGATTCGACGGAAAGTCCGGTCGAAATGATATTCTCGGCACCTTGGCGCAAAGGCATCCTAACTTGCCCAAGGGCGCCCCAGACCGCCCAAAAACCGCCGTTTGTAGCGCTCGCGCAAAGATTGACGCGCATACCCTTGGCATTTTTCGCTCCCCATTTAGGACGAATGCCGAGAGATGGGACAAGCGTGAATGTCTGGTCAGACAGCCCTGCCTACGCCACCGTCATGAGCGACACGGACATCAGACGGCCATGTACCAGAAAGCCAGGATCGTTAGCGACGCCAGCACGGCGCCAATGATCGCGACAAGCCAGCGCCGCTGAGTGGCCCGATTGCGCCGTGCAAGATAAGCCGCCACCCGCACTTGGTGCGGTGAACGCGCGGGCCGCAAGCCGGAGAACTGCGGCAGGCATTCCGGCTCGCCCTGGGGCACGACAATGGCGGCGCCGCTCGCCGTGGCGACCGACTCTTCCTTCAACGAATTCACGGGCGGCGGCTTGATCTTCCCTTTCACAGTGGCGTGTTTCAGATCGGAGGCCGTATCGTCGGGCCAGCGCTCACTTGGCAGCGGAGGCATACCGGGCGGGCGCGGCATCTCACTGGCGTCGCGCCACGGCAACGACGAACCCGGCAGCGGCTTTCGCACCGGCGGCGGGATCACCGTTCGCACTGGCAGCGATGAACCCGCATAGGCGTATGCCCCAGACAACACCCCGACGGCATTGCCACCGACCAGCGGATGGCCGTGAGTGATCAGCCAGCCGGACAACGCCGTTGCCACATCGGCCGCCGAAGCGTAACGATCTTCCGGCTCTTTGGCCATCATCTTCAGACAAATGTCGACGAGATCGGCGGGGGCGTCCGGCCGATCGACACAGATGTCTGGCGGCGGCTGGTTCTGATGCATCATCAACCGCTGGGCCAACGTGCCGCCGACGAACGGTGGATGGCCGGTAAGCAGATAGTACATGGAACAACCCAAGGCATAGACGTCAGCCCGCGCGTCGATCCCGTGGCTATTCAACGCTTGCTCCGGCGCCAGATAGTCGGCTGTGCCCAGCACGTTCTCGTCGAAATCGACCGTGAGCGAGGCGCTGTCTTCGTCCGTGAAGCGGGCCAGACCGAGATCGAGCAGCTTGATCACGTTGCGGCGATCCAAGAGCAAATTGCCGGGCTTGACGTCGCGGTGAATTAGGCCGGCTTGGTGGGCGTGTTCGAGACCTTCGGCCGCTTGACGGATGTACTCGGCGGCCGCGGCATACGGCAACGGACCATCCTCGGCCACCATGTGCTGCAAGTCGCGTCCCTCGACATACTCCATCACCAGGTAATGCGTGTTGCCGTCGTTGTCGACATCGTACGCCCGGACGATGTTGCGGTGGTCCAAGGCGGCGGCCGCCTGTGCCTCGCGGTGGAAGCGGGCGAGATACGATGTGTCGGCCACGCGATTGGCCGGCAACACCTTGATCGCGACGCGGCGCTGCATGAGCACGTGTTCGCCCAAGTACACGCTGCTCATGCCGCCAGTGCCAAGGTGGTCGAGCAACTTGTACTTGCCGAGAAAGAAGCCTCGGTGGCGGCCCTCGCGGAGCTTGTCGGCCTGCCAGCGCGTGATCAAGCCTGTCTCGACGAATCGGTCGGCCATGAAGGCGTCGTCGGCCAGACGATCTTCGTCCAACTGCTGCGCCTGTTGTGCCACGACCGCATCGATTTGGTCCTTTTCGACCAGACCGCTGCGTCGCAACAGATCGACAAATCCGGCAGTTTTGGCCTCGCCCATGCTCGTCCCTTACGCGACGCAAGCGTCGCACACACCTATTATACTATCGCGCCAACCGGATCAAAACGGCCGACCGCGGCGGGACCGCCAACTTGGGCACGATTTTCCCCCTGAAGAGCCCTGAGCCTTCGCATTTCGACCAATTGGGCGTCGCCCTGCTCGGCATCGCGGCGCAGGCCTGCCGTCGTACGCGATTGGACAGGTGAGCGGTACGTGCCCAAGCTGCCGGCAGCAGGGTGTGGCAAGCTGAGGAAAGGAGCCCAGCCAAAAGGCGATTGCTTGTGTTTTGCGCCTCGGCGCTGCATGAATTTCGGCTTTGCTGCCAGTCAGGACCGTAGCTGGGTCGGATATGACAGGCTGTTGCCGCAGGGGCGTGGCCAATGTACCATGATAGAATTGGACTTTGTGCGGAAGATCATCTCGCCTTGCCCGACATCATCTACATGTCGCCCCAACACGTCTACGAGGCCCCTAACGATGCAACGTCAACACTCTCGGCGCGAGTTTCTGCGGAAGTCGGCGGCAGCAACTGCGGCGACCACGATGGCCACGTATCTGGTTGGGGGGCAAACGGTGTTGGCAGGCACGTCGCCCAATGAGCGGCTGCGTATCGGCTGCATCGGCCTGGGCGGCCAGGGCAGCGGCGACGCGGCCGACCTCGCTCCCTTCGGCCAGATCGTCGCCGTTTGCGACGTCGATTCGCGCCGCGCCGAACAGGCACGACACAGTCCCAGAATTGGCCAGGGCAAGGCGGACGCCTACGGCGACTATCGCCGGATTCTCGATCGGAAGGACATCGACGTGGTCAGCGTCGTTACGGTCGATCACTGGCACGTAAAGATCGCCATCGAAGCGTTGCAGGCCGGCAAGCACGTCTTCTGCGAGAAGCCGTTGACGCTCACGTTGGAAGAGAACCAATTGATTCGCAACGCCTGCCAGAGGTATCGCGACAAGACCTTCATCGTCGGGACACAGCAGCGGGGCGCCCGCGACCTGTTCCTGCGGGCCGTCAACATGGTGCAGAAAGGACTTCTGGGCGACATCAAGACGATCACCGTGGGGATCAACGGCAGTCCAACCGGCGGCCCCTTCCCTAAGATTGCCCCGCCCAAGGAACTCGATTGGAACTTCTGGCTTGGGCAGACGCCGATGGTTAACTATATCGAGCGGCGCTGTCACTACGAGTTCCGTTGGTGGTACGAATATGCGGGCGGCAAGTTCACCGATTGGGGCGCCCACCATGTCGATATCGCCAAATGGGCCATCGGTCAAGACCAACGAGGCGCGGGGCCGATCGAAATCGACGGCACCGACGCCAAGCATCCCGTGCCCCTGAAGAATGGCTACCCGACCGTCGACGACTGCTACAACACGGCGCACGAGTTCGCAATCAAGTGCAAGTTCGCCGACGGCCTCGAAATGACGGTCGACAGCCGCGGCCGCAACGGCATTCTCTTCGAGGGGACCAAGGGGCGGATCTTCGTCAATCGTGAAAAGATCACCGGCAAACCGATCGAAGAGAAATGGGACGAGGGCAAGTTCGGCCCCGACGATCTGGTGCGTCTCTACAAGGGCAAACCCTTCGAGGAACACAAGGCCAATTTCTTCCGATGTATTCGTGAGGGTGGTCTGCCGGTCTCCGACGTCTTCAGCCACGTGCAAACGATGAACACGTGCCACCTCTGTGCGATCGCCGCCCGACTGGGTCGGGTAATCAAATGGGACCCAAAAGCTGAAGAGATCGTCGGCGACGATCAAGCGGCTGCCTTTTTCGCCCGCCAGCCGCGGTCCGGCTTCGAGATTCCCAGGGTGTAAGGCGGAATGGCTTTCTGGCAGAATAAAGTTGTCCTTGTCACCGGTGGCTCCAGCGGGCTGGGGCGAGTGATCGCTGATGCCTTCGCCGAGGCAGGCGCGAAGGTCGCCATCGTCGGGCTCGAGGCCGATGCCGTGCAGCGTGCGGCCGAAGAAATGCAGTCCCGCGGCGCAGACGTGCTCGGCGTTCAGGCCGACATCACTCGGCAAGAAGATGTTGATCGGCTCTTTTCGCAAGTGCTCGATCACTTCGGCCGGCTCGATGTCCTGGTCAACAACGCCGGCCGCTCGACGCGAGGCAAGGTGCTCGATACCACGCCCGACCAGTTCCGCGAATTGATGGAGCTGAACTTCATCGCGCTAGTGCGCTGCACGCGGGCTGCGGTTCCGCTCTTGCTTCCCGAGCGCGGCCACGTGGTAAACATCGGATCGCTGGCGGCCAAATCGGCCGCACGGTGGGTCGGCGCCTATCCGGCTACGAAATTTGCCGTGGCCGCCTACTCGCAACAGTTGCGGTTGGAACTCGGCCCGCAAGGGCTGCACGTATTGCTAGTCTGTCCCGGGCCGGTCGAGCGCAAAGACGCCCGGCTGTATCCGCTGGAAGGTTTGGAAGATGTGCCCGAGGCGGCACGCGCGCCCGGTGCGGGAGTGCGCGTGCACGCGATACGGCCGCAACGTTTGGCTGCTGCCATCCTCCGGGCGTGCGAGCGCCGCCGCCCTGAGTTGATCGTGCCCCGTAAAGCCCGGCTGCTGTTCGCTATCTCGCAGCTTTGGCCCACGCTCGGCGACTGGATCGTGCGGCGAAAAAGCGAATAGGCGCCAAGCCCCCTCTCCCAACGGGAGACGGGAGTAGTGAAAATTTCTCCGACCCCTTTTGCCCATGGCCATGCACTCTAAGGTCATGACAGCGGCAACCGCAGACGGCCAAACCGACATGGCGGCCCTGGTACAGACGCACCAGGCCGGCGTATGGCGGTACTTGCGCTTTCTCGGTTGCGATCCGGCTTTGGCCGACGACATGACTCAAGAGACGTTCTTGGCCGTGTTCCGCAAGCCGTTCGAGTTTCGATCGCCGAGGGAAACAGCCGCCTACCTTCGCACCGTGGCACGCAACCACTTGCTCATGGCCCGGCGAAAGGAAGGCAACTCGCCCCGGTCGGTCGACCTCGATGCGGCCGAGGCGGTCTGGGCCCAAGCGGCCGGCGACGACGGACTGGACGACTACCTGGTCGCCCTGGGCCACTGCCTGGAAGTGGCCGTCAGCCCTCGCACACGCCGGGCCTTGGAACTTCAGTACCGCGACCAGGCAACCCGGGCCGAGATCGCCACCGAGCTGACGCTGGCCGTCGAAGGCGTCAAGACGCTCCTGCGTCGCGCCCGAGATGTGCTGCGAGACTGCGTAGAGAGGAGAATGGGACGATGAGCCAGACAAGTAGGGTGCGTGCTTGCACGCACGCGGCGCAACGGACCCGCGACCATGCGGAGGTGCGTGCAAGCACGCACCCTACAGGAAGGTTTGAACAATGAGCGCGCCCATCGATTCCAAGAACGAAGATCTCAACGATCGGCTTATGGATCGCGCGCTCCGCGAACTACTTGGGAGCGAGACCCCGCCCGACCTCTCAGCCAAAATCCTTGCCGCTGTCGAGAAACAAGTTCACGTTTCACCACAGCCAAGGGAGCAAATCATGGAGAAGTCGAAACGCAGCCGTCGTTCGTGGGCGTTGATGGGCGTCGCAGCGTGTGTGCTAGTGGCAGTGGGCATCGGCCTGATGGTCCCCGCCGTGTACACCGCACGAGAGTCGTCGCGCGAAGTGGCTCATAAGTTGGAATCTGCGAGGACGGGGCCCGTTTCAGATTTTCAACTCGGACAGGCTCGTAATCACATGTCAAGTTTGCCGCCACATGATGCGACTCGCAGCGAGCAAGACAGTGAATCTACCAAGCTCGCCAGTGGAGACCTTGCCTCTTCATCTTCATCGCGAGAGCCACTCAACTTTCCTGAGACGAAGCGCTGGGGTGAATTGACCGCGCAGCGGAAGAATCCCTCCGGGCAACCGTCGACGCCCGCCCAAAGTGCCCTGCCGCCAACGGAGTCCAGCGTAAAGGGCAGGCAATGGTTCGCGCGGCAATACACGCGGTCACGCGAGGAACAAAGCACGGCCGAGCCTAAGCCGGGCGACAACCTCATGCTCATGGTTACCCCTCGTATCGTGGTTCAAGAGGAAGAGGAGGAGCGACTCGGCCTTTCATCGCCTTCCGGCCAGGGCCCCGGCCTCGGTGGTGATAAGTATGACCGGCTCGTGGAAAATGCGTTCCAGGCAGTGAAGGACCATCCGCTCTCCACCTTCTCGATCGATGTCGACACGGCCGCGTACGCCAACGTGCGGCGATTCTTATTGAGCGAGGGCCGCCTGCCGCCGCCGGACGCCGTTCGGATCGAGGAACTGGTCAATTACTTCGATTACGACTACGCTGGGCCGAAAGATGACGTGCCCTTCGCGGCGCACATTGAAGTAGCCGCCTGCCCTTGGGCCGATGGCCATCGGCTGGTCCGCATCGGGCTGAAGGGCAAGGAAATCCCCAGCGAAGCGCGGCCCGAGTGCAATCTGGTGTTTCTGTTGGACGTATCCGGCTCGATGGATTCGCCCGATAAGTTGCCGCTACTGAAAGCAGGCATGAAGATGCTTGCCAGGCAGCTTCGGGACAACGACCGCGTGGCGATCGTGGTATACGCCGGTTCCGAAGGCCTGGTGCTTCCCTCCACGCCCGGCTCGAAGCGTGAAAAGATCCTCGCCGCGCTCGATGAGCTTCAGGCTGGCGGCTCGACCAACGGTGGGGCCGGTATCGAGCTGGCCTACCGCATCGCCAAAGAGAACTTTGTGCCCGGCGGCGTGAATCGTGTGTTGTTGTGTACTGACGGCGATTTCAACGTCGGCACCACGAGCACCGGCGATCTGGTTCGGATGGTGGAAGAGAAAGCCAAGTCAGGCGTGTTTCTTTCCGTGCTCGGCTTCGGCCGCGGCAATCTGAACGACTCGATGATGGAGAAGCTTGCCGACAAGGGCAATGGCAACTACGCGTACGTCGATGGCCTGACCGAAGCCCGCAAGGTCCTTGTCCGGCAGTTGGGCGGCACCCTGGTGACCATCGCCAAGGACGTCAAAATTCAGGTCGAGTTCAATCCGGCCCAGGTAGCCTCGTATCGGCTAATCGGCTATGAAAACCGAATGCTTGCCGCTGAAGATTTCAATGACGACAAGAAAGACGCCGGCGAGATTGGTGCCGGCCACACCGTAACGGCGCTCTACGAACTCGTGCCGTCTGGGCAGAAAGTCGATGTGCCGGCGGTCGATCCACTCAAGTATCAAGACGCGGCGGCGAAGCTGAGCGTGGAGAAGCCCGTTAACGGCGAGTTGTTGACACTCAAGCTCCGCTACAAGGACCCCGAGGCCGAAACAAGCAAGCGGCTGGAATTCCCGGTCGTCGACTCGGGCGAGAAGATCGGGCAGGCCAGCCGAGACTTTCAGTTCGCCGCCTCGGTGGCAGCTTTTGGCATGTTGCTTCGCGGCTCGGAGCACAAGGGCTGCGCCACGTATGACGCCGTACTGGAAATGGCCGCGGCGTCGAAAGGCCCCGACCTGCACGGCTACCGCGCCGAATTCCTGGAAATGGTTCGCCGCGCCAAGTCGCTCGGGCCGCGGTGAAGACATGGCTGGCAGTCGGTACGCAGTAGCCCGTGGTTGGGACCGGACTATCTCCTACTTGCCAAGTTCCCGTTTCTAGGCCACCATATCGCTTATCGTCGGCGATCGTTGCCACTACCTACCAACCACTAACTGCCGATCACTAGCCATGCCTGCCTTCCCGGACATCACGAAGATCAAGTACGAAGGTCCCGATTCCAAGAACCCCTTAGCCTTCCGCTACTACAACGAGAACGAGTTGGTCGAAGGCAAGCCGATGAAGGACCACCTGCGGTTCAGCGTGGCCTATTGGCACACGATGCGCGGCACCGGCGCCGATCCGTTTGGCATGGGCACCATGCAGCGGCCGTGGGAGGCGAAGGAAGAGAGCATCGAGAACGCCGTCGGCCGCGTTCGCGTCGCCTTCGAGTTCATCGAGAAGCTTGGGGCGCCGTTCTACTGCTTTCACGACCGCGACGTTGCCCCGAAGGGCGCCACGCTGGCCGAGACCAACAAGAATCTCGATACCGTGGTCAAGGCACTCAAAGAAGAACAGCAACGCACCGGTATCAAGCTGCTCTGGGGCACCGCGAATCTGTTCAGTAATCCGCGCTACGTACACGGCGCAGCCACGAGTTGCAATGCCGACGTGTTCGCGTTTGCCGCGGCGCAAGTTAAAAAGGCCATGGAAGTCACCAAGGAATTGGGCGGTGCCGGCTACACGTTCTGGGGCGGTCGCGAAGGCTACATGTGCCTGTGGAACACCGACATGAAGCGCGAGCTTGAGCATCTGGCCGCCTTCATCCACATGGCCGTCGACTACGCGAAGAAGATCGGCTTTCAGGGGCAATTCTATTTCGAGCCCAAGCCCAAGGAGCCAACCAAACACCAGTACGATTTTGACAGCGCGGCCTGCATCAACTTCCTTCGCACGTATGGGCTGGCCGATTACGTGAAGCTGAACATCGAAACGAATCACGCCACGCTGGCTGGCCACGCCGTCGAGCACGAGTTGGAGTACGCCGGATCGCAAGGCTTCTTGGGCTCGGTCGACGCGAACACCGGCGACTTGCTGTTGGGCTGGGATACCGACCAGTTCCCGACCGACGTCTATCAGACGACTGCCATTATGCGAATCGTGCTGAAGTATGGCGGCTTCACCACGGGCGGATTGAACTTCGATGCCAAAGTCCGCCGCGAGAGCTTCGAGCCAATCGATCTTTTCTACGCCCATATCGCGGGCATGGATACGTTCGCCAAAGGACTGAAGATTGCCGCCGCCATGCTGGCCGATGGCGTGCTAGACGGTTTAGTGAAGGATCGCTACAGTTCGTGGGATCGCGGCGTCGGGGCCGAAATCGAAGGCGGCAAACACGGCTTTGAATCGCTCGAAAAGTATATGCTCGCCAAGGGCGACGTCGAGCCCAATCAGAGCGGCCGCCAAGAAATGTTCGAGAACATCGTGAATCGCTACGTGTTCTGATCGTAGCGATTCTTCCGGTGGTGATGCGTCAGCATTACGCTGGCACGGCCCTGGAATCTGATTCGCTAATGCATGCCATGTCAGCGAGGGGAGCCTCCCCCACAGCGCATCGCTCCGGGGCTTCGCTACGACCTAGATTTGAAGGTGCCGCCGCGTGAGACGGTGCAGGGCAGAGGTCGTGCCGGTGGATCGTAATTTCTGCCGCCTGACAGCGACCACGTCTCCGCGTTTGCGCTGCGGCTGCGCCCTAGAGAATTGGCGGAGTGTGCTGTATGACTGCATTCGTTCTGGATCAAATGGACTATGTGCTATTCACTTACGGCCTGAGCCTTTTTCTGCTCGGCGCGGTTTGCTTTTACCTGTCGCGCACTGACCGATCGGCCGCCTGGCAGTGGCTGGGGGCGTTCGGCTTGCTCGACGGAGCGGCCCAGTGGCTGAATCTGGCGGCAATGAGCCTCGGTGACGACTCGCGGTCTCAATGGCTGCGATTCGCGGTCTTGACGTTGTCCTTCATTTGTCGTTGTGAATTCGGCCGACGTACGACGCGGAGCGGCAATGGCGTGTATGTCCTATTGTTGATCGCAGCCGCCTCGGGTGCGTTTTGGGGAGCGGACGGCCTCCAAGCGTCGGTCCGCTATGCGTTGGGAGCGGGAAGCGGCATCTGGGCTGGCATCGCGCTGCTCCGCGTCATGCGATTGTCGGACAACGCGGGCCGGCGATGGTTGGCCGCCGCCGCAACGAGCCTCGTAGCATGCGGCGCCGGAACGGCCTGGTTCGTTCCTACCGCGCCGTTGTTTCCAGCGTACCTCGTGAATCAAGCCACGTTTCTGCAGGTGGTCGGACTGCCGATCCAGTTGTTTCGCGCCATTCTCGTATCGGCGTTGGCCACCTGTGTATGGCAATACATGCGCACCCGCCGCAAATATTCGGCCGACATTCTCGGAATCAAACGGCATTCCTTCTACATCGATATTCTGGCCGTGGGCATTTTCGTGATGGTCGTCGCCGGTTGGGCCATAACCAATGCCGCCGGGCAACATGCCAGTCACGAGATTCAGAAGTACTTTCTGTCGTATACGCAAGGCGTCAACGATATCGGTGATTTTCTCTTTGGCTGGCAGCGGCAGATCGCACAGCATCGACTAATCGTCATCGGCATGACCGGCCTTAGCGTGTTCCTGTTGACGGGCTGCCTGGTGAGCGTGCAAGGTTTCCAAGACAGCAACGATCGCATAGCAGCCTCCGAACGGCTGTACCAGAGCGTCGTCGACAGTTCGCCTAACTGCCTTCAGTTGCTCGACCGACAGGGTCGCTTTCTTGCCGTCAATCCCAGCGGCACGGAAATGATCGGCCGGAGCGAAGATGAATTGCTGTCGACCAAATACGTCGACCTCTGGCATCCCGACAATCATCCGGCCGTGGAAGCGGCCGTGAATCTGGCGCTGCAGGGCCAACGATCGCGGTTCGAGGCCTCGTATCGTCGCCACGACGGCCGCCTCATTGTCCTGCAATCAGTTCTCAGCCCGGTCTGTACCTCAGGCAATGAAGTCAATCGCATCGTCTGCATCGCCATGGATATCACGGAGCATCGTATGGCCGAAGCAGAGTTGCGTCGAGCGAAGGAAAAGGCCGAGGCTGCCACTCAGGCCAAGACCGAGTTCCTGGCCAATATGAGCCACGAAATCCGCACACCCATCGCCGCCATCCTTGGATATACCGACCTGCTGTTAGAGCGAAGGGCTTCCGAAAAAGAAAATACGACCCACCTTCGAGCCGTGCGACGCAATGGTGCAGTACTGCTGGACTTGATCAACGATATCCTAGACATCTCCAAGATCGAAGCGGGCAAAATCGTGGTGGAGAACATCTCCTGTTCCCCAACTCAGATTCTCGCCGACGTGGCATCCGCGATGCGCGTCCGTGCCGACAGCAAACGCCTCTCGCTCTTGATGGAAGCCGACGGTCCGCTGCCCGAAACTATTGTCTCCGATCCCACGCGGCTCCGGCAGATCCTCATGAACCTGGTGGGCAACGCGGTGAAGTTCACCGAAGTCGGCCAAGTGCGCGTCGTGACGCGCTTGCTGCCAGATGAGGGCCATGATCGCCTGCTGCAATTCGAGGTGATCGACTCGGGCATCGGCATGACGCCCGAGCAACTGACGGACATCTTCGAGCCGTTCACGCAGGCCGATTCATCGACCAGCCGAAAGTACGGCGGCACCGGCTTGGGACTGAGCATCAGCAAACGTCTGGCCGACGCACTGGGCGGCGACATCACGGTTAGCAGCCAGCCCGGCGAAGGAAGCACGTTCACGCTGGTCATTCCCGCGGGGTCGCTGGAGAACGTGCCGCTGGTGGAGCACCCCGACAAGTTGGTCTTCCGTCCGGCGCCTCAAGCGTTGGCGGAGCCCTTGCCCAAGCTCAACTGCCGCATTCTTTTGGCCGAGGACGGCCCTGACAATCAACGCCTGCTCTCCTTGGTGTTAGAGCGGGCGGGCGCCGACGTGACGCTGGCTCAAAATGGCCGCGAGGCCGTCGAAATGGCATTGGCCTCGTTCCCCGGCTGGGGTCGCCGCTTCGGCGATCCTAGACAACCGTTTGACCTAATCCTGATGGATATCCAGATGCCGGAAATGGACGGTTACGCCGCCACACACCTTCTGCGGCAGGAGGGCTACGCTGGCCCGATTATCGCGTTATCGGCCCACGCAACTACCGACGCCGCACGACAATGTCTCGACGCCGGCTGCAACGACTACCTATCGAAGCCCATCGACCGCGCCGCGCTGTTGAGAAAGATCGTCCAGCACGTCGGCACGGAAAAGCAGCCCCACGGCGCCGAAAGCGTCCCATCAACGTGAGCGCATCTGTGCGCCGGTAGCACGCACATCGCGTGTGTCTGTCACCTTCTCAGTAATTGAATCGCACCCCTCGTTCCCGCAACGCAGCGGCCAACGCGGCGGCCGTGGTGAACTGCACGGCATCGAAACCTACACGCTTTGCGCCGGCCACGTGCTCGGCCAGATCGTCGACGAAAAAGATCTCCTCCGGCCGCACTCCCGCCAAGTTCGCCGCCGCCTGAAAGATAGCCGCCTCGGGCTTCATCGCTCGAATGCGAAAACTGAGGGCGTGCACCGCAAATGCTTCCGAAAGAACGCAGTAACGACGCAGACAATATTCCCAATGCGTGGCCGAAGTGTTGGAGAGAATGCCCATAGCGTAGCCCGCCTGATGCAGTTGCGCCACCAGCGGCAGCACCGGCAGATTCACTTCGAAGATGTCGCAGAACGCCATGGCGAGGTTGTCGCGATCGGGCCGCTTGCCGCTGGCCTCGCAAAGCGATTCGACGAACTGATCGCACGATAGCTGTCCGGCTTCGTGTTGCCGCACCAGTTCGCGGCCAAAGCAGGCCGCCCGGGCCTGCTCTGCGGTGATGCCAGCCACGGCGGCGACTTGCTCAAGCATCTGCGGGACGCTGAAATTCAGCAAGACCCGGCCGAGATCAAAGTAGATGAACGTCGGTTTCATGAGGAACCAGGATACCATCCCCCCGCTACTATCTCTACCGGCCATCCTTTACAATATCATTGATCTGGATTATTCGTGAATGTCATGCTGAGCGTAGCGAGGGATTTGGCCGCGTTTTAGAACGTCGCGATTTTTGCTGTGCTTGGAATGACGGTCTCCTTTCTCGAAGGATTGCCATTCATGCGTTCCGACATTATCAAGCTGGGCGACGCCCGGGCCCCCCATCGAAGTCTGCTCCGCGCCACCGGATTGGGCGACGACGATTTTCGCAAGCCGTTCATCGCCATCTGCAATAGCCACGTCGACATCATCCCCGGCCACGTTCACTTGGACAAGGTTGGGCAGTACGTCAAGCAATGCGTCCGCGAAGCCGGCGGCACACCATTCATCTTCAACACCATTGGCGTCGATGACGGCATCGCGATGGGGCACGAGGGAATGAAGTATTCGCTGCCCAGCCGCGAACTGATTGCCGACTCGGTCGAGACGATGCTCAGGGCACACTGTTTCGACGGCATGATCTGCATCCCGAACTGCGACAAGATCGTGCCCGGCATGTTGATGGGCGCGATGCGCTGCAACATCCCTACGATCTTCGTCAGCGGCGGGCCGATGGAGGCCGGAAAGACGGCCGAGGGCAAGAATGTCGACCTGATCGACGTCTTTATCGCCGCAGCGGCCAAGCAGGATGGCAAGCTGAGCGCCGATGAATTGTTGGCCATGGAGCGGGCCGGTTGTCCCACCTGTGGATCGTGCTCCGGCATGTTCACAGCGAACAGCATGAACTGTCTGTGCGAAGCCCTGGGCATGGCCTTGCCCAACAACGGCACGCTGTTGGCCACAAGCGCCGAGCGCAAGAAGCTTTTCCGCCGCGCCGCCCAGCGCATCGTCGACATGGTGTGGGAACTGGAGCGCAACGGCGACGCCGACGGGCTGCTGCCCCGTCAGATCGTCACGCATGATTCCATCGACAACTCGATGGTCCTCGACATGGCGATGGGCGGCAGCACCAACACCGTGCTGCACATCCTGGCTATCGCCCGCGAGGCCGGAATCGAATACGACATCGAGCGGATCAACTACCTCAGTCGTCGCACGCCGAATATTTGCAAGGTCGCCCCCAGCAGCAGTTACCATGTTCAAGATGTCCACAACGCGGGCGGCGTGCACACGATTCTCGGCGCCATCGAGCGCGGCCAGCCGCAACTGCTGAAACTCGACTGCCCGACCGTCACCGGGCAAACGCTCGGCGAAAATATCGCGGCCTACGACATTCGGGCGACGAGCGTCAAAGAGGAGGCGCTGGCCTTGGCCGGTGTCACCGCCGGCGGTTTACACACTAACGAGGGCATGGGCGTAGCGAGCAGCGTCGCCTCGGTCCGCGATCTCTCGCCGACCGATCTCGGCTTCGACCCGAAGGACTGCATCCGCGAAGTGGAAAACGCCTACAGCCCCGAGGGTGGGCTAGCGATCCTGTACGGAAATCTCGCCCCCAACGGGTCGGTCATCAAAGCGGCCGGCGTGAAGCCGGAAATGCTGAAACACTCCGGTCCGGCGGTGATTTTCGAGGCCGAGACCGAAGCTTACGAAGGAATTGTCAACGGCCGAGTGAAGGCCGGCGATGTGGTGGTGATCCGCTACGAAGGCCCACGCGGCGGTCCGGGCATGCAGGAAATGCTGGCCCCCACTACCGCGATCAAAGGCATGCGGCTCGACGACAAAGTGGCCCTGATCACTGACGGCCGCTTTTCCGGCGGCACGGCCGGCGCTTGCATCGGCCACATCAGCCCCGAAGCCGCCGCCGGCGGTCCCATCGCTCTGCTCCAGCCCGGCGATATAATTGACATCGATGTGCACGGCCGTACGCTGAACGTTCGCTTGAGCGAGGCCGAATTGGCCGCCCGCGCAAAACAATGGAAACCGCGCCCGCCGCGCTATACAACTGGCTTTCTCGGCAAGTACACCGCTTTGGCCACCAGCGCCGATACGGGCGCGGTGCTAAAGTGGGATTGATTCGTTATCGTTATTGGCGACGCCTGGGGATGGTGAGTAATCCTGAACATGCTCGCGTCTTCCTTTGGGAGATGGGCCGGGCGTGAGGGCTAGCGCAGAACGTTCACCCTATGGAGTCCTGCACTGGTAATGGAACGAGGGCTCGTGAAACGAGCCCGGTTTCCCGGGAGAAAACGTCGGAACTGTTCCGTAGTCAACCACGGAACCAATAAATCTGACCTCTTCCAGTTGGAGATCGCAATCGGTCTGCGCCGGAGGGCTCGCATGAAAAAGTCTTCGACGAAGCGCGGCACAAAACAGTGCGCGAAGCCGCGCGTCGCCACCCCGTCGCCGAAAACAGCGCCCACGGCCGCCTATGACGGCGGCTTCTACATCGTTGGCATGGGCGGATCGGCCGGCGGGCTCGAGGCCTTTCAGCAATTCTTCGCTCATATGCCGAGCGATTCCGGGATGGCCTTCGTGCTGGTGCCGCACCTCGATCCGACCCACAAGGCGATTCTTACCGAGTTGTTGCAGCGCTCGACTACGATGAAAGTCGTCGAGGCCCGCGATGCCATGCCGGTCCGGCCCAATGGCGTGTACGTCATCCCGCCCAACGCCAATCTTTCGATTATGCATGGAAGACTCTGCGTCCTGGAACCATCGGCGCCACGCGGCTTGCGGATGCCGATCGATTTCTTCTTCCAGCATCTGGCTGCCGACCAGCAGGAGCGGGCCATCGGCATTGTCCTTTCCGGCATGGGCAGCGACGGCACGCGCGGCATCAAGGCGATCAAGGAGAACTCGGGCCTGGTGTTGGTCCAGGAACCCGCGTCGGCCAAGTACGACGGCATGCCCCGCAGCGCCGTTGGCACGGGTCTGGCCGACTTCGTGGCCGCGGTGGAAGAACTGCCCGCCAAACTGGTGCAGTACACGACCCACGCGCCGGCTGCGACGCCGCAAAGGCCGGCGGCAGCGGAAGAGAAACACGCTGCCTCGCTCGACAAGATTTTCGTCTTGCTGCGGGCGCATAGTCGCAACGACTTTTCATGCTACAAACCGACCACGATTTGGCGCCGCATCGAGCGTCGCATGGGCGTACACCAGTTCGATCGGCTCGCGCAATACGTGCGTTTTCTCCAGGAGAGTCCGCAGGAAGTCGAGTTGCTGCACAAGGAATTGTTGATCGGCGTGACCAACTTTTTCCGCGATCAGGACGTGTTCGATTTCCTCAAGGAGACGGCCATCCCCGACTTGCTCTCCAGCCGGTCGGACGGCGGTCCGTTGCGCATCTGGACGCCGGCTTGCTCCACCGGCGAGGAGACGTATTCGCTGGCCATCGTGCTGAAAGAATGTTTGGAACGGCTACCGCCGGAAGAGCGTCCGGCGATGCAGCTCTTTGCCACGGACATCGATGCGGACGCCATTGACAAGGCCCGGCAAGGCACGTACGCGGCCAGCATTGCGACCGACGTTTCTGGGGACCGGCTGGAACGCTATTTTACCCGCGAAGACGACGCCTATCGGATCAAGAAGGACATTCGCGACGCAATCGTTTTTGCGCCGCAAAACATTCTTGTCGATCCACCGTTTACCAAGCTCGACATCCTTTGTTGCCGCAACCTGTTGATCTATATGACGCCCGAGGCGCAGAAGAAGCTCTTGCCGGTGCTGCACTATGCTTTGCGGCCAGGCGGTTTGTTGGTATTGGGATCGGCCGAGAACATCGGGGGCTTCGACGACTTGTTCTTCGTATTGGATAAGAAGTGGAAGGTCTACCGGCGACGCGAAGGGCCGCCGCAACCGCCGCTGGAGATGCCAGCCGCCGCCGCGCACCGCATCGTGGCTCCACAACCACCGGTCGAACGAGGTAAGTACCCCGCTATGGATATCTCTTATGCTGCCCAACGATCGCTCCTCGACGTCTATGCCCCGGCGGCCGTGGTGATCAACGCGGACGGCGACATCTTGTACATCAACGGACGGACGGGCAAGTACCTGGAACCTTCTTCCGGCAAGGCAAACGTCAACGTCTTCGCCATGGCCCGCGAAGGCTTGCGCGACGATCTGGGAGTCGCCATTCACAATGCCCTGCGGGACAATGCGACGGCAACCGTCGAAGGTCTGAGGGTCAAGTCGAACGGGGGCTACACCACCGTGAATCTCAGCGTCCGGCCCCTGGCGGAGCCCGACGTCCTGCGCGGCATGCTCTTAGTCGTCTTCGACGAAGTCGTCGCCACTCCGGCGAAACCGGCGGGCAAGAAGCGATCTGCTCCCGTATCATTGCCGGGCCCAACGGCCGAGTTGCAGGACGAAGTCCGCCGCACGAAACTCCGCTTGCAGGCGACGATCGAAGAGATGCAGGCCGTCCAGGAGCAACTTCGCTCGGCCAACGAGGAACTGCAATCCAACAACGAAGAATTGCAGAGCACCAACGAGGAAATGACCACCTCGAAGGAAGAATTGCAGTCGATGAACGAAGAGATGCAAACAGTCAACGCCGAACTGCAAAGCAAGATCGATGAGTTGACGCAGACCAGCAACGACATGCGCAACATGCTCAACGCGACGGACATCGCGATGATCTTCCTCGATAACGATCTGGGCATCAAGCGTTTCACGCCGCAGGCGGCCAGCATTGTCAACGTGATTGCCGGCGACATCGGCCGCCCCATCGGACATATCGTATCCAACTTGAAATACGATGGGCTAGTGAAAGATGCCCAGGAGGTGCTCGACGCGTTGGCCACGAGGGAGCAACCGGTCGAGGCCTCCGACGGCCGTTGGTTCAACATGCGGATGCTGCCTTACCGGACCGCGAACAACACGATCGAGGGCGTGGTAATTACATTTGCGGAGATCACGCCCTTGAAGCGCCTGGAGGAATCGCTCCAGCAAGAGCGGCTCCGGCTGCAAGAGACGTTGAGCTATGCCGAAAACATCGTGGCCACGGTCCGCGAGCCGCTGCTGGTGCTGAATGGCCAATTGCGCGTCGTATCGGCCAGCCGCTCGTTCTATGAGACGTTCAAAACAACCCCCGGCGATACGGAAGGCCGCTTGCTGTATGAGATCGGCGCGCGGCAGTGGGACATCGCCGATCTGCGGCGGTTGCTGGAAGATATTTTGCCCAAAGACGCCAGCTTTCAGGACTTTCGGGTGGAACTCAATCTTCCCGGCATTGGCCGCAGAACGCTGCTTTTGAATGCCCGCCGAGTGGTGTCGACCGACCACCAGCCACGTTTCGTCCTGTTGGCGATGGAGGATGTGACGGAGGCGGGGTCATGAGAAAACAGAAGACCAAGAGCAACGATCCGCCTTCGGGCAACTTGCGGCAACAGGCCGAGCGGCGGCTGCGCGCAAGTGCCGTCCATCCATTGCAGTCGATGGCCGAATCCGACGTTCGCGCGCTGCTGCACGAGCTCCAGGTGCATCAGATCGAGTTGGAGATGCAAAATGAAGAGCTCGTGCAAGCCCAGGCGTCCGCCGACGAGTTGCGGGAACTGTATCAGAACCTGTTTGATTTCGCGCCGATGGGCTATTTCGTGTGGGACGCGCACGGGGCGATTTTGGAACTGAATCTGGCAGCGGCGGCCTTGCTCGGCGTCGAGCGATCCTCCGCCGTCAAGATGCGGTTCAGTCAGTTTCTTGCCCAAGAAGATCGCCCCGAGTTCGCCGAGTTCTGCAAGCGGGTATTTTCGGCGGCAACGAAACAGACGTGCGAAGTTCGGCTGTGTGTCGCGGCCGAACCGTGCTATGTCCTGATCAAAGCCACGGCTGACCCGCATCGCCAGGGAACGGCGCCCGTCTGCCGCGCGTCGGTGATCGACATCACCCAGCAGCGCCGAGCCGACGAATTGGCCGCCGCCAATCAGGCCTTGCGCAATGAAATTGCTGCTAGGAAACGGGTCGAAGAAGAGTTGGCCGCCGCCAAGCAGGCCGCCGAGGCCGCCAACATCGCCAAGAGCCAGTTCCTGGCCAACATCAGCCACGAGCTGCGCACGCCCATGAACGCCGTGCTCGGCATGATGGAGCTGTCGCTGAACGAAACGATCAGCCCTGTCGTCCACGATTACCTGACAACCGCCGAGGAGTCGGCCGACGGCCTGTTGGCGCTTCTCAACGAGTTGCTCGACTTCTCTCGCATCGAAGCCGGCAAATTCCAACTGGAGTCGGCCCCTTTCCCTCTGCGCAGCACCGTGGACAAGGCCCTGCGGGCGCTTCACATGCGAGCACAGGAGAAGGGGCTCAACTTGATCTGCGACGTGGCTGCGGACGTGCCCGACCAACTCGTTGGCGACGCGCTGCGGCTGCGCCAGATTCTCTCCAACCTCATCGGCAACGCCATCAAGTTCACCGATGAGGGCGAGGTGGTCGTGAGCGTCTGCCAAGCCGACGAGGGGCGGGGGACGGAGGACGCGGAGCGCGATGTGCTCCTGCAGTTTTCCGTGACCGATACCGGCATCGGCATCCCGCCAGAGGAGCTGCAAGCAATATTTGACCCTTTCGTTCAAGCCGATCCTTCGACTACGCGACGCTACGGCGGCACGGGCCTAGGGCTGGCCATCGCTTCGAATCTCGTTAGGTTGAAGGGCGGGCAGATCGCGGTCGAAAGTGTGCCAGACGCCGGCAGCACGTTCTCGTTCACGGCACGTTTCCGACGAGGCGCACATGTGGATACGTCCAACGATGACCAGGCACGTCCTGCGCCGGCAGAAGTCGGAAAACCGCTTGCTGGCATTCCCGATCGCTTCGCCGCCGGGTCATCGGCCGTCATCACCCCGACGCCCGGCCGGCCGCTGCGGATCTTGCTGGCCGAAGACATCGCGCCCAATCAAAAGCTGGCCGCCACCATCCTCCGGCTCCGGGGCCACGAAGTGCAGGTGGCCAACAACGGCCGCGAAGCTGTGGAACTGGCCGCACGCCAGGACTTCGACGTAGTGCTGATGGACGTGCAGATGCCGGTCATGGACGGTTTCGAGGCCACGGCCGCCATCAGGGCATTGCCTGCCAACGGCAAACAGCGAATACCGATCGTCGCCATGACGGCCCACGCCTTGCAGGCCGACTTCGACCGCTGCCTGGCCGCGGGCATGGACGCCTATGTCAGCAAGCCGATCAAGGCCCCCGCGCTGATTTCGCTGGTCGAGCATATCGCGCTAGGCGATGCCGGAACCGGGTCGCAGCCACCGGCCCAGCCCGCGGAGCAAGCCGTCGCCGTCGAGCCAACGGGGCAGCCAGTCGTTTTCGATCTTGCCGAGGCGCTGCGCCGCTGTTTTGACCGCGAAATGTTTCACGGCATGATCGATTTTTATTTTGTGGAGTCCGGTGAATTGCTCGCGCGCATGCGTGCCGAAATGGCCAGCGGTAATACGGCTGAGGTTGCCCGTGCTGCCCACCGCCTCGGCGGGACAGTGCTCTATCTCGGCGCCAAGCCGACGATCGACGCCATCCGACGCGTCGAAAAGGCTGCCGCGTTGGGCGACGTGAGCGTGGCCGCCAGCGCAATCGAGCAACTTCAGGCGGAAATGGATCGGCTGGGCCAAGCGCTGACCGCACATCGCCGACCGGCGGCCACTTCGATGTATTCAGTCCCTCCAGGAGAAGGCTAGTGCTTTGACCGCACTCGGTTGGCATGTTGGGTGCCACTGCTGGCTTGTCCAGCAGTGCCGAAAACACGGATGGACAAGCCACCCGTGGCACCCGTCAATTCAGGTCGAGCCGGGCGCAAGGGTGATTGGATTAGCCGCCGAAGTTCGGAGGAATTGTCATGAAGGCCATGCTTCTTCGCCGCATCGCGCCGGTCGAAACCGCGCCGCTGGAGTTTGTCGAACTGCCGACTCCCGAGCCCGGACCGGGCGAGGTGCGAATCCGCGTGCGTTGCTGTGCTATCTGCCGCACTGATCTGCATGTGATCGAGGGAGACTTGCCACAAGAGAAAATGCCGGTCATCCCGGGGCATCAGATCGTGGGCACGGTGGAGAAACTGGGGCCGGCCAGCGGTGGGCCGGAGTCAGAATTACGGGTGGGTCAGCGCGTCGGCGTTGCCTGGCTGCGCTACACGTGCGGCCAATGCGAGTTTTGCCAATCGGCTCGCGAAAACCTCTGCGAGTCGGCCCGTTTCACCGGCTACCATGCCGACGGCGGCTATGCCGAGTTCGCGGTGGCCCCCGCGGCGTTCGTCTATCCGCTGCCCGAAAGCCAGGGCGGACAAGCCGGCTTCAGCGACGTGGAAGCGGCGCCGCTGCTTTGCTCGGGCATTATCGGCTATCGGGCACTGCGGCGATGCAATCTGCCGCCTGGGGGCAAGTTGGCGATCTACGGTTTCGGTTCGTCGGCCCATGTCGTCATCCAAATTGCTCTGCATCGCGGTTGCGAAGTCTACGTCGTGACGCGCGGCGAAAACCACCGCCGACTGGCCCGCGAGATGGGCGCCGTCTGGGTCGGCGAGGATGCCGGTCAGATGCCGGTAAAGGTCGATAGTGCGATCATGTTCGCCCCGGCCGGTGAACTGGTTTTACCGGCCTTGGAGTCGCTCAAGAAAGGGGGCACGCTTTCGCTGGCCGGCATTTACATGACGCCTATCCCGCAGATGGATTACATGCGCTACGTGTTCTACGAGCGCGACATCCACAGCGTTACCTGCAACACGCGAAACGACGGCCGCGAACTCTTGGCCGAGGCGGCCGCCATTCCGATTCGGCCCCACACCACTGCCTATCCGCTGGCCGAGGCGAATCGCGCGCTTAACGACCTCAAAGCCGACCGCATCAGCGGCACCGGCGTGCTGATCGTCGACGATCGGTCATAGCAGTCGGTCAAGTTCGTCGACCAGCCGGTCGAATTGACTCAGCGCGTCGTCGATAGCGGCTGGCTGCTCCATGTCGACGCCGGCATCGCGCAGCGCATCGAGCGGTTCTCGTGAACAACCGCTGCCAAGGAACTTCAGGTAGGCGTCGAGTTCGCGGGGGCCGCCGCCGAGCACGCGTTTGGCCAAGGCCATGGCCGCTGACATGCCGGTGGCGTATTTGTAGACGTAAAACGCCCGATAGAAGTGCGGAATCCGCAAGCACTCCAGGTTCAGTTCGTCGTCCATCGCGAAATCCGGCCCGAAATACGCTTGCAACAGTTCGCGGTAGATCTCTTGCAGCCGGGAGATTGTCAGCGGTTCGCCCGCTTCGGCCGCGACGTGAATCTGCTTCTCGAACTCCGCGAACATTGTCTGGCGGATAATCGTGCCGCGCATGGCGTCGATTTGACGGTTGATCAGGAAGGCCCGCTCGGGATCGGTGCGGGCATGGTCGACGAGATGATGGCTGAGCAACTGCTCGTTGAACGTGCTGGCCACCTCGGCGAGGAAGATCGTGTAGTTGTAATAGATGTATGGCTGATGCTTAGCCGAATAGTAGCTGTGCATCGAGTGGCCGGCTTCGTGGGCCAGAGTGAATACGTGGTCGAGTACGTCGGGTTGATAGTTCATGAGGATGTACGGTTCGCCGTCGAAGGAGCCGGCGCTGAAGGCGCCGCTCTGCTTGCCGCGATTCTCGTAGCGATCGCACCAGCGGCCCATGAGCCCACGCTTGAGTGTTTCGCAATAGTCGCCGCCCAGGGGTTTGAGCGCGCTCAACACGGTGCTTACGGCCTGATGCCACGTGTGTCGTGTCTGCAGCTCGGCCAGGATCGGCACGTAGGTATCGTAATGGTGAAGGTCTCGCAGCCGCATGGTGCGCCGTCGCACGTCGTAGTAGTGATGTACGGCCGGCAGATGGCGGCGGACGCTGGCGATCAAGTTGTCGTAGACCGACAGCGGCACACGATCGGGAAACAAGGCCGCTTCCAGCGCACTGGGGTAGTTGCGCGCCGCGCGTAATAGACGTCGCGCTGCACCGAACCACTGAGCGATGCGGCCAGCGCATGTTGGTGCGCGGCGTATTGGCGATAATATTGGTGAAAGGCCGCCTTGCGCACCGTTCGCTTGGGACAGTGCAAGAGCGTGCTGAACGTCGCGTGGCTGAGTTCCAGTCGTTGGCCCACTTCGTTCTTGATTGTGCCAAACTTCAAGTCGGCGTCGTTCAATTGGCGGAAGACTTGGCCGACCGCCTGGGCCATCTCGGTTTGCATGGCCAGGAGCCTTTCCTCTCGCTTGCCGAGCGTGTGCGGCTTGAACCGCAGCAACCGCTCCAACAGAAGGCGATACGGCGCCAAATCGCGCGACGCCATGAACTGTCTGATGCGGGCGTTGGGAATGGCAAGGATTTCGGGACGGATGTAGCTGGCGGCTTCGGCCGCGCGCGAGGCGATATTGATGTACCGCCCTTGCATCCGCTGGTAGGTGCTATTGGCCGTGTCCTCGGTCGTCTTCAGGTGAGCGTAGGTGCCCAACCGCTCACCAGCCCGATCGAAGTCCTCATCAAACTTCAGGCAGGCGGCCAGTGTCTTGGCATCGCTGCCGAGTTTGCCTTGAAACTGGGCATAGCCGACGATCTGCCGTTCCCAGGCGACGAAGGCAGCCTCCCAGGCATCGTCGTTCGGAAATAGGGTGGACAGATCCCAGGTATCGGCGATCTTGATCTTGCTGCGCGGTGGAAGCTGGCGAACGGACATAGGTAGGGGGCCTGCAAAATCCGAGGTCTGGAGCATCGTGGTTTCGGCGACACGGACAGTTGTACAGCGAAACTGCCCCGCCCGGCAACGGGGGGTACCACATGCCTTCAACCATTGTCGATCGACCGATCACGCCTAGGGGGCACGCATGCCCAAGCACAACGAGATTTTTCGCGTGCCGTTTGGCGCAAATCTGGCCTAAATAGACCACCTGGGGGGTGCAAGAGATCAGAGGAATTCGATATCTTATAGGGGTCAACGAGCTACAGTTTGGCTCGTTCATGGAGCGAATATGTGTACATTGGCCATCTTGTACCGCGTTGCCCGTGGTACACCCATTTTGATCGCCGCCAACCGCGATGAACGGTTCGATCGGCCCACGCAATACCCGAAGATTCAATCGGGATCTCCGCGCGTCGTCTGTGGTATCGATCGTCAGGCCAGCGGCACGTGGATGGGCGTAAACCAATTTGGGCTGGTTTGCGCGGTCAGTAATCGGCCCAAGTTCGGAGTGCCGGCCGAGCCGCGTTCTCGCGGTCTCCTGTGTCGCGACCTGTTGGATTTACGCACCTCGAAGGAAGCTGCCGCGCATGCCGTCAAACAGTTGAACACGGGCGCCTATGCCGGGGCCAACTACCTGTGCGCCGATAGTCGGCATGCCTTCGTAATCCACGGTGGCAACAAGGTCGAGGCGATCGAGTTGGAGCCGGGCCTGCACGTCGTCACGTCTGGAAACGTGGACGACCCGAGGGACGAGCGCCACGAGTTCGTCCGCCGCATGCTCACATTGCAGACGCTGGATTCGGCCGTTACGTTTTTGGCCGTGGCCAGCCGCGTATTCTCGCGTCGACCGGATTCTGAAGGGCGCCGCGGCGTGGTTCTCACCGGGGGCGAGTTCGGCACCGTGTCCTCCACGCTGCTCTCGTTGCCGCGGAAGATTCAGCAGGCAATTTATCAGTATGCACCGGGCCCGCCGAGCGATTGCGGCTATGACGATCTGTCGGCACTGCTGCGGCAGGTGCTATCGACGGAACGCAGCCGTCGCAATCGCGAAAGCAACGGCGACGCGGGCAAACATCGGGAAAAAGTGGCCGCCGGCGCCGGGAAGCACAAGAGCGTTGCGAAAAGACGCCGGTAGTCTGACGGCTCAACTTTGCCAGTGCTTCTCTACCCAGCTAATGCTGTGCGATCATCCGCGCGGACACAAGGCATGTCGCGGCTTCGACCGCACTTGGTCCGTTCCCCGCTGGCAACGGCAAGGGGATTTTGCCGGCGAGCCGGTGAAGGACTCCATCTCCGCGTGGTCGGACAGCTTCTCAAAGTGGCAGCCGACCTCATAAAGGATCATGTCGCAGCACTGCGGGTCGCGGACGAACAAGCAGACGTGGCCGTCGCACGATTTGATCACCAACTGATGTTGCCGGAAGCGAAACTCGCACCACGGCTCGGCGGTTCCACCATCGATGCAGCGGACCATGGCCGCGTCAGGCAGAAGCATTGCATGCTCGCGAATGGCCGGCCAAGCGGCCGATGACCTCAGGCAGGCAAAACGGCGCGATCCGTCACGGGTGCGTTCGTCAATAAGTCGCATGGTGCCTGCAACAATAGCAAACACCAGTGACAACAAGATGTCACATCGCGCCAAGATAGCACCAAGGATTTTTCGGAAGAGAACCGCGACGAGCATCGCGCTGCGGCTATTTGGCGACCGTGCCAACGGAGAACTGGCCGGTTGCTGCGGCCTGCACTGAGGCTGAAATGGCGAGTGCCACGGTCCGCTTGACCAGCGATGTCTTCCGACACAACTGAACGAGCGAACCGTGGCACCCACTGTGTCAATTTGCCGCGGTCGCCGCACGAAGCCGCGGGAACCGCAAGCGGCCCATCACCTGGGACTAGTTGCTAATCGCTGATAGCCGATCGCGGGTGGCTTACCACTCGTCGCGACCGCGTCCACCGCGTCCGCCACCGCCACCGCCGCCGCCACGGCCACCGCGTCCGCCACCGCCACCGCCGCCGCCGTAGCCGCCGCGTCCGCCACCGCCGCCGCCACTGCGGGCAGGCTTGTCCTCGGCCTCGTTGACCTTAATGGTGCGGCCATCCAATTCGGTGCCGTCCATCTCGGAAATGGCCTTCGTGGCCCCTTCGTCGTTGGCGAAGGTGACGAACCCGAAGCCGCGGGAGCGGCCGGTTTCGCGGTCCGTGATGACCTTGGCCTCGACGATCTCGCCAAATTGGGAAAACGCGCTGTGCAAGCCGTCGTCCGTCGTGCCCCAGCTCAACCCACCGACAAACAGTTTCTTCGACATCCCTCTGGTAACTCCTTCTGTGCACGGCCGCACGAGGCGGCAGCGCGTCTAATGGTACGAACGGGTTTCGCGGGTTTTCTCGTAAAAAAGCCCCTCGCTCCCCGAGGGCAGCCCCGACGGCCGCCACTGGTCACTCGTAGCATAGCAGCTTCCCCGAGCGATGCAACAGCACCCGAGCGGAAATCAAGGGGGCGTGCGCCAGAATCGGCGATTTTCCCCCTCCCATTCGTGCGCCCATCGCCCGGAAAGCACCTCGGGATGCTCGGAATCCGAGATCACATTGCGGCCGCGGCACCAGACTGGGCCACGGCATGGTCGTTTTCGACCAAACTGCCAGAGCAGCCGATTGCACCGATGATCGCTCCTTGCCCATTGCGGATCAGCACGCCGCCCGGAAAGGTGATCAGTCCGCCGTTGGAATGCTCGATGCCGAACAGCGAGCCGCCGGGCTGGGAAAGCTTGCCGATCTCGCCGGTGGGCATGTCAAAGTACCGTGCCGTGCGGGCTTTGCGGATGCTGATGTCGATCGAGCCCAGCCAAGCCGCGTCCATCCGGGCAAAGGCCTTGAGGTTGGCCCCGGCATCGACCACGGCGATATTCATCGCCACGCCCAGTTCGGCCGCCTTCTTCAATGCGGCCGCCACGACCGCGTTGGCTTGTTCGAGAGTAATGTTGTTCATACTTGTGGACCGTGAAAGGTAGAGAGTTGATTGTTGATCGCCAGGGTGCGCTGGCCGGCGGCACGACATAGGTAGGTGTTCCCATCTCGGCCACAAACGCCATCATCGTACCCGCCCTCAGTAAGGTGTGCGATGCGAAAACTGTTTTCGACGAATTATAGGCGGGAGTCAAGACGGGATGCGAAACGAGCCTTGTCCAACGGGGGCACCGGAAGAACGCCCCCGATGCGCGGCCCGGCCGCGGCCGGCGTACATCTCGTACCACGGCAGTCCTCCTCGGAGCGCGGGCGATCAGCGTAACAGATGCGCCACCACAGAGGGGGTGCGTGGGCAATTTCTACTCGCGTGCATCGGCCCACGCAAGGAACCCGGAGCGAGATTTTCGTCATCCAATATGGCTTTCCTCACACCGCGTTAAACCGTGAGCTACCTTTTCGAGGACGGACAGTAGAAGCATTATTTTGCAGAGCAAATGACCGACCTCCCCGCAAATCCGCTAAATCCCGCCGACCCCCACAGTTGCTGCGATATTCATCCCATACCTCGCATTCTATTTTCTGCTTAACCTTTACGAGAACCACGCGACTTGCCGATACACACTCTCGGCTGTTCGCAAGAGCTTTAGCAACGCTTGGGTTCCATCGGGCCAAGACGGAACGAAGGCAGACTTGCTCGGCAGGACGCCGATCATTGCAACAGGGCGTTTGTCGCCTTGTTGGGACTTATTGACACACGGGCGAAGGCGCAAATGATCGACATGCCACTGGATGATCGGGTGCTCACCGCGCTAGAGCGAAACCCCTACCTTGCACGCCGCAGCTTGCGATTCGAGACCAGCGATGGACGCGTCACGCTGCGGGGAGTCGTCAATACCTACTTCCAGAAGCAGATGGCCCAAGAGGCCCTGCGACACGTCGACGGCGTCGACGAGATTGCCAACGAACTGGAAGTCTGCTGGAGCTAACGGTACGCTCCACAAAGAACGGCCGGACGTCACTCGCAAGCAGTGACCTAAATATGTCCACACAATAGCGAAAGTGGCGGCGGGCGAAGACCGCCGACAATTGCGTAGTTTTCGGCCACACACCACTTTCGGTCTTCTGCGGTTCTATTTAGAAGCCGTGTCGAACCGGATGCCGTTGGCCCATTACGGCTTCCTCGCGGTCATCGTACGGATGCAAGCGGTCACCCAAGCCGCACGCATCAATCGCCCCGCGATTCTGCGGCGACAGCCCACACAGCCGCATCACGCCGTCGTGCTCCACGACGCGGTCATACAAGTCGGCAAGCTGATCAATCATCTCGTCGGTCAGCGAGGGCAGCCCATCGAGTTCGAGCACGATCCGATAGGTGAAATGCTGCATTAGCAGCCGCCATACGCCATCGGCCAACCGCGACTCATCCTTGCCGAACTCCAAATCCCGGATGTGGACCAGAAGCCAATCGGGACCTCGTTCAACGTCGAACGCGCAATGGGGAGCAGTTGCCAGCATAAGATGCCTCCGAAATCCAACTCAGAGTGCAGAATAGAATTCAACCGGCATACGCCACCATCATCATAACGACAACCGCCATCTTGGCAACCCCCCACACCCTCGCACGGGAACTGAAAAGTCCGAAGGCCGGTCCGTCGTTCATCTCATACCCACTGCGATGCCCATTGCGTCCTATGCCTCAACCGATCTGACTGCAATGCTATCACACGACCTCGCCTGACACTTTTGGCGGACGGGCAAAGAGCGTACAATTAGCCGCATGCTCGCCAAGCTCAGAACCTTCTCATTGCTCGGCATCGATGCCCTGCCCGTCGAAGTGGAAGTTGATGTCTCGCCCGCCGGACTGCCGAAAACGATTCTGGTTGGGCTGCCCGCGGCCGCGGTCAAAGAAAGCACGCACCGCGTTGAGCGCGCGATCGTCAATTCCGGCTTTCAGCGGCCGCAGAAGCGTGTGGTGATAAACCTCGCTCCGGCCTGCTCCCGTTTATCACAACGGGAAGAGAGCGCGTTTCCCCGAAGATTGGCACGATCTACAGCCAGCGACAGCCCTCCGCCTTCTTTCGTCGAGTGCTTCGTTTGGGTCGCGAGGTCATGCTCAACCGGCAATTGCAGACATAGCCATTGCTGCCCGACGGTTCACGCCGATTACAGGCGCGGCGCCAAGAGCGAGAAGCCGGCGACCTTGCCACCAATGAGCCCAAAGTGCAATCCCAGCTTCTTATAGTGGACCCCCGTGACTTTTCGCTGTCCATCGGCGGAGGGGTTTTTTCCAACGGAATCCGGCTTGCCAAAGGCTTTCTTGATATCCTCAAGAGTCGAGCCGATGCCAACTCCCTCCTTTGTCTTGCCCGCAAAGTCTCGCGTCTTGTACTCGTAATCTTCTTGCGAGAAGCAGTATATCCAGGTTAGCGCACCTGTCTTTGAGAAGGCGAAGCCATATCCCCGCGACGGGTACTCGATGGCCGTCTTCTTCTCCACGTCGGGCTTGCCGATAATCTTGACAACTTCGTCCCGCGTCATGCCGAACTTGACCGGTCCGAGCCCAACGCCTGGGATCACCCGCGGCGCGAGTAGGTTCTCATTTGTTGGTGGCGGCGGCAGTTTGGCGAGACCCTCTTTGATGATGGTGTACCCTTTAGGCGGCTTTATACTGAACAGCGATGGCTCCAGCGGCTCGTCGAATTTGAAGTCATACATCACCGTCTGCTGCTTGCCGGCCGGCAGGACAGGTTCTATGCGGATGGGCAACTTCGTTTCCGGGTCCACCCAGACTTTTATGGGCCACGGTGGACGAGTTCGTTGCCTCTGTAGGTTCTTAGGCCACTCGACTCGAAACACGGTCGCCCTTTGCCCATCGACCGTCTCGCCGGGCAGAGCCGTGCTCCGCTCATTGCCAACGTCGTGGATCATTTCATAAGGATTCCAACCCCGCGGTACTTCGACACCCAAAAAAACTTTCGCCCTCTTCTGACTAGGCGCGACAAACAGTGCTGTATTCCCGTTCGGATTCACGACCTCGTAGTCACCGTTCGGATAATCGGTTCGGCTGACGCCATCCGAGAGAATAGCTACTCTAACGGTCTCAGAGTGGTTGCCGGGAATGGTTGCAATCTGCTTGAATGTCACAGATCGCGTCTTGGCAAGTTGGTCCATCACCGCCGCAAACGAAATCTGAGCACTCGATCCCGCCAGCATAATGACAACGGCCGCTACGACGGCTAGTGCAGTAGCGGACACCAGTGCGGTAATGCGTCTAAACATGGGATTTCTCCAAGTAAGCGGCCGGATTCGGGAAGTCGGGACTGCACCTGAAGAGGCCGCTGAAAGCAGTTTGGCAACGTCCACAGGTCGCCCGGGGCGTGCCGCGGCTGCGAACATCGCCACCATCTCCGGTTCAGGCGCGCCATCGAAGGCGTTCGGATCATCCGGTGGCGATACGGCGTGATTCATGACGTTGCGCCTTTACGGGAATCCGGTCTCAGCAGCCGCCGAAGTTGTCCAATTGCTCGCTCTATTTGCGAATGAACAGTCATCGGTGCTTTTTCCACCACATCAGCGATTTGGCGAATCGTCAAGCACTCGTCAAACCGCAATGAAAGCAGTGCGCGTGAATCGACATCAAGCTTTCGGAGCGCCGCATGCAGGTGCCCGGATTGTTCGTCGGCAGCCGCCTGCTCTGGTGGAGACGGTGACATTGAGGCAACCTCTTCGACCAAATCCCTCTCGCCTTTAGCCTGCAATTGTCGGCGGCGCAGCCAGGTTATTGCCTCATTGACCGTACAGCGCCGCAACCAACCGGCAAATCGCGCTGGATCGCGCAGTTGATCACGTGACTGAGCGAGCTTTAAGAAGACTATCTGTCGCACGTCTTCCGCGTCTTGCAGGTTGCCGACGATCCGATAAGCAATCGTCAATACTCGTTGTTCCCAAATTCGGACCAGCGCGGCAAACGCTGAACGATCGCCCAAACACATCTGTTGGGCAAGCAGCGCCTGTGCTTCTGAAATGTCTTCTCCGCTGTCGGATTCCGCCACAGGGGCTCCCGTCGCCAAGCTGTCACCTGTCGGAACGTCCATCGTGCCCCATACAAGATTAGACGCGTAACGCAGCTTTTTGTACAAAGCTGTCAGTAGATTTCCCACCACCCGCTTTCCGTGGCACACGTCAGGCGTAACCGGAGGAAAAATGGGGATAAGTCCAATTATTGACGTAGACGCCCCTTACAAGCTGTCCAGAAGCCGGTCGTACTCGGCGTGTGAGCCGATCCAAAACCATGTGATTTCATCATCATCGACAACGCCAACGGCTCGATAGCCGAGACCTACGCGAGCGGAATACATGGGCGGCGTGGCAAACACTCGATTGAAGTGCAGGCCGGGGTGGGCAGCGTTCTGGCGAAACAACCGGTACGCCTGTTTCGCTTGACGCTGAACTTGAGGCGGCAACGACGCGAAGAGCCGGCGAAACCGAAGCGTCGTATACGACTTCATAGCTGGTCGGGGTCCAACTCTCTCGTTTGGCCGGCCCGATGTTCGGCAATCGCTTCGTTGGCAAGCGTCGCCAACTTGCCGGCCGATGCGGCGATGGCACGATCAAACTCGTCCGCTTCGCCCAACTCCGCAAGCACCCGGGCTGCCAACAAGTCTTGTTCGGCCGCCGTAAGCTTACCCGCCGCGGCAAAAGCGCGTTCCAGTAGTTTGGTCATACACTTCCCTTCCTTCGACAAATCTCAATACCATCTTACCCTCTTTTGGCGGACGGGCAAAGAGCGTACAATTGGCCGCATGCTGGCCAAACTGAAAACCTTCTCTCTTCTTGGCATCGATGCCCTGCCGGTCGAGGTCGAGGTAGACGTTTCGCCCGCTGGACTGCCGAAGACGATCTTGGTCGGACTGCCCGAGGCCGCGGTCAAAGAGAGCACACACCGCGTTGAGCGGGCGATAGTAAACTCCGGCTTCCAACGCCCGCAGAATCGTGTAGTCATCAATCTTGCCCCGGCTGATCTGCCTAAGGAGGCTGCTTCGTTCGATTTGCCCATCGCGTTAGGCATCCTCGCCGGCAGCGGACAAATCGACGTCGAGCGGCTCGCGCAATACGCCGTGGTGGGCGAACTGGCCCTCGATGGCACAACGCGGCCCACGAAGGGCGCGCTTTCGATGGCCATGGCCGCCGCCGGACTTGGGGACTGCCCTGATTTTCGTCCGACGACAATCGGACTGTCCCCTTCAGGCGGCGGAGTGCGCGGGCTGATTGTACCCAGCCCGAGCGCGGCCGAAGCAGCGGTGGTCGAAGGCATCGAAATCATTCCCGTGGCAAGCCTGGCCCAAACCGTCGCGTTCTTAACCGGCGAGATCGAGATCGAACCACAGCCATCGCGGCTGGACGAACTGTTTCGTACCTTCTCCACGTACGAAGTCGATTTCGCCGATGTCCGCGGCCAGGAGATGGCCAAGCGGGCCCTGACCGTCGCCGCCAGCGGAGGCCATAATCTGCTGATGATCGGCCCGCCTGGTTCCGGCAAGACCATGCTGGCCAAGCGGATGCCAACGATCTTGCCTGACCTCGCGCCGGGCGAGTCGATCGAAACGACGCGAATCTACAGCGCCGTCGGCCGCCTCAAGCCGGGCCAACCGCTGCTGGCTATCCGACCCTTTCGTTCGCCGCATCACACGATCAGCAACGCCGGGCTGGTCGGCGGCGGCTCGACGCCTTCGCCGGGCGAAATTTCGCTGGCCCACAACGGCGTGCTGTTCCTCGATGAACTGCCCGAGTTCAACCGCCAGACGCTCGAAGTCTTGCGGCAGCCTTTGGAAGACGGCACGGTCACGATCGCCCGGGCACTCAACAGCACGACCTTCCCGGCCAACTTCATGCTCATTGCCGCCTTGAATCCGTGCCCTTGCGGCTATCGCGGCGATGCACGGCGAAGCTGTCATTGCACGCCCGCGCAAATCGAGCGGTATATGAGCAAGATTTCCGGCCCGTTGGTTGACCGGATCGACATCCATATCGAAGTCCCGTCGGTCGCCTATCGCGACTTATCGGGCGGCACGCCGGGCACACCCAGCGCCGCGTTGCGCACCCAAGTAGCTACGGCCCGCACGGCACAAGCTACACGGTTCAACGGCGGCGCGACCCGTTACAACGCCGACATGAGTCACCGCCAGACCCGCCAGTTCTGCCCACTCGACGACGAATGCCAGAACCTGCTGAAGGCCGCCATGACCGAGCTTGGCCTTTCCGCCCGCGCCCACGACAAGGTCCTTCGAGTGGCCCGCACCATTGCCGATCTCGACCAGAGCGCCAACATCCGCCCGATGCATCTCAACGAGGCGATCAACTACCGGATGCTCGACCGGCACATGTGGACGTGATGCTAGCCCAACGGGATGGCGGCTGCCTCGCATGAATCCGCGCGGTATATGTGAAGTTGTATAGTATTCCGCCATCCGGCGAGGACCGTTCCGGCTCTGGGAACAACCGCTTGAAACTTGTAGAATCGACAGCAGGCATGCGTACACATTTGCTGGTCATGTGCCGCGTGATCGCGGGGATGGATCGATGAAACTGCTCGACAGACTTCAACGCCGGTTTGGCCGCTTTGCCGCGCCGCACTTGACCGAAGGTTTGATCGCCCTGCAAGTGCTCACGTATGTTCTGTGCCAGACGAAACCTAGTCTTCTTGAAAATATTGCGTTGGTGCCTTCCCGCGTGCTTCAAGGCGAGGTGTGGCGGCTGTTCACCTTTCTTTGCGAGCCGCCGGTCAGCAATCCCCTGTTTGCGTTCTTCTTCTGGTACTTGTTCTATCTGATGGGCACTGTGTTGGAGAGCACGTGGGGGACATTCCGCTACAACGTCTTTCTGCTGGTCGGTTGGCTCGCCACCGTGGCGGCATCGTTCGTTCAACCAGACGCCGCCGCCGGGCCAACCTTTCTACAGGGCTCCGTGTTCCTCGCGTTTGCATATCTGTACCCCGATTTCCAATTGCTGCTGTTCTTTCTCTTGCCGGTGAAAGTGAAATGGCTGGCCCTGCTGCAATGGATCTTCTATTTTTTGACAATCGCGTTTGGCACGTTGACCGGTCAATTGATGGCAACGGCATCGGTCTGCAATTTCTTCTTGTTTTTTGGGCATGACATTTGGTTGCGAATTAAGTCGGGCCGGCGACGAATGGCCGCGCAAGCTAAGGCGATTCGCCAGGCCGATACGCCTCGTCATACGTGCCGCATTTGCGGCGTAACCAACCTGAGTAATCCCAAGATGAGCTTTCGCTACTGCTCCGAGTGTGTTGGCAGCCCATGTTACTGCATGGACCACATTCGTGCGCACGAGCATGTGGTTTCGAAAGGAGGTTCGTCAACAGAATTTGTGGGTTGATTGACGTGTGAGAGCGGGTATCTGGGAGAGGAACCAGCCGCCCCGGGTTCCTCCCCCAGGCCCCCACCTCCTTCCCTTCACTGTCGTTCCGGGAGGAGCAAGAACGTTGGGAGCCAAAACAATCGCATCCTGCGGCGTTTCCGGTTAAAGATGGAGTTGCAAAACCAACCATCTCGCCGAGAGCCACCACAGGATGCAACTGAAGACTATTCTCAATCGGGTCGAACCTTTCAAGTCCTTCGTCTATGGAAAAGCCAGATGGGTGAAAGGCACGGGGCGGCCGACGCTCGAAGTCGAGTTGCATGCCCGCAAGAATGGCCGACCGATCTGCTCGGGCTGCCACCGGCCGAGACCGGGCTACGACCGCCTGCCCGAGCGGCGGTTCGAGTTTGTTCCCCTCTGGGGAATCACCGTGTACTTCGTGTATGCCATGCGACGTGTCGATTGTCCACGCTGCGGCGTTTCGGTCGAGCGAGTGCCTTGAGTCCGAGGGGGGGCCCGTCGTCGAATTCCTGCTCTCGATCGCGTCCGGTCCATATGCGGGGATCATGCACCACCGTCGCCCTCCTTGCCGCGGCGATTGCTGAAGGGCGTGCCGCGCGTTAAGCTAGGGGTGTCGTCCCCGGTCCGCAAATCCCACCCCGAACGCCGGCGTCAGCCGACTCGTGTCATGTCCAAAATTCAGTCGATCCTTGCCGCGTGTGGCTCTTCCAAACGTTCTCGGTCTTGTGCGCAACTGTATCTCATCCTCATCAGCACAATCATTGCCCAGGCGCCGCTGGTGGCCGACGCCGCCTTGCCATCCAACACCGACGAGAGCAAGGTGCCGAAGTACACGCTTCCCGATCCGCTGGTGATGCTGGACGGCCAGCAGGTGACCGATGCCAATATGTGGCGGCAGCAACGCCGGCCGGAAGTTTTGGAGCTGTTCCGCAAGTACGTCTACGGTCGATCGCCGGCGCGCCCCGAGGCGATGCGATTCGAGACGCTCTCAGTGGATAACGAAGCGCTGGGGGGCACGGCGACGCGAAAAGAAATCCGGATTCTTGTGACCGGCCGCGAGGACGGCCCGAAGATCGACGTGCTCATGTACTTGCCCCGCGCGGCGAAGAAACCGGTCCCGGTCTTCCTTGGCCTAAACTTCGACGGCAATCACACCATCTGTAACGACCCTGGCGTTCCCGTCTCGCAATCTTGGATAATGAACGACCCGAGACATGACGTCGTCAACAACCGTTCACGGGAGGATTTGCGGGGTAGCGATTCCAAGGCGTGGCAAGTCAAACTGCTCTTGTCCCGTGGCTATGGCCTTGTAACAGCCTGCTATGGCGATATCGAACCGGATAATCCCACTGGTTGGAAGACCGGCGTCCGTGCTGCGCTGAGTCCCCAAGGTAAAGATACCGTTTTCAAGGCCGATGATTGGGGTGCGATCAGCGCCTGGGCGTGGGGCCTGAGCCGCATCATGGACTACCTCGAAACCGATCGAGACATCGACATCAAACACGTGGCCGTGATGGGTCATTCGCGCTTGGGCAAAACGGCCTTGTGGGCCGGGGCCCAAGACGAGCGATTCGCCATCACGATCTCCAATGACTCGGGTTGCGGCGGTGCAGCCCTGAGCCGGCGAGCGTTCGGCGAGACGGTCGAAGCCATTAACACGCACTTTCCCCACTGGTTTTGCGCGAACTTCAAGAAATACAACGCCCACGAAGATCAACTCCCCGTCGACCAGCACGAACTGGTTGCGTTGGTCGCACCACGCCCTGTTTACGTGGCCAGTGCTGAGGAAGACGTCTGGGCCGACCCCCGCGGCGAGTTCCTGTCGGCCCTCGGCGCCGATCCCGTATATCGTCTATTGGGCACCGACGGCTTGGCGGCCAAGGAAATGCCGCTCGTCGAGCACCCAATCGCCAGCACCATTGGCTATCACATTCGCCATGGCAAACACGCCGTGACCGCGTACGACTGGCAGCGGTATCTCGATTTTGCCGACCGGCATTTCAAATGACTCGCGTGTCGCGAAAATCGCTAGGGCTGTGATCCGACCGTCGAAGCCGCATAGGCCGGCGAGAAATCGCTACAACCCTGATAGCCCGGCAATGCATTACGCTCTTTGGGGTGACGTTGCACTTGCCCACGCGACTTTTCTCAATTACCGCTCACGTCACCACGGGCGCCAGCCGATGTTAAGCTATGTCGGTCGCGGACTTTGTGTGGTCTGCATGCGACCGGTAGCAAGTGACTGGATGGTCTGCTTGTTCCGGCGATAACGATTCTAGCGGAATCGTGGGCCGGTCGTCGGCCACGGACGGTAATGCTGTGACACAGCCGGAACCCGGTTGTGCCGCCCCCACCTCGCCGTCCAACGTGGAACAACTATCGTGGCCAAACCAGTCTCTCGGAAAAAGCATCTCAGGCTCTACACCGAACAGCCGCCGAAGAATCCGCAGCCGCCGTTAGAAGTTGTGGCCTGCCTGCCGGAACTGCTTCGCGCCTTTTACGGCGCTACCGGATGGCGGTTGCGATATGAGGCGCAGACAGAAGGCAGCGATCTGTCGGGCCAAACCTGGTCCACCCCCGTCTCAGCCGGCTCGTCTTCGACACCGGGGCGTCTGACGCTGGAAATGCCAGAAACGCCGCTGATCGCATCAGCTACTGGCAGCCAGACGCGGGCGAACAGTCCATCAGTCGCGAGCCCGGAGTTCCGCGCCGCTCGGCCCGCGCCCTTTGCGTCCGGCGTTCAGCCCACCAGCCACGATGCCGCCCGCCTGTTGGCGCGATCGATTGCCGACATACTTAGCGAACTTCTCGCCACGCGGCGCACGCTGTGGCAGCGCGAGGCCGAACTGGCGGCCGGCGTGCCGTTGGTTCCGCACCGGGAAGAAGAAAAACATCTGGCCGAACGATTGCAGTCCGCGCTTAAGGCCGGCGCCGAAGTAGTCGACGCCGACGCTATTGCCCTCTATCTACTCGACGAAGCGACGACAGAACTCAAACTACGATCGGCATGGGGACTGCCGTTCGATCGTCTTACGGCGCCGGCCCGACCGCTGCAAGGCGCTGTGGCCGATCTGGAAGCTCTGTTGGGACACGCCGTTGTCCTCGATGACCCGCAGACGATGCAGATGTGGAACGTGCCCGAGGATTTTCCAGCGGCCGTCTGCGTGCCGGTGTCGACGCCGACCATGCTGCTGGGCACGCTATGGGTCTTTGGCAACCAACGGCGTGATTTCAGCGACCGCCAAACGAACATGATCGAACTCGTCGCCGGACGCGTGGCCTCCGACCTGGAGCGCGAGATGCTGTTGCGTGCGGGAACCGACGGCGCGGCACTGCAAAAGCAGGTGACCGCGGCAGGCCGCGTGCAGCGCAACGAATTGCCGACCATCGCGCCACTGTTGGACGGCTGGGATGTGGCCGGTTCGACATTGCAGGCCAACGAAGTTGGCGGGGCATTCCACGACTGGTTCTGCCTGCCCCAAGGCCTGTTGGCCGTCGCGGTCGGCAAGTCGGCCCAACAGGGAGTAGCCGGCGCACTGACGGCCAATGGCGTGAAGACGGCCGTCCGCGCCCACGCCCGATACAATCATCAGGCGGAACGAATCCTCCAACAGGCCAACCTGACGCTGTGGACCGGTTCGGCCGGCGACCAACATGCCTCGCTATTCTGCGGGCTAATCGAAACGGCAACCGGCCGCGTTTGCTGCTCGTCGGCCGGCAAGATCTCCGTGCTGCGGTTCAGGTCCGGCGGTTGGCAATCGTTGAGCCAGCACTGCCACTCGCTGGGCGAAAGCGCCGAAACCGAGTTCGAGCAGTTCGGCCACGAATTGCAGGTAGGCGAAACGCTCGTGATCTTCACCGACACGCTTGGGACCGACAGCGATGGTCGGCCGCTTGGCGAGACTCGCTTGGCGGACGTGTTGCAGGGCAAACTGAACCTCACGGCCGAGGAAGTGGTTGTGCTGGCCGGCGACGCCTTGCGAGGCGAAACGACGACCGGCGACCGCCGCGACGCCTCCGTTCTGGTGGTACAGCGGACGACGGCTTGACGGTCGGCTTGCGGTGACTACACTGAAGTTTCCAGTTTCCAGCCGCGGGAATGGCGGAATTGGCAGACGCGCTAGGTTGAGGGCCTAGTGGCCGCAAGGCCGTGCAGGTTCAAGTCCTGTTTCCCGCACCTTACTACATAAGGACTTACGTCGATTCGGCGTGAGTCCTTTTTTCATGCGCTTGCAAATCTAGCAAGTTTCTATCAAGCTGTATTGTATAGTTGTAGTAAGGCGTTGCGGCGATTCCGAAGGGTCGTTGCAGCTTCGCAGGGAGGTCGTGCAGCAGCCGCTCAGGCGTTTCGTCCAACCGCCCTATCTACGTCCACTCGCTCCTCAGAGCCCGCACCGACTTGATAGGACTTGATATGGCCTCCATCGAACAAGACCCGGCCTCCGGCAACTGGCGTATCCGCATCTACTTCGAGAAGAAGCAGTATTTCCGTTCCTGCGACACGACGGATGAGGACGCCGCCCGCCGCACCCTGGGCACCGTCGAGGAAACGATTTCCCTCCTCAAGAGGGGAAGGCTGGTCATCCCAGACGAAACGGATGACATCGCGGAGTTCCTGATTAACGGCGGGAAGGTGACGGAAAAGGCACCGAAGATGGTGCGGAAGACGCTGAAGGAAGTGATCGACGCCTACTTCGCAGCCATTCCCTCGGGGGCCAAGGAAGCGAACTCCTTGCTCACGGAGAGAATCCACCTGGGGCACTTCCAACGACTGCTCAAGGGCACCACGCCGATCCGAGCTATCGGGGTGCCGGCGTTGCAGAAGTACGTCGTCGAACGGAGCGACGAAAGCGGCATCCGGGGCCGCAAGATCAAGTCCGGCACGATTCGCAAGGAACTGGTCACGTTCGGCCAGTTGTGGCGGTTTGCCAAGGCGAACAACTGGGTCAACGCCGACTACGACCGAAAAGCGATCAAGCTGCCGAAGTCCGCCGAGAAGCCTCCCTTCCAGACCTGGGAGGAGATCGAAGCGAAGATCAAGGCCGGCGGCTTGACCGAAGCGGAAATCAGCGACCTGTGGGACTGCCTCTTCCTGCGGGGAAAGGAAATCCTTGCCTTCCTAACCTACGTCGAAAAGAACGGCAAGGCACCCTGGCTATACCCGGCCTTGGCAATCGCGGCCTACACCGGCGCACGCCGATCAGAGATCATGCGGTCGGAGTGCGCAGGACTTCGACTTCAAGCGGCCGATGGTCCTGCTCCGCGAGAAGAAACGTCGAGCGAGGAAAAGTCACGTTCCGAACGGTCGATTTCCATGATGACCTTCAGACCATCATGCGGGAGTGGTTCAAGCAGGGACACCCCGGCGGCAAGTACACGATCTGCGCGGAGGCGAATGTCCCGCTAATGCCCGATGACGCCGACCGTACCTTCCAGGCGACGACCGCCGGCAGCAAGTGGACGGTGCTTCGAGGCTACCATGTGCTACGACACTCCTTTGCTTCGCTCTGCGCAATGAAGGCTGTGCCCGAGCACACGATTAGCCGCTGGATGGGGCATGAAACCGAGGAAATGAAGAAGAGATACCGACATCTCTACCCGGAACAGACGAAGCGGGCCATGCAGAAGCTATTTGGCTGACCGCTGGGGAAGCTTCGGCACGCCCTCTTGTTCAAGCCGTGCCAGTTCGTCTGCTGGAATGCGCCACTGGCCGTCCTCGCCTTTGTCGGCCCGAATCTTGCCGTGGCTGCACAACTGTCGTAGCGTCCACGCCGCGCGGCCCAGCCGCTCACCGGCATCTTGCAGGTTGTACCAACGCCGATCCCTCGCCACTCGCATCAGCCGCAGGATTTCGCAATTTTGCTCCTTGATTTGCCGGATTTCGTCCAGAATGTCGGGGGCGACGGCGGTGTTCGATTCCGATGGAGTCATGGCTAATCCGCTACCTAGTGGATGCGCAAGCGTTGTCTTTTCCCTCATAGTCAAATCGCAGTGGGGGACCGGTTTTTAGAGTGGCAGCGAGGAAATTGCCAACCGACTTGTTGGACAACGGCGCGTCGGCCGGTGCCGTTGCCGCGCTGTTGGGCCACCGCGACCCGACGATAGTGCTGAAATCCTACGGCAAGCACATCGACCAGCGTGCGGAGCACCTGCAAGGACTTCTGGACAAAGCTCGTCAGCCCCAACCGAGACCAAAGGCCAAGAAGAGCAGTGCCAAGGGGAAGAAGGCGAGCCCACCGCAACCCGAGCCGAAGGAAAAGAAGGGCAACCCGAAAGAAAAGAAAGGCCGCCAGTCGGAATCGAAGCACGAGGACGAAAATCCGCACGGACTCAAGGTAATCGGCGAGGCGTCGCGTTCCGAGCCGGCACCAAAATCGAAGAGGCGGAAGCGGGACGCCGGCTGACGTGGCCTTTACTGCAATTTCAAGAAGAAGTCAGGGAGCGGCGATGCGGCTCGCGGAGAGCCAGACTCGATCCAGCCAAACTGTTCGGCACATCAACACCAGCCGAAGCAATATCGGGAAAAGGTGTGTAAGGCGAGGCACGCTCCATGAAGAAGACCGACCGCAAAGCCGCGATGTGTTCTGCCGTCTTGCTGCGGCCAAGATGTACCAGTTGAGCTCAGCCGATCCACAGCATCGAGCCGCCAAGTTCCGTCCGGCACGTCGAAGTCGATGCGCTGATAACGATCGCCAAGGATGTACCTGCTCTGAAAATGCACGCCCTGCGCCTGGGTGATGGACACGAGGTCCAAAAGGCCCTTAGCCCACCAAGCCACGCCCGCGCCCGAGTCAGGTGGAACAGCGAACAGCGGTGCCGTGCCCGTGCCTATAGAAAGCATTTGGACCGATCCCAGATTAAACACTGGGTCAATTCCCTCTCGCCCACATTTCTGCTGGATTTGAAGTGACTCCGCCACCCCCACCATGCTGGGATTGTTCGCCCAAACTCCACCGTCCACGAACGCACTTCCCTCACCGAGCGTCGCGTGCGGAAAGTACGTCGGCGCGGCAGTTGTTGCCAGGATTATGTCGGCGATCCGATAGTGCCGATCGCGGATCAGACCTGGAAGGTGGGGTGTCTTGAAAACGATTGTTTGCCCACGGGTTAGATCGACGGAATTTATGAGAAGGCGGCAGGTACGGGCGTCCTCCACCGTGCGATTGCCGAACACCTCTTCTAGGGACTCGCGAAGCGCTACGGCATCATACTTCGGGCGGCGCAGCCAATGGCAATCGAGGCCGAAACGCCGCAAGAGTCGGTCGCATGGCCGCGTCGGAAGCCGCCTTATCCAACGCAGGGTTCGCCGCCAAAGGGGAGCCGGCCGCTCCCACCAGCGCTGAAACACTGTCGGCCCTTTCTCCCTATAGAATTGCTCGATGCGTTCCGCAGGTTCGCCGATGGCGATTGCCGCAGCAATGATCCCGCCGGTTGATGTGCCAACAACGAGATCGAAGTAGTCGCCGATCCGGCAGTTCAGCCGACGTTCCACGTCGGCCAGGAATGCCGCGGTGAACGCTCCGCGGATTCCGCCGCCATCCAGGGCGAGGATTCGGAACGGTCTGGGGCTGCACCCCGCGCTTATCTCAGACATCGGTTCGTTCCCTGCGATAGGTTGCTGAGTCTCCCGGTTCCTCGCCCCCGCCAAGCCATTCGCCGGTTGCCCGCCAAACCTCGTAATAGTGGAGCCAGAGCTGCCGTCCACGGCACGATGGTGAGTCGCGAGCGGCTTGCTCGACGCCCATTCGCCAGTATTCGGCAGGTACAGGCAAAGTCGTTCTTGCCCGAACATGTGAGGAATCTTGTTACAGTCTTCACGAGCTTCGAGCTTCGGTGACCGCACCCTTATCTCGGGCGGACTGCCCACGGCGTACTTGATCTCCACGGTGTACTGGCGGCAGAGAGGGTCCGGTTGAACATCACCCACCGCCACGAGCTGTCCCCCACGCACGTGAGTCTCTGAACCGAGGACAGTGAAACCTCAGCAGGGCAGCCTGCTCATGCACGCCGATTATTCGCTTAGGGCGTATGCTCTTCATCACCAAAGAACTTGTTGGGACGGACCGAGATGCTTCCGGCGGAAGCAACGGCACCGAGCGAGCCTGTCATAGCGGTCCATGACGAGGGTGTTCTGCGAACGCGGGCCGCCCACGCGCCGGCGCGAATATTCCTCGACGGCCCATTTTACCGGCTTGGTCGGTTCGTCCTCAAACAGATTCCCCAACTCGGCAGTGATTTCGTCGATGCCGCTCTGGTCAATAGCCGTTCCCAACGATCGCGAAAACGACTGACCGCCTCCGCAAAAGCATCGAAACTCCCTGGGACATTCTGCCACTTTTCGCAAATATCTTCTTTGTCGTTGGCGGGATTTTTCAAGCAGATCGACTCACCGCTGTCGATGATAACACCTATCCGATTCAGGATTGTCCGCAAGGCGTCCGTACACCACGTCTCTCCCTGGTAAAGGTGGCCGCTGAGGGTCGTGAGGATAATCGAAGGCGGTGCGAGATTCGGCCGGTCCTGGAATTCCTTATCACGCCATCGCTTGAATAGCTGCACGCTACGCTTCAAGGCTGGCTTCTCGTGGACGGCCTCCTTGTCGGGAAGTGGTTCAACGTGCGCCCGGAGCATTCTTCTCCGTCACCAGGTACTTGCAGTGGTCCTCGAACCAGATCTGATAGCCCTTCGGGTTACTTGGTTTCCAGCGATCGTTCTGCGGCGCGTCGATCGCCAGATTCGCATCGAGATCAGGCACGAAGATGTAGGTACCGCCGACTTCAAAATCTGGCACGGCAGGAACGATGTCTAAGTGGAAGTCGCCTGCGTAATTCAACCTGATGCACCGTGGCAGCCGCTCCATGATCTTCTTGTACCGATCATGGGCAGCTATCCGGTCCCAAATGAGTCGTAGACCTCTCCAGGATGGCAGCCGCTATCGAATGGACAACTGGCATACGGAGTCGAGGTCGAACTCCGCCCGGCGGAGCGGCTTCGTTGTCGTGCCCAGGCTCAATGAGCCTTGCGGGTAGATTGTGGGCGAAAGCAGTCGAACAGGGCTGCCGCTCCTTGCCAGCCAGTCGCTAATGGCCCTGTAATGTTCGTTCGCCGATCTGTACTGCGTATCGGTCAATTGGATGCGTGCGCAGATCAGTTCGAGCAGAACATCGAGATGATGGTTCTGGGAAGCAGTAACGATTTTGCCACCCATACCATTGATTTCGGCATCGGCATACTGGGCCGGGCCGCCCCCGACTCCCCCTCTACGGACTGGAATATAAGACATTAGTTTCTCTCCGCGCGGACCAACGGCTCCGCAATACCGACGCCACGTCTAGGGCATTTGATACATGTCGAGGTAGTCCGGCGGGAGATTTTTGGCTGTCAGTCTCTGCGTCTCCCAGTCCATCATGCCCGGATTATAGCGACTGACCATTCCGGCGTAAAGGGTGATCCAGGCTTGAAATACAGGTTGGAAATTCCAGTCCTGGACTATACTGAATCGTAACATAATTAACTGCAATGACTTACGCAACTATTTACAGGTCGATTCATAGATGATACAATTCGTTCTAATTCGGAAGCCTGATGCCGACAAATGTTTGTGAAAAGCGTTTTCTCCAAGAGGGTAGTCCCCAGTATGCGATACAGTGCTGACATCACGGCGGGTGCATTGAAAGTCCCTGAAAGCAGGGTCATCGCTGGCCTATTGCTACGCGAAGTCACCGACGAGCAATGGCGGAAGGCGATCTACGACGAGAACGTCCTCCAAGCCCGCAGCCCCAAGACCGCCAAGCGGCTCTCCGTCCTCATACGTGGTCGCCTCGCCAGGTTGAAGTCGCCCCTTTGGAAACTCGTCCGGGACGGCTCGGCCGTCGAAGCCACGCACGCCTGCCTCGCCGCCGCCGTGAAGGCCAGCTATCTGCTCGGTGACTTCCTCGATCTTGTCGTGCGGGAGCAGTACCGGACGTTCAAGGATAGCCTTGCGCTCACGCTCTGGGCCGACTACATCGACGACTGCCGGGGCCGTGATCCCGACATGCCGCAGTGGAGTGAATCGACCATCACTCGGCTTCGCTCCTCCATCTTCACCATTCTGGCGAGGCCGGCTACATTGACAGCACGAAGACCCGCAAGCTCCAAACGGTCCACATCGTCAAGCCGGTTCTGCGATACCTCGAACAACACGACGAGCAGTATGTCCTGCGGTGCATCCAGGTGGGAACATGACCGATCGCTTTGAAGAACGACTGAACCAGATATTGCACCGGATCACGTCCGACGACTTCCTCGCTGCCGATGGGGTCGGCAACGAGATCCCCTACTTCATTTTCGACTACCCACCGGAGAAAGAACTGGTGGTCCGGCAGCACATCCTGTTTCCTGCTCGACCACATCCCCAAGCAGAAGCCGGGACTGCAGGTTGTTCACGTCAACCTGTTCGACTTCGTCATCCAACATCTCAAGAGCCGTGGCCTGCTCGACAAGTCCTTCGAGATGGAGAAGACCAAGGGCAAGGACCATCTCCGCAAGCACCTCGAAAAGGTGCTGCACCCCGAGAAGCTCGCTCCGCTGCTTGGCGGAACTGATTCCGAGCGGCCAGACCGATCTGGTCCTGATCTCCGGCGTCGGCAATGTGTGGCCGTTTCTGCGGTCAAACAGCGTGCTGAACAACCTGCACAGGTTCACGGGCAAGACCCCCGTGGTCATGTTCTACCCGGGCATTTACGACAGGTTTCCTTCCGGCTGTTCGGCAAAATCCGGGACAAGGAAAAACAAGACAACTACTACCGGGCCTTCCGGCTGATCCCATAGGAGCAACGGCCATGCAAGTCAAAGAACTCTTCAAGAAGGACATCTGCCGCCCCATCAACGGCGTCGTCAAGGCGGATCAGTTGGACGAGTCCACCATCTGGCAGGAACTCGACGAGTTCGTGGTCACCAGGGAGCTTGACCAGCACCTTCGCCGGTTCTTCTCGACCTACGTCGAAGCCATCGACCACGCCAAGGACGCCGACATCGCAGGCAAGATCGGCGTGTGGGTGTCTGGCTTCTTCGGCTCCGGCAAATCGCACTTCCTCAAGATTCTCTCGTACCTGCTGGAGAACGAGGAGCATCATCACAACGGCGAGACGAAGCGAGGCCGTCGATTTCTTCGAGCGGAAGATTCAGGACGCCATGCTGTTCGCCGACATCAAGCGAGCCGTCGCGTCCAACACCGACGTGATCCTGTTCAACATCGACAGCAAGGCCGACACCAGGGCGGGCCGGGACGCCATCCTCTCGGTCTTCCTCAAGGTGTTGAACGAAATGCAGGGCTTCTGCCCCGACCACCCGCACATCGCCCACATGGAGCGATACCTCGAAAGCAAGGGCAACCTGGAAGCCTTCGAGCAGGCGTTCCACGAAGCGAGCGGGACTGACTGGAAAAAGGAGCGGGACGCCTACCAATTCAACCACGATCAAGTCGTCGAGGCCTGGTCCGCCGCGACGGGCCAGAGCAAGGAAGCCGCTGAGAAGTGGATCGACAAGGCCGAAGAGAACTTCTCCCTCACCATCGAGAACTTCTGCAAGTGGGTCAAGGAGTACCTCGACCAGAAGGGCAAGGACCACCGGCATCATCTTCCTGGTCGATGAAGTCGGCCAGTTCATCGGCGGCGACACCCACCTGATGCTCAACCTGCAAACCATCACCGAAGACCTGGGAACCATGTGCGGCGGCCGGGCCTGGGTGGTCGTGACCTCCCAGGAAGACATCGACGCCGTGCTGGGCGACCTCCGCAGCACCAAGTCGCACGACTTCTCCAAGATTCAGGGCCGCTTCAAGACCCGGCTGTCGCTCTCCAGCGCCAACGTCGATGAAGTGATCCAGGAGCGCCTGCTGGCAAAGGTGGACGACGAGCAGGTCAAGGACTGGCTCGAAGACACCTTCAAGGAGAAGGGCGACATCCTTCGCAACCAGCTCTCCTTCCACAACGTCGGCATGACGTTCAAGCAGTACAAGGACGCCGACGACTTCTGCCGCAACTACCCGTTCGCCCCGTACCAGTTCCAACTGTTGCAGAAAATCTTCGAGGCGATCCGCAAGGCCGGGGCCACGGGCCTGCACCTGTCCCGTGGCGAGCGGTCGATCCTCGACGCCTTCCAGTCGGCGGCGCAGGTCGGTGGCCGATGAGCGAGGTCGGCGTCCTGGTCCCGCTGTACCGCTTCTACCCGTCCATCGACTCCTTCCTCGACACCGCCGTCAAGCGGACCATCGACCAGGCCAAGGACAACGCCAGCCTCAAGCCGTTCGACATCGAGGTCCTGCGGGTGCTGTTCCTGATCCGCTACGTGGATGAGATCGAAGGGAACATCGACAACCTCGTCACGCTCTGCATCGACCAGATCGACGCCGACCGGCTGGCCCTCAAGAAGCAGATCGAGGAGTCCCTGCTGCGGCTGGAGAAGGAAACGCTCATCAACCGCAGCGGCGACAACTTCTTCTTCCTCACCAACGAGGAGCGGGACATCAACCGGGAGATCAAGTCGCTCGACCTCTCCAGCAGCGAAGAAGCCAAGCTGCTGGGCGAGATCATCTTCGATGACGTTCTCAAGGGCACGAGCGAAGCATCGCTACCAAGCGAACAAGATGGACTTCTCGTTCAACCGCGTCTGCGACGGCTTCCCCTATGGCAGCCGGGTGGACAAAGACCTGACGGTCCAGGTCTTCACGCCGCTGGGCGAGTCCGATCCCGAACTGTGGGAGAACGCCCGCTTCCTGCGGGAAAGCGCGCAGGAAGGCGGGCAGGTCGTCATCAAGCTCGACGACGACCCCAGCCTCGCACGGGAACTGCGGCAGTACCTCCAAACCGAGAAGTACCTCCGCGCCAAGTCCGACGACACCCTGCCCGAAACGACCAAACGCATTCACCGTGCAATGGCCGAGGACAACCGGGAGCGGCGGGAACGGCTGAAGAATGTGCTCGGCAATCTGGTGACCGATGCGACCTACTTTGCCGCCGGCAGCGGGTAGAGATCAAGTCGTCGGCCCCGCAGTCGGCGCTCGATGAGGCCCTGGAGTACCTCATCGACAACACGTTCCCGAAGATGGCCCACATCACCAAGTTCAGCGACGAGCCGAAGCGGGAACTGCAAGCCATCCTGCGGGCCAACGACATCCAGAAGGCCGCGATGGCAGGCGTGAACGACCGGGCGATGGAAGAGGTACGGGACTTCATCAGCCTCTCCGACCGGGCCAACCATCCGGTCGTGCTGTTCGAGATGATCGAGAAGTTTGGGAAGCGGCCCTACGGCTGGTCCGACGATGAGGTGCTGATCCTTGTCGCCCGGCTGCTCGTGCTGGGCGAAATTCATCTGGTCACCAGCGGCGCACCCATTGCCATCGACCGGGTGTTCGAGAACATCACCGCTCCCCGCAAGCAGCGGAGCATCACGGTCGTCCGTCGCAAGATGACCGATCCCAAGGTGCTGCAACAGTGCCGCAACCTCGGCAAAGATGTGTTTTCCGAGATGGGACCGGACAGCGAAGACGGCCTGTTCGAGTTTCTCAAGGCAAAGTGCCAAGGAGTGGCAATCCTGCCTGTCCAACTACAAGGCCCTGGCCGACACCGGCAACTACCCCGGCCAAGACGAGATCACCGATGGGCTGAGCCTCATCAAGGCGCTCCTGGCAGCCGACGAACCGGCCAAGTTCATCGAGCGATTCCTGGAAAACAAGGCGGCATTGCTCGACCTGTCGAACGAGTTCCACGACATCGACAACTTCTACCAGCACCAGAAGCCGACATGGGAGAAGCTCCGCAAGGCTTCACGACCGCTTCGGGCTGAACCGCTGGAACTGGAGCGTGACGCCAGAGGCTGGGCCAGCCTTGAACCGGATGAGGGAGATTCTTCACGCCCCCAGCCCCTACAGATCGATCCACGAGGCCGAGGCCCTGATCTCCACGGTCGAGGCGATCAACACGGCCGTTCTCGCCACAGCGGCGGGACGAGGCCATCGCCCGCATCAATGAACTGCACTCTGCAGTTGGTGAAGGAGGTCGAGACGGCCCAAAGCGACGAAGGGCTTCGCGAAGCGTGCCTGGGGCCGCTGGAAGCCCTGCGGGATTCCGTCCAGCGGACAGGAGAGCGTGGCCCACATCGCCCAGGCCGTCCAGGAAGCCGAGCGGCCTTGGACGCGGCCCTGGCGAAGATCGAAGACTTCCTGAAACAGAAGCAGAAGAAGACCGGAGGACGGCGAGCCGAAGGTCGTGGTGAAGCCTCGCAAGGAGATCAAGCCAGCCATGCTGGTGAAGTCGCCCTACCTCGAAACCAAAGACGACATCGACGATTTCCTCGACGCCTTGCGGCAGGAATTGGAAGAGGCCTATGCCCGTGGCGAACGCATCCAGATTCGATAGGAGCCGACCCATGAACCGCAATAAGCTGAAAACCTACGCTCCCCAGGCCCGCCGTGAGTTCATCGAGGCCGTCACCGCTCGGGCGGCGCACTTCGGGCTGACGGCCAAGAAGACCGAGCCGATGACCGAGCAGGGAGATGTGGTCCTGATCGCCGGTCGTGCCGTTCCCGAAGGCGGTTGGCGAGAAGCGGAAGAAGCTGGAAGCCCGCATCCAGAGGCAAGGCTTCGATCAGACGATGGAGGCGATGGCCTATACGTGGTTCAATCGGCTGGTCGCCATTCGGTTCATGGAACTGCACGGCTACCTGGACCACGGCTACCGGGTTCTGTCCTCCGCTCCCTCCGGTAACGGGCAGGCGACGACGGCGCGCCCGAGATCGTCGAACATGCCGAGCACGTCGATCTGCCCGGCCTGAACAAGCAGAAGGTGATCGAACTCAAGCTCGACGGCACGAAGGAAGAGGAACTCTACCGGCTGCTGCTGCTGGCCCAGTGCAATGCCCTGCACAGGGCGATGCCGTTTCTGTTCGAGTCGATCGACGACGAGACGGAACTGCTCGCTGCCCGACCACCTGCTCCACTCCGACTCGCTGATCCGCAAGCTGGTCGATGAGATTTCCGAAGAGGACTGGCAGGAGGTCGAGATCATCGGCTGGCTCTACCAGTTCTACATCAGCGAGCGAGAAGGACGAGGTAATCGGCAAGGTCGTCAAGAGCGAGGACATCCCGGCCGCGACCCAGCTTTTCACGCCCAACTGGATCGTGAAGTACCTCGTGCAGAACAGCCTGGGTCGGCAATGGATGGCGACGTATCCGAACTCGCCGCTCAAAGCGGCAGATGGAATACTACATCGAGCCTGCCGAGCAGACGCCGGAAGTCCAGGCCAAGCTCGCTGAGATCACGCCCAAGAGCCTCAACCCGGAGGAACTGACGCTGCTCGACCCGGCCTGCGGCTCGGGCCACATCCTGGTCGAAGCCTACGACCTCTTGAAGGCGATCTATCAGGAACGGGGCTATCGGGCCAAGGACATCCCCCGGCTGATCCTGGAGAAGAACCTCTTCGGCCTGGAGATCGACGACCGGGCGGCGCAGCTTGCGGCCTTCGCCCTGATGATGAAGGCCCGTGCCGACGACCGCAGCATTCTTCGAGCGAGACGTTGCAGCCCCACGTCCTGTCGATCCAGGAGAGCAAAGGTCTGGATGCCAGGGAGATCACCGAAGCGCTCAACCAGCCGATCCTCAAAGAGGAACCGCCGCCGTTCGGCGAACTCTTCGAGGAGATCGCTGACGAGAAGGCTCCGCTGTTCAGCCGGAAGAACCTGGCGGTCAGAGGGCGGTATCTCGCAGGCCGATGTGACGCAACTGATCGAACTCTTCGAGCATGGCAAGACGTTCGGCTCGCTGATCCGGGTGCCAGGAGGACTGGCCGAGAAATTTCCTGCCATTCCTCAGCGAGTAGAGGATGTAATTGTCCACGGCGGCATGTTCGAGAAGTCAGCTGTACGCTCCGCGGCCATTGATTCAGCAAGCTCACCTTGCTGGCGAGGTACGATGCACGTGGCAGAATCCACCGTATATGGGAGGCCGCATCGGATGAATACACTGGTAGCGGACCTTGTTATCGAGACTTCCCTGATTCCACGAAGCAGACTTGTATCGATTCATTGAACGTGCAGGAGAACTTTGTATGAGCCCTGGACGGAGTTTCGCCTTGGTGACCATGCACAGTTGGCTATTTCTCTCATCCATTTGACGAGTCGATGCGACGGCATGTTCTTTCATGGCACTTGCCATCGATCGATGGCCCATTTGGGACCAAGAGCATTTTCTAACATCTCCGGTGAGGTTGTAAACAACTACAATTCAACGCTGCTTTCTCAACCCGCATTCACAGGTTTCAACCGACGTTTTTTCGCCTCCTTGAATGGTGACTCGAGAGCGATAAAGCGATTAAGCCATGCTCGAAATAGCAGGAGCAGTGCTTCTGCATCGAGAGCCAACACGACTTCCATGTCATCCCGGGACCACCACTTGCATATTGGGCCGCTGACACGGTTATCAATGTCTTCAAGACTCAACTCCACTTTCGAAGAGCTGGCACAACCTCGTCAGGCGGCATGCTACGGGCAATAACGAACTCTTCTCTGCGGTTGCTGGCAGGAGTATCGCATTCGCCAACATAAACTTTGGCTGCGACAACCGCGGATGATGCCATGAGCGTCAAATCGCGAATGGTTTCCGTTCAACAAAGGTGGAGACTTCCGAAAGTGGTATGGGAACAACGAGATTGTAGTCGCCTGGCGAACGATCGGGGCGGAGGCTCTATTGCGCATGGGCGAGCATTTCCTCGTAGCCGGATTACTATTTCAGACGGTCCATTACTTGGACGGCGACGAGTTCCTCCCCCTTTGCTGCCAGGCATTCGGACGCCGGTTCTATCTTCGATGCCAAAGGGAAGTTCGTGCTTTGCGAACGAGGAAGACCATCTGTTGTTCCTCGCACTCCTGTCGAGCCATGCTGTGGACTACTTTCTGGAATTACTGAATCCTACCCTTGAGGTGCAAGTGGGCGATGTGGGCAATCATTGCCCGTTCACCGTCGTTTATGACAAGACCCAATACGTAGTGTTTTCGGGAAGCTGCAGCCGCAGTGTATCGGAATCGCTCGCCAGGATTGGGAATGGAAGCGAAACATCATGGGACTTTCAACAACTATCCGGCTGGTTAGAAGGGAAGCACGTCATTCAGATCAACGGTTCGTGAAGCTCTGGACTGCTGGCGAAAGGATGCAATGGCGGCGATATGCCATGCGCATCGTTCCAACAGAGGATTGACGACGCGCGTTTGAGCGAAGAGTTTCGGCTTGAATGACGAGCTTGCCCCAAAGTCCCCGAGAACCAGATCACCTTCTACCGCCCTGAACGGACGAAGACGTCAAACGGCTGATCTCCTATGCCGTTGGTTGTATGGTAGGCCGATACAGCCTTGACGAGCCACGACTGATCTACGCCAATAGCGGAGAATCGTGGGTTTTGATCTGGCGAAATACCGAGATTCGCAGCCGATGACGATGGTATCGTGCCAATCACTAATTTGGACTGGTTTGCCGACGACGCCGCCAAACAGTTTGAGACATTCCTCGTCGCCGTATGGCCTCGTGAGGCCCTGGAAGACAACCTTACTTTCATGGCCATAGCGCTTGACCCGAAGAAATGGCGAATCGCAAAGGAAACGATTCGCCGCTATCTTGCCGACGACTTCTTCAAACACCATTTGAGAAGCAAACCGACAGCCCGGAATGGTCGGACTCTGCCGCCAATGTACCGAAGTCGGCCGATCTATTGGCTCTTTTCAAGTGGCCAGCAGCGAGGCTTCCAGGCCCTCGTCTATCTTCATCGCTACAACGAAGCGACGCTCGCCCGAATGCGAACCGAATACGTGATTCCGCTCCTCGGCAAGATGACTGCCCGCATTGCCCATTTGAGCCGACAGGGCAGCGGGACAAGGCTGCCAGATCGGTGCGGCACAAAGACGCCATTCGCAACAGCTGGAAAAGGCCACCTTGGTCAGGCACATTGGCCGAAGTACAGAGAGTTCGACGAAAAACTGCGCCCTACGCCGACCAGCGCATCAAGCTCGACCTCGACGACGGCGTGAAGGTCAACTACGGCAAGTTTGGCGATCTGCTTGCCGAAGTGAAGGCAGTCACGGGAGGAAGTGCCGATGAGTGATGACGCGAAACGCTCTGACAAGCACGAACAAGCTCGCCACTCCCTGCCAGAGGAGCTTAGGCCGATCTTCGATGCGTTTGTTGCGGACTACAAGTTTGCCGGAACGATTCATCACGGCTCACCGTTCGTCTCCTATGTCATCCTGGCCGAGATGGTGAAGGCTGGATGGCGACTGTCAGGCGACCCCATCGACCGCTGGAAGAAGTCACCTGAGTCAGATGCCGGCAGCGGGAAATGAAGGTGGACGACAACTAAGGCAGCGACCCACATAGCGGAGATCATCCAATGGGCAGAAAAGAAACATGGTTTGAGGACAAGCAGCAAGCGGCGGCGAAGCTGTGGGCCGATGTCGGCTGCAACAACGTCAAGGTGTACGACATCCCGGATTACCAACAGAAGGCGAACATCGAGGTTCACCCCTCGTCGCTCCTCGACAAATGCACGCATGTCGAAGTGGCCGTTTCCGGGGATGCCGCGACCGGACGAGACTGGATGCTGGTCGCCCCGTATCGAGTCGATGCGAACAAGGCCAACCAGAAATGCTATGACATTGACCCAACCCTTTTGATTTTGGACGCGGACACGGGAACGCCGCACCCATCCGGTGTCGCGGCATACCACCAGAACTTTGCCGACAGGACTTCCCCCATTGCGGGCTTCGACCAGGGGACCGTTCCTCAGACCGTGCAAGCGTTGCGTCAGACTTTGACGAACGGGGTAAGACCACTGGAAAGCGGTTCGCCGCAGGTGTTGAACGCTCTTCAATTCATGTATCAGAAGTACGGCTTGGCTTTCGGGACTTCAGGGAGCGAGTGAGTGATGGAGGTCAGCCGCAGGGCGAGGATCAGACATGGCAACGTCATTGCGAACCAACCGATTTTGTGACGCACTCGCCGATGAGCACCGGCATTGGTTGTCGGCGTTTGATCCGCGATACCTCAAGAACTGGGAGAGGATGCTGAACGCGGACGAAGAGGCGGCGCTGGCGGAAGCAGGGGTGAGGAGATGGCTGGCAAGCCAATCTGTGGCCGCCGAACCGAACGAGGAACTCACAGGAGCAGAGCAAAGACCTGATTTCAAGTGCCGTCGTGGCGATGAGAAGTTCTACGTTGAGGTTACGCACATTGCGACGGAGAAGGCAACGGACCTTACCGGCTTGTCCGAGGAAGCCAACGTGCTCGTGAACCCGACTCCGCTCAATAGAGCCATCCAGGCGATATGCACGAACAAAGCGGTGCAATGCAGTAATCAGGATTCGCCGGTTCTCGTGGCAGTCGGGACGTTTCATGGCGCTGCGGCCGTGTTCTCGTTCAGTCCGCCGTGGCCTGATATGATTCTCACGGGGATAACAACAACCAGTGTCACCATCGACAAGCACACCCTATCAACGGTCGGCGGCATTCACCAGGCATCCGAACTCCACTCAGCAGCGTTTCTGCGGTTTGAGCAAGGCGACGCAATCGGCTTCGCGCAGTTCCATTTCAGGACTGCTGCTGTGCGGCCTCTCGCTCCAGCCAACATGGGTGATCGGAGTGCTTCATCCCAATGCGGCCCGTCCGTTCGATTCAAAGGTGCTGCCAAGTGTGGCCTTTGGTCGTGTTAAGGTGAATCAACAGACTTGTGAACTGCAGCAATACTATGCTGAACCAAGCAATAAAAAAAAAAATGTTGTCCATTCTGTGTGCGAAGGAATCCGAAATCCACTAGTACATCCTAACATTTCAGAGATAGAGGTCACTTACACAGAAGAAGAGGTTAAAAACCTAATCGGTCGTGTTAAGGCGTTCGTAAATGATTTTGCCACTTTACGATGATGTTGTGTTTTCCAGCTCAGTTTTGTGTCGCTTCGCCTTCGCTATCCGCTTCATTGCCTCTTCAAAGCGATCTTTAGCGTCATCGGCTTGAATCTGCTTGGCAGTTTCTATGAACCGAGCGGATCGCTCGGGATCATCCCATTCAACCTTCTTCTTTCTTCCCATTATCTTGATACCTTTAGTTTGTTCAATATAGGTTTTCTTGCTCTGGAACTGGTTCCTTATATTTCCTCTCGGCCTTCTTGAACGTAGCGTCTGCTCCACGTGGGTATTGAATTGAAGCTCCCTGAAGGATTGCTTCTATGGTCAGTATCTGAATCCGCGGATAATATTGCCCGTAAAATGCTCGGCCATGTAAAACCCTTCTTTGATGGCTTCTCTCCGCATTGGCTCTGTGGCGGATGAGGGTAACATAAGCCCCAATAACGGCTTTTTCCCTATCCACGACGTGAATGAAGTCTCTCATTTCCTTGAGTTGTGGCTTGCCGCTTTTCACTTGGATAATGATTTTCTTGGGTTTTCCGCTGTTGTCATCAAAAAATTTGATTACTCCGTCAATTCCAGAGTCTGCGCCTTTTCGTTTATCCTGGGCTGGATAGGCTCCTACCTTGCCCACAGCCCACCACTCAAATTGATAACGATCCTTCTCTGCTAGTGCCCGAGCACCAAACACGTCTTTCGGGTCTCCTATTACTTCGTAAGGTGATAGATCTCCTTTGAATGTATTTTGCAGACGTGTTTCAATCAGGGATATTGCAAGAAACGTAATGTCAATGCCTATCCACCCCCGCTTGAGGCGTTCTGCAACAGCAATAGCTGTTCCACAGCCACAGAACGGATCAAGCACTATGTCTCCTTCATTGCTTGATGTGCTGATTATTCGCTCTAGCAGAGCTTCTGGTTTTTGGGTAGCATAGCCCAGCCGTTCCTTTGCCTGAGAGTTTATTGGGTCAATGTCAGTCCAAAGAGCCTGTAATGGTTGTCCCTTCATTTCATCGAGATATCGCTTGTACCTTGGAATAGCCCCTGGGCTAGGTTGTACGATTCGACCTTCTCTGTATAATTCTTCCATCCTTTCTCTTGAGTATCGCCAATATCGAGTCACCCCTAAGAATTCATATTGAGGATTGCCCTTGGCCGCTCCACCTGGACCGGTGATGTTATCAAGTTGATAGCGTCGCCCAGTACCCTGGTTCGATATTCCCGTATTTGCTTTGTAAATAATCGCGACTATATTGAGCATGAAGCTGATTCCATGTGTAATTGCTGCTCTTAGTGTAGAAGAGAAGTGTATCAGTATTTCTGCCGTAGTGCTGCGCGCCCTGACGGGAATCACCATGAGCGGTAGTCCGCTTCCATACTATTTCATTCACAAAACGTTTCTGGCCCGAAAATGGTATCCAACACGATCTTCAAGTAATGACTAGCTGTGGAATCACAATGAAGGTAAAGACTGCCGGTAGGTTTTAAAATTCCCCGAAGTTCGGCGAGACGCAACGCCATCATAACGAGGTAAGCCATCATATCGTTGGTTCCAAGAAAGCCGTAAAGGGCTTCGATGAGATTAGATAGCCTATCAGATCGCTTTATAAGCCTTTCGTAAGCTTTTTGTGGTTCAATTCCCCAATGCCACGTATCTTCAAATGCCGCTATTTGCGATAGGGATTGCGAACCATTTTTCTCTCCAAAGAGCACGTTGTACGTAGCCTTAGAGTTGAACGGTGGGTCAAGATAGACCAGGTCTACTAATTCATCCTGGATATGCTCCCGCATTATCGGCAGATTATCGCCGAAGTAGAGTTGATTTTTCCAGCTTCCCCGACCACTCATTCTATTTCTTATCCTTCTCAGGCTTGGTGGTTAGTCGTTTCATAGGTTAGACGCCTTCCAACCACGCCTTTGAGCAAGTTTTCTGCTCTCTGTTCGTCATCAATCTTCTTACCGCAACGGTTATTCTACCGGAAGTCGAATTCAGCAAGGTAGCGGTGTAGATGCTGTTTGGCGCAATGCTGATAAAAACCTTTCATTCCTCGCTTGAAGATGCTGAAGAAGTTTTCGCAGCAATTTACGTGTATACCCTTGTCTTCGGCTGAAACATACTCGCCTCTTCTGTGACATACAACCTGATGATCTGCGAAGTCATCTTTCAGATACTTATACTGTCCCGCTTCGTCAGTCAGAATGCGGGCTTCTTTATCAATGTTCTCTTTCAGAATAGGCACGAGGGTCTTGGCGTTTATATTGTCAACTACAAAGCTCTTTGAAGTCTTGGTATCCCGATCAATCAGAGCCAGGACTTTGCGTTTGTGGCCGGTCCCGGTCTTTATTTCTGCTCCTGGCTCGTTCCATAAGAAAGTTTCGTCGCTTTCAACGTCTCCGCCATTTGCGCCAAAAGGCACTAAATCCCCGGTCCTCATAGCTTCTCTAATTCGGTGACTCATATACCAAGCAGTCTTCAGGGTAACGCCTAAAGTCCTGTGAAGCTGGTTTGAGCTGATTCCCTTCTTAGATGCGCCAATCAAGTATATCGCAGAAACCCACACATCGAGCGGAACATGGCTATCTTCAAATACAGTTCCGATCTTGACAGTAAACTGCTTTCGGCATACATAGCACTTATAAAGGCCGATTCGATAGCTTTTGCCGTGGAGTTTATTCACGCGCTTGGTCTCACCGCAATGGGGGCAAACGGGGCCGTCAGGCCAAAGGATCGACTCAACATACGCGTACGCAGCCTCTTCATTGTGGAATCTTGGGTGAGAAATGATTGATTTATTCATGGCAGCCCCCTATCCGAGACTAATTTAACACAACTCGATGGGGTTGTCAAGTATAATGTCGCGTTGAAAAACGGGGGAAGCAATCTCCCGTCATTCCCGCGGAAACGGGAATCCAGGAAGGGCGCATCGCCATGCGCCCCTACAGGATTGCTTCGTCGTTTCACTCCTCGCAATGACAGGCCCTCGCCCCGAGTAACTAAGTACTCCATTTCATAAATACGGTGACGTATTTTTCGCGATGGAGATTGCTTCGTCGTTTCACTTCCTCGCAATGACATTCCCGCGATCTGTCATTGCGAGCGCAGCGAAGCAATCTCATTTTCAGCGCGAGATTGTCAACGTCCCCGTATTTGTGAAAAAGAACACTAAGGGATTACAGGACCGCTTCCAATGTCTCCCTCCAGGATCTCTGTCTTTCCCGCACCCGCCCGGCCTGGCGCCGGAAACGGATTTTCGGAACACCCGGCGAGGAACAGCACTGTAGCCGCTTTGTCGGGCAACAGGTATTTGCGCGCGGCAAAAGCAGCTTTCAGCTCCTCGGGAGAACCGAATTTATTGATAGGTTCTGAGGTTTCGGACATTGAAAACCTTTAGCTTTCTTCCCGGCGCTGTTCATGTCGTCCCCAGGCTGGGCCCGTGAACGAGAGAACTTCCTTCCCTGGAATATCAGCCGCTTTCTCTCGGGGAACTCACGGTGATCTTGTACAGGGCCATTCCTACGAAGAGATCAGCTATCAAAATCAGAATATCCGGCAGCATCGTTTGCAGCAGCCAAGCAAATGGTTGCTTCCAAGGGCTGATCTTAATAAATCCGTCAACGGTAGAGACAATAGTCAAATCGGTCATCAGGATGATGCCAAGATACGCAATGAAAGTGTTCAGCAACAAAGCCCATATGACGTGCCCCTGAACAGGAAAAGAATACTGACCACCACCAGGTCAATGCCGGGAAACAGGGAGGCCCAGAAATGCGTCAAATTTTCCTGTGGAGGATGTATTCTGTAATGTAACATGAACCCTCCCAGCGCCAGGCCGACGAGCGCTATCCAAAGCTGAGCACGCTGCGCTTTCATGATTCCCCCATCAGAAATGAATCGAATAACCTAGCAAGAACAATGCGGAAATTGCAATCACATGCAGAATTATCCAGCCGGTTTTCGGGAACAAAATATGTTGGATCATGAATCACCTCGCTAATAGTATCGCCGTCAACCGACCGGCGGTGTACACGAGAGTGAATCCGATGAAGTGAACGACCCACCATCTGAAGCTAATGAATCCCCATTGTTTCGGCATTTTCATAAGCATCCCCTCCCTATGATTACGGTCATGCCCAAGTTTTGCCCTGACGAGCCTGGCGTGTTCTTTTCGCCGGGCGCACGGCCGTGCGCCCACAGCCTATCGTGATCAAAGGACATAAACGTCCCTGTCTTTACCTCAGCAGCTCAGGACAACCATATGTGGCCGAATCACCCAACTCTTCCTCTATGCGCATGAGCTGATTGTATTTGGCCACGCGGTCGGTCCGTGAGGCGGACCCTGTTTTAATTTGGCCGTTTCCCAAGGCGACAGCGAGGTCCGCAATAGTGGTGTCTTCGGTCTCACCGCTCCTGTGAGAAACCACGGAAGAATATCCCGCGCTCCCGGCAAGCCTCACAGCTTCTATGGTTTCAGTCAGGGTGCCGATCTGATTGAGCTTGATCAGAATTGAGTTAGCTACCGACAATTCGATTCCCTTCTTGAGCAACTCAATGTTTGTCACAAAGATATCGTCACCCACAATTTGAATTCTCGAGCCCAATTTTTCGGTCATCAATTTCCAGCCGTCCCAATCGTTTTCCGCCAGCCCGTCTTCGATACTCACTATGGGATACCGATCGACAAAATCCGTATAAAAAGCCACCATTTCCGCGGACGTCTTCTTTGCCCCCTCAGCGGCAAGATTATAGGACCCATTTTCAAAGAATGTGCTTGCAGCAGGATCCAGAGCGATAAAAATGTCTTTGCCGGCCTCGTATCCCGCTTCGCCTATGGCCTGCATGATAACCTGGAGGGCCTCTTCGTTGGATTGCAGATTCGGAGCAAAGCCCCCTTCATCTCCCACCGAGGTGTTGAGACCTTTTCCCTTGAGCACCTTTTTCAGAGCGTGGAACACCTCCGCGCCCATGCGCAGCCCTTCCCTGAAGCTGGACGCGCCCAGAGGCATTACCATGAACTCCTGGATGTCCACATTGTTGTCCGCGTGCGTGCCGCCGTTCAGGATATTCATCATCGGGACAGGGAGCCGCACAGCGCCGACACCGCCCAGGTAACGATACAGAGGGACCTCCAACCTTGCCGAGCACGCTTTGGCTGCGGCCAGGCTTACTCCCAGAATCGCGTTTGCCCCCAACTTGCTCTTATTAGGCGTGCCATCCAGATCAATGAGTGTACGGTCGAGCCCCTGCTGGTCGAACGTGTCCAGGCACAGCGCCGCGGGCCGGATCTCTTCCATAACGTTTTCCACGGCTTTCAATACACCCTTCCCGCCGTAGCGACTTTTGTCACCGTCACGCAGCTCTATGGCTTCCCGCTCGCCGGTGGAAGCCCCTGAAGGTATGGCCGCGCGGCCGATAAATTCGTCGTCCAGGATTACATCTACTTCGACCGTGGGGTTCCCTCGGGAATCCAGGATCTCACGTGCCCTGACATCGGTAATTTCAAATGACATTTGGCGCCTCCCTTATGCTTTTGCGATAAAGATGAGTTTTCATCAGAAGCTACTTTTTGCCGAAATATATCTCTTAATGTTATAGTTCGCGGCACTGAATTGAGGCGAGCATTTTTTTCATGAACGACCACAGAATTCTCGTAATCGGCGGCGCGGGCTACGTGGATCGCACTTTGCGCGATTTGCCGTGTTGGCTGGATTTGACGTTACGGTCATTGACAATTTGTCCACAGGCCATCCAGCGGCCGTGAAAGGGCATCGATTTCTTCAAGGCGACCTGCGTGACCGAGGATTTCTTGCGGCGCATCTAGCGGAGAACCGCTACGAAGCCATTTTCCATTTTGCGGCCAGTTGCCTTGTCGGCGAATCGGTGACCGAGCCGGCGAAGTATTATAGCAACAACGTCATATCGGCTTACAATATGCTGGAGGCCATGAGGGCCACGAATCACGACCGGGTGGTCTTTTCCTCCACTTGCGCTGTCTACGGGCGCCGCAACAGCTCCCTCTGCGTGAAGAGCATCCGACGAATCCGATTTCTCCGTATGGACGAACAAAGCTGACAATCGAATGGATGCTGGAAGACTATTATCATGCTATGGCATTCGTTCCGCTCGGCTGAGGTATTTCAATGCGGCGGGTTGTGAGTCTCAGGATGGGCTGGGTGAGGACCATGACCCGGAAACCCATCTGATCCCCAATGTGGTTCGGTTTGCTTTGAAGCTAAATAAGGAGCTGGTCAGATTCGGGAATGATTCCCGACGCCTACGGGACCTGTGTCAGGGATTATATTCACGTGACCGATTTGGCGGAAGCTCATCTAAAGGTCCTGGACAAGTTTGACGAGGCGCCGCTCGTTAAGCTCAATTTGGGCACAGGCTACGGATTTTCGAATTTACAGTTGAGGCTGTAGAGCGAGTTTTCGGCCAAAAGCTGAAGCCTCAAATCGGACCCAGGAGGCCCGGCCATCCTCCTGAATTGGTCGTGGACGCGGCGGAGGCCCACCGAACGCTCGGGTGGAGGCCGTCACGATCGGATTTGGATAAGATCGCCGCCGAGGCTTTGCAGTGGTTTCCTCGGAGCACCCCAAAGGCTATCGGTAGAGGTACGGAGATCTCTCGACAGAGGATCAATAGGGGCGCTGAGAAGGCCGCCCGGAACCCGCTTCTTGAAAGAAGCCGGTTCCCGGCCCCTCCGGCAAGAACTTTTATATGGCTAGCGGCTTAACCAAGGCTGTATAGACATCCTGCGCCGAAGCCACAAATGTGTAAGTTAGAAAATTCATAGGAGTTTTTGGGGGAGGGGCTTGGGGAGGCCCTTTTTGCAAAAAGGACCTCCCCAGAATCTCTTCCTTCCCCCTCAACAAAAAAATGTCAACTATTCTTGTTACAGGCAGCGCGGGTTTCATCGGTTTTCACGTGGCAAAAGCTTTGCTTCATGCAGGCCACGAAGTCATCGGCGCGGACAACTTCAATTCGTACCATGACCAGCCTTGAAGCGAGCCAGAACCGAAATTCTGGGCTCATATCCGAAGTTCACGGGCCTTGAGATTGACCTTGCTGAAAGAGATGCCGTTGAAGACTGCTTCCGGGACTTTTCGCCGCAAATTGTATGTCATTTGGCCGCGCAGGCGGGGGTAAGGTATTCGCTCAAGAACCCGTTTATGTACCAGAAATCCAATTTGGAAGGTTTCGTTAATATTATTGAAGAATCTCGTTTGCTGCCGGTCCAGCGCTTTGTATACGCGTCCAGTTCCAGCTTCTACGGCGGAAACACCAAGAGGCCCTACTCTGAAGAAGACCCGGTGAACACTCCGGTGAGTTTGTACGCGGCCACAAAAAGAGCCAATGAGCTTATGGCCTATACTTACACGCACCTGTGGGGACTTCAGACCATCGGTCTCCGGTTCTTTACCGTGTATGGACGCTGGGGCAGGCCGGATATGGCGTACTGGTCTTTCCTTGAGGCTATCCTCCACGGAGAACCGATCAGGATTTTCAATTAGGAAAGAACCGCCGGGATTTTACTTATATAGACGATATCGTGGAGTGTCATCCGGGCGCTGTTTTCAAAAGACTTGGAGCCGTACGAACTGATAAACCTGGGCAATAATAATCCGTCCCGGTCCTCCATTTCGTTCAAACCCTGGAAGACCTGACCGGCAAGCAGGCCGTCAAAGAAATGATCCCCGCCCAGCCGGGGGATGTGGTAGCGACCTATGCCGACAGTGAGAGGGCCCAAAGAAAATTGGGTTTCACGCCGAAAACCAGGCTGGCGGAGGGGCTTCGGCAATTTGTGAATTGGTATATGGAAAACTTGACGCTCGCTCTATCTGTGAGGAATTATCGACTGTCCAGCAGAGAGTGAGATTGCTTTCCGGGTTGTGGGCAGTTCTCGAAAGCAAATGAGCTGTTTACTTGCGCGCGCCACTGCTCGCGTTTATTATACAGCAGCAAAAGACGACAAGTTGCGATGATCTCGGTTGGTTGGGATCCTGATTGCAACAAAAAACCCGGCCTTCACAGCCGGGTCATTGCATGATCGTTGTTGGTGCCCAAGAGGAGACTCGAACTCCTACAGGCTTACGCCCACCAGACCCTGAACCTGGCGCGTCTACCAGTTCCGCCACTTCGGCACTGGGTCACTAATGATTATCACACTCCCGGACAGAAAGTGTCAAGAGAGAATCCGCCGAAAGGCAATGATGGGCAAACAGAGTTCACCGCAGAGATCGCAGAGGGCGCAGAGAAGAAAATTCAAATAATGCACTAGGGACTCATACACATTCGCCAATAAATTTATGGAATTGCCTCGGTCCGGCAGCGACGCCGGGCCCCACCGTGAGCTGGTAGCGACCGGCCTCCGTGCCGGTCGACTTGGTTTCACAAAAGCAAATCCGTTTCGAACGCATCACCAGGAATGCAGCCCCAATTTCCTGAGTGTGGCTAATGAATCAATCAGGTCCGGCTCGTTGAAGATCTCTATGGTCATGACCCCATGAAATGATTTTTTCAGAA
>CAVXFB010000007.1:0-487182 GCA_963760935.1 uncultured Planctomycetaceae bacterium | reverse complement strand
GCCTTATGTGTTCCAACACATAAAGCCCACAAGCTAGGCAACTTCGGCAGGTTCTCTTCGAGCGACGGGCCCATGTACGGCCGCGCGGCAATCGATGCCGGCCCGATCGTCAGCGGTCCATAAAGCACTTCCTGCAACTCATTAGCACGGGCCGCTTGGGCGGCGGTCGTGAGCTTCACGTAGGTCACCGTCGCGCCAAAGCGGTTCTTCTTGGTGGTCCTACAGGCTGGACCACCCAAGCGGATTTCGCCACCATCGCCCACGTGACGCACACGCCGCAACGGGTTCTTGCGTCCGGCTGCCGTGCCCCCGAGTTCGAGTGTTCGCGGCACGTTGGACATGCCGCGAAACGGCGTGGGACCGACCACCAGCGAATTGGTCCGCTCGTCGTAGGCGAAGTAGATCAACTCCCTCAGCGGCGACTGGCCGTACTTGCCGCGATGGCCGTGCGGCGGACTGCCTGGTTTGGAAGGGCTTTTGGCGTAGCGGATCTTGCCCTTGGCCGTGCGGCGAATGAACGCGCCGGCTTTGGCCATGATCTGCGCGTTGGCCCGGCCGATGCGACTCACGACCCGCTGACGGTCGAAAAAGACCTTTGACATACGCACCTGGTCCTTTAGACCCAGCGCCCGTCCCAAATTAAGGTCTTTCATCACGCCCATTACTTGATATCCCTTTAGCGCACCACTCGGTAGGTGAAAGCCATCAGGCCGGTAAACTGGCCGTACTCAGCAAGATGTTTGGGGTCATAGATCGGTTTCGTCTCGGATTTAATCCATCGCGCCGTTAGCGATGGGGCTGTCGGCAACTGCGCCTGCCGAAGGAAGTCGCGAATCTCGTCACAGAGGCCGACCAAAACATCGAGCCATTCCAGGGGCACGCCGGCCGATCCCTGCCGAAAGCGCTGCTGCACGCATACGTGCAGTGTGTGGTCCTCGCGGTCCCGTGTTCGGTCGCTGGGCTCGGACTGGAACTCAGCCGAAACCACCGTGACGTGCAGCGTTTCCATATCCTTAAGTTCGTAGACCGGCACGTAAGCCCGCACAGCGCGAAAAGGGCGCGAAAACCGGTGGCCGTTGAGGGCGGCAACCATCGCGTCGGCGATCTGAACGGTGGTACTGGCCATAATCGCTATTTGCTGTCCGTTGCCGGGGTTTTGGGTTGATCGGCAGTCTGGACTGGCTTCGCCGGCTCGGCCGGCGTGGTGACGGTGCGCCTTCCAGGCCACGGATTGTGGTGAAGAAGGTCTCCCTGGCGACCTCCAGTTCTTTGTCCGCCTTCACCAGCGCGGTCGACGCGTTCTGGTGCGCGTCTTGTGCTGCGGTGAGCGCGGCTTGAGTTTCGAGCACCCGGCCAGTGGCCGTCGTACGGCGGGCCAACACAACGCCGTAGGCCGCTCCGGCGTCTTGAACTTTCTTGGTGATCTCTTCGGTGGTCATGGTGGCTCCCTTATTTCGCAATAATGCGGTCGTCTATGTTGCTTGCACCTGTTGGGTGTGAACCCTTAGCGTCATGCGGAACGCGTCACTGTAGCGCCAGCAGGGCTCCTTGCCCGGCGCAGTCACTTCATACACAAAAAGCTTCTCGCCCTGCCGCTCCTCGAGCCGGTCTCCACGTTCGGGCAGCACGGCTTGCACGTCGAACACCAGGTCGGCTGCCAAAATCAAAAAGTCGCGTGATTCGTGACGGACCAGGATTCCGTAGCCGTCGTCCACTTCGAATGTCGTTTTACCGATGGTGGCCAGGACCTGGGCGGACAGGCTGCCGCGCCGATAGCTCACTACCGACGCGGCATGCCTGGTCCGCTGCTGTTGAAGCCATTCAGATCCGGTCCGAAGCAGGTCCGTCATCTCGCTTACACTCCCGCCGAGACCTTGACTACACCGGCATCGACATACAGTGCGCCGGCGACGCTCGGATCGGCGACCGGCAACGTGGCGACAATGTTGTTGCCGCTACGGGCCAACTTGCTGGTACCGAAGGTGACCTCCTTGGTGTCCGGCACCGCCACGCCCACCGGGAGGCTTTCGCCGTCCTTGATGTGAGACGCCAGCACCTTGTCCGCCCCAATGGTGACCGCGCCGTTGGCCGCGAGCGTCACGTCGCCGGCGACGGCTACGGACTCGTAGCTGTCGCCGTCAGCCACGAGGATCTTGCCGGCTTCGTACGCCACGGTGCCGACGTCGGTCAGATCCGTAAGCGCGGAAGCGCCCCGCCTTCCCCTGCAACCGCCTGGCCGGATCGAAGCGAGACGCGGACGGTGGCGGCCGTGTCAGCCCCCGCGGCGACCGCATACCCCAAGAACTTGTTGCCGCTGGCCGTCGTAGTGGCGGCGCCGCTCCCGGCGCTGCCGCCGACGGGATTGCCGTCGGCGTCCCAGTACACGGCTGCACCGGCCGCGATCTGCACGGCCGCCTTCACCACGTCAAAGGTGCCGACAACGGCCAGCGCACCGGGCGCGTTGGCTGCGATCGGCTGTTTGGCGACGCCCACGAAATCGCCCTGGACGACCACCGCACCGGCCGCCACATTGCTGCCGGGTGTGTAGTCGATCGTGTCCCCTCGTTCCACATATGTCGCTTGTGGCATTTTCGTTGCCTCCTCGTTTTGGTCTAGTCAGTTCTCGTTAAGAAGTCGCTGCACTCGGGACGCATTGCCGCTGCGTCACACCTCGCCCTTGCTCTTCACGCCGGCCCGGGTATCTTGCAGGGCGACTCCAAAATCATGAAAACCGCGGGCCTTAATTCCCAACGTGTTGAAGTCCGCCTCGGCCGTTTCGATCGTGGGCGACTCCTGACCGTTGAGGAACGCCACCTCGATCACCGGCAGGTCGCCCGGATCGGCCAGCAGGTACCAGGCCTTGCCCGAGTTGCCGGTGTAGTGGCTGTTGCTCAGGTACCGGCTCACCTCCGTGCGGAACTTGCCCTGATGGGGATTGGCGACCGGATACTTGTTGTTGGCGGTGGTATCCCGGAACTCGATCGACTTGTAGAGCTGCGTAGCCATGGCACTGAGCGCGGTGGGCACCAGCATGATGGCCGGCATGATACCGATCGGGTTGCCATCGCTATCGCAAAGGTTCATGAATGCCTCTTCCGCCTTCGTGAGCCCATCGATCGACAGTGCCGTGTCCGCGCCCGACAAAAAGTTGTTGTTGTCGGCCTTGAAAAACGCGCTGTTGTCCAGGAAGGTGCTCCAGAAGACGTCGTTGATCGTCAGGCCCGAGCCCCGGCCGAGCTTTCGCGGCACCGTGGTGATCGCGCCCAAGTCATCGTTGATAATGTCGCGGCGGTCGATCGACAGCATGATGCCATAGGTGTCGGCCTTGTTGGTGTACGTCTCGTCGCCCAAGGTGCCGTGCTTGAGCTCGCCTCCGGGCGGGACCTTTTCATACTGTTCCTTGCCGACGAGGCGGTAGCTCGTGACCGTCTTGAAGTCGCCGATATTGCGCACCGCGCAGATGTTCCGCCACGTCCGCTCGACAGCGAAGAACCCCTCCAACAAGAACTTGTTGGCCACGTTGCTTAAGATGCCGCCGATATCGACGGTCGAGAAGCCGGCTTGGAGATCCGGCGCGAAGGCGTACTGCATGATCGCCCGGCTGTCGCGGAAACTCCGCCCCGTATAGCCGTTGGCCAGGGCGGCTTCGAGCAACAGCTCCTGCAGCCCGATGCCGCCGCGGAATCGCCGCTGCGCCGCCTCGAGCGCTTGCTCGTTGAAGTGGTTTTCCACTCCGTCGAGCTTGGCAGTGAGCAAACACGCTGCCTCGAGCACGGTGCCGCTAACAACGTCCTGGTGGACATGCACGGCCGGCGCGGTCGGCCGGCTGCCACGCAGGACCTCCAACTCGGTGCGGGTTTCGTCCCAGCCCTCGCTGATGGCGCGGGCCTCGATCTCCGGATGCTGCCCCGCACATTGCCGACGGATGGCAGCGATCCGCGTCGTCTCGGCGGCCGCCTCTGCTCGCATCTTTTCCACGGCGCTTCGGCCGGGATCTGCGCCGCTTGCCGCCGGCGATACAGCAGCGGGCGCCGGGGGCTTGGCCGCCCCATCAGAAGCCGGGGAAACGGCATGCTGAGCTGCGCCTATAGTAATACTGTCAGACATTGCGGAATTCTCCTCCTTGTGTGGGGTGGACGAAGCGGCAACGCTGGCCGAGGTTTGGCCGTCGGCGCCCAGGTCCACAAAACTGATCTCGCCCAGAGTCGAGCGGCGGACGACGTTGACCGGGCCCATGAACTCGCGACCATTGACGAGCGCCTTCTGCTCGGCCTTGATGAACTCGAACTCCTCGACGCTGGCGCCGATGGATGCCTGCCACGGAAAACCATTGCGGGCCGAAATTACGATCTCTTTGGCGGCCGCCGTGTCGCGCGAGATCTTGCCCGCGGCCAGCAGTTTGCCGCTGTCGATCTGAATCGAGTCGGTGTGCCCCACGCCGCTCTGCATGTCGTGTCCGAAACGGATGGGCCGGTTCTGCGTGGGGATCGCCATGCCGGCTAGGTCCACCACGACCGGATAGCGCCAGCCGGCCAACCGCATCGGTCCGCCGGTGTAGGCCACCATCGAGAACCGCGGCAGCCGCGGCTTGTCTTGGCCATCTGCCGCCGCATCAACGGCCGCGGCCTCGATGGTGATGTCGCCGGGCTCACTGACGAAGCTGAGCGCGCCATCCGCGGCGATCTTGTCCTGCCGCTGACACACCGCGCGCCGCTGGGTCTCGTCGGGAAACTCCCGTACCATTACAGGGTCGGCCATGCACCGGGCGATGAACTCTTCGTGCGACTCGTCGATATTGCGCATCGGAAGCGGCATTCTAATTCTCCTCACTTTGGGTCTTCGTTTCGTTCGTAACGGGCGCAGCAACCGGCTGCAATTGAGCCACGCTTAGCCCCAGTTCATTCATGAGGGCCATTTCTTTGGCCCGCTGTCTAAGTTCACTCTCCCAATCACGACCCTGCCGCGCGTATTCGTAGGCGAGCGTGGTCGTGTGGCTCGTTAGCCGCGTGGCCTGAGCGTTGGCCTCCTTGGCTGGGTCTACATGCTCTTGGCCATCCCAAAACCATTGATGGTCGAGATCGCGGAAGGTGGCCGTCCGCATCCAGAGCGGCAAGAGTTCGCTGATTAGAATGGCCTCGTCGAGCCAGGCCCGCAGCACGCGGTCCAGTACCACCGAGGCCATATATTCCTGGTCAACGCGGATCGACTTGAAGTACGTTTGATGGTCGAGTCGACCGGAGGCATAGTTATACCCAGACGAATTTCCGCAGGCCACGTTGAAGGGCGCCCGAGAAACGGACAACGAGCGAACAGCTGAAAAGCCGGCCTTTTTGGGGGCTTTTCGGCGTTCGGTGCGGAGCCCGAGAAATACGGCCAGCAGTCCGGCGGCGTTTTCGCAGGGGGTGGGTTGTGATGGGTGGAGGGCGATAGCGGTCAACAAGGGGGGCGACGGCGAACCGTCGAATACCGTTTTTCGCAGCGTGGTGGATCGTGCATTGCCAACCCGCCTGACCGCTGCGAAACTGGACCGGTCCCCCTTTTATTTGCCCTGGAACTATGCCGGTGGTTAAATTGGATAACATTACCCCCTCAAGAAAGTTTTCCATTTTCGCAGTTCTTCGCAGCCAAGTCATTGACAAATAGGGGGGGGGGGGGTAAATTTGAGGAATTGCTGGACTCAATGTCGGGTGCGGCAAACAAAGGTTTTACTCTTACGACTCCAATCTTTAGGCAGCGAACCTAGTCCCCGTTGTTCGCCGTGCAAGACATCACCTTGCGGCGGGCCGTTCTTGGGCTGGGTGTTTTCCCTTGTGCGTAATCCGCCGTCTGTTGTGCTGCACGCAACGGTCGGTGGTTCACCTTTGTCGTTTGTCCTGAGTATTGCGAATCCCAAGACATTTACCCGAAGACGAGAGAGAAACCGCAAACGGAGGCGGAGACAAGTTGACGAGCGTAGCGGGTAACGCGGATTGCGAATCGGTCGCCACGAACGGCAATGGTTGTTCACGCACGACAACCGCTGATGAGGCAGATTGTTGAGAGTACGTGTGTGTTCTTGATCTATCAACTTCCAATTTCCGCTACTTCTAAGAAAGGGGCGAACTGATGAAAGCCACTTACGCGACACCTTGCAGGATCCTGGTTTCCCTCGCTGTTTTGTTGACCGCATCGGTAGCTTGTGCTTCTGTGATCACAGTTGACGGGACCAACATCACGCTCATGTCAGGGACAGGAAACCTGACAGTCTTTGACTCGACCACCACCGGCGGTTCGGTTCTCAGGACGCAGAATAACTCGCCGGGAAGCATGGGTCAGTTTGACCCGTCGTTGGGCGTGCTGACCGACGCCACCGGAACGCTCACGATCGTCGCAGCGACCCTGACGCGGGGCGGATCGCCAGGCAGCGCCGGCTTCTCGTACCAGTGGCTGCTGGGCGGCACCAGTCTTTCGAAGTCGACCAGCACGACCGGCACGAGCCTCAGCCTCACCACCCCCACCTTCGGCTCGCTCTCGCTGACCAGTTCGGCCGCCAACTTGAACAACTTCGTCGGCCTCGGCAACGTTGCGCAGAACGTCACCAACACGCAGCTGTCGGCGAATAGGACCGGCACCAATCTTTCGGGCACCAGCGCCGGCGTCAACCCGAACCCGGTGCTCGCCACCGAGAGCATTACCTACACCTACTCGACTCACAGCAATGCTTCGTTCGAATCCGCTGAAGATGAAAACGACCTGACTCTCGATTTCGGCCTGCTCGCTAGCGGCACAAGCGACGATGAAAGCTTGAGCATCTTTAACCTCGGCGGTCTCGGGCTTACCAGCTTCGCGCTCAGCTTCTTGGAGGGCGACGATCTGTTCAACATCACCGGCGGTAACGTCGCCGCAGGTGGATCCAGCCTCTACAGCGCTCACTTCGCCGGGCAGAACCCGCTTGCTTTCACGGAGTATGAGGGTACCTATCGCCTTACCTTTACTGATAACGTGAGCGGTTTGGTTCACGCCAGCAACTCGGTTGGCGCGAACTACATCGATCTCACGCTGGAGGCTTCCGTAGCCCCAGTCCCCGAACCCTCCACCCTCGTCCTGCTTGGCATCGGTTCCATCAGCGTGCTGATCTGTGCCTGGCGTCGCCGCCGAAGCTGAGCATCGTGTAAAAACCTGAATCTCCCACGCCCTGCCGGGTACGATTCCGGCAGGGCCTTTCTCGTTTTGTAGCCGAAATCGCCGGCCTACCCGACCGCCATCCATCCCTTCTGGTGGCCCAGGTTACGAACCTTGCCGCTCAACACCGCTTGGGCCAGAAGGCGCGAAGCGTAGGGCTGGCGAACTCGGAATGCTTCGGATATGTCTCTGATAAAGACCACGCCGCCGTGGTCGCGTACGAAGGCGACAGCATCGTGCCAGCGGCCTGGCGTCGGAATGTCATCATCGGCCAGATGGATCGTCCCCCGCAGGCCTAGGTCATCTCGCAGTTCAATCACGCCGTCCCACAACGTGACGCGATACTTGCCATCACCCCGTCGCTCCCGGCGCAGCGTGATACGCTTGACCGTCTGTCGCAACGCAAATGCGAGCTTTTCCCGGTTCGCTTCGGAAAGGCGTTTGAGCAGTTGATCGATCCCAGCGATGACCCGCATCGCTTCTGGCGAAGGTGTCCCACTGCCGTTGGCTTGGCGCATCGTTTCCCGCAATCGCGACTCTTCATCACGCCATTGTCCCAGCAGTCGCGATACGCCCGGCACGTCTTCACGGTTGGCCAGAGCGAGGTTTTCCGTGCCACGCTCTATCTTCGTCCGTAGGTCGCCCAGACGCTTTTCGATCGACGCGACGTTGGCTTGGGCCTTCCGGGTGCGTTTGGCGATCTCCGATTGCATGGACCGCTTGTTTCGCTCGTCGCTCATGTAGTCCCGAAGCTTTGTCAGGACGGCGGTTTCGATGGTTTCGGCTCGAAACGATGGACGGTCCGATTCTTCCGGGTACTCTTCAAAGTAGCGCGGAGCCAGGGCATAGTAACGCCTTGGCGTTTTTTGGCTGCGATGACGAGAAACGTACCCGTGCAGGCGTCGGCCGGTGTCGGCCAAGTACACCAGGCCGGTCAAGAGGTAGCGGCCGGGGTTGGCGATCTTGGACGTCTGCGGACGGGCCTTGGTCGACTGCTGGGCTCGATCAAAGACCCGCCGGCTGACCAACGACTCGTGGCCATCCTGATAGATAATGCCCCCTTCATCGAACAACGTGCGGAACTTGCCCCGTCGCCGCGTCTGGCCATATACGATGTCGCCGGCATAGGCGGGGTTGGTGACGATGCGTCGTATTGAAGATCCGTTGAACCGTTTGCCGAACATGGTGCGAACGCCTTGTTGATTGATTTCGCGGGCGACGGTTCCATAGCTCATACCGTTGCCCACGGCTTCGAACATGTATCGCACGGCATCCACGACTTGCTCGTCTGTGGAGACGACCAGCCGCGATTTCCACGTTGCCGGCTTGCAGAACCGTTCGCCGCCTGAAATCCGTCGAACGACGCGCCCCGTCTCATCAACTATTTCGCGGTCGTAGCCGTAGAGCGCCCCGCCCTGGCGATGCCCGTTGGTCACGGCCAATCGCTTGCCGCTGACAACCCGGTCCGCCAGTTTGACCGACTCTTCGTGAGCCCCGTATTGGTCCACGATGGCCGTGATCACGCCGCCGAGGTTGCTAAAGTCCAATTCGCCGCGTTGGCAGGTGACGATTTTCACGCCGGCGTCCCGCAGCAGCTTCCAATGCAGCATGGCATCGAAAACGTCTTCACGCGACATGCGGCTCTGTTCGCTCAAGAGCACGGCTTCGAACCGGCCGCGTTTGGCATCCTGCAGCAGGCGCTGGAACTTTGGTCGATTGATCGACTCGGTACCCGTGAGCCCGTGGTCCTCGTACCAATCGATGATACGATAGCCCAGGCGATCGGCCAGGGCGTTGATGTCCCGCCGTTGCCGTGCGGGACTGTCTTGTTGCTGGTCGGTGCTCATGCGGATGTAGCCGACCGTGGATTTCGATCGTTCTTTCATCTTCTTTCCTTTCCTGGGTTAGCGGGTGCTTTCCACGATGGTCAATTGAAATTGTTGGCGGCTGGGCAGTGTTACGACTAGGCCGCGGTTCATAGTGAGAACGCCGGCTTCGCGGAAGGTCGTCACTCCGCCGCCGGCGCTGTCCAGACGCCGTTCGAGCAGGCGGGCCAGCTTCGTCTCGAACCGTTTTTCGGTCATACGTCTTTTCTTCATGGTCATGCTCCTGTGTTGAAAGAGGAATTACGTTTCGATCGAATATGCGTCGTGCCGAATCTCGCCGCCATCGAGTGCGAGGACGCCGGCGTATCTGTCGCTGATGGAGATCACGCCGCCGGGAAGCTCTTCCGGCAGGCTGCCGAAATAGAAGCCGCTTTTCGTCTCGCCAAACGAGAGCGGGTTGCCATTGCGAACGACCAGCAACCGCGTCGGGTCGCGCCAGACACCAAGCATCGCCAGACGCCCTTCGGCGGCTTCTGCCGCCCTTGCCGCCCGCAGGCCTAACGTGCCTGGGAAGCGGGCCATAAGCAGCCCCAGCACTTCGCTGTCGCAGTCCGTCCGCGTGGCTAAATGGAACTTGCGCACCAGCGCTTGGTGGTTGTCGACCACGCCGTTGTGAACCACGAAGCCGCGGCCGGCGGGGTGCGGGTGGTTGTTGCGATTGTCTTGCGGGTCGCCGTGCGTCGCCCAACGACAATGGCCGATAACGGCTACGGCCCCACGGCATCGATCTAGGTCGCCCAGGTTGGCCGTTGCGGGCCCTGGGCGTTTGAACGTATGCAATGCCCCATCGGCGCCGACCCACGCGAGTCCGAACGCGTGGTGGCCACGTCGTTGCGTTTCGGTGGCGATCCACTTGAGACGCGCAATGTCTGGCCCAATGCCGTGTCGGCCAATGAATCCGAAAATCCCGCACATCGCTTCGTGGTCCTTTCTCGTCTAGGCTTGGGCGTCGTACTTCTTGGCCAAGCGTCGGAACTCGGTCTTGATCTCGTCTTGGGCGATGGCGTCCGAAATCCATCCGTACTGCTTGCCGCCGTGGATGCGGGCGTAGCCCTTGCCCCAGGCCAGGTAGCCCATCAGGCGCTCTGCTTCGCTCTGGCCAGGGCCGGCTTTCTTCCAGCCACCGCTCAAGGGCTTGGGGTTCCAGGTGGGCATCCGCTTGCCGGCCAAGGCCCGCTCGACCAATCCGAGGCACACCTGGATCCAGCCGACCACCTTTACAGCGCTCAAGGATCCGGACCAAACTCGGAACTCGACCGTGTCCTTGGTGCCGCGGGCGAGGTTCGTGAGGTTCAAGGCGTGGTAGCGGTTGCGATCAAGGTTGGGCTTAGCGGCCTTGTCGTTGCCATACTTGCGTACGCCGCCGCAGAAGGTTCCGCGTTCGCGGCTCTTGCTGCCGGTGATCGCGTAGAGGCCCTTCTCGACGTAGGCGACGATCGTGACCAACCGAGCCAAGGCCTCACTCGGCCAATCGCGCTTCCAACCGACGTGTACGTGAACTCCGCAGCTGATGTTGACGTGGTGGCCTTTGGCCTCGAGCGTGCGAAGGACCGTGGCTACTTGGGCCAGGCCGTCTTCGCCCTTGAGGACCGGGCTTACGATCTCGCACTTGTGGCCGCCGTTTCCGTTGTTGATCGAGCCGTCGGCCTCGGCCTTCCAGCCCGCCGGCAGGTAGGGCACCTGAATCCCGTGCCTGTACGATCCGATCCGGAGGCCGTCGTCGCGGACGGCGCTGTCGGGGGCAATCGTCTCGATCTCTACTCCGAAGGTCAGGTCTTTGGCGTCCATCGTTTGGCTCCTGGGTGGTGGTACATGTTCGTTTGTACATCCACACAGGAGCCATGTTTTCGAAGAAACAGCAAGCGAATAAGCGGTGCCCGAAGTCCCGAACGTGTTTAGAGTTCGGGCTCGACCTTTTCGTCAGACAGGGCGGCTTCTATTCGGCGGCGGAATCGCGGGCCAGAAATGGCCGAAGAAAACCCCAGGCGGCCGCCCGGGGTAGTACGTAGCGCTCGGCGCCTGTGGAAGCTAGGCGCTTGCGAATTTGCCGCGCTCGGCCTTGCGGAATCGCGACTCGGCGCCCTTGTTCGCGATCTCCCGCAGGATCGACGAATACAGCGTCTGCTGCGGCGTCTTGCCGCCTGGGCTTGCCCAGTAGCCCTCGGCCTGCATCGCTTCGACCATCGCCGCGCAGTTCATCGGTTCCTTGGCCTCGGCCAATACGCGGATCGCGGCGTCTATCTGGCTGAGCTGGTTGTCGGTCGTCTCGGCGCCAGGCTTGGCCTTCTTGGCCTTTGCCGCCTTGGCCTTTGGGGCGGCCGGCTTGCGGGCCTTCTTCGTGGTGATCTTCTTGGTAGCCATCTGTCGTTCCCTTTCGTCTTGGGGTTCGATTTGGCATCGCGACCATCGCGATGCCAGTGACAGACAGTTACCTCAGGGCTACAAGGAGCTCAAGCGGATTGCGCGAGGAATTCCGCATGTGGCCAAAGAATATGGAAAGGCGGACAGACATTTCCATCCTTCGACCGGCTGGGAGTACAAGTAATTTCACGTCGGCGTGCTGGCGACGTCGATGGGCGCGAGACCACTAACTCGTAGCCTTCGCAGCCTTCGCCATCGCCACATCCAGGTCCGAGCGGAAACCAACAAGGCCGCCTTCTCGGAGCGTCTGAAAGAACTTATCGTAGCTTTTCGGTGAAATCATATTGAACTGGTAACGCGTCGGAATCTTCGCCTTCTCCACCCACTGGTTGAGCCGATTAAAGTGGTCCGTAGCGTACTCGTGCTTCTTGACGTTATCGGCGGCTGGGTCGCCGATTTCCTCGTCGCCCTTTACCTCGATGACGAAGATGTGGTCGCCCTGCTTGATGAAGAAGTCCGGGCTGAACTCTCCTCGCTTTGGCCTGTTACCCTTCTTCCATGCGTATTCGATCCAGTAAAAACCAACAGGAGTATTCTTCAGCCAAGCATCAAGTTTGCGAGCGTTGTCTCGCGTAACAAGTAATCGGACGAACTTCCTTTCAGGGGTGGCGTCGGCAATGACGAGGTTTGCGGGCGTCTTGAAGTCCGCTCGTTTGGTTACTTCCTCGCGACCGCCACGGAAATCACCATCTGGGTCTACAACCTCGCGAAAGAATTCCTTTTGTTCATCAAGTAATGTACTCTCGCAACCCGGAACGTAGAATACGGTCTTCGATCCGCGACGAAGCTCGGCGGCGCTACAACTCTCAACCTGCCGGGTGGAAGTATTCACAGTCGCAAGGGCTTTGGGTGACAGCTTATAGACCACTCGCTTTGCCGCTTTGCGCCGGAGCGTACCGAGCGACTGTAAAAACTTCTGCCGATTTTCGTCGGTGACCTTGCCATTCTTGATCTTGAGGCGCTTCAGCGATGCGGCGACAATCTCCTCACATTTGGCTAAAGGGAACTTCTTCGCATATTTCGTGCGGTCTGTGGGATCGTCGGCATCCTTGGATTCCATATCGATTGACTTCAACCGGCGATACATCTCCTCTGCGACTTCCTCGACTGTCCATGTCTTATGCTGAATCGTGGTTTTGAATTTGACGTGTTCGCCAGATACAGCGCGCTCAAAGCCTACGGTAACGTCCTCCGCCTCGACTTGCGTTGGAAGATCCACGAAGCCCTCTTCAAAGATCTTGTATTCGCCCTTCTTGGCATACGTCGTGATGTCCTCGTCACGATTATAGTCGAGATTGTGCAGATCAAAGTTATACGACGATTTGGGATCAACCGTGGATGTAAGCCGGCGCTCGATCTCCAGGATCTCGTTCACAAGATACTTGATTCGGCCGGACCATGAATCGTGATTGAAGACGGTGACAACCGGTTCCTCTCCTTTCCATCCATCTGGGCGCCGCAGTCCACGGCCGAGCACTTGGGCGATCAGCAGTTTGCTATTGAAAGCGCGTTCTTCGTGCGGAACAATTTGGAATACGTTCTTCACGTCCCAGCCTTCACTAAGCATCGAGACCGACACGATCCATTCGACTTTGCTTGCTGGGCTGTCCACCGTTCGGAGTTTGCCGACATTCGGCTGGTGCTTCTTGGCGGATGTGACACAAAGTACCTTTGCCCCTGCTTGGTCGGCGTTGAGCCCTTCCCAGTCTTTCAGAAAGTCGCGCAATTCTTCGGCGACCTGCTCTGCATCGGCGATACCTTTCGTGACGACGATGGTGAGCGGTCGGATGCCGCGGCTCTTCAGCTTCTTCTTCCAATCTTTGTGACGGTTGTAAACCAACTGCCACTTCTCCTCGGGGTTCTCCGCTGCCGCCGGGAGTTCGTCCACATACTCTACCTTCTTGACGAACTTCTCCTCGATGGCCTGCCGAAGCGAGTACCGATGCACCACGTCCGCAAAGTACTCGTCAGCCACATAGCATGTGCCTGAAACGCCGACCACCAGTCTGAAGCCGTAGTCGCCGTTTTCGAGAAACTCCTTCCACCGCTTGGAAGTTGTGCCCGATTCGTTGGCCACGTGATGTGCTTCGTCGTTAAGTACGGCCACTCGTGCACCCTTGCCCTTCAAACTCTCGCGGATAGAGGACTTAGTGTTCTCCAGGATGGCGTGATAATTCTCCACGCAGATCGAACCTTCCACGATGCTTTCCGATGCATTGATTATCTTCGGCGTCCGGAGCTTTGCGCTTTCCGGCAGCGCATCGCGGAGTTCGCTGTTACTGGCGAGTTCTTTGAACTTCTTCAGCAATCCGTCCTCGATTGTGTTCGATGGGCAGAGCACCAGCACGCGGTCTACCGCACCTTCGGCCAGCAAACTCATCGCAATCGCGTAAAGCACATAACTCTTGCCGGTTCCAGTGGCCTGATCTATGGAGCAGGCAAGTTGGTCAGGTAGCTGAAGCTGCTTTTCCATCCCGGCCCATGAACCATAACGCTCCCGCAGTTCCGTGTTGTCGTCAAAGTTCTCCTTCGCCAGTGCACGAAGATCGGCATATTTGCCGCCCAGCAAGAATCGCAGCGTCGTTCGGATGGCCTCCTTCTGGTATTCGCGGAAGCCACCCAGTTCGTCCAGAAACGCTTCGTATTTGCCCTCGTCCCACTGCTTCGGGTCAATGTTCTCCGTCACCCTAAGGATCAGGTCTTCATTCTTGAAGGTGCGCTTATCGCCTTTGGTGCTCATGGTGGATCACTTCTTTGCTTTCTTCCGTGCCTTCTTGGCAGGCTCTGCTACCGCCTTGGTTTCTCGCAACCCAAACTTACTGGCCGAAATTACTTCGCGTGCCTCGTTGCCGTAAATGTCCACGAACACGGCCATGATCTGCTTGTCGACTGATTCGAGTGGAAAGCGGACTTCCCATTTTGCTTTCTGGATCGTATCCGAGTAGAAGACCTCATCGAAATCGAACACGTCGGATTCGGTGTCAAAATCATAGTCGAGCATTACCATGGAGAGTGTCTCGCGGTTCGCCTTCTTCGTTGAGTCCCGGACGACGGCTTCGCTCTTGAACGTCTTGATTCGGATCACGCCCTCGGTGAACGATTCGCCCTTTCGCTTGTTTACCGTGACCACGTAATCCAATTCCGGTGGGCGAATGAAATCGAAACCGACTGCATCCACAGTATTATTGACCGCCATTTCGTCGGCGGGCTGCTTGAGCGCCGCAAACTCGCGTTGGTGGAGTTCATGGATGATCGAATACGGGATGCGCAAGGCATAATAGCGTACGCCGTCCAGTATCAGGTAGTCCTGCTGGAAATCGAATACCATTGCCGGTGCGATGATGAATATCCGGTTGCCGACCTTCGTTCCTAGCGCCTCGTGCATACTCTGAACCGTCTCTTCGTCTATCCGCACGCCCGGTTGCTTCTGGTGGTTGAACACCAATACGCTCGCACCTTTCAGATAGCCGTCAAGTTGGATTCCGCCAATCTTATGTGTCTCATCCCGGCATTGGAATAACTGTAGAGCAAAAAAACGCCACGCATGCCACGGCAATTCTTTTAACTTTGAGAAATCGTAAAGGCCTGCATTATAGAGCGCAAACGGTTTGGGCTGGATAGCCTCTCCCTTGTTCCCAATTTTGCGGCGGAGGTTCATCATCCGCTTTTGGATTGTGTAGATAGCCAGCTTTCCACAATCAATGCCGATCCATCGACGCCCCAGCTTCTCGGCCACGGCGCATGTAGTCCCCGAGCCAGCAAACGCGTCAAGCACAATGTCCCCCGGTTGCGAAAGCCATTTCACGATTCTGAATAGCAGATCCTCGTTCTTTTCCGTTGGGTACGTCGTGACTCGCCCAGTTGTGCGGACGTCGGTCCACATGGTGTTGGCAATCCGCGAGTCTCTTGGAGGGACAAAATACTGCACAACATTCTCTTCGTTGAGACGGATAAAGTTCAGTTCGCACTTAGCATCTAGATTACGAAGGTAGTAGTCATCCAAGGTCTCACTGTCGGCAAATTCACGCAGATACAGATCGTAGTTCTCTTTTGCGCTGAGCGCTCGGCTTTTCTTCCATCGCCATTGTCCAGTCTTTGGATTGTGACCAAGCAACGGATAGCGCATGGTCTTACGATTCGTTCCTCTCCAGAAAGTGTCCCATTTGCCTTCTGCATGAGCGCCAAGGTCAATTCGAAGGTGACGGATCCTTGCGCCGCTACGTTTTGAATAGAGTAACAACGAGTCGTCCCCGACGGTCAGGGCACTGATCTCCTCGAATTGGTTCTGGACACTTTTCGTTCCCCTCGGCACCTTAATATCGTTTTTGAATCCGCGCGGAAGGAGCTCATCCAGCACGACCTTGACATAGTGGCCAAACCTATAGTCAATGTGGACTACTATTAGGCCGTCATCACACATGATCTCGCGGAGCAGGACAAGTCGTTTCCTAAGAAACTCGATGAACTGCGCGCCCGCGACTTTGTCTTGGTAGGCTTTTTGGTCCTGCGTTCCTGCAAATTCTCGTTTCGTAGCAAATGGTGGATCAATATAAACAAGCTTGGCCCCCGACGTGCCATCTGCGCTACACAACTCGCCCGCCCCCTTCATTGCTAGCAGACTCTTCATGACCTGAAGATTGTCACCGAAGATGAGCTTGTTGTGCCAACCGTCGCCGTTTTTGCCGAACGTGCGAACCTTTTGTAGCGGCACGGCAAGCGTGTTGGCAATGATGTCCTCCTCGCGCTCCTTGCCGTGGTAGACGAGTTCGTATTCGCGTTTCTCGGGCGGGAATATGATGCGCGCCCACTCGGGCGAGAGTTCCTCGTCTTGATGCAGTCTGCGAATGATTTCCTCGCGTTGTTCCGGTGTCATGGTACGTCGCCTCCTTTATCAACTTGCGATTAATCGTAGCAATATACCACCCCATCTTGGGGACTGCCAGTCAGGTCTCGAAGCTTGTCAGACAGCATTTACGTCGCCCGAAGGCTTGTGAGGGATGGGCAAGCGGTGCCGGCCACCAAGCCGCCGGGGTCGCCAGCCCCGGCGGCTCACGATAAGGCCGAATTGTCAAAGATCAACGTCGGCCGAACCCTCTTACGGCACGAGCATCCGCTCCACGACCGCTTTTCGTTCACGCTCTAAGGCGGCGACCTTTTTTTCCGCCTTCGCAATCGCCGCTTTGCAGTCGGCTTCCACGCGGTCGTGCTCCTTGACGCGTTGCAAGCACTCTTCGACCTGGGCTTCGCCCCGCCAGATCGCCTTCGCCTGCTCGGCGGCGTGGCGTTCGCTGTTGGCCTGTTCCCGGGCGGCCCGGCCGGCGCTGTGGTGGGCGGAGACTTCTCGGCGGGCGGTGTCGAGCTTGGCGCTCGACCGCCGCACGCTCGGCCAGCAGGTCCTCGTAGCTGCAGGTGCGGTCAAGCTCGCGCTGGGCCGCTTCGGCGTCCCGCATCTCGTCCATCAGCTTCTCAAGTCGGCAGCGCAGCGGGTGCGTTACTTCGGCATGCTTCTGCTCAGCCTGCTCCAGGGCTTCGTAGGCCGCGTTCAGTTGGCGATCGACTTCCTGCCGTTCTGCTTGCAGAGCGGGCAGCCGGTCCAGCGTCTCCCGAAGCTTGCGACGCTTTTGCAGTAATTCGACTGCCTTGGTTAGGTCATCAATCGACTTGCCGGCGTCGTGCAAAACCTGATCGATGGCATCGACGTCGGGCTCCTTGCCATCCGCTATCTTGGCGACGATGCCACGGAAGTCGGCTGCGTAGGAAGCGCGGCGTTCTCGCTGCTTGCCGACGACCTTTTCAATCAAATTGGCGATACCCATGGCGAAAGACTCCTTTCAGAAGGGGGAACCATCAAAACGCCAGCGGGCCATGTCCGCGGCCCACAGGCGAGAAAACTCTTCGGGGTAAGGGGTAGACACGATCTCTTTGAAACTGGCGGCGATGAGCCGGTCGGGCTCATCGGCCAGAGACTCGACATAGCGACTAGGATGCGACAGGCCGTACAGGTTGCCCGCGGCATAGCCGAAAAGTGGAATGAGCACACCGACCAGTTCGGCACGACGGCGAAGGTGCAGCGCGATTCGGATAAAGCCGGCTTCGTGCCCGTAGTACGGCTTGGCTGTCGCCGCGGCCGAATCTGGCCCGGGCTCAGTGGCGACGATGTGGCCGACGCATAACGCTTCGTACACGAGCTTGTCCGGATCTTGGTTCTGGCGATCGCGAAAGAGCGCCGGCCGCTGAACGATATGGGCCAGTTCGTGGAGCGCCGTGGCCGCGATGGCCGATTCGATATCGGCGGCGTCCATCGTCTCGGTAAGGTCGTTGTCGTTGACCACCATGCACGGGCCGCGGCCGCGCCAAGCGGTTGCGATGGTGTCTCGTAAGTACAGGTCCAAGTTGGGGGTCGTGAATCCGCTGCAATCGGCCGCCCCGCCGAACTCGGCCGGCACTCTGGATTGCGCCACGACGTATAACGGCTTGTTGCCCAGGTCCCTGGCCGCGATCCGCCTGCACAGCGCTTCGGCCCAGGTACACAGCGCGTCGATGTTCAACCGCTTAGCGAGCATGGGCATGCTTCTCCCCTTTCTCGCCCGACAGGGCAGTTGCCGGCTTGGATGCCGGCTTCCAATTCCTTGAGCCATCGCCACTCCCACGCTGGTACGAGCATCGCGTCACAGCGCCCGTAGCGCTTCACGACGACGGGCTCGTCGGTTCGCACAACGTGCAGGTAGGCGATTCCCAGGCAATCCCGCAGGTGCGTGATGCAAATAACGCGGTCGTCGGATGATTTGTGCATGGTGGTCATTCCTCGGCTTGGTAATCGTCGTGGCCTTTTACGACGCGCACTAATGCGACAAGGCGTTCCAGTTCGTCGGTTTCCATGTCGAGTTCGACGCCGAGCGTCTCGATACCGTGGGCGACACCGCCGGCGGCGATGCCTTCCAGCACTTCCCGGCCGAACACGATCGCTTCATGGTCGGACATGACGTCGATGGCGAAGATGACTTCGGCGGCCGAAACGACATCGCGCGGATTGCCGCCGAAACTGTCGTTGGGGTTGACGTTATCTGCGGCAAACAGGGCGTGAAATGGGACGGTTTGCATGGGTTTTCTCCAATTCGGCGGACAAGTACAACTCAACAAACTGTGCCTATGACGGGGGCTGTTCCCACGGGCCAATCGGAAAACGTCGAAAAATTCCAAGTACCTAGGCTGCCCCGCGGCACGTCGCCCAGGTTCGCCCGTGCCGCGGCCGTCGCCACGAGCCAGCACGTGGCCAACGACTCGAACGCTCGCCAACGTAGGGCCGAGTTCGTGCCGCAAAGGGGAATTGGACACCGGTTTGAAATTCGCGGCGATGCTGGGCGGGGATTTGCATGGCCTAGAAGAGCGGCTATAATGCTTGTGTCGATCTGCAGTGGTCCCGCTGCCTGGACCTACTCGGGGTATCTCCTGACATTTCGCCCATTCTGGTCGGCTCAAGGAGAACTCCTGCAATGACCTTCGCACCACTGACTCCGGCGCGCTTCTGCGCAAATCCAGCATGCCAACAGCCGTTAAAAGGCTGGGCGTTGGATTGCAAACACTGTGGATGGATCGAGTGCCACGCTTGCGGAACATGGTTTAAGCCAATCGCCGCCGAATTCGATTGCCCTGCCTGTATGGGAAAGGGCGGGAAGAGCTGACAGCCGACGCTCGTGCCGCCCGACGTGGTTGCGATTCTCTTTCGGGTTGGTCAGCGCCGCGCCGACAAACCTGCCGCCCGGACATATCCAGGGATCTGGATACCCTTCTTGTTCCCGCGCTCTCTCGTGCGCGCCCGTTCGCGCTTACCCCTGCAGGCCGTGCGAGCATGCATCCGGCCAGCGCAGCGTAGGCCGGTGCGTGCTCGCACGGCCTAGGGGGTAGTAGGGGGATGTGCGCGCACACGAACGAACTCATGTTGCATCCTCCGCTTGGGGCGAAGTGGCAAAGCCAACCGGGGTTCTTGGGCCATACTTCCAACGATGCACAGCGCCTTGGCTTTCGGCCAGACTGAGCAGGTCTTTGGCCTTCCGCTTCGACAGGCCTTGCTGGCCGGCGAGTGCGACAATTGCCTTGCCGTTTTGTGGGGCGGGTCCGATAAACTGCTCGACGAACCTTTCGGGAGTCCATTCCGGCTCCGCCGGCTCGGCTGCCTTCTTCTCCTTCTTGCGCCGCTTGGGCCAATCGAGACGCAGGTCGGCGGGATCGAGACTGTCGTCCCTGGTCCACACGGGGAAGTTCCAGCGCAGACACATCGGTTCCACAGGGGGCCAGGAGCGCACGGCAGCTTCTAACACCACGGCGTCGGGCTCCTGGTGAGCACGCAGGATCAGGTGCGAGTCCGTCGCCCGGGCCTGGCTGCCGGCACCACTCCCGACGTCGACGATCGCCTTGCCGCTCTGCACGCCCTTGGACGCGTGGTGGACGCTTACGATGGCGCAGGCCAAGCGGGCGGCGATCTGATCCAGCCTGTTGTAGATCGCCGCCATCGCCGCGTTGTCATTCTCGCTGGCGTCGGCCGGCAGCATTCTGTACATGGCGTCTAAAACGATCAGATTGAAGCGGCCGGGTTCGATGGCCCGGAAGTACGGGTCAAGTTCCGGGATGGTCCGCAGTTGGCCGCGCATGTTCTCGATGAAGACGTGGTCCCCGTATTCATCCAGATCGATACCACGGGCCTCGGCCACCTTCGGGATGCGGGCGGCCGAGGTCTCGGCGTGAAGTTCGTTATCGAGGAGCAGAACGTCGCCTTTGACGGTCGGGAACGTGTCAAGCCAATCCCGGCCGGTGGCGACCGCAAGGGCGAGATCCGTGGCGAGCCACGACTTCCCGATTTTGGAAGCCGAGATCACGTTCATCGTCTCGCCCTGGCGCAGCAGGCCGTCGAGCACCGGCGGCTTAAGATGCGAGAACTCGAGCAGCAGGTCGCGAGCGCTTCGAAATTGGGGCAGCGAATCGAGCGGCGTTCGGATTGCCACTTCGCCGGCGATCGACTTGAAGCAGTCGAACACCGCCCGCTGCTCCATGCCGCAGACGTCCCAGGGGTCGTCGGGATAGACCAGCGTGTCGACGTTCTGCGTGACCCAAGGCTTGAGCCTGTCGGCCCAGGGCTTGAGTACGAACGCCTGGATGGCTTCGAACGGTATTTCGTCAGCCAATTCCCAGGTGAACTGTCTGATCAAGTCCAATGCCTGGAAGCGAGCCCGGGCCCTGGCGGCGTCCGGCTCGTAGCCCGGCACGTACATGAACTGGTCGCCGTCGAGCCACTTTTCGTCCGGCCGGTTCAGGTACACCCAGGACGGCACGATGACCTGATACCGTTCGCGCGTCTTCCGCCGCTCCTTCTCGGCGGCGTCGAGCGCTTCCATGAACTCGTCGAACGGCAGCCGCGCCGCATCCCGCACGGCACCGTAGAATGCCTGCCGGTAAGCCTTCTCGGCCGCCAACTGCGCAGGCGTCGATGGCTGTTCGGGATCGTCGTTGTATTCACGGACGTGGACGGGAGGGAGACTAGCCATGCGTTGGCGGCGTACTAAAATGAGACGTTATTCAGGTAGCACATTTGACCCAGGGATTTTTTTTCACCTTGGAGGGCACGCGATGGTTTTCAAGATATTGCCGGTGGCCGTGGCCTTTCTTCGCGACGGCGACATGGATGTCGATGAGATTACCCCTCGCATTGAGGACTGCGGCCTTACGGATCTTGGCCGGAAAGGCCGCACACCCGCACAGACAGTGAAGGGCATCCTTAGCCGCAATAGCGATATCTTCATCCGCACTGGCCGCGGAAGGTACGCCTTGCGCAATCAAAAGGCGGCGATGGAGATTCCTCAAGCGAAGGAGGTCATCGCAAGGCTTAAACAGCAAGAAGAAGGGACGGAGCCACCGTCGTACATTCAGGTGCTTCAGCAGCAGATCAAGGAACTGCAACAGAGAAATGCTGCCTTGGAAGAACGACTTAGGGATATCGCGAGACTCTGCGAGTTGCCGAACGAACCCGCAACATAATTGCCATCTCTCGTTTTGCGGGCATCGAGCTATCTGATTGCGATGCTTCATTTCGTGGGCTTCCTGTCCTCTCGGGCTTCTGAGCCATGTGGAGTTACTGGATCGGAACCCACCCTTGGCCGACCACTTCATGCACGAGGCCGGAATGCGACGCTCGGCGCAATACGGCTTCGATGGACGTCGTATCGCCACCAAGCGACACGGCGAGAGATTCGGCCGACACCGGCGTCGCACCGTCGCATAGTGTGGCCAACCGCGCGAGCAGACGCTCGCTGCTGATGGGAAGGTCCAGGTCGGCTTCGCAGGTTATGTAGAGCAAGTTGCATCTCCTTGGTTTGGTTCGGAAAGATCAGTTTGCTTGGCCGCCGCCTGATCCTTTTCCCAAATGTCGAGCAACACGGTCGCCCAGGCGTCGGCCACATCTTCGGGCAGGCCTTGGTCATCAGCATCCGTTGCATCGTTCACATTGGCTCTCCTTGAACCACGTTGCCGTGCACTTCTCGCCAAAGTGGCGAAAAGTGGCAGATCGCAGGCGGATTTCAGTTGTTATCACAAAGACCGTCTTTCGAACGCCAACCTTGAAGGGCATGTTGAGGCATCGGGCGATCTCGTTGAGGATTTCCTTCTTGAATTCTGCGTAGCCGGTTGCCGGTTGTTGGGCCTGTATTTGTCCGAGTCGCCAGCCACCCGGCAACACCGTCGCCATGCGACGCTCGAGTGCGACGAGATCCATGGGCTCGACCGGATCGGCTTCACCGTTGGCCGGGGCGTCGGTGTAGAGCACAGCCGCGAAGTCGGCGGCCGTTTCAGCGGCGGCGATCACTGCCAGCGTGTAGCGTCGCAGTTGGGCAAAGAGTGGCAGTGCCGGCGTGATCTCCGGGATGCCGCGAAACTGACCCGGCCGATCACTGCGGAAGTAGTGAACGATCGAAGCCGCCGTCACGCGATCATAGTCGAGAGACAAGCCAGCCATCGTGTCGCCCGGATGGCTCTTTAGGACGTGATACTCGATCGGATTGCCCTGTGTATCGAAGACAATGCCGTCGACGGTGGTGGTTCCAAAGGGGCTGTGGTTGAAATCCGGCGTGGCCACCTGGTCGGCTTCCAGTAGCCGCAGGTCTAGTTTGACTGCGGTGTCCAGCTTCGGATTGGCCACCAGCATGCAGAAGCCTTCGCCGGATTCCGCCCGCGCCATCCGCATGGTGCGGAGCTTTTCGGGCAAACTCACGGCGTTGGCCCACCGCATGAACTCTTGTTCCACTTGCCGATTGGCCTGGGCGTCTTCAGTGAGCATTTGCAATCGCGGACCGGTGCCGACGCAGTCGTTCGCCAACGTGAGCACGATCCCGCGGGCGTAGCTGTTGTTGGCTACTTCGTACCGTGCGCGGCTGCGAAGAGTGCGACGTACCTGGGGATTGTTGGCCGCGGAGGCGGAGAGGTGATCGGCATTGGCCCAGTGCCGGCGGTTCTCGTCGGTGGTAGCGGCGGCATCGTAGCGCCCGCCCACCTTGAGCGGCACGTGGACCGTGCGGACGGTGCGCCGTTGTGTGTTGGTACCGCGAATATTTTTCAGCCAACCGAACATGCGTTTGCTTACCGCCTTAGTCTGTTCCGGGAGGCACCAGTTTTTTCAGTCCGATGCCGAGCCCCTTCCGTCGCGCCGCCTTTTTGCTTTCCAGGTACCGGTCGGCCGCGATCTGGTCGGGCAGAGGATGCTGCTCCATGCTGCCCGAATCGCCCGAGGCCTTCGCAGGACCCTGGGCGTTGTCACGAATCGCGTTTTCCAGATCGTCAGCCATGGTGTTTTCCCGCTTCCCGACAACCATCCCGGGCGAGACCAATACAAAAAGGCAGCACGGTGGTAACGGCACCGTACTGCCTTGTGTGGTCTGGTTTCACTGGCGGGGATCAGTCGCCCGTGTCGCCCGTTCAGGTTGTCTACATAATGTTATAGCGACGACACCCACACGACCGAAGAGTTCTTTTCCACGAAAATGGAGCTACGGGCAGTTTGGCATCTACCGTTTACCGCGTTGTAGGTCCGAGAGTTTAAGTCGCTGCCGTGGCGCGGCGCGTTTTATTTCCATCCCAGGCAGTACCACGCCTTGCATCGATGCCGCCACCGCGCAGCCGACCAAGCAGTCCAGCCAATGATTCTCGCTGGCCTCGGGCCGCAACTTCCACTCATCCACGGTACGGCCACGACCCTCGGTCTTGATTCGGTATTCGGCCGTGATGTGTTCGGACAAGAGTCGATGCAGCTCCGGCCTGTCGCCAAACAGCGAAAGGCACCCTTTGTCGCCCATGGCTACCGCTAGCCGGGCATGGATGAAGGACTTCCAGTAGTTCGTGTCGAACAGCACGTGGCGCACCGCCCGCTTGCCCTGCACGTTGGGGACCCGCCAATTGAGTCCCACGCGGTCGCCCAGCTTCCGCTTGTACTCCGAAAACGGCACGCTGGAGGCCCCCACGAACCGGCCATGGCTTGGCAAGAGCAAGGCCGAATGGCTGCTTTGTCGGCAGAATTGATAGACCACATCGGTGGAAGAGCCCCAATTGGCATCCACCAGACAGCGCTCAATGTGCATTTCGGCGCCGTCGTCACGATGGAACCGTCGCACCAGATGCCGTTCAGCCAATGCCTCCAGACCAGCGTAGATGGAGCCCTCCAAACCCGGTGTTTGGTGCCGCAGCACTTAGGGTATGTCGGGCGTCACGCAACGTGAAGTAGCCCCGCTGCTGATCCGGATAGGCGCCGTAGTCGATCACATAACCAGTAAAATCGTCTTCCCATGCGGCGATGACGAAAAATAGAAGCTTGCCTTGCACGTCGACGAACATCGTCAGGTGATTGCAGCCGATCGGTACGGTGCCGCGTTCCATTCGGTTGATCTTCTCGGCCACCTGGTCGGCGGTGATTAAGTCGTCGTCGGTTACCTCCTCCGGCAATGGCTCGTTTTGGTACTCCGCAAAGAACGCCGCCTCATCCTGGAGTTTGAGGTTCATCGCGTGCTGGACGGCCGAAAGTTCGTCGTAGTTGTGCCGTTCGGGCCAGGCCACTACGGCGCCCTCGTCCATGGCGTCCCGATTCTCGCGGTAGAACTCCGTCGCTTCCTTGCCTCCATGGCCGGCCCGCAGGCTTTCGGCGCGAATCTCCGCGTACCGCGTCCAGAGCTTTTCATTGGTCGGAAATGAGTAGACCATCTTCGTCCGCTCGCCGTTCCACTCGGGGTGCTTGTCGCGATCGAGAATGTTGTCGGCCATGTCGCCCGGGCGGATCACGGTGCATGGCATCACGCCGGCGATCTTCTTGCCGGGGCCGGCCAGGCCCAATACGGCGCCGGCCAGGATGCTTTCCCGCGTGGCGCATTGGGACAGGCTCCGGGCCGATTCATCGGTCTGTGGGTCGTCGATCACCACAAGCGACGGTCGGGCTGTCTGGCCATCGGCCCGTTTGTACTTCATGCCACGGATCCGGCCAGTGATGCCAGCCACCTTGATGATGGCGCCGCTGGCCAGCGAACGCCCGTCCTCGCGCACGAACGGGCACAACAATGGGTTTTCCAGCCAACCGACCGGCCTCAGGGTCGGCAGGACGATGTCTTTTGCCGTCCAGCCGATGTGTGTCCGCTCTTCTTGATAGAGTTGCCCGCTGCAACGATTGGCGATGCCATCGAGACACTGGATCGGAAAACTGACCTCCGGAAAATCCTCTCCTAGCAGCTCATTGCCGTCGAGTTCTGTCTTCATCGATTCGAGCATATCCATCGCATGGCCTTCGTCGCTGCCCACGAGGCAGACGAAGTCCCGATGGCCATAGAGTACGGCCCAAATACAAGCGGTTTCTGCAAGAACCGTTTTGCCCGTCGCGCGGGGCATGGCCATGGCAAAGAGTCCCCCATGCAACACGGCCTCTTCAATCTTGGCGATCACCTTCAGATGGTCGGGCGACCAGCGAAGATGGAAAGTAAAGGGGAAGTACGACTCGCAAAAGAATCGGAAATCGCTGGCCGACTTCAGCCTTCGTGCTGGGTTGACCGGGTCTGGCAGGCGGCCAATGTCCCGACCGGCCAACGAAAGGGCTGCGTTGCGCGCCCGAGCCCGTTCCTTCAGGCTGCCGTAGGGATCGGCGTCCGAGGGCGGTCTCGGCGTATGGTGGACTTCGACCAGCCACGTCACGTAACGAAACAGATCGATGTGCTGCCCGTCGCCAATGCGAAAGCCCACTCGGGAGCGGTGGCGATAGATTTCGCCGCTCGCCGATCACCTCGCCCAAAGGCGTGGAATTTAGCAGTCTGCACAACTCGGCGGGCCTGAGTTTTTGGATGTCAATCGCTGCCACGGAACATCTCCCGGGCTAGCCAGGCCGCGAAGTGCAGCAGATTGATGGTCCCGTCGCCGTTTACCGGCGCCCCGTCGTCGATGTCCGACCGGAGCATTTCTACCGTGACCGGTTTGGGGCCCAGTGCGGTGAGAATCTTCGCCAAGTCCGCCAGCCGTAATGCCTGGGGGTTCAGTGCGCCTGCTTGCCGTCCTTCCGCGTTATTGTCAGGCATGGGTGCTCCATTCCGCGGAAAACCATTACCAACCGATTACGAGAATCTGCTTCCGACGGGCCATATTCCACTTGAGCTTTGCGGCAAAACATGGCTCATGTGTAGATGTACAAACACACATCGAGCCCGAGACCGCGAGAGACAAAGATGATGAACAAGCGGAAGCGAACCACCGCCAACCACGCCAGCGCCGAGATAGGTGATGACTTGGTCATTCTCAAGACGACCCGCCGCGCCGCGGGAGCCGGCACCTGGGTGATCGGCACGCTCTGTGGCCATCGATTCGACGCACTGGTTTTTCCCGAGCACGCCGAGTGCCCTGACTACGAATTGCAGAATAGCCGCATCTCGAAACTCTGGATCAAGCGTCTCTCCGACAACCAGTGCGTAGCCAACTTCGACCGGGGCTGGGACATCCGCCCGACGACGAAGTTGGCCGAGGCGATCGTGGACTTTCTGGCGGCCGGTCTGGCCGAACACGTTTACTCCAATTAGGTCAACACGACGAGCACGATCATGAAGAAACGACGTATTTCCGAGAAGCGATTCGAAGGCAAACTGGCCCGCCTGCTGGAACGACGGCTTGAACGTAGCGGCGGGAACGTGACTACGTTCCGAGACGCGGGCGTGCTGACGATGAACCGCGGCTTGGTGCTTTCGTTGCCAGGGGGCCAGGAGTTTCAGATTACGATCGTGGACAGCACACGGTACTAACCACTGCGAAGGAGCACGAAGACGAACATGCCCCATACCATCGAGGTCGTCAACGACCTGCTGGTCGTGTTGGACGAGGACGGCAACGGTTGCGATTGCCACGAGCTGCGTAGCCTCCGCGAGGCCAATCGCCAACTGCGACGCTGGCAAAAGGAGTACACCTTCGACTATGGCGCCGCCTTGTCGGCGCTGTCGGAGTTCTTTGAGTCCCTCAAGTAATCCCAGTTTTCTGCTTTCCCCCGGAGTCATGCCATGAAGAAAAGCGACGTGAAGATTGGCGGCGAGTATGCCGCCAAGGTCACTAACAAGTTGGTCCAGGTGCGGATCGACGCCGAGAGCCGTTATGGAGGTTGGGATGCCACGAACCTTGCGACTAACAAAAAGGTTGGCATCAAGAGCGTGCAGCGGCTGCGTGACGAGGCGCCCAAGGCCAGCGGCCGCAGGGCCAAGGCGGCGACGGTTGAAGCCGCAGAAGCAACACCGGTCGACGAGACACCCGCCACCGCGGTCAGCGAGCCAACTACCGAGAAGCCGAAACGCGGCAAGCCCAAGCAGGCCAAGGGCGATAAGGCGCCCAAGCGGATGAGCGGTCTGGATGCCGCGGCCAAGGTGCTCGAGGAATCGGGCACGCCGATGAGCGTGAAAGAGATGGTCGACGGCGCCGAGCAAAAGGGCTATTGGAAGTCGCCCGGCGGCAAAACGCCACATGCCACGGTGTACTCGGCCATCATCCGCGAAATCAAGGTGCGGGGGCAGGACGCCCGCTTCCGCAAGACCGAGCGCGGCCGGTTTGTCCACGCCTGACGCGCCCGGTTTCCCTTCGTTTCCCACCCCGGATTGCCATCCGGGGTTTCTTACGGCCACTTCTGGCCGCCAGGGCTTCCGCGGGCATCCCGCCCCATCATAAAAGCCGCCCCATTTGACACAAAGATTGAGTCCGAAGTGGCGACACACTTGGGACTTACGGCGTCCACAATCAGCTTTACAAAACGTCGCGATTGAGCGACTGTTACCACTGTTACGAGGTATACGCCAACCACCCATACAAGGACAAGAACGATGGACGCCAAAGACCTGACCTTCGGAGTAGAGATCGAGACGATTGCCCCCGACAGCGCCGTCCGGGACGACGGATTGCGGATCGGGTCGTACAAGCACGGGATCCAGGTGCCCTACCTGCCCCAAGGCTGGAAGGCCGAGGCCGACGGCTCGATCAACAACGGCAACGGCGGCCACAAGTGCGAGATCGTAAGCCCGGTCCTCAAAGGCGAAGAAGGTCTGGCCCAGGTAGCCACGGTCCTTCGCACGCTCGAGGCCAAAGGGCACCACGTCAACATCAGCTGCGGAGTTCACGTACACGTCGGTTGGAAGCGCGATTGGCCGAGCGAGGCCTTGGCTCGGTTGGTCACGATCGTCGCCTACGTCGAGAAGGGCCTCTACGCGATCACCGGCAGCAAGAGCCGCGAACGCGGAACCTTCTGCGGCGGCGTACGCAAGTACGGCAACGACAAGGCGGCCAAGCCAAACCTCGACCGCAACCGCTACCACGCCTTGAACCTTACGAACCTCGCCCGCGGCACCAAAGACACGGTCGAGTTCCGAGTTTGGTCCGGATCCTTGAGCGCCGTAAAGGTGGTCGGCTGGATCCAGGTGTGCCTCGGATTGGTCGAGCGGGCCTTGGCCGGCAAGCGGATGCCTACCTGGAACCCCAAGCCTTTGAGCGGTGGCTGGAAGAAAGCCGGCCCGGGCCAGAGCGAAGCAGAACGCTTGATGGGCTACCTGGCCTGGGGAAAAGGCTACGCCCGCATCCACGGCGGCAAGCAATACGGATGGATTTCGGACTCCATCCCGCAAGACGAGATCAAGACCGAGTTCCGACGCTTGGCCAAGAAGTACGACGCCCAAGCCTAAAGCCGAAACCCCGATGGGGGTCGCGGCGGGTGGTTCCCGCCGCCTGATGATGGCAACCACGACAAACGGAGAAACGCGATGACGACCACGACCAAGAAGACCCGACGCGCCCCCGAAACCCTGACCGACTACATCTACGCCGAGCTCGAGCGGGCCAAGGCCGCCTACGAGGAGGCCAAGGACGAGTTCGCCGACGACTTCGCCACGAATCCGACCAGCACGATCGAATGGAAGGCCAACGCGATGGTGGCCGCACAAAAGCGATTTGTGTATTGGACGCGGCTCGCCAAGGCCGCGGCGCTCGAGACCGCAACCGATGGCCTGGTTTTGGATTTGGCGACCGGCGAATGCCAACGCGAGATTGAAAACTTCTTCGGGTCCAATTCGACCTGCCCCTGGCACAACGCCGCCCGCCGCGCCGAGGCGGAGATTGCCGACCGGATCCTGCGGAACAACATTCCCGCGATCGAGAAATTGGCTAGCAAGGCCGCCGCGAACGCGGCCGCCGCGGTGGAGAACGAGGTGGTCGACCTGATCGAGAACGAGGTATTCAGCAAGGTCGGCGGGATGTACTTCTCCGACGTCGAGCGGGCCCGCCTCGCGGCATTGTTGCCCCGGCTGGCGGAACTGCTCAACCGCCCCTCCGCCTCGAAGACCAACTCCTAACGACGGAAAGGGGATCACGCCATGACCACGAAACCGAAATGCCAAGCACACCTGGTAACGCAAGGGCACTGCCGTCGAGTGGCCACCGAGACGCGACAGACGGTCGCCGGCGTTCTGGTGCGGTTGTGCCGCCAGTGCGGCAACAGCTATGGCGACATCGTCGGGAAGAAGGTTGAAAACGCCTAGACCACACGAAAGGAGAACTTGCCCATGTGCGGAGTGTTTGGTTTCATCACGAAGAACGGAAAAGGGCCCGACCTGGCTCGCCTCCGACGGATTGCCGTAGAAACGGAAACCCGCGGCCACCACGCGTTCGGACTTGCGTGGCTCGGGCCCGACGGCGCCATCCATACCTTCAAACGCCCCGGCCCCGCCACGGCCAACCTGAGCGACGTCGACCAATGCCGCGGGGCGACGGCCGTCATCGGCCATTGCCGTTGGGCTACGCACGGCAACCCGCGGGACAACCGCAACAACCACCCGCACCCCGCGGGCCGCGGTTGGTTCGTTCACAACGGCGTGGTTACTAACCATACAACGCTTATGCAACGGTACGGATTGCAGCAGCAAACCGAGTGCGACAGCGAAGCACTCGGACTCCTGATGGCTCGCTTCGCCGGCGCGTTGGGCGTTCGGGCCGCGTTGGCCGCTGGTGCGGCGGACGGTCGATTGGTCATGCTGGGGCTTTGGCGCCGGCCGGCACGACTCCTGATCGTTCGTAGTGGAAACCCGCTCTCGTTCGGCGAGACGGCCGGCGGCTACTACTTCGCCAGCCTGCCAGGAGAGTTGCCCGGCGGCGTCACTCCGATTAAGGACCGCTACGTCGGTGTCCTGACACTCGGCGACGACGGGCTCCAGCACGACGCCTTCACAATCAAGGGCTGAACCATGCGATACCTTTCGACCACCGAAGCGGCGGCGATACTCCACGTTGACCCCAGCCGGGTACGTCTGCTGTGCAAGTTGGGCCGGATCGCAACAATCAAGATTGGCGGCACCTACGGCATTGCTGACGATGAGGTGGAACGAGTGGCAGGCATGCCAAGACGGCCGGGACGTCCTCGCCGGACCGGCGATCCGAACATGGCGTCGGCGTCGCAGTATGGTAAGCTTCGTTCCAATCAATAACGCCATCCACACCTAGCCTCCTCATTTGTCGTCTGCTGCTTCGCCCTGTATCGGTGCCATTGTCGGAAACTCGATGAACGACACCGGCTTGCCCAGCGCCCGCGCCGCAGCAATCTCGGCTTGGATGCCAACACTCTGCTGCCATCCATCAAGTTGGAGAACGACCAGTTCATCGCAGGCGTTCAGAAACTTCAGATCGTGCTCCTGCCAAAACTGCCAGTCGGACGCCAAGCCGTATTCGCACAGAGGATGACTGTGAGCAATGGGGCAATAGACTGAATTGCCGGAGCGGATCATGTGGGCTGCCGCTCGGCAAGCTAATTTGAATCGCTGCTCGCGGACTGTTGGGTCAGCGTGCGTATACGGACTCGCAAGGTAAATGAGTGACGTTCGCATGGTCTAATGGCGGACAGCTGTGTGATGATGAAAACATTCCCCGCCGGCATCGACAGTCGCTTGACCAGCAATGATCGCGACAACTTGACTCAACCGTTTGCGTGGTGTACACTTTGTGTATACGACGATACGGAGTGAACCATGACCAAGACGCTGATCAAACACGGCAACAGCCTGGCGCTGGTGATCGACAAACCGATCCTGGAGATGCTTCACATCTCCGCGGACACGCCGCTCGAAGTGACAACCAACGGAGATTCGTTGTTGGTGTCGCCGGTCCGCGACAAGGCCCGCCAGAAGAAGCTGCGCGCTTCGTTGGAGAAGATCAATCGCAAGTTCGGCGACGACCTGAGACGTCTGGCGGAGTAAGTCGGCATGACGGACTTTCTCAGCGTTGAAGACGTGTTGAGTCTCCATACCGATCAGGTTGCTTTGTACGGAGGCGACCACGGTATCCGCGATCTCGGACTGCTCGAATCGGCCGTCGCTCAGCCTCGGGCAACGTTCGGCGGCGAGTTTCTCCACAAGGACCTGTTCGAGATGGCGGCCGCGTACATGTTTCACATCGTCCAGAACCATCCCTTCCTCGACGGCAACAAGCGGACCGGCGCTGTGACAGCACTGGTCTTTCTGGATGTCAACGGCGTCGAGATTGACGCCCCAAAGGGCAGCATCTACGACCTGACGATGTCGGTGGCGACAGGCCAAGCTGACAAGACGCAAGTCGCCGAGTTCTTTCGCTCGCATGCTCATTGAATGACCTTCTCAACGGCCATGCGTTCGGCCTTCTTGCCGGTGAAAGTCTCCCACCGCTGAACAATGACGTCGCAGTAGGGCGGGTCCAACTCCATGAGAAACGCCTTCCGTCCGGTCTGCTCGGCGGCGATCAGTGTGCTGCCACTGCCACCGAAGAGGTCCAAGACGTTCTCACCAGCAAGAGATGAGTACTGCATCGCCCGCACAGCCAACTCGGCGGGCTTTTCCGTCAAGTGGACCATCTTGTTGGGATTGATCTTCTTGACGTGCCACAGATCAGTGGCGTTGTTCGGCCCGTAAAACTTGTGGCCAGCGCCCTCCTTCCAACCATAGAAGCACCACTCGTGCGCGCCCATGAAGTCCTTGCGAGTCAACACCGGATGCTCTTTGTCCCAGATAATCGCCTGGGCGAAGTACATCTTGCTGGCCTTCAGCGCCGGCGGATAGTTGCCACAGTTGGCATAGCCGCCCCAGATATAGAAACTCCGGCCGGGCTCCAGCACCCGGGCCATGTTCCCAAACCAGGCGAGCAACATCGCCTCGAACGCCTCATCTGAAACGAAGTCGTTGGCCAGCGGCCGATCCTTTGCCCGCATCTGCTTGTGGGTCGGTTTCGACTTCTCCGGGTGCCGGGCCAAATCGAGTTGCTGGTGATGGTAGTTGGTGAACGAGCTGTTGCCGGCGGCGATGGCGTTGTTGCTTCGCGGCTCGACCTTCACGTTGTACGGCGGATCGGTGTTCACTAGCTGGATACTGGCGCCGGCCAGCAGCCGATCAACATCCTCTGGCTTGCTGCTGTCGCCGCAGAGCAAGCGATGGTCCCCAAGGATCCACAGGTCACCAGGCTTGGTGATCGCTTCATCGGGCGGCTCGGGCACCTCATCGGGATCCGTCAGACCGTCCTTAATGCCCGAATCCAAGATCTTCGCCAGATCGTCTTTCGAGAAACCTAAGAGCTCCAAGTCAAAGTCCATTCCCTGGAGTGCTGATAACTCGATGGGCAGTAGCTCCAGATCCCACGTCGACAGCTCGTGCAGCTTGTTGTCGGCCACACGAAAGGCCCGCACCTGCTCGGGCGTAAGATCGTCGGCGCAAATGACCGGAACTTCTGTGAGGCCCAGTTGGCGGGCGGCCCGAATGCGCGTATGGCCAGCGACCAACACACCGTCCTTGTCGACCAACACGGGGACCTTGAATCCGAATTGCCGAATGGACTCGGCCACCGGGCCCACGGCGTCGTCGTTAATGCGCGGGTTGCGATCGTATTCCTTGATCCGCTCGATGGCCCACATTTCGATCTGCATCACTGGCTCCTTGTGTCCACCGGTCGAATGCAAAGCCGACGCCGCCCCGGCAATCTCCCCACCCAGTCGCCACGTCTGGAGTGCCCGGGACGGCGTCGAAAGACTACGGTCGAAAGACTCGCGACGTCTCAATCACATGAACGCGGCCGGCGAGCCCGTCGACGTCCTTCTCCACACGATCGACTCGAGTACTGACCGTCGCCGCCCACCACACCAAGGCCATCGACTGACATGCCAGCGCCGTGGTGAGCGCGATAGCCACGCCGATCAAATACTTCTTGAGCCCGTTGAGATGACACTCGCGTCCTGCATGCTGAGCTGTCATGGAGATAGGTCCTCTCGACTAGGTCTTGATCACAGCCGGCGCTGTCGTCGCGGCGGCCGATGTCGGAGCTTCCTGAGTGCCGCCAAGTCGGCTGCGGATGCGATCCTCGACGCTATCGACGCGGTTGTGTAGGAATGCCAGGCCGCCGACAATCGCATCGTCGATCTTGTTGGGCGTAGCGGCCGCCTTCGCCTGTAGAATCGGCAGCAACCGATTATTGAGCCGGTGCAACAGCCATATCCCCAGGCCAACCAGTAACAAGATCGTGCCCAAGAATACGGCCCACGCCGCCTTCGCCTGGGTCCAGCCGACCAGACGCACCCCCGGGCTATCGCTATCGAGTCGTTCACTGGCGCCGGCCGCCAAGCGGCTGCTCAGCGGTCCACCATGTTCCGCCAGCCAATCCGCGCCGCGCTGCGCCAGTCGGCCGGCGGCCGTCTGCGGACCACCGGGCGCCTCATCGCCTTCGGCAGGTTGACCTGGCGGCGGCGACGATGGTGTCGGAGCAGGTTGCGGCACAGCCGGCTGTTGTTCCTGTCGCTGGATGATAACGTCCATTTTCTGGTTCAAATTGCCAAGCCGCTGCTGCATGTCGCGGTTCCGCGCCTCCTGCTCTTTGCGCCACGGCAGCAATGGATCTTCGCTGCCCAGCGCACTGGCGTCGTACGCTGGAGCCGGCTCCGGTGTGGGGCAGCAGCCATCTCGGGGCGGCGTCGGCTGACGAAGTAGTTGGGACGGCGAGTACGCCAGGGGCTTTATCGCGTCGTCTAGAACCATATGCAACCTGCCGGCCTGCGCGCACACGACCGTCTCGCCATCGGTGCCCCATAACACGCCCACCAGGTGCCCTCGCTCATTGAAGACGGGACCGCCCGAATCGCCCTGTCGGGCGTGGCCGGAGATCACCATCCAATCGTCCGGGCCGGTAGGTGCCTGGCTCGAACGACGGTAGCCGATGAACAGTCCGCAGTTGCTCGCCAGCTTTCCGTCCGGTCCGTAGCCGCACGACTCCAAACGATTGCCTTCCCGCTGCATGGCCACGTCGCCCAACTCGACATCGACAGCCACCAAATTCTCCGCACCGCCGCAGAGCCCCAATACGGCCACGTCCCAGGTGGGATCCACCTTCAAGACGCGGGCCCTATAGGTCTTCTTGTCCCACAGTTCGACGACAATCGACTTTGCATCTTTGACGACATGGCGGGCAGTCAAGACCACGACCTTCCCGCCCCATTTCACCAGCGTGCCACTGCCGATGGACCGCGTCCGCACGTCGTCCTGGCAGTAGATGCGGACCACCGCCGCCCGATGTTTGATCGGCCGCTCATAGCGCCAGGCAGGTGTAGGTCCCTTTCCTTTTGCCCTTATCTCCACAGCGATACTTCCTGGCCGGGCGCGGACCATGGTTTCCAGACGTTCGTAGCTCGTGGCGCCAACCACGCGATCCACTTCCTGGCCATTGTCGACGGCAATGAAGCAGGGGATCGACGTCACACCGTACCGTTGCGCCAGTGCAGGATCATGGTCGATATCCACGTCTTCCACAGCGTAGCCGGCCTGCGCCAAGGCATTGACCGTGGGCGTCATCGACTGGCACGGCCCACACCACTGCGAATGGAAAACCATGAGCTTGCATTGGGCCGATGCCATCGACGCGGTTAGCAGAACCGCCGAAAGACACAAGAGAACTCGTTTCATTGCACCCTCCGTGGGGAATAAAGGTGGAAACTAGATTGCGTGAGAAAGCCACACTGCCAGGCACAGGAGCGCGGCTCCAACTAGCAGGCAAATTGCGCTAAACACGTAGGTCCACACCGCCCGCCGAAGCAGTGGCGTTTCGGGTGGTGCCACCGACTTCACAGGCGCAGGACGGTTCTCCACAGGCTGCGCTGTCGTAGGTCGCTTCTTGCGGGGTGGCATGACTCTCCTCCGTGTCTAAGGTCAACGTGAATCGGTAACGGAAGAACGGCGACCGGGCTAAGTCCCCGGGTTCCGTGAGACGGTCGGCCAGGTTCGGCACGGGATCGGCGCCGCCGGCGCGGCATGCGCGGGCCACGGCCTGTGAACAGAACGGCAGACTGCCGTTGGCCGCATCGTCCGTGTCTGGTACGACCAAGAACCGGAAGACGGGCAGATGCACCGTCGAAGCCTTCAGGAGCGACCACCAGCCGTATCGACGGCCGGTAATGTCGATCATCGCACCAACGGCCGCGTCGCGATTGAATCGTCGGCGATTGGCATTGGCGCGGTAGACGTCAATCAAGCCAGGCTCTCGAGCGACGAGATTGGAGAGCAGGACCGCGCGGCCACCACGACCTTGCACAGTCTCCAAGCACATCAGCCGCCCGTTCCACCAGGCGGCCATCGCCGCATGGCAGTACTCCGAGCGACCGGCGATGCCAATCAACTCGCCAACGATGCCACGGCTGTGACGGAATAGAAGCAAGTCGCCATCGGCGACTTTTCCGCGCACTGCGTTGTATGGAACCAGGACCGTTTGCATGCCATGTAGCACACCACAAAAACCCGATGACCCGAAGAGAAGTTTTTTTCTTTCTCACGAACGCAGCGTGCGACATGCTCGGCAGGGGACAATCGAGATCATTGCGCCGCACTCATTGCAACGGATTGGTACTTCCAGGAATTGCTCGTCGAGATCCTTGAAGACAAACGGCTTTTCGGTGCTCCGCGGCGGTCGCACGCCTGCAGCTACCATTTCCACGATGCGAAGTGACACGCCCGTCTCTATGGCGATCTGCCGCTGCACCAGGATGTTCACTTCAAGCATCCGTTGAATCATGCGGATCGTGGCGGAGTCCACGCCGCGCAGGCGGTTGAACGGCGCTTGGCCGACGCTAATTGGCCGGGGTCGACGTCCCCGGCCCAGCTTGTCGCCGGCGATGACTCCGACAAGGTACTCGCTAACCTTCAACCGTTCCGCGATGACCGCCTGCGGGGTTGCTTTCGCCAATAGCCGGTCGATGTCCTCGACTACGCCGATGGTGATTTCCGTGCGATCCATGCCTAAGCCTCCGTGCGAGTGCGCGATCCCGGGCGATTGAAGGTCGGGCTTCTTCTTCCACGTTGTCATATTTCAAATAGCGTCTCTTGGGGACGATTTGCACGTACCGTCGTAGAGGAGCGTTTGCGGTGTCTGGATGATGGTTTGAGGGCAATTTGATCCATGTGTGACACCACGGCCCGGCACAGTTGGATAAATTCCTCGTTTGTAAGCGTTCCCTTGGCCCGATTGACTTCCTTGTGAAGAAGCTGGGCGTTCTCGATGCAATGTGCGCCGCCCCGAGAAACGGGGATGATGTGGTCCAAAGCCACTGTATCCGGCCTAAGGTTACGACCGGTTAAGGCACAGCGGCGCGACTGACTGTCAACCAGATCGCGGATAGTCTGATGTGTGATCCGAGTCATTTTCGCCGTATTCAGTTCGGCGAAGGCTTTCGGTTGTATCGACTCCAGACGGGAGGCCGGTGCTTTGACCAATACACCCATGTTCCCTTGCTCGCCTGCGCTTTCGCGCACATCCAAAGACGCCTTCATGCGGCGCGTAGCTTCCATCCATGTTTCAGGCTCCTTGCGTTTGATACTCTTGGGTAGCCGTTGCGGCTGGCTATTGCGAATCCGCCAGGACTGCACCATGCTGTGTATGGCTCTTCCCCAGGGCTCGCCCAATGCCAGATGATTCCGCAAATCGACTCCAATTCGCTGCAACATGTTGGCAGCCGCTTGGTCCCAAGTGGCGATCTTTCGTGCCTTGTTGATATAGTTCATACTGGCAAAACCTTGGTCAGAAAGAATTGCGACACACGAAACAAACTGTCATTGCAATAGGGCCTGTTCCCACGGGCCAATCGGGTTATGCGATTTCCGCCAAGTACCTATTGATTGGCAGCCAAATGACATTCGTCTGCCACAGTGGCAGACGCCACGTGGGCCACCATGTTGCGACGTGTCGCGTTGCTCGCGACTTTGGCAACGTTGGTGCGATCTCTTCCAACTCGCGAACGTGCGCGATCGTTGCGCGTTGACTTCGGAACTTCCGAAGTCGAGTGGCGTTATCATCGCGGCATCCTTGTGCCCATGGCGGCCATGGCAATATGGCGAACGGGCACGCGGCGTTTGAACTCACCGCACCAGTCCTCCGGCGTGACGACTGGCCAAACGCCAGGTTCGAGCACGTCATGTCGCCCGTCGTAGGTCAACCGCGGCGCCGGTGCGCGGCGTCGGCATTGGTTGCGACGATGTCGACTCGACATGGGCGAGAAGTATGAGCAGCACGAACAGTTGACTTTCATTACGGTTCCTTCCTTGGAAGTTGAGCGTCAGAAAAACCAGAAGGGGGACTTTTGTCCTTTTGTCCAAGGGGGTCTGCGCACACGCATGCGAAAAATGGTGTGTACGAGGGTACGTGGACAAAAGGACAAAAGGTATGTGTGTGTTTGTAACATTCTTACTGCTATAGGGTTTACGTCGCCGACTTTTGTCCAAATGACCATGGACAAAAGTTGGACAAAAGCCTCGTAATTGCCAACTTCGGACCCTTTCGTCCATGGACAAAAGGTACTTTTGCGCACGAAAGTCACGTGTCGCCATGCGCTGCTCTCCGCACAAGTGCGCGATAGACGAGGCGGGGTCGCCCGCCGGTCCGGAGCGTGTCGACTTCGATCCGTTCCTGATCCACCAGTGCCTGCCGCACTTCATCATGCTCCCGCCGCGTCCATCGCAATCGACGGGCAATCTCGCGGTAGGGCATCCACGGGTCACGTTTGCGAGATCGCCACTCGATCAGCATCTCGAGCATCTTTTTGCAGCGGTGATCGAAGTCGCTTTCACTAACGTGCAGTCCCGCCATGTAGAGCATGCGCCGGGTCTGGTGCATCACGAATCGGCTCGCCCACTCGACCGCAGTGGCGTCGATCTTGGGCGCGAGGTGGTTTTCGCTGACCGCATAGATCAGTGCCAGCTTGCGGGACTGTTCGCTGACGCGGCCCCAGACCGTGGTCCCAACCGGATCGCCGCGATCTTCGGCATTGGCATACTCGACCTCGGCTTGGTTGCGGATATCGATCAGAAGCTCTTTGGCACCAGCGGTGTGCTCGACGACAGCGGGAACGGGATGCCAGTTTTGCAGGTTGCCATTGCCCGGACGGAAATCGGCCCACCATTTCGCCACTGTCAGCAAGCGGGGCGAGACCGTTATAATCCCCGGTTCCTGGCCCTCCTTCCGTTTGCCGGCCTCGACGACGATCTGGCGGGCGAAGAAGCCGTTGGTAAGCATTCGCTCGGAAAGGGCATCGTAGTAGTGCTTGGGGATCGCCGTGCCGAATAGCACGAGGTTGGGCTGATCGATGGCGCCCGGGTCCGGCTTTCCCGCCTTAGGTCGCATGGCGAAGATGCTGTTCGCTGAGGAGTACAGCGACAAGAGCGTATTCATGAGGGCTTCGTGGCGGGCATCCTTGGCCCTATTGATCGACTGCACGAGGCCGTCGATCTCGTCGGTCTGGAACAGCATCGACGGGTGGGCCAGCAGCGCATCCTGGATTCCCTCGCCTGACGCAAGCCGATCACCCAGGCACGGCATGAGTCCGATCTCATGGAGGATCTTGGTGTTGACCTTGCGGATCCAGTCCTTGCCGGCCGACGAATGGGCCAGGCCAAGCAGGTAGAGGTTCGTGCGGTTGTCGCCCGGATCGCACACCTTGCGTCCCGCCAGAAAGGCCTGAAGGGCCAGGGCGCCGCAGAAGGTCATCGGTTGATTGGGGTAGGGCGCCGTTTCCAGGCACAGGTCCATCACCTCGGATACGAACCCTGGGATCCGAAGCAGCTCCTCGGGAACGCAACCGGGATCGCCACTAACCTCTTCACTGTCAGGGCCGCTCAAGCAACGCAACAGCCGGGAGAGATCTGCACCGGCTGGGGCAGTATCATCGCCGCCGAATCCGTCGTGGCGCAGTGCGGCCGCGGCGGCCGCGAAGTCGCCGCCATGCTCCAGCAGGGCGTAAACGGTAAATGGCGAGTAGGCTCGACTCGGTTCAAACGGATGCAGCACTGCTGGAGAAGACGTAGAACACGCGATCCTTGAGCGTGGCCGACCAGCCAATGGTTTTACCTGGCCGCCGCCAGTACTGGTTGTCACCAGCCTTGGCGATCGTCCAGCCGTGCTTAGCTAGGACGGCGGTAATGTCGCCGCGCTCGTTGAAATCGTCACCCGGGCGGCCCTCGGGCGGCGCACCGGTAGGCAAAGCCAGTTCAACCGGCTGCGGCACATATTCATTGAGGGCCCATGCCGCCTCCAACAGCACCTCACGCTCGCTTTCCGTGAGTACGGGCAGTTCGGCGAAGTCGCCCTGAAATAGCTCGTAGCCGGGGGTCGGTGCGCAAAGAAACAGCCCGCCCTCGCCGCGGGTTTCAATCAACGTCAGCAGCACGTGCCAGGCGCCGTCGGTATCTTGACGCGGACGGAAGCCTTTGCCACCGATGGTCACCTCGTCGGGCCCGGCCACCAGTTGCCGGCGCTGGGCCAGCTTCAAGTTGCCGCAGACTGGCGCCTGACAGCGGTACACGACATGCCAGCCGCCGGACGGCGATTGCTCGATCACGAGACGGCCGAGCAGACTCGGATCGTTTGCCTCGACCGATTCGTACCACGCCTGAAATGCCTCGCCGCCGAGGTCGAAGTCCAGCATTTCGAGGTTACCGGACACGGCGCCGCAGATAAGACAGACCGCATCGTCATTATGAAACCAACGGGCGACTTCAACATCGGTGGGTAGTCTCGCCTGATAGGTCTTCCAGGCCGACAGTGCCGGACGTTTCTCTCGAGGCGCGCAGGGATGGCGCAGAGGCCGGCGCAGTGGTATCTTTGGGCCGCTTCTCGCACATCCATAAGCGCCACTCCCACTTAACCGGCCGTCGCCGGAGACTTCCGTGCCGGCGAATCGATCATCTCGGGCATGGCTTCCTCGAAGTGGCAAACGCCCAGGATGTTCCATGCTGCATGCGCCAAATGGTCTTCCGCAACATCACCATCGAGCCACAGATAAATGTGTCGAATGGCATGATTCAGCATCACGCTGGCCGGGATACCGCGCTGCCAGTTGAAATCGCCGTACTTCTTGGCCCCTTCGGCACACGTCTCAGCCAGACGCCGTAGGCCGATCGGCGTGATCAGGTCGAACCGCACATTCTCGGCGTCGGCACCACGGACAGCACCGCTGGGAAAGGTTGTCATCTCGTCGGGCATGATCGTGCTCCTTTCAGAATGGGATGTCATCACTTGAAAAGCCGTTGCGCGCCTCGATTGGCAGGACCTCAGGCTTCTCTCCCAACTCGTAGTCGGCGATACGATCGAACTTCTCGCCGGCGACCGTGACGACGGTGATCGCCGTGGTGGGTGCCAGGGCGCCGGCGTTGGCCATATCCACCGCCTCTTGCGCCGTGGCCGGGACAGGATCGAACGATCGCGCCCGCCACCACATTTCCGCCTTCCAACGGGCGTAGCCGCTATGTTCGAAGCAGACCCACTCCGATTTGAATTGGTGAAAGCCGATCCGGTAGTCGACGCGCATGGTCTTGGGTGCCGTATCGTCGGCGCCCTGCTTCAAATGCACGCTGTAGAACACGTCACGGACGGCGTACGCTGTCTTGGTGACCTGGCCGGAAAGCACGCTTTCTGTCGATGCCTCAGCATCGTGGTTGGCTCGTTCCGGCTTTGGGAACTCGTAGCCGCAGTCGGGACAACTGGCATAGCCGGCGGCGATTAGCGAGTGGCAATTGGGGCATTCCTTGGCTGGCGCCTCGCCACCACCACTGTCCGAGGATTCGCGCATACGGACTTGGTCGACAGGGCCATGCCGCAGGACGTTGCCGCCGAAATCCAGGACAAGACAGTCCTTTTTGCCCGGATGCAGACGGAAGCCTCGCCCAAGGCACTGGTAGTAAAGCCCGGGGGACAGTGTCGGCCGGAGCATGGCTACACAGTCGATGTTGGGCGCATCGAAACCCGTCGTCAACACGTTGACGTTGACCAAGTACTTAAGCGGCTTCTGTGCGAAGAGCCCGCCGGACGGCATGTTGCGGAACCGGGCCAGCAATTCGTCTCGCTCGTCGGCCGGCGTCTGGCCACAGACGAAACCGCATTCCAGGCCATGTTGCTGTTGCAGCACTTGCTGGATGTGCTGCGCGTGTTTGATGCCCGCGGCGAAGATGAGCACGGCACGGCGATCCTGCGTGAACTCGACGATTTCTTGGCAGGCCGCCTCGACCAGTTGGTCCTGGTCCATCAGCTGCTCAACTTCGTCGGCCACGAATTCACCGCCGCGGACGTGCAATTGCTCCGTATCGGCCTTCTGCCGACCGGCCTTCGTCACTAGTGGGCATAGATAGCCATCACGAATCAGCTCCCGCACGCCGACTTCGAAGCAAATGGCGTTGAGGATGTTCTCCGGCCCACAGATCATGCCAGACTTGAGCCGAAAGGGCGTGGCCGTCAGTCCGATGGTCCGCAGCCGCGGATTGACGACCTTGGCATCCGTCAGAAACTGCTGATACATTCCCTCACCTTCTGGAGGGATCATGTGGGCCTCGTCGACGATCACCAGATCAAAGGCGTCCAATTCACAGGCCCGCTTGTAGACGGATTGGATGCCGGCGACGATCACCGGATGCTCGGTGTCCCGGCGTCGCAGGCCCGCTGAGTACACACCGAACTTCAGATCCGGACAAATTGCCCGCAACTTGTCGGTGGCCTGCTCGAGCAGTTCCTTTACGTGGGCGAGCACGAGAACGCGACCGCCCCACTGCATCACGGCATCCCGGCAGATCGTCGCCAGAATGGGCGTCTTCCCGCCAGCGGTTGGGATCACGACGCACGGATTATCGTCGTGCTGCCGCAGATGCTCGTAAACGGCATCCACCGCTGCTTGTTGGTAGGGGCGGAGCGTCAGCATGGGAGGGACGCCCTCCTTTTTCCGCTTGCTAACACCCGATTCTGTACGTATACTTCTATTAGATAAGTACGTACATCTGTCGGGGACATAGTCATGACGAAGCTCACGCTAAGCGCGGACCCGGACGTGGTGAAGGATGCCCGGGAATTGGCCGAACAGAGCGGTACTAGCATCTCGTCGATGTTTGAACGGTTCGTGCGACTGCTGGCCCAGCAGCGGCGCACCGCTCGACCGTTGGGACCGCTTACCCGCAAGGCCAGCGGCATGATCGCCCTGCCGCATGGACGATCCGAACGGCAAGTTCTTGAGGATGCTCTGCTGGAGAAGCACGGCCTAAAGCAATGAACGTGTTTATCGATACGAACGTGCTGCTGGACGTTCTGGCCAAGCGAGAGCCGTTCTACAAAGACTCGGCCGCAGTATGGACTCTGGCCGAGCAAGGCAAAATACGTGGCTTGGTGTCGGCGCTGAGCTTCTCGAACGTGTACTACATCGTCCGGCGACTGAAGGATCGCCGCACCGCCGATCGGGCAATGCGCCTGCTGCGGGATACATTCATACCTGTGGCGTGCGATGAGCAGGTATTGTCGCAGTCTATCGATGCCGGAATGAAGGACTTCGAGGATGCAATACAATACTTCAGTGCACTTCGTGCGGATGCCGCGTGTCTTATTAGTCGCAACCCAGATCATTTCCCACGTTCCCAATTGTCCATTGTTACACCGGCCGAGTTTCTCATCGCACATTCGTTCAAACAGGAATAGCAGCTCCGACGTCAGGACTTGCGCCTGATGAGCAGGGAATGACAGGCCCCGCCCCGCACTATGCCGCCGGAGACCGTCAGTTACTGTTGGGACATTCCTGATATGCGGCCGCCATCCAAGCGGTCACTCCGGGCAGGTCGAAGTCTGGCCGACTGTGATCGCGGCCATGCGAAGCTTCGCTGTGCAAGCGCTCTGCCGTTTGATCAAGCGGTCCAGTTCGAAGCGGGGCACCAATCACCGAGTCCTCTTCGGGAATGTCAATAATGGCGGCGATGGCAATGAACAGCACTTTTTTCATCTGGGGAATCCTTTCATAACTGTGACTGGAAGGATGACACATCACGCCACGGCGCTGCGGTCAACCTCCTCCGGCAAGAGGAATAGTTCGAAGCTCGTGGCCCGGAGAATGGTCAGCGACTCTGCGCGGGTATACGCGCTGAGCGCTCTGGAGACCAAGGCGTACTGCCGCTGCCGGACTTCACGTGTGATTCCGTATCGGCGAAGCTCGATTAGCTGATTTCTTAGCGCCACTACAACGTGCTCCCGCGGGCCACTGGACGCGCCGCTATGTAGCACCTCGCAAAACCGCTCCAGTACGCGATCGTCGGAGACGCAATACCATGCCCGTGCAACCACGGCCCGAGACATGCAGTTGACGATGCCGGCCGGTCGCGTCACCGGCAGCTGCTCGTGGACGAAGCGGATCGCCTCGCGATGCTGTTCCAGCAGGGGCATCTCCTCGTGGAGCGTGCGGCGCTTTATCACCATTGCGATGCCACCCAACATGGCCCGCAGTGTGGCCAATTCGTCAGCCCGCACGGTGCCCAGACTGCGCCCCAGCGTCATTCGGTCGGCGGCACGACGAGGATGGTTGCCGTCGATGTGGACGCCGTTTTCGGGGGATTCGTTGTAGAAGACCCGCATCCGGACGGAAACGTCGGCCTCCAATACAGCCCAAAGGCGATGCTGACCGTCGATCAGTCGGCCGCCGATGTCGAAGGCGATACCTTGGTGGGTACAGGCAAATTGTCCCGCCTTCATGTCTCGGGCCAACTGGGCGATATAGTTCCAATCCAAGCGGCGATTGCCTTCGTTGGCATTTAGCCAGCAGGTGGCGATCTTGGGCGTGATCTCGATCACCTCGTTATGTGGATCGCGGCTAGAAGAGTGTGGATTAGCAATCATGCTGTTTTCTCCCTTGTTTGACTTTCTTGGTTGAGACGAATGATTTCTGCAAAGACCTTCTGTAGGTAATCGAAAGTGAAATGTCGTAAGAGGTCGTGCGCACAATTGGTCGTGTTGTTGTTCGGCAGCTCAAGTTTGACCATGCTGCCCGGCCGTCGGACTTTGAGGCCTGCCTGCTTGGCTTCGTAGAATTCAGCGGCTGACAAGGGCCGGCGCGACTTGCGGCGTTGTTTTTCGCCGATCCTGGCCGTGTTGATGGTCCGTCCGTCGCAGCCTTTACGAGGTGTTGACTTGTCGATCATCGACAAGTCGCGATTTTCTGCCGTCAGCTCATGTCGGAGCTTCTGCACGGTTTGTCGGTGAACGCCTACGTAGTCGGCTAACGCCGCATCGGACATACCCGTACTGTTGGGATGCGCACAACGCGGCACGCGTGGCACGCAGTTTGTCTTCATTTGTTCTGCGCAATCCATGCGTTCTATTGACCGTGTAGCTATGCCATTGGGCGTCTTGAACGGTGCCCTCGAACACATTGCATTCGATAGGCTCACCCGGCAGGGCAAGGGCATAGGCCTGAATCCGATGGAACCCGTCGGCGAGCCAGTACTCCTTGCCATCAAAGTACACGTCAATGGCCGGGAACTTCTCACCGGCCTTCATCCGGTCGTGATAGTCATTGCATACGGCCTGGTCGATTTTCGACCGCGGCTGAGTATCTCCATCGCGGCGGATGTACTCGGGATATATCTTCTGAATTGTTGCCATTGTCAGTGTCACCTATGATTCCTCAGCCAGCGTCAAATACAATTGCACGGCCAGGTTCGGCAGGTCGTCCAGCCGCACGATCGCCACCCAGGGCTTCTGGTTGGCACGGTGCAGCACGACTGGAACGTGCTGGCCGGCATCTTCGATTGCTTGTCCAAGGGCGGGATAGAGACGCAATGCCTCGACCCGCTTGACCTCAAAATGCACGCCGGCAATCGCGGCCTGCACGTCGGGGGCGTCGTCACATCCCTGGTATTGCCGCCCCCGACGTGCTTCGACTCGAAAGAGCCGCTGCAACTCGGCCGCCGCTTCCAACTCGCCGCGACATCCTTTTCGCCTCGACTTGGCACCCATCACGGTCTCCTCCACGGTGGCGTGTTGGTCTGCGCCTGCTGAGGCTTCCCGGTAACGGCCTCCCGTTTTTCATAACCGCCGAGTTCGTTCGTGATCTCGTCAGTGTCTTTTCGCCGCTTGCACTTGACCCGAATCGTGAGCGGAAGATTGTGAAGCTCGACGCTGTCGTTAGGCGCCATGACACCCACCGCTCGACAGATCGCCGAGAGTTCGGCCTGTGCAATTTTTGTGGCAAGCGAATTCGGATTTTCCAAATTCAGCCGACCCCACAAAAGTCGGCCCTTATACTCTCCATCCGTGATCGTGAAGCGAGAGCTCGAGGAAGCGGCCGGTGCCCGCCTTGTTGGCCTTCATCTCCGAGGCGGTGATCATCGCCAGGTACTTCCCGGCCGGGATCGCCTCGAATGGAGTTGCCGGCTCCACTTTGTTGGCATCGAAACCACGTAGATCAGCCATTGTTAGTCACTCCTTCTTGTGTGGGTTGGTTGGAATTGGTGTTCGGTTGATGGAATAGGCCGGCGGCCAGCGTGTCCCACTCGAGCGGCAGCTCGGCAGGGAGGCCGTAACGGTTCTTGGCGATGCACGATGGCCCGCCGATGCATCGAAGGACACGCTCTCCGCCATCCTTGCCGACGGCCGCGGCCTTCGTGCGTGTGCGATTGAAGGCGCCGGTCTCCGTGCGGGTTACAATTTTTCGGGTGGCGAAAAGCACCGGCATCGCACCACTCGGAAATCAAGGCGCCGGCATGTTTGTTGAGCCGCGGTGAGTAGCGATCATAGGCTGTCTCTTCCGGATCCTCGAATCGCTCGACCTTGGCGTGGGCCAAGAGCACGACCATCATGTTCCGCTGCTCTCGCACGAGTGCGAGTTGGTCGACTACCCGACGCCAAGAGCTGAGGGCATGCACGTAGCCCTTGCCGTAGCCCCCGTCGACTTTTTCTATGGAGCCCACGCCGTAGTTCTTGCACAGGGCGTCCCAGATCATCCGCTCGAGCCAATCCAGGCTGTCGATGACGACGGTTTGATAGTCGTGCGGCTCGGCCAAGAGCTCGGCCAAGGCGCTGTGGACGTCATCCAGTGAACGAGCGAGAGGAAACTTGTGGCAGTCAATCTCGCCGAGGCCGTCTTCGGTCTGGACAAAGATTGGTTTCGGCGCCCGCGACGCAATCGTGCTCTTGCCGATACCTTCGGTGCCGTAGACCATGATCCGCGGCGGCATCGGCGCCCGCCCGGCCTGGATCTGCTGCAATAGTCCCATGTGCGTAACCTTTCGTGATGGAAAATGAAATGTGATTTCAAAGCCGGGACACGGGGCGGGGGTGGCAACCGTTTCGGTTTTATGCCCGCGCCAACACGCCCGCGCGTCCCGGCACTAATGTCAGGTGAAGTCGAATACCCGGCACTCCTCGTAGCCCGTGGGCCAGGTGTCGGTGGCGATACATCGCTTCAGCCGCTCGATGGCCGCCTCGTTCTCTTTCTGCGCCTGGGCCAGCGAGTCGTCGGTGAGCTTCCACACGCCGGCGCGGTAAGGCTCCTTTTTCTCGGCGGCCAGGAGGTACACCGGCATGGCGACGCCGATGACTTGCTGAAGCACGGCGCGGTAGAAGGCCAGTTGGTGGGCGTAGCCATAGCGACGGGCGTCGGCCTCGAACCATGTCAGGTCGTCACAGGTCTTCAAGTCCACTATTCCACGATGTGCATCGAACCAATCCATGCGGATCTGGGACGGGACATCGCGGTAATCGCACCGGACCACGCCTTCGGGGATGCCTTCGGAGAGTAGATCGACGGCCATGCCATTGGCCCGCACGCCATCGGCCATGTTCTCCACCAGATCGAACTGTTGCACAGTCAACACGGCCTTGCCTTGCGCTGCGGCCCACTCGGCATAAGCCTTGGTGGTGGGACCGAACAATTCGCCGGTCTTGGGATTGATCGGACCACCGACGGCGTACTCGGCTTCGAACTTGTCACGCCCCTCCAGCACCAGCGTGTGTACCGCGCGGCCGATTACGTACGCCGGCCGATCGTCGTCACCAATGAGCCCGAGTTTCTTCTTGCGATACAACGCCGGGCACTTACGGAAGTCGCCAAGTTGATGGCTGGAAAGGTAATCCCTCGATTTGGCGTGATACTGCTCGGCGGGCTCGCGAAGAAGAAACCCAAGGTCAGGTTGCGACGGAACGGTTGCTGGCAGAGCGGACATGTTGAACTCCAGATATGTTGAATTGGTCTTGTGCTCGGATTTGTTTTCCGTAGGACGGTGCTGTTTTGTTTCCCCTTACCCTTGTTACTCCGGCCGAAACGAAGTTGTCCGCTTTTCTTCAAATAATCCGAATCCGGCGCGCTCGAGGTGTTCACGAATGACAGGGATGGCCTTCCGCACCTGCCGACGTGAGGTATTAAGATTGCGGGCTGCGGAGCTGGCCGATCCTTCCGCGAGCTGCCGACACACGTCGCGCAATCGCGGGTACATCGTGTCGCATGGCATGGTCTATGGCGCTGGCATCTTCGTAGCGTCCGAGGTCGTCTACGGATGCTGTGCCGAGGCGGCGATGAAGGTCGTCCTTAGAAATCTCACGTCGAATAGGAGCTGCCGTGCCCTCGGCCATCGTGCATTCGAGTGAGATGGCACGAGACCAAGGCAGTCGTTGCTGGCGGCGGCGCTGGCGAAGGATCGCACACACCCCGGAGCCGACCACCTGTTCGACAAACGCGCGAAGCGAGCCGCGGTCGGGATTGAAGCGGTGCGCCCGGGCGACGAGACGAGCCCATAGTTCCTGCTGGATGTCGTGCTCTTCGCACGCCGTGAAATCGTGGCGACGGCAAAGCTGACGGGCCTTGATGCGAATGAGCGTCTTGGCATGGTCGGTAACGACGGATGCAGTTGGCACGAACGCCTCCGGTGGCCGGAGACTTCGGACCGAAGGCAGAAGAAGAAAACCCCTTGGCGTTGCGGTGCGCCACCGCGAATTGAGCGCCAGGGAGATACTGCTTGCCGGTCGAGCCCCACGGCTTCAACCGAAGGCCAAGGTGTCGCGGCGAGTGCGACAGAATCGGGTCATGCGACACAAGGAAGCAATGCGCAAGTTTCTGTGCCGACGTAACTTACGAAATTCCGAAAAAATCGTCGCCTGTCGCGTCGGTGCGACACTCGCGCGAAACGATCCACGAATGAACGAATTGCTGCTTTTTGCAGCGCCGTGGCGGGAAGGCCAAATAGTTCCGGTTGTTGGGCAATTCGATGTCGTCTACACTGACAGCAGTGGAAGTCGCGTTCTCTCGGAAATGTCGGCAAGATGAGTCCGAATCCGGCCTAAACGCAAAAGGCTAGCTGCGATGTTTGATTGGAACGCTGAAGCTCGACGAGCGTTAGATCATGTTCGATCCGAGTTGTCGGAGGCACATCGCGGGGCCTTTCTCTGGCACGAACCCACGGGCGTCGTGTTGGTTTTTAACACCCGGTCATACGAAGACCCGGTTCCAGAGAGACAGATGGATTTCATCAAGTGCGCGTTTGACGTGAAGGGCGCAACAATTCGCTCGATCGCCTATTCTGAGGAGCGGATATCCTGGGCAATGTTGGTGACTGACGTCGAACCTGATTGGGCCTTCGATTGCGTTTGGGCGGCCTGGCATTCTGCCTGTAGTGAAACCGACCCCGCACATTTCACACCGCTTGATCTGAAAACATTCATGGCACAGGGCGAGCTTCCCTTGGACATGGTGGATCGATATCAGTACGGGCTTGCCGAGAAGACCATCGAGGCGCACTACTCCAATCCCAACATATGGAAGAACTGTCGGCCGGACGGCTGACTGTTTGACAACCCGCCGAAAGAATTGGAATAGGCCCCAATCCGCATCATTGTTCGCTTATCATGTCGCGACGCCAGAGCGCGGACGAACTTGACTCGTCGTTGCGAAGGGTTCGCGTCCCGGTCATTCGCTGAACGGCACGCGACAGACGCCGGAATCATCAACTATCGATGAATTCTTGAGCGACTTCGGTACCGTTCTCTTCGGCCCATTTGCGCACTTGCTCCCGCTGGTGGGCAACGGATTCTTCGTCTTCTTCCTGCGCCGCCAGGCGATAGTACGCCACAGCTCGTGGCCGCGGAGTGCTGGCCAACTGATCGTCGGTTCCTGGTTTCGATGATCGTGACATTCGCTCATTTGTCTCCATGCTTGGGGTGTAAATCTCTTGACCCACCGATCAGAGACGACAGTTACCTCAAGCGACCGGAAGGAATCAAGGCCCCGAGCAATGTCGCCGGAGGCGTCGGCGGTGCGCTAGACTTATTGGCCGGCATGATGACTTTCCAGGCCATCATTTCGCCAACGACCATGTAGGGAGCGGCCTGCGGCGCCGCATCTTCAGTGCTTCTGGAGCAGCGTGAGGAGTTGCCGATCGAGCCTGTGGCCGTGCCAGTCGTCGTAGGCAATGTCCTTGCGCCCCGAGTCGAGGATGCCGAAGCTTCCGCGGAAGTTCCAGAGCGCGTAGCCGATCCCGTGGCCTTTGAGGATATCCATTACGTCTTCCATCCAGGCGATGAAGACCGGGTAGGGGGTACGGTTGTAAGCTCCGCCCTCCCCGCAATGGACGCCGATTCCCTTGCGGGCTAGCTCCGCCCAAGGGGCATACATGCGTTCCAGTCCGGCGCGGTCAAGTTTGATCGAGCCGTCCTTGTTCTTCAGTGGCCAAGTTGGCTCCGGGAAGGTCGACTTGCGATCGACCCAGCTCGCGCGGAAGTGGCTGATCTCCGCGGGCCGGTAGGCGTGGACGCTTTGGGCCACCTTCGTCGCAATCATGTCGTCCACGACTTCGTTGCCCACGCTCAGGCCATCAATGATCACCAGCCGGTCGGAGGTCGTCTCGCGGATCTTGTCGGTGGCGCGCGCCATCACGCGTCGGTAGTCGTCGCGGGTCATGTATCCCTTGCGCGGGCTGGGGGCTTCGTTGAGCAGGTTGAAGCTCAGATCCTTCGCCGGAACGCCTTTGTAGCGATTGGCAAAGACACCCCAGTGGTGTACGAACGCGTCTTCCGCCTGTTTGTCCTTCCAAAGCACCAGTGGCTCGCGCTCGGGGTTATTGATGCAGTAGCCCGGCGCCCGGTGAAAGTTGAGGCTCACGTGGATCGAGTACTTCCGCCCCAGGTCCACGGCGCGGTCGATCTTCTCCAGCGCACTCTCCTTGATTTTGAACAAATCATCGGGCCGGAGCCTCCCGGTCATGCGCCAATCAGAATCGATCCAAAGCCAATAGTCCATGGGCAGACGCACGAAGTCGAAGCCCCAGTCGCGGATCCACTTGCAGTCGTCCTCACGAACGGTACCATCGCTTTCTTCGCCGCGACTGAAAGCCTGAAAAAAGTTTAGCAGGTTGAAACCGCGCCAGCGGGGGATGGCCGTCTGCGCCGGCTTCCCAGCCGCTCGTTCGTCCGCAGCAAGCGTGCCGGGCAGCGCAGCACCTACTGCGGCAGCCCCCAGCGTGCCGAGAAATCTTCGACGATTGGTGGGCGTATTCATGATGCGATGTCCTCACCGGGTTGCGAAGCGGTGTCGATTTGCCGTCTCCGTCGGTCAGTATAGAGCGATGCGAAAAGAGCTGCAATCGTGGCAACGGCGCCTCGAGTCCGCGATGGTCAACGGAACGGTCGCCTCTGGCTGTTCGCCAGCGTGCCCGTTCGACACGGAAGAGCGAACAGTGCATTTCGCGAACGATTCGCGGTGTGCCAGAGAAAGTCCTTGTTCCCTGTGCCCACCTACATCATCGTGGTACAAGGTGTCGCAACGCTGTGCTGCTGCGACTTCGGCGCGGACGACCGACGAGCTTGACTCATCGCGGCGCACGGCCCGCGCCCCACCGGCACGCCGAACAGCGCGTTCAATTGCCCAGCGGTCCGTCTCGACGCCGTGGGCAACGAGCGCCTCGGCGGCCTTTCGGTACGACCCGTGCTGCTTGTAGGCGGCGACGTACACTTCATCGCTCAGCGCCACCTCCCGCTGTGCCCGCATTATTCGCCGAAGCTGCTTCTTGTCAATGTGCGGCTCGTCCGCGCGACCACATTTGGCGTCGGCGTCGAAGACGATCGCGGCAAGCTCGTGAGTATCGACGACCAGTGTCTCACTCTTAAAAGCTGCAATTTGGTCTAAGGGCACAATCGCAGGTCGGCGGGCTCCCCACGGCGCCGCTGGATTCGCGTCGTACGGGACGAGCACGATTGGATCGCGACTCCGGCTAACTCGATCGACCACGCGTGCAGCATCTTGCCAGGTCAACCCACGAGCAAAGAGCACCTCGCGCGTGCCGTCACGCCAAGGCGCCCGCCCGAGCCGCCACAGGCGCCCGGGCACGAGCAACAGGCATTTCCCTTGGAGCAACATGCTTCTTCCCAACGCCACGGCGATCGCCTTCAGATCGATCGTCCAATGCCGCAATTCGTCGACGGACACTTCGGCCCGCAGCACTTCCGGGCAATACACGTAGAAACGGCACGAGCCGTCCGACTGCTTGATCGCAACAACGTCTTCAATGTGCCCCTCGGCGCAGCCGGGACACATGACGCAACGTGCGTTCTCTGCTTGTGCGACGAATCCGGCAGCACGAAGTCGTCGCAAAGCATCGTCCGGCCACGCCCGCGATAGATGATCCGCAATCAATGGCCGCGGCACCTCCATATACGGCCATAGCCATCGTAGCGCATCATTCATCGATCACGCCCCATATTCTTAGGCAGCGTTCGCCCACCAACCGCATCTCGTCGGACTTGCTTTTCAGATCGCACGTGCTGGGCGCCGTGACGGTAAAGCTCATTTTCTTGACGCAATGTGCCGCATCGGGCAGAAACTCCAATTCGAACGTCGCAGCCCGGACGGTGGTATCGCCACCGAGCTGGTCAACGCAGTGCCGAATTGATCGGACGATGTTGTGTAGCTCGGCTTGGGGCGGAAATGTCAGCCGCAAATCATTAACGGCCTGGCCGGCGACGGTGGCCGGACCGATTCGGACCAGACGCACCGAAACCCGTGCGATGCCATCGCCTGGATCGGTAACCAGTTCAAAGCCAGGTTCCAGCAGCATCCCCAGTCGGTACGCCGGGCGCAGCGGATCCGCCCGCCCGACTTCGATGCCCAGCACCGCACGACAGAATGCCTGTTGTAACGGCAAATGCACGGCTGCACCCCCCTTTGCCACCAACTCGAGTGAACCTTCGTCCGTGTTGAAGACGAATACGTTGGAGAAAGCAAACCGCTCGTTCTGCGGAATCATTTCGCCATCGTCGGCGAAGACCAGTTGCCGATCTGGCCAATCGTCCAGGTAGGCATAGAAGAACTGGGCCCCGCCTTTGCGCTCGTAGTGCTCGACCTTACAATGCTTGCCGCGCATCTCGGCAGGCCAGTAGTGGTCGCGAAGTGCCTGCTGCAAGTCGGCCAATTTGTCGGCAGAGATTGCCACCGGTCCGCGTGGCAGAGTGTTGCGTTTTACCCAGTACCGGCCGCCCATGAGTGCATCGGCGCGGGCGAAGAGAGCCGCCTGGTCGAAGGCATCGCGCAGGTTCAGATAGGCCCACAGCGCTTTATCCAACCGCCCTTCAATCGCGGCAAAGTCCCCGGCGCGGTTGGGAAAGCGACGATGGATTTCTTCGGCGAAGATTCTCAGGCCGCGGCCGTCCGCCAAGGCATGGACGTCCTGCAAGATAACTTGTATCTCCTTGCGCTTGGCGTCGGGCAGTCGCTGCCAGGCGGCGAACACCGGCTCGATCCGAGATTCCGATATTTCGTCCCAGGGAAAGTCCTGGAGCACGTCGCGCTGTGCAAAAAGAGCCTGGAGCAAAGGATTGGAAATCTGCCGAAGCAGCCGGCGTGGGTCGTAGGAATGACTCATGGTGTTTGGTCCTTCTGTGAATGGAATAACGCAACGCGCGCAGCGACCGGCCTTCGCCGACGAACGCGGGTGCAAAAAGAGAATGGCTACGTCACTGCCGGGCCGGCAGTGGGGTCGTAGCGCGAAAGGTGGAAGCGACGCTGATCCTCAGTCAGGGCGGCGTTACGTCGGGGTTGCGCCGCATTTCTCCCCGGAGCCCGGCCATCCCGGCACCGGAAAAGCGTCATGCTGGACTAGTGTACGCACGTCCATGTTCGAGCCCTTGATGCTATCAGATTCAGCAATGCTGTCAAGCATGAAAAATGGACAGCAATGCAGCGGTGAAATGCCGCGATTTACGACACTTCTTCAGTGGAAATCGTGTCGATACGTCTGGATGCGACGTGGACCAGATTAATTCGCTAGTTGCCGAACTCAGAGCATGGAACGCAAAGGCGTCCGGGGTGTTGGAAACCTCATTTCCGACGGCTTTCCAACGACTTGAATTCGGTACTGGCAATCCGGGAATCCCCCTGCGGGGAAACCTGGCAAAATGGCAAGTAATCGGTTGGAAGCTGCAAAAGGAAGGTTTGTTGACTCGCACATGCGGCTATCCGCCGGCCATGCCACACTCACCACGCAGATTGCCAGCGAGTAGAAAAGGCAACGATGGCTCATTGAAGTGCTCCACTTCAGAAACTCATTAGCATCTCCTTCGTGAACGGAATGAGCACTGGCTTTTCATCTCTTGCCCGACGCCGAGGGTTCGGCTGGTGCGGACTTGAGTTTATCGCGAAACACCCTTTCTAGCTTCTCCACCTTGGGACGAATGATCATGGCACAGTAAGGCTGCCGCGAGTTCAATTCGTAGTAGTCCTGGTGGTAGTTCTCGGCGGGAAAGAACTCTTGGAACGGGACGATCTGGGTTACGATCGGGGCGCGGAACGCCTTGGACTGGTCGAGTTCACGCTTGCACTTTTCGGCCAGCTTCTGCTGCTCGTCACTGTGGTAGAAGATGACCGAGCGATACTGCGTGCCGACATCGGGTCCCTGCCAATTCATCGTCGTCGGGTCGTGCGTCTTCCAGAATACTTTCAGAAGTTCGGCATAGGAGATTTGACCGGGATCAAAGGTAATCTGCACCGCTTCAGCGTGGCCTGTGGTGCCGGAGGATACCTGCTTGTAAGTCGGGTTCTTGACGTGCCCCCCGCTATAACCGGACACCACTGACTGGACGCCCTTCAATCGCTGAAAGACGGCCTCGGTACACCAGAAACAGCCGGCACCAAAGGTGGCTGTTTCCAGCTTCTTCTGCGGCTCGCTGGCCGATTGTTCCGATGGCTTTTCGCTTGCTCCGGGCCGAGGAGTCTGTGCGGCGGACATCGCTTTGATTCCTTCCAGGACAAGAACAAGCAGTAGAAGGCTGATAAAGGACTTTCCCAGGTTGTAGAACGTGGTCGACCTTTGCATGGCGTTGTATCTCCTCACTGTTTAGATTGGGCTGATGGCGTGGGCGACTCGTCCAACTTCAACGCCGCCGAGTTGATGCAGTATCGCAGGCTGGTGGGTTGCGGCCCATCCGGGAAAACGTGCCCCAGATGCGCGTTGCACCGCGGACAAAGCACCTCGGTCCGGTGCATGGAATGACTGTCGTCGTTCTTTTCGGCGACGGCCTTCTCGGCGAGGGGGGCCCAAAAACTGGGCCAGCCGGTGCCCGACTCGAACTTCGTATCCGAGCTGAACAACTCCGCCCCGCAGCAGACGCAGTGATAAATCCCCTTCTTCTTGCAGTTCCAGTACTCTCCCGTGAACGGCGCTTCCGTGCCTTTCCGCCGTGTCACCGAGTACTGCTCGGCCGTCAACTGCTTCTTCCACTGGGCGTCGGTCTTGGTGAGGGGCTCCCTGAGTTGGGCGACAGGCCGCGTTGGCACCGCGCGGCTTGGTTCATTTGTTTCCGCGAGCAACTCAGCGATCCTCTGGTAGAAGAGCTTTTCGCCCTGGGCGCCCTGCCAGTTCAGCTCGCCGTACCACCAGTACCGGACATACCCCTGTTTGTCGATGAGGTACACCGCTGGCCACATGTTATTTGCCCAGGTGGTCCAATTCTCCTTCTGATTATCGATGGCCACGGGGTACTTGATCTCCTGTTGTTGAAGAGCTTTGCGGATGTTCTCCACGATTCGGTCGCTGTCTCCCTCCGGCGTATGAATGCCGAGCACCACAACGTCCTGGCCAGAGAAACGCCCGTACCAGTCTTTGTACGCTGGCTGATTATGAATGCAGTTGCTACAGCCGAAGGTGAAGAAATGTAAAGCCACGACCTTGCCGCGCAGTTCGGCCAGGCTCAGCGGGGCGGAGTTGATCCACTCCTCGACGCCACGAATTTCAGGCGCCCGGGCGAAGCGCCGCGGCACATGCCCGAAGTCGTACGAGTCGCCCGCCAGCGTCTGGAATTGCCGCTTCTGCGCGTCGGTAAGCAGGGCAACCATCTTCTTCCGCTGGGAGGTCAGCAACTTTTCGGCCTGCCGGCCCCCGTCCGCCTCAGCCTTGCCGGCTGACTCCTTCTGAAGCCGTTGCGTCTCCTTTCGAGTTTTTTCAAAGACCCCGGCAATTTGCCGCACTTGATCCGTCGAGAGGTTAAGGCCCTTGATCACCTCGGCGGTCAGCAAGGCATCGAATCCCCGGGCCTGTATCACAAGCTGCCGAAACCGAGCCTGCTGATCCCGCTCCAGGATTCCCCCAAGTTTCAAATCGACCTGGTCGATGAGCTGCCAAGCCTTCTTGGAGTTCTCGGCGTTGAGAAACTGGGCATCCCGCAGACGCCAGAGCGGTTCGTCTACCTCGCCGATCGCTTGCTCGATGGACTCGATCTGCCCTTGCTGGAGGCCGAGTTCCCGACGAATGACGGGCGCCCGCAAGAGCAACAAGAGCGGGTCGGATGTGGCATCCCGTTTGGGAAACTCCGCCGTGGCCGGGGCGTCGCGCTTCCCGTTCCGCAAATCCTCTGCCGCCCGAATGTCGGTGGAGAGGAGCAGTAACCCAGCCAACGCCACGCCAACAGAAGAATGCCATCGCCACATGGTCTTTACCTCCTGGTGAAATCAAGTTCTGAAGTTCACATCACGTTCCCGCAGCGAATGCAAGCAGACGGTCGCTCAGTCTCTTGCCCAGTTCGCGGGCGGTCGCCCGAGCCGCCGGCTGCTTGACGAGCGAAGGAGTATTTTCCTCCGTGATCTTCACTCCTGGGCCAAAGAGCTTGTGGACGGCACCGACCTTGCACGTCTCGCCGTATCCGCAGATGAAGCAGGAAGCCGCCCCTTGGGCAACGACGTCACCAATGCACTCGATCTGGTTGTACTGGAAGAACGTACGGATGACCTCGACAACTGGCTTGGGGTCTCGGCCGCCAACGCCAACCGCTACGCCCAGCTTGCCCGCGACGATCTTCGCTTCACGATGGCGGAACTGGTACCACCGCTCCATAAAGCAATGGGTAAGACCGTTCAGGTTGTTGAAGTAGTTCGCCCCGCCAATGACGTAGGCGTCGGCCTCCACAATCATCGGGCGCAGGGGCGTCAGGTCGTCCTGGACCCTACAGATGTTTGTCTCGATACACCCCAGGCACGCAATGCACGGGCCGATGCTCTTGCCGGACAGGGACACAAACTCCGTTTCGCATCCGTCCACACCAGCTAACACCTCCTGCACTAGCTGGTCCGTAGTCGATCCCTTACGCGGACTGCCGCTGATACCGAGCACTTTTCATGGTATTCTCCTTGCTTTGCGAGCTATTCCTTGATGCCGGCAACCGCTGCCAGCACTTCCTTGGCACTTGCGCGGTCGCCGTGGGTCTTGCTTACCTTGGCGAAGCGGACAACGCCCTCTTGGTCAATGACAAAGGTGGATGGGTAGGCGGTTTCCTTCGGCGCATCCCAGCGCAGACCGTAGCTGGCAGTGAACTTGAGGTCCGGGTCGATCACCAGCGAGAAGCCCGCAGGAAGGTTTTTGCCGCTTATGAACTCCTGGGCATGATCCCCGAGACGGTCGGCAGGCCCAGGATATACCAGCACCAACCGGATCTTGGCAGCCTTGAGGTCATCGGCACGGGTAATGAACTCCCCGACTTGTTTCGAGCAGATCGGACACTGATAGCCCGGCCAGCCGCGCAGCACGATGAGCACGACCGGGCCGTCGGCAATCTGCTTCGAGAGTTGAACGGGCTTGTGGTCCAACGTATCGAGAGTGAAATCCGGAGCCTTCTCGCCAACCTTGGGCGGCAGCAAACCGCCGGCAGCTTGCGTCTTAGACCCCCCGATGGCTCCCGCCGTCGCCGGTTCAGCGGCGACTGCCCGCATCGCATACGTTAGGCAACCAACGACCACCAGCAAGACCACACACACCTCGGCCAACTTGGACGTCCGCTTCATCATCGCTTGCTCCTTGATTGAACCAGAGAAGATGTCTGACATCTCGGCAATCTCCTCTTCTGTACTGCCAATTACACTCGACACGTTGGTAAGCTGTTACTCGGCTCTCGTGCCAAGGAATACTCTCAGAGAATCAAGACACGTCTTGAGCGGGTGTTCTTCCTTCCTCACTCTGGACATCATGATGCCGCCCTCGATCGTCGACACGATCACCTCCGCCAAATCGCAGGCCGGAATGTCCGACCGGAACTCCCCTGCCTGTTGGCCGGCGAGGATCACCGCTTCGACCCTACCGGTCCACTCCCGGAACACGCTGCCGACGCTTTGGGCGAAGCGGCTGTTGGTGTCACTCATTTCCAGGGCAGTGTTGCCGAACAAGCACCCGCCCATAAATCCCCTCATCCGATGCCTCTCCAGGACCGCATCGAAGAACCGCTGCAAGCCCTCCTGCGGGCTCGGGGCAACGAGTGCTCCTTCGATCCATACCAAGAACGCCGCCTTGGCACGTTCCAACACGGCCAAGCCGAGTTCATCCTTGCCGGGAAAGTGGTAATAGAGCGTCCCTTTCTTGATGCCCGTGGCAGCCATAAGATCGTTCAAGGAGGTGGCGCCAAAACCTTTCTGTCGAGCGAGTGTTGTCGCCTCCTCCAACAACCGTTCTCTTGTCTGCGTGCCGTGATGCATGGTGTGATCCTTCCCGACCGACCGGTCGGTCTGTGGCAATTTTATACCACGGGCACCTTCCTCGGCAACTGGATGCCCACGAATTCCGTTCAGCATTCTAGGGCTATCTAGAACTAGGCTTCCAGTGGGGCCACGCTTAAACCAGATCACGGTCCCACTGCCTCTAGCAGTCGTACAATGCGCGACGACAAACAATCGCAGTGTCCGAATGGGACGGCGAGGCGCTGCTTCCCGGTCCGGACCAGGGTCGCCACGAATGGCGAACGCCATCAGCCGCGAGATCCGCGGGATGTCCGGCATACCCTAACTCGTGTTGTTGTCTTGAAATCTCAACCATATTCCGGGACATCCCGCAAAAGCACCGAATTACGGCACTACGGCGGCGTTCGCAAGCCCAGACCGAACGTCTTCGTTCTCCGGCCACAGTAGCGCAGCGGCCCGTAGCGCACCGCGCCAACTACCGAACAGCCGGATCGCGGCGGTAGTGAGACAGGGGTCTCGGCTTGAAAGGCTGCCGATCGGCACACCTTTCTGACGCAACGTCTGGATATCCTGCACCACTCGCTCCTTGCTCCACCGCCTGCGCGTTGCCGGCAGCCCGGCGGCTCGAAGCACATTCGACCAGCCGCCGAAATGCTTTTTGGCCGCACAATACAACCCCGTATCGGTTTTCCACGTTTTGCTGAGCCGAAGGCCTTGGCGGTGACGAACAACCACAGCTTCGATAATGGACTGCTCGCTCCAGTTTCTTACGGCCTTCGGCTCTGGAAGTTTGTGGGCCAGACCGGCGGCCGTCACCGCTTCACGCCAATTGCCAAAGCGCTTCTTGGCGACCGTCGCCAATGCCACCCCGCCAAAACCCGCTTTCGCGATCGGAAGGCCTTTGACGTGGCCGTCCTGAATGGCGTCAATGATCCGTTGCCGGCTCCATCGTCGCTCTAGCAGTTCGACGCCCGCCGCCTCTGTGGCTTGGGCGACACTGCCGAAGAAGCGAATGGCAGCGCCGAAAAGCGATGGATCTTGAAGTTGGACGGCATGCCGCGACTGGCCATCCCAATAGCGCAGTTCGGCAATGATGCGTTCCTTCGACCAGTGCTCGATCCTTCGTGGCGTTCGCCCGGCTGCGGCCAAGGCCTTCTGCCAACCACCGAAGTGCTTGTTGGCAGCGCCGAAGAGCACCTTGTCGTCTTTCCAGACCTGCGGCAACGTTCCCAGGCGATCGTGCTGCTGAATCGCATCAATCAACATTTGGCGGGTCCATTTGCGGCGCGGCGTCGACGCCAGCCCCGCGGCTTCCATGACTGCACGCCAGGTGCCGAAATGTTTTCGGGCCGCCGAGAACAGCGTTGGAAAGGCCCGATCGCCGCCACAAAGTGGAAGACCGTCGCAATGGCGCAGGCGAATTGCATCGATCACGTCCTGCGGATTCGTGTACGCCGTCTTCGCCAGCTCGATGCCGGCCGCTCGCATGGCAGCGGTCCAGCTGCCGAAGGTTCGCTTGGCTGAGGAATAAAGCCCGAGGTCTTCACGCCAAACGGCCTGAAGCGACATTCCTTGGCGGTGCCGAGCGTGGATCGCATCGAGCACTTCTTCCTGCGACCACTTTCTCGGTAGCTGAGCGGGCTCCCGGCACAACCCGGCGCAGACGAGCGCTCGCCGCTTGCCGCCGAAAACGCGCTTCGCGGCGGCCGCCAATTCCGGATTGGCCGCCCAAAACCTGCTACGCGAAACTCCACGGCGAAAGCGACTGCGAAGCTCGCGAATAACATCCTGTCGCGTCCACGTCTTCCGCTCGGGCAACGCGATCCCCGCGGCATGGAGCGCCTCGGGCCAACTGCCAAACAGCCGGCCACCAGCCGAATAGAGCGACCGCTCTTCCCGCCAGATAGTCGAAAGTGCTAGTCCGTGTCGCTGTCGGTCTACGATCGCTTCGATTACTCCCTCCTTGCTCCATGTGCGCCGCGTCATGGTACAGTCTCTCCAACACCGGCCGCGTGTACGGCCCGATGCCAACTGCCAAAGTGCTTTCGGGCGGCCGCTGACAGGCCGCTATCGATCCGTCTCACCTTGCCCATCACCACACCGCGGTCGCGATGCAGGCGAATCCATTCGATCACCGTCTGCCTGGACCATTTTCGTGGTCGTCGGTTCTCCTTGGCGGGTAAGCCAGCGGCCCGAATCGCTGCCGCGCCAGGTGCCAAAGTGTCGTTGAGCCGCACCTGCGAGGGTGGTGTTGTGCTGAGCGCTCAGTGACAATCCGCAGACGTGCCGGTCCTGAATCGCTTCGATGACCCGCTGCTTCGTCCACTTCCGCTCCCATTTGCCGTATTCGTCGACCTGCCGTAGACCGGCCGCGATCATGGCATTGCGCCAGCCGCCGAATCGCGCCTTGGCGGCCGCGAGAAGTCGCTCGTATTTGAGTCGGTCATCTTTGATCTGCACGCCACCATCGTGCCAGTCCCGTATCTCCTCGAGCACACGTTCATGCGACCACAGTCGCCAGGGCACGGGATCAACGCCGGCCGCCACAAGCGCCTTGTGCCAACTGCCGAATCGCGTTCGGGCTGCAGTGGCGAAGGCTAAGTTGCCGGTAATCTTCATTGGCGAGCCTGGAACCGACTGCCGGCGGATCTCGGCGAGAATCTCGGCCTTCGTACGCTTGAGCCTGGGCGTGGGCCGAGAGTCAGGCGACGCCAGCCCCGCGGCCACCTGTGCCTTGTGCCAGGTGCCGAAGAAATAGAAGGCCATCATGCGAACCGGATTGGGGATGTCGCGGTTGCACCGCAGGTGTCCCGCTCGGCCATAACGCTGCAATGCTTCGAGCACGCGCTGGCGGTTCCATTTGTGTTGCCATCCATCCGGAATTCCGGCGGCCTTCACTGCCTTAGGCCACGAGCCGAAGAACCGGCGCGCAGCATAACCGAGTGAACGATCAGTCTGCTCGGCTCGGACCAATGGAAAGCCCTGGCGATGTAGCGCCACGATGGTTTCAACCACTAGCTCCGCAGTCCAGGTCCGCCTTAGCTTCACCGGCAGACCGGCGGCCACGACCGCACTTGACCACTGGCCAAAATGCCGGTGAGCGGCAGCCTGCAACGCCGTGTCGGTCTTTGCAATGGCGTCAATCGGCACACCTCGCTCGCGATAAGCGCAAATACTGTCGATCACGCGTTGCTTCGTCCACGAACGCAGGCGGGGGCGTACTCCCGCCGCTGCAATTGCATCATGCCAATTGTCAAAGAGCCGATAGGCGGCAGCATACAACGCCGGATCGTTCTTGTAAACGCGCCGCAATTGCGGATCACGCTTCCGCCACGCGCAGAGCGCCGCAACGATTCGTGTTTTGTCCCACCGCCAGACCATCTTAACCGCCCGTGGCGCCAATGATCTCGTCGAACATCTTCACCTGCTCGCCGTGGTGCGCTTCCAGGTATTGGCGCGCGCGCTGGTTGGCCAAGAGCGTCCGCACGTAGATCACCAGCTTCAGTAGATTCGTGGTGTACTGCCGGTACAGCCCCGAGAAGAAGTCCTGCTGCTGCTCGGCCTCCTGCAATCGCTTGAGCATCTCGCCCTTCTTCTGTTCGGCCTTGACCCATGGCGTCTTGCTGCCATTGGGCTTTGCCCGCTTGGCCACCGGCGTCTTGAGAACGAGCCCCTTGGCGAACGTAGCGCTATGGTCGTTGCACGTTTGCATCAGCTCCAGGATCTCGGCCTGCCGCTCCGGCTTGACGTGGATAAGTTCCCGGGCACACGGTCGCGTCAATGTGCCTTCTTCAACCGCCTTGGCAACGGTCGGTTCCAGACGCTTCAAGAGTTTGTCGCTGGTGCGCTGCTTAATGCTCGGCATTGCCAATGCGCTGGCGATCGTCTCTTCGTCCAATTCCGTAAGCGACTTGCGGATCATCTCGGCCGCTTCGCCCGGGCTTAGGTGGTTGACCATGCGGTTCGCGGTGAACGCCTCCCGTTCCTTCCGAACCAGGCAGGGGACCATCTCGACACCCATATCGAGCAGGACCCGATATCGAAACCGCCCTTCAAGGATTTCGTACGTATCGCCTTGATCGTAAACCAAGAGCGGTTCCAAGAGCCCTACGGTGCGTATGCTGGCTTCAAGGCGATCATATTCTCTTTTGTCGACCTTACGCTCGCTGCGCGGCACCAATTTGACGATGGGTAGGTCGCGGGCATCAAACAGTTCGTTCAAGCTCATGATAGTTGCTCCTGTAAGGCTAGAGGTGTTTCATACGCGAAATCGCCGGACAACGCTGGCCGGTCTGGCAGTTTTTCTTCTTCGAGAATCGCAAGGAACTCCGGGTCGCGCCACAAAAGGTTGATGCCGTCTAAGAGCGTCAGGAAGCGGCTCTCCTTGCTCTTGGCTTCCCGGACATACGACACCTTGGCCTTGGTGGCCGTGGCGATGTCCTCTTTCAATTGGTCGACGTTATACGCGTCCTGCGGCTTTTGCTCCTTCGTCGACCGAACCCGCATCATGATGATCTGTCGGGCCTGAGCGAAGTTCGTGCTCGTGACAATGCCTTCGTCGAAGGCGTCCATCAGCACGTTTTGGATCTGGCCGTTTTCGGCGGCCGCCACGCGCGTGGCGAAGGTGATTGGAAAGATGCCCTGCTCGACGCCCTGGATCAGCCGCTCTTCTCCCTGTTCCACCAGGCGAATGTATTCACGGATGTAGCCTTCGGATTTGCAGGCCACGCGGGCAATGTCGGCGTAGTCCCAACCTTCGTCATGCAATCGCTTGAGCTCCCGGGCGAACTCCATCGTGGCCGGCTTCGTGCGGGCCAGGTTCTCGATGAGCGACTGCAGAAAGGCCTCCTTGCGGGTGCAGGTGACAATCTCTGCGGGGATCGTATCGCGGCCAAGCCGCTGGTATGCCAAGAGTCGTCCTTCGCCGAACACAAGCTCATACTGCCCGGTTCGTTCCAGAAACTTGTCGTTCAGGCGGATCGGCTTCATCAGCCCCACGTGGTCGATGCTATCCACGTTCATGGCGAACTGCTCGGCCTCACGATCGCGGGACATGGGCACTTTGACCTTGTCCAGCGCGACCATTTCGTAGCGTCGTGCCTGCATCGGCACAATTTCGGCAAACACACTTTCCATGGGTTTCTCCAATGCTTAGAGTAGTTGTTGCAGGAAATCCAGACTCGATTGGCCGAACATCTCGGCCCGTGAACTTGTGGCGCCGATCTTGATCGGCGCGATCCGGCCAGCCAGCGTGGCAGAGCGACGTAGCCAAGGATTTCAAACTCATCCGGCTCCGATAACAGCACGCCCAAGGTAATGTCGATTACCGGGCGCGTGTCCGGCCGGAAGGGCCAATAGGTGGCGTAGCCGCTGGGGATCGGTACGGCGGGCTGCACGGAAACGGTAAGCCGTTGGTCCAGTACCAGGAAGTCGGAATACGGCAAGACTTCAGGGACGTGCTTTCGAATTTGGTCGTGGACGAGCTCCCGTGCCTGGTCGCGGTGCTTGCGATGCAGTTGCTGGATGGCGTGGGCCATGCCGCCGAAACGATGCGAGAATGTGGCCGGCGACGGGACGTCGTCCAAGAGTCGAAGGAGCGACGGATGCAATAAGCCAAACTGCTTGTGCAACACTTCGAGTTGTGCAAGCATGGCTTCGGGTTCGTACCTTCGCCTTCGCTCGACGAAGATGTTCTGAGCCCGGTCGAACTGCTCGGGGGCAATGATGCCTTCAAAGGCGTCCGGCGTTCGGACCCATTGTTCGGGCGGGTTTGGGCGGCACGGGGTCTTGAGTTTCCTGGTCGTTTGGTTGTAGACCATCGTGCCGCGGTATTTTTCATTGCGGAGTCGATGCACGACCGCACCGGCCATCCAGCGACGGCCCTTAGGCGGGCGAATCGTCTCGGCATTGAGCCGCTCGGCGATCAAGAACTCGGAGTACCTGAGCTCGACGAACTCGTAGAAGATGCGGCGCACCACGGCGACTTCCGTGGGGTCGCCCATCACCAGTGTGACGCGCTGGTTCTGGATGCCCTTGCGTTGGCCGGGGGCGAGGACGTGTAGTGGCTCGCGGCGTTCGTCCAACAAGAGTCGCTTCATGCCATAGGGCGGTGGGCCACCGGCCCAATAACCCTGCTCGGCAATTTTGACGCAGCCCCGCCAGACCTTGTCGCTCAGTTCCTTGCTGTACTGCGCTGCGCGAAAACGCTCGAACTGCACGTAGACGGGGTAGAGTGGATCGTTCTCGCGCGGCTTGCCGATCGTCGTGTAAATGACTTGCTTACCGTTCTTCTTGCACTCGGCGCTGTACTGCGCCGAAAGATCGATATCCTGAAATCGGCCCCATCGACTGACGTCCAAGCAGAGCACGTAGACGAAGTCACGCTTCTGCTTGATCCATTGGTCCATCATCTCGTTGAACGCCGGCCGGCCTTCGGCATCTAAACCGGATTTGCCGGCGTCTTCAAACTCCTTGATGATCTCCACACCGTTGTTGTCCGCCCATTCGCGAACCTGGTCCCGCTGAATGGGAATGGAGTTCTCTTGCCGATCCTGAGCGGAGTGGCGATAGTACGCCACGGCCCGTGGTCGAACGACCAGCGGCTCATCTGCGGCTGCAATCTCCCACCAATGCGACATGCTTCTGGCTCCTTCGCGTGCGGCTTCGGCGTAAGGTCCATCCTTTCGCCATGAATGCGACAGTTACCTCAGCTCGCTAGCTGAGATCAAGTAGCCGGCAGCGAAATCGTGGCAGAATCTTTGGCGGAAGAAATTATGGCTCCCGATGGCTGCCGATTTTCCGCAACAGAGCAAGGGATATGTGCCGGCATGGCTTGGCAATCGCCAGGGGGATGTGATAAAGTGGTCGTGCGTCAATTGACGCCTTCTCAGCCTGTTTCCTCCCTACCTTACTCCGAGGATGAGTGTGTTTATGTTCAGAACAAGTCGCCTGGTTCTCGCGTGCGCGTTGTGTGCCGTCGCTGGCCTTTGGCCATCAGGCTGCAGTTCCCGGGTCGAGAAAAAGACCCCGCGCGTGGAAGCCAAGCCGGCCGACGCCAAGCCCGCCACGGTCGAGGGAGTTTTGTGGCAAACCGACTTCGAGGTCGCCAAGGCCAAGGCCAAGGCTGAAAAGAAGCTGCTGCTGGTCGACTTCACCGGCTCGGACTGGTGCGCCTGGTGCATGAGGCTGAAGGAAGAGGTGTTCGACAAGAAGACTTTTGAGACGGAAGCGCCCAAGCAGTTCGTCTGCGTGGAATTGGATTTTCCCCAGGAGAAAGACCTTTCCAAGGAACTCAAGGAGCAGAACACCAAGCTTTCGCACCAATACAAGGTGAGGGGCTTTCCCACGGTGCTTGTGATGGATCCCGAAGGACAAGTGATGGCCCGCACCGGCTATCGCCCCGGCGGACCTGAAGAATATGTCAAAGAACTCAGGGACCTCGTCAAGACTTACGAGGACGTCGTTGCGATCAAGCCGCAATTAGAGAAGGCCGAGGGGCTCGACCGGGCCAAGCTCTTGGACCAATTGGTTGACGCCTATGACAAGCTCGGAAACGAAAGCGACGACATCGCAAAGTGGAGCGCGGAGATCGTCACGTTGGACAGCGAGAACAAGGCTGGCCTGAAGACGAAGTACCAGTTTCGCGTGTTGATGGCCGAGGCTGCCAAGCTGATGGCGGACAAGAAGTTCGACGAGGCCAAGGCGGCGTTCGACAAGGCCCTGGCCGTTTCCCCCATCACACCAGAGCAGAAACAGGATGCTTACATTGCCCAGGGTGAGGCTTTCTTCCGCTTGAAAGATTTCGCCGGTTTGGTGGCTTGCCTGAAGAAAGCTCAGGAGGCCGCCCCCGATAGTCCCAAGGCCGAGCAGATCAAGCAGATGCTCGAACGCTTTAAGGACATCGGTGAGATGCAAGAAGCCGTCGTCAAGATCAAGGCTGACCTGAAGAAGGCCGAGGGAATCGAGCGGGCCAAGCTACTCGACCAGTTAGTCGATGCTCAGGGCAAACTCAACGACAGCCCGGTTGGCGGAGCCCCGCCCGCGGAATTGGCGAAGCTGTCCAAGGAAATTGTCGCCCTCGACGCCGACAACAAGGCCGGACTCAAGCAGAAGCACGAGGTTCGCGTCGCTGTGGCCGACGCCATGGGCTTGTCTGCGGAAGGAAAGGCCGTGGAGGCCGGCGCTGTGATCGATAAGGTTCTGGCCACGCCAGGCCTCCTCCCCGACCAACTCCAAGAATTGCTGTGTGCCCGAAGCAGCTGTTATCTCAAGGCTGGCGAGGCTCAAAAGGCCCTTGAATGCCTCAAGAAGGCGCTCGAAGCGGCCCCCCAAGGCCGTCTGGTTCCTACAATTACCAACATAATTCGCTTCTGTGAGGAACAAGTCGAGAAAGAAGAGCAACAAACCAGTCAACGCTCCAAGGAAGAACCCAAGACCGAAGCGCCGAAGAAGGAAGTGCCGGCCATGGACGATCCGAAGGTCAAAGGGCTGAAGACGGACAAATCTCAGCAGTAGATGGGATGCCGCCGGCGCGGTTGTCCCCGCAGACGGGCGGGTTTTTTCTATGGCATCCAATAAAAAGCCCTCCGCAGATCGGGGCAGGAGATCCGCAGAGGGCAGAGGCAAAGTCTAAAGCCTTCGCCTCAGTTCAAATGTCGCTCACGCCGCCGCTCCCTTTCCATCTTCAGAGGTAACGGTTTTAAGCAGCTTCCCATTCTCATCGTAGAACTCAATTGTGCTGCCACCCGCCAAACAGATCGCATGGCCACCTTCGTAGCGGAGCTTGTGGCCGACGAAATAACCGTCATGCATCAGCATGGTCTCGAGGAAGGCCGATGGGGCAGGAATTCCCATCTCGGCGAGGGTCGCCGCCACCATGTCATGAATCGACGCCATTAGATCCATGTTGCCGCCTCGCTTGGAATGATGTTCCCTATATCGGCTGCCGCATGCATCGCGAATGCGTGGGTAAAGTGGCGGCCTCATTCCTTCCGCCATCCTTTCCTTCAAGTAGTTTCTTTTGACCAAGTTGTCCATCTTTTCGATTGTGTGGGCCGAATCGGACGCCATTGATGATCCGGTCGCGTGTCCAAGAAAAGCGGACAACTCGGCCGCGAGCGGAGTAATAAGGATAAGGACGACCGCAGTAAGCATTTCACCGGAGCGGGGAATGGTGGCACTGAACATTACGCCAAGCATCGACGCCAGCGTAGCCAACCAGCCGGAACGGCTCCTGCTGCGGGCCCCGGAAGCTGCTGCTTTATGCGGCATTCGAGTCCGAACGTGGCGAACATGGGACAACAGCGGCAAGATTCCCCGCCCAATTCGCATGGGGCGCTCCACTTATTGGCGCATTGACGAATTGCGAGCCTGGGCCGCGGCGGGATGTCCCCAGCGCCGAGACTGGGAGACGCGATAATCTTCGCCACGTCGGACGCACACAAATCTGCGGCTTCAGCAAAAAATCCCGCTTGCAAGTTCCCGTGACCGAGGGACACTGTCACCGCTGCCGGCGGTCGCTCGGCAGCACCCAGTGACGGAGAACATTACATGGCGAGCATCTACAAGAAACCGATCCTCATCCGTGACCCGAAGACCGGGAAGCGCGTGAAAGCCCAAGCCAAGAAATGGTGGGGCAGATTCCGCGACGAGCACGGCAACGAGCGGCGCGTGCCCCTGGCCATCGACAAGACGGCCGCCCAATCGATGCTGGTGGATCTGGTTAAGAAAGCCGAGCGCATGTCGGCGGGCATTACCGATCCCCTGGAAGAACATCGCAAACGCCGCCTTACAAAGCATATGGAAGACTTTCTGCAGTATCTCCGCGACAAAGGCAACACCAGGGACTACGTTGTCCACACCGAGCATCACATCAAGCTGTGCCTAGAAAAGTGTCGCTTCGTCACCATCACGGACATTTCCGCCAGCCGCGTGCAAGGCTTTCTTGGTGATCTGCGCCGCGAAGGAATGGCAGTCGGCACAATCAACCACTACTTGCGGGCAATGAAGATGTTCACTCGGTGGATGGTCAAGGATCGTCGCCATCGCGAAAACGTCTTGGCATATCTGTCGACAATGAACGCGGAAACGGATCGGCGGCGACTTCGCAGGCCGCTGAGTCCGGAGGAGTTTGAGCGACTGCTGGAAAGCACTCGTAAGGCAAAGCGGACATGGAAAATAGCGGGCGAAAGCCGCGCGTTGCTGTACCTCATCGCCTGCTATACGGGTTTTCGGCGTAACGAGATCGCCTCCGTGACGCCCAGGTCTTTTGATTTCACTTCCAAGCCGCCTACCCTCACGGTTCAAGCGGCGTATTCAAAGCGGCGTCGGACCGACGTCATTCCACTTCGGGCCGATTTTGCCGACTTCCTCCGCTTCTGGATCGAGAACAAACGTCTGAAGCCGGACGAGCCACTACTAAAGATCCGCGGCAAAGGCACCGCCGATATGCTTCGGCGAGACCTGGCATGGGCACGAAAGGAGTGGATCGAGGAGGCTAAGACGCCGGAAGAGCGAGCCTCGCGGGAAAAGTCCTCGTTCCTGACGTACACCGATGCCGAAGGCCGTGTCGCGGACTTCCATTCTCTGCGAAAGACGTTCATCACCAACCTGTCCCGCGCGGGGGTGACGCCGAAGATGGCGCAGTCTTTGGCACGGCATTCGGACATCAATCTCACGATGAACGTGTACACGATGCTCAACGTGAGCGATCAGGCGGCGGCCGTTGAGGCTTTGCCGCCGATTCCGCAAGTGAACCGGCCAAGGTTGCATCGGGAAGAGACGGCGGCGTGAGCGTGACAATCATTCGTCGGTGACGCAGCCTTCGCTGGCGCTCTTTACTGCCTTGATGTATTTGAACAGCGTACCGCGTGTCGCCTTGTAGGCGGGCATTTTCCATGCAGTCTTGCGTTTGGCCAACTCTGCGTCCGACAACGCCACGTTGATGCGGTTCGTCTCTGCATCGATGGTGATTTGGTCGCCATCCTGCACCAGTCCGATCGGTCCTCCTTCCTGGGCTTCCGGTGTGACGTGGCCGACGATAAACCCATGCGATCCGCCCGAGAATCGCCCGTCGGTAATCAGCGCAACATGGCTGCCGAGTCCGGCACCCATGATCGCCGACGTGGGGGTCAACATCTCCGGCATCCCTGGGCCACCCTTCGGACCTTCGTAGCGGATGATGATCACGTCCCCCTTTTGAATCTGCCGCCTTTCCAGCCCGGCAAGCATGTCTTCCTCGGAATCGAATACGCGGGCCGGGCCAGAGAACGTCAGACCTTCTTTGCCGGTGATCTTGGCGACCGCGCCGTCCGGACAAAAGTTACCCCGCATGATGCGAATATGACCAGACTCCTTGATCGGTGTTTCGATCGGCGCGATGATCCGCTGGCCCTCAGCGAGACCCTTCAATGGAGTGAGGTTCTCCGCGATCGTCGATCCGGTGACCGTCAGACAACTTCCGTCAAGCAGGCCTTTTTCCAGCAGGTACTTCATCACCGCTGGAGTACCGCCCACGTCATGCAGGTCTTCCATCATGTACTTGCCGCTGGGCTTAAGGTCGGCAATGTACGGAATGCGGTCACTGACCTTTTGGAAGTCATCGATAGTCAGTGGCACATCAACCGCGCGGGCCATGGCGAGCAGATGCAGCACCGCGTTGGTCGAGCCGCCGGTCGCCATGATCACCACCATCGCATTCTCAAACGCGGCACGGGTCATAATGTCCGTCGGCCGAATGTCCTTTTCGAGCAGCGTGCGAATCGCCGCTCCCGCCGCGCGGCACTCCGCGAGTTTGAGCGGGTCTTCGGCGGGAATCGACGAACTGTACGGCAGCGACATCCCCATCGCTTCGATCGCCGAGGCCATCGTGTTGGCGGTATACATCCCGCCACAGGCCCCCGCGCCGGGACAGCTTTTCTCGACGATCTCCTGTCGTTCGGCGTCGCTGACCTTGCCGGCGATATATTCGCCGTAACACTGGAACGCCGAGACGATGTCGAGCTTCGGGTGGAGATTGGTGCAACCGGCACGAATGGTGCCGCCATAGATCATCAGAGACGGCCGATTGAGCCTTCCCATGGCGATCATGCAGCCGGGCATGTTCTTGTCACAGCCGGGGATCGAGATGTTAGCGTCGTACCAGTGGGCCGACATCACCGTTTCGATGGAGTCGGCGATCAGGTCACGCGACTGCAACGAGAACGACATTCCCTCGGTCCCCATCGAAATGCCATCGCTCACACCGATGGTGTTGAACCGCATCCCGACGAGACCGGACTGCGTCACCCCCTCTTTGACAAACTCTGCGAGCTTGTTGAGGTGCATGTTGCAGGTGTTGCCCTCGTACCAGACGCTGGCAATACCAACCTGGGCTTTGTCCATATCTTCGCGGGTGAGGCCGGTCCCATACAGCATGGCCTGCGAAGCGCCTTGGGACCGTGGTTGCGTGATGTGAGAACTGTACTTATTAAGCATGGTGTCGATCAAACAAGACTGCATTCGGATAACAAAAGCGCACCATGATACCCGCGTAAACGCCGGTTGATAACTGTCCCGCGTCACGCTTTTCAACCGGTGTTTACATTATACCGATGCGGAAGGGCACGTCGCGGACTTCCATTCTCTGCGAAAGACGTTCATCACCAACCTGTCCCGGGCTGGCGTAACGCCGAAGATGGCTCGCTCGCCCGCCACTCTGACATCAATCTTACGATGAACGTCCATACGGTGCTGAACGGGGGTTTCAGCGATCAAGCGGCCGTCGTTGAGGCGTTGCCACCCATTCCGCAAGTGAACCGGCCGAGGCTGCATCGGGAAGAAACGGCGGCGTGATGCGAGAAAACGGGTAGGGTCGAGAGGTGGCGCGGTGGTTTAGGTGTGGCCTATCGGTTCCCGGCCCTTTCGTCTGCCGGTGCCTCACTAGCCACACCATGCTCCGTTTCCACCTCCCGCTCATCAAACCGGACGTGCAGATTTCCCGCATCCGGCTTTCGGACAAGGACTCATGCTTTCGCCCACGGAACGTTGCGGTCGCGCAAGAAGAGTCGAACAAGTCCTAACTCACGGTGCAGATGTTTGTCGGGATAGCGCGTGATGGCCTCTCCCGTCTGCACCTTGTGCTTCCGGCACAACCACCGGCGGAGCCTTTTGCGGACATGTTGGGTGACGATCCAATATCCCCACGCCGTTGCTCTACCGACCCCTAACTACCCGGCCCCGCACTCGTGGATGGCCTCGTACATCGCCACGATGTTGGCTGTGGGGCTGATCGGCTGGACGTTGTGGCAGGGACCGCAAATCCAGCGTGCGCCGCGGTAGATCTCGACACTCTCACGCACTTCGCGGATCACTTCGTCCACCGTGCCAAAGGGCAGCGTCTGTTGATTGTCGATCGAGCCGTGGAAGATGATCCGCCCGCCGAAGTCGACCACCAACCGCTCCCGCTCCATGCCGGGACAGCGCCACTGGATCGGATTGAGTATTTCGATGCCGACGCGATCGACCAGGTCGGGCAGGAAAGCCCTCGCGGCCCCATCAGTGTGATACATCACGTGGACGCCGTAAGAGCGGGCCAAGTCAGCCATCTTGATCTGGTTTGGCAAGAGGAATCGCCGATACATGGCTAGGCTTATCAGCGGGCCGGTCTGTGAGCCCAGGTCTTCGGCGACATAGGTCAAATCGATCCGTCTCCAGCCGGCTTCGAAGATGTGGCGGTGATGTTCGTGATAGAAATCGAAAATATGACCGAGAATGGCATCGGCAATTTCGGGCCGAATCGCCAAATCCTCCATTGATGTCTGCAAGCCGCGCAGATAGCCGTACAACAAGAACGGTTCGTAGCAGCCGGCATAGATCGGTCGGTAACCGTCATCCTGTGCGATGGTGCGCGTCACGACGGCATAATCAAACTCGTCGCACGACGGCCAGCGATGGCGCGTGGATATCCGCAACGCTATCCGCATGGGCCAACGGCTGAGTCTCCGGCTCGAGGTAGCGCCTGAGCCGTACGAGATCGAGCGATAGACGATGCCCTACATGTCGGCCCCCGCAGCGAGGTCGGGCGGCCGATGCCAGACCGGCTCGACCGTGCGGCGGGCGTCGATGTGGAGTTTTCGATACAGCGACGCGTCGTCGGGGCAGCCAAGTTCGCGGCGCAAACGGTCGGTGACTTTCTCGGTGGCCTGATAATCGGTGACGATATGGTCGGGCGACTTACGATTCAAGAGGGCCAGCCAGCGCTCACGCGGCGTCATTGTCACTTCCATGCGACAGAGTCGTTCATTGTTCCACGGCGAATTTCGGTTTGGTGATTTCCCATTTGCCACTGGTGAAGTCGGGACATTTCACCGGCGCGCTTCCGGCCGCAATCGATTGCTCCGAGAGGGGGAAAACAACACTCATCACGACCGAATCGTAGACGTCAATCGGCGTCTGTGTCTTGGCACGGACCGCGCGGACGAACTCCGCCAACTCGATGACATCGGTCCCGCTATGTCCCTGCTCAATTGATTTCGGAGGCAAGTCTTTCCATAGCGAATGTTCGAACCTCGCCTGGTAGGGCAGGAAAGGTTCCCACCGTTCGGGCTTCCCGTCGACATCGGCGATGAATACGGAGTTGCGTTGCTCATTGTACAGCCCGCGCGTGCCTTGAATCTGCCAGCGGTTGTCATAGGGCCGGGGAAGTTGCATGTCCATCGCAATGACGATCGTGTTTCCTTTGACCGTCTTGACCATCGTGGTGACGACGTCGCCTTGGAGGTACGGGAGCTTGGCCGCGGGATGATCCTTGCCGTACCTTCGTTCGAGTTGATCCTTAATTCCCAACGAACGAGTGGCCATCGATACGAGATAGTCGAAACGGTCGCCGCAGTTAATGTCCATCCAGCTCAAGACCGGCCCAAGGCTGTGCGTAGGATATTGGTCGGCATTGCGTTTCAACAGTTGGTCGCCGCCCCATCGCGGTTGGCCGGCGGCGTCGAAGTACCATTCGTGGATGCAGTTGTGCGAGTGGGCACAGTGACAATGAACGATCTCGCCGAAGAGGCCTTTGCGGATCATATTGAGCACGGCCAGGTTGTCGCGGCGGAAGCTCCAGTTCTCGAGCATCATGCAGGGCACGCCGGTGGCCTCGTGCGTTTTGACCAGGTCCCAACACTGTTCCAGGGTAATCGCGCAAGGCACTTCTACGGCCGCATACTTGCCGGCCTTCATCGCCGATACGGCCATCGGAGTGTGCCACTGCCAAGGCGTCACCACGAGCACGGCGTCCAGATCCTTGCGGTCCATGAGTCGCTTGTAGTCTTCATCACCGCGGGTATAGAGTTCGGGCTTAGCACGTTTCGACCGCGCGACAATGTCCTGCGCTCGGGCCGCGGCGCCGGCGTCGATGTCGCACACCGCGGGTATTTCGACGCCTTCCAGGGACAACAATACCTCCAAAAGCCCCGTCCCGCGTCTGCCCACGCCGACGCAGCCGATGCGGATGGGCCTGTCGTCGTCCGGAGCGGCCCGGCCGGCGGCGGGCAAAACCATGCCGGCGGCTGCTGCCGCCCCCATTCTTAGGAACTCGCGGCGGGCAACGGAATAATTGAAACCCATCACATATCTCCTTCTCAATGAGTGCCAAACATGAATACCGTGGTAAGCTCTGCGTTGGCGGCCGCGCCCCTCGTTCCTGCCGCCAACAGCCGAGACATACATGCTTCAACCACATTGCCTTCATTTGAAGTTCACGCTCCATTCGACGGTTTCGGTTCTTGGGCTTTCGAGCGGCAGCACGGTAAGCCGGCCATCGGCGCTCGGTTTCAAGTCTTCTGGCTGGCGGCCGTTGAGGGCGATGATAATCTTGTACGGCTCGCCCGCGACAACTTTCGCCTTGCCGACCAGACGGTGGTTGCGCCACGTCACTCCTAACAAATCGAGGTAGCCTTGCATGATGTGCCGGTTGGTGGAGAGGACTTGCGGGTGCCGCTCGACTTTGCGGATGGAAAGCATCCGGGCTTCGCCGGGACGGAGTGTCTGTTGTAGCGTGTCTGTGCCCTTGAGCTTGCCGACGAAGCGGTCGTTCCAGAAATCATAGGCGTAATACTCTTGGTGTGGGTCGAGGCCGAGCGCGCCGTCAGCGGGGTCTCCGGCCAGCGGAACGGCAATGGTTTCTGCGCGGGTGGGACGGGTATTGTTGAAGAGCGTGACCTGATGCCAGTCGGGGGTGACGGCGAAGTCGTAAACGCGCGGCCAGCCCTGGTGTGTGAATGCGTCCACGGGGCGGGCACTGCGCGGTTCGGTCGGGTACGGGAAGGTGCGGGCGAGGTCGGAGATTGCTTCCGGCGGAATATCGCGGAAGGAGTTGGCCAACAGCAGGCGGCTGGCGGCGACATACGCCATGGTCAGCATCATGCGGCGGCCGTCCGCGTCCGAACTGTTCCAACCTTTGATCTTCCAAGCGCCGGTCAGATCCTTTCCGTCCATGTCGTAGGCAAGCACCACCCGATTCTTGTACCAGCGCAGGGTGCTGCGGGAAATCAGGTCAGGCGACACCGACTTGTCGTCAGGCGAGGTTCTCTGCGAGTCAACGATTCCAAGGGTCAGGTCGTTGTTGGGTTGCTCGATATTACGTTCATGCAGCCACGAATCTGGGCCGAGTCCGTCCTTCACGCAACGGAAGAACATCCGGTAGAAGGCGGTTGCGGTCATCTTGGGATCGGCAAGAGCCGGCGGGGCCGGCTTGTCGCCGGCGGAAATGTTTTCGTAGGTGGTCACTGCCAGACGACGGTCGGGAGAACGTCCGTACAGAAGGGACTGCCACAACTCGTCGGCATAGTCCACCATCAACCCGTCAATGTTCGCGCGCAACGCCCCAAAACGCGACTGTATGTACTCCTGCACCGCCGGCAGGGAGTAGTCGAGGTTATAGAAACTTGTCAGGTCCTTGTTGTGTATCCAGTCCCGGTGGGCTTCGCGAAAATCACGAGACATAACGTGTTTGTACGGCGGCGGCTGAATGTAGGGCTGGATGTAGGTGAATGCGAGGCAGCCGGTCGCGTGCATCGCGCGGCCCAGTTTCGCGGAGGTTTCGTACGGGGCGGTGTAGTAACCGTGTTTCTGCCAGTGCGCATTGTCCCACCAACCCTGCGGATTATATTCGGTATAAGAGTCAGGCACGAGGCGGACGGCGGCACGGGAATAATTCAGGAAACCGGATTTCCTGATCGCTTCGGCTTCGCTAACCATGCCGGTGCTCGTGTTAATTTGGTACTTGGATTTTTCAGGGTGATTTTGTGCTCCGGGGAATTGCCAGACGCCGGTGTACCAGGCACAGACCGTGGGGAAATCATACGGGTTCAGCCTGGTCGCGCCGGTCGCCTGACGCAAGGCACGCCCGTATTTCTCCAGTGCCTCAAACGGATTGGCCGTCCCGGCATCCACATAGAAACTGTCCGCCGGCAGATAGGTTTCACCTGGATCCACCAGTTTGCCAATGGGGTCATAGGCTTCCACACCTGCTTTGCTCCCGGCCAGGAAGTGCGCCCACTTGGTGAAGTCAGCGGTCTTGAGTGCGCCCAGCACCAACGATCGACGGATGCCCGATTGCTTGAACGTGAGCAGCAGATTATTGGCGCTGCTGCGGACTGCGCTCGTGGCGACACGCGGCTGGTTGGCGCCGGATGGCGCGTCCAGTGTGCGCACGTCTGTCCAGTTCTCGCCCGGAAACACAATGCCACCGGTGAGCGGCCGCATCGTCTTGATGCGGACTGGTTTTGCCGTCGTGTTCTTCAACCCGGTCCGCAACTCGACAAACGCGGGATGCAGCGTAAACTCCAACAACAACGTCGGCGCATCCGGTCGGGCGCATTCGACGACTAGTCGTTCATCGGTCTGCTTGGCAATCCGGCGCCGATAGCCAGCATCGGTGGACGACCAACCTTCGACCGTCGCGTACGCGTTGCGGATGGCGGGCGCATTGCGAGCCGCCATGGCCACGCTGTACGTGCCAGTCTTCAAATTAAAGTCAACGCTGACGTTTGTGTTCCACAGCGGTTGCGCGTCGGCGGCGTGCGAGGCAGCCAGTGGCACCAGCAGCAGGATGGTAGTAAACGCAATGCCGGTGCGTCGTGTGATTCTGCTCATTGGCGTTGATTCTCCTTTGCACGTGGATCGGCAACCGTGCAGATATTGGCATCTGGGCGACCAATTCTTGATTCCCGCCTGGATCACGGTGTTGGCGTTCGTTTCAGCGAGGGGAGCTGGTCGATGTTTTTGCCGGATTGGTATCCGCCGGGTCAATGAACACTCCCGAGACCGCAACGTTGGCGCCGGCAGTTTTCCGGAACGCGAGCTTAACTTTGCCGTTAATGGTCCAAGTCAGGTACACGCCGCGGTTAGTCTCTTCCCGTGAAACAGTCTGGACATTCGCCGGCGAGATCTCGTCGGAAACTTGGGCTTCCACAGCTCGGCCGTTGTGGTCAAAGTCCAGCAAATATACAGTCAAACGGTATGGCTTTTGATTGGGCGGAGTGACCGCGAAAGAAACATCATTCGAACCATTCCAACAAGTGGCGAGACGTCGAGATCCCTTCTCAGGCGGCAATTCGAGGGCGCGAGGATCGTCCGTGGGATCCTGCCACGTAAACGAACCGCCAAGCGTCTGCAATTGATAACCGTGTTGTGGCCGGGCATTACTGATTTTTGGAATCCAAACCGCTTGCCGGCCGAACTTCCCCTTCCATTGGCCGCCTACGGAAGTATCACGGCGGTCAAAACGCATCGCCGGTCGCGCAACCTCTTCGACCGGCCGCCAGACAAGCGGCAGTATCGTAGAATTGATGCCATCCGCGGAGGTTACGGCGTCATTAGGCGTCCATGTGGCGACACAGTAGCGTTTCCCGCCGGCCAGTGTGATATATAGTTTTGCGTGTTCGGCCACAAACCACGCTTCTTCGTCAGCGGCCGCCAAATGAATGCGCGGCAGATTGGCTGGCAATTGCTTTTCCTCGGTGAGTTGAAGTGGGAAGCCGTTGGCGCCATCCTTAAGAACCCCCAGCGGCTTGCCATCGACAACAACCGACACCGTACCCCGTTCGCCAAGATTCACGCCGTTCACAAACAGTGTGGCCGACTGAATCCCGTTAAGGGCCGGCCGAGTTCCGGTATCGGCGGCAGTTGAGTCAGGTGCTGGAAATAGTCGATCCCGTACGCTCTGCAACCGGTTCGCGTCGATAGAGGGTAGCAACGGCCGTACGCCGCGGCCCACGATGATCATCGAGGAGGTGCCGTGCCGGTCGAACTTGACTTCCACTATGTCGGAAGCATGCTGTACTGTCGCCCAGTACGGGGGCCCATCGGCAGAAACGACGTAGGCCCAAGCCAAGTTGGTGGCGTTTGGCACTCGGAGACGTAGCAGGACCGGTTCGACGGCTGCCGTGCGGCGCGACAGAAATCGCACGCGCGAAGTCACCGGCGCTACAAAGTTGCCGGCCCGATTCACAAATAGGTTCACGTCGTTTGCTCCAGACGCACTTACGCAATGCGGCAGCAGCACCTGCTCTTTGCCGTCGAGCGTAGAAAACAGCGGCGCATACAGTTCCAACAGGTCGGCCGCGTTTGAATTGGGGGATTGTTGCGAGATCGGAAACTGATGGGCGATCATCTGCGGAAACACCGCGAATTGCAGCCGCCGTTTCAATTGGGCCTCAAACTGCAATAGGTCTCCATCATACGGCTTCTGGTGGTTCCATGCCGATCCCGGCCTAAATGCAGAAACATAGTGCAGCCCTCGCACATGGTCGCTTTCATCGCAATAACCGTCAACGTCGCGGAGAACCTCGACTCGAAAATACTTATTGACATAAACACGCCAGCCAACGGCATGGGCCTGGCGACACACCTCCTCAACAGCTTCCGCCACCGGACCGGCCATGTTTTGTGCAGGCCGCTTCCCGATCATTGTCAATCCGTCATCGTGGCCATAGTCGATAATGCTGGCCCAATCGAGCCGGTCGATGGCGAATCCATCGAGTTGCGGTAGCCGTGCTATATGCCGGCGGACCTGCTCTGCCAAGGCTGGAAAGAGCGAACAGTCGCGACGAGCGTTCATCCCCAGTGCGCCCTCCCAAGTTGGAATCGGCTGGCCGTCGGCGTCCTTTATCAGAGCGTTGGCAAACCGTTCGCGAAGAATACGGGCCGCCGTTTCCGTATCCCCGCTTTGTCCACCCGACCCGCCATATTCAGTCACGTTAAAGTACGCAAACACCCCGATCTTCTGGTCGTGCATCTCGCGGATGAACGCGTTGATTCGGTCGTCGCTCATGCGTTCTTTGAGTGACCACCACTTGGAATATGTGTAGGGGGCCCATTGCGGCGAATCGGGCAAGTATTCGCCAAGATGTGTGAACCAGAAGCTGGTCCAAATGTAACGCACATTTTGCCGGGCCATTTCCTCAAAATCGGGATGGTTGTGAATGTGGTGATACCAAAAGGCGCCCTCGTATGGCCCACGCGGCAATGCGGGGCGAAAGTAACGCGGAAAGTCGTCACTGTACATCCGGATCGCCGCGCGATAATCGGCGGGATGCGTATAGAACAACAACCGAATTGAGGACGGCTTACCAGCGCCCATCCCTCGATGCCCTAGCCGCAACCGAAGCGTCTTCGCGTTTTGCCAGTCAATTTGCAGGTGCGGCGTATTGGAATCGGCAGGCAGTGCAATGGTCACCGCTGTGTCGGCATGTGGATCGAACACCGAAACCAACGGCAACATGTAGCACCGTCCGTCGCCGTAAGCGTTCTTCGCATAGGCCGCCGGTGCGAATGTCGGATACGCCGCCAAAGCCATAATGCCCCGCTCGCTGGGCGTGAATATCTGCTGCTGCTCAGTCAGCAACGGCAACTCGATGGTCACTTCATGCCCTGCACGTGGTCCCTGCCCAGAGAACCTCAGATCCCAAGCCATCCCACGTTCGGTCGGCAAGAATTGTTCGGTGACAGAGAGCCCCAATGTGTCCAACGTATGCTGGGTCGGCGACAATTCCGTGGATATAGGCGTTAATTTCGATTCAAGCGCGCTCACTGCACCGCTAGCCTCATTACGAACCCTCACCTGCACCGGCCCATGGAGCCACTGTTGCAGCTTCTGGACGACCGGCAGCGCTACCGTTGGGTTGTCCTCACAATTGCCGGCCGCGACCATGTTCAGCAGCAAACACGCGCACGCAACGTTCAATGCAACGAATCGACAAATCATGACATTTCTCCTGTCGCCAAACGTGACTCCGACCAGTGCCGTTGTTTTTCAGGTTACTTGTTCCCGCCGGAAAAGAAATACCTAAAACGAACATTATTTATCTATTTCGCACATTGTTTTCCGGATGTGCGACGGCCCACTCGGCGGCTATTCCGCACGGCGAGGCTGTATCATCCGGTGGGCAAGGCAATTGACAAGTGGACCGGAAAGCTGCTACTCTAGCGTTTCGGCGGTTGCTGCCCGTCATGCGATGATGCCAGCCTTCGTCGCCCCCGCACGAGGTTCTTGGATGTCTAAACCGGATTCGTTCTTCCGCTACCTCGCGGTTGGCCAACGCGACAAGCAATGGGGACTTTATGTAACCGGGGCCGGTTACCGGGACACGCCGCCTGGTAGCCTTTACCCTCCAAGAAGCCATCTTCATCCGGCATCGCATGTGTTCCACTGGCAAAATGGCCGGACATTTCACGAATACGCCATCGTCTATATCTCTGAGGGAGCCGGCGAGTTCGAATCGAATGTGACCGGTCGGGCGACCTTCGGCGAGGGCACCGCGATACTTCTCTTCCCCGAGGTCTGGCATCGCTATCGGCCCAACAAAGACACCGGCTGGCGCGAGTATTGGGTCACCTTTCACGGCGAGCAAGCCGAGCGCCTCCAAAGAAACGGCTTCATTACTCCAGAAGCACCCGTGATAAACACCGGCGTGGATCACAACGTCATCCGCTCCTTCAACGCGATCGTGGACCATCTCCGCTCCGAGACGGTCGGATTCCAACACATCATCGCTGCCGACACTCTGGGACTCATTGCCAACGTGCTGGCCGCGGAACAAAATCGGCGAACCGATGCTCACACGTACGATTTGGTCCGGCGTTCCAAAGCGGCCATCGAAGAACAGACGAAATCGCTGCCCGTGATCGAGGAACTGGCAGCGTCTCTAGAGGTGAGCGCCGGCCACTTGCGGCGAGTGTTCAAGGAGCATACGGGTCTCTCGCCCTACCAATACCACCTGCAACTGAAGATCGGCCAGGCGAAAATGATGCTGCGCGAGTCTGGTTTGTCCATCACGCAAATCGCCAAAGACCTCGGATTCCAGAATGTCTATCATTTCTCGAAGCTCTTCAAGACGAAGACCGAAGTATCGCCGAACCAATGGCGCCATGGCCGGAAGATGGTCCGAGCTGGCGACCGACGTTAAGTTTCGCCACCACAGGCGCAAGAATCATCGCCTCGATAGCTGAGGCCCAGTCTGAGGAAGACCGCATGGAGTCCGTTCGTCTTGGCCATGTCGATTACGTCATGCTGGCGGTGTATGTCGCATTCGTATTGGGCATCGGGTTCGCCCTCAAACGGTACATGAAGACCAGCACGGATTTCTTCCTCTCGGGGCGTTCGATTCCCGCCTGGATCACGGCGTTGGCGTTCGTTTCCGCCAATCTTGGAGCGAACGAAGTGATCGGCATGGGGGCCTGCGGCGCCAAGTACGGCATGATGACCTGCCAGTTCTATTGGCTCGGAGCCGTCGCGGCGATGGTGTTCGTGGGCATCTTCATGATGCCGTTCTACTATGGGTCGAAAGCCCGATCGGTGCCCGAATACCTGAAGCTCCGCTTCGACGAAAAGACCCGCGGATTCAACGCAATCTCCTTCGCCGTGATGACCATCTTTCAGTCGGGCATCTCCATGTACGCGTCGGCGAAGCTGCTGCAAACGCTGCTGAACTGGGACTTCAGCCTGAGCATCTGGGTCTCGGCCGCGATCGTGCTGGTGTACATTTTCTTGGGCGGATTAACGTCGGCCATCTATAATGAGGTGCTGCAATTCTTCCTGGTGGTGCTCGGTTTCTTGCCGCTGGTGGTTCTCGGTCTTTGGGACGTTGGCGGTTGGGCGGGGCTCACGGCCAAACTGGACGTCATGATCCAAACAACTCCTGAGCACTATCCGCCGGGGGCGTGGACTAGCGTCTGGGCCAACATGGGATCTGAGGCCAGCAACCCGATGCACGTCGAATGGTTCGGGATGATGGTGGGCCTGGGCTTCGTGCTGGCATTCGGGTATTGGTGCACCGATTTCCTGGTCGTGCAGCGGGCAATGGCGGCCGAATCCATGTCGGCCGCTCGGCGCACCCCCGTCATCGCCACGATTCCAAAAATCCTGATCCCGGTGATCGTGATCGTGCCGGGAATGATCGCGTTGGTGGCCACGCCACACGCCGGCGTCTTTCCCACGGCTGATCATCCGCCCGCCGTCGGCGCAGCCGTCGACGCCAAGCTCGCCGTGCCGTATGGCGGGCTGATTCCCCCAAAACTTGAAGCGGTTACCGAAACCGTCGATGGGGTCACGACCACCGTGCATCGCGTGAAGGCCGACCGGAACGGCAACGTCGAACTCGACTACGATCTGGCCATCCCGATGATGCTGGTTCAGTACTTTCCGACCGGCTTGCTCGGCCTCGGGCTGACGGCGCTCATGGCGTCGTTCATGTCGGGCATGGCCGGCAACGTAACGGCCTTCAACACCGTCTGGACCTACGACATCTATCAGAGCTACTTCGTCCGCAACCGGAGCGATAATCATTACCTCTGGATGGGACGGATGGCTACCGTGTTCGGGATCGGGCTCAGCATTGCCGCGGCCTACGCTGCTTCCCGCTTCAACAACATCATGGATTTCATCCAACTGATATTCGGCTTCGTCAATGCCCCGTTATTCGGCACGTTTTTACTGGGAATGTTCTGGAAACGGACCACCGGCCACGGGGCGTTCTTCGGCCTGCTGGCCGGCACGGCGGCCTCCGCCATGCATACGGCCGTAACCGGTCCTTCGGGCCATTGGCTCGTCGCCCAGCCCTGGCACACCTACGGCAGCGACATGGCGCAAAACTTCTGGATGGCCATCTACTCCTGGGTTACATGCTTTACCGTGACCATCCTGGTTTCGCTGGCAACCGTTCGTACGAAGTCGGATGACGAGTTGCGAGGACTGGTCTACTCGCTCACGGAGCGATGCAATAGCGACGATCACCTGGCATGGTATGCCAGGCCCGGGACGCTCGCCGTCGTCATGCTTACGATAACCATTATTCTAAACATCATGTTCTGGTAAGCGGGGTCTATCATGCTCGACATTCGCTATCCCATCGGTGCGATGTTCACGATACTGGGATCGATCTTGGTTATCTTCGGGCTTGTTTCGGATCCGAATATCTACCGGGTCCATTCGTTCGGTGTCAACGTGAATCTTGTCTGGGGTTGCGCCCTGCTGCTTTTTGGCGGTTTCATGCTGGCAATGGCCTGGCGAGCGAGGCACAAGACTAGGAAGACGAGGAAGACAGAGCCATGAATCATCGCGAACGTGTCTTGACATCGCTTAATCATGAGCGGCCAGACCGCTGTCCCATGCAAATCAGCTTCACACCCGAGTTTGCTCACCGACTGCGCAAGGAGATGCGGCTGAATGGCGAGTTGGATCATAATCCGCATGGAGGCGGGAACACCTATGAGTTGGAGCTTGCACTCGATCAGGACATGCTCTTGACTTCGGTTGGTTGGGCGAACTGCTACTATCAGAGCAGCGAGGCCTATACCGATGAATGGGGCATCGGCTGGCGGCCTTGTACTTACGAGACTCCGTTCGGCCAGGGCATTTATACTGAGGTGGCAACACATCCGCTGGCTGATGATACGAAGATCGACGCCTACCAATCACCCGATCCACACCGGCCCGAACTATATCTCGAAGCAAAACACGTTCTGGCCCAGTACGGGGCTGAATACTACATCGTTGGCGTCACCGTCACCACGATCTTCGAGACTGCTTGGGCATTGCGAGGACTGTCGCAGTTGATGATGGACTTTGTTACGGAACCCGATTTGGTGCGCCGTATTTTGGACATTCCTTACCAGTATCACCTGGCCGCTGCCAAGCGTCTGGTCGCGATGGGTGTCGACATGATTTGGATCGGCGATGACGTAGGCAGTCAACGCGGAATGATGATTTCGCCCGCTCATTGGCGGCACGTTCCTCAAACCGCTGATGGCCCAGTTCATTGCCACACTTAAGGCAATCAATCTGCGGCTCAAAGTGGCGTATCACTGTGATGGAGACCTTCGCACCATCATTCCCGAACTGATCGAGATCGGCGTGGACGTGCTGAATCCAATCCAACCGGCCTGCATGGACCCCGCGGAGATCAAGCGGCAATATGGCGACCGTTTGTGCTTTTGGGGCTCCCTGGACGAGCAGCATACGTTGCCTTTCGGCAGCCCGGGCGACGTAAGACGCGAAGTGCTCGCGAGGCTAAACGGGATTGGACGCGGTGGTGGGCTGATTATCGGCCCAACGCATCACGTGCAACTCGACACACCGTTGGAGAACTTCTGGGCGATGGTGGAGACAATCACCGGCACCCCTTACTAGTCCACCACGCCGGTCGCAAGCATCTACCCACCGCAAAGAACCAATGGGTCGGGAGTCTCGTTTAGAAGTTGTGCGCCGTCGGGGCGACACACCGACGCATATTTCGCCATATTTGGATGGTGACATCCGCCTATGCGCGACCGATGCTATCAATTTCGTACGAGCCCCCGAAAACAGAGCCTGGTGGCCCAAAAAGGTGCCATCAGTGGTGCCGAGAAGTGGCCGGAGTGCCGTCTATGGTGCCGTCGAGTTCGCTGTGTAGCGTTACAGTTTGCATCAGTTTGCACTGTGGGCACGCTTATCGCCGGGATATTGCTCGGGGCAGGAAATCCCGAGCGTCCGCAGAATTCCGCAAAACTCCGCGGAAATCGCGGAGTCTTGTCGCGGATTGCATCAGAATGTCACAGTCTGCACGAATGAACTAGTGGCCGAGATGGGACTTGAACCCATACGCCCAGTTACGGGCACGGGATTTTAAATCCCGAGCGCCGTCTTACTCTGATCTCGGACATGTCGCAGTTGGATTTTGATTCTATGAAAGAGTGGCCGCTTGAGAGAAGAACGGTTCTCCTGGATGCTTTGAACGGCGTCGCCACAGTGGCGCGCCAAGAGCAACACCCTAACAGGGTTTATACCCAGGAGAACCGAGTATGTTGTACCTCACCATCGACCAACACCGAAAGCAGTTGACCGTGAATCTTCGCAACGAACAAGGCGACGTGATCCTCAAACGTCAGATCAGTACGGAATGGCCAAGGGTGCGGGCATTCCTGGCCGACGTGCAGAAGCAGGCGACCACAGAAGGAGGATTTGTCACGATCCTGGAGGTCTGTGGCTTCAATGACTGGCTGCTCAAGGAGCTGGCCGAATATGACTGCCGCGAGACGATCCTCATTCAGCCTGAGAAGCGGTCTAAGAAGAAGACGGATCGCCGTGATGCCAACGCCTTAGGCGAACTTCTATCGGTCAATCGGCAGCGATTATTGGCGGGCAAGAAGGTGCACGGGATTCGCCGCGTGCAGCCCGCCGGCCCCAAGGACGTGGCCGACCGGCAGATTACCGTCTTGCGTCAGCGATTAGGTCAACTCCGCACACGGACGATCAACAGAATTAAGCACCTGTTGCGCAAACACAATCTAGAGCAAGACTGCCCGACCAAAGAGCTCGACACAATCAAGGGAAGGAAGTGGTTGACGGAGTTGGCGTTGGGCTCGATCGACCGGCTGGAGCTGGACCAGTTTTTGGCCCAGTGGACGCTCTGGGACGCGCAGATCGAGACGCTCGAAGCCGAGATCCAGAAGCGGCAGTCCCAAAGCCAGACGGCTGCCGTGGTGGCAACGATTCCCGGTTGTGGGGCGTACAGTAGCCTAGCGTTGGCGTCGCGGATCGGTTCGATCGAGCGGTTCCCACGGCCGGGCAGCCTGGCGAACTATTGGGGATTGACGCCGGACTGCCGGAAATCGGGCGAGGTCACGGACCGCTTAGGCTCGATCACCAAGCAAGGTAGTGCTATGGCTCGATTTATCCTTGGACAGCTGGTGCTGCACACCCTGCGGCGTGATGCGTGGATGAAAGTATGGTACGGTCGGATCAAGCGACGGCGCGGATCGAAGATCGCCCGCGTGGCGGTGATGCGTCGGCTGGCGATGATCATTTGGCACATGGTGAAACACAACGAGCCTTACGTGGCGGGCGGTCCGCCGTCGCGGCAACTGCGATCGAAGACAGAGGCCGCATAGCGATAAGCCGCAGCTCGGGCTCGACAAAAAGGGACCGCCCCTTCGCGCCTTCTGGTCACCTCGACCCCAGAAGGCTTCGCCTCGGGTGAGGGTCGAGGCGACGGCGAAGGCGGAAGGGGCTCGCAGGGTCCCCCTGGAAACAAGAAGCCGAGGAACGTGTAGACAACGAACGACGGTTGCATCGGCCCTTCCTTCGAGAAGAGGCCCCCGCGGCGCAAGGCCAGTCCGAATTTTGCAATGGACTCGGCGCACTTTGCCGAGCGTGATTTTGATTGAGACGGCCGGGCGTCGACGGGACGGTCGCAGCAGAATACTCGGTGTCAGATCCCCCAGGGATCTGGCCGACTGCCGTACAAGGCAGGCGGATTCACGGAGGGATGGATTGGGGTGCCGCCGCGTGAGAAAAGAACGGCGCGAACAACCTCGCAACCAATGACCGCGGCAACCAAGTTCCCACAGCGATTCCTCAACCCAAACCGTACAACAAAATCCCTATCAGGCTTTGAGGTGGAACGTGCGCAAACAAATTCGCCAGGAGGCCCTTGACAGCAAAAGCTCTTTCAGGGATGCAAAATCGGATTCGCAGGCTTCCGAACATGCCCCACGCCTCCTCTGCCGTGCTTAATAACGGCGCTTTCCGCGGAACTGAGCTATAGAGCCCGAATTAGCCGTCGGGGTCTTGCGGTCGTGAGTTTTTTGGTGAGCGAATGCGGGCGATAGTGTCGGAGATGGCGGCTTCTCTCGGCTGTTCTTGCGGTTCGCCCGGCAAACATCTTGCCACACCGATTCTAACTTGAGCCTCGCAGTGTAGCGGGGCGGTTGTGTTTCCCCTTTGGACACGACCGCCCCGGCTTGGGGCGGTCTTTAACTATTGGTGCGTCAGGCATGACGCGCAGCGTCATACCTGACGCTGTCAACCGGGTAGCGAAAGCGAGCCGGGAAGTGACTGGCCGGGTGAGAGTCCCGGCGGAGACCTTAATGACAGGAACTCCTAGCCGAAACGCAAGGGCGTCCGCCGTGAGGCGGAGTCCGAAGGAAGCGGCAGGCAAACTCCTGGCCCGAAGAACATGAATCGCATACGAGGCGTCGAACCGGTGGGCGAGAGGGCCAATAGACTCGAAGCCCAACGTCATTCGGACCGGTTCGGCGTATATGCGGCGGGTGTATGGGAGGAAAGTCACGCGCCTTACCCTGAGAGATCTGTCGTCCTGCCAATGGCTAGGCCCGTCGCAAGGCGGGCCGAAGGGACGACAGAAGTCAGCCGAGGCCATAGTAGTCGCGGGCCGGCGGCCCGCTCGATCGAGACACTCGCCCGAAAGGGGAGAAACGGCCGGGGATCGCAAGGCCGCATCGACGTGCCGAAGGGCCGAACAGATTAGACCGAACCGACGCAGAGCATTCGATGCCTGAACGAGATGCAGACAAGATGGCTGGAAAGCCGGATCGCAACCGGAGGGTAGGCGGCGGAACCGCCGAGAGCACGGTCTGCGCATCAAGCAGGCACGGCATGTAATGAGCACGTCGGCGAGAAGACCTTGATGACGATGGAGGAGGTTGTATGCCCTAAGAACATGCTGGCGGCTTACCGGCAGGTGGTTGGCAACAAGGGCGCTCCGGGCGTTGACGGAATCACCGTTGACGACTTGAAGCCCTTGCTCCAAGCCTGCTGGGAGGCCATCCGGGAAGAACTGCTCAGCGGTACGTATCGTCCCTCGCCGGTTCGGAAGGTGGAAATCCCCAAGCCGGGCGGCAAAGGCGTGCGGATGCTGGGCATTCCGACGGTTCTCGATCGACTGATTCAACAGGCCCTCAACCAAGTGTTGCAGCGATACTTCGATCCTCGATTTTCGGACCAAAGCTTCGGCTTTCGTCCGAGACGCAGCGCCCATCAAGCGATTGATCGGGCGCGGGAGTACATCGAGGCCGGGCATCGCTGGGTGGTGGACATGGATCTGGAGAAGTTCTTCGATCGGGTCAACCATGACATCTTGATGTCGCGGATGGCTCGGCACATCGAAGACAAACGCATCCTTCGTCTGATCCGCCGCTACTTGCAGGCGGGCATGATGGAAGATGGACTGGTGACGCAACGCACGGAAGGGACGCCGCAAGGCGGCCCGCTCTCGCCGCTTTTGAGCAACATCCTGCTCGACGAGTTGGATAGCGAGCTTCAGCGGCGTGGGCACCGATTCGTCCGATACGCCGACGATTGCAACATCTATGTGCGGTCGAAAGCGGCGGGCGAACGCGTTTTGTCGTCGGTCGAGCGATTCCTTCGGGAACGTTTGCGTTTGAAGGTCAATCGAGAGAAGAGTGCGGTGGACCGGCCCTGGAACCGCAAGTTCCTGGGCTATACGGTGACGCCGCATCGCCAACCAAAGCTGAAGGTGTCGCCTCAGTCGGTGAAACGATTGAAGGAGAAACTTCGGACGATTTTCCGGCGTGGTCGAGGGCGTAGCCTTCGTCGCGTGTTGGAGGAATTGCGTCCAGTGCTTCGCGGTTGGGTGTCGTACTACCGGAAATCGCAGATTCGGATCACGTTCGAGGAACTGGACCAGTGGATTCGCCGGAAACTGCGGGCCATTCTTTGGCGGCAGTGGAAGCGAAACTGGACTCGCGCCCGCGAACTGATGCGACGCGGACTGGACCACGCCCGAGCGTGGACTTCCGCGACCAACGGGCATGGCCCTTGGTGGAATGCCGGCGCAAGCCACATGAACCAAGCGGTCCCGACCCGTTATCTGCACCAGCTCGGTCTGGTGAGCCTTATTACCGAGTCACAGCGTTTTAAGCGTTTAATCTGAACCGCCGTGTACGGAACCGTACGCACGGTCGTGTGGGAGGACGGGGGCGGCAACGCCCCCTCCTACCCGATGAGATTGTCCCATGCAGTGCATTGTCCCTCCCAGACCGAAAACATCGCCGGCATGGCACCAAGCTTTCTTGGCCATGCTGCCGGCTATCCGACGCCGTGCCACGTTCGCCTTTCGCACCTTCGACCCGCAGGCGAGGCAGGAAGCGACCCATGAGGTGGTCTGCTACGCCCTTCGTGCCGTGGTCCGTCTGGCACAGCTCGGGAAGCTCGATCTGGCCTACCCCACCGTACTGGCCAACTACGGCATCCGGCAGTTCTACGACGACCGCCGCTTGGGATGCCGCCAAAACGTCAAGGATGTCATGCATCCCCATTGCCGGCGGAGCAAGGGCATCAAGCTGGAGTCCCTGGACCACTTCGACGTCGAAGAGAACGCCTGGCGAGAGGCCGTCGTTCAGGACACGCGAACGTCGCCCGTGCGGGCGCCCCCAGCCGACCTGGCCGACCACGAGCATGTCCGGATCGTTCCCATGTCCCGGTCCAGCGTATTTCTCGTGCCCCGCTTGGGAAAAGCCAATTCCTGCCATGCTCCGCCAAGTGTCGCTGATGTCATCAGTAGTGCGCCAGCAGTTGCCGCCCACCTCGCCGCCCCACTGCCAGACCTTGCCCCATCCATATTGGCAGAGACTGTAGACGATGTCGCGATCGACCTTGTCCAACGACGCCCGCATTACGCGATAGGGCTCCATCAATTGTTCGTGGGTGGGCTTATTGGTCCTGATGACTCTGCCATACGAGCACCAGTCGTACTTCAGGTAGTCGAAACCCCACTCGGCATACCGGCGGGCGTCCTGGTCTTCGTGCTGATAGCTGGCAGTAAAGCCGGCACAGGTAAGGGGGCCGGGCGACGAATAGATGCCGATTTTCAGGCCCTTGCCGTGCACGTAAGCGCAGAGTGCCTTCATGTCCGGGAACTTCTTGTTCGCGTTGATCATCCCATCCGCGTCGCGTGCCGCCCCGGAAAGGTCGGGGTCGTTCGAGCCGGGCTTGATCGACCAGCAATCGTCGATATTGATGTACGTCCAACCATGGTTGATAAGGCCGCTGGCGACCATGGCGTCGGCGGCCGCGCGGACCTTCGCCTCGTCGACCGCGTGGGCAAAGCAGTTCCAACTGTTCCAACCCATCGGCGGCGTCAGGGCGATCTGTTGGCCGACCACGATGCGCCACTTCCGCTCGGCAGTCCCGACGGCGTTCTTCGCCCGCAGCGTCACCACGTGTTCCCCTTTCTCCTTGAGCGAGCCGGTAACCAACACCAGGAAATCGCCGTCGCCCTCCGCGAATTCTGCTATCGCCCCCGCAAACTCCTCCAATTTCTGGGCATTATGAAAAACTGATCGGCCCTGCGCAACCAGGCGGCGCTCTTGTGCCGGCTCATTTCTTCCTGATACTATAACCGCCGCATGTTGAGGCCCCTTGCTGGTGGAGTAGGATGGAGACTCGTAACAGTCCATCTTTTCTCCACCAAACAAGGAGACCTGTTCATGTGGTACGTAGGTATCGATCTACACCGTGAGACTATTGTGATGGCGGCCGTAAACGACGCGGGTGAAGCCACCAAACCGACGACGATTCGCTGCGAAGACACCGCTGCCATCGTTGAGGCAGTTCAACAGTGGAAACGTTTCCGCGCGGTCATCGAGGCCAGCGCCACCTATCGCTGGCTCTACGACCTGCTCGCCCCGTACGGCACGATCCTGTTGGCCCATCCCTTACGTCTCCGCGCCATGGTACAGCGGCGCAGCAAAACCGACAAGTTAGATGCACAGTTGCTCGCCAATCTGCTGCGGATCAACCAGATTCCACTGGCCTATATTCCACCAGAACCCTACCAGCAGTTGCGCGATCTGACGCGCCGCTGCGCGCGGCTGGGCCGCGAATTGGCCGAGGCAAAGATTCAACTGCGGGCCTTGCTGGCCAGGCGAAATCGGCAATCGCCCTACCGAACGCCCTTCGGTGTGCGCGGTTTGGCTTGGTTTCGCGGTCAAGACTTCGGCTGGATCGAAAATCTTGTCCGCGACGAGCTGTTGGCGCGGCTGAGACACTTTGGCCGACAAGCAACGATCATTGACGAGCACCTCGAGCGGATGGCGACGCAGTTTCCACAAAGGGAGGCGTTGACCGACATTCACGGCATTGGCCTGTACTCGGCACTATTGATCGTGGCCGAACTCGGCGAGCCGGAGCGCTTTCACGCCGCCAAACAAGTCGGGGCTTACGCCGGACCAACTTGCCGCGTGCACCAGTCGGGCGGACATTGTTATCGAGGATCGATCACCCGGCAAGGATCGAGCTGGTTGCGCTGGATTCTCGTCGAGGCCGCCATGAAGGCCATTCGCCAGGACGCCGCACTGAAAAACTTCTACACGCGGGTGCGCAAGCGGTCCGGCACAAAGATTGCGCGGGTGGCGGTTGCCCGCAAGCTGGCGGAGATTTGTTGGAAGCGGCTGCGACGTTGGCACCACGAACATGCCAGCCAAGTCGCCTAGAGAAAGACGAGATCGCGCACGAGTACGGTCGCTGCTGGCCCGCAAAGGTGTCTCGTGAGACGCTGGGTTTGCACTGCGTTCCTGATTGGGCACTGCGGCCGTGAACAGTACAATATGCGACGGGCCTCGGCCTGGACGCCACGAATGGGTGACTACACAGTGCGCGAAGTAACGACAAACGGAGTTGGCAGTCCATGCCAGCGCCTTTCGGCGAATCCATTCGCCGACCAGGGCGCTCATTGCCGCCTCTGGACCCCGGCTAGCCTCTCTCCGTTCCGATGTTGTTATGATCCTGGAAAATCCGAAAATCCGGGCCTTGACTCCGCGGCGGTTATGGGTGACGCCTTGTGTGAACCGCGGGCTAAAAGGCCAGCGCCTGGGCGGTTGAAAAGGCTAGTGCCCGAAGGGGTACGTGTAGCATAGCCAGCCGAAGGCCGGTTGTATTGTTGGGCTTAGCGTCCCCCAACAATGACTACCGAGAAAATTCTTCAAACGTGTTCCGAGAAACCGATCCGCCGTGGCCGCGTGTCGGCAACACGATTAGCCTCGCATAAAATACTCCCGTCGTAGCGGTCGATCAATCATCTTTCTCGACGAATCGGGCTTCATACTGCAGCCGGTGGTCCGCTAGTATCGCATCGTGATACCCGCAGCAAGCGCATCGGCGGAAAGCGTGCTCGTCACTGACGTGCCAGGCAGCGCGCCCAGGCCTGGCAGCTGAATTGGGCCACTGGCGCTGTTCTCGAAGCCGTGGAGGTAAGCCAACGAGAAGATAAGCTTCTCCGTCACGTTATAGGATAAACCGGTCGAGACAATATGCTGGATAATCAACGGAGACGCGACGTTGAAGAGAACGGCATCGCTGCCGATAGGATTGTCGTTGAATGCGTAGCCAAACCGCAGGTAGAGTCGTTCAGTCGCTTGATACTGTGCGCCTAGGTTGACGGCGATCACGCTTCGCCAGCCGAGTCCCGTCGCTGCACCACTGGCGTCGAATCCGGCCGGCGCTCCGAAGCCGGCCGTACCGTGGTAGTCGAAGTATCGCACGTCGCAAGCCAGCAACCAGCGTTCGAATCCTGTATAGGCTGTGCCGAGCGAGATGATCATTGGATAATCGAAATGCACGTTTTGATGCTCTGGGCGTCCCAGTTCATCCTCTGTGTTGAATCGGAACGGCTCGAACCATTGTGGGCTCTTGAACGATAGGCCGTATTGCCAACAGTCGTCACCAATGTAATACAAGCCGACCTGAAATCCTCCGCCCCACGCATACCGCGTGGCGCAGCCAGCGGGGTAGCGCGGGACCAAGCTGCCGTCTGCATCGTCCGGCGGCGCAAAAATTAGAGGATCGACCGATAGTAGTGCCAGTGTGACGGTGGGACCAAAGCCGAAGGACAGTTTGTCGCTAAGCGCGTAGGAAACGGTTGGCACAATCTGAAAGTACTGTGCGTCAGTATAAATATGGCCAAGGCCTCCAACGCCGCCGGGCTGATTATTCTGTGGCACCGAGATGGGGTTTGTCAGGCTCGCGGGATAATTCACGCTGAAGCCTGCGATGCCGAACATCCCGAGGCCATAGGCCCAAGGCGAATCATCCGACTTGTGCACCCATGCCATGCTCGGGATCGGAGTCGCGCCCGGTTCACCGCCCGTGGCGCCGGAGAATTCGGCGGGAGGAAATCCACCTCCCAATGCCCCGGCAGCGATTGTCGATGAGAGTCGCTCTGTTGGCAGGAGCAATTCTAAGCCGATTGCCATTTCGGAAGAGGGCAAGCCACTGATCGAGGCCGGGTTCCACAGCAGCGCGCCCATCGAGTCGATGGGCGCGGCCGTGGCCGCTCCGCCCATGGCTCTATTGATCGGGCCAACCCCGTCTAATGCGATTCCTTGGGCGTCAGCCGTGGTCGCGGGCAGCAACATCAGCCAAGTTGCCAGCGCGACCCCTCTGTAAGAGATTAGCGACCGCAGCATGGTTCCCTCCATATCTGTTTCGGTCGTAGAAGCGCCGCAAAGGCGCGTCCCACCCTCGGGGTCAATATCGGGCCGAGGGTGCTCGTTACTAGCCATTATTTTGTCGTGTTGTCTCTCCAAGATCACGAGCAAAGCTTTGGCTCGATAAATTTGCGCAAAACCCCTGTACTTATTTGCCAGCATAACCTGCCACATTAATAGTTCTTCCCAGGCGAAGCCGATGAACGGAATCGCAATCCGTTACCGGGCACCCCATTCCCAGTGCGCACCGGCAGTAACGTAACGCTCTTCACCGTGAGATGTTACGACATATGATCGCGTTGAGGTGCGCTGAGTGGTGACGTCGAATCGGCGTCAGTTGCATCGACATGCATCGCCCCCTGACAGAGGAGAGAGCTGCCCGACCAGATCGAAACCGACCAGGTTGTGGGGGGATCGTCGGCCAACTGAAGAAGCTGGCGATCCACGTGTCTCCTGCAACGGTATCTCGCATTCTCCAAGACAACGGTTTCGAGCCTGGTCCCAAGTGCGACCGTGACTCTTGGTTCGACTTCATCCGGCGGCCACCGCGTGATTGACGTCAACCCGTCGTCGCCGGATTCAGCGCTCCGGCACGCGGCGCTCGTGCACCGTCGCCTCTTTGCTGATCCGATCGCGATCTCACGCACCCCCATTAGATGGTGGCAACGCCGATCATTATTGGTCTGTCGCAAACTTCACTTGCTTTCTCCCTTGTGAGTGACATGGCATTGAGACCCGACGTTTTTGGTCTCTATTGCCGAAGCGGCACTCCCGCGGCAAGGAAACGACTGAGATGTTTGGCGATCATCAAGCCGTTGTGCAGAACAGGGTGCGGCGTTTGCCGACGATTTTGGAGCTAATAGGCCGAAACAACGGCGTTCGAGAAGTTCCGTGAACAGCATGACGTAGCCGATTCCTGTCATGGCAAAATTCCTTTTGAGACGAGTTCCCGGAAACGATTGTTAGTCGCGGTTCAGTTGTTTGAATCGGTTCGTCAATGATTATTTTTCGCGTGGTGTCTTATCCGCTCTCAGTCCCGTATTCACTTGGCCGTCCAGTGCGATCCGATCATCGACTTGTGAAACGGCCAAATTTTTACAATTTGGCAAGTCGTTTGGCAGCGGTTGAAGCCAGCTGCATTGAGGATACAATATCCTCAACAGCTGTCAATCCGATTCTCACTGGCGTGACCGGATGGACGAAATTAGCGCCGAGCCCTTTGCCCTCTCAATAGAAATCTCCGCTATCGTTGTGCCCATAGTTCCGCGACCTACCCGGGTTTCTTTTCCAGGGGTTACCTCGGAACATGTCAAGTGGTTTGGACCCATTCCTACTGTCGTAGCCGGCGATAGACTTCGTTGAGGCAGTGCGAGATCGCAGCCAGCCGCCCCGGCGCAAAGAAGAGGGAAGGGGGTAGGGCTTCGGGTGAGGATACTGCGGCCGCTGTTCCTCTCCCGACGAGGTGCCCTAGGCCGGCTTTGCATCACATCCCCACGCGCCGCTAGAAGAGTGATAAGTGCCACTCTCCTTTCTTGTCGCGACCTTGTCAGTCTTCCGATTTCGGGATGGCGTCATTTCGCGCCTTTTAGCAACGAATGCAAACGTTACAGCTTCAACCCTGTCGTTCCCGAACCGATTCTATCGGTTGATCTGATTCTGCGGGTTTTGCGTGAAGTCCAACTTGAGTCGGCCAGCAATGTCCGTAGTGAAAGCAACCTATACTACCTAGGGGGCCAGCGCCTCAAGGTTCCCGCGTAACGCGCCAACGGTATCCGAGCAGACCTGCTGCACCGGGCGCATGCACACATGGCAGAGACACGCGATGTTCAGCTGGATCGCCATCAAAAATGACGAAAGTGAAGTTTTCGTCGACTCGACCAACGTAGAGGAGCTGCGAGCTCGGCGCGTCTGGCAGTTCCTTCTGGTGACCTGGTTGACGTGGATCGTCAATGGCATCTTCTTGTGGTATCGCGGCTATAATGCGGCCGCGGCAGTCTGTGGCGTAGACGCTCTAGTTCATCTCATCATCGTGGTGTCGCTTTGGAGACACGCAAACTACCGCCGTATTATGAATCTGAATCTGGTTGCCAGCGCAATCGGATTGTTCTGTGTTTCGATCAGCGACCCGACCGTGGCGGTAACCATGCTGTACTTCCCGGTATCCATCGTGGTTGCCTCGCAGGTCGTTGGCGTGCTCGCCGCCTTCTACTGGCTGGTGGCTAATATAGGCGCCTTCGTGTTGTTCTACACAATGGTGTACGGGGTTCACGACACGTTCTACACATCGCGATCCGACGAATTGGTGCTTGTTGTCGGCATTGCCGTTTGTACCTACTTCTGTTGTCAGCAAGGCGAACAGTACTACCAGCTGCGCATCAAGCATCTGATCAAACTCAGCCAGGATCTTGAGAAGAAGAGCGAGACGCTTCGCTATCTTGCCACAACTGACGCACTGACTGGTTTGATCAATCGCTTTCAGTTTCAAGAGACATTGAAAGCAAGAGTCGCGCACGCCTGTGCTGCATCCGAACGGGTGGCGCTCTTCTTGCTCGACATGGACGGGTTCAAGGAGATCAACGACACCCTAGGCCACCCGGTCGGTGACAAAACGCTCATTGAAATTGCTTCCCGTTTGCGTGCAGCGTTTGGAGATCGCGCCGACGTCGCGCGCCTCGGCGGAGATGAATTCTGCATTATTTGCCCGCAACTTTGCGACCGAGACCAGGCCGAGTCGATCGCCTCAGACATTTGCAATGTGCTAACGCGACGATACGAGCTGGAGGAAGCCGAGTTTCCCTTGGGCGTCAGCGTGGGCTATTCGTTCTGTCCGGACCATACCGAATCGGACCGCGACCTGCTGGCATTTGCCGACACGGCGATGTTCCACGCAAAGGAGCATCGACTGGGGCACGCGTGCTACGAAGCTGAGATGACGAATCGCCTGGTCGAGTACCGGAAGCTGCAAGAGCACCTTTCACACGCTCTGGAACGAAACGAGTTCTTCCTGCTCTATCAGCCGCAAGTCGATGTGCGCACCGAAGAGGTCACCGGCGTTGAGGCGCTCCTGCGATGGCGCCACGATGGAGAAGTAGTGCCGCCGGGCCGCTTCGTTCAGCTCCTTGAAGAAAGCCGTGAGATCATTCCCGTGGGCAAATGGATCGTTTACGAAGCCTGCAAGCAACTCGCGGAGTGGAATAACGCAGGCTACGACGTCAAGATATCGGTCAACATCAGTACGGTACAGTTCAAGGCGGAAGACTTCTGCGAAAGCATCGCAAAGTCAATCGAGGAGTGGGGCATCAACCCAAGTAATCTGGATCTTGAAGTCACAGAAGGCCTGCTGATCGACGACATCGATCAGGCGGTGATGCGGCTCAACACAATCAAGGAAATGGGCGTCAGCATTAGCATCGACGATTTCGGCACCGGGTATTCATCGTTTGCTTATCTCCGACAGCTCCCCCTCGATCGCCTCAAGATTGACCGAGCGTTTATTAAAGACATTCCCGAAGCGGACGATGGTCAGATCGCCGCGACTGTGATTGTGCTCGGAAAGGTGTTGGAGCTTAAGGTCGTCGCGGAGGGAGTGGAGACCGAGGCACAGCTTGCGTTCCTCAAGGAGCACGACTGCGACGAGTACCAAGGCTTCTATATGAGTCGGCCCGTCTCGGCCGTGCAGGTTGTCGAGCACTTCAACCGCCGCACATCCTGCCTAAGCGTCTAAGCTTCGCGCGACCAGACCGCAGAGTGCGCGCGAGCTGCACAGCATGCGCGTCCCGCGCAACGCGTGCGACCATTTTAGGTCTACCGCGCGGACGAAAATGTCTACCGAATTCTCGAAAAAGCTGGAGGAATGACATAGGCGCCATGATAGAATGGCGGCTGTTATTTCGGCCGTGATCCTAGCAAACATGGAGCCGTGTATGCGTGATGACACTCTCAAACAAGTTGTGGAATGTCTGGCAGCCACAACACGTTACCCGACAGAACTTCTGACCGCCGACGCGGAATTGGAGAACGGGCTCGGAATTGACTCCGTGAAGCGGGTCGAGATTATCGTAGCTCTCGGCGAGAAGTTTGGACTCGATTTGATGGCTCAAGCCGGCGCCCCATCAGCCCGCACGATTGCTGACATCGCAGACTGGATCGACGGTCTGTTGGAGAAAGGCGGCGAATCGCAACAACCCGTGCAGAGCGTTAGCGAAGAGGAATTGCCACGCGTCCGGGCCGGCGCCATTTCTAGTCCCGTCCAAGTATCAAGGCCGCAATCGCTTCCATCGCCGCACTTTCTCGACAACGTTCGAGGCGGGGAGCTGGCAGCCGGTGCGAAACCACTGAGCGGCCGTGTCGCCCTAGTGACGGGCTCTGGGCGAGGCGTCGGCCGAACAATCGCCCGCTTTTTGGCCCGTCGTGGCGCGACTGTCATCGTGAATTCCTTTCACTCTCGTGAACAAGGGGAGCAAACAGCGGCCGAAATCAACGCCGAAGATGGAAGGGCAGTTCATATCTGGGGCTCGGTTGCCAACCCAGAACATGTCGATGAGATGTTCAGGCAGATCGACAGGCAGTTTGGGCTCGACATACTCGTGTGCAACGCCTCCGATGGTCGTATCGGCTCCTTCCTGGAGCTCACCCAGCAAGATTGGGATCGAGCGTTTCGGACCAACGTATCGGGGCATCACCAATGTGCAGTCCGAGCGGCCGAGTTGATGCGTCCGCGAGGCGGCGGCTCGATCGTGACCATGTCTGCCGTGGGCGCCCACCAATTCATTGACGGCTTGGGCAGCCAAGGAGTGGTGAAAGCGGCCGTCGAATCGCTGACTCGCTATCTTGCCTGCGTACTTGGACCAAGTGGCATCCGCGTGAACTGTGTTGCGGGCGGTCCCGTCTATGGCGAGTTATTGGCGAAGTTCCCCGAGGCGCGAGCTGCTCAGCGCCATTGGGAATCGATGACACCAGACGGAGAGTTGTGTACCCCCATCGATTTGGCTCAGACGATTGCATTCCTCGTCAGCGACGAGGCGCGTGGCATCAACGGCGCCGTTTGGATGGTGGACCACGGGTTTTCAGCGACGGCGGAGGGACAACTGCAACATCGCGTTTCGCGACTTTCAACTCGCGAGGTTGCTCACATGGCTAATTGATGGGCAGGTATTAATCGCATGTACTACTACGCTACCGCGTATACGATTCACTTCGACGATACGATGGCTTATGGAAGTCATCACTTCCTCACCTCGTTCAAGTTTCAATGCTTTTCCCGAGAGTCATTCCTTTTCGGCGACCAGATCTTCGACGTAGCCGGCGTGCGGGAAGCGCTGAATGGCATTCACCTGCTGACCGCCGACGCCTATGCCCGCAATCTCAATCCTGCAATGCTGGGCGAGCGCATCGCCATTCTGCTGACAATCGAGGACTGGCAGCGGGCAAGCGCCAGATTCTGCTTTCGAGTGATCGGCGCCCAGGGAATCCCCATTTGCGCCGGTTTTCAGTCTTTAATCTGTGCCGATGCCCGCACAGGGAGGCCGATTCCTTTGCCCACGCCTCTTTGGGATGCCATGGAGGAGATGAGAGGCATCGAGGAGCCCCCGGCGCCTGAATCGTTTCGCGAAAAAGTGCTGGCTGGCGGAAGCAAGGTTGAACTCCTATTCGGCGAAGTGGAGCGAAACACGGCCGTCCGTTATCTTGCCGAGCGTTACCCCGGCCCTAAGGTGATACCGGCCACTCAGCCCGCGACCGTTTCCGCGAATTTGCTCTGTGGCGGACTTAACTAGCAGCCCTTCGTCTGAGCGCGCGGCGATGGAGGCATGGGTGTTTGCCGGACAAGGAGCATTCGACCCGGAATTGCTGAGCAAGCGCGTTGTGGCCTACGAGCGGTCAAAGCCATCCGCCCGGCGGGAACTCGAACAGTGCGCAGCCATCGCGCAGGAACTCGTCGGCGGGGACGCCTATGCAATTGTCAGCGGTAGGGGCGCGGAGTGCTCGGCCGCTGTCGAGGCGGCGCCCGGGTTATCCCAGTTTGCGATCCACTTACAGAATGTGCTGGGCGGCTATTTGAGGCAGTTCCATGGCCATACCCCGGGAATCTTGATGGGGCACAGTTTTGGAGAGATCGCCGCGTTTGGCGTCGCCGGGTGCTTCGAGTTGCCGACCGGGGTGCGCATTGTTTGCGAGCGCGTGCGCGCGATTGCCGAACATGCGCCTCCAGACGGGGGGCTGCTCGCTGTTTTCGCCGATCGAGCAACGGTCGTGACCGAAGCGGCATTGAATGATATCGAGCAAGTCGTGGTCGCCGGACGAAATCACGAAGGGCAGACCGTGGTTTCGGGGCCACGCGACAATCTGGAGCGGCTGCGCGACTGCTTGCAAAAGATCGATATCAAGTCCATTGCCATCCCGACGCCGACGTCCTTTCATCATCCTGGCCTGCGTTCGTCCGCGCTAGCGTGGCTCGAACGTCTGAAGACATTGCCACTCAAGGGGCCTTCCTGCGCGCTCTACTCGCCCATCGGTCGACGATTCATTTCGCCGCACGAGGATGTCGCGGCTCTACTGGCAAGCCAGCTTCTCCGGCCGTTCGATTTCCAGGGTGGCATCTCCGACGTGTCGCAAGCCGGCGCGACGAAATTCGTGGACTGCGGGTCGTCCGGGTCACTGGCGAAGATAATCGCGAAGACCGGCATCGACGACCTTGATGTTAGCTGTATGGGTGTGACCGACGACAGCGCATCGAATGCGATACCTTCTCCCGGCCGGTCAGATGCTATCAAGCTCGGAAGTCCGCGAGACCGCAGCCATGAGCCGGAGCACAAAGTCAACACCGTGCTGGTGGAACTGCGGAGCGGTGAAAGACGCGTTCGTCCGCCCGTTGCGATTGTCGGACAGGGATGCATTCTGCCGGGCGGGGCCTCTTCTTCCGAACAACTGTTTGCGGCCATCACGGAGCAGCGAAACGGCATCGTCGACCAGCGACTTATAGACCCGCACTGGGAGGAGGATTTCTACTCTGCAAAGCTCGTCCCCGATCGTTCGACTTCCTGCCTCGGGGGCAGCATCGACGACCGCGAGATAGTAGGCCCCGCCGGAATCGACAAGGGGCTCTTCAGTCAGTTCTCGCGAGCGCAACGTCTGCTGTGCATGGCACTGGCGCCCTGCATCAAGTCGCTGAAGGATGCAAATCGAGTGATGTGCATTATCGGCGCGACGGCGGACGGATTTGAAGATCAAGACGCAGTGTCCTCGCTGCGGCTGGCCGGACTTGATCCCACCGATCCCGAGGTTGACGAGCGGATGAAACTAGCCCGTTCCGCATTTCAGGAACCGTGCGACGCGGTCCGCGATGTGTTCGATCGGATTATCCGCCCCGGGCTTGAGATCATCTTGGTAGATGCTGCGTGTGCATCTTCTCTATATTCAGTTGCCCTGGGCGTACACGCGCTCGAGACGTACAAAGCGGACGCAGTGATTGCCGGCGGGGTCTTCTCTCCGGGGCCAGGCACTGGCTGTCTGTTTTCCCAGTTTCGGGCCACGACGTCGACCGCTTGCCGGCCGTTTGATGCCGATGCCGACGGCGTTGTTTTCTCGGAGGGTGCCGCGATAGTTACCCTCCGGCGAGTTGCTGATGCAGAGCGGTTGGGACTGCCCATTGGAGCAGTGGTGCGAGGCACCGGGCTTTCCAGCGATGGCCGGAGTCCGGCAGCCAACGTGCCACAAACCCGCGGACAGTTGTTGGCGCTGGAGCGCTGCTACCAGAACTACGACATTGATCCCGCGTCCATACACGCAATCGAGGGACATGGCACCTCGACTCCAGTCGGCGACAACACGGAACTTGAGACCCTGCGGCAGTTCTTCTCTGGTCGCGTACAGCAACCGATTCTGTTGCATAGCCTGAAAGGGTTGATTGGCCATGCTGGCTGGGCGGCCGGAGCCGCATCGATTATAGCGGCCTGCGAGTATCTCCGCCGCGGTATCTTTCCGGCGCAAGCTAACCATCGCAAACCGTCGGAATCACTGGCCGGTTCCGCCGCGACGCTGACCGTGCTGAAGCAGCCTCGCCCGTTGCCGTCTCGTTTGCCCCGCATCGCGATCGACGGTTTCGGCTTTGGTGGCGCGAATGCCCACGTCGTACTGGACAGCTACGCGGGACCGACGCAAGGCCAGCCGCAGGACGCGGTAACGATGGCGGCCACACACGATGATGAGTTGGTAGTCGTCGCCTCACATGAGGTGGTTCCAACTCACTGGACAGAAGATGGTCTGCGGTTCGATCGCCAAGGTGTGAGTTTGCCGAAAAAACACGTGTTGCTGCCGGACCTCTTGGACGACATGGATGTCAGCCAGAAGCTGGCGGTGTTGCTGGTGGATGGAATCGTCTCAAAGCTGCCGCGGTTTGATGCAGCGTTGCAGCGCGAAACCGGCGTATTGCTGGCGCAGAGCGGCAAAACGGAGCGTGGTGTGGGAGCAACCCTGCGGGTTCTCGATGCGCGGCTGCGTCGAAGATTTTCTGGCCTCGACCATATTGTAGAAGCGCTGACTGTCGCTCGCGATTCTGTGAGACCGTCCGGCCCATACACCCTACAGTGCATGATGCCGAACGTGGCCGCAGGCCGGGCCGCACTGCAACTGAATCTAAATGGGCCGAACTTTGTTGTCGATGCGGGTTCAAACTCTCTTGAGGCCGCTGCGACTGCAGCATCTCTATTATTGCATTCTGGAGAACATAGCGGCACGAGACTTGTAATCATCACCGCGATCAACACAAACCCGTGGCGCGTCCCACATGGGGATTCTCGGTTGCCGGAAGAAGAATTTGCTGCGGCCTTCGCGGTAACATCGCGTCGTTGCGCCGAGGAATTAGGACTCAGTGTCATCTCGCCAATGGAGAAGCTTCTCAAGACGATCTGCCCATGCTCCGATGACGAAGGAGCTTCGACTACAACTGCGCAGAAGCTGCGGAAGTTGCTCGATCGGCTAGCCGATCCGAATGTAGCCGCCAAACCGGCTACCGCTTCGCCCACGGCAACAGAGTTTCCAATCCATGTTCCGTTATGGGTCGAAGCTCCTGTCGAAGACCATCGAACAGATCGGGTGAATGGCCAGGAGACGGCGATCGTGGCGATCGTTCCAGCACATGAGGATCGTATTGCGGAGGTCGTCAAGACGTTGTCGAATTGCGCACAACGTTGCCGAATTGTCGTAGTCGGTGATTCCGCATCGGACGTGGCCACACAAATCGACGACCCGCGAGTGACTGTTGCCGACTTGGCAAGCGAGAACTCGATTGACACCGTACTTGCTGATATTGATCGTTTTGGTGCCGACGTCATCCTCACGCTCGAGTCAATCACTACGTGGGACCGGGTCGAGAGTCTCACCAAGCTGGCAGCAGACAACAGTCTCTGCGAGCTGCTGTTTCTGATCGCGCAACGCAATGTAGCTCGATTGACACAAAGGAAACTCGAGTTATGGGGGCTGTTTCCGGATGGGTGGAACGGTACGGTTCATCCGGCCACGGGTCCCGTCGCAGGATTGCTCAAGGCAATTGCCCGCGAAATCGCCGGCGCTCGCGTTGGTGTCGTTTGCACTCGAGGCCGAACGCTGGACGAGGCTGTGAAATGCGTGCTGGCCGAGCGATCTCAGGACAATTCTGAATTGGAAGTCGCTTACGATGGCACGATGCGACTGGCGCGGCGACTTCGTGAAGCACGCCACGCGACCGAGACGCCTCGGCAGGTCGAACTGGATTCCCACTCCGTTGTTGTCGCCACCGGCGGCGTCCGAGGAGTAACCGCGGTTCTCGTGGAGGCACTGCTCCGAGACCATCATTGCACGGTTGTGGCTCTGGGGAGGAGTTCACCAGAAGCCGGGCCCGCTAAAGTGGACGACCCGCAAGTCGAACGAGACTTCTACGCGCGCTTCATGCGGCAACCCCCGCACGCCTCGGCTGCAGAAATGAAGCGTGAATTCGACAAGACGCGGGCTTGCTGGGAGGCGCATTGCACGATCCAGCAGTTCTCCGCACTCGGCGGTCGGCTGGAGTACATGGTGGCCGACGTGACGGATCGTGACCAAGTTGCAAGCGTCATTCGGCAAATCGTGTCGAAATACGGTCGGATTGATCTACTGGTGCATGGCGCAGGTGTCCAAACATCAACGCGTCTCGAAAACCGCCGCCTAGCCGAATTTCGACGAACGTTTTCTGTCAAAGTAGGGGGGCTGCGACATCTCACCGATCAATGCCGCATGCAACTCGGGAAGCGAGTGGCCACGCACATACTTACATCGGCCTACAGCATTTTTGGGAATGACGGTCAACACGATTACGGAGCAGCGAACGAGACTCTAGATCGACTTTGCGGAATGTCGTGCGTGCCTGGCGATTCGAGATGGTCGAGCATCGCATGGCTCGCGTGGGATGGCATCGGGATGACGCGTGGCAGTGAGTACCACGCGCTCTCGAAACGGCGGGGGCTATCCGGATTGACCGCAGAGGACGGCCAGGAGATATTCCGCAACGTTCTCGCCGGACGGACTAATGCAGATGTCAACGTGCCATTGTCGGCCGCTGAACACGCCAGGTATGCTGTGACAACCGTTCCGCCGCCATATGGAGATGCGGACGGTCGCATACTCGAACAACGCGTCGAATTGTCAAAGCTGGATTTCCTTTCCAATCACAGGGTTCGCGGCGTTCCGACCCTTCCAGGTGCTTGGATTCTGGATCTCATGTTGACGGCCGGATTGGAGCTCCGCCACGATGCAACAACCATCACTTCAGTGACCGTCCGGGACGCCAACTTCTATCGGTTCGTAAGGCCGACCGAAAACGAGCGCAATCTACGCGTTGTTGCGCAAACGGCCGGCGATCGGATCGCCGTTTGGATGATCGGCGACATTTGTCATCCGGCGGGGCCAGTGCTGTCCAAAGACGTCGTGCTTGCTCAGGCAATTCTGTCTCTTGAACCCGTGGCCGGGGGAATGCAGCGGCCAGCGCAAGACATCGACGGTCAGGCATTGCACTGTAGCGATCCGCGTCTCCAAGACCCCTATTGCAGTGGACAACGCGAAGACATTATGTTGTCCGGCCCGTTCGATTGCTTGAGCGACATAGCAATTGGGCCGGCTGGCCGTCGTGCCCGGTTTGACCCTGCTCACTCCAGTATCGCCGCGGACAGCATTCCGGCACTCGTGCTCGACGCGGCCTTACGCCTGGGAGCGATGTACGCGGTCCCTGAAAACAGCGAGCTTTACGTCCCAGTGCGGATTGGACGTTTGGTGGTTCCCATCGGATCGCACGCCAAATCGTTTTCAGCGTCGCCGCGGGAGATTCGCACAACGGCCCCAAGAGTCGAGAACGGTCAAGTGCGTTGGGATCAATCCCAAGTGCTCGATGAAAACGGTGCTGTCAGGCTCGTGGTTGAGGATGCATACGCAACGCGACTTGGAAACAGCGGTCCGTAAGTGCAGAAAGGCCTGCTTCGCCTGTGAGAGAGCGACGGTGCTGCTTCAAACCGCACGGTGGAGATTCACAACCGGCAAGTGCTTCCTGCCCGTGTAGATGCTCACGTCGAGCACAAGTCACGCGCCGGGCTACCGCGAGTAAGCGCCCATGGCGTAGTGTAGTAACGCGCTATTTCTGCCCGCCACTCTTGTAGCCAATTTGTAGCCAAGGGCACGGACGTAGGCGCACAAGGTAGACATCGGTGAAATATGGCCGTCGCCCGAACAACGGTAAGCGTCCCGCGAAACACGTGGGACTTCTCGTCAACGAACCCCCATAGAAACAAGCCGTTGTGGGCCCGGCAAGCATCGCTCGGACTCTGGTCGGTAACGGTGATGCACCCCAGTTCTTCCAGCACGGTAAGCAACTGAGCCGTGATTCGCAGGTTTCCCCCCAAGCCGTCGCACCTCAGGCTCCGTGCTTAATAACAGCGTTTTCCGCGGAACTGAGCTATAGAGCCCGAATTAGCCGTCAGGTTCCCGCGTTCGTGAGCTTTTTGGTGAGCGAATGCGGGCGATCGTGTCGGAGATGGCGGCATCCCTCGGCTGTTCTTGCGGTTCGCCCGGCAAACGTCTTGCCACACCGATTCTAACTTGAGCCTCGCAACGTAGCGGGGCGGTTGTGTTTCCCCTTTGGACACGACCGCCCCGGCTTGGGGCGGTCTTTAACTATTGGTGCGTCAGGCATGACGCGCAGCGTCATACCTGACGCTGTCAACCGGGTAGCGAAAGCGAGCCGGGAAGTGACTGGCCGGGTGAGAGTCCCGGCGGAGACCTTAATGACAGGAACTCCTAGCCGAAACGCAAGGGCGTCCGCCGTGAGGCGGAGTCCGAAGGAAGCGGCAGGCAAACTCCTGGCCCGAAGAACATGAATCGCATACGAGGCGTCGAACCGGTGGGCGAGAGGGCCAATAGACTCGAAGCCCAACGTCATTCGGACCGGTTCGGCGTATATGCGGCGGGTGTATGGGAGGAAAGTCACGCGCCTTACCCTGAGAGATCTGTCGTCCTGCCAATGGCTAGGCCCGTCGCAAGGCGGGCCGAAGGGACGACAGAAGTCAGCCGAGGCCATAGTAGTCGCGGGCCGGCGGCCCGCTCGATCGAGACACTCGCCCGAAAGGGGAGAAACGGCCGGGGATCGCAAGGCCGCATCGACGTGCCGAAGGGCCGAACAGATTAGACCGAACCGACGCAGAGCATTCGATGCCTGAACGAGATGCAGACAAGATGGCTGGAAAGCCGGATCGCAACCGGAGGGTAGGCGGCGGAACCGCCGAGAGCACGGTCTGCGCGCATCAAGCAGGCACGGCATGTAATGAGCACGTCGGCGAGAAGACCTTGATGACGATGGAGGAGGTTGTATGCCCTAAGAACATGCTGGCGGCTTACCGGCAGGTGGTTGGCAACAAGGGCGCTCTGGGCGTTGACGGAATCACCGTTGACGACTTGAAGCCCTTGCTCCAAGCCTGCTGGGAGGCCATCCGGGAAGAACTGCTCAGCGGTACGTATCGTCCCTCGCCGGTTCGGAAGGTGGAAATCCCCAAGCCGGGCGGCAAAGGCGTGCGGATGCTGGGCATTCCGACGGTTCTCGATCGACTGATTCAACAGGCCCTCAACCAAGTGTTGCAGCGATACTTCGATCCTCGATTTTCGGACCAAAGCTTCGGCTTTCGTCCGAGACGCAGCGCCCATCAAGCGATTGATCGGGCGCGGGAGTACATCGAGGCCGGGCATCGCTGGGTGGTGGACATGGATCTGGAGAAGTTCTTCGATCGGGTCAACCATGACATCTTGATGTCGCGGATGGCTCGGCACATCGAAGACAAACGCATCCTTCGTCTGATCCGCCGCTACTTGCAGGCGGGCATGATGGAAGATGGACTGGTGACGCAACGCACGGAAGGGACGCCGCAAGGCGGCCCGCTCTCGCCGCTTTTGAGCAACATCCTGCTCGACGAGTTGGATAGCGAGCTTCAGCGGCGTGGGCACCGATTCGTCCGATACGCCGACGATTGCAACATCTATGTGCGGTCGAAAGCGGCGGGCGAACGCGTTTTGTCGTCGGTCGAGCGATTCCTTCGGGAACGTTTGCGTTTGAAGGTCAATCGAGAGAAGAGTGCGGTGGACCGGCCCTGGAACCGCAAGTTCCTGGGCTATACGGTGACGCCGCATCGCCAACCAAAGCTGAAGGTGTCGCCTCAGTCGGTGAAACGATTGAAGGAGAAACTTCGGACGATTTTCCGGCGTGGTCGAGGGCGTAGCCTTCGTCGCGTGTTGGAGGAATTGCGTCCAGTGCTTCGCGGTTGGGTGTCGTACTACCGGAAATCGCAGATTCGGATCACGTTCGAGGAACTGGACCAGTGGATTCGCCGGAAACTGCGGGCCATTCTTTGGCGGCAGTGGAAGCGAAACTGGACTCGCGCCCGCGAACTGATGCGACGCGGACTGGACCACGCCCGAGCGTGGACTTCCGCGACCAACGGGCATGGCCCTTGGTGGAATGCCGGCGCAAGCCACATGAACCAAGCGGTCCCGACCCGTTATCTGCACCAGCTCGGTCTGGTGAGCCTTATTACCGAGTCACAGCGTTTTAAGCGTTTAATCTGAACCGCCGTGTACGGAACCGTACGCACGGTCGTGTGGGAGGACGGGGGCGGCAACGCCCCCTCCTACCCGATGGACACTGTCGTCCATGCTGCGTAACGCATAGCAGCGAAGTCCGAACGGCCTTCCATCTACGCCCGAGCCCAGGATGGACCTGGATCTCAATGAAGGACTAACTGGGGGATGCCCAGCGTGTTTGTCAGCAGAACAAAGGAGCCTTCCATGTCGGTAAGAATAGTTTCCAGTTCGAACGAGAGCCAGTTACCCGTTGTGGGCCGCACTATCAGGGCTGCCGCCAGGAGCCTACGGGAAGTCTTCAACATCCATCCCGACGCCTCGGCCTACGTGAACGGTCAGATCGTTGACGACGCCTACGTGCTTCGAGACGGCGATTGCCTGGAGTTTGTCAGAACTTTGGGACAGAAAGGCGGCCTGCAGGAGTATTGGTCCGAGGACGAGGTGATTGAGCTATTCGGCGAAGAAACCTTTGAAGCGATGAGAGGGGCAGGGTTGGCTTTTACGCCACAGCCGGTATTGGACGCCGAGGGGGTTGCTGCGTGGACGAGATGGCTAGCGAACAACGACTATCACCCACAGCAGACGATCCCGGTCGTCGTTAATGAGGACACTGAGACCATCATCGTTCGTGGAAAGGCATTTCATCTGGAACGGCAACTGGGGCTCATCGTCAAGTGCCTGATCCAAGCAAGGGGCGAAATCCGATCTACCGCAGAAATAAAGAAAACGTTTCCGGGCGAGCCGTGGGATGATCGCCTCGACCTGACAATTCAACGCAAGCTAATTCGGCATGTTTCGGGCATCGGCAAGTTCGTTGAAACGGTGAGCAAGAAAGGATATCGCATTCACGCAGCGACATCGTGAGTAGCTGCGCACGATATTGTTCGTTCCTCCCTTTTCCTCATCAGCGTACGATACGGAGAACAATGTCACGGAGGAACGACATGACAGCTACAGCAAAGAAGAACTCATTATCGACGGCGACGGTTACGTGGACGAGGGACAAGTATGGCGCTTTGGTAATAACCGTCGGCCCTGGGGCCAATCGCAGCACTTTGGGGCGCTGCTGGGCTGAAGCGAACCGAATACTTAAAGAACTGGAAGAGGACGACGTTGACGAACATCAAGCACCGGCGTGGGAAACCGGATGTGCATTCGACCACAAAGGTCGGGGCGAGGCGATAAATGTCGCCGTGTACGGATGCAGCTTCTGCCATAAGCAGTCGTTGGCCGTAGTCCAAGTTCGCCGATATGCCAAGGCGCACACGAACTGGTGGCCGTCGATTCGAAAAAACTACTTCCTTATCGGAAGAAACGAGCGAACCAAAAAGGCTTTTGCTCATCCGCTTCCAGCGGGCACGGTCCATGCGGCCATTCGACGTGATCCAAGCCCAGAGTATGTTGTGCAGGCGGCAAGGGCTTGGATCTTCGAGGTGCCAATCGAAAAGCTGCCAAGGGTCCTTCGCCATGGTGACGTGGCTGCCGTCCCCGTGCGTTCCCTGCCATCCGGTGAAAGGAAGTTCGTGGAAGACTCGCCGGAAGGTGTGTCAGTCGTAGACTCGCATGTCCTGCACGCAGCGGAAATCGTCCAGGTGCGGGAACGACTATACGCACGAGATCCATTGCTGCGTCATCTCAAGGGACAGCATGCCGACGTAACGGGAAAAGGCTGGCACCGAATACAAGTGGGACTTCGAGCAGACTACTGGAAGTTTGCTGCGCCCACCGCAGATTAAAGAAATCTTAGGAGTGAAAGAACTAGAAGAAAGGATTAGATCATGAAGAACGAAGATGTGAAGCGATTTGTGGAATTGGGATACAAAGCAGCCGAGCGGCTAGCATCGACAATCAATGCGGGTAATGCAAACGAGTTCGCAGCGTACAGTCTGAGTCGAGATTTGGAGCGGGCAGCTAGAGATTTGGCGAAAGGGATCTTGCGAGTGCAGTCAAGGTGCCATCTCGATCTGTCCGACATGTTGCTGCTCGACGAGGATGAGCAGGCAAAGGCCGTTGCTGCCTTTGCCGGAGGATGTCTGCGTTTTCTGGAAGAGAATCCAGATGAGTAGCACCGCCATTGTGGCGGGCACGATGACGGAATGCGACGATGCTGATTAGCAGAGCCGCTCACAAACACGCTATAGGAGAGGAACATGAAGATAACTTGTAATCCAACCTGGAAATTTAGTAGAGACGGTATGGCGTTCACGCTCAGTCTCGACGACATCGCTCAGTTGCTGCTGAGCTTGGTCTGCGACAATCGGCTGCGAGTCTACGACGAGGAGTCTCAAAGCGTTAGCAAGGGCATTGGCGAGCTTCTCGTGTCGGTCGAAAACGACGGCATACAGCTTTGCCGCAGGCACCACGTCGTGGCCCGGAGCCGTTCCAGAGGCAATCGTGAGTAACAAAAGAACACAGCTTATCCAGTACGGCGATCATAATTGCGCCCATGGGCTATTTACTTGCGTCAACATCTGTAACGGCACTGCGACCGACGTGGTTCGGTTGCCGCAGTCCAAAAACAGCGAGGTGGAAGCGGACTGGATATGTTCCAAGTGCTTGGAAAAACGGTGTGCTTCTGATGACGACATAGTGCCGAGTGGACCATTGGAAAGGGGTAAGGTCATGTGTAAGCAAGTGATGGACGAGAAGTGCCCCGACTGCGGCGTCCAAATCGGCCAGCCACACACCAATGGGTGCGATGTGGAGCGGTGCTCGCTCTGCGGCGGGCAGCGAATTATGTGCGACTGCAAAGGGCACGAGCCGGAGAAGGCGATTTGGATGGGATAGTGGCCGTCTAATCAATAAGAAACGAGTAGCAAATGAATACCGTTACAAGACGATGGAACCAAGCCTTTGCAGAATTGTACCTTTGCCCATATTGTGGCTCGGAATCGTGGCACAATTCATATTTTGACCCCGAGGGTGAGTCATATGTTGCATGCTGCAACACATGCAAGAATCGGTGGTGGGACCTGTACCAGGGGGTCGATTACGTGCCGCTCAACCAACCCGACTTTGATGCATTGGGATGGAATTCGAGCTTTGCGGTCAACGGCCACTGTCCCTATTGTGGCACTCTCGATTGGGAGCACACGTGGCTCGATGAGGCAAAACAGTTCTTGGCAGAGTGCTTACACTGCGATGGCAAGTGGCTAGAACGCTGCGAGCGACTGGGATTCCAACCGTACGATAAGGAAGACGAAGGAAGTGCTCGTATCGCCGCCTATTACCGAAGGCCGGTTGCACTTAGATGGCTGACAAGAACGTTCTTCAAGGCTGTGGTGAAAATGAAAAGGTCTATTCGAGATAGATGTCCCAGGCGAAGGCAGGAGGAATCGGCGGCAATGACGATACAGCCATTGGACACTCCCAATGAGATTTATCAACGGTTGGCACGAGTCAGAAGAGAGGCCGAGAGGTATCGGCTATATCTCTTGCGAACGGCAACAACACGGCAGGAAGCCCTGCAAATAGCCCACACGCCATGGCACCGTCTCGATGACCACTACCAAGAAGAATCGCTGTACGTTTTGCAAGAGATACGAGAACGTATGAATTTAGGTGGCACGTATAGGCATACGCTGCAGGAGATTTTGGAAGACACGTCGCCAATGATCAACATCGGTCCGCAGCATGAACAAGACGAGATTATTGGACGCTGGGAGGTTGTTGAGGCGGGACACGTGAACTGGCGGAAAGAGGGGTTTTAGCATGCGAACCAAGTTGAAATCAATCAATCGTCAGCGCATGAGTTTTCGGGGCGTTTTCGAGCGATATGGCAGCAAACCGGGATTCAAAGCACATCCGCCAATCGATACGTTGCTGCTGCGAAACGTGACACGAGACGATACAGGTGAGATCGTTACGGACCATCTCTGGCTCACCAAGGGCAGCCAGTTCGCTGCACTCGGTGAATTGCATAAAGGCGATGTGGTCTCGTTTGATGCCCGAGTTACGAGATACGATAAAGGCTACATTGGGCGATTGGCGGAGGAGCGAGGGGAGGCGTGGACGGCTGTTGATTACCGATTGGCATTTCCGACGAAGGTGAAGCTCCTGGAAGCTAGTGCCTCTTCAAGCCTGAATTGATGGGTAGAGGCGTTTGAGTTTGATCCTTGCGTCGTCAGTCGTGAACCGCCAGTCGATGGTACAATCCGCGGCGTTACGATCCGTTTCCCAAGCAGCTACCTCCCGAATGAGCATGGGCTGATCGGGGATGCGACGATCCAGGCATTGTTTCGTGAGAATGCTCAACTCCGTCTCCGCCATGTTCAGCCAGCTTCCATGTTTCGGCGTGTAATGGATCTCCAGCCGTTCAACTAACCGACGCGCCTCGGCCGGCTCAAACGCTTCGTACAGGGACGCCGGCTTGTGGGTATTCAAGTTGTCCATCACCAACACGATCTTTTCCGCCTCGGGATAGTGTTCGTCCACCAACTCCCGAATCACTTGGGCGAAGTCAATCTTGGTGCGTCGATCAGTCACCTTAACGTGGCGTTGGCCTCCCAACGGCTCGAAAAACATAAACAAGTTGGCCGTGCCATTTCGCTCGTACTCGTAGTCGACCCGTTGTGGTTGTCCCGGCTCGCATGGCAAAACAGGCCGTGTGTCTCGCACCAACTGCTTGCTCTGCTCGTCGAAACACACTTGCGGCCGTCGCGGATCATAGGGCCGCTTGTACACCTCCAGCACGTCTTCCATCGCCGCCACAAAGTCGGCATTCTGCTGGGGTGGAATCACCCATTGCTCTCTCAAGTGAGGCTTAAGTTCGTTTTTTTAAGCGTGCTACGTACGCATTCATGGCTGATGTCGTCCACGATTTGCAAGGCCACCAAGCGGTCGGCCAACAGGTGCAGTGTCCAACGGTTCCGGCCCTCCGGCGCTTGGCTGCACGCCAACGCTATCAGACGCGCTTCTTGTTCGCCGTCCAACTTGCGATACTGTCGGCCTTCCGCCCTCTGGCGGCAGACAGCCGCTGCCGCTCCGTCTTCCACAAAGCGTTGCCGCACACGGTACACCGTAGACAGCCCGACCTCGGCAAACTCGGCAATTCGTTCGTCGCTCCACCCCGGCCCCTGCTGCGACTGGTCGGCCTTGAGCAACACTCGCGCCCGTTTCAAGAGCGATTCGCTCTGGCCTCCCTTACGCAGCAGCGACTGCAACCATTCTCGATCTTCGACTTTCAGCCGAACGACGTGCTTGGCTTCCTTGCCCATAATCCCTCTCCTGTTTGAATCATCCAAGACAGGAGAAGGCATAATCGAAAACAGTAAACAAGTCAACTCAGCCTTGAACGCCCACTAGGGTCTGTAGTTGGGACTTGACCAGTGGTCGCCAATCAAGGCCCTCGGAACGAGCATATTGCAGTTTCCTAAGGCTCGGCCCGAGGAGCCGCATTGAAAGTTGACGATCTTCGGAGTTTTCAGCGATATACGAGATCACCGTTTCGCAATCGTCAGGGGTGAGACCCGAGAAGCCCTTGGCCGAAACCGCCCGCATCAAGTCGAGTACCTCGGCGTTGTTGGCCGATAATTCGAAAATATCACAGCGAGACAAAACGGCAAGAAAAGCATCATTGCGTTTCGGAATCACGTTGGCAGCAACGATCACTCTGGACGTGAACTCGAAACTCGGGGGCAAATCGCTGGGCAACTGACTCGACCCGTAGGTCACGGTTCGGGGGTTGCCCCAAAGTGCCGACCGCAGAAGGCCAAGGTGTGGCATCGAGCCGAATATGCTGTCTACGTCATCCAAGAAAATAATCGCCTCATCCCGGTGCTGATAGAAAATGGAGTACAAGGCCAGCGGCGTCACATGGCTGTTGACGAGGACCGGCGTCGTGCCTTCTTCGTCGAGCGTGCGGAGGATGGTCCTGCTTTTGCCCAATCCGCCTTGCGACCCAAACACAAAAAGGGCGTGGCTGATCTTCCTTGCAACCATTTTCACCATGTGAGAGAGGGTCTGCTGACGATGCTCCAGGGCTGTCAGACCATCGTTCGTTAAGACGCTATCTGCGGAATCCATCTTCGTTTCTCCGTTGTTTCATTTGCCCGGCCAACTACTTGGTGTCAGCCTGAACCACAGCGAACGAGCACCCCAGCACGCAGAATCCAAACTCGTCCGACAGAAGATCCGCCGCCTGTTCCTCAGGATCGAAGTCGTCCTCGACGACTGCAAGGTGCTCGCTGGGCAAGCCCAACGCCTCGGGATTTCTTCCATCGGTGTCCCACTGAATGTCGAACAGCCGTATGGTTTTCATCGTTCGCCTCCTTAGTCGGTGTCACCCACGCAGAACACGTCTCCAGCTTCCTTGTCCACGACCACGTCGAGAATCTCGAACTCCACGTCGTAGCTCTCACGATGGACGATCTCGTTGGGAATGCGAGCCCGAACCTGGGCTTCTGGTGGGAGGGCTTTCAATTTCTCAATCAGATCTGCAACGTTCATCATTCGTCTCCCTAAGTCGGTGTCAGCAGCAGGGCCTCCGTGCCCCAACTCGTGCCTTTACACGAGTTCCATTTGCTTGTAGCTCAATGCCTCAAATGCCCTCCGAAGCTGATCCTCGGTCGGATAACCGCCTCGGTCATCGCAGTTCTCAATGGCAGTGTTATCGTTGTCGGCAAACCACGAATAGACCGCCGCTTCCCAGTTCGTCGGCAACTCATAATTGTTCTTTAGTTTCCAGGCTGCATCGGCCAAGTTGCTGATGGTCGCCTCATATTCCCGGCTGCTATAGTCCTGTTCGTCAAGCACGGGATAATGGACGAGCCGCTGGGCCAGGGCGTGATACGAGCGGAACGCTTTGGTGATACGGCCACGGCGCAAGACCCGGATCGAATAGCCCTCGACCCAGCCGCAGGCCCAGTGGTGATGGTGCTCGGGCACTACGTCGCCGTTTTCGATAAACGGCTGCATCGCCTTGCCAATTGCGGCGGCGTTGCTTTGGTCAAGGAGGTCGCTGTCACGGTTCTGCGTGTAGACGATGGCCCACTGCTCGGCATCGTGGGGTTTGTCGTGCCAGCAGAAGCAGTCGAAGTCCTGCCAATTCCCTGCCGCTGCCTTTGCCGCCTCTTTCAAGGTCATTTCGCCAAGTCGCATGATTTGTTCTCCCGTTCGTTTCGCTTCCTCAACGGCGACGTAGTCGGTGTCAGCGAACTGTTCCAATGCCGGTTCGCCGACATATAATGGAGCCGCTGTTTCCCCGTGCCAAGAAAGGAATATGACCATGCAAGGACAGACCCAGTTCTTTGTAGGTTTGGGAACTCTGTCGCTCATCAACGCGGGCCTCGCTCAATCCAAGGGCCGAAGCGGTCTGCTATGGTGGCTCATCTCGCTGCTGCTTGGTCCCATCGCCACGTTACTGATCGTCGTGCTTCCGGCAGTACCCGATCACCCATTGCCGTCGTAGTCGGTGTCAAAGTGGCCGAGGGGAGCGCCGTCGATGACCGGACGGAGCTTCGAGCCTTTGCATGTGCAGCGGAAGCCGGAGACCGTTGGCCACCCAGTGGCCGGTTCCCTTGCTGTGTGCAGTGGTCGTCAAAGCTGAAGCGTCGTCACGATCATCTCAGGCACTCCGCACTCGGCTCGTCCCACGGGACAAAGACTTAGTCGGTGTCAGAAAAGGTGGAGCGGCAACGACGAGTTGCCACTCCACTCACACGGGAGAACTATTCAGCCAAGGCTTCTTCCGGCTCGGGCACTTCGGTGCGGCTGAACGATAAGATGAAGTCGCTGGCCTTTGACGCCATCGCAGCCGCTTGAAAGATATATTTCGGGTCACTTTTCATTTCCCGCAGCCAGCTTGCCACGTAGCTGGCGTGATTCTGCAACGAATCTGCGTTCGGTATCCCGAGTTCACCAGCGAGGTAGCAAGCACAGATCTCTGCCCGTAGTTCGCCAAGGGCGTACTTGTGATCTGCGGCGTGGAAGTCGAGTCGGTTTGGATGCTCGGTCCAATGTGCCAACTCGTGCAAAATCGTCTCGTAATATTCGCCAGCCGTGAACTGCTCACGCAACGGCACCCGAATATGGTCTTCATGGCGGTTGTAATAGGCCCTGTTCCCGCCATATCTGATATCGGCCCCTGTTGCGGCGATGACTCGATCCGCCTCTTCGTAGGTGACGATGGGGTCCGGCGAGACTGTGGTGTTGTGGCCAACACGCAGATGGTTGAGATGCGAGCCCCGGACTTGGTCCAGGTTGAATACGACGTAGGTTCGCATGACAAAAATCGTTTTTTCTCGTTCTTTGCCGTTGTCGTCTTTCTCAACGATCTGAAGCGGCTTGAAGAATATGATGCTGGTGCCCCACTCACCGGCCTTGACATCATCAGGCCGTTTCATGACCGAACCGCCCATCTCGTCCCACTGACGAAACGTCGCCCACCACTTGCTTTGAAATCCATGTCGCATCGAAGCAAGTTGGAGCAACAAGGGGTTGATGCCACGATAGTGCCGCTTGCTAGCGACGTTCGTCGGGAAGCCCGCATTAGGGTCGCTTCGCCACGGCATGCGCCAAGGCGGCAGGTCACCTTTGGACAGAGCATCGATCAATTGTTTGCTGACACGCTCTCTGATTTCGTTCTGGGTTGGCATGATTGTTCTCCCGTGCTTGGTCGTGATTGACAACGACCTGCTAGTCGGTGTCAGACGAACCGGGAACTTGCCGACCGCAGAGTGAAACTGGCTCAAGTCGGTGTCAGCTTGGCAAGTGGCATGGCATCCGTGACTATGTACGCCAAAAAGGGTTCGGTTCGACTGTTATATTCAGGCGCTCAGCTCGCCTATTCCGTGGTTCCACGTTTTTCAGGGGCTCGAATTGTCGAGGATGCCGTGCGTAAACGAGTATGGGCGATTGTGGCTCTGTTCGGTTTCTTGCTCCCATATGCGGTTGGCATAGCGGGCAGTGCCATGCTTGGCGACAACGTGCGCAGTTTCAACTTCTATCGCTCGGGACAGCTAGCCGCCTCAGACGATGCGACTACGGTGGCGACACTGACCGCTTACGGGCTCGGCCTCCTCGCCTTCGTTCCTTGGCTCGGGCCCTGTTGGATCAGGCTTACGCTGAAGAGGCGGGCGTACTTGTGCGGTGGGCTCATGCTGTTTGCCGTCCTGCAATTCGTAGCGGTGTTCGTGGTTCGATTTTTCTACTACATCCACTCGGGCGGTATCTTTCCGTAGCCAGAGCCTTCAGGCGGTGCTCCCCGGCGCTTGTTGCTTGTGACCGGTGATGTTGATTGGACACGTGCGAGGTGCAACACGCCTGATGGGGATCGCTAGTCGGTGTCAGCCGTGTGGCGGGCGGGCGTGTTGCCGTTCGCATGAGAATTGAGACGACCGTCCAGTAGTCTCACACCCCGTCTCGCCTCGGCAGGCCGAAAATGAAACAAAAGCGATTGCCCGAAGTCGGCTGCCAAGAACAAGTTACGGCAGGCGGGGAGGCGGCTGTCTCAATTCTCACGAGATCCAGCAAGCGCCTGCCCGTGCTGCTGCCACGCTGAGAAGTTGTGCAACCGTCTCACTTGCTCCATCTCACGGACGGGGGAGGATGAGAGGGGTGGCTGCTATCGGAAACTGACCTGCACGAAGACGTTAGGGGCGTGGTAAGAAAGACAGTCTCATTTCTCGTGAAATCGTCCGAATGCCAATCGCCAGCACAAGGGGCGGAAGTCATGTCTATCGCAAAGCTCTCGGCGCTTGACAGTGCTTCCTGGGGGGAGGTATGTTGGAAGTCGATTCACATCTGTACCGCATTGAGTCGAAAATGAACCAGACCACAACTTGCCTCGCAGTGTCGATCTTGTTGCTCTTGCAGACATGTGCCGCCCGAGCACTTGAATACAGAGTCCTACACTCGTTCAGTGGCACGAGCAGTGACGGAGCAAATGCCTATGGCAGCCTAATCGCAGATGGCTCACGCCTTTATGGAATGACCACTAATGGTGGAAGCTATGGTTCCGGGACTGTCTTTGGCATGAACACGAACGGAAGTGGGTATGCCGTTCTGCATTCGTTCAATGGAAACAACACTGAAGGAGCAGCACCGCTCGGTAGTCTTGCCCTTAGTGGCTCAACTCTCTACGGCATGACGGGTAATGGCGGAAAGCAGAATAATTCGGGCACCGTTTTCTCGATGAGCACCAACGGGACCGGTTTCCAAGTGCTGCATACGTTCTATGGCGGCTCCGAGGACGGCAAGTATCCCACACGTGGCCTGACTCTGGACGGATCAGTCATATACGGAACAACCCAAGACGGCGGCATCGCCAACAAAGGCACGATCTTCGTAATGAATAGCGATGGTAGCGGGTTTCATCTCATCCATTCCTTTCAAGGTGGTTCGAGCGACGGAGATTCGCCGAACTGCAATCTCTTGCTAAGTGGCACGAAACTCTACGGCACAACATTCTTTGGCGGCACAGGCGGGTACGGGACTATCTTTTCGGTAGATACGGATGGCAACAATTTTCAAATTCTGCACTCCCTACGGTACACGCCTTATGATGGAACCAATCCTTTAAGCAGTCTAATCGTCGATCACTCACTTCTGTACGGGACAACTCAGGGAACGGTGTTCCGCCTCGGCACCGATGGCAGTGGGTATTCAGTTCTGCACACCTTCAACGGTCAAACGAACGACGGGAATGATGCAATCGGGAGTCCAATTCTTAGTGGATCGACGCTCTATGGCACGACCGTCAAGGGTGGCTCTTCACCGTATGGCAGTGGAACCGTTTTCTCCATTGATACGGACGGCAGCGACTTCACCTTGCTTCACAAGTTCGCTGGGGCAGGCAGTGATGGCGCAAATCCAAACGGTGACCTGACCCTAGTTGGTTCCACTCTATACGGCTTGACTGCTCACGGTGGAACCCAAGATTACGGAACGATCTTTGCCTTAACCATTCCCGAGCCATCGACGTTCGCTCTCCTCCTCGTCGGTACTGCAGGACTGCTCGTTCGGTTTGTTATTGCCAGATGCCGAAGGTGAAATCAACTGATCAGCACCAAGCTTGGGTTGGGCCGCAACCGGCGTATCTCAAACGTTTGTCTGCATCCGTAAGATGCCGTGGCAGCGCATCATGCAAGCGATTTGAACTTCATCGCATCAGCGGTACCCGCCGACAATTGACGGCCCAGTGCATCTGCATAGAATGGTAGTGAAGGAGCCAGCCATGTCACGCTTCTTGCTGCTTGCCGTCATTTCGCTCGGGCTCGTTTCCACAGGCTCCGCCAAAGACCGCACGAAGACCTCCACGGACACCGCCAAGAAGGTCACGACGATTCCTGATGGCCGTGGCACGACACGCTTTTATGGCCGGGATGGGTCATCGAGAGGCCGAGCCGAAACGAGTCAAAAAACCACCCGCTACTATGGCAAGGACGGCTCATCGGCGGGAAGGGCCGAGACAAGCGGCAACACGGTTCGATTCTACAACCGAGATGGTTCCTCGGCTGGGCGTGCCGAGACAAGTGGCACCACGACTCGGCTCTACAACAAGGACGGATCGTCTGCAGGTCGAGTCGAGAGGAGTGGCAACACAACACGTTTCTACGACAAGGACGGGTCGTTATCCGGGCGTGCCGAGGGCAGCGGCAAGACAACACGGTTCTATGGCAAGGACGGGGCGTCGGCGGGAAGGGCCGAGCGGTAGATTATCGAGACCGATTGACGAACGTATTGTGCCGTTCGTTCTCAGGCCGCTCACACGGCAGCATCAAAGCACGCAGATTGCGGAGCCGAAAGTATTCGACTCCAAGGCTGTCGGCGGCTTGCCGTATCGTGTACTTTTTGCCCGTTTCGGGATCTATCTCCTCGCATTTCTCATAATAGATCCGGGCCTCCTGTAACGGCGTGAACTGCTTGCGAGACAAATTGGCAATAACGGCCAACCGAGTTGCATCGTTCTTTGTGATGTGCTGGGCGTTGATCGCTTTCGCCGTCGCTGGGAATTGCACTTCGCCCTTGACCTCGTCGTATCGATCCACACGGCCCTTGGCATGGTTGTAGAGAATGGCCGTCACCCGACGACTACCACGGACCAGCCGCCACTGGTTTGGACAGATTTGATGCACCAGCACCGGATAAAGCTGGTGATACGCTGCCAAATCATGTGCCAACTCCACAATCGACTGCGAAGCGGCAGGATTCTCCGTGCGATTCGGGGCTACTTCGTATGTCTCAATCAGCGTGACGAACCTGCGAACCGTTTCGATGTCCTTGTGTATGGCCATCTCGATCAATGATAAACGAGTCTCGGCCTCGACCCCTTCCTTCACCAGTGGAGGTTGCCACTCTCGGTGTTTGCCGATCAGCGACCAACCCTGTTCAAACAAATGAGCGGGCTCGTGCCGGGGGCTACTATCCTCAACGATCTCCGAAATCGGCAGATCGAAAAGTTGTTCGCCGCTGCTCTTGGTCAATTTCCAAGCCGAGCGTATCCGATCAATTAGCTCTTGCAGTCGTTGTGCGTCCATGGCTGCTATTTTCAAGACACGCTCGGGAATGGTGCGAATGCTGTCCTACAAGAAAGCGAGAAACCCGCACGAGAAGGGGCGGGCTTCTTACTGCTGATTTGCCGGGGAGAGGCGATACGCCGACCTTGGTTACCTGTTGCCCTACTGTCTCGGGCCAGCGGTCAAAAACCCGGTGTATAGGCTCTTCCACTTTACTCGTCAGCAAAGCGCACAGTAGCACGGTTCTGAATCCGCAGCCATAACGCTTTCGGTGGGGCGGCAAGAGAACTGGACTGACCGCTAGACCAACCCCGTGGGCCTCCATTTCCGTGCCCGAATCGGTGAACTGGACCAACAACAAACCGAGTTGATTGCTTATTCAGTGAACACGGTCAAGCCGCCGCCGCCCTTGCAAATGACTTGTTGCGAGCCGTGAAGGGCACGCCATCCCTCGTAACCACATGAGACCGTCACGAACTGAAGCGTGGTCGTGTTGCCGAAATGAAGAGACAGGTCGCCAGTGCATTCGTCAAAGGTGAACCGATCTACGGTCTCGACGCCAATCTTCGCCTTGACTACATCAGCCGCATTCATGGGCGCTGGCAGTCCGAACTGATGTTCGTGGTCTTCCGATGTCACCTCGACTCCCCGTGCAGTGACGACCCGCCAGAAAGACTCGGTGGCTATACTGCTACCGTCGTCGAAGCCGAAGAACCACGAGTAGTCCTTCTTCTCCACTGAACTAACTTGTCGTCCGACGAGCCACGTCAAATCGGGCTTCACGGATTCTTGCATGTTAATCACTTCCTGCGAACTGGCTGTTGCGGCACTCTTGTGACCGAGTGGTTCACCTGACAAGAGCCGCTTGACGGCAACTCCAGTCCCGGCAATCATTCCACTGACCCCACCGATAAAGGGACCTATACAAAGCGTTTCAGCAGCACGCCCCGACACTGCCTGCTCCCTGCCTCTCAATTTGCCATCCAGGACGACCGGTTCCGTCCATGCGTCCCACGCCCCGTATATGGCAAGAGGAACTCCAAACAAACAGATGCCCAGAAGAGTTGTGCCAACGAAGCCAAGTGCAGCATGTAGAACGGTCTTTCGAGTCATATCCGTTTAGCACCAGCCTTCACAGCGGTTCCGATAATGAGTTTGGGCTGCCCGTGCTGCACTGAATGTGGACCAACGTTCTAATTGCTTGCCAGTCGTACCAACTGCCTCAAGAATCTGGTTGTCAATCCAATCCGGGTGCTGCACCAGCAGGATCAGAGCGTGTTCTTCCTTGGAAGGTTTTACCACAGGCACGCTCTTTACCAACTTGTAGAACTGCTGCTTGAGAAACGGCAGTACGAATTGGAGGTGATATTGCGTGACGCAGAATTGGCTGGCATCCGAACAGGCGTGACTCACGACGTACTCCCGGACGCCGTCTAGAAACTCGTCGTCAGTCGTGTCAAAGAAATCTCGTCCAGTGAGAAGACTGAGATAATAGCGACATGCATGCGATGGCCCACCCAGCCAAAGTTCAGCCCGGAGTTGCCGGTGTTCGGGAGAGTCTACTGGTTTGCTCAGATACTTTGAGAAGATGCTCGTCATGGTCGGTATTCCCGTCCGACTCCCCAATCAGCCAAGAAAGATAACTGCTTCGGCAAGACTTCACCCGCCATCCACCTGAGTCCATCTTATCCTGCCTCACGGTAGCCGAGCAACACCACCACACCACAAGGTAACTCAGGTGGAACTCAACGCCAATTCCATTACGAGTGTCACGACAAGCAGACCGAGGCAGGCATATGCCGCTCGCTGATCGACTTTGCCCTTGGCTGATCCGAGTCCGAAACTGGTGCCAAGCCCGTTCCAAAGATACAGCCCCAACGGAAAGGTCAGCAAACCGAACAGCCAAAGGGTCGATATCGGACTTGCATGCCTCAGCATGTCGCCTGCGTCACCAACTCTCTCGAACGATCCGACGCCGTCTAGTGGACGATCAGGATGAATCGGTACGAACGTATGCCAAGCCCCGCCTGCGTTTGAGAGAAACCACGGAAAAAGCCGAGAAGCAATAGAGGGTTCTATCACCATATAAAGAAATGATGGCCGCTCCTGCTACGTCTGCAATCGCTTTGTTACCTTCCTCACCAACGTCCTTGGCGTGAAACGAACGGCGATGGTACCGACCTTGTTCATCAGCCCAGGGATCACCAGCAACCGGCCACGCCGAAAACCTCGATAGCCTGCTTGGGCAACGGAACTAACTTTCATTGTCCCCAACCGGAAGAGGAGCTTGTTCTCCATGTCCGCTACAGCGGCAAAACCCGTGGCCGTTGGGCCAGGGGCGAGGCAGGTGACCCGGACGCCGGTGCCAGCGACTTCCTCGGCCAGGGCCTCGGTGAAGGAAAGCACATACGCCTTCGTCGCATAGTAGACCGCCATGTAGGGGCCGGGCTGGAAGGCTGCGGTTGAGGCAACGTTGAGGATACCGCCTGATCGACGTTGGATCATGCCGGGAAGGAACAGCCTTGTGAGGTGCGTCAGGGCGGCAACGTTCACCTGAACCATATCCAGTTGCCTTTTCAGCGGCAGATCCACCACCGAACCAGCCCAAACCCAACATTGTTGACCAGGACATCCACGGTCACGCCCTCGGCGGCCAGGGCATCGAAGATCGCCTGGGGACTCTGGGGATCGGCCAAATCCCTGGTCAACACTCGCACCTGAACGCCATGCTCTTCCTGCAACTGCGTTGCCAACTGGTCCAGCTTTTCTTGGCTGCGGGCCACCAGAACCAGATTGCTCTTGTCGGCGGCAAACAGCTTCGCCAATTCCAGACCAATGCCCGAGGAAGCTCCGGTGACCAAAACGTTTTCGGACGACATGATTGGTTCCTATTTGGGCCTTCTTACGGACCCACATTCCCACCACCATCAAACATCTATCGAATCACGCAAGCCACCGTAGACGATGGTGCGAACCATGTCCTTCTTGTAGAAGTCATGGGGGAAGCCCAACTCAATTCGACTGACCTTCTCCAATCGATCCAGGTACGAGGGGTCGAGTTCCAACTCGATGCTGGCAAGGTTGTCCTTGACCTGCTCCAACTTCCTCGCCCCAATGATTGGAATGATGGGGATGGGCCTTTGCCGCAACCAAGCCAAAGCCACTTGGGCTGGTGACCGACCACATTCTCGGGCCACCTCTTGAACCTCTCGGGCAATAGCCTCAGACCGGGCACCAGCAGCCCGGAATTGCGCCTGATCCGGGGTATCAAAACGCTTCTGGTCGCCTTCGCCCTGTTTGGCCCCAACATACTTGCCCGTCAACACGCCGCCTGCCAAGGGCGACCAAGCCGTGACGCTCAGCCCAAGACTGGCCGCCATCGGCAACAGTTCCCGTTCCGGTGTTCGCTCAATCAGGCTGTATTCGATCTGCAAGCCGATGAACGGTGTCCAGCCTCGCAGTTCGGCCAGCGTATTAGCTTTGGCCACGAGCCATGCAGGCATGTCCGAGACTCCCGCATAGAGAATCTTCCCCTGACGCACCAGATCATCAAACGCACGCATCACTTCTTCGATGGGCGTAAGCTGGTCCCAGATGTGCAACCAGTAGAGATCGATGTAGTCAGTCCGCAGCCGCTTCAAGCTGGCTTCGACCGCCTGCATCATGTTTTTGCGTTGGTTGCCTGCGGCGTTGGGGTCGTTCGACGGACGCCCAAGTGTATATTTGGTCGCCAAGACCAGTCGTTCCCGCTGGCCTTCCATGAATTCGCCTAGAAATGACTCGCTTGTGCTATTCGTGTAGATGTTGGCCGTGTCGATGAAGTTGCCGCCTGCTTCCAGGAAAGCGTCATAGATTTTCCGGCTCACTTCCTTGGGCGACCCCCAGCCGAATTCTTCGCCAAAGGTCATCGTGCCGAGACACAATTCCGAGACCCGCAAACCGCTTCGTCCCAGGAGTCTGTATCGCATGGTTTCTTCCTCCCTGGCTTGGCAAAATGCGTAACCACCAACGTTTGGTATTTCGACTACACCACGGGTTCAGCAGAAAGTATACGGCGAGGGGAAAGGGGAACTTGCCCGCCCAACGCCTCGGCTGGCCCCGGTGCTGATGGCGACCTTTTCTCCTGTCATGTGGAATGCTGATGTGAAGGCCAATTCTATGGTGGAGCAATTGTGGCGGAAAGGGTCGGCTTGCCTGTCGTGATGCCTCTGTAATAATTCCCTGACAAACGAACCATATGGAGGTGCCCGACTTGGAGAAGCTTATGGAGTGGCTGACGAAACATAAGACCAAGGATTGAGCCACGGGAGTGGAAGACGGACAAGAAAGGACAACAGCCATGCGGCACTTTTTCTACTGCGACACAGTGGGCCAAATAGGTTCTGTGGGACTGCTGTTGCTTCGTCTGGTGATGGGCGTGGCATTCGTGGTTCACGGCTGGCCGAAGATTCAGAACCCGACCGGCTGGATGGGACCGGAGGCTACGGTGCCTGCGGTCTTCCAGGCATTGGCGGCCTTGGCCGAGTTTGGCGGGGGCATGGCGTTGGTCGTCGGGCTGCTGACCCGAATTGCCTCACTAGGGATTGCATCGACCATGATCGTGGCACTCGGCATGGTTCACTTGCCGCACGGAGACCCCTTTGTGAGCAAGACGGGTGGACGGTCCTACGAACTGGCTGCCATATACCTTGCTTGTGCCGTCTTGTTCCTTGTCTTGGGGCCAGGACGATTGTCGCTCGATGCCCTTCTGTTTAGGAAAGGTGAATTTGGCCGAGAACCCTGCCGTGCCACAGATTGCCTCCACTCCTAGAATTACTTGGTGGCTACGGAGGCTTTGCTGAACGGGGACCAAAATGCAGCCCCACATCCAGAACACCGAGTTCGGCTCGATCACGGTGGACGACGAGGAAATCGAACACGACATCGTGATTCGCCTGGGCGGTAAGGTGAAGAAGCGGAAGAAGAAGCTATCGAAGGAGCAGCATGGAACCTCCCACACCGTGTCCTTAGCCGAGGCAGAAGATATCTTTGACAACGGTGCCGAGCGACTGGTTATTGGCAGCGGGCAGTACGGTAACGTGAAACTCTCTCAAGATGCCGAACGCTTCTTCAAGGAGAAGGGCTGTTCGGTCGAACTGCACCCGACGCCAAAGGCAATTAAGGTCTGGAATGAAGCCCAGGGCAAAACCATCGGCATGTTCCATGTGACGTGTTAGGCAGCGTCCAGTACTGTCGAGAGGATGGTGGAAGTCTTTCAGGAACAGGAGCGTAACCATGGTGAGACTGATGACACGAATGACGACCGTAATCGTTGTCTTGATACTCGCCTTGCCGATTGTCGGCTGCCAGCAGAAGGCGAAAGAACGGGAGAGGGAGAAAGCTCTGGACGTTCAGGTTGATGCTGGCCCGGTCAACGTGAAAGTTGAAGGCAGCAAGAAGCCGGATGAAAAAGGCAGGCACCTCGACGTTGAGGTGCAGCATCCGGGCCAAGAGCATCCGTCTGGCGACCGAAACAAATAACCGGCTACACCGGCGTGACATTCTCGGCGCACGGGCCTTTCGGACCCCGGCCTTCCGTGTACGACACCTTTTGGCCTTCATGCAGGTCATCGAAACTGACGCCCTGAACACTCGATGAGTGGAAGAACAGGTCTTTTGCGCCGCCCGTATCGATGAACCCGAAGCCTTTTTCCGTCAACCGTTTGATTGTACCTTCAGCCATTTCTGCATTTCCCCTGTGATTGTTTGACGCTACCGGGCTAACACATGCCGAGTGGTCGTCGTGTTCATTAAATGTAGTCTGGCACCTTGCCATCACGCAAGTGGGGCAGTTCTACGACTTGCGTGGTGGCTGGCTTCTCGCCTGCACAATGTCGGCGGCCAGTTGCGTTAAATCGCTTGTGAGCTGTTTGAGACATTGGCTGGCGGCTTTATCATCCATCTCCTGCACGGTTCTCGCCATCGTGCCATGCTCTGAGAGAGACTTGTACGCCGTCCTTGCCCGATCCAGCAGTTGCGGCGTCCAATCTTTCGAGATCACCGTGGCTGCCCAGAGCAACTTGCCACCGATGACAAGCTTGTCCTTTGGCGTGGCTGAACTCGTCTGCAAAAAGCTGGCGGCTTCTTCAATAGGATGTGGATTGATTGGCATGGTTATTTTGGTGGGCGAAGGTGCAACAACCGCTGCAAGCACGCTACTCCTTGCTCACCTGCCCCGCAACCCCCCAGACTTGTACAACCGCCACGGTTGTAGCCTACCCAGCCACCGGACAATTCGGTATCCTGGACCGGATTGGGACTCCTTCATGAACCAGATTGAACCGTATCGACTTTGGGTCGGCCACGCCGGAGATGGTCGTGCCGTTGAAGCAACTTTGGCGTCTGGCGTCAAAGCCATCGTCCAGTTGGCAGTCGAAGAACCGCCCCTGCAACTGTCTCGTGAACTGATCTATCTTCGTTTTCCACTGTTGGACGGGACCGGCAATGCTCCCTCGGTGCTTCGCCTCGCTATCGACTGCGTGGCAAGTCTGATCGAAGCTGGAACGCCGACATTGGTTTGTTGCGGCGGTGGGATGAGCCGCTCTCCCGCAATTGGTGCCGCTGCATTGGCAGCGGTTGAGCACGTCGATTTGGAGACGTGCTTGAGGCGGGTGATTCAGTCGCATCCTGCCGACGTGTCACCGGGTTTGTGGGAAGCAATACGTGAGGCGGTGCCACAAAGATGATGAGACCAGCGCCTCACCACCGGTCAGTCGTGCCCCCTTGCTCTTCGGCAAGCCGACGAGACCAAGCTATGACATCTTGGCCAAGCACGTATTTCGTGCGACCGAACAAGATTGTGCGCAGTCCTTGTCGTTACGTTTCCTTCAGGCACATGGTCACTCATCGGCAAACACATGAAAACCTCCGGGGGAACGCCTTCCATTCGCAAGGCCGGGTTGTTCACGAAGCCAAAGCGCCGATAGAACGCCGGATCGCCGACCAGGACGCAGCCCCGTGCCCCGAGGCCACGAATCCGCTTCAATCCTTCATTAACGAGTGCCTGTCCAATCCCCTGTCTCTGAAGACCCGGAGAGACGGCAACCGGACCAAGTCCAAGCCATCCACAGTCCTCCCCGTCAATCTTGACCGGCGAGAAGGCAATCTGCCCAACGACCTCACCATCGACTTCAGCGACCAACGAGAGGGTCAAGGCATTATCGGCCCTCAAACCCTCGACAATCAGGTGTTCGGTTTGGTGGCTGTAGGGATGGTTGGCGAATGCGGCGATCAGGATGTCTCGGATTGAGTCGTGGTCGGCGGGCGTTTCAGGACGGATAATCATGTTTGGTTTCCCAATGCCTTTTTGGCCGTGTTTCTCGCCTGTCTCATGCTTAACCCGACCTTAATCGTTCTCGGTGAATGAAGGCAAATGCCGCCACAAGCCAGAAGTTATCGATGTTGGAGTCGAGTCCCACTAGCCACATCCGATGATGCCACATTCGAACCAGGATACCGCCACCTGTATCTGTCTCGCCGTGGAACCACACGGTAAATCTCGGTATCCAAAAAATGCAACGTAAGCCTCCTTCAAACTCCAGTGAGTATTTCGTCGTCAGAAGAGACAGGAGTGACTGCTTTCGGATTCTGCCAACGACATGATCGCCCTCCTTAACCTGATAAACCGAAAAAGGAAATCGCCAAGTACGTTTGAACACGAGGAGTTCACGTCCTTCTAAGTCATAGACTGCAAAGGGCGGAAGCCAGAAGAATCCGTAGACTTGACTGCGAAATATGTTGCCGCCAATGGATTTGTATCGCCAAAGTGGTTTATGCTCATCGTCACAAATCGTTCCTTCACCTTTCCAGGACGAATCAAAACAGTAGGCTTTATGGTCTCTTTCTGACAACGACTTTCCATACTTGGAAGTCAATACTCGGCGAAAATGGCGTAAGTTTAAGTCGCATATTAGAAAGAGCAGTCCAAAACCGATGATTCCACCGCACCATTTACCGATAGTCCCTCCAGTCACGGCCCCAACGCTCACACCGAGGCCGACAAAGAACGTTGTCCATAGTAGGTCGCTTAATCTCACAGAACCGCACTCCCGCCAGAACAGTTCGCTAGTCCATGTGGTTGAGCATTACAGATATACGGCAAACCGGACAATTTCACCAGCTAAGCAATCGCTTCCACCAAGGACGTTGTACTCGGTCGTCTTCCTCTTCGTGACATAAGGTTGGACTCGTATCGACTTCTCCGTCATCGCCTTGGACTTTAGCGTTGAGTTTCTTTGCCATCTCCAGCATTTTCGCAATAATGGGCGTGTCAGGATTTTTGGTGTCAATGCACCCGTACATCGCAGAATAGTCAAACCACGGGTCGGGATACTCCGATTTTCCATTCCAACTGGCAAAGAGCGGGTTGCTGCTGTCCTTGAACTCAAGTTCGGAGTCGGCTGCGACCAACGCCTTCCACTCATCCTCCGTGAGACGAGGGCCATCGTCGTCCCAGTGGTATTTTCGGCGTGTTATATGAAGGTCCTAGCCATGATGTGGCCCCCGCAAATGGATTGTGGTCAGATGCCTGTGTCTGCATCTGATCGTCTTTTCGTACCTAGCTTCTGATGTTCCTCCACTGCTGCCTCGTAAACGGCCACAGCCGCCTTCGCCATCATCTGGATCGTGCCGTGCGAAGGCAGGAGCGGCAGCTTCTTTAGGCCCATGTCACACATGACATCGAGGATCGGCTTTTCAAGTGACTTTTCCAGCTTGTGGACGGTCTTTGAATTCATGATGTGTAAAGTGCTGCACAAGATAGACTGACCCGCTCATTGGCAATGCCTTCTCACTCGTCGAATGTAAAGGCGATGGCAATTCTCACGGTATGGTGGAACGGCGCCTTCGTCACCGCCAATGGTGGCGGGCGAGCAAGCCGATGGCAATGCCTGCGGGATCGGCTTGATGGTGACTCTGAATTGGTGGATAAGATTGTTGTTGCAATCGCTGATCCAAACATTGCCGCTCGAATCCAAGGCCACATGCTGAGGATACGAGAACGATGTGCTCTCATTGCCGTAGGCATTGATCTGACCGATGTAATCGCCGTCGTTGTCGAATACTTGAACTCGATTGTTCTTTGAATCGGCCACCCAGATGTTGCCTGATGCGTCAACTGCGATGCCTTGCGGCCCCGAGAACCGGCCCACCCCGCTACCTTGTTTGCCGAACTGCCCGACATAGTGGCCATCGCTGTCGAACTTCTGAATACGGTGGTTGCCGGTATCGGCCACGACGATGTTCCCCGACAAATCCACTGCGATACCCTGTGGCGAGTAGAATTGGCCGATCCCTGAGCCAAGCTTCACCCCGCCAACAGTTGCCATCACCTTACCGTTCCTGTCGAACTTCACGATCCGGTTGTTGCCCGAATCAGCGATCCACAGGTTTAGAGCGGAGTCCGTCGCCAAGGCATGCGGATTGATGAACTGACCGTCGCCGCTGCCGTAGCTTCCAATATGCCTGAGATACCTTCCATTCCTGTCGAATTGCACGATGCGGCAGGCGAGCGTGTCAGCGATCCAGACGTTGCCCAACCCGTCGATTCTGATATCTGAGGGATGATCAAGTCTTCCCGTTCCCTCGCCACAAAACTGCCGCAGATACTTGCCGCCGCTGTCGAACTGTTCGATACGGCTATTATTGAAGTCCACTACCCAGAGATTTCCCGACGAATCTACAGCACTACCCTCTGGAGAAATGAATTGGCCATTGCCCCGGCCATAACCGCCAACGCTTCTGATCCACTGATGATCCAAGTACGCTTGAGGCCGGTAACCTGCTGGAAGTTCTGTTGTGCCCGAGTCGTTTCCGATTGCAGCTTGAGCTATGAGCAGCAACATCGCAATGGTCGAGGCCGTTCGTAGAAGCACGGTTGTCCTCTCTGGCATGGGCTACAGACTTCAGTATAGTCCGATGGCATATCGCAGCCAATCGTGAGGCGCATCACAGTTCCCTGCGTATCGCCTCTTGCTTGTACTCGACGAACCCGGCCTTCTTGTACATCGGCAACGCAGCCGGGTGATCCAGCGTGCAGGTGTGCAGCCAGAAGCGTTTAGGCCCATAGCTCCACACCCGCTCGATGATCTGCCGCAGGAACCAGGGGCCAAGCCCTTGGCCAATGAAGTCGCCCGTTAGGCCGAATTGGACCATCTCAATTTCGTCGGGCTGGCGACGATCCACCTCGGCAAAGCCAGCAGGCGAGCCATCGACGTGCAGCACGTGCAGTTCGTTGAGGGGATCTTGGATGATGGCCGTAAGTTCTTCGTCAGAGAGCTTCCTGCGGCTGAGCCAATGGTACTCCTTGCCCACGGCATCGTAGAGGGAGCGATAGTACGGCACGGAGGGCCTTTGAGCGTGCAGGATCGTCAGGCCGTCTCGTGGCATCGGGATCGATTGATGCAATGGAGCACGCATTTCGAGATAGTGGACGACGACATCGACAAGCTGACCCTTGGTGCCGTCCATCTCAACCGTATCAAGACTGCCTCGGATGACTTCCGGTCGTGCGACTCGTCGTCCTCCTGGCCCGACTATTGTGCCGTCTGTGCCGTCTCCCCAAACATGATATTCTCCCAGAGCGAAGGCAATGGCCGTCAGGCAGGCAATTCCGCTTTCAATCGGATCGTCAAATCCCTTGCCTTTGCTTACGACTCCTGTCTGCCCATCACAAGCGACGTTGCAGGCGTAGCCCGCTATTTGCTCGATCCACTGCGAAACCGGCATCGTCTGACGTTCCAACACACTCTTGAATCCCGAGAGAGGACGAATCGCTTGCTCTTTTGCCTCCTGCACTGCAATCTTGCAAGAGTGTTGTTTATAGGCCCGAACTTCTGCTGGAAGTAAACCTCGATAGAGTTCAGACACGCCGAGCCACCAAATAGCCTCGGATGGAAAAATCTCGATGATCTGGTGCGGGTGACTACTGCGATCCTGCCCCCAGGGCTTAAATGCGTCAGCCTGCACCAGCCTTTGAACAAGACGGCTTATCCGTGATGGTACTGGAGATCCAGATTGAATTCGCAGGTCATTGTGCCAAGTGCTCTTGCCCGGCAAAGTTGCCTTGAAGGCATCCAATTCTCGTTCGCACTGCCGCCGTTCGGCTCCCGTTGCTGCGCCCTTCACTGCGGCTTTCACTCTCGGCGGTTGGTTCGGCCTTATACGTGCTTCAAGCGGAGTGTCAAGGGCAACGACACATCTCCGACAGTGCCCCCGGTGTTCCTCCACAATATTGGATAGAGCTTCAGCGAGAAGTTCACCGCTAGCATCAAAGTTGGGCTCGGTGGGTTCAGCACAACGGGCATTTGGCCTCCTGGATAAATCGACTACCTCGAAGTTCAAGTCGGACGAACCGTCCCATGAGATAGTGGCGTAAACCACGGTGTCCCGTTGAGAGACCCTGTGCTTTGCGCTACCGCCCCACCATGCAACGTCCACTCCGATACAAAGCGTCGGAATGGAGAGGTTCACCGCTTCCAACATCTTCTTCAACGACTCATCATCGGCTAATCGATGTTCCGTCCCGACCTCAATCAACGAGTCCGATGGCAGGCCGCTGTTACGAACAAGCTCTTGGCTTTCGGCGAATGGAATGGTCTCGTCAGCGGGTGAGTGAAGGACGACCGTGCCGGGCTTCACCGTGGTCGCCGTTCCCCATCGCTTCCAAGCCGGGCAGAGGAGGACGAGGGGCGTATCGGTTGTGATGTTCATCGCCACGGCCCCGCCTCGGCTTGAACCCACCACGACATCAGGTTTCCCTCGGTCGAATTCCGCTTGGGCGATGCGGACGGCAGCATCGAAATCGTCGTCGGGTAGGGCCGGATTCAAGACCGTGTGGCCGTGGAAATTGAGGAAGGTCGGCTTGATGCCGCCTGGAGTCGATTGCCAGCCCTGGAGGAAGAGGATTTTCATTTAGGCTTGTAGCCGAGCTTCTTGGCTTGAGCAAAATTGGCTTCTGCCTTGGCCTTGTCGCCCATTTTCTGAAAGACAAGCCCCCGATTGTAATACGCCGATGCAAGTTTCGAGTCGAGCCTAATTGCTTCGTCGAGGTCAATGGCAGCTTTGTCGAGGTTGCCGTTCTTCTCATAGATTGAACCTCGACTAGCGTGTGCCTCGGCGCTACTCGGACTCATCCGAATAATTTCCGAAAAGTCGGCGATAGCTGCGTCGAAATTGCCTTTCATCAAATAGGTGTTACCTCGGTTGTAGCGTGGCTGCAAGTAGTTCGGCTTGAGCCGAATAGCCACCGTATACTCGACAATAGCTTTGTCTAAGTCGCCTTTTAGCAAATAGACGGAACATCGATAACTGTATCCCACGGGATCATTTGGGATGAGACGGATAGCCTCAGTAACGTCGGCAACGGCCCGGTCGAAGTCGCCCTTCTTCCCGTAGGCCATCCCTCTTTGACGATATGCCCATGCACGGCCTGGACCATGGCCGAGGCGAATGGCCTGTGTGTAGTCAGCGACGACGTTGTCAAAATCACCCTTCGCCCAATAGACCCCAGCTCGGTCCCAGTACATCTGCGAGGATTTCGGATTGAGGCGAATTGCCACCGTGTAATCAGAAATGGCCTTGTCGAGGTCACGGTTCTGCTCGTACGCTGAACCTCGCCGATAATATGCCATCGCATCCTTCGGATTGCGTCGGATGGCCTCCGTTAAGGAAGAAATGGTTGAATCGACGTAAACCTTGCCCGTACTGCTGCTCCGCTTGTCGGATGCCTTGTTTTCCGTTGCCATTGTTAACTCGGCAACTACCAGTGACATTCCAGCAGCCAGTACAGTCGCCAACCATCTTCGGGCGTTCATAACGAGTTCTCCCGTTGGAGTAGTCGAGTTCTGGAACGAATATACTGTGGTGCCGGGCTTCTTTAGACGCTACTTTGGTTTGTACCCCAACTTGTTCGCTTGTGCGAAATCCTCTTCTGCTTTGGCCTGCTCGCCCTTTTTTTCGTATGCCAGTCCACGTCCGTGGTACGCATCGGCAAGTCTTGGATTGAGACGGATACATTCTGAGAAATCAGCGATAGCCTTATCGAAGTCGCCCTTCTTCTGGTAGACCTCACCTCTCGCACCATAGGCGTCGGCCAGCTTCGGATTGAGCCTAACCGCCTCTGAAAGGTCAGTGAAAGCCTTGTCGAAGTCACCCTTCTCTCCATATGCTGAGCCTCTGGCACCATAGGTCTCTGCATGATGTGGGTCGAGCCGGATAGATTCCGAGAAGTCAGCGATAGCCTTGTCGAAGTCACCCTTCCTCAAATATGCATTGCCTCGGTTGTAGTACCCGTGGGGAGATTTCGGGTCGAGCCGAATGGCCTCGGTGCTATCAGCGATAGCCTTGTCGAGGTTACCCTGCTCGCCATAGACAATTGCTCGGCCACAGTGGGCATCGGCAAGTTTTGGGTTTAGGCGAATAGCTTCATTGAAGTCCGCAAGAGACTTGTCGAGGCGGCCCATCTTCCCGTGTGCCATGCCTCGACTACAGTACGCCCTTGCAAGTGTTGGGTCGAGTTGAATCGCCTGGGTGTAGTCGGCGACGGCCTTATCAAAGTCGGCCTTCTCGCCATAGGCGGCACCTCGGCCACAATATGCCTTGGCCGATTTTGGGTCGAGCCGGATGACTACTGTGTAGTCGGCAATCTCCTTATCGTGTTCGCCCTTCCTGCCAAAGGCGTAGGCTCGACCATAGTACATCGTGGGGTTGCTCGGATCGAGTCGGATGGCTTGCGTGTAGTCAGCGATGGCTTTGTCGATTTCAACTTTCTGCCCATAGGTATAGGCTCGTCCGTAATACGACGCTGCATTCTTAGGGTCAAGTCGAATGGCTTCCCGCTCGCACTACCCAAACTGCCACGGCGTTTTCTCCGATGAAGCTCGAAATAAAGGGGCGGTTGTCCCACTTCCCGATAAGCCCAGCCCCGGTTACAAAGAGCCCCCGATTTTACTTCTCGCAGGGGGTGATCGCAAGCAGTCCACCCGATAGAGGTCAACACCGGGGAATTGGAGAGAATTTACTGCCAATGGCCCAGCAATCTACTCCGTTTCCACCGCTTCCGAATTCTGGTCTCCGTATCAAAGGGAGTGCATTCAAGACTCACGCCTCCGCACCCTGGCGGCGTGGGGCGCTATACGCCCCCAGCAGCGAGTTCAGTTCCCCCACGATCTCCTCCCGAAGTGACTCCGGCTCCTGCACCACGGCATGCTGGCCGAAGCTCATGATCCAACGTTTGATCTCCTCCGTGTCAGACAACTGGAACTCCGTCAGCAGGCTTCCATCTCGCTGCTGCGTGAGCTTCTGGCTTTCGTGCCAGTTCGATTCGGCAACGTAACGAGCGACAGAGGAAGCGAAGCGAACCACGACCTTCACGTCGCCTTCGCCATGGTAAACGCCGAACGACTTAGCCAAGTGCTGTTGCAGATCAAAATCCTCGGGCCGCTGGAAGGGAATCTTCGTCACCTCGGCGGCTTCAATCCGGCTGACTTACCAGTGGCACGCCTCTTCACGCTGTGGTGACCGGCCAACCAAGTACAGGGCACCACGGTGATAGACGAGGCCGTAGGGATACACGTCGTAGGTGACTGGCTCCGTGGCCCGTAGCGACTGGTAGGTGATGAAGACGGCCTTCCGATCCTCAATGCCGACCATCAACTCGTCGATCAACTCGGCCTTCTTCGTGTAGTCGCTGGCCCCGACCATGGTCTGATGAAACATGGTGCCAAACTGGTCAATGTACTTCAAAGCGTCAGCACCCAACGTGGCTCGGATTTTCTTGAAAGCCTTCTGGGCCGCTTCCCAAAACATCGTCCCGGCCAGTGGCTCCAAAAATCGTCGGCCCAGGTACAAGGCAATGGCCTCGTCGTAGGCGAAGTTCAGGCCCGGCTCAGCTTTGCCCGCCTCGATGTGCCACTTCTTGCGACCAAACTCTCCTACGACTTCTTTCAATGGGAACCCCGCCGCCTGAAACGTTTCCAGGTCACGGCGGATCGTCTTCTCACTGACGTTCAGTTCATGAACCATGTCCTTGATGGTCACGCCATGGTGCCGAGAGCATAGAATCCGCAGCAGAACCCATTGACGCACCAGAGGCAGTTGGTCGCCCATCGCAACATCCAATCGGTTGAGGTAGCACCGGGTCAGTATGTGAGCATAATCAAGCGATGCTCCACTTGAAAGCCTGGACAAACGCATATCCATCGGAAATCCCCCCCTCGCCTACTCGCCGTCGCTAAATGCAGCCAAGTGGCAGAGTTCGCCGTTATAAAGTAGGGCAGCCCCGACAAGGCCCTCGCCGGTGATCTCCAATTCGTCACCCAGGGCCAATGCCGGAATCCGTGGCCGTGCCGAACTACCCAGCCGCTCAATGAACCTCTGGGCATGATCGACCGGAGTTGGTGCGGCAGCACTCGGGGTGCGCAGGGCGTCGAAGAAATAGGCGTCCGACAAACGGTTCCACAGGATATTGAGCGTCGTGGGAGAATCGAACAGGTCCATGCCGATGATTCGATCACCACGACCGACCAGGACCCCCGCAGCACCCCCCGGCAAAACGAGGCGTTTGCAGTGCTCCTTCAACGTTTCCTGGGCACATGCAAAGGCGTCGGTCAATGAGGACGTTTCCGACTGGCTCTTCACGTCATTTAAGCACTTTCGCACCTCGTCCCAGACTTCATTTTGGTCGCTTGCCGCAGGACCGCCTGCGGAACGATTCCTGTGAACGGCTCTCAGTTTCTTGTTGCGAAGCGAGGGCGGGGCGCAGAACTTCGACTCAAAATGCCGGGACTGGTATCGCCACCGGCCCGCCTCGACGCAACTGACCGGCAGAACGAACTTCACGCCCGCTGCCACGAGGACCGTGACGTTGATGACCCGGTTCTGCTTGGCCCCGATGAGGATGTGACCCTCGGGAATCAGGATGGGACGTTGGGCCTTGTTGGTTACCGCCAAGTTGGGAACGCTGCCCGACTCATTGACCTCGTCCACTGTGACCTCACCCGCCTCAATCGCCGTGCTGAGCAGTGTGTACAACGGCTCGTGGATCTCGGGCCAAAGCAACGGAAAGAATGTCAGGTTGTGATGGTGGGAGGGCGGGCCGATGGTCAGCGTGCTCAGCAACTCCCGAAATCTGACCGTGCTCTGCATGCCGTGCGAAACACGGACTTCATGGGCGATCCGGGGCAACAAAGCGAGGAGCAATCTACTTTCAGGGAGCAGATCTTGCTTCTCCAACGGTCGCAAGCCATTGATCAGACCCAGGATTGACTCGGGATCGTGGTAGCCGTGAGCACTCTGGTAAGCGTGAAGGACGGTCTGGTGGAGGGCATCACGCTCGCTCTTGGGTTCGGCCTTTTCCAGGATCTTGTCGCCCTTCTCACCCTGGAACACCATCAGGTTGATCCGGTAGTGGTCTGGCTCGCAGGTTTGGACAGCAGCCTTGCGCACGTAACCGTCCAGATGAATTTTGCCGGAGTCGATCAACGGAGCCAGCCATGAAGCCAATTCCCGAGGAAGATGGCTCACGTGGTCGAGACGACCGTTCTCAACTCGTATAGCATTTGGATCGTGGGCGTTGCCCGGCTCCCTCTCCAAGTTAAGTTGCTCGCCAGGGCGAATCCCGGCATCGTGCATTCCGGCGATCTCGGTCTCGATCTCGCCCAGGAACGGTTTTCGTGGTTTCTCTTCGTCGATCATGCTTGTCTCCCTATCGCTAGTGGCCTTATGGACTGCCACTCAAAGATAAGGAGGTGCTTGGTCAGATCACGACCAACCCGTACAAAGATTCAGGTAGACCGGCTAGCATCGGAGGCTATTTTGACTGCTGCGGTCGAGAAAAAGGTGCGGGCTGGGGAACTGCACGTCGGCCTGCTATATTGACTGGATTCTGGCCTCGGGAGGATAAACTTTGGTCCCCAGTCTGCTTGCCGTCCTTGTTCCCTTCCTGATCCTACTGCTCGGCCTCGTTCCCGCCGTAGCCGTCGCTTACTGGTGGCGAAGCACACAACGGAACGCTCGGCAATCCCCGTTATGTCGTGATTTGCTGAGACCTCCCGGCCACTCGCTTCGGCAAAAGCTCGCCACTATCGATGCCGAAATCGACCTCCAAGTTCTCGGTCTTGTCGCAGTACCGATCACGATCTACGGCATGTACGTCAGTTATTGCTACTTCACGGGGGCGGCTGCAAACATCATGTGGATCGGTGTCGGGATTCTCGCCGTAGTGGCGACTGAAGCGTGGATCGGCATGCGACTCTGGCGACTCGCTGGTGAGCGTCGAACCTTTGCCATTGGCCTCGATGGAGAATTAGCGACTGCCGAGGAACTCAACCAATTGATGCTCGATGGATGTCGGGTCTTCCACGACGTTCCGATCCGATACGGCAACGTGGATCATGTCGTCGTCAGCCATAGCGGCGTTTATGCCGTGAACACGAAGGCGCTTGGCAAACTGCCGAAGAGTAACGGCAATGCGGAAGTGGTCGTCGATCACGAGAAAAACGTCATTCGATTTCCCGACTGGAACTACCCCATCCCAATCGATAAGCTGACCACCGAGGCAAAGTGCCTGTCCGACCATTTGACGAGTGCTGTTGGGAAGCCGATCAAGGCTGAACCGATGATCGCTTTGCCCGGCTGGTGTATTCGAGAGCGGATCGGGCGTGGTCCGGTGTACGTCTTCAATCCTCGAACCCCGCAGAAGTTCTTTGTTCAGAACCGCCAAGTTCTGTCTCCTGAGACGGTGCAGCAGGTCGCTCATCAGCTTGAACAACTGTGCCGAAACGTCGAACCGGTGTTTCAAGAGAAAAAGGGGTGGGAGGACAAGGACTTACGATAATGCTCGTGGTCGGACACAAGATTAGGTGGAGAACCTGTCATGTATGTTCAGAAATGGTTGGTGGTCGTGCTGGTTGGTATATTCATGTTGGTCCTCCAGTCGTCGATGGCTGAGGAACAAAAGACGGCGAACGAAGCATCGGACAAGGGGAATACCGGCATGACCCAGGATGACCTGGACGGAACCATTTCTGCCTACACGGAGGCCATCCGACTCAGCCCAAACAATGCCGAAGCGTACTATGGACGAGCCTATACCTATGGGCAGAAAGGCGAAATCGACACCCACTCGAACAAAGGACGCACTTATGCAGCACGCAATGACCACGACTGCCTTTACCCTTGATGGCTATCGCATTACGAAGAACCTCGGAATAGTGCGGGGAATTACGGTCCGCTCCCGCTCCATCTTTGGCACGATTGGTGGCTCGCTGCAAACCATTTTCGGCGGCAACATCACGTTGTTCACGCAATTATGCGAGAGAACACGGGCTGAATCGTTCGAGATGATGTTACAGCATGCACGAGAATCTGGCGCTAATGCGGTGATCGGAGTCAGATATGATGCGACGGAAGTGATGCAAGGCGTTTCCGAAGTGTTGTGCTACGGGACTGCGGTAGTCGTTGAGCCAACCGAGTAGGCACCATGAATCGACACAATCGAGCCGAATCAGAATTGAATGCCAGGACAGTCCAAAGGCGGCTCCGCAGCTTCGCCGATCCCGAGGTTGCCGCCATCCTTGCCCGGTTCTTCAAGACCGGCCCTGGCCAATACGGCGAGGGCGACCGGTTCATCGGCGTGAAGGTTCCAACGACCCGCAAGGTCGCCAAGGAATTCAAGAACCTGCCCCTCACCGAGGTCGAATGCCTGCTGCACTCCGAAATCCACGAGGAACGGTTGCTGGCCCTGGTCATTCTCGTCGGCCAGTTCGAGCAGGGCGACGACGCCACCAGGAAGTCGATCTACGACCTCTACCTCGCCAACATCTGCCACATCAACAACTGGGACTTGGTTGACCTCTCGGCCCCGCAGATCGTCGGCGGCTACCTTCATAATAGAAGCCGCAAGCCACTCGACCGCTTGGCGAAGTCGGCGAGCCTCTGGGAGCGGCGGATCAGCGTCGTGGCGACCCATTGGTTCATCCGTCACGGCGACTTCAACGGCACGCTTAAAATCGCTAAGATATTGCTCGGAGACAAGGAAGACCTGATCCACAAGGCGGTTGGCTGGATGCTGCGGGAGGTCGGGAAACGGGATGTGGCGGCGTTGGAGGAGTTCCTCGGCGAACACTGTCGGGTGATGCCCCGGACGATGCTGCGATGCGCTGTTGAGCGGCTCACCGAGGAGACACGACAGCGATATTTGAAGAGGATGCCATCACGAAACAGTTCGTTCAGTCGGGGAAGATAGGCATGGATTGTCCTGAGCACACGATGGAGGTCTTGGTGGTCGTTGCGTTCCCTCATCTCCACACTGCCACTTCCGAAGAAGCATGGGAACAAGACATTGTCGATGCTATATCGGCTGCAGTGTATGCCGATAAGACGCTCGACACCATTGATGTCCGGCGTTTGGAATACGAGGACTGCGAATGGGTTTTGGAGGGCGGAACGCCGATTCCCGCCTACGGCGTAACCGTATTCCCGAATGGCTCGTGGCATTCGAAAGCAGAAGCGTACTGTGTTGATAAATTCGAAGCTAGCGGGTCGGATTTGCAGTCGTTGTTCGACTACTTGGTGGCGAAGGGGCGGATCAGTAAGTGAGTGAGTTGCTCCCATGAAACTCTTCCGCTACCGCCGCCTCTCCCTCAACACCATTCTCGGCATCACCAAAGCCAAGAAGCAGGTGAAGAAGGAGCTCGGCATCACCGAGGCAATGAAGCCGTTCCGGTGGTGGACGAACACGAAACGCCGGTTCAAGCGTAAGATCGGCTATGAATCGGAGGGAAGGCGGCTGATTCGGAACGGGCTGCCGTAGGAACGGCGATTGCGGTTGCGACCGCCTTTGCAGGAATTATTCGATAAAAAGGAGGCATGTTGATGAGCCCGAGCGATTTTTTTCGACGTGAGAAACCCGGCACAACCCCAGACCGTGCTGGGATCGTTACTCGCTATAAGCATCTGCGGGCGGTCGGGCGAACTCTGAACCAGAAGCTGGTTCAACGACTGAGCAAGGACGTTCTTCACGAAGGAGGCAGAAAACTGGGGCTTCTGCAGAGGGACATCCTGGTCTTCGACTCTGAAGATGAAACGGCGATTCTGATGGATTATTGCATCTACGATGTGCGTCGCAAAGGACGCAACGCCGTCGAGCAGTACCTTCTCGATTCTGCACCCGCCCCGGAATCCGACGAAATGGTTTGTCTTCGGGCCATGCAGCGTGCAGTGTATTCGCTGTTTATCGTAGAATCGGTGATCCTTGGATTTGGCGTGGCCGTTCGAGACGTGCTCTCTGACACGGCCATCTTTGTCGTCGATATGGGATTTGCCAGTACGGCCCAGCCAGGAGTCGTTTTCGCCTCCCGCTTGCTCTTTCACGAAGGTTTTGCCATGACGGGCGGAGCGGCACTGCCTCTTGGCGTGCTGCCCGAAGATCAGCAACAGTCCTTGAAAATGAAGCTGGCCGAGGCGGCGGCACCGGATGACAGTGGCTACTTCGATCCCGCACCTCTTATTCGTGCCTGTCTGAGTCGGGGTTGCTCGTCACACATTCGATACCAGGAGCCGTCAGGACGACTGGTTGCACAACAGGGAGCATCGGAAGGCACTCGGTCAATTGGCCGGAACGATCCATGTCCTTGCGGAAGCGGCAAAAAGTTCAAGAATTGTTGTATCAAGCGTAGCTGAAGGATCGAGAAACCGCTCTGAGTTTGGATTGGTCGTGGCAAAGAGCGTGGAAACAGAGGTGTTCTGAATGCTCAGCCGTCCCTTGATGATGAGCGACGGCAACATGGTCTGCCCGGCAACCCGGAAGATCAGGCGGAAGACAACGAAGGGCGTGGGTGATGGCAACCGACGAATACGAGAAATACGAACGGGCGTGTGCGAAGGTCAAGAAAGACAACGCCACACTGTTGGCTTCCTTTGAACAATGGCTCGTGACAAAGGGCCTTGGCAAGAAGTCAGTCAAAGAACACGTCAAGAACGCTGACTTCTATATCAACACGTACCTGCTTTACGACGAGGCGATTCCCGCCAAGGAAGGAGTATGGCGGATCTCCAGTTTTCTGGGCTACTGGTTCATTCGCAAGGCACTATGGTCCAGTCGAAACTCAATCAAGGAAAATGCGGCCAGTCTGAAGAAGTTTTATACGTTCATGTTGGAGAAGAGCGAGATCGACGCCGACGACTTGCAGGAATTGAAGGAGACAATCAAGGAAGAGATGGACGAATGGCTGGAGGCAGTGGACGGATAGGATGCCACGATCATCAGAAGGCGAAGGGTAATCCAACGGCCAACGGCAGGTTGCCCCATGCAAAACGGGGGAAAAGTAATGGCAACATCCAAGTCGAAAGCAGCAATTGCCGGTCGCTGGCTCATCGAGTCCATGGACCAATGGGACCGGGACTTCATTGATGAGGAGGTCCGTGGTTACTTCGAGTTCGATGCACGAAATTCGGGTTCCTTCCAGTTCGGGTATGTCCGTGGACAAATCGACTACCGGCTTGGCGAAAGGGACGACAAGTCCGCTGTCGAGTTCTCCTGGGATGGTAGCGATGAGATGACCCCGGTCGCAGGCCGTGGTTGGCTAGTGCTGGAAGGAGATGAACTGAAGGGCATGTTCTATTCCCACCTCGGCGACGAGTCGGGCATCGTGCTCAAGCGGGAGCCGGAAAAGAAGTCCAAACGGAAAAGGACGTGACGGGCCAGGAACGATAATAGTACGTAATTGCCGAGAATCATGTCGAATACTGACGAATCCAACTTTTCCTTGCGGCTCACTCAGGCTCAGCGACAGGTCGTGGCCGACATCTTTCCCGAGTACGCTCATCGCCTGCAACTTGATGAGCCCGACCAGCGGACTCCACGGTTCACGTTGGACGAGTTGCAGCATATTCTTGCTCAGTTTCGCCGAGTCTTTTCTAAGGCAAAGACCGGGGCGAAGAAGACTTCCATGCGGCACGTCATTGACTTGACGGGGAAGGCCGTGCGGAAGTACCAGAAAGGCAGCATCGCCCGCATCTCGGTTTCCGACAGGCTATACCAGTTCAAGATCACGCTCAAGGGCATCAGACCGCTGATCTGGCGGCGCATTCAAGTTAAGGAATGCAGCCTCGACAAGCTCCACGAGCACATCCAGACGGCGATGGGCTGGGAGAACTGCCATCTCCACCAGTTCGAAATCGACGGCGTTCGTCATGGCGATCCCGAGTTAATCTACGAGGGTTGGGAAGATGAAGAACCACCGGTCAACTCGCTACGCACCAAGGTGAGCAAGATCATCCCCAAAGATGGAAAACGTTTTCAGTTCGAGTACGAATACGACTTTGGCGACGGCTGGGAACACGAAATCGTCTTCGAGGGTTGCCTGCGGGCCGACAAGGGAGGGCGATATCCGCTGTGCGTCGAGGGTGAACGGGCCGGTCCTCCCGAGGATGTTGGTGGCCCTTTTGGCTACCAGGAATACTTGGAGGCGATGGCCGACCCGAAGCATGAGGAACACGCAGACTTCATGGCGTGGCGAGGGCCGTTCGATCCCGAGAACTTCGATGCCGGGGCGGTGACGAAGAGGATGCGGCGGGGATTGCCGAATTGGCGGGAGATGGAGTGACGATAACTGCGTGAGGAACGTGGCCCATGACCTGGATTGAGGCTGTTGCAGCGGCGTTTGGATTGGTGTGCGTGTGGCTGACTGTTCGCCAGAACATTTGGTGCTGGCCCACGGGATTGATCCAGGTTGCACTCTACATTGGCGTCTTCTATCACGCCAAGCTATATTCTGACCTCATCCTCCACGTCATCTACGTCATTATGCAGGTCTACGGTTGGTATCACTGGCTCCACGGTGGACGTGAGCGATCCGAATTGCCGGTGACGGTACTGTCGATGCCCGCACTGCTGGCCTGGATCTTGATTGGTTTAGCGGCTGCTGTCCCATGGGGATACTCAATGGCGACATATACTGACGCAGCCGCCCCGTATGCCGATTCGTTCATTGTCGCCATGAGCCTGATCGCCCAATGGCTCATGGCCCGCAAGAAGCTGGAATCATGGCAATTCTGGATCGCCGTGGACATCGTTGCCATCGCCGTCTACCTCTACAAGGAACTCTTCATTACGACGGGATTGTACTCTGTCTTCCTTGTCCTCGCCGTCCTGGGCTACGTTCATTGGAGGCAGTCGATCCAGCCCAGTGGCCTGCCCGTCGCTGCGGGAGGGTCGCCATGACTAACGGGACAACTGGGCTGACTCTCGGCAAGTTCGCACCCCTGCACAAGGGCCATCAACGTCTCATCGAAACGGCCTTGGCCGAAACCGATGAGGTTCTCGTCCTCATCTACAACTGTCCTGAAATCACAGATGTTCCACTTAACGTGCGGGCTCGGTGGATCAGGGATCTCTACCCCAACGTGGAAGTCATCGAGGCTTGGGATGGCCCGCTGGAAGTTGGCAATACTCCCGAGATCAAGCGAATGCACGAGGAGTATATCCTCGAAACCCTGGCCGGAAGGCGGATCACCCATTTCTATTCCAGTGAATTCTACGGCGAACATGTCAGCCAAGCACTCGGCGCAGTAAGTCGGTTAATTGATCCCTCCCGTGCCGAATTGCCCGTCAGTGGGACATTGCTGCGGCAGAACCCCTATCAGGATCGGCAGTTCATTCATCCGAGAGTCTACCGTGACTTGATAACCAACGTCGTTTTCCTAGGTGCTCCGTCCACGGGAAAAACGACAATTGCCCAGAAGATGGCTCAGGAATTCGACACGGTTTGGATGCCAGAGTATGGGCGAGAATATTGGGACACGCATCATGTTGATCGAAGACTGACGCTGGAGCAGCTAACGGAGATCGCCGAAGGGCATTTGGAGAGGGAAGACGCCCTGCTGTACAGCGCAAACCGCTACCTGTTCACCGACACGAACGCCCAGACAACCTATATCTTCTCGCTCTATTACCATGGAACTGCTGACAAACGGCTGATCGATTACGCCCATGCCGCCTCGTCCCGCTATGAGTTGGTGTTTTTGTGCGACGTAGATATCCCTTACGATGATACATGGGACCGCTCTGGCGAAGGTAATCGGCAGGTATTTCAACAGCAAATCATGGGCGACTTGGCAGAACGCAAAATACCATATTTCCTTCTGCGGGGACCGCTGGACGCTCGCATCGGCCAAGTGAAGCGAGTTCTGAGACGATTTCGAAAGTATGGCAATCTCGTTGACATGCTTCCGGCACCGGCACACAATTTGGAGTCGCTGCCATGAATGTTCAGGTTGGCCGCTACCGTCACACGCAGAAAGGGCCGTGGGGGCTGCTCTGCTATGCCCTTGCAGCCGCCTTCCTCACGGCAAGCTACTTTCTGCCCGTACCCGTCCTCGGCATCACGTTCGTGGTGAGCGGTGCCTTCTTGTTGGTGCTGGGAGGATCGGCAGGACATTTGACCGTTGAGGATCAGGGCGACCAGCTTGCCATTCATTTCGGACCCTTTCCGCTATTTCGGAAGCGGATACGTTATGAGAACATCGTTGAAGTCGAAAAGGGAAGAACCACTTTTCTGGACGGTTGGGGCATGCATTGGAATCCGTGGGGCGGCTGGGTCTGGAATGTCTGGGGATACGATTGCGTCATCCTGCGATTGAAACGGGGCAAGTTTCGGGTCGGCACCGACGACGTTGACGGCTTGGCTGGGTTTTTGAGAAACCAACTTCAGGGCACACCCCGACCCGCCAAGCCATGAACGTTACCGTAGTCAATGGCGACCTCCTCGACCAAGACGTTGACGTGATCGTCAACGCCTGGAATCGGAACATCATTCCATGGTGGCTCCTGCTGCCTCAAGGCGTCTCAGGGGCGATTAAGCGGCGTGGCGGCACAGGCCCTTTCAAGGAGCTTCGTGAGCACGGCTCGATCCCGTTGGCCAGTGCCGTGCTGACCTCGGCAGGCAGGTTACCGTTCAAGGCCATCATTCACGTCGCCGGAATCAACATGCTGTGGCGTGCGTCGGAGTGGTCGATCCGGCAGTCAGTTCGCAATGCAATGGCCTTGGCTCACGAGAAGGGATTTCAATCCATCGCCTTCCCGCTGATTGGTGCCGGATCGGGCGGCTTTGACGAGGTGCGAACCAAGGCTATCATGATGGACGAGTTGGGAAAGATCGATTCTCCAATGGATGTGAGGTTGGTGGTGTTCAAGAAGGGGTAGGCACTCTCAGAGTTAGGAACCGTGATGGTTGCGTTGTATCCTTGTCCCTGCTGTGGCTACTTGACGTTTGAGGAGTCTTCCGGTTCGGACGAGATTTGCCCAATTTGCTTCTGGCAGGACGACTTCGTGCAATTGGCGTTCCCCGATATGGCGGGCGGGGCAAACAAGTGTTCCTTGATCGAAGGACAACGGAATTTCGCTTCATTTGGAGCCTGCGAGAATCGATTGATTCCGAACGCACGACCGCCACGAGAACACGAACGCCGGGATACTCAGTGGAGGCCCTTTGATCCACAGAACGATAGTCATTTGCAGTGGGAGTCACAGGAAGACCGAGACCTTTGGCAGACGGTCAAAGACGGCCAGATTTGCCTGTACTATTGGCTCCAGGAATACTGGCTGACTAGGCCACAGACGTGACGCCAATAACGGGGCCACTGTCAATGATCCTCCATTGCGACATGGACGCCTTCTACGCCTCCGTCGAGGAGAGGGAGCGCCCAGAACTCGTCGGGCAGCCGGTGATCGTCGGCGGCTCGCCAGAAAAACGGGGAGTGGTGTCAGCGGCCAATTATGTCGCACGGAAGTACGGCGTCCACAGCGCCATGCCCTCTGCCACCGCACATCGCCGGTGCCCCCACGGCATCTTCCTGCATCCTCGGATCGACTACTATGCCGAAGTATCTCGCCAGATTCGGGAGATTTTCGAGCGGTTCACGCCTCTCGTCGAGCCGCTTTCGCTCGACGAGGCATTCCTGGACGTAACCGGCAGCGAGCAACTGTTTGGACCAGCAGCCGAGATAGGCCAACAGATCAAGGCTGTGGTTCGACGGGAAACCGGTCTGGTCGTTTCGGTTGGTGTCGCCCTCAACAAGTTCCTTGCCAAAATTGCCAGCGACCTCAACAAGCCCGATGGATTTCTGGTAGTGGAGCATGTCCAGGAGTTTCTCGATCCGCTCCCCGTCGAACGGTTGTGGGGCGTGGGGAAGCAGAGCAGCAAGGTGTTTCAGGGCCTTGGCATTCGCACCATCGGCCAGCTTCGTCAGTGGCCCCAAGATGCCCTCGCCAGTCGCTTTGGTTCGCAAGGTGAGCATCTTTGGCGATTGGCCCACGGAATCGACGATGATCCCGTAGTGCCCGAGCGGGAGGCAAAGTCGATCTCGCACGAGACAACCTTTGAAGAGGACATCGACAGCTTGGAGGTGCTTCGGGCGTGGCTCGTCGATCTCACTCAGCAGGTGGGTTGGCGGCTGCGGCGGCATGGGCTGCGAGGCCGAGTCGTCCACCTCAAAGCCCGTTTTGCCGACTTCTCGACGATTACCCGCTCACAGACCTTGCCCGAACCCACCGACATCACTCACGAATTGTGGCAGGTGGCCGACGATATGCTCTGCAACCGACTTCCCGCCAGTCACCTTCCGGTGCGACCAATAGGAATGGGCGTCAGCGGTTTTGATGCGACAGGGCTGGTGCAGGGCCTCCTATTCGACCAGGATGAGCGGAAGAAACAAATCGGTTTGGACTTGGCTGCGGATCAGATTCGTGAACGGTTCGGTTCCTCGGCACTACGTCGGGCCACCTCTCTTTCGCAAGAACGTCAACGTGAGAACGATAATTCGACGAGATAGTCGCCATACGGACGAAAGGGTGCGATGATGGCTGGAAAAGGACGACAAACGGCCCGCAAACCAGCGACCAAGTTCGCTCACCTGCGGAAGAAAATGGAGAAGACTCGGATCGTGTCGAAACTCGGCAAGAAGAAAAAGTGACCCGGAAATGGCAAAGCATAGTTGGCGAGACCCGCCGAACGGCCCCAACCCATAAACTTCTGGGAGCATTGCATGAACCTAGTCCACTGCGACGAGTCCTATTGCGAGCACATCTTGGCGATTTTCAACGATGCGATCCTGAACTCCACGGCACTCTATGATTACCAACCCCGATCACTGGAATCGATGACAGGTTGGTTCGCCTCCAAGCGGACGGCCAACTATCCGGTGATCGGGGCTGTGTCGGAAAGTGGCGAGTTACTGGGCTTTGCCAGCTATGGCGTGTTCCGAGGGTGGCCTGCCTACAAGTATTCGGTGGAGCACTCGGTCTACGTGGCGGCTTCACACCGTGGCAAGGGAATCGGCAGGCGGCTGCTTCAACGCATTCTGGAAGAAGCCGAGGCACAGGATTACCATGTATTGGTCGGCGGCATCGACTCCCAGAATACTGTGAGTATCGCCTTGCATCGGGCGTTGGGGTTTCAGCACGCCGGTACGATTCGACAAGTTGGATTCAAGTTCGGAAGGTGGTTGAACCTCGACTTGTACCAGATGATTCTAAAGACACCAACCGGCCCAGTTGATGGGTAATCGAAGTCGAGAACATGACCAGGGAAATCAGTCGTTGGGGAGTCGGGCCGAGGATCGTGATGTCAGTGGTGGCTTACGCCGCCGTCGCCGGTCTGGCCACTCGGTTGTGGCCTGGAGTCTGCATGATCTCGGCTATCCCGAACGCTGTTTTCTGGGTGGCGGGACTCGTGCTGCTGGTGATCGGAATTCCGCTGCTGTTGGTTGCCGTCAGGGCTGCAACGCTCGCCTACGACTCGGACAAGCTTGCCACCTCCGGCATTTTTGGCGTCGTCCGAAATCCTATCTACTCGACGGAGATTCTCTTCATCATCCCCGGCTTGGTGTTGTTGAGCCGCTCTTGGCCGCTGATGCTGACGCCGGTTGTGGCTTATGTCGTGTTCAAGATCACGATTCGACGTGAGAATGAATACCTCGAACGGCACTTTGACGACGAGTACCGGCAGTACAAGGACCGAGTTAACGAGTTGATTCCATTTCCTCGGCTAAAATGATGCAGCATACCGCCAGAAGATCCAGGGCCTCACAGCAATGACGACTAAATTGACCATGATCCAAGGTGCAGTCCGATGAGCCACTCCGAGACCATAACCGTCACGTGCCCGAAGTGCAAGAACAAGCAGCCGTTCACGGTCTGGCAATCCGTAAATGTCACCCTGGAACCGGCGTTGAAACAAAAGCTCCTTGACCGCAGCCTCATCACCCTCAAGTGCGAGAAATGCGGGCACGAGGTGGGAGTCGAGCAGGAGTTGATGTACCACGACATGGATCGCAAGCTTATGATTCTGCGTGGCAAAGAAGATCCAGAGGATACGCTGACGGAGGCACTTGGGGCAATTGCGGCAACAGTCCAGGCCGAATATACCTTTCGGTTCGTTGACTCCATCAATGAACTGATCGAGAAGGTCCTGATTTCGGATGCCGGGCTTGATGATCGAGTCGTTGAGGTCGTGAAAAGCCTCTTGCTGGAACGCATCGATGAATCCCAGCGAGGCGAGGACGCTCAGTTATTCTTCGGAGAAGCGTACACCGAAAAGTCGGAGAAGATGGTCGAGTTCTTGCTGGTGAATGAATCTGGAAGTACCTCTTGGGCCGTGCCATTCGAGCAGACCATTGGAAAGTGCGAAGCAGAGTTGCAAAATATCTTGCCAGACCGGGATAGCGAGCGAGGTAAATGGCTGCGGGTCGATCAGCAGTACGCCTCAAAGTACGTGGGAGAATGAGGGACGTAACTCAGGAAACGTGATGGAGTGGTCGTCATGTTGCTTTGGGAAATTCTGGTGCCGACACAGTTTGACGACACCAAAGAGGACATATCCATAGCGCATCATCGTGAATGGGACCGCCTCGTGCGTGAGGTCAGCGGAGGTCTCACGATGCTCCGTTCCGCCACGGGGCAGTGGGTGCAGTTAGGCGAGGTTCAGCAAGAAAGCGTAATCCCGGTACGGCTCATTGCCACACGTGAACAAATGGAGGAAATCGCCAAGTTCACTGCCCGTCATTACCGACAGAAGGTGATAATGGTTTACAAGATCAGCGACGAAGTCCTGTTTATGAGTGCCACGGGTCCGATGTCCGAAGAACCTTGACGGTGGCCGTGGTCGGAATCATGGTGCTATGAGCCGTTGCAGTTGGCGTGGTATAGTGGGGTTGTTGTTGGCATTGTTGTCCCAGGAGAAAAATTGTGGCAGTTAAGATCACATTGCGTGAGCGGGAGTCAGTTCAGGAGGCCGTGCGTCGGTTTCGGAAGATTGTGGACCGTTCGGGACTGAAGCGTGAGGTACGGAGTCGAGAATATTACGAGAAGCCGTCGGACGTGAAGCGAAAGGAGAGGAATCGTGCCATTCGACGGGCTCAGGTTCAATCCAAGAAAGGAAGTCGGATCTGACCCGAAGTTTCTGTCGCTGGGATCGACAGGCCAGGGCTTGGGCCAATGCCTGGGCAGATCGGGGTTGACTACAAACCTCTCAACAGTATGCTGGTCGTCGTCGGCCAATCACCGAAGGATTCGGACTGACGACTCAGGCACGCAGAGACTGCAAGCCGCAAGAACGGAGACGACGACTATGTTCCGAATTGGTTTCCTGCTCTTGATAATAGCCTTGGCGGTGCTCTTCTTCACAAATCCCGGCCACGATGCCCACAAGCAGGTGGTCTACACGAGTGCGGCAGCCGAGGCCATGAAAAGCGAAGTCCTGGGGAAGATCGCTGTGGATCTTCTCGGCAAGACGGACGTTGTGCCGCTAACATACAACAACTACTACGTCTGCTCGACCACGAGCGTCAACGGAGAGACCAAGTCGGTCGGTGCCTTCTCGCACGTGTGGAAGTGGAAGTAGGGAGGCGATTGGCAACACATTGGCACTTCTACAAGTTCTCCGAGGACGATCACTGGGTGCTTACCACACGAAGCGGCATCAGAGTCGCAGTCTTCTCCAGTGAGGCTGAACTCGATCAGTGGTGGAGAGGCTTGAAGAAGCAGCGAAAACGAATTGTCACCGGGGTCCGAAGGGGCAGGCCCTGAACATTCTGGATGTGGCACGTCGGGCGAAGAATCGTGCCGTTCGCCGCCAGGACGATCTCGCCGTCGTGGCTTGACCTTTCACCCAGTCTTGGTATTCTTTCGGGTTCAGGCGGACGGACATCGCCTGCCTCGATGGAAGCCGTGTCGCAGGACGTGAGGCGGGCTTTCTTAGAATGCGCCCCGCTCGTCTTCGGATGAGCGGGGCTTTTCTATGCCGTCAAACAAAAAAGCCCTCTCAGGTGGGGCAGGAACCTGGGGAGGGCCGAGGCAAAGGCGGAGCCCTTGCACTCATGTTCCAAGCTTACACCACGATTTCTTGCGATATGTGGGGTTACGCCGCCGCTCCCTTTCCATCTTTAAGGGTAACCGTCTTCAGCAGCGATCCCTGCTCGTCATAGATTTCAATCGAGTTGGCTTCTGCCCGCAAAACGGCACAGCCACCGTCGTAGCGGAGTTTCCAGCCGACGAAATAGCGGGCCTTCATCAGCATCGTCTGGATGATGTTGGTGGGGGCAGGTAGGCCAAGTTCAGCGAGGGTCGCCGCCACTCTGTCTTGGACGGATTCGTGCATGGTGCTACGCTTCCGTTGGTTGCAGGCTCAGTAATTCGACGCTCACGACAGACCGCCCGTCGAGGTCTGCCTCCTCTTCGGCAATCACCTGCGCAATTTCCGGCGTCCAAGCCTCGACTTCGACCACCTCGCCATCGGCAAACGTCACTTTGTAATTGTTCATGATCTTTCCAAGGTGAGGCGAGTGATCCGGGCAGGGCTGAATATCGGCTTATCCTCGGCAATCGATTGGCGTGGAGCCAACTCGCCGTCCGGGTCGCCCTAATCCATCCATCTTGACATGATCCGGCAAGGGCTGACGTGCGTACAGAACAAGAAACGGAGATCGCCATGGAAGCAACTTTCTGTGACGATGACCGGGACAACGAACCGCAGCCCCTCGGTGAGATCCTGGAGAAATTGCTGGATCAATACGAGGCTCGGTTCCCCGGCGTCAAAATCAGCATCGTGGAAACGGCGGCGACGGCAGTATAAATCACGGAGGATTGAAGATGCTCTTACTTACCCGAAAGCTCGGTGAACACATTGTCATCGACGACCGAATCACGGTGACAGTCTTGGAGATCCGGGGCCATCAGATCCGGCTAGGCGTCGATGCGCCGCAGAAGATCCCGATTAAGCGGGAGGAACTCCTTCGTTCCGTGGTGGCGGCGTGATGCGGCTCGTCTTCTGCGACCAGAAGTCGAAGACCGTTGCCCATTGCAGTGCCGAACTGAGGAAGGTAGCTCAAAACGGGATTGCGTCCTCTTCGGTTCCTGACATGGCTTCCAGTAGGTCTTTGAACCGTCGCAAGCCGCCAACTTCCTTGACGGTCACCAGCAGTTCGTTGACGTGGCCATAGCCACCAAGGGTTTTGACCGTAAGCGCCACTGCTTTGACATGGTCAAGGGTGAGCATGGCACTGGCCTTCGCCATTTTCTCCGGCTCGGCTGTCACCGCCATGGGGGCTGCGGTTTTTTGTTTCTTTGCCCGGAATTGGTAATCGCATTTTGGGCAAGTCTTGGTTCTCGTTCCCTTGACCCATGCATTGCACTTAGGGCATTGCTTTTGGCCCTGTCTCGACTTCTTAGCCATATTCGTTTCTCCGATTTGGGGCTTGGCTGTACAAGCATAGCCCCTATCGACAAGGCAATCTTTAACGTAACGGCAAAGTCTCAGCTTAATGGCAGGGTTGCCGGATATTCCGACAACAACAGGCGGGTGGGGCTGCCTTTGACGTTCTTGCCGCCGACTGCCGCAGAGATTTTGGAGGAAATGCGGGCAGAGTGAGGGGTGGCTGTAGTCGAAGTTACGATAGAGTTCGAATGGCAAAGGCACTCCGATGAGAAACTGGTCGGTACGAACGATTGGCAGGCTCAGCAAGCGAGACACCTTGGACGCCTTCAGAATCGTGGCATACGATATCCGGTCAAAGTGCAAATGGTTCGCCCGTGAAAGAATCACCCAAGCCGAGGCTTGTACACTTGCTCTCCGTATCCGGGATCAGCGAGAGCTTGTCCGAGAAATGGTTGACCGACGCAACTCCAAACACGTGAGGCATCTGTTGCGGTTGAACAGCAAGTATCGGCAGAACCTCATCGAACTGGTCGAAAAAGCGGGGCTGGAGCCGAAGATTCTGATCTTCAAGTGAGCCATTGCCCAACGACGAACCGCAGCCCCTTGCTGAGATTCTGGAAGAACTCCTTCGTTCCGTGGTGGCGGCGTGAACAAGACCGGAAGTAGCGGCTTCTCGGAAAGCGGGCTTTGAGCGCCAGCGTCTCGGCTCAACGAAAAGAATGCCGGATATTCCGCCGACAACGGGCAGGTGGCTATGCCTGTCGCTCATATTTCCGTTGACTACCTCCTTTTGCGTGGTTTTCCCGGTAGCGGCCCTGGAACTATTCACGTGATAATGCTTGAGCGTTGCGCTGGGACCAGAGTCGTTAACTGACTTTCCTGCATCTCAGCAAGGGCGAGAGCGTGGCGAAGCTCTGGCAGGAACCGACCCAAACGTAGATAAGACATGGCCGACAACTTCGTAGATGCCGAGAATGGAGGACCTGTGGAGGACGGCTCAATGTTGCTTCGACCCCGCATCCTTTTGGCCGAGGACGAACCGGATCACCAACGGCTTATATCGGTCATGCTCCGCAAGGCCGGGGCCGATGTGACTATCGTTGAAAACGGAGAGGCCGTCGTTGCCCGTGCTTTGCAGGCACAGAAGAAAGGAAACCCATTTGACCTGATCCTGATGGACATCCGAATGCCGGTCGTGGATGGCTATCGAGCGACTCGGCACTTGCGTGAGGTTGGATACAGATTGCCAATCGTTGCCTTGACGGCAAATGCGATGACAGAGGACTGTGAAAAATTCATTGATGCTGGTGGCGATGACTACATCAGCAAGCCACTCACAACAGCCGACTTAGTTTTACTGCGCAGGATTACGGCCATTTGCAGCGTATGAGGTTTTTCAGATAAATGCCCAGGTGTCGCAGTTTCTTTCGTGTTCGCTTGATGTGGCATCGCCGTGCTGTTGCATTGCGCTGTTGCCAGTGCTGGATTGTCCTTGCGGTTGCTTCAATCAGTGCCGCAGACGCCCGACCGCTAAGCCACCAACTCCGCACCAGTGATCCCATTGCCGTATGTACTTGGCACACGGTCAACTCGGGATTTTTTCCCCCGCAAAGTCTCGCGGACTCGCGCCATGAACAAGTAGCTCACCGATGTCAGGATCAAGTGTCGCTTCAATCCCAGCCAGTGACGCCCTTCCCATTGATCGAGCCCGACTTCTTGTTTTTGATCCTCAAAACACCGTTCAACACGCCATCGCGAGAACGCCACCAGCAACAAGGTTTGCACGCTCGTCTCCAACGGAGCGTCACCGAGGAAAAACTTGATCTCCGCCGGGTCCAAGACATTGCGGGCTACCGCCAGATGCAGCCGCATTCCGGGCAAGCCCTTCTCATCCTTGACCGTAATCCAAACGTGTCTTGCCTCCCAAACCATCGGCCCCTTTTCGCCGTCCTTGACGCGATACCGCACCCACTCCTGGTCCCGCAGTTCCGGCGAGTATTTGAGCATGTTTTCAACGCTGATGGCCGGACGGCTGCCGGCAATGGCTCGCGGCGTCTTGCGGCCACGCCCCTTGGCTCGCCGAAACGGGCGATCCGTTACGCGCGGCTCGTGAATCCAGCCGGTGAACGTCTTCGGCACTTCGCCCACAAAACACTGCTTGCGACCGTGCAATTCCCGCAAAAACGCGGGCTTTCCGCCATATCCCTCGTCGAACGTCAGCCAGTCGAACGTCACTCCGTTGTCTTCCGCGCGGTCGAAAAGCTCCAAAGCGATTTTCCATTTCGGCCGATACACCACATCGTCGGGAATGCCCGCCGCGCGGCAACGGGCGCGGTCGTCCGACCAGTCCTCGGGCAGAAACAAGTCGCCGTCCAACAGGCAATGGAAATCGCCGGTGGCGTAGGCGAGATGCACGGTGACGATGCAGTTTTCCGTCTTACCAACCGTGCCGCACCACTGCCGTTTGACGCCAGGGGTTTTGCCTCCTTGCTTCACGTCGCTGGTTTCGTCGATGATGCCGACCGAATTGCGACCAGCGTGGTCCCGGATCACGATCTCTTGCAAGCGATTTCGAGTGCGATCTTCTTCCCACTTGTAGGTGGACAAAAACTCCTGCAAGTTTCGCGGGGGAATCCCGGCGGCAACGGCGATCGGTTCACAGCTTTTTTCGCTGAGATCGGACAATTGGCCCTCGACATAGGTCGAGAAATGAGCCCGCGTCTGCCGTTGGGTAAAGCAATCGTCGAACTGTTTCAAGTAACGTGTCAGCATCGGCTTCAACTGGCGAATCTGTTTGGCGTCCATGCCAAGCCCTCCGTGTTGGATGCCTACAGCTTCGCCAAACTCGCCGATTTACGCAATATCAATCCTGCGCAGTAAAATTAGCGAAGTTGGTCAAAAGGTGCAAAAACAGGGCATAGACCAGTAGCCCGATTCCGCCGATCAGTGATGCCCAACCGGTGTGGCCGCTATGCCGTCTTCCCCCTCGGAATCACGGTAAGTTGTCCGTTATTCTCCAAGAGGGCAAACAGCACTTCCTCGGGGCCAGCACATCCGTTGGCACGCAATGACGCCTCCAGTTCGTGCTGGGTCATTTGAACTTGCCGCATGGCTTGGTGATAGACTTTGCCGTCGTGAACGAGGATGACGGGCCTGCCCTCAACAAGGGCCTCTAGGTGCTTGCTGCGGTAGGTTAACCAACCCATTATCCAATTCAAGCCGACCAGCGTCGTAGCCAGGATGAGCCCGGCAGTGACGGTATTATCGCCGCCGTTCATCGAGTTCTGCACGGCGTTGCTCAACACCAAAAGAAGCACCAGGTCGAAAGGGGACATCTGGCCCACTTGTCGCTTGCCCGTCAGCCGCAGAAGCAAGAGAAGGAAGACGTAGATGATGGCACCACGTAGCACAAACTCCGACCAGTGCAGGCTCGGTATCCACATGGTTTCGTTCCTTCAATTATCGAGGTAATAGCCTTCGGTCGATCATGACAAAGGCAACATTATAGACGCCCGGCAAAAGTCGAGATAGCACGGATGACGAGACAGCAGGACGCTGACCGAAGCAGCTAAAGAAAAAAGCCTGGGTCTTGCTCCCAGGCTCAAGGTCGGAATCAGGATGGCCGGTCGTCTAGAACGGGATGCGGTCGGGCTCGGTGACCGCTATCGCTTCCACCAAATCCCTAAACTTTTTCAAGCCGCCGACTTCCCGAATTACGTCCAGCATTTCCTTGGTTTGATTGAACCCGCCAATGGTCTTAACCGTTTGGGCAACCGCCTTCACGTGACCAATCGTGAGTACACCATTGGTCTTGGCCGCTTCATGTGTCGGAGTTACAGCAACTGCAGCAATGGGCTCCGCCTTGGCGACTTTCCTGCTACCACGCCTCTTGTTCAGCGTGGTCTTGATATTCGAGACGTAGGCGGGCGTAATCTTGATGCCTTTCTTGCCGAGGGCCTCAGAGATTTCCAAGGATTTTGCATTAGGATGAGCCTTTAGGTATTCACGCACCGCTTCAGTCTTGTTGCCCTTTCGCTTAGCCATCACATTTCTCCTATTCTTGCCTACTGCCACCACTAGGAAATATGGGGTGGTGATGGGAGAAAGTCAAGCATTCCCGCTTTGGTATAATTCTTCATGATCCACTTGGCTGGCGGGTCAGACGTGTCCGATGGAACAACAGCTACCCCATCTGTGCGGTGAGCCGAAGAGGAGAAACGGGCATGAAGAAGAGCGGGTCGCAGAAAATAAACTCTCCCTCTAAACTGATAGACGAGAGAATCAAGGAGCTAGGCGATTGGCGGGGCAAAATGCTGGGCCGGATTCGTACCTTACTCAAGGAAGCCGACCCCGAAATCGTCGAGGAGTGGAAGTGGAGAGGGATTCCGGTGTGGTCGCACGACGGATTGATCTGCACCGGCGAGACTTACAAGAACGTCGTGAAGATGACCTTCGCCAAAGGGGCGGCTTTGAGCGACCCTTCGGGCCTCTTCAACGCCAGTCTTGACGGGAACACAAGGCGTGCCATCGACTTTCACGAGGGTGAGAAGATAGACGAGAAGGCGTTGAAGGCTCTCGTTCGGGCCGCTGCAACCCTGAACAAGTCCAAGGCCAAGAGGTAATCCACGGCGAACCGGATGCCGGTGGAGCCGACCGGTGGACGAAAACTGCGGAAGACTCAGTGCTTCAAGGTCTATGGTAATCATGGAGAACCGATTATGGCTCAGACACCGACTATTGCTCCCTGCCTGTGGTTCGACGGACGAGCTTTGGAGGCAGCCGAGTTTTACGTCTCGCTTTTCCCAGACTCGCACATCGATCAGATCCTCAGGTCGTCGATTGATACGCCTGGGGCCAAGACAGGCGACCCGCTCCTGATCGAATTCACTTTGGCAGGCAAGCAATATCAGGCCCTAAACGGCGGGCCGCATGATTCATTTAACAATGCGATCTCCTTTTCCATTCTCTGCGGAGATCAGGCGGAAGTTGATCGACTCTGGGATTCACTGACAGCCGATGGTGGCAAGCCCGTACAGTGCAGTTGGCTGAAGGACAAGTTCGGCGTTTCCTGGCAAGTCGTCCCGGAAGCCCTGCCCCGGCTGTTGCATGACAAAGATCCCGTGAAGGCGAAGAGGGTGATGGAAGCCATGGTGCAAATGGTCAAGATCGACGTTGCCCGACTGCAGGCGGCGTACAATGGCACAGTGGCTTCGTGACTCCCAGCCCAGACTTGATTCCACGCCGCATTCCGTTTCAGGCAGTGAATATGCCGGGATGGGTTCCTCGCTGCTCAGTGACCCGTCATTTGCACTAGTATCTCGGGATTCGTCAATCGAAGTAAATGCTCCAATCTCGGACGACCAATTCAGGCACCACCATAAAGCACGCCCTGCCATCAGCCCACCCAAGGATCTCCGAGCGTTTAGCGGCATCGGTGCAAAGTCGCATTGGGTGAGGACGAATGCCAACTCTACCGAGATCAAGTCGGTCGGCATCCCAACAGGCTTGGATCGTTATGTCGGCAACGGTTTCGCCATTGGTGTGACCGACGCAAGCGGCATATAGCAGATCGAACTCATCGTCTGACACGTCAAATAGGTCGCCTCGGAAGTTGAGGGCTAGGTCTGCGCCTCGCCTGCCGTGATCATCATCAACACCCTCGTTGATACGCCGGGCATCATGGAAGACGGCAAACAACTGAACGACCTTGACGTTGGCTCCGGTCTCCTGAGAGATTCGTAGACCATTCTCCAATACCCTTGCCCAATGCGATACGCCGTGGGTGCCATGCGGAGGCAAGGCATAGTCAGCAAGAATTGCGTGAACGATTGGAGCGAGATCGAACATGGCTAATTATCGATAAATCCAGAGACACGGAGACCACGCAACGAATTGGAACCGCACTTCCAAGAGCATATCACAGGTAGTGGCGGAATAAAACGAGGGAAAACGCTGGACAAATTGGCATGCCTTTGCGACGTATACTTTCCTTGTGCAGTTCATTTCTTGACACAAATCGAGGGCTTACCGATGAAACGTCGTGCCATTCTTACGACCGCCGTCGTTGCAGCACTTTGTTCCCTAGCGATTAGCATTTTCCCGGCTGTTGCGTGTACTGGCATTCGCATCAAGCCGAAAGATGGTTCGGTGATTGTCGCCCGGACGCTGGAGTTCGCCGCCGACCTTCACTCCAATGTGATCGTGATCCCAAGGGCGATGGAGTCTATCGGCACGGCCCCCGGCGACAAGCCCGGTCTTCGCTGGAAATCAAAGTACGGCATCGTGGGTGCGAACGGACTGGGCATGCCGGTTGTCATCGACGGGTTCAACGAGAAGGGACTTGCCGTCGCCATTTTCTATTTCCCCGGTTACGCCAAGTACCAAGAGGTCAAAGAGGAGGATGCTGAGAAGACCCTTGGCCCATGGGAACTTCCAGCGTATCTGCTCAGCAATTGTGCCAACGTAGAGGAGGCCATCAAGGCCGTTTCGAACGTTGTTGTGGGCGAGGTCATCCAAAAGGACATGGGAATCGTGCCTCCGTGTCACTACATTGTCACCGACGCCAGCGGACACTGCGTCGTCCTGGAGTACGTCGGCGGTGAATTGAAGATCCATGCCAATCCGCTGGGCGTGATAACCAACTCCCCAACATTCGATTGGCATCTCACAAACCTTCGCAATTACGTCAACTTGACCGTAACCAACGTGCCGCCTGTCGATATTTCAGGCATCAATTTGGCTGCGTTCGGACAGGGGAGCGGAATGCTGGGGTTGCCCGGCGATTTCACGCCGCCTTCCCGCTTCATTCGGGCCGTAGCATTCTCCCAGTCGGCCTTGCCCGTAGCGACGGCACACGAGGGAGTTCTTCAAGCATTTCACCTCCTGAATCAGTTCGACATCCCGAAGGGAGCAGCAAGAGGCGTGGAGCACGGGAAAGTATCCGCCGACTACACGCTTTGGACAAGCGTCTCCGACTTAACCAACCTCCGCTACTACTTCCGCACCTTCGACAACAGCCGTATCCGAATGATCGACTTGAAAAAGATGGACCTCGATGCCAAGAAGATCAAGACGATCTCGATGTCCGGGCAAGAAGTGATTGAGGACTTGTCAGACAAGACCAATTAGGCTTGAGTCGGACGGCAGTCGAGTGCCAGCGAACAGACCGTCGCTCGCTCTGTATATCGTCACTGACTATCATATCGAGAAGTTTAGCGTGGTCGGCGGGTCTGCTTTACCGGGCGGTCGTGTTTTCCGGCACCCCGTCTCGAAGGTGCTTCTCGATCCAGCCGCTTACGGCATCAGGTCGGCAGTCGAACTGCTTTACGTAGGGCTTGATGTCAAGCACTGGCGTGCCGTCTAGCATATCGACTTCGGTGAAGTACAGTCGGTTCGCATCGATTCTTGCGATCTTCACGACGGAAAGCCCGATGTGATTCGACCGATGCGGGCTTCTGATGGCAAAGATGCCATGTTCCTCTTCTTCGAGATACGGTCGGCCCACGACTTGTTCTTTGTCGGACAGAAGAAGTGGTAGAGCAGGATGGCATGGCTAAATCCATCGAGGTCTTTCAAGCCGGGAGTACATTGGTCGTCCAACTCGACCCACGCTTCGGTCTTGTCGCTGAAGACGCCCTGAATCGGCGTGCCTTTGGCCTCCTTGTAAGGCGAATGAACGATGCCGATTGGATGCATGGCGATTGGGTTTGCCATTTCAACGTCTCCTTCTATTGTGGACGGCGTTGTCTACGGTTCCGACCAACCGCTTCAGCCCCCAAGCCGGTAGTACATGCCGCTGGCCACCATGTAAGCCGCTAACGCAATCAGACTGATTGTGGCTGTTGTCCTGATCCACGTCGGCCATCGCAGCATGGCGAACATCGATATCGCTAGGATGGCGGTGGCTCCGATGTCGCCCCAGGGAACAAGCGGATAGGCCCAGGCAGTGTCGTTAAAGGGCCAAAGCAACGGAACGCCCCAGACAGGCAGATTCTTTCCAGCAGAAAACATGAAATCCATCAACAGATGACTGTAGACTGCCACAACGCCCACCACGATCCACAGAAGCAATTCAGGAAATCGGCGTGTCCGGGGCTCCCGGTCAGCGGATAGCACCTTCCAATGTTTTGCCAGCCAAATCTCAATCTTGGTGAAAGCATCAGTCTGATAGGCGATGGCGGACACAACCGCTGCGACCAGCCCGGCAACGAGCAAGTTGTGCCCCCAGAGTCGATGCCCAACTGCATAGAGACTAGGTCCCAGGAGAATCGTTAGGCCATCGAGGTCGGGAAGTACAGCGGCAACGCCCGCCAATGCAACGATTTGCCAGCCATGGCGTCGATTGAGGCCCAAAGCGAGGGCACCGTTGACGCCGACCATTGCGTGTTCGTAGATGGTCATAGTCTGGCGATCCGATGGAAGTCAACGCCCCTCACTTCGTCCCTGCAATGCCGAGTTCGTCCGCATGGGGCTTCAAGGCATCGATGACGAATTGGATGTGCTCGTCGAAATCGACGCCCAACAACTCGACGCTTTTGCGAATTATGTCCCGATCCACTTTCGCCGCAAACGCCTTGTCCTTTAATTTCTTCTTCACGCTCTTGGGTTCAAGGGTGGCGATGCCCTCGGGCCGAACCAAGCAGCAGGCGACGACAAATCCGGTGAGTTCGTCACAGGCCAGCAGGCACCGATCCATCATCGTCTTGGGTGGCAAGTTCCAGGCGGTCTGATGGAAGGCCACGGCGTAGGCAATCTCCTCTTCGCCCTGCTCCTTGAGCCAGTCCACGATCCGCCTGGGATGGTTTTCGGGCCATTGATCATAATCAGCGTCGTGCAGGAGCCCTGTGACGCCCCAAACATCACGATCACCGCCATATTTGGTCGCTGCCGCTCGCATCACAATTTCGACTGCTCTGGCATGGCCGAGGAGCGATGGATTCTTGGTCCAGGCGTGAAGCTGTTGGAGGGCTTGTTCACGGGATAGGGTCATGGCAAGTCCAATCGTTTGGCCTCGTGGTCTTCTCAGCCTTCCGCTTCCGCCCACACTCGCACTCCTCCATCATCATATTCGACGTGTATCACGTTCGGATGGCAGCAGACCGGACAGTCCTCTACGTACTCCTGGTTCGATCCTGCCGAGGGATCGAGCGGAATCACAACTTCCTCCCCACACGAGTCGCAGAAATAGCTGGCTTCGTCTCGCATGGCCATGGCTGTTCGGTCAGTTCACTACAAAGCAACGGTCTCTTGCATCGTCACTCGTCGGGTCAGCGGCTACCCCAGACTCCTGTGCGTGCCGTCGCAATACGGCGAGGTTTGGGTTCGCTTGCAGGCACAAAGGGACACTTGCTTCGGTTCGTCAACAAAGAATTTTACGGGCGTAAACGAAGTTCCGTGATGCGAGCCATCACAAAACGGCTGGGACTTCGATCCGCCACAGGCACACCACCAATACTCTCCGGAGTTCAGTTGGACTTTGATTGAATGAGTGCCTGCGATCCTCGGCTCTACCATCTGCAATTCCTGAACGTTCTCTCGTGGTCTTTGCAACTGGGCCATTCAACATCAATCCAGTATCCGCCCCGACGCTGCTTTGAGCAAGTCACATCATCTCCCGTATCTCAATGTCCTTGAACCGGATCAGCAACTCGTCGCCCGGATGAATCTGAAGGCCGATGTGCCCCTGCAATCCGACGTTGTGCCGTCGATGGGCGTCATCGTCAAGCCGTCCACGGCCATCGTAGTTGGCAATCGTCACGCCGTTGATGATCGATCTGATCTTGGTGCCCCGGCAGATGATCAACACGTCATTCCAAGCGGCATCCTGCCACTTCCATCCCTTGGGAGCATGCTCGGGCTTGGCGTTGGCCGGTGGGCCTACGTCAGGCCAAAGCCAGACCTGGGCCTCTCGGGTCTCGTCGTAAATGAATCCGTTTCGCCACGGCCCAGGCGGGTTGATGTCGATCTGGGGGCCGTCGAGCCAATGAGCCTGGTCATCATATCGGCTGCGAACTTGGACGCCGCTGTTGCCCGTGGTCGTGCCATAGGTCTGGATCTTGAGCCGCAACTCGAAGTCGGCATATTCTTTCTCTGTCAGCAGCCAGATGTAGTTGTGGCGATCGCCGGGGATGGTCTCTGCGGTGATTGTCCCGTCGATAACCTTCCAGTAGCCGACCTTGTCCCGGTCCTCGGCTCGGCACTTGACGACCCAGCCATCAAGATTCTTGCCGTTGAACAGACTTGTCCACGGGGCGGCTTGGGCCGGAGGGACGGTGAGGACGAGGGCTAAGGTGGTGAGTCGAAGCATGGGCATTCCCGATTGAAGGCGAATACAATTATTGTAACGACCAGAAGGGGTCGCCGTTAGATGCGTTCTTCTTGATCGGGCTGCGGGACAGACGGAGTTCCATTCTTCCGTTTCACTCGACCGCCTCGTCATTTCTGACCGTTTCCCGACTAGTGGGCGTTCAAGGCTGAGTTGACTTGTTTACTGTTTTCGATTATGCCTTCTCCTGTCTTGGATGATTCAAACAGGAGAGGGATTATGGGCAAGGAAGCCAAGCACGTCGTTCGGCTGAAAGTCGAAGATCGAGAATGGTTGCAGTCGCTGCTGCGTAAGGGAGGCCAGAGCGAATCGCTCTTGAAACGGGCGCGAGTGTTGCTCAAGGCCGACCAGTCGCAGCAGGGGCCGGGGTGGAGCGACGAACGAATTGCCGAGTTTGCCGAGGTCGGGCTGTCTACGGTGTACCGTGTGCGGCAACGCTTTGTGGAAGACGGAGCGGCAGCGGCTGTCTGCCGCAAGAGGGCGGAAGGCCGACAGTATCGCAAGTTGGACGGCGAACAAGAAGCGCGTCTGATAGCGTTGGCGTGCAGCCAAGCGCCGGAGGGCCGGAACCGTTGGACACTGCACCTGTTGGCCGACCGCTTGGTGGCCTTGCAAATCGTGGACGACATCAGCCATGAATGCGTACGTAGCACGCTTAAAAAAACGAACTTAAGCCTCACTTGAGAGAGCAATGGGTGATTCCACCCCAGCAGAATGCCGACTTTGTGGCGGCGATGGAAGACGTGCTGGAGGTGTACAAGCGGCCCTATGATCCGCGACGGCCGCAAGTGTGTTTCGACGAGCAGAGCAAGCAGTTGGTGCGAGACACACGGCCTGTTTTGCCATGCGAGCCGGGACAACCACAACGGGTCGACTACGAGTACGAGCGAAATGGCACGGCCAACTTGTTTATGTTTTTCGAGCCGTTGGGAGGCCAACGCCACGTTAAGGTGACTGATCGACGCACCAAGATTGACTTCGCCCAAGTGATTCGGGAGTTGGTGGACGAACACTATCCCGAGGCGGAAAAGATCGTGTTGGTGATGGACAACTTGAATACCCACAAGCCGGCGTCCCTGTACGAAGCGTTTGAGCCGGCCGAGGCGCGTCGGTTAGTTGAACGGCTGGAGATCCATTACACGCCGAAACATGGAAGCTGGCTGAACATGGCGGAGACGGAGTTGAGCATTCTCACGAAACAATGCCTGGATCGTCGCATCCCCGATCAGCCCATGCTCATTCGGGAGGTAGCTGCTTGGGAAACGGATCGTAACGCCGCGGATTGTACCATCGACTGGCGGTTCACGACTGACGACGCAAGGATCAAACTCAAACGCCTCTACCCATCAATTCAGGCTTGAAGAGGCACTAGGGCGCAAACAACAGGCCACAAAGCGGCTCGACAGCAAGACCCACGACTTGCGGATACTCAGAGAGGCGCGTAAAACGTTTCCCGGAGTGCGTCAAAGATCAGATGGCGTTCTGGTGTGGGAAAACGAAGAAATCGAGGGCGAGCTTCTACCGAACGCTCGCCACGAGACCGGCTGACACCGACTGAGGGACCATCACCAACCACAACCCTCAAGGAGACCTGATATGTGCGACAACGTGAAAGCTCTCTTGGCAAAAGTGTGGAAGGACGAGGCCCTCAACCTGGAACCGGGTCGTTATCACTTCGACGAACTGCTGACGATTCGAGTCAGTGGAACCGTGGAAAAGCACGGGGATCAACTCGTTGCCCCGACGACCAGCGTGCCGTTGATCCTCACCTTGGCTCTGTTCTGGGAAAAATGCGGGATCACCCGTGAGCACGCCCTGCGGTTGTTGCGGTCGGCCTTATTCGAAGCCATGACCGAAGGGACCGATAAGGGCGAGCGCATTGAGGCACGCATGAAGGATGTGGAAGCCGCAGTCACTGCCGTAAAGGACGATTTGCTGGCGAAGTTGCCCAAGGCCCGTCGCAGCGGCGAGGTAGTAACGAAGGATCTACACATCGAGGTCCTTCCGGTGATCGAAGAAGTGCTGATGCCCGCAGCCTAGTGGAGGGCAGAGGGGCGAGCCCGTTGCAATTATTGTAACGGGCTCGCCGCCGTCCACGTTTCCAGATTTCCATCTGACACCGACTGTCGGATCAAAGGCGCAAATGCGCTGTTGAACGGTGGCGTGGATCTGATTGACGCTCTGGCCCGTATCGGGCGGCACAGTTCGGGCAGCAGACCGAGGCCGTGGCATCGATACTTCACCAGTTCCACGTCGAGCGCAGGCGCTGCATCACCTCATTCAGAGCGGAAAATTGATTTATGAACTCCTTGACCTCGTTCACCGTGACACCAGCACCAATGGCGATTCGCCGACATCTGCCTTCGTCTGTAATTTGCCCCGGAAAAAGCCGTTCGTCCTTGGTCATGGAATCAATAATGCCGACAAGTTTACCTGTCTCCGCTTTAGCGGCAACATCAGATCTGGCACGGTTTGAAATCACCGATTCCCAAAGAAGGTAGCGGAACGCATTCCCATCGAACGGCGACGGATCAGATCGGTCTGCCATAAAATCCGCTCTCGTCTTTTAGCATGGTCATTTTATGACGGTGTGGAGGAGGACTCAAGTAACCCGCTTTCGAATCGTCCCCGCCGACGTGCCGGTAATGTTTCCTGCAATCCAACAGCCCTTGGCGATCACGGACGAAACCAAGTCACGTAGGCGGCGGGTCTGACACCGGCTAGGCAGGCAGGTATCTACAGCGTCGATGTTCCGTCCGACGAAAACGTACTCGACTATGCCCCGCCCCAGGTTGACGAGCTTTGGGATGAAACCGAAGGTGACGATCAGTACGAGTACGGTTATCTCGAAGGGCGATGGGAGGGCGGTCACCATCGCAAGTGGTGCTCAATCCTCGACAGAGATCAGTTTGATGAGTTTGTCCACTGCTGTGGCCTGACCGCTGAGACCACCGAAACTCTTGGCAGCCTCGGTGCTCCTGGCTTCGGTTTTGGCTGGGCACCGGCGATTGCTTTCACATCGGACAATCCCGATGCAATTCAGAGCGCCTACGTGACTCCGATCCCTGAGACGAACAAACACGAATGCGACGAGGACGATTGGCAGCGGGTTCGTGGGGCGGTGCTAGCGGTCTACGCCTGACACCCATTGGAAAAGCGAAAGGAGAACCAAGCAATGGACCTTGTTGTATTTCGACGTTGGAGAGATTGCGGCACAATCATCGCACTTTTCCCCGAACTGCCCGCCGATATCTATGGCGACTATTGCGGATCTTACGAGCACGTGGGCCAACATGGCGGCGCTGACTACTGGGGCGTGATTCAACAGACCGTTCCAGCCAAGCCCCATGAATATGCCGACCTCGCCGAGGAACTGACGAGGATTGGCTATCGACTGAGACCAGTTCGCCGAGCAGCGCCGCATCATCACGAGCGGCGACGGCAAGAAGCTCGTCAGTGCCTCGGCGTGTGACACCGGGTAGCCGTCCGTACCTGGAAGTTAGCAGCGACCGCTACACAAGTTGCGGCTTTTCGGTTTACAGAGCAATTGAAGCGGTTCTAGCGATACTTCGCCGCAACCGCTTCGGCTCTTTTCCTTGCTGCAGCCCAATCGAAGTCAGGATCGTCGAGCAAGTCGAAATGATCGGTGTATCGACCATCGTCAATGATTGCCCGAATCATTTCTTCCCCGATGCGGTACGACTCAATCCCGTCCCGTTTGCCAATCAACGAGTCTGTAAAGATCGGTTGCGGCATTAGGTACAAAGGAGAATCGTGCAAGAAAAAGTCACTGTGAAACACCGCTTCTTGCTCATCAATGAACTGCGATATGCGTTTCTCATCCCAATCCAGAATTCGGCTTAGGATTGCGGCCCACGTTTTCTTGAATGCGTCAACAGCCTCGGCCAATCCATCCTGGACAACGGGAAAGGTCAGGTACTCCGAGGGAACTTCCGCCAAGCATTGTCCTTGGGGCAAACGAGTCCGGACATCGATGTAGATACGTGGTTCACCGTTAGGGCGCATAGTATGCGCTGTCCCGATGCAGAGCACCTGAGGGTGCGAACCGAACTCTTGTTGAAAACGCTCGACGGCTTCATGCGCTATCGGCCACCATTTATTCGAGTCTTCGCCCCACTCCCCGAGATGGACTTGGCGTTCTTCAGCGGAAAGCCGAAGCCAATCATCGAGTCTCATACGCAACTCCTAATCTATCCTGCTGCTCGAAACAACGAAGGACGGACCTGCCGGGACAGACTGGACCTAAACGAAGAATTGGTAGGACCATTCTACTGAAATCGCTGTGGCTGTTCAATCATCAAGAGCATCCCATCTTGGCAATCTTCAATATGGCTGACACCAGCAAGAAGGCCAGTGGAACAATCCCAAACTGAAAGGACAAATCATGGCAGCCAATGGAAAACCAAAGTTCTCACTCGGACAACTCCTCGCCACGCCCGGCGCACTTGCGGCCCTAGAAGAAAGCGGCCAGACCGTTGCATTCTTCCTCGAAAAGCACGTGCGTGGCGACTGGGGGGAAGTCTGCGCCGAGGACAAGCAACTTAACGATCAGGCCGTTGTGGATGGCAGTCGCCTGTTGTCGGCTTATCGCACGCTCAAGGGCGAACGCCTGTGGATCATCACCGAGGCCGCCGACGATGAGGGCCATCGGCTTTGCTCGACCGCACTTTTACCGAGCGAATATTGATCCCTGTCTCGACCATGCCGTCTCGGTGACACCGACTGAGACGGCATGGGGGCAACAGCCACGAAGGAAACAAACCATGAAAGCAACCAAGAAGATACGGCAGCGTTTTCTCGCCCAGGCCAAGCAACTATTGTTCGACCTCGGCGCAACGCAAGAGGGCGACGATTTCGTTCTGCAAACCAGGGCCGGTCGCTTGAAGCTGTATCCCAGCAATTACGAAGGCGAAATCCTTGGCACCGTTTTTAGCCGTTTTGACGATCCGCAGGCGGCTCGACAATTCGTGGACTGCAATCGCTTTTCCGGCAAGTGGAACTTCCACTACTTCCACGGCTGGACCGTTGAAACAGCGATTGCTGACCTGAAGTCTTGGTTGCGTCGTGTGCTACCTGACACCGACTGAATCGTTGCAGGAACAATCAACGGGAGAAACGAAATGGGTTGGCTTTTCACACGAGGCAGCACACGGAAAGACCTGATCGCAGAGCGGTCGGCGAATTGGGAACGAACCACCGACGACGGCCTGGAAGTCAAGAGCACGTGCCTCGCCCATTGCTACCGAGGCGGCAGCTTCAGCGGCGTGCTATGGGCCGTCTGGGAGCGGACGTTTACGAAAGACGGTCAAGCCGTCCAGCCAACCGAACGCTGGATCACGTGCGACCTACTGCGATACCAGAGCAACTATGGCTGGGGCTACAAAGATCTCGACGAGTCCATGCATCCCTATTTCTACTCCTGCCCACTTGGCTACTTGTCGATGGTCCCGCTCGACCAGTACGGCGGCAATGGGGAATGGCGTCAGGGCGTAACAACTTATCACGCCCAGCAGGCCGAGAAGCGACGGCAACGATGCCTCGTCTGACACCGACTAGCCAATCGTGACGACAACACCACCTTTTGCAAGGAGAAATCATGTCTGATCCAACCGAAGCCATCCGCAAGCAAATGCTGGCCGAGATCAATGCCGAACCCGGCAGCCGAGAGGCACTTGAGATCCAGTATGGCCAAGTTTGGGACACCCGCCAACTCGGTGAAGATTATGACGTGGTCGGCTTCGCTGCTCCACTTGTCGTGGTGCGCCGCAAGTGCGACGGACAACGGGGCAGCTTGATGTTCCAACATCACCCGAGATTCTATTTCGGTTTTCAGGCGGGGTGAGGCTGGGTGACGCCAGGGGCTCTTGCGGACTTGCCGTGGGAGCCCCTGGTTCTTTCTTGACACCGATTCCCAGGGAGACAAGCAATGAAGATCGTTCGTATCACGATGGAAGGTGGGGTGATCCAGCATATCGATTGCCCCAAGGGCGTGAAGGTGATCGTCCGGGATTACGACACCGATGGCGTTGAGCAGGAAAACCTCCAGCAAGACGAGCACGGCGATCACTATCTCGAATACTCGGAAGAGGATTCCAATGCCGACGTTTGAAATTGAGCAGTACGAGCTTCACGCCATGACGTATCGGGTCAGGGCTGCCAGCGAGGCCGAGGCCATCGCCAAAGTCTTAAATGGAACCGCCTTGCTGATGGACAACAGCTTGGAGTACATCGAAGTCGCCGACGACTTTGGCCTGCCCGCTGACGACTACCCCGAGCTTGTCGAGGCCCTGCGTGAACTGGGCATCTCCGTCGATGACGTAATCCCGTCGATCCGCAGCGTCGAGGAGGTCTGACACCGAGTGAGGTAACGGAAAGAACGACGAAAGGGAACTACTTTCGCTTGCCGTGAGTCGATAGCCATAGCCCAACGAACATTGCGCCGCCAATGACTGCACCAATGAACGGTCCTGCTGCGATGAATGGTCCTCCGATCAGAACGCCTGCAAGGATTCCAAGCCCCACTCCAACCGCCAAACTAGTCCCGGCCAGTTGCATGCGATCTGCGGCTACTGTGCCCTCCACTTCCTGTTCGAGAGGCGATGCGTGATCTTGGCGATTGGGCCGAAAACCCAATGATGCCATCGCCCACAGAAAGCCAATCGCACCGCCGACGAGCGGACACAGCACCCAAGTTGACTCGGACTGATTGTCCGTCAACGCAGTGATGAGGAACGCCACTATGGAGCCCAAGAAAGCGAAGCTGCCAATCCATGGAAGAAGCCCGCCAATGACCGCACCGATTACCAGGAAGAGAATCACGCCGATAGGGAAGGCGTCATAGTTTGCTGCCCCAATAAATACGCCCCCAATGGCACCGCCACCGACACCGAAGATTTGAAGCAGATTACCCGACCGACGAGTAGGCTTAGTAGGCGGCTCATGCTCATCGACGACGGCATCGTTTGTGTTGTCCGGTGAGACGGCCATGAGACGTGTCCTCTCGCCGCCATTGTACCGACCCGCTATCGAAACGAGAACTGTCTGACACCGACCGGGCAGCCAACACGAGGAGCGGAATCGCAATTTCGCATAATCAGTGGTTCCCGAAATAGAACAGCCATTTCAACGGTGATTCGACCATGACAACACTCGCAAACCCGCTCAATTTCGGATCGCAAAATGGAAAAGCGAAATCGTAGGTCAACGGAGGTGACACCGACTCGGCAACCGAAGGCCAGGAGCGTCGAAATTGTAAAGTGTTGGTGTCCGCCGAATTTCGCCGCCTGAACGCTGGAAAACACGAGAGTTGTTGAGACCCAAATTGTAAAGGGTCACGCAAAACCCGGACTTTACAGAAATGGATCACCGAGCCATGGGAAAGCACACTGGAATATACGTTCGAGTAAGCAGCAAGCGGCAGGATCACGCTAGCCAGTCGCCGGACTTGGAACGGTGGGCGTCAAGCCACGATGGATCGGTCCAGTGGTACAGAGATAAGTTCAGTGGCAAGACGATGGATCGCCCAGGCATGGACAGCCTGCTCACCGATCTGCGGGCGGGGAGGGTCGAGCGGATCGTGGTCTGGCGACTGGATCGCCTCGGTCGCACGACTCGGGGCCTCTGCCAATTGTTTGACGAGCTTGCCGAGCGAAAGGTTGACTTGGTCTCTTTGAGGGACGGCTTTTCCTTGGCTTCCCCTGCCGGGCGTCTCCATGCCCGGATCCTAGCCTCCGTCGCCGAATACGAAACCGAGGTCAGGGCCGAGCGAGTCGCCGCAGGTCAGGCCGTCGCACGTCGCAAAGGCAAGACGTGGGGCGGCTCGAAAAAAGGTTGGCGGTGGCGGGTGACCGACGAGCAACTTGTCGCCATCCACGAGATGCGGTTGGCCGGAAAGAAGATCACCCAGATCGCAAGGGTCACTGGTCTGTCGAGGCCAACGATCTACCAAGTGCTCCGGCCAAGAGTGGCGTGACGACTTGGGCGAACGACACCGATTGATGCGTCTGCAATCAACCACTCGAAACGAGAACGGAGTCGGGTCTCGACAAACACGACTACGTTGCAAAAGACGAATCAAAACAACTCTTGACTTTTCCTCGGCACACTTGACACCGGGCGGGCCTCCCAGAGCCACTACTGCCCACCCTTTTTGTTATCTCGATAACTCGGAACAATCCGCCGCAGGGCTAAAGCCTTCTGCAAATCGAAAGTCGCACAAATCCGCCGCCGAAAAAATCGCCGGGACGGCAGAGTCGCACACGTAGCGATTTTGTCCCTTGACTTCTTGGGCCACGAGGTAAGAATGATCGCAGACAAGACCCGTCCAAAACCAGTCAGTCAGGTAACACTGCTGGAAATGGACGGGCCTTGTCGTTTTTTGGGTGCGGCGGTAGCGAGTAAGCAATCTCGCTCGCATTGTATCTGACTTCAACCCAACTCATTCCTGCGAAGCCGTTGTTGGGCAATCAGCTTGACGGGGGAATCGGCATCTATGCGCTATTCGGCGTTTTCCTTTCGAAGCACGATGGGCAAATCCACGACGATGCGGGTTCCTCTGCCAGGAGTGCTGTCGATCTTTGAACTCCCGCCAAGTAGTCGGGCTCGCTCCCGAATGCCTTCCAGACCGAAGCGACCTTCCGCAACGGTCTTCGGATCAAAACCAATGCCCTGATCCCGTATTACGATGCGAACGTTTTCCTCCCGTTGCATCAAACTGACGCTGACCTGTGTGCTCCGGCTGTGCTTCAGGGCATTTGCGAGGCCCTCTTGGACGATCCGATAAATGGAGTTTTCCAAAACGGGAGCGAGGCGGTCGAACTCAACCTTGCTGCGGAACTGGACCTTCGGCCCTTTGTGCGTCCGGAATTCGTAGACAAGATGGGCCACCGCCGCCACCACGCCCGACTCGTCGAGAATTGGTGGCCGGACTCCGCTAATCAAGCGCCTCGCCTCGAAATGGCTTTGACGAAGCAACTCCATGCCAGCTTCGTAAGCCGTCGCCGACTCCTTTGGCCTCTCCTCTCGTATGTTGTGGGAATGTTCCAACTGCATGATGGCCCCAGCCAAATATTGCGCCAGGCCATCGTGGATTTCGTAAGCGATTAGTTGTCGCTCATGGTCGCTAGACTGCAACATGTGTTCCAGAGCGCACCGTTCCCGGAGCAACGCCTCTTCGGCCCGTTTGCGCTCGGTAACGTCATGGAAAAAATGGATCAGCCCAGGCTGCCTGTCGTAGAAAATCGGGCGAGAGATGACATCGGCATACACGATACTGCCGTCGTTGCGCAAGAATGGCAGATTGTCAAACCGTGTAGCGGTTCCCTTCTTGACGGCTTCAAGGTACTCCCACACCCTGGGCAATGCTTCTGGCGGATGAATCTGGTCTGGCGATAACGAGTACACCTCCCCTCCAGAATAGCCCACCAGACGGCAGTAAGCGCTATTTGCCCGAAGGACGTTACCGCTCTCGGCGTCGGTAATGATGATGCCATCCACCACTTGATCGTAGATCGCACGAAGTTCGTCGTGGCTCTGCCGCAACGCCTCCTCAGCCTGTTTGCGTTCGGTGACATCACGGAATAGAGCAAGCAGGCAAGGCCGCCCCTCGTAGAGGATTGGATGACCCGTAATATCCGCATAAAAAATGCTACCATCTTTCCTGAGAACGGGTCGCTCCTCGTTGATGGTGACTCGGCCATCGGCTGCTGCCTGAAATCTCTGCACGTCGTTGGGCACTTCCTCGGGTGGGTGAATATCCCTGACGGACGCCGCCAACAACTCCTCCTCGGAGTAGCCGAGCATTCGACACATCGAGGAATTCGCACGAGCAAAACGCTTTGTTTTGATGTCCGTGATGAGTAGGCCCTCGATCATCCCCTCGTAAATGACCTGAAGCTGCTCGTAACTCTGCCGTAAGGACTCCTGCGCATGTTGGAGTTCCGTAATGTCGAGGCCGTAGATCCGGACGACCTGATCTTGGGCGATGTAATGAAACGACTTTTGATAGTGGCGGTCGGCAACGGTTGGCGACGACTATCTGCGGTACAAGCAGAACGTTCCTCGCTGGATTCCCCGGCTGACTCCCTGGGACAATTCATCGAAGTAGAAGGCGTGTGACCTTGAGAACGGCCACAGACCGCAAGCCATCTGCCTACGCCAACTCCAACGCCTTCCTCTTCTCCTCGATAAACCGGACGTGATGCGGGATGTGGCCCGTAATTCGCTGAACCAGTTCCTCCAACGTCATCGGCCCCGACTCCGAATGGACGCCACGGCGTTGGAACTCCTCGGCTTTCAAGGTTCGCAGAATTCGGCCCACCTGCTGACGGATCAAGGCAATCAACAGAAGCTCCTCGTCGAGGTTTCGCTCGTTATAAGCAAGACGTGCGGCGAAGACAGAGGGGTCGCCGCCGAACATTTTTGGTTCGTCCTCGGCGATTACCCGCTTGATCCGGTCGGCATAGACGATCTCGAAGTCGGCCAAGTGTGCAACGACTTCCAAGGTGGACCACTTGCCGGGGATAGGGCGGGCGGCAAGCTGCTCGTGGGACATCCCCGCCACGGCCTTCCGCAACATCTGTGGGCCGTAAAGGTAATCATCGATCAGTGTCAGACGTTCCATAGGCTGCTTCCTCGCTCATCTTCGTAATGATACCGAGCCACCGATTTCATTCCAGCCCCTTGTCGATATTCGGCGTAGCAGGATAATGGCGCTGTCTCAACGTAGCGACATACCCCATAGGGAGAACCTGCATGCAGAAACAGTTGTTTGCCCATGATGTCTATTTCAGCCTGAAAGACACCTCAGACGTGGCAACGAAGCAGCTCGTCGCCGCCTGCAAGAAGTATCTAACGGGGCATCCTGGCACGGTGTTCTTTGCCGCTGGCGTGCGTGCCAAAGAGTGCGACCGCAAGGTGAATGATCAGGATTTCGACGTGGCGTTGCACTTGGTTTTCCAGGACAAGGCCGCCCAGGATCTTTATCAGACTGACGAGCGCCACCTAGCGTTCGTCGAGGAGACCAAGGACAACTGGAAAAAAGTGCGGGTGTTTGATTCGCTGGTGGAGAGCGACATGCCGTGAAACGACGAGGCGGGGTGGCAGGCATCGGGTATTTGTCGTTCGCCGTCCACGTCAACCAGGAGCCTCGGATGGCAGCGGCTTCCGCCCGCCAAATAATGCCAACTCGAAGAGCTTGAAGAAACAATCCACTTCGACGAAGCCGATCTTCTCCAACCACTTGCACTGAAAATCGACCGGGGCCAAGATATTCTCGGCCTTGTCCGGGCGGTAATAATACTCCTTGGCGATGGCGTCTCGTGTCATCGTGCCACCGTGATCCTGATGGTGCGACCACAGGGAATCCAAAAATAGGTCGTCAAACGCTTGTTTCGTCCACGCCGAATTGGGAGCCACGTGTTCCAGGTTGAGAAACAATCCACCCGGTGTCAGCAGGTCAAAGATCTCCTGGTAAAGTTCCTTCTTTCTCTCGTCGGTCAGATGATGAATCGCCAAGCCCGATAGGACCACGTCGAACGGGGCGTGGCTGCCAACCGATTGCATCCAGTCTCTCGTTCGAAGGTCTTGAACGAAAAAGGCGGCCCGGCCCGCATCGGCCTTCTGCTTGACCGCCTCAATCATGTGCTCCGAAAAGTCCAGGAAGACGCCGGTGGCCTCGGGATAGTCGGCAAGCACGGTTCGCCCGAGAATCCCGTCTCCACAGCCGAGGTCAAGAGTGCGTTTTGCATTGGGCAGTATGACGTGGACGATCCGAAGCAGCACGTCAATCTGTTCAGCCGCCATGGGAATGCCGCCCCGCACGTCTTCGAGAAATCGCTTCGCCAAATCTTGCCGCTGCCAGACGTGACTTTCCTGCTCCATGTTGATCCCACGAACATTTTCGATTCGGACGAGGCCCGTTTGTAGCCGCTTCAAGACCCTGGAAGCCCGTTAGCGGTCAGAAGGCGAGGTTCAACAACAACGCAGCAACACCGGCGAAATATTGCTACCAATTTGCTACCAGTACGACCAACACAAATAGTAAAGGACTTACAGCCATTCGCCGTAAGTCCTTTCATCTATTGGTGCGTCAGGCATGACGCGCAGCGTCATACCTGACGCTGTCAACCGGGTAGCGAAAGCGAGCCGGGAAGTGACTGGCCGGGTGAGAGTCCCGGCGGAGACCTTAATGACAGGAACTCCTAGCCGAAACGCAAGGGCGTCCGCCGTGAGGCGGAGTCCGAAGGAAGCGGCAGGCAAACTCCTGGCCCGAAGAACATGAATCGCATACGAGGCGTCGAACCGGTGGGCGAGAGGGCCAATAGACTCGAAGCCCAACGTCATTCGGACCGGTTCGGCGTATATGCGGCGGGTGTATGGGAGGAAAGTCACGCGCCTTACCCTGAGAGATCTGTCGTCCTGCCAATGGCTAGGCCCGTCGCAAGGCGGGCCGAAGGGACGACAGAAGTCAGCCGAGGCCATAGTAGTCGCGGGCCGGCGGCCCGCTCGATCGAGACACTCGCCCGAAAGGGGAGAAACGGCCGGGGATCGCAAGGCCGCATCGACGTGCCGAAGGGCCGAACAGATTAGACCGAACCGACGCAGAGCATTCGATGCCTGAACGAGATGCAGACAAGATGGCTGGAAAGCCGGATCGCAACCGGAGGGTAGGCGGCGGAACCGCCGAGAGCACGGTCTGCGCACATCAAGCAGGCACGGCATGTAATGAGCACGTCGGCGAGAAGACCTTGATGACGATGGAGGAGGTTGTATGCCCTAAGAACATGCTGGCGGCTTACCGGCAGGTGGTGGGCAACCAGGTGCTCCGGGCGTTGACGGAATCACCGTTGACGACTTGAAGCCCTTGCTCCAAGCCTGCTGGGAGGCCATCCGGGAAGAACTGCTCAGCGGTACGTATCGTCCCTCGCCGGTTCGGAAGGTGGAAATCCCCAAGCCGGGCGGCAAAGGCGTGCGGATGCTGGGCATTCCGACGGTTCTCGATCGACTGATTCAACAGGCCCTCAACCAAGTGTTGCAGCGATACTTCGATCCTCGATTTTCGGACCAAAGCTTCGGCTTTCGTCCGAGACGCAGCGCCCATCAAGCGATTGATCGGGCGCGGGAGTACATCGAGGCCGGGCATCGCTGGGTGGTGGACATGGATCTGGAGAAGTTCTTCGATCGGGTCAACCACGACATCTTGATGTCGCGGCTGGCTCGGCACATCGAAGACAAACGCATCCTTCGTCTGATCCGCCGCTACTTGCAGGCGGGCATGATGGAAGATGGACTGGTGGCGCAACGCACGGAAGGGACGCCGCAAGGCGGCCCGCTCTCGCCGCTGCTGAGCAACATCCTGCTCGACGAGTTGGATAGCGAGCTTCAGCGGCGTGGGCACCGATTCGTCCGATACGCCGACGATTGTAACATCTATGTGCGGTCGAAAGCGGCGGGCGAACGCGTTTTGTCGTCGGTCGAGCGATTCCTTCGGGAACGTTTGCGTTTGAAGGTCAATCGAGAGAAGAGTGCGGTGGACCGGCCCTGGAACCGCAAGTTCCTGGGCTATACGGTGACGCCGCATCGCCAACCAAAGCTGAAGGTGTCGCCTCAGTCGGTGAAACGATTGAAGGAGAAACTTCGGACGATTTTCCGGCGTGGTCGAGGGCGTAGCCTTCGTCGCGTGTTGGAGGAATTGCGTCCAGTGCTTCGCGGTTGGGTGTCGTACTACCGGAAATCGCAGATTCGGATCACGTTCGAGGAACTGGACCAGTGGATTCGCCGGAAACTGCGGGCCATTCTTTGGCGGCAGTGGAAGCGAAACTGGACTCGCGCCCGCGAACTGATGCGACGCGGACTGGACCACGCCCGAGCGTGGACTTCCGCGACCAACGGGCATGGCCCTTGGTGGAATGCCGGCGCAAGCCACATGAACCAAGCGGTCCCGACCCGTTATCTGCACCAGCTCGGTCTGGTGAGCCTTATTACCGAGTCACAGCGTTTTAAGCGTTTAATCTGAACCGCCGTGTACGGAACCGTACGCACGGTCGTGTGGGAGGACGGGGGCGGCAACGCCCCCTCCTACCCGATAAGGTGCGAGAGACAGGAGTTGAACCTGCACGGGTTTCCCCACTGGATCCTAAGTCCAGCGCGTCTGCCAATTCCGCCACTCTCGCATAGTGTTAAGCTCCAATAGTCTGCGGCAGATTCTGAGTGCCGTCAAGTGGCGACTTCTCGGCTGCGCAGTGCACGCGCAGGGTTACGATCGCCAAGCACAACGTGCGATTCTGGGGCCTCTGGCAGTGTTCTCAGCCATGCCGTGAGCGGATTGCAGACCAGCCAGCGCACGGCCCATGCCAAGCCAACAAACGGCTGCCCGGCCCGCTCTACCGCAACGTAGACGGGCAGACCGTCGGCCATTATCTCGACAACGCAAAACGATCCGTCCATTGCGGCACCTCAACCGGGACATTCCAGGGACAAGAGAGGATACCTGCCCAACGCAAGCATCAATTCGGCAGTGCTTTATGGCGACAAGAGCACTGGCCTACCCCGTCAGTGAGTACAAAACGCCCGAAGGTGACGGCTGCCCCAGGGTGAAACTATGAGAAAGGAGGTCGAGCCGACTGGCTTGCCCTTGAAAACGTGGTAAACCGGTAGTTTTGGCGACCGTGTTTCCACAAAAGGAGTCAAGCCATGAAGTATGTCGGTGTCGACCTCCACAAGCATGTTATCGTCCTGTGTGTTGTTGTGCTAGCCGCTGGCCGGCCGAAAGTAGTAAAGCGCGCACGGTTCGGCTGCCACGAGCCGGAGGCAATTCGAGGCTTTTTCCAAGGGTTGGATTCGTTTCAGGTCGTCGTCGAAGCGACCGCCGCCTACGAATGGTTCTTTCTGCTGATCGAAGACATGGCCGATCGTTTGGTGCTGGCGCATCCCAAGAAGTTGCGGGTGATCGCCGAGAGCACCCGCAAGAGCGACAAGATCGACGCCGAGGTGTTGGCGACCTTCCTGGCCTTGGACATGATTCCGCAGGCGTACCGCCCCACACCTCGGATTCGTCAGCACCGAGTCTTGGTGCGGCATCGGTGTTGGTTGCAACGCCGCATCACGTCGTTGAAGTGCAAGGTCCGCAACGTGCTCGGGCACTACAACGCCGACATCGCCCAACTGTTCACGCCGCAAGGGGAACAATACTTGGCGGGCGTGTCGCTTTCGTCGGCCGATCGTTTCACGGTTCAAGCTCTGCAAGAACAACTGGCCTTGTTTCAGCGACAACTTCGAGAAGCCGATCGGCGACTTGCACAATTTGCCGAGACTGCGCCTTTGGTCGAGCAAGAGGCGAGGGCGCTGCTGGACACGATTCCTCAGATTGGTCCGGTGACGATCGACGTGGTGCTGAGCGAATTGGGCGATTGGCGACGATTTCACTCGCAGAAGGCTGTGGCCGCCTTCGCCGGTCTCGACCCCGGTTTTCGCAGAAGCGCGGACAAATGCTTGGAACTCCACATCAGCAAGGAGGGCTCTCGCCTGTTGCGCTGGGCGATGATCCAGGCTGCCTGGCGGTTGGCGGTGCGTTCGCCACGCTGGCGGGACATGCTGGTGCGGCTGCAAATCAATACGGGCTCGAAGAAAAAAGCGATTGTGGGCGTGTCGCGTCACCTGCTGTGCATGATGTTTGCGATGCTTCAGTCGAGCAGACCCTACGAACTGCTTGGCGTGCCCAACAGCAATCAACGAACCACCAAGGTTCACCAGTCGGCGGATACCTCGGCTCGGGCTCGACAGAAGGGGGCCGCCCCTTCGCGCCCTCGCCCTCGCATCGGCCGCTCTCGCTGCGCGGTCGGTTGAAGGCCGACGCGACGGCGAAGGCGGAAGGGGCTCGGGGGAACCCCATTCAAGGAAAACCCAGGAGACAACATTCGACGCGATCAGGCGTGGGACCCAGCAGCGACCCCGTTTTGACCCCTGAAGGCGGCTTTTTCCGGCCGACCGCGGTAGGGTGAATGGCGGCGCTGCCTTGTATTCCTTTTTCATGGCGACGGCAGTATTCTGCTGATCCCGAATAGATGGTTGAGCCCACACCCGCTCGTGGACGCCCCCACCCGATCCGCATCGAAAAATAACTCACACCGGTTGACAATCACGTTCCCATAGATGGGGTCAAATTCGTCGCGTCGAACACAACCGGCAAAATCGGCCCCCGGCGGGGCCGTATCGACTGTGGTGGTGGTATTTGTTGATCCCTTGACGCGTCAGACAACCCAGAAGAAACACGCCCGCCACGGAATCGCCAGCCATACCGCCACCGTGCGGCTGCTTCCGCCTGATGGTTAGTTCGGGATGTTTTGTCTTTCTGCTTGCGTTGACGACCTACGTCGATTGCCTTCGTCGTCGACACGCGTAGGCGAACAGGCTGAGAGCGCCGATGCTGAGAAGTGCAATCGTGGAAGGTTCCGGCACGCTGTAGATTGCCACGTCGTTGCCACCGTTGAGACTCGGCACGATTGCATTGTTGGCGTCGTAGGTGATATACCAATCATAGCCGTTGAACGTGCCAATTTTCGCGTTGTCGGCGTATTGGAACGTGCCGGTGGTGGTGCCCAATCCAGTGTTGTTGAGCACAAACAGCATATCGTGGCCGGTCGGAATAAAACTGCCGAAATCTGCCGTGAGTGAACCGGCTAACGACACAGGGCCGGTTGTTAGCAACTGGTCGTAGCCGCTGCCGGCCACCAGACCCATTACGTCAACATTGAAGGCGGAGCCGGCCTGGAATGTCACCTGATTATTGACAGTAAGAATTCCGGGGCTTTCGCCAGGCGCAAGGATACCGTTCATCGTGACTCGACCCGCAATTGTTCCTGTTCCAGCGAGAATTGCCCCGGCATTCACGGTCACGTTTCCGGAGCCAGTAGCAGAGCCGGCGTCATTCGACACAACGAGCTTCCCACCGAAGACAGTAGTGTTGCCAACATAGGAGTTGTTGCCCGAGAGTACCACTGTGCCATCGCCGTACTTCAACAGCCCGCCCCATTGGTTCTGACCATTCGACAAATCAGCGGAGACAATGCCCGAATATATTTGGAAACCACTCGCCAGAATCTTGCCGTTTACGACTGACCCACCAAATGTGCCTAGTTGGCCCGCTAAGGCCTGTGTGTGACCACAGAGATCGAGTGTGCCGCCGGTTACTGAAATGTCGCCCGTGCCTAAAGCATTGTCGACGCCAACGGCCAAGACACCGTCGCTCACCTGCGTGCCCCCGCTGTAGGAATTGACCGCAGTTAACGTCAAGCTGTTAGCACCAAGCTTGTTAATGCCAAGGGTGCCCGATATTGTGCTGTCGTAAATCGTCCCGCCTCCGGCGTTCGTCGTATCGAATCCCAAGTAACAGGGAGCGCCGTATTTGGGGCTAAATGTGACATTGGCCCTCAGTGCGTCCACTTCGGCGGGCGTCCAATCACCGAGGCCACCATAGTTGACCGCTAGCGTCCCGGCCCCAACGTATTGCGTCCCGGCAACCGTAACCGTCCCGGGCGAGTTGTAGCCGGGTAGCGCAGCGGGCGTGGCAACTCGAAGGATTCCGGCATAGACGTGAGTCCCACCACTGTAGGTATTGGACCCGCTGAGGACAAGCTCGCCAGTGCTCCGCTTCTCCAGCGTGGCTATAGCCGTGCCATTTGCTAAGGTCCCCGAGACGATTCCAGCCCTCCCGTCAAAAATTCCGCCAGTCTTCCGGAGAACGGTTCCAGCCGGCACGTTGATACCGTCGATCAAAAGTTTGCCCGAAGCCTCAAGTATGCCGTTTGCAACTGCACCTGTTCGCAAAGTGACATTACCCGAAGTAACCTGCAAATTGCCTCCGAGGTCAAGAGTGCCGCCCGTGACCGTAATAGCGCCCGTTGTCGAAAGACGATTATCACCGTTCGTCAACTTCAGCGTACCGCCGGTCACGATCGTTCCGCCTGAAAAGTTATTGACGGCCGGGAGGATCAGCGTGTTATCACCGAGCTTCGCCACACCGATGTTACCGTTGATGCTATTGGGATAAGTCGCACCGCTCGTGGCATTGGTCGTATCAAATCCGAGAATCGCCCCGTCAGCGACCGTGGCATTAGCGCGCAACGTGTCGAAGCTCTCCGCTGTCCACTCACCCGGGCCACCATAATTCATCGCAAGCATACCCCACTGCTGCACTGTCACTTTGCCCGGCACGTCAAATCCGGGAAGCGACGCCGGCTTCGCGACTTGGAGCGTGTTGTAGATTACCGAGTTGTCGGTCGAGTCCAGATAGCCGTGGCTAATTGAAGTTCCGCCTTGATACGTATTGCTGCCCGATAGGATTAATGTGCCCCACCCGAGCCCGCTACCGAGCGATATTCCGCCGAATCCGCTGATTGGGCCGGGGATGGTAAGATGTGAGCGAGCATAAATCTCAAAACCTACTTGGGACGCTGAGAGCGTTACCGGTCCACTGCCGAAATTGATGTCGCTGCCACCGGACTCGTTTATCGAAACGCCACTGAGCAATGAGATGGGATTGTTGTTTGAGAAGGTGATACCACCGCCTGACGAATTAGTAAGCCTATGGAAGTTCGGGCCACCAATTGTAAAGGTGCCAGTACCGATAGCCTGACCGTTGTTGATTATGAGGTCGCCCTCCTTGAGCCACAAACCCCCAGAAAAGCTATTGACGCCCGACAGGGTCAGTCGATCGCCGCCCGTCTTGGTAATTGAATGGTTCCCGGTGATGTTGCCCCCCACTGTCAACATGTTAGGCGAACAGTCAATCGTTACGTCGCTGCCAAGCGTGACCGGACCGTTGCCGAGATTAAGATTATAGCCGCCCCCATAAGCGAAGTTGCCATTCCATGCCATAGGGTTGTTGGTCGAAATTGTGAAATTGGAAATAGCTGGGCTGTTGATTACGCAGGTGCCGTCCCCACCAATCGTAAAAGTGCCGGTACCCAAGGCAGTGGTGGTCTCGATGTTGAGCTGTCCCTGAGAAAGCGTTACGCCACCACTAAACGCATTGCTACCAGATAGCCTAAGTGTGCCACTGCCGCTCTTGGCCAAGCCCATAGATGACGGTAAGTTGCTTGTGTCAAAGGCTCGTGAACCAAGCACATCAAATCCAATTTGCGATCCAGCGGTGAAGTTGCCGGTGCTCAGCATCGCAGCGACGTCGGCGTCCGTTACGGCGTCGCGGACGATGAGCGCTGCGCCGGGTCGCACCGTGTACTGGCCGGGAGTGTTCCATCCCGGAAGGGCTGCCGTTGACGAAATCGATAAGATGCCCGAATTGACAGTGGTGCCACCGGTGTAGGTGTTGGCTCCAGAAAGAGTCATTGTGCCGGACGTGGACTTGTTCAGCGCAATGCCTTCACCAGCCAAGACAGCGCTCACCGAACCACTCTTCATCTCAAAGCTGCCCGTACTGGTGAGCGTTCCGGTGCCGGTAATGCTGCCGCCGTTGACCGTCACCGTCCCCACGGTGTCGCTGTATGTACCCAGATTGAGCGTGCCGCCGTTGACCGTCACCGCACCCGTGGAAATCACGTCGTTGGCACCGTATGCCAACGTGCCGGCGCTCACGGTCGTTGCACCGGTGTATGTATTCGCGCCAGAGAGTGTTGCCGTGCCAGAGGTAGTCTTGTTCAAGGCAATATCTGTTCCAGCTAGAACGGCGCTAACCGAACCGCTCATTATCTCAAAGCTGCCTGTACTAGTAAGCGTTCCGCTGCCTGTAATGCTTCCGCCGTTGACCGTCACCGTCCCCACGGTGTCGCTGTACGTACCCAAGTCAAGCGCGCCACCGTTGACTGTCACCGCGCCCGTCGAAATCGCGTCGTTGGCCCCATAGACCAGCGTACCGGCGCTCACAGTCGTTACACCGGTGTAAGTGTTGGCCGCGCCCAGAATCAGAGTCCCGTTGCCCGCCTTAGCCATGCCACCGGTGCTGTTCGTACCGCCACTGTTAAGACCAATATTATTGCCCAGCGTGATGGTGTTGTTGCCCGTGTCCAGCGTAGCAGTAACACCGTCGTCGATGCGAAGGCGGCCGGAGTCCGAAATGTCTTGCGTATTCGTACCGTTCCATTGGAGGGTCGAGTTGCCATTGAAGACGACATTGCCCGTTGTGCCAAGCGCGCCGTTAGCAAAGCTGAGTGTGCCCGCGCCAAGGTTTGTGCCGCCAGTGTAGGTATCGGTACCAGAGAGTGTCACCGTGCCAGAGGTAGTCTTGTTCAAGGCAATACCTGTTCCAGCCAGAACTGCGCTAATCGAACCGCTCTTCATCTCAAAGCTGCCCGTGCCAGTTAACGTGCCGCTACCCGTAATGTCGCCGCCGTTGACCGTCACCGTCCCCACGGTGTCGCTGTATGTACCCAGATTGAGCATGCCGCCGTTGACCGTCACCGCACCCGTGGAAATCACGTCGTTGGTACCGTATGCCAACGTGCCGGCGCTCACGGTCGTTGCACCGGTATAAGTGTTGGCCGTACCCAGAATCAGAGTCCCGTTGCCTGCTTTTGTAAGCCCCATTGTGCCAGTGATTTCCAGACCGATAGTCGCTGACTTGCCCGTTCCGAGTTGGTTGACGGTAGTAGTTGGCGTGCCGCCTGCCAATGTAAGGATGTTGGCTGGGGTGCCGTTGTTGTCAAGTATCCAGCCAGCGGCGCTGGATGTCACGGTATCGCCAAAAGTTAGGTTGCCGATTGTGCGAGCCGAATCGAAGTGAACCGTGACATCACTGGTGATGTTGATTGTGCCGAAGTTCGCCGTATAACCTGATCCATCCGCCACGTTGCCACCAGACCATTTGGCACCGTCACCCCAAAGGCCCGTGGTCGTGGATGTCCATGTTCCATTGCCCGCATACAGGGATGCGACAGTGCCGGACATTACTATCATCGCCAACAGAGCAACCATGTATGGTCTCATGACACATCACCCTTGAAGTTGTAGGCGACCTTCTGCCCTGGAATGAACGAGTACACAGCAGAGAACCCCGCCGACAAAAATCCTGAATAGTCAATTCGTGCCGAATCAACCTCGCAACCACGACCCAACGAAAAGGAGCGCCGAACCAAAGCGCCGCTTCTGAGACTCTGACCAAGGGGCTAAGCGGCCAACAGCTACGATAACACACCCCCGCATTTAGGTCAACGACGCACTACCAAATAGACGTGGCACGCCATTACCGTAACTGTTGACAGGCGGTGCAGTCACTACACCCGGTCGAGGGCCAGCCGGCCAGGTGCCACCGATCCACCACAGAGCAACAGAATACAATTGCTTTGCGATTTCGACCCACCAACCGATGGCGTCCCCTGCAATGATGGACAAACGGCAAGGGCAACAGACCACTTCTCCGGTTGCTCTGTGGCTGTGGTTACCCTGTCCCTGTTCGTCCCCGGAAGCCGCGCAAACGGCCAAAATCGGCTGCAATAGGGACAAGAATTTGGTTGCGCTTACACGTTCTTAGCGACGGATAGATAAGCACTTACGGCAATTTTTGTGCGCGCAATTTTTGATTCCTAAGTCCAGCGCGTCTGCCAATTCCGCCACTCTCGCATAGTGTTAAGCTCCAATAGTTTGCGGCAGATTCTGAGTGCCGTCAAGTGCCGATTCGATCGCTGCGCCGATGGGCGTGCAATGACGGGTGCATTGGGATCGGTGAAGTAAGAGTACATCTACCTTCACGACCACGCGACCCCGCGCACGTTGCAGGCTGGCTTGGCCGATTGGTTCCTGTTTTACAACGAGGAGCGCATCCATTCGGCCTTGGACGATCGCACTCCGCACACGGTGTATCACGAAGCGTCGTGGGCAATTGCCGAGGTGTCGTCGAAATGACTCAAATTGCTCGAAACAAATTTGGACAACCAACATGTAGTCATGATGGTGTTGGCAATGCTGCGTCCGCGCGAGACCTCTGGAATGGGTCTCGCGGGCCGCTAATCCCTACCATCTAAGAAAGCGCCATCCGTGGTCTAGACAAATGAGGCCACCTCAAAATGCGCACTCGTGGTTCATTCCCTTGCATGACATGTCGGCATGCGCGACGGTGATTTGCCGACTTGGGCACCCGTTTATGCTATACTGACGACCAAAATCATGAACGAAGGCTTTGCTCGGAGAAGACTGATGCAACCGGTCCTGTTTATCTTCCTGGGTGGCGTACTGGCGGCCCTAGCTGTCGGCCTCGGCGCCATTGGCGCCCACGCATTGAAGTCGCACCTACTTTCGCAACAGCTCGAGGCATTTCAAACGGCCGTCCAATACCAGATGTATCATGCTGTCGGTCTGGTCCTGGTCGGCTTGCTTGGTCTGCATCGCCACAGCCGGTTGATCGACGGCGCCGGTTGGTCAATGCTGGTGGGAATCGTCCTGTTTTCGGGTCTGATCTACGTTTGGCTAGCGACAGGACGGCGGTCCTTTGTGTACCCGGTTCCGGTTGGTGGAGTTGCCTTTATCATCGGATGGCTGTTGTTAGCTATCGGAGCATTTCGATTGTGGAACAGGAGTTGAGGATTTCATTTTCCGCGCGACCGGTTGCTCCCACCCCAAGCATTCGGTCGGCAGCGGGGGCACGTGATGAAAGACATCAAAGGTGATCGGCTATACGTGAATCTGAGCGCCAGTCAGACCCGACGACGGCTGCAAGGGCATGGCTTCGGCGTGAAAAAGGTCCATAGCAATGGTCGCAATCAAGCTGTTATCATTCACACCGCCACGGGCCAGCACCGCGACGAGCTTCATGCGCTGTTTGCGGGCAGTATTTCCTCGGAGAAGGCCGGCTGACTCAACGCGCTCGGCCTGGATTGGCGGCGTCTTCCGATCGGGGAGCGTCCCAACGCCCAACTGCCCACCCTGACAATTGAAACGGTGATACATGGCTGATCCCGACTATTGCGAAAACAAATGTCCCATCTGCACCAAAGCCAGAGAGGGCAATCGACTTGCCCGATTCGTTCAGTCCATTGAAGTGCTGTTGACCTTCGGCGGCTGCCCCCATGGGCGAGCAAGAAGGCGGAAGTACGGCGTTCAGCCAAATGAGCCGTTGCCCGTGGAAGCGAGAACTGAGCCATGACCCGAGAAATCAGTCGCTGGGGCGTCGGCCCAAAAATCATGTTGTCGGCCGGGGCTTATGCCGCCGTCGCCGGGTTGGCCACTTGGCTGTGGCCGGATGTTTGCTCGATCACGTCGCTGCCGTACACGGCATTCTCGGTGGCCGGAGTTGTTCTACTCGTAATCGGAATTCCGATACTGTTTGTGGCCGTCAGGGCCGCGACTCACGCCTACAACTCAGACACGCTGGCCACCACGGGCATCTTCGGCCTCGTCCGCAATCCGATCTACTCGTCCTGGATTCTATTTGTCATTCCTGGATTGGTACTACTGAGTCGATCTTGGCCGCTGCTGCTGACGCCGGTAGTAGCATACATAGCGTTCAGAGCGACGATTCGACGTGAGAGCGACCACCTGGAAATGAGGTTTGGCGACGAGTACCGGATGTACAAGGCCCAGGTGAACGAACTGATTCCCTTTCCGCGGCGCAATCGACGGTAGGAAGCGCCGATCGCGACCAACACTCGGAGCCAGACATGCCTCGGCATCCGATGAATAGGCGGTGGTTTCACGTGCCCCACGTGGCTACGGGGCAGATTGAATCAGATCGATAAGAGAGCGGCGCGCTTGCGCGTGATCTACTCTTCTTCGAACCAGAACGTCATGAGGAGCGTGGCCTCGGGCGCCGTGAGCTGGATGCCGTGATCCTTCATGCACTTCCGCACCACCTTCGTCGCCGCTAGCTTGACCGCTTCTTCCAATTCGCCGCGCACTTTGGCGGATTTTTCCACAAGCCTGATGGCTTTGTCCTGGCCGGGGGAAAGGACGATCTCCTCGACGTGTACTTGCTTTTCAGTCGTCTTGGTCGTCTTAGCAGCCTTCTTTGCGGGTCGTTTCTTCGCCACAGGGCATCTCCTTCGGTGAAAGTATCAGAGTTGTGGCCAGTGTACCAGCTAAGAGCATTGTGCAGAAGGTCGCCTACGTTTTTTCACAATAGCCACACCAGGGTTTTCCTGATTGTAGCTGGGCCACTGCCCGCCTAATATTGTCTGAGGGTAGTTTGGGATGTCCAAAAGGGAGGGTATCGTAAACGACGAATTTGCATCATCGCCACCCGATTTCCTAGCTGAGATGTAGTGGAGGTTCATGCGAACTCCCTTGGGGCGGGGCCGCCCAGTCTTTTATAACAATTCATTTTTGCGGTCAGGCAGGTCCAGTCGCGGTTTTTTGGGTTGCAGAGTTGAGCCATTGAACATGGCGGGATTAGCGATGGACAACAACACGACTACCGTACAGCCGAAACTTAAAAAGACGTCGAGGCTCAACGACACCCGGGTAATCAGGGATCGCACCAGCCTGAGAACTGTAGCCGGCAAGGCCTATCGTACCAAGATTGAATCTCTGCTTGATAAGTCAGAGGATGTGCAACTGGCCGACGTGTGGCAGCGAGTCTGCCCTTTGCAAATTGATCCGGCCCATGAATTGGCAGATCGTCGAGGTCTCGTTGAGGATTTAGCTGACTTCGCCGAGGTGCTGCGGCCAAACCTGGACGGCATGCGGCCCGCCCGCTTGCGCCGCCTGATTGAGACATATGCCGCCTACGAGTTACGCCGATCAGCGTCCCATTCCGCCTCTCCACGACGCGCCGCGGTGCGTCGAAGGAGGCCCGCTTCGCATGCTAGTGCGCTTGCGAGAGGATCAAGTGTATGTGTGACGGTAGCCGACTAGTGGGAGCCATCCAAGAACGCTTTGCCTAGGAAACGTAACCTGGATCGTCGACACGCTACAAATCGTCGACAACGGTAAACTGGTTCGGCCGTGACCTTGTTGGCGAGCAACTTCCGCGGAGGGTGCGATTGTGAACGATTTGTCAGAGGCAAATTGGCAAATTCAGGTTGCGGGCGTAAAGTTCGCTTCGAATTCACTCGCTTATAGCGTGTTCCCCGACTTGGCGGAACGGGCCAAGCGGGAAGCGGAAGAATTCTGCAAGTTGCCGCCACCAAAGGACCCGGCCGAAATGGTGCTCATGATCGCTAAGTCGTCGCTCATGCAAGCGTCATGGAGCAATGAGTTCATAAGCCGGGCGGCGATTCGGGCCAACGCAGAGATGATGGCAAGCACTCAACGAGTCGTTGATGCATTCTTGCATCGGTGAGCTTGGCGAAACCAAGCTGGGACTCGCTCTTGTAGCCTCTTGGCCTACACAGGGCATGGGCAACGGGCTGACGCCTTGCCGTGAGGTTGTCATATTTACGTTCGCGGCTTGTTCGCCCTTGCTTCCATGGCAAGGCGCTTACGGCGACCGTTTAGACTGGCATACCAGGCGCAGTGAGATTTTTTGTGGTAGGAATTGGCATCCGCGCGAGTACTGCGCTCCGAAGCGTGCCATCGATCCCGCTCTATTTGGATGATGAGACGCTCAGGGGCAGATTAGCGGGCAGAACCCCCCATTACAGCAGATCGCAGGGCAGAAATTCACCTAAGCACTACGGCATGTCGGCCTTCGGCAGCGGCTCCATCGACGGTGGAGGCAACTCCGGGCTTGGCGCTCGCGGCAACGGCGGGTACGGCTGCGGCGGAAGCGGCGCGGGGATCGTGTTGCTGTTGCTGTCATCGGGCAGAGGGGCCGGGACGTTCTCAGGTGTTGTCGGGGCATAGGGCGCGGCTTGCTGCGTCGCTCCGGCGGCGCCGTCGGCTCCCAAGCGGATTTCCCAGCCGCCGCCTAATGCTCGGTACGTTTGGATCAGCCCTTGGGCGATTTGCCCGCGCGATTGGGCGAGCTGGTCCTGTTGCGTGACGAGGTTTTGCTCGATAACCGCGTAGCGGTTGAAATCGACGGTCCCGACCTTGTACTGAAGCACGACGATCTTCACGGCATTGCTGGCCGCGGTAACGCTTTCGTCCAACAGTACACGTTGTCGTTGAGCGCGCAAGAATGTCACCAGTCCGTCTTCCACCTCCCGGCTCGCCTGAAGGACGCTCTGTTGATACGCGGCGACCAGTTCCTGGAAGGCCGCGTCCTGTAGCCGGACATTGTTCGCAATACGCCCATAATTCAGCAGGTTCCATTGGAACGACGGGCCTACGCTGGAACTCAGCGAGCTTGCGCGGAACAAGTCGGGGAAGTTCTGTGCGGTCCAGCCGAGCGTCCCGTTGACCGTGAAAGTGGGATAAAGGTCGGCCTGAGCTATCCCAATTTCTTGTGCCTGAGCGGCGGCGCGACGCTCGGCCGCGCGGACATCTGGGCGGCGGCGGACCAGATCGCAGGGGATACCGATCGCCACTTCGGGCGGCACGCCGGTATGGGACCTGTCGCTAGCATGTTGTTCAGGTCACACGGTGGGATTCCCAAGAGCACGCACAGGGCGTCTTCGGCTTGCCGGCGATCAATCTCCAACTGTGGGATTCCGGCTTGCGTTTGCTTGAGGTTGCTGACGGCTTGGTCCAAGTCCAACTCGTTCTGTTTGAAGCCGGCCTTGAACCGCGTGTCAATGTATTGGACGATACCGCGCTGCAGTTCGATGTTGGCTTGGAGAAGATTGATCCGCTCTTCGTCGGTGCGGACGCGAACATAGTTCGAGGCAATGTCGCCGAGCATCGTCACGATGGCGCCATCGAAGTCGGCCACGGAAGCATCCAGCAATGCCTCTTCGGCAAGGACAGCCCGGCGCAGGCGGCCCCAGAAGTCGAGCTCCCATTGGAGCCGAAAGCCCATGTCCCACACGTCGCTGAAATTGTTGCCGGGCCGTGCCACGCGGTCATAGCTGCCGAACGCAAATTGTTGCTGCGGAAAGAGTTCTCCGGCGGTGATGCCGAGTCGCGCCCGGGCCTGAAGCACACGGGCGGCCGCCTGTCGAAGCGTGAGGTTCTGACGATATGCGCAAGCGACAAGCTCGTTGAGCTTCGGGTCGTTAAAGACAGTCCACCAATGGCAAAGGCTCTCGCAGTCCTTGGGCTGCTGGACATCGGCGGCGTCGATCCAATGCTTGGCGGCCGGGGCGCCGGGCGGGCAATAGTCCGGCCCGACTTTGAACCCGTTATGGATGTAGTCACGAAAACTTGTACAGCCGCTCAGGGCAAGCATCAGTGCCGCGACTGCCAGCCGCATGGCGCCGGCATGTCGATAGAGTCTGCGCATCGTGATCCCCCCGCAGTAACGTTTCGTTCCGTGTAATCGTTTCGATCGACATGATCGATGCGGCGAGAACAATTCGACCACTCGCGCGGGAATATTCTAGGCATCCGCCAATCCCGACCGTGTTTGTCTATTTAGCCAGGTCGATGGCATTTTACGGAATCAGGGCGAGGTAGGAATCGAAGCAGAACGCCCGGAAGACACCGGCAGGAAGGATGCACGGCTGGTGCGGCCGGCGATTAGACGGCATCGAGCAATTGCTGGATGGTATGCTCCAGCAAGGGCGGGCCGCCAAAATGCATGCCGAGGCGGCGAAGCTTTTCCACGTCAATCTGATGCTTTGGGGTGGTCGCCGATCCGCGAATGTCGCTGCTGCTGCCAGCGAGCCGCTTAGCGATCGTTGCCACTTCGTGCTCGGAAACGTAGATGTCGTAGCAGTTATAGACTTCGCCGGCCACGCCGTCGGCGGTCAGTAGGATTTCCACGGCCTTCGCGACGTCGGTGGCGTGTACCTCTTTTCCGCCACGACGGCACTCAACTGCACGCCCTTTGGCGATAGTCCGCACCAAGTCGAACCACCGGCTTTCCGCCACCGGAGTAGCGATGCCGTAAATGCCCGTCGGCCGTATCGCGCAGACAGAAAATCCATGACCGAACCCGTAACTATGAACGAACTGCTCGATGGCGGCCTTATGAGCGCCATAGTGGCTGGCGGGCCACGTCGGATGCGTTTCATCGAGTGGCCGGTCGTCGAGAATCTTCTCATAGACGGCACAACTCGATATGAACACGAAGCGACTGACGCCGGACTGTCGCGCGGCTTCCATCAGTTGCAACGAGCCAAGGACATTTTTTGTCGTAAAGTCGAGCAGATCTCCCTCGGTGCCACGAAATCCGCCGCCGGGATGGTACAGAGCGGCATGAACAACCGCATCGCAGGTCTGTAGGAGTTCGCTGGCTGCTCGGGCGTCGCCCAACCCGCCCGGCACCCAATCGATTTTTTCCTGCAATGGTTCAAAGCCGCCGCGATCGCTATTAGGTCGATACCAGCAGCGGCAGTGGTGTCCCTGCGATGCCAGGCGAGAAACGAGATAACGGCCTAAGAAGCCCGTGGCGCCGGTAATGGCAATGCGCATAATTAGCGAGCCTTCCGTTCATGTTCACGGCTGTCCAACAGAATATTACGGCGGCGGGCCAGTCTGGACCGAGCTGCGATCCTTAACCTACGCGATCAGCCGCCACAGCGATAGTGTGGACACAGTGACGCGTGCGAAGCAGAGATCTGCCCGTATTGCGAACGCTGATTGCGATCGATTGCGGCCGGATAGCACGACTAATAGCTGGTGCCCGCTGGCGGCGCGGTTTGAGCAGGCAGCGTCGGCACTGGTGCGGTAGTGGCCGGCACGGCAGACGGCGCCGGTACATAGGTCTGCGGCGCCGGAGCGTAGGTTTGCGGAGCCGCTGGCTGCGGCGCATAGTAGTACTGCGGCGGCTGCGTCGTCGCAGGCGGCGGGACATAGACAGACGCCGGCTGCGGGTAAACCGGTGGCGGAACGTAGACCGGCGCGGGCGCATACACAGGGGCAGCATAATACACCGGCGGCGGAGCCACATACATTCGGTACGGGTAGTAGTGGGGATAGTAGTGCGGATGGTGGTATGCCGGGTAGCCAAATCCGATGCCCACGCTGATGCCGGCCAACACCGGCGCTGCGCAGAAGGCGAGCGCCAACATCCCCACCACAATCAATGTTGCTCTTCGTTTCATGGCGAGTCTCCTGATGCGCGGTGGTGTTCGATGCTTCAATCTTGGACGGGATCGTATCATCGATCCCCGAATCCACAAATGCCAGTTCCGAGCCGTGGACAAGCGGAGCGCACCTTGCACTGTGCGCGGTGACGGGATTTATGTTATCGAGAGGGGGGGAATTGGGGTCGCGAGACTCGGCTTGGTGACAAGGTGCATAAGAGAGGAAGCCAAGGATGGCAGCCATCGGTCAATTTTAGGAACATTTGGGGCGGGCGGTTCGCGAGGCGGTGCAGAGATGTCTGTCGGAAGGAGACCTGCCGAAGGCCCATGAGGTCGAAGCACGCTTCACGTTGATCGCGGCCCTCGCCCTGGCGGCGGGTGATGCGGCAGCTTGGAAGTGCTGCTGAACGAGCACGATTGCTACTGCCCCGGTTGTCGCCGGGCTTTTCGTCCCCTCGGTCCAAAGCGCTAGTGTAATGTCTCACACGGACGGCAATTTATCGTGGGTGCCACGGCTGGCTTGTCCAACCGCGAGTCAGCACTGCTGGGCAAGCAGCAGTGGCACCCACGTTACCTAGTCTTTGCAGCATACAACACCCTATTTCAGAGACGCCGCGCTAACTCTCTTCCGGCGGGAGAGGGGAGTAACGGAAGAGACGTTTTTACGCGCGCCCGACTTGGGCTTCGAGCACTTTGTGGCGGCGGACCTTACGGACAATGACGCGTAGGCCGGCCGTCTCGATGATGTCGCCGCCGCGAGGTGGCCGCTGCAAATGAAGAATGGCCCAGTCGCTCACATGTCGCGGTCCGACACCGACTCGTTTGCCCGAGAGATGGGCTGCCAGATCGATGCCCGTCAGTTCTTTCAGCCGCGCTAAGGGCACCGCGCCGCCGACAACCCAAGCCTGGCCCGACGGAACGATATGAACGGGCAACCGATCGTACTCATCTTCGATCTCGCCGACAAGTTCTTCGAGAATATCTTCCAGCGTGATCAATCCCACGACGCGGCCGGCCTTGTCACGGACCAGCGCGATATGCGTATGCTCATGGATCATCCGTTCCAGGCAGCCGGTCAGCGTCAGATCGGCAGGCAGACTGGGCATAGGGCGAAGGACTGAGTGTAGCGACGCTCCGTGCGGCCGGCTCAGCCGCATCAGGGCCACGAGATCTTTGAAATTGACGTAGCCCAGGATGGATTGTGGATCGCCGGCCCGCTCTGCCACAGGAAACCGCGTGTGCATTTCGAGATGGGCCGCGATCAGGCTTTCTTCGAGCGACGCACTGACGTTGAGCATCGTGATGTGGTCGGCGGGCAGCATAATCTCCTGCACCGTGCGGCTCGACAAGCGAGCGGCGCCGAGGATAATCGCCTCTTGCTGCTCGCCGATCACGCGCGAGGCCCGGGCATAGGCGGCGTGCGCTCGCAGTTCTAAGAGTTCGATCGCTTCACGCTTCACAGAGGGATCCGTCCATGGCCGCCAACGCCGTTCTGTCCAACGCATAATCCCCCGCACGGCGCCTTCGAACATCCACACCGCCGGCCAGACGCTGAAGCAAAACCATCGCATCACCGGCGAGAGCCGGAGGCAGACCCACTCCTTGTTGCGCAGCGAAAACACCTTCGGTATCAACTCGCCGAACATCATGGTGAAGAGCGTCAACGGCACCACGACCAACGCGATGGCGAGAACGGCCGAAAATGCGGGCGATAGTCCGAGATTTTCCCGGAAATACGGCTTAATGAACTCCGCCGCCCCAAGGCCGCCGATCGCTGCCGCGATTGCCGCCAGCAGCGTGATCGCCAACTGCACGGCGGCCAGGCTGGCTTCCATGTTCTCCTTCATGTACAGGGCGGCTTTCGCGCCAGCCCGGTTTTCGCGGGCCATGATTTGCAAACGAGCGACCGTGACGGCGGCCAGGGCGATCTCGTAGCCGGCGAAAACTCCATTGAAGATCACCATGGCGACGATGGTGATCAACTCGATGATTTCCACGAAGAACTCCCCGCTTCCCCTGACTATTGGAAATTACCCAGGGACTGGATGTACTTAACAGACTCCGCAATATACTGCTTTGTCTGGGCTTCGTCCATCGTCACACCCTGGACGCCTTCCACTTCCATGGTAATGGGCCCTTTGAAGTGATGCTCTTCGAGGATCTTTAGGATTGCGGGAAAGTTGACGACTCCCTTGCCGAGGGGCGGGAAGTTCCAGTCCATGTACTTGCCGTTGTGGTCCTTCAATTCGACCGTAGCAACGTAGTCGATAATCTTCTTCAACTCCGTAACGGCATCAGTCCCGTGGTTGTAGAAAGTGATGTTTCCGGTATCAAAATTAACGCGGACATTTGGGTGGTTCACCTGCCGCATTGTTTCCAAGTGGACGTCTCCATTGGTTCCCAAGTCAGGGTGCGTTTCCAAAACGATGGTCACGCCGTGCTTGCGGGCAATGTCGCCGGCCTTGCGCAGCCGCTCATACACGACTTCTTTGCCGACGCCTACGTGTTTCCCCGGCGTAAGGAACATATACTTGACGCCCATCTTCTCGCATACGGCAAGTTGGCCGGCCAACTCATCGATGCACGACTCTCGTCCCATGTCGGTATCGCCGCGGAGCACTAGTGGGTGGAGGTGGTGACTAGCAAGCTTCTGTTCAAGCGCAGGCACCTCTGCCGGCGCGGGCACTGCTAAGAATACGTAGTGCATTCCAATCGATGGCAAATGCGTCCATGCGGCCTCCATATATTTGCCATAGTTCATCATCCGAATCGCCAAGGGATTGGTGAGCGATGTCAATCGGGCAGGTGGCGACTGCTGTGCGGCGCCTGTCGGACCATCGGCCGCAACCGCCAGAGCAATCGGGGCAAGCAGCAACAACCCGGTCAGGATGCCGACGCCGGTGCAACGGATCGTCGTTTCGCACAGGATAGCATGGGAACGGTGTGCCCGACGAAAGCGAAGATATGCACAACTCATAATTTGCCTCATTGGTTAAGAACAATGGATTTTGCCGGAATAGCAATCAGGTCAGTCCTGGTGTGTCCGTCGACAGTGATCCGACCAAGGGTGTAGACCGTGCCGTCCTTGCCAACCGCGATCGAGTTGACGTAGAGCGGCCGCTGACCATCAGCGAAAAAGATCGCGCCGTGATCGATGTATCTGGACGTAGGAATATCGTACGTGACTAGATGCAAGTCCTCAAGACCCTTGGCCTCGCCCTTGCCCGTCGAATCCTTTCCGGCCAGCCGCTTGCCGTTGATATAGATCGGTCCGCCCGTGAGATAGTAGAGCGTGCGCCCGTCGGGTCCGAGGGTGAAGCCGAGATAGCCGTAGCTAAACTGATCATACATGCCGCTACGCTGCGAAGGAAGCGAGGTGAGCCGGTCGAGCACCGTCACGCGGGGTACGCGAGGGTCAAAGCGAAACAGGTAGCCGGAGTTGCCATGGACGCCGTAAACGACACTTTCGCCGTTGTGCCACACGACTTGGCGCCAATTATAGGCCATATGCCCGGGATTCGTCGGATCGTACAGGCCGAAGTAATCCTTCTTCAGATCTTCGCCGTCGACCTTTTCTAGAGCGTCTGCATCATAGCGGTAGCGGTAGATGATGCCGTCGCCCGTGCTGAAATAGACCGAGCCGTCGCGCGGATCGATTACAAACGAGCGGCATACAGTGCGATATGTGGCACCCTTGCCGTCTTCGCCGCGTTGGCAGGTTGGGCCAATATCCTTCAATTCTTTTGTTGCCAGATCGTAGCGAAGGAATCGGCCAGTCGGCCATGTGAGTCCATACAACCGGCCGCGTTGTGTGTCCATGTTCATGGTGATGATTCCCTCGCCGCCCGGCGCAATGGCCAGATTCTCGAACTGACCAGTGGCCAAGTCGTAGGAGAGAAAGTGGCCGCCTTGGTAGGGCTTCCAACCTGGCGGCGGCGGGCCAATCTTCTCCATGTCGTCAATGATGGCGTAATAGCCGGTATGGGTGGCGAAGTAGAGCCGTCCATGGGATTCGACAAACGTCACATGGCTCTTACCCTGGGCCACAGCCTTCATGCCCTTTTCGCCGCACGCCCCCGTCAGATCGCCGACATGGCGAATCGCCTGTGTTGCGGGGTCGTATGCGTACATCTGGCCGGCGACGTCGAGCGCCTGCGAACAGAGAATATAGTAGATTTTGCCGTCGCTGGCGGCTCCCATGCCATTATAGGTATCGTGCGACAGTTTGAAACCAGAATCGTAGGTTTTCGCCAGCAGCCTCGGTGAATTGTCTTGGGACATGGCACCTCCGGCGCAGATAAGGACAATGCACAAACTAACGGACACCCCAAACGATCGGCCAATGACATTCACGCTCACAGCTCGCATTGAAGAATCTCCGCAGTTAGCAAAATTGATTGGTAGATTATCCCATGACATCGCAGCAGAACCAGCTACTCCGCTCCGAGCAATGCGGCGATTGCTTTTTTCAGCAACGGCTCAGACTCTGGCTTGACGCGGGAGGCCGTTGGCTCGTAGCCCCCTTCACTAAAGGCGATTGTGGGGCAGAGATAGCCGGGGCCGGCATCGCCATAACCGGCCACAGCCACAAACGCATTTGGCTTCAAGGCTTGAGCAAACTGTTGAAAGCAGACCATCGGCTCGCCCGGCAGGTGTATGATATGGATGTCGCCCAGTTCCAACGACGTCAACTCGATCGGCCGCTGGCTGCGTTGGTGGAACGCGACGCACGCCGCGCCAAAATAGACCCGCAGCACGGGCGCATAGGCGGTGTCTTTCGTGCGCGCGGCCGCCTTATCGACGTGGAAGTCGCCGTCGCTTCTGGCGGGAAGCAGCAGTGAATAAGTGCGCCAACGGATCGGTCCAACATTGACAAAACGGGTCGCTGCCACGGCCGCCTCCATACCGGCCAAGAGCCGCTTGGAGCAATCGGCGCGACATGACGGCGAACCATCGTTATACTTGCCGACCGTGATATCACCACCACAGCCGTTGAAATATATCTGAGGAACATTCTCCTTCTGCTCCAGCGCCTCGCGGGCATCCCCGACCATGTCGCTTGACGCCCGCCCGTCGCCGTAGCTAGTCTGCGGATGCGTTGCATAATAGTGAAGCCGCACCAAAGGCCGCTCACCGTGTGCCAATGTGATCGTCTTCAGGTAAGGATCGATCTTCCCCTCGGGCATTGCTCGAGTCTCCGAGCTTTCGCACTTGGAAAGGCGCACGACAATCTTGCCGGATGCGTCGACAGGCCGTCGGCTGGACGCCACGCGATCAACCTTCGCCTGTCCGACTCCGATGCGATCAACGATTTGGAACTCATTTAGGGATCGCCGGATCGCTGCTACGACGCGTTGCCGGATGGCGTCGAAGGACTTCGGATCGAGATTCAGATTTGAGGCGCCTGCCGCGGCCAGTAGCTTCTGCGCATCCATGTCGACCAGCGGGGCCGTATGCTGGTGCACGGTCTGCACCGCCACATGTTCGGGCACCGTGCCGGCCGCAGCGGCAATCGCGTTGCGCATTGCGTCGTACGAGCCGTTGGACAACAGACACCAATCCAAGGCGCAAAGGACGTAGCGTTGCCCCGCCGCCTCTAATACTATCCCTTTCGCCCACAGTGGCTGCTCGACTGTGCGAAGCGGATCGCACGAGAACATCGGTTGGCCCAAGGGAGGCGTGATATCGGCGCGAAAGGCGCAGACACGCGTCGTTTCGCCCGGCAAATCGCACATCGCCGGGGCGGCAGTCAGGCAAAGTAATGCGAGGGTCACCATTGGGGACAATACGGGCATGGTCGACTCCGGGGATACGATCAAGGCGAGTCGCAAAAGCCGGCGGACAAAACAGGCGGGATGATGGCCAGTATAGCCGCTGATGCCCTAATGTCAATTATTAGCGTTGTTGCATAGAGCAACCATGATTGACGTTTCCGCCGAGCGCGGCGGCTAGCCCCGGCGTCCGATCGTCGAGTTGGCGATGCCAATAGTCGTACTGCGGGTCTCCCGCGCGGAACGCGAACACGGCGTCGGGCAAGCGGTGCCCCTGGCGGTCACACGAATGGACCCGGACCAAAACAGCCCCGTCACTGCGGCGCTGGACGTCCCAAGAGGCGTTTTGCGTGGCGGGCATAGCAGGGTGTAGTAAGCAGGTTGCGGCTGTGCATCGCCCCGTCTTCATAGAGAGGGGGCACTATGGTCCGGAAAGCGGCGGTATTCTGCCGAAAACGGACGCTCAATTCTAGATCATTCTGCGCACTCGAGCACTAATAGCCGACGTTTCGTTTCCGTGCCCCCCTCGGCCGAGTAGTAGCCTAGGCGACCGTCAGCCCGAACCACCCGATGGCATGGAACAATCAGCGGGACACTGTTGGCCGCCATGCAATTGCCAACCGCTCGGGCTGCTCCTTCGTATCCGGCCCTCGCGGCCAGTTCTGCGTAGGTGGTTGTCTCGCCGTATTTGACTCGACGGCACTGCGCTATGACCCGGCGTTGAAACTCGGTGGCCAGCCGCAGGTCAACGCGAACATCGTGGAAATTGTCCGGGGAGCCCTCGGCGTAGGCTTGCAGCCGAGCGGCCAGTGGGCGCATCGCGTCGCCAAGTGTTGCCTCGGCCGATAGCCACGGGTCGAGCGCTGCCTTCGCTGCGGCGGCGCTTCGGTGTCCGAAGGTAAGCTGTTTAACAGTGGTTCCAGCGGAAACAACTGCCATCCAGCCCAGTCGGCTGGGAAAAGTCAAGATTTCATAGGTCGACATGCTGATTGCTTCCACATCTTGCCCACCTTTGACATGTTGTACTGCGGAGCCCTATACTCTGTAAATTCGAGCTTGGTGGGGACGTGAGCCGATCGCCGCGTCGTCATCTGGCCAAGAAAGGCAATCGGAATGTATCGTTACGGCTCCTTGTGCGACGATTTCTACGTCAATATGAATCTCGGCACCGAGATGGAACTGCCCGCCAATCGGGAAACCGTGTTGCATTTCTTTGAACGCATTCAGAAGACCTATCCGACGATGCGGAACTTTTATAGTCGGGAGCGGGGGGATTTCGTGTTGGAGGAGGACAAAGATCAAGGCACCTATCGCTGGTGTACCATCGAGCCGCGGCGAGTATGTTCCGGTCAGGTGAACCCCGATTCCATCGACGGGGCGATGGACCAGCACAAGCTGATTCTCGACTTGGCGCCCTACACGTTGTCGGTCAGCCCGTTGGATTGTGAAGCGCTCGATCTGCTCTTCGGTTTTGATTTTACCTATCGCGGCAACCATAATCAACTCATGGCAGAAGTGTTGGGTGTAAGTCCGTCGATGGAGCGGGCGTTGGAAATTCCCGGCGCCACGGTTATTAATTACGAGCCGTCGGTGACAGTTGCTATGGACGCGGAGTGCCGCATGCAATTGCGGATTAGCGTGGAAACGCGGACCAATGCGTACCAGGTTCGGATGGGGGAGTATCCCGAGGAGCAACTTAGCGTTTATGTAACGGCTCGGCAGTACGGCAGCTTGGCCCCCGACAAGACGTTTGTCGAGACGCTCGACCGATTGAGGCAATTGTGCCACGAGACGATCGACAACCACGTCATCGAGCATATTCTGCAACCGTTGGGTCGTGCGATTTCCATGCAGTAGCGATGTCTGAGTATAGTCGATACCGTTGCCTCATCCCTTGCCATCCTGCGCGGTGGCAGGTGTTGAGGTGCTCCCGTCGGCGTGGAGGCGATACTGATGCGAACATCATTGGCGTTTCTTGTACTTCTGGCATGCTGCCGGTCGACGATGGCTGACGAGCCGACGGAAAAGGCGTGGTTTGCCCCGTTCCAGACAGTGGCGGAGTATCGTCCCAAGGGGCCAAGCCACTGTTTTCGCCAGTTCAATTTCGACTGGAGTTGGGTGGCGCGTCGCGAAGATCAGATTCCTGAGTTTCTCAGTCAAGCTGATCCGGCAGAGTTCGCCGTATTCTGCGCGAAGATCAAACTCGATGGTACCGTGGTCATGGCGGTGCCGCACCACGGCTATTGCACGTACAACACGAAAATCGGTGAGAAATTCCCCGGCATGAAAGGCGATTGGTTCGGAGACGTCATTGAGCAGCTGCATCGCAGAAAGATCGCCGCATTCGGCTACATTACGCTCAACTGGAACTGGAAGTACATGCGAGACAACCAGGGAAAGGACTTCGTCCACGGCACGCCCAATCCGGATGGCAGCTTTGACGACCTTGATAACGCCGCGATCTGTCTGAACGCACCAGGCTATCTCGATATGGTCGAAGGCTACACGCGCGAAGTGCTGGAAAAGTATCCGGTCGACGGCTTGCGCTGGGACATCCTCACAACGGCGCCGGGTTGCACGTGCGCCGGCTGCCGTGCGTTTTATCGCGAACTGTACGGAGAAGAAATTCCGCAGTGGCACGGCGTCGAGGGGCGACGGCAGCGCGAATTCTACATTGCCACTACCGGTCGTGCGGTTCGGCGTCTGGCCGCCGTGTGCCGGCGCATCAAGCCGTCGGTCGAGATCTGGCAGAACCAACTCAACGCATCCGAACGCAACGACATGAACCTGAGCCGGTTGATGGATGTTGCCTACAACGAGTTTGGAGATACTTTCCAATTGTTGTTGAACAAAGGGGTTGCAAACAAGCCGGCAGTCATCAACGGGCTGCTAAATAACGTGCCGTGCGATCCGCCGCTGCCGTTAGATCCCCGGGCCTTCCGTCTCTGCCTTATCTTGGGTGGACGAAATTATTCGTACTACGGTCATAAGCATACCGATCCTCGCGCCGGACTACCGAGCCCGACGATGACGAAATGGCATGAATCGAATTTAGCCCCGTACTACCGTATGGTTCGCGAGATTCAACCGTATTTCGAAGGCGCGGTTCCGGTGTCGCCAGTTGGCGTAGTCTATTGTGAGAATACCCGCTTCCGCTATCCAGAGTACGACCGCCAAGACTACTTGCAGCCAATCAAGAGACTGACGGACTACTATCTCGATCGCAGCTTGCCGCTAGAGTTCGTCAACTCGCTCGATCTTCCCGACCCGGCGAAAAGGATTTCTCGGTTCCAACTGCTACTTGTGCCGAACAGTTCCGGGCTTGCAACCAACGAACTTGAGGCATTGCGACAGTACGTTCGCCATGGTGGCAATCTGTTGATAGCTGGCGATGCCCTGCGGCACGATGCCAAGGGCAATGAACAGAATGACTTTGCTCTGGCGGATGAGATGGGCGTGCATTATAGCGGTGTAGAGCGCCGCCTCAAGGGCTGGACGCTACATGCGAAGGAACCGCAATGGTCGGCGATCGCTGAGCAAACGAGCCTGTCGCTCGACACATTTGTAAAGGTGCAACCGGCCGAAGGCTCTATAATGGCGATTGACCAAACCGGCCAACCCTGGCCGCTGCTACACGAGAGCCGCCTTGGGCGTGGAACTGTGGCGTACCTGGCCAGCCTCGATTATCCGACAATTACGCATTCCGTAATGGGTCGGCTGGCCGGCCGGTTGCCGACAACTGTCAGTCCGCGGAGCAAGCATGCGATACTCACTTACCAGGAAGCTTCCAAACGCTGGATCCTGCACTTGCTCGAGAACGGCGAGTGTACTATTCGCATCCCGCGCGCAACGACATGCCGACCAAGGTAATCCGCCAATACCCTACGCACAATTGGAGCTACGAGGCCAAACTGGACAAGGATAACTTGTTAATCAAGGTAGAGGGGAACGCGGGTGATCGATTTTTGGTGCTTCAGTAGGCGCTCGTTCGAAATTGGGATGCCGGCCAGCTCATCCAGCCATCATGATCTGTTATTCACGGGTTTGCCACTCAGCGACGACACAAGGCATTGCCGCTCGCGGCCTTCCGACCGGGCTGCCAAAATGGTGGGCCTGTAGTCATAGTCCACGTCCAGACCGAGAGCCTTCGTCCGCGGGGAAAAAGCCCGACGACAACCGGGGCAGTGGCACTCATATTCGTTCAGCGGCACTTCCAAGCCGCGTCGTGTTTGCACGGTGTGCTCCCACTGCTCGATTCGCTTTTTCTCAAAGCCACAGTGCGGACAGTGCGGCGGCCCCAGGCCGCTTTCCGCCAACTGCTGCTCGAAGAATTCCAGGCTGACCGTATCGCCCGCCGCTAGCGCGAGGGCCTCGATCGTGGTGAATCCCGCCTCCTCCTCCGTGCCCTCCGGCAGGCCTCCTTCCGACAGACATTTCTACACCGCCTCGCGAACCGCCCGCCGCAAATGCTCCTGAAATTGTTGCATTGTCGCCATCCCTGGCTTCCGCCATCACGTAACTTTCCACGCGGCCGAATCCCAAGGCCCATAATCACACCCCCTTGATAGTATAAACCCCGGCACCGCGGAAGCGCAAGGTGCGTCCTTACTGCACCCGACGGTCGCTACGCGATTGTTCGGGAGGGCCAATCGCGGTACAATTGCCTCCGCAAACCGCTTAAAGACCAACGAAATCATCCACTTTAGAGGGAGCACGCCATGCAGCGAGACGTCTCGATGCAACGTCGCAGCGACGACGAGGCTATCAAGTCAGCGGGGCTCGTGCTGGATTTTGACGAGATTGCTCGCAAGGGTTCGATGTCGCGAGAAGAGATATCCATTGCCAAGTGGTATGGCGTCTACCATTCGCGGCAACCTGGGAATCACATGGCCCGGGTGGTCATTCCCGGCGGACAACTTACCTCGGTGCAGGCCCGGGCACTGGCCCGCATCTCGGCCAAATACTGCCCTCAGCGGATTTCCTTTACAACCCGCCAGAGCGCCCAGCTTCATTGTCTGACGCTCAGCAGCTTAGCGCCGATGCTTCGCGACATCAAGGAGGCGGCCCTCAGCACGTTCCATGGCTGCGGCGACGTGACGCGGAACGTGGCTGCCTGTCCTTGGGCAGAGATTTGCCCACACCGGCTCATTGATGTCCTGCCCTATGCCAAAGCCACCGCTGCCCGTATGGCCGCCTCCCGCGATCTCGATAATCTGCCGCGCAAGTTCAAAATCAACTACTCCGGCTGCGGCGGCGATTGTGGGCAGCCGCATATCAATTGTGTCGGCATAGTGGCTGTCGCCCGGCAGTGCGCTGACGGCAGCGAGGAAATTGGGTTCCGGGTTGTCATCGGCGGGGGCATGGGCTGGAAAGGGTTCGTCGCCCAACAAGTCTACTCTTTTGTGCCGCCCGACCGAATTGTCGACGTGTGTCGGGCGGTGGGCCTGTTGTTTCGCGACCATGGCGACCGCTACGTGCGCATGTATGCGCGGTTGAAGTTTGTCGTGCATCGGCTAGGGATCGATCGTTGCCGAGAGTTGGTCAATGAATATCTCGATAAGGAGGGAGTCGATCGCCGCGGATTTGAAGAGCAGCCTATTGAGTACTCCCACCCGCTTGTTCCCGACCGCGTTCAATGTTGTCACGACCCGCGAGGCAGTGACGGTCTGGCGATCCAGAGAATCAAGATCCCGAAGGGAGAGGTGAGTTCAGACCATCTGGCCAAGATCGCGGAGTTGTCGGAAGTCTATGGCGATAAATTTGTATACAGCACGAACCGGCAAAATCTGGAGCTGCATGGTGTCGACCCGAAGCGACTGCCGAAATTGCGTGAGGAAATCGCGTCGCTTGGATTGGAGATCGACGGATTCCACGGTCTGAGCGACGTGGTGAGTTGCGTTGGCACGACCTATTGCCCCTTGGCGGTTTCCTCGACGCACACAATGTTCGACATGCTGGCCGATGTGGTGCGCGATCCAAAATACTGCGCCGATTCGCGACAAGGTATTGGTGAACATTACGGGTTGCCCTAATTCCTGCTCGCCATATCGTATTGCCGACATTGGGATGCGCGGGCTGCGGATTCGCGAGAAAGTTGGCTCGACCGAGGGCTATTTGATTACCGTCGGAGGCACGCAGGAACACTTTGGCGAGCCAGTGGGCGAATTTAAGCGAGATGATTGTGTTGCCGTGGTGAAGACGATCCTCGACACCTACATGCAGCGTATGCAGCGGCACTCCGAGCCAGAGACACTGGCGGAGAATGTCGCCCGGCTGGGCCCCGAGCCATACGGTCGCGCGATTGAGGCACTGGGTATTCATTACGAAAAAGCGGTTAATCCGCTCGAGCTGTCGGTCGTCACCGGTCGCGGCGAGACGACGCTCGACTTCAAAACGCTTTCCCGCGACGTCCCCTGTCGGGCGGCATGCCCCGCGAGAACAAATGTGCCCGAATATATTCAGCACATTGCCCATGGCCGCCCCGATGAATCGTTCCTGGTGAACCAGGAAGACAACGTGCTGCCGGGCGTGCTGGGACGAATCTGCACGCGGCCGTGCGAGGGGCGCTGCCGCTACCAGTGGACGAGCATTAAGGGTCCGGTCCGCATCTGCCATCTAAAGCGATCGGCCGCCGATGAAAAAGGCGGTCCGAGCCCGCCGCTTCCTCCGTACTACGGTCCCAGTGGAAAGCGCGTGGCCATCGTCGGCGGCGGGCCGGCTGGCTTGGCAGCGGCGCGGGAACTGAAACGCTTCGGCCATGACGTGACCATCCTCGAGCGCGAAGCGTACCTCGGCGGCCAAATTCGCATTGGCATCCCAACTTTTCGGTTGCCGCGCGACGTCTTGGAGCAAGACATCGCGGCCATTATCGACAGCGGCATCAACGTTCAGCTACGGCGCGAAATCAACTCGCAGCAACTTACTGAACTGAGCCAGCAGTACGACGCCGTGCTGCTGGCCGCTGGGGCCAACAAGCCGCGGATGCTCGAATTGGAGGGACTGCCGCCGGGCATCGGCTACGAGGGCCTGCGCTTCATGAAACAGTTTAACGATGGCAATCCGTTGCCGATCGCGGGCCCCGTCGTGGTCATCGGCGGCGGCTTTACGGCGGTCGACTGCGCACGCACGTCACGGCGCCTCCTCGGGCCGGCAGACGCGGTCAGCATCATGTATCGCCGCGGCGAGGGACAAATGTCGGCGAACGCCGAGGAATTGCACGAAATGCGGCAAGAGGGCGTAACCATCGAGACGCTCGTTACGCCCCTATCAGTTCGGGTCCGCAATGGGCGTTTGGAGGCAATCAGGTTTCGTCGCAACGTACTCGGACAGGAACTCGAAGGGGCCAAACCGGCGATTCGATCGATACCTGAGAGCGACTTTGAGGTTCCCTGCCGCACGCTGGTCTTCTCGATCGGACAGTCGCAAGATGTGTCGATCTTGCCCGAGGGCGTGCGCCTGGCCGGTGGCCATCTCACAACCGTCGCCACACTGTTCGTGGCGGGCGATTTTTCGTCGGGCAACGCCGACGTGATTAGCGCCATCGGCGACGGCAAGTCGGCGGCCGAACAGATCGATCGGTCGCTGATGGGGCGCAGCCGACGGCGGCACTTCGTTCGCATCGAGCAACAGCAAACGACAGGCCGGCTTCGCGACCACGATCTGGTCGATCCGCCAGAAATGCCGCTGTTGCCGCTGTTGGATCGCGGCCAACAAGAAGAGGTGGAATTGGGTTTCGGTCCCGAGGCCACACAGGTCCATGCCTGGCGTTGTTACCTGTGCAATTACAAATTCGAGATCGATCAGGACAAGTGCATCCACTGCGACTGGTGCATTAAGGTATCGCCGCGTAATTGCATCTTGCGTCTAAGCCGCCTGGAACTGGACGCCGACGGCGCGCCGCTGGAGTGGACGGAAGTGCCTGCCACGGAAGCAGACGCCACCACCTACATTTGGATCGATGCCGATCAATGCATTCGTTGTGGCAACTGCATCAACATCTGTCCGGTTGATGCCATCTCGCTGCGCAAGTGCGATAGCGTGACAGAGAATGCCTGATCGTATCCAAAAGGTCCGGGCGCACCGTTCCCGACCACCACGGTGGTGACCGGAACCGGCCGCCAGGCTTCGCGATACGTGGCCAGCCACGCCAGCCCCCCCACAGGGGCACGGCGCCTTGCATTGCATGGGACCATTGTTTGTCGGCTGCCGAGCCGTACTTGCCACGCGATATGTTTCGTGCGCCAAAGGGGGGGCGCGCGAACGTTCTTAACCCAATTGCATGCATTGCGCCGTGACCTACATTTATGGAGGAATCTCCTTCTTACTAAAGTGGGGAGCATTCCTCGAACACACTAAATGCGTGCCGCAAGAGGTCGCACTATGCCGGTTGCCGAATTGCCCCATAGCGAGGAGCTCACAGCGTTTCGCAAGCGAATACTGGACATTCTCAGTGATCGATGCGACTTGCTCGACGAGGAGGACGACACGAGGCTCTGTTCGGAGAAGGAAGCTCCGGCGAGCAGATCGGTTGAAGTGGCCCGACAGCTTAGACCGCCAGAGCAACAATGTGGGCAATGCCAAAGTCCATTGTCCTCGAATGAAATGGCTCGCAAGTCGAATGGGGAGTTTCTGCCGTTATCGCCTGCAACTCTTTCGCACCTGGGTGTGCGCGACACGGATGTCGAGGCGATAATCTTGAAGTTCCTGCTGAATAGCGGCCCCCATATCGGATTCGAGATTGCCAAGCACATTCGGGTCCCCCCGTCGCTCATCAGAGGACTCCTGCAGCGACTCAAGGAAGAGAGGCTGCTGGTCTTCAAACAGTCGGCTGCGGCCGGGGACTTCCTTTACGAGCTTACGGAATTGGGGATTGAACGGGCTCGGCGTTACTGGGAGCACTGCACGTATTTTGGCTCGATACCCGTTTCCCTGAAAGACTATGTTGCCAGCGTGCATGCCCAGTCGGTTCGCAAACAAAACCCCAAAGTGCGTGAAATCCAGCAAGCTCTTAGTGACCTTTCCGTGCCAAAAGAAATGGTCGTTCGACTTGCCCAGGCGGTGAACTCGGGCTTGGGACTGTTCTTGTATGGAGCCCCGGGCAACGGCAAGACGCTCATCGCTTCCCGCTTGGCTCGTGCCTTTGGAGAGACGGTGTGGATTCCGCGAGCTCTCAATATTGGCGGGTCTATTATGCGGTTGTACGATCCCAGCAATCACGTTCAGCAGCCTCTGACAGCCGAAGACAACGTGGGCGCGAGCGGCGTAGACGAACGCTGGATACGGATTCGCCGCCCCACGATGGTCGTGGGTGGCGAATTGACGCTTGACAGCTTCGAGGTTCGCACTGACCCAACCACGGGCGTCAGCGAAGCCCCCATACAACTGAAGAGTAACTGCGGCGTGCTGGTCATTGACGACTTTGGGCGACAGCGGGTGAGCACTACGGACATCCTGAATCGTTGGATCGTGCCGCTTGCTCAGCGATTCGACATACTCAATCTGAGAAACGGCCGCAAGTTTGAGTTTCCGATAGACCAGTTGGTGGTCTTCTCCACGAATCTTGAGCCAAAGGCTTTGGTCGACGAGGCATTTCTGCGGAGAATCCCCTATAAGATCGATGTGGGGAATCCGTCGGAGGATGAGTTTCGAGCACTGCTGAAGAAGATCGGCAGCGAATGGGGGATCGCTCACCAGGACGGTCCCGTCGACTACTTGATCGAAAAGTACTATAGAAGCTGCCAGCGAGAAATGCGGTATTGCCAACCCGGTGACATCTTGCACCAGGTCTGCACCTACTGCAATGTTCTTGAGGCACCGTTGGAAATCACCATCGAAGCCATTGACGCCGCTGCGAAAAACTATTTCACGCTGCTCTGATCGGCAGCCCTGCTCGTCAACGACATCGCAACGCGGCCCGTCGGTCGCGACCAATTGGCACAACCAACGATTCGCCGGCGTGCCCGAGCAACACGGCCGCTATTTGGACGTCGGCGTTTTGGCTGGCTGACGGTACAACTCGGCGCGGGCGCGAAGGCCCTGGTTCTCGAACGTCAGGCCAAAGCTGCCGGCTGCAAAGCTGCTTAGCACGGGCGGAGCCGGAGGACCTTGTTTCGGCTCGCCAGGGTGGCCGTACACGGTCGATTGCATCGTCCGGTACTTGTCGTTCCACACGTACTGGCCGCCGCCAGGGCAGACCAGTTCGATTCCCCACACCTCTTCGTGAACCTTCACTGGATCGCGATCAGGGTAGAGCCGCTTCCACTCGTTGAGAATCGGCAGGTTTGCCCAGCACTGCAACTGCATCGCCCGCTGATACTGGTCGCGACCGAAGGCGTTGACGACTTCAAGGATCTTTCGATCGACGCGAAGGGCCACGTTCGACCCAAGCCACGGTTTGCCTGCCGCCTCGGCTGGCTTGCCCTCGACCTTGGCCTTTTGTTGCTCCAGCCAGCGGTCGATCGAACGCTGGAGAATCGTCTCGCTCGGCGTCACTGTCAGCGCTCCACCGATGGCCGTGTAGTAGATCGCGAGGTTCTCCAATTCGTTGGGCACCGCACCCGATCCCTTCGCCGACGTAATGCGAACGTACGGCTGTTCTTTATACTTTAGCGCGTCCCAATGGGTCAGTCCGGGCGACGATTGCTCGATGAACGCCCGACCGCTAGCCAAGAACAGGGCAAGTTGCAGAGGGTTCGAGGCATCGATTCGCAAAGCGATGGGAATGCGGCCAACGTTCTTCTGCATGAAACGATCGATCTCGTCTTCTTTGATTTTCGCAAGGTCCTTCCAGAAAGGATCGTCCTCAACGTAAACGGTTGCCCAACGTCCGATCCAGCCTAGGGAAATGGTTTGGCCCATCATCGACGCGAAGTTCTCGCCGTGCTTGAACAGGGGTGAATCGCGATTGATGGCCAGGATGAATTGGGCCAGGGCATCATGTGGATCGCCCGCGGTGGGATCAAACTTGCCGCCGAGCGAAAGCGAGGTGAACTCCCGATACTGAGTATTGATGATCAGCGGCATCACGGACATGTCGGCCCCAAGCTTCTCCTTGCCCAGGCTAATGCGCAGCGCGATCGGATCAAAGCCCCAACTCCAGTTTCGCTGATATCCGTCGCGCCATGCGCGATAGGCGTCGGCTTCCGCCTGAGTGACTTCCTCCAGCGGCACTTCGCCGATGGGAGTCATGAAGTTCAGGGTGCCGAAAGTTGCCGACCGGACGCCTGCATCAGTGAGCGTCAGCTCTCCGCCATCGAGGAGTGGCAAATCGGTATGGATGATACCCGGCTTTATGGACTTCTTCACCAGCGCGTCAAGCTGCGAGGCCTGCAATTCGGCCAGAACCGCTCGGCGCGCGTGCGGCGCGAGTCGGCAATCCGCCATCGTGGACCGCACCATCGGCGGATCGTGGCATCGCTGAGCAACGCCAGCGCGGTCTCCTCTCGATCGCCCAGCCGATAGCGGGTGCGGAAGAAAATATACTCCGGCAATGCCGCGATCGACTTCGACGTGTCCTTGCGAGCTTCGGCAAGCCGACCCAATTGATACGTGGAGTTGGTCACGATGACTGCGCCGTCCAACTGCGCGATGTAACTGGACATGCTGCGGTCTGGCGAGAGGAACCCCCGATACTTCAGCCCGGCGACCTCACCACTAACCGGCTTTGCATTCTTCGCCGCGACGGCCGCCAAGGCGATACGACCCAACAATAGATTTTCGAGCGCCGCCGGCTGTGGCGACTCGAAAAGCACCGCTACGTCAGTTCCGATGGGAAAATAGGGATCGGAACCGGTCAATGCGACGCTCGTGACGAACTGCGGCCCCAGCAGCCGGGCGATCGAGCTCATCGTCAAGCCGAGTTGCTTCTGATATTGCTCGACCACCCGTGCATTCTCCGACCTCGGCTGCGCCAGACGCAGCACCGGTGTATCGTGCTGTTTCGTCTCGTCGGCTGCGGCAATCGCAGCCTGGAAGCTCGGGAAGAAGACCACGTGCTGGTCGGCGGGGATGTATTTCGCCAAGGCATCGAGCTTGGGCGCGGCGTCTTTGGTGAGCGGCTTCCAATCGATCTCGTTGATCGTGATGCCAGAAAGCGAATCGATCTTGACCGGATTCTCGTCTGGTCGCGCGAGGCAGCTCGCGATCGAGTTGCAGGTTTTCGCTCATCGCCCGGCCACCGGTGAATAGGTCGTACGTGCGAGTCAAATCGTCCCTGCGTTCGCCGGGCCAGCGATTGACGGGGGCCTGTTGTGCTCCCTGCGGAAGATGCAATTCGGCACGCGCGACACGATCTTGGTGGCGAAACCAGGCGGCGCCTGGGACATCCCGCCGGGAGAGAGCTTCGTAATGCGCCATCCTGCCACGCAAGAACGCGGTCTTTGCTTTGGCTTTCGCCGCGCTCGCCGGAACCTCGAAGCTCAACGCTACCATGCCCGTCAAATCAGCATTGGGGACAACGAGCCGGCCGGTGACGTCTTTTCCCTGCGGAGCGCGGATGACGAGCCTCCCCGTGTCAGCCGCGGGCAGGTCTGGCGTATACCACCACCGATCACTGGGCCAGTCTTGACCAGCGAGATAGGCTTCACCCTGGCCGTCCACCGTCGCATAGGGCCGTAAGCTAGGAATGCGTTCACGCTGTCGCCAGTTTGGCGTCTTGTGCTGCGTTGGCAGACTCCCCTGCGTGAGTTTGAGTTCCCGGATGGGGATGTCGAAAAAAGTGTCCTGTGCAACTGCGGCACTCGCCAAACACGCCACAACAAGTAGAACGATAGTCCGAAAATAGGCTGACATGGCCTTTCCCCTTGTGTTGGGTCCAGTAGATCGAGTCGCGCCGCCGCGTGCTGCCAATCTATGCGGCGTCGAAACTTATAGGCGACGCCTGTGCCTAAATATAACGCGGCGGGTCACACCGTCTAGCAGGGCATGCAAAATGGTCTGTTGGTGCAGGTCGTTATCACGAGTGCAGCCTGCCATCTGGTTCGCTTGCGCCTGCACTCATTCGCTTGCGCCTGCACTCACTGCGACCGAACTCAGGCAGGCCATTTCCGCCAGCCGTCGGACATATAATTCCTTCGCCCAATGCGAAAGGAGGCGGCTATGATTACCGAAACGCTAAAGTTAGCGAAGAAGAACTTTGCTTCTCCGGATGTTACCCGCGAGTGCGGCCACGGAAAGTTGGATTTGGTGAACCTCGATGATTCGTGGCTTGCACGCGAAACGCTACAGCCCGGCTGGAAGTGGTCGGAGCACGTTCGGCCGATGGCGGGCACGGATCGTTGTCAGGCCTCGCATCTCCAGTACGTCATTAGCGGCCGACTGTCGGTCAAGATGGATGATGGCACGACGAAGGAGCTTGGCCCGGGCGACTTCGCCACGATCCCACCGGGGCACGATGCGTGGGTGGTTGGCAACGAGCCGTTTGTCGCCATTGATTTTTCGCCCGACGTGAAGCAATACGCCGGCGAGAGCCACGAAAGTGATCGTTAAGAATGCGAACGTAGTCGGCGCGCTCCGCTGCGCCATAAGAGCGGGCGGCGGCGGGGTGTGCCTGCTACGATTCGTCCGCTATTTGTATGTCCGCCCCAAGAAGTCGACGATCGCTGTCTTGATGGCCATCGGATCGCACGACCCTGACTTGCGGTAGAGAACTTTGCCGCCGGGGGCAATCAGTATCGTGTACGGCACTGGACCGGCCGACTCCTTATCAACGGCCTCCATGAGTTTGTACTTGTCGGCGCCGTTGAATAGGTAATTCTCTGCGGCCACCTGTTTCTTCTCGAGCACTTCACGCGCCTTGTCCTGCTCATCCGGCGAATCGGCTGAGATCGTGATTAACTCAAAATCGCGGTTGCGGTACATGCGATTGATCGTCACGAACTCGGGCAGTTCTTCGACGCACGGCCCGCACCACGTCGCCCAAACGTTGATCAGCCGCAGCTTCTTGCCGTCGTTCTTTGCCAAGGCTTTGATGCCTTGTTCATCGATAAGGTTCAGCGTAACCTTCTCGTTGGCCCACGCTTCCAGAGACTTATTTACCGAGTCGCGTTTGTCGGACCACTTGGGTGAGCATCCGAAGACCTTGGTTGTTTCTACCGGCACCGGTCGGCCAGCTAGCAAGGCATCGATCGCGTTGCGGGTATCGTGCGTGGTTACCAATTGCGGCTTATCGGAGTTGTCGATGCGGCCGTTGAAGCGCAGCTTGCGCGCCCGATCGAAAACGAACACGTGAGGCGTAGCCAGCGGGCCATAGGCTCTTGCCACCTTCTGAGTATCCCCATCATATAGATATGGAAAATTGAAGTGCCGCTCTTTGGCACGGATCTTCATCTCCTCCAGTGAGTCGCTTAAATTGCTGTAGCCCAGTTCATCGAGCCGTAATGCTTGGGGGTCGTTTGGCGAGATGGCCACGACCGCCACGTTTTTGTTCTTGTAGTCGGCCGCCAATTGCTTGATGCGATCCTCGTAGGCCTGTGCGGTGGGACAATGGTTGCAGGTGAAAATAACAACCAGCACGTCGGCGTTGCGAAACTCCTGTAAAGCGTGCTGTTTGCCATCGACGCCGGGCAGCTTGAAATCGGGTGCGGCGCTGCCAATTTCAAGGGCTTGCGCCGCACACGTCGCGAAAGCGCCAGTCGCAACACACAAGATGCCGATGGCGATGAAACTTCGTCTTCGAGAGGGCTGGCAACACATTTTGAGTCTCCTTCGAGGGAAAGCGGCACATGGCCCATGTAGACATGTTCTTCAGGTGGGACCGTTTAGTATACTGCTATCGGCACGTCGGTGGCAACCGAAGCGGCGGGCCTAACGTGCGCGGCTTCGCGCGCGATTGAGGGTCTGTGGCAGGTCGCCGAGAAGTCCCTCGGCGCTGCCGAACACGCAAATCATTTGCCCGGTTCGCTTCGACCACTTGCTGCCGATCCGGGCCCTGGCTTACTGGCTGCTGGTCGGCAATGGCCTGATAGTCTTGAAACGTTATCCGCCTAGTACCGTGGTATGGCAACCATCGATCGGGAGCCTGTGCCTTGCTCTTCATCGGTCAAGAACTGGTCCGGTGGCCACAACTGGCTGCTGCCCAAGCACTTTCTGCATTGTTCCCATAAAGCTTCGATTGACTGTTGAGCCATGGTTTGCAATTGGTGACACACATTCGCCGCAATATGGAGAACACCTTGATGCCGCTGACCGACAAAATCTTGCTGCGCAAGCGATCCCTGATTGAAACGATCAACGACCAGTTGAAGAACATCTCGCAGATCGCACACACACGTCATCGAAGCCCAACGAACTTTATGGTCGATCTGCTTGCCGGGCTGATCGCCTACACGTACTAACCGGACAAACCATCCCTCCACCTCTGTCCTCACGCTGCCGACGCTCTTGGCCTGCTATTCCTCGCTCCACCGTAACCCGAACTAAGGTTGCCAGAAAAAGAACGCTCGTTGGCTTGTCCGCATCAGGCAAACCGTTGCGTCTCTAATGCACCCGTCCAAATGACGAGGGCACGGGAAGATCAGTGATGTTCACTTTCCGTCCTACGAAGGTGCGCCGCCAGGCACACGCCTTTAGCCCGCTTCTATCGGCGATACCACGCCACCATTGCCGACGCCGGAGATCAGTGCGACCAGCGCCTTCGCCGCCTCCTCGGGCCCGCGAGATTCGTAGCCGGGGATCCCCAGCCGCGTGCGGATTTGCCCCACAATCGCGCCGGAACGAAAGGCGGCGTCAAAGGTCGCCTTGGCCAACTGGTCGTGCAGGTCTTTGTACTGCGGAGGACCGAAGATATTGGCAAAGTAACTGTGAACCAAGCCCTTCGAGGTGGTCGTGCCCTTGGCCATCGCCGCGCCTTCGCGGAACACGGCCAAGGCTTGATCGGGTGTGGCGAAGCGCTCAATGATCGGGTGGCTTTCGTCGACTTCCTCATAGTTGTTGGCGTACAACATGATATCCACGGGGTATCCATGCAGAACTTCATCGAGTCCGGTTACGGGGAGGACGGCACGGGCGTTGACTTTCTGCGGGCTCATGATGATCGCCCGGTCGATCTGGCCGAAGGCGTAGCCCTGTTGCAGGTCGTCGAGTCGGATGAAGGCCCCAACCTCGGTACCATAGCCCAAGACGCGGCCGTCTTTGCCGATTTCCAGCGAGCCCATGTCGTCGGCCACGATCCGCAATTCGCGGACCGAGTCGCGTCCGAGAATGCGAAAGGCCTCAAGCGATTCCGATTTTCCCGTAGCCGTGTCGCCGAGCATGAGCACATTCGCGCTGGCGCCGTCGTTCATCACGATCCGCGTCATCGCTCCGTGGTAAGGCATTCGTCGCCGCTTCATCATCACGATGTTGTGAAGCGTCAGAACCATCTTCTTTACGTAGCCGAAGTAGCCAAAACGGTCTTCGCGCGGAATCGCCGCCACCAGACCGTTGTCGGTGTCGTCGTCGAAGAACACCGTCGGCAGCGAACCGTATTTTGCCATTGCTTCGGCGGGTGCCCCATAAACGAACACCGCATGGGGACCAGCGGCAATCTCGTCATCGGTGGCCAACTCAAAGAGGTTCGCCAAAGCCCCGCCTAGTTCGAGGAAGTATTGGTGAAAGTATACGAAGATCACCAGCGGGCCCACCCGGGCCGGATAACAGAGAAACTTCGACGCATCCAAAGTCAAATTCAGCAGCGGGTTTTCGGAAATCCGCTGAAACTGGCCCGTCCGCGTATTCGTTGGCGGGTCGATAATCAACGGCGGTACAATCAGGACTTGCCGGATGAGCGGAATGCTCGCCAGGACCGACTGCGTGCCCGTGGGCAGCTTGCACTCTTTGGGAACGGCGACCATGCCCACCGAGCAACCGGCCGCCACCTGGCGGTATACCTGGGGATGGTCACCGGTAATATTCTCGCACCCGTCGCGGTAGAGGCCGCGGACTAGCTGGGTCAGAAGCTCGGCGGTCTTGGCAAACGCGCGATACGGCCGCAATTCACGGCCGTTCGGGCCGGGCTCGCCGTGCAGAATCAAAAACCGCGTGTGACGACGCCAAAAATCGTAGAGCCCTTCCACAAATTCATGGAGACTCGCGCGTTTATCCAATACGGCGGCCAAGCTGGGAACGATCGTTGCCGCCCGGTCCAAAGGCGTTGACGCCAACGCCCTTAACCATCCAACTAACTGGGCGAGACCTTGGGGCCCGTCGACATCTAGCGGAAGCGCTTCCAACAGCGGCGAGTTGCGTTCGCGTAAAGCCTTCACATACAGGCCGACAACTTCGGCAAAGGTCGTGCTGCCGGCGAGGTCTTCAGGTGTGGCACAACCAAGTCCTCCCAATTGATGAAGGATAATCTGCCTTCCCTCAACCTCGATTCTAACAATCGGCATAGCATGACCTCGCAAGATAGGTGGAAACAGACGCCGCGCCGTCTGGTGCTGTTAAAGTGCGGTACATTTTCTGCCAGTGCTTCGCGACCTCCTATTCTATCGATAACGCGTTGGAGCGTCGAGTCGCCAGGAGGCTGACTCCTCCCCAGCGTGGCGAGGCCTGCAATTACGGTGGCTGCCGCCACGGAACGGGGCGAATTCTGAAGGTGGTTGACCAGGATGCGGCCGATCACGAACGTGCTACACTGTTGCTGGCTATTGCGCCGGGGCTTGTCGCCGCAAAAGAATTCCGCCACTCTTCTTTTCCGCCGGCGGAAGTTGGGGATGAGTTAGGTGCAACCATTCTTGACTCGCCTATTGGTGCCATTACAATCGAGGATTGATGCGTCGGCTGCTATCACGAGCCCATACAGTCCAACCTGCCGACGAAAGGCAATCCTGCAAGGTCTATGAAAATAACACGCACTCTCGCAGCGGTCGCTGCCTTGCTGCTGGCTCCGCTGGTCGAGCTAAACGCAGCAGAGACCATACGTAATGAACTCCTGGCCGTGACCGTCGACCAGGGGCGTTTTGCCATCCAGGTCCAGGGGCAGCCCACGGCCTTCGCCAGCGGCGCCCTGCGTTGCCAGGGGACTGTCATTGTCGCGGCTGTCAACGATGCAATCTTTGGCAAGGGCCAAGTGATCACCGTGAACGGCAGCGACGGCGCCAGCGAGACCATCCAAGTCTTTCCGGGGCTGCCCTTCGTCCAGTTCTATGCCACTCTCGCCAATCGCGGGACGGGGCCTATGGTGCTCAACAAGGTGCCATTGCTAGATGCGGGCCTGGAACTGGGTCGCCCGATTGACGAGTTGGTTGCCCTGGGCACCGGTGGTCGGACCTCGGTGAACAAGAACGCGGGGAGCTACGCGTGGATGGCGGTAGCCGACCCATCGTCCCGTTCCGGTGTGGTCGCCGGCTGGTTGACACATGAACGGGGCAGCGGTGTGCTCTTCACCCACGTCGATGGAGGGAAGCTCGACCTGGAGGCACGCCTAGAGTACGGCCGACTACGTATCGAGCCGGGCAAGGCCCCGGCCACTGAAACTCTCATTATCGGCTGGTTCGCCGATGCACGGCTGGGCTTAGAGGCCTGGGCCGATGCGGTGGCAAAACGCCTGGCCATCAAGCTGCCACCGCAGCCAGTGGTGTATTGCACCTGGTACGACAATGTCCATGGTGGATCCAGTAATGCCAAGGCCATCGCCGAGTTGAGCGCCTTCGCCGCCAAGGAGCTGAAGCCCTACGGTTTCACCTGTGTGCAGATCGATGACGGTTGGCAATTGGGCGACCCCAAGAATAATGGACCGAAAAAGAACTTCAGCGGCCACAATCCCAAGGGACCGTACCCCAACGGAATGAAGGCCACGGCCGATGCCATCAGAGCCGATGGCCTCACAGCCGGCCTATGGATCCTCCCTTTCGGAGGATCCTGGAACGATCCGTTCTTCGAACCGCACCAAGATTGGTTCGTTAAGAAGGCCGATGGAAAACCGTTCGATACTGCCTGGGGTGGCACGGCCCTGGACATGACCCAGCCGGGCGCACGGGAGTTCGTCAAGGGCGAGATAAGCCAGGCGGTCCATGACTGGGGCTATCGCTACCTTAAGCTCGATGGACTGTCGACCGGCATCGGTGTCAAACCGCAATACGTCAATGACCGTTGGAAGGAAGACAACCTTGGTGACGGCGTGTTCTTCGACAAGTCCAAGACCAACCTCGACGCTTTCCGTAGCGGGTTGCGCATGGTGCGCGAGGCGGCGGGGCCCAAGACCTTCATCCTTGGCTGCTGCGCGCCGCAGAACATGCGTTCCTATGCCGGTGTGTTCGGGCTCGTAGATGCGATGCGCATGGGCCCAGATAATAGCGGTAGCTGGAAGTCGTGGCACAATACTTCGCCGGTCTTCGGATCGCGCAACTACCATCTCAACGGTCGCATCTGGTGGAGCGACCCTGACCCCATCTATGTCCGCCCCTCCATCGCCTTGGAAAGCGCGCGCTGTATTGCCTCCTGGAACGCGATTGCCGGGCAAATGATCTCCCTGAGCGACTGGCTGCCGGGTCTGCCGGCGGAACGCCTCGACATCATCCGCCGTTGTATCCCAGGCCACGGGGTCACTGCCCGACCCGTGGACCTGTTTAGCGACGGCGTGCCGCGCATCTGGCTAGCAAGCGACGAGCGCCCCGACCGTCAGCGACGCGACGTACTCGGCTTGTACAATTGGAAGGACGCCGCCGAGACCATGACCGTGCCGGTCGCCGGCTTGGGGCTACCGGCCGCAACCTCCTACATCGCCTACGACTTCTGGAACCGTACGCTGCTCAAACCCTTCACCGACACCATCACCGCCGAGGTGCCCGCAGCCGGTTGCCGAGTCCTGGCCATACGTCCTCTGCTGCCGCGGCCCTTTCTGCTCAGCACCTCGCGGCACGTTTCGCAGGGCATTTTGGAGGTGCACGACGAGCGATGGGATGATGCCGCCAAGACGTTGACCGGCACCAGTGCAGTGGTGGGCGGTGATGCCTATGAACTGCGAATCGTTGCTCAGGGCAAAGCGTGGTCCGTCACGGGTGTCGAACTGTCGGCCGAGGACAAGGCCGCTGGAGCGACTATCGAACTTGCCGGAGTTGCGGATGGGCTGGTGACGGTCCACATCACCACACCGACCAATCGCGACGTACGCTGGACGGTGCGATTTGCCGTAGGTTGTCAGTCGTTTTAGGCCGCTTCGCGTGCGCGCGCTGCAATCGAGTGCCGACTCCGCCCGGTAGAATCACCGAACAAACTGCCGAATTTCTTTCGATTGAGTGTTTCGATAAATGCCCGCACCTTTGTATTGGTGCTGCACGGATCGATCGTCTCGTCCAGACAGTCGCCATCGATCACCAGCAAAGGCACGCCGATCGTCTGAAGCTCGCCACGCAGGTGTTTGGCGAAGCAACTATCGGCCATCGAACATCGGCCAAACATGTGGTTATACAGTAGGAATCCGGTGATCTTGGCCTCGCAGGCGTAGTTCCGGATCTCTGTCGCTCGCAACTCGGGATCGAGAAAACCAACAGTTAGCAACTTCCGGGCGAGACTACGATACGGCTCGTCCGGATCGAGTTCCTGCCAACCGACGAAGTTCACTTCTTCAAACACCACAGGCGCATTACAGGTCACCTCGATGAAATCCATCAATCGGCTGCTGTAGAACGGCGGCAGATGAAGCCATACGAGTCGATGCGTGTCGTCGATGCCAATCTCCCGTTCTACCGATTGTTTTGCCTCCGACAGCTCTTCAAACAATGTCCGCTGCAACTGCACCAACTCCTTCTTGCCCCACAGTTGCGAAAACATGATCGCAAACAGAATGGCCTCGCTGCCGCGGAGCAACGGCGGACTTGTGGACCGCAGACGGTTACAGCGGATCGCGATCTCACGCGCCTCATTCGATAGCGCACATGCCTCCTTGAGTCGTCCCAAATCCATCTTCATGCCCAGCGATCGTTCCATGTGAGCGACCGACGCCTCCAATCCGGCTGCTATGCTCTCGACCGATCGGTCGTTTTGATGGATCGGCGTGTGCAAGAGATGGTAGCGATCGAGACAACCCAGGTCGCGCACGAGATCGGCGAGCACCCGTTCACCCTGCTGGCAGGGTTCGCTGGTGCCGACGACGAAATCCGGCTTTGGCAAGTGGTCGTCGCCTTCCAGAGCGCGAAGGAACGAGCACGTTTCCGCCGAAAAACCCTTGCGTGCCGCTCTATCAAACATCTTCTGCAGCCTTTTTCCACTGCGGGCGTGCAACGCAGCATACGTTTCCAGCGTTAACGTGCGGACGCCCAGCGCGTTGAGGATCTCCGCTGGGAAGAATAGGTTGCGCCACACCAAGGGGGCGTCGCCCTTCGAGAAAAACTCCTGACGTGTAAGATGAGTCCGCATGGCCGCCGACTTCTTGATTGGTCGAACCGAACTCGACGGTGTTTGCCATATCGAGACGCGTGGTCGTTGTCTCGTCTTGAAGCCTTGCTCAGTTGATTTACATTCCAGGTCCCAACAATCGCGGGCGATCTTCGCGGCCCCCAGCGCTCCCATCACTTGGTTGAGTTCCGGTATAAGGATGCGGTTTCCGGTGATCGTCTTAAGGTAGTGTGCGACAGCGCGATTCGAGGCGACCCCACCTTGGAAGACGATATCTCCATCGTAGTTAAGGAACAGGTTGCCCACGCCGGAAATAATCGTTCTTGCCTGAGCGCGACAGGCAGCCGCAATCACGTCGCCGAGGGGATAACGATTCTTGAACTTGTTGACCGAGGTCGCACTCAGCACGGCGCAGACCGAAGATAGCTCCAGGGTCGAGTTGTAGTTCACATGATCGGCCAGCTTTTCGACGGGCACGCGTAGTTTTGCCGCTACACTGTCCAGAAACGCGCCCGTGCCAGCAGCACAGATACCGCTCATCTTTGCCATCCATATCTTCATGGTGTCGTCGAACAGCATGGCTTTGCTGTCCTGTCCGCCCACGTCGAGAATCGCCTGGCAATCAGGATAGTAATGCGATGCACCAGCGATATGTGCCGATACCTCGGTGACAAAGGTGTCGAAGTGTACAAAACGGGAGAGGTCGTCGACCACCTGGCTACCGGTGACGACGGTGTGCGCAACTTGGTCTTGGCTGGCCCCGCACTCCGCAAGAAAATCGTTCAGGGTCTTGGCTACGGCGCCGAAGTTGCACCGGCCACATATTTGGCAGCTCCCGGCACACTCTAAGCCTGTCTGAAACTGCGGCTGCATCCGCTGGTACAGATGGCGAACCATCTTGCCATCGAGCGAAAGGAGTACGGCCTTCAGAGTGGTCGAACCGACGTCTACCCCAAGAAACAACGGCTTATCCATGTGGAAACACGCTTGGTGTCAAAGAATTGCGGCCAACTTCCGGTCTGGTACCATTTCGAACCACGCCTCTGCGGCAAAATGCTCCGTCCAGGTTCCGATTGGTGAGGCCGAATTGTACGAAAAAACCGTCGATCAACGCGATGGCAGTTAGTCAGCCGCCCATCAAGCGTTGACTACTTAATTTGGGTGGCCAATCCCGTGATCTGTGTCAGGCAATCGCTTCGGCCGCTGCCTGATGCCGTACGTCGCCCGACAAATGGGTGCAGACGCCCTTGGTGGCCCTGCCACGTCAGGGTACTTACCCTAGAAAATCCACTAGCACGCGCCATGCAAGATAGATGCCGACCAGACTGCCCAGTGAACTGACGAGGAATGCCCCCATCAGCCCCAGCCCAACATAATCGCCGGCCCACCAACCCACATAGCCGCCAACGGTCGTTCCGGTAAACATCAGTAACCGATTCATAATTGCACCGTTTGGCGATGACCGCAACGCCACGTCGTGTTCTCAAGTGCGTGCTAGTTTAGCAGCGACTTTATCGCTTCAAGACCGTGCACTTCATCGAGGTTTAAGGGGGTCTGGGGTTTGCCCGGCGAAGGATTTGCCGCGCCGGATGGCGTCTTCTGAAGTTGCTTTCCGTTGGCAAGATCAGCATTGATAGGCGCCTCCGGACTGTACGGCGGAGACTTCTTCACGTCAGACCGTGCCTTTTCGACCAGCTTTCCATCTTCAAACATGCAGTGAACGACACAAACGCCGTCACACCATTCGAGCACTTCGGTCGTCACCTGCGAGTTCGGACCACGACGATAATCGAACTTGGCCACCGTTCGGTCTTCGGGGCCAAGGATCTTCTTGACCGCGCCCGGCGCCATGCCCGTATGGATCTTGCGGATATTCTCCGGGGTCAACCGGCTATCGACGGCAGTTGGCGTATCGACAGAGGGGCTCGCGAACAAACCGAGTTGGCCTGCCAGATTGTCGAATACCCTTGCCTTGTGCTGGAGCGCGATTATGCCCTTCGCTGCGAACATCGCGAGAATCGGCAGTAGTGCCATCGCCAGAAGCAGACGAAGAGTTTTGCGTTTTGCGTAAGGCGGTGGCATGCCCGCGTTCGACTGTTGAAATGGAAGATTACGGAGCAGAAGTCCATTGTCTCCATCCACTCCAAGGACGCCGCCACGGTCTGGCACATTGCGAACAATCAGAGCAGCCTGCTGCGCGGATTGCACGGTCGCGTCCATGGGCTCGATTCGCGATACCATCACGCCGATTTGAGTGGCGAGTCGCGCGGCCGCCACGACATCCGCCGCCTCGCAATTTGGTATTTCGATTGGGCGACGCGTCGTCAATTGCTCCCCAATTATGCGATAGCGCATATCGATCCTCGGCCTCGCTGGAATGTCGGGCTTCTGACCACCGCATGCCAGCCATCGGCTTCCGGCATGGCGATGGTGCTTTCCATCAAGCATAGGTCATTGTGGGGGCTATCGGCGAACTTTGGTGTAGAATGCGTCGGAAATTGAGGATTGTGCGGCTTGAGGCGGGGGATGGCTGACTCACGGGCAAACAAACGGTAGGTGGAACGTGGCAAGACCGCGCACCTCCCGGCGGCCAACGGTGCAAGCAGAAAATTGCCGCACGTCGTGATAAAACAAGGTGCTAGAGTTCTGGCGTTTCGGCCGGGCGGTCGATTCGCAAAACACCGGCGATAGTAAGGCAAATGCCGCCGAGCAGCCAGGGGTTGGGTGGCTCGCTAAACAGAGCCACGCCCGCCAGGGCCGCCATGGCAACCTGCGAGGCGCTGATGGCGTTGGCATGAACTACCGTGGTTCGCTGCAAGCCGTTGATCAGCGCCAGAAAGCCGACGAGGTTAGAGATGCCCGCGGCTGCCATCAGGCCCAACTGCGGCCAGGACGTCGCTGTCCATGGCGGAACGCCGTGCTGAAACACAGTGGGTGCACCTAAACTAATGACACCCACCGCCGGGACGAGAAACGCCACGGCACTCGGCGGTGTCGTCAGCGTAACTGCACGGCGAATGACGATGTTAAGCGTCGCATACGTTGTCCCAGCGACGGCCGCTACGGCTACCCCTAACGCTAGCATGATCCGTCCGGACGCCTCCCAATTGCCCGACGAGCGCGACTGCAGTGCATGCGACGCTTCCGCTCCGATCCCCAAAAGGACCAACGATGCGAATAGCATTGCAATGGCTGTCATGGAACGTCGCGAGACGTGCTCGCCCAGGCACAGGCGGCCAAGCAATGCGCCGCCGACAATATTCGCGGCAAACACGACTGGCACCGTAACGGCCAAGCCGACAACGCCGAATGCCCATTGCACGCCGACGTTGCCGCCCAATTGGATCAGCACGCCGCCGGCCAGCAATTGGACCAAGGTCCATCCCCACGGCAGCGTCGATTGGCCACTGGCCGCGCGATAAATCAACCACGGCGCGACGGCAACCGTAGTCACCAGTTCCCGATTGAACACCGCCCAAGTCGGATCGCACTCGAGGACGGTCAATTGGCGCATGCATACGTTCATCACGGTGTAGGCAAAGGCCGACACCAGACAATAAGCGGCGCCGCTAAGTTCGCGATGCGTTTGCAATGTCTTACTGTTGTTTGCCAGGAGAATTGCCCAGCCAGTCAGGTTCTTGCGCCCACGTCCCGGACTTCGATTGCTTGGCCTCGGCTGACTCGCTGTGCAAAAGCCAACAGACAGTACCAGGGTGGTAATAGTAGCGACGCGCAAGGAATGAGTTTAACCACCGTGTTGACGCGGGGCAAGCATTCGCTACCGGGCGCGTTCGGTCTGCCGCTTACGCTCAAGCCGAGACCGGATCTTGCGAATAGCCGTATCGCTTCAAGAACTTGCCCCAGCGCTGGGTGATCTGCTCACGCAGTTCGGGCGTAATCTGATAGCGGTTCGTCTTGTAATCCTTTTGGCTGGCGGCATAGTCTTCAATTGCCGGACGAGCCAACTCGAAATCGCCCAGGTCGAGTTCCGCATAAACATTCCGCATCTGCCCGACCGGATCGGCGACGAGGTTTTCGTAGCGGATCTCACAGAACTGGCCGGGGCCGAGAAGGTCGCAATCCCGCTCAAATGCGTCGTACATCCGATTCAAGGTGGTAAACACGTGTTCTTCCAAGCCCGCGCCGGTTGGCACCTGAAGTCCCTCGTCGCGGTACAACCGTTTCCAGAGATTGACCGTTGAAGGAAAAACCACGTAGGGATCGCGAACAATATGGACAAACTTTGCCTTGGGGAACATCTCGAGCAGCACGCGGATGCGACACGTGTGCGGCGGCGACTTCAGAACGATCGGCTTTGGATTGTGTGCGGTGAGGCACTTAAGGAACCAGAGAAAACCACTCTTCCATCGGTTCACACCCGATTCGGACACGCCACGAAAATCGAGATACTCCTGGTCTTGCGGCGGCCGGTTGGGAAAGGCGATCGTCAGGTAGGGCGAACGGACGCCCATGTTGCACAGGGCGAACTCATCTTCCTGCGGATGGTCCCATCCGGCCGGCATGTTGTCGATGGGTCGCCGCGACGGTAACAACAACCTCAGGCAAGGCTTCATGAACCAAGCCGAGACGAGAAAATGGTTCGGCGCAAAACAGGCGTAGGTGTCTGGATACGTATGGCGCGGGTCGCGCACTAGCAATTCGTGCAACAGCGTCGTGCCCGAACGCCAATGGCCAATCACGAAAATGGGGTCTTGATCGATCTTCGTTCGATTGATCTTCCGGCCCATCAACACAGTTTGGACCAGCCAGAGCAAGGCGTTCGTAAGGCTCAATGCCGCGATTAGTATGGCCATCGCGACGCGACGGGGGCAGATGTGGAATCGATTCCGCACCAACAGCGAGAACCAGCCCGATGCGCACATCCCATCCCAAAAGCGAGGGATCCAGAAGCGGTCTTTATAGCCGCTCTTCTGCTCGACCGCCGGCTTGCCGTCCTGGGCAACGCTCATTCGCATCTCCTTGCGCGCTAAACTCGGTGCTGCTGAACCGTGTTTGCTATCTATCCCTGTTTCGCTGGTCTCGGCATTTAATGCATGCCTCCCATGCTGAGCCTCTATGGTAGCAAATTCGGCGGCTTTGTGACAAGGCGATTATTGGCTGCTTAGATCGAGCAGCGTCTCGATCTTCGCTCCTTTCCAAACCGACCTGGACAGTAGCCGAGCTTTTGGATACTTTCCCGCTCCTCATCTACAAGACGGAGCCCTTGATGTCGTCGGCAGTCGCACCGCGTTCGGCCGCACGGGGCCTTTGGGCCCGTGTGCCGGAATTGATTCTTCCGATCAGCATGATCGCCAGCGTTCTGGTGATCATGGTGCCGGTGCCGTCCGAACTGATGGACCTTCTGTTGGCTGCGAACATCACCGTCGCGGTGGTGATGCTGCTAACGACCATCTCCGTCCGCACTCCGTTGGAGTTCAATATTTTCCCGTCGCTGCTCTTGGCCACGACATTGTTCCGCTTGGTGCTAAATGTGGCCACTACGCGCCTGATTCTTACCAGGGCCGGGACCGACGGTGAGTTGGCTGCTGGAGGAGTCGTGCAGACGTTTGGCCGGTTTGTTACCGGCGGTGCTACGGGCACTGATAACATCGTCGTCGGGCTGATCATCTTCGCAATTATCGTCGTGATCCAGTTTGTAGTCATCACCAAGGGAGCTACGCGCATCAGTGAAGTGGCTGCTCGATTCACGCTCGACGGCATGCCCGGCCGGCAGATGGCCATTGACGCCGACGTCAGTGCCGGGCTGATCGATCAGCGCGAGGCACAGCGACGCCGCCAGGAGATCGGTCAGCAGGCCGACTTCTTTGGTGCGATGGACGGTGCTAGCAAGTTCGTCCGCGGGGATGCTATCGCAGGCATCGTTATTATCCTCATCAATATCATCGGCGGGCTCGTTATCGGCATCGTCAGGATGGGTATGAGTGTGAGCGAGGCCGCTTCCCTGTTTACCACACTGACAATTGGCGACGGCCTGGTGACGCAAATGCCGGCGTTTCTGATCTCGTTAGCCGCCGCATTGCTGGTCACTCGCAGCAGCCAGGAAAGCAATCTGCCCAAGGAATTCTTGCGGCAGCTTCTGTCGCGGCCGCAAGCGTTGGCCGTGGCGGGCGCCTTTCTGGGCATTTTGATGCTTACCGGGCTGCCGCGCATCCCACTATTTCTCATTGGCGCAGGCTGCATTGGCATCGCAATCGCGATTTCTCGACGTGAAACCAAACATAGAGTCGCGGTTACAGCCAAGAGACAGGCCGAGGCGGTCAAGACCGAACAGCGTGTCGAGGACTATCTGGCCATTGATCCGATGGAGTTGGAGCTTGGCATCGGGCTGATACGCTTGGCAGATCGAAAACGCAATGGTGATTTGCTCGACCGGATCGGGCGCGTGCGGCAAAGCGTTGCCGCCGAGATGGGCATCATTTTGCCGAAGGTCCGTATTCGCGACAACATGCGGCTCGATCAACATCAATTTCAAATCAAAATCGCCGACATGGCGGTTGCCCAGGGCACGGTCGACGTGAAGGCCGTCGATCCGGCGGGCGCCATCGCTGTGCAGCTAAGCGAGACGGTCCGCCAACATGCCGATGAATTGCTCTCGCGTGATGCGGTAAAACACCTGATCGATCAACTGCGGCAGACTGCTCCGGCGACGGTCGACGAGTTAATTCCCGGCGTGATGAAGCTTGGCGAGGTTCAGCAAGTCTTGCAGTTGCTCTTGCGTGAGGCTGTGCCGATTCGCCAATTGGGGCCAATATTGGAGACGCTTGGCGATTATGCACCGCGGACAAAAGACCCGATTCTGCTGACCGAGCACGTGCGTCAGCGATTGGCTCGCACCATTTGCACGCGTTACCGCGATCAGGCCCACCGGCTACACGTGGTTACGCTCGATCCGGCGCTGGAGGAGCGCATCCAGAGCGGTTGTGATTGTAACGAGGATGGGGTCTCTATACGTCTTTCGCCTCGCGACGTGGAAACGATCTGTCGGTCGATTGCCACGGAGGTCGAGAAGCTGGCAGCGGCTGGTCGACCGCCGGTTGTGATTGTCGAGCCGCGCATCCGCCTCGCTGTGAGGCAGTTAACCGCGCCGAGCCTGCCGCAATTGACCGTGCTCGGCTACAGCGAGATTACACGAGACACGAGCATCCATGCGGTAGGAATGGTGACAGACGAAAGCGAACAGCCGGCGTCCGTCAGTGAATACGTCTCCACAAGCGGATTACGCAAGTCGGCTTAGAATGGCACAAGTCGGCTAATTTGAGAGATGCGAAGTAATTTGTGTGGGAGTAAGGCAATGAGAGTCTTGAGCCAAGCGGCGGTCGTCATATTATTAACAGGTACCGCATTCGTCCTGGGCGTACGTTATGGCGGATTGAAGTCGGATCATTTCGGCTCACCAAGTGCCGTAACACCGCGGGCGGCTACGGTGCAGTGTATGCCGGTGTTGTCAGACTCGCCGTCGTACCCTGCTCCGCGTGTTCAAGCCGAGGTTCTTGCGAGCAGCGCACACTATTTGGAAACGCCGTACTTTATGAAGTGGGACAAAGCCCTGAAGAGGTTCACGTTCGGCGGCCGCCCTGTCCGCCATGCGCCGGGCGTCATTAAGTCCTACTATCGGACGACGAACTCCACCATATGTGGCCTTGGGTTATCCACTGTACCGTGCGATTACAGGTTTGACGTGCCAGATGTCATTACTTGCCCATCGAACGCGTCCAAGGATCACAACATGATGCGTTACGGTATAGAGTGGGATGACTCCGAAGAAGGCTTTCGCTTCAATGAGCCGGTGGTGCCCCGATTTGAAACGTTTGCGTTCCCGCTCGCCGTAAACCATTGAGGTATTTCCGGCACGCGTCCAGCGTTTTGCCAACCATCACACAATCGTACTACCATGGAACTTCGAACTTTTCGCGCGGCATCGATGCACGAGGCGTTGACGATGGTGCGTCGTGAACTGGGCCCGGATGCGGCCGTGCTGCAAACTCGTGAGGTGCGAGATCGTTTGTGGAGGGTGCTGCCGGGTCCTAAACGGATCGAGGTCACGGCCTCGTGCGACGTGAACGTTCCGAGCCGGCTGCCAGCGCACGTCCGCAAAGAAGCGAAGGCGCCAGCGGCCGACGCGCAGCCAACACGCCCTGCTGTCCGGGCTTGCGACGAAGCCAAGGTCAATCACCAGGTTCAAGGCCAACTCAGCACGCTGCAGGCCATGGTCCAGGACCTGTGTCGGCGGTCGAAGTGTGGCGGGGCCGACCAGTGGCCTGAAGAGATGTTCCGTTTGTTTACCGACTTGCTGGACGCCGAACTCAACGAAGATATTGCCCGAGAATTGATCGATGGCATTCGCAATGATCCCCGCGCGGCAGGCCTCGGCGATCCCGCGGAATTGAAGGCCCGGGTAGCGGCGATGATCGAACAGGAGATTCGTGTGGCGGGGCCAATCATGATCACGCCAGGGCGCTGCCGTCTGGCGGCGTTGGTCGGGCCGACGGGCGTGGGCAAGACGACGACGATCGCCAAACTTGCGGCCAACTTCCGCCTCAAGGAAAAACGCCGCGTCGGCCTGATCACAGTCGACACTTATCGCATTGCTGCGGTCGAACAACTGCGGACGTATGCCGATATCATCGACCTGCCGATGCACGTGGTGGCCACGCCCAAGGAGATGCGGCAGACGGTCGAGAAGATGAGCCATCTCGATCTGATTCTTTTGGACACAGCGGGGCGTAGCCCCAAGGATGACGTGCGCATACAAGAACTCAAGGCGTTTCTCACTGAGGCCGCCGCGGATGAAGTGCATCTAGTCCTTAGCAGCGTGGCTGCGGCGAAAACGCTGGAGCAAACGGCGCAGCGGTTTGCCGCCGTGGGCGCAACGTCGCTAATCCTGACGAAGCTTGACGAAGCCAATGGCCTGGGAAATTTGCTGCCGTTGCTTCGCACGAGCGGCCTGCCCCTGAGCTATCTAACCGATGGACAAAATGTACCCGATGACATTCAAACAGCCGACGCGAGTCGGCTCGCCCGGCTGATCCTGCCAAACAACGATACGGCGGACATTCTGCGTGATTCTGGGAATGTCGGTAGAGCGGCAGCACAGCGATACGAGCGAGATACTTCTATCTGCCTAGGATGACCGATTCTCGTTCCTCGTTGATAACACTAATTCTATTTGTTCCATGCTCGACCAAGCCTACGATCTGCGGCGATTAGCGACGGAAGGGAGCCGGCTCACGACCGTGCCCGGCCGTGGACAGCCGGCGCTCGTTGCTGTGGCTGGCGGCAAAGGGGGCGTGGGAACTACTGCCTTTGCAGTCGGCATCGCCGCCTCGTTGGCCGGAGCCGGCACGCGAGCGATGTTGATCGACGCCGATCCCCGCGGAGGCGACGCCGCGCTGCGATGTGGCGTTGAAGAACGGTACACCGTGGCCGATCTGCTAGCTGGCCGTCAGACGTGGGCCGAAGTAATCGAGGCTGGCCCCAACGGTTTCTCGCTGGTTGCCGGCGCTCGCTGGTCGGAAGACCTTGGCAACGGCTCGCTCGCGGCGGCCGACGGCCTGCTCCGGCTTCTGCGAGATGCCCGGATTCATGCCGATGTGGCGGTGCTCGACGTTGGCAATAGCCTGGGGCGGGCGGCGCAGCAGTTGTGCCAGGCGGCCGATGCGATAGTGATGGTCACGACGCCAGAGACCGCTGCCGTCATTCGCAGCTTTGCCGCCATTAAGACGTTTATCCGCTATGCCATGCAGCAACGCCGGGCGCCAGCGATCGAGATGCGTTTGCCGCTCTACGTCGCAGTGAATGGGGCCGAATCACAACGGGATATCGCAGCGGTGCATTATCGACTCGGTAGGACGTGTCGCCGCGTGCTGGGCATCGAGTTGGCCAGCGACGGTGTCGTTGGTAGCACTGATAGTATCCCGAAGTGCTCGCCGGCCGGCTTGAAGCATGCGCTACGGTGCCTGGAGCATGAGCACCTCAATTCGAAAAGCGCCTAAACATCAGAGCCGATACAACCGATAAAGTACGAGGACTATAGCAGCGCGGGGTGACGTTAAGCTGGGAAAAGGACGCCAAGTTTAACGCTTGTCTCCACCCGGTCGCTGGCCGAAACTAAATGGATTTTTAGCCGCCGGGATCCCGGCGAATCATGGAGGATTGCATGGCGATTGCTGTGGCCCCGGAAGAAGTTGAGCAACTGTGGATCGAATTCAAGCAGGATATGTCGAACCAGGAGCTTCGTAACCGCCTGGTCGAAATGTACCTGCCGCTGGTGAAGTACAACGGCGAGCGCATTTGGGCGCGATTGCCTGAAGGCGTCGAGCTCGACGATCTAGTATCGGCCGGCGTTTTTGGGCTGATGGACGCCATCGATGCTTTCGATCTGTCGCGCGGCGTGAAGTTCGAGACGTATTGCGTGCCGCGAATCCGCGGTGCGATGCTCGACGAGCTGCGGACCATGGACTGGGTGCCGCGTTTGGTCCGCTCGAAGGCCAGTAAGCTCAACGAGGCGCTAAAGAATCTCGAAGCCCGGCTCGGCCGCCAGCCCAACGAGGTTGAGCTGTCGCAGGAGATGCAGATTTCGGTGCCCGAGCTAGAGAAAATGATGCTCGACGCCAGCGCCGTCAATCTCATCAGTCTCAATAAGAAATGGTATGAGACCGACAGCTACAAGGACGTTCGCGAGATCGACATCCTCGAAGACAAGAAGGGCGAGGACCCGACCAAACGGATTCAAAAGAACGACCTGATGCGGCTGGTCACGAAAGGTCTCAATCGCAACGAGCGGCTGATCATCATCCTGTATTACTATGAAGAGTTCACGATGAAGGAGATCGGCGCGACGTTGAATCTCTCGGAGAGCCGCGTCAGCCAAATGCACAGTTCGATCGTGCAGCGTTTGCAGAGCCAACTCGGCCGCCGCCGGCCTGAGTTTGGCACATAAAGTGGCAGGCACACTCCGCCGGGCGACGCGTCGCCTGGATCGCGGTGAGCCGCCGCTCTTGATTCGGGGTGAGATGGCGTCAGTCGGCTACCGTTGGCCGTGTGCCCATTGAACAGAACGCCACGATCCCCAATTCGCTGCTTTGAACTGCCTACGGCCGTCCAGCGGCACTGCGATCGTAATCGGCCACCAGCCAGTGGCCTTTTTCTTTGCGCAACGTAACGGTAACAGCTATAGGCTCGCTTCGGTAGGGAATCTCTCCAAGCCGGTCGCGGCCAGTGACCCAAGCTTTGAATTTTGCCTTCGCTGTCGGCGGACTGGTCAGGCGGTTGATCGTGATCTCAAGGTTGCTGATCCAAACAGTTTCAAATAGTGCCCGCCCGAGAACGAAGCGTGCATCGGCACGAGTTTGCGTCGCCGTTGGCGACACGTAATTCAAGAGCCGGTTCAGATCATTCGCTTCGACGGCCGCCACGCAGGCGTCCAGCGTGTCGGTCACCTCTTCGCGCTCCGTAACCACGAGCCGTTCGACCAGCAGTCCCGCGAGCGTTAAGGCGGCCACCCCAAGCATCGCCCAAAGAAAGCGGCCCTGGCCCGTGCGAAGCAACAGGACCGCCAACACGGCTTCAACGGCAATTCCGATCAGAAGAACGGGCCAAGGGCTTTCGAGAAAGATCATCGCAAGTCACCTGGAATTAGTGTTGACCACGGAGTCACGAAGGACACGGAGACGGACGAAGCCGGGGAAAGATTAGACAGGATTTACAGGATCGGATTCCTTATTCGTTCTGACTCAAATCTTGTCAATCGTGTAAATCCTGTCCAGTTCAGCCGTATTCTTAGGGTCTCGTTGACGTTCCCGCCTCGGTCCTCCGCCGGGCAAGTAGCGAAGCCAATATGGATATTCCCAATAGGCCGGCGACAATGGCCAGCTTGAGCCACGTGGGCACGAGATGTTCGCCCTCCGATGCGAAGAAATAGTCGGCAATCATATTGCCGCCGACGAACGCCAGCACGGCCGCCAGTCCGTAGTGCAGGTAGTCGAAGATGTCCATCACGCCCGCCAGCAGGAAGTACAAGGCCCGTAGGCCGAGGATAGCGAAGATATTGGACGTGAAGACGATGAAGGGGTCCTGGGTGATGCCGAAGATGGCCGGCACGCTGTCGACCGCAAACATCACGTCGGTGCTCTCGACGACTAACAGCACCAGAAACAGCGGCGTAAGGCATAGGCGTCCATCTTCGCGCACGAAAAACGAATTGCCGTGCACTTCATGATGATTACGCGTCACAGGCATGAACCGCCGCGCCATGCGCAGCACAATGCTTCGCTCCGGGTGCACATCCGCGCCCGTATGAAAGGTCAGTTTGACTGCTGTATAGATCAACAGCAGTCCAAACAGCGGCAACACCCAATCGAAATGGTGAATTAGCTGTACCCCGGCCAGTACGAACACCAAGCGCAACACGATTGCCCCGAGAATTCCCCAGAAGAGCACCCGATATTGAAACTGCACGGGCACGCGAAAGAAGCGGAAGATGACGGCGAAGACGAAGACGTTGTCCATCGACAGCGACCACTCGATCACATAGCCGGTCAAAAAGGACATTCCGGCTTCTCCGCCCATCCACCACCAGACTAAGGCATTGAAGGCAGCAGCCAATCCACACCAAAATACGGTCCAACCGGCCGACTCGCGGAGCGTCGGCACGCGATCGTGCCGGTGGAATACAAAGAGGTCCAACGCCAGCAGGACGGCGACCAGGGTCCCAAACGCCAGCCAGTGCCAAACGACGACTTCGGCCATCAAATTGCGCCCGCTTGTGCAAAGTCGAGTGGAATGTTATCTGTAAAGCCTTTACCATAGACGCCTGAGCCAGGAACCGCAAGCTGGAACGCGACCCACGTCATCCTGAGCGCAGCGAAGGATCTCAGAGACTGGGGGAGATTCTTCGCTGCGATCAGCAGTGACGTGCGGCTGGGCTCAGCAGTGACATAACCGGCTCCCCCTGGAATACGACGGTGACTGAAATGACTGAAAATTCGTGCCAATATGATAATCCGCTGATTTCCCGTTATTCGTCGGCCGAGATGAGCCGGCTGTGGAGTCCGCAGCGAAAGTTCAGCACCTGGCGGCGGCTTTGGGTAGCCCTGGCCGAGGCCGAGGCGGAACTGGGGTTGCCGATCACGCCCCGGCAAATTGCGCAGTTGGCAGCCCACGTCGACGACATCGATTTCGAGGCGGCCGCCCGGTATGAAAAGAAGCTCCGCCACGACGTGATGGCCCATGTCCACGCCTACGGCGACGTCTGTCCTGAGGCCCGGGCGATCATCCACCTCGGGGCCACGAGTTGCTACGTGACTGACAATACAGACCTTATCTTATTGCGGGAAGGGCTGCAAATGGTCGCCAGCCGGGTGGCGGCGGTCATCGATTCGCTCGCCAAGTTCGCCGCCTTGCACCGCGACTTGCCCTGTCTGGGCTTTACCCATCTTCAGCCAGCGCAGCCAACGACTGTTGGCAAGCGGGCGTGCCTTTGGGCCTATGACTTCGCTATGGATTTGGCCGAAATCGAGTACCGCATCGCCAGCCTCAAGGCACTTGGCAGCAAGGGCACCACGGGCACGCAGGCCAGCTTCCTGGAGCTATTCCACGGCGATCATGCCAAGGTCCGAAAGCTGGACGAGTTGATCTGCCGCAAGATCGGCTTCGAGGCCGCCTATGTTGTCAGTGGTCAGACCTATTCGCGGAAGATCGATTCGCAGGTCCTCGGCGTGCTCTCCGGCGTGGCCCAAAGTGCGCACAAGATGGCGACCGACCTGCGGCTCTTGGCACACCGCAAGGAGGTCGAGGAACCATTTGAAAGGGACCAGATCGGCTCGTCGGCCATGGCTTACAAGCGCAATCCGATGCGGAGCGAGCGAATCTGCTCATTGGCCCGATTCGTCACGGCCTCGAATCCAGCGCGGCGCAAACGGCCTCGGTGCAATGGCTGGAGCGGACGCTCGATGACAGCGCCAATCGGCGGCTGACGTTGCCTCAAGCGTTTCTGGCCACGGACGCGGTGCTGATTCTCTGCCAAAACGTAACAACGGGGCTGGTCGTGTATCCTCGGGTGATTGCCGCCCATTTGGAGGCCGAACTGCCCTTCATGGCAACGGAAAACATCTTGATGGCGGCCGTATCGGCCGGCGGCGATCGGCAAGATCTGCATGAGCGAATCCGTCGGCACAGCCAAGCAGCGGCCGCAGTTGTCAAAGAACAAGCTGAGCCGAACGACCTATTGCAGCGTCTGGCGGCCGATCCGGCATTCACCAAAGTCGATTTGGAGGCGGAAATGGAGCCGTCGAGGTTCGTCGGCCGTGCGCCGCAGCAGGTTGACGAGTTTTTGGCCGACGTCGTCGCGGCGATTCGAGCAAAGTATGGCGATAAGCGGGCTTCGGACGTCGAAATAACGGTCTAAGCGTTTTGCGTTCTGCCGGACGCGTTCGTTTGGCAGAGCAAGCAAACGCCTGCCACGCTAGCCGATTTCGTCCAGCAAACGCTCGACCGCTGCGTTGAGCTTGTCGCTGGTTTCGTAGGTGCCGGCAGCAATCTGCTGGCGAACGGCTTCCACCCGATCCTCGCGGACGTCGGGAAGTTGCTGAACCTGTTCCGCCATTCTCGCGGCGTCGGAGATGTTGACTTCATCGGCGATCTGGGCGGCTTCCGGCCGGGCCATAGGCTGCGCGGCCTTGGGGCCGTGCGGCGCACTGATCGACTGGGCTCCGTGTAACTGACTTGGTCCGTAGATGTGCATCGCTATGTCTCCATGGTAACTGGGCACTCGTTTCATCGGCCGCTGCCGTGCCGCCGATTCAGCGAATCGCAGAGCGCCCCACTCGTAGCGAAAACATGTCCTCAAAACATTGTGACGGCTGTGACGGCGGACCGTCTTGCCCAATGATGCCTGGCGGAATCCTCGGATGTCTTTTGTCAACGTCGCGCCGGTTACAACCGCGCGAGTCCCGCCCGGTAGAAGCGAGCCTATCGAGCGAAACTCCTCCACGAGTTGTGCGAGCCGACGCGGTGCTGGCGAATATACCCATTATGCACCGCCAAGCAGCCGCAGCCAAGACGATTCCCGCCAACGCGGGCTTCGGTTCCGAGATCGTTTGCGGCGGATGAGATAAGAACTTCATAGCCATCCTTGGCCTTCGCGACCCCGTTTCCGTAGCACTATAACACACTACGGACGTCTACCACCGGGAGTTCAACGGGAAAATTTCGTAGGCGTCCGGTGGCTACTGGCGGGATTATAGGCTGTTGCCGGAAAATGGACAAGATCGATCCGACTCGCCCCCCGTCCACCCATTCGCGCCTCTCACCCGCTATTTCGGCATTGTCTCCTTCAACCACTTCGCTCGCAGCAGTTCGCCCAGATAATCGGGCGCCGCGGTATTGCTGCTGTAAAGAACGATCGCCCGCGACGTGTCGCCGCCGCTCTCAAAGGTTCGGGCGAGGTTATAGCGGGCGCCATCGGCCCAGGGGCTCTTGGCGACGGCCTCGAGCGTCCGGATCATGAACCAATCGACGGCTGACGAATATTTGCCTCGCTGGTAGGCAATCAGTCCAAGCCAGTAGCTGGCATCGTGCTTGCCGGCCAAGCACAGCCCCTTCTCAACTTGATGCGCGGAGGAAGCGAACACTTCCTCGTTGGAGGGCCGGGCCAGTTGGTAGTAGTGGGTCGCCCCGTTGTCACCGGTCAGTTTGCCCTTGAGATGGAGCAGCCGACCGCGATGCAACGGCGCCGACGGCATCACGTAGAACGGCACAATGGCCAACAGCCGAGAGCGGACTTCGTTGACATCCAGGTGCGAGCGGCGATCGAGCGTTTCGAATGGCCGCTGCCATAGCTGGACGTCGGCCATGTGCCCGCTCATCTTCCAATGCTCCGCCTGGGCGGTAGGCTCAGTTGACAAGACCAACCGGCGGGCGCCAGCAAGTTGGGATTCAAGAAGCTTCATCCGCTTGGCGAGATACGTTGGCGATGCTTCAAGCATGACCACGACGTGCTTGAGGTCAACCGCTTTCACCGGGTACGTATGTTTCGCATCAGCGTCCATTTGGCGCAGTAACTTCTCATCGGCAACAACTTGTGCCAACGTTGCCGGTTGAAGCGACAGTTGCCTCGATTCCTGGCGGCCAATGCCGCCGGGCGCGGGAATCGGCAGCCCGATTGTCGGATCGAAAAGATAAATCTTGCCTTCGATCAGTACGCCGATACACCAGGGACGCGGGCCGTGGAATGGCGCATGGGTAGCGGCGGTAGCCGCGTTTTCTGCTTTGGCTGTTTTTTTCGCTTCCTTGGGCGCTGTTTGAGGCGCGGGCTGTTCCAATCCAAGCACGGCCGCCTCGATGCCCAATTGACGCGCGACGAGGATGAAAACCCATGCCCGCTCGGCCGCGGTACCTCGCCCGAACAGCAGCGTTTCCCACGCAAATAGCGGAATGCGACTGTCGGAATCGGCCTCAAGCTGGATATTGCGAACCGTCCAGTCGAACAGGACTCTAGCCCGATCCAAGTCGTCAATCGCGTTGCCCGGCGCCCATCGGCCGATGTCGCGTGCGAGCACGGCTTCGTGCAAGGCGTAGCCGTCGAAGTGCGAAAACTCCATGCGGTCCAGTTCTTTGACCTGCGGCAAGTTCAACAGCGGCTTGGGCAACGACGCGACCATCGGGTCGATCTTCCAATCAGCGGGCGGCTGCTGTGTGCGAATCCACTGGTTGAGTCGATTGACGACCTGTCGCAGCATCTCCGTCTCAGGCCAGTCTGCCAACAAGGTGTTGGGGTGCTGGCCTTGCGTCGCGGTGGCTTGGCCCTGCTCGGCCAATCGGCGGAACATCTGTTCGAGCACGTCGGGCGGATCAAACTCTTCGAGGCGATTAAGGTTGTCGATGGCAATGCTGAGCAGTTCTTCGTGGTACTGACCGGACGTTGCAGCATCGCTCGGGTTGGCGGCGCTGGATGCATCTTCGGCCTCCTTGGCCGGCTTACAGCCCGTCGACAGCGCCAGCCAGACTAGAAAGATGATGCCAATTGCGGTCGGCAACCTGCAATATCTCATATTCAATTGCTCATTCCTTCTACTGTTTGGCGAATTGCCAGCAGCCGCTGGAGCAGACCGGCGAACTGATCGAGGGGAACTGTGTTGGGGCCGTCGCTCGGAGCATTGTCGGGCGTGGGATGTGTCTCGAAAAATAGGCCGTCGACACCCAGGGCGGTGGCGGCTCGAGCCAGCGGCTCAACCATTGCCCGGTTGCCGCCCGTCGAGGCGCCCAGCCCACCCGGTTCCTGCACACTGTGTGTGGCATCGAAGATCACAGGGACGCCAAGCGACTGCATTTGAGGGATGGCCCGCATATCGTTGACCAACCGGCCGTAGCCGAAAAACGTTCCGCGTTCGCCCAACAAGATGTGGTGGCAGCCGCCGGCCGCCAGTTTATCAACGACATTTTTCATGTCCCAAGGCGCAAGGAATTGCCCCTTCTTGACATGCACCGGTCGCCCCGTGGCGGCGGCGGCCAACAACAAATCCGTCTGTCGGGCCAAAAAAGCCGGAATCTGTAACAAGTCGCAAACCTCGGCGACTGCGGTCGCCTGCCGCGACTCATGGATATCGGTCGTTACCGGTAGCCCAGTCGCCTGCTTGACGTGCTGCAAAATTTTCAACCCGCGGTCGAGTCCCGGCCCTCGATACGCGGACATGCTGGTCCGATTGGCCTTATCAAATGATGCCTTGAACACTAGCGGACAAGCCAGTTCGTCTGCGATCCGCTTCAACCGGTCGGCGATTTGCAGCGTCAGTTCTTCTGTCTCTATCACGCATGGCCCGGCGATGACCAACAACGGTTGGCCGCGGCCGCAGCGAAGTTGGCCGATTGTGGCGGGATTTTCGGGCATTGCTGCGATTCCGACCTTATGCTGGAGCCTTAGTAATCATCGCCGACGGGACGACCAAACTCAATCGCCCGGGAAGCACTTCAATATCGACCGGCAACATTCCGCCCGGGTCGCCATCAAGCTGGTACGGTACTTCGCCGTCGGACGTAATTTGCACACGGCGCACTTGGTGCGTCGTCCAATCGTCGAGAAGGTGGTGCCGGCGGAGCACAATGGCGCTAGCATAAACGATGCCGGGCCAGAAGTTCCCGCGCCGCAGCAAACACAGGTCCAGCATTCCGTCCGAGCCATCGGCGTGTGGAGCGATGCGAAAGCCCCCGCCGTAGCACGGCAAATTGAACATAAACAGCCAGCGTGCCGATGGTTGCCAGCCGCGTTGGTCGTTCTCTTCGCACGTGACTCGTATTTCCGGAAAATCGTAGCTCCAGGCCGCCTCGGCAATTGGCTTGAGGTAGCTGCGGTTGCTGACATGCCCGGTGCGCCGCGAGTGGACCCGCCGAACTACCTCGGCGTCGAAGCCGCAACTGGCCATCAACAGGAAGATTCGTCCATTGGCCGAACCGGCATCAACCCGGGCCACGACGCCGTCGACAATTGTCTGGCATAGCGAATTCGGATCCTTGCTCAAGCCGAAGTAGCCGGCCAAGAGATTAGAGTTTCCGGCCGGCAAGATGGTGATTGGCACGCCTTCAGCGGTGCGGTTGACGAGTTCGGCAGCCGTTCCGTCACCTCCGGCACCGACCAATGTCCGAAGGCTTCCTTCGGCATGCCACTGGTTCGCCTGCGACGCGGCCTCGGCCAGATCGGTGAAGACTTCGGTCTGAAAGCCCCGTTTGCCAAGGTGCTCCGCCAGTGCATCCGCCCATGGCCCTGCTGCCGTCGCTCCCGACTTGGGATTGACGAGGATAACAACACGATCAACGTCGCGTGGCAGAGTTACGGTAGAGATAACGGCTGGCAATACACGGCTCCAAGCAACAACAACTCCCTATTGACGTCCCTATTGACGCTTTTCGCAGCGCCTCCTTCCAAGCAAATCAGTATACCAGGAGCGTTGGGAAGGGGGAACGGTTGCGTTGCGATGGAGGGAGTGTGGCCAGTCCTTTGGCAGCTAAGAGGGTCAAGATAGAGTCGCTTGTTTTCGCGCCTTTCCGCCGGGGGGCGAATTACGTCGGGCGCACTACATTGCACGAGCATGCTCACGCGAAAGGATCGCGTTGCGATTTGCCCTATTCAACGGAAATCGCGGCCGAACCGGTAGAAAACGTCGGTTGCTTGGCGAAGTTGGTCGAGCGAGAGCCATTCGTCGACGGTGTGCGCCTGCCTCGAGACAGCCTGGACCGAAAACGACCGCCGGCACGCCTGTCGCCGAAAACAAGGCGGCGTTCGTGGCATACGGTACGCCCAACTTCCGCCCGCACCCAGCTACCTCCATCGCCACGCGGGCGAGTCGATCTGCCAGTGGGCCGTTGTCGGCATCGCAAAGCGGTGGGCCAGACATGTAGGGCACGCTGTGTTCGAGGGGAAAGGCGGGCGATACCTTCGCCGACAAGGTGTCGATCAGCCGCTGGCGCGCTGTGTCTGGATCTTCGCCGGGGGGAAGGCGACATTCGATCTCGATCGTGCAATTGTCCGGTACCGTGTTGACGCTCACGCCCCCACAAATCGTTCCGACGCTAACCGTGCCAGAACCGCACAGGGGATGCCCCACGCTGGAGTTGAGTTGGGCGGCATACTGCTCGATTGCCATCAACACATGGCCCATGCGGTATATCGCGCTATCGCCTGCCGTAGGCTGGGAGCTATGAGCGGCCCGCCCACGGGCGCGGCACCACCAGCGGATCACCCCCTTATGAGCGACCACAACATCCAGCGCCGTCGGTTCCGCCGCGACGGCGGCGTCAGGCGTTCGCGGCATGATCGGGCTGGGGCCACCACTCCAAAGCTCCGTCAGGCGACGTGCCCCGTCGAATCCGTATTCCTCATTGACCGTGCAGCTGACAACGATAGTCGGCATACCCGGCGGTCGCTCCGTGGCCAGCCGCGATACGGCGGAGATAATTGCAGCCATTCCGCCCTTGGTATCGCAAGCCCCACGCCCATAGAGCCGCCCGTCGCGCTGTACGGGCCGAAACGGATCAATCGTCATGCCCTCGACCGGCACGGTATCTTGGTGCGCATCGAGCAATAGCAGCGGTCCGCCATCCGATGCGGGGACTGCGCCATCGAGCTTGGCAATAAGATTTTCGCGGCCCGTCGCCACCGGTTGACGATACGTCGTCAGCCCGATCCGCGCGAAGGTCTCTTCCAGGTGATCGGTGAGCCGCGCCTCACCAAACGTTGGGTCGGCGGCTTTACGGCCCATCGGATTGACGCTCGGAACAGCGACCAGCCTCTCCAGAGTTTCAACGGGATCGAGGATCATCGGTCGGCCTTACGATGCCAGTCGGTCCTATGACTTGTTGGATCAAGCCGCCTCATTGTGCCGGTTCCCCGCTGACGCATCCTCAGAACTTCCCATTGCGGACTTCAAAGTGTGTCGCCTTGTTTAGCGTGGGCCCGTTGCGTCGGCACCAATCGGCCACCCAGCGAATGATCTGCGACTCATTGACCCGCGGCCGCCCGAACAACTCGAAGGCTCGGCTGGAATTGCTCAATAGTGCATCCGGCGCCTCATTTCCAACGAAGGTCACTGGTTTCTGTAGCAGTTCACCGAGCTGTTGTGCCACATGACGGACGCTCAAGACCTCGGGCCCAGTAACGTTAAGCACCAGCGGCGGCGAGGCGGCCTTTTCCAAGGCCAGCAGAGTCATGGCGTTATTGTCACCTTGCCATATCACGTTGAAGTAGCCCATGGCCAGGTCGACCGGCTTACCGTCCATGATTTTCTGCGCGAGGTCGACGAGCACGCCGTAGCGCGTTTCGTTGGCGTAATTGAGGCGAATCAGGGCGACGGGAATATGCATCGCCTCGCTAAAGTAGGCGAAGATTCGCTCCCGTCCCAGGCAGCTCATCGCGTAGTCGCCAATCGGTCCCGGCACATCGCTCTCGACAGATCCGCCGCGCTCGACAGGCGTCAAAGGATAGACATTGCCCGTTGAATAGGCGACGATGCGGCTACTGCGGTATCTCTCACACACCATACCCGGCAGGTAGACGTTTCTGACCCAGGTGGCCGGCTCTTGGCCGGTTGAGCCAAACTTCATCGCCGCCAGGAAGAGTACGTTGGGGGCATCTGGGAGCTTTTCAAGTTGCTCCCTGTCGAGCAACTCGCAGCGGATTGTCTCGATCCCATCGGACTCAAGTTGCTGTTGAAGCTCGGAAGTTGAGAACCGCGCTACGCCAATAATGCGTCGCCGTACGCCGGCTGCATCACTTGCACGCCGTGCCATACGTGCAAGGCTTGGACCGATCTTTCCACCCACGCCCAGGACGATTACATCGCCCTGCAATCGCCCCATGGCGGCAATGACCTCTGGCGTCGGGCGACTCAGCAATTCCTCAAGCTGGTCAAGATTCTCGATCGTTGGGGGTAATGAGTCGTTGATGGCGAGCGTCATGGAGTGAACTACCTTGGGGTCGGCTTGTCGCGCCGATGCAATCGAAAGCATGTCGGCCAAGCCCTGATATTGGCGGCCGATGACGACCGTGTCAAGGCGTGCGACCTTGCAGCGTGGCGCTGTTGCGAGGCAATACGCGCGTGTAGCGATTCAATACGATACATGGCATGGCCCAATTGAAGGGACTTGCGGACACAATTAGCTGCCGATAACTCGAAGGCGTTGAATTGCAGCAGGTTGTGGCGGCGAAGCCGCGCCGGCTCGCCATAATCTTGATCGATGGCACACCAACTGCATTAGCCCGGCACACCGAACCGATGGTTCGGACAAATGGCTCGGCCCGTGGGGCCTCTGACGACTTGTGCCGGGCGGTTACCTTGCCCTTACTGCCCGGCGAGGCCACTATGTACGGTGGCACGTCAAGGCCCCCTTTTTTTGCGCCGCGAGCAATTTCTCCCCCAGCGAACCACTAGCCCCACCGCCCACCGACCATGCACCCCCCGGGTGGGCGCGATTCACTTTGACACATTGACCCCATGTTGCTATAGTCCGCCGCCCGGCATAAGGACCATAGCGTTGACGACCAGCAGGAAGCTGATTATTGGTGGTGCAATCATCGTAGCTGTGACGGCCTATATGGCCTACCGCGGCGCGGCAGCCAGTTGGCAATATTATCTGACTACCGACGAGTGTCTTGCCGACGGCGCATCGTTGGCGGGAAGGCGCATTCGCGTCAGCGGGCAAGTCGCCCCCGGCACCCTGGACATTGCCAAAGATCGCTCGCGTGCTTCCTTCTCTCTGGCGGGGCAGAACGCGAATCTCAAGGTAGTCTGCCGCGGCTCGTTGCCCGGCAATTTAGTAGAAGGAACTGCCGTGCTGGTCGAAGGACGGCTCGACGATACGGGAATGCTTCAGAGTGAGAAGGTGCTGACGCGCTGCGCCAGCAAGTACGAGTCTCGGTTGTCCGCTACATCGGCTCATACGGGCCGTGCCAAGCCAGAGGCCCGCCTGTGACTACCCTCGGCCAACTTTGCCTGCTGGCGGCTTTTATAGCCAACGGGTATGCCGCGTTTGCCTGCCTCTTGGGGTGGCGATACCGTCGCCCGTGGCTCCAACGTGTTGGTGCGTTGTCCGCGGTTGCCGGCCTCTCGGCACTGACAGCGGTCAGTGCAATCCTCGCTATCGCGCTAGTGACCAAGGATTTTCACTTCGCATATGTGGCCGAATACTCGAGCCGCCTATTGCCCTGGTACTACGCTCTATCGGCGTTCTGGGTCGGCCAAGCTGGTTCGCTGCTATTTTGGGCGTGGTCGGTCGGTGTGTTGGCCATGATCTATCGCTTCTGGCCCCGTCGCGTGGTCAGCCCACTGCATGAACCAAGTTTCGCGATTCTATCGGCTTATCAGTGTTTCCTCGTGGCCATCATGGTGTTCGGCGCCAACCCCATGCAGTCGAGTCTGAGCGTTCCGCGCGAAGGCGGCGGGTTGAGCCCGCTCCTACAACATCCCGCAATGCTGCTGCACCCGCCGATAGTCTTTCTCGGCTATGCCGGATGTGTGATTCCCTTTGCGCTGGCCGCCGCCGCGTTGCTCAGCCGTCGGCTGGACGCCGCGTGGATCCGCAATGCGCGGCCGTGGGCATTTTTTGCCTGGGTCGTGCAAGGAATCGGTATCCTCCTCGGGGCTTATTGGGCGTACGAAGAGCTTGGTTGGGGCGGCTACTGGAGTTGGGATCCGGTGGAAAACGGCTCGCTGATCCCTTGGCTTACGACCACCGCCATGATCCATGCGGCAATGGTCTATCGCCAGCGCGGCGCCCTGAAACGGACAACAGTGTTGCTGGCAGCAGCGACATTTGCGGCCTGCAATTTCGCCGCATTTCTTACCCGTAGCGGCATCTTCAGCAGCTTGCACGCCTTCAGCCAATCGCCGATCGGCTGGATGTTCCTACTGCTGATCGTTGCATTGGCGGCAGGGATGGTCGTTCTCGTCGTGCGATCCCGCGTCACACTGGCGGCAGAGAACCCAATTTCTGGGCTGTTCACCATGGAAGGCATTGCTACTGCGTCGGTCTTCGCGCTGATTCTCCTAGCGGCGGCCGTGTTCCTTGGCACGGTAAGCTTGCCCATATCACAAGTCTTCTTTCCGCATAAAGTCCTCTTGGGCGCCGGGTTCTACAACGGCGTACTAATTCCGACGGGTCTGCTGTTGCTGATGGCGATGGCCGCCTCTCCGCTGTTGCGTTGGGGTGCTCTGCCGGAAGCAAAACAAGCGAAGGCACTCGTGCTTGCAGCAAGTGCTGGCGTAATGGCCGCCGGTCTAGCATGGCTTAGTGGACTACGACACCCGCTGGTCGTTGCCGTGATTGGTCTGGCTAGCATGGCAGCGATTGCTCTGGTGGCAACATGGTTTTTGGAGGCCCGTGGGCATGGGTCGACAACATTGTGGAGCGAGTTGCTAGGGGCGCTGCGCAACCGACGGCGAACATACTCCGGCTATGTGATGCACTTGGCGCTGGCCTGTTTGGCTGTTGGCGTGGCCGGGTCGTCGCTGTCTACACAAGATTATGAGGCAACGCTCAGCAAGGGCGAGACGATCCATTGGGCCGGAAAGAACATCCGTTTCGTTCGCATCCGCCAGGAACGTCTTCCGGAGAAGCTTGTCGTTCAGGCCGAGTTAGAGATTACCGCCGATGGAGCCGCCCCGTATACGTTGCGGCCGGCGCAGGAATACTACTTCCTCCAGAATCAATGGAACACGGAAGTTGCCATCCACTCAGCATGGAGCGGCGATTTCTACACAATCCTTCACAGCGGCGAGGGTCAGGATCGGATCCTACTGACCTTGGTGGACAATCCGATGATGCGGTGGATGTGGTTGGCGGGTTGGATTGTTCTCTTGGGCGCCGTGCCTTGGCTCTGGCCCGCCGCGAGGCGTGCCATCCAAAAAGCGGCTACTCCGGCGGCGGCACAAGTGCAGCCGCGGAAGCACATCACAGGATTGCAGCATAGTGCGAATCGCGATGCGAGAGCGACGGATGAGCGAACCCCACGTAGCGCTTCGAGCCAGTCGTCTATCGAAAGGCTTCGGTGGTCGCACGATACTTGATGCGCTCGACTTCGAGATAGCGGCGGGGGACTCTGTGGCGCTGACCGGCGCTAACGGAGCGGGCAAAACGACCTTATTGCGATGTCTGGCATCGATGTTTCGACCCGATAGTGGCGAGATACGCTGGTTCGGCGACCTTGCTGGTCGCGAGGTTGCACTGCACCGCCGGATTGGGATGGTAGGCCATGACAGTGGTCTGTATTCGCATTTGACGCTTCGCGAGAATCTGGCGTTTGCAGCGAGGATGGGTGGTGTCGGTGATGCGTGGCAACGGGCCGACCAGTGGCTCAACACGACGGGGCTGAAACGGCACAGCGACGTGCTCGTGGCAAAGCTCTCGCGTGGCATGCGACAGCGGCTAGCGGTTGCCCGGGCGCTGATTCATGAGCCGGCAATCTTATTGCTCGATGAGCCGTTTACCGCTCTCGATGTGGCGGGCACCCAATGGCTCTTGACACTGTTGACTAACTGGATCGAGCGTGGGCACACGGTATGTTTTGTCACACACGAGCAGGAAAAGATACAACGCCTGGCCCGACGCGTTTTGGAATTACGAGACGGCAAGGTCCATGACATAACGGCGATGCAACACAATCTTCAGCCTCGAATCCGCGCGGCATGACACGGAGGCGATCGTGACCGCACAGCTATGGTGGATGATCCACAAGGATCTGATTTCGGAATGGCGGAGCCGCCGCGCTTGGCCCACGATGATACTGCTGGGCACTATTATCGCCGTGGTGTTCTCGGTACAGATGGATCTGCCCACAGAATACAAGCGGCAGGTGGCGGCGAACCTGCTGTGGGTGGCAACATTTCTTGCCGCCACGCTGAGCCTCGATCGGACGTTTGCCCTCGAACGTGAGAACGGATGCTGGCAGGCGCTGCTGGTCTACCCGGTTTCTCCGTCGTCGGTATTTCTCGCCAAGCTAGTTGTCAACATCGTCTGGCTGGCGGCCCTGCAATGTGTGCTGATCCCATTGTTTACCGTATTGGCCGATGTGCCGCTGCTACGGCACCCGTGGGCCATGGCCTTGGTGGCGCTACTTGGGAACCTGGGCATTGCGTCTGCCGGTACGTCGCTCAGTGCCCTGGCCACACGAGTCCACAAGAATAGCAATCTAACCGCGCTGTTGGTGCTGCCGATGGCGATTCCCGTCGTGCTCGCCGCAGCCGAGGCCACGCGGCTCTTGGTCGACGACCAGATCAACAGTTCCTGGTGGGACTGGAATAGCCTATTGGCTGCCTTCGCTACGATCTTTATCGTGGCCGGCTTGGTACTGATCGATTTCATTGCTGAGGAATGAGCCTATGAGCAGTCGCACGCAAAGCAGCGCTGCACACCGTTGGTATCTGCTAATGCTGCTGTCGCTTCTCCTGTCGGCCGTTGTGCCGGCGGTGGCGCTGCTGGCCCCCACCGAGGTCACGATGGGCGACGCACAGAGGATAGTCTACATTCACGTTCCGGTTGCCTGGCTCGGTCTGCTCGGTCTGTTGCTGATGGCCGGAACCGGCGCGACGTATCTCGCGACGCGAAATCTGTCGTGGGACCAGTGGTCGCAGGCTGCGGCCGAACTGGGGTGGCTGTGCTGTGGCCTGACGCTGGCAACCGGCTCGCTATGGGCCCACTCGGCGTGGGGAACCTGGTGGACATGGGACCCGCGACTCACTTCGGCCTTTATCTTGTGGATGATCTACTCGGCTTGCCTCGTTCTGCGGTCGCAACTGGACGATCCCCATCAGCGAAGTCGGCTAAGCGCGATCTTCGCGATACTTGGGGCGCTGGACATACCCTTGGTGATCGTGGCAGCACACTGGTTTAGGGGTATGCACCCGGCCGCGGCTGCCATGGAGCCGGCGATGCGGGCAGTCCTCGGGTGCAGCCTAATCGGTTTTACCGGCCTATTCCTGGTGCTGCTTTTGTGTCGTCGCTGGCAATTGCGGCTGCTAGCTGATCGAGAACTAAGTGAACAACGGGCTATTGAACCCGATGTGGCCGTGGACAGTCGCAATGTTGCCGCGTGGGCCTGGAGGGTGGAATGACTGCATTTGCCGCAGCATATCTGATTGTTTGGTTGGCCTTGACCGCCTATTGCGGACGCCTGATTGCACACCAATGCCGCATGTCGCACCTATCCGACCGTGAGGCATCGAAACAATGTTCTTGAGCTGGGTGATGTTGATTGGATCGATGGCAGCAGGCAGTTCGCCCGCTGGCGGAGGCCTTATCGAAGGCATTGTTGTGCAAGCTGTCAACCAGTCGCCGGTGGCAGGCGCCGAGGTAGTTTTGCGGGCGAAGGTAGGCAACCGACTCGTCACGGTGGCGGAAGCCAACGCAGATAACCACGGCAGATTTCGATTCATGGGGCTCCCTGCCGATGGAACGAGTGTGTACTTGCCGGGCGCAAATCGAGGCGGCATTCACTACCCCGGCCCGAGTGTACTGTTGAGCAGCCTGCGGCGCCGCGCCGATGTAAAGTTGGCGATTTACGATGCTGTGGCATATCCGAACCCGCTCGTGGTGCGCCGGCATGAGATTGTCTTGTGCCCTCAAGAGGGCGCCATCCGCGTGACGGAATCGATGCTCATCGACAATCCCAGCTCTGCATGCTATGTAGGACAATCGACCACGAAGGACGCCGAACCGATCACATTGCGACTAGCAATCCCGGACAACTTCGAGCGCGTTACGTTCGCGAACGAGTTTTTTGGACGGCGCTTCTCGCTGGCCGACGGAAAGTTGGTCACTAGCGTCCCGTGGCAGCCGGGTCAACGGGAGTTGACGTTTTCGTATCTAATTCCGAATGTGCAAGAACACTATGTTTGGCAACGGCCCCTGGACCTGCCTAGTGCGCAGCGTACGCGTCTTGGTTCGTGGCAGTCAGCCTGACCACATAACGTGCAGCCTTGGCCCCACCTCGCCTCAGAAAGACGGGGAGGTTGTGTTCGAGGCAGACGAGCACATATTGGCGGCAGGATACCCACTTCGCGTCGAACTAGGACGTCTGCATGTTTCCCTTATGAGCTACGCCCCGTGGTTTGCGGTGGCCGTGCTCGCCAGTCTAATCACCGGCACGATCTTGCCCATGGTCCGCCGCCGGTTCCCAAATGGGAGGGTCGCTGAGCAGAACACGCCACATACGCCAGTCCCAAAACGTCGCCAGAAACGTAACCTGCCCACTAACCGAAGGCATCATGAATGACAGGTATAAATGACCGGCTCCCCGAACGGCCTTCTTGTCCCCCGCCCTGTTTCTGGTAGGCTTAGTGACGTGACGTCTTACCCTTTGCGCCTGTAGCTCAGGGGATAGAGCAACGGTTTCCTAAACCGTAGGTCGCAGGTTCGATTCCTGCCAGGCGTACTTACAAGTTATTTGCATGTAATGGCTTTAGGTGACATGACACGTAAAGCTTTGTCCAACCCGTTAGCGCCGGGGTTTGTCCGGGAGTGAGTTTGCTCCGGCGGTGGAGGCGATGGTGGGCGTCGTGGTTCTCATGGCCAATGCCGCACGCCGTTCAGCAGCGAGGTTCCAAGGCAGGAATGGCTGAATGTCTTCCGGTGCCTTTCCACCGGCCGCCACACAACGTTCCAAGTATCACGTCGGCCACTGTCGCGGATTGAGTTTCCAGTGGGCCAGCGTAGCCAAGAGGGAAAACATCGCTGCCACCAGCCAGCCACTCCACAATGAGCCCGAGCCGTAGAAGTTCTTCCGCGCCACAGCCGGGCCGCAGCCTGCTCGTTCCGAAGCGTTGCTGCCCATCGGAATGCGTGGATCATTTGCAGTGTGACGAACTTCGTGGTGAATCTGGTGGCTGGGTTGATCTGCTACACCCATCAGCCGAAGAAGCCGTCTCGCTTCGCGAGATCGCAAGAACCTTGATAAGTTGCTACCGCTACTCCCCAATTCCACTTAACCCGAACTCAGGTTACGTGGTTTCCCGGCCTCGGAAGAGATCCTTCGCTGCGATCCGGATGACATGTTCGCCCTGTCCGACAAGGCCTAGATGGCAAGCGGGGTGTCGTCAGGCCGTCTTCGACTTCGGCTCAGCGGGCAGCGGCACGAGTTGCGCCCGGCCATTGACGATGTCGTCACTGACGACATACCGGCTGCCGGCAGGCTGGTCGGGCAGTTCGAACATAATGTCGAGCATCACTTCTTCTAGCACCGAGCGCAACGCTTGCGCGCCGGTGTCCTTCTCCATCGCCCGTTCGCCAATCGCACTTAGGCCGGGTTCGGTGAAGACCAGTTCGGCATTCTCCATGGTGAACAGCGCTTGATATTGTTTCACCAACGCGTTCTTTGGCTCGGTCAATATGCGGACCATCGCGTTGAGATCCAGCGGTCGCAACGCGGAAACAACCGGTAGCCGGCCGACCAATTCGGGAATCATGCCGAACTCGAGGATGTCGTCGCTCGTGACCTGCTGCAAGAGATCGCCCACTTCCAATTGGTCGTGGCCTACGCCTTCTTGCGAGAAACCGATCGTCCGCTTGCCAAGCCGGCGGCCGATGATGTCGTCGAGCCCGACGAACGTGCCACCGCAGATGAACAGGATGTTGCTGGTGTCCATCTGGATGTATTGCTGCTCGGGATGCTTTCGGCCACCCTGCGGCGGCACATTGGCAATCGTCCCTTCCAACATCTTCAACAACGCCTGCTGGACACCCTCGCCAGACACGTCGCGGGTGATCGATACGTTCTGGCTCGTCTTGCCGATCTTGTCGATTTCGTCGATGTAGAGCACGCCGCGCTGCGCGGCCTCGATGTCGAAGTCGGCGGCGTGCAAAAGCTTCAGCAGCAGGTTCTCGACGTCCTCGCCCACATAGCCGGCCTCGGTCAACGTCGTGGCGTCGCCGATGGCGAACGGCACATCGAGAATTCGGGCCAAGGTTTGGGCCAACAGCGTCTTGCCCGAGCCCGTTGGTCCGATCAACAGAATGTTCGACTTGTCGATTTCGATGTCGGGAGCCGAAGCGCTGTGCATCAGCCGCTTGTAATGGCTGTGGACCGCCACGGCCAGAACCTTCTTCGCATGTTCCTGGCCAATGACGTATTGATCCAACTGCGACACGACCTGACGCGGCGTTGGAATCTTGCTGAACAGCGGCTTGCTCGTGCCGCGCCGCCTCCGCTCCTGTTCGAGGATCGATTGACACAAGTCGATGCATTCGCCGCAGATATAGACGTCGCCCGGCCCTTCGACCAGTGGGCCAACGTCGCGATAGCTCTTGCGACAAAAGGAGCAGAAAGCGTTTTTCTTGGTGGTGCCGGTTCCGCGGCGCCCGCCATTGAAGTCACGTCCTGACGGCATGCCTATTCCCTATTCCCTTTCCGCTCTCGCAATTGGTCTGTTCTGCAATGTTGTTTCGCAAGTTGTGCGCGTGCTGCTCTTTCTACGGCCGCCATTTCCTGGCGGTTTTCGCAAAACGACGCACGCCCCCGTCCGATCGCTACAACCGTCGAAGACAACGGTTGCGGATCACTCGGCAACACCGCTCTAACTTTCGTCGCCGTTATCGTTTAACTCATCCTGGAGTTGCGCTGCCAGGGTCGTCTTAATTGTTCGGAATTCTTCGTCGCTGAGCCCACCCTGGGAGTGCAATTCGCGGAATTTTGAGAGCCACTGACTGGCCCTGTGTTCCTTTTGTACCGGCTTGGGACGGATTTTCTCGATGACGTAGTAGGCTATCGTCACCATTACCGCCAGAAGGGCGATCCAGAGAACAAGCCACTCCGGTCCGGCCTGCCAAAACCGTGCCATGTAACCGCCGGCCGCTGCCTCGTAGAAAAAGAAACCTACACGTTCCGCTGCTTACCTCATTATGCGCGAGCAATTCGCGGAAGTCCAGCAAATCTAGGGACGTTATAGGGGGGTATGCGAGTTAGAGGCGAACCGGCCGCCGAGCCAATTCCGATCCACGATCCGCCTCCGGTGTGCTCCAATATGCTCTATTTCGGCCAAAACGTATGAACCAACTACAGCAAAGACCCTTTCGCAACTGACATCGAATTGACAGCCTGCACGAGCGGCCCTATTCTGAATAGAGCCGCCCGAGCGGCGTGGCATGCTATCGCAAAATGGGGAGGTTCGGAAAGCCCTCGTATGCCCATCAACTTCACCTGCCCTCATTGCGGTACGACCACATTTGTCGCCGACCAATATAGCGGGCAAACCGGTCCGTGCGTCAGTTGCGGCAAACCGATTACCGTGCCGCGCGGCGACGGCTACTCGCCATTCTCCGCGGGCGACAGGCGCGCGAAACGCGGCATTAGCCCAGGAACGATCGTCGCTATCGTGGTGATCCTGCTCGTCGGCGTGTTGATGTTGTTGCCATCTACCGGAACACCACGAGAAGTGAACCGGCGGATGCAGTGCGCGAACAATCTGAAACAGATTGGTTTGGCAATGCTAAACTACGAGCAGGCGAATGGGCACTTCCCGCCAGCATTCATTGCCGACAAGAACGGCAAGCCAATGCATAGTTGGCGGGTGCTGCTGCTTCCGTATATGGAGCAGAAGGTCCTTTACGATCAATACCGTTTCGATGAGCCATGGAATAGCCCACATAACAAGGAACTGGCCAGTCGCATACCTGCGGCCTATCGCTGTCCTACTGATGACCCTGCGCCGTCAACCACGAGCTACGCCATGCTCGTTGGCCTACACGCATTTTCCGACGGTCCGAATGGCCGCCGGGTAGAAGAAATCAAGGACGGCCTGTCAAACACGATCATGGTGGTCGAATGCGCTGGCAGTGATATCAACTGGATGGAGCCTCGCGACATCGACGTAGAGAAGATGCCACTGGCGATCCAGTCTCCATCCAACGACGGCCCGCCAACCAATCCTGGCATCTCCAGCCGACACTCCAACTCAGCAAATGTAGTCTTCTGCGACGCGTCGGTGCGATTCCTTCCGAACGACGTGAATTCCAGAGTGCTACATGCCCTGACAACCGTTGACGGCGGAGAAATGTTGCCTTCCGACTTCTAGAAAGCAACGCAGCGTAAGCAGGCTGCCTGTATAGAAACGTTATTTGAACCATCCATCGGAGTCATCTCATGCCCATCAACTTCACCTGCCCACATTGCGGCACGACCACGAATGTCGCCGACCAATATGCAGGGCAAACCGGTCCGTGCGCCAATTGCGGCAAACCGATTACCGTGCCGCATCCCCCAGCGTTCTCGCCGTTCGGCGACATGGCGCCGCCGCCAAAACGCGGAATGGGCACCGGAATGACGATTTTCATTGCGATAGCAGTGGCCTTGGGCGTGTTATTCATCTTCGGCATACTGCTGGCTCTGCTATTGCCGGCTGTCCAGGCCGCCCGTGAAGCGGCCCGACGGATGCAATGCACGAACAATCTGAAGCAGATTGGCTTGGCGATGATGAACTACGAGCAGGCAAATGGGCATTTTCCGCCGGCATATATTGCCGATAAGGATGGCAAACCAATGCATAGCTGGCGTGTCCTATTACTACCGTATATGGACCAACAGGCCCTCTATGATCAATACCGCATGAACGAACCGTGGAATAGTCCGCATAACAAGGAACTGGCCAGCCGCATGCCTTCGGTCTATCGCTGTCCGAGCAACGCGTCAGACAGGCCATACACAAGTTACGCCATGCTCGTCGGTCCACATGCTTTCTCCGACGGTCCGACCGGCCGCCGCCAAAGCGACATCAAGGATGGGACGGCACACACGATTATGGTGGCTGAGGCGGCCGGCGATGGCATTAACTGGATGGAGCCTCGCGATATTGACGCCGAGAAGATGCCGCTCGCCATTGAGCACCACACCAGCAATGCTCCGCCCAAAGAGCCTGCCATTTCTAGCGACCATTCCAATGTGGCGAACGTCGTGTTCTGCGATGGTCACGTCCAGAGTCTATCCACCAACATCGACCCCAAGGTTCTTCGCGCGCTGATAACGATCGATGGCGACGAAGACGTACAACTTCCGAACGACTAGCGCGTGCTGCATTCTTGCGCGTGTTCCAGTAAGTTCTGGCCAATTGGCTACGCCCACCCGTTGCAACGGGTGGGCTTGTCACAGCGCGGCACGCTCCCCCGCACCTTCCTATTTTCTCCATGCCACCGCTGTCGCGGTTTCCTGCTCAAGTATCGCGGTCTCTCTATCCGACACCAGTTTATGGTACTCTCGAAGGATCGCGAGCCGGCGCCGACTTGGCAGGCGTCGATTATCTCATGTGGCTGGCACCGCTCTCAGGATGGTTTTTTTGCATCGCCCTTCTCGGTCAAGCGACGGCGGCGGCCCCGCCTGCAGCGCTGCCGGAAGTGATCACCACCAAAGAACCGTACTTCGCCATTCCCTTCCGCGTCGACCGCATCGACAATCCGACCCGGCAACCGGTCGAAGTCCAACTCCTGGTGTCGTCAGATCACGGGGCACGGTGGCAGATATTTGCCAAATCGCCACCGACGCAGCAACAGTTCCTCTTTCGTGCCAACGGCGACGCCGAATACTGGTTCGCCATCCGCACGGTCGATCGATCGGGCCAAGTCCGGCCGGAGCGAATCACCGGCCCGGCCCTGCGCGTGCTCGTCGATACGAAACGTCCCGCGCTGAAGCTCACGGCCCGGCGCAATCGCACGGGCGCCGTGTCGCTGAATTGGGAGACCGACAAGCCAATTAGATCGAAGAGCCTCAGCATCAAATATCGGACATCGCCCGATGCAACGTGGCAGGCTGCAACTCCCGAGCGAAGCGAGGTCGACGACCGCGCCAGCCCACGAAGCGGCCAAGTAAACTTCCGCCCAACGTCGGCCGAAGCCGACATCGAAGTCCGCGCTGAAGTGTCCGATGTGGCCGGAAATGCAGCCAATGCTGAAGTCCAGGTTAAGGCCGAACGCGATCTCGGCCCGTCGTTCACAAATACCTCCGAATCGCGCGGCTCAGTCGCGATCGCCATCAATCCGCCGATCGGCAACCAGTTCCCAGCCCTGGAAAAGACGTCCGAGAATGCTGAGCCATCGGGCCTGCCGCCCGGCGAACGCCCAAGAATGGTCAACTCGCGGCTCTTCGAGCTCGAGTACGACGTCGATTCGATCGGCCCCTCGGGCATTGGCCGCGTTGAATTATGGGGCACCCGCGACGGCGGACGAACCTGGCGCAGCTATGTGGTCGACCAGGACAAGCGCAGCCCGATTTTGGTAAGCGTGGATGACGACGGCATCTACGGGTTCCGCATCGTAGTGACCAACGGCGCCGGCTTCGGCGGCAAACCGCCCCAGAGCGGCGATCTGCCCGACCTGTGGGTCGGCGTCGATATTACCCGGCCCGTCGCACGCATCATTTCGGCTGAACAGGGCACGGACGCCGAGGCGGGATACTTGATCATCACCTGGCAGGCCGACGATCGGATGTTGGCCGCGCGGCCGGTCTCGCTGTCGTTCAGTCAGAACCGCAACGGTCCGTGGCTGCCCATTGCCGCCGGCTTGGACAACAATGGCCGCTATGCTTGGCCGTTGGACAGCCGCATTGGCTCCCAGTTCTATCTGCGGTTGGAAGTTCGCGACGAAGCAGGCAACGTCGGAGTCCATCAGACGCCCGCCCCAATCACGATCGATCAATCTCGTCCCACGATCCGCGTCCGTGACATCCGTGCCGTCGGCCCATCTGCTGCCCGGCCGGGACGGCGCTCGTAGTTACCGCACACCTCTTACGATGGTGGGGCCGACGGGAAAATCGTTCCCCGTCCCCGACCCCTCGTCCCCCGTCCCCCATCGGCTTATACTGATGGCATGGCCGAGAAGCCCGTTGTCGCCCTCGATTTTTTGGCTCAGCCGGACAAGTATCCAGCCCGGTCGGTCTGCGCCGTCTTCGGCAACGAGCCCTACTTGCGGCGGCAGGCAATACTCAGCCTCCGGGCGGCAGTCCTCGGTGGCGACGATGCCGATTTCTCGTTGACCACGTTCGATGGCCGAAGCGCTCTCTTCCGCGATGTGCATGAAGTGCTATCGACCTTGGCGATGTTCGGCGGCGGCAAACGGCTGGCGGTGGTCGAGGATGCCGACGAGTTCGTGAGCCGGTATCGCGCCGAGTTGGAAGACTATGTCGCTCGGCCCAGCCGCAGCGGCGTCCTGGTGCTCGATGTCGACTCGCTACCGAGCAACACGCGCCTGCACAAATCGATCGCCGCCCAAGGGCTGTTGGTCGATTGCAGTGCCCCAGCCCCCGCACGGCTGTGCAAGTGGCTTGCCGACTGGGCTAAACAGCACCACGGCATCCAGATTTCGCCATCGGCCGCGGAAATGCTGGTGGAGATCGTCGGGCCCGAATTGGGCCTGCTCGACCAGGAGCTAGCCAAGCTGGCGCTAGTGGCCGGCGACGACAAGAAGATTACGCCGGAACTGGTCGGCCGAGCTGTCGGTGGGTGGCGGGCAAAAACCACCTGGGCGATGCTCGACGCCGCCCTTGATGGCAATGCCCCGGAGGCGATGCTTCAGCTCGATCGTCTCCTGGCTTCCGGGGAGCAGCCCGTCGGCCTGTTGGCACAGATTTCCGCCTCGCTGCGTCGTCTGGCCGCCGCAACGCGACTGGTCTTGCAGGCCGAGGTCGCCGGACGCCGCATCGCTCTCCGCGATGCCCTGGCGCAGGTCGGCATTCGCTCCTTTGTGGTGCAGAAAACCGAACACCAACTCCGCCGCCTCGGCCGACATCGCGGCAGCCAACTCTACCAGTGGCTGCTCGAAGCCGACCTCGATCTCAAGGGGGATAGCGCGATGCCGCCGCGACTGATCCTAGAGCGGTTGATCGTCCGTCTGGCCGCACGGCAGGAAGCGACCGCGGGGCGGTGAGCGTCGGCAACGACACCATGCTCACCGCCCGTCCCCTCCTCGTTTAGCTAACATCGCATTGCCCCCTTTCTTGCCCAGTTGCAGCAACGTCGACCTTCAACACTTAGCCTTGCACGCTCGGGCGTTTTTCGCTAACATCGCACCCCGCTTTGGCCGGGGGAAAACGGTCGAGCTCATAGGTAGTTGCCATGACGCGATTTGCGCCATTGATCGCTGCGATTCTTGCCGGGCAGTTGCTCTGCGGCTGTACGGCGTCGCCATGGTCTGAAAAAAACGCTTCGCCCATGTCGCCAGGTACGGCCGATTTGGGGCGCGCGGCAGCCACGCCGCCTAGTTCGCCATCGGGTCAGCCGGACCAACAGAAGCTGCAACAGGTGATGGACGACGTTCGTCAGCTCGGCCAGTCTGATCCGGCGTGCCAGCAACGCGTTTTGAATGATCTGCGCCAGAGCGACCCATCGCTGTGGCCATTGATCGTCGAGCAAGCCAAGGCGACGGAAGCGTACCGCCGACGCACCGTCGAGCGCGAAATGGCGGCAAGTCCGGTGGGCCGTCTGCCGCCGGTCAACGATGTTGCCGTCGCTCCGACGGAATCGCCTCAAGGGGCATATCCTCGTACGCAAGGTTCAGCCGTCGAGACACAATCGCCGGAGAACGGGCCTCCGGAACGAGTACTTCAGGCCACGTATGCCGGGCCGGTTGTCGGCGACTGGCGTCAAGGGCTGGCGGCCACAATCGAAGCGCTGGAAGCCGAGGTTCCCAGGAACCCCCGGACGCCTGCTGAATTGGCGCAGCACCGCGCGATTGCGGATGCTGTACGCGGCGGCCGGACGAAGCGAGGACGCTGCCCGGCCGATTCCAGCAGCGCCCCCCTCGTCGCAGCAATTTCTCTCGAAAGAATTCGAGGGCCTGACCACGTGGTTCGATGCCGAACGCGTTCCCGACGCGGCCGCGCGTGCCGCCGAAGTCAAGCCGATGCTGGCCCAAGCCCTGTCCAGTTTGGCCGAGGCGGCTCCGCTATTGGTTCGCAACGTCGCCTTCTGCACTGAGGTGCAGAGTTACGGATGTGTGAAACGTTTTGAAAAATACGAGTTCCAAGCAAATCAAGAAGTCCTGTTATACGCCGAGGTGGAAAACTTCGCCTCCGAGCCGATCGCCAACGGGTATCACACGTCGCTGAAGAGCAGCTATCGGATTCTCGACGAACACGGGGAATGCGTCGGCGAAAGGACGTTTGCTCCGACCGAAGAGAATTGCCAGAATCTCCGTCGCGACTACTTCATTGGCTATCATCTCCGCCTGCCAAAGCTCATCAGCGCGGGCAAGTACAGCCTGCGATTGTCGATCGAAGACCTCAATTGTCACAAAGTTGGCCAGGCATCGCTCGATTTCAAGATTAAAGCGGCGAAGGCCGACGCGGGGGAAAAGATGGATGCCGTTACGGAATCACGGCGCGTGCGGAGAGGATAGACGTCGCAGGCCGAGACCGGGGACGCTACGCGCGATTGAATAGGGCTCTTGCCAGCGGCGCCGCCGTCGTGTACGGTGGGAAGCACAAACGGAAAACCGCTCCGGCCCCACACAGTAGAGAGCTGCTAGCGTTCCAACCGATCTGAATTGACGGGTGCCACGGCTGGCTTGCCCAGCCGTGTTTTGAGCACTGCTGGACAAGCCAGCAGTGGCACCCAACGTGTCAACCAAGCACGGTTGGAGCACTGGCCGCCGACCATTTCTTTTCATGATCCTCACCCTGATCGGCTATCGTGCTACCGGCAAAACGACGCTGGCTAAACTCGTGGCCGCCAAGCTCCGCTGGGAGTGGCTCGACGCCGATGTCGAGATCGATGCCCCGCACGGAAAGACCATCGCCAGCATTTTCGCCGAAGACGGCGAGTCGGCGTTTCGCGACCTCGAAGCCCAAGTGATTGCCGACCTCTGCCGCCACAATCGACTGGTGCTGGCCGCAGGCGGCGGAGCACCCTTGCGCACTGAAAGTCGCCAGGCAATGCGGCAAGCGGGCAAAGTCGTGTGGCTGACCGCCCGGCCCGAGACGATCCTCAATCGCATGTCGGGCGACGCGACAACCGCCGCCCGTCGTCCCAACCTCACCGATAAGAGCCCGTTGGACGAGATCGTCGAGGTGTTGCAGAGCCGCGAGCCAGTCTATCAGGCCTCGGCCGATCTAGAACTGGACACCGAGGGCCAACCCCCAGCCGAATTGGCTGCAACAATTATCGCCAAACTCGGGCTGACAACGCAGTCGGGCGAGTCGTAGAAGGCGACTCCCGTTGCCGCCAGCGCTTATATCCGCTTGAATTGTTTGTCTAACTCCTCTCGCGTGAAGACGAGCGCCGTGGGGCGGCCATGCGGGCAGTGATGGGCGTCGTCGATCAGGTGACGCTGCTCCAACAGCGCCGTGATCTCCTCCGGCGCCAACCGATCGCCCGCCTTGATCGCCGCCTTGCAGGCGATCGTGTGCAACAGGTCATCGAGTACGTCGCGTTGGTCGGGGCGTTTGACATCGGAGAGTATGCGCTCCAATAACGCTTGGAGCACTTCGACCGGATTCATGTTGGCCAACATCGCCGGATAGCCGGACACCAGGATCGTGCTGCCGCCGAACGGCTCGACCTTTACGCCCAACTCGGACAGCAGATCGCGATGCTGAAGTGCTGCGGCGGCCTCGGCCGGGCTCAGATCCACCGGCTCGGGCACGAGCAGGTTCTGCGTCTCGATCGTGCCGTTGGCAACACGTTGCCGCAGTTGCTCATACAAAATCCTCTCATGCAATGCGTGCTGGTCGATGATCGTCACCCCTTCGTCGGTCTCGGCAACGAGGTAGCGATTGTGGATTTGCAGGGCCGAAGCCCGGGGCACCGCTGCCCCCGGTGGCGCATCGGTCTGCGGCACGGCATCAATGCTGTCCAGACGTCGCCAGGCAGGCCCGAGTGGCCGCAACTCCAGCGGTGAATGCGGCTCGGATGCTGCTGAACCGGCGGAGCTCGGCGCCTGTGTCTCGCCCCATGAGGCGACCTTTCCCTTGGCCCAATCGACCAACTGCTGCCGAAGCTGTGCGGTCTGGGTCTCGTCATGCCCGGCGGTCGGATCGTCATTGGCGCCGCTCGCCAGCCCATCGGCGGCCGAGTGTACGCGTGTATTGAGATCAGTCGTCAAAAACTTGCCGCGAAGCGTGGCCAGCAACTGGCTGTACAGCCGCCCGGCGTCCTGAAAACGGACTTCGAGCTTCGTAGGGTGTACGTTGACATCGACCAGTTCAGCAGGCATCTTCATCGCAAGAAAGGCGATCGGGTAGCGGCCGACCATCAACAGCCCTCGATAGGCCTCGCCCAGGGCATGCTGCAACGCACGGTCGCGGATGTGCCGGCCGTTGAGGAAGAAATATTGCAGGCGGTTGTGGCTGCGGCTCTGGCCGGGATGGGCCACATAGCCGGAAAGCCGGACATCGTCCTCGGCGCTCTCCACCCAAATCAGATTGTCGGCCAGCTCGCGGCCATAAAATCGTGCGATCCGCTCCAGCCAACCGTCGCTGGCGGCCAGTTCAAACACTGGCTTGTCGTTGTGCCGCAGGGTAAAGTGAACGTTCGGAACGGCTAAGGCGATCCGGGTAAAGGCCTCGCTCACGTGGCCAAACTCCGTGGCGGTAGTGCGCAAAAACTTCCGCCGCACCGGCGTGTTGAAGAATAGGTTGTGCACTTCGATGCACGTGCCTACCGGACAACCACACGGGGCCGGTTCGCCAATTACTCCGCCGACTGCCTCCAATTCCGCGCCGCTTTGATGCTCGGGCGTGCGGCTTCGCAAGAGCAACCGGCTCACCTCGGCGATCGACGCCAGGGCCTCGCCGCGAAAACCGAGAGTGCCGACGCGAAACAAATCGTCCGCCTCGGCAATCTTGCTCGTTGCATGGCTTGCCAGAGCCAGCGGCAACTCCTCCATGGCGATGCCGCCACCGTTGTCGACAACGCGGACCATCTCCAGCCCGCCTTGCATCACCGAAACATCGATCCGCGTAGCCCCTGCGTCGACCGCGTTCTCCATCAGTTCCTTCACGACGCTCGCCGGCCGCTCGATTACCTCGCCGGCAGCGATCTTGTTGATCAGCGATTGTGATAGTTGCCGGATGCAGGGCACAGCAAAGACCTCATGCAAGTTGCAAAGATGCACGAACCGATTCGCCAGAGCGCGTAGCCGTCATGATTGTAGCCCAGTCCAATCGGCTCAGGTAGCGGGGCATTGACGCCAGCGAGACAGGCTCTCTCGGCAGATTGCCGCAAAATCCACCACGGCGGGGGCTCATGCCGTCAATCGCGATCGTGACCGCCGGTAAAACGCATGAGCAGGTACAGCAGCGTGAGAACCGCTTGGAGCGTGGCCGCCACGTAGGTTAATGCTGCCGCGTCGAGAACCTTGCGGACGTAAACCAGTTCCTCATCGTTGATAATTCCCAGGCTGACAAGTTGCGCCTTGGCACGCGAGCTGGCATTGAACTCGACCGGCAAATTGACCAACTGAAAGAAGACCACGGCACTAAACAGACCAATACCCACCCAGATGAGCATGGCATTGAAGAATGCGCCTAAGATAATCAACAGCATGCTGATATTGCTGCCAAACGAAGCCACGGGCACGATGGCGTTGCGAATCACCAATGGCGCATAGGCGGCAGCATCCTGTAGTGCGTGGCCCGCCTCGTGCGCAGCGATGCCCACCGCTGCGAGCGTTCGGCTTTTATAAACATCGGTGCTCAGTCGCAAGACCTTGTCCCGCGGGTCGTAGTGGTCGGTAAGCTGCCCGGCGATTTCCTCGACCTGGACGTTCGTCAGCCCAGCCGAGTCGAGAATATGACGCCCCGCGGCCGCACCGCTCAGCGGCGCCGCCAATCGTTGTGCCTGGGCATACGTGCTACGAATACGGAACTGTGCCCACATGCCCAGCAGGACGGCGGGCGCAATGAACAGGAAGTATAGCGGGTCGAAACCGTAGAACATGGCGTTGGCCTCTAGGATCAATTGTTGGGCGTCGATGGAGCCCACCGCGCTGCCTATTACGTATTATACGCAAATGGGGCGATTCGGTTCAGCTAGCTGGCTGACCGCCGCCGGACGGTTCCACTGCCGTTTCCTGGCGATCGAACCGAAACGGCAGCGCAATCAGCAGGGCGAGAAAATATACGAACCCGCCGGCCCAGATTACGTCGGTCGGAAAATGTCCGCCCGCCACCATGCGGGCCAATCCGATCACGCTTCCGCTCACGATGCCCAACAACAGGAAGGCCAGCGCCAGCCGAGGTCGCCGCCGGCGAAATACAAACGCCGGCGCCATTAGGAAAAAGCCCATCGAGGCGTGACCGCTGGGAAACGACGACTCATCCTGACCGATGCCGCACTGCCACACCGGCAGAAATTTGCGCTGGCCGCCAAACTCAACCAGCGCGTTTGGGCGGGGCCGGCCCCAATAGGGTTTCAAGAGGCCGTTGACGAGAATACCGGGCCCCAGCATCAAGAGCAGGCCGAGAAACAGGCCCGGGTCGCGCCATCGTTCGAGTCGTAGCCAGAAAAAACTGACGACCCAAACCACCAAGCCGCCACAACCCAATATCCACGCTGGGTAAACGCCCCAATCGTACAGAGCCTTCCACGGGTAGGTGACCATCATCGGCCAGCGGTCAGAAAATTCGTCGCCCGCAACGTGGCCGGCAAAGAACGGCCGCACGCAAGCCCTGTCGGCATCGGTGAAACGAAATATAAGCGTCAAGACGATCAGCAGCACGGCCGGAATCCACACCGCCGCGCGCAGATGGCCGACAGAGTCGCGCTGCAAAGCCTTCTGAACACACAAGGCTTTGCCGCGCTACAATCGCTCGGATACTCCGCGTCGAATTCGGACGTTGTGAGTTGGGACATGAGAGCTGTCTTTTTAGCCGTTATCCCCGTTTCGAGCCAGACAAACTTTGCCTGTGTTCTGCCTATCGGCTATTTCTTAGGCGGCTCTTTCTTCTTCGGAACCTTCTTTTTTCCCGTTTCCGATGCACCGCCGGGCTGAGCAGGCTCCTCTGCCGACGATGGCGACAGTTGCTTGGGCACATACCGCCACGGTACCGTCAATGGTATGGGCGGCCCCAACTCGGGTACCTGCGCAAATACGCCAAAGTGCTGACCCGCATGGCCCATCACCAAAATCACTTTACCCGAGTGCCCAATTGTCGTTACCATGCCGCCCGTATCGGTGGAAAGCAGGCGAACTTGCGGCATCCCTGTAGCCGTGAATGTCTCGACCGTGCCCGCCCCGCCCTTGACCTCGGCGCCGGCAATCACGACGGGACGGCCGCTGGGACCATTAACAATAAGAGCACGGCATTCCGAACGCTGCGACTCCAAGCGGTCGCAAATCACCGTGTCGACCTGCAACTGTTTGCAGCGTAACTGTTCCGTGGCAATCTCGCGGGCCTCAAGCCGCGCGGCAAAATTGCCCAAGTGCGTGGGCGGGACGATCTTGTCGCGCAGGGCGATGCCCAAGGTCATGAACAACAAGGGGTACACAATCCAGCGTTCGCGAGTAGACATCAGACGATTCTCCCGGGAGGGAATTGCCAAGAAGTCCCCTCTCCCAGAGGGAGAAAGGAGACATTCTGAGACACCGATTCTCGCTCTCCTCAGCGCCGCGTCAAGCCCGAAATGGGCTGGGCCGCTGTACGCGTCACGCGAAAACCGTTATCCGTGGCCGACTATCGGCGACGGGAACCGGCCCTTACAATTGACGTATCAAAGCCGTGGAACCGATCCCGCACAATGAACATCTCGCCGTTTCCGGTACTCTACGAAGACAATCATCTCCTGGTTGTGAACAAACCGGCCGGTCTGCCCACGATGGGCACCCCGGAGGGCAAGGCCACGCTCTTAACACTGGCCAAAGAGTATGTGAAGCAGCGCTACCAGAAGCCAGGCAACGTCTACTTGGGCGTAGTGAGCCGCCTCGATGCCCCAGTCACGGGCGTTGTGCTTCTTGCCCGAACGTCGAAAGCCGCCGCCCGGCTCACCGAGCAGTTTCGCAGCCACACCGTCGAAAAGAGCTACTGGGCCGTAGTAGAAGGCAGCCTGGATTCGCCAGAGGGCATTCTCGTTGATTGGCTTGCGCACGACGACCGCCACCGCCGCATGCACATTGCTGGGCCAACCCTTCAAGGTGCTCGCGAAGCCCGGCTCTCATATCGCCGACTACAGACCATCAAGGGCAACACTTTGATCGAGGTGCAATTAGAGACCGGCCGCAAGCATCAGATTCGTCTGCAATTCTTCCATCATGGCCACCCGATTGTTGGCGATCGCAAGTATGGCAGCCGCAGCCGCTTTCCCACCGGCATCGCCCTGCACGCCCGGCGACTGCTGGTTACACATCCGACGACCGGCGCCCGGCTCCAGTTCGAAGCCCCATTGCCTGCGACGTGGCAATGCTTCGATATCAATCGACGTTGAGAAACCACTGCCTTCGGGGTAGAATATGGGTATGAAAACGACCCGATACGTCTATTGGCAAGATGGCAAAATGTGGCTGGGTTATCTGGAAGACTTTCCAGACTACCATACCCAGGGTGAGTCGCTCGAGGAGTTGCAGGAAAACCTCAAGGACATCTTCCAAGACCTGACCAGCGGGGTCATCCCCAACGTAAAACGCGTTGGAAATTTGCAGATCGCATGAAATGGGATGACCTCATCCGCGAGATCGAAAAGGCGGGCTGAGTCCTTCTTAGGCACGGTGGAAAACACGATTGGTATCAAAACCCTCAGACCGGTGACTGCCAGCCTGTTCCTCGCCACCGCGAAATCAAGGAACACCTCGCCCGGCACATTCTCAAGAAGCTGAAGAGCTGATAGAGCGCCCAGTTGCGGCACGCTGCCGTCTATGGTGCGTCGCTCCGCTCGAACGTAAACTCGCCGTCTTGATAGTCGATCTTCACCTGGCTGCCTGCGGCGAATTCCTGTTTGAGCAACTCGACCGCCAGTGGATTCTGGATCCGTTGCTGGATCACGCGTTTCAACGGACGCGCGCCGTACGTCGGGTCGTAGCCTTGGGCAGCGATCGCGCTTAGGGCTGCCTCGGTTACTTCGACATGGATTTCCTTCGCTTCGAGCTGCTTGCGCAGCCTGGCAACCTGCAATTCGACGATCTTGCGAATTTCCTTCTGTCCAAGTGGATGGAATATTAATATCTCGTCGATGCGGTTCAGGAACTCGGGCAGGAAACGCGTGTTGAGCGTATCCGTCACTGCTTCGCGCATCTGCTCCTCGCTCCCGCCCTCCTTGGCAATCTCTTGGATCAGTTGACTGCCAATGTTGCTCGTCATCACGACGATCGTATTCGTGAAATCGACCGTATGTCCCTGGTTGTCACTCAACCGGCCGTCGTCGAGCACCTGCAATAGAATATTGAACACATCGCGATGCGCCTTTTCGATTTCATCCAACAGGATCACGGAATAGGGTCGACGGCGGACAGCCTCGGTCAGCATGCCGCCTTCTTCATAACCAACGTAGCCCGGCGGGGCGCCGATCAATCGGCTCACGGTATGCCGTTCCATGAACTCGCTCATGTCGAGCCGGATCATCGCGCTTTCGTCGTCAAACATTACCTCGGCCAGGGCCTTGCATAGCTCCGTCTTGCCGACGCCCGTCGGTCCGAGGAATATGAACGAGCCGATGGGACGATTAGGGTCTTGCAGGCCCGACCGGTTGCGGCGCACGGCGTTGGCCACGGCTTCGACTGCCTCGTCCTGGCCCACCAAGCGTTGATGAATCCGTTCTTCCAGCACCAGCAACTTGGCCCGCTCCGTCTCCATCATTCGACTGACCGGAATGCCGGTCCACGCGCTGACGACTTCGGCAATCTCCTCGGGGCCCACCTCTTTCCGCAACAGCCGCCGCGCCCCTTCGCTAGGCTTGTCTTGCGACTCCAGCCGTTCGAGCGAAGCAGTGAGCTGCTTCTGCTGCTGATCGAGTTCGTAAAGCTTTTGATAGTCGGCCTCGGGGACGGGCATGGCACGGGACTGCTTTTCCTTGATCGCGGCCGCAAACTGGTTGGCCTGCAATTCGGCGTCCATCAGCCGCTGACGAATCTGCTGCACGTCCCCCAATCCGCTCTTTTCCAATTCCCACTGCTGCCGCAGGTCGGCCAGCTTTTTGCGCAGATCGGCCATTTCCTCCTGCACTTCGACGCGGCGTTGTTTGGCATGCTCTTCGGTTTCGTCGGCCAACTGCCGGTCGGCCAGTTCAAGTTGCACCAGGCGGCGCTGCACGGCGTCGATCTCGCCGGGCACGCTCTCCAGTTCCATCGCCAGCCGGCTCGTCGCTTCATCGATCAAGTCGATGGCTTTGTCGGGCAAGAAGCGGTCCGCAATATAGCGGTGTGACAGGTTGGCTGCCGCCACCAGGGCCGAATCTTTGATCCGCACACCCTTATGATGCGCCTCATAGCGAGGCTTCAAGCCGCGGAGGATGGCGATCGTATCCTCGACCGATGGCTCGCCCACATTCACCGGCTGGAAACGCCGCTCCAACGCGGCGTCTTTCTCGATGTACTTGCGATACTCGTCGAGCGTCGTCGCGCCAATGCATCGCAATTCGCCCCGGGCCAGTGCGGGCTTCAGCAAATTGGCCGCATCGCTGCCTCCTTCGGCCCGGCCCGCGCCAACCACTGTGTGCAACTCGTCGATAAACAGGATGACGTTGCCGGAGTCGGTCACTTCGCGGAGCACGGCCTTCAGTCGTTCCTCGAACTCGCCGCGGAACTTCGTGCCGGCCACCAGCGCGCCCATGTCGAGCGCGACCACGCGGCGATTTTTCAAGCTCTCGGGCACGTCGGCGTCAACGATTCGTTGCGCGAGTCCTTCGGCGATGGCCGTCTTTCCCACGCCCGGCTCGCCAATCAACACCGGGTTGTTCTTCGTGCGCCGCGAAAGCACTTGCATGACGCGGCGGATTTCCTGGTCGCGGCCGATCACAGGGTCAAGCTTGCCTTGCCGCGCGCCTCCACCAAATCGATGCCGTACCGCTGCAACGCCTGGAACTTGTCCTCGGGCGTCTGGTCCGTCACACGCGTGCTACCGCGGACGGCCTGCAAAACTTGCAACACCTCCTTGTCGGTGACGGCGTTGAGTTTCAGAATATTCTTGGCCTTCGAGTCGACCTTCGTCAGAGCGAGCAGCAGGTGCTCGGTCGAGACGAACTCATCCTTCATCGCGTCGGCTTCCCGCTGCGCACCCTCCAGCACGCGATTCAACTCTTGGTTGAGCTGCGGCGGCGCACCGCCCGACACCTTGGCAAAGTGCGCAAGTTCCGCCTGAACGATGCTCTCCAATTGTCTCCGATTGACCCCGATGCGATCGAGAATCGGCCCAACAACGCCGTCGCTCTCCATCACCAGCGAAGCCAACAAGTGCAGCGGATCGATCTGGGCGTTATCCCGGTCGGCCGCCAGTTCCTGGGCTCGGGCAACAGCCTCTTGGGCCTTCAGCGTCAGTTTGTCGAATCGGAATGCCATGATTTTGCCTCGGTCCCCTCTCCCTTTGCAACATTATGCATCAGCTAGCACGGGACGGGATGATATAGGTAAACGTACATAGCGTGAATTATCAGTTTTGCCTGAACCCAACAACGGACACGATGTCGGCGACGAACCCAATTTGGCAAAGGCAACAAACCGCCGCCATGATTGGTCAACCAGCCAAAACATCGTTCTACATCGTCGCGGCCGTGATAGAGCGATCTTCCAAACTTGTTTTGCAGCAATGCCATAGAACGCAATCGTCCAGGACTGTGTCGACGATGCCCCAGACCGTCGCGCGGTCGTTTCCGTTCAGCTACCAATTGATATCCCGTCATCAAGGCAACCTCGTGAAGCGGATTGCTGTCGTATGCCTTGTCGCCAAGGATATAGCCGCCCCCTTGGAGAGTCGGGAACAAGCGCGCAGCAACCTCCGGTTCGCTGATGTTCAGCGGGGCAATTTCCCAAGCCAAGGGCAAGGGAGCCGATCCGTACACGGCATGCAACTTGTATCCTTTGGCATAGCTGCGGCCCGCTCGGCCCCAGGCACAATCGGGGTCTTTGCTGTGACTTCCGACCGTCAATGGTTTGCCGTCCACGATGGCAACCCAACCGCTTTGTCGCAACTGGCCCAAGTGTCGTTCCATAACATACAGGAGCCTTTGAACTTCCGTCGTCTGCAGTCGGCGGCTCATGGTTGGCTGCGACGGCAGTTTTCTTCTGGGCCAAAGGCCTTCGGGCCAATTTTCGGCTTGGCAGGCCCACAAAACAGGCCGTTCGTGCAACGTGGCCCAAAAGAAAACCATGACGATTTCGACGTCAAAGAAAGTGGTCCAGCCTCCATGGTTCCCATCGATCAAATTTTTCACCGAATTGGTACAATGCCAACCAGAGTTCGCGTTCCATGTCTTATCTCCTTGAAAAAGGGTTTCAACTAGATAAGCATGCACGCGAACTCGCTATTTTTCCAGCTTTTCCTCGCCCTATGCTAGCTGATGAATAATGCTGCTTTGGGAGAGGGTTAGGGTGAGGGCTGTGTACCGTTAATTGTTGTCCTCACAATAAGGCTTTATCTTCGTGCGACATATCAGGCTTCCCCAAGCAGCGAGCTATGCCCTTCTCTGTCAGACGAATCTCGTCATATGACTGCTCGATTAGACCTTTCGCCGCCAGTCGGTCAATAAATTCGGGCAAGCGATCCGGATTCACAATCAGCTCGCGTGTTCCATCCGTCTCAATCTGAATGGCTTCTGGCGCGTTTGTGTTTTGATTTCTACTCAAATAGCCACGCTTGTCCCTCGATCTGCACAGAATATCGAGAAGTTCTATTTCGGTATGGACGAAAAACATCTTCAAATATCGTTCTTGCCGCAAGCCCTCACCCTAACCCTCTCCCATAGGGAGAGGGGACCGGACATTTCAATCCCACGGCACCCCGCCCAACCGCGCAATCTCGCGCGTAACCGCATCGAGATCGCACATCACATCTTCATTTATTACGCGCAGCACTCGAAGCCCCTGCGCTTCGAGATAACGTGTCTTCTGTGAGTCCTGGACAACTTTGTCGTCGTGACTCATCCCATCAACTTCGACCACCAAGCCGATGCTATGGCAGTAGAAGTCGGCCACGTACGGACCGACAGGATGCTGACGACGGAACTTCAAGCCCCCGATCTGACCGTTGCGCAACGCGAGCCAGAGGAGTTGCTCGGGCGCCGTGCTTGCCTCGCGCAGGCTTTTTGCGCGTTTGATCATGTGCTTCGAAGCGTAAGCACGCTTGGCCATTCCAGCCCGCCCTCACCCTAGCCCTCTCCCAAAGGGAGAGGGGACCGATTTCACGCCCGCCAGTTCTACTCCTTCACTTCAAACTCGGCGTCGATCGGCTCCTCCTCGCCACCGGCCGGAGGCGCCGTGCCGGGCTGCTCGGCTCCAGGCGCGGCGCCCGGCTGGGCACCGGTCTTCTCGTACAGCGTCTTGCTCAACGCGTGCGATGCCTGCTCCAGTTCGTGCACTGCCGACTTGATCGCCTCGAGATCGTCGGTCTTCGCAGCTTCGCGGGTCTTCTCGATGGCCTTGCTCACAGCCTCCTTGTCGGCGCCGCTCAGTTTGGCGTCGTGCTCCTTGATCAGCTTCTCAAGCTGCCAGCACATCGAGTCGGCCTGATTCCGTTGCTCGGCCAGATCGCGTTTGCGCTTGTCTTCGTCAGCATGTGCGTCGGCATCATGACGCATCTTTTCGATTTCCGACTCGCTCAGCCCGCTCGACTGCTCAATACGAACCGTCTGCTCCTTGCCGGTGCCAAGGTCCTTGGCCGCGACATTGAGGATGCCGTTGGCGTCAATGTCGAACTTGACCTCGATCTGCGGCATGCCGCGCGGCGCCGGAGGGATGCCTTCCAGGTTGAACTGACCCAACAGCCGGTTGTCGCCGGCCATCTGCCGTTCGCCCTGATAGACCTTCACCGTAACGGCCGTCTGATTATCGTCGGCTGTGCTGAAAATCTGCTTCCGCTCGGTGGGAATGGTCGTGTTCTTCTCGACAAGCTTCGTCATGATACCGCCGAGGGTCTCGATGCCTAGCGACAACGGCGTCACGTCCAACAGCAGCACGTCATGCACGTCGCCTGCCAGCACTCCGCCCTGGATCGCCGCGCCAACGGCCACGACTTCATCCGGATTGACGCCCTTGTGCGGCTCTTTGCCGTCGAACAAGTCCTTGACGAGTTGCTGGACCTTCGGCACACGGGTCGAACCGCCCACCAACACGACTTCATCGATGTCCTTCGGGCTAAGATGCGCGTCCTTCATCGCCTGCTGCACCGGGCCACGGCAGCGTTCGATCAACGGATCGAGCAACTGCTCTAACTTCGCCCGAGTGATATTCATCTGCAAATGCTTCGGCCCCGAGGCGTCGGCCGTGATAAACGGCAGATTGATGTCGGTCGACTGCGCCGAACTCAGTTCCTTCTTGGCCTTTTCGCACGCCTCTTGCAGCCGCTGCAATGCCATCGTGTCCTTGCGCAGGTCGATGCCGTACTGCTTCTTGAATTCGTCCGCCACGTGGTTCATCAACACCTGGTCGAAGTCGTCGCCGCCTAAATGCGTGTCGCCGTTGGTGCTGATGACGCGAAACACGCCTTCGGCAACTTCCAGCACCGAGACGTCGAACGTGCCGCCGCCAAGATCGAACACCACGATCTTTTCGTTCTTCTTTCTATCCAATCCGTAGGCCAGCGAGGCAGCGGTCGGCTCGTTGATGATCCGCGACACCTCCAGGCCGGCGATTTGGCCCGCGTCCTTGGTGGCTTGCCGCTGGGCGTCATTAAAATACGCCGGAACGGTAATGACCGCTTTATTGACCTTATGCCCGAGATACGCCTCGGCCGATTCCTTGAGTTTCCGCAAGATCAGGGCCGAGATCTCCGGCGGGGTAAACTCTTTGCCGTTGACCTGCACCTTCACATAATCTTCCGAGCCGCCAACGACCTTGTACGGCACGATCTTTTCTTCGCTAGCCACTTCGTTGTGGCGGCGGCCCATGAAACGCTTGATCGAATAGATGGTTCGCGTTGGATTGGTGACTGCCTGCCGTCGGGCCGGTTCGCCGACGATCGTCTCACCTTTGTCGGTAAATGCCACGACGCTCGGCGTCAGCCGGTTTCCTTCGGCATTAGGAATCACCTTAACGTCTTTTCCCTCCATCACGGCTACGACGGAGTTCGTAGTTCCCAAGTCAATTCCGATAATTTTCTCACCAGACGGCATGCTCGTCCTCCTTTGCTCGAATCAGTCGAGAGTTTGGCACCCTCTTTCGGGATATGTGAAGGTAGCAAAGGGCATGCCGACCGGCGGATTGCCCTGTCCGCAAACTGTGCAAATCGTTAATTAGTATTCGGTTACATCAACCGCCGCTCTCACGTTCGTGCACAGCGGCGATCGATGCCTGCCATTTTGGCATAAACGGGGCCGCGTTGGAGCCCTGCGAGCGTCAATGGGCGCTGAGCTGCGGCCAACAAACCCGGTCACGACGCCGATCGTCGGCCGGAGCACGACGTTCTCGGCACAGCAGCCGCGGGAATGCACCCAGCGATGAGCGCACTCGGAATCCCCACGGGTGGATTGACACCCCGGTTTCTATCGGGTAAAAAACGAGGTTTCATCATGTCTGCCGGGGTGCCTAGATGGCCAAGTCGAAAGCGAAGGGCGAGTCGGGCGATGCCAAACGCTCGCCACCTGCGCCCTCGTCGCCCATCGCCTCGCCGGCCAAAATTGCCCGGCTCGATCAAGAACTGGTTCGCCTGATACAAGAGCGGGCGAAGCTCGTGCTTCAGGCAGCTCGGGCAAGCGGTTCGGCAGTGGCCGCCCCGTTTGCCTCAGCCCTTGATGAGGAATCGCTCAAGCGGCTGACGGAGGCCAGCGCCGGGCCCTTGCCCTCTCGGGCCCTGCGGGCCGTGTTGCGCGAGGTGACCAGCGGTTGCCGAGCGATCGTCCGCGAACCGCGTATCGCCTTTCTTGGCCCCCTCTACAGTTTCAGCCACTTGGCGGCGATCCATCGTTTTGGACAAAGCGTCGAGTTCGTGCCGGTGGGCACGATCGCCGCAGTCTTTGAAGAGGTGCATCGAAAACAATCCGATTTTGGCCTCGTGCCCGTCGAAAACTCCACCGATGGCCGTGTGGCCGATACGCTCGAAATGTTCACGCGCATGCGGGTGCGAATCTGCGGCGAGGTGGACCTTCCGATCCACCACACGCTGCTAGCCAAGTGCCTTCGCACAGAGATACGCGAGGTCTACAGTAAGGCGCAGCCCCTGTCACAATGCCGCAACTGGCTGGCCAAGCATCTCCCGGCTGCACGAATGATCGAAGTCACCAGCACCTCGACCGCCGCGCAGTTGGCCGGCGAAAAGCCGGGCGCGGCAGCCGTTGCCAGCCTGCAAGCCGGCATCCATTACGGTCTGGAAGTGCTGGCAGAAAATATTGAGGACAATCCGTCGAATACGACGCGGTTTGCCGTCATCGGCGACTACTCGCCGCCGCGAACCGGAAACGATCGGACCGCGATGCTGTTTGAGGTAGAACACCGGCCGGGAGCGCTGGCCGACGCAATGGTCATCTTCAAACGCGGCAAGCTGAATCTGACGTGGATCGAATCCTTCCCCATCCCGGGCAAGAAGCGCGGCTACTTCTTTTTCGTGGAAATGGAGGCGCACGAGAGCGACGTTCGCCTGCGCCGTGCGGTGGCCAGCCTTAGCAGGAAGGCCCTCCGATTGGAAATTCTGGGATCCTTCCCCGCCACCAAACCAATGGAGTAGCGGTGCTATTTCAAACTTAGCGGTGCGTCACACGCACCTCGCTAGAACTCAACCCACCAAGGAGCAACCTAATGCGTCGTCCGTTAATTGCGGGCAATTGGAAGATGAATCTCTTGCGGGCCTCGGCCGTTGCCTTGGCCGAGGGCATTGCCAAGGGAGCCGAAAAGATCGAGGGTGCCGAACTGGCCGTCTGTCCGCCGAGTTGCTATCTCGAAGCGGTCGACCGGGCCATTGCTGGCTCGAAGGTTGTCCTGGGTGCACAAAACATGTATCACGAGCGCGAAGGCGCCTTCACCGGCGAACTGAGCGCCGCTATGCTCCGCGACCTCGGCTGCACCTACGTTATCCTCGGCCACAGCGAACGTCGCCACATCCTGGGTGAAACCGATGCGGCCATTAACAAGAAGGTCCATGCCGCGCTGGCTGCCGAGTTGATCCCAATCCTCTGCGTCGGTGAATTGCTCGCGGAGCGAGAATCTGGACAAACGTTGGCCGTCATTGCTCGCCAGTTCGACGGTTCATTGGCCGGTTTGTCGCCGGAACAGATGAAAAACGTCGTGATCGCCTACGAGCCGGTTTGGGCCATTGGCACCGGCAAGGTCGCCACGCCGGCCCAGGCGGAAGAGGTCCATCTCGCCCTTCGCAAGATCATCGCCGAACGCTATAATGGCTCAATTGCAGACGTGGTGCGGATCCTCTACGGCGGCAGCGTCAAGCCGGACAATGCGGCCGAGTTGCTCAAACAGCCCGACATCGACGGCGCGTTGGTCGGCGGTGCGAGCCTGAAGGTCGACCAATTCCTGGGCATCGTTGCCGGAGCCTTGTGATCGAAGGAAGATATTTATGCACTCGTTTCTCGCTCACTTGTTAATGTTCGTACTGCTATTGGTCAGTCTTTTCATGATCGTGCTGGTTTTGGTCCAGCGCGGCAAAGGAGGCGGGCTGGCCGGGGCTTTCGGTGGCATGGGTGGCCAAAGCGCGTTCGGTACAAAGGCCGGCGACATGTTCACCAAGATTACCATCGTCGTGGCAGCGTTCTGGATCATCCTCTGCATCGCCATGGTGAAGATTCTCGGCATGAACAGTAGCCCCTTGAGCCAATTGGGAGAAGGGGCCGACCAAACTCCGGCCGCCACTGCGCCGCTTACACCTGGCAAGCAACCCGCGGCTGGCCAAGCCGAGGCCCCCGCCGCACCGGCCAAAGCGCCGGCCAACGGCGACGCAAAGAAGTAATATCGACGGAATCACGAATTCGCTGAGAGAACAAGACTACTATCGGAAGCAGATGCGACCTTCGCGATTTTCGTTTTTTGGTGTTCCTCCGGTAAATCATGTAGACCACGTCTATTACAATGTTCGGCTCTGCCGCAGCAGTCTGATACATCGAGTGCTTCTCCGTGTCCGCCGTGCCTGCGTAGTTTTCTTCGTTCGTTGCTGATCCAGTTTTTGGAGCATTGCCTTGCTGCAGAGTATGACCGGCTTTGGCGAAGCGCACTGCCAGCAAGACGGTTTGGCCGTTGCGATCGAAATTTGCGCCATCAATAATCGCTTCTTCAAACTCAGCGTCCGCTCGACCGACGGCTACGCGTCGATCGAGCCGCTGGTCGAAAGCCAGGTGCGCGATTCGGTGCACCGCGGTACGATCCAAGTCAACGTCCGCATTGATCACCAACGTTCGGTGGAAGATTATCGGATCAACGTTGATGTGTTGGATCGGTATCGTCGCCAATTGGCAGCTCTTCAGCAGCAGTGGGGCTTGGCACAGCCGCTGTCGTTCGACGCGATGTTGGCACTGCCCGGTGTTGTCGACGATGTCTCCGGCGAGGCCTTTGATGCCACGACCGATTGGCCCATCATCGAGCGCACGCTTTGCGCGGCTCTCGAAGGTCTCAATCGCATGCGTGCCGAAGAAGGCAGCGCGATGGCCACTGATTTGGCGGCCAATTGCCGCGCCGCCGCTGCCAGCCTCGACAAAATTGCGGCCCGCGCCCCATTGGTCGCCCAAGAGTATCGGGCTCGATTGTTTGAGCGATTGAAACGGACGTTGGGCGAAGTGGATGTTGCCCTGGAGCCGTCCGACATCATCAAGGAAGTCAGCCTGTTTGCCGACCGCAGCGACATCTCCGAGGAAATAGTCCGGCTGCGCAGCCATCTCGATCAATTCCAAACCACAATGGAGTTGCCTGAGAGCGCGGGCCGAAAGCTCGATTTTCTCACGCAAGAGATGTTCCGCGAGGCAAACACCATTGGTTCGAAGGCCAACGACGTCGAGATCGCCCAGTGTGTCATCGAGATCAAGACGGCCATCGAACGCATCCGCGAGATGATCCAAAATATCGAGTAGCTTGGAAAACCAGGCCTTTCATCGGCACATCGGTGTGGCCATGCGTTCAGTGAACCGATGATGGGCCGACAGACGGGCCGGCCCCTTTCTAATTCGTGAATTGACGATCACCGAGAACATGCCAGTCACCCCGCCCCAACGACAATCTGCCGGCAGAGTGGTCGTGGTGTCGGGCCCGTCGGCGGCTGGCAAGACTTCCGTAATGCAGCGCGTCTATCAGGCATGTCGGGTGCCGTTGCGGCGAAGTGTCTCGGCCACCACCCGGCCGCCGCGTGGCGGTGAGATAGACGGCAAGGACTACCATTTCCTTTCGGACGACGAGTTTCATCTCCGCCAAAAGAGGGGCGACTTCCTCGAATGTTTCCCGGTTTTCAACCACGGTCATTGGTACGGCACGCTCTGGTCCGAGGTGACCACTGGCCTTGCGGCCGAAAAATGGGTAGTCTTAGAGATCGACGTGCAGGGCGCGCAGGCCGTCATGACGCAGTTTCCCGACGCCATCACCATCTTCCTCCGGCCGAGCACGTGGGAGGAATTGGAACGCCGCCTCCGCGACCGCGGCACCGAAACCGAAGACGCCATCCAGCGCCGGCTGGCCCGGGCGAAAAGCGAGTTGGCCGCGGCCGACCGTTACCAATACGAAGTCATCAACGACAATATGGACCAGGCGGTCCAAGAGATTTCCGATATCTTAACAAGCCAGTGGGAGAAGGGCCTTCATGATTGAAGAATTGCGGGAAGAGGAGATCATCAAAAAGGTCGGCGGCCGTTTTAAGCTGTCGACGTTGATCCAGAAACGCATGGTGCAGCTTAACGGCGGCGCCCGGCCATTGGTCGACGCGAAAGACGACAACAAAATGCAGGTCGTCATCAACGAGATCATGCAAGACAAGATCTTTCTCGACACCGAGATGAACGTCCAAGTGGCCACGCCTGCCGCCGGGCCAACGGACATCGATTTCCGGAATCTGTGATCCGAAAGGGCGATTGGCCATCTGCGGCCGGCGCTCGACATTCAACCATCCGATTCCAGTTGTCGACGTGCACTTGGCCCCCGGGGTTCCAACAGAACCTTGGCCGCCCACATTCGGCTGCTGACTGCTAATAGCTGAAAGCTGACCGCTAAACTACAGGACTCGTCATGAAAGGTCGCGAACTGCTGATCGGCGTTACCGGCGGGATCGCGGCCTACAAGACTGCGGCCCTGGTGAGCCAATTGGTCCAGGCCGGCGCTGGCGTCAGCGTGGTGATGACGCGCTCGGCCACGCGACTAGTCGGCCCCAAGACTTTCGAGGCCCTGACCGGGCGGCCCGTAGGGCTGCGCACGTTCGGTCCCGGCGCCCATCCACACATCGAGGCCGCCGAACGGGCCGAGTTGATGTGCGTTGCCCCAGCCACGGCGAATATCCTAGCCAAGGCCGCTTGCGGACTGGCCGATGACCTGTTAAGCACGCTGCTCTTGGCCTTCAGCGGCCCGCTGCTCATGGCTCCGGCGATGAACTGCCTGATGTGGCAGAAGCCGGCCGTGCAACGCAATGTGGCGCAGCTCCGCATGGACGGCGTCGTACTCATCGATCCCGACGAAGGCTACCTGAGTTGCGGCATGCGCGGCCCCGGCCGCATGGCCGAACCCGAGACAATTTTCCGTGCCATCGCCGAGCAACTCGAAACCGTGAAAACTTGAGAGTGGAGAGGGGAGAGTAGGGCGAATCGGAATATCCCCGAAACTTCCCCCATCACATCATCGACTCTCGCCTCACATCCGTTGCCCCATGTCCCGCATCCTCATCACGTCCGGACCGACCCGGCAGTACCTCGATCCAGTACGCTATCTCACGAATGCCTCAAGCGGACGCATGGGCGCCGCGCTGGCGGCCGCCGCCGTCGAGGCCGGCCATCAGGTCGTAATCGTTAGCGGACCGGTCGAAGTCTCATATCCGGCCGGCGCCGAAGTGATCCCCGTCGTATCGACCGAGGAAATGCTCGCTCAGTGCCTCAAACTCTTTCCCACCTGCGATGGCCTGATCGCCGTCGCGGCGCCGTGCGATTATCGCCCGGTTGCCGTGGCGCCGCAGAAGATTCGCAAGTCGGGCGAACCCTTGCAACTTGAACTCGTCGAAACGCCCGACATCGTCGCCTCGCTCTCCGCGGTTCGGGCCTCTCAGTGGATTGTCGCCTTCGCCTTGGAAACCGAAGACCAGCACCTTCGGGCGATGCAGAAACTCGAACGAAAAAGCTGCGATCTGATCGTTCTCAACGGGCCCGAAGCCATTCACGCCACCGAAACAACTGCCGAAATCCTCAACAAGGACGGCCAGTCGCTCGGCCGCTTCTCGGGCAGCAAGCCGGAAGTGGCCCGTTCCATCGTCGCCACGATCCAGCGCTGCCTGCCCCACACAACGTAGTATGCGACGCCAGTCGCCGACGTTTGGGAGGGTGGCAAGTCCCCGAGGAACGAAGGGCGTGCCACCCTCTGTGAACAAGCTTTCTCTTGCCGCCGCCCCCGCCCCTATGGCAATTTGGTTTCTCTCGGGCCTATAATGAGACAGAGCGCTCGGCGGGTGCCGACGATCGTGTGCCGACGTGTCATGTGCGTGGAGGATGCCTTCGATGCCTGTTGCCATGGAACTCTCGCGGATCATCATTAGTGAGGTCAACGACCAGCAAGTCATCTATCTGAAAGAAGTCGAAGGCAATCGGACATTTCCCATCCTCATCGGCATCTTCGAGGCCACCAGCATCGATCGCCGCGTGAAGGGCTATCCCTCGCCACGTCCACTCACACACGATCTGGTCGTCAGTGCTGTTGAAAATCTCGGCGGTGAGTTCCAGGACGTGGTCATTAACGAACTTAAGGACCACACCTATTTTGCCCGCCTGCGAGTCCGCCACGACGGCGAACTCGTTGAGATCGACGCCCGCCCTTCCGACGCCATTGCCGTAGCCGTTACCTGTAGCCCACCGCTGCCGATCTACGTCAATGAAGACGTGCTCAACGACGTGCTGGGCGAGCAAGAGCCTGAGTAGTGCAGAATGGCCTCCTCCTTTTGAAAGACCATGGATTGGTCGAGGCGAGGGCCGGCAATTGCAATACAACTTCGAGCGTGCTTCGTGATTAGGAGAATCTGCCATGACATTGCGTGCATCGCTGCAAATCGCCGTCCTATCTTTACTGACCGCGGCTGTGCCTTCTGTGGCACACTGCAATGAGCCGGCCGACTTGGTACTGCTCGACGCCAAGGTAGTCACGCTCTGCGATGCTCAGCCGCTGGCCTCCGCAATTGCGATTCGCGGAGACCGCATCGTGGCGGTCGGCAGCAATGACGCCATGCGTCCATTGATCAACGACCACACGCGCGTCATTCGCCTTGCCGGCCAGCTGGTTTTGCCGGGCTTCATCGAAGGCCACGGGCATTTTGTCAATCTCGGCAAGACGAAAATGGAGATCGACCTTTCGCAGGCCAAGTCCTGGGACGAAGTTGTCGCCATTGCCAAGCAGGCCGCCGACCGTGCGGGCCCCGGAAAATGGCTCATCGGCCGGGGCTGGCATCAGGAAAAGTGGTCGCAACCTCCGACGCCAAGCTACCAGGGATTCCCTTCCCACCAAAAACTCAGCGCCGCAACGCCGGACAATCCCGTCTTCTTCACCCACGCCTCGGGCCACATGTGTCTGGCCAACGCCAAGGCCATGCAACTCGCCGGTGTCGATCGACAAACCAAGAATCCGGCCGGCGGCGAAATTCTTCGCGATCCGTCCGGCGAACCCATCGGAATCTTCCGTGAATCGGCCGCCGGCCTCATCCATGCAGCCTGGGATCGCGACCGCTCGAATCTGACGGCCGAGCAGGTGACCGCCGAACTCGACGAGGCAATTCGACTGGCTGCGGCCGAATGTCTGGCCAATGGCGTTACCAGCTTTCACGATGCCGGCGAGAACTTTGCCACGATCGACCATCTCCGCGACCTGGCCGAAAGCGGCAAGCTGCCCGTCCGCCTCTGGGTGATGGTCGGCGGCGAGCCAATCGATGTTCTGGCCAAAAAGTTGCCCAGCTACCGCCTGCTGGGCTTGGCCGACGATCACCTCACGGTCCGGGCCATCAAAGAGTTCAGCGACGGCGCCCTCGGCACCCGCGGCGCTTGGCTCCTGGCTCCCTATAGCGATGCGCCGGACAGCACCGGTCTCAGCGCCACTCCACCATCCACGATCCGCAAGATCGCCGAGCTTGCGATCCAGAACGGCTTCCAGCTTTGCGTGCATGCCATCGGCGACCGGGCCAATCGCGAAGTCCTGAACGTCTTCGCCGACGCCTTCCGGCAACACCCCGACAAAACGGAACTCCGCTGGCGCATCGAACACGCGCAACACCTCGATCCGGCCGATATCCCGCGCTTTGCTCAGCTAGGAGTTATTGCCTCGATGCAAGGCGTTCACTGCACGTCCGACGGATCGTTTGTCGTGAGTCGCCTGGGCGTCGATCGGGCCAAGAACGGGGCCTACGCTTGGCAAAGCCTATTGAAGTCCGGGGCGGTGGTCATCAATGGCACCGACACCCCGGTCGAAGCCGAGAACCCCATCCGCTGTTTCTATGCCAGCGTAACGCGAAAACTGGCCGACGGCAGCACGTTCTTCCCCGAGCAGCGAATGACCCGCATGCAAGCCCTGCGATCATACACGCTTGATGCCGCCTATGCCGCCTTCGAAGAGCAGATCAAGGGCTCTCTGGCCCCCGGCAAACTGGCCGACGTCGTCGTCCTCTCCAAGGACATCATGACCGTGCCCGATGACGAAATCCTTCAGGCCAAAGCCCTTTACACCATCGTCGGCGGAAAAGTGCTCTACACCCGCGACCGCGAAGCGACGCGAGAAGAGTGAAGCGTGCTGCGCGACCTACCGTGGCGGCTCTTCCCCCACGACGACTTCCATCCCTTCCTTCACGTCTGGCCCGCTCACCTCGGTCAGCTCGCCGTCGGTTATGCCCGTTTTGACGCCCAGCGGCCGGACCCGTTTTCCGCCCGGCTCAACGACGTATAAGGCGGATAAGGTCGGCGGAGAAGAGTTGCGACGAAGCTGGGGAACAAACGGGTTGGTCGTCCGACCATCTTGCTTCGTTGGCACGGCGGAAATGCTCTGTTCGGGCCGCGGCTTCCACCGCAGCGCCGCATTGGGCGCCAGCAAGACGTCTTTGTGCTGCTCGATCTGGAATCGCAGATTCGCCGTCATGTACGGCAGTAGTTTCGAGTTGGGGACTGTCCCGATTTTCGCGTCAGCGAAAATGGGACTGTCCCCTTTGTCGCTTGCTTTATCACTTGTGGGCCTCTTGATCTCCACCACCACCGTGTACGTAACCACGTTCTGCGTCATCGCGGCGTTCAGGCGGATGTCGGCCACCGTGCCGTGAAAGACCTCCTTGGGGATTGCATCCACGGTGAAGTCTACGGCCATTCCCTTGTGGATCTTTGCGATGTCAGCCTCATTGACCGAGGCCCAAATCTGCAATTTCTGAAGGTCCTTCGCGATCAGAAAAAGACTGGCCGACTTCTCAGGCGATGCATACTGCCCAACGTTGACCCGGCGATCGATGACTACGCCCTTGCACGGCGATTTGATGCTCGTGTTATCTAGATCGCGTTTCGCTTCCTCGAGAGCGACCCGGCTTTGGGCAACGGCGGCCTCGGCAGCAGCCACAGCCGCCTTCTTGGCAACCTCATCTGGCTCTCGTTTGACTTGCGCCAGCGTCAACTCGGCCTTCGCACGCTCGAAGCCAGCCTGCGCCTGCTCGACGCGGGCTTTGTAGATTGCCGGGTCGATTTGTGCCAGTATGGTCCCTTTCTCAACTGGCGATCCATAATCGATTGCCTTGCCTTTGCCACGCGGCTCGTCGCCGAACTTAACGATTTGCCCAGCCACCTGCGCCCCCACATCCACCACCTCCTCCGGTTCGATCGTGCCCGTGGCCGTGATGGTCGCCGCAATATCGCCTCGGGTTATCGGTACGGTGCGGAAGGTTGCCGGCTTTGCAGAATTAACCTCTGGCCCTTTCGCACTCGGCTGACGTTGCGTGCCCACTTCATCAGCATTTGCGACCGACTCTTGTCTGGGCCTTTCCAGTACCAGCAGCGTAACGCCGGACCCCGGCGTCGATTCAAACTTCTCCGGCCGCGGCCCGTTCGTGCGATAGGCGATCGTCAAGTGGTCGCCATCGAACTTGTAGATGCCGACGAGTCGCTGCTTCTTGTAGTTGTTATTTTCATCCGTCTTGAAACCACCTGTCGAGTCTGGTTCAAATCCAGAGATTGTGATCGTTTTTGGTTCGGTCGTGGGGTCGAGAACGAATAGCCCGCCTGCGATGTCGCGCGGAAAGAGCTTGTTGTTGCTTCCGTCGCGCAAGTAAGCGTAGACGTCGAACGCCTCGAAATACCGTTGTTCAAGTTCCTTTTTGGGAACCGCTTTGCCGCTGTCGGACTGGCTGACGACGTTCCATCGTCCTTGAAACGCCTTCTCGTCCTCGGAGGGCTGATAGCGTTCGAGGGTCAGCAATATCTCGCCAGAATTGGGCCGAATCGTAAACCCGCTGGGCCGCTGCTCGCTCTGAAGCACCGGCGAATATTTGGCCAGACAAATCTTCAGTTGGTCGCCTTGCAGTTCGTAGACGCCGAGCGCCGCAAGCACACCTGGTCCAGCAGGCGACGACTGTGCGTGTAGGCCGATTGTCTTTGGAACCGTCGTTGGGTTAAAGCGCCACTCTAACGTACAATCGATGCCCTCTTCCATTTCCTGGAAGCGACAGTAGTGCTCATCGAAGACGACGCGGCTCAGGTGGTCGAAATTGATTTCTCCCCATTCGTCCCCGCGCCAGGAAGAGCCGGCTGCGTCTCCTTTCTGGATTCGCGCCACCTTCCACGGCCCAAGAAAGGCCTTGAATTCCGCGGCTGGGCTCGTCGGCCGCTGCACAAGCTTGTAGCGGAGCCGAATGCCGCGCGGGTCATCGGTGAAGCCGACGACCTGCATTAGCCCGAGATCGCCCTTGCGGGTTTGGAAGACAAAGGTTTCCCCTCGGGCCCGAGTCACGACGTACCTGAGGCCGCTGGGCGCTTTGACGAGTTCAGCAAGCGGAATTCCGAACGGTCTGACAGTTGGCTGGAGGCTGGCGATGGAGAACTTGCCCGGCTCAGCAGCGAGGGCCGATTGTAAATCTGTTAAGGTCACATGATTCCAGGAATCGCTGTCCCATGATTCGCTCACGGCCACTATCTTCAAGCCTTGTGGCGCGATGGAAATTGCTAGGTGAGGCGCCTTGACTGAGGTGACAGTCAGGTCGACACGGTGTTGCGAGGCCCAATCGCTTCGCTGGGCCTCTAGCCACTGCTCGTATTCGTTTGGCATGTCGACCACTTTCCCGCCAGCCAAATCGAGCCCTCCGCCTCCCTTGCCTGCGCTCATAGCGTTGACCACGCGCTCCATGATGGGGCCAAAACGCAGGGTCGCGTAGCGGTCGGGATCGGAGATGAATCGCTGCTGCTCGTCGGGCCCCCGGAATAAATAGGTCCGCCCTCGATGCACAGCGCTGAAGCGACGGTCTCCCGGCGTCAACTGGTGTTTTTCCGCGAAGGTTACCGGACACTAATCGAGCGCGAGCGGCGCACCGGCCGTCGGTGGGACGGCTGACGCCGGTACGCTGACTGGCAAGGATGCCATGACTGGCGCCGGTGCGGCCGGCTGCATCAGCTTGTAGCGGATTCGCATTCCGCGCGGGTCCTCGGTGAAACGGATCACTTGCAGGATGCCGAGGTTACCCTTGCGGGTTTGGAAGGCAAAAGTCGCCGGTGCCGCCATCAGAGCGTAATAAGTTTCTCCACGACGTTCATGCACCATGGCGATAGGAGCAAATGGTCCTTGGCCGGTAATGACCGGAATTCCTGGCGTCGGCGACGCGATCGCTGTTTTCAGTTCATTGAGCGTAATTTCGTCCCAGGGCGACACGGATGTCTTGGTTGCTGGAACCCACCGCTCGGCCATCGCCCCGAGTTTCAGGCTCGTAAGGGCCTTGTTGACTAATTCCACTCGAACGCGGGAAGTCCGAGGCGAGTGAATTTATTGAGGATTTTACTTCGCAGTCGCGTTTCGGTGCGTTGATTGTGGATTTCGCGGTTTTTCAAGTGGTCGCCAAAACAGCATTTCATCCGATACATGGCTGTTTCCGAAAGGCTGCGGCGATGATAGCCGACATCTTCCTTCCATCGCCGACGTCCGCGACGGCGGATCGCTCGGATCGCCACGTCCCGCGACAGCGGACGACCGCTCGAATTGCCGTGCTGCTTAATCTTTGCGTTCCGCTGCGGTGGAACAATCGCCTTGATCCTCCGCTTGGCCAGCGTTTCATAGACCTTCCATTTGTCGTAAGCGCCGTCGCCGTAAAATCCATCGATCTTGCCCACCACTTGATCCAAAAGGGCATCCACTTGGCCGCCATCGTCGCAACTATTGTCCGTCAATGTCTCCGCTTCGATCTCGTGCGTATCGGGGTTCACCGCCAGATGCAATTTTCGCCAAGTACGGCGTTTGCTCTTGCCGTGTTTGCGCATCTTCCATTCGCCTTCCCCGAAAACCTTCAGGCCAGTGCTATCGACGACCACGTCGATCGATCCCGTGTGTTTCGCAATGTCGAGCGAGATGCCCATTTTGGCAGCCCGCTTGGCCAGCGACGTGTAGTCTGGAATATCGAGTTCGATTCGCATCAGTTCGACGAGCGATTTGCCGAGTCCTTCGGTTTGGCGGTACGGCAGTTGAAACAGCTCTCGCAGAACGAGCAAACATTCGACGGCGGTGTCGCTGTACACAAACGGATGCCCAACTCCGGGATTTGCGTTATCGTGACGCCATTTTTCGATCGTTTCTTCGCAAAACCAGAAGGTAATCGACCCGCGTTGCACGAGCGACTCGTTGTACTTGCTCCAATTTGTGATTTTGTACGTACCTTTCCGTGTACCGGCCATGTCGAGACTCCTTCAAGACGTTTCCTGTTATTCAAATCCTCCTTGTTCTACGCATCAAACGCTTAAATAGCTCGACAAGACCCTCGTAAGCATGAGTTCACCAGCTTTCACATGCTGCCCATCCGCTTCAGGAAACCTGTCATCGTCAACCACAAAATCGACGAACAAATCAACGTTATTGTTCCTGCTCCATTTGTCGATCAGCTCGGCGGACCACTTACCAAACTCCTTCGGCACGTCGACCAGCTTACCACTGGTCAGGTCGAGCCCTTCGCCACCCTTGCCCTCGCTTACGGCATTTATAACTCGCTCTATCACCGGGCCGAAGTGTAAGGGTTGGCCAACGGTCCGCGGGGCGGACCCTACGGTTTCAGCATTGGGCTTTGCTTGTCCGGGCGGCGTTACGTCAACGTCGCCGGCAGCGTTGATTTTGACATCGCTGCCCGGTGCCACGTTGAGCGTCGTTTCCTTTCCATCCTTGTGGATGCGGATCATGATGCCCAGCGCGAAGCCGAGGCCGCCGATGAGGAGCAGGAGGACGGCTATGGTCGCGTAGAATCGCCCGCCGCGGGCGGCAGGCTGAGGCTGCGGAGCCACGTCCAATTCGCCCTCACCCTGGCCCTCTCCCGGCGGGAGAGGGGACTCTAACGCGCGCCTCAGTAACGCCTGCAGATCCGCGCCGTCGCACCAGGGTGTAATCGCTTCGGCCACTTCGGCCGGCGTCGAAAAACGATCATCGGGGTCCTTGGCCAGCATCCGATCGAGAATGGCGGCCAACTTTTCCGGTACGTCGGGCACCAGACTGCGGATAAAGGGCGGCTGCTGATGGACGTGGGCGTGCATCTTCTCCAGCGTGCCACAATAGTCCCGGCCACTAAACGGCGTCCGACCGCTTACGAGCTTGTACAGCGTGCAGCCGAGGCTGTAAATGTCGGCGCGGATGTCGACCGCGCGGCTGTCCGACGCTTGCTCCGGTGCCATGTAGTCGGCTGTGCCCATCGCAATGCCCGTCCCGGTCATGTCGTCGTGTGGAGAGGGGATTGGCAACTCTTGCCCCGGGACGGAAGGGGACAGTCCCCCGGCATAAAATCGCGCCAGCCCGAGGTCCAACAGTTTCACCTCGCCCGCGCGGCTCAGCATGATGTTCGACGGCTTGATGTCGCGGTGGACCAGTCCATGTTCGTGGGCACATTGCAGGGCCACGGCCGTGCGGCGGACCAGTTCGCACGCATCGGCAATCGGTAGCCCAGTCACAAAGGTGCCAGGAACCATTTGCCGGGACGGCCCTTCGGATGCTTCGCACAAACGGTTCCTGGCACCTTGTCCAGCTCGCACGATCTCGGCCAGATCGAGCCCGTCGACGTACTCCATGATCAGCAGGGGCGTGCCATCAATTTCCCGAGCGTCGAAGGCCTGGACGATGTTTGGATGGGTCAGTCGCCCAACGGCTTTCATCTCGCGTTCAAAGCGAACAATGGCGTTTCGGTCGCCCACACGGCCGCGCAAAGAATTTTGATGGCCACCACGCGGTCGAGTTTGGTGTGCAGGGCCTTGTAGACGCGGCCCATTCCGCCACGGCCCAACTCTTCGAGGATCTGGTATTCGCCGAGCACTTGTGGCATGGGTGAGCTGGCGAAGGGGACAGGTCCATATTTTCGGCCGACGAGCTATTTGCAAAATGCGCTTTGTCACCGAAAAATGGACCAGTCCCCGGCATCGGACTGTTCGCCACGATGGCCGCCGCCATGGCAGCCTCGAACTGCGGCTCGGCCAGGCACGATTCGCTGCTCGGCGGCCTCCGCAAACGCCCGATCAGCGTATCGCCAGCGTCTTCCAGCGACATGATCGTCGCCTGACAGTCGGCACACGTTTCCAGATGACCGACCAAAACATCCGACTGCTCGTCGGGGAGCAGACCTGTGGAAAACTGACGCAGCGTCTCTCGATCCGGGCATTTTACGGTGGGCATGTGGTAGACCTCGATATGCGGTCGAGCAGACGTTCCTGTCTGCCTGCACCAAACGGGCCGGGCAGGCGGGAATGTCTGCCCTACGATCGGCCCCTAATAGAAGAACGCCGGCGTCTAACAGCATTTTCGGGCAAGACGCCCTGGCCAGCAAGGCGGGCAGGCAAGCGAGGCTTGAGGACTAGGCACGCGACGGAACACTGATCTTTCGCTAATCGCCGCTAATTCTGCTCTTGATAGCGACGATCAGCGTTGATTAGTGTTCCTTTCCGAAATGGCTATTGCGGCAATTCGCCCAGCACTTGGCGCAGCCGGCGCAGCACGCGAGATTTCGCCATATAGACAGCGGCAACTGTCATACCGAGGTCTTCAGCCACGCCTGCCGGCGGCTCGCCATCGACCGTTGTACGCCAGAAGGCTCGCCACGTTCGCAACTCAAACTCTGCCTCGATCAGTTCCAGTACGCGTCGCGACAAAACGGCCTCACAGTCCGCATCCGACCGAATACTCTCGTCCGACGGCTCCGGCGGCTGGGGCACGTCGGCAATTTGCTGTTGTGCCGTGCTGCCACCGCGGGCTTCGGCCTTGCCCTGGCGGCGGCGATAGCAGTCGCGAACCTTGTTCCGCGTGATCGCGGCGAGCCAACCGCTAAACGTGTCTTGTGGCCTGTCGCGGCGGAACTCGGGCAGATGGAGCATGACCGCCACGAGCACCTCTTGAAGCACGTCGGCCGCATCGTCGGCGATCAAGCCCGCCCGTCGGCACCAACGATAGATCACCGGACTGTAGAGCCGCACGAACCGCTGCCACGCGTCCGGCCGGCGCAATCGAAGCCGATCGAGCAGCGTCGAGGATACGGACGTCATCGGTATGCGTCCTTTCGATGATCCAACGCCAGGACATTAACAATCTGATTTGGTTGGTCAATGCCGTAGAACACTCGGAACCGCCCTACGCCATCGCATCCGCGAACTCGTGTTTCACCGCCGCCAGGGCCTTGTGGCCGTCGGCCCCGTCGACGACCACATTCACGCGGACTTCGCTGGTGCTGATCAGTTCCACGTTGACGCCCGCCTTGGCCAGCGATTGGAACATTCGGGCCGCGACGCCGGTATGGCTCTTGATGCCGACGCCATAGACCGATAGTTTCGCCACCTTCTCGCAGTGCGTCGGCGGTGTGCAGCCCAGCGATGTGGCCAGGTCGGAGGCCACGGCCAGCGTCTTCTGCAAATCTTCGCGGCGCACCGTAACCGATATGTTGGCCATATTCTCTCGACCAGTGCTCTGCACGATCATGTCGACGACGATGCCCGCAGCCGCGAGCTGGTCGAACGTTTGGGCCGCCCGGCCCGGCTGATCGGGCAGCCTTACGAAGGTTACTCGCGCTTGCGACTCGTCGAGATCGATGCCTTCAATAAGAAGTTTCTCCATACGTTGCAGTCGGGCAAGCAGGGCCGTCGCGTTGGCCGCCGGCTCCTTGGGGCGTGCTGCCAATTGCTTCTTGCCGTCCGACGGAGCGACGTCGAGTTGAAACGCCTCATGAACCGCACGCAGCGCCTCTTGCGCATGCTCGCGGGCTACCAGTGCCGATATCTTGATCTCGCTGGTCGTGATCATCTCGATGTTGATTCCCTTGGCAGCCAACGCACGGAACATCGTCCCGGCCACGCCCGGCTGTGTAACCATACCGAGACCGACTACTGAAATCTTGGATACGTTCTCGTCGCACGTGTATCCTTCCGCCCCCAGTTCTTTGACGGCTTCATCCACGGCGCGAACGGTGCTCGGCAGATCGTCGCGCAAAACGGTGAAGGAAAGATCGGTGCGTCCATCGGCCGCCTCATTTTGCACAATCATGTCGATGGCAATGTTCTTGGCGGCCACCTTCGAGAAAATGCTCAACGCAGCGCCCGGCCGATCGGGCACGCCGAGAACCGTCACGCGGGCTTCGGTCTTCGCCATCGCGGCCCCACAGACTGGCACATCCGCGGCCTCAGGCTCGCCAACGATCATGGTGCCCGGATTGTCGCTGAAGCTGCTGCGAACGTGGATCGGCACGTTGAACTTCTTGGCAAACTCGATCGACCGGTTGTGCATGACGCCGGCCCCCGCCGTCGACAACTCCAACATCTCGTCGTAGCTGATCCGGCGGACTTGCCGGGCCTCGGGGACGATGCGTGGGTCCGTCGTATAGACGCCGTCAACGTCGGTATAGATTTCGCACGCATCCGCGTGGAGCACCGCCGCCAACGCGACGGCCGTCGTGTCGCTGCCGCCACGCCCCAGCGTTGTGATGTTGTTCGACTCGTCGATTCCCTGAAAACCGGCGGCAATCACTACGTTCCCCTCGTCTAGCGCCTTGCGCATCCGGTCGGTCGAAATCGAGCGGATGCGGGCCTTGGTATGGATGCTGTCGGTAATGATGCCGATCTGGGCGCCCGTCAGGCTGATCGCTTTGTGCCCCAATGAGTGAATGGCCATCGCCATCAAGGCCACGCTTACCTGCTCGCCCGTCGACAGGAGCATGTCCATTTCACGGGCGGGCGGCTCGTCGGTTATCTGCTTCGCCAGATCCACCAGGACATCGGTGTTCTTGCCCATCGCACTGACAACCATCACCACCTGGTTGCCTTCTTTTTGCGCCCGGACGGCCTTTCGGGCCGCGGCCAAGATTTTCTTGCTATCGGCGACACTGGTGCCGCCAAACTTTTGGACGATAATGGGCATGGGAGTAAGGGTCAGTGGTATTTGGCAACCTGTAATGAACGAATCCGAGAAAATAAGCCATTCTCCCCGTAATTTCAAGGGCGACGGAACCAACTCACGCTGGTGGTATGACATAACTCTTTTGTGTACTCAGCACCCTTTCCGCATGACGCGGCACATTTTGATCGATTAATATAGACGGTCGCTACGCGCCCCGCGTCGCACCGCCGCCGGAACAAATCATAGGAGCCCCGCCGTGGATTATCGTCAAGTCGGACTGCTGTGCGACATGATCGTCAATTACTATCGCGACAAACCACCCCCCGATGAACACAACGCGCGTGGCGAGTGGGTGAAGGTCCGCGATGGCATGGAAGGGGCGGAACACTTCATCCGCGTTCTTACACCCGATGAGTTCGACGAGTGGCACCGCTGTCTGGAAGTGCCCGTCCAACTTGAAACTGGCCGCAAGCCTGTTGCCTTCTGCAGTTACGAGGGGACATGGTGGGTCGTTTACGATGATACGGACGAGAGCGAAATCATCGCCCGCTTCGAGAAGTGCTTCGAGGGCTAAGGGCCGCAAAGGACATCGAAGCGGGGGAACCTCCTCAAAACGTCATCTTGGTCAATGCGAAGACGGCATAGTCGCGGCCCGTCGCAATTTGCACTGCTCGTATTCCCAGGCACCCGCTAATCGGTACCAACCCCTCTCAAGAGCCATGCGAAACGCTTGGCCTGCGGACCAATTCGCTTCGGTGAGCGGTCTATATTTGCAATGGCTAGCAAAAGCTTGTCTCGCCACGCGGGGGAATGAAGTGCCTTCCTTCCAGTTTGAATTCCACGTCACCACAGGACTGGCCGCGGTTGCAGGCATCGGATACGTTATTTCGTGCGCCAGGCGGCGCGAGGGCGAATTCTCGTTGATCGACAGCCTGTTGCTTGTGATCCTGATGTCGATTGCAACGGCCGGCGGCATCACAATCGCGGAAGCAGCCCCTCAAAACGCCAAGACGGTTGTTGCGCGCGAGAATCTCCGAACCTTTCGCACCCAGATCGAGGCATGCAAGCAGCAACACTGCGGAGAGCTGCCCGTTCTTTATAACGGCGTCTTTCCACAGTGGACCGAGGCGACCAATGCCAGCGCGATCCCAGGCCGAGCTGATGCAAAACACCCCTACGGGCCGTATTTTCGTGCAGGTATTCCAGTAAACCCGCTCACAGGAAAGAGCACCGTGACACCGACCGAATTATTTCCACCTACCAAGCCGAGTGGCAACGGTGGCTGGCTCTACAACCAGAAGACGGGCAAGATGGCCATTGATCTGGCCGAACATCTATACGAGTAAGGGCTCGGTGTCCCGCAATAGCGACACAGCGCCTTGTTCCAATGCACAGGCAAACGAGGCTGCCTGTGCTCGAAAGAGGTTCCGCAAGGGCCAGCCTAGCGCCTCTCGAGGTCCCATCGCGCGACGATTTGCTCGCCACCAGAGGTTAATGCGCGGAGTTTCTCCGCCATAACGCCTCGTTCGGAGACCGTCGCCTTCTCCAACTTCCGGGCAAAAAGCGACACCTTCTTGCGGCGATGACGGCGACGCCGGAGTTCTTTCTTACGCTCGCTGCAGCTCACCTCGCGGCTCCTTGAACGGGTCCGATGTTGATAGGTCAGTCTTTATAACAGAGCCGCCTCGGCCGGTCAATGCCCGCGCCGCCGCGTGCGTAACCAGCGTTCTTGGCGGCCTTAAGTGGTGATGGGGCTGGCGTTTGGCCAGACTTTGTGCCATTGGCCGTTTCTGTCCAGCGTATCGAGGGCCGCAACCGCGGTGGCATTTGGTCGATCCCAACGGCGGCCATAGCCTTTAAGCCGTTTCGTGCAGAGTTTGCACTGCGATTCCGTCGGACCGCTGCCGATCTGCCAGCCGCGTCTTCGGAACGCTGGATAGCGGATCATTTCCTTCCGCGTCGAGACGAACTTCAGCAGTCGATCCGCGGCCTCGCGTTTCCCTTTGCCCCGCAACGTGGCACGCCACTGGATGATTTTCTCCCAAGCCGCCGCGTATCCCTCATGTTTGAACACGTGCATCAGTTCATCCGCCCATGCGCTGCCCTCGGGCGATTCTTCACCGAAAACCTTACGCCGCGCACGATGCACGTTTTCACTCAAGTGAAAGAAGTCCAAGCCCAACGCATCCAACTCCGCGAGATGCAACTCCATCTGTTCGCGAATCCACGTCGCTCCATCCACGAGTCCCACATGTTCATCCGCTTCTCGGAAGAACAGTCGATCCGCTTCGTGACGGAGAAGCGTTCCCGCTGCGATATGATTACCGTGGGTGAAGGCCACATGCTGATGCTTCGCGTCTTCGCTATAGAAGAAGATGACCTTGAATTCTTTCCAAGCCAGGTCGGAGCCACGCTTTCGCGGTGGCAGGGGTTTGCATTTCTTGCCGCTACGGCGGCGCTTGGCCTTGATGCCATCGCGACGTTTCACTTTCTCGGCGTCGGTGATGATCGGCACCATCACGCCGTCGCAACCCGTGTAAACACGCGTTTTCTCGCGTGTTTTGCTGTCCGGCAGGATGCAATCCTCCGCGTGCCAGGTCACGGCGATGGCGTCGTCTTGCTGGGCTTTCAGCACGCGACGCCCGGTCGCTTCCACCTCTTGACGCAACCGCTCGCCGCTGAGCTTCACTTGGGCCGTGCGCTCCAGGGCCGCTGCCGCCCTGATGAAACTCGTCGCCGATAAGTTCAGTCGACAAGCCATCTCCAAGACACCGGGCGTGATCGTTGCCCCGCTACGATCGAGAATCTCATCCGCCGGCGCGATACTGCCGATCTGTGGTCCATGCCACCAGCGTCGCGCGATATGGATCTCGCCGTTGACGGTAAGAACCCGGTGCGACTGCCGGCCTTTATTCGCCAGTCGCTTGCCCGTCGTCGGATGGTGCGGAGGGGGGAAAAGCGGCTTCCGCCGCATCGACCCGCTTCTGCAAGGCACGCTCGAAGACCTTCCGACGCATCTCCGCACAAAGCTCCCGCACCTGCTCTTCACTGCCGGCAATCCACTGCCCGTCCGGTGCGTCGTTGACGGCTTCCATCACCTCATTGGCGAATACCTCAAACTCTTGCTTCATCGATTCGGCGAACTGCCCCGCCGAAACTCGTGGCGACGTTTCCATCTCGTACTCCTTGCGCGTAGGAATGTAATCGCAAACACATGCGCAAGCAGCTTACCCAAATCCCGCAAATAGCGCCAGTCGAAATGGTCAGACCCGCCGCCGCGTGCCATTCACGGTGCATTCCGCACTTTGTCGTTTCTGTCGAGGGGAAGACTGAATGTTCCCACGCCCGTTCACGGGCGTTTCCGCGCTAGCGGTAATCGGCCCGGCGTTAACGCCGGGTTGAGCCGCCCACCAGACTACCATTCTCTCATCTGCTTATGTCACGCACGTTTACGGGCGTCCTGCTTCCTCAACAACGGCAGGAGGCCCGCAAGCGGGCCTGACAATCCAAGCCGCCAACCCGACGTCAACGTCGGGCCTAACACCGCCTTCGGCGGAAAGGGTCGTAAACGACCCTGCAAAGTGCTGAATGCACCCGGGCAACAGTGGGCCGCGAGCGGGCGTTGACGACCGCCGTGCGACGCGTCATACTATGGCATGTCCGTCTCCTGACTACGGCTTCGGGAGCGACCTGCGCTGTCGGGCGCAGGATGGCCGCGTCGCATTGCTCGGTTCATAAGCTGGGCGGCGACGCATGTACATGGTGGCTGTAGCTCAGTTGGTTAGAGTACCAGATTGTGGATCTGGGTGTCGTGGGTTCAAATCCCATCAGCCACCCCTTTGCCGTTTCTCGCCCGACCCCGCCACATGCGGCGCAACCCCCTGACTGCACTGCTTTCGGTTTGCAGTCGGGCGGGTTCGGCGTGGTGAGACTTCTTGGCGGCATGTATTGTGGCATGCGCTTTGGCGCAAGGTGGCCTGCGTCACGTGAGAGCGTGGCTATCGCAACACGGCCGCGACGAAGGAAACAACTGCGGTAACGCTGGGGAGCTCGCAACGTGCGAGGCACGTTAGCTAGACTGTGAAAGGGCCCCGCCAACGAGCAAGCAATACCCTAAGAGGAAGGCTGCGACCGCCGCCGGGTCGAACGACAAGGTCATTTCGCAGAACCGCAAGGCACGCCACAACTTCACGGTGCTCGACACACTCGAGTGCGGCATCGTGCTGGTGGGCAGCGAGGTTAAGAGCCTGCGCAATGGCCGAGTTTCGCTGGAAGAGGCCTACGCGCGGGTGAAGGGGGACGAGGTGTGGCTGGTCGGCTGTGACATTGCCGAATATACCGAGGCCAACCGCTTCAATCACAATCCTCGCCGGCCGCGGAAGCTGCTGATGCACCGTCGCGAAGTGCAACGTTTTGCCCATCGAGCCCACGAAAAAGGCCTGACGCTGGTGCCGCTTGAGATGCATTTTCGGCGGGGACTGGCAAAAGTGGTGCTCGGCATCTGCCGGGGCAAGCAACGGCATGATAAGCGGGAATCGATGAAAAAGGCCGAGGCGCAGCGTGATATCGCGCGGCAAATGATACGTCGGCGTTAGAATTCGATTAGCAGTGAACCCCCCGGCGAGCGAGCCCGTATTCAAAGCGGGACAATATGATGTGATAGTATTTAATCACAGGTCGGTTGGCACACGTGAAGGAGTGGCGACGAGTCATTCACCCCGCTCCGGTGGGGATCGGTCGATAAAAGAAACGCGTTGAGGGAGGTTCTTCTGTGGCGATCAGCCCGCACGTTCGTGGAGCACAATTTCCAGCAAGAGACGCGTCGGCGCACCCGACGCTGCATTTGAAGGATATCAAGAAGGCGTTTCGTCAACCGGACGGCACGGCGTTGCCCGTCTTGGACATCGTCGATTTCCGCGTAGCGGCGGGCGAGCAGATGGTATTGGTTGGGCGCAGCGGCTGCGGGAAGACGACGCTGCTGCACATCATCGCCGGCATTGGCCGCCCCGACTCCGGCAAAGTGCGGATCGACGATTGGGACATCAATCTGATGCCCGAGGCCGAATGCGACCGTTTCCGGGCCGAACGGATCGGATACGTGTTCCAGACGTTCAATCTGCTGGCTGGTTTTACCGCGCTGGAGAACGTGCTGTTAGCGATGCGTTTTGCACGCGGGCGGCCTGACAAGAATCGGGCGAAACACTTATTGACGCGGGTCGGGCTTAGCCATCGCATGACGCATCGGCCGGCAATGCTCTCGGTGGGTGAACAGCAGCGGGTGGCTGTCGCTAGGGCCCTGGCCAACAAGCCGCGATTGCTATTGGCCGATGAACCGACGGCCAATGTAGACTCCGGCCATCAGCAGCAGATTTTGGACCTGATCCGCGAAACGTGTCGCGAAGAGGACGTGGCACTGGTGATCGTGACGCACTCGAATGAAGTGGCGTCGCAGTTCCCTCGCGTCGATCGTTTGGAAGAGTTCAACCGGGTTTCGGCCAGCGCGGAAATTTAGCAGGCAACGTCGAGTGTAAGAACGTCGAGCACAGCGAACTCTCTGGAACCCAGTCCACCATATAGATAACCACAAATACTTAATCCCCTATCCTATGAGCCTCTGGAAAGTCGCCTGGCGTAGCATTCAGCAGCGGTCGCTGGTTTCGATGTTGACCATCTTGTCGATGGGCTTGGGCGTGGCCTTGGTCGTGGCCGTGCTGGTGGTCTATGGAGTGGTGAAGCAGTCGTTTAATCGTGGCGGCGAAGGCTATGACTTGATCGTTGGCGCCAAGGGGGGCAAAGAGCAACTAGTGCTCAATACGGTCTTCTACTTGAGCCAGCCGATCGGCAACATCCCATACAGTTTCTACGAGGAACTGAAGGAAGGTAAGTATGCGGCCGACGTAGAGACGGCCATTCCGGTTTGCATGGGCCACACGTACTCGGGTTTTCGAGTTGTCGGCACGGTGCCGGAAATGTTCACGGAACTGACATACGCCGACAATAAATCGTACGAGTTTGCGGCTGGAGAGAACTTCGAGATGGTCGACCATTATGGCGCCGTCGTCGGTGCGACTGCCGCCGCCAAGGCCAGTTTGGGGGTCGGCGGGAAATTCAAGGCGGTTCATGGCACGAGCGAAGGTGGCCGGGTCCATGCCGACGAGTTTCATGTCGTGGGTGTGCTAGCTCCAACGAGTACTCCGATGGACCGAGCTATCTTTGTCAACATGGAGGGATTCTACGAAACACACCATGCCGAAGAAGAAGCCGAGAACGGCGAGCATGACCATTCTGCCGAGGGTGACGAGGGCAAGCAAATCACGGCAGTACTGGTCTGCGTTCCCAAGGCCCGAGCGGAACGCGGCCGGACCGACGTGCTTGCTAAACTGATCAATGACGGCAAGGTGGCTCAGGCCGTGGTGCCGGTTCGCGTGATTACCGATCTCTTCGAAGGCGTGGTCGGAAAGATTCAATGGATCCTGCTCGGAATGGCGGTGCTCACGGTTATCGAAGCAGGCATCGGCATCATGGTGAGCATCTATAACTCCATGAGCGATCGCCGGCACGAAATTGCCGTGATGCGGGCCCTCGGGGCGAGCCGCGGTACCGTAATGGTCATTATCCTGTTGGAGTCCATCCTCCTGTCACTGATGGGCGGGGCGGCCGGTCTGTTGATCGGCCACGGCGCCACGTGGGCATGTTCGCCGTTGATCGCCGACTGGACGGGCGTTGTGGTCGGCCTTCTTCAGTTCCAAACGATGGAGCTGATCCTTATACCCGGCCTGGTGGTACTGGCCTCCGCAGTGGGCTACTTGCCTGCAATGTCGGCCTACCGCACCGACGTGGCGAAGTCGCTGATAACGACGCCATAGCGATATGGGAGATTTAGCAACACATGGCGTTGCCAAGTGAATTAGGCTCCGAAGAAATTGACGCACTGGAAGCGGCGGCGCCGTATCGCGCGCTGTGTCCGCAGGCCGTGCTAAGCGTGGTACTGGGGGCCGCCTCGATCGTTACAGCGTTTTCCTGGTACTTGGCCATGGTGCCGATTTTGGGACTTTGGCTGGGCTGGCGGGCACTGCGCCAAATCCGCGATGCGTCGGATCAGTGGACGGGAATGGGGCTGGCCAAGGTCGGGATGTCGCTGTCAATTGGACTGTGGGTGCTGGGTTCTGGTTGGCACTGGTACGACGTGCATCGGATTCCGAGCGGCTACCAGTTCTTGCAATGGGACGTGCTTCAACCCGATCCGAATGCCCCGGCGGAGCCGATTCCGCAAACGGCCCTCGATTTGCAGGATCATCGCATCTTCGTGAAGGGCTACATGCGACCGCGGCGTCAGCAAAGTGGCATCAAAGAGTTCGTTATTTCCCCCAACAGCGGCGAGTGCCCGTTCTGCGTACCGAATCCCAAGCCAACACAGATGATTCGCGTCGTGTTGCAGGGCGATTTGCAGACCTTCTTCACCACCAACCTTGTGGGCGTGGGCGGTCGTTTTCAGGTCGATCCGCACGACCCGGACGGTATGCCCTATACGCTGGAGGCCGATTGCCTGCGGTAGTTGCGGGCATTTCCTCCGAGAGGTGGGGATTCCGGGGCGGTCGACCGAGGGCGCACCGCCGTATCTAGATCTGGTTTCTCGCAACCTGTCCGCTCCGGTTTTTCTACTCGTCGAACGGGTGGTGTCAATACGCGTTGACCGGCCCGGATGGCCCCCATAGAATGTGGCACGCGTAGGCTTCGACGCTAGGAAGGAACGTTGCCGGATGCAGTGGAACTTTGTGCCCATTTTTCTGTTTGTGCTCTGCATGGTCGGCTTGGGCCTTGCGCTTCTGGTTATTTCGGAGGTTGCCAACCCGGGCCGATCGGGGAATGTCAAGCGGATGCCGTACGAAAGCGGCATGGATCCGATCCATGATACGCGCCGACGGTTCGACGTTCGCTTCCATCTGGTGGCAATTGCGTTTTTGGTGTTTGACGTCGAGCTGTTGTTCCTGTACCCATGGGCGGTGGCATCGCGACCGGCATTGGCGCCGGTTGCCATGGCTGGTGTGTCGAGCTCTACCGAGGATACTCTTGGGCAAGCCAACGGCGGAATCTCCGGCCCCAACCACCCTTTGCCAGCGCCCTCGGTGGGCATTGATGCCGCGGTTGCCGCTGGAGAAGTCGGAAGTCGCGACATTGTCTTTGGCGGCGTGATGACGTTTCTCCTTTTGTTGACGCTCGGGTTCGTATACGACTGGCGCAAGGGGGTATTCCGGTGGCGATAGTGGAGCTCCCCGAAAACGTGGCCGTTACAAAGCTGGACGAACTGGTCAGTTGGTGTCGGAAGAACAGTTTGTGGCCCATGCCGTTCGCCACGGCGTGTTGCGGGATCGAATTGATGGCGACGGGCGCCAGCCGACACGACATCGCACGGTTTGGAGCCGAGGTTTTCCGTTTCAGCCCGCGGCAATGCGACTTGATGATTGTCGCAGGCCGGGTCGTGATGAAGATGCTCCCCGTATTGCAGCGCATCTGGCAGCAGATGCCGGAACCAAAGTGGTGCATTTCGATGGGAGCATGCGCTTCGACCGGTGGAGTGTTTGACACATATTGCGTGGTCCAAGGGATCGATCGTTTCATGCCGGTCGATATGTACGCTCCTGGTTGCCCCCCGCGGCCGGAGCAATTGATTCAGTCGATCATCGATCTGCAAGAGAAGATTCAGCGGGAGGGGACAGTCTACGGCCGCGAGTTCCGCGCTGCCTCGCGACAACAGCCTAAGCGGGCGTTGCAAGAGCCGTAGGGGCCGGCGTAAAGGAAAATGAGCATGGACAAGCGAAAACTGGGCCGGCAAGGTCTCGAAGTTTCGGCCATCGGACTGGGTTGCATGGGCATGTCGTGGGCCTATGGGCCAAGCAATGAGCCGGAATCGGTGCGCGTCATGAGCCATGCGATTGAACTTGGCGTCAATTTTTGGGACACGGCCGAGATGTATGGGCCATTCACCAATGAGGAACTGCTCGGTCGGGTGTTGAAAGGGCAGCGCCGCCAAAACGTCATCATCGCCACCAAGTTCGCTTTCCGTTTTCGTCCCGATGGTCAGATGTTCGAGTTGGACAGTAGCCCCGCCCATGTGAAACACACAATTGACGGCTCGCTACGACGGCTGGGAACCGACTATATCGACCTCTACTACCAGCACCGACTTGACCCAAAGGTCCCCATCGAAGACACCATCGGCGCCATGGCGGAGTTGGTGGCGGCCGGCAAGGTGCGATACCTGGGGCTTTCGGAGGTTGGGCCGGGCACAATTCGCCGGGCGCACGCTGTCCACCCTCTGAGCGCTATCCAGTCCGAATATTCGCTGTGGGAGTGCGACGTTGAGGAAAGGGTGCTTCCCACGCTCCGCGAGCTTGGCATCGGCTTTGTAGCGTATAGCCCCGTTGGCCGCGGTTTTCTGACCGGACGCATCAAGAGCATCGACGATTTAGCGCCGTTGGATTGGCGTCGGAATCAGCCTCGGTTCCAAGGAGACAACTTCGCCCGCAATATGAGGCTTGTCGACGAGGTGAAGCGGATTGCCGCCGCCCAAGGCGCTACGCCGGCCCAGGTGGCACTTGCTTGGCTGCTGCGACGCGGCGACGACATCGTGCCGATTCCCGGCACAAGGCATGAGCAGTATCTCGAAGAAAACGCGCAGGCAGTCGACTTGGACTTGCCCGAGTCGGCATGGTCGGCGATCGATGAAGTGCTCGGCGAGTTCGAAACGGCCGGAGCACGCTATCACCCTGAAGGGATGCAGATGATCGATAAGACGGAGTAGAAAACCGCACTATCAGTCGTATGGCCGCCACTACGGCGGGCCCTAGAGCTTGAATTCGCACCCGAGCCGTCACCCATGACCGATCCGAAGATCATCGAGCAATTCCGAGCGGCGTTTCCGAGCGCGGCCGTGAGCGAGTTTCGCGACCGGACGCGGCTTATCGTGCCCGTCGAATCGTTGTATGAATCGCTTGCGATGCTGAAGGATCAGCTTGGCTTCGATCTGCTGGTTGACGTGACGTGCGTCGATTACTTGAACTATCGGGACGCCAAGGATCGGTTTGGCTTGGTCTATTTGCTGACTAATACGGAGGCCAACCAGCGACTGACGGTCCGATGTTTTGTCAACGATCCCGAACCGACGGTGCCGTCGGTGGTTGGGCTGTGGCAAGGCGCCAACTGGTTGGAACGCGAAGTATGGGACCTCTTTGGCATTCACTTCGCCGGCCATCCCGAACTGCGGCGGATCGTTTTGCCCGAAGAGTTCACGGCCCATCCGTTGCGGAAGGACTACCCTTTGCAAGGTCGCGGTGAGCGGCACAACTTTCCCGTGATCACGCGAGCCGAAAGATGAACTGTAACACGTCCCATATCGGTCAACATTCAACACCTATTTTCGATCAATGCCTTTAACCCGAGTCGAACCGCTTGGCGATCACGCCCGTGATGAGCCGCAGCCGTACTTGTGGACGATGAACTTCGGTCCGCAGCATCCGGCTACGCACACCACGATGCGGCTGTTGTTGAAGCTAGATGGCGAGACGGTTGTCGAGGCCATTCCCGACATCGGCTACCTGCACTCGGGCTTTGAAAAGCTGGGCGAGCACCTCGACTATAACCAATACGTCACAATCACGGATCGAATGAACTACATATCGCCGGCCGCGAACAATGTCGGCTGGCACATGGCTGTCGAGAAACTGCTGGGCATTGAGCTGACGCCCCGCTGCAAGTACATGCGCGTTATCGCGGCGGAACTGTCGCGACTGCTCGATCATCTGTTATGCCTCGGTGCGATGGGCCTCGACACGGGCGCCTTTACGCACTTCATTTACGCCTTCAATCCTCGGGAGCAAATCAACGATATATTCGAGGCCCTTTGCGGGGCCCGGTTTACCCATAGCTACACGCGAGTCGGCGGAATGATGTATGACATCTCGCCCAAGGCCATCCAGATGATCCGCGACTTCCTCAAGCAAATCCCGCAAGCGCTTGGCGATATGGAGCAACTGCTGAATCGCAACCGCATCTTCATCGATCGTACACGTGGCGTCGGCGTGCTGAGCAAAGCGGAGGCGATTAACCGCAGTTGCAGCGGGCCGGTCGCTCGGGCAAGCGGCGTGCTTCGCGACTTACGGAAGGATGAGCCATATCTGTCCTATAGCGACTTTGATTTCAATATTTGCTGCGCCACCTCCGGCGATTGCTTTGCCCGATACCTTGTCCGCATGTACGAGATGCGTGAGAGCATCAAGATCCTGCATCAGGCGATCGAGAACCTGCCCGGCGGACCGGTCAACGTTGGCGACGATGCCCGCGCGATCCTACCGGCAAAGGGCGTCGTTTTTTCCACGATCGAAGGGTTGATTACCCATTTCGAGTTAACGATGACCAATCGCGGCTTCCCGACTCCATGCGAAGAAGTGTATTTTGCCACGGAGGCGCCCAATGGGGAGTTGGGATTCTACATCGTTGGCGATGGCAGCAACACAGCATATCGCGCAAGAACGCGGCCGCCTTCGTTTATACATTTTGCCCTCTTTCCATATTTGATCCGCGGCCACACACTCAGCGACATCGTGGCCGTGCTCGGCAGTCTCAATATCATTGCGGCCGAGTTGGATCGGTAGCGAAGGGACCCCCATTATGCCCGTGCTCGACGAAAGTCTACGCAAAGAAATACAGGCCTACTTCCCGCGATATCCGACGCGGCAAGCGGTTACGTTGCCGGCGCTGCATCTGGTCAACGAACGGTTGGGCTATGTGCCGCCGGAAGCGGTTGTTGAGCTTGCGGGCATACTGGAACTGGCGCCGGCCCAGGTGCAAGATACGCTGAGTTTTTATGGCTTCTTCAAGCAGGACAAGCCGCACGGGCAATACCAAGTCCGGGTATGTCGCTCGATCAGTTGCGCGGCCAACGAGGGCGAAGAGTTGCTCCGATATCTCTGCGAGAAGCTTGGCATCCAGCCTGGCGAAACGACGCCGGACGGCCGCGTGACCATCGACTTTGCCGAATGCCTGGGCACCTGCGACGCCGCGCCGACAATTCTGGTGAACGACGAGGTGTATGAGAACATGACCAAGGAAAAGATCGATGAATTAGTGGCGGAGTGGGAGAATCCATCGTCCTGAGCCTACAGCCACAGAGTCGCCAACTGACAAAATGCACTACGAACCCGTCCTGTTAGCCAACGTCGCCAAAAAGCAAAGTCATACCCTACCGGTCTATGAGGCTGGTGGCGGCTACCGGGGGTTGCGCCGTGTGCTGAAGGAGATGAGCTCCAAGAGCGTGGTCGACATGGTGAAGGCGAGCGGATTGCGAGGCCGAGGCGGGGCAGGTTTTCCGACCGGCCTGAAGTGGTCCTTTTTGCCGGAGGGCCATCCGGGGCCGATCTACTTCTGCGTCAACGCCGATGAGAGCGAGCCGGGCACGTTCGTCAATCGTGTCCAGATGGAACTCGATCCGCATCAGGTCGTGGAAGGCATTATTATCAGTTGTTTTGCTACCCGGGCAACTACGGCCTACATCTATCTTCGTTATGAATACGCCCGCTCGCGCAGCCGAATGCAGGCCGCTATTGACGAATGCTACGCGGCGGGATACCTGGGGAAGAATATTCGTGGCAGCGATTTCTCGTTAGACGTCTATATTCACCGCGGTGCGGGGGCCTATGTCTGCGGCGAAGAGACGGGCTTGATCGAAAGCCTTGAAGGCAAGCGGGCCTGGCCGCGGATCAAACCGCCGTTTCCCGCGGTCGAAGGGCTGTTCCGCAAGCCGACAGTGGTCAACAACGTCGAAACATTGGCCTGCGTGAAGCATATCATCGATCGCGGCGTTGATTGGTTCCGATCGATGGGCGTACCGCCCGAGCCGAACAATCCCCGCGATCCGGGCAGCTTCGGCCCGAAACTGTACGGGCTTAGCGGCCACGTCAATCGCCCCGGCTGCTACGAGGCGCCGCTAGGCATCACTGTGCGCCAGCTCGTCGAGGAGTTTGGCGGCGGTGTACGCAAGGGGCGCAAGGCCAAAGCCGTCGTGCCGGGCGGACTGAGCACTGGCCTGATGACCGAGGCAGAGTTCGACACGCCGTTGGATTTCTCGGCGCCCATGCGAGTCGGCTGCCTGGGATTGGGTACGGCCTGCGCCATTGTGCTCGACGAAACGTATTCGATGATCGACTTTTTGCACAACAGTTGCCGCTTCTTCGCTCATGAGAGTTGCGGCCAGTGTACGCCTTGCCGCGAAGGCACGCATTGGTCCGTTGCTATGCTCGAACGCATCAAGGCCGGGCGGGGAAGGCTAAAGGATCTTGATCTGTTGCTGGAGATCGGTGATTCGATCGGGATCATTCCGGGTACGACGATCTGCGGACTAGCCGACGGGGCGGCTTGGCCAATTAAGAATGCCATCCGCAAGTTTCGCGGCGAGTTCGAGGAGTACATCAAGCGTACGAATCCGACGGGGTATATGGAGACAAGTCCCGTCGATGCAATCGAGAGACGCCGGCCGGCGGTCGACACCGGCGAGTGGACGGCCATTGCTGCACCGTCGGTCCCAAAACTCGCCGCGATGGAACATTCGCAATACAGGTAAATATAGGTAGGAGTATCGGTAATTGAAAGAACTTGCAGAATTGATGAGATTTGCTTCTCTCAATTTTGTAGCTCCGCAGCAATACACTACAGCAGCCAATGATGAAAGTCCTCATCGACAACCGTGAAGTCGAGATCCCCAGCGGTCGACGCGTGAATGGCATTGAAGCTGCCAAGCTGGCCGGTATCGACATTCCATATTACTGTTGGCATCCGGGGCTGACGGTCGTCGGCAGTTGTCGGATGTGTTTGGTGGAAGTCGGCTCGCGCAACGCAAAGACCGGCAAGATCGCGATGCAACCGAAGCTTTCGCCGGCCTGCAATACTTGGATGGCCGACAACACAGTGCTGGTCACCAATAGCGAAAAAGTGGCACGCGCTAGAGCCATGGTCGAAGAGGACCTGCTCATGCGGCATCCAATCGACTGCCCTATCTGCGACAAGGCGGGCGAGTGTCTACTGCAGGATTATCACTTCCGCTATGGCCAGACGGATCGTCGCACCGATCTTCTGCCGTTCAGCAGCCGCCGTCGCGACCTCGGCGACGTGACGCTGTTTGTCGATCGTTGCGTAATGTGCAGCCGCTGCGTCCGCTTTACTGCTGAAATCAGCGGTACCAGCGAACTAATGGTCACCGGCCGAGGCACGCACGAGGAAATCGACGTCGTGGCCGGATTCCCGCTAGGCAACAAACTCTCGGGCAACGTGGTCGACCTGTGCCCTGTCGGCGCCCTGGGCGACAAGGATTTTCTGTATAAGCAGCGGGTATGGTTTTTGAAGCGGCACCCCGGCATTTGCACGGGCTGTGCAACCGGTTGTTCGATCTGGATTGAAGAGAACCAGGACCGCATCTATCGGATTAAGCCCCGGGAAAACCCGTTCGTGAATCAGTGGTGGATCTGTAACGACGGCCGGTACGACTATCCGCACGTTCATGATCCACGCCGCCTGGCCCAGCCGTTTCGGCGCGAGGGGGAGAACCGGATAGAACTCGATTGGGCCACGCTGCCGGCTGAACTGACTCAGCGTTTGAAGGAAGCCGGCCACTTGGCGGTAGTTGTTTCACCGCATCTCACAGTCGAAGAAGCGTACCTGCTTTGCCGCTTTGTGCGCGGCCTCGATGCCAATGCTCGCCTTGTTCTTCGGCGCATTCCAGTGGTCGGCGACGACGAGCGGTTCCCCAAAGGTTTCGTGATTTCGGCCGAAAAATGCCCGAACCGGCGCGGCGTAGAAGCCATTATCGCCCACTTTGCCCACGGCGTGACGACATTCGATGAATTTCTGCCTGAATTGGACCGCGGCTCGGTCGATGCGGTTTGGGTATCGGGCGGATACAAGGAAGATTGGATCGACGAAGACACGGCGCGGCGTTTCCAACGGCTCAAGCTTTCGGTCGTGCAGGATTTGTTTCCGTCACCACTGTCGGCGCTGGCAACATACGTTTTGCCTTCGGCGGCGTACGCCGAGCGCGACGGCTCTTACGTCAACCGGTCCGATCGGCTACAGTCGGCGGGTTGGGCCATCCGGCCGCCTGCCGGCGTTCGCACCGAGGGCAGCCTCTTGTGGGAACTCAGCGCACGCAAGGGGTTGTATAACGCGACGGCTGTGCTGCAGGAACTCGCCCGCGAAATTATGTACTTTTCGGCCGCTGTCGGTCAGATGCCCGACACGGGAATTGATTTGCGTTCAAACCTATTGGCATGATGGCGTCGCGACGCCGACTGTGTGACCGCTAAACAGCGAAACATTTACAGTTTCCAATCCACTATGCAGTTGTTCATCGAACCGTTGCTGAAGATTGCCCTGCTGATCGCGGGCCTGATGACGGCCGCAGCATACCTGGTGCTGCTGGAGCGGTGGATTGCCGCGTGGGTGCAGGACCGGCTCGGGCCAAACCGGGTGGGGATTCCGCTGACAAAAGTCCGTCTCTTCGGGTTGGGACAACCGCTGGCTGACGGCGTGAAGTTCATCTTCAAAGCCGAGTTCACGCCCAGCCACGTCGACAAAGTCCTCTATTTCGTGGCTCCGACGACGATCTTTGTGGCCGCGGTCGCCATTTTCGCCGTCATCCCATTCGGCAGCGTGATTCCTCCCGATATCTTTCCGGCCTCGTGGGGAATCAAGGCGCCCATCTCACTGATCGTTGCACCGGGAATCGACGTCGGCATGGTCTATGTCTTCGCGGTCAGTAGCATCGCGGTCTACGGAGTCGTTCTCGGTGGTTGGGCCAGCAATGACAAATACAGCTTTCTTGGCGCGTAAGAAGCGGAGCTCAACTGATCTCGTATGAATTGCCGCTGGGACTTGGCATCCTGGGCGTAGTACTCGCCTCCGGCTCGTTGCGACTCGATACGATAATCTATAACCAAGCCGAGACGGGCATGTGGAACGTACTCACACAGCCGTTGGGCTTCGTCGTCTTTTGCGTGGCGTCATTTGCCGAGGCCGCCCGACTCCCCTTCGACCTGCCCGAGGCCGAACAGGAGCTCGTTGGCGGCTACCATACGGAGTACGCCGGCGTGAAGCTGATGATGTATATGGTCGCCGAGTTTCTGCACATGGTCACGGCCGCGTTCTCGATTGTCATCTTGTTCTTGGGCGGCTGGCATTTCTGGGGCCTGACAGGTTCCGGCGTCGATATTACGTGGCCAGTCGCCGTGTTGCGGGTGATCGTACTGCTGGCCAAGGTAATGGGCGTTATTTTGTTCTTCATGCTGGCCCGGTGGAGTTGGCCGCGTTTTCGCTACGACCAATTGATGGATCTCGCTTGGAAGGTGATGCTCCCGTGGGGATTGGTAAACGTGGTTGCCGTGGCCGTGTGGCTAGAGTATGGTAGCCGGCTGGCGCATATCACAGGGCTCGCGACCGCGCGGAGCACGGCGATTGCGGGCTGGGGGGCGATGATCTTGGCCTGGCTCGTTACAGTTGCAATTGATCCGACGCGTAGCAACAACGTTCCGCGTCGGGGAGGAACAATATGAAGTCGGACGACAAGCAGATTGCCTGGGTGAACGAACCCCAATTGGGTCCGGCCGGCAAGTCGTATCTCCTGCTGTTTATCCAGGGAATGACGACAACCTTGCGGCATCTGTTCCATCGCAAGAAGACGGTGCAGTCGCCCGATGAACGTCATGTGATTCCCGATCCATTGATCTACCGGGGTGTGCATCGGTTGAATCGCGATGCCGAGGGACGTGTGAAATGCGTGGCGTGCTTTCTTTGCGCCACGGCCTGCCCCGCCCATTGCATCGACATCATTGCGGCGGAAAGTCCCTGGCCCGACCGCGAAAAGTATCCCGAGAGCTTCACCATCGATGAGTTGCGATGTATCTACTGCGGCATGTGCGAGGAGGCCTGCCCGGTGGACGCCATCGAACTTACGAGCCTATACGATCTGTCGGGCAAGAGTCGCGAGGAGATGATCTTCGATAAGGACAAGCTCTTGAGCATTTATGACCTGACAAAGGACAAAGAACCGGTAAGGAGCAACCGGGAACGCCGACAGAATGAGGAAGAACGAACCACCGACGACAAACAATGAATCCTATGGATGATTGATTTTCGCTTGACAACAACCGCGCATCCAAGATCGCTTTTTGTTTAGTTACTCTCATGTCCGACCCATATCACATTTTGACACTGACCACGGTGCTTGGTGCGCTGGGTATGTGGCTCATGCTGCCGCGTGGCACAACGGGCGGGCGGGGCATAGGGATTTTGCTCAGTGTGATCGCCCTCGGCCTCGGCGCATCGCAGGTGCCGCGGCTGGGCGATTGGATGGCGGACAGCCTGTTTCTCGTCCTGGCCTTCACAACGGTGGCCTCCGCTGCTGCCGCGGTCACGTTCCGTAGCCCGGTCTACTGCGCGATTTGGTTCGGTCAGTCACTCTTGGGCACAGCCGCTCTGTTCTTCTTCACGGGCGCCCAGTTCTTGGCGGTTGCCACCATTGTGGTCTACGCTGGGGCAATCCTGGTCACGTTCCTTTTCGTCTTGATGCTTGCCCAGCCCGAGGGCAAGACTGCATACGATCAGGTCAGTTGGGAGGCGCTCATTTCGGCCGTCACCGGCATTATCATCGTTGGGGTACTGTCGTTGACCATCGGCGGAGCGTTGGGGCATCCGAATCTGATCATTGAACCTCCAACCCAGGAAGCGCTAGTCACGGGGGTCCTCGATCCACAACACGTCGCCCGTCTGGGCGGAGAGCTTTTTGGTCGTCACCTGCTGGCGGTCGAAGTGGCGGGCGTGTTGCTATTGGTGGCCGTCGTCGGCGCGGCTGCCATTGTTGCGCATAAAACAGCGGACTAGATCCTGATGGCCACTGAATTCGCACTACTGAACAACTACTTGATCGTCGGGGCGCTGTTGTTTGGCATCGGCATGATTGGTTTCTTGAGCCGACGGAACATGATTGTGATGTTTTTGTCATTAGAGATCATGTTGCAGGGCGTCTCACTAAGTCTCGTGGCCTGGAGTCGGTTTCGCAATGACTTCGGCGGCCAGATGCTCGTATTGTTTATTATCGCTGTGGCAGCGTGCGAAGCGGCTATTGCCTTGGCGTTGATCCTCATGTTGTTTGCACGTCGCGGTGAACTGGACATCGCCCACTGGCAAACGCTTCGCGAGGCGAATCTGCCGACTTTCAGAGAAGAACCACTGAAGGAACCCGAAGAACGGGGCGAGCCGTTGCCACACCTGCCGCCGGCGGGAGTCCAGCCTGACATACCGGCGAGAGACACACTTTATCGGCCGAGGGTCTAGCAAGAGTGAATTGGCGAAATTGCACGACAGGCGAATGTAGCGATCCCCATGTTGGACATTAAGACGTTGCTGCTGTTGATTCCGGCGTTGCCCTTGGCGGCCACGCTCGTGACGGCTGCGCTGGGCAAACACATTCTCCGCGGGCGCAGCCACATTCCGGTCGTCACGGCGCTTTTGCTGAGTTTCTTGGCCAGCATTGTATTGCTGTTCGAGATGCAGCAGAAGATCGACCGAACCACAGCGCACGAGAACGGCCCGAAGCAGATAGCGGAAGTTGTGACGCTTTGGCGGTGGGTTGATGTGGGTAGCCCACTGCCATCGTCGTTTATGGCAAGGACCGCAGGTGAGGGCAGCAACGACTCGGCCGCATCAAATGCCGGTCGCACTCACTCCATCCCACCTGAAAATGGAGAGGCGGCGACGCTGCGGATCGGCATCGACTTACGAGCCGATCCACTAACGGTCACCATGCTGGCCATCGTCACGTGCATCTCCACGCTGGTGGCCATCTATTCGATTGGCTACATGCGCGACGACCCGGGCTATTGGAGGTTCTTTACCTATATCGGACTGTTCGTCTTTTCGATGACGATGCTCGTTTCGGCGAGCAATTTCGTATTGCTCTACGTATTTTGGGAATCAGTGGGCCTGTGCAGCTATCTGCTGATCGGTTTCTGGTTCGAGAAGCCAGCGGCCGCCGCAGCAGGAAAGAAAGCATTCCTGGTCAACCGCATCGGCGATTGCGGCTTTCTAATCGGCCTGTTCCTGATTTGGACCATGTATGGCACGCTCGACTTCCATGATACGGTCCTTGATGGAAAGGTCATCATGGGAGTGCTGGGGCAGTCGCGGCTCGCGTCGCCGGGCAATTTTGTCGGCGGCTGGCCGGCAACAACCATCTGCCTCTTGTTGATGCTCGGCGCGTGTGGGAAGAGCGCACAGATTCCGTTGCATGTTTGGCTGCCGGACGCCATGGAAGGCCCGACGCCGGTCAGCGCCTTGATTCACGCGGCCACGATGGTAACTGCCGGCGTGTATATGGTCGCGCGGTGTATGCCGCTTTTTGCCGCAGCGCCCGACGCTCAGTACGTCGTTGCCATAATTGGCGGCAGTACGGCGCTTCTAGGCGGGATCATTGCCGTTACGCAGACCGACTTGAAACGCATCCTGGCCTATTCGACGATCAGCCATCTCGGCTACATGTTTCTTGCGTTGGGCACCGGGTCGTTAATCGGCGTTGTGGCGGGCATGTTTCACCTGCTGACACACGCATTTTTTAAGTCCCTGTTGTTTCTCGGCGCCGGCAGCGTGATGCATGCTATGGGCGGAGTACTCGACATTCGGCGGCTCGGCGGGCTGCGGCGCCGCATGCCCGTCACACACTGGACGTTTCTGTTCGGCTGCCTGGCGATTGCCGGCGTGTGGCCTTTCGCCGGGTTCTGGAGCAAAGACGCGATCCTGCTGGCTGTTGGGCAACGAGCCGCCGGGGGCGCGGGCGTCGATGTTTACAAACTGTTGCTCGCCACGGCGCTTGCCGGTGTGTTGTTGATCGATTTCTACATGTTCCGGCCGTATTTTATGACGTTCTTTGGGCCAGAGAAGATTCCGCCGGAGGCCGGTCACCACGCCCACGAATCGCCCGGCACAATGACGGGGCCCTTGGTGGTGCTGGCTATCGGGTCGTTGGTGGTCGGAGCATATTTCGAATGGACACACGGCTTGATGCCGTTTCTGGCTGCGACGCCGTCGCTTGCGTACTTAGGGGCACTGGAGAGTGGGCATGCCGAGCCGTCGGCGGTTCAACATGCAAGCATGGCGATAACGACAACGATCATTACGCTCTTGGGAATTTCGCTCGCAGCGGCCATCTATCTCGGCAACCGAAAGAAGGCAGCCTGGCTGGCCAGGATCATGGACGTTTTGGGGCTCTACAGCCTTTCGTACGGAAAGTTCTTCATCGATCAACTCTACTCGGTGCTGGTCGTGTGGCCGTTGTTGGGCATTGCGAGCCTGGCGGCGGCCATCGATCACTACGTCATTGACGGACTGGTAGACCTGTGCGGTAATGTGCCAAAGTTGGTGGGCGCCTGGTGCGGCCGAGTCAAAACGGCCTGGTGCAGTTCTACGCGCTCGTCATGATGATTGGGGTGCTGTTGGTGTTGCTGGTTTCACTGTTGATATAGGGAGGATTATTGGTTCCGTGGTTGATTATGGAACAGTTCCGACGTTTTCTCCCGGAGAACCGGGCTCGTTTCACGAGCCCTCGTTCCATTACCAGTGCAGGACTCAATAGTCACTGCAATTTCGGTGCCCCGATTATGACCAACCGCAATGTCTAATTTGCTGCAAGAGATATTTGAATGGCCGTTCTGCTGCTAATCACACTGCTACTGCCGCTTGCCGGCGCTTTGCTGCCGGTCGCTGACCGATCGCGGGCACGCATGGCCGCGCTTGTGATTGCGCTTGCCGTGTTCGGCATGACGGTCGCATTGGTTGCGGCGTATCCGGGCGGTGTTGAACCATTCGCTACGACCGACGTGCCGTGGCTGGCATCGGTCGGAGCGCCAGTGGATGTACGCTTTAGCGTCGCACTGGATGGCTTAAGCATCTGGCTGTTCGCTCTGACTTCGCTGCTAATGATCGTCGCGGTCTTGATTAGCTGGGAAGCGATCGACCGACAGGCATCGCTCTATTATCGACTGCTTCTGATTCTGGAAAGCGGCATGCTCGGAGTGTTTGTCGCCCGCGACATCATTCTGTTTTACGTCTTCTTCGAGTTCACCCTGATTCCACTGTTCTTCCTGATCGGAATATGGGGAAGCGATCAGCGCCGCTGGGCCGCGATGAAGTTTTTTCTGTTTACCTTTGCGGGCAGTGTGCTGACGTTCGTGGGGTTGCTCTCAATCGTGCTGTGGCATTATTATCATCCCGCCGGCGGCGCCGTGCCGACGTTGACATTCTCGATCCCGGAGTTGACCGCCGCGCTGCATCAACAACCGATCGACCCGGAACTCCAGACGTGGATCTTCCTGGCGCTGTTTGCCGGATTCGCAATCAAGGTGCCGCTGTTTCCGCTGCATACGTGGCTGCCGCTGGCCCACGTCGAAGCGCCGGCGGCCGGCAGCGTGATTCTTGCAGGGGTGCTGCTGAAATTGGGGACGTATGGATTCGCGCGATTCAATATCGCGATGTTGCCCGACGCCACGGCGCTACTGATGCCGTGGATGCTGTGGCTTTCGGTGGCGGGCATCATCTATGGCGCTGGTTGCGCTGGCACAGTCCGACCTCAAACGGCTGATCGCGTATTCCAGTGTCAGCCACCTGGGTTTTTGCATGTTGGGCCTTTTCGCACTGAATCGGCTTAGCGTGCAGGGCGGCGTGCTGCAAATGGTCAATCACGGACTGTCGACCGGCGGACTTTTCGCGGTCGTCGGCATGCTGTACGAGCGGTATCATACGCGGCGGCTTAGCGATTTTGGCGGCCTGGCCGCACGGCTGCCCGTTCTGGCGTTTTTCATGCTTGTGCTTACGTTCTCCAGTATCGGCGTGCCGGGACTTAATGGATTTGTGGGCGAGTTCCTGATTCTCTTGGGCACGTTTCAGCGAGGTTGGGCCGAAGCCCCAGCGGCACACGAATTCGAGTTCCGCTTGATCGGCGTGTTGGGCGTAACGGGCATTGTTCTCGGCGCATGGTACATGCTGTGGATGTATCAGCGAGTCTTCTTTGGCCCGCCGCACGAACCGCAACACGAGACGGATGCGCCCGCGCGCGACCTTTCACTGCGAGAGGTTTGCTGCCTCACGCCGCTGGTGATCATGATCGTCTGGATCGGATTGCAGCCACGATTCTTTCTCGACCGGATGGCCCCGACGCTCGATGCGTTGACCGCGCCTGCGATGCGGGCGGCCGACGAACAACGGAAAGCTCCGCAACTTAGTCCCCTCTCCCAGAGAGTGCGGGGCGATGTTCCTTCTGCCACGTCTCCATGACTCCCAACACCATCTATCTACTGACGCCCGAGATCGTGCTGATTGCCGCCGCGGTGACGATTTACGTCGGCGGGGCATTCTCGTCGTCGCAAACCGCGTGGCGTTGGATCGCCGGCGCGGCAATGCTACTGGCGGCCGCGGCGTTGGCTACGCAACATGGGCCGTCGGGCCTTAGTGGGCCGCTGAACTTTGACGCTCTGTCTTGGAACGTTCGATGGCTGGCGATTGCCGTCGGAGCGGCTTTCACACTCATAGTGTCTCGACCACCGACGGATACCGGTGCGTCCGAATACACCGGATCGATGTTGTTGACGATCGCAGGGCTGATGCTTGTTGCCGCGGCTGCCAACTTGGTGTTGCTGTTCGTTGCCTTGGAACTGATTTCGATTCCGACCTATGTGCTTCTATACCTCGGTCGCCGCGATTCTTCGAGCCAAGAGGCTACGGTCAAGTATTTCTTCTTGAGCATCCTTTCCTCGGCGATCCTGCTTTATGGGTTCAGTTTTTTCTACGGAGTGGCCGGTTCGACGCACTTTGCCACCGCCAGTCGATCGATCCAAGATACCGCTGGCGGCTTGCAGTTTGGCGCCCTCTCGAAGGTGGCGATCGCACTGGTGTTGGCCGGCCTATGTTTCCGCGTCACCGCGGTTCCGTTTCATTTCTATGCTCCAGATGTATATCAGGGTACGACACATCCCAATGCCGCGTTGCTATCGGTGGTGCCGAAGGCGGCAGGGCTAGTGGTCATGGTTCGGCTCCTTTTGGCGACAATGCCGGGCGTGGAGGCGTATACTTGGCACGCCGTGGCGATCGTCTCGGCGATCACAATGACCTGGGGCAATGTGCTCGCGCTCTGGCAAGATGACCTCCGACGGCTCTTGGCCTATTCGTCGATTGCCAACGCAGGCTACATGCTCATCGGTGTGGCCGTCGCGCTGGCTACACAGAACCAAGCAGGACCGTGGAACGGCATGGCGGCCACGGGATTCTATTTCGTGGCTTATTCGGCCGCCACTATCGGCGCGTTCGCCCTTTTGCAGCATCTGGGCCGACCCGGTCGCCGCATCGACGCTGTCGAGGAATTGGCCGGAGTTGGCCGAACCCGACCCGCCGCCGCGGCCCTCTTGGCGGTTTGCATGTTCAGTCTGGCGGGCGCGTGGCCGATGGCCGGTTTCTGGGGCAAGCTGCTGGTGTTTGGCAGTGCCTTGAATGTCGGTGGCATGGCAGGCGCCGATAGGGCTCTCTGGTGGTGGTTCACGGCGTTGGCCGTGCTCGGCGTGCTAAACGCAGCCATCGCGGCGGCCTATTATCTCCGCGTTGTGGCGGTAATGTACTTCCGTACGCCGTTGGCTATGCCCCGTGCGCAGGGCGGTATGGGTGCGTGGTGGGTGGCCATCGCATGCACGGCCGTGGTCCTGGCAGCAGGCATTTTCCCCGGCCCACTGATCCGGGCATCAACGGACGCCAGCGCCGGGCTACCGGCACTTAGCATTGATCGTGCAGACCGTGGTGCAAATACAGTGGACCTCGCGGCAGACCACAAGGATTCCCACGCCATTGGCCGCACTCTGTTGGCAGGAGAGAGGCCGCCACACCAGTCTGCCCCATGAGCCTGGAGTGGCGGCTCGCGTCACGACGCGACGTGACCCCGGTAGTATCGTGAGATGCGGTGACAACTGACTGTCATCCCACCGCGAATTAGCGGCTTCGACTGGGGTGTGCTGCCCGCCACTGCCGCACGGAGCGGCAAACTGGTATAAGATATGGGATAGACTTGGCAACCACGATTATTGGCATGACTCTACAACGCATCTCGACCACGGAACTGGGCCGGCTGCTGAACTCGGCCGCGCAGCCGATCTACGTGCTTGATGATGAACTGACGATTGTCTTCGTGAATCGTGCCTGTCAGGACTGGCTGGCAACGGACGAATTGCTCATTGGTCGGCGTTGCGGCTATCATTCCTGCCCCGACGCAGGCGGCGCCGACGCGGTTGCGGCCGGTCTGTGCCCACCGCCGCAGGTCCTCAACGGCCACAGTCCGGTCGCGATTGTTTCGCGGACTAGCCCGGATGGCATTTTGGAGGAGCGGCGGGCGAAGTTTCTTCCCATCGGCACCGACGGAGAGAGTTTGCTCGGCGTACTGGCCATCGTAGATAGCGTTGGCGAGTGCCATACGCCGCTGACCGAGGGTCTGGAGGACACCGCCCCGCCACGGGAGCCGGCCGCGTTGCACGAGCATGTGCGTCGTTTTCGCCAAGAGGCCGCAGCCCGGTATCGCGCTGATCGGCTTATTGGACAAGGGACGGCGATGCGTCTTGCGCGGCGGCAGGTGGAGTTGGCCGCGAACAGTCAATCGAGCGTGTTGCTGGTTGGACCACCGGGCAGCGGCCGACGACACTTGGCGTCTGCAATTCACTATGCCGCCAATCCGCCCACCGAAGACGCGCCGTCGCAGGCCGGCACGCTGACACCGTTGGATTGCTCGCTCTTGGGCGCCGATCTCCTCGAAGCGATCGTGGCCGCGGTTGCCAGAGCGAAACTCTTGGCCGATGAGAGCCGGCCGGGCACACTGCTGCTACATCGGGTCGATGATCTGTCGGCCGACCTGCAAGTGGAATTGGCCGCGTTCATTGTCCGGCGTCCCCAGCCTTGGCGGCTGATTGCCACCGCGGCGGAATCGCTTTTGGAACTGGCGCGGCGGGGAAAGTTTCGCGATGATTTGGCGGCCGCGCTTAGCACGCTTGTTATCGAGTTGCCCCCGCTAAACGCGCGACGCGACGACTTGCCGCTGTTGGCCCAACTATTGTTGGAGGACCTTAACGCGGCCGGACAACGCCAAATTGGCGGATTCACGTCTGCGGCACTGGATCTGATGGACAGCTACGGCTGGCCCGGCAACATCGAGGAACTGGCCGAAGCGATCGCCGAAGCCCACGGCCGAGCGGCTTCGCACGAAATCGACGTGCAGGACCTGCCAGAGAAGCTTCGCCTGGTCGGCCGTGCGGCAGCCCACCCGCGCCGCACCGAGGAAACCATTGTATTGGGCGAGTATCTCGGCCGCGTCGAGCGGGAATTGATTCGCCGGGCCTTGGCCCGGGCGAAAGGCAATAAGGCGCGGGCGGCACGGCTGTTGGGTATGACCCGGCCAAGGTTGTACCGCCGCATGGTGCAGTTGGGGCTGGAAGAACGGAGAGAGGGGAGAGGAGAAAGAGGCGCTGGGAAAGAGTGAGAGACATTCCGTTGGAACATATCGATGCGAGCATGCCGGCGCGGTTGATCGCGTGCGAACGCAGCGGTCGATGGGCCGTAATGTTGCGCCGTGAACTGGCCGGTTCGGGCGTCCGGGTGTGGGAAACCCGCACGTTGGACGATTGCTGGAGCGAACTGGGCCAGAGTCCGGCATCGATGGTCGTAGTGGAATTGGCCAAAGACATAGATGGCGTGTTACGGCAGCTTTCACGGCAGCGTCGCTGCTTCCCGGCAGTCCGGGCGGCAGTGGTGGCTGAACGTTCGATGGCGGCGTACGAAGGTCTGATGCGCGAGGCCGGCGCGGTGCATTTCGTCGACTCGCCGCGTCAGGTCGGGCGGTTGGCCCAAATAGCTTGCCGCCACTTGGCGCAGGTGCCGCCGCCCCAACAGACATTGACCGAGCGGATTTGGGCCAATCTGCCCTGGGCGGGCAGCAGGTAGCGGGCACATCGGCGTGCCATGGCAAGATAGATAGTCGAGTGGGTTGAGCGCAGCGATCCCCACTACTGGCATTTCGGTGGGGCTCGCTGCCTCGACCCACACAAGGCGACTTTTGACGACGGACCTGGAGGATTGAGAGATTATGGCGAATCAAGATGTTAGCGAGGCCGCCGTACTGGCTGCTTTGGCGGATTTTACCGATCCCGAAACGGGTCGCAGCGTTACGCAGCTTGGTCAGATCCATGCCGTCAGGATCGACGGATCGCGTCTGGCGATTATGCTGGGCCTCACAACGTGGTCGGCGCCGGTATGGGAGCAAACCAGGACCGAACTGACTGGCCTCTTGCGCAAACGCTTTCCCACCTTGGAAGTTAGCGTGGAGTTGGCCGTTCACCAACGCAAGCCGGAAAAGCTCGGCGAGATGGGATTGGCCGCTAAGACGGTCGTGGCGGTCGGTTCGGGCAAGGGAGGCGTCGGCAAGAGTTCCATCGCTGCGTATCTGGCCTTGGGACTGCGACGGGCCGGCTGCGAGGTCGGACTGGTGGACGCCGACGTCTATGGACCGAGCATCCCGCATCTGCTGGGCAGCAATGAGCGGCCGCAACTCATTGGCGACCGAATTCAGCCGATCGTCGTCGACGGCTTGCGGGTGATGTCGATGGGCTTCCTGGTTCCGGCTGGCGAAGCGGTGATCTGGCGTGGCCCGATGCTGCACACGGCGCTAACCCAGTTCCTACGCGACACGGACTGGGGCGAGCTGGACTACCTGATTATCGATATGCCGCCGGGCACGGGCGACGTCGCCTTGTCCCTTTCCCAGTTGCTGCCGCTTACCGGTGCGGTAGTCGTCTGCACGCCGCAAGACGTCGCTCTATTGGACGCGGTGAAGGCCATCGCCATGTTTCGCAAGGTTCAAGTGCCCGTGCTGGGCATGGTCGAAAACATGAGCTCTTTTGTTTGCTCCAACTGCAACGCCCGGCACGATATCTTTGGCTCGGGCGGGGCGAAAAGTAGGGCGGAGGAACTTGGCGTGCCGTTTTTGGGCGAGGTGCCGATTTGCACGGAGCTGCGTGTCCAAGCCGATAAGGGGCACGTCAGTGCAGCCTTCGACGAACCTGTTGCAGGCCCGTATTTGGCCTCAATTTGCCGCAATTTCGTGGGTGGACTGGTCGCCGAGCATCGCCAGCGGCCGGTGCTGCCGACATTGCCCGTTTTGGGATGACGGGAACGGTCGGGAGGCGACTCCGCCAAGAAAACACTTAGGGCCGCCGGGAGGTTCGTCCCGACGGCCCTTTCTCGTCGTAATCGGTGATGACGTTCGCGGCTTTGACCGTCGAATGCCGTTGCGGCAATTACTTGCAGCAGCAGGCCATCTTCTTGGTCTTCTTCGCGGGCGCCTTCTTTGCGACCCTCTTGGCCGCCGGAGCCTTCTTCGCAGGTGCCTTCTTGGCGGGCGCTTCTGGCTGCCGTCTTCTTCTTGGCCACAGTAACTCCTCCGTCAGGATTTCCAAGCGGGCCTCGTCTGATCACTCCGACCATCGGAGCTTCAGCATTGTGCCCACCTCGCATAAGTTGTAGCGTTGTTGGAAATCTTTTCAAGCCCATATCGGCAAAATCGGCAGCGATTCACCAGAGAAAGTTTCGCTGCGCATCAGAACGCGCGGCGCGATCACCACGGTCGGCGATCGCTGTAGGCCTGCAATGTCGCGTAACTCATGTATGCCAAGTAGCCGAACAGCAGCGCGATATACCAACTTTGCCACAGGGCTATGCCAACCACGGCCAGTACGACGGCTACCGACATCGATAAGATGAGCGACATGCGGATGCCGCTGCCCGGACTGAGTTTCAAGAGGATTTCACGGGCGATTTGCCCGCCGTCCAACGGATAGACGGGCAATAGATTGATGATGCCCCACCAGACCGAGATACGGAACAACATGTCGCAAAAATCGGCCAACCGAGGACTGGGCAACGCCACCACAAGCGCGACATCTAAGTGTCTAGTGAGCACGACAACTTCACGATATCCAGCCGCTGCCAGACCGACGACCAGCAGTGCGGCCAAGAGAAACCCAGCCAGTGGGCCGGCGAAGGAAATTAGTACCTGGGCTAGCGTGCCAGTTCCGGAAGTGTGGTAGCCGGCGCGGAGATCATAGGCCGTCTCGCCGCCCAAGCCATAAAGGACAATCCAAGGGCGGAAGGCGTACATTCGCATGGCAAAGGCGTGCCCTAGCTCGTGGACGAGGATTCCGATGAACACCGCAACAATCCAGGTCAGGACGGCGCCCGCATCGCCCGGATTGCCGCCCAACAGCAGCGTAACGAGCCAAAACAGGGGATGCACTCGGACTGGAATGCCGAATAGCGAGAAATTTAGGTCGAATTGGGTTCGCGGGGGTTCACCAAGCAACACAGCGACGCCTCCGGGGTGAAAATGAAAGATAAGCGGCCAATCGCGTGCGGGGAAGGGGTAGCAGGGCAGCTATTGGACCAATACGGCAGCCTTTTGCGGGCAGGACCGCGTCTGAAAATGCGGCCGCGGTATGCGTTGCGGCCGCTGGGCCAGGATGTCGAGGATGTAAGCGGCGGCGCGACTGGAGGCACCACCATGGGCAACGTGGGTCTTCAATCGCTGCAGCATCTCAACACGCGCAGGCCTGCGCGGCCGGATCGCGAAGCCACTCGATAATGTGGCCAGCTAGTTGCGACGATTTGTCGCTGCTGGTCAGATATTCGGGAAACGGCACGCGATCGGCATCGGGCTGCAAGGGGTCGAATGGCGTGATATCGGCCTCGCCAATCCCGTCGGTTGCCAGCAGGTTGACTAGCGTGATGTACTTCACCTTGCGGAAATAGGTCTGCACAAAGTACGCAAACCGAGTGATCCAATAGAGAATGACCGTTGGCGTGGTGTGGTACAGAAGTTCCAGAGAAACTGACCCCGAAACCGACATCGCACAGTCGGCAAGCTGCATGAGTTCCGGGGTCTTGCCGACGTAGACCTCGATCGGCAAGTCGGCCGCTTCAACCATCTGCCTAGCGATCCTGGCCTGATGCGGCTTGAACGCAGCCAAGGCGAACCGCGCGTCTGGCACGGACTGGCGCACCAGCGCCGCCGCTTGGAGAAACCAGCGGAGGTTGTTGGTGACCTCTTGTGTCCGAGAGCCAGGCAGGATCAGTACCAGCGGACCAGGCCGATCGCGATGCTCGGCGATGAACTGTTCGTCGTACGGATAGCGGCGAACCTCGTCGAAGAATGGATGGCCGACGAAAGTGGCGTTGCAGCCGTGCTGGCGAAACCACGGCTCCTCGAATGGGAGGCTGCACAACACGTGGTCGACCAGCCAGCCGCATCTTTTTCACCCGCCAGCGGGCCCAGGCCCAAATTTGTGGCGGCGTGTAATAGAACACGGGTATGCCGTGGACCTTCGCCCGGCGTGCAATCCACCAGTTCATGCCCGGGTAGTCGATCAGCACGACAGCGTCGGGACGATGATGGCGGAAATAGCGGTCGGCACGGCTGACGAGTCCCCAAAACTTGTGCAGATTGACGAGTGCGCGGGCGAACCACATTACGGCCAGGGCGGTCAGGTCAGCGTGCAGGCGGCAGCCGGCCTCGGCCATCTTTGGCCCGCCATATCCGACGGCCTGTAGGCCCGGACACTGCTCGTGCAATTGCCGGATGAGGTTGGCCCCGTGCAGATCGCCGCTCGGCTCACCGACCGAAAAAAAGATCGTCAGGGGGCGGGACTGCTGCATGTCGGATCCATCCTCATTCTGGCTGGCACCAAACTAACGCCTCGCCGGCTTCTGCGTGAAGCCTTCCTCGGCGATAATTCTTCGAAGTTGGGACAGTTCAGGGACCGTGACCTCGATTCCACATGAGACACAGGTCAATTTCGTGCCTGCCAAGCGTTCCTCAACTGGAATATGTCTCCCGCACGTGCACGACATGAATGCAATTCGGGCGTTGTCCGCGTCTCCGGCGTTCTCCGAAGAATCCGGTCTGAAAATCACCCATGCTAAGAGTCCCAACGGCCAGCTTAAGAAGGTCACCAAAAGCGCGACGAGACATCCCGGCTTACCTCGCTGCTGTGCATCCCCGTAAGCCCAAACGATGCTGAATAAGTACAGGATCAACAATCCGATGCCTAGCACGCCAAGCACAACGGCCAGTACTTCTCCTGGTGAAACGGCCAGAACCAGATATGAATTATTGTTCATATTCACAATGACCATCCAATTTATGCAGTATCGCAAATTGGGAGAGCTGGGAAAAGTGCAATTGTCTTGAGGCTGGGCAAATCATAGCCCCGTATTGCCGTTGCTGTGTTCCCCGCGTTCCATGAGCAGCTCCAAATAGCTTCGCCGCTCACTCCCGGCCAGCCCCATGGCCTCGGCCAACGATGTGATGCACGCCTTGGCGACCTCGATCGTCGGCTGGTCAACGACCAGTTCTAGCTCTGCGAAGACCCCGAGACCTTCCACTTCGTCGAGCGAGACCTCAACGCGATGACCTTCCCACTCGACATGAGCCTTGCGGCGCGACTTTCGCACTTGGCCAACGACTGCAAATCCCAATGCCAGGAGGAGCCCCTTCCAAGCCTCGGCCGTCTGTTCGCCAGCCGCCAGCGGCAGGTCAATCTCCCGGCGGGTCTTCGTGGTCCGATCGATCTTTGGCCCCTTGTAGGTCACAAAATTGGACTCTCCTCTGCACCGAATCCGCAGGGCCTCGTCGGTTCGGCTATAATCCCGGGCAGGATGGGAGAAATAGGTGTCGACTTCGGTGTGTGGGCCGGCGATGGTCGCCCCAAGTTGCCCCAGCCGGGCCTCCAACGCGGCCATATCGGCGACCGGAAACTTCATTTCCACTTCGTAGTTCACGTCTGGACTCCTGGCGCCAAGTGTCGTTTGCCGGGCTGCCGGTCGATTCGGCTTTCCTCGACATCGTAACAGCCGTACCATATATCGAGAAGGAGGAGCTGCAATGGCCGAACAACAACCGACCAAAAAACCACAGTATTGGATGTTCGGGCTGTCGGCCATAGTGTTGGCGGTCTTATTGGTGACGCTGCTCAATATATTCGGGTTCGGTATCTCATTGTTCCCGCCCTGGCATGGCGGCCCGGAGGCGCATCGGGGCATTGGCCAACGCCTGGACTTCGTCGGATTAGAGCCGCTGACCGGTGATCCGTCGCCACTTTCTACCGCTGACCTTCAAGGTCATGTCGTGCTTCTGAACTTCTGGGGCACGTGGTGTCCGCCCTGCCGCGCCGAGTTGCCCCACATGGCGGCGTTATGGCAGCGTTTCGCCGGTCACAACGACTTCCGTTTGGCGGCCATCTCTTGCCCGGCCGGCGGCGACAAGGACATTCCGGCTCTCCGTGACGCGACATCCGACTTGCTCAAGCGGCTGGGCCTGGAACTGCCCACCTACTACGATCCCGATGACAAGACCCGGGCGGCCGTGGATCGTGCCATCGGTTTCGAGGGCTTTCCCACCAATGTGCTGCTCGACCGGCACGGTGTCATTCGTGCGATCTGGGTCGGATATAAGCCCGGCGTTGAGGTGGAGATAGAAAAGTACGTGGACAAGCTGCTCAGCGAGACCTAGGATTGTTCACGCCCCTATTGTCCCACGGCACGGGTTGTCATGACCGCGTCTGTCACCGAAGCAAATTTGAGCGATCTGGTGTCGCATCACATGCGCACCGATCTGGCACGAGTTCGGATCGACCAGACCGTAGGCGAGGCACTGTCCGCCATCCGGCAGTCGCCGCCGCCGGCGCGGATCGTCTACTTCTACGTGGTCGACGACGATGACCGGTTGCGCGGTGTGATTCCGGCTCGGGCACTACTGCTAAGCCCACCGGAAGCTCGCATTTCCGAAATTATGCTCCGCAATGTGGTCGCCGTGCCGGCCGAGGCCACGGTGCTCGATGCCTGCGAGTTCTTCGTGCTGCACCGGTTTCTCGCCTTTCCGGTCGTCGATCGGCAACGACGGCTCATCGGAGCGATCGACGTCGAACTCTATACGGACGAGCTGCGCGACCTCGGCGGCGGGCTGAGCGACGACTTGTTCCAACTCGTCGGCGTGCATCTGGCCTGGGCTCGCCAGCGCAATCCGTTTACGGCATTTCGCTCGCGTTTCCCGTGGCTCATTTGCAACATAACGGGTGGCGTAGTGGCCGCGTTTCTGTGCGGGCTATTTCAGGCGGAACTTGAGCGCGCGGTAGCGCTGGCGCTCTTTATCCCGGTCGTTCTAGCCCTGGCCGAGAGCGTCAGCATCCAGTCGATCAGCCTGACTCTACAGCTTCTCCACGGGAAATCGCCCACGTGGCTGTCGATCGGTCAATGCGTGCGTCGGGAGTTTTCCGTCGGCCTCTTGATCGGCGGCGCCAGCGGACTAACGGTCGGACTGATCGCGCTGGCGTGGCTCAGGCAATGGCCATTGGCGATTTGCGTGCTGGGCGGCATAGCGGCAGGCGTACTCAGCGCCGCCATTCTCGGCGGCACTATTCCCACCATCCTACGCCGCCTGAAACTCGATCCGCAAGTAGCCGCCGGCCCCGTGGTGCTGGCCCTGACCGACGTGATCACGCTGGTATGCTACTTCAACCTGGCCCGCTGGCTGCTGTGGTAGAAAGGCCCCTCCGCTCACAGGGCGCGCCGGCCGGGTCCGATGGCTAGTCGCCTGTGGCAGGCTTTTCCGGCTCGACGTGGATCACAACTCGGCCAAGGCCGGGGACCTTCCGGCGGAGGTGCTCTTCGAGGCGAACCGTTAGGTCGTGCGCATCGGTGATCGACGTCGTGGCGGCCAGCGTGCAGTGGAACGATACGTATCGCTCTCCGCCGGACGACTGAACACGAATGTCGTGGGCTTTAACCCCGGGCGCATTCTCTTGCAAAAACTGGTCGATTGCCCGCTGAACCTGCAATTGGCCGGCCGGCTCACCACGGATGGTCGAGGCAGCGTCGCCGGCCGGTTCGATGTGCGTAACGATACGGGTGACGCCGGGCAGGGCTTGCCGCAACGCCCGCTCAAAATCCGTCGCCTGGCGATGGGCCTCGTCGAGCAACAGGTCGTGGCTCACTTCCAGGTGTAATTCCAACCATCGCTGCTGTTTCTCTTCGTAGATGCGAATGCCGTGGGCGCCAAGCCCGTGCCTTGCGGCCAAGAGCCGTACCACTGTAGTCACTTCTTCGTCGCCGGCGGCAATGGGCTCAACGTGAACGACCACATCGGACCGCGGGAGGATCGAATGCAGCGAGGCTTCGACGTCGTGTGCAATGTCGTGGGCCCGCTCGAATGCCGCGGCATGTCCCACGGCCACCGTGACGTCGGCAAAAAACTCCGGCCCGCTGCGACGAAGTCGCAACCGACTGACTTGCTCCACGCCGGGCACACACTGGGCTACTTCGGCCACCTGATCGCGAAGGGCACTGGGCACCGTATCGAGCAAGTCGTTCACCGACTTCTTGCCGAGTTGAAAACTCACGCCGACAACGATAATCGCTACGCCCAGTGCCGCCACCGCATCGATCCCCATTAGCCACGGCAGTTTGAAATACTCGCTAGCAAGGACTCCGCAGAGCCCGACAAGTACCACGGCCGATGACCAAATATCCGTGGAAAAATGCAGGGCGTCGGCCTCCAGAGCTTGGCTATCATGCTTTTCGGCCGCCCTCTTCAGCGCCCGCGATCGGGTGTAATCGACGACTATTGACAGGATGACCACCAGAAATGCCCATACGTTTGCATCGACCACGAGTTTCTCGGCGAAGAACAGTCGGTCGATGGCCTCGCTGACGATCCAGAAGCAGGCCACCAACAAGAGGACCGTTTCAAACAGGGCTGAGAGGTTTTCGATCTTGCCGTGACCATAGGTATGTTCGCGATCAGCCGGTCGACTCGAGACGCGAACGGCCCAGAGCGTGACGGCGGCGGCGACCAGATCGAGGCCCGAGTGGGCCGCTTCAGAGAGAATTCCGAGGCTATTGGTCCACAACCCAACGCCCAACTTCGTGCCGGTTAGCAAAATGGCCGCCAGCAATGAACTCAGGGCCACCCACTGCTTTTCGCGGTTGGCTTCGGCGGACGGCGGATAGGCGGAGGCTTCTTCCATGCGGCGGCAATCTTGAGGGGCAGATTGGTCAGTTATAGTCGGGCGGCGGTTCACTGTAAACGTGCGCCGCTGCGTGAAAGTTGCACAAATTTGCCAGAAAGTTGGCCATGACAGAGCGTGGTTGGCGGGATCCGTCGATTTGGCGGTCTGCGGAGAGGGTGGCCAGGTCGTTGTACGTGGTTGTGCGCGTGCTTGTTGGCCAGTTTGAGCGAGACACATATAATAAGACGATGGTTCGGATCGCCAGCCGTTTTGTAATCGCAACGATCCCACCGTGCCCAAGCCCGGGAGAGCAAACATGGTCCATCCTTGGCATGACGTAGCTCTGGGGGAAGAGCTGCCGATCAAGTATACGGCAGTGATTGAAATCCCCATGGGTTCATCGGTCAAGTACGAACTGGATAAAGTCTCGGGGCTCTTGAAAGTCGACCGGGTCCTCTATTCGGCGGTCTATTATCCGGCCAATTACGGTCTGATTCCGCAGACTCTGGCCGAAGATAACGACCCTTTGGACGTGCTGGTTCTTTGCCAGGAGCCCGTGGCCCCGCTGACGCTGATGCGGGCCAGAACGATTGGCGTGATGACGATGTTGGATGCCGGCCGGCCGGATCACAAGATTCTGGCCGTCAACATTGACGATCCTCAATACGACGTTTACCGCGAAGCCAACGACCTGCCGCGACCGAAATTGGCGATGCTCCGCCGCTTCTTCGAAGACTACAAGACCCTGGAAGGGAAAGCGGTGACGGTCGACGAGATTCAGCCGGTGGCTGCGGCATTGCCAATCATCGAGGATGCCTTGCGACGCTACACGCGCTATCGCCGTTGCGGAGTGCACCTTCCTAGCGACGTCCCGCTTGTGCACGAAGAGCCCGGCGACAGTGGGTCGTGACCGGCTCTTCGTGCCGGCCCTACTATTGGCTTGCTGTTGCAGAACCATACGCCCTGTGCGGCGTATTTGATCAACCGGGCCCGCCGGTTGGGACGGCCGATGCTCGGCGGAACCCGCTTACTGCACGGTTTTATGCGTCTTTTGGCCGAATTGGCAGTACATCGTGGGTACGGCACGACAATTGCGTAAAAGCGAAGTCCGAATGGACGCCAAACTGCTTTCTTCAATGGGTCCTTCGGGGCCATTAGATATCCGTGCGATGGCTTGCTGCCGAGATTGGGATCGGCGCTCGCCCTGATTGTGACACTAGCCCAGCGTTCGGACGATACGCACTTATTTTCTACGCTTGTCCTTGGCCTGTGTCCGATAGGCGTGCTCGCGGTTCTTCTCTTCGGCGGCGCGGTGAAGTAGGTCCACAATCGTTGCGCTTGGCCCGATTCGGGCGTGCGCAAGGAAGGAGTCTGCGATGGACACCACAACCGACTATACGTTGTCTACTGGGGCGATTCCACACGCCGCCGTTTGGTCGCAAGACGGCGGCGACGGAACCACGGCACCGAAGAACGGGGGCGGCGATGCGCGGCCACCGGCCGCTTCGTCATCTGTACCGCTGCACCGCCTAAGCGAAGTGCGCCGGCGCGAGGGGATAACGCGGCATACGGTGGCTTCGCGGCTGGGCATCTCCGAGCGAGAAGTGCAGAGACAAGAACACCCATGTTCCGACATGCTATTGAGCGAACTGCATCGCTGGCGCAAGGTACTGCAGGTGCCAACGACGGAATTGCTATTCGAGCCGGACGACGAGTTATCGGCGTCGATACAATTGCGTGCGCAGCTACTGCGAATGATGAAGACCGTTCGATCGATTGAGGAGCGAGCAAGACAGGCCTCGGTGCGCCGCTTGGCCGGCACGCTGGTTGACCAAATTGCCGAGATCATGCCGGAACTCAGAGACACCAAGGCTTGGCCGGCCGTTGGCCAACAGCGCTCGCAGAAGGAGCCGGGCCAGGCCTATTTCCGCCGAATCTCTCGCGATAGCCTCGGCGATCTGGACGAGATGGAACCGTAGCCCCGACGAACGCTTGGCAATTGCCGTGATTGAGGGCCGAGTTGCCTTTCGCCGGCTATGCCGGACAGAGCGCACACCATGCCGACGGCTACTCAAGTCCGATCAGCGAGTGTTTTTGAGAGAGATTAGAAAACAGACATTGGCCTAACCAACGCCTGCACCTTACGTCGCTAACCGCGCCGAAAGTAAGGCTGATCGTTCGGCTCGCTCACGCCGCATCAAGTCATCCGTTTTCTCGGATGCGTCAGAATACCACCTTTTTCTGGCGATTGCGCCAGGCCGGGCAGGTGCAGGAATGGACGCCGCCCACGTTCTTCAGGATGTACGGCGCACGGCCCGACCCTTGCACCTGGGTCGATTCGCCGTCTTTGAGATCGGGCATGTTTGTAGTCCTTGGTTGAAGAGTGATTGTGATGTCAGTTGTTCGACGGTTCTCGTAAAAGCTTTCGCCCCGGCTTCACCGTGACGCCGCTGTTAATTTTACTGCGCAGGATTACGGCCATTTGCAGCGTATGAGGTTTTTCAGATAAATGCCCAGGTGTCGCAGTTTCTTTCGTGTTCGCTTGATGTGGCATCGCCGTGCTGTTGCATTGCGCTGTTGCCAGTGCTGGATTGTCCTTGCGGTTGCTTCAATCAGTGCCGCAGACGCCCGACCGCTAAGCCACCAACTCCGCACCAGTGATCCCATTGCCGTATGTACTTGGCACACGGTCAACTCGGGATTTTTTCCCCCGCAAAGTCTCGCGGACTCGCGCCATGAACAAGTAGCTCACCGATGTCAGGATCAAGTGTCGCTTCAATCCCAGCCAGTGACGCCCTTCCCATTGATCGAGCCCGACTTCTTGTTTTTGATCCTCAAAACACCGTTCAACACGCCATCGCGAGAACGCCACCAGCAACAAGGTTTGCACGCTCGTCTCCAACGGAGCGTCACCGAGGAAAAACTTGATCTCCGCCGGGTCCAAGACATTGCGGGCTACCGCCAGATGCAGCCGCATTCCGGGCAAGCCCTTCTCATCCTTGACCGTAATCCAAACGTGTCTTGCCTCCCAAACCATCGGCCCCTTTTCGCCGTCCTTGACGCGATACCGCACCCACTCCTGGTCCCGCAGTTCCGGCGAGTATTTGAGCATGTTTTCAACGCTGATGGCCGGACGGCTGCCGGCAATGGCTCGCGGCGTCTTGCGGCCACGCCCCTTGGCTCGCCGAAACGGGCGATCCGTTACGCGCGGCTCGTGAATCCAGCCGGTGAACGTCTTCGGCACTTCGCCCACAAAACACTGCTTGCGACCGTGCAATTCCCGCAAAAACGCGGGCTTTCCGCCATATCCCTCGTCGAACGTCAGCCAGTCGAACGTCACTCCGTTGTCTTCCGCGCGGTCGAAAAGCTCCAAAGCGATTTTCCATTTCGGCCGATACACCACATCGTCGGGAATGCCCGCCGCGCGGCAACGGGCGCGGTCGTCCGACCAGTCCTCGGGCAGAAACAAGTCGCCGTCCAACAGGCAATGGAAATCGCCGGTGGCGTAGGCGAGATGCACGGTGACGATGCAGTTTTCCGTCTTACCAACCGTGCCGCACCACTGCCGTTTGACGCCAGGGGTTTTGCCTCCTTGCTTCACGTCGCTGGTTTCGTCGATGATGCCGACCGAATTGCGACCAGCGTGGTCCCGGATCACGATCTCTTGCAAGCGATTTCGAGTGCGATCTTCTTCCCACTTGTAGGTGGACAAAAACTCCTGCAAGTTTCGCGGGGGAATCCCGGCGGCAACGGCGATCGGTTCACAGCTTTTTTCGCTGAGATTGGACAATTGGCCCTCGACATAGGTCGAGAAATGAGCCCGCGTCTGCCGTTGGGTAAAGCAATCGTCGAACTGTTTCAAGTAACGTGTCAGCATCGGCTTCAACTGGCGAATCTGTTTGGCGTCCATGCCAAGCCCTCCGTGTTGGATGGCTACAGCTTCGCCAAACTCGCCGATTTACGCAATATCAATCCTGCGCAGTAAAATTAAGATTGGGGTATTTATCATCAACGGGAGCCTTCGCCCGTTCTTATCGCCTTTCGGAAACGCCGCCAGGCTAAGGGAATGGTTGTTGGTTGCTGTAGTGTTTCAGCCCAAATGGCACATAGGCTAAGGTAGGTGACGGTTTCCTCTGAACCCATTACGATGAGGCGAGGCGGAAGCTGATGAGCGAAAAGAAGCGGCGGAAGTGGACGGCGGCGGAGAAGCTGCGGATCGTGCTGACAAGCATGCAACCTGGCGTAGAGGTGTCGGAGTTGTGTCGCCGGGAAGGCGTCCATCCGACGCAATTCTACGACTGGAAGAAGCGGCTTTTGGGATCGGCCGAGGCGGTCTTCGACGAGCGGCCGCAGAAGCCCGACGCCAAGCAGGAGCGGTTGGAGCGGGAACTGGCTCGGATGAAGGGCGTGGTGGCCGAGATCACGGCGGAGAACCTGGAGCTAAAAAAAACGCTTTCGGACTAGAAGATCACGGCAAGATGCCGACGGAGTTACAGCAACGGGTCCAAGAGGAGGTGGAGTTGACGAAGCGGCGGAGCGGCTGGCCGACGGAGCGAACACTGTCGGCTTTGGGTGTGAGCCGAACGACGTATTACCGCTGGCTGCGGGCGGCGGCCCTGCGAGTTGCGGAAGGACTCTCCGGGCCGCCGCCGCAGCCTGTTCAACCCTATGAGGCATTGCCGGAGGAGAAGGCTACAGTGATCGAATACGCACTGAAACACCCGGAGCTTCGCCATCGAGAGTTAGCCTGGCGAATGGTGGACGAGGACGTGGCATACGTGAGCAGTTCGACAGTGTATCGGATTCTGCGGGAGGCGAAGCTGGTGTGTCCTTGGAGAAGGCGGACGAAGCGTCGGCGAGAAGAAGTGGAGAAGCCTAGCCGTCCGAATCAGATTTGGGCCACGGACATCAAGTATGTTTGGGTCGGTGATCGGCACTGCTTCCTGGTAAGTTTTTTGGACGAGTATTCCCGCTACATCGTGCATCATGAGTTGTTGTGGGGCATGAACGGCGATTCGGTAAGCGTGGCAGCCCAGGCGGCATTGGAGACGTTGCCGAAGGACGCTGAGGGACGGCTGCTGGTGAAACCGGAGATTCGCTCGGACAACGGTAGTTGCTATATCTCCCGTGAGTTCGGCGGACTGTTGGACGAGCACGGACTGACGCATCGTCGGATCAGGCCACACTGCCCTGAGGAGAATGGCCTGATGGAACGGGCGAATCGCGCGTTGGGCGAGGCCTTGGAGTGGGAAGACTTGACGGATTACCTGCAAGCGGTGAAGGTGATTGCCCGAACGGTCCGATGGTACAACGAGCAGCGGCTGCGCAGTGCGTTGGGGTTCTTGCGGCCGGTGGACTATTACCGTGGTGATCCGGAGGAGCTATATGCCCAGCGGCGTCAGAAGTTGGTAACCGCTCGGCATCGACGGAGAGAGGCAAACTTGCGACTTCGGCAGCCCACGCTGCCATTAACCAGCGAGGAAACCGTTGCTTAACCTGGCCTCCATTCTGTGCCATATCCGTTGAAACAAAACAGAAGGCCGGCGAGGTTGGAACGCCGCGTCTATGGCGATACTGAAAGTCATGGCTCGGTCGGTAGACGGAATTGGCCGCGATGACCTATGGCGTGGAGAATTGTCCCTAGAGATGGAGTCACTCCACAACGTGGAGGAGCTGCTCAAGACGATTGAAGCCAGGCTCGACCAGTTGGTCACCAGTGACACGCGATGTGGCCTGGTGCAGACCATCCCTGGCGTCGGCCCGCGCCTGGCGGAGATCGTGGTGGCGATACTGGATGATCCTCACCGCTTCAAGAACCGCAAGCAGGTTGCTTCCTACGTGGGGCTGTCGCCCCGGATTTACCAGTCTGGCGACAGTGATCGTCAGGGAAGAATTAGCGGACAGGGCAATACACTGTTGCGAATGATGCTGGTGGAGATCGCCTGGATTGGCTTACGTTACAACCCTTGGATGCGTGAAGTCTACGAGCAAGTCCGCAGAGGCAGTTCGTCGCGGAAGAAAATCGCTATCGTTGCCGTGGCCCGGCGGCTGCTGGTTTGCTGCTGGGCGATCCTTCGCGACGGGACTCCATGGCGGCCACCGCAAGTTGACTGCGCCGCCTGAGCCGGACAACAATCGCTTGGTAAGAGTACGCAATGATTGGGTAGGTTGAGGTTTCGCTTGGATTGTATCGGCGATCGCCCGTTTGGACTCTGGGACCATGAGCCCGCGTATGAGAATGGGCATCGTCGCATAAACAAATGGGCCCATGAGGATTCGGCAAGGCCTGTCGACGTGGCAGCCCGGATAGAAGAGTGAACCGATCCATCCACATCCCCTTGACAAACCGGCTTCATAGAAGAGGCCAAGCGGTTAAAGCACCTGGAGGAGGAGAACGAGCGGCTGAAGCATCTGCTGGCCGAAGCGGAACTGGATAAGGCTATCCTTAAAGAGGCGATCCGGGGAAACTTCTGAGCCCTGTTCGCCGTCGAGCGACGGTCGCCCATGTTCAACGCGAGTTGGGCGTGTCCGAACGTCGAGCGTGCAGGGCGTTAGAACAGTCTCGATCGAGTCAGCGGTACAGGCCATTGACGGATGAGGAAGAGAAAAGCTTGATTGCCCAGATGTTGTCTTTGGTGGGCAAGCATCCTCGCTACGGTTACCGAAGGATCTGAGCGTTGCTGCGACGATCGGGCTGGCGTGTGAATCGAAAACGTGTTTATCGGCTTTGGGTTCAAGAAGGGCTGAAAGTGCCACAGAAACAGCGAAAACGGCGGCGTTTAGGACACAGCGAGAACAGTTGCGTTCGGCGGAAGGCCGAGCACAAGGACCACGTGTGGACTTGGGATTTTGTTCACGATCGGACCATCACGGGTCGACCGTTGAAGTGGCTGTCGATCGTGGACGAGTACACGCGGGAATGCCTGGCGTTGGAGGTGGATCACAGCATCACGGCCGAGAAGGTGATCGACGTGCTGGTGGAACTGTTCCGTATCCGAGGTGTGCCCAAGCACATTCGCAGCGACAACGGGCCTGAGTTCATTGCCAAAGCGATCCGACGCTGGCTATCGCATGCCGGCGTCGAGGCGTTGTACGTGGAGCCAGGCTCGCCTTGGGAGAACGGCTATGCCGAATCGTTCCATAGTCGGCTGCGAGACGAGCTAACCAACCGCGAAGAGTTCACGAACCTTGCCGAGGCCCGCTACATGGCCGACGCCTGGCGACTGGAGTACAACCACCGGCGGCCGCGCAGTTCGCTGAGCTACCAGACCCCGGCGGAGTCTGCCGCCGGCTGTGCTGCTGCTTCCGCTCCGGCTGCGCCTACGCTCCAGCAGCAGCACAGCCGAAGCATTGAATACTTACCATTACCCGTTACCCAATCAATACTCTCATAACCCATGGTACAGAAAATGGGGACAGGTCACTATCTCAAAGGTGGAAGCCCTTCATGCGATCGTCACGGCGTAACGGGTGAAGTGCTCACGCGCGGCGGTGTAAAAGTGATTCGCATTGGATAGAGGTCATTGTCAACTGGGCGGCATCTTACCGGGAAGCTCGACCAGCCCGGGTTTCACCGCCATTGACGATCCAGCTACCGTTTGCAACAACAGCGTGGTAATGATCGTGCCGGATGTCTCACAAATCGGCCCCTACAGCCTCTTGGGCGTTCTCAACAGCAGCGTCTTCTGGCGATTCGCCCGCCACACGACACCATACATGGGGTGCGGCCGTCAGGTTCTACGGCTGTAGGACGTTCGACGGTTCCCAATCCCTTGGCCGATGACCGGAGAGCGGCGACAACTGTGCGAGACGATTGGAGACCTTGCCCGACAGGCTATGCGTGGAGGCGACGTGCCGGCTATGCAGGAGCAGATCGACGCATTGGCCAATAGCCTCTTCGAGTCAGGAAGTTGAAGCGATTGGGCGGCCACACCGGCGGGCATCTTCTTGACGCCAGTATCAGAGCCGCAACAGCACGGCGAGCAAAAGAATCTAGAACCAGAGAATCGAGAAGGTCTCGGCGCACAGTTGGCCCGTAGCTTCTTGATGCCCGACACACGGCCACGGTGCCATTGTGACACGGGTGTCAAGAACGTTCGGCTGAAGGCCCTTGGGGTCAATTCTGGCTGAAGTAATGTCAAACGGGACCAGCCGATCCCGCCTACGGCCCACTGGCGCGACGTAGGGCCATACCCAGGCGTCAAGGAGGTGTTCCGGGCGGCCGGTTGGACACGCGGCGTCTGGTGGACATTTACGATGGTTGCGGGCAATTCGGCCGCCATCTCAGTCTCGGATGGCGACCCAAAACCAGCCGTACACCTGCGCGATTCGCCGCTCAGTCGAAAAGCTCTGACAACAGTCTACCATCCCGACGCCATTGATCTCTGAGGTCCGACGCGAAAAGGTCAAAGATACCGCCGGGTTCTGTTTTCGCAAACTGGACAATGAGCCGCTTGTGTTGCGTTTGGTATTTGGTTGCGGGCTGAACGCGAATCTGACCCAACCGATCATTCGGTGGAGGGCTGCTCATGCCTATGTCGCCGTCGATCATTACGGCAGTGAATGGAGGCGTCTCGGTCAAGAAGCGAATCTCGAACCTCGGGTGCCTGCGCGATGCTTCCCCCCAACTGGAGGACATTGTCGGGAACGAAGTTGGCCAAGTCAGCGTACTTAGTGTGGCTCCAGACTTGCTCCGTCGGGTTGAGTTCGGGAGAATAGGCAGGAAGCCACTCCACCCGGACGCGATCGCCGAAGCGCCGCTGCAACCGTCGCACGCCGGCGCGATGCACCTGCCATCGGTCGAGTACCAGGACGATGTTGCGGCGCAGTCGACGCAACAGGCGGGCGATAAACTCCACAAAGTCGTTGGCGACGATGTTGTGATCGACGATGTCGAAGTAGAGGCCCAGGCGATGACGGTGCGAAGAGCAGGTGAGGGCCGAAATGACTGACAGCCGCTCATGTCGATCCCAACAGGCCAGCACAGGGGTTTGCCCGCGCGGGGCCCAGGTACGGCGGACCACCGGCTGCAGCATGAAGCCCGCTTCGTCGAGAAGAACGATCGATTGACCGCTACGACGCGCGTTTTTTTATGCGAGGCCACTCGTGCCGACGCCAGTCGGCCACCGCGGCTTCGTCTTGCTCGCGGGCACGTCGGATCGGTTTCTGGCAACTCCATGCGAGCCGACGCAGAAGGTGCCACACGCCGGACTGATCGTAGGCGATGCCGAAGTGCCGTTCGATCAACACGGCAACGCGAGGCAAGGTCCAAAGGGGCGTCGACCAGCCGTGCCGGCAAGCCCCTGCCTTCAATAGTCTCACCAGCTTCTCGCACTGGCGGCCGGATAGTTTTGTGGGTCGGCCGGTGTGTTGCTTGGCCAGCAAGGCATCCTGCCCTCCTTGGCCGTGTGCCTTTTTCCATTGAGACACTGCACCTTGGGTCACGCCCAGCAGTCGCGCCACGTCGGCCTGCGAGTGTCCCTCCTCCAGTAGAGTCATCGCGCGGAGGCGACGTTCCTGGAGCCGAAGAGCTGTTCCATTGCTTTTCATACTCCGTCATATCGGCTACCCGCGTCGTGAACTTTAGGGATATTTTCAAGACTCAATAACCTAAACAACTATCGAGCCGAACAGGATTGGTTCAAGGTCGCTTTTTTTCAGCGAGGACGCGAAGCGTCAACATGTGGCCTTCACGCATGGCAAGCACCTCGTGGCAGGAAGGCTGTTGCGTCGTGAATCGGACAGGCTGCGGTTTCAGAAGGCCGACCAGCGCGTTGGCTTGGTGGACGGGGCGACGTGGATTCGCGAGCAGGTGCAGTTGCTCTTCGCCGAGTTGGGCGCCCTGGGCTTGGACTTCTACCACTTGAGCGAAAACGTTCATCGCGCCCAACGCAAGGTATTTGGCGAGGAATCGCCCGAAGGCAAAACCTGGGCGGACGAACTGATGCACGTATTCAAGCATGAAGGATATTCGACGGCCTGGGAGCGACGCCTCCCGTGGCGTTCGGGATTGCGAGGCAAGGTAAAACGCCAAGCTGCGGACCGGTTGCTACACTTCATCTCGGCGCGTATAGAGATAATCCGCTACCCGGAGTTCCGAGAGCGAGGTTGGCAGATCGGCAGCGGCCCGACCGAATCGCAATGCAAGCTATGCACGAAACGGCTGAAAGGCTACGGCCGCTGTTGGGACCGACCGAACGCGATGGCCGTCGCCGCCCTCGACACACTGGACCGAAACGGCCAATGGGGCCAAGTCTGGCCAAACGCCCGTCCTCTCACGACTTAAGGTCGCCCAGAACGCTGGTCACACACAGCATTTGACAATAATCGCATTTTCCTGCATTCTAAGGTAATGGGGAGGTCCATTTTGCGCAATCTTGCGGGGTTCCGCTTGGAGTCCTGTGATTGTCAACAGGCCGCAGAACTACAATTTTACCAGGCAAGTATCGGAGGTTGTCATGTCGGTTCCGTTGAAAGGGGCTCTCTCGATTGGTATTTCGGCCGCAGTCGTTGTAGTTGCACTGTTGGGGCTCACGCTCAGCAGCGCCTCTGCGGGTCCACTGCGAATCATGCCGCTCGGCGATTCGATAACTTCCGGCTATACAAATAACTCCTGGAGCGGTAACGGGGCATTTACCTTCGGCTATCGCGGCCCGCTGTACACGAAGTTGACGAATGCCGGCTACGATTTTCAGTTTGTCGGCGCCTCGACCGAACCTTGGACACCTGCCCATATCTACCAAGACGGACAATGGTACACGTCGAATGCCGCTCCGACGAGTGTAAGCGGGCCCGATCTTCGCACTGTCGGCCAGGACGGTCATCGCGGCTATTGGGGACAACGCACCGACTGGATCGCCAGCAACGTCGTCAGTTGGCTCAACACGGACAATCCGGACATCGTGTTGTTGATGCTCGGCACGAACAATACTGATCTGGCCACGGCAAACCTCACTGCAGAGCCGACAACCTCCGAGAATCAACTCAGGGATCTCGTGCAGACCATCGTCAACACCAAACCCGCGGCCCAAGTGGTCGTCGCCCAAATTTCGCCCCGCATTGGGGCCAACACTACTACGGGAGCAGTCGTCAAGTATAACAACTACATTGAGAACACGCTCGTCCCATACTTTCAGGGTTTGGGCAAGGACGTGACAACAGTGGACCAGTATGCAAACTTTGTCAGCGGCGGCGTGATTAACACGTCTTTGTTCGCGACTGATAGTAGCGTTCACCCAAGCACAACTGGTTACTCGAAGATTGCACAGACCTGGTTTGATGGTATCCACGTTGATGTTACCTGGACCGGAGGGGTCAATTCCACTTGGAACCCCGGGACAGGCAACTGGAAGACCACTAGCGGCGGCGCGGCGGCGCCCTATAGCGACGGCACCGATGTCACCTTTAGCGACTCGGCGACGGGAACGACGACCGCCAACATTTCGGCAAATGTTACTCCCAGCAGCGTCGTCTTCAATAACAGCAGCAAGAACTTCACCATCACGGGCGCCAGCGGCATCGGCGGCACCGCCACCGTGCTGAAGCAGGGCACCGGCACTGTGACCATGAGCAGCGTCAACACCTACAGCGGTGTTACTACCGTTGAGGCCGGCAAGCTGATCCTCTCGGGCGCCGCGAAGGCCATGGTTCCGGTTCTCAATAATGGCGGCGCGAACATCAAGGGCGGCATGCTCGTCCTCGACTACGCCACCGAAGCCGACCCGGTCGCCACGGTCAAGAGTTTGCTGACCACGAGCTACGCCGCCGGCGCGTGGAATACCGGCAATTTCCAGAGCTCGACGGCCAGCTCCTCGCGTGGCTTGGGCTGGAACGACAATACGTCGACCAGCAAGATTAACGTCGCCTACACGGTGTATGGCGACACCAACTTGGACGGCACCACGAACTTCACGGATTTGAGCAAGTTGCTGTCGAAGTACGGTCAGTCCGGCGTGTGGGCTGATGGCGATGCCAATTACGACGGCACGGTGAACTTCACCGACCTGAGTAAGATGCTGTCAACGTACGGCCAATCGGTGGGCACGCTGACCCCGTCCCCCGAACCGTCGAGCATCATCATGCTGGTCATTGCCGGCTTGGTCGGGGCATGGGTTATTCGTCGGTGTGGACGATAATCACGCGGCTGGCAATGAGGATTGTGGAGTGACCAAGGTCACTCCACAATCCTCTGGCTATGGCGTGTGTGCGCCGGCGGACATCGCGCCATCAGGTAGTGACGCCGGTGGGCGTGCTGTGGATGGCGTTCCGAATCATCCGAGTTCTGGCCGTCCCAAGCCTTTTCTCTAGGCCCACCTCGCTGCTTTGACGGCTAGTGTGCCGAAACGCACACACCTACTGCCGCACAAGACAGCGATGCGCCCTCATCGTTGCAACAGTCCATAAAGTTGTGTCGGATGCTTGACCAATATGTAAGGGCTTTCTACTATCGCATTATAGCGTCAGTTGTGTGAGTAGCAGCAACATCTGCTCGTTGAGGTTGCCGGGTATTCAACGTTGATCTACGGCCGGAGTTGGTTAGTCTCCGCAAACTACTGCGCAGCGTCGACATTGCGGCAAAATGACAATACGTTAGGCCACTGCAGGGGTCTGGTGGCGATATGTAGACGGGACTCCATCACCACTTTTTTCGCGGGAGGATTCACAATGGGTTTTCGGAGAGCAGTACTCACAGCGATGGCGACGATGGCCGCAATGGCCTGCGCCGTATCCGCACAGGCTATTTCCATCGATATGGTGACGGTCGGCAATGTGGGCAACGCACCAATGGTCTACAATCCGGGCGAGGCAAGCGAGTACTCGATCGGCGGCGTGGACTACGAATATCAAATTGGCAAGTACGAAGTCCGATCCGACGAGTACACGGCGTTCCTCAATGCCGTGGCGGCGACGGACACCTACGGATTGTGGAACGCAAATATGGGAGGCTCGGCCAATAGCTGCTATATCATTCGTAGCGGCCTCAGCGGTAGCTACACTTACGCTGTTGGAACGAAGCACAGTGTTTACACTGCCGATCGTCCCGTATCATATATCGATTTGGGCGATGCAATGCGATTTGCCAACTGGATGAGCAACGGCCAACCGACCGGCGCCGAGGATCTCTCGACTACCGAAGATGGTTCGTACTTCCTCAACGGTGCAGCGTCCAACACGGCCCTGGCTGCCGTAGTGCGCGAGCCAGACGCCACGTGGGTCGTTGCAAGTCAGGACGAGTGGTATAAGGCGGCGTACCACAAGAACGATGGCGTTACTGGAAATTACTGGCAGTACCCAACCCAGTCCGATACTCCGCCGGGCAAGGGCGTAGGAAATTCCTCGACCGGCGAAATCACGGATTCGGGCAATAACGCAAACTGGCAGGACATCGCTGATTCTCCCCTCGTATTGGGTCCGGATTTTTGGACTAACAGGGTTGGCGCCTATGTGAACTCCGCGGGTCCCTATGGCACGTTCGACCAGGGCGGCAACGTGAGAGAGTGGACCGACACACTTGGTGGCGACGAAGGAACCGAGGCATTTATCTGGCGCGGCGGGTATTGGGGCGACGATATCGGCGGGAACACCGGCGACTATTTGATCGCTTCGAACGTTGGATCCAACCTCCCCCTCGAAGGTGTCGTCAGCGCGGTGATGGGCTTCCGCATCGTGAACTTATCGGCTGCCGGTGGCGACGTCGTTTGGACCGGCACCGGTGACACAGCCTGGAGCAACACAGCCAATTGGAGCCCGGCCAGCACGCCCAACGGCGTCATGAACACGTTTGACGACACGGCCACGGGCCTCACGGCCGACATCGCTTCGGCAGCCACTCCTACCAGTGTGGTCTTCAATAACTCCAGCAAGAACTTCACCATCACCGGCGCCAGCGGCATCGGCGGCACCGCCACCGTGCTGAAGCAAGGCACGGGCACCGTGACCATGAGCAGCGTCAACACCTACAGCGGTGTCACCACCGTTGAGGCCGGCAAGCTGATCTTGACCGGCGCCGCGAAGGCCATGGTTCCCGTTCTCAACAACGGTGGCGCAGACATCAAGGGCGGCATGCTCGTCCTCGACTACGCCAGCGAAGCCGACCCGGTCGCCACGGTCAAGAGCTTGCTGACGACGAGCTACGCTGCCGGCGCATGGAACACGGGCAAGTTCCAGAGTTCGACCGCCAGCGCCTCGCGTGGCTTGGGCTGGAACGACAACACGGGAACCAGCAAGATTAACGTCGCCTACACAGTCTATGGCGACACCAACTTGGACGGCACCACGAACTTCACGGATTTGAGCAAGCTGCTGTCGAAGTACGGTCAGTCCGGCGTGTGGGCTGATGGCGATGCCAATTACGACGGCACGGTGAACTTCACCGACCTGAGTAAGATGCTGTCAACATACGGCCAATCGGTGGGCACGCTGACGCCGTCCCCCGAACCGTCGAGCATTTTCATGTTGCTCGCCGGTGGCGTTGCCATGTTGATATGCGCTTGGCGTCGGCGAAGAAACTGAACGTCGACCTGAAACGTCACGCTCTCAACGCCCCGTCGGTCCGTTCCGGCGGGGCGTTTTCACGCGCGGCGCCGTGACACGGCGACAGCGCGCTACGAGTAGACGTCTGCTATCCGTCATTGATGAATAGGAAAGGCCGTTCTGGTCAAAACTGTCATGGCGATTACTTGTCCGCGCTGCGGATCGGAGTTCGACATCACGCTGTTCCAGTTTGGCCACGATGTCCGGTCCCGATGCGGGGTGGAGATCTAAATAGAACCGCGGAAGACCGAAAGTGGTGCATGGGCCGAAAACGACGCAATTGTCGGCGGTCTTCGCCCGCCGCCACTTTTGCTATTGTGTGGACGTATTTAGTATCCCAGCGTCGATCTATGTGGTGGACACGCGACGGATCAGCCGCGTCAGCCTGGAAAGGGACATCGCAGCGTCGATATAAGCTCGCCGAGAACTGAAGCGCCGCCGTCCGGTTGCGTTGGTCCACGCGCGGGCGAATGAATCGTTGATGCGTCCGACTCTTCGCCCCTCTGGCTACGCATCCCATTCTTTGCGACATGAGAGTGCGGTAGACTATCGCACTGTGTTCTTCATCCCCAGATCGAATTCAACACGTGATGCGACAGGCCAAGCTCTACGACTGGTGGCGCGCCCCTGCGGCATGCGGGAAGTGCTGCAAGTGTCTCTGCCGTTGGTGATGTCCACGATCTCCACCACGGTGATGATCTTCATCGACCGGATGTTTCTTCTCTGGTACTCGCCAAAGGCAATGGCGGCGGCGATGCCGGCCGGCATGCTGCATTTCACAATTATCAGCTTTCCTTTGGGGCTGGCTCTCTACGTCAACACGTTTGTTGCGCAGTATGAAGGGGCCAAGAGGCCGTGGTGCATCGGACCGATTGTTTGGCAAGGAATATGGATCGGCCTTTTCGCCGCCCCTCTGCTGTTGGCTATAACTCCGTTCGTGACGCTGCTAGTGGCTTGGGCGAATCAGGACCCGGAACTGGCCAGATTGGAAGCCGCCTTCTACGGCATACTCACGTTTGGTTCCGGGGCCATGATCATCGCGGCTGCGCAGGTGTCGTTCTTCACTGGCCGCGAGAAAACGCGCATCGTCATGTTCGTCGATATTGCGGCAACATTGTTGAATGCGGTACTGGCGTACGTTTGGATCTTTGGGCGCTGTGGTTGTTCGGCGGGCGGCATCACCGGCGCCGCCTGGGCCACGACGACGGCCGAATGGTGCCGCGTTGCGGTCTACGCTTGGCTCATGCTCCGGCCAACCAATCGCGAGGTGTATCGGTTGGCTACCGGATGGCGGCTCAATGCGAGACTGATGGGGCGGCTATGGCGCTACGGTGGACCAGGCGGCGTGCAGGCGTTTGTTGAGGTCGCCGCTTTTACAGTCTTTCTGATGCTCGTGGGGCAACTGGGCGAGCTTCCCTTGGCCGCAACGACCATCGCCTTCACGATCAACAATCTGGCCTGGATACCGATGTGGGGCCTTGGCACCGCGGTAACAGCCATAGTAGGACAGCAAATCGGCCGTAATCTTCCCAATCTGGCTGCCCGGGCAACGTGGACGGCGCTGGCGATCGCCCTGGCCTATATGGGCACAATGGCCCTGTTGTACGTTGTGGTGCCCGACTGGTTCTTGATGGGCTACGCATCGGGGACATCGTTGACGGACTTTGGATCGTTGCGAGATGTGACCGTCGTTCTACTGCGCTTTGTGGCGGCGTACTGCTTGTTCGATGCCCTCAACGTGGTCTTTGTGAGTGCCATTCGCGGCGCGGGCGACATGCGGTTTATCCTTTTGACCACGCTGGTGATGTCTCCCCCGCCGCTCTTGGCGGCATGGTGGGGAGTCAAGTGGCAGGGCTGGGGGCTGTTTTGGTGCTGGATCGTGATTACCGTATGGATTTGTTCGCTGGGGTTGATCTATCTGGCTCGTTTCCTCCAAGGTCGCTGGCAGGGAATGCGGGTGATCGAGCCTGAGGCGACCGGAGCGTAGCAGCGCCCGGTCCAGTCTCACTAGCCTATCTTGCAGCCCGTGCCGGCAGTACCCTCCTCCTGGCTGCGCGTCGTAAGAACCCGGTATTGTTCGCAATAGCAGGCGCAGCGACGAGCGGTGGAAAACTGTGACGATTGTGGCGGCAAGGTGCGCCGCGTTGCCTCTGGACCGCAGTTAATTTACTTTCGATTATGCCTGTCCTATATTTTCACAATGAACAAGGTGAGCGACAATACGAGCGGGCATTCTCATGATTCACAAGGTTCGCTGCAACGCGACGACCACGATGACGATTTGGCGGTTACCCATGGCGTGTTTGGCGGTCACAGTTGGCACCGCCATTCTTGCGGCTTCCCTCGCACATGCTGAGACACGCACGGCATTGCCGCTTCAACCCCAGCCGAATGAGCACCCTCTGGCACCCGTGCTTCGCTGGGCCCAGCAGCGCCTACCCGCCATTGAAAGCCTGAAAGATTACTCCGCGATTCTCGTGCGGCGTGAACGCATCCACGGCAAATTGAGCGGCTACGAATATGTGAGTATCAAGATTCGCCACCAACCGTTTAGCGTGTATGCGTATTTTCAAGCTCCGGTGGGTGTCAAGGGACAAGAAGTGATTTACGTCGCCGGCCAGAATCAAGGCGATCTGGTAGCCCACAAGGCCCGCTCGCCAGTGACGGTCTTTCTGCACCCAGACGGGCTGATTGCCATGAGTGGCCGACACTATCCGCTCACCGAAATTGGCTTGGTCAATCTGGTCCGCCGTCTGGTCGAGGTCGGCCAGCAGGACCTCAAGTACGGCGAATGCGAAGTGCAGTACTTCGCCAATGCCAAGATCGATGAACAACGTTGCACCATCATCCAAGTGGTGCATCCGTTGCCTCGCGACGCGTTTCGATATCATCTCGCCCGAATATTCGTCGATGACGAGTTGATGTTGCCAGTCCGCTACGAATCGTACGACTGGCCTACCGAGCCGGGTGGACCGCCCGTGTTGATCGAGGAATACACCTACCGCGATCTGAAGGTGAACAATGGATTCACCGATGAGGACTTCAGCACTCAGAATCCCGAGTATCAATTCCGGAAGACAACTGCCGAGTTGGGACACCGAGCCGAGGCGCGGTAAGTCTTTAAGCGTTGTTTGGCACTGGTAGCGGTCCGGTCAGTCATGCACTGCAAGAGGTCCGTCGCCCCAGTCGAGACGAGGCGCCAAGGCCTGACGAGGTCACCCAGCAACGAACGGCTCACTTCCTCAATGTGACTTTGTGCTGATTTGCTAACTCGCTGTTTGACTTTCACGTTTGAACTGCATATTAGTTATTGGAAGCCACGGCGCTAAGGCTCTGTCCAGCCAAATCCACTGTCCGCGGCTGGTTTTTCCCCAAAGGAGGAGATCGCATGTCGCGAAAGTGGATGGTTACGCTGCTGTTGGTCGCAACCAGCGTGATGCCGGCCGATGTTGTACGCGCCGCCAGTGTGAAAATTGGCGATCAGGCGCCTACCTTCACGCACATTATTGGCGTCGACGACAAGGAGCACGGTCTGGCCGACTTCAAAGATGCCAAACTGGTCGTTCTCGTCTTCACGTGCAACCATTGCCCAGTAGCCACGGCCTACGAAGATCGCTTGGTCGCTCTACAGAATGACTATAAGGCCAAAGGGATTCAGGTCGTGGCTGTCAACGTCAACAACATTGCGGTCGACCGCCTCGACAAGATGAAGCAACGGGCGGAGGCAAAGCGATTTAATTTCCCGTACCTCTACGACCCCAGCCAGGAAATGGGGCACGACTATGGGGCCACTGTCACGCCACATGTCTTTCTTTTGGACCGGCAGCGGAAGATCGCTTACATGGGCGCGGTTGACGATAAGCGAAACGCCAGTCAGGTCAAGAAAACCTATCTCCGCGATGCGATCGATGCCTTGCTGGCTGGCAAGGGACCTCCGGAAGCCGTGACCAAACAATTCGGCTGCGGCATCCAGTACGAGAAGAAGTTGTCGCAAACTGCCCCATAACCATACTGAACGCGGCTGGCTCGACGCCTCGCATAGGGGAAATTGCCTGTCAGGCTTTAGTGTTGATCGCCCTGGGCGGCCTGTTCGGCACTGGTTGCCGCAGCAATGCTACATCGGCAGTGGAAAGCCCGGTTGCCCAGGTCAACTTGGCGTCGGTCGATGGACGAGGCCTGTCCGAAGCAGTTGCGAGGCACCGAGGCAAGGTAGTGTTGGTGGAGTTCTGGGCAACTTGGTGTACGCCCTGCGTGAGGTTGTTTCCCCATACGGTAGACTTTCACCGGCGACTCGCTGACCAAGGCTTGGTGGTAATCTCGGAGAGCATGGATGACACAGAGAATCGAGAACCGGTGCTCCATTTCTTACGTGACCACCACGCCACGTTTGAGAACTTCATCAGCCAGTACGGTCTCGGCACCGAAAGCTTCGATGCTTTCGAAATCAACGACGGCGCCTTGCCGCATCTGAAGCTCTATGACCACGACGGTCGTTTGCAGAAGACGTTTGCAAGTGGAGGCCAGCCGCTAGCCGAAGGCCAAATTGAACGTGCCGTGGTAGATCTCTTAGGCAGATGATGTCGAATCGCCTCACGGTTCAAAGCCGAAGAGTCGCGGTAGGGACCGCCCTTGCAGGCAGCCGCTACCGCGACCATCGCCCTGACAGTTTTGTCAGAACGGCATCTTCTATTCCCCAGTGACCGGCACTGAATTGCCCCCGTTTTCTGTACCAGGGGTTATGAGAGTATTGGTTGGGTAACGAGTAATGGTAAGTCTTCAATGCCGCCGGCATCCCGCACTTCTCGATGGCGCCGATCCCGGAAAATCCGCTCGTTTTCCGGGAAAAACTGCATCTTCTTGCTGTAGCGGATCACAAAATGCCCTTGGCATTGCTCGATCCAGTTGGGGATGTGTGAATCACAGAACTGTCGATCGGCCATGAACAAGAATGCTCCCTTGCGCATGTCGAACTGTTCAAGTAAGCCAACCGTCACGGGAGCATCGTTGGCTTCGCCGTCCTCGGTGGCGCTCGTGGCAACGATCCGGCCGCGGTTGAGCAGGAGCCCTGCGAGCACCTTGCCACCGAGCATCGTGCCTGCATAACGTCGCAACGGCATCAGACGTTTGGGAGACTTCTTGAGCTTCTTGCCGTCAAATGCCAACACGCGGAAGTGACGCAACGACGGCGGTATGCAACTCAAGTCCTCGTTTTCTGGCAAGGCTGCCGCCGCTCGCGTGGTGGCCTCGCGAAGAAATGCTTGCGATACCTCCAAGCAGGTTCGCCCCAGTTTTCCATAGACACCACGTGGCGTTGCTTTCAAGCGGTTGTCTGCTTTTGCGGCGAGGAAGGCTCGTCGTCCGCTGCCTTGATGCGCCAGGAGGGCCTTGGCCACGAGTGTTGCCAGCAGAGAATAGCCAACGTCGCGTTGGCAACCCGTTCCCCGGTGCTGCTCAAATAGTTCGTCAGAAAAGCGGCATCCAACGAGTAACGTAAAAGCGTCCAAACTGCCTGAGCCAAAGGCAATCGATTCAGCGTCTCGCATTGAAAATGCATCCATGACTTTACCTTCCCAAGCTACAAGAACAATGCAACCACATTGTACATCGCCACTTACGCAGTCTCAGCGACTTTCGGGCGGCCCCTGCTAGCTTGTTCACGGCAGTGGGGCGCACCTCGCACTTTGCGCGGTGCGGGGATTTATGTTATCAAGAGGGGGGCATTTTTGGCCATGGGATTCGGCCGCGTGGAAAGTTACGTGATGGACGAAGCCAGGGATGGCCATTAGCCAGCAATTACACGATCGGATTGAGGCGGTCGCAGCAGAACTGAACGAAGAACTGTATGGTCCCAGGGGCTGTCCGCCGTGGGGAACGAAGTTTGTAGACATGGAGGAGCAGACCGGGGAGGTCGGTGACGCGCTGGCCTGCGAAATGCTCTCGCAGGGCTTGCGTGAACAGGCCGAGGCGGATGGCCACGTGGCGGGCAAGTGTAGCGGTTGCGGGGAGCCCATTCCCTTGAAGGAGATCGCCGGGCGGCTTCTGCAAGCCAAACGAGGAGAGGCCGTCTGGCAAGAATCGTATGGACGATGCAAGCGATGCCGGAAGGCTATTTTTCCCTCACTCCCAAGCTTTGGGAATCGCGCCGGATGACACCGTCAGTCCCGTGGTGCTCCGCAAAATGGTCTATGCCGGCAGTCATGCGAGCAGTTTCCAACACGCGAACACGGATTTGAAACCTGAGTTCGGGATAACGTTTCGGGACAAAAAAAGGTATTCTCCCCAGCTTGTCATTGGCAAGGAAGCCAACTGGAGAGAATACCATGGATTGGGAAAAACTGTTTTGTGACGTAGACGACTTTTGTCTGGTGGCGGAACCTCTTTTGCGGCAACGACTTTTGGCTGATGGGCGACGGCGGCGCAACCGAAAAGGCCGCCTGACCGCCAGCGAGATCATCACGATCCTGATCGCCTTTCACCAAGGCAACTTTCGCAACTTCAAGCATTTCTACCGGATGCTGCGCGTCTCTCATAGACCAGAATTTCCCGATCTGGTGAGTTATCAACGCTTTGTGGAGTTGATGCCTTCCGTGCTGGTCTTGATGTGCGGCTATCTGAAGTCGCGGTTCGGCTCATGCACCGGGATTTCGTTCATCGACTCCACGGCCTTGGCGGTCTGCGGCAACAAACGAATCGAGAGGAACCGCGTGTTTCGCGGAATCGCACGCATCGGCAAGACAACGATGGGCTGGTTTTTCGGATTCAAGGTCCATCTGGTCATCAACGAGTGCGGCGAACTGCTGGCGGTTCAACTTACCCCCGGCAACATCGACGACCGCCGTCCCGTGCCAGGACTGACGAAACGACTCGTCGGAAAACTTTTTGGCGACAAGGGTTACATTTCGTCCGATCTGTTCGACTTGTTGTGGCCCCGTGGTTTGCAGTTGGTAACGCATATCCGTCGCAACATGAAGAACACCCTGATGCCACTGATCGACAAAATCCTGCTTCGCAAACGAGCGTTGATTGAAACGGTGAACGATCAACTGAAAAACATTATGCAGATCGAGCACACACGTCACCGCAGCCCGACGAACTTCGTGGTGAATCTGATTGCGGGACTCCTTGCCTACACGCACCAGCCGAAGAAGCCCTCGCTCCGCCTCGGTCCCGGTGCAGCCAACGTCCTCTGCCTCTTATCTCCCGCCCCAGCTTAACCCGAACTCAGGTTTGAAAGAAGAAGCGGAACTGGACGTCTCTGAGCAGCGCATCATGCGGGCCGAAGGCAGAGTGGCGCAAGGGCGAGGGCAAACGGAGCGTGGGGCTGGCAAGGCGGCCAGCGAGCACCAGCCCAAAGGCACTGCTACACGCCGCTGCCAGGCAACATCTTCATGGTTACCGCACGCGGATGGAATCCAAACCGCCGGTAGAAAGCAACTGCTTTGTCGTTGTTGTACATGACCGATACAATGATTGAAGTTGCTTCCATGGTGCGAAACCATGCCAACGCCCGACGCATAAGTTCCGCGCCTATGCCGCAGCCACGAAATCGCACATCCACGAAGAGGGAATCAATCTCTGCAACTCTCTCCGTCGCGACAGTGCTGATGCAGTATGCAACATCAGCACCGTTTGAGCCAGCGGCAACCAGATCAATCCGAAGTTTGCCGGCGTCGGCTTTGGCCAGCAACTCCCGCTTCCGAGACTCAAACGTGCGATGGCCTACTTCCTTGGCAGACTGCGGCGACAGTTGTGAATGATAGGCGTTGAGAGTCTCCCAGAGCAACTGCACGTTGTCAATGTGGTCTGCTCCAACTTCACGATAGACAAGAGGTTTCGTATCCATTTGAGTGCCTCCTCACAGCCCGCCCTGCTCTTGGCCTGCTAGCCACCCTCGCACCCCGCCCCTTGAGATTATTATTGCGGACAAGACGCGACACAGGAGGCGTTCGCAAGTTGGTAGCGAGCGAAACAAAACAGCGATACACGGCGGCCCTCACCCTGCCCTCTCCCTTTGCAGCATTATTCATCAGCTAGCATAGGGCGAGGAAAAGCTGGGAAAATAGCGAGTTCGCGTGCATGCTTATCTAGTTGAAACCCTTTTTCAAGGAGATAAGACATGGAACGCGAACTCTGGTTGGCATTGTACCAATTCGGTGAAAAATTTGATCGATGGGAACCATGGAGGCTGGACCACTTTCTTTGACGTCGAATTTCTTTGACGTCGAAATCGTCATGGTTTTCTTTTGGGCCACGTTGCACGAACGGCCTGTTTTGTGGGCCTGCCAAGCCGAAAATTGGCCCGAAGGCCTTTGGCCCAGAAGAAAACTGCCGTCGCAGCCAACCATGAGCCGCCGACTGCAGACGACGGAAGTTCAAAGGCTCCTGTATGTTATGGAACGACACTTGGGCCAGTTGCGACAAAGCGGTTGGGTTGCCATCGTGGACGGCAAACCATTGACGGTCGGAAGTCACAGCAAAGACCCCGATTGTGCCTGGGGCCGAGCGGGCCGCAGCTATGCCAAAGGATACAAGTTGCATGCCGTGTACGGATCGGCTCCCTTGCCCTTGGCTTGGGAAATTGCCCCGCTGAACATCAGCGAACCGGAGGTTGCTGCGCGCTTGTTCCCGACTCTCCAAGGGGGCGGCTATATCCTTGGCGACAAGGCATACGACAGCAATCCGCTTCACGAGGTTGCCTTGATGACGGGACATCAATTGGTAGCTGAACGGAAACGACCGCGCGACGGTCTGGGGCATCGTCGACACAGTCCTGGACGATTGCGTTCTATGGCATTGCTGCAAAACAAGTTTGGAAGATCGCTCTATCACGGCCGCGACGATGTAGAACGATGTTTTGGCTGGTTGACCAATCATGGCGGCGGTTTGTTGCCTTTGCCAAATTGGGTTCGTCGCCGACATCGTGTCCGTTGTTGGGTTCAGGCAAAACTGATAATTCACGCTATGTACGTTTACCTATATCATCCCGTCCCGTGCTAGCTGATGCATAATGTTGCGGCGGGAGAGGGGACGAGTTGCAATAAGCGGATGGGGAGGGATTCGAACCCCCGGTAGACTCTCACCTACAGCGGTTTTCAAGATAGCGGCAATGACCGAAGGGCCGACTCCCACCCTCTTGTTGTACCATCGCAAGATGGCAGCATAAGTGCAACAGGTAATTCCCTCAAGGCTCCGAACACAAGACGCAACACAAGCCAAGCAGGCTGCCACGTGCTTCAATCTGGAGCTAGCGGTGGCTTTGATAACACGTTCTTTGAATTGGCAAACCAACGCCAGCGTCCTCGCAAGACCTGGTAAATGACGACGCAATAAGCCATATAGAACAACAGTGCTGACAGCACGCCAACGAGGCACATTACCAAGATATTGCCGGGAAACGTGATAGCGAACCAACACCATAACAAACCTATCGGACCAGCCGTTAATGAAAGAACCCTCCCCACCCTTGCGTGATTCACCATCGTTCCTGACCGCACCAACATCCGAATGATGCGGAATGGCAACGGCATCTTCTGCATAGCGGCCTCCGTTGTTATCTGGCTGTCTTTGCCCTTTCGCGTTGTTGCCGTTTGCCATCCTGCCCTTGGGGATTCTTAGCCCCTTCCTTGCCATCATTCCGAACAAGCCGTGAACACAAGACGCAGCACAAGAGTCTTTTCCACGCTACCCACGACCACTTGGCGACCCGCCCCTTTGGCCTGTCCTCTCGCCGTTCTCGTTTGAGACGCATGTGTTTTGTGAAAGCGGATGGGGAGAGATTCGAACTCCCGGTGGACTTTCGCCCACAGCGGTTTTCAAGACCGCCGCCTTAGACCACTCGGCCACCCATCCGAAAGCCTCGAAAACGAGGCCCCGCCGATGCTCCACCGGCTCGACACGCTTGCCGGGAACATCGCCAACACATCAAGTCTACAGGGAAATGAGCATATCGCAAGTCGACCAATAGCGGGCAGCCCGGCGTATTTCAGGCAATCGTCAGAACTTCCATTCCAGGCCAAGGCCGCCACCGTGATAGAAGAGGCCGCCGTCGGGGTTGATGGCGACGGTGCCGGTGAGAAAGTCGGTCCCGCCGATCTGTTCGGGCGCCAGGGCGACGCCTTCGAGCCAGGCGGCTTGGTAAAACACTTTGGCTGAAAAACGCGGGGTGAATTGATAGGTGGCCGTCAGCCCAACCTCGCCGAGGAACGCAACTTGGCCGACACTTTCTTCGAGCCGCCCTTCAAGATAGTAATTGGCAAGTCGGCTTCGCTGCTCGATGGCGTTGCCATAGATGCCGGCTTTGCACGAGCCGCCAATGGAGAGCGGGCCCCGGGTCAGTAGTTTAAGGTCAGTGCCGATCTGAAAGCCGAAGAGCGAGTTGGTCGGATTGCTCGTGAACAGCCATTCATCATTATGGTGTCCGCCCCAGGCCGTATAACGTTCGTCAAGCGAGCCACAGCGGAAACCGGCGAGAAAGGCGATGTTTTCGGTCCATTGCCGGCGCAAGTTCACCTCGAACGTAGACAACGACGACCTGTACCGCGCATCCCCATCGCTGCTGAAGATCGAGTCATCGCCGATCACCATGTAGCTTTGGCCGGGGACCCAATTGTGGGCAACCCAGCCGTCGATGGAAAAAAGTCCAAACTCTAATTCCCAGCCGTTGCTAAGCTGGCGGATGAGGTCTAGTTGCAGCCCGGCCTGGACGGGGAAGTTCAAGTCAGTTTGCGAGTTCAAGAGCGGTTGTTGCTGGCCATCGACAAACAGCGGCTGGCTGCGGGTCGTGGATCGCTGGAGTGCGGGGATATCGAAGCGCAGGGTCCAGCAGGGGTCGTAGTCGTCGGGCACGTATATCCAGGCGGGGACGTAGTGGCCGCCGGTCGGAACCGGTTGCCCATCTGGAATCACATAAGCCCCTTGCGGAACAGACGCCGCAGCCTGATACGGATTCGCAATTGCGTATCCGGCCGCTTGGGACGACGCAGCGGGGATCGGCTGGCTCGCTGAAACGGGCTGCGCGGCATCGGTCGCCAAGCTTTCCGAGACGTTGTACGCTGGCAACAATTCGTCGGGCGCTTGGGCAATCGCAAGAATCGCATGAACCACGATTGCCACGAGAATCGAGGCAGTCTTCAGTATTCGCATTTTCAGGGTGCTCCGCAGCAAATTCCGCGCGATCCTATACTAAATTCGCGGCACGAGGGCAAGAGAAGGGACTCGCAGGATGCGACTATCGGGAATCTGCGAGGCTTTGGTGGTTTGGGGCTCGGCGTGCGGCCATCACCCTCGGATCGGAAAGGACGCAACTCTTCGGAAATGCCCCTCTCTCGACGCTTAGAACCACACTCGCACGCCGGCGATCAGTCCGTTCCAGCACGTCCGCCCAATATCGGTATACTCATAGCCGGTATATGCCTCGACGCCGCCGAATACCGCGACTACCGTTGTCCTGGCTCGAAAAAGGCCGGCGCGGCCGATTGTGCCACAATCGATCGTCGTAGAGACGCCCCAGGGTTTGCGGATAGAAGTCGGCCGAATACGTGAAATTGAAACCAAAGTTTGTGGCGTCGTCATCGTCGAGCCAATTGAATCCCAGCCCAGTACGGAATTCGCCCCACGTGCCCTGAGCAAATCGATAGACGAAGTTACAGTCGCCGATCTGAAGTGAATCGTAGCGGCCATTTGGCATTCTCTCTTCTAAATGATTCACTGAAGTGTCCAGCCCAAGCCGCGGCGCTGTCTCGATCAGCAGGTGCCCGGCCAAATTATCGAGGCGATCAAAGGTTTCGATATACTCGACGTCCAAACGAGCGGCCCAGGGTTTTGTCTGCCGGTTGATTTCCGTCGTAGCGATATATGCACTCTCGGTCTGATACGGGTAACGGTAGAAATGGCCGCCGTTGCGAAAATCGTCCTCAAGCATGACATGGGGAACCCATATCGGCGAAGTGACGATCAAGCCCGCAACCCAAGCCGCCGCAAGAACGGCGTCACCACTCCAACCGTCGCCGCACTGCGGAGCATATTGGTGGTCGTCGTGGTCGCGGTCCGGGGCTTTATCAGGTGCGGGCGACGAGGATGCGGGCGGCTGAGGCACCCCGTCGCGAACGTCTTGGCGGAGCGTCTGCAACGCTGTTTCCTGGCGCCGGCTTCGGGCGCAATCAGGCAGGCGATCGCGGCCGCGAAGGAGCAGACTCGGCAGATGTTCGACGTTGGCCTGGCCATGAGACGAGTACGTCTGCTAGCGACGATGGATGCAGTGGGGAGGCAGATGATAGCCACATGTCGGGGTTTGCACAATGCCAGGCGGTTGGGAAGCGTGTTGAAAAGCTGCATTGACGAGTCATTGTCCCATCGCATACCATGCCGGCCGTTCGATCTCTTCCTCCGGAGTACGCCGATGCATCTTAGCCAAGCCCTGCCGGGCCTGTTCATAGGGTCTTGCCCGGAAAACGCCGACGACATCGGTCAATTGAAGACCGACTACGGAATTACGGCCATCTTGAACTTGCAGACCGATCACGACCTGGACTATTGGGATTTGGCTTGGAATCGGATCGATTCGCGGTGCAAGGAGTTGGACGTGGTTGTGCGGCGAATACCAGTCAAGGGGTACGATGCGTCGGACTTGCGCGAAAAGCTGCCAGAGTGCGTAGAGGCGGCCGACGCGCTGCTGCGGGCGGGTCACACGGTGTATGCGCACTGCAACGTGGGCGCGGGCCGATCGTCGAGCGTGGCCGTGGCGTTGCTGCGATGGAAACAGGGAATGAGTCTAGAAGAGGCAGTCGAACAGGTTATCGGCGGCCAATCCTGCGATCCGGACGTCGAAGGGCTGGACGTTCAGCGCGGCGCCGGCGTGGCCGCGTAGCGAGCATCAATCGATTGTCACCAGCGGCAGGTCGACGACGAGGCAGGTTCCCCGTCCGATCGTGGTGTCCACGATTGCCTGACCGCCCAGCAATCTTGCTCGCTCGCGGATGCCTTCCAAGCCGAAGCGGTTGGGCGCCACGCTCTTCGGATCGAATCCGACGCCCCAGTCCTGCACTTTGATTTGCAGGTTATCGCCGCGCTGCACCATGCCGACGCGCACGCGTCTGCTCTTGCTATGTGACACAGCATTTGTTAGCGCTTCGTAGACGATGCGATAAATAGTATTTTCGGTCGTGGGGGAGAGACGGTCAAAATCGACCTCGCTGTGCAATTCGATTTTTGGCCCCTTGCGGCGGCGATGTTCGTTGACGAGGTGCGCTACGGCCGTGACAACGCCCGACTCATCGAGGATCGGCGGTCGCACGCCGCTAATGAGGCGGCGTGCTTCGTAGTGCGCCTGGCGCAGCATGGTTTGGCCGGCGTCGAATGCGTTCGCCGCTTCGCTGGGCTGTGTGTCCTTCAGGTGAGTAAACGTTTGGAACTGCATAATGGCCCCGGCGAGTTGCTGGGCCAGGCTATCGTGAATTTCATAGGCGATAGTCTGTCGGTCGTGATCGCTCGACAGGAGCAGATGTTTCAGGGTACGGTGCTCCTTCTGCAACTGCTGCTCCGCCTTCTTTCGTTCGGTGATGTCACGCGCGACGTGCACGGAGCCGATGATTTGCTCACGCTCGTCAGTCAGGGGCGTTGTGGTGACCAGGAAGTCGCCTCCCAGCCGATCTTCGTGTATTTCGCAGGTGTGCGGTTTTCCGTCCAACTGCGTTAGGGCGTGAGGACACGTTGTTGGCGGGGCGTCTAGACCGTGGATCGTTTCGTGACAGGTCAACCCCACGCATTCCTGAGTGGTCAAGCCAAGCCGTTCCGCCTGGGCTCGGTTGACACGAACAATCCGGCAATCGGTGTCGAGGACCGTAATCAGGTCCTGCACGCTGTCGAAGGTTCGTTCCCATTCGATTTTCGCGCGTAGAATGGCCTCTGCCGCCTTCTTGCGTTCTGTGACATCGCGAACCAGCGCCATCAGGGCCAGCGGCTTTCCTGATGCGTCTTTGATCACGGCTCCCGATACTTCGCCCGAGTAGCGGGTGCCATCCTTCTTGAGCAGTGTATACTCGATGTTGCGCGAAAGGCCATCGACCGCTGCACGCTCGAGATCGGCCAACCATTTGTCATGTTCTTCGGGCACGAGAAAATTCCGCGGATCGCTGCCGATCAATTCGTCGACGCTATCGCAGCCATACAGAGTTGCGGCTCGGTGCGACGCAAACGTTATGCGTCCCTGCAGGTCGGCCATGATGATGGCATCCGGCGACGTTTCTACCAGGGTCCGATAGCGCTGTTCGCTTTGGGCGAGTTCAAGAGTGCGCTCTGCGACCCGCACCTCCAACTCATCGTGAGCCCGCCGAAGGGCCTCCTCGGCCTGCTTCTGGTCATCGATGTCAATCGCGGTGCCGGCCCAGCCAGTCACTTCCCCCTGCTCGTTCTTGGTTGGCAGAGCGCGAGCCAAATGCCAACGGTAAGTGCCGTCGGCCCGCCGTATCCGGTATTCGGCCTCGAACAGGACGCCAGTTCGGGTCGCCTCATGAATGCGTTCAAACGTTACCGGGCGGTCATCAGGGTGCAATGCCTCCATCCAGCCAAAACCGAGCCCCTGCTCTGGCGTGCAATCCGTATAGGACGACCAGCGACGGTTCGCCTCGATCCGCTTGCCGCTCGCATCAGCACGCCAAATGAAGTGTGGAATGACCTCGGCCAGGAGGCGGTATCGCTCGTCGTAATCCAAAGGGACGTTTTCGGTTTGCTCTTCCAGCGTTTTTGCCCGCTTCATGATGTAGCAACCCCGCGAAACGGCAGTCAATCAACTTTCCAGTGCCAACAGGCTCTGCGCCGCCACGATAGCACCACGACCCTTTCGTCTCAGGAAGTGATTCTACCCCAAAGTGATGGCGTTGCAAAGCATCAATTTTGCTGAACATATCTGGCCGAGTGGCGTACTAGAAGTTGCGTGCGGCAAAAACGCAACGTGTGCGGCGAACTGGCGACGTGCAATCCTGAATCGTCGCCAAATTTGCTTCGCGGTTTGACCGCGGGCAGATTTTGACACAGACTTCAGTAGCTCATCTTGTCATTGCTCATCACTACTGTGTCTTAGCGCCCAAGCGTTTTTGCACCAGAGTTTCATCGCCGCTTTGGCGATGCGCTCGCTGAACCCACATCACGGTACGCACAATGCGCGGATCCAGGTCCCGCGCCGGTTTGACCGGCGTTTGCGCTCATCTTTCGTGCGAAGTCGCCAAGTTCTTCGATGGCCGCAGTCCATTGCCGCTGAATGGGCGGCGGGCTGCCGCATCTGGTCGGCGGCGAGCGCTGCAGATCGAGGCGTTGGAAGTACGGCACTTGATGGACGCTGCCGGCTTGGCCGCACTGGTCACGCCCAGTTGGTTCCAAACGGTGGCTGACGTCGTCGGGCCGCAGCACGCGGGCGCGGCTGACTGGACTGCTGAAGCGATATCCGCCTCGGGCCAGACTAGCGACGCGTCGGCCGCTCAGTCGGACCTTTACGACTGGATCGTCCAATTCAATACGGCTGGCATGAGTCAGATTTCGTCGGTGGCCGAAACGACCAGTCTATTGGTGGGCGGCGGCATCGAATTTCAAGCAATTTCCGGCTTGGGCCTTGCCGGGCAAGTGCTCGTGCGAAGTTACGGCGCATCGCTAACGGAAGTGGAAGACTGGCTGACACGCGATATCTACATCTCCAGTTTTGAGCAGGACGCGCTGCGGCAGATCGAGACCACGCCCAACGATCCGCAGATGGGCAGCCTGTGGGGTATGACGGCGATTGACGCCCAGGACGCATGGCGGCTTGCCACCGGAAGCCAAAGTGTGGTGGTGGCCGTGATTGATACGGGCGTCGACTACAATCATCCCGATCTGGCTGCCAATATCTGGACCAACCCCGGCGAAATCGCCGGCAATGGCATCGACGATGACCACAACGGGTTCATCGACGACGTGCACGGCTACGATTTTGTCAACAACGATGGCAGCCCGTTAGATGACAACAGCCACGGAACCCACGTTGCCGGCACGATCGCCGCAGTGGGGAACAACGCCATCGGCGTATCCGGAGTGAACTGGTCGACATCGGTCATGGCTCTGAAGTTCATGGACAGCACGGGCAGCGGCTACTTGTCCGATGCGATTCGGGCCATCAACTATGCCACGATGATGCGCACCCAGTATCACGTGAATATCCGCGTGGAAAACAATAGCTGGGGTGGCGGGCCGTACAGCAGCGCCATGCAAAGCGCCATCCAGGCCAACAATGATGCGGGAATCTTGTTCGTTGCGGCGGCAGGCAATGACGGCACAAACAACGACACATCGCCGCAGTACCCGGCCAATTACACGCCGGCGAACGTTATCTCGGTGGCGGCCACTGATCAGAACGACCGGCTGGCGAGCTTCAGTTGCTACGGCGCCACCACAGTCGATATCGCGGCCCCGGGTGTGTCGATCTACAGCACGATTCCGAACAATCGCTATGCGACGTACTCGGGCACCAGCATGGCGACGCCGTTCGTGGCCGGCGTTGCGGCGTTGGCCTGGTCCATTGATCCGGACGCCTCGGTCGCAACGATCCGCAGTGCGATACTCAACGGCGCCGATAGCATCGCGTCGCTGGGCGGCAAGGTGGCGACCGGTGGGAGACTCAATGCGTATAACACGCTACGGTTGCTTGGCGTGGAGCCGACGCAAGGCCCTGTGGTTGCCGCGCTCACCATCACGCCGAATCCCGTTTTGCAGGGCTCGACAATCACGCTTGCCGCTGCCGGAATCGCCGACGCCACATCGGCGGTAACCGCCTTGAAATTCTATCGCGACACGAACAACAACGGACAATATGACATCGGTGACATGCTTGTGGGCTCGACCACCACGATCGTCGGGGGATCGGCCAGCGTGCAGATCAGCACTGCGGGCATGGCCGCCGGCACGTACCGCTACTTTGCCCGGGCCGTCGATGCCAACGCGAGTTGGAGTTCGGCAGCGACGACTCTTATGACGATATTGCCACCGGACGACTTTGGCAACAACGCCGGCACGGCCAGCGCGATTGGCGTGCCGAGCACTACGCAGGGCGTCCTCGGCGTCGCCGGCGACGTGGATTGGTTCTCCTTTCAGGCCGTAGCGGGGCAGAGTTACACGATTGCCACGCAATTAGGCACGCTGCGCGACTCCGTTCTGTATCTCTACGATCGCAACGGCACCACACTGGTGGCACAGGATGACGACGGCGGCGGCAACCTTGCCTCGCAACTCCGTTGGCAAGCCACGTCGACGGGGACATATTACGTTGCCGTGGCATCGTACGGGAACGCGTATGTCGGCACGTACGCCCTGAGCGTTCAGTCACAGAATGCCACGCGGGCCGCGGCGGCGGTCGGCGTGTACAATCCGGTGAACGCCACGATTTACTTGCGGACCGCGCAAGGCAGTGGAGCGGCCGACGCGGCGTTCACTTGTGGCGCGGCCAACAGTGGTTGGACGACGTTGACCGGCGATTGGGACGGCGACGGCGTGGACACCATCGGCATGTACGATCCCGTTGCCTCGGTGTTTCATCTGCAGAACAGCAATGAATCGGGCAATGCGACGATTGACTTCGCCTATGGTCCGGCCAGGGGCGGTTGGAAGCCCGTCGTCGGCGATTGGGACGGCGACGGCAGGGACACGGTTGGCCTGTACAATCCGACCACTTCGGTATTCTACCTGTCGAACAGGAACGTCGCGGGGTATGCCGACCTTACCTTTGCCTATGGTCCGGCGAACGGTGGATGGCAGCCGCTGGCCGGCGATTGGAATGGCGACGGCAAGGACACTATCGGACTGTACAACCCAGTGGCCTCGGTAGTGTACCTGCGCAATACCAATAATGGCGGGTATGCGAATGTCAGTTTCGCGTACGGCCCCGCCAACGGTGGCTGGAAGCCGCTGGCCGGCGATTGGAATGGCGACGGGACGGACACCATCGGTTTGTATAACGCGACGGCGGCGACCTTCTATCTGCGAAACAGTAATGATGCCGGATACGCTAACACGTGCTTTGCGTTCGGACCGGCCAACCGGGCCTGTGTTCCGTTGGTCGGCAACTGGACCGTCGCACAGGGCTTGACGGTCCACAGTCAGGCTGCAACGTCGGCCACGACGGCCGCCTTGACGCCCGCCGGTTTGCGGCCGATGGTGGCCGGGGCGCTTGCCTGCGCGACAACCACTGGGCTGGACTTCGCCGCGCTCGACGAACTTACTCGCGTGGACGCTGTCGCCAGCAATCTGACAATCGCACAGCGTGGGCAGGTCCAGGCAGATCGTGGACCGGTTGAAAGCGATGCAATCGACGCAGAACTGTGGCGATGCGACGGCACTTGGCATCGCTCGACCAATTGGGAATCGTCTGAGCAAACATCCGCGGCCTATGACGAGCCTAGTCCCGAAGACTTGCTCGTTTTCGACCCCGTCGAGCAGCGTGCGCTCGACGAAGTATTCGCCAGCTTGAGCGATTTGTAGGGGTCTTCCGTTGCAGCATGGTCTGACGGGAAGCCGCAACTACATGGCCAATTCAATCGCCAGTTGGTCCGCAGTGCGCTGTCCCGTGATGGCAAGATAGATTACGGCAATCAAGAGTGAGCCATACGGGCCAACGACCACGAGGCCCAGGCCACACGTAAGAACGATCAAGGCCAGGCCCGCCAGCAGGAAGACCAGCCACATCAAGAACAATGTTAGTTTGTTGCCGCTGGTCAGTTCTTTGGACGTGCGAAACGCTTCGAGCACGGGCAAGCCTCGGTCAAGAATAAGATAGTAGAACTGCGAGAACATCAGGGCGAAAATTACACCCGGCACGATGCACAGGATTATGCCCACGTAGAAGCACACGCCGAATAGAAGCAGCGCCAGGAAGATGCTCAAGTAGTACGGACCGCCGCTAAATAGGTCCGCGAAGTCGGCGTCCTGGCCTCGGGCGACCCGCAGCATGTAGATCCCCAGCCCGATGCCCAGCCAAATGGAAACTAACTGAGCGACGACGTTGCCTGCCATACTGAAGGGCTGCGCGGCGCGTGGGCCAACCACCGCGTTGCCGAGCAAAGCCAGTCCAAATGCTAGCCCGTAGGAGATGACGAGGTTAAGCCCAAAGACGGCCAGCCAAGCGCCGATGCAACGACCCCAGTTTGGCTTGAAAATCTCCCAGGTCCGACGGAAGACGTCTCCAAAGTCGATAATGGTGGCCGCGATTTCGCCGGCCGGGGCATTGGCTGGGAGGGGCGCAAACTCGCCGGGAGATTGATAGGGATTCCCCGAATCAGCCGCGAAAGGACTTGCCGGCCCGCTGCTCGCTGAAGGTATTGCCATCACCGATCCACAGTGCGGACATTGGGCCTGTTTTCCGGCCGTGTCGTCGTCGGTCCGCAACAGCTTTCCGCATTGCATGCAACGAAATTCGATGGGCATGACCGCTCTCCTCGAACTAGTAGAGGGTGAGAGAGATGGATGGCTCAGGACGGCGTCCGTGCAGCAACGGTAACTTATCAGAAATGCTACGGTCGCCGCAAGCGTGGCTATGGCACCCAGACCAGAAAGCGATCCCAGGCGGAGCTTGGGGACGCGGGGAAGAGGAAAAGGAGACGCGGGCAGCGGGAGAAAGGATTGACGCGTGCTGCCGCCGAACGGCAAGCCTATCCCAGCCCGTGTTTAGCAAGCTTGTCGCGAAACGTCGAGGGCTTCATGCCGAGCACGGCGGCAGCAGCGGTCTTGTTGCCACCGGAAGTGCGGAGGGCGTCTTGTAGCAGTTGTTTCTCGGCGTGGTCAATGGCGGCCTGAAAGCCGCCGACAGGCAATCGCTGGTTGGCGTCGGGGCCACCCATCTCCGTGGCAAGGATTTCCGCCGTGATGTGGCCGCCGCCAATCAAGTATACGCGCTCCAGTGTGTGATAGAGTTCGCGAACGTTACCGGGCCAATCGTGACGGGCAAGCAAGTCGATGGCCGCCGCGTCGATCTGACAAGGCCGCTTGCCGGCAATGCGTCTAAGCAAGTGCTCGGCCAATAGAGGCACGTCTTCCAGTCGTTCACGCAACGACGGGATGTTGATTCGCAGCACGTCAAGCCGATAGTAGAGATCTTCGCGAAAAGCCCCCTCGCCGATCATTTCCAAGAGATTGCGCTTTGTCGACGCAATGATTCGAACGTCGGCGTTGATTGGCGCGGAGCCGCCAACACGTTCGAACACCTTCTCCTCGATGGTGCGCAGCAGCTTGGCTTGGTGCTCCAAGGGGATGTCATCCACGTCGTCGAGATACAGCGTGCCTCCTTCCGCCAGATCGAAGCGGCCCTTGCGTTGCTGTTCGGCTCCGGTGAACGAGCCTTTCTCGTGGCCGTAGAGCTCGCTTTCGATCAACTGCGGCGGAAACAACGTACAGCCGACTTTGACGTAGGGAAAGCCCCGCCGGTACGAATTGCCGTGAATGGCCGTGGCCAACAGGTCTTTGCCGACGCCCGTTTCGCCGCACAGCAGAACGTTGGCGTCGGTCTTGACGCAGACGGCAATCATTCGCTTGACGTAATCGATGGCCGACGACCGACCGACAATCAGGGCGTCGACGCCCGGCGGCGCGGCGAGAGCCGACGGCTTCACGGATGCGGTCGCCTGCTGCTTTTCAATTCGAGTCAAGAGCGGCAGCACGTCCTCATTTCGGAACGGTTTGGTTAGGAAGTCAAAGGCGCCGAGTTTCATCGCCTCGACCGCAACGGGAATGCTGCCATAGGCGGTCATCATGATGACTTGGACATCCGCCAATGGCCCTTGTTTGATTCGCTTCAGCAGTTCGATGCCGTCGAGACGCGGCATTTTCAGGTCGGCTACGACAACGTCGAAGGGGCCGGCGGCGAGCTTTTCCAGCGCCTCTTCTCCGTCGCCGGCGCTGACGACATCATGTCCCCGCGCCGCCAAGTCGTCGGCCAGAGTAATGCGTTTGATCTTTTCGTCGTCAACGACAAGGATCTTCATCGTTTCCCAATTGTCATTCTGACCGAATTGTCATCCTGAGCCAATCGTCATTCTGACCCAACCGTCATTCTGAGCGTAGCGAAGAATCCACGAGCTTTCCGGGACTCGGAAGAGATCCTTCACTGCGCTCAGGGTGACATAGTCGCCTTCTCCGACAAAGCACTAGACTTCGACACGCCCGCATGGTCCGTTGACGAATTATAGTGACTCGTAGCTCCGTTGTCGTCACACGGCGTGCGCATCACGGCGCCGCTCCCTTAGTTTGAGTTGTCACCCGGTTGAGCACCACGGTGAACGTCGTGCCCTGGCCGAGTGCCGTGCGGAACTCGATTCGCCCTCCCATTTCGGAGATGAGCATGCGGCACAGGCCAAGCCCGAGGCCGGTACCGCCGGATTCGGCACGGGTAGTGAAAAAAGGCTCGAAAATCCGCTCTAAATTTACACGCGGGATGCCAACGCCCGTATCGGTGACGTCGATTGCCACCGAACCCATCTGATCCTCGTCTTTGCGGCCAAGTTCATAGGTTCGCAGTGTCAAACTACCTCCGTTTGGCATCGCGCTGAGCGCGTTGGTGCACAGATTGAACAGAACTTCCTGCAACGTATAGGGATCTCCTTGAACGGGCGATACCTCGCCGAGTTCCTTCTCGATCCGGATGTTGTGGCCGTGACCGGTGCCTAGGACGTCCAGGGTGGCGTCCACCGCCTGATTCACGTCGGTGCTCTGCAAGGTGATGCCGCGAGGCCGGGCGAAGGCCTGCACGCGTTTTGCCGTGCGTTCGATGCGCTCCAGCGCCTCGCCCATCAGTTGCACATATTCGGTCAACTGCGGATCGTCTTTGACGCGATTGCCGATCCGCAGCAAGCAGTTTTGCACGCCGTCCAAGGGATTGGCAATTTGATGCGCAATGCCTGCCACCAATTGTCCGATGCCAAGCATTTTTTCTCTCTGGCGCACTTCGGCATGGGCCCGATCAACGTAGCGACGGATGGAAGTGGTGAAATACATGGCGACCCACAGTGCGCTGGCGAAGGCCACGAAGACACCCAGCATATCGAGACGGTCTGGCGGGGGCAGCGGCGTCGGATCGGACGGAAAGTGCAACGGGTAGGATGGGATCCATTGCATGTAAAGTGCCAGCATGACCGCGCCTACCATGGTCGTCGCTACGGCCGCACAGACGTACGGCGCGGACCCGCGCAGATACATGCCCGCAATAATCATGTGAAATACAAAATAGAAGAGAAACGGATTTTGCGGCAGGTCGGCAAAGTAGAGTAACAGCGTCAGGGCGATCAGGTCGAGAATTACCTGCCAGAAGATGTTGCGTTCTACGTTGCCTTGTCGGGCGGCCGCGTCTCGCTGGGCGAGATAGAATACCAGATTGTATGCGAGCATGACTCCCGCGACGAAATAGAGAGGCAGTGGGTCGCAGATAACGTGCAAGACGGACGAGGTTAGATAAGTCGCCGCGATCACGGCCGCACAAGCCAGCCATCGTAACGAAACCAACCAGCGAGCACCTTCAGGCGGAAGTTTCATGCCAGGAGTTAAGGGTTCTTGATATCGAGACTGATAGTGACCCGTAGGGCAACAATTATTAGCGAATCCCCTTCCCGCCTCCCATTGGTCGGCGCCGGGCAATTGGACATCCACGCTACGCTAGCAGATTCAAACCGGTAGCAGTCTATTCTAGCAACTAATTTGGTCTGATTCCGCCCATCCAAGTCAGGTCGCGTGGCCGGGGGACTCAGTGTGTGGTTCGTCCGGAGCAGCAATAGTGGGCCAGAAGACGTCGGTGTTTTGGCCCCTAAGTGTGCGCATCAAGTTCGCGGGTGGATTTTTGAACGCCTGGGGAGTCTGGGGCATTTTCTCTAGCCCAGGCGTTTTACGCCTGGGCTAGAGAAAAACGCTCGGACCGCCGCCTTCCGGGAGCCCCGTGAATTTCCCATCCACAATCAAAACACTCACACCCCCCTTGCTTCATGCTAGGGGCGTAGTAATTTCTTATGGTCAATCTGGGCAAGTTCGCATGTCTTGAAGCCGCCAGCAAGATAGCTTGATACGGGGCCGACGTTCCGTCGGCCGCTAAACGGGTGCGACGGACGGCGGCTATTTGCCACACCGCCATAATCTGTTACTGCACCCTCATGCTAGATGCTAGTCCTGATCTTGACCCATGACGCGACAGGAAGTATTTTAGTCGCCCAGTGACCGCCAGGATGGGCGGTGTCAGCGATATTGTCCAGAAATGCCTGAACTAAGGCAGACGGATGTCCTTACCGCGCTGAAATGGTGAGTGCGTGGTTATCCGTCGGATGACGGTGAACGCATGGATGCGTATTTGGTTACGGCCTATCTGGTTCTGGCGGGCCTGGTGATCATTGAATCGCTGCTGTTGGCCCTGCAAACCTGGGAACATCGACGCTATGTGCGAAGTTGCATGCGCAGCATGGACCGACACCAGCCGAGCGGCCATGTGGCGCTCTTTGCGCCGTGCAAAGGGCTCGATCTCGACATCGAGGCGAATCTCCGCGCACTTCTGAGACAGGACTACGACGACTTTGAGGTGACGTTCATCGTCGAGAGTACCGACGATCCCGTCTATCCGGCAATCCGCCGGGTGATTGCCGATCATCCCTGGGTGGCGACTCGCGTTGTGGTGGCGGGTAGGGCAACGGAGAGTGGGCAAAAGGTCCACAACCTGCTTGTGGCCACACAGCACCTCTCACGACGTGTGCAATATCTGGCGTTCGTCGATTCCGACGCGCGGCCGCGGCCGCAATGGCTGCGAACATTGGTGTCGCGGCTGGAGTGCCCGGAATTGGGTGCGGTCACGGGCTATCGCTGGTTCACGCCCGCGCGGCCCACGGTAGCCAACGCCCTGGTCTACAGTATGAATTGCGACGTGATGTCGCTCTTGAGCCGAAGCAGCCACCACTTGATTTGGGGCGGTTCGTGGGCGATCCGCCGCGACGTGTTCGACGCCATCGGACTCCGTGATGAATGGAGAGGAACGCTTAGCGACGATCTGGTGGCGACCCAGGTAATGAGACGTTTAGGACTTGAGGTCCGCTTTGAACCGGCTTGTGTCGTTGCTTCTCCGTTGGATGTGTCGGTGGGCGAAGCAATGTCGTTCATCCGACGCCAATACCTTGTCGCGCGGTTGTACACTTTTGATTGGTGGCTCTTCTCGTTCCTCTCGGCCACATTTTCCAATGCCATTTGGCTGGGCAACCTCGGGGTGCTCGCGTGGGGTCTGCTGACAGGCTCTCCCTCGCCATGGATCCCGATTACCGTCAGCGCTATTCTCTACATGGTAACGGTCTATCGTGGCTCTGTCCGGCAAGATCTGGTGCACACCTATTTCCCGCATTGGGAAAAGGCGTCACGCCGCATCCGGGGCTTCGACATTTGGGCCAATCCGTTGGTGGAGCTAGCGCACTGGATCGGGGTCGCCAGCGCTGGTCTCGGGCGCTACGTCGACTGGCGTGGCATCCGCTATCACGTTCTGCAAGGTGGTCGCGTGCGAAGAATCATCCGCGATGCCCCGGCGGTGGAAATGGCATCGGACGAGACGCACCTGCATCGCAAAGCGGCGTGACGTGTGCCGATCACGTCGCCAAGGTGTCGTCGTGCGGCGCCGTTGGATGCATGCTATGCCGGCGACGAAATTGGGCAGGCGATTCACCAGTCGTTTTTTTGAATACACGGCTTAGATAGGCCCGATTCGGAAAACCGGTTGTCTCGGCGACTGTCTCGATGGGCGTGTCCGTGTGAATCAGCAGGTGGGCCGCCTGGCGCACCCGAACGTTGACGATGAACCGCCCGATCGTCACACCCTGATATTTCTTGAACGAGCGGGCCAGCCCTTCGGTGCAGAGGTTTGCCATTCGCGCCAGGCGTGGAATGAAGAGTGGAGCGGCGTAATGCTCTTCGATGTAGCGGACCGTCTGCACGACGGCCGGCGGCGTGTTCCCCTGCCATTCTATTTCTGGCCGATTCAGCGCCAAGTGTAACAACGCCATGCTTCCGTGGAAAATTCTATCCCGGTTCCGCTCGCCGGAATCCTCTGCATATAGCTCAGCCAAATCCTCCAGCAGTGATCTTTCCGTCCGACCGGGCGCCATAACGATCGGAATCTGTTGATTGGGCATCAGACGGCGCGCCACATTAAACGCCAGCCAGAAGTGGGGCACGGGTTCACTTCCCTGAGTGTGGAAGAGCTGATGATCGGAAATCAGCACCATGTGCTCTGGCGTCAATTCGATCGTGCGGTTCGGGAAAATGACACGGTGGCCTTCCCGCGAGTTGTAGTATAGTCGCCAAAAAGGGCTGAGCGTGTTGGGGAAATCCCACCAGTCGTTCTGCGGCAAATAGCCACTCTCGTACAGGATGAGTCCCGTATGGTCGGGCGGCATACCAAGCGGAAAAAACTCGATGCCGACTCCTGAGAACGGCTGCGAGTAAGCACCCCGATTGCGGACGCGAAGCCCTGAATTCGACATATTCGCAACGATACCAGATATGGACTTGAGGAGCGAATCGACTATAAAGGATATGGTATCGGATACAGCCATTGTGTCAACTGGCGTCTTATATTTCAGTCAGGCAAGCGCACTTTCCAGGGAGATTTGACATGCGACATTCCAAACTGACGCGGCGAGAATTGCTTGGCGGAGCTGCGGCCACCGCAGTTCTGGCAGGTACGCATGGGATCGCCCCGCCCTCGGCTGTTGGCAGCGCTGCCGACGATACGGTGGGCAGCCAGCGTCTCTCCGTGGAGCAATTGCAGAAATGGGAGGCGCTGCAATACGGGATGTTCGTTCACTTTGGCATGAATACGTTCGACGGCAAGGAGTTTTCATCCGGGAAGACTCCTGCCGCCGCGTACGCCCCCGATCGTCTCGATGTTGATCAGTGGGTGTCGGTGGCACGTGACGCCGGCATGAAATACATGGTGCTGACCACCAAGCACGTTTCCGGTCATTGCCTTTGGCCAAGCAAGTGCACCGATTACACCGTGGCTAACAGCTCGAACAAGACGAACGTCGTGGAAAAGTTCTGTGAGGCATGTCGCAAGCGAGGCGTCCTGCCGGGGTTCTACTACTGCTCATGGGACAACCATAACCGCTTTGGCAGCTATACGCCGTCCGACGGCGGACTGTGGACCGGCTTGGGTGGCTTTCCAATGTCCCAAACAAAGGACAAGCTGCCATCCTTCACCACCTCGCTATATCAGAATTTTCAGACTGCTCAGGTAACCGAGTTATTGACGCAGTTCGGCCCGATCGCTGAGACGTGGATCGACATTCCGTCGGTGCTGGGACGCGGCTATCGTACGTTTCTCTATCAGCACATAGTTCGTCTCCAGCCACAGACGGTCATCATGATGAACAACGGGCTCGACACGTATCTCAACTACGATCCCGACTATGCCTGGCCGTCCGACCTGATCGCGCTGGAGCGAGACGCGACGCCTCCCAGCGGCCACGTGAAATGGCGCGAGATTGAAGGGAAGAAGTATTACCTGCCGGGCGAAGTTTGCGACCCGATCGGCAAGGAGTGGTTTTGGGTCGCCGGCGACAGTCCTCGACCCGACGATGCATTGCTGAAGCAGTTCCGTACGTGTCAGACCGGTGGGGTCAATTTTCTGCTTGATGTTCCGCCCGACAAGCACGGCGTGATACCGCAGGAAACAGTGGCTGCCCTAATGCGTCTGCGAAAGAATGCGGGCATTTAACCGAGCATTGGAGAGGGTGAATCTATGGGTATGTATGAGACGAAGGGCAGCGGTGCGACAACGCAGCGTACAGAGAACACGTTGCGCAACTCGAGCGGATGAAGAAAACGCTTCATCACCAAGAGGCTGATCGGGTGCCGATCAGCGATTTCTTTTGGGGCGGGTTCACCAACCGCTGGCGAACGGAACTCGATTTGCCCGAGGATGCCAATCCGTACTACTACTACGATCTCGATTGGATCGTTACGGTTCCCAATATGGATCCGTGGATCCGCTCCTTCGAAACGCTAAAAGAGACCTCGGATGAGGTTGTCGTCAAAACCGGCTACGGCGCGATCATGCGCAAGGTCTTCCATTGCCCAATGCCCGAGTTTATCGGCTGGGAGACCGATACGCTGGAGAAGTTGGAAGCGGCCGAGTTTGACGATCCCTATGATCGGCGGCGGTACTTTTCGGCGGGCGACAATCAAATTGCGGGCGTAGGCGACGGCTTTGAACGCAATTCGCCCGCTTGGGTCGAAACAGTAAAGGGGCTGTGGCCCGATTTTCCCGTGTATGGCAGCATGACCGAATGCGCCGAGTGCATGACGCGTTTGATCGGCCCGCAAAACCACTTGATGTGGATTGCACTGGAGCCCGAGCGGATGGGCGCCGTACTAAACCGAGTCGGCCAGTTCTATCTCGATTGCGCCAAGGCTGCTATCGACGCGGCTGGACCGTGGCTCGACGGCTTCGTCATCTGGGGCGACGTGGCCTACAAACGCGGCACTTTCATGCATCCAGAGTATTGGAGAAAATACTATAAGCCGTGGGTCAAGGCCATCGCCGATCACGCGCACAGCAAAGGACTCGACGTGATTTACCACGGCTGCGGCAATGCACACGCGATTTTTCAGGACTACATCGACATTGGCATCGACGCCTACAACCCGCTGGAGGTGAAGGCCGGCATGGACGTGATCGATCTGCGGAACCGCTACGGCCACCGCATGGGCTTCTGCGGCAATGGCGACATACAGCTTTGGGAAACCGGCGACCTCGAGGCCATACGCCGCGAAGTGCTGCGGAAACTCGACGCGGCCCGCGGCGGAGGTTTCATCTTTCAATCAGATCATTCGGTGTCCAGCTCTGTATCGGGCCACACCTACGACTACATCGTAAAACTTGTGCGGGAGTACGGGCGCTATCCTCTGCGGCTCGATCGGCCCGAGCCTGCGCTCACCTAGGCCACGGTATAGTGTGAAACTTCCACGCGACCTGACCTAGTGAAGGCAGACCATGACACCCGTAACTCCGAATCCGTTGCTAGGCGTCGGCTTTCATGCCGTGGGCGCGTTTCTGGCCGCTAACTGCTACGCCCCGCAAAAATATCTACGCCGTTGGTCGTGGGAAATCTTTTGGATGACCCAGGCCGCTTGGTGCTGGCTGTTGTGGCCCATCATCGGAGCCATTGCCACGATACCACACCTTAGTCAGGTACTGATCGAATCGCCAAAACTTCCGATGCTCTACTGCTGCCTGATAGGCATCGCATACGGTGTCGGAGGTACGGCGTTCAATCTCTCGATTCGATATATCGGGTTCGCCTTGACTTACGCGATCGCAGTCGGACTATCGAGCGTGCTGGGCACGCTTGTTACGCCGCTGTTGCAGGGAAAGCTTGGACAAATACTGTCCAAGCCGGGTGGCGGTTGGGTCATGCTTGGCGTCGCGGTGGGTACCCTCGGCATCGCCTTGTGCGGGGCCGCCGGTCGATTCAAGGAAGGCGATTTGCGAGACAACCAGGACGGGCCTGGCGAGTTTTCATGGCTGAAGGGGCTGATACTATCACTCGTGGCCGGCGTTCTCTCGGCCGTCTACGGCATCGCCATCAACGACATGGCCAAACCGATCATCGCCGTGGCCGAACAGTTCGGCGCCGGCTACTGGAAAGGCAACATCAGTTACTTGTTCGTCAACCCCGGGGCATTTCTGACCGCAGTGGCCTTCAGCCTATACTTGGCGATCAGGAACCGGTCGCTGGGCCAATTGTTTCACGCCCCAGACGATGGCAATGGGAGCAATCTGGCATGGAACTACATGCTCGCCATGCTCACGGGCACACTATGGTACGGGCAGTTCTTCTTCTACAACCTCGCGCATGTTCGACTCGGCGCATACGAGTTCAGCAGTTGGGCCATCCACATGATTATGCTAGTCCTCTTCAGCAATTTGCTCGGCGTTTTGCTGCACGAATGGAAGGCCTGCCGACCGCGCACCTTGTGGACCATTCACTTGGCACTACTGGTGCTCATTTCAGCAATTTTACTGCTGAGCTACGGGAACTACCTTGGAGAGCCGGAATTGGCCCTATAACGCCAAGAGAAGAGTGAAGGCTACAACGGTCAAGGCTTCTTAATGAACTTGCCGGACAGCCGGCCGAAAATGCCTTGGTTGGTCGTAGCCTTCAGCATCATCATTCGCAGCGTGCCTTCCCCGGGCAATAACGCTTTTGAGGGGAGACGCAATTTCACGATGCATCGGCCGGGAGCATCTCCTCAAGGATCTCGGCGGCGTCGCGTACCAGTTTGACACAGGTAGTTGCAAAAAGCTTTTTCTGCCTTGCCTGCTCCAGTCCCGCGGGAGTGCCGATATCGCAGCCGAGCAAGTCGCGGCAAACAAGCGACTGGTTGCGTGTTTTGAACCGCTCGGTAAACTGCCTGACCCGCGCGTATACCGCCTCTTTCGTCTCCGAATCGGCGTTGCAGCCGCCGTAGCAGAGTCCCAAGACCATCAGAGCCCCGCTGACGACGCCACAGATTTCGGCGTTACGGCCCATGCCGCCGCCAAAACCCGAGGCGATTTTCAAGGCCGTTGGCTCGTCAACTGCAAATCGTCCGGCGTACGCCGAGAAAATCGCTTGCGAGCAATTCAGCCCGGACTTGAATTGCGAGACCGCGTATTCTACTCGATTCATCATGCGCCTCCGACGCTATCTGAATTGATGGGGCTCATGGGCAGCCGTCACGAGCGTGCTGTGGGCTCTGGTGGAAAGGGCTCGTCTTTGATGTACGCTGTACCGTGGAAAAGCGCGACGAGTTCGTCCTTTTCGTTGGTAACACTCACGGTGCAAGTCGAGATGTGCTTGCTTCGCGACACTTCGCATGCCTCGGCGCGCAATGTGCCGCACCGAATCGCCTTCATGCAAGACAGGTTCATGTTTACGGCAACCGCGACCCGGCCTGACGTATTGCAGGCGACGGCGAAAGCGAAGTCGGCCAAGGTAAAGATCGCTCCCCCTTGCACAATACCCACGCTATTGAGATGCCGCGGCTGAATATCGAGTCGAGCTTTGGCAAAGCCCGGCCGCAGTTCGACGAGTTGCACGCCGCTAGTGGCAGCAAATTGGTCGCCAGCAAAACAATGCTTAACTTCGTCCATGTGGTCCGGCATAGTGAACGTCTCCTGGTCGGCGATTGGATTCACCGCATGAACATTCTACTTGGGTTTGCTCAAGGATCGTAGTGGATTGCCAGCCAGACAGTTTCTTCGTGCGCGTCGGTCCATGCCACACGATGCGCCCGGTGCGCAGGGATGTTCAAATACGCCCCGGGCAGCAACTCCGTCGGTTCGCCATCGCCTTGAAACTCCAAGGCCGCGCTCCCCCGCAGCAACAAAATCCATTCATGCTGGTCCTGATCGTACCAAGGCCCCGGTCCGGGCGCGTGCGCCGGCGTGACAATCCGCTCAATGCGCAATCGCTGGGCCGTACGCAGCGTGGTGAAATGCTCGGCTACGAGTTGATTCGGTATCTCGGCGAATATGTTTGCGACGTCCATTTGCGTTTCGGTTGGCGTTGCACCCGAGTTTGGCGTTGCACCCGAGTTGTGCCATGCCGTGCGGTGAACTGCAATTTTCGCGAACCGCGATGGATTAGCAAGTGGTGGGCACGCCGCGGCCTCGGGACTTGTGATTGCTTAACTACACAATTTGGGTTAGAATCGCCCTTCATACGATGGGAATCGGGATTCCGTGCTTCGTCACGGTCGCTGTACGAGCGTTCTGATCCGATAGTCATCTTCTCAACTTGTTCACTCGATCATGTCGTTTCCGCAGACACGCTTGACCCTCGTCCAACGCCTTGCATGCGGTGGCTCGGAAGAGGATTGGGGCCAGTTCGTGACGGATTATTGGGGACCGATCTGCCGGTTTTCTTTGCGCTGGGGCGCTAGGAATATCGATGATGCTGAAGATGTGGCTTCCGAGACGTTCGAGGCCCTCTGGCAGCAGCGGTTGCTAGTGCGTTGGGCATCGAACCGATCGGCAAAGTTGCGGACGCTGCTGTGTTGTATAGTCCGCAACATGCTCTCGCATCGCAATCGCGTTCGTGCGAACCGCGAGCAACGCCTCCGAGAGGTAGCCGAGCAGATTGCCCCGCCGGAGGGCACTGCCGACGAGCATGTGGACGCATTCTATGCCGCCTGGGTGGAAGACGTCGTTCAAAGAGCCGTGGAAACGCTGACCGCCGAATATTGCCGCGCGGGCCAAGTCGATTACGTGCGCGTGCTCTACGGGCGGCTGTGTCAGGGCTTAACCATCGCCCAGACCGCTGAGGCCCTGAACATCAGTCCTTCTGCCGTCGACCACTTTTTCCGACACGCGAAGCAGCGTCTGGGAGAGACGCTTGAAGCACTGGTTCGCGGCCAAGTGCAGAATTACGCCCGCCCCGAAGAGGCCGACGAGGAGTTCACGCTCGAATGGCGACGCTTGGGCGGCTATTTGTCACAGCACGGCGGGCTTGAGCAGACGATGCGACAAGCGTACGACTGCTTGGATCCCGTGCAGGCCAAGAAGAATCGGGGTGCCGGTCTGGCCCGAACCGTGACCCGGCTCACCTCGATCATCCGAACGTCTTCTGACGCAACTCACTGATTGCGTAGGGTCCGCCTCGCGGACCAAGAGCCGTCCATAAGGTCCGCACGGCGGACCCTACGGTCAGCCCTCCATTGCGAATTTTTTGCTCGGCCGCTGCGAAAACCGTCGCCTCAGTTCATTAAGAAGGCGAGGACCGGGCATTCGAGCGTCAAGTTTGCACCAATGGGGACTGTCCCCCCCTTTCTCCCAAACCGCGAGGAGTCGTGCCATGTTTCTACCAATCCCGCTGGAAATGAAATACCCGGGGGCAAGGACGAACGCCCCGGTCGCCAACGTCGTGCTGATCGTGCTAAACGCGTTGGTATTCCTGTTTGGCTGGAGCTGGCCGGTCGGGCCCGGCACTGGTCCGTTCAGCGTCTTGCTCTACGGCTTTTGCCACATCGGCTTCTGGCACCTGGTGCTGAACATGTGGGTGTTATGGGTCTTCGGCAATCCGGTCAATCGACGGCTCGGCAACGGGCTGTATGTGTTTGTCTACCTGGCGTGCCTCGTGGCCGTCGGCCTCTTCGCTCGACTGATACTGCCTGTCGGCTTGGTCGGCGCCTCTGGGGCCATTTTTGCCGTCGTCACCATCGCATTGATTCTCATGCCGGCGGCTTCGGTGGAAAGCGCCTACTTGGCTCTGTTTCCGCTCACACTCCTGCTCGGACTGGTCCGTCGGCCGAAGTACGGGCTCAACTGGTTCCTGAGTTGGGGCATCATCGCTGTGCCCGCCTGGTGGTGCCTGCTATTGATTCCACTCATGGAGTTGTACTCGATCTTTGCGAGGGCATGGACGTTCGGGTGGGTGTCCAGTTGGACGCCGGGGGCCCATCTGCTTGGCGTAGTCTGCGGCATCGGGGTGGTGCTCATGCTGCCGGCATACGTGACGCATCGCGAATCCGCCGGAGCATGGTAGCAGGCACAGTCCGGCGCCATTGCCTGCCGCGTGAGTAAATCGTTCAGCACAAAATGACCTGTTACCCAAACAACTACGGTGAAGGAGAGTACGATGGGAGTTTTCAAACGCATTTCCGATATCATCTCGGCCAACCTCAACGACCTGACCGAAGGTTTTGAGGACCCGGAGCAGATGCTCAAGCAAGCCATCCGCGAGATGGAAGAGACAATTGCCGAAGTGACCAGCCAGACGGCCAAGGCGATGGCCAACGGAAAGACCCTCGTGCGCGAACTCGAACGAAACCGCGCCGGGCAGCAGCAGTGGCAGGGCCGGGCAGAAAAGGCCATCGAGGAGGGCAACGATGATCTCGCCCGCAAAGCTCTGACTCGCAAGAATGAGCACGAGAAGCTCGTGGCCGCGCTGGAGGATCAATTGAAGTCGGCCGAGGAGGCCAGTGTGAGCCTCCGCTGTCAGTTGTCTGCGATGAAGGCGAAACTGGCCGAAGCCAAGCGGAATCTGGCGACTCTCTCGGCTCGGCAGCGGGCGGCCGCGTTCCGCAAGAAGATCGACACCCAGACCATTACCGCCACCTGCGAGATCGATGAAAGCGCCTTCGCCAAGTTTGATCGCATGAAGGCCAAGGTCGAGCAGGCCGAAGCCGAAGCCGCGGCGATGGCCGAGCTGCGCGGCATGGAAACCGGCGGCACTTCCGACGATATTGAAACTCCTGACGAAGACCTCGACGTGTCATCCGAACTCGCGGAGTTGAAGAGAAAGCTGCGCAAGTAGGCGGCCAATGTGGGCCGCCACTGTGTCTTGCTTGTAGTGTCGAAGGCTATGCGTCTTCCAAAAAACGGTTGTGGGAGGTGTGAGATGAAAGTGCACTTTGGAATGCTGGCAATCGCTGCTGCCGTAGTCCTGGCCGCCGGTCTCACACGGGCTGACGTGTTCAACATGCCGGCAGGCCAGACGAGCCTACAGTTCGTCACGGTGGGCGATCCAGGCAACGTCGGCGAACAAAGCAGACTGATCTCCGATGGTGACCCAACGTTCTACGGAGCGGTAGGGTACACCTACCAGATCGGGACGTACGACGTGACGACGGCCCAATATTGCCAGTTCCTCAACGCCGTTGCAGAAACAGATACCTACGGGCTGTACAATCCGATCATGGCCACTTTCTACCCGACGCTGTCCATCACCCAAAGCGGCAATCCTGGTAGCTACAGCTACTCGGTCGCCGGCAGTTATAGCGATGCCGACAACTGTCCGCTATTCGGTGTCACGTGGGGCAGCGCGGCACGTTTCTGCAACTGGCTGCAAAATGGCCAACCCACCGGGTCCCAAGGGCCGGGCACGACAGAAACCGGGGCCTACACGCTCAATGGCGCGATCACAAATGCCGACCTGATGGCTGTGACGCGCAACACCGGGGCCACCTACGTTATCCCGTCGGAGAACGAATGGTACAAAGCAGCCTACTACAAGGGCGGCGGAATCAATGCCGGCTATTGGCTCTATCCCACGCAAAGCGACGCCGAGCCTAGCAACGCTATTTCCGCAAGCGGCACAAATAACGCCAACTACTACGCTGGCGGCTACTCCGATCCAACGAACCACCTGACACCAGCCGGCACGTTCGCGGCCTCGCCCGGTCCCTATGGCACGTATGACATGGGAGGCGAGCTCTGGCAGTGGAACGAGGCCATCATCAGTGACAATGTGCGCGGCTTGCGCGGCGGCGATTGTAATCTCGACGCCGACTATATGACCGCCCCCTACCGCAGCTATAACAGTTCGCCGACAGATGGATGGAGCACTGTAAGTCTTCGCGTGGCGATCGTTCCCGAACCGTGCAGCATTGCCATGTTGTTTGTCGGTGCCGCTGGATTGCTGACTTGGCGGCGAGTGCGCATATTCCGTCATGGTTGAGACGAGGGCACAGGTCGACTTATGTTTGCAGGCATGTAAGGCAGGGCACGCGAAGACCTATTCTTTTATCCCGACCTCCGGCGACGTATACTAGCGGTTCGAAGGAGAGATGTTATGACAAGGGCCGCTGCTGACTCATTGTCGCGGATTCCCCTTGCGCAACTGCTTGCCGACAACGCGTCGTGGACCTTGAAGGAGCGGTTGGAGTTGCTGCGGCGGATAGCCCGTGATCTGCAAACGCTGCACTGCTCGGGACGCATTCACCGGTCGGTCGGTATTGACGACGTCACTGTTGACGAAGCATTTCGGCCGACGCTGCCGGAGCCGCCCGCATCGCGGCACTTAGGCGGCGAGGATAGCGACCCCGAGTTCTGCCCACCAGAACTGACCGGCGGCACTGGCGTCGCGCTGCCTGCGGAGATCGACGCTGCCGCCAAGGCGTTGGAGGCGGCCGGCTATACGATCGATCCGCGGCGCATCGACGTGTATCAGCTTGGCACGCTGATGTGCCAACTGGTGACTGGCCAGCCTGTCCTTTGCTACATCTACGATGCAACGATCAAGGCTCGAGCGCCGGCCGTCGCGCGGACCATGCTGGAGCGAACCTTAGGCGTCGATTCGACAGACCGGTTCCAGACGTGCGAACAACTGATCGAGGCGCTGGACGCGGCCCTGCTGCAAGAGGAGAAAAAAGGGACAGTCTCTGCTTGTCGAAATGGACCGGAAGGCGCCGTGCAAAAATGGGGAGCGTCGCCGGAATTGCACGATGCGCGGGAGGCCGACACCTCGTCGCATGAAACACCGGCCCACGGCAGCTTTATCGTGCTGGATGGCGATACGCCGCCCGAGGGCACGAACGCGGCCGACAAGCCGTCGGGCGGCGACCCGCTCCCGTTTGTCCGACTGGGCCACTACCGCATCATCAGCCAAATCGGCCGCGGCGGGATGGGCGACGTCTATCGCGGTTATGACGAGACGTTGCAGCGCGACGTGGCCATCAAGGTGCTCCCCGCGCAACTCGCCCGTGATGCCGATTTCGTTCGCCGCTTCCGCGCCGAGGCCACCGCGGCCGCCAGTATCGCCCATCCCAACGTGGTGCCAATCTACTTCATTGGCGAAGACGCCGGCCATCACTTCTTCGTCATGCAATACGTCGACGGCGAGTCGCTTGCCGAGCGGCTCGGCCGCCAGGGACGTTTTCCGATGGACGAGGCCCTGCAACTTGTCGACCAGTGCCTGGCCGGTTTGCAGGCCGCCCATGCCCGGGGGCTGATCCATCGCGATATCAAGCCGGGCAACATCCTGCTGGAACGCGAGAGCGGCCGCGCGATGCTCGTCGACTTCGGCCTGGTCCGCCGTCTTGATGACAGCGATCGCATGACGGCCACCGGCGTGATCATGGGCACGGTCGATTACATTTCGCCCGAACAGGCCCGCGGCCGGAAGGTCGACGCCCGGGCCGACATCTACTCGCTCGGCGTGCTCTTGTATCAACTGTTGGCCGGGCGGATGCCATTTACGGCCGATAGTCCGACGGCAATGATCTTTCAGCACGCCTACGAGAAGCCCTTCCCGTTGGAGCAAGCTGCCGACGTGCCGCCGACGGTGGTCGCGATCGTGACGCGGATGATGGCCAAGGACCCGGACGATCGCTATGCCGACTGCGCTGCCGTGGCGGCCGACATCCAAGCATTCAGATCGGGACGTCCACTTCCTTCCCCACCCGGAAGAGACGCCGGACGCGAGGGTGGCACGGACATCATTCTCCCCTCGCCCTTCGGGAGAGGGGCCGGGGGTGAGGGCGGCGCAGACGACAGCGGTCCCTTGCTCGAACCATCATTCGTCACGTCCGACAAGCCTTGGCAGGCGCGCGAGACTGGGCGGCGACGATCTTCCGCCGTCACGCCCCGGAGTTCGTTCAGGAACTGCAATCCACCACGCAGCAGGCGGATGCCGCGGTGGCCCACTATCAGCGCCGTCGCAATCGGCTGGCGGCGCTGCTGGACGAAGCCCGCGGTATCGAGGCGGATTTAGCCGAGCAGATCCGCGCGAACGAAGCGGCTCTGTCGGCCGCCACGGCGCAATCCAATTTCGTGACGTTGCGCGAATGCGAAGAGCACCTGGCCGTGTTGCGTCCGCAACGCGAGGCTCAACAGCAGCAGATCGAAGACCTCCAACAGCAGCTCACCAAGGCCGATGCCACACTGGCCCGCCTCCGCAGCCAACAAGACATCCTGAAGTCGCGGCTCGTAACTGCCCAATCCAAGTGTCAGTCTGAAGCTGTGCCTCCGAGTCCTGCATGGAATCGCAAAGTGCTCGCAGTCGGAGCGGCAGCGTGCGCTGTGGGGGCCGCGTGCCTCTTGTTGATGATGATCTTGCATCCGACGCGCCCGACACAAGTTGAGCCGATCGAGGCAGCACCCCATGAAACACCTGTGCCTGGACTGGTGGATCTTGCCGGGCGTTGGCAACTAACGCTGCCCGAAGGAGGGCAACATTCCGTACTCATTTTGAACCTCGGACAGAACCGATACCTCCTCCGGTCCGGCGGTAATACGAGTGGAATGTACGAATTGCGTGGCGACCGGCTGGCAGTGGTGGATCCCGATGATAAGCGACTGACGGAATTCGTCTGGTCGGTGCAGGATTCGAACAAGATGGTGCTGGTCGAGTCGCCGGCGGTCGCCAAAGTCGGATCCGACTATCGCGGCGCTGTTCTGAACCGGATCATATCTCCTGCTGCCCCGAGTTTCGTCACCGAAGGTGCGGGGTGGGGCGGCTTCCGCATCGGTGCGACGCTCGATGAGTTGATCGACCATTTCGGTCCGCCCGAGGTTAATCCCGATCCGGATAACCAATGGAAGCGATGGCTGTCGCAGTACCACATTGACTGTCTTGTCGACAACGTGCGCGGTGTCTATGAACTCCGATTTAATAAGGGGTTTACGCGGCCGCTGGCGTCGGGCGTCCGCGTCGGGTCGCCCGAGAGTGAAGTGGTATCGGCCTATGGCACGCCCGATCGGTTGGTAACAAAATCGCAGTCGAAGATGCTTCAGTACAGCGGGCGCGGGGTGCTGATGTGGATCGTCAACGGCGTTGTCTACGATTTCACGGTATTCAGCCCAACGCCGCCCAAGACGACCGGCACAGACTTCGCTTACGACGCCCTGCTCAACGACGAGCAGCGCAGCTTCCGCGACTCGATCGAGAATCGTTTTGCGAGCTATCTCAAGCAAGGATGGCTGCGCGACCTTGACCAGCAGGAAAAAGCCCGTAAGGAAGAGGAACTACTGCCGCAGCTCTCCAGTAACGCTTCGAACACTCGAATCTACGCGATCAACGTGCTGGCCGCTCTCCGCAGCAAGCGGGCCTTGCCTGACATGCTGCATATCGCCACCGAGCGGGTTCAGAAGAACAATCGCGACCGCTGGATGGCGGTACGGGCGCTGGGATTTCTCGGCGACACGGCGCAGTGCCCGATCTCGTTCATCTTACGTATCACTACAGCCGTGATACGCGGATGTGGGCACAAATATCGTTAGTGCGCCTTACCGGCGAAAACTTTACGGATGACGTGGCCGCCTGGCGGCGCTGGTGGCAAGCCCGCGGTGGATCGCCACCGATTGCTGAAGGGACCGTCGATTGGCCCGGTGGCATTCCCAAGCCATCTGCCGCGACAAATACCACGACGGTTGGCGCTGCTCTAAAGAAAGTGGACTTTGTTGTCGGGCCGAGTCACTTTGAACCGGGCGACAAGATAGTGATCAAAGAGGTTCGGTCGGAACTCGGTACGCTCTCTGTCGGCGACACCGTGACCGTGAAAGGGACCTACACCTTGGCGAGCCACTCCCGCGCCACGCTGTCCTTCTACATCACCCAGATCAGCCCAGTCGGCCCTCCGGACCTTCATCCCGGCGTACACAAGCACATTGAAGCGGGAAGCGGGACGTTCGAGTTGACACGTTTCATAACCTCCAAGGGGGCTTCTCATATCAGCTTCTATCCGGACAGTGGCAGCAGCGGTTTCGGCGGCGTCTATTTCGGCACCGAAGCTCAGATGCGCGAATATAGCGGCCGCGGCAACTCGATTCGCTCGGCTGAGTCAACGACGACGGTGACGGCTCCACGCGGAATGCTGCAATCTCCGAATGACTGGGCCTTGAATGATTCGCAGCGGCTGTATCGCGACTGGTCCGAAGACACGTATCGAAATACATTGCGTGTGAGAGGCGTCAACGGCGTTGGATCGCCTGAACTGGCCGTGCTCGAACCGCAGTGGATCAAGCAGCTTTCGACCTATGAAGGGCACGACCTGTTGCAGCCCATCGCATCCCTCGCGATAGTCCATTCTCGCAGTGCTGTGGCACGGCTTCGAGAGATCGCTGCCGACGCTACCCCGAATGAGAACCGAGTTCGTTGGATGGCCGCACGTGCGCTCGGCCTCATTGGCGATCAAAGCGCCGTACCGACTCTCATCCCGTTGTTGAACCACCCCAATCAAAACACGCGGATTTGGCGCAAATATCGCTCGTGCGTCTCACGGGGCGGAACATCGGCGCCGATACCGCGGCTTGGACCAAGTGGTGGACCGATCAGGGTGGCACGCCGCCACATGTCCCGGCGGCGGTTGATCTTGCGAAGCTGGCCGATGCCGACAGCGTTTGTATTCAGCTCTTGAAGGGGCACATTCCGCCCCAGGGATCGACGGCGGTCGCCATCGGCGGGAGTGCTCTCCGCAGCCCACCCCAGTTCATGTCCGGCTGTTACGGCGCGTTCTCAGAATCGATCGAAGAGGGCTATTTGTTCCGTGCCGTGCCGGGCAGCGATTGGATGCCCAAGGGCGTTGTGGCGGCCATCTTTCACGGTTCCTCCGACACGGCGCCGACGTCTTGCGAATTTTCGATCTGGTCCGATGTCGATGGAGAACCTGGCAAAAGGCTGGCGACGTTCCTTGCTTCGGACATCACCGACGAGGAAGGGCTTTGCTTCGCGGCTCTTTCGTCCTCGGCCGGGCCGCTTAAGGGTGGTCAAAACTATTGGCTGATCGGCTCGACCGATTCGGGCTATATCAGTTGGCTCTGCGACCGCGATACGTATAGCGCGAAGCGGGCCCATCGGAAGAATGGCGGCGCGTGGGTCACCGGCAATGGTGGCAACGCCCACGCCTTCACCGTGTACGGTGAACCGGTGGGCGAAAGAGCACCGGAATAACGATAAAGCCACTCCCGGAGAAGATCACGCAAAGTCGCGAAGGCGCAAAGGGCAGTATGCCGGTCTTTGCGTCTCTGCATGAGTTTCTTGTTGCGGGCGGCGCAGTCGTCGCTATTTTTTTGCCATTGCGGCCGTCAGTATCGCCGCGGTGCTTTCGCGCATGATCCGCGGATCGACCGGCCGGCCCTCCAACAGCGCCTTGCGCACTTCCTTGCCGGAGATGAACACCGGCTTCTCATCCTTGTGGTTGTCCATCAAGTCGACGCGGCCCATCGACTGGTAGAACGCGGCAAATCCGACCAACAACGGGTGAATCTTCAGGTCGCCTGCCAAGTTATTGAAGATCGCTTGGGCGTCGAAGTCGCCCCAGATGGGCGTGCCGTCGTGATACGGGGCGTCGGCGTGCTTTCGGCCGATGATGATGTCGGTGAAGCCGAAGTTCTGTCGGTAGATACCGTGCATGACCGCTTCATTCGGGCCGCCATAGAACATCTTGATATCCAGACCGAGCAGAATCACGCGGTCGGGCACAGATTCGCCGCGCGGGCCCCACAGAGCCGGATCGCTGTCGCCATCGCCCAGTACGCGATTTTGGATCAGCGTCTCGTAAGTGTGCATGCGAACGTCGGCGTCGACGTCGTCCCCCTTGGTTTCGCCGATAAGCGGGTTGAGGCACGCGCCGGCGTTGTGGCCAGCCCGCAGCAAGGTCTCCAAGCCATAAACCAGCGCATATTCGTGTGCTCGGTGTAGCGGGTTACGGGTCTGAAAGGCGACGACGCGCTGCCAACCCTTCTCGGCCAAAAGCTTGCGAACCTCGCGAGGCGTCAATACATATTTGCCGAACCGCGGGTCTTTCGGCTGGGGCAATACCTGGATCGTTCCACCGAGCAGGTGCGTTTTATCGGCATCGGCCACCAGCACCATATCGCCGCCAGGGTGGTCGGTGCGGTCAGTCAAGTAGACTCGCTCAAGGTATTTCTTCTTATCCCAGGGGTAGACGTCCGTAACGTCGAGTACGGCCACAATGTCGTCGGCCGAGTTGACTAGCGCCACCTGTTGGCCCGGCCGAAGCGTCTTGGCCAATGCCTCCGTCACGGGCAGGGCCAGCGGAATCGTCCAGGCGTACAGTTTCCCGTTATATTCGATGACAGAGTCGTTGAGCACGCGGTCGTACGTGGCCGAATCCATCGGCCCCACCAGTGGACTGAGTCCGCCATCGCCAAGCCGGTAGACGGTCGAAAGGTCCGCATCCGATACCGGCACCCGCGTCAATTTCTTGGCCTGCGTCAGAAAAGCGGTGATCGCGTCGGCGGGCACGGTTCGGCAAACGGGTTCTGTCAAGCCGCCATGAGGGGGCAATAGAGACGTCATTCGTGATTCCTTTGTTGTTGTCAGTCTGTTAATGCTTCGGTTTGGACTGCCCACAGGTGCTGGTCGAAAATGAAATTGGCGATCCGTGGGCGGGAAAAGGGGGGGCGATTCTGGCGGGCGACTCCAGTCGCCGAAGTTCGTCGGTGTTGTGTCTAATCGGCGTCTGGAGACGCCTCCTACAGCTTTCTCAATGGCCGATCAGATGTGATACATCCGCTCGTCCTGTGCTTTTGACCGCTCGAGGAGGTCGGCCAGCGAAATTTCTTCTAGCATCTTCCGTTGCATGACCGTTACGTCATTCCAGGCGTGCAACAGAACCTTCACAGCAGCCGAATCGGACGAGGCGCTGCTGGTCTGGACGCTCTCGTCGAACGAGCCGTCTATCACTTCCATCACTTGCCCCAGCGAGACTTCGTGCGGCGGCTTGAGAAGCTGATATCCGCCCGCTGCCCCGCGAACGCTATTGACGAGGCCGGCGCCCTTGAGTTGCAGCAGAATCTGGACCAGGAAACGGGGCGGAATGCCGTGCCGCTCCGCAATCCAGCGGATCCGGACCGGCTCTCCCGAGCCATAATTCGATGCCAACTCGAGCATCGCAATGCAGGCGTACTCCGTTTTTGCCGAGATTCTCATGAATACTCCTGTACGAGGTCGCCGAATTATACGAAAGTTTGTGAACTATGTCTAGTATGCTTGCCTCGCGATCGGATGGAGAAGCGGGGCAGGCATTCCTGCTTGCTCGGGAGCGACGCGGACGATTGCCCCACAGCAAGTACTTGACCGGCAGCGATCAAGGGGGCACGATAGCGGACGGTCGAAAACTCGGCCTATACAGACTTGTTCGCCAGCACACGAAAGACGGAAAAAGCAAATGAAACAGAAGGCTTATCTCGCCGTCGACATGGGCGCCTCTAGCGGGCGTCATGTTGTGGGGCTTTTCGATGGTTCGCGATTGCGATTGGACGAGGTTCATCGCTTCGATAACGGACCGGTCGAAGTTGGTGGGCGGCTGTATTGGGACCTGTTGGGCCAGTGGTCGAACGTTCGCCAAGGGCTGCGCAGCGGCCGCCAAGTGCAATGACGTCATCTCCAGCATCGGAGTCGATACATGGGGCGTCGATTTCGGGCTGTTGGGACGTGGCGATGAACTGTTGGGCAACCCCTACCATTATCGCGACAGCCGCACCGACGGCATAATGGACAAGGCCTTCGGCATCGTAAGCCGCGAGGAAATCTTTCAATCGACCGGTCTGCAATTCATGCAACTGAACACGCTCTATCAGTTGCTGGCGATGAAGCTTTCGGGTTCGCCGCTACTGGACATCGCTGAGACGCTTCTGATGGTGCCCGACCTGTTTCACTGGTTGTTGACCGGAGTGAAGTGCAATGAAATGACCGAGGCCAGCACGAGTCAGTTTTATAATCCGATCACCGGAGATTGGGCTGGTGGGCTGCTTGAGCGGTTTTCGCTTCCCACGCGAATTCTCGGGCCGATTAGCCAGCCCGGTACGACGTTGGGTCCACTCCGCGCGAACCTGGCGACCGAATGCGGCCTATCGGGCGCGAAGGTCGTGTTGCCCGGTTCGCACGATACGGCTAGCGCCGTGATGGCCGTGCCGGCCCAAAGCCGTCCCGGTGTGCGGCCCGACTGGTGCTACATTAGCCTGGGCACATGGGCATTGATGGGCATCGAGTCGCCCAAGCCCGTGATCAGCGATACGGTGCTAAAGTTTAGCTTCACGAACGAAGGGGGAGTGGGCGGTACCACGCGGTTGCTGAAGAACATCGTCGGGTTGTGGTTGCTGCAGGAGTGTCGCAGGGTATGGAACGACGCCGGCGCGAACCTGACCTGGGAGGCCCTGAATCTACTCGCCGCGGAGCAGCCCGGGTTGCGATCGTTCGTCGATCCCGATGCACGGGACTTTTTGGTTCCGGGTGATATGCCGGAGGCGATTCGGGCCTTCTGCCGCAAGACCGCGCAGCCCATTCCGGAAGAGAAAGGCGCCGTGCTCCGCTGTGCGTTGGAGAGCATCGCCATGAAGTTTCGTCAGACCTTGGCGATGTGCGAAGAACTGTCTGGCGGTCGGATCGAAACAATCCACATTGTTGGCGGCGGCACAAAAAATAGGCAGCTTTGCCAAGCTGCGGCCGACGCGACGGGCCGTCGAGTTGTCGCCGGACCGGTCGAAGCCACGGCCACCGGCAACGTGATGATGCAGGCTGTCGCAGCCGGCGACGTCAGTTCCATCGCAGAAGCACGCGAGGTGATCCGTCGCAGCTTTCAGGTCGAAGAGTACGAACCGCGTGAAACGTCCGCGTGGGACGATGCGTATCAGCGATTCTCAAAAATTGTCGCTTAGTGGGCAATGGCGTGCACCGTGCACGACATCAATCCTCAGGGAGAGCAAGAATGATTCGCGTCGGTATTGCGGGCATCGGATTCATGGGGATGATCCACTATCTGAGCTACAAGAAGATTCGTGGTGTTGAGGTCGTGGCCCTGTGCGAGCAGGATCAGAAACGCCTGGCGGGCGACTGGCGCACAATCAAAGGAAACTTTGGCCCGCAGGGCGAGATGATGGATCTTAGCGGCATTGCCCGCTACACCGAACTCGACGACCTGATGGCAGACCCAAATGTCGATATGGTCGACATATGCCTTCCGCCGTCGTGGCACGCTAAGGTGGCCATTGCTGCGCTGAAGGCTGGCAAACACGTTCTTTGCGAGAAGCCGATCGCACTGAAGCCGGCCGACGCCGACCGCATGGTGCAGATGGCCAAGCGTGCCGGAAAGCTGCTGTCGATCGGCCATGTGCTGGCGTTCTTTCCAGAATATCAATTTGCGAGGGAAGTTGCACAGAGTCGCAAATACGGCCAATTGTTGGGCGGCCATTTCAAACGCATTATTTCCGATCCGACCTGGTTGAGCGACTTCTATAATCCCGAAAAGACCGGCGGACCGATGCTCGACCTGCACGTTCACGACGCCCATTACATTCGCCTTGTGGCCGGGATGCCGAAGGCCGTACACAGCGTCGGCACGATGCGCGGCGAAGTCGTCGAGCGGTTCTCTACGCAGTTTCTTTACGATCCGCCGCGCATGATCACGGCCACCAGCGGCGTGATCAACCAACATGGCCGGCCTTTTACCCACGCGTACGAAATGTACTTCGAGAAGGCCACGCTCTTTTTCGAGTACGCCAGCTTGCCAACGATTGGCGACGTCGTCACTCCGCTGACGGTGCTTCTGCAAAACGGCAAAGTGTTGCGACCGAAACTGGGCTCGGGCGATCCGGTCGACGCTTTTGAGGCTGAACTTACCGAAGTTGTGCGGTCGGTCCGCGCCAATAGGCCATCGCCGCTCTTGGCGGGCGAATTGGCCCGAGATGCCGTCGTTTTGTGCCAAAAGGAAACGGAGTCAGTCTTCCGTGGCCGCGTGGTGAAGGTTTCGTGAGCATCGGCCGAGCGATGCGGCATGTGACCGAGCGTACGTTGGCACAACGCCATCGGCCGCCAGGCATTAACTTGCGCCTCGGCTACAGTCCGGCGAGGCGGGCCGTCTCAGGGTAGTCTCGCAGGCCCGCCGTAGCACCATAGCCGGTAACACAACAGGCGCCGGTGGCGGCGGCCAAGCGGCCGGCCTCTGTGACATCGAGGCCGCGGAGCAGACCGCTGAGCAGACCGGCGAAGAAGCAATCGCCCGCGCCGGTGGTGTCAACGACGGGCCCGGGCGGCGAAACGCAATCGATCGAGATATACTGCCCGGCCGCGGGACTCAGCAGTGCTCCTTGCGAGCCAAGCTTCACGCCCAACAGTCCGGGAGCCCCGCAGGAGCGATAGGTTTCGACGATTTTTTGCGGATCGTCGTGGCCCGTCTGATGGCGCGCTTCGTTGTGGCTAGGCACGTAGACGTCCAAATGGGGAAGGATGCGGTCCAGCGGCTGGAGTGCACCGCCATCGCCGGCCGTGTCGAGCGCCGTCTGGCAGCCAACATTGCGGATAGCGGCCAGCACCTCCGGGAGATCGGGATCGAGATTGGGCATCAGCGAGTAGTAGCCCAGAAGCATCATGCGGCTGCGGGCGAACAGGTCGAGATGCTCGAAGAAGAGGGCCTTAGTCATCAATTTAGGCGCGCCGACGCAATGGGCGAAGCTCCGTTCACCGCAAGGATCGATCAATACGGCTGTAGCACTGGTGGCCCCGCTGGGATGCGTCAACAGGCAACTGCAATCGAGCCCTTCGCTGCCGAGGCGCCGCTTGAGGACCGTGCCGAAATCATCGTTGCCGACGTAACTGAAAGCCGCCACCTTCATGCCAAGCCGGAGCATGGCGATGCCGGAGTTTGAAACGATGCCGCCGGTGGTTACTTCGAGCGGTTCAACCTGCAAGAGCCGGCCCCCGCCGACGACGCATTCCAACGGAAATGGACGAACCAAGATATCGGCCACGCAGGAACCGCAAATCGTACAGTCAAGATCTTTCGTCATCTGGGAAGTCTCCAATGCCGGCGGACATGCGGCCAAGATTCGTGGCCGAGTAAACCGACATTGTAGCGTGATATTCTGCCATCGCCATGTATGGCGAACGCTGCAATGCTGGCTGCGTGCCCCTATGGATGGGGATCGCCCTGGCGGCTTGGTTTGTCACGAGAGGGCCGTATTTCGCACGTATGAAGATATTTTCACAGTATCTTGTGGTCCCTGCCGTTGTGTGTTATGATACCGCTTACGTGTGGCACCCCTCCGTGGAGTTTTTGGCTCCACAGTGAGGTGTTTGGACTCATCATTCCGTCTCATGGAGAAGAAGGGCAGTTGCTCCCAGAACTGCGGGGCTGGGAGACAATACCCATTGTTGGTGCCCGACGTTCGCCGATCTTTTCGACGATTTCGGACAACTTTTTGTCCGCGCGCTCGACACGGCCGGCGGCTGAGGGCGAAATGGCCGAAGCCATCAAGTTCACCTTACTGTAGACATCCGGCGACGTGCAGTGGTGCATCATCTAGACAACCATGAATCTCGCCGCTGGAGAGCGTAATTTGACGTGTGGAGACCCTCCGCACAAAAGGGGAAGCAATTGTATGCCTGATGCAACTATTAGCGCGGCTGGGCTGCGCGTTATGAAGTTGTTGGTGGGCAATCCGCCTCAGTCGGTGTCTGACCTCATTCGAGCGACCGGCGTCACTCGGACGGCTATTACCGAGCAACTTAGCGAACTGGTCGCGGCCGGTTTTGTCGAACGTAGCATGCAGAGGCTGGCCAGTCGCGGCAGGCCGCGCCACTTGTATAAGGCTACCGAGACTGCCTTGCTCTTGCTGTTTGCCAACAACCAACCCTTGGTCGTGCCGGCCATTTGGCGCGCGATTCGTGAAATTGGCGGCGACGAACTGGCCAACAAAGTCCTGAAACGGGTTAGCCGGGCAGCGGTCGAACACTACAATTCGCAAATCACCGCTAAGAAGGCGCCCGACCGTATACGCCAGTTTGCTGACATGCTCAGCGCCGAAGGATCGATTCTGGAAGCCGTGGAAAATGCCAATGGGCATTTGACAATCTATCGACGAAGTTGTCCCTTCGTCAGCATGCTAGACCCGCACCGAAGCGTTTGCCACGTTGACAAGGCGGTTCTCAGTGCAGTGGCAGGGCGGGATATTCGCCAAGTGGCCTGCCGCCACGATGGCGACCCGTGTTGCGCGTTCGAAATCGCCAACGGCGCCCCGAGCCGTTAGCGATTTTTCGCCATCTGCGTCATCGAACATCTTTTCCCCAGTCCACTTGCTATAACCGTTTGTCGTACCGTGCTTTGCGCACTGGTTGCCACATCGGCCGCAATGGTCTATCATGCGGCACGCGGCCGCGCCACCGAACGGACGCCTGTCGGCCGCGCAATATCTTCCTCTCCGGTCGTTGGAGCTTCGGCTTTCGATCAAACCATCGAAAACGGATTGTCATGGGCACCGCTTACCGTACCGACCAAGGCCGCGCACCGGCACGGGTTAGTTCCGAAATCCTCGACCGGCTGCCGCCCCACAATCTTGATGCCGAAAAGGGGGTCCTCGGTAGCCTGTTGCTTGATCCAAATCTCTGCGACGACGTTGCGCTCGTACTGCGGCCGGACGATTTTTACGCCGATGCCAACCAGAAGTTGTATGGGCACCTGTTGGCGATGCACGACGACGGCAGCCGCATCGATACCACGCTACTCATGGAGCGGTTGCGAGGCGGGGGCGACCTCGAGGCGATCGGTGGCCCAGCCTACCTGGCTGAAGTTGTCCACAGCGTCCCCTATGCGGCCAACGCCGTCTATTATGCCGAGATTGTTCGCGCTAAGGCCACGCTCCGTGCCCTGATCCACGCCAGTACCGAAATCCTTCGCGACGCCTATGAACCCACGCTCGATCCGCGCGAAATGCTGGGCCGAGCCGAGGAGAAGATCTTCGCCGTTCACGACAGTCGCAGCAGTGACCAAGTGACGCCGATTCATGACTTGCTGGTCGAAGCCTTCGATCGCATCGACGCCCGCCTGGAAAAGGGCGAGGGCGTGGGCGTGCCTACGGGCTTCCAGGACCTCGACAACCTGACCGGCGGCTTGCACGATTCTGAGTTTATCGTACTGGCAGCCCGGCCGAGCATGGGCAAGACCGCGCTGGCCACCAACATCGCCGAGTATGTGGCCATTGAGGCCAACGTGCCCACCTTGTTCGTGAGTCTCGAAATGGCGCGGCTCGAATTGGCCCAGCGCATGCTTTGTTCCCAAGGCAAGATCGACGCGAACAAGTTTCGTAGCGGTTTTCTCTCGGGCGACGACCGCAAGAAGCTTGTCGAGGCATCGGCCAAGCTCGGCAAGGCGCCGATGTATGTCGACGATACGCCGGCCCGCACCTGCACGGAGATCGCCGCCTGCGCCCGGCGACTAAAACGCAAGCAAAACCTCGGCTTGATCGTGATCGACTACTTGCAGTTGATTCAGCCCGACGACCCTCGCGATCCGCGGCAGGAACAAGTGGCCAAAATGGCGCGTCGACTGAAAGGCTTGGCCCGCGAGTTGAAATTGCCCGTTCTTTGTTTGGCACAGTTGAACCGTCAAGCCGAGCAAGGGAAGGAAGGGCATCGGCCGCGATTAAGTCATCTTCGCGAATCGGGTGCTATCGAACAGGACGCCGACGTGGTGATGTTTATTCACCGCGAGGAGTACTATCATACGCGCGAGGAGGCACAGGAGAGCGGCATCGCCGGCCAAGCCGACGTGATCGTGGCCAAGCAGCGCAACGGTCCGACCGGCGACATCAAACTGGCTTGGTTCGACAAGTACACGCGTTTTGAGAATCTCTCGCAGAAGCCGTACGAGGAGTTCGGCGAGTTTCAAGAGGATTTCTGATTCGGTCTATGTTAGCCGACCATTCTACGCTCGCGTGACAGAACGACGGGCCTCAATAGGCCAGCCGGCGTGCGGTATGGCATTTCACCGCGCGGACGGTTTCGTTTTGCTCTTCGCTTTGATCGCCTCGATTCGCCCCTGAGCTTCCGCAGCAAGCTGCGTAAGAAATGCGTCGGTATCGAGATACTCTTGGGCAACGAGCGTCGTAGCCATTTGACGCATAATGGCCCTCATTTGTTCGACAGCTTCGATCATGGTCTCGTAGTCGGCCACGGTTGGGTCGGCTTTCGCTCCCTTGCTGCGGTACGGAGCTTCGACCAGTGCTCGCTGCTTGGCAAACTCCGGCTGGCACAACAGCGGCGGCCACTTGATGATACTATCGGTGGCTGCGACGGCGGTCGACGGCGCCGACTCAAATCCGGATACGGGTGCCGCGTACGTCGTCCGGCCTGCGTACGTGGGCTGCCGCTGGGCCTGCTGCTGCTGCACCTGAAACCACCAATTCCGATTCGCCTGCTGTTGCCCGACGATGTCTTGGGTGCGATATTCCGCCTGGGCAGTCTGCATGTTGCGGATGTTGCCCTGCACTAATTCGGATTGTGCGAGTGCCGCCCGGTCGCTCGCCAGACGATTTGCCTCATAGGCTCTACTCGTGGCCGCGTAGGTTGCGGCCGACGAATACAGGCCCCACGCACCATCGCCCGAGTAGCCGCCGTCAGCACGTGGGTAGTAGCCAAACTGGCCCATCGCCAGCGACGCCCCAAAGGCCACATGGCAGGCAACGGCAAGAATCGTGATTCGGCACATTCGGCGCATGATGGGGCTCCTTCAGGGCTCAGGCTAGTCTACGCCGCAGTGGCAAGTGAGGCAAGCAAGCCTCATTTTCTTGCGAACCGCCATGGTCAAACGTCATCGTATCAGGCTGGAAATAAACGACTTGCAGCCGCGGGCGTTGCCGCGATGAACGAGCGATGCCGCTGGATTTTTCGAGTGCGGAGGTGCCTGTGTTGCTGCGCTACGCTATGATTGAGCAATTGACGCGGTCCGCGATCTATGGCCTTTGAAGTTGGAGTCGATCTAATGCTACGCCCCTTTATCCTGTCGTCGGCCATTCTGATTTTCGTTGCCGTTTCGGTCGCCATCGCGGCGCCAAAGCCGGGCGACGTCCGCGACACCGAAATTCGCGACGCGATTGCTACGCTAGCAGACGCCTTCAACCGCGGTGATGTCAAGAGTCTGGCGGCATGCTGGACTGCGGATGGCGAGATCGCCCGCGCCGATGGTCAGCGAGTTGTCGGACGTAGCGCGATCGAAGCGGCGTTCCGGGGCCTGCTGGCCGCGCATCCGGAGTGCAAGCTTGCGTTACACATCGTCGCAACGCGATTTCTGACCGACAACGTGGCCCTGGTCGACCTGGTTGCGAAAATGACCCCGGCCATTGAAGGCGCCGAGGCGGAGCCGATTCCATCGATGGTACTCGTGAACGCCGACGGACGTTGGCTGGTTGCGCAAATGAACGAAACGTTGAACAAGGCGCCGGCCGGCCACTTACATCTGAAGAACCTTCAATGGATGGTCGGCGACTGGTCCGGCGAGGGCACCGACGGAATTTCGGTATCTAGCACGTGCGATTGGAACGCCCGTGGCACGTATCTTATTCGCAAGTTTACCGCCCAGCAGAAGGACGCTCCCCCGCGTGCGGGAACCGAGGTAATTGGTTGGGACCCCCGCAGCCATGATATCCGCTCGTGGACGTTCGACGCGGACGGCGGTTTCGGCGAGAGCACATGGGTGCACGACGGCAACTGCTGGATTATTAAGTACCGCGGCACCGGTGCCGATGGTGCGAGCGTTTCTGCCACCCACGTCGTCACGGTCGTCGATGCAACGACATTGACGGTTCAATCGAGAGACCGCGTTGTCGACGGTCAGAAACGGCCTGACTTGCGGACAGTCACAATCAAGCGCCGTTCTGCGGAAAAGGCAGGCGAATCGAAGCCGGGTACGGCGACTCAGCCTCCGAAACACGTATTGCCGTAGCGCGAGACGTCGAAGTGCGGCAGCAGCCATCGAGATTCGTGCCCGCGCAATTCATGCGCCAACGACAAGCGCCGCTTCCTCGTGCCAGGAAAATTGTTGGCGATTGTGCCGCAAGTGAGGCGAGGTCGACCAACGGGAAGCTAGCATACGACGCGAACGGTTGGACCGCGCGGTGTATAGTTCAGGTGAATACGCATCGCACGGAGGCAACTCGCATCGACGCGACCTCGCTGCAACGATAGAATGAAGATCGCGTAATTTGTTGCAAGCGGGATGGTGATTGAGTGCGACTTAGGACGACGTCGGCCACCAATTGGAGACGACTCGATGTTTAGCGTTCTGCTGGGAGCAATTGCTGCTTCGCCGATTCGGCTGCGACGTTACATGTGGGCGGCAGCAGCACTCTGGACGGTTGCCATTGCCATCGTATTGGTATGGGAAATATCGGACGAGCAACAGCAAGCCATCGATATTGCGCGGGCCGACGCTGTGGGGGCGTGGAAGAAGGATATGGCTATCTTTCGGTGGGCGGCCGCGACCGGCCACATCTATGTGCCGGTTACCGAAAATACTCGGCCGGATACCCACATGAGCGCTCTCTCCGAACGCGATATCTCGACGCCGTCCGGTAAAAAGCTGACGTTGATTAGCCCATTGGAAGTCATCAGCGGGGTGCGAGCGTTGGACGCCGAGCAAGCTGGGCTCAAGGGACACATCACCAGTCTTGCGCCGGTCCGCCCCCGCGACGCGCCCGACCCGTGGGAGAAAGAGGCTTTGGAGGCGCTGCGCAGGGCAAAGCGGAGGTGTGGGGCGAGGAGACGGTTAAAGGAAAGTACTACTTGCGGCTCATTCGCCCGCTAGCAATCGATAAATCTTGTCTGGCCTGTCACGCCGAACAGGGATATAAGGTAGGCGAGCTTCGCGGCGGGCTCAGCGTTTCCGTACCGATGGAATCGGTCTGGGGAATTCAAAAGCCCGACGTTATCCACCGACTCGTCGGCTACGGCGGCATGTGGCTTCTCGGGCTCGGCGGTATCGTCCTGATGTCGCGCCGCTTGCAGCAGCAGGTGCAACATCGCTATGCGGCCGAGCAAAGATTGCAGGAGGCGCACGATCTGCTCGAACAAAGAGTAGCGGTGCGAACCACCGAACTGGCCGAAACTAATGAGAAATTGAAGAGTGAAATTGCTGAGCGCGCGCAGGCCGAGCAATGGTTGATCGAGAGCGAGCAGCGGTTCCGCGGTTCCTTTGAACAAGGTCTGGTAGGCATGGCCATCCTGTCGGCACGTCAAGAATGGGTGGAAGTCAATCAGCGCTTGTGCAAGATGCTCGGCTACCGCGAAGAGGAGTTGTTGGTGACGAGTTGGGACGAACTGACGCATCCCGACGATCGATCTGTCGTACAAATGGAATTCGGCCGGCTCATGACCGGCAATGCCCGGGGATTCGTTGCCGATACGCGCCTGGTCCGCAAGGACGGGCGGATCATCGCGTCCGGCCTATCAGCCCAGTGCTTGAAGAAGGCGGACGGCACGCTCGACAGCATTCTAGTGATGGTTCAAGACATGGGCGATCGTGGAATGCCATAGGGCAATTGTCCGTCCCGATGCAAACGCAATGGGGCGGCGGTTTGCACCGCCGCCCCAGGGAGCGCCATGTCAAATTGGCTTCGTGCAGACCACTAGAACTGCACGATAGCGTCGATCGCCGCAGTGAACTGGTTGTTCTTCGTCAGGTCGTCGAAGAGGTTTGGTCCACTTCCACCGTACCAGTCCCAGCGGAGTTCAGGACGGATACGAATGTTGGCGTTATACGTATAGTTCAACCCGGCCGTGATGGCCTGAACGGTGCCGGCGTCGCCCGAAGGCAGCGGCAACGGGTTACCGCCCGGCAAACCGCCGTATCGCAGGCCGCCGAGACGCGTGCCTTGGCCATCGACGAACATGTCATAGCGCAGGCCCACTTTCCAGCACTCGTTCAGCGTGTAGAACAGGTACTCGGTGAAGCTCCAGAAATCAGCCGTGTTCCCGGCCAGATCGTAGTTCTGCTGCCAGCCGCCATCCAACTGGGTGACCGACTGGAACTTGTCACTGAAATTGTAGGTGAGGTACGTGCTGAAGTAGGTGCGCGGAGCGAAGACGTTCGCATCGAGCGTCGGCTCAAGACCGCCAGTGGCGATGGCGAATGTCAGGGCCCACTTCTTCTCTTCCGGCGTATAGGCAAAGCCGGTCAACGCGGTGAACGAATCGACGACGGCGTCGGTCCGGTCCAGACCATTGACTCCACCGAGGTAGAGCGACAATTCGTCGGATTGCTTCCAGGTAAACAAACCGCCGGTATGGGTCGTCGGTTCACCGTAGCGCACGGCGTAGTTCATCGAGTAGAAGAAGTTGTTGACCGCCATCATCGATTCGTAACCGAGAATCGTATAGAAACGACCGAGCTTCAACGAGAGCTTGTCGCAACCGATTTCACCGTAGACCTGCGGCATGGCCAAACCGTAGTCAATACCGCTGTTCCATCGGGGCGAACCATCCTCGCGCGTTTCAAAGCCGACCGACTGGGTGTAGATGTAGTCGGTTCCGTAGAGCAGATCGACGCGGCCGCCGATGTCCCAACCACAATCGGTGTTGAGGGCTTTCTCCATCACCATGTACAACTGATTGAACTGGAACTCATTGCGGTCGTTCGGCGCCAGCGTACCATTGTAGCGCGATGCGGGGTTGTCGGAGTTGGCCGTTCCACCCATGTCCAACCAGCCGTAGATGTTGAGGCCTGTCGAGCCTACCTTACCAATCACGCGGTATGGTTCGGACACCGTATCCTCGTCTGCCTCTTGGCTCTCGTACACCATTGCAGTTTGGGGCGCGGCTGCCGCGGTTTGCGGCACTTCGCCGGCCTCAGGCTTGGCGGCCGGCGCCGGGCTGGTTTGATCCGCAGCTAGGGCATAACTGTCGTAGCCATAGGCTGCCGCGCGGACCGAGTCGGGCATGGTGATGCCCTGAGCCATGGCGTTGGCGGCGATGAAAAATCCAATTGCGGCAATAACAGCCGTCAGTCGTACGGTCTTCATGACTCTGGTGCTCCAGGAGAGAAACGGTGGTAAAACGTAAGCCGCCGAGACCAATGCTTTGGCGGCTCGTACCGAAAGCAGACCGCGCGTGGCACCAGTCGAAGACTGCTTTCGATCGTAGCAAATATCCCATCGGACCCAGCCCTAATCCCGATTTATCAGAAATATGGCACTTCGGGCCTAAACGACGGAAACGGCAAATCAGGAGGTCGATCTATACCGAACATTCCGAATATGTTAGTCGCCATGCCGTCCGACGAACGAGTAGATCGGAAAAAATCGAGCAGATCGAAGCTGCGGACTGTAGCGGTTGCGCAGACTCTAGCGGCGGTAGCGAAGAGTGCCGGCAGGCTAACGAGCCTTTTGCCTTTACAAGTAGGCTAACTGCCCATGTCGGCGAAAAGCGCCTCGACAAAAGGTTCGGGCTCGAAGAGAGCCAAATCGTCCGACTGCTCGCCGACGCCGATGTACTTCACGGGCAGTCCGACTTGCTTGCGGATGGCGACGACGACGCCCCCTTTGGCTGTGCCGTCAAGCTTGGCGAGGATCAGGCCGGTGCAGCGAACGGCGTCAGTGAAGTGCCGGGCCTGACTGATCCCGTTCTGACCCGTGGTGGCATCGAGCACCAAAAGGACTTCATGCGGGGCGTCCGGGATTTGCTTGCCCAGTACACGGTGAATTTTCGTCAATTCTTGCATCAACGTTTGCTGGGTTTGCAACCGGCCGGCGGTGTCGACAACGCACACATCGGCGCCGACTTCGATCGTCCGTGCCACCGCCCGATGCGCCACGCTGGCCGGATCGCTACCGCTGGCGCCGGTGACGATCTCTGCACCAAGCCGGCCGGCCCAAATCGTCAATTGTTCGACGGCCGCAGCCCGGAACGTGTCGGCGGCGCCGAGTACCACTTTCTTGCCATCGGCTTGGAACATACTCGTCAGCTTGGCGATGGACGTCGTCTTGCCGGATCCATTGACGCCGGCGACCATAATGATGGTTGGACCGTTGGGGGCAAAACAAATCGGCTCGGCCGGCTGGGCCAGAAGCGACTTTAGCTTCTCCTTGATGCGGTCCAGAACTTCTTGCTCCTGGACCACGCGAGCACGGTACGCCTCGCAGACCTCGTCCGCGATTTCCTGCGCCGCCTCGACGCCCATGTCCGTCTTAATCAACCGTTCAAACAGATCGCCGTGGAACGCATCGTCCACAAGCCGACCCTGCGCCTTAAATAGATCGCGGATGTCGGTATTTAGTAGTTGCTTGGTCTTCTCGAGACCTTGCTTGAATTTGTCAAATATGGCCATGGTTTATTGAGAGGAGATGGGATAGAGGTGAGAGGACGGGGAGGAATCAGGTGAACGTAGCGAGGCGCGATCTGTCAGGCCGCGATAGGACGTGCGCCAAGCGCATGCGTCGCACCGTTTCACGGATCCCTCTGCCCTCTTCTCTCTCCACTCTCCTCTTCCATCCCTTCCTTGTGGTGCATTACCTTGTCCAAGATTCCGTTTACAAATGCGGCTGATTGGGCCGAGCCGAAACGCTTGGCCAATTCAACCGCTTCGTCAATGGCCACTTTTCCGGGGACGTCGCCGTGAATCAATTCGTAGACGCCCAGCCGCAGGACGTTGCGATCTGTGGCTGCCATCCGCTTCAGGCTCCAATTGGCGGCGATTCGCTCCAGGGCCGTATCGACCTCTTCACGATGCCGATGCACGCCGGCGACCAAGTCGCGGGCAAAAGTCCGCATGTCATCGGCCCTTAAGCGGCGCTCGATCAGTTGATCGCCCAACGCCGGATTGTGGCGCGGGTTGAGATCCTCCTGATACAGGACTTGAAAGGCCACTTCCCTAGCTCGGCTGCGACGCAACATGGAACGTAGGGATTAGGGATTAGAGATTGGGGATTGGCGTCTGGGCAGCTTCCGCATCAGGCGTACCATTTCCAGGGCGGCTTCGGCACAATCGACCCCCTTGTTGCCAAGTCGAGCGCCGGCTTCGTCCTTGCCCGTAGTGGCCGTTTGTCCGCCCGACCGGGCAATTGCTTGCTCCAACGTATTGCAGGTAAGGATGCCAAACAGCACCGGCAGTCCATAATGGACGCCAATTTCGCAGAGCGACGTGCTCACCGCACGATTGATATGCTGGTCGTGCGTCGTTTCGCCGCGAATCACCGCGCCGAGGCAGATCACCGCAACGTATCGGCCGCTTACGGCCAGTCGGTCGGCGACGATGGGAATTTCAAATGCTCCGGGCGTCCAGGCCACATCGATTTGCTCGTCGGCAACGCCATGCGCGACGAGCGTCTGGACCGCCCCGTCCCGCAGTCGGGACGTAATCGACTCATTGAACCGCGAGACGACGATAGCGAAGCGGCCCTCGGCAGCCACACCGTCTCCTTGATATATGTTGGGCATGCATTTCCTCACATTTTCGCGTTCATGCTCATGAGAAACTCTGCATTACTCTTCGTCTTTTGCAGCCGGCCCACCAATAACTCCATGGCGTCAGGCGGATTCATGTCGTTGATGACGCGGCGGAGGATGCATATCCGCCGGTGCTCTTCAGGATCCAAAAGCATCTCTTCCTTGCGCGTGCCGCTGCGGTTGATGTCGATGGCCGGCCAGATGCGTCGATCGACGAGCTTGTGGTCGAGCACAATCTCCTGGTTGCCAGTGCCTTTGAATTCCTCGAAGATGACTTCGTCCATGCGGCTGCCGGTGTCGATCAGTGCCGTGCCGATGACGGTCAGCGAGCCGCCTTCCTCCACCTTACGTGCCGAGCCGAAAAATCGCTTCGGCCGCGTGAGTGCGTTGGCATCAACACCGCCGGAAAGCAGCTTGCCCGATGAGGGACACTCGGAGTTCCACGCCCTGGCCAGTCGGGTGATCGAATCCAGGAAGATCAGCACGTCGTGGCCGTACTCGACCATTCGTTTGGCCTTTTCCAGGACCATTTCGGATACCTGGATGTGCCGCGTGGCCGGCTCGTCGAACGTCGAACTGATTACCTCGCAGTTCGGTCCCTTGACCTCCCGTTCCATGTCGGTGACTTCTTCCGGTCGCTCGTCGATCAGGAGCATGAAGACATACAGGTCGGGATAGTTCGTCAGCGCGGCCTTCGCCATCTTCTGCATGAGAATCGTCTTGCCGGCACGCGGCGGGCTGACAATCAGCCCCCGCTGGCCGAAGCCGATAGGCACGATCAGGTCGACCACGCGCATCTCGACTTCGTTGGCCGTCGTCTCCATGCGTATTCGCGTCTCGGGATGCAAGGGCGTCAATTCCTCAAAGGGCACCTTGCTCGACAACAGGTTGGGGTCCTGGTAGTTGATTGCTTCGACGCGCAAGAGGGCAAAATAGCGCTCGTTCTCCTTGGGTGGCCGAATCTGCCCGGATACCGTGGCGCCCGTCTTCAAACCGAAACGGCGAATCTGGCTGGGCGAGACGTAGATGTCGTCGGGACAGGAGAGGTAGTGATAGTCGGGGCTGCGGAGGAAGCCAAACCCATCCGGCAGAACCTCCAACGTTCCTTCGCCATACATCAACCCATTGAGCTTCACCCGTTCTTTGAGAATTCGAAAGATCAGGTCCTGCTTCTTCACGCCGGCGTAATCACTAAGGTTCTCTTTGCGGGCCTCTTCAATCAGTTCGGCCATCGACATCCGCTGCAACTCGGCGATGTGGGTATCGCCCGACTGCTTGATCTGCTCGTAGCGATCCTGTGCGGCTTGCCGTCCTGCCTTGCCTTCAGCGGCGATCTCCTCGGCCACAGAAATCGGCTCTTCTTTGTCCAATCGGCGCAATGCCTCGCTAAGATCGGGTGCAATCGCCGGTTCGGCACCCGTGGGACAAGCAGCGCTGTCGGCGGCGGGGAATACATCGCTGCCAGCGGCGGGGCAATCATTCCTGTCTGCCTCGTGCTCTTGGTTGCTATCACGGGTAGGCCACGTCTCGCTGTCACCGTTCATAAATCACGCTGCTCCTGAAAGGTCAAAGTGCCGGCACGCTGAAGGCGCCGACGGCGGGTACACTCGTTTCGAGCGATGAGTGATGGATTATGTTAGGAAGTCCTTGATGTGTCGGAAAAAAATATCTGTCAATGTCTCGCTGGCCGGGGTTCGGCTGTTTCCGTACGTGGTTTACTACTAGCTAGTCTGACGAGTCAGTCTCGCTCGTTACTTCGTAGCAAATGGAGTAAATGGCCGACTAGGGCAAACATTGTAGGATTAGGAGAGGAGGGACGCCCAAACCTGCTCGACCTGAGCTTGCGTCCGCTGGTGGGAATCGGAGTTGTCAATTATCACATCGGCTCGCGATCGCTTATGGTCCAACGAATCCTGCGCACCCTCACGCGCGGTAAAATCCTCCTCGCTCCAACCTCGTTTCATCGCTCGGGCCAACCGAATCGCCCGCGGTGCCTCGACAAATACCACCCTCTCGCACATTTGATCCCAGCCCGCTTCCAGCAGCAACGCAGCGTCTAGAACGGCGAACGCCGTTCCCCGTACGGCCAACTCCTCTGCCTGATGCTTCAACCGACGAGCAATTTCCGGATGAGTCAACTGTTCCAGGAACGAACGCTCTTGTCTGCCCTCGGGTCCGGGGGCGAAAACTGTGCGGGCCAACCGCGCCCGGTCAATTCGTCCGTCTAGCCCGAATACCACATTTCCCCAGCGACGTTTAGCTGCGGCTTCAACTTGCGGCAGCCGCAGTGCCTCATGTCCTGCCTGGTCAGCGTCGAGTATGGCCGCCCCTAGGTCGGCAAACTGCCGAGCTACGGCGGCTTTTCCCACTCGCCACCCCACCCGTCAGGCCGATGATTCGCATTTCAGTGGCTAGTGGTTAGTGGCCAGTGGTTAGTGGGTCGAAGGGCACATCTAACCACTGGCCACTGACCACTCGCCACTAGCCATTCCTTCAAAATTCCTCTGCCGCGGCCCAATTGCGTCCAGCCTTCACGTCGACCTTCAGAGGGACCGAGAGTCTGTAAACGCCGACCATCTCCGCCTTAACCATTTCCGCCAGTTGGTGCAGATGGTCCGCGCGGACCTCGAAGATCAACTCATCGTGGATCTGGAGCAACATTCGTGCCGGGAGGTGCTCCGTTTGCAATCGGCGGTGGATTGCGATCATTGCCAACTTGATCAGGTCCGCTGCCGAACCCTGGATTACCGAATTGACCGCGGTGCGCTCCGCAAGATTTCGCTGCCGACCGGCTCCGGCGCGCACGCCGCTAATCGCTCGTCGGCGACCCAGGATAGTGCTAATATACCCGTTTTCGCGACATTCCGCCAGTACCCGAGCGAGGAATTCTTCAATGCCCGGGTAGCCGCGAAAATAGCCGTCGATGAACTTCGCAGCCACGTCCTGGTCGATCCCCAGGCTTCGCGCAAGTCCGTACGGGCTCTGTCCGTAAACAACGCCGAAGTTCACCGCTTTGGCCGCTCGGCGCATTTCCGGCGTCACCTTGTCGAGGGGGATACCGTTTACTTCGCTGGCCACCCGGGCGTGGATGTCTTCGTCCCGCGCAAAGGCCGCACGCAAATTTTCGTCGCCCGAGTAATGTGCTAGCACCCGAAGTTCGATCTGCGAATAGTCGGCCGCCAGTAGCAGCCAGCCCTCTTCACCCGGCACAAACGCCGAGCGAATTTCGCGGCCTTCCTCGGTGCGCACGGGGATGTTTTGCAGGTTGGGGTCGCTCGAACTCAATCGGCCAGTGGCTGCGACGGCCTGATGAAACGAGGCATGCACACGCCCCGTGTCGGGGCAGATCATCTTCGGCAGGGCGTCAACGTAGGTGCTCTTCAGCTTGGCATACTGGCGATATTCGACGATCTTGCGCGGCAGCGGGTGCAGCGGCGCCAGCTCTTCCAACACGTCGGCATCGGTGCTTGGCCCCGTCTTGGCCGTTCGCTTTAGCACCGGCAGCTTAAGCTCCGTGAAGAGCAGTTCTTGAAGTTGCCGAGGCGAGGCAATGTTCAACCGACGGCCTGCCAACTGATAAATTTCTTGCTCGATGGACTCCATTCGCTGGCCGTAACGTCCGCTAAGCTCGGCGAGACGGCCGACGTCGACCTTGATGCCGTTGCACTCGAGCTCCACCAACACATCGATCAGCGGCAACTCAAGCCGGCTCAACAAATCGGCGAGCCCTGCTTCCTCAAGCTTCTTGTTCAAGATGGGCCGCAGGCGAAGCGGCACCCAAGCGTCTTCGGCGGCGTAGTCGGCCACTTGGCCGACGGGCACCTCGTCCATGCAACGCTGGTTCTTGCCTGTGCCGATCAATTCCGAAATCTTGATCGTCTCGTGGCCAAGATATGTTTGAGCAAGTTCGTCGAGGTTGTGATTGCGGCGTCCCGCTTCGAGCAGATAGCTGGCGACCATCGAATCGAAGCCGACGCCACGCAGTTCAACGCCTGCGCAGCGCAAGACGATCATATCGTACTTTAGATTCTGACCGATCTTTTCGATGGCCGGGTCTTCGATGATCGGCCGGAGTGCGGCCAGCGTTGCTGCCGGATCAAGGTGGCGCTCACCCTGCGGCGCACGCAACGGCAGGTACCAGGCCTCTTGTTCGTTCCAGGCGAAGGAGATGCCCACCGGTATGGCCCAACAGGGCCGGACGCTTGTTGTCTCGGTGTCGATCGAGAATGACTTCTGCTGCCGCAGTTGTGCCAGGAAATGGTCGAACGCTTCGGGTGTGTCGACGAGGTGTGAGGTGAACGGGAGCAGGGGACGGGGGACGGGAGGCGGGGAAAGAGGGTTGGGCCCTTCAGTGCCCATTGAAACCGGCAATGTGCAGTTGCCGTCGCCTATCTCGTCCCCCGCCCCCCGTCCCCCGCCACCCGCCCCCTTCACCAATGCCGTGAGCTTCTGTCCGATGCTGCGAAAGCCGAAGCCGTGGAAGAGCGACAGCGCCGCTTCCAGGTCGATCTGGCCCGCACGACCGGCAGCCCAATCGACCGCGACGGGAACGTTGGCTTTGAGACGGACCAATTCACGGCTCAACAGCGCTTGGTCGCGAAACTTCAGCAGATTCTCCTTCCGCTTTGCCCCCGGCACCTCGTTCGCGTGCTCGAGCACTGCCTCCAACGTGCCGTACTGCTGCAATAGCTGCCGGGCAAGCTTTGGACCAATCAGCGGCACTCCCGGCACGTTGTCGACCGAATCGCCCACCAGCGCCTGGAAATCGACGACCTGTTCAGGCGTTACGCCCCATTCGGCCTCGAGCTGTTTGCGATCGAAGACTTCGTCCTTGCGGATGTTGAACACCTTAACCCGGTCGGTGATCAACTGGCGGCAGTCCTTGTCGCCGGTTACCAGGAAACACTGGCCGCCGGCCTCATCGGTGATCCGCGCCAGCGTAGCCAGAATGTCGTCGGCCTCGCACGCTTCAAACTCGAGCGCCGGGATGCCCAAGGCCGCAATGACGCGTCGGATTGCCGGAATCTGCGGCGCCAAATCCTCGTGCATCTCGACACGCTGCGCTTTATACGGTTCGTACATCGTGTGACGAAACGTCTTTCCGGGCAAGTCGAAGGCACAGAACAGGTAGTCCGGCCGCTTTTCCTCCAACAGGTAGAGCACGTCGCGCGTGAAGCCAAACACAGCGCCCACCGGCTCGCCTTTTGGACTGGTCATCTCGGGCAAGGCATGGAAGACCTGATGGATCAGCGAATGCGAATCCACAACCCACACGGTTTGGCCGGCGAGGCTGCCTGCCGGCGGAGCCGCCGCTTCGGCTGCAATTGATGGTGGGCAACGATCTATTTGCACGCCCGCAGCGTCTTCGACACCCCCCGGATGGCAATCGCGGTTTTCGATGCCATCGGGCGCGCCCAGTGTTTGCCCGGGCTCCGCCTGCATAGTCGGCCGCTGCTCGCTCGGCGCGCCTTCGCAATCGTCGAAACCGGGCAGCGAGGCTTGGCGGCTAGACTTGGCGTTCATGCGAGAGTATCGCCCGTTAAAATCCACAGAATCGGGCCACGGAACACTGCATTCTGTGCCATCGGATAGGCTACTGCAACCCCGGTGGCCGCCTGCGAGGGAGCCGGCGATGGCGTTTCGTTGACACTTGGTGATAGCCTGGGTAAAATCGACGGTAGTTGATTGGTCACAAGGTCTTTGTGTCTACGGCGGGCTGTTCGGAACAGGCAGCCGCACAACATATCAAAAGGCTCTCTTCTCGGTCTGGACGCATATTGCCAGACGCGGCAGTGTTAAGGAGCACGTGATTTCATGGCGCGCGAAAACCAAGGTCTTCAGATCGCCCTAATCGTTTTCGTCATGCTCACCATCATTCTTGGTGTCACGACGTATCTATTCTTCCGCCAGTGGGACGAGGCCGACACCCGGGCGAAGACAAATCTTGCCAACCAGCAAAAGTCGGCCAGCGAGGCGGCCAACTTTTCCAAGGAGCTCGACGAACTGAAGCACATGGTCGGGCTGGCCAAACAGGACAAGGCCGACGCCAGCTTTGCCGACGACATGAAGAAGTATGGCAACGGATATCCCGAGGTCTCCCACTTCTACCGCCCACTGTTGGAGAAGATGCAGAAGACAATTGACGAAGGGAAGGACGCGTTGGCGGTCGCCAAGACGAAGATCGCGAAGCTCGAAGAAGATTTTCGCGTGCGTGAAGCCAACAAAGAACCTCAGATGAAGACCTTTGAGGAGGAGCGCGACAAGGCGAAACAGGAACTGGCCAGCGAACAAGACAAGCTTAAGAGCGATCGCGATCGCATCAGCCAGGACGCCGCCAAGCTAAACGCCGAATTAGCATCTACGCGCAAAGCGGCCGAGGCTTCCGTGGCCACTCGCGAGCAGAAGATCAAGGACGTTGGCAAACAGATCGAGCGTCTTAGGAATATCAATTCGAAGTTGTCGGGCGACGTCGAAAAGCTGACTTCTGAGAGCTTCGAGGGCGCCTTGGGCGACATTCGTTGGGTCAACCAGCGGACCGGAACGGTATGGATCAATCTTGGTCGAGCCGACAACTTGCAGCGACAAGTCACTTTTGGCGTCTATCCGGCCGACGCCAGCAAAATGGCCGGTGGCAGCAAGAAGGCCAGCATCGAAGTTACACAAATCCTTGGCGACCATTTAGCCGAGGCGCGGGTATTCGACGACAAGATCGCCGACCCCATCGTGCCGGGCGACAAAATCTATACGCCCGTCTGGGTGCCTAACGAAAAGCGGCACTTCGCGCTTGCCGGAGTCATGGATCTTGACCACGATGGTAAGAACGACGTGCAAACGGTTCGGGATATCATCGCCATGAACGGAGGTGTGGTCGACGCCTATATCGACAACAGTGGCAAGCTCCACGGCGCCATAACTGCCAACACTCGGTACTTGGTTGTCGGCGAAAAGCCAACGGAAAAGGGTCAAAGCTCCGTGCGCGACGCATTTACTCAGATCCAGACCGAGGCCAAGTTCTATGGCGTTCAGGAAGTTCAGATAGAGGACTTGCTTATGCGAATGGGTTGGAAGAACCAAATGAACGTTGTCCAATTTGGCGCCGGCGCGAAGGCGCGCGACTTTGCTGCGAAGCCCGACGGTGATGTGCAGAAGAAGTCGATCGGCAGTGTTAGCGAAGTATTCAAGGATCGCGTTCCGCCAGCAAGAATTCCTACCAGCGCGTACTAACCGTTTGACACGGAGGTCGTCATGCCAACCCCGGCGCTGGCCGCCAGTGTGCTCGATCGCGAGTTTCTCGGCATTCGCAGTCGTCTCATCGACCTAGCGGCAACGCTCGATCGCATCGAGCGCTCAGAAGCAGCGCCCGGCGACGATTCGCGATTGTTGCATATCCGTCGCGCTCTTGAAATCCTTCTCGGGCCCGGTGCAAGCCGGACCGAACGCATTCAAACCGAGTTCTCCCTGCCGTATGAGGAGAATTGGAGAGAATCATAGCAGTTGCGCACACCGGCGGCGCGAACAGGGCATCCTGATCGCGGCGGAGCGTCCCGTCTGTATCGCGCGAGGGTTTTTGCTGCGAACAGGATGACAGATAACCATGTACTTCGTCGACCCGCATATTCATATCGCCTCCCGCACCACTGACGACTTGGCCACGATGGCCAAAGCGGGTTGCATTGCCGTTGGCGAGCCGGCCTTTTGGATGGGCTACGACCGCACCAGCCCTGCGAGCTTCTACGATTACTTCCGACAACTGACGGAGTGGGAGCCGAAGCGTGCCGTCAACTATGGTATCTCCCACTTCGCCTGGTTGGGCATCAATGCCAAAGAGGCCGAAAACGTCGGCTTCGCCCGTGATGTCATTGCATTGCTGCCCGAGTTCCTCGATGGGCCGCATGTGTTGGGTATTGGTGAAATTGGTCTGCACAAGTGCACAAAGAATGAGACCACTACTCTGCTAGAGCTGATCGACCTGGGGCTCCGCCGCGACGAGATGCTCCTATTTCACACGCCGCACCTGGAGGATAAGTACAAGGGCACGCGCATGATCCTCGATATCCTGCGAGCCGATCGCCGCGCCAATCGCGACCGCATCTGCATCGACCATTGCGAGGAGCATACCATCCGCCAGGTGCTGGACGAAGGCTATTGGGCCGGCATCACGCTTTACCCAACAACAAAAGCGACCCCTGAGCGGGCCGTCGATATGATCGAGACCCACGGCGCCGATCGGGTGCTTGTGAATTCATCGGCCGACTGGGGACCCTCCGACCCGATGGCCGTCGCTGAAATTCATCTTTGCCATGCGCCGCCGCGGGCATCCGGAATCGCTGATTCGGCGCATCGTCTACGACAACCCGCTACGCTTCATGAGCCAGTGTCGGAGGTTCGCTTTCACCCCGCCCGTCTAGCGTGGCGATTCACGATTGAGCGAATGCACGCTATGACGATGGGCGAAGCAGACAATTCTGCTCGCCCAAAGACCGGCTGGGAACAACCTGAGGCAGGCAGCAAAGTCTGCCCCAACCGTCATGGGGCAATGTTCAGCGTGATTTTCGCCTTCGTGACCGGCTTTGCCAAATCGATCCCTATCCGCGTTGGAATACGGCCGCCCGGCATATCTTCGTGAATGCCCTCGGCCGAGACTTGCTCCGTGGCCCCTTCGGCCGCGATATCCACGGCGACAGTGTCGGGCGTTTCGCCAACCTGCAAGCGATCGGACGACAGTTGCTTCCACGGTCCAAACGTGACCAGGGCCGTGCCAAAGGCCTGAGGACTATCAAACTCAACCTCGTCGATCACAGTCAGCTTGCCGCCGCCGACTCGCGAGAAAACAAACGTGCGATGCAATTTTTTCAGCGATTTCACTCGGTACGCTGCCTTCAAGTCGAGCACGAGCGTGTCGGCTGTGTCACTGAAATCCGTCTTGAGCACCTTTGCGGCGGCCTGACGCCCCTCGACCTGCAATTGGCCGGCGACGCGCGGCACAGGGTGACCGAACGAGTTCAATACATTGCTCTCGTACCGTCGCGGACCGAAGGTGCGTGCCGTGTATACTTCCCTGCCAGGATCCAACAGCGGCGTCGAGCGGCCTAGCGCGACCACAAACGATCCGACGTCATTGTGGTTGTGATGCTCGCCATTGTTTCCTCCCTTTAGCGCGACGCCCAATGCATGAGAGTTTTGCGGGCTCGGCCGACAGATCAAGATGCCAGCATCAGCGAACCAGTCGCGCAGCGTCGCCCCAGCGTCTTTCGATTTCTCGTCCGGTCGCGGCAGCGTCGGATCGGGGAAGTCAAAAATTCCGACCGTAAACAACCGCGACGCCCCCGAACGTGCGGCTCGTGGCTGTATCGCGGCTTTCGTGGGCGGCCAACCATAGCGACGCCCGAGCAATGCTGTTAACTGTCGGTCAGGCCGCGTGGTAGCATCGCAGTCGGCAAAGGCGGGAAAGACTCCGGGCAGGATCTCCATGCGCCGCCCGAATTGGGCGATTTTGGCGACGCGCGGTTCTTGCATCATATCAACCTTTCCGCCGCTGGCTTGTCTTAGCGTCTCGGCAAGCATCACGTAGTGGCCAAAGCCATAGTTCCAATAGCTCAAGCCTTCGGAGCAGTAGCCGTCTGGTGTGAAGCCGTTGAGAAAATTCTGGATGTACATTTCGGCAGCGGCGGCAAAGAAGGCTCGTCGCTCGGGCGATTCGATCGCTGCCAACGCCGAGCCCGTTACGCCGGCCAGGCACACCGCAGTCCAATTGTTCGTGCCAGTCAGCCACCAGAAGTGCGGCTTATCGGTTGTTACGGCATCGGCGAATGGCGTAAACGTTCGGCGCTCCAGCTCATCGCGAATGAGCTCGCGAACGTCAGGGCTCAATCGATCGCCCAACCAGTAGCGTGCAGTAGCCAGATTCCAAGAAACTGCGACCACGCCCAGTTCGACGGTGTGTCCTGTTCCTTTGAAGTTGGCCAGCCCGTCGTCATGGGCTGGAAAGAGCCACGACTTCTCGCTGCAAACCGCGCGGATGGCTTCCTCGATGGCTGGTAGAAAACGCCCTTGGTTCTCGATGCATTCGGCCAGCACCAGTGCACAGACCCGTCCATGGCGCTGACTTTGCACCCGCTCGCCGTGCGTCCGGTTGCCAGTGCGCGAAACTCGAGATACAAATCGTCGGTAAGTTCCGGTATCGGCTGCGAAACCAATTCTTCGGCGTGACTGACGGCATTTGCAAAGCCTGGCAAGCGGGCAATGGCCTGCCACGCCTCGCGATCTTCAATCGTGCGGCCAACGCCGCGGGGCGTCTTCGGCACCATTGCCGCCCAGCGACTAATATCCTTTTCGGTCGGGCCGCGGTCTTTCGCCAATGCGCTGCCGGCGACACATAGCAACGTCCAGACAATCAACGTTAAGAGTCTAGGCACTCGTCTCATGGCTGATCTCCTTGTGCTGCAATCCAAAGTGCTTCAGTACGATGCCGAATATATCGGTGTCGCTCAATGCTCCACCGGGAAACATGGTCGGTTCCGATGCCAGGAGCACGGTGCGCTGCGATGACGTAGCGGCCGGCGCGCCGTGTGAGCCCTTGATGAGCGTTGCATCCAACGGAATGCTGCGCGAGGCGGCGTCGAAATGCAACTCGACCGGATCGTAGCCGGGCTTGCGGTGAATGTCGACGGTGCGGGCGAACGAAGGAGCACAGTCGTCCGTCAACCACCAGTAATACGCCTGCCAACTCCGTGGCGCGGAAATGAGGATCACCTCGCCGCTCCGAGGATGCTCCAGTCCGTATCGACCTCGCTGCGTGCCAACCAACACTTCGGCGATTCCCGGCTTCCCGCGAAACACATCGGCCACTCGATCGGCCAATTGCTCATCGCCGTCGGCCACAAACACATGCGAAAACTGATGATCCACCAGCGCAAAGGCCTGGCTCCGCTCAAAATCCAGTTGTTCGCCATCGTCAGTCTTGCAGACTGCCAAGAGTCCCGCCTCACGGAGCAAACGATTCGGGTACGTCACGTGATCGACCGGCGTAATCGCGTATTCGCTGGCCACCAGCCACAGCGGCTGTTCACCATATGCTTCGCCCATTCCCGTGGCGAGTCGGCCGATCACGTCATCCAGCTCGGCCACCGCTGTATCGGCTGCGACACTTTCCGGTCCGTTGCGCTGGGCGGCGTAGTCGAGATGCGGCAAATAAATATAGAAGAAATCGGGCTGCCACTCCCGTGCGGCAATCACCGCCGAATCGGCGATCCAGGCTGTCGCCTTGATGTTCGCCATCGGTCCCCAATAGTTCATCAGCGGGAAGTGGCCCAACGTATCGCGCAGCGTGCCGTACAGCTCCAGCGGCCGCGTGTAGCACCAAAGCGACTCCGTGCCGTCGGGATTGTGAATCGGTGCGGGAGTGCAGACAAAATCTGCCTCGCATCCTTTGCTGTGCATAGGGAACCAGACGGCGGACGATAGCCCGCCGCCGTGATGCGACAGCAGGTCCCAGATTTGCGGCCGCTCAATGCAATCATTTGGGGCGGTCCACATTTCCACCCGCCGCTTATCGCGCCAATACAAGCCGTTGGCAACCACTCCGTGCTCCGCAGGCCCTCGTCCGGTAGTCATGTTCGCCTGCACAGAGCAGGTAACACACGGGAAGCTCGGCGTCAGTTCGGCGATCTCTCCGCCAGCAGTCAGCGACCGCAAGTGCCGCATCACGGCAACGTCTTTTTCACGCAAGGCGGGGATGGACAGAAGGATCAGGGGTTTGGGCATGGCGTGAGTTTTTAGGGCAGAGAGGACGGGAACGCTAATCACCGCTGATGTTCACTAATTGCTTTATCGCCGGAGATAAAATTGGCATGCTTGCGATGCTCTGTGGACCAACTGAGTGGGGTGGCCAATGGAACACTCGGCGGAAGTCAAATCTCCTCGTTGTCGGACGACACTATGGCGATTGTACAGCAATCCGATCCAGGCCGGCCGGTTATTCATGACGAGATTAGAGTAAATCAGTGAGAGTTAGCTTTCCCTCTGCCGCTAGTGGAGGTCGGAGAGGATAAACCTTTTCCATTGCAGTTCGCCCTTGTGCCCGAAATTGATAAGGTATCCTACGGGCTGCCGGACAATCCGCATATAGTTAAACAGTTGTGCTTCATGGTCGGACGTCAGGTCGGTAACCGCTTTCAATTCGACCACAATGCCGCCAAACACGAATAGATCCGGTTTGTAACGGGTTTCCAGAGCTTGGCACTTGTAGAACGGAGTCAACTCCTGCTTTGACCGAAATGGGACGTTGCGTAAGACCAACTCGATCTCCAGGCTCTGCTGGTAGACCTCCTCAGCCATGCCGTAGCCCAGTTGATTGTACACCTCAAACGCGGCGCCCATCAGTTTGTAGCCTTCCTCTTTGAACATTGCCTTCTTCCGTACTTGCAAACGGCGAACCCCTAATGACATCTAACATCTGCAAGTTGTGTTTTTTCGGTTGCTACGGCTCACATCAGTGCCAATTAGCGAGAATTAGTGTTCCTCCACGTGTTTTGTTCCCGGGAGCAACTCGTAAAGGAACTCAAACGCCTTTCGCGCGGCAGTCGGCCCTTCGTGGCTGTGTCGGCTCAGTTCGACGTAGACGCCATTAGTGTAGCCCGTGGCAGTGAGCGCCCGCAAGATAGGCGAAAAATCGATTTCACCTTCGCCGAACATCAGATGCTCGTGAACGCCGCGACGCATGTCGTCGAAATGCACGTTGACCAGCCTTGCCGCCCAGCGATTGATCACGTCAACGATCGGCGTTTCGCCTTGGCAGTGGAGATGGCCAACGTCGAGCGTGAGCCGGAAGTTTGCCGCGTCAATTCTCTGCAAGAGGATCTCATACGCCCGCATCGAGTCGATTATCATCCCTGGTTCCGGCTCGAAGGCGATCACGACCGCCCGCTGCGCGGCATAATCAATTACCTCGGCGAGACCTTCGACCAGTCGATCCATCGTCTCGTCGTGCGAAATTGCGTCACGGACCGCGCCGGACCAAAGCGAGACGCAGTCGCTCCCAAGTTCGGCCGCACAATCGACCGCATACTTGTAGAAATCGATCCGCCGTCGGCGGCCCTTCGAGAGTAATGTCGGCTCGTGCTTTGCTCGCGGATCCAGCAGGAATCGGGCGCCGGTCTCGATCACCGATCGCATGCCGAGTTGTTCGAGCAACCGTTTCAGACGCGCAATTCGCTGCCGTGAGTGGCTGCCATACGGCGGCAGGGCGCTGTGATCGATCGTAATTGCCACCCCGCGGTATCCGACCTCGGCCAGCAGTTCGACCGCGTCGAACAAATCGTGGTGCGCGAGCCCGTTGGTGTTATAGCCGAGAAACATGAAGCGACATCAACCGTCAACGATCTGTTTACGTCACCTTGATCCACCGCCCCAAGAACATGGCCGGCACCAGCAGCGCAAGGATCGCCGTGGCCCAACCGACGCCGCGGATTGCATAGCATGCGACGGCGTCGAGCATGATGATCGAGAGCACACACTGAGCCACGGCCATACGCACCCGGGCGGGCACGGGATCGATCACCGCCCACAAACACCGCCACACGATCAGCAGGCCCAGCACGCCCGTCAACAGATACCAGTGCCGCGGGTCAGTCTGCACAGGGTGGATTGTTCGTTGTGACCAACTGGGGAACCAAGCCAACATGGCAATGCCCGCGGCCATCATCATGGTCGAGAGCGACAGTTGCAGCCGGCTACTCGTGGCGGCCTCACGTCGGGCGAACCACGTGACGCCCGCGACGTACACTCCGATGCCCCCGGCCACGAGCCAATGCTCGGCCCCGAGCGAGATATCCACCACATTCATGCCTAAGAGGACATTGAGCATGCGACATGCACCCATCGCCACGGGGCCGATCGGCGTCCGCTTCAGCCAGGAGTCGTAAAGCAGGATGCACGCGGCAAGCAAGGCGGCCACGATACCCGGCCGAAAATGACCTGTGAAGAAGACCACCGCACTGGCCAGGACTACGCCGAGCAATAGCAATCGCCATCCCAGGCGGTTCGCCGCGCTGAGCGACACCCGTCCGGAAGGCAGCGCCCGCTCGGGCCGCTCCCGCCGGTCGATGTCCACGTCGAACACATCGTTGAGTACCACGCCGGCAACGTACAGCAGGCTGGATGCAGCCATGAGCATTGTTAGCGTCCAGGCGTCCCATTGCGTTGCAATTGGCTGAACGAACAAAAAGCCCATCGCCACGTCGGCCATGGCCGTAAAGACGTTCGGCAGCCGCATCAATTCGAGATAGCTGTAGAGTGTCGAACCCGAGTTCAAATGCAACACTTCTTCTATCTCTTCCATGCCGGACTGATCGCTCATCTTTCACCCCACGTTCCCTAACCGTTGCAGATAGTCCCGCGCCTCTCGTCCGGCCTGGTCTGGATTGTCGATATACGGATACAGTTCGACGGTGATCCAGCCATCGTAGACGGTTGCCGCAATCTCTCGCAAAACGCCGGCGATGTCAACTGCCCCGCGGCCAGGTATCAGGTGTGCGTGGCGTCGCGAGGCGTCGATGTCTTCGAGGTGGTAGTGTTTCGTATGGGCCGCCATCCGAGCGATCCACTCTTGTGGCTCCTGGCCGACGCAAAACGCATGGCCAATGTCAAAATTCAGTCCCAGCCAAGGCGAATCGACCCGCGCGGCAAACTCGATGTACTGCTCGAATGTCTCGATCATCAAGCCCGGTTCCGGCTCGATCAGAAGATAGACCTCCAACTGCTCGGCCAATTCCACACAGGGCATGACCTCGTCGTAGAAGACGTCGGCGGCTGCGTGCCACGATTGTCCGCTTGCCGGCGGCCCGCCGGGCTCAGTCTGGATCGAGGCCGCGCCCAGTTCCTTGGCCAGCCGCAGCGCCCGTTTTGTATGTTCCCGGCGAATGGCCCGATAATGCCGATCGGGCTCAATCCACGAGGGATGCCAATACGCCTGCCGCGGATCGGCCACGGCGTTCATCATGAAGGCATTAACGTTCGATATCTTCAAGTGATGCCGGTCCAAACATCGACGGATCACCTGCTTCTGCTCTTCCAGCAATCCAGCCGGCCAGGCATGCGGCACGTCGGCCAACAGCTCCAGCCCCTCGTAACCGAGCGCGGCGATTCGCGAAATCGTGTTTTCAATCGAGAAATTCAAATACGCGTTGGAACTATAGGCGAGTCGCATAGGTGGCAGTGGGCAAATGGGATCGGCAGAGTTCATTCGGGCTACCTGCGACCGGTGTTGTTCATTGGCGGCGACGCACCCGACATTTAACGCAAATCAAATGGCCCCGCTCAACTACTCGCGCTGCGATAACTACACAGCGCTCGCTGAAACACCCATCGCGATGCGGCCAAGCTTGCCACGGTAGCGAGGATAGTGAAACAAGGCAAGAGCCAGTCTACCGGCAGTTCCGGTTGGACTGGCCGGGCCAAGATCCGCGCCGGCACGTTGACGACGACCAGTACGGGAACGAAAAATGTGAAGACCTGCCGCAGCGGCGTGCCCCAGGGACCGTGATAAATCTCCATTGGATAGCGCGAGAAGTTCGTCAGATAGAACCAGAAATCGAACAAGGTCTGATTCCGCCCCAACCACACGCTGGTCGCTGCCATCGCGATCATCAGGCTGTAGTAGATCGCCACACCACAAAGGATGTAGATCGGATACAGTACTATTTGCACCAGCCCGGGAACGTAGTGCAGCGCGTACATCGAATACCCCATTAGCGCCAGTCCAACGAAGAAATTGCCCAGCGACGACCAGTCGATGCGCGCAAGGAAACAATGAACTGCGTGTCGATCGGTTTCAACAGCGCGAAGTCGAGCGTACCGGTCCGGACCATTTCGCTAAGCTCGTCGGCATTGGTCATGAACAGGGCTTGCACCACGCTGTTGATCAACAGGGCGGTGGCCAGGAACAGAAAGAACTGGTACTTCTGCCATCCCGAATTGGCGCCCAACTCCGGCGTGTAGTGGAAGATCAGGGTATAGAACACCAAGTTCATCAGAACCCACGACGTCGATGTAATGGCGTCGATGATGAAGTTCGCGCGAAACGTCATATCGCGCACCAGGCTATTCCGGGCGAAAATCAGAAGGACGCGGAGGTAGTTAGTCATATCATTAGGTCACACATGTCGTCAGAACGGCAAATGACGCATCGCACGACACGTCCCCATTTGCCATTCGATTTTCGGCATTCAGCATGTTCACTTCAGCCTCCATAGCCACCATAATGTCGCGTGCCGAAATAGAACGTGACGCGGCTCACGATCATGAAGAACACGACCCAGAGCATCTGCACAGCAAGCCCGGTCCATAGTGCTGCTCCGCTAATCTTGCCGAGAAACACGGCACACGGGAAATACGCCAGATATTGCAATGGGATTTGTTTGACGATCGTGCCCAAGATGCCCGGCAGCATATCGACTGGAAACATGTGGCCCGAGAAGAAGAAGTTCAAGAGCATGTAGATGAACAGCAGCGAATTGATCTCTAGAAACCAGAAACCGATCATGCCGAGCGTTGATTCGAGGAAAAAGGCCAGCAAGAACGACATAATCAACGACAACACAAAGGCCGATATCGTTGCCGCATCGGGCCAGCCCGAGAAGTACCCGCGGCACAGATAAAACACCGCGGCAAAGGGCACGGCAGCTACGACATAATACACAAATTTGTGAGCAATTCGATAAAGCAGCAAGAAGCCGAGCATGTCGATCGGCTGGATGAGGTACTTCTTGATGGTGCCGTCACGGATGTCGCGGCCGATGCCGGTGGCCAAGCCCGGCATGCTTGAGAATGCGCGGCTGATCATCGTCAGCAGATAATAGGCGATGATGTCGTGGTACGAGTAGCCGACGATATCGTGCTTGCCACTGCTGACCGTCGCCATCGCCGAGAACACGGCTGCCCACAAAAATACCTGCGTAACAATCGGCAGGAAGCGTATGAGCGTGCCCAGCGCAAAATCGCCGCGATACGCCAGCCGTTCTTCGAGGCTGATGCGGAGCACGGTCCACCATGTCGCCAAACTGGGCACAGTTATTCCAAAGCGGGTGTTTGCGTTCGAAACAGTTCGGCAATTATTTCTTCCATCGGCGGATCTTCCACGCTCACGTCGACGACCGAGTGATTCGCCAGGATCTTGCCGAGCACTTCCGGCACGACGGTGCGGTCAACGCGGAGCTTGATCCGCGGCGGTTCGGCACTGAGTACTTCACCGTAGCGGTCCAAGTGCAGCGGTCGCTCGCCGTTGAGCATTTCAAGCGAAATGATCTTGTGTCCGCCAAACCGGTCGATGATGCCCGACAGTGAGCCGTCGTAAATGATCCGCCCCAAAGCGATGATGACGACGCGGCGGCACAGCGCCATCACGTCCTTCATGTAGTGGCTCGTCAGCAAGATTGTCACTCGGCGGAGCTGCTGATAGTGTTTCAGAAAGACCTGGATATTGTGCTGCGCAACCACGTCCAGCCCGATGGTTGGTTCGTCGAGAAACAGCACGTCGGGTGAATGCAATAGCGCGGCGATCAGCTCCATCTTCATCCGCTCGCCCAGCGATAGCTCGCGGACCGGTTGGCTCAGCAGTCTACGCACGCTGAGCAGGTTGGTCAGTTCGTCACGCGTGCGCTCAAACGTCGTTGGCTCGATACGGTAAATCTGCTGGTGAAGCCGGAACGACTCGGCGGCGGGCAGATCCCACCAGAGTTGGTTTTTCTGGCCCATAACCAGCGCAAAGCGGCGGCGATAGGCGTTTTCACGCTTCCAAGGCACGAAGCCCATCACCCGTGCGATGCCGCCGCTCGGCACGATGACGCCCGAGAGCAATTTGAGCGTAGTAGTTTTGCCGGCGCCGTTCGGCCCGAGAAAGGCCACAAACTCGCCCTGTTCGACCGTCAGGTCAATGCCGCGGACTGCCTCGACGACGCGGTACCGGCGGTGAAACAGCCCGCTGATAGCGGCGCCGAGTCCTTCCTTCTTCTGGTACACCCGATACGATTTCGCCAGCCCCTGAAGTTCAATGATGGACATAACGGGTACATTATAAGGTCCGCCCATAGCGGGGGGAAGAAGCGACGTCGAATGTGGAAAATGAAATGCTGGATGCCTTCGGCGTTTGGCCTTCGCCATTCATCATTCATTCCCATTCCGCCTTTCACCTACAGTCCGGTTTCTGTATAATTCCCCCTCGTTACATGTCTGCTGTGAGACAAGTAGAAGGAGACACACCACGGACGCACTGCGGGTTGGCATCGGGCACGATACTCATCGATTGCGACCTGGCGGGCCGCTGCGGTTGGGCGGCATTGATGTTCCCCACGATCGCGAGTCGGTGGGCCACAGCGACGGTGACGCGCTGTTGCATGCCGTCATCGATGCATTGCTCGGCGCGGCCGCACTAGGCGACGTGGGTCAGATGTTTCCCGATACCGATCCCGAGAACCGCGGCCGCGATTCGGCCGAAATGCTGCGCACTGCGCTGGACGCCGTTGCGACACTCGGTTGGACCATCGTCAACGTGGACTGCATCATCTTTGCCCAACGCCCCAAGCTGCTCTCCCACCGTCAAGCCATCCGTGAACGACTGGCGGAAATCCTCAGCATTGAACCCGAACGCGTCGGCCTCCAGGCAAAAACCGGCGAGGGCGTCGGCGCCATTGGTCGCGAAGAAGCCATCTCCGCCCAGTGTGTCGTACTGCTGGAGAAGAGCGAGGCCTGACCGATGAGTTCTGACTTCTAGGCGTACTGCTCGCCGCTGACCACTAGCCACTAGCCACACTATTACAACATGCTCCGCGTCTACAACACCCTTACGCGAACGAAAGAGCCCTTTGAACCGGTTCGGCCGGGCAAGGTTGGCATTTACCTTTGTGGGCCGACGGTCTACAAGCCCAGCCACATTGGACACATGGTAGGACCGGTCATCTTCGATGCCATCAAGCGGTATCTGACGTACAACGGCTATCAAGTCACGCTGGTGGTCAACATCACCGACGTGGACGACAAGCTGATTGCCGAGTCGAACAGTCGTGGCATGCCGATGTCCCAATTGGCGGCCGAAATGACCGCCGATTACATGAATAACCTCGCGGCGTTGGGCGTCGACGCGATCGACCACTTCCCTCGTTGCACTGAGACGATGGATGAGATAATCGCGTTGACGCAATGTCTGATAAAGAAGGGCAATGCGTATGAGGCGGACGGAGACGTGTACTTCGAGGTGAGCAAAGCGCCGGACTATGGCAAGCTAAGTCATCGCGGCGTGGATGCGATGCGCGGTGAAGGAGGTGGGATGGCCGAACGTAAACGCTCGAGCGCCGACTTTGCGCTATGGAAGTCGGCCAAGCCCGGCGAGCCCTCGTGGCCCAGTCCCTGGGGACCAGGCCGGCCCGGTTGGCACATCGAGTGCTCCGCCATGAGCCGCAAACTGCTGGGCGAATCGTTCGACATTCACGGCGGCGGGCTCGATCTGATCTTTCCGCACCATGAAAACGAGATCGCGCAGAGTGAGTGTTGCCACGGCAAGCCAATGGCCAAGTATTGGCTGCACAACGGATTGATGCAGGCCAGCAGCGAGGTCGGCAAGGTGGGCGGCCGGCTCACGCGACCATCCGAGGGTGACCTCACTGCCCAAGAGGTTGGCAAGATCAGCAAATCGAAGGGCTCGGCGCCATTTCGCGATTTGCTCAAGCAATTCTCCGGCGAAACCATCCGCTTCTTCGTCCTTTCCACGCAATATCGACGGCCTATCGACTTTAGCGACGAACGCATCCGCGAGGTCGAAACCGGCATGGATACGTTCTACCGTTTCATCAAGCGGACCGAGCGAATCTCGGGCGAGAACTTCTACACGCTCGCCGCGCCGGCGACCCGGACCGCCGGCGACTCCGTCGAGCACCAATTGGTCGCTGAGTACCGACAGCGGTTTTTGGAAGCGATGGACGACGATTTCAATACGGGCGGCGCGATCGGCGCGCTGTTTGATCTTGTTCGGGCGCTGAATAAGTATGCCGATGACGAGAAACTCGAAGAGCCGGCCAAACGCAGTCCTGCGAAGGTCGACGCGCTGCGGCAAGGTGCGCTCACGCTTCGCGAACTAACCGCGACGTTGGGCCTGTTCCGCAAGCCGCAAGACGAAAAGGCGCCCGGCGGCGATGAGTTGGCCGGCAAACTCATGACGCTGCTGATCGACCTGCGTGCCGAGGCTCGCAAGAAGAAGGATTTTGCCACGGCTGATCGAATCCGCAACACGCTCGCCGAGATTGGCGTAACGCTCGAAGATCGGCCCGGCGGGACACAGTGGAGCATTGCAAAATAGACAATGGCGAATGTCGGCGCGTAGAATGACGAGGACACACCTAGGCGGTCATGTGGAAGAGTTAATTCGGCATGCGCCATTGTTTCGACATTCGAGTTTCGTCATTTGCCATTTACAGTCTTACCGCCCATGACCCTTCGCATTCTCGGTATTGACCCCGGCTTGAACATCACCGGCTATGGTGTGCTGGAGTTTGAGGCTGGCCGCTTGCGACTGTGCGAGGCCGGTGTAGTCCGTGGAAGATCAAAGGGGTCGCTCACCAAACGGCTGGTCGAAATCCATGAGGGCGTTGCGGAGGTGATCGCCAGCCTGCGACCTAACGTGATGGCCCTGGAGGAACTCTACTCGCACTACGAGCGACCGCGGACGGCGATTCTGATGGGCCATGCACGAGGCGTCATCTGTCTGGCCGCCGCCGAGGCCGATGTTCCGGTGAAACATTATGCGGCCACACAGATCAAACGAATACTAACCGGCAACGGCCGGGCGCCGAAGTCGCAAGTGCAGCGGGCGATTCAGCGTGAATTGGCACTTGCTGCCCCGCCTGAGCCTCCCGACGTGGCCGATGCCCTGGCTGCGGCGCTGTGCCACTATTACCTAAAGGACAAAGCAAAAGTCACAAAGTGAGCATCGTTCGTCACGCTGAGCGCGGCGAAGCAACTCCGCGCCGGCAGAAGCGATCGTTTGTTGGGCTCATGATGACCAACGCCCAGCCTGTTCGGAATTCACGCACCTCTGTCTAATTTGTGGAGAAGGCCGCCTTGATAACAAAAATCACCGGGCAACTGGTCGTGCTGCGTGGCGACACCTTGACGCTGAAGATCGACTCGTTCGAGTACGAGGTGTTGATTCCCGAGTTCACCCGGCGGCAGTTGCAAACCGAGTTGAACCAGTCGGTCAGTTTGCACACGATCGAATACCTGGAAGGCAACCCCATGCAGGGGCGAATGACGCCTCGGGTCATCGGATTCTTGAGTGAAGTGGAGCGGGAATTCTTCGAGCTGTTCTGTTCGGTCGACGGGGTGGGAGTGAAGAAGGCGTTGCGTGCGATGGTCCGACCGGTCAAAGAGGTTGCCACGGCCATTGAGGAGCAGGATGCCACGGCGTTGGCCTCGCTTCCTGGCATCGGCCCGGCGATGGCGGAGCGAATCATCGCCAAGCTGCGGCGCAAAGTGCCCAAGTTCGCGCTGATGGTGGCCCGTGCAGAACTGAACCTCTCCGAGGTGGGGTCCGACGTTGTTTCGGAAACTTTCGAAGTCCTCCGATCGCTAGGCCATTCGGAGAGCGAGGCCCGGCGGCTGCTGGATATGGCGATTGCGTCGAAGAAGAAGTTCAAAGACGTACAGAGCCTTATCGAGGCCATCTACCAGCAGAGCCACACATAGTACTTCAGCGTGGTGTCCGCAACATCGTCGTGCCAGCGATGGTGCCGTTGTATCTTGTCTATCTTCCGCAAGCGGAAAAACCGTTAAGTTCCGCTGCAAATCGCCCGATTCTACTAGGCAATACGCATTCATTTGCGCTCAGCGTGTCAGTGCGCACATAGTAGGGACGCGGACGGGTGGCGATAGATGCCCCCAACTCGGCCCGATAGGGCTGCAGAAAGCGATATTTGGACGAGATGCAGCAACGCAGAATAGTATCGCTGACGATCCTCATGTTTGGCCCGTGCATTCTATTGCTGGGTTGTGCCCAGGTCTCGCTCCCGCGCAGGCACAATGACACACCGATGCCGATCGCGGCCGCCACCATGGATAGCCAGCAAAAAGTCGTACGGCTGCCGCCCGTAACTCTGCGGCCGACGTCCGCCACGGGCGACTCGTTAGGGGCGGCCAGCAACGGCATTCAACTTGCGGCGTATGAGGCTCCGGCATCGGAGTCGGACAAAGTTGGAACAACGGCTCAGTTCATGGCGGAGTCGGCCGACACCGAATCACCGACTGCCAAGACGGTGCCGCCACCCAAGGCCAAACCAATCAAGACGACAGCGACGTCTCCCTCGGCCGAAGCGCCACCGGACCGCGCGAACTTGACTACGGCGCCGATTGAGCCTCAGGACATGGCACAACCGGTAGCGACACGTCGTGACACGGCTGCGGCACCTCCTGTCAAACCCATGAAGGGGACGGCGAGCTCGGCGACGGCCAATTCGGCTGAAAATCCGGTGCCAAAGGGTATGACGCTAATCCCGACGCCAACCGCGTCGCCGATCGGTGCGCCACCGCCATCTCCGCTGACGGCGACACCGCTCCGAAACCCACCGATCACGCTGCACGTTGACAATATGGAGGTGCGAAAGACGTTGGAGATGTTGAGCCGCCAGGCCAATTTGAACATTCTGGTGTCGCCCGGTGTGGTTGGCACCGTGACGCTTGATCTCCGAGATAAGAGCCTGGATGAAACGCTTGGTGCGATTTCCAAGCTGTGCCGGCTGATCGTTCGCCGCGAGAAAGACATCATCTACGTCTCGACCATACAGGAATTCAATCTAAGCCAAGAGGACGATTTGCCGGTTCGGATATATCGGCTGAACTATGTAAAGAGTCTCGACGTTGCAAAGATGATCGAGGGCCTGCTCAGCAAACAGGGGACCGTCAGTGCCTCGCCGGATAGTGAGACGGGCCTAATGAGCGACGCGACCAAGGCAGCAGAGGCTGCCAGCGGCAAAGAGGTGAAGGCCGGCGGTAATTCACTGGCCGGCGGTGAAATCGTTGTAGTCCAGGATTATGAGCACGTGCTGAAAAAGATCGATCGCATCGTCGCTGAGTTCGACGTTCAGCCCTCCCAGGTGGTCATCGAGGCGGTAATTGTCAGCGTTAAGCTGGAAAAAGGCATGGAACTCGGCGTGAACTTTGGCCTGTTGGATGGCGCAGCGGGCCCTGGGCGTGGTCGGCAACGGCGCTGTGATTAATGCTGCGGCAGGCTTCACGCCCGCTTCGGTCATTACGCCGCTCGGAAAGCTAGCCGGCGATCCGTTCAGCGGATTTTCTGAAAACGCAAGCGGCCTCAAGTTCGGTTTTACCGGCACGAATACGACGGGGTTCATTAAGGCCTTGGAGACGTTGGGCGAGACAAAAGTGCTAGCCTGTCCTCGCTTAACTGTATTGAACAAGCAGCGGGCCGAAATTCACCTGGGCGATCGCTTGGGCTATGCCACGACCACTCAGACGCAGACTAGTACGGTCCAAAAGATCGAATTTACCGACGTCGGCACCCAGTTGCGCTCGCGCCCGTTCATTTATTCCGATGGCAACATCCGCATGGAAATACACCCCGAACGCAGTTCCGGCATCATTGACTCGGAGGGCATTCCGCAAATCAATGCGGCGCAGGTCACTACCAACGTTCTGGTGCCAAACGGAACGACGCTGGTGATTGGCGGGCTGATTGACAACGAGATTGAAAAACAGCAGAACGGATTGCCCGTTTTGAGCCGACTGCCGTGGATCGGCTGGCTATTCGGCGATTGGGAGGATCACGTGAAGAAGAAGGAGCTGATAGTGATCCTGACGCCGCACATATGGCGGCCAGACTGTCCCGAGGGGCTCAACCATCTTGGACCGCCCCGTGCCTTGGGACTCGATCGCCGAGTAAGTCAATGTCCGCTTGGCCAAGCGAAGGATGGTCCCAGCCTATACGAAATCCCGCCGCCATGCCCGCCATGCACCGAGGGCGACCCACAATCAGCGGATCCGGTCGAAGCAATCGAGCCGGCGACGGCTGGACGGAGTGCTGGCGCCACACGGTAGCGATGGACCATATCCGGTTCCCCGGCCTGCATATCTGATGGCAAGCGTGATTCGGCGGTGCGTCAATTCGCTCTGTGCCGACTGTAACGATTAGTACGCCAGGCAAATCGCGTTGTCCAATACGGCGGGAATACCTGTCTTATTCTCCCGTTTCTTTGATGCCCATCTGACGGCCGCGGGCATCTGTCATTTGACACCCCAACTTTCCTGACCTATCCATTTTACAGTGGTTCAGGAAGGCTCTGATTAAACTGGACGGGCGTCCAATCGGGCAAGACCTGAATCGGAACAACAAGCCGTTTTCCATTTCACGCGCCCGAGTGGCGCCCAATCCCAAGGGAGATGCAGTATGAGTCGTAAACCAGAAGTTGGGACTCGCAAAGGGTTCACGTTGGTTGAACTGGCCGTGGTCATCGTAATCATCGGCGTGCTGGCCGCTTTTGGCGTGCCGCGGTTCATGAAGTCGGTCGAGCGCACCAAGGCGTCGGAAGCCTTCGCATACTTGGCCGCCGTTCGCGCCGCTGAAGAGCGCTACCTGGCCAAAGAAGGTAACTACACGGCCGATGTCACCGAGTTGGACATCAACCAGTCGCCGCTGAAGTATTTTGACGCTCCCGTGGTTGCCGATTGGAGCGTGACGCCGTTCAATGCAACGGGCAACGTGCCGCCGAAATGGCAGTTGACGTTGACGCGCACTGAGGCCACCAGTAGCTATGGCCCGTACACGGTGATCTTCAGCCAAGATGGTTTTGTGAATACCAGCACCATCGTCACCAACGAGGCTTGCGCCGAGATCAGCCCCTTGCCGATTACGGCTGCGGTCGATCCGAACTAGAAAATACTACTGCATCTTGAGAGCCGTAGTCGTGGGCGGCCGAGTGCTCTCGGTCGCCCACTTTTTTTGTGCAAGCTGTTGTGCCCACCGACTTGAAGGATCGTTGTTCCGCTGCCGATGAGGAGTGGCCGCGACTTGCCCAGCGACCGCAAGGCGAACCGTGACGCTATGAAATCACCGCTTACACAAATCGCCCTTCGCAAGGCAGTCGGCTTGTATCTCGGCGAGGATGAGGTCGCCGTCAGCAAGATGGCGAGCACGCCATTGGGACCGATTGAAATTGAGTCGTTCCGGGAGCCCTGCACGCCCCAAGATATGCCCGCAGTGATGGAGCGGCTGCTCCTATCGCTCCTAGGCACGAAGCGTCGCATACCGGTCTCCGTAGGACTGCCGAGCAGCCGAGTGTTCTTCGGCACACGGCTCGCGCCTACGAGCGGCGTCACGTCGCCTGAGTCCGTGCTTCAGAAGGCGCTATGTTCTGCCAACATTAGTGTGGAGGATCTGACGGTCGATCTGATGCGCAGTGTGGTGAATAAGTCGGCGGTTGCCAGCGTGGTAACGTGCCGCAAGAAATACATTTCGGGCATCTTGGCAAATTTGAACCGGTTGGGCATCCGTCCACTTCGTAGCGAGCCGGCGCCCTGCGCCTTATTGCGGCTGGCGAGCCAACAGCATCGGTCGCCGCGCCGGTCGAAAATGCTGATGCGGGTGTTTTTGGGCGCCACGCATGGGCTGGCGGTATTGACCGCCGGTGATCTGCCGATCGGATGGAGGCCCTTTATCCTGGCTCCAGGAATGGAGTGCCTCGCCATTCTTTCGGCAGGGCGGACGCTGCGGACGCAGCACCGCCACTACGGAATTGAAACGCCGCTGGATTATGTGATGATCCATGGCCGGGCCGATTTGCACGAGCGCATGCAGCAGGAGCAGTTCGCCAGCGAGATAGGAACTCGCGTCCTATGGCACGACGGGCCAGCCCTTGATGGTGCTGCCATGGCGCATGGACTAGCGTTGGGTGGCCTGAGCCAGGATGTCAAGGCATTCGATCTGTCTCGTTCACTCAAGTCGCGCGCTCCGATCAAGGAGATTTTCCCATGGGGAGAAATGGCCATTGCGGCCGGATTGGTCGGCTGCTTGGGCGTTGTGCTTACTGCTCACTCGATGAAGCTCGACGAGTCGTACGTCATGTTGCGGGCACAAAATGCTCAGCATGCCTGCCTGGCTTCGGCCGATGTGGCCCATCTGGAAAAAGACAAGAAAGCGATGACCGAAAGGTTGGCGGCGACTCGTTCATACCTCGAAAGCCGCATTCAGTGGACGGATTACATTCGTGATCTGTCGGAGCGTTTGCCGGCCCATGCCGAACTCAATATTTTCAATGGTCGCAATCCACTGAATTGTGGGGGAAAGTCAAAGACGGAGCGTACGTTCCACCTTCAGGGGGCTGCTCCTCTCGCAAAGAACGGCTCGATTCCACACGATATCGAAACGTTTCTTCACGCTATCCCGCGAGATCGTCTCTGGAAACGGGACTTCACTTCAGTTGTGACCGACATACGGTTGCCGCTGTCGGCGAACAAAGAGGTCGTCGACGTGGATTTTACCATCGAGTGCCTCGGTAAGATCAAGGAGGCCCCGAGCTCGTCGAAGAAGCGCAAGAAGGAGGTAAAATGATTCCGACCGAAACCGGTGATCGCAGAGCCAGCCTGAAAGCCCGTCTGATCGAGTGCCTCTACGACCCTCTGCAATTGCGAATCATAATGATTGGCTTGGTGTTGGTGATCGGTTACACGGCGGTTTACGTGCCGCTGGGAGGGAAAATCGCGGCCTCTACCGCGGCGCTGAGTCGTGAGCGGAAGATGGCCGAATTGGCCGCTACGATTGAGCACTTGCAGGCGCAATGCAGCCGATTTGCCAAGCGGGTCCCCCAGCAAGCCGACAGCACCGAATGGATGCAGTACATGCACGAAGGAATTCGACGCTGTCCCTTGAAACTAACCAAGCTCGACTGTTTGCCGACAAAGAAGATTGGTCCCTGCATGGTGATCGTCATGACCATTGAATTGCAGGGGTCCCTTTTCGATTTGGATCAATTCCTTCGCTGGCTGGAATCGAACCCGCGGCTACTGCGCACCGATGAGATAAGTCTGGCTCTGGCCAACGACATGGAAAACAAGCGAGCGAGGAATGGGAAAGGCAAGGAATCGGAAATGAATAAAGACGACATGGTAATGACACTGACCGTGTTGGGATTGGCGGGATAAAATGGCAATTTCGGCTAGCAAAGTAGCGCCTTTAGGGGTCGTACTGGCATTTGTCGGCTATTGCGCTTGGCCGAGCATTTACGAACTGACGTCGAGTTCGCACCAGCCGAAGAAGGCGGCAAAGGCGCCGGAAATTGCAGCCTCGTTGTTCTCGCCCACCTTACCACCGCCTCCCACTAAGAGCCCTTGGGGAGGCAAGGACGCGGCCACCTTGGCCGCCCAGCGGAAAGCGGCCAAGTCGGCGGAAGCGTCGCTTGCCGCGGCTGCCGGCTCGCGGGGTACGCAAACGTCCTATCAGCGAGCCAACCCGCTTGCCGACGTCAAGCTCGATGCGACGTGCATTTTTGGCGACCGGAGGTTGGCAGTAATCAACGGGCACCTCTATGCCGCCCAAGATGCGGTCTTGCCGGTTGCGCCCGGGCGCCGTCATACAAACTCATAAGTGTGCTGCCGCATAAGGTATTATTGGAATGCCAAGGAAAGATCGTGGAATTGACGTATTCCAACGTTGCTGCCGGCCTGACTCCCGACTCCAAACGCGAGGCCGAGGGTAAATCGACGAGCGCTGTCAAACCGCCAGACGCGAATAAGCCTGTGGTCGCCGCGACCGGCGAGCGTCCCGGCGGCGGCGGTGTAATGGAAAAGGCGGGAAAGTGAGCGTATGTCCAACACTGCCGAATTGACCAGCACGCAGCCTCTGTTGATCCAGCTTCTGCTGGAAAAGGAGATTCTCACTCCCGCACAGATCGACGGCATCAATGAGGCCCGGGCCAAGGACCATACGTCGCTCGAGGCGACCCTCGTTGGCAAGGGGCTGGTCATGGACCAGCATATTGCCGAGGCCTACGCTGACTATCTGATGGTCCCGATGTTCGACATGGTCCCCAGTGTGATTGATCCGCGGTTGGCCAGTCTGCTGCCCGAGAAGCTCTGCCGCGAAAACATGTTTGTGCCGGTCGAACTGCACGACGACACCCTCGACGTGGCCTTCACTACGTTTGAAGCCATGTTGATGGTCGACGAACTACAACTGCTTACCAATCTCAATATTTGCCCCATGATTGGCTCGATCACGATGGTCGAGAAGTTCATGGAAACGCTGTATCGTACTACGCGCACGAACTTCATTGAACATATTGAGGAGTATGCGGGGGACGACGATTCGGAGGACCTGCCCGAGGACAGCGATGGCGAAGAAATTCTCGACATCGACGTACCCCCGCCCCCAGGTCCGGACGGTCGTGTGGTCCGCATGGTAAACCAGATTCTGGAGCAGGCCCTGCGAGCGGGGGCGAGCGACATCCATATCGAACCGTTTGAAGAATCCTGTGCGATTCGACTACGAGTGGATGGAGCGCCTGCGCGAGATTCTGCCACCTCCCCGATCGCAGTTCGTATCCGTCGTGTCGCGTTTTAAGATCTTGGCGAAAATGGACATTGCCGAGAAACGCGTTCCTCAAGACGGGGCCATCGCCTTAAGAACTGGCGACCGGCGCATCGACTTGCGCGTCAGCACTGTGCCCACAGTCTATGGCGAGAAGATCGTCATGCGCATTTTGGACAAGGGGGCGATTCCCATCGACCTGATGGGACTCGGCTTCGACGAGCGGCAATCCAAAGACTTGATCGAGTCGATCCAGATGCCGCACGGACTGATGCTCGTCACCGGCCCGACCGGCAGCGGTAAGAGCACTACGCTCTACGCCTGCCTCAATAAACTCAACGAGCCGGACACCAACATCTGCACCGTGGAAGACCCTGTCGAGTACAAATTCAAGGGAATCAACCAGGTACAGGTGAAAACGCAGGTCGGACTAACCTTCGCCGGCGCCCTGCGCGCCTTCCTGCGTCAAGATCCCGACGTAATCATGGTCGGCGAGGTCCGCGATCAGGAGACGGCCGGCATTTGTCTGCGAGCGGCGCTCACTGGCCACTTCGTGCTCTCGACCATTCACACGAATGACTCGTTATCGGCCATCAACCGCCTCGTGGATATGGGCATCGAGCCGTTCTTGCTGGCGTCGACTCTGCGCGTGCTCGAGGCGCAGCGGCTTGTCCGGCGGCTCTGCAAGTCGTGCAAAGAAGCGTTTGAATGCGACGCCGAAACGGCCAAGGTTCACGGCCTGGAAGAAGGGCAAGTATTGTACCGACCGGTGGGTTGCGACCAGTGCCGCGGTGCCGGCTATAAAGGGCGAGTCGGTGTTTTCGAAGTAGTGCGGATCACGCCCCGCATGGCAAACCTGATCCAAACCCGGGCTTCGCTGCCGGAACTCCGCACGGCAGCGCCGAGGAAGGAATGAAATTGTTGTTGGACAGCGGCATGGACAAAGTTCGGGCTGGGTTGACCAGTCTCGAAGAAGTTTTGACCGTTGCCATGAGCAACGAGGAGTAACGCACAATTCGTGCCGACCAACGGGAGGCCGAAAATCACGCCACAAATCGTTGCCTTGCAGACCATTATCAACCTAGAGATCGACAACACGCATGGCTTTTGAAGACTGGTTTATCGCTCGGGCGAGAGTGTCGAGCAAGCCGCACAAGAAGATCACCTTGGACGACAAGATGACCTTCTTTCAGCAGCTCTCGACGCTCGTTTCCTCCGGCACGCCGCTATTGCAGGCCCTGCAAATCTGCGCCGAGCAGAATCAGAGCACAAAGATGCGAGTGGTGTTGGAGCAGATTGCCGCACGCGTGGCCTCCGGCAGTTCCGTGCATGCCGCCGCCGCCAACTACGTCGGCGTCTTTCAGCATCACTGGATCGAAGTGATCCGCACCGGCGAAATAACCGGCCAAATGGCCTTGGTGTTGGTCGAACTCAATAAGCAAATCCGCGATTCCAGAGAAACGCGACGCAAGGTAATGGGCGCCTTGATGTATCCGATCATTCTTATCAGCGTCGCCATAATTGCGGTCACCGCCATGCTGTGGCTGGTCGTGCCGACGTTTGCCAAGATGTTCAAGGACATGGGCGCAGAACTCCCCGGCGTTACCCAGTTCGTCGTCGACCTGTCCAACTTCATCGTAGCCTATGGGCCCTATATCTTGGGCGGTCTCATCGCCGTCGCGGTCGCCATAGGAAAGTACGCAAAGACGGACGGAGGCCGCCGCCGCTTCCTGGGAGTCGGAGTAGGGCTGCCCATGGTCGGCGAGCTTATCGTTAGCGCGGCAATGTACCAGTTCGCCACCGGCATTTCCCTTCTGCTCCGCAGCGGCATCCCCATGCTGGAGACGCTGGTCACGTTGGAAGGCGTCTTTCATACCAATCCGCCATACCGCGACGCCTTGTCTCGCGTGCAATCCCGCGTGTCCGCCGGACGTCCGCTGGCAGCGTCCCTCGAAGAAACTCGACTCTTCACCACCATGATGACCAACATGATTCACGTCGGTGAGGAATCCGGTCAACTTTCCATGGTGATGGATCAAATTGCGCCCTATTACAAAGAACGCATGGAAACCCTTATCCTTCGCGTTACAAAGCTCCTCGAGCCCGTGATTATCATGGGCATGGGAGTTACGGTGGCGGGCCTGATGATGTCTATTTATATGCCAATGTTTGAGATGGCGGGGAAGATCCATTAAGCCGGAACGGCAACGACGTGTTCGGGAACAGCAGATTACTCCCATGTGCTCCACACAATCGACAAAACGCCGGCACTTGGGATATACGCTCGTCGAAGTGATGGTCGTGATCACGGTCATTGGCATTCTTACTGGGCTGGCCGCGCCAAGTTATTGGCGCGCTGTAGAGCAATCGCGTGCCGATATCGCGGCCGCCAATCTCCGCGCCATCTGGGTCGCCGAGCGACTCTACTGGCTCGACCACCATGTGTACGCCGCCGATTTGGCAACGCTTCGCACCCTCGGACTCTTGGATCCCGAAATCGCCGCGTCTTCGGAGGATACACTTATGCCGTCACGTCGGCCAGCGCCGCCGCCTTTGTAGCCACGGCCACACGTGAAAACCCAGCGGGTTGGACGGGCAGTTTTACCATCGATGAGGGCGGAATACTGGCAGGCTCCCTGCATGGCGGCGGCGCAACGGAAATCACGGTCGGATTTCAATAGCACTATGCCACGTAACTTTGTCTATATTCGGACTGAACGACACGGGCTGCCGATTGGCCTCGCGCCGGTCGAGCGACGTCCATCACGGCGCTCGTCGCTATTTGGCTTCACGCTCCTGGAACTTGAGGTCGCCCTGCTGATTCTTGGTGTCGCCATTGCCGGACTATTTCCGCTATTGAACATGCACTCGAAAGCGTTGAGGTCGCTGGAGAAACGGTTGCCATCGTCGGGGACTTGGTATTTGGTTCCGTCTTCCGATACCTGGGCACGCAAGTTAGGAGCCGGAGCATCGATCACCGACGTGGACCCCGGCCCGAAGCCGACGTCGCCTGTCTTGAGCGGCGACGATGGCGACGCGTGCTACGCTGAGGCCGATCTGGGCTGGGTCGCCGATTCCAATCCGTTGGCGTATCAAGCCGACTCTCGCCGTCATGCGGCGCCTCCAGAAGGTTCGACGCCCACGGGAACCAACGTTGCCACATGGACTTTCACCTCTGTGATTCCCGGGTGGTATCAGGTTGAGGCAACCTGGCCAGAGGCATCGGATCAAACGGATGCTGCCTGCTACACAATCTATGACGGCGAAACATCTACGACCGACGCGTTGGTCGACCAACGCAACGCTCCCGCGGGGCCTTTGGACGATGGCCGGCCGTGGCAAACGTTGAGCACGCAGTTCGTGCGCAACTCCACGGTGCGCGTACAGCTAGACGGCGAGGCTACGTCGGGCTACGTCGTGGCTGACGGGATGCGCCTCGTCCCCCTCGAAAATAGAGTGCAGGTCCTTTCGCTCGACAAGTCGTCCGCCACCGAGGACGTTACCGCGAATGTCTCGGTCGAGGTGCTCGTACCCCATTGATTGCCATGCATTGTCGCCGTGGTTTTACGCTGTTGGAAGTAATGATCGTCAGTGGGCTGACGGTCTTCCTGGCCGTATTGCTGTCTTCGGCCTGGATCGGCGTTGGCCGGCCGGCGGCCGATCTCGTGGGACGGGGGCAACTTGTGCAAGAGATGGAATTTGCAGTGGCAACTCTCAGCCGTGACCTTGGCGGCAGCGTGGCCGATCCCTCGGCCCGGTTGGGTGACAAGAAACTAGGACGATGGGTTGGATGGACTCAACAAGGAAACAACCAATTGTGGCTTTGCTTTGACGGAGGCTCTGCGCCTAACAATCAGGCCGACTGGGTGACGCCGGACACCGTCATCGTCTATCGTATCGATGGCAATGCCTTGGTTCGTTGGGATCGCAACGCCGATACGACCTATATCGTTGCACAGGATTTTGACAGTCTGCACATCGCATCCGAAGGAACCGATGCGGTTCGCATAACTATGGCGTTCAAGTCTGACAATCTTACACGCACATGCACGCTAATCGCCAAGAGCCCATAATCCGACGCCGATCATACCGGCGCGGTTACGCGCTGATGCTGGTGATGATCTTTATTGTGCTGTTCGTCTCGCTGCTGGGCGTGACCTGGCGGCGGGTGGCATCAGCCCTGCGCGTTGCCTCGACCCATAGCCTGCAAGTCCAATGCGACGCGGGCAGCATTCACGCATTGGCGCGTGCCATGCATTTGCTTGAGACTGGCTTGCCAGCTAGCAGCCCCTATGCTTGCGGCGTGGTGCTGAATACGCCGGCTGGAAGCCGATCGTACACCGTAACCTTTACCGTGCAGGAAGACACGACCTGGTCGGTGCATTGCCGCCCAACGCAAACAGGCGAGAATCCAGCGCCAATGCCGGACGATTTTGCGCCTGCATCCCCCTAATCTGCACCATTGAATGCCACCGATGAATGAGCAACCGCCAGTAGTCATGCCAAGCGCCGATGGGACGGCGCAACCTGCCGATGATCGTCGGATGTGTTCCGACCGACGTGGCGAACCTACGAGCCCATGGGCCGCGCTGCCGCCGGCCGGATATCGCATGCGCCATCGACGCTTGCCCGAGCATCAACGACCCTACTTTGTTGACCGATTCTCGGCTGCAATGTGGGTGGGCGTCATATTGCTCTTAACCGCCTCGATGGTCGACGCAGCCTTGACCATCCATTTGTTGGGCGCTGGAGGCGTCGAGGTCAATCCGCTCATGGACCATTTGCTCGGCTACGGCGTCTGGCCGTTCCTGGCCGTCAAGTACACATTGACTGCTGCCGGCCTGCCGCTGCTACTTATTTGCAAGAATCACTACCTTTTCGGCACCCGTCTGCGCGTCGCGCACCTTATTCCGTTGACAATAGCGCTCTACGCGGTCCTGATCGGCTACCAACTTGTGCTCATCCAACAGCACGCGCCATTGTAGGATGCCGTGAGAATTCCAACGACGCAAGCGGGCTCCGCCTATTGCAGTGGGACCAGCGCATTATAAGAGTTCGTTTCTCTACCGGTCGGGATTGATGACGACTACCACCCGTAGCGTGCCGGACTGAAGAAGCTTGTTGATCTCTTTCACCTGCGTCTTGATCACCTTCAACTCCGCCGCGACATCGTCCGGCCCCTCGGCGGATTCGGCTCGTGTTGCCGCCTGAGCAACTTCCGGCGTCGCGCAACGATCCAACGTCATCCCAAATACAATACCCGCAGTGACCAGCATCGCACCAACGAGTCGGCGGCTCATAGTTCGGCTCCTCCTTGAAATGTGTGGACTGCGCAGCATGTTCCTCAGCCGGGGATTGTAGCAGATCGTCCAATCTTCCTGCAACATCGAGAAGATGCAGGGAGGCCGCCAATGGCGATAAGCCCGCATGATTTGCGAGCTCGTCGTGGCGATGCTGATTGAAGCGAGGTGTCTCCACCGCGCTTGAGAATGGCGAGAGGGCTTCGTGGGGCTCAGGTCTACCGCCCGGTTTGCGCATGCCGCGATCTGGGCGTAGACCGCTGCTTTGTCGGCAATTGGATAGCGATGTTCACCCGGGCGTCGCGCACAGTTCCGGATCGCTTGCCGGCGTCTCGGATGAGACGAGTTGTTCGAGCGTCTTGATCAGCATGTTGCGGTCAAAGGGCTTCACGACGAAGTCCGTTGCGCCGAGATTGAAGGCGGCCTTGAGCACGCTCTTCTGCTCGATGGCGCTGACCACGACGACTTTGGCCGCGGGATCGAGGGTCATTATTTCGCGTAATGCGTAGATGCCATCGTATTGAGGCATGACAAGATCGATCGTCACCGCCGTGGGCCGGCATTCCGCATAGCGTTCCACTGCTTCCTTGCCATTGCGAGCCTCAGCCGCAATCGTCCAACCGGCGCTGCAGGCCGCTTCTTTGATCTTTGCCCGAATTATGGCGGCGTCGTCAGCCACCAGGAGTGTCTTGGCCATAATCGAAAACTCCTTCCGTTCAAATAGTGTGCAGTGTATTCCCGTTCGACTCCACGGTGAGGGAGCCGGTAGTGAGATCGAAACAAACGCGGCGACCGAACGTCCCGCCCACGGACTGCCCCGCGATGCGGACCCCGGCATTTGCCAGGGCCTGAAGTACCGCTTCAACATTTGCGATGCCGATCTGCATGGACTTGCAGTCCTCAAACATGCAAGCGCCTCCGGCGATCTTCGCCACTAAAGTGCCGACATTAGCACCATGACGCACGAGCGTCGACACCATGTGCGGCACGGCCGTATCGGCAAACTTGGCCGGATAATTCGTGGCTCCCGCGGAGCGTGCCAGCACAATGTGGCCGAGCATGCCTAGGCGTTGCTGCGGCGCATACATGGCCACGCCGACGCAGGAACCGAGGATTGTGGTAAGCCGGTCTGGCTGGGCGGCCAAGATGGCTTGACCGATTCCGACCGCGGTCTGCTGCGACGTCGTGTTGGCCTTGCAAAAACTCATGGTGCCGTACGTTGTTGTCAATGGATGGCCGATCTAGAGTTTCATTTGCATGGCGCTTTCCATCGCCTCGCGCAGAGCAACACTGGGGACGAACAAGACTCGCCAACTCAGATTCTCGTTGGCACAATGGAACCCGGTGCGGCAAACCAGCACGGTATCGCGGTCTGTCGCCTGGGCCACCATGGCCTGCTGAAGTACGCTGGCGCCGTAGTCCTGAACGAAGTGCGGCACCGAGGGCACCAACTGCCGGTCGATCAAGCGAGTAATGGAGTTGATGTAGGCGCAGCCCAGGATGTTTCCGGTTTCGGCCAGTGCCGAAGTCTCCATGTCGTTCCAGTCGGGTCCTTCATCTGGAGGCGCAGTGGAGCAGCGAAGCGGCCAAGCGCCGGCCGTCATTCTCGTCGAACATCAAGACCATTGTGCCGCCGATCTCGCCTTCGAGATTCAGCACCACCATCGTGAGCTTTTCATCGCTGAGGTTGAATTCGACGCATGCGTCGGCCAGAGGCAGTTCGCACACCTCATCCAACGTCAGCGTGATCAGACTGCTTGTCCAGCAGCACATGGCGGCCGACGCGTCGTGTGTGGCCGCCGCAAAAAGTTGCTGCAGCAATTGCAGCTTGGATGTCGTTTCGGTGCAAGCAGAATGCATTATGGGTCTCCTAGGTTTTTGTCGATGCGACAAGCGATTGACATGAAATGTCTAGTAATGTAGTAGGGTCCAGAATCAGTGAAATGCGTCCGTCGCCCAGAATCGTCGCTCCGGCGATTCCGGCGATGTTGCGGTAATTGTCGGCGATCGACTTGATCACGACGTCTTCCTCGCCAAGGACGCGGTCAACGGCAAGTCCAAGTTGCCGGCTGCCTTCGCCGATGACGACCAGCGTGGTGCGATCGTCGACAGCAGCGGCTTGCTTTCGCTCTTGCCCGTTCCAGCGAAACATCGAGCCAATTGCCAGCATTGCAATGACCCGGTCGCGAATCGGCACTGTCGGCAGTCCATGCACGGTGGCGATATCGCTTTGGCGGACGTCCACGATCTCCACCACCGATTCCAACGGCAGGGCAAAGACGTCGCCGCCGATTTCCACCATCAAGCTAGGAAATACGGCAAGCGTCAGCGGCAGTTTGATGGTGAAACTGGTGCCGCGGCCTGGCTCGCTATCGACGTCGATCGAACCGCTGAGCTCGTTGATCTTCGAACGAACGATGTCCATGCCAACGCCGCGGCCGGACACATCCGTCACTTTCTCCGCCGTGCTAAGCCCCGGCAGCCAGATGAGCTGATAGACCTGTTGCGGCGTCATGGCCTCTGCGTCAGATGCCGCCACCAATCCCCTCTCGACGGCCTTGGCGCGGATTCGGTCGGCGTCGAGCCCTTTCCCGTCATCCGAAACGCGAATAATAATGCTGCTGCCGCGATGGAACGCGTCGAGCGAAATCGTGCCTTGGGCCGGCTTGCCTGCCGCTTGACGATCCTCCGCCGATTCGATCCCATGATCGGCGGAATTGCGAATCAGGTGGATCATCGGATCGCCCAGTTCGTCGATCATTCGCTTGTCCAGTTCGGTCTTCTCGCCGCTTATCGCAAGGCGGACTTGCTTGCCGCTATGCCGCGTCAGATCTCGAACCACCCGGTGAAAGCGGTTGAACAACGGCCCGATGGGCAACATCCGCATATCCATCACGCTCTGCCGAATGCCGTCGCTGATCGAGTCGAGCAAATGAACGGTTTCGAAGAGGTCGTGCACGGAACTGCGAGCTGCCGTGAATAGCTGCACTTCGCGCTGCACCGTTTCCAACTGTTGTAGCATTCGCCGCGCAGCAGCGCGCACATTCTCAAGATCTTGCACACTGCTCGCACGGTCATTCGGCGCCGCAGCGAGCTTCTCCAGTTCCATTCCGACGCGACCAAGTATATGGTTTGACTCTGTCGTCACGGTCGCCTCGCGGAGCTTATCGGCGAGTTGCGTTAAGCGGGCCTTGCTGATCGACAACTGTCCGGCAAGGTTCATCAGCCCGTCCAGACGCTCGATGTCTACGCGTAGCGTCTCAGCCGGCTTAGGGCCTTGCTCCGGAGTGCTCGTCCGTCCGGTCGGCGCCGCCTTGCTTGCGAGCCGTGACGCATGCAAGGGCTCGATGGCTAGGTCCCGCACGCCTGCCACCTGCAACAGGCTTCGCACCACGTCTGGCGAATTGTCGGTCACCACACCAAAATAGAGCGATTCAATCTCGTCAAGGTTTTCGATGCCCGTTAGCGGAGGGTCAAGATAGCGGATATCGCCCACGTTGGACAACTTGCTGCAGATCAGTCGGGCTTTGAGGCCGACCACCGGCAGGTTGGGTTCAAAAATCACACGTCCGACCAGTACGTTCTCTCGCTCCCCTTCGCTTACCACGGCGGCTACCTGTCGTTGCACGCTCTCGTCGATGTGCAACGAAGTAGTACAGGTCGCCACACGTGCAGCCGCATCGACCGACGTGCATTCGGTGTGTGAGGCATCTGGCCCATCGGAAGAACCCGCCAACGCATGCACGGTCGTCCCCGGTGTGACGATGGGAATGCCGCTCGCATGTTGAGCGTCAAGAAGTTGCTGAGCCAGCATGTCGAACCGGTCATTCTCAGGCCGGCCCGCGCCATCGCTTGGACGTACTCGCGAAGTCCGTCGGTGCAAGCCAGCAGGCCATCCGCCGTCTTGGGCTCCAACGTACGGCCTTCGTCGACGAGAACCTGCAAGAGATCTTCCATCAGGTGAGCCAGTTTGGCGGGCCGGTTTAGCCCGATTGAGGCCGCCGAGCCTTTGATACGGTGCGCGCCAACGAACAACTGCTCGATACCTTCGTGGCCCTCGCCCGCCTCCAAGGCCAACAGCGCTTGCGTCAATTCGTCGAGCGTCTCTTCACACTCATCGATGAAGATCGAGACGTAGCGCGAGGCGCTGTCCCAGTCGTCCTCTAGGTGGGCAAAGTCGCCGTGGTCGATCGTGTCGGTGTTCATCATGAATCTCGGCGGCCGCTTAGCCAATCGGTTTACGTAGAAGCCAGGACTCCAGCCGTTGAAAGCCCCGCAACATATCCGATACTCCTTCAGCGGTCCCGGCGACCAGCATTCCTCCCGGTCGAACCGCCGCTTCGATGTTTGAAATTACGCGCGTCTTGGAGGCTCGATCGAAGTAGATCAGCACGTTCTTCAGCAGCACCACGTCGAACGGCCTTTCCATCAGTGGGTCGAGCAGATTGTGCTGGCGAAAGGACACCATTTGGGTCAAAATCGGCTTGGCCTGCCAGAGGTCGGCGTTCTTGGCCTTCGTAAAATACAAACGCCGGTATGTATCGGGCACCAACCGCATCGCCCTCTCGCCGAACGATCCGGTCCGCGCCTGCTCGATGGCGCCATTGCCGATGTCCGTCCCGACAATCTGAACTTTCCACTGGGGCAAGTCGGGCAGGCATGCCGCGATACAGCAGGCCGCGGTATATGCCTCGTCGCCCGTGCTGCACGCAGCCGACCAGATCCGCAGGTGCGATCCGCCGGCCGAGCGCGCATCTGCGCACGCCGGTAAGTACGTCTTACAGAACCAGTCCCACTGCATTTTGTCACGGAAGAGATACGTTTCGTGCGTGGTGACTTCCTGTAGAAACGCGTCCCACTCTCCATCACGCGGTGAAAGCTTCCGCAGGTGATGGTAATACTGTTCGAACCCTTCGATTCCCGCGGCACGCAGCCGGCGGCGAACGCGATTGGAGAGCAGGGCCCGCTTCTGCGGTGACACGCGAACCCCGGTCCGCGCGTAGATCAACTCGGCATACCGGGCCAACTGGACGTCGGTCATTTGGTCCAAGCCGTGGTCTACGATCGGTGTTATCGCCGTTGCCGTTGCCATGTGATTACGCGTACTAATGTTGCCAGTGGTGGTCGGTCACATCAGGTTACTGCCGCAGCCGTTGCCAGCCTCCGCACTTGGCGAAAGATTACCGCTGCCGCATCGTGCAGCCCAAACTGCCGATCCACATTCCCTTCCACAAAGGCCGTGCGATTCATCCCATACACGTCGGAACTCACCTCGTCTTGGCCCAACACGAAGCCGCCGGCCGCCCGGATGGCTTTGCACCCGGTCGATCCGTCACGGCCCATTCCGGTCATGATCACTCCGAGGCAATTTGGGCCATAGACGTTCGCGGCGCTGAGCATCAAAGCATCCACCGATGGCTTGTGCCCACTGACGGGCGGACCATCTCGCAGCACGGCGATCACATTCGCACCCCGTCGCCGCAGCTCCAAATGCAGGCCGCCCTGTGCCAGAATCACGCCGTTCGGCCGCAGTATGTCGCCCTGGGCCGCTTCGCGGACGGACAGCGCCGACACCGAATCTAGCCTTGCCGCCAACGGACCAGTAAATTGGGGCGGCATGTGTTGCACGATGACAATCGGCGGCATTGGCGGCCGCAACGACTCTAGCAGCGTCGTCAGGGCCGGCGGACCGCCTGTCGAAATGCCGATCGCGATGCATCGCTCCGCTAGCTCGGGTGGACAATCCTGGGTCGCCGGCTTTGCCGCCATCGGAGCGGGAGACGACGACGCTTTCCGCCCAACGCGCTTGCGTTGTGCGGCGACGACCCGCCGAGTGCTCATGTCGGCCACCGCGCTGATCTTGTGGATCAGCTCGCGAGCGAAGAGCGACATGTCGCCGCCGGCTTCCGGCTTGGCAACGTAGTCTAGCGCCCCGCGGTCCAAAGCCTCCAATGTCACCGCTGCGCCGCTGCGAGTCAGTGCGCTAACCATAATCACACGCACGGCCTCGCGTTCCAACAGGGCATCCAGTGTTTCCAGGCCGTCCATGCCGGGCATCTGCAAATCGAGCGTGATTACGTCGGGGTGCAGCGAGGCAGCGGCAGTGAGTGCCTCGCGACCGTTGCGCGCGGTTCCCGCAACCGACATGCCAGGCGCCGCCGAAACATGGTCGGCGAGCAGAGCCCTCATCACGGCGGAGTCATCGACAATTAGGACGCGGATGTTGTCGTTGGCCATCGGCTATTTCGGTTCCATCATAGTGGTCGTACGACGTTCAGACGCTCATATTGTCGAGCGCTGAAATCTCTTCTTCGCCGAAGATCTTGTCGATGTCCAAGAGGATCAATAATCGATCTTCCAGCTTTACTAGTCCGCTCAGGTACTCGCGTCCCAAACCAGCCACGGTTGGCGGCGGCGGGGCAATCTGATCTCGCTTGACGCGGAGCACTTCGCTGACGGCGTCGACGACGATGCCAATCGTCTTGCCGCACGCCTGAAGCACCATGATCCGACTTTCGTCGGACAATTCGCCTTCGACCAGGCCAAACCGGGCCCGCAAATCGATCACCGGAATGACCGTGCTACGGAGGTTGATCAGGCCCTTGAGGAAGTGCGGCGTCTCGGGCAGACGGGTGATCTCGGCGATGAGAATGATCTCACGCACTTTCGTGATTTCGATTCCGTACAGCTCTTTATCGAGGTTGAAGCTGACCAACTGCATCGTGCCGTGGACTTCGGAGAAGGCATTTTCCATGCCCCGTGATTCCAGTGTGGCGGTTGCCATTGTAAGTCTCCCTGGTTAATGTCGGTATTGTGTGGAAAGAGGGGGCGGCAGCACTGAGGGCTGCCGCCCCGCTCGCTTTTGTCGCTGGCGACGTCTACTTATGCGCCGAGGCCATCCGGCCCGTCGAGGTTCCATTGCCTCCCACGCGGAACTGGCCAACCAACTCACGCAGGGCACTGGCCTGCGCGCCAAGTTGCTCGCTGCTGGCGGCCATCTCTTCGCTGCCAGCGGCTGTCTGCTCGGTGACGGCCGACACGCCTTGGATGGCCTTCGAGGCCTCCTCGGTATTGGCGGCTTGCTGCACCGTGGCGGCGGCAATCTCCGTGATCTTCGCGGCCGTCTCGTCGGCGGCCTTGATGATCTGCTTCAGGGCTTCGCCGGTTTGAGCACTGAGCTGCGCACCTTCCTCGACGCGTTGCGTCGATTCGCGGATCAGCGAAGAGATCTCGCGAGCAGCCTGGTTCGACCGCTCAGCCAGCTTCCGCACTTCGTCGGCCACAACGGCAAAGCCCATGCCGTGCTCGCCAGCCCGGGCGGCCTCGATCGCGGCATTGAGGGCCAGCAGGTTAGTCTGGCTGGCGATCTCGGCGATGACCTGGATGATCTCGCTAATCTTCTGCGAGCTGTTGCGAATCTGCTCCATCGATTCGATCGACTTTTGCACGGCCTTGCCGCCGTCATCGGCCAATTGGTTGGCCTTGGTGGCCACCCGCGTCGACTCGTTGGCATTTTCCTTGACCGCGTTGACGGATCGAGCCAGTTCCTCGGTCGAGGCCGTCATCTCTTCGACGCTGGCGCTCTGGGTCTGGGCCCCTTGGGCCAGGCTCTGGGCGCTCTCGGCAATCGTTCGCGAGCCTTCGGCAAACTGGTTGGCGCTTTCGTTAATCTGCTGAATCGCATCGCGAATACTGGTGACGACCAGATTCACGTTGTCCCGCAGCAGACCGTATGCGCCGGGATACTCCTTGACCACGTGTGCCGTAAAATCCTTATCGGCCATGTGTTGCAAGGCTTGGCTGATGTCACGCATCGGCACAACGAACCCTTCCAACGTCTTATTCAGACCGTGGATAATCTGCCGCCATGCGCCGGCATACTTCTCCTCGTCGGCGCGGACGTCGAGCTTGCCGTCCTCGGCGGCCTTGGCCAGCGACACGGCTTCCGCAGTGACGTTTTTGAGGTTCGTACGAACCTGCTCGATGGTGTCGTTGATAAATGCCTTCTTGCCAGGGAACTTCTCCAGCGGAGCGTCGAAGTTGCCCTTGCCAAACTCAGCGATGCATGCCATCGCCTTCTTCTTCACGGCGATATGGCCCGAGACCATCTCATTGATGCCCTTGGCCATCAAGTGATAAGCGTTTTGGAACTTGTCAGCGGGAATCGACACGTCGATATCGCCCTTGTTGTGCTCGTCCGACATGCGATTCATCTCGGTGATCAGGCTGCCCAGCGCATCGATGCACTGATTGAGATTATTCTTAATCTCGTTGAAGTCGCCGTTGTAGGTATCGGTGATCTTCGGGGGAATATCGCCCTTGGAGATCCGGTCGACATACTCGGCCGTCACGTTGATCGGAGCCACGAAGGCGTCGATCAGGTTGTTCACGCCGCCGACCAACTCGCCCCAACCGCCGGCGAACTGCTGGGCGTTGCCACGCGTTTGCAGCTTGCCATCTTGGGTCGCCTGGATCAACGCATTCGTTTCACGCAGCAACCCATTCATCACGTCGATGCATGCGTTGAGGTTGTTCTTGATCTCGTTGAAGTCGCCGTTGTAGGTATCGGTGATCTTCGGGGGAATATCGCCCTTGGAGATCCGGTCGACATACTCGGCCGTCACGTTGATCGGAGCCACAAAGGCGTCGATCAGGTTGTTCACACCGCCGACCAACTCGCCCCAACCGCCGGCGAACTGCTGGGCGTTGCCACGCGTTTGCAGCTTGCCATCTTGGGTCGCCTGGATCAACGCATTCGTTTCACGCAGCAACCCATTCATCACGTCGATGCATGCGTTGAGGTTGTTCTTAATCTCGTTGAAGTCGCCGTTGTAGCTATCGGTGATCTTCGGGGGAATATCGCCCTTCGAGATCCTGTCGACGTACTCGGCCGTTACATTGATCGGGCCGACGAACGCGTCGATGAGCTTGTTTACGCTGCCGATCAACTCGCCCCAGTCGCCGGCAAACTGCTGGGCGTTTCCACGCGTCTGTAACTTGCCATCTTGGGTCGCCTGGATCAACGTATTCGTCTCGAGCATCACGGCCTTGAGATTCGTGCGTAATTGCTCAATGGTCTCGTTGATGAAGATCTTCTTGCCGGGGAACGTCTCCAGCGCGGCCTTGAAGTTGCCCTTGCCAAACTCGGCGATGCAGGCCATCGCCTTCTTCTTTACGGCGATGTGGCCAAAAACCATTTCGTTGACGCCCTGGGCCATCGTCTTGTAAACGCCATCAAACTTGTCGACCGGGATCGCTACGTCGATGTCGCCCTTGTTGTGCTCGTCGGACATGCGATGCATTTCGGCGATGAAACTCTTGACGTTTGTACGGAGCCGTTCGATGTTGTCGTTGATGAAGACTTTCTTGCCAGGGAATTTTTCTAACTCGGCCTCGTAGTTACCCTTGCCAAACTCGGCGATGCACGCCATCGCCTTCTTTTTTACGGCAATGTGGCCATGAACCATCTTGTTGACGCCCTCCGCCATCTCGCGATATGCACCCTGGAACTTATCGGCCGGGATCACGACATCGATATCACCTGCGTCGTGTTCACGGCTCATGTGGTTCATCGCGCCGATCACGCCGTTAAGACTTTCGATGCATTGGTTGAGGTTGTTTTTGATCTCGTTAAAGTCACCGTTGTAGGCGTCGGTGATTGTCGGCGGAATATCGCCCTTGGAGATCCGGTCCACGTACTCGGCGGTAACGTTGATCGGTCCGACCAGAGCGTCAAGCATGGAATTCATAACCGCGACGACGGGGCGACAGTTGGGACTCACGGCCTCCAGATTGGCTCGGGCCTGGAGGTTGCCCGCCTGAATCGCATCCGCTAATCGCTTGCTCTCGGCAACGAGTTCTGCGATCGCTTTGTTGTTGGTGAACATGCATCACTCTCCTGGGTTTGATACGTGTGTGAAAAAGAGTTGAAATAGGGTTGTCCGCACTACGGCAAAACAGAGGCACGGCACGCCTGACCAAAATGAATATGCGATCCTTCGAGTTGTTTATGGGCGCTCTTAGGTATCCTTACTTGCCGGAAGACTTGCGCGTAACTGGTTACCGGTTCGAACAGAGTGTCCATCCCTCCCGGCATCTTCTGCGTATGCTCCATCGCCAGCAATCCGTCGCCGCGCATTGCTCGGTGAAACATCCGCAAGACCGAGCACCTTTGTGCTTCGGTCAAGTGCAAGAGCACGTTCTTGCAGACGATCAAACTCAGTCCCTCGCGGATCGGCTGCAACGACAGTAGATCGTGGACTGAGAATTGAATCTTGGACCGAATTTCCTCGACGACCTGGAAATGGCCCGGCGCGTCGGCGGACCGGAAGTAGCGCCGGAACAACTCCGCAGGCATCCGCTTCAGTTCGCTTTCCGGGAAAATGCCGCTCGTGACGCTCGTAGCGAAATTGCCGTCGATATCGGTTGCATGGATCTTGACGTTGCGGAAGACGAAGTCCGACATCCGTTCCCGCAGGAGAATTGCCAGCGTGTACGGTTCCGGCCCGTGCGCGCAACCGGCATCCCACACGTGGATATGGCTCTGTCCACGCATTGCGGGCAGAGCCTGCTCGATGAGCAGTTCCAGAATCTGGGCGTCGCGGAAGAAGAAGGTGAACGCCATAGGGGCTCTGGAAGGCTGTAACCGGCGGGTTGCGTCAGCGACATCATGCCAGCATGTGCGCTGTCTTATGAATGCTTAACTGATAGGTTACAAGTTGCGCACCCGCAAGCTGGCGGCGCATATTCTCGCTGCATCGTATCGAGACGGGCTATGGTTAGCCCGAAGGGGTGGCCGAGGCGGCCGCGTCTGTTCCTTGCCGGTCGTTAGTCGTCCGGAGGATCGGCCAGCGGCACCGTTTGCGGGATGGGCGAAGAGACGTCGGGCAGAATGCCCACGCGCCGATAAATGGGCCGGACGATGGTCCGAATGAGCGGCAGCTTTGTCGTGAATATCGCCGCGCCGATCATACAAATCACTCCGGACAGGGCGAGCGTCAATGGCGTACCCATGTGGCTAGCCAATGTCCCTGCGATCAGGCTTCCCAGCGGCGCCATGCCCAGAAAGGCGGCTGTGTACAGGCTCATGATCCGCCCCCGCTTATCTTCCTCGACGATGGTTTGAAGGATCGTATTGGCCGAGGCGAGCTGCACCATCGTCGCTAGTCCGTTGACCATCAGCAACGCCAACGAAAGAGGCAACGAGGTGGAGTAGGCCACCCCAATGACGGATGCACCGAGCACGCCCGTCATGATCGTCATAAGTCGTCCCAGCCCGAGCACGCTCTTTCGCGACGCCAAGAGCAGGGCGCCACCCAGTGCCCCGAGACCTGGAGCAGCCGTCAGCACACCGAGCGTGTCAGGGCCTCCCCGCAATTGGTTGGCCACCAGCACCGGCATCAACACCAACAGAGGCATCGTGCCGAGACTGACCAACGCCACCAGCCCTAGGATCATGCGAATCGGTGGAAAGCCGAAGGCGTAGGCAAACCCCTCTAACAGCCCGTGGAGAAGCGGGCTCTCCTGACCATTCGGCAGCGGCGGCTTTACACGCATCGCCCAAAGCGCCCGAGTACCGCCAAATAGCTGGCTGCGTTCAGCGAGAAGCAGACCCACTCCCCAGCGACGGCAAGTACGAATCCAGCCAGCGAAGGGCCAATCAAACGAGCGCCGTTGAACATCGACGAGTTTAGAGCGATTGCGTTGCCCAAGTCGGCGCGATCTTCGATCATGTCAATCAAGAACGCCTGACGCGTCGGCATATCGACCGCATTGATCACACCGAGCAGCAGTGCCAGCCCGACGATCTGCCAAATGGTAATCAAATCGGTGGCCGTTAACACGGCCAACGTCAAACCATGGACCATCGCCAAGGACTGCGTTACCAACAAGGTCCGGTGCCGATTCCAACGGTCCACGAGCACGCCCGCCACAGGACTTATAGCGACGCTCGGAACTTGCAGGCAGAACCCAACCAAACCGAGCAGGAACGGCGAATCGGTCAACCGGTACACCAGCCAGATCATCGCCACCTGTTGCATCCACGTGCCGATCAGCGACACGCTCTGTCCGATGAAGAACAGGCGGAAGTTTCGGTGTGCCAAAGCCCGTCCGATCCAACGTACGTCCATCGCCGCACTATACCAATAGTTTGCGGTAAACAATAGTTTGCGGTAAAGAGGAAGAGAGCCGGCTCTATAAAGCTATTCCGCTGAGGACGAAGGCAACAGGCATGCCACTTATGGCATCGACGACAACGTGATGGCCGGCCCCCTTGAATTTAATCCCCGCCGTCGGCATACTAGTTGATTGCGCCGGGATCCGACGCTCGTCAGCCGACGGGCTGGCTTTTTCGCACGTAGACCCTTTAGGAGGCTCTGCAAAGCTCGTGAACCACCACCGAAAACTACAGGAATGGGTCGAGGAAATGGCTCGCATGTGCGGGCCCGATGAAATCGTTTGGATCGACGGCTCGGAAGAGGAGAAAGAGCGCCTCACGCAAGATGCCGCGGCCACCGGCGAAGTGACGCTGCTCGACCAGGAGAAGTTGCCTGGTTGCCTGTACCATCGCACGGCGATCAACGATGTCGCGCGCACCGAAGACCTGACCTATATCTGCACGACGCTCCGCGAGGATGCCGGGCCCACCAATAACTGGATGTCGCCCGAAGAGGGCTACCGCCGCGCCGGGGAGATTTTTCGCGGTGCGATGAAGGGACGCACGATGTACGTGATTCCCTTCTCGATGGGACCGGTGGGGTCGCCCTTCAGTAAGATCGGCATCGAACTGACCGACAGCATCTATGTTGTCCTCAATATGCGGATCATGACGCACGTTGGGTCGGCGGTCCTCAAGCAGATGGGCACCGGCGGTGAGTTTACCAGATGTTTGCACAGCAAGGCGGACGTCGACATCAAGCGCCGGCTGATTCTGCACTTTCCCGAAGACAACACGATCTGGAGCGTTGGTTCGGGCTATGGCGGCAACGTGCTTTTGGGCAAAAAATGCTTGGCCCTCCGTATCGCTAGCTATCTCGGCAGGCGCGACGGCTGGATGGCCGAACACATGCTGATCATGGGTGTCGAGGACCCTGAAGGCCGCATCGAGTACATCGCCGCTGCCTTCCCCAGCGCCTGCGGCAAGACTAATCTCGCCATGATGGTTCCACCAGAAGGTTTGAAGGTGAAGGGCTACCGCATTTGGACGGTTGGCGATGACATCGCCTGGATGCGCATCGACACCGATGGCCGCCTCTGGGCGATCAACCCGGAGACTGGATTCTTCGGCGTCGCCCCCGGCACCAATGTGAAATCCAATCCCAACATGGTGAAGACCATCCGGCAGAAGACGATCTACACGAACGTCGTGCTGACCAAAGATGGCAACGTGTGGTGGGAAGGTGGCGACGGTGACCCGCCCGCCGAAGGTTGGGACTGGAAGGGTCGCCCATGGAAGCCGGGCATGAAGGACGAGAACGGCAATCCGATCCTGGGCGCCCATCCCAATGCTCGTTTCACTGCTCCCTTAACGCAGTGCCCTTCGCATTCGTTCCGCACCGAGCATCACCACGGCGTGCCCATTTCGGCGATTGTCTTTGGCGGCCGCCGGGCGCGGCTGGCGCCGCTGGTGTATGAGGCCTTCGATTGGGAGCACGGCACGTTTGTCGGCGCCACGATGGCCTCAGAACGCACCGCCGCACAGGTCGGTAAGATTGGGGAAATTCGACGCGATCCAATGGCCATGCTGCCTTTCTGCGGCTACCACATGGGCGATTACTTCGAGCATTGGCTCAATATGGGGCGGCGGATGGCCAATCCGCCCCGCGTCTTCCACGTGAACTGGTTCCGCACCGACGATGATGGTAACTTCCTTTGGCCCGGCTACGGCGAAAACGTTCGTGTGATCGAGTGGATTCTCGATCGCTGCCGCGGCGAAGCCGATGCAGTCAAGACTCCGATCGGATACGTTCCGGCGTCCGATAGCCTGGACTTGACGGGCCTCGACATTTCTCGCGACGCTCTGGCCAATCTCTTCGCGGTCAATCGCGGCGATTGGTATCAAGAGACTGACAACGTGGCGGCCTTCTTTCAGCAGTTTGGCAGCCGCTTCCCGCGGGCACTGTGGGATCAGCTCGAACAACTTCGACAACGGCTTCGCTCGCCGCTATCGTTGTTGAAGCCGGGCGCCGAAGTTCGACCGTTGGCCAGCGCACTGAACGACACCATCGAGCGTGAAAATCCGCACGTCTATGCGATGCTCTCCGAGTTCGGCAAGCGGCTCTATTTTCCCAAGGGCATCCTGGCCCAAAGCGCCGAGGCCAAAGACAAGGCCAAGCGTTACGACGCCACGATCGGCATCGCCCGCGAGAATGGCAAGCCGATGTTCCTGCCATCGGTGATGCGGTTCTTCAACGATCTCACGCCGGCCGAAGCGCTGACCTACGCCCCGGCCACGGGCCGCCCCGATCTGCGGAAACGCTGGCGTGATGAAATGCTGCAGAAGAACCCAAGCCTCAAGGGTAAGAAGATCTCCTTGCCGATCGTGACCGGCGGCGTGACGCATGCCTTGAGCCTCGTCGGCGATTTGTTTGTCGACAAGGGAGATATGGTATTGCTGCCCGACAAGTTCTGGGAAAACTACGAACTACAGTTTGGCGTTCGCTACCAAGCCCAGTTGGCGCTGTATCCGTTTTTTGATGCCGCCGGCGGCTTCAATATCGAGGCCCTGCGACAAGCCCTCGCCACTCGCGCGGGTAGTTGGAAGACGATCCTAATCCTCAATTTCCCGAACAATCCCACGGGCTACTCCGCCACAAAGACCGAGATTGACCAGATCGTGGCCGTCCTGCGCGAGTCGGCCGAAGAAGGCCGCAACCTTGTGGTAGTGACGGATGACGCCTACTTCGGTCTCTTTTATGGCGAGGAAGTAGCCCAGGAATCACTCTTCGCTAAGTTGGTCGGTTGCCACAAGCGGATCTTGGCGGTGAAGGTCGACGGACCGACAAAAGAGGAGTTCGTCTGGGGATTTCGCACGGGCATGCTGACCTTCGGCGCCCGGGCGACCTTGAGCGACGAAACTCTGTATCAAGCCCTTGAGAAGAAAGTGGCCGGAGCGATCCGCAGCGCCGTCTCGAATTGCTCGCACGTGGCCCAATCGGTCTTGGCCAAAGCCATGTCGACCGACGCGCTGCTCGACGAGCGGCGAGAAAAGAAGGCCGTTTTGGAAGCGGCGCCAAGAAGGTCCAGACGATACTACTTTCGCCCAAATATGCCGACCTTTGGGAGGTGTACCCCTTCAACGCCGGTTACTTCATGTGCCTGAAGCTCAAGGGCCTTGATGCGGAGACCTATCGCAAGCATTTGTTGGAGAAATATGGAGTCGGCGTGATCGCCAATGGCGAGCGAGACATCCGCATTGCCTTTTCATCCGTTGACGAGGCCCAACTCGAGGAACTCTACACAATCCTTGCGACCGCCGCCCGAGAGTTACAGGGTGACTGCAGAAGCGAAGGAAAGTAGGGCGACAACGCATCGCGGCACTCTCGCCTGCAGGATTTCTGCACGCGAGTGCCGGCGATGCTTCTCTGGGAAGTTCGCCGACCCGTCGTAGTCCCGTCCCGCTGGAGTTATGTCGGCACAGCTTGCCGTCGGAATGCCGTAGCCGTGCTGCGGACGTCGTGCTGAAAGGCGCTAGCAAGATGGCGCGAGCCAGAGAAGCCCGACAACGCAGCTACTTTGGCGATGGGTAGATGAGTTTGCGTCAACAGTTGCTTCGCGCGGTCCAAGTGTGCGATGCGGATTTCCTCCCAGACCGTACGTCCCAGGCTGGTGAAAAAACGCCGCTCCAGCGTTCGGCGGGCCAGCGCCACGTGGGCGGCCACGTCGGACACCAACAGCGGCTGATCGGCATGCTCGTGGATGAATCGGGCCGCCGCGGCGACGTCGGGGTCGTCCAACGCCCACGTGTCGGAGGAACGTCGAGTTACAATCCCGAGCGGCGGCAACTGTTTCGATGTGACAGACGACTTGCCCGGACGCGGCGACATTTGGGCATCCAATATCCTTGCCGACTCATAGCCTACTTCCTCACCCGGCAAAGCGAAGCTGGACAGGGCAGGACGCGACATTTCGCACAGCAGATCGTCGTTGTCGACGCCCACAATCGCGACGTCTTCCGGCACGCGCAACTCGACTTGGCGACAGGCTTCCGTCAATTGCAGTCCCCATAGGTCGTTGCAGGCCAGGATGGCGGTCGGCTTCGGTAGCGACACCAGCCACCGTTGCAAGCCAGCTCCCAGCGACCAGAGTCGGCCCCGGACCTGGAATGTCGACGTGTCGTGCGAATGATAGCTGTCGCATTGCCAGCCGTCGGCCGCCAAGGCTTCGCGAAAGCCTCGCTCTTGTTCGACCGAGTAGTGGTGCTTGGCGTGACCGACGTAGGCGAAGTGGCGCAGTCCGCGGCGCGAAAAATACTCGGCCGCCATCCGACCGACAGTGTCGTTGTTAATCCCTACTTGCGGCAAAGGCCGATTTGGCAGGACGGTCGACACATTGACCCGTGGGCACTTGAAGCGGTTCAAGGCTGTAGCAAGTTCCGCAGAAGTAACGTGGGCGAGCACTCCGGCAAGTTTCACCGAATGCAACGATCGCACAGCGCCGGGCTCCGAATCGACCGGCAGAAATACCCAGTTTCTCTTCGACTGTGAATATCGCGTCACTCCGCGAAGAACCTGCCGACAATAGGCGAGATTGTAGCTCAGCACTAAGCCGATGTACTGCTTATCCGTCAAGGGCTGCTCCTGTGTCGCAATATCGCCAATGATTTACGCGATTATGTATTGTTGCAAAGCGGGCAGGAATTCACAATACATGGCCGTCATGGTCTTACCGGAGGTTAAACCAAAATGATCAAGTCAGTTGGTATCGTTGGCGGGGGCGGTGCGATGGGTGGGCTGTTCGCAGCCTATATGGCCAAAGCTGGGACGCGCGTCGTCGCCGTGGATGTCTCTCAGGCGGCGGTCGACGCCATCAACCGCGACGGATTCAAGCTGGAGCAGGCGGATGGGCGGATCGAAACGATTCGCTTTGAAGCCACGACTGATCCCTCGAAGGTAGGGCCGGTCGATCTAGTGCTCATCCTCGTTAAGGGCATGCATACGACCTCGGCCGCAAAGGCTGCCTTACCGATGCTCGGGCCAAAGACGCCGGTCCTCAGCCTTCAAAATGGCTGGGGAAACGTGCCGCGCATCTCGGCGGTCGTCGGCGCCGAGCGAGTCTTGGCCGGCATCACAGTCCATAGCGCCACACTGATGGGCCCTGGACACGTCCGCCATGCGGGCATAGGGCCCTGCACGGTTGGCGAGTTGGACGGCACGATCAGCGAGCGCGTTGAGGAAATTGCCGCCGTGTTGCGCGCGGCCAGCGAAGTCCATGTCAGCCCGGAAATCGCCAAGGCGATCTGGTCGAAACTCTGTCTGAATGTTGCCTGTCTGGCGGCCTGCTCGCTCTTGCGGTTTTATTCCGGTGAAATGATCAAGCACCAGCCCGCGCTGGACCTGATGAAGGCGCTGTTGCGCGAGACGGTCGCGGTGGCCGCGGCTCAGGGAATTGTGCTCGATTTCGACGAACGCTGGGAGGCCATTGTGAAGCAGCTTGCGAAGGCCGCCACAGTGCGGGCCTCGATGCTTCAGGACGTCGAGAATCGCCGCATGACTGAGATCGATACTATCAATGGCGCGGTCATTGATGGGGGCAAGCAATTTGGCGTCCCCACACCGCAGAACGATGTCATGTTTTGGCTGATCAAGTCGCTGGAAGGCTCGTTCCAGCCGGGCTATTCGCCCACGGCGCCGTTGGAGAAACTGCCCCTGTAGTGCAAATGAGCGAGCGCCGGATGCGATCGGCTATACGACGCTTGGCGACACGTCGACCCTACGTGTAAATGTTTACCATGTCAATAAGAATCTCAATATAGCAGCGAAGGAGTTGAGCAAATGCGATTGTATACGTTTGAAGCGGGACGCCGTACTCGTATTGGCGCTGAAACCGATGGCAAGATCGTCGACCTGAATGCGGCCCACGCGGCGCGCACGAAGAACAAGGACGCCGTGCTGGCAGCCAGCATGATCGACCTGATTCGTGGCGGACCTGCGGCGTTAAAAAAGGCCAAGCAGGCGTTGGCTTATGCCGAGGCGAATCCGAAGCAGCGTGGACTGGCCTTTGACTCCAAGAAGGTCAAAGTGCTGGCCCCCATCCCCCGGCCCGGCAAGATTCTCTGCAGCGGTCTGAACTATAAGAGCCACATCAAGGAAGAACCGGGCGCGAAGTTTCTCAAAGACCCGCGGTTCTTCGCAAAGCTGCCCAACTGCGTCATCGGGCCCGATGAGCCGATTCTGCATCCCGGAGCGAAGTTCGAAGTGGATTGGGAGGTCGAATTGGCGATTGTGTTCGGCAAGGAGTGCTATCGCGCCACACAGAAGGAAGCGATGGACTACATTTTCGGCTACACCATCCTGCACGACGTGTCGGCACGCTGGGTCCAGTTCAAAGATGCCAACGAGACGATGGGCAAGAACTTCGATACGTTCTGTCCCCTGGGGCCATGCATCGTGACCGCCGACGAGATCGCCGATCCGTCCAAACTGCATATTACGCTGAAGGTCAACGGGAAGGTCAAGCAGGACGAAACCAACGATGATTGGTGTTTCCCGCTGAAGCGGATGATCGAGTGGCTTTCGATGGGCATGACGCTGGAGCCGGGCGACGTGATGAGCACTGGCTGCCCAGCCGGCTGCGGTTGCTTCCGCAACCCCAAGGAATACCTCAAGCCGGGCGATGTCTGCGAGTTGGAAATTCAGCCAATCGGCAAGCTCGTCAACCCGGTAAAGGCCGCCCCGTACAAGTTCCTCACCAAGCCCAACGAATAGGATTTTCATGAAAGACTTGAAATTTGCATTCTTCGGCGCGGGCTTTTGGGCTCGTTGTCAGGTGGGCTCTGGACAGAAGTACCGGGCGCCAAGTGTGTGGCAATCTACAACCGAACCCGCTCGAAGGCCGAAAAACTGGCCGCCGAGTTTGGCATACCGGCCGTCTACTCCGACGCCGCCGAACTGCTCGATGCGGAGAAACTGGATTTTGTGGATATCGCCACGAGCAACGACACGCACGCACCGCTCACGAAGCTCGTGGCTAGCCACAAGCTACCCGTGATTTGCCAGAAGCCGCTGGCGCCCACGCTGGCAGAAGCGGAGGAGATGGCAGCGGTCTGCAAAGCCGCCGGCGTTCCACTATTGGTGCACGAGAATTGGCGCTGGCAGCGGCCGATCCGCGAGATGAAGCGAGTGCTGGACGCAGGCACGATCGGCCGGCCGGTTCGCGCAACAATCAGTTGGATCACCGGAGTCGACGATTTTGCCAACCAGCCCTTTCTCAAGGAATTGGAGCGGATGCTGTTGGCTGACATGGGTGTGCACTTGATGGACACGACGCGGTTTCTGTTTGGCGAACCCGAGTCGCTGTGGTGTCAGAACCGCCGCGTCCAGAGCGATCTCCGCGGGGAGGATCTTTCTACGGTCATGCTCTCGATGCGCAACGGTATGACCGTTGTGGTCCTCATTAGTTCGGCCCGGTCGCCAATGGAGAAGGATTTTTATAACGAGACGCTGTTCTTCGTCGAAGGCGATCGCGGCACCATTGAACTCGGCGGCGACTACTGGGTTCGCGTGACCACGGCCGATGGCACCCTATCGCGGCGTTATCCGCCTGCGCGATACGCCTGGGCCGATCCGCTCTATGACCTTAGCATGGCGGCGGGCGTGGATTGCCATCGCAATTTGTTGGCCCATATTCGCGGCGAAGGCGCCGGTGAAACCACCGCCGAGGACAACCTGAAGAGCCTGCGATTAGTGGAACTGTGTTACGAGTCGGCTGGCTCCGGCGCGATCGTGCGCGTCTAATCGCGAGATGTTTGTTCGCTGCGCTCGGGATGATTTTTCGAAAACTGTAGGGATACTCGGTAAAACAATAGGAGCGGAATGATGATCGTCGGCGTGCCACGAGAGGTTAAGCGAGATGAATATCGCGTTGGTATTTTGCCGGTCGGCGTGCAGGAACTTGTACGGGCCGGACACCGAGTGCTGGTGGAATGCGGCGCGGGGCTTGGGTCCGGGTTGGCCGATCACGACTACTGCGATCGCGGCGCCGAGATGATCTCAACTGCGGCCGAGATCTATGGTCAGGCCGACATGATTATCAAGGTCAAGGAGCCACAGGTCTCCGAAATCGCCCTACTGCGGAAAGATCAGATCGTCTTCACGTATTTCCACTTTGCCGGCGACCGGAAACTGACCGACGGCGTGTTGGCTAGCGGCTGCGCGGCCGTCGCATATGAGACGTTGCGCGACAGTCGCGGGCGACTTCCGCTGCTAACGCCCATGAGCGAAGTGGCCGGTCGCATGAGCATTCAAGAGGGAGCGAAGTATTTGGAGCGGCCGCAAATGGGCCGGGGGATCCTGCTGGGCGGCGTTCCGGGCGTCGAGCCTGCCACCATTTTGATTCTCGGCGGGGGTGTGGTCGGCGCAAATGCCGCGAAAGTCGCCGCCGGCTTCGGCGCCGATGTGTTCATCCTCGACATTGATATGGACCGGCTCCGTTACCTCGATGACATCATGCCGCCGAACGTCACGGTGCTTTTTAGCGATCGCGATGTTCTCCGCGATCAACTGGGACGGGCTGACCTTGTAATTGGCTCTGTACTCGTGCCCGGCGCCAAGGCGCCGCATCTGATCGAGCCGCAAGATTTGAAAGTGATGAAATCGGGAAGCGTCATCATTGACGTAGCCATCGATCAAGGCGGATGTGTGGCCACGAGCCGGCCGACCACGCATAGCGAGCCGACGTTCATCGTCGACGATGTGGTGCACTACTGCGTGACGAACATGCCCGGCGCGGTAGGTCGCACCAGCACTTTCGCACTGTGCAACGTCACGCTTCCCTGGGCGATGAAGATTGCCAATTTTGGGTTGGCGCATGCCGCCGAGAAGTTCGCCCCCATCGCCCACGCCGTGAACATGTATCAAGGAGAGATCACCAACGAAGCGGTTGCGGCCACGTTTGGCATGCCATACAACCCGCGATTTGTGAAGTAGACCACGCCAGGGAGCCAGATCGGGACACACTATGACCGAGCCTCCACCATTAGTCCACATAAGCCCTACGCACTTTCGGCTCAATGGGCGGAAGTTGCTGAACTTCGGCGGATCCGACTACTTGCGGATGGCCTGGGATCCGACGGTCCGTGAAACGGTGGCCCGGGCGGCGCACAAGCTGGGCCACAATAGCTATGCAGCCTCGCGGCGCACCACTGGCAATCATCCACTCTACGCAGAGTACGAGGCTGCCTTGGCGGACTTCGCCGGTAGCGAAGCGGCGGTAGTGACCTCGACTGGCTATCTTGCTCCGATCGTCGCCGCCCAAGGACTAGGATCCGATTTCACCCACGTGCTAGTCGACTCGATGGCACACGCCTGCCTGCACGATGCCGCCGCGGTTACGGGGCTGCCGGTTGCTCAGTTCACGCACGGAGACGCCGGAAGTTTGCGTCAAGCAGTCCGCTCGTGTGGTCGCCGTGCCCGGGTGTTCGCAATGTGCGACGGCCTGTCGGCGCACCTAGGCACGATCACACCGGTTGTCGACTATCTGGCTGCTCTGCCAGCCAACGCGATGCTGCTGGTCGACGATGCCCACGGCTTCTGCGTGCTGGGCGAAAGCGGCCGTGGCTCGCTGGAACAGTTGGGAGTCCGCGATCCCCGCGTGTTGCTGATGGGGACTCTCAGCAAGGCCATGGGAGCGTATGGCGGCGTGCTGTTCTGTTCCAAGGTCGCCCAGCAGAAGATGCATAGCCGTAGTCACGCCTTTGCAGGCGGAAGCCCCGTGTCGCTGGCCCTGGTGGCCGGTGGTATGAAGTCGTTGCAGATCATGCGGAAGCGGGGCGGACGGCTGCGGCGCAAATTGCAGGCCAATGTGACGCCGTTTCGTAAGCTGGAGTCGGTGACCGGCGTGCCGGCCGGCGAACACGTCGGCCCGATGTTCTCCTATGCTCCTCGGACCGCCGCGGCGCAATCGCGACTTTCCAGCCGTTTGCTGCGCGAGGGCATCTATCCGCCGTTGATCCGCTATGGCGGTGGTCCGGCCGACTGTTTCTTCCGATTTGCCATTTCGACCGCACACACGTCCGAGCAACTCGTCGCGCTTCGGGACGCATTGGCGGCTTGTATCGAAGAATAGGAAACCATTATGACAACCCGCATCCGCTTCCACGGCATCGCCGCCTACGAAATCGTAACCCCTGACGACAAGCACATCCTGATCGATCCAGCGCTCGACATGAACTCGAAGTCGCCCGTGAAGTCGCACGAGCTGGAAAAGGTCGACGTCATCTTGGTTTCGCACGCGGCCACCGACCACTTGGGCGATGCGGCGGTCATTGCCAAGCGCACGGGCGCCCCGATTGTCTGCGGCATGGACGTGCAGGTGTTGTTGCAGGCTCAAGGAATTCCCATCACGCAAATCCGCCCGGTCATCTGGGGGCTGCAAGTCAGAATGGCCGGCATCCTCGTTCAACCCGTCGAGTGCCATCACTGGTCGCACACGATTACCAGCGACGGCCGGCTGTTGACGGGCGTGCCGATGGGCTTCGTGGTACATCCCGAGCCCGGCGTGCGATTCTATCACTATGGCGACACGGCCATTTTTTCCGATCTGAAGCTAATCGCCGAGATTTATAAGCCGACGATTGGCTGCCTCGGCATTACGCAACCGTTTGAATTGGAAGAAGACCCCTGCGCCGGCACATTGCTGACTGGCGAGATGAACCCGCGCGAAGGCGCCCTGGCGGCCCAGTGGCTTGGCTTGGACACCGTATTGCCGTGTCACTATCAGGACGATCCCGATTGCGACGACGTGCGGGAGTTCGAGCGGCACCTGGAAGAGGTGCGCAAGAGCGGCAAACGTGTGCCGAAATCGATCGCAATGAAGGCCGGCGACTGGATTACCGTATAGGTACCACCAACACCCATTCCTCGAAAAACAAAGTAACTGCCATGTCTGAAACCGTTTTGGTCACCGGCGGTTCCGGTTTCGCCGGAACGTACCTGATCCGCACGCTGATCGAGCGCGGCGATCGCGTCGTTAACTACGATCTGCGCCCCCACCAGGGCCCCATGGAATGGTTGTTGGGTAAACAAGTCAAAGACGTTCCCTACGTGCAAGGCGGTGTGCAGGACTGGCAGGAGATGATCGCCACATGCCGCAAGTACAGCGTGACGCAAATTGCCCACCTTGCATGCCCGATCGACAATCCGTACCTCCAGAGCCATCCAAAGATCGCGTACGACGTCATCATTCCCGGTGCCGTCAATGCATTGGAGGCGACGCGGCTGCTGGGGCTGAAACGAATGCTGTACTGCAGTTCGATCGGCGTTTTGCCGGCGCGGCAGTACGAGCCAATCGACTGCAACCATCCCGTGATTCTTGCCGGCGAAGGGCCCGGCAGCACCGGCGCTTACGGGGCCGGCAAGATCGCCTGCGAAGCTCTGTGTTTCGGCTATAAGAGTTCTTACGGCGTCGATTTTGTAGCGGTCCGCCCTTCGGCCATTTACGGTTTTACGACAGCCAACCCGATCTACCTGCCGCAGATGCTTGAAGGCGCGTTGCGGGGCGAACCGGTTCACTTTACTCACGGTGGCGCCGTGCCGCGCGACTACACGCACGTAGTCGACATCGCCGGAATCATGGCGGCGGCCTTGGCCGCGCCGGTCGAACGATTAAAGCACCGCATCTTCTTCGCGGCGACGGGCAGAAAACTAGTTACGGCCAGCGAGGCTGCTGCGATCGTTCGAGAGATGGTGCCTGGTGCGGATGTCACCATCGCGCCGGAACTGGACGAGTATGACGAGATCGATATGCCCTTCCGCGGCGTGCTCGATGTCAAACCGGTCGAAGAGCAACTCGGCTATGCGTGGCGCGATGGCGACCTTCGCGACGGTGTTGCCGAATACATCAAGACATACTCGGCCTACCTGCGCAGTCAAGGGATTACGCCCGCCAAGTCCGTTATCACTTGATGGCGCGGGGCAGCCTCGTTAGCCACACGGGGAAGGCCCTGCGGATTTAAGGATAGGTTATCATGATACCGAGTGCGCAGGCACGCGCGAGTGCAACGATGAAAACTCCGCCTCTGAGATTTTTCTCGCATGAGGATCTGGAGAAAGTCTTCGATGCGGCCTTGCGGATTCTCGACGAAGTCGGAATGCAGATTGACTATCCGCGTGCCCAGGACGTGCTGGTAGGCGAAGGCGCGAAGGTCGACAGTGCGAAGAAACGCATTTACTTTCCGCCGGACCTCGTCCGCGCAAAGCTTGCGCTGATGCCCAAGCGGTTTACGTATCACGGTCGGGCGGCCGAGTTCGACTACACGACGGCAGTGGACGGCGACATTGCGGCCCGTCCCGCCGGCGGTTGCACGGGCTACATCGATCTGCCCACCGGCCAATATCGGCGCGGCGGCATCGCCGACTGGCGCGAGATTGTGCATCTGGCCGACGCTTTGCCAAACATCACCGCGGTGGGAAATATGCACTGCGGCGACGTGCCGGCCCGAACATCGGACATTCATAGCGTGCGGGCGGTGCTGGAGAGCGGACGCAAGTGCGCCGTTCACGGTGCGGCCTCGGTGGCACACTTCCGCGCTCAGATCGAATTGCTTCTGGCCGTCCGGGGGTTGCGCGAGGCCCTGGCCGAGCGCTGCCAACTACACGAGATGATCGCCGTCACCAATCCACTATCCTTGCCGGCCGATCACGGCGAACAGTTTTTCATTGCCTGCGAGTATGGCATCCCGATAGACGTTCCCGTCATGTCGATTATCGGCATCACCTCGCCGATCACCGTTGCCGGCAGCCTCGCCCAAAACCTGGCCGAGGAGCTTGGCATGATCACGCTCATCCAGTCGATCCGAGCGGGCCACCCGATGGCGTTCTTCCTCGATCCGGTCGTGGGCAACATGCCGCACGGCCGAAGCCTTGTGCGGGGCGCCGGAATCGGCCCTGTCGATTGCCGCGACGTGTCAGCTTGGCACGGAACTGCTCGGCTTGCCCACCGAGGCCATCGGCTTCGATACCGACGGCTTCAGCAGCCCGCAGACGATGTATCAGAAGGCGCAGAACCTGATCTTTCAGGCGTTGTCTGGCGGGAAGATGATCGTTGGCGCCGGCTGCATAGAGAGCATTACGACCCTCAGCCCTATCCAACTGGTCATCGACGACGAGCTGATCATGATTGCCAAGCGATGGCTGCGCGGCATCCGAGTTGACGACGATTCGCTGGCGGTAGACGCTGTCAAACGGGTTGGCCCGCGTGGCAATTTCCTGACCGACGAGCACACGATAGCCGGCCTCCGCGGCGGCGAGATGGCCGACCTGAAACTCGCTGAGCGAGATAGCCGACGCCAGGTTTGGGAAAAGACCGGCAAGAAGACGCTGGAATCGCGAGCACGAGATAAGGGCTTGGATTTGGTGAAGAATCACCAGGTGCCACCGTTGCCGGACGATGTGTTGCGGGAGCTTGCCGCGATCGTAAAGCGTGCCGACAAGGAAATTGCCGGCGTGTGAGCGGCATATACCACGGGTACCTCGTCCGTCTCCTCAACGGACACGCCAAACGCCGAGACGATTACCGGATGCAGCAACCATTTTACTTACCCTTCGTGGGCCGCTCATTCCTTTTGAGGTGAAACTGTGGCAAAATCGCGAGTCGTGGGCCGCAAACCGGGGGAGAGGATCGAGGGAACACTAAAGTGCGCCGTGTTCGGGACAGGCTACTGGTCGACACTGCAGATTCCCGGCTGGCGCCAAGCCGGTGGCGTGGAGATTGTCGCCGCCTACAACCGCACGGTGGAGAAAGCAGAGAAGATCGCACAGCAATTCGATATTCCGCGCGTCTATGCTGACGCCGAAGAACTGATGACGAAGGAGGAATTTGACTTCGCCGACATCATCACTGAGGCGCCAGGGCACGAATGGCTTACTGTGCTGGCCGCAAAGCATGGCATCCCGGTTATCTGCCAGAAGCCTATGTCCGACTCACTGGAATCGTGCCAAAATATGGTGACGGCGTGCAAGAGATCGGGTGTGCCGTTGTTTATTAATGAGAACTATCGTTGGCAACCGCCCTTCCGCGCGGCCAAAAAAGCCATCGAGGACGGATGCATCGGACAACTCATCCGCGGTCGGATCCAGATCTTCAATTGTGGCGAGCCGGGCTATCTGCCCCAGCCATACCTGGCCAAGATTAAGCATCCGGCGCTGCAGGATTGTGGCCCGCATTTCTTGGACCTCTGCCGCTACTTCTTCGGTGAGATTGAGAGCGTTTGCGCTGACAGTTAAAGTAATCGATTTCCTTATGGGAGACGACACCGCGATGGTGCTCGTCAAGGCGGGGGGGCTCCCGGTCACTTGCGAGTTTGGCGAGTTCACCGACAGCCGTTTGTTCATCGAGGGGCGCAAGGGATTCATTACTGTTGACAACGACAACATGCTTCATATCGCGACGCGTGATGGCAAGAAAACTCTGATTCCCACCGATACGGCGCCGCGTTTCACAAGCATCCCCGACTCGGATTGGAAGTTGCACGGTCCTGCGTGTATTCACTCCATCATTGACTGCAACAAGAGCTTCGTTAAAGCCTTCCGCTACGGCACGCAGCCCGAGACCACGGGCGAGGACAACCTTAAGACCATGCGCGCGGTTTTTGCCGCCATTCGCTCCGTGGAGGAGCAAAGGCAGGTGCATTTGCGCGAGCTCACGTGCGGCGAATGACTTTTAATAGCGTAAGCTGTCGAGGCCGGAGCCGTGCTGTCACGCAAGGTCATCGACACGCACTACAGCGTAGCGATTCAGGACGAGGATCGGCCCGACCTGCAGTGGTGCGGCATTGGTCCGGAATCGCACCGGATTGGACGTAGCCTCGGTTAACACTTTCTCGTCAAGCATGCGTAGCTGGCGCTGGGACTGTCCGCACTCTTCCAGACATACTATTTGCACATGATCCGTCAGGTTGGCCAGCAGAAGCTTTGTGCCTCGAGGGCCGCGCGAGGCTAGCCCCAGCACTTTGTGAGGTTGGGAGATTTCCAGGGCAACCAACGGACCGGTGGCCAAATCGCGCACGTCGGCTAACACGTGATACAGAGGATAGACTGAACCAGGCTGGCCAGGCCAGTCTCTTGAAGGAGGCGGCTCGATGATCGACGGAACAACGCCGCGCCAGCCGGTCGTTTCGTAATATGTGACGCTGCATGCCCCTACCCGGGCAAACTGTGCGATGCTGCCGAGCGTCCAGGCAACGGACGACAAGGGGCGTGTCGATCCCATCCAACATGTGCTCGCCCTCGCCCAATCCGCAGTCGAGGATCGAATCGATGGTTGGAAGCTGCGCGAGCCACTGGTACTGGCCTGCTCCCCAAAATCTGATCCATGTGGTATGAGTATCTATGAAAGCCGGGGCTCCTCGCGGGGCTCAAGAACAGGGATGATAGCGGAAAAGCCGAGGGCTGATCGAGTGAATCAGCCACGGCGCGGACGCCCTGAACGCAAGGAGACCCGGCATGAAGATTCTGGCACTAGACCTGGGGAAGACGAAGACCGTCGCCTGCGAGTACGAAGTCGCCGCCGGCGAGGCGCGGTATACCACGATCAAAACACGTCGGGATGTGATTCACGATTTTATCGTGAAGTACGGGCCGGATCGCGTAGTCTTTGAGATTGGACTGGCCGCCGGCTGGCTGTCTGATATGGTCCATGAGCTTCGGCTGGAGTTGGAGGTGGCCAACACAAGCCACCCAGCGTGGCGCTGGAGCAACACCAAGAAGAAGACGGACCGAAGCGATGCCTTGCGGCTAGCTCAATTATCAACTCTCCGACAACTACCCCAGGTCCGCGTCCCCGGCCGAGAGATCTGAATCAGTGGGTCGGGCCAGAGAAGCCCACTTGTCAATTCAGATTCCACCAACTCCTGGATTCTATCGTCACGAATCTGAATAAAGCTCCGAATGTATGACGAATAGTCGTCAATCAATCGGTCACGAAGTCCAAAGACGTTCATGGGTGGCACTCCCTCACGGGTCTCGCGAGTACACGTTCGCCTGATTATCCCGATCGGCGTGTCGTGTTGCACTCCGAGTGAGATTTCAGGTGATTAAGGGATTAACGAGAGTTAAGGTTTAGTGTGTGGTGTGCTTGGCTTCCGTTGCCGAAGCCATTCGTCAACGACATCCTTATGGAATCGCCAGTGTTTGCCGACCTTCTGGCCAGGGATGCTGCCCTCCTGCGCCAGCTTGTAAAGCGTCGATTTCGAGATCTTTAAGTACTCGCCCAGTTCGCCGATAGTGAGTACGCTACTGCCATGGCTAGTTGACATAGGAAATCCCTCACGCAAGGGAACGCAGCTACCGCGAAAGTAGAGCCGTTATTATCGGTTTTCGGCAGTTGTTGTCAATTGCCGGGCAGGAGTTTGATCGAATACGGGCGATTCGAAGAAACCGTCCAAACGGCCGAGGAAACATCTGCCAGGGGGTTGTCCAAACTGGATTCCCACCTGACCGAGCGGTTATCGGGCCAGCCGGATGGAAAGCCCAAAGTTTTCCAGGACTCGGCGGTAAACAATCTGCATCCAACTACGTCGTATTCCCTTTGTCCGCGGATCGTCCGTAAGCTCACCAAGTGGAATGTAGTACCTAAAGAACCTGCTCTAGCAATCTGGTCAAGCATTGATGGGCTTGTCGCCGCGAAAACGGTCGATTGCCGGTGGCCCGTTGTGCGTCGAAGGACAATAGGCAATCCAAACACCCGCTTTCACAGCGCTGGTGATGATCCTGGTTGACGAATAGCACACGATGCGTTTCTCGAATCCAATTTCCGCCCTGGGCCAAGAGTTCGCGAACGTGACCTGCTCCCCCCGGCACATTATCGCAAATAACGGCTCCCCGAGTGATTCCTCCGGAACCCGTTGGCACTACAAGCACGCCAAGTTCTCGCGAATCTAACTCTAGAAGTCTTGCGGCAGCGTTGGGGAATGCATAGGCGAGAGTTGTCACCAACGATTCGTCGGTAGCCAGTTGCCCTAGGCAATCCGTGAAATCCAACAAGAGAACGTCCGTGGTTTCGCGAGCTGACAGAATCTGATTGCGCAAGACCGGCGTCCTATCTCCATCGCGCCAGCATACGTCCCATGGTTTGGGGGAAGTAACTGGCGAGTGACGTAGGAAGCTCGTTGGCAACTTCATTTGTCCGCTCCCTTTTGCCTCGCGTTCACTTTCGGCATATCCGCAGCGTAAACAGATGGCAAACCCAGCCTGATTCTCACCACGATTGAACACCAATAGTTCTCCGTCTTCCCGATAGTCGGCCCGGAGACCTGGTACACCAGCAAGTTTTTCCTCAACGAGACGGTTCGCGGGAGCTGAATGAGAGCGAAATGTAATACACAGCGTCTCGGCGCTGCCGACACGCTCCACATCCGTGCTCCACTTGGGTGGATCCCATGCGGCACTGGTAAATCCATATTTGACGAAGAGAAGAGACTGAGGAGAACGCTTGGGCTTACCGTCGCAGATCGGGCAGCGATCGGGATCACCTGCGATCCAAGTAGTACGAGTGGTCGTTCTCACATTGGCAAAACTGACCGCGGAGGCCCGGAGAGCTGTCCAGGCTAGCACCAGTCCAATGCTTCAAGACGCCATGTGACGTGATCAATTTCCCTCCGGCCAATAGCTGCGATCCCGGGACGTATTCTGCAACTGCGAGCACCCCCGATCGCTCCAACCGAAACTGGTCTTCCTCGCGAATCTTCGTCGGATCGCTGTCGTCCGGGGCAATCACGCGAAGTTTCTGAAGTCCGATGGGGAAGCCGTAGCTCGGCAGGAACTGTCGATCGGCCAAGGCCTCGATAACCGTCAGCTCCGCGAGCAGCTTGAGCTGGTAACGTATTGCATTCCCCTGCGACTTGTTTCCTTCCCCAACCGCTTCGATCCACGCTTTAATTTTACTGCGCAGGATTACGGCCATTTGCAGCGTATGAGGTTTTTCAGATAAATGCCCAGGTGTCGCAGTTTCTTTCGTGTTCGCTTGATGTGGCATCGCCGTGCTGTTGCATTGCGCTGTTGCCAGTGCTGGATTGTCCTTGCGGTTGCTTCAATCAGTGCCGCAGACGCCCGACCGCTAAGCCACCAACTCCGCACCAGTGATCCCATTGCCGTATGTACTTGGCACACGGTCAACTCGGGATTTTTTCCCCCGCAAAGTCTCGCGGACTCGCGCCATGAACAAGTAGCTCACCGATGTCAGGATCAAGTGTCGCTTCAATCCCAGCCAGTGACGCCCTTCCCATTGATCGAGCCCGACTTCTTGTTTTTGATCCTCAAAACACCGTTCAACACGCCATCGCGAGAACGCCACCAGCAACAAGGTTTGCACGCTCGTCTCCAACGGAGCGTCACCGAGGAAAAACTTGATCTCCGCCGGGTCCAAGACATTGCGGGCTACCGCCAGATGCAGCCGCATTCCGGGCAAGCCCTTCTCATCCTTGACCGTAATCCAAACGTGTCTTGCCTCCCAAACCATCGGCCCCTTTTCGCCGTCCTTGACGCGATACCGCACCCACTCCTGGTCCCGCAGTTCCGGCGAGTATTTGAGCATGTTTTCAACGCTGATGGCCGGACGGCTGCCGGCAATGGCTCGCGGCGTCTTGCGGCCACGCCCCTTGGCTCGCCGAAACGGGCGATCCGTTACGCGCGGCTCGTGAATCCAGCCGGTGAACGTCTTCGGCACTTCGCCCACAAAACACTGCTTGCGACCGTGCAATTCCCGCAAAAACGCGGGCTTTCCGCCATATCCCTCGTCGAACGTCAGCCAGTCGAACGTCACTCCGTTGTCTTCCGCGCGGTCGAAAAGCTCCAAAGCGATTTTCCATTTCGGCCGATACACCACATCGTCGGGAATGCCCGCCGCGCGGCAACGGGCGCGGTCGTCCGACCAGTCCTCGGGCAGAAACAAGTCGCCGTCCAACAGGCAATGGAAATCGCCGGTGGCGTAGGCGAGATGCACGGTGACGATGCAGTTTTCCGTCTTACCAACCGTGCCGCACCACTGCCGTTTGACGCCAGGGGTTTTGCCTCCTTGCTTCACGTCGCTGGTTTCGTCGATGATGCCGACCGAATTGCGACCAGCGTGGTCCCGGATCACGATCTCTTGCAAGCGATTTCGAGTGCGATCTTCTTCCCACTTGTAGGTGGACAAAAACTCCTGCAAGTTTCGCGGGGGAATCCCGGCGGCAACGGCGATCGGTTCACAGCTTTTTTCGCTGAGATCGGACAATTGGCCCTCGACATAGGTCGAGAAATGAGCCCGCGTCTGCCGTTGGGTAAAGCAATCGTCGAACTGTTTCAAGTAACGTGTCAGCATCGGCTTCAACTGGCGAATCTGTTTGGCGTCCATGCCAAGCCCTCCGTGTTGGATGGCTACAGCTTCGCCAAACTCGCCGATTTACGCAATATCAATCCTGCGCAGTAAAATTAAGCAGCCCCTGGTAATCGTCATTCCAGTCTTGAATGGATCGTTGGAAGTTCTCGATCGACGCCTGAATCAGTTGCACCCAATTGTCGACTGCCTTTGCCAAGCCAGACTTCTGAAAAAGTCTTGCAACGGCCGATTGGACATCGCTATCGCCATAGTCGCGCAGCTCAAACAATCGCTTCAGAAAACGAGTCTCCAGACTCGGTTGAACTTCGCCAAGCGTCGGAGGGTCTTTTTTATCCTTCCAGTAGGGAACATTAGGCTTACCGCAAAATTGGCCCATGTTTCCAAAAGCATCCATGGCGCCTTTGCGATCGGTTGTGTTGTACAACGAGCGAAAGAACTCACCCAGTAGGTAGGCATGCAGATGTCGTCGCACAACTCGCTCTCGATCAAGAAACACCGGCGGTTTGCGAAGGGGTTGATCGAGGTAGTCACCAAACCTGCGAAACACCTCTCAATCAAAAGGGCGGGGACGTGCAAATGTCACAACTGCTGACGATCCGTCTGCACGGCGTCCAGCGCGACCGGCACGCTGAAGATAGTTCGCTTTGCCGGGCGGGACATTTCCGAGTAACACCGCCGAAAGACCACCGATGTCGATACCGAGTTCCAGGGTAGTCGTGGCGCTTAGGATGTTCCGAATCCCGGCCTTGAAGAGATCTTGAAGTCGGCGATTCTGCTGCGGACTTAACTGGGCGCTATGCTCTTCAGCCCATAGTCCAATCTTGAACACCGGCGATGCCTTGAGAGAAACCGGCAAGAACGTCGCCGCGTTCGACTCCGCCTGCTGCCGCGCCGCTTCCTCGGCGACCAGAGACTCCGGTATGCCATCTTTGAGCTGATCAACCCACCGATAGTACGTTGATTTGGAAACTCCCTCCTGCAGACAAAACACATCAAGGCTCAAGCCGCTGGCTTTGTGGCTTTCAAGACGCTGCTTCCAATCCAAGTACTCATCAAGACCCGCTGGTGGACGCCCCATAACCTGTCTCCTTGAAACGTGAACTGAAAAACTTCAGCATAACAGGCGCGACAAGTATGGATTCGCCGGACGCTTACTAGTCCCATAGGTTCCTCAGCCGATTCAATCTGGGATTAGTAATTAGCAGCCACGGGGCCAGATAGTTTCCTGGCACTAGCCCGAACAAAGACTGCCCGAACCGAAGGCCGTGATCGAAATCCTCGCGGCCCTTCTCGTAGAGCGGAGAATCTTCGCGGTAAGGTTCCCCATTTCGGCAATAACCTAAGCGATACTCTTCGAGTACGCCTTTTTTGCTCCGCGGTGGCACGCCCGGCAGCTACTTCGAAACCGCCGGCAACGCCCGCCCGTGCACGGTCGGCGGCAATCCTGTCCTTCGGTGGTGGACCCCCAGCTACAACCAATTCGCGCCGGGTTGGCTGGGTGGCGAGTTCGTCGGCTGTGCGATCAACTACGACAACGGCGCGGCCGGCACAGTCATTGCCCATGATACCGATTCGATCACCGTCTCATACGCTTCGAAGTCATTCGGCCCGCGGCAGTGGCAGCTTACCGTCATCCCCGCCGGCACCGGCTACGTCGATTGCAGCGCGATGTTCAACGTTATCGGCACCAGCTTCCCGGCGGGTGCGTCAGGGTGGCCGATCACAATTCGCGGCACGAGCAATGCCATCGACACGGTGCAAACTGGCGGCTACAAGTTCACGACCCGTGATCCCGTTAGTACCGACCACGCCTGGAAGCTGCCCACCTACGATAGCGGGCAGTATTGGGAAGTAGTCGCTCTGGGCTTCACCACGAGCGTCAACGACACGGGCATCTCCTGCGGGCAGTGGGCACTGGTGGGCATCGCCAAAAGTTCGGCCGACGGGGCGAAGGTGCTTTGGCACACGCCGCCGCCCGTCTGGCAATATCTCTTGACTCTGCCGATCCTCAACAACAGCGCGACGGCCGGCACGGCGCGGATCTACTTCGGTCCCGGCGGCAGTTCTTATTTGGAGGTCCCCTTCGGCCCCGGCGGTAGCAATGGCACGGCCACACTCGTCGTGCCCGGCAAGACCCAGCAAAAGTCCTATGCGGTCTACCTGAGCAGCACGGCTGCCACGGCTGCACAGGTCTGCATCACCAAGACGCCCGACGGCAGCTATCTCATCTATGCGACGGTGCCCGACTACAACCGCCCGCAAGGCATCCTGCCGCCGGGCCCGTTCTACGCCAAGGTCGCCAAGGGCGATTGGGAGGCCGACCAGCACCTGATCGGCGTCGGGGCCAGTAGCGCCGCCCGTCTCTGCAATCTCTCTGTGTACGAGACGCGGGGAAAGCTGCCCGAGCAGGACACCAAATGTTCGTACTGCTTGATGAGCTGCTACATACCGGGATGGGAAGGCGGCGCGAATTGGCCACAACTGACGCTAAACATCACGGGCGGTTCGCTGGCAGGCAACTACGTGCTTGTGTCCTACGGAAGCTGCTGCTGGGGCGTTTCGCTCGCGCCTAGCTATCCCTGCGGCGCTATTGGCATAGGCGCGTCTATCGCCGTGAATGCGGACGACACCTTCACCTTGACTGCCGTTCCCACCCGCGGCTGCTCCGGAATCGAATGCGTTAGCGGCGGCTGCTACTACGCCAAAGACGCCGGCGCGTCGGGCACGTTTTCGGGACTGTTTTCCAATCGAACGCTGACCCTGGCCAGTGGCGGGTTCTGCGGCGCAACTTCTGTAACGGCGACACTGCAATGATCTCTATATCCTGCCAATTCGAGACGACGGCGGGCAGCAAGCCCGAATGCATCCATTGCGGCTACGTTTGGCATGGCGAAGGTCCACCGCCGGTGCGCGATTGCCCGGCGTCGCCCGGCTACCAAGAGATTGCCGCGCTGGTCGGCTACCGCGGGGAAATGACGTCCGATGTGGTCGCGATGTTTCAGCGCTGGTGCCTCCTTGGGCAACCGCTGCGAAGCGACGAACAGGTAGCCGCTGCCACGGCTGCCTGCCCGTCATGCGAGGTGGCGGGCTGCTTGCGGCTGCATCGCATGGCCACGTGGCAGTGCCCGAAGATTGTTGCTCCGCCTTCGCCGTCGTTGGTACTGCCCGGACAAGGCAAGACCGAGGAGCAACTCAAACGAGACGTGGTTGAGGTAATGCGCGAGAGTGCGAAGGCCGTCGAGGGCGCCGACGCCGACACAATCGACGCCCGCTTGACCGAGTGTGCCGACTGCCCGGTGCTCCGCTGGGACGGCTGCGGATTGCCCTGCACGTGCTCGGACCTCTGGCGAAAATGGCGGGAACGTATTTGCTCGGGCAACTGCGACAGGTTCGACCACTCCATCGCCCCGGCTACCCGCGAGTTGGGCCCGATCGGGCCGGATTCGCAATCCTGATCAATGCGGCAACGCTCAATTAGCGTGCCGACCACTATACCGCCACGAGTTAGAGCGGGGTGGGTCTTGAGCCGCTCTCATCCGCTTTTGCGGAGAACGTTGTCCACCGTGTGAGCCATTCACTTGCGTCGTCGCAGGAAGCAAAAGGCAATTATGGCAGCGACGCTGGCTAGCACCAAAGAAGAAGGTTCGGGAACACCGAGAAGCGTCACGTGTCCTGTCGTATAGAGCGATGAAGTGTCCCAGACGGTGCCAGAGTCGGTTACAATACGAAACTGCCCTACATGGTTGACGTCACTCCAATCGAACAACCACAAGCTTAAGCCATCGTACGGGAAGCTCTCTCCGACCGGTTGGAGTCTCGCACCACCACGGCTGTCGAGCACAGTTGGTGCGAGTCTCAATTCAAGCTCTCCCCCCAGAACCACCGGAATGCCGGAATCGAAGGAAATCGTCGAGTTCCACGGTTTTCCGTCAACAGCAAACTCCAAGGACGCCTGCGGATCAAACGTCATGTGGCTCAAAACTTTGATCGGGGTGCTTCCATTTCTCACCGTGAAAACCTCGCCCGCTTTCACGGTCAGGCCGGTCAGCGTACCATCCGGCATAATCGTATTGCAGGTGACGGCATCATTATTCTCAAGCGCAATACCAACAGCACCGCGGAGGTCGGCGCCGCAGAAAATCGCATCGGTCAAATTAGCGCTCGTCAGGTCGGCACCGACAAGGCAGGCCCCGGTGAAATCAGCGCCGCGCCATTTGCCGCTTAATGTCGCACCGGCGAGATTCTGGCCAGCCATGTCCCAGTGGTCCATGGTCCACTCATCAGCGCCCGGGGCATGGAGATTGACGCCGCGAAGATCCCGTGCCTGATAACTGGCGGTGCTGTACAGCTGGTCGGCACTTAACTTGGAAATAGCGAAATTGGCATGTGCTACGATCGCGTCGGTCAAGTCGGCACCGACCAAATTGCCGCCCCAGAAGCTCGCCCCCGTGAGATCCTGATGGGCCAGATTCCAGCCAGTAAGATCCTTGTAATCGAGGAGGATGCCGTGCAGATCGCGGACTTGGTAGCTTGCTGTACCATAAAGTTGGTCGGCTGCGAGATTAGAGTTGCGAAAATCGGCGTTAGCTACTATGGCCCCGCTAAAATCTGTACCGGTCATGTTGGTTTCGTAAGATAACTCTGCGCCTGCAAGATTCTGCCCCGCTAGGCTCAAGCCACTCAGGTCGGAACCTCGCAGCCGGATGCCATGGAGGTCATGGGCCTGGTAGCTGGCAGTGGTGGACAGTTGATTGCTGGTGATGCCGCGGAATTCACCTTCTACCACGATTGCGTTACGAAAATTGACTCTTTGAATTCCGTCCGCCACGGTTGCACCAGTGAGGTCGGCGCCGGTGAGATTCGAAGAACCCATCCCGCCAAGAAACGCGCCTCTCAAGTCCTTGTCAGAGAAGTCCCATACCGCCTCGCCAAGAGCGGCGAGACGGATGTTTCGGAGATCGCCCGACTGGTAACTTGCTGTACTGTACAGCTGTGAAGGAGCCAGATGAGAACTGGTAAAGTTCGCTCCCTTGATCGTTGCCCCATTGAGATTCGCGTTAGTCAGATTGACGTTGGCGAATACCGCACCCGTAAGGTTCTGGTTGGAGAGATCCCAAGCGGTCCAATCAGCGTATGCAGGAACCTTTATGCCGTGCAAATCACCGACAGCATAGCTGGCCGTGCTCCGAAGCTGGTCGTGCGTAATGTGGGAAGACAGAGTCGCCTCAGCCACCGTAGCTCCGGTCAGATCAGCACCGCTCAGCGTTGCGCCGGACGTTGACAGGCTTTCACTCAATCGGGTTCTTGTGAGATTGGCATTCCTCAGATTTGCGTTTGTGAGATCCGCCTCCAAATTCACGCCGGTAAGATCGGCGCCGCTTAGGTTGGCGCTGTTCAAGTTACTCCCGTAGAGCGAGGCGTCCGTCAAGTTGGCTCCATTAAGTTGCGCACCGGTCCAATCGCCGTAGGCCAAGTTTGCGCCTGTAAGGTCTTTTCCGGCCACGTTCCAACCGACGTGATTGGCCCTACTTGAATAGTTGCTGCCCGCGAGGCTGATGCCGTGTAGGTCGCCTGCCTGGTAGCTAGCCGTGCTGTAAAATTGAGAGTGCTCAGGCTGCCCGCGAGGCGTGCGTCCACGATCATCGCTCCGGTGAAGTCGGCATTGGTCGCGGACTTAGCGGTGATGGATGCTTTCGCGAGATAAGCATTGCGAAAATTTGCCCCCTCCAAATTACTGAGAGCAAAATCGGCTCCCGAAAGGTCGGCACCGCTCAAGTTAGCGTTAGTCATGTTGGCAAAGGCCAACTTTGCTCCGGCGAGGTTTTGATTCGACAAATCCCATCCAATCAAGTTCGCTTCTGGATGAGTGCCTCCCATACCGCCGCTGATGTCTATGCCGTGCAAATCACCCGCTTGATAGCTGGCGGTGCTGTAAATCTGACTCGCGGTGAGGTATGACTCCCGAAAATTGGCTTCAACAATCGAGGCGCCGGCGAAGCTTGAGTTGGTTACTATGCTGCCCGAAAGGTTCGCGCCAACGAGATCGGTATTATCGAATTTAGCGGAGTTCAAGATACTGTGGGAAAGGTCTGCCGCCGCGAGATTCGCTTTCACGAAGTTTGCCGTGCTGCTTGAGCTATAAGATAAGTCAGCGGCTGCCAGATTCTGATTGGACAAGTCCCAGCCATAGAGATTGATGCGTGCCGTGGTGCTAGTACCGCCGAGGACAATGCCATGCAGATCCCTCGCAGCATAACTGGCGGTGCTGTACATCTGGGCGGCGATCAAGTTTGCTGCGCCGCGGAAGTTCGCGTCTACCACCGTTGCCCCTGCGAAATCAGCGTCTGCCAGTCCGCTGGACGATAAATTAGCCCCGGAAAGGTTTGCATTGTGAAAGGAGGCTGCACTTAGATCACTGTTGTTCAACCGCGCTGTTGAGATTGCTATCGGCAAAGTCAGTATTGCTCATGGTGGCGTATGACAGATCGGCCCCCCTGAGGTTCTGATTGGACAGGCTCCAGCCGGCGAGGTTGGCGACCGCAGAACTGTTGCCACCCAGGACGATGCCGTGAAGGTCTTGTGCCTGGTAGCTGGCGGTACTAGAGAGCTGGGCGGCGCTCAAGTTTGCGCTGCTGAAGTTTGCGCCCGTGACCTTCGCACCAGCGAAGCTCGCGTTAGTCAGAGTGCTGGCATCAAAGCTGGCGCCGGTGAGATCCTGACCAGCAAAGTTCCAAGCAATAGCCGAAAAATGCCTGAGGTTGATACCGTGTAAGTCGCCGACCTTATAGCTGCCCGTGCTGTAAAGCTGGGTTTCGGACAGGCCTGAATGATCGAAGGTCGCGTCTGACACGACAGCGCCACTGAGATCGGCGCCTATCAGCATACTGCTCCCCAAGCATGCGCCGCTGAGATTGACGCCATTGAGGTTTGCATTATTCAGTATGCAGTAGATCATTTCCGCACCGTTCAGATTGGCTCCGCTAAGGTCCGCGTCGGTAAGGTTCACGTTGTTCAACCCGGCCCGCCACAGATTCACACCGATGAGATAGGCCTGCGTGAGATTGCGGGAGGAGAGGTCTTCGTACGGCGCTGCAAGAGCGCCCGTGCCGCCAGGACACAACGTCGTAGACGGAATCTTGCCTTGGCTCGGATTGCCAGGGTCGATCGACTGCCACTGGTAGATGTCACACCGGGCAGCACCAACACCCGCAACCAATAGCAGACTCGACAAGACAATTCGCTTTATGGCTGTTGGGTATCCTGGGATGGTTCGTGTCACAGTTCTCTCCATGTATGTACCTTGATGGCGGGTTGTCCACGTCTACTTTGCTATGAGCTTTGGGAGGAGGCGCTCGGCTATGGCTGCCGCTGCTTCCTGCAGTGCGGCTTTGCCGGCAATCTGTTCCGAGACACCAACCTTCACAGTGGTTTGCCTGTCGGCGGCGAGGACCTTCCCGCTCGCGCGATCGATTGCCTTAATCTCAAGCCGTGCCATCACGCTCACCAGCTCACCGCGCCGGATGCCATATTCACTGAAGCCTTCGCCTGTGATCAACACGGCGGCCTGCTTCTTGGACCCGCTCTTCGGGTCAATGACCACGAAATCCGTCTCCTTTGCTAGCAGGTTAAGTTCTGTCTCCGCCGCGGGATCGATAACCACTTGCCCCACATGTCGTTCTTGGACCGAAATCATCACAGACGGCCGCTTTGCGTTGCCCAGTTCCTTCCTGATGCTCGCGACCCGATCCGCGTCTTGGGGCGGTTTGGGGACGAGTTTGTCCCCTTCTGTCACGATTGTGGCTGCCACTTTCTCGGCCAATTTTTCGACCAAGGCGGCTAGGTCGTCGGACATTCGCCCTTTGACCGAAACGCCTTTGACCTCGCTAGTTTCCGTACCAATGATCTTAGCTACCAGGTAGATCGTGTTCTCTACTTCTATCACGGAGCCGGTGACAAGGATCTTTGCACCGGTGAGCTGCCCGACCCGCGTGGCCTGGCTGGATTGCACCATGCCGCTGAGATTCAGGGACTGCTCGTCGAGGATCTTTTGCATCTCGCCCCGATCGACGAGGTAGATTTCCGGCTTCGCAGCGAGCGATGCGAAAAGAACGTCTGCCACCTTCTCTCCCTCGCCTTTAACTCCCTTCCCCCGCTCTTGAAATGCAAATATGGCTGCCGGATAAAGAACGGGGTCCCCCGCGTGCGCGCGTAAAGGCAGAAAAGTCATCGCTAGACTGATCGTTGCCGCAAGGCTTTGAAACGTTTTCATCTATCGTTCTCCTGCGGTTGATTCCGCTTCGTTATGTGCTCCAGGAGTCTTAATAGCAGGAATCGTGGCGTCGGCCCTGCTTCCCATGCCTGGGTAATTCCAAAACCACACACGACAAGCCGCGCGCCCGAGTTCGGGAAACGGAGCTCTAACCATGGCCACTGTTCGACTCCGTCGCAGACTACCGCGATAACGTGGCCTTCATCCCCTGTGATTCGGAGTCCTTCGACGACAACGTGTTTGCCGTCCCGCCACTGCTCGACGTCAAGGTGTTTGTCTAGTTCTTGCACGATATCAGAACGCCGGAGGCGAATGTCTACCGGCGCAAATACGGACGAGCCCGCCGAGACAGGGAGGCACATCTTGCCATTGGACGGCGCGAGACACAAAACGGCCACCCCTCGAGCCGCAGCCTCGAGCATATTTGGCACTAGTGACGCATACTCGCCCCAAGAGACGCCTTCACCGATCAGTAGTGTGCCGTCTGGAATGGCCGGAATCATGGATTCCTGAGCCACCTCCTTAAAGGGAACATGCAGTCGTTTCAAGGCCTTCGTGATGCGTTGACCCGGATCAAAAACATACAGACGAATTTCCTCTAACCAGCGCTTCCGCTCCGCAAACGGATTCCGGGGAAAGGCATGAAGGTACCTAGTTGTGACCGCAACGGGCTCTTCCCCAACATCCGAAACCAAGGCAATCTCCAGTCTAAGCTCTACAACAACGCCTTCCTTCACTTCCGGAATTTGCAACCGGACGTTGCCGCTTTTCGGCGCCGTCTCGCCAACCTGAATCGTACGAGCACCGGCTGCCAGTCTCCAAGCTAGTTTTCGGCCAGTCTCGCGGTTGCCGCTCAGGTCAACGTGATACGTGATATCTTCTCCTCCGAATACTGTTGCCCAACGCTGCCGAATCACTAGTGTTGTCTCTCCTACGGCTGTGCAAGATGTCATCAGCCATAGAACGGCAATTAACCCGAATTGTGGAAAGGCACCAGTCACGTCATCACTTGTCTTTCGAGGGGGGCCAGTTGAACAACGTCGTTTCGTTTGTGGGCGTCTTGGGAAAGCGTGGCCACGCGTTTCGGTCAGGAAGTGTTACCGCATATGCGCGGCCTTGGGCGAGGAACACCAGTCCCTGCTTGCTCGACTCAACGAGCCGATGTTCTTTCCAATCGCAATAGTCTGTCGGCCAGGTAAAGGTGGGCAATGCAGTGCTAGATCCTCGAAGCCCACGCTCTCCCCAAAAGGCAGGCGGGAGTGTGGTAGCCAGCACACTGGTCTGTCGGGTGCGGAGATCCACCGCGACCCAGTGTGGCGACATGTCGGAAAACTGAGTTAGCAAGTGCAGCACATTATCGTGAACAACCCCACCATAAAAATATGAGCGATCAAAGAGGTAAAACTGGTTCTCACGTCGCACGCCGAAATTGCCGAACATCTGGGGAATTATATCGAGACTGTGTGTCTGAAAGACTCCCGCCCATGCTTTCGGTTCTCGTGATTGTCCTACAGCAATATAGAATGTATCGTCATATCGCACTACATAGGCGGACGTTTCCACATCGCCAAATCCTGGCCAAGGTGGGCGCACGAGGGTCACGTGTTCATCTTCAAGATTGATCACCAGCGGTTGCACGCGTCTGGACCCGCCTCTCCCGATGAGCAGAAGCGGTGCCCCGTCTGGCGGTTTTTGCCGATACGTCAACGCCCAAATCGGCACAAACGCCTCTTTTAGAGACCAGCTCTCGCCGAAGATTTTTGTCGGATCGGCTTGCTCACGTGCATCGTAGATGAGGCGAGCCTGTTTCGAGGCGCCTTCAGCTCCATCGCTGATTGCCAGCAGGGAAACCCAACAACGGGTCGCGCGGTGCAGCGCGAAAAGATACCCCACAACGGCGATTACGCCGCGCTTGACAGGACACAACAGGTAACCTGGACGAATCTCGTAACCCAAGTCGCTAGGTGCAAACGTCTGTGTGGTTCCTAGTTGCGGTTCCACTGCCAAGATCTGCGTTTCTGTCGCGGCCCAAATCCACTCGCCATCCCAACAGATTTGGGAGGCCGCAACTTGGCTGATTCGACGGCCCGTGTGGCCGTCGAGCAGAAAGATACCGGCGTCTGTGGCGATGCAGTCTCCAAGGTTCCCGCAGTTCACCCAATCGCGGACTTGGCGCAACGCCATGGGGCCACTGTTTTCGAGAGTCGCAGAGACAACTTCGAAATGGGGGACGAACACAGATTTCGTTTCGTTCGCAAACCCGCCGTTGCGGTGGATGCGGTACTTCATGCACAGTTCCACACCTCGCTCTATGTATTTCTTTGCCTTTTCGCTAAATGTCTTCCATTCGTCCAGTTTGTGTATCTCCGTCAACGCCTTCTGCTGGCTTTCTGGGTTCCCGACGGGCATGCATAGGCGTCCTATTTTTCCTGCCAACTGCAAATCCAAACGGTCGGATGCGACTAACTCGTCCAAGAAGTGTTCGTACAGCGTTGGTGCAACCTCATCCATGTCTGTACCTAGGAAGCTGACCGCATTGATTAGGTACCATTGTGCTTGATCTTCAGCTTGGACTGTATCTATTAATTGCCTCATGGACGCCAGTGCCGCCTCTGGGTCCGATCTGACCGCATCGCCTACCAGCCACCCAAATTCCGCGATTAGGTAACTCTGCGCAACGGGATCGAAAGCTTTCTTGTCTTTTAGTCGCTGGATGAAGGCCAACCAAGCCACCTCGCGACGCCGTAGGAATCGTATGACACGAGTCTTATGGTCGACCGAGCCTTCTGGGGCCCAGTAACAAAGGACGCTCAGCCCCCGCCTAAAGTTGCTCAACGTATTTTTAACCGACACGGACAAAGGGGCGTTTCGACACAAATACTCGAAATGGTCAATGCCATGCTCTGCCACCCACAGATCAAGGTTGCCGGCCTCTTTGCCGATCCACGTTTGCATCGTGTACTCATAAGAGATTCGATCAGTGAGAGATTCGAGGATTGCGAGCGCGAAAACATGGGCCTTCAAACTATCGGGGTCGATCAGCAGGACTGCCTCGTACAAAGGCAGTGCGACGTCGTATTCCCCTAACTTCCGAAAGAGATCGGCACGCTTTGTCAGTAATACGGCCTCCTTCCCAGGGTCGACCGAGACGGCGTCATGATTCGAGTCTTGTAGTCGGACTGCAATCTCTTGAACTACGCGAGAAAAGTGCTCGAAGACGCTCGTCTGCTGAATATCCTTTTCCGTCGTATGCAGGACCTTCTTGTCGCCTTGGCTCAGAATCAACTCGAAACTGAAGACAAGATTCTCCCCGTCTGAGCGGGTTGAGTACTTTCCAAGCAAGAACAACGGAAGATCGTGTTTGACCCGCGCCGGCTCATTTCCGATGAAGAACTCCGTGGAAAATGCGCGTGCTTCGTCGAGCTCCACGACCAGAATGCCCTTGTGTGCCAACAATCGCTCTTGCAGGAGAGTTGCTAACGGTCTTCGCCAATGGGCTTGATTCGGACTGCGATCGGTGCATTCCAACGGCGGCACCGCTACGATGGCGCGAAACCCGGTCCTGTGTCTCTCTAGGCCGGTGCTAACCGCGCCGAACAGCGACGTCAACGTTGCTTCGGCATCATCCTTCTCCCAAAGGCAGGTTTCCGCGGCGAGCTGAAGACCTGTCTCTGATTCAACAACACGGACGGACACGCTTGTGTTCTTATCCCATTTCGCCTCCGAGAGGAACACGAGAATGTCGGCCTTCAACAGCTTCCCTAGTTGCAAACGCTTCTTGAGTTCGAGCTTGCCCTGGGAGGTTGAAAGGGCTAACTCCGCGAGTATCTTGTCGATGAGGGACCGTTCTACAATGGTGATGCTGGGGACCATAAGGAGTCGCTGTTCAAGAAGTTCCTGCACGCCCGTGGAGATTTCGCCAGAGGTCTGTGCCTTGATCACGGCGCACACCGTAGGTACGGCACCGTCGGCAGCAGAGTAAACTGATCCCACGAGAACTAAGGCAATCACGTTCTTGTACATGTCACTTCCGTACGTTGCGTGAGAGGCATGACTACTTCGTAAATCCGATACTCGCCGTCCCCCGTCTTCAGCGAAAAGACCCTCTTCGGCGTGCCCGGGTCTAGAATATTGGTGATATTAATGGCGGCGTGGATCGGTGCCGAGAGGTGAATGCTTGCATCGAGCGCGATCTTGCCATCAGGCAGCGTGTATCCCCACAGAGTCAAGCGATTGGCTGTCTTTGGATCCTCCGCGAGTTCGATGAGTTGCTCATTGCGCGTAAGAACGACCGTTTCCTGCACTTGCTCCCACCGAGTGCCGCCGTCATTCCTTTTTGTTACGACAATGCGGATTAGCAACGGAGCTGTCCCGGGTATGGTCCCTTCAGCAGCGTGCCGAATCTCCATACGAACACCATTTCGGCTTTCGGCAATCCACCGCAAATCGTTGCCGAAGAGCCATTCGGACTCACAAAACAGTCGCGTGCCGGCCGAGAGTTCGGACTCACGAATCAAGGCAACAGGAGGAACAGCAGCCACGTCGCTGTTCGCGGCTCCCGGCCATCGAGAAAGAAGGGATGCAACCGTTGCAACCAGCAAGAGCGCCGCGGCAGCCGCCATGGCAGATGCCAACTTCCACCGACGGGGCACGACATGCCGTTTCTCTTCGGGCGCAGCGACCTCCGGTGTGCTGGGACGGCCCAATTCTTCGATGATTTGGTTTGCGAGCCTCCGCGCATGAGTCTCGTCAAGATCATAACGTGAGGCCCACAGCCGCAACAAATTATCTAGCCGATCGTCGGTCATTGCAGATATTTCACCAATCGCTTGCGAAGAAGCTTCCTGGCCTTGTGAACCCGCCAGTAAATCGTGGCGGTCGAGCAGCCTTCGATGTCGGCAGCTTCGCGCGGGTCGAGTCCATTGAGAGTTGTCAGCACGAGTGCTGATCGCAGGTCTGTTGGCAGGTAATGCATAGCGGCTGTCATCTCATCATCCAACTCGTTAGCTATGGCAAACTGGTCGGGCCGAAAAGCTCGACCGTCGACTCGATCAATCAACTCAACGTCGCGAACCTCCGGCGTATATTTTCGCGCACGGAGAAACCCGCGAACCGCATTCACCGCAATTTGGTAAAGCCAAGTTGAGAATTGGGAGTGCCCGCGGAACGAGGCAATCCCGCGAGTTGCTCGGATAAACACTTTTTGGGTCAGATCGTCGGCATCGGCTTCATTGAGTACCATCGGATAGATAAACGCCCAAACATCTTTCACGTGGCGAGAAAGCAACTCGTTCAGAGCCTCTGCTTGGCCCATTTCTGTGAAGGCAGTTACCAGGGATTCGTCACTCGGCGGCTCACCCATGATTCTATGAGTATTAGACTATGTAAACCGGTCGATCTTTGCAGAAATCGCAGTTATTTCTGACGGATTCACTCGAATCACCGTTTCGCTGGCTGCCATTAGGCGGCGACGCCATTTGTCACCTAGATCTGCCCTGTTTAAGATGCGTGGCCCCATAGTATCAGGGTGGCTTCATCTGGCAAGTGCTGACTCACCAACCTAAATGTCCTTCAAGTCAACCGTAACCCGTTAAGTACCGCACAGTTAGGGCATGCTTCTAGGAATGCACCGCGAAAGTCTTCTGGAAGCTTCGGCGTCCCCGTCAAGCCACTACCGCCAGCATTTCTGCTATCCTAGGGCTGATCCCTCAGGTTAAGTCGGTCCGCTCAGACGTTCGTCCGGCCAAAGATACGATCACGTAAACCTGCTGTTTTCAAGCCATTTTGCGAAACTTTAGCATTTGAATTGCATCGGAATATGGGCAATGTGAAACTGAACTAGCGTTGCCGGACGAGCAAGTACGGATCAATGATTCCCGCGAGGTGTAAGCTATGCCGAGCTGCCAACCGCTTGCGGGTTCGGATGGGCCGGTCTCGAGGCAGAGGACTTCGTGTCGACGACTCGCCCTTTTCATCGGTCGGAACCATGACATGACATTCCGGTTCGATGTAGCGACCGCAACGCTTCTCGTGTCTCTCCCAGACGGGCGCGACGTGCTCGAAAAGGGTACGGTTCTACGCAAAGCTCAAGCGATTGCAAAGGTTTTCGTTACTTCGGGGGGATGTCACAATCTCGCAGACTTTGATAAACTTTCGGCCACCCGTATAAAAGTATCGAAATGGCGACAAAACTGACCGATTACGTCCTCACGGCTGAAGCGGCGGAGATTCTCGGCGTTGCTCAGAACACGCTCCGCAAATGGGCGGAACGCGGCGACATCCCCATGCACCGCAATCCCGCAAACGCCTATCGCTTGTTCAAGCGATCTGACTTGGAGAAGTTCCTCAAACGCGTCGCGAGGCCGGCCAAGCCGAGATAGGGGGAAAAGTGGAATGTCGCGTAAAAACAGCGGGCCGCAAATATGACTCCAGAACGCCAACTTGAAGAACAGCTCATCGAGAGACTTCAAGGCTTGAAGTACGAATACCGCCGGATATCCGTGACCGCGCCGCGCTGGAGAAGAACTTCCGCGAAAAGTTCCAAACGCTCAACCACATCCGACTAACGGATGGCGAATTCCAACGCCTGCTTGATGAAATCGTCACCCCCGACGTCTTCGCCGCCGCCCACACGCTCCGCAACCGAAGCAGCTTCACCCGCGACGACGGCACCCCGCTCAACTACACGCTCGTCAATATCGACGACTGGTGCAAAAACACGCTTCGAGGTCGTCAGCCAACTCCGCATCAACACCGACAACAGCCACCACCGCTACGACGTCATTCTGCTCATCAACGGCATCCCCGCCGTCCAGATCGAACTTAAGACCCTCGGCATCAACCCGCGCCGCGCCATCGAGCAGATCGTCGAATACAAGAACGACCCCGGCAACGGCTACACCCGCACGATCCTCTGCTTCGTGCAACTCTTCATCGTCACCAACCGCGACAGCACCTACTACTTCGCCAACAACAACGCCCGCCACTTCGCCTTCAATGCCGATGAGCGTTATCTGCCCATCTATCGAGCATGCCCGGCTCGACAACTCCAAGGTCAGGGGGCTCGACGCCTTCGCCGAAGCCTTCCTCGCCAAGTGTCTGCTCGGCCAGACGATCAGCCGGTACATGGTTCTCGTCGCCAGCGAGCAAAAACTGCTGATGATGCGGCCGTACCAGATCTATGCCGTCAAGCACATCGTTGGGTGCATCGAAGACAATCTCGGCAACGGCTACGTCTGGCACACCACCGGCAGCGGCAAAACGCTGACCAGCTTCAAGGCTTCCACGCTTCTCAAAGCCAACCACACCGTTGACAAGTGCATCTTCGTCGTCGACCGCAAAGACCTCGACCGCCAGACCCGCGAAGAGTTCAACCGCTTCCAGGAAGGCTGCGTCGAAGAAAACACCAACACCCCAGCCCTCGTCGACCGTCTACTATCCGACGACGCCGCCGACAAGGTCATTGTCTGCACCATTCAGAAGCTGGGACTTTCGCTCGACGAGAACAGTAAGAGAAACAAGGGCCGGGAAAAGAAGGGCCTGGTGACGTATACGGACCTCCTCGAACCGCTTCGCGACAAACGCATGGTCTTTATCTTTGACGAGTGCCACCGTTCTCAGTTCGGCGACAATCACCAGACCATCAAAGAGTTTTTTCCAAAAGCCCAACTTTTCGGTTTCACCGGCACGCCCATCTTCGAAGAGAACGCCAGCTACAAGCGCATCGAAGGAGACGTCCAAACGCTCAAGACCACGCAGGACCTCTTCCAGAAGGAACTGCACGCCTACACCATCACCCACGCCATCGAAGACCGCAACGTCCTGCGATTCCACGTCGACTACTTACAAGCCCGACGGTGCGGACGCTCAAACCGGGCGAGACGCTCGCCAAACGCGCCATTGTCGATGCCATCCTCGCCAAGCACGACGCCGCCACCGGGGGACGCAAGTTCAACGCGCTGCTCGCCACTGCGTCGATCGACGATGCAATCGAATACTACGGCCTCTTTAAGGACGCGTTAGCCGAGAAAGCAACAGGCCGACCCCGAGTTCGTCCCGCTCAACATCGCCGCCGTCTTCTCCCCGCCGGCGCAACTACTCGCAAAGGAGGGCGATGCGCAAGTCTCAAGAATGCCGCCGACGTGAAACAATTGCAGGACGATCTCGTCCAGGAAGCGGAAGACAACAAACACGACCCGGAGCGAAGAAGAAGGCACTTGACGCCATCATCGCCGACTACAACGAGCGATTCGGCACCAGCCACCGCATCGAGGAGTTCGACCTCTACTACCAGGACGTCCAGAAGCGTATCAAGGACCAGCAGTTTCCCAACGCCGACCTGCCGAAGAAGGGCCGCGAAAAGCTCGACCTCACCATCGTCGTCGATATGCTGCTGACCGGCTTTGATTCCAAATACCTCAACACACTCTATGTCGATAAGACCCTCAAGCACCACACGCTGATCCAGGCCTTCAGCCGCACCAACCGCGTGTTGAACGACACCAAGCCCTACGGCAATATCCTCGACTTCCGCGGCCAGCAGCAGGCGGTCGATGACGCCATCGCGCTGTTCTCCGGCGTGAAGGTCGAACAGGCCCGCAAGATATGGCTCGTCGACAAGGCTCCCGTCGTCATCGAAAAGCTCAAGTACGCCAGGACCGCGCTCGACAGCTTTATGGAGTCGCAGGGCCTCACCGGCAAGCCCGAGGACGTCGCCAATCTCATGGGAGATGACGCCCGCGCCGCCTTCATCAAGCACTTCAAGGAAGTGCAGCGTCTGCAGACCCAACTTGACCAATACACCGACCTCACCCCCGCTCAGGAACAGACGATCCAGGCCGATCCTGCCCCAGGACGACCTGAACGCCTTCCGCGGCCAGTACCTCGAAACGGCCCAGCGGCTCCGTGAACAGCGCGAAAAGCCCGGCGAGAAGACCGACACCGCCGTCGATCAGCTCGATTTTGAGTTCGTCCTCTTCGCCAGCGCGGTGATCGACTACGACTACATCATGAAGCTCATCACCGACTTCCAGGCCAAGCCGGCTGGCAAGGCGACGATGAGCCGCGAGCAGCTTATCGGGCTGATCGCCGCCGATTCCAAGTTTCTCGACGAGCGGGACACGATTACCGAATACGTCCGCGGCCTGAAGGCTGGCGAAGGCCTCGACGAGACCGCCATCCGCGCCGGCTACCAGCGGTTCAAGGACGAGAAGTACGCCGCCGAACTTGCCGCCGCTGCTCAAAAGCACGGCTTGGAGCCCCACGACGCTCCAGACGTTCGTCGACAGCGATCCTCAGCCGCATGATCTTCGACGGCGATCAACTCACCGAACTATTTGCCACGCTGGAACTCGGCTGGCGTGCCCGCACGGAAAAGGAACTGGCCCTGATGGCCGACCTCGTGCCACTCCTGAAGAAACGCGCCGGCGGCCGCGAAATCTCCGGCCTCAAGGCGTACGAGGAATAAGCGATGCCAAAAGATGACAACCGAGCATTGATACCGAAGCTGCGGTTTCCGGAGTTTCGGGACGGCGAGGCGTGGCCGACGGAGCCGATGAGCGTCTCTATTCGTTCATGAGAAATAATGCTCTATCACGAGACAAGCTGAATTACCAGCGCGGCTCCGTCAAGAACATCCACTATGGCGATATTCACACGAAGTTTCAGACACTCTTCGACATCGCACAGGAATCAGTCCCATACATCAACGACACCGAGCCGCTTCCACCTTTCGATTCCGAGGATTACTGTGTCGAGGGGGACTTGATCTTCGCCGATGCATCCGAAGACACGAACGACGTGGGCAAGAGCATTGAGATCGTGCGTCTCAACGGCGAGCGATTGCTTTCCGGCCAACATACGATCCTTGCTCGTCGAAATGACGAGAGGCTTATCCTTGGCTTTGGGGGGCATCTGTTCCGATCGGGCTCGATTCGCTCGCAGATCATGAAAGAAGCTCAAGGGACGAAAGTTTACGCCATCTCGGCGACACGTCTCGGAAAAATCGAAGTCGCATTTCCCGCTTATGAGAAAGAGCAGCAAAAAATCGCCGACTGTCTGACGTCGCTGGATGAGGTAATCGCGGCGCAGGGGCGGAAAGTGGAGACGCTGAAGGCTCATAAGAAAGGCCTGATGCAGCAGCTTTTCCCCCGCGAAGGCGAAAACTACCACTACATCAAGGGTAAGTTTGATTTCCACCAACGCGTGTACTGCATCTACGATTTCAGTGGCAACACAAGTGGGCAGTTTTTCTTTCAATATTTCTCATTGCACTTCAAAAAGCGCGTGAAGCAGATGAGTGCAAAGAACTCTGTCGATTCCGTCCGCATGTCTATGATCACTGAAATGCCGATTTGGCTACCGCAGATTGAAGAGCAGCAGCGGATCGCCGACTGCCTCTCCTCCCTCGACGCTCGGATCGCCGCCGAAGCCGACAAGCTCGCCGTCCTCAGAACGCATAAAAAGGGCCTGATGCAGCAATTGTTTCCGTCAACTGAGGAGCTCGACGCATGACCGTCCAGACCTTCAGGGACCTGCCGGCGCTAGCTCAACATTTGCGCGACGAGCTTCAAGCCAAGCCGTTCGTGCTGCTCTACGCCTACAACAGCACCGGGAAAACTCGCCTGTCTACTGAGTTCAAAGATCTCGGCAAAGACACGAACAATCTGAACAAACGCGATACGCTCTACTTCAATGCGTTCACCGAAGACCTATTCACATGGGACAACGATCTCGATGACGACGAGCGGCGTGTTCTGGAACTGAATCCGAAATCCTCATTCTTCAAGGGCCTCGGCGAGTTCGAGATTGAAAATCGTGTTCGGACGCTCCTTGATCGCTATGCTGACTTCGGGTTCCGCATCGATCTGACGTACGACGAAGATGGGACACTTGAGGAAGGGCGGGTGAGTTTCAATCGTGAAGTGCTGGTCGAGCAAGACGGGGAAGTCAGGTCGGAGACGGCCGAGAACATCAAGATCTCTCGTGGCGAGGAGAATATATTCATCTGGTGTTTTTTTCTTGCGATCGTGGAGATCAGACTCGATCCAGAAACCACGGCGTACGACTGGGCGCGGTACATCTACATCGACGATCCGATCTCCTCCCTGGACGAGCAGAACGCGGTCTTGGTCGCAACGCATCTGGCGAGCATGCTGAAGGAAGCGGCCGCCCCGCCTGGCGTCGTCATCTCCACGCATCATCCGTTGTTTCACAATGTGCTCTGGAACGAGCTCAAAACAAAGTCACGCCGATACTTCCTTGGCCGGAACCCGGTGTCGGGCGATTACGTCGTGCGTAACACCGAAGCAACGCCGTTCTTCCACCACGTTGCGACTCTGATCGAGTTGTATGGCACCGATCAGAACGGGACGCTCAATACATATCATTTCAACTCATTGCGTGCGATCGCGGAGAAGACCGCCAGCTTCCTCGGCTATGGAAACTTCGCCGACTGCATCAAGCGCAACGCGGACGATCTCGAAGGTCGGCTCCATACGCGGCTGCTCCATATACTCAGCCACGGCGGCTATTCGCTCTACGAGCCGACAGAGATGGGCGACGACAACAAGCAGGAGTTCCGCCGGATGCTACACAAATTCATCCAACTGCACGCGTTCAATCTAGAACATTTTCCCGGCCTGCTCACAGACACAGGCGAGGATCACGACACACCATGACGGAACTCGACCAAAAGCAACTTGGCAAGACCCTTTGGAGCATCGCCGATACGCTGCACGGAGCGATGAACGCGGACGACTTCCGCGACTACATGCTCTTGTTCCTGTCCCTGCGCTACGTCTGTAACAACTACGAGGCGGCGGCGAAGAAGCATGCTTGCAGAAAGGGATACCTATGATTCGCATCCGAATTTTCACGGACTCCAAAGAAGCGATCCGGCGCGGCTACGCTTCTCTGCAAGATGCAGTGGTAGAGGTCCACGATAGCGACTTGGCGGCGCTGTCAGTGGAGGATCGCGAGTTCCTTGTCGCCAATCTCTTCAACTGCCGAGATAAAAGTATCGCGGACTACAATCTCTGCTCGTACCAGGAACCAGCTCCAGAACCGACGCTTGCGGGGGCATTGGAACGATTGCGTGGAAAACCGCAGGGCGCATGACCGTTATGAGATCGGTTAACCGAGGGCTACGTTGACAGTTCCGAGACAGCTCCAGACACAATACCTAGCGTCTGCACCCGATCCGGCTTGCCGCCCAGACGCTGAACTCTCGGCCAGCCGTTCACACACGGCGAAAATCAACTCGTTTGGGCCATTTCTCTAATTTGGGAAATATTGGGGTTTTTCCCGCGTCTCGTTCTCCGAATTCCCGCGGCACTGGCACTACTTATGGTGGTACAGAGCCCGTTGTCACGATAAAATGGCTGATTCCCCTACTCTCCCCAAACGAAACAGACGGCTAAGGGGCGACTCAGCAGGTGTCCCATGCGATCTTTTGATGATCCGTTGTCTTTGACGCCTGATGAGCGTCTCTCGGAGACAGCCGCCATTTTGGCCGGTGGAGTCCTACGACTCTGTGCCCGGGCCGTACTTTCCAGCGATGATCGCAGCCGGGAAGAACCCTCGAAGTCCTGCCCAACGGTCCCTGAGGCTTCCGAGGAAACGGTGCTCAGTGCCGACTGTGCTAAACGACTCTCGGAACCCCAAGAAGAAGAAGGATGTTACCTCGACGTTGAGCAAGTGGTTGCCGCGCTTCGGCGGATGACCGCAAATGAACTTCGGAATCAATATGTCGCGGTGTTCGGTGAGCAGACCAACTCCCGCAACAAGGATTGGTTGGTAAGGCGGATCACCTGGCGCATGCAAGCATTGGCCGAAGGTGACATTCCCGAGCGCAGGCGTAGACGCGCCGCTGAGTTGGCCAACGGCTCCGCGTCACCAACTCTCGGTACTGCGGGTGAATCCCCCGCAAGCTGACAAGCGTTTTGTCACCAGACTTAACGAGCGCTTATCCGAACGGCTTGGCCACTGATGGCCATGCACTCATACGCGTGAACGGTCCAAGTTCGGACTACCCCTTTCTACCCCCTTCGCTCAAGAAGTACCCCTTTTCCTCGCAAAACTCGGAGGTAGTTTGCGACGCCTTGCAATTCGTGGCCGGAGAGCGTAAAGTCCCAAATACTTTGACGTTACGGGCGGTTTTGGCGGAGCAAAAAACGTCTTTCGGGACCAAGAGGCCGGAGGTTCAAATCCTCTCGCCCCGACTTTGGAAAACACTACAGGGCAACGAGTTGCGTCGTTGCCGTGTAGTTATCGAAACCCGACACGACCGGCTATACACTAAAGCGGCACACGGAATCGGGTATAGCTGGCCGGTTCCTCCGGGCTTCTCGCAGTAGGTCCTTTGACTCTGTGGGAGGTCCGTCTATGGCTCGTAAGCCGTCCGATAAGCCTTGGCTGCAAGGTGCTACTGGTTGGTGGTGTGCTACTGTATCTGGGAAGCGGGTGTACCTCGACAAGGACTACACCGCCGCCTGCCGTAAGCTGAAATCGCTTCGGGCACGGGCGAAGAAGGGTGTCATTGAAGACCGGGACTGGCTGAACGCCACCGTCTCGGAGCTGTCCGACGAGTACCTCGACCACATCAAGGCGACGAAAAAGCCCAACAGCTACCTCGCGTTTCGCTACGGAATCCTCCGCGCGTTGAAGATCCTCGGTCCACGGCTGCGCGTCTGCGAAATGCGGAAGCTCCACATGGCCAAGGTCCATCAGGAGATGGCCAAGGCCGAGTACAGCCCGACGACGATCAAGGATACGATCACCACGATCCGGCAGGTACTCAACTGGGCCGTCGAGAACGAGTACATCGACAGCAGCCCCATTCCCCGGTACAAAGACTGCCCCAAAGCTCAGGGGCGGACGCGGGTTGTCACCGAAGGTGAGTTCAAGGCCCTGCTCCAGCACACGGACCGTCCATTCCGTAGGTTTTTGATCGCCCTGCTGCGTACCGGATGCCGTCCCGGAGAGTTGCGATCCTTGATCTGGGAGTGGGTCGATCTGGAACGTGGCCTCTGGATCATCCCCGAACACAAAACAATCACCCGGATGAAGAAGCCTCGCCCTCGCATCATTCCGCTGCACCGCACCGTGCTGATGATGTGCCGCTGGTTGGCCCGAAAACCAACTGAGCCTGAGGACTACGTCTTCCTCAACTCGCGCGGCAGGCCCTATACAAAGGACTGTTTGGTCGAGAAGATGGACCGCCTTCGCAACCGGGCCGGTATCACGGACAAGGGTGGCGAGCGGCTCGTATTGTATTCCCATCGTCATACGTTCGGAACCGAATCGGTTGGTAAGGTCGGCGATATGGAACTTGCTGAGTTGATGGGCCATACAGACCCCGAGATGACCAGGCGTTACGTCCATCTCAACACCGATCGCCTGAAGGAGATTCAACGTCGGGCTCAGGCGAAGCGTGCCTGAGTTCGGGAAAGTGCTTTAGCGGCGGCGAGCCGCTCCGTCGCCTTCGTAGCGTCCGGTGCGGCCCGTTCTCGCTGGGCACGATCGCCCACTCCTGTTCTATTTCCATGACGGCGACGAGGGGAATCTTGGTCGTCTCGCCGTACCGGCCCACGGATGGAATCCGAAACGCTCCCGGGATCTTCCCACTTTCCACCAGACGACGTGCCCGGTCCGCACCGATGTCCCAGCGCTTGGCTAGTTGGCCAGGAGTGAGGGCATCAAGTTGCGCGTGTGGGCGTGCCATCGCTCAAACCGATCTAAAATCTATTTGCCGCAATCCCCGTGTGGCTCATTCATCTCAGTTGTCGCAATTTTCAAAAGCCCGGACATCGGCCTCCACCAGTTCAGCCAACCGCCTATACATGGTCGCTCGACTGTCCACCGCCCCATCCAGGAAGTCGGAGTTCGAAGGATCCCAAATTGATCGACTTGGCGAACCAGAAGTGCAGACAATCGCAAGTAAGAAAGAAATGGAGGCCGCGGCTTTGGGGCGGACCTAGTGCAAGGCCAGCCGGACGTGCTGCTCGTGCTGCTTGGGTGCCTAGGAACCGCTCGGCAGAATGCCGTGAACGCTTGCGCCCTCGCTGCGAGGCGTCTGTGTCCTACCGAGTCACCGCTTGCTGGCTCGGTGGCATAGAGGACGGCGTTGATTTCACGGCGCTCGGCTTGAACGCAATGACTAGCCATCGTTGCCACGCCTGTGCCAAATGCCTACCACGACAACTCCCCAAGAGGCTGTCATGGCTCGTGCCCCCGAGCACCACTCGGGATGGCCGCACCTGGCTGGCTGGCATCAAACAATACAAAGACCGAGCAATCGGTGTCGGTCTGCCGCCAGATCATTATAATCGCTGTGAGAAGAATGGCAAGCACCGCAAATGGACGGTGCAACTCGTCATAACGGACTTTGACAGCGAACCACAGATTCTGCACCCGCCGGCGACATAGAACAGAGGCTGATGTTTAGCGCCAACTTACGGGCGCTGGTTCCTCAATTATGCCCCTTCACGTAATGTGGCGGCCGGGGCTAGTTCATCAAACGGAACAGATGCAGCAAATGTATCGGCACCTCCTCCCCGACGAGTAGAAGCAGGTAATGGCCGCAATGCCCGGGCTAACGGGCGGCGTGTCTCTTAGCCGGCGCAGAAAATCTTCACGACGGACTCGTAGCGGTCCGCAAGTTATTGAAGTTTGGCAAGCCGGGTGAGTTTATCAGCGAGTTGTTGCCGGCCGGTTTGACGAAGTACGGCGACATTGAGCGCTATACAAAGCCGCTATTCAACTGGCAGTGTGATGCACTTCCCGCGATCATCGCCGGCTGGATCGAAGTTGATTCGGACACGCTCGGCCGTGCAGTGTACTCCGTCACGCCGGACGGCGAAGCTGCGGTCAAGGCGGCACCGCCCGAGCCTCCACAATTCGCGTTAGAACTCGCAGACGCGACCCGCGACCAATACGATGCGATGGCTGACCTATTCTGGGGCGAGTTTTCCCGCGAGCGCGACCGCCTCTTGACGGTGCGACCCTCACGCCCAAACGAGATCGGCCCGTGTCCGCTCAGCGCCGGACTGTGGGACGAGACGGTCGGCCCCTGGAACTACAAACCGATTCGCAAGTCGCGGAAGCAAACAGCGAAGGGCAACAAATAATGACCCGCCAAAGTTTGCGAACGGAAATCGAGCGAGCTTGCCGGGAGATTCTCCCCGCAAGGCCGATTTACGTCGCATTTGAGTCCGAGGCACCAGCCGATTTAATTTGTCCTGATGCCCTCGCCTATTGTGCAAGGCATTTAGACGTAGCGCTGCGCGATACCATCGGAGATCGATGGGAGGGGCATGGCCCTGCAATACTAATCAACGATCGAGCGGCATGGCGCTATGTCAAGCAGTCAGGCCGAATGGGGCGTGCCTTTTTTCACTGGCGGTTTGAAATCGTGGCGACACTCATTCACGAACTAGCACACATCGCTCTGCGGCCGAACCTCCCAACCGAACTCGACAACGACCCCGATAGGGCCGTGCGAATGACTCAGGTGCTGCGAAGTGTGGTCGCCGAGCCGGACACACCAGCCATCAGTAAACCATGCCCGTGGGCCGGCCACGATGGCCAGTTTGTCAGGGTGGCCCAGCACATCGGCCACCGCCTACGCGCCGCGCTCGACTTCTGGCAGTCCACCGATTGTCTACACCTCGACGCCTATGGCTTGTCTGCCGAATGGCGTTATCAATCGGCCCTTGGCAACGAGCCCGAGCGGCTGGCCGGCGTGCCGTTGACTGAGCTTGCGACGATAGCGCCTCCCGAAAAGTTTATCGACCTTTGGCGGTCCGACGTTCGGGCGTGGTGGCTCGCTCTCCAATCGCCTAGCGACCTGCAAAGTGTAGCAATGATGCAGGGTCTAGAACTGTTTTCCAAAATTACCAACTCGCCCGCGGTACTCGCCGACCGCGAAGCGTCAACCTAACCCCGGCGAAAACGAAGGATATTTCAGATGGCGTTACTCACGACGATCGACCCCGAATCAATCGAGATCGCCCAGCGAAATGCGGCTGCCGACCGGCAAAACCAGAAGACGCACGAAAAAACAATCGCAATTGCTCACCAGCAATTCGCCACCGACTTCCGCACGTGGCGGAGCGGCCGGTCGGAATACCACGCACTGGCTGGCGGCGTTAAGGACGAACTGCCCCACGACGAGATTGCCGTTCTGGCCGCGATGGCGGGCTACAACGCGGCTGAAGTTTCGGAACTGCGCAGCGTTGCGAGCGCGAGCGCAATTCTGCGAGGCGGAAGCCAGCACACTTGCCGAGCGGCAAAGGGCCGCCGACGCGATCGAAAAACGGTGGCTTGCTGCTGAAGGCCGTTACAACGGTGCCAAAACACAGCGCGAACGTGATTCGGCCGAAACTGAATTACTAAATATGGAGCAACCCCGTCGCGAGGCACAGATTGCGTTAGTTGGGGCACAGAGCGCACTTCGGAACGTTACGACGGCTAAACAGGCAGGAGTTCTTTGATCTCGCCGACCGACCTTGGATGAGCCATTCCGAGGCAAGGTCGGCTTTGAGCCCCGGGTGTGGCCGCCGACGGTTGAACTGACGTCGGCGGCCCCCGGGCGGATTCTTACGGAGCTTTACTCACAAGGAGCCTATCCAGTGCTTGCTACGATAACCTATCCCGATGGCCACGAAGAAAAGCGAGAGCTAACCGGGTTGCCTGCAATCGGCAGCCCACTACCGGGCCCGACCGAAGAAGGCGGAATCACGTGGAAAATCGCGGCCGTGGTGAGAACCGGCCAAGGGTTGAAGATCACCGCCGAGGCCGTGGCCCCGCCAGAATGGATTCACGGCGACATCGAGTACAAGCTATGACCGACTGGATGCAAGCACTGCCGATGATGGACCCGGCCGAGCTTCGGCCCGTATTCGACCCGCTGGCTGGACTCGAGGTGGACGCCGCCAGGGAGTTGGTCGAAGACCGGAAGCACGTCCGCAGATCGGATAAGCGGATTCTGTTGGATGGTCGACGATTGCAGAACTGTATCCTTCACATCGGCACCTTGCCGCAATGCGGCCAAGCGTACCACATGGTCACGAGCAAAAAGTATTCGCTATTCCACGTGGTCGAAGCCGTCCTACACCTTGCATCGCCCGAGCGAATCGAGCATCTCGTCATCGCAACATTGAGATTTAGCCGCGACAACTTAGAACGCTTGCTCGCCTTGCTGGACACCGGCCAGATCGGGACCGTGGATTTTTTGTTTTCTGTTTTTCACAAGAGTCTGGAAAAGGAAATCTGCGGACGGTTGACGGCCGAATTGCCTCGACGAAAGCAACGGTGCGTCGCTTGTTTGACCCATGCGAAAGTTTTGCTTCTCAAATTATCGGACGGCCGCTGTTTCGTGTGCGAATCATCGGCGAACTTACGGTCGTGTTCCTCGATTGAACAGCTTATGCTTACCCAGGATCAAGAGCTATTCGACTTCCATTTTCACTGGATTGATGAATTGATGAGGGCCAAGACATGATGCACGATGTGCCCGAACACCTCGACGAGCAGGGCCGCAGCAATTGGGCCGAAGTCTATCCACCCTTGGAGGCACGCGGCGACGTCGACCAGGGCACGCTAGACGCTTTGGCGGCATATTGCACGGCATGGAGCCGCTGGACGGCAGCAGAGCAGCAGGTGGGCACGCTGGGGCTCGTGGTCAAGAGCCCGGCCGGCTTCCCCGTCGCTAATCCGTACTTGAATGTGGCAAAGGATGCGCAGCGGCAGATGCGGCAATGGGGCGACGTGCTGGGGATCCTCAAGCGCCCCGGCCGGAAGCAGGACGGCGCGCCGCAATCGGCCGTCAGCCTCATCTTGAAGCAGATGGACGACGGCGACACCGCCAAGCCGAAGAAACGGACCGCGTAGGAGCGACGCCGAGGGCCAGTTAGAGCCGAGGTATCGGAACACGTCCGAGCCCCGAGGAACGCAACAGCGGCGATCCTGGGCGACCATTTTCGGGCAGAGAGCTATCCCAATGAATGATCTTGCAATTACGACCGATTCCAAGTGCCTCTTGTGCCATCAGGCCGAAGGCAAGGGCCAGTGGCAGCTATGCTCGACATGCAGGTCCGACATCATCGAGCGATCACTTCAGCGGCGATCCGCGATGCGACTCGATCATTGTCTCGCATGTCTCACCCCGAAACGCGGTCAGCCGAAGCCGGGGTCGATCTACTGCCCGATGTGCGACTTCCATTTCAACGGCAAGCGGTGATGCCGTCGTTGCCTTTCCGCCGATCTTCGCGGTGTTGGTGGTGCGACCGTCCTTGCCTTGGCGGCTGGTTGACTTGCCAACTTGGCAAGTCGATTCCAACTCTGCCCTGAACTTTGCCACCGTGGAATGACTCACCCCGACATACTCGGCAATCTGCGATCCTCTTAGGCCGGCTTTGGTCACTACCCCCGCTACCCCTTAGCGGTCAAAAGTACCTGTTTCACTCGCAAAAACCGGGGGTAGTTCGCAACTGCTTGCAAAACACAGCCTGTTGTCAACCAATAGAAATGCCCCCTGTTTTGCGTCAATAGAAGTGTCCCATTACTGTTACGGTATTCGTCTATCCTAAAGTGGCGTGCTTCGCGAGGCGAGCGCAGCGAGCCGAAGCGGAGCACGCCACTTTTTCCGCCGGCGGCGGGAGGGGGGCGGAAGGCTCTGGTCGCGCCGCAGCCGTTCGCCGCCCACGCCAGGGATGGTTGGCGGCAGGCTTCTGGCCCTGGCTTGATCCCGTCGGGCCGGTACGCTTGGACCGCTTGGGCAACGGTGGGGCCAGGATCGGCGACCAACGCACTTCGCGCTGGCCAGCGAACACCCGCAGCACGCCGTCCAGCGGTTCGCAGACCGTCACCCGCTGACCGCTCCGAATGAACTCGGCCGTCTCACGCGGCAATTGCAAGATGCGATTCCGCCAACGCAATGTCCAGTCCTTCGCCACCACGCGAGATTCTTGAATCGACACGATGCGCGCCAGGTCCGTGGCGGCCGAAAGCGGGCGATGCCAGTCCTCCGCCGCAACCGCCGCAACCGCGAAGCGTGCGTTGAACTCCGACAGAAACGTCTCGTCCAGGAATCGGTTCGCTGATTCCAAGCTGGATTTCTTCGCACGCCGCAACGCCTTGACCAGCCGATCCTGAAGCGTTCCGTTCATGCGTTCCAAACGCCCCTTCGCTTGTGGACTCCGCGCCAGAATCAGCTCCACGTCCAACTCGCGCATGGCTCGCCCAAACTGCGTTTCTGGCGGGCAATTGTCGAGCAAGTCCGCATCCGTCGGCTCGCTGTCCGGCCGATAAATACTGTGCTGATCCACGTACAGACCGCGCGGCAAGCCGTGCCGCCGAGCGTAACGCTGGAACAAGTCCGACGACGATGCCCAGGATTCTTTCTCGTAGAACCGCGCCGTCACCCGGCCCGTGGCATCGTCGATCATGACCATCAGCACCGCCCAGCCGCGCCGCCCCTCGAACCAGTCGTGAAACGAACCGTCCATCTGCACCAACTCGCCAAGGTGCTCGCGCCGCGTTCGACGACGACGATGCTGACGCCGTTTGCGCCGCCGATCCAACAAGCCCGCCTGCAACAGCCACCGCCGCAGCGTTGTCACCGAGACCTTCACGCCGTCTTCCTTCTCCAGGCATTCCGCCGCCAACGTCGCCCCGTAATCGGCATACCGCTCCCGATACAACGCCAGCGACCGCTGTTTGGTCTTCTCCGGCGAGTGCCGATTGGGGGCTCGGCCGCGCAGCCGATGCACTAGGCCGGCATCGCCTTCGCTCTGATACCGCGACCACACCCGCTTCGTTTGGCGATAACTCAGTCTCAGCAGTTCGCTCGCCTCGACCAGCGTCATCCCCCCCGTTTTTACCCGGCTAAACGCCTCCAGCCGCTTTCGTTCCTTGCGACTCATTGAAATCATCCCCATTCTCTCGTTTCCTTTCGGAAACGATCCTAGGGGACATTTCTACTGGTCGCTAATGGGGACAATTCTAATGGCGCACAACAGCCGTGGGGGCCGCGGGCCTTGCGACCGTAGCGGCATTTCGCTAAACTTAAATGCTTAGCTTGACGCGACCCCTGCCAAAGGGTGGCGGCTAAGCATCTGCAAACGAAGAGAGCGTCGCCAGCGTAGCTTCAATCGGCAGAGCACCGCATTCGTAATGCGGGGGTTAAGGGTTCGACTCCCTTCGCTGGCTCTTGAGAGTTGTAATCGGATCGTAAGGCCGCACACTGCCTAGAACGCATGTGGATCGCGCCGGCGGGACCGCGGCACTAACTTAGCTTAATGTGCGAGACGAAGTTCAGGAGTAGTATCGATGTCGCAAGCGGTTGAGTTCGATTTGAAACAAATGGTATTGGCCAACGACACCTTCGGCCCGCGCGAAGTGCGGCAGATGCAGGATGTCGTGGGACGCGACTTCTCACAATATGCCGTTCTTCGCGATGCGGTCGCCGAACTGCAGAGCCGCGAGGACCAGACTCCAGCCAGTCGTGTGCGGCTGGGCGTGTGTCTCTTTCTGTTGGGCCGCTACTTTCGGTCTATCGAAGTATTGAAGCAGGCCGATGGCGGCGCTATGTCGCGATACTATCTGGCCAAGAGCCATTTTGCTCGCCAGGAATATCAAGACGCCATCGAGAACTTTACGGCTGCGGAGAAGGCCGGGTACGACGCCGGACAATGCGCCCTTGGTCGGGCCGAGGCCCAGCGTTATGCCGGCGACGCCCGCAGCGCACTGGCCACGCTCGACTCGCTGTCCGGCGCCATTGAACAGACGGCCGAGTACTTAGCCCAGCGCACCGCCACCGTTTCGACCCTCGGCGGTAATCCGCAGGAGGTCGTTGCCTTGTATGAGCGCGCCGTGGAAGCCGACCGCGACAATCCGGCTGCTCTGTTCGGACTGGCTTTGGAGAACGACCGGCGCGGCAATGATGAAACCGCCATGGATTTGTACAAACGGGCGGTCGATCGGTTGCCTGCGCACGTCGGCTCGTTGCTCAATCTCGGCCTGTTGCACGAGGATCGGGAGCAATATGAAAAGGCGGCGCAGTGCTATCAGCGGGTGTTGGATGTGTATCCCGATCATCCGCGGGCCGAACTGTTTTTCAAAGACACCGAGGCATCGCACGAACAATACTACGACGAAGACGCCCAGAAGAAACGCGACCGGATGAGCCAGGTATTGGGCATTCCGGTTACCGATTTCGAACTATCGGTGCGCAGCCGCAACTGCCTGCAGAAGATGGGTATCATGACGCTCGGGGATCTGTGCCGGTGCACAGAACAAGAGTTGCTGGCCAGCAAGAACTTCGGTGAGACAAGTCTGATCGAGATTAAGGAGATGCTGGCCACCAAGGGGCTTCGGCTGGGACAATATGCCCAGGAGCGGCCGATCGCCGAAGCGATCGAGCCCGAAATTCTCACCGCCGACGAGCAGGCGATGCTGGCCCGACCGATCTCGGAGTTGAACCTGTCTGTCCGAGCCCGCAAGTGCATGATCCGGCTGGGCATCAATACGCTGGGCGACTTGGTGCGCCGCACGGGCGACGACTTGCTGGAATGCAAGAACTTTGGCGTCACCAGTCTCAACGAGGTGCGTGAGAAGCTCACTGTGATTGGCATCAAACTTCGTGGCGAATAGGACAGCGACGCGCCACGGCGACACGGAGGGCCGCGCTGATATTTTGACTTTCGCCGTGTTGTACGTGTCTCCGTGGTGACTGATGTCCGGCTTATTCTCTTTCCGTCTTTCGCACGTTGACCGCCAGAGTGCGGCCCGGTGCGGCGTCTTCACCACACCGCACGGCGACGTGCACATGCCGGCCTTCATGCCGGTCGCCACCCAAGGCAGCGTGAAGGGGTTGGAGCTTGAGCAACTCCGCGCCACCGGGGCCGAGATGGTGTTGGGCAACACCTATCATCTCGCGTTACGGCCTGGCGAAGACGTTGTTGCCTCGCTGGGCGGATTACACGGTTTCATGGGCTGGGATGGCCCTATTTTGACCGACAGCGGCGGCTTTCAACTCTTCAGCCTGGCCCACCGTATGCAAGTCACCGAGCAGGAGGCCGTCTTTCGCTCGCATATCGACGGGCGACTGGTAGCCATCTCGCCCGAACGGGCGGTCGCTATCCAAGAAGCTCTGGGCAGCGACGTGGCGATGGTGCTCGACCATGTCGTTGGTCTTCCCAATGGCAGCGACGTCATTCGAGACGCCGCCGATCGCACCGTTCGCTGGGCCGAGCGATGCCGCAATGCCGCCACGCGGAACGATCAGGCACAGTTCGCCATCGTTCAAGGCGGATTGGATCCCGAGATTCGCGTCGCCTGCGCCCGGCAACTGCGGGCGTTAGATTTTCCCGGTTATGCTGTTGGTGGGCTGAGCGTGGGCGAGGAGACGGCCGACATGATGCGGATGTTGGACGTCACTATCCCGGAACTGCCGCTGGACCGACCGCGCTATTTGATGGGGGTGGGCCGGCCGGAGAATTTGTTGGACGCCATCCGCCGGGGCATCGATCTGTTCGACTGCGTCATGCCGACGCGGAACGGCCGCAATTCGATGGCCTTCACCGACAGTGGCACACTGCGCTTGCGAAACGCTCAATACGAGCGAGATAGCGGACCGCTACAGCCGGGCTGCCCCTGCGCGGCCTGCCGTCGTAGCCGGGGCTACATCCGACATCTCTTCATGGCTGGTGAAATGCTCGGCCCCATACTGCTGTCGCTCCATAATTTGACCTACTACCAGCGGCTGCTGTCCGACGCCCGGGCCGCCATTAAGGCCGACCACTTCGAGCAGTTTAGAGTGGAAAAGATGCGGGGGTGGGGGGCAGAAAAGGGGGCAGAAAAGGTG
>CAVXFB010000006.1:0-1116336 GCA_963760935.1 uncultured Planctomycetaceae bacterium | reverse complement strand
TGCGTTCCAATAGCCTCCAATTCCTTGGCCAACCGCTTGCGGGCCGTGTGGAGCCGGCGCTTGATCGTTCCGACGGGTGAGGCGAACTGCCGGCTCATCTCCAACAGACTCGCCCCGTCGAAGTAGAACGCCACAAGCGTCTTGCGATCGAGCGAGCCCAAGCGGCGCAGGCCGACGTGTACCTGCGCACGTTGCTCGCGTGCCAGCATTGTGGTCAGCGGAGTTTGGTGTTCGATGCTGCATGTGTCCAAACCGATGCCAATCGAGGCCGGCTTGCGCCGCAATGCCTGATTGATTGCCATCCGACCGGCGATCGAACGCAGCCAACCGGCAAAACATCGGGCGTCCTGAAGCTGACCGATCTTGCGCATCGCACGCAGGAACACGTCCTGGCAAAGCTCTTGTGTGTCGGCATGATTGCGCAGCCGCCGGTAGACCACCGCGTACACGGTGCGCTCGTAGCGCTCGACCAAGCGGCCGAACGCCTGGCGATCGCCGCGCTGTGCCGCGCGAACGGTGTCTTCGATCGGACTATCAAGGTAAGTGGCGGTGGAACTGGAGTTTGCGATCATGGCAGCGGTCAACTTGTAGTTGTCAGGAATGGCGGAGCGTTGGGAACGCACCCAAACAACGGAACGAGAAGCCAGCGGGCCGTCGGCCATCGGCGAGGCAGAAGACCGGTATAGATCTTCAGCGGCCGGATGAGCCGTGGGACGGATGCCAGCTAGCGGAGGCAAGCTCGGTTTCTAGGGCTGTTGTGCCTTAGAAGCCACGCCAACTTGCCACCGAATGCGGCACTGCCCGGCGCACATGGTGGAGCAGCGAATGCTCTAGCGCCGGAATCCCTAGGACCGCTACACCGACGACGACGCCCTCGAAGCAAGAAATGCTCAAGACGGAGCGGTTCGCAACTGTGATAGCGAGGTAACGGTCCATGTTTTCCCTTTCGTGGCGCCGAAGCGCGGTTCAGGGGAGAATCGACAACTATGTCGGCCGGACAATAGTATCGGCAAAGCCGACCATTTTGCCTTAATCACCTAGCCTATAGACTCGGGCCGGCGCTGTCAAGCCAACCCCCAGGCGCGTGAGGCCACACATGAGCCGGATGGCACAGATACCGCTGCGTCCAACCCGTCAGCGCGTCTACTTCCTGCGGAGCATAGGTTTCGCAGTCCGACTAAATGAGGCCGCCGTGGGTACGGTAGGGCGTCATGTGGTCCGGCTGGTCGAGGAACCAGATCCGCTCCCATTCGTCAAGGAACAGGCGGAGATCCTCTGAAGTGAACATGAGTTCCTGGGTGCGGCGGACCGGATCGGCCGAGTACGCCGGAATGATGCAGCCAACTGTGCTGCTCAAGAGTAACCCACACGCCAAAGCCATCATTAGCTTATGCATCGCGCATCCTCCGTGATATAAAACGCTTCATGCTCCAAGCATGATTAACCCGACTGCCACCCACATCTACGAGGGCAGACAGACACCGTCGGGACGCATGTTTCCGTAACCGAGAAAAGGGGAAAAACGAAATTTTGATTGGTGGACAAGTATCTTCCGTGACGGTTCGGCACTATTCGCCACTATCCGTGTGGCTCCGAGTTGTAAGCCGTTGCCGCACCAAGCGGTTCCGGCACAGGCTGAGAAGCGTCGCTCGGCGTCACCTTCACCCGGGCATTCCGGGCGGCGACAGCCGCTTGACGCTCCAGTTCCTTAACTCGCTCCTCCATCTCTTTGCCAGGCTTGAACGTGACGACGTACTTCTCCGGCACAAAGACCTTGTCACCTGTCCGAGGGTTGCGTGCCTTGCGGGGGGCACGACGCTTCACCTCAAAGACGCCGAAATTGCGAAGCTCGATGCGGTGCTCCGACACCAGCGCCTCTACAATCGCGTCGAAGGTCTTCTGCACGATCTCCTTCGTCTGCAATTGTGTCAGCCCAATTTCCTCAGAGATGGTTCGAACGATCTCTTTCTTCGTCACGACTCAGGTCTCCTCTGAGAAGGTCGGCACCTGTGGTATAGCCAGATTTTCGCAGCCCACAACTGCTCCAAGTGTAGGTGGCACAACGACTAGTGTCAAGTGCAATCTTCCCAACCCAGCTTTCCAAACGTCGTCAATTCCAAGCAAACGTCGGCTGCACGGCCGCAAGTGCGGATGGCAGGACCGATCGTAACCGACTGTTGTCAAAGAGCTTACGTATCGTGCGCGGTTGCCGAATCTCAGTCGTTCGCCGTAACTTCTTTCGCATCAAACGTTTATAAACAAAGGCCGATGAGGGCCGAACCAAATGCGCACCGGCACCGCCGCCGCGGAAACGCTGCAATCCTATATCGGTTGCGCAATCCGAAAACTCCAGCTAACCGATACAGAGCGAACCGCGAGATGCGTCAGACCCGCACGTTGCCGAGCTGTGCCAGGATCGCTTCCAGCGGAACGACATGTCCACGATTGCACCCCCGGCAGCGGTCAGCGGTCTCCTGCCACGCAGCCGGCGAGGTGAGATTCGACGACCAGAATGGCCATGTGCGGCATTGACGGGGTCGGGCGTCGTACACCTCGCATGTACGGCTTTCGCTGTGAAAGAATACGCAGTCGCCATTGGCCCATTCAATAAGGCTCTTGCGGATGCCGACCTTGGCGCGCATCAGCGCCGCTCGAACTCCGCAACATCGATTCCGATGGCTGCCGACATGGCCGCTATCTCTGCCTTATTGACCCAGACATAGCCGGGCGCCCCGGTGCAACAATCACCGCATCCCTTGCACGAAAATTTCAATCCTTGCTCAAACCATGGATCGCACACGTCCTGCTCAGCTCCTTGCATGTTGGGATTCGAGTATTCAATGCACCGCTATTCAATGCACCGCCAGCCGTCGCCCCAATCGGGGCATTAATCCGTAAGAAAAGGCTAACAGTTCGATTGGGTGAAAGGTGTGTTTCGTGGCGCCCTGCTCCATTTGCATCTTACAGGTGCTGCACTCAGTGACACCGGCCTGCAGTTGCGGATCGCGCAATTGCGAAATGAGCCGCCAACCGGCGCGTAGGCTGTTACGGTAGTTCTTGTGCAGTAGGCCGAACGTGCCGGCCATACCGGAACAACCAGCCTCGACATGGCGCACTCGCAGGCCGGGTATCAGCCCCAGCAGTTGCTCGCCCGGCGAGCCCACCCGCAGTGCCCTGAGGTGGCACGGAGTATGGTAGCCGAGCGCGGCGTCCAGCGGCTTGAGATCGAGCTGCAATTGGCCGCGAGTGTGCATTGCCCACAAGTAGCTGCACGCTTCGCTGCTATTGGCCGCAACCAGCCGCGTGTCGTCATCGTCAAGCAATTGTGGATACTCGTGCGTCAGGCACAGTGCCGCGGCCGGTTCGGTGGCCACCACGTGATATCCCTGTCGGACGGACTCTGCCAGTACCGCGACATTGTGTTTCGCCAGGCGTCGAGCATGTTCGAGAGCACCGCAAGCGATCGACGGCATTCCCGCCTGGCGCTGATCTGGGGGAACGTAGACCGAGACGCCATTGTGTTCGAGCACTGCTACCGCCGCTTCCGCCAACTGTGGGTCAAAATAGTTGGCGTAGATGTCGACGAAGTACAACACTTTTTGACCGCTGCGCCGCGAGGGCCGAGTCAATCGTCGGCGTGCTGCGCGGCGGAGGAAACTACGCGAAGTGACCCGCGGAAGTTTGCGCCCTTGCGAAATCCCCAAACTCCTCGCCAACAGCCACCGCATTTGCCGATTCCGGAGAGCCCAATTCGTCACCGGAGCAACCAAACCGCCCAAGGTGGCGAGCAGATCGAGCCGCGTCATCGCCCAATCGGCAAGCGGCAGCCCCTTGGCGCTCACGTACGCCGCTTTGCTCTCCCGCATCAATCGTGGAATATCGACCTCGGCCGGGCACTCCAAGCGGCACGAATGGCAGTGAACGCAAAGATCGGCAATCGTCTTGAATTCATCGCTCGTGAGAAGGTGGAGGTCCAGCGCACCGGTCAGCACGCCGCGGATCAAGTTCACTTTTGCCCGGGGGGATGCTTCTTCGGTCGGCGCGAAACGGAAGATCGGGCACATGCGAACCCGGTGCGTTTGCGTACGGCACTGGCCGCAACGATTGCACGCGGCCACCGCGTCGTGAAGTCGTGCCGGCTGCCAATTCAACTGCAATTCGACCAGGTTCCGCAGTTCGGGTGCGGCTGCGTCGGCCTCTTCATGCTCCTGATTGCCCTCGGTCTGAGCCGCCAATATCGGCAGCGGCTCTTGTAGGTTACGTGTGATGATATCAGGATCATCCCCGACGATTTTGCCCGGGTTGAGGATGTTCTCGGGGTCGAAGATCCGTTTCACTTCTACAAACACGTCGAACAGCGGTCCAGCCTGCTCACGCACGAAGCCAGTTCGGCTAAGCCCACAGCCGTGTTCGCCGCCGATGCTCCCCTGGACGGCCACGGTTTCCTGATACAGATCGTTGGCCAGCCCTCGCATGCGTTGCACTTCGTCTGGCTGCGAGAGATCGAGAAACGGCTCGATGTGGCATTGGCCGTGACCCGCGTGACAAAACAGCGAGGCAGTCACCTGGTGACGCTTGAGGGTGTTCTGGATGCGAACGAGGAAGTCCGAGAGCATCTCGGGAGGAACCGAGATATCTTCGACGACTGGCACCGGCCGGCTGGGGCCTTTCATGCGATAGAACGCCGGCTTCACACCATCGACGAGATGCCAGTAGAACCGCGTTTCATCCTCTTCAAAGGCCTGACGCGCCCCAAACGCCAATCGTTTCTGCTGCCACACGTCGCCCACCAACCGTTGCAGTCGGCTGCGAATCTCCAGCGGGTCGTCGCCGTCGACTTCCACCAATAACACTGCCTCGGTTTCCGGTGGAACGAGCTGTTCGAAGCGCGGCTCGGCCTCGCGGGCAAAGCTCAGATGCCGCCGATCCATCAAATCGCACGCCGTCGGACTGATGGCCAAGACGTCGAGCACTGTCCGTGCCGCCTTTTCCAGGCTATCGAACAACAACAGCGCGACGCCCCGATGCTGTGGCAGCGGTTCGGTGGCCAACAATGCTTCAGTAATTAGGGCCAGCGTGCCTTCTGAACCGGCGAGCAATCGAGCTAAATCCACGTAGTCATCACCCAACACGTCGGTCAGGTTATAGCCGCACGGATGTAACCGGTTCAGCGGCTGACTATGGCGGATTAGATCTGCCCGCTCGGTCAACAACGCAGCGAGCCGATTAACCAACTCGCGTTTTCGTGGAATCGCACTGGTGCTGACGCCATCCACCAGCGGCTCGCGGCCGACTTCCAGCACTTCGCCGTCGGCCAGCACAATCTGCAAACTTTGCACGTGGCGGCGCGTCGAGCCGTACTTCAACCAGCGGCTTCCCGCTGCGTCGATGGCCAACATGCTGCCGATCGTGGTGACGCTCGTCGTGGCGGGGTCTGGCCCAAATCGCCTTCCATACTTGCGCAACTGCTCGTTGAGCCGCTCATGAACCACTCCGGCTTGGACGCGAACGCGGTCGTCGTCGATGCGGATCACGCGTCGCAGATGTGCCGCGAAATCGACGATCAGCCCCGGGCCGATCGATTGCCCTGCGACACCAGTGCCCGCCCCGCGAGCGTGGACGGGCAGACGCTTTGTCGATGCATATTGCAGGCAAGCCGCTACGTCGGCCGTAGAAGCAGGGCGAACCACGGCAACAGGCTTGATTTCGTAAATGCTCGCGTCGCTGGCAAAAAGCTGCAGAAAGACATCGTCACAGCGCACCTCGCCGGCGACTAGGCCGCGTAGATCATCCTGGATCCGTTCGCGCTGCTGGTCCAATAGGCTCATGCCACGGCCTGTAGTAGAAATTTGAGATTAGGGATCGGGATGGAAAGAGCGCCGTCTCGGTTCCACATCCCCCGCGTCTGCCAACTACCGACGATCTCCGTAAATCAGCGTCATCAGTTCCGCACGCGTCGAAGGTTTCGTGCGGAAACAACCCTTCATGGCCGAGGTGACGCATATCGAGCCCGGTTTGCGAACGCCGCGAATGGTCATGCAGGTATGTACTGCTTCGACGATGACCGCCACCCCTTTGGCATGCAGTTCGTCAACCAAGAGGTTCGCAATCTCCTCCGTCATCCGCTCCTGAACCTGCGGTCGTCTGGCGACTTCCTCGACCACCCGGGCGAGTTTGCTCAGCCCGATGACCCGTCTGCCCGGCAGATAGGCGACATGGGCCGTGCCCATGAACGGCAACATGTGGTGTTCGCACATGCTATTGAAGCTGATATCTCGCACCAAGACGACTTCATCGCAGGTTTCGGTGAAAAACTTGCGCAAATGGCGGCGCGGGTCTTGATGCAGACCGCCAAAAAGCTCCGCGTACATTCGAGCAACTCGCGCCGGCGTCTCTCGCAGTCCCTCGCGGTTCGGGTCCTCGCCGATGGCCACCAAAATTTCGCGAACTGCGCGCTCGATCCGCGGCTGATCAACCGGCGTAACGCGCCGACACTCCAACTCATCCATCTCGGCGTCCATGCTGCCGGTGATCTGATCGCGTAGTTCAGGGATTATTGTCACAGTTAAAATACCTCAGCCGGGGGAAAGCGGACATTTCATCTTAGAGGTCCGCTGCGTAGCGGTCAAGAAGCGCATGAGTCTGGCAAACGCTCTGTCGGCTGCCACCTTGGGAACGCGGCGCGTGCACGATACCCAAGAATGCACTAATTCGTGCTGAACTCCGGCGGGAAGCACGCCGCCTGCCGATCGTCCACGTCGGCAGCCGCCTCTGAAATATCGCTCAATAACAACTCGGTCCGTCGAGATACGTCCACTTCGTTTAATAGCGATAGCTTGCGCGGCAGATCGATGTCGATCATGTAGCTGATCACATCGGCGAGCACGCCCAGGGGGACGTCATTGCCCAGCAATTGGTCCAACTGTTCCTGAGCCTCGGGCAGCATCGGCAGGATTCGCATCAGCGCCTTGTGGAGGCTGTGCCGAAGCGCCTGCTGGCGTGCCATAGAACACGTAAGATACTCATCGTCGCAAAGCTCGACCTCAGCCTCGCGGAACAGCCGCGAAGGCTTCACCTCTCTCACCAATCGCACTCGGTTCAGACCCAGCAACAAAACATTGTACGTGCCATCGGCCAGACGGCAGTGGGCCGTGATCCGACCAAGGCAAGCCATCGAGTACAGCGCGGGCCGGCCTTCATAATTTGCTTCCCAGCCGGGCGTCAATGCAGCCATGGCGATCAGCCGATCGCCGGCCAACGCGTCTTCGAGCAAATCGCGATAACGCGGCTCGAACACGTGGAGCGGCTGCATGACGTGGGGAAACAGGACCAAGTTGGGCAGTGGAAAAACCCTGACCTTGCCCGAGAATTCGCCAAGCGAGAGCGACAGATCATCAAACGTTGACATACGCAGCCTCACCGTGCTGTCCACTCAACTGTACATCACCACGCCGACATACCCCTTACCCACCTTGATTATAGGCAGGACGACGCTCAAAGGCCAGTTGAAAAGCCACAGCGAGCCGGTCCGAAACCCAACCGACATCGACAGCCCTCTCCTTGACAGACACTAGCCCACAGGGCGAGAATTGGGCGTTTCCGTGAGGGATGCCAATGGGAGATATGGCCGACAAAAAACGGCGCGCCGCGAAGATTGCTCGTCTTCTGGCCAAGCAGTATCCGGACGCCACGTGTGCGCTCGTCTTCAAGACGCCGTTGGAGTTGCTCGTGGCCACGATTCTCTCGGCCCAGTGTACCGACGTTCGCGTCAATCTTGTCACGAAGTCCCTTTTTCGCAAGTATCCCACAGCGGCTCACTACGCGCGAGTGAAGCTGCCTGAGCTCGAACAGGACATTCAAAGCACCGGGTTTTTCCGCAACAAAGCAAAGGCAATCAAGAATTGCTGCCAACTTCTCTTGGATCGCTACGATGGCCAGGTGCCGAAGCAGATCGAGCAGCTCGTGGAGTTGCCCGGCATCGGCCGAAAGACGGCGAATGTTGTGCTGGGCACGGCCTACGGCATCCCTTCTGGCGTGGTCGTCGATACGCACGTCCTGCGCATCAGTCGCCGACTCGGACTCACCGCCGAAAAGGATCCGGAGAAGGTTGAAGAGGATTTGATGGCTCTGTTTCCCGAGAAGGACTGGATCGCGCTGAGCCACCGCATTATCCACCACGGACGCGGCATCTGCTCGGCCCGCGGTCCAAAGTGTCCCGAGTGTCCGCTGGATTCGTTGTGCCCTAAAATTGGCGTCGAAAAGAAGTAGCAGCCTACTATGGTCTTATCCGGTCACGAAATCAAACGGCAGTTGGGTCAGGACATCATCATCGATCCGTTCGATGAGTCGCGGCTGAATCCCAACAGTTACAACCTGACGCTGCACGACGAACTGATGGTGTACGAGGAAGTCGTGCTCGACATGCGAAAGGCCAACCGCGTCCGTCGCATGCCCATTCCGCCGGAAGGCTTTGTGCTCCAGCCCAACCGCCTCTACCTTGGGCGGACCGCCGAGCGAACGGAGACGCACAATCTTGTGCCCATGATCGAAGGCCGTTCGTCGATCGGACGACTGGGGCTGTTCGTCCACGTCACGGCCGGCTTCGGCGACGTCGGCTTCTGCGGATTCTGGACTTTGGAGATGTTCGCCGTCCAACCAGTGCGCATCTATGCGGGGGTGGCAATCTGCCAAATCTTCTACCACGACATTCGCGGCTCGTTTAGCGAGTATTGCAGCGACAAGTACCAGCACAATTCCGACATCCAGCCAAGCCTGTTGTTCAAAGAGCTCAATCCCGAAGCGAACAGCGATCCGCAACTCGAGCTACCCTTTGGGCTGGAGGCGCTCGCACGCTACGTAATCGTCTCATGCGATTCTCTGCGAGTCCCCTCGCACAAATGGGACTGGTGATTTTCGTCTTGCCTACCGGGCTCAATCTCGCGCTTATTGAATTGCGTCGAAACGTGCCGTGTAACGCGGCCGACGATGCTCTGCCAACGATGATTAGGCGCTCACGATGGCCTTAGTTGATGGCCTGCCCGTGACCGTACTTGACCACCCAGCGATAATGATGGGTGACCGGCGCATACCGGGCGAAGCGGACGGCGCATAACTCCCTTAGAAAAGAGATCGACGCAATGGAAATTCAACCCTACTTGTTCTACGATGGCCGTTGCGACGAGGCCATCGCCTTCTATCGCGACACGGTTGGGGCCGAAGTAGCGATGCTCATGCGTTTCAAGGACTGCCCTGAACCGACTTCGCCCGACGTCGCTGAAAAGGTGATGCATGCGAGCTTGCGTATTGGGAATTCGACGGTGCTTATTTCCGATGGCCATTGCACCGGGCAGGCGAGCTTTCAGGGTTTTGCACTGTCGCTGACGGTTCCCAACGATGCCGAGGCCGAACGGTTGTTCACGGCCTTGGGCGACGGTGGACAAGTGCAGATGCCGCTGGCAAAGACGTTTTTTGCCTCGAAGTTCGGCATGCTCGCCGACCGTTTTGGCGTGTCGTGGATGATCTATGTCGCGCCCTGACCGAGAAGCGGTGCAAGCGATAGAAGATGCCGCCCGCCACGGTCGGCCCACTTACGGCACAGTCTCTTCTTACTTCGACGACAGCAGCCGTTCAACAGCGGCCTGGGCCGGTTGCGACTGGAGCACGATCAGACATTGCGAAGCCGGGTCGAAGCAAATCTCGCCCGGCCCATCGACGTCGCTCCACGTCGTCGTCGCCACGTGGCCCTTTAATTGCTCAGCCAATGCAGGGCCCGACAAAGTGTCCGACAGTCGGGCGGCAACGGGGTAAAACTCCAGTTCGAGGTGATCTTCGGCCGACTCTGGAGTTGTTATTTGAATCACACTTGGCCCTACGATCCGATAGACCAGCCCCAACGGCGCAAAAGCTCGGTCAATGCCGTGCCCAAAGGCTTCTTCTCTGCCGTCAGCGTGGCGTCGACACGGTCCGACGTCTCCGCGGCAGCTAGTGCCGCATGATCGACGAGGATATCGGTGCCCGTGGCGCTCGCCAGAGATGCGAGCACCTTCGATAAGGGCTCTGGGGCGTGGAAATTGAGCGAGATTTTCTGATCGAGCGTCTTCGCAGCTTGGTCGCGCCGCGTTGCCAGTGTGAATTGCTCGGGGTTGCCATGGCTGCGCAGCGGTTTGTGCCGCGCGTTGCGAAGTTTCTCGCAGAACACGAGCACCTGCTGGTGGACATTGGCGCTCTGCACTACAAAGAGCGCACCTTGCTGGGCCGTGATCGTTCCGCGCCCGCCAGCCTCCTGCCACGATGCCGGCGCGACGAGTTTACGCACGAGCATCACAAGTTCATCTGCCGCGGCTCGATCATCGTCGATCAAATCGGTGACCGTGTAATGAACGCTCCGCAACGTCTCGCGATAATCGGCCGGCGCGGTGATGACGACCTGCCCACTGTCAACTACCATCGCCAGCCCTTTTTGGGCGGCAGCCGCTTGAAGTGCCTCGGCAATGCTAGCTCCATTCAGATCGAGCGAGATTGAATCTCGCGGCCCAACGCCAATTTGCATCAGGGCGTCGGCGTCGATTGTAACCGGTAGCCCACCAATATTGGCCAACAGGTCGACAGCCTTTGCCAGCGGCACGGCGCTCAACTGGATCTTTGGCACCGTTTGGGCAAGCCTCGCCGCCACGTCGACTTGCACCGGTGGCGCCTTCTTGATCTCATCTGGACCTGCGGACTCCGGTTCTTGGAGCACACCGGCGAACGGATCGGCTGGCACTGGCTTCGCACTTCGCGGGCCCGAGGTCTGCGAGGGACTTGAAAGGGCCGAAGCGGACGTTGTAACCGGGGGAGTTGACGGCGCCGCCGGAAGCGATGATGCGATCTGCGCCGCAGATGACTCTGGTTTCGTCACCGCTGACGCTGCCGCCGGTTTGTGTGGCTCGACTTCCTGTAACTGGACAGCGGTTGCCTGCGAAGCAGACGCGGAGTTCGGATTCGCTGATGGTTCGGTCTCACCGACAGCGCTTGTCGTGGCAACCGCGATCGGCTCCGGCTCGGATGGGGACGACAAGAAACGTGGCAAAGTGAACAACGCGACCAGCACAACGAGCGTAGCGCCGCTGGCTGCGATCCACGTCGCATACGAGGCTCCGCGCACACCGGCCTCCGCCGGCTCAAGCTCCAGCGGCAGGGACTCAGTTGCCACGCGGTCCAAAGGCGGAGGACCGGCGATTCCACTGGCCGAAACAGGCACGCTCGCACCAGGCGGCGTCCAACCCTCGGGCGGCGTCACGTGGACCATACTCTGGCATCGCGGACACTCCAAGACCGTGCCGATGGCGGCCGCCGAGCGAACCGCAAGCCGGGCCTGACACGTCATACAGGTGATGGAGAAAAGCTTTTTTTCCACGGTCCCCCGGCCGGCTGTAAGCCGTCATCCCCTGGTCCGATCGATAGCATCCTCGCGTTCCATTAACTATTAACTATTGTACGCCGTTGCTCCGGGGTTGTCATGCGCCGTCTTGCCGCCCAGGGCCGATCAGTTATTCAATCTGGGAGACGGGACGCCGGCATTTGTCGCCTTTCGCTCCGCGAAAGAGCCGCCACTTTCGCGGAGCGAAAGGCGACAAATCCGAAAACTGATCGGCCCTGTCGCCGCCTGCGTCGCGCGATGGTAGAATAGAGTGTCTTCGAGGAAAGGGACGTTTGTTCATGAATCAACTGACGCAGCACCGATACATCGTTACGGACGACCACATCTTGGGGGGGGAGCCGATCATCGAAGGCACGCGCACTCCGGTGCGGGCAATTGCGGAACTGTGGCGGCAAGGTGTTGCCCCGGAGGTGATCCCAAGTCGTCTTCCGCATCTCACGTCTGCCCAAGTATTCGATGCCCTGAGCTACTACAGCGACCATCAGAGTGAGATCAACGGCCATATCGAGCGCAACCACATCCCGGACGACTTGATTGATCCTCTGGTGAAATAGTGGCAAGAGGTCGCTTCATCAAGTGCTATCTAGACGAGGACGTGGATGTCCTCATTGCAGAGCTATTGAAGGCACGCGGATTTCAAGTCATTACCACGCGTGATGCCGGTCGCCTCGGTGTTAATGAATTTGACCAGTTATCGTACGCTGTGGCGCACGGCTGTACGTTGGTGACGCACAATCGCTCGGACTTCAAATAACTTGCGAACGACTTCGCTCTGTCGGAAATCCACCATTATGGACTAATCCTTGCCACACGGCATCCGCCATATGAACTCGTGCGTCGGCTGCTGAGAGTCTTGAACCATGTGACCGCCGATGAAATGCAGGACTGCCTTCGCTATATTTAGGACTGGCCTGCGGAAGCGAACTTGATCAATCAGAAATTTGTCCTTAATACGTCACTCATGAAGGTATCATGCCTCAACATCCGCCGTATTGACAGTAGTCGCGACGATATTCGTGCGGCGATGGGGGAGTTGCGCCTCGGCTTAGCCCTCAAGGTAATGTGGTCAGCGAGGCCGGACGGCGGCGAACAATCGAGGTTTTTGGCGAGCCGCTCTCCCCGGCCGAAGTGGTATCGCGAATTTGCAGCGACGTGGCCGAACGAGGCCTGGCGGCCGTCCTCGAATATTCCGCCAAGATTGATAAGGCCCAACTGACGGCCAAAACCATTCGCGTCCCGGCAGCCGAGCTTGCCCAGGCCCACGCCGCAGCCGATCCGCAACTGCTCGCCGCAGTCCGCCGAGTGGCCCAGAACATCCGTGAGTTTCAACAGGCCATTCTTAACCGCGACGTCCGCGTGGAGCGGCCGGGCGGATACCTCGTGCAGCGCTATCGCCCACTGGACCGCGTAGGCATCTGCGTGCCGGGCGGGGCCGCCGCGTATCCGTCGACCGTGTTGATGACAGCCGTGCCGGCTCAAGTGGCTGGCGTTGGACAATTGGCCGTGGTTGCCCCGCCAACCAAGTTCGGCGCCTACAACGCCGACATGCTGGCTACCTGCCACGAATTGGGCATCACCGAAGTCTATCGTCTTGGCGGCGCGCAGGCCGTCGCCGCGTTGGCATACGGCGTTGAGGGCATCCCGCGCGTGGATAAGATCGTCGGGCCCGGCAACTTGTTCGTAGCTCTGGCGAAGAAATACGTGTTTGGCGAAGTAGACATCGATTCGATTGCCGGCCCGAGTGAAGTCGTGGTGATCGTCGACCGCTCGACCAAGCCCGAGTTTACCGCCATGGATTTGATCGCCCAGGCTGAACACGCACCCGGGGCGAGCGTGCTGATCGGTTGGGACCAAACGGTTCTCGATGCGGCGGTGGACGAGTTGTCGCGGCAACTGGGCCGGCTCGAGCGCGGTGACTCGCGCGACAGAGCCTTGAAGACTTCGGTGCGGTGATCCTCGCGCGACGCCGAGGAAGCATGCCGGTTGACCGACGAAATCGCCCCAGAACACCTGCAAATCGCCACGGAGAACGCCGAAGCGCTAGCCGAGAAGATTCGCCACGCCGGGGCGATGTTCTTGGGCAATTACACGCCAGTGGCACTCGGCGATTACGCGGCCGGCCCGTCGCACGTGCTGCCCACCAGTGGCACGGCTCGTTTCGCCCACGGATTGTGCTGCAACGATTTCCTGCGAGCCAACAGCGTTTTGCACTTTAGCCAGGAAGGCATGACCCGTCTGGCGCCAGATGTTCAAGTGCTGGCCACTAAGGAAGGGCTGACGGCACATCGGGCTAGCGTGGAAGTCAGAATGAAGGCGAAGGCGTGATGCAATGCCGAGGAGGTTCAATAACAAAGCGGTGCAAATATGACCGGTGTATGGCAGGTGTGGTTTGTCCGTCTGTGGCTTACCACTGCTGGGCCAGCCAGCAGTGGCACCCAATTTGCTAGTTTCCAATTCCCAGTCCCCAATCCCTAATCCCCTTCCGTGCCCTACTTTCGTCCTGAGATCGAAGCAATGTCCGGCTATATGCCGGGCGAACAACCGCAAGACGGCGAGTTCATCAAGCTCAACACCAACGAGAATCCGTACACACCGTCATCGTCGGTTGCCCGGGCGATTGAGGAAGCGGCCCTTCGCCTGCGCAAATATCCCGATCCCATGGCCAACGCCTTTCGTCGTCGGGCGGCCGAAATGCTGGGCGTGCGGCCCGATTGGATTCTCTGCGGCAATGGAAGCGATGACATTTTGACGATCGCTACTCGGGCATTAGTTGGACAAGGGCAACTTCTACGGCTGCCGTATCCGAGCTACATACTTTACAAAACGCTGGCCGAACTGCAGGGCGTAAGAGCGAGGAGGTTCACTTCAACCGCGACTGGTCGCTGCCGCCCAAGTTTGCCGCGGCGGCGGACGGCCTCCGACTAGCGTTCCTGGCGAATCCCAATAGCCCCTCGGGCATGACCATCGCGCCGAAAAGGTGTTGAAAATTGCCGAGCAGCTTCCGTGTCCGCTTTTGGTTGACGAGGCATACGCCGACTTCGCCGACACGAATTGCATGCACCTGGTCGCCAAGTGCGAGAAGATAATGGTCTCTCGCTCGTTGAGCAAATCGTACGCGCTGGCGGGCCTTCGGTTCGGCTATATCGTGGCCCAGCCGCACATGATCGAGCAGTTGACCAAGATGAAGGACTCGTACAACTGCGACACGCTGGCTATCGCCGCCGCCACGGCTGCTATCGGCGACCAACAGTGGCTGGCCGACAATCGGGCGAAGATCCTCGCCACTCGTGCCCGGCTGGTGGCGGAAATGCGGAAGCTAGGGTTTGTAACGATTGATTCACAGGCCAACTTCACCTGGAACATCCATCCACACCTCCCAGCCAAACCACTCTATGAGCAACTGAAACGCCACCACATTCTGGTCCGATACATGAACTATCCTGGTTGGGGCGACGGCCTGCGGATCAGCGTCGGGACCGACGTGGAAATTGACGCGTGTTTGGAGAAACTCAAAGCGATACTGTAATACGAGCCATGCCCCGAACAGCCAAAATCCACCGCAAGACGGCAGAAACCGACGTTGAATTGGAATTGCTGGTCGATGGCATCGGCGAGGCGCGGGTGTCGACCGGCGTCGGCTTTCTCGATCACATGCTGACACTCTTGGCCAAGCATGCGGCCTTCGATCTGACGGTCCAGGCAAAGGGTGACCTGGAAGTCGACCAACACCACACAGTGGAAGACATCGGGATTTGTCTGGGCCAGGCGCTGCGTGAGGCGGCCGGCGACAAGGCAGGCATCCGCCGTTATGGCCATTTCGCCCTGCCGATGGAAGAAACTTTGTGCACCACCGCGTTGGACCTCGGCGGCCGGGCATACTTCGTCTTTCAGGCTGATTTTCCGACGCACAAAATCGGCAACTTCGATTCGGAACTCGTGGCCGATTTTTGGCAAGCGTTTGCCGCCAACGCGCTGTGCAATCTGCACATCATCGTTCCTTACGGCCGCAATAGCCACCATATTGCCGAGGCGATTTTTAAGGCCACGGCCCGCTCGCTCCGCCAAGCCCTCGAAGCCGATCCGCGATTGCCCGGCGTGCCGAGCACTAAGGGAACGCTGTAAGCGGCATGCACATGCATGTGCGGTAGCAGCGGACGGCACAACAGCAAGTCTTCGGTCCGCAAGGCGGACCCTACGGCTCCGGCGCGGAGCGTGCCTGCTACTTATGCCAGCGGGCAGCGTCCTTTGCCCAGTACGTCAAGATGATGCTTGCTCCGGCGCGGCGGATGGCGGTCAGCGACTCTTCGGCGGCGAGGCGTTCATTAAGCCAGCCACGCTCAGCGGCGGCCTTGATCATGCTGTACTCGCCCGACACGTTGTAGGCGGCCAGCGGAACGCCCGGAAATCGCTCGTGCGCTTGGCGAATGATATCGAGATACGCCAGTGCCGGCTTGACCATGATCATGTCGGCCCCTTCGGCCAAGTCGAGCTCAATTTCTCGCATCGCTTGGCCGGCCGCGGCCACTGGGTCCATCTGGTAACCGCGGCGATCGCCAAATTGCGGAGCGCTCTCGGCTGCCTCGCGGAACGGCCCGTAGAATGCGCTGGCATACTTGGCCGCATAGCTCATGATCGGCACGTGGACGAATCCGGCGCCGTCTAAAGCCGTGCGAATCGCGCCGACCATGCCGTCCATCATGCCGCTGGGCGCTACGACATCGGCTCCGGCTCGAGCGTGAACCAGAGCCTGCCTCGCCAATAAATCGAGCGTTGCGTCGTTGTCAACGTCGGGCCGGCCGGTGGAATGGCCGACTGCGCCGCAGTGGCCATGATCGGTATACTCGCAGCAACACACGTCGGTGACGATGAGGAAGTCCTTGGCTGTTTGCTTCGCCGTGCGGATGGCCTGGGCAATGATGCCCGAGTCGCTCATGGCATCGCTGCCTACAGCGTCCTTCGTGGCTGGGATGCCGAAGAGGATTACGCCACCCAGCCCAAGCTCCACGGCCTCGGCGACCTCGTTGGCAATCATATCCGGCGAAAGTTGCGCATGCCCAGGCATCGCGGTGATCGGCTCGCGCACGCCGCTTCCTGGCCGCACAAACAGCGGCAGAATCAGGTTAGCGGGCGAGAGGCGCGTCTCGCGAACCAATTCGCGTACGGCCGGATTGTAGCGTAGGCGGCGTAGTCGGGTCGTTGGAAACATAGGCGTGCGGGCGATCGAGGTCGCCTCCTAAAGGCTAACGTTCCAAACCATTGTAGCCGGCGCCTCGAATCGCCACAATCAGCGATGGCGGGGAGGTCTGACAATTATTCTTGGCGGGCATCGGCAGACCGTCATTCTGATCGCAGCGAAGAATCTAGCGTCTCGCTCGCATCCGAGATCCTTTGCTGCGATCAGGATGACCGTCCAGTCGGGCCTAGCCTCCATAATTAATTGCCACACCCGGGCGATTGCCGCGCGTTGACGCTGGTTTAACCAGGACCTAGGATAGAATGGGTGGGTGCGAGGTGTCGCGGAGGAACGGGCCGAGGAGTATCCCATGCGAGCCAAGCGACTTTTCTGCTTTTGGGGGAACGTCATATCGGTGCGGCATGGCTGGTCACTAATCGTCGCTGTTGCATCTCTCTGGCCGCACGTCGTCCTCGCCGCTCCGGCCGCTGGGTTGACGGCCAGCAAAGCGGCAGCGAGCGAGAAATCCAAGGAAGCCGATCTCCCCAAGCCCAAACTGCTGATGTTGTCCACGTCCGATGGCCTCGAATTGGCCGTGACGTACTATCCTGGCACCAAAGGCAAGCAGACAATTCCCGTTGTGCTGTTGCACATGTGGAAGCAAAACGGCAACGATTATCGGGACCTCGCCCTCGCACTTCAGGCGATGGGCCACGCAGCCATCGTGCCCGACCTTCGAGGACATGGCCAGAGTACGCATATTCGCGGCGCCGGAAGAACTGAGACGCTTAAGGCCGCGACACTCTCTGTCGGGCAGTTCACCGCGATGGTGGGCCAAGACATGAAGGCGATCAAGGCGTTCCTTATCGATCGCAACAACGCCGGCGAACTGAATATCGATAAATTGTGCGTCGTGGGGGCCGAGATGGGCGCCGGCGTAGCAATAAACTTCGCGGCAGCCGATGCGACGGAGCAGGAGAATAATCGCGTCTTTGGCGCCGATCGGGAATACAAACGCGGCTGCTTCGTCAAAGCACTGGTGCTGCTGTCGCCAAAGGGATCCTTCCCCGGCCTTCCCATGTGGTGGGCAACGGCGAACCCGATCGTGCAACGCGATATTGCCGTCTTGATACTGGTCGGCAAACAGGACGCCCGAGCGCTGGAAGAAGCCAAACGCCTATACGGTATCTTTCGGAAGTATCATCCCGAGCCAACCGGCGAGGATAAGCTCGATCGGGAAACGCTCTTTTTCGGCAAGTTCGATACCCGCCTGCAAGGCACCAAGTTGCTCGACCCAAAGTTCCATATCCCCGACCTCATCGGCGATTTCATTGACCGCCGTCTCATCAAGAGCGACGCCTCAAAAGAATGGGCGTGGCGCGAGCGCAAGTCGCCCTACTAGACGGCTGCTCTTTACTCCTGCTGTCGACGATGGTTGGCCAAGCACGCGTTTGGTTCATTGGCCGGCATGGACGCTACTTATGCCGCTTGTCGCCTAGCTTACGTCAAGCAGCCACGTGCGATGTCTTGCAACGCGAGAGCAGCAAAGGTACCGTTTGTCGTCCTACGTGGGTGGATTCGACCGCGTTAGCGGGCGGAATTGCGGCATGGCGTGGGCGGCGTTGCGGGCGGCGTCCAGGGCTTGCTTGTGGAAGATTTGCTGTGCGCGGATGCGCGGACCCTTGCGCGCTACCCGCTCGTACGTTCCGTCGCTCAACAATCGCCACGCCTTTACGTTGTCGGCAAAATACGTGTGCAGGGCGTCGATGAGCCGCCGACGGTGCTTGGGATCGACAACGGGAAACATCAGCTCCAGACGCTTGCTAAGATTGCGCTGCATCCAATCGGCGCTGCTGAGATATACCTCTTCGTGTCCGCCGTTGCGGAAGTAGAACACCCGGGCGTGTTCGAGGAACCGATCGACGATCGAGCGGACCTCAATGTGTTCGGAGACACCGCTAAGGCCCGGCCGCAGGCAACAGATGCCGCGAACATTGAGCATCACCTTCACGCCGGCCTGGCTCGCGCGATACAGCGATCGGCAAATCTCCGGATCCTGTAGCGAGTTGACCTTCGCCATGATCAGGCCGGGCCGGTCCGGCGTCGATGCCTGGATCTCGCGGTCAATCAGGTCGACGAACTTTTGCCGCAGCCCGATCGGCGCCACCGAGAGCCTTGCCCAGCCGACCGACTCGGAATAGCCGGTCAACAGATTGAAGAACGCGGCCACGTCGGCCACAATCTCGCGGTCGCACGTCAACAGGCCGATGTCGGAATAAAGCCGCGCGGTGCGGTCGTTGTAATTGCCCGTGGCCAAGTGCACGTATCGCTGCAAACGTTGCGCCTGGCGACGAACGATCAGCAGGGCCTTCGAGTGCGTCTTGAAGCCCGCGATGCCGTAGATCACGTGGACGCCGGCATCCTCCAGCCGCCGAGCCCAATTCACGTTGCGCCATTCGTCGAAGCGGGCCTTCAACTCCACCAATGCCGTAACTTCCTTGCCGTTTTGCGCGGCGCGGGCCAATGCGCGAACGATCGGCGAATCGCCGCTGGTGCGATAGAGCGTCTGCTTGATGGCCAGCACTTGCGGATCCTCGGCCGCTTGCCCCACCAATTTCACCAGCGGGTCGAAGCTCTCGTAGGGATGAAACAGCAAGACGTCGTGATCCTGGATTGCCGTCCAAAGATCGTCGGCGCCGATCAGGTCCAGCGGCGTTTGCGGCGCCCAATCATCGATCCTCAGGTGGTCAAAACCATGCCGGTTCACCAATTCCATCAGGGCCGAGGCCTCCTGCGGAGCGTCGATCTCATAGACATCATCGTCGGCGAGTTTTAGCCACTGCACAAGCCATTTCCGTAGCGTTGCATCCGGATGCGCCGAGAGAGTCAGCCGTACGGGGATGCGGCGGCGCCGTGAGAGCACCACCTGTTCCATCGCGTGCAACATGTCTTCAATCTCTTCGTCGTCCTGGAGCACCACGTCGGCGTCGCGCGCAATACGAAAGGCGACGGCCGCCTCTACGTCAAACCCGGGAAACAGGGCCGCCAGGTTGGCCCCGATCACGTCTTCAACGCGGGCCAAGTGGACATCCTGCTCCGACGGCAGCGACACGAGCCGCGGCAATTGGCTAGGCACGGGCACGACAATCTTCCGTTGCGATGCCTCCGGCTCGGCGCCAGCAGGTCTCAAGAGCGCGGCGACGTGCAACTGCAAATTGGGCAAGAGCGGGCCCGGTTCGAGTTCCTCAACGGCTAAAGGCGTCAGAATAGGTTGAATTTCACGGGCGAAATAGGATTGCAGGAATTGCCGCTGCTCCGTCGTCCATTGCGCGGGCTGCCATACGTGGAGCCCATGCTCGGCTAGCCGGACCAGCACTTCGCGGACGCCGGCCGAGTAATCTTGCAGCATTTGATGGACACGGCGGCTGATGGCGGCCAATTGCTCATTGGCGGTCATACCGGCCGCGTCACGCCGCCGCAATTTGCCGGACCGATGTCGCATTAGGCCAGCGACGCGGACCAGGAAGAACTCGTCAAGGTTTGAGGCGACAATAGCTAGAAACTTCAGCCGCTCCAACAGCGGCAGTTCCTCGGCCAGCCCCTCCTGCAACACTCGATGATTAAACTCCAGCCAACTCAACTCGCGGTTGATATACAGTTCAGGCGATTTCAGGGCGTTCTTCGGCATGATGATAAGGATTGGGGCGGGAACGATCCTCTACAGTCCGTCTGACAAACTCGACCGCGGGCCTACGATTCTTCCAGCCGCATCCTCACCCCATAGATATCCTCAAACAGATCGCCCTTGGCTGTCATGGCACGCTCCTCCAACAGCAGGTCGTGGCCGCCAGACAACGATATGATCAATTCGTCCCCCTGGCGTTGAAAGTGTATATCGGCCGGGCGGCGGCGGTGGCCGCGAATCATCGCATCGGCAACGCGCAACAGCGCCGCCAGCTTATTGACAATCACCCGGGACTCGCGCGGCAGGGCCATAAAGGTCAAATGCGATGCCCTAGGAACGCTACGGCGATGATACCGGGCAATCTGGGCCACCATGACGATCTCGTTGCGATTAAGCCCGAATATCTCGGAGTTGGTGATCAGATACTCGCTATGTTTATGGTGCGCCCGAGTGCTGACGAAGCCGCCCACCTCGTGCAACAGTCCGGCCACTCGTAACAACAACCGATGCCGTTTGCTCAATCCGTGGTCGGCCTGAAACAGATCGAATAGGCGGACTGCCACCTCCGCCACGTTGTTGGCATGATCGAGGTCAACGTGGTACTTCTCTGCAATCGCCGTGGCGGAGTGGATCACGCCGATTGCCAGTGCCTCGTCCTCCTGACCCGTCACTTCGCGGGCCAACTCCAGCAACAAGCCGTCCCGCATCGAGACGTGCGAAACAATCATGTGCGGCGCCTTGGTCCTGTGCAGAAGGCTTTGATAGACCAAGAGAGCCGGGTTGAGCGTCTCGGCTTCGGCGAAAGGCAGACCGTGGCGTTTCGACAATTCCTCGGCAGTGTAACACTCGCAACGATCCACGAGCATGTCGAACTCGGCCGGGTCGATCACGGCCAGATCGGCCGATTCGGTCGGCGTGCCAATTTCGCGGGCGGCGAAACGGGCATCGCCGCCGACGGCTACGAACGAATCGATCTCTTTCAGCGGGACGCTCTGTAGCGTCGCCAGCGCATTTGAAATGTGCTGCCGCAGCAGTTCGGCCGACCGCGCGGGCGGCTCCTCGCTGGTGGCGAACACTTCCTGTAGCCGTATCGAACCAAGCCGCATGCTCTGCGCCGTCGCAATATCGCCGTTTTCCAATAGCGTCAACAACGTGCTGCCGCCGCCAACGTCGGCGATCAACGTCTGCCGCTGATTCACCCCCAAGGCATCGCCCACCGCCTGGCGCACGGCCGACACCGTGAGCCGGCTTTCTTCCGACGTGTCGATCACGTCGACGTTCAGCCGGGTGGCAAGAAAGACGCGGTCGAGAAAGGTATCGCCGTTGGCCGCTTCGCGGACAGCCGTCGTGGCAACGGCTCGAATCTTCTCCACCTTATAAAGATCGAGCAGATGACGATAATCGCGGAGAATCTGGATAGCGGACCTCATGCTCTCGCCGCCCAGGCGGCCGCGACGGAACGTGTCTTGGCCGAGGCGGATCGCACGTTGCAGCCGTTCCAGGACTTCGATGCGGCCATCGGCAAACACTTCGGCAATGACCATCCGCAGGGCGTTGGCCCCAACGTCGATGGCGGCCACCGTTTTGGCCACGGCATTCACCGGCTTAGAAGGGTGCGGCTCCATAGTGAACCATTGTTCTCATCAGGAGCCGACGGTCAAGTCCGCTTTGGGCGAAGCATGGTCTTCCTCGCCCAAAACATTGTCCGGTGGATAGTCGCTCGGCTGTAACGGAGTTGGCGTTAGTGCCGTGTGCCCATTGGAAACGTTCGGCAGCGCGTGATGCTGATTGCCGGGTGGCGGTGCTCCGGCTGCTATTGCGGCAGACGGCTGGTCACTGACGATCGCCCGCAAAGTGTCCCATAGCCGACGGTGCTCGAGTTCGGCCCAGTATTGCACGAGCCGCGCGAAGGCCCCTTCACGATGGCGACGCCGATCCCGTCGCAGATAGTCGATCCCGGGCTGCAAATGTGCGAGCCGGCCGGCATGGCCGAAAAACTTGTTGCTGCGGCGGCATTGCCGAACAGAGAAGGTATCGAGCCGTGCAGCCCAGACATCGCAATCGTGTACTTCGCCCAAAAGGGACTGCACCTTTTTCAGACATTCCAAGGACTCATCCAAACGTCCGGGATAGACGGGGCGGGCAATTTCCACGGTGTACCGAAGCCGCTTCGCCGCGATTCGCATGGCGTGGTGCGACTGCTGATCATCGGCATCGGCCAGACTTTCGGCGTGTTGGAGTAGACCATCGAGTCCCCGCAGGATGTGCTTTCGCGTCTTCAACTGGGCCGCCGGGGTTTGGAGGTTGTCGCCGACCGATCCAGCCTCACGCAGCAGCGCCTTGGTAGCACGTCTCAATTGCTGCAACGTGCCCTTTGTCTCCATACGCTCGACGGCGTCGACCACTTGGGGCTGAAGGCGTTCGCGTTCACGTTCCAACTCAACGAGAATGCGAGCGATTCCAGCAAAATACTCTTTCGCGGTCAACGACGACAGGATTCCGCAGAGGAACTCGATTTGCACGTCGTGATCGCGAGCTTCGCCAAGCTTGGCAGCAGTGCGGCGGAGGGCCTTTTTCCACTGTCGCAACCGCTTAGCGACGAAGAGGGATTCGAACATCCTCAGCGCCGCCCTCAGTCGGCGGCTTGCCACTCTCGCCCGGTGGATAAACTCGATGCCGTCCGCCGCGCAGACCTCCGAATTGCCCGGCAAGGTGTTTTGCTTGCCGGCGGATGTATGTGGCCGCGAGGAACTGGTAGCCGCTATCGCTCATTCCTCGATTATACTTTTGAGCCGCCTCGGCTCGCCACTAGCACCCCCCCCTACGCAACGGAGTGAGTTCGATCACCGTGATTACAGCAGCGGTACTCGCTGGCAGATCGCGTGAGGCTTTGCTACGATTTGCAGACCATTTGCAGCGGACCGCCCATCAGGAGGGGCGTCGGTGTGCTGCCTTGGAAATTGTCGGAAATTCGACTGCTGATCTACCGACCCAGAAAAAATCCGCTAAGATGTCCGCACCAAGGCGCTCTTTGTGCCGTGATGGAACTTGCTAAACGGGGCTCGCACTGAAGGACAAACCGACATGAAGAAGGAAGAAATCCTCGCCAAAGTCGCGGCGGGCGAAATTGGGGTCGACGAGGCCGCGAAGTTGCTGGCCGACCAGGAATCGCCGCCTCGCGGCAATCTTTACTGCAAAGTTAGCGCCAAAGGCGCCATGAGCCTCTACGGGTTGCAACGCATGCCCGTGACGCTCTACTTCGAGCAATGGGAGCGGCTGCTGGGATTCGCCGATGAGCTTAAGGCGTTTCTCAAGGAGCACGACTCCGAGTTCAAGCGGAAACAGCGTTAGCACGACCAATCTTGCCCAGTGCCGCACGCGGGTTATCGCAGAGCAGGTGATCGATATCGTCTTGCGGCAGGCCCAGCACGTTGCCGAGCAACGCTCTCATTCGCGGCATGGTGGCCGTCGATCCGACAAAGTGCGTACCGTCTTCAGAACGGGCAACGAGGTCTTCGCCGATTTTTACCGTTTGTGAGCCCAGCGGGTAAGTCCCCGGTCCCAAACGCGCGGCCGAAATGGCGTCGGTGACGCAGATCGCTCGGTCCACACCGACGAGTCGCAGGTAATTGCCCAATGCCATCGGCGTAATATGGACGCCATCGGCGATGAAACAAATCGTCAGGCGGTCGCTGAGGCTCAGTGCGCGTTGGACGATATTGTCGTGCCGGTGCATAAGTAGTGGGCAACCGTTGCCTAAGTGCGTAAACATCGAAAGGCCCGCGTCAATGGCCGCGTTCAGATCCTCCAGGCTCGGATCACAATGGCCAGCGGCGACCAGCACTTGCTGCTTGGCAAGATATCGCGTCACGTTCATGCCCGAATCGCGCTCGGGGGCCAAGGTGACGATGCGCGTCAGTCCGTCGGCCGCATCGAGCAGCTTTTTCATCGAGTCGACATCGGCAACCCGCACCGCATCGCGAGGATGGGCCCCGACGTAGCCGGAGGTTTCGTTAATAAACGGGCCTTCGATATGGATGCCCCAGATCACATCGCGCACTAGTTTGTTGCGCTGTCGGATCTCGGCAATTCGCCCCAGCCGTGCCGTCATGCGTGGAAGCTCGTCGGTAATGATGGTCGCTAACGCGCCCGCCACGCCATCTACGCGGAGCAAGTGACAAGCACTTTGTAGATCGGCTTCGGACAGGTCGTCCTGGTTGAAGTCAACACCGGCGTAGCCGTTAACCTGAAGATCGACGTATCGTGGTTCAACCGACATTTGCAATTCCTTTCCGGGCAATACGGTCGGCCGGGCAGGCCGAGGAACGACTATCATACCGTGATCCCGCACGCATGGCGAGTCGTATGGCAGCAAACTCTTCCATCTCGTTTGCGAGCAGGCCGACCGAATCCATCAGCGGCATTTGCGAATCACGTATGCGATGTGCGAACATGCGACTTGACATGGTCGCGTTGCGAGTTGTATTCTTCCCGCTGATGGGTGGCCCGCAGTGCGACGTGGGACGGCAATTTGCATGGCCTTGCCGAGAGCATCGATAGCAAAACGGTTCGACGGGGTCTGGCATGGGACAAAAGCAAGGATCGCTCGACGTGCTCATGGCGACCTACAACGGCGCTGCGTTTCTAGACCAGCAGATCCGATCGGTGCTCAGGCAATCTTGGTCTTCCCCATTCCGCCTGATCGTTCGCGACGACGGCTCAACGGATGCCACGCCAGACGTGCTCCGACGGTATGCAACCGAATGCAGCGACATCGTGCAATGCGTTGCCGACAACGATCATCTTGGCTCGTGCGGCAATTTTTCGCGACTGATGGAGCAGTCCAGCGCGGATTACGTCATGCCTTGTGACCAGGATGACGTCTGGATGCTGGACAAGATTGCGGTAACGTGGGCGGAGATGAATCGGCTCGAATCAATTTATGGCCGTGACGTTCCGATCCTGGTGCATACGGACCTGCAGGTCGCTGACTCGGAGCTCAAGCCGGTAAGTTCGTCGTTTGCGAAGTATGAGGGACTCGACCCAATAGGCGGTGGCCGATTACGCCGCTTGTTGCTGCAAAACGTGGTGACAGGCTGCACCTTGATGGCGAACCGTGCCCTATTGCAGAAGGCCAAGCCCATCCCACCCGAGGCCATCATGCACGATTGGTGGCTGGGGTTGGTTGCTGCCGCTTTCGGCAAGTTGGCCTACCTGCCGCGCGCAACGATGCTCTACCGGCAACATAGCGAGAACCGAGTCGGCGCCCATGAGTTGGATGCAGGCTATGCAATCCGCAAAGGCCTGAATTTTCTCGGCAGCGACGACATTGCGCGCCAGTTGCTCGACACGCAGCGCCAGGCGCAAGCTTTCCTCGATCGGTTCGGTGGCCAGCTATCGCGGCAGCAGCGGGACACTCTCGATGCGTACGCGACCCTTCATCACCGGAGCTTCCTCAGGCGACGGGCGATCCTCCTCCAATATGGCTTCTATAAACACGGCTGGCTTCGCAACTTAGGGCTTTTGGCCAGCATCTAGATCACTCTTGACCGCCCAGTGGAGTAGGAGCTATCATCTTCTAGCCGACCTTGTTGCAGGGGGGCACGGCAGTCTTCCGCACTCGCGGCACGGATGGGGATCGCAGCAACGGGCGTATTCATGGAAGAAGCAACTGATAGCTCGTACTCCGGCCGCACGCTTGTCGTCCTCTTGTGCATGCACCGTAGCGGATCGAGCCTGATGGGCAACTTGCTCCAGCGGCTCGGGATGTCGCTGGGGCCCTTCGAGCTGCTCGGCGCCTCCGAGCACAATCGTTATGGGCATTTTGAAGCGGTTCCCATCTACCGGCTCGACCAGGAACTGCTCGCAACGGTATTTGGCTTTTCTGAAGACCTGCCGACATCGGACGACGTGCTTCGGCGATTCTGTCAGTCGGAGGGTCGCTGGACGACGGACGAAGCTGCGATCGACGCTGCGATGTTCGAGCGCGGTAGCAACTTCGTGCGGCAGTTGGCAGAGTCGGGACCGGTTTCCGGCTTCAAGGATCCGCGCGTACCGCTGTTGTGGCCCTTTTGGGAACAGGTCTTTGCTGGTTTCGCCGGCCTGCGTGTCGTGCCCGTCTTTTTGGCACGCTCGCCGCACGAAATCGCCATGAGTATCTTCTCGCGGAGCAAGGGAGGCGCTGGGCTATCACGAAGCCCTCGACGTGACGGCCGTACATTATAAGCGGCTCAATGCAATTCTCGACAGTTGGCCAGGGGACCGCGCGGTTGTCCGTTTCGAGCCGCAGCTGCTGCCGGATGATGCCCGCAAGGCTGCGGGTGTTTGCGGCTTGACATGGAACGAAGACATTTTCGCGGAAGTATACGATGTGACCTGTCGGCACCACGAGCCCGCTTGTGTGGCACATGAAGCTCAGGTCTTATATGAGCGGCTGTGCAGTACGAACGAGCGTCCACCGATGAACCTCGATCGACTGCAACGTGACTCGGCCGTTCGCGAGGGTATGCTGCGCGATCGTATCCACGTCGCTACGTCGGTAATCGAGGACGTTCGGAGTGAGATTGCGGACTGTCACAAGCAGCTCGATCGATATCAGCACGAGTTGGCAGCCTATCGGCAAGTCGAGGATGACAACCGCAATTTGATTGAGCGATTGGAAAGCCAGTTGTCGCTGATCACCGGGTCGCGAACGTGGCGTTGGCGTGAGAAGCTCGTTAGCACGCCACCGTTGAAGTGGCTTAGCAGGTCGGGTCGCCGATCAAACACGGAAGAAGCAACGACGGCCGGGCGCACCGCGCCTGCTACGACGACCGATTCCGTGCCACTGGATCGTCCCTGTACGATCATCATTCCCGTTTACAACGCCTTTGCCGAGGCGCAGAAGTGCCTACAGAGCGTTTTGGAGCAAACGCGGCCGTGTCATGAGGTGCTCATCGTCGACGATTGCAGTCCTTCCGGAGTGTTCGCCGAAGCGCTGCCGCCGGTGTTGTGGCTCGATCCCCGTGTGCGCATTGTCCGCAACGATCACAATTTGGGGTTTGTGAAGACCTGCAATTGGGCAATGCAGCATACGGCTCCCAACGACGTGGTGTTGTTGAATAGCGATACGGAGGTTACGCCTGGCTGGCTGGAGAAACTGCGGCAGGCGGCAACCAGTCGGGCAAACGTCGGTACGGTCACGCCGCTCACGAACAATGGCACGGTCTGTTCCATACCCAAGTTTCTGGCCGACAACGAACTGCCGACCGGTTATGATCTTCAGAGTTTTGCCGAATTGGTCGAGGCTGCTTCGGCACGCGAGTACCCCGAACTGCCAACGTGCGTCGGATTTTGCGTCTATATCAAGCGCGAGGTAATCGAGCGGATCGGAACGTTCGACGCCATAGCATTCGGTCGCGGCTACGGGGAAGAGAACGATTTTTCCTGTCGTCTACAGGCGGCCGGCTATGTCGACATTCTGGACGATGCGACGTTTGTGTATCACCACGGCCGAATGTCGTTTCAGGCCGAAACCGATGGCCTGCTGGCTGAACACTTGAAAACCGTCGCCAGATTACATCCGCGTTTCGATGCGCGGGTGCAGCAGTTTCTGTTGTCCAATCCATTGCGGCACGTTCAAAACCGCATCTACGACGCAATGCGTCGGCGATGGAGCGATCGAGCAGACTATGCGGTGCTGCACGTTCTCCATAATCAGCCGATAACGGAGGACGGCGCGCCATTGCCCGGCGGTATTGAGTACCACGTAGCCGACCTGGTCCGTATGATCCCCGAAGCCGCTCATTGGAGCCTCTACGCCGCCGCGGGTGAGTATTGCCTGACGGCCCACGTGCCGGGCCACGATCGCCGCTACCGAATGCCCATGCGGGCATTGGAACTCTCCTCGCTGATTTCACGCGACCTTTTTGACGTCGTGCACGTGCATCATACGAATTCTCTGGACTACGAAGCACTGGCCGGCTGCCTGTTGCAACATGGCAGGTACTTCATGTCGGTACATGATTTTCGATTGTGCTGCCCTACGATCAACTTACTCAAGCCAGATGGCCGGCTCTGCAATGGGCATGAATGCGCTGCTGCCTGCGGCCAGAATCCGGCAAACGTTCAATCCCTTCGTTCGACGACCGACCGAGTACTCTCGCATGCACAGTCGGTGTTCCATTTTTCCGATTCCACGAAGGATGAGTTTGGCAAGATACTTGATGGCCACTACCCGTGGAAGCGGATCGAACATGGCATCGAGTTGCCCGAGCGCCGCGACGACAGCACCAGTCTGGACGGGGTCGTTCGGCCGTCGCATGATGTTCCGCTTAAGGTGGCATTTTTGGGCGGAATTGGGCCAAACAAGGGCGCAGACCTGATTCGGCAGACGGTCCGCCATACACGGCTTCCCAGTGGCATTCCGATCGAATGGCACCTCATCGGACTGATCGATGGGGAGTTGGACTCGGTGGTGCACAAGCATGGCCGCTACCAGCGAACCAAATTGTCCGCGATCATGAAATCGGTTTCACCGCATGTCGTGGCGATCTTGTCGATCTGGCCCGAAACGTACTGCTACACTTTCGATGAAGCTCTGGCTTGCGGGATTCCCGTGATATCGACCCCACTGGGCGCGCCGGCCGAACGGCTGCGGCAATACCAGTGCGGCTGGTTGGTTGAGTCGCTCACAGCGCCCGGCGTCGTGAATACATTGCAGCAGGTAGTGGACCGTTGGGACGAGTATTGTGCGATTCGGCGACGAATACCCACGATCGCGCTGAATCGCGCCGATTGGGTCGCCCGTCAGTATCACGAGTTGTATCATGGCGTCTGCCAGACGCCACGGTTGAGCGGCCTCGAACGGCTGTCCGCGATCGAGCAGCAGGCTAAACTGGCAGCCCGCCGACGGCGCATATCGCTGCAACGCGTCGCTGGTCAGACCGTCAATGGGTGTTTGGCCGCACTGGAAGCGATGCGAGTGCGCCGACTCGCGGCGCGCGTGGCACGCAGTTTTCTGTCGGTGCCCGCGCGACGCAAGATCGTGGAGTTGCGGCAGGCAGGTTTCACCGACCGATCTTGATCGTGCCGGCTGGCCAGGCGACACCCGTAAGTCAGCCCGGCGATTACATCGCGTCTGATGCGCGAGAGGAAATGTCGGCAAACATGCGTCCGACAACGAGAAAGGAAGCCTCATGGCGGATATTGGCCTATTGGCGGTGTTGCCGAAGATCAACGACCCGGATCTCGAATATCGCAAGTATCTCAATTTTTTGGTGGCGCTGCGCCAGCGGAGACGGAATGCGCCAGTCGTAAGCTCTCGGCCATTCGACGTCACGACCGACATGTCGACCGCCTGCCATTTGCATTGTCCGTACTGTGCCACAGGAAACAAGACGCTAGAGCGCGCGCCGATGCACCTGACACTCGCGGTGCATGACGACATGCTCAACAAATTTGGCGATACGCTATTTGTGGTGTGGTATTTCAGCAATGGCGAACCGCTCTTAAATCCCCATCTGCCGGAATTGATCGCGCAGACCAAGGGCAAGGAAATATTTTCCAGCATTTCCACAAATCTTAGCATGCCCCTGAGCGACGAACGCTTGGACGCGATCGTGCAGTCGGGCCTCAGCCTGATTACAGCGTCGATCGACGGCGCCTGCCAGGAGACCTATTCGCGATATCGCCGGGGTGGCGATTTTGAGCTGGCCACAAACAACCTGCGGCGCATGGCTCGCCGCAAGCGCGAACTGGGGCTCCGCTGGCCGCTTCTCGAATGGCGATTTCTGATCTTCCGCCACAACCAGCATGAAACGGCCGCCGTGCGTCGGATGGCCAAGGAAATCGGCGTCGACGCCTTGGAGTTCTTATACGGCCATGCCCCGGACAATTCGCCGGCAGACAGCGTGCAGCGATCGAACCAGGCGCTCGAGGGGCCGTGCGAGTCGGGCCCTGCACTGCGACAAGCGCTTGCACGGCGCGACACCCGCCTGCGGCGGCGGCTCGGGCGGCGAATCTGCAAGTCGGCCGGCCCCTACCCGCCAGAAATGTTGCGCAAGAAGTGCGATTGGCTGTACTACAGTTCCATGATCTATCCCAATGGCCGTGTTGGCCCCTGTTGCGTCACGGGCAACGAGCGCGACGACTTCGGCAGTCTGGATCCGGCGGAGCCGTTCGGCAGCCTGTGGAACAACCAACGGTATCAGTCCGCTCGGTCGCTGTATAATGGCGGAACTTCTTCCGATCTGCCGTGCACGCGTTGCGGCGCGCCGCTGTCGATGGATTTGCAGTTCGTCAAGAGCGTCAACGGCATTCTGGCCAATGCGCCCGACTGGGTCGTGGCAACGATCGCCGCCGAGCCAGACGCGTTTTTCTATGAGATCGATTGCGCGTCGATGCCCTGCGCCGCTGAATTGCGACGCATCGACGCCACCCGGCTGGGCCCGTTTCCGGAAATCGCCGCGCGACTTCGCAATGACGCCAACGGCGATAGCGCCTGGCAAGAGGACGTCGACGGCATCCTCGATCTGGTCACCAGACCGAAGATCAAGTCATGGTGGGACCGAGTCTTGTGCCGGGCGTAGCAGGAATGCTGGGGGGAAACAAAAGGCGACATTCTACTTTTTCTCTGGAATACGCGGACGGCCACGCGGATGAAGGCTTGCTTCCAGCCCCAATCGCTCTGCCGTGGCGTGCTGCCATGACTCGTTTCCGTAAGGCATACCGCGTTCGATACATTTCCGCAAGGCTGCCAACTCCGCTTCGCTTTGTGGCTGATTGACCCAATCCAGCCAGTCTTGGCTGCGGGGAACTGGGCCGGATATTACAGGATATTACAGAGACACCATACATAACTATCGGGTTGGATCGCGTTTGGGGCCGGGCTTTTGTCGTCGCAACACGCGGCCAAGCTTCTTCTCCAACCGCTTCTGGAAAGCCTCATCGCCCAGCACCCGACCCGTACGTTCGTGCTGACGCAGCGCCTTGATCTCCTCTTCCGCGACCGCGCTGTTCAACAGCCGCCGCCAACTGCCGACCATCTTCAACAACGGGGCCACACGGACCAAACCGTCGTCTTTTCCGCGCAAGTGTGCCCGGGCACTGCTCCAGCGATAATCGCCCGGAGCGTCAACCAACCCGGCACGAACCGGATTGAGTTCGATATAGCGGGCCGCGGCCAGCAGATGCGCCTCGTCCATCACGAACGAGGCAAAGCGGCCTTGCCACAGATGCCCTCGCCAATCTTCGCGGAAATTGATGTGACGCGAATAGCGACGATGCGCCTCGCCGATCGCCCGTCGCAGGCCGTCTTCGCTCTTCGGCACGGCGATCAGGTGGACGTGATTGGGCATCAAGCAATAGCTCCAGATTTGCACGCCCAATGCCTTGCACCACTGGCCCATCAACGCCACATAGGCCGCATAATCGTCGTCGTTGAAGAAAGTCTCCTGCCGCCGATTACCTCGCTGGGTAATATGATGCGGCAAACCAGGAATCACTACCCTTGCCAGTCGAGCCATGGCCGTAAATCTAGCAAATCCAACCAATCACGTCAATAGTTATGTATGCTGTCCCCGGAACTCACCCCCTGAACTCACCCGGAACTCAAGTCACATCACTTCACCTTATATCCGAGCTTCTTGGCTTGAGCTACGTCTTGAGTGGCCTTTTCCATGTCGCCCTTCCTTTCATAGGCGCAACCACGGCCGTAGTACGCCTCGCCGCAAGTAGGGTCGAGGGAAACAGCCTGATTGTAATCATTGATTGCGTCGTCAAATCTTCCGACGGCGATATATGCCTTGCCACGATTTATCCAGAAATCGGCACATTTTGGATCAATGCGAATTGCCTGCGTGTAGTCTGCAATCACCTGGTTCAGGTTCCCAAGTCCTTCATGGGCTTTGGCTCTAACGTTATAGGCATTATCATACTTCGGGGCGAGTTGGATAGCTCGCGTGGCGCTGGCAACGGCTCGATTGAAATCGCCTTTCGTTCGGTATGCGGTACTGCAGTTGACGTATGCTTCCGCTGATCGGGGGTTCAAACGCACCGCCTCATTAGCATCCGCAAGTGCGCGGTCACTATCACCTTTCATAATGAAGGCAGCACTACGATTGCAGAATGCGTCCGAACAATATGGATCCAAACGAATGGCTTCGCTAGCATCCCGAATCGCAAGGTCAGCCATTTTCATCGTTACGTATACCCCGCTCCGGTTGCCATACGCCATTGCGTCTTTTGGATCGATACGTATTTGCGCGTAAGATCGGAAAGGGCCTGTGGCATTTGCCCCTTCTCCAAGTAAGCTGTGCCTCGATTACGATATGCCTTTGCCTGCAAAGGACTTCTCCGAATCGTTTCAGAGAAATCCGCTATAGCCGCATCATCATCCCCTGCGCTCAAATACGCCATTCCTCGGCCGTAATAGCCATCGGCACACGTTGGGTCTATTTTAATTACCTTTGTACATATCCGAGCAGAGGCGGTGTAGTCTCCCTTATCCCAAAAGGCTTTCGCCTGTTTTAGCAATTCATCAGTTGTCTCAGCAGCAACAACTAGCGCAGACAAACACTGGAACAAACACAATGTCACGATCCATCGCAAATAGCTTTTCATTTACATTCTCCATATTCAGCATTCAGTAGGTCTTTCCAAGTCTAATCCCCAAATTCTTGAGGCCGCTCGATGCTCCAACCTCAGTCGCGGTGTTATTTCCGAAGGGAATGCTGAGGCCGCCGGGTACGCCGGGCGTTGGGTCTATTGGGAGTTCTGGGGACATCATACATAATTATTGGGGGGAGTTCCGGTGACAGCATACATAACTCCAACTCCAGCGGCGTCCGGACGTGAGCCAGGTCGGCCATCGCCTTACCTTCATTCCACGGCCTATCGCCTTCCAGTCAATCATATGTCTTGCTTTGCCGGCCTACAAGCCACCCGCCGACCGCAGCTCGCTTTCTTTCGTATCCCGCTACGGCTTCAATCTCGATGCGTGACCTTCGACTTGATTGGGGGTGGCCAATTCTTGATCTTGAATGCCGACAACTATGGACCGAGAATATCGACTGCCGACACATGTCGCGTCAATGCCTGCGCGTACATATTCGGACAGATTACGGTACTGCCCCAGGGCACGCCGAGCGTTCTTTGAAAATTTGAAACTTCGCCACGGCGAAAAGTTGGAAGATCCAGGCTCTATTTCGCGATTTCCCGCTTCCGCGTTTTCGTGACAAAAAAGCAGAAATGGCGACTTCGCTCATGTCGCATTGTCGCTTGACGGGCATTGATTGCTCGCCGTGCGTGATGTCTTATTGAGTCCTGCACTGGTAATGGAACGAGGGCTCGTGGAACGAGCCCGGTTTCCCGGGAGAAGAAGACTAAAGGGGTCGGGAGTCTTTATATTGACTGCTTTGGCCACGGCCGACCACGCGGACGTAATGTGGATTGCAGCCCCAGTCGCTTCGCTGTCTGCTCTTGCCACGATGCCTCGCCAAACGGAGAACCTCGCACCACCGATCGCCGCAATGCCCCCAACTCTGCTTCGGTCTGCGGTGTCCGAACGTGTTGTAGCCAACGACGCGGCAAAGTCAATGGCCCGGCGTCCAAGAGTCCGGCCTTATTGCGGTGCACGCGATGCCAAAGACTCGACCATCGCCAGGCATCCGCCTCGGTGACCATGTTCGCCCGCAGTGGATTTCGCTCCACATAGCGCAGCACCGTCCATAAATGGTCGTCTTCTTGAATCGGAAACGATTTGAAGCGCCCCTGGTACAGCGGGCCTGTGCCTGCCGTGCGATGCGCCGCGTGCCAGCGTTGCGTGTGCGTCACCGTCAACCAACGCATGAACTCCGATAAGTCGCCATCGCCGCGCGGCCAAAGCACAAAGTGCCAATGATTGTGCATCACGCACCATGCCAAGACCCGCATCGGTAAACGGGCCTTCGCCTGCTCAATCACCTCCTCGAACGCCTCGAAATCCCGGTCTTTGCCGAAGATACGCATCCGCCCCACAGATCGATTCAGCACATGGTAGGCATACCCTCCCGTTGAGACTCGCAAGCGTCGCGGCATGACCAGAAATTACCATTTCCCTCCGATTCTGTCAAGATAAAGACTCCCGACCCCTTTACTCCTTCGCTGGCTCATAGTCCGAAAAGAGTTGCGTGAGCTTTGGGAGCAGTTTTCGCAGCCTTTCGACACCTTCTCCTGTGATTTTGGTGCCCGTGATGTTTAGTGACCATAGGCTCTTGATCTGGCCGAGATACGCAACAGCACCATCCGTCACCCGCGTGTCGCAGAGTCCAAGATCACCCAACTTCAATGCCACCAGATGCGATACACCAGCGTCCGTGATTTGCGTTTTGGCTAGTTCCAGGGTCTGCAACTCTGCTAAACCTCGAAGGCTGTGTAGCGCTGCATCTGTAATCTTCGTGCCGCCCAACGACAGCGTGCCAAGGTTCACCAGGTCCGCCAAATGTTCCACACCCTTGTCGGTTATTGGAGTGAAGTTGAGCGAGAGCATATTTAGATGCTTCATCTTGCCAATATAGCGTAGGCCGTCGTCCGTTACCCTTGTGTGTGACAGCGAGAGCTGAGTTACAGCACGGATATGACTCAGATGCTCTGCTCCTTTGTCGCCAACAGCGGTCCCGGACAGATTAAGTAACAGAAACCACGGTAGCTTTTCCAGGTGTACCAGTCCTTCGTCCGAAACGGCGGTTCTTGCCAACGACAACGTATTCAGAGAACTCAGACCGCTGATGAATGTGAGTGATTGGTCTGTGACCAACGTATCTGACAAGTCGAGCGTTCCAAGTGTGCGCAGGTGTTGGATGGTGCGCAAGCTATCGTCGCCAACATCCGTTCCGCCCAACTCAAGACCGCGCAGATTTGTGCAATACCGCAGAAGCTCCAAGTCGGCAGCGTCCACATGCCGCCGTGCAATACTGACTGGTCTGAAGTCGTTGCAACCCCAGTATCCGGGAACAAAATTGATCCATATGATAGCATCGCAAGAACTGCCCGTTCTGAGATGCGATAAGGGCCATATAGGACACGGATCGCAAGTGACCTCCGCCCCGATAGCCTCAAAACGCCGTGCAATTGCGTGCTGTTGGTAGTACGGATAGTACAAAACGACCAGTGTTCCCGCAACGACAACGCCCATTGCCAACGTGAACCACGCTAGAGTACGAAGCGAAACGCGCCCCTGTGGCGGACGTGTACGCTTCGCGCCACGCCAAGAGCATGAGTGTTGTTCGTTCATTTCTCGTTCCCCAGACGCGACGAAGCCTACCATGAACCTGATGCTGTGAACACGAATAGGTTCATCGGAATGATTTGGCCGGTGTCCTCTCGCCTTACCGTACCGCATACATAATAGCGGAAAGTCCACGTACCATGCGTAGGCGTGTCGCCGTCCATTTTTGTTCTGTAGGTGATCTCAGCTTTGTTGCTGGTAGACACAATTGTGACTGGTACACTCTTGCCGCCTATTGTTACCGTCAGCTTTAGACTCCTAAGTGAAGACTAAAGGGGTCGGGAGTCTTTATATTGACTGTTTTGGAGTTCCGGTGACAGCATACATAACTCCAACTCCAGCGGCGTCCGGACGTGAGCCAGGTCGGCCATCGCCTTACCTTCATTCCACGGCCTATCGCCTTCCAGTCAATCATATGTCTTGCTTTGCCGGCCTACAAGCCACCCGCCGACCGCAGCTCGCTTTCTTTCGTATCCCGCTACGGCTTCAATCTCGATGCGTGACCTTCGACTTGATTGGGGAGTGGCCAATTCTTGATCTTGAATGCCGACAACTATGGACCGAGAATATCGACTGCCGAAACATGTCGCACCAATGCCTGCGCGTACATATTCGGACATATTACGGTACTGCCCCAGGGCACGCCGGGCGCTCTTTGAAAATGTGGAACTTCGCCACGGCGAAAAGTTGGAAGATCCAGGCTCTATTTCGCGATTTCCCGCTTCCGCGTCTTCGTGACAAAAAAACAGAAATGGCGACTTCGCTCATGTCGCATTGTCGCTTGACGGGCATTGATTGCTCGCCGTGCGTGATGTCTTATTGAGTCCTGCACTGATAATGGAACGACGGCTCGCGGAACGAGCCTGGTTTCCCGGGAAAAAACGTCGGAACTGTTCCATAATCAACCACGGTACCAATAAAACTGCGTAGTAGCGACGCAACACTCTGTTGCGTGCAACACATCACCCAAGAGAGCTGCATGGACTTGCGTTCGCGGCTAAAATCGTTAGCTCTTATGCGGCAATAGTTTCTGCAATATGTGCACCACCGGAGCGGCTGCAACGAATGAAAGATGCGTTGCACATTGCAGCGGCGCTGGGCTCGCCTGCAACGCTCACATTTGCGGCCCGCACTGGTCAGCAATTCTTTTGGCCTTCTGCTGACCAGCCGCACCATTGCTTCCGGACATGCAAGTCGGCGAGGCTTTCATCGCCGCGCGAACCGCCTGAAGAACTTTTTCGCGTGCCGAGGCGAGCGGCTCATCGAGAAATGCCCCGGCGGCTGCCTTGTGTCCGCCTCCGCCGAATGTCTCGGCGACCGCGCTGCAATCAACGTCGCAGCGGCTGCGAAAACTTACCTTGAAGCCGCCGGTGGGCTGCTCGACCAGTATGACCGCAACTTGGGTACCACCGACCGCCAACGTCATGTTAATGACGTCTTCGCTATCGGACGGCAAGGCGCCGGTGGCAAAGAAGTCGGCCTGCGTAAGCCAAGTATAGATCAGGCGGCCATCCAACTCGATATTCGTATGGGCAAACGCCTGACCAATCAGTTGCAACCTCGCATGAGTGTCCGTCTCATACAGGTTCTTGTAGATTGTGTGTGGTACGGCGCCGGCCTCGACTAATCGTGCGGCAAGCCGCAGGGTATCGGCCTTTGCCGATGCGAAACGAAACCAACCGGTATCGGTGGCCAGTGCGACGAACGCCGGCTCGGCGATCGTGGGCGTCAACGGCACGCCAAGTGCATCGGCCGCTTCGACGACCAAGCGCCCGGCGGCCTCTGCGCTAGTATCTTTGAACAACTCTGCTCCAAGATCGTCCTCACTTACATGGTGATCGATGACGACCTTAAGAGCCCTCGTCTTTTTCACCACGTCGGTCATTGCCCCGAGTTGGGCCCACGCCGTGGTATCCAGGATGATGAGCACCTGGCGATCATCGAGCGCCTGGCTAGCCGAGTCGGCCCGAAGCTGCTTCACCTTATGCGACGGATCGAGGAATCGCAGATTCGGTGGCACGGAAAAGGCGTTACAGATCTGCACGTCCTTGCCAAGCACCTCCAATATGGCTGCCATGGCAAGTTCACTGCCAAGGGCGTCGCCATCCGGACGAATGTGGGTCGTCAGCAGGAATCGCTGGTGAGTCTTTACGATGTCGGCAAAGCGGGACCACGGTATCATCATTGTCCTTGGCGGCAGTCGACTGCCGATTCGTCTCTGAACTGTTCACGCATGCCGCGGACCGGCAATGCACCCGCCACCGGAGTCCCGTCGCCCTGCCCGAAGCTGCCGACGATTTCCAACGTCTGGGCCACGTCGCGGGCCATTTGTTCCACCAGGGCCTCGACCGAGTCGAAGCGTCTAATCTCTCTTAACGGGGCCAGAAAGTCAACCTCGATCGATCGGCCGTAAATCATGTCCTTGAAATCGATCAGATACGCTTCGACTTTCAATCCCCCTTCGTCGAAGGTCGGATTTGGCCCCAAACTGACGGCGGCCGGATGCCAATCGCCTTCGGTTCTCGCTCGCGCCGCGTAAATCCCTACGGCGGGCAGGAGCGTATCGATTGATCCAACGTTGGCCGTCGGATAGCCGAGCCGCGCCCCTCGGCCGGCGCCGCGAACAACTACTCCTCGAATCCGGTAGGGTCGGCCAAGCATTGTCCGAGCCGCGTCGACCTGTCCGGCCAGCACTGCCGCCCGAATCCGTGAGCTGGAGACAATCTGTCCCGCCATTTCCGTTGGCTCGACGACTTCAAAGGGCATCCGCGGTCTGAACAAAGTCGGCGAAGGACCTCGACGTTTCCCGAACGATTGTGCCCGAAAAAGAAATTGGGGCCCTCGACCATCGCCCGCGCTCCCAGACGTCCGCGCACGATTTGGTCGAAGAAAGCGCGGGCGTCCAGTTCGAGGAGAGCCCTATTCGTTGGATAAACGAGGACGGCGTCGACCCCCAATTCCGTGAGGATCTCGATCTTTCGTTCGATCCAAAGCAGCGGCTCGGGTGCCGCTTCGGGGCGTAGCAGCCGCACCGGCGGCGGATCGAACGTGAACACCACAGCAGGCCCGCCAACCTGGCACGCCATCGTCCGCAGCCGCTCCACCAATCGCGCATGGCCAAGATGCACGCCGTCGAAATTGCCGATCGATACAGCGCCACCGCGGAGCGTTTCAGGAAAATCGTCTAGGGTGCGAAGGAGTTGCACAGCCGTTGATAGCTAAGAGGAAAGTAGTTCGACGTCCGGCAAGTTCCGATAGACGTCCTCAATGGTCATGCTGTCTCGAAGGATCTGGACCACCGTGTTGATAGGTTCGGCCCAAATTTCGGGAAGGTCCGCCTCGCCTGGGTCTGCGATTGAGAAGGCCAGTTTCTCGTTTGGCGGCTCGAAATCGGCCTGAACGCCATCTTTGTTCCCGCGCACATCGACGCGATACCATCCCTGCTGCTTCAGATACACGGCGTTCAAGCCATGAAGGCTGTAACGCGAGCCGTCTGGTTCCACTTTCAGGCGTTGGTAACACAAACCGGCGGGGATACCGTTTGCGCAGAGTAGCGCTGCCAACAAATGACTTTTGGCGTAGCAATACCCCGTTCCGTGCCGCAAAACATCCGACGCCTTACTGGTAACCGGGTTCAATCGAAGATCCCAGCTATGGTGAATCTCATCTCGGACAAACTGAAAGCAATTCCTCACTATCGCCATCTCATCGACCGCGCCTACAGCGAGGTTCGCGGCCTTATCGCGCACTGCAGGATGCCCCCAGTCAATGTACTCGCTCGTTTCCAGGTACCGTTGCATAATCTGCGTATTCTTCCGCCGTAGGAGTCGCTCCGTATCGATTGCCTAACTCTGCCCCGTCCTATTAGCTTCGCCTCCGACGCTGCGGATTTGGTCGCGAAGACGAGCCGCCTCTTCGAACTTTTCGGCAGCAATCGCTGCTTCAAGCTGCCGTCGAAGGATATCGGCGGCGCTTTTCGGGCGGGCTTCCGCCGCCTGATGCTCCTTAAGAAGAATCTCCTCCCGCCATCGTTCGAGGCTCCTCAATTCCATGCACTCGTCGGCTCGCTCAATCTGGTCGTACTCGTCCAGAAACTCACGGATGTCGTCAATCCCAGCATCGACCACGCGGAGTGCATCATCGTACAGCCCTTGCTGTACGATGGGAGTGGCCACCGCCCTGGTGTGCATCATTAGCACATACGGACGCCACTGATCAAATTGCCGCTTGTGGCGATCATCTTGAGCGTACGTGTGCACGAAGGTGAACAAGCGCAGGTTCCGTGCGGTGTCGCGAGCGCACGATTCGTACAGTTCCAGGTGCCAGAGGCCCAAGTAGCGATGATAGTATTGCATCGCTTCACGCCATAGGCGAATGCAGTCCTCCTCCGAAAGCGAGAAAGGTGCGGCATCGGGGTCCGACTCGTCGCTAGCTTGCTGGCGATATTCGTAAAAGTCCAGCCACGACTCAAATCCATCCGGCCGCACGCCATCGGGCCGGCCCTCCATCTCCATTTGGAGTATGCCCAAGTCGACGCGCAACTGGATCTTGCTGCGCCCATCATCGCCCGGGACGATTCGGACCATAAAGGTCTCGGAGTCGAACTTCCACTGGTTAAGGTATCGCGACAGGTCGTTGGACATGCCGGCATTGTACGCAAGATGATGGGCTTTGTTTAGACCGGGCACGGCTGGCTGTGCTTTGCCTGCGGCGGTATGGCCCCCCGCGCCAAACCAGTGCCGACGCAGGCCTGCTTGCCACCGGTTGCCAGACAGTGATGTCACCCCACCTGTCAACGACCGGCTGTCGCGCCACTAATCGCCCGGTTCACGGGTGACTGGTTCCATGACCTTGGTATTGCGGTCCACGGCCAGGACAATGGTGCGCTGCTCCGCGCCATCGCGGCTGCTGGCCACCATCGGCAAAACGTGACGACGGTCCGGCAAGTTGAAGCGGACGGCGAACGTGCCGTCGCTACGGATTTTCACCGGTTCGCCACGCAGGGTTACCCGCGCATCGGGTTGGGTCACGCCATGGACGATCAACTCGGTATCGACCTCGAACTCAAACCCCGGGCCATTAACCTGATGCGTTCCGGATGCCCCCACCCCGAATTGCGCAATGATGGGGCTGCCGATCGGTCGGTGAAGCCGTTCCTCAAGCACTTCCTTGAGTTCCCCATTGGTTTCCGGCTCGCTGTAGCCGCCGCTGAGGGCGAACACGCGGTCAAAATTCTTCGCTACATCGGCCCAGTTCTTGTCGAAGGCATCGCCGGCAGCGGCCGGCGGAGTGCTCACGACGTTGCTACGTCCGACCGAGTAGAACCGACCTCCCGAAGCCAAATATCCGATGTCGAGTTGGTAGCTTTTCGGTGGATTTTGCACGTCGATGTACCAGTTATTCACACCACCGTGGATTCTAACATCCCGAATGGGTTTCCTGCTGGAACTGGTGGTGCCGTCGCGAACAACCTCACAGACCCGCAACACTGGGTGGGCTTCGTGCCAATACTGGCCCAGGGCTGCCTTCGCTCGCTCGATACTCTTGCGGCTCAGTTCCCAGTAGGCGTGGAGCCAGTAGGGGTCGCGCACCCATGACAACAAGCCGGTCCTTGGCGTGTGACTCCGTGTCGACTACGGGGCGGAAGGTCAAGTCCTTGGCCTCAGCCGTCTTGACTTTCAACTGTTCCAGACTTTGCGGTGACTTGTGACTGGAAGGCGATGTATTATGGCCGTTGGTGGCCGCGCGGCGGCGACCCTCTGCCCGAACTCTGCGCAGCAAAGCCTTGACCAGTTCGTCCTTCTTCATGGCGTGCCAGCCCGGAACCTTCTTCTTCCGGGCCATCACGGCTAAGTCCCTGACAGTTCGACTCTTAAGATCCGATGCCGTCATTACGCAGCTCCACTGGCTAGGGCGGCAGTCCGTGGCCGCTAGAGTTCACGTCCCACCATGGGCAGGCACCCAGCTTTACACTGGGCAAGGCAGGAAGCACTGTTATTTTGCATTATACCGAAACTGAGTCAGTTACGCAACGATCTGATTCATCGGGCCGCAAACGCGCCCTGCTGGCATCCGCATCTATCCCTATACGATGGAAGGCCTTGCGACGTTCACCATTTCACGAAAAACGACGTCAACACGCAGAATCATAGGATGCGTACACCGGCCGGGGAAGCCCCTACGGTGGTAGATCATCGCGATAGCGCGCGACATTCTCGCGGAATGCTCACAGGGCGTCGGACGTAGAGCGGCAACATTACGGCGCTGTCCATGTGGCTAATTCATCGGTTCCAAGTCGTTTCATGTAATGCGGTTGCGCTTCCAGCCGTTGACACATCGCAGCGTCGTCAGTAAATTGGGTAATTTCGTAGCCAACGGTCAGCGGCTTCGACATGAGCCGTGACGACATACCCGACGATCGTTCTCTAGTGGCCCGAGCGGCCGACTGGGCAACGAGCGCCATGACCGTTGCCGCCGAAATGGTCATCCCCATCTTGATTGGCGCCTGGGCAGATTCGCGGCTTGGAACGAGGGGGCTATTTGCGATCCTCGGGGGCGTTCTGGGTGGCACGTCCGGGATTTGGACGTTGATGCGGATGGTTCACACTCTATCAGGTGTGCGCCACCATACCGACACCCCAGGCCGTCCCGATAAGCCAAAACCATGAACGTCCGACGATGGATAACAACGCTGCCGCGCCGCAGTCTGACGGTTCAAGTTTCGGTGTTGGCCATAACGATTGGAGGGGCGTACGCGGTTGCGATATTCGTAGCTATTGGCATTCAGGGTTGGGTGGGCGTGGTTGCGGCGTCTATGGCCGCAGGGACGTGTTTTGTCTCAGCCACTGCGGCGCTCATTCTGAGCCGGTCGCTTTCGGATCCCCAGTACGGCAGCACTGGCATTTTGCTGCCAATGGCGGTTCGGACGGGGATACCTCTAATGTTGGCATTGGTCATCCGCCTTCGGGGCCAGGGGCTGGTAGATGGCGGGTTCGTCTATTATCTTGTGGGATTCTATCTGCTGGCGTTGGCCGTCGAAGTACCGATGTCGCTGCCCGTGAGAATATTGCGTAAGCGGCAGTCAGGCAGCTCAAAAGCGGAAGATTGGAAGACTCATGGCTGACCCCGTCGAACTGATCGAACACGTCAAGGACAACGACTGCTTCCATCTGCCGTTCGGCGTGGACCTACATATTCCGCAGCCTTTTGAAGCGATTGGCTTGCACCTGACCAAGTTTATGGTGTTGGAGCTCGTCGTCGCCGTGCTGATGGTGATCATCTTCATTCCGCTGGCACGCAGATTGGCGTCAGGCGGACCACCCCGCGGGCGATTCTGGAACATGTGGGAAACGATCATCGTATTCGTGCGCGACGAAGTGGCGAGGCCGGCGATCGGCAGCCACGATGCCGACCGATTCCTGCCGTTTCTTTGGAGTCAATTCTTCTTCATTTTGTTCCTAAACCTGTGCGGCTTGGTCCCCTGGGCGGGATCACCGACCGGTGCGTTGGGCGTTACCGGCGCGATTGCCATCGTCACGTTTGGTGTGGTGTTGGCGGCCGGCATCGCACGATTCGGCCCCGTGAAGTTTTGGACCGGTCAGATTCCGCACATGGACGTGCCATTCATGTTCGCCATCTTTCTCAAGCCGATGATTTTCATGATTGAGATCATGGGTCTGGTCGTGCGGCATTCGATCTTGGCGGTGCGACTTTTTGCCAACATGTTCGCCGGGCATCTCGTGTTGGCAGTTGTTATGGGTTTCATCGCGGCCACCGCGCAGTCGCTGCTTTGGCTCGGCGTTGCACCGGTTAGTATTGCCGGCGCGGTGGCATTGAATCTGTTGGAATTACTTGTAGCTTGCCTACAAGCCTATGTTTTCACGTTCTTGTCGGCCCTGTTTATCGGCATGGCGATTCATCAGCATTGACCGAGGAGTGCCATGTCTGTCACCCATTCTTGCTAAGGAGACGTTTCACGTGAACAGGTTGTTAAAACTTGCGATGTTCTGCATGGTGTTGCTGATGTTGGCGGCGCCGGCCCTGGCCCAAGAGAAGCCATCCACGTCGCCGGAGGCAGCGGCGCAAACCGCTACGCCTTTGAAGGGCTCTGCCATTTTCATCGGCGGTGCCTTTGGCGCCGGTCTGGCGATCATTGGAGCGGGTCTGGGCATCGGCCGTATCGGGGCCTCTGCCGTCGAAAGCATGGCCCGGCAGCCCGAGGTCGCCGGTAACATCCAGGGAGCAATGATTGTCGCCGCCGCGCTGATTGAAGGTGTGACTTTCTTGGCACTGATCGTCTGCATGTTCTTCCCGTGATCGTTCTGTTCAGCACGGCCGTCCGTGGCTGTGCCTGAATGATTTGCACAATGAGAAGAGCTGCGCCACTTCGTTTGTAGGGCCTTTGCACCATGATCGTATCTCAGCTTGCTTCTGCCTTGATTCTCGTTGCGGCCGGCGCCGAGGGGACCGGAACGGTCAAACCTATGGAGTGGAAGAGCGATTTGGCCCTCTGGACAGCCGTGGTCTTCCTCTGCCTGCTGGCAATTCTTGGTAAGTTTGCTTGGAAACCGATCGCTGCGGGGCTCGACAAGCGGGAACGCAACTTGGCTGACCAGATCGCTCAGGCCGAGGCTGCCAACCAAAAGGCAAAGGAGATTCTCGAAGATTACGAGCGCAAACTGGCCGCCGCGCAGGACGAAGTTCACGCCATCGTCGAACAAGGTCGCCGCGACGCCGAACACGCTGGCCGCGAGTTGATCCAGAAGTCGAAGGCCGAGGCCGAGGCCGAGTTTGCGCGGGCGCTAAAGCAGATCGACGCCGCCACTGCAGCAGCCATTAAAGACTTGGCTGGCCAGAGCGCCACGCTGGCCGTTGAATTGGCTGGAAAGATCGTTCGCGCCAAGCTCGATGCCAACGATCACACGCGACTGATCGAGCAAGCCGTGGCGGGGTTTATGCAAGGCGATAAGGATGTGAGTCGCAACTGATTGGAAGACGCTATGCCTGAATCGCGCGACATAAATGCCGAGCATGCCCGGACGGCGGCCGAATTCGAGGCCGACGTGGGCGTTGAGCACATCGCCGAGGTATATGCCAAAGGTTTGCTCGATGCCGCCGAACAAGCCGGTCAAACGACCGCGGTGATCGACGACTTCGACGCCGTTGTATCTCAGCTATTGGACAAGTTTCCCAAGTGGGAAAACGTGTTAGCGTCCGTGCTTGTGTCGCCGGATGATAAGTCGGCGGCCATCGATCGAGTTCTAAAGGGCCGGGCTTCTCCGCTGCTGGTGAATTTTCTCAAGGTCGTTGCCCGCCATGGCAGGCTCGATTGCCTGCGGGCCATACACCGCCAGGCAAATGTGTTGTACGACGCGCTGCGCGGCCGCATCCCGGTGCGGTTGAGCACTGCCACACCGCTGAGCGCGGAGGAGATCGAGAAGATTGCCCAAGATCTGCGTGCGAAGCTCGGCGGCGAGCCGGTTTTTGAACAAGAGACCGACCCAAACCTGATCGGCGGTGCTGTGCTGCGTATCGGCGATACGGTCTATGACGGCTCGATTGCCAACCAATTACAGAATCTGCGTCAACAGATGGTCCAGAGGAGCGCCCATGAAATTCAAAGCCGACGAGATCGCTTCCGTTATCCAGCAGGAAATTGAGCAGTTCGAATCGCGGATCGATGTCCGCGAGGTCGGCCGCGTTATCGAGGTGGGTGACGGTATTGCGCGCATCTACGGACTTTCCGGTGCGATGTCGAGCGAGATGCTGGAATTTCCCGGCGGCATCAACGGCCTTGCATTCAATCTGGAAGAGAACTCTGTTGGCGCGATCATCCTTGGCGATTTCCTCTCGATTCAAGAAGGCGACGAGGTCCGCAGCACTGGCCAGCTTCTTTCGGTCCCCGTGGGCGATGCCGTCTTGGGCCGCGTGATCGATCCTCTCGGTAATCCACTAGACGGCGCCGGGCCGATCGTGACTACCGAGCGGCGGCTGGTCGAATCGCCGGCACCGGGCGTGGCCGAGCGGCAACCTGTCAAACAGCCGTTGCAGACCGGCATTAAGGCCATCGATGCCATGACGCCCATCGGCCGCGGCCAACGCGAGCTGATCATCGGCGACCGCAAAACCGGCAAGACAGCCATCTGCATCGACACGATCATCAATCAGAAAGACACGGGCGTAAAGTGCTTCTATGTGGCCATAGGGCAGAAAGATTCGACCGTTGCTGGGCTAATTGAGGTGCTGCGCAAGCACGGTGCGATGGATTACACGACCGTAATCGTTGCCGGCGCCAGTGATCCGGCGCCGCTGCAATACGTCGCCCCGTACGCGGGCTGTGCTATGGCCGAATACTTCACCTATAAGGGGCAGGATTCGCTGATCGTCTATGACGACTTGTCAAAACAGGCCACGGCCTACCGCCAAATTTCGCTTTTGATGCGGCGCCCGCCGGGACGCGAGGCATACCCCGGCGACATTTTCTATTGCCATAGTCGGCTGCTCGAACGTGCAGCAAAGTTGAGCGACGAGTTGGGCGGCGGATCATTGACGGCCCTGCCGATCGTGGAAACGTTGGAGGGCGAGGTGTCGGCCTACATTCCCACGAACGTCATCTCGATTACCGACGGCCAAATCTACCTTCAGCCCGATTTGTTCTTTGCCGGTCAGCGACCTGCGATGAACGTGGGCATTTCGGTCTCACGCGTCGGCGGCGCCGCCCAAGTGCCGGCGATGAAGCGCGTGGCGAGTGGTTTGCGACTGGATCTGGCCTCATTTCGCGAGCTCGAAGCCTTCGCCCAACTCGGGACCGACCTCGATGCGGCCACGCAATCCCGCCTCGATCGCGGCTACCGCATGACCGAACTGTTAAAGCAGGGCCAGTATCGCCCGATGCACGTCACCGATCAGGTGTTGAGCATCTACGCCGGCACCCAGGGCCATCTCGACAAGGTTCCGTTGAAGGACGTTCATGCCTGGGAAGAAACCTATCTGAAGTTCTTCCGCGAAGAAAAGAAATCGCTCTGGCAACGAATCACCACGACGCGCCAACTCGATGACGACGCTGCCGCCGGGGTCGATCAATCCATCGCCGAGTTTAGTGAGCGATACGCGGGAACACGGCAGAAGACGGCGACTGTGTAGCGTGAGCTACCCAGCGCTTTGTTGAATCTCATTAGCGCGGGCAAAGTCCTTGTTCGCTCGAGTCAAGTCCCCTTGTCTCTCGTATGCCGAACCTCGGCAATAGAAGGCAGAAGCATTTTGCGGATCCAGCCGGATGGCTTCTGTGCAATCTTGGATCGCAGCGTCGAAGTCGCCCTTCTGACAGTAGGCATCGCCGCGACAACTGTAGGCCCATGCGTCATCGGGGTTCCGCCGGATGGATGCCGTGAAGTCTGCGATGGTGCTATCCAGATCGCCTTTTAGCCAATGGGCAAGCGCTCGTCCCTGATAAGCATCGGCGTCGTTGGGATTGAGGTCGATAGCGCGAGTGTGGTAGGCAATCATTTCGTCGAGCCTGTCAACCTCTGCGTCGCTGGCGCGCTGTCTCGTTCGTCTGTCGCACGGCCACGTTCTCGCATGCATCAATGCCCACATTCCGCCGGCGCCCAGCCCGACGCCTAGTAGAAAAGGCACAAACGAGAGCCTCCGCTCCATGAGCTCGCTCCGTCCGCTGTGGGAAGCAACTCCTCGCGACGATTGCCGGCGTATTGCGTCAATCGCGGCAACGGAGTCGAACCCTATGCATCCTAAAGACTGGCCGCGCAAATCCAGCCCAATATGATTATTGCATTGGGGTGGGTCGACGCCAAGCGTTTAGCGACGACAAGCCCACGCGGTCACGGCCAAAATAATTCGCACAAATAAAAAAACGAATTGTTACTTGCGCAAATTCGCCCTGTTCGCAAAGATCGCTCCGAACAGAATGAGGCCGGACGCTGTCTCTATACCGCAGACGCACTCTTTGCAGCCGCGCCACGGTAGCTTAGATCGAGAAGTTCCATCGGGTGCATCACCCGTATCGGTAGCCTTCGCTGTCGCACCTCGCACCGATTTGCAGCAGGCAACCGGCATTGGAAGCCAACACAATCTGGGCGCCGGTGCTGAGAATGTTGTCGATCTTCCGTTTCGAGAGCCGGTCCGACATCGCGGCCTCGTTCAAATTGTAGGTGCCGGCCGAGCCGCAGCAGACGTCGCTCTCAGGCAGTTCGCGCAGTTCCAGTCCGGGAATCTTGGCCAACAGCCGCCGCGGTGCAGCCGTGATGCCTTGGGCATGGCCAAGGTGGCACGCATCGTGGTACGTCGCAATGGCATCGATCCGCCCGGGCGGCGTCAATATCCCAAGCGAATCGAGAAACTCATTGATGTCCTTCACCTTCGCAGCGAACTTTTCACGATGCGGTTGCAAGCCGTCGTGCCAGTGCAGGCCGTAGCCTTTCATCATTGCCCCACAACCGCCGTGATTGACGACAATTGCGTCGTAACGGTCGAGCTCGAAGGCCACAAGATTCGCATCGGCCATCCGCCGGGCGCCGCGGCTGTTGCCGGCGTGATAGTGGATCGCGCCACAGCAGCCCTGTTCGGGCGGGATGAACACGTCGCAGCCGTTCTCCTGCAACACGCGGAGCGTGGCCCAATGCGTGGACCGGAAAACGGCGTCGGCCACGCAGCCAACAAAGAACGCCACCCTGGCACGCTTTCGACCAATGGCCGGCAAGAACCGCGGCAGTTTTGGTCCCGGCCGTGTTGGCGGCGGCACCAGTGACACCATCCGTCCCAAGCGGCCGGGAACGAGCCTCAGCAGCCCCAGGCGTTCCGCTGCATCGATCAGGCCTGCCTGTTGCAGCAGTCGCACCGGCAGCAAGACCTTCCGCATCCGTTCGGCATAGGGGAACAAGCCGAAGAGAATCGCGCGACGGAACCAATCATACTTTGCTTCCAGCCGCCCGTCGGCCTGCTCGACCGCCAGACGGAACGGCTCGATCAGCCGGCCATAGCTCACGCCCGAGGGACATGCCGTCTCGCACGCCCGGCAATCCAGGCACAGCTCCAAGTGTCGTCGCGCGCGATCGGTCAGTTCGGCGCGGCCATCGGCCACCATCTGCATGAGTTGGATGCGGCCGCGAGGGCCATCGTTCTCGTCGCCCAACTCGGTGTAGGTCGGGCAGCTCGACGTGCACAGACCACAGTGCACGCAGCGCAGGAACAGGTCGTAGCTGATCCCCGCGGCCGGGTTTTGCGAGTGGTCCACGTTGTCGAAGCTATCCAGGTTCATGGGCAAATGTGTCATTTAGCGGCCGCCGGTACGGCGGCCCTGTTCGCCTCGCGAGTCGCTGCACTGGCGGTCGCTAGACGTGCTTCTTTACTCGAAGACAAATCGTCCTGGGTTAAGGATGTTCTGCGGATCGAAACGCTCCTTGATAGCGCGCATGAGGCGAATCTCCGGCCCGGGCGTGCCCCAGACCTCGACAGCAGTCATCTTTGCGCCTTCGGGATGTCGCAGCACGGTCATCTTGCCGTCGGCGGCCGTGGCAATTGAACGCAAGGCGGCAAGCATGGGCAGATTTGCCTTGGAACATTGCACGCGAATCACCCCGTCGCCGGCATGCGCCTGGATTGCGGAGTCCGCGTCCATGTCCAGGATCTTTGCCATTGTTTCGATCACGGCGCTGGGCAGCACGTTAATCAGTGCGTCGGCCGCGAACTCGCCAAGCTGTTGCCGCATGGGTTCAGCCCGGCCTGCCGGGACCAGCGTCGGTGCTGACCCGCCCAGCGCGATCCATTGCTCTCGGGCTTGCTCGACCGCCGAATCGACCTCCTCGACCGACCCCTCAAAACCGGCGTAGAGCCGTCCGACGTGACCGGCCAGCAGCGGTCCGAAAGCCAAGTCGTTTCCATGCTGGTGACCGGCCGCGAATTCGATCAACGCCGGGCGTGTCGCGGATTGCACAATTCCAGCCAGCATCTCTTCCGCCACCACAAAATCGGGGACCTCGCAGATCAATAGCGCGGTGGTTTCAGGCAGTGGCCGGACCATCAGCGTCACTTGCGTAATGACGCCTAGCGTGCCGAGCGAGCCGGTCATCAGCCGGCACATGTTGTATCCCGCAGCGTTCTTCACAACGCGGCCGCCACCGGAGAACACAGTGCCGGTGCCGTCGACGGCCGTAAATCCGAGAACATAGTCGCGCATCGTGCCATAGGCGTATCGCCGAGGACCCGCCGCGTTGATGGCCATCGCGCCGCCAACTGTCGCTCGATCCGGCTGCAACATATCGACTGGTAACCGCTGCCGCTTCGCCGTTAGATGCCCGTTCAGGTCGGCAATTGTCATGCCGGCCTCGACGGTAATCGTCAAATCGTCGGATGGATAATCGACCAAACGATTTAGTTGCCCGAGCGAAAGCCCAATTCCCGGTCGCTGCGGCTTCGCGCCGTAATCGAACTTCGTTCCACCGCCAACAGGATACACCGCCAAGCCTTGATTGTTCGCATTGCGCACAGCCTCTGCCACAGCAGCCTGATCGGCTGGTATGATGGTCTCGGCCACGGGCAGCATGGATTCAGCGCCGTTCAACTTCGTTCCTCCGTGACCTGCATGGTTACGTCGTCACGTCTCGCGCCCAACTTCTCCGGAACGACCTTTCCTGGATTCAATCGCCCGGCCGGATCGAATGCACGCCTCACCTGCCGCATCGCCTCTAAGTCGGCCGACGCGAAAAGGCTGTCCATCAATTCGATCTTTTCAACACCGATGCCGTGTTCGGCCGTGATGCTGCCTCCACAAGCGATGCACTCTTCGAGGATCTCGCGACCGGCCGCAACAGCCCGCTCGACCTCGGCACGGTCGCGCTCGTCAAATAGCAGGATCGGATGGATATTTCCATCGCCAGCGTGAGCGACGTTGACGATCCTGATCTGATGCTTCAGGCCAATTTCAGCCGTCCGACGAATGATGTGCGGCAGACGCGTGCGCGGTACCACGCCGTCTTGGATCGTGTAGCTTGGACTCAGCCGGCCGGTGGCGCCAACCGCCGATTTGCGGCACTTCCACAGCATCTCGCGCTCTTCGGCCGACGAAGCTTGCAACACCTCGCGGGCGCCAAACCGTTTGCAGATATCAGTGATTTGCCCTTCTTGTCGATCGAGGCCGGCGGCCCGTCCATCGACCTCGATCACCAGCGCCGCGGCAGCGTCGGGTGGGAAGCCGAACTCGAAGGCCTCCTCCACTGCTGCCAAGATACCCTGGTCCATCAATTCCAGGGCCGCCGGAACGATACCCGCCGCGATGATGCTGCTGACAGCATTCGTAGCGTCATCGACAGAATCGAAAAGCGCCCGCATTACCCGATGGTCTTGCGGATTTGGCGTCAGCCGCACCCACGCCTTGGTCACGATGCCCAGGGTTCCCTCGCTGCCGACCAATAGACCTGTCAAGTCCAACTCGCTAGGGGAAAGTACCGGACCAAGCTGCATGATCGAGCCGTCGGCCAGCACGACTTCTAGTCCGAGAACATGGTTGACCGTTACGCCGTACTTTAGCGTATGTGGGCCGCCCGCGTTGGTAGCCACGTTGCCGCCGATCGTGCTCGCTCCTTGGCTCGATGGATCGGGCGCGAAATGGAATCCGCTGCCGGCCAGCGCCTGCGTGAGCCGAAGATTGGTTACGCCGGCCTCGACGACCGCCATGCGATTGCGCAGATCGATCTCGACGATCTTGTTCATCCGCGACAGCATGATCAGCACACCGCCACCAACCGGCAAGCATCCACCGGCCAAGCTAGTCCCCGCGCCGCGTGCAACGATCGGTACGCTATGCCGCGGGCAGACCTTCACGACGTCGGCCACTTGCATCGCCGAACGCGGCAGCACCACGACGTCCGGACGTTGACGCTCGATCGTAAAGGCGTCGCAATCGTATACAGCCAATTCCGACGGCGCCGAGAGCACGTTTTCTCGGCCGAGCAGTGAGCGGAGGTCGGACGTCAATGGCGACATAGGGAGTGGCTGGTGGCGAGTGGTTCGTGGCAAGTGGTAGCGTGAATCTCCTGGACTCGCCACTACCCATTGGCCACTTCTCTTCCCTAATATAGCCCTTTTGGCGGCCTAATGCTCACTTCTTGACCGGCCGCCCGAGCTTTTGTTCGACGCTGGCCACTTTGCCGTCGAGCTGCTGGCTGTAGCCTTTGCGGTAGTCGAACTTGATGGAACACTCGATCCGGTCGCAATCGATGGCCATAGCCTCGAAACACCGCTTAACCACGGCAAGAAGCGAGTCGAGATCGCCTTCCATTGTGGTGCCCATTGCGTGGCAGCGGTAATCGATGCCACTGCGGTCGACAATGTCCAGGCTCTGGGCCACATACGACCCGAGGCTCGCACCAGCTCCAACGGGGTACATGCTGAAGTCAAGAAGGATCATAACTACGACTCCTTGAGAAGAGGATGGCCGCTACGGCAGCCGCGGACGCACAGATATGCGAGACGATAAGCACTCCTGGCAAGAATCGAACCTATCGTAGATCTTCCACGGAATCAAGCAGCGCCCTGCTGCAGTGACCCAGAATCCGGCCTGCGCGATTAGACGTATGTCCCAGCAACTCCCCATCCGGCCTTTGCGCTAGTGGCAAACGCATGCTCGCCAGTGTCGCTGGCTGATCGGACGGGCACACCCGTAATCTCGCGGCATGTGGACTACGGAGCAGGCGAAACAGAAGGCAATGATCGGAGACAAGTTCACTTTTCGGCTGGGCCGAAACTTCTAGCCGACATCCTCTCGGTGCCGTGACGACACGCTTGCTGCCCCACTGAGAGTTGTATGGATTACGGGAAGGGTGTAGGATCGTCCGTAGACTGACGCAATACGTTCTCGATGTGTCTGCCTGTTCGCTAACTAATCTTTCGTTCGGATAGTACGCCCGAAAGCCATTACGGGTATTCGGACGGCGTTCCATGGCCGAGCCATCTGATCTAATGGGAAACCTCGCCCTACCGCATCGGCGCGGCGGTTGGAAATCGCGCGTCTGCAAGCTGGCATTCCTTCTGCTACTCGTTGCTCTCAGTGGACGACTAACCTGGGTGGTCCTGAAGACAGAAACGGGCGGTACCATGCTATGGGCGCAATGGTGGGACGCTTCGCTGGGCATTTTTGCTGGACGGACTGCGACCATATCCCAACTGGAGCCGTCCGACCAAGCGGCGTTTTGGTTGTCGGAAGCAAAACGTATTACCGCCACGGAACCGCAGAGCGCAGAACTTGCGATGGGCGCAGCACTAGTGCTGGACTCGCCAGCGACGGACTTCATGTTTCGCTATCTTACTATGCCGGACGGCCTCAAGTCTGGTGATCTTTCAAACTTGGTCAGCGCCAGTTCTGACCCTGAAATTGATTGGCACGGGCTCAACAACGCCTTGGCCCGCTTCGAAGGCATGTGTGGGGCGCCGTGTCTGGAAATGGCTGCGCGGGCAACCGAAATAGAACGTGAAGAGGCTCCTTGGTGGAGATTACGGGCTCTTCTGCAAGTTGCCGGGTCGGCGTGGGGCGAGAGACAGCCGCGCACAAGGGAGTGGCTTAAGGCTGTTGAACAGTGCAGTGCCCACGATCCGGACAACGCAGTCTATGACTATCTAGTCGCCTCGCAATTTTGGGACGATAGCACCTCCTATGATTTCTCAGAGGGCGAATCGCATTTTGTGATCAAAGACAAGCAAGAGTTTGAAGAGGGGCTAAGGCATTTCAGCCGTGGCCAGAAAAAGCGATTCTGCAGAGTAGGAGATGAATGGTGCCGTGCCGTGGTAGAATTTCTCGACCGCTCCAAGGTCACACCTCTTGACCGACTGGCTATTGCTTCCAGCCGCCTCATCCCGGCCCGTGTTAGTTTCGCACTATTCCAAGTAGTGCGGACACAACAGCGCCGGGCAGAGCAGCAGGAGCGGGACGGCGACCCGTTGGGCGCGCTGGCATTGTTGCGGCAAAACTTGCACTGCCTGGATCAGTTCAGCGACTCCGGGCCGAGTCTAGAGTATGGCACCTCCAGCATATTGCGCAGCTCAACGTTGTCGATGCTCCAAACTTTGGCGGAAAAGCATCCGGAGTTGGTTTCTTCCCGAGAATTGGCGTCAGTCAAATCGGATGCCAAAGCCGCCGTGCTACGCAACAGAGTCTTGGCTGAATCGGGCGTTCGACTGATGAGGAAGCACGCGGTCGAGCCAGTTTCCACATTGAAATTCGCGCTGCTCGGTGTCGCGGCATCAAGCGTGACAGTCCTTCTAATTGTCGGAGTCGTATGCTGGCTCGTCGGACTTTATCTGCGCAAGGGACAAGAACGACCAGCAGACCTTTTGGGACCGTTCCGGCACACAGCAACCTGGATAGCCGGATATGGGCTGAGTTTCGCTGCGTTGGGAATTGCGCCGGCCGAAATCATTCCCGTCGTTGCTCAGACGTGGATCGCGTTGGCTTTCATAGCGATCGCTACGAGCTCGATCATGCTCTGGCTGGCATGGAGAGTTACCTCACTTCTCAAGGGGATAGTGCGGGCATGGTTTGTGAAAGTTTTAGGGATAGCCTTGGCACTGGCGCTGCTGCCAATTTCGGGTACGGCGCTATGGGACTTTTCGGGCGTGCCTGCGCGCGGCTGGGACGGAGCCAATGTGCGTGTGCTCCGGTACTTTTTGATTCAGGGAGGCAACGCTTCAGGCGGCATCTGGGAGTGGGCATTAACGCAATGGTGCGCGGCCTATCCTGGAGGCTGTGTTAGCATCGTCGTTTCCATCGCTCTTCTTATTCTCTGGTATATGTTCAAGTGGGTGCGCAGCAGCGGACAGGCACGGCAAATATTCCGATCGCGATCGCTGTGGACCGGGTTGTTTGCGTGCGTTGGGCGCTCGATGCTCTTCGTAGGCTTTGGCTGGCTATTGATCTACCTCTGGCTGGTTCCAGCCGCCATGCAACTGGCTGACGACACGTATCAAAAGAAGATGGCCTATTATCGTAACCCCCAGCAATATTGGAATTCCGCAAGCGCGATGATTAATGAGGTCGAGGCGGACAAGGAGTGGATGGCTGGAATTCGTGCCGATGTCCAATCGAACTGAGGGCAGCAGTGTCCGTCCACAAGGCTACCGTCGAGTCGACTAGCCGCGGACAGTTTCATTGAGAACGAACCAATTGTGGTTGCACTAAGGGAGCGTGGTCGGCGAAGGAGACGGTTGTCGAGTTTCTCGAAACGGGGTTCCGGCTTTGAACAGGGAGATCTTGGCCTGGATAGATCTTGCTAGGGCTTGGTTGTTTTGCTGGGTAGCAAGATCAATCGCCTTGCGTGCCGCTTGCAAGGCTGCACGAAACTGTCCTGCCTCAGCATTCGCGGCGGCCAAAGTGCCGAGAATGGCCGGGTCCCGACCACCGGTGAGCCGCACGGCTCGTTGTGCCAAGTCGACGGCTTCGCTCCCGTTGCGAATCGAAGCGTCCGGGCAGGTCGCGAGAATCCACGCCAGTTGGTTCATGACGACGACGTGGTTTGGCTTTGACCGAAGGGCCTCGCGCAGTTGGCCGACCGCATCCGCGATGTTTCCCTGATGGTTCAGAATCGCGCCAAGCTTATAGCGGACTTCAACGTAGTCGGGCTGGATTTCCAAGGCTCTTCGATATTGTTCGATGGCCGGGTCGAGTTCTCCCCGTTGGGCCAGGGCTGTACCGAGGTTGTAATGGGCCTCGGCATTGCGGGCGTCGATTTCTAACGCCCGACGATACTCGGCGATGGCTTGGTCGACCTGCCCACGCCCGGCCAGAGCCATGCCAAGGTTGTTGTGGGCGTCGGTGCTGTCCGGCTCGATTTCCAACAAGCGGCGAAAATGCGCGATGGCGTCGTCGTACCGTTGGCTGCGGGCGAGCGCGATGCCGAGATTGTTGTGGGCATCGGCGAAGTCGGGCTTGATCGCGACAGCCTGTTCATACTGAGTGATGGCGGCATCGAACCGCCCGCGCTCGGATAGGACGTTACCGAGGTTGTAGTGGGCGAGGGCGTTCTGCGAGGTGCAGGCCAAATCTCGATTCCAAAGCGTTTCGCTGTTGCGCCAGTATGATGTCTGTTGCCAGGCGCAGCCCATCAGAATCACCACCGCCAGCACAGAGACGGCGCCGCACACCCAGGCACGAGAACGCCATGAAGCAATTGCTTGGGCGACACCCCAGCCGATGGCGATGCACAGCCCGATCTGCGGCAAATATGTATAGCGGTCTGCCATGGCGTGCGATCCCACCTGCACCAAGCCAATTACCGGCACGAGCATCCCGAGATACCAAAACCAGCCGACAAATAGATAGGGGACGCGCCGTCGCCACACCAAAGCTGCAACAGAAATACCCACTAACACGAAAATCGCGCCGACGACTTTCAAGGCGGACAGGCTGTTTCCCGGATGCGGATATAGCGGGGCCAGCCCAACCGGGTAGAAGAGTTGACAAATGTAGGCCACGTAGGAAACCAGGGCATTGTCTATTCGCCATGACATTGGTATAGCGTCCAGGGCATTGATGGCCTTGCCCTGGGCCAGAAGCGTGGCGACGCAGGAGGCCGCCGCTAATGCCACGAGCGGGATCTTCTCAACAAACAGATGCCAGGGAAATGTAGTGCGGCCGGATGGTTTATCTGGCTGCGACACGCTGCCGATCGCGGGGGCGGCATGCCATCGCCGCAACGGCCAATAATCCAATAGCAGCAGCACACAGGGCAAAGTGACGAGCATCGGCTTCGACATAAGCCCCAACATCAGCAAGACCACAACGCTCGCGTAACGCACGAGCGAAAACGGCCGGCGGGCGTAGGCCGTGTATGCCGCCAAAGTCAGCATGAAAAATAAGCCGCTGAGCAGGTCCTTTCGCTCGGATATCCACGCCACCGACTCGACCCGTAGCGGGTGGACGGCGAAGACGGCCGCCACAAAGGCGCTCGGCCAGAGTTGGCCCGTCATGCTTCGCAACACGAGAAACAACAGGATGACCGTGGCGGCATGGAGCAGGACGTTCGTTATGTGATGTGCGCCGGGTGTGGGCCCGAAGAGTTGGCAGTCGAGCATGTGGGATAGCCAAGTCAGCGGATGCCAATTGCTGGCGCGGCCGGTCGTAAACGCCCAGGCGATGCCCTCGGTCGTTAGCCCGCTCATGACGTGCGGGTTCTGGTAAATATAGTTGTCGTCATCGTAGTAGACGAAGCCGTGGCGACTAGTCTGTCCAAAGACGGCAACGATCGCCAGCAGAAGAAGAACACAGACGGCCAGCGTAGCATAGCGGCTTCGCAGCGGCGTCTCTCCCGGTGTGCTGCGCCGACCGATAGCCCCCGAGCCGATCGGCTTCCCGTGAGCACGACCCGGCGGCAAAGCGTCTTTTCTTCTTCTGCGGCCCATCAATTGGTCCTCAGACTCGCATTGCTAAACCACATTGTCTTGCCGATGTGAACGCGGGGCTAAGCGACAAAAGGCCAACGCCTGGGCGGTTGAAGAGGCTAACACCCGGGTGTAAGTTATAATCCGCCCTATGTCGGTTGTCTTCTAGGCTAGCACCCCACGCGACGGATTGCGAATATTTTGCGTTGATGTTGGAGCACATCTGCCGACGTGGCGCGGATGGGTCGACAACCGCCGCTCTTCTCGAATCCCACACGTCCAATTAACGCAACTCAGGCCGTGTCTGCCTCGTTCGGTCACTGCTGTGACGGCAGAACGAATAATCGAATGTATAACGGGTATTCCGATCAGGTCTACCGCGCCACCCGAACTTTACGCCCGAGTTGGGGTTTGTCGATGGTTGCAATAACTGGAACTGGCTTAGGAAGAGAGGGTGAATCGCCATGAAGTTGGTTGATTGGCTTAGAAGGCTGGGCATTCTCAGATTCGGAGCCGAGGCAGACGTGTATCGGAATGCCAAAGACCGTGCCACAAGTCTTCAAATGGATGACGTGTTCAACTCCAAGAAAGACGTGGCCAATCTTGATCGGAAGTCTGGGCCAGACACGCCGCCTGCTGCCGACAAGCCGAAACGGTGATGTCTGGGCATGGCGTGGCATACGGCACCGGTTCTGAAAGCAGGCCCGGGCAGCAACGTATCCCCAGGCATTCCATTAGGAACGCGCGGCATGCCTCTAGCGGAGGGGGCAATGACACTTCCATTCAGAATCTTGGCTTTGTAAATTCCTTGTCTGCAACGATTGCTTGATTTGCCCAGCTTACCAAATTAGAATCAAGGGTGTAAAATCCCTATCACGATTCTAAACCACGCTCCCACCCGCGGCACTTGTAGTTGGCGTCGTGGGAGCGTACCGGACAATTTCCCTGGATCTGGAGATCATACCCATGCGCGTTTGAGGATTCGGCGGTTGGACGATTTGGTTGCTGGTGCTCATCGCCGTAGCAATCGGTGCGCCCTCGACGGTCTGGGCCCAAGTCGCCGGTGTGTCGGTTGACGCGGAGGGCGTGCTGCGGACCAAGGTCTTAGTTGATCCCGGCGGCCAGCTTATCAATGAGCGCGTGTCGGCGGCCAAAGCGACACTGGATCCAAAGGTCGCAAAATACAGCGGCCTGCGAAAGATCTCGCTCAACCGTCTAGAGCAAGCCGTGATCGATCACGAGGGAACGTTGAGCGATGAGATGCGCTACTTAGCCGGACTTCAACGCGTCCGCTACGTCTTCTATTATCCCGATAGCCACGATATCGTCCTGGCTGGTCCGGCCGAGGGCTGGGTCTCAGATGTTGCTGGTCGTGTAGTTGGGCTTACCAGCCGTCGGCCCGTGGTGCAACTTCAAGACGTGGTGGCGGCGCTGAGAATGTTCCCCGCCAGCGGCAAACCGACAGGCCTGATTGGCTGCTCGATTGATCCGACCCAGGAGGGGCTGGCCGCGATGCAACAATTCGCTCGCACCATCCATCTCGTTAGCAAACCAAATGACAATGAAATCCAGTTTATTGCCCAGGGCATGCGCAACAGCCTCGGTTTGCAGACGGTCACTATCAACGGCGTTTCGCCGAAGACACACTTTGCGCAAGTCCTAGTCGAAGCAGACTACCGCATGAAGTTGATCGGCATCGGTTTGGAAACGCCGCCCGTACGACTGATCAGCTATGTCGAGCGCGCCAAGCTCAGTGGTGGCAGTCGCAACGACCTGAAACGCTGGTACTTTGTGCCCGACTATCAATGCGTGCGGCAGAGCGAGGACAAGCTGGCGATGGAATTGGTCGGCGACGGCGTCAAGCTAGTCGGCGAGGATGAAGTCGTCCTGAAGACTGGAGAGCGTCGGACGGCCGCCGGCCGCGGTGACAAGGCCAGCAAGGCGTTCGTGACCGCCTTCACCAAGCGATATCCGCAACTGGCCGAGCGGTCACCTGTGTATGCCGAGCTTCGGAATCTCATCGACCTGGCCGTGGCCGCGGCATACATTCAGCAGCAGGACTATTGCGGCAAGGCCGGCTGGAAGATGGAACTGTTCGGCAGCGAGAAGGCCTTCCCCATCGAAACGTACAGTGTGCCGAAGACGGTCGAGTCGGCCGTCAACGCCATTTGGCAGGGCAACGCTGCGGGTGGCACACTCGGAACGCCGATCGGCGGTGGCGTGACCATTCAAGCGACCCGGGCTCTCGAGTCGGACAATCTCCTGAGCGACGCCAAGGACAAAGTCAACAAACTTCACGAGAGCATCAAGCCGACATTGGCCAAGGGCCAGTGGTGGTGGGACTAAGCTTCTCCGTGCAAGGTAAATCGAAGTCGCCGACGGATGCTCTGGTAGGCAAGCCGTCGGCGACTTTTCGGTTTCAATACGGTTTCGTGGTGGAACTTGACTGCGTTTGCCCCGCCACACTCTCAAAGCCACAGGTGCAGCCGGCCGTCGAGCATGTCGGGCAGGGCCTTAGTCACGCAATCGCGGACCTGATTGGGATGATAGCGCGTGCTGAAGTGGCTGGCGATCACTAGCTCGTTGCGGAACTTGTCGCGACGCTCCATGAAGTCGTCCAGATGCATGTGGCCGAACTTGTGGATCTTTTCGCGGCGATGACGGGGCGAGACAAATGTCAACTCCATGATTAGCACCTGGGCCTCGTACATGGCGGGGCAGGCGTCGAGCCCTTCGGGCGAACTGTCGCCCAGGTAGGCCAGCCGTGGAACCCGGACCTCGGCGGTCACTTCTGCGCCACTCAGGCGGAGGTCGCGAATTTGATTGCCGGGAAGGCCCTGGAACTCTGGCTTCAATTTTCGCCGCCGCTCCCATACGACGAACCCCAGCGACGGGACGGTATGCGTCGTGGCCGAGACGGTTACGACCTGCTCGCGTGACAACTCGAACTCATCGCCCGCCTTCATCGGCAGCAGTTGGCAGGGCAGCCGCCCGCGATCCATGCGACTGAAGAGCCGCAACACCCGCTCCATCGGTTCGACAGCCGCCTCGGGCAGATAGATCACCGGCGGCTCCATCTTCATCATCCGCCGCCGCGCCACGTAGACCGGCAGGGCGATCAGGTGGTCCATGTGCGTGTGCGAGACGAACCAGGTGGGCGTGCCCATAAACGACCAGGGCTGTGCCCCGAAGTCGAAGCCGATCTTCAATTCCGGTATCCGCCAATACGTCTGCACTGCGGCCCGCGAGTAGCCCTCGATCGTAAGGTCCTTGTGCGTGAGCGTTTTGACGGGCAGGTTGTTGATCATGCGGGTGAAAAGTGCTAGAGGCTTGGGAGTACGGGCTGGCAGTTCAGGGAGTCTTAAGGTCTCGAATCCCCAAGTCCCCAGCCCCTAATTACCCGCGTGTTCATATTCATCGACGTCCGACAGATCGAGCGGGCCGGCGGATTCGAGATTCGGCAGAATCCAAATCTCACCGAACAGGGCATTCTGCTCTACCCGCACGTGGTGATGGCGCACGAGTTCCAAGATCGCCAGGAAGATGCCGACTAGCTTCGACTTGTGCATGCTCGGATCGAAGAGATCGCGAAACGACAGGCGGCCTCGTTCAACGAGCCGGGCGTGGATGCGGCTCATGTGGACGTGGATCGGCGTATCGTCGTAGATGATGCTCGACGGCTTGGCCGCCTCCGAATCGCGGCATGATGCGGCCGAACGCGCTCACCAAGTCCCACAGTTCGACTTCCTGGATCGGCTGGCCGGCCAAATCGCGATCGGGTCGCGGCAGGTCGGTCGACAGTCGCGAATAATGCTGCTGCCAACTGCGGCTGCGCTCTTCCAGAATACTGGCGGCGTCGCGATACTTCTTATATTCCAGCAGGCGGCGTACCAACTCCTGCCGCGGGTCTTCCACTTCGTCCTGCACCTCGTCGCTCCGCGGCAGCACCTGTTGCGACTTGATCTCGATCAGCAGGCTGGCGATCGCCAGAAAATCGCCCACCGCATTAACGTCCAATTGCTCGATCAGCGTCAGATATTCGAGATACTGGTCCGTGATCGCGGCGATGGGAATGTCAACAATCTCGACCTCGTGCTTGCGCACCAGATAGAGCAGCAGGTCCAGAGGACCACGGAACACGTTTAGGTCGACGCGGAAATCTATCACGGATGCAAAATCGCCAAAGTGTGTCGGTAAGCGGTGGGTCGATTGCGGCGGATTGTGAGACTTTCTAATCCCTTAAGTGTATCCGCCGACATTGGTGTCGGGCAGTGGCCGGGCCGACCATACAGCCGCCGTTGGCAGAAAAAGCCGCCCAGCCCCTATTATCAGTGTCGACCTCCGCGGCCGTACAACTTGAAAATCGCTATTATGGGGGAACCCGAAGCCGTTCCTTGTCCGATGCTAGCCGGCGGGCTAGACTGTCGAAGCATCGTACCCCACCGAGCGTCAGCAGCTTTTCGGGAGTTAGAACCTGTGTCGAACGAGCAACTTTGGGCGCCGTGGCGGCTGGGCTACATCCTCGGGGAAAAGACTGTCAGCCAGCCACTGCGCGACGAGGACCTTCTGGCCGGCGCCGACCCGGAATGCTTTTTGTGCCAGGCGGCCCCCGCGGGCGACGACCGGAAACGTCTCATTGTTTACCGCGGCGAGCATACCGTCGCTATATTGAATCGGTACCCCTATAATAACGGACACGTGCTGATTGCTCCGCAACGGCATGTGGCCCGGCTCGACGAACTGTGCGACAGGGTGCAATCAGAGCTATCGCGGACTATCACCCGAATGGTGGCTGCGCTCGAGAACTTGATGCAGCCGCAGGGCTTCAATATTGGGTTGAATCTCGGGCGCGCGGCCGGGGCCGGCGTGCCCGGCCATCTCCATTGGCATGTCGTCCCCCGTTGGATTGGCGACACGAACTTCATGCCTACCATCGCCGGCGTGCGAACGATTCCGCAGTCGCTCGAAGCTCTTTGGGATATGCTAACGGTAGAATTGGCAAAGACTCAGGAGAGTTCATCTTGATTGCTTGATTGTGTGACAAGTCGCCCCGCCCTCATTCGCAACGTTGAGACTGTTGTTGACTGCATGAACGACGTCACCTCCGAAACCGAACCTGTCGCACAGAATCGGCCGTTTACCATTGAAGTGGCCGAGCGGGTTCGTCGACTGCCGCCATATCTGTTCGCCGAGATCAACAAGTTGATGTATGAGAAGCGGCGGGCCGGGGCCGACGTGATCGACCTCGGCATGGGCAACCCGAGCGACCCGCCGCAGGACTTGGTTATCGACAAATTGGCCGAGGCCGCCCGGGATCCAAAAAACCATGGTTATGCACCGGCCCAGGGCATTCTCAGCCTGCGGCGCGAGGCGGCAGCCAAGTACTTCAAGCAATACGGCGTCCACCTTGATCCGCAGCGCGAGCTGATTGCGTGCCTGGGATCGAAGGAGGGCTTCAGCCATCTGTGCCTGGCGCTGGTGGGCCCGGGCGATACGGCCATTGTGCCGGCCCCGTCGTATCCGGCCCATCTGTACGCCGTGGCCATGGCGGCGGCAAACGCGATTCTGCTGGAAGTAGCCGACAGCGCCAAGCTGCTGGCGAACATCGACTATACGTGCCGGCATCTGGTGCCCCGGCCGAAGTTGCTGGTCGTCAACTTTCCGCACAATCCTTCCACGGTTGTTGTCGAGCCGGAGTTCTACGTTGAGATTGTCAAGCTGGCCAAACGCTACGGGTTCATGGTCATTAGCGATCTGGCATATGCCGACGTGACGTTCGACGGCTACAAGACGCCGAGTTTTCTGGCGGCCCCAGGGGCGATCGACGTTGGCGTCGAACTGACGACGATGAGCAAAGGCTACAACATGGCCGGCTGGCGCGTCGGTTTTGCCGCCGGCAACGCTGAAATGATCCGGGCCCTCTCGACGATCAAGGGTTATTACGATTACGGCATGTTTCGGCCCATCCAAATCGCGGCCATCATGGCCTTGCGACACACGGATGCGGCCGTCGAGGCCCAGGCAGCGACGTACCAACGCCGCCGCGATGTGCTGTGTGAAGGACTGGAGCGAATCGGTTGGCCAGTGCCGCGTCCGAAGGCCAGCATGTTCGTCTGGGCTAAAATGCCGGAGCCCTGGGCGTCGCAAATGAAGTCGCTGGACTTCGCCATGAAGCTGCTCAAAGAAGGTGACGTCGTGGTGAGCCCCGGCGCCGGTTTCGGCGCGGCTGGCGAAGGTTATGTGCGAATGGCGCTGGTGGAGAACGAAAACCGCCTGCGCCAGGCCGTGCGGCAAATTAGCCGCTGTTTAGGAGGCAACAGGGACTAAGCCGTACGGTCCGCCGTGCGGACCGTGTCCCTGCTTGGTCCACAAGGCGGACCCTACGCGACTCCAATCCCTTACTATGCAATCCGAGCAGTTTCAACTTCACGCCGACATCGAGCAGCGGCACTGGTGGTTTGTCGCGCGGCGACGGATTCTGCGCCGGCTGGTGGCGCAAGTCGCGCCACGATCGCCGCAAACTACGATCGTCGATGTCGGTTGCGGTACGGGCGCAAACATCGCTGCGTTGGCCGACGAGTATCACTGCGTCGGCATCGATACCTCGGCCGAGGCGGTAGAACTGGCTAGCCAGCGCTTTCCCGCCGTGCGATTTATCGCCGGCCGGGCGCCGGGCGACTTGGGCGAACTGGCTGCCCAAGCTCGGCTGTTCATGCTGACCGACGTGCTCGAACACATTGCCGACGATTACGCGGCTTTCTCAGAACTCCTGGCCGCGGCAAGTCCGGGCTGCTATTTCCTGGTTACCGTTCCAGCCGATGAGTCGCTCTGGAGTGAGCACGACGAGTCGTTTGGGCACTATCGGCGCTACGATCAAGCGCGATTGGAAGGAATCTGGGCCGGCCTGCCGGTTACACCGCTGCTGGTCTCCTATTTCAACACCCGGCTGCTGCCGATTGTGCGAGTAGTCAGGCGTTGGAATCGCAAACGAGGGCATGCATCGGGGCGTGTGGGCACCGATTTTTGGTTGCCTAACAGACCGGCCAACGCGCTGCTGACGAGCGTTTTTGCGGGCGAATCGAAGCGGCTGCTCGGAGTGTTGCGCGGACGCAGGAGCGGCTTCGGGACTGGCGCGAGTCTCGTGGCCATACTGCGGCGAGAAACGGGGGAGGTTACTCCCCGCTGCAAGCCGCAAGGTCTATCCCCCGACCATCGTTAGCTGAAATTGGCGGGGATCGCTTACAATTGCCGCACATCGCTGCCTGCTGCGCCATTCAACATCAGACTGATCGCGCCCAACTGGTCGGCTGCCGGAATTGGCGGTAGAATGGCCGAGGTTGGCCTTAGCGCATAAAAAATGAGGGAACTTGCTCGCCGGTACAAGGACCCTCACTTAAGGCTGCCTAGATTCGACAATCCGAAGATTGGCGATCCAGAGACCCGCAGCCGTTAAAAGGTCTATCGGGTCGATCTGTCGCCGGACTTTACTGCTCCCCTAGAAACTACGCTATGACGCCTAAGATCGCAAAGCTTGCCCTGGAAGATGGAACGGTTTACACCGGAACAGCCTTCGGCGCCGAAGGCGAGGTGGACGGCGAGGTTTGTTTCAACACTTCAATGACGGGGTACCAGGAGATCCTCACCGACCCAAGTTACCGCGGCCAGATCGTAACGATGACGTACCCGCAGATTGGCAACTACGGCGTCAACGCGGAGGACATGGAAAGCCATAAACCGCATCTTGCGGGGTTCATCGTCCGCGAAAATAGCCGCCGGGTGAGTAATTTTCGGGCTGATGGCGACCTGGACAGCTATCTCAAGCGTTGGGGCATCGTGGGCATGGAGGGGATCGATACCCGGGCACTGGTCCGGCGGCTGCGAATCCGCGGCGCGATGAAAGGCGTGCTTTCATCGATGGACTTAGACGACGCCCGGCTGGTGGCAAAAGCTAGCGCCAGCCCCGGCCTTGTCGGGCGCGACCTTGTCAAAGAGGTAATACCGGAAAAGTCGGTGAACTGGACTGGCTCGCTGAGCCCGTGGGCAACGCTGCAAACTATCAAGTACCCCGGCCCCGATGCTTCGTCACCACACATTGTGGCGCTCGACTACGGCATGAAATGGAATATCGCCCGACACCTGTTCAGTATGGGCTGCCGCGTAACGATCCTGCCCGGCACGGCAACGAGTGAAGAAGTGCTTGCCCAGAAACCTGACGGCGTCTTTCTTTCTAACGGGCCCGGCGATCCTGAACCGCTATCGTACGCCCAAGAGACTATTCACGAGCTGTTGGGCAAGAAACCAATCTTCGGCATTTGTCTGGGCCACCAACTGCTGTCGCTCGCTTGCGGCGCAAAGACATATAAACTCAAGTTCGGTCATCGCGGCGCCAATCAACCTGTATTGAACCGGCAGAGCGGCCGGGTGGAAATCACCACCCAAAACCACGGTTTTGCCGTCGAGGCCGAGTCGCTGCCGGCCGAACTGGAAGTGACGCACTTGAACCTTAACGATAATACGATCGAAGGCGTGCGTCATCGCAGCCTGCCGGCCTTCTGCGTCCAGTACCATCCCGAGGCCTCGGCTGGCCCTCACGACAGCAGCTATCTATTCGACCAATTCCGCGCGATGCTGCCGTAGGGACAGGTGCCATCCTGGGCGTAGCGCAGTATCTCACTGGGAATCGCTGAGACATTCCTTGCTGCGAGTGGTTTTCGGATCGGTATGGTCCGGCTATTCCTCGCATACCGTCTTTGCCGTCGGTAGCGGGGTCGGCGTTGTTCTCAGAATTGTTGGTATCATCGTGCTCCGACGGCACAAGCGGCTTCCCGTGCACTTGCGCCAGGGTCGTGGATAGCCGTTGCCACACGATCCACCGTAGTCTGGATGTGACGGCTGTAGCGAATGGTCGCTGGAAATCCATTCCCAGAGTTTTGACGCGGGTCCGATCATGAACTATCCTTCAGTAGGCCGGGAAACCGGACCCGTTTCCCGGCCTGCTCGCCGTACGCCTTACCGCCACAGTGCATCGCCTGAAAGCCACCCGGCTTCGGGCGATCCGCCACGCCGACTACGGACGACACCATGCAACGACGGGTTCATTCTCTCCACTTCTTCGTCTGTCTGGCGGCGCTCGCGCTGTTCTGCGCCGCCACGGCTGTTGCTCAGACGACGATCACCGTATCCGATCCGCTCAGCGTTACTTCGGATTCACACGGCGCGGTGGCCGATCTACTGCGGACCGGCCAGCAATTGGAGCAGCAGCGCCGATGGGGCGAGGCGTTGGCACACTATGAAGGCGCATCCGCCAGCATCCGAATGAAAGCACGCTGCAACAACACTTCGATTCGGCGCGACTCCACTATGACCTCGAACGCCGCTATGCCGACCGAAGTTTTTGCCAGACGGTGTTGCGGCTCTCGACCGAACGATCGCTAGAGCTATATAGCCAGGTGCTGCTGAAGATCGAGGCGCATTACGTTGACGTGCCGCATTGGAAGGTCCTGCTCGACCAAGGCGCCGGCAATCTGGATGTCGCACTGGGTGAGCCGACTTTCATCAATCAAAATATTCCCCAGCGAGACCGCTCAGGCATCGATGCGTTTCGACGCGAGGCGCGGAGCCTTGCTGCGTCGCGGGCGATCAGCACTCGCGCCGACGCCCGCGATACCGTGGCAGCCATCGCGCGGCTGGCTCAGCAGGAGTTGGAAGTCGCTCCCACGGCTGTTGTGTTGGAATATCTTTGCGGCGCGGCCAATGCACTCGATCCCTATTCGACCTACCTCACTCCCGATCAACTGAACGAGGTTTACGCCCAGATCGAGGGAAACTTCGTTGGTCTCGGCGTCGAGTTGAAAGCCAAGCAAGGCGGGCTGGTCATTGTGCGAGTCATTTCCGGCAGTCCCGCTGAAGAGGCCGGCATTCGGGCCGAAGATCAAATCATCGCTATCGATGGCCGCGCCACTCGCGATTTGACGACCGACCAGGCCGCAAATCTGCTTCAGGGGGCCGAGGGTAGTGTTGTGAAACTGGCCGTAGTTGCCGTGGGGCAGCCATCGCGCGAGTTAAGTATTCAGCGCCGACGTGTTGAAGTCCCCAGCGTCGACCAAGTCGGCATTATCGATGCGCAGAACGGCGTCGGCTACATGAAGCTGACGTGCTTCCAGAAGACTACCGCTCGCGACCTTGATGCCGCGTTGTGGCGGCTGCATCGCGAGGGGATGAAGAGCCTGATTGTTGACGTTTGCGGCAACCCCGGCGGTCTCCTGGTTTCTGCGGTCGAAGTCGTCGATCGGTTTGTCGATAGCGGCGTGATTGTTTCCACGCATGGCCGGAGTGCTCAAGAAGACTTCACCTATACAGCCCATGAACAGGGCAAGTGGCGCATCCCGTTGGTGGTGATGATCGATCAGGACAGCGCCAGTGCGGCCGAGATCTTTGCCGGCGCCATCCGCGACCATCGCCGTGGCACGATTGTCGGCGTCCGCAGCTTCGGCAAGGGCTCGGTCCAGGGCATTTTCCCCTTGGACGAATCCAATGCCGGTATTCGGCTGACGACTGCCAAGTTCTATTCGCCGCAGGGCCACCCGTATAGCGGCATTGGTGTGGAACCCGATGTTGTGGTCGCGCCGCGGCATGTGACGGCCCGGCCCGTTAATGGCCAGCCGCCGGCCAGCGAAGAGACGATGCTTGACGTCGCCCTTCGAGAAGCCCGCCGCCAATCACAGACGCTCCAGGCCCGTTCGACCCGCTGACGAACTGTGTCGGCCTCGAGTGACGCTACTGTCGCGGCGGCAACGGAAACTGGGCGCCAGTATCCGAACGTGTGACCGTCCGCATTGCGTTGGCCGGGACGGCTTCAAGACCCGGCTGGCCGTTGCTTGGTGAAACGACCGACGCATCGGTGTAGTACAGGTTCGTGGCTTCCTGGACCAACCGCGCACTGAGCGGCTTGCAGTGCGCCTCTGCTCGGAAGACGTGGTTGCCGGCGACCTCAGCCCGGGCGCGAATTCGAAAGACCGCTTCCGCGCCGGCGGCCAGCGAGGCAATCGGCTGGAAACGGACCTGGCCCGACGTCACGCGGTTTGGAGCGCCTTCCGCGCGAGTGGGCTCGATGCCGCGCGAGAAATAGGCAAACACTTCCACGTTTGGCGCTTCCTTCGTGCCGCGATTGCGAACGCGAACTTCGTACGTCGCCTCCTCTCCCACGGCCACGGGCCCCTCTGGATCCGTAACGTCCATTACTAGATTTGCCACGGCTTCGATCTGCGTAATGGCCGCCGCCGAGGCCGTCAGATCATCGGCGGCGATAGCATTAACTTGGAGTCGATTCATGCCGGCGCTGCCCAAGGCGCACCTGACCGAAAAGCTCTGTTCAACCTCGGGACCGATGTTTTCCACGGTCCAACTCAGGCGATTCGAGGCGGCATCGAGTTGCGCGTTTTCGATGCCTGAGAGGTAACGGGCGCCAGCCGGTAGGATCATGGTGAGTTTCACATCCCGCGCGGGAGCTGTGCCCGGATTGCGGATCCGTATGGCGTAGGTCACCGGCGCCTGGACGAATTGCATCTTGGGCCCTTGCACATCAATCGTCAAAGCGGCGCGACGCACTATGACCTTCTCGGCCAGTTCGGCATGCACGCCGCCGTCAGCTCGGGCGTCGACTTGGATCGTCAGTCCGCCCGCTTGCCGGGCGGTCAGTTCGACATCGAGAATCTTCTCTTCGCCGGCACGGATCATACCCAGTTTGTGCGTGGCGGGCACGTTTTCGCTGCCGCCGGTCGGCATCAGCATAATGGCAACGTTGTCTGCCGTGCCATTGCCAACGTTGTTCAACCGCAGTCGGTAGGTTTCTTTTTTGCCGTACAGGACTTCACGCGGCCCTTCGAGTTGCAGATGTAGCTTCGGTTCCTGGACCTCGATCATCGCCTGCGAGGCAACGGGCCGATATTCCCAACGCACGGCTAGATCAAAGGGCCGACTTTGCCTTGGAATGATCTTCAATGTCAGCCGCTCCCGTCCCTTGGCATCAAGGTGCCCCAACTTCCATTGCAGCGTCCCAGCCGGGCTGGATGCATTTGCCACTACCGCGCCCGTGCTGGCTTGCGCCGGCCACTTCCGCCCATTCCGGCATAGAAACGAAAACGATCAGATCCTCACCGGCCACCTCGCCGGAGTTCACGATGCCGACTTCGTAGGTTGATTCGCGCCCGACTGCAATCCGACGGGGTCCCAGCGTTTCGACGCTCAATGACGGACCCTTGCGCGACATGAGCACGCCTAGATCGCTATCCGAATTCGATACGGTTGCATTAGGCTCCACCAGCACGGGCAGCGTTTCGATTGGCGCCTTTTCCGATGTCGTCGGCGACGGCGTGGCGGGACGCAGCGCCGGCTCTGCCGCAATCGACTTACCTGCGGCCATCGACGGCCGTATTCTCTGCGCGACAATGGGCCGCGTTGGCGCCGGCTTCTCAACTTCTGCAACGCGCGACGTCTCGGGCGCCGGAACCTCCGTTCGATCCGGCGCCGTTGGGGGAAGATCGCTCTTGCCGTCCGTCGTGGTCTCTGACTCCGTAACTGGTGATTCGTCGGCATCGGTATCGAATATCGATTGCCGAGACGCGGATAACCGGCGATGGATGGGCGGCAGGCTCGGCTTCTTGATAACGGCCGTTTCCGTTGAGTCGTTCGATGCAACGCCTTCTCCGCTAGTCGTATCGCGCGGCAAGGTAATGGGTGGGTGGCGGCCTGCATCTTCCAAGATACCGGTGTCACCTAGCAAGGAACTGTCGGCCAAGGGACGGCGAACCGCCGTAGGCGTCCCGTCGGCTCTGCGCAATGCGGCCGGCGGAGTATTCTCCGGCATCATGCCAGAATCGTCGGCTGTCGTGTCGAGGAATGATCGCCGACGGCCCGGCTCCATGCCATCAAGAATGCTGCCCGCTCGCCGACTAAAGGCGGGACGATCGATATCATCCGGCGTTGCTGTTGCGGCAGGTTTCGGCGTTGCGGTGCGTAGTTTGTCCTTGTTCCTGTCGTTCTTGTCTGCCGGCAAAATCCCGCCGAAGATCGTCTTGCCGAGATTGTCAATGCGATCAATCAGCGTCTTGTCCTTCTGTTGCCCATTGTCGGTTTGGGCAACTGCCGAGCTTGCAATTGCGAGAGCGGCCAGGGCCAGCAGACTAACGGCGAATCTTCTTGCCAGCATGGTGGTTTTTTGCCTAAATTAAGGAGGCAGCAGGACGTATCACGATACCATCACCGGGTATCGGTAATGCAGATTCTCCGGTTTAGGGAAGTTTTACGGAATTGTCCAAAAGGCAAAGATAGGAAATATGCGACGGCAGGGCGATGTGTGTCTATCTGGCGAGCAGCCAACAAACTCGGTACGGTAGAAGACAGCAGCCGAGAGATGCGGGAGAACGGTTTCCGACCTACGGATACACACCTTCCCGTACGTCCATAACGAACTGTAACGAAGGCTTGCCGACAAAATGACCTTTCTCTTCGCCCTGTTCTTGATCGTAGTCTTGGTCGCGTGCTGCGTATTGACGCTCATCGGCCTGCCAGGCAATTGGATGATGGTCATCGCTGTGGCGATCTATTCATTCCTTATGCCTGTGGACTCACCGGCTGTGCTTGGTTGGAAAGTCCTCCTGGCGCTGGTGATCTTGGCCGTCGTAGGCGAAATTGTCGAACTACTCGCGGCAGCCGCGGGAACGGCGAGAGCAGGCGGCAGCCGACGAAGCGCCTTGCTGGCGCTCGCGGGGTCGGTCGCCGGCGGCATCCTCGGGCTCTTCATCGGAGTCCCCATCCCCATTATTGGATCGTTGTTTGCTGCCCTGCTCTTCGCGGGTCTTGGCGCAATGGTCGGAGGCATCCTTGGAGAGATGTGGGGCGGACAGAGCCTGGAATTGAGCTGGCAGGTTGGCAAGGCCGCCTTCCAGGGACGGCTTCTCGGAACACTGGGAAAGCTGCTCGTAGGCGCCGTGATGATAATCGTCGTGGTAGCAGCGTTGGCCTTCTAGTTAACCGCACGGGGCGTGCGGACTGTCCGCGGCGCTCAGCTACGCCAGTACCCGCACCAATTGCTTTCCAATGTAATCGCCATGGAAGAGCCCGATGAACGCGTTGGGCGCATTCTCCAGGCCTTCAATGATTGTCTCTCGATACTTTACCTTCTCAAAGCTGGAACGAACAGGCTGACAATCACGAGGATCAAACCTTGCTTCTCCAAGCTGCAATGCGTCTAATTCATGGTCAGCAGCCGCATCGCTACCGCCGACCCCTGGTAGCGGCGCCGGGCGCAGCGATGGGACGGACCAATCGACGAGATCCGGCCGGGCGACGTGATTTGGTTTCCCCCCGGACGAAAAGCACTGGCATGGGGCGACGGCAGCGACAGCCATAACACACATTGCCATTCAGGTGAAACTCGACGGCCAGACTGTCGATTGGATGGAGAAGGCCGCGGACAAACAATATCAGGCTTGACCTCAGGGACGGAAAGAAGATCGACAGGAGACTATATCCATGTGCAATGCTAAGGCGTATTCCGCTGCGAGCGCGACATCACCGTTGGCCTCGACCACGATCAGGCGGCGCGACCCAACCGAGCACGACGTTGGAATCGAAATTCTCTTCTGCGGCATCTGCCACTCCGATCTACATGCGGTTCGCAACGAGTGGAGCAGCGTCATGCCCACCGTCTACCCGATTGTCCCCGGCCATGAGATTGTCGGGCGTGTCACCAAGGTCGGCGCGGCAGTCACCAAGTACAAACCCGGCGATTTGGCCGCGGTCGGCTGCTTGGTCGACTCGGACGGCGACTGCCCCCAATGCAAAGCTGGGCTCGAAAATTTCTGCCCGAACCTGATCCTCACTTTCAACTCACCAGACAAGCACCTCGGAGGCGTCACCTATGGCGGCTACTCCGACAGCATTATCGTCGATGAACGCTTCGTTCTCCGCGTCCCTTCTAACCTCCAACTCGCGGGAACCGCACCACTACTCTGCGCCGGCATCACGACATACTCCCCATTGCGCCACTGGGGCGTCACTGCGGGGAAGAAAGTTGGCGTCGTTGGGCTCGGCGGACTGGGCCACATGGGCGTGAAGTTCGCCCATGCGTTCGGAGCTCACGTCGTTGTCTTTACTACCTCGCCCAGCAAGCAGGAGGATGCGCTCCGCCTCGGCGCCGACGAAGTCGTCATGTCCCGCAATTCCAACGAGATGCAGAAGCATGCCGCCAGCTTCGATTTCATTCTCGACACCATCTCGGCCGATCACGACATCAACGCCTACCTCAACCTGCTCGGCCGCGATGGAAATCTGACCCTCGTCGGCGCTCCCGCGAAGCCGCTGGGCGTCTCCGCCTTCTCCCTCATCATGGGACGCCGCAGTCTCTCCGGGTCCAACATTGGCGGCATCGCCGAGACGCAGGAGATGCTCGACTTTTGCGGAGCACACAACATCACCGCTGATGTCGAAGTCATTCCCATCCAGAAGGTCAACGCAGCCTACGAAAGGCTGCTCAAGTCCGACGTGAAGTACCGGTTCTCGATCGACATGGCTTCTCTCAAGTCGGAGTGACGGACGCGACGCTCGAAAGGAGAAAGAATGCAAAAGCGCAAACTTGGAAAGAGCAATCTGGAGGTTTCGACGCTCGGGCTCGGCTGCATGGGCATGAGCTTTTCTTACGGCCCGCCCAAAGACGTACGCGAAATGACGGCGCTTCTCCGCGCCGCGGTGGAACGTGGCATCACGTTCGTCGATACCGCTGAGGTTTACGGCCCGTTCATCTATGAAGAGTTGGTGGGCGAGGCCCTTGCCCCTTTCCGGAAGCTGGTTGTGATCGCCACCAAATTCGGGTTTGACGTCAGTCCCGGTTGCGATCCCCGTGGGATGAAAGGTCCGCCCGGTTTGAACAGCCGGCCAGAGCACATCAAACAGGCCGTCGAGGGTTCGCTCAAACGGCTGAGGGTCGAAACCATCGACCTGCTCTATCAGCACCGCGTTGCCCCCGACGTGCCGATCGAAGATGTTGCCGGGACGGTGAAGGAACTGATCGGAGAAGGCAAAGTCAAGCACTTCGGCCTTTCCGAAGCTGGCGTGCAAACCATCCGTCGTGCAAACGCGGTCCAGCCGCTTACTGCTCTCCAGAGCGAGTATTCGCTATGGACGAGAACGCCTGAAAAGGAAGTGATGCCAACCCTCGAGGAACTTGGGATCGGCCTCGTGCCGTACAGTCCTCTGGGCAAGGGTTTTCTTACCGGCAAGATCGATGAAAACGCGAAGTTTGACAGTTCCGACTTCCGCAGCGTCCTGCCTCGCTTCACACCAGAGGCACTCAAGGCAAATCAGGTCCTGATCGATCTGCTCGGAAAGATCGGCCAACGGAAGAATGCGACACCGGCTCAAATCGCGCTCGCTTGGCTGCTGGCCCAGAAGCCGTGGATTGTTCCGATCCCAGGCACTACGAAGCTGCATCGTTTGGAAGAGAATATCGACGCGGTTTCCGTCGAACTCACGCCCGACGATCTCCGAGACATCGACAGCGCATCCTCAAAGATCAGCGTGCATGGTGCCCGGTATCCCGAAAAGCTGGAACAAATGACCGGTCGTTGAGCGGCGGAAGTCCGAAAACTGCCTAGACATCGGAACGCAACTCAAACTCAGTCTGAACTTTCGCAGATTTCAAGCTGCTCAAGCGGCGAGATTTAGGTAGTTTTCCAGGTCGTCGAGTAATTGATACAGGTCGGCCTTGGTGGCCGACTCGGGGTTAATTGTGGCTTCCAGGATGACGCTGCGGAGAATGCGAAGCATATGAGCAAGCGACCATTCCGTGTCCCACTCGCCGAAACGTCGACGGGCAGCGCTGGGCCTGCTGGCAGTTTGCGGCCCTCGGTGATGTACCACAGACTGATCACGCTTTGCATCAACCACACCCACGGCGAAAGCTTTTCGATGCTCTGTTGACACCAGTGTTGCGGAGCTTGGATCTTCATCACCTGCTTGCTCGATTTGAAGGCGACCTCGATCGACCATCTTCGCGAGAACGTCGCGATCACCCAGGCCAAGTCGGCATTCACATCGGTGGTGAACAGATACTTGTCCTTGAACTTGCCGCGCGGATCGCGGACCAGCACCACCAGAATCGGCGTCAAGCCCAACACCTCGGGCCAGACCGCCTGAAACGACAACCACCCGCAACTTGCGACGTCACGCCGTAGGCCGTGGCCTTGACCGTTTGCCAAGTCCACGGTCCTCGTCCGCTGCGGTTGCGATCGGCCTTTTTCACGGCCTCCTTCGGATTGGGAAGGCGAGGTCCCTTGCTGCGACTTGCGGTCCGCGTTTGCTCTTGGATTGCTTCGGCGGCAGCGGATCGTAAATGGCCGCATCGGCACGCATCACGCCGACGTAGGTCACTCGCGGATCGAGATCGCCCAAGCAGGTTTTTCGTCGAATAGGCCCCGTCGCCGAGGAAAACCAGCTTTCGATCGGGGAACCATTCCAGGATGTCCTCGGAGCATTTCCTTGGCCAACGTGGCTTCGCTCTTTTGGTTCTTGCCCGCCAGATGCAGCATGGCGTGGATCGGCAGACAGTATATCTTGCTGGTTCCTGGTATGCAGATCGCCAATCCCATCACGACCCAGTGGTTGCCGCTGGCGGTGGCCACCCGTTTGGCCGTCGAGGCCACCGCGTCGCGGAACCAGCCCAAGCCGTAGACGTGTTTGCCGCGCTTGTGCAGCAAGCGTGTCGTCGACGACCAGGTACAGCAGTCCGCGCGGGTTGAGCCGGACGACCACGGCCACGGCAATCTGATGGGCCAAGTCGCGGACGGTCCAGGCGGAACGGCTGAAGAAGTTGTAGAAGCGGTCGAAGGGATGCCGCTCTTTGCGAGAAATCGGCGTATCGGCTTGGATGGTTTGAAACACTCCGTACTCGGTTCGCTTGCTCAGGCACATCACCCAACCGAGCAGCACCTCGATGTGCGTCTGAAACGACGGTTGAGTGAACACGGGCAGCAGGCATTGCAAAACCGAGTCGAGAGAGGGTATGCTCGTAAACATGGATGGGGACCTCCTTGTCCTTGTGCGATATTCCATGCAAAGTTTACAAGGAACCCCGTCCACTTTTTAATATCAAAATCCATCAGAAAATCTGCGAAAGCTTAGTCAGAATGTCACGAATTCGCACCACAACAAGGTGGCCGAGGCGGAACGTGCTTCCTCAACGTTTAGCGGTAATACCGAGGCCTAGCATCGGCACGAGGTCTTTGGCTTCAGCGACGCCGTAGTTGAAGATGATGAAACCTTTCGTGTCGTGCCGGCGCGTGATGGCGATTTGGCCGATGGCGCGGTCGACACCGAGTCGTGTGCCTGACGAGCTGACACCGATACCGGGATAGACCGGCGTCTTGCCGGCCCAGTCTTTCTGCATCGCGATCCAAGTGTCCAACTGCCAATCACTCTCGGTGTAGTCCATTGGGCAGACGAAATCAAGCCAGCCCTTTTCGCACCAGAGCTTCCAGTCCTGGCCAACGTCATCGCGGTCGGTCGCCCAGTTGGGGAACACGGCGGCGGAAATCTTGATCTTCGGCTTCACTCGACGCGCCTGTTCGCTAACGGCCTTGACCACGGCGGTGATATTGCTCCGACGCCACTCAAGCCACTGCTGGCGCAGCGGGCCACGGCGGAGCACGTCCTTTGGCCAGTTCTTGATCTCAACGCCCGCCGCCTTCGCGAAACGCTGGCGGCAACCGTCGCAGAAGCAGTGGTCGCCGTCGGGATAACGGATGTAGTCGAAATGAATGCCGTCCACGTCGTAATCACGGGCCACCTCGACCATCGAGGCGACCTCCAGCTTCTGGTTCTCCGGATGCGACGGGCAAAGCCACGGCTCTTCCTTGCCCGTCGAACTAACCTGCAACCGGCCTTCGCGTCGCATCCGCTCGATGAACTCCGCCGGCGCCCAGTGACCGAGGTTCCAGTTCACCTTCCAGACGTGAATCTGGACACCGTATTTCTTGCAGGCAGCGAGACACTTCGTGATTTGATCGCCTTTCTCAGCAACATCGCGTGCTACAGGTAGCAGCTTGCTGTTGTAGAACGCCGCGCCGCCCCAGAGCATGTTCGGCATGACGGCGGTGAAACCATTATCGGCGAGCCGCTTGATCGCCTCGTCCCATTCCATTCCCTTGACACCGAATGCGCTGTGGCACCAAAACGCGCGAAACTCGCCTGTCAGCGGCTGCTGTGCCATGCAAAATGCTTCCGTGAGACGCTGTGTTGCCGCCGCGGCTTCATCTGAAGCGTCAACATATTCCCCCTTCGCGTTGAGCGCTACCGCCTCGTCACGAAACTTGCGCGCAGATTCGAGCGCGGCATTAGTCTTGCGGCTGCCATGGGCGGTTTTCGCAATCAGCGCGGCCGCTTGGTCAAAATCTGTGCAGCCTCCAATCTGACCGATGCGCGCGATGCTGGCATTGGCAGTCTGCAACCAGAGGTCGGAATCAAGATATCCCGCCATCGCGAGCAACATGCGGCGTTTGTTGACAACAGCGCCATTCAGCATAACATGGGTCATCACAATGCAATTATCGGAGGCAACAACGGCGGCGTGGCCGGTCGGCTGGCCTTTGTCGTCGAGCCACTCGGCCAGCACGCGGCTGGCGCCGGGCACCGGCTTCGCTTCGATAATGTTCCACGAATGTTGGCCGACGAGCTTCGGCGCCGGGCAGAGCGCCATTGGCGAAACGGATCGTGGAGAAATAGCCGGGACGTTTCGCTCTGATGTACGCGCCGCTTTCAATCTTCACCACGGGCCGTAGTTTTGCCGGCAGCCAGAAAAACGCCAACAGCTTGCCGCCGTTCTTGAGGAATGTGTTCAGTGCGTCGACTGCGCGATCGGGCATGTCGGAATTGTGTGGCAGGATGACAAGTTTCGCCTTGGTCAACCGCTCGACCGTTAGGTCGTGGTCACTAATCGTCGAGCAGCCAAGGCCAAGTGCGTACAGATGCTGCGCAACGGCTTCCGCAGACTGGCCGGAACTCTTCGACTCGCCGCGAACAACGGCGACGCGGGCGTCAACCCCCAGCACCCCGATCATGCGAAGGTCGCTAAGGAAGAACTCTGTATCCTCGTTTCGGCCGCGCCATGCGGAGACACGGATCGTCTCGATTTTCCCCCAGCCGGCCGGCTTTCCCTCCGAGTGCATGCTGGCCTTGTTGATCGTGATCGTGTTCCAGCCGGCGGTTCTAGGGAAAAATCCCGCGGTGTACCAGCCGGCGCCGCTTTGAAAATAGACGTTGAAGCGTGAAACCGGCGCCGGGTTTTTGCAGAAGATGTTAAACTGGATGCCTTGGCATGGTGTGAGATCCAACGTCACCTTCCGGTCCCACGATGCACGGTCGACGGTTGTGCCCGCAAAGTTGCACGGTAGCCGCAGCGCAATATGGCCGTCGAGCGTCACCGCTGCAGCAGTTGCGCTGCCGCCCATCGGCCTCCACGCCGTTTCGGCGGCCGCGTTGTCCGCGTAATGGAAATCGTCAATCATCGCCGCGCTCCCTGCGGCGAAAACCGGCGACACGGCAGGCGCAAGACGTCGGCTATGGCCACGGTCCAGACCGCGACAAGCGTAAGATGCCAACGCATGACAGTTCCTTTCAACCGGGATGTCGTGTTTGGACGTCACTCGGATACGCTGGGAGCGACAATTTTCCCCATGATAGCCGACCGCTGTGTAGAATTACACTTTGCCCGCTGATTTTCCCGCCTGCAATCTGTTTTCACGGGCCGTCCTGATGTCCAACACCCCTCCGCAGCATCATTTCGGGGGTCGTTTGCGACTCATAGGGCACACATTCCCGGTCGCTCTCGCCAAACGCCGGAGAACTGTCTGGGAAATCGGAGTTCAACAAGGGGTTGGAGGCGAGCACGCGGTGTAGTTCCTGCGGTGAGCCGATTTCGCCGGCCGGACGCTCGCGGTGCCAAGTAGAGTGCGTTGGCACTAGCGAGTTGCAATAGGGCCACGGGTGAAATGGATCGTAGCCCAGCGTGGCCGTGAGTTTCCGGCAATCCATGCAGACATTTCCCGCGCGAGGCGGAATCGGGCCCGCCTCATGACGCGGAATGCCCATCAAGCAATCCGGGTCGTAGCCGCCAACTCGATTGATAATTTGCGCAATTTCGTACAAGCTCAGCCGGCACCGCGCACCGGCGTGAAATATGCCGCTCAAATCATTGGCGAGCATTGTCTCGCAGAGCCGGTTGAGGCAATCGGTATAGGTGGGCGTGCGAATCTCATCGACGTACAGCGTCGCAGGCCGCAATTTTTTGAAGCGCGAGACAATCCAATCGATCGCGCCCGCGTGGCCGCTAAAGCTAACGCCCATCGGCAGCGAAATTCGCAGGATGCAAGCGGTCGGGTCGGCCGCCAAGACTTCCTCTTCTCCGACAGCCATCGTCTTGCCGTAGACAGTGACAGGGTCCGGTGGATCAGTTTCGATGTATCCGCCTTCGCCGTTATCGCCGGAAAACACCAGATCGCAGGACAAATGCACGAGCCGAGCGCCGCGCCGCACGGTCTGGGAGAGCAAGTTTTGAACGCCTTCGACATTGATGCGCCAGGCGATCTCTGGAGCCAATTCGCACTGCTTCAGAGCGCAATTTCCGGCGCAATCCAGCACCGAGGCGAACTGATATTGTTCGAACAGGCGTGCCAAGCCGTCGCGATCTTCGGCATTGCAGGCGACAACGCCCGGACCGGTGAGCCGGAAGTTGTTGGCCTGGCGAATGCCAACGACATCGCCCGGATACTTGGCGGCGAAATACGCCATGGCGTTGTAGCCCGGCACCCCCGCGATTCCGGTGATCAACAATGGCAGCGGAATCTCCGGCGGCGTCTCGGCATGGCGAATCATCATAGCGGTTGACGTCGGTGGGAAGGAAATCAGCGCGTAGAAACTGACCAATATACCGAAAAACGTGCCGTTTTCCTACAGATCTACGCAGATCGCGGTGAGGAATTGAGGAATGGCGAGCGTCCCGATGTTCAGTACCGCGCAGAGACGCTATCAGGGGCCTTCATCCTCGTCATGGAATTGCCCCTCGCCCTCAGCCTCGATCGGCATACTGTAGCCCTCGTCAAGCCAGCGGCCAAGATCAACCATGCGGCATCGCTCGCTACAGAACGGCATGGCCGGGCTTTGCTCGGGATCGAACGAACATCCACAGGTAGGACAGCGAATGGACATGGGAGAGGGGCTAGTGGCTAGTGGCTAGTGGTCAGTGGCTAGTGACCGCGACGATTGCACTGTGTTTGCTCGTCACTGATCACTGACCACTAGCCGCTGACCACTATTTGCTTGCCTTAGTATCCTTGCTCTTTGTGGTGTCGCTCTTCTTTCCGTCTGAGCCGCCCGACGCCCCATTGCTCTTGTCGGCGGCCGCAGCTTTCCGATACGACTCACTGCGGTAGTCGGTCTTATAGAAGCCCGAGCCCTTGAAGACGATGGCCGCGCCGGGACCGATTAGTCGTCGCAGCTTTTGGCGGCCGCACTTGGGGCACTTCTTCTTCGCGTCTTCCTTGATCGACTGGAAGAGTTCAAATTCGTGATTACACGCATCGCAGACATAATCATAGGTTGGCATATGTGTTCACTGTCCCTTTGCTGCGGAAACAATCACTTGGCTTGGCCGCACCACGCGATCGTGCAATTGATAGCCATTTTGCGTAACTGTAAGCACGGTATTGGCGGGATATTCGTCGGACGGTTGCTGCATCACAGCGTGGTGTACGTGCGGATCGAACGGCTGATGGATCGCGTCGATCTGCCGGCAATTATGTCGCTTTAATGCTTCTTCCATCTGTTGCTGAACCATCCTAAAACCATCCAGCAGCGAGGCCGCGTCAGCATTTTGCTCGGCAGCCTGGATTGCACGATCCACGTTGTCGAGTACCGGCAGCAGGTCTTGCAAGAGCGGCATGTTGGCGTAGCGAAGTTTTTCGTCGAGCTCTCGGGCGGCTCGTTTGCGATAGTTGTCCAATTCGGCGTGGCAGCGCAGCTCGCGATCCCTGGCAGCCTGGAGATCGGCTCGAAGTTTCTCGACGGCCTGTTCAGCAGCAGTCGCGGGCTTGGACGGATCTTGGGCAGACTGCCGCGACTGCTCTTGCTGCAGCTTCTCCGCATCGGACGCTGACGGTGGTGGTTCGGCGTGAGCTGGTTTCGGTTTCATCACGGTTGGAACAACTCCTTCAATTTCTCGAAAAAGCTCTTTCGTGCCGGGCTGACATGGGCGTTCTCGATCTCGGCCAACTGACGTAGGGCGGCTTCGTGCTCGGGTGTGAGCGTCTTCGGCACTTCAACGCAGACTTGCACTAATAGGTCGCCCCGACCTCGGCGCCGTGGGTCGGGCATGCCGTGCCCCTTGAGCGTAAACGCATCGCCGTTCTGCGTGCCGGCGGGAATCGTCAAGTTCTCAGGCCCATCGAGCGTGGGCACCTCAATAATCGCTCCCAACGCGGCCTGCGGATAGTTGATGGGCACCTGACACAGCAGGTCCTGGCCTCGCCGGTGAAACAGCGAATGCTCGGCGACGTGGATAAAGCAGTAGCAATCGCCGGGCGGGCCGCCGTTGGGACTCGGCTCTCCTTCCCCGTGCAGGCGCAACTGCGTCCGATCATCCACACCGGCCGGGATGTCGACCTTCCGCGTAATCTTCTTTTGCACGTAGCCCGAGCCACGGCATTTGCCGCAGGGGTCGCGGATGGTCTGTCCGCTGCCGTGGCACGAGGGGCAAGTTGTCTGTAGAGAGAAGATGCCGCTGGACTGCACGACCTGCCCCCGGCCGCCGCAATAGCGACAGGTCTCGCGTTGCGTGCCGGGCTTCGCCCCGGAGCCGCCGCACGTTTCGCAGGCCTCGTGCCGCACAAAGCGAACCGTCTTCGATGTTCCGCGGGCGGCTTCGAGCAAATCCAATTGAACTTCGCAGCGGACGTCAGCCCCTTTGTGCACCCGGACACGCTGGCCGCGTCCGCCGCCAAAGAAATCGCTGAAAAAGCCCTCGCCAAAGATATCGCCGAAGGCTTGAAAAATGTCGGAGACGTCGTGAAAGTGTGGCGCCCCTCCGCCTTCCAGGCCGGCATGGCCGTAACGATCGTAACGGGCCCGTTTCTCGGGGTGGCTGAGAACTTCAAATGCCTCGGCCGCCTCTTTGAAATGGACTACCACGTCCTCGTTGCCCGGGTTACGGTCCGGATGGTACTTCAGCGCTAGTTTTCGATACGCCTCGGAGAGCTGGGCGCTGGTGGCGTTGCGGTCGACGCCCAGAACTTCGTAATAGTCGCGTTTTTCCGCCATCGTCGCCATGGCTGGTTGGGGATTGGTTGGCCCAAACGATTCATTGTAACGCATACGGCCAAGAAACGGGGCCACCCCCCTGGGGAGGTGGCCCGGCATTGGCTTCACGGCCTGTGCAGCGCACCCGATTTGATTGAAACGTCAGGGGGCATACCAAGTTGCCCTGGGACGGTAAAACTGCCGGCCCTCAACCCATTCAATGTTATCGGACGCTGCCCTCGACCATCCGTTTCTTCTTGTCTTCCTTATTCAAATCGGTCACCATTGTCTCGGTCGTTAGCATCAGCCCGGCGATGCTGGCGGCATTCTGCAGGGCGCTGCGAACCACTTTCAACGGGTCGATAATGCCCGCCTTGAACATGTCGACGTACTTGGCGTTATTGGCGTCGTAGCCGAAGTTGCCCGGCTTTTGGCTGACTTCGTCAGCGATCACCGACCCATCGACGCCCGAATTGTCGGCGATCTGGCGGATCGGCATTGGCAGCGAACGCAACACAATGTCGACGCCGATCTTCTCGTCGCCTCGGGCGCTGCCACGGCACTTTTCGACTGCCTCGCGACACCGCAGCAAGGCCACGCCGCCACCGGGGACGATGCCCTCTTCCGCCGCTGCGCGGGTAGCGTGCAACGCGTCCTCGACCCGGGCCTTCTTCTGCTTCATTTCCGCTTCGGTGTTGGCGCCAACCGACACCACGGCCACGCCGCCGGAGAGCTTCGCCAGCCGCTCCTGGAACTTCTCGCGGTCGTAGTCGCTGTCGGTGTTTTCGATCTGGTTGCGAAGCTGATCGACGCGGGCGCGGATATCCGCCTGCTTGCCGGCGCCTTCGACGATCGTCGTCGAATCCTTGTCGACCGTGATCTTCTTCGCCCGACCAAGCTGGTCCAGCGACACATTTTCCAGTTTCACGCCCAAGTCTTCGCTGATCACCGTCCCGCCGGTCAGTACGGCGATGTCGCCAAGCATGGCCTTGCGGCGATCGCCGAAACCGGGGGCCTTCACAGCAGAAATCTGCAGGATGCCGCGGAGCTTGTTGACCACCAAAGTCGTCAGGGCTTCGCCTTCGATGTCCTCGGCGACGATCAGTAGCGGCTTGCCGCGCTGCATGACTTTCTCCAACAGCGGAATCAGATCGCGCAGGTTGCTGATTTTCTTCTCGTGGATAAGGATGAAGGCGTCTTCTAACAGACAGTCCATCTCGGTCGCACGATTGATAAAGTACGGGGAGAGGTAGCCCTTGTCGAACTGCATCCCTTCGACAATCTCGTAGGTCGTTTCGGCAGTCTTACCCTCTTCGACCGTAATCACGCCGTCGCGACCGACCTTGTCCATGGCCTCAGCGAGCAAGCCGCCGATCGTGGGATCGTTGTTGGCGCTAATCGAGCCGACGCTAGCCATCTCTTCCTTGCTATCGACCTTCTTGGCCAATGTTTTCAGATGAGCGACCGCGGCCTCAACCGCCTTCTCGATGCCACGACGGATCGCCGTGGGGTTGCTGCCGGCCGCGATATTGCGCAGGCCCTCGCGGAAGATCGCCCGGGCCAGCACGGTAGCCGTGGTCGTGCCATCGCCGGCCACGTCCGAGGTCTTCGAGGCCACTTCGTTGACCAGCTTGGCGCCCATATTCTCGAAGCGATCTTCGAGCTCGATCTCCTTGCTGACGGTCACACCGTCCTTGGTGACCGTGGGGCCGCCATAGGATTTATCGAGAATCACATTGCGGCCGGTCGGGCCAAGGGTAACGGCCACGACGTCGGCCAGCTTCTCCACCCCGCGGAGCAAACGCTCGCGGGCATGATGTTCATAAAGCAATTGTTTGGGCACTGTTGACGTTCCCTTCTATAGAATATTCTTCGTGTTTCTTGCTGTCCTTGGTGGATACGTGTCGTTGTTACTTCACGACCTTTGCCAGGATGTCGGATTCGCGGACGATCTTGATCTCGCGGCCATCGATTTCGATTTCGCTGCCGCTATACTTGCCGTAGATCACTTCATCGCCGACGGCCACCGAGAGCTTGCCTCGCTCGCCGCTGTCGAGCAACTTGCCCGGCCCGATGGCCAGCACTGTACCTCGCTGCGGCTTTTCCTTGGCGGTGTCAGGCAGCACAATGCCGCCGGCCGTCATCTCTTCGGCCTCGACTGGCTCGACGACAACGCGGTCATCCAATGGCTTCAAGCTGATTTCCTTCATGGTCCGTTTTCCCTCAAACTAAATGTGTGGATTGTTGATTGGTTGTAACAAGCTGATTGTCGCAATGCTTTGCGGCCGGCTGGTGGGTCGGCCCTGGTGAGCCGCCGTACCAGCGACTGTCAAACGGTTGGGGTTGTTGATGACTTAGAAAGCTAGAAGCCCATGCCTCCCATGCCGCCCATTCCTCCCATGCCACCGCCCATGCCACCCATTCCTCCCATGCCACCGCCCATACCTCCGGGACCGCCGGGGCCATGTCCGGCCGGCTCTTCGTCCTTGGGAATGTCGGCCACCAGGCACGACGTGGTCAGCAAGAGCGCGGCCACGCTGGCGCCGTTTTGCAGGGCCGTGCGGACGACCTTGGCCGGATCAATGATGCCCGCCTCGATCAGGTCGCAGTACGTATCCTTGTCGGCGTCGTAGCCGTCGGACTTGCCCTTCATCTGCCGCACGCGGTTGACGACCACAGCGCCGTCCCTGCCGGCGTTCTCGGCAATTTTCCGCAGAGGAGCGCCGAGCACATTGCGAACGATCTTGGCCCCGAGGGCCTCATCGCCGGTAAGCTCGAGTTTGTCGATGGCCTTTTCGCTGCGGAGCAGGGCGATGCCGCCGCCGGGGACAATGCCCTCTTCCAAGGCCGCCTTCGTGGCGTGCTGGGCATCTTCCATCAAGGCCTTCCGCTCTTTCATTTCCGTTTCGGTCGCGGCACCGACGTTGATCTGAGCTACGCCGCCGGCGATCTTGGCCAGCCGCTCTTGCAGCTTCTCACGATCGTAGTCGCTGGTGGTCGTTTCGATTTCTCTGCGGATCTGATCGGCGCGGCCATCGATGGCCGCTTTCTGTCCAGACCCACCGATCATCGTCGTGTTGTCCGAGTCGACTATGACCTTCTTCGCCGTTCCGAGATCGGAGAGCTTTACCGACTCGAGCGTCACGCCCAAGTCTTTGAAAATTGCATTGGCGCCCGTCAGCGCGGCGATATCGCCGAGCATGGCCTTGCGGCGGTCACCATAGCCAGGAGCCTTGACGGCACACACATTGAGAATGCCGCGGAGCTTGTTGACCACCAAAGTCGCCAGGGCCTCTCCGTCGACGTCCTCGGCAATGATTAGCAACGGCCTACCAGCCTTGCTTACGGCCTCCAACAGCGGAATCAGATTCTTGGCGTTGGAGATTTTGTCCTCGTGAATGAGAATCAGGGGCTTCTCGAACTCGACGCTCTGATCGTCTTGGTCGGTAACAAAATGGGGCGATAGGAAGCCACGGTCGAATTGCATTCCCTCGACCACATCGACGGTCGTTTCGGACTGCTTGCCTTCCTCAACGGTAATCACGCCGTTCTTGCCAACCTTCAAAAACGCATCGGCCAACACGGCCCCGATTTCTGGGTCGTTGTTGCCGGCGATCATGGCGACCTGGGCGATTTCCTTTTTGTCTTTCTCATTGATCTTCGCGGCCATCTTTTTGACCGACTCGATCACGGCCTTCGTGCCGGCGTGAATACCGCGGCTCAGGGCCATCGGATCGGCCCCAGCGGCGATCATCCGCAGGCCTTCCAGATAGATGGATTCGGCAAGCAGCGTGGCGGTTGTCGTGCCATCGCCGGCCACGTCGCCGGTCTTTGAGGCCGCTTCCTTGACCAACTGGGCTCCGAGGTTTTCGTAGGCGTCGTCCAAATCGATTTCCTTGGCGACGGTGACGCCATCCTTGGTAATTTTTGGCGCCCCCCAACCTTTGTCGAGCACGGCGTTGCGGCCGCGGGGCCCGAGGGTGCTGACCACGGCCCGGGCCAACTTGCTGACCCCGGCGGCCAGTGGCTGCCGAGCTTCGTCTTCAAATACCAACTGTTTTGCCACAGCGGATTCTCCTGTTGCTGGCATACTGCGAAAGGATAACGGTCTGCCACGCCCAGTTTGGCAGCCGCATCGGGATTTTGCCCGCAGAGGAGCAAGCGGTGTGCCAAACCGGCCAAGCCAGTGCATAAGTCCTTAAATGGTAAGAGATTTTGATGACGCGAAGCGCCTTACCAGCCGTTTGCGGCGTTGGCCACTCTTGGTCGAATGTCATTTTGGCAGGCCGCCGAGCATTCGTTTGTCCGCGTTGGCCGAGTGCGGTGGGGGCACGGAACAGGCGGCCCCGCCGAAAACGCAACGGTTCTTGTCATTTCGACGTGTAGTGGTATGCTTGCGCGGGCCAACCTGGAGTGTTCTAGCCCGGAAACAACGATTCAAACCGTTGAGCCCGAAAGGTTTGGCGGGAGATGGCTCCTACAAGATCCTTGTCGGATGCATGCGCAATGCGCAATCTCATGCCGGCTTCTATGTCAAGTTGCCCAAGATAGTTGACAGACTCGCGGAGATGGTATAGATTACCATCCGGTACAATTGTGCAAGAAAAAGAGACCGCCGCAAGGCTTCAAGAGTTCGAGCAGAAGTGTCGCCAACAGGGGCTTCCCGTCACTGCTCAACGGCGGATGATCCTGGAAGCCGTTCTGCGGCGGGACGACCATCCCACGGCAGACCAAATTTATGAGGCAGTGCAGGATAGTATCCCGCAACTTTCGCGGACGACTGTGTACCGGACGATGGAGACTCTCCTGGAATTGGGAGTCATCCGCCGTGTTCACCTGACAGGTTCTACGGGCCGGTTTGATGGCAAGATTCGTCGACATCACCATTTGGTCTGTCGGCAATGTAACAAGATAATCGACATCGAGGATGAATGCCTCGATCAAGTGCCGGTGCCGAAGCAGAAGTTGAAAGGATTCGAGGTCGACGACTTTTCCGTCCAGTTCTCCGGTACCTGCGCGGCTTGCCGGGAGAAAATGAAATAGTGTGGAAGCTCGCCAAACGAGAGATGGCTAGCAGACTCTTTTTTGGGGGCACTTGACAGGGCAAGTTGCAATGCCCGAGATCGCAGCCGTCAGTCTGCCGCCTGGGGTTCCGGTAGACACAGAAGGTGCACGAACCCCTTGAGCCGTCACATCCCATAACGTTTCGGAGGCTGCGCCATGCCATCTTACAGTTGTCAACCGCGATGGCGGTACGCCGGCTTGTTGATCGTAGGCTTGCTTGTCGCTTGCGCGGCCTTCGCAAGCGAGGCCATGCTTCCCAAGCAAACTTACATGCCGGTGGTGATCGACCAGAATTTTCAGTCGACCATGGCCGAAGACCAGGCGGCCAAGCCAATGCTCGAGCAACGGCAGAAGGTACTACTCGGGACTCGATACGACCTGCGGAACGACCCTTCCCAAGTGCTGATGTCGGGGGGCCGCAAGGCAGTGCAACAACGCGTGCGCGTGAAGCTGCCGCCGGGCGTGACCTGGGAACAGCTTTCCTCGATGTCGCCGGAGGAAATCAAGCAGAGAAACGTGTTTCCTATGGGTTTCCGACCGCTGCCACACGCCCATCACAAAACCGGCGGGCAGGTATTTCCCACTAGCCAGATCGACGCCATGCAGAAGCTGGAGCAGCGGGACCTGAAACGGTTCGACGTGGATTTCGATCTGGCTGACCACCTGACGCCCGAGTTTCCGCCGCCGATCTTCCTCACAAGCCGTCCCGATTTGGGTGACGTGTCGCACGGCCAAGTGCTCTCGATCAAGAACTACTACCAGATGTTCAAGGGCATCCTCACGCCGGTGCAAATGGAAGGCATGCGGCTGCTGTTGACTCCGTTTCCGCAGCAACAGTTCAACCAGACTGAAGATCGCAAAGTGGCAGAACCGAGTTTGGGCGTAGCCTGTCTCGACTGCCACGTAAATGGCCACACGAACGCGACGTTCCATCTCAATCCCGATACGCGCCCGCAGGCAGCCCGTTTTCGCCTCGACACGGTGAGCTTGCGAGGCATGTTTAATCAACAGATTCATGGGTCGAAGCGATCGCTTCGTTCCATTGAAGACTTTACGGAGTTCGAGCAGCGGACGGCTTATTTCGACGGCGATCACGTCATCGCGGCCAAGAAAGGCGTCAACTTGCCAGACCGCGCCAGCCAGGTCGTGATGATGGCGCAAATGCAGAACATGTTCGACTTCCCGCCTGCGCCGAAGCTGGACGAGTTCGGCCGGCTGCGCAAGGACAAAGCGACGAAAATGGAATTGAAAGGCGAACAAGTCTTCTTCGGCAAGGGACGTTGTGCGGAATGCCATCCGGCGCCGGTTTACCTCGACAACCAGATGCACGACTTGCACCTGGAGCGATTCTACAAGCCCGAGATGATAAGCGATCAGTACAACGTTGCCGAAGGCCCGATCAAGACGTTTACGCTCCGCGGCATCAAGGACTCGCCGCCTTTCAATCACGACGGGCGACTGATGACGCTCGAAGACACCGTGGAGTTCTACAACCTTGTCCTCGGGCTCAAGCTCAACCAGGAGGAGAAAGACGGGCTCACGGCGTTTATGCGCTGCCTATAACGGATCTGCGCGGCCGACGAGCGAGTGTATAGCAAGTTTTCGATTCCATCCACGGCAACGCCCGCTGCCCGGCACGTCACCGTGGATGGATCTCTTATGCCATTTGCAGACTTCAAACAACAAGGAACTACTATGGAAATGAAAGGCTCTCAAACCGAACGGAACCTGCTGATGGCCTTCGCGGGTGAGTCGCAGGCTCGCAACCGCTATACGTACTTCAGCAGCCAAGCCCGAAACGACGGCTATATCCAGATCGCCGCAATCTTTGAAGAGACGGCCAACCAGGAAAAGGAACATGCCAAGCGATTCTTCAAGTTCCTCCAGGGTGGCGAAGTGAAAATCGAGTGTGCTTTTCCGGCGGGAATCGTTGGAACCACGGCCCAGAATCTCCTGGCGGCCGCTGACGGAGAGCACGAGGAGTGGTCGTCCATGTATCCAGGCTTCGCCGCGGTCGCGCGGCAAGAGGGTTTCCCGGCGGTCGCGATTGTCCTCGAAAAGATTTCTGTGGCCGAAAAGCAGCACGAGCGGCGCTACCGGGGCCTCTTGGAAAGTCTCCAAGCCGGCCGGACCTTCAAACGCAGCGAGCCCGTGAAATGGCGTTGTATGAACTGCGGCTACGTCCATGAAGGCCCGGATGCTCCCGCGGCGTGCCCCGCCTGCGCACATCCGCAAGCATACTTCGAGCTGCTTGCTGAAAATTGGTAGAAGAGGCCAGCGATGTCGGGCACCAGCCAAATCTGGCGTTGTACTGTCTGCGGATATATCCATCGCGGACCGGAGCCACCCGAGGCGTGCCCGGTCTGCGATGCTCCGCAAGAATTGTTCGAGTCGCAGATCGAGAGCCCGCCGCCGTCCGTGCCGCGCGGCGTGAACCAGTGGCGATGTCTAAACTGCGGGCACGTTCAAGCCGGCCTGCAACCTCCCACAGACTGCCCGGCCTGTGGAGCGTCGGCCGACCGCTTTGAACCGGTAAGCGAAGCGGCCGGAGCAGTAGTGGACGCCGAACGCCCATTGAAGGTGGTCGTCGTTGGGGCGGGCATTGCCGGGATCGCGGCCGTGGAATCGCTGCGAACAACCTCGCCGGCGGCAGACATCACAATCATCTCGAGAGAACCCGAGCTTCCGTATTACCGTCTCAATCTTACACGGTATCTTGCCGGTGAGATCGGCGAGCAAGACTTGCCGGTCCATCCGGCCTCTTGGTACGACGAGCAGAAAGTTCGACTGCTGCTGGGGGCCGAGGCATCGGCGATCCACCTGGACGATCACGTCCTGGAGTTGCGCGGCGGTGAGAAGTTGCCCTTCGACAAGCTCCTGCTCGCAGCCGGCGCCCATCCGTTCATCCCGCCGTTTCCCGGAGCGGATCGGGAGGGTGTGACCAGCCTGCGAACGTTAGATGACGCTCGCGCCATCCTGGCGGCGTGCCGGACCGGTGCGAAATGCGTGTGCATCGGCGGCGGTCTGTTGGGGCTAGAAACGGCGGGCGCGCTGGCCCGGCAAGGAGCCGACGTAACGCTCCTGGAAGGATATGGCTGGCTGCTGCCCCGGCAGTTGAACCAACGAGCCGGAGAGATTCTCAACCAATATGTCGTCGCCGCCGGCATCAAGCTGCGAACCAAGGCCGTCACGCGAGAACTTGTTGGCACCAGGCGTGTCCGCGGAGTTTTGCTGGAAGACGGCAGCATTGTGGACGCGGATCTTGTGGTGATTGCCACAGGCATTCGGTCCAACAGCCATCTGGCGCGGCGAGCGGGGCTGGAGGTAAATCAGGGTGTAGTCGTGGACAATCTCCTGGTCACGTCTCACCCGGACGTTCTTGCTGCCGGAGATGTGGCGGAACATCATGGGCAGGTCTATGGGATTTGGGGGCCGTCGCAATACCAGGGCAGCATCGCCGGGATGAATATGGCCGGAGGCTGCGTCGAGTTCGGCGGTATTCCTCGGTCGAACACCCTCAAAGTCCTCGGCCTGGACCTGTTTAGCATTGGTCAGGTCAACCCGGAGGATGCCAGCTTCCGAACGTTCGACCAGGAGGCGGATGGCCGTTATTCCCGCTTCGTTTTCCGGGACAATCATCTTGTCGGCGCTGTGCTTCTAGGCGGCACTCAACTGGTCGCCACGGTGAAGAATGCCGTCGAGAGCAGGCGAGACTTCTCAGCGTTATTGGAAAGAAGTCCCAAGGCGTCCGAGGTCGTTGAAGCGTTAGCGTGAAATCCGTACGACAATGCCGTCCCGATGGCATGCGGCACGTAAACGTCATCGTCGCCGACGAATCATCCATGCGCCAGCCAGGCCGACCATCGTTGTCAGCATGAAGATGCTCGATGGTTCGGGAGCCGGGGTCAACGTGCCGATTGACTGGTTGTAGGTCGACAGCAATTTGCTCAGATCGGCGAAGTCAACAACACCGTCGTAATTGGTGTCGCCGTCTGCCCACACGCCGGACTGATCGTACTTCGACAGCATCTTGCTCAAATCGGTGAAGTTCGCCGTGCCGTCCAAGTTGGTGTCGCCGTACAAGGTGTAAGCCACGCTAATCTTGCTGGTCATCGTGTTGTCGACCCAGCCTAAGCCGTGGCTAGAATCTGCGGTCGAGCTCAGGAATTTGCCAATATTGAAGCGGTTTCCGGCGCTGCCGAGATAGCTCGTTGTCAGCAGGATCTTGATCGCGGCCACCGGATCAGCTTCGCCGGCGTAGTCGAGAACGAGCATCCCACCCTTGATGTCTGCGCCGCCGTTGTTCAGGACCGGGGCCATGGCCTGTGCCGCGCCTTGGAGGATCAACTTGCCGCCTTCGACGGTCGTTAGGCCGCCGTAGGTGTTGACGCTGCCCATGGTCACAGTGCCGGCGCCCTGCTTCTTCACCGTCGTGGCCGTTCCGGCGATGCCCTTAGTGCCGGTGATCGTGAAGTTCTTACTGGCGTTATTGAAAACCACGCTGGCGGGAGTAACGTCCGCCACGCTGATGTCGGCGGTCGAACCCGCGGCGGTGTCGTCAAAGGTCACGGCGGCGCCATTGCTATAGCTTGCGGCCGCGCCACCGCTCAGTTTCCAGTTGCCCGACCCAGCCGTCGTGCTCCACGCCGAGTTAGCACCACCGGTCCAAGTTGCAGCAGCGGCGGCAATCACCACGTCGTTGCCCCCGGAGAGTGTGCCCGCGAGGGCGTCGGCGCCGTAGTAGATGTGCCAGGCTCTGGCGCCCGTCATAAACACCGTAGTGTCATTGGTGTAGTTGCTGAAGGCACCGCCAATGGGGTCGACGCCATCGTTCAACACGACCCAGAACATGTCGCTTGTCGCATCGGGCGTAAAGCCGGCCGCCTTGTTTACCGTCAGCAGGCCGCCGAGGGCGACTGTGCCGTCAACCACCAGTTGACTGTAGCCCGTGCGGGCGGGCGAGCCGTTGATGTCGCACTGGTACGTCCCCTGCAAGACGACGCCTTCCTGGACAGTCAGTTGTCCGGGGTTGCTGCCGGTGGCGATGTGAAGCGCGCCTTGGGAGACGACGAGATTTCGCACGGCAAGTTGCGCCCCGTTGGCGATCTCCAATGTGGTATTCAAACCATTGACCGCGACGTTGCCCACGGCCGGGACCGCCGAGTCGACGGTTATGGCGCCGCCGCCGGAAAGAGTCACATTTGCTCCCTGGGCGTCGGCGGTTGCTTTGGCGACAGTCAAAGAGAGCAGGGCATAGTCGGCGCCCGTATTGCCGCTGACGGCGACATTGAGTTTCCCGCCGTTGAGCGCGCTCAACGACCTGCCCAGATCGACCACGCCCATCGAGGTCGTGCCGACCGCCCGACTCGGGCTCCACGTCAGACTGGAAAGCGGAGTCTCGCCGACACCGTCGATCCACATCACGTCGTTAGCCCAGGCGCCGCCGGCAGGACGCAGTGCCATGGCCAAGGACGCGTTGACCACTTGCTCGCCGGCGTCCAGCGTATAGAGTTGCGTAAACGCCAAGTTGCGGTCGGTGGAAACGACGTCAAACCCGCCAACGTTGCTGCCGTACTTGGCCTGCATTTGGCTCTTGAACGTGGGATCGATGTAGTAGTTGTCATCCGTGTTGGCGCTGCCGTCGTAGGTAAGGCTATCGATGTCGCCGATCAAGTAATCGCGCGATTGAACGGTGCGAACGGCCGGAACGGCGAACTTGTTCCACTTCTGAACGTCGGTCCAGTTGCCGCTGCCGCTGGTCCACCCGTAGTCGCGAATCGTAGCCGCATCGGCCAATTGCGCCTGGTAGAGGCTCGCCGTGCTGACCTTGGCCGCGCTGGGGCCGGACGACTCGATATATCCCGGCCGATAGCTACCGTCCAAGGGATTGGGGACGCCAGAAAATGCGCCGAGGATTTTTCCCTTGGAGCCGATCAACCAGTTCTGGGACGTGGGGGGATTCTGTACTCGGTAGCCCTTGGCCGTGCAGTTCCAAAACACCATGTTCGCACCGGTCCATCCGGCGCCATTGCTCCAGGTTCCACGGTTCGGCGCGTTCAACTCCCCAGGTCCCTCACCGGTGGCGCTTGTCGAAATGGTGACATTATCGAACAAACCGCCGTTGTCCCAGTTCTGGTGAGTACCACACGTTCCCAGGGCGTTTGTCGCTGTGCAATTGTAGACGACGTTGGGTCCCGTCACCTGGCCCGCTTGTACAAAGCTGCAGATCGCATTATCCGCGGTACAATTTGTGACCAGCGATTCTTGTCCGTGAAAGTCGAAGGCATAACGATTCCCGCCCACGGAGGAGTCGCTCTTGGGTTGCTCATAGGTGCAGCCAGTAACGGTAACGTTCTTGGCGTACCGGTCAATTTGGACGTGCGAATCGGCAAAATAGCGAGCCGTGGTGTTGCTGACCCAGGCGTCTCGAGCCCGGTACACCGAGACGAAATTCCAGCAATGCGCGTCATCGGTGTTCGAGGCAAAGTCCGACTCAGCGCGGAGATTCTCTACACCGACGTTGCTGATGCGACCCGAGAAACTCGACTTTTTGAACGTCGCGTTGATGCCGAACTCCGCCTTTTCAATCGCGGTTGTGATCGGCGCATCGAGAAATACTCGGTTGCCCTCAATACGCGTGATGGTTCGCTCCCAGGTCAGGCCCATGTCGCTTGCAGTCCATGCGTAGTCGCCCAAATAACTCGCGTCCATTCCAATAGCCGCAATCCACGCGTCGGTGGCGGGCCGGGTAATTGTGATCGTGTTACCCACACTCAAGTGCGACGTCGAGTTGACGCGGAAGCTATTCGATCCGGCAGGCACCTTCTTATCGATGATACTGTAGGTCGATCCGCTTAGGGTGTTGCTGCCCGTGCCATCGATGCAAATCAGTCCCCCGGCCCTGTAAACTTCCTCGCGCGTGCTGGTGCCCGTGGCATGTAAGATTGTGCCGGTGTCACCTTGTCCTTCTCCCCGTAGTACAATGCCGCTGGCATTGATCTTGAGTTGGCTGGCGATCTCATAGGAACCGGCCGTTAGCAGCACCGCGCCACGAACGCCGTTGACCAACGGCATTGCGGCCACCTGATCGATGGCCGCTTGAAGTCGAGCGGTATCGTCGTCCGAATCGCTATCGGCATAGACCGTCACGGCAACGGGCACATCGGGAATCGCTGTCTTGCCTTGACCGTAGCCGACGATCGAAAAATCCGAGATGCGATCGCCTTCCACGTCAGGCGTGTAGATCATCCGGCCCGTATAGCCAGGATGCGCCCAAATGCTCTCCGCAGCGCGACACGTGCCAATTGCGAACAGCGCTGCCGCGAACAGCGGCCCGGCAAGCCATCGGCAAATCCCAAGAAACGCGGCACGACAACGCCCCCCGGGCCCCGACGCCAACATGCTGCACTCCTCGATTTGTCCGTCTGTTCCTTACCGGATGGATGTGAATGTAGCGGGGTTACGCAAATTTGTCAAATAATACTTGCTATATACGGTTGCTGATCGGTCGGCGTGGACATGTAGTCGTCACGTCGAGCGCAAGATCAACCGTGGACGCTAATCGGCAGAGCGAGCCCGACCAGCTTCGGACGCCTGACGTATCGCCTGGCTATTCCCCGCTAACGAGCGGTTTTTCGCGGGCGCCCTCTGCCTCGACGATGGGCCAACTGGCACGCGATGGGTCTTCGTACGGTCCGATCTTTTCCACTGGGATTGCCTTGAACCCCAGCTTGAAGGCCGGCGACTCGGGCTGCAGCCGATAGTCGTCCTTGCTCGGGTCGACGAACAACGGATCGGCCACTACCGAGCCCTTGTCCTGGCCCATGGCTTGCCACCACTTGGGCAGCCGATTGGTGGGAGTGTCGCGAGGCACTTTCTTGAAATCGGGATCGCCCTCGACCGGCTTGACCGTCTGAGTATATTCAATCTTCACCGGGCGGTCGAAATGGTAAACGAGGTTGTGGTCCCACTCATTGCGGTAGAGCGGTGTGTCGCGCAGCCGATACAGTTCAGACTTGCCCCCATGATAATAGAAGATGTTGCGCTGCACGACATTGCCGCTCATGATCATTCCGTTAGGCTGCACGGCCTTGCTCGGGTGGATGTCCATATTGCGCATGGCGTGCCACAGCGGATTCTCCATGGCCGCCTCGTAGGTGTCGATCATCTGGGGCAGGAATCGTTTCCAATAAGAATGGGTTGTGGTCCAGCCGCTGTACTCGAGCTGTTGAATCGTGCCGTCAACAAAGATGTTGTTCTCGATACGACTATCTCGGGCATTGTGCAGATGCACGAGACCCTGAATCGCGCGGACGGCGATGTTGCCGATCACGTCGACCCCGCCGGTATTGTCGTCGAGGTAGATCAGCCACGAGTAGTGCGGCGTGACCCACTTATTGTTTTCCATGCCGTAGCCAAGATTGTCTTGGAAGAAGTTGTAACGGATACGGCTACCCCGCGAGGAAATCCAATCGCGCCCTCCGGTGTAGATCGCGCCCATGTCGGCGGTTTCCAGATTTGTGTGGCGGGTGTGATTGTATTCAATGTCGATATTGTTGCCGAAGAAAACGATGGCCATGCGGGGGCAGTCATGAATCAGGTTATGCGTGGCGCGGTTGCCCACGCCCTCGATGCGGACGCCCGCGCCCTCCTTGTAAATCACACCGGGATGATGGATGTAGTTGTTGTCGGCGTAGTTCTCGGCCGGGATGAGTTTCATGCGATCACCACCGGTCATGAGAATGGCATGGCTGCCGATCTCATAGATGTCATTTCCCACGACGCCGTTGCGATGGCCGCCCTTGACCTCGACGCCGCAACCGGTGAAATCGCCGACGTTGCGAATCGTGTTACCGGCCACTAGGCAATCGTCGGCATGATCAATGACGACAGCCGTTCCTTCGCAACATTCGAGCGTAATACCGCGAAGCGTGATATGCGAAGCGCTGGGCGTGATATGGATAAGCGTGCGCAGTACAGGCGCATAGATGAGCTTGCCCTCGAGTGATTCCGGTGGCCAGAAATAAAGCGTCTCGGTCTTGCGGTCCAGATACCACTCGCCCGGCGCATCTAACTCCTCGAAAAGTCCCTGCACGTAGTAGCGGTCGCCCGGCCGAATGTCGTAGGCAGCCCTTCTTGTCAGGTTTATGGTTCGTGTGGCACGGTCGACCGTCGCAATTGGGACGATGCTGTTGCACCAGTTCCAGTGCGGGAAGATGAACAACTCACCGTCGCTTGGATTGCTCCACTGTCGTGCGTCCTTCGCCTTGTAGTGGAACGACCGGTAGCTGGCATCGGGACATTTGCTGTAGATATTAACGATCTTGCCATCCACATAGGCGAACCCGCCACCATACGGATTTGTTGCGTCGAAGTTCGGATACCGGGCCAATCGCTGCCGCTTGCCGTTGAAGAACAACTGGCGGAAATCGACGCCCTTTAGTCCTTGGTCCGATACCTTGGCCTTCAGAATCGAGCCCTTATAAGGGACAAAACCGGTAATGACGCGACCACCGATCACTTGGACCTTAGCCCCCTCGGCCGCGCGATAGACGATTGGCGCTTCGGCCGTGCCGGAATCGTCTTTGCCAAGCTGGAACGTTTGCGTAAGGGCGTAGGTGCCGTTGCCGAGCACGACAGTCACGCCGCCGGCTGGCAGTCGATGTGCCTTCTTCATTGCGGCGATCTTCTTCTCGGCGCCTTCGAGCGTGGCCAACGGCCCGTCGCTCCTGGCTGCATTCGGCTCGGCGAACTTGCCAGACCATGTGTCCTTGCCACTGGGAGCGACATAAATCGTGGCGCCCGTCGCCGTGGCCGTGGCCGCAATAGCTGTATCAGAAAGCGAGCCAAACAACATAACAAAGAACAACAGCGAAATCATATACCGCGGCATGGGACGTTCTCCTTGGGTGAGGCCTGCGGATGTCGTTGTACGTGAACTCCTACTGTTCGGAGATCAGCGGTTTTTCGCGGGCGCCTTCCGCCTCGACGATAGGCCAACTGGCACGCAATGGGTCTTCATACGGGCCGATCTTTTCCACCGGAATCGGCTTGAATCCGAGCTTGACAGCCGGTGACTCGGGCTGCAGTCGATAGTCGTCGTTGCTCGGGTCGACGAACAACGGATCAGCCACGATCGAGCCTTTATCCTCGCCCATGGCCTGCCACCACTTAGGCAGCCGAGTGGTGGGCGCATCGCGTTGACTGGGCCTGGACTCGGGATCGCCTTTGATTACCTTGGCGGTCTGAGTGTACTCGACCCTCAACGGCTGGCCGAAATGGTAAACGAGGTTGCTATCCCATTCGTTTCGATAGAGCGGTGTGTTGCGCAACCGATAGAGATACGCGTCGTGATTGTGGTAGTAGAAGATGTTACGCCGCACAACGTTGTCGGTCATGGTCATGCCGTTGGGCTGCACGGCCTTACTGGGATGGATGTCCATATTGCGCATCTTTTTCCAAAGGGGATTCTTGACGGCCAACTCGTACATGCGCACCATCTCAGGAAATGAGGTCTTCCAAAACCCCGTTTCCGTCGTCCAACCGCTGTACTCCAACTGCTGGACCGTGCCATCGACGAAGATATTGTTCTCGATAACGCTGTCGCGAGCGTTATGCAGGTGCATTAAACCGTGGGACGACCGTACCACGATGTTGCCAATCACGTCAACTCCCCCGGCGTTGTCGTCTAAGTAGATCTGCCACGAGTAGTGCGGCGAAACCCATTTCTTGTCTTCCATGCCGTAGCCGAGATTGTCGTGAAAATAGTTGTAGCAGATACGGCTGCCGCGCGAGGTGAGCCAATCGCGTCCTCCGGTGTAGATGGCACCGGTGTCCGCCGTTTCCAGGTTCGTGTGGCGGATGTGATTGTATTCAATGGCGAGATTGTTCCCTGTAAACAGAATGGCCATACGGGGGCAGTCATGAATTAAGTTATGTGTGGCGCGGTTGCCCACACCCTCGATTCGGATGCCCAAGCCCTGCTTGAAATACACTCCTGGATGATGGATGTAGTTGTTGTCGGCGAAGTTCTCGGCTGGAATGAGCTTCATACGATCGCCGCCGGTCAGTAGAATTCCATGGCAACCGACGTCATAAATATCGTTGCCCACGACGCCGTTACGATGGCCGCCCTTGACCTCCACTCCACAGCCGGTAAAATCGCCCACGTTGTGAATTGTGTTGCCAGCCACAAGGCAGTCATCGGCTTGGTCGACCAGAATTGCCGATCCTTCGCAACACTCAAACGAAAAACCGCGAATCGTGATATGCGAAGCGCTAGGCGCGATATGGATAAGCGTGCGTAGCACCGGGGCGTACACAAGCTTGCCGTCAAGGGGTTCCGGGGGCCAGAAATAAAGCGTTTCGGTCTTGCGGTCCAGATACCACTCGCCCGGCGCATCTAGCTCCTCGAAAAGTCCTTGCACATAGTAGCGGTCGCCTGGCCGAATGTCGTAGGCAGCCCTTCTCGTCAGATTTATGGTTCGTGTGGAGCTGTCAATACTCGCAATTGGTACGATGCTGTTGTACCAGTTCCAATGCGGGAAGATGAACAGTTCGCCGTCGCTTGGATTGCTCCACTTTCGCGCATCCTTCGCCTTATAGTGGAACGAACGGTAGTTGGCGCCAGGGCACTTGTCATAGATATTGACAATTTTGCCTTCCACATAGGCGAAGCCACCACCATACGGGTTTTCCGCGTCGAAGTTCGGATACCGGGCCAATCGCTGCCGCTTGCCGTTGAAGAACAACTGGCGGAAATTGACGCCCTTTAGTCCTTGGTCCGATACCTTGGCCTTGAGAATCGAGCCCTTATAAGGGACAAAACCAGTAATGACGCGACCGCCGATCACTTGGACCTTAGCCCCCTCGGCCGCGCGATAGACAATTGGCGCTTCGGTCGTGCCGGAATCGTCTTTGCCAAGCTGCAACGTTTGCGTAAGGGCGTAGGTGCCGCTACTAAGCACGACAGTCACGCCGCCGGCTGGCAGTCCATGTGCCTTCTTCATTGCGGCGATCTTCTTCTCGGCGCCTTCGAGCGTGGCCAACGGCCCGTCGCTCCTGACTGCATTCGGCTCGGCGAACTTGCCAGACCATGTGTCCTTGCCACTGGGAGCGACATAGATCGTGGCACCCGGCGCCGTGGCCGTGGCCGCAATAGCTGTTTCAGAAAGCGAACCGATCAACGCAACAAGGAACAACCGCGAAATCATAGACCGCGACATGGGACGTTCTCCGTGGATCTCTGTTTACGCTCCAGTCCACGCCGGACACCGCCTAGCAGCGCAGCCATGAGTCTGAACGGGCGGCCAACGGAAGTCAAGCCGGGAGCTATCGGCCGCGGACAAATTCTATGGGTCATCTTCAGGCGGACTTATCTTCCCACCCTCTGAACGCTAATTGTCGCACCCACCGTGCCATATCTCGGATGTAATCACCGGTCGGTGGACTTATTGAAGGGCCGCTACGGTCCCAGGCGTTGAACAATTGCACATCGTCGGAGACCGATGGAGGGCGACGCCGCAACCGCCGATTACTGCGGGGGCGTTTCCATCACTATCGAGCCGTCCGCGTAACGCCTTGAGGTGACGCGGGTGCCGCGGGCGTCGTAGTCGTCGCTAAAGTCGACCACCGGACCGTGGCGAGAATCGGCCGCTAGATAATTCGCCGACAAACCGGGCGGGACATGCGCCGGTACGAAATCGGGCGTCCGATCACGCTGTAGAAAGCACTGGTTACCCTGGCCGTCGGCTGCGCCCAACCGGGCGACATGGAGATATTTTCGTAAACCGGAGTGCGGTTGCAGAACCACACCACGGTAACCTCAGCCGGGCGTTTCGGCCCTTCTTCATCGATCTGCGAAAGCGTTCTCTTGGCACCCTGCACATCACCGGCGGCGGCTTGCAGTACGGCAATCTGGTTCATGCCCCACGTCTTCGCCGCCTCGCGAATTTGCTGGGTGCAATCCTGGGCGTGCAGCGAGACGGCAGAAAGCATGGCGACTATGAACAACGCTGCCCCCAGCGGCCGCAATCCGCGGCGCTGCGAGGCGACAAGATGCAAATTTGAAGGCTGCTGGAGCATTACAGGACATGGTAATTACCCTCTCAGCGTGTGTCAAACTGCGGATTTTAGCTGGTTTTTGCCTTGCCGTAGGCTTGACAGCAGCGAGAATTCAATCAGATTGATGCTCAACCGTGGTATTATGTTGCACTTGCCTTACGGAGGCCAACATCAATACCAATGCGGTACATTCGGAGGTAATATTATGAAAGTCCTGATGTTACGCATGTCGATGGCCATTTTCGTTGGCTTGCTTGGCTGCCACCTTTTTGCCCAAGAGCTGATTCCGAGCCCAGACCCGATTGGCGGGAGCAAGGTTGCGGCGGATTCCGACACACACGATCTTCTGGCCAATGTGCCAGCAGCTATTCGCTGGCGTTATCGTTGGTACGACGGACATTGGTGGTACTGGACGCCTCAGGACCGCTGGATGTGGTATGGCAGCGACGGGCGGTGGATCGAATTTACATCACCAGACAATTCCCCGACAGTGTATCGAAACAGCGAATACGCTGCGCCACGCCCCGGGTATTACGCTCCGGCGCCGGGCGCGCCAATCTATACACCGGGTGTGGCGGTCGGCGTTCGGCCTTACGCCGGCGTCAACGTAGGCGTCAGCCGGCGGATTGGCGTGGACGTATGGGGCCCGCATGGCAGCGTGCGCGTTGGCCGGATCTTCGTCGGCTGGTAGATGCCGGCGTGCTACGTTAATCGAGCGCCTTCAAGGGCTGGTCGCTTGATTGAGCAACATAACGCCCCCATCCCCCACAGGCCGAAAAAACCGGGTACACTATTGTTATGGCGTCGACGGCATGCGAGACAACGGATGGGGCGGCCGGTGGTTGGCCGCGGTTAACGTTTGGGCTGACTATTCTGCTGAGCGCGTTCTTGCTCTTTCAGGTGCAGCCGTTGGTAAGCAAGGCGATCTTGCCTTGGTTCGGCGGCTGTCCGGCGGTCTGGACGACTTGTCTATTGTTCTTCCAAACGCTGCTGTTTGCCGGTTACCTATACGCTCACTTGTCGCAACGCTGGCTGAGCACGCGCGGACAGATCGTTGTTCATTTGGCATTCGCCGTTGTGGCGTTGGCGATGCTACCGATCCTTCCCAACCCAAACCTGAAGCCGTCGGACAACGCCTACCCAACGTGGCGGATATTGGTGTTGCTGTTTTCATCAGTCGGCTTGCCATACTTTGCCCTTTCGGCCACCAGCCCGCTGGTGCAGGCCTGGTTCAGCCGTAGTTGGCCGGGGCGTTCGCCGTACCGGCTCTATTCATTGTCGAATATCGGCTCGTTGGCGGCTCTGCTGAGCTACCCGTTCGTGTTCGAGCCGGCCTTTGACCTGTGGAAACAGTCGGCACTTTGGTCGGCCGCTTTCGTTGCCTATGCGGCGCTGTGCGCGGCGCTCCTGCGTTGCTTGTGGCGATCGAGCGATCGGAGTGTATTGGAGGAGATGCCGGAAGATTGGGACGAGCATGATACTGCTGTCACTTGGCCCGATCGTTTGCGTTGGCTCGCGCTGCCGGCATTGGCGTCGCTGATGCTGCTGGCTGCCACGAATCATATCTGTCAGGACGTGGCCGTCGTGCCATTTCTCTGGGTGATGCCGTTGTCACTCTATTTATTGTCATTCATCATCACCTTCGATCACTCGCGGTGGTACGCTCGCTGGCTGTGGTCGCCGGTGGCCGTACTGGCGTTGGTAGGTGTGGCGTGTAACGACTATCTTAAGCGGACATCATCTCCGTTAAGCCTGACCCAGGAATTGGCGCTGAATCTCACGGCCCTGTTTGCCATCTGTATGGTCTGTCATGGGGAACTGGTCCGACTGAAGCCGCGGCCACGGCACTTGACCGAGTTTTATCTGCTGATCGCCGCCGGTGGGGCATTGGGCGGCCTGCTCGTTGCCGTCGTTGCGCCGCACCTGTTCTCCACATACTTGGAATGGCCGATAGGAATGGCGCTCTCGGCCTTGCTAGCGTTGGGCTTGCTCGTGATGCCCGGCGCGACATTGCGGGCGCGAATGATCCGGAGTGCTTTGCTCTTGCCGCTGGCCATACCTGCTCTGTTCTTTCTAGTTCGGTTCGAGTTTGACACATCACCCGCAGTAGATCGGGCCCGCAATTTCTTCGGCGCCATTTCAGTAACCGAGTATCCAATAGACGACTCAGACGTCAAGGAGTTGGTGCTGATGAACGGCCGCATCACGCACGGCCGCGAATTCTCCGACATCGGACGGCGAGACTGGCCCACGTCCTATTACTCCGAGCAGAGCGGCGTGGGCCGGGCGATCGAGTATCTACACCGCTCTGGCCCGATACGCGTCGGCGTCGTCGGTTTGGGCGTCGGCACAATTGCGGCCTATGCGCGGCCCGGAGACGTCTTTCGTTTCTACGAGATCAATCCGGAAGTGCTCCGCATGGCACGCGAGCACTTTTATTTTCTGGCGGATTGCCGCGGCGAGTGCGACGTGGTATTGGGCGACGCCCGTCTGTCGTTGGAAGCGGAGCCGTCACAACGCTTCGACCTCTTAGTGCTTGACGCTTTTAACGGCGATGCAATACCTACGCATTTACTGACGCGCGAGGCGTTCGAGGTCTACGAGCGCCACCTCGCGCCAGATGGCATTGTGGCGATCGATATCTCGAACAACTATCTTCGGCTGGCGCCCGTGTTGTACCGATTGGCCAAGCATTTTAAGATGGGCTGTACGCGGCTCACTCTCCGCGGCGACGCTGATCGCCTACTGGACGCGAACGAATGGATGTTGTTGACCCACAATGATCGTTTTCTCCAAGTGACACCTCCGAATCCCCCTCGTTTTGACGATGAAGATGAGATTGTGCCGCTCTGGACCGATCAATATAGTAATTTGTTTGAGATCCTGGTGCCCGCTTCGTCCAAACCGGTCTTTGACTGGTTCAGAAAGTTGTGGGTGAAGGTCGTCCCAGAGCGATGGCAGCAGTCCAACTCTAAACCGCGTTCATAAGTAGATGTCCAAGTCGGGCACAATAGTGCAAAGCATTGTAATCACCGGCGCCTCGACCGGTATCGGTCGGGCTTGCGCCTGGAATTGGAGCGCCGAGGCTTCCGCGTCTTTGCGGGCGTACGATCGGCTGCCGCCGCTGAGAGCTTGCGAGCCGAGGCATCTCCCCGTTTGATCCCCTTGCAGCTCGACGTGACGGATGCCTCGTCGATCGCCACAGCGGTTGCGACGATTAGCGAGACGGTGGGCGACGCCGGTATCGCGGGGCTTGTCAACAACGCGGGCATTGCCGTTCCCGGCCCGTTGGAACTTGTGCCGATCGACTCGCTGCGAAGGCAGATGGAAGTCAATGTTATTGGCACCATGGCAGTGACACAATCATTTTTGCCCCTACTGCGGAGAGCCCACGGCCGGCTGGTCAACATCAGTTCGGTCAATGGCGGCTTGGCGACACCGTATCTCGGCGCGTATTCGGCGTCGAAGTTCGCCCTGGAAGCAATCACTGACGCCCTGCGGTTGGAACTACGCACATGGAATATCAGCGTGTCGGCCGTCGAGCCGGGGCCGATCGCTACGCCTATTTGGGATAAGGCGACGAATTCCGCCGACCAACTGGTTCGCCAAATCTCGCCCGATCGGCTATCGCTCTACGAAGACGACTTGGCCGCAATTCGTGCGACGGTCTCGCGAACTGTTCCCCACGCCGCACCGGTCGAGACCGTTGTCCGAGCGGTTGTCCATGCGTTAACATCGCCGCGTCCCAAGACACGATACTACCTGGGCTGGAGCGTGCGTCTTCCCTTCAAAGGAATGAAGATGCTGCCAGATCGAGTGCGCGATTGGATCGTGCGAAAGGTGAGCGGATTGCGGTGAGGCAGACCGTGAGTCACGCGCCGTAGCGATTGAACCAGGCCCGACGATCGAACGGCAGCTTCTCCCGCTGTTGGCACGCCTCGGCAGGTACACCGAGCGGCAGCAGGATGCGTATCGTCTTGCCACTGGGGACGTGCAACAGCCGGTCAATGCGGGCGGCGCGGTCTCCGGTCCGTAAAACGCCGTCGAGCCAAACGCTGGCGTAACCCAAAGCCGTGATCGCCAGCAACATATTTTCAACCGCCGCCGCACAATCTTCGTCCGCGAATGACATGCCGGCGTACACCGGCCGCGGATCGGCCACGCAGGCGATCATCGCCTTGGCTCCATGACATACGGGCTTATCCACGATCTCGGCAATCTGCGCAAGCAGCGATGGTTCGTCAACGATCACGAAGCTGACGACCTGCTCGTTGCATGCCGAAGGGGCCTGAATCGCCGTCTCTGCGATCCTCTGCAAGTCTGCCCGGGGTACCGGTGCAGCGGTAAATTGCCCGCGATAACTACCGCGAGCGGCAATTGCTTCAAACAAATCCATTGAGCACTCCAAGATGGGATATATACCGGAACAAATTATGTGGACAGCCAGGCAATTACCGTTCAAGTCAAAACGCGCCCGATTCTTCGGCATGGCCGCAATAGCCTGCGGTATCATACGCCTCGCCGCCTCGGCCCTCAATAGGACGGGATGCGGCCCGATTCGGCAGGGATGGGCCGTATCGACGGTCGTCCAGGTTCCCAGCATACCAGTTTCCCAGCATAGTGGTCGGCCAGCCTTGGCTCCCCTGACGACTGTCTTGGACTCCACAACTCGGCGGCTATCGGGGTCGCGATCTGGTCGGTAAAATTGTCGTAGGAACCTTATCGCCCGCCGCATGGAGGAACCTGTGAGCACACTTCCGTTCGCCCATCTGCACTGTCACAGCCACTACAGTCTATTGGACGGCGCCGGAACCATCCCGGGGCTGCTGGAACGGGCGAAGGCCCTACAAATGACCGCGCTGGCGCTCACCGACCACGGTAATTTGCATGGGGCCGTGCAGTTCTATCAGACGGCGAAGAAGCTCGGCATCAATCCGATTGTCGGGCTGGAAGCCTACATCGCCCCCGGCAGCCGATTCCACAAAGAGGCCGGTAGCTCGAAGGAAGCCAACTTCCATCTGACGCTGCTGGCCCGCAATCGGATCGGCTTTCGCAACCTCGTCAAGCTCGCCTCGGCGGCGTACCTGGAAGGGTTCTATTTCAAGCCGCGCATCGATAAGGAGTTGCTGACCGCCCATCGAGAAGGACTGATTTGCTTAAGCGGCTGCATCTCCAGCGAACTGAACCGTGCGGTTCTGGCCGGCGGCGACGCCAATATGGCCAAGGCGGTGGAGATCGCCGTCTGGTTTCAGAAGTTGTTCGGCGACGACTATTACATCGAGTTGCAGAACAACAACCTGGAGTCGCAGCGACAGGCGATGATCGGGGCCGTCGAAGTGGCCAACCGCGTCGGCGTGCCGCTGGTGGCCACCAGCGACGTCCACTACATCCACCGCGAAGACGCCGAAGCCCAGGATATCTTGCTGTGCGTCAATACGGGCAAGTTCCGCACCGACACTAACCGGATGCGGATGGACAGCAACGAATTTTATCTTCGCAGTGCCGAGGACATGTACGCTGCTTTTCCAGGCCTCGACGACGCGCTGCGCCGCACACAAGAGATTGCCGACAGCGTCGACATCGAATTGGAGCTGGGCAAGCGACACTTTCCCGTATTCAGCGTGCCGGAAGGGGAGACGTCGGAACAGTATCTTCGCAACCTGTGTTTGGAGGGGTTGAAGCGTCGATACGCCAATCGGCCAGACCGTTGTGCCGATGGCGAATTGTCGGACGAGGTGATGGCTCGGTTAGATCGCGAGTTGGAGGTAATCAACAAGCTGGGCTTCTCCAACTACTTTCTGATCGTGTGGGACTTTGTGCGATTTGCCCGCGAGCAAGGCATTCAAGCGACCGCTCGCGGTTCCGGCGTCGGCTCGATCGTGTCGTATGGTCTGCATTTGAGCCACGTCTGCCCGTTGGAGTACGACCTGCTCTTCGAGCGATTCTTGGACGAGAGCCGCCGGGAAGCGCCGGATATCGACATCGACTTCTGCCAGCAGCGCCGCGGCGAAGTGATTCAATACGTCAAGGACAAGTACGGCGTGGCCAACGTGGCGCAGATCGGCACTTTTGGCACCTTGGCGGCCCGAGCGGCCCTCCGCGATTGTGGCCGGGCACTGGGCATGCCCATTCCGCGAGTCGACGCCGTCGTGGCGATGGTGCCGGAAGAGCTAGGCATCACCCTTAAGAAGGCGCTAGAGAAGAGCGACGATCTCAAGAAGTCCTATGATACCGACCCGGAGGTCCGCAAGCTGCTGGATTTGGCGAAGGGGATCGAGGGCTTGGCGCGGAACGTCGGCACCCACGCGGCGGCAGTAGTAATCGCCGACCGTCCGTTGACAGACTACGTCCCTTTGCAGCATGTACAAGAGAAAAAGGAAGTCATCACCCAATGGGCGATGGGCGACGTCGAGCGCGCCGGCCTGTTGAAGATGGACTTTTTAGGACTTCGCAACCTGACGATTCTCTCAAAGGTGGTCGATCTGATTGAGCAGACTACGGGGCAGAGGATCGACCCATATCAATTTCCACGCGACGATCAAGAGACCTTCGCCTTATTGTGTCGTGGCGAGACAAAGGGTGTGTTCCAATTGGAAAGCGGCGGCATTCGCGACCTGTTGCAGCGGATGAAGCCCGACCATTTCCGCGACATTATCGCCACCAACGCCCTTTATCGTCCCGGCCCGTTGGAAGGTGGCATGGTCGACGACTATATCCAGGTGAAGCATGGGCGGAAGCAGGCCGAATACAAACACCCGGTGATGAAGGAAGTGCTGGAAGAGACCCACGGTGTGATGGTCTACCAGGAACAAGTGATGCGGATTCTCAACCGCCTCGGTGGCATCGCCTTGGCCAATGCCTACACTTGCATCAAGGCGATCAGCAAGAAAAAACTGGAGATGATCGCCAAATTCCGCGAGGAATTTGTCGAAGGCGCCCACGACAAGGGGATGTCGAGGAAGGAGGCGGCCGAGTTGTTCGGGCTGATCGAGAAGTTTGCCGGCTATGGCTTTAATAAGTCGCACAGCACGGCCTACGCCCTGATCGCCTACATGACCGCCTACCTGAAGGCCCATTACCCGGTCGAATTCATGGCGGCGTTGCTCTCCAGCGACATTTCGGGCCGCAATTTCAAGCGCAAGGACTCGCTGGTCGAACATCTCGAGGATTGCCAGCGGATGAACATTACCGTGCTTCCGCCGGATGTTAACCGCAGCGACTCGGAATTCACTGTGGCGGACGGCAAGATTTGCTTCGGACTATCGGCCGTCAAAGGCTGCGGTGGCGGAGCGGCCAGCGCAATTTCGAACGATCGCACCCGGCGCGGACCATACCGCAGCATCTTCGACTTCTGCGAACGTCTCGACCCAAGTATGGTGAACCGTACTGCGGTCGAGGCCTTGATTAAGGCCGGCGCGTTTGACTCGCTAGGCGCGAAACGGGCACAGATTTTTGCGGCGATCGACCGGGCCATGCAGGCCGGGGTCGCTGCGGCTTCCGATCGCCGCAGCGGACAGATGGGCCTCTTTGGCGGCGACGACGATGAACAGCCAGAAGCAGGCGCGACGAACTTGCCCGACGTGCCGCCATGGGATGAGCGGCAGAGGCTCGTGAATGAGAAGGAGGTCTTGGGCTTTTATCTGACAAGTCATCCGCTGGCCGAACACGAGAAGACATTGGCCGCGTATTGCTCGCACACCACCGTGGAAGCGGCCGAATTGAAACATCGCACTGAAGTGATGCTCGGTGGCATGTTGTCATCGATCAAATACTCGCATACGAAGAATCCTAAGCCGGGCAACCCCAGCCGCTATGCGATGTTCGACCTCGAAGACACCGACGGCATGATGCGTTGCATCATCTGGCCCGAACAATTCGCCAGCTACGAAGAGTTGGTCAAGCCGGACGTGATCGTTGTCGTTCGGGGAGCCATTGACAAGCGGCCCGGCAGCGAAGAAGCGAACTTGATCGTCAACGAGTTGATTCCACTCGAAGACTTGGCTTCGCGCTGCACCCGCGGCGTGATGGTTCGTGTGCTAGAGGAGTCGCACGGCCTCGATAAACTCGAACAACTTCAGGAGGTGCTGCGGAGCTATCCCGGCAACTGCGAGCTGCAATTGATGCTCTGTTTGGCCGACGGCAGCCGGGTGGCTTGCAAGTGCGACGGCCTTAGGCTGGCCGTCAGCAGCGAAATGCGCACTCGCGTGGACGGGCTCTTGGGCTCGGGAAACTTGCGCCTGTTGACCGCGAGACGCTAGGTGTGGGAAGTGCAAACTGGTGCGTCGGGAGTGTATCGCGCGCGATTAGTCATCGTGAGGACAGGCTATCGTGAGGGCATTGTCCTTCGACGTTCGCAGTGGAGCAGGCTGTTCACTGTGCTATCGCCGACCGCAAATCGCCGATCATCGCGTCTGTATGTGTGGCGATGAGGCTAACGCGGAGGCAGGCTTCGCCTTTGGGAACCGTTGGAGGGCGGATGGCCGGCACAAGGAGCCCGCGATCGCGCAACGTTGCCGATAGATGCACAGCTTGGTCCGCATCACCGACAATGACGGGAATGATCTGGCTGGCCGAAGCTCCGATGTTGCAGCCCTGGCGAGCGAGGTCGTCACGCAGCCTTTGAGATTGATCGAGCAGTTGTCGGCGGCGCTGCGGCTCCCGGTCAACGATTTCCAGGGCAATCATTGCGGCTGCGGCAGCGGCGGGAGGACTCGCGGTCGAGAAGACATAAGGCCGGGCGCGATTGACGAGCCATTCGATTAGCGAGCGGCTGCCGGCGACGAAACCTCCGATGCTGCCCAACGCCTTGCTCAAGGTGCCAACGCGGACGTGAACGCCGTCTTCTACGTCGAGGTGTTCGGCCACGCCCCGACCGCGAGCACCAAAAACGCCCGTTGCGTGGGCTTCATCGACCAGCAGCATGGCGCCATGTCGTTGGGCCAGATCGGCCAACTCGCCTAGCGGGGCCAAATCGCCGTCCATACTGAACAGCCCATCGGTGACAATGAGGCGACGGCGGTACGAACCAGCATCCGCCAACAGCGACGCCAACCGGCCGCAGTCGCCGTGCGGATATACACGGACATCGGCACGCGAAAGCCGGCAACCATCGAAGAGGCTGGCGTGGTTCTTGCGGTCGCAGTAGACCACGTCGCCGGGCCCAACCAAGGCAGCAATTGCGCCGGCGTTAGCAGCGAAGCCGGAGGGAAACAGTAAAGCTGCCTCAGTGCCCTCGAACTCGGCCAACCGTTGCGCTAGTTGCTGATGCAGCGTGGCGTGGCCGGTAATTAGCGGACTGGCGCCGCTGCCCCAACCGTCGCGCGTAATCGCGTCGGCCACAGCCCGCCCCAGAGCGCGGATCAGCAGCCAGACCCAAGTAATCGTTTGAGCCGAAATTGACCAGCTCGCGGCCGTCCATCACCACGTGCGCAGATTGCGGGCCATCACGCACCAGCAGCCGACGGCGAAGCGTCTTGCGTTGCAAGTCGGTCAGTTCGTCGTCGATCCACGCGAGAGGGTTCATTAGTGGTTAGTGATTAGTGGCGAGTGGTTAGCGGCTAGGAGATATTGGGGCCATATTTCGATCTTTCGTTGGTCGGCTGCCGCTCATTCGCCGTACAATCGCCCATAAAGCATAGCGACTGAAAGAGAATGTGGCGAGTGAGGCAACGCATTCGCATCGCCCTAGCCGTCAGCCACTTCTCGCACCAGTACATGGTTGCCGTGGACTTCGACGACTTCGACGGCCACACCACGATCGATCGCCTCGCCGGCGGAGATGACATCGACCAGCACGTCGCCGAAGCGGGCTTTGCCACCGGGGGCAAGGAGCGTAGTGGTCGTGCCGCGGGCGTCGAGCAACGCGTGAAAATCGGCCAGCGCCTCACGCCGGCGAATGGCCTCTGCCTCTTCACCGGCCGGCGGCTCGAGCATCATGCGTCCCAATAAGGGCGATCGCGGCAGACGCTTTCGGAGGTAGACCCCCACCGCGATCAAGCAAATTCCGGCGACTGCGATTGTCACAAGCGAGTGTTCGAGCTGCTCAAATTGATATTCGTTCTGCGGCCAGATGAACGTCTGACTGGCGAGAATCAGCGAGGCCAACACCAAGGCGCCGCCACCGAGGCCGAAAATGCCGAACCCCGGGATAACAAACACTTCCAAGAGCAAACACGATAGGCCAGCCACAAAGAGCATGATCGCCAGCCAGTCGGCCGTGCCACCCAGATAGCGGCTCCAGAAGAACAACAGAAAGCAAACCGTCGCCACAAAGCCGCCGATACCAATGCCCGGTGCGTGCAACTCGATATAAAGCGCCGCCCCACCGATGACCAACAGCAACACGGCAACGCCTGGCGACGCGAGGGCCTCGATAAGAAAGTCGGCCCAGCCGGGTTCGAGCAGCTTTGGATCGTCGATGCCGTAATACTGCTTGAACTCGGCAAAGGTCTCAACAAGATGATTTGCCAAGCCGTACTCTTCCGCACGCGTGCCGGTCAACTTCAGCGGGACGCCGGGCGTAGTCACTAGCGCCGCCGCGATTCCACTTAGCAGAGTCCGCCTGCTCTTTGAGTTCCGTTTCCGAGAAGTACTCGATATCGCCCAGCCGATTCGCCCGGAAGACGTCCAGATGCGGATCGATCATAGCGGCAACCAAGGACCAAGAGCGGCCCTTGTGCTTGGCCAGTCTGTTTTGGATTACCTGTCGCACCTGGCTGACTTCGTCGGCCGAAAGTTCGTGGGCGCCCGGTCCGCCGAGGATCGCATTAGGGCTCATCACCAATTGATCGCAGGACATGGCAATGATGGCGGCGTCGGAAAGCGCTTCACGGGGCACATAGGCCACGGTCCTGACCTTGGCAGGATCCAGTTGAAATGCCAGGAAGTCGGCCAGATTCATCGCCTCATCGACGGGGCCGCCAGGGCTGTCGATCCACAAACAGATGAAATTGACGCCATTGTCGCGAACTTGCTTCTCGATCATCCGTTCTACTTGGCCGACCGACTCGGCCCGGATGGGCCCCTTCAGATCGACGCGGACCGCGCGCCAACCACCTTCCAACGACGGATCATTTCCGATGGCGGTCAGCGGCAGTTCCAATGCCTTGGCGACGGACTGACGGTCGGACGCCAAATAGCGCGCGATTCCCAAACGTCGAGCCTCGCTGCCCGAGAACTCGGCCTGCTCGCCAGCCCGCTTAATGACGATCGGTTCCTTTGTGGCGTGCTCCTTCTGCACTTTCTCCAGCCCCTCGGGCGTGACGAATTCGCTTCCCACCGCGGTATCGACTTGCAGCACCTCGATTGCAGGATCCAGCATTCCAAGAGCCAGAGCTGCCGGGACTGTACGTCGCCGATTGGCAACCTCGGTGTAGGCGCTGCGGAGCGTGGCGCCGATCGTCGATTCGTCGATGCCTGCCGCCCCAATCGTGGCATCGGGCGCCATCATAATCTCCTGGCACGCGATGGCAACCAACACCGCGTGCCCTTCGATCGACTGCGGCAGATAGGCTACGGTGCGAACGCCGTTAAGCTCGTCGCCGGAGAGAAAATCGGCCAGATCGTGGGCAGCGCCGAACTCGCTTCCGCGGCCAAAGTTCTTTTCGCCCTTCGGCACGTCGAACTGGAAAATCAACGTCAATCGGGCGTTCTGCTTTGCGGCCTTATCTATTGCGTTGTGAACGATCTGCCGCGTGCGCTTATAGGTCTGGCCATCGATGGGCAGGGCGATATGAATGAATCGCCCAATCTGCCGAGGGCCGGTCTTTTCGTTTGCCCAACCTTGACCCGGCAGACCGCAAAAAACGGTCAGCAGCACCGCGACAATTAACCAGCCGAGGGCCCTGGCGGCATGAGCACGTATTGGCAGCATCAGCGACATTTCTATCACTCCCGCTACCAGATTATAGGTGCAAGGAGCACTCCGTCAATTCGGTGGCAAGCACTGGGGTAAATTGAGTGATCTGGCGAAGGACCGGCCAAAACGGTAGCCTTAGAAGCCGAGCACGGGAAGGGCAAACCCCTGCTGCGCCAGGCTCGACCGGTGCATCACGCTGCCGAAAGAAGCTATCGCGACGGTTCGCTGGCGCGCTGGGCCTGGGTGGGCTGCGGCGGGTCTTCGACGATCTTCTGCCAGCCCAACGGCGTAAACGGCCGGAACGGATCACCCTTAAACAGCCGCAATCGATCGTTGATAACGATCTCGAAGAACTGGTACGCAGTGTGGTCCTTTCCGTTGGGTTGGATGATGTTCAGCCCATACGGTTCCATCTTCTGCTTGCTGATAATGAACTGAGCATGATGGAAGTTGGCCGCATCCTGCTGGTAGCGAGGATAAGCCTCCAGCCAGATCTGGTCTTGGACATTGGCCGGCGTGATCAGCCGGATAAAATACCGCTGTTTGAGCTTCTTAGCCTCGGCGCCGAACAGAAACGGCAGGGGGCTGTCGGCGATGGCTTTGCCCTGTAGTTCCGGTGGCAACTTGTGTTCGATCACCTGCTTCTTCGCCGGACTGAATTCAAAGATCGACTTGCCGTCAGAAATCCAGTGTTCGGCGCGTGAATTATCGATCGGCGTCTCCTTGCCATCCTTTTCGGTCGAGTCGATGCGGAACAAGCCGCGGTCGGGGGCAGCATAGCTCAGCACGCCTAGTTCGACGAATTTGGCCTCGTCCGGCCGGCCGAACACCACATCGTATATCCACCGCTTGAAGCGACAATCGAACGTCTTGATGCTTCGGTTCCGCTCCTCCCAAAGGCCCAACGCATGATCAACCTGTGCCTGCTCCTCCGGCGAAAGCGTGAACGGGGGCTTCGGCGGCCCGACAGGCTGTTGGGCCGGCGCCTCCGGCGCCGGACGTTGGATGAGCGTTGGCACGTGCGGGCGGAGAGGCTGATCCGGCTCGACGGCCGGCCCCGACGTCGCCGGCAAACGCACCGGAGCTGGCTGTGCCCGCACGGGCACGGTGATCAACAAACCGATCAACAAAGACCATCCGATGGATCGAATCATGGGGTCCTTCCCACGTCTAGCGGTTCGGGCTCGGGGCAGCATTGTATCAAAAAGCCAGAGGCGACTCTATGGCAATTTCCGCAAGGCAGCATAGTGCTCGAACTGCCGAGTCGAACGCTGATGCCGGACGCTGACCTTGCCCTGGGCGGCTGGGGACGATACACTCCCGCGCGCGGTCCGCACTTATCCGCACAACGAACATTCTCCGGTCCACGTCCTGGGCCGGTCGTTCGTGCGATGACGACGAGCCGCGCCCCCTCTTTTAGGCCATTCTACTTGCGTCGAATATTGGGTCTTCTAGAATAGAAATAGGGACCCCAGCTTTCCCAGACAGCAGACTGAAGAGGTGAAGCATGAAGCGAACCGTACTGGGGATCCTATTGGGATTGGTGCTGGTAGCGGCAGTGTCCGTGGCTCAGCAACGCGGCGATGTGCTTGGGCAACGGACGACGTCGACGGTCTCCGGTCCCGTTGCAGGGTCGGAACTGATCGTAGTGCCGACCTCGCTGGGTGAAAAAGGCCAGATGTTGACCGTGGTCGATCCGCGGCAGCGAGTGATAAGCGTATATCATATTGACGTGAACACCGGCAAGATCACGCTGAAGAGCGTCCGCAATATTCGGTGGGACTTGCAGGTACCCGACTTTAACAACGCGAATCCAACCCCGAAGGAGATTCAATCGTGGTTGGAACAGAAGTAAGGTAAGCGAGACCGACATGGCCCAGAAGTATTACAACTCCGCAGACGCAGCCAAGGCCCTTGGGATTACCGTGGACGACGTAAAGTCCATGATCGAGCGCCGCGAACTCTATGGTTATCGCGATGGCGCCGATTGGAAGTTCAAGGTCGAGGACATCGATCGCATGGCGGCCGAGCGCCAAGCAGAGCAAACGCCGTTGGAAGACGAGGGAGGCGACGTCCTGCTGAGCGAAGTGGCGCTGGGCCAATCGGATATGGGTACCTCTGGCACGGTGATTGCCATGGAAGCCATCGGCGAAGGCGTGCCGGAAAGCGACATTCAATTAGCTGGCAGCGACATCAAGATCGCGGAGTCTGCTGTAGCAGCGAGCCCTAAGAAATCGGAGGGCTCCGACCCGAACATTGCGAACTTCGAGACGTTGAACCTCTCTCTCGATGACGATGTCGCGCTGGGAGATAGTGCCCCGACGTTGCGCAGTATGCCGATTCCTAGCGGAATGAGTGGCTCGGCCATCGATCTAAGCGGCCGCGAATTGGAAGACGATGACCTGGTATTGGGTGGCAGCAGTGCGGGCAGCGACGTGGCCATTGGCGCCGACAGCGGTATTTCGCTGATCGATCCCGCCGATAGCGGCCTATCGCTGGACCAGCCTGTCGATCTTGGCGGCAGCGAAGCGTCGCTGGCCCCCGCCGAAGAGGTCGCGGCCGCTACGGGAAGCCAGCCGAAGAGCGACAGCGATTTCATGCTGACGCCGCTCGAAGATGTTGTTGAGGACGGCTCAGAGAGCGGCTCGCAAGTCATCGCCCTCGATACGGAAGCGGATGATTCTTCAATGGCCGCGGCCGGCGCCAACACGTCGATGGCGTCGATGCTCGATGAGGACTTTAGTGCCCAGCCATCGCTGGATTTAGGTATGGCGGCAAGCGCCGGCGGGTCGCCGTTGTTGGGCGCACAGCACACGGGACTGGCCGAAGGCACGGCGCCGATTCAAACTGGCGCGACGTCGTTCGAAGCGCCATATACCTCGTGGCAAATTGCGGGCCTGGCCACGTGTGTCGTACTGTTGATGATTTGCGGCATGATGATGTACGACTTGTTGCGGAACATGTGGAGTTGGGGATCGCCATACACTGTCAACAGTTGGCTGATGGATCTATTTGTCGGCAAGTAATGACGGAGCCCAGGGACGGTGGAGTAAGCATTGCTGCCCGACCGTGAGCAGACAAGAATGTCAGCACTGAGTAGTGCCTCAGGTTGACGGATTATACGGGCGATTTGAATCGCCTTAGTCGATTCGAAAGGAGTCGAATCATGAAATCGCTTATCGGGCCGCTTCTTGGCCTAATGGCTTCCGTGGTATTGCCTGGCTGTCTCTTCGCCCCCCGGACCGAGCTCAACGCTGCCAACGCGCAAAACCGTGCGCTGGCCGAGCAGAACCGCGCAGCTTGCCGAGATCGAAAATCTCAAGGTTCATGGCCGAACGCTGGAGAGCCGGGTCATCAGTAGCGAGGAACAGTTGGCCAAGCTACAAGACCGTGCCGGCATCGACCGCCAGCAGTTGCAGGAGTATGAGCGCGAGCGCGACGGCCTGTACGAGCAATTCAAAGGATTGGCCTTCGGTCGCGGACGCTTGCCGCCCGAATTGAGCCGCCAACTCGCCGACCTTTCACAAAAGTATCCCAGCCTGCAATTTGACCCGGAAACGGGCATCAGCAAGCTCGACACCGACATCCTATTCGGCGTCGGCGAAGCCACGCTGAAGCCGGGTGCCGAGCGGCTGCTCGACGAGCTGGTGCGCGTGCTCAAGTCACCGTCGGCTGGCGACCTGAAGATCATGATCGCGGGCCACACCGACAGCCAGCAAGTCGCCGGCAAGCCGGTTCGCGATCGGTATCCCAACAATTTCCACCTCAGCGCGGCCCGGGCATTGGCCGTGGCCGACCGGATGAAGAGGGCCGGCCTGCCCGATCAGCGGATGGCCGTCGCCGGTTTTGGCTCGCAGCAGCCGATCGCTCCGAACACGACGGCAACAGAGCGGCAGAAGAACCGCCGCGTCGAGATTTTCGTGATGGCCAACGATGTGCCCGTGGTCGGTTGGAGCGATTCCACGCCCAGCGTCTACGGCACTGGCGTGCAGCGGTAGGACGGGACTCTGCCCGAAGAGTTAAAGCACTCATTCTACGCAAATTGTCTCCGGCGATTCGATGGCAGACTTGGCGCCCATTATCAATCTTCTCGTGGGTTTGCTTGGCTGGCAATCTGAAGAATGGTGTCAAGCTTTTCACTGATCTCAGGAGGGATGGCATTTGCGGGCACATACTTGGCGAGAACGTGGTAGTCCGTCTTGCGCATCAGGTTCGGCAGATGCAATTCTCGGAAGAACCGTTCGAAAAGTGGGTCGAGAAAATCGTTCGTAACCTTAGTATTGCTCCACCAAGCATTTGCGTGATCTCGTAGCGCAACCGGTGGCACTAGGTCTTGAATAATCTCCGTGATCCTGGTCTCCCAAGATGCCGCAAATAAATCGCCGCCGCAAGTATCCCTAGCATATGCCTTCAGCACATCCGGCGTGCAGAGGTAGTTTTCGATTTCCCGACGACTCCACGTCGTTACTCTCAAATCCTTCAATTCTGCCATGTTGTCCGGTAACGGCTTGTCTTGACGGTCGAAAACGGCGATCCCGACCAAATCCCGCTTGGCCTCGCGTAACCCAAAGAAATGTGAGCGAACCAGCCCCGGTTGATTCCCAACCGAATGGAGAAAGGGCCGCTCAAGGTGCTGACTGACGGGGTGGTCGAGCTTTTTTGCAAATGCTCGCAGGATGCTCAGATCAGTCGATCCCTCCAGGTACAATACCCAACCGCTTTGCTCGGCCTGATAGTACTGATCGAAGCCAATCTCCTTGAGAGCCTTCGCAACTTGACTTCCACGATCGTCTATGCGGTGAGGCTTGCCAACAAACGCTATCACGACATCTCGGTCGGCAGCTTCGTTCAAAACTACTTCGGAGTGGCTGGCGGCAATGATCTGTGAATGCTGCGTGGCAGCAACTTCCGTGATGAGTTGGTAGGTCTGACGCTGTCGCAAAATCTCTAGGTGGGCATCCGGTTCGTCAAGCAGGAGAACGGTGCCGGGGTTGGCATATAGACGGGCAAGGAGCAACAAGGTCTGTTGGAGTCCACGACCTGAGCTTGAGAGGTCCAACCGTATTCCTTGGTGCTCATATTCCATGATGATTTCGCCTCGCTCTGCAACATATCTTGGCGGGCGGAGCATGACGCCAAAGAGCGCATTGACTCGTTCGACCATCTCGGCCCACATGCCGGAATTCCGTTCATAAATTTGGTAGCAGAGATTTCTAAGCACCTGTGCGGTCTGCCCCTGGCCAATCAAGAAGTCCAGCTCGCCTTCCTGTTTTAGGAATTCCCGGTCTGCAAGCCCGGACATAGGGGGCAAGTACGCCACCTTGACACCCGCCGCTTCATTGGGCACTTTTGAAAACTTGGCGTCTTTCACCGGCTTCGTCTCAAAACCATCAAGACGCAGAGGTCGGCAAACAAAGGACTCTTCATTACTGTAGTCAAACTCAATACCGCACTCCCATTCCCTCTCGCCCGTGACCCCACTAACGATGATGTCAACGCGGATATTCTCAGTCTTGGTATCAGTCTTCTTCTCTCCCATTCGCTGCACATTTCGCACGTGCAGGTCGTGCCACAGCAGATTGGCAGCGGGCACAGGGACCGAGATTAGATCGCGTCGATTAATTGTGACGCCTGGCCGCTTCTCTGGTGATGCCTTACCCGTGCGCTTCGCGTTCCATTGCCGCAACCCAATGTCCCAAAGGGCCAGGGCCTGCAATGCAGTAGTCTTTCCCGAGTTGTTGGGCCCGATAAAGACAACCGATTCCCCTAGTTCGATATCGGCGATTTCCAGACTCTTGAAGTTACGGACTTGAAGACGCGTCAGCATGCTGTTCACTTTTCCGAATAGAAAGCCTGACTGTTCAACGCTTCACGGAGGACGCCGACAGAAAAGGTGTCGAACCGTTCTCCCGAAGACTCGGATTATACCGCGATCAGGTGGCAATTCCACTCTTATTCGGAAAAGAAAAGCGGGGAACTAGCTCAACTGCCGACAGGTATGTCGCCATCCCCGTGGAACTGTGCGATGCCGGAGGATAACATAGGGGTTGCGACTAACCGCGAAACCCACGGCCGCCATGTTCCAACTCGTCGCCCCTTTCAAACCCGCCGGCGATCAGCCTGAGGCCATCGAGGCCCTAACCGAGGGTCTGCGCCACGGCGAGAAGCACCAGGTGTTGGTGGGCGTCACTGGCTCGGGCAAGACGTTCACCATGGCCAACGTCATCCAACAGGTGCAGCGGCCAGTGCTGGTCATGTCGCACAATAAGACGTTGGCGGCGCAGTTGTACTCGGAGTTCAAGGAGTTTTTTCCGCACAACGCCGTCCACTATTTTGTCAGCTATTACGACTACTACCAGCCCGAGGCGTATATTCCGCAGCGGGATATCTATATTGAGAAGGACGCTTCGATCAACCAGCAGATTGAACGGTTGCGGCTGGCCGCCACCAGCGCCTTGGTGAGCCGACGCGACGTGATCGTGGTCTCCAGCGTCTCGTGTATCTACGGTTTGGGCTCGCCGGAAGATTATCGGGCGATGATGGTGGGCCTTACGCGGGGGCAGGTCGTCGATCGCGATGAAGTGCTGGCCAAGTTGGTCGATATCCAATACGAGCGGAACGACATCGAGTTTCAGCCGGGCAAATTCCGCGTGCGGGGCGATTGCGTCGAAGTCTGGCCAACATATGAGGAAATGGCTTTCCGTGTCGAGTTCTGGGGCGACGAAGTCGAGCAGCTTTCCATTATTCATCCGGTAAGCGGCGAACTGCTCGACCGCCCCGAGCAGATGTACATCTATCCCTCGAAGCATTTCGTGCTGCCCGAGGAACGCATCAAGGGGGCGGTGAGCGTGATCAAGCAGGAACTGGAAGAACGCCTCAAACAGTTCAAGGATCAGGGCAAATTGTTGGAGGCGCAACGACTCAGCGCTCGAACGCGTTTTGATATCGAAATGCTGCAAGAGGTGGGCTACTGCCCTGGCATCGAAAACTATAGCCGCCCATTGAGCGGACGACCACCGGGCGCGCCGCCTGATACGCTGTTCAGCTTCTTTCCCGACGATTACCTGTTGATCGTCGACGAGTCGCATGTCAGCGTGCCACAGATTCGGGGTATGTACTTCGGCGACCACAATCGCAAGGTGACTCTAGTGGAGCACGGCTTTCGTTTACCCAGCGCGCTGGACAACCGGCCGCTTCAGTTCGATGAATGGGAAGGACGCATTAAGCAAGTGGTCTACGTTTCTGCCACGCCCGGCCCCTACGAACTGGCGAAGACAGAGGGGCGGGTGGTCGAACAAGTCATCCGGCCCACGGGCTTGCTCGATCCGGAGATCGAAGTTGCACCGGCGCGGTCGCAGGTGCCGCACTTACTCGAGCAGATTCGCAGTCGGGCGGCGGCCGGAGAACGCGTGCTGGTCACTACGCTCACGAAGCGGCTAGCCGAGGATTTATCAGCGTATTTCGGCAAACAGGACGTCCGCTGCAAATGGCTGCATAGCGACCTCGATGCGTTTGAACGGGTCGAGTTGCTGCGCGACCTGCGCCAAGGCCACTTCGACGTGTTAGTTGGCGTGAACCTGCTGCGCGAAGGGCTCGACCTGCCGGAGGTTTCCCTGGTGGCCATCCTCGACGCCGATAAGGAGGGGTTTCTGCGCAGTGAGACGTCGCTAATGCAGACGATCGGTCGCTCGGCACGCAACGTCAATGCCAAAGTGCTGCTCTATGCCGACAAGGTGACCGATTCGATGCAGCGGGCCATCGAAGAAACCGATCGCCGCCGGCAGATGCAGAAAGAGTACAACGCAGCCCACGGCATCACACCCGAGACAATTCGCAAGGAGATACGCGCTGGCATTGAGGCCGAGGCGGCCGCCCATGTGCAAAGTTACGCCGTGGTGGGCCGTGGAGAGGAAACGCAATACATCACGGAAGAGTATCTAGAGGAACTGGAGGCCGAGATGCTTTCGGCAGCAGAGGAACTCGAATTTGAGCGGGCAGCGGCGATTCGTGACCGCATCGCGGAGATGCGCCAGCAACTTGGCAAGCCGCTGGCCGAGGCCGAAATTCATCACGCCACGCGTGCCGAGCGCGGCCGGCATCGCAAGCAGCAGCCCAAATCCGCACGTGTTCCAAAACCCGAGCGGGGATAAGCATTGTGTTGTTCTTAGGTTGCATTGCGGACGACTCGACCGGCGCGACGGACGTGGCGGCGATGCTGGCCGCCGGTGGCATGCAGACCGTGCAATGGTTTGGGCCACCGCAGCCCGCCGAGGTGCCGGACGATGTCGATGCGTTGGTCGTTGCCCTGAAAACGCGGTCGGCGCCTCGGGACGAGGCGGTCTCGCAATCATTGGCTGCCTTGCGTGCGTTGCAGGGCCTTGGCGCCCGGCGGTTCCTGCTGAAATACTGTTCGACGTTTGACTCGACGCCCGAGGGCAACATCGGACCAGTCGCCGAGGCCTTGATGGAGGCTCTCGGAGCAAAACAAACCATCTTCTGTCCGGCGTTTCCCGAAAACGGTCGGACCGTGTATCTCGGTCACCTCTTTGTTCATGGCCGACCGCTCAACGAGTCGGGCATGGAGCATCATCCCTTAACACCGATGACGGATCCAGACTTGGTCCGAGTGTTGCAGCGGCAGGCTCGAGGGTCGTGCGGGTTGCTGCCGTACGCTACGGTGGCACAGGGCTCAGCGGCCATCGCACAAGCCCTCAAAGACTTGGCCGGTCGTGGTATTTCGCTGGTTGTGTGTGATGCGCTCGATGACCACCATCTGCGCAACATCGCTCGGGCCGTGGTCGACTTGCCCCTTGTCACCGGCAGCGCCGGCATGGCTTTGGGGCTGCCGGCCGCCTACCGCGAAATCGGCGTGCTAGGCGCCGTGCCCGGCCCACTTGCGTTGGCAAACGTTACCGGTCGATCCGCCATACTTTCCGGCAGTTGCTCCCTGGCAACGCAGCGGCAAGTGGCTGCGTTCCGACGAATCCATGCTGCGCGCGCCATCGATGTGCGCGCTGCTATGTCCGGCGACGGGGAGGCTGCCGCTGCTCTAGCCTGGGCCACTGAGCATCTTTCCAGCGGCCCGGTGCTGCTCTACTCGACGGCCGCGCCTGACGAACTTGGGAACATCCAATCGCAACTTGGCCGCGATGCGTCCGCCGCCGCGGTCGAACGCACAATGGCCGCCATTGCTGCCGGTTTGGTGGCTGCCGGGGTGCGACGACTAATTGTCGCTGGCGGCGAAACGGCCGGCGCCGTGATCCAAAGGCTCGGCATTCGCGGTCTGCGGATCGGCCCGTTGATTGATCCAGGCGTGCCTTGGACGCAGTCGGTGGGCGAGCAACCGCTGGCGTTGGCGCTAAAGTCCGGCAACTTTGGCAGCGACGACTTCTTTCTCAAGGCATCGGCGTAGTCATCTAACCAATTACAACGGGGCGAGGTAGTCTCGCAATCGCAACACGTTCTCCGGAGGCGTCTCGTAGGGCAACGACCCTGTGCCTACGCAGACGTTGGGACGGCCGTCAAGGATGCGGATGATGCGGTCGGCGTCAGTACGAATCTCTTCCCAACTGCCATGTGCAATCGTGTTTGGAGACGTGTTGACACGGACGCGGATGTTGGTGCGTTCCCATATCTTCTTCACGAAGGCTTGCTGATCCGTCTCGAATGGCGCTATCACAAAGTTGGTGCCGGTCTCCAAGATCGCATCCAAAATCGGCGTAGTGTTGCCGCCGATGATACAGGGCACGGGATGGCCTAGCACTTCCGCTATGCCGCCGAGGATCGCCTTCAGAGCGGGCAGTTCGACGCGGCAAAACATGGCCGGCGACAATAAGGGCGGACAGGCCGCCGATTCAAAGAAGGCCACGTCAAGGCCGCGTTCGTGGATCGCTTTGGCGAAGGCTACTTGCCCGGTAACCAGGTGAAGCAGAGCCTTGGCCGCGGCGTCGGCGTCGGTGATCACGTCACACAAGAGGTTCTCGAATCCGACCAGGCTGCTGGCAATTGAAAACGGACCGCTCACCGGTACGCGGACCTGGGTTTCCGGGAACGCGGCGGCCAACCGAGCGGCAACCTCAATGGCCATGGGAATCCGGCCGTCGCGGTGCGGATCGAACGGAGGGAGCCGAAGCAGATCGGCCGTCGAACCACAAATGGGTTTGGAGATTACCGGGATGCCGATGCCCGCAGGCTGTTCGACAGGGCCTCCGTAGGCCTCGGCTTCGAGGTTGTAAATGTCGATGCCCGGCATAATCGGCGTATGCCGATACAAACGATAGGCGTGGGCATGCGCCTCGAACAACAATGCGGGATCTCGCGATGCCTCCCAGGGCGTCCGTCCGATCAACGCCGCCGCATGTTCGTACACCGAGGGTGATAAATCCATCGGTCGTTCCCAGTGTCGGACAAAGTCGACGCTTCCGCGCACATCCGCGCCGTCAGACAATCTCTTCGGTCTCTGCGTTCCAACGCACGGTGCGCTGTTGGCGATACGAGGCTACCGCCATTTGACAGGCGATCGCGGAACGGTAGCCCATTTCGAAGGGGCAATTCGGCTCCTTGCGGCTGCGCACACAGTCGAAGAAGTTCTGCACGTGCTTTACCGTCCGGTCGAGGTACACCGGCGTCGGCTCTGGTCCGGCAGTCTTGTCCTTGGGGTCGATCTTCTTCTTTTGCGGCACGTAGATCGTGCGATCGGCGCCATCGTGCATGACCGTTCCCTTGGTGCCGAGCAGATAGTCATGCGTCTCGCCAAAGTAGCCGTTGCCAAACATCGAGTTCCACGTGAACAGCAGCTTGTCCGACTGTTTCAGCGAAACCGTCATCGTGTCGGGCGGCTCCATCTTCGGCGAGCGGAAGTTGCCACCCGCCGTGGTCGCGCTCTCGGGAATGTTCAGACCCAGAACTTGATACCACCAGCCGACTTGATGAACCATGTTCTCAAACATGTTTCCGCCCGAGTAGTCCCAGTAAAAACGCCAGTTGACATAGCGTTGGGGATCGAAGGGGTGGTGCGAGGCCTCGGCTTCGAAGGCCGGCCAATCGACATGCTCGGCATCGCAGTCGGCCGGAATCTTCCGTATCCAGCCTCCGTAAGCCGCGTTGCGGAAATGATGGGCTTGGATGGCAGTGATCGTGCCCAGTTTGCCTGCGGCGATCCACTCCTGGATCGTACCGATGCTCGGAGCGCTGTTCATCTGCATGCCGATCTGCACGACTCGGTTCGACCCGGTGAACGCATGCCGCATCCGCCGGGCATGGTCGGGACAGAATGCCATCGTCTTTTCTTGATACACGTCCTTGCCCGCAAGGATCGCCGGCACGAAACTCAGGGCATGTTGGTGCTGAGGCGTGGCGATCAGCACGGCGTCGATCGACTTGTCGTCCAAGAGGTGGTGAAAATCGCCATAGGTCTTGATGCCCGGCACAATCGCCTTGGCCTCATCCAGGCGACGCGTATAGACGTCGGCCACGGCCACGGCCTCGACGTTCGGGCAACCCAGGGCGGCGCGAAAGATCTCGTGGCCGCGGCTGCCAAGGCCGATTAGTCCAAAGCGGATACGGTCGTTGGCGCCGATCGCACCGCGGGATAGTGACACACCCGACACGGCGACTGTAGCCGCTCCGGCGGCCAAGTGACGCAAAACTTCCCGGCGATTGAACATGGCGTTCTCCCTTATGGCATGGGTTGGCAAAACTATATGGCGGGGGTACTAGGTGGGTACGACTCCAGGTGGGTGCGGCAATCGTTATGCCGCGGTGACTTTTGCGATTGCCGCGCGGCGTTGCTTGGCGACGTCAAGGACGCGATTCCAACTGCCCATGAACATGCTGCGGAAGAGTTCGACGGGACCGAACTCCTCGTACTCATGCATGGTAAGTCCCTCGTCGACGTAGCCGCGCTTGAAATCGGGCAATTTCTGCATCAACTCATCGAGCACGTGCTGCGGTACGGGATTGAACAAGCGATACACTACCGGCGGATCGCTCTCGATCAACTTGTCGGCGGTCCCTTTCCAGTTGATTGTAATGACAACGTCGCCGCCGACCATTTCGGTGAAGTGGTGAAGGCCGCGGGCGCCGCCACCAATGAACGTGGCTTGGTAGCCGCGCTCGATCATGATCTTGTACAGTTTGCGGGCGACGGCGAGGCCGCCTTGCCAGTAGACGTCGGGCGAGATGTCGATGTGCTGCTGTTGCACGCAATTGCGCAGGTAGTCGTCATAGATTCCGGCAATGTGCGAGATCCATAAGATTGACGGCTTGCCGGTCTTCTTCGCCACCTTCTCGTGCAATTCGCAAACGTCGACGCCCTGTCGGATGGCAAAAATCTCCGTGGCGTTGACCGGCACGTCTTCAGCAAACAGAGTCTCCATCGCCTTGATGCCCGGGGCGGTCGCGGGAATCTTGCAGCAGACGTTGGGCGCGACTTTGCGATTCGCCCGAGCCTGTTCGATGATGAAATCGGCGTCATGCTCATTGACCGGATCGCCCTGGATGCTCACAAATCCGTTCTTTGAAGGGCCCTTTTCCCAGAGTGTGCGGAACTTGTCGAGGATCGGCTTGGCCAGCTTCCGCTGCAAAATGACCTCGGCCTCCGAATCGGTCTTCGACTCGCGGATTGCCTCGTCGAGCAACGCCAGCGCGTAGGGACCTTCCTGCGGATGGTCGATCATCTTCTGGCTGTACGAGGGGTTGAGCGTGCAGCCGACTGCGCCGGCGGCTATCGCCATATCGGCTTCTTCTCGAGTGGGATTATTGATCCAAAACCGCGTGGGGGTTTGTGCCGTGACGCGTTGAAAATAGCCCTGTTTCATGTTGTGTGTTCCTTTCCGGTAAACGATGCGGCTCAGTACCGAGCACTGAGAAAATATCAACGGCCTGTGAGTTCCACTCGTACGCCGTCTGTCGAAGTAGGGTCAATAAACAGTGCCCGCTTGCCCTTGGTTCCCTGATGCGGCTTGGCCTCGCCCGGCGGCAATCCCATGTTGGCCGTCTCTTGAAAGGCTGCCCCCACGTCATCCACGGTCAAGCAGATGTGGTGCAACCCGGAGCCATTTCGCTTGAGCCACTCATGCAGCGGATGGTCCGGCGTCAGCGGCTCAACGAGTTGCAGGTGTGTGTTGCCGAGATCCAGGTGCGTTAACAGGCTCGTGTCGTTGTTGACTTTCTCACTAAACAACACGGGAAAGCCAAAACGGTCGCGCCAGATCTTCAGAGCCTCTTCCGTATCGGCCACCGCGATGGCCAAATGATCTAAACCTTTGAACACGATGATCCTCGTATGAGCGAAAGGAGCGGCAGACGCGTCCGCCGCCCCTTTCTCGCTGTGCGGTTTACTTCGCGTAGTTCTTGAACGGCAGCAGCCGCTTCGGATTCTCCACTAACATCGTGTGGATCTGTTCGTCGGTAACTCCCGCCGCCTTGAGCTCGGGCACCACTTCGTTGATGATATGGGCGTAGCCGTAACCGCCGTTTCGCTTGTAGCAGAGCTGGCAATCGAAATCCATCGAAAGCAGAATCTTGTTGATATAGCCATCCTTGATAAGAGCTTTGATCGTGGCCGGGGCGTCCTCCTTGCCATTAAGCTGATTGCGGAGCGATGGCCAGATCTCCAGACCGAAGGTGTCGAACTCGATGTAGCAGCCACGGTCGGCTATGTGCTTAAGGATGTGCAGCTCCCAAGGCCTTGGCAGACGATGGCTAATGACAACCCGCGAGAGGTCGGCGCCGGCCTTTTCCAGGATATCGATGCCGCTATTAAGTTCGTACGGCGTCGCGTTGCACTCCATGTGGACGTTGATGGCCGCGCCGGTCAGTTTCTGCGCCCGGGCGCCCGCCCTGAGATTCTTTGCCTCGAAGGGATAGAACGGCTGATCCTTAGGCGGATAGTCCACCCCAAGCTCGCCAATGATGCCGGCATGAACCCCGTCGATTCCGACCACAATGTCGCGAACCATCTCCTCGACGATGTCGTCCTCGGTCATTGCGCGGATGCCCATGTTCTGCCAAGCGTCCTTATAGTAGCCGCAGCCCATGACAATTTGGACGCCAGTCTTCTCCGAAATTCGCTTGAGCGCCTCCGGGTTGCGACTGAGACCAATGCTCGTCAGGTCGACAATGGTCTTCCCGCCGGCCTTGGGGTACAGAGCGAGTTCTTCGGTCGCCACCCCCTCGTCCATGAGGTCGGTTTTCGGGCCCAGCACGCGGATCAGGATGTGCTCGTGCGGCATCGTGATTCCGAGTTGATCGGCCGGAATCAGGCCGGTCACCGTCATCACTTTGCCTTCCCATGCCGCGGTCTTTTCCGCAAGTTGCTGGAGCTTGGCCGACTCAGCTCCCTGCACCCATGAGGAAATGAGTAGAAACGCCGCAAGCACACCAATGGTCCGTTTCATGGAACTTCTCCGAATTCTCAAAATTTACAGGGCTCGGCAAGAACTTTACGACATCGGTTAATGTAGGCGAATCGCCCCCCCCTTGTCAAGCAAGCCGGCACCTCAGCCGGTAGAACGACAAAGTGCCGTATCTGGTCCATTTGCGGCCTATATTTGAGGCGAAGGTCGTTTCGCCTGCCGCGAAGCAGGTCGCCCATACCCGCCGTGCATTCGTGGCGACACCCGCGCATCTTAACGATTTTTCCTATTGCTTTTTTCAATAAGGTGACGAAAATAGAAGTTGTTAAGGGGCTCGCCCCTATCCACTGCATTTGAGTGTCGCATGAATCGGTTCTGCACTTGGTATTGGTACTTTTATTTTACCCCCCGAGGTTTCGGGGTCGGAGGTGGTGCGTAGCCGATAGCACAATCCACAGAAGACCAAAGCCCCGAGACCTCATCAGGTCTCGGGGCTTTTTTTGTTCTTGTGCCAACCGCGCCACCGCTGTCCTCTGAGTTCCGACCTCTGACATTTGTCCTGAAAGGAGCCACACGGTGATTGTTGTGATGAAACGAGGAGCAACCCCCGACCAAATCGAGCATATGATCCACCGCGTCGAACAACTTGGCCTCAAGGCCCATCCGATCTATGGCACCGAGCGGACCGTCATCGCGGCCATCGGCGAAAAGCGCGACGAGTTCCGCCAGTCGTTGGAGAGCGGGCCCGGGGTCGCCGAGGTGGTGCCGATCCTCGCCCCGTACAAAGTTGCCAGCCGCGAAGTTCGCGCCGAGCCAACCGTCGTCCGCGCCGGCAGCTTGTCGGTGGGCAATTGCCATATTGGTATGATTGCCGGGCCGTGCTCGGTGGAAAACGAAGAGCAAACGCTTGCCACCGCCAGAGCCGTCAAGCGGGCCGGCGCTACAGCCCTGCGCGGCGGAGCTTTCAAGCCACGGACGAGTCCCTACAGCTTCCAAGGGCTTAAAGAAGACGGTCTGAAGATACTTGCCACAGCCCGCGACGAAACCGGCTTGGCCGTGGTGACGGAAGTCATCGCCACCGAAGACATCCCGTTGGTCGCCCGGTATGCCGACGTCCTGCAAGTCGGTGCCCGAAACATGCAAAACTACCGACTGCTGGAAGCCTTAGGCGACGAGGGCAAACCGGTGCTCCTGAAACGCGGAGCAAGCGCCACGCTCGACGAATTGCTGCTGGCCGCCGAGTACATCCTCAACGCCGGAAATCCAAACGTCATGCTCTGCGAGCGCGGCATCCGCACCTTCGAGTCCCACACCCGTTACACGCTTCCCCTGGCCACTGTACCCTGGTTGCACGAGCGGACGCATCTGCCGGTGGTGGTCGATCCCAGCCACGGCACAGGCCATACGAATCTGGTTGCGCCGATGGCGGCCGCTGCCATTGCCGCGGGCGCCGATGGCCTGATCATCGAGGTCCACCCCGACCCCGAGTCGGCCCTAAGCGACGGTTATCAATCGCTCGACTTCGAGCAGTTCCAGAATCTCATGCAACTCTGCCGCAAAGTGGCCGAAGCCGTGGGCCGGAAGATCGCGACGTAGACGAAAGGGTCCGAGAAGTGGTGGCATCCAGCGCCGTCGCTACCGGTGCCACGAAGCGGCCGGACGTGAGTAGCCGGGGGTGGAGCGCAGCACAACCCCATACGAACATACGAACCAAGTTAAGGACTTTGGTCTTTCAGTAAGAACGCTTGGTGTTCCATGTTCGTTGCACTGCTGGAAACGTCAACCATGCTCACAGGGGCCATAGGTGATCGGTCAATCCGGTGGTCATAGCGGGAGTACAAGGCGTGCAGCAACGATCGGGCGCGGGCTTCACGGTGCGACGCGGTCCCGGCGTGACCGCCGGTTCATGTCGTTCGCCATCCCCAGCAACGGCGGCCTTCCCCGTTATTCAGGCGGGTCGGCTTCCACATCACCCTTTTCGAAGCCTGCTCAGCGTTCGCTCACGTTACGGCCTGCACGCTCGCCAGGTCGCCTACGCGATCCTCTACCGTCGACACACCTCCGAGACATCTACTTTCGGCTGCATCACGCGAGCACGGTCCGCAACGCCTCCCTGCATCATCACAATGGGCTCCGAGGAAACCGTCACCTACCTTGGCCCCGGCGCGATTTGGCCTGAGACACTACAGACCTTGCCGAGCCTACCAACCTTCAGGGCGGAATCCACCTTGCGCTTGCAAGATTCGCCAATCCGCCCGACCATCGGGAAGTACCCCGTGAATCAACTGAAGCAACACGAAGAAAGACGTCTTTTCTCCCTGCTCGTCATAGGTCACCGCGTAACATACCGCAATCTGATCGAGGGCTTCCCCTCGCGTCTGATCGATCGTTTGATAGAAGCGAACTTGAGCCCTCGGCCCAAGCGCAAGCAAAGAGCGCACAGGAGAGCCGTTAGCGTAGCTCTCCAGTTGTTGTGACAAATCTCGATTGCTTTGATAGTACGACAACAGTTGGTCGTTCAGTGGTTGGCGGGAACGTGGTGCGATGGTCAATTGGTAGGCCATCTGAGGCTCATCATGCGCAAGGTATCGGAACCACATGTCAGCGAACTGTCGGGCCTCGTCTCGAACGATCTTTCGGTACACAAACCATTCGGCCGGTGCAGCCGCCAGAAACGCCAGCGAGATAGCGGCGCCCAAGATTGCTATCTTGCGGCCCATCATTGATGGGCCGGCAAACCTGATACGCCGTAGCGCCATCCAGTTGACGATGACTCCGGGGATTGGCAACAACCAGAGCACGGGATCGACCATCGCCAGCGGGGCCAGTAGCCCGAGAATCAAGCCAATGATTGCCAGCCCGGAGATCGACCGATATGCTGCCAGTTCAGCATCTTGCGAATCGCTAATATGCACGTCGGGAACACTGGGACGCATAGCTCTATAAGTGCTGATATGTCACAAACCCAGAAAGAATGCAACCAAATGTTGCTCGTTGCCGTTCTTCACTTGTTCTTACTGCCCGACGCGAATGCTATTCTTCTGTGCAATATTTTCCTGGACCTTCGCCCGACGGTCTGCATACCTACGAATAAAAGTGCCGTCGGGATCAAATTTGTGTCCAGGTTCCGATCGGCAGAAGGCCCCGTCTGACTCCATCTGCACGAAACCAAGCCATTTTTGGTCGGGCTTCAGTCCCAGGAACATGGGCTGGCTGACGTCAAACCCGCCAAAGAGAAACGTCTTTGCCAGTGGCGCGGTGTGCAGGCTCATCATCGTAAAGCAGATCATTACCCAACCAATTAGGAACGCAAACACCGTGCCGCCAATTTGATCAGCGAGCTTCAGAAATCGGACTTTCACCTTCGAGACTTGATCGGTCAATGTTCTAAGGACCAGCAAGAAGATAGAGAACAATCCCCAGATCGCAAGAAAATCCCACACGTACGTGTAGGAGGGCTGCCAACTATCCAGCCGCGAGCAACCGGTTCGAAGAAGTTCGTTGCCAACAGGGCCGCGGTCACCACGTTCACAAAGAGAATCGCATTGCCCCACATTCCCTCGGTATACAGCGTCGCCATGCAGGCCAAAAGAATCACCAGCATCAGGATCGTTAACAGAGAGCCCATAGCGATGGAAGCGGGTTCGTGGTTTAGAGTTCTAAAATTGATTAATACTTACGCCTTCAGCACACGCATTAGCTCCGGCAGCGAGGTCACACCCCTGACGACCAGCAAGATGCCCTCTTCTTGAAAGTTCTTCATGCCATCTTTGCGGGCGGCCTGGCGCACGATATCGAGCTTTGAATTGGTTTTCAGCGCCTTACGGACGTTGTCGCCCACGACAAGTAGTTCAAAAATTGCGGTGCGACCCAGGTAGCCAATACCACCGCACACCGTGCAAGGCTCCTTTGGCTCTTCGGGATTGGGTTGTGGCGGGCGATAGAAGGCTTGGACGCGGCCTTCGGGGATGCCTAGTTGCTGGAGCACTTGCGCAGGCGGCGCGTACGCTTCTTTACAGGAGTCGCAAAGCTTCCGTACCAACCGCTGGCAAATGACGCCGGTCACCGCTTTGGCAAACTCGGCCGGCGGCACGCCGAGCGCCAGCACCCGCAATAGCGCTTCGGCACAATCCTTGGCGCGGATTGTGCTAATCATCAAGCGATTGTCGGCGATTTCCTTACACATCAAGCTGACGGTTTCAGCGTTGACCAAGTCGCGGACGACCACCACATTGGGCTCGGTGCGAAAGACTCGCGGAAGCAGATCGGCCGGTGACTGCCCCTCAAGCACATTGTATGTGGTTACAGGGATGTTCTCGACGGGCGGATAGGGGCTTCCCTCTTCCTCCAGAGTGGCGAACTCCCGGATGTAGCGGTCGCACGTGTGCAGGGTGACGTCGGTCGTACTGCGCAAGCCATTGGCTGGGGCTGCCGAGAACAGCACGAAGCCCTGTTCGGCACGGAGCAAATCAAGGAGTTGTTCCTGCACCTTGGCACGCATTCCTAACTCATCCAGGCTCTTAAATCGCACTTTCTGATCTTCGAATTGCAGCAACACCCGTTCGCCATTAGCGGTGCCTTGCGATGTAAGAACCGCCGAATAACGAACTGAATCGTAGTCGGCAAAAAATGTGCCCGTCTGACGGGTCTGCCGGTCCGTGGAATTCAGTCCACAGAGCAGCTTGAGCGATTCCAGGGCCGCATCGCCGCTCTCGCGATCCGTGGCCTCGCGTGGTATCCACACGCCGTCGACCATCGTTCGCACCGCCACGGCCTGTTGCGTGTAATCGAGCATGATCGCGGTCGAACGGCCGGCCAAGCCGTCGGCTACAATTTCCCGCGCGGTAAGCAGCCCTGGCGATTGGCGTGCCCTTAGCAGCCGAGCGTTGTTGGTGGGTTCATCCGGACCGCCGCGGGCCGACAGCGTCACGGGGCGCCGGCCTCGTGCGGATCGCGCTTCTCGACCGCGATCTTCATCCCCATCATGTTGGCCCTGGTCGCAAACCAGTAGCGGAGATGCTCGGGGGTCAACACGCGGCAGGTTGTTGTCGACCTGCTTATTTCGCGCGACAACATATGCAGTCAGCGGCGCGGCATACGCAACAATCAGCAAGCCGATGCCTACCCAAAAAACTGGTATCAGCCACGCCAGCACGATCGCTGCCATGAAGGTGCCGAAGACAATTGGGTTCCAGCGCTGGTAATTCAGTTTCAACTCTTGCGCGTCGATGCTGACCCAGTTGTTGCTATGCACCCACGCCAAGAAAACGAGCCAGAATGCAAGAATCTTGATCCAACTCAGATAATAGCCGGGCCCGCGAAAATCGCCGCCGACCGGAAGCGTGCCATCGGCGGCCAACAATGTGCCGGCGCCCATCGTGAAAATGATGGCCACAACCGCCAATATCAACAAGGCACGGAACTTCTTGGCCATAATCTTTGGATTCCACAGGGACACGTCACAACATCGCCGATTCTTTCAACAGGATGCCCTTCAACGCCATCTTGAGCGCTTCCGGGTTGGGGGCAACCTCAAAAGCCGTTTCCCGATCGATCATTTCGCGCTCGACTAAATCTTTCAGGCTTGCAGTGAAGTCCTGCATGCCTTCTTCCTTGCCGATGCGGATGGCGTCGGACAACTTCTCGTCATCGCCGTTGAGCAGAAGTTTCCGAACGGTCGGAGTGAATGTCATGATCTCACAAGTCGGCACGCGGCCCACGCCGGGCTTAATTGAGGGGAGCAGTTTCTGAGCGATGATAGCTTTCATGTTGAACGCCATCGCGCTGCGCAGGGCCGGATGCATGTTTTGCGGGAACAGGTCGAGAATACGGCCGATGGTGCTTGGCGCTGTCGAGGCATGGATCGTCCCGAAAACCAAGTGCCCGGTCTCGGCCGCCTGGATGGCCGTCTCGAATGTCTCCCGGTCGCGCATTTCGCCCACGAGCATGACGTCCGGGTCTTCCCGCACCGCGTGTTTCATGCCGATACCGAAGTCCTTCACGTCCATGCCGATCTCGCGCTGGTTGATCAAGCATTGATCGTCGGTGAACGTGAACTCGATCGGGTCTTCCAGCGTGAGGATATGCTTGCGATAACGATGGTTGATCCAATCGAGCATCGAGGCGATGGTTGTACTCTTGCCCGAGCCCGTAATACCGGCCAGGAGAACCATGCCTTGGCTGAATTTGCACAGATTGTCCAGCCCGTCCGGCAGAAACAGGTGCTCGAAGTCGGGGACGACGTTATTGACTCGCCGGGCGACCAATCCGACGTTGCCCAGTTGTTGCAGCACGTTGACGCGGAACCGCCAGCGCTTGCCGTCGAGGTCCAGGGTGTGAGCAAAGTCGGCGCCCCCATCTTCGTCAAAAATCCGCTTCCGACGCTCTTGCAGCTCAAGCATCGGGAAAATCAGCCGCACCATCTCTTCACCGTCAATCGGACCGCGATTCAATGGGCGCAATGTCCCGTGAACGCGAACGTGCGGGGGCAAACCGACCTTCAAGTGGAGGTCGCTGCCTTCGACCTTCACCAGCGCACGAAAAAGCTTGTCAATTTCCAGATCTTGCCGCTTACCGAGAAAACGGGCACGATCTTGTTCGCCGACGGCCATGGGATGGGGTAAGGGGGATTGAGGATAGGGGCTAGGAACTAGATGCGGGGTTCAACGGTTTACGGGCCGTTCGAGCCTCCGTCAAGTTACGTGTTCAGGGATAGGGATTCGGCGTTCTTCAGCCGTACCGGGATTCCTCTACGCTGCATCACTCGCTTTGTTTCTTCGATGGTGTACTCGCCATAGTGGAAAATACTAGCGGCCAAGGCGGCGTCGGCGCCGCCCAGCAAAATCGCATCGGCGAGATGCTCGGGGCAGCCAGCGCCGCCACTGGCCACTACGGGGACCGAAACCGCATCGGTCACGGCACGCGTAATTTCCAAGTCGTAGCCATTCTTCGTGCCGTCAGCGTCCATCGAGGTCAGCACGATTTCCCCGGCTCCCAAACGTTCTACCTCGCGAGCCCAGGCGACTACTTCCCGTCCGGTGCCGATCCGGCCTCCGTTAATGTGCACCTCCCAAAACTCTTTACCGTCTTTGTTAACCCGCTTGGGGTCGATGTTCACGACGATGCATTGGCTGCCGAAGCGGCGGGCCGCTTGACGGACGAAATCGGGATTCCGGCAGGCGGCCGAATTGATCGATACCTTATCGCACCCTGCGCGAAGCAAGGCGCGGATGTCATCAATCGTGCGAATCCCGCCGCCAACCGTCAAAGGCATGAAAATCACCTCGGCGGTCCGACGGACCACGTCGAGGATAATCTCCCGCTCTTCATGGCTGGCGGTAATGTCGAGGAAGACTAATTCGTCGGCTCCCTCTTCTTCGTACCGTTCCGCTACTTCCACCGGGTCTCCGGCATCGCGGAGATTGAGGAAGTTTGTGCCCTTCACCACCCTGCCTCGATGGACATCCAGACAGGGAATCACCCGTTTCGCAAACATTAGGTGTACTGTAATCGGCTTTCTCGCCGTGGTCAACACCCTGGACCTAAGTGGCTGGCTCCGTTGACTTCCGGACTCTCCAGGGGGGGCTGCTGCGCCCGATTACCAGTTACACGTGCCCTGGATCGCGCTACCGAGATCGATACAATGAAACCGCGGAATTCACGCGTCGCGGACCTGCCCGCCGCCCCTCAATCCTGGTCCTCATGACGAATCAAGAAATCGCCGATGTTTTTGAGCACGTGGCGGATTTGCTGGAATTCGAGGGAGCGAACCCGTTTCGTGTCCGCGCCTATCGCAACGCATCCCGAACGGTCCACGATCTGGCCGAACCGGCTGCCCAGGTGGTCGTCGACCCCGAGCGATCGCTGACCGATTTTGAGGGCATCGGAAAGGATCTGGCCGAGAAGGTTGCCACGTTGGTAAAAACGGGCACCCTGCCACTGCTCGACGAACTGCGAGCGAAGGTACCGGAAAGCGTCTTGGCGATTCTCCGCGTGCCTGGCCTCGGCCCAAAGCGAGCCGCGCAACTCTATCGCGAGTTGAAGGTTGCCACGCTCGAAGAACTGTGCGCCGCCTGTGAAGCCCACGCCGTCCGCGAGCTAAAAGGTCTGGGCGAAAAGACCGAGGCTGCGATTCTACAGGGGCTTGGCATCGCCTCCGAAGCCGAGCAGCGGATCTTGTGGGCCGAAGCAGATCAGCACGTGCGGGAAATCCTCGCTCACATGGACCGCTGCCAGGCCGTCGAAAGAATAGCGCCGGCCGGCAGCTATCGCCGCGGACGAGAGACGGTTGGCGATCTCGATTTCATCGTGGTGACGCGAAACGTGTCGGCCGTCATGGATTGTCTTGCTGCGTATCCTGGGGTGGCCGCGGTGCTGGCCCGGGGCAACACGAAGATGACCGTGCGATTGGCGACTGGCGTACAAGTTGACCTGCGCGCCGTCCCGCCCGAGTCATTTGGCGCGGCACTGGTCTACTTCACTGGGTCGAAACAGCATAACATCGTGTTGCGCGGCCGGGCAAAGTCGCGGGGGCTGAAAGTCAACGAATATGGCGTTTTCCGCGATGCCGATCAAATTGCCGGCCGCACCGAAGAAGAAGTTTACGCCGCTTTGGACTTGCCCTGCTTCCCGCCCGAACTGCGCGAGGCGCGGTGGGAGTTCGACTGGGCCGATGCCGGCCAACTGCCGGAGTTGATTACGCTGGCCGACATCCGCGGTGATCTCCATATGCATAGCACGTGGACCGACGGCCTAGCGAGCATCGAAGAAATGGCCGCCGCCGCGAAAGAGCGTGGCCGGCGGTACATCGCCATTACCGACCATTCCAAGCGCGTCGCGATGGTTGGTGGTCTGGATGAACATCGCGTGCGGCAGCAGTGGGCCGAAATCGACCAACTCAACAAGCGTCTCAGCGGCATCACCGTGCTCAAGGGCATCGAGGTCGACATCCTGGAACGCGGCGGGCTCGATCTGCCCGACGACGTGCTGGCCGAGGCCGATTGGGTCGTGGCCAGCGTGCATTATGGTCATAAACAGTCGCACGATCAGATTACGCGCCGGGCCGTCGATGCTTTGAAGAATCCGCACGTCGCGGCCTTGGCCCATCCGACGGGCCGGATGCTGCTCAGACGGAAGCCGTACGAAATCGACATGGAAGCGGTGATGAAGGCCGCCCGCGACCATGGAAAGATGCTGGAGCTCAACGCCCACCCGTCACGGCTCGACCTGGACGACGTGGCATGTGCGACCGCAAGGAAACACGGGGTGCTCATCGTCATATCGACGGATGCCCATCGGCCCGAGGGGCTCGACGTCATGTCGTGCGGCGTGCAACAAGCCCGCCGTGGCGGACTGACGAAGGCCGACGTGGCCAACACCCGCACGTGGCCGCAGCTAAGAACGTTGGTAGGTAGGAAGCCCTAGACCGTGTTTGGAAGGGCTATCAGCAGTCAGCTATCAGTGTTCGCCTTTCGGCCTTACGATTTCTGACGTGACACCCAACTCTCCAACGGCTTCAGTGGTTTCTAGGGGTGGACTGCTCGATAAGACTCTTGGGCTGACTGTTGAGAGCTGACTGCTGAAAGCTGGCCGCCGATAGCTGATCGCCCGCAAAGTCCTGCCATCTTATCCATTCTCTAGCCAAAATCGTCCGGTGCGTGCGATTCGAACGCTTCTTGTTCTGCCGGACGCACCGGTTCTATCGATTTTCTGGACTGTACGGGTTATTGGACCGATGTCTGATGAAGGCCGGGCGCATTTCCCGCAATTGATCGGTGCCCGGCAAGACAACGAGCATATAAGGAATCGTCCCAGATGAAACGCGCCATCTTTTCCTGCCTGACGATCGTTATTGTGATCGGGCTCACCGGTTGTATTGCCAAGCATGGACGTCGTCCGTGGGCGTGCATGGGCGGCAGTTGCGCCCAAGCCCCCGAAAATTGCATGTCGTGCGGTGGCGATTGTGCCTCGTGTGAAGGCGGCGTGCCATGCGACGGCGAGCAGTGTGTCGGTGATCCTAGCGATCCGGGCCGGGGCCATGTCTGCCGCCTCCACAATCGCATGCAGAATTCTGGGGCCGACGACGGCGGTGACGCCGGCGCTGCCGGACCAGGAATGGGAACGGTCGCATATCCGTACTACACCACCCGCGGCCCGCGCGACTTCCTGGCGAAGAATCCGCCCAGCATCGGGCCGTAGGTTGAGTCTCTTCTGCCAAAGGGCGACGGGAGATTCGCTTAACGCCGCACTCGGCCGTGGACATAGACGTCCTCGCCGAGTTGCTGCATTTTGGGCCCCTCGATCTGTAGCGATTCGGACAGGTCGGCAATTCCCGCCCCCGCCATCGGCGTGGCGGCCGTGGCGCCGCCCAGGATTTTCGGGGCCATGAAGACGTGAACTTCGTCGATCTCCCGCGCATCCAACAGACTGCCCAAGAGTTGGCTGCCCCCTTCGACCAGCACGTTTGTCAACCGCCGCCGTCCAAGTTCAGATAGTAGCGCATCGAGTCGCGCGGCAGGAGTGAGACCGTCGCACACAAACACTTCGCAGCCGGCATCTGCGAGCCGCTTTCGACCGGCCGGCGACGATTCCGCATCGACCGCTACGAGCACCGGCGTCTGGCGTGCAGTTTGGACCAATTGGCTATCGGCCGTGAGCGACGCACGCGTATCCAATACAACGCGGAGGGCCGTACGCGGACCGGGCGGGCGAGCTGTCAGCAGCGGATCGTCGCGCATGGCCGTCGCGCGGCCGACCATAATCGCGTCCACCCGCCCACGTAGCCGGTGGACGACTTGACGCGACTCGGGACCGGATATCCAGCGGCTTGCTCCCGTGTGCGTGGCGATCTTGCCGTCCAAGGTCATGGCCCACTTGGCAATAATCCAAGGGCGGCCGCGGGAAACGAGTTTCCGATAGGGTGCGTTGAGCTGGCGCGCCTCGGCTTCGATCAGTCCGACATCCACGGTGACGCCGGCCGCCCGGAGTTCGTCGATGCCGCCGCCTTGAACCTGCGGGAATGGATCGGCTTGGGCAATGACTACCCGGCGCACGCCCGACGCAAGCACGGCCTTGGTGCAGGGCGGTGTCTTGCCGTGGTGGCAGCAGGGTTCGAGAGTCACGTAGAGCGTGGCCCCGGCCGCTCGGTCTCCGGCAAGTCGCAATGCCTCGATTTCGGCGTGGGCCTCGCCAAATCGCCGATGATAGCCCTGGCCGATGATCTCGGCCCCGCGTGCGACGACGCAGCCGACCATCGGGTTCGGCTCGACGAAACCCTGGCCCCGACTGGCGAGTTCCAAGGCCAGTTGCATGTGCCAGAGATCGATCTCGTGCTGCTGCATGGAACGTAGTGGATAGCAGGGAGTGAACAGGGGCTAGTGTACCGCGAAAAATGCCAATGAACCAGTGTGGCGAGTGGTTAGTGGCGAGTGGCGAGTGATTAATGGCGAGTGGTTACGCCGGGAATGCGCCGGGTCCTACAGGCTGCATTGCCCGTTTCTGCGGATCAATGAACGGGCAGGGGTAGGCGTATCGTCCGACAAACCACCGCGGAGCGGTGCAACTTGAATAGCCAAAAACTCCCCAGAGCAATGCAACTCGAATACCCAGAAGACGCCGCGGAGCGGCGCAGAGCGGCCCTCTCCCGGCGCAGCATTATTCATCAGCTAGCATAGGGCGAGGAAAAGCTGGAAAAATAGCGAGTTCGCGTGCATGCTTATCTAGTTGAAACCCTTTTTCAAGGAGATAAGACATGGAACGCGAACTCTGGTTGGCATTGTACCAATTCGGTGAAAAATTTGATCGATGGGAACCATGGAGGCTGGACCACTTTCTTTGACGTCGAAATCGTCATGGTTTTCTTTTGGGCCACGTTGCACGAACGGCCTGTTTTGTGGGCCTGCCAAGCCGAAAATTGGCCGGAAGGCCTTTGGCCCAGAAGAAAACTGCCGTCGCAGCCAACCATGAGCCGCCGACTGCAGACGACGGAAGTTCAAAGGCTCCTGTATGTTATGGAACGACACTTGGGCCAGTTGCGACAAAGCGGTTGGGTTGCCATCGTGGACGGCAAACCATTGACGGTCGGAAGTCACAGCAAAGACCCCGATTGTGCCTGGGGCCGAGCGGGCCGCAGCTATGCCAAAGGATACAAGTTGCATGCCGTGTACGGATCGGCTCCCTTGCCCTTGGCTTGGGAAATTGCCCCGCTGAACATCAGCGAACCGGAGGTTGCTGCGCGCTTGTTCCCGACTCTCCAAGGGGGCGGCTATATCCTTGGCGACAAGGCATACGACAGCAATCCGCTTCACGAGGTTGCCTTGATGACGGGACATCAATTGGTAGCTGAACGGAAACGACCGCGCGACGGTCTGGGGCATCGTCGACACAGTCCTGGACGATTGCGTTCTATGGCATTGCTGCAAAACAAGTTTGGAAGATCGCTCTATCACGGCCGCGACGATGTAGAACGATGTTTTGGCTGGTTGACCAATCATGGCGGCGGTTTGTTGCCTTTGCCAAATTGGGTTCGTCGCCGACATCGTGTCCGTTGTTGGGTTCAGGCAAAACTGATAATTCACGCTATGTACGTTTACCTATATCATCCCGTCCCGTGCTAGCTGATGCATAATGTTGCGGCGGGAGAGGGGACGTTTGGGGGCGCCCGCCCGATGCTACGGCACGCGGAGCATGCCTGCTACTTTATTACCGACCAGGCGGTTTCGATGTTGCCGAAGGGGGCGCTCGACTTGGATGCCGGCGACGCGCTGGCGCACGCGGGCAACCGACTCACGGGCGATCTCGATGCCCATGGCCAACTGGCCTTCGCGGCTTTCGATTGAGCCCATCCGCTGCATGATGACGTCGGGCACGACCACGCCCGGCACTTCGTTCTGCATGAACGAGGCATTGCGGCAGCTCACCAGGGGCCAGATGCCGGCGATGATCGGAATACCATGATGCTCGACCGCGTCGAGGAAGCGCAGCAAGGCATCGGGGTCGAACACGGGCTGGGTGATGGCGAACTCGGCGCCCGCCTCGACTTTCTGCCGAAAACGATCCAACTCGCGGGCCTGGTCGAGGGCGGTCGGATCGAGGCCGACGCCGATCACGGCAAACGTGGGCGGCTCGATGGACTGGCCACCTAAGTCGATGCCGCAATTGAGCCGCTGTTGGACGGCGGCCATGCCGATCGAATCGGCGTCGAACACGCCCGTTGCCTGCGGGTAGTTGCCGAGTTTGGGCGGGTCGCCGGTGACGAAGAGGATGTTTCGCACGCCGACGGCGGCGCAGGCCAGCAGGTCGGCCTGCATGCCGATCAGGTTGCGGTCGCGACAGCAGAAATGGAGGATGGGTTCGATGTTGGCCTGGTCCAAGATGCGCTCGGCGGCCACCAGCGACGAAAGTCGCGCGCTGGCACGCGGCCCATCGGGGATGTTGATGGCATTAACGCCCCGCTGGCGCAGCGTCTTTGCCTTTTCCACGGTTGACGTCAGGTCGTAGCCGCGCGGCGGCAGCAGTTCGACGGTCGTAATCCACTGTCGCGCGGCCAGCCGGGCGCCAAGCTGCGATTTTTCGGCCAGCGCGGCGGGCGCTTTGGCCTCGACGCCCGCAGCCATGGCGGCTGTGGGCAAGATTTTGGGCCGCGACAGCCGCTTCACGGTTTGGGCAACGGCGCGGATATGGTCGGGCGTGGTTCCGCAGCAACCGCCGACGGCCGCCGCGCCCAGGGTAACGTAGCGTTTGGCATATTCGGCCAGATACTCGGGCGAACACAGATAGATGCGGCGGTTTTCGACTTCCTTGGGAATGCCGGCGTTGGGCATGACGACCAACGGCAGCGTGGACAGACGCACGGCCCGCTCGACCGCGCTGAGGAGTCCGTCGGGCCCGAGGCCGCAATTCATGCCCCAGGCGACCGGCTGGGCCACGCCGCCGGGCAACGGAGCCAGCATGCGGTCGATCGACTCGCCGGAGGCCGTCTCGCCGTTGCCCTCGATGACGAAGGACAGCACAAAGGGCACATTGGGCAGGCCGTGCATGGCGGCGGCACAACGTTCGAGGGTGGGCCGATTCGGTTGGGTCTCGAAGAGGATGAAATCTGCGCCGCCGGCCATTAGGGCCGTCGCCTGCTCGACAATCATTGCGTCGAGGATGTCCTCGTACTGCGGCTGGCTTGGCATGGGTCCGATCGAGCCGGCGACGTAGACGGGCCGGTCTGCCGCGTCGGCCACTTCGCGGGCCAGGCGCGCACCGGCGCGAACAATGTCGCCGAGCTTTTCCGCCAGAGCGAACTTGCCGAGCGCCACGCGGTTCGCGCCGAATGTGTTGGTCGTCAGCACGTCGGCGCCGGCCTCACAGTATTCCGTATGGATCTGCCGGATCAGTTTCGGATCGGACAGGCAGAGTTCATCGAACGAGCGATTGGTGAAGACGTGGTGCCGATAGATCTCGGTGCCCATGGCCCCATCGAAGACCAATACACCGCGTTTGAGTGAGTCTTGAAACGAGTTCAACGGCATCGGATGAAGGGATGGGGGACTGTCACGCTCGCAATTCGGCCCCGTGGCGCTCTCGGCATGCGGCCACGATGCGGTCGCGTGCCTCGTCGGCCTGCTGACTGGTCAGCGTGCCTTCGGCCGAGCGGAAAGCGATGGAAAATAGGAGGCTCTTCTGGTCTGGGCCAAGCCGCTGCGGATCGCGATAGGTGTCGTGATATTCCAACGACTCGAACAGCGGGCCGCCACTGGCTCGGACGGTCGCGGCCACGTCGGCCCAACGCACGGCATCGCCCACGACAAGGTTCACGTCGCGCGTGACGGCCGGGTATGGCGATTGCGGGACGTAGTGGGGCACGAGGTTGGCCGCCTCGACCAGCAGCGAAAGCTGAACCTCGGCAACCGTGGCCGGACCGCGAAGATCGAACTGCCGCAGCGCGTCGGCCCGCAACTGCCCGACGTATCCGAGCAGAGAGTCGCCGAGCCGCAACCGGCACGATGCGGTGTGGTCCAAGAGCGGGATGTCGGCATCGTCGGCTTCCAACGGTTGTGTAACCTTCAGTTCGCTGAGGATGGCCTCGATCGTGCCTTTCACCGTAAGGAAGTCGCGGCTGCTTGCGATGGCCAGCATGATCTCTTCACGGGGCAACTGATCGTTTTGGGGCAAGTAGACTTTGGCCATCTCGAACAGTTCGATCTCGGTGTTGGCCAATGCCTCGTTCGTTCGCCGGACGGCCAGCAAGCTGGGCACAAGGCTGCGACGGAGATAGTCGGCGCCGCGGATGACGGGCATTTGGCTCCGCAGCGGCTCGGCGGTCGTCCAAGGACTGTGCGAAGCCGAGAGCCGCTGGTCGACAACGCTGAGGGTCATCGCCTCGTCAAAGCGGGCCGCCGTGAGCACGCGGCGGACGATTTCGAAGACGCGATCTTCGCGCCGCTTGGCCGACGGGGCCATCGGCACGCTGACGTCCTCGGGGATCGCCTCGTAGCCGTGGATGCGAGCCACCTCTTCGATCAAGTCGATTTCGCGAGTCAAGTCGCGACGCCAACTCGGAGGAACGACGGTGATAGAGGGCACGGGGGGCGTGGGGCGGGGGATGGGAGACGCCTCCTCCCGATTCCCCAGCGCGACCAGGATCTCGCGCATGCGCTCGGGCGGCACGTCGATGCCCAAGATGCGTTTCAATTGCGAAAATCGCAGCGTGATCGTGTCGCGCGCCGCCGGCTGTTGACCGACGTCAACCAGTCCGGCCGCCAACTCGCCGCCGGCCAATTCCAAGATCAACTGGCAGCATCGCCGACTGGCCCAATCGAGCCCCTCGGGATCGATCCGCCGCTCGAAACGATAGGACGAATCGCTGTGCAGGTTCAGTTGCCGAGCCGTGTTGCGGATCGAAACGGGGTCGAACTCTGCCGCTTCGACGAGCACGTCGCGCGTCGAGGCCGCGATCTCGGTCTGGGCACCGCCCATCACGCCGCCGATCGCCACGGGGTCGGTGGCATCACAGATAACGCACATGTCGGGACCGAGCGGATACGTTTTGTGATCGATGGCCTCGATCGTTTCGCCGCTTTGCGGCCGGCGGACGACGATTTGGCCGCCTTTCAGCTTGCCGAAATCGAACGTGTGCAGCGGCTGGCCGCACTCCATGAGCACGTAATTGCTGATGTCGACGACGTTGTTGATCGGCGTGATGCCGACGGCCTCCAGCCGCCGCGTCATCCACTTGGGACTTGGCCCGATCTTCACACCGCGAATGACCCGAGCCGTGTAGCGCAGGCATAGGTCGGGGCAATCGATCCGCACCTTAACGATCTCATTGGCCCGCGTTTTCCCTTCAACCCAGTGGCCCGTGGGCAGCGTCAAGGTGTGCCCAAACAAGACTGCGATTTCTCGTGCCACGCCAATATGGCCCAAGCAATCGGGCCGATTGCTGGTCACCTCCAGGTCGATGGCCAGATCGCCGGCAACCTCCTCGGTGGCTTCATGGTTCAGTCCTGCCATCATCAACCGCCGCTCGAGCTCGTCAAGCGGCATGTCCAGTGGCACGTACTGCTTCAGCCAGTTCCAGGAGACGATCATGGGAGACGTTAGGGATTGGGGATTAGGGATTAGGGATTGGAGTACCGAGGCCGGGATCCCGCTGTCCTCTAATCCCTAATCCCCAATCACAAATCCCTCGTTCAAAACTGATGCAAGAACCTTACGTCGTTCTTATACAACTCGCGAATGTCCGTGATGCCGTGGCGGCGGGCACAGATTCGCTCGATGCCGAGGCCAAAGGCGAAGCCGGTGAACTCTTCCGTATCGTAGCCAACCGCGCAGGACGTTGGGATCAACCATGCCGGCGCCGCCCATCTCGATCCAGCCGCCGTGCCAACTCATGTCGACTTCGACGCTGGGCTCGGTGAACGGGAAAAACGAAGGGCGAAAACGGATGTGGACATCGTCGGCAAAGGCGCTGCGGGCGAACAGCCGCAATGTGCTCTTCAGGTCGGCCATCGTCACGTCGCGATCGATCAACAGGCCCTCGATCTGGTGGAACATCGGGTAGTGGGTAGCGTCGGCCGTGTCGGGCCGGTAAACCCGTCCGCATGAGATGATCCGCACGGGCGGCGGCGTCTTCTCCATCACCCGAATCTGTACGGTGCTCGTCTGGCTGCGGAGCAGCAGAAGGGGCGAGGGGCGGGGGGCGAGGGACGGGGGACAAGACCCTGACCCCCGAGCCGCGACCTCTGATCCCTGACCTCCTACTTCCGTTACCCGTCCCCCAGCTCCCGTCTCCAGATAGAAGTTTTCGAGTGGATCGCGGGCCGGATGTTCGGGTGGGATATTCAGCGCCTCAAAGTTGTGCCAGGGGTCTTCGACCTCCGGCCCGTCAACCACGCTGAACCCCAACCGGCCCATGATCTCGCGCAGCTCTTCGATCGTCTGTGTGATTGGGTGCAAATGGCCCAAGCGCGGTCGGCGGCCGGGCACCGTGGGGTCGAACTGCGTATGGACCCCTTTGGCTTCCGCTGTTTGCTTGCCGAGCTGGCCATCCGCGGCGGCCGTGAAGGCCGCATCGATTTGCTGCTTGACTTCGTTGAAGCGTTTTCCGGCGGCCGGCTTGTCGGCCTTGTCGACCAGTCCCAGGCCCTTCTGGACCGCTTTCAAGCGTCCGCTTTTTGCCCCGAGGAATTCGATGCGCGCTGCCTCGAGTTCGGCCGCATTGCTGGCAGCAGCGAACGCGGCCAGCGCGTCCGTCCGGAGCTGCTCTAGCTCGTTCTTGAAGTCGGCTAAGGCCATGACAAAGCCAAGATAGGAAAACACCACGGAGACGCGGAGGGCACAGAGAAGTTGTGTCTTCTCGGTGTTCTCCGGGTCTCCGCGTCGGTTTCAGACTTTACGCAAGTGCCTGTTTCACCAGGTTAACGACCGTCTCGAAGCCCTTCGGGTCGGTGATCGCCATGTCGGACAGAATCTTGCGGTCCAACTCGATGTTGGCCTTGATCAGTCCGGCGATGAACTGGCTATAGCGCAACCCGTGGAGGCGGGCGGCGGCGTTGAGTCGGATAATCCACAGGCGGCGGAAATCGCGTTTGCGGTTGCGGCGATCGCGATAGGCGTATACGCCGGCGCGGACCAGATTCTCTTTGGCGGTCCGCAACAGTCGGCGACGACCGCCGACATAGCCCTTCGCCTTTTTGAAGAGGCGATTCTTGGCCCGATTTCGAGCCGCACCCTTGGTAGTTCTCATCGAAAAACAGCTTTCAAAGCTAGGCGGAAGCCAGGCCCTTCCTTGACGCGGGAAGCGTTTTCATTGCCCGTTCCGCTGGTAAGATCGGTCGCGAATCAGTAGCTGTGCTTGCCCAGCACGATGCGGATTTTCGCGGACTCGACCGTATCGACAACATCCGTACCACGGAGGTTTCGTTTTTGTTTTTGGCTCAGCCCCTGGGCCAAATGGCTCGTGCCGGCACGGCGGTGCTTCACTTTGCCCGTGGCCGTCAGGCGGAATCGCTTCTTTGTCCCCTTGTGGGTCTTCATCTTCGGCATAGTGGCTACCACACTTATTGAGTTGGGCGGCATGTAAATAGACTCGTCATTATAGCCGATCCCCAGTGGGCGAAAAGAGGGATCGCACGGAAAAAGCCATAGCAAGAATGGGCTGCTCGCAATGTCGCGGCATCCCCAGTGCGCGGGGGCCGACAAATGAGCTTGACCCGGTTTGCCCCTGCCCTCACAATTCGGGCCATGTATATCGTGACCCGGTACGTTGTTGCGGAGATCTCCAAGTATTTCATCGCAGCACTGATTGCGCTGACGGTGGTCGTGACGCCCGTAATGGGTGTGAAAGAGGGGTTGAACCGCGGCTTCCCGCCGACGGTCATTCTGTGGACGATGCCGTACATGCTGCCGGAAATGTTGGAGATTACCGTGCCGGTAGCTCTCCTGCTGGCCGTCTGTACGGTTTTTGGCCGCATGACCGGATCGAACGAGGTGGTGGCGCTGAAGTCGCTAGGCATCAGCCCGATGGCCGTCATCTGGCCGGCAGTCTTGTTAGCGTCCTTCCTGAGTCTCGGCACCGTATGCCTATACGAAGTTGCCGCGACGTGGGGCAAACCGAATGTCCTGCGGATTGGAGCGGATTCGCTCGAGGAGATCGCCTACAGCGTCTTGGAAAAAGAACGATCGTACGATAGCGACGAATTTTCGATCCGCGTTAAGAGTATCAAGAAGCCGGCCACGCCGGGCGAAGCCCCAACGTTAGTGGAGCCGACAATCACGATTCGCAGTACGCCAAAAATGATCGTCTATGCAGAAGAAGCCCGATTCCACACGGACTGGAAGCGAAGGCTACTGCAAATTGATTGCTACCGGGGCAAATTGGACGTGGAAGGTCAGGCTAACATGTCGTTCTCATTCGGCACCTGGCAACACTCGCTGCCGTTGCCGGCGCTGGATCCGCCGAGATATCACCGGTTTTGGGTCGCAACCAGGGATGTCAGCACCCTCGTCGCGGAGCTTCAAAACACACTACGGCAACTCGAAGGTTTTCGCGACGGTAAGAAAGCCCTCGGCGTAACCGAATCGACGGACGATGAGAAGATCGTCAGTTGTCTCATTGACATCCGTCGCTTGAAGGCCGAACCCTACCGCCGCTGGGCCAATGGCTTCACCTGCCTGTGCTTCGCATTGATTGGCACGCCGGTGGCCATGTTATGGCGCCATGCCGACGTGCTGACGAACTTCTTCGTCTGCTTTCTGCCGATCCTGGCGATCTACTATCCGCTGCTGATGCTGAGCGACACACTTGCCACATCTCCGTTCGGCAGCATGCCGCCAATTTCCTTCTGGACCGCCAACGTTGTGTTGGTCACGCCGGCTATCGCACTGCTGCGATGGGTGGTACGGCATTAAAGAAGGGATTAGGGATTAGGGATTAGGGATTGGAAACCGCGGATTTCGGGACTCCAATCTCTAATCCCTTCCTCCTCACACGTCCACGATCACTTCGGCCAGCCACTGGTCACCCTGCTGTACGATCTGCAAGCCGTGCCACGTTACGGCTTTCACTTCCATATCAATTTCGTGCCGGCGCACGTCGACGAGTTCGCCGCGAACGGTGGCATCGAGCCGCGTCGCGGTGAGGTGAACCGTGAACTCGGACAGCACAATTCTGCGGGCGTGAAAGACATACAGTAGCTCGGTGAGCCAGTCGTGCAGCAACGCTTCCAGGTCGTCGGCGCTGAGCTCGATCGGCACGCTCTCGCTCGTCGCCACAGCATTGGGATTTGCCACCATGACCGAAAACAGGCCACGCGCAGCGTCGGCGAACAGTTCGTCGAGGCTCGCAGCGCGGATGCGTATTCCTATGTCGGCCGTGTGTTCGAAGAGTTCGTACATGCAAACGTAACGTACCGGTTCTAGGCATCAAGGGGACAGTCCCAGACGGAAGTTGGGAGAGCCCTCTGTCACGCCAACATCGCGGCAATGGTCGCTTGAGTTACCGGCCGAATAACACCGCGTTCGCAAATAATAGCCGCGATGAGCCCGGCAGGGGTGACGTCGAAGGCCGGATTGTACACGGCAATACCGTCGGGGGCCGTTTGCCGGCCAAAGCCGTGCGTTACTTCGCGCGGGTCGCGCTGTTCGATGGGGATTTCATCGCCGCTTGCAATGGATAGGTCGAAGGTGCTGCTCGGCGCGGCGATGTAGAAAGGGATGCGATGCGCGGCTGCCACAAGGGCAAGCCCGTACGTGCCGATCTTGTTGGCAGCATCGCCGTTTGCGGCGATGCGGTCGGCTCCGGTCACGACCGCCTGCACCCGCCCCTCCCGCATCACGGTGGCGGCCATGCTGTCGCAGATCAGGGTCACATCGATGCCCCGCTGCTGCAACTCCCAGGCGGTCAAACGGGCGCCCTGCAACAGGGGCCGCGTTTCGTCGGCATACACATGTAGAGTCTTGCCCGATTCGGCGGCGGCGAAGAACAGTGCCAGGGCGGTGCCGTAATCGGCGGTAGCCAATCCGCCCGCATTACAATGCGTCAGCACGCCTTGCCCGTCGCTGAGCAACTCGGCGCCGTGGCGTCCGATCGCCCGGCACATCTGCCGGTCCTCTTCGTGGATAGCTTGCGCTTCGGCAAGCAGAGCGGCGGCAATCTCATTGCCCGATTCCCCGCTATGCCGCGCCGCCGCTTGTTTCATTCGCTCCAGCGCCCAAAAGAGGTTGACCGCCGTCGGCCGGCTGGTTGCCAGATAGTCGACAACCTGCTGCAGCCGCTCCGAAAATGCCGCGTTTTCGGCAGATCGCGAGTCGCGCACTCCAACGCACACACCGTAAGCGGCGGCAATACCGATGGCCGGTGCGCCGCGGACGCGCAGCATCTTGATCGCTTCCCAGACCGACTCGACGTCGTGACAGTCGATCTCAATGCACTCGGTCGGCAACAGGGTCTGGTCGATCAGCCGGAGATGGCCGTCAACGCCGCCAATCCAGCGGAGGGTTTGAATGTCTTTCATGGGGATGGAAAGGAGGGGAGTTGTCAGCTTTCAGCGATCAGCTATCGCCTATCCGATTTCGGATTTGAGTGGTCAGTGGCCGGCGTCGAAGTAGTTCTATGCATTCCATCAAAACGTCGCCTTCCAAAGCGGAACGCTGATAGCTGACTGCCGAGAGGCGAAAGCTGCGGAGCGCGGCCGTGGTGTCTTACTTGTTTGCGGCGCTAAGATTCTTCTGTACGCGCCCTGTCCTTGTCGCCGATCTTTTCCGTCAGCGTGTGCCTAAAGGCGGTCAGCCGTTCCTGGAGGCCACTGTTGTGTAGCGCAAGGATCTGTACGGCCAATAAACCGGCGTTGCGAGGTCCGCCACCGCCGACGCCCACGGTTGCGACCGGAACGTCGCCGGGCATCTGCACGACCGAGAGCAGAGAGTCGAGCCCGCCGGCGAACTCCGTAGGAACCGGTACGCCGATCACTGGCAAGGTGGTGTGCGAGGCGACCACGCCCGCTAAATGCGCTGCCCCGCCCGCTGCGGCAATGATGATTTTCAGGCCGCGCGCGGCGGCCATTGTCGCGTACTGGCGAACGACTTCGGGCGTGCGGTGCGCGCTCATCACCCGTACCTCGTGCGGCACGCCAAACTCGTCCAGGGCGGCGGCCGCGGCCTTGATCTTGGGCCAGTCGCTATCGCTGCCCATCACGATGCCCACCAGGGGCGATGTGGTTTCGGCCATGAGAACCTTTCACAGAAACGTGCGTTGCTCCACGGATTTATAGCGAACGTGGGGCGAAACCGCAAGCGACGATCGAGGGGGACAGCCCCATTTTCGCTGGGGCGAAAAGCGGGGCAGTCCTCTGCTTTTGCGTCACGAACTCTTTTGGGCAGCTTCGACCTCGTCACGCGTATCGCCGTGCTCGCGTTTGCGAAGATATAGCTTAATGGGCACTTCGCCAAATTCGAGTTCGTCGCGAAACACCCCCAGCAAGTAGCGTTGGTACTGCGGTGAGATTGCTCGGGGGTCGCTGCAAAAAAGCACGACGGTCGGCGGCTGAGCCGCGACTTGGGTCGCGTAGTAAATCTTGGGACGCCGGTTCTGATAAGCGGGTGGCGGATTTTGGGCGATCGCGGCCCGCACCAGCTTGTTCAATTGCGACGTGGAGACGCGATGCAGAGATTGGCGAAAGAGCATTTGCGAATGGTTGAGCATCGCCTTGACGTTCCTGCCCGACTGCCCCGTGATAAAGGCGATGGGCGCGTATACCATCGTGCGAAAATTATCGCGGAGGTACGTCACCCATTTGTCGGTGGGCATGGCGCCTGCCAATTGATCCCACTTGTTCACCACGAACATGCATGGCTTGTATTGCTGCGCAATGTAATCGCAAAGCTGTTTGTCCACCTTGCTGATGCGCTGTGTGGCATCGAAGAATAGGAGGACAACGTCGGCCCGGCGGATGCTGCGCTGGGCCCGATGCGTGCTATAGAACTCGACGTCGGTGTTTACGCTCTTGTTGCGGCGGAAACCGGGCGTGTCAATTGCCAGAAAGGCTTTGCCGTCGAGTTCAAACTGAACGTCGACGCTGTCACGCGTGGTACCGGGCACCTCGCTGACGATCATCCGCTCCGCCTTGACCAACGTGTTTACCAGCGTGCTCTTACCAACATTCCGCCGACCTACGATCGCCAGCTTCATTACCGGATCCATCAGCGGAACGTCGTCGGTTACAGGCTCCGGCAAGCGTTCGCGGATGGCGTCAAGCAGTTCGCCCTTGCCGCGGTTTTCCTGGGCACTGACGTACACGACCTTTCGCCCAAAGCGATAGAACTCTTGCCCTCCGCTTTCGATTGCCGGCGTGTCCGCCTTGTTGACGACGACGATCAACGGCGTGGTTACGTAGCGGAGCCGCTTGGCGACTTCTTGGTCCAAGGGCACCGGCCCGTCACGACAGTCGACCACAAAGAGCATCACATCGGCCAAGTCGACGGCTGTTTGAATCTGTTCCTCCACCTGCTCGGTGAGGTTATCGGCGTCTTCGATGCCCATTCCACCCGTATCGACGAGCTCGACAAAGCGGTCGTCAATCTCGATCAACTGGGTGACGCGATCACGAGTAACGCCGGCTGTTGGATCGACGATGGCCAAACGCCTGCCCGCGAGCCAATTAAAGATGCTCGATTTCCCGACGTTGGGGCGGCCGACGATCACAACTTGCGGAACAGCCATAAGTCCTTATGATAGTTGAGTGGCGGCTGCCATTCTAGTCGGCCCGCGATGGTTGTCTTATCTTTCCTTGATATTGTCGAAATCCATGCGATCGATAGTGCAGCGACTTGAGAGCCTTCAGCGGGCAGGGGTAACTCACGTGAAGAAAGCTCCCCAAGCTATCGTGCCCCCTCACGCGGAGGAGGCTGGAGCAAAACGTCGGCTCGCACCGCAGGCGAGCGATCCCGCAGCGACGGCTGTTGTCCGGGGGCGAAAAGCACCGGCGGCCGAGTCATTGCAAGATGACAAAGAAGCACGACTCGCCGAGTTGGAGGCGGTTGCCCGAGAGGTGGCTGTCTGCACGCGCTGCGCCGAACTGGCCGCGACGCGAACGCAGACCGTGTTTGGAGTAGGAAACCCATGCTCGCGGTTGGTCTTTTGCGGCGAAGCGCCCGGTGCCGACGAAGACCGCCTTGGCGAGCCGTTTGTGGGCCGGGCCGGCCAACTCCTCAACGACATTATCACCAAAGGCATGAAGATGCGGCGCGAGGACGTCTATATTCTCAATATTCTGCGCTGCCGACCGCCGGGCAATCGGGCGCCCCTGCCCGCCGAAGCCGCTGCCTGCCGACCGTTTCTCGACCGGCAACTGGCGATCATCAAGCCGGAGTTCATCTGCTGCCTTGGTGCAGTGGCAGCCCAGAACTTGTTGGGGACCGAGGAAACGATCGGCCGGCTCCGCGGACGCGTGCACGATTACCACGGTATCAAGGTCATCTGCACGTACCATCCCGCCTATCTTCTGCGGAATCCTCAGGCGAAGCGGCCTGTTTGGGAGGATGTCCAGATGCTACTGGCGGAAATAGGGAAAGCGGAGAAACGATAGAGTCATCGACCGTTGTTGGACTCGTGTTGTCTCTGTGCAGCACGACGAGTTGCACCAGCTCGGCAAGCGATTGCGCGCCCATTTTCTTCATCAGTTTGGCACGTCGGTCTTCGACCGTGCGGATGCTCAGGTCGAGTTCGGCAGCGATTTCCTTGTTCATCTTGCCCTGGATGATCAAGGCGAGCACTTCGCGCTCGCCATTGGTCAATTGGGCGAGGCACGCTTCGATGTGTTGGCGTCGAGCACGCAGGCAGCGGTTCTGGCGGTCCTGGGCAAGCGCTCGGCGGATGCTATCAACCAGTGCCTGTTCCTGCACCGGCTTTTCGAGGAAGTTCACTGCACCCAACTGCATCGCCTCGACTGCTAACCGAACGTCTGCATAGGCCGTTACAAATATCACCGGCAATGCGATCTTGTCGCGGGTCAGACGGCGATAGAACTCTAGACCATTCATGCCAGGCATGGACACATCGAGTACCAAGCAGCCTGGCTGATCATGGTAACTCGCCAGGAAGTCGGCCGCAGACAAGAACGACGCGACCCGCGGAAAGTTGGCTTCGATCAGCGTAGCCAGCAACCGCAACTCGCCCGGATCGTCGTCGACCAGGAATACCGTGGCTTCGTCGTTCAAGAGGAATGCTCGCCTTGATTCGACTACCTAGCCCCTTCGGCCTTGGCACATCTGACTCGGAACACCGAAAGTGTACCCCGAAACGCCGCCACCTCGACTCGATACGTGGAAACCCGCATGTGTTGGGGGGTGTCAAATCACCATTCACCCCTCCGCGGACTGGTTCCTTCGGCCGTGACCGGCCGTTTGACGACGCCTGCTGGATGAGTAGATTCTATGGTACCATTGAACGACGTTATTACCCTGGGGTCAAACTTATGTCACCCATGAAGCGCGTTTTGGTCACCGGCGGGGCCGGCTTTCTTGGTTCCCACCTCTGCGAGCGGCTGCTCGACCGAGGCCACGACGTCATCTGTCTGGATAACTTTTTTACGAGCCAGAAGTCGAATGTCGCCCACCTGCTGCCGCAGCCGAACTTCGAGCTGATTCGCCACGACATTACGTTGCCCATCTTCTTGGAGGTCGACGAGGCCTACAATCTTGCGTGCCCCGCGGCGCCCGGCCATTACCAGTTCAATCCCATCAAGACGATGAAAACGTCGGTGGTGGGAACAATCAATGTGCTGGGAATGGCCAAACGCTGTCACGCGAAGGTGCTGCAAGCGTCGACCAGCGAGGTCTACGGCGATCCAGACGTCCATCCGCAGCCCGAAAGCTACCGCGGCGTGGTCAACCCGATCGGGCCACGCGCCTGTTATGACGAGGGCAAACGGGCGGCCGAAACGCTGATGATGGACTACCATCGGCAGAACCGCGTGAACATCCGCGTCGTGCGGATTTTCAACACGTATGGACCGCGCATGCATCCGTTCGATGGCCGCGTGGTGTCGAACTTTATTCGCCAGGCGCTGGCCGGAGAAGACATCACCATCTTCGGCGACGGCTCTCAGACGCGATCTTTCTGTTACCGCGACGATTTGGTAGAGGGGATGATCCGCATGATGGACGGCCCCGATGATTTTGTGGGGCCCATGAACCTCGGCAATCCCGAGGAGTTTACGATATTGGAACTGGCCAATTTGGTGCTGGAATTGACCGCGCGCGATCGAAGTTGATTCATCAAGACTTACCCGTCGACGACCCGACGCAGCGTCAGCCAGATATCACGCTGGCAAAAAGCCGGCTTAATTGGTGTCCGAAAGTCCCGCTCCGCGAAGGACTGCTGAAGACGATCGAGTGGTTCCGTTCGATCGATCTCAGTCACTACCGACCGCCGACACCGAATTATTGAGACGTTCGGAGGCGCTGCCGTCGCCTCCGCGGTTCCTTCCGTCCGCTACGCGTCGTCATCTGCGGTCCCCTCTCGCTCCGAGCGATGCCACTGTCTCTTGTCCCCTCTCCCTCCGGGCGGCATCGTCAATTTCGGTCCCCTCTCCCTCCGGGAGAGGGTTAGGGTGAGGGCTTCGGCACGCGGGTATTTGGCCGATTGCGGAACTATTTCGCAACGGTTAATGTCAGAGGTTATCATGCGCTGTAGTTGTGCATTCTATTCAGGTCGGAGGTCTGGCGATGATGCCTGGTCGGCTGTTTGTGCTGAGTGCTGCGATACTAGTGGTCTTCAGTCCGATGTCAGCGCGGCGCAGAACGTTACCGACTCGGCTCAACCCGCTGCCGACAAAGCCGCAACGTCGTCCACCCAAAGACCGCGTGTCCTGGTCACCATCTCGAAAGAGACGACCTACATCACCGAGCCACTGCGCAAGGACGGCTATCCCGATTATGTGGCCGCGTTGAACCAACGATGCAGCCAGGGCGTAACGCCGGAAAACAACGCGGCCGTGTTGCTCTGGAAGGCGATGGGGCCGGGCAGGATTGGAAAGGACAAACGCGAGAAGTTCTTCGAGATGCTCGGCGTCCTGCCGTTGCCCGTGAAAGGAGAATATTTCGTTGATTTCGACTTGTTCGTCGATTCTCAGGAAGCTGTCACAGACGCGGTGAAGTCGTTCCAACCCGACTCCACAAAACAATGGCAATCGTTAGATGTGGCTATGACACGTCCCTGGTCGGAACAAGAATTTCCGGTTCTGGCCAAGTGGGTCGCGGCCAATGAAGAACCGTTGGCAATACTGTTGGAGGCGTCAAAGCGTCCACGCCGTTACGATCCCATAGTTGCCGGCAAGACCGATACGACAGCGGATAGTCTACTGTGGTTGCTGCACAGCCAACCCCTAAATATTGACACGTTGATCGCTCGCTCAATGAATCCCGATTTCGCTATCGTTCGCACATTGCTCGCTCACGCCATGTTGCAGCTTAATCGGAATAAGGCGGAACTGGCATGGGATGAACTATTGGCGTGTCATCGTCTCGCCCGGCTGACGGGCCAGAGCCCCACATTGCTAGACGCTGTCGTTGCCGACAATATCGAGCGAGCGACCTGCGCGGCGGACCAAGGGTTCCTCCAGCATGCGAAACTGACTGCAGCCCGCATTGGCAAAATGCGAGACGACCTCGCAAAGCTCGAGCCTATGCCGGAGATGGCCGACAAGATCGACCTGGGCGAACGATTCATGTTTCTCGATGCTTGTTCGATGGTTGCACGAAACGGCCTAAGCTATGCACGGAGGATGATTGGATTTAAGAAGCCGGAAAGCACGTTTGATTCATTGGTAGAATCATCCACAGACGCTCTCGGGTTCTTTTTGATCGATTGGAATCTAGTCTTTCACATTGGCAATTCCGATTGCTCCCGCGCTGCTGAGGCCTACCGTAAGACGACCCGATGCGAACGAAAGGCTGCCGTGGCCATAATCTACGCAGCTCGCGACGAGTTGACGAAGAGTCTGCAAACGGAGGTGCTAACAGGCCACATCAGCCCGCAAGAAGCACTTTCCCGGTGGTTTGGTGAATTGTTTGTGGACATGTTGTTGCCAGTGTGGCACTGCCGCGACATACAAGATGTAACCACGATGCAATTCGACGTTACCGAACTCGCCTTTGAACTGGCCCAATACCGGGCTGTGCACCGTGCGTATCCGGCCAAGCTCAGCGAGTTGGTGCCAACGTATGTTAGAGAGGTACCGAGGGACATCTTCAAGGATGCTGACTTGCACTACCAACGAGTCGGCGAAGGCTACGTCCTTTACAGCGTCGGACTTAACGGCGAAGATGATGGCGGGAAGACGTTGGCGGATTGGAAGGAAGGCGAAGGTTGGGACGATTTGGCCGTCCGCATACCGGCGACCAAGTAGGACGGCAGACTCTAGAGCACTACGAATCATTGTCGGCAATCGCATTAGGCAACCCTTTCAGGGTTGCATAGCAGGAAATGCCAATGAACCCAGCGTAGCCGCTGCGTGGCAACCCTGCGCTGGCGCTTGTTGTCCCTTCGGGATACTCGGTCCTTAGATCACGTCTGTCATAAGTGCGGCGGCTTTGTAACAAGGCCGACGTTCCGTCGGCCGCTACGACACTGCTCCAGAACGCCCCTCTCGTTTTGCCAGAGGTGCGGGGGCGCGGGCTGAAAGGGCGGATAGTCCAGCGACCTGCCCTCACCCTAACCCTCTCCCAAAGGGAGAGGGGACATGTATCGAAGCAGCTTCTGAACCGTTGCGGCATTTTGCGGCCCGCGGTCAAACCGTCATAATCCGGTACTGCACCCGTGCCCACGATCGCGCTTACGCCATTGCCGCCGCTCGGCTATAATGAGCGACTGTCCGTCGTTTGGTTGGGGCTCGTCGATCACGGTTCTTCCGAACACAGTGAGGCGTTCTCCGAGATCAACCAGCCAGATGGTATGCAATTAGGATGACATGTCGGCGAATTCAGAAGGCCTTTTTCTAATGAGGCGTAATGGCGCGTTATTGCTCTTGATCGCATGGTTCTGTTTGCTGGTCGCGGGCTGCAATGATCGGCCGTCTACGGAGGCGGTTCCGTTCAGCCAACAGGTGGCGGAGGCGCAGAAGGAGACCGACGCAGGATTGCGGGCCAAGCGGTTGATCAAGATCGGCTACATGCAAGGCAAGGCCCGGGACATGGCCGGCGCGGAAGAGACGCTGCGGACGGCCGAGCGCGACTGCCAAACGATTGGCGACGCCGGTGAAAGGGCTGCTGCCCTGGCGCTCTTGGCCGAGGCCTACGCCGGACTCGACCACAAGTCGGCGGCCGCAAGGACTCTCGAATCAGCCGCGGCAGCGACGGCCGATGAGACGCGGCCGGAAAATCGTGGCGCGTGCGCTGGCGAGACTGGCTCAGGCCCAAACTGCCGCCGGCGACACTGCGGCCGCCACGGCGTCGCTAAAGGCCGCTGAAGCGTTGGCCGGCAAGGTCGACGACGTCCAAGGGCGCATGCTCGTATTCTGTGCCACGGCCGACGGCTGGTATCAACTTAAACAATCGGACCAGTGCGATCGAGTGCTCGCCACGGCCCTTGCCTTCGCCAAAGCGGTTGCCGACCCGAAGAAACGAGCTGTCGCCATCGCCGAGGTGGGCCTGACGCAAGCCGACGTCGATCAGCGGAGCGCCGCAACCAAGACATTTGAGCTTGCATTGGACGCCGCCGGGACAATCGACAAACCATTCTTTCGAGCGTATGCCCTGGGCGACGTCGCACAGCGTCTTTCCAGCGCCGGTTTCTACGAGAAAGCCCACGAGGTTTTCAACCGGGCCGAGCGAGCGGCGGAAGACGTCCCTGAGCAAGACTTGCAGACGCAAAGCCTCGAAAGAGTCCGTTCGCTGATGGGAAAACTTCCCAAAGGGGAAGGATCGAATTAGCGAGCGGCGGCGCTTGCTCTGGGGAATGCAGGCATGGACTTCGATCGATCGGCACAATTAGAACAGGGACGCATCGGCCCGCTGCTGTTGCGATTCTCCGCGCCGGCCATCGTCGGCATGATGGCCCAGGCATTCTACAATTTGATCGATGCCCTGTTTGTAGGCCGGGCGATGGGAGACGACGCCATTGCGGGCATCAGCGTCGCGTTCCCATTCATGCTGATCGTCCTGGCCTTCGGTATGCTCATCGGCTTTGGCGCGGCAGCCCAAGTATCCATCCGAATCGGACAGCGACGAAAGCCCGAGGCCGAACACATTCTCGGCAACGCCTTCGTGCTGCTGATCATTGCGTCGATCCTGATTACGGCAGCCGGGCTGCTCTGGCTCGATCCAATCTTGATGCTGTTCGGGGCCAACGACGCTATCCTGCCGTACGCCCACGATTATCTGCGGATCATCGTGATGGGCACGATCTTTCAATCGATCGCCTTCGGACTCAACGCGGTGATCCGCGGCGAGGGCAACCCGCGCGTCGCAATGTACTCGATGCTTATCAGCGTGGTGCTCAACACGATTCTGGCGCCGATCTTCATCTTCGGCTTTGGCTGGGGAATGCAGGGAGCAGCCCTGGCGACGGTGGCGTCGCAGGCCGTTTCGGCCGTGTGGGTGTTGACCTATTTTCTCGGACGCACGAGCCTATTGAAGCTCCACGCCCGCCATCTGCGCCTCAATGGCCCGATCTGTGCCGGCATTTTGGTGATCGGTTCGCCGCCGTGCGCCATGCAGCTTGCCAGCAGCGTCATGCAAGGGCTTCTGAACCACCAACTCGGCATCTACGGCGGCGTGCCCGCGATTGCCATCATGGGCATTATCTACCGCGTGTTCATGATCATCGCCATGCCAATCTTCGGCATCAATCAGGGCGCCCAGCCCATCATCGGATATAACTACGGGGCAGGCCGCTTCCATCGCGTGAAGAAGACGCTACAGATCGCCGTGCTCGCAGCCAGCGCCATTACAGTGTTCGGCTTCGCCGTGATGATGCTCTTTCCGGCCGGATTGATTCGGCTTTTCGATCCGCACGACGAACACCTGATTGCACTAGGCTCCCATGCCGTCCGCGTCGTTGCGATCATGCTGCCAACCGTCGGCTTCCAGATCGTAAGCGCCAGCTACTTCCAGGCAGTGGGCAAGCCGCGAGAGGCGATGCTGTTGATGCTCTCGCGCCAACTTCTGATCCTGATTCCGGCGCTGCTGGTGCTGCCGGCGTTTTTCGGTCTCGACGGCGTCTGGGCTTCCATACCAGTTGCAGATTTCGCATCCTCAATGCTGACGGGCCTGTGCCTGTTCTTGGAATTGCGGCGCCTCAGTCACCGGGAATCGTCGGCAATGTCGCCCCTGCTAGTCCCGGCTGAGAGTGAACCGTAGTAGGTTCGCAGAAACATCGCAGCGGCAACGGCTATTACCACACACGAGGTTGTCGACGAGAGTCGCCTGCTACAAGCGAATGCCTTGCTGCTCGGCTCGCAGTGTTAGGCCGCGTTTGAAGTACTGGAATTTGTTGCGAGGTTTCTTTCTTGCCCAAAGAAACGTGCTGTCGAACAGCTCGCGGGGCAACGTCCCTTTGCCCACCATGGCCACGACTCGGTCGATAAAACCTTCTTCTTCCGGCGTTGCGGTGCGCAGTGCTGCCTTGATGGCGTCGGCGTCCAACGGCGTCGCCGCTTGGGTGCGTGACGCAATCAGCAACAGCATGGCAAGCGTGAGCAATGAAGACAATGCAACGCGATTCATGATGGGAGTTTCCTTCTCGCTGAGCTGTCGGCGCAAGCTGCCCAGAGCTCGGGATCGATGATATACTGATGGGGCGGCTTGTACCGAAATACTCGACAATTGGCAAGGTCAAAGCGCTAGTGGCCGGTTTCACCATGTGCTGCTGCTTATCCAATTTCCCGAGCCAAGTGGCTGACTGTCGCCGATTCTCGCTGGTCCTCGTCCTTCTCACTATCTGGTGTCCCGCTTTCGCGGCAACTCCCGGCGCCGGGGCCAAAGGTGGGCCGACGGCCGCCGATGATCGATTTGGCAATGAGCTGAAGCGGCTGCTGGGTGACCTGGATAGCGACCGCTTTGACCAGCGACAGCGTGCAGCCCGGCGGCTAGACGAATTGGTGGCCGACCCCGAATGGCGCTCGTTTCTTGCCATTGAGTTTCGCCGAGCGCTGCGGCGTTCTGACATATCGTTCGAAGTCCGCTGGCACTTGAATCGTTGGACCCGGCAACTGCCTGAGCCGCCGATGGAGCCCGCCGCCGCGACGTCGGAGGAAATCGATCAACTTGTGCGCCAGTTGGACGATGATTCGTGTGCCGTGCGTCTTGGCGCGGCCGAGCGCATGGACTGGCTGTTGAACAATCCAACGCTTGCCTGTGCCATCCTGACACGAGTGAAGCAACGGTTGGCCCAGCCTTCGCTCAGTGCCGAGGCTCGCCGACAGCTTGAAGGGGCTTGGGAGCGAGCCCGTGCGGCATGGCTTCTGGCAGATACCGCACCGCAGGAATTGCCCCCAGTTACAGACGGACAGATCGATCACTGGCTCGACGATCTTGTGCGCCCGCTGCCATCCGACGAGGCGGCAAAGTCATCGACGTCACAAAGCACCGCGCATCGTGAGCTGCTCGATCTGTTGGCCCGCGATGAGTACGTGCCGAAACTGAAAGCGGCCATCACGTTGATGCTCCGTCGCAACCTCGACAGCAATGCGGCGAGCCGATTACGCGAGCTACTCGACCGGACGAAGCCGGCGATGGCAGCCGAGTATTGGCACAATGGCCGTCCGTGGAGCCCACAGTTTCTGTTGGTTGGAGTGCCAACGCTATCGCCGGGCGCGGCGCGACCGACGCACTTCGACCGCATCGACGATCGCGTGGCCCACTGCGTGACAGGCAATTCGTTATCGCGCGGCGATTACCCGGTGGGCGTCGCCTTTCCCCATCCGCAACAGGAAGGCGCATCGTTCCATATTGTCAACCTGCCCACGCCACGACGGCAAATGGCTTATCAGTATTACGTCCGCACCGATCCGGCGAAACGCCTGTCAGCACTAAGCCGGCGAACGCTCGACCGTTTTCTGGCCGAAAAGCACCCGCTCGCGGAGCCCGAATTGCTCATGCTTGGCCAACTCGATCCACGCGAGGTGTCGCGGTTCGCGGGGCAATATTTGCTGTTGTTGGCCGATGGGCGATTGGTGGATTCGCACATGCCGCGACCTGGCGGGCGTCCGAGCCGCTTTGGAATGATCGCCGCGCAATTGGCCGAAAATGGCACAAAGGAAGCCGCACCCGGGCTGACAGAGGCCATCGCCAAGAACGCATTCTTGCCGCCGACGCCGCAGGCGCCGTACAGGCTCGATTGGGTGGCGGCACTTTCGATAGCGACGCGCGACCCATGGCCAGAAGTCGACTCTTGGCTCGCCAACCATCTCGCAGAGACAACCCTGCTGGTCGAAGAGCGTCCCATTGAGCCCGAAGCGGGAGCCACAGCGGCCGCCATCCTGCTCCGCCGCCACGGTCAGATAGCCGCTCGGTTCGGTCTCGAACCGGCCACCGATCCCCTGTTGGCCAAATTGCACGTCCATGGCTATCGATTTGCAGACGCCGACGCCCGGACGAAATTCCAGCAATGGTGGGATCACGAGAAAGTTGCGCCGGCAGCACAAAATCCTTCGACGCCTGCGTTCTAACAGCCACGGCCCATACCGGCCAGTCAGGCGTCAATCACAATAAGGTGGCCGAGGCGGGACTTGAACCCGCACGAGCGGTTGGTCGACTCTTCACAAGCCCCCCCTGGATAGTTCGGTCTTGTTGTTAGCACTTCCTCGGGCAGCCCGCGTGTCGCTCTTTCCGTGCGGCTCTCACAATCGCATCTAACATACCGACGAATATGACTCGGTGCGCGGGGAACAGCATGTACCAATAGGCCAGCCCGAAGAGCCCGACCGGGTCAAAAATCGCCGTCTGCCGGACGAGGGAGCCCTTGGAACTTTGGGATACCTCAAACTCCAGCCAAGCCCGCCCCGGTTGGCGCATTTCAGCGGCCAGCAGCGATCTCCGTCCCTGTTCGATGGCCTCAACCCGCCAAAAATCCACGGCATCACCAACCTGTAAGTCTACCGGGTCGCGTCGTCCTCGCCGCAGTCCGACGCCACCGACAAACAAATCGACCCAGCCGCACAGTTGCCACAGGAGGTTGCCGTAATACCAGCCTGTAGCTCCGCCAATCCGCCGAATGGGCGCGAAAGCCACATCGGGCGGAACCTCAACTTCCGCTGACCGCGACTCGACGATCCGCATGCCAAATCGCGTGCCACCCCAACTCCGCATGGGGCCGCCGGAGGACACTGCATCGGACCAGCGAGTCTCGGCAAAATCGCGATCCTCGTTCAACCGTGCCCGGCGAATCGCCTCGGCCAGCGAACGTGGGTGGATCGAGAACGTATGCTGTGCGGAATGATCGCGGATGATGGTTGGGTTGCGCAGGCCTTCAACCAACTTCCGCCCTATCCGCGCGTAAACCGGGGTTACCAGTCCAAGCCACAGGCTCGACAAGTTAGGCGTCAGCAGCGGTACGGAAATCATCAGTCGCCGTAACCCGCGTTGCCGAGCGTATTCCCACATGATGTCGCCGTACGAGACCACGTCCGGCCCGCCGATCTCGAAGATACGGCTTTCTTCCTCAGGCAGAACCAGAGCTGTCAGCAAATACTCCAGCACGTCTTCAATAGCAATGGGTTGTGTGGGCGTGGCAACCCAACGAGGACAAATCATCACGGGGAGGCGTTCCGTCAGCACCCCGATCAGCTCGAAGGACAGGCTGCCGGAGCCAATAATGATCGAGGCCCGCAACTCGATGACGGGAACGCCGGACGAACGAAGGATTTCGCCTATCTCTTGGCGGCTGCGGAGATGTGGGGACAGGCCGCTCCGAGCGTCGCCAGGCCACCGAGGTAGACGATTCTGCGCACGCACGCCTGCCGGGCGGCCGCGGCGAAGTTGGCTGCGGCTTGTCAATCCTCAACCTCAAAGTCCAGCCTCGTACCCAGGGAGTGAACAAGATAGTAGGCTGTATCCACTCCTCTCACGGCAATAGTCAGGGACGCCGGGTCGAGCATGTCTCCATCGACCACCTCGGTGCCCGGAGCAACGCAAGCACGGAGCCGCTCGGGCTGCCGGCACAGACATCGCACAAGCAACCCTTGCTGCTCCAAGAGTGGTAGCAGGCGGCCGCCGATATATCCGGTACCGCCGGTCAGCAGGATTATTGGCTGTTTGCGTATCATGCTTGGCTGGTCGTCTCTTTGGTCAGTCGGCCGTAACGTGCGCGCATGTCGTTGGGCGACAATTCGATCGTCTCGGCGACGCAACGTTCGATGTAAGACGCAGCGGCGATTTTTGCCGTGTTGTCGGAACTCAGGCACCGGCCGCCGGATCGCTCGCGATCAATCTGTCTGCCGTCGCGTCGCGTCTGCACAAGCTAGATCTTAGGAGGAGGCAAAGCGAGCGATAAAATGCGTTCACTGCCACTGCCGCTGAGGAACCGATAGGACGCAAGGAGTTGCCCCCTACCTTCTCGACCGATAAACTGACATGGTGGCCACCAGGACGGGCACCAGGATGTGCCGGTCTGCGCTACCGGGCGTGGAGTTGGTTAGGCATGAACGCAGAGGCAACTCTTCTGGAACGCGTCGCGGCGGGCGACCCTTTAGCGATTGAGGGCTGCCTGGCAAAGTACCGCGGGCTGGTGTGGGCGATGGCTCGGAAGTTTGTCGGCAACCATACCGACGCCGAGGACGCCGTCCAGGAAGTCTTCATCGAACTGTGGCGGTACGCGAGACGGTTCGACCCAACGATGGGCTCCGAAAGTACATTTGTCGGCACTGTCGCGCGCCGGCGGCTTATCGACCGGCATCGTCGGCAGGCAAGGCGGCCTGAGACACATTCTTTAGTTGCCGAACCGCCCGCCACCGCGCAGTTGGAAACGGATCGACTGGAGACGCTCGAAGCGGGCCAGCGTGCGCGCGGACTACTCGAGCAGCTCCAGCCTAAGCAGCGACAGGTGCTGGAGTTGTCGTTCGACCAGGGGATGTCGCAGCAGGAGATTGCTGAGGCTACCAAGCTGCCGTTGGGAACGGTCAAGACCCACGCACGTCGAGGTCTGATGCGGCTCCGAAAGTTGCTCGAAACAAGTCCTGCTGGTACAGAGCTCAGCGAAGACTTACACGGATCAAACCCTGGAATGAAGCCATGACGCAATCGGAACAATTGCTCGCCACGATGGTGAAAAACGGTGCCCGCGCTTTGGCCGGCTATGCCGTGGGGGAAACACCTCTGCTTGACGCGCCGGGAAGCGAAACCGACGGCGACCCGCAATTTATCGGTTGGCAAAACGTCTTGGTTGCTCGCCTTGAAGAACTGGCCGTTGCAGTCACAAACGGGCGACCGGATTTCTTCGTCGAGCAGGTCCGCTGGACCGAAGTGGCACTGAAGGCCAGAGGCGTTTCTCCCGACGCACTGCGGGCGAGGCTTGAGGCCCTGAGCCGTGTCTTGGCGGAGCAACTCCCTGCCGAACTGGCACCGCTGGCAATCGGTTACATCAATTGTGCGCTGGCTGAGTTTAGTGGCGAGCCCGCCGGGCCGCCGCCGCGACTGACGGTCGAGACACCTGAGCAACAACTGGCAGCGAAGTACTTGGTCGCCGTTCTGGAAGGCGATCGCCGCAAAGCGGGCCAGATGATCCTTAAAGCAGCCGACGAGGGAAGAAGCATCAGCGACCTTTATCTGCGAGTCCTTCAGCCGGCACAGGAGGAACTGGGCCGCATGTGGGTCCTCGGCGAGATCAATGTGGCAGAAGAACATTTTGCTACAACAACCACTCGCTCGGTCATGGCGCAACTCCAAGCAAGAACCATCTGCCCCCCTGCCAACGGCAAGAGCGTGGTCGCGGCGGCAATTGCCGGCAACCAGCATGACCTGGGTATCCAGATGGTGGCCGATCTGTTCGAGATGGACGGCTGGCGAGTGATCCAACTTGGTGCAAATGTTCCCGCCGAGGACCTGGCCCAGGCCATCGAGTTCTACGAAGCTGATCTCGTCGCTCTAGCGGTGTCGCTCGTCACACAGTTGCCGGCGTTGGAAGAGGCTATCCACGCCATTCGCGTCGGCCCAAGGGGCTCGACCGTCAAGATTCTTGCAGGCGGCTGCGGGATGAAGGGAGCCGCCGAAGCGGCAGCGTTCCGAGGCGCTGACGGCTTCGCAGTCAACGCGTTGGAAGCCGTCTGCCGAGGAAATTGGCTCGTCGGACTGCCTGAAAAAATGTAGGCAAATCGCAGTCCCAAGAAAAGCAGCCCCGAGTCGCCCGCGGGTCACTTCGTGCCCACGCGGAAACTCGGGGAACGCTCGGAGGTCTATCGGGTCGTGGTAGTCAGTCCGCCGCGGCTGTGGCTTCCCACAGTTGTCGCGGCAATCCCAGCTAACACGATCCCCGCCAAGCCAACCAGGGAATAGACCAGTCGGCTTAGCGCCGACGCTGGCCCAAACAATGCGGCGACGAGATCGAATTGGAACAGGCCCACCAACCCCCAGTTGACGGCGCCGATAACTACCAGAGTCAGAGCAAGCCAGTAAGCCGATTTCATGGAAATGTCTCCTTGAATGAGCACGAGTGATCTTGAGTATGAATCCTTTCGCCAACTACATCCTTCTGAAGAGTATTCGCCGGCTGGCTGCAACAGGTTTCACTTCCCTACCATTTTTCTGCCGCCCCTATTCAACGTTCTATCAGTAGGACTTCGTGACCTTAACAGGTATCTGGACCTCGAAGAAGTTTTTATCTCGCGGCACAAACGGACTGTTGTAGCCCATGACTCGCATCGAGCCAGCAATTGCATATTCATTATTGTGCTCGGCCATGTACGTCAGCAATTTCTGCCTGGCCGCAGCGATTGCCGATGGCGACTGACTTCCGCGGCATCCGATACTCACGACCGTCATCGCCGGCAAATCATTCACGTATACACTGTCCTGTTTACCAGGGATTCCCTGTTCGGGTGACTCGTATAGGAACGACATCGATCGTTCGGTCAGTTTCTCGGCATGTGGATCGCCGTAGTCCATTTCAACCGGGGCTGTCATCGAAAAATGGTTCTGCTTAATGTGCCGAAACAGCGTCCAAAACTCGGCGACGCCTGACGACGACGCCTTCCGGTAGGCCGGGTATCTCTTAAACTCGATGCGGCCGACCGGGGTGTAGCCGGGGAAGCCGCGAGGCATTTCAGCTTCCTTGATCGGCTCAAACTGTTCCCCGGAAACACGGCCGCCTGACGTGGTCCGAAAAACCAGCACCCCCATCCCAACGAGCGTCGAAAGAGACAAGTTGGTTAGACTGCGAAGTGGTAAGGGCATGATTCTCTCCTACGTCAATTTCACGCCGATTTCTGACGAATCACAACATTGGGTTCGTGTCGTTCCTATACATCCATTCGCTGAACTCGACAGACCGGATTCACCGATCGGCAAAGAAATCAGCCGCAAAAGGCGGCTGATGGACGCTGGGCACGTCTACTTCGGCAGCATCACGGCGTCGATTACGTGAATCACGCCGTTGGCACATGCGATGTCAGTTTTCACCACGTTGGCGCCGTCCACTTTCACCTTTCCGCCGCTGACCTCGATCTTTACCGAGGAGCCTTGCACGGTCTTCGCCTCCGACAGCTTGACCACGTCCTTTGCGAGCACTTTGCCTGGCACGACGTGGTAGGTGAGAATTGCGGTCAATTTCGCCTTATTCTCTGGCTTCAGCAACGATGCGATTGTGCCCGCAGGCAGCTTGGCAAACGCTTCGTCAGTCGGGGCGAACACGGTGAATGGCCCGTTGCCCTTCAGGGTGTCTACCAGACCGGCTGCCTTCAATGCCGCAGCCAATGTCTTGAAACTTCCGGTCGACACAGCCGTGTCCACGATGTCCTTTGCGTCGGTTCGATGGGAAGCTGCAGCGGCTGCGGGACATGAGTCCGCAGCGCACGCGAGACTTGAAACCGACAACAGACTCAACCCCAGAACGGTTCTATGCAAAAAAGTCTTCATCATAGATCTCCTTGCCACACGCCCGTCGGCGCCGGACCACTAGGTCTCGGTATCAATTCGCCTTCGAACATTCCATTGTTCGTTACCACCGGTCCCTTGGATTCAGAACGGTTTTGCGTGAAGTAAGATTCCGTGATCAGGGAAAGATGGCATGCCGAGGTCGCTGAGGGGCCTCATAGGATTGCCAAGCACACCTTCCGAGTATTGACCGCAGCCGTGAGTGCGCTAAAGGGCTGCGATCGCTATCGATGGCCGGTTTCAAGGCAAGCGCACGGCAAAAGGCATACGACCGCCGTCCAGAATAGGCGCCCTCATTGATGCCAAATCTCGGGTATGGTGCCGTAAAGGACGCAACTGCCGTACAAAACAGGAAACCAGCGGGGGCTATACGCCCTCGACAATTACCCCGCGATAGTCGGCACCATGGAAGCGATGCTCTCGCACCGCGCGATAGGCGGGGCTGTCGTACCATGCCTTTGCCGCTTCGAGGGAGGGGAATTCCAGGACAACTACCCCCTCCACCTCCGGCCCTTCGAGCACTTCCTGACGACCGCAGGCGGCAAGCACCGAGACCGGATGCCCGGTAAAAGTGTCGCCGACGTTTTTCGAGTAGGTCTCAAGTTCGGATGGACTGTTGGTCCTTTCCCGAATGAAGATCGCGTACGCTGCCATTTTTTCCTCCAGATCGGTTGCGACTGTGCCAAGAAATGGTGGCGACAGTGGTGCTCAGAAACGCCCGAGGTGCCGCCTATGGTGCCGTCGAGTTCTCCGCTTTAGCGTAGCAAAATGTGCGACTTTGCATTGTAGAGGGCTCTCCGACCGGGACTTCTACGGGGCAGGAAATCCCCTGACTTCTGCGAATTTCCGCGGAAACTCGCGAGTTCTGTACGAGTTTGCCGCAGAATGTCACAGTTTGCAGCGAAGAGTAAGGTGGCCGAGGCGGGAATTGAACCCGCACGCCCAGTTACGGGCACGGGATTTTAAATCCCGAGCGTCTGCCATTCCGCCACTCGGCCGTACCACTGCGGCAACGCGGCCGCAGAGTATCAACTTATGCCTTTTGACAATCATGCACACATGTCGACGCAATCCGGACCGCGCATTTTTCCGCAGACTAGCAAGCGTGCCTCCCCAGGCCAACCCGCGCGTCGCAAACGGACGTAGCAGCCGCCGGCCGCAGGGTCACTTCGCTTCCTTTCCGCCATTGCCGATGGCGACAATCCGATTGATGGCGTTGAGAAAGGCTTTCGCACTAGCTTCCACGCTATCGGTCGACACGCCGCGGCCACGATATACCTGTCCGTTGTGCTCCACTTGCACCAGCACTTCGCCCTGGGCGTCTTTGCCCACCGTCACGCTGTGGACGTTGAAGTCGCGACATGTTACGGTAACTCCGGTAGCCTGTTCGATGGCGTAGAAGATTGCGTCGATCGGGCCATCGCCGCAAGCTATATTAACGGTCTGCTTTTCATCGCCCCGGCGCAGACGCAGGGTAACCTCTGGTACCTGTCCGGTACCACAGACCACCTTGTACAGATCGACGGCCCATTTTTCGGACACCAAGTACATTTGCTGCTCGATCAAGGCGGCAATGTCGGCGTCATAGATCTCTTTCTTCTTGTCGGCCAAAACCTTGAATTGCTCGAAAACCAGATCGAGTTGGTCGCCGGTAACGCTGTAGCCCATGGCCTTAGCGCGGTCGGCCAGTGCGGCCCGGCCGCTGTGTTTGCCCAACACCAGATCGCTCATTGTGAAACCGACGTCGTCCGGCCGCATGATCTCGTAGGTCGTGCGTTCCTTGAGCATGCCGTCCTGGTGAATCCCGGCCTCGTGGGCAAAAGCGTTTTGGCCCACAATGGCCTTGTTCCGCTGCACCTGAATGCCCGTGATGTTTGAAACCAAGCGACTCGTGGGTACCAGACGGCGGGTGTTGATTCGAGTGGCAGCGCGATAATGGTCGCTACGGGTACGCAGGGCCATAACGGCCTCTTCCAGCGAGCAGTTGCCGGCTCGCTCGCCGAGCCCGTTGATCGTACACTCGACCTGGCCCGCACCAGCCTCGACGGCGGCCAGGCTGTTGGCCACGGCCATGCCGAGATCGTTGTGGCAGTGGACGCTGATCACAGCCTTATCGATGTTCGGCACGCGATTTCGCAGCGTGCGAATGATCTCGCCCATGTGGCCCGGCGTGGCATAGCCGACGGTGTCCGGGATGTTGATCGTGGTGGCGCCGGCCGAGATTGCCGCCTCGACCACCTGGCAGAGAAAGTCGGCCTCGGTGCGCGAAGCATCCTCAGGCGAGAACTCGATATCGCGACAGTAGGCGGCCGCATGTTGCACACTCGCCACGGCCCGCTGAATGATTTCGTCCTTTGCCATCCGCAGCTTGTGCTCGCGGTGGATCGCACTGGTGGCGAGAAAGACGTGGATGCGGGGCGCTCGGCATGCCGAACGGCCTCCCAAGCGCGATCGATGTCGGCCTCGCGCGAGCGGGCCAGCCCGCAAATCGCCGAGCCGCGAATTGTTCGAGCAATTTCGCGTACGGCCTCGAAGTCGCCGGGCGAGGCGATCGGAAAACCGGCCTCGATAACGTCGACGCCCAGTTCGACCAACGCCTGAGCAATTTCCATCTTCTCGGCCAGATTCATGCTCGCCCCGGGCGATTGCTCGCCGTCGCGCAGCGTAGTGTCGAAAATGACGATGTTCCGAGATGTAGCCGTGTTGTCTGCCATGGGTATCTATCCTGAGAGCTGGGTGAAAGTTAGTTGCGAAGTGACGCATGGGTGCCGACCCCTGGTCGGCCCGCGCAACACCAGCCATGCCCTCGACGGCCCGCGGCAACGCCGGCTCGTGATCGTTCTGGTTGCCATGCAACTCACCTGCAACTCACCTTTGCCCAACAAAAAAACCCCAAAGGCGCCCGGCCTCGGGGTTCGTTCTTAGCAGTGTGTCAATGCTGCGCGAACCCTATGGCCGGCGCTCCGGTAGCGCCAGTAATAACAAGGCCAGTAGGTTTCGCAGGTTGAACATATCGATACTCTACATAACAGAGGGGGTATCGTCAAGTAGAGCCGGCCGGCTGAAGGCTATATTGAACCGGCATTTCCATTAAGATGAGTAGTTCAGCGGCTTTAGCAGCTTCGGGTACCAGGCTCAAGACGTCAGGGATGAAGAGGGCCGCCATTGCGTCGGGCCGCGATTTCGGTTACTTTCCGCGGTCCCCGTAGCGGTTTCGGCACACGGAGCGTGCCTACTACTCATGGATTACGAAGTTCAGCGTAGCGCCCGACAATGCGCCACCACCGGCCGAGAGTTGCACCGGCGAGACGTATTACTCGGTATTGCTGGCCGAAGGGGCAGAACTGAAGCGATACGACTATGCGGGCGGCGTGTGGCAGGGCCCGCCGGAGCGTGCCGTCGGTTGGTGGAAGTCGCAGGTGCCGAGTCGAGCAGACGCCCGGAAGCGCTGGGCGCCGAACGACGTGATGCTGGACTTCTGGGACGAGTTGGCTGAGCAACCGGACAAGCAAGATATGCGGTATGTCCTGACGCTCCTGCTCGTTCGCCGCCGCGTGTTCCGGATGGAGGAAGAAACGCAGGATGCCCAAGGCCGGGAAGTGCTGGCCATATACTGTCCGCGTCGCGAGGCGTCGTATCAAGTTCCGGTCGTTCCGCCCGAGCCGACGCGGGTCGAGCAGATTCAAGAGGAGCTGGCGGCACTGCTGCAGTAGAGCAGATAAATGGCGACTGGCGAAAACAATATGACAAACGAAGCACCAATGTCGAGGTCCGAAAGGCACAACGTTCGACATTTGCACTTCGTCATTGCTTCGCCATTCTGTTTTCGCTCTCTATCATTCCAATGCGTCCGCCTCTCATTGCTTTGCCTCGGGCTACTGACGCTATGCGGCGCAGGCTGCCCGCAACTGTTACAGCGCTACACTAATCCGCTGCCGCGGGTGTTGCCGCCCTCACCGACGTTGGAGCAAGTCATTGCGGTGGTCAACGCCAACAGTTCGCAAATCCGCTCATTCTCAACCAATCGGGCGTCGATTAGCGGATCGGGCTTTCCATCGCTGCCTGCCGACATCGCCTTTGAACGGCCGCAGCGGCTTCGGCTTCGGGCGGGCACTGGGATGACCGGCACCGAGTTCGATCTTGGCAGCAATGACGATCGATTCTGGTTCTGGGTCAAACGAAATCAGCCGCCGGCCATGTACTTCTGCCGCCATGAGCTATTCCCGACCAGCCCCGCCCGGCAGATGATTCCCTTCGATCCTGGCTGGCTCGTCGAGGCGCTGGGCGTGACGGAGATCGACCCGTCGCTGCCGCATCAAGGGCCGACGGCTTTGCCCAACGACCGGCTACGCATCGATACGATCTTGAACAGGCCGGACGGACTGGTCACGAAGGTGACGATCCTCGACGGTTCACAGGGTTGGATCCTTGAGCAACACCTTTATGACGCCCGGCGGCAACTGCTCGCAAGTTCGATCGCCAGTCAGCACCGCGTCGATCCGTTGAGCGGGCGGGTAATGCCCACGGTTGTCAACATTCGCTGTCCACCGGCACAGTTGGAGATGAGAATCGACTTGGGCAACGTGGAGATCAACCGCGCCACGGGCGACCCGTCGCAACTCTGGGCAATGCCCAACTATCCGGGCGTGCCGCTGGTCGATCTGGCCGATCCACGCAACTTTCCGCCGGCCAACTCGGCTCCCGTGGCGCAATCCGGCCAACGTGCATTGCCGGCCTCGAACTGGCTGCGTCAGCCACGATAAGATTACTTGGAACCGCAACCGCGAGCATTCAGGCGCTCGGCCAGGCGAGCATCACAGCCCGTACTCTTTGATCTTCCGATATAGTGTCCGCTCGCCGATGCCGAGCATCTTTGCGGCCTCTTCGCGATTGCCGGCCGTCAGGCGGAGCGTTTCGGTGACGAAGAGCTTCTCGATCTCCTCCAGCGGCTTGCCGACCAGGGCCGTTAACGAGGCCGCCGAGGTCTCACCGACAGGTTCCACAGGACCGGCCAATTCTTCCGGCAGATCGTCCACGTCCAGAAGGCCGTCGTAATCGACCACGACCATGCTTTCGACCACGTTCCGTAACTGGCGAACGTTGCCGGGCCAATCAAACGTCAGCAGCTTGCGCCGAGCGGCCGACGACATGCCGCGAATCTGCTTGCCGTGCTGGTTGGCAAACTGCCTGATGAAGTAGTCGATCAGGATGGGGATGTCCTGGCTGCGCTCGCAAAGCGTCGGCAGCCGGATCGTAACGACCTTCAACCGGTGGTAGAGATCGCTACGGAACGTGCCCGCCTCGATGGAGTCCTCCAAGTTTCGGTTTGTGGCCGAGAGAATGCGAACGTTGACCTTAATCGGCTGGTTGGAGCCGACGCGAGTAATTTCACCGTTTTCCAATACCCGCAGCAACTTGATCTGCGTCGGCAGCGGCATGTCGCCCACTTCGTCGAGGAACATCGTGCCGCCGTGGGCGTACTCGAACTTTCCGACCCGATCGGCCGAGGCATCGGTGAACGCGCCCTTCACGTGCCCAAACAGTTCGCTCTCCAAGATGTTCTCGCTCAACGCGGCGCAGTTCAGGGCTACGAACGGTTTGTTCTTCCGCGGGCTGTTCTGATGGATCGCTTGGGCAACCAATTCCTTGCCGGTGCCCGTTTCGCCCTGGATCAGCACGCTGGCATTAGTCGGGGCGATTCGTTTCAGGCGTTCGATGACGTCGCGCATCTGCGGGCTGTCGCCGATTACACCTTCAAAGCCAAACTTCTCGTCCAGCCGCCGCTTCAACTCGAGATTGGTCCGCTTCAGCCGGGAGCTCTCAACGGCCTTTTCGACGCTCGCCCGAAGCTGGGCAATGTCCAGCGGCTTCAACAGATAATTGAATGCTCCGCTGCGCATGGCCTCAACAGCCGAAGGCACACTGCCGTATCCGGTCATGAGAATCACTTCGGCGTCGGGCTGATCGGCCTTGGAACGCTCCAAGATGCCAAGCCCATCGATGTCGTTCATCACCAAATCGGTAATGACGACGTCATAGTCCGACTCCTCGATGAGCCGGACTCCCTCGTTGCCAGAGGTCGCCACGCGGCAACGACACCCAATTCGCTCAAGGCTTTCGGCCACGGTGTCGGCATGATCCCGATCGTTGTCAACTATCAAGACCTCGGCCGGCGGGTCAAACGCACGATGATCGGCTTTCTGTTCTACTGCGTTCATGCGGCTGATGATACCGCATCGCCGACGATTCGGCGAGGGGCAGGGGGGCGGCATAGTTCGAGGCTGGGACCGTGGTTCGGCAGAAACTTATCGCGATGGCCGCTGTGCCTGCACCGATGTGAGACTTTTGACGCCGCCAAACCTTTACTGGCCTCTCAGACGATCCTGCGGCCCCATGACAGGCGCACACGCCTTCGCTCAAGGAATCGACGATTCAATTCGGGCGGGACTAGCAGGTTTGATCCTGGGAGCGCTTCGGCAACACAAATCAGTTAATTGGTTCGATCTCACCGGGCCGCCACGTCTTGTCGAACCACGGTTCGAGCGGACCGTAGAGCCGCAGGATGACGTTCCAGCCTTTGCCTGGGACGGTTTGTACCCAGTTCGTCGTCTTGCCCGTCGGAGCCTTTGGCCCAAAGTAGACGTCTACCGACTCGTCTGGGTTGACGAGGAGGCCTTTCGTCTGGCTGCTAACGCTAGGGAACCGCTGGTCCGTTTGCAGCATCGAGCGCGTCTGGTCGCTGTAAACGATTATCGACCAAAAGTCCTTCACAGGGATATTAGGCGGCAGGTGAAGTTTATAGGTTTTGCCCCCATCAAGTGGATTGCCGGCAACGTCGCGGGCCGTCCATGCATATTGCGAGCCACGGCCAACCATCTTTTCTTCCATAGCGGGCGTGACGCCCGTGGCCATGAAAAAGAAGAACGCGGAGCCGTCGAGGTTTAGCACGCCCGGCGCCGTCTGGAATTTGTAGCCGCCGATAAACGGCACTTGCCAGTGGCTGGCGGGATAGTAGTACGCATCGCGGTCGCGAGTGTGGAAAGCGATGGTGCGCACTGTCGCGTCGCCCACCGCAGCCGCATCGGTCAGGATCTTCTTCATCCGCGCGTCGGGCACGAATGCCTTGCCCTTTTGAATGCCGATCGACTGGTAAAACCCAAGCGTGACTTGGTCGAGCGAGTCGCTGGGCTCTTCCTGCACGACCTCGTTGAGAAGTTCCCAGAACCGGTAGCCGGCCGGCGCCACCGTGTTGAATGGTCTCTGAGAAAGGTTCACAAAGTTCAGCGCCGGCGCGGGTTTGTTCGCTGAACTCAGCGGGTAGATCTTGGTAAACTTCTTGACCAGCTCAACGCCGGGCATTGGGTCGCCGTCGACCAGAAAACTGCGCCACGGGATCCAAATGCTGAACGTTCGCGGGCGAACGACATTGTATCCAGCGGGTACGTCGCCCTCGTAGCCCGGCGGCAGGAATAAGTACTTGCCGCCCTGGCCCTTGTCCGGCCCCGTGATGCCTACATCAATGACCCATCGATACCACATATCGTCAACCGCACCAAGCACTTTCGGCGGCACCTCGACCACCATCGGCCCCGCACTTAGATCGAGCCAGGTCCAGCTATAGACCGTGTTGTCGTTCGCGGTGAGGAAAACTGACCGTGAATCCAGGAGCTGCTCGAAGATCGGGACAACCGTGTTCGCTGGGCCAAGCTTACGAATTGCATTGCGATTGGCAGCCTGACTGACCGGCGGGAGTGCGAGAAGGTATGCCTGCACCGCGCGTTGGAAGTCGAGATTATCGAAAAGCTTCTCTACCGTCGCCTTGTCCGGCACGCCGTCGAAAAACTTCAACGTGCCGAGCCGCGTTTCCACCTTGTCGGGCGTCGCGACGCCAGATGGCATCGGTGTTGAATACTTAAACTGCGGATCGGCGGGCGGTCCGGTCAGTTCCTGGGCGTAGCTGTTGAACGTGCCGGCGACGATGGTAGCGGCCAGTGCCGCACTAAATAGATTTTGTTTCATTGTTGATGGTCCTTTCTTAATCTCACACAATCTCGATGATGGACTCGCAGCCCCGTCCAAAGGAGTCCGAAACCTTCTGTGCAATCTACAGCAGACGCAACTCTATTCGCTGACTTTGTTATTTCGCTGCGCCGCTTCGAGTTTCTTGACGTCTTCGGGCGACAGCTTCGGACGGTCTACCTTGATCGTCAGCTTTTCAAGCTTGCCGGTAAAGGTGAACGGCGGTCGATAATCGGCGTCGTTCACACCAGTCAGGGTGTCGGAGCCGATATCGAAGCTTTCGTCCCATTGCAGGATCATAGGCAAAGTGTGCTCCATCTTTTGCGTTGCGACTTCCTTGCCGTCCACCTTGAGCGTTCCGGTGCCGGGACGTCCAAGGCCGCTCATGTTATTGAAGGCAAGCGTTCCAAGTCCCAAACCGTCGTAGTTGAAGTCGAACTCAACGCTATGCTTACCCGGCGCGAGGGAGTCAGGGCCTTCCCACTTGATGCGTTTCAGATCGAGCAGGTTCCAGAGGAACACTGGCTTACCCTTGAGCAGGTAGAGACCGTAGCCGGCAAATCGCCCGCCGGAAGTCAAGATCATGCCTTCGGCGCCGCCCGCCGGCACGTCAATGTCGGCTGTGATGGTATATGAGCTGTCCAACAAGAACGGGGAATCGCCTTGCGGCAGACCGACCATCGGCTTGGTGTAGACGAACTCAGTGCGACCGGCCGTGATGTTGGGACGCGGAGCGACGATGCGAGCCGCCACCGAGGCATCGAGCGGAAACACCTGATATTTCTGTGCTTCCGTGAGGAATAGTTCCTTCAGCTCTTTGACCTTTTCCGGGTGCTCTGTCGAGATATCGTCAACCTGAGAGAAGTCATTGGTTAGATCGTAGAGTTCCCAAGTGACGTTGTTGACGGGATCGGGATTCGCTGCGCCGAACGCTTCCCACGGCGGGCGAATAACCTTTGTGCTCAGGAGCCAGCCATCGTGATAAATGGAGTGGTCGCCCATCATCTCAAAGTACTGGGTTGTATGCCTGGACGGTGCATTGGCGTTGGCCTTGTCAAATGTGTAGGCAAAACTCACGCCTTCGATGGGGGCCTGCTTGATGCCGTCCACATACTCAGGAGCAGGGATGCCGCTTACTTCGAGCAACGTCGGAACAATGTCAATCACATGGGTGAATTGGTTACGGACACCGCCCACATCCTTGATATGACCGGGCCAGGAGATGCACATGCCCTGTCGAACGCCGCCAAGGTGCGAGGCAATTTGCTTGAACCAACTGAACGGCGTATCAAAGGCCCACGCCCAATGCGCCGACATGTGGCAGTAGGTCTCCTCGGTTCCCCAAACGTCATAGAAGTATTTCAACTGGTCCTCGACAGGCACGCTTACGCCATTGAAGAACGCGACTTCGTTGGGCGTGCCTAAGAGCCCGCCTTCGGCACTCGTGCCATTGTCACCATTGATGTAGATGATGAGCGTATTGTCAAGTTTGCCCATATCCTCAACGGCTTGGATGACGCGACCAATCTCATGGTCGTTGTAGGCAGCGTACGCTGCGAAGACCTCGACCTGCCGGATGAAAAGCTTCTTCTCGTCCGGCGTGCATTGATCCCACTCCTTCAGAATGTCCTTGGGCCAGGGTGACAGTTTAGCGTCTTGGGGAATGATGCCCATTCGCTTCTGGTTGGCGAAGATGGTCTCGCGTAGCTTGTTCCAGCCATCGTCGAACAGGTGCATCTCGTGGATTTTGTCCACCCATTCCTTGGTCGGATGATGGGGCGTGCGTGGCGCCGGGAACGTAGTAACAGAAGAAGGGCTTGGTCGGGTCGATCTGGTTCACGCGGTTCAACCAACCGATGGCATCGTCCGCCATCGCAGTGACGAGATTCCAGCCCGGCTTTCCCTTGAAGGGGTAAATCTGAGTGGTGCCACGAAACAGGTTCGGCTGCCACTGATTGGCATCGCCACCGACAAATCCGTAGAAATACTCGAAGCCCATTCCAGTAGGCCATTGGTCGAAGGGCCCAATCTGGCTGGCCGTAAACGCCGGCGTGTTATGGTCCTTGCCGAACCATGACGTGACGTAGCCGTTGTCGAGGAGGATGCGGCCAATGGTCGCCTTGTCTTTGGCAATGATGCTGTTGTAGCCTGGGAAACCCGTGGACTGCTCCGAGATCACGCCGAAACCGGCCGAATGGTGGTTGCGGCCAGTGATCAGCGCGGCACGCGTGGGCGAGCAGAGGGCGGTCGAATAAATCTGCGTGTACCGTAGTCCGTTCTTCGCGATGCGATCCATGGCCGGAGTTGGGATGACGCCGCCGTAAGTGCTCGGGACGGCAAATCCGGAGTCGTCGGTCATGATGAGCAGGATATTGGGCGCCTTCTTGGGCGGCACGACCCGCGGCGCCCACCACGCCTTGGATTGCATGGCATTCTCCTTGATCACCCCACCGAACTTCGGATCGGGCGGCGGGAGTTGCCGGCCATCAATGCTCGCAGTGGCGTCGGGGGAGCCCAGTGTGCCTGAAATCGTTGTTAGGGGATTTTGCGACGCCGCAGCACTTTCGCTTGCGGCAGGCGCTCGTCGCGCCCGGCGTAGAACCTGGGCCAGCGTCAGTGAGACTACCCCAACTAAGACAGCCAGCGCCAGACTAGGTATGAACAGTCTGCGGTACGCTCGACTCCAGCAAATCGACTTCAAGGCTCGCATCGCAGGAACCCTCCAAGAGAGAAAAAGGCATGTGACCTCACCATTTCACCATGCGAATAATAGGAGGCCAGCGTCGCAGGTCAATAGGGCCCCCTCCAATCCGGCCGCTCGGAATCAGCATACCGAAGCAGGATCACTGCCTGCACCTGTAGCAGAGCGGCCGTCCGCGGCAAGGCAGGGGATGCCGGCTTCTTCGTGGGCGAGATCCTTCGCTACGATCAGAATGCCAGGATGAGACTATCGAACTTCGCTGCCGTCGGGCCGGCAGTACGACAGTGCCAACAGGGCATAGCCGGTTACCAGGCTTGGCTCGTCTTCCATAAAGCGCGAGCTCTGGTTGACCCAGGAACCGTCGGGCCGCTGACGCTTGAACAGTTCGGAGCGCAGGTCGTGACGCCAGTCGTGCTTTATATTGTCGTTGCCGACAACTTGCTTCATGCCGGCCGCATCGAGGGCCTTGGCAAAGACGTGGTAATAGTAGTAGAGCCCTGACATACCCATGCCGGGGTTGTTGGCGACGTCGTAGTGCTGCTGGATCCATTTGACGGCCGCCTTGACTCGCGGGTCATCGGGCCCGACGCCCGCGTAGAGCATGCTTTTTAGGCCAGAGTAGGTCATCGAGCCGTAGCTTCGCAACCCGCCGTCGGACGTCTTGCCGGCCATGCTGACGCCGCCGGCCGCCGGTGTATAGTAGAATCCGCCGTCGGGATTCTTAGCCGCAAAGGGCAGTGTATTGTGCTCGCTCTCTAGGTTCTGGCATCGCGATACAAAGATCAACGCCTTTTGCATTGCCTCGTCGTTGGGGCCCGCCCCGGCAGCGTGCAAAGCGTCGACCAGAAAACTCGTATTCGACAGGTCGGGACGCTTACTATGGCCATAGCCAGCGCCGCCGTAGTTGGGGCTCGAAGGGTCTTGGCCCTGGGCCTCGGTCCACTGATTGTCCTTGAGAAACTTCTCGGCGTTCTTAATGAGCTTGGTGTAGCGCCCGTCGCGGTTGGCCTCGGAAAAACAGACCAAAGCCAGCGACGTTTCATAGTTGCGGTACATGCTGTCCTTCAAAGAGACCGCGCCATCGGGCTGCACGAAGCCTTTGAGATATGTCAGGCTCTTGGCCACCAGCGGATCGCTGGGCGTTCGACCGTGGCGAAGAATGGCGGCAGTCACGACCGCGGTGACGCCCGGCCCACTGGCAGCGGCATAAGATCCGTCGGGCGCCTGGGCCTTGTCGCGTAGAAATGCGATCGCTCGATCCACTGCTTGAGCGTAGGCCTGGGCATCGCCGGATGGAGCGGCCGGCTTTTCCGCCGCTTCGCCAAGAGCGGCCAACGTGATGGCCAACGCAAACGCCACGGCTGATATGCAAAAACGTCGGTTGAACATGTCTACGTTCTCCACGTCTAAGTTTCGTTTATGGTATGACCGCCAGAATTTCGTCCTCGTTCATGATCAGGACCTCGTCGCCATTGACGACGACTTCGGCGCCGGCGTAGCTACTGAAGAGCACACGGTCGCCCTCGCGGACCTGATGCGGGACCCGGGTCCCGTTGTCGAGTAGTCGACCGTCGCCGATCGACAACACTCGGCCCTGTCGCGGCTTCTCCTGCGCGGCGTCGGGCAACACGATACCACCAGCCGTGACCTCCTCGGCCGGCAACCGCTTCACGACGACGTTGGCTCCCAGAGGGACGATTTTCATGGGTAGGTTTGTCCTAAAAAGTTGCCGCGGCAGCGCATGGCCGGAAGATCGCCGCTCTGAACATTGCCGCTTCGAGTCATTATCACTGCACAAGTAACCACTGCTATTCTTGCGCGCGCAACGGTTCACCACAAGAGCCCCCCCAGCATGAGGCAGAGGTGATGAAGCAAATAGGGAAGCTTGGCAAGAAGCGCCTACCGGTCTAAGGACCGATGACTCGTCGCGGCTCACGATCGGCGTCGGTCAGCCCGAGGCGAGCAAGCCATCGGCCGCGGTATGCCGTCGCAGCATTTGGGCTCGAATCGACGTCGGCCGGAGTCGACGCCTTTTCCGATCCGGCGCGGATCTGCTCCTCGAGTTCGACACGTTGCCGGGCGAGTTTTGCGCGTTCGACGGCGAGTTCGACTTCGGCCTCGCGCACCTTCTCACTCCACTGTTCCTGCAACCGTTTCAGCCGCTCGCGCTCTTCGCGTACCAACGGGTCATCGCCGACGGTCTGCTCGGTGGCGGCGGAAACGGCATGCGCTCCGACGCCGCCCCGGCACGCTTCCAATTCCGCCTTCAATGCTTGAATCTCACGGTCTCTTGACGCTATCGCTTCGTCCGTCGTGCGCAAGACGTCAGCAATCTTTAATCGTTCATGCTGCTGTGTCTCGTTGTTAGCGTCAAAGTCGTTCTCTAGCGCGAGGAGGATGCGTCGCTTTTCGGCCTCCCAATCGAGCCGTCCAGGTGGCGCCGAGTGTTGGGCCACCTTCGATGCTGTCGACCGGGACCTGGCAACTTGGTCTTGCAGTTCGGCATTCTGGCTCCTTGCTTGCCGAAGATCGCTTAAGGCCCGCTCGAGGTCTTTCCGAAGCTTTTCGTCGGCGTTTTCGTCGCGGGTTTCAACGGCTGCCGCACCTGCATCCGCCAGACCGGCGGCCAGGGCGTCACGCTCTGCCCGCAGCCGGTCCGCCTGTTCCCGCTGGGCCGCCAGTTCGACCTCCAGACGGCGGAGTTCCTGCGCGACGAACGCCTCGGCCCGGTCGAGCCGCTCCTGCTGCTCGGCAAGAAATTCGATGACACCGGTGCGCTGGGCGTTCAGGGAAGCCTCGAACCGCTCGGCCCACACTTTAGAGTCGGATGCTTCTTGCAAGATGTGTTCCATGCACTCAGCGTTGCGATATCGGCTCGATGGCTTTCGGTCGATACCGCCGGAAAAATCGGAGCAATCGTTTCGTCACCTATGGCGCGACAAGTTTGCCTATACATCTATAGCTCACTGGCCACCGCGAGGAAAATGGCGGCCGGCGGCCCTGGCGGCCGAACCGAAACACGATATAATGTGTCATTAAGATAATCATTCCCCCTCACGCGACTTAATAGCACAGATTTTTCGCTTATGACTGCTGCACGCCCACCTCGCACGATGTTTGAGAAGATCTGGGACGACCACGTGGTCCAGGCAGAGCCGGGAAAACAAACGGTTCTTTATATCGATCTCCAGCTAGTCCACGAGGTCACCAGCGCCCAGGCATTCGAGGGGTTGCGACTGGCCGATCGCAAGGTGCGTCGGCCGGAGCGAACCGTCGCCACGGTCGACCACAACGTGCCGACAACGGATCGCAGCCTGCCGATACTCGACGCGATCTCGAAGAAGCAGATCGACACGCTGCGAGGAAACTGCCAGCAGTTTGGCATCCGCTTTTACGACATCCACGACATTCACCAGGGCGTCGTCCACGTGATCGGTCCCGAACTGGGCTACACGCAGCCGGGCATGACGATCGTTTGCGGCGACAGCCATACGGCTACGCATGGCGCGTTTGGGGCTCTGGCTTTCGGCATCGGCACCAGCGAAGTGGAGCATGTGCTGGCCACGCAAACGCTGTTGCAGTATAAGCCGAAGACGCTGGAAGTCCGCGTCGATGGTCGGCTCCACCGCGGCGTGACGGCCAAAGATCTGATCCTCTACCTGATCGGTCGGCTTTCGACCAGCGGGGGCGTCGGCTATTGCATCGAGTACACCGGCGAAGCAATCCGTGCCCTCAGCATGGAAGAACGCATGACAGTGTGCAATATGACGATCGAGGCCGGCGCGCGGGCCGGATTGATCGCTCCAGACGAGAAGACGTTTGCCTACCTGCGCGGGCGGCCGTTCGCACCCAAGGAATTCGATGCCGCCGTGCAGTGCTGGCAGAAGCTGCCAACCGACGCCGGAGCGAAGTTCGATCGCACTGAGATATTTAACGCCAGCGAGGTGCAACCGCAAGTAACCTGGGGTACCACGCCGGCGCAGGTTAGCGACGTGGGCGGACGCGTGCCCAACCCGGCCGACTTCCCCGATCCAACGGACCAGAAGTCTGTGGCCGCCGCACTGGAGTACATGGGCCTGAAACCAGATGTGCCAATCACGTCAATCGCCGTCGACCGCGTGTTTATCGGCTCGTGCACCAATGGGCGCATCGAGGATTTGCGGGCTGCGGCCGCCGTAGTGCGAGGCCACAGCATTGCCAACGGCGTTAACGGCATGGTCGTGCCCGGCAGCGGGCTGGTTAAACGTCAAGCCGAGGCCGAGGGGCTCGACGCGATTTTCCGCCAGTCGGGTCTCGAGTGGCGCGAGGCCGGTTGCAGCATGTGCCTGGCCATGAATCCCGATCGGCTTGAGCCTGGGCAGCGATGCGCGGCCACGAGCAATCGGAACTTCGAGGGGCGACAAGGCAAAGGTGGCCGAACGCATCTGGTTTCGCCCGCCATGGCCGCCGCCGCCGCCGTGGCCGGACATTTCGTCGATATTCGCCAGTGGGACTATAAATAGTCCTTAATTCCCAATCTCCAATCCTTCCCACCATGCGTCCATTCACCACACATACCGGACTCGTCGTTCCGATGGATCGATCGAACGTCGATACCGATCAAATCATTCCAAAGCAATTTCTCAAACGGGTTGAACGAACCGGCTTCGGCGAGTTCTTGTTCTTCGATTGGCGATATTTGGACGACGGATCGAACAATCTGGAGTTCATATTGAATCGGCCGGAATATGCCGGGGCCAGCGTCTTGTTGGCCCGCCGCAATTTTGGCTGCGGCTCCAGCCGCGAACATGCCCCGTGGGCGTTAGAGGACTATGGGTTTCGCGTGCTGATACGCCCAGCTTTGCCGACATTTTCTATAACAACTGCTTTAAGAACGGCATGTTGCCGATCAAGCTCGACGAAGCCACGGTCGATGACCTGTTTGCTCGCACGGCGGCCCACCCAGGCTATCAACTCGCGGTAGACCTTCAGCGGTGCACAATCTCTGATACCTTTGGGCTGCAACTGAAGTTCGAGGTCGACGACTTCCGCCGCCACTGCCTGTTGAACGGCCTGGACGACATCGGCCTGACACTCGAGCAGGAAGCAATGATTTCGGCCTATGAAGTGGCGCACGGCATCGCTTAATTTTGCCTCACGCGGCTGGGAACGACATTGACGTAGCGCCCGTGGAAAGTGCATCAAAGTTCTGGCCCAAGAAGGAAAATGGCAAGTTTCCGCCCGACCGCCCCCTTTCCTGTTATCTCGCCGACTTGCCGCTGGTGCGACCTGGCGGAACAAGTGCTTGATGGCCGCCACTTGACGCGTGACGAGGGCCTGAACCTGTTGCGTTGCGCCGACGAGGAACTGCTCGACCTCTTGGTCGCGGCATATCGTGTGCGGCATTTTTGGTTTGGCAATCGGGTGGCACTGAACTTCCTGATCAATGCCAAGAGCGGCCATTGCGGCGAAGACTGCGGCTATTGTTCGCAATCGCGACGTTCGACGGCTGAGATTCCGCGCTACAAACTGGTGACGGCCAACGAGCTGCTCGATGGCGCCCGCGTGGCCGCCGAGCGACAGGCACGGACCTATTGTGCTGTAATCTCCGGCCGGGCCCCGACCGACGAAGAGCTCGACACACTGAGTGACGTCGTTCCACGTATCAAAGCGACCTACAAACTCAAGATTTGCTTTTCCGTCGGCTTGCTCAGCCAAGAACAGGCCGTGCGGCTAAAGGCGAGCGGCGTCGACCGAGTCAATCACAACTTGAACACCAGCCGACGCTTCTATCCCGAGATTTGTACAACGCACTCATACGACGACCGGCTCTCGACGTTGTATGCGGTGCGCCAGGCCGGGCTGGAGATTTGCTCAGGCGGCATCGTTGGAATGGGCGAGGAGGAGGGCGACGTCGTCGATCTGGCGCTGCAACTTGGTGAGCTTGAAGTCCACGCCTTGCCGGTCAATTTTCTCGAGCCGATTGCCGGCACGCCGCTCTCGGGCAAGCCGCTCCTCAATCCACGGTACTGCCTCAAGGTGCTAGCATTGTTTCGACTGGCAAACCCGTGGTGTGAACTGCGGATCGCCGCCGGCCGCGAGTTGCATCTCGGCCCACTGCAACCGTTGGGGCTGTACCCGGCCAATTCAATTTTTGTCGGCGACTACCTCACCACCCAGGGCCAGCCGCCGGCAGAAGACTATCGGATGATCGAGGCGATGGGGTTTGAAATCGCAGAAGGCGGCGAGTGAGCCAAGACTCCCGCCTTGCGCGTTGCTACTTCACTTCCAGCATTCGCTGAAGCGCCTCGAGCGCCCATTGGGCGGTTTCGGGTTCGACTTCGATTGCGTTGATCGGCGTGCCGGCGGCCAGATTCTCTAGCGCCCAGCATAGATGGGCCAGATCGATGCGGTACATCGTGGCACACATGCAAACGACGGGCGAAAGGAAATGAATCTCTTGCTCGGGATGCTGGTGTTTTAGGCGGTTGACGAGGTGTAATTCAGTGCCGATGGCCCAGCGCGTGCCCGGTGGCGCCCCTTCCACCGCCTGGATGATGCGACCCGTCGAGCCGACTATATCGGCCTGATCGACGACCTGCATCATGCACTCGGGGTGTACGAGAATCTTGATGCCCGGATACTTCTGTCGGAATTGGGCGACGTGTTGGGGCAAGAACATCTGGTGGACGCTGCAATGCCCTCGCCAAAGGATTACCCGGCTGCGGCGGATCGCCTCGGGCGCGTTGCCGCCTAGCGGATCTTGATGCGGGTCCCATAGCGGCATTTCATCCAGCGGAATGCCCATCGCCCGAGCCGTGTTGCGGCCCAAGTGTTGGTCCGGGAAGAACAATACGCGACTGCGGCGTGCGAAGGCCCAATCGAGCACGGCCTTGGCGTTGGCCGAAGTGCAGACGATGCCGCCGTGCTGGCCGCAAAATGCTTTCAAATTGGCCGCCGAGTTGACGTACGTGATCGGCATCACGTCTCCCGTGTCGATCACCTCGCCCAACTGCTCCCAGCAATCTTCCACCTGCTCGATTGCCGCCATGTCGGCCAGCGAGCAGCCGGCGGCCATGTCGGGCAAAACTACGGTCACGCGCTGGCCATCGCGGGCGGCCAGCCGCTCGGGTCGGTTGGCCAGGATGTCGGCCGTCTCGGCCATAAAATGGACGCCGCAGAAGGCGATCGCTCGACACTCTTCATGCTTCGAGGCCAGTTCGGCCAGTTTATAGCTGTCGCCGCGCAAGTCGGATAGTTCGATCACGTCGTCCTGCTGATAATGGTGGCCAAGGATCAGCAGCCGCGATCCCATGTCGGAGCGAACGCGTTGGATGCGATCCGTCAGCGCCGTGTTCTCTAACGACTTATAGGGCGCCAACTCGAACGCCGGTGCGGCACAAGACGCAGTACTCATGCGATCATTCCCTCGACAAATTATAGCGGCAAGAGCGGGAGCAGCTACATGTAGGGTGCGTGAAACGCACCGCCGCATGTAGGGCATGGTGCGTTTCACGCACCCTACAAAACATGTGGGGCGTGCTTGCTATTTACCACTTAAGGCCAAATTGGCTGCCGGTCTTGCGGCCGAGGCCGCCCAAGAGCGGGCCCGTTGGCTTCGTGCTCTTCTTCGACGCCTTGGCCGGCTCGGCCGGCTCGTCTTTCTTGGCGGGCTCGGGCGGAGCGGCTAACGCCTTCATCGACAGACTCATCCGCTGTGCGCTGGGATCGATCGAAAGCACTAGCACCTCGACCTCTTGGCCCTCTTTGACCACGTCCGAAGTGCGCCACACCCGCTTGGGCGACAGCTCCGAGATATGCACCAGACCCTCGATGCCCGGCTCGACTTCGACGAACGCTCCGAAGTCCATTAGCTTGGTGACTGTCCCCTTAGCCACGGTTTGCGGCGGATATTTTTGCGCGGCCGCCGACCAGGGACTTTCCATCAAGTCACGATACGCCAGGCTGATCTTGCCGGTGGCTGCGTCGAACTTTTCGATCCGCACCTTGATCGATTGGCCTTCCTGTAGGACGTCGCTAGGATGCTTGACGCGACCCCAGGCCAACTGGCTGACGTGCACGAGGCCGTCGACGCCGCTGCCAATGTCGACAAACGCGCCGAAGTCCATGAGTTTTCGCACAACGCCCTCATGAATCTGGCCCGGCCGAAGCGTTTCGAGCATGAGTTGCTTGGCCTGTTCCTTTTCGCGTTCCAAAACGGCGCGACGGCTGAGGACGAGGTTCCGCCGTTCGGGGTCGGCCTCGACGATAACGCAGGCCAGCCGCTGATCGACGTAGGGAGCGAGGTCGTCGACTCGATAGAGGCCCACTTGGCTGACCGGGATGAAGCCACGGATATGGTTGACTTCGCACTCAAGCCCACCCGTGTTATGGCCGGTGACGCGTACATCGACGAGCGCCCCTTCGACCAAATCGGACCAGTCGTCGACCTGTACGGCCTTGTTCGGGACGGACAGCTCGTACAAGCCATCCTCCGGGTTGAGCCGCTGCACCACGACTTGGACATCGGCGCCGACCCGCGGCGGAACGTCGAGTTGCCGCAGCGAGACAATGCCCTGCTGGCGGCCGCCGAACTCGACGAAAACATCGTCGCGCCGCAGCGCCACGACTCGTCCGCTTTGCAGCGAGCCGGGCTCAAACGATTCGTCCTCCTGTTTCGATCCGCCGCCGAGCAGGTCGTCCATCGACGCATCGCCCATCGCCCGATCTAGTTCGGCCTCAAGGTCATCGGTCGTTCCCTCGGCCGGCGGCAGTGGAACGCGGGGCGCCGGCCAATGGACAGGCGACGGAGGCACAGTCGTTTCATCGCCAGCCCTTTCGAGAGACTCGGCAGCAGCGAGGTCGGACGAACGCACGTCACTCGGCTTTACGTTCTTCTCGTGCGATTCCTGCTCTGCCGCACGACGTTCCTTGCCCGGCTGTTGTCGCGCAAGCTGACTTTCGGGTTGCCGCGGAGGTTGGACTGCGGTCGGCTGCGCTTTCCGCGGTCCATTCTTCTCTTTCTTCTTACGCTCGTTGGCGTCTGTCTCACCCTCATCCGCGACAGGTGTCCAGTCGCGTTTTTGCCGTGCCCGATAGGCTGCCGGGTCGCGCTGCGAACCGATCAATATCCGTCGACGCTGCTCGGCGCGGCTGTCCGCCCGCTCGTCGGCCTCGATCGGGGGCGGAGTACCCTGGGAAGACGTCGAAGGGGGTGGGGCGTCTTCTTCGACACCATTGGGAAGCCGTTCCATCGGAATGGCTTCGTCGTTCGATTCGCTGAATGTCAACGCATGTCTCCCTGGAGATGCGGGAAATGGGCAGGACCCGCCTGATGGTGAGTTTTAGTTATTCTAGCAAAGAAGCCTCTGTATTTCCAAGGGCCGCTGCGAAGTAGGCAGAGAACTGCGAAGTCCGGGGTCTGGTCAATCTTTCGGCTCATACACATGGCGCCGGTCCGTGCCTCGACTCCGAAAACGTGGACCGGACCCCTTCGCGCCGCAGGCGACGGAGTCTGCATGCCCTCGATTAGAGACCCTCCAGGAGGTCCTCTCCATAGCCGGGGGGAAACGGATTATCCAATAGGTCGCTCTGCTCCTCCGCGGAGGGCCGCGATTGGGGCGACTCGTCGCGGCCCTCTTGCTCCAAAAACTGGCTCAATACCGATTCGCCGCCGAATTTTCGCAACCAGTAGTTCACGTCCTCTTCCAGCAGCGGCACGGCCGGTCGGGCAGGCGCATCGGCCGACGCCCGCTCGCGCTCGCGGCGGGCTCGAATCAGGTCGGCGTACCAGACGTCGCTGTCGAAGGCCTTGGCCCGCCGCCGTCGGGCGGCACGCTGGATGCGGTGATCGCTCGACACCACCACCAGACGCCGCGGCGCCGAATCGGCACGGATCAACTCCTCAATCAGATCGTCAGCCTCCTCGTGCCGCGTGGCGAATCGAACGGTGATGCCCCGGTGTGGCACGACGCTCGGCAGGCCCGGCGGCGCTTCGCGGGCGTCGAAAACCACCGTCGTACGCGATAGTTCTTGCGGATCAATCGACTCGGCCAGGAAATTTAACAGCGCTAGCCGGCTTCGCCCAAACCCGCCAGGCCCCGCGCCGCGACCAACGATGCCGGAAACATGCAGCAGATTGTAGCCGTCAATGAGGAGCGACATGCTGCGTGCGGTATTAGAGGCTAGAACACCACGGAGGCCACAACATCAGCATATTTACGGCTACTGCTTGACATCATAATTGAAAGTCGTATAGTCACGGACATGGCTTTAATGCGATGGCTAGTCACGTTCAGCCGTGTGCTAATGGGGCTGTCCAGTATTGCGGTCGGGGCGTTGTTTTTCTCTATCGTGACACGTCAGGGGATGGTCAGCACGATCGGTAAATCCCCCGATTACTTCTCTGGTATAGTGTTTCTTGCAATCGGGGCGTTTTTGTTTTACGAGGGTATTCAGATTCTTCGGCGGACGATGCCAGTTAAAAAGCCCAAAGAATAGCACTGTCAATTTGGGCTACAACATCAGCAGATCGTGCCCACTCTCATTCACGCCGGCGCCACCAGAGTCCCATCGCTCACCCAACACAATGCGAGGTACAGTCGTGCTTGCTCCATGGTCTCCGTGCCTCCGTGGTAATTTCTCGGTTAGCGTTGGAATCTCACGCGGCCGGCGACGATCACGGTATCGGCTTGACCGGTCAATTCCCAGCCGGCAAAGGGCGTATTGGTGCTCTTCGAGCGAAACTGCGACGGATCGACCGTCCAGCGGACCTTCGGGTCGATGATCGTCACGTCGGCATCGGCGCCAATCTGGAGCGTGCCCTTGTTGACGCCGAGGATTCGTGCCGGATTGAGCGACATCTTACGAATCGCCTCGGGCCAGTCGAGATGGCCCGGCTCGATCAGCTTGGTAATGACCAGCCCCAGTGAGGTTTCCAATCCGACGACGCCAAAAGGAGCCTGATCCAATTCCTGCATCTTCTTCTCTTTGGCATGCGGGGCATGATCGCTGGCAATGGCGTCGATCGTTCCGTCGGCCAGCCCGGCAATCACGGCCTCGACATGTTCGCGACCGCGCAGCGGCGGGTTCATCTTGTAATTGGCATCGAACGTCCGCAGGCATTCGTCGGTGAGCGAGAAGTGATGCGGCGTGGCCTCGGCGGTGACGCGTACGCCGCGGCTTTTCGCCCGCCGCACGGCATCGATGCTATTGATTGTGGAAACGTGCATGATGTGCAGGCGTCCGCCGGTCGCCTCAGCCAAGGCGATGTCGCGGCTGGTCATTACATCTTCGGCCGCGGCCGGGATCGCGGCCAGCCCGAGCACGAGCGAAGTCAGCCCCTCGTGCATTACGCCTCGCTGGGTCAGCTCGCGAATCTCGGCATGGTTGAGCACCGGCTTGTCGAACATCAGGCAGTATTCAAAGGCTCGTCGCATCAGTTCGGCGTCATCGATCGGGCTGCCATCGTCGGTGAATGCCACGGCCCCCGCCTCGACCAATTGGCCGATTTCGGCCAACTGCTTTCCCTCGCGGTTCTTGCTGACGCAGCCAATCACCAACACATTGCAGTGGTCGGCCCGGCAGGCCTGATCACGGATGAACTCGACCGACCCTTGGGTGTCGATCGGCGGATCGGTGTTGGGGATGCAGGCGACCGACGTGAACCCGCCGGCCAGCGCGGCCGCCGTGCCCGTCTTGATGGTTTCGTCCTCCTCGAAGCCGGGCTCGCGGAGGTGGACGTGCATGTCGATCAGCCCTGGGCTGACGATCTTGCCCGCGGCGTCGATGACCGTTTCCTGGCCTCGGGGCGCCGCATCGTAAGCTGCTATCCGCCCGTCGGCAATCAGCAGATTTGTCACCCGATCCATCGTTTGTGAGGGATCGATTACTCGGCCATTTTTGATGAGCAGGTCAGCCATCGTATCAGGGTACAGGGAGTTGAGGTTGCAGGGTGAGCGATTAGAGCGCATTTCCGTATTCTGTAGCGCTCAGATCGCTTTCGGAACCACGGAATCACGCCGCCAGTAACGCTACCCGTCCGTGCGACACGCACTTGCGTTGAGTACCAGTGTAGCAAGTCTCGGGAATCGGTCTAGTTCCTTCGGTGGCATCCGGGCATTCCCAAACGGCCTCAAATATCGCCGCATCTGCTCAGCTTAGCGCGGGCGGCGGCAGCGGCCCACCACAGAATTTCCTCAGGCCCGCAAATCCCTACCTTCCTTAGGGCCTCCTCAAGTGCTTTAACCAGCCCCGACGAACAGTCCTAAGTAGCCTTACGGAGCAGAATCCACGGACGGGAACCTCTCCATGTGCTCGTGCCAGCCGGCAATCTTCCGCCGCCACATTTCCGTTGCCGTTTTGGCGATGCTGATGCTCGCCTTGACGTGGGACCGAGTCCTACTGGCTGATGACCCGTTGTTCGGCACTGTCGAGCCCTCGGCGGCCTCCGAATTATGGCGGGATTGGCCCGCCAGTGCGTTGGCCGCGGCGCCAAACCCGCCGGTCTGGACGATCGACTACCGGTTTCGTTCGATGGTCCGCAGCCGCACATCATACGAATTTGGCACGCCGGAGCCACCTCCGTCAGGTTGGGCGCCGCTCAGCCAGCTCAACTTTCCGTTGGACTCGTACTGGCACGGCCTTCAGGTCGGAGTGGAGAAGCCGACTTGGGCGATTCACTTCGAGTGGCTATTTCCGCAGCAGGGCATCCAAGGGAACCTCTCCGACTACGATTGGCTGAACCCCGGCGCTCCGTTTACCGATCTAGGATACGCCCAGCAGCGGTGGACCGAGGGCCAGATGCTCGACCTTGCTTTCGAGTTTCAATTGGCCGACCGGCCGTTCGGCTTGCCGGTCGAGGTGTGGCCCGTGGGCGGATTCCGCTGGCAACGCTTCGACATCATGTGCTACGACCTGGCCCAAGTGAAATCGGATGACGTGTGGCTCGATCCACCGTACACCTTCGCCGGCGATGTGCTCACGCTGAACCAACAATATTACATGGGCTATGTGGGCGGGCAGCTTCGATCGAAGCTCGAACTAGGATGGCTGCCGCCGATCGCCTTGAAGTTCCAAGGCGACTGGGGCGGAACCGGGGCCTATAACGTCGACCACCATCTACTGCGCGAAGGCGACCGATACACGATGGAATGCACGCAAGGCGGCGCCGTGCATCTTGGCCTAACGGTAGAAGCCCTGGTGCACCGCCATCTCAGCCTGGGCGTTCAGGCCGATTATCTGGAGATTCGCACCCACGGCACCCATCGTTTGCTCAACGTGCCGGAGGACGTCGACGAGACGTGGGACAACGGCGTATCGGTCTCGTCCGACCAAACGTGGCTAACGGCATTCGTGAAGTTGAGAATTTAGTGTAGCGTCTCAGATAACTGGTGACTGACGATTGGGTGCCACGGGTGGCTTGCCCACCCGTGATTGTGCACTGCTGGACAAGCCAGCAGCGGCACCCCACATACCTTAACTTCGCACAACAAAGTACCTCAATTCAGAAACACTACACCAACAGGTACGCTCCGGTGCTGCACAAATTTCTCCGACCCTACGCAGCGCCGCCGGCCAGGCGGATCTTTAGCTCGGCCGCCGCTTGGCCTGGGTCGGCAGCGATTGCGACGGCGCCGCTTACGGCGACCCGCGTCATTCCAGTTGCCAATACCTCGTCGAGGTTCGCCCGCGAAATGCCGCCGATGGCGAAGGCCGGGAGGCGGATTTCGGCCGCGACTTGCCGCAATAGTTCCAGACCGGGAAACTGCTGGAACTGCTTCGTGCCCGAGGGAAACGTCGGACCGACGCCAATGTAGTTGGCGCCATCGAGCACCGCTTGTCGCGCCTGCTCGATGCTGTGCGTCGATACGCCGATGAGCATTTTCGGCCCGACAATCCGGCGGGCGTCTTTGACAGACAATTCCTGCTGGCCCAGATGCACGCCATCGGCCCCGGCAAGTAAGGCCACGTCCGGCCGGTCGTTGACGATGAAGAGGGGGGTGATAGAGGTAACAACTGTGGTCCGCACGGCGGACCCTACGTCGCAGATGAGTGAACGCAACAATCGCCCGCGTTCAATCAATTCGCGGTCAGTCACTTTCTTGTCGCGAAGTTGCAGGACGTCGACGCCGGCGGCGATCAGGGAACGAGCCGTTTTTTCAAAGGCCTCGACTGACTCACGGCCGTCAATGAGCACGTACAGCTTAGCGTCGGCAAGTCGCTCGATACTGCTGCGCGTAATGTCGATGGCACGTTGCAGCGTGTAGGTTCGGTAGCGCAATTCTTCAAAGGTGGCCGCCAGAACCGTATCAACCGTCTTGCCGAACTCCTCCAGACTCCGGAGCGACTCTTGCAGGCGTGAGATGTTGGCGGCCAGGACGTCCGCGGCGCCAGCGCGTTGCTGCTCGCCGACGGTGGTCAACGCTGTGCCCACGTCGGCCTGAGTTTCGCGAGCGGCGAGGCGATGTTTGCAAGGCACCCGGGCAAGGGCGGCCGTCAAGTCGTGCCGCATCTGCTTACACTGTTCGGTCAGATGGCGATCGTCCAATTCGAATCGAACGTAGTCCTCAACAACGCGCAGACCTTCGCGGGCCCGGTTGCCGGCGGCATCGAGGATGCGAAGGGTGGCGACGGGCGCTGGCGCGTCCACCTCTCGTGCCCCAGCCTCGGCACTCTGCCCCTCGTCCGGCACCTCGCAATTTTCGTCCACCGGTCCCTGTGCCCACGCTCCCTGCGACTGACATCCGTACAACTTGTAGATTTCAGCTTCCAACAGTTCGGGATCGAGCCCCTTCTCGCGGAGCCACACCGACACGTCGTGATCGGCCGTGGCCAGGCCGAGGAGGATGTGTTCTGTCGCCAGTTCTACGGGCTGCGGGAGAAGCGCGAGCCTTTGGCGGGCCAACTCCAGCGAGACCTCGACGTCTTTGGAAAGGCGTTGCCGTGGCATTCCATCGGGGGGCGTGCTTCGGTGGCCGGCGTCGGCTCCCAAGCCTGATCGAGTGTCCTCGACGAGCTCTGGCCAGCGGCCACGGACGGCCGCGATATCGACGGTCAGCTTCGCTAGCATCGCCGCGGCACGACACTCCGGTTGTAACAGCAACCCCACCAACAGCGGCTGGGCCTGCAATTCGTCACACTCGCTTCCATTAGACCAGCCGGATGCGCAAATCAGGGCGCGCTGGGCTGCGGCGGTGAATTCGTACCACATGATGTTTAGTGTCGCAAACGTCGCGGGCCGCGACAAGCCTAAACACGTGCTGGATTTGTTGTTGCCTTGATTCACTCGATTTTCGAAGTTACAATTCCGTGGCCGAGGGGCGGGAGGGAGCCAACGCTGTGCACAGGATGTGGCGGACAACACTGCTTTGGCCCGGGCTAGCCGAGCTATGGGTCGTGGGTCGTTGGTCTGCCTTGGCTGTGGCGTTGGTGGCGGCGATAGCCGTGGATGTGTTGCTGTTGCTGACGGTTGGGTGGAGTGAACTGGTCGGCCCAAGTTTACGTATGGCACTATGGGGCGGCTTCGGGGTACTTTGGGTCATTACCGTAGGATGGTCACTGAGGCGGTGGAGGAATTCTTCCAACACTTCGGATGATAGTTTTCCGATAGCCCTGGACCATTACCTGTGTGGCGACTACTATCAGGCGGAACGAGTTTTGGGAGGGCTTCTGCGGCGCGACATTCGGGACATTGAAGCCCGATTGATGCTGGCTACGCTGTTTCGGCATACCGGACGGCTCACCGAGGCCGCCGAAGAGTTGGACACGCTCGGCCGGTACGAAGGCGCCGTGAGGTGGAAATGGGAAGTCGCGCGGGAGCGCGAGTTTTTGACGCGAGCGAAGGAACTGAAGGCAGCGGCCGCCTAACATACCGCGTGGGCCGCGAAGTGAACGTTTGATAAATACGATGCGGAGAACATAGATGTACGAGCGATTTACTGACCGCGCCCGAAAGGTTATGCAATTGGCCAACCAGGAGGCGCAGCGGTTCAATCACGAATATATTGGCACCGAACACATCCTGCTCGGCCTGATCAAGGAAGGCAGCGGGGTGGCGGCAAACGTGCTCAAGAACCTCGACGTCGACCTTCGCAAGATCCGTCTGGAGGTCGAGAAGCTCGTCCAGAGCGGACCGGACATGGTCACGATGGGTAAGCTGCCGCAAACGCCGCGTGCCAAGAAGGTGATCGAATATTCGATGGAAGAGGCCCGAAACCTCAATCACAACTACGTAGGCACCGAACACATCTTGCTGGGCTTGCTGCGCGAGCAAGAGGGCGTCGCCGCCCAAGTGCTGATGAATCTCGGTCTGAAGCTCGAAGAGGTTCGCGAAGAAGTGCTGAACCTGCTCGGCCACGGCATGGAAGGAGCCGAAGGCTCGGAGCGACCCGGTGGACTGCCCGGGGCGCCGTCCGGCGGTGGTGGCGGCGAACAGCAGCGTTCCGGTAAGTCGAAGACGCCGGCTTTGGACAGTTTTGGCCGCGACCTCACCGAACTGGCCCGGCAAGGAAAGCTCGACCCGGTAATCGGCCGCGAAAAGGAAATTGAGCGGACGATGCAAATCCTCAGCCGCCGCACGAAGAACAATCCTGTGCTGCTGGGCGAGGCGGGCGTGGGCAAAACGGCCATTGTGGAAGGCTTCGCCCAACGCGTCGTCGAAGGGAACGTCCCCGAATTGCTCATGGACCGTCGCATCGTCGTGCTCGATCTGGCGATGATGGTCGCCGGCACGAAGTACCGCGGCCAATTCGAAGAACGGATCAAAGCCGTGATGAACGAGGTCCGCCGCGCGAAGAACACGATTCTGTTTATCGACGAACTGCACACGTTGGTGGGCGCTGGCGGGGCGGAAGGCGCCATCGATGCCAGCAACGTGCTGAAGCCCGCATTGAGCCGCGGCGAGATTCAGTGCATTGGCGCCACGACGCTCGACGAATACCGAAAGTACATCGAGAAAGATAGCGCGCTGGATCGCCGTTTCCAAGTGGTGATGGTCGAGCCGTCGACGAAGGGCGAAGCGATCGAAATCCTCAAGGGTCTGCGAGACCGCTACGAACAGCACCATCATGTGCGAATCACCGACGACGCCGTGGCATCGGCCGTCGAGTTGTCGAGCCGGTACATCACGGGCCGCTGCCTGCCGGACAAGGCGATCGACGTCATAGACGAGGCCGGCGCCCGGGTGCATTTGAAGTCGATGACCCGGCCGCCCGATCTGAAGGAAATTGATGAGGAGGTCGAGAAACTCAATAAGGAGAAGGAGGAGGCGGTTGCCAACCAGGACTTTGAGAAGGCCGCTGCCCTGCGCGATCAGGCCGACAAGCTGAAGAAGAAGAAACAGACCATTACGCACGAGTGGCGCGAGAAATCGCGCGAGACCGACGGCGTGGTGGATGAAGAAGTTATTGCCGAGGTAGTCTCGAAGATTACCGGCGTTCCGCTGACGCGGATGACCACCGAAGATTCGATGCGGCTGATGAAGATGGAAGAGGAACTGCACAAACGAGTCGTCAGCCAGGACGAAGCGATCAAGTCGGTCTCGAAGGCCGTCCGCCGCAGCCGCAGCGGTCTGAAGGACCCCAAGCGGCCCACCGGTTGCTTCGTCTTTGCCGGCCCCACCGGCGTGGGCAAGACGTTGCTCGCCAAGGCCCTGGCCGAGTTCATGTTCGGCGACGCCGACGCGCTGATCCAGATCGACATGAGCGAGTACATGGAGAAGCACAACGTCAGCCGACTGGTCGGAGCTCCTCCGGGTTACGTCGGCTACGAAGAAGGCGGGCAATTGACGGAGAAGATTCGCCGCCGACCTTACGCTGTAGTGCTCTTGGACGAGATCGAGAAGGCGCACCCCGACGTCTTTAACATGCTCCTGCAAGTGATGGAAGAAGGCCGCCTGACGGACAGCTTCGGTCGCAATGTCGACTTCCGCAACGCCATCCTGATCATGACGACCAACGCTGGCGCCGAGGCGATCAAGAATGAATCGTCGTTCGGGTTCCAAAAGCCTGACGATGACGCTTCGTACGAAAACATGAAGTCGCGCGTGCAGGAACAGATCGAGAAGGTCTTCCGGCCGGAGTTCCTCAACCGGGTCGATGACATCATCGTCTTCCGGCACTTGACGACAGACGATTTGGGCGACGTCATCGAGATGGAACTCCGCAAGGTCCGCGAGCGGTTGGCCGAACGCGGAGTCAAGCTCGTACTGACGCCCGAGGCTAAGGTGCACTTGATCAAGAAGGGAAGCAATCTGGACTTTGGCGCCCGACCGCTGCGACGCGCGATCGAGAATTTCGTCGAAGATCCGCTCTCGGAAGAGCTGCTCAAGGGCGAATTCCAAGGCATGGACACGATCACTGTCGAGGTCAAGGAAGTGGGCGAGAAGAAGCAACTCTACTTCCACGGCACCAAGGGGGAAACTCCCGCCGACCAACAGCCAGTCGGCGCTGGCGCCGAGTAGTAGTTAACCAATAGCTCAAGCCAACGCGCAAGCGATTATCACCAAGAGCCTCCGGCAGAACCTGCCGGGGGCTTTTTTCATTGTGGTGCAGCAACTGCTCGCCCCCATTCCCCCAAAACTACCTGTTTCAACGAGCCCGATCTATCCGCAGACTTCGCTCAAGCCATAGAGTCGGGGCGACGAAGTAACAGAGAGAAGGCCCGGTGCCCGAACTGCGCAGGCGGTCTGGACCGGATAACCGCGGGCTTTGGGCAGGATACACAAAGAGTCTGGTGAGAGTGGCCGATATGGCAGGCAACCCCACAACCGAACTTCGACCTTCAGCCGTTCAGCGAGTGTCGCTGATGGTGGTCGCATGGATCACCGACCTCGGTGCACTGGTCGTCGATAGCATCATCGGGTTGGGGAATATATCTGTCTTCTCGCTACGCACGTTCCGCTGGATGCTGACCCGGATGCCACGGCGTGAGACGATCTGGCCAAGTTTTTATCAGATCGGAGTTCTTAGCCTTCCCGTTGTGGCGCTCACCGGCACGTTTATCGGCATGGTGTTGGTGGTGCAAAGCTACGTGCAGTTTCGCAATCTGCACTTGGAAGCCAAGTTGGGCGCCGTAATCAATATGTCGCTGGTCCGGGAGCTCGGCCCAGTTTTGGCAGCCACGATGCTGGCCGGGCGCGTCGGCAGCGCCATGGCCGCCGAACTGGGCACGATGCGCGTCACCGAGCAGATCGATGCCCTGGCGAGCATGGGGGCCAATCCGATCTATTATCTCGTCGTGCCACGGTTCCTCGGCTGCCTGTTGCTGATCCCGGCTTTGACCATCATGGCCGATTTCATGGGCGTGGCCGGAGCGTTGTTCTATGCCGTGTATCTGCTGGGGATCGATTCGCATCACTATCTGGAGAACTCGCAGCATTTCGTCGGCAATTTTGATTTGTTTGCCGGTTTGTTCAAGAGTCTATTCTTTGGCGCAGCGATTGCACTGATCGCCTGCTATCGCGGATTTCATTGTGACCCCGGCGCCGAAGGCGTCGGGCGAGCCGCGACAACGGCATTTGTATATTCATTCGTGATGATTCTCTTGTTGGACCTTCTACTAGGCATCGCACTCGATGGGATCTATTTCAGTCTCTGGCCCGAGGCGCCAAAACTGTTTTGAGAATGGGGCGAAATCCGCCATTATGAGAGCGGGGACGGATTCTGCCCCCGCGATGAGACACGTGAGGCTTCGCTGCACGCAACATGACGGTTGAAATATGGTCGCCACTATACCGAACGCCGCTTTGGATCGCTCGCTCATTATGCTCGAGCACGTCGGCATTGATTTTTCGCACCAGCGCGTGCTGCGCGACATCAGCTTGACGATTCCCCGTGGCCAAACGCTGGCCATTATCGGCGAGAGCGGCTGCGGAAAGACGGTGCTTCTGAAGACGATCATCGGGCTCTTGTGTCCGTCCCGCGGCGCCGTATACATCGACGGCCGCAATCTGGCCGAACTAAGCGAAAGCGAGTTGACGCAGCAGCGGATTCGATTCGGATTTCTATTCCAGCAAGCCGCACTGTTCGACAGCATGACCATTGCACAAAACGTCTCGTTTCCGCTGCGGCAACATACTACGAAGAAGCCCGCAGAGATTCGCAGTGATGTGCTCGCGCGGCTGGCCGAGGTCGGGTTGCCTGAGAATATCCTGAGCAGGAAGCCGGCCGAACTCTCCGGCGGCATGCGAAAACGCGTTGGACTTGCGCGGGCGTTGGCACTTGAGCCGGAAATCATGCTTTACGATGAGCCCACGACAGGGCTTGACCCGATCATGGGCGACGTGATCAATGAACTGATCCTCGGCACGCGCAAGCGTCACCCGGTTACCAGCATCGTGGTGACGCACGACATGCGAACCGCGCAGAAGGTGGCCGACCGGGTCGTGATGCTCTTTCCACTGGCGCGACTTGATCGTCACGAGCCGCAGATCATCTATGACGGCCCCGCCGAGAGGATTGACCAAGCCGGCGATAGTCGCGTATCGCAGTTTATCCGCGGCGAAGCCGGCGAGCGGCTGATGGAAATGCGGCAGAAGAACGGAAGGTGAGTCATGGACGAACGCGTCATGCAATTTCGCGTGGGCGTGATGTTTCTCGCAACACTGATCATTGCCGCAATTCTATTGGTGATGTTCGGCAAGTTGCCCAGTCTCATTCCGGGCCGCAGTTACCTTGTGCAGATACGTTTCAACTATGCGCAGGGCGTGAGCAACAACACGCCTGTGCGGAAAAGCGGCGTCCTCATCGGCCGTGTCGAGAGCGTAAAATTGATCGATCACGACGCGAAGGTGCTTGTTACCGCCAAGATCGACGGGGACAAGGTCATTTACCAGAATGAAGATTGCTATATCACTCGCGACTTGCTCGGCGACACGGCATTGTCGTTTGTTCCCGATCCGAACAAGCCAGGCGCCGGCAAGCCGATAGCCCCCGGAACAGTGCTGATTGGCCGGGTTTCCGACGATCCCACCGGCCTGAAGCGCGCGCTGTCCGAACCCATTGACACGGTCACCAACACGGGAAAGGCGTCGAGCGCCGCCAGCGCCCAACTGGCCGCGGCGGCCAAGCGCGTCGAAGACATTCTCGATCCCGAAACACAGAAGAATGCACAAGACGTTCTCCGCGACTCGGCCGCCGCGCTCGCTGCCATCCGCCAAATATTGGGTGATGAACAGAACCGAGAAAAGCTGACTCAAGCAATGAGGCGTCTCCCTGACACGCTCGACAACATGAATCAAACGTTTGAAGCAACCAACAACACGCTTAGGAAGTTCACCGAACGGACGGGCCCCGATCAGAAGACGCCGATTGAACGCATGGTCAGCACTATTGAGATCACTGAGCGAACGCTGCGCAAGTTCAGCGAATCGACGGAACCCGGCAAGCCCGCTCCTGCCGATCAAATCGCGGTGGCGATGGAGAATATTGGCGAGATTACGACGCTGATGCGGACGATTATGGCGCGGATTGAACAGGGTGATGGATCGATCGGCGCACTTTTGAATGACCGGCAGCTCTATGATCGACTCAATTGCGCCGCGCGAAACGTCGAAGAAGTCACCCGGCAGCTCAAGCCGATCGTTGACGATGCCCATGTCTTCATGGACAAGGCTGCCCGCCACCCCGGCGTAATCCTCCGCGATGCGGTGAAACCTGGCATCGGGATCAAGTAGTGGTCGGTGGTCAGTGGTCAGTGCGAACGTACAGTCGTTAGTAGTTCTCTCTCCTTCACTAACCACTAGCCACTGGCCATTCTTTGGCATCTCTTCTGCCAAGGTCGCTTCTCCCTTATACTTAGGGGTATGAATCGTAGTGGTCCGGGATACCGTACGGCGGTCGCTTTGCTCGCAACGGCGTTGCTTGCTGCGCACGGCGGGCGGCTTTACGCTCAGGTTGGCAGCAGCACGCCTGGGGGCCAGTTCGAGCTATCCGACGGCGTTCAACTTGATCTGGTCGATCATTCGGTGTTGGCTCAATGCGAGCGGGCGAAAGCCTTGCTTGGTGATCGGCAGTGGGATGAAGGGGTGGAAATCCTTCGCCAACTGGCAGAATCGCCGGATACAAAACTACTGGGCGTAACCAGTCGACGGTACGTGAGCCTCGGCCAGTGGTGCCAATTGCAGTTGGCCGTATTGCCACCCGAGGCGTTGAAGCTCTATCGTGCGCGCGTCGATCCGGTGGCGCATCGATGGTACGACGACGCAATCGCCCGACGGAATCCACGGTTGCTCGAAGACATCGTGCAAGAGGCGTTCGCCAGTAGCTATGGTGACGACGCTCTGCTGGCCCTGGGAGATATCGCATTGGAATCGGGCGATTACGCGTCGGCCCGCTGGTATTGGGAACGCATCTTGCCCCACGCTCCGCCCACGGGCGTGCGAAACACGTGGCCGGGCTATCCAGACACGAGCCTCGATCTGGCAGCCGTGCGGGCAAGAATCGTACTGGCGTCAATCCTTGAGGGAGCGACTGAACGCGCGCGAGAGGAGTTGGTCGAGTTTGCCCGGCTGCACCCAAATGCGGTCGGACGGCTCGGCAACCGCGAAGGGAAATTCGTCGATTCCTTGCGGGCCCTTCTTGCTGAAGCGGTCACATCGCCGCAGCCGCCAACCGCAATGGACTGGCTGACTCTGGCGGGCAATTTTGAGCGAAACGGAATCGCTCGGCCGTTGGTAGACGTCGGCGCCGTCGCATGGCGCGTGCCGCTACGGTCGGCCGTCTTGCGGCAACCGCTCAATGTGGCAAGCACTGAAGAAACAGTGCGGCAACCTCCCAGCTACTACCCAGTGCTCGCCGGTGACATAGTATTGGCCAATGACGGTCAGCAAATTACCGCTGTTCGCTTGGATACAGGCAAGCCCGCCTGGGGGCAGGCGACGATCTACCGAGGCGAGACGGATGGCGAGACTTTGCCGACGATTCCCTCGGACACTCTCGGCGTACCGCGTTTTACCATGTCGGTTTTCGAGGGCAAACTGCTCGCTCGCATGGGCTGGCCGATTACCAACGAGCCGCAGGATACGACCGCATCCGTCCGGCGCGGCTATCTGGTGTGTCTCGATCTTGCAGCGGAAGGACGGCTGTTGTGGAAAATCGAGCCGGAAGAGGGCTGGGCGTTCGAAGGCTCGCCGGTGGCCGATGCTCAGGGCGTGTACGTGGCGATGCGCCGTCACGATATCCGCCCACAGGCGTTCGTGGCTTGTTTCGACTCCGACACTGGCCGGCTGCGATGGCGGCAACTGATTTGCAGTGCCCAGACACCGGCCCACGGTTCGTTGCACGAATGCACGCACAACTTGCTTACGTTGTGCGGCAAGCGGCTGTACTACAACACAAATCTTGGCGCCGTGGCCGCGCTACGCACTGAAAACGGGCGGCCGCTATGGGTCGCCCTGTACCCTCGCGACCGACACGGAGATCTAGCGAATCTGGCGCCACATTGGCTCCGGGATCTGAATCCTTGCCTGATGAGCGGTAACATGGTGTTCGTGGCGCCGGCCGACAGCCCGCGCATCTTCGCATTCGATGCCTTCACCGGCCAAATGCTTTGGCAGACAGAAAGCATCGTTGACGATGCCGCTTATCTGCTCGGGGTGGCTGGAGACTGGCTGATCGCGGGAGGCCGCAAACTCTATTGGATCAGCTTGAAGGACGAGACTCGCGGTCGCGTGCAACACGTATGGCCGACTGGCGAGAATAGGCCCGGCTATGGTCGCGGCGTGCTGTCTGGCAATAGCGTTTTGTGGCCAACACGAGACAAACTGATGATTTTCGACCAGCAGGCTGCGGAGCCGCGCAAGGCCATCGACTTGGTCGCCCATGATGCGTCGGGCGGAAACCTCGTGGTGGGCAAACGGCGTTTGCTGATTACCACGGCCACCGAATTGATCGCTATTAGTCCCGGGGCGACCATTACCCGTCCACCATCACCACCGCAATTGGTCGATCGTCGGCGACCATAGACGCTAGTAAGACCGAACACAGGAGTTACGGAAGAAATGGCCGAACATGAGGACCTACAAGCCGTCCGGGAACTAAGCGACGCCTATCGGCTCATCTGCGACCAGTTGGGGCGGGTGATTGTCGGCCAGCAGCGGGTGATCGAAGAACTACTGGTGGCAATGTTCGCCCGGGGCCACTGCCTATTAGTCGGTGTGCCGGGCCTGGCAAAGACGCTCATGATCCGCACCCTGGCCGACGCCTTGTCGCTGGAGTTCCGCCGCATCCAATTTACGCCTGACCTGATGCCCTCTGACATTACCGGCACAGAAGTGATTCAAGAAGATCGCGTGACGGGCAACCGCGAACTTCATTTTCTGAAGGGACCGATTTTCGGCAACGTGATCCTCGCCGACGAAATCAATCGCACGCCGCCAAAGACCCAAGCGGCCCTGCTAGAGGCGATGCAGGAATATCAGATCACCACCGGCGGGCGGCGGCGTCAACTCGTGCAGCCGTTCTTCGTCCTGGCTACGCAAAATCCCATCGAGCATGAGGGAACGTATCCGCTGCCCGAGGCACAGCTCGATCGCTTTATGTTCAATACGTACGTCGATTATCCCGACGAAGACGATGAGCTCGACATCGTGCGCCGCACAACCGCCGACACAATGGCCACAGTGACGCCAACGCTATCGGGCGAACGGATTCTAGCCCTGCAACACATCGTCCGCCGCGTGCCGGTGGCCGAGCACGTGATGCGCTATGCGATGAAGCTGGTACGTTTGAGCCGTCCCAAGATCACCGCGCCGGCAGATGGCGCCCGGACGGCATATTGAAGTTTATACGCGACTACGTTAGTTGGGGCGCCGGCCCGCGGGCGAGCCAGTATCTGGTGCTCGGCGCAAAGGCCCGAGCCGCATTGCAGGGCCGCTATTATGCCAGCACCGATGACATCCGGGCCGTGGCGTTTCCTGTCCTGCGCCATCGCATCGTCACAAACTTCAACGCTGAAGCGGAAGGCATCAAGCCCGACGATCTGATCCGACGATTGATCGAAACCGTTGACGACGATAGCACATCAGAGCCGCTTCCGCCGGTGTTTCGGAAAGAAAGGGAAAGAGCGACGGGTGATGAGAGCGCTTCGACCCAGAAGGACGGTTGATAGCGCTCCGGCAGTTCGCTGCCGCGAATATGGGCGGAACATGCTGCTAAGTCCCGTATCAAATCATGGATAACGGATCACAACTATTGGACTCGCAAATGCTGGCACGGCTGCAGGGGCTGCCGCTGCGCGCACGGCGGCAGGTCGAGGGTTATGTCTCCGGCTTGCATCGCAGCCCGTTTCATGGGTTCTCGATTGAGTTTGCTGAACACCGCGAGTATTCGCCCGGCGATGATCTCCGTTACTTGGATTGGAAAGTTTTTGGCCGCACCGACAAGTATTACCTGAAGCGGTTTGAGGAGGATACGAACCTCGTTTGCCACCTGCTCTTGGACACCAGTGAGAGCATGCGATATCGGAGCGAGGCAGCGCCGCTGTCGAAGCTCGATTATGCCCAGCGGGCTGCCGCGGCCTTGGCCTACGTGATACTTCATCAGCAGGATAGCGTGGGCCTGGTCGTTTTCGACAACGAGATACGTTGGCTGCTCCGCGCCAGCAGCAACCCGTCACATCTCAAGGAACTGTTGCGCATCATGGAAACGGCGTCGGCTGAGCGCAAAACGGCAACCGGGCCAATTTTTCACGATCTGGCCGAGCGGCTCAAGCGTCGGGGCATCGTGATTGTCCTAAGCGATCTGTTCGACAACGTTGACGTGATGCTGACCGGTCTAAAACACCTGCGGCACCGTCGGCATGAAGTCATCGTGATGCACGTGCTCGATCCGGCCGAAATCGACTTCCCTTTTGATGACCCCACCCTGTTCCGCGGGTTGGAACACATGGGCGACGTGTTGACCGAACCTCGCGCGCTGCGAAAGACGTACCTCGCCGAGTTCGATCGTTATCTACGCAAACTGAAGGCCGGCTGCCGGGCCGAGGAAATCGATTACGTACTCCTGCGAACCGACCAATCCTTGGAGGTGACGTTGGCGAGTTATCTGGCATCGAGGAGGTAGAAGATGCTTCTCGCCTTCGGATGGACACACGTTTCGATGCTCGGTTGGTTGGCGGCCTTGGCAGCGCCAATCGTGATCCATCTCTGGAGCAAGCGGAAACACCGCGAGATATCCTGGGCCGCGATGGAATATCTCTTGGCGGCGGCGAAGCAACAGACGCGTCGGCTGTTCTTCGAGCAGTGGCTACTCTTGGCCATCCGTACTCTACTGATAGCGATGGTGGTTTTGGCCGTCGCACAGCCATATATCCAACGGCCGCGTTTCGCGATCAGCGCCGGCGGACATTCGCATCGCGTCCTCGTGCTCGATGGCTCGTTCTCGATGGGATACCGGGCGAATGAAAAGACGCGTTTTGACCAAGCTAAGGAAATCTCGCGCCAGATCGTCAACGACAGTTTGCCAGGTGACGTCTTCACGCTTGTGTTGATGTCCGCGCCACCGCAGGTCATTGTAGCCACTCCAACGTCGGAACGATCCGAAATTGAACACGAAATCGACATTCTGCGACTGCCGCAAATGCCGGCGCATCTCCCGGCAACGATCGAAGCGGTTCGTCAACTCGCCGAGACGGCGCAGCATGACAACCCTCGACTGGTCGAAACCGATGTATATTTTCTGACCGACTTGCAGCGGGCAACATGGGCGCCGGCGCTTTCTGCGTCAGCCAGCGCCGAGTTTTCGCGACAGGCCGAGGCATTGAGCCAGATGGCGACGGTGTCGGTGATCGATGTCGGTCAGCCGATAACAGAGAATCTGGCCGTTACGAGTCTTCGCGCGGTCGACCCCTTAATGATCGTCGGCCACAGCGTGCGATTCGAGGCCCAACTGAAGAACTTCGGCCGTCAGGCCCGGGACTCCCAGGCCGTCGAGCTTTTCGTTGATGGGCGTCGGATCGAGCAAAAGGAAATCATGATCGCCGCCGACACAACATCGTCGGTCAGCTTCACGTACCGATTTGATAGGCCGGGCGACCACGCCATCGAGGTCCGGGCCGAGGGGGACGCCTTGGAAATCGACAACCATCGATTTTTCGCTGCGCGAGTGCGGCAGGCGATCCATGTCTTGTGCATCGATGGCCGACCGTCGGGCGTCCCGTTTCACGGGGCGGCCGATTATCTGGCCGCCGCGCTCTCCCCCCAAGATCAAGCGGCCACCCGAAGCCTAATGCAGCCGGAGATTGCCTCGGAGAACGCGATTACGGATCGCGATCTTCGCGCCTACGATTGCGTAGTGCTGTGCAACGTGGCCCAATTTACCGCTGCCGAAGTGCGCGTGCTGGACGCCTATCTTCACGGCGGCGGCAACCTGATGTTCTTCCTCGGCGATCAAGTCCTGGCCGACCGCTACAACCAGGAACTGGGCGGGGTAGGGCAGGGCAGGGCAGCAGCACCGCGGATCTTGCCCGCGCAACTCGGCGCGATCCGCGACGGGCGGCAGTCTCGACTCGATCCGCTGGGATTTCAACATCCAATCGTCCAGCCATTTCGCGGACGCGGTGAAGCCGCCTTGGTGACGACGCCTATCCTCAAGTACTATAAATTGACACTCGCGAAGAACTCGACGGCCAGCACCGTGCTGGCGATGGCCAATGGCGACCCGCTGATCGTGGAGGCGTCGATCCATCGTGGCCGAGTGGTGATCGTGGCCACGGCGGCCGAGCCTCGCACTTCGTGGACCGCCATGCCGCTTCTGCCTAGCTTTGTCCCTTTGGTTCAAGAAATCGTGGCATGGTGTGTCGGCGGAAATTGGCAGCGTGCAAACGTTCTGACGGGCGAGCCGCTCGATCTTCTGACGGCCGGCTCGGTCACCGATGGCCCGTTGTTCATGCAAACGCCCGACGGCCGCAGCCAACCTGTCCCGCTGCATGCAACAGCCGGCACCGAAGCGTTGCGATACGGGGATACAACACAGAGCGGCATTTACGTCGCTCGGCTTGGCGTAAGCCATAGCAAAGACTTTGCGGTCAATGTCGATACGGCGGAGAGCGACCTGACGCCGATCAGCCCAGAGGAATTGCGCAAGGACGTATGGCCGGGGATTAGTCTCAACGACCAGACGTCACAGGACATTGGCGCTGCACACGCTGCAATGCCGATCCACTCGACCGGCTACGTGCACATTAGCCTGCTTTATGCCGCACTGGGTCTGCTATTTGCAGAAACACTGCTCGCCTGGAAAATGGGAAGATGATGTTTGATTGTTGATTTGTGATTGTTGATCGTCGAATCTGCCTCGTGCCATCCACCATCATGTTCTCCACCATTACCGACTGGATTGACCGCTTGCTCGGTGTCCGTACCGAGGCCGGGGAAGGTGTGGCCTGGGGTATCGATCATATTTGGTCCTGGCCCGCATGGATTACCCTAGTGTTCGCGGTATTTACGGTGTTCTTTGTCGTGGCTATCTATCTCCGCGAAGCCGGCCATGCATCGCGCCAGCATCGTCTGACACTGTCAATCGTGCGGCTGTCCCTGGTGTACATCATACTATTGATGATCGCCCAACTGACGCTATCGAGGAAGCGAACGGGGCTGCCCTATGTGGCAGTGCTCGTAGACGATTCGCTTAGCATGGCCACTATCGATCACTATGGCGATGATGCGCCACAAGATGTTAGAGCGGATGACGTTGGCCGGACTCAAGCGAAGCGAGCCAAGTCGCTGGAACCTTGTCCAAACGCTGCTTACCGAACACGATAACGCATTGCTGAACGGTATCGCAGAGCGCCACAAGGTTCGCGTCTATTATCTGACAGCCGGCCGAGGCGTCCCGCATAGCGACATGGCGGGCATCGGCAAGGAACTTCGCGAGGCAACCCCCAACGGCGATCGCACGCGGCTCGGGGCAGGTGTGCGGGCCGTGCTGGATGACCTTCGCGGGTCCACGACAGCCGCCACCGTGGTGCTGACCGATGGCATCAATACTGACGGCCCGCCAGTGTCCGACGCCGCCGAATACGCCCGCCGTCGTGGAGTGCCGCTGTTTGTGGTCGGCCTAGGCAGCGATCGGCCAGCTCGTGATTTGAAGCTCTCCGACCTGTTGGTCGACGATGTGGCATTCGTCGACGACGTGGTTACGTTCGACTGCAAATTGACGGCCACCGGTTTTCGTGGACAGAAGGTTTCGGTTGTGCTTCGCGAAAAAGGTCATCCCGCCATACTGGCCACGGTGGAAGTGACCGCTGGCGCTGACAACGAGCCAACGGAGGTCCGTCTACCGTTCCGCCCTACGCAAATTGGCCGTTTTGACTATGTGGTGGAGGTCGAGCCGCAACAAGGCGAATTTCAGGTCGAAAACAACCGGCAAACACACACTGTCGAAGTGCGCCGGGACAAACTGCGAGTACTGCTGGTACAATCCTATCCCAGTTTCGAGTACCGCTATCTGCGCAATATGCTACAGCGCGATGAGACGATCGAGCTGCACACGTACTTGCAGGAAGCGGATGCCCAAGATGCGGATCAAGACGCCGCGGCGCTGCGCGTGTTTCCCTTGCGGCGTGACGAACTGTTCGCATACGATGCGATCATTTTCGGCGACGTCGACCCGGCATTGCTAAGTGCCAAGGCACTGCAAGACGTAGCCGATTTCGTCATTCAACCGGCGAAAGGGGGAGCCCTGGTGCTGATTGCAGGGCCGTCGTTCATGCCGGCGGCCTATCGCGCCACGCCGCTTGCCCGCCTGCTGCCGTTTCGTCTGGAAAGCGTACGATATCCCGATGCGGGCGATCTTAGCGACGGGTTCGTTGTGCGCCCAGCGAAATTGGTCTGGCGACTGCCGCCATGCAACTCGGCGATACGGCCGAAGAGACACGACGGATTTGGAAAAACCTGCCGCCGCTCTACTGGCTGTTGGAGATGCCCGAGTTGAGGCCGGGCGTACGCGTACTGGCCGAGCATCCAACGCGGCGCGGCCCAGATGGCCGTCTGCTTCCGGTCTGCTGCCTCGAATATATTGGGGCGGGCAAGGTCCTGTTTCAGGCAACCGACGCGACGTGGCGGTGGCGTTATCGTGTCGGAGACGCCTACTTCGCTCGATACTGGGGCCAAATGATCCGTTATCTGTGCCGCACGAAGCTCGGCGATGCCGCTCGCCCGGTCTCGCTCACCACCGACCGCCGCCAGTATGACCAGGGAGAGTCGGTACTGGTACGAGCACAATTTGCCGACGAACGGCTTGCCCCCGCGGCCGATGATGGCGTGGCCGTCGTGGTGGAACTTGGAGGCCGTCAGACCGACCATCTGCAATTGCATCGCGCGGCCGCCGGGAAAGGCGTTTTCGAGGCCAGCCTCAACAGGCCAGCGCCAGGCAACTATCACGCGTGGATTTCCACTCCTGCACTAGAGGGCCAGGTTCCGGCGGCTGATTTCCACGTTGCGATGCCCGCCGGGGAACTTGCCCAGATCCGCGTGGACACCGGTGAGATGCGGCGTGCAGCCGAACAGACCGGCGGCCACTTCTACACCTTCGACTCAGCCAACCGCCTGCTCCATGATCTGCCGACCGGTCGTCAAACGCTAATCGAAACGCTGCCGCCGCAGCCGCTCTGGAACACGTGGCCCGTTTTGGCCCTGTTGTTCGCGTTGCTAATCACTGAATGGATACTGCGAAAACGTGCTGGCATGATATAGAATAACCGCGCCGATTTCTAATCCCCAAACCGCAATCCCTAGTCCCTAGTCTCTAGTCCCTATGCCGCATCCGCTGGAACAAAAACTTGTCGCTTTGCGACACCGCGTGCGGTGGATGACGGCGGTCTATGCGTCCAGCATCGTGGCGGCGGCCCTGCTGGCAACAGTGACGGCGCTGGGGGCGCTGGACTATGTGCTGCGTTTCCAAGATCGCGGCTTGCGCATCATCGCATCACTCTCGCTCTTGGGTGTGGCTGCGTGGATGCTTTACCGGTACGTCGTGACAGTCCTGCTGGTTCCGCTTCGTAATGCCGATTTGGCATTGGGCGTCCAACGACGGTTTCCCAGTCTCAGCGACGGCCTCATTCGCGCCGTGGAATTTCTCGATCGGCCGGACGATGATGCGATGGCCGGCTCCGCGGCGCTCCGGCGCACGGTTGTCGATCAAATCACGACCGCGGCCCAACCGCTCCATTTTGACGAAGTGATCGACTCACGGCCAACGATTCACGCGGTCCTCTGCCTATCCGCAACCTGCCTGATCGCCGGCGTTCTTCTCGTGCTTAGCCCGGCTGCCACCGGTATCGCCATAGCACGCCTCATCAACCCGCTTGGCGATGCGAGTTGGCCCCGAGCAAACCACCTCGCTATTCGTCACGCGCAAGATCGGGTCGCCCGAGGTCAAACTTTCCAGGTCGAGGTCGTGGACAACGCGGGGGCGCGCCTGCCACGGGACATTTGCATCCACTACCGCTTCGATCGGGCAAATGCCGGTGCCGTGGAGGAAACGGAACTCATGTCGATTTCCAATGGGGTAGCGGTGGCCACTCGCGACAACATACTTCGCCCCTTCTCGTATCGTGTGGAAGGGGGCGATGACCAATCACTCCCTTGGCTGGACGTAGCGGTGTCAGAACCGCCCGCTATTGCATCGACTGCGATCGAGATCGTCCCACCAAGTTATACCGGCTGGCCGACGACGCAGGCAAAGGGACACATTCGCGCCCTGGTTGGCAGCGACGTGCACATCACGGTCACGTCCACCAAGCCCCTTCAATCGGCAGTTCTCTCGATCGACGACGCCGTGAAACTTCCCGCTCAACTCCTCGGTGACGGCCGTACCTTTACGGTCACTTTTCAAGCTGAACATTCGGGGTCGTATTGGTTCGATCTCCTCGATCGCGAAGGATTCGCCGGCGGAAGTGACGATCGCTGGGAGATTCGCGCCATCGCGGACTCGCCCCCAAGCGTGAGCATCGAACAGCCGGCATTGAATCTTTTCGTGACACCCCGGGCGACCGTGCCGCTGCAAGTACTGGCGAGGGACGACTTGGCGATTCGAGATATCGCGATTCTATTTCATCGAAACGAGTTCAATTCGGAGGAGAGGTTGCCGCTATGGACCCGCCGCAATCGCCGGCAGCCTCGCAGCGCCGATGTGCCTGCGGGCGAAAGTCGCACCGTTATGTATGACTGGGACCTTGGCTGCTTGAATCTGGAGCCCCACACGCAGCTCACTTTCCTCGCTGTGGCCGCGGATGACCTTCTCCAACGCGGCCAGAGCGAGCCGCGAAGTCTGACGGTCGTCACGGCCGATGAACTCCAAGATCATCTTGCCGTCCGAGAGAAAGCCATTCGGGCCGAATTGCAGGCGGCCCTGACAATGCAGCGTGGTTGTCACCAGCAGGTCACATCACTTCGGACCAACCTGATCAAGAGAAGACAGATTGGCCCACCGGACGTCGACATGCTGCGTGTGGCCCAGCAGAACCAGACCGACGTGGAGCAGGCGCTGACGAGCCGCCGCGACGGTGTCCGCACGCATGCTCTCGCCTTGCTGGCCGACCTGCGGAACAACCACATCGAAACCGGCGACACCCGGCAGCGACTCTCCGCTCTGCTCGAAGACATTGATCGGATCGAGCGACAGCATTTGCCGCTGGCCTGCCGCGAGTTGCTCTCCGCGGTGAAGGCGAGCCAAGTGGCTTTGGAAGGGCAGGGCGGGGTAGCACAACTCAATGCCGAGGTAGTCACCGACCTGGCCTCCGCCATCACGCAGCAGGAGGCCGTAATTGCCTCCATCGAGCAAATGCTCGGCCAATTGGCAAAGTCGGACGCCTATCGCCGCTTCCTGCGCGAGATGGCAGTGTTGCTCCGACAGCAAGAAGACGTTGCCCGGCGAACGGCCGAAGTCGGCCGCCGCACGTTGACGCAAGAGATCCGCGACCTTGCACCGAAAGATCTGGCCGATTTAACGCGCGCCGCCGAGCAGCAACTGGAACTGGCCCGATCGCTGGATCGTCTCCTACAGGAAACCGAGCAACCCGGTGCCGACTCGACGCACAATAATGCCGCCATAGTAGCGGCGTTGTCTGACAGTTTGGCTCTCGCGCGTCGGCTGGCTGTCGGCATGCAAATGCGATCTGTCGGACAGCAGATCGAGCAGAACCATATCGGTCAGGCGGCCGGTGGACAAAAACGGATTGCACTGGACTTGCAACAGGTGCTCGCAGTGCTGGCCGCACGCCATCGCAACTCCGACGAAGAACCCGATCACCATGCGGTTTCCGATTCTGCAATCGGTCAGTCGAAGGTGTCCGATGCAAAATCGCCCTCCGGCACGCCTCCTTCGCGCGCAGCGACTCCCAAGCAAACAAGGCTGGCACGGAACGCTCCGACAATGCATCCGGCATCGCTGGCGAAAACAAGGCGCGCCAGCCCAGTGCCGAGCAGCGCCGTGCCCTGATGACACGACTTTGGGGACAGTTGCCACCGCGTGCCCGGCAGCAGATTCTGCAGCCGCCCGTCGAGGAGTTCCCGCCGAAGTACGAAACACAGATTGAAGATTACTTCCGGCGACTGGCCGAGGAGAAATAAAAATTGTTAATTAGTGCACTATCACTGCCATGCTCAAAGCAACGCCTCTGGGCTTTGCCGAATACTCCATTTCGGACCATGACGATCGTGGCCATTGCGGCTGGTTGCGGCCTGCTCTCGAACGTCTCCGTCGCCGCTGATAAGGACCTGGAAAAATCGGCCGCGTCGATGATCACGCCGGCCGCCGAGAAATCGATCGATCGCGGCCTGAAATGGTTGGTCGCCGCGCAGCACGACGACGGCGGTTTCGGCTCCGGCTCAATGCGCGGCAACACGGCCGTCTGCGCGTTGGCCGGCATGGCACTGATGTCCGGCGGCAGCACGCCCGGCAGGGGGCCGTACGGCCAGCAGGTGAATCGCTGCGTCGACTACTTGCTGGCCAATGCCCAGCCGAGCGGCTTCATCTCGGGACCCGACGCCAGCCGTGGGCCAATGTATGGCCACGGCTTCGCCACCATGTTTTTGGCCGAATGCTACGGCATGTCGCCCCGGCCTGACCTGCGCGAGAAACTGGTCAAGGCCGTCAAGGTCATTGTCAACAGCCAGAACAAGGAGGGCGGATGGCGCTATCAGCCGGTCCCGGAAGATGCCGATATTTCGGTCACGGTGTGTCAAGTGATGGCTTTGCGGGCAGCGCGGAACGCGGCCCTGTTTGTGACCGGCGACACGATCGATCGCGCGATCGGCTACATCAAGCGCAGCCAGAACCCCGATGGCGGCTTTGCCTACCAGTTGCGACCGCCGCGCGAAAGCCTCTTTCCACGATCGGCAGCCGCAGTGGCCGCCCTCTATAGCGTGGGCATCTACAAGGGGCCGGAAATTGCCAAAGGGCTCGACTACTTGATGGCGTCGCTCCCGTCACAAAACGACACGCGGCCGGAAACATACTTTTACTACGGCCAGTATTACGCCGTGCAGGCGATGTGGCAGGCCGGCGGCCAACATTGGGAACGCTGGTATCCGGCCGCCCGCGATCAACTCATCAGCCGTCAACGCAGCGATGGCTCGTGGACCGACACGGCCGGCGGCAATGAGTGCGCCGCTGCCATGGCCTGCATCGTTCTCCAGATACCGAATAACTATTTGCCGATTTTTCAGCGATGAAGAATATGGGAAGCCAGTGAATCTCACGCAAAGGCGCAAAGGCGCAAACTTGACGATGATTACTCTTTGTGCCTTTGCGCCTTTGCGCGAGACATTTTTGATGCTTGCATCCAAGGCGTGCTTCCGACTTGTGCTCCTATTTTCCCTGTCGTTGACTCTCGCGTCGGCCTCCCATGCCGATGCGCCTTTGGCCGTGCCGGTGTCAGGTGCGCCGTTCCAAGGCGAATTGATGGCGTGCGACGCCCAATGGCTGCTCACGTTCCGGCTGCCGCATTTGCAGCGGGCCGTGTCGACGGCCGACCTTGTCTATTGGGGCGAGCCGACAGAGCAGGGCAGGGCAGAGGGGCTCGTTCTGGCGGATGGCAGTTTGCTAGTGGCAAATGTCGTCGCTGCAGACAAGAAGGGCGTCTCCGCCGTCTCGCTAACGTTCGGCACGTTGCACCTTCCACGAAGCGCGGTCGCCGGCGTCGTCTTCCGTTGGCCATCGAACCGCCCCGACCGCGACAAGCTATACGATGCGATCGCTCTCTCCCCTTTCCCTTTGGGAGAGAGGCAGCTTAACACAATCTCTCCTCTCCCTTTGGGAGAGGGGCAGGGGGTGAGGGCTGCCATGGATCGCTTGCTCCTCGACAACGGCGACGAGCTAACCGGCTCGCTCCTGTCGATTGCCGACGGCACCGTCACCTTCCAAACCGACGTGGGACCGGTGCCCATCAAAGCGGATCGCATCAACGCGATTATCTTCAACAGCGCTCGGAATCGCCAGGAGCCGGCCGCCCTCCGTGCGTGGCTCGGCTTCCGCGACGGCAGCCGCCTATTGGCCACCCAGTTGCTCATTGCCGGCCAATCGCTGACGCTCACGGCCGCCGGTCAAAAACTAACGACCGCACCGTCCTCGGTCGTCTTTCTCCAACCGCTCGGCGGCCATACGGTCTACCTCTCCGATCTCGCGCCAACCGAATACCGCCAGACGCCATACCTCGATCTACAATGGCCCTATCGCAACGATCGCAATGTGACCGGGGAACTTCTGCGTTGCGGAAAGCGTCTATTCCTCAAAGGCCTCGGCGTCCACAGCGCCGCAAGGCTGGTGTACGACATCGGAGCAGGGCAGGGCGGGAGAAATATCTCCCCTCTCCCTTTGGGAGAGGGGCAGGGGGTGAGGGCTGTCGGTTTCAAACGTTTCGAGGCCGACCTGGGCATCGACGATTCAACGGCAGGGCAGGGGAGTGTGCAATTCCGCGTACTGGTCGATGGACAGGAGAAATACCGCAGCCCGATAGTCCGCGGCGGCAACCCGTCGCTGCCGATCTCCGTCGATGTAACCGGCGGCAAAAAACTGGAGCTAATCGTCGACTACGCCGACCGCGCCGACGTACAAGACCACGCCGATTGGCTCAATGCGAGATTGATAGAATAGGCCCGACAGCGGGCAGCAATTAGCTTCAAGAAAGGACGGTGGTCATGCTTCGCATCCTCTACATCGCCACGCTCGCGATTGCCGTCGCGTGGTCGTCATGGGCGTGTTTCGGTCCCGGAGGCTTGATCCTGTGCGCCATCATCTTTTCTTTGGCGCTTTTCCTTGCCGGTCGATGGATCACGTTTGCGCTATTCATTGTGGTCGGACTCATGCTCACCGGGCTGTTGCTGCCGGCAGTTAATGCTGTCCGTGAATCCTCAAGGTATGGGCAGTGCACAAACAATCTCAGAATGCTCGCTCTATCGCTTCTCGACTATCAGGACGCGCACCGCTCATTACCACAACAACCCGTTTCCGAGAAGGATGGAACACCGTTACTAAGTTGGCGAGTATTGGTCCTGCCATATATCGAATACGAGGACCTTTGTCGAGCATTTGACATGAGCCAGGCGTGGGATGGGCCCGAAAACCGAAAACTCCTTCTCAAACGACCGCGTATGCTCTGCTGTCCAAGCGACAGTGATGCCTGGGAGGCCAACTCCGCTACCACGAACTACCTTGCGGTGAAAGGAACAGGCACCTTCTGGCAACAGTACGGCGGAGCCAGCACCGATACGCACGAGTGGCAGGAACTTGCAGCGCGTTCTGTCTTACTGATCGAAACTGCCAATTCGGGAATTCAATGGACCGAGCCGAGAGACTTATGTATTGATAATCTGGAAGCGGCGACAGACGTCCCTTCCGCATCAGTAGTTCAAAGCGTGCACACGCATTGGAACGGCTACTTGTTCAAGCCGTCACACGGGGTCAACGTGACATTAGCTGATGGTCGTGTGTCTTTTCTTCCACTGGACAACATGTCGCCTCAGAAACTTGCGTATCTTCTCACAGCAGGTGATTGGAAGGAGCAACCGCCAAACATCGATTGGCCAGCGTGTGGAGCGTTCGCCTTTTTGGTTGCGTCCAGCGCGTTATTGCTGCACGCTGCGAGGCGTAGCAGACGGGCGCGACTGGCAGCGGCTGCGCCAAACGCATGAGACTGACGCCACGAACGGTCATGCCAAAGCCTCCGGCGGCTGTTAGCCGCCGGCTATTCTAATCCCCAACCCCTAATCCCCAGTCCCCAGTCCCCGCCTCACGCCCCATACTTCCCTAAACGCTCCGCATGTGCCAACGCCAACGGCATCAGTTGCACCGCCGGGAAATGGCCCAGGCCGCCATGCAGGGCATGCCTCTCGCCGAAGGCCGTCAGGCCGTCGGGCCGACACGTTTCCGAAACCAACAACGTCGGCACGGGGTGCCAACTGTGGCTGGCCAGCCGCGCCGGCGTGCTGTGGTCGCCGGTGACGATCAGCACCATCGGCTTCAGGGCGGCAACGCGAGGCACGATCTTGTCGAACTCCTCGATCATCCGCACCTTCTCTTCGAAGTTGCCGTCCTCGCCGCGGCTGTCGGTGTACTTGAAGTGAACGAAGAAGAAGTCGTAATCGTCCCAGGCGCTTTCCAGCACATCGATTTCTTCGGCCAGCGTGGTGGGCTCGCCCACCAGTTCCATGCCGACCAGTTGCGCCAGGCCCTTATACATCGGATAGACGGCGATGCAGGCGGCCTTCAGCCCGTAGACGTCGTGATAGCTGGCGATGGCCGGGGCGGCGGAGAAGCCCCGCATTGTCAGACCGTTAGCCTTGGGCTGGCCGGCCAGAAGCTTCTGGGCCTCGGCGACGAACTGCTTGGCCACATCGGCCGTGCGATGGCTGGGACCATCATGCGCCACCGGATCGAGTGGCGCAACGCCGGTCGTCTGCGGATCGGTGTCGGCCACATTGCCACCGAGCCCCTCGCCGCGAAAGATGACCACGAAGCGGTGCTCCTTGACCGGCTCGACGAACACCTCGACACCGGGAATCTTCACCTTGCGAAGCTTGATGGCCAGAGGGCCGCTCTCTTCGCTCGGAATGCGTCCCGCGCGGCGGTCGGTGATGTTGCCTTTGGCATCGAGCGTGCAGAAGTTGCAGCGAACGGCGACGTCCTTGGGTCCCAGCCGAAAGCCAACGCCCGTGGCCTCCAGCGCGCCACGGCCGATCAGGTGCTTGACCGGATCGTAGCCAAAAAGGCCCAAATGTCCCGGTCCGCTGCCGGGCGTGATGCCGGGGGCGATCGGATACAGGCTGCCCTGGACGCCATGACGGGCCAGCGCATCGAGGTTCGGCGTCTTGGCCGCCTCAAGCTCAGTCGGTCCACCCGGCTCAACCGGCAGCCCGCCTAGGCCGTCGGCTACGAGCATCACGATTTTCGACTTGTTGGAAACCTTCAGATCGCTCACCAGTTTTTGAATATCCATGCGGTGGGTCCTTCATTTTTCGCAGTGTGCCGGTAGAATGTTTCACGGTAACAGAAGAATTGGCGGGGGGGAAGGGGGACGGCTCGGCGTCTCACGCAAAGACGCAAAGAGAGCCGGCTGCTTCCTATCGCGCCGCAATTCCCCATTACCAAGCTGTTTCTCGTTTCCAAGCTCTGGCTTGGGAATGCCGGTTTGCAAATGATTTCACGGCGTTCCGAAGCCGGAGTTTCGGAACGATAATTTTTATCGCGGCAGTTTCAATCGCAGTTTTGGAAATTTCTTGAATCATGAAACCACTTGATCCAATCACGTACGACTATTCCGCGCTGATCGCCGCCTCCGACCTGCCCGCGTGCGTACAACAAACGGGCTTGGTCGAAGCCGACTTGAAGTGGCTTGCTCCGCGGTTGGCAGCCGCCCGGCAGGAACTGCTCGACGACCTGGCGCAATACAAGGCCGGCGCACTCGTCCCGACCGAACGACAGCCGTTGGACGCCGCCTTCTTCGACTTGCCCGAACGATTGCTCGGCGACGAGCGCCCGCTGTTGGATCGGATCATGGCCGCCGGTGATCGGTTGGCTAAGGAGGTGGACCGGGTGGTGGTTCTCGGCATCGGCGGGTCGTACATGGGCGCCCGGGCGCTGATGGAGGCTTGCTGCCATCCATACCACAACGAAGCCTCCCGCCAGCGCCGTGGAGGCCGTCCGCGGGTCTACTTCGAGGGGAACAATGTCGACAACGACTCCACCCAGGGCCTGCTCGATCTGCTGGAAGGCACCGACGACTGGGGCATCATCGTTATCAGCAAGAGCGGCGGCACGCTGGAAACGGCTGTCGCCTTCCGCATCTTTCTCGACGCCCTGCGCAAGTCGTGCGGCGGCGACGAGGAAAAGGTCCGCCAACGCATCATTCCCGTTACGGGCGAAACAGGCCGTCTACACGATCTGGCCGAGGCGCTGGGTTGCCCCGATGTCTTTCCCATTCCCGACGGCGTCGGCGGGCGGTTTTCGGTCCTTAGCGCCGTCGGGCTTCTGCCAGCGGTCGTGATGGGCCTCGACGTCGAGCATCTGCTCGAAGGCGCCGCAGCCATGAACGAGCGATTCCGCACAGCAACGCCGATGGACAATCCGGCGCTCGACTACGTCGGCATGTCGCGACTGATGGAGACGCGCCGCGGGCAGACGATTCGCGTGTTGGCCACGTGGGGCAAAGGGCTCGAAGCCGTCGGGCTGTGGTACGATCAGCTACTCTCCGAGAGCCTCGGCAAGAACGGTCAGGGTGCGACGCCGCTGACAGTCGTCAACACGCGCGATCTGCACTCGCGCGGCCAGCAACATCAGGAAGGCCGCCGCGACAAACTGATTACCAATCTCGTGGTCGAGCAGACGCACCGCGAGTGGTTGGCAATCGAGCGATCGGACTTCGATCAGGACAAGCTCAACGAACTCTCGGGCAAGACGTTGCCCGATATCCTGCGCGCTGCCTACAGCGGCACCAACCAGGCCTACGCCGACGACTATCGCCGCACGGCCACGATCCGCCTACCTCGCCTCGACGAGGCCTCGCTCGGCCAACTATTTCAGATGTTGATGATCGCCACGGTGGTCGAAGGCCGGCTGGTCGGCATCAACCCCTACGGGCAACCGGGCGTCGAGGCGTACAAGAAGAATATGAACGCGATTCTGCGAGGGAGATAGTGGAAGGGATTGGGGATTAGAATAGCCGGTGGCTAGCAGCCGCCGGAGTTTACGCGCCGCACAATGAACGCCGACCCGAGCGAACCGAATCCGTACTTGTCGCCGCTGGCGTCTTGCACTTTCATCGAGCCGGGAAACGCATCAGCGAATCGGAGATTCCGTTGGAGAGCAATTCCCGCAACTCTCCTGGGCCTATTCGGAGTGATTTTGATTGGCGGTGGGCTGCTAATGTTTGGCACAGGGCTGTGGCGAATTGCCCACGATCAGGCTCCGCGTCCCGAAATGGGGACAGGCATTTTCGTTGTGCCGGGATGTCTGTTGCTTTACGCAGGCTTGAGCATTTGGAGAGGACCAAGGCGGCGAGCCTCGTTCGCCACTCTTTTTGCGTTTGTAGCCTATGGGATTTGCGCAGCAATCGCCGTTCACTTCGGCTGGTAGGTTCGCCACGCCCGATACAGCAACATGCCCGTCGCTACGGTCCAAACCACTGCCGCGATACAGTGCGTCCAGATGATGCGGCCAAAGAATTCATGCCACGGATTGTTCGTTTGACCTGCTGGCAGGCGCGAATATTTGCATCGGTATATCCGCCGATGGTGAGCAGGCTGTCGAACTCATTCGAGTTGACGACGTCCGCTGGCAGGAATTCTGTGTGGCCATCGGCAAACGCGACGGAGGCTCCTCGCTCTGTAGCGCCTCGCAGGAAGAAACCAGATGATGCGATGTGCCCGATGGCTCGCGTCGAATTCGGCGCAACGGCGGTCTGTGAGCTCGGGTCGTCCAAGGCGAAGTCCCGTGGCTCCATCCAGTTGATGTCGGAGTTGGCGACTTCAAGAAGCATCACGGTACTGCTCGCATCGGCGAGATTAGCGAGCTTCCTGGGGGCCCCAAGTCGCCACAAAGGGTGCTTGCCGACAATGGCCACATAGCTTGTCGATCCGGCATCATTCGCAAATACGTGTTGGTCGGCAGGGCAGGTGAAGATGCGAGGCCAATGTTTGGAAAGCTCCCGATTGTTTGGACCATTCCAAGGCTCGTCGAATTTGTACTGGTCATAGAGATCCCGGCGATCAAGATACGGCAGAATCAGCACTCTCCAACTGTGCATCGGCTTCCCGTCTTTATCAGCGACGAATGGCGGCGGCAAACTGTGATGCTCGGATTCGTAATTCAGTATCGCAATACCAATATTCTTTAGGTTGTTTTGACACGTGGCTAGTCTTCCCGCTTCTCTGGCATCGTAAACGGCCGGCGTTAGTAGTGCTACGAGCATGAACAATAGCACGAGAATGAGCGCAACCGTGGTCCAGGGCATGCGACGAAGGAGCCACGCTGTTACTGCGACAGCAATAAAGACCAAAATTCCTTGCCATTCGAAGAGCACGAGGGATGATACAAAGACCAGAATTGCCAATAATGCCGCTATTGACCAAGATCGCATGACAACATCCTCCCCGGCGGCTGTTAGCTCCCGGCTATTCCTCCACCGCTCGCCTCCTTACGCCGTAATTCCCTTTGTCAGCGCCATGAACGCTGTTTCCAGGTTGATCTCTTCCTCGCGGAAGAGCCGCAGCTTGTAGCCGGCGTCGATCAAGATTGTGGGCAGGTCGCTGTAGTCGGTCACGTTTTCGGCCAACGTGACGCGAAGCTGGCCATCGTGGATTTCGACGTTTTCCACCAGGCGACTTTGTTCGAGCAACCGCGCGGCCGGCTCGGGATCACCTACAATGCCGACGTTCAAGAGCGTCCGCTGGCGGACCTGTTTCATCACGTCGGCAACATCAGCGTTGACCAACAGTTCGCCGCGCTCGATGATGCCGACCTTGTTGCAGATATCAGCCAACTCGGGCAGGATGTGGCTCGAAACCATGATCGTCTTGCCCAGCTTTCGCAACTGTTTCAACAGCCCGCGAATCTCGATCCGCGCCCGGGGGTCGAGTCCGCTGGCCGGCTCGTCCAACAGGAGCACCTTGGGATCGTGCAGGAGCACCCGGGCCAGCCCAAGACGCTGTGTCATGCCGCGCGAGAGGCTCGTGACGAAGGCGTCGCGCTTGTAACCCAACTCGACCAGTTCCAATGTATCGTTGCATATCTTCCGCCGCGCCGGGCCCTTGATGCGGTAGGCCGCCGCGAAGAATTCCAAATACTCGATCACCTTCATGTCGTCGTACACGCCAAAAAAGTCGGGCATGTAGCCGATCATCCGGCGGATCTCCTTCGGATGCGTGTAGATCGAGTATCCGCACACACTGGCCTCGCCCCAGGTCGGCTGCAAGAGTGTGGCCAGGATGCGCATCGTGGTCGTCTTGCCCGAGCCGTTGGGGCCAATAAAACCAAACAAGTCTCCCTCGCTCAAGTGCAGCGTGAGATTGTTGATGGCGTGCAGACTGCCGTAGACTTTCGTTAGGTCTTGAGTCTTGATCATACGAAGATAGTGGCGAGTGGTTAGTGGCTGGTGGCGAGCACAATTGGTGACTTAGGGCACTAACCACTAGCCACTCGCCACTATCCACTCTCTTCCCACTAACCACTCTTCTCCTTCTTTACTGGGAACACAAAACGATACATCGTTGTATGGTCGCTCTGCGGGCCGTCGAGTGGCTGGCCGTCGCGGAGCAACGTAGCGCCGTGAAACTTGTCCTGCGGAGCGATTGGGCCTTGGACCATGAGAATCGCTCGATCGGCCTTGAGCAAGGCGGTCAGGTCGACGAATCGCTGATAGTCGTTGTCCAGGCCCGTATAGCGACGCCCGCCGGCCGCATCGTAAAACATCATCGTCCGCAAGATGTAGGGAATGTCGGTGCTCGCACGGTCGTATGGCGTCGACTCTTGCCGATAGTTTTCGCCCTTCTTGATAAACACGACTTTCCATCCGGTCAGTAGCGTCTTCAATTCGCTCCGCTTCGTCATCGAGCCGATAGCAGCCGATTCGCCCGGGGCGAGCGTGCCGAGTTGATAGACGAAGCTGCCGTGGGCCAAAAGACATTGTTCGAGCGGAAAGCCGAGCGTGTTGGTGACCGCGCCGGTGAGGAGCTGGTCCTCTTCGGTAAGGTCGACTTGTGGAAAGGCATTGGTCGACGCAGTCCAGCGTGCGGTAAAGCTCTTTGTCGACCATGTCAGCAGCGGAACGTCTAGCATACGGTCCAGTGCCGAGGAGAAGTCATACGGTTCTGTCCACACCGCTGGGCTGGCCGTCTGCGGGTTCATGCCGCCCAGCGCGCTTCCCGGCAGCCCGAACCAAGCCATCCAACTTCGGGCGTCGGCGGCCACCGCACCGTCGGGCAACTGCGGCCGAATGGAGAGATTGAATGCGTCGATCCGTGGACTAAAGACGTTCAGCCAGGTCGTTCCGCGCACTTGGCCCGAGGCAGCATCGACGTCGACCACGTCGGCCTGAGTGATCTTCACCTCGTTACCCTTCAGCCGCACGGCTACCACATATGCTCCTGCGCATGCGAGCAGTGCCACGAGCGGAAATGTCAGCCAGGTCCACCGCATCCGCCCGGCGAACCGGCGGAGCACGAAGTAGTCGACCGGCCCGATCAACACGAGGTAGGCTATGATCAGCCCCGCCACGAGCCAGAACGGCGCCAGTTGCACGCCAACAAAGTTGTCCAGGGCACTGCGTAATTGCCCGGAAAGGTCGCTATAGCCAAAGTGCATCATAGCGGCCCCTTCGTCCGCTTCGCCGCCGCCGATGGGCATGTCAAGCAACTTGGCGACCATCAGGGGACGATCGGACCAATTGGACATCGGCGACCGATCCAAATCGACTGCCAGGAAGATCACTTGCCCAAAGCCCCGTGCCGTGCGAACGACCAGCGGCAGGCCGGAGTCGCTGGCTTCAACCTTTCCCTGCACGTCCGCGAGGCGCGCAGTGCGCAACGGCGCCTTTCCGCCGTCAGCCTGGGGCACCGCGGCGCGACTGCCACAAAAACTCTCGATCGCGCCAGCCCGTCTCAGCGTCTCCACTCCTTCAAATCGCCCGGGAACAAAGCGATGCAGTGGGCCAGCATTTGCCAAAACCTCGTCGGATCGTGCGCCCCCGCATAGCACGAGCCGACCTCCCATGCGGACCCATTGGTCGAGCGCCTCGATTCGTGGGTCGTCGGTCGTAAGACCGCGAAAGATCTCCGGTTGGCTCGTCGAGAGCATCACGGCATCGACGCCTTCATAGCCGCACCAGTGCGTCGGCAGATGCGCGACATCGTCCAAGCGTGCGGATACCGGACGATAGTCGGGTTCGCTTCCGCCCAGCCTGCCAGCTTGCTCCACATCCAATTCACTCGGCCCAATGGTGACAACAAGGCTGCGAAGTTCCAAGCCCGGCAGAAAATGTTCAGCGTCGGCTGTCGCGGACGCTTCAAAACGCTTCTGCGCAACAAGCTGCCCATCGGCACGCAATTCGGCCGTCATCGTGCCGCGGACTCGACCAAATCGACACAAGAGGCGAACGGTTGTCTCCCCACCAGGCGCGATGTTGCAGGGCCGATCGGAATCTGTCGAAACACGGCTGGGCACGCCGTCGCCGTCGGGCACGATAAGCGATACCTGGCCGGAGAACGCCGCGCCGCCGCCACGAATGGCAATCTCCACCGGGGTCCACACACCAACTTTATAGCGATCGGCAAAGCCAACATGCACCGAAGTGACTTGCGGCGGCTGAGGCGGATCGGCACGGCAGAGCGTCGGCAAGAACAGCATGCCGCAGAATGCAACGCAAACTGCACATCGCAATCGGCAAATCGCCAACGTACGAACCTTGCTCAGGGACTTGTGATCGACACGTTTCAATCGACAATCTCCGCTTCCCATCATGGCTTGTCCGCGTCGGGGCACGTGCATACGAACCTTCCGCAGCCAGGGCATCCCGTGCCATACTTCTGCATCACCGCCTCGTTCAAGTCGACGCCGGCCACGTTGGCAATCGTCGCCAGCCAAGCCAACACATCAGCAAACTCGAGAGTTCGCTCTTCGTGGCTGCCATTGCGCAAGGCGGCGGCCAGTTCGCCCACCTCCTCCATCAGCCACATGAACGTACCATCGATACCCCGAGCTATGTCCTTCTCCAGGTACATCCGGCGAATGAGTTGCTGAAACTCGGAGAGCGTAATTTCGGGGCGCGGCAGTTCTGGCATGGGCGAATGGAATCGACAAAGGACACGATGAATACAAAGCACCAGACAGAATAAATGCCATTGACTGTAACCCATTCAACTTATCCCAAATGGCTGGTTCCAGCAACCGCCACCCCCTTTGACAACAACCGTTTGCGGCCGTACCATACCCACGCTGGGTCGCCGTGCGGCGACCGCTAAACACTGGCGCGGCCGAGCAGTTCCGCGGGCGCGTCACCCTCACAATTTCTTAACATGAAGCCCGAAATCACCTACGACGACTTCGCAAAGATCGATCTCCGCATTGCCACCGTGCTGGCCGCCCGAGAGCATCCGAATGCCGACAAACTGATGCTCCTGCAAGTAAAAGTCGGTGACGTGGAGAAGCAGATCGTGGCCGGAATTCGCGGCCACTATACGGCCGAACAACTCGTTGGGCGGCAAATCGTCGTGGTCCATAACCTCGAAGAGGCAATGCTCCGGGGCGAGGAATCGCACGGTATGCTGCTGGCCGCCAGCGACGCCGCCGGCGTCGTACTCCTGCGGCCGGACCGCGAATGTGAAGCGGGTTCGGTAGTCAAATAGCGGAGAGCAAGCACACTTAACCGGGTCGTCTGTAACTGGTGTCGTCGAGCAGCCAACGCACCACCGCGACCAAGCCGTCCTCGTCGTGGCCCGGCGCAACACGATCGGCCGCGGCTTTGACCGACGGTTGGGCGTTCCCCATCGCGATGCCAAGTCCTGCCGCACGAATCATAGGGACGTCGTTGACATCGTCGCCGACGGCACAGATTTCCGCTTGTTCGATGCCCCAGTCGCGTGCCAATCGCTGAATGGCCGACCACTTTGTCACACCGGCGGGGGCAATTTCAGTGAAAAATCCGCCGTATTTCGGCGGACGCAAGACGTGCGTGTGCAATTGCGCTGGCATTGCGCTGTGAAGTGCTGCTTCGAGAGACGACATCTGTTGCCACGTGCCCACGACAAAGGCCGAGAACACGCCCGGCGGCGGGTTGGTCAACAGGTCCGGCCAGAGACGGCCGCGGTCTCTGTTGGTCTCCAGATAGTGCGACAGTTCCGGCGTCCGCGCATCGGCCCGCGCGTGATAGAAGTCGAAGCCGTCGGCAAATGTGTCTGCACACAGCACGGGATCGAAGCCGCAACGATCGACGATCGCCACAACATCGAGCAGCAGCTTGGGTTCGAACTGCGCTTTGTAGAGGGTGCGGTGGTCGATCGGGTCCTTCACCAAGGCGCCGCTGGCCGTCACCAACGGTACGTCCAGCTTCAACGGTTCCACGAGTGGCAAGGCATGACTGTAGCGTCGCCCTGTGGCCAAAACAACCTGCACGCCCGCCGCCGCCGCTTCAGCCAGCGCCGCGCGAGTTGCCGGCGTCAACTCGTGATTGCTGTTGACCAGCGTTCCGTCAATGTCGATGGCAAGCAGGCGATACATGGCAGATGAACTGAGCGTCTAGGTGGTTAGTTGCTGCCAGAATTGCCGGGGAGACAGGATCGTGATGCCCAAAAATCGTCCGAGGTCCTGCAATTCTTTGTCGCCTGTGACAATCACTTCGGCACCGCCCGCCTGTGCGGCTGCCAGAATGCCGAGATCGTCTTTGTCTTTGAGTTTGAGGTCTGGGGGACTGCCCGGGTGACAACAAACGGTATCCTGTTGCAGCATGGCGATGAAGTCCCCCGCCAAGTCACTGGGGACCCTGAATTTAGTGCGCAGGACGCGCCGCAACTCGGTAAGAATCTGAGGGCATACGAGCAGTTCATGCGTAGCAAGTACTTCCCGCAAGACGTCAGCGCAGAGCCCTCTCGCGGCAATGGCGCTCGCCAAAACGTTCGTGTCAAGCAAGACCTTCATGAAACGTCGCGGAAAACGTCCTCATCGGTCAAGTAGCCGCGGGCTTCGGCAAATGGCATGATCCGCCGCCGCAACGACTCGAACTGACTGATGCGCAACTGCCGCCGCAGAGCTTCACGGGCGACCTCGCTGCGGTTCTTGCCCGACTGTCGAGCGACCTTTGCGAGGAGATTGTTCAACTCCTCATTTAGCCGGATTGTCACCGTTGTGGTTTTCATGTATTACATTGTAGTACAGCCGAGCGGCAAGTCAAGACGGACAACCGTAGCCAAGAATGAGCACCCAGCGATACTACTGCATTCATCGCACTGCAGGCTCGCTTTCTCCTTCGGGTGCTGCAACGCCGGGAAGGATGCTTTCAGCGTTTCGAATCGCGTCGTCAACGTTCAATGGCTGCTCCTCGCGCTGCCTTAGTCGCTCTATATGGCTGTTCCGAAACTCGCAGGTCGTTGTCCAAACAACTCCTGCACCGACGGCTTCATCAGCACAATGATCGTAAGAACGCCCAGAACGGTCCCAAAAGGCATCAGCATACACTCCAGAGCCGCGACCACGATGCAGTAGGTGCGGGCTTGACGCGCGCAACTTGCACCCGGCAATAATGATGGCTATCGCCAGCGCCCAGCCGCACAAAATCAAAAACAAGCCGATGACAATGAAGAACCAGCCAATTTCGCGAGGCGGCGCATCCTTGCCGTGGAACGCCCCGGCGAGCATTGCCACGCCGACGGCGACGTGGATCATCGGAAGACAGGCAAATAGTGCCGTCAGCCCACCGACAACGTAGTGAAAGATGGCCAGCAGATTCAAATTGGTCTCGTCTTCACGCATGGCGATTGTTTCCCGCGTAGAGCGACTTCGAGGAAGGATATAGTCGCCGGCGCTGCCGCCGATATTCCGCCCACGCCCGCCAACGCAACGCATACCGGCGAAAAAAACCGGCGGTGGCGAGCCGCGGGGCATATTCGGCATGGATCGACTCGCGCAGGATTTGCAGGCGTGCCTGAAACTCTGCGTTCGTGCGAAATCGCTCAGCCCCTTTAGCCATGAATTGCGACCGGTCGCCTGTCATGTCTCGATCCCGTAAATCGTGTCAACAGCTCTCGCTTGGCCCCGTTGTGCCACCTCTCCCAATGTCAGCCGCAAACCCCTTCCTCGGCCGCTCGCTGCTGCTCCCGTTCAAGATACCCTCGGCCTTGGCGAATGCCAATATGATCCCAAGGCAACACGGCGTCGGCAGGGCAGGGGAGGTGCAGCGCCGCTTCGACATCGATGCCGGCGTCCGACAATGCTTGCCACCATAATGCCGCCTGGAACTTTTCCGCCCAGCCATCGAAACGGGCGCCACGTCGCCAGGCCAGTTCGATGGCTGCCGCCAGTCGCCGATCGCCGCGGCACATTACGCCTTCCAATAGACTCGACTCGATGTCGTGACATCGTAATTGCACGCTTCGCAACCGCTTTCGCTGGTATAAGAACTCGCGGGCCCAGGCAAAATACTCACGACGCTGCATCGCGTTCCACTGATACGGAGTATGCGGCTTCGGCACAAAGTTCGAGACGTTCGCTACCACATCGGCCATCTGCCCGCGCACTTCCTTCCCTAAACGCGAAATCGTCTCCGACATTTCGATGATGCCTTCGAGATCGGTCTCCCGCTCACCCGGCAGGCCACACATGAAATAAAGTTTCACGCGGGAGAAGCCATTTTCGAACGCCCGACGGCAACCGGCGTATAGGTCGTCGTTGGTGATCAGCTTGCCGACTTGTCGGCGCATATCGTCGCGTGCCACCTCCGGCGCCAACGTCAGCCCTGAATGCCGATCCGTGTTCATCAGATCGCTCACCAATAGCAATTGTTCGTTGATCCGCAGGCTCGGCAGGGACACGCTGACGCCCAACGGACGAAATGTTTCCTGTAGCCGCCGCATGAGTTCGCCAAATTGCGGATAATCGCTCGTGGAGAGCGACAGCAGTGACACCTCGTTGTAGCCCGTGGCTCGGTACTGCTCCAGTGCCGCCTGTACGATGGTCTCAATGCTGCGAAACCGCAGCGGCCGTTTGATCGTCGTGCTTTGACAGAATCGACATTTGCCCGGACATCCGCGCATGATCTCGATCGTGATGCGATCGTGCACGCATTCAATGTAGGGCACAATCGGCGCTTTGGGCGGCGGTGCTGCATCCAAGTCGGACAAGACGGCCGGCTCGATCAACCTGGGAACGTCTGATCGTTTGGGGCAGATCGCCGCCAGTCGACCGTCGCTTCCATACTGTGGCTCATAAAACTGTGGTACATAGACAAACGGCAACCGAGCGGCCATCTCGGCCAAGATGGCGTCTCGCGCACGACCTGCGCGTTTCAATTCGCCCCACAGGTCGCACACCCTAGGCAACGCCTCTTCGCCGTCGCCGATTACAAACAGATCGATGAATCGGGCCATCGGTTCGGGGTTCATCGCACACGGGCCACCGGCGATCACCAGCGGATGGGCCATGGTGCGATCCTCTACGGCCAAGGGGATACCGCCAAGGTCGAGCATTGCCAACACGTTGCTATAGCACAGGTCGTATTGCAGCGTAAAGCCGAGCACATCGAACGACGCAAGCGGTGTGAACGTCTCCAGGCTGTAGAGCGGCACACGATGCTCACGCAGCAGTTGTTCCATATCGGCCAGCGGCGTAAAGGCCCGCTCGCAGACCCAGTCGGCGCGACGATTCATCACGTCGTAGAGCACCTGCAATCCGTGATTGCTCATGCCGATTGAGTACGCGTCGGGAAAAGCCAGACACAACGTACCGCGGACCGTGCGGTGATCCTTGACCACCGCGTTCCATTCGCCGCCAACGTACTGGGCAGGTGTTTGCACCCGCGGCAGCAAGCGATCGATGACAAGGCCCCGAATAGATTGATTGGTCATGTGCCCGATCTGCTGTGCCGGCGTCCGCTAAAGGTGTTACAATCAAGATAGGCTGAAAGCATCGCTTGATTATCGCAGAAGCGAATCGCCGAAAACAGGGCTGGTGCTTTGGAACCGTTGGTCAGCCACATATAATAGCGGTATGGAACGCAGCAATAGTTTCCGAGCTATGGTGGCCATGGTTTGTGCCGCCATCATGTGGATCGACGTACTAGCGGCGATGGCCCAGTCGCGGACGTCGCTGGACGCCATCCGCAAGAAGATGGTCGACGAGGAGATCGTCACTGCGGGCGTGACGAACGAGCGCGTGCTCGAGGCCATGCGGAACACGCCGCGCCACGAGTTCGTGCCGCTAGGGCAGCGGAAGTACGCGTATATCGACATGGCACTGCCCATCGGCGAGGGACAAACGATTTCGGCGCCTTCTATCGTGGCTTACATGACCCAAGCCATTGATCCCCAACCGAGCGACAAAGTGTTGGAGATTGGCACCGGCAGCGGCTATCAGGCTGCCGTGTTGGCAAAGTTGGTCGCTGAAGTCTACACCATCGAGATTGTGGCGCCGCTGGGCCATAAGGCAGCCAGCGTGCTTGAAAGGCTCAGGTATAAGAACGTGCACGTCAAGGTGGGCGACGGCTATCAGGGCTGGCCCGAACATGCGCCGTTCGACAAGATCATTGTCACCTGTTCGCCTGAAAAAGTGCCGCCGGCGCTTGTCAAGGAATTGCGCGAAGGCGGACGCATTGTGATACCTGTGGGCGAACGCTATCAGCAAACGCTCTACCTCTTGGTGAAGCACGACGGAAAGCTCGTATCCGAGGCGCTGCAGCCGACGCTGTTTGTTCCTATGACGGGCAAGGCCGAGTCGGGCCGCGTTGTTTTACCAGATCCGCTTCATCCGTCGATCGTCAACGGCGGCTTCGAGACCGTCGAGGGCGACCCGCCCGTGCCGTCGGGGTGGCATTACCAACGGGCGCTGACGATCGTCGAGGCGCCGAATGCACCGCAAGGCGAGCGTTACGCTACTTTCACAAATGACCTGCCGGGCCGTAACGGTCACGCTCTGCAAGGCTTCGCTGTCGACGGGCGAAAGGTCGTACAACTCGAGCTTTCTGCACAGGTTCGAGCCAAAAACGTACGGCCCGGCCAGGATCCTCACGAATTGCCTGCCATCGTCATCAATTTCTATGACGCCAACCGCGCCATCGTCGGCGAGGCAGTCCTCGGTCCATGGCGTGGCTCGTTTGACTGGCAACCGTACAGCCAGCGCATCCGTGTGCCTCCCAAGGCCCGCGAGGCGATCATCCGCATCGGGTTGCTTGGCGCCCTGGGCGAAATCTCGCTGGACGCCATCGAGTTGAAAGGGGTGAAGAAGTGATGAGCGACTGCTCGCCCTAAGCTGTTTTGACCTCGTATCGAAACGGCTCGTTGGTCACCTCGTAGCCTGGGCGAAGACCCACGCTGAGCAGCAAGCCCAACGCTATGCCGTGGGCCAGCAGTCCCGATCCGCCGTAACTCACCAGTGGCAACGATAGCCCCGTGATCGGCAACAGTCCGACGCTCATGCCGGTATGGATCAACACCTCGACGGCGAAAAGGGCCCCCACTCCGGCAGCAAGCAGGCGCCCAAACGGCTCGCGCGTTCGGACGGCAATGGCCGCCGCCCGCCAAACTAGTAGGCCATATCGCGCCAACGTCAGTGCCATGCCTGCAAGCCCAAACCGCTCTCCCACTACACAAAAAATGAAGTCGCTTTGCGCCTCGGGCAGTCGGTATGCGGCCGGATCATCGGTGGGCTGGCCCGTCACGAAGCTACCCCAAATGCCACCCATCGCCCGAAACTGCTTGGCCTGGTGCAGGTGATAGGCCTCATCGCTGGTCCGCTGGCCGGGCGGCGGCTGGTCGAATAATGCCGTTATGCGAGATTTTTGGTCGAGGCTCATCTGCGTCCAAAGCAGCGGAACCACAAGCAGCCCGGCTAAGGCGACGCACGCCAGATCGCTGCGTTTGGCTCCCGCAGTAAATAGCATCACGAAGAAGACAGGCAGGAGCACAATCGCCGTGCCAAGATCTGGCTCTTTGAGGATCAGCAGCACCGGTACCAATGTGATCGCCAACGGTATGAGTAGCCCGCGCAGCCGACGGTAGTTCTCTCGGTACATAAGGTATCGCGCCAATGCCAAGACATATGCCACCTTAGCCAACTCCGACGGCTGAAGGCCAATAGGGCCTAGGCGAATCCAGCGGTGGGCCCGGTTGACGGGCGGGAATAGATACACGGTTGCCAGCATCAAGATGGCCAGCAAAAAAAAGGCGTAGCTGAATCGGCAAAGCACACGGTAGCTCGGTAGCGTCAGCAGTAGCATTGCTGCCAAGGCGATCACCGAGAATGCCATCTGCTGGTGGACGAACTTGGCGCCCCCGTCGGTAAGTTCTTCGACCCTAGCGATGGCCAGCCAACCCAGGGTGACCAGCAAGGTCGCCAGGGCCGCAATTGACCACGGCATTCGGGAGGCCCAGACGGAAGCCTTCATTCGATCATTCCGGGATCGGACAGGTCAGGGACGAGACAATCAGCGTCGATGGACAGCACTTGCGTTTCTATGCGAACTGACGGCCGCAATACAATACACAGTAATAAGTTACGTCCACAGGCGAAGTCAACGGCAATATGACGGTTCTGTCGGAGCCGTGCGCCATCATACCAAGAAAGCAGCTTGTGCGGCTTGTGCGTTATTGCGAGGAAAAGACAGCCCACAATACCCCCCAAGCCTACTTGCTTTTTGAAATGGCACTGCTATGTTTACATGTGGACTCTGGGCAAATTTTCCTGATTGTTACTAGCGGAAGGGAGAACAAAACATGTTTCGACAAAGCTGGAAGTGCGGCTTGGTGGGCTTGGTCGTGGCGATAGCATTGCTGGCATCAGCCGTGCCGGTTAGCGCCGGGTGGGGCCACCATTGTTGCGGCTACGGTGGATACTGGGGCTATTACTCCCCCTGGTATTACTCCGGCTGGTACTCGTCGTGCGGTTGGGGCGGCTGCGGTGGTTGCTATAGTGGCTGCTATGGCAGCTATAGCAGTTGCTACAGCGGCTGGGGGTGTGGCTCGTATTGTTCGACGTGTTCGGCCGTCAGTTCGTGCTGCGGCGATAGCGCAGTAGCGGCACCGGCGGCTCAGCCCACGTTGGCTCCCGCGGCACCCGCACCAACGCCAGCGAGGAAGCCCATTATCGAGCCGTTGACGCCGGAACCTGCTGCGCCTGCACCGGGTTTGCCCGGACCGGCTCCCAGCACCACGATGCCTAAGACCAGCGGACCGACGTCTGCCGATTCAGGCGTGCTGACGATTTGGGTGCCGTACGATGCCAAGGTTACCGTCAACGGTTTAGAAACCCACAGCACCGGCAGCCGGCGTCAGTTCATTTCGTACGGATTGAAGCCTGGCTTCAACTACAAGTACGTTATTCGCGCCACGGTGGTCCGCGACGGGCAAGTCCAGGAGGAAGTTCCTCAAACGGTTATGCTCACTGCGGGCAAAGTCGCGTCGGTCGCTTTCGGCTTCAATACCACATCGCCACTGGTTGCAGCCCGATAGCAGCGTTTCGATAGAGTCCAACGCGGAAAACAGTCCCCGTGCCACCAACCGTCGGTGCGGGGACTTTTTTGTTTCTTGCGGGCGCTGCAAGACCGATCTTCACGATCCCCGCCACAGGGAGATTGACGTCGTTGAGCGGAATAGTGATAAAGAGGTAACCACGGTCGATGCGGCGTGTCCTCGACAGAAAGGCCCACATCGGAACGATGCCTTCCGAACGTCGGCCGAAAGCGATACAACCACGTTCACTTTCCATAAACAAATTTCGTCCCTGGTTTGATTCCTGCGAGCGTCAGAGCCGGCAACAAACAAAGACTCCCGCTCCCTTTAGACGAGACGATCTTTAAATAATTGGACTTATCCCCTTTTCCTCCCATCGTAAAGGAGGCCATATCGTTCGTCGTCGCGAGTGCCGCCATTGCGGCCGACGGATGACGACGCGGGAACGGGCCATCGGCTGAGACAGAATTACGGTTGCCGGCACGACCTCCAAAGCCAATCCCTTCAGTGCCCCCACCGAAGAGGCAGGGAGTGTTGCCGTCAACCGCGTTTCCCACGGCTTTCCGGCGGTTTGTTTGACGAGATGGCAACCTCGGAGCGGTTTGGCCGAAAAAGTCGGGGCGGCGACGAATTGCCGGCCTAGCCTCAAGAAACCAACCTTTCCCGGTAAATCGGCCATGTACATTCCGGCCACAAGTGGTTGTTTTTTATGGCGTCTGCTAAAATAAGCTGAATCGGAACGGAGTCTGGGGCGAACCCATGTCCCGCGACTATGGGCCCGGCGGGATCGTTGAGGTGGCATCGGTAATCATCGCCATGTCCGATGCTGTTGCGTTTTCGAGATTTGCGTCTGGGCGATCGAGAGAGCAATCAACAACACCTTTTTCCACGGGTGGCAACCATGCGATGGCCTCGTCGTAATGACAAAAATGAATGCGGTATCCTGCCGTGTCAGAACTACGCCACTAGCGTTTCTCTCGCCTTTTGCTTCTTGATTGCGATCAATATCGTCGGTCCAATTTCCCATGTCCGCGGGGCAATTACCTGGACGGGCAGTGTGGACCCCACAGACCCGACGACCTGGACCACCTCGACCACCGCGCACGTTGGATACACCTCTGGCGGTATGGTGACCGTTGACGCTGGCAGCTATCTTTTTTCACGGGACGGTTACCTTGCTTACGTATCCGGCTACAGCGGTCAGGTGACAATCAATGGGGCGGGTTCCACATGGGTTAATGCATCGAACATCAAAGTCGGTTACGCGGGTGATGGCATCTTGAACGTTACCAATGGTGGCATGGTGACCGATTATGCTGGATACATCGGCGGATATTTTGGTTCCCCTACTAGCGCGAGCGGTGTAGTGACTGTGAGCGGTGCCAACTCAGCTTGGTTCAATAATGCAGAACTGTGCGTTGGCTATTCGGGCAACGGCACTCTGCAAATCAACAGCGACGGTGCAGTAACCGCCAACGGCACAACGTACGTTTCCTACATGGCGGGCTCTGCGGGACAGATTTCCTTTAACGGCGGAACGTTAACCACTAATACGTTGGCGGCGTCACCAGGTGCGCTTACCGGCTCGGGCACGATCATAACCCGGGGACTTGTGAGCGATGTTGATCTGACATTTGACTCGACCGCGAGTCTGAATCGCGAACTTACGTTCAACCAACAGGGCCCGACTGTAAACCTCGACGTTCGGAGTGGCAGCGGCGATCTTGGCGCTGGCTGGAAAAGCAGCGGCTCGCTAGCGATCAAAAATGGAATCTCACTGAAGTCTTATCGTGGGTTCTTCGGATATCAATCCACCGCAACGGGCCAGGGGACAGTTAACGGCGGCTCAAGTTGGGACGTACATACTCTTGACGTCGGGTATTACGGCAACGGTGTACTCAAGATTGAAGACGGCGGCGCTGTAGGCAGTTCTTTGGCGTATATCGGTGAATATGCAGGATCGAGCGGCGAGGTTACCGTCGGCGGCGTCAATTCAAAGTGGAGCAACAGTTCAGAGCTCCACGTTGGATATGGCGGCAATGGGACGTTAAACATCATCGGGGCCGGTAAGGCGACAAGCAGCAAGGGATACATCGGCTACTCGTCGGGTTCGATTGGAACCGTGAACGTTGATGGCGAGGGGTCAACCGTGACCTGTGACTCCGACCTCTACGTTGGCTACTCTGGTAGTGGTACGCTCAGTATTTCTAACGGCGGCAGTGTTACCGTCGCTGGCTCGACTTATGCAGGCTACAACTCAGGCGCTACGGGCACGATCCGTTTTGGCACAGGCGGTGGAACGTTGAATACAAAGAGCCTTTGGGCAGCGCCAGCTAGCCTAGCCGGCACCGGGACCATCAACGCGCACGGCTTCGCGAGCGACTGTAACGTGCTATTTGACTCGACGGGAAGCCAGACGTTGAGGTTTAATAGTCTACCCGACCAAGACGTGACGGTTTGCCTCAGCATGGACGAGAGCGGTAGCTACGGCCCGCTTTGCGCCGGGTGGAAAGGCAGCGGATCATTGACCATTCAAAACGCCGCTGCAATCAAGTCGAACGAAGGCTACGTCGGTTATAATGGCGGATCGACAGGAATAGCCACGGTGAACGGCACTGGCTCGAAATGGACCAGTGACTACATCGAGATCGGTCGTTATGGCAGTGGTACGCTCAATATCACTAACGGTGGCACGGCTGCGAATAATCGGGTTGTCATCGGACTTTCTCGAAGCTCGGTGGGGAACGTAGCTGTGATTGGGAACGGCTCGAAATGGGTTGCTAACGATTGTGACATTGGATTTACAGGCACGGGAACTCTCAATATTTCCGATGGTGGTAGTGCTACGTGTTCTTCAGCTACTCTCGGCAGTGGCGACTGGGGCGCAAACGGTACCGTGACGGTAACTGATGTCGGGTCGACGTGGCTGGTCAGTGATGGTTTGATGGTTGGCGGTACCGGCCACGGGACGTTAAATGTCCTAAATGGTGGTGCCGTTGTTACGGATCATGCCTCTGTTGCTTACTCTACGTGGAGCGCGGTTACCGTCGATGGCACCGGCTCCAAGTGGATCAACGCTCATAGCCTTTCGTTAGGCCCGCGCTCTTCTTCTGGACCTGGAACGCTGAATATCACCAACGGCGGCGTAGTTGCAACAGAGAGCCTTTCCATGTGGAATATGGCTGGCCTTTCACCATCACGATTGACCATCGACAGCCGATCAATGCTGGCCATTCACGTTGGTGCGACCAGTGCTTCTGGCGCGAATGGCATCATCGATAACAATGGCACCGTGCGCTTCTTGCCGGCGCAAAGGCGGCAGCTAATGTCCCGATCAAACCCGTCTATGCTGGCACATGGACCGGGAGCGGCGTTTTTGAGCCCGTTGGTGGCACGTGGAACAGGACGAGCCATTTGTTCACGGCATCCGCGGTTCAGAACCTTACGGCGGGTACGCCGGCTATTATTGATCTGCTCACCACGCAACGCGTGCTGGCGGTTGATAGCGGCCCTGGCAGAACCGGGTGGTCGGTCGGGGTAAGCTTCTTGGCCGAGACAACATCTACGCCGCTCACCTTCACCGCCACGGTCATGGACAGTCCGGCCCTGGGCGACCTACGAAGCCTCTTGGCTTCGAGTGAGACGGTGCTGGGGGCCTGGAATTTCTCGGTTGGCGACGGCTACACGCCCGGCGATCCGGCCTATCTGTCGTTCAGCGTTCCCGTCGGATACTCACGCGATCAGTTGGAGGTGTGGCACCATGACGCCTCGCGTTGGATGAAGTACGACGTGGCCGATCTGAATCTCGATGGCACCTACGCCAACTTTACCGTGACTGGCTTTAGTGGTTACGCAATTACGACGGTACCCGAACCAGACACGCTTGCTATGATTTTGTCGGCCGCAATTTGTGTAGCGGCCGTGGCTTGGCAACGATGCCGACGGAAGGTCGCGGCGAGCCAGTATTGACCATTACACTGTGCTGAGCCACTTAACGCGCAGTCCCTTTTGCCCGTTAGCCGCTACTCCGCGCATTTCGAGACGTTTCGCCGATTGGGTCGGCGCAGTAAACGATGGGCCACGGTCGGGCCACGACTCTCGGAAACCCAACCGTCTTAGAAGTCGCAACAACGGACCGTTTTCCGGCGATCGTTCCGCGGTGCCATCAAAGGGTGTCGATGAGCAATCCGGGACGGAAACGGCCTCGCCGCGGAAAGAGTGTCGGCCGGCGTTCCATCAAAGCAAGCTTTCTCGGGACGCCGGACATCGAATACCTTATCGAAAGGTTGACGAGAGAAAAGGCGAGAGAAAAGGGGATAAGTCCAATTATTGACAAGCGAGGGCGGTAGTGGTAGATTCAGGCCATGCCGCGAACAGCCCGTGTAGCTCCTGGGGGAATGGTATTCCATGTTATCAACCGTGCGAATGCACGGGCGCGGATTTTTGCCAAGGAGGCCGACTACGCGGCCTTCGAGCGCGTGATGAAGGAGACGCTGGCCAAGAAGCCAATGCGGATTTTGGGCTACCTGATGATGCCCAACCATTGGCATCTTGTACTCTGGCCGGAACACGATGGCGATTTGGCCCGGTTCATGCACCGATTGACGATCGCGCACGTGCGACGGTGGCATTTGCACCGCAAGACCGTTGGTTGCGGACATCTTTATCAGGGAACGTACAAGTCATTTCCGGTGGAAACCGACGAGCACTTGCTCACCGTTCTTTGCTACGTGGAACGGAACGCCTTACGTGCGGGGCTGGTCGAGCGTGCGGAGGAGTGGCGATGGTCGAGCTTATGGCGCCGGCGGCACGCCGCGCTGACCGACGATGTGCCGCCGTTGACGGATTGGCCCGTCGAGCGACCGCGACAATGGCTATTGCAGGTGAATCGACCGCAGCCGAAGGCGGAATTGGAGGCCGTGCAAACGTCAGTGCAGCGTGGCCGTCCCTTTGGCAGCGCCGTCTGGCAGGCGATGACCGCCGAAAAGCTCGGACTCGAATCCACCTTTCAACCCCGTGGAAGGCCAAGGAAACGCCAATAATTGGACTTATCCCCTTTTCTTCGTCCCCCTTTTCTTCGTCTCACAGACGGGCTTTCGGGCCGATGTAGATGATTGAGTCATTGGCCAAGCGGAAGAACGAGCCGGAATCTTGCTCTAGGAGCTGACCGAGCAGTCCGACGGTACGGGGGATGATAAAGGCCGCCTTTCCGGCCTCCGGCCTGATCTTCAGATCGCATAGGAGCGCGCCGATCACGCCGTCGACGTTGAGGCACAGCCCCAGGGCCTTCTGTCGTTTAAGGATCCACTCGATTTCCTGAGCCAGCGTGCAGTAGTCACCGGCCAAGCCAAGCTCATTGGCCATCTCCAACAGGGTGACGGCTCGTGGGTCCCGCCCATAGAGACTGTAGTGCCGATGGCCGTAGCCGGGCACTTTCCTCTTGGGTCCGTCGTTGCCGCCTGTGACCTCGCGGACGATATGCATTGCAAGTTCCTTGAGGTTGGTGATGGCGGTGCCGGCGACCTCAAAAACACCCGACGTCTCGATCGCTTCCTGCATCCTCTTCACATAGGAGCTTAGGACCCGAGCAGTGGCCTCGCCCGCGCCAGCGTGCGATTCGCCCATTGCGGTGATGCCGGCTGCCAAGGCCGTCTTGAGCGAGTTTCCGCCAGAGTACGAGGTGATCGCGGCCAAGGATGAAGGGGTGGCGGGCGTGTGATCGACACAGGAAATGAAGATGGCCCCCATGAGTTTGGATTCGGCGGGCGAGGGTTGTCTGCCGGATAGGGCCTGGAAGATCATCGCCTCGATTGGCTGCGTGTCGCTCCATTGCAATTGGTTTCCGAGAATGCAAGCGACGAGTTCGATCACTCGGGGCACCAATGCGAGGGCTTCGGCCTCGGTGGGATAGTAGCGATTGTTGAGCTTCATCGAGGCGCAATCTGCCTCGACGCCAAGGGTCAGCAGGCCGGCGCTGACGGCGGTGTTGACGGGCGATGCGCCTTGAAACGAAGCGACGGCCGCGTCGCCGGCGGCTTTTGCCAGCGGGTGGGTCTGCGCAGTGAGTACGATGTCTTTTGCCAGTCGTGCGGCCTGATCGTCAGTGGCGTCCTCTTTTGTGATTGCCTCGTAGATCATGCGTGGCACGGTGGTCTCGCGCATCAGTCGCGGTAGGGGCCGGCCGCGAAAATGTGGTACGCCCTCGATGATTTGGGTCAGGTGTGTGCGGACTTGCACGGCGCGGACCTGGCTCTTGAGTCTTTCCAGCTTATTCTTGGCGATGCTGACCAGTTCGAACTCGCGGGACATGGCCGCTTCGAGGTCGGGGCCGCGGCGCGGCATCGCCCGCTCGACCAAGTCGACCAATTCCTCCGAGGTCTTCGCTACGGACATGCCGGCTCGTTCAAACGCGGCCACCTTGCTTTCATAGCTGCCGAAGCTGCTATCGCCGATGATCGCGCCGGCATGCCCCATGCGTGAGCCGCGTGGAAAGATCTTCTGTGCTCCGATCCCCGTGATGCGAGCGACGACGGGTTTGGGATATTTTGTATCTTGTATGTACCGGGCGGCTTCTTCTTCGTAGTCGCCGCCGACCTCGCCCACAAGGATGATGAGCTTTGACTGTTCATCGTCGCGGGCAAGGTCCAGGAGGTCCTTGAAGTTGGTGCCCGTGATGCGGTCGCCGCCAATGCCGACGACGATGCTGACGCCGTATCCCAGGGCGTTGAAAACCTCCGTGGCGATCGAGAGACACATCCCGCCGCTTTTCGAGAAGATGGCGATGTTTCCAGGATAGAACACGCCCGGATCGTTTCCGCCGATTGCGCCAACCTTGACGCGGTCGATGGGATTGATGATGCCGACCGACGCCGGGCCAACAACGCGGGTGCCGTTTTCAGCGGCAGCCTGAACGATTTCGGCGGCGTCGCGCTGCGGCAGGCCTTCGGTCAAGATGTTCACCAGCTTGATCTGGCGGCAAGCGATGGCCTCGAGTGCGGCTTCCTTCGTACCTTCGCGTGGTACGGAGAGGAGGCTAGTGTTGATGTCGGGATGTATTTGCAAGGCCTCGTCCACGGAGTTGTAGACCGGCAGGCCGAAGACTTCTTCGCCGCCCTTGCCCGGCGTCACGCCGGCGGCAACATGGGTTCCGCAGTCCAGCATCTCGCCGCAGAGTCGCCGGCCTTGTTTGCCCGTGATGCCTTGCACCAGTACCCGCGTCTGTTTGTCGATCAGTATGCCCATGCTTGTTCCTTGTGTTTCTTCGCCTGATGGATAACCATGCGAGCAGAATTGGCCACGGAAGTAGCCATGCCGCGTAGGAACAGGTTGTAGCCGTCGGTGGAACGGAGCTTGTGCAATTGGGCAAATGCCTCTTCGTCGCGAGGTCCGGCGCGGCGGATGAGGATTGGGACGGTCCGGTCGAAGTTGGGCGTCTCGCGGATGCCTGCCATGATGCCGTTGATAAGCGTTTCGTAGACGTCGGTGAAGTTGGCCCGCCCACCGATTACCCAGACGGCGTCGATTTGGCGGGGATAGCGCAGGGCGATCTTCGTTAGCCCTTTGACCTTTTCGGGCGTTGGGTTGCCGCTGTATTCGGTGAAGATTGCGGGGCGGCCGCCTCGGAGGCAGAGGTCATCGAGAGCTTCGACGCTTGTACCGCCACCCGAGGCCAGGATCACAATGTTGCCATCCAGTTCGTAGAACATCCGGCCGGCGCTGCCGCGCGTATCGGTTTGATCATTCTCCAAGGCCAAACGTTCGAGTTCGGTTGGCGTGCGACCAGAGCTGAGCCGGTCGGGGAGATTTAGGTGGGATTGGCGGTACATGGCGTCTTCGTCGGTCCGCACTTTCGCGTCGACGGCTATCCACTGGCCGTCGGCAGTACGCGCCAGGGGATTGATCTCGGCCAGCGTCGCGTCGCAATCAGAGAACATGCGGTAGAGCCTCATTAGGAGGTCGGCTGCGCCTTCGAGATTATCGACTAGGCCAGCCCTTTGCGCGAGCTCGGCGGCCTTTTCCGAGGCGAGCCCGTGCCGAATGTTGACCGGTTCGATCACTACGTCGGCCTGGGCTTCGTGACAGGCTTGTTCAACATCAATACCGCCGCGACTCGAGAGAACCAACGCGGGTGAAGCGCCAATGTAGGTGACGGAGGCATAGGCCTCTTGGACGATGTCGACTCTCTTCTCGACGAGGACCCGCTCGACAGTCTCGCCGAACATGTTCTTGCCAAGCAGTGAGCCGACGGCCTCGACCAGTTGTACCTCCGAGTCACAAGAGAGGATGCCTTCGTTCTTGGCGCGGTGTCCCCACAGAACCTGCGCCTTGGCCATGACGGGACCGTATTGTTCAATCAGGCCACGGGCCTCGTCGCACGACGCGACGACCTTTCCGGCGGGAGTTTTGATCCCCGCCATATCGAATAGTCGCTTTCCCTCGAACTCGTAGAGTTTCATGAGTATCTCCGCCGTCATTAAAACAACGTGCTTTGTCCTGTGACCGGAGGCTTCTACTCTTTCCTATACACTGCTTGGCTGAAATCGACGTTTCGCATGGGCGGTTGAGTCGACACTTCCTCGAAGTAGTGCGCCGCGAGTCCCATGATGCGTCCAAATACGAAAATGGCCTTTGCCACGCGCGGCTCAAGCCCCATGTCGGCCACGATTGCGCCGATGACTCCGTCGACGTTGATCGGCAATTCGAGTCCGCGAACGGCTCTGAAGGCGTCGCCAACGACTTTCGAGATTGGGATGCATTGGCCATTGATGTGGCTCTTCTCGGCGAACTTCCAAAGGGCGTCTCGCCGCGGATCTTTGGTGTGCAGACGATGGCCCAGCCCCTCGATGCGTCGCGCTCCGCGCGTCGTACGATCCGCAATTATCGCTTCGGCGGCGGCAAAAGGCGAGAGTTTATTCTTCTTGGCCGACGCGGCGCATTCGAGAAGGAACTCGGCCGCACTGGCGCCAGCGCCGCCATGGACATCGGTGATGGCCATCACGCCGGCTGCGACCGCCACTTCTAACGGCGCACGAACCGTTGAGACCATGATCGTCGTCTGGGCACTTGGCGGCGTTACACCGTGATCGGCACATGCCACGATGGCCGCTTCGATCATCTGGGCGTGGGAGGCGTTCAACGAGGCCTTGCCGGCGACCGCACGAGCGGCCATGTCCGAAAAGTTCTTGGCCGATTTTAGTGGGATCTTAAAGATGCGGGCCAGGTAAGCCGCGCCACGGCCCAAGAGGTAGGCGGTTCGCTCGGCTTCCGTGCCGGAGAAGGCGTGGAAGCCGGTGTCGGCCAATATCAGGCCGGCTAGCTGGCGCGAGACATCGTCCTTCTTGTGGAAGGCGATTTTCGGCACTGGTGCGAGGGCGGCCTTGCGGGCGATCTTGTCGAGGTTCGCCTTTTCGGCCTTGCCGGGCAGTCGGCCGGTGGTCAGCAACGCGGCAACCTCGATAATGCTGCGACGGCCGATCAGATCGGTCAGCGGAATGCCGCGAATGGCCAACTGGTTTGGGACGACCTTAGTGATCGAGGTGGTCCAAGTCTTCTTTGGCGGCGGGGCGTCCCAAATTTGCGCCATTCGGGCGTAGTAGCGATCCGGCTGGAAGTAGGTTCGTCCGCCGAGCGCCTTTTGGACGGCCTCGACCAATTCGTATTGGCTGTTGACCACCGTTACGCCAGCGGCTTCGAACGCGGCGCGTTTCGATTTGTATGTGCCATAGTCCGCGCCAGGGTTGACGATCGCGCCGGCGTGGCCCATCTGCTTGCCCTGGGGGGCGCAGCGACCGGAAATCAACGCAATGACCGGCTTGGGATATTTCTCGGGATGGTGCGCATGTCTTCGGCGAGCAATTCTTCCTGACAACCGCCGATTTCGCCCGCCAGCACCACCAAGTCAGTCTTCGAATAGGTGCTGACCAACGGCACTACTGCCGGAAATGGGGTGCCGATGACCGAATCGCCGCCAACGCCGATTACCGCGTTCTGTGCGATACCTGCCGAAGCTAGGGCATCGGACAAGTGATAGAGAATCGCTCCGCTGCGCGAACAGATCGTCACGCCGTGGGAGGTGTAGCGGTCTGGCTCCGGTTCGGCCGGTTGGAAGACGTCGGGCAACATACCGGACTTGACGTGCTCGGGCGGGAAGATGATCCCGGGCGTGTTTGGTCCCAAGAGAAGTGTGCCGCGACGCCGTGCGGCAACGACCACGCGTTGCACATCGCGCACGGGCATGCCTTCGGAAATAAGCACGATGATCGGGATTCCGGCGTCGATGGCCTCGATCGTTGCGTCAGCAGCGGTCGAATAGTGCTTCCAAACGCTCGCCACGGCGATGTCAGGGTGTTCGGCGAGCATCTCGGCTACGGAATCGTAGACGGGGATCGTCTCGGCCACGCGGGTTCCGCCCTGGCCGGCAGCAACCGCGCCGGCGATGGTTGTGCCGAAGTCCTTCATGAGCCCGGCGTGGCGTGTGCCTTGCTTGCCCAATCCAATCACCGCCGTGTCGATGCAGCCGCGCTTGGCGATTCGCTTGGCCAATGCAGGACGAACTTTCCCGACCAGATAGGCCAACATCCCTTCCGCTATGGGGGCGCATTGCATGTTGCTCATTGTGCGGCCTCCTGTTTGGCGAGGTAATCCGAGATGCCTTTGCGGATGATTTGGGCCATGATCTCGCGGTTTCCAACGACCATCGAGAGGGCCGCAAGTGGCTCGGGAGTTTGGGTCCTCGCAGTGTCGAGAAACACGCGAGCGGCACTCAGGTCGGTGCCGACCATACGGCCGTATACTGGAACAACGCGTTTCCCTTCGGCATGGCGCTTCCGCAGGCAGTCGACTAGGCCTCGGATAAAAATATCGCAACTCGAAATGCCGCCGAACCGAGAAGTGACGATCACATCGATCAGCGACCAGTCCATCAAGAGCGAAAACATGTCGGAGACGCTCTGGAGCGTCGGGCCGCCACCGGAATCCATAAAATTGACCGGCACGATGCGACCTTGGAACCACTTCTCGCCAATTCCGGTCGTTTCGTCGATCGAGAATATGCCGTAACCAGCCCCGCCGGGCACTAGGCCGACGTAGACTTTGCCCGGCTCGCGCTCGACGTCCTCCGGCAGCAAGTCGACGTAGGGGAAACCGCCTGCCACAGCTTGTTTTTCGCGCTCGGTCGATTCGGCGTCTTCGTGGCGCTTGCTGGCGATCGAGAGCTTGGCGAGCAGCTCTGTTTGGCGATACAGAGCATTGTCGTCGAGCACCATTTTGGCGTCGGCAGCCACCGGGCCCTTGGCGGTGATCAAGAGTGGGTTAATTTCCAGCACCTTGGCGTCGCACTTCTGGTATGCGCCGTAGAGCCGTGTGACCACATCAACCAGCTTCGGCACCATGGCCTTGGCATCCGGTAGGGCCTTGGCGAGGAAGGCGGCGACTTGCTTGGCAGCTTTGGGCGGCAACTCGGCGGGGCTCTCGGGGAGCTCGACTCGCAGGATCGATTCCGGCTGCGTGCGGGCGGCCTCTTCGATGTCCACGCCGCCGGTTACTCCCGCTATGACCACGTTGTTGAACGTAGCGGGATTCATCGTCACGCCGAGATAAAATGCGGCGATCGCATCGACCGTCTCCTCGACCAAGGCGCATTGGACCGGGTAGCCGTGGATGCGCATGCCGAGAATTTCGCTTATGGCGTCGTCGAGGTCGGCTTGGGAGGCTGCGCGGCGGATACCGCCGGCCTTGCCACGACCACCAACGAGCACTTGGGCCTTAACCATTGCCTGGGCCCCGGCGGGAAGGCGAACAGACGCGCCCGTCGGAATGGCCAACCCATACGCCCGCGGCGTTCTGATGCCCTCAGCCGCCAACACTTGTTTCCCTTCGTATTCGTAAAGCCTCATCGACGACTCCTCAGGTTGGCCCGTGCATAGGGAAGCAGCCCGCCCGCCTCGCGGATCGCAAGGATTTCCTTCGGCAGGCTGGGGAACGAGAACGATTGGCCGCCGATGGTGATTGTGCCTGCCGCGGCGTCCAACTTCACCGCGTCGCCTTCGCGATAGGCGTCGATGGCCTCGGAGCACTCGACCAACAGCAGGCCCTGGTTGATGGCCGAACGATAAAAGATGCGGGCATAGCTCTTGGCCACGACGGCCTCGACGCCGGCGGCTTTCAGCCCCACAACCGGCTGCTCGCGCGAGCTGCCGCAGCCGAAGTTCTTGCCGGCCATGACCACATCCCCCGGCTCGACGCGTTTGGCGAAGTCTGGGTCGAGGTCTTCAAGCAGATGCGGTAGGATTTGGTCGGCCTTCGAGCACGAGTAGGTGTACTTGCCCGGGAAGAGCATGTCGGTGTTGATATCGTCGCCATATTTCCAGACCTTGCTCATGATTGCATCTCCTTGCGAGGATCGCGGATCGAGCCGGCGATGGCCGAAGCCGCGACGGTGGCGGGACTGGCAAGAAAGATTTCGGCCTTTCCACAGCCCATCCGTCCCTTGAAGTTTCGGTTGGACGTCGACAGACATCGTTCGCCGGAGGCCAGCGCGCCGATGTGTGCGCCCAAGCACGGGCCGCAGCCTGGCGGAAGCAACATGCCGCCCGCTTCCATCAGTGTGGTCATCGCGCCGGAGGCGAGCGTCTGGCGGAGGATTTCTTTCGAGGCCGGCAGCAGGAGCAGGCGTATGGTCGGGGCAATCTTCTTGCCCTTCAAGATTGATGCGGCGATTTCGAAATCGCTGGTGCGGCCGTTGGTGCAGGTGCCTAGAAGGCACTGGTCGATGGGCGTTCCTTCGACTTCCTCGACCTTGGCCATGTTGTCGACGGTGTGCGGCTTGGCCACGACGGGACCAAGCGAGCTGAGATCGTACTGACGCGTCATGGCATATTTGGCGTCGGGGTCGGCCCAGACGGCTTCGTAGCCGCCTGGAGGCACGCCGGCCGATTTGAGATATTCGACCGTCAATGCGTCGACCTGGAAGACGGCTGCCTTCGCGCCCATCTCGATGCCCATGTTGGCGATGGTCAGGCGGTCGTCCATGGTCAGTTGGGCGACGTCGCCGTGGAACTCGACCGATTGGTAATTGGCTCCATCGGCTCCGATGTCGCCGATGATGGTTAACACGAGGTCCTTGGCCGTCACACCGCGTGGCAATCGGCCGCGGAAGTCAATGCGGATGCTCTGCGGGACCTTAAGCCATGTCTGGCCGGTGAGGATTAGCGCGGATGCCTCGGTGCGGTCGATACCGGTGGCGAACGCGCCGACTGCGCCGTACATGCAGGTGTGCGAATCGCTGCCGACGATCAGCATGCCGGGGCGGGCGATGCCCTTCTCGACCATGATCTGATGGCACACACCGACGCCGACATCGTAGAAATGCTTGATGCCGAATTTGCGGACGTACTCGCGGATGGCCTTGTGGTTTTCGGCGTCTTTTTCGGACGCCGCCGGTACAACGTGATCGAGCACAATGACGTGCAGGTCCTGGCTGGCGACGCCGAACTCCGCCAGATCGGCAGAAATCTTCTCGACGATCGCCGCCGTGTTGTCGTGCGAGAGCAAGTGGTCAGGCCGGACCGTGACGATCTCGCCCGGCCGCGTCTCGCTTCGTCCCGCCTTCTTGGCAAGGATCTTTTCAGCAAATGTCATTCCCATAGAGAGTGATTCTCCGTTAGTCTCCACCGGAAAGGAGTCCACCACGCCGATAGATTTCCATTTGCACTTGTGGAAAGGGGCGGCCTTGGATGGTCTGGCCGCTCGGCCGCCGGATTTCGCCGCTATGGAAGTCGGCCTCGACGGTCTCGCCGTCGACCAACCCCGCGCCGATCAAGTTTGCCTTCATAATCGGCATAGCATTGTTGATGGCATTGCGCTCGTAGATCGCACCGAAGGATCGAGCGACAACCAGCGCAATGCCGAGGCTCTTGAAGCAGTCGACCGCTTGCTGGCGCGAGCTGCCGCAGCCAAAGTTCTCGCCGACTACCACGATGTCGCCGGGTTGGGCCTTCGTGGCGAAATCTTCCCACCCGGCGAGGTTGCCAAAAGTGTACTTGCCCATCTCGGCCATGTTGGTGATCGTCAAATGGCGATTGTGGTAGATCATGTCGGTGTCAATATTGTCGCGATCGATCAGCCAGACGCGGCCGGAAACCTTGGTCGGGCGACCGGCGCTGCCAGAGGCGGCTGACGCATCGGCTGAGGCCAGCCTCGATTGCTTTGCGGCGGCGCTGGAACGCGAGGCCTTCCCAACTTCGGCCGGGGACATTTTCAGCACGGCGTCGGCCGTCGTGATGATGCCGGCGACGGCCGATGCGGCCGCCGTGGCGGGACTGGCGAGGTAGACCTCGCCCTCACCTTGCTTGCCGGCGAAGTTTCGGTTGCCGGTGCTGACAGTCACCTCACCGGGACCGTTCTGACCGACCTGACCGGCGGCACAGCCTGCACAGCCGGCGTTGCTCACCAGCGCGCCGGCGGCCTTGAAAATATCAAACAGCCCCTCGTGCATCGCTCGCCGCCAGACGGCATCGGTCGCAGGGACGATCTTCAGTACGACACTCGGCGCGACCTTGCGACCCTTCAGCACTGCAGCGGCGGCGGCCAGGTCCTCGAAGCGGCCGTTCGTGCAAGAGCCGATGAAGACCGAATCGACCGGGCGTCCGGCCGCCTCAGCCACTGGAACAACATCTTCAGGATGGCCTGGCCGCGCGATGAGAGGCTCCAGGCCTTCGATGTCGATTTTTACCGTGCGTTCGTACTTCGCGTCGTTATCGGCAACGATGTGCGTGAACTTTGCTCCGGCGGCCTTGCAGTGTTCGATGACCTCTTCGGACGGTGGAATCAACAGGATGATTCCGCCCATCTCGGTGGCCATCGAGGCCACGGTGATGCGTTCGGCAAGATCGAGCCGCTCGGCAGCCTCGCCGACGAGTTCGGCGGCGAATCCGAGAAGTCCGTTCGCGCCGAAGTGGCGCAGCATGGCCAAGGTGATGTCTTTGGCGGTGGCGCGGGGTGACGGCGTGCCTTCCAGCACTACGCGAATCGACGGCGGCACCTCGAACCACACGCGGCCGCGCGCGATGGCCTGGGCAATGTCGACGTCGCCCATCCCCTGGCCGAAGGCCCCGATCGAACCGAGTATGTTGGCGTGCGAATCGGTCGAGACGAGCGTGCCGCCGGGACCTACGAGGCCTTCGTCGATGGCGATATGGGTGCCGATGCCCCGGTCGATGTCGTAGACTTCCATGCTGTGTTCGCGGGCGAACTGCCGGCAGACTTGCTGGTTGGCGGCATACTTCTGATCCGATCCGGTCGGATTGCAGTCGAAGGTGAAGAAGGTCTTCTTGGGGTCGTCGACGCCGAGCCCGTGTTTGCGAATGTTCTTGACGACGTTGGCGCCGCCAAAGTCACGAGCCGCACGGACGTCGATCCGCACATCGACAATATCGCCTGGCGAAACGTCCTGACCCGAATGCGCGCTGAGAATCGCTTCAATAAGAGTTTTGCCCATGGCTATGTGAAGTTCGCGCTACTGAATGAGAAGCCCCTTGGTCATCATCACCAATGGATCGAAGACGGCGAAGTCGGCCTGATGGATCAGGACCGTCTCGACGACCTGCGGCGCGCCATCGCCTTCTTTGGCATGGCAGGCGATAATGTTGATAATATCCTCAGGCAATCCGACCTCCCGGGCGAGCAAGGCGCCGGAGAGCGGGTGGCGGGCGAACATGCCGGCGCGACTCTTGCCATGCGTGCCGTCGGTGCGGCGTTCGATCTCCAATAGCTTGCCCACGTCGTGCAACAGCCCTCCGGCAATCAGCCGGTCGATGTTGATCTCGAAGGGCATCTTGGCGTACGTTTCCAACTGCGCCATGGCTAGGCCGAGTGCGCCGCGGGTAACGGCCAGCGTGTGCTCGATGAAATTGATGCCGCGCGACTGGGTTACGAGTGTAAAGGGCATTTCGCGCAACTCGGCCATGGATTTCCAGCCGCCGCGCTCGATCCCCAATATCCAGGCATCGAGAACCTTCTCCCGCAGCCCGATGTCGGTGATCTTGCTGAGCATCTCGGCAAATGTGGCCTCAATTTCCTGCCTTTGAATCATGGCTGTCTCCGGTGGAACTACAGTTTGGCGATGATGGCATCGGCCATTTCAGTAGTGCTGGCGGCACCTTGCTTCAGCACGTTTGGTCCGCCGGTCAACCGCAGCATGTCATAGACGCGGACCTTGCCATCGGCCACGACTTTGGCAATCGCGTCGCGGATGCGTTCAGCCATGGCAATCTCGCCGATGTGATCGAGCATCATACAGGCGGCCATTATCATGGCGATCGGGTTGACGATCGAGGGCGACAGCTCGGCATATTTCGGGGCCGAACCGTGGGTTGGCTCAAACACAGCGACCTCGCGACCGATGTTTGCACTGGCCGCGAAACCCAGCCCGCCGACCAGTCCGGCGAACCCGTCAGAAATGATGTCGGCAAACATATTCGTGGCGACGATGACGCCGTAATCCTCGGGATTCTTCGTTAGCCACATCATTTGGGCATCGATGTTGGTCGACCAGAGCTTGATGTCGGGGAACTCGGCAGCGATCTTCTTCGCTTCGTCCTCCATCATGCCAGAGGTCTCGCGGATCACGTTCGGCTTCTCGCATATTGTGACCGATTTGTAGCCGAACTTCTTGGCGTACTCGAATGCCGCGCGTATGATCCGCTGGCAGGCCTGGCGACTCAAGATGCGGCACGAGATGGCCAGGTCGGCGCTGTTGACCTTGGCGTAATTTCTCATTTGTGGATGCGTTTCCAGCGCGTCGCGGACCTGTTTGGGCGGATCGGTCCATTCGACGCCCGAATATAGTCCCTCGGTGTTCTGCCGGAAAATCACCGCATTCACTTGCGGCTCATCGATGGCCGAGCCGTTGCGCCGAATGAAATTTAGGGGGTTGCCAGAGAACGAACGGCACGGCCGGATGCAAATATCGAGGTCGAAGAGCTGACGCATTTTTACAATGGGGCTGAAATAGACGTAGCCCTTGCCGCGCAACTCGGGTGACAGGTCGGCCTCGGCCGCCTTTTTCGGTTTCGAGGTGATCGCGCCGAACAGACCGATCTTGTGCTGCTTGAGCAATTCAATTGTGCGGTCGGGCAGGGCATTGCCCTCCTTGACCCAGAAATCCCAACCGATGTCGGCTGGCACATACTCAGCCGAGAAACCAGCCGCGTCGAGGACTCGTAGTGCCTCGGCCAAAACCACCTTGCCGATTCCATCGCCCGGCATAACGACCACTTTCCGCTTGCTCATCACGATTGCTCCTGAAAGCGCAGTTGTTCCTGATTTGATTCACTTCTTGGTCGCGGCAGCCACGGCATCGCGGAAGATGGCGACGGCCGTATCGACTTGCGTTTCGGTAATGGTCAACGCGGGGCAGAACCGAACGGCGCTCTCGCCGCAGCCGAGAACCAACAACCCGCGGGCGAAACATTCCATGACGACACGGTTGCGAGTGGGGCCATCGCTCTGTCGGCCCTGATGGTCGACCACGAAGTCGGCAGCGACCATCAGGCCCTGGCCTCGCACATCGCCAATCGGCGGTAGATCGTTCTTTGCCTCATTGAGCTTGGCGATCAAATGGGCGCCGACCTTGGCAGCGTTGTCGACCAACCCACCCTCCAGCAAATCGAGCGTGGCCAGCGACGCGGCGCAAGCGACGGGGTTGCCGCCGTACGTCGAGGCGTGCGATCCCGGCGGCCAGTTCATGATGCCCTCGCGGGCCACGATCGCACCTAGGGGCATACCGCTGGCGATGCCCTTGGCCGAGGCGATAATGTCAGGCTCGACGCCGACATGCTGAACAGCCCACATCTTGCCGGTCCGGCCCATGCCGGATTGGACCTCGTCGCAGATCATCAAGATACCGTGGCGGTCACAAAGATCACGCAGTCGGGGCAGGAAATCGGGCGGCGGCACCAAATAGCCGCCTTCGCCCTGAATCGGCTCCACGAATATCGCAGCGACCTCGTCGGACGGCACCTCGCGACGGAACACTGTGTGCTCGATTTCGTCGATTGTAAAGTCGACGATCGACTCGCCGGGATGCCGTCCAACCGGCCGGTACGGATCCGGATAGGTGACGTGCGTCACTTGGGGCACCAAGGGCGAAAATCGCTGCCGATGGATGGCTTTGCTGCCCGAGAGCGACATGGCGCCGAACGTGCGGCCGTGGAACGCGCCCCAGAAAGCGATGACATGCTGGCGGCCTGTTTGGTGTCGAGAAAGCTTGAAGGCTGCTTCGATGGCCTCGGCACCCGAGTTAGTGAAGAATACGCGGTTCTTGCCGAGCATCGGCGCAGTCTTGGCTAATCGTTCGGCAAGCAGGATTTCTTGGTCGTAATAGAAATCGGTGCCCGACATATGAATGAATCGGGCGGTCTGTTGCTGTATAGCCTCGACCACGTAGGGATGGCTGTGGCCGGTCGCGGTAACGGCGATGCCAGCCGTCATGTCGAGGAATCGGTTGCCGTCGGGATCGATAATGACTGAGCCGATGGCCTTATCGACCACTAATGGATAATCGCGTGTATAAGAGGGGCTCATTACCTCGTGGTCGCGAGCCACCAACGCAGCCGCCTTGGGGCCGGGCACCTTGCCGACGAGCATGGGGGCCTCGGGCTGCTCGGGGATCAAGACAAATTTCGATGATGCCATTACTCCGTTCTCCCTTTCTGCGACAGAATGCTGTCGGTGTCGATCTGTGCCCGCTGCAAATGCCCGCTGTAGTCGATGTAAACAGTCTTCCATTCGGTGAAGATGTCGAGGCCCGTCTTGCCGGCTTCGCGATGGCCGTTGCCGGTGCCCTTTACACCGCCGAAGGGCATGTGGACCTCGGCGCCAATCGTCGGGCCGTTGATATAGACGATGCCAGCTTCGATTTCGCGCATGGCCCACATCGCCTTGTTCACATCGCGTGTATAAATGGCCGAACTGAGACCATAGGAACAATCGTTGAGCGTCTCGACGGCCTCTTCGAGACTTTTGACGCGAACTACCGACAACACTGGCCCGAAGATTTCCTCCTGAAAAATGCGCATCGAACGATTCACGCCGGTAAAAATCGTCGGCTGGATGAAACAACCGTGTTCGAGCTTGCTGTCGGCGGCAGGCTTGCCACCGCAGCTCAGCGTCGCCTTGTCTTCTTCGCGGCCGATTCGGATGTATTCCAGGACGCGTTCGAATTGACTCTTATTGACCAAAGGGCCAACTTCGGTCGCCGGATCGAGTCCAGGGCCGAGACGGAGAGCGCCGGCCTTCTCGATCAGCTTGTTGACCAGCGCGTCGTGGACGGATTCATGGACGATCAACCGGCTCGTAGCTGTGCAGCGTTGGCCGGAGGTGCCGAAGGCGCCCCACAATACACCTTCCAAAGCCAAATCGAGAGTAGCGTCGTCCATAACGATGGCCGCATTCTTGCCGCCGCATTCGAGCGACACGCGTTTCCCTGTCTTGCCGCAAGTGGCAGCCACATTGGCGCCGGTCTCGGTGGAACTGGTGATGGAGACTAGGCCGATGCGCGGATTCTGGCAGATGGCTTCGCCGACGACTGAGCCGCGGCCCTGGACGAGATTGATCACGCCGGGCGGAATTCCAGCATCGACAATCGCGCACACAAACTCCGCCCCGCACATCGGCGTGTCGGAAGCCGGCTTCAGAACGACGGTATTGCCGCAGATCAACGCATGGAACGACTTCCACGCGGGAATGGCCACGGGGAAGTTCCACGGCGTGATCAGTCCACACACGCCGATCGGCTCGCGAACAGTAAAACACAACTTATTCGGAAGTTCCGAAGGAGCCGTCTCCCCGTAGAGACGTCGGCCTTCACCAGCCGCCAATTCGGCCATGTCGATCGCCTCTTGCACGTCGCCGCAGCCCTCAGCCACGGGCTTGCCGGCCTCGCGGGCTATCAACTCGCCAATCTGCTGCTTGCGCTCGGCCAGAATTTGTCCGGCCCGACGCAGCAACGCGGCACGCGCCGGCGGCGGCGTGCGTCGCCAAGCGGTATAGACGCGGGCTGCCGCATCCGCTGCTCGTGTCACTTCGCCGACAGGCGAGTCGGGGGTTTTGCAGACGATATCGCGGCTATCGGCCGGGTTGCGCGATTCGATTGCCCCGGCGCCTTCAGGCCATAACCATTGTCCATCAATATAGTTGAGTGCTTGCGATGATTGTGTCATAACTGAAAGTCCTTTAGCCTAAGAACATACGTCGCACGGCGAGATCATTGTCGCGTGCGACAGACGGAGAGGCACGGCTTACTCACAGTCGCTAATCACCCAGTCGGTGAACACTCGCTAACCATGGATGTGGTTGCAGGACCACAGGGTATCGGCATCTGCAAAGATGAGAAACGCACCGTAAACTCTCAACATAACGGGATAACGGAAAATCAGAAAAATCAAAGCGGATAAGCACAAAAGCCTAACTGGGCCGCATTTGGCTGTCAATGCTTCGGCTCGCCCGATCGCGTCAATCCCCGAGCGCAATCAATCGATGTCGGGAATCCCGAACAAGACGACGTTGGCCACAATCGCGAATTGCCGGCGATGCATGATCGGCCGCTCGAATTGTGTGCTGGACCGGCTGGCCCGCGTCGCACTCCAATCCGCTGGGCAAGTCGATGGCAAGAATGTCACGATAAAGACTCCGCACCCCTTTAGAACTCCCCCAAGGAGCAGCAGATGTGCCTGTTCGCCGACCGCACGAGTTGCGCGACGATGCGAGCGAACCAGTTGCGGTTGCGGTTGTCGATCGCGGCCTACACGCTGCTGATGGCGCTGCGACAGTTCGGACTGCAAGGCACGGAGATGGAAACGGCTCGCTGCGACACGATCCGGTTGAAGCTGCTGAAGTTGGGGGCGTTAGTGCGAACGATGGTTCGTCGGGTGTGGGTTTCGTTCTCGGAGAGTTGTCCATATCAGCGGGTGCTTGCTCAAGGGTACGAAAACTTAAGGCGGTGGTCGTTGCCGTTGTCGGCGTCGGAATAAGAGCCTTCCGATCCCGAATTCGATACTTCCCGGCGGCCGAGGCGCTACAGGTCTGCGCCGACACAGTTCGCCCGGTGCAAAATGGCCTGCCATCCCCGTAAGTGGCTACCGCCGTCGGCCGCGTCGTCGGCCCCAGGAGCGTCCTGGTGTGGTGAAAAATGCGGGCTAAACCACCCAACAAAGCCAATGCCACCACAGTTCTGGGATGGGGGGCAAATACGCCAAGATTTACGCACTCTAGAAAGACTGGATGATTGCGTTATCCGCAGCTTTCGGCAATAATGGGCATTATTGCAACCCTCCCGTCAGGTGTTGTGGTCGCACCGAAAGTTTGAATGGCGGCCATGGCTAACTCAACTCTTGGAGGCGACAAAATGTTCTGCAAAGCAATCGTGAGAGGGCTTCTGGCCACGGCGATGGTGGTCTTGGCTGCGGATGAGGCGATGGCGGACACTTTCGGCACGGGAGGGAATCAATTCACAATCGACTTCGTGAATATCTCAGGCGCTGCGAACCCGAGCGGCGGGATTCCAGCCGGTAATGGGTTCATCTTCACCGGCGTCGCCAACGACTACCGTATGGGCACCTACGAGATTACCAACGACCAGTGGAACAAGTTCACGGCCAGCTTGGGCGTGCCGGTGACGGGCAGCCCATCAGATGCGTATGACGAAAGCTTTCAGGACTGGGGCACAGGCACGACGGACGTGCCGGCCAATGGAGTGAGTTGGTATGAAGCGGCACAGTTTGTCAACTGGCTGAACACGAGCACGGGCAATCAGGCGGCGTACAAGTTCACCGGTACGCAGGGCACGGGCGACTACACGTTGGCCACTTGGAGTCCTGCGGAGGCCTCCGGCGGAACGAATCTCTACCGCAATAAGGCTGCGAAGTACTACCTGCCAACAGAGCATGAGTGGGTTAAGGCGGCGTACTGGAACGGCACGTCGCTGCAGAACTACGCGACGAAAGCGGGCGATACGTTGTTCCAAGGCAATGGGACGAACGGCGGATGGAATTACTACGATGGCGACATCGGCCCTGATGGCCCTGCCGAAGGCCCATGGAACGTCGGCAGCGGCAGTCAGGAACTCAATGGCACGTACGACATGATGGGCAACGTCTGGGAATGGTTGGAAAGCCCGTACAGCGACGTCAACTATGGCGCAGTTTCGTTGCGTGGAGTGCGCGGCGGCGTTTGGGAAAACTACCCCATCGCCATGGTCGCCTCGACCCGCATCTACGACGATCCGGTGGACGAGTGCTTCTCTCAAGGATTCCGCGTGGCAAGTGTTCCTGAGCCCGGTAGCCTAGCTATGTTGGCTGGGATCGCTTTAACGGCGTTGTTATACTGTTGGCGTAAGCACCTATAACCTTATCCGATGGCGGTCCGACCCTTCTGGCGCTCCAGGTTGTGGACCTTGCCGCTCAGGACCGCCTGGGCCAGAAGCCGCGATACGTAGGGTTCACGGACTCCGAACGCCCGGGCCAAGTCTTTGATGAAGACCACGCTCCCGTGGTTGGGAATGAAGACGACGGCGTCGTGCCAGCGACCGGGTGTAAACGCCGGTTGAAAAGTGTGGCGCGGGCGGTTGGGGTCGAAGTAAAGTGGTCGGGAGTCTATGTTATTGACAGAAGGAGAGGAAGCTGGTGTTTTCGCGATCATGCCACGACGATTGCGAGTTTTCAGCGAGGGATATGCCTATCATGTGCTGAATCGAGCCGTGGGGCGAATGCGGATTTTCGGCAAGGAACGTGACTTCGAGGCGTTCGAGGAGGTGATCGAGCAGGCGAAAGCCCGTTTGTCGATGCGGGTCTCGGCTTGGTGCGTGGTGCCCAATCATTGACATTTCGTGCTTTGGCCCCGTGGCGATGGCGATTTGTCGGAGTTCATACGTTGGTTGACGGTCACGCACACGCAACGTTGGCACGCGGCACATTGCACGGCAGGCACGGGTCCGCTGTATCAGGGCCGATTCAAGTCGTTCCCGATTCAGGAAGACGACCATTTATGGGCGGTGCTGCGGTATGTGGAGCGAAACCCGTTGCGGGCGAATCTAGTGGAGGCGGCCGACGCGTGGCGATGGTCGAGTCTCTGGCACCGAGTCCACGGCAACAAGGCTGGACTGGTGGACAACGGTCCGCTAGCGTTGCCGGGCCGCTGGCGACAACACGTTAAGGCACCGCAGACCGAAACGGAGTTGCAGGCGTTGCGATGTTCGGTGGTGCGTGGTTCTCCGTTTGGCGAGGCATCGTGGCAAAATCGGACGGCGAAGCGATTGGGGCTTCACTCCACACTACGCGCTCGCGGTCGGCCGTACAAACCACCGGCCGCGGACTCGGCTTAAGACTCCCCTTTGTCCTCTTCTGCAACGCCCCGCGAAACCCTAGCGATTTCCCGGCGTTTTCCAGTTGAGATTTGCCGATCTTCGTGCGATAATGGGTGGTTTGGATTCGGCATTCCCCATTTTAGGAGAGCTCTCGTGTTCGATTGCGTGGCCGTCGTAGGCGCTGCCGGCGCCGTGGGAACGATCATCCGTGAGTTGCTCGAAGCGCGTAAGTTTCCGTTCAAGAAGCTGAAGTTCGTCGCCTCGGGTCGCTCGGCCGGTCGAAAGATTCTCTTCGCCGGGCAGGAGATCGTGGTAGATGAACTCAATGGCTCGGTCTTCGACGGCGTCAATCTGGTGATCAGCAGTACGCCAGACGACGTCGCCCGCGACTTCATCCCCGATGCTGTTCGACGCGGCTGTGTGGTTATCGACGAGAGCGGCTATTGGCGGATGGATCCCAACGTGCCCCTGGTGATTCCCGAGGTCAATCCGCATGCCATCCGCAACCACAAGGGTATCATTGCGAGTCCCAACTGTTCGACTACGCAGATGGTGCAGGCCCTGAAACCACTGCACGATGCCAGTCGCGTTCGCCGCGTAGTCGTGAGCACCTATCAGGCGGTTAGCGGCGCAGGCTTGGCGGGCAGCCGCGATTTGTTGGGTGGGACCAAAGCCCAATTGTCGAACGAGCAATACGAATACGAGTGCTTCCCTTATCCGATCGCCTTCAACTGCATCCCGCAGATCGGCAGCGCCAAGCACAAAGGCTACACGTCGGAAGAAATGAAAATGGTCTACGAGACGCGGAAGATGCTCGAGGACGACAGCATTCAAATCTGCCCGACCTGCGTGCGCGTGCCGGTCAGCAATTGCCATAGCGAGAGCATCTTGGTGGAGACGGAGCGGAAGATCACGGTCGACGAGGCCCGCAAGCTCTTCGCCGCTACACCCGGTTTGATGGTCCTTGACGACCTGGAGAAGAAGATCTATCCCATGCCGGTCAACGGCAATCAGCGCGATGAGACGTTCATCGGCCGCATCCGCGAGGATCTCTCCAGTCCAAACGGCTTGGCGTTCTGGTGCGTCAGCGACAATCTCCGCAAGGGCGCCGCCACCAATGCGGTGCAGATTGCCGAACTACTGGTCAACGGGGCGGCGAATCGGTAGGTACCTCGCGCGATTTCTTGCCGTCCGCAGGCGAACGCGACGAACTTGCAGAAGAAAGCCGCTCGATTTTTCCCTTCGTCCATCGTGACGGTTGTTCACCGTCACTCCGCGATGCGCACGCTCAAACTCACTATCGCGTACGACGGCGCCGCTTACGCCGGTTGGCAGTTTCAGCCTGGCAAAATGACGGTGCAAGAGATGGTGGAAAAGGCTATCGCTCGCGTCACTGGCCAACGTGTTCGCGTGCTAGCCAGTGGGCGAACCGACGCGGGCGTCCACGCGGCCGGGCAGGTGATCGGCTTTCGCACCGACTCGGCCTTGTCGCCGGAAGTGCTGCTGCGGGCGCTAAACGCCAATCTGCCTCCGGATATCGCGGTTCTGGATGCCGTAGAGACGGCCGACGGTTTTCATCCGATTCGCGATGCCACTGCCAAACGCTACCGTTACCTAATCCACGATGGCCCAATTCGCCCCGTGTTTGAACGGCATGTTGCATGGCATTACTGCTTCGGCCGGCTTGATGCTGAAGCAATGCAGCGTGCAGCGGCGCCGCTCCGAGGCATGCATGACTTCAGCAGCTTTGAAAGCAGTGGGGCCCCGCGCAAGACGAGCGTGCGAACGATTTTCGACCTTTTTGTTGGGCGGGGTAGGGCAGGGGACTCCAACTTCGTCCTCATCGAAATCGAGGCCGATGGCTTTCTTTACAACATGGTGCGAGCCATTGTCGGCACCCTGGTTGAGGTCGGTCGCGGCAATAGGCCCGAGACATGGCCCAGCGAGGTCCTCATTGCCGCCGATCGTCGGTTGGCGGGCCCCACCGCGCCGCCGCAAGGGCTGACCCTGGTAAAAGTGGCATATTGAGGCTCCAGATCCGTGGGTCGCTGAGGCATCTGCCGGGACATGGCAGGGCAGGGGGGCAGCAAAAAATTGCAGCCCGTCAATGTGATGCACATTTGGGCAATTTACCGATGCGTTAGTTTTACTGCGCAGGATTGATATTGCGTAAATCGGCGAGTTTGGCGAAGCTGTAGCCATCCAACACGGAGGGCTTGGCATGGACGCCAAACAGATTCGCCAGTTGAAGCCGATGCTGACACGTTACTTGAAACAGTTCGACGATTGCTTTACCCAACGGCAGACGCGGGCTCATTTCTCGACCTATGTCGAGGGCCAATTGTCCAATCTCAGCGAAAAAAGCTGTGAACCGATCGCCGTTGCCGCCGGGATTCCCCCGCGAAACTTGCAGGAGTTTTTGTCCACCTACAAGTGGGAAGAAGATCGCACTCGAAATCGCTTGCAAGAGATCGTGATCCGGGACCACGCTGGTCGCAATTCGGTCGGCATCATCGACGAAACCAGCGACGTGAAGCAAGGAGGCAAAACCCCTGGCGTCAAACGGCAGTGGTGCGGCACGGTTGGTAAGACGGAAAACTGCATCGTCACCGTGCATCTCGCCTACGCCACCGGCGATTTCCATTGCCTGTTGGACGGCGACTTGTTTCTGCCCGAGGACTGGTCGGACGACCGCGCCCGTTGCCGCGCGGCGGGCATTCCCGACGATGTGGTGTATCGGCCGAAATGGAAAATCGCTTTGGAGCTTTTCGACCGCGCGGAAGACAACGGAGTGACGTTCGACTGGCTGACGTTCGACGAGGGATATGGCGGAAAGCCCGCGTTTTTGCGGGAATTGCACGGTCGCAAGCAGTGTTTTGTGGGCGAAGTGCCGAAGACGTTCACCGGCTGGATTCACGAGCCGCGCGTAACGGATCGCCCGTTTCGGCGAGCCAAGGGGCGTGGCCGCAAGACGCCGCGAGCCATTGCCGGCAGCCGTCCGGCCATCAGCGTTGAAAACATGCTCAAATACTCGCCGGAACTGCGGGACCAGGAGTGGGTGCGGTATCGCGTCAAGGACGGCGAAAAGGGGCCGATGGTTTGGGAGGCAAGACACGTTTGGATTACGGTCAAGGATGAGAAGGGCTTGCCCGGAATGCGGCTGCATCTGGCGGTAGCCCGCAATGTCTTGGACCCGGCGGAGATCAAGTTTTTCCTCGGTGACGCTCCGTTGGAGACGAGCGTGCAAACCTTGTTGCTGGTGGCGTTCTCGCGATGGCGTGTTGAACGGTGTTTTGAGGATCAAAAACAAGAAGTCGGGCTCGATCAATGGGAAGGGCGTCACTGGCTGGGATTGAAGCGACACTTGATCCTGACATCGGTGAGCTACTTGTTCATGGCGCGAGTCCGCGAGACTTTGCGGGGGAAAAAATCCCGAGTTGACCGTGTGCCAAGTACATACGGCAATGGGATCACTGGTGCGGAGTTGGTGGCTTAGCGGTCGGGCGTCTGCGGCACTGATTGAAGCAACCGCAAGGACAATCCAGCACTGGCAACAGCGCAATGCAACAGCACGGCGATGCCACATCAAGCGAACACGAAAGAAACTGCGACACCTGGGCATTTATCTGAAAAACCTCATACGCTGCAAATGGCCGTAATCCTGCGCAGTAAAATTAGAGCGGTTTCATTTTAGGTGTAGCGGTATCCGCAGTGTTGAAAGTAGTTTCGGCACTCGGATTCCGTGAATTGATCGAGGATGCTGCCGCAGAGTTTCCATAGCTTATCGACGGTCCGTTCGGCTCCGTCGCGGAGCAACTTTTTGAACTTGGAAAACGCCAATTCGATAGGGTTCAGGTCCGGCGAGTACGGAGGCAGGTAGCGCAGCTCGGCACCGGCCGCTTCGATGGCTTTGCGAATTCCAGCGACCTTGTGGCTGGAGAGATTGTCCATCACCACGATGTCGCCAGGCTTCAAGGCTGGCGCCAGATGTTGCTCGACCCAGGCGCGGAACAGTTCGCCGTTGATGCCGCCTTCCACGGTAAGCGGAGCGATGAATCCCTCGGCCCGCAATGCGCCCAGAAAAGTCGTCGTCTGCCAACGTCCGCAGGGCGTTTTTTCCACCAAACGCGTGCCGAGTTCCGAGCGGCCGTAGGTGCGGGTCATGTTGGATTTAGCCCACGTTTCATCGATGAAAACGACTTTAGCGGGATCGATCTGCTCCTGCGAATGCACGCCATGCCGCACGCTGCTCGACCACATCGGGGCGATCCTGCTCGCTGGCAATCAGCGTCTTTTTTTTCGCGACTGCTCGAGCGCTCGACAGGCGGCACAGAGCGTTCCCAGGCAAACCTCTTCGCCGCGCTCCCGCTTCAATTCAGCTTGCAGTTCGCGCAGATAAATGTCGGGCCGAGCCGCGATCTTGGCAACAAGCCAGTCTGCCCAGACATGCCACGCGGGCTGACGCGGAGCCGCCTTTTTTGCCGCGACCTGACCAGTCTCGCGACGTTGTTGCTGGATGCGCCGCAACCAAGATTCCGAAACTTTGAAACGCAGCGCGATCACACGCCGCTCTTCGTTCGTATCGCACGCGGCGAGCACCTCGCCGCGAAACTCCGCGTCGTACGGTTCCATCAGGGTCACCTCCTTGAGTGAGATGAACCCAATTTACCGAGTTCGCCCAGATCGCGCTAGACCTACCGTGAAACTGCTCTAGCCCATTCGACGGAGAAATAGTGTGCCTGTTTGGAATGCCGGAGCGAAGGCTGAGTTGCCGGAATACGCCCGACCAGCTACACTAAACGGGGGATAAAGTGACTCTTCGGTTTTGACGGAAAGTTATGGGTGGGTGCGTCTGACGAATCGCACGGCGGTTAGGGACGTTTGTTTGCAGTCGGGATGGCCAGCCCTATAGGACTTACAGAACAAGACGGATTACCATTGCCGTTTTGCGAGGTGATTCACCGTAATGTCAGGCACGCCCGGCTATCTCGGTCCGTATCACCTGTTGAACGTGGTTCATACCGGCCACGCCTCGCAGATCTGGCAGGCGTACGACGACGCCAATAAGCGGGTGGTCGGCGTCAAGACGCTCCGCAATACGGCCGACGACGCTCGGGAACAGCTTCGGCTGCTACAGCGGGAGTACGCCGTCGGGCGAAGTATTAAGCATCCGCGGATCATCGAAATGTATGCCTTCGATTGGCATCATGGCCAGCCATACGTGGCCATGGAATGGTTCTCGGCTCCCAACATGAAGCAACGACTTCTGCAAGGCTGGGAGACCCTCGTGCCAATAATCCCAAAGATCATTGAAAACTCGTTGGAAGCCCTGAGCCAGTTTCACCACTCAGGTTGGGTCCACCGCGACATCAAGCCGGACAACTTTCTGGTGACCGACGATGGCGACGTAAAATTGATCGATTTTGCCTTGGCTCGGCGGCGGCGGCGAGGGCTCGCAAAATGGCTGACGCCGCGTTCCAAGATCCAACAGGGGACCAAGAGCTATATGTCGCCAGAGCAGATCCGTGGCCTGCCGCTCGACGACCGAGCCGACCTTTACAGCTTCGCATGCACGATCCACGAGTTGATTGCGGGCAAGCCACCATTTACCGGCGTGAACGTGAACGACCTGCTGACTAAACATTTAAGGACATCGCCCCCCTCGCTGGAGGCATTGCGGCCGGGCGTTACCCCCGCATTCGCCCAACTCTTGCGACGTGCAATGGCAAAAGATCGTAACGCACGCCCCAAAACAGTGGATGACTTTTTGCGAGAATTTCGTATGATGCGTGTCTTCCGCAGTATGCCCGTCGGCAATTCCTGAAAATCCCGCGGGGCTGCGACCGACAGAATATATTGCCACCGCACAGCCAGGGCGAATGCCGGCGTGGCGAAATCGCCCGAGGTATGTGCCGTTTTGAGCAGTCCAGGATATTAAATGTCTGCGAACGAACACCGACTATCGTTTGAGCGGCCGATCTACGAGCTGGAAGCCCGGCTCGAAAAGCTCGATACCAAACTTGAGCCGACGCCGGAAGTTCGCAATGAAATCCGCCGGCTGCGACGGGAGCTGCTCGACCTAAAGAAGAGGATCTATGCCAACCTGAAGCCCTGGGAAACGGTTGAGGTGGCTCGCCACCCCGATCGCCCCATGACTACAGATTATCTCGAGCTGGTGTTCGACGACTTCGTCGAACTGCACGGCGACAAGTTTTTTGGCGACGACCGGGCAATCCGTACGGGATGGGCCAAGCTCGATGCCTATAAAGTTCTCGTGGTCGGCCATCAGAAGGGGAAGAACCTCAAAGAGCGTAACCTTTGCAACTATGGATACGCTCATCCCGAAGGCTATCGCAAGGCGATGGCCAAGATGCGGTTGGCGGCCAAATTCAAGATGCCCGTGATCTGTTTGATCGACACGGGCGGCGCGTACCCCGGCATCGGAGCCGAAGAACGAGGCCAAGCCCACGTCATCGCCAACTCGATGTTTGAAATGTCGCAACTCGCAACACCCGTTATTTGCACCGTTATCGGCGAGGGCGGATCGGGCGGTGCTCTGGGAATCGGCGTGGGCGACCGGGTAGCTATGCTCGAACACGCCTATTATTCGGTTATTAGTCCCGAAGGCTGCGCCGGAATCCTATGGAAAAGCCATACCTTCAAGGAACGTGCGGCCGAGGCCCTAAAAATGACCTCAAAGGACTTGAGCCGTCTCGGAGTCATCGACGCAGTAATTCCCGAGCCACCTGGCGGCGCCCATCGCGACCACCACCTGATGGCCAGTCGCCTGAAACTCTATCTTCGCAGCACACTGCGCCAATTGGCCGCCAAGCCCATTGACGAACTGCTGGAGGAACGCTATCAAAGGTTTCGCCGTTTGGGAGTCTTTCTGGACGATGGCCAAATTAGCGGATACACTGGCACGGATAGCTCCCTTCCTGACCGATCGGCTCACGCCACACCTCATACTGGAGTGCTTCGCACCCACGAGACCCTAACATGAACGACCAATCACAACCCGTCTCCACCAATTCAACATCGCAAGATCCCAAGGCGTCGCAAGGCGGTTCTCGGGTCGTCTTGCCAATATTGCTCGTTCTCGTTTTTGCAATCTTCGGCGTCGTTTATTGGGTCATGGTGACGGAGAGCGGACAGAAAGCGTGGGAGTCGCTTGGTTCGGGCTCGAAGATTGCTGCTGAGAAAGGTGCCGCGGAAAAGCTGCAATCCGCGGGGGTACTCGTTATCGCCGAGCCACCCGATCAGCGGATCACCAGCGTCAGTTTCACGGGCGTGCCCGTCAGCGATGAATTGCTAGAGGATGTCAGCAAGCTCTATCGGGTGCTCACGGTGAATCTTAGTGACACAAAAATTACCGACGGGCAAATACATTACATTGCATCCTTGCCCCATATCACTACTCTGCTGTTGACTGATGCGCCGCTGACCGATGCCGGAGTCAAGCAACTCACCACGCTTAACGTGAAGAACCTTTATCTCGCCGGTACTCAGATAACCGATGCAGCCCTGAACGACTTGGCAAAACTTTCGAGCCTCCAACTGCTGGACCTGTCCCGCACCAAGGTGACGGACAATGGAATGCAACGCTTGGTTCCGCTAAACAAACTCGAGTGGCTGATACTTACCGATACCAGCATTACCGACTCCGGCCTCGACGATCTGGCCAATATAAAGAGTCTCCATCGCCTTAGCATCAAAAATGCCAAAGTCACAGGCGACGGCGTCAAACGTCTGAAGCAGGCAATTCCGGGATTGACGGTCGACCAATAGGGCGACGGCGAACGCGATCGCAATTTTGCGACATTCCGTTCGGGAAGGCAGTTGTCGCTACATTGTGCATCATGTGCAATCGCGGGTTGTAGACGACGGTGAGAGAGCGACACCACGTCCGGTCCGGGTCAGTTACCGCTCTTAAGGTGCCCATTCTCTGCGTGAGAGCTTTGTTTTGGGGCCGGCCCCAACGTCCGATAATGTTTCTTATGTTCGGTCGAGTACCCCGAAAATTACGTGAAAACAGGGGTTCCGCCAAAAACGCGTCCTATGCCCTGATCCAAGGACGCCTGCCGATCGACCGCCGCTTTCGTTTCCAACAACGCCCGCTTACGATGCGTGCCCGTATACAGATCGAGTAGCCCCGGCATCATCACGTCACAGAGAATCTGGGCCGCGTCTTGCAGGTCCCCTGGCACCCTGCCGAGCAGAGCGAACGCAGAGCTAAGACACCCCTTCGCTTGCTTCAACAACCGAGAGGGGTCCCCCTGCATTTTCCGCCGCCATTCCATCGGCCGCTCTTCGCCTGATCGAAACGCTTCAATCAGTACATCCCGAACACCACACCACAGAGCCGAGGAAGGGCAACGCTCCGTATGCGAACGAGACGACACGCCATCCGTGAACCGACACCAATCGTCCGTCAACCACCTCACCACACCCTTGAGATTGCCAAGCAACTTGGAAACCTCCTGAAACTTCAAGACCCGCAAGGCGTCCCGCTTCAATTGGAACTCGACCCGCGTAGCCGACTGCGGATTACGATTGCCATTCCACCGACGCTCGATGAGAACTTCACGCTTCAAGGCGTCGCCCGACTTCATCGCCTCGAAGAACTTATCGTACACTCGCAGCATGACTTCCGACTTGCCAATGGTTAGCCCGGTAACCGCGTTCGCATCACCGTACACCACGAAATGACGAGCCCGACGAACCACGAACCCTCCAATGAACGCCGCGACGAACTGCGACACTTCGACACCGCAGAGATCGACGGCCAGGTCAACGCGGGACACGATCGTCCGTGACTGCCGATATCCCAGACGTTCCAGGAAGCGGCACACTCGACTGTAAACGCCGACCCCCAGGTCCATGCACGCCAGAGAGCGAGCGATCAGGTGCACGCTAAACGCCTGTGGAGACTCCTCCATCCGATCGACAAGGGCCACTTCGATACCTTGCCACTCGATGCACCATCGACAGTACATGCCGCGGCGAACACCCGAGGAGAGAACGCGGACCGGCTCACCGCAGAGCTCAATCACCACATCGCGGCCGATCTTCTGAGCCTCTTCCTTGGCCGAGTCCAACAACGCCCGCAGGTCGATGAAGCGCTTTGCATCCCATCGCCCGTAGGAGCACCATTCCAACCAATCCAACCCACCGGCTGCATGGCTTGCTTCGGCTACTTGGCGAGTTGTCAGGGGCGTGTTACTGAGTGGCCCCTCCTGATCCAGAGCACGCGGCGTGGCTCCTACGTCGCCGCCACCGCGTGCCCCCAAAACTCCAAGCCCACCCAGATAAACTGGAACCTCTGACCTATCATGGGTTCCCAGATCATCGAGCAGACCGAAGGAGGCGTCAGGGTACGCCTCGACGAGTGAATCGCAGTCTGGAATCGTAAACTCACGTAGCGACGCGGCATGCGTCGAAGTAGAATGGCACACGGCCATGTTTAACTCCTCAGACCAGTTGACATGGCTACACGCCGCACGACGCACCAACGTCATGCCGACCCGCCCAGGTACCCGCCTGGGCGATGTCGTTTCTTGGGTAGCCGTTCCCTATATCCACCAATTCACAACCGAAACTTTAGCCCCGCTCTTGGGATTCTCCAACAGCACTTGAGTCCCCTGCCCTACTGCCTCCCCTGCTCACGATCGAACGCGACACCAAACACCACGCCCGCCACGATCGCAAACGCTCTCGCAGATCGACAACCCGATGAGACTTCCGCAACGCTCTCGACACACGACACACGAACGATCACCAACCACCACGGCCGCCACGTGACGAGTCGCAACGATCCGCCAAGAACCTCACCACGAACAACGTCACGATGAGCACGACGACGACCAGCAATTCAATCTGCAACCAACTCATACCGACCTCCTTTCGCAACTTCGCTGAACGATCGCACCACGAAAACTATGTGACCTCCGGTGGTGACACTACCTCAGGGCTCGGATAAAGGGAGCCGCTCCCATTCCCCCTACGCCCTTCGCACCCGCTCTGGCCGGCATCATCAGGTGGCACCCTCGCTACGCTCGGGCCGCTTCGCTGCCACTGATGACCGGCCTGCGCTGTTGGGTGCCGAAGGGCGAAGGGTGAAGGGAGCTAGGTAGGTCCCATTGTCATGCGACTTACGCCGCCTGCGAGGCACCGCCCTGGCCGTGCAACCGACCACGTGGCCCGTCGGTACTGTGGTACGCATAAGCGGCAACCGCACCGAACCAGTTGACGACCACTTGCCACCACTCCACATCGGTCTTGCACTTGACGAACCCCTCCGTCTCTCGCATCTCTCGATCGAGCTCGGCATGAAACCCGTCGTCATACATCAGAGCCGAGCACGCGACGAAGAAATCCGCGTGAGCATCTATGCTGGCCATCGCTGGCTCAGTCTCTAAGAAATCAGCGTACTGCCGCAACGCTGAAACGAAACCCCGAACACTACAAGGAACTTCAACCACGATCGTCACCCCTTTCACCTGAAACCTTAGCAACAACCCACGCGACCCGATCGCGTAGAGACTGACGACGCTTGGAACGCTCACGATCGAGCCGACGACGATACCGCCGCACCAACTCTTGCACCATCCATGAACGCTCACGATCCCGGCTGTAGGCCTCGACCGTCAACCACTCGACCAACTCAGCATCGAGCGTTAGAATGATCCGCTTCGCAGAGCGACGAATCGACATGAGAAAGACTCCGAAGCCACCAACGGTGAACACCGGAGTACACTACCGAACACTCAAAGAATTCTGTTTCTTATGTTCGGTCGGACGTGCCGTTTTCCTCGAGAAAACAGGGGTTCGTGACCGAGGACCGCCTTCGCACTCTACCGTTGCCGATCACCAATACGCCGTAGCAAAGCACACTTGCAACCGACGAGCCGGATCGCTCCGCCGTTCGTTGCGTGAACGATAACCAAACCACTTGCCGGACGCCCAGCATTCTCCCGCGATTACTTCTTCCCTATTACCTCTTCTTTGCTCATTGCGGGCGCCTCTCCCCCGCTCTTGTCGGCAAGGGGGGGCTGAGCATCAATCGGTGCCGCTTCTGGCGGGGTGTGGAGCTTCACGTCTAGCTCGTCGATGTACTTGCCCAACCACTTGCGGACATCATCCGGCAGAACTGGATTGGCGTCGCGAATTCCCCGAGCAATCATCTTGCCAGAAGAGGATTCGAGCACCGCTTTTCGGGCAGGTTCGGAGAGAGTTACGGCGAAAAAGGTAATGATAACACAGTACAAGACGCCCTTCGCCAGACCAAATAGTGCCCCAAGTTGTCGATCAAATTCCTTCAGTTGCAAACGATTGATGACGCCCGCCACCAAGCGAAACAGGAGCCAAATCGCCAGCGCCGTGACCACATAGAGCACAAGCATGGCGGCGAAGCGGTTCCAGGGCTCGTGAGCGCTAAAGAGCGGGGCCAGTTGCGGACTGCCGTGTAATGCCACACCGGCACTTAGAATGACGGCGGCCATCGCCGCGATTTGCCAAACGACGCCTTTCCACGCGCCCCATAGCACGGCACCCACCAATACTGCCAGCATGACAAAATCATAAGGCTGAACCATGACGGCGGAAGTATAGCGGCCAGCATCTGTAATGCGAAGAGCATTCAGGAAAACTAGGCAAGGGAAGGGGACTGCCAAATCATGCAATGTCCCTTGCATTACGGCGTGCCACTGGTGGTCGCCCTCTATCCATCCGCCAATCGCTCTTGCCGGATCTTCAGAGTTTGATTAGAACCGCCGCTATCGGCGTGCAACGAATCGCAGCGAATACGCTCGTCGCGCGGTCTGCTGGTTATGGCACGCGGAGCTTGCCTACTCTACACATGGCCGGGTTCAAGACGCACATCACCGTGAGCAGCTTACTGGGCGCCGGCTATGGCGGTGTGGCCTGTTTTGCATACGGTGTGCCATGGCCAACGTGCGCATTGGCCGGTGGCTTGTGCGGCGTCTCGGGCATGCTGCCCGATCTCGACAGCGGTCCCGGCAGACCGCTCCACGAGAGCGTTGCCTTTGCCGCAGCCGTTGTCCCAATGATGATGCTGCATCACTTCCAGCGGATGGGTATGTCGCATGAATCGATAATCTTGTCCGCCGCAGCCATCTATCTGCTCATTCGCTTCGGCGTAACGTGGCTGCTAAAACGATATACTGTCCACCGCGGCATGTTCCATAGTTTGCCAGCGGCGGCCATCTTTGGCGAAATTGCCTTCTTGCTGGCATCCGGTGACGACGTACGGTTGCGAATCTACAAGGCCAGCGCCGTGGTCCTGGGCTATTTGTCACACTTGGTGCTGGACGAAATCTACAGCGTCGAATGGCACCACGGGCATCTCAGATTGAAACAATCATTTGGCACTGCCCTGAAGCTATTCGGGCGAAGCGGCTGGGCAAATTTTTCGGTCTATGGCAAACTTGTGCTGCTATCTGCGTTGATCTTCTTTGGGCCGCAGTGGCCACAGCCACCGCACCAACCCGGCAGTCCGTCATCGGTGCAGCAATCCGCAAGCCATATCCTCCATAGCATATTGCACCGTTGATACGGCGTCCACCAGCGGCCTTCTTGGCCCCAGCCGGCACAGGTACCAGGGCTTCATGTCGGCAGGCAATACTAGCCACTCTCCACGACCAACGTCACTGGCCCGTCGTTGACCAGTTCCACCTCCATGTGTTGGCGAAATTGTCCGGTGGCAACCGGGACGCCGCACTCCTTGACCACATCGATAAACACTCGATAGAGTTTTTCGGCCAGCTCGGGCGGCGCGGCCGAAGTGAAGTCGGGACGCCGTCCCTTGCGGCAATCGCCTAATAGCGTGAATTGGCTGACGACCAACATTGCCCCACCAACGTCGGCCAGAGAGCGATTCATCTTCTGATCCGCATCCTCGAAAATCCGTAGGCCGGCGATCTTCTGTGCCAACTTGCGGGCGTGCATTTCCGTGTCGTCATCAGCCACACCCAAAAGAACAAGCATGCCGAGCCCAATGCGGCCGCAGCTCTTGCCGCCAACGCGAACTTCAGCTCTTTGCACACGTTGAAGACACGCCCGCATGGCAATGACAGCCCTCGGCTTAGAGGCAAGATTCAGTGAGTGGCACGCCTCCGAACGCGGCGTGGAGGCATTCCATACCAATTGCGCAACCTATTGTCCAGCACGGCGGCTCCCAAGACAAGACGTTTGCCGACCGCCAATAATTGCACTTTGGCAAGTAGCTGCATGTGGCATAGAATGGGGTCGGCGGCAGCCGTTGTAGCAGGCAAACGTCCGTGACACCCGACGGCGCACGGAGTATGACTGCTAGCAGCACCACCTCAATTGCCAGGACAAACCATCTTGCAAGTTACTAAGCCTTTGATTGCTGTGACACTTGGCGATCCGGCCGGGATTGGACCAGAGATCATCGTCGGCGCGTGGAGTGAGACGATCGTACACGAATGGTGCCGGCCCGTGGTGGTCGGCCATCCCGAGATCGTGCGCCGGGCGGTTGATTTGTGGCAGACGGGGCTCCGCGTTGTGGAAATCGGTTCGCCCGAGGCGGCCCGACCATCGCCGGACGTGATACCCTGCATCCCCTGCGGATCGTCCGACGTGCTTGGAGTTCTACCGGGAACGCTCGACGCCCGGGCGGGTCAGGCCGCGTACGATGCTGTGCTGGCGGCCATCCAACTAACATTGGCCAAGAAGGTCGACGCCATCGTCACCGCGCCGCTGCAAAAAGAGGCGTTGCACCGAGCCGGCCATCACTACCCGGGCCACACCGAACTGTTGGCGCACGTGTGCGGCGTAGATGATTACGCAATGATGTTGTACCTCGGGCCTAGCGACGATGTACTTTCGCCGGCTGGCTTGGCCGTCGTGCATGTCACGTTGCACACGGCTCTGCGCAATGTTTTTGCCCAATTGAGCGAGGAGGCGATTCTGGCAAAGGCGAGACTCGCACACCAGTTCATGTTGCGGTTGATGCGGCCTGTCGGAAGCCGCGAGTCGCATGCGAGAATTTTGCACAGTACCCGCCATCGGCCATCCGGCGATTTTCGCCCGCGGATCGGTGTCTGCTCTCTTAATCCGCACGGCGGCGAAGGCGGGTTGTTTGGCGATGAGGAACGAACCATTATCCAACCGGCCGTCAAACGTGGCCTGGACGAGGGTCTGCAACTTGAAGGCCCGCTGCCGACCGATACGCTGATGGTCCGCGCCCGCGACGGCCGCTTTGATGCAGTGGTGGCCATGTACCACGACCAGGGACACATCGCATTGAAGCTCTTGGGCATGCACCGGGCGGTCAACGTGACGCTCGGTCTGCCAATCATCCGCACCAGCGTGGCGCACGGCACCGCATTCGACATTGCCTGGCAGCGGCAGGCCGAGACAGGTAGCATGATCGAGGCGCTGCGCGTTGCCAGTCGGCTGGCGTCGGGGAATGCCGGCAGCAACGATCGGTTCGCTGTTTAGCGATCCGCGCATGGCGGCCTGGCGACAGCGATTGTTTAAACTCTATCCCAGCCAGCGAAGCAGCACCGACGCCAGGATCAGGACAAACGCGCCGCCAATGCGGGATGAAATCTGGGCGAACGGCATCAGGACAATTCGATCGCAGGCTGACAGGACGGCAACGTCGCCCGTTCCGCCCATATTCGCCATACATAGCCCGGCAGTGACGGCCGATTCGATTGGGTACAACCCGCACATGTATCCCACCGCGCCCGAGCCGACGATGGCGCCGACGACAGCAGCAACGACGAGGATCAGGTATTGCGGGCTGAATGCCGCCGCCACCTCGTTCAAATCGGTGTAGGCGATTCCGATGCCGACCAATAGCGCGGGCGTCAAGCTAACCATCACGAAGCGAAACCATTGAGCGGCAGCCTGCTCGTAGCGACGCGGCATGATGCCAAGCACTTTCACCAGAGCGACGGTGAGAATCATGATGGCATAGGGATGCAGGGAGACTCGCTGCGCCCAGCCAAGCTCGTCGAACAACTTTGCAACGATGCCTCCCCATACAAAGAACGAGCATGACAGAAGAAGTCCGATCCCCAAACCTTCCAAATCGGGTGCGGCTGAGTTTTGCTCAAACGCGTCGCTGCTCGACGCGCCGCGCAGCAACACTCCGTTTCCGGTCCAGGAGGGAATCGCCTTGCCGAGTTGGTTGAGCATCCCCGCCGCGACGATAGCAATCGCATTGCCCAGAGCAACCGCTGGAATCATCTTCGAGAGGACGGCCGTTTGGTCGAGACGGAAAATTTCGCTGTAGATTTTCGACATTGGCACGGCGCCCGCGCCCATCCCTCCTCCCATGATGGGCATGGCCACGCCGAGAACGGCGTCTTTGGGTTCATGGCCGATCAACAGGCCAACCAGTGCACAAAGGCCGAGCGCGGCGAACAGCCCCCCGACGACTGCGGGCAGATAGCGCACGGCAGCCCGAATCAATAGCGATCGGTTCATTCCCAGCAGGCTGCCGGTGATCAAAGCCGCGATGTAGAAATCGAGAAAACCCTCTCGCGTCATGAAACTCCTGACGATTTCCACCGATGCAGTGGGCAAGAGCGACGGCTTGCTCGCTCCATCCGGCCATGAGAACGAGGTGGCCAGGGCCGCTGAGGCAAAGATAATGACGATTGGCCCACCACCGAAATAGTCCTTCACAACCGGCGTGCGATTGCCAATCTCATTGAAAATGGCGCCTAGGACCATCATCAGGGGGATTGCGCCAACCATGCCGCCAGGAAGCACGCCGGCATAGCAGGCTCCCAAAATCAACATCGCCACGACGGCAAAGGTAGGCCAGGCGATGCCCATGATCTGCCATCTGCATTCGGTGTCATTGCTCATGTGCAGCCTTTATCGGTCACGGATCGCTCCCCCTGCCCTCCCCTGCCCTGCTCTTCCCGCTCGTTACTATCTCTACAGCGCTACTCCGCCGCTTTGGCCTTCGCTACATCGAGCGGCTTGATGACGAGATCCGTTGCGGGCGGAAGCGTTGGAAACTTGGCGTGCGGCTCGCTTTGATACCAGTAGGCCACCGAAGCGATGTCGTCTTCCAAGGGGAGATATTGTTTGCTCGGTTTCGGCTTCCAGCCCAACGCCTGGATCGTCACTTTTAGGTCTTTCTGGAAACGGATCGGATCGACAATGTGCCAGCGATACAGACCGAACCGCTGGCCGGGCCGGTAGATGACGTCAGGCGGCAGGACCTGCGCCAGGCCGCTATAGGGCGTGCTAAAGGCCTGATATCGACCCGTCTCGTTGTTTTCAAAGTTGTATGAGCCACAGAAGTAATCCTCGGCGCCCGTGCCGCATATTGTCGGAAACTCTTTGTCGCCGTCGAGATAGAACTTGATCTCACCTTCGCCCCACCAACCCGGACTGTGAACCTCCCATGCCATATAGGTTCCCACATACTGACCGCGCCCCGAGACACCGTCCAACAATGTATATACCGTCTTCGCCGGCAGCTTTTTCACGCGGCGGAACTGCGCATGGAGGTACGCCGCGTCATCCGGCACCGCGGTCAACGTATAGTTCACCTGATAGTAAAGGGCCATGCGCTTGTCATCGAGGTTTTCCAAGGTGATTTTGGCCTTCTTGCGAAAGGGCATCGTCCAGTAACAGTTGAACGCGCTACCAGGGTTGACGCAGACCGGTAATGAGTTGATCTGGCAGTACTTACCCCAACCGCAAGCAAAGAAATCGCCGAGCGGCACTTCGATTGATGGCTCGGTTTCCCCATCCCAGAAGAAGCGGAGGATTAGCAGGCGCGTCTTGTTCAAGGGAGCCGGAGTCATCCAGATCTGCTGAATAGCGCCCGGTCCGTCGATCTCGGCAACCGTGAACGTTGACTTCGCCCTAATGTTCACCGAGGGTGACACTTTCCAGCCGCGCCCGAGCTCCGCAGCAGCCGTCTTACCGGTGCCTTCGGTGGCCATGCCTCCTCTGCCCTTTTCACCTGTGAAGTTTTCGGGGCTGATCGAACGAGACCGGGCGGTCGACAAACGGTATAGATGACTTAGGCTGCTCTCAAGTCCGTCATGCGGAGAGGCGCCCACATATCTCGGCAGCCCTGACTTCGGCGATGTCGTTTGCCCCTGCCCTGCCCCGCTCACTAGGAACATTACCGCAACACCGATGCTCCTTGTTAGACTTCTAAATCGCATGATCTGCTCCCCGTAATCGTTTGTTAGCGGCAACGAATATCACAGCTAATGAAATACGGCGACCGCCGCGCGCGATTCCTGATGGAAACTGACATCGTTAGCTCCTCTCGTTTTAATGCGCTGGCCAGCGTCAATAGAATAACGGCGTCAGCCGCTGATCAGATTGAGGCAGGAACGCATTCTCATTCGATCGAGAGCCATGATTTCCGTCGTCATTGTAGCTAGCGTCAAAGCATGCTACAACGGTGCGACGTCATGGTCGAAGCTGGGAGAATAGCCGGCGAGGACATGTCAACGCTCATGTGACCTGCCGTAGACTCGAACCATTGCCGCCTACGGCAACTCGGCCGTTAGCTCGCCGCCGAATCAACGCCGGCACGGCGCATTTTATTGCGCGCTCGGCTGAGAATTGGGCCGATGCTGTTTTCGGGCATACCCACGGCTGCGCTGATCTGCTGGTAACTCTTGCCTTCCAGGTGATACATGCGAACCACTTCGGCCTCGGTGCCGCGCAACCCACCCAACAAACGTTCGACCTGCTCCCGGTCACCAACGCGTGCTTCGACAGACGGATGCGGATCGGGCAGCCCTTCGCGCGCCGTGCGCCACCGCAACATCGCCAAGCCGCGAAGCCGACATCCGCGATAGGAGTTCCTTAACAGCAATTCGGCGGGCCACGACGGTCAGATACGTCGCCAGACTGCTCTTACCATGAAAGTTGCGCAAAACGGCAAAATCATTCTTGATTGCGGCTAAGAACACCTCTGCACAAAGATCGTCTCGATCTGCAGCCGAGAGCCGTGCACTGCGCGCCGGGCTGTATGGCTAACGACGTGGACCACCAAGCCCATGAACCGATCGACGAAATCCTCCCACGCCCTAGGCTTGCGTTGCAGGCAACGATCTAGCAGATTGCGGTCGATCTCAGAAAGGGCCACGAATGCATTCCTCGCGCGTTCGTAAACAGGGCCGGGTACGCAAGATAGGCTACGAGACAGTCCTCTGATCGATTGTAAATCCCTGGACCGAAATAAGCAAGCCGCGTTACGACGCCAATCGTCCGCTCAGTGGCCTCTTGGCCCCCTCCCGGCTAACTCCCGTAAGTGCACGCATAATCGATGCAATCGCTTGTGCCAAAAGCACTTCTGAGACACTCCCCTGCCCTGCCGTCGCATTAGCGTTAACTGCCATGTATCGCTCCATGGGCCTCAACGCGTTGGGCGCTGCCTGCCCGGTCGTTGGTAGTTACTGATCGCGTTATCGAGCACCAGGAGCCAATCGTCTTCTCTACCATCGCTGGGCGGCGTGAACCGTCGGGAGCCGCTATTGCCGTAGACGTCAGACGCCGTCGCGTTTCCATCGCGAGGATTGAACCACCTCGCATTGACCGACCGGTGTGGCTCGAACGATCCGCTGGCAAGGCCGACTATTCCTTCGCCCCCACCTCCCAATGGGCGCCGTCCAACCACGTTCGCCAGCTCTCATATTTTGGGTTGTTCAGCCTGAGCAATAGCAGCGGATTGCGTTTGGGGCGAACGGGCGTTTCCACCAACTTCATTCGCGCCTCATGCGGCGTGCGCCCCCCCTTCTTAACATTGCACGCAAGGCACGCGCAGACGACGTTTTCCCACGTCGTCTGCCCTCCCCTGCTACGCGGCACCACATGATCAATGCTCAGCAGGTGCGTCGGGAAATGGCGGCCGCAATACTGACAGAGATGCCCGTCGCGTGCTAGTACGTTACGCCGATTGAGATGCAGTTTCTGCTTTGGCAGCCGGTCGAACGTCAACAATCGGATCACACGCGGCACTTGGATCTCGAACATCACCGATCGAATCCAATCGTCGTTCGGCTCCTTCACCTCGGCACGCAATTCGCATATCTCGCGCCATGATTCAAAGGAGTACGCGCCGAACTTGCCATCTTCCAGATGTATCACTTCGGCCATTTCCCGACACAGCAGGGCAAACGCCCGCTTCACATTAACGACGTGTACCGCCATGAAGAGCCGATTGAGGACCAGCACGCTGCACGACAACGCGCTGCTGGGGGTATTGGATGCGACATGCGGGGCAACAGCAGCCCCGCGTCGCGGGCTGGTGGCCCGAGATGAGTGCGGATCGGCCGTGTGAGCCGTATGCACTTGTATAGCCCCCAATAAAGGCAGTGGAAGGCGTCCAAGCCCAATTGTTAGCCATGGCGCTGGCCACGGTAGCCTATTTGATTGTAGCGGATACGGAAATCGCGTGCCAGCACTCGCGAAATCGCGTCCCGAGCCGGCTGCGCAATCCCCCCCATACAATTCTAATGCCAGCCCGCATGTTCACTCCACCCTTCCCCGTAATCTACGCATGTATCGCTGCCGCCGTTCGCGCAGCAGGTCGGCGATCGCACTCGGAAAAAAGAAAATTTCCAACCTCATCTTGTCAGGCACTGGCGCAGCACGCTAGGATAAGAAGGGTCCGAAGGGAAGCCAAGTCTTTTGCACGTCGGCGCTCGCCGACTTCAAACCGGGAGCGGGGAAATGATCCGGTACTCATGTGACCTGTGCAAGCGGGAGCTCGATCCACAAGATGATCTCCGTTACGTCGTCAAGGTCGAGGTCTACGCGGCGTTTGATCCGGCAGCTACCGATGGCGAGGAAGACGACCGCGACCACCTCGAAGAAATCCAGGACATCTTGGAACGCATGGAAGATTCGGACAGCGATCAGATCGGCGATGATGTGTATCAGCAACTTCGATTCGATCTGTGTCCCGACTGTCGCCGCAAGTTTATCAAGAACCCGCTGGGACGCGAAACCGCCAAGGCGTTCGGGTTCAGCACCAACTAGGCCGTGAGCGGCCGAGCGTGACGCCTCCCGTTCCTTTGCTGGAGGATCAGCATCATTTTTGAGCGGGCTAACTAAAATGCGCCGTCGCCCTTCGTTTCGCCTGCCGCGGCGTCGCTGGCAAGCGATCTTTGTCACGCTAGTCTTATCGGCGGCGGCCCTGCTGCACCATTGGCGGCCGGAACTCTTTCAGGGCCCGGGCTCGGCCTCGCAACCACTTGAGTCCGGAGCAACCCGCATCGAGCGCGTCGTCGATGGCGACACAATCGTCATAGCCGATGCCGACCAGCGGGTGCGACTGATCGGTGTCGACACGCCGGAAACGGTGAAACCAAGAACACCCGTTCAACCTTGGGGTCCCGAGGCGACGGCTTTTACCAAGAAGTTTCTCGCCGGTGGCCAAGCACGGCTGGAGTTCGATGGCGCACGGCATGACAAGTATGGCCGCTTGCTGGCATTTGTGTGGGTGGGCGATCGCATGCTTAACGAAGAGCTGCTCCGCGCCGGCCTGGCGCGAGCCGAGCTTCAGTATAGCTTCTCGGCCGCCATGAAGACCCGCCTCCGCCGTGCCGAAGCACAGGCAAAGGCCGCGCACCGCGGCATCTGGTCAGCCGACTGAGCGGCGAACACGCCTGCTTGGCGACCGATAACCGTCGCCCCCGGTGTCTTGTGACCGTCCCGCCGCTTGGCTAGAATAAGAGGTTTCCAATACATCCTTTGGGAGCGGCGAAGTACGACGATGAGCAGCAGCAATCTGCGGGTGGCGGTCATGGGCGGCGATGGCACAGGACCAGAGGTGGCTGGCGAGGGCGTCAAGGTCCTCGAAGCCGTTGCCAAGCTGGAGGGCATCAAGGTCGAGCTGAAGTACTTCGACTTCGGCGGCGATCGCTATCTGCGGACGGGCGAAATCCTGCCGCCCGAAGCGTTTGACGAACTCCGCGCCTTCCCGGCCATTCTCCTCGGCGCCGTGGGCCATCCCGATGTCGCGCCCGGCATCCTGGAAAAGGGCCTGCTCCTGGAGCTAAGGTTCCGCTTCGATCAGTACATCAACCTCCGGCCGGTGAAGTTGTTCCCGGGCGTTGAAACGCCGCTGGCCGGCAAGGGACCGAAGGACATCGATTTCGTCGTTGTTCGCGAGAACACCGAGGACATGTACGTCGGGATGGGTGGATTTCTTAAGAAGGGCACGCCCGACGAAGTGGCTATGCAGACGGCCGTCTACACCCGCAAGGGCTGCGAACGCTGTATTCGCTGGGCCTTCGATTACACCCGCAAGCGAAACCAGAAGAAGCGGCTTACGCTGGTGGCCAAGACCAACGTGCTGACGTTCGGGCACGATCTGTGGTGGCGCACATTCCAGGACGTCGCCAAGGAATATCCCGATATCCAGACCGACTACAACCACGTCGACGCCTGCTGCATGTGGATGGTGAAGAATCCCGAGTTCTACGACGTGATCGTCACGACCAACATGTTTGGCGACATCATCACCGATCTGGCCGGCATCTTGCAGGGCGGCATGGGCGTGGCGGCCGGCGGAAACATCAATCCCGAGCCCGGCGGCACCAGCATGTTCGAGCCGATGGGCGGCAGTGCGCCGAAGTATACAGGCACCGGCATGATCAATCCGATCGCGGCCATCAGCGCCGCCGCCATGCTCTTGGAGCAAACCGGCTATGAAAAGGCCGGCGCCCGCGTGATGAAGGCCATCCAAACCGTAACCGGCACCAAGATGAAGAGCCAGGCCGCCGGCAAGATGGGCTACACCACCAGCCAAATCGGCGACTTGGTGTGCGAGGCCTTGTAAACCAGGGATTGGGGATTAGGGATTGGAACTAACCGGCGGGCGGTTTGCCGTCCGCTGGTCGCTGCATTTCGTCTCTCGCCGCCGATTCGGTCCCACCTCCCCTGCCCCGCCCAATCTCCAATCCCCAGTCCCCAATCCCCAGCCCCCAGCCCCTCTTATGTCCCGTCTCTCCACCGGCATCGACGGTCTCGATGACATGCTCGGCGGCGGTCTTCTGCCGGGCACGCTGACGGCCATTGTTGGCTCGACGGGCATCGGCAAGACGCAATTCGGCCTGCAATTCGCGCAGGCGGGGCTCACGCAGGAAGGCCGGCCGGGCATTGTCTTCGATATGGCGGCCCGCGGCGACTCGCAAAACCATGCCGAGTATGCGCGGCGCATGTTTGGCCGAGAACTTCAGCCCGTCGATCCCGAACAGCCATTGGAGTTGGAACGGTTCTACTCCCCTGCCCTGCCCCGCGGCGACTATCTGCACATTTTCGACCAGCACGGCCGCCGCGTCACCCGAGCCGACCTGGACTTCGACGCGTGGCGGCAATGGCAGGCGGAACTCGGTCGGCGGCTGAATGCGTCGATCGCCTTCTTCTACGGCAATTTTGTCGGCGGCGTGCGGCGGGCGGTCGTCGACGGGATCGAGCCAGTCGATCGTCCCAGCGACTCCATCCAGTTCGAGCTGTTCGATTATGTCTATCATCAGATTTTGCGGAAGGATCCCGAGTGGGTCGCCCGCGACCTGTTCCGCGAGCAGTATCGCCAGAACGCCGAGACCATCGCACAACACGTGTACGATCCGCAGCAGATTGGGTGCATGCTCTTGATCACGTCGCACGAGACGACGCTCGACGGACTGATCGAGCGGCCGTTGGACGAGGGCGACGTACTGTCGAACGCCAACACGATCATCCATCTCGGCAAGATTCGCGAAGGCACCCGCTTCCGCCGTGCGATGTACATCACCAAACATCGCGGCAGCGCCTGCACCGACGAGATCATTCCCTACACGATCGACGATCGCGGACTGCGATTGCAATAGCGGCAGCTTCGTCACCTCTCCCACCGGGAGAGTCCCGTGGCTCAAGGCCCTCTGTCCGGCAATGGGCAACGTCACGATTGCCGAAACAGGTGAGACAAAGGTGGGTGAGACAAAGGATCATCATCGTCTTTGCCCAGGAAAAGGTTCCTGATACTATAACCGCCGCATGTTGAGGCCCCTTGCTGGTGGAGTAGGATGGAGACTCGTAACAGTCCATCTTTTCTCCACCAAACAAGGAGACCTGTTCATGTGGTACGTTGGTATCGATCTACACCGTGAGACTATTGTGATGGCGGCCGTAAACGACGCGGGTGAAGCCACCAATCCGACGACGATTCGCTGCGAAGACACCGCTGCCATCGTTGAGGCAGTTCAACAGTGGAAACGTTTCCGCGCGGTCATCGAGGCCAGCGCCACCTATCGCTGGCTCTACGACCTGCTCGCCCCGTACGGCACGATCCTGTTGGCCCATCCCTTACGTCTCCGCGCCATGGTACAGCGGCGCAGCAAAACCGACAAGTTGGATGCACAGTTGCTCGCTAATCTGCTGCGGATCAACCAGATTCCACTGGCCTATATTCCACCAGAACCCTACCAGCAGTTGCGCGATCTGACGCGCCGCTGCGCGCGGCTGGGCCGCGAATTGGCCGAGGCAAAGATTCAACTGCGGGCCTTGCTGGCCAGGCGAAATCGGCAATCGCCCTACCGAACGCCCTTCGGTGTGCGCGGTTTGGCTTGGTTTCGCGGTCAAGACTTCGGCTGGATCGAAAATCTTGTCCGCGACGAGCTGTTGGCGCGGCTGAGACACTTTGGCCGACAAGCAACGATCATTGACGAGCACCTCGAGCGGATGGCGACGCAGTTTCCACAAAGGGAGGCGTTGACCGACATTCACGGCATTGGCCTGTACTCGGCACTATTGATCGTGGCCGAACTCGGCGAGCCGGAGCGCTTTCACGCCGCCAAACAAGTCGGGGCTTACGCCGGACTAACTTGCCGCGTGCACCAGTCGGGCGGACATTGTTATCGAGGATCGATCACCCGGCAAGGATCGAGCTGGTTGCGCTGGATTCTCGTCGAGGCCGCCATGAAGGCCATTCGCCAGGACGCCGCACTGAAAAACTTCTACACGCGGGTGCGCAAGCGGTCCGGCGCAAAGATTGCGCGGGTGGCGGTTGCCCGCAAGCTGGCGGAGATTTGTTGGAAGCGGCTGCGACGTTGGCACCACGAACATGCCAGCCAAGTCGCCTAGAGAAAGACGAGATCGCGCACGAGTACGGTCGCTGCTGGCCCGCAAAGGTGTCTCGTGAGACGCTGGGTTTGCACTGCATTCCTGATTGGGCACTGCGGCCGTGAACAGTACAATATGCGACGGGCCTCGGCCTGGACGGCACGAATGGGTGACTACACAGTGCGCGAAGTAACGATAAACGGAGTTGGCAGTCCATGCCGGAGCCTTTCGGCGAATCCATTCGCCGACCAGGGCGCTCATTGCCGCCCCTGGACCCCGGCTAGCCTCTCTCCGTTCCGATGTTGTTATGATCCTGGAAAATCCGAAAATCCGGGCCTTGACTCAGCGGCGGTTATGGGTGACACCTTTTCCGCCTCCTTTTCCGCCTCCCGAGATCTTTGAATACGGGAAAAGCGGATGGTGCGGCGAATTGCGTCGCCTCACCATCCGCTCGATGGCTGCGTTATTCAAATAACGCAATACTTACATCACAACCACGTAGCTATTGTCCGCGCCGACGAATAACCCAAGCGCCGACCAGGCCTGCTAGCGTCACCAGCAGGACCATGGTCGACGGTTCGGGAGACGGGGTCAACGATCCGACCGACTGGCCGTACGTCGACAGCATCTTACTCAGGTCGGTGAAGTTCACCACGCCATCGTAATTAGTGTCGCCATCAGCCCACACCTTGCCGGTCTGACCGTACTTCGACAGCAACTTGCTCAAATCCGTGAAGTTCGTCGTGCCGTCCAAGTTGGTGTCGCCATACACCGTGTAGGCGACGTTAATCTTGCTGGTTCCGGTGTTGTCGGTCCAGCCCAGGCCACGCGAGGAGCTCGAGGTCGAGCTCTGGAACTTGCCGGTATTCCACGCGCCGGCGGCGTAGCTTGTGGTCAGCAAGTTCTTGACCGTGGCGACCGGGTCGGCTTCGGTGGCGTAGTCGAGGACAAGCATGCCGCCCTTAATGTCGGCACCGCCATTATTCAGGACGGGAACCATGGCCTTCGCGGCGCCCGAGAGGATCAGCTTGCCGGCCTCAACGGTGGTGACACCGCTGTAGGTGTTGACGCTGCTCATGGTCACGGTGCCGGTGCCTTGCTTCAACACGGTGGCCGTGCCGCCGATGCCGCTAGTACCGGTGATGGTGAAGTTCTTACTGGAGTTATTGAAGACCACGCTGGTGGGCGTGGCTGCCGAAGCGATGTCGGCGGTCAGGCCCGTGGCCGTGTCATCAAATGTGTTCATGACGCCGTTGGGCGTGCTGCCCGGCGTCCAGTTGCCCGTGCTACTCCAGGCCGTGCCGCCGGTGCCGGTCCACACAACGTCGCCACCGGCAACTTCACCCACGAAGGCTACGCGCAAGCCATTCGCGTATCCACTAAGTGTCGTCACGTTGGAAACTAATTCCCCTGCGGCCAAGAACACCTCGTCGCCCAAGATGAATGAGCCGCCGGACCATAAGCGATTTGCCAAAAGATCACCGTGGGTCTCATTCCATTCCCGCACGTTACCGTCCTGATCGAACGTCCCCCACGGGCCCACCGAGTTGACAAACGTACCGGGCGCCGTCCGATAGTAGGGGGCCCCGATACAATATCCCGATTCTGTGCCGTCGATGTCGTAGTTCGCATTATTCCCCGACGTATCGGTCGTACTATTGCCCGGGGCGACATCAGACTTGGTGGCATAGTCCCAGTAGCCGGGGCCACCGGGTTTATTGATATCATAGAACGCCGCTTTGTACCACTCATCGTAAGTCGGCATTACATACTGCGCGCCCGGTTCCCGCTCCACGCTTTGCAGAGCAGTGGCAGTGACCGCGCCGTTGAGCGTGTACGAGCCGCTCTCGGTGGTCGACGGGCCTTGGGCTCCAGTCGGCTGGCCGTTCGATAGCCAGTTGCAGAAGCGCGCAGCGTTGGCCCAGTTTAGTGCACCCATTGACAGGTTCGCATAGTCAGCGGGCACGCTGTAGACGTATGAGCCCGATGTGCCGGTTTGTGACACATGATCGCCCCAGTTATGGCTGAACTCAGTCGGATCGTTCATGCGATATATGTAAAGTCCGTACGTGTCCGTCTTTGCAACCGCATTTAGGAACTCCACATATTGTCCGGCCGTGACTTCAAACTTCGCGACTTGGTACGTATGGTCCACTGCGCCAAAGCCAGTGTCGTCGGCGGCATTGTCAGGGGCACCGATCGTCACCATGTCAAAGGTGACCGTCGCTTGCGCGGCGGCGGCGGCGGCCACGAGGCCGGTAGCCAGCAGAGTGCGCACTAATGATCTACAGAGCATTGTTTTCCCTTCCCGAGTTGGAATAGTTCGGGGTTCCCAATGACTGCCAGACTGCCACAACCCCAAAGCAGCGGCCCGACGGAACTCAATCGCGAATCCGATGAACGACGCTTCAAAACCGCGTTCTGCTTGCACCCTATTCGGGCGAACGCAACCACGTAGCTACTGTCCGCGCCGACGAATAACCCAAGCGCCGACCAGGCCTGCTAGCGTCACCAGCAGGACCATGGTCGACGGTTCGGGAGACGGGGTCAACGATCCGACCGACTGGCCGTACGTCGACAGCATCTTACTCAGGTCGGTGAAGTTCACCACGCCGTCGTAATTGGTGTCGCCATCAGCCCACGTTTTGCTGGTCTGACCGTACTTCGACAGCAACTTGCTCAAATCCGTGAAGTTCGTAGTGCCATCCAAGTTGGTGTCGCCATACACCGTGTAGGCGACGTTAATCTTGCTGGTTCCGGTGTTGTCGTTCCAGCCCAGGCCACGCGAGGAGCTCGATGTCGAGCTCTGGAACTTGCCGGTATTCCACGCGCCGGCAGCGTAGCTTGTGGTCAGCAAGTTCTTGACCGTGGCGACCGGGTCGGCTTCGGTGGCGTAGTCGAGGACAAGCATGCCGCCCTTAATGTCGGCACCGCCATTATTCAGGACGGGAACCATGGCCTTCGCGGCGCCCGAGAGGATCAGCTTGCCGGCCTCAACGGTGGTGACACCGCTGTAGGTGTTGATGCTGCTCATGGTCACGGTGCCGGTGCCTTGCTTCAACACGGTGGCCGTGCCGCCGATGCCGCTCGTGCCGGTGATGGTGAAGTTCTTGCTGCTGTTGTTGAAGACCACGCTGGTGGGCGTGGCTGCCGAAGCGATGTCGGCGGTCAGGCCCGTGGCCGTGTCATCAAATGTGTTCTTCACGCCGTTGGGCGTGCTGCCCGGCGTCCAGTTGCCCGTGCTACTCCAGGCCGTGCCGCCGGTTCCGGTCCAGACGACGTCGCCACCGGCAGCGGGTTCTAGTGATCCTACGCGGAAACCGATCGCCAGGGACGTGTAGGTTGGTACGTTAGAAACCCGGGTATACGCATACATCATTTCGGCTTTGTCGTTGAAACCACCGCCCATCCAAACGCGCGACCCATCGGTCTCGATCAGCCCTTCGGTCCATTCCGAAGTGTTCCCGTTCTGGTCGAACGTTCCGTAGGGGCTCACTGAGTTCGTAAATGCCCCAACGTTGGTATGGTAATAGGGAGGGCCAGCGCCAATGCAGTAATCCGTGCCGCCGAAACCGCTTGGGCGGTAGTTGGCATTGTTGCCCGGATCGGGGCTGGTCAACTCGCGGGTCGGAATGGTATTACTGCCAGTCGCGTAGTCCCAGTAATTGCCCGTCACACCATCGTTCTTGTGGAACGCCGCTTTGTACCACTCGTCTTCCGACGGAAGGACGTACGTAGCGCCTTCCTTGCGCACGACGGCGTTGAGAGCACTGTTCGACACGGCCCCGTTGAGTAGATATGAGCCGTCCTCGGTAGTCGAGGCATCTTCGGCGCCGGTCGGCTGGCCATTGGCCAACCAGTTAACAAACCGAACCGCACTACCCCAAGCAACATAACCGATCGCCCGGTCGGCATAATTGGGCCCGACCGCGTAGGTGTAGCTGCCCGAGGTGCCGGAGCGCGTAATCTGGTTGACGGTGACGCCGGCCCAAACGCCGGTAGCCATGTTGGTATTGTAGAGGCCGTACGTGTCAGTGGCGGCCACGGCATTCAGAAACTCGGCATACTGTCCGGCCGTGACCTCATACTTGCCAATCTGATAGTCGTAGCCCACCGCGCCGTCGAGGCGATTGGTATCCGGGTCGCCCACGCCACCGTAGTCGGGGCCGATCCACTGTCCCGCGTTGCCCGCATTACCCACCGGCACGAGATCGATCGTGACGGTCGCTTGCGCAGCAACGGCAGAGGCCACAAGGCCGGCTGCCAATAGCGTGCGCCTAATGTTCGACAAAGCATTGTTTTCCCCTCCCGAGTTGGAATAGTCCGGGGTTCCCAATGATTGCCAGACTGCCACAACCCCAATGCAGCGATCCGACGCAACTGAGCCGCAAACTCAATAACCAAAGCCACCAAGCAGCGTTCTGAACCGCGGCTCGTGGTGCACATGGGCAGACGAGTGAGTTCAGGCGAAATACGAAATCCAGCGATCCGTTTACGCCGCTATCGTTTATCTTCTGCTTTCAAAAATCCGTCAATGATGCTTTTCGTCATATAGAGTGATATTGTTCTTCATCTGTCTCCCCAAGAGAGTGGACGATCGCTTTCCCCGGTCCCCGGCAGACAAGCGTGGGCAGATGCTGTCGTATCACGTCTGGACATTGCCTGCCGGCCACCTCCGACCGTCTCATTGCCGGCGCACTCGAGCTCCTGCCCCTGTACGGTCTCGATCATCGCTGGCGAGTCCTCCAGCGGCACGTCGCATTGGGCGTCATGCGGCGTTTGAGACGCTGAAATCCACGCTATCCGCTTTCCAGCCGGTGACCTGAGACTCCTCTTCAAAATGGATGCCCCTTCTTAATGGATGCCCCTTCTTGTTGTGCACGCATTCGCGAGCGTAGAATAGGGGCAATGGTTGAGAGACTTCGAGTTGCAGCGTTGATTGAATCTTCGCGCGGGTATGGGCGGGAGTTGCTCCGCGGCGTCGCCGCCTATGCGCGTGAACAGGCGTCGTGGCGACTTTTCTTTGAAGAGCGGTCACTGGTCGACTGTGTACCGCCTAAGCTCAAACAGTGGCAACCGGATGGGGTGATCGCTCGGGTCAGTTGCGCCGCCTTTGGCCGGCAACTCCATCAACTGCGTATACCGGTGGTCAACCTTATGGGCGAAAAGTGGGGGCGTTGGTTTCCCGAAGTTCTCCCGGACCAAAAAGAGGTCGTGCGTCTGGCGGTTGAGCATCTGCTCGAACGTGGCTTGCGAAATTTAGGCTTTTGCGGATTCTCGGGAATCAGGTTTTCGCGTGAACGGCAGCAATATTTCGTGGATTACGTTTCCGCATGGGGCCTTCGCCCCCATTTTTGCTGCGTCCCCTCTTCCGTCAGGACGAGTTATGATGCTGTTAGAGCCGAGGCCGGACAACACAATCGGGAACTGGCGAAGTGGCTGGCCGGACTTCCCAAGCCCGCGGGTGTGCTGGCGGCTAATGACGAACGCGCACACCAAGTGCTAACGATTTGCAGCGAGATCGGGTTGAAGGTGCCCGAACAAGTCGCCGTCATCGGCATCGATAACGACGAGTTGTTGTGTGAATTGGCGGAACCAACATTATCGAGTGTGGACCCCGGCTGTGAGCGCATAGGGTATCGAGCGGCGAACCTGCTAGATGAGATTATCCACGGACATGCTGCCCCGCCGGCAACGACCGTTGTTTCACCGATCGGCGTTGTTGCCAGACACTCCACTGACGTGCTGGCCGTGACTGACCCGGAGGTAACGAATATCGCCGCCTATATTCGCCAGCACGCCAGTGATGGTCTGAAAGTGGAGGACATCCTTCGGCATTTTTCTATCTCACGCAGCACCTTGGACCGCTGGTTCGACCAGTATGTAGGGCACTCCGCCAGCGTAGAAATCGCGCGGGTACGGGTGCGTCAGGCCGAAGAACTCGTGACCACGACGAACCTGCCGTTGAGCCAAATCGCTGCGCGGCTGGGATTCGATCACTTGGAAACGTTGCATCACCTATTTAAGAAATGGACTGGGCAGACGATGGGGGAGCGACGACGTAGCGCGCACCTCATCCCACCAATACGGCTTACCAACAAAAGCTGAGGGGTTTGAAAAGGTGTCACCCATAACCGCCGCTGAGTCAAGGCCCGGATTTTCGGATTTTCCAGGATCATAACAACATCGGAACGGAGAGAGGCTAGCCGGGGTCCAGGGGCGGCAATGAGCGCCCTGGTCGGCGAATGGATTCGCCGAAAGGCTCCGGCATGGACTGCCAACTCCGTTTATCGTTACTTCGCGCACTGTGTAGTCACCCATTCGTGCCGTCCAGGCCGAGGCCCGTCGCATATTGTACTGTTCACGGCCGCAGTGCCCAATCAGGAATGCAGTGCAAACCCAGCGTCTCACGAGACACCTTTGCGGGCCAGCAGCGACCGTACTCGTGCGCGATCTCGTCTTTCTCTAGGCGACTTGGCTGGCATGTTCGTGGTGCCAACGTCGCAGCCGCTTCCAACAAATCTCCGCCAGCTTGCGGGCAACCGCCACCCGCGCAATCTTTGCGCCGGACCGCTTGCGCACCCGCGTGTAGAAGTTTTTCAGTGCGGCGTCCTGGCGAATGGCCTTCATGGCGGCCTCGACGAGAATCCAGCGCAACCAGCTCGATCCTTGCCGGGTGATCGATCCTCGATAACAATGTCCGCCCGACTGGTGCACGCGGCAAGTTAGTCCGGCGTAAGCCCCGACTTGTTTGGCGGCGTGAAAGCGCTCCGGCTCGCCGAGTTCGGCCACGATCAATAGTGCCGAGTACAGGCCAATGCCGTGAATGTCGGTCAACGCCTCCCTTTGTGGAAACTGCGTCGCCATCCGCTCGAGGTGCTCGTCAATGATCGTTGCTTGTCGGCCAAAGTGTCTCAGCCGCGCCAACAGCTCGTCGCGGACAAGATTTTCGATCCAGCCGAAGTCTTGACCGCGAAACCAAGCCAAACCGCGCACACCGAAGGGCGTTCGGTAGGGCGATTGCCGATTTCGCCTGGCCAGCAAGGCCCGCAGTTGAATCTTTGCCTCGGCCAATTCGCGGCCCAGCCGCGCGCAGCGGCGCGTTAGATCGCGCAACTGCTGGTAGGGTTCTGGTGGAATATAGGCCAGTGGAATCTGGTTGATCCGCAGCAGATTAGCGAGCAACTGTGCATCCAACTTGTCGGTTTTGCTGCGCCGCTGTACCATGGCGCGGAGACGTAAGGGATGGGCCAACAGGATCGTGCCGTACGGGGCGAGCAGGTCGTAGAGCCAGCGATAGGTGGCGCTGGCCTCGATGACCGCGCGGAAACGTTTCCACTGTTGAACTGCCTCAACGATGGCAGCGGTGTCTTCGCAGCGAATCGTCGTCGGATTGGTGGCTTCACCCGCGTCGTTTACGGCCGCCATCACAATAGTCTCACGGTGTAGATCGATACCAACGTACCACATGAACAGGTCTCCTTGTTTGGTGGAGAAAAGATGGACTGTTACGAGTCTCCATCCTACTCCACCAGCAAGGGGCCTCAACATGCGGCGGTTATAGTATCAGGAACCGTTGTTTTCGGAGTCCTTCCGGGGCCGCCCTTGGGGGCGGAATGCTGAATCAAGGCCAAACCGCTTGGTCATCCCCTCCACCCATTTCTCGCTTCCAAACGGCTGCCCGCGATTGACACAGCGCCGCAATGCCTCCAATTCCGGCTTGCTTTCCGCCCGATTGACGCGACGTGCCCAGTCCTTTGGCACGCCGTTGGGCCACTTCGATAGAACCTCCTGTGCTTCCGCGTCTCCAAACTCGCGCCGCCAAAGGCTCGACCAGCGCCACTCCTCGGCTCGTCCGCACAATCCGGCTCGCAACGCATTTCGCTCCACGTAGCGGCAAACCGTCCACAGGTATTCATCCGACTCGACCAGGAACGACTTGAAACGCCCCTGGTACACATGACCGGAGCCCACCGACTGCCGGTGCGCGTGCCATCGCTGAGTGTGCGTCAGCGTCAGCCAGCCGACGAACGTCGAAAGGTCCCCATCCTCGCGCGGCCAAACCACCAAATGCCAATGATTCGGCATCACGCAATAGGCCAGCAAACGCATCCGCGTTCGGTGCACCGCGTCGGCGAGAATGTGCTCGAACGCTTCGTAATCCTTCGACTTGGCGAATATCCGCATTCGCGCGTTTGCCCGATTTAGCACGTGGTATGCGAACCCACCGGCGACAACTCGCAATGCTCGTCCCATGCCGGGATATTAGCAAACCGTTCCCTTCATGTCAATAACGGTTCCTGGCACCTTTTCGCCCAGAATGGCACGGCAGAGATCGAGCGCCAACCCGTAGAGTAGTAGTAGCAGATACGCGACCAATGGCAAGGCCGCAAAGTAGAACAGAGCGTAGGAGGCGGACACTGCCGTCATGAGCGCGATCGGCAGAAACTCGTCGCCGGCCATGGCTTGGTAGAAGGCGTAGCCCAGCGCCAACGTCGCGCACAGCACGCCAACGCCAAATGCAACTGGCACAACTCGCGCGAGCCATTTTACGAGAAACGTCAGTACCGCGAGAGCTTCGTCGCCCGGTGCGGGCTGATCGTTGCCAGCAATGCTCACGTTTGCCGACGTGGGTCGGAGGGCGACTATGCCCGCGTAGACGAACACGATGAAACCAGCAACGCCGAGCGGAATCGCTACGAAAGACGAACCCTCGATGACGGCGGCAATCGACACCAGGACAGTGGACACGGCGGCCGCAATGCTCAAGATCGCCACACAATCGGGCAGCGTGGACGAGCCGAGCGTGCTGCTGATGCTACGATTCAGCCGCTCCAGTAACCCACACGCTTTGGCGGCGGCGTATTGGAGCGCCGCCAACAGCAGGATCAGGCCCGCCGCACAGGGAATGCTGCCGGGCGCGTTCGCGCTGACTGCGACAAGTGCCGCAAAACCAAGGCCCACGACCATAGCGGCCAGCAGTCCATATATGCCGCAAGCGCGGAAGAAGGTGCCCATCGTGTCGACCGACGAGTCGCTAAATGCCGATCGCAGCCGATCGAGTAGTGCATCGAATAGATGGCGCGATGGGGCTGGAGGCGCGGCGGGGGCCCCGCGCGACTCAGGGGTGGCGGCCTGGGGCGAGGGCTCGGCCGCCTTGGCCGCCGCCGGTTCGACCGGGAACGGGCTGGCGTCCTCGTCGAACAGACCGCGCACGTTGCGGGCCATCACCCATTCGCTCAGACCTTCGCGCCAAACCAGGTCGTCGGGCCGAAGCTCGCCAACATCGGCCAATCGCTTTAGATCGACCGACGATACGGGACCACTCTGCTTGTTTCCACGCGCAAAATACCAATCGACCTGGGGCACGCGAGGCTCCTTTCGCTCGGATCAAGTATACGTTATTTCGACAAGAGTGGCAGGCACGCGATATGTGCGGCAGCCTCGGCAGCGAAGCGGCTTTATAGCAGGTTCTACGCAAGAAAGGGCACGGCGGGGCAAAAATCCACGGCCGGCTGTCGGCTCGGGGACGTGCGACCATGAGGAATGGCCGGTGATGGCAATGTGCGGCCTACTGCTCCTCAGCCCGCATTGCGGCGCGGTAGCGAGTCCACAGTTCGTCGCCGATGTCGTGAACGCTATCGCAGAATCGCTCGACCAAGTCGTCCAGCGCATGCCAATCGAGCCCCTCGAAGCGGAACGTCATTTGGGGGTCGATCGTCGAATCGATCGCCAGCGCCCAACCGCCGGGCATGTCAATGCGAAGCCCTTCGATCGATGTCTGGGGGAACTCGGCCCACGCGGTTCGGATCTGATCGAGCAGACCCGGCTGCTTGCCGATCGGCACGGCGATCTGCACATCGGGCGTGACAAAGATCGAGGGGCAAGTCCGCCGGAGGTCGGCCAACGTGGTATTGGAGTGAGCGAGGTAGTCGATCAGCAGGCAAGCCGTGTAAAGACCGTCGTCGCCGCCTTCGAGGGCGCGGTGATAGTAATGGCCGGTGACCTCGGCGCCGAATAGTGCGTCCGAGTCGAGCATCCGGCGGCGGATGAAGGTGTCGCCGCTATGCTCGGCAAGCGGTTCGGCGTCGAATTGGCGGGCGGTCTCAATCAGGCGGTCTGACAACTTCAAGTCATGCACGAATCGCTCATCGCGCAAGTCGTCGCCCAGGCAGTTCAGCACTACCCAGGCGGTCTCGTCGGCGCTAAGGGCCACGCCCTCGTTATCGACCAGTGCCAGCCCATCGCCGTCGCCGTCAAACGCGATGCCCAGGTGGGCACGCTCGCGATAGACGGCCTCGCACAGGTCCAGCAACTCTTGGGAGCGCGAGCAATCGGGCGCTCGACCGCCAAAGCAAGGGTCGATGTTGTCGTCGATCGTGGCGAACATGCACTGCGGGAAGATGGCGTGCATGTAACGCCGTACTCGTTCGGCCCAGACGCCGTGCATCGGATCGAGCACGATATGCCGCTGAATGCCGAGACATTCGACGAACGTCTCTTGGAGGCAGGCCACGTAGTCGAACGACACGTCGAGCGTTCGGGGCGTGGTGACGTCGCGGCGGTGCCCATCACCGACGGTTTGTTCGTCGCCGTGTTCCAACGCGACGATTTCATCGGGCGTGGGCGGCCTGTCGCGGAGCATCCACTTCAGCCCATTCATCGAGGCATCGTTGTGCGAAGCGGTTACGATGGCGCAGCCGTCGGCGTTCAGGCGTCGCTTGGCATAGTAGATCATCGGCGTAGGAAGCTGGCCGAGATTTACGACGTCCAAGCCGGCCTGGCAAAGGCCGTCGATCAGGGCTGCGAGAAAGGTGGGCGTCGACGCCCGGACATCGCCGCCGACAACAAACTTGGCCATTGGCGGCAGTTGTCGGCCCAGCATGCATCCCCAGCGTTGGAAAGCCGCAGGCGAAAGTTCCGATACGTCGCCACAGATCTCGGTTTGCTTATAGATTCCCACGGCCACCCTCGCTTGTAGCGATTCTCAGAAACAGGAGAAGGAGACAGCCCCCGATGGTGCGAAGAACGCTCCGGGCAATTGGGGCCGCCCTCTATTTCCGTCGTTTCGTTGGCATTACCCTTTATGTATTATCGCCGGCCGCGACCAGGTCGATCACCATGAGCTCGGGCCGACAGAGAAAGCGCATCGGAGGGGCCCTGCCCCGCTCCATGCCGATGCCGCGAGATACTAACAGAATGCGACCGCCGGGCAGTTCGGTCCGGCCGGCGGCCCACGCATGCGGGACGCGCGAATGGGTGATCACGGGCCCAAACCACGGGAGCCGAACCTGACCGCCGTGCGTGTGGCCGGCCAGCAGCAAATCGGCGTCGATCGTTCCCATTGCGTAATCGGGCGCATGGCCCAAGACCAAGTGAAATTGGTCGGGGCGGTCGCCGGCGATCGTCAGCGACCGATCGAACGACTCGACGAGGCCAATGCACGTCAATTGCAACTCGCCAAGATCGAACGAACGGCAGGCATCGACGGTCGTTATGCCTAAGCCGGCAAACATCGCTTGCCAACCGCTAGGACTTACATCGACGTTGCCCTGGATCGCGAAAACGCCGAGCGGCGCGGTGAAGTCGATCTTGCGGAGGAAGTCGTGAAAATCGGCCCGCAGCGTCGCCTGATCGGCCCACGGGGCTTGAAGGTAGTCACCAGCCAGCAAAATTAGATCGGGCTTTTCGGCCAGCGCCTGCCGCAACACCGAGCGCTCGTAATCGCCAAAGCGGTCGGCCTGCAAATCGGCCACGACCACGATCCGCACGGGATGACGGATTTTGGAGTTGGCGATCTGGCGATGGGAGACCTCGATCCAATGCGGCTCGATCAGAAAGGCATCGGCAGCGACAAGCGCGACGGCAATGCCCCCAAACGCGGCTGCCCCGGCCAGAATCGGTCGAATGCGCCGCCAAGCGACGGCGGTGCCAACCAACAGCAGGAAGCCGTGTAGGAAGATAGCATAGGCCCAGAGCCGGAACATGCCAAAACGGCTTTCGCTCAAGAGGCCCAGGACCCCCTGCCGGCTGCTATTGCTCCAAAGCTGATAGGTGCTGGCCCGACTCGCGAAGAATCCGGAGAAGAGGCTGGCGAGCGCCAAGGCAGCCGCGCCGGCGCATGCCATGACGACAGCCCAGACAAGCAGGGTCTTGCGCCGGTTGACGAGCCAAATTGCAGCGACGTCGATGGCAAGCATCATCGCGTTGTAGAGCAAAGTCACGCCGACATTCTATCGGTCGGTCCCTGAGAATCAAGCTCGAATAGCGCTCCCCTGCCCTGCTCCGCCACGTGGACAGTAGCCAGCGATTATGTTTGTGCCTGCCACACCTAACAAAAATACCCCTTGGTCAGCAGCGGCGCGCCGCGGCCGAACAATCAGGTGAAAAGGCGAGGAACCATCGCCATCTAGGCTGTAACGCATCTGATATCGACGCGCACTTGTGCCGGACAAGCCAATGCCGTTGAAAAACGCATATAACATGCTGAGAGCGGCGGCTAGCGTGTCAAATCGACCACACTCGGGCAAGTCGGCCGACATACCTTGGAATGCTACCTGGATCGTATCGAACGCGTGGATTGCAACCTGTTAACCGTAGCGGTCTATGTGGCTGCTGCGCTCTTGCCTTCGCCTGAAGCGAGGGCAAGCCGTACCGCACTTTACGTATTACTTGATCCTGGTATTCTTCTGCTTGGCGCCGTCATTCTGTCCATTTCTTGCGGTCCACGCACATTGGCACGATTGACTTTGTCGAAAGCCCGGCATCGCCGTCGCGGCTTGCGCGTTGGCGACGAGTGGCTTGGCTCTACCCGAACAACCGATTAGCACGCCACGGCCGGACGCTAATGGAGCCAATCAAGCTCCGAGCTATCAATCGGCGGCGAGTGAAGCGATGGCTGCCTCCGATGACGCGATCGTGTGGCCCGCGTTGCTCCGCGGCAAGCGCTTTGCCGAACAGCGGGCAAAGATCGAGTCGCCCTATCGCCACGACTCGCAACAGGGCGGTAGCCCGACCGCGGCGGATTATCAGAGGATGAATAACGCGATCGGAGAGGTGCGCGGCATTCTGCGGCAGAATCTCAAGGACACGTCGATGGACAATTATCGCGACGCCCAAGAGTCCCTTGATCGTCTGGCCGCCGAAGTTCAGCAAGGCATCAACGACGATTCAACCGGGAAATGACGGCACGCGGGATTTTCAATCGGTGTTATGCCCTACGCCGAGCGATCCAGCCAAGAGCAAACCCGAGTGCGGCTGTGCCAACCGCAACGCCACCTTGCAGCAGGCCATCGCCGCCAAAATAGTTGGCCAATTGTCCATAAACGGCGGCAAAGCAGAGTGCGACCGCCAGGGTCAGCAACAAGACCGCAGTGGTTAGGACTCGTAGCTGTCGCCGCATGCTCGCCAACGCTTTCCCAAGTTCGTCTCCGCTCGATCGTTCGGTTTGGTTCGACATGTTACCCTGCGGCGACCATCGGTCGCGCCTCCGGTGAAGAACATCACGACTCACAGCGCTTCCTGGGTTCTGCCCCGCGGACCAGGAAGTTTCCCAACCTATTCAGTGTGTGCTGTCCGCGGGGCGGACCCTACGTGGTGGTCGGCCCATCCTCAGCCCGATCCGCAGGGTGGACCCTACGCGATGGACAGCCCATCCTCAGTCTGTTCGGCCCATCCGGCTCACTGGGCCGACGCTACGTGTGTTCAAAGGCCAATGGATGATCCGATTTTGGCTCGGCCACTCGGACCGCTAATTTTCCAGCCAGTAGATCGTCAAATAGCCGGCCGACGAACTCCGCCCTCCATCCCTGTGCGAGTTTAGGCGCCGCACCTGTTTTGCCGCGGCCGTGCCCCGTTCGATAGGCCACCCACTCCCGGATATCGTTGGGGGTGCCGACGAGATTTGGAGCAAGCTGGGCGTCGCGGCAGATGCTGCCTAGGGCGGCGAAGAGGAATTGCCCAAGCACCGAAAGTTCCGGCACCTGTTCGCGCCGGCGCGCGGCGGACATTCCGCCTCAGGCACGTCCAGCCCACGCTGGATTGCCGCTGCGATTTCGCCGAGCCGCCGCTGCAAATCGCCGCGTTCCATTCCGCGGACTGCAACGATGCGGGCCGCATCAGCCGAACCACGCCGCGCCAGTTCCACGATCAAGTCATCACGAAGAATTCGCCGCGCGGGCTGGTTGCGTCGTTGTGCCTCCGCATCACGCCAGTGGAACAACTCGCGGATGATCGCCAGCCCGCGAGCATCGATGCCCGCGTTGCCTGAAACACGTCGCCACCGCTCGTGCGACATGGATTCCACAATGCTGTCGATCCACACCTTCATTTCCGACTCGAACCAATCGAGGCGGCCGAGTTCCACCAACTTATTGTGAATTGTGTCGCGAAGCGGCGCGAGATATCGGGCGTCGTTCAGGGCATATTCGACCTGGCGCTTGCTCAGCGGTCGGCGGCGCCAATCGGTGCGCGTTTCGTGCTTCGGTGGCGTGCGGCCAAGAAATTTCGAGACGAGCGTCCCCAGTCCGGCCGGATATTCGGCCCCGGCAAGCCCCGCGGCAAGCTGCACGTCGAACAACTTTTGCGGCCGCCGGTCGATGGCGTGGAGGCAGAACTCCATTTCGCCTCGTCCGGCATGAACAATCGTCTCATGACCCGGCTTGACGATGGCTTCCCAGAATGGAGTCGCGTCCGGAACCGCTATGGAGTCGATGACTGCCAACTCGCCGTCGGCGGCGACCTGAATTAAACACAGCACCGGGCGGTATGTGTGTTCCGAGACGAACTCGGTATCGAAGGCAATCGTCTTTGCTTGGGCCAACGACCGGCAGTACTGCCGCAACTGTTCGTCAGTCGTGATATCCTGGTACTGCACGGTACGGATTGGCAATTCGCCCGGGGTGAATCACAGAAACAAAAACGTGACCAACACAAAAAGCGGGATGAGGATCACAACACTATACAAAAGATAACCGAAAAAGCTCGGCATCGCTATGCCGCGCTTCTCGGCGATCGATTTCACCATGAAGTTTGGCCCGTTGCCAATATACGTGTTTGCTCCCATGAAGACAGAGCCCAAGCTAAGGGCCACGAGCAATCGCTCGGCCACGCCGGCAATGGCCGCGCCGAGTCCGGCAGTGGTCGTCGCCGAACTTTCCGTGAGGGACTTGGCCGTCTCGAAGAAGACTACGTAGGTGGGCGCATTGTCCAGCACTGAAGATAAACTACCGGATGCCCAGAAGAAATGCCAAGGCTGCGTCAGTCCGAGTCGCGGCCCTTCAACTGCCAGAATTTGCAGCGGGGGCTGCATGCAGATGAAGATGCCGAAAAATAGCACGGCCACTTCCAAAATCGCGATATAGTTGAACTGGTTCATATGCCGCAAGTGGCTGCTGCCAAGCGTTAACGACACGGCAACCAGGGCGAGTTGAATGATCTCGCGCAGGTACAACCACGGATGCCAGTCGGTGCCCGGAAGCGTCTTACTGGGGTCGAGCAGACCCACACAGAGTACCACGCCGACCAAAAGCACGGCATTGGGCCACAGGCCGCCGAACCGCAACCTGTGCACGCGTGTTTCTTCACGCTGGACGTCTGCGAACTTTTCGCGCGGAAAGGACCAAAAACGGTCCCAAACGTAATACATCGCCAACAGCCCCGTTGACGAACAGCCACTCCTTCCAGAGGACGAGCGTCCACAAGAAATGGACGCCCATCAAGTATCCCAGAAACAGCGGTGGGTCGCCGATTGGCAACAGCAGGCCGCCACAATTGCAGACAATGAAGATAAAGAACACCACGGTATGCTGGACATTTTTCCGTTCCCGATTCGTCTCCAGCAGCGGTCGGATCAGAAGCATCGCCGCGCCGGTGGTGCCGATGAAGCTCGCGAGAAGGGCGCCCACCGCGAGAAACGCACAATTTGTCGCTGGATGGGCCGGCAGGTCTCCTTCGATGCGAATGCCGCCCGAAATTGTGTATAGGCTGAACAGCAACACAATAAACGGGACGTACTCGCCAAGCAGGGCGTTGGCCAGAACTTCGCCGGCCAAGCCGACGCTCGGCCCTGTGACAGCGGGCACGGCTATGTGTGGGCCCGGCCAATGGGCATGGATCGGGTAACCATGCATGAAGAGGTAGTACGCCACCGTGCCCGTCGCCAGCACGGCCGCCACGTAGAAGCGGTGCAGGTTACTGTCCCACCAATGCATGGTGGCAGGCACCAACGGCGCGATGGCGATCGCTCCCAACAGCAATACGAACGGAACGATCATCCAGTATGGTGGATGCTGGTGGTCGGCCCCGGACGCTTCGGACTTATTTGTCTCGGAAGCTGTTGGGCCAGCCGCCTCATGCTGCCCGGCCGCAACGATCTGCTCAGTAGCGCGCTGCGGCAAGTGGTTCACCGCGGCGGCAAGGTAGGCGACGATCACTAACCCAATCGCCGCCGCAAGCAGCCAGTGCGTGATTGGTGAGGAAGACGATGCAGATTCGCTCATACGCCGGGCTCCGGGAGTGGACAGTTTGAATAGCAGACGGCATTACGGGCGAAAAATCAAGGGTCAAGCGTTACAATGTCGGTGAGTCGCGTGAAAATACGAAAGATACCACCGACCAGTCAAGCGATGGCTGTTCGCAAGCACAGAAGAATCGAGACCCGAAATTCAAATTGCTTGACATTTTTTGCATCACTCCCGATACTTAACAACCTCACTCCTCCTTGTTTCTCATCACTCTGAAGAAGGAGACGTGCTGTGCCGAAGTCGGTGCTTGAGGCGATCAAGATGGGGATATGGGATTTCGAGCCACGGGAGGTGGAATACCACGCCTTCGAGGCCTCGAATGCCATGCCGGGCACGCAAGAGAAGTTGCATGCCATGGCCGAGCGCGCCAGGCGTGGGCTGCCCTTGTGGCATGTCAGCGATCGAGACGACATGGAAGCCCCGCCGCCTGCGCGCGCGATGCATCGTCGCAAGCCTCGGTAACGGTAGGCCTCCGCACGAACGGCAACGGCAATGCTCAAGGCTTCCGCGGTGCGCCGTCGCTGTCATGCGCCGCCGGCGAGTGTTCGCTCTCTACGGCTGGCGCTGTCTCTTTGGCTGGCGCTGTCTCTTTTTTGGGAACCGGCGGTGCGATCTTCGCTGGCAATGTCTCTTGCTTAGGCGTTGGCTTTGTCTCTTTCTTCAGCGTAAAGCCTTTCAAGTACCAGCCGTTAGGCTCACTGGTGGCCTGCAAGCCGGCAGGACCCAGGTAGCAGCGGACGAAATCGTACTCGGGTAGTTTGCTGCCGTCGATGCGCTGATGACGGACGCCCTTTTTCCCTTCGCCAAAGATGACATTGAGCATACGCGCCAACATCGTCTCGCTCTCGGGCATCTTGTTCTGCCGGACCAACTCGTACGTAGGCCGATATTCCTCGTCAGTCCACGAAAACGTCCGCACGCATTTTTCCTTGGGCTTGAGCTTCTTGATTTGCTCATCGATCAACTGGTAATCACTGTCGCTTGCCAGCGGTTGGGGCTTCTTCGCCGGGGCGATGACCTTCAAAAGGAAGTCGATGTGCGAGGCAACCATCAGATGCCCTTTCCACACGGTCACGGCCGCATGCGGCAACAGTGGATGCTCCTCTTCCTCTGCCTCCTCGTCGCTTTCCATTATCCTTCGCTTGCGCGGGGGCCGGACAGGCGTCACGACCGGGGCGTCGCCAAACGATATGGTCGGAGCCTGCGGAGGGGGTGTTTCGTCTTGGACAACCTCCCAAATGATCTGCCCATCTACGGCCCGCTGATGCAGCGTCGGATCGTCTTTCTTGAGTTCATGTCCAGTTTGATCGCGTGGCCGCGCGGTCGGATCGTTCTTCATCAATTTCTCGATGGCCATCGCGACTTCTTTGGGATTCGACGTCTCGATGGTGAACAACAGCCGCTCGCTTTTGGTTGTGATCGGCAACTGATAGTCGGTCAACATGCTGACCCGTGGACCGAGGTGCCTGATTAGGTCCTTGCGGAGGTCGACTTGCGGGCCGTTGGGGTCTTCCTTGAGACCATTGATGACCTCGTTCCAAACGCCCTGCTCCCCTTGACCGAAGAGCTCGTCGAACAGCGATCCAAAGTTGTCAAAGGCATTCTTGATATCGAAGTACAAAGTGGAATAGGTGGCAATATCGCGCGGCACCCAAGGCTGTGGGGCAAAGTCGGCACCATTGGGCAACACCAGCATCTTCATGGCCTTCTCATAGGGCGGCGGGGCATAGACGGCCGTACGGTGGATCATCTCCCGGTCTTCGGTGGCGAAGTCAAGGAAGCCGCCTGCGCCTTGAATGGCGCCGATGCCTTGGTGCCGCATCACCTCGAGAATGCTCTTGCCCTTGCGGCGACGGCCTTCGGGCGTGGCGACGCGGGCAGCCTCGGCGTAACCCAAGGGATGGATGTACCAGCGAATCTGCGGCGTCGCATCACCGTAGTCGGACTTGCAGCGCTCGACAACCTTCTGGAACGCCTTATGTTCGGCCAAGCTGCCGCCGGTTTCCTTGCCGCCGGCTCGCGCAAGAATGCCCTTCATGACGCTGAGATTATCGGTAACGACCAACAGGTTTCCTGTAAGACAGTAAAACGCCTGACGGACCGTGACTGCCGGCGTGGCTTTGACAGATGAAACGGTCGCTTTCGTCTCGGCCTCGGATTGCGGAGTGCCGCCGAGCGTGCTCTTTGCGGCCTCTTTCTCGTCCTCTAGCTGAGGCAAGTCAAATTGAATGACTGGATCGGCCACACCTTGAATCTGTAGCGTGCTACGCTGAGCCCCGCGCTGCAACTGGGCGGCCGTGACCTTTGCAAGCATCTCCTTGGCCTGCGACATTTTGCCGGTCACGTCGATGACGATCGCCAGTGCCGCCTGAGCGGGGCCAGGCGCGATCAGAGCTATGGCCACCTCACCACCGGGCACGCCTCGCATATCTTCCAGCGTCAGCCCCAGGCGCTCGTGGATGTTGGACCACCGCACGTCAAGCTGGCGGCGCAAGTCCTTAGTGAACGGCTTCATCGCGGGCTGGGCCATCAAGTGGCCAAGTTGCGTCTTGTTCCACTGCTCGTCGAGGCGGTCGACATTAGAGATCGCAAAAAAGCCTTGTGTCGTATCCGGCAATAGGGACTCGCTCGGCCGACTCGTCTCGGCTGCGGCGCAGAAGCTGGCCGCCCAAATCACGCAACCCACGCCACACGATGCGTATGTCAAGAAACGAGGCACTGCACGACTCCTTGTGTCAAGTGGCACCGGAATACTTTACCCAATCGTAAATGTCGCAACAAACAGAGTTTAGCCGGACGGCCCAATTTACGCCAGATCGTTTGAGCGACTTGATTGTAGATGGGTGCATTCCGCACTTTGCGATGTTCGTTCCACGGATGCGACGATGCGGCTGAATTCGATCCACGCCCGTTTACGGGCGTCCTGTTCGTCGCAACCGCAGGAGGCCCGCAACTGGGCCTGACAACTTGAAGTCACAGCGGTTTGCAGGCGATCCAACTTAAACGTCGGCCCTAATACTTCTACTGTCTTTTAAAAGCATCCGTGAAGGAAGGTGTTTATAAACAACACGTTACGCTCACGCCAGAGAGTTTAGACAGTAGAAATACCGCCTTCGGCGGAAAAGGACCGTAAACGACCCTGCAAAGTGCGGAATGCACCCACCCATCCCACTGGACGGGTTGGACGGAGTTTTACAAGAACCCCGCCTTCATGTGGGCATCAAATATGAGAAGACTCCCACCAAATCAGCCCATGCTGGCGAACTTGGGCTAGCGGGGGAGAGCGCCGACACGGGCTTCCGTGTTGTACAAGTTCCCAAGCTGGGCAGGATTGTCTTGCTCTTAAGCGGTGCGATCGCCGGTTTCATGTGGTGGAGACGTCGCAAGTAGCCGGGTCATGCTGGTGTTCTTGCAGAGTTGGCGTGCAGCGACCATTCCGCTGATCGCCGTGCCTTCGTATGGTTTGAACGTCTATTGCAGCTCTGGGCTACTCGCTCAATAATCAGTCACCGCTCGACTAATGTTGACCGTCGACATAGTCGTGAACCGTGTCGTCGTAGTGGGAAAACCATCGAGCGGCAGCCAGATCAGCGGGTAATGTCGATCGCTGACGGTGCGGATCGTGCACTACTTCAAGGTCGACTTGATCGAGGTTCCCGTGTCGCTCGAAACGGGCATTGGCTTCTGAGCCCGCTCTACAGCCCTATGACGCTGTAGCCGCAATCGACGTGAAGCGTTTCGCCGGTGACGCCGGACGAGAGGTCGCTGAGCAGATAGAGGGCCGTCGCCCCGAGGTCCTTCGGGTCGACATTGCGGGCCAGCGGCGCTTTCTGCGTAGCGTGCTCGCGCAACACGTCAAAGCCGGCGATGCCCGCGGCGCTGAGAGTTCGCATGGGGCCGGCGCTGATGCAGTTGACGCGAATCTTCTGGCGGCCAAGGTCCCACGCCAGATAGCGGACGCTGTGCTCCAACGCGGCCTTGCACACGCCCATCACGTTGTAACCGGGAATCACCTTCTCGCCGCCATAATAGCTGACCGTGACGACCGCACCGCCGGCGGTCATGAGCGGGGCCGTTGCCCGGCATGCTGCCACGAGACTATAGGCGCTGATGTCCATGGCCAGGTGCCAGCCCTCGCGGCTCATCTCGACGTAGGGCTTTCGCAGTTCTTGCGGCGGAGCAAAGGCGATGGAGTGGATCAGAAAGTCGATCCGACCGTAGACATCGCGGAGAGTGTCTGCAACCCGCACGATATCGTCATCCGCCTGCACATTGCATGGCAGCATGACCTTCGGCTCGTGTGGCCCAACAAGGTCGCGGACGCGCCGCTCGCTCGAAGGGCTGGGCAGGTGGGTGAAGGCCAGTTCGGCCCCCTCGGCATACAGGGCCTCGCTCATGGCCCACGCGATGCTTCGATCGTTCGCCACGCCCATCACCAGACCAATCTTGCCGGCTAGTAAGCCCATCAGTAATCACCTTGTTGCTGTGCGCAGACAAAACTTGGCGGTAGGGCGGGTCGGGAACAGTGCCCAACCACGGGAGCCCAATTTTACGCATCAACCGCGAGAAATACAACGGCGGCTGTCAGAGGAGGACAGCGAAGTCGTGTTGCGAAACGGTCCGGCACGATTAGGACGCTCTAGCCTGCCACGGGCACGGGGCCGGCTAGAACAGCGTACTCTTCCATCGCCGCCGTGTCGCCGGCGAATATCTGGCGGCAGTTCATCTCCAGGATCGGCAACTCGCGGCTGAGGAAGCGGCGTGCGACGCGCTTCTTCCGCTCGTTCTTGGCCCCTTGCGCAAGAATAGGTGTCCGATGATGATGTCAATGGCCGAATCGACCAGCCGCCGACCCGAGAGATCGAGGTACGAGGAGCCCTTGCTCTTGACGAACTGTATGGCCTCGACAATGCGCCCGCGGGCTTCGATGAGCTTCTGCTTCAGATCCTCCAACATGGGATCGTCGTAGGTCTTCTTTTCGTGTTCCTCGGCCCAGGTGTCGAGCCCGCCGGATGTGATTCCGCGGACGGCCGCCACGCACTGCAATTGGCTGGTGCCTTCGTAGATCGTCGTGATTCGTGCATCGCGAAGGAATCGTTCGGCCGCATAATCTTTCATATAGCCGGAGCCGCCGAGGATTTGGATCGCCGTGTTAGCCGCGCGGTTGGCCATCTCAGAACAGTAGTACTTGCTCATGGGCGTCAGCATGCCGTTCTGCCGCTTGAGCGAGCGGGAAAGCTGCTTGCGGCGCTTCTCCTCGTCCTTCTCCAAAGGGCCGCCAAACTCCATCACGCGAAGGTTGTTGTTCTCGTGATCGCAGACGCGGGCCGTCTCGTACGTCAAAGCGCGTGCAGCCTCGATCTCGATCTTCATGTCGGTGACCATTTCGGCCACGGCCGGCAGCCGCTCGATCGGGCCGCCAAACTGCTGCCGGGTGTGGGCGTACGTGCGACCGAGCCGATAGGCAGCTTCGGCCACGCCTAGCGATTGGGCGGCGATGCCGACCCGCGCGCTGTTCATAAGCGACATCACGTAGGTGATCAGTCCCCGCTGCCGCTCGCCGATCAATCGGCACGGCGTGTTGTCGAACACCAGTTCGCAGGTGGGCGAGCCGTGGATGCCCAGCTTGTTTTCTAGATGGCGAACTTTGATGCGCTCCGAGCGTTCGGTGATGAATAGGCTCAGGCCGCGTCCATCGGCGATTTCCGGCTCGCTACGGGCGAGCACCAGGAGAATTTCGCCGCAGCCGTTGGTGATAAACCGCTTCACGCCGTTGAGATACCAATTGCCCTGTTCGTCCTGAAACGCCCGCAGCCGCACGGCCTGCAAATCGCTGCCGGCGTCGGGTTCGGTCAAGACCATCGCCCCGGTGACCTCGCCGCGGCAGAATCGCGGCAGCACTTCGTCCTTGATCTCATCGTTGGCAAAGGCGTAGATCGTCTCGGCGATGCCTTGCAGCCCAAACATGTTCATCAGCGAGGTATCGGCCCGGCTGATCATTTCGGTGGCCATTGTGTAGATGAGGCAGGGGCAGTTCAGCCCGCCGTACCTGCGCGGCAACGTGAAGCCCATCAGATCGGCCTGCCCGAGCCGGTCAAGATTGGCCTGCACCAGCGGGTGCAGCGTGACGGTGCCATCCTCGTTGAGCGTGTTCCCTTCCTGGTCGACTTGCTCGGCATTGGGGGCGATCATCTCGCCGGCCACTTCGCCGGCAATCTCCAGCACGCGGCGGTAGTTATCGACGGCGTCGTCGGCGTCCAGCGGAGCATAGCCCGACGGGTCATCGGCAACGTGCGCAAAGCCGTCCTCTTGGATGGCGGCCAGCTCGCGCATGTCGATATGGTCGAAGAGGAACTGAAGGTCGTCGTTATCGAGAAAGAAGTTTGCCATAACAATCCTATTCACTAACCACTAGCCACTGACCACTCGCCACCACTCCCTACCGCGTCTTTTCCTTGATCGCCTTGATCATCATCGGCAGCACTTGCTTGTAGTCGCCGACGATGCCGTAGTGGGCCACGCCGAAAATGGGAGCATCGCGGTCGGTGTTGACGGCGATGATCTTGGCGGACTCTTCCATGCCGGCCCGATGTTGAACCGCGCCGCTGATGCCCACCGCGATATACAATGCCGGCCGGACCGTTGTTCCAGTCTGGCCGACCTGGTGCTCCTTGCCGATGTAGCCGCTATCGACCGCCGCACGGCTGGCGCCGACGGCCCCGCCGATGGCTCCAGCCAGATCGTAGACGAGCTTGAAGTTGTCTTTGCTGCCGATTCCACCTCCGCCGGAGACGATCACGCGAGCTCCCTTAAGGTTCACCTTGCGCGGCTCGATGTGGCGCTGGATGAGCTTGAGTGCCATGGCGGTGTCGTCGATTTCGACTTTTTCCTCCACGATCCGTCCCTGGCGATCATTTACCGGCGCTTTCATGGCCATGACGCCCTCGCGAACGGTGGCCATCTGCGGCCACTGATCGTAGTTGACGATCGTGGCGATGATATTGCCGCCAAAAGCCGGGCGAATCTGCAACAGCAGGTTCTTGTGCTCGACCTTGGCCTTCGGATCGGTGACGTCGGCGATGTCCAGGTCGGTGCAGTCGGCCGTCAGGCCGGAACGCAGCGTAGACGCCACGCGAGGCGCCAAATCGCGGCCGATGGCCGTGGCGCCCACGATCACGATCTGTGGGTGATGTTTCTCAATGAGCGACGTAAAGACTTTGGCGTACGGCAACGTCTGGTAATGGGCCAACCGCGGATGGTCGGCCAAGTACACACTGTCGATTCCATGCGAGATCAGTCGCTTGGCCAGCGGTCCGACGCCAGCGCCTGGCAACACCGCGCCGGTCTTGACGCCCAGTTGGTCGGCCAGTTCGCGGGCCTTGCCGCACAGTTCGAGCGCCACATCGTGCAGCGCACCGTCTTCTTGTTCGGCGAACACCCAGACTTCGCCTTGGCGGTTCGGTTCGGTCATATCTAGGGGCTAGGGGCTAAAGGGATTAGGGATGAGAGATCCGAGATTGGGGCCTGGAAAGGAACGAGAACAGGAACACAGCGAGTGAAGCTTGTCTCCGAACTCTAATTCCTAATCCCCAATCGCTCCTCCTACCCCCACGTTCGATCAACTACCAACTCGTGAATCATCTGCCCGACGCCAACTTCGGTGGCCGGGATGTCGGTGTAACCCTCTTTGGTCAACACGATCGCTTGCACGCGATGAACCTTCGTGGGCGAACCGGCTAGTCCACAACGCATCAGGTCGGCGCCAATGTTGTCCAGGTCCCACTGCTCGATTAGCAGACCGGCCGCTTTCAGCGACTCCACGCGACGTTGTGTCTCGGCGGCAAGTTCCTGCTCCGACGCATTCGGCATCGCAGCCTTCGCTTCCGCTGCCACTTCGGCGGGAACTCTGGCCCGCTTCATCCGCATGACGCGCTTCGACGCCGGCGGCCGGGCCTCGTTGGCCGATTCCACGACCGTGACCAGCACGGGCAACGTCGCCTCGACGATTTCCCAGCCGTGGCCGATGTTCCGCCGAATGCGGACCGTGCGATCGTGAATGCTTACCAGTTTCTCCAAATACGTGATTTGCGGTATGCCCAGCTTTTCGGCACACTGTGGGCCAACCTGGGCCGTATCGCCGTCGATCGCCTGGCGGCCACAGAACACGAAGTCGTACCGCCCAATCGTCCGCACCGCTTGGGCGAGAATGTAACTGGTGGCCAGCGTATCGCTGGCGGCGGCGCGACGGTCGGTCAGAAGGATCCCACGGTCGGCGCCGCGAAAGAGACTGTCGCGCAGCACGTCGGCCGCCTTGGGCGGGCCCATCGTCACGACGGTCACCGTTCCGCCGTACGCATCGCGGACCTCCAAGGCCGTCTCCAAGGCGTGGAGATCCTCAGGATTGAAGATCGTCGGCAACGCCGACCGGTTTACCGTCCCGTCCTCCTTCATGGCCTCGGCCGTAATATTGGCCGTATCGGGGACTTGCTTAATGCAGACAATGCTGTCGTACGGCACGTTCCTAGCTCCGGCAACAATCAAACTGGTAAAGCTCCGAAGAGTATCAGGGTTCGGCGCTTAGGTCAAGGGTGCTTTCAAGGTTGGATAGATGGGCAACATGTGGGGTCATCGCCCCCTGTGATGAGTGGATGCAAATCGGCGTGTGGCGACTTGAGGTCGAACGCCTGTCACGTCGGAACGGCCGTTTCCCGAAAGGGTGAGGTGCCTTGCGCCGCCTCGTCCTCGCGATCGGCAATGAACGTGCGCTGGTACATAGCGCACAGCAACAAGTCAACGTCGGTGTTGGCCGCTAGGCCCAGTTCCCGCCTCAACGGTTCGCCTAAGTACGCGGCAATCTCCATGCGCCGTCCCCAGGGGAACGTCTGCCGTCGCTCGACATAGGCCGCAAGCGCCCGGGCAAGGGATCGGCTGGGTTGAAAATTCCGCGGAAGCGTGACCGCCATTCGGATGGCAACCGGCTCGGCAACTCGCATAAGCTGACCGAGGTGTCGACGCTGTTCGACCACGACCATTGTCCCGCAGGCCAGGTCGCCAAGCCGCTGAAAACGCGGGTTGCACATCGCCGCCACCAGTCCAACTTGGTAGAGCCAAACCGGCTGTGCATCGGCCTCGCGGAGGATGTTGCGAAGCACGGCCTGGAGCGGCGTGATCGGCTGCCCTTCGATCGAGACCACGCGGATTCCCATGATCCGTTTGCCGGGCGTTTGCCCGTTCCAATATGCCTCGAACAGTCCACCGTAGAACCAAGCCAGGAGAAACCACAGCAGGAGCCCCAACCCGATCCCGACTCCCGAAATGCCAGCGAAGCCAAATACAAAGACGGCTATCAGCATGCCGACCCCCGCCAGCAGCAGACGGATTACGATGTCCAACAGAAACGCGGGCAACCGGCGAAACGGACCCGCCACCCGGTACTGGAAGGCGATATTTTCCGGGGTAACGATTTCGACGTGTGTGTCAAGTTGTGTGGCGGCTGCCATGCGGCCCATTATTCGCCACGTCGACGCCGTCCGCAAGCGGGGAACAGCGACGCGGCCATCGCCAGCCGGCCTAGAAAAGATCTTTAGCCCGACAAAAATTTGCAGTTTGGATCAAAAACACACTATTCAGGCAGCGGGCCGTGGGTCAACAGTGTGTTGCTCGCCAAAATCGGCTTAGCAAGTGCAGGAAGCGTTGTGGTCGGCCGTTGCCTGGCGGTGCACACTGCGTCTGTACCGGCTATAATCGCGGCTTAGCGAAACTGCGTATCTGATGGAGTCGCCCGTCATGCTCGCCCGCGTCGCCACGTTGTTGGCAGCATTCCTCGCCTTGGTTGGTTCTGCACGTTGCAACCCGCCCGCCGACGACGGCCTCCAAGTCGCCTCGCTCCGCTGTGAATATCTCAGCGATCCGTTGGGCATTGATGTCACGGCTCCCAGGCTGGGCTGGCAGATTCGCCCGTCCGACCCCGCCCGGCGCGGCGTGCTCCAGTCGGAGTATCAGGTTCTGGTTGCGAGTTCGACGGAGGAACTGCAAAGGGATCACGGCGATCTCTGGGACTCGGGTCGCGTGAAGTCGAGCAACTCGACACATGTCGCGTACCGTGGCAAGCCGCTGGCCAGCGGGACGTTCTGCCACTGGAAGGCTCGCGTTTGCGACCAGAAGGGCCACCCGTCCGCGTGGAGCGTGCCGGCCAAGTGGTCGATGGGCCCGCTCCGTCGGAAGGACTGGAAGGCACAATGGATTGGCGTAGCCAAAGAAAAAGAACCGTCGAGCGATCCGTGGCTCAGAAAGACTTTCTCATTGCCCGGGGCACCGACTCGCGCCATGGCCTATGTGGCTTCTGTCGGCTATCACGAGTTATTCATAAACGGCAAGCGGGTGGGCGATCGCGTTTTAGAGCCGAGCATCAGCGATCTGACGCAGCGGGCGCGATACGTCACGTATGATGTCGCGAAATATCTCAAGCCCGGCAGCAATGTCATCGTGTTGTGGTGTGCCGCGGGTTGGGCGCGGCACGCCGAGTTCCACATTAAGGATAAGCCGCTGGTGCTGGCCCAGATCGACATGCAGCAGCCGGATGGCCGCGCAACGCAGATCGTCACGGATGCCACGTGGCGGTCACACGCCAGCCCAATGTGTGCCATTGGTGATTGGGAGTTTGCTGATTATGGCGGCGAGCGGTACGACGCGCGGCTCGAAGTGCCCGGCTGGTGCGACGCCAATCTGGACGATTCGACGTGGCAAGCGGTACGCGTCTTCGATCCGCAACTGCGCGTTTCGGCCGAGATGATAGAGCCGAATCACTGTGTGGAGACAATCAAGCCCGTTGACATTAGGCCGGGCCGCTCGGGTGAGTTCCGCGTCGACATGGGGAAGAACTACACGGGATGGTTTGAAATCCGCATGAAAGGCCGGCCCGGCCAGAAGGTTACGCTAGGTTTCGCCGAGCGGCCCGAGCAGACGGCTACGTTTAATCAGATCAGCGAGTATATTTTTGGCGACTCCGGTACGGGCGTCTTCTGCAATCGATTTAATTATGCCGCCTTTCGCTGGGTGACGATCACCGGATTAGAGACGGCTCCCAAGGCCGAAGACATCTGCGGATATCTAATCACCACCGATTGCCCACGCACGGGCCGGTTTGCATGCTCCAATGCGCTGCTGAATCAAATCTACGAAACGACAGTTTGGACCTACCGCTCGCTCAGTCTGGGTGGCTACGTGGTCGATTGTCCGCACCGAGAACGAAGAGGGTACGGCGGCGACGCGCATGCCACGATGGAAACGGCGCTAACGAACTATTCGGTGGGCGCCTTCTACACGAAGTGGCTCGAAGACTGGCGCGATGTCCAACGGTCTGACGGCAATCTGCCATATACGGCACCGACATACGTGGGCGGAGGCGGACCGGCGTGGAGCGGCATCTGCATAACGCTCCCCTGGCAGGTGTATTTGCATTACGGCGACCGCCGAATCTTGAAGCAATCGTACCCAACGATGCAGAGGTGGATTGCATTTCTCAATACGAAAGCCAAGAACAATCTCCTCCGTCGTTGGGGAGGCATTTGGGACTTCTTGGGCGACTGGGTGCCGCCGGGCAAGGGACAAGGCCCAGGCACGCGAGTCGATGAACGATCGACCTTGTTGTTCAACAATTGCTACTACCTCGATAATTTGAACACGATCGCCAAAGTGGCCGACCTGCTCGGCAATAGCGATGAAGCGAAGGCATATCGAACCCAAGCGGAGGCAGTCGCCACGGCCATTCATGGCGAGTTCTTTCACCCCGATAGCCAAAGCTATGCCAATGGCACGCAGTTGTATGAGGCGATGCCGCTGTTGGTCGGAGCCACGCCCCACGAACTGCGCTTTCCGGTTATGAAGCGGCTGGAAAAGGAGATCGACAACAAGCAGGGGCACATCGACACGGGCATTCATGGCACGTACTACCTGCTCAAGCAACTGCTGGCCGAGAACCGCAATGATCTGATCTACCAAATGGTCGTGCAGCGAGCGTATCCTGGCTGGGGCTACATGCTCGATCACGGCGCCACGACGTTGTGGGAGCAGTGGGACGGCAAAAACTCGCTGCTGCACAGCTCCTTTGTCTCGGTCGGATCGTGGTTCCTCGAAGGTCTGGCCGGCATCCGCCTCGATCCTGCGCAACCGGGTTACAAGCATTTCGTCATCCAGCCGGGCGTCGTGGGCGATTTGACGTGGGCCAATGGCGAGATCGACTCCCCGTACGGCCCTATCGAGAGCGCCTGGAAGTTGTCCGACGGTTGGCTAACGTTGACCGTTGACGTGCCGGCAAACGCGTCGGCCACCGTGATGCTGATGACGGATGGCTCCAGTTCGGTGACCGAAGGGGGCCGGCCTGCCGATCAGTCGCCCGGTGTTCATTTCGGGCGAATCGGCGGCCGCGGCGTTGCGTACGACATCGATTCCGGTCATTACGTATTTCGAGCCCGTTGGCAAACGCAATGAAAGAATTCCAGAGCGAAAACCTGAGTCACGATCCGATCCACGGCTACATTCCTTTCACCTCGGCCAATGGACTGCCCGAGGGAGAGGCGGCCGAGCAACAGATCATCGACCACCCCTGGCTACAGCGCCTGCGCCAAATCCACCAGTTGCAGACGGCATGGTGGGTGTTCCCCACGGCCGAACATACGCGGTTCCAACATGTGCTGGGGGCGATGCACTTGGCCAGCCGTGCAGTGGCAGCGCTTTACGACAGTTTGCACGAAGTGTGCCCCGACGTGCCCAGCCGGGGCTACGTCGAGTCGTTGATGCGGCTGGCGGCGCTGCTGCACGACGTCGGTCATGGCCCCTTCGGACACTTCTTCGATGAGCATTTCCTTTCGGACTATGGGCTCAACCACGAGCTTGTCGGGAGCGAGATCATCCGTCGCGAGTTTGCTGATCTCATTCGCCGCATACGCCGCAACCCAAACACCCGGCTGCGCGATGATGAAACGCTGGAGCCCGAGCAAATCACGCTGCTCATAACGCGACCCAAGAAGGCGTCGGCCGAGGGGCCGCCGCGGTGGCTTCATTTCCTCCGAAGCCTCTTTAGCGGTCTGTACACGGTTGACAACATGGACTTCGTCCTCCGCGATGCCTACATGTCGGGCTACAGCACGCGGGCGTTCGACCTGGATCGGCTGTTGCACTACAGCGCATTCACGCCATCGGGATTGACCATTCACGAGCGGGGCCTCTCGGCATTGGTTCGGTTCATTTCGGTGCGGGCCGAGCTGTTTCGCGCGATCTATTTCCATCGGACGGTGCGGGCGATCGACCTGGAGCTTCAGGAACTCTTCCTGCAAAGCAAGAGACACCTGTTTCCCGGCAACCCGTTGGAGCACCTCGACGAGTATCAGCGACTGACCGAATGGTCATTGCTGATGGAGGTTGCGCGATGGCCAAAGAGTGAACAGGGAGAATTGCGCGAGCTGGGCTTGCGTTGGCAGCAGTTCTTGCGGCGCAAGCTGCGTTGGAAGATGGCCTGCGAGCAGAGCGTGTTTTTCGCCCCGGGCGAAGCCGAACTGGGTAGCGTGCTGAGCAATCCGGTGGCATTCGAGGCGGCCGTGCGGCGTGAGCTACCGGCCGAACTGCGAACTTTGCCGCTAAAGATCGACACGGCGCGGCATGTGCATCGTCCGGGCGCCCACACCCCCGCTGCCGGTCAGAACTTCCTCTACGATCCGGCCAACGGGAAGATTCGCAGTCTGGACGACCGGCAAATGTTCCGGCGAATTGCGATCAGCTATCGGATTTGCCGTATCTACGCGTTGGATAGCCGCCATAACGCCGAACTATCGGCCGCGCTGGACCGCCTGACCGGCGCTGCAAGCACCGACGACGCCACAAACATGTAACAAGAGGGGGGAAACAAATTTGCGGCAGGCATCCCCCATCATTTTCGTCGCCGCGCGTGCGGGCGTGTTCGTTCTGCAATTGACAACGCCAAGCGCGATCGAGTAGAGTTTCCAATATCCCAATCATCCGGGTCGACGCTTCAACCATCTCGGCGCTTTCTCACCGCTTATCCGCCGCTCACGAGAAGGTCCTTTCGATATGCCACGGACACGACATTCCGTTCCGCCAAACTTTCTTCAATCGTCAAATCTTGATTCCGGCTGCGAAGTCAACGCGGCATCCGTCTCCGCTGTCTCGTTGGACTTTCCGCACGCACTATTTGCCCCACTTCACTACACGTCTGGCTATGCCTATCCGCTGTTGGTATGGCTGCACGGACGGGACAGCGACGAGCGGCAGTTGCAGCGCGTCATGCCCCTGGTGAGCATGCAAAACTACGTGGCCGTGGCGCCGCAGGGCGCCCGTATTGCGGTAGCCGAGGAAAGTCGCGGCGAGCACTGCGGATGGTCGCAGGAGTCCGACCAGATTGAACAGGCCGAGCACCGCGTGTTTGACAGCATCGAGTTGTCACGTAGGAAACTCCATATCCATCCGCGGCGTGTCTTCCTGTGCGGCTTCGACACCGGCGGAACCATGGCGCTGCGGTTGGCAATGAGTCATCCGAACTCGTTCGCGGGGGTAATTGCAATCTGCGGCCAGTTTCCCACAGGCGGCAAGCCGTTTCAGAACCTGATCGCTGCGCGGCGCCTGGGCATGTTCCTCGCCACCGGCCGGGGCAGCCAAGAATACACAGCGACACAAGTGTGCGAGGACCTGCGACTGCTGCACACGGCCGGCTTGTCAATCACGCTGCGGCAATATCCGTGCGGCCATGAGGTTGCGCCTCAGATGCTTGCCGACATCAATCGGTGGCTGATGGAGCAGATCGCTCCCCCGCCGACAACCGCCACGGAAAGTGACGCCCTCCAATCGCACGAAAGCGACTAGCCGGTCATCCAGGGTTCGCGCGTCGATTGGAATGTGGGACATGCTGCCCGCATTTGACAGGCAAAACGTCTGACTCTCTTTTGTCTGCCACGACACCATTCAAGACCGCGGTGCCGCTCAGCCGACGTTACTGGGGTGACGGTGGACTAATGGGCGCCTGCGACGGTGGATTGGCCGGTGGATTTACCGGCGCTTGCGAAGGCGGATTCACAGGCGCCGTCGATTGCTGAAACTCCGTGCGGTAGAGTTCCCAACCGTGTCCGGTGCTGGCGAACGTATACCGCCCCGAACGCAGCGCATACCGTGCCTCGTCCATGTTCGGCCCGCGGCTGAACTGAATTACCCAAGGCCGGTCCTCGCGGAGTTCCTGGCTATAGCCCGGCGGAACCGAATAGGCGACGCCATCGAGCACATAGCTAAGAGTTACATGGTTCGAAGCCGGATTGGTGATCTTGATCGGCCCACCCGAGAAGTTCTCGAAAATCGGGCGATTGACGACGTAACGATTGTCATACGACCATCGCCCGTCGTCGTACCAAGCCCAACGATTATCGGGAGCCCAGAACCACCACCGGCCGTTGTTCCAGCGATAACGCCAGTTGTCGTGGGTGCCGGATCCGCTCATGAAATCCGGATGCTTTTTCGAATCGAACGTCTGCTGCGACTTCATATTCTGGTTCCAAGCCTTGCTCTTTTCTTGGTTCCAAGATTTGTTGCTGTTTTGAATTGCCTGGTTCATGTTCTGATTTGAGGACTTGTTGTCGTTCTGAATCCAGGGCTTGCTGCCATTCTGGTTACTGTTCTGGTTGGTATTCTGGTTCCACGTCTTGTTGAGATTCTGAATCGCGTTGCCCATGCCGCTATTGCTGCCCTGCCCTCCATTATTTGAATGCCCACTGTTTGGTCCTTTGGCCCATGAATATCCGGACGCCAGCGCCAGCGTACTCATCACAATTGCCGTTGATGCAAGGAAACGTCTCATCGGACACCGCCCTTTCTCCCGCGTATTCGGGAAGTGAGGCCGCACGCAACGTCGAAAGCGAGGGGTTGACCCGCCGACGAACCGCCCGTCTGCAAAACGCCGTTGCGGCATGTCTCTTTAAGAAGCCAATTGCCAAGATCCGCTACTAAAGTGGATTCTAGACAGGCGCCGAGCGAAGGCAAGAAAGCGGGCGCATTAGCGAGCAACCCTGCTAATTCGCGCCAACCCCGCGGTCATCGCAGACCACGGGGTTCGTTGTATCGGCCACAAATTACTGTCCAACAAGGGCATCGGGGGCGGCACACGATTTTCCGCATACTGTCGAAAACGGCGTTGGGCACGAGCATCTCTCGCCAACGGCTCGAAACTGCATTGACAGTTCCGGCACGTTTCGGGTACAAACCGCCCGCTTTTCACTGGTCTTCTACACTGCAACCCGTGCCGCTTGTCGGACGGAAGCCGCATACTCAATTGGGACAAACGCCATGTCATTCCCTTCGGCCGATCGCTATTGGGAGACTTTCCACTTACGCGAGTTGTTCGACGAAGTCTGCCGACCGCTGCAAGCCCGCTTCGTGGCCCAAGCGATCAAGACGGTCGTGGACATCCCGCGGGACGAGTCGGTCACGGCCGATCGCGAGCTGCTGCGCAGGGCCGTGCGAGACCTGGTGCTTAACGCCGTGGATTCGATGCCCGAGGGAGGCTCGCTGATTGCCATTTCAGCCGCCGGGCCGGATGCCCTGGAATTGGAAATCGCCGACACGGCTGAGTTGGCTTCGGCCGAACAGCGTGGGGCCAACTGGGGCTTGGCCGTCGTTGCACGCATCGCCGAATTGCACGGTGGCAGTGTATTAGCCGTCAATTGTCCGGACGGCGGATCGGCCTTCACATTGCGAATCCCGCGTCCCGCCGGGAAAAAGGGGGACAGCCCCCATTTGTGCAAAGCACCCTCCGGGCCGATCCGGCAAATGGGGACTGTCCCCTTTTCTTCCAACCAATAACAAGCAACCGCCAATCACCCGTCAACTAGCGCCATTTCAATTCACCGGATGGATCTCATCAATCGGGCAACCACCCAGCTCTACGATCTACTCCGCTCGATGACACCGAGCGGGCGTCTGACATTAGGCGCCGCTGTGCTAATGGTCTTCCTGAGCATCGGGTACCTATCTGTCCACGAAGTGTCGCCGACGTACGTCGACCTGATGCACGGCGTGCCCGTTGCCGCGGCGGATATGCCGGCCATGGAAGCCGCGTTTGCCAAGGCGAAGCTGAAGCGATACGACATTCGCGGAACTTCGATCTACGTGCCGCGAGGTCAAGAGGGAGACTACATGGCGGCGTTGGCCACCGGCAAGGCGTTGCCGAAGAAGCTTGGCGCTGCTCTGTACGATGCGGTTATGAACGGCTCGATGATGGAAATTGGCTCGGAGCGCGATCGTGAGCGATTGAAGATCGCCAAGCAAGAGGTGTTGGCTCAGGCGATTGGTGAGATGCACGGGGTTGATCACGCAGTCGTGCTTTTCGATATCGACAACCGCCCGGGCGGTTTCAAGGACAAGCTGATCACCGCTTCGGCTTTCGTGACGCCGGCCGGTTCCGGTCAACTCGACGAACGGCTCGTTCCAGCCATTCGTGGCTTGTTGGTTGGTGCGATCGCGGGACTGAAGCCGGAGAACGTCACGGTTTCGGATTCCACGGGGCGCGCCTGGCGCGGCACGCTAGAGGGCGGCGGCGGATCAGGCGAGAACCGCTACATTTCGCTGAAGCGAGCCTACGAGCAAGACCTCAAAGTTAAGATTCTCAACGCGCTCTGCAAAATACCCAACGTGACCGTTGAAACCAACATCGCACTTTCCGCCGAGCATCGTTCGCAGGCGAAAGGTGGGTCGCAGGCCGGTACAACGGGCAACGAACAACATGACGATCGGCAGCCGACGAGCGACGACCATAGGTCTGCCCCGTCGCCAAGCCCGCTCCTACAGCCCAACATGGCCGCGATGCTCAAGGCGGTCATTGGCGGATCACAAGAGAACGACAGTGGAAAATCCGACGAGTTCAATCGGGGTCCGGATGAACACGCCGACAACGAAAGCATCGACCCAACTCCCATAGTGGCCCGGGTTACGATTGGCGTGCCGATGGACTATTTCCGGCAGATCTGGCGAAAGCAGAATCCGGCCCAGACGGAGTCCGACCTTCGGTCTCCAGATCCGGCCAGCCTGGAGCAGATTCGGACCGTCGAATCGGCAAAAATCCAAGCCTATGTAGCGCAACTGCTTCCCATGCCGGCAGGCGCGGCAAGGGCAACGGAGCTGGTCACGGTGACGGCATTTGCGGACGTCGCCCCTGATAACCGGCCGATTCCGACTCTTAGGGAGAATCTGTTGAGTTGGGCGCGGAACTCGTGGCGCATGCTGGGCATTATCGCCCTGGCAATGACGGCTCTACTCACGCTGCGATCGATGTTCGCCAGGCGCCCAGCCGTAGCCGAAGCAAACGCCACGCCGGACGTTGCTGGCGCCGATGCGCCGGAGGCCATCGCCCAAGCGCCGCGCGTGCCGCGACCTCACGCCCGGCGATTTCACGAAGCCAGCCGGTCGACGCGCGACGAGCTTTCGGAGTTGATCGAGCACGACCCCGACACGGCTGCCAACGTACTTCGCAATTGGATCGGACAGGTAGGCTGAACCATGATCGCCGCCAGCAATGACATGAACGTCGCGGGAATCCAACGAGCGGCTATCCTCGTGGCCAGCCTCGACGAAGCGACGGCGGATCTGTTGCTGGAGCAGTTGGACCCCGAGTGCGCCGACTTGGTCCGCCAGGCCGTCGCGGAGATCGACGATATTGGTATCGAGCGGCGGCAGCAGGTCATCGACGATTTCCGCCGCATTCAAACGATGGTTCCCGGTCAATGTCCGGCAGGAATCGATCTAGAGGGCCCCGTGGGGCAATCGCTGCTACCAGCTCAAGGTGGAAACGAGCTACAGGCGCGGCCCTTGCTTGCAAATGAAGAAGAATCAATGGTTCCGGCGGTGTCTTCCGGTAGAGCCAGTGACGCATCGCTACCGTTCGGTTTTCTCCACGAAGCCGAGGACGAGAACCTCGCAAGGCTGCTCAGTGGTGAACGGCCACAGGCCATCGCCTTGGTGCTGTCGCACCTGCCGCCGCAGCAGGCCGGCGACGTATTGGCCCATTTGGCGCCGCCACAGCAAGTCGAGGTCGTGCACCGACTGGTGGAGCTAGAGAGTACGGACCCGGAGACATTGCGAGACGTTGAGCAGGCATTGGAGGCGCGCCTCTCACGGCTGTTTGCCAACGAGCAAGGACGCGCGGCGGGCCGCGATACGGTTGCCAACATTCTCGCTTCGTGCGAAAGCGGTCTTGCCAATTCGATTCTCGACAATCTCGCGGAATACGACGAGCCGCTGGCCGAGCGGCTCGGGCGACGGCCGTTCGAGTTTGATGACCTTGCCCAGTTTGATGACGCCGCCTTGCTGGCCGTATTTCGCGCGGCTGATCCTCAAGTGGCCCAGGCTGCGTTGTTGGGCGCCGCGCCGCAACTGGTCGAGCGAATCCTGCGCCGCATGATGCCGCGCGAAGCTAAACTCCTCCGCCGCAAACTCGACTGCCCGGAACCGATCCGCCTTAGCGACCTTGAGGATGCCCGGCGTCAGATCGCGGAAATAGCGCGGCACAAACTGCGAAGTCAGACCCATCGCGCCGCGGCAGCATAGCACGACAGTTGAACAGATGGGCGACGCCGGTCGCCTCCCCTGAAAAGACGTTGATACCCGTTTATGGCCACTATTCTACGAGCCACCGATGCGTCACACGCCCCGCGTGGTGTGACGATGAACTTGGACGACATCGTTGCCCAGGCAGGCCAGTACTTGGCTGAAGTGAAAGCCGATGCCTCGGAACTGATCGAAGAGGCACGGCAGGACGCGGAATCGATTCGGCAACGTGCGGCCGACGAGGGACGCCAAGCGGCGCTGCAAGCGGTTGACGAGATGGTCGGCAAGCACTTGGCCCCGGCGCTGGCGGCACTTCGGCAAGCCGCCGACGACCTGCGGCAGACGCGTCAGGCCTGGCTTTCCCACTGGGAGACGAGCGCGGTTCATCTCGCCACCGCAATTGCGGCGCGGGTGATCCGCCGTGAAGTCCACCACCAGCCGGAGATCACGCTATCGCTAGTACGCGAAGCACTGGAACTGGCAGCCGGAAGCCCCAGCATTCGGCTGCATATGAATCCCGAAGATCATGCTTTGCTCGGTGCAAGTGCAATCGCTCGTTGACGCCACATCATCGTTGGGTAAGGCCGAAGTGGCTCCGGACCCGACTGTCAGCCGAGGCGGTTGCCGTGTCGCAACCCGCTTCGGCTCGATTGACCAGCAGTTTGAAACGCAACTAGCAAGAATTGAAGAGGAACTGACCCGCTAGTACTGCTACGGCTCGGACGGTCCGCCGTGCTGGCTTTCAGGCACACATCCGCTACGTTCCCGCGTTATGCTCAAACTTTGCGAACAACTTGACCACGTCATGCCTACCGGGCTGACCGGCAGCGTCGCGCAGACGATCGGCACGACGGTTTCGGCAGCCGGTTTTCCTGCTCCCGTCGGCGCGGTGGCGGAGATTCAACGGCAATCCGGTTCACCGCTGTTGGCCGAGGTGGTCGGTTTTCGCGACGAACTTACCGTGCTCTACCCGTTGAGCGACTTGAGCGGCGTGCGCCGCGGCAACCGGGTGAGGCTGATGCAGACCACTCGCTGGCTGCGTGTCGGGCCCGAACTGCTCGGCCGCGTGATCGATGCCGAAGGCAATGCCATCGACGGCAAGCCGCAACCGGCGCTCGGCGATCGGTCGTCGCTTCATCGTGCCCCGCCCGATCCTTGCACGCGACCTCGCATCGACCGGCCCTTGGCTACGGGCGTTCGCGCGATCGACGGGCTGTTGACGTGTGGCAAGGGGCAGCGGATGGGGATCTTCTCCGGCTCCGGCGTTGGCAAGAGCGTGCTGCTGGGGATGATGTCGCGCTACACGTCTGCCGACGTGATCGTGATCGCGCTGATCGGCGAGCGCGGCCGAGAGGTGAATCAATTTCTCGAACGCGATCTCGGACCGGCTGGCCTGGCCAAAAGTATCGTCGTCGTAGCCACCAGCAACCAACCGGCGTTGCTGCGGATACAGGCTGCATCCACGGCGACGGCCATCGCCGAGCATTTTCGCGATCAGGGCAAGGACGTGCTGCTCCTGATGGACTCGCTCACGCGCTTTGCGCTGGCCCAACGCGAGATCGGGCTGGCTGCCGGTGAGCCGCCCACGACGCGCGGCTTCACACCGTCGGTCTTTGCCATGCTGCCAAAGCTTGTCGAGCGTGCAGGTTGCAGCACGCGGGGCAGCATCACGGCATTCTATTCCGTGCTGGTGGAAGCCGACGATCCGAACGAGCCGATCAGCGACGCCGTCCGAGGCCTGCTGGACGGCCATACGTGGTTATCGCGCAAGCTGAGCTCACGCGGCCACTTTCCGGCGATTGACGTGTTGGAAAGCGTTAGCCGATTACTACCCGACGTCACCGACGCCGAGCACCGCGACGCCACGTACGCCCTCCGCGATCTCTTGGCGGCCTACCGCGACCATCAGGACCTGATTTCCATCGGCGCCTATCGCCATGGCAGCAACGCAAGTGTCGATGCCGCGATCGCCATGCAGGACGACGTGAATCGCTATTTGCGCCAATCGGTGGAGGAGCCGTCCACGCTGGCAGACGCCAAGACGCAACTCTTGGCACTCTATCAAACCTATCGCAATCATCTGGCTAAGAAGGCATAAGCATCCAGGAAACGACTCCCGTCGCCGACTAAACCATGTCCAAGTTTCATTTTCGACTTGAAACGTTATTGCAGGTCCGCCAGTCGACGCGTGACCAGCGCCAGGCCGAGCTGGCCGAAGTGCGCCGCGCCGATGCAGAACTCCAATCGCGTCTGGGCCGCATCGAGCAAGAACAGTCGCAGTTGCAACTCGAATGTCGCACGGCTGCGAGACCGGGCGTGATCGACGTTCGCCGATTGCTCCAGGTTCAACAGTATGCCGCTTCATTGCGAGCCGGCGCAGCAGAGCTCCGACAGCAACGGCAGACGCTGGCCGACGAAATCGACCGCCGCCATCAAGAGTTGGTCGAAGCCGAACGCGAACTTCAGGTGATCGACAAACTGCGTGAAAACCAGTGCAGGCGCATCGCCAAGAAGACGACCGGCAGGAGGGCAAACACCTCGAGGAAGCGTCGCGACGAACAATCGGCCTGGGAGCAGCAATGACACACTCGTCGCTGAGTGGCAGTGCAGCGGCTGCCCCCGCGGCATAGAGACAATCCGTTCCGGAGGAATTGAATGGCGTTTGAACAGGCTACAGATTGGCTCACGGCCGCGCAGCACACGTTGGCATCGATTTCGCTGCCATCGGCCACAGGCGAAGTGCCAAGCGGCGCGGAAACGATTCAATGGGGCGAACTTGGCAAAACCGAGACCGCAGTGCCGCCCAATAGCTTGGCGTCTGCCGAGAGCGAGATGCTCCAACTTCGCATGGAGCTTGGCCGCGCACGCCTCGACCGGGAGGCCGCCGTCCGTCTGCGCAAGGGTTCGATCGTTCCGCTGGACATGGAGGCCGACGCGCTGGTCGAAATCTATGCCGGCGATCGGCGGATTGCTCGCGCCGAGCCCCTGATGCTCGACGGTCACCTGGCGTTTCGAGTCGTGGAATTGTCCGGCCAGAAGGAAGTACGCCAATGTCGCTAAAGGCGCCGGCCATCGCGATAATCGTGTTCTGTGCCTATCCGGCTGCGCTTTGGGCCCAAGGCGGCTTCGACCCTACGTTGACTTCACGGCCCGGCGGCGTGTCGCCGGTGGTCTATCAGCGGCTAGATGCCGAGCAGGCCAACGGCAATAGCGGGGCCGGGCCGAAATTGCTGCCACCCGATCCGGTACGGTCTGTCGACACATCGGCGCCTCTGCCGCTGAAGCCCCGCGCGGCCGCGATGACCGGCGAGGACGGTAAACGGCCCGGCGGATATCAGTCGCTTGTCACCGTGGGCAGCAGCTTGGCGGTTGTACTCGGCGTGTTCGTGTTAATTGTCTGGCTGATGCGGCGGGCCTCGCCCAACGGACTGGCCGCCTTGCCGCCTGAAACGTTTGAATTGCTGGGACGCGGCTCCTTGGGCAATCGTCAATATGTGCATCTGCTCCGCTGTGGCAACAAGGTGTTGCTGGTCTCTATCGCCGCTAACGGCGCCGGCGTCTCGACTTTGACGGAAATCAGCGACCAGGACGAGGTCGAGCGTCTGGTCTCCCTCTGCCGCCACCGCTCCATCGGCGCCGGCGAACGGGAGGACCGCAATGCATAAGCGCGGACTGGTTGCCCTGTTGCTATTGGCTTGCCTCGGTTTTTCGGCTGCCGCTAAGGCCGAGAAAGCGGTGAGTCCGCCGGCCAATCAATCGCTATCGATGAATCTGCCGGATGGCTTGACGGCCGGTCCCAAAGGCTGGACGAGTCCCGAAGGCCTGAGTTCGACGCTTCAAGTCATGTTCCTCCTGACGGTGCTCAGCCTCGCACCGGCAGCGCTGCTAATGACTACCTGCTACGTTCGCATCGTGGTCGTGCTCAGCCTGCTGCGTCAGGCAATCGGCACGCAAAATCTGCCACCCACGCAAGTCATCACCACATTGTCGCTGTTCCTCACGCTGTTGGTCATGACACCCGTGTGGAAACAAGTCTATGACGAAGCCGTTGTGCCCTACACGCAGCATCAAGTTGGCGCGGAGCAGGCTCTTAAGGCGGGCGTGGCTCCCGTGCGTCGCTTCATGAGCATGCAGATCGAAACCACGAAGAACACCGACGACGTCTGGCTCTTCATGAGCTACCTGCCGCACCACACAGCGCCGACAAGCTATGACGACGTGCCGCTGCAAGCGTTGCTGCCCGCCTTCATGCTGAGCGAACTGAAGACGGCGTTCCTGATCGGCTTTCAAATCTACTTGCCGTTTCTGATTCTCGACATGGTCGTGGCCAGCGTAATGGTTTCGATGGGCATGTTGATGGTGCCGCCCGTGCTGGTTTCCTTGCCTCTCAAGCTACTGTTGTTCGTACTAGTCGACGGCTGGCACCTCATCGTCGGCATGTTGCTGCAAAGCTTTCAACCGTTTATGTAAGAGGAACGCCCGTGGATCCCCAGGAAGCGATCGGACTCGGCCGGCAAGCGCTATGGACGATGCTGCTGGTCGGGTCGCCAGTGCTGGTTGCCGGGCTTGTTGTCGGCCTGCTCATCGGCCTGTTCCAGGCACTAACGCAGATCCAGGAGCAAACCGTGTCGTTCGTGCCGAAGATCGTCGTCATGGTATTGGTTCTGAGCGCGTCGCTTCCTTGGCTCATTGCACACATGATTCAATACACCAACGACTTGATTGCCGGCATCCCAGGCCGGTTCTGAAGACGATGTCGTCCTGCGCGCGCGGATGTTGGCCGGCGCAAAGCGATGAATCTCGCCGGATGTCGACGCCAAATTGCGATGAATGAAGCCCAACTAATCATGTTCACGCTCGTGCTCGCTCGCGTCGCGGGCTTGATTATGACGGCGCCCGTTTATGGCACCCAACAGGTCCCATTGCGTGTCCGCGTGCTATTGGCGGCGGCGTTGGCGATGCTCATCGTGCCTTCGCAGTGGCATGCGACCATCGAGACGCCCGGCAACGTCGTCTGCTATCTCCTGCTGCTCGGCGGCGAAGCGATGATCGGTGCGTGCCTGGGGCTCGGCATCCTGATCCTCATCCACGGCATGACGCTGGCCGGCGAATTGATCGCCCAGGCCAGTGGGCTGGCGATCGCCGACGTGTTCGATCCGGCGTTGGACGGCAATGTCCCGCTTTTCTCGCGGCTGATGTTCCTGGTAGCGGTCAGCGTCTTCATCTGCATGGGTGGGCACAGACTGGTAATGGCCGGTCTGCTGGACACGTTCCAAGCGATTCCGCTCGGCAGCGGAAGATTCACTGGCGCCATGGCCCAAACGTTTACCAATTCTGTAGGCCAGGCTTTCGTAACCCTCGTTACGCAAAGCTTCTTGCTTGGCGTTCGTGCGGCCGCGCCGGCCGTAACGGCACTGTTGGTTTCCACCATGATCCTCGGTTTGGTGGGTCGAACGCTGCCGCAACTGAACATCCTATCCGTCGGTTTTAGCCTCAATGCGATGCTGTCGTTCGCGGCACTGGCAATAACGCTTGGCGCTGCCGTTTGGGCGTTCCAAGACCAAGTACAGCCCGCCCTGGAAACGATCCTCAATGCCTTACAGACGCCCATTCGCGTGCAATGGTTGTCGCTGTCGTGATAGCAGCGGTGCCCACTGGGCGGCACACTGCCCAGCCTTTGCTCATACTCTCCAATACACTTTGATGTCTCTTCCCTAACGCGGCCCATGCCCGAATACGCCGGCGAAAAGAACTTGGACCCGACTCCGCACCGACGCCAACAAGCGAGGCGCGAAGGGCAAGTCGCGCGGAGTCAGGACCTCGCGTCGGCAGCGATGCTCGTAGCAGCACTGGCGATTCTGGCGATGCTCGGCGGTGGACTGGTGGCGTTCCTGATTGAATATTGTCGGAGCCAATTAGGCGGGGCCCCCTGGCTGACGATCGACGCCGGCTTCGCCGTCAGTCATTGGAACAGTACACTCTGGTCGCTGGGCCGCTACTTGCTGCCGATCCTGGGGCTATTGTGCTTGGCCGGCATAATCGTCCACGTGCTGCAAGCTGGTTTTGTCTTCTTGCCGCAACGGCTGACACTCGACTTCGGCCGGCTGAACCCGTTGCAGGGTTTCGGCCGAATATACTCGGGTGCAAGTCTGGTTCATCTCGGATTCGGCGTCCTAAAGCTTTCCATCGCGTTCGCCGTCGGATGCTCAGTTCTTTACCACCAAACCGAACAGCTCGTCGGCCTGGGCGGTCTCGCTCCAGGCAGCATACTTCCGGCCGCAACGCAGATTGTGTTCTGGGCCGCGCTCAAGATTGGAACGGCCCTGCTTCTCTTGGCAGTGCTCGATTACGCCTACCAGTGGTGGCGGCGCGAGCGCGATTTGAAGATGACGCCGCAAGAATTGCGTGAGGAGTTGCGAAACCTCGAAGGCAATCCTCAGGTCGTCGCCCGGCAGAAACGGGCACGACACGATGCGGCGATCGAGCGAGTAGGCCGAACAACGGGACACTCGACTGAGTAGTCGCCCGGGCTAGGCGGAAAGTCTCGCCCCCCCACGTGGCGGAAGAGCTAAACACCGGCCGCTGTCGGAGGTCAAAATTCTTGACTTGGTCGGACCCTCCCCCCTAAAATACCCCGGCGGTTGGATGACAGGGTCCACGAGAAACGAACGCAGGGGGAAATCATGTCGACACGATTGACGATCGTAGCGGTAGCCGTTCTCTTCGGCGCGAACGCCTCGATGGCGCTGGCACAGTGTGGCTGTAGCACGGGCACGGCATACGTCGCGCCAAGCTACGCCACATACTATGCGCCGGCCACGGCATACGCGTCGTCGTACGCCACTTACTATGCGCCTGCGGCGCCGCAGGTAGCGTATTATGCGCCGCAGCGGCGACGTACGCAGCATACTATGCACCGGCGACCGAATACGCGAGTTACTACACGCCGGCAACGTCGTACTATGCAACGTACTACGCGCCGACCACAGCGTACTACGCGCCGACCACAGCGTACTACGCGCCAGCAACCGCGTATTATTCGACCTACTACGCCCCGCGCAGATGTTGCCGCGGCTGGTGAGGCGGCGAAGAGCTCGCGCACTGTTGGTTCTATTATGCCGCGCAACGGCTCTGGCTAGCGGCAGCTTGGTAGTCAATTTCTGATTGCGGCTTTGTACGTAATAGAGGTTGGCCGTCGTCGGTCATGCTATCAATCAGCACCAGCGAACGCTCGTGCAGCATACGAGGCACGAAGTACCAAAGGCGGCTCTGCGACGGTGCATCCAATTCGGCGGGTAAGATCAGCAGGTCGACTTTGCCCAGCGAGTTTGCCAATCGCGTTAGTGTCTCGACCGGGGCGCCTGGCACGAGTTGTACTTTGGCTCCCGCGCCGCGTAGAAGTTGATGAGCCGACTTGAGCGAGATCCCGTAGCGGCCTACTTCGGTCGCGGCCTCGAACAGGTCGAGACCGACGTAGTGGACCTCACACCCCGGGACGGCTTTTCGCGCCACCTCGATCATCCGCAGGGCTCGATGGCCGTCGCCAATCCCCACTTCGACGATTTTTGCCGCTCGCTGGCGGCGGATCGCTCGATAAAGGGGTCGGTCAGACGTTGGCTGGGAAAAATGGCAGAGATAAACGAGCCGCAGCCGACTAAAGATAGACAATGCTCACCCTCCTTGGTGGCGGTTGGCCGAAGTCACGAAACGGATCGGCCCTTGCATCCTTGGGGACCTGCAATCAGTTTCGACAACTGCCGGGCGGCGGGTTCAACGATCCGTGATTGTTTTTTCAATTCAGCCTGGGCATACCGAATTATCGCACCGCTGACAGGCAGGAACGAAATGTCCTGGTGAAATAGCGCATACGAGCAACGGCATGGCCGGTCACTTTTTTCCGGCCTGTTCAGCGGCGGCCAAATCCTGTATCTTTGGTGAGATAACAAAGCTTGGCAGGCCGGGGTGACCCCTCCAATTGCGGTTGACGTAATCCGGGGCCGTGACATATCATGCCACCTTGCGGAGTGGGTCGCGGAACAGGCAGGCCAACAGGCTTCCCCAGGGGAGGTTTTTTTGCGATGAAGTTCGCTGCAATCGGGCCCATTGCCGTACATCTGCCCGAAAAGGTGGAAGACAACGATCTGCTGAGTGCCCAGTTTCCCAAATGGGACATGCCGCTGATTTTCGCCAAGACGGGCGTTCGCCAGCGACATATCGCCGGCCCCGACGAATGTGCCTCGGACCTCGGCGTGGCTGCGGCCGAACGACTGTTTGCCGAGCACAATATCGACCGTAGCACGATCGATTTTCTCTTGTTCTGCACGCAGACGCCAGACTACGTCTTGCCCACGACGGCCTGCCTGATGCAAGACCGGCTGCGTTTGCCCACCTCGATCGGCGCCCTCGATTTCAATCTCGGTTGCTCCGGTTTCGTCTACGGGTTGTCGCTGGCCGATGGGATGATTCGTAGCGGCACGGCCCGACGCGTGCTATTGATCACTGCCGAAACGTATTCAAAGTACATCGATCCGACCGACCGCTCGCTACGAACGATCTTCGGTGATGGCGCAGCCGCGACGCTGGTCGAGGCATCGGACCAACCGTCGTTAGGCGGTTTCGTATTCGGTACTGATGGCCGCGGCGCCGACACGCTGTTGGTGACCGAGGGCGGTGCCCGGCCCAAGGAGCACGCCATTCAGCCGCGCAAGCGCAAACGCTGGCCGAGCGATCTCTACATGGACGGCCCGGAATTGGTGAAGTTCAGCCTGGAAGTTGTGCCGCCGCTGGTCGAGAAAGTGCTGGCCGCAGCGCGATGGAAGCGCGATGACATCGATATGTACTTGTTGCATCAGGCCACAACGTTCATGTTGGACCATCTTCGCGATCGGCTTTCGCTCGATCGCGAGCATACGCCCGAGGCGCTGGAGTTGTACGGCAACACGGTATCGTCCACGATTCCGATCCTCATACGCGATCTGCGGCAGTCGGGCCGATTACGCCCAGGCAAGCAGACCATGATGATCGGCTTTGGCGTTGGACTATCGTGGGCTGGCTGCGCGTGGACGGAGACTTGGACGGCCCGAAAAGTGCAGCCGGCCGACGCGACGGCCGCAAAGCAGTCGGAACCGGCGGGCGCCGAGTCTTCGACTTTGGAAAAAGAGTCCGACGCCGATGCGGAGGACTCCGACGCATGTCTGAAGGTCGCGTAGGTCGGCCCGGGGGCACACGGGCGAGCCGCGACGAGGCATCCGCAGATTTAACAGGTTTCCATAGAACTGCGCAGGGACCTCGGCTTTATTGCACACGCCGCTTTTCTCTACGGAAATCTGCTAAATCTGCGGACGGTGTCCACTCAGCTATGGGCAGCTCTATCGCGTAAAGGCTCGCGGGCGTCGCCAGTCTCCGCTGGTGAAACCGCCATTGACGCCCGATAGCGGTTTGCCTATTCTACGCCCCTTATGCCAGGGATCGGGTATCCACGGATGGTTCTGCGCAGCCCGGCGCACCTCACCGAACATGGTGATAGGGCTGCTGCTGTTGATGATGGTGGGCGTGGGCGGCTGCGCCTCGAACACCATCTCGTTGCGATCCGTCCCCAAAAGCCCACTGGTCGAGGAACTCCAACTCACATCGTCCAGCGGTCCTAAGGCCAGCGAGCGGACCGCGCAGCTCCTGCGGGTGTACAACCTTAGCGACGAGTTGCAAGGCGACTATCGCCCACTTCTAAAGAAGCTTCAAGCGATCAACGACCGCGAGCCTTCGGCTGATAATGTCTACGCCCAATCGGAGCTGGCGTTTCTGGGCGGGAAAAAGGTTGAGCCGTACGACAAGCGCGCAGCGTTGGATCTTTACGGCGCGGCGGTCCTGCACGCCTACGACTATCTCTTCGATCGGCGTTTCTACCGGACGCGAAATCCATACGATCCGAACTACCGAGGCGCATGCGAATTGTACAACGGCGCGCTCGAGTCGGCCCTGCGGATCGTCTGTGCGAAGAAGGAGCTCAGGCCCGAGGCCACTCGAACCATCACTACGGCGTCTGGCGAATGGGATATCACCTGCAAGCTTCAGGCGGGCCGCTGGCGGCCCGAGGATTTCGAGCGATTCGAGTTTGCATCGGACTACGAGTTCAAGGGGCTAAAAAATCTCTACGAGGTGCATGGCCTCGGGGTGCCGCTGATCGCCGTCCGCCGCAGTTATAAGGACGAGCCGCTGGCCGCAAAATATTATCCCACAGAGTTGAGTTTCCCTGTAACCGCATTTTTGCGGCCGCTTTCGCGCATCGATCCAACGACCGGCCAGATTTCCGCTCGGAATCAATGCCGCTTAGAGCTCTATGATCCGCTCAGCCAGAGCGAGACACTAGTGGCCGGGCATCGCGTTCCCTTGGAGAGCGACCTGACCACACCGCTCGCCTATTTCCTTTCGCGACCAGAGATGAACCTGGAGAGCTTCGCGACGGCTGGCCTGCTACACCCGGAGAAACTTTTGGAGATACACCCGGGGGTTCGTCCGGTAGTCGGCCTGTACATGGTGCAGCCCTATGAGCCGGGCAAGATTCCCGTGCTAATGGTTCATGGGCTGTGGTCGACGCCGATGACCTGGATGGAGATGTTCAACGACTTGCGCAGCCACCCGGAGATCCGGAACCGTTACCAGTTCTGGTTCTACATGTACCCCACTGCGCAACCATTCTGGCTCAGCGCCGCGCAGTTGCGGCGCGATTTGGCCGCGGTCCGCCATGTGCTCGACCCGCTGCATCAGGAGCCGGCCCTCGACCAGATGGTGCTGATCGGCCACAGCATGGGAGGGCTGGTCTCTCGGCTGCAAACCGTGCAAAGCCGCGATGACTTTTGGCGCCTCGTAAGCCGCGAGCCGCTATCACAAGTCAAGGCGGACGACGAGGTACGTCAACGGCTCGCAGATGCATTCTTCTTTCAGCCCAATGCGTCAATTCGCCGTGTGATCACCATCGCCACGCCAAACCGCGGTAGCACCTTTTCCCGGCAGTCCACACAATGGTTGCTCGGGCATCTGATTCACCTGCCCGCGGCCTTGCTGAACACTCAGCAGAAACTGTTTCGCGACAACCAAGGCGTATTCGCCGCCGACTCGCTGTTGCGGGTCGACACGAGCATCGACTCGTTGAGCCCGAAGTTGCCGATCTTTCCTGTGATGCTGAGCGCACCTCGGCCGCCATGGGTACAATATCACAATATCATTGGCGTCGTGCCCAAGCAGTGGTGGCTGGCAAAGTTCGTGGCCGAGGGAGACGGCGTGGTATCGCGTGAAAGCGCCACCTCGACGACGCGGTCAGCGAAATCACCGTGCCAGCCGACCACACGACGGTTCACTGTCATCCGGCCGCTGTGCTCGAAGTCCGCCGCATCCTGCTGGAGCACCTGGCCGAACTCGACGGCCACGCGGTCAACTCCGTCGCACGTCGCTGGCCGCAGTCGCTGCCGGTCGCATCACGGCAATAGCTGCCGCGGCTCACTCGCCGCTCGATCGCCCTACACGGCTCCGCCGCGGCGTTTGGCGATCTCGTCGCGAAGCCGGGCGGCACGCTCATACTGTTCCGTGGCCACAGCATCGGCCAGTTGCTCGGCCAGCGTCTTGCCAACACGATACTCTTCTCGCAGCGACTCCTTCATGGCGGCGAGTTGGCCAACCAACTCGTCCCCCTCAAACCGTTCTTCGGCCCCAAACTTTGCAAAGACTTCCCGCATTTGCTCCAGCCCTTGATTGATCGTCTCGATGGCCGTTTCCGCGTCAGACTCTTGGAGTTGGAGCAGGGCGGCCGCTTGGACGCGGTGGAAGAGCACGAAGGGCCGGTACTGTTCGTGCGAAACGGTCCACTGCTCGCTTGGCGAATGGTCGGCCACAAAATCCATCAGCGCCAACGTATAGTCGGCATCGGCGACGGCCCGGGCGAACTCCCGCAGCGCCAGGCAGCAAATGCGCCGATGGTAGAACTGGAGGAATTCGCGATCGATTTCCACGCACTGCTCTTCGTTGAGCACTAGGGCTTCGCCCTCGACCCGTTTCAACTCCCGCAGCCACTCAAGACACGTATCGGCCCCGCCGGGATGCTCGCCATCGGGCCGCCCGGTGAGTTCCATCTGCAAAAGGCCCATCTCGATTCGCATCTGCAACACTTCGCGGCCATCGTCGGCGCGCACCAGACGCGCAGCGATCACACCGGGCTTAAATGGCCACTTGCGAAGAAGAAAATCGATGTCTTGCTGCTCGTATGGTTCCTGCGGCTCAGCCATAGGTGTATCTTACCGCATTGAAGGCGGTCGCGACAGGCGGGTGATGAGCGCACGGCCCTAGCCGTCAGCGGTCGCGCGTCGCTGCCGTTTTTTTTGCGACAGACGCCGCTTGTTCTCGATGCGTCGTTCGACGGAACCGCGAGTCGGACGCGTCGGCCTGCGCCGGCGAACCGGCGCCGCCACCTCGGCGAGCATGCAACGCAGTTTCTCCAAGCAATCGGCCGTGTTGCGACCGGCATCGCGAAATCGCTGGCTGGTGACCAACAAGTCTCCCTCGGCCGTGATTCGACGATGGTACTTCGCCAGCAGCCGCTGCCGCACGTCAGCAGGCAGACTTGTGCTCGATGTTGCCGCCCACCGAAGCTGCGCCTTGGTATTCACCTTGTTGACGTTCTGTCCGCCCGGCCCACCGCTGCGGACGAACGTGAACTGGAACTCGCGCAAGGGAACTCGGAGTTGTGGAGTTATGATCAGCATTGGTATAGCAGTCTGGATTTTGCGAGGCAGGCGACCTTGCCGAGGCATCCGGGAATGCCCGCCCCCACATTTCAACCATGGATTGGCAAACGACTACGCCTCTTCCACAAGGGTCCGGAAGGCCTCACGTGCGTGCCGCAATAGCGCGGGATATTCGGCGGTCTCGACCTCCTCGCCCAAGAGCTCGACGTCATAATATCCTTTGTAACCACCGGTCTTCAACACGGTGACGATCTGCGCCAACGGGACGGCGCCCTCGCCAAGCAAGCAGCGATTCTGTTCGCCGTTGGGCGGGTGTCGGGCGTCACCAAGCTGCACGAGCGCCACGCGGGATAACATGGTGGGAAGCCGCTCGACAAGCCCTCGCTCCAGTCCGACGTGGTACGTGTCGAGGACGAGTTTGACGTTCGATGCAGCCACTGCATCAAGCAGTTCCAATGTGTCGTCGACGGAGGTAAGAAACGTCCACTGCTCGGCGCAACCTTGATGCATTGGTTCAACGGCAAGGGTGACGCCTAGCGATTCGGCGATGGGCGCCAGTTGGCTGAGCGCTGCCTGGACAAGGCGCCGGGCATGGTTGTGGGTGTGGCCAGCCCGGGGCCCGCTGCAAATGGCCAGCGTTGGGCAGTCGAGTTGGGCCGCCGTGCGAACCGCTTCGGCCCCATCTTCGACGCTCTCGCGGAAACTCCGACCATCGCCGCCGGTAAAGCCTCCCGCCCAGAACAAATGAGAAGTCTTCAAACCGTTTCGCTCGATCAGCTCGCGCCCTTCTGCGTGCCAAAGTCGGAAAGTTTTTGCCGCCAGACGCCGATTGCGGAAATCCCGGCGGCCGCATACTGGGCGACGTCTTCTTCAAAAGACCACCGAAAGGTGGTCGTCTCATTCATCGAAAGCTGCGGCATCCGTGTTGCTCCGCCTGAGAGTAGTTCCTTCGGGCCTTGCACAACGCTGCCCGTTAGCGTCCATTGCCGTGTGGCTTCAGATCCCAGGCGACGAGCCACCGAACACTAACCGGCATCAGGCCAAACTCGTCGCGCAACCGTGACCGAAAATCGGCCATGTGAGCCGAGCCAAAGAAGATCGCAATCTTCTGCTTGCCGGCGGCAATCTCCTTACGCAGCACTTTCAACGCAATCTTGTTCCGACCGCTGATGAGCGTGGAGCCGGCGGGGCCTTCTAACGCGGCCATCGAAGCTTGGCTGCTATCGAACTCCTCCGCAAGAATGCGTTTCAAGGCCAAGGAACGGTTCTTGTCGAATAGGGCCATCAGCATGTCCGCACTACTTGGACCACTGCTCGCGGCAGTCTCGTGCGAAAGTGCGTAGCCAAGCATTCGCGCAAGCATGGTCATCGGTGTTTCGCCATGCTCCCGCATCGACTCGGCCATCTGGGCGGGCGACATATCTGCGTGAACCATGTTCTGAGCCGTATAGTCGATCTGCTTAAGCTGTGATTCCAGGTTCAAGACGTCCTTCATGGCGTTTTGCAGCAGTGATATGGGATGGCTACCCACAGGGTCGCTGGGCCGCGGCGCTCTGGAAGGTTCGGGAGTTACCAACTCATAAAGAACTGCGTCGTACATTCGGAATTCACGATTCAGCCGCTGATAATAGGCTTTGTCGGCAATGTGCACCGCCGCAACGAGGTCAACCGTTAGCGGGCGTTGCCCGACCGCAGTGGCGGGGGCGCAGCGGACGATAGCGGTCTCCAAGGCCAGCGGCACGTTGTCGCGCTCGTGGGTCAAACGGAGGAAGTTTGCCCCCGAGGCATCAACAGCTCTTGCAGAATCCTCGGCCACCAGAGCGGCGGGATAGACCACCAGAACTGTGGTGGTGAGAAGAAAAAAGAGCGTGACGATTTTGCCGCCTATTCGTTCCATCTCATCACTCTCCGACTTCAGAACATTTAGCTTCGGCATTATAGCGATCAAAGCTATTTTCAAGAACTTCGAATGCGGTCCCACCCTTGCACCAAGGCGGCCGTCAACCGGTCGGGTAGCACACAACGTGGTAATGTGCAAAATCCGCCGTTCGGCCGGCAAGCGTCATACATTATTTAACGGACCCCCCTTGCATTTGCCGAAGGATCACACATACTTGTTTACAATCTTACAGGGCGCAAGCCCTGACAGATGGGCTTCTGCAGGTTCCTGCCCCACCTGCGGAGGCCTTTTTTTATGCGCACCGGTCGTTCGCGCAATGGCCTTTCATTTCCGTGGAAGCTCGCTCGGAAAGCAGATTGATGAGCGCCGGTAGCTTTCGGCCGTTATCCGACACGTCGCTGCATCCCTGGCGATTTACGACAACGAGCAGCCATTCAAGCCCGTAGATTCCATTGTGAAGCTTGGCGGGATTGCTGGCTGCCTGACTGGGGGGCCACCGTCCATCGCGCCCGGGCGTCTCAAAAGATCGACTTTACAATTCAGCCCAATAAAAAGGGCCGGCGGGCCGGCTTTCCTGCCCGCTCGTATAAAGCGGACGCGAAGCCGTCCCGCCGACCACATATGGCTAAATGCAACCCTCGCTAGTGAGACCAGCGAGGCGACTATGCACCACGGGGTCGTCGCATTTACTTGATTTCTGAACCGATGCTTGGAAGCTCGGTTAGCAGATCTTCGCTCATCGCGATATCGACGCTCCTGGCGTAGATTGTGCCGGTAATCGGGTCCCATCCAATTGGAACGCTCGCAACCGGCGCGCTGATGCTCCGATCGGCGTCGCCGCCAACCGGGCTAACGGCGTATCCGGGAAGCGCCGTTGTGGTGACGTCGGCCACGACAAAATGGTCACCCTCTGACTGCAATCCGGTCCATGTGGCTAACTCCGTGAAGCCATGGGCATCGCGGAGCGTAAACGTGTCGGTACCGGAGTTGTATGCCGTAATCACGGAATCATACTCGATCTGCTGCCAGATGCAGTGGACTGTAACCGCCTTGTTCGCCGCGATTGCGTCGAGAAGCACCTGCTTGTTGCTATCCAGATCGTATTCGGCAACACTACGACCGAGCACCTGAGCCGCAATGACACCAGCATCGCCGCTCGCCAGATGCACATAATCGTTGTAGCCGTTGCTGCCATTCGGGCGGTCGGCGCGGCCGCTCTCATTCCACTGCGCGTAGGCCTTTTCGACAAGCGACAGCCACAACTCGCCGCTTGCATCGTTATACGCGTGACGTGACGGGTGGGAGTAGCTGTTGCCATCACCGGCGTAGCTGATATACGTTCCGTCCGTTGGCAACTGCCGATCGACGGTCACATAGTCGGCCACGTAAGTGTCGTCGTCGAGATAGTAGAAGCGAACGGTGTATGTGTTGTCGCCGTTGTCGACAAACATATTCTGGATGTCGGTGGCATTCTCTCCAGCGATGCTTCCCAACGCCGTTATAAAGGAGGAATTCTCGACGTAGATATAGTCGCCCGTGCTATCGCTTATGTCCATGTCACCAATCGACGGCCCACTGACAAACAGAGATCCGGCAGCCGTCAGGTACGTGCAGCTTGGCGCGGCCGGGTGGTCCGTCCCCCTAAACCACTTGTTGATCAGATTGCTCAGCTTGGCGTTCGAGTCGCCCGCTGCCAAATCGCCAAGGTCTTGGCCCAGATAGTGCGCGTTGGCCGGGTTGGAGTTGACCACGTCGTTGCTCAGCACTTTGACATAGTTGGACATACCCAGTGACGAACTGCTGGTGACAATCGTGCGACAATCCGCCAGTTCGTTGGCGTCGACCGAACCATTGTCGGAGCCGGTGGTTTGCAGAATGGCGATGGCGGCATTTCGAGAAATGTAGCCGTCCCGACCGTAATAGAAGCGGGTCTGGTTCTCCACGGCGGCATCCGTGAACGTCATAGTGGGAAATACTCTACCAGTCCAGTTTCCTGCGATCGGAGTCCAATTGGCACCGGCGATGCCGAACTGGCAGGATATGTCATGGCCTCCCGTAGTGTTGGTATTCCTGAGGTAATAAATCGACTGCGTGCCATTTGGATTCAGAATGCCAGGCGTATCCGTCCCGTCGCCATTCCAATCGCCGACAATGGGCTTCCATCCAGATGCGGCGGCGCCATAATCGAACATAATGTCGGCGTAGCCGGTGTTATTGGTATTGCGAAGGTAGTATGTCGAAGTGCTTCCGTTGTATAAGCCGATCGTGTCGACGCCGTCACCATTCCAGTCGCCGGCGATGGGAATCCATCCGGCTCCTGCAGCTCCAAAGGTGAATTGGAGATTGGCTACTCCTTCGCTGTTACTGTTGCGAAGGCAGAACGTGGAAGTGGAGGGGATGTAGAGACCGATCGTGTCGACGCCGTCGCCATTCCAATCGCCGGTGATCGGAATCCACCCTGCGTTGGCGGCCCCATAAGCAAACGCGATATTTCCACCCCCTTCGGTGTTCGAGTTTCGCAGATACCAATACGACGCCGCGCCGTTGTAGACGCCGGGCGTATCTGTGCCATTATTGTCCCAGTCGCCTGCGACCGGCTTCCAACCAGCAGAGCCGTAGAGGAAGGTGTTGTCGGCCGTGCTTCCGATGTCCGTATTCTTCAATTGAAATTGATCGCAGCCGCTGTAGCTAAGGTTGACGAGCCCGATTGTCGAAATGCCCGGCGCCACGCTCAGCAGAGTGCGAGATTCCAAGGACTCGACCGCCAGCGACCGCTTCGTAGGTACCCGGCGCATCCTCTCCTTCCGTGCACGAGAGCGTTGCCGTGTCGCGAACTGACCGACGCTTTCCAACCAACGAAACTCACCGCTTCGCATGACTGGTTCTCCTTGAGTAGTGTGTGTGAAAAACCTTGCGAGTAATACGGATAAACCCCAGCGTGCCGGACGACACAAGGCCATGCCCCCGACTTGGGCGGCAATTTAACACCTCGTGGTAAACCACGCAAGCACCTACCACCCGATAGAAAAGAAAAAACACGCAAATTTTATCGAGCCGCCAAAATTCACCAAACTATGGGAACCACTGCGCACCGCGGCAAACAGAGATAAATACGAACCATACGCATTCTGCGTAGTTCGACTGCCGCGAGACCGACGGTCTGCGATTATGTTCGTAGTTCCGGCTTTAGCCGGTCCTCTTCCGCCTGAAGGCGGTACTACGAACCTGGCAAACCATGCTTGACAGAGCACTAGTCCCTTTCGCTGGACCTGGAAAAGAACTCTCCCGAGGCGCCGCGCAGGAAGCGGATGAATCCTGGACCACCGGGCAGCGCACGGATGCCCCTGACCAAGGTCGGCTTCACTCGATCGCGCAGGTAGTGTGGTGGACCGGGCATTAGAAGCGCCCGGACTTTGTCCAGTTGACGAGGAACAAAATCCAGCGTAGCCAATCGCCACGCCGTTCGGTCACTGGCCGTGTATAGGTATGCTCGCAAGTCGTGGGGCGAGCAGTCCAAGGCAGTCTTCCGGAACAAGCAGATCCAACCGGAGCGGAGCAGCGCTGGCGAGCGGAAGTGATCCGCGACGTCCCGTCGGTCATGATTCACCGTGGCGCGTGCGACGATCCGGTCGTTCGGATCGACTAAGATCACTTGCTCGCCGGCTTGATTGGCATCGGGCAGTTTAGCGAAGCCCCGCGCCTGAACATAACGCTCCGCAACGGCAATGGACGCGTCGCCAACCCTGGTCGCCGGAGACTCAACGTACCGCTCTACGCAAATCTCTCGAAGTTCTTCCGGCGGCGGGCTCAGACTGTCCAAAGGCAGCCCTTCGACGCCAGGCAGGGTGTAGACCGCCGTATGCGACCGATCCAAGCCTTCGGCCACGCCGCACATGCGAACTACCCGTTCCAGGCGATCATAAACGTCCACTATGTCCGATGCCCAATGTCCGGCGGCGTCGATGCGAATGTTGTATTTTTCGGTCGGAAAGCCGTTGGGCACAAAGAAGGAATTGCTGCCCACCACGCGGTTCGCGGCAGTAAGATACTCTTCCAAGAAACGGCATGTCTGCTCGAAATCCTCGGCCGTCTCGTTCGGATACCCAACAATAATGTTCGTGTAGAGCGGAATCTGGTGGTTGTAGAACCGCTGATAGATTCGCTTGGTGCGCTCCTGATCGACCATCTTCCGCATGGCTTTGCGCACGTTGTCGCTGGCCGACTCGAACCCTACTTGGAGGTAGAAAACGCACTGGCTCGCCTTCTGGACGAGCTCTTCATCGTCCCAGTAGGGCAAAAGGCGGATCTGCAGGCCCAGCTTCATCCCGTGGGCAATCGCGAAGTCGAACATCGCAAGAGCATCGTCGCGATTACCCAGAAACATGCCATCCGAGAAGAAGAAGTGGTTCTTTCCGTAGCGTTCGCCGAGCGCCAACATCTCGTTTTGAATGTGCTCGACCGGTTTGTGCTTGTAGCCCGGATAAAACTCGTGGATCGTACAGAACTCGCAATTTCCGAGACAGCCTATCGCGGCGTAGATATTCAGCCAGTGTGCGCGATCCTGGTAGTAGTCCTCCAGGTCGAAATCGCCATAGTCCGGTGGACTGTAGCGGCTCAAATCGGGCGGCTTCGCACGAGTGTAGCAAACGTCACCCGCGCCAGTGGGCACAGCTAAGCCGGGGACGTCCGCAAGATCGTCAGCGGCTATGATGCGTTCCAGGAGTTCGTCGATTACATCCTCCGCGATCCCCAGCACACCAAGGTCGAACGTGCCGTCGCCGAGCAGACGGCGCAGAAACACGTGGCTGTCCATGTTAATGCTCGGGCCGCCCGACAGGCAGACGACCTTATGTTCGCGCCGCAGGCGCCGGGAGAGCACTGCCGACATGGCCAGATTGTCCTGATAGAGCGAGAAGCCGACGATGCCAAAGTCCTTCAGGCGGTCGACCCAATCGTCGATCACCGACGCGTAGTTCTTCGACAGCGTGCGGCAGTTCTTCTCAAACGCGGTGAAGTCCGGCTGCTCGGTCATGAACGGCAAGATGTCGCTGCATGAATCCTGATACGTCCAGCAGCGCCGATAGTCGGGCATGCACCGTTTGAGCAGGTCGTGATTCAAGTCGACGCACTGCACCGACCGGCGACGCACCGCGCCTTTGATGTACGCCAGCGAATTGGGCGGCAGATTAGCCCACTTCGGGCACTGCACCATCGCCACTCGGTCGTTCTTTGGACGCGCAATTCGACAATCCATGTCGCTGATTTGCTAAGGGCCTACGTCGCGCCGACAGACTGACCGCAATCGGCAATAATGATCTTGGCGCTCGGAGTGCCCGACTGGGAGCCGTAACTTTCGATCTTCTTCACTACGTCCATGCCCTCGGCGATCGAACCGAAGACAACGTGCTTACCGTCGAGCCAGGGCGTCTTTTCCGTGCAAATAAAGAACTGGGAACCGTTGGTATTCGGACCCGCGTTGGCCATGCTGAGGATCCCGGGGCCCGTGTGCTTGAGCTGGAAATTCTCGTCGGCGAACTTCTCACCGTAGATCGACTTTCCGCCGGTGCCGTTATGCCGGGTGAAATCGCCCCCCTGGCACATAAACTGCGGAATCACGCGATGAAACGATGAACCCTTAAAGCCAAAACCCTTCTCGCCCGTGCAGAGCGCACGAAAGTTCTCCGCAGTCTTAGGCGCCACGTCGCTGCGCAGCTCGATGACGATCCGGCCCAGCGGCTTCCCGTCAGCAGTCACGTCAAAAAAACACCTGGGCAGCTTGCCGGTCGCGGCGGGAGTGGCAGCCGATGAAGCGTTGCTGGACGCCATGTCATTTCTCCAAAGGATTCGTGTAAAGCCTCGCGTCAGCAGCAACCGCACGTGGCCAGATGCAGGACGCCCGTTTCGGAGTCTATACTACTTCCGTACCGTTTACAATCAGTTGCCGGCGCCTGGCAGCAACCGCGACCATGAGATCGGCGAACTGTGTGGTGGGCATCTTATCACACGTCCGGCACTCGAGTAAATTGCGGTTTATTCTGGAAGAGTCCGCAAACTTGAAACTGGTGGCCAAAAATATCGTAGAATGGAGTGACCGGCGGAAACCGTGTTTTCTACGCACGCAGCGCCGGACGAGGCTGGGGAGCAAGCAATGGCGGCAACAGCGGACGAGCCGACTCCGGCTAAGATCGTATGCCGCCGTTGCTATAAGATTCTCGACGCGGGCGACAATTTCTGCCGTCATTGCGGCACACCGGCCAACGGCCAGGGCGATCTGCCCGACGTGATTGGCGTCGGTCGTCTGCCCGGCGCCGGCGTTCGACCGCCCGGCTGGTCGGAAAGCCCTTGGACCGTGCTGCCGATGTTGTTTCTGGTGCTGGGCCCATTGGCGCTGCCGATGTTGTGGCGGAGCCGTCATTTCAGCCTGCCGTGGAAGAACGTGCTGACGCTGTTGGTAATCGCCCTGACGATATTCGTCATCTGGCGCATTTGGGCGCTATTTGGCCTCATATTGGCGCCGCTGCAAGAGTTGCAGAAGATCAATGGACTCTGATTGCCCACGGCGCTCTTCATGTAGCGACGCTCGCGTGCGATGCACGATTCTATGGCCGACTGTGGTGCAGAGTGCACAAGGGAGCACTCACCACTGATAGAGCCAGACGTACGTCGTGTAGCGGGTCTCAGGCGCGTCGCCAAAGACTCTGCCGTCGATCTTCTCACCGTTCCGGCAGGTCAGGCGCAGGCCATTTTCAAAGAATACCGGATCATCTTCATGGAAGCGGTAGGCCGAAAACTCGTTCTTCTTCTCATCGAAGTGCGTCAGGCCCGCCAGCGGCGTCGCATAGCGGCCTTTGTTGAAGTAGTAGGTCCCTAAGAAGTAGTCTTCCAAGCCTGACGAAAGCATCAGCGGCTCCTTGGCGCCACCAATGTAAGCCCGCACGCATGCTTCCATGTAGCTGAGGTCTTTCCATCGCTCTTTTTCATCCGTGACCGTGCGCAGGCCTTTTGCCGCCATCGTGACTTGGTAAAGCGCGCCGTTGCCTGGCACGTCGCACATCGCGAACTCCTCGAGTGGCGGTATAACGCGGTTCTCGATCTTGTAGAGCCGCAACCGCGCGTTGTCGGGCAATCGTACTCCGCCGAGGTCTACCGGAAGGTTTTCCGTGCCGCGGATGATCCACCAGAAGTCCGGATGGCCTGGCGTATTCGGGCCAAGTTCGCCAGTGATGCGGATGCTCTTGCCGAAGGGAATACGATAGGTGTTGTAAACGCTGTTCGGCGCGCCGACCTTGCCGATGCGTGCGATGCCCCACGGCGCGAAGTCGTCACCAAATCCGATGCCGTGACCAAGATAGAGCTCCATGCCGATGGAAGGTTGCTTCTCGCCGTCCACGTAGACGCGAATGCGCGTCTCAGCTACGCCCTTGAAGGCTCCGCCAAACCACATGTGGGTAAGACAACCGTGTCCCTCGTGGCGAAACAACTCCGCCTCTTTCCCCTTGGAAAGCGGTGCGAGCTCTTTGCCCATCGTTCCGAACGTCTTGAGCCCGGACAGATCTGGCGCCTCAGCTCGAAGCAAAGCCGGCGATGCTATTGCCAGGATCGCCAGGAGTTGGAGCACGCGGCTGAACAACTTGAAACTGATCCGCAGCGACTGCCCTGCGTGAGTCCACGAGAGGTGCATGGAATGCGCCATCGGAAGCGTCTCCTTAATTGACCCGGTATTTCTCATTGGTATTCTGCCGCAAATGCATCGGCAATCATGCCTTGATGGTAACAAACCGGCTGATGATTTGCCAGCGGCCCCGCTATTTGTCTGTGAGGGCCGCTAGTGCGGTCTTCGCCCATCTCTGGGTGCGTGCGGTACGTATGTGGCAACACGGCATGCGGATTCTGACGCGACGGCGCATGGCATCAGACGGAGACGGATGCACGCTTCTTGGCAACCAACGCCAACAGAGCCTTCTGCGGGTTGGCAAACTTGGCGACCCCCTCGGCCATTAACGTGCTCTCGAGCGCTGCCATGTCGACGAGACGATCGATCTCCTCGACAACGGCCGCCGGAGGCAGTTTGTCGATTTGACGCGTGAACGTGCGGTCGCTCTGGGCCACAGCCTCGTTGGTAGCCGGCGGATTGGTCTGGATGTCACTGCCGGCAAAGGCCTCGACATACTTCCAAGGAGGATCCGACGGCCGTTTTGTGCCGGTGCTCGCAAAAACGATCTCCTGTCGGAGTCGTGTCGGTCGCTGCGACCAATATTGCTGGTTTTCAGCCCAAACGCGCTTCGCGTTAAGGATGCCTACCATGCCTTGGGCGGCAGGCGAGAGTTGCGGCACAGCCTTCTCCGTGTACACATCCAAACGGGAGACAAAGATGCTGTACACGCTCTTGAATGCATCGAGGCTCGCGCGCCGCTGCGCCCGCGCCAGACCGCCTCACGGGCCAGGTGATACTGCCGGGCGGAGAAAACCAGCGTTACATTGACCGTCACTCCGGCTGCCACCAAATCTTCCAACGCATCAATGCCGGCGACCGTCGCAGGTACCTTGATCATGCGGTTGCGATGGCCTTCGGACCACTCCTTGCCCAGCCGAACATAACTGGCTACACGATCGCGGTGCGGCACGTTCAAGTCCGGGTCTTCCAGCAGCGGATCGAGCTCGAAGCTCACATAGCCGTCATCACCTCGGGTTTCGTCCCAAACGGGCAGGAACGCTTGCTGGGCGTCGCGAACCAACTTGTCGGTCATGTTCCAGGCGATCTGACCATCGTTCAACCCTTGCGCTATCAGCCGCCTTAATTCGGCATCGAAGCGGCCCGTAGCCAGCAGGTCGGACACAATGATCGGATTGGACGTGGCACCGGTCGCACCCGCTGCACGGTCGCGACGGACCAGATCAGGATCGATCGAATCAAGCCAGAGCTTTGTTCCGGTGGCCAGTAACGAATCGATGGGGGTAGGCATGGGCGGTACTCGTATCGGAGACTCGGAAGTTGCCGAACGCGGTGGGTATGTAGCAATTCTTCGCTACCTTAGGGCAAAGATCAATCGACGGCAATCCAGGCGGACCATGCCATCTAAGTCCACAGGCTCCAGCAGTCGGCCCGCGGGCCACGGTTTAGCGGGCCGGACAGTGGGAGTGGCGGAACCTGGAAGCCACGAAATGGGGACAGCACGTTTCTCTCCGTTACCTCGGATTCCCATACACCGCGACTGTGAAGATAGGAAAGATTCGTCATGGTTATGGATCAGTAAGTTGGCGGGTTATTTTTAGAATTTGCGGGTTATTCCTGTTCTAAGGGCTCGCGACGGCCGATTTTTCTGTTGTGTTTTCTCGTAAGCGTTCCGCTGGGATTGCGCACGACCTGTTTCGGCGGGCGGTTGGGTAAGGAGGTTAGTTTAGTGAAAACGACAATGCTACGAGCCATCGTGGCCCTCACTCTCCTGGCTGGACTAATGGACGTCGAAGCCTCGGCCCAGTATCGGCACGCTTCGCCAGCGGCCGCCGTGGCCGCTCAGGCGTCGCCACCCGACGGCTCGGGGGCCAGTATGGCCGAGGCGCAATCGCAGACCGCGCCAGCGCCGAGCGACGGCACCAATAGGTCGCCGTCTGGCAATGCGCCAACACCGGTCAATGACTCGCTGTTGATGGACAATGGCTTGTGGGATGGGGCTGCGGTTGGACCATCTTGTTCGATCTGCGGTGGCGGCAGCGCTGCTCCACCGGACTGGTACACTACGCAGGGCGTGCGCGTTATCAGCCACTCGGCGCCGCGCCGGATCCCGATTGCGTTTGAATCGGGAACCCGCGGCAACTTCGCGGCTGTGCAGTCTGACCCGGCCGGCGATTTCGTCGTGCTGAACTTTCCTGGACAAACGACGGACGCCGCCGAAGTGTTCAGCACCAAGCAATTTCAGCCGGACGCCGCCGCCGGCTACAACATGACCATCGGGCACTACTTCTTGCGCGATAGGAACAACAACGACCACTTCGTGGAGTTTACCTTCTGGGGACTCAATTCCTGGACCGATTCCAAGTCGTTCACTGGTCTCCTCGTGCCCGTCTACGACGAATCGGCAGTTTACACTTCGCAGCAAGCAGATTTGATTAACGCCGGCGTGATCACCCCCGCGACGACCGGGCAGTTCGTCGGCAGTTTGCGAACTCCGTTTCCAGCGCTTCTCGGTCAACTGCCAGGAGCGACGCCAGCGCAACGAACATTGAGTTTGGCCTTCAATGGCGGCCTGCAATACGACATTTCGTATCGCTCGACGATGAACAACTACGAAATCAACGGCCGGTTTCGCCCCCGCGGCGAGCCCGATCAATTGGTTCTGCATCCTGACGGCAAATGGCGTCGCCAATGCCAACCGGGGACGTACATGTCCTATCTTTACGGTCTGCGCTTCATGCAGGTCGATGAAGGCTTTCGCTTTCACAGCCGCAGTCAGTCGCTCGACGAGAACCTCAATGTATTTAACGCCACCGGCGACTACGACGCGGTCACACACAACAACTTGGTCGGCTTGCAAATCGGAGCCGACATGACCTTCCGCAAGTGCCGCTGGGAATGGGGCATCGAGTCGAAAGTGGGCCCCTTCGTCAACTTCGCCGATCAAATGACCACGATTGACGGCGTCATCGACAATATGCCGCAATCGTTTGTCAACCAAAATATAACCGCTGCCAAGTACCAAGTTGCGTTCGTCGGAGAAGTAGGGTTCCAGGCCAGTTACAAGTTCACGCCGAATATGATTGGCCGGGCCGCGTACGACTTCATGTGGGTGACCGGCATCGCCTTGGCACCGGAGCAGGTAGCGCTGGTGTCCCAGCCTGACACCCGGATCAATCTCAACGGCAGCATCTATTCACACGGCATTTCCCTTGGCGTGGAATGGCTGTGGTAAGACCTCGGTAGCCGTTCATCACGATCGGCTGCCTGCAATCGGTGTCGCCGCAGATTCGACGCGATCTGCGATCACCTCTCTCGGCCAGCCAACGAGAATTCCAGCCATCGGGCTATGGCCCCCATGGTGGCAACGGTAGCCTCTGACGCCCTCGACAGTCGCCGTCACCCCATCTCTCAGGTGGTTCCCACCGACGTTTAGCTGGGGAACAGCCTCGATTCTAGACGTTTTCGCGAAAAAAGCGAAAATTCCGCCCCACGCTTTGTGTCAGTCTATTGCGATTTTGGAAGATTTTATTATTATAGCGATCAGGGGCATTCGGGCGATCCATTCCTTTCATTGATGGAGGCAGCGTTCCGTGACATCGCGAAACTGGCGACCCACCAAGGCATGCCTTTGGCATGTTCGGACCGTGTGGCTCTGCGTTGGCGCGCTTTTCTGCGCCGCCACGCCTTCATTCAGTGAGTCGATGCCGCCCGTTAATTACAATGCGTGGCGATGGAGTGGCTCCGCAACGGTACCGAGCTTGGCTCCACCGCAAACTTCTTCGACGATAGCGTCGCACTATGCGGCCTCTACGGCATCGTCAAGTTCTGCCGCATCATTGGTCGTTGCATCACTAATCTATTCGGAAGTGGCCGGCAGCTTCAATTTTGGCGTCGGCACGGCCAGCCTATCGGGATTGGTTTTCTATGACAAGAATGGCAACGGTTTGCAAGACATAAGTCAGAATGATTGGGGCATCGCTGGGGCAACGATCGCTCTAACCAAAGTGGGCAGCAACAGTCCGGCACTCAATCTCTTGTCCAACTCGGACGGCTCCTTCAAGTTCACCGGCCTGCCTGCGGGCACGTACACTCTTGCGATGTTAACTCCATCGAGCGCACCGGGCCAAGACGTACTGGGCGTAGTGCAAAATAAGAGTGGAAACATCGTCGCGGCGAACGCCGGCACCGTGACAACCGATATGTTTTCCAACATCATTCTGGGAGACGGCTACACGGGTATCAATTACGCGTTCGCCGAGGCATCGTACCCGATCAGCCTCATCTCGAAGCGAATGATGCTGAATTCTGACCCCGGGTACGCTCGCCCGCAGATCGTGCAGGAAGTACCCGAGCCAAGTTCCCTGCTGTTATTGGCCATCGTCGGACTGGCGTTGGGCATGTGCCTGGCCCGTCGCGGCCGTTAAACACCGAGCATATCGTGATCGATGGCTCGGCCGCGTGGGTCGCGTCGCATTTCTGTTCCTTGACCACTTGTCGCTATGACGCCCCCCCTGCCACGGAAGGTATTGGCCGAAGGCCAATTTGCTCGACTGGTCGCTCGACGGGGCTGGGAATGGGTCGAACGCGTCAATTCGTCGGGGGCCGTGGTGATTATTCCCGTCACCGGAGACGGGCAGCTCGTGATGGTCGAGCAGTACCGCGTGCCATTGGACTGCCGTGTCATCGAGTTGCCGGCCGGCTTGGTGGGCGACGTCGTGGGCAGCGAGCATGAGGCACTGGCTGAAGCGGCACGGCGTGAACTGCTCGAAGAGACCGGCTGTGTGGCGGACAGTATGGAAGAGCTAGTCGAAGGGCCAAGTTCGGCCGGCCTTTCGAGCGAGCGTTACGCGCTGCTGCTGGCTCGCAACGTCCGCCGCGTCGGAACGGGCGGCGGTGACGATTCCGAGGATATACAGACGCACATTGTTCCGCTAAGTGAAGTGGAGACATGGCTCGACGCCAAGCGCCGCCAGGGCATCATGGTCGATCCGAAGATCTTCGCGGGGCTATACTTCGCCCAGCGATGCCGGGACGATGAGGCTCGGGCCTGACCGCAGACGTGAGAGTGCGCATACGTCAGGCAACCCTTGCCTGACAGCAATTCCAGGCATTGTCGACACAGCCTCATTCAGGCGCTGAATGCGGTCCCCACGGTTCGAGGATCCCATTCTGCAGCCATAAAAAATGGCAAAGGCACGGAGGAACGTGCCCTTCGTGCCTTTGCTTTGCGTGGGAAGCGAAATGCTTAGAATCGGAACTCCCCGCCCACGTTGATTCCTTGTGCCCAGTAGCAATCCGTCTTGCCTGCGAACGCCGGGAAGGGCAATCCGCCTTCGGTGGTCGGCGGGAAATTGCGCGGATCGAGATTCAGGTCGATCTGATCGCCGGCTCGCGAGACGCATCCCCAGAAGAGGACGTTGTAGCCCACATAAGCCCGCAAATGGCAGCTCACCTGGTAGCCAAGTTCGATCCCAAGTTGCGGGATCATCGTAAAGACGTCGCGTTGGTAGGTGCCGGTGTTGGTTGGCCCAGCGAGGATTCCGGCGCCGTACAACTGCGTTAGCTGTCCAGGAACGGTCACGGCGGTTTGGCCGTTGATCACGACGGTCTCGTGATTGTTTCCGATCGCCACTTTGGTGAGCAAATCCACCGAAAACCGGCCGCGGAAAATCTTGGTTCGCAGACCGAGGTCGGCACCATAGAAATTGTTCCGCGCCGCAAAGCTGTCCTTGATGTCGAAGACCGTGTCGACGATGGGGCTGTCGGGATTCGCATCCCGCACGGTCTCATATACGCTCACACGATCGCTCAGGTTGTAGTAGCGGAATCCAACCAACAGGTCGGTTCGGCAACAGAACAATTCGGGGCAGCAAGCATCGCCGCACGCATCACCACACGCATCACCGCAGGAATCGCAGCCCCCGCACCCATTGCAGAGATTACGGGTGAGCGTCACTCCGGCCGAATGGAAATAGTCGCGAGCTTCGGCCGAGAGCGTTCCTTCGGCGATACCGCGATATGCCGTTAGTTCGCTGGCCTGCTGGTTGGTCTCCACGTTGAAAAACGGCCTTGCGAGGATTGGATCGCCGATTGAGCTCTCGGAAAAGCTACTGCCCCGTTCACCGATGTTGAAGTAGTCGAACTCGACCCCCCAGACATGGCATGCGTCGAGCCACATGCCAAGGGTAGCTCGGAACCCGGAGTGGGCATCGCTGTTCACGGTGCTCATGCCGTAGAGAACCGTGGCGTTCGGCAAAACGCCGGCCGCGTCACGGGACGTCCCCTGCGGACTGGTGGTCACCAACGGCGGCAGCGACTGCCCGCTGGTCCACCAAGCCAGGTAATCGCCGCGTAGCCAGAATCGACCCGGTGGGCTGCATACGTTGCAGAAGTCACCACCACAATCTGCACAAGCTGCGTCGTCATATTCCGCCGGTCCTTCGTCAGCGTAGGACGCCGACGATCGCTCGGCCATTGGCGCGGGCAACCGCTCGGTAGCCGACGATTCGGCCGCCGCCTGTCCGGCCGGGGTGGGCAACAATTTTCCCGGAGCGTTGGCGGCCGACGCCCCGTTCACGCCAACCAACATGCTCCCGACGCCAACCAGGATACCGAGAGCGCATACCCGCCCAATTGCAGTGATCATGAATCCCCCCTGAAGTCGCATGAAGTCTGTCGCCTGAAGCGACTTTACCACCTGTAACGATAGTCACGCTTTTAACGGATCGGCTGGATTTGTCGGTGGCATTAGTTGTAACGGCATGGTTTTTCGACACCGCTGGCATATGGGCGATGTGCGCAAACCTTAACGCGCGTTCCACGCCAGACATGGCCGCTTGCCGCTATCCCCTGCCATCCTCCCAATGCCCGCTTCGCTGTCGGCAACCACCGCTTCTCACAGGCAGATTCTGATACAATTACGTGTTTTGATCCGCCGCACACTTCACGCCACAGTCAGTTAATGCCTGCTTCCGACATCCTGATTCGCGGAGCCCGAGAACATAACCTCCGCGATGTCGATCTCGTACTGCCGCGGAACCGACTAATCTGCTTCACCGGCGTTAGCGGATCGGGCAAGAGTTCGCTGGCCTTTGACACCCTCTACGCCGAGGGGCAGCGACGCTATGTGCAAAGCTTGTCCAGTTTCGCCCGGCAGTTTCTCGGGCAGATGCCGAAGCCCGACGTCGATCTGATCAGCGGGTTGAATCCGGCCATATCCATATCGCAAAAGACGGGCGGACAGAGCCCGCGTTCCACGGTCGGCACCATCACGGAAATTTACGATTATCTGCGGGTGCTGTTTGCCCGCGTTGGCACCGGGCACTGCCCGCAATGCAACCGGCCGATCACTGCCCAAACACGCGAGCAGATTATCGCGCGCATACTCGCGTTGCCGGCTGGTTCGCGATTCTTCGTGCTGGCGCCGCTCGTTCGCGGGCAGAAGGGGGAATACCGCGACCTCTTTGAAGATCTGCTGAAGCAGGGATTTGCCCGCGCACGGGTCGATGGCCGCGTGGTGCGACTGAGCGACAACCTGCGATTGGATCGCCAGATGCGGCACAATATCGAAGTCGTGATTGATCGGCTGGTTGTCGGCCCCAAGGTCCGCTCGCGTCTGGCCGAAGCCGTGGAGTTGGCATTGCGGCTCGGCGAGGGCAATCTCGTCGTCGCCATGGAAGAGGCGGAGGAAGAAAAGGAAGAGTCCCCTGCCCCACGTGCCGCCCCCCCTGCCCCGTCGCTCTCGCTTTCGGCCCACTATGCTTGTACGCATTGCAACCTGAGCTTCGAGCCGCCCAGCCCGCAGTTATTCAGTTTCAACAGCCCGCAAGGCATGTGCACCGAATGCAGCGGCTTGGGTGAGATCTACACGTTCGATCCGGCGCGGCTGGTGCCCGATCCAAGCCGGTCGTTTCAGCAGGGCTGCGTCGAGTTGATCGGATCATGGCGTGACATGGGACGCTGGCGACGGCACATTTACCGTGGCGTTGCCGAAACGCTGGAGCGCAAGCACGGTGTGCCGGCGGGGACTGTCCTGGAGACTGCCTGGGAAGAACTCGACCCGAAGTTGCAGCACGCCTTGCTCTGGGGGACGGGTGACGAACACATTACCTTCACCTGGCGTAGCGGCCCTTCAGGCTACAAATGGGGCGGCAAGTATGAAGGCATCATCCCCAAGCTGCTCTCGCAATATCGTACGACGCGGAGCCGACCCCAACGCCGACAACTCGAAAAATACATGCGGATTCTCGACTGTGGTCAATGCCACGGCGCGCGGCTGAATCCGCAGGCTCGGTCTGTCACTGTGACGAGCCGCGAGCCCCGCTTCAGCGATCGACCGGAGCGCACGTTGCCCGATGTCTGCGCCCTGGCGGTGTCGGACGCTGAAGAGTTCTTTCACGCTTTGGACCTCGATGCCACGGCGGAGAAAATTGCGGTCGACGTGCTTAAGGAAATCCGCGGTCGGCTGAACTTTCTTAAGAACGTCGGGCTCGAATACCTCAGTCTCAACCGCACCGCTCCGACGCTTTCCGGCGGCGAAATGCAACGCATTCGGCTGGCAGGACAGATCGGCTGCGGGCTGGTCGGCGTGCTATACATTCTCGACGAGCCTTCGATCGGACTGCATCCTCGCGACAACGACCGCCTGCTGGAAACCTTGGCACGCCTTCGCGATCAAGGCAATACGGTCGTGGTGGTGGAGCACGACGAGGACACGATGCGGGCCGCCGATCACATCGTCGACTTTGGCCCCGGCCCCGGCGTGCGTGGCGGCCACGTCGTGGCGGCCGGGGCGGTCGATCAGATCATCGCCGAGCCAAAAAGCATTACCGGACAATATCTGTCAGGCCGGCAGCGAATCGAGATTCCCACCCGACGGCGACCAGTGAATGGGGCCAAGTTGATCATCCGTGGCGCCACGCACAATAACCTCAAGGACATCGACGTCGAGATCCCGCTTGGCGTGTTGGTCTGCGTCACAGGCGTTTCAGGATCGGGAAAGAGTTCGCTTGTCAGCGATATTCTCATCGAGGCCCTGCGGCGCGATCTCAACGGCGGCATCGGCAATCCCGGCAGTCACCAGCGGATCGACGGCCTGGAACATCTCGACAAGATGATCGCCATCGATCAGTCGCCGATCGGCCGCACGCCGCGCTCGAATCCGGCCACATATATCAAAGTATTTGACGAGATTCGGCATCTTTATACGCAACTCCCCGAGGCGAAGGCACGCGGCTACAAGCCGGGGCGATTCAGCTTCAACGTCAGCGGCGGCCGCTGCGAGGCCTGCGAAGGAAACGGCTCGAATAAGTTGGAGATGGATTTTCTGGCCGACGTATGGGTGACGTGCCCCGTGTGTGAGGGCCGCCGCTTCAATCGCGAGACGCTGCAAGTTCGCTACAAAGGCAAATCGATCGCCGACGTGCTGGAGATGGACATCCAAGACGCGCTGCGGCACTTTGAAAACATTCCGCACATTCATCACAAGCTCCAGACGCTGCACGACGTGGGCCTCGACTACATGAAGCTTGGCCAAGCGTCGCCGACGCTTTCGGGCGGCGAGGCCCAGCGCGTCAAGCTGGCCCGCGAACTGGTCAAAAAGAGCACCGGCCGAACGCTCTACATGCTCGACGAGCCGACCACCGGCCTGCACTTCGCCGACATCCAACTGTTGCTAAAGGTGCTGCACGCCTTCGTCGATGCGGGCAACACGGTGGTGGTCGTCGAACACAATTCCGATGTCATCAAGACGGCGGACTGGATCATCGATCTCGGACCCGAGGGCGGCGAGGCGGGCGGGCGCATTGTCGCCACGGGCACGCCGGAGGAAGTGGCCAACAGCGGACGGAGAATGGAGGACAACGGGCGGGAGAAGAAATCTGCTTCCCTTATTTCCTACACCGGTGTCGTTCTGCGAAATGTACTCAATGGCCACGCTTCCGTTGTCTCTCGTCCCCCGTCCCACGCCCCACGCCCGCCATCTGCCCGCTTCATCAAGGTTCGTGGGGCCAAGCAACACAATCTCAAGGGCGTCGACGTCGATATCCCGCGTGACCAACTGACCGTGTGCTGTGGTCCCAGCGGCTCGGGCAAAACCTCGCTGGCGATGGATACGATCTACGCCGAAGGGCAGCGGCGGTACGTCGAAAGCCTCAGTGCGTATGCCCGGCAGTTCGTCGGCCAAATGCAGAAGCCGAAGGTCGATCATATCGAGGGCTTATCGCCGGCCGTGGCCATCGAGCAGAAGCACTCCGGCCATACGCCACGAAGCACCGTCGGCACCGTGACCGAGATTTACGATTATCTGCGAATTCTCATGTCTCGGCTTGGCCAGCCGTATTGCCCAGCCTGCGATGTGCCAATTGGCAGTCAATCGGCCGATGAGATCATCGCCAAGATCATGGCCCACCCGGCTGGCACAAAGCTCTTCCTCACGGCTCCGCTGGAGATCCGCGTCGGCGAACGTTATGAGACCTTGTGGGAAGAGACCCGAGCGTCGGGCTACGTGCGGGTCCGCATCGATCGTCAGACGTATTCAGTCGACGAGCCACTCGAGATCGACCGTCGGCGAAAACATGACGTCGAAGTAGTGATCGATCGCGTCACGATCCGCTCCGACGCCCGTTCGCGCATCGCGGGCAGCGTGGAAAACGCCTTAGCGCTTGGGCGCGGCGTACTACGTGCCGTTTACCCGCACGCCGACTTGCCCGAGACACAATGGCCGGTCGAAACGCATAGCCAGCACTTCGTCTGCGACGGCTGCGGACGAAGCTTCGAGCAGCTTTCGCCGCATAATTTTTCGTTCAACAGTGTCTTGGGATGGTGCCCGGCATGCGAAGGGCTGGGCACCCAAACTGGCACGAATCCGGCCGCACTGCTGCGTGATCCGAAACTCACGCTGGCCCAGGGCGCCGTAGCACTGTGGCCGACCTTGGAAAAAGGGACAGGTCCAATTTGCCGGAACGGCCCTTCGGGTGCTTCGCACAAATTGGACCTGTCCCTTTTTCCAAACCCGAGCCTATTCGGAAAAATGCTCGAAGCCTTCTCGCACACTACGGGCATACCGATCGGCGTGCCCTTCGATGAACTGAGCGGCCGCCATCGCCGGCTGATCTTCCACGGTGTGGGCGAGCAATGGTTTGAAGTTCGAGCGGGGGCCAAGGGCCGGGCGTCGGGAGTCGAGACGGCCACACCCGCCTTCCGATTTCAATACAAAGGGCTCTATCCGGCTTTGGAGGAGGCCAGTCGGCTATCGCCCGGCTTTCGCACGAAGCTCGAACATCTGGTCGATGAAGTCGAATGCTCTGTCTGCGGCGGCGGCCGGCTTCGCGACGACGCGGCGGCGGTTCGACTGCGTCTTGGAAATGGAGAGGACAAGATACCGCCTGATAAAGGTGGCTCTGATCCCTCGTTGCGAACTATCGACGAGCTTTGCCGCATGCCGCTGGGGCGGCTATTGGATGAGTTCCGCAATTGGAAACCGTCGACGTCCGAGCGGAAGATCGCCGGTGAAATCGCGCGAGAGATTCGCAACCGGCTGCAATTTCTCGTTGACGTGGGATTGGAGTACCTCACGCTCGCCCGGCCCGCGCCATCGCTCTCCGGCGGAGAAATGCAGCGTATTCGACTGGCGGCCCAAGTCGGCAGCGGCCTGTGCGGCGTGCTCTACGTGCTCGACGAACCCACGATCGGCCTGCACCCTCGCGACAACGGCCGACTGCTGAGTGCTCTCAAGAAGCTGCGCGACTTGGGAAATACGCTGCTGGTCGTCGAGCATGACCGGGACGTCGTCAAGAGTGCGTATCAACTTCTCGATTTTGGCCCCGCGGCCGGGACAGGCGGCGGCTTGATCGTTGCGCAAGGCACACCGGAACAGGTGGCCAAGCGTCGCGGCTCAGTCACCGGCCCGTACCTCTCGGGCAAGAAGGCGATCCCAGTGCCGACGAACCGCAGAGTTCAGAGCGAGGAGAGAGAGAGGAGAGGGGAGAGAGGAGAGAGGAAAGAAAAAAGCCAACGAGCAGTTAATCGCACGACGAAGAAGTCGGCTTCCTCTCCACACTCCTCGCTCCTCTCTCCCTTCTCTGCCGGCTGGCTGGAAATCATCGGCGCCCGGCACAATAATTTAAAAGAACATCAGCGTGCGGATTCCGCTGGGCACCTTTACCGTCGTCACGGGCGTCAGCGGCAGTGGCAAGAGTTCGCTGGTCGAAGACGTGCTCTTCGCCTCGCTGGCCAGGACGCTGCACCGCGCGAAGACCTTCCCCGGCGCACATGATGCCATCCACGGCGTCGAACTGATTAACAAGGTGATCCGCGTCGATCAGCAACCGCTCGGACAGACGCCAACCTCCAATCCCGCCACGTTCACCGGCGTGTTTGATCTGATTCGCTCGCTCTACGCCCAACTCCCCGAATCGAAACTCCGCGGGTACACGCCGCGCCGGTTCAGCTTCAACGTGCCGGGCGGGCGGTGCGAGAAGTGCGAGGGCAATGGGCAGCTTCGCATCGAGATGCATTTTTTGCCGGATGTGTGGGTCGAATGTGACACGTGCCACGGCCACCGCTACAATCCGGAAACACTGGCCGTCTGCTACCATGGCCGTTCGATCGCCGATGTGCTCGATATGTCATGCGCCGAGGCGGTGCGGCTGTTTGAGAACATCCCCAAGATCCGCCGACCGCTGGAAATGCTGTGCGACGTCGGGCTGGACTACATTACGCTCGGCCAACCGGCCCCCACGCTTTCCGGTGGCGAGGCGCAACGCGTCAAGCTGGCCGCCGAACTCGCGCGGCCGGACACCGGTCGAACGCTCTATCTGCTCGACGAGCCAACCACCGGGCTGCATTTCGACGATCTGGCCAAGCTGCTCGACGTGCTCAACCGGCTTGTCGATCTCGGCAACACGGTCGTAGTGATCGAGCACAATCTCGACGTCATTAAGACCGCCGACTGGGTGATCGATCTTGGCCCCGAGGCCGGCGAGGAAGGCGGCCACGTCGTGGCGGCGGGCACGCCCGAGGAGATTGTCGAGGGGCGGGGAACGCCGGACGGGGGGCGCGGGAATGACAAGAGTCGTTTGGCCAAGGCAGATGTGCCGCGTGTTGGAGAGTACACCTCGCACACCGCCAAGGCCCTGGCGCCCGTGTTGGCTGCCGGACCGTTTGTCGAGCGTAAGCCGTTCGACTTCGCCGCCGAATTCGCGGCCCGGCAGGGGGACCGCGACATCACGGAAGTTGGCCGCGACGCAGGCATGCCGTGGCAAATCAACGGCCGGCATTGGCACACGGTCGATCGCGTGGGCCGCACCGGAAGTCCATGCTGCTGGGACGGACGCATCCTGGCCGAGGTTGTCGACCGAATTGAGCAGCACACCGAGAAAGGGAGGCGCGGAAAACGGCCTGTTCGCCGAAACCGAATGGGAGTCGCGAAGCGTCGTGGAGATTCGCGCTGCCAAAAAGTCGGACGGTTGGTTCTTCCACGCCATCACCGGCGAGCAGTGGCTGCTGAAGATGAAGTTTCGCACGGCGCGGCACACGTTTGAACGCGATGAATTAGTCGACAAGCTAGACCTGAAGCCGTTGAACGATATGCCCGAGCTGCCGCTCTACGGCACCGAGCCGCGCGTGCGATGCAAGAACCTCCGCGGCCCTTGGCAGGAAGTCGAGCTTCGCGTGCACAGCTACGAAGAAATCGATCGCAAGGAGTTTTGGGAGTTCCTCGACCGCGCCGTGGCCGGCTTTGCCAAGTTCGCTGAGAAGGTACACGCCAAGTCCGACATTCTCCAGCCCTGGAAACAACTCGGCCGCACCTGGCACTTCGCCCGCAAGGGTTTTGCCATCGGCAAGAAGATCTATTGGGACGTGGACGTTCTGGAAGACCTCATGGAACTGCTGGCCGAGGTTGCGCCGCAGGGGCAGTTCTTATGGAATAATAAACAGGTGGTGCCAGTCTACGTGCCCGAGCGGCACGCTCCGTGGGCGGCCGTGCAGACAAAGAAGCGCGACGCCGTCTACCTGCACTTGATGGGACCCAAAGGGCGCTTCGCCCTGGGACAGATCACCGGGTTGGGCCACAATCCCGAGCTCGACGGGCAGCGCCCCGACCGCGACGACATCCGGCTGAAGTTTCGCAACCTCGACGACTTGGCCCGGGGCGACCTGAAACAATTCCTCCGCGAGCATCTCTCGGCCGTGCAGGGTAGCACGGGCCGGGCATCGCCAAAGGATGACCGGCGAGCGGCTGAGTGAGTCCTCTCGGCCTCCAGCCGGCCGGGAAGCAGTAGTTTTCTGTGGTGTGGTCAAGCTGGATGAGCCATGCTGTTTAGCTGCCGCCGGCACGGCGGCTTTGCCGCAGGGCCAACGTTGCCTCGGCCGCTAAACCAATCTGGCATTTTGCGGTCGCCGGACAATCCGCCATTACCCGTTACTGCCCCCACCGGCTGCAATGCCTTCTCAGACGGCCAATCGAAAGGTATACTCGATAAGTTATCGGGGCCGTAGCTCAGTTGGGAGAGCGCCTGGTTTGCATCCAGGAGGTTGCCGGTTCGATCCCGGTCGGCTCCACTTCAAGCAACCTGTTGACAGCCGTTGTCAACGGGTTGTTTTGTTTCTCGCTTTCGTGTTACATGAGATCGACAAGCACGCTGTTTTGCAGATCCATGCCGAGGCGAGTAAGCCGTAACGATTCCGATGCCGATAGAGCATCTTCGTGCCACTGAAGCAGCCCGGCGGCGATCGGCTTATCTAGTCTTTCGCCGAACGCCGCGCGGATACTCATCCCGTGCATGCGAGTGAACTCAGCATCGTTGACGCCGCGTGTCATGCGCAGGCCCAGCATCATGCTCTCAAACCGGGCTTCTTCCTTTGATATTTGCTCGGTCTTCGGTTGTTCACCTGCCAAGTACGCATCAAGCGTTGATGGGTTCATCGTTCGGCACTCGTCGAAAAAGCTGTGTGCCGCGCAGCCGAAGCCAAGGTACGGCACGCGCGCCCAGCAGCCGATACTGTGCCGGCATTCGTACCCCTCGCGGGCAAAATTACTGATTTCGTATTGATGAAAGCCGTGCTCCGCCAGCGTCTGCCGCGCAAGCTCGTACATTTCGCGATCAATTTCCTCATCGGGAAGAGCCAGCTTCCCCGCCGTGATATCGCGGCAGATTGGCGTTCCTTCCTCAACAATCAGACCGTAGCAGGAGAGATGCGTGGGCAAGAGCGCCATCGCGGCCTCCAGCGTTTCCCGCCAATCCGCAACGGTTTGTGCGGGCAAGGTGTCAGGAACCGTTTGTGCGAAGCTGGGCACCGACCGAAGGTTGGTCGAGGGCCATTCCGGCAAAAGGTACCTGTCACCTCTTCCGCCGCCGGGCAGGCCGAACATCAGGTCCAGGTTGATATTGTCAAAGCCCGCCTTGCGCAATTTCCACGGACGCGATCACTTCGTCCCAATCGTGGATCCTGCCGAGCAGCCGCAAGAGACGCATCTGCTTTGCCTGCACGCCCAGGGACAACCGGTTGACGCCCGCTTTGTTGAGCGCATGGACCAAGGGCGTTGTGAGCGTTCCCGGGTTGCATTCGCAGGTGATCTCGGCGCTGTTCAATTGTGAATGCCTCAAACAGAGCATCCAGGATGCGTATTACCTCGAGTTGGCCGAGAACCGAGGGCGTACCCCCACCCAGGAAAATCGTATCGACGCTCGGATGGCCCGTTTCTGCGCCGCGGCGTGTTATTTCCTGAACGACGGCATCCACATAGCGCGGGATATCCGCCTCACGCCCCGCGTGCGATGCAAAATCGCAATACGCGCACTTGCTCGCGCAGAAGGGCACGTGCACATAAAGGCCGATGGGTGGTTGCGGAGGGGCCTGCATGTTGTTCGCAGCAAATGTGATTTTGTCAAGCAATCGTGAGCATAACCGGAGCGATCTTCCTCATCAATCGCTTCAAGCACCCCCCGGATATGATACGCCGAGTCATATGGGCAAGGCCACCGGGATCATGCCGTGCTTCTATTCCTATACAATACCGGCGCACGAGCGAACGAGGTGGCACAAGTGCAAATCGGCGACATGGACCTCGGCGCATCCAGCCGGGATGCTTCTTCCGTTGTCCTGCGCGGGAAGGGGAACAAGCTCCGCCGCTGTCCACTATGGCCAAGAACGGTTGACGAGTTGCGACCTCTCGTTGGACATCGAACCGCATCTCAGCTCCTCTTTCTCAACCGTCGCAAACAACCGCTAACGCGATTTGGCATTCACGCGCTGGTGGAACGGTACGCTACCCGCGTGGCAACCAAACTATCGTCGATGGCGAAGAAACGCGTGAGTCCTCACACGATCCGCCACACGACCGCCACGCACCTCCTTCGCGCAGGCGTGGACATCAACACAATTCGAGCGTGGCTAGGTCATGTATGGCTCACCACCACCAACATCTATGCAGAGGTTGATTTGGAAATGAAGGCCAAGGCACTCCTGAACTGCGAAATCACTGATGGCAAACCGAAAAAACCTTGGCGTAAGGATCCAGAGCTAATGGAGTTCCTGCGGACGCTGTGAAGCATGAAATTATGTGGCGTCCAACACAGGAACGTCCGAAGTTTGCCGAGCACTCTTGCCGGACGCCACATAACTGACGACGCCACATAAAGAGCTTGTTGCCGCTTGGCGGCCCTGTTGGACGTGCCACTGGTCGAAGCAGCCCAGAACGTGGTGCCTGTGGCCCGGACGGCGCACGAGTCGGTGGAGCGGCTGCGGCAGTGGGCGAGTGGCCGTTGTCTGTCGGCCGACCAGCCGGGGATTTATACCGCCAACGCCAATGCCGTGACGGTGAAGCTTGGACGGAAGGTTCGCCGCGATCCGTCTAATAACTGACCGTCGTTCAATCACCGGAGACAACGGACACGGAGGTCCGCTGTCTGGGGTGTGGCCAATCGCCAATCGCTAGAAATGGGTGACATTGTGGGATTACGAGGAAACGATTGAGTTATTGATGGTCGTGGTAGGTGTCACCGGCGCTTACCACTATCGATATGTCCACGACGCCGATCTGGTCGGCATAACCAGCCCTCTTCCCGCCATCAGCTCCAGGCCCTAGAGTGTAAAACCATTACGCGGAACCAGAGGTTTCTAAATCCCCTTTCGTGATTCCGGGAGAAAATCTCACGACGGAACAGGCAGCCGCAAAGTGGCGATAGCCAATAGCCGGGGCGCGCGCCCTGGATCACGAGAACAACACCAACGATAGCCCCGGATGGCGGACAACGACGCCATCTCTGGGTCACTGCCGCCCCTGCAGGGCTGATGCAGATCTCCTGAAATCACGCAACTCAATTTAGCGCGGCTGGAGAAATCGCTCGATGTCTTTCTGCATTTTCCGCAGATCGGGCGGGTTGAGGTACATCATGTGCCCGGACTCGTATTCCACGTACGTGATGTTGCGGCGATGGACCGGATCGAGCTTCACATGCTCGATGTCGTAGCGAATGACGTCCACGGGACATGCCAGGTCGCACTGGCCGTTCAAGACCAACACCCGAAGATGCGGAGTTTCTTTCATCGCGGACGCGAACTCGTGCGTCACGCTTGGATTATCTTCGCGATTGTACTTCCACGGGTGAACCGAGGTGAGCAGCCCATAAGGCAGATCGTCATAGAACTTCAACTCTCGTCGCACGTACGCATTCATGGCGGCCGCAAAAGCGCCGTCAATCGTGGACAGCGAGGGATCAAACTCCGGATACCGCGAGGCAGGATTGGCGTCGCGGCCGGTGATGCGGGCGTCGAAACGGCCGAGGATCAGCCCTTCGTCGCGGAGCAACTCCTTGCGAAAAACCTCGCTTTTGATGCGCAAATTGTTTTCCTCGACCACCCGCGCCGACAACCCGGTAAGACGCGAGAGTTTCGCCACCACCCGCGCACGCTCGTCAGCCGCGATCGACGCGCCCTGAAACAACGCCGACGCATACTCGGTCCGCATGAACTCGCGGGCTTCGACCAGCGCCTTGGGCAAGTCGGCCTGCAGGTCGGGCGGCAACTTCTTGTGGTAATGCGCCGCAGCCGTATAGGCCGGCAGGAAAACCTGGCCGGACAGGCTGTCTAGGCCGGTAAGGTCGAGGAGGCCCGACAGAAAGATCAATCCGTTCAAGCTCATTGCGTACCGCGAATGCAGGTGATGGGCCAATCCGGCGGCGCGGAACACGCCGTAACTCTCGCCGCAAAGATATTTCGGCGAAAGCCATCGCTCGTGCCGCGTAGTCCAAAGCCGAATGAACTCGCCTACCGAATCGATGTCCGGCGATTCGCCGAAGAACTGCTCGGCCTTGATCTCATCGGCGGGCCGACTGTACCCCGTGGCCACCGGATCGATGAAAACCAAATCGGTGGCGTGCAGAATGGAGAACTCGTTGTCCACCAAGCCGAACGGGGCAGGCTGCGAAGCACCGGGTTCGCTTAATTTGACTCGCCGTGGTCCCAACGCACCGAGGTGCAACCACACGGACGCCGAGCCCGGACCGCCGTTGAAGCAAAAGGTCACCGGTCGAGTTTCCATGCTGCCCGCGTCCTGCTTCATGTACGCGACGTAGAAGACCGACGCCCGCGAAGTGCCGTCGGATTTCAAGAGCGGCAGCATCCCGGTCTCGGCGACGTAGCTAACGCGCTGGCCGGCAATCGTCACCGTATTCTTCGTGATGATCGGCCTTTCCTTGGCATCCGGGATCGTGCCGGCGGGTTTCTTGGCGTCGTCCTTCTTAGCGGCCTCTTTATTCTGAGCGTTCGGGTCCAATTTTTGGGATGTCGCCGCCTCGCCGACATTCGGGTCAGCCCAACCCGGCGTGGGCAAGAACAGCAAACCCGCCAAGCAAAGCGACGACAAGCAGAGTCCGATGTGCATATTAAACCTCTCTTGACTATAGCCCGGTGAGTCGCCATTGCGCGGCCAACCCTGTAAAGATAGCATATTGTGCCAAAATACGTATCCTATGCCTGCGAGACACGGCTGTAATCGGCCAAAAAGCCCTCGAGACGCGTAGGCCAGGCACGCCGTGCCTGACGTCGCGAAAGCCGGCGTTTTCCCAATCGGATCATCACACATCGAGTGCTCTAGCCTGAATGGTGGCCGGTCCCCTAATTTCGGCACGCTCGGCAATGTCTCTCCGTGTTCCGAAAACCCTTGCTTAGATGGGGCGTCTGCCGACACGGACGACCCCGGGCGAGGTCCCCATTGTCTCGGAATCCTCGTTGGCACGTTTGACGGCACTGCGAAAACGCTGTCAAGAAGAGGTCCATTGTCGGTGATTTCTAGAAATGGCATACGTTGACAAGACGATCAGCAGCTCGATTTGAAGGCATGCCGACTGAGGCCTCGTAGATTCTCTCGAAAATCACTACGGGATTTCCGGGCGTGCTGACTGCAGGACTTCACGGCGAAGCGAGACGATAGCCAATCCCAGGTTCGGTCAGCAGGAACATTGGCCGCGTGGGATCGGATTCAATTTTGCGGCGTAGCATCGCCATGTAAACGCGGAGGTAATGCGTCTCGAAGACGCTGTCCGGTCCCCAAACTTCCTTGAGAAGCTGCTTGTGAGTGACGACCTTACCGGCGAACTTAATCATCGTGGTCAGCAAACGGTACTCAATGGGCGTCAAATGCACGTCAAGGTCGCCGACAAATACCTGCCGGCGAGCAAGGTCGACGCGAAGGCCGTCTAGGACAAATGCCGGCTCTCCGGGCTCGTCGCTAGACCGCGCGGCGTGCCGCAAAGCTACGCGGATTCGCGCCACGAGTTCGCCCACGCTAAATGGCTTCGTCAAATAATCGTCCGCACCGGCGTCTAGCGCTATGACTTTCTCTTGTTCCTTGCCGCGCGCGGAAAGAACGATGATCGGCATCTGCGACCACTCGCGAACCAGACGAATCACGTCCATGCCGTCGATGTCCGGTAGGCCAAGGTCCAGGATTATCAAGTCGGGCTGCTGCGTGGCGGCCTGCATGACGCCGTCTTTGCCTGTTGCGGACTCCGCGAGCCGATAACCGTGGCTACCCAGCGAGACGCGAAGAAAGCGGCAGATTTCCTGCTCGTCTTCAATCAAAAGTATTTTCGGGCCGTCTGCCATTATAGGCCTCGCTATTTGGGGGCAGTGGTTGCAATGGGCAGTGATCCGTCCAACGGCATGGCCGGAGGGCCGCCCTCCAATGGGAGCGAGAAACGAAACACCGCGCCGCCACCAGGTCGATTTTCGGCCTGTATCTTTCCACCGTGCAGCTCGATGATTCCCCGGCAAATCGCCAACCCAAGCCCCGTACCCGACCTCGCCATACTTTGGCCGGCTCGATAGAACTTATCAAAAAGCCGACCCGGCTCCCCCGTTGGCAAACCGGGCCCATGGTCCGCAACTTCTATCACGACCGAGTTGTCCCGCTTGCACGCGGACAGTTCAATAGGAGTGCCGGGAGGAGTATGCCGGACAGCATTTTCTAAGAGGTTGACAAGCACTTGCTGAATGAGCAGATCATCCAAGGGAGCAAACGGCAGATCGTCAGCTATATGAGTCGACAGTGGATGCTGTTCAAGTTGGCGTGATAGGCGAGCAAGCGCCGCGCCAACAACTTCTTCAATAGGTTGCCACTGCTTTTGCACCGCCAACGCTCCAGCCTGTAACCGAGTCATGTCGAGGAGGTTGACCACTAAGCGGTTCAACCGTTCTGATTCGTGGAGGATTGAACTGACCAATTCTCGCCGAACCGTTGGCTCAAGGGACAGGTCCGTTTCCAATAGGGTGCTGCTCGCTCCCGTAATAACTGAGAGCGGGGTGCGAAGGTCGTGCGACACGGCGCTTAGCAACGAGTTTCGCAATCGTTCTGTTTCAATATCCAATCGAATCCGGTCAGCTTCTGCCTCAAGGTCCGCTCGCTGGAGGGCTAGGGCAACGAGCCCCGCGAACGCCTGCAAGAGATGCAGTTGTTCCAAGTCCAGAGCTTGTGCACCGGTCACGGGAACTACGCCAAGCACGCCCATTGTGCCACGCGATGTTGCCAGTGGAAGGTAAGTTCCTTCTGCTCCGGGTAGCGTGGAAGTGCCACGACCGGCAATCTGGCCATGTTCAAGCACCCATTTGGCAACCGCCTCATCGTGCTGGCTCAGAGCATAACCGTCTTCCTGCAATCCTGTTGGAACAAGTTTGCGGTCGTGGTCGGGCAGTAGTACGACGGCCCGGACATCCGATGCCTCTTGAACATGCTTCAAGGCAGTTCGGGCGATTTGTTCATGGTTTTGGGTTGCAGCTAATTCTCGACTAATGGCATACAAGGCGGCCGTTCTCCGCTCACGGCTCCGCGCCGACTCAGCTTGAAATTGCACACGGCCCGTCAGAGTGCTTATAACCAATGCGGTCAGCAACATTACGAGAAACGTCAGTAGGTACTGAGTGTCGGCAACGGCAAAGGTCCAACGGGGCGGGACGAAGCAGATGTCGAAGGCGGCCACGCTCACAAGGGAGGCAAGAATCGAGGGCCCGCGCCCTAGACGCAACGATACGCCTACGACGCCTAGCAAGTATACCATCACCAAGTTGGTCGGCGCAAGGTAAGGCGACAGTAGCGCACTGACGCCGGTGCAAACAATCACCACGGTCAGTGCCCAGAAATAGCCAAGCCGCGAGGTAGGCAAGGGGCGAGATGATGCGGCCGGGACCGCGGCAGGTTGAGGGTCACCGCTAATTACGTACACGTCGATGTCACCGCACTTCCGGGTCAATTCATAGACGAGTGAACCACGTAGTAGTTCCTTCCAGCGGGGTTGCTTGGGCTTGCCGACAATGATCCTTGTCACGTTCTGGCTTCGGGCATAGCTCAGCACTTCATCAGCGAGGCTGTGCCCGCTTAGCGTGGCCGTTTCACCGCCAAGTTGCTCCGTGAGACGAAGCGTTTCCGATAGTTGTTCTCGGTCACGGACTGGTAGATTAACCGCCGCGGGCGTTTCCACGTGAACGGCGACCCACGGGGCACGTAGGCTGGCTGCCATGCGACGGGCGGATCGCACCAGCCGTGCAGCAAACGGGCTTGGCCCGATGCAAACCAGCAGACGTTCGCGCGCGGGCCACGTTCGTCGGTCGGCCTGCTGCTGGCGGTAGACGTCCATTTGCTCGCCGACCCGTTCGGCCGTGCATCGCAGCGCCAGTTCCCTAAGCGCGATCAAGTTGCCTTTTGTGAAAAAATTGGCGATGGCTCGCTCCGCTTCGCGAGGGATGTAGACTTTGCCCTCGCGCAGCCGCTCCAGGAGATCGTCTGGCGCGATGTCCACCAGTTCGACTTCGTCAGCCTGTTCCAGCACCGAGTCGGGCACCGTTTCGCGTACGACGACGCCCGTAATCTGCGCGATCACATCATTGAGGCTTTCCAGATGTTGGACATTCAGCGTCGTGTAGACGTCGATGCCCACGTCCAATAGTCGCACAACGTCCTGCCAACGTTTCGCATAGGTCATGTCGGGGGCGTTGGTATGGGCCAGTTCGTCCACCACGATGAGTTGCGGATGGAGCGCTAACGCGGCGTCGAGATGAAACTCGTAGAGCTTTGCTCCTCGATACTCGACTTCGAGTTTGGGAAGCACGTCTAAGCCGAGTACAAGGGCTTGCGTCTCGGGACGCGAATGGGGCTCGACGTATCCGACCACGACATCCATGCCCTCTTTGCCGGCCTTGCGAGCGGCCTCCAGCATGGCGTAGGTCTTGCCCACTCCCGGGGCAGCCCCGAAAAACACCTTGAGCTTGCCGCGTGCTTGCTTAGCCTCTTCAGCCTTGACTCGGGCAAGCAAAGCGTCGGGATCGGGACGCGTTTCGGTCATGCGGAAGCCCTCACCACAAATCAGCAGCCACGTTAGCGGCGCAGAGCGTCAAGGTCCAGGTTCAATTCTACGACATTGACGCGCGGTTCGCCCAGTAGGCCCAAGGTTCGTCGCTCGGTGTGTCGTGCGACCGCTTCTTGCACGGTTTGCACGTCCAGACCGCGCGCCTTGGCCACGCGATGTACCTGATACTCGGCCGCGGCCGGGCTGATATGCGGGTCTAGTCCACTGGCAGACGACGTAACCAGATCGACTGGAATCGGAGTGTCGTTGCCTGGGTCGGCCGCCTTGAGGGTCGCGATTCGCTCACCAACGGCTGTAGCGAGAGTGGGATTTGTTGGCCCAAGATTCGATCCACCGGATGAAGCAGCGTTGTATGGCATCGGCGTGGTTGCGGATGGACGGGCCCAAAAGTACTTGGGAGAAGTAAAGTTCTGGCCGATCAAGGCGGAACCGACCGCTTGCCCTTTGCGATAGATCAAGCTGCCGTCGGCTTGCCTCGGAAAGGCCAACTGTGCGATGCCCGTAATCAATAGCGGGTAGACGATTCCCGTCAGCACGGTCAGGGCGACGAAGATCACAAAGGCTTGTTTCACTTGCTTTAACATACGAATCTCCACTAGACAACGTGCATTGCTACTAGAAGCAGATCAATCAGCTTGATGCCAATGAATGGCACAGCCAAGCCGCCCAATCCGAAGATAAGCAGGTTCGTACGCAGCAGCGCCGCCGCGCCAATAGGCCGATAACGAACGCCTTTGAGTGCCAGAGGGATGAGGGCAACGATAATTAGCGCATTAAAGATTACCGCCGAGAGAATCGCGCTGGCCGGCGTTGCCAGTTGCATAACATTCAGTCTGCCAAGTACCGGATACGTGCCGGCAAAGGCAGCCGGAATGATGGCAAAGTACTTTGATACGTCGTTCGCGAGGCTGAACGTCGTCAGAGCACCGCGCGTCATAAGAAGCTGCTTACCGATTTCGATGATTTCGATGAGCTTCGTGGGGTTCGAGTCTAGATCGACCATATTGCCCGCTTCTTTGGCTGCTTGAGTGCCCGTGTTCATCGCCACGGCAACATCGGCTTGCGCCAGCGCGGGCGAATCGTTCGTTCCATCGCCCGTCATGGCGACGAGGTGCCCGGCCGACTGAAAGCGGCGAATGAGGCTGAGTTTGGCTTCTGGTGTTGCCTCAGCGAGGAAATCGTCCACTCCAGCTTCGGCGGCAATTGCGGCAGCCGTGAGCGGGTTGTCGCCCGTAATCATCACCGTTTGAATGCCCATCTGCCGCATTTGGCCGAAGCGCTCTCGCATGCCGCCTTTGACGATATCCTTCAAATAAATGACGCCCAGCGGCCTTCCTTTCTCGGCGACGACCAGTGGCGTGCCGCCTTGCTTGGAAATCCGCTCGACATGCTGCGCCACGTCGGAGCGAAACTCTCCGCCATGCTGGCGTACATAGCATTCGATGGCGTCGGCCGCCCCCTTGCGAATCTGCCGTCCATCCAGATTGACGCCGCTCGTTCGAGTCTGCGCGATGAAAGGAATGAACGTGGCATGAAGCTCTTGCACATTTCGACCGCGCAGGCCGTACTTCGTCTTGGCCAAGACCACGATGCTGCGGCCCTCAGGCGTTTCGTCGGCCAGCGAAGCAAGCTGCGCCGCATCGGCCAACGCCGTCACATCGACACCGTTTGCTGGAAGGAACTCGACGGCTTGGCGGTTTCCTAGCGTAATCGTGCCCGTCTTGTCCAAAAGCAACACGTCCACGTCGCCGGCCGCCTCGACCGCCCGGCCTGACATGGCAATCACGTTGGCTTGGATCATGCGATCCATTCCCGCGATACCGATAGCCGAGAGCAGTCCGCCAATCGTCGTCGGGATAAGGCATACCAAGAGAGCCACCAACACCGTGACGGTGACGGGCGTGCCTCGGCCGACCGCTTCGACGCTATACAGCGAGAATGGCAGTAGGGTAACGCAGACAAGCAGGAAGATGATCGTCATGCCGGCCAAGAGGATGTTCAGGGCGATTTCGTTTGGCGTCTTCTGCCGCTTGGCCCCTTCGACCATGGCGATCATGCGGTCCAAGAACGTCTCGCCCGGATTGCTAGTGATGCGCACAACAAGCCAGTCAGACAAGACTCGCGTGCCGCCCGTGACGCTGCTCCGGTCCCCACCACTCTCGCGGATCACGGGGCGCTCTCGCCGGTAATCGCGCTCTCGTCCACCGACGCCACACCGTCAATAACCTCGCCGTCGGCCGGGATATGGTCGGTCGCGTCGACGAATACCACGTCGCCGCGACGCAGATCGGGTGCCGGGACCACCATCACCTCGCCATGATGGAGCAGCGCCGTAAATAGCGGCTCAAGTAGCGGCGCGGTCGGTGGGCACACGAACTTCTTGGCCGGCACCAGCGTCCGGGCACGACGCAGTGCATCCGCCTGAGCCTTTCCACGGGCTTCGGCCAGTGCCTCAGCGAAATTGGCAAATAGCACCGTGAACCAAAGCCACACGGAAATGACGAGAATGAACCCGGGCGACGCCTCTCCCGCGCCCCAAAGCGACTGCACGAACAGTCCGGTTGTGAGAATGCTTCCCGCGTAGACGGTGAACATCACCGGATTGCGCACCTGCTCGCGCGGGTCCAGCTTACGAAGTGCCTCGATCGCCGCCGGACGTACGATTGTCGCATCAAAAAGACGGTGCGATTTAGCTTGGGCTGTCATGGCTTACTCCGCCACCATCATTAGGTGTTCGACGATAGGCCCCAGCGCCAACGCCGGCACGAAGGTCAAGGCACCAACCAGGATCACAACGCCGACCAACAGCATGACGAATAAGGGCGTATGCGTGGGCAGCGTCCCGGTACTCACCGGCGTTGCATTTTTCCTTGCCAGCGAACCGGCAATTGCTAATACGGGAATTGCCAGCCAATATCGGGCAATTAGCATGACCACGGCTAGCGCGACGTTATAGAACGGCGTGTTCGCATTGAGACCAGCAAATGCGCTACCGTTGTTGTTTCCAGCCGATGAAAAGGCGTACAGCACCTCGCTAAAGCCGTGTGGGCCGCCCGTATTGAGAATGCCGGCCTTGCCCCAATCAGTCGCGACGCCGATCGCGGCTCCGCACAAAACCACCAACGGTGGAATGAGTATCACGAGCGTGGCCATTTTCATTTCAAAGGCTTCAATCTTTTTGCTCAAATACTCCGGCGTGCGGCCAACCATAAGGCCGGCTACGAAGACAGCGATGATGGCGAACACCAACATTCCGTACAGGCCACTGCCTACGCCGCCGAAAACGACTTCGCTAAGTTGCATGAGCCACATGGGCACCAGTCCGCCCAGCGGCGTGTACGAGTCGTGCATCGAGTTAACGCTACCGTTGGAAGCCGCCGTTGTCGCCGACGCCCAAAGCGCCGACTGCGCGATTCCGAAACGAACCTCCTTGCCTTCCATGTTGCCACCCGCCTGTTGACTGCTGGCGGCCTCGTCCACGCCCAACGCGGCGATGCGAGGATTGCCGGCCTGTTCAGCGACGTAACACGTCAGTAGCAGAGGCACGAAGATCACGAACATTGCGGCGAGCACCGCCCAACCCTGCCGGGTGTCACCGACCATGTGTCCAAACGTGTAGCAGAGCGCGACCGGGATCAAAAGGATGGCCAGCAACTCCACGAAGCCGCTTAGCGGAGTAGGGTTCTCAAATGGATGCGACGAGTTGACGTTGAAGAACCCGCCTCCGTTGGTGCCCAACTGCTTGATGATTACTTGCGACGCCGCCGGCCCCACGGCGATGGTCTGCTCGTTCACCGATCTACCGTCAGCGTCCTTGGTCGGCTCGATCAGTGAGATTTTTTCGTACGGCTTAAACGTCTGCACAACGCCCTGTGACGCCAGCACCAGAGCGCCCACGACCGAGAGTGGAAGCAGAATGTAGAGCGTGCTGCGCGTCAGATCGAACCAGAAATTGCCGATGGTCTGGACACTGCTGCGGACGAAGCCGCGTATGAGCGCGACCAGCACAGCCATGCCGGTTGCCGCCGAGACGAAGTTTTGTACCGTCAGGCCAATCATTTGCGTCAGATAGCTCAACGTCGTTTCGCCGCTGTAGCTTTGCCAGTTAGTGTTCGTGGCGAAGCTGACCGCCGTATTCATTGCCAGGTTTGCCGGTACCGGCCCGAAGTGCTCCGGGTTGAGCGGTAATAGTTGCTGGCCCCGTTGCAGCAAGTACACCGCCAGGAATCCAAGAAAGTTGAATATGAGCATTGCCTTGGCATAGGCGGTCCACGACATTTCCTCATTCGCGTCAATGCCACAAAGGCGATAGAGCAGGCGTTCGCCGCGCCCGAGGAACCCGTCGAGGCCGCAGGGCTTGCCTTCGTAGACCCGCGCCATGTAGAGGCCCAATGGCTTGGCCAGTAGAGCTAGAATCGCCAGATAGACGACGATTTGCAGCAGCGCGAAAGTGTTCATGCGAACCACTCCGGCTTGAGCAAAGCCAGCAAGAGATAGACGAACACCAGCACCGCAACGATGCCCCCGATCACATAGACGCCGAATCCCATTGGTTTCTTCCTACAGCCGCTCCAACAGCCATATTAGACCGAAAGACAGCCCAAAGAACGCCACAACGATAGCTAAGTAAACCAGTTCCATAGCAGTCGTTCCTCACTCCTCAGCGAAGTATAGGCAGAAGGTGCGTAAAGATGCTGTCAAAACCGATGAGCGGGACATCAAGAAAAAGTAAAGACGACTGCCGAGGTGATGAAACGCCGTTCCTGAGTCCATGCGCAATTGGCTGTCCGCCTGAATCCGTCCGAATGCAGCTCACCGAAATTGTGGATTACGCGCAAGAACTGAGGCAAGGCACAGCAGACTACCGAGCTTGGATCTTCTCTGCTCGTCTTCTGTACCAGGATTAGGCGGCGCCGATCCAAATTAACGGGCTTGAGGGAATCCCTCGAACAAGCGGATTGAATCGCCGAGTGACATCAATTCAACAGGCCGCCGATAACGGTGTCTTGAAAACCCTTCCTTTTTTCGGCATCGGCCCATCGCCGGCTCATTTGCCAGTTCCTCTGCCACGTCGACTCCCGACTTGCCATCTCGGCAATCAACTCTCTTGAAACTCGTGCGACGAGGCGGCTCTTGTGGTGGGCAGAACTGGCCTCAACCAGCCCGTCTTGCAAGCCAGGAAGAAACTGCTACCAACGTATGAGCCATTGCCCAAGGTCCGCACAGCCATCAAGGAATTGAGGCGAAACTACAAAGATCGGCCGTGAGATCTCGGAAAAATGCGACCGCGGAAGCCGGTCCCAGGAAACAGGTATCGCCAACGAGGCCAAAATACGCAGCCTCCACCCCGAGACCCTCCGCAGGCTACGACTTTTCGCCGAGCGGTATACCCAGAAGGAGTTCAATGAACTGTGCAACTTTTGCCTGGAGCACCGCTGCACCTTCGGTATCGCCGATGTCAACCTGCTGTTGCCAATAATGAACCGGCGTGACCGGCTGAAGTTTCAGAAGGAAGCCGTCCTCAATCACTGGGGGCACACGCGTCTGCGACGGGAACTCCGGCGGCGTTTCGGCCGCGACCCGGGGAGGCGGGGCCGGGCCGCAGGATACGACCGATGCCCTGCTGCAGTTCCACGAGCTAACGTTCAAGTTCCTTCGCTGGTACGACATGGTAATCCTGGAGGCCGAGACAAAGCCAGAGAACACGCTACAGTTGCCTGGTGACGTAGGTAAGAAGCTGGCCCGAGCAGCCGACGCCGTGCGTGCCCTGCATAGAGCGACCGAGACATCGCTTCCCAAGCCCAGATGATTGCTTCCGTTCGTATGGCCAACGCTGGGCTATTTTTGATTGTAATCGGGTCTGTTGTCATTAGACGAAGGTATGGACCTGCGGGGGGCAGAAAAAGCCGCTGCCCTTACCCGACGCACCAAAGTACCACGATTGGCGTTTGTGAACCCGGCGAAGGGCAAGAACTGGCCGCTTGCCGTCAACGGCATCCAACACGTGTTGGACCCCAACATCGTATTGGCGCTTCGCGCCACGTGCGCCAGCCCCGTCGATTTTAGGTATGTTCGTCACAGTGTTGACAGCTCGAAGGGTGTCGCTGCACCCGTGTGGCAGCTTTGACTCCTCTTGCCAACAAAGTTCTGAGCAAGAAGTTTCATTGGGGATGGCTGGGCGCCCCGGTTTCTGTTTGACTCATGTCGGTCGGTGCTGATGGACTATGGTAACTATGGTTCGCCGCGCCACCACGGATTACTCCGGCCACGCTTTTACGATGGCCTCCAGATCAAGGTCAACAGATGAAGTCTCGATTTTGGATGCACCGGATTTTGCAGCGCGTTTCTCGCAAACCCTTTTAATTCCCGTGAAATCCGTGGTCTATTCGGGTTTCTCCCCAGCTATTCGACGGTGACCGCTACGCGGCCGCAAACTCGGTGTCTTCGCCCTCAACGGATTGGCTCGCTCGCTACTTCCTGTCGGCGGCAAGGACGGAAATGAAGGCTTTTTGCGGGATCTGGACCTGGCCGACCTGCTTCATCTTGGCCTTGCCCTTCTTCTGCTTTTCGAGGAGCTTCTTCTTGCGCGTCACGTCGCCGCCGTAGCACTTGGCTGTCACATCCTTGCGGTAGGCCTGGATCGTCGAGCGCGCGATGACCTTGCCGCCGATGACGCCCTGGATTGGAATCTTGAACTGATGACGCGGTATCGCTTCGGCCAGTTGCTCGCAGTAGTGCAGCGCCCGGGCTCGCGCCTTGTCGCGATGGACCAGGTAGGCAAGCGGATCGACCGGCTCCTGGTTGATCAGGATTTCGACCTTCACCACGTCGGTCTCGCGATAATCGATTGTTGCGTAATCGAACGAACCATAGCCGCGCGTGACCGTTTTGAGCTTGCCGTAGAAATCGAAAAGCACCTCGCCCAGCGGCATCTCGCTAACGATCTCGACCCGGCCCACGGAGAGATAATTGATTTGCTGGCTGGCCGAGCGATACTCGCGACATAGCTCCATGACCGAGCCGACGGACTCTTCGGGCGTGAGAATCGACGCCTTGATATACGGCTCGGTGATGCTGGCGATTTGGAACGGATCGGGCCAGTTTCCCGGGTTGTCGACCTCGAGTAAGTTGCCGTCCTTCAAAGTGACCTTGTACCTGACCGACGGGGCCGAGACGACCAGCCCGATGTCAAACTCCCGCTGCAGGCGCTCCTGGACGACGTCCAGGTGCAGCAGGCCGAGGAATCCGCAGCGGAACCCGAAACCCAGGGCCGCGGAGCTGTCTTTCTCATATGTCAGCGAGGCGTCGTTGATCGCCAGCTTGTCCATAGCCTTCGCAAGTTCACGGTACTCGTCCGCATTGATCGGATAGATCGAAGAAAAGACGACCTGCTTCGCTTTCTGGTAGCCGGGGATCGGCTCGGCCGCCGAGCGGTCGAGGTGGGTGATCGTATCGCCGACTTCGATATCCCGCACGCTCTTGATTCCGGCGATGATGTAGCCCACCTCGCCGGCGCTGAGCTGCTCTTTGGGATAGAACTTCAGCCGATTGATCCCCACTTCCTCCACCGTGTAATCCCAGCCCGAGTGCATGAAATGGATGGCGTCGCCGGGTTTCACCGTGCCATCCATGACGCGGCACAGGAGGATCACCCCACGATAACGATCGAACTGCGCGTCGAAGATAAGCGCTTTCAACGGCCCGGCTGCGTCGCCCTTGGGGCAGGGCAACTTCTCGACGATGCCGGCGAGCACGTCTTCAATGCCGGCACCGGTCTTGGCCGAGACGGGGATTGCCGCGAACGGATCGAGCCCCAGGTCCTTATCGATCTCCTCGCGCACCCGCTCGACGTCGGCGGCGGGCAGATCGATCTTGTTGATTACCGGCAGCAACGTCAGGTTGTGATCCAGTGCCAGGTAGAGATTGGCGACCGTCTGCGCTTCGACGCCCTGGGACGCATCCACGACAATCAACGCACCGTCGCACGCCAGGAGCGAGCGCCGCACCTCGTGCGAAAAGTCGACATGCCCCGGGGTATCAATCAGGTTCAACTGATAGTCGTGCCCGTCGGGGGCGCGGTAGGCAAGCGTGATCGAATTGCTCTTGATCGTGATCCCCCGCTCGCGCTCGATATCCATCGAGTCGAGCAGTTGATTGCGAAACTCGCGCTGCGAAACGCCACCACAGGCCTGGATCAACCGATCGGCCAGGGTTGATTTGCCGTGGTCAATATGGGCGATGATGCAGAAGTTACGAATATGGTTCATGAAACGTGTTGACTGAATTGCTGACGCGTTGCGCGCGGCGATTGGCCCGCACGATCAAGGCCCCCTGGCAGCCTCTGAATCCATCGATTCTAACCCTTGACGCTGACAACGGATAGGGATGGATGTGGATTCGCAGGGTCAAACAGCTATTGAATTTGCGCTTTACCGCACGCAGCGTTTCATGCAACGGCCGTCACATCAGAATGGGTGGTATGCTGGGATGACCCCAGTCACTCTCTTCGCATAATCCGAGACGATTTTTCCACCGGACCGTTGCTATTCGCTTGAGGGAGGAGGATGCCATGTCGCGCCACTGTAACTGTCGAGTGATGACGGTAGCCATTCTTGCCACCTTAGTGCTCGCGAGCTGTTTCGTCGCGAGCGCAGCGAGCCTCACCGTTTTGTCGGGGGTTCTATCATGATTTTCACGTGGTGGCCAGCGAAGTCAAACTAATAAGCGGCCCCACGAAAGGTCGCATTGATGGGCCATCCAATCGGCACCATCCGTTGCGTGACGCCCGGCGGCAATTGCAACGACTCAGAAAAAGGGTGTTCTATGCGGATAGCTTGTAGCATATTCACGCTGCACCTCTTTCAACCATTCATTGTGCAATGCCTGGAGATGCTTCACAATGTCGGGTTTATCGTTGATGTAGTTCTTCATCTCGGGCCGAGGTTCACCCAGGTTGCCGAGATGTTCGGCTTTGCCGTCCCGGCCGATAAGTTTCCAGTCGCCTTCGCGAACGGCCCATTTTTGCTGCCACTGCCAGTGCATGACCTTATAGGCCGAGTGCGCTGACGGCGACTTGATGATGGGCAGCAGGGTGTGTCCGTCAAGTTTCGCTGTCGGCAATTCAACCCCGCATAAGTCCGCAATTGTCGGCAACCAGTCCATCGCGGTGGCCGCCTGATCTCGAACTTCTCCCTTCGGCAGCATTGCCGGATAACTGACGATGGCCGGAACGCGGATCCCCCCCTCGTAAAAGGTGCCTTTATTTCCCCTCCACTTGCCGGCATTTCCGCCGCCGCCGTTGGCTCCGTAATTCCATCCTTCCGGCAATCCGCTCTTGTGGTGCTTGCCGCGAATCTTGCATTCCTCCACGGAAAAACCGTTGTCGCTCATAAACACTATTATCGTATTGTCCCTGAGGTGATGCTTTTCCAGCCGGTCCATAATCAGCCCCATCCTATCGTCGGTGGTGGAGATCATTTTCGCGTATGACTGGCGCGGCATCTTCATGTCTTTGTAACGTTCGTCAAACTTTTTGTCGGGCTGTTCGGGGTAGTGCGGAATATTGAATGCAACGTACATGAAAAACGGAACATCCTTGTTCCTATCCACGAACTGAATCGCCCGCCGCGTCATCATGTCCGGAAAATACTCGCCTGGTGCAAAGACTTCTTTGGTCGCCTCGAAAAGGTCGTGGAACCCATTGCCATGCAGAAAGTAGTGGTTGTAGTTGTCGATGAAGCCGCTGCGCAGTCCGAAATATTCATCGAAGCCCTGCTTCGTTGGTCCGGAATCCAGAGATGCGCCAAGATGCCACTTGCCGAAAATCGCCGTCTTATAGCCGGCTGCCTTCAGCATCTCTGCGATGGTGACTTCCTCAAGGAACATGTTTCGCCCCTTGGTGGCTTTGGCGTCTCCCTGCGTCCAATTGTTCACGCTGCCGCGCTGGGGATACCGACCTGTCAGCAACATGGCGCGGGCAGGACAACACACCTGATGCGCATAGAACTGCGTGAACCGCACCCCGGTTTCGGCCAACTCGTCCATTGCTGGCGTATAGAGATCTTTCGAGCCATAGCAATTGGCATCGAGCGTGCCTTGGTCGTCGGTAAGAAATATGATGACGTTTGGCTTGCGATTATTGGCAGTGTTGGAAGTGCCCGTTGGTGATGCACTTCCAGTCGCCGACGCCTGAGGGACTTGGGCTATTGACGCCGGTGGGATGGCAGACAGCATCGCGACAGCGACAATCAGACAGGTCACGATACATCGGGCGGAGTGGTTTTTCCCGGAATATCTCATGGCGACTCCACTTGATTGAATGGACTCCGACGAACAACACCCCCGCCATGTTAACCAATTGGCTGGCGACATTCCAGTTGGTGAACCGACCCTCGGTCCAGAATGGAGCCCCCGGGCGTTTCCTGTGCTAAACAGCCCATCCGCAGAGGCAAAGGGTGTGTTCTAACAATCATTCCTCTTCCGGCCATCGCCCCCATCCCGTCATTCTCGATCGTCACACCCGCTAAGGCAGTCGGATCATTGGTACGGCAAGCTCTTCACCGGATGTCCAACTGAGCGAAGCCGTTGGGGTACGGTCGCAATGTCGTCCCGCCTTCAGAAGCGATTTCGATGGTGCTGATCGTGTCGGATTCGCCGTGATTGGCGGTGTACACGATCACCGACGCGAGCGATTTGCGGCCAGCCGTTGCCCTGTGCGGACGATGATCTTCGCGCCGGCCGGCAGCGGCTTGGTGAAGGTCTCCTTGTAGACGGGGCCCATGATTCGCCTTTCGTTTCGCGTTCGTTTTCGCCCGCGTCGGCCTCGCCAGTCACTTGGTTGTTTTCGCCTTCTCCTCCGTTAGGAGTCTATGCTGTTCTTATCGGGTAGGAGGGGGCGTTGCCGCCCCCGTCCTCCCACACGACCGTGCGTACGGTTCCGTACACGGCGGTTCAGATTAAACGCTTAAAACGCTGTGACTCGGTAATAAGGCTCACCAGACCGAGCTGGTGCAGATAACGGGTCGGGACCGCTTGGTTCATGTGGCTTGCGCCGGCATTCCACCAAGGGCCATGCCCGTTGGTCGCGGAAGTCCACGCTCGGGCGTGGTCCAGTCCGCGTCGCATCAGTTCGCGGGCGCGAGTCCAGTTTCGCTTCCACTGCCGCCAAAGAATGGCCCGCAGTTTCCGGCGAATCCACTGGTCCAGTTCCTCGAACGTGATCCGAATCTGCGATTTCCGGTAGTACGACACCCAACCGCGAAGCACTGGACGCAATTCCTCCAACACGCGACGAAGGCTACGCCCTCGACCACGCCGGAAAATCGTCCGAAGTTTCTCCTTCAATCGTTTCACCGACTGAGGCGACACCTTCAGCTTTGGTTGGCGATGCGGCGTCACCGTATAGCCCAGGAACTTGCGGTTCCAGGGCCGGTCCACCGCACTCTTCTCTCGATTGACCTTCAAACGCAAACGTTCCCGAAGGAATCGCTCGACCGACGACAAAACGCGTTCGCCCGCCGCTTTCGACCGCACATAGATGTTGCAATCGTCGGCGTATCGGACGAATCGGTGCCCACGCCGCTGAAGCTCGCTATCCAACTCGTCGAGCAGGATGTTGCTCAGCAGCGGCGAGAGCGGGCCGCCTTGCGGCGTCCCTTCCGTGCGTTGCGTCACCAGTCCATCTTCCATCATGCCCGCCTGCAAGTAGCGGCGGATCAGACGAAGGATGCGTTTGTCTTCGATGTGCCGAGCCATCCGCGACATCAAGATGTCATGGTTGACCCGATCGAAGAACTTCTCCAGATCCATGTCCACCACCCAGCGATGCCCGGCCTCGATGTACTCCCGCGCCCGATCAATCGCTTGATGGGCGCTGCGTCTCGGACGAAAGCCGAAGCTTTGGTCCGAAAATCGAGGATCGAAGTATCGCTGCAACACTTGGTTGAGGGCCTGTTGAATCAGTCGATCGAGAACCGTCGGAATGCCCAGCATCCGCACGCCTTTGCCGCCCGGCTTGGGGATTTCCACCTTCCGAACCGGCGAGGGACGATACGTACCGCTGAGCAGTTCTTCCCGGATGGCCTCCCAGCAGGCTTGGAGCAAGGGCTTCAAGCCGTCAACGGTGATTCCGTCAACGCCCGGAGCCCTTGTTGCCAACCACCTGCCGGTAAGCCGCCAGCATGTTCTTAGGGCATACAACCTCCTCCATCGTCATCAAGGTCTTCTCGCCGACGTGCTCATTACATGCCGTGCCTGCTTGATGCGCAGACCGTGCTCTCGGCGGTTCCGCCGCCTACCCTCCGGTTGCGATCCGGCTTTCCAGCCATCTTGTCTGCATCTCGTTCAGGCATCGAATGCTCTGCGTCGGTTCGGTCTAATCTGTTCGGCCCTTCGGCACGTCGATGCGGCCTTGCGATCCCCGGCCGTTTCTCCCCTTTCGGGCGAGTGTCTCGATCGAGCGGGCCGCCGGCCCGCGACTACTATGGCCTCGGCTGACTTCTGTCGTCCCTTCGGCCCGCCTTGCGACGGGCCTAGCCATTGGCAGGACGACAGATCTCTCAGGGTAAGGCGCGTGACTTTCCTCCCATACACCCGCCGCATATACGCCGAACCGGTCCGAATGACGTTGGGCTTCGAGTCTATTGGCCCTCTCGCCCACCGGTTCGACGCCTCGTATGCGATTCATGTTCTTCGGGCCAGGAGTTTGCCTGCCGCTTCCTTCGGACTCCGCCTCACGGCGGACGCCCTTGCGTTTCGGCTAGGAGTTCCTGTCATTAAGGTCTCCGCCGGGACTCTCACCCGGCCAGTCACTTCCCGGCTCGCTTTCGCTACCCGGTTGACAGCGTCAGGTATGACGCTGCGCGTCATGCCTGACGCACCAATAGAAAAAGCCCCGCTCGCCGCGAGGCGATCGGGGCTCTTCAGTCATCCTCCTTGACAATCTCCCCCGTGCCCAAGTCAAAAACCATCGACGATACTTGGACCGTGAAGAACTTTTTGAACGTCTTGAACGAGAGGTCCTTCGGCCACATCGTCGGGTCGGTGTACCACGAGTTTAGTTCTTCCATGAACATCGCCTTGTAGTGCCGCCGAACGGAGCTTTCCGGCTCTCCCTTGCCTTCGGGCAAGAGAAAGACCGTCGGCCCTCTCTGTACTTCGTCCAAAGTCATCTTGTCATCATCGCTGGAATTGATCCAGTCGAGGCACGCCTCGGTGGGGATGACCATGACGGCGATGCGGTTGATAGCAAAAATCTCAGTCATCGAATGGCACTCCCAACAACGGCCGCCATCGCCGTCACCAACACAACCACCACCAAACACCCTCCCGGCTTCGGCAGTCCATTCCGAATCAGCCTGCCGCCATCCGACTAATAGCCGATCGTCCGCTCGAACCGTCGCTTGGCATTCGTCCAAGCCCGCAACGGCTTCATCGCCTCGGTGATGCCCAATTCCTTCTTCACCTGCTTCTTGGCCTTGGTGATGCCGAGGGGTCACCCGACGACTGCTGTCGGACGCGACTCCTTCAAAGGTGAACAACGGAATGTTCCCACATGATTAGCATCTTCTCCCTTTGATCTTGAGGCCGCCACAAACCGTTTTTTTCGCCAACCAGCCCGCATCGTCCGACGTGAGTTGCAAGGGGTATCGCCATGCGTTAGTCCTACAGTTCGCTTTCGGCCGCGCGGCGATGGGGTCATAGATCGCCATCGCATGCCTGGAAGAGAAAGCCGCTATTCTACCCAAAAGGGTGGATTACTCGCAAGCGGTTGCGGAAGGAGGGCAGCGGTCGGTCGAGTGGCGGCTTAGTGAACATCGGCACTGGCAATACACCGCTCGTCCGACTCTGTCCTGAATGGAAACGATGGGGAACGGCCAAGACCGTGAAGCCCGGCACGATCATCCTTTATTCCACGACCGACGATACGATCCCCTTTGCCGAAAGCCGGGAGCTTCTGCGGAACAGCGGCCTCGACGAGTCGGCATTACTTGCGGTTGGCACCGAGCATCGGCTGGCTGATCCCGAATCGTTGGCCGTGATGGTTAAAGCCGTGGAGGCGACATCTATTCCCTAAGCTGCTTCCCGTTTGGCACGGGTCATTCGATTTTCGGCGACGCGAACTGGCAAGAGTCGAACATCGAAGATAGTTGGCCGAGGTCGGGCGATGACCGATTTTCTTGACAAATCCATACTCTTAGTGCAGAATCGAGCATTCTCCAGGGGTGCTTCTTTTTTCGGCCACGTCGCTCTCCGGTCCTAACAAATGGCATCGATGAAAACTCCAAGAGTCAGTTTGGTTGTCGCTCTCGGCAGCGCCTTGATGACGTACTCGCTCGCTTGTGGGCAGGCCGATGCCCAAACGCCTACGATTTTATACGATTTCGATGTCACACATGGCTGCGCTCCGTATGGCAATTTGACGCTCGTCGGCGGGCGCCTCTATGGGCTGGCGACACAGGGGGGCGTTTACAATGGAGGCGTGATGTTTTCGGAGGACGTGAATGGTGGCGCACCGACCATTCTATGTAATTTCGACGAAGCTCATGGTCGTCTCCCGTATGGCAGTTTGATACTTGGCGGCTCAACCTTCTATGGTACTACCAACGCCGGTGGCAATGGCTATGGCACTATCTTCAGCGTGCCCATTAGCGGCGGCACTCCGACAGTTCTCTCTAATTGCGACGGACCTCACGGCCACCCGTCTTACGACCCCATACTTGTTGGCTCGACCCTGTATGGACTGGGCTACTACGGCGGCACTACTAATTGGGGCACAATATTCAGTGAACCGGTTACCGGCGGTGTCCCGACTACCATCTACAATTTCGATTACACCCACGGTGGTCGCCCGTCAGGCAGTTTGACGCTAGTCGGCTCAACCTTATACGGGACGACTGCGGGCGGCGGTGCTGGTTTCGGCACGATCTTCAGCGAACCCCTGGAGGGCGGCACTCCCACGGTTCTTTACAATTTCGACGCAAACCAGTTCGGCCCCACAGGTAGTTTGGTTATCAGCCCCGATGGCTCAACGCTCTATGGGATGACCACCGGCAACGGCAACGGCACAATCTTCAGCGAATCGGTCAGCGGCGGCAGTCCGATGACGCTGTTTCGTTTCGACTCGATTCATGGAAAAGAACCGCATGGCAGTTTGATCCTCAGTGCTGATGGATTGACACTTTATGGAATGACCTATTACGGTGGCACCAACGATTTGGGCACCATCTTTAGTGAACCGGTCAGCGGCGGCACCCCAACAGTCCTTTTTAACTTCGACGGCAGCCACGGCAGCTACCCGTTTGGTGGTTTACTCCTCAACGGCTCCACACTGTACGGAATGACGACGGTAGGTGGCGCAAACGGCTTTGGCACAATTTTTTCCCTAGCCGTCCCCGAACCATCGATCCTCGCACTGCTCTGCGTTGGTGGCACCAGCTTGCTCGGTTTCGTATTGTGTCGGCGTTGGCGCGGGCGGCTGACAGCTTCATGAGCGAGTCCGTTCGCATATAAACCGAATTTGCTGGGATGTAAGGCTTATTGTCTTGCTGCCTAGCTGTTATCGAATGCCCTGCACAGTTTGTAGCCGCTTCTTCACAGTCAACGCGTCTCGCTCAAACGCCCGGTCGATGTCACGCAAAACTGCTGGATCATCCGAAGCCGAAGCATATTCCCGAGCTAGATAACTGCGCCCACTTTTCGAGAATCTGCGCCAGATCGGACTCGGATGGAATTGTTCCGCTGCCAACTGTGCCGGATTCCGTGCCGCGCGAATCAGACAACTCTCGATTTCGCGAGACTTCTGCTGCCTGTTCGACTCCCCTAGGGGGTACTTCTAGCCAGCTTTCTGCTGGCTTTTTTTGTTTCTTGGCTGATGGGAGCGCTTGCTGCCACGACGCGTGCGGCGAGAACACCGCGGCCTCAACGCCAAGGAAATGACTTTTGTCGTCAATGTCCCTCAGGAGCAATCGAAAGGCTGCGAGAACGACATCGCCAGTCGCCGCGGCGCATTGGCAAACGTGCTGTTTTGCGGTGGCAGGGTGGGCAACATAGCGAACGATGCGGACGCGAAGGCTCTAACGGCGATGCTGATGATCGGCGGCGAGGCAGTCAAGTCGCAGGAAGCTAAAGTGTCGAGATGATGCTGCTCAGTCCAACCTCTTGTGATTGCCGTCACAGTAAGGCGAGGTTTGGATTCGCCGCAGGCGCACCACCAATGTTCCCCCGTTTCGAGTTGTACCTTGAATGGATGCCGACCTGCAATTTTGGGTTCTTCCATTTCACTCTTCCTGGTCAAAAATTGTTCACTGATCCCAATTCGCTGCCGATCAACGGGCGCACACCGTTTCTGCCAGGCTTTGTCGGAAAACGCGAATGTGTCATCCTGAGCGCAGCGAAGGATCTCTTCCGAGGTCGGGAAAGCTCGCCGATTCTTCGCTGCGCTCAGAATGACAATCGGGAGGTTCTAGTGTTTTCCGACAAAGCCTGGTTGTAGCGGCGCCCGACACATTCTCCAATCGGGATGACCTCCAGAATACGGCTACGAATGTTCCGGGCAGCCGCCCGGCCCGTGCGACTGGCAACTGGCCCCGGAATCATTGACGCTCCCTGCCAACCACGCCCGAGCTACTTCCTGCACGCTCCCGGAGCAGCCTCGAACGACCTTGATGCCGTTGCTTTCCAGGATGTTCACGGCCCCTCCGCCCATGTTCCCGGCCAACATGACGGATACACCCATCCCAGCCAGTTGCGGAACGATATTCGACTTGCATCCGCAGCCGGGCGGCGGAGTTAGCAGCTCCTCCGATACGATCTTGTTCTCGTCGTCAACGTCAAAGATGGTGAACGATTGGCAATGTCCGAAGTGCTCGTCAACCTCGGCGCCGTTCGACGGCAAAGCGATTTTCATACGTCTCCTGGTTCTCTACTGAGATGATGGTGCCTGCGATTTTGGTGGCATCCGCGACTCTGCCGGGTGCTTTCCAGACGCCGACCATTCTAGCACAGATGTTCCCCCGGCTCTAGTTCACGCCCTGCTGGAGGAACAACTCTTCCTCTGGCCCGTGCCACCACGGAAGAACTGGGGCGAGACTCCAAAATCTCGATAGGATCATTGCTTCAGGAAATAAACAGTGATATGGCAATATCACCACGCCGAGAATCAAGCTACTTCCCCTTCTCGGCCTTCACCTTGCCTTCGAGTTCCTGCACCTCTTCCTTGACCTTCTCCTTGGCCTTCTTGACGTCCGATCTGATCTTGCCCTTATCCACGGACACGTTGACGTTAACCTTGTCGCTCCCCATGTCGGCACTTTGTCGTGAGACGCTGAACCAACCCCGGTAGATCCCGATTCCAATCAGGCAGATCAAGACCACGACCAGCACCTTGATCCATAAACGCATGATAGACTCCCTTCATTTGCTCGGTCGGGCATTATACAAGAAAAGGGGGCAGCCTCGAAACAGCATTCGCCTGTTATCCCCCGGTGCTGGAACGGCTTCCACTCACCGCCAACACTGACGCGCGGCTCTGACATTAGCGTCTTACGACGCCCGACACCGGTCCCGGTCGGTCAGCACTCAACCGTTCGTGTGTCTCGCTTTCGTCGCAACGTTCTTTGCACCAAATGCAGCTCCGCGTGGCGCGCTGTAATCCAACGACATGGGTGCTGACCAGTCAGCATATAACTGCCCAAAGCGCTGCGCCTAGCAGTTTTGTGCATGCGTAGTTCTCAGCATCGGCTAAGGTTTTTCCTCATGGGCGCCGCCGATCGCGCCCTCGCATTTCCGTAATCCCCAATCCAGTAACGCTTTCGCGATGCTTGATGCCGGGTGCGCGTTAAGCCGACATCGCCGATCCCGGCAAATCCGTCTACGCCGCCTCTTGCTCGGCCGCATGTCCCTCCTACGATTACGCGTCGTGCGAGAGCGGGCTTATAGGTTGTGAGCCCCCTGTCGCCTTTTAACTCTTCGGACCCATTATCTCGGAGGCAGCGTCATGTCCAGCCGAACCTTTTTTGCCGTGGGAACTATTGTGGCCCTTCTTGGGCTGTCGCCGGCGCAAGCCAGCGAGTTGTATTCAGTCGAGTATGCCGGCGCCACGCCGCTCTACCTCATGAACCAGGCGACTGGCGCCGCATCCGTCATCGGAGCGACGGGTTTCGACAATGTGGGCGACCTCACCAGCGACACTCGCACAGGCTCCTATCGTGTGTGGGGTATGAAAATCGACACCAATGAACTCCTGTCGATCAATCCCACCACAGGAGCAGCTAGCATCGCCACCAGTCTGAACAGTCCCAACGACATGGTCTCGATCGCTTTCGACGTTGTCTCGGGCAAACTTTACGGCAATACGTCCGTGAGCTTTGGCGCCCCCGCTGACGCGCTCTATCAGATCGACCCAACCACGGGCAACTGCACGTTCATTGGGAACCTTCTGTTCAGCGACGTGTATGCCCTAGGTTTCGATCAAACTGGCAGCCTCTTTGGCGTCTCCGATGCCACTGACCAGTTGATTTCCATCAGCACGGCCACGGGCAACGGCGCGCTTGTCGCCAACCTTCGGCTTTCGTCGATCTTCGATATCGCCTCGCGTCCGGAAGACAACACCATGTTTCTCGTCGATAGCGGCACGTTTCACGTTATGACCTTGAATACGTCCAACGGCACTGTAGCCGACGTAGGCGCTTATGGCCTCAACAGCCCCAACCTCGTCGGACTGGCCTTCTCGCCCGTGCCCGAGCCGGGAACATTGGCGCTGGCGCTGATCGGATTGGCCGGATTGGTTTTCGTCGCCTATCGCAAGCGCGGCTCTAGCCCGATGTGAGCAGACGTTGCTTAGTGCGGCGTCGCATAAGTCCCGAAAATAGTCAGCACAGCTTCCTCTCGCCAGGAAGCTGTGCTCGCTACGTGTTGGGAGGCGAATGTCAATTCGTTGCCCGTTCCACGCGTACTACCAAGACACCTTGAGAACCTGCCTTACGCGACGATTCTGAGTTGCTGTGCGCGACGCCGATAAGAGACTGGCAAGGATTCCGGCGAGGCCATGCACATGCGCTGCCCGAATCCGATCAATCGCGAGCGGAGTTGACGCCAACAGATACGCCGCCAGCGCGTCCAGTATAGGCTTGTCTTTCACCACGAAAGCGTTCAATTCCCCAACTTAGCCGAACACGAATAACTGTTTGAGGACATCAATGACATGAATCTGCAAGGAAAGATCGCCGTCGTCACGGGAGCCGGTCGCGGCATTGGTCGAGCCATCGCCGTTCGTCTCGCCAAGGACGGGGCATTGCTGGTCGTCAACTTCCAAAAGAACGCCGAGGCTGCATCGGCCGTCGTGCGTGAGATCGAAGGGGAGGGCGGCGAAGCTTGTGCCATTCAGGGCGACGTAGGCTCCCTGCCCGGGATTCGCCAGTTCTTCCAATTGCTCGACAGCGAATTGACGAAGCGGCGGGGCGGCAATCAGTTTGACATTCTCGTCAATAACGCCGGAATAGGTAGGGATGGCACGGTCGAAACCACGTCCGAACAGGCATTCGACGAACTTATGGCCGTGAACGTTAAGGGCTCGTTCTTCGTAACTCAAGCGGCGATTCCTCGGCTGCGCGGCGGTGGCCGAATCATCAACCTGTCGTCGGCGCTCTCCCGTTACCCTTATCCACGCATGGCCGCCTACTCCATGGGCAAGGCCGCCATCAATCACTTCACCTTGATCCTTGCCGCCGAATTGGGAAAACGCGGTATCACGGTGAACGCCGTCGGGCCTGGTCTGACGGTCACGGATTTCACCGCTCAGGCACGACAAGACCCGAATGTGGTCCAGCATATCTCATCCCACACGGCTCTCGGTCGCCTTGCCGAGGCCGACGACATTGCCGGAGTGGCGGCGTGGCTGGCGTCGGACGATGCCCGTTGGGTGACCGGTCAGTACATCGAGGCCAGCGGTGGATCGGGGTTCGTATAGCAGACCGTCAGAATTTATCTGTCGCCCCACCGAAAGCGGTATAGTCATAATTTCCAAACCGTACTATGGTAATTTGTAGCTGGCGAGCCAAGAGACAGGGCCGATACACCGGGTTGTGACCGCTGGCCCGATAGAGAAGGGCACGGCAACCGGGGTTGGTGTACCGCCTCCGTCTCCAATCAACACGCAGTTAGAAGCCCGCTTCGTGCGGGCTTCTCGCTTTCTCGTCGCCGCCATCTTCAGAAATCGCGGCGGCGCTCACGCCGATGGATACGCAGACACTCGGTCGATGCGTCGGGCCAGTTCATTGGAGTAGCGTCGTCCAAGCGTCTCCGCATGCTTGCGGACCCAGTCGCTCAGTGCCGTTTGGCCAGCCGGCGGGGCATCCACGTACAGCATGTCGCCCATCAAGCCCGACAGCTCTTCCCGCGTTATGATCACGTCGCCGAGAATGCGGCCCATCAGCCGGCTCATCGCATAAGCGATCGACGGCGGAACCGAGATGATAAGACGCCGCTTAGCGATCGCTTGACTGATCATCCCCACGAGTTGCCGATAGGTGAACGTTTCGGGGCCGATGGCGTTGATGATTACGTTGTCCCGGCTCTTGCCTTGTTCGACGGCCAGACCGGCCAAGTCGTCGACGTAAATCGGCTGCAAACGATAGCGGCCGTTGCCGAAGACTCCGAATATCGGCATGCGTCGTAACGCCCAGGCGATATTGTTAATCAACACGTCTCCCTCGCCGAAGAGAATCGCCGGCCGCAAGATCGCGTACGACATGCCCGATTCGATCAGGGCGCGTTCCAGGATCGCCTTACTGCGAAAATACTCCAGGGGCGAGTCTTCTGCCGGATTGGTAATGCTTACGTGAACGATGCGCTCGACGCCGGCATTTTTTGCCGCTTCGAAGAGCACCAGCGTGTTGCGCACGGCGTCCGATTGTTTGAACAGGCGGTGATTGAACCGCACCCAGTAGGTGTTGTACAGCACCGAAACGCCCGCCAATTGCTCGGCGAGCAAGTCTGGGCGGTCAAAGTGAAACGGGAGAGCCCGGATCGTATCGCCGAAGGGGTTGATGCGGGACGCCGAGTTGGTGAGCGTGATAACGCTGCGTCCCTCGTCGAGCAACCGCTGGGCGATGTATTTTCCCGAGAACCCGTACGCCCCGGTAACGGCGTGAATGTTGGCGACTGCCATGGCGAGGAGCCCTCTTTGGACGGGGCGACTGAAAAGTAGGCGGGGGCTATTATATGGCACGCTGAAGGGGGCGTACAGCCAGCCTTGTGCTCTCGACGCCAGGCGGGGGCTGGGCTAAAATGGGCGGTTCTTATTGACCCTTGCACAGCGAATGAACCCGAGGCCGACCATCGGGAGGCCGAAAATAGGGTGAACGAGTCGGCTGGTCGGTTCATTATCCAAGCAAACATCAATAGCATCTCGGCAGGGTCTTTGCATGAGTTCTACGCCGCGACGAGTCGTGATTACCGGCATCGGAGTGATCTGCCCATTGGGCAGTTCCAAGGAAGCCCTGTGGGATGCGCTTGACCAGCGGCGCAGCGGCGTGAATCTGCTCGAGACCCCGCCATCTTCCGGCGAGACGGCCGCCCTCCCGCCTCTGCCCATCCGCATCGGCGCCGAAGCTCGGCAGTTCACCGGCGACATCGATGACTTCGGGCCGCTCGACAAGGAACAAAAGAAGGCGATCCGCAAGGGCCTAAAGGTGATGTGCCGCGAGTGCCAGATGGGCGTGGCGGCTGCCCAATGGGCGTTGGCCGACGCCGGCGTCAAGCTCGGCTCGCTCGATCCCGACCGAACGGGAATCTCGTTCGGGTCGGACTACATGCTGTCGGCGCCCGAGGAGTTTTCCGAGGGGATCGTGCAGTGCCTCGATGAGCAGGGCCGGTTTCAGTTCGCCCGGTGGGGCGGCGAAGGCATGACCAAGATGTCGCCCTTGTGGCTGCTAAAGTATTTGCCGAACATGCCGGCCAGTCATCTGGCGATCTACAACGACTTTCGCGGTCCGAACAATTCGCTGACGATGCGCGAGGCGGCCGCCAATACCGCGTTGGGCGAGGCCTTTCAAATCATCCTCCGTGGCAGCGCCGACGTGATGCTCGTCGGCGCCACCGGCACGCGGCTGCATCCGATGAAGGCCGTCCACGCGGTTTCGCAAGAAGAGGTGGTACTCGATGGCGACGATCCGGCGGCTGCCAGCCGGCCCTTCGACCGAGACCGCCGCGGCGCTGTGCTAGGCGAAGGCGCCGGGGCAATCGTGCTGGAAGACCTCGATCACGCCACGGCGCGGGCGCGACGCTCTATGGCGAGATCACGGCCGCCGCCACCAGTTCCGTGGCGGGACCCCGCCTCTTGGCCGAGCGCCGCCAGGCAATGACAAACGTCCTGCACGCCGTGCTCAAGAACGCGGCGGTCACGGCCGACGACGTGGGCCATGTTAACGCACACGGTCTGAGCACCCGTACGTGCGACGTCGACGAAGCTGCTGCTTTGTCCGACGTCTTCGCCGCGCGCTCAAGGCCTTTGCCGGTCGTTGCCGCCAAGAGCTATTTCGGTAACCTCGGCGCCGGCAGCGGCATGATCGAATTGGTTGCCAGTCTGCTGGCCATGCAGCACGGCCGACTCTTCCCCATCCTCAACTACACGGCCGCTGATCCCGAGTGTCCGGTCGCAGCCGTCCGCAACGGCGATATCCCACCCGGCTCAAGCTTCATCAATCTCAACGTCACCCCGCAAGGCCAAGCCGCGGCGGTGATGGTGCGAAAGTGCCGCTAGCCGCGATGATGGAAGCCGCAAAAACGGCGTACCGTCGGTCTCGTAGTGTACGGAGGCAAAACATGAAACCATCTGAGCTATTCGACGTCGTGGTCCGGACAATCGGACTGCTGCTCGTCTTGTCGGCGATATCGGTCCTCTTCTACGCGATCGTAAACTTGGTGTTGGGAGGACCTGTCAGTGTTGTCGGCCTGCTCATAGTCGGCACCCCGCCGCTGCTCGTAGGCTTCTGGTTCCTAAATGGCGCTTTGGGGCTTGCAGCGGTTCTCTATTCCGACGAGTCCGAGAAGGACCAGCAGGCGTGACATAGGCACTACGCGCCCGATCACCAATGAAAGCGGTAATTGCATGAAGATCGGCCTTTGCCTGGCGCAAAGACGAAAACGGGTCATTTGCGGGCCCCGCCGCCGCTGACTCGAGTGCTGGCGACTTGCTTCAACTCATCAAATAGCCGACGCAATCCAGCCTCGTCGTATTCGGTAACGTCGCCGCGTTCGAGTTGCTCTATGCCAACGCGCACATCTTCCCGAAACTGATTCTGCCGCGACTCGACGTCCCGAAGCACTCGCACTGCGCTGACCACCAAGTCCTGCTCCGATTGATAATTGCCCGCAGCAACTTGCTCCTCGACAAACCGTTCGAGTTCGGGTGGGAAGGACGGGCCGATCATGGCACACTCCGCGAAAAAGAAGTTTCGAACCTCCCGTATTCTAGTTCCTTCCTGGCGATCAGACAAGCGATCCGACTTTATGGCGTTGCCTATACTCTGATTTATGCCCCCTCAACGATCGCTTCGAACCGACGGCGGATGTGCCGTGTGGCATTTTCGTAGTCCATAAGCAGACCGTCGCTGCTGGCATAGTGCAAGAGACCGGCCAGTTTGTGAAGCTCGACCGGATCTTGCGGCAGGCAGTCGCGGGCAGTCGAGTTCATCAACCGCAGCCGGCCCTCAATCGTCCGTAACAGGCGATAGCTGACGTCGAAGAATTCATAGTCGTCGACGCTCAACAGTTCCGCGCGATACAACTCGCCCAGTGCTGCCAACGTGTTGGCTTGTCGAAGGCGCGGATTGCCCCTCGCGTGTTTCAGTTGCAGCATCTGGACGAGAAACTCGATGTCGACGATGCCGCCCGGGCCACGCTTCAAATCGCCGGCCGCCGGAGCCGTCTCCTCCATGCGTCGTCGCATCTGCCGAATCTCGGCGGCGTCTTTGCGACGCCAACGGTGGGCGAATGCGGCCTTGGCAACTGCCGCCATCGCGGCCTTCGCGGCCCGTGTCGATCCGTAGACCACCCGCGCCTTGCACAACGACTGCCGCTCCCAAAGCTGCCCGCCGCCGCCGCTGAAATAGCGAACGAACTCGTCGAGCGTTGTGGCCAGCGTGCCGCTCTTGCCGGTGGGCCGCAACCTGGCATCGATGTCGTAGAGCCGGCCGAAACCGCTCAGCCGACTGGCGGCGTTGATGATTCGCTGCGCCAGTTCGCTGAAAAAGTGTTGATTGGTTGTGGTTTGCCGGGCGGGAGAACCAGGAGGAGCGACTGTCTGGCCGTCTGTCTCATACAGAAAAATCACGTCCAGATCGCTATGGTAATTCATCTCCCGACCGCCGAACTTCCCCAGCGCAAGAATCAGCATCTCGCACGGATGCCGGCCGCGGCGGCCTTCAAACTGCGGTTCGCCATAGCGAGCCGCCAGCCGCTGGTACTCGCGATCGGCAATTTGCACGAGACACGTCTCGGCAATGTCCGATAGCGCGCCGGTCGTGGCTTGCACGTCTTCCTTCCCCAAAATGTCGCGCACGCCGACGCATAGCTGTTCGTCATTCTTGAAACTGTGCAGTATGGGATCGATGTCTTCAGCACTCCGGCACAGTTCATTCAACCGCTGCCGCATGTTATCAAGCGTCGGCAGCTTGTCTAGCACTAGGCTGTCCATCAAGCTGTCGATCATGCCCGGATTGCCGATCAAAATCCCCGAAAGGTGCGGGCTGTACGCGCACAGATCGACATATAGACGCAAGCTGGGCGGGTTGTAGCTGAACAGCTCCCAAAGCACGCCCTTGCTGCCCAACGAGTCGCTCACCTGGTCGAGATTCACCAATGTGGAGTCGGGATCGGCCGTGGCTGCGATGGCGGTCAGAAGTTGCGGGGCGATCGACGCTAAAAAATGCCGGCAACGCCGTGTCGAGAGGAATCGAATCCGTTCCTCGCCCAGTGACATCAAGTTGCGGTACGCCTGCTTTACGTCGCGAAATAGATACCTGCCCAGTACCTCGGCGATTCGCTCCTCGGCAGGATTCGGATCCAGCACCAGATCGACTTCGGCCCGCGTCTGCGTGTCGTCGCTGAACGCGTCGTGAAGCAAGTGATCGAGTATCTTGCGGTTCAACTCCGTCTTGGTCCGATAGTCGCCGATGAACATCTCCAGCGCCGATTGATCGTCGCTGTCCCGATAGCCCATTCGCCGCGCCATTTTGCGCAGTTCGTCATGGCCCTCCGGCAGCATGTGCGTCTGCAAATCGAGCATGATCTGTAAACGATGCTCGATCTTTCGCAAGAACGAATAGTTTTCTTCCAGGATCGATCGCTCCTGGTTTGTCAGACAGCCGACGTGCTCCAGTTGCACGAGGGCCTCCAGCGTGTTGGCCGTGCGAACGTCCGGCAGATCGCCGCCGTTGAGCAATTGCAGGAACTGGATGACGAACTCGACGTCGCGGATACCGCCACGGCCGGTCTTCACGTCCCGGGCCCCGCCGCCGATGTCGAGCGTCTGTTGCTCGATGCGGCGTTTGAGCGCCTTGATGCCGCTGATGTCGGCATGGCTCAAATAGCGGCGATAGATCCACGGCGAAAGCGCGTTGAGAAATTCCTCGCCAAGTGAAAGGTCGCCGGCGACCGGGCGTGCCTTGATGTAGGCCTGCCGTTCCCACGTCCGGCCGCGGCTATCGTAGTAGCTCTGTGCGCCTTGCACGCTCATCACCACCGGGCCGCGCTGCCCTTCCGGCCGCAGCCGCAAATCCACGCGATAGACGCTGCCCAGCTCGGTCTGCTCCGTCAATATCCGCACGATTTCACGGCTAACCAACTCGAAGAACTCGGCATTGGAGATTGAGCGCCGCCCATCCGTCTGGCCGTCATTCTCGCAGAGAAAGATCAGATCGATATCGCTCGAATAGTTCAGCTCCAACCCGCCGAGCTTGCCCATCCCCAGCACCACGAAGCGGGCCGGCAGTCCGTCGGATCGGCGCGGCGTGCCGCGGCTAGCCTCGAACTTCTGCCACGCCGCCCGCAAGGCAGCCTCCACGATCGCATCGGCCAGCCAGGAGATCTGCCTGGTGACCGTGCGGAGCGGCTGATCGCGAACGATGTCGCCATAGGCGATGCGCAGCGTTTCCCGGCGCTTGAACCGCCGCAGCGCCCGCAGCACCACCGCTTCGTGTTCCACGGCGGCCGTCTCCGCCACGAGTTCGTCCACCAGGGCCTGGCGTGCCACCGGTTGCCCCTCGGTCAGCCGCAGCAAGTCAAACCCTTCCGGATCGAGCACCAACAGGTCGCTGAGATACTGGCTGGTGTCGAAGATTTGCAGCAACGTCGGCAGGGCCTCGGTATCGCGCTCGAACAGCGTGCCAAGCGAGAGCGGATTTCGCGCCGCCTGCACGAACCGCTCCAGGTTGTGCAGCGCCATGTCGGGATCGGCACAGCCGGGCAAGTGGTATTCGAGCTGGCTTCCGATCACGCACAGCAGGTCCAACGGCACTCCCGCCGTCGCCATGCCCACCAAGTTCCCGTGCGCCCGCCGCACGTCGACGATCCCCAGCCCGCTCAACCACGTTGCGGCCGCGTTGGATTCGTCAAGATATTGGCGCAACGTAGGGATGTTCATACAACGGCAAGCAGAAAAATCGTTCAGCCCGGGCACACATGCCGGGAGGCCATGGTCAGTCTTTCACCGTACCGAACAAAGTGAATGCATCAATCTTCTTAATATCTACGTCGAGAATCTGGCCGGCCAACTCCGGCCCACCATCGAAAACCACGATCCGGTCGCAGGTCGTTCGACCGACCAGTTGAACCGCGCCGCCGTTGCCCGATTGCTTACGGCCGACCTTGCTGCTGCCTTCCACCAGAATCTCGACCGTGCGGCCGAGATAGGGCCGGTTGTCATCCAGGCAAATCGCGTTCTGCACCGCCAAGAGGTCATTGTTCCGCCGCCGCTTGACCGACTCCGGCACATCGTCGTCATAGAGTTCCGCCGCCTTCGTGCCCGGCCGGGCGCTGTACTTGAAAATGAAGCTGTTCTTGAATCGAGCGTTTCGCACCAAGTCAACGGTCTCCTGAAACTCCTCTTCCGTCTCGCCGCAGAAGCCGACGATGAAGTCGCTCGTGACGGCAGCGTGCGGAATCGCCTCATAAATGCGTCCGAGCATCTCCCGGTACGATTCGACCGTGTAGCCGCGCTTCATGCGTCGCAGGACGGCGTTGGAACCGCTTTGAGCGGGAATGTGCAGGTAGGGCGAGACCTTGGGCAGGTCGCGGACAGCTTGCAGCAGTTCCGCCGTCATGTGCTTGGGATAATTCGTCACGAACTTCAGCCGCCGCAGACCCTCGATGTCGTGCAATTGATAGAGCAGATCGGCCAGACGAACCGTACCCGGTCCGGACGCATCCCGATAGCTGTTGACAGTCTGCCCGAGCAGCGTCACTTCCAGGCACCCGTCACCTACCAGTCGGCGGACTTCGTCGACGATCTCTTCCGCCGGCCGGCTTTGCTCGGGACCGCGGACGCGGGGCACAATGCAATAGGTGCAGAACTTGTCGCAGCCGTACATGACTCGCACCATCGCCTGATGCGGCAGCGGCCGCGTTCGCGCGGGTCGGTCGGGCTGGAAGCGGGCAAAACTTTGCCGCACGGAAGCCCGATCGTCGGCCTGGCGATCGAGACTCACTTCGATGCGCGGCCCGCCGCCGTCTCGTTGCTGCAACAGCGACCGCAATTGTTCCAATTGGCCCGGGCCCACGACAAGGTCGACGTGCGGAGCCCGCCGCAGAATAAGCTGTTGATCCTTCTGCGCCATGCAGCCGAGCACGCCAATAATCATCTTCGGGCGTTCAGCCTTGAGTTGCTTGAGGCGGCCCAGCGTGCTGTATATTTTGTCTTCGGCATGCTGCCGCACGCTGCACGTATTCAACAGAACCACATCGGCCTGCCGAGGACTATCGACGGCCTCGTAGCCGGCCTCGATCAACTGCCCCGCCACTAGCTCGCTATCGAGCACGTTCATCTGGCAGCCAACGGTTTGGATATAGAATCGCGGCATATGGATATGACAGATGACGAACGACAAAATAACGAATCCACCAACGAACGAGGTCGCTTCTAGCCCCCCGCCTCCCGCCCCCCATCCTCCGTCCCCCGTTCCTCGCTTCCAGTATCCCCGTCCCCAAACCGTTCCCCCGGCATTACGTGATGACCACGTAGGAACTCGTCGACCGACATCAATCGCTTGCCGGCCGGCTGAACGCTGCTGGGCATCACCGCGCCTTGGCCCGCCGCGATCACGAGTCGATTGCCGTGGGCTGTCAACACCGTGCCCGGCGCTGCCGATTCGCCTTCAACGACCGCGACGGGCCCGAATATCAGGCGAACGGCTGGGCCGCCGGTCGGCTTCCAGAACGTATAGGTCCGCGGCCACGGCTCAAACGCCCTTATTTGATTCTTGATCGCTGCCGCTGTCCGCTGCCAATCGATCAGACCGTCCGACTTCTTCAATCGCGGTGCGCGGCTGGCCAGCGCCGGATCCTGCGGCAATGCCTGCGCGCTCCCTGCTTCGAGCCTGTCGACCGACTCGCACACCAATCGTGTGCCCAGGTCAGCCAGCCGAGTTTCAAGTTCCACGGCCGTTTCGTCCGGATCGATGGCGAGACTGGCCTTCGCGATCAATGGTCCCGCGTCAACCTTTGGCGCCACGTGAATGACCGTGACGCCCGTTTCTGTCTCGCCGTGATAGATTGCCCAATTGATCGGGGCAGCGCCGCGGTACTTCGGCAGCAACGACCCGTGCAGGTTGACTCCCCCAAGGCGTGCCGCAGCAAGGGCCGCGGGCGTAAGGATCTGCCCATAATCGCATACCACCATCAAATCGGCATGGAAGCTTGCCAACCGGGCGACCGCTTCGGGAGAATTCACGTCTTCGGGGTCGAAAATCGGCGTGCCGTGTTGTGCCGCCACGTCGCGGATGACGCTGATCGGCTCAATGGGCTGCCCCCGGTGCATGCGCAGCGGCGCGGTGACCAATGCCACCAGGCTATGGCGGGTATCGTAGAGCCCCCGGAACGTCGGCACGGCGAAAGGGCCCGTGCCCAGCATCAGCAGTCGCATGAACTGAGTGTATGAGAAACCGCCGATGCAGGAAAGGCATCTCAGAAGCGGCCCTGGCCCGTGCCTACCGTCTGGTTTTTCGCCGTGCAACGAACAAGCCCACGATCGCCGCAATAAACAAGCTCATCAGCGTCGATGGCTCCGGCACAACCTGCCCGGTGACACTTTCCGGGGTACTCGCCGTGCCAAATTTGAAGCTCACGCCACTGATTTGGCTTGCCGAAGTCACGCCAGGGACGGTAATTGCAAAACTCGCCGTTCCCAACACATTGGGGTTGTGGTTGCTGACCGAGGGGTTTGCGTTGGTGTACTGGCCCACATTGGGGTCAAACCCACCCATGTTGTCGGGGCCGATGATCAGCCGATTCGGCTGCCCACCGGTAAGCGTCGTGAGGCCAATAGTCGTCCCCGATTCGGTCGCCATCCACCGCGTGAGCGCGTCACTTACGCCGGCGGTGTAGTTGCTCGTACCAGTGTCAATGGTGCTGATGTTTCCCGAGTTGAACGTCGTCAGAGCGCCCGACCCGGCCGCACTCGTTACGCTGAAGGTGATGCCGCTGATGGTCTGTGAATCAGAAATAACGTTCCCCTCTAAATTCGAGAGAAGCAGGCTGACCGTGTTATTCGAGAGCGTGAAGTCGCACGTGGCCTGAACGTTTCCACCCGAGGTTGTCGAACCGCTGGGCGTCATCCAAATGATGTTCGCACGTACCTCACCCGGTAGAATGAGACCTATCAGAGAAAAGACGAGAAGCAAACCGCCGGTCCGTGGTGCTTTGCAGGAAAACATACGCTACCTCCCAAATTGGTCGAGTCCAGCGATCGATCGAACGCCGGACGGATTACGATGCTCCAGCCCGAAGAGAAGTGCGCGTACGCGTCCTGCGCAGGCATACGCGTCGGTACACGATGCAGCTATTGCCTCTCTCGAACCACGCTGAAGAAACTGTGCCAAGCGTGGCAGCGAATCGCGATGGCCGGAATTGGCCGTGCTTGCCGAAAAGAAAACTTCTGCACTCACGCGCAAGGCAAGAGAATCGCACGTGCGACTGCGCTGCAACGCTACCCGGCTCTGTAAGAGCATCAACCCCTTGCGAGCCCGGAGTGGCCACGGTCGCCCTTTGACCGGATAACGTCGAACGAAAGTCGTCCATCACCTACGCTACCTTACAACGATGAGTGCCGCTCGCCAAATGGAAAACGCCGCAGAACAGCGGTTATCACTTCGCCAGAACTATATAAGACCAGAGCCAGAAGCAGACCTACAAGTGCTGTCGAGTGATACCTCAAGATGTTAGTTAGCCGGGTGGCCAGCGTCAATTGTCGGAGGGGCCATCCCCCCCAGAAATTTGGCATGCAGCAAAGCATTTCCGCCGGCGCCATTAACGCAACCTCTTTCCAGAAGGGTCATTAGCATCGATAGGCAGGTATTCGCTAGCGTCCGGAATCAGGAGAAATCCGAGCGAGGAATCGTCGCCAGGAAAGCAGGACACCCCAATCATCCGGTTTTATCGGGGGTATCCAATCAGTCGCGCATGAGGGCATTACCCGGCATGCGACTACTGCAGATTCTACGTTCGCAACTGTTCTAGTTCCGCCAGTCGCGTAGCAATCTGCTGGTCGTTCGGGATGATGCCCCGCTCGCGGTCGCCCGAGAATGCTTGCTCCAGATCCAGGAGCGCTTGCTTGACCGAGAGCAGGCCGCTCGGTGTGAGACGATCGATAAAGAGCACTCCGTCAAGGTGATCATTCTCGTGTTGGGCCGCCCTGGCCAATAGGCCCGTCAACTCGTAGTTGACCTCTTGGCCAGCCAGATTGTAGGCCGAGATGACGATTCTTGCCGACCGCTTTACCGGTGCGTAAATTTCTGGAAAGCTCAAGCAGCCTTCCTCCGCTTCCACGGTACCGCTCCGCTTGCTGATCACGGGATTGAGGAATACGTGCTCCTCGCCCGTTGCCGGATCGCCGTCCGTATTGATTATGAAGAAGCGGTATGGCAGATCGACCTGATTGGCGGCCAAGCCGATCCCTTTGTGTTCGTACATCAAGTCGAACATTCGCCGAACGGTGTCTTTTAACTCGTTGTCAACGCGGCGCAGCGGCTTCGATTTGTGACGCAGCGCCGGGTGTGGATACTTGACGATTCGCAACACAGCGTTCGGCTCCAAAGTAGGTACGACAACTCATTATAAGGCGTATCGCGGCCGGGGTGAAGGCAGGATTCGGGACGTGCCAACAGAACAAGAGCAGTGCAAAGTCCGGGGTCGACTCTGTTTTTCGGCTGTAATGCCAATGGCGATCGCAGTTGCGTCTACCCCGAAATCATGGCCCCAACCACTTCGTGCCCAGAGGCTGCCATTTTCCTCTCGCACTACGGGTTGCGCGGTTTGCCGGACGCCCTTTCAGCGGCGCGATAAGACCAGGGCCAATTCGGGGCGAGCGTTTGACCGCCCTTTCCCTACTTCTGCAACCAGGGCGCCAGTGCGCGTTTGACACGTGTCAGAGCCCCGGCCGGCAGCGTGCTCTCGTCTTCATAGGCCATCAGATAGGAACGGAAGCTGGCCAACACCTGCCGCAAACGAACCGCTGTGTTGTTGCGACGCCGATCGCGATTCTTTCGCGAGTGGACCGTAATGTGGATCTTCGTCCGCGTGGCGCCATGATCCAGCGATTGGTTGCCGACCGTGCGTTTCTTTTGCACCACTTCCTCTTCAAACAATAGCTCAATCGAATAGACGACGGGTCGATCTGTAAGTCGGCGGAGTCGGCTGGTCGGCTTGTCCTCGATCTCCAGACGCACCTGATTGCCGTCGACGGACAGGATTTTTGCTTGATGATCGGCCACGAAGCCGCGCAGCTTCTCGATGGCGATATTGACCGGCACCGGCGTAATCAGGACCTGCCGCAGCGATTCCTTGGGACGCGTGGCCGCAAAGAAACCCACGGCCGGTGGCGTTTCGTCCGCCTCATTGCCCCTGCCGCCGCCAAGTTGCACGACGCGGTTGCGCCCACTGGACTTGGCCATCAGCAGCGCTCTATCGGCACGGCGGAGCATGGTTTCCGGCGTATCGCCGGGCTGAATCTCCGTCACTCCGAAGCTGACCCTGACGCTACGGCCACCCATCTTCGGTTGGGCCGCCTGGCCGAGCGCTTTGCGAATCTCGTCTGCGCGGCGTGCGGCCGTAGCGTTATCGCAATCGGCACACAACACCACGAACTCTTCGCCCCCATACCGGGCCACAAGATCGCCCGGCCGGCACGAGCCCTTCAGCAAGGAGGCCAAGCACTTGATCGCGTCATCGCCCGCCTGGTGGCCGTACGTGTCATTGACCGTCTTGAAACGATCCAGATCGCACATCATCAAGCTGCAGGGCACGTGCTGCTGCTGGTGAGCGGCAACGAACATCGCATGAACGCGATCGAACTCGGCCCGGTTGGCCACTTGAGTCATCGGGTCCTTCGTGGCCTTCTCGTGCAGACTTTGGCACCGCTGCTCGAGCGAGGTTTCCGACGAGGCATCATGGACCAAAAGGATCGCGCCCCGGGAGATTCCTTGTTCGTTGATGACGGGAATCGTATGGGTATCGACCGACACCGGTCGCTGCCCCCGTCCGCTTATTGTCAGGCGGCGAAGCGATTGCACGCCGCAACGGATGGCCGTATAGACGGGACAATCGGCCTCGACGATGGCGCTGCCCTTTTCGTCGGCGAGCGCGTAGTAGTTCAGCGCGCCATGGCTCACCGCGAATACTCGAGCCGCCGATGCCCGTCAGGCGTTCGGCGCCGCGATTCCACAGCATGATCCGGCCAGCCTCGTCGACAAATACCACGGCATCATACATATTGTCGAGCAATCGGCCGTGAAACAACACGTCGATGGCCGCTTCCGCGCCAGGCGCCGTGACGGCGGCCGGCTGCCAAAGCGAGTCGACCATCGTCGCGTCCAGCGATCGAAGCCAATGGTGCGCCACTTCCCAGTGCAGCGATGCTTGGTCACACTCGCGGAATTCGGCGAACTTCTGCACTAACTCCGGATCGAACTGTGTGCCGGCGCACTCGAACAACTCAGTCATCGCCTGCTCTTGCGACCGTGCCGGGCGGTAAACGTGATCGGTCGTCATGGCGTCGAAAGCTTCGACGATAGCCACCATGCGCGCGCCAAGCGGGATGCCGGTGCCGCGAGGCATCCCGTCTTGCTGGTTGCCGCCGTACCACGCCGAGACATTCTCGACGATGTCGATAATGTCCGTCGAGCTGCACCCGCGGCGAATAATCTCGGCGCTAGCCTTTCGCGCTTGCATCATGATGGCCGACTCGTTGCCGTCGAGCGAGCCCGGCTTCAACAGGACATGATCCGGGGCTCCAATGACGCCCAGATCGTGAAGCAGCGCAGCCACCTCGATCGCCTCGCGCTGGCCTGATGGCAGACCGATTTGAGACGCCCAGGCCGAGCACGTCAGCGCCACGCGCAGTCCATGGCCGGCGATGGCCGCGTTCTTGCACCGCAGCGCCGCGAACAGACTCGAAGCGGCGCCGAGCCGAACTTGTACCAGTTGATCGTCAACCGCCTCGCCAAACACGGGCGGCAACGTGTGGCCGGCGGCCGTGACCGCCTCCAACTCCCGCAACAGCGCATGCAATTCCGTCATCCAGCGTTCGGCAGACGACGGCGACGAAATGGATACGCACGACGGAGCGAATACGGCCGGTGGTGATTCAAGCCGCGGATCCGAAGGCTCGCGCTGGGTGCCGGAAGCGATGCTCATGGCGCAAAGTTTTGGCAGTTGGGGCGGTGACCGTCGCAGTGCCGGTACAACTCGGCCCACGATGCAATGTTCACGGGATGTGTCTCTAATAGGAACTCTAGGTCGTGTAAGGGGTTGAGGCAAAATAATGGCAACAAGATGGGAAACTCGAAGGGGTCAAGCGTCCAAAAACCGCATCCGTGTGGCGACGCGGCAACAACCAGAGTTGTGAAAACGCGACAAATGGGCAGAATGAGATAGATAACGGCGTCGTAGTAGCGTTTCCATGCTGTAGTGCCGAATTTCAGAGACATCAGGGCCGCAATCCTGCGAAAGGGCGCTTCGTGCGCCAAATTGCGCGGAGATCGCCGGTTGCCGACGGGTCTCGATCACCCTGAAATGGCTTTTGGTTGATACGCCACGATGTCGCTGCAAGGTTCCAGTTCGTTCCGGCGGTCCGGCACGCGCGATGAGCGGCGCCGTCGGCTGTTGGCCGACGAACTTTCCAATTCGTCCGATGACTGGTCCGCGCCCGGTGGTCCGATAGTAGCCGCACCACAACGGTCCGAGCATTACGGCGACGCGGAGTTCTTGCAGCAGCAAATTCGGCTGCTCGATCTAGTGCCGCGACGTGCCGTCACCTTTGTTCTCGTGTTACTACTGGCAGCAGCGATCCTGGCTGGCCTCGAAGCGTCGTACGGCTGGATGCTCGATCGGGTATCCGCCGGCGGCCGGAGCGTCGCGGCTCTCGATTTGGCCGCCAAGGGAAGCCTCGGCTGTTGGTTCTGTTCGCTCATGCTGTTGGCCGCTTCCGTGACTGCCTTGCTGATCTACAGCGTCCGCCGATACCGCACCGACGACTATCGAGGCCGATACCGCATCTGGCGTTGGGCGGCCGCCTGCTGGTTGCTTATGGCAACCGATGAAGCCGCCAGTCTGCGCGATGGATTGCGAGAGCTAATGACCTCAATGACAGGCACACCGTTGCTCGGCGACGGTTCTCTGTGGTGGGTGATCGTTTACGTCCTCATCCTGGGCGCCATCGGTTCGCGGCTGCTGCTCGACATGCGATCGGACCCCTTTGCCATGGGCATTCTAGTTGTGGCAGGGATTGCCGCAACAACGGCAATCATGGGGCAACTAGGGTTGATTCTGCCCGAACCAGACAGCCGGCGCATCATGGTGTCGTCCGGCGCCGCGATGCTGGGCGGCTTGGCGTTGCTCATGGCCATGTTGCTGCACGCACGGCACGTCCTGCGCGATGCCGAAGGACTCCTGCCACGATGTCGGCAGCGAGCCGCCGAAGAGTCGGTTCAAGTCGCTAAGAACGCCAAGCAGACGACGTTGGCTCCGTCCGCGACGGGCGACTGGAAAAAAGTGGACCCGCCGCACGCTATCCCGCAACCGGCCTTCCAGCGGGCCGCCGCACCAGCAATCGCTGCCGCTACCGCACCGGCGTCATCGGCATCCGCTTCGTCCCCGATCAACCACAAACTCACCAAAGCAGAACGCCGGGCGCTCAAAAAGCACCTCATGCGCGAGCGAATGGAGCGCACAGGGCGGTGATACCATTTTCTCCCCTGTCCCTTTGGGAGAGGGACAGGGGGTGAGGGCTCGGAAACCGTCCGCACTCTACAAAATGCGGCGCTCACCCGCGCCCTCTCCGCACGTGAGCGAGGATGATCTTACGCCAGCAATCTTAAACTTCTTTGGCGTTGATCCACGACATGAGCTTCCGCAGACTGCGGCCGACGATCTCGACCGGGTGCGATCGCTCGCGACGGCGGATGGCCTTGAACGACGGAGCGTTGGCGCGATTCTCCAGGATCCACTCGCGGGCGAATCGCCCATCCTGAATCTCGGCCAAAATCCGCTTCATCTCGGCCTTGGTCTCGTCGGTGACGAGTCGCGGGCCGCGGGTGTAGTCGCCATATTCGGCCGTGTTCGAAATGCTGTAACGCATGTAGTTCAAGCCGCCCTGATAGATGAGGTCGACAATCAGCTTGACCTCGTGGACGCACTCGAAATAGGCCATTTCGGGCTGATAGCCGGCCTCGACGAGCGTTTCGTAACCGGCCTTGATCGGCGCTGAGTCCGCCGCATAGCACGACCTGCTCGCCGAACAAGTCGGTCTCGGTCTCTTCGGCAAAAGTGGTTTCCATAACGCCGGCCCGCGTGCCGCCGATGCCTTTGGCGTAGGCCAAGCCGATCTTCAAGGCGTCGGGCCCGGCGCCTTCACCTAGAGCGATCAGGCAAGGCACGCCGGCGCCGCGAACGTATTCTGCCCGGACCAAGTGCCCTGGCCCCTTGGGGGCCACAAGGATCGTCGACACGCCTTTGGGCAGATCGAACTGCCCAAAATGGACATTGAAGCCGTGGGAGCAGACCATTACGTTGCCGGGCGACAGGTTGTCGCGGATATGATCGCGGAAGATCTCCGCCTGCAATTCGTCGGGCAGCAGAATGGTGACGATATCGGCCTTCTTCGTCGCCTCGGCGATCGAAATCGGCTTGAATCCGTCCTTGACCGCCTGCTCGTAGTTGGCCGTGCCCGGGAGTTCCGAGACGATCACGTTGCAGCCGCTATCGCGGAGGTTCTGCGCGTGTCCATGTCCTTGCGAGCCGTAGCCCAGAATGGCGATCGTCTTGTTCTTCAGCAGTGAAATGTCAGCGTCTTTGTCGTAGTACAGTTTGGCGGGCATGGCAGTCTAGTGGTTAGGGTTAGTGTTGCGTGGCCGGTTGTTGGTGGCGAGCCGAGAATGGACAGCAAGGAGTGGGACGTAATCGGCGACAATCGATAGCCGCTAACCACTCGTCGCTAGCCACTTCGCGCTAGCCGCTATTTCTTCCGCGCACCATGGCAATGCGCCCGGTGCGGACTAATTCGATAATTCCGAAGGGGCGCACCATTTCGATGAACGCCTCGATCTTTCCCTCTTCGCCCGAGATTTCGATCATCACCATGTCGGGCGCAACGTCGACGATGCGGCCGCGAAAGATCTCCGCCAACTCGCAGATATCACTCCGCCGACCGCTGGCGGTCGAAACCTTGATCAGCATCAAATCGCGTTCCACGTGATCGGCGGCGCTGATGTCGTCGACGCGGACGACCGTAACGATCTTCTCCAACTGCTTGCGGACCTGATCCAACACGCTGTCGTCGCCCACGACCACGAAGGTCATGCGCGACAGGCGGGTGTCCTCGGTTTCGCCGACGGCCAGACTGTCGATGTTGTAGCCGCGCGAGGCGAGCATCCCCGAAATGTGGGACAACACGCCGGGCACGTTCTGGACCAATGCCGACAGCACATGACGCATGACACCCTCCGGAATATACGAAACTGCCATAATACCCCCCGCAAGCTGATTGGACAAGGGGCGGCGGCACGAGGTTCGGGGGCCGGTCATACCGCAGAATCGGCCGGCGACAAAGCAGCCACGCCGCGCTCACCACCAGCCGAGCAGAATCCCCAGTCGGTGGACAAAGATGCTGGCCCCGACGATCGACGCGCCGAGCGACGCCAGCAATACGGCCGCGCTGCCGATGTCCAACGAGTTGCCAAGGTGCGGATCACTCTGACCGGTAATGGCCTTGGCCATCGATTCCAGGGCGCTGTTGAACAATTCGGCCACCAGTACGCCCGCGATACACAGCAGCAAAATGCACCATTCGATGAGGCTCAAACCGAGTAGCGCTCCCGCGACGATCACCAGCGTCGCGACGCTGAAGTGCACCAAGAAGCTGCTCTGCCCGCGCACCCCTTCCTTCATTCCGCGAAACGCATCGCGGAACTTGCGCGTCCAAGAGCGGTGGATGATGTCGCGGGGCATAGTGAATTATCGAGGACGGATGGACGATGGTTGTTTGCTGGCAGCGTATTGTCTTTGCAGTCGACTATCAATCGACAATCCCCGCTCCCAGCTATTCTAGCCCAGTCGCCCCCGCCGGGGGAATCTCGGCCCCGGCAATGTTGCTCAAGCGATTCTTTGGCAGGAAGCGGGGCTCGACCATCAGGATCGCGCCAACGCTGTTCCGCGCGGCGTCGACATTGAAGCCGGCGCTAATCAGGAACGACTCGCCCACACGCGTAATGCTGAAGTTCTGGCCGATGTTGCCCTGCTGCCCGAAATCGATCGACGTGCCGAACGTCGAAATCCACTTCGGACTCATCCAATAGGAATAGGACAACGAGAGGACGTCGCTATGGATCGGTCCGTCAAGGATTCGGAAGCCGGCGTACAGGCTGCCGCGTGGCGGGCGGGTGAGAAATCCGCCGACGCTGACGATCGTCTGGCCCTGGTTGAAGAAATCGAAGATGCCATTGCTCACTAGCGTCAACCGGTCGCCCACGTGCCAGCTAAAATCGTAATCCAACAGGCCGACGGTCTGTCCAAAATTGTCCCTGTTTGGGTCGGGGAAGATCGTCACATTCGTATCCATGGTGATCCAGTCGAGGATCCGCCGATTGTCGACCGGACCGCGCTTCGTCTGCCACCGCTGGTGTGCTCCCAAGCGAACCAAGGTCAGATCGTCGGCCACTTCCGTGCTCGGCGAAGTAACCCAGCTTTGCATACCACTGCGCAGTGCATAAAGCCGCTCGTCGAACTGGGGCGGGATCAAGATCGACCCCGGCGGCGCACCCGGCGGCACGGTGATCATCGAGGGAACGCCGAACGTCGTGGTCATGAACCGGCGGCGAAAGGCCTCGATCGAGTCGTCGTCCAGCGGATCATATAACGGCAAGTCTTGCAGGTTCTGGTTAGCTTGGGCGTAGGAAAATTCGACGTCAAAAACCACCTTATGTGCGATGCCGTGAACGTTGAGCAGGTCGTTGTCTGCCGTCGGATCCACCGACCACATGGGCAGACTCGCCCGCACGCCGGCCTGTCCGTACAGGCGGTTCAACGGGTCGCCGGCCTGGTCCGCGCCCCAATGGGCCGCTTCGCCGAGAGCATAAGGCACCAGCTTGACGGCGCCCAACTGGAATGGCCAATCCAACTCTTGCCGCGTCGTGAACCGCTCGCCTTGCACGTCGTATTGTTCCCACGGCAGGTAGTTGAACGGCCCGGCGGCCCCGACGACAGGCCCCACCGAGACATTTTCCGGAATGCTCGTGTGTTGAAACCTCGCGTAAGCGGCCGTCGAATGCTCGTACCACGTCAGGGAGTCGAACACCGACTGGCCGAGCCAGAAATGGTCGGCCCGCGGAAGCCACTCGGTCTGCGTGAAGAAATCGTTCAGCCGCACGTCAGCCGACAGGCTCCACGTGCTATTGCCGAGGAACTGCTTCAACTCCACGCCGGTTGTCTCATCTTTCAGCTCGTCCCATTCGCGCTTGTAGTACTCTTCCAGGAAGTTGCGGTCGCTGATCCATCCCAACTCGGCGCTGACTTGCAGATCGTAGGGGAGCAGTTGGCGGTGCTGGCCGAAGAGGCGGAATCGATAGGATGCCTCGGGCGGCACATCCGATCGCCCCTGGCCGAGATTGTCGGTGCCGTGGTCTTGAATGCCCCAGTAGTCCAGCAGGCCGCCTACGTGGCCGGGAATGCCAAACAACTCGGGACGGTCGTAGGCGAATGTGCCCCCATACCCGAAACCGCGCAGGCCCAGGTAATCGAGAGTGATGTCGAGGTCGGTGCCGGCCGGCTTGTCCCGGATGCCTAGCAGTTGGTAGCCGTTCCAATTGGTCAATACCTGCGTGCCATAGACGTTGTCCTGCCGCAGCCGCGCGCGGCGGATGTAGTACGTCGGCTCGTTCAGGTCGGTGGCGATGACCGGCCAGTAGAAGATTGGCACGGGGCCTAAAAAGAGCAAATTATTACTGGCCGTCGCCAGCTTCTCGTGATCGACAATCGGCTGACCATTCGGATCGACCAGCGGCTGGCCCGTGACCGCGTCGACCAACGGCTTCTGGATGTCCTCAAAATAGACTTCGCCCGATTGAAGTCGATAGGTCGGCTCGCCCAAGCGGCTGGAGGTAATAAATGCGTTCTGCGCAAGGTATCGATCCCGGGCCGTCTGCCGCAGGACATCCGCATGCAGTCGCAGTTTTCCGGCGTACTTAGGCACGGGCGTCAGCACGTCGGCATTCAGCACGGTGCCCACGTTGTTCGGCACATCATAGTACATCCGGTCGGCGTAGATCGTGCGATCGCCTTGCCGGAAGACGATGTTCCCCTCCATGTAAAACTCGAGTTGCGTCCGCTCGTCTTGCACCATGCGGCCCGAGGCCACTTCCGACTCCTTCAGCCCCGAAGTCCAAATCACCAGCCGATCGGTGGCAATGTCGATCGTGCTCACATGTCCGATACCGGGCACTTGCTCATTCACGTCGACAATGACGTTGGCGCCGGAATCGACCACGGCTACCCACTGATTTGTGGCCGGATCGCGCGACCACGAGGCCTGAACCGGCACGTCGCTGCGCGGATAGACGCGCACCCGGCGAGCGCCGGCCGGAATCGCCATGCCGGCTTGCGGTGCGACTGGTGTGGCGGGGGCCCCTGTAGCCGTCGGAGCCGGCATGGGCATCGGCATGGGAGCCGGATCGACGCCAGGCGCCGGCGCGCGAATTGCGCCTGTTGCACCCGTGCATCGGGTGCCGTGAGTGGACTGATCGTGCGGGCGCCACGGTTGGCTTGTCCAACCGTGTTCGCGGCTCTGCCGAAAATACCAGCCGTGGCATCGGACGTCTGACGGGGAGTGTGTGCCAGACCGTTTTCCGCCGACTCAGGCGCTCGCCGTTCCATGCCGCGCCAATAAATCTCGGGCAACGCGTCCGGCTTGCCGGCCATAGCCGACGTTCGCACGTCGACGCCGGCGCTGCTGAAAAAACGGCCTAGCCATGCGCGATCGGTCACGCGCGGCGCACCCGGCCGACGATCGACCGCGACTTCCACATCGCCTTCCAGGTAGGTGATGATCTTATTCGGCCGCGTGTCGCCAGCCTGGGCACGGTCGATCCACAAGACGGCCTCTCGGCCGCGCAAAACCCTGGCCCTGCTGGATCGTGCAATTGCCACGCAGCACCCACACCTCGTATGCGCCCAACTGCCATCGATTACCGGCCTCGGCCGTGATGGCGATCGGCTCGGCCGGATTAAGCTCCGGAAGTTGCACCTCGGCGGCAGCCGGAGAAACGAGAAACGCAAGGAGCAAGAAGAACCGCAAATCGATCTTCTTGCGGTGCGCGGTTTCTCCGCACGCGCGCACCATTGGCACTGCGCGACCAATTCGGGCCCATCCTTGGCCGAGTCGTCTTAGCAGAATAGCATCCTTGCTCCACCGGGCGGTGCCGCTTCGGCAGCCCGGCTCCGAGTCGCAAAATTAAGCGAGAAAAGTCGTTAGGCGCAAAACGCCAAACTCCTGGCGGCGGGATTATATGTATACATGCCCGACGGATCAAGGCGGGTTGGTGCGGATATTCTGCGCCGTAACCTTCTGTGCAGCAGCAGGTTGCGCCGCGCGTGCCTCGGGCCCATTGCGCCGAGGACCTAGCGCTGGAGCGTTTCGCCGAGGTGCAGACGTGCGTAGGGCGGCGCCGTATCGGCGCCGGGCGCAGGCATTGCCGTCGGCAATGGCAGGTGACGGAGCAGCCAATCGGTCTGTCGGCTGGCCGGCACCTGAAGCATGCTATGCGGCACGAGCGTCTGCACCAACGCGACGACCGGCACGACTTGGCCGGCCGGCTCGCCAAGAAGGCGGTTGCCGCGATAGCTCAGGATAGTGCCCGCCGTGTCGCAACGCCCGGACAGCCGTAGGCCGCTCGGGTCGAGCATTGCCGACAGCGCCAATTTGTCATACGGCAGCAGCTCTCGGGCATCGCGGGACCAGCCAGCCGTGAGACCGAGCGAAACCAGCCCCAAACGATCGATGGCTGCGGCAACAAGCGATCGCTCAATCGTGCCCGGTCCTACCAAGAGCGTTGCACTGGCGTCTTCGAGCCGGCCGCGGTGGAATCGGGCCGATTGAATCGTAGCCTCGCCGATGCCCGAAAGTTTGTGTGGAAAATAGTCGCTCACCAGCGCGCCGAGGTCCAAATCCACCAGTTGGCCGGTGACCTCGCCCTGCCATCCATCGGGCGTCTCATTGGCCCAGATATAGCCGCGAAAGCGGCACCGTGACCCCAGCGGCTTCAATTCTTTCAATCCCATCGCCAACACGTTGCAGGGCAGTTCGCCACCGCCCGTGTATAGCTCGAAGCCGCTGGCCGGCGGCGAGATCTCGCGATTGCGCACCAGACGGATTCTCGCCGGGCCGGGCGTGTCGACGCCCGCGAGGCGAAACTCGAGTTGGGCGTGCATGCCGCCCGGCAAATGCTTCATGCCGCCGCTAACGTCTGTCAAAGTCTGAGACGTGCTCGCCCGCAACGTGAGATCGGCGGCCGAGAATTGCAGGTCGCTCTCCAGCGGGCCGCCCAGGCCTTCCATGGCGTATTGAAGGCACTGCCAAATACGGCCCAGCGACGCAGCCTCCAGCTCAAGTTGCGAGGCCGTGATCACCAGCACGGTTCGATCCCGAGTGCCCGTCGCTTGTCGGGCAACTTCAAGCCGGCGGCAACGCAGAATTGGCTCGCGAGTCTCCGGATCGAATAGCTCCAATTGTTCGTAGAGACACACGCCCGGCCGCAGATTCCGAAAACCACCCAGCTTTGCATCAAGGCCCAGTTGGCGGCCGAGTAGCCGGGCGTTCGCCTCCACGTAGCTCGGCCAATGCCGACTCCAGCACCAACCGCCAATCAGTAGCGTTGGCATCACGCCCAACGACAGAAAGGCGATACGGCAAACCCAGCGGCGGGTCGTATCGTGAAGTCGGAACATCCTTGTTCACTGCTGGACGGGAAATACCACCGAGACACGGAGGACACGGAGGGGCGACTAGTTGACCCTGCGAACAATTCCGTTCTTGAGGACAGGGACGTTGAAGTTGATTAACAGACCGACAGGCATCCTGCTGAGCTTCAAGTATGTGATGAGTTGGGCTTCGTGTACCGGCTGTAGCGCTTCCACGGCCTTGAGTTCCAGAACGGCGGTATTCTCCACCACAACGTCGATTCGATAGCCGCAGTCCAGCTTCACTTTCTTGTAGCGAACCGGCAGGGCGACCTGCCGTTGAAACTTTAAGCCACGAACACTCAACTCATGACAAAGACACTCTTCGTATGCCGACTCCATCAAGCCTGGGCCAAGTTCTTTATGAACCTCAATTGCTGCGCCAATGATAGCTTCGGTCAGCTCCCTGTGTCGAAGCTTATCCATCAATGATTCCGTCTCCGTGGTATTTTCTAGCGGAGTTTCTCCTTCGCCAAGTCGTGAAACAGTTTCCAGCGTGCCTGCATCTCGGTGAGGCTGTCACCGCCGAACTTAACGACCATCGCCCGGGCAATCTCGAAGGCCACGACGTTTTCAATAATGCAGCTTGCCGCCGCAATGGCGCATATGTCGCTCCGCTCGTACGACGCCTTCTCTGGCTGCTTCGTTTGCATGTTCAACGATTCCAGCGGTCGGGCAAGCGTGCTGATAGGCTTTTTCGCTGCGCGGATCACGATCGGCTGTGTGTTGGTCATGCCGGCTTCCAAACCGCCGGCGTTGTTGCGGGGCCGCGTGAAGCCCAGCGACGGCGTATCGACCAAGGCCGGGTCGTAGCAGATCGGATCGTGGACGTCCGAGCCGAAATGCCGCGAGGCCTCGAAGCCCATACCAATCTCGACCCCTTTGATGGCCTGCACCGACATCACGGCCTGCGCCAGAAGGCCGTCGAGCTTCTTGTCCCATTGCGTGTGCGAGCCGAGGCCAAAGGGAACCCCTTCGACGCGAACCTCGACGACGCCCCCCAACGTGTTCCCCTGCTTGGCCGCTTCGTCGATAAGTTTCTTCAGTTCCGCGTCCTGGTCCGGATTCAGCGTATATAACTCGCTGCGATCGCGCAGGGCAAGCTGTTCGTCAAGCGTGCCCGGTTTTGGGGCGACGGCGACCGGACCAACTTGCACCACGTACCCAAACGCGACGATGCCAAACGGCGCTAGCAGTTGCTTGGCCAGTGCGCCGGCGGCCACGCGAACGGTCGTTTCCCGGGCGCTGGCCCGTTCCAGCACGCCGCGAATCGAGCCGAGATACTTGATCGAACCGCTCAGATCGCCGTGTCCCGGCCGAGGACGCGGCAAATCGTCCATCTGCTCGATCTTGTAATCCTTATTCGGCACCAACAGGGCGATTGGGCTGCCGATCGACCGACCGCGCCAGATGCCGCTCAGGATGTCGACGTCGTCGGTTTCGAGTTTCTGCCGGCCGCCCCGGCCATAGCCGCCCTGCCGCCGATGGAGTTCGGCGTCGATCGATTGCGTATTGAGTTCGACACCGGCGGGAAACCCGTCGACGAAGGCCATCAAAGCTTTGCCGTGCGACTCGCCGGCGGTGTAATAGCGTAGCATAGTTGCCAATTCTACCCAGACTTCCGCGGCGAGCATAGGCCGGTTTGATTGCGATGTCGGGTGTGGGCGTCAAGTTTGTAGGTGGATTTCTGAAAGACCCGGGAGTCTGGGGCATTTTCTCTAGCCCAGGCGTTTTTCGCCTGGTAAGGCGAACGGACGATGTTCATCTTCCAGTCACGCCCGTTCTACGGGCATCCGTCCCTCGGCTGTTGCAGGAGGCCCGTAAAACGGGCCTGACAACTCCACCATCGCCTCCGCACCGGGGCGTAAAACGCCTGGGCTAGAAAAAAATCTGGGACCGCCGCCTTCCGGGAACCCCGTGAATTTCCCACCCACGATCAAGACGCTCACACCACGTAACGACTCCGACAAGTTTCGTCTTGCGAAAAACGGCCGTTCCGGGTAATACCGCTCGTTCTTGTCACAGATTGTCGTGCCTTATGCCGTTGTCAGTGTCTCGGCTTTCCCTGAACGCTGCACTCGAATGCCAGACAATTCCAAGCACCGACGCCGTACGATTCGCGATCGGAATCGGTGGGTAATTCTCGTCATCGTCGCCGCTTTCGCCAGCGGCTGTCAGGCGACGCCGACGGCCGTGGAAACGGCGAAGTCGGGCGATGCGATGTTTCCCACACTCAAGCTGAACGGCGACCTGGTCAAGTCGCTGACGCCCTCGAATAACCGCGATTGGACGCCCGAACAGGCCGTGCTGGCTTATGCCGACATCCGCGGCAAGCAGGTCGCCGTCCACAACATTCGCGATTGCCGCTGGCGAAGCCTCGATGACTTCACTGTGGCGTATTACGACAGAACGTTCGATCTGGACAAGCTGACTTCGGTCGATTTTATCGTGGTGCCGTTCAACGAAACGCCAAGCCTAGGCCACACGATGCTCAGCTTTGGCTTCGATGGCAAAGACTATCTGGCCGTCTCGGTCGAAATTCGCAAGGAACGAGGCGAGGAGTACAGCCCATACAAAGGATTCCTTCAGCAATACGAGTTGATTTACGTTGTGGCCAGCGAGCACGATGTGATTCAGCGGCGGGTCAACTGCGATCTCTGCGACGTCTACGTGCATCGCTCGACCGCCACGCCCAAGCAATCGCGCAAACTGTTTCTCGATGTCATGCAGCGTGTCAACAAACTGGCCAAAGAGCCCGAGTTCTACGACACGCTTACGAACAACTGCACCACGAATATCCGCAGCCATATCAACCACCTAATGCCCGACAAAGTGCCCTACGACTATCGGGTCCTCTTGCCCGGCTACTCTGACCATCTGGCCTACGACCTGGGGCTCATCGAGCGGCACGGTTCGTTCGAAGAAACGCGTTTACGTGCCCGGGTCAACTACGCCGCATATCTCTATCGCGACGAGTCGGACTTTTCGCAGCGAATCCGGCTGGCGGCCACTTCGGCAAGAGGCGAGCCGCGTCGGTAACGGTTCTCTTGGTCGTGGCGGTGGTTCCGACGCACTGCCGGCTGGGGCACTTGCACCGCTCCTTAAAAGTGCTAGCATGACGGCCTGACGCCCCCATGCGGAATTAGTTGACTTCCGCAACGGACGAGGTACCATACGCTTGGACGAGGGTGTCATAGCACCCCCATGCAATCCCACCACATGACCCGTGCCAGACTCGGCGTGATTCACGAAACCGACACATCTCTTTTCGCCACTTCCACAGCGCGCCGCAGGCGACGACGCGGCTTGGCGCTCGCATTGCTGATTGCGGTCGCCGGGATAGGTGCTTCGTTGGCATTGGGATGGCTGCTTGCCAAAGAGGAACAGACCTTACTAGAAGCCAAATTTCATTCACACGCCGGTAGACGGATTGGCGTCATTTACCGCGACTTGAAGGATCGGCTCGGTACGGCCGGCACGTTGGCGGCGTTTTTTGAAGGCTCCGGCGTGGTGGAGCGTGACGAGTTCCAAACGTTCACAGCGCCGATTCAAGAGCGGCACCCCAGCATCGAAATTCTGGCGTGGGCGCCTCGCGTCGATGCCCGACGGCGTGCAGTGCATGAAAAGTCAGCCCGCGCGAAAGGTCTGACGAATTATCGCATTCATCAGCATGACGATCGAGAAGCCTTGGCCCCCGCCGGGCAAGGCGATGTGTGCTACCCGCTTCTGTTCGTCGAGCCTGCGAAGAAATACAAATCCCTGATCGGCTTCGATCTTGCTTCAAATGCCGCATGTCGTTCGGCGATCGAGCGGGCACTGGCAAAGCGGCAAACCACAGTGGCGGTTGCGCCACTGCCTGATCACGACGGCACGGAGCCGCTCCTGCTCTATACGTTTGAACCGGCCCGGGATGGAGACACGCGAACGGCACAATCGCCCGGGGCCCGCGCCGCCAGCAACGGGGTCGTAGTAGTCGTGTCTCGAATCGACGCACTTGTCGAGGCGGCTCTCAACGTATTCGCACCCGTCGGAATCGACTTTTACATTACCACGCCTGATGGGCAGCCCATCTACATGCGACCCTCCCCGCTGCACGGCGACCACGCACCGATCATCCCCGGACAACCGCCGCCGCGCGTCGGTGGCATGGACCCAATGATCGCGCATATTGACCTGGCCGGTAGTCACTGGACAATGACGTGCATCCCGATGAATTCATATCTCGCCTGGCAGCGAACCTGGGGACCTGCCGGGGCCGTACTGGCCGGCTTAATGATTACCGCCCTGGCGGTCGGTTATACGCTGCTGTTGACCGGGCGCACCGTCCGCGTCGAGCAACTCGTCTTCCGACGAACCCGCGAACTGGCCGAAAGCGAACAGCGCTTTCGCCGGCTGGTCGAGAACGCCGGCGACGCCTTTTTTCTGCGCAACGAGCAAGGAAACTTCTTGGATGTCAACAAGCAAGCTTGTGACAGTCTTGGATACACGCGTGAAGAACTGCTGTCGATGAACGTTCGCGATGTCGATGTGCGGTACGTCGCGGAAAACTTTCTGCGATACAGTGAATACCCTGCGGACCAATACCCGGTGACAATCGAGGGATGCCATCGCCGCAAAGACGGCGTCACCTTTCCCGTCGAGGTCCGATTGGCCGCGTTGGACACCGAGGACGGGCGACTCATGCTGGCGTTGGTCCGCGATATCACGGATCGCAAGCGCGCCGAAGTCGAATTGCATCAAGAACAACGGCGGCTGCGCGAGATGCTCGACGAGCACGAGCGCGATCGTAAGCTCGTGGCCTACGAAATCCACGACGGCTTGGCGCAGCAGTTAGCCGGCGCCCTGTATCGCTTCGATTCGGTGCCACGGCTGCTCGATGGCGATCCCGCCGTGGTCCGGAAAATGTTCGAGTCGGCCGTACAGTTGCTGCGCGACGCGATGACCGAAACGCGGCGGCTCATTAGTGGACTGCGGCCGCCAGTGCTCGACGAATCGGGCGTAGTGGCGGCCGTCGAGAGCCTGATCAGCGAACGACAGGGGCAGGGCGGGCCGGAAATCGAGTTCGTCCATGATCCGCGGTTCGATCGGCTGCCGCCCCCCTTGGAAAGCGCCGTCTTCCGTATCGTTCAGGAATGTCTGACCAACGCCTGCCGCTATAGCCACAGCGGGAAAGTACGTATCGAGCTTGACCGAACCGACGGCCGAGTGCGGATCGACGTGCAAGACTGGGGTGTCGGCTTCAATCCGGCCGAAGTGCACGGCGAGCACTTCGGACTACAAGGCATCAGCGAGCGGGCGCGGCTGCTGGGCGGCGAGGCGATCATCGAAGCTGCCGTTCAACAGGGCGTGCACATCGTCGTCGACGTGCCCTTGTCGCCACGTGACGAAGCTGCGACTCCCGAGAGCCTATAGAATCGACAGCAGGATCGTCGCCACCAGCGCAAGCCCCGCCCCGCTGCCAAAGGCCACCACGGGTCCGTACGTCTGGTACAGGGCGCCGAAGACGAGATTGGCTGGAAGTGTCGCAATGCCGATGGCACAATTGAACCAGCCGTAGGCTAGGCCGCGACGCTCTGGACCAGCCAGACTCGCCACCATCGTCTTTTCGGCCGGCTCCGTGACCGCATAGAATAGTGCGTAGGCCATGAACAGCGCCCACGCTTGCCATGCCGACGTTGCCAGGGCGAAGGCCGTATAAATTACGGCATAATATAGCCAGCCGACGAGGATCAGCGGACGGGGACCTACGCGATCGGCAAGCCGCCCAGCGAGCATGTTGCCGCCGCTCTTAATGAGGTGGAACGCACTCCAAAGGATCGGTAGCAACCACGCGGCCACGCCTAGTTCACCGGCCCGCACCAAGAGAAAGGCGTCGCTCGTATTGCCGAGCGTAAAGATCACCAGTGCTACCAAGTACAGACGGAAGCGACGATCGAAGGGGTACAGCGCAGACGAGCGTCCCGATTTTCGCCCGAGCGAAGATGCGTCTGAGTCTCTTGTCGTGGCCGGCTCCCGCAATCCGATGATCAACAGCGCCACCACTAGCAAGCCGGGAATGATGGTCAGCAAAAACAAATGACGCAGGGCGGCATCAAATATCTGGCGGGGCGCGTCCGACCAGAACCAGAGGAATGCCGTCGCCAGCAGCGGTCCTATCGCCGCGCCGAGGTGGTCCATGCCGCGGTGGAAGCCGAAGGCCCGGCCGCGGATTTCCGGCGCCGTCGACTCCACGATCAGCGCGTCGCGCGGCGACGTGCGAACGCCTTTGCCGATCCGGTCGGCCATCCGTATGCTGAAGAACTGCCATGGAAACGAAATAACTCCGCACAGCGGCCGGGCGACTGCCGCCAATGCATACCCGAAAACGACGAACCATTTCCGACCGCCGCGGTCGCTGCGCGCGCCCGACCACAGCTTCACCAGGCTGCTGGCCGAATCGGCGGCCCCTTCGATCATGCCGAGTTGGAAGCGGTTGCCGCCGAGCACCGAAATGAGAAACTGTGGCAAGAGCGGAAAGATCATCTCGCTGGCCACGTCGTTCAAGAAGCTGGCCCAACCGAGCAGCTTGACGTTCCGCGGAAGACGCGACGGCACAGGCATATCCTTCATGGCTCAACATCCCGCCGCAACCAGCTACGTTCGATCTCTTCGAGAGTCCGGCCCTTCGTTTCCGGTACCCAACGCCACACGAAGACAACGCTCACAGCGCAAAACGCGGCATACACCCAGAACGGAAATCCGTGGTGGAATCGCTCGATCAGGCTGGGGTTTTCGTCCATCAGCGTGAACGTCTGCGTCACGAGGTAGTTTGCGACCCAGAGACATACAGCGGCCAACGCCATGGCCCGGCCGCGAATGCCCGTCGGAAAAATCTCCGACAGAATTACCCATGTCACCGGGCCCACTGAAAGGGCAAAACAGGCGATGTAGCCGAGAATGAAAATGAGCGTCCAACGCTCGGTGTGCTGCCCATAAGCGGCAAGTCCCAATGCCAGCAGGCAGATGCCCATCCCGGTCGCTCCGGCCAACATAAGCGGCTTGCGGCCTAGCCGATCCACGGTCCAGATGGCGAGGATGGTAAAGGCCAGATTTACGCCCCCCACCACGACAGTCTGCATCAGCGCGACGTCCGTTCCCGAGCCCAGCTTCTTAAAGATTTCCGGGGCAAAATACAGGAACACGTTGATGCCGGTAACCTGTTGCAGCACTGCCAGACTGACGCCGATCAGCAGCACGACGCGCATGCGGGGCTCAAACAACTGTGCGAACGTGCCGGTCTCCTGGGCCAGTGTGGCCTCGATCTCGGCCGTTTCCGCGCGGGCACATTGGCCGCCGACGATACGTGACAGAATCGCTAGGGCCTCGTCGTGGCGACCTTGCTTCACCAGCCATCGCGGGCTTTCGGGGACGAAGCACAACAATAGCAGAAACAGCGCCGACGGCAGAATGCCGGAGCCGAACATCCAACGCCAACCGTACAGAACATTCCACGACTCGCCGCCGGCTATTTCGCCGGTCCGATCGACCGTCGCGCCGTAGTTGACAATAAAGTAATTGACGAAGTAGACCACCACGATTCCTGTGACAATGGCAAGCTGATTGACCGAAACCATGCGTCCGCGCATCCGGGCGGGAGCGACTTCAGCTATGTACATCGGCGAGGTCATCGATGCGGCGCCGATGCCGAGGCCGCCAATGATGCGGAAGAAGACAAACTGCGTAAACGTTTGCGGAAAGGCCGTGCCTACCGAAGAAATCAAGAACAGCAGAGCGGCGACAATGAGCATCCCTTTGCGCCGAAGCGGTCGCTCATCATGCCCGCCATGGCCGCTCCCAGTGCACACCCAAGCAAGGCGCAAGCGGCTGCCCAGCCGGTCCACACTTGCGGATCGAGGTCAAAGTGTTTGGCAAGGAAGCCGATCGCCCCGGAAATAACGGCCGTATCGTAGCCAAACAGCAGCCCTCCCAACGCGGCGACCAGCGTCAAGAGAAGCACATAGACGACGCTACCGTCTCGATCCTCAAATACTCGTGACATGCTATCGCTCCCTGGCAGGTGGTCTGTTTCGATTCTTGTGCTAGAAGGGGGGCTGCTTGACTCAACGTGAACAGTTCCCCCGGACACCAAGTAATGCTCTCAACCGGCGAAGACTATTGGCAAACTCGGCGACTCCTATGCTATCGGCTACCAGGGGTTCTTGACAAGCTACGATGAGGCAGCGTCAAATAGAGCCCTGTGAACTTGCGCCGCCATTCTCCAGCGCATTTCCCGCCGGTTGGCCGTATATTGTCCTCAATCTTGATCCAATTTCACTGCTATGAATTCCCGCCAACGAGTTGAAGCCGCCTTACATCATCAACAGCCCGATCGTGTTCCTCTCGACTTGGGGGCCACGCCGGTCACAGGCATGCACGTCAGCAGCGTGTACCGACTCCGCCAGGCGTTGAAGCTCGATCCGCCGGGCACGCCGGTCAAGGTCATGGAAGCCTATCAGATGCTGGGCGAGATCGCGCCAGACTTACAGGATCTGCTGGGGGTTGATGTGGTGGGTCTGGGCGGAGCCAAGTCGTTCTTCGGTTTCCAGTACGACGACTGGAAGCCTTGGACGACGTTCGACGGCACGCCGGTCTTAGTGCCCGGCGGCTTTCGAACGGATCCCGAGCCCAACGGCGATATCCTGATGTATCCCGAAGGAGACTGCTCGGTGCCGCCAAGCGGTCGCATGCCGAAAGGTGGATTCTACTTCGATACGATCGTGCGCCAGGAGCCCATCGACGACGATAAGCTGAACGTCGAAGACAATCTAGAGGAGTTCGGACCAATCTCCGATGAATTGCTCGAACACTTCACCAATGAGGCCGATCGGTTGAGCAAGACAACCGATCGGGCGATCGTGGCCAATTTCGGCGGTACGGCCTTCGGCGACATCGCGCTGGTCCCGCGCCTTGGCTCAAGAAGCCAAAAGGTATCCGCGACATCTCCGAATGGTACATGAGCACCCTCAGCCGCTTCGACTACGTGTATGAGCTGTTTTGCCGCCAATGCGAGATTGCCCTCGCAAATCTCGCCAAGATCTACGACGCCGTCGGTGATCGCGTGTCGGTAGTCTACATCAGCGGCACCGATTTCGGCACGCAGAACGGGCCGTTCATCAGCCCCGCGAACTACCGCAAGCTCTATCAACCCTTCCATCGCCGTGTTAATGATTGGGTTCACCAACACACGCCCTGGAAGACGTTCATCCATACCTGCGGATCGATCATCGCCTTGCTGCCAGACATTGTCGATGCGGGCTTCGACATCCTCAATCCCGTGCAATGTTCGGCCGCCGGCATGGATCCTCAGGTCCTCAAAGATCGTTTTGGCGACAAAGTCACGTTCTGGGGTGGCGGCGTCGACACCCAAAAAACGCTACCCTTTGGGACGCCTGACGAAATCCGCCGACAGGTTCGGGAGCGGATGAACATTTTCGGCCGCGGCGGCGGGTTCGTGTTCAATCCGGTACACAACGTCCAGGCCGGCACTCCGGCCGAGAACCTCGTCGCGCTGTACGATGCGGTGCGTGAATCGCGGGCGACGATGTAGGCTTTTGCGTCGGTTTCATCTTCCCTGCACTTTCTGAATAGACGACTTACGCTACGTGGCCAAGTCGATGAGGCGCTTGGTCAACAGGAGAATTTTCTGCGGTAGCCGCCGAACGGCGGCAAGCGTTGATAATTCGTGTTCCATGATGTGTCGACATAAGGCTTTGCGGCGATCGGCATGGGATGGGCGGCGCTCGGCGTCGTCCCACGGCGACAAGCTGCGATCGCACAGCGAATCGTGAGGGCGGTGCCAAGACCACAGTTCCACCAGCGTGTGAATCGAAAACGTGTTTATCGGCTTTGGGTTCAAGAAGGGCTGAAAGTGCCACAGAAACAGCGAAAACGGCGGCGTTTAGGACACAGCGAGAACAGTTGCGTTCGGCGGAAGGCCGAGCACAAGGACCACGTGTGGACTTGGGATTTTGTTCACGATCGGACCATCACGGGTCGACCGTTGAAGTGGCTGTCGATCGTGGACGAGTACACGCGGGAATGCCTGGCGTTGGAGGTGGATCGCAACGTCACGGCCGAGATGGTGATCGACGTGCTGGTGGAACTGTTCCGTATCCGAGGTGTGCCCAAGCACATTCGCAGCGACAACGGGCCTGAGTTCATTGCCAAAGCGATCCGACGCTGGCTATCGCATGCCGGCGTCGAGGTGTTGTACGTGGAGCCAGGCTCGCCTTGGGAGAACGGCTATGCCGAATCGTTCCATAGTCGGCTGCGAGACGAGCTAACCAACCGCGAAGAGTTCACGAACCTGGCCGAGGCCCGCTACATGGCCGACGCCTGGCGACTGGAGTACAACCACCGGCGGCCGCACAGTTCGCTTGGCTACCAGACCCCGGCGGAGTTTGCCGCCGGCTGTGCTGCTGCTTCCGCTCCGGCTGCGCCTACGCTCCAGCAGCAGCACAGCCGAAGCATTGAATACTTACCATTACCCGTTACCCAATCAATACTCTCATAACCCATGGTACAGAAAATGGGGGCAGGTCAACACCGACCGAAGCGCCCCGCCAAGGCGGAGGGCTGGGCATGTTCTGACGCGCGTTTCGCAACGGGACACGGATTGCATTGCGGCACGGGTGCGGCGAAAGCCGATCAACCCACGCTGTGCGAGTGGTAATCAGTGTTGCCGAGATATTCAAGAACTGCGGTGGCGCTTGCCCACACCTCGCGCATGAATTGATCTTTGAGCGACTGCCGGATCGCGCTTTTCTGCTCGCGGTTCAGCGAGCCGGGGCCCGCGATCTTGCCGACGATCTGATCGTCGCCTTCGTGGAGCACGGTGAGGGCCCAGCGGGAGGCCAAGTGGTAAGAGGAGAGTCCGGTCAGGCGTTTCCCTTCGGGCAGCATGGCGAACTTGAGTTCGACGAGTTGGAACTCGCCGGCCGGCGGGAGATTTTCGCGATTGCGCTTGGCGCTGATGAAGCCGGTGCCGCGCCGCGACATCCAACCGCGACCGTCGTTGGCCCAGGTGGCCACTACATACGACTTGTCGCAGATCACGTAATGGCTATCACGATTGAGCCGCGTGGGAAGATCGGGCGGCTGTAGATGTTCTTCGGTGGCGTGCTCGACGTGCTGGTCAACTGGGGCGTCATCTAGCGGAACTTCGTCGACTTCTTCGCGGCCGCCGATCAGAATGCGGACCGGGTGCGAGCATTTGGGGCATTTGCGGGTTTGGCCCAGCAATTCGTCCTTGGCGCTCAACAGCGAGCCGCAATTTGGGCATGTCACGCGAATCATGGAGGGCCTCCGGACGCCTAAAATGCCGAATGCCAAAGCTCTGAACTCACCGTACGCGTTTGGCCGTGCCGCGATCGGCCCACGCCTCGTTCGCCCAATCGGCGCTCTCGGCTTTGCTAATTTCCATCACCCCCGGCACGGTAATGCATTCTGCGCAGAGTGTCAACCGCCCACCGATAGTGGTAGGGCGATATACGCCGCACGGTTTGTGCAATTGCATCGAGTTCGGTAAAATCTTAAAATCCAAAGGCTACGGTGACGGATGATGGTTATATTGAGCAGCCGAGAATGATGCAGTCCCTCCCGCAACTCGACGCGCTACGTCATTTCATACTCAGGAGAGCTGAGGGGCAGCCGGAGACAGAATCCTAGTGCATCTCGACCATTTGCCCGGTACGTTCTTTGGCCCCTCCAACCTTGTGGAGCTGCTCCTGCACCGCGCGCGTTGTCAGCCGGACGACACGGCGTTTACGTACTTGGTCGACGGCGAGAACGAACAGGTCCATCTCACGTATCGCGAGTTGGACCGTCAGGCGAAGGCCATTGGGGCATGGCTCGAAGCTCACGACTTGGTGGGCGAGCGGGCGTTGCTGCTCTATCCGGCCGGGCTGGAGTTCATCGTCGCCTTCTTCGGCTGTCTCTACGCCGGGGTGGTGGCTGTGCCGGTCTATCCGCCACGGCGGAATCGCTCGCTCAATCGGATTCAGGCGATTGCCGACGATGCCGATGCTCGTGTTGCCCTGACGACTGATCTGGTGCTGAACCGAGTGATGCCGCTGATCGACGAGACGCCGCACCTCAAGCAGCTCACGTGGCTGCCCACTTGTCAGGTGCCGGCAGGCATGGACCAGCAGTGGAGCATGCCAGACGTCCACGGCGACACGTTGGCATTCCTGCAATACACGTCCGGCTCGACCGGCACGCCGAAAGGCGTTGTGCTCAACCACGCAAGCCTCGTTCATAACTCGGCCCTGATATCCTATTCGTTCGAGCACACCCGTACGGGCGCCGGCGTGTTCTGGTTGCCGAGCTATCACGACATGGGGCTGATCGGCGGCATCTTGCAGCCGCTGTACATTGGTCGGCCGAACGTGTTGATGTCGCCGATGAGCTTCTTGCAGAAGCCGTACCGCTGGCTTTCGGCAATCAGCCGGTTCCGCGGGACGACGAGCGGCGGTCCGAACTTCGCCTACGATCTGTGCGTGCGCAAAATCACGCCCGAACAGCGAAAGACGCTCGACCTGAGCAGTTGGCGGGTGGCGTTCAACGGGGCCGAGCCGGTGCGTTCGGAGACGTTGGACGCGTTTGCCGAGACGTTCGCTCCCTGCGGATTTCGCCGAGAGGCGTTCTTCCCGTGCTTTGGACTGGCCGAGGCGACGTTGATCGTGTCGGGCGGATTCGTCAGCGAGCCGCCGGTAGTTCGGGCGTTCGACGCGGCAGGCCTGGCGCGTGGAGAAGTGATCGACGCCGACCCGGACGACGCAGGCGTTCGATCGCTGATCGGATGTGGACATAACCTGCCCGACCAAAAGATCGTGATTGCCGACCCCGAAACGTTGTCGATGTGCCCGGCACAGCAGGTTGGGGAAATCTGGGTCTCTGGCCCCAGCGTGGCGCAGGGCTACTGGCAACAGGCCGAGGCCACCGAGCGAACTTTTTGCGCCCGGCTGAAAGACAGCGGCGATGGTCCCTTTCTTCGCACGGGCGACCTCGGGTTCATGCAGGACGGCGAATTGTTCGTTACGGGCCGCCTGAAAGACCTTATCATCATCCACGGAGTAAACTTCTACCCGCAGGATATCGAGTTGACCGTGCACCAGAGCCATCCACGGTTGCGCCCCGATGCGGGAGCCGCCTTTACCGTGGACGCCAAAGGTGGCGAGCAACTGATCATCGTTCAAGAAGTGGAGCGGCACAAGCAGTCAGACTTTAGCGGCGTGTTCGAGGCAATCCGTCGTGCCGTGGCAAGCGAGCATGAGTTGGCTCCAGATGCGATCCTGCTGATTCGGGCCGGAAGCGTACCGAAAACATCGAGTGGGAAGATTCAGCGGCACGCCTGCCGCGCCGGCTACTTGGCCGGCACATTGGACGTCGTTGGGCAGTGGTACGCGACCGATCTCGCGTCGGAGCCGGCGGCGTCGACGCCCTTGGCCGCCGAAGACCCACTGGAGGTCGCCTTCCGAGCTCGTCGCGCGGCCGCTTCTGGAAGCAGCAATGGCAAGAATGGCCGCTATCGGGCCACGAACGATCGGCTAACGCAACTGGTTGTCGAGGAGATTCAACGCGTGGCGAAAGAGCGGGCCGCCGGCCTGACGCTCGACACGCCGATTGTTGAGACGGGGATGGATTCGCTCGAGCGCATGGAGATTGTGGCCTCGCTCGAAGAGAAGTTCGGCGGCAGATTCCCCGAGGACGTCCTGCCCGACCTGGAAACAACGCGGCAACTGGTGGCGGCAGTCGAGAAGTACCTCGGCACCGAACCTCGCCCACCCAGCGCTCGCCCCGCCGATGCCGAGATCCCGCCGCAAACGTATCGGTTCGATCAGTTCCCCGAGTACGTGAGGCTGCGGGAAAATCTCGATATGCTCGATGCCTCGGGCCTGGGCAACCCGTTCTTCGTCGTGCATGAAGGGCCCACCACCGACACGACGGTGATCGACGGCCACGAATACATCAATTTCTCGAGCTACAACTACCTTGGCATGTCGGGCGACCCGGCCGTCAGCGAGGCCGCCAAGCTGGCGATCGACCGCTACGGCACTAGTTCGTCGGCGAGCCGGTTGGTGTCGGGCCACAAAGGCATCCACGTCGAGTTGGAGCAAACCACGTCGCAGTTTCTCGGCACGGAAGACACCATCGCCCTGGTCGGCGGCCACGCCACGAACGAGACGGTGATCGGCCACCTGATGGGCCCGGGCGATCTGATCCTTCACGATGCGTTGGCACACAACAGCATCATCCAAGGCTGTATGCTCTCTGGCGCCCGGCGGCGGCCATTTGCCCATAACGACTGGGCGGCAGCCGAACGGCTGCTCGCGCAACTGCGGCACGAATACCGCCGTGTGTTGTTGGTGATCGAGGGCGTGTACAGCATGGACGGCGACATACCCGATCTACCCCGCTTCGTGGAGGTGAAGAAGCGGCATCAGACGCTACTGATGATCGACGAGGCGCACTCGATGGGCGTGCTAGGCCCAACCGGCCGGGGGATTGGCGAATATTACGGAGTCGATCGCAATGACGTCGACATTTGGATGGGTACCTTTAGCAAGGCGCTCGGAGGTTTAGGCGGATATATTTCCGGCTGCAAAGCCCTGGTCGAGTATTTGCGATATACGGCGCCGGGCTTTGTTTTTGCCGGTGCGATGCCTCCCCCGTCGGCCGCCGCCGCGATTACATCGCTGAAGCTGCTCCAGGCCGAGCCGCAGCGGCTGACGCGATTACATGAAAACTCGCGACTGCTCCTCTCGCTCGCCCGGCAGCATGGCTTGAACACCGGCACCAGCGCGAACACGCCAATTGTCCCGATCATACTTGGCAATTCGATCCACTGCCTGAAACTCTCCAAGGCGATGCTCGCTCGGGGGGTCAACGTGATGCCGATCCTGCATCCGGCCGTCGAAGAAAGCGCATCTCGCTTGCGTTACTTCATCACTGCGCGGCATAATGAACAACAGATTCGCTATACTATAGATGCGATGGTGGAAGAGTTGGAAAAGATCGAACCGCGCCATCTGGCCCGCGCAGCAAGCGGCGCCCCGGTGGGCGGCTAGCACAAATAGTTATGTGAGGTGTCGCTTTGCTTACTGAACAAGAGATCTCCCGTTCGTGGCGAAGTCTGTTTCGCGGGCACGAATGCACCGACGAGACGCTTGCAAAGGCTGAGCAACTGCTCGACGAGTTGCGTCCCGAGAGTCCGCTGCGTCATCGCCTAGGCGCCGAGTTGGACGAGTTGCGATCTCGTGCCAGCCAAGAGGCGTAAGAGATTTTGGTAATTGTTGATTGTGCGCGAATAACGCGATTGTTGGCGGTGCGCCAATCAACAATCAGGAAGCGTCCGGCTACCGGTTGATGTCGAAGCCGACGGTCACGCCGTTGACGAAGACATTTTGCTTATTGGCCGACGTATCGATGCCCATGTCGGGCACGGCGTAGTGCGTCATGCCGGCAGGTCGGGCGATGCCGTCCATCCAGAAGCCGGTCCAGCCCACGCGGAAGTCGATTGCGCGGGTGATTGTATATCGCAGGTCCACTCGCAATTCGACCAAGGGGCTAAACTCGTCGATCGTCGTGCGATGGGTGTACTGCGAGCCCAACCAGGCATCCGGTTTTTGGAGGTCGCCCGGGCTGCCAGTGTAGCCGAATGTACCATTTTGGAAGATGTTCTGACGGTTCAAGCCAGCCATGAAGCGGCCTTCGGTGGAGAAGATCCAACGTCCCTGCTGTTTGAAGTACCGGCCACCGACCTGTGGGCCGATGATGTGATTGTCGGCGGTCGTGCTCCAGCGTGTGTTGGTATCCAAGACCCCACCCGTCGCGATTACGCCAAACGTTTCGTTGAACTCGATGTAGCGGGCACCAAGATACAGTTCCAAATTTCCGCCGTTATGGCAGGTGAGGTTGCGCCGCAGATACGATGCCTCGACACCCCATACGTCAATGTCGTCGTGAACGGCGATTTGCGTAAACACGGTGGGAAGGTCGCCAAAAAGCGAGACAATGCTGGCATTGCCATCGACGACAAGAACTCCATCGCCGACTCGACCCCAGAGCAGTCCGTGGCCCGTGTCGGGATCAATGGGATCCTCGAACAGGACGTTGGCGCCGTTAGAGGTGTAGTCCTGCTCGGTCGGCCCCCAACGGAAGATGCTCATGAGCCAACCGGCATTGTCTTCGACGCGTCCAAACTCAAAGCGCTGGCCGGCCTCGAAGCTCATATTCAGTTCGCTGGTGTCCTCGGTGCTGGTTTCCGCGAACGTTTGGATCTCCGGATGTTGATCGGGCGGGATATCAAGAAATTGTTGGACTCTGGACCCGACGTTACGGAAGCCGGGGGCGCCAATTCGTGACACCCGCTGCGCGGGCACGGCCCAGTACATGCCGTCGAAGGAGAAGAAATAGCCTTCGTGCGGCTCGATGTGCGGCGCTCCAAAAGTGCTCAGGTCGGCCGGAGCGAAGAGCTGAGCCCCTTCGGGTCCCTGGCCAAACGTTGGCGACGCCCCGAGGGTCGCCAGAAGTCCGATGGCCACGCATAGACTGGTGCGGTTGAACGGCATAGTTTTGGTCCACCTTGAATCTGCGTCCAAAGAAGAAAAAGGGGACTTTTTCTTCTCGACTACGGACATACCTCAAACCGCCCCACGTGGCGGGTCTGTGTTCCTGTCGTGACGATAGTATCGGACTTGCCGGTCGCGTTAGTTGAGTAAGAAAGGTAAAGCCTGCGGGAAAAAACGCCGGAAACCATCCTATTGGGTGGATCGCTCCTGGTATCTGGAGCCGAACGCCGGCAATTTCTTGGGGGCTCGGGCAAGTTACGAACGTCTTTTCTCCAGACTGTCAGAGCATGGCATGCCGGCCTGTGTGACGCCTCGCTACGCAGCAATTAGCAGCCACGTCGGGCAAATGAATCTGCTTGACAGCCCAAATCGACGCAATCATGATAGGAACAATGTTATGCGCAGTCTGCGCAACATAGGCATTTTGCCTATTTGCAATTAGTCGCTGTAAAACAATTTAGTTGACAGACTTGCAGTCATTCGCTCAGATGAACTGGACCATGCGGGCTATTGCGCGGAACGAGCGACTGAGGGAGCGGCCCTTGTCGCTATCGCATGGTCACGACAGGGGCACATCATATCGGCTTCGATTCTCTCCGCGAGAAGAACTCTTGCGGGCGAAAATGATGGAATTGGTGCCCCCTAAGTGGACGTCTTCCACGGCACTTTCAGCGAAGCGTAACATCCGGTGTGATGGTGTAAACTGCTGGATCGGTGCGGCCAGTATCAATTGAACCTTTGGAAACCTGCGTGCGGACCTTCGATTCGCCTTTCGAGGAATGAGACCTATGTCAGTGCTACGAATTCCGCTACTTCGTGATTTTGGCAGCGCTTGCGAGCGCATTTTGGACCGTTGGAGCGCGAGCGCGCATCGTGGGCAAGCTGGTCGAAAGCCGCGACGCTTGACGATCGACTCCCTGGAGCAGCGGATGCTGCTTAGCGTCTCTCCGACGAACGTCAATGAGGTACTCATCAATCAGGCATTGGTCACTCCGCCGCTGGTCACGACGGCTACCTCGGGTGCACCAGTGGCAACGATCCCATGGTACTTGGACGCGGCCGCCAATGCCGGCAAGTCGGTGGCGATGGACGACAACGGTGACTTCGTGGTCACCTGGCAGAGCGTCGACACCGTAGCCGGGTTCATCGATCCGGCGACCGGCAATCCGATGACCGACTCGAACATCTATGCTCGGTACTTCACCGATGCGATGCAACGGCTTAACCTTCCCGCCAGTGCGACGAGCTTTGCGCTGCAATTCAACGGCAGCACCATCGAAAAGTTGACGATCAGTTTGGGAACGCCGCCCGCGGGCTTTTTTCCCCTGCCACTGGACGGCGCCTTCAAATTAAATTTCACGGACAAGAACAATGTTGCGCATACTGCGACCGTCAACTTCAGCGAGTTTGGGTCGAATCCGCTGGTCACGAACGCCCAGAATATCCAAGACGCCCTGCGCGGCATGGGGGCCGTGGAATTGAGCGAGGCGACGGTTTCGGCCGTTGACATGAACAATTACGTAATCGACTTCGGCGATCCCTCAGTCGGCCTGTCGCAGGCGCCGAAGATCATCGCCACCGATTTCGCGGATTTGGGCGGCTTTTATCCTGCGATCGATTTCACCATCGTACGGCAGTCGGGGACAACCATCGCGATTCCGATCTCTCGGACCAATCCGGCCATTACGGCCCAAAACATCGAGTACGCCTTTCTGTATGCGTCGCAGAACTCTGCCGAGAACTTGGTCGGGCCAATCACTTTCCCGGCGGCAGGCGAGGTCTCAGCGACGTTGGGTTCACCCGTAGGGCCGTACTACACGCCCGACGTTCTGCGAGTGGGGCTGCCGTCGGTGCAAGTCACCGCACGCAGTGCGACCGAGTTCGACATCACCTTCACCGGCGACATGGGAAAACTGCAACAGCCGTTGCTCGTGCCGTTGAATGCCACAACTCTGGCTCCCTTGGCCGGCGCGACGGTGACAATTATCAAGCAGAGCAGCGACACCTTCCGCGTCAATGCCCCAGAGCCGGATGACCCGTCTACCATCCGACCGGACATTTACGATCAGACCAACCCTCAGGTGGCAATGGACTCCGATGGTGATTTTGTCATCACTTGGCAGAGCGTAGTGCCCGACTCGCAAAATCTCGGCAGCTTCACCGACATTTTTGCGCGGCGATTTTCGGCGGCTGGCTACGTGCCGCAATGGGACAGCATGTCCATTGGCAGCCTGCCTTCATCGGCGTTCGTGGCTGACATGAACTTACTTGACCGCGCGGGCACGCCCGACACGCTGATTCAAGGCGTGCGCCCGTTGGGCAGTGAGTTTCAGGTAAACACGACTACTACCAATCCGCAAGCTGAGCCGTCGGTGGGCGTGGACGGTGACGGCAATTTCACGATCGCGTGGATGAGCCGAGGGCAAGGCCTAAGCGTGTTTAACACGATCGCCGCTCAGCGCTACGACCGCGACGGCAATCGGCTTGGCGGCGAGTTCATCGTCAACTCGGCCGACACGACAACGATGAGTTTTGCTCCGTACGTGGCGATGAGCGAGGACGGCGTATTGGCCATTGCCTGGTCTGAGAGCAATGATCCGCGGTTCGTCCTGTGGCGAGAGGCCGGCAGCACGGCTGGCAGTTTTGTCAAAGTCTATGATGCCAAGGGCGCGATGCTGGTCGATGAGCAGAGCCTCCCTGGGTGGGTTCCCACGGTCGACTTCGACGCGGCCGACAATTTTGTGGTTAGCTACACGTACACGCATGCCGGCAGCGACGATCACTACGGCGACGACAACGACAATGTGTATGCGCAAGAGTTTCAGGTCTACGCTCCCGGCACGAAGACGCTCGCATTTTTTAACATTCGCACCGAGTTCCGGCTCAACAGCGCCTCGTTCGATCCGAGCGCCATGAACCTCTGGCCACTGGAGCAACAAAATGCCCAGGTGGCATTGGATGCCGATGGCGACTTGACCGCTTCCTACGGCAGTTGGCGCAGTTCGTATTATGGTGGCTACGGACCGGATGTCTCGGAAAATATACTGACGAACTCTCAAGCCGTGGCTGCGCTGCAACGCTTGATTAACACCACGACAAACGCCGACCTGTTGCCGTATTTCAACCCGGTAAACGGCATTTCGAACTATATCACCTACGGCAGCAACGGCGACGTGGACGGGGTGATCAACCAGGTCATAATCAGCGGCTTGGCCAACTCGACCTCGATCACCCCCGAGCAGGCTGGCCGACTGCGGTCGATCCTCGAAAGCGTTGCCGGCCTAATGCGGGGCGAGGCCAACAGCGCCATGTATTCCCAGTTCGATGGACCGATAGGCAACACCGCGACGTCGAACATCCTTTCAAGCGATGATATCGCCAACAATCATCGTGACGGCTCCGACGCGAGTTACATTCTGGCCATTAACACGGGGGTGACATCAGGAACTCTCACGCTTTTGCTAGGGACGCCCAATGGTGGCGGGGCAGTGACTTCCGGCAACGTTTCGCACTTCACCGATGGCGCTTTCGACCCGGCATTGACGCTCGAGGACATACATAATATTCTGTCGAATCTGAGCAATACGGGGGGGGCTGACGCCAACTGGCCACAAGATGGCGGCAACATCAACAACGGCCCGTTCCAGGGCACCGTCGCCGTTCGCCAGCTTTCGGACGAGGAAGTCCTCGCTCGGGTCGGCACCCCTTGGGACCTTTCGGCCGACGTTGATCCCGCTGCTGCCACTCCGTACGCCGTGTATGAGATCACGTTCATGGGCGAACTGCATGACACGCCGATCTCGCTCAGCATACGACGCGATCAATTAACGTACCCGGAATCCACGGAAGACCCACCGCCGGAGAATCCGGTGTCGTCCGTCTGCGTCGCCGAGACATTGGGCGACCCGGGCACGCTGCAATACGACCCGTCGATCGCGATGGATCGCTCCGGCAACTTTGTCATGGTGTGGAACGAGGCTGCCCAGAACAGTTCGGGTGTCATCTCCAATACCAACCTCTACTACCGCCAGTTCCAGGAGAGCACCGATACGGCCGGGCCGTTGGCCACGGATTTCCTTCTGCCTACTGGCGACCGGCTGAAGGCCAATGCTACGGTGCGACAGCAATTGAGCTACATGGTGGTCACGTTCGATGAAGACATGATGACCACGGGGCCCAACAGCGTGACCAATCCCAACAACTGGGCCGTAATGAAGGATGGCGTGCTACTGACAGGCGGCATCAGCCAGATCTACTATGGGATGAACGAGGCGGCCACGCGCCTTGGCGCGCCGGCGAGCAACAAGTGGGAGGCCGTGCTGGTGCTCAATGGCAGCGGCAACAGCCAAACGACTACGCCATACCTCTTGAATGGTCATTACCAAATCGTGGCGACGACCGCGCTGCGCGACAAGGCGGGCAATGCCCTGGGGCGCACCGGCTACACGCCCAATGGAATCACCTTCAGCCGCGCTTTCGACGTATCGCTGCCCACGGGCACCGAGGTTCGCGTCAACGCCAATCCGGCCGGCAATCAATACACGAATCCCAGCGACGAAATCCAGCAAATAACCTTCCGCCCGACCGCTTCTCCGGCGCCCGCAGTTCTGGCAGGCAGCTTCACGCTGAGTATCGGCGCCTATACGAGCGGATCGATCAACTTCGATAGCAGCAATCTTGCGGGCGTGGCTGCGGCGGTTCAAGCAGAACTGGATTGGGCCGGATACCACGGCGCGGTCGTCACCGCGCAAGCAAATGGTTCGGCCTATGTCTTGACCACGCGCTTCGGCGGTGTCGACACGGCAATCGATCAGCCGACAATCGGCATCTCGATCAACTCGGCCCTGTTGGCCGCTTCGGCAAGCGTGGTGGAGATTCAGAAGGGCATCGCCGTGCCGCCTCCGCAGGCCACGGCCTCGGACGCCAATGGCGATTACGTCACCGTATGGACCAGCGATACCCCGGGTTCGGCCGGGTTGTATGCCAAGGTCTACGCCGCCAATTGGACCAACACCAACGGCGTGCGTCAGGCGAATCCGTCGACCAACCCAACGGAAATCCTGGTTACGGCCCTGTCCGGCACGCGAAATTACCAAGGAACTTCACTCAATTTCTACAACGCTACCTACGCTTCGGTGGCTTGCGATGCCGCAGGCGATTTCGTGGTCACTTGGTCGGAACAGGACATGATCAATGGCCAGCTCGACTGGAACGTATGGGCCCAACGCTATGGCGCCTCGCAAACGCTGGTGGGCACGCCGTTCATGGTCAACACGACGACCGCCGACGTGCAGGCCTATTCGTCCGTGGCGATGGACGCCTTGGGCGGTATTGTGATCACGTGGCAAAGCCTCAACCAGGACGGCAGTGGCTGGGGCGTGTATGGTCAGCGATTTAATGCATCCGGCCTGCCCTTGGGTGGCCAGAACGAGGCCCAGTTGATGACGGTTGCCGGCAGCCCGACCGGCGGCACGTTCACCCTGAATTGGAACGGCCAGAACACGGCTGCAATCACGTATGACGCCAGCAGTTTAAGCGGCACGGCGGCAGCAATCCAGGCACAACTACGAAATATCGGCGCTTCGGGCGTCGTCGTAACGTCGCTTCCCGGGACAACGCAGTTCGCCATCGAATTTTCCGGTCTGCAAGGCGATCAGGATCAGCCGCAAGTGACGGTTACGAGCGCCAATCTCAGCGGCGGGACGAATCCGAAAATCACGATCGAGACCAGTATCGACGGTGCTGCTGGCGAGTTCCGCGTCAACGACACGACGGTCAACAACCAGATGTTCCCGAGTATTGCCATGAACGGCTCGGGAGCCTTCGTCATCAGTTGGACCGGCTACGGCCAGGACGGCGATCTGGCGTACGAAAGCAACGTATACGCCAAGACTTACGAGAGCAGCGCCGACCTCGATTTGGCGAGCCACCGCATTAGCAACGTGGCCCAATACAAGATCAGCCCGTCAAACCCCTTGGCATCGGCCAATCTAATCGTCTCGACCGACGCCATTGGCAATCACGTGGTGCCGGCGGGAACGGGCTATGACGGCGTGGTGGAAATCGATGCGCAAGGTCTGGGAGGCGCCTGGATGGGATCGGGGGCGTTGCTACTAGACGGGCGACATATCCTCACCGCCGCCCACGTCGTCTACGACGACATTGCCGGCGCACCGGTCACCAGCGCTACGGTCAGTTTTGACTTGCCTACAGGTCGCGTCCAAATCGTGGCCACCCAGATCACGATCAATCCGGGTTATGACCCGCTCGGCATCGGCGTCAACGACATTGCGATTATTACACTACCGCAGATAGCCCCGGCGGGCGTGCAGCGTTACGACATCTATCGGAGCCAGGATGAGCTTGGCAAGATCGTCGATATCTACGGTTATGGGGCCACCGGACAAGGGTTGACCGGCGACATCGGGCCCGCCGGGACCAAGCACACGGGCGAGAACACGCTGGAACTCCTCGGCGACGTTCTCAATGGCATGGCTTTGACGGCGTTCGGATTCCCATTTACTGACGTCATCAACATCCCCGCGGGTTCGATGCTCTTGTTCGACTTTGACGACGGCACCGCCACTCACGACGCCTTTGGCCAGTTGTTTGCAACATCGAACCTCGGGTTGGGTGCGAAGGAGGCCGCGCAAGCTCATGGCGATTCGGGCGGACCAGTCTTCATTAACGGCATGATCGCGGGCATCGTCGACATCGGGCTGGACCCAACGGTCACGGACGTCGACGGCATCCCGTCCGACTCGAGTTTTGGCTCGATCCTTGGTGACGTAAGGGTTTCGTACTACGCTTCCTGGATTGATGGCGTCCTCGGTGGACCGGTGGGCAGCGCTGAGTTCCGCGTGAACGAAACGATTGCCGCCGATCAGAAATGGTCGTCCGCGGCCATCGATGCGGCCGGCAATTTCGCCATTACGTGGACAAGCTTCGGCCAGGACGGCGGCGGCAATGGGCCGGGCAACGGCGTCAATGGGCTCAACAGCGTTTATGTGCGTCGCTACAGCGCTACGGGAACGGCAGTAAGCGGAGAGTTCCAGGCCAACACCTACACGGCCGACAATCAGCAATACTCGCGAATTGCCATGAATGCGGCGGGCGACTTCACCGTCGTCTGGGAAAGCTACCAGGATCGGTCGGCTTTCAACGGAGGCGCCTTGAATCCGGCCGATGCGGCCAACAGCTTCGGCATTTTCGGCCAGAAGTACGTCCGCAACAGTCTCGTCGGTGTGCCGGTTTACCCCGGCGGGCCAACGATTACTGGCCCCAACGGCGAGCTGGAAACCGAATTCGAGGCCAACAGCACGATCGACGGCGATCAGCGCTATCCGAGCATCGCCATGGATGACAACGGCGACTTCCTGGTCGTCTGGAGCGGCAACGGCATGCGCCCAGGGCACGTCGACTCGCAAGGTGTGTTCATGCAGCGGTTCGACAAGCCGACCGACACAGCCGGCCCGAGGGCGATCGAAACGTTCAACAGTACCACGGCGCCGCGTCAGCTTGTGCTCGAAAGCGGCAATATCAACACCGCGGTGACAACGTTCGTCGTGGCGTTCAGCGAGGCTTTGTCACAAGTCGGCGGGCCCGGTGGCGCGCATAGCATTACAAACCTAAACAACTGGTCCATTGCCCGCAACGGCGTCACGATCGCCAACGGCATTGCATCGGTCCAGTATGTGGGCTACAACGCGACCACGCACCGCTACGAGGCGAATATCACGTTTGACAGTGACGCGTTGACGGCCGGCACGCAGGCGCTCGGGGCCGGAGACTACGTCCTCACCGTAAACGGTGTCGTCCAAGACCTATTCGGCACGAACCTGGACGGCAATGCCGACGGTACGCCCGGCGACAGCTTCAGCCGCAAGTTTACCATTGGCACCGGTGGCGGCAGTGGTGGAAGCGGTGGAGGAAGTGATGTCCCTGGACCGGGCACTCCGCCTTCCGGCAGTAGCGACACTCCGATTAGTCTCCCGATCGTCGGCGGCGGCAGCCCTGCCGTGGCGAGCGATGCCGCTGGCAACTCGGTGCTCGTGTGGGCCGACGCTGGTTTGATCTTGGCTCAGCGGCTCGACTACCTTGGCCAAACGGCCGGGATGCAGTTCGTGGTCAACACGACTGCCTTCAGCATTCAGTCGGATCCCGACGTGGCCATGGACGCCAACGGGAACTTCATCGTCGTATGGTCCGGCTCCGACATCAACGGTTACACCACCGTGTATGGCCGTTTGTTCGACTCGACGGGCAAGGCGTTGGGCAGTCAGTTCCTCGTCGCCCCAACGATGACCACAATACAGCAACAGCCGTCGGTCGCTCGGGATGTCAAGGGAGATTTCGCCGTCACCTGGACCCGCTACAACCAAGTCGGTGATAAGTACGGCAATATCGTCGGCCGCTTCTTCGACTCAACGGGCAAACCGATTACCGGCGAGTTTGCCGTCAGCACCACGCTGACCCGGTCAAACGAGTTCTCCGACGTGGCCATCGCCGATAACGGCAACATCGCCGTCACTTGGCAGAGCCAAAGCGCCACGGCCGACGGCTGGGACATCTACGGTCAGCGCATTAGCGCGGCCGGCAGCAAGCTCGGCGGCGAATTCCGCGTGAACAATTCGACGAGCAACATCCAGATTTCGCCGCACATCTCGGCCGATGCCACGGGCAACTATGTCATCGTTTGGCAAAGCTACTTGCAGGACGGCAGCGACTACGGCGTCTACGCCCGCCGCTACAGCGCGGCTGGCGCGGCGCTGGACGGCAACGAAGTCCGCATCAACGAAACGGTGCTCAACCGGCAATATCAACCGGACGTGGCTGTTGCACGTAGCGGCGGCTATACAATCGTCTGGACTGCATTTGGCCAAGACGACTTGATCACCAAGGACTACGGCATTTACGCCCGCATGTACAACGCCGACGGCAGCAGTGCGGCGAGCGAGTTCCGCATCAACGCCACTACGCGTGGCGACCAAATCACGCCGGCCGTGTCGCGCAACGCGACCAATGGCAATTACACGGTTGTCTGGACCTCGCCGAGCGGCATCTTTGCCAGGGCCGTGGGTGTTTCGAGCAGTAGCAATAGTAGCAGCAACAACTCGGCCAACAGCAATCAGACTGCCAGCGTAGGCTCGGCCACGGCAATTGGTGTCTACAATCCGGCCAGTTCCACGTTCTATCTGCGCAACACGCCCACCACCGGCACGGCCGATGCGGCTTTCGCCTACGGGGCGGCCAATAGCGGTTGGATTACGATCACCGGCGACTGGGACGGCGACGGCAAAGACACCATCGGCATGTACGATCCGAGTACCTCGCGGTTCTATCTGCGAAATAGCAACGACGCGGGTTACGCCACGATTAGCTTCGTCTATGGGCCGGCCAATGGCGGCTGGAAGCCCATCGTCGGCGACTGGGACGGCGACGGCAAAGACACCATCGGGCTCTATAACCCGACCGCATCGACGTTCTACCTGCGCAACAGCAACACCTCGGGCACGGCCGACGCGGCTTTCAACTATGGGGCGGCCGGTGCCGGTTGGACGCCACTGGCCGGCGATTGGGACGGTGACGGCACTGACACGATCGGCGTCTACAATCCGACCGCGTCAGTCTTCTATCTGAGGAACACGAATGACGCGGGCTATGCCAACTTGGCTGTTGCTTATGGGCCGGCCAAGGGCGGTTGGACGCCGCTGGTGGGCGACTGGGACAACAACGGCTCCGACACGGTCGGACTCTACAACCCGAAGACCTCGAACTTCTATCTGAGGAACAGCAATACCTCGGGCGTCGCCGACGTTTCGTTCGCCTACGGTGCAGCCAACAGCGGTTGGGCCCCGTTGGTCGGAAACTGGACCGTGCGCCGGCCTTGACGGCCAGCAGCCAAGTCGCCGCTTCTGCCGACACCCAGACCCTGACGCAGGCCCAGTTGCGGCCGATCGTGGCCGAGGCCATTGCCCGCTGGAAGGCGGCCGGACTCGACGCCGCGACGATCGACAAGCTCAGCCAAGTGGAGTTCGTCATCAGCAACCTGCCGGGCTCGTACCTGGGCGAAGCCCGGGCCAATCGCATCTTCCTCGACGCTAATGCGGCCGGCCACGGCTGGTTTGTCGATTCGACGCCCGGTGCGGACGAAGAGTTTGCCCAAGTCGGCAGCAAGGCGGGACAGGCGATCGACGCCCGGGCTGTGGACCGGATCGACCTGCTGACGGTCGTGGAGCACGAATTGGGCCATCTGGCCGGGTTCGACGACGTCGACGCTCTGAGCAACAACGTGATGGACGGTGTGCTGGGAACGGGCGTGCGTCGCAGCGCGGTTGACGCCGTCCTGGCCGGGTCGTAGGCCATACGGGAACGGTTCCATTTTTCGGCCTACGGCCGGTAATCGCTAACCTGCCGTGGCTGAAAACATGAACCAGGCACCCTTCCCCGGTCATACTACTTTCCCCTCACTCATCCCATCCTCCAGTTCTCATAAACCACTAACGACCAACCTCTCGCCCCTAGCCCCTAACCACTAGCCACTAGCCACCAGCCACTCCTCCGAGATTTCCATCGGAATCCCTGGATTTTTTCGGGGCGTTGTGAGACAATGACTCTAGGCAAGGTACCTAATCCGGAACAGAACTTGAGGGAGTATTCGTTATGAGACGTTCGACACACACCGCCGGCGTTGTTGGTCGTGCGGCCCATCGCCGTTTGCCTTCCGCCTTTACGTTGGTGGAACTGCTGGTGGTCATCACGATCATCGGCATGCTCGTCGGCCTGCTGCTACCGGCCGTGCAAGCTGCCCGCGAAGCCGGACGCAACGCTGTGTGTCTGAACAACCAGAAGCAACTCGCGTTGGCAATGGCAAACTACGAGTCGAGAAAGAAGACATACCCCGGTTACGCAAATCTGCTGGTAAAAATACCAGTAGGTACTTCTGCTCCGTACAACAGTACTACTGCGTCCCTATACCCGCCTGTCAGTTGGGTCGTCATGCTTTTCCCTGACCTTGAGCGCCAAGATCTCTATGATGTCTGGATGGAGGCCGCGAAAAATGCAACGGGTGCGTATCCACAACGCGGGTATACGGCGGGCTACCAGCAGGACTCATTCAAGTACAGTTCGATTCTCGTTTGCCCTAGCGATCCCCCGGACTCCACCAGTGCCGGCGAAACGCCATTGGGCTATGTGTGCAATCGTGGAGTGAACGGTTACGACAAACCGGCCTACGGCGTGTGCCTGAACCAAACCGGATACGTATGGGATGGGTCGTCAGGAACTACAATCGCTGCCGGTGGCCGTGTCGGGGCCGACTATGTCAGTTCACACGATGGCACGTCGAACACCATATTATTAGCCGAGAACGTGCTTGTCAGTCCGCAGGCGCCGCAGAACCTTAAATTTCCATCGAGATGTTGACAAGTCCGGCAGCAATCCGGGTAATACTCCGAAATGGACCAGCACGGGTGGAAACGGAGTGATACCGCAAACCGATTATGGCCATATGGAAACGGATGTTGGCATCGAATGGGGACACTATAACTCGAGCGTCGGCAGTCTGATGGGTGCAAGTGTTACAGACAAGTTCCAGTCGCATCATCGAGGCCACATCAACGTTTCGTTTTGCGATGGCAGCTCGCGAGGTGTGCGTAATGATATGGATATTGCGGTTTACGAGCAGTTGATGACGCCATGGAGCAAAGGTTGTCCCACTGGATCAGCCAACCCCACTCCTTCCGCTAGTGATACGGTTACCACTCGGCCGACCCCGGACTATATGACTGTATTGGATGAGGGCGACTACTAAACCGTGACTTAGAAACAAAGACAGTGAACGCAACAGAGCCCACGGGTTGCAACCCGTGGGCTTTTTGTTGGTGCGTCAGGCATGACGCGCAGCGTCATACCTGACGCTGTCAACCGGGTAGCGAAAGCGAGCCGGGAAGTGACTGGCCGGGTGAGAGTCCCGGCGGAGACCTTAATGACAGGAACTCCTAGCCGAAACGCAAGGGCGTCCGCCGTGAGGCGGAGTCCGAAGGAAGCGGCAGGCAAACTCCTGGCCCGAAGAACATGAATCGCATACGAGGCGTCGAACCGGTGGGCGAGAGGGCCAATAGACTCGAAGCCCAACGTCATTCGGACCGGTTCGGCGTATATGCGGCGGGTGTATGGGAGGAAAGTCACGCGCCTTACCCTGAGAGATCTGTCGTCCTGCCAATGGCTAGGCCCGTCGCAAGGCAGGCCGAAGGGACGACAGAAGTCAGCCGAGGCCATAGTAGTCGCGGGCCGGCGGCCCGCTCGATCGAGACACTCGCCCGAAAGGGGAGAAACGGCCGGGGATCGCAAGGCCGCATCGACGTGCCGAAGGGCCGAACAGATTAGACCGAACCGACGCAGAGCATTCGATGCCTGAACGAGATGCAGACAAGATGGCTGGAAAGCCGGATCGCAACCGGAGGGTAGGCGGCGGAACCGCCGAGAGCACGGTCTGCGCACATCAAGCAGGCACGGCATGTAATGAGCACGTCGGCGAGAAGACCTTGATGACGATGGAGGAGGTTGTATGCCCTAAGAACATGCTGGCGGCTTACCGGCAGGTGGTTGGCAACCAGGGCTCCGGGCGTTGACGGAATCACCGTTGACGACTTGAAGCCCTTGCTCCAAGCCTGCTGGGAGGCCATCCGGGAAGAACTGCTCAGCGGTACGTATCGTCCCTCGCCGGTTCGGAAGGTGGAAATCCCCAAGCCGGGCGGCAAAGGCGTGCGGATGCTGGGCATTCCGACGGTTCTCGATCGACTGATTCAACAGGCCCTCAACCAAGTGTTGCAGCGATACTTCGATCCTCGATTTTCGGACCAAAGCTTCGGCTTTCGTCCGAGACGCAGCGCCCATCAAGCGATTGATCGGGCGCGGGAGTACATCGAGGCCGGGCATCGCTGGGTGGTGGACATGGATCTGGAGAAGTTCTTCGATCGGGTCAACCATGACATCTTGATGTCGCGGATGGCTCGGCACATCGAAGACAAACGCATCCTTCGTCTGATCCGCCGCTACTTGCAGGCGGGCATGATGGAAGATGGACTGGTGACGCAACGCACGGAAGGGACGCCGCAAGGCGGCCCGCTCTCGCCGCTTTTGAGCAACATCCTGCTCGACGAGTTGGATAGCGAGCTTCAGCGGCGTGGGCACCGATTCGTCCGATACGCCGACGATTGCAACATCTATGTGCGGTCGAAAGCGGCGGGCGAACGCGTTTTGTCGTCGGTCGAGCGATTCCTTCGGGAACGTTTGCGTTTGAAGGTCAATCGAGAGAAGAGTGCGGTGGACCGGCCCTGGAACCGCAAGTTCCTGGGCTATACGGTGACGCCGCATCGCCAACCAAAGCTGAAGGTGTCGCCTCAGTCGGTGAAACGATTGAAGGAGAAACTTCGGACGATTTTCCGGCGTGGTCGAGGGCGTAGCCTTCGTCGCGTGTTGGAGGAATTGCGTCCAGTGCTTCGCGGTTGGGTGTCGTACTACCGGAAATCGCAGATTCGGATCACGTTCGAGGAACTGGACCAGTGGATTCGCCGGAAACTGCGGGCCATTCTTTGGCGGCAGTGGAAGCGAAACTGGACTCGCGCCCGCGAACTGATGCGACGCGGACTGGACCACGCCCGAGCGTGGACTTCCGCGACCAACGGGCATGGCCCTTGGTGGAATGCCGGCGCAAGCCACATGAACCAAGCGGTCCCGACCCGTTATCTGCACCAGCTCGGTCTGGTGAGCCTTATTACCGAGTCACAGCGTTTTAAGCGTTTAATCTGAACCGCCGTGTACGGAACCGTACGCACGGTCGTGTGGGAGGACGGGGGCGGCAACGCCCCCTCCTACCCGATATGGTTCCAAAAATCCCCTCTTCTTGGCCCTTCTGCCGAAATCGAGGCAAAGTCTTTGTTAAACTTTGCCGATTATCTCGACGGTATCGATTGCGGTGAGTTTGCGGGCGGACTGCGCTCGCCGCAGAATCTTGCCTAAATTAACAAGAAACCTGACGGAGGGATCACGCCAAGACGCAAAGTCGCAAAGCGACGGCAACGAGGTCGCAAGACATGCAGAGCGACACGTCGTCCGGCTGCCTCCCTTCTTTTGCGCCTTTGCGTCTTGGCGTGAGACTGTCTTCAACTTGTATTTAGTGTAGTGTCTCGGAATTGAGGTGCTTTATTGTGCGTAGTTTAGGTATTTGGGGTGCCACTGCTGGCTCGTCCAGCAGTGCACAATCACGGGTGGGCAAGCCACCCGTGGCACCCAATCATAGATCACCATTCGTCTGAGACACTACATTAGTTGCCTGGGCGTGAGCCCATTTTTCGGCGTGCGGCCCTTCGGAAGATTCCCATGACCACGAGCAATACGCTTCGCTTTCTCGCCGTCGCCGTGGTATTGGCCTCGTTCGGCTGCCATGCGGTCGATTTCTACGACGCCTCGCTGACGCAGCCGCCGCCGCCCAACATGGAGCCGCCGCGGGAACGGAACATGGTCTCGCTGCCCGCCTACCGCGTCGAGCCGCCCGACTTCTTGCAGATCGAAGTCTTGAAGCTCGTGCCGCTGCCTCCTTACCGCATCGACATTTATGACGTGCTGCAAGTCCGCGTCTTCGGCACCCTGTTGGATCAGCCGATCGACGGCTTCTTCCTGGTCGAGGGCGAGGGCATTGTCACTCTCGGCCCGGCCTACGGCACGGTCCGCGTGGTCGGCATGACGATCGAAGAGGCCACCGCTGCCATCACCCGCAAGCTCAAGGAAATTCTGGCGCAGCCGGACGTCTCGGTGCAGTTGGCTCGGACGGCCGGCACGCAGCCGGTGACGGGTCAGTATCTGGTCGGGCCCGACGGCACGATCAACCTGCGGCAGTACGGCATGTTGCCCGTGGCCGGCAAGACGCTCACCGAGATTCGCGAGGACCTGCGCAAGCACCTCTCGCTGTATTTCGATTCGCCGGAGGTCTCGGTCGACGTGCTGGCCTACAACAGCAAGGTGTTCTACGTGATCACGCAAGGGGCCGGGCTGGGCGACAACGTCCGCCGTTTGCCGGTCAGCGGCAACGAGACGGTGCTGGATGCCCTGAGCATGGTCAACGGCCTGTCGCAGGTGTCGAGCAAGCAGATTTGGATTGCGCGGCCGGCCCCGGGCGGGCTTGGCTGCGAGCAGATTCTGCCGGTCGATTTTGAAGGGATCACGCAAGGAGCGGTCGCGGCCACAAACTACCAGCTCATGCCCGGCGACCGGGTGTTCATTGCCGAGGACAACATTAGCGCGTTCAACAACTTCCTGGTGAAGGTCACGCTGCCGATCGAGCGGCTCTTGGGCACCTCGGGCCTAAGCGCCTCGACCATCCGCGGCTACCAGACCCTCGGCCGCAATTACAATCGACAGCGGAATCTCTAGTGTAGAGGGGAGAGGGACACGGACGTAACACGACTCGCGATTACCTGAACTTCCTTGGCATGGCTTACGGGTCTGTCAAGGAGACCGAGACTCAAATACTTATTGCCGAGCGGCTTCGATATGTTAACTCTTGCCACAGTGCCCAATTAGTGGAGTCGACGACCGAAATCGCCCGGTTCATCAGCGGACTGATAAGCTCCCTGAACAGGAAGTTACAAAAATGACACGTCACCCTCTCGTCTCTCCTCTGTCCTCTGTCCTATCTCTCGTTGCGGTGGCGGCGGGGCTCTGCCAGGCGATGGGCTCGGAGGCTTATAAGCTGAAGTATCCGAGGCCCGGCCCCTGTTCATGCGTGCCTAACTCGCAGAACTTCGGCTACTTTCCAACGCATTGGCGGCAGTGGCCGGGCGAATACCGACCGGAAATCAGCAATCCGCTATCGATCGGCAGGACGGTCCTTCCGACACCCGAGGGACAGCCGGAACAGGCGCCGCAGCAAGGCGCGCCGATGTTGCCGCCGCCGTCGGGCGGCGGGATATTGCCGCCTTCCGGCGAATCCACTGGCCCTGCGACCGCGCCGAGTCTGGAACTTCCCCCGGAGTTGCAACTTACGCCTCCGACGGGCACCCCAGAGCTCGGACCAAGCCTGCCCGGCCTGCCCGTCCTTCCTGGCAAACCTGGAGCCCGGTGGACTCCCGCGCCAAGCCTGAAAGATCGGCCGCAACAATCGAAAAACGATCCCTCGCTCCCGGACGCATCGCCGGACGGAACCGGACGTGGCACGGCCGCCGCCGCGGCGTTCGAGCAGCCGGTCGGCCAGCAGGACGACGTGAAAGCCGTTTCCGACGTCCGGCCGACGGCGCCGCCCGCGGTTGAACCGAAGCCGTCTGTCGCGGCATCGTCGGAAGTGCGCGACGCCAAATCGCGTGAAGTGACGGTCTCGGCGCCGCTGCCCGAGGCGACCGGCGCAGCGCAAGGCAGCCCGGCCGCCGAAATCGGCCATGAATCGGATGGCGAGGCCAAGGCGACGAGCCAAAAGGCGGACGAGACCCCCATCAAATCACCAGCCCCAGTCGAGGCGAGTGAGGCCGTGCCGGCCGTACCGACGGTGGCGCTACAGGGCTTTTGCCCGGTGGACCTGGTCCGCCACGGCCGCTGGACGCCCGGTGATCTGCGATGGACGGTGGTGTACCAAGGCCACATTTATCGCCTCTCGGGCGCCTCGCAACGACGGGAGTTTCTGAGCAATCCCGAGGCATTTGCGCCAGCCTATGCGGGCAACGATGCGGTGGTGGCGGTGGATGAACATCGCATGGTGCCCGGCAAGACGGCGCACTGCGCGGTGTACAACGGCCATCTCTACATGTTTTCGAGCGCCGCCAGCCAATCGCGATTCAATCAGGAACCGGAGCGGTACTTGCGGAAACAGTAGTCACCGGTTAGGGCTTAATGGTATAGTAGCCACTGAACCTTGACCGTTGACCTCGATACCCCTGTGCGTTCTCATGGATTCTTTGCGCGTGTTTCTGGCACTTGGGCCGGTGGCCGTCTACCTGCTGCTGCTAGGGGCGGTCAATCTATCCGGTCGGCCGCTGTTGGTTACCGGCGCCCGAGACGCGGCGGCACTGGCCCTGGCCGTAGCTGGGCTGGTGATCGTCGGTCCAATGAAGTTGTTCTTTCCGTTCGAGGCGGCGGCAAACTTTGGGCCCTACGTCTGGGTCTTGCTGCTGGTGCTGTATGCCATGTGCGTGGCGCTGGTTCTGCTAACGCTCAAGCCGCGGCTGGTAATCTATAACCTCTCTCTCGATGCACTGCGGCCGATCCTTGGCGATCTGGTCGATCGGCTCGACACGGATGCCCGTTGGGCGGGCGACAGTCTTGTGCTGCCGCGGTTGGGCGTGCAACTGTACGTCGATAGTTTTCCGGCGATGCGCAGCACTCTGTTGATCTCGGCCGGAGGCATTCAGAATCCGACTGGCTGGCGACGGCTGCAACGGGCGCTGAAAGGATGTGCTGGCTCGCGAAGAAGTGCCCCGCAACCCAAGAGGTGTAACTCTCATCACGTTTGGGCTGCTGATAGTCGCGATGATCGTGCTGAGCATCGCACAAGATCCACAGGCGGCGCAGCGATCAATTTCCGATCTGGTCCACTCGCTGTGGACGCCCGGGTAGGGAAGACAGCAGACGCCGGCGCGATGGCCGCTTCCACCTAGGAAGCCTTCGCTTCCAACGCAAACACGATCCGGTAGGCTCGATAACCGGCGGCCAGTTGCTCGGGGTACAGTTGGGCGATCTCGCTGCGCAATTGGTCGGCCGTGTCGAACCCGTCAGGCTGGGCGTCGGCATCGGTAAGCTCGGCCAGTTCGACCGGATCGACGGAATGCACGCGGATGTGGCCGGCCCCGGGAATGTAGCTGCGCTGGCCAGAGCGCATGCGGCAGCACTTCCACAGCCGGATGGTCTGTGTCTTTTGGCCACAGCGGATGGCAGGCAAGAATTTCTTCTTAAAGAGCAGCATCTTTGCCGGCTGGGTTAGCTAAGGAATAAGGGGAGCTTAACCGGAAGCAAGCGTTATCTCAAGACCTGAGTTCGGGATAACGTTTCGGGACAAAAAAAGGTATTCTCCCCAGCTTGTCATTGGCAAGGAAGCCAACTGGAGAGAATACCATGGATTGGGAAAAACTGTTTTGTGACGTAGACGACTTTTGTCTGGTGGCGGAACCTCTTTTGCGGCAACGACTTTTGGCTGATGGGCGACGGCGGCGCAACCGAAAAGGCCGCCTGACCGCCAGCGAGATCATCACGATCCTGATCGCCTTTCACCAAGGCAACTTTCGCAACTTCAAGCATTTCTACCGGATGCTGCGCGTCTCTCATAGACCAGAATTTCCCGATCTGGTGAGTTATCAACGCTTTGTGGAGTTGATGCCTTCCGTGCTGGTCTTGATGTGCGGCTATCTGAAGTCGCGGTTCGGCTCATGCACCGGGATTTCGTTCATCGACTCCACGGCCTTGGCGGTCTGCGGCAACAAACGAATCGAGAGGAACCGCGTGTTTCGCGGAATCGCACGCATCGGCAAGACAACGATGGGCTGGTTTTTCGGATTCAAGGTCCATCTGGTCATCAACGAGTGCGGCGAACTGCTGGCGGTTCAACTTACCCCCGGCAACATCGACGACCGCCGTCCCGTGCCAGGACTGACGAAACGACTCGTCGGAAAACTTTTTGGCGACAAGGGTTACATTTCGTCCGATCTGTTCGACTTGTTGTGGCCCCGTGGTTTGCAGTTGGTAACGCATATCCGTCGCAACATGAAGAACACCCTGATGCCACTGATCGACAAAATCCTGCTTCGCAAACGAGCGTTGATTGAAACGGTGAACGATCAACTGAAAAACATTATGCAGATCGAGCACACACGTCACCGCAGCCCGACGAACTTCGTGGTGAATCTGATTGCGGGACTCCTTGCCTACACGCACCAGCCGAAGAAGCCCTCGCTCCGCCTCGGTCCCGGTGCAGCCAACGTCCTCTGCCTCTTATCTCCCGCCCCAGCTTAACCCGAACTCAGGTTCCAAGGGGATCGGGGATCGCCGTCACCCGTCCTGCGATGCCGGTAATAGGAGCTGTGACGGCTGTTCGGGCACATTGCCAACGGTACGACCGTTGCCACCGGGTTTTGCTCAGCGCCATCGAAATAATCGGCCGATCGCTCCCAATGAGCATGGCCGTCAAGGAATGTCGGGACGGTCCCGGTCACCCGCCTGGTCACGGACGAAGCATGGATCGAATTTTGCCGATTGTGTCGGGAATGTTGATTGCGACGGTTCTAACGGTTCTGTCAGCAGTTGCGGGGGCCTCTGCGCCGCCGACGGCCGATGACACGCCGGGTCCCGAACTGGCTGCCTCGCCGTCAGGCTTGCCGAATCACGAGGCCGAGACGCTCACCGAGATGCCTCTGGCCGAGACGCGCGACACGGCGCAAGCCTCACCGAACGCGGAGAACGCCAATTCTTCACCGTTGCGACTGGTCGAAACGAACAAGGTGCGTTCCGCGCAGTTGGAACAGGCGGCCCAACAAGCCGATCGGCTTACACGTCACGGCTTCGAGCTGGCGGGACGCGGGGCATATTTCGCTGCCCGCGCGGAGTTCATCGCCGCTCTGCGACTGGTCGCCGAGGGGCTGGACACCGAACAGGAAACGAGCGTTCACACCCATGCCCTGGCGGTCGCGCTGAACTGCGCTCAGAGAAGCCGAAGACTTCTTGCCGGGCGGATCGCGAGCGGAAACCGACGTCGATCTTCCGAGCATCATTGTGACACACAGTACGCCCGTACTGAAAGACAGCGTGGACGGGCTGACACCGATCATGGCGCTGCGGTGCTATCAGACGTTTGCTCAAGAACAATTTGCAGCCGCGGCCGGGCGAGAAGTGGCCGGCTCGATGGCCTTGCATGCGATGGGGAAGCTCCACACAGCCTTGGCAGAAAAGAAGGTCGTCACGGTGGTGGCGGCCGAGTCGAAGGCCGTAGTATTCTTTCAGGCGGCTCTGCTGGTGCATCCGAAGAACTTCATGGCGGCCAACGACCTGGGCGTATTGTTGGCCCGCTCGGGCAATTACGCCGATGCCCGGGCGATGTTGCAGTATAGCGTTTCGCTTTCGCCACAAGCGGTCGGGTGGCAGAATCTCGCCACGGTGTATCGGCAGATGAACCAGGTCAAGTTGGCCGAGCAAGCCTCGCGCCAAGCGACGGTGCTTCGCGAGCGTGAAGTGGCGCGGCGGCGAACATCGCCCACCGTGGCCAACGACATGGTCCGCTGGGTCGATCCGCAAAGTTTTGCCAAGACATCGACGAACACGCCAAACTCGCCCGGCGCGACGCCAGTCCCAGTGGCGACCATGCGAGCGGCGCAGCCGAACGTCGGCCAACCCGCGGGACAGGCGGCCGTTGTCCGTGGGCGTCCGACCGCAGCGCGGCCTACGGCGTCGGTGGCATCGGACGGTGCGACCCCATCGTCGGATCCAAATTGGCCGGCCCCCACGCCGGCAGCAGCTCAGCGGAGGACGTGGGGAACAGTGACATATCGATGAGGACCAGATTGGCTGCGGCCGCCAGATCGGTTGCAGCAGCACCCGCTCTGACTCACCTACGACAGAACGTACATGAAACCGCATTTTTGCTACCCCCGAGTTCCCGCGTTGCTGCTTGCTGCCCGACACCGGACCCCCATGCGGCGATTCGCCCTTCCGGTGTTAGTATTATTGGCAATGGCGTCGTGGCAAGTGGATTGGGAACTTCGAGGAACGGTCGCTCCGATGGGCGTGGCCACTTCGGCCGAGCCTCGCCATGCCGATTCAACACCGGCGCGCGTCGTCTCACTACCCCCGGAGGAGCGACACGAAATACTCCTGTGCCAGGCACTGGGCCCGGCCGCGCCCTGCAATATCTGTGCGGTGGACGGCTCCACCTGCAACGGACGGCGCGGCTGGGAAGCGGCCAGGGCTATCGCTTGGCAGGCGTATGCACAGGGCGAATACGTGGGCCACGAGCGACTGGCGCACGTGCCCGAGTATCGCCTCCGCGTCGACGACCAACTCGACATGACATACCGCCTGACGCGTGAGGAAACGGCCACGCCCTACAGGCTGAACGTGGGCGACGAGATCCGCGTGGAATCGTTCAGCGATCCCGAGTTGAACCGCGATCTGCTGCTGCAGCCCGACGGCACTATTACGCTGCGACTGTTGGGCCAGGTGCATGCGACGGGCCGGACGGTGACGCAACTTCGCGATGCCTTGGACGAGTTGTACAAGAAGTATTACAAGATACCGGCGATCACCGTGACGCCGCTAAAAGTGAACACAAAGCTCGAAGACCTGCGGGCGACCATCGATCGCCGGGCAGGTGTCGGCGGCCAGAGCCAGTCGGCCCGGATCACTCCCGAGGGCACGATCGCCCTTCCGGCGATCGGCTCCGTGCAAGCCCAGGGCCTAACGCTCGGCGAACTGCAAACCGAACTGAACGAATGCTATCGCCAAGTCGTCGAGGGCATCCAGATCATTCCAATCCTCTCGCAACGCGCTCCGCGATATGTGTATGTGCTCGGGGAGGTGAACGACCCCGGCCGCTTCGAGCTGACTGGCCCGACCACCGCCCTGCAAGCGCTGAGCATGGCGAAAAGTTGGCGCGTGGGAGCGAATCTGCGGCAGATTGTCGTTTTTCGCCGCGGCGACGATTGGCGGCTGTTGGCCACGATGATCGACCTGCAAGGCGCCCTGCTCGGCCATCAACCGACCCCGCCGGGCGAAATTTGGATTGATGACTCCGACGTCATCATTGTTCCCAAGGGAAAGATACTGGTTGCCGACGATTTCATCGAGCTGGTATTCACCCGCGGTATCTACGGCGTGTTCCCGGTGATTTCGAATCTGAACTTCTCGAAGCTTGGCTCGCTGTAGTCGCTAATCAGTATGACGGTTGTCATTCGTGAGGCGGCGCACGACGCGTCGGCGAGCGGCGGCGCTGTCTTTCGTCGCGATCGGGAGCACGTGGGAAGAGTGCCTCACTTCCCGATGCAATACAGGAAGCGGTCGGAGCGGATCAGCAGCTTTCCGTCGCTCGGCACGGGCGTGCCATCGAAGACGCTGCTATCGTCCAATCGCCCGCGGCCAAGTTCCTTGAACTTGTCACCGGCGGCGAGCACGACGGCCCCCTTCTCACGGCTGACAGCATAGATCTTTCCATCGGCTAGAACGGGCGACGCGTAGATGTTGGCGAAGTCGGGCACGCGCGCCTCGTAGACGACGCTTCCATCGTCGGCCTTGAGACAGTATGCGACGCCCTGCACCGTTACGTTATACAGCCGTCCGTCATAGAACACGGGTGTGGGCACCAACGAGCATTTCTTTTGCTCCCACAACTTGTGAGACTTGCTCACGTCTCCTCGCCCGCCGCCGCGAATGGCCATGGTCGTCTGCTTTCGTCCGCCCGAGACATAGGCTACGTCGCCATGCGTTATCACGGATGGGCAAACATAGTCGGGTACGCCCGCGCAAGACCATAGTTCTTTTCCGGTGGCCGGTTCGATTCCCAGCACCGTGCTGTGACCGCTAACTACCAACTCCTGGCTTCCGTCGGGAAGGTGGAGCAATGCGGGCGTGGCCCACGATTGCCTGATGCCGCCAACTCGCCAGACCTCGTCGCCCGTCGTCTTATTCAGTGCGACGACAGCCTCGCTTTCCACACTGGCATTGACGATCACCAAATCGCCAACCAAGATCGGCGAAGCAGCCGAGCCCCAGACGTGGGTTTTCGAACCGACGCTTTTGTGCCATAGTTCGTCTCCCGCCATGTTATAGGCGTACACGCCCGCTCGACCATAGAACACGTACACCGACGCACCGTCGGACACAGGAGTGCTCGATGCGTAACCGTGCAAGAGCAGGAATCCGCCATATTTTGCCTCTGGCAGATCCGCCTTAACACTCTTTTCCCAAACGATCTTGCCCGTGCCACGGTCGACACAGATCAAGTGCCGCGTCAACGCATCCTGTTTCCCTGGCTTTTCCTTATCCAGGCCATAGCCGCTGTATGCCGTGATGAATATCTTGTCGCCGACGGTGATCGGGCTTGAAGAGCCGAACCCGGGCAACGCCGTTTTCCAGGCGACATTCGCCCCGGTCCAGTCGGTCGGAAGCCCCTTGTCGTCGGCTACCGCGTCGCCGCTGGGGCCGTGAAATCGCATCCAATCGGCGCCGCAAAACAGCGCGGTAATAAGCATCGCCATCGCGAGCAAAGCATAGGTTGCATTGCGTTTCATCAATCGAATCCTCATAGATGGGTAACGAGACAATGATCTCCGCAAGACTCCGACCGCGACCTATCGTAGCAGCGCCCCATGTCGGGGGCAATCAATGAGACAATGGATCGATACGGCGAACTCCCAAACAACGACACAACCGGGTCCATGCAACGTTCTGTTCGGGCAATTATTGTACGGCAGGGTGCGGGGATTTGAAATGGTGGGAGTTAAGGCGCACATCAAGCGGCAGGGCACTGGACGACGCCAAAAGGTTATTATAGCAAGGTCAGGGCAGCATCGGACAGCTCGGATTGCGCTACTTCGCAGAACCGCTGCCCGATCATCGTATCGGCCGCCAACTCGGCGCTGCCGTCGTCGCGACCGGCACAGGAATCGGCATCCATCCACGTCATCTCGCGCAGGGCGGCATCTGCGTGAATTGCACTATACCGGAAGGCGGATCGGACTTCCCGCCGCTCGCCAATCGATTGGTTCGGCATGTCGGGCTCTACATTGCGGGCAAACGTGGTGGTGAGTGCGTTACTGGCATTGGCCGGTTCGCGTGCCCAAACGACCAACTGGGCCATCGTCGCTTGGAGAGGAGAACCGACGCTAATTGCGGGTTTCTGCACCTGACTCGCAGCCAAGCCCCAGTTGCCAACGATCGGCTTCCAGCCGGCGCCGGCCGCACCGTACGCAAAGTCGATGTTAGCGTAGCCGCTGGTATTTGTATTGCGTAGATAGAAGGTCGAAGCCGCCGGTGCGTAAAGGCCGATTGTGGACGTTCCATTACCGGTCCAATCGCCGGCCAGCGGCAGCCAGCCGCCTCCGGCCGGACCATAACTGAAGGCGAGGTTGGCGTAGCCGCTGGTATTCGAGTCTCTGAGATAAAAAACCGACGTGGCAGGGTTGTAGAGGCCGATCGTCGTCTGCCCACTGCCGTTCCAATCGCCGGCGACCGGCAACCAGCCGGCGCCAGCCGGACCGTAGAGGAACGATATATCAGCGCTGCCACCGGCATCGGAGTTCTTTAGATAGAACGTGGACGTAGTGGGATCGTACACACCGATGGTTGTTATGCCGTCGCCGTTCCAATCGCCCGCCACGGGGATCAAGGAACCCGATGTGCCGGTCGGATTGAACGTAAAGACGGTATTCGCATTTCCTCCGCTATTGCCATCCTTAAGATAGAACGTGGACGTCGCCTCGTCGTACAGCCCGACGGTGGCGATGCCGCTGCCGGTCCAATCGCCAGCCAGCGGAACGAGCGTCGCGGCCGCGCCCGTAGTGACGCTGAACGAGGTGTCTGCATAGCCGGCGGTATTTGAACCACGAAGATAAAACACCGACGCGTCGGAGCGGTAAAGACCGGGCGTATCGACTTGGCTGACCACGGTCGTCGAGGTCGACGCGATCAGATCGCCGACGACAAGGTTGGCCAACGGGCTGCCCCGACCGGTGACGAGGTCATAGCCGGCCGCCGCCGAGTACCTCGGCACGCCAGCGCTCGTTCCGCTTTGGACGTCGCGGAAGTCTCTCTGCGGCATCGCATAGAGCATTGGCAGCGTCTGCGTTGCGCCGTCTAGCGCCCCCATGCCAGCCAACGCACGTCCCTGATCGGCGATGGCGACCAGCGCCGCCCATTGCGGCGCCGCGGCGCTGGTTCCACCGTATTGGCTCCACGGCCACGACGATGGATTATTGTACGAATCGTAAACAGAAAAGCCCGTGCTCGGATTGGCATCGTAGGCCACGTCGGGGTTGGTACGGAACCGCGTGCTCTGTGTGACGACAGCATTTTGGTAACTCGGCTGGGACTCGACGGAGCTGATGCCGCCGCCGCTGCCGCTCCATGCGATTTCGCTCACGACGCCGTTGACAAGGCTCAGCGTCGTGCCACCCACGGAGAGCACGTTTTTAGAAATCGACGGAAAACTCACCGGCGCGCCCGTATCGCCGGAGGCCGCCACGAACGTGACCCCGCCATGGCCGCTGGGGGTCGTAAAATAGCTATCGTACGACGTCTCGCCGGAGAACTCGCTGCCGCCCCAACTCATCGACACCGCAACCACGCCCACCGCATGCCGGGCGTAATTGACGGCGGCCATCAAATTGTTCAACGAGCTACTGGCGGCTTCGACCAGCAGGATGCTGGCTTGCGGGGCGATGGCGTGCACCCATTCTACGTCGAGCGCGATCTCCGAGGCCCAACCGGCATTAGCGGCCGGTAAGGTGCTGCCGCCCGACTGGTTCACTTTCGTGAAGACCGCATCGGGCAGGCCAAACTGGACACTGAACTGATGCAGATCGTTGGCGATGTTCGGATTATCGTAGGCATCGACAATGGCGACGGTCGTGCCGGCTCCATTGGCCACAATCGCACCGTTGCCAAATGCGATCGAGTCGAAGCCGTACATCTGTCGAATCTGGGCGGGGCTGTAGCCCGTGGGACCGGACGTCGCCAACGGGGCCACACCGCTGGGAGTGATGGTGGCCAAGTACGGCACCGCATCGCCGAGCAACGTAGCTGAGAGTAGATGACGCGTTTCGAGGGCCTCGATCCTCAGCGACCGACACCCATTCGCACGCCCGCCTGTTTGCAGCCGCTGCGCTCGGCGTCTCCGGCGCTCGGCGCGATCTGCTCCGAGAAAGCCCATTGCCTTAACTCCCCTCGCGAGCGCTTCGCCGATCTCCGGCCAACCACTCGCTTGCGGCAAGGCTGAAACGATTGCCCTTACCTCTGGTCCGCCCTAGGAAACAACCGAATCGTATTACAGGCGTCTCGAATAGTCAAATCGTCGCATGACGGCCGGCGCACGCCATTTTGTGTACGGCAGAGCATCGCGGCACGAATCGACACAACGACGAAGAATCGCCGCAGCCCAAGAACGATTTATTGTGGGCACAGGCCCCTATGTCTGGCCATGCCTAAACACACCGCGGAAATTTCCGATGTGCGAAATATGACGGAGCCTGACCCGCAAATGCCGTTACTTGGCTTCCAATACAAGCACCCAGTCGTTCGACTTGTTGCCGTTGTCGCCGGGGATCGCAAAGGAGTGCGAGCCGGTATTGCCTAGCCCATCGCCAGCGGCGGAAAACTTGCCACTCGCAGGGTTGTACCAGCGGGCGGCCATCGAGCTAGCAAATTGGCCCATGTCAACCGTCAGTGTACGCGACTTGCCGGGCGCGGCGGAAATGTACGCCATGGCCAGTTTGCCGTCGGGAGTGCTGGCGGCCACAATCGTCGCCATATCTTGGCCGGTGCTGGCCGTGACCACCTTGTGATCCAAATCAGGGACCAAGAGATACCACGGCCTATTCTCGAACAACTCCCGCAGCCGCACCATGTCGCGCGAGCCTTGTTGGTTGAGCGCCTGCTGCCACGTCACGTTGGTCTTGAATATTGCGGGACCATCGTAGCACCAGACGGGTGAATTGCCGAAGAACTGGCCACAGGCGCCGCAAAGCATCGCCCCGTAGGCCTGACGGCGAATAAACTCTGGAGTCATCTTGTTTTCGTTCTCATAGTAGCCTTCTAGGAGAACGAACGGGCGGACCGGCTTCCGCCGGTAGTCAGCGATCAAGAGTTGAAAGAGCTTGTCTCTGTCGGTATAGGTAGTGTTGATGTCGAGCCACTTGGGGTCGCCGAAGGCCGGCGCTGCCGATTGGGTTCGCGCGGCATGAGCCGTTTGGAGTTGCGTCGCTCCGGCTTCGCGAATCCCCTCGGCCACTTCGTTGGACGTCCAGCGGTCAGCTTCGCGCGGAGCGAAGTCGCCCCCTTCCACCCAAATGATGTTCGGCAAGTCCTTAAACCGCTTGCCCACGAATTGCCCATACTTGCGAAGCGTCTGCGGACCGCTGCGCTTCATCTCTTGAAACCAACCCTCCTCGCCTCCACCATAGCCAAGGTAGGCCGGGCAAAGCCAGACGACGATTCCTCGCTCGCCGGCTTTCTTGACAATCTTGTGAGCATAGTCGAAGTAGCGAGGGTTGGGTGAGGAGAAATTCTTCACGCTATTGAACGGGGCCAACCCGGCTTTCGTCTTCGGGGGCTTCGTAGTGAACTTATGCTCAAGCAGGTTGACAATGATCGAGTTGAAGCCTTTCTTCTGCCGGTCGGCAAGGTAGTGATCAATGTCTGACTCCTTCAATTGCACGATCATTGACCAAGCCGTATCGCCAACTACCAGAACGGGTTTTCCGCCCTGGTCGGTCAAGTATCGCGCTGACTCGCTGATCTTTAGTGGCAGAACCGGTCCAGATTCGGCGAAGACCGGCGCCGATAATGCCAGCAAGCTACACACGCACACAAAATGTCGCAGGCGATACATGGTTTGTTTCTCCTAAGCCGCGGGTCGGATTGGCGATAAAGACTGATGTGGCCGCTTTCGCAGCGGAAGCGCATAGCAACATCGTAATGGACCCTCGAACGCTTATCAACGGGGGACGCCGCGCCGGGCCCCTTGACAGCAATCGGGTTGCCCCTACGATTGCACTGGGCAGTATCCAGGCAATGGGGGGCAATTGTGCCTACCGGGGAGCCGCGGTCATGGGTCTACTTGACTTTCTGCTCTTACTGCTGATCGCCGGCGTCTGTGGGTCGCTTGGCCAAGCGATCGCCGGGTATTCGCACGGTGGCTGTCTGGTCTCAATCGTACTCGGATTCATCGGCGCCATGCTAGGCGGTTGGCTTGCCCGACTGCTGGCACTGCCCGACGTGTTTGAAGTGGCGATTGGCGGCCACGTATTCCCGATCATTTGGTCGATCATTGGGGCGGCGCTGTTTGTCGCCCTACTGAGTCTGATCACTGCACGGCGTCGGCCAATGCCATGACCGACTTGTAGCACTGGCGGAAAAATCGTTACATCCGAACGTGCCATCTCCCGATCGCTTCGGGGTTTGTCGGCGTAACCTATGTTTGCGCGTATCCGATCTAATCGCTCAAGGGGTAATTTATGGAATCGCTGTTGACTAGTGGAATGGTTGTGGATGCCACTTGCCCGGAAAGCCCGCCTGGCGACTCGTTGCCGACAACGTATTTTGCGCCTGCCGGCCGCTACGCGCAGCATGATCTTGAGCAGCAGTCCGAGACGCTGCACGGCATCCCTTTTCTTCGGCAAGTGCTTGATGCCATGCCTCACATGGTGATGGTCGTCAACGACAAGCGTCAGATTGTTGCCGCTAATGAGACCTTCCTCCAACTCTTGGGCACAACAATCACGGGCGTATTTTCGAAGCGCCCAGGCGAGGCTCTTGGTTGTCTCCATGCCAGGCAAGCCCCCGATGGATGCGGTACGACGGTCCACTGCGTCACGTGCGGGGCAGTGCAAGCCATCCTGGAAAGCCAGCAGCAAACCGACAAGGTTGAGCGCGAGTGCAGCGTTTTGGTCGACGCACCGCAGGGAATTAGATCGCTCGACTTACGCATTACCGCTATGCCCATGTCCGTGGGCTACCATCGCTTCGTCATCGTCATCGCCGATGATATCAGCCGTTCAAAAAGGCTCGACATTTTGCAGCGCACGTTCTTCCACGATGTGCTGAACGTGGCTGATTGCATTAACGGGTATGCTCAGTATTTCGTCGAGGAACCATTCCCCGACAACGACAGTTATGCGCGTTTGGCCGATTTGACAGGGCAACTCATCGAAACGATCGCCGCGCAACGCGATCTGCTGCATGCCGAGGCCGGTGATCTGGCAATAAAACCCCTCCCAGTGTCGGCGGGCGAGGTACTGTACGAGCTGCGGCAGCATTACCTCAGCCATTACGTGGCGAAAGATCGCACGATACTGCTGGGAGACATTGCCGAGGCCACGATCATCACGGATCGTCGTCTGCTGGACCGCATCTTGGCCAATATGATGCAGAATGCTCTGGAAGCCTCTTCGCCCGGTACGGCAGTCACGCTTGCCTGTAGCGACGAAGTGGACCGCATCACATTCTCGGTTCACAACGCGGGCGTAATGCCCGACCACGTTCGGCTACAGATTTTCCACCGGTCGTTCAGCACGAAAGGCCAATCGGGACGCGGACTGGGCACGTACAGCATGAAGCTCTTGGGCGAACAGTATCTTGGCGGAAAAGTGAGCTTCTGCAGCAACGCCGGTCACGGAACGACCTTCATGATCACGTTGCCGAAGACGATTGGCGGTTAGTGCGTGCCGCACGAGTGTGTAGCGTGAAGCGAACAGAATTTCGCAGAGCTATCCAAGCTAAAGACGCGGCAGCTCGGTATAGATCACGCTAACTTGGCGTGTCCAGATACGGGTCCTGGCCCATCTGCCGCTGCATCTTCTTGCGTTCTTTCTCGTAGTACATCAGCGACTTGCGCTGGCTAAAGTGGCGGCGTTCCACCTTCCGCTGGGCTCTGCGAAAAAGCCGTCCCAACCGATCGAACGAGCCGGCGTCCTGCTCGCCCATCTCCTTGAGTTTTCGCGATTTATCCGGACCGAGACCGGCAAGTAACAGATCGTCGTCCAGGGCGAGGTATTGGCGAAAAGTGCCGGGATCGCCCTGGCGTCCGCACCGGCCGCTGAGTTGCCGATCAATGCGGCTGGAATCGTGCATCTCGGTACATACGACGTGCAGTCCGCCGAGCGCGGCCACGCCCTCGCCGAGCTTGATGTCAGTACCCCGTCCAGCCATGTTGGTCGACACGGTGACTTTTCCCGGCAAGCCCGCGTGGGCAACGATTTCAGCCTCGGCCTCGATGTGGTTCGCGTTGAGCACCTGATGCTCGACGCCCGCCTCATCGAGCAATTTGGAAAGGTGCTCCGACTTGTCGATCGAGCGGGTGCCGATCAATATCGGCCGGCCGACGGCATGCAACTGGCAAATCTCTTCGACAATCGCCGCCCACTTGGAGTCGGCCACGCCGAAAACGCGGTCGGCCAGCCGCTGGCGAATTGCAGGACGATTTGTCGGCACGGGCAGAACATGGCAGCGGTAGATCCGCCGCAACTCGCGGGCTGAGCCCATCGCTGTGCCCGTCATGCCCGCTAGGTGCTCATATCGCTGGAAAAAATCTTGAACGATAATCCGCGCCGCCTGTCCGGTCTCGACAGTCACCTCGACGTTCTCTTTTGCCTCGGCGGCCTGATGCAAGCCGTCGCGCCATTTTCGCCCCTCGGCCAATCGCCCGGTAAACTCGTCGACGATGACGATTTCGCCGTCGCGAACGACGTACTGGCGATCGAGATGATACTCGCGATCCACCAACACGGCCCGCTCGACATACTGGTAGATATTCACCATGCCGACGGTGTCCATCTCGGACGGTCGATTGAGGAGGCGCACTTTTTGACGCCCCTCACGCGTCAGCTCGACGGTTTTCTTCTCGTGGTCGTATTCGTAATCATCGTCTTCCACGATTTGTCCTACGACCGACGCGGCCCACTTGTAGCACTCCACTGCCAGGCGTTGTTCCTCGGTCGGCAACGCACCGATGATCAGTGGCGTCCGAGCTTCGTCGATGAGAATGCTGTCGGCCTCGTCGACCAGGGAAAAATACGGCTCACCTTGGACCGGTTTTTCGTCCGCGGCTGCGGGCCCTTTGGCCAACATTCCACCTAACAGGTCGGTCTGGCCCTCGGCGATACGTCGTAGCAGCAGACGATCGCGGAGAAAGTCGAAGCCAAACTCCTTGGCCGTACCATAGGTCACATCGCAGGCGTACGATTTGCGCCGCTGCGGCTGTGACATCTGTGTTTCGATCACGCCGACGCTCATGCCCAACGCTTCGTAGATGGGCGCATCCAGTCGGCGTCGCGGCGAGCGAGATAGTCGTTGACCGTTGCCAGGTGGCACCCGCGGCCCAGCAAACCGTGCAAATAGAGTGGTAAAGTGGCCGTGAGCGTTTTACCTTCGCCGGTTTGCATCTCGACGATCGAGCGGTTGAACATGGCAATTCCGCCCAAGAGCTGGACGTCGAAGTGCCGCATGTTGATCGTCCGCCGCCCGGCTTCGCGCACCAGGGCGTAGGCTTCCACCAGCAACCGCGAAAGGGGCTCGCCGCTCTTGGCCCGATAACGAAGCGAGAGGCTCCGCTTGCGGAGTTGTTCATCGCCGAGGGCCTGCAAGCCCGGTTCGAGGGCGGCAATCTTCGGCAGCAGCGCCGCCCACCGCCGCAATCGCCAGCCATTGGCGCCGCTGGCGAAACCGCCCACCTGTGATCGAATGCCCCGTGATATTTCGCTCAACGCTTGGCCGCCGTTGGAAAAAGTTGCAAGGCTGCGTGTCGACAGAAGCGTCGCAACACCACCCTATGGTCACTATAGCATAGCTCGGCCCGACGGCGTACTGTGGAGTGCTTCCGCAGGCGACCGCTACGGCGCTTTTGGCAGATCCGCGATGTCGACGGGGCGATCGGCAACGCCCTCCTGGCCGCGTGGCTGGAGCGTGCTGATGATCGGTTTCCGAAGGGCCGCGCTGGCCGCATCGTCCACCGGCCGCGGCATGCGGTCGTCGCCGACCATCGAACTGCGGGCAACGCCAACGCTAGTAACCGACGGTGAAACGGCGGGCGCTCCGGTCGTGGACGCACCGCGATAAATGTAACCCCCAGGCGGCGCATATTGATTGCCGCTCGGGGCCGTCCCGGGATTGTTGCCGGGCGAAACGGGAGCGGCGCCGCCGGCGTTTGGCATCGGACCGGGGTTGCTGTAGGGCGCAGCGCCGGGAGTGGAATATCGCGGCGCCGGCGTGTTGGAGGGCGTCGTGTACGCGGGGCCGGCAGAGTATGGACGCGGCGCCAACGCATTGGGGGTTAAATTGGATGGACTCGCGGCCGGCTGTCCGGTCGGCGCGGCCAGCGCACCGGGCGGATTGGTCCAAGAACTGCCCGTCGGTTGGGGCGAAGGTTGTAGCGCGGCTGGCGCCGTTGACGTCGCGGCCGACGGCAATTGAACCGTTGGGGGACAACAACCACCGGGGGTCTGTTGATTGGGGACGAGTGGTGGCGGCTGGTAGCAAGGTTCGACCGGCCGTCCAATCGAGGCACCGGTCGACGGTGGTGGAATCGTGGTCCGGCCACCGAATGGATCGCACACAGGGGCTTCAGATTTGCAGCCCAGAATGCATAGCGCAACCAGTATCAGCCCGAAAAGCCGCTTCATGGGGCCGATAGAGTAGCGATTTTTCCGGCGGTGTCCAGATCGATTTCTTTGCCCCGCTCAGCAGAGGGCCGATCGATTTGGCGAGCCGACGTAGGGCCGTTCAACGACGTTGCACCGCCAGGGATGCCGGATAGACGATCTGCGGCCGACGCCCAACCGGTCGCTGCGCCTTCGTCACACCAGATCGGTCAGGCTGCTCGACATACGGGTTGTCGATCCGCAACGGCTGTGGGCCCTGCTGCTCGTCCGACTCGGCGTTTGAACCGCCGGAATACACGTTTTGAATCACTGTCGGCTTCATCTCCGATCCCGGCGTTAAAACATACGGCGGATATGGGAAGGGGCTATATCCGTAGGTCCTGGGCACCTGATGGCTGTAGTATACCGGGGGATGCAGGGCAAAGTACGGCGGCCACTCGCCCAGGTAGCTTTGCGAATAATAATAGCCACCGAAGGCATACGGAAAACCATACCCGTCTTGCCCCACTGCCGATCCGGCGACACCGACGACGACAAGAATGAGCGATCCAACTAGGATAAGTTTCGCACACATAGCCGTCACCTCATCTTAGCCATACTTGCCATTTTGCCCGCGATATCATCATACCGGTCTGCGCGGTCTAGACAAGTCCCTATCAGAGTTGCTGTCGTGCTGGGCGCAAGGCCCATCGCGGCCTTGGCAATTACTGAGGGGAAGCCGTTCAGCACGTGCGAAAAGTCGGAGACGGTCCGATGGACTAATCACCCCCCCATATCGGGTACACCCTTGCCGTCGTCGGCCCCGTCTTCTTTCTTCTTCGCCGGTATAGTCGCACTGTGCTGGTCGGCTCCGGAATCGTTCAATTTTGGCATTTCATACGGCTTGTCGCCGGCGACTTTTGGGTCCTCAAAGACCACATGGCCGAGATCCTGCTTGGACAGTGCTGGTCCGCAACCACAAATAATCGTCAGCAGCAAGGAAGCGGTAATCTTATAGCGCATCGCAGGGGTTCCCATTCAGAGGGCTTCTATGCGATGATTGTATGCGACGGACGTCCGACGCGAAAGACTTTGAAATGAATGCCGCCTCATTGACTGCTGCGCTGAAGGAGGAGGCCCGGCGACTGGGCTTTGACCTTGCCGCAGCCACACCGGCAATCGCCTCACCGGACTTCGATCACCTCGCGCAGTGGATCAACGACGGCTATGCCGGCCAGATGCACTACTTTGGCCAGCGGCTGGCCACCTATCGCCACCCGGACGAATTGCTCGAAGGGGCCAAGAGCCTCCTGATGCTGGCGACGAACTACCGCACGGTAGATCCTGTCGCCTCCGGGCCAGGCCAATTGGCCGTATCGCGATATGCTTGGGGCGCCGACTATCATGAATTGATCCGCGGCCGACTACACATGCTGGCCGACTTCCATCGCCAGTTGGCGCCCGGGGCGACTGTGCGCGGCGTCGTGGATACGGCCCCTTTGCTAGAGCGCCAGTTTGCTCGCTTGGCCGGTCTCGGTTGGATCGGCAAGAACACGCTGCTCATCAACGAGCGATTCGGCAGTTGGATGTTTCTTTCGGCCTTGCTGACCACCGATGTGCTGGAGTATGACTCGGCTGACGACCGCGATCGCTGCGGATCGTGTCGTGCCTGCCTCGATGCGTGTCCGACGGGGCGCTGTGGCGCCGTGGCGGCTCGACGCGCGACGATGCATCAGCTATTTGACTACTGAGGCGCGAGATATCAATCCACAAGAATTGCATGCGCAGTGCGGCAGCCGGCTCTTGGGGTGCGACGCCTGCCAGAACGCCTGTCCCTGGAATCGTCGTACGCCAGCCACGACGGAGTCCTCATTTTACCCCGGGCCGGGCATGAATCCCGTGGAGTTCGCCGAATTGGCAACTCTCGATGAGGATGGCTTTCGCCGTCGATTTCGGCACACGCCGCTGTGGAGAGCCCGCCACGGCATTCGCGCGTTCCTAACGCCCGACAAATCCTTCAACACGTAACATAATCCCCCGGCCACGTGAGCATGAACGCAACGCTTTGCAAGAACATTGATTGGGTCGGCGCTGTCGACTGGATGATCCGCGATTTTCACAGCTACGACACCGAGCGCGGCGCCACCTATAATTCCTATTTGATCCGTGATGACAAAGTCGCGCTTGTCGACACGGTCAAGGCACCATTTGCCGAGGAGTTGCTCCAGCGCGTGGCTGCGCTGGTTGAGCCCTCGCGCGTTGACTACGTCATTTGCAATCACGCCGAGCTTGATCATTCCGGCGCATTGCCGCAGGTGATCAATGCGATGCCGCAGGCCACGCTGGTGTGCAACCGGAAGTGTGCCACCGCGCTCGGCGAGCATTTCGACACGTCTGGGTGGAATATCCGCATTGTTGCCAACGGCGAGACGCTTTCGCTGGGCCGTCGCAGCCTGCAATTCATCGATACGCCGATGGTCCACTGGCCCGAGTCGATGTTTACCTACCTTCCGGAAGAAAAGCTCCTGTTTTCGATGGACGCCTTTGGCCAGCATTACGCCACCGAGGAACGGTTCGACGATGAGGCGGATTTGGCTATCGTGATGCAAGAGGCCAAGACCTATTATGCCAACATTATTTTGCCATACGGCAAGGCCGTGCGGGCGTGCTTGAACCATCTCGCGGGCATCGATCTCCAAATGATCGCACCCAGTCACGGGTTGATTTGGCGCAGCCACGGCAAGCAGATCATCGATGCTTATCGTCGCTGGGCCAACCATCGACCGCTACCGAAGGTGCTGATCCTCTACGACACGATGTGGGAAAGCACCACGTCGATGGCAGAGGCCATTCTGTCCGGCGCCCAGCAGCCGGGTGTGACGGCGGTGTCGGTCAGCATACGTCAATCCAATCTCACTCGCATCGCCGGCGAAGTGATCGATGCGGCTGCAGTGGCGATTGGTTCTTCTACGCTCAATCGCGGCATGATGCCGATGGTGGCCGCTACGCTTAGCTATTTCGACGGTCTGCGGCCGGCCGGCAAAGCAGCGATGGCCTTCGGTTCCTACGGTTGGGGAAAGGGCGGACCAGAAGCCGTTGATGCGGGCCTGCGAGCGTTGGACTGGGACATCATCCGTGAGCCTCTCAAAGCACGCTACCGGCCCACGCCGGAGATACTCGCCGAATGTCGGCACGCCGGCGAAGCGCTGGCCGAGCGGGCACTGACGCTGGCCAACGAGCATGCGGTTTAGCAGGCGAGCGCAGTCGCCGATAAACTTGTATACGCACGGGTCTTAGTGGGACCTAATGCGCATCGCCGCTATCTTCAATCAAGAATTCTTAAGGCACTTCGGGTGGCGACGCCGTTCACCTCTCCGCTTCCTCTAGCAGTCGTTTCACATCGTCATCGGTGGTCTGCGCAAAATCTTCATACCACATGCCCACGGCGGCGAAATCCTCGGGCGTGATGAAGCAAACGACCTCGTCGGCATCGTTTTGAAGCTCCTGGCAGGTCGAAACTGCGCCGACTGGAACAGCGACGACGATTCGCTGCGGTCGCTGAGTGCGCAGCGCTTCGACGGCGGCACGCATCGAAGCACCCGTCGCCAACCCATCGTCAATGACGATCACTACCCGTCCGCCGATGCGAGGCGGCGGCCGATTGCCACGATACTTTCGTGCCCGGGCGTCCAGTTCGCGGCGTTTGCGGAGGACGAGGGATTGGATAACGCTATCGCTGACATCAAACCGTTTTATCACAGAATCATTGAGCACCATCACGCCGCCCGAGGCGATCGCGCCCATCGCCAGTTCCTCGCGACCCGGAAGTCCGAGCTTTCGCACCAGGAACGCGTCGAGAGGAGCGCCCAGCGCCTTTGCTACCTCGAAGGCTACGGGAACGCCCCCGCAAGGAATCCCCAGCACAAGCACGTCGTCTCGATGCGCGTAGTGCGACAGCTTCTCTGCCAGAAATTGGCCGGCCTCGCTACGGTCTCGAAAAGCCATGGCTCGACTCACGTCTTTTCTTAAATTCTCATCCAGCAAAGGCCGAGCCGCAGTTCCAGCCGCCGGCCTGCGGCGCGTTCGGCGTCTTGCCCGATTGCCGACGAGACGCCATAATCCCATATAGTTTCATCCCTGCGAGCCCTATTGTGCAACCGTCTCCCCTGTATCCGCTGCGATTTCGCCCGATTTTTCGTCGTTACCTGTGGGGCAACCGGCGACTCGGGACGGTGTTGCGAAAACCGATCGGACCAGGCAACGACTGGGCCGAAAGCTGGGAGATTTCTGACCATGGGGCCGATCAGAGCATTGTCGAATTTGGTCCTCTGGCTGGCGCAACACTGGGGCAACTTGTGCAAGAGCGTGGCAAGGAGTTGCTTGGTCGCCACCATCCCGCGGCGCGGTTTCCGCTGCTGCTGAAGTTTCTCGATGCCAACCGCGCGCTTTCGGTGCAGGTGCACCCGAATGACGCCCAGGCCGCAAGGTTGAATCCGCCCGATTCTGGCAAGACGGAGGCCTGGGTCGTACTCGAAGCGACGGCCGACAGCCGGATTTTCGCGGGCCTCAAGCCGGGCGTCGACCGCCCACGGTTGGCCACGGCCCTTCACGACGGCGATTGTCAGGGCTTGTTGCATGTCATAAAGCCATCGCCGGGCGATAGCATCTTCCTGCCGGCCGGAACCGTCCATGCCGTGGGCGAAGGCTTGCTCGTGGCCGAAATCCAGCAGTCTAGCGACGTCACGTATCGCCTGTTCGACTGGAACCGGTTGGGTCCCGACGGACAGCGACGGCCACTACAAATTGAGCAGGGACTCGACGCGGTCGATTTCCGGCGAGGCCCCGTTAGCCCGCAGCAGCCGCAGCCGACCGAACGGCCTGAAGTGGACGCCTGGTTGAATGCGAGCATTTCGTGTTTGACCGCTGGCGTTTCGATTCGCAGTTACCCACCGGCGGTGACGGAAGATGCCACGTCATTGCCGTGCTTGAGGGCAAAGTGCGCATCGAAGGCGACGCGTGCGATGCGCCGCTCGAACGAGGGGATACCCTTCTGCTTCCGGCCGGCGTCGGCGAAGTCATGTTCAGCCCTCAGAGCAAAACGGTTCTGCTGGACGCCTTTATTCCGTGACAATGGGCGTCTCTCGCCTTCGGAGTGGGGTAATGCGATGGCCCATGGTTGTAACACGTTGCCGTGTCATTGGTTGCGCCGTTGACGCCAAACCGCCAACTTGCGGCCAATTCGTGTTGATTCAGCCTTTCTTCCGCCGCCCGGCTCAAGTATAATCCGCCCCCTCGTCTGAACTCCGTCTCGCAGGCAATGCGATTGGAGAGGTTGTTATGGGAATGGCCCGGCTGCTCGCTGCGGGACTGCTATCGCTTGTCGCGGCAGGGGGATGCGTCCATACTGAGGGTCCGAACTGGTGTCACCCCGGCGGCGCGCGTGCGCAACAGACGCGGGCCTTACGGTACGATCCGTACCCCGAGAATGACGTCGGTCCGTCGATGGTAGGGGTCCGACCCCGCGAATACGACAAGCCGCCGCCCGAGACTTCCCGGGCTCGCTGGCAACTCGGCGGTTGGGGACAGTAGCCGACACCCCTGGGAGAATTGCCAAGTCACAATTCTGGGGAGGTCGAGGCTCCTGCCGAGCCAAACCAGATCGCAGAACGCGGCTCAGCAGGAGCTTCGCCCTCCCGTTTCGTTCGGTCCTGAACGACTTTGCAGTCCTCCTCGCGGCACCCCTTCCCGGGGCCCGCTCCCGGCCGTATGCTGAGGAGATGCCCCCTCATCCCCGTCCAAATCGCCGAAAGCGTCCCACCTCTCCCAGTACAAGGTCGGCGGTTCCATCCCAGACCGGCTCGGAACGTCTGCAAAAAGTGCTGGCCGCCGCGGGACTCGGCAGCCGTCGGCAGTGTGAAGAGCTGATTACCACGGGACGTGTCGAGGTCGACCGTCGCGTGATTACCGAACTGGGCTCGCGGGCCAGTCCGGCCGAGCAAGAAATCCGCGTCGACGGCGTACCGCTACCGCGGCCGAAGCTCGTCTATTTCGCGGTCAACAAACCGGTTGGCGTGCTGAGCACCAACCGCGACCCCTCGGGTCGGCCGCGCGTCATTGATTTGCTGCCCACCAAAGACATCCGGCTATTCACCATCGGGCGACTCGACCTGCATAGCGAGGGCCTGATTCTGGCCACCAACGACGGCGAACTGGCCAATCGTCTCACGCATCCACGGTACGGCGTCGCCAAGACCTATCGCGTCGTAGTCGCCGGGCGGCCCGATCGTGAAGTCCTCGCCAAGCTGCGCGGGGGCGTTCGTTTGGCCGAAGGTCTCGCGCGGGCCGAACGCGTCGAGATCAAATCGTCGCATAAGGACAGCACCGTACTGGAGATGATTCTGCGCGAGGGCAAGAATCGGGAGATACGTCGCATACTCGCCCAGCTAGGGCACAAGGTGCTCCGGTTGACACGGATTGCCGTCGGCCCGGTGCGCTCGGGCGCCATGCCGCCCGGCGCATCGCGACGCTTGACACACGAGGAAGTCGCGGCGCTACGTCGGGAATCGCGTCCGGCCTCGTAGGCGAAGGGTAACACACCTCGAAACGCGTCGCAGGGCGTGGCGGATTTGTTATGGCTTGATCGACGTGATCCACAGAAGCGGCGTATCGATCTCGTCGTAGCGGACTTCAAACTTCATCCGTGCCTGAAAGAGGACTTGCCGCAGAGCCAGACTGTATGTGGTTCGGCTCTTCGGCAGCGTGACTTTCTTGGTCGCCGGATCGATGCCGTTGCGCTGCAGCGCGCGATGATCGACGAGCACCGGCGTTTTCAATCGTTTCGCGATCGCATCGAGGGCCCTGGCGGCCGTAACATTCTCGATGTTCACATTGAGGAACTCGAACAGGCCGGGCAGCCGTTCTCGCGGCAGTTTTTCGGACGTCCAGCCGGCCGGCCAGGCGTCGACGTCGCGTTCTAGTCTCACAACATCGTAGGAGAGCTGACCGGCCGCGTCGCGCGGCACGAAACCGTATCCGGCCAAACCCAGCACATAGGCCAGCGACGTCCCGGATGTCAGATCACTCAACTCTTCCGCCAGCTTATCGTCGCCTATGGCTTCTGTGGTCGCGGCATCGAGTTTCACTGGCAGCTTCAACTGCGCCACGATCCGCCCGACGACTTGCCGACGCGCCATGTTGTGGGTTGCGAAGCCCACCGGCGTGGCGAGATCCAGATGGACCTTGGCGAATGCGGCTTTGGTCAGCCCGAAGGGACCTTTCGGCTCGCGTCCCGCCGCCGGGCCGTGCTCGGCCAGATCCGTGAGCCACTCGGTCAGCCGGCCAATATCGGCACGTCGATATCGTCCGCCGGGCAACACCAGTTCATCGGCTGAGCGGATGACGCCCGTCACGACGTACGTCGGATTTTGCGCGGTGCCAAGCGTTTCGATGCCGACTGTCTCGGCATCTTCCGCGGTCCGGATGCGGACATTGCGGATGCCGGCGTTGCCCAAGACCATGGCCCATTGCTGGAAAGCCATGGCCGAGCCGTGTGTATCGCCAACGAGTTCCAGTTGCACGGTGCCGCTAGCCAGGGCCGCCATCGGTGCAATGGCAATCAGGACCAGAAGCATCAACATTCGATCGATGGGATGAAGGCGTAACATCGAGATTTCGGACCTCGCGGAGTTATCAGCCGGTGACAGGACGCGCCACTAAAGAATTGTAGCACCTGCGGCGGAAGCCGTGACGCAATAGCGAACTGCGTCAGATTTTGCAGGGCGCAGGACACGGCCGATTTGATGCAGTGGCCGGCAAGGGAGCCAGCGGCATCCGAGCGGTAAACACAGCGCAGTCGGGGCATCAGTCGGTGGAGGACGAGGCTTCCGACTTGCCACCGTTCTTGCCGCCCTGCTTCTTGCCATTCTTGGGCGTCTTCGAGCCTTCTTTGGTCGACTCCGCGGATGTGGTGACGCTGCCGGCCGAGCGGCCGTTAGACACTGCTTCCAAGATCTCGTGCAGACGGGTGGCCGAGACGCCGCTACCCACCTTCACCACGCGGACTGTATTGTTGTTGGCGGCCGCGTCATCCAATTCCTGGATCATCTTGCTAACGTGATCAAATAGAAATGCCGGCGCCGAGACCACCAGTGAATTGGAGGTTTCGTCCACGCCAATCGACAGCAAGCCCTTAAACTTAGGAACCTTCTGTTCCCCTTTGTCTCCGTCGCCACCACCACCCCAATCATAAATGACGGTGCGCTCGGTTTGACGACGATTGGACGAATCGGCCAGGGCCTTGTCGTTGGCGCTCAACAAGTCGCGATACACTCCCTTGATCGCTTCCTCGACTATCTTGGCCTTAGCATACTTGAGATGGATGGTCTGCGTCTTGCGGACCGACTGAGTGTCGGTCGGCGGCGGCTGATCGTAAATCTTGACCAGTTCCTCGACGGTCTTCATTTGCGACGCGTCGGCGCCCTGCACCAGGATGCTGTTGCTGTCGTAGTCGGAGATGAACTTGAGTTTCGGGCGTTTAGACAGGCGCCGATCATCGGATTCGTCATCCTGCGAACCGGAATCGAACCAGTACCAAGGCACTCGCTTGTTGTCCTTCTTATCTTCCTTGAAGAAGTCCTCCAAATTGAGCGACACCGTATACGCGCTGGCGTACTTCAGAGGGAATACGCGGTAATCCTTCCGTTGCGGAGTGAGTTGGTCTGCCAATTCCTCCAGCAGATCCAGTGCCTCGGGATCGTCGGAGGAGATGACGAGCTTTCCGTCGGGGCCAATCGTGATTTTCACAGGCGGCTTCGACTTGCTAGCGTCGGCGGCGGCCGTTTCCGCCTTAGCCGGCTCCTTGCCCGTCTCGGCCGTAGCCGCCTCGGCCACCACGTCGCGACGAAGCTCAGCCAAATGGATCAATGCGCCGTCGGGTGCTCGCTGCGCAGTCTTCGCCGGTGGCAGCGGCGATTCATCATGCGGTTTTTCCTTAGAAGGCGCCGGCTCAGTGTCCTGTTTCTTCGTCGTGGTGTCCGGCAGAATTAGCGGCACATCGGGGGCCAGCGAGGGCCAGGCACGCCGAATCCGATCGAGCATTTCGCGGGTCTCTTGCGGATCGCCGGCCTCGATCACGCGCCTAGTAGCCGGGTTGCCTCCCTTCGGCGGAATCTCGCCGAGCTTCACCAAGAGGTCGTTGACCTCTTTGAGTTCCACGTCGTTCGCATACAGAAGCAGTATGTTGTGTTCGACATCGGCATCCACGCGGAACTCGTTGGATTTTTCGGTCTGAGTCGGCTGAGGCCCAAAGTAGCTAAAGTATGATGGGCGTTCCTTCTTCTTTTTCGGCTCGATGCCCATCATGAAGAGGATGCTGCCGGCCACGGAGTCGGCGGCCAAGCGATGGAGCCTGATGGGTTCAAAATGCCGCTCGCTGCCGCTAAGTTTCTCGACCACCGCGTTGATGGTCACCTGATCGGCCAACGAGGCAACGGCGATAATCGCCTTGTTCTTCTCGTCAACCTCCAGACGCGTGGTGGGGCTGAGGTTGCCCACCTGCTGTAATGTCTTTACAACGAGTTTTGGATCGACTCCAGTGATCGTATAGCGGTGCGTTCGATTCATCGTGGCCTGCAACGATGGGCTGACGTCGCTGGGCACGTCAATGGCTTCGATGGCCATGGCAATGATCGCCATCTTGTCGGGCTTGGCGGTGGCGATGATCCGGTTCTCGCGTTCGTCGGCGACCAGCGTAAACGTCTTGGCAGCCGCGCCGCCCGGCGTCTGGCCGGGTTGGCCTGGCTGACCACCGGGCTTCGGCTGTCCACCACTGGCTTGCATGCGGGCCATCATCATCGCCTGTTGCTGGGCCTGCTGCGGGTTCTGTGGTTGCTGCGGTCCCGGCGCGCCATGTGCAGAGTCTTCGCCCAGCAGGGTTATCAACTGATCGCGGACTTCGGCCGCCCGCGTGTATTTCAATTGGAATGGCCTCACGAGTCGCTGCTGGCTCTCGTCCGACTGCTCGCTCTTCAATACGGCGTACATATCGCGCAAGTTGGTCACGGCGTCCATGGCTTCGAGGCGATTCGTCTCCGGCATCGCCGTTAGCTTTCCGTTGGGGCTCTTCAGCGCCTGGAGTTCGCGGCCGGCCGTTTCAGCCAGAAACCAGTCCAACGTAAAGCACACCTTGACGAACTCGTGCGGATCGCGCCGAGCCAGCTCGTCCGGTTGGACGCGCGGCACGAGGCTGGCGTCGAGCTTCTTAACGTTCACCACGGTCATCATTTCGCCTTGGCGAATGAGCGTGTAGCCGCGGGCCAGCAGATGCCGGTTGATCAGGTCGCGGACTTCCGGCACGGTGTAGCTCTGCTGCGTCGACAGATTAAGAGGGTCGCCCGGCAACTCCTGCCAATCGAGGCTCATGCCCGAGATATCTGCCAGCCAATTCAACACACCGTCCCAGGGCTGGCCATTGAAATCCAGCCGCACTTTACCGTCTTTGCCGGGCCGAATCTTCAACTCCTCGGGCTTTGGCGGCGTGCCCGGCTTGGTGGGACGGGTAATCGGCTTTGGACCTTCCGGCTCCTTCTTTTCGGCCGATTTTCCCGGCGTCGCACCGGGCTTGCCGGCATTGCCGCCCGGTGGCTGACCGCCGGCGCAGGGGTCGGCATCACGCGATTGTTTGGCCCCGGAGTCATTTGTGTTGCGCCAGGCGTGGAGCCCGCACTCATTACGCTTGGCTTCGCCTGAACTTGCTGAGCGCAGAGCCGGGCGCAACAACTAGGGCAGCGACCAACACGGCCGCCAAAACAAACAGAGCGCGCAAAGAGAACCTCATGACAGATTGCCTCTCCCCAGAACGACGTACGGATGAGCGCCGGTGGGTCCAATCCACCAACGTTTGATTATCACCTACTCGTTTCAAAAACACAAGCAGCCTGAAGAGGGGGTGAAGTTCCGACAGACGCGCTCTGCGCGCTTGCTAGGTAGGCCCCCGTTGCGAGCGGCCGCGGATTTGCGACAATGCAAGCCGGTTGCACACACATATCATCGAAGGAGCTTGAAATGGCACGGCCGATCACACTATTTACGGGCCAATGGGCCGACCTCCCTCTGGCCGAATTAGCGCGAAAGACGAGCGGTTTGGGTTTCGACGGCTTGGAACTGGCCTGCTGGGGCGACCATTTCGACGTGGCCAAGGCCCTGGACGAGGACGATTATTGCGCCGAACAGCGCGAGCTGCTGGAAAAGAATAACTTGCATGTCTACTCCATCAGCGCCCACCTTGTCGGCCAAGCGGTATTGGACAAGATTGACCAACGCCATCAGGCAATCCTGCCGCCGTATATCTGGGGCGACGGCAACCCGGCCGAGGTCAACGCGCGGGCGGCCGAGGAACTCAAGAACACGGCCCGGGCCGCGCAGAAGTTGGGCGTTAGCGTAGTCAATGGGTTCACCGGTTCGAGCATTTGGCACCTGCTCTATTCGTTCCCACCGGTTTCGCCCGAGATGATCGACGCGGGTTTCGATCTTCTGGCCGAACGGTTCAACCCGATTCTCGATGTATTTGGCGAGTGTGGCGTGAAGTTTGCGTTGGAAGTGCATCCCACGGAAATCGCATTCGACCTATACACGGCCGAACGGGCGCTCGACGTGTTGAAATATCGCGAAGAGTTCGGCTTCAACTTCGATCCCAGCCATCTGATTTGGCAGGGCGTCGATCCGACCGAGTTCATCCGGGCGTTTCCCGATCGCATCTACCATGTCCACATGAAGGACGCCGCCGTGACGCTGAACGGCCGCAGCGGAATCTTGTCGAGCCACCTGAACTTTGGCGACCCGCACCGCGGCTGGGACTTTCGATCGCTAGGCCGCGGCGGCGTGAATTTTGAGGAGATCATCCGCGCCTTGAATGCGGCCGGCTACGTCGGACCGCTATCCGTCGAATGGGAAGACAGTGGCATGGACCGCGACCATGGCGCCAAAGAAGCCCTGGAGTTCCTGCGCAAGCTCGACTTCGAGCCCAGCAAGGTGGCCTTCGACGCGGCCTTCGACAAGGAAGAGCAGACGCGGTAGCCGCTGGCAAGAAGCCCGTCGCAGCGGGCAATTAGAACAGTTAGCCCGTTGACGGCGTAGTAGATTTGCTGCGCGCCTACATGCCCAAGAGGACTGTCAGGCGTTCCTCAACATCCCGCATGACTTGGGGCGAGACCTGCCCTAAGAGTTTTATCAATCGCTGCTTTGTAACCGACCGAATGTCCTCGCACTTAATATAGCTTGCCACCTTCATGCCGCCTTCGGGAGGCGTCAGGGATACGTGTAACGGGATGCCTTTTGCCTTGCTGGTAATCGGCAATACTACCACTAGATCCGCGGGACCGTGGTTGAACTGGTCAACCGACACGACCAGCGCGGGCCGGCGGCCGGCCTGCTCATGCCCGCGGATGGGGTTATGATCGACAGCCCAGATATCGCCCCGGCAAGGTTCGGACATGCTTAATCGTCCTCTATACCGTCGAGGAGCGTCGCATCCCAGGCGGCACGTTCGGCCTCCTCATCGGCCCATCGCTTGGGATCAGTTTTTAGGGCCGCATAGGCCCGATTCGTCTCCTCCAACAGCCGTTGACGCCGGAGCGCATCAACGGCCGTTTCAAGCGTCCGCGCTAGGGACGTTCGAGACTCTGCTGCCAACAGCTTTAGCTTTTCGTGAACGGCGGCCGAGATGCGAACGGTTCCAGATGCCATGGTAGTAGCCTTTATTGTGGCTATTTTAGTATACCTTCCAGGATACACGATTGTCAACCCTGTTGCCACGAGGCGGCATGGTACAATGGATAAATGATGCGTTTGAAACCGCACGCGTTGACCTGTATCTTATGCGCTTCCGCCCTATTGGCGGCCGAGCAGACGTCTGGCGCGGACACGCGCAAGGCGGCGATCGAGTTACGTGCTAAGTACGCCGCCGATATCCGGCAGTTGGCCAAGTGGTGCGAGGCCAACGGGCTAGCAGACGAAGCGAAGCAGACGATTCATGTACTGGGCCCTAGCGACCCGCTGAAACTCTACATCCCGGTGCTGCCGGTCGAGATCAGCCCACCGCCGGCCGCTGGCGATACATCGGAGAAAGCCCGCTGGCGTTCTCGGCTCAACAAGCTGCGCCACGAACAGGCTCTGACGCTATTCGAGATGGCGCGGCATGCCGTTAAGAACGGGAGCGCCGGTCTGGCGTTTGATTTGGCGGTGGCGACCATTCAGGCGGATCCCGATTATGAGCCGGTTCGACGGCTGTTCGGCTACCAGAAGTATCGCGGCCAATGGCACACGGTGTACGAAGTGAAGAAACTGAGGGCCGGATTTGTTTGGAGCGACAAATTCGGCTGGCTGCCCAAGGCATATCTGCGTCGCTACGAGCAAGGGCAACGATATTACGACGGCCAATGGATTTCGGCGGACGATGATGTCAAGCGACATCGTGACATTCGTTCCGGTTGGGATGTCGAGACGGAACACTACACGATCCGCACGAACCACAGCATCGAGGCCGGCGTGGCATTGGGAGTGAAACTCGAACAACTCTTTCGGCTCTGGCAACAATTGTTCGTGCGGTACTATGCCTCGGAGGCCGACGTGGTGGCGATGTTCAATGGGCGATCAAAAGCGCTATTGGGCCCGCAACGGCACGACGTCGTCTATTTTCGCGATCGCGACGACTACAACCGCTCGCTTCGCGCGGCCATGCCGAATATCGCCATATCGATCGGTGTGTACGTCGATCAAACTCGCCGGGCGTATTTTTTTGCCGGTCCGCAGAGCGACGACCGCACGCTATTTCACGAAGCCACCCACCAGTTGTTCCACGAGTCGCGGATGGTGGCGCCGGACGTCGGTCGTCGGGCCAACTTCTGGATCATCGAAGGGATTGCAATGTACCTAGAGTCGTTGCGGCAGGAGGACGGATTTTTCGTCCTTGGCGGCTTCGATGATGAACGGATGGTTGCGGCCCGCTACCGCCTGCTGAAGGACGACTTCTATGTGCCGCTTAAGGAGTTTACGAGCTACGGTATGGAGCGAATCCAACACGACAAGCGGATTGGGACGCTTTACAGTCAGGCAGCCGGCCTGACAAACTTCCTCGTCCATTACGATGGCGGCCGCTATCGCGACGCGCTGGTCGCCTATCTCGCGGCGGTCTACACCGGCCGTGACGACGCAACTACGCTTGCCAAGCTCACCGGGTCTTCTTATAGTGATCTCGACAAGCAATACCGGCAGTTCATGAAGGCCGGCCAAGAGACTGAAAGCTCTGCGCCGTAGTAGCCGACAAGCGATCGCCCCAATCCTTATTCCCTAATCCCTCGCTCGATGCGCCCCTGGAAGCTCTCTGAAACTAATTACGGCGCCGTAAAGCAGCAACGGTATGAGGTCGCGGTGTTGCCGCTGGGCGCCACTGAGCCGCACAACCTGCACCTGCCGTATGGCATCGATGCAATGGAAGCCGATATTGTCGGCGAACGGATCTGTGCGGAGGCCCACCGCCGTGGCGCCAGCGTAATGCTCCTGCCGGTGATCCCTTACGGCACGCAAACTAATCAGGCCGCCTTTCCCTTTGCGATGAACCTCTACCCAACCACGCTCGCCACGATCATTCACGATCTGGTCGAATCGCTGGTTCGCACGGGGATTCGCAAGATTGTGCTGCTGAACAGCCATGGCGGCAACGATCTGAAGTGGGTGATGCGCGAGTTGTACGGCCGCACGCCTGCCCATCTGTTTCTATGCGATTGGTATCGCGTGTGCCGCGACGTACATGATACGATTTTTGAAGTGCCGGACGATCACGCTGGTGAAATGGAGACCTCGGTGGCTTTGGCAAACTTTCCGGAGCTCGTCGCTCGCAATGCCGAAGGGGGCATGACGGCCGATGAGGGCCAGCCTGCTCAGACGCGGTTCGACGCTGTCAATCGCGGCTGGGTAACCATTACGCGGCCCTGGCACTTGTTGACGACGAACGCCGGCGTCGGCAATCCACATGCTGCCACGGCCGACAAGGGACGCCGCTTGCTCGATATCGTCGTCGAACGATTGGCGCCTTTTTTAGTCGAGCTTTCTTCCGCAAGACTCGACGAGCAATTTCCCTACTAGTCCGTTCGCACGCAGCGTCACAGACTACTACATTCCTTATTCACAATCCACCACTGCAATGCCGCCACCTGCTTGGCTCGATAGTCCCTTGATGAAGGCCGCACGCCGCCAGCCGGCGTCCCGAACGCCTATCTGGCTCATGCGCCAGGCCGGCCGCTACATGGCCGAATATCGGCAACTGCGACAATCAGTTTCCTTTATCGAGTTGTGCAAGAATCCGGACCTTTGTGCGGAAGTTATGCTCAGCACAGTCGAACAACTGGGTGTCGACGCGGCTATTATCTTCTCGGACCTCCTGTTGATCCTCGAGCCGATGGGCATTGACCTCGAGTTCTCTCGTGGCGAGGGGCCGGTGCTTAGTAACCCGATTCGCACTGTCGCTGATGTTGACCGTGTCGTGGAACTCGAGTCGATCGCGCCGCTCGACTTTGTGATCGAAGCCGTTCAAAAGACGCGAGCTGGCCTGCCCGATGACCTGCCGCTCATTGGCTTTGCCGGCGCCCGTTCACGCTGGCCGCTTATGCGATCGAGGGTGGATCGAGCCGCGACTACCGGCTGACGAAAATGATGATGTATAACGACACCGGCGCCTGGGACGCCCTGATGGGACGGCTGGCCCGGGCAGTCACCCTGTTGCTTAAGGCCCAGATCGACGCCGGCGTGCAATTGGTGCAACTCTTCGACAGTTGGGCAGGCTGTTTGGGCGTCGAGGATTATCGCCGTTACATTTTGCCGCACAGCCGCTCCGTCATCGAATCGCTGCCTGCCGATGTGCCGGTCATTCATTTTGCCACCGGCAACCCTGCCCTGCTGCCGATGCTTTCCGAAGCGTTTGGCAAAAAACGCCGCGATGCGATCGTTGGAGTCGATTGGCGTATTCGGCTCGACGATGCCTGGCAGGCCATCGGCCCGGACAAGGCGATCCAAGGTAATCTGGATCCCGTTGTTCTACTGGCCGAGCCGGTCGAAATCCGCCGTCGCGCGAAGGAAATCCTGCGTCAAGCTGGCGGTCGGCCAGGTCACATTTTCAATCTCGGTCACGGCGTCTTGCAACAGACGCCGGTGGAACATGTAATTGCGTTGATTGACGCTGTCCATGAGCTGAGCAGCCGGACGTAGCAGGCAGGCATCGCGTGCCGTTTGCCGGTTACGGCACGCGGAGCGTGCCTACTACTCCGTGCCCACTTCCCCTAATTCCGCTCTTGGCGTAGGATGATGGCATGGCAACCGTCGAACAAATCACGACCGCCGTGCAGTTGCTTCAAGCTAATCTTCAGCACTGCGAACTTGTGGGAGGGGAACTCATGATGATGTCGCCCGCGGGGTTCAATCATGGCGGTATTGCGGGCAATATCGGTCTTGCTCTGGCGGCCTTCGTGAAACCCCGCCGATTGGGCGTGGTCGCAACGGCGGAACCGGGCTTCCAAATCGCCCACGACCCCGACACGGTCCGAGCGCCTGACGTGGCATTTGTCCGCGCCGAGCGAATCCCGCCGGGCGGCGTCAAGGGCTACTTTCAAGGGCCTCCGGATATAGCCGTTGAGGTTGTATCGCCTAATGATCGTGCGAGCGACGTCATGGCGAAGGCGGCAGGATTGGCTGCGAGCCGGTTGCCCGCTGGTCTGGGTGATCGATCCCGAGACTCGGACGATTTCCGTCTACCGCAGCCGCAACGAAATCACCGTGTTAAGTGATGTCGACACGCTGACCGGCGATGACGTGTTGGCGGGTTTTTCCATACCGGTAGCGGAGGTGTTTGGATAGTCGGGGGTTAGAATGACACTGATCGACTTGCTAATGCTACTCGTTGTGGCAGTCGAGATAATCAGTATCCCCCTTGGATACTTCTATGGTTGGAGGACGTTCCTACTCACAGCGGCCAGCCCGTTTCTCGCGTTGCTGCTCCTGCTTGTGGTTGGACTCTTCCTGGCTCTTGCGCAACGCATCAGTAGAATTCATTGGAGACATCGTCGCTCAATATCGGCGAACTTTCTGGATAGGAGTGACGATTACAGTAGGCTCCACCCTGATCTGCTTCACGTGCGGGGGCATTGCAGCGCTGATTGGTCTTTCGCCGGAAGCTTCGAATTCTTTGCCTCTCATATGTGGTGTGGCGGGAATAGCCCTTCCAATCGTAGCACCGAGCGTTGGTTTGATGTTCGTGTTCTCACATCGAATTATCGATTGGCGCACCACAAGGCGATTAAAACAAGGTGGTCCGCAATGTCATTGATCCGCTGAGGCGCACGGCGGGCAAGCCAGAGCGTCTCGCGTTCCTCACCCTTCGCCGATGGCCTTGAGCACTTCGTCGGGGATATTGAAGTTTGCCGACACGTTTTGTACGTCGTCATGATCATCGAGACGTTCGACAAGCTTCAAGACTCGTTGGGCGGCTTCGGGGTCGTTGATGTCGACTGTGTTTTTCGGCAGGCGGGTGATCTGGCTAACCTCGGGCTCAATACCTGCATCGGTCAAAGCCTTGGCCACGTCGCGATAGACAGGTGGGTCGCAGGTGATCTCGAACTTATCGTCGGTGCGCTGCACGTCGTCGGCGCCCGCCTCGAGGGCCAGCTCCATTAGTTTGTCTTCTTCGACGCCGGCGGACGGCATGATGAACAAACCTTTGCTGTCGAACATCCATGCGACGCAGCCGCTGCCGCCAAGCTTGCCATCGGCAAGTTCGAAGATCTTGCGGACCTCGCCGGCCGTTCGGTTGCGGTTGTCGGTCAACACCTCGCAGAGAATCGCCACGCCTCCGGAGCCGTAGCCCTCGTAGAGCAACTCTTCCAGGTTTCCGCCATCGAGTTCACCAGTGCCGCGCTTGATGGCTCGCTGGATGTTTTCCTTCGGCATGCTCACGGCTTTGGCATCGTCGATGGCGTAGCGGAGCCGCAGATTCTGGTCCGGATCGCCACCGCCGGCCTTGGCGGCGATGATAATCGCCTTGGCCAGCCTGCTCCAAAGCTTACCTCGCTTGGCGTCAACGAGTGCCTTCTTGTGCTTGATACCCGCCCAATGTGAATGGCCCGACATATTGCAGCTCCGAATCTTCCAGTGTAATTAGTCAGTGTATCGAATGCGTGAGTCCGTCAACTCGCGAGTTTTTTATCCACGGCGTCGGCCTTGGCTGGCTCCTTTTCGCGGCGAAAGGCTTCTGCCGCCTTGCGCCAGACATCGATCGCCTTGTCGCGATCGTTGGCTTTCAGACAAGCATCGCCGAGATGGTCGAGCACCACGGCGTCGGGCTTATCGTCGGTGACTGCCTTTTGCAGCTCAACGACCGCCTCCGAGTACCGGCCCAGCCGAAACAGCACCCAACCAAGGCTATCGCGAAAGGCCATATTTTCCGGCTCGGCCGCGACGGCCTTCTCGATCATCCGAAGGGAGCGCTGAAGGTTCTTATTCTGGTCGGCCCACAAATAACCCAAGTCGTTCAACGCCCCTTCGTCGTCGGGAAACTCGTCGAGCACTTGTTCGAGCCATTCCTCGGCCTCCGGAACATTGCCCGAGATGACCGCGATGTTCGACAGGGCCAGCCGCGCTTCGCGCAGCACCTCGCGATTCTCAGTCGACGCGCGGTTGGCATCGAACTTCTTGATAAGATCTCGATAAGCATTCGTCGCCTCATCATAGCGCTTCGCCATATACAACACCCAGGCCGGGCGTGCTTGATAGCGGGCCGAGCCGGTCTTCTTCGCGGCTGCCGCCTGCGCGGCCGCCAAAGCCTCGTCCGACCGCTCGGCCAATGCCAATGCGCCGGCCAGGTAGAAATAGAAGGCCGGATTGTCGTCCGGCAGAGCCTTCTCATCGATGCCGCGTTGGAATACGACGGCCGCCTCCGGCGCGCTGTCCGCCCAAGAGTCCGACGCCCCAGACCATCAAGACCTCGGCCCTGCGCGAGGGCCGATTCAGGGATGGCACGGCTCCTATCGACTTTTCGGCAGCCAATGCCAGATTGAAAAACTCTGACGCCGTGTCGTACTGTTTCGCTTCGAGCGACAGAAGCGCCACGGCCAGCCGCATGCCATAGCCAAATTTCGCCGGGTCCGACTTGAGGCGTCGCCGCGCCGCCTCCACCAATCCTTCCATCGATTGCTTGTCGCCGGAAATGGTCTGAGCCTCGGCAGCCAACACTTCCATCGTGCTCATCTTTTCCAACGCCTCGCCGAGGACAGCCAACAAGGAGTCGAGCTGCTTGCTCTGCTGATACATTTCCGCAAGGTATCGGTAGCCAAGCATGGACGGCTCTTGCCTTAGCAATTCCAAGTAGAGCGATTCGGCTTTCTGCACGTCTCCGGCGGTTCGATATTGGGCAGCTAGGTAGTAGCCCAGTGCAGCGTTGTTCGGTTCCGCTTTCCGCAATTTCTCCAATCGGCCGAGCAATTCTCCCTGTTTGCCGAGTGCGTTCAGGGCGTCGGCCAGCGTTTCGTACGGAGCGATTCCCTCGTCCTTCATGCGTCCCGCCAGTGCAGCTTCGATGGCCACTAGCGCTTCGGCAGCCTTGCCGGTCTTCACGTAGACGCGGGCCAAATTGAACTGGAGCACCGACTCATTGTGGGACGCCTCGTCAGCCTTTCGAAACAGCGCCAGCGCCTCCTCCGGTCGATTGGCCCAAAGGAAGCATTCGCCCATCAATTGAAACGTGGATGCTGGTTTGCCTAACAGGACGCGAACCAGCGACTCGTCCAGGGCATATTCGTCGCGGTGATCAATTGCGTAGAGGACTCGGGCAAAACAATCGGCGGCGGGCTTAAATTTCTCCAGGAGACAATAAAGGCGTCCCATTTCCATGCGCAGGAGAATATCGCTGGCCGTCTCCTTGGCGGAGCCTCGGGCCGCAAGGGCCTTTTCGTAGAGCAGAATCGCCTGCGACCATTCTCCCTCTTGCGCTAGGTCAGCGCCCAGGCCGCGGAGTAAGAGCGGGTCGGGGTTCTCAAGCTCGACGGCCTTCACGGCATAGCGGACGGCCTCCGCATAGCGCTTGAGCTGAAGCGCCTCGACGATGACCGCACGGGCGATCGTCGACGATTGAGGATCGTAGCGCAGAGCTCGCTGATAGCAGCGCAAAGCTTCGGCGTGTTCCTGCTTGTGCTCGTGAGCGCGGCCGGCGCAGAACAGCGCGACGGCCTCAACGCGATCACGATCGGCTTCGGTGGCCGGGTTCCGCGGGGAAAACCGTTCGGGAAGATCTTCCAAGACCAGCGGGGCACGCGGCGCCACAACACGTGACGCGGCCTGCAATGGTTCGGCCGCTAAGATCGCTGTCCATAGCCCGACGATCATTCACGCGCGTCGCACACGGGCTGATGGCCAAGCGATTGGCAATCGCAGAAAATGGGCGGCTGGTGAAGTGTTCGCCGTCGACCTAACTCTCTGCCAATGCAAGGGGTGATCGCTTTGCCCGGTCACCAACCCAAAGACCATACTGCACCACGTCATCGTCGGATACCTCGCCCTATCGCCGTGAACCGGATGCTCATCGCGGCTTGCGCTTCGAGAGTCCTTCCGTCGCCGAACGTTTTTTCGGGGCAGTTCCGCGCGAAGACGGCTTTTCGGACGCGGCGGCCTTCTTCGCGGCAGGCGCCGGGGCGATGGGCTTCTTCTTTGCACCGGCAGCAGGCGGCGGGACCGGAGCATCGGCAGCTTTCTTTTTCGATGTGGACTTCGCGGCAGGCTCCGACTTCCTCTTGCCGTCGCTTGCTGACTTACCAGCGGCCTTCTTCTCTTTTTCCGGCTCCGGCGTTTTCGGGGCCGCACGGATGGCCCGACGTTTCGGCAGCCTGCTTTCACACTCCGGGTTGATCTGCCGCAGCATTTCCCGAATGCTGGGGGCATAGGGGTTCGCCGAGAAGTCGGCTCCGAGTTCGTGCAGCAACGCTCCGAACTCGATCCCTTTCGACTTGGATATGGCCCGCTCGAGCCCCGGCACGCTGCCTGCGGTCACGTCCTTGTCGCTCACAAAATCGAGGACCCGCAGGACGGCCATCGTCCCCGTATCGATGGGAATTGAATGTCCGCCCAGCGCATGCTGAACGACGTAAGCGACCGTAAACGGCGTGCTGCCATCGAGCTTTTCGAACCACTTGATGGTCGGTCCGAGGTTCTTCTTGCGACGGTCTTCGAGGTCGAAGTTGAACGTTGCTTCAAAGACGGCGTGCAACACCCGCTTGATCCGATTGGCGGCCGACCTAGGGTCTGGCAGACAGGCCATCACCTCGGAAAGTTCAGAGATGGACGTGACGCGCACTTCATTCCAATCGAAGAACGTATGCACCAGCGCGGCAAAGCCTTCTTCTGCCGCGTCGTGTCGGGCGTCTTCCAGACAGCAGGCGAAGAGCAAATGCTCGATTACCGAGCGCCCGGCGTGGACGGGCGCCTTGTAGCTTTTCTTGAGGACCTTCTGGACTTTGGAAAACTGTGCGGAGCGACTGACTGCGGTCATGGGGTTTGCTCGTTAGGGTCGTGCTCGGCTTCTTCCAACACATCCTCGTCGGAAGCGGGCTGTTCCGGGGGAAGAACTTCGTGCAGGATCTTGGCCACGGCGATGGATCGCTTGACCCCTTGATCGAGCAGGAAGGTCAATTTGGGTGTATAGCGAAGGTCGATCTGTTCGGCGATTTTAGCCTGCAGGAAGCCGGCGGCGCTCTGCAACCCGCGCAGACTAAGATCTTGACGCGTGTCGTCGCCCATCACGGAAACGTGCACCTTGGCGTGCCGCATGTCGGCCGACACTTCGACGTAGGTCACCGTTACGTCGCGGACGCGCGGGTCTTTGAGCTCCGCCAGAATCGCCATGCTGACGACCTCGCGGATGGCTTCGGCGGCTTTCTGAACGCGGCGAACGGACATGAAATCATGCCACCTCTCTTCTTGGGAGAGAAGACACTAAAACGTGCGGGCGACTTCCTCAATCTTGTAGGCCTCTAGCAGGTCTCCTTCCTTGACATCGTTGAATCCGGCCAGTTTGATGCCGCATTCGAGACCTTCGCGGACTTCGCGAGCGTCGTCCTTTTCCCGCTTCAACGAATCCAGCGCGTAATCGCCGATGATCCGGCTTTCGCGAATCACTCGGACTCGGGCGTCGCGCTGGATCACACCGGCCAACACACGGCAGCCGGCCACGGTCCCCAGACGACTGATGTGGAAGACCCGCTGCGCCAATGCCCGGCCAAGTTCCTTCTCTTGCCGTGCCGGCTTGAGCATGCCTTCCAAGGCCGCACGCAAGTCGTCGGTGACCTGGTAGATGATGTCATAGCGGCGAATTTGCACGCCGAGCTTGTCGGCCAGACTGCGGGCTCCTTCGTCGGGCACGACCGAGAAACCGATGATAACGGCGTCGGAGGCGTCGGCCAAATGGACGTCCGCCTCGGTAATGCCGCCTACCGTGGCTTGGAGAATCTTAATCTGCACCTCGGGGTGCTGAAGCTTGGAAAGCTCCTTGCGGATAGCCTCGATCGAGCCGCGGACGTCGGCCCGTAGAATAATGTTGAGCGTCTGCACTTGGCTTTCTTCGCCCAATCGTTCGTACAGACTTTCGAGCGTGACGTGGGGCCGAACGCCCGCAAGGTCGCGCTGTCGAGATTCGGCCGCACGCTGTTCGGCCAACTCGCGGGCCTGACCGATGTCGCTGAGGACGTAAAACAGGTCGCCGGCGGCAGGCGCCTCGCTAAGACCGGTTACGTTGACCGGGGTGGAGGGCCCGGCCTCCTCGTGGCGCTGGCCTGGCATGAGCGTATCGTACATCGCTTTGACGCGGCCAAACGCTGCGCCGCACACAACGATGTCGCCCACGTGCAACGTGCCATTACGAACTAATAGCTTGGCGACAACGCCGCGCCCTTCGTGCAACTCGGCTTCGAGGCAGGTGCCGCGACCCGGCCCTTCCGGATTGGCTTTGTACTCATGCAATTCGGCTACCGTCAGGAGCGTTTCCAGCAGCTTGTCGATTCCCTCGCCGGTGGTCGCGCTGGTCTTGATGACTTCCGTCTCGCCGCCCCATTCACTCGGTAGCAATTCGTTGGCGGCCAACTGCTCGTACGCGCGCTGTGCGTTGCGCCCGGCAAATCAATCTTGTTCAACGCCACGACAATCGGCACCTCGGCCGCACGAGCATGGCTGATGGCCTCTTCCGTCTGCGGCATGACGCCGTCCTCGGCCGCCACGACCAGCACGGCGATATCGGTAACGTTGGCCCCGCGAGCCCGCATCGCGGTAAACGCTTCATGACCCGGCGTATCGACGAAGGCGATCGCCTTGCCATCCTTCTCGACGCGGTAAGCGCGGATATGTTGGGTGATGCCCCCTTTTTCGTGCGCGGCTACGTCGATGCCGATGATCCGATCCAGCAACGATGTCTTGCCGTGGTCGACGTGGCCGAGGAAGGTGACAATTGGCGGCCGGGCTTGCAGTTTCGCCGGATCATCCTCCTGCTCCAACGATTGAATGACTTTCTGTTCGAGACCCAGCGGTCGCTGGAAGTTCACCGACACGCCTAACTCGGACGCCAATAGTTCTGCCATGTCCGGATCGAGCGTGGCTGCAATGTTGCTCATCGTGCCCATCTCGAGCAGCTTCGCCAGGATTGTCCGTGCCGGCACGCCAATCGCCTCGGAAAAGCTGCGTACCGTACAAGGAAGTTCGATCGTAACATTCTCGCGGCGGGGCGCGGCAGTATTCGTGCCGGTGCGCTTGATGTGAGTGCGTCGGCGCAAGGCGGGTGTCGGGGAGTCATCCTCGTCGCCTGATTTACGACGGTGCACGCTGGCGGTTTTCTTGCGTTTGAGCTGGCGCTGCTCTCGGCCGCCCAACGTACCGACTGCCCCTTCTTCCCCTTTGCCAGCAACGGCGGCGCCACGCCCTCCGCGGCGAGGGCGCTCGCGACCGCCCGGCAGCGCTTCCAGCGGCGGCGGAGTCGCGCCTGGCGACTGCTTGCCGCGCGGCGCGGTCTTGGCTGCTTCGGCCGCAGCCCGCTTTTCTTCGTGCTTCCGTAAATGCTCGGACAGGGGCTTTGTGCCTGCTTTGCTGGCACGAATCGCGTCCTTTGGCAGCTTGATGTCGGGCTTTTGCGGCGCGGGTTCTTGCGACTTCCGTCGCACCGGCAACCTGGATCCCATCGGCAGCGGCGCCAATTTGATGGCCGGGCCTCGCTCCTTCTCTTCGCTTTCCGGGCCCTTGCTCTGCGGCTGACCGGTAGCGGACGTCTCTTCGAGTTTCTTCTTTAACGGCGGCGATTTTTCGGTCCGGCTGGGCAGCACCGGAACCTTGTTGAGGCTCGTTCCGCCGGGAGCGATGTAATCTTCGCGACGGAAGGCTGTAGAGGGCGCGGCGGCCGCTGGCTCCTCATGTCCGGCCGCAGGAGCATGCGTTGTCGCCGGGCCGACCGCTCGGCCGGTCTTGCCGCTGTTCATAAAGGCCGTAACCCGTTCCATCTCCTCGTCGGTCAGGCTGGCCAGCGCAGAGCCCTTCCCCGTCACACCTGCTTTTGTGCAGATATCGACCAGCACCTTGCTGTCGAGCTTCAATTGTTTCGCTAATGCGTAGATGCGGATGGGCAAAGGGCCGCTCCCAGTGGAAGGTTACGTCGGGCTGTCTGCACTTATATTTTCGGGCAAGGGCTCCGTTACTGCGAGGCGTCATCGGACGACTCCGCAGCGTGTTGGGTTGGTTCGACGGCTGATCCATCTTCGCCCGTGGGCGACACTGCCGGTGGCTCAACCGGCTCAGAAACTGCTTGCTCGCTCGCCGCTGATGCGCCGTCCACGGTTGCTTCGATCGCTTCGGCGGGCTTGCCGTCGGCATAATAGGCCGAACCCGGAGCGGCCGCCTCGGCAGCTTCCGCGGCTTCCAGTCTCTCCTGTTCACGTTGCTGCCGGCGCTGTTCGGCAGCGACCTTCTCGGCCTCGGTCGCCTTCTTCTCCGCTTGCAATACAATGTGATCGACTTGCTCGGCCGTCAGCCCGCCCATTTCCATCAGCGAGTCGGGCTCGATTACCGACAGATCGTCATACGAGAGGAAGCCTTCGCCCACCAGCCTCTCGGCCAATTCCGGCTCCACTCCCTCGATCGATGAATAGCCGGCAACGGCTTGCTCGATCTGCTCATCGAGCTCCTCGCGGGTCATGATCTCGATGTCCCATCCGCAGAGCTTGCTGGCCAGACGGACATTCTGCCCACGGCGTCCAATGGCCAACGAAAGCTGGTCCTCTTGAACCAGGACAATCGCCCGACCTAGCATCTGGCAGAGAATCACCTCTTCCACTTCGGCCGGTTGCAGCGCGTTGGGAATCAACGCCTGCATGTCGTCGCTGTAGCGGACGATGTCGATCCGTTCGCCCGACAACTCGTCGACGATGTTCTTTATGCGGTTGCCGCGCACGCCCACGCAGGCCCCAACGCAATCGACGCGCTGATCGGTGCTGCTGACCGCCACTTTGGTGCGATAGCCGGGCTCGCGTGCAATAGCGCGAATTTCGATGACGCCTTCCGCGATCTCGGGAATCTCTTGCTCGAACAGTCGCTGGACAAGCTGCGGCTTGGTGCGGCTGAGAATCACCTTGACGCGGCTGCCGGCCTTCTTTACTTCGTAGACCGTCGTGCGAACGCGCTCGTTTGCGTGGTGTGTTTCGCCGGGAATCTGCTCTCCCCTGGGCAGGATCGCCTCGACGTTGGCCAGCGTCACCGTGGCCGCTCCGCCCTCGTAGCGCTGGATCACTCCTGTGACCAATTGGCCGCGGAGTTCCTCGTACTCTCCGTACAGCGCGTCGCGTTCCGCCTCGCGAATCTTCTGAATCATCACCTGCTTGGCGGTTTGGGCGCCGATGCGCTCGGCCATCTCGGCGGGGTCCATCGGCACGCCGTTGTGAGTGCCGCTAATCGAGCCGTTGGCCCGATCAATCTCGACAACCACGTCCTCCTCTTCGCCATAGTGCTTCTTTGCGGCAGATACCAGTGCCGCCTCGATGCCTTCAAAGACGATTTCCTTGTCGATATTTTTATCGCGGTGGATGGCATCCACGATGCGAAGTAGTTCGTTGGGATCCATTCGCTCTCACTTTCATCCGAGTCACAAGCGCCGCCGCGACTTCACAGCAGACGGATCATCACGACCCGTCGTCGTATCCGCCGAAGTCTGACATGTCTCGCTACGTCAATATTCTCCCCGACCCGCTCGACCCAACGAAACGGCCGAGACGCTACAAAATCTTACGACACCACAAGTTAGTGGCATCGACAATCTCGTAAGCATACTGGTTGACGCCGGGGGTGTCAAGCCGGCCACCGCCGCAGGGGAGTTGTGTGTTTGAGCGTCTTGATCGTGGGCGGGAAATTCACGGGGTTCCCGGAAGGCGGCGGTCCGAGAGTTTTTCTCTAGCCCAGGCGTTTTACGCCTGGGTGCGGAGGCGATGGTGGAGTCGGGGTTATGTCAGGCCCGTTTTACGGGACTCCTGCAACAGCCGAGGGACGGACGTCCGTAGAACGGGCGTGACTGGAAGATGAAAATCGTCCATTCGCCTTCCCAGGCGTAAAACGCCTGGGCTAGAGAAAATGCCCCAGACTCCCCGGTCTTTCAGAAATCCACCCACAAACTTGACGCTCACACGTAACGCAATCGACAGGAGGGATCGTCAGATCGCTGTCGATGCCCCAAGAAAGAGCGATCCGCACCCCAACTTCATGTTGCGGTGCGGTCGCTACCGGGGGAGCAAGCATCGTTGGCGTCCCGGCGACCTATGCCACACACAACACGGCCGCCCGCGGGTGCCATCTAATGTAATTTTCACGCCGCCCCACATAATGTCAAGGCTTTCTGTCACTTTTCCAAGGGACGTGAGGCGGCGTCATGTACAAGCTCGGCGCCGTTTGTCGCGCGGCAGACGTAGATTGCCGGCGTATGCCCGCTGCGTGTCGTGTACGCTTCAGCCGTTTGACGCACGAAGTCGTCAATGGCCGCGGCCTGAACCAGAGCTACGGCGCAGCCACCAAAACCGGCGCCCGTCATCCGGGCACCATAGCAGGCCGAGTGGGCCGTGGCAGCATCGACGATCGCGTTGAGCGCATCGCTGGAGACTTCGTAGTCGTCGCGGAGGCTTGCGTGACTCAGATTCATCAGTCGGCCCAGTTCCACTGCATCGCCGCGGCGCATCACGTCGGCAGCCCGCACCGTCCGCTCATTCTCACTAATGACATGCCGCGCCCGCCGCTGAGTGACCGGGTCCAATACGGGGGCGGTCTCCGTTTGTTCCATGCACCCACTAGGTCCTTCCGGCGAATCGGAAGCGTCCGCTTCTTGGCACGCCTGCCGGAATCGCTCCAGATCAACGTCGCGCAAGGCAGCCACGTTGAAGAATCGGGCCGCTGCTTCACACTGTGCCCGGCGCTCGTTATATGCGGAGTCGACCAATCCGCGGCGCGTGGCAGTGTCCAACACGACGACGACCGCGCCGGCGGGCAACGGGACGGATTGCGTTTCCAGCGAGCGGCAGTCGATCAGCACCGCTCGATCGGCCTGTCCCACAGCGGAAATCAGTTGGTCCATGATGCCGCAGTTGACGCCCACCCACTGGTTCTCGGCTCGCTGACCGAGTTTCGCCATTCGAGCCGGCTCCCAGGCCAGATTGCCGGCGACGGCGAACGCTCGGGCCGTGGCCATCTCAAGTGCGGCTGACGACGAAAGCCCGGCGCCAAGCGGCACGTCACCGATTAGCACACCTTCCCAGCCTGTCAGCGCGTATCCGGCGTCCTGCAAGCTCCACGCGGTGCCCTTGACGTATTCGATCCAGCCGGCGTTCTCCCGCGTGACGGCGTCTAAGGAGAATTCGGCCGCTTGCTGGTAGTCGACTGAATGGACGACCACTCGGCGGTCGTTGCGGGGGCGCAGTGCGATCCACACCGCCCGATCGATTGCCATCGGCAGCACGAAGCCGTCGTTGTAATCGGTGTGCTCGCCGATCAGGTTTACGCGGCCGGGCGCGCGAACGATCCAGCGAGCCGGCTCATCGAAGCGATGGACAAACTGTGCGGCGACGTCTTGTTTTTCGAGGGGCATAGTCAGGAGGGAATGGATGTGAGGAGCACGTGTGAGGACGTGCGGCACGCGTCAAGTAAAGCAACAAAATGTTTCGTTGGACGAAGAAGCCCACCCCGTAGCTCTCTTCCAATGAGAGAGGGGCTGTGGCGCTACGATCCTAACGTTGTCGTCTGTAGGCGCGATAGGCCATCAGCAGCATGAAGAGACCAAAGGCCAATAGTACACAGCCCCAGCCGAGATTCACGTTGATGCCTAGCGAACGTTGATAAATGCTCCGATCGGAGAACAGGCCGAAGACAGCCAGGATCGCGCCAACGATGGCAAACATCAATCCGATCGGCAGGCGGACATCGAGGTTCATAGGGCGTTCCCGTTACCAGAAGATGATATTCAGGGCCAGGGTGGCTACCAGGACGCCAATGGCGAGGGTGGCCGGCTGAGCGTACCAGGCCAAATGCTCGTCTTTGGCCACGTGCGGCGTAAGCGAATAGACCAGCCCTTTGAGGTCTTCCGGCGATTTTTGCTGCCGCGTGCACAACGAGATCACGATCGTCACCACGAAACACGTCGTCCAGGCGAAGATCGCGGTCCAGAAGTTTTGCGCCATTTCACTGCGGTAGACGTTCAGTGGGTGTCCGAAGGCGAGCCAGCCACCCTTGAGCCACGTGGCGGCGCCGGTCGGGACGGTCAGCCCGTGATGGAGCGCGGCGGCCAGCGTCCCGGAGAGCAGGCCGAAGAATGCCCCGTGGCCGGTGGCCCGTCGCCAGAACATGCCGAGCATGAAGGTAGCGAACAACGGCGCATTGACGAAGCTGAACACGAGTTGCAGCACGTCCATAATGTTATTGAACTGCGTCGCCGCGTAAGCGGTGAGGATGCTCAGCGCGATGCCGAACACCGTGGCCATCCGACCCATCCACAGGTAATGGTTATCGGAGCGGTTGGGTGCGATGTAGCTCTGGTAGATATCGTAAGTCCAAACCGTATTGAACGCCGTGACGTTGCCGGCCATGCCCGACATGAACGAGGCCATCAGCGCGGTCAGTCCGAGCCCGAGCAAGCCCGTGGGAAAATAGTGGATGAGCATCATGGGCGTGGCAAGATCGAAGTTGGGCACCGGTTTGCCCGTCTCCGGGTTCAGCACCGGCACCTGTTGGCCCTCGGCGTTGGTCTCGATTTTGGGCGGAATGATGCCGTGGGCCGGAGCAAAGGCGGCCGCAGCGCTTCCGTCGCTGGTTTTGTACTGTCGGGGAACGGCAACCATGGCGATCATGCCGGGGATAATGACCAGTGCCGGGAAGAGCATTTTCGGGATAGCGGCAATCAGCGGCGTGCGACGGGCGGCCGACATCGAATTGGCGGCCATTGCTCGCTGCACGACCAGGAAATCGGTGCACCAATAGCCGAACGACAGCACGAAACCCAGCCCCATAACCAGGCCAAACCACTCGACGCCCATCGGATTGTCGCCCGGCGTGCCCACGTGTTTCCATGTGTCGGTCCACGTTCCGGCGGCATAGTGCTGGTTGATGGCGACCGTGTTGAGTTTCGCTACGAGTCCGCTCCAACCGCCCACATCCTTCAGGCCCAAGAACACCAGCGGCAGGAACCCTAGCACGATCAGAAAGAACTGGAGCACCTCGTTATAGATGGCCGAGGTCAATCCGCCGAGGAAGACATAGAAGAGCACGATCAAAGCCGACGCGAACAGACTGAAATGGAAGTTCCATCCCAGCAACAGCTCCATAAGCATCGCCAACGCATACATCGACACGCCGGAGGAGAAGAGGGTCATGACGGCGAACGAGACGGCATTGAAGCCCCGGGTCTTCTCGTCGAACCGAAGCTTGAGGTATTCGGGCACGGATCTGGCCCGCGAGCCATAGTAGAACGGCATCATGAAGATGCCCACGAACGCCATGGCGGGAATCGCTCCGAGCCAATAGAAGTGGCAGGTCATCATGCCGTACTTGGCGCCCGAGGCCCCCATGCCGATCACTTCCTGGGCGCCGAGGTTGGCCGAAATGAAGGCCAGCCCGGTAATCCACGCCGGAATCGAACGGCCGGAGAGGAAGAAATCGGTGCTGCTCTTCATGTACCGCTTCAGGGCCGAGCCGATGCCAAGGACGAAGAGCGTATAGACGATGAGGACGGCGTAGTCGACGCGGCCGAGCGAAATACTTTCCATAGATAAGTCCTTGAGCAACGAGGAGGTCCACGGAGGCAAAGACGATTATCGTTTTTCGCCAGAATCCCGCAAGTCCCCTGCTTGCCGGCTTACGAAAACTGCAAATCCCGAGGTCTTGTCCATGTTTCGGCTCACACGTATGTGGACGGCCGTTGCGTCTGTCGCGAAAGGATGGACGTGACCCGTTCGCGTCGTCTGGCAAAAATGTCTGCCCCACCCGTCAATTGAATTACAGCCGGCGCAGATTTCCCCCACGAGTGGCCGAAATCGGCATTGACGCCGACAGACGCCATTTAGTACTCTCCGCCCCCTAATCGTGAGGGAATGGAGGCACGCCGACCGCATCGCGGCGTGAGCTATTGCCTCGCTCTCGTCCTATTTTCGTCATTCCTTGGCGCGATCGTAAGCATGGTGCAGACACCGCCCGCTGGGCACAACGATTATAGCGAGCCGGAATTCCAGTCGACGACCCAGCTTGCCCATAGCCTTCTGCGGCTGGTGCTGGCTGTGCGCTATCGCAGGAACCTCGTGGTGGCCGTCATGGCGGCGGCCGCGCTACTGGGTGCGTTGTACTATGCCACGGCGCCGCGTCGCTACGCGGCCAAGGCCGGGTTGCTGGTCACGCAGATCGGCCACGACCAACTCGATACGTCGATCACCAATGACGAGTCGTTGCGACAGAACACGATGCCGACGTTCGAGAAGATGCTCAGCAGCGCCAAGGTGCTCGAAGGCGCGCTGAAAGTGCTTGCGCCGGCCGACCGCGTCGATTTGGCCGACAAGCCCCCGGAACGCTGGATCGCCGCTCTACAGGATAATTTGACTGCCAAGGCGATCCGATCCACGAGTATTCTCGACGTGAGCTACCGCTCCAAAGACCCTCGGGCAGCCGTCAACGTCGTGCGGGCGATCGTTCAGTCGTATCTCAGCTTCATGGACCGCATGCACAAAGGGACGGCCGGCGAAATGAGCCGGATGCTCACCAAGGAGCGCGAAGAACAGGCCGAAAAGCTCAGCCAAAAACAAGCCGAACTGCTAGAGTGCCGGCGTCACTTCGCCGACATGGGCTTTCGCTCCGACGGCAAGACGCTGCACCCCATGGTGCAGCGGGCGGTGTTCTTCAACGATGCCTTGATCGCCGCCCAAAAGCAACGCGTGGAACACGAGGCCCTGTTGGCCACGCTGCAAACGGCCCTGCAAAACGGCGAGGACCTCGGGCAGTACATGATGTCGGTTGGCGACACAGTGGGCCGCGAAATGCTGCTGAACAGTCTGGGTCTCAGCAGCCGCGACGCCAATACGCAAGCCAGCCTCGAACAAAATCTGATTACAGCGCGGGCCGACCTGCAAACGGCCCGACAGAACCTCGGCCCCAATCATCCGGAAGTCATCTCCCTGGCCGAAAAGGTACGCCTCAGCCAGCAGTTCCTAGAATCTGCCCAGGACCGCATCGGACAGCGGGTTTCGCAAATTCGCAAGAACCAGCTCGGCCCTTGGCTGGTGCAGATGGTGCAGCAGAAGCTCAACGAATCGCGGAAGAAAGAAGAAATCCTCAAATCCCGATTTGAAGAGACGCGAGCAGAAGCCATCAATCTCAGCGGCCAACTGGCCCAGATTGAACTCCTGGAGCGAGACGTCAAGCGCCTCGGCGACATGAACGACGTGTTGCTGAACCAGATCGCCTCGCTCGACTTGAAACAGAACGGTCAGGAAGTGCGCGTAGCAGTCATCGAAGAACCCGTAGTCGCCACGCGTCCGGTATCGCCACGGCTGAGCTTGGTCTTGATGATCACCGTGTTGGGCGGTTTCTCCTTGTCGCTCGTGTTGGTAACGCTGCTGGATGCCCTGGACGATCGTTTCCGGTCGATTGACGAAATGCAGAGCCGACTGGGCCTGCCGCTGTTGACAATGGTTCAGCGGCTCGAAGTGCCCGCCACCACGGGGCTACAGGCGCTGGTCGCGCATGTCTGCGCCGACATCGGTCGCCAGCGAGGGCTTCCGCACGTTGCGCACGGCATTGACGTTGACGCATCCCGACGCCCGGCAGATTGTCGTCACCAGCGCCGAGCCGGGCGATGGCAAAACCACTACGCTGGCAAATCTGGCGGTGTGCTACGCCCAGGCCGAAAAACGAACGCTGCTGATCGACGCCGACCTGCGGCGCCCGGGACTGACGGCCTTGGTCGAGATGCGCGGGCCACGGGGCTTGAGCGAGGTTCTTCGCTCCGACGCGGACATTTTGCAGATGGCGCCATTGTACGTGCGCGAGTCGGGTGTGAAGGGGCTCGATGTGCTCCCTTCCGGCTCGCGGCCTACCGACCCGGCGGAGCTGCTCGGCAGCCCCAGATTCTCGCAGTTGCTGGCCTGGGCGGAAACCGTTTACGACGTAATCCTCATCGACAGTCCACCAACGCTGGCCACCACCGATACGGCCATTATCGGGCGCATGGTCGACGGCGTGATCCTGGTCGTGCAGCCGGCGAAGAACCGCCGCCGTCTAGTAATGCGCGTCGTCGAGCGACTCGGTTTGATGAAGATTCCCGTGTTGGGACTGGTCGTTAATCGAACCGGTTCCGGCGAAGAGCATGGCTATTACGGATATCACAGCTATGGGTACGGCGATGGATATACCTACGGCTATACCGCAACAGAGGACAATGACGAAGCGACTACATCCAATGAAGTGGAGGAGGAGAGTCACGTCTCGTTTACTGATCGCGCAGGGCCGAACGACGACGAGGACGCGCGGCGTCCGCTAATCGTTCCCCGCCGCGTGGCATGAGAACCAGAGCATTTTCTCGGGCAAACAGGGCTGGTAACTCACCATGAAAGACTGGTCGGTATATTGCCGAAAGCATCTCTATTTGCTGGGGCTGGTCGTCATCCTCCCGGCATTTGTCGCCATCTACTACCTCGACTTTTGGTTGCGATTTGAAGGGCAGCTCACCGCACGTGAGCATTACTGCTTTTCGGCCACGGTCGGCTGGGTTGTGTCGGTGAAGCTTGCCTGGTTTGCCGCTTTGCGAGTATGCAAAGGGTGGCGTCGCTCGGTCACGTTCTACGACCTCATGGTCCTTTCCCAGGCCACCACGGGCGCACTCATGACTATAGCGACAATCCAATACCTGTTCGGACCTTTGCCCGTGGTTCCACGGAGCGTCTTTCTCTTGGATTGGGGGACGACGCTGCTAGTCCTCGGCGGAGCGCGGTCGCTGGTGCGTGGACTGCGCGAAGCCCGCTGGTCGCTCTTCTCGCCGGAGGATCGCGTGCGGGTGGTGATTGCCGGAGCGGGCGACATGGGAGCGTCGATGCTGCGGATGATCCGCCGCACCAGCCATCCGCGTTACCACGTCGTCGGCTTTATCGACCAATGCCGGGAACTCATCGGCGCCCACGTTGAAGGCGTGCCTGTTCTTGGCGACTGCACGTGCATCAATCAGCTTGTCGAGCGGCATCGCGTACAGCAGATCGTCGTCATGCAGGGCGAGCTTGCCGGCGCCCAACTCCGCACATTAGTGGACGACGCCCGCCACGGCGGCTGCGAAATCCGCGTGGTGCCCAATTATCGGCAACTGATCGACGGAAGCGTTATGACCAAGCCCCGACCGGTCTCGATCGAGGACCTGCTCCAGCGCGAACCGGTGGACCTCGACATCCGCGACATCCGTCAATGGATCGACGGGCGGGTGATTTTGGTCACGGGCAGCGCCGGCAGCATCGGATCGGAAATCTGCCGGCAATTGCTGCAATTCTCTCCCGAGCGGATCGTCATGATCGACCGCGCCGAGACGGGCCAGTTCTTCCTGGAACGGGAACTGCGGCCGTTGGCCAACGACATACAAATCGACGTATGTATCGCGGATGTCCTCGATCCGGTGCGCATGCGCCGCGTGCTGATGCACCATCGGCCGCACGTCATATTTCACGCCGCCGCCTACAAACACGTACCGCTAATGGAGCAACACCCGCAGGAGGCCGTGCGAAACATCGTCACCGCCACGCGGACCCTGGCCGATCTGGCCATGGAATATCGCACGGAATCGCTGGTGATGATTTCGACCGATAAGGCCGTCAATCCAACCAGCGTGATGGGCGCGTGCAAACGCGTAGCGGAGCTGTACATCCAGTCGTTGGCCAACCGGTCGCCGACCCGCTTTGTCACGGTGCGGTTCGGCAATGTCCTGGATTCGGCCGGCAGCGTGGTGCAATTGTTCCGACAGCAGATCGCCGCCGGCGGTCCGGTAACGGTCACCGACCCGGAGATGCGCCGGTATTTCATGACGATTCCCGAGGCTTCGCGACTGGTGATCCAGGCGGGGGCAATCGGTCAAAGCGGCCAAATCCTCTTGTTGGACATGGGCGAGCCGGTGCGGATCGTCGACTTGGCCACCGACATGATTCGTCTCTCCGGACTTCGCGTCGGCAACGATATCGACATCGAGTTCGTCGGACTGCGGCCCGGCGAGAAGCTTTACGAGGAGTTGCATATTGCCGGCGAGCAATTGCTGCCTACGTGTCACCAGAAAATCATCGTGGCGGAGCACAAGCCGCCGCGCATCGGCGATATCCACAACGCCATTGAGCAACTCGAACAGCTCGCTCGGGACAATCCGGAAGCAATCATCGAACAGCTAAGGCAATTAGTGTGCGGATATCGGCAGAGAGACGTCAAGCGTGGATCGCGCCAGCGTACGGCGGCGTGATTGATATTTGTGGCAGAGTGTGACGTGATCGGTGGTGTGTGCGCATCTGTTGGCAACGGCAGCAGGATGCCAGCCGCTGCCAGCGATTGAAGTGGCTCAACAATCCATGATTGCCACCGACGGGGACGGAGTGCGCTTCGACCTACCACTTTCTTGTTGGGAAAGAAGACCATGATTCAAAATCACGATTATCTGCCGACCCATGCGTTTTGTGTGCCGCTTACGGACGACGTGCCGGCGGACGCGGACCCAAGTACGTGCAAGTCGACCACGCCGATACTGGGTCCGAAAACAGAGCGGAAGCCCTCGCCAGACAACGCATCGTCGGTCCATCCGGACGAATTTCAGTGGATGAATTTACTGTAATGATGGACAACGCAGTTCTTTCTCAGCGACGCACGGCGCTGGCTGGCCTTTCGTTGAAGTCCAACTTTTCTTGGACTCTCGCCGGCAATGTGGTTTACGCCGGCTGTCAATGGGGCATCCTGTCGGTCCTCGCTAAGTTTGGCACGATCGAAATGGTGGGCCAGTTTGCGCTCGGTTTGGCGGTGGCCAGTCCAGTGATGGTGTTTTCGATGCTCCAACTGCGCGCCGTGCAGGCTACCGATACTGGCTTTGCATACGACTTTGTCGACTACGTCCGACTGCGGTTTACGACCACAATCTTGGCTTTAGCGGCAATTGGTGGCATCGTGTGGGTTGTGGGGTATCGTGGGAACTTGGCCTATATCATCCTGGCAGTGGCGATGCTGGGCGCCATCGACTCGGTTAGTGATGTGATCTACGGATTGCTGCAACAACATCAGCGGATGGACCGGATTGCCCTCTCGATGATGCTCAAGGGCCTGCTCTCACTGGCGGCCCTTGCCGCTGCTTTGGTCCAATGCGGCAGTGTGAACGCCGGCCTTGCTGCCATTGCGGCGGCGAAGTTGGCGATTCTCGGACTGTACGATGTACCCAATGCCAGGTGGGTGCGCAAGCACATACATAGCCCTCAAGTTGACGTCGGACAAGGGAAGCCGATCGGCCGCCGCAACGCGCTGCGGACGCTTCTCGGTCTGGCGATCCAATCGCTGCCGCTCGGCATCACCGCGATGTTGATCTCATTGAACGCCAGTATCCCCCGTTACTTTATCGAGCGTATTCTCGGTGAACGGCAACTCGGCATATTCGCGGGCGTCAGTTATCTCATGGTTGTCGGATCGACGGTCGTGTGCGCACTTGGACAGGCAGCAAGTCCGCGTTTGGCGGGATTCTATGGCACCGGTAATGCCGTTGAATTTCGATCGCTGATGGCTAAGCTCATCGGCATCGGAGCCATAGTCGGCGGCGGCGGCATCGCGGCGGCAGCGGTCGCCGGCCGCCCGATCCTTGCGATCATCTATCAACCGGAATATGCTGCCTACGCGTCCCTCTTCGTCTGGATAATGGTCGCTTCTGCGGTTTCGTACGTGGCCTCGATGTTGGGATTTGGCGCCACGGCCTGCCATCGGCTCGGCTATCAGCCGGTGATCCTGGTTGCCGCTACACTGACGTCATTGGCCTCCTGTTGGATACTAGTTCCGCACTTTGGGATGTTGGGCGCATCGCTGTCGATGATCCTGTCGGCTGTGGTTAACGCCTTATGCTTCGGCATATTATTGCGACCGCCATCCTTTTTTGGGAACAGAGCAAATCGCGTATGACTCTGCGTATTCTTCACGTCGTTGGGGGCATGAATCGCGCCGGAATTGAAACCTGGCTCATGCAGGTTGCCAAACATATCGATCGACGGAAGTTCCAGATGGATTTCCTGGTGCACACGCTGTCGCAGGGCGCCTATGACGACGAACTGCGGACCCTCGGCTGTCGCCTGATCCCGTGCCTGACGCCGTCCCGTCCGTGGCGCTACGCCCACAACTTCAAACGTATCTTGCGCGAGAACGGTCCTTACGACGTAGTCCACAGTCACGTCCACGGCTTCAGCGGTCTTGTGCTGAAGCTGGCCCACGATTACCGAGTCCCGGTTCGTATTGCCCATAGCCATTCCGACACGAGAGCTTTCGCCGCGCGGGCCTCGCTTACCCGACGTGGCTACATCCGTGTATGCCATTATTGGATACGCCGCAGTGCCACGTCACAGGTGGCCTGCAGCCGCGAGGCGGGGCTCTCGCTGTTCGGCTCTGACTGGCGGGAAGGCCCACGCCGGCAGATTCTCCATTGCGGCGTCGACCTGGAGCCGTTCTCCGTGCCCGTAGAGTCAGCCGTCGTTCGAGCCGAACTTGGCATCCCGGCCAACGCATTGGTGCTGGGGCACGTGGGGCGTTTGGAACAACCGAAAAACCATTCCTTCCTCGTGAAGGTTATTAGTGAAGTCATTCGACATCAACCGCGAGCCGTGCTACTGCTGGTGGGTGATGGTCCGTTGCGACCGCAAGTCCAGCGGCAGGTCAACGCGCTCGGACTGCGCGACCGCGTAATTTTCGCCGGGGTTCGCGCGGATGTACCCAGGCTCATGCGTGGTGCCATGGACGTGTTCGTGTTTCCTTCGCTATACGAAGGCTTGGGGCTTGTGCTGGTCGAGGCCCAGGCGGCCGGTTTGCCTTGCGTGACCTCCGATGTTATCCCGTCCGAGGCCGACCTATACCGTCCACTAATCCACCGACTGAGTCTCCAACGGTCCAGTAGCGACTGGGCGGCCGCGGTCTTGGGCTGCCGGCGGTCGGATGCCCACCGCATGCAGAGTCTTCGCGTTATCGAAAATAGCTCCTTCAATATTCACAATAGTGTCAGAGCATTGGAGGCCGTCTGGAGCGAATCCGTCGCGGTGTCACGCGATACCGCTTAAATTACGTTCTCCTGCTCCCCTCTGGCACGCACCGGAACAAGGAATGAGGCTTCGCCAAGTCAAAGTCCGATGAATATCGAAGACTACTTATTGGCCGCAGCTGTTTTTACGAGTCAATCGTTGGCTACGGTACGATTTTGCGTGGACTTTCGTCGCGGGCTGTTGCCACGTGCGGTCGACTTTGCGGCGGTTTCCTGCCTGCTATTTCTTGGCATACCGCTGATGCTCGAATGTCTAGGAATGCCATACGAGAGCCGCTTTTTCGTCTCCCTTTTCCAGGCCGACGACCTTACGAGATGGGGCGTCGCCGTCCTTGCCGCTTCGGCGCCGTGGCTGATTCGCCTGGGCAATAGAAATCCGAACAGAGCCAGAATTTCCCGCGTCGCTGTACGCGACTACTCGCTAAAGCCCAACATTGCACCGGTGTTCTACATCATTGTGCTAACGACGTCGGCGTGGCTAGCGTACTGCGGGTACTCGCTAGTAAGTCGCGGTGACAACGTTTGGGACTTGCGTCGCCACGTCGGCGATACCTGGGGAGCGGGGATTGTCGCCCTGTATCTGCCGATGCACTTTCTGGCCTTCTTCATCATGACTGCTGACTCGCGGTCACACGTTGGACGCGTTGTCATCGCCTTGCTGACGGTGGCCGCCATGATGTCCTCGCTAGCCGTGGGCGAAAGAACCAATTTGCTCCTGCCTTTGGCGATGCTGTGCGTCTTCTGGTTTCGCACCAACGTTGTCACACTCATTCTGTCCGTTATGGGGTTGCTATTGTGCGCGGCGATCGTGCTCCCGTGGTTCAAGTGGCAGCACTCCGCCCGAGAACAAAGCGTGGGCGAGAAAGTGGCTACGATTGTTGGCGGCGATTTGGCCCGCACCCCCGTCATGGCAAGCGCCTTGGAGATGTCGGAACCGATCGGCACGAACATCATGCCTTATCCAGGCGCCGGATACGCGTACGGCATGCTGTTTTTCGTGCCGCGATCATGGGTGCCAGCGAAGGGCTACTCCACGGCCGCGGGTTTCACCACCCATATTGTCGGTGGCAGGCCGGAGGAAATCACCTGGGGATTCGGCCTTGGCTTGACCGAGGAACTGATGCTTAACTTCGGCTGGATGGTCTGTCTGCCGGGGCTGCTGCTGTGGGGAGCGGCCCTGGGTTGGATGGATCGCTTCGCGCGCCGCATCCCTGCACTGTCGATCCCGAGTTCGCTTGCCGCAGTGTGGTCGTCGGGATACCACATTCCGGCGCTGCTGCTGACCTTCGGCGCGATGGCCGGCGTCAGCATCGCACTACACGTCGTTTTTGCTCGCCGCCATGTGGCGCGAGGCACTGCCCCTTATTTTCTGCATGCCGGAGGCGGATTCCATGCGTGTCTCGATCGGTCTTCCGTTTGTCAATAATGCGGACACATTGACCGCCGCCATACGCTCAATCTTTGCACAAACGTGCGAGGACTGGGAATTATTACTAGTGGACGACGGAGCCACCGATGCATCGCTAAAGATTGCCCGCGCCGTGCGAGACCGCCGCGTAACGGTCTATAGCGATGGCCACCGCCGCGGACTGTCGTTCCGACTCAACCAAATCGCATGTTTGGCCCGCGGTGAATACCTGGCGCGCATGGATGCCGATGACATGATGCATCCCGATCGCCTGACAACGCAAGTCGACTTCCTCGAAGCGCACCGCGATGTCGACGTAGTTGACACGGCAATGTACAGCATCGATCATGACGGCCGACTGGCCGGCGCTCGTGGGCATGGGAAACTGATCGCCACTCCTGAAGTTGCGATACAAGGCGCCTTGTTACAGCATCCCACGATTCTCGGTCGGACCCAATGGTTTCGCAACAATCCCTATGACGTGGCTTTGCCCCGGGCAGAGGACTATGAATTGTGGTGTCGCACGGTCGGACGTTCAACCTTTGAACGCGTTCCTTGCCCCCTCTACTATTATCGTGAGGGCAGTGGCAACCTAGCAAGGTATCTGGCGAGCGGCCGTTGTGTTCGCACGGTTCTTCGGCAACTTGGGCCGAAGCAAGTCGGGCATTGGCGGACCAGGAAGCTTCTGGCGTTCTCTTGGTTCAAGGGCGCGTTGTACCTCCTGCTAGCAGGTCTCCGAGCTGATCATCTTCTCGTTGGCCTGCGCAACGATCGACTCGAGCCGGCTGCGAAGGCGACGGCCCACGCTGGTCTGCGCTTAATTGCCAACACACCCATCCCCGGCTTTGAGCCGTCAGCGATCATCGCTCCTGTGTCGAAAACACCGCGGCCACTGAAGGCGTGCGCGTAATGGCACTGTAGGTATCGTCATGGTAGCATTGCTCGATACACTTTCGATGGTTCATGTGGTGACCGCGCCAGAATCTTTGGGGTTCCTGGCCGGCCAGACCGGCTTTCTGCGGGCGCATGGCGTGACGGTGCACGCCGTCGCATCGCCCGGCGAGTCGCTTTCACTATTTGGCCTGAGCGAGGGCGCAACGATCCATGCTGTTCCCATGCAGCGGCGTGTTACGCCATTCCGTGATCTGGCGGCATTATGGCGATTATTTCGCACTTTCCGCGCCATTCGGCCGTACGTCGTCCATGCTCACACTCCCAAGGGCGGTCTGCTCGGCATGCTGGCCGCCCGGATGGCCGGCGTCCCCGTGCGGATCTACACAATCCATGGGTTACCGCTGATGACTGCACGCGGCTGGAAACGCTTGCTCCTGTTGTGGACGGAACGCATCTCCTGCCGATGTGCATCGGCCGTGCTATCGGTGAGCCCTTCGATCCGTACCGTCGCCATCGGCAGCGGGATTTGCCAGGCCCAGAAGATCAAGGTCTTGCGCAACGGCAGCATCAATGGCGTCGATGCCGAGGTGCAATTTGATCCCAGTCGCTACGGCACCGTGACAACGCAATCCATCCGCCGTCAGCATAAAATTCCCGACAACGCGTTAGTCCTCGGTTTTGTCGGACGGATCGTCCGCGACAAGGGTATGATCGAGCTTGCTGCGGCGTGGCGAATCCTTCGCGAGCGCTTTCCCACGCTGCATCTATTGCTGATTGGGCCCTTTGAATCGCAAGACCCCGTGCCGGAGGAAGTCGAGACCCTTTTTCGAAGCGATCCGGCGATTCATCTCACGGGTCCGGTGCGAGGCTTACCCCCTTACTATGCGGCGATGGACGTGTGCGTGCTGCCGACGTATCGCGAGGGCCTTCCCAATGTGGCCTTGGAAGCGGCCGCGATGGAGGTGCCGATGGTGGCCACGCGGGTAACGGGGTGCGTGGACGCCGTTGTCGATGGCGTGACGGGCTTGCTCGTACCGCCACGCGATGCCAACACGTTGGCCGATGCCATCACCACCTACCTGGCTTCTCCCGACCTGCGCCGCCGACATGGTCGGGCCGGGCGTGTCCGCGTGCAGACCGAATTTCGCCGGGAAGCAATTTGGCAGGCCCTGTTTGACGAGTATGCCCGTTTACTAGAGCAGGAAGGCATTGCGCTGCCCGCACATCAGGGTGACATGAGTGACGTGCAGGATCGCCGTGCCGCATAGTTCCATAGGACATTTTCCGAACAACATGGGGCACTACGATTCGGACGTGAAACACCGTTCCATTGAACTCGCATTGAAGCGTATGGCCGACGTTTTCGCGGCAGTGGCGCTGCTACTGCTGCTGTGGCCGTTGATGGCGATCGTCTGGCTAGTAGTGCGTTGGACAATGGGACCGGGCGCGATTTTTCGTCAAGAGCGCGCCGGCCGCGGCGGACGCCCGTTCTTCCTCTACAAGTTCCGCACGATGACCGACGCCCGCGAACCGGACGGCACACTAAAGCCGGATGCCGAACGCCTGATGCCGCTCGGGCAGTTCTTGCGGCGCTACAGCCTCGACGAACTGCCGCAATTGTACAACGTGCTCGGCGGTCATTTGAGCATGGTCGGGCCTCGACCGCTGTTGATGCGATACGTCAATCGCTACACGACCGAACAGGCCCGCCGCCTCGACGTCAAGCCGGGCATTACGGGCTGGGCCCAAGTGCACGGGCGAAACGCAATCTCCTGGGAGGAGAAGTTTGCACTCGACGTTTGGTACGTCGATCACTGGAGCGTACGCCTCGATCTGTACATTATCCTACTGACGGTCGGGCAGGTGCTTCGATGCAAGGGAATCAGCGCCGAGGGGCACTCCACGATGTCGGAGTTCCGCGGCTCGGCGTCCACGCGAAAAGATGCCGCATAGAGTGTTTAGCGGCCGACGGCACGTCGGCCCTGGTGTCTCGCAATAGAAACCATAGGAGCCGTTGCCATGGATGGCAGGGTTACCACGCGTGTCTACCTTTCGCCGCCGCACATGTCGCGATCGGAGCGGGCATTGCTGCTCGATGCGTTCGATTCCAACTGGATCGCGCCGTTGGGGCCGCATGTCGACGCGTTGGAAGAGGAATTTGCCGCCACGGTCGGCGCGGAGCATGCCGTGGCCCTGTCTTCCGGCACGGCCGCACTGCACTTGGCGCTCGTCCTGTTGGGCGTCGGGCCCGGCGACGAAGTGCTGACCTCGACGCTCACCTTCGCCGCCACGGCCAACGCCGTGACTTACGTCGGCGCTACGCCGGTATTGATCGACAGCGACCGCGACACGTGGAACATGGATCCCGATCTGCTGGCCGCGGAACTCCGCGCCTGTGCCCGCCGCGCGAAACTGCCGAAGGCCGTACTGGTCGTCGATCTGTATGGTCATTGCGCCGACTACGAACCGATCTTGGCGGCGTGTGCTCGATACGACGTGCCGATTGTGGAGGACGCGGCCGAATCGCTGGGGCGCTTTACGACGATCGGCCGGCGGGGACTTTTGGTGCGATCAACGCCTTTTCGTTCAATGCCAACAAGATCATCACGTGCGGCGGCGGCGGTATGCTCACATGCGAGCGAGCGGATTGGGCCCAGCGGGCCCGATTCCTGGCGACACAGGCCCGCGATCCGGCGCCCTACTATCAGCATTCGCACGTCGGCTACAACTACCGCATGAGCAATCTGTTGGCCGCGGTAGGCCGCGGGCAGCTAGGGGTGCTCGACGATCGCGTCGAACGGCGACGCGCGAACTACGAATTCTATCGCGACGCACTCGACGATGTTCCCGGCATCGAGTTCATGCCCGAGCATCCCCGCTGCCGTTCGACCCGTTGGCTAAGTGTAGTCACTGTCGATCCGACGGCCTTTGGGAGTACGCGGGACGACGTCCGACAAGCTTTGGAAGCGGTCAACATCGAATCGCGACCGGCATGGAAGCCGATGCACCTTCAGCCGGTTTTTGCCGACTGTCGCGTCCGCGGCGGCCAAGTGGCCGAGAACATTTTCGAGCACGGTCTCTGCTTGCCCAGCGGATCGAGTCTGACCGACCTCGACCGTCAGCGCGTGGTGAACGTCATTCGAGACGTAGCAGCGCGTCGCAGATCGCGGCGCAGGGCGGCATAGAAGCACTTTTGCACGCAGGCCGCACACGTTGGTATAATAGGTGAACAACCACAAGAACAAACACATCCGGGCTGCGATAGACTATGCGTTGGAGCGCGGTTGGCGGCTGACTTTGGCGGGTCCGCGAGCACATATTTGGGGACGACTGTACTGTCCAAAACGCGATCGTAGTGGGTGCCAGATTTCGGTGTTCTCTACGCCGAAGAATCCGCAAGGTCACGTCAGGTGGATAATAGGCAAAGTGGACGACTGCCCGCACGATTGACAGATCAAAGGAGCGAGGCACATGAAATGTTACGACTTTGTCGTCGTATTAAAAGGCATTGACGTCATTGATGACGATCTGGCAGAGGCCCTGTACAAGGCCGGCTGCGACGACGGCACGCCTTTTTCCTCCGAGGGCGTGGCTAGCATTGGCTTCAGCCGCAACGCCGAGTCCCTCGAATCGGCAATCCGCTCCGCCGTCACCGATGTCATGAAAGCCGGTTGTGTAGCAGAGCGGGTTCAGATCGAACACGACTCGCCGCTGCTGTCGGCAGGCGGCTAATCCGGTGATTCAGGCATTCTGCGCATGACGCAGTGGGTGCCACTCATCCAACCGTTATTCCGCACTTCTGTAAGAGCCACTGTTCGCACCAAGGGCGCATTCTATGTGCCGGCGGGCAGCCTCCCGGTCAAGAGATACGTTGTCAGGGTGCCAAGCCCGGCCGCCAAGCCACACAGAACAGCAAAGAGGATCGTTAGGGCGAGTGAGATGACGGCTCGCCAGCGACGCGTAATGACGAAGTACAACGGAACGCCAACAAGTGCGATTGCAAAGATGAGAATACTCAAGGGAAGTTTGATCCGGTAACATCGCTGGGCGGCATCGTAATGGCACCACAACAGGATTAACATGATGCCTAAGAGCGAAAGAAGGAAGCTAAACGGTGCGTACTCGGAGACAAACGGGTCCAGTGCGCCGGCAGCGAAGAACCAGGCGAGCATGCCGAGCAGGCAATAGACTTTGCGAGCCCGGAAACTGACCGGCTTAGGAGCACGCGGGCCTCTCGTGAGAAGCGTCGACAATACTTCATCTTCCGGAATGTCTTGGCTCATCGTATACCGCTGTCTTTGACGCAGTTAATAGCCATTTCCATCGTGTCCATTCTAGCATTCAAGGAAAGCCGCAACAGCGTAGCGGGGCGACGGATCCCAAGAAATGTCAAAACGGCGCCGAGCCTTCATGGCTGCGGCGCCGCTTTGTGTTTTTTGCGGCGGCTATTGGCCGCCCTCACCCTAGCCCTCTCCCGCAGGGAGAGCGGACGCGGGCCTAGCACATCTTCTTGGCGATCATGCGGACGAGGTCGACGGTGCGGCAGGAATAGCCCCACTCGTTGTCGTACCAGCTTACGAGCTTGAAGAACTTGTTGTTCAGTTCGATGCCGCTGCCGGCGTCGAAGATGCTCGAATGCGAATCGTGGATGAAGTCGGTCGAAACGACTTCGTCTTCGCAGTAGGCCAGGATGCCCTTGAGGTACGTCTCACTGGCCTTCTTCATCGCCGCGCAAATCTCTTTGTAGCTGGTTTCCTTCACCGTGCGGACGGTCAGGTCGACGACGCTCACGGTTGGCGTCGGCACGCGGAAGGCCATGCCGGTCAGCTTGCCCTTGACCTCGGGAATGGCCAAGCCCACGGCCTTCGCCGCGCCGGTGGTCGAGGGGATGATGTTGATCGCAGCGCTGCGGCCGCCCTTCCAATCCTTCTTCGACGGGCCGTCGACCGTCTTCTGCGTGGCGGTGTAGCTGTGGATGGTCGTCATCAGACCTTCGTCAATGCCGAAGCCTTCCTTCAACAGCACGTGGACCACCGGGGCGAGGCAGTTCGTGGTGCAACTTGCGTTGGAGATGATGTTGTGCTTGGCGGCGTCGTACTTGGCCTCGTTGACTCCCAGCACGATAGTGATGTCTTCGTTCTTGGCCGGAGCCGAGATGATGACCTTCTTCGCGCCGGCTTCGAGGTGCCCCTTGGCCTTCGTGGCGTCGGTGAAGAGTCCGGTCGATTCGACGACGATGTCGACGCCCAGCGCTTTCCACGGCAGAGCCGCCGGGCCATCCTTGATGGCCAGGCACTTGATCTTGTTTCCGTTGACGACCAGCACATCGTCTTCGGTCAGGCTGGGGCTCGACTTCTCGCTGGTCACCGTGCCCGGGAACTTGCCCTGCGACGAATCGAACTTCACCAGGTAGGCGAGATTGTCGGCGGGCACGATGTCGTTGACCGCAACCACCTCGATTTCCTTGCCCAGCAGACCTTGATCGCAGATGGCGCGGAAGACCAGCCGCCCGATGCGGCCGAACCCATTGATCCCAAGTCGAATTGCCACAATACTCCTCCTTCTTTCCTCTATTGCTAAGACTGCCCCGCAGAGGTGGGGCCAAACGGTTGTGTCAGGGTCGGCAATTGCCGTTCAATACCGGACAAACCCGATATTATAGCCGGGGCAAAATCGAGCGACAACGGGCTGGCTGGGAAGAAAATCGGCCGGAAATTTGCCACAATGAAGCAAAACGGGACAGGGCAGACCGCCCTGCTGCCATTTTCCCAAGATGGCGACGAGGCCGATCCGGTTGTCCGCAACCCGGACTACGAAGCCGTGCCTGTGCGCCGGCGACTTATCAATTCGCCCACGTACTATTCGCCGGTTCCTTGACCAACGGCCCCCACGCGAGCCTCTGTCACAGCAAACGCCCAGGCGTGCTCGCAGGGAGGACTCCGCCGAATCGCCTCGGGAACCTCGATCGTCAAACCGTGCTCTGCGTCGAAGGAGAAGTTGACTGGCGTCTTCGTGCCGAGCATTCGTATTGTCTTGCCGCCAGTGATTGCCGACACGCGCAACTTCGTGGGCGGTACGGATTCGTCCTTGGCCGCCAGATAGATTAGGTACACGGTTGAGCCCTTCTTGGTCAAACAAGTGCGGCCAACCTTGTACGGCGCCACCGCGCGAGTTCCGTAAATCGCCTCGCCGTTTACGTCCATCCATCGACCAATCGCCTCAAGGCGCTCGATAGCCGGTTTGGGAAAGCGGCCATCCGGATCGGGACCGACGTTCAACAGGAAGTTGCCTCCCTTCGAGACGATGTCGACCAGAAGGTGGATCAATTGTCGCGAGGATTTGTACTTATCATTCGGCTTGTAGCTCCAGATGGTTCCCATCGTCATGCAGGTTTCCCAAGGGTACGGCAATGCCTTGGGCGGAACCTTCTGCTCGGGCGTACGATAGTTTTCATAGCGGCCGGGGACATCGCGATCGACAATGATCAGACCAGGCTGGTGCTTGCGAGCCATCGTGGCGATGGCCGAGATGTTGACATCTTGCTTTGGCGGACGCACAACCCCGCCGTCGAGCCAGAGAATGTCGATTGGGCCGTAGTTGCTGACAATCTCCTCGATCATGTCATAAGTGAACTTGACGAAGCGGGCCCAACGTTCCGGCTCCTTGGCCGTGTCGTAGTTGGCGCTGCTGGTGGTACGCGGGCGCGCGGGATCCCAGTAGTCCGGATGATGCCAATCGCTTTTCGAATAGTAGGCGCCAATACCGAACCCGGCCTCGCGAAATGCATCGAACACCGCTTTCACGACATCGGCGCGGGGATTGGTATGGAAGGGACAGGAAGGATCGGTGGTGCGGTAGTCCGTCTGCTTCGCATCGAACAAGCAGAATCCATCGTGGTGCTTCGTTGTGAAGACGATGTACTTCATCCCCGCCCGTTTTGCGACGTCGACCCACGTCTGCGGGTCAAAGTGACGGGGGTTGAAACTCTCATTGAGTTTCACGTAGTCGGCGGCGAAGCGCTTCAAGTCTTTTCCGCGCTCGACCCATGCCGGCAAGTCATCCGGCCGGGCCCAGGTAGCCGTCGCGACCAGCGGCCAAGACACCTCGCAACCCCACTGACTATAAAGTCCCCAGTGTACAATGAGGCCGAATTTCCAGTCCTGAAACGTCTCGAGCTTCTTCAACACAAGCGGGTCCGTCTCCACGTCGGCGGGCGCAGCAGCCACACATCGCGGTAAACCGGCAAGAACAAGCACGGCGGCCAACACAACCAAGTGAGCAAAACGCGTGTCGCGATTCATGGGGTATTCCTCCACACAAGGCCTTGTTTTCAGGTAATGCGTTTCCAGGCTGGTTTGTAAACTCATTGATACCCTCCATATTCCTGCAACGTCTCCCACCATGCCATGATATTCTCCGGCGGGACGCCAGCTTGGATGACGTGGATGGGCGCGAAAATGAAGCCGCCGCCGGGAGCGAGATCCTCGATTCTCCGCCGGGTTTCGTCGCGGACCTGCTGGGGCGTGCCAAAGGGCAATACGTGTTGGGTATCGCAACTGCCGCCCCAGACCGTAAGTTCCTTTCCCCACTCCCGCTTGAACTTCTTGGTGTCGTCCATGCCCTTGCAGTTGACCTGCCAGGGATTGATGATGTCCACGCCTGCCTCGACCAATAGCGGCAGCGTCTCGTAAATTGCACCGTCATTGTGAAAGAAGATGTAGACCTTCGTTGCGCCTTTGGCTTTGCTTTTGATGAATTGGAAGAGCCGTTTGTGGTATGGCCAGATTAGCCTCTTGTACATCTCCAGCGACACGAGCAAGCCGCTCTGTTGCCCCAGGTCATCGGCTTCGGAAATGACAATGGTGTGCCCCTCCAGTATCTCGATTACTCGTCCCCAATAGGCCATTTTGAGTTCCAACTCTTTGCTCATAATGGCATGTGCGAGCACCGGATTGAGGGCCATGTCGGTGAAAAATCGTTCATAGCCGCGGAGCCACATCGCATGTTCCCACATGCCGGAGCTCATTCGTTCGGCCACCAGACCACGCTGCTTCTGGATCACCACATGATCGGCTCGTTCCCGGAGGCCATCGAATCGTGCCGGGTCGAGCGGGTCGGGCCAGGGATAGTTGTCGATGTCCTTCACCGACTCGGCGCTGGCAAGAGGGCTGAGATAGAGGTCGTAATAGTGTCCGCCCTCCATTGGCATTTGCCAGCCCATGCCAAACTCGTCGATCAATCGGTAGTGCCCATCGACAAGCCCCAGGTCCTTTGCAAGTCCGGGCTGCATCGGTGAATGGGGACGCACATTGTCAACATCGACGGCGAGTCGTTCCCGCACATCGTCGCCCGTCTCGCCGATCTGCGTAACTTGGTCGAGGACTCTGGCGTCGCCGGGCAGGTTCAAGTGTCGTCGCAGCCGACGCAGGGCATTCACGTTGATGCCGGTGACCAATGCACCGCCCAGGTCGAACGGAACTCGATCCGCTTCCTGATGTTCCAGGGCCTTGGTCAATCGTTGAGCGCTAGAAAATTGCATTCCTTATATCCCACTTTGCGGCTGAACGTTGGTTGATAGATCGCGGTCGACGTTCGGTCCACTGCCCACGCGTCGAATATGGCCGCCGAGGTCCCCGGTCGTGTTGAAGGTCACTTCCCATGCGGCATCGCCCGAATGAACGCGGGCGCCGCACATCCCAGTTTGTTCGATTCGCTCGACCTTGTCCATTTCATCCAGCGACGGATCGCCGACCTGAATCACGTGCAGGAACACGTCGTTGGTTCGCGGCTGGCCCGGCGTCACTTCGACGCGCCATTGGCCCATCATGGCTAATTCCTCCGGCTTTAACTTGCCTTTGGCGATGGCCCAATTCTTGCCTGCCCAGAACTCTTTGCCCGGCCCGCCGACCGGCGTAAGCCGAGCATCAGCGGGCAAAATGGTCTGACAGAAGAGCCGGCCATTGAGATGGTCCACACGGAACGTATTGCCGAAAACGGTCGGCTCATGCGCCGAGTGCAACAGCCACTCCTTGCGGTATTCCGGCTTGGTGCTCACCACTCGGTCGCAGATCACAAAGTGATTGGGCGTCAGGAAAACTAGTTGCCGCGTTACGAGGCTGCACTTCTGGGGCATTTTACCGCCGTGTTGGTAGCATGTCGTGGCGTCGCCGGCAACGTACACGTACCGATCGTTGGTTTCAAAGGCCTTAAGCACGGAGCCCAGTTCGTGGTGCTGGCCGCCGTAATTACCTTCGACCTTGCCGCCCCAATAGCGCGCTGCTGGCTCACCCGGCTGATGGATCAGGACGCAGTTGTGGGCCACGGTTTGGGCATAATAGTTGGCCAGATGCTGTCCGTTTTCAAACTGCGAGAATCGCGTGCCCGAGTCCAGAGCCAAGAAGCCGCGGTGGTAGATGACGAAGTTCAGGGCATCGTAGTGGCGATGCGAGAAGAGCATGCCGCCACAGGAAAACAGGCAATACGTGTCATCCGGTCCCGGGCCCGAACGCATGAATACTTGCCCCATGCCTTCGAAATTTCGGCCGCGCGGCAGCTTTTCCGGCGCCAAGGGAGGCGGCGATTTCTCTAACTGCGAGAGCAGAAAAGGATAGACAAACCACGACTTTGAGTAGCGCCGCTGCGGAAGACGCTGCTGGATGTATCGCGCCAAAGCCGCCGCCTCCGGCGCGGACTGGCCGTACAGGTTACGGATGTTTGCCATGTGCGTGTACAGTTGCGCCGTGTGCATGCGGTTGGTCGTGTGCGGCGTGTCACCGTAACCGAACTCATAGGGACCACGCGGCGCATCGATCCAGTTCCAGATCACGTAGTTTGCCAGCCAGGCCCCGTGCGGCCAGTCGGGCGCGATGTTCTCGCCCGTCGCCGAACGCCACGTATAAAAGAAGTTTTGCTCTGACCAAGGGTACGCGCCGAACACGTAACCCAAGGACGGCGAGCCGCCGCCGCCGTCGTCGCCACAGGCCTTCTTGCGGTGTTCCAACATCTTCAAGTTCTCGTCGTGTCCCCAAACGAGCCACTGGTCAACTTTTTCGGGCTGGATGCCAGTGCCGAAGGCGGTGCAGCCGATGAACCATGGGCAGTTGTCTACCCCGTAGAATCCCGTGTCGTAGCCTCCGATGTTCTCACGGTAGATCGCCGGCTTGGCCGTAATCACCTTGTCGATGACCTGGACCAGCCGAGACATGAGTTCCACTCGCTCATTTTCGTCCAAATGGTCATATAGCCAATCCCAGGCCATTGTGGCGTGGACCCGCGAAGTGGAATACCAATCGACGGCTATGCGGGCCTTGAAGCACGTTTCGTAGAACTCGATACTCGTGCGTAGACACGTCCGCGCGAGATTCAGATAGCGGGGATCATCAGTCACCCGGAATACAAAAGCCGCCTGCGCCGCCATCACTCCGAAATCTCGGGACACGACTGATTCGTTCGGGGGTATTAGATGGCGCTCGCGGCCGCGCTTTCCCGTCGCCATAAATCGGTCGACGTCCGCCTTAACGCTCTCGTACCACTCGCGCTCCGCTCCCAGCGCTCGAGCGCGCACTTCGGGCCAAGTTTCTTTGTTGAAGAACAGTCGCGGGTGGTCCGCGCGGATCGTGGCCGTCCACGCCGGCAGATCGCTCCCCAGGGCAGCGGCCGAGAAGTAAGCCACGGAGAGCAGAACACAGACTACACCGGAGGCAATACGTGTTGGCATGGGAGGGTCTCCGGGAGAGATGATGACTGAGGCGTGCGTGTTTGAGGCGGGCCGCGTATGGTCAAAATAGCCACGCGCCACGTAACTGTCAACCAACGTGCGTACATCGTGTCGAGAAGCCGTCACTGGGCTTCGATGACCTCGATCTTAAGCCGCCCCAAAATTTGCACGACCGGTAGAAAGGCGCGTATACGCCGAGGCCGACTTCAGGCTGCTATTGGCGATCTTCAGGTGCGCAGCACCTATGCCCCCCAACGCCAGGGTGCCGTCGATCGGGATCCATCGCTTATCGATGTATACCTCGGTCCACATGTGATACCCAAACGCCGCCGCCCGATCCATGTACACCAGCCCGATGGCGACCCGGGCGGGAATGCCGCGTGCCCGGGCCAGCGCCGCCAAGAAAACGGCATGTTCGGTGCAATCGCCCTCGCGCGACTTGGCTACCTCGGCCGCCGATGCAAAAGCCTGGCTAAAGTCCTTGGTCTTCACTTCGCGGTTCACGTACCGCTCAAGAGCCACGGCCACCTGCCACGGATCGGTTTCCCCATCGGCCGCTGCTCGAGCGTCCGCCACAATTGTCGCATTGTCGCTTTGAATAAAACTGTTGGGCGAAAGGTCGTCAGGGCTTGGCGGATCGGCCGGCGCGGCGGGATTTCCAGCTTCGGTGCCAGGTCGAATCGCGTATACCGTAACCTCTGCCGTGTGAGCGTCGATCGACTTGATCGATTGGGACGGCCCTGTCGCAAATACGATCGCCGGATCGGCGCCGTCCAGATGCACTCGGTAGCGGACCAGCTTCGTATGGTGGGCATTCAGCAGTGGCGGCTGCACCTTCACCGACATGCTCGACAGCAAATCGAGCTCCGCGACATCGGCCTTTGCCATGGCTTCAGCCTTCGTCACGCGGTATTGTTCTAAGCCGCCCGTCACATTCTTGAGCATGTCGCCGGATTGATCGGTCCACACGGTGCTCTCGATCTTCTGGCCGCCAGACAGCCGCGTTACCGTTTCGATCCGTAGCAACTCGCAAGGCCGGTCTGCAAGCTGCGTTTGCTCCAACTGTTTGGCAGTCAGCTCAATTGTGGCAATCTCCACGCCAGCGAGTTCGGGCATCACGATTTTCACCGTGCGACGCTCGCCCGGCTGCATCGGCCGGCGCAGCAGCGTCTGTTCCATGCCCAGCGGCCCTTCGATGTCGGCAGACCACGGCATCGAACTTCGCTGTGCGGTCGCCTTGCCCGGACCAACGACCTCGACGTCCAGCCGGTCGCCGTGAACCACTCCGGATGTCTTGATTGGGCTGGGCCCCATCTGCATTGTGCACTCGAATTGCAGCAGCCGGCCCTCCGGCGTCTCGACGCTCGTTGTGCGGATATCTTGCACGCTCGTTTGCCCGGCCCGCTTCATCGATAAATGATTGACCGCGTCGATCGAAAGCACCTCGCGCCCCGATTGCATCTCGCGGCGGACGGTGGTACGGCCGTACCCAATCCGCTTGCCTTGCAGCAGATAGATGTCCCACGACTCGCGCAAGTGTGAAGTCGCGGCCACTCCGCTGACCTCAGTCTGTGCGGCCGGCACTCCGCCTGCACTTGCCCGCGACCTATCCGGCACGTCAGGCGGCGACTTAGTACAGCCTGGCAATGCGATGATGCTCGCGGCGATGGTGGCGAGAGTGACGACTTGAATGATTGTGCGATCCATGGTCGTTCTATACTCCTGGCATACGTTCCTTAGTATAGCCGAGCCGCGGTCGACTGTCGCCATTTCCGATGAACGATTGCAAACGTGCGAGACATCAAAATCGTGTGATCGATACTGTTCGCGACTGCCCGCATTCGCTCCTTCGCAAGCAAATTGCCGCTGGGCAGTTTTCGCAGACTCGCGCCGCCGCCCGACCTGTTTTCCGGTGCTAGACTAGCGTACCGGCGCCCGCCGACTTGGCGTAAGCGGGCGGCCAACGTGCGGGATAGAGCAACGGTGCGGATTGTTCCGCCTGTAGCGAGATCCGAAAAGAAGACAAAGTTTTCACGCCAAACCTGCGACGCGACAACCGCCAAGTGTGACCTACGGTTGGATAGAACGGTTTGCCGTCATACGGCAGTTGCCTTGGGCACCTTTGTTGATTGCCACTAGACCGAGAGCATCGATGGGCTTTCTGAAGAAATTTTTCCGCAATGTTTTCCGCGAAGGCGAAATGCCGGTCGGCACGAGCAGCTTCGAGCACCTCAGCGAAGAGGAACTCGAATCGCACTTGGGCGTGGCTCGCTACGGCAACTTCGACCTGACCGAGGCCGTGCGCCCTTCTTACGATCTGCAAGTCGTGCCAACTCAGGGTTATCGGCACGATCATTATCACGACGAGCAAAGCCACAGCAATGTGCCGGTCCTGATGGCCTCTGTTACCCGCGAGCGGTTGTTCGAGACCTTCATGGACTTGCTCGATCCGTTGGGATTCACGGTCGACGTCGTGCTCGAAACCAGCCATAACCACCACAGTAAAGGGCACAGCGACCTGTACCGCGAGCACATCGATCTGCCTGTGCTCAAGAGCGTGCTGTGGGAGTACGAAGACCTGCTGCTAAATGACGGCTGCACCGGCTTGGCCGTGCTCAATCCCGACATCCCGCAAGAAGTCCAGTTCGACGAGCATAAGCTGCTGATCGTCTATGGCGACAACTTACGGGAGTATGAGAACATTCTCCACGATCGCTCGATCGGCTGCGACGATCAATTGCGATTCATCACCGAGGCCGAACACGTCCACTCCTCCAGCGACGTCTACGCCCGTGGGTTCGACGAACTGCGAACTCGGCTCGGCATGGATTGCGACTATCACTAGACCTGGTCTGGCACATGCTTCCGATGTGCCGCCCTCCGTATCGCGAAATAGCAAAGTAGCACTGCGGCGCACTGTCTGCTGGTCGGCGCGCATTAAAGAAGGATGGTGGAGCGACCCTTGGCCACTCCACCATCCATATTTCCAACCATGTGGTTGTCGTCTATGTGGTTATCGCCCGCGCCGACGAATAACCCAGGCGCCGACCAAGCCCGCGAGCGTCAGCAATAGGGCAATGCTCGACGGTTCGGGGGACGGGGTCAGCGTGCCCACCGACTGGCCGTACGTCGACAGCATCTTACTCAGGTCGGTGAAGTTCACCGTGCCGTCGTAATTGGCATCGCCATCAGCCCATACGCCGGACTGACCGTACTTCGACAGCAACTTGCTCAAATCCGTGAAGTTCGTGGTGCCGTCCAAGTTGGTGTCGCCATACACCGTGTAGGCGATGTTAATCTTGCTGGTCGACGTGTTGTCATTCCAGCCCAAGCCACGCGAAGAACTGGCGGACGAACTCTGGAACTTACCAGTGTTCCACGCGCCGGCGGCGTAGCTCGTCGTCAGCAAACTCTTGACCGTGGCGACCGGGTCAGCTTCGGTGGCATAGTCGAGGACGAGCATGCCGCCCTTGATGTCTGCGCCGCCGTTATTGAGAACCGGAACCATGGCCTTCGCGGCGCCAGTCAAAATGAGCTTGCCAGCCTCAACGGTGGTGACACCGCTGTAGGTGTTGGCGCTGCTCATGGTCACCGTGCCCGTGCCTTGCTTCAGCACGGTGGCGGCGCCGACGATGCCGCTGGCGCCAATGATCGTGAAATCTTGGGCACTGTTATTGAAAACCACGCTGGTCGGAGTAGCCGGTAAACCGATGTCGGCGGTCAGGCCTGTAGCCGTATCGTTGAAGACATCCGTGACGCCGTTGGGCGTGTTGCCCGGACTCCAGTTGGTCGTGTCGTCCCAAGTCGTGCCGGTGATTCCGGTCCAGGTAACATTGACAACCACAGGCTCCACCAGCTTAGCGATGCGGAAACCGAGAATAAAGGTCGTGTACCCAGGCACGTTGCCTGCAGTAGCACCCGACTTCATGAACTGCCAGTTTGGCTCTTCTGCTACAATGCCTTCGGCAGCCGATCCACCAGCCCAAATGCGCGACGTGGTTGACGGGGATTCTGGGTCTGCAAGATTTTCGGTCCACTCCCGCACGTTCCCGTTTTGATCGAACGTTCCGTAGGGGCTCGCCGAGTTTTCGAACTCGCCAACGGGAGTCATGACGTACGGTAGGCCCAGCGTGTAAGTGCTGGCGTTGCCGCTAGGACGGTAGTTGGCATTGTTCCCTGGGTCAGGGCTAGTCAACACATTGCTCGGCACGGTATCCGAACTTGTGGCGAAATCCCAGTAATTGTCGACACCGCCGGTGACCCCATTATTTTTGTGATACGCCGCCTTGTACCACTCGTTATACGTGGGGAGAACATACCTCGCGCCATCTTCATACGACTTCCGCACCACGGCATTTAGCGCCGCAACATCGTTTGGCCCGTCGAGGTTCAATGCGCCATTGACAAAATACGAGCCGTCTTCGGTGGTCGTAAGGTCCTCGACGCCGGTCGTGGGCTGACCATTGTTGAGCCAATTGCAGAATCGCACGGCATCGCCCCAGTCGGTGTAGGATACCGGCCGGTTCTCCCAACCACTCCCCACGCTGTAGCTGTAGTTGCCAACGGTGCCAGAACGCGAAATTAAATTTTGCGCAACGCCACCCCACGTGCCGGTGGTCATATTTACGTTATACAAACCATACTCGTCTGTTTTGGCCACGGCATTGAGGAACTCGGTGTATTGACCGGCGGTCACCTCGAACTTGCCCATCTGATAGTTGTAGTCCACTTCGCCGTAGTCAGTGCTGTCGACCCCGTTGCCCGGGTTGCCAATCGGCACCAGATCGACCGCGACGGTTGCTTGCGCAGCGACGGCGCAGGCCAACACGGCCATGAACGCCAGAGCTACGACTGTTTTCTTACGAAGTACCATTGTGCATCCTCCCGACAGAGTTGGAGAAATAGTAACAGGCTCGCGATACGTAACCGATTGCCACCATCAGACCCGTGCGATGGCCTAAGTATCATCACTTCGTTACGACATCGGCGCCGACGAACCCACAAGACAAACCGGCGCTGTCGTACGATTACGTTGCCGCGCAACAACACCAACGCACGAAATTCGCTGGCCACCCAAACAACGGATGATACGCCTGGATGATAAAAGGGTTATGCGCATTGGTCAAGCATTTCGGCAACAATGTCGGAAATATCATGAGCGTGCAGGATTGCGGTGTCTCATGGAGCAATTCATGTGTGTATTTCGGCAGTATGGCCAAGGAAGCGATGATGCGCTCCGGCAAGAGAATTTCGCTCGCGTTGCGCAATTGACCCTGTTCGCTCCCGCTCCGAGGTGTGGGCGTCAAGTTTGTAGATAGCGTCAGTTGGAGGGCGGATTCCAGAAGGACTCCCAACAGGCCGACTCGCTGAGATAGAGGGCACGCAAGTGGCAGACGGCGTCGGCACCGTCCTCGCCCCATCGCATCCCGCCGCCCTTCAGCCGATTGCCGACCGCCGTCTTGCAGGCCGACTCGACTGGTCCTGAGCCGATCTGCCAACCGTTGCGGACGTAGGTCGGATAGTCCATGCGGTGCTCGTGATTGTAGAAGTATTGCACTGCTTGACGATGCACTTCCCGAATCGCCACCGAGGACGTGCCAAGGTCCATTTCCTCCAGTTGCCACGCCCCGCCAGATGTCGGTCCAAGCGATTTTCCTTCGCCGAGTTACTGGCGCACTCGTTGGCCAGCGGCTTCCGTGGTGCGTTCCACCGTGGATTCGCCGAGGCGTAGCCCCACCATTTTCCACAACATGCGTTGGGCGCCGTCGACAAAGCTGCCCAGCACGCCGGCCAACGCCGTGATTTTGTCGGCGGCGGGCGTCAGGGCCCCGTTGCTCAAACGCAGCTTGTCGCACCACGGCCGATATCCCTTTCGGCAATGCCGACAGTGGTAGTAGGCGAAGCGGATCGTCACGGAGCCAAACAAACTCACGATCGTCTTGTCACGCCACTCGACGAAGCGGGCATTTTGGCCGCACCGGGAGCAGATCGTGCTGGAACCGCAGTAACGTAGGGTGCGTCCGCGACGCACCATGAATCGAGATGATCTGCGGGCGAATCGTGCATTTCGGGACGATCGTGGAAGCCGGATCGAATCCTGGTCAGCATGACGCGTGTGATGCAAACCGGACACACCCAACCGATCGCAATGGGCACGTTGTCGCCAGAATTGGTGCGTCGCGGACGCACCCTACTTCTCTACTGGCAGCGATTTGATCGTGCGCATAGAATACAGACTACCGGAAAGAAGATCGGATTATGGAGTGAACACAATCCATGAAGAGCGGCGAGCCATGGCTTGATCCTCAGACCAAAGAGATTCTTCAGCCGGCGCCACCGGCGAAGATTGCTCCGCCGACACTGCCTGATTACAGCTTGATCCTCCTGACCACCGGGAGCGACCAATCCCGTGTGCTTCGGGCAGTGCATCGTGTTAACGACTGTGACGAGTCTGTGGCGGCGAAGTTGCTCAAAGGACGGCTCCCCTTACTTGTCAATCGCGACCTGTCATACCATGACGCACTCTTGGGACAGTTCGAATTTGTTTGCTGCGACGCTATCGCAATTTTCATTGCCAGTGAAGTGGTAACTCTGGCTGAGCCGTCCTACCTGCGCGAACTCTTCAAGACGATCCGAGGCAGTCTGGAGTTTGCAGAGACCACCGTTGCCATCCGTTCTATCCCCGACACTGATGATGGACGGCGATTCCTAGATCAGTTCGTTGGATCAGATAGTCCGGAAATGATCAGCAAATGTTTTCCACGAGATGTGTCTGCACTATGGAAAAAGGCACGGATTATGGCCCATTGGGCGTCTCGGATCGGTGCAATTGTTGAGGCAAACGCACCGGCAACGGATTGAGAAGGATCAAGACGGTCACGAAAGGTGCGTCGCGGACGCACCCTACTCCTCAAGACCATCCCTTCCCTCGCATCCCGTTCCCCACCCCTCGGTTCCCACCTACGAACAGCCCATGCTGCTGCCGCAGTTGTAGCAGAGGTAACAGTTGCCGGCGCGGACGGTGATCGCTCCGCAGTTGTCGCAGGCGGGGGCGTCGGTTTGGAACAGCGCGAACTGCTCGTCACGCGACAACGTCGCCGTAGCCGCCTCGGTGCGAACCGCCGTCGACATGCGGTCGGAAGCAACTGCGGTAGCGGCCGAGCCCGCAGTTCCGCGTCCCTTGGCGTCCCCGTTGCTGCCGTTGCGCTTGGCGGCGTGCTTCAGCCCGTTCTGACCGTTGGCCAACGTCCCGTTGGTTTTGTTGGGCACGTTGGCGGACTTGGCCGATCCCTGAGCCGCATTAGGCCCGCCAGCCATCGTGGCGGCGGGCTTGTGCTCTGTTTCCGTGTCTCCCGACTCGGGGTGCGACGCGCCGGCCGGCGACGGCATCAGCGCCTTGTTTGCCTCACGGAAGCCCGGCAGGAACGTAATGCCCAGCCAACGGAAGATATAGTCCACAAGGCTCTTGGCGATCTTGATGTCCGGGTTCTTCGTAAAGCCTTGCGGCTCGAAGCGGGTGTGCGAGAACTTGTTAACGTACACCTCCAACGGAACGCCGTATTGCAGGCTCATCGACACGGCCGTGCCGAAGCAGTCCATCAATCCGCCGATCGTGCTGCCTTCCTTGGCCATAGTGATAAACAGTTCGCCCGGCCGGCCATCGGGGTAGAGACCGACGGTAATGTAGCCTTCGTGGCCGGAGATGTTGAACTTGTGCGTGATCGACTGCCGCGTATCGGGCAGCCGCTCGCGGCGCGGCGCGGCCACGAGTTTTTCCGCCGCCTTGTCCGACTTGGTCTTCGTCGATAGCGGCTGCACTTCCTTCGAGCCGTCGCGATAGATGGCCAGAGCCTTGAGGCCAAGCCGCCAGCCTTCCATATAGGCATCGGCCACGTCGTCCGGCGTGCTTTCCCTCGGCATGTTCACGGTCTTCGAGATGGCCCCGGAAATGAACGGCTGGGCGGCCGCCATCATCCGAATGTGAGCCCGCCAGGCAATCGAGCGCTTGCCGTTCCGCGGCGTAAACGCACAATCGAACACCGGCAGGTGCTTGGGGTCCAACTCCTCGGCCCCCTCGATCGTGTCGAGTTTATCGATATGGCCCACGATGGCATCGATCTGCGCCTCGTCGTAACCGAGCGTCCGCAGAGCGAGCGGCACTTCCTGATTGACAATCTTCAACATGCCGCCGCCGGCCAACTGTTTGTACTTGACCAACGCGATATCCGGCTCGATGCCGGTCGTGTCGCAGTCCATCATGAAGCTGATCGTGCCCGTCGGGGCCAGCACCGTGGCCTGCGCATTACGGAAGCCGTATCGCTTTCCGTGCGCTACCACTTGGTCCCAAAGGTTTCGGGCGTGTTCTTGCAGATATTTCGGACACCCCTGGATCTCCTCGACCTTCTGCCAATGCATTTCCATGACGTGCAGCATTGGCTCGCGGTTCTTCTCGTAGCCGTCGAAGGGCCCGACGGCAGCGGCCAACTCGCTGCTCGTGTGGCACGCCGTTCCATGCAGGATGGCCGTGATCACGCCGCAAAGTCCCCGGGCTTCGTCCGAATCATAGGCCAGCCCTGCGGTCATGATGAGGCTGCCCAGGTTCGAGTAGCCAAGGCCAATGGGCCGGTAGCTGTGGCTGTTGGTCGCGATCCGCTTCGTCGGATAGCTGGCATGATCGACCAGGATTTCCTGAGCAATAAACACCAACCGGCAAGCTTCCTGGAACCGCGCGGCGTCGAACGTGCCGTCGTCCGAGCGGAACTTCATCAGGTTGATGCTCGCCAGATTGCAGGCCGAATCGTCGAGGAACATGTACTCGGAGCATGGATTGCTGGCGTTGATGCGGCCCGAGTTCGGACAGGTGTGCCAGCGGTTGATCGTCGAATCGTACTGCACGCCCGGATCGCCGCAGCACCAGGCCGAGTTAGACATCCGCGTGAACATTTCCCGGGCCGGGTAGCTCGGCCCAGCCTTGTGCGCATCGGTGACCCAATGAGTCGTCCACGGCTGGTCGGTTTCAACGGACCGCATGAACTCGTCGCTCAGGCGGACCGAGAGATTCGCGTTTTGGAACAGTACGGTGTCGTAGGCTTCCTGCGGATCGTAGCCCTCTTCGACCAGGACGCGAACTTTCTTCTCCTCCCGGTTCTTGCACTCGATAAACTCCATCACGTCCGGGTGCCAATCCTTGATCGACTGCATCTTTGCCGCCCGACGCGTTTTGCCGCCGCTCTTGACCACGGCCGCTATCTGGTCATAGACGCGCATGAACGACAACGGGCCAGACGGCTTGCCGCCGCCAGAAAGCTTTTCGCGTTGAGAGCGCAGCGTTGAAAGATCGGTGCCCGTGCCCGAGCCAAACTTAAAGAGCATGGCCTCGCTGCGAGCGAGTTCCATGATGTCTTCCATGTTGTCCTTAACACTTTGGATGAAGCACGCCGACGCCTGCGGGAACTCGTAAGGGTTCTCGGGCTGAATGGCCTCGCCCGCCGTAGCGTCCCAATGCCAGTTGCACATCGCGCCCTTAATGCCGTATTGATGATACAGGCCGACGTTGAACCAGACGGGCGAATTGAACGACGCACATTGGTGAAGGCAAAGCCAGCACAGTTCGTGGTAGAAGCGTTCGCCATCGGCGGCGCTGGCAAAGTAGCCGTCGGCCGTGCCCCAATCGGCGATCGTACGGCAAACGCGGTGCACCAACTGCCGAATCCCCTTCTCGCGTTCCTCCGTGGCCACTTCGCCATAGAAGTACTTGTTGGCCACAACGTTGGTCGCCAACTGGCTCCAGTCTGCTGGCATCTCGCAGTCGTGCTGCTCAAACAGCACTTCGCCCCCTTCGCCCTTGATTGCCGCCGTGCGCAGGTCCCACTCGACCGTAGCGAAGGGATCGGCCCCCTCAGGGCAAAACGTGGCAGTGATTTCCAGGCCGGCCGCCGGTGCCTTCGCAGTCCTGGGCGTCGACTGATCGGCTGCCACGACGGGCGTAGCCACAGGTTCGCGTTCGAGCTTATCCAAGGCAGAGCTCCTTATTCCGTTAGGACGCTGGTTATTGGCTTCCATACCCCATATATTGTATTATACGGCCGAGCAGCCACAATATACGGGCGAGAGTGTCCAAGTCTAACGATTTCTTAGCACTGGTCAATCACCCGCGAAAAAGTTTTCGTAAGCCATAATCCTTATGAGACTTACGGCAATTTTTAGCAAATCCCCCCTAATGGACATTTCCGCTGGGCGACGCAAGAAACCCTTTGATTTCCAGACACTTGGGCGTTTCTGTACGGCGATCGATTCCAACAGCTAATTAATGCCGTCGGCAACAATTTTTTTACTCCGAGATTCAAGTCTGGGTAGCTGCGAGGCCGGGGCTATTTGGCGGTGCGCAACGCGGTAAATTTCGCATCCCAGAGAGCAGCAATACGGCTCGGAAGATCGGTGATATTCTGCCGTTCTACAACGTTCGGCCGTCGGCAGAGAGCACAAGAGCCAATGCCACGTCAGCGCACGCGGGTAGGCAGGATCACCATCGGCACGCCGGCCCATTGCAGACGGCGTTGGAGCGAATAGGCCGTTTGGTTGTGCAAGAGTCTGTGCAGCCACGTGTCTTTCTGAAACACCAACTGGCCGGCAAAGAACGTCGCCCGGGAGAACTTTTTGGCGACTTCCAGACAGTTATGCTCCAGCTCATCGACGGCGTCGGTGCCGACGCTGTAGAACGACGTCGACGGCATGCCGAGCCGCTGGCCCAACTCGACGTACTGCGATAGCGACTTCTCGCAGTATTTCTGCAAGTCCTCGATGGCGCCGCTCCCTTTGAAGTTGCCGCTGTCGATCACACCCACCGAGACAAAGACGAAGCTCTTGAAATGATCGGGCGCGAAGCGGATGGCGTTGAGCATCGTGTGGATGCCTAGGCCGCTGTAAGCGCCGACGAGAATCACGGCAGCCGGCTGACTCGGATCCGGTTCGGCCGTGTTCGGCTCGCCGAGGCTGCCTAACCGGCCGAGCGTTTCGTCCAGGCGGCGCAGACTTTGACCGACGCGAACATAGTAGCGATTGATTAAGAAGCAAAGTCCAACGCACAGGCCGGTGGCGGCGACGGTTTTCCACGCTCCCTGGTCGAACTTTTCGGATACCGTGATGATGAGAATCGATATGCACAGAACCGCACCGACCAGGAACAACGCTAAGCGGCGGCGCCAGAGAGGATGTCGCTTTCGCACGAAATACCAGTGACGCGACATGCCGACCATCGACAGCGAAAAAGTGACGAATACGTTGATCGAGTACATAATCACCAGGGTGTACACATCGCCGTGCGTGTACCACAACGCACCCAAAGCGGCCACTCCCATCAACAAAATGCCGTTGTGCGTGGCCAGCCGTTCCGAGAGGTTGGCGAACCAGCGAGGCACCCACGAGTCTTGAGCCATGCTGGCCAGCAGTCGCGGGCCGCCGATGAAGCCCGCTTGGGCGGCAACGATCAACAACGCCCCCTCGGACAGCAACGTCGCCCAAACGAACAGGCTGCCCACCCAGTGCGACTGCAAGCCGAGTTCTTGGATGAACATTCGCGTCAGCACCAGGTTTCTGGTCTCATCTCCACGGCTCGGAACGTTTAACAGCAAGTACGCAACGATCAGACCGCCAGCCGTCAGCGCCAACGACCAAGCCATATAGCGCATCGTTCGCTGACCGGTGGCCACCCGAGGCTCGCGCATCACTTGCATGCTATTCGAGACGGCTTCGATGCCGGTATAGGTTCCTGCACCGAGTGAGTACGCGAACAACAGTGCCAATACCATCTTGACCAACCCATACTGCGGGTCGTGCAGGTCTCGGGTCATGTCCGTGACGACCTGCCGGGAGAGTTCGGTGGTTGCCGACACATTCCAAGAAAGTGCACCGGTAATCAATAGGAAGTGCGTCAGCAGAAAGAGCAGGAAGATGGGCAGCAATACTTGGATCGATTCCTTGACGCCGCGCAGGTTTAAGACGATGAGAAACACAATGGCGGCAAATTCGGCATAGATCTTCCACTCGGACTGGAGCCAATCGGGCCCCATCAGCCCGAACAGGGCTTCACCCGCCGCGGCAATGGAGACGGCGATCGTTAGCACGTAATCGATCAGCAACGCACACCCGGCCACGACGCCGATTCGTCGGCCAAGCAGCTTTGAGGCCACCAAGTAACCGCCGCCACCGCTGGGAAACAGTTCGATAATATGGCTATAACAGGCCGAGATGATGAACACCGTTGCGGCGATCGCCAGGGCAAGAAACACGGCGAGGTACCGATGACCTTCCAAGTGCGTGTATGCTTCGGCCGGACCATAGGACGTCGACGACAGCCCGTCAGCCCCCAGGCCAACCCAGGCCAAGAACGCGACCAGCGAAATATGAGTGAAGACCGACCGGTCTTCCAGGTCTCGCGGTTTGCCGATCAAGAGCGTTTTGAGCCGATCGGGAATTGTCGGCTCTTCAATCTCCGGCTGCCCATTGGCGACGCCGATATCCGCAACGTCGCCCAATTCGATCGGAGCAGCGGGCTTATCTTCCACACCTGCATCCGCCGGCTGCGACGCAGGTTCAGCGCCGCTGGACAATGGCGGCGACTCGCGATCATCGCTTCCCGCACCAGGGCCCGAGGGTGTGGCGGGCGGATCGTTCTTTGCGTCGTGCGAATCGTCCATAGTGCGTTTTGATGAGCTCACGCGAAACAACCAAAGAGGGGTACCACCGAACAAAACCTCCGTGGCACCAACGGCGCTCGTCGGACACCCCATGACCACCGTGGGGCGGCTTGGCGTGAACTCATAAGTGTTGACTCTCGATGGCCGCTTTGCAAGTCCATCGTCCGGACCGCCATGTCCGCACATGCATAAAATGATACTGGATAAGGGGTTACCGCACCGACACCGATGGTTCAGCCTGTTGTCGCTGGCCCCGCAAACGATCTCGGTGCTATTGCTAGCAGATCACCGATAAAGCCGGGGACAAAGCGGCCGGTAGACCTCCCGAGAGGTTTCTGCGCTTGGCCCCCAAAAATCTACCGGACGCGCGTCGGTAAGATTACCATCGGCACGCCCGTCCATTGCAGGCGGCGCTGCAGCGAATAGGCAGTTTGGTTGTGCAATAGCCGGTGCAGCCAGGTGTCTTTCTGGAATACCAACTGGCCGGCGAAGAAGGTCGACTTGGGAAACTGCCGAGCGACTTCCCGGCAATCGCTTTCCAACTCATCGACGGCGTCGGTGCCCACGCTGTAAAGCGAGGTGGATGGCATGCCGAGCCGCTGGCCCAAAGCGACGTACTGGGCTAGCGACTTCTCGCAGTATTTCTGTAAGTCTTCGACGGCGCCGCTCCCCTTGAAGTTGCCGCTGTCGATTACGCCGACGGAGATGAAGACGAAGTTCTTGAAATGGTCGGGCGCAAAGCGAATGGCGTTGAGTATGGTGTGGATGCCTAGCCCGCTATAGCCGCCGACAAGAATTACGGCCGTCGGCTGGCTTGGATCGGGTTCAGCCATGTTTGGTTCGCCAAGGTCGCCTAGGCGGCAGAGAGTTTCGTCCAGCCGCCGCAGACTCTGGCCGACGCGACGGTAGTAGCGGTGGATGAGAAAGCTGAGACCTACGCAGCCCGCGGTGACCACGATCGTTACCAATCCGGAGTACTCCCGTTGGTCCGACGGCGCGGTCAGTTTTACATAGACCTTTTCGTAGATTGCCACGCCCAGAATCGACACGCACACGACCGCGCCAAGCACGAACAGCGCAAGCCGCCGGCGCCACAGCGGATTCACTCGGCGTCGTTCGATCCAATGGCGGCACATGCCAAGCATCGAAAGCGAGAACGTTAGAAAGACGTTGATCGAGTACATGATGACCAGCGTGTAAACGTCGCCGCCGGTGTACATTAGCGCGCCCAATGCGGCCAGGCCCATCACCATAATGCCATTATGCGTGGCCAAACGCTCGGAAAGGTTGGAGAACCAGCGGGGCATCCACGAGTCGTGGGCCATATTGGCAAGAACCCGGGGTCCGTCGATAAAGCCGGCTTGGGCCGCCACGAACAGCAGCGAGCCTTCTGACAGCAGCGTTGCGAACACAAACACATCGCCTAACCAGGGCAGGTTCGGCATCGTTTCGTGGGCAAACACGATCGCCAGCTTGTTGTTAAGCGTTTGCGTTGCTCCTGGTTCGGCGCGGATGTTGAGCAGCAGATAAGCGATCATGAGACCGGCCGAGACGAAAGCCAGCGAGGAAGCCATGTAGAGCATGGTCCGTTTCCCCGTGGCCACTCGCGGCTCGCGCATGACTGGCATGCTGTTCGAGACCGCTTCGATGCCCGTGTACGTACCGGCGCCTAAGGAATAGGCAAAGAACAGAAGGGCCATCATCCGACCCAGGCCAAACTCCGGATTGCGCAATCCGGTGGTCACTTCCGTGGCGATATTATTGACTAATACCGGGGCGGCGGTCGCATGCAGCGCCAACGAGCCGATGATGAGGACGAAGTGCGTTAGCAGAAAGAGTAGGAAGATCGGCATCAACACCTGCACCGATTCCTTCACGCCGCGCAGATTCAGCAGGATTAGGAGAATAATGGCGGCGAACTCGGCATAGAGCTTCCAAGGCGATTGATACCATTCCGGCCCTATCAAGCCGAACAAGGCATCGCCCGCCGCGGCGATGGAGACAGTGATCGTCAGCACGTAGTCGACCAACAGTGCGCAGCCCGACACCACGCCAACGCGCGGCCCGAGCAGTTTTGACGCGACAAGGTAGCCGCCGCCGCCGCTGGGGAACTCCTCGATAATGTGGCTGTAGCACGCCGAGATGATAAAGACCGTAGCGGCGATGGCCAGGGCCAGGAACGCAGCCAGATAGCGGTGCTCGTGCAGATTGACGAACGCCTCGGCCGGACCGTAGCAGGACGATGACAGGCCGTCTGCTCCCAGGCCCACCCAGGCCAGGAACGCTGCGAGCGAAACGTGCGCGAACAGCGATTTATCGTGCAGGTCGCGGGGCTTGCCAATGATCAATTTCTTGAGCCGGCCGGGAATTGTCGGCTCGTCGTGATCTGGTAGCGGCCCGCTGTTAAGTTCCAGTTCGTCGCCGTATCCCATCGCCTGGACAGAGGGCGCCGCGTTGAATCCGCCGTCGGACGGTGCTCCGGATGACCAGCTCGCACCATCCGGGGATGAAGGTGGCTTTGACGACTCACTTTTCGCCGCAGGACTGCTCTTGCCAGCGGCAGGCTCATTCGCGGAGTCTGGTATCTTATCCATGTTTCGATTCGATCGGGCCACGCCAAACTACAAATAGGGTGCGCTTCCGGCATCGTTTCCCTTGAGGCAACAACGCCTTCGCGACACCCTAAAACTCTCCGCAGTGGCATGCTCTGCGGCCCTGGCGCGAACCCATAAGTGTTTGCTGGGACAGGCACATTTGCAAGCCCACCGACGCGGAATAGGTCGACTTAGCCTACTTAACTTGTTAATCTGCAAGTAGTTGCTTTGTCTGGACCGAATGGTCAAGTGATCGCATTGGACGGACTGAAATGCCGCCGACATCGATGTTTGGATGAATGCCGCCACAATCGCTTTCGCAGACGGTACAAGGTTGTATATTAGTAAGATTCCGCACCATGCACCCCAGTGGCCCTATGACTCAGATCACCACGAACGATATCTTTGACGCCGGCGTTGTCGGCGCGGGCGGCAGGCTTCCCTACGCACATTAAACTGGCCGGCAAGGCCGATACGGTCATCATTAACGCCGCCGAGTGCGAACCGCTGCTGCACAAGGACAAGGAAGTCCTCCGCGATTATGTCGAGGACGTACTTGAAGGCACGTCGATCGGAATGCGGCTCGTCGGGGCCGCCCGCGGCATCATAGGCATCAAAGAGAAATACGGCGATGTGATCAAGCTGCTGCGGTCCAAGTTGCCCGGAGATATGGAGGTGGCCCCGCTTCGAGACGCCTATCCGGCCGGCGACGAGTTCGTCCTGGTCTATGACGTCCTTGGCCGCGTCATTCCACCGGGCGGCATTCCACTGGCGGTCGGCGCCGTGGTGATGAACGTGGAGACCGCCATGAACGTCGCTCATGCGGCCGATCATCCCGTCACCGAGAAATATCTGACGGTGGCCGGGGCCGTAGCCGAGCCGGTCACGCTTCGAGTGCCCTTGGGCATGACGCTGTCCGAATGCGTCGCTGCGGCCGGTGGGCCGACCATTGCCGATGCCAACTACATCGTTGGCGGCGTGATGATGGGATACCTCGAACCGAACCACGACGCCTTAGTCGACAAGACCACTGGCGGCGTGATCGTGCTGCCCGACGACCACGTGGTCGTTCGCCGTCGCCGGCAAGATTGGAAGGACATTGTGCGGATCGGCCGCAGCGCCTGCGACCAGTGCAGTTTTTGCACCGAGCTCTGCCCGCGTTGGCTCTTGGGCCACCCTATCGAGCCGCATCGAGCAATGCGGAGCCTCGAGTTCAATCTGGTCGGAGAGTCTAACGTCATCGGTACGCAGTTCTGTTGTGAATGCAACCTGTGCAGCCTCTATTCCTGCCCCGAAGACCTCGACCCAAAGAACGTTTGCACGCAAAACAAGCGCCGGCTGGCGGCCGAAAAGCGCCGTTGGGAGGATCCGCCGTTTAACCCGCGTCGTCCAGAGCTGCACATGGCCAACCGCAAGGCGCCGATGCAACGTCTGTTGACAAAGTTGGGACTGCGACGCTTCCGAAACGTCGGCCCGTTGAACGACACGCCGTTGGCCGCCCGTCGAGTCGGCATCAAGTTGAAGCAGCACATCGGCGCTCCCTGCGAGGCGTCGGTGACGCCGGGGCAGCAGGTCACAAAGGGCCAAACCATTGCTCGGCCTCCGATCGCCAACGGCAAGCCGGCGCTTGGTGCGCCGATCCACGCCTCGATCGACGGTACGGTTACCGCAATCGACAACGGTACGATCTGGATTGAAAAACAATAACCATAACGACGACAGATCCAACATGCCCACCCCTACAGCGATTGGCGCGATCGAACTCTCCAGCATCGGCATCGGCTACCAAATTGAGGACGAGATGCTCAAGGCGGCATCGGTCGATTTGCTGATCGCGCGCACGATCTGTTCTGGCAAGTACTTGATCGTCGTCGGCGGCGGCGTCAGCGACGTTGAGGCGGCCGTCCAGTCGGGCCTGCAAAACGCCGGCGAGGCGATCATCGACCAATTAGTCCTGGCCAACGTCCACCCGTCGGTCTTCCCGGCGTTGGGTCAATCGGTCGCCCTCGGCCCGGAAAAGGCCGACGCCTTGGGCGTCATCGAAACCTTCAGCGGCGTTAGCGTGTTGGCCGCGGCCGACGCGGCCGCCAAGGCCGCCCGGATTACGCTGCTGCGCATTCATGTGGCCATGGCGCTGGGCGGCAAGGGGCTGTGCCTGATGACCGGCACTGTAGCCGACGTGCGTCAAGGCGTCCAAGTGGCAGCCGCCGAAGCCCGCAGCCGCGGCCTGCTGGTCTCCGAAATCGTCATTCCCCGCCCCAGCCGGGAGTTGTTCGGAGATTACTTGTAACTGGGCTGACGCCCGCGTCACACGGTCTGGTTACGGCGACCCTTGATGGCCCGCAATAGCGGGCTTGGGCCGTTTGGGCGGAAATGAGACGACCTTTCTCCCAGATTGAGCTTGCCTCTGTTGCAGGTCCTTGCAGATCGCGTCCAGGTCGTAGTCAAAACGTCTGGCGTACTCGTCTCGGGCCTTGCGAACTTCAGCCACGATGAGATCGTCAATCATTGTGGTGTTCCTCAACCTCCCATGGCGGACATATCCCGCTCATCCCCTATACTAAGCCTGCACGGCGGGGCATGCAACCGCTGGGGTTGATTGTCCCGCACCACCGACGTATCACTAATCGCTGGCCACACCCGGAGCCGTGAGCCCGAAAGCCCGGAAGAAGCGGAGCGGCTGGAAGACCGGGCGCAAATCCAGCCACCGCGAGGCACTTCAAAACCAGCCAGTTGCGTTCATGTTGAAAAATTTTCATAGGGGCTTAGGATAGCGACTGTCGCGGTCGGCAGGAAGACGCGGAAAAAAGCCGCCTTGCCGCCTAAGTTCCGATGACCACATAGCCCGCGGTTTTTCACGCACGAAATGAACCATGCCCGCCTGTTGACCGTTAACCGCGGTTCCTCCACGCTCAAGTGCTCGCTGTTCGCAGCGTCGCAGCCGCCACAGCGGCTGCTGTGGGGCGACGTTGACCGCATCGGCATGGCAGAGAGCCGACTGACAATCGCGGACGACAACGGCAAACAAGGATATCCCGTTAGCGGCACGGATCGCATTGCGGCAGCGCTAGAATTGATCGATCGGTTGATCCAGCGTGACGGTCGCGGCGCCCCGGTTGCCGTGGGCCATCGCATCGTCCATGGGGGCGCGAGATACCGAGAGCCGCATCGGATAACGCCGGACGTGGTCGCGGAGTTGCATCGCATCAGCCCGTTTGCGCCGGAGCATCTGCCCGTGCAAGTGGAACTGATCGAAGCGATCTCGCGTGAATACCCGACGACTGTGCAGATCGCTTGTTTTGACACGGCCTTCCACGCCGATTTGCCGCCCGTCGCCCGGATACTGCCGATTCCGCGCGAGTACGAGAAAATGGGCGTGCGACGCTATGGTTTCCACGGCCTTTCGTACGCGTACCTGATGGAGGAGCTGTCGCGCGTGGCAGGTTCAGACGCCGCCCAGGGCCGCATTATCTTGGCCCATCTGGGCAACGGCGCGAGCATGGCGGCGGTCCACAACGGCCGCAGCATCGACACCAGCATGGCGTTCACGCCCACCGCCGGTTTTCCGATGAGCACGCGCAGCGGCGATCTCGATCCCGGGCTGATTTGGTTTCTCGGTTCGGTCGAACACATGACGACCGACCAGTTCTACGAAATGGTCAACCGTCGCTCGGGCTTGCTGGGTGTCTCGGAGACAACCGCCGACATGCGCCAACTGCTCGCCAATCGGGCGACCGACCAACGTGCGGCCGACGCCGTCGACCTGTTCTGTTATCAGATCAAAAAATGGATTGGCGGGTTTCTCGCCGCCCTCGGCGGACTCGATACACTCGTCTTCAGCGGCGGGATAGGCGAAAATGCCGCCGAGGTCCGGGCGTGCACTTGCGCAAATCTGGAGTGCCTCGGCATCACGATCGACGCTACGAAGAACGCCGCTAATGCCCCCATAATCTCGTCGGACGACAGCCCCGTGACCGTCCGAGTCATACGGACCGACGAGGAACTGATGATTGCCAGAAGCGTTGAGCGGCTGCTGGCTAAGTAGCAGGCACACGGAATCTGCCTACTTCTTGCGATTTCTTGCGGCCGGCGGACGCTGCGGTTAGACTAGATTGATCGCCCAAGCGCCTCCCACCCATTCCTATGCCGCAATCTCGCGAAGACGATCTGTTCCGTGACAGCACCATGACCTTCGGGCAACACCTCGGAGAGTTGCGGGACTGCCTGATCAAGTCGGCACTCGGGCTGGCCGTGGGATTCATACTAGGGCTGATGGTCGGCAGTCACGTGGTTGCCTTCATTCGATCGCCGCTTTCAAATGCCCTGGAGCGCTATTACCAAAAGGAATCCGTCACAAAGGTCCAGGACGAATTGGAGCGAATGCAGGCGTCGGGCCAGCCGCTGCCGTGGACGAACGCGGAGGTTGAGCATCGGGTGCTGACAGAAAATCTGCTGGCCGACGAGGTCTACATCGATCCGGCCGAAGTGCTCCAGGCATTCAAAGCCGCTTACCCGGAGCAGTTCAAGAACTTCCAGTTGCCGGAGAAGAAGCCGGCGGTGGACAAAGAGGACCAAGCAAATCCAAGGGCGGACCAAGACACAATGATCCGTCTGTTCCTATGGCACCGCAGCGCCGATGATCCGCGTTTGCGGGTCAAGACCTTCAATGCCCAAGAGGCCTTCTCCGTATGGGTAAAGGCGTCGTTGTTGGTCGGCGTGTTGCTGGCCAGCCCGTGGATCTTCTATCAGATATGGCACTTCGTGGCGGCCGGCCTCTATCCGCACGAGCGGCAATACGTCCACATGTATTTGCCGTTCAGTATCGGCCTGTTCCTGACGGGTGCTGCGTTGGCTTTCTTCGTGGTCTTCGAGCCGGTGTTGAACTTCCTTTTCAGTTTTAACCGCAGCCTTGGCATCGATCCCGACCCGCGAATCAACGAATGGCTCAGTTTTGTACTCTGGCTTCCGGTTGGCTTTGGCATCGGATTTCAACTTCCGCTTGTAATGTTGTTCATGGAACGGATCGGCGCATTTTCGGTAAAGAGTTATCTATCCCAGTGGCGGGTTGCCGTGCTGGTGATCTTCGTCGTAGCGGCCTTGTTGACGCCGCCCGATCCCTACAGCATGATGCTAATGGCAATGCCGCTGACGTTTCTGTATTTCGGCGGCATCGCTCTCTGCAAACTGCTGCCACGGAAGTCGAGCCCGTTCGGCGAAATCAGCCGACCGTGAGCCGTTTGGCACGCGCATTCACGCCCTTCGCCCCGTACAGGGCCGCGCCACCCAAAGCCCCGGCCCGCAAACGGTCATCATGGGGCGCGTTTTTCGCCACGCTTGGGGGATGCCCCATCCAACGCCAACGACTACGGTCGTATTAGTCCGATTATACCGGCAATGATGCCGCTGCTAGCTTCTGGCGCCCCCGCCCAGGTGTATTGTTTTTTCCCAAAGGATCAATGCAAGCTAGGATTGTTTGTCAAAGGCAATCGCTTCTACAACGGAACGGCGACGACGTGTTTTCTTTCCCGGCATCGACGGTAGCGGCCGACTACAAAGTGTTGGTGGGCGATGACGATCCCGCCATCCTGCGGTTGCTTTCGCGTTGGCTACAGAAGGCCGGCTATCCCACGAGGACGGCCACCGACGGGCAAGAGGCGCTGGACGCCATTGAGGCAGAGTGCCCGGACTTCGTCATTACCGACTGGGAAATGCCGCGCATCAACGGCCTCGAACTGTGCCGTCGCATACGCGAGATGGCCCTGCCTCATTACGTCTACGTCCTTTTTCTCACGGTAAAAACGGCACCGGACGAAATGATTGCCGGATTGGAAGTCGGCGCTGATGACTTCCTCGCCAAGCCCGTCTCCGAAGCAGAACTGTTAGCTCGCATGCGGTCCGGCTCGCGGGTATTGGAACTGGAGCGCCGGCTCAATCTGATGGCCCGCACAGACGGCTTGACGGGACTGATGACGCAGCGCTGCTTCTACGAATCATTGGCCAAAGAATGGCACCGTTCGCGCCGCTCGAGGTCGCCCCTAAGCTGCGTGATGTTGGACCTGGATTTCTTCAAGCAAAGTAACGACGTTTACGGCCATCCCGCCGGCGACGCACTGCTCAAGGCGGTGGCCGAACTGCTGGTGAGCACTTGTCGGGCGAGCGACTCCATTTGCCGCTATGGTGGCGAAGAGTTCTGCGTCCTGCTGCCCGACACCGCGGAGGCCGATGCGGTCGGATGGGCCGAACGGGCCCGACAACGACTCGCCGCGCTCTGCGTCACCGTGGGAGCTCGCGAGATGCGGATCACCGGCAGTTTCGGAGTTGCCGAATGCCGAAGCGGCACACAAGATTCAGAACAGCTCGTCGACCAGGCCGACCAAGCCCTGCTGTGTGCGAAGCGCCTTGGCCGCGACCGCGTGATTCATTATGCCGAACTGGTAGATTCGGCCGAGCCGACAATTCATCGTCTGGAGCAGCAAGAGGGAATCTTTCAGGGGATTGTCGCCCGCGATGTGATGAGTCCGCTGAACGTCTGCCTTCGCGAGCACCAGACAATTGACGAAGCGGCCCAATTCTTCCTGCACTCGGGTTTCCCCTCCACGCCTGTCTTGGATGACGCCGGCACACTGGCGGGCTTCCTCTCGGAAAAAGACTTGATGGCCGCGATGGCGTCGCCCGATTGCTGGCAACGGCCAGTGAGCACGGTCATGCGGCCAAACGTCATTTGTTACGAGGAGGATACGCCAATACGCGTGGTCTACGAATTCCTCTGCCGCGTTTCCGTCCGCCGCGTAGTCATAACGAAGGACGGCCGTCCAACAGGCACTATTGGTCGTAGCTCGCTGCTGGCTTGGTTTCGCAACTGGGTTATCACCAAGGGCCTGGTTCTACCGCCCTGCTCCGATCCCGATTGCGCCCTTGGGCCGTCGGTTGCTTGCGAATAAAGCACAGCAAACACGGCATCTTCACCATGCCGCCGCACCCCGGACAGCGTTTGGCCCGGCCGCGCGGCGGAACGAAGCCATCCCCGCTGACTCCTTCTCGGCGGGCACTGTCAATACGCTTTCCCATCGCGATTGCGTTGACCGTGCCGCGACTGACGCCGATCTGCCGAGCAATTTTCCGCTGTGACAGGCGGCCTTCGCCGAGCAAGCGTTGAATTTCATCGATTACGGCGGTGGAAATCATTGTCTCTGCCCTCCGAACATTGCCGTCGCAGACGGCCTGCGGCAACTCCTTGTCGCGAAAACGGCCCGCAACACTGGGGGACAAATTAGCACAAAATGTGCATACTTACAACCATTATTTTGGACATAATATACCGTTTACTGTCGGAAGTTAATGCGCAATTGCCTGAAAAACACCGCAATAATCGTGGACACGGCAGAAAGTTTCGTCTAAAATAAAACCCATGACGCTCCAGACATACGATCCCCACAAGCTGGACCAGTTTGCAATGCGGCTCCTGGACTTGGCCGCAGCGATTCGGCAAATGGCCAATCGCAGCCGCGAATGCGGTATCGCCGACCTGGCAATGCACGACAAGAAAGCCCTCGAGTGGTGCGCCAATCTCGAACAATGGGCCCGCAAGACGCAGGCCGACCTCGAGGTGCGAATCCTCCAAGACCGGGCTGCGATGCGGGGGCGGGCCGCAGCAAACTAGCTTCCGAACGGTCGAAATTGCGCCGTCTGGGGCCAGTCTATCGACTAAGGGAGCCTCTGACGCTTATTCGATTCACGGATGCGCCGCGGAAGACACTCTAGCTGCGATTACCGGCGAGTCGATGAAGATGGCAGCGATCGATCACCCCGCCGAGTGCTCGTATGCCCATTGAACTGATCCACCCCGTTGTCGGTCTGACGTTCCTTGCCGTCTGTGCGATGGTAACGGACATCTTGATTCAGGGCCGAAGAACGAAAAATTGAGAAGTGTGCGTCACGGCTCACTCGTGACCAGAAGCGGCAATTTGTGCCGACGTGCCGTTGGCCGCTAGACGATCGCGGCATTCGCGATCATTGCCATAGGCCCCTTGATTCTTCGCAGCGGCTACGCCGCTTCCGATGTGGCGTGGGCGTCTGCCAGATTCCGCTTATACTGCAGTGCATCGAGCAATTCCGCCAGACTGAGCGTACGATTGTCAAGTTCCAGCGGAATTTCCATGCCCGGGTCGCACACTACATCGACCGTCCCGTCTTCACCGATCAGCGGATCGAAATCGCGCAGCAGGCCGTCTTGCACGGCTTGCCGCACAAGATGCCCGCGCGTGGCGGAAACATCGTGGGAGCGATCTCCCAGGCTATCGGCCGCCCGTTTCGCCAATGCCGGCAGGTACTCGCTGGGGATTTCGATCAGTTTAGGGACATAGACCTTGATCTGCATGTTGCGTGGCTCCTCGATGGCGACGCGATCCCCGCATAGGCGGCCCAGGCGCGGCGCAGCGTGCGCATGTATGACGTATCGGCAGCAGCCCGACGCACGTTGCACGGTTTTTCACGATTAATTCGAGCCTATCGCAGAACGCGACAGCGCGGCCCCCGGTCGTGCGGAGGGGGGCCAAGGCGACGCTGGCGGGGTAAATTCCTCGGCTAACGCTCGACGGCGGCCGCCAGCTTCGGGGGCGGCTGCCGTTTCGCACCAATCCGCCGTGGTTTGAATCGACATAATTGGCGAAGCGCTGGCCGGGAAAGTGCCTGAAATTGGACTCGAGCCCATCTTAGCATTGTGTAGCGTTCAGATCGCTTTTGGAACCGCCGAATCACTCCGCCAGTAACGCTATACGTCCGTGCGCCACGCACTATTCCCCTGGTAGAATCACCAAGTTGGCCCGATTGAGTTACGACGGGCGTCAGATCGGGCGAGGGCGGGGCGAGGTTCACGTAGAACTTTTGCGTGGCAAGCCATTCGAGCACGCCAAGATCGGTCACCTCATAGCGACAGCAGCGGACGGTTTGGCCGCCCACTGAGCGCGTGCCCGGCTGTGGATCGACGTAGTTCGCCTCGACCATTCGCGCCATGAGCCGAGAGAAAGCCGCCCTGCTCTGCCGGATGCCCAGGCCGGCAAGCTCCCTACGCAAGTCTTCGCCCGACTGACGCCCAACGAAGAGCAGGTTCAGCACCAGGTATTGCAACGGGGTCAGCTTGGGAGGCATAGGAAGGCGTGTGGCCAACGGCCAGTAAACGTAGGGTGCGTCCGCGACGCACCAATTCCAACGGGATCTACGATTGAACAGACGTATGCTGCCTCATCATCGCTCGCCCCCAGCTCCCAGCTCCCAGCCCCCAGCCCCTAGTCCCTGGCCACTCGCCACTCGCCACTCGCCACTCGCCGATGGCCCCGATAGCTCGTCTATCGGGACGGCGAAGCCGCAAGAGGTCTCCCTGTCCACTGAACCCTCGTGTTTCTACCGCCGTCCCGATCGACGAGCTATCCGGAGTACCCGCGCAGCTATCAGCGTGCCGCTCCGACGCGCACGAAACGCTGCTTCCTCAGCCGATCGGCAATCGGTCCGAGCGGTCGATTTCTATGAAGATGGGCACGCCCGCCTACATGCTAAGACCGCACGCCTGATCGCCTGACGGGTTTTCGGCGTTTAGTTTGACGAGATGGCAATTTCAGCGTACCGGATCCCCGAATCGACCGCTCTGGGATGGGATTGCCTCGCCTTGCCGGAAAACGAAGATATCTTGACATCCGAACTGTCCCCGCTAAGTTGAGGGGAACGCCGGCTCGCGCGGTCTTTTGTATCCTCTCTAAAAGCTCGGAGTCTGCGGCGTGCGGCGACCTCAGATTCGGCGTTGCTGGCCGAGGGGCGCAACATGAAGTTCAGTTTGGCACGTCTCACGTTGACGGCATGGCTGGCTTGGCTGATTTTCTTGAGCATCATGGTGTGGCTTTCCTGCCGCCGCATCCTTCACCCGAGTTGCATCTATTTGACGATCCCGCTGGTCGTGCTAGTGATTAGCACCGTAGCCGTACTAGGGGGCGGAATCTGGCGCGTCATCCGTGGGCCGCAGCAATGGAACGCAGTGGCGTGGATGCTATTCGCCGCGCTGCCGGCCCTGTGGATGGCGTCCTACGCAGAATACTTGTTAATTGTTGCGGCTGGGCACAATCTCCGGCGGAATGCGTTGACCACGTGGGCCGATGCGGCGGTACCTCTCGTGGTTGAGCCCTGCTTGCGAATGCACTATCCTTATCGCTATGAAGGCGAGCGGTTTGTCATGTGGTCCGATGCGCCCGAGTGCGACATGAACCAGATGGCGGCGATGGACGCCCACATCCGCGCCATGGAAGAAGCCCTCGGCCGGCGGCCTTCCTATAAGGTGTACTGGGTGCGCGGGCCGGTGTGGGGAATTACTGGCCGCGGTGGCGCGGGATGGGCTCTGGGAAGCAGCCCGTCGACGCATGGCCGGGGAATGGACCAACTGGATGCTCTCGATCGGCACGAAGTTGCTCACTTTGTCTTGGACGAGTTCTGTCCGAGCGGCAGTGAAGTTCCGATGCTGTTTCACGAAGGATGGGCTGAACTACATTCAAAGCCGAAGCCGGAGTCGCATTGGCAGGAGTGTTGGGCCTCGCAGTCCGAAGGCAAGCTGCCGAGCCTCCGTGCGCTGACCAGTCCCGCGTGTTATTATCACTCGCTCAGTCCCATGTACTCGATCGGGTCCGTAGTGGTGGAATATGTCCTCAAACGATTCGGCCACGAGAAATTCCTGGAGTTATGCTGTACTTGCCGCGAAGCCACTTTTTCCGACGACGTGCAGCGCGTGCTTGGCCTGAACCTCGACGAATTGGACCGAGCGTATCAGCAAGACTTGGCTCGCCGGCAGCCGTCCACCAAAGAGCGCCTTCTGTCAGCAAAGCTCGCGGATGGGGTCGACGCGACCCGATGGGGACGCTTGGTCGAAGACTTATGTGCCGGGATGGAACGTCTTCAGGCGGCCTTTGACCAGTCGAGTGTCACGGTAGTTGAAGTGGTTGACAAAACGGAAAAGAATGGGCAGACAGCGTCCAATCAGCATCGTTTTGAGTACTACTTTGATGGCAAACGATATGCAAGCCGTCGCTCCTTCCCTGAATATTCGGATGTGTCGGTTAGGACGCCTGACGTGGTTTTTGGTCTGAAGAAGAAGCCTGGCGAGAAGTCCTGGCGGCTCAACGGTTACTCAGTCCGAAATCGCGAGAAGGACGTTGAAATGCCTGTGAATCGCGAGATACCACTGTTCTTATGGTATCGACTCGGAGCACCGCCGCCGTGGTGGCCGTGCGGACCGGGACTTACGATCACGGGGCTGCGCAGGCGATGCTGATTCGCCGTTTGTCCGCGTCTCATTCGTGAAAACGACCGATGGAGGCGGCCAATGGGCTCGACAGCAAGGCTGGCTGGATCTCGATCCGAAGCGCGGTTGCAGCCTCGTCGAGAGGAGGAGCGACAGTTTTGACGAGAAGGAGAGCCCCACCTTCTCTATGCACACCAAGATTGATTACGAGACCGTCGACGGTAGAGATGTGCCGAAGACCATTTGTCTGGAATCGCATGGCGTGGATGGTGGATCAACTCATCACTCCATGACCATCGAATCCTGCCAATTTGGCTTACCGCCGGCAAAGGTATTCGAGTTAGCAAGCTACGGCGATTTTCCCCTCCCGAAATCCGGGCAGCAGCCATCTGCCTATCGCTTCGCCTGGGTCGCCAGCGCATTCACGCTACTGGCGATGCTGTTCGGCTGTTGTACGACGTTAATGTCAGTTCGCCGCCGGCGACTCCCAAACCCTTGTAAGAAGTAATCGGCCGTTATGCAATCGGTGACGCGCGTGTCGCCATGCGCACTGCCTCATCAACCCAATCGTTTCTCGGTTCTCGCAAAAAACCACCGTTTTCGTAAGCGTCCGGTCTGTCCATGGCGAGAGACCATGGGAAACGGGGGTCACTGGGCGTGGGCGCGGCGATGGGCACGGCGGGCTCGGGTGCGAGCGGCTTTGGCTCGGGATTCGTCGAGCCGATGGGTGAGGACAGCCTCGGGATGCGCCGCGGCCCAGCGGTCGGGCAGCATCTCTTCCAGTCGCGGATCATCCGCATGCAGCCGGAGGAGTAGTTCGCGCACGTAACTCCACGGCTCGATGCGATGGCGCTTTGCGCCGGCGAGGATCGTACATAACACGGCCGCCCGCGGACCCGCGGCTTCGCTGCCAAGGAAGAGCCAATTCTTTCGGCCAATGGCTTGGTGCCGAAGCGTTCGCTCGCTCACGTTGTTGTCGATGGTCAAACGACCATCTTCCGTGTAGCGACGCAGCGCCTCTCCTTGGTTTCGTGCGTAGGTGACCGCCTTGGCCAAGCTGCTCTTTGGCAAGACTTTCCTCGCCAGATCCGCCAAGTAGGCTTGGATCCTGTCCAACACGGGAATCGATTCGGCAACACGAAGCTGGCGGCGCGCCTCGGGCGACCACGTGCGAGCACGATCTTCGATGTCGTACAGTTGCCGAATCCACTCCAGCACCTGATGTGCTTCCCGCGGGTAACTCTTCACGGCATCGAAGAACTTCCGCCGCGCATGCGCCCAACAAGCCACTTCCCGGATGGCCGCGTGCGGACCGAGAAAGACCGCGTCGTAACCGGCAAAGGCATCCGCGTGCAGATAACCGGCGAATCCCTGCAGAAAACGTGCCGGCCCATCGCGTGTGCGACTGCTGGTGAAGTCGTATACCGAGTAGGGCTGCTCGTGTCCAATGTAGGTCCAGAAGTTACCTTGAAAACTTCCCTTCAGACCGCCCAGGACCGTGACGGAAGTGTCGTCCGTCCACATCACCGTGGATTGAAGGACTCGTTTCCGTTGCAGTTCATACAGCGGCTGGAAAAGTTCGGCCGCAAACTGCACCCAATCACAGAGCGTGCTGCGTGCGATGTGGACCCCGTAGCGCGCGAAGATGTCTTCCAAGCGGTACAAGGGTAGATGATCGCTGAGCTTGCTGACGATCACCTCGGAGACCAAGCCCGGCCCGGCAATGCCACCGGGAATCGGCCGCTGCGGAAGCGGAGCCGCACAAACTCCCTTCTTGCAGCGACGGCAGGCGTATTTCGGACGGACGTGGATATGGGCTTCCAGCTTGGCTGGCTGCAACTCCAGTTCACGCGTAACATCCTCGCCGATGCAGTCCATCTGCCGGCCACAGCATGAGCAGATCTTCTCTTCTTCCGGTAAGTCGTGTTCATGACGGATCTGCAGCAGCTTGTCCCAATCGATCTCGCGTTTCTTGCGGTGGCGACGATGACCTTGGACGTCGATGGCGTCGTCGGAACTCGCGAGTTCCGCGGGATCGCTGTGGGCCGGCAAGTCCGGGTCCAAATCGAACAAATGGCCTTGCTCTTGGTCTTCTCGCAAACGTTCTCGCCGTCGTCCGTACGCCCAACGCTTGTACCAGGCCAGTTCGTCAAGTGTGGCCGCGTGCTCTTGCTGCAACTCCCGGTACGAGGCGGCTGTTTCGCCCAACACGCGGTTCAGTTCCGCTGCCTGCTGCTCGGATTCCACCACGCGACGTTCGAGTCGGGTGGCTTGTTTGAAGGCCGCCAACAGGAGGCGTTGGCATTTGGCCAGATCGTTGGGAAGAAAGTCAACTCCATCCATGTCGCCGAGTATTGTAACAACTCGCGCGAACAAGAAAAGCCCTTTTCTTCCCTTTTCTTCAAGCGGTGCGGCGGTACCTCCGCCGCCGGCGTCCCGTCCGCAGATCGAGGCCGCTGAGCAACCTGTACAGTTGGTACTCGGTCAACTCGATGCCCTGTTCGTTCTCGGCAACGCATGGCAATTGAAATGTTCCAGCCTCTAGGCGTTTATACCAAATGCAAAAGCCGTCCTGATCCCAGAAAAGGATCTTGATCCGATCACGCTCACGATTGAGGAAGAGGAACAAATGGCCAGATAAAGGATTCTGGGCGAAGATCTTCTCCGCTTGGCTCATCAAGCTGTCGAAGCTATAGGTCATCTTGGTCGGCGTCAGACAGAGAAAGATACGGGCGTCAGTCAGGTAGGTCATGAGTTCGGTGACCTCCAGGGGCGTAGCCCGCCCACAATGCGGATGACTTCCACCAAAGCCGCCTGGCCAATACTCAACGGCAGTCGTACCACGCCGCCGTTGGGCAATTGGAGTTCGATTGGCGATGCCTTGAGAGAAACCGGCAAGAACGTCGCCGCGTTCGACTCCGCCTGCTGCCGCGCCGCTTCCTCGGCGACCAGAGACTCCGGTATGCCATCTTTGAGCTGATCAACCCACCGATAGTACGTTGATTTGGAAACTCCCTCCTGCAGACAAAACACATCAAGGCTCAAGCCGCTGGCTTTGTGGCTTTCAAGACGCTGCTTCCAATCCAAGTACTCATCAAGACTCGCTGGTGGACGCCCCATAACCTGTCTCCTTGAAACGTGAACTGAAAAACTTCAGCATAACAGGCGCGACAAGTATGGATTCGCCGGACGCTTACGAATACCACCATTTTCTGGGGTGTCCAATCATAGGACGGTTTTTTTGCGACTCGTGACGGCAAGAACGGTCTTCGATGTCCGCCGCATCGCCGACGACGAGATCGGTTGTTGGATGGGACTCGCCGGACCTTCCTTCCTGGTTTTTCGGGTCCGGCGTTCGGATTAGCGGTGTAGATGCCCGGTTGGTCGGCCGATGGGCACTGGCCGCTCGACCGATTCGCACGTCGTCCGAGCTACCGGCGCCGCGTTCTGAGCCGCTTCGCCAACCGGCACATGGCCCGGGTGGATGCCTTACACGGTTCCCGGTTTACACGTCGGCGTTCCGCCCAATCCTGTTCGGCTCGATAGTTGCGTCGAGGCGTCGGCGTCGCTTGCATATCACCCTGAAGTGGTATTGCGCAATCCGCGCTGGCGCACATAATCGTCGGCATGGCTGGCAAGAAGCGCGAGAAGGTCCGCGACGAAGACGTTACGGGCCTGAAGTACTTTGATAAATTGCAGCCCTTGCTCAAACGGCTGCACGATGTCGGCTGCCAACGCGACAAGGCCGGAAATCGCAAGCTGCACATGGACGAGTATTGCTTGCTCGTTCTCCTGTTCCTGTTCAATCCCGTGGTCCGGTCGCTGCGTGCGATCCAACAAGCCAGCGAACTGCGAAAGGTACAACGAAAGCTCGGCTGCCTCCGAGCTTCCTTGGGGTCGCTCAGCGAATCGACCGATGTTTTTGATTCCGAACGACTGCAAGAAATCATCATCGAACTCGGCCAACAACTTCAGCCCGTCGCCAGCGATCCGTGATTGCAGGAGGTTCGGCATGTCGTCACGCTGGTTGACGGCACGCTCTTGAAGGGTCTGCCCGTGTTGGCGCGAGCGGCGATGCTGGACTCGCGTGCAGCGAAAGCCAAGGCGAAATGGCGACTTCACACGCAGTTTGATTTGGCTCGCGGCGTACCGATTCGCATTGATTTGACGGAAGGCAACGCGGGCGGCGTGTCTGACGAGCGCGCCGTGTTGCGACGGGCGTTGGATAAGGGCCGTTGCTACGTTGCCGATCGCGGCTATGCGAAATTCGCCTTGTTTAACGCGATTGCCACCCATGGAAGCAGCTATGTGTGCCGCCTGCGCGACAATAGCCGCTACGAAGTCGAAGAGAATCGCGAGTTGGCAGCGGACGATATTGAAGCGGGCGTCCTCCTCGATGCCATCGTAAACATGGGCGACTACAAGGGTGCCCACGACCGGCCTGATCATTCGTTGCGATTGGTGGTTGTGAAGACAACGCCGCACGAAAAACGCGCTAAATCCGGGGGCGGCTCGACCAGCCCGGCCTGCAACGGCCAGTTGCTGATTGCTACGAACCTGCTCGACTTGCCGGCCTGGATCATCGCCTTGCTCTATCGCTATCGCTGGACAATCGAAATCTTCTTCCGTTTCTTCAAGCACACGCTCGGCTGTCGGTCGCTGTTGAGCCACGATCCGGAGGGCATCGAGATTCAGACCTACTGCGCGATCATCGCGTGTATGCTGATCAGCTTGTGGACCGGCCGCAAGCCAACGCTGCGAACGTACGAGATGATCTGCTACTACTTGACCGGCATGGCAGAAGAAGACGAGTTGCTGGCGCACATAGCCAAACTACAGCCCCACGTCGCCTGACGCAGACGCGCTGCCATTAATTCGGCCGACGCGGCGTTCGCCGCTGCGCCCTGCCGGCTCTCCGGCGTCCAGCACGGCAAGCGTCTGCCAATCCCCGCCCCGTTCCCGCGTTCATCACTGCCGTCGCTCACCCACCCAACTTAACCTAAGCAACTATCGAGCCGAACAGGATTGCGTTCCGCCCCCTTCTTTTCCGCGCGAGAACAGTGCCATAGAGCGAAGGAAGCCCGCCTTTCTTCGCTTGTTTCAAGGTTCTTATCATAGGCGGCACCGTATCTATCGGGGAGATAGCAATTCTTCGAGCGGGCAGGTACAATTAGCCGCGGTGCTGGATGGCCTTTAGTCCTCGTAGGAACCGCAATCGTGAATCGTCCCCAATTAGCGCTGATGGCATTTCTATTGGTTTTCTGTGGGGCCGCCAAGGCGGAGCATCTTTATGATAATGGCGGAACCACGTTCAACTACGGTTATGAGATGTCGTACTCTCAGATTGCGGATGACTTCAAGTTTTCGGCGTCATGCCTTGTCACGGGTGTCAAGTTCTGGACTACGGAAGGTTACAGCATACGCACGAACGCCCTACCATTCGACGGTCATATAGATTACTGGATCTATGAAAACATCGGCGGGCGACCTGGTTCATCGCCGATGGCTTCGGGAACAGCGAACGTGGTCTCCCGCACACCGGTGGGATTGCAGAACAAATGGTGGGGATCGATGTACTCGTATGAATACGCCATAGATATGGTGCAGCCAGTTCTAGTGCAAGCCAGTACATCTTACTTCTTGGCGTTGCACATGCTTAATCAGTATCCTTCACCCAACGGTGAGTTTTATTGGGCCACCACTGACGCTGGGATCAAGGGCTCAACAGTATGTGTGAAGAACCCCGGATGGTCTTGGAACACTGTTACTCAAGGATATGTGTACGATATGGCCTTCCAGGTGTATGCCACACAAGTGCCGGAACCTTCTGTCCTCGTCCTTCTCGGCATCGCTGCGCTCAGCCTGCTCGGCTATGCCTCGCGCCGACGAGGGGCAGCGTAGAGCACGCAGATCGTCCAACTAAGCGCCCAACGCCCTCCATTTAGGATGGCCCTTCTCTTTATCTTATCCTGGCAATCACTCAGCGCTTGCCTGACGCTGCGTTTTCAGATCTGATTCGGACTCGCATCAAAGGACGGTATCTTGACACGCGGGAGCTACCCGCTAGCTTGAGGTAATGTGAAGCTCTCGGGCGTTTGTCGGAATCGCGGTAAGGACCTTTTCGGGTTTGTGGCTCGTGTGTGATTCAAGGCACTGGCACAATCGACAGGAGGTTCCGGTCATGTTGCTGGGGGCACACAAACAAAGGTGTTCTTCGATACGGCGGTTGGCGGCCGTGTTATTCGTCCTGGCGATAGTAGCGGATTCCGTGCAAACGGCATTTGCCATTAGGGAGGGCGGGCTGGGAAACAGTCCTATCCCCGACCCCGGCTGGCCGAAGGGGACGGCCGTGGTTTTCAACAGCCCTGCCCGCACCGCCTATTGGATAGGACCAGACCCCGGGTATTACAGCGCCGAATATAGCGGCAACGCTAGGGCCCTGAGCGCGGCGCTTGCCGACTTCGCCACCGTCGAGGCCAAAAGCCGGCGGCTCGTGGTTCGCGACGGCGTGGGATCGAGCCCTTCCGAGCAGAAGATGGACTGGATCTTCAACGTCTGGGTGCCCACCGCGTGGGAGCGGCCGACCGGCAACGCGATGATTTGCAGTTTTTTCCGCGACCCCGACAAATGTCCACCGCCTGAGATCATTGCCTACACGGGTGGCAATGTCCGTTGGTCCGATGTGACCGTTCCCAAAGGGATCGAAGTCGTCGACGAGCGATTGGAAGCGCATGGTTTCACCCTGGCCGACGGAACGGTGTTCGAAGGCAAGGTCGTCGATCTTGCCACCCGGCAGCCTTTGCATGCGCGGATAAGCGTAGACCGCCTCGCACCGAAGTCGAAGGGCGAGGGAGAGGTCGTCTTCACGCCCGTGGCCGAGACCACCGCCGACGCCGAGGGGCACTGGGTACTGAAGAATGTGCCCGCGGGCTGGTGTCGCCTCATGCTAACGGCCGACGGTTATTTACCCCGATGGCTCGGCAACCCGAATAGCGACGGCCAGGTGGGCTGGCACTTCTTCGATCGCGGCTTGTCGCGTCCTGGCGTCGTGTTGGGCCGCGCGCTGGACAAGGCCGGCCAGCCACTGGCCGACGTCGAAGTGCGGCTCAACGGCGACGTCTTCGGCCCGGATCGGGATTATTGGCCGGCAGACAAATACGTCACAAAGACCGACGCCGACGGCCGTTTTCGTTTCGATCAGGTTCCCGCCGGAAATGCCACGATTCGGGTGCGCCGCAGCGGTTATTGCCTTTCTGGTGGCGTCCAATCGGTTACGACACCGGCAAAAGGCATTGTCCTCAGCCTCGTGAAGTCGGCCCAGGTCCGCGTCACTGTCGACTTCACGGGGACCCGGCGGCCCGAAACATACCTCGTCGCGATCCAGCCGGCCGAAGGCGGAGCGGCACTTCCCACGTGGGAGCAACTCCAACATATCGTGACCATGGTGCATACCGATCGCCTCGCGACCGACGGAGTATGGGTGGAGTTGAGACCCATTGAAGCGAACGATCAAATCGGCTTCAACGGCGTTCCGCCAGGAAAATATGTTGTCCAAGGGTGGCCGAGCCGATTCGGGTCCGGAGGGCGGTCAACGCCATTCACCGGTATCGAGCGGAGCAAGCCGCTGGCAATCGACCTGAAAAAGAGTGGTGAGACAGCCGAGATCACACTGCCTGCCAAGTGATAGCAGGGGCACTTCGGTAACGGCCTTACCACACTTGACAAGGCAGTCCAACGACACGAACGACGCGCAGCGGGCACGGCTTCGTGGACCAAGAAGCGTGATTTGTGACGCCGTTGCATCTACTCATACCTATTCTCGGACATCCTGAAATACCACCCTATCTTCGGAACTCGTTCTGAGGTTCCATCAAACGGTGCTGGCGAGCAATTTGGGAACGTCGACGGTTGTCGGAGGGGGGCGGCCTGCTGAAAGGCCCCATCAATGCTACCTATTGCGGGACACGATCCCACTTGGCGATTCGGCTGTGGGGATATCGGGTAGGAGGGGGCGTTGCTGCCCCCGTCCTCCCACACGACCGTGCGTACGGTTCCGTACACGGCGGTTCAGATTAAACGCTTAAAACGCTGTGACTCGGTAATAAGGCTCACCAGACCGAGCTGGTGCAGATAACGGGTCGGGACCGCTTGGTTCATGTGGCTTGCGCCGGCATTCCACCAAGGGCCATGCCCGTTGGTCGCGGAAGTCCACGCTCGGGCGTGGTCCAGTCCGCGTCGCATCAGTTCGCGGGCGCGAGTCCAGTTTCGCTTCCACTGCCGCCAAAGAATGGCCCGCAGTTTCCGGCGAATCCACTGGTCCAGTTCCTCGAACGTGATCCGAATCTGCGATTTCCGGTAGTACGACACCCAACCGCGAAGCACTGGACGCAATTCCTCCAACACGCGACGAAGGCTACGCCCTCGACCACGCCGGAAAATCGTCCGAAGTTTCTCCTTCAATCGTTTCACCGACTGAGGCGACACCTTCAGCTTTGGTTGGCGATGCGGCGTCACCGTATAGCCCAGGAACTTGCGGTTCCAGGGCCGGTCCACCGCACTCTTCTCTCGATTGACCTTCAAACGCAAACGTTCCCGAAGGAATCGCTCGACCGACGACAAAACGCGTTCGCCCGCCGCTTTCGACCGCACATAGATGTTGCAATCGTCGGCGTATCGGACGAATCGGTGCCCACGCCGCTGAAGCTCGCTATCCAACTCGTCGAGCAGGATGTTGCTCAAAAGCGGCGAGAGCGGGCCGCCTTGCGGCGTCCCTTCCGTGCGTTGCGTCACCAGTCCATCTTCCATCATGCCCGCCTGCAAGTAGCGGCGGATCAGACGAAGGATGCGTTTGTCTTCGATGTGCCGAGCCATCCGCGACATCAAGATGTCATGGTTGACCCGATCGAAGAACTTCTCCAGATCCATGTCCACCACCCAGCGATGCCCGGCCTCGATGTACTCCCGCGCCCGATCAATCGCTTGATGGGCGCTGCGTCTCGGACGAAAGCCGAAGCTTTGGTCCGAAAATCGAGGATCGAAGTATCGCTGCAACACTTGGTTGAGGGCCTGTTGAATCAGTCGATCGAGAACCGTCGGAATGCCCAGCATCCGCACGCCTTTGCCGCCCGGCTTGGGGATTTCCACCTTCCGAACCGGCGAGGGACGATACGTACCGCTGAGCAGTTCTTCCCGGATGGCCTCCCAGCAGGCTTGGAGCAAGGGCTTCAAGCCGTCAACGGTGATTCCGTCAACGCCCGGAGCACCTTGTTGCCAACCACCTGCCGGTAAGCCGCCAGCATGTTCTTAGGGCATACAACCTCCTCCATCGTCATCAAGGTCTTCTCGCCGACGTGCTCATTACATGCCGTGCCTGCTTGATGCGCGAGACCGTGCTCTCGGCGGTTCCGCCGCCTACCCTCCGGTTGCGATCCGGCTTTCCAGCCATCTTGTCTGCATCTCGTTCAGGCATCGAATGCTCTGCGTCGGTTCGGTCTAATCTGTTCGGCCCTTCGGCACGTCGATGCGGCCTTGCGATCCCCGGCCGTTTCTCCCCTTTCGGGCGAGTGTCTCGATCGAGCGGGCCGCCGGCCCGCGACTACTATGGCCTCGGCTGACTTCTGTCGTCCCTTCGGCCTGCCTTGCGACGGGCCTAGCCATTGGCAGGACGACAGATCTCTCAGGGTAAGGCGCGTGACTTTCCTCCCATACACCCGCCGCATATACGCCGAACCGGTCCGAATGACGTTGGGCTTCGAGTCTATTGGCCCTCTCGCCCACCGGTTCGACGCCTCGTATGCGATTCATGTTCTTCGGGCCAGGAGTTTGCCTGCCGCTTCCTTCGGACTCCGCCTCACGGCGGACGCCCTTGCGTTTCGGCTAGGAGTTCCTGTCATTAAGGTCTCCGCCGGGACTCTCACCCGGCCAGTCACTTCCCGGCTCGCTTTCGCTACCCGGTTGACAGCGTCAGGTATGACGCTGCGCGTCATGCCTGACGCACCAACAAAACCGCCGCACCTGACGTAGGTGCCGGCCTTGAATGCGTCGAGTCGTTGCGATCGCATCGCGTTGAGGTCCACCTTGACCTGTTGCTCGTGCTTCGGGAATTCGGCCACGGTTGCTTCTCGTCGCACGAACACATCCAGGCTCGTTGGTCTGCGAGCCCTGAACCCCGACAACGCCGGCGCAGTCTCCCAGAGCGTCTTGCTCGGCACCGTGTCTGGGTTTACCCCGGTCCCACCGAGTTCATGGTGGCTTCGACCAGGGCGACCGTCTTCCCGAATGCCATCGCGGCGGTGGCGCCAATGACTCCGGCGGGGCCGCCACCGATCACGAGCAGATCGTATTCTCTTGTTTCTGCCGACATGCGTGATCACCTTGGTTCATTCCGCGCCGATGTGGGCCCCCTTCTCCGCCACCGAGCGTTTCATTAACAGTACCAGAAGGACAAGTGCCAGACCCAGAACGGCGCACAGCCAGAAAACATCGAAGTATGCCAGCGCCGCGGCCTGTTGCTGGCGGAGGCCGGCAAGCGCTTGTTCGGTCATTTGCCGGGATCGGGCAGGGTCGCCTGTGTGCTGCATGAAAAAGGCTTGACCTTTCTCCAGGAAAGAGTGAACGTGCGGGTTCAAGGGGCTAAGGCTATCGGCCAGACGGGACAGGTGGAATTGCTCCCGGCGTTCCTGGATCGTCTGGCCCATCGACGTGCCGAAACTACCACCCTCGTTGCGGAGCAAGGCCAGCAAACCGACGGCCGCGCCGCGCAAGCGTTGAGGCGTGTAGAGAAAGGCAGCCACGTTGATGGGGGCGAAGATCAGCGACAGCCCGATGATCAACACTACCCTCGGCCAGACCACCTGCCACGGGCTGATCTGGAGATTCATCACGGCCATCCAATAGGCGCCTGCCGCCATCACGAGCAGTCCTGACGCGATCAGCCAGCGTGCGTCGACCCCTCGGCCCAATAGAGCCCCGACGATTACCAACATCATGATTGAGAAGAAACCGGCCGGCGATAGCACCAAGCCCGACACGAAGGCATCGTAGCCGAATAATGTCTGGAGCAGCGCCGGCAAGGCCACGGTCGCAGCGTATAACACAGCGAACGCAGAGAAGATGATAACGCACGACGCCGCAAAATTGCGCTCCCGCAGCACGCGGAAATTGACCACCGGACTGGCGAATGTCATTTCCCGATAGAGCAAAGCGCCTAGGCCCAGCACGAACACGATCAACAGCGTCTGCACTCGCCAGAATGGATCGCCCAGCCAGTCCCACTCCTGCCCTTTGCTGAGCACCACCTCCCACGACGCCATGACCAACGCGAGCAGCCCCAGCCCGATGCCGTCGAAGTTAAGCGGCCGCCTCTTCAACTCCCACCGCTGTTGCTTGAGGTAGTCCGGGTCGTCCAGCAGGGCATAGCACGCCAGAAGGGCGAACAAGCCCACGGGGAGGTTGATGTAGAATATCCAACGCCAGCTATAGGTGTCGACGAGCCAACCGCCCAGCGTCGGGCCGACGATGGGCCCGAGCAGGGCGGCGACGCCGAACATGGTCTGGGCCGCGCCTTGTTTCTCGCGCGGGAAGCTGTCCAGCAGAACCGCCTGGCTGGATGGCTGGAGCCCGCCGCCAGCCAGGCCCTGGATCACCCGGAATAGGACAAGCTGTGGAAGGCTGGTGGCCATGCCGCAGAGTCCGGAGGCGAGTGTGAAGACGGCAATTGACGCCAGAAAGTAGTTGCGGCGGCCGAAGTGGGCGGAGAGCCAACCGGTAATCGGCAGCACAAAGGCGTTGGCGGCCAAGTAGCTCGTGATGACCCACTCGCTGTCGATGACCGCCGCCGACAGCCCGCCGGCAATGTAGCGCAGGGCGACGTTGGCCACCGTCGTGTCCATCACTTCCATGAACGTCGGAATGACCACCGCAACGGCGACAAACCAGGGGTTGATCGCCGGACGGCTGACCGGGCTTGCGGAAACGGCCACGGTGCTCACGACGCGCGTTTTCCCGAATTACGGTTTAGGTTCCACAGGACCTGACGGCAGGGACGCAAACGGTTGCAGCACGTCCCCGGCGTGCGGTCCCGTGGGCGGTTTTTTGTAGTAGACGTAGGGGACCACCGACAAACCCACAAACAATGGGGCCTTGTCGGGATCGTAATTGGTCAACTCGATGCGGACCGGCAGACGCTGTACGATCTTGACAAAATTGCCTGTAGCGTTCTCCGGCGGAAGCAAGGCCAGGGTTTGGCCGGTCCCCATGGTGAAGCCCGTGATCCGGCCCTCGAACTCTCGGCGATTGCCGTACATGTCCACCTCGCACCGAACCGGCTGTCCAATCCGCAGGTCCGCCAACTGGGTTTCCTTGAAGTTGGCGTCGATCCAGATTTCCGTGACGGACCGGACGGCCATTAAGCTTTGCCCCACCTGGACGTTGTCGCCAGGGTTGACGTTGCGGCCAGTCACCACGCCGTCAATCTCGCTGACGATCGTGCAGTAGCGGAGGCTCAATTCGGCCTGGTCCAGGTCGCGTTGCGACTGGCGAAGCTTGGCCTCGGCCTGTTTGATCGCGGGCGCCTGGGGAATGAGGTGCGCGTAAATGCGATTGAGATCTCCCTCAGGATCTTGTTTGTAAAAGGCCGCGATGGCCTCTTTTGGCGTAGCGGTCCACGAGGCCGGAAAGTAACCAAACGCGGCCGCGCTGCGGAGCAAGTCGCCCAACGCCTGCCGGACGGCCGAGAAGGTCTGGTCCAAGTCGGGCGGCACCTGCGCCAGGTCCTCGCCGGACGCGGGCTTCGCCGGCAAACCGAGACTGACGCGGATAGCGTAGACCGCCTGCAGGGCTTGTTCCACATTCGCTTCCGCCACCTTGTACGATTCGTTGAGTACGTCGAAATCCTCTTGGCTTATGGTTCGGCTCGCGATCAGTTTTTCGCCCCTCGCAAGATTGGCCCGAGCCAGTTGCAGGGTCGCTTTCCGGCTGTTGAGAGTGGCCACAGTGGCGTGCAGATTAGCGATCTGATTGTCCACGTCCTCAATGGCGTGTTCGAGCTTGAAACGATTCGCCCGACCCTGGGCCACCTGGCCCCGCACTTCGGCCTGGGCGGCGGCCAAATCCGTTTGAGCCGCTTCCACGGCGGCTTTCTTGATGGCAACTTGAACGCGGTAGGGCTCCGGGTCGAGTTCGACCAGGACGTCTCCCTTCTTAACGCGATAGTTGTCATCCACCAAGACTTTGCTCACCTGGCCCGCCACGCGGGCAGCCACAAAAGTGACGTGGCCGTTGACATAGGCGTCATCGGTCGAAACTGTGTTCATCGCCATCAGCATCCGCGGTACAAGGAAGTATCCGCCGACGCACAGGCCAGCCACGGCGCCCGCAAATAAAAACCATTTTCGTACGAGATGGGATGGCGACCCGGTTTTGGACACTTTTGCCACGATGCCGGGAGGGGAACTGGTTGCCGCGGCGCCGGGTTGGTCTGGATGAGCGGGCCGATCGACCGGTACGGAAGGCACATTACTCTTCGCTTCTATTGGGGGCGCCTCAGCAGAAGGGCCGTCCCTTGCATCACTCACCGATAGCTCGGCGGAATTCGGCCTCGCTTCCTCCGCGGCTTGGGAATGCAGATCGTTCGTGGCCTTCATGGGGCTGCTCCTTTCTGCAAGTCAGTGCCACGGAGGATCAGGCGAGAAGGGCGTCCGCTCCGATACAGTGCCACCGCGTCGATTGAACACCCGTTGCGACATCACTTGGGCGTGACCTTCCGGTTCGCCAGGAGGATCTCCATTGTTGTCACCAGCTAGACGGTCATCGAACACGTTAATTGTATGCACGGGCGAGCAAGAGAGGTGGCGCCGCCTTTAGTAATTGCCACGCCACCGTCCTGCGAAAATTAGTAGCCCGCCGGCCGACTTGTCCACATTATTTCGCAGGTGCGGAGAAACTCGGATGCTGCCGTCAGCGATTCACCTGGGCTGCCCAGTCCGTTCGACCCGCGTGCGCGAACTGACAAGCCGCCCGCCTAATCTATAACTGACAAGCCGCCCGCCTAATCTATTGAGTCGCGCATTCGAAGTGGAGCGGACGATGTTGATTTCGCCCATATATCGCACATTTTCAGGATTTGCCGTTCCAAAAGCACCGCGGGCTTCAATAGAACTTCGTGAGAGGGCGTATAATTCAAGCGATCATACGGCAGTCAGCCAGGAGAGGCCTGTTCGTCGGCTCCGTTGCGTGAAAGGCCGCGGAGGCTGGCAATCGGCAACCGACGAACCCTTTGACCGACGGCTGAGACGGAGGCGAGGGCTATGACGTGGCTTGGACTGTTTGTTGCCGTGGCAATGATTGTCGTAGTCTTGATCGACGCCTTCGAGGTAGTGCTTCTACCGCGGCGCATCCGGCATGGCTTCCGGTTGGCCCGCATGTTCTTTCGCACATCCTGGCTTGTAGGACGGACGGTTGCGCGGTTGCTGCCGATCGGACGGTGGCGCACCGCCTTCCTGAGCACTTTCGGACCCTTGAGTCTATTTGCGCTGGTAGTGGTGTGGGCGGTGGGGCTGATCATCGGCTTCGGTCTGCTGCACTGGTCGTTGGGCACCGCGCTGTCGGAACGAAACGCTGGCTTCGGAAGTTATCTGTATTTCAGCGGCACCACGTTCTTCACTCTCGGTTATGGCGATCTCGTAACGACCAATGGGACCGGCCGAGCGCTTAGCGTAGCGGAAGCCGGCCTGGGTTTCGTTTTTCTGGCCGCTATTATCACCTACCTGCCGGTGCTCTATCAGGCATTTTCGCGGCGCGAGATTGGCATCTTGCTGCTGGATGCTCGGGCCGGCTCTCCACCAACTGCCGGCGAACTGCTCCGGCGTTTGGCCGACGGCCGCAACTCAGCCCGCGCTGGTCCCTTCCTCGTCGAGTGGGAGCGCTGGGCGGCCGAAGTGCTGGAGAGTCACCTCTCGTTTCCGGTGCTGGCTTTCTATCGCTCGCAGCACGAAAACGAGTCTTGGGTCGGCGCGCTTACGGCCATTCTCGACACTACGGCGCTACTGATCGCAGGTGTGGATGGGCCGGACGGCTACCAAGCTCGGCTGACCTTCGCAATGGCCCGGCACGCGGCGGTGGACTTGGCGATAGTATTTCAAACGCCGCCACTGCCACCCGAGCCGAATCGACTGTCTGAGGCCAAGCTCGCCCGGCTGCGTGAGTCGCTCAGTGAAGCGGGGATAACCATTCGCGACGAGGCGAGGATGGCAACGGCACTTGAAGAGTTGCGCAGGCTGTACGAGCCATTCGTAAATGCCCTGGCGACGTTCTTCCAATTTGCGTTGCCACCTTTTCAACCAGAAAAGCCGCCGGTCGACAACTGGCAGACCAGTCCTTGGATGCCGCGCTCGCCCAGCCTCGGCGGCCTGCCGGCGGCAGACGCCAAGGACGACCACTTCGACTGAACTTGATTTCAAGACGGCATGAGTCGGCAGCGGTGATTTTATCGGTGCGATAGGGGATTCCCAGATGCACGACTGGGTGAAGCACCGACTTGACCGCCAAGAGGGTCGGGATAGCATTCCGTATGTTCTCGGCAGAGTGGGTAGCAACACGATGCGAGCGCAGTGCCAAGCAATCAAGAAGTATGGTCTGATCGGAAACCTGCCTTCGGCCGCCCTGGTGGGGATGGACGGATCGATCGACTGGTTCTGCCTGCCATACTTCGATTCCTCCAGCGTCTTCGCCGCCGTCCTCGACGTCCAGAGGGGCGGTCGTTTAAGTTGCATGAATCGAGAACAAGGTCATCAAGAGGCGCAGTTCACAAACTTTCGCCAAAGGGTCGACTGAACATTTCACCGGCAGCGGTGCGACAAGTGGGGCCGTGTCGTATGTGCAGTTTAGCAATCATGACCATTGACCGCGGGGCGCTACTGCAACACTTCCGTCGGGTGCGGCAGGCAAGCATTGAGATGTGCTGTTCGCTCCATCCTGAGGACTTCCGCGTTCAGCCGATGGAAGATGTCAGCCCACCCTGGTGGAATCTCGGCCACACGAGTTGGTTCTTCGCCAGAAACGTCCTGGCCGCGTTCGATGGCGAGGTCGCAGCGGAGGACGCTGCCTACGATTATACGTTGAATTCCTACTACGCCTCGCTGGGCCCACGGCTCCCACGGTCGCGACGCGGCTCCATCAGCCGTCCCACCACCGAGGAGATCTATCGCTATCGCCAGTCCGTGGACCGGCGTATCGAGGCTTTGATCGAGACAGTCAACGAAGATCACCTCGCTGACCTGGAGTTCGTGGTCAGGATCGGCATCGAGCACGAGCAGCAACACCAGGAACTCTTTTACACAGAGATCAAGTGCATCCTGGCCGGGAATCCGTCGAATCTTCGGCAGCCGTACCGCGCGTGGCCAGATGAGCCCGTGCCACCGCGAACGCGCGGCGAGCCCTGCTTTGTGGCGTTTGACGGCGGCCTGTTCGAGTTTGGCCATTGCGAGGAGGGCTGGTGCTGGGACAACGAACTACCAGTTCACGAGTTCTATCTTCGGCCCTTCCTCCTGCAAGACCGCCTCGTAACAAACGCCGAGTATCAGGAATTCGTTGCCGACGGCGGCTACCGCCAGCAGTTGCTCTGGCTCGACAACGGCTGGACGCGAGTGCAAGAGGAAGGGTGGCAATCGCCGCTCTACTGGGAAAGGCGCGACGGGGAGTGGTCGATCTGGACGCTGGCCGGGCTGCGCCCGCTGGCGGCCGACGAACCGGTGTGCCACGTGAGCTTCTACGAGGCCGATGCCTTCGTGCGCTGGACATCGCAGACCTTCGCGAGTTGTCGAAGAGCCCGTTTGCCGTGCGAGCGGGAATGGGAGCACGCGGCGCGGCAATTAACATCGGAACCTTCGGGTGACGCCTTCCTCGAATCGCGTCGACTGCATCCATTGCCACTCAGGGGCTCCGAGCCCTTGGCCCAGATGGCCGGCGTCCTCTGGCAGTGGACCACAAGCTACTACGCGCCCTACCCGGGTTACGAGCCGTTTCCCGGGGCCTTGGCGGAGTACAACGGCAAGTTCATGGACAACCAACGCGTGCTGCGCGGCGGTTCCTGCGTCACGCCGCGCGACCACTTCCGCGTCAGTTACCGCAACTTCTGGTCTGCCCCGACGCGCTTCCAATTCACCGGAATCCGCCTGGCCCGCGATGCCGACAATTGAAACAATGCCGTCTGCCGTTCAGGTTCTCAACGCGTCCGGGGCGCGATGGGCCGCTGGCGCATTTGGCCGCGATGTCTTCACGGGTCTCTCTCGGACTCCCAAGTCCCTGTCTTCGATGTACTTTTACGACGCCGAAGGCAGCCGGCTCTTTCAGCAAATCACCGAACTGGAAGAGTACTACCTCACTCGCTGCGAAACCGAACTCCTCGAGACCCACGCAGCGGAGATCGTCGCTGCGGTCCTCCCGGGGCCGCTCCGTCTCGTCGAACTCGGTGCCGCCGACGGCAGGAAGACGGAGATCCTCTTGCAACGGTTGCTGGACGCTGGACTCTGTTTCGAGTATGTTCCGATCGACATTTGTCGGCAGTCGGTTCTCGACCTCGCCGCCTCCTTTCGGTGTCGATTCGACGGATCGCTTCGCGTGCGCGGGATCGTGGCTGAGTACTTCGACGGCATGGCCTCGCTTGGCTGGGCCGGTCGCTGGACGAATCTCGTGCTGTTTCTCGGATCGAGCGTCGGCAACTTCTCTCATGCGGAGGCTCGGCAGTTCTTCCGCCGCCTGCGAGAATGTCTCCGCCCCGGGGATTTCGTACTTGTCGGGTTCGATCTCAAAAAGGATATTGAAATCCTGCGTCGCGCATATAACGACGCCAAGGGCGTGACCCGGATGTTCAATCTCAACCTCCTTGATCGGATCAACCGGGAACTGGGCGGCGAGTTTGACCGCGGCTGTTTCACGCACTACGGCCCCTACAATCCTCGAGAGGCGTGCATGGAAAGCTGGCTGGTGAGCCTGGAGAACCAGGAAGTGCCGATCCACGCTTTCGACCGCAGCTTCTCTTTCCGGGCGTGGGAAGGCATCCACGTGGAGTGTTCGCACAAGTACGATTTGTCGCAGATTGAATCCTTTGCGTCGGCCACCGGCTTCCGCGTTCAGAAACACTTTTTCGATTGCCGCCGCTGGTTCGCGGATTCGCTGTGGCAAAATGTCTGAGCCGGTCGTCCGGGGTCGCTGTCCGCGGCGCGTCGACGAATAACGTTGCCTTCTAAATCCCCCGGCATAGAATTCCTTGACACGCTGAGCGGCGCAGCGGTGGCCGCCCGGTTGACATATTGGAAACCGGAGCGAGTAACGCTCGCGGTCGTCTCCGTTAACGGCGGGACCGTTTGGGGTCGCTTGTCGAGCCCCGGCCTGCCGGTCAAAGATATGGGAGTTGTTGATCATGTCGACGACAATCGAAAGTGCCCGCGGTCTTCACGACGTCCAAATGCCCCTGAACAACGGCCACGATGAAATCCCGGCGCTCGGTTTTGGCACGCTCATTGCTGGTCCGGCGAAAACGAGAGCCGTGATCGAGCTCGCAATGGAAGCGGGGTTTCGACATTTCGACTGCGCGGAACGATACCGCAATGAGAAAGCGATCGGCGAGGCGATGCAGGAGGTCTTTCGAAAGGGCATTGTCACGCGCGAGAAGATGTTCGTCACGACGAAACTCTGGAACACTAACCACCGGCCTGATAGAGTTCTCCGGGCCTTCGAGGCCAGCCGCAAAAGGCTTGGACTGGATTACCTCGATCTCTACCTGATCCACACGCCATTCGCCTTCAAGCCCGGAGACGATCAAGACCCGCGGGATGCCAACGGCAACCCGATTTACGACGAGGGAGTCACGCTGCCTGACACCTGGAACGCCATGGAACGCCTGGTCGAGAATGGCTCATGCAAGGCGATTGGGATTTCGGACTGTACGATTGAACGGGTCGAAGAGATCGTCCGCTCCGCGAGGATCATGCCTGCCGTGGTCCAGGTAGAGGCACATCCCTATTGGCCCCAGTGGGATCTGCTTGCGTTCTGCAAACAACACGGCATCGTGATGCTTGCCTTTGCGCCTCTAGGTCACGCGATGGAGCCAAGGTTGCTTGACGATCCCGTCATCACCGAGGTCGCCCGGGCGGTCGGGCAAGCCCCGTCACAAGTCCTCCTCGCTTGGGCCATTCAGCGGGGAACTGCGGTGATTACCACCTCGACCAATCCCCGCCACATCGAGGAGAGCTTCGCCGTTTCGGCCCTTCCTGAGGAGGCCATGAAACAAATCAGTGAGGGAATTACGACTCGGGTCCGGCTCAATGCGGTGGTGGATTCGGGCGTTCCGGGGTTCATACCTCAGGGGAGATGATGGGCTTATGCGCGTTGCAGTCGTGGGTGCGGGCGCGGTGAGTATCGATTACGGCGCCCATCGTGCGCACGCGGGCGACGGCGACGGGCTGTCGCGGCGCAATGACTGGCTCCAACAGGACAAACCAGCGCGATCCTTGAAGACAATCCCGAACTGATGGCCGAAGGGAGGTATCTATGTCCAAGATGCGTGCGGCACAGGTCGTTCGCCCTGGCGGACCGTTTGAAATAGTGGAGCGGGAAATCCCGCCGCCCAGTGCGGGCTGGGTGCGAATCAAAGTCCATGCCTGCGGCGTCTGCCACAGCGACGTGATGGTCAAGGAAGGACTCTGGCCCGGTCTGCAATATCCACGCGTGCCCGGCCATGAAGTAATCGGCGTGGTGGATGCCGTGGGCGCGGGCGTTGCCCAGTGGAAGCCCGGCCAGCGAGTCGGCGTCGGCTGGCACGGCGGCAATTGCGGCTATTGCGATGCCTGTCGCAACGGTGATTTCTTCGCCTGCAAAGTGGCGCTGCAGGTCACCGGCATCTCCTTCGACGGCGGCTATGCGGAGTATATGATTGCGCCGGCGATCGCCCTGGCGCGGGTGCCGGACGAACTTGCGCCGCTGGACGCCGCACCGCTGATGTGCGCCGGTGTGACCACCTACAACGCCCTGCGCAATAGCCCGGCGAGGGCCGGTGATCTCGTCGCGGTCCTCGGCCTCGGCGGCCTCGGTCACCTCGGAGTGCCGTACGCGGCGAAAATGGGTTTCCGCACGGTCGTTATCGCGCGGGGTAAGGAAAAAGAACCCTTGGCGCGGAAGTTTGGCGCGGCACATTACATCGACAGCCTATCCGAAGACCCGGCCGCGGCGTTACAGAAACTGGGCGGGGCGAAAGTGATTCTGGCCACCGCCACCAGCGGCGACGCCATGAGCGCGGTGCAAGGCGGCCTCCGCGAAAACGGGACGTTGATGGTGATTGGCGCGGCGGAATCAATGCAAGTGTCGCCGCTCGTACTGATCACCGGCTGCCGCTCGGTGAAAGGCTGGTATTCCGGCACGGCGATTGACTCACAGGCTGCCTTGGCCTTTAGCGTGCTGGCCGAAGTGCGGTCCATGAACGAAGTCTTCCCGTTGGATCAGGTCAGCGAGGCCTACGATCGCATGCTGAGCGGCAAGGCCCGATTTCGCGTCGTCCTCGACACGGGACAATAGCCCCCCGGGGCTGTCTGGAAAGATCATGCCGAGAAGGCGACAAGACGTTAGGCAGCAGTCAACCGCTGGAGCGTTTCACCAGCGCTTCGGACGGGGAGGATGTCTATGGCTTCTATTTCCGCGGCGCCCGTGCTGTGCAATGGCCCAGAGGCGGAGGTCTCCGAAGAGTTGTGCCAGCGTGGCGGGCTGGTAGTGGGCGTTGATGCCGCTGGGGTTGGGCAGGACCCAGGCGTGGCTGCCGCCGAAAGGGGCCTTTTGGAGGCCGACACGGGCGTCTTTGATGTCGGAGATTATGCGATAGGGGCCGATGCCGACGAAGGCAACGACGGTGGGGCGCCAGCGTTTGACTTTGGCTTGAAGTCGCTGGCCGCCGGCGCGAAGTTCGTCGTCGGTGAGTTCATCGGCGCGGGCGGTGGCGCGTTCGACGATGTTGGTGATGCCGTACTTGAGGTCGAGAAGGAGAGATTCTTCAAAGGGAGAGAAGAGGCGCGGAGTGAATCCACCGCCGTGAAGGGCGGGCCAGAAGCGGTTGCCGGGGCGGCCAAAGTGGTGGCCGATGGCGGCGGTGTAGAGGCCGGGGTTGATGCCGGCGAAGAGGACGATGAGGTTTTTGGCGGCGAGATCCGGGACGAGCTTGTTGTGCGCAGCGAGGAGCTGGGCTTTGGTGGGCTTCCAGGAGGTGGGCAATGTCCGAATCATAGGGCAGCGCCCCTGGAGGATATTTTGTCTTCGCCGGTGGTTGTGCTTGTGGTCATGACGAAAGCCCCTTCCAATTACCAGCGGCCGAAATGAGCGCCGCCATCGACATACAGGATGTCACCAGTGACTGTCGCGGCGTCGGTCAGGTACACGACTGCATCCGTGATGTCCTTGACCGTCGAGGGCCGGCCCATCGGCGACAGGCTCTCCATCACGTCCTTCGGAGTATCCCGGTGCATGGGCGTGCAGACGGCGCCCGGCGCAACGGCGTTCACGCGAATGCCGTCTTGCGCATACTCCATCGCTAGGTGCTGGGTAATCGTTTCAAGACCGCCTTTGGTGAGCATCGGCACCGCCGCCGAGACGCCCCGGATCGGGTTGCGCGCCAGGGCCGCCGTAATCGTGACAATGCTCCCGCCTGTCTTCTGCGCGAACATTTGCTTAATGGAAAGTTGGGTGACGTACAGGAATCCCTCGATGTTCGTCGAGACGAGCGACTTGAAGTCCTCAGCCGTGTAGTCCGTAAACGGTTTGGTGAAGAAGATGCCGGCGTTATTGACCAGTGCGTCGATAGACTTGAAGCGAGACAGCGCCGTCTCGACGATCTTGGCGGCAGTTGCCGGCTCGCCGATGTGGCCGTCCACCAGAGCGACATGGTTGGAAGCCGCGACCTCGCTGGACTGGGTTACCTTCCGGGAATTGGCGACGATGTTGAAACCCCGTTCGATAAACCGCTTCACGATGCCCGCGCCGATCCCCTGAGAAGCTCCGGTCACAATGGCTGTTTTCCGTTGCCCGCTCATGGTTGTCTCCCGAATAAGAAGAACACTCGATTGCTCCGATCCGATCCGACGGAAGCGATGCGCCACTTTTCGGCATCGTACTAATTTTACTGCGCAGGATTACGGCCATTTGCAGCGTATGAGGTTTTTCAGATAAATGCCCAGGTGTCGCAGTTTCTTTCGTGTTCGCTTGATGTGGCATCGCCGTGCTGTTGCATTGCGCTGTTGCCAGTGCTGGATTGTCCTTGCGGTTGCTTCAATCAGTGCCGCAGACGCCCGACCGCTAAGCCACCAACTCCGCACCAGTGATCCCATTGCCGTATGTACTTGGCACACGGTCAACTCGGGATTTTTTCCCCCGCAAAGTCTCGCGGACTCGCGCCATGAACAAGTAGCTCACCGATGTCAGGATCAAGTGTCGCTTCAATCCCAGCCAGTGACGCCCTTCCCATTGATCGAGCCCGACTTCTTGTTTTTGATCCTCAAAACACCGTTCAACACGCCATCGCGAGAACGCCACCAGCAACAAGGTTTGCACGCTCGTCTCCAACGGAGCGTCACCGAGGAAAAACTTGATCTCCGCCGGGTCCAAGACATTGCGGGCTACCGCCAGATGCAGCCGCATTCCGGGCAAGCCCTTCTCATCCTTGACCGTAATCCAAACGTGTCTTGCCTCCCAAACCATCGGCCCCTTTTCGCCGTCCTTGACGCGATACCGCACCCACTCCTGGTCCCGCAGTTCCGGCGAGTATTTGAGCATGTTTTCAACGCTGATGGCCGGACGGCTGCCGGCAATGGCTCGCGGCGTCTTGCGGCCACGCCCCTTGGCTCGCCGAAACGGGCGATCCGTTACGCGCGGCTCGTGAATCCAGCCGGTGAACGTCTTCGGCACTTCGCCCACAAAACACTGCTTGCGACCGTGCAATTCCCGCAAAAACGCGGGCTTTCCGCCATATCCCTCGTCGAACGTCAGCCAGTCGAACGTCACTCCGTTGTCTTCCGCGCGGTCGAAAAGCTCCAAAGCGATTTTCCATTTCGGCCGATACACCACATCGTCGGGAATGCCCGCCGCGCGGCAACGGGCGCGGTCGTCCGACCAGTCCTCGGGCAGAAACAAGTCGCCGTCCAACAGGCAATGGAAATCGCCGGTGGCGTAGGCGAGATGCACGGTGACGATGCAGTTTTCCGTCTTACCAACCGTGCCGCACCACTGCCGTTTGACGCCAGGGGTTTTGCCTCCTTGCTTCACGTCGCTGGTTTCGTCGATGATGCCGACCGAATTGCGACCAGCGTGGTCCCGGATCACGATCTCTTGCAAGCGATTTCGAGTGCGATCTTCTTCCCACTTGTAGGTGGACAAAAACTCCTGCAAGTTTCGCGGGGGAATCCCGGCGGCAACGGCGATCGGTTCACAGCTTTTTTCGCTGAGATTGGACAATTGGCCCTCGACATAGGTCGAGAAATGAGCCCGCGTCTGCCGTTGGGTAAAGCAATCGTCGAACTGTTTCAAGTAACGTGTCAGCATCGGCTTCAACTGGCGAATCTGTTTGGCGTCCATGCCAAGCCCTCCGTGTTGGATGGCTACAGCTTCGCCAAACTCGCCGATTTACGCAATATCAATCCTGCGCAGTAAAACTAAATATGTCCACACAATGGCAAAAGTGGCGGCGGGCGAAGACCGCCGACAATTGCGTGGTTTTCGGCCACGCACCACTTTCGGTCTACCGCGGTTTTATTTAGAACCACTCGCGAGTAATCTTGCTGTCCGTGACGGCATAGGTGCCAACATCTTCAAGCCTGAAGCGATTGCCCATGGCTGAGCCAGTCCTCGAAACGCGTCGGTCCGAGACGTGAGTTGTTGCCGGGGGTGAGGCTCTGATCGTTTATTGCTGTGCCGAAGTAGCCTGCGTGGACATCTGTGATCACCTTACGTGCGTCCCTCTTTGCGCTCAGGAATCGTCGGACAAGTTCGTCCATACGGATCGGTTCGGGACCCGCCAACTCGATCGTGCCGTTCAACGGCTGCTCGACAGCAATTTCGGCCAGCGCGGCGGCAACGTCATCCGACACGATGGGTTGCATCATAGCTGGCGGCAATCGAACCGCCTGGCCGTCTGTGGCGGATTCGGCGATGCTGCCAACGAACTCGAAGAACTGTGTTGCGCGGACGATCGTGTATGGAATGGAGGATGCTTTGATCAGGTTTTCCTGGGCCATCTTGGCGCGGAAGTAACCGCTGGCCAGAAGACGATCGGTGCCGACAACTGACAGCGCGATGTGATGTCCCACGCCCGCGGTGGCTTCGGCGGCGAGGAGATTGCGGCCCGAGGTCTGGAAAAACTCCAAGACGGCCTTGTCCTCGAATGAAGGCGAATTGGCCACGTCGATGACAACCGCGGCACCGGCCAGCGCGTCGGCCAATCCCTCGCCCGTAAGGCTGTTGACTCCCGAGGAGCGTGACGCTGCCACGGCCTCGTGGCCGCGCTGGCGCAGGTTGCTGACGAGTTTCCTCCCGATCAGTCCAGTGCCGCCAATGACCACGATCTTCATCGTGGACTTGTCCCTGCTCATAATTGTCGTTTTGACTTTCCGTACACGCTCAATCGCACAACCATCGTGGTGCTTACCTGCAATCCTAGCGCAGTTCCAGATTTCGACAAGCCCTTTTCCCGTCCCAACGTGGGGTGACCTAATCACTGTGGCTCGACACGTCGGCGTGTGCCTTTGTGTGGTCGACGACGGCACGATCTCTGTTCTTGTCGAGGGGAAGCCTGCGATAAATTCAGTGGGCCAATTCGGCATAGGAGTAGTATGGGGTCCTACGCAGGATGTCGTTGCGCGTTCCCAGCAAAGGTATGGCCGAGATGAGACGTGTTGGAAAGTGACCGGGCCTGTCGAAAAAGTCCGGCTTGAGAAGGATCGACTCGGGGGCAGAGCGGTTGCTCTTCGCCGATAGAACCACCGAATGACCAACCCGTAGTAAAACAGGAACACCAGTCGCTTGAGGTTCTGCGCCATCGCGATCAGATACGCCTGAATCTGTACTTTCGATCGACCGCGGTACCTGGCACGTGTCAGGCCATGGTTTTGTTTCGCCTCGGCGAACAGGCCCTCGGCCTTCCACATCCGCTCGGATAGCTTCCTGCCAAACTCTGGTTCCTCCATCCTGGCTAGCACCTCCTCAAACAGGTCCTGGTCAAGGCTCCGACGCACATAGCGTATGTATGGCAACTTCTTTTGGGCTTCTGTGGGACAGGTTGATCTCCGTGGACAGTGTCGGCAATCCGCCGATGAACTGACATATCGTTTGCAATTGCCGGAAGTTGACGGGTTGGGTGTAAGTTATTTTCCCCGTGGGCATCGGAATCGATCCCGCTTTTTGTCGTAGATCAACTCGCCTTTCAGATGCTTGTTGTTTCCAGCCCGGCCACTCCAAAGCGGAATGTAAGTCGTGATGCCTTGCTGCTGCAGCGTCCGGATAATGGCCGCGGAGCCATAGCCTCGATCCGCCGTCGCTTCGTGAATGTTAATCTGGTATCGCGTCCGGATCCGCTGCAACTGGCCAAGGTAGGGCTGGTTGTCATGTCGTGCGCCGGTGGTGACTTCGGTATCCAGGATGACACGACTGTCGGCATCAATGGTCTGATGCACTTTGTACTTCAATTGTCGCGGTGTGCCTTCCTTCTGGGCGAGTGTGGCCTCTGGATCCGTACGGCTCGTGTGCGTTTGGTTGGTCACTCGCCGTGCCGATGGCGAGTCCCTCAGCCCACGATGGCGATGTTGGTCGGCCGCCTCTTGCTCCGCTATTTTGGGATCGTTATGGATCAGCGAGTTCAGCGAGGCATCGGCGGCAATCAAGGTGGCATCGGTCATTACGTGACAGTCCTGAGCCACTAAGCCCTTCCCTTTACAAAGCGCGACAACGCGACGAAACACCATCTCGAAGATCTCCTCACCGTAGCGATCTCGGATCCGACTGAGCGACGAATGGTCCGGAATGTCGTCTTCCAGCGACAACCGACAAAACCAACGATATGCCAAATTGTAACGGACCTCCTCGCACAAACGCCGGTCTGACTTGATGCCGTAAAGATAAGCCACCAACAGCATCCGAAAGAAAACCTCGGGGTCAATCGAATACCGCCCCATCCCGACGGCATAGCACGCGGCGGTTATGTCGCGCACGAAAGACAGCTCCAAAACCCGATCCACTTTACGAAGAAAGTGGTCCTCTGCAATGAACGATTCCAGATCGATAGCCGTAGCCGTTCGTGGCTGAAAGACGTGCGTCCCTTGTATACGTCTGTCTCTCTCGAAAAGAGATGAAAGTGGCAGAGAGATGAGCCATTCCAATACCTCTATCGGGCCGGCAAATCAAGACGAAACCGCGACAGCACTGCTGGCAAACCGACCGACTTTTTCAACAGGCCCCACCGTTTTCCGGGAACAAGTACACCCCTGCTAACCTGCTTCGACCACATCGACCGACGGGTCGAAACCGCACTTGCACGAGTCGCGGAACGGGATAAATAGAACGAAGCCGCTTTCACACGTCGCGACCTGCAATCGCGCCCACCCGTCCCCCGCCTCCCGCTCCCTGTCCTCTGATCCCTCGCCCCTAGCCCCTAGTCCCTCGCCCCTCGCACGTTCCTGCTATCGAGTGCGCGAGGCCGGAGGCGGCGTTTGTCGCGTGTTGCGAGTGGTCTTGGCGACCTGCTGCTTGGCGGGCACCTGAGTGTGATCGCGCATTTCCACCAGCTTGCCGTCAGCATTCCAATGCATCCATCGCTCGACTAGTTCGCCGTTTCGGTATTCGGCTTGCGACTCTTTCAACCCGTTCGGATGCCAGGTGATCCACGTGCCGCCGAGCACGCCATTTTGATAATCCACTTCGGCTTGCTTCTGGCCGTTATCATACCACCAGGCGAACCGGCCAATGGCGACGCCGTGGTCGTATTGACCTTCGGTCTTCTTATTGCCGCTCGGGTACCATTCGGTCCACGTGCCGTGCTTGAGATCGGCGCCGGTCGGTTTCGCTGCCGTTGTGGTCACGGTCCCCTTCCACCAGTCATACGTCGGCTCTGACATATTAGTGGCGCTGAGGTAGCAACCCTCAAAATGCTTCTGGCCAAGAGTGTACCATCCGGTGCTCTTCACCAAGCGGCGGCCGTCGACGTACGTGCTCGTGGTGGTCAGTTGACCGTCGCGATTATATTCCGACACTTCGCCGTCGAGATTGCCGTTCTTGAAGGTGGCCTCCAACCGCTTCTGGCCGTTGCAGTACCACCAAGTCCACTTTCCATCGCGAACCCCTTGCTCGAAGGTCCATTCGATGACGCTTTGGTCGTTGCGGTCCTTGATCGTCCACGCGCCTTGCAGTTGTCCGTCGACGAAGTTCGCCTCGGAAACGAACGGACCAAGGAACTCGCAGTCGCGGTCGGCTGAGAACAGGTGCCCTTCATCCTTGGCAAACGTTTGCGTCCACTTTCCCTGTTGCTTGCCATAAAGGAACTCGCCCGTCTTCAAAACCTTGCCGTCGACGTCGTAGAGCGTGTACGTGCCATGGTTGATATAGTTTCCAGCGGCATCCTTAGTCACTTGCCGTTCGACTTTAACGCTGCCGTTGCGATAGCGCTCGATCACCGTCTCGATGTTCGCGCTCGTGGCCGAAGGCGGCGCGGGAGCGGGCACGACCGCGTCGGACGCTGAAACGATTGTCGCGGCGGGCGCGATGTGCAATTGCGCGCCAATGTCCGCTTGAACGCCGCTGGGCAATAGGACCAGCGCCGCCATCCCAATCGCTCGTGAGCAGGTACTTACGATACGCATCGAAAAACTCCTCGGAAAGAGGGGAGCCATCCTTAGCTTCCCGGACCTTGTAGTCTGTCGCGCCAAATGCGAATTGCGGGACACCCACGATTCGCGGGCATAAAAGCGGGGGGGATATCCCAACGCGATGTATGCACCTGTCGCTGCTGATCGGCCATACGTGGCAGGTGCATTCATGCAATTCGCTTCAGCCGCTACATCAGTTACAGACGGAAAAGTCGACGCCTGCGTCGTAAGCCTCGGGATCAAGCAGCGTGAGTGCTATCAGACGTCTCGCGCCATCGCAAGAAAATCGGGTTCTACCCCCCGGCAGGCCACAGCAAGCTATCTTTCCCTTGGAGCCGGAACAACGAATCGAACCAATCGTGGAGCCATCGAGCCATGTCCGACCACAGACGCCAACGAAAACATCTCTTCGTCGATCCCAAGGTTCAGGGGGCGCTGATTGTCCGCGCTGTGCTCTACTGGATCGTATGCCTGATTACCATGACCCTGATGCTGCTTTGCTGGCAGATGATTACCGGCCCGGCGCGGGTGCTGTCGACGCGTTTCGACGAGATGTGGGTGTATTACCGGCCGGCGGTGCTCGCATCATTCTTACTCTTGCCGCTGGTCATCATTGACATTGTGCGGCTGAGCAACCGGTTCGTCGGACCGTTGCTGCGGCTGCGCCGTTCGATGCGCCAATTGGCCCGGGGCGAAGACGTCGAGCCACTCGAGTTTCGAGACGCCGACTTCTGGCGGGAGATTGCCGATGAGTTCAACGCCGTCCGCGCTCGGATGAAGGCCGTGGCCGATTCCACTCACGCCGACAATCAAGAGTTGGAAGAGACGGCGGCAGCCCACTAACGCACATTGCTCACCAAGACTACGGCAGAAAGCCTCGGTGCGCAAGACGCCTCTCGCGCGACCGCAGACACGTATTTCGGTCTCGCAAAACCGCTGCTACACGTGCCGGATCGTCGTAAACTCGTCGATCGTTACGTCGGTCAGTTCGCCGTCGGCCCGTTCCAATAGCAGGACGTCGCTAAAGACCTTATCATCGAAGTTGCGACGGAAGTGCAGCCCGTGACGGCGACGCTCCGTGCGGACAACGGTTCCGCAAATCTTGGTTGTCCAGCTTTGTTGCCCGACGGTCACGAGGTGCTCGATCTCGACACGGTCGCCGGCCTTCAATTCGTCGAATTGAGCCCGGATTTCGCTAATGCTGCCGGTCATGGCACGGCCCCCTTTGACCCGCCGGCCAGGCACCATACCCGGCCCGGCTACCCACATTGTGGCGCGCCTGCCGATTTTGGCAAGACCAGAATTGCCGCTACGGCATGATCGAGCCGACAAACTGCTTGAGTTGCGGGTACTCGCTCTTGTCGACGACACCCGTGACTTCCATGTCGAACCGGACCCAGCCTTGGCCAAGTTCCTTCCGGTTGCAGATCGTGGTCCGCAGCAGCCGCGTCTCGGAACTGCCCGAAAGCCTCAGCAATGCCTCGGAGGTGGGAACCGATCGGTTGGCAACGACGCCAATGCCGGTGGCGCTGACGTCTTTCGTGAGCGCGGTGAATGCCCGGGCGATGTCGGGCGATTCGTCGGTCAGCGGGACAACCAGCACGCCCACGCTGAGGGCGGCCCGCGGTTGCGAACCGTGCAAGTCAATGCGTCGAAGCTTGCCTTGGGAATTGGGGTCGCTCAAGGCGGCCAGAAGTTGCCGAGCATCTGGTTTGGCGGGCGTTTTCACAAACACATTTGCACCGTTTGAAAGAACCCCAGCGGCGTCGTCTTCTCGGATAGCCGGCCTCTTGTGATGGATGGCGGCTGCCAAAATGTAGGTTGCGGAATAGGGCGTGCCAAGTCTTGCCGGCCGATCGCGCTGGTACCGATTACAAGGGAAACAACGGCCGCGAGGGCAATGGACAGCTTTGCGGGGTTCGCCTGGCGGATCACAGCGTCAGCTCCGGCCGGCCTAAAATCCACCATTCGGCCCCTACTAATTAGCGACACGGGCTGAAATCAATCGGTCGCTGAATTGACGTAGCGGTCTCGGCGGGCGACGATAGCTATTGGGCAAGCCCCAAGTGGATACCCTGGACATCGCCCTCTCTTTCCCCAGACAGCCGTTTGCCGAGACGACACTCGATGACGCAGACCCGCTTGCATTGGAAACGGTGGACAGCGATCGTCGCTGGGGTTGCGCTGTTGCTGGTGGCCTGGGCACTACATGGCCCGATCTTGCGAGGCATGGCGAGCCCGCTGATCGCTGACGATCCCGGCGACGACTTTCAATGCATCGCTATCGTGGCGTGGAACCACCATCCGAGCGGACACGGCTGCTACGATACGGCCGCCGGAATGTACCACGCAAAGCCGACTTCGCGGGTCGTGATCGTCGAGCCGCGTCACACGCGATTGATACAGACCGGCATACTGCCATCTTTTGAAGCTCTTAGTCGCCGCGAGATGGTAGCGCGTGGCGTCGTCAACGACGCTATCTCGGTCATCCAGAGTGACGGCAATGACAACTGGGCCAACGCCCGGGGCCTTAAATCCTGGCTGGCCGAGCGCCCCGAAGCAACCATAGTCGTGCTCTGCGCGGCTTTCCACAGCGCCCAACTGCGTTACGCGCTGAACGCCGTACTTGCTCCGACTAACGCGGCTCGCGTGCGTGTCCGGCCGCTTGACGAACCGACTTGCAATGCAAGCAACTGGTGGACCAGCCGCGACGGCTTCAAGAAGTTCGGCATGGGCTGGCTCCGGTTGCTTCACGCGTGGTGCCTCCAGACCGGGAGTGTGCCACCGCCGTGCGGCAATGCCGACGAGTATGAAGCGGGCGCCCTTCGGACGTTAAGGGAGGGTACGTCATGAGCCTGAAACGCTGCCTGGTGGCCGCTCCGCTCGTTCTCTTGTTCGCCCTTGCATTGGCGTGGGCGGCGCGCATGCAACTCTTAACCGCCATGACGCGGTGGCTGGACGTGGGCGAGCGACCGCGGTTGGCACAGTACGTCATGGTGCTCAGCGGTGACGAAGATACACGCCCGTTTGTCGCCGCCGCACTGATCAAGGCTGGACTCGCACGCGAGGCTCTGGTCGCCCAAACGCCACTTCCGCGAAGCGCTACCGACGCCGTGCTGCCCGACACGTACGACATCGTGCGCCGAGTGCTCGTCGAGCGAGGCGTTGCGCCCAGCGCTATCAAAGTGCTGCCGGGCGACGCCACAACTACCTATGATGAAGCGCGGGCGTTAGCGACCTTCCTCCGCCAACGACCAGACGCCCGCGTGCTCGTGGTTACCAACAGTTACCACACACGGCGCAGCCGGTGGATTATGGCCAGAGCTCTGGCCGATCTACCGCAGCAAGCGACGATCGTCGCGGCGCCGGTAGACGAGTTCGACATCAACCGGTGGTGGTGCTATGAGACGGGCTTTGTCACCATTACGGCCGAGTATCTCAAGCTGGCCTTCTATTTCGTCTACTACAGCCGGCTTGGTTGGTGGCTCGCCGCCTGTGCGGCACTGGCGCTCGTAGCATGTCGGACTAATTGCCACTCACGGGAGCGTGACGCCGTTCCAACGTGACGGATAGTAGCCGCCATTGGACACCCATTGGGGCGAATAGTCGTTGTGGAACGGGTCGCTGCTGGCCCGCGGCCGCGAGTTCGATAGACCAAACCATCTCATTGCTTCGAGCCGCCTCTGCCGCTGCTTAGCGCAATAATCGGCCTTGGCTCGAACGGCTATGGCAGGGTCCCTATATTGCCGCATAGCTTGATCGTAGAACCACATCTCCGGCGTTACCTTCACATCGCTGGAGGAAACCGCCGAGTTCAGTCCGAGTCCGGTGACCGCCGGCTTTTCCGCCCGCAAGGGCGCCGCAAACAACCCTAGCAATAAAGCCGTCGAGATGGCTAGCCGCATCGTACGTCCCCCCTTCATGTAGACAGCGCAGCCGACAAAGACGCCGCTAGTACCGTTTTCGGCCTGTAGCGTTCGGTGGGATTAGGCGAAGTCGAGCTTAGGGGGGACGAGGGAATGCGACCGGACACCTTGCCCGCTAGGCAGCGACGGCAGAAACAGCGTTCGGCCGATCCGGCCCGGGAGAGCACCGCCTATCGCTGCGTTGGCTCGCGCCGACGCTGGTCACTACCTATGCCAGAGGGCCATGCGGTAGGTTGAGATAGGCCCTATAAGCGGTTGGATCACCTTGGACCACGAGCACGTACAGCAGCCCTCCCTCGACCCAAGCCGACGCGCAACAGCCAGCAGTAGTGAAGGGATGCACCGCAGGGGTATCGGCAAACTCGTCGGCCGACCCGGCGTCGACGACGAATAGCGCCGCACCCGTACCCGCCGCACCGGGAAGCTGATAAACCACGCCGCGACGCCCAGAGAAGACCCCCTCGACTGAGTGCCAGCGAACACCGCGGATCGCTAGCACCGCAGGGCTGAACGGGTAATCAGCCGGGGCCGGCTTTTCGGCCAGGCTCGCGCCCGAAGCATCGACCGCCGCGTCGAACGTCTGGATTGCTTCGTCCAGAACGAACTGCTCGGACAGCACATCAGTCTCTGGCAGGCCCAGCCAGACAGCCAGAAACACTGCCGCAGCCGCGGTCAACAGGCCACTGCCGACGAGCAACCAACGCCGGGTCCTCAACCTTGACGTCCCGCGCGGGGCAGCGATTCGAGCGTCTGATGGTTCGCTCTCGACAAGCTTCGCCAAGATTCGCTGGCCGAGCCCATCCGGCACCGGTACATCGTGCAGTGCCATGGAAAGGCGTTCGTCAAAGGCGTCTCGCATCGCTAAACCTCATTGGCCTGCCACGCCAGCCGGCCACTTTCGCGGCTCGGGCTCCGGTTCAAACAACATTGACCTCAAATGGTCCTTCGCACGCGAAAGCCGGCTCATTACGGTGCCGATCGGCATCTCCAGCCGCTCGGCGATCTGCCGGTACGAACACTCCTCGAAGTAATACATCACCAGCACTACGCGGAAGGCGTCCGGTATCCGACAAAGTGCCACTTGAAGCTGATCGTGATCGTCGGTCTCCTTCGCGGGCGGGCTGGGAAGCATTTCCAACTTTAACGACAAATCGGCTGCCAGCACCGGCCGCCGCCGCAACTGACTTTTCAGAAAACGATTTCTCAGAACGGCGAAGAGCCACGCCTTGGCATTCTCCTGTTTGCGTATTTGCCCTATCTTTCGCTGTGCCACTACGAATGCTTGCTGGGTCAGGTCCTCGGCATCCTGGACCGAACCGGTAAGACGATAGGCGTAGCGATACATCCCTTGATGATGTTCAGCCACTAATTGGGCCACATCAAGCTCGGGTTGCGCTTCGGCCATGGCTGGCCTTCCAATAAGAGGCAACGAATAGCGAGATTATTCCCTTGCCAACGGCGAAAAAAACTGGCAGGCTCTCCACAGAATCCCCACATCATTGTACTTTGTGTGGAATAATTGCCCAGTGGTCGGTATCTAACTAAGACAGCAGGCAGGACGGTCTCCTGCTGCGATTACCGATCACCCCAACGAATTGGAAAAGGTGAACCCATGAAGAAACTTGTAGCGTTCGCAATGATTTTGACCCTCGGACTGTTCGTGGCCGTCGGCTGCAATAAGCCTGCCGCAACGAAGAAGGCCGATGAGAAGCCGAAGGCAGGTGCTACCGACAACATGGCCAAGCCAGCCGCCGACGCGGCCAAGCCGGCTACCGAAGAGAAGAAGTAAAGGCCATTTGCCATACGAGCGGCGCCGAGAACGTACGGGTGCCGCCAGTCAACTACCCAACGGGGAAGGGTTGTCCTACGAGGCTCCCTTCCCCGTTCACTTTCTTGCCACCGAACCGATGCCCGGCGAAAATCAGGGGTCTGGTCCATTTTTCGGCTCATGCGTACACCAATGGCCACTGCGCTCACCCCGAAAACATGGACCTGACCCCTTTGCGTCCGCGATGCTTGCGTGCGCGGCGTCCGGTCAGTAAGATCACGGTAACATCCCCGATCCCCCTGCCGTGTCGAAGTTCCACGCGGCTGTTGTGGGCGCTGTGCCACCTATCTCTGCCGCGGACGAAAGGAATAGCCCGAAATGACGCCGCAATTGTCGTGGTTCGATATGTCGATTGTTGTGGTCTATCTCGTCGCCATCGTTGCGCTGGGGTGCCTTGCAGGCCGGATGCGCCGCCGCGGCGGCGAGGGTGGCCATTACTTCTTGGCAGGCAATACGCTCACTTGGCCCGTCATCGGCCTGGCGATGTTCGCCGCCAATATTTCCACCGTACATCTGGTGAGTCTGGCTGAAGTGGCCTACAAGTACGGGCTGGTGTTTGGCAACTTCGAGTGGATGGCCGGGTTTACCCTGATTCTGCTCTCGTTGTTCTTTGCCCCGCTCTATCTGCGCTCGAAAGTTACGACCCTTCCTGACTTCCTCGAACGGCGATATAATCGCCACTGCCGCGACTGGCTGGCGTTCATCTCGCTGATCTCGGCCATCGTTTTGCACATTGGCATCGCGCTGTACACGGCCGCGTGGGTGCTGTGCGGCATTCTCGGCCTCGCTCCCGACGCAACGATCTTCGGCCTGAGCGCGATGATGTTCTTCATCGTTGTCGTGGGAGTGCTGACCGGCATCTACACCATGGTTGGCGGGTTGCTGGCCGTCGTGTGGACCGAAAGCATTCAAACCGTGCTATTGTTGGTCGGGGCCATTTGCATTACCGTCGTGGGCTACGTTCAGATTGGCGGATGGTCAGAACTCTCGCATACTCTGACAACGCATCCCCACCCCTTAAGCGCCACAGCGGGCAGCGGTATCACCTGGGGCACGGGCAACTTTCTGACCATGGTCCGCGGGGCAGACGACCCTTCTAACATGCCGTGGTACGCGGTGCTGTTCGGCTATCCGATCATCGGCATCTGGTATTGGTGCTGCGATCAGACGATCGTGCAGCGGGTGTTGGCGGTGCGCGACGAGAAGCAGGCCCGCTTGGGTCCCTTGTTTTGCGCGTTCCTCAAGATCCTGCCGGTGTTCTTCTTCGTGCTGCCGGGGGTGATATGCGTGGCGCTGGTGCAAAAGGGTGTCTTTAATGGTGAGGCGCCGCGGGTGCCGGCCGATACATACACCTTCATGATTACCCACATGCTGCCCTGGGGCATGAAAGGGCTGGTGACCGCCGCCATGCTGGCCGCCGCCATGCAGACCTGTTCAGCCGCCCTGAACTCCACCGCCACGCTCGTCGCCTACGACATCGTCCAACGCTGGCGGCCGCAGACGAACGACCATCAACTGGTATTGATCGGCAAGATCACCACCGTGGTCGCCACGGTGCTGGCCATCGCCTGGTCGCCGCTGTTCAGCCACTACAGCACGATTTTTGAGGGCCTCAATAGGTTGATCTGCTACATTGCGCCCCCCATTACGACTGTCTTCCTTTTCGGCGTCTTTTGGCGGAAAGCCACGGGAACCGCAGCCTTTGTAACGCTGGCGACGGGCGCCGTACTGGGCGGCGTCGTTTTCGTACTCGACTGGTTCACGCTGCAGACCGGCTGGAACGTCAATTTCATGATGGCCGCCTTGTATCTGTTCCTCGTGTGCAGCGGCATCATGGCAACTATCTCAATACTGCATCCCGAGCCACTCAAGGAAGAGTCCCGGATCCTCATTTGGGAGGATTGGCGCGAACCATTGCGCGGCGAGGCGCACGGCCACGGACTCGGCAACTACCGCATCCTCGCGTTCGTCGCGTTCGTCTGCTTTGTCGCTCTGTATTTTCTGTTCTATTGATCTGGCATGAAAAGGGGAACGATATGTCTCACGCATCATTGACTGTTTTGGCCACAGTGCTTGGCGTTAGCCTGTTGGCGGGACTGGCTTATTCCGTCGCTGGTGACGCGCCAGCAAAACGCCCGCAGCGCTTCGGCGCGGTAATCGGATTGCGTGCCGAGAAACTCGACGAATACAAGAAGCTCCACGCCGCCGTGTGGCCTTCGGTCGCGAAGATGATCAGGGAAGCCAACATCCGCAATTTTTCGATCTATCTCCGCAAATTCCCGGACGGGAAATACTACCTCTTCAGCTACATGGAATACATCGGCGACGATTATAAGGCCGACATGGCGAAGATTGCCGCCGACCCCGAAACGAAGCGCTGGTGGACCTACACTGACCCCTGCCAAGAGCCATTGGCCGACCGAAAACCGGGCGAATGGTGGGCGCCAATGGAAGAAGTGTTCCACCAGGATTGACATCGTCCGTAGCGGAATCGCGAACAAGCACCAGCCGCGTCGGACTGCTTTTCAACGGTCGGAACACAATCGACTCGGTATGAAGATGAATTCCCGAGAGCGAGTGTTGACGGCGTTTGCGATGGAGGAACCGGATCGCGTGCCGCGATGGTGCGGCGCCTCACCAGAATTCTTGGCGAAGGCGAAACAATCGTTATTGATCGACGACGACGAGTCGCTAAGCGTCCGCTTCGGCGACGACTTTCGCCGCGTTTGGGCCCGATATTCGGGGCCGGAGTTCCAATTGTCGCCGAGCGCGACCTGCCGGACGGTCTTCGGTGTCGAACGGCAAGGATTCGGCTATGGGCAACCCGTGGATCATGCGTTGGGCACCGCGACGCTCAAGCAGGTGCACGACTATCCCTGGCCCGATCCGCACTGGATGGACGTCTCGCACATTCGCCAAGACGCCTTGGCATGGAACGGCCAATACGCAATCCTCGGCGGCGATTGGTCCCCCTTTTGGCACGATGCCATCGACCTGCTGGGCATGGAGAATCTCTACTTCAAGATGTGCGATGCGCCCAAGTTGGTCGACGCCGTATTCAGGCACATCGTCGATTTCTACGCCGCAGTGAGCCAGCGGATATTCGACACGGCGGCCGGCGCCATCGATGTCTACTTCATTGGCAACGACTTAGGTAGCCAAACAGGTCCGTTGTTGGGCCCGCGGCAGTTCGAGCGATTCGTTCTACCGCACTTGCGGCGGTTGATCGACCTGGGCCACGCCTATGGGCTAAAGGTGCTGTTGCACTGCTGTGGCGGATTTGAACCGCTCATGCCGGCGATGATCGCCGCTGGGCTGGATGGACTACACGCCGTTCAACCCAGCTGTCAAGGAATGAACCTCGCGAGGCTGAAGGCCGATTACGGGCGCATGATCCTGTTCAACGGCGCCATCGACTCGCACCATGTGCTCATCGACGGTACACCGGAATCAGTCCGGCAGAAGACTCGCGAGGTATTGGCCATCATGGCGCCGGGCGGGGGTTACGTGGCAGGCGCCAGCCACGATTACATTCTCGAAGAGACGCCGGTGGAAAATGTCGTTGCCATGTTCGATGCGGTGGAAGAATTCGGCCAGTACCATCAGTGACACATCGCCACGCCGCAATCTTGTCGGAGGCCGGCATCCGATGTGGAGCGCCTACGCCCGCAGCAACTGCGGCGGCTCGGTATCGACCGGGTTCAGTCCGGTGGCGAACTGCAATTCGTTCATCGTCCGTTCGGTTTCGAGCATGCTGCTGGCCACGTGATCGACTTCGCTGCTGATGAACTCGGGCTCCTGGCGATTGACGGCCATCTCGCTCAGCGAGCGGATTTTGTTCTCCAGCCGGTCGATCTCGAGTTGGATGAGTTGGTAATTCTCGTGGGCTTTTTGCAGGTTCGTCAGGCGAAGGCGGCTGGTATCGAGGTTGTCTTGCAATGCGGCGCGAACCCGCTGCCGCCGCGGATCTTGTCCATCGTCGGGAAGCTGCTTGATCTGCTGTTCCAGGTTCTGAATGCTCTTCTTGATCTGGTCAGCGCTGGTTCGTTGCAGGAACTTCGCCAAGGCATATTGCGTGTACAAAAGCCGCAGATGAATCCACAGCAGGCGGTCCAAACCGCTGAGCTGCAATTGGTCCAACGGCACGTCGGCGGCCGCCATGCCGGGGCGGCGCAGGTCCAAGGCGATTTGGCGAAGCTCAAGGCACTGGGTCCGAAGGTTCTCGAATCGCTGTAACAGGTCCTTGGGCAACGAGCGAATGATCTGCTGCAACGCCTGCTGCCCGGCGACGGAGGTTTGGTCCCGCTGCGCCTTCGCCGCTTGTGCATCGACGTAGGCCTGAAACTTCGGATGGCTGCCCAAGAGCCCGACATATCCGATCTCGCCGGCCACGACGATCGGCAAGAGCACGTCGGGCTGTCCGCTTAGAAACGCAAAACCGAGGCTGCCCAAGAAGGCCAGCAGGTTCCAGCGATTCAGAAATGCCGTTTTCAGGTAATTGCCGAAATGCACCCGAGACTCCGTAGGGTGCGTGAGACGCACCACCGGTGGTTGTTTTGGTCCGTTTTTTGCACCCGATGTCTTACTGAAGCATAACCTACAGAACTAATCCCCGTTTTTCTTCTCCAGCCGCGTAATCAAATCGCGGATATAGTCGACCGTTTCGCGAAATCTGGGCTCCCGCTGCATTAGTCGCGCTGGCCGGTTGGGCGGCTCGACTTCCAGTTCCTGGAGGACCGTGCCCGGCGCGCGGCCCATCACATACACCCGGTCGCCCAGGAATACCGCTTCCTCGATCGAATGGGTCACGAAGAAAACCGTGGCCTGGGCCTCGCGCCAGAGCGACACCAGGAGATCCTGCATATCCATGCGCGTCTGCGGATCGAGTGCCCCGAACGGTTCATCCATGAGGATGATCCGGGGTCGCAAGATCAGCGTCCGGGCGATGGCCACGCGCTGCCGCATGCCGCCGGAAAGCTCATGCGGATATTTCTCCGCATCCGTGGCAACGCTGAGCCCAACGTGATCGATCCAGTCGCGGCCCAGCTTTTCCCGCACCGACCGGCGCACGCCTTCGCATTCCAGTCCGAAGGTGATGTTTTCCAAGACTGAGCGATGGTCGAAACTGGTGTAATCCTGAAAGACCATGCCGCGGTCGGCGCCCGGCCCGACGACCGGCGAGCCGTGTACGAGCACTTCTCCGGACGTCGCCGGATGTTGCGGTGGCAAGCCGGCGATCAACCGCAGAATCGTGCTCTTGCCGCAGCCGCTAGGCCCAAGGATGCAAATAAACTCTCCCTTGTTGGGCAGGTCCTCGACGAAAAACGTGACGTCACGAATGGCCGTATACGCGTTAGCCTCCCCGGCGTTGTAGGTCTTCGTCACGCTGCGGAAGTCGACCACTCGCGGCAGCCCGAGCTCCTTAGGCTTGCGAAACCGGTCGACGATCTGCCCCATGCCGACAGGCGCTGGCGTCGTCGGGCGCCGGTGGCGTCGAGTTGACCTCATGGGCGCTCATATTGGCCCCCCGGGCGTCGCCGAAGAATCGGCATCCGCAGATTGCGGGCAAGCGAACGGGGCATTGGCGATTTCCACCGGCTTGCGGAACAGCGACTTGAAGTCTTCCCATGTCCGCATGATCGTTCGCACACCGCGGTGCAACAGCCCGTCCCCGCCGTACTGGTAGGGGAACAATTGTCGTTGCACCCAATACAGCAGCCGATCGATGGCCAGGGCCACCAGCGGAATGAGCATCAACACCAACAGGATATAGGTGCGGTGGCCGCCGCGACTTTGGCCAAAATTGATGATGCTTCCCAGTCCGCCGACGTCCTGCGTCTGGATCACTTCAGCCAACATGATGTAGCCGAAGGCCAGCCCGAACAGCAATCGCAACGAGTTGAAAATGCTCGGCATGGCCAGTGGGACCAACACCTTGAGGATAATCTGATGGCGCGAGGCCCCGAGCGTATAGGCCGTGTCGATATACCGGCTGCTGACGTCGGCGACGGCCGTGGCGGTGTCGATCACGACAAACGCCACGCAGGCGACGAAGATGAACATGATCTTCTGAAACTCGCCGATGCCGAACAGCGAGAGGGTCAATGGAATCACCGCCGCCACGGGTATATTCCGGCCGATGGTCGTCAGCGGCGCGAAAAAGGCATTCACCCGTCGAAAGCAGCCGCAGACGACGCCCAGCGGGATACCGACCAGTGCCGCCAGTCCGAAGCCAAGTAGTACCCGCTTCAGGCTCACCAGCGTGTTGCGCGACAGGGCGTGATCGAACCAAAGGCTAGGGAAGTCGGCAAAAGTCTCGGCCGGACTGGGCAGAACGGCCGGGCCAAGAACGCGCTCTTCGACCTCGCCGCCAGCCGTCAGTGCCCACCAAATAGCGCCGCAAACTGCCAGGCACAGGATGCCTAGCAAGATGGACTGCCACATCGGAATTTCGGCCGCCTATGGCGCGAAAGCGCCGCGTCCGCGGCGGCGATGGCGCCGCGGGTGTATCGGGCGCTGCCGTCTGTGGCGGTGCCGCACGGTCGGACGATGCCGACTGCTCCGAGATTGCGTCCTGTGCTGGATCCATGAGCAAGAACCTATTGCTTCTCGGCCGGATAGACTCTGATTTCGACGCGGCGGTTCTTAGCCTGATTGAACGGATTCTTGGGATCGGCCGGGCGGTCCCAACCGACGCCGTCAGCCATAAGCCGGTTGGGCTCAAGGTTGTACTTGTTCACCAGCGCCTCTTTGACGGCGTTGGCGCGATTCAGCGAAAGTTCCTTGACCACGTCAACCGGCACCTGGCCGCGCATGGAACTGTCGGTGTGCCCTTCCACGATCACGCGGGCCGCGCCAAACTGGCCGACGAGCTTGCCCACGCCCTCCAGAACATTGTCAACGTTCGGGTCGTACAACTCTTCAACGTCTTTGCCATCCACCTTCCGAGTGATCTTCTTGTGCAGGTCCCAGTCGTTCGGAAAGAAGTGGATGACCACGGTGTTGGTCAGAATTTCCGGCGATTCGGCCCGAATCTCACCGACCGTCTTGGGAGCCAACTGAATCTGGTATTCGTCCTTCTGCGATTTGTACTTCGCTTCGGCGCCCAACTTCTGAATGATCGAGAAGTCCATCACCTGGTCGAATCGCACGGGTTGGTTCTCGATCGTTCCAATCTGGCGATAGAGATAGTAGGACTGCTGCCAGATGCGCTGGAAGCCCGTCGGATTGTTCTCGTTGAGAAAGAACTGGTAGTTCTCGGCCCAGTTGGTGTTGTGGGCGTCGCCAAACATTGCCAGCGTGTCCTCGGCCGGGATGTTGTAGCCGGCGGCCATCAGTTTCGCGCAGGCGTTCTTCTGATCCGGTTTCTTCAACTCTTCCATGGCGTCGAAGATGCCACGGACCAACCCTTCGAGAATATCGGGATGATCTTTGGCGAAGTCGGCCCGGGCGAACCACACGTCGGCGATCAACTTGTTCGCTGTCTGTGTGGTCACCAGCATGCGGTTTCCCTTCGCTTTCGCCAGATTGTAGATATCGGGCGACCATGAGACCGCGCCGCTGATGCTCTTGTCGGCCGCGAACGCTGCCGCCGCCTCGAACGCGGTGTTCGTATAGATCATATTGACCTCAGACGGCTGTACGCCGCCGGCGACCAGCATGTTGAGCGCGAAATACTGCGAAGGCGAGTTCTGCGCCAGCACGATCTTCTTGTTGCGCAGATCGGCCACGTTCTTGACGTTTTGGCGAACGACGATGCCGTCACCGCCGTTGGACCAGTCGATCTGCTGGTAGATCCGGGGCATGATCCGGTTGTCTTTTACTTTGCCCGTGCGATCGACCATGCCGTCGACGAACAGCGGCACCATATCCAGCGTGCCCCAACCGATGTGGACCTGCCCGGAGGTGTAGGCGCCGATCATGGCGGCCGGATCATCGATCAACACCAACTCGACGCGAAACTCTTTCCCGTCGTGCGTCTTCCAGACCTTGTCCGGCTTGAAACCGTTGTTGGCCAGGATGATCGGCCCCCAACCGGCCCAAACGTTCAAGGCGAAGCGAACCGTGTTGTTCTCCATCGGCTTATAGTCCGACGCGCCTTTGATCTCCGGCAGCCGCTCGGCCGGTTTGAAAGCGTATTCTTTGACCGTCGTCAGCACGGGCGCAGCATCGGGCAACTCGGCATGTTGCCCTTGCCCCAACTGGCCGGGATCGATTTTGTTGGGCATCGCATGCTTGCCTCGCGGCGCGATGATGTCGGCGCGATAGATGGCAAAGCCGACCAATCCGGCGATGACCAAAGCCAGCACCACATAAAACGGTGTTTTCGGTTGTCCTGCCATGACTTTCTCCTTGGTTTCGGTAGCAAGCAAGATGCCTGCACCACAATTTTGATAAGGTTAGCCGCGAAAAGCGGTCTTCGGCCGCGCTTGTTGAACCGAGCACATCGCTTGCATAAAATCGTAGACCGTGAGCTCGCATAGCAACTCCGTCACTTGGACGTGCAATTCCGGCGACAGCTTCGGCTCGATCGCCTGCATCAATTTCACGAGCCGCGCCTCTTGGGCTTTGACTTCCGACTCTTCAATCTTGCCGTCGGCCATGGCGGCGACAAACGACTCCGCTCGGCGCGCCTTCTCGGCGATGACCGGGGCATGCGACTTCTCGTCGAACCAGGCAGATACAGCATTTGTGGACTGGGTCATATACGCCTCCTTGAGTTGTTGAGTCATGCTAAGCACGTAGGGTTCGCCATGCGGACCGCGATCCATTCTGGTCCGCAAGGCGGACCCTACCTCTACATCTCCAATAACTGTCGAATCGCCACCATGCGCTCTTGCAGCCGCGTGCGGTCTTCGAGCTTCGCAACTTTTTCACGCCAGGGCGGCGGCAACAAACTGACTTGCGTGCATTCCAAGACGGCGGCCGTCTCTTGAAGTTCCTTTTCCAAGCCCTGCGCCGAGGGGATAAACTCGTTGAGCGACGCTTGCAGATCGGCCCGGGTTAGCTCAACTCGCCCGGCGGTCATTGCAGCGCGCCGCGCCGCCAGGACGATGCTCTCGATATCGGCCCCGCTCAGATGCCCACCGGCCGGCACCGACGGGATCGCGCCGTCTGCCAGTTTCACCTTGCTCTTGCGGGCCATCACCTGGAACATCTCGCGGACTTCCGCCTCGTCGTACGGGTAGAACAGCGGGATATGGACTTCCGCCCGCCCCTGGCGTTTCAGGTCGATCGGCAGCAAGTCGGGCCGCGACGTCAACAACATCCAGATAATCTGGCCACGATAGCGGGTGTTGCCCATCTGAGCGGCGATCATCGAAAATACGCGAGCCGACGTGCCCGAATCGCCTTCGGCCTGCCGGCTACCTAGGGCGGCGTCCGCTTCATCGACGACGACGACAACCGGCCCCAGCGATCGCAAAACCGAGAGAATCTGCTGCAAATTGCCTTCGGTCTCACCCACGTACTTCGAGCGAAAGTTTTTCAGCACGAGGCAGGGGATGCCGATCGAGCCGGCATAGCACTCGGCCAAGTAGGTCTTGCCCGTACCCACCGCGCCGCAAACTAGATAGCCCATCGGCGCGGCGTCGAGTTGGCCCCGGCCGATCCATTGGGCATCCTCGCGCAGGCGCTTCTTCGCCTCGGCCTGACCGGCCAACATATCGAGCGTGTGATCGGGCTCGATAAACTCGACCAATCCCTGACACTGCCGTTCGATCACCATCTTCTTCAGTCGGCGAAACGAGCCGCTGTCGAGCTTCCGATCCGTACGGATGGTTTGGGAAAGTACGACGTTCAGGTTCACGAGACTCAAGCCGTTCGACATGTCGGCGAGTTGCTCGGCCGAAAAATCGCCCAGCCGCTTCAGGTCCTGCCCGCGCGAGATCCATTGCACGAACTGACGCCGCTGGTCGCGATCGGGCAACGGAACTTCGATGGTGGCCACGTGAGGGCTTTGCACCAACCGCTCGTTGACTTCCGCCAGCCGATCGGCGATGAGGCAAAAGGCCATGTTGATCTGTTTGATAAACGGATTCTGCGCCGAGCGGAGAAACCGGACGAGCCGGGCGGCCTGACTCCGGGCAACCGCATCCAAATCGCCGGCCGAAAGCAAGAATTGGGCATATTCAAACAATATGGCCACGCTCTTGCGCGAAGCCGGTTCGTCCACCAGATTTCGCTCGATGAAACTATCCAACAGCAGCAACATTGGCTCGGGGTCGCGCGGCCAGTTGGCCGGCTCGCCCCACCGCGACGCCAAATATTGCTGCATAGTGCGTAACCGCTGGGCATCGGCGCCCGCCCGAGGCCGCAAGCCCTGGCTGAGGTCGTAGCCCAGCACGAGGTCCCACGTACCGAAAATTTGCGTGGTGAGGAACTCCGACAGCCCGCAATATCCGTCCTGCTCGCTGTCGCCCTCGCGGACCAGATCGTGGACGTTGCCGTGAAGCACGAACAAGCAAGTGGTGCCGGAGAAGTACTGATCGGCCAAATCTCGCGCCCAGGATGGATACCAAGCCGGAAGCTTCTCGGCCGGTGCGGCCGACTTTTCCGGGGTTGGCGTTGCAGTGATACTGGGCGAGGGTTGGATCACAGCGGCTTCTTCCTTAGCAGTGGGCTCAATCCATGTGCTGTGACGACATCAGGGCATTGCTCTGCGCCGTCACTTCTGCGGCATCGATTCTGTGACTTTCGCCGCCGGTCCCAATTCCTTTTCCTCCTCCGCAACCTTGGCCGTCTCCGGCGTGACTAGTCCGAGCTGCACCTCAAAGTCCTTCAGTGCTTGCTCGCCGAGTGCCTTTTCCATCGCCTGTTCGTGTTGGATGTCGGCCAGGCCCTCGCTGGAGAGATCGGCCGCGACGCGGACCTTGGCCCGGTTCAAGCTGATCTTGTCGTTGATCACCTGTTCGATCTGGCCGAAATCGGTAGTGATATCGAAGTTGAAGTCGCCGGCCAGTTTGGCCATTTCCGCTTCGGCTCGGCTCATTTTCAGCTCGGCGTCGTACTTCTGAATCTTCTCGCGGACACTGGAAATCTTCTGGCTGGCGTGTTTGATCTTGGCGACGTTGTTGTTGTACGCCTCTTCGTGCAGCTTCAATTGGCCGTCGTTTTCCGCTTGGCCCTGCTTGGCCTTTTGCAGTTCCAAGGCGAAGCGAGCCGCCGTTTCGCGATCGCCGGCCGTCAGGTACGCCTTGACTTGGGCTTCAAGCTTGGCGACGTGCTGTTTATCGACCGCCACTTGCCGGCTGACCCGTTCGACCAACGCCCGGTACTGCTCCAGCCCTTCCCGGCCCTCCTTCAACTGGGCCACGGCCAGATCGTACTCATATTGCATCTGCGCGATCGGGTCGGCGGTCCAAAAGACGTTGGCTATCTTGTTAATCTGCGCCATCAGCGTGTGCCAGAGCTTGCCCAGGATCATCGCCACACCTTCCTTTCGTGTAGAACATCGGCCGAGGAGTATCGCCGCAGCATCCCCGACTGTATACCGGCGAGTCGCCCCTCTGTCAAGAAGGGGCGCGAGGCGCGGCGTCGCTCGACACGCCACCTCGCCCTCTCGGTGCGTAAATGCTATTCTATCGGTCATGGTCAAAGAGTTTCGTCAAATCGAATGGGACGATGTGCTGGCCGAGGCATGGCGAGCGATCTTGCAGCTTGCCATCCGCGAGGACGTCGGCGCTTGTGGCGATTGGACCACCAACGCGCTGGTAGCCGAGGATGCGCAGGGCCGCGCCGACATCATGGCGCGAAAACCGGGGATCGTGGCCGGCTTTCCGGGCATCGAGACCGCTCTGACCGTGATCGATCCGCGCCTTCGCTGGAAGCCGCGTACCGACGACGGCCATTTCGTGAACAAAGCCGAGTGCGTTGGCACAATCGAGGGACCGGCCCGCGGTCTACTGATGGCCGAACGGCTCGTGCTCAATTTCCTGGGCCGTCTCTCGGGTATCGCCACGCTAACCCGCCAGTACGTCGACGCAGTGGCCGGCAGCGCAGCGCGCATATACGACACGCGCAAGACAACGCCTGGTTGGCGACATCTGGAAAAATATGCCGTGCGTTGTGGCGGCGGCCGGAACCACCGCAGCGGTCTCGACGAAGCGGTGCTGATCAAGGACAACCACCTTGCGTTGGGATCGAATTCGAGCAACCGCGAGAAACGGTTCACGCCCGCCGAGGCCGTTCTGCGGGCGCGACAGTTCGTTGCCGAACACTCCACCCAGCCGGACTTGCTGATCGAAGTGGAAGTCGACACGCTCGCACAACTCAAAGCCGTGCTGCCGGCGCAGCCGGATATTGTGCTCTTGGATAACATGAGCCCGGGCGAACTCCGCCAAGCTGTTGCCGTGCGAAACGCCTTCGATCGGGCAATCGAGCTCGAAGCCTCCGGGGGCGTCAACCTCGCCACGGTGCGTCAAATCGCCGAGGCCGGCGTCGACCGCATCAGCGTCGGCGCTCTGACCCACTCGGCAGTCGCCCTCGATTTTGGGCTCGACTGGGCGCCATAGCGTCAGGCCGCCACGAAAGTAGGCGTACGCCGCCGATTTGCCGCACCCCGGACACTCGCTTAGGGGGGCGTTGGTTTGACTGCTCCTTGCGCCAGCCTATAGTTTCGTTGCCCCCCGTAGTTCCTCAATGTGTGTGGCACGCCCGGAGGAACGATTGGCGTGATAGAGCAGAGATCCCCGCCTTTCGCCGCGCTCAGAGACGTGCCACGCTACGCGGGCCCTTGTTACGGAGCATGGCACCATGTGCGATCACAACGCGCGACGGCAGACAGCATGGCGCGGCCGACACCGCCGGCCCAACGGCTTCACGCTACTTGAAGCCTTGGCTGCCATTGCGCTCACGGCCATCGCCGGCAGCGCGCTGCTGCTGGGGACCACCGCGTCGATTCAAAACACCGACGACGCCATGCGTCGTACGATTGCCAACGGCATGGCTCAACAACTGATGGACGAAGCTGTCGGCTCTCGTTACTTGGAGTTGGGCACTAACGCCTACGACACCGTTCTGAAGCCCAATGCCACCGAGGCCGCGACGGGAAATCGATCGCTCTTCGACGACATCGCCGACTTCAACGGCTTCCGCAGCCAGCCGCCGAAGGACTCTTACGGCGTCGCCCTGGGCACGGACAACGGCCAAGGTGGCCAACGCAATCCGAACTTCCGGGCGTCCAGCGACTTCCTGCAGTACTGGCGCCAAGAGGTTGACGTGTACTACGTCAGCGAAACGAACCTGAACACCCGATTGCCTTCGGGCCAAACGAGCGACTACCGGGCCGTCGAGGTCCGCATCATCTACGACAATCCCCAACTGGGCCCTATGGAGTTGGCGAAACTTCGCCGCATTGTGACCTATGTCGCGCCGTTATCGATCAACTAAGCGCGCTCGCCGCGCAATGACTCTGCTCGAGCTGACTATCGCCATGACGATCATGGTTGTGGTTGTCGGCGCGCTGGCCGGATTGACACGCACCGCGCAACAAAGCTTCGAATATAGCGAGGGCTATGGAATTGCCACACAGCATGCCCGGGTCGTGCTCGACCGGATCACGCAAAACGTCTGTCAGGCGACGGCCAATGAGCAGTTTCCCGGCTGTCTCGTGGTCGCGGAGAGCATCGACGGTTATCGTTATCCAGATACGCTGGTGATTTGGCGGCCCAACGGCACGCCTGCCGCGCCGGCCGGCCTCCCGCGGTACAACGAATTGATCGTCTATTGCCCGAGTCCGGCAACGCCGAGTCAGTTTGTGGAGATGACGGCGCCTAACGACACCCGCACGGTGCCTGCCGTTGATAACCTTTCCGCATGGCAAAGCGAGCTGGCGAGCTTGAAGCGAGCAACGACGACGAAGACGGTTGTGCTCAGCACGCTGTTGCGCACGGCCTCGACCAAGGCCACCAGCGGCGACACTTCGACATTGCGCGGGGCGGCCCGATTCGAGACCCGGCTGCGCCCCTCGGCTGCCGATTGGGCCAACTACAAGGCGGGATCGGTCACGTGGATGAATCTGCCCTGGGCACAAGATATCTACGGCTCTCAGGCCGGCTTGCGACAGGTCGCGGTACGGATGGAGTTGCAGTTTTCGCCTGGAACCGAGTGGATTGAATCCAACGCCGCCGCCGCCCTGGCCCTTCCGTTTTTCGGATCGGCCGCCGTGTACTATAACCTATCACATCCATGAAAAGTCGCTCTACGTTGCGTAAATTTGTTATCCTGAGCGCAGCGAAGGATCTCTCCCCGTGCATCGAAGAGGTTCGGAGATTCTTTGCTGCGCTCAGAATGACAGGTAGGGGCAGAACGACAAGTGGGGCTTGCCAAGCCGCTGGCTGCTCGGGGCGTGCCACCCCGCGCGGATCGCGCCGCGGCATGGCAATATTGATGGTGCTATTGCTGTTGTCGCTGACCGTTGGCTTGTGTTACACGGCGATGCGTACGCAAGCGACAGCCGCCATGGTCCAGCGCAATTCGGACCGCCGCGCGTCTGCACGCCAAGCGGCCATCACCGGCCTCACCATGGCCATAAAGAAGATGTCTCGCACCGATTGGGCCGGGGTCGATGCGTCTCTGAACGGATCGATCAACACCAACGACAGTTTCCTGGTTACCTACACGACCGGCGACCCGCGATTGGCCTCCAGCGACGCCGATTACCCTTATCGCGTGACACTGCTTTCGACCGGCTATTCGGCCGATCCTGACCAACCCCAGGCCATTGCCATTTATCGCGTCCGCGCCGTCGTGCGGCTGATCCCGCGTGCCCTGTCCGACGAGCCCACCGACTGGACGACGATGATGGCTTACACGGTGTACCAATGGGCTTTCGGCAGTTTTACCATGACCGCGCCGGCCCGGATCGAAGGTCCCGTGCGGGTTCAGGCCACCCTGGATTTCGACTGGGATTACGACTGGATGGGCAACCCGCGCGACAACTATCACGACGGTCTGCATGACATGCAACAGGCCGGTCGTGGCGACTATCGGCCCTTCAGCGGGCCCATCACGCTCGACAAGTCTTGGCAGTTCTTTTGGGATACGGTCAATGTGCTGACGAACGATCTTGGTGTGACGGTCAACAACGCCTCGAATCGAACCATATCGGGCATGACCTTCCCCTATTCGCTTTCGACGTATCGGCTCTACCCGGGTGGCAAACAATACAGCGTGCCGCAGTTGCCCAACTCGCTTCAAGCCACGGCCTATCAGGCCGATCCGGCCACTAACCCGGCGGGCCTGTTCTTCTGTCCCGGGTCCTTAACGGTCAACGATGATACAACCGTCTGCGGCACTATCGTAACGCCCCTGGGCAGCGGAGGCCGTGTCTACATCGCCGGCAAGCGCATCAAGCTCCAGGCCATGAATCTGCCGCCGCTGCAAGGCACCACCGACGCCGTCCAGTTGCCGGTCGCTATGGTCGGCGACAGCTTTCAAGTCGGTCCGGACGCCGATATCTCTATTACCGGACTGATTTCCGCCTACTACAACTTCAGCGTCAGCGCCGACAATCATCTCGACATCAATATGATGTATCAGGGCAAGCTAATTGCCCAGAACATCTACTTCAATCCTCGATCAGACTGGAACAACAAGACCGCTTACTGGTGGTCGAATCAGTACTACGCATTCCACGCGCAAGAGAGTCTGCCCAACGGTTACAAGTACTTTCCCGAATGGCTCTTGAAGTATCAATCGCTCGATTACAGGCCGAAGCTGATCATCAAGCCCGACGCTGGCTCGATCCGCTACCATTGGTACAACCCGCAGAATGCGATCTACGTCCCCCTGCCGGCGGACGGCGGTCTGCGGTGGGACCTATTGGATTGGACAGAGAACCTATAATCCGTAAGGTGCGTCTGCGATGCACCCCGGGATGTTTTCTTACCAAGGAGTGGTGCGTCACGGACGCACCCTAGAAAGGCAAAAGGAGTTTCCCAATGACCCGCAAATCCGGCCTGATGCTGTTAGTCGTCGCCAATGTCGTATGTTACTGCGTGCTAAGCTTTTACCAGACGAGTGCCGCCCAGAGCGGCTCACGTCCGACCCTGGCCAACCCAGTCGAAGAACGCAAGGAGTTGATCGCGAATTTGGAAGAGATCAAGAACCTGCTGAAGGACCAAAACGCTCTGCTGCGTTCCGGTCAGGTCAAGGTGATCGTCACCGAGTTGCCGAAGAAGTAACCCACCTGTTTTCCACCTGTACGGGCTGAAATGGTACTGGCCGTGTCAGGATGCAACGGTCAGAGTCATTCCATCCGCTCACCGTAACATGTCACCACGCCGACCATCCGTCGCCTTCACACTCCTGGAGATGCTGCTGGTGATCGCCATCGTCGGCATCCTCGTGGGCATACTGCTGCCGAACATGCAACCGGCAGTGTATGACCAACTCCGCTCTACGGCCCAGATAGTGTCGACCGATTTGGCGTACGCCCGCAGTCTGGCTGTGGCCAATAACGACAATTACCGCGTCAGCTTCGACCTGGACGCGAACCGCTATGTAATGAAGCACAGCGGCAGTAACGCCGCACTCGATAAGCTGCCAAAGTCGCCATTTTCGGCGCCAAGCGACCCGGTCGATCAGCATATCGTCAACTTGGCCGATCTGCCGCACACGGGTCCAACCGTCCGTTTGGCCGCCGTGGCGACGACCGGCTCGGCAGTCCAAACGGTTGCCGACATCGAGTTTGGGCCGCTGGGCCAAACCGTCCGTGGCGATCCGACCACGATCTGGCTCATGGCCGGCGGTGGCAGCGATCGGAGATATATCACGCTAGTCGTCAACCCAGCAATTGGAATGCCCCAAGTCGGGGCGTACACAAGCGAAGGACCGCCGACGAGCATTACGCAGATTCCATAGCACAGCGCTCATGATGACCATCTCTCGAGATAGAGAGGGCAAGGCAGGAAAAATCGCATGGTAAACTGGCTCCCTCGACCGCGTTATGGACCGATTGGCATCGACATCGGCAGCCGTACGGTGAAGCTGCTTCAGTTCGATGCTGCGCGGACGCGGGTGCACGAGGCCGCACGTTACGACCTTCCCCCGGAGCCAGCCGCTAAGCCCGAACGCCACGATGAACGTCTGGTCGAAGCGATCCGCCACGCCCGCGAAGGGCATAACTTCCGCGGTCGCGAAGCCGTTTTTTGTCTTAGCTCCGGCAGTCTCTTCGTGCAAAATCTCCGCGTGACCCCGGCCAGCGGCGACGAGCTAGCAAAAATCGTGCAGTTTGAAGCGGCCGGCCGCCTGCCCTTTGCCAGCGAAGAGGCCGAGATTCGCTACATCGAAGCCGATGACGTCCGACAGGGCGATTCCGTTCGCCGCGAAGTCATTCTGCTGGCCTGCTATCGCCCCGCGCTCGATCGAATGTTGGCCGTAGTCGAACGGGCTGGACTCCGGGCGGTGGCAATCGACGTCGAACCGGCAGCCGTCCTTCGCTGCTATAGCCGCCAGTTTCGCCGCGACGACGATCAGCAACGGCGAATGATGCTAATCAACATCGGCGCCTCAAACACCGTGGCCGTCATCGCCCGGGGCGCCGATCCGATGTTCGTCAAGTACATCGACGTCGGCGGGCGACAATTCGACGACGCGGTGAGCAAACGACTGAAGATGTCGGCCGCCGACGCTGCGGCCCTGCGCCGCCACAACGACGATTGCCGCGATACGGATCGCGATCCCGAGGTCGTTCGCAGCCTCACGGAAGCAATGCGCCCTGTCCTCGACAAGCTCGCGCACGAGCTCTCACTGTGTCTGCGATATTACAGCGTCACGTTTCGCGGCCAACCGCTGGCCGAGGTGGTGCTCGGCGGTGGCGAAGCCACTGAGGCCCTCGCCCAATGGCTCACCGCCCGACTCGATTTGCCGTGCCGGCTGGGAAATCCGCTGCGACCGTTCGAGGGGGGACCGACCGATAGAAGGGTCGCACAATGGGGTGTGGCTGCCGGTTTGGCGCTGCGAGATATGAACGATACAGCGAGCAGGTAGGTATGATCGTACCCTTTCCATCCCAGCGAGATTTGCATCGCTTCAAACCGCGTAACAAATAAGAATGCACAACGTCGATTTCCTGCCCGCCGAATACCGCCAAAAACACGCGCAGCGCCAATCGCAGCCGTGGCAGGCCTTCGTGGCCTTCGCGATCGTGGCACTCGTCGCCGGGGCCATGTTGGCTCAGCATTACCGCATGCACCGGTTGCAGAACGAGTTGGCGGCCATTGACCCGGTCTACGAAACCGCCATGAAACAAAAGACTCGGCTGGCCGAGGCCCAAGTACAATTGGCAGCAGCCAGAGCAGGCGCCGAACTCTATACGTACCTTCGCCATCCCTGGCCGCGCACGCAACTACTGGCCGCCCTGGTGCGCCCGCTGCCGTCGGCCATCACGCTGCAACAGATTCAGATTCTTCGAGAAGCTCCCACGACTTCTACGGCGACCGACATTCGCCCGAATGTCGATAAAAATGCCGAAGAAGAGAAACTCAAGTCGCTCACTCCGGCCGAGCGCGATCTGGCCCGACTCCGCGGCCAGCTCGATTGCCTGCGAACGGTCGTCGTACTGACGGGCACGACAACGGAAATCGACGCCTTGCATCGGTACATCGGCGAGTTGGATGCCACAGACATCTTCAACAAGGCGGATCTCGATTGCTTCAATACCATCGACAACAGCAAGAGCGATGGCATGCTTCAGTTTCGGGCGGTCTTGGCTGTCGAGCCGGGCTATGGCCAGCCCAACGGGCCCAGGGGGTCGAAGACTCGCAGTACCCCCCCAGCAACTGTTGCCGTTTCGCATCCGCGGAGGACAACGCCATGACCGAGCCACGGCGACAAAGCAGTTGGATCGTCACCCTGTCGCTGGCTGCCATTGCAGCCGTGTACATGGTATATGTTTGGTCGCCGGGACGCCGCGATCAAAGAAGTGCGCGAGCAATTGCAGATGAAGCAGGACTTCGTGGCGCAATCTGCTGAGCTGTCCGCCGCGCTGTTGGCCACCGAACAAGAATTGGGCAAGGCCGAAACGGTTACTGCGCGTTGGGAGAAATCGGCGCCCGGCCGAAGAGACATCCCGTCGCTTTACGGCAAGATCGATGATCTGGCCAAGGACGCGCAGCTTGCCATTAGCCGCTTCGATCCGCAACCGTTCGTCGTTCGCGAGAAGGTGCAGGAAATCCCAATCACCATGAACTGCACCGGCAAGTTCGCCCAGATCCATCAATTCCTTCGCGGTATCGAGGGCTTGAGTGCAACAATTTGGGTCGAGTCCATGCGGATTGAGAAGTCAGCGGCGAATAACAAAGATACACAGTGCGAGCTAAATCTGGTTGTCTTTTCCAATAATTCACAGAGTTCCGATTACGCAAAACATGGCGACTAGCCGATGATGGAGGTGCCGAGCAAGAGCGCAATGCGCTGCGCTAGCGCTCGGCAACAAGCACCGTGAACTTAGGAAGAATAGAAAAAACACTGCGACGAGAGGCCAAGGCAAGCCCTAAGAAGGCAGCCTTGTTAGGGATCGCTGCCCTGGTGGCCGCGTATTTTTGGATACCGCTGGTTTGGGGTTGGATGGCGAAGCCTGACATGGCCGGAGCAAGCGTAGTTGCCGTAGGCGGATCTGCGATTGCGGCCGCAACCGCGCCAGCCGAGCAACCGACGCCCCAGACCGCTTCCGACCGACCATCGTGGCAAGAGATATCCGAGTGGATCCGCAACGACCCGCGAACCATGAGCACAGCCGCATTGAGCACAACGCGCGACCCCTTTGAAGCCCCAACGGTCAAGTCGGTAGAGGCAAAGCTCATTGAGCCGGCGCCCAAAGTACCGACCATCACGCCGACTGCGGCCGGGCTGGTGCTGACGAGCACGATTATTGGCCCTGGGCGCCGCATCGCGCAAATCAACGGCAAGACCTACTCCGTCGGTCAGACCGTCGTCGTTAAGAATGAGAAGGAGAAGCAGACACCGGAGGCAAGGTTCAGGGTGCTCGAAGTCGACCCGCGCCGCGCCGTGTTGGAGAGCGATGGCCAACGCTTCGAGCTTTCGATTCCCGAGCCGTCGCAGTCTGCGAAAATCGAGATTACTAAGGGAGACCAATAGAGCGACGCACCTTAAGTGTCGGGTTGGGTGCCACTGCTGGATCGTTCAGCAGTGCGAAAACACGGGTGGGCAAGCCACCCATGGCACCCACAATACAAGACCTGACAGAATACCAAGCAGGTGTTGCATTACTTTTCTGATGGTTGACGTCACGGAAGACACATGACCAATAGCGGTCGTCTTACAATGTTTGGACTCTTCGCCGCGGCCGGCACAGGGCTTGCGCTCTGCGTCGGGCTGGTCACCACGGCATCCGAACAGCATTCAGCCTCTGGTACGTCGAAGTTGGTCGCCGTAATGCGCGTGCCTGAGGAGCGTCCGACCGCCGCTGTCGATCGCAAACCTAATGGTAGGCATGCGGGGTCGAAGCCGAACCTTGCCGCCGATCAGGCGAAGACCGATCTACCTGTGCGTACGAGCGAGGCTCGGACCGAACCGGACGTGCCGCTGCAATTTCCCACCACGTCTGCGCCCCGGCGGCAGTCGCCGTCGTCCGAAATCGCCAAAGCCGATGTCGAGCACGATGCGGGCGTCTTGCTTGCGCAATCTCAAGCGTCACAAGAACCGGTCGCCCCATTGCCATTGGCAGCAACATCGCCGGTTGCGCCGATGCCGCCCGTAGTGTTGAACCTGCCGCAACCGGCAGCCAACAATGACAGCGACCGGCACGGTCCCACTTTGGTCGAGCCGAGCGGACCCTATGGGCAGCAAGCGGCCCCGCCACCGGCGACCAATGCCGTGCCCGACGTACTGGAACTTCTGAAGAAGGGCCTTTCCAGCGCGCGCATCCCTGCCGCGCCGATTCCAGCTCCCGCTCCTGAGCCTGCCGTATCCGCACCGGGCACGCCGCCGCGAGCCAAAACGACCGTTGATGGCGAAGGGGACGGCAAGCTGCGAATTCGCATCTACGGCGAGGACATCCACACGGTTCTCGACATGTTGAGCGAGCAAGGCAACTTGAACATCCTGGCCAGCAAGGGCGTCGAGGGCAAGGTGTCGGCTATACTCAATGACGTCGATATCGAGAGTGCGTTGAAGGCGATATTGAAATCCACCGGCTACGTGTACCGGCGCGAAGGTAAATTTATCTTCGTCGGCACGCCCGAGGATTTCACGAATATTGAGCAGGGCATGGATCGCGTGGGCACTCGGGTGTACCGCACCAACTACGTCACTGCGGCCGAGCTGAAAACTCTGGTTACGCCGCTCCTGACCGAAAAAATTGGCGTCATCAGCGTCTCGACGCCCTCGGAAGCAGGCATCGCAAGCAACGATTCCATCGCCGGCGGCGACAGGTTCTCCGGCAGCGAAGTTCTGATGGTTCGCGACTACGAGGCGGTGCTCTCGCAGATCGACCAATTGGTGGCCGAGGTCGATGTCCGACCGCTGCAAGTTGCCATCGAGGCCATGATCCTCAGCGTGAAGCTGCAGGACAAGGACACCTTTGGCGTCAATTTCGAGTTCCTCAGCCAAAATCCGAATTTGGCCGTGGGACTGGGCTCGCCGGCCGCCACGCTTAAAGACTTCGCGCTCAATGGCGGTCTCAAGTTCGGCCTTCTCGACGGCAACGTGGGGACCTTCATCGAAGCCCTCGAATCGGTCGCCGACACCAATGTTGTCGCTAACCCGCGGCTGATGGTGCTGAACAAACAGCGAGCGGAAATCCAGATCGGCGAGAAAAAAGGCTACATCAATCAGACCGTAACCGAAACCAGTTCGTCGAAAAGCGTCGAGTTTCTCGACATCGGAGCCCAACTGCGACTGCGGCCGTTCATCTCCAGCGACGGCATGATCCGCATGGAAGTCCATCCGGAGCTTTCCGACGGCGACGTTAAGGTAGAAAACGATTTCACGTTGCCCAATAAGGAAATTACGCAAGTCACTACGAACATCATGGTCCGCGATGGCTGCACCGTGATCATCGGCGGCCTCATCCGCGAGCAGCTTGCCACGACGACCACACAAGTGCCCGTTCTCGGCAATTTGCCGCTCGTCGGTTTCGCCTTCCGCCAATCGAATGAGACAATCGAACGCCGCGAGGTCATTGTGCTGATCACGCCACGGATCGTTTACGAGCCGGGCATGTGTCAGGAAGGCCAACACGGGGCCTGCGAGTTCATGCGCCGCCAACATACGTATGCCGACAAAATGAGCCCCTTCGGAAAGCGGTCGATTGCCCGGCGTTACTTCCGTCTGGCCGATGCAGCATATGCCGAGGGGGATTGCGACAAGGCGTTGCGGTTTGCCGAGATGGCTGTGCAATTCGATCCCATGGATCGCGCCGCTCTCGAACTGCGCTCAAATATCTGGCAGGGCAAGCCGTATCAACCGGCTTGCGCCGGCAAGAACGAGCCTCCATCGAATCCGCTGGAGGGCAAGGATATGGCCGGATGGCTGATCGACGACTTGGAAAAGACGCCGACTGGCGCCGCGATTCCCTTGCACCCGCTCGATCCCGGCACACCCGGCCGCCATCGCGACCTTGTTCGCCCAGGGGTGCTGCAATGACGTCGCACTCCAAGGCCCGGTTCGCCCTTGGCTTGAGCGTCCTCATGCTCGTGCTGGCCGCGGGCTGCGCCGGTCTTCGTGTCCCTGATTCGATGACGAAGGGCGACATCACGCCGAAGCGCAAGCAGCGCCAGAGCGAAATGTCACGCCATTTCCAAGAGCAACGTGATGCGGCGGAGTTTGAATCCGCCCAGGCCCAGTGGCTGCAACAACGTGATCCAAAAGGCTGTCGCGAAACGCTGGAAAGGCTGCTCGCCCGCAATCCGAAGCATCGCAATGCCCACCTGTTGCTGGCCGAACTGTGCTTGTCGCAAAACGATCCGGTAGCAGCCAACCGGCATGCCAAATCGGCGCTGGACCTTTATCCCAACGACGCCGAAGTGCAATACACGATGGGTCTGACGCTCGACGCCCAGGGAAAAACGTCTGACGCACTCAGCTATTATGAGCGGGCCGCGCGCGCGCGCCGGACAATCCAGACTATGCCACCGCCTATGAGTCTGCCCGCGAAACTGCCAAACAGAAGATTCGGGAATCAAGAGCTACCGCGCTTGACGACTCCGACGTGATCATCGATTCGGCCGCCGAGAACTCGCCGGCCAGCTATGTTGCTCCATCGCCTCCGCTGTCGCGGCGCAACACCACGTCGCACGACTCTAAGGCATCTGCCGGCTCTAACGGCATTGCCGACACGGATCCAGCGGCTCCCCTGTTGGAACAAGGACGGGCGGCCCTCGCTGCGGGCTCCCCCCAGACAGCGATAGGCTATTTCCACCGGGCGGCTGCCACGAAGCCGGATAACCCGCAAATCCCTGTCTCGGCCGCCGCCATCGCCCTGCGAGCTGACAGCCCGCACGTGGCTGTCGAGCTGCTCACGCCGGCCGCCAAGCAGTTTCCACGCTCAGCCGCGGTCCAGCGGATGCTCGGTGCCGCCTATTACCGCACAGGCGACTATAAATCATCCCAAGTCGCACTCCAGCAAGCGCTTTCGTTGGACAACTCCAGTGCCCTATCCTACCTTTTACTGGGATGTGCGTTGGCAAAATTGGGCCAGCAAGAGGCCGCGGAAGAGAACTTCCGACAGGCCGGCATGCTGGACCCAAGATACAAGACCCTCCGCTAAGGCCAACGCGGTTCCCGCCTGAACCGGCCCATACCAGACGACTGCTGTCGCTGATCGGCCGATCTGCACGGCGCTTTGAGCGCGCAGATCGGCGACAGGAGTCGTCTCCTACAACGTTACACATCGGCGACGTGAGTCGCAGTCTGCAACCTGATCGATGAACCGCACACGAACTCACAACTTGATGGCAGGCGCCGCGCTCGCACTCTCGACGGGCCTGTGCGTGGCATGGATTGGTAACCTTTTCGTCGCCGCCAACACTTGGCCCATGCGCGCCGCAATGCTCGTCGTCGGTTCGACACTGGCCTGGGTCGCGACGCTGTCGCTCGCCCATCGCTGTCGCTCAGAATGCCAGGCTGCCAAGCAACATTTTGAAGCCCTCTGCCAACTCGCCTCCCAGTCGGCCTACGCCGCCGACGTCGACGTCCCGCACTTTCCAACCACAAACTCCTGGAGCAATACGGCGACCCAAGTCGCCAAGACAATTCTGCATTTGAACGGCCGTGTGCGCAGACCTCGAAAAGGCGCGGACTTCGCTGGAGGTCCGCTGCCGCAGAGCGATCGAACAAGCCGAACAGATTCGTCAGATCGTTTCCGGATTGGCCGACCCGATTCTTGCCATCGACAACTATGACGAGATCGTGCTGATGAATCCGAGCGCCAAGACGCTGTTTTGCGTGGACGCGGAGAATGCCGAGACCCGCGCACTGGCACAGCTAGTTCACTGTGAGAAGTTGGTGAGCCTGTTGACGAGCACGCGTCAGCGCAGGAGTGCCGCCCATCGCACCGATGAAGTGGAGATCGCCGACGCCGAAGGCCATTCGCGCTGGTATCGAGCCACGGCCGTGAAGCTCTCGGCCAAGGATGGCGCTGAGGTGGGCGACAATATGGCGGACGGCGCCGTGGCCGTGCTTCGCGATATCGGCGATCAAAAGGCGTTGCAGAAGCGAAACGCCGAGTTCGTCTCGTCGGTGAGCCACGAAATGAAGACACCTTTGGCCGGTATCAAGGCGTACGTTGAACTGCTGGCCGACGGCGACGCCGAAGACGAAGAGACCCGCGAGGAGTTCTTGAGCGTCATCAACAGCCAGACAGATCGTTTGCAGCGCCTGGTAGACAATTTGCTGAACTTGGCGCGGATCGAAGCGGGCGTGGTCAGCGTCAGCAAGCAGCAAAGGTCGCTCAACGAGTTGCTGGAGGAGGCGTTGCACGTCGTTCAGCCATCGGCCGACGCCAAACATATCGAGCTGCGCGGCGAACTGAGCCCTTTGTACCTGGGTGTGCTGGCCGATCGCGACATGATGCTTCAGGCGGCGATCAACCTCCTGTCCAACGCCATCAAATACACGCCGAGCGGCGGCAACGTCACGCTCCGCAGTCGATTGGTAGACGATCAGGTTCGATTCGAGGTTCAGGATAGCGGCGTCGGACTGAGCGAAGACGATTGCCGACGCGTTTTCGAGAAGTTCTATCGCGTCAAGAAAGACAAAGACATGGCCTCGGGCACCGGCCTGGGGCTACCGCTGGCAAAGCATATCGTGGAAGAAGTCCACGGTGGACAACTTAGTGTGGAAAGTGTGCTCGGCCAGGGCAGCACGTTCATCGTCGCCCTGCCTTGTGCCGGTGGGAGCAGGGATTAGGGATTGGAAAAAAGCGTTTAGCGGCCGCCGGAACGGCGGCACCACTCATAACTGAAGACTGACATGACCAAACACATCCTCCTTTGCGACGACGAGATTCACATCCTGCGAGCGGCCGAGTTCAAGTTGAAGAGGGCCGGCTATGACGTGCGAATCGCCGGTGACGGACAAGAGGCTTGGGAAGCGATTCAGCAAATGAAGCCAGACCTCCTGATCACCGATTACCAGATGCCGCGACTCGACGGCCTAGGCCTCGTGCAGAAAGTGCGCAACAACCCGGAAACGGCCGACCTGCCTATTTTCATGCTGACGGCTAAGGGCTTTGAACTTTCTCACGACGACGTGGCGGCCACGTGGAACGTCATGGCAGTGATCGCCAAGCCGTTTAGTCCGCGCGAGCTATTGCAGCGAGTCGATAGCGTGCTGGGAGAACGACCCGTTAGTGCATGAGAGCATTGCACCGAGCGGTGAACCGCGCAGTGCTCGCACTGCTCCAAACTCCAAACTAATGTGATCCTATGAACCTTCAAACGGAAACGTTCGGTGACGTGATCGTGGTCCACACGCCCGATGAGCTTGGAGCCGAGCAGTGCGACGCTTTCGAGGCTCATTTTGCTTCGCTGGAACACCACAACATCGTGCTGGACGTCGATTCGACCGAGACCATTGATAGCAAGGGGCTCAGCGCCCTGCTGAACGTGCAAGACAAACTCCGCGACCTGGGCGGAGAAGCGAAAATCAGCAGCAGCAATCTCAACAACCGCAAGATCTTCGAAATCACCCGCCTCGATCAGCAACTGGAGGTCTTCGACAGCGTCGTCGACGCCGTGAAGAGCTTCCGCTAGCCCGCCCGCCACAAAGTTGTTCGCATCATGGACACCGCCACCCTCGCACCACGCCGCCTCGGCAGCCTGTTGATCGACAAGGGCTATATTCGCCCTGAAGACTTGCAGTCTGCGCTCGAGCGGCAAAAGCAAGAGGGCCGCAAAAAGCTGCTGGGCGAAGTCCTCGTCGAACTCGAATACTGCACCGAGGACCAGGTCATCGAGTGTCTGGCGGCGGAATACGGCGTGCCCTACGCCAAACTCGATGTGCGGCTGTTCGACCAGAAGATCGTCGACGTTCTGCCGCGCGAGTATATCGAAAAGAACCTCGTGTTGCCCCTGTTTCTCGTTCGCGGCATACTGACGATCGCCGTCTCCGAGCCCTCGAACCTGTTTCTGATCGACGAGATTCGCGGGCTGACCAACGTCCAGGTGCAAATCGTCGCCGCCAGTCCCAAAGACATTCGGCGCACGATCACCACGCTGCCAAACTCGAAGGTCTTCGTCATCGACGACATCATCGAGGACTCCGACACGGCCGACGTGACCGTGATCGAAGAGGCCATTGAGGACATTGGCGACGTTGAAGAGATTGCCGGCCAGTCACCGATCATCCGCCTGGTAAACTACATCATTTTCAACGCGGTAAAAGAGGGGGCGAGCGACATCCACATCGAGCCCTCAGAACGCTGTATGCGCATCCGCTACCGCATCGACGGCCGACTGCACAAGGCTCTGGAAGTTCCACAGCATCTGTTGAACGCGGTCACCAGCCGCATCAAGATCATGGGCTCGATGGACATCAGCGAGCGACGGCTGCCGCAAGATGGCCGCGTCCACGTGATCCTCGAGGGCCGCAAGATCGATCTCCGCGTCAGCACCTTTCCGGCCACGCACGGCGAAAAGACGGTCATCCGCGTGCTCGACACGCGTTCCGTCTCGTTGAACCTCGAAGATCTCGGCTTTGCCGAGGACGTGCTCACGGTTCTTCAGCAGAACATCCAGGCGCCTAATGGCATCGTGCTGGTGACCGGGCCCACGGGCAGTGGAAAATCGACCACGCTCTACGCTGCCCTGAACGCTATCAGTTCGATGGAGAACAACGTGTGCACGGTTGAGGACCCGATCGAGTACCATCTGCCGCTGATTAATCAGTTTCAGGTGCAAACGAAGATCGGCATGACGTTTTCCAAGGCGTTGCGAACGCTGCTGCGGCAGGATCCCGACGTGATCATGGTCGGCGAGGTCCGCGATGAAGAGACTGCCCGAACCGCCATCCAGGCGGCCTTGACCGGGCACTTGGTCTTTAGCACCCTGCACACCAACGATGCTTGCTCGGCCATTACCCGGTTGATCAACATGGGCGTCGAGCCATACCTGATCGGCGCCGCGCTGAATATGGTGCTGGCGCAGCGGCTGGTCCGCCGCGTGTGCGCCAAGTGCCGAGCCAAGTACGAACCGGCCCGAAATATCCGCAAGGCCCTGGAACGGATGGGCTACGATTTTTCCGAGTACTTCAAAGGCGTCGGCTGCAAAGCCTGTCGCAACACGGGCTTTAAGGGCCGGCTCGGCGTCCACGAAATGTTGGTCATTAGTGACGAAATGCGCGATGCCATCGTTGCCGATCCCACGATCGGCAACCTCCGCAAGCTCGCCCATCGCAACAACATGATCACGCTCGGCCACGATGGCTTCCGCAAAGTCCGCGAGGGACTCACCACGGTTGAAGAAGTCTTCCACATCGTTGGCGATGCAACCACATCGGCAGCGGATGCGGTAAGCACTTGATGTTTGATCCTTAGAACCAAGCACCTGTCAACGACTGAGTGCCACAATCAACGATCGGCGGTCAACAATGACCTTTCAATACCGCGTCCGCGATGCGATGGGGAACGCCCACACGGGCGAGGTCGAGGCCACTTCGGTCGAAGAGGCCACGCAACATCTCCGCCGCGACGGTTTCCAGGTCCTCGATTTGACCGAAACGGGCGACGATGGCATCTTCCCCCGGCGAGTCTCCAGAAGCGAGTTGGTCTACGTTACCAGCCAGTTGGCCATCATGGTCGAAACTGGCATTACGCTCTCGACGGCCCTGGGCGGCATCGTCGACCAGGAGCCAAATCCCACCCTCCGCAAAGTGCTCAAGAGCATTAAAGAAGACGTCGAAGGAGGCTTGGATTTCTCCGCCGCCTTGGCCCGATTTCCGAACCACTTTGACAAGACGTACGTCTCGTTGGTCAAAGCCAGCGAATCCACGGGCTCGCTGGGCTCCATGCTCGACCGAATTGCCACCTACCTGCGCAAGGAATTGGAGACCCGGAGCAAAGTTCGTGCGGCCATGGCCTATCCGATGGTCATGATGGTCGTGGCCAGCGGCGTGACCGTCTTCCTCCTGACCTACATCTTGCCAAAGTTCACGCCCCTGTTCAAATCCAGAGGAACCAAACTGCCGAAGCCAACTCTCATCATGATGGCCATTTCCGACGTCGTTCTAAACTACTGGTATCTCTGGCTGATTGGCGCCGTGGCATTGACAGTTGGCTTCCTCTACGCCCGACGCACCGACGCCGGTCGAAAAGTCATTGACTGGGTAAAGATCAATCTCCCGATCGTCGGCCCTATGTGCCGCAAGGTCGTCATCAGCCGCGGAATCCGCACGCTCGGCACCATGTTGGCCAGCGGCGTGCCGGTGATGGACGCCATTCGGCTGGCAGGCGACGTCTCGTCGAATTACTACTATCAACAACTTTGGGCTAAGGTCCTCGACGAAGTGACCGGCGGAAAACGCATCTGTGAAATCCTTCACGGCAATCCCCTTTTTCCGCGCGTACTCGTGCAAATGATCGCCGCCGGCGAGGACACGGGCAAGCTGGACGTCGTCCTGGAAAAAGTCAGCACCTATTACGACGGCGAAGTCGAAACGTCGTTAAAGGCCACCACCAGTCTGATCGAGCCAATCATGATTAGCGTGATGGGTGTGGTGGTGGGCACGATTGGTCTGGCGCTGATGCTGCCAATCTTCAGTCTCAGCAAGCAGCCCTGATCGCGAAAAACAGCACACGCTCACGGCAGGCGTGAGCATGGCGCCCAATGCGCTATACTTATCCCTAGTGCGATCTAGTTGCCTTCCTGCGCGATCTTCGAGCGCCAACAGATCGAGTTGGCCCTTTAGATCGGTCAAGAGTAGCTGTGAACCGGCGCCGCTGGCGAAATGGGAATAGAACACGCTGCCGGCGGGACCCTGGCTGGCGCCAAGGAGCGTTGTGGCGGCCTTCAGCTCGTGCAACTGCTCGTCGACGCTGCCGAGCTTGGTGATCGCCTCGCGGTTGTCACGCCAGAGTCGATCGAGCTGAAGGGCCAGGCCAACGACTAGCGCGATTTGGCCCGCGATTGCCACCGGCAATCCGATGTTCCAAAGCTCTTGCCGGCCGGTTGCCAATGACCATCCCAGCAAGATGCCACCGCAGACAAAACTCATCGTGCCCAGCGACAAGGCGGTCGCGATGAGCGTTCCGACGCCTGAGCTTGCCTTGGGGCTGCACTGCTTTGACTTGCGCGCCGGAGTGGCGAATTGCCACGGGGGCGTGCCTGCGTGGCCAAAATCAAATCGTGTCGTGTCGCGCTCGCAGGCCCCGCTTGGCCTATCGCTTGTGCGATTTTGGACCTCGAGCACTCGCTCAATGTGCCGCAACTGCTCGTCCAGTTCCCAGCCATCGTATGCCGGCGCTTGGGCCGGTTTCGCTGGGTCGGCGCCGATTTCCTGCGCGCAGCGAGGGCAGCAAAGGGCGCCCGAATCGCTCGACGGAAGCGCAGGAACATCCTGGCGGCAGTGAGTACACCACATAGTATTCTTAGAATCGGCCCCGGCGGTGGCAAACTGTATCGTTTTCGTAGATTTTGCCGTCTTCCAAAGGGGGAGACGCCGCCGCAATGGGAAGTCTAAACAAAATGGGTGGTGCGCTGTCGCGGTGGGTTCGCCGAAGCGGCCTGCCCTGGCGCTCCCGGTGGGCAATGGTCGAAGAACAGCGGCGTTCGATGCAGCCCTAGCGCGTGTCGCACGGACGCGTTGCGTTACGAGCGGCGTGATTCTGCGGTTCCGAAAACGATCTGATCGCTACTCAATACTGAGATGCGCCTCAGGAGCGCCGGATCGACTCTGCCACGTCGCGACAGATGCTGCGGAGTTCGCTGACGGGCACCTCTTCCAGACGCTTCTTGCGTTTGTCGAGTTGCTCGTTGATTTTGATGGCCGTCTCTTGCATGACGGCATGCGTCTCGTGACACCCGCCGACCAGCACGAAGTTCTTGCCCCGCGTAAGCCGTGTTTCGCCGTCATCGCCGTCAAAAGCCATTCCCAGTATGGCGGACGACTTCTGCATTTCCTTGGCTGCTCTCACGTTTGTCTCTCGATGCTACCACTGGTAGCACTCAGGCGTTTCGATGAAAGAACTTCCGCAGTACGTCCTCGGCTGCGGCTTTGCTGCTATCGGCAAGCGGCTTGGCCGGCGGTTGGAAATGGCCGCCGCTCTTGGTCGGTTTCGCTCCGTTCTTGGGCTGTTTCGCCGATTCGGCTGTCGTCGGCATGGTGGTCACTGTTTCGTCGACGGGCTTGGAAACTGCCGTGTCATGCACGGACGTTGCTTCGTCGGGCCCGGCGGTTTTCGGCGGTTCCTGGTCGTCATCCAACCATTGGCTGATATCCAGATCATCGTCGCCGACCGCCCCGGATGTCTTTGAGCGGGCGGCAGCGTCCCGAACTGGGGCCACGCCAGACTTCTTTGCGCCTGCGCTGGCCACTAGCCGGACTTCCAATTCTAGCAGGCCAATCTTGATGTGATCGCCGTTGTTTAGCTCGCGACGCTGTTGGACGCGCTCGCCGTTGACCAACGTTCCGTTGGTGCTGCCAAAATCCTTGATGGCAACCGTCTCTCCTTCAACGACGATCGAGCAATGCTTGCGACTGACCAAGCTGCTCCGCGGCTGAAGCCGGCACTCTGCCCCTCGGCCAATAAGAAACTCGGGCCCGGCCACGGCGATCACCGTGCCCGCTTGCTTGCCGCCGACAACAACAAGCTTCACATCCATAGCGTGTTCCTGGAACCCCCGTTTCACTCACGCGGCCCATCACACGGCGGGTGTCTGACAACGAATTGGCACCCTCAATCGTGGATCGTACCAAATACCACCGATACAGTCAAAGGATTCGCTAAGGTCGCGCTATTCTTAGAATTCGGAATTCGGACGGTTCGGGCTCCTGCCAAATCCGAATTTGCAGCCACGGCGAATCAGTGGCATATCATGCCACGCTAGCGGAGCATGGCAGCCTAGCGATGCTCGGTCCACACAGGTGCGGCATATTTTTCATGCGCCAGTGCGGTGGCTCGAATATACGCGGTCGACGAAAGCTCGGCTGGCCGCCGCGCACTCCGCGGCTGCCCGGTGAGCACCGATAACCAGGCGTGCGTCAATTCTTCGGGCTCGATCGACTTGCCGGTTAACTCGCATAAGCCGCTGAGTTCGGGTGCGGCGGCCGACTGGCGCAAGAGAATACTGCCGTGCTGCAACACCGCGCCGCGACAACGGCGCCGGGCGCTGCCGGCGATTTTGGCGTCGCCTAGCAGCACGTCACCCGGTGAACGGCGCTCGAAGCAGAGAAACGGTTGCCGATCGGGCGAGAGCCGCGCGGGCTGCCCACAGATCGTCGCTGCGATGCCCCACTGGGCCAGCGTCGCAATGAGGCCGGCGTGGACCGCTTCGTAGAGTTTAAGGCGATCGATCGCCAATGGATGCCGGCTGGGAATCGCGACGCTGTAGGTCAGTTCCTTGTCGTGCAGAATGGCGCCGCCGCCCGTCATCCGTCGGACCACTGCCACGCCGCTGCTAGGCGCGTGTTGCCAGCGGTCGCTGTACGCCTGAAAGTAGCCGAGCGACAGCGTCGGTTCCTGCCATTGGTAGAATCGCAAGATGCACTGGCCATCGGCGGCGGCAGCCTCCAACAGCGCCTCATCGACGGCCATGTTCCACGGACCGGGAGCGGGAGGATCGACATGCAGGACGAAGGATGATTGGCAATCAATAATGGATGCATGATGACGGATGACGGATGACGCCTCCGCACCACTGTCATTCGTCAATCCGCTTTCGGCATTCAGCATTCATCCCTCATCCACCTTAGCACGGGCTTCCGCGCCGCGGTGACTTCATCCGGCCGGCTGATGGGCGTGCTGTGCGGCGCTTCGTGCAGCAGTTCGGGCGGCTCGGCAACGATTTGCGCCAGGGCATCGGCAAAGGCGTCCATCGTCGACTTGCTCTCCGTCTCCGTCGGCTCGACCATCATCGCCTCGCGAACGATCAAAGGAAAGTAAACCGTCGGGGCGTGAAAACCATAATCCAATAGCCGCTTGGCAATGTCCATGGCCGAAATGTCGCGATCGGCCTTTAGCTTGGCGGCCGAGGCGACAAACTCGTGCATGCAGCGGTCGCCCTGCGGTACCGGCAGAATAGACTTCGCGCGCGATAGGAGATAGTTTGCGTTGAGCACCGCGTCTTCGGCGACCTGCCGCAGGCCGTCGGGCCCATGCGTGTGAATGTAGCAGTACATGCGGACCAACACGCCGACGTTGCCGAAGAAACTCCGCACCCGGCCGATCGACTTCGGCCGATTGTAGCTGAGGTGATAGCCGGCGCCATCCTTGACCACCACGGGCACGGGCAGAAACGGGGCCAGTTTCTCGGCCACGGCGATGGGCCCCGCGCCGGGGCCGCCGCCGCCGTGCGGGCCGCTAAACGTCTTGTGCGGGTTGAAGTGCATCAGGTCGGCGCCAAAATCGCCCGGCCGGCTGATGCCGAGGATGGCGTTCATGTTCGCCCCGTCGAGGTATACCAGCCCGCCGGCATCGTGAATCATTTGTGTGATTCGCTCGATCTGCGGCTCGAAGATGCCCAGCGTGCTCGGGTTGGTAATCATGAAGACGGCCACGCGGTCGTCGAGCTTCGCGGCCAGTTCGGCCAGATCGACAAATCCCTCCGGCGTGCTCTTAACCGGCACGACGTCGAAGCCGGCCATCCGGGCGCTGGCTGGATTGGTGCCGTGGGCGCCGTCGGGGATCAGCACGACGGATCGTTTTTCTTTTCGGTCGCGGAAGTAGGCCGCGGCCACCAACAGCGCCGTCATTTCGCCATGCGCCCGGCGGCCGGTTGCAACGACACGGCCGGCAGCCCGGCGATTTCGGCCAACATGTGCTGGCCCTGGTGCAGCAAGGCGAGCATACCCTGGAGCGTCGACTCGGGCTGATACGGATGCAGGTCGGCCATGCCCGGCAGCGCGGCCAGCCGTTCGTTCCGCTTGGGGTTGTACTTCATTGTACACGAGCCGAGCGGATAGAAGTTCGTGTCGACCGACATGTTCTTGGTCGAGAGATTGACGAAGTGCCGCACTACCTGGGGTTCCGAAAGTTCGGGCAGCGGCAGCGGCGCATCGCTCATCGTCCCGGCCGGCAGCAAGTCGGCGAGCGGTTTTTCCGGCACGTCGCACGCCGGCAGCCGCACTGCACGGCAGCCAGGATTGGAAAGTTCGAAGAGGAGTTGGGTGTCGAATGTCCTCATATGCATTATCTGAGAGCCGTAAAGAGTCGGAGTAATGGCAAAAAAATTGCTACAAGAATGAAAGACCCGAAAAGCAGCCAAACACATAAATCGATGATTTGAACAAGTAGGCGACGTTGCTCCGATTGCACAATACGTTCGGCGGCGACAATAACCGCAATACTAACCGCAGCACACATTATGAGTACGGCCGGTTTAGTCAACCAGATGGCAGTGACTGCAGCGAGTCCAATGCTCGTATCAAAATCGCGAAATACCCCTGCTGCAAATCGTCCGACAATAATGACGGTTGATGCAAAAATAGACTGTGCAATAAGGACTGCGAACGCACTCAGCCGTGTGGTACCAGTAAACATGTATTGTCCTTGCCTCGCCGAATTCCGCTTCCAAGGCATTCTGGCTATTCTGGCTCCAGCCAACGTTGACCAGTTGGCGGACAAGGGTCGCAAACGACCTTGTCGGCGCCAATATGTGTCACACCGCCAAATGCGTCAGCCGCTCGATCTCCTCTTTGGTTCGTTTTTCGGTGACGGCCACCAACAGGCAATCGTCCAACTCTGGATACCATTGGGCCAGGGGCACGCCGGCGAAAATGTTTTGCTGCCGGGCCTTCTCGATCAACTTGTCGACCGATCGGCCCTTGACTTGGACGACGAACTCTTTGAACGTCGGTCGATTGAACTTGCGCGAGAGCGACGGCGCCGAAGTGAGTTGCTCGGCAGCGTAGCGAGATTTTCGCAGGCACAGCTCGGCAACGCTCCGCATGCCGGCGGGACCCATCAGGGCCAGATAGACCGTGGCACGCAAGGCGAGCAGACCTTGGTTGGTGCAGATGTTGCTCGTGGCCTTTTCGCGGCGGATGTGTTGTTCGCGCGTTTGCAGCGTAAGGACCCAGCAGCGTCGACCTTGGCGGTCGACCGTTTGGCCGACCAGCCGGCCGGGCATGCGGTGCAGAAACTGCTCGCGACAGGCGAGGATTCCCAGGTACGGACCGCCGAATGCCATGGGGTTGCCCAGCGATTGCCCCTCGGCCACGACGATATCGGCCCCGTACTCGCCTGGCCGCTTGAGCAGACCGAGACTGATCGGATCAACGGAAACGACGAACAACGCACCCGCTTTGTGCGCGATCTCGGCCGCATTGTCGACCTCTTCCAAGCAGCCGAAGAAGTTCGGATGCTGCAATAGCACGCATGCCGTCTCATCGTTGACGGCCGCCGCCAGATCGGAAGCCGAAACGGCGCCATCAGGAGCGCCAATGGTTACCAGATCGACGCCCAAGTTGACCAGATACGTGGACAAGATTTGCCGATATTCGGGATGAACGCTGGCGGCCGTGACGACGCGGTTGCGGCCCGTGGCGTGCATGGCCATCAACACAGCTTCGGCCACTGCGCTGCCGCCGTCGTAAAGACTGGCGTTCGAGGCGTCCATGCCCGTCAGTTGCGTAATCAACGTCTGATACTCGAAGAAGGCTTGCAGGCTACCCTGGCTGGCCTCAGGCTGATACGGAGTATAGGCCGTGTAGAACTCGCTGCGAGCGGCGATCATATCGACCGCGGCCGGGATGAAATGATCGTAGGAGCCGCCGCCGAGAAAGCAGGCCGCGGCGGTGGCCGGCGTGTTCCGCCCGGCCAGTTGGGCGAGGTGGGCCGAAAGCTCCATCTCGCCCATGCCCGGCAACAAGCACAAGTCGCGATTGAGTCGCAGTTCGGCCGGGATCATGGCGAAGAGTTCGTCGATCGACGCCGCGCCGATCGCTTGCAGCATCTGCTGACGGTCAGTGTCGGTATTCGGAGAGTAAGGCATAAGTGGAACGAGTCTACCACGGAGACACAGAGGTCACGGAGGCTGACACTATTGTAGGGTGCGTGAAACGCACATCTCGTGTCGATGGCGGTGCGTTTCACGCACCCTACAAAGCATCTCCGTGTTCTCCGTGCCTCCGTGGCGATTCTCTTCTTACAAAGGTCGGGTCAGTGTGGTTCGTCTTCGCATTGTTTCTTGTAGGCCGCTTCGTCGAGCAGATCGTTTAGACCCGCGCCGTTGCTGATTTTGATCTTGATAAACCAGCCGGCATCGTACGGATCGTCGGCCAGATGTTCAAGATTTTTGGCGATCTCCGAGTTCACGGCAGTCACCTCGCCGTCCACGGGGCTGTAAAGATCGCTCACCGCCTTGACCGATTCGATTTCGCCAAACGGTTTAGCGGCCTTCACCTGCTGACCAACCTTCGGTAATTCGATGTGCACCAAATCGGTAAGGGCTTCCAGCGCAAAGGCCGTGAGTCCGACGGTGGCGATCTTGGCGCCGGACGAATCCGATGTGAGGACGACCCATTCATGCGTCTTGGCGTACAAGCGATCTTGAGCCATAGGTATTGTGATCCTTTCCCGATTGAGATGGCTGTGGCTGTCTACTGTTTTCCACGCGTCGTGCGCGTGGGCTTGTTGCGGCGGTAAAAGGGGAGCTCAACTAGCTGGGCCAGCTCCTTGCGACCTCGAATGTCGACTTCCACGTCCGTGCCCGGCTGGGCACAATCGGCCGCGACGTATCCCATGGCAATTGGCCTGCCAAGCGTGGGCGAAAAGCTGCCGCTGGTGATCTCGCCAATTGGCCGGCCGTGGGCCGAGATCGCGGCGCCTTGCCGCGCCGCTCGCTGCCCGGCCAGCTCCAGGCCGACACGGACGGAATTTTGCGGCCGACTCTGGATGCGCAGCAGTGCATCGCGACCCGGGAAGTCGTAGCCTACTAAGTGGCAGGCGAAACCCAGGCCCGCCTGAAATGGATCGATTTCTTCGCTCAGCTCGTGGCCGTACAACGGCATGCCGGCCTCCAATCGCAGCGTATCGCGTGCGCCAAGCCCCGTGGGCGCAATTCCCAAGGGGCGGCCAAGCTCCAACAGGACTTCCCACACACCGGCAGCGATTTCAGCCCCGAGGCTGAGCTCGAAACCATCCTCGCCGGTGTAGCCCGTGCGGCTGATGATCGCCCCCTGACGCTGGGCAGCGGGATGAAGAATGCGAACCTGGGCCCCGCGATAGTAGCGCATCGACTTTAGATCGACATCCACCAGCGGCTGCAGCAATTCGACCGATCGCGGCCCCTGGACGGCCAACATGGCCCACAGGCGGCTCACATCGTTCCACACGACCTCTTGGCCGGGCCGCTGGGCCCGCTCGTCGGACAGATGGGCGCGGACCCAGTCGACGATCTTAGCCCGATTACTGGCATTGACCACCACGAGGAAAAACGGCTGACCGTGCGAGTTGTGATAGTAGCCGACCAGGACATCGTCGAGGATGCCGCCTTGGTCGTTGGTGACCAACGAGTAGCGGATTTGGCCCAATTCCATGTCGGCCACGCGGCGGGTGAGGAGCTCGGCCAGAAAGACGGCCGCTCCTGGCCCCTCGAACCGAAGCCGGCCCATGTGCGAGATGTCGGCGATGCCCACGGCCGAGCGAATGGTCAAATGCTCCTGGATGATCGACGTGTATTGAACCGGCAAGGCCCAACCGGCGAAGTCCACCATGCGGCCGCCGTGGGAAGCGTGCCACTCATACAGAGGGGTTCGCAGGGACGATGTAGCCATGAAAGACCTCTAAGGGGTGCTGCCTTCTCTGTCGTTGACGGCGCGGGCCGCCAAAGGAAGGCTATTCTAGCAGCCACGAGACGAGCGGCCAGGGGGAGGAGCCGCGGGGAAACGTATTATCTCGCACGACGCCGTTTGCCTTTCGTAGTTCTCGATGTTTTCGCGACGCCTTGCGCCCTTTTCTTTCCCTTTGTTATGCCCTTTGCGGGCTTCGCCGAGACGACTGCCCGAGCCTTTTTCCTTTCCACCAAGCGGAAGTCCAACTCGCGGCGTTCCATGTCGACGCGGGCGACCGCGACCAGGAGCAGGTCGCCCAGCCGGTAGCGATTGCCGGCCCGATGGCCGGCCAGCGTGTGCGTGGCCCGATCGAAACGGTAGTAATCGTCGTTGAGGCTTTCCACCCGAACGAGCCCTTCGGCAGGCAGCTTAATCCCCTGCACGAAAATGCCATAGCTTTCCACGCCGGTGACTACCGCCTCCATCTCCTCGCCAATCCGCTCGCTGAGATAGGCCAGAAGTTTTAGCTTCGTCAGGTCGCGCTCGGCGGCTTCGGCCCGTTGCTCGCGATCGGAACAGTGCCGGCCAAGCACGACCAGTTCATCGTAGTCGCTTCGAGGCTTTGCCTTGCGGAGGATCGCATCGATCAGCCGATGGACCGTCAGGTCGGGATAGCGGCGAATCGGCGAGGTGAAGTGGCAATAGCACTGGCTGGCCAAGGCATAGTGTCCTTCGTCCTTGGGGCTGTAGATGGCCCTTTGCAGCGACCGGAGCACAGCGAAATGCACGGCGTGTTGCTCCGGTCGTCCCAGCGAGGCCGCCAGCAGTTTTTGCAACTCGAACCGGCTCTGCAAACTCTCGGTCTTGTAGCCCAGCTCCGTCATGAACTCTTGCAGCAGTTGGATCTTTTGCGGGCTAGGCGCCTGATGAATGCGGCGGAGGAAATGCAACGAGCGATCGCGGAAGGCCTCGGCCACGGCCTCGTTGGCGGCCAGCATGAACTCCTCGATAATCTGGTGGCTTTCCGTGTTTTCCGCGACGTGGGCGCCCGTCACCTGCCCTTGCTTGTCGAGCTCGACTTTGACTTCGGGCATGGTCAGTTCGAGCGCGCCGTTGGCCAGTCGCCGCTTGCGGAGCGTCATCGCCAGCGTGTGCATGCGACCGAGCAAGTCGCACACCTTGCTGCCGAGCTTGCGACGCGATCCGTCACGATCCGCGAGAAACTCATCCACTTGCTCGTACGTCAGCCGCTTCGCGCTGCGGATGGCGCCCGAGTGCAGGTCCGTCGAGACGCGCAGCCCGTCCGATGTGAAATCGAGGATGGCGGATTTCGTATACCGGACCTTGCCGGGCTGCAGGCTCGCCAAGCCGTTGGAGATTAACTCCGGCAGCATGGGAATCACGCGATCGGGCAGATAGACGCTCGTGGCCCGATCCAGCGCCTCGCGGTCCAACGCGGAATCGGGCCGCACAAAATGGGAGACGTCGGCGATGTGAACCCCCAGCCGCCAATTGCCGTTCTCAAGACGAGTGAGCGAAATGGCGTCGTCGAAGTCCCGCGCGTCGATCGGATCGATCGTGATGATCGTGTCCGCGGTGAAGTCGGTCCGCTGGCCGATCTCCTCGTTGAAGCTTGCGACGTATTGCCGCGCCTCTTCCAGCGCATCTTCTGCGAAATGGTCGGGCAGATTGAACTCGCGGATGATCGACAGCGTATCGACGCCCGGCTTTCCTCGCGGACCGAGCACCTCGGTAATCACGCCTTCGCCCTCATGCATGGGCGACGGGAAGCGAATCATCTCGATCACGACCTTGTCGTCGATGTTGGCATTTTTGGCCCCCGGATCGCCCACATAAATCGGGACGGAGAACAAGCTGCCGTCGATTTGCACGTATGCGGCGTCGCCGCGCTCCAAATAGGTGCCGACGAACTGATGGGTCTGCCGTTCGAGAATCTCCACGATTTCACCGCGTGGACCGGGGTCGCCGGGACGGGCTTTCTTTACCTCGACCACGACCTGGTCACCGGTGGCGGCGTCGCCGGCCCGATCGGCCGAAATATAGATATCCTTGCGCTCGCCGGGCGCCTCGCCGCCGGCCAAGCGTACGAACCCAAAGCCCTTCTGCGTGCGCTGAAATACGCCAGTCACACGGTTGCTCTTGGCCGCCTTTGAGGAGGCGGGCACAACGAGGTGGTTCGAGCCATAGCCGAGGCGGCCGTGATGCACCAATCGCTTGATTGTCCGCTTTACGTCGGCTGCCTGATCCTTGGGGATCTTCAGTTGTTGTGCGATCACGCGCGGTTTGACAGGCCGATAGCCGGCCGCGCCGACGAGTTCGAGGATCGCTTCTTCAAGATTTTGCATGGGTTACTTCTACTGTTGGGAAGATTCCGGCGTAGCTCAGGCACCCTCGCGATCTCGTTCCCAAGCAGAGCAGCAGGTTCCCAAACAGAGCTTCGGAACGAGATGATTCGAGACTACCCACGCTTGACGCACTAATCGCTTGTGTCCTGGCCAGGTCCGCTTTCCGCCTTTCGTCGGCCGCCTTTGAAAAGCTTGCGCTCGAGATTCGGGTTGTACGTCGTCCACGGACTGTCGACGTTCGGATCTTCGGCCATTAGGTGCGAAAAGGTGTTGATCTTGGCGTCGAGGTTATCGAGATAGCAGAGGGCGACAGCCTCCAGCGTCATGGGCAACTTCGGGCTGCCAAAGGCATACTCGCCGTGATGGCTGATGATCATGTGTTTCAGCCGCAACGCGGTTTCAGTCGGAATCGGCTCGCCCGAAAGCCTTTCTGCTTCGGCAACTTTCTTGTCGAGCATGGCCACGGCGATAACCATGTGGCCGATCAATTGGCCTTCATCGCTGTAGGTCAGCCCATGTTCGTATGCCAACTCCTCAACCTTGCCCAGGTCGTGCAGGAACGCCCCCATCAGCAACAAGTCTTGATTGATCTGCGGATAGCAGGGGGCCACTCGCAGCGCGACTTCCATCAAATTGACCACGTGCTCCAGCAGTCCGCCGTGATAGGCGTGGTGATTCTTGGTTCCGGCCGGGGCCATGGTGAACTTGGCCATCAACTCCTCGTCCATCAGAAAGCATTCGGCCAATGTTTGCAGCGCCGGATCGTTTATGCCGCGAAGGATTTCGCCCAGGCGCAGCACAAGCTTATCGACGGCCACAGCCGGCAGCGGCGCGAAATCGGCCTCGTCGATTTCGGCCGGATCGACCTTACGAACCTTCGTGGCGATGATCTGCATCGCCCCTTGATAGAGCTGGGCCGTTCCCTCGACGCTCACGTAGTCGCCATTGTCGAACGATTTATAGAGCGTCTCATTGGCGTTCCAAACGCGGGCCGGAATGGAGCCGCTGCGATCCGACAGATCGATCTGGAGATAGAGATTGCCGCTACGGTTGGGGCGAAGTTGTTTGTCATTGGCGACAAACACCTGATTGACTGTCTCTTGGTGGCCTAACTCACTGGCGTACCGGCGTGGCATATCGCGACTTTCAACTGCTGGCAAAGCGTCCGGAGAATGATAACAAGCCTAAAATTGTAGGGCCTGCGCGGCTCCTCCACAAGGGGGAAGGGAACGCCGGGAGCGCGGCAGTTATGCGGATGGTGGAACCGATATTCTTGCCTCTTGGGTAGGCGGGTGAGCGGGAAACGATCGAGCGGACAGGAATGTTCGCCCCCGCCGGTTTCGCCTTTTTCTCGTAATCGAATTCCCCTAGAATGGCCTTTCGTATTTTATGCGACCGCGCGTATGCGCCTCCGTAGTTTCGCCGGTCACATTGCACACCTCTAGCCTTTAACCCTCGCCCCCAATGCTCTGGACTCGCACGCTGATCCCAACGATGAAAGAATCGCCCGAAGGGGCGGAAATCCCAAGCCACGTGTTGATGCTCCGGGCCGGGCTGGTCAACCAGGTAATGGCCGGGGCCTATACGTATCTGCCGCTAGGCTTGCGGGCGCTCAGGAAGGCCGAGCGCATCGTCCGCGAAGAGATGGATGCCGCCGGCGCGGTCGAACTGGCGATGCCTGCTATGTCGCCCAGAAGCTTGTGGGAGCAGACGGGGCGCGTCACGGCCTTTGGCGACGTGCTTGTGCAACTGACGCTCACCAGGCCCAACCGCAAGGTGCCCGTCGTGCTTGGTCCGACGCACGAGGAGATCGTCACCGACTTGGTGTCGCGGCAAATCTCCAGTTATCGGCAAATGCCGATCACGCTTTACCAGATTACGACGAAGTTTCGCAACGAGGAGCGACCGCGGTTTGGCGTTTTGCGCACCAGCGAATTTCTAATGAAGGACGCGTATAGTTTCAACGCCTCGCTGGCGTCGCTCAACGAAACCTATGAAAAGATGTACGCGGCGTATTGCCGCATCTTCAACCGTTGCGGGCTCAAATATCTGCCGGTCGAGGCCGAGAGCGGTCCCATCGGCGGCGATGCGAGTCACGAGTTCATGGTGCCGGCCGAAAATGGCGAAGACACCGTGCTGCACTGCCCATCGTGCGGCTACGCGGCCAACCAGGAGAAGGCCGAGATCGGCGCACGCGACTCGGTGCCGCCGAACGTGCCGATGAGTTTGCGCGAGCAGGTCGCCACGCCGGAGGCAAGCACGATCGAGCAGGTGAGCGCTTTTCTGAAATGCAAGCCGCAAGATCTGATTAAGACATTGATCTACGTGGCCGACGGCCAGCCGATCGCCGTCCTGGTCCGCGGCGATCACGAGGCCAACGAGGGGAAGATCCGCCGCGCGCGGAAGGCCGCCAAGTTGGAACTTGCTCCGCCGGAGATAATTCAGAAGGTGACCGGCGCTCCGGTCGGTTTCTCGGGCCCTGTGGGCATGAAAGAGAAGATTCCGATTCTTGCCGACCGCAACATCCAAACTATGGTCAACGCCATAGCTGGGGCCAACGCGGCTGACGCCCACTTGACGGGCGTGAACCTGCACCGCGATTTTGAAGTCGACCTGTTCGCCGATCTTCGCAACGCGCTGGACGGCGATCCTTGCCCGCGGTGCAGCGGTCGGGTGGCGCTGCGGCATGCGATCGAGGTGGGCCACGTCTTCAAACTTGGCACCAAATACTCCGAGTCGCTCAATGCACGCTATCTGGACGCCAACGAGCAACTCCACCCGGTGATCATGGGCTGTTACGGCATCGGCGTAAATCGGATCATCGCCTCGTTGATCGAAACGAGCCACGATAAGGATGGCATCGTGTGGCCCGTTTCGCTGGCGCCGTACGAAGTGCTGATCGCTCCGGTGAAAGTGCCGGACGAGCCGTCGATGAAGGTTGCCCAGCAGTTGCACGACGAATTGACCGCCGCCGGCGTCGACGTGCTGCTCGATGATCGCGATTGCCGAGCGGGCGTGAAGTTTAAGGACGCCGATCTGATCGGCATTCCGCTGCGCGTGGTGATCGGCGATCGGGGCTTGAAAGAAGGCAAGCTGGAAGTCAAGTGGCGATGGGAGAAGGAAGCCCAAAAGATCGATCTCGAAGGCGCCGCCCAAACGCTGGTCGAGTTGATCTGCAAAGAGCGCCACGAAGCGACGCGATTTCACAACCGATAAGCCGTTTGGCTTCGTCTTGGGGGCGACAGTATACTGGATTAGTATACTTGAATTGCGAGACGACTTTTGCTCGGAGCGTGTCCGAGTGGAGTCGCGATGAGAAGGCAAAATGCCATCCGTTTCGCACCCGGTACGCGATTGAGAGAGATGGTATGCCTCGGCCACCACTCGGAAGCCACTTCTGCGGTGTCATGGGAGCGGTGATTGGACCGTTGGGACTGCTCTGTGCGGCACTGTTGCTGGTCGGTCGGGCCGATGGGGCCGAAAGCGTATGGGCGCATCGGGGTTACACCGGGAGGATGATCTATCTGCCCGACGCGGAAGGCGATCGCATCTGTGATTTTTCCATGGTCGGCTACAAACAGGGCAAATCGCTGATACCCGACGTACCCGTCAAGGCGACGGTTGCTCCCGGCCAGGGCGACGCAACCGCCCGCATTCAGGCCGCCATCGATCAAGTCGCCGCGATGCACCTGGTGAACGGTTTTCGCGGCGCGGTCTTGCTGAAGGCCGGCTCCTACGACATCCAAAGCCAACTGAAGATCAACGCCAGCGGAATAGTTCTGCGCGGCGAGGGACAGGGGGACAATGGCACGATCCTGCACGCACGAGGAACCAACCGACGCGACAAGCTGAGGTTCGGTGGATTGATTGACATCGACGGGACGGGCAATCGCAAGTTGATCGGATCGAAGTACGGCATTATCGACAAGGTCGTGCCCGCCGGCATGAACAGCCTTCGCGTCGACTCGACGGCCGGTTTGCACGTCGGCGACATGATTTGTATTATCCGACCGAGCACGGCCCGATGGATTGCGGACGTCGGCATGAATCGAATCCCCGGTTACCCTTGGAATCGCGGCTCTGTCGATCTGGAATGGGAGCGGACTATCATCCACATCGAAGGCAACCGCGTGTTTCTCGATGCTCCCGTCACGAACGCCCTCGAAAAGAAGTACGGCGGCGCGACGGTCCAGAAATGCACGTTTCCAGGCCGCATCGAGAATGTTGGCGTGGAGAACCTTCGCGGCGAATCGGATTTCAAGTCAGATAAGGACGAAGAGCACTGCTGGGACTTTATCGACATCTATCGCGCGCAACACGTCTGGGTGCGTGATACGACAGCCCGCTACTTCGCCGATTCGCACGTGCAAATCGATCGCTACGCCAAGTGGGTCACAGTGGCAGACTGCACGTCGGAAATGCCCAAGAGCCAAATCACCGGCAACCGTCGCTACACCTACGACATCCATGGGCAACAATCTCTGGTTGTGAATTGTCGCGCAATGGATGGTCGCCACGATTTCGTTTCGGCAGGCCAAGTGGCAGGACCCAACGTATTCTACAACTGCCGAGCGATCAAGGCCCACGCCGAGTCCGAACCACACATGCGGTGGGACACCGGCGAGTTATTCGACAATGTCATGGTTCAAGGCGACAAGTTTTCGAGCATCGCCATACAAAACCGTTGGACGTGGAGCGATGGCGCCGGCTGGACTGGAGCGAATCTCGTGATTTGGAACTGCACGGCGCGCGGCTACAAAGTGCAGAGCCCGCCCACAGCCCAAAACTGGCTGATTGGCTCACGGGGACGTATACTGCCGCCAGATTTTTCCACGCCACTGGGCAATCCACCGCCCTATATCGACTCGCTGGGAGTCGCGGTGGCCACAAAGAGCCTCTACCTGGCGCAGCTCGCCGACGCCGGCGTGGTTCGCGACTACCCGTGGAAGAGCGGCAGCGGCGATCGGTCAAACTCGCAAAAGCGGGCCTCGCTCGCTGAGCCCGCGGCGCGCACGATCGAAACTCGCGACTATCTGATCGGCGACGTCGATGGCCTGACCAATGACCACAACGCCGACGACGATTACTATGTCGATCCGGCCTTCAAGTCGCAAATGGAGAGTCAACATGGCAGCAAAGTGGGCGGTTTTGACGCGGCTTCCACTGGGCGTGACTTTGCTTTCACGCAACGGTATAGGCTCAGTTCCAGCGAGCAGGTGGTCAACGCATGGTTGGCGCTGGCGATTCGGCCGGCGGACAAGAACTGGAGTAACGACGTGCTGACGGTCGGCGACGTGGGCACATGCCCACTGAAACGCCTGAAATGGGGAGGCAGCAAGGCCGGTAGTCAGATCATTGTGGGGCTCGTCGATCTTGGCGCACACCTTAAAGCATTGCAAGGCGGAAAGCTGAATGTTGCCATTCACGGGAACACGGCCGTTGACTTCGCCCTGCTCTCGTTACAGGTGGCCCACAAGACGGACGATTCGCAAGGGGCGAGCGTGACTCTTTCCGGCGGCGGCAGCGGCGGCGCCGGGCCCATCGATTCCGCGGTCGCGCAGGCTAGCAGTGCGGCCAATCTCGCGACTACTCCCCATGTCGACAGATCCGGGACACTGCCGAACAATGACAGAGAAGCGTCCAGCAGCGCGATCCGTGCTGCATCGGGCTTTGCAACACACGCAAATCACGCCGATGTGGCATATCCGGTGGCCGAGTTGGTAGAATGGATCTGCGGCGTGCAAAGGCGGCGATAACTCATGGGCCAACCTACATCCCCGTCCGAAGCCTTGCTCTTGTTGGCCGCCTTCAGCCGGCATGATGCCGCACTGGATTGGGCACGGCAGCGGGCAATTGATGCTTGGGGACCGATTGAGCTGGAAAGCCCACGGTTCGATTTCGCCGAGACCCAGTATTACGACGCCACGATGGGCCCGGAGTTGAAGAAGACGTTCTTCATCTTTCAGCGGCCCTTTGATCCGGCGGAACTAGTCCAGATCAAACTGGAGACGAACCGATGGGAAGCGGAGTATTCCGCGGCGGGCAGCCATGCGGAGCCGCGACCGTTGAACTTGGACCCCGGCTACGTCACACTCGGCAAGCTGGTGCTGGCGTCAACGAAGGATTTTGCCCACCGTATTTATCTGGCGCAAGGAATTTACGCCGAAATAACGTTACAGTATAAGCATCATCAGTGGCGGCATCATGAGTACACTTTTCCCGACTACCGCCGCGCCGATTACCAGCAATTCTTCAGCCAGTGCCGAGAAGCGATCCATCGGAAGCCACGAGCAGCGAATGATTAGAGCGCCGTCTGCACCCAAGCCCGAAGATCGCTCCGTTTGGCCAATGCCGACCCCCATATCTGCAAAGTAATCGCCGTCGGCGGCGCACGATCGACCACGGCGGTGGCTCGACCTGCGGCATTGGGCGATCAGTAATCAGTACCGCGGCATTCTCTGTGGCGTTGTACGGCCAAACCCGGTAAAATAGGGCGAGACTCTGCATATTACCACGACGCATTCGCAGTTCACCTCCGTTCATGAGAGCGTTTCTTTTTGTCACCTCGACCCTACTGCTTGGCGCGGCTCTTGGCAGCGGCGTCGCCGTATGGCGGATCAAATCGGCTCCTTGGAACCCCAAGTTCGATGAAAGCTCCCAGCGGCAGAGCAAGCCAGCATCGTCCGCCCAGACGCAATCCGCGCCGAAGGCCTTGGTGCCTGCGTACGAGCACGACTTTGGGCTTGTGGAACAGGGAGTGAAGCGCCATCACGATTTTGAGTTTACCAACGGTGGAAGCGTGCCGCTGACACTTACGGCCGGATCGGCTTCGGGCGGCAATTCCATCGACTTGAAATTCGAACGATCGTCGCTGCCGCCAGGCGCCTCCGAAGAAGTCACTGCGACGTGGACGCCTAGAGGCACGGCAGGGCCGGTTCAGGATACGGTCGAGGTGCTCACCAATGACCCCGCGCGGCCCAGCATCACGCTGACCTTGTCCGGCAAGATCGTTGACCCGCTAAGACTTGTCACGCCCGACATAACGGTCACGCGTCTGCCGGCCGGGAAGACAACGACCTTCGAGACACCGTTGTATTGTTACCTCGATGAGCCACTGAAGATCCTTGGCCACGAGTGGTCCGATGCGACAACGGCGCGATACTTCGACGTGGCACTAAAACAGTTTTCCGAGAGCGAGTTGAAGTCGGATACGTCGTCGCAGAGCGGCTATCTCGTCAAGGTGACAATGAAGGCCGGCTTGCCGCCGGGTCCACTTCAACAAAAACTGATTCTGCGGACGAACGTGGCCTCATCGCCCACCGTTTCGCTGTCGATCCACGGGATGATCGCTGGCGACATCACGGTCGTCAATCGCGATTGGGATGGCAATGCTGGCGTCTTGAATCTGGGTCACGTCGCTCGGGCGGAGGGATTGAAGCGCACGGTGACGCTCGTGGTGCGGGGGCCCAGTCGGCATGACGTGCAATTCAGTGTTGCCGAGGTTACTCCGAAGTTCATTAAAATTGGCGTCGGCCAGGCGCGAAACGTCAACGACAGCTCGATAGTGGAGGTTCCCGTGACGATCGAAATTCCCTCAGGGAGTCCCCCCGGCGCATATTTGGGCACACAGCAGAACAGTTTTGGCGAGATCATACTGCACACCACGCATCCACAAACGCCTACGTTCAAAATCCGGCTGCGATTTGTCATTGAAGGATAAGACGGAACGCTTTACTTCGAGCGGCCTGAAGTGAGTCGGCCTTTGACTTGTTGTTTCGGTCGGCATCATTGCGAGCCGTGTGAGGCGAATTTCTCGATCAAGGAAGAGCTAATGCCGCTACTGCAAACTGTCCGGCCGTTGATGGCCGGTGTGCTAGCCATCATGATACTGACGATGGCCGGTTGCCCCACAACGGCCGAGACGCAGGCCATCAAGGAGCCGCAAGCGCGGACATCGAAAAAACTGGCGACCGACGAATCGCCTCCGGTAAGACTGCCTGTGGCGGAGTTTCAGCAGCCGCCGCTTCTGCCGCCGAGTGAGCCGCTAGCCAAACCGGCGATCGAGCCGGTCGAGCCGCCGACAATGCCTCCGATGCCGTCGGCCACCGCCAAACCGCCGCGGGCTGCCAATCCGCTTCGCAACGATAGCCCTGCACCGGCGAAGCAACCCTTGGCCGACGCGTCCAAACAGGCCGAGCTACCATTGCGCGGCAAACCAAAGACCGGCAAAAATAGCGGAAAACCTTTCGATCCGGAAAAGGAGAATGGCAAGATCTTCGTCGACTGGCCGAAGCCGAAGGTTGCCCTGGTTCTTACTGGCATGGAGGAGGGCTATATCGAGCCGTGCGGCTGCGCAGGGATGGACCGCATGAAAGGCGGCATGAGCCGGCGGGCAACGTTCCTTAAAGAGCTCCGTGAGAAGGGTTGGCCCGTCGTCGCGTTGGACGTGGGTGGACTTGTGCATGGCTTCGGCCGCCAAGCGGAGTTGAAGTTCCAGACCGCCATCGAGGGCAAGCGCAAGATGGGCTACGATGCGGTGGCCTTGGGCTTTGACGAACTGCGACTGCCGACCGGGGAGCTAATCGCCGCGGGCGTTGCCGACGACAAGCCTAGTCTGTTTGTTGACGCGAACGTCGGACTGATCGGCCTGGATCAGCTATATACGGCCAAGATGCGCATCATCGAGGCCGGTGGCAGGAAGATCGGCGTCACCGGCATCTTGGGCAAGACCTATCGGAAGGAAGTGAACAACAACGAAATCGAGACCGTTGACGCCGAGGCGGCCCTTGCTAAGATCGTTCCGGAACTGAAGGCGAAGGCCGATTTCCTGGTGCTGCTGGCCCACGCCACGCGCGACGAATCGATCGCATTAGGAAAAAAGTTTCCCGCGTTCGACGTGGTTGTCTGCTCGGATGGGGCGCCGGAGCCGCCGCGCGACCTCGATGGGCTGCCGCCGGAGGTGATACCGGGCACGAAAACGCCGCTGATCACCGTTGGCTACAAGGGCATGAATGCCATCACGCTGGGTCTGTTCAATGACGCTGAACGCCCACTGCGCTATCAGCGAGTCCCACTAGACTCGCGATTCCCCAGTTCGCCGGAAATGAAGATGCTCATGGCGGCATACCAGGACCAATTGAAGATCATCGGTTTTGCGGGCCTCGGCCTCCGACCCGTGCCGCATCCGTTGCTGGAGACCAATGGCCGATTTATCGGCTCGCAGAAATGTGAGTCGTGTCACGAAAAGTCGTACGACATCTGGAAGAAGACCAACCACGGCCACGCGTACGCCACGATCGAAAAGCTCGACCCACCTCGCAACTACGATCCTGAATGCGTCAGTTGCCACGTGACCGGCTGGAACCCCGGCAGGTTCTTCCCGTACGTGAGCGGCTACGAGAGCAAGGAGAAGACGCCGGCGTTGATCAATACCGGATGCGAAAATTGCCACGGGCCCGGCGAGAAACACGCCAACGCCGAGCTTGGGGCGAACGAGGAGCTTCAAAAGAAACTCCGCAAGGCGATGGTGATCACGAAGGCTGAGTCGGAAAAACAGCAATGTTTTACCTGCCACGATCTGGATAACAGCCCCGAGTTCAAGTTCGAACTCTACTGGCCCTACATCAGACACTACGAGAAGGAAGAGTAGGCTTTGGGCGAGCAGCGCAGCGGGCGGCGAAGGTCAGCCATGCTGCAAGCTGCTACCGCTTCTCCCAGTCGACATTGGCCATGGCAGCCAGCGTGAGTTGCAGGGCTTGCGTGCCCGATCGTTCTTGACCGTGGGCGGCGAGCGAAAGATAGAGCTGGTTTGCCAAGGCCAAGCCGGGCAGACAAAGTTGCATGCGATTGACCTCGGCCAGGGCGATGCCCAGGTCTTTGAGAAAATGCTCGACGAAGAAGCCCGGGGCGAAATCGTTGGCGATGATGCGCGGGCCCAGGTTCGATAGCGACCAGCTTCCAGCCGCTCCGCTGGCGACAGAGCGCATCACTGTTTCGAGGTCCAGCCCGGCTCTATAGGCATAGAGCAGGCCTTCGCAAACGCCAATCATGTTGCCGGCGATGAGCACCTGGTTAACCATCTTGGCATGTTGCCCGGTACCGGGACCGCCTTGGCGGACGTAGGTCTTGCCCATCGCTTCCCAACAAGGTCGCAGCGCTTCGATCACCTCGGCATCGCCGCCGATCATGATTGACAACCGGGCCTCGCGTGCGCCGATATCGCCGCCGGAGACTGGTGCGTCGAGGGCGTGCACGCCCAATCGCGCGGCAGCTTCGGCGATTTCCACGGCCAGCGACGGGGCGCTGGTCGTCATATCGACAATCGTAGTACCCGGCTTGCAGCCTGCCAACACTCCCTCGGAACCGAGGATCACCTGCCGCACGTCCTCGGGATAGCCAACCATGGTGAAAACGACATCGGCCCGGCTGGCAACGACCTTGGGAGAAGCGGCCCATCGCGCACCGGCAGCCAGGAGTTGTTCAGCCTTCGCCTTCGTACGATTGTAGACCGTAACGGCATAGCCCGCGCGGAGCAAATGCCCGCACATGCTGGCGCCCATCACGCCGGTGCCAATCCATCCGAGGTTCGTCTTGTTAGGTTCAAGGACCATAATAGGCAAAATAGCGTCGTGCTTCAGGAGGCACCGCGGCGTGGGACAAATATTTCGGCGTGCCGCAGCGTGGCTGAGGCGACGCACACAAGCAGGTTGAGCGATTTCAGACTTGCAGGCGGCGGCCGACGACGGAGGATGCCTCGCACATGGCGGCAAGAAACGCGTCAATCTCGGGGGTCGCTGATCTGGATCGTGAGAATTTCCACGATCAGATCGATGGTCTCCGTTTCCTTACTGATGTCAGCGGCTTGATTGTCATTGCTGCTAATGATGACGTCAACGGAGCGTCGCTGATCTGATTGCGGGACCATTCGCACACCATCAAGCCAGATGGCCTTATTGTCGGCCGTCGTGCGCATATCCGTCGTTTTGATCTGAAACTGCCGGGCGTAGTACCCCATTGCCCTCTTAGGCTTGCTGCTTTCTTCGGCACGGATGTAGTAGACATCCAAGCCGCCAGGCTTTTGCCCACCGAGGTCGGCCGGCGTTTGGGCGGGCAACGCGAGGTGGTAGCTACTGAGCACTTTGGTGTCCTCGGGCAAAGTCAGATCGGAGGGCAACTCGGGCTTTTCATCGGCAGTCAGATTGGCGCCGCGCTCGGCCGCCGCCCTCTCTTTGGCCTGAGCCGATGCCCGGAACCGAGCGCACCAAGCGGCCACGAGCTTCGACGAGAGGGTCATCCAATCCAGTTCGGCCTGTTCCTTCTTTTGCGCGTAGGTGAGGCCAGGCTCGGATCCTCGGCCACCGACAGGCGACGTTCGTCCCGAGCGCGTAGCGCGTGGCGAGAGTCCCGAGGTTGACGCTTTGATCTGGCGCCGTGGATTGCATTTTAAGATCACTACTAAGCCCGGATCGGTGATCATCGCGTCGCCGAGCCCGGCCGCTTCCAAGGCAATTGGCCCGTCGTTCCATCGCTTCCTCAGTGCCCTGGCCAGAACGCTGCGGGTCGAATCCCACGGAATCGTACTCGCCAGGACATACAATTGTGCCTGCTTGTCGAGGGGCGGGAGCTTACCAAGTTCTGACTGCACGGTATCACGGAAGTTTTCCGACCATAACACTCCGGCGACTTGCGCCATTGCGCTGGTGTCGACGTTGCCCGGCGTGACCGCGGCATTGTACGTGGGCGCGGGACTGTATATCGGTGTTGACGTGGCATTACTGTCGTCGTACTTTCCGGCACCGCCCCTTGCGACCCCTCCGCCGTAGCTCGTCGGCGAGGCAAGCGCCGAGAGGTTGTAGTTGGCAGAACGAATCGACCCGTTGCTGGGCATCGCCAGAACGCGCGTCAGAATGCTAACGCTATAGGCGGTCAACTGCTGCTCGAGTCTCGTCCTGATCTCTCGATTGGGATCACCTTTCTGATACAGCACGATCTGAGCGCCGCAATTCAACGGATCGGCCGCGAGAAGGAACTCGCGAATCGGGTCGCCTTTGGCCAACCGCAATACACGGTCGCCAAGGGCGTCGGCCAGTTTGGCACGCAGTTCGATGGATGCACCTGCCTTGATCAACGCAAAGGCTCTGGCCCGCAAATCCCTGGCCGTCCACGGTCCCTTGCGACCAATTCGGCGCAATTCGTCAGGCGCCACGAGGGCCCGGAGCAGCAGATCATTGTTTTCAGGCGTTGGATGCGCGGCCAACGCCTGAAAAACCGCTTCGACGGCGGCCCCGTCGTCGTCGGTCGGCAACGAGCCGGCGAGAATCTGTTCAAACGTCTGAACGCTCACATCGGTGTCAATCTCACCGAGCGCCGAGATAATAGTCTCAACAAGTCTCGTAAGATCGGCTTGGCTCGGTGGACCGGCCGGCACATTAGGCGACATCGGTTGGTTACTTCCGCTGTCAGGCTCGTCGTACTTGCCGGCGGGCGCATCGTACTTCCCTGGGGGCGCGTCATATTTCGGCGCGGGCGCATCGTATTTCGGCGCGGGCGCATCGTACTTCGGGGCCGGCGCATCGTACTTCGGCGCGGCGCATCGTACTTGCCGGGTGCGCGCGGCGCACGGTCGGGGTGCATACTAGCATCGGTAGAGCGCTTGAGAACGTCCTCCGGCAGCGGCTTTAGCAATTCAGTTAACCCCGCAGCCGCCACAGCACTACCGTGTGCCTTTTCCGCCAAGCGCGTGATCGCCAACAGCAACCGCGGATCGTTCTGCCGCCGGGCGCGGAAATAGTCCTCCTTCTTCCAGGTCGATATATCGTCAGGCGCCGGTCGATCTGCTTCCTTTTTGGCCTGCGCCGCCTTTGGTGTCTCGTCCGAGTCCGGCTCAGTAGCGTTCGACGCTTCGCCCAATTTGTGGGGCGGCGTGCTCTTGGCCACATGCTGAGTCGACGCCGAGACCTTCGCCGTCGGGGTCGATCGGGCCGTGGTTTGCGTCGAAGAATTTGGAACGACCGGCGTCTGCGGTGAGCTGGCGCCAGAGCCTCCGAATTGCCAAACGAGGATCAGCAACAATACCACCAGAAGTCCGCCAGCGACGATCGCCTTGACGGCATTGGGGTTCTTCTTAAACCATGACCCACTTTTCGGTTTGCCGGTCGGGCCAGGCAGCCCCGGCGAGCCTGCTGGCGGCATCGGCAAATCTTGCCACACGTCGTCAAGTCCTGCCGATCGCTTCGTCGGCGATGCAGGACTACCAGCCTTATGTGGACCAATATTATTGGGGCGCTGACTCTTCTTTTCGGGCATCCAGACTATCTCCGCAGCAATCAAGCCATATGGCGACTAAATCGGCCATTTAATCGACACCCCGTAGTATGCCATACCAGGGCCGAAAATGCCACTGGGATTCAGATTCCCAACACGGAAGCCATCGATTCCGTGCCGACACGCCCGCAATCGCTCCACGCCACAGACGACACCACCCGCCAGAGGCGTTCACGAACGTACGAGAAACAACCACCCGAGTGTAGCAAGTGGCTGGTCTCACCAAGGAAATTCAATCACGATCCAAGGTCTAGTACATAAATCCAGCGCCGGGCAGGTAAGACGCAATTGGATCGCCGATATTTGCGGTTCTATCTCTTAATGGAACAAGGGCGCGTTTTCAAACACATTTTTTACAGTATGAACTTGCTCAAATCCTCGTCTTGCGTCAACTCAGCTAGCCGCTCTTTGACGTACCCGGCATTGATCGCGACTCGGCCGCGGTGCATGTCGGGCGCCTCGAAGCTCAGTTCCTCCAAGAGCCGCTCCATGATCGTGTACAATCGCCGCGCGCCGATGTTCTGGGTAGTTTGATTCACTTGATAGGCGAACTCAGCCAAGGCGTCGACGGCGTCCGTCTCGAAACTTAGCTCGACCCCCTCCGTGTTGAGCAATGCCTCGTACTGCTTCGTCAGCGCGCCCTTCGGCTCGGTGAGTATGCGGACGAAGTCATCCTTACTGAGCGCCTGAAGCTCAACGCGGATAGGGAATCGCCCCTGAAGTTCGGGCATCAAGTCGCTCGGTTTGGCACGATGGAAGGCGCCGGCCGCGATAAACAAGATGTGGTCGGTGCGGACGTAACCGTAGCGGGTCTGGACAGTAGTCCCTTCGACGATCGGCAACAGGTCACGCTGCACGCCTTGCCGCGAGACGTCGGCCCCGTGCGTCTGCTCGCCAGCCACGACTTTGTCAATCTCATCGACGAAGATGATGCCTACGCTCTCGGCCAATTCAATCGCCGAAGCGTTGACCTTCTCCTGGTTGATCAGGGCGTCGCACTCCTGCTCGAAAAGTACGCCGCGGGCCTGGGCAACGCTCATTTCCCGGCGACTGGTGTGCTTGGGAATGATCTTCTCGAACATCCCTTGCAGGTCGATGTCCATCTGCTCCATACCGACGCCGGTGAGCATCATCGGCACGGGCCGCTGCTCGATCTGCAGTTCGACCCGCCGCTCTTCCATCTCGCCGGAAGCCAGCATGGCCCGCATCTTCTCGCGCGTCCGTTCGTATCGTTCGGGCGAATGCGGGCTGTCCGGCATGGCGTCGAAGGCCGGCGGGCTGGGCACCAGGAGATCGAGCAATCGTTCCTCGACACGGCGGCGTGCTTCGGTTTGCACGTTCTCGCGCTCTGTTTCCCGCACGATCGCAATGGCATTCTCGACCAGTTCCCGGATCATGCTTTCGACGTCGCGGCCGTAGTAGCCTACTTCGGTGTATTTCGTGGCCTCGACCTTGATGAACGGAGCACCGGTCAGTTTGGCCAACCGCCGGGCAATCTCGGTTTTGCCTACGCCCGTCGGTCCGATCATCATGATGTTCTTCGGGGCGACTTCCTGCCGCATATCGCCTTCGAGTTGCTGGCGGCGCCAACGATTGCGGATGGCCACCGCCACGGCCCGCTTGGCTGCGTCCTGTCCGATGATGTGCCGATCCAGTTCGGCTACGATTTGGCGGGGCGTTAGGTCGTGCACGCCATTTCCTCCAGCATAATGTCAGTTTTCGATGGTCAGTCGCTTGCGAATCGACGCCGGATTTCGCCGGCAGTCGAGAACCGCGTGAACTCGGACACATTCTTGTTCGAGCCGATAGTAAATTGCAAACGGGAATCGCCGGGCAAGCATCCGATAGTAGCCGAATTGCTTTGCGTGAATGCCCGCATAAAGGTGCAACGAATCGATGTCGGCCATCAGAGAATCGAGAAAGTAGCGGCCGACGCCTTGCGACTGCTTTTCGTAGAACCAATACCCGTCAAGAAAATCCACCCTTGCGGCATCGAGAATCTCGATCGTCATCGGGTTTCCTTGTCGATGCCTTTACGGAACTCGTCCAACGGGATGAAATTGGCCCGGCCCTCTTCGACCTGCCGCTGCCTGACTGCCAAGACATCCTCATGCCACGGCGGTGAAGCGATATCATCCGGGTTGCGAGAAAGGTCGTCCCAAAGAACTTCGATCGCCTTAAGCTTTTCCGCAACTGTCATTTGGTCGAGCGGCAAGACTAGTTCCATAGGTCCGATTCCCCGAAAAAAAACTGATGACATGTGCCGCGACAAAGTCCATGAATTATACCATTGCAGGCGACCCGGTGCAGCATCTGTCGCAAAACTGTTTACGCTGCATTGTCCCGCGCTCGCTGCTGAGCTCAGCCCGTGCACGCCATTTCCTCCACGACAATATTAGCGTTGGTATAGACATCGATGTCGGCCGCGATGCCCAGGGCCGCGCGGACGATCTCGACGGCCGAGAGGTTGCTGTGGGCCACGAGCGCTCGAGCCGCCGCCAGGGCGAAGCTGCCGCCGGAGCCGATTCCCAGCACGCCATCGCTTGGCTGAACGACGTCGCCATTGCCGGTCACCAACAGGGTGTGCCGCCCGTCGACGACGATCATCATCGCTTCGAGCCGCCGCAAGACGCGGTCGGTGCGCCACTCCTTGGCCAATTCCGTCGCCGCCCGAGGCACGTTATTTGGATAGTCCTTCAACTTCGTTTCAAATCGTTCGAGCAATGCAAAGGCATCGGCCGTGGCCCCGGCGAAGCCGGTCATTACCTTGCCGTCCATCAAGCGGCGAATCTTGCTGACGTCGGCTTTCATGATCGTGTTATTGACCGTGACCTGGCCATCCCCCCCCATGGCAACCACGCCGCGATGACGAACGGTCAGAATGGTGGTCGAGTGCGATTTCATGGCTTGATGCCCCGTTGCGGTTCGGTATGCATGTGCAAACCGGCAGTATGGCGAAAAGTATCCCGAGACGCCAGGGGGCGAATTGCGCGCCAATTTATTGACACCGTTTTAGCGGCAAGTAGAATAAACGCACTGTAAATTGCGCAGGGCACCGATTTTAGTGCCCGTGCGCGGGGGGAGAGCAGGCAAAGGGCAAGATGGCCATCGGGAGCCGCCCAGCGCCATGTCAGGCATCTATCCATCAACCGGGCCAGCGAATATCCCGAGATTCGCGGCGTCACACACATAGAGAGGCAGCGATGAGATGTTTCCAATGGTTATCTGGGGTGGTCTGCGCGCTCGTCGTGTCGAACGCGACTTCTACTCAGGCCGGCTTGGTCAGCCTCTTCGAGTTCAATGAGGGATCAGGAACCGCCACCTCGAATGTGATTGGCACCGCGCCGAATGGCACACTCAAAAATGGTGCAACGTTCGATACGGGCGTCATCGGAACAGCTCTCAAGACGACTGCCAGCACCGCCAACGGCAAGTACTCATCCCAATACCAGTCTGTGGAACTGAACTCCGGCGCATACCCGAAGACCGAACCGTGGGGTAGCTACAATAACGCCGTTTGGAAGGGCACGTTCTCCTTCTGGATTAAAATTACCTCAACGTCCGGCAGTCCTCAGCCAGAGTTCTTTGGCAATCTGGGTGGCGCAACGAATACGTCGACGGGCACGCACTCTTGGACAGTGGGGTGCTATGGCAATTTTGCAAATAGCCCCGAGACCTACATCAAGGATCGCATCGTATTCATGGTCAGGCCGAACACAAGTTCGCCAGACAGCGGCTTTACGCTCCGATCCGATGCGACTCCGACATGGTACGACGGCAATTTCCATCTGATCACTGCGAGCTATCAGGCAACGACGGGCGCTGCGGGCACAGGATCGGGGACCTTCTATCTCGATGGCGTGGCACAGACGACATCGACATTGCACAACGGACTTACGTCCGCCGGCGTGATGGGTGCGTGGGGAAAAGGAAGAATCGCCGCCGACGTGAGCGAAGAGCCGGCCTGCAACCCCGGCTACATCGTTGGCGGACTAACAGATGATTTCGGCATTTGGAACAATCAGCTCAGCGCGACAGAGGTTAAGGCACTTTATAACTTAGCCGTATCGCCGCTCAATTATGGCGCAAAGAACACCCAGGCCCTGCTCGACCTCTATTCCAATGGCGGCACGGCCCTCGTTGACGGAAAGACGTGGCAGAAGGTGACCGGACTTACGGGCACACCGGGCACGGTAGGGTCAGACTTTGTGGTCCTCGGTTCCGGCGGCGCCGGCGTCCAGATCGTTCCCGAGCCAGGGACCCTGTGCCTGCTACTCGCCGCGCGCTGGGATTGTTGCTGCGCGTCGGTTGGAGCCGATGCACGCAAGGCAATAAGGGTGCACATCGGTGAATGAAAATCGCCATCTGCCGCGAAGTCCAGAATTGATGTCCCGTGATGATTCTGCGCTGTTGGTCGTGGACGTTCAAGAGAGGCTGCTTGGCGCGATCAATGGCGGGGCGCGCGTCGTATGGAACGCCCGACGGCTGCTCGATGGGGCAAAATTGCTGGGTCTGCCAACGATCGGCACGGCACAGTATCCCGAGGGCCTGGGACCGGTCGTCGGCGAGTTGGCCGACCGACTGGGCCCGGTGCCATCGAAGCTTGCGTTCAGTTCCGGCGCGTGCGGAGAACTGTTCGACAACCTACGCGATCGGGACATTCACAAGTTGCTCGTCTGTGGCATCGAGGCGCACGTGTGCGTTCAGCAGACGGTTTTGGACTTGTTGGCCGACGGATGGCGGGTGTACGTCGCGACCGACGCGGTCGGGTCACGATTCGAGGTTGACTGCCGCGCCGCGCTCGGGCGGATGGACTCGGCCGGCGCCACGCTAACGACAACCGAGGCGGCGCTATTTGAATGGTGCGCGACGGCCGCGGCGCCCGAGTTCAAAGAGATCAGTCGTCTGGTGCGCGAGCCAGGACCGTAGCGAAGGGGCCGTCGGCGATCAGCGGAGTGCACAACGTCGTCGTTGGCGCAGCTTTCGTTCTGACAACTGACTGCCGACCGCTGACACGCTGGGGAACGGCCAATTCAGAACTCCATCCGGCGGAAGGCGCGAAAGCCCAGCCACAACGGAATCACCGTGGCGAGGGTCCCAAGCAGCACGCTGCCGACAGTGCCGACGACAAACCACGTGCGAACCCACGATTCCAAGCCAAACGTTCCGCCGTTAAGCCCGTCGTACTGAGCGGCCAGGTAGAAGTGCGTCGGCAAGGCAGTAAACAGCACAATTGCCAGGATGTAGAGGGTGCTGATAACAAGGCACAGGGTCCCGCCGAAGCCGGCGGCAATTCGCGACGGCGATAGCTCGCGGAAGTTTGGAAAGCGCGCGCCAGGCCGACGGCGATTCCGGCCAGCCCGAGGCAGAGCAGCAGGCACGTCACTTGATGGCTGGCCAGCAGCAGCGGTGAGACGTCGAGCATCGAGTCGCTCAACAGCACGAGGAGCGTGCACGGCACGATAGAGCCACCGGTGGCAAAGAGGAACTTGCTCCAAAGAATCGTCTCGCGCCGCACCGGCAACACTCCGAGGATCCAGAACCGCTGCCCTTCCAGGCTAATCATCGGGAAGATGAAGCGGGTGGTGAATGTCGACAACAGCAGCCCAACCACCGCGAGGTTCAGGAAGCTGACCATGTTCACCCAACCGGCGTAGTTGATGTTGTAGGTGAAGCGGCGGACGTTGGCGAAGTAGATCGCCAGCAGTCCCAGGAAGATGAGAAATTGCGACCATTGCAGCGGATCGCGACGGAAGAGTCGCAGATCTTTGATGAGCATCAATCGCACCGTCGCAGACAGCGGCCAGAGCGCGGACGATAGCAGGCGGTCGAGAAGCATGGGCCGGGCGCGCTTGCGTCGCCGCAGGCGGCCATACAGCCCGCTATACGAGTCGCGATAGATGCGGCCGGCTGTCCATAGGGCCAATTGCCGGAAGAACAGGGCGTTGGAAATCGTCAGCGTGAGGAACAGAAGGCTTTCCGACCACGCGCCCGTCGAAGCATCCAGCAGCCCCTCGGTCAGCCACCAACTAGGCAGCAATCGTTGTTCAGAGAATTGCAGGCGGCCGAGGACCTCTTGAAACCAGCCGGGGGTGAGCAAGTCATTCTGCGGGCTGCACAGCAGCGACCATGCCAGGTAGGCTACCGCTACCAATAGGACGGCGCCAACGCCAACCAGCACGGCCGTACGGCTTTGCGGCACGCGTCGCACGACGCACAAACAGGTGATCCCCCCCAGCGCCACCGGTATATAGATGAACGCGATGAGAAACGGCAGCAGCATCGCGTAGTAATACCAAGGGGCCCTTTCGACCAGCCCATAGGCCAACAACATGGGGCTTGCCAAGAAGACGAATCCCCAGCTTGTCAGGACAAGCGCCTCCTGAAATTTCTGCAAAAATACCCGCTCGGTGCGCGCGGGTATCGTCAGCAGCAGCGTCATCTCAGTCGCGCAATATAGGAAGCTGTAGAGGATGATGCCTGCGGAGAAGATCAGCATCACCATCAACGCGGCGAAGAAAGTGCCGAACATCGCGCCGATGGCCCGGGCGTACGTTTCCGGATGAGGAATCGCTTGTTGCAGGAACTGAAATCCGTCGACGAACATCCACAGCATTGCACCCCACAGCAGCGAGGTCAACACAACGATCAAGACCAGTCGAAAGCGGGCTTCGACGAGCGTCTGCCGCAGGCGCGTGGAATACATGCGATAGCGCATGCGAGCGAACGCCCGCGCCTCGTCCTGGGGCGGAATGAAGGCAAGCGGCGTTGGAGTTGCGGATGCTTCGTGCATGCGAGTCTGTAAGGTGCGCCAATCGCGGCACAGCCGCACGAGGACAATACCTCATCGTGGTTAACGACGCGACTGAGCTTCGCTTATTAGCACCCCGCCATTTCCATTCTGCCCGTTGTTACCTTCGGTCAACTGCAAGAACAACGACTCTAGCGACGTATGGGACGACGCCAACTCATTCTGCAACTCGCCCACGGTTCCGAGAAAATGCAACCTTCCGTGATGCATGATGCCGATGCGGTCGGCAATCTCTTCCGCGATGGCCAGCGTGTGGGTGGACATGAAGACCGCGGTGCCGGCCGCCGCTTGCGCACGAAGCCGGTCCTTGGCCACGCGGCACACTGTACGGATCCAAGCCAACCATCGGCTCGTCGATCACCAATACGGGCGGATCATGCAACAGGGCCGAGGCGAATGCCAGTCGCTGCTTCATGCCGTGCGAGTAGGTCTCGGTAAGGTCATCGAGAAAGTCCTCGAGCCGAAAGTTCTGAGTCTCGCGATGGATGACCTCTTCGGCGTTGTTCAAACCCCAAATGTCGGCGGCAAATCGCAGGAACTCGCGGCCGGAAAGCTTGTCATAGAGGAAGGGCTCTTCGGGCACGTAGCCGACGTAGCGCGTGGCATGATGCGCTTTGTCCGACACGTCATGACCGCAAACGCGCGACGCTGCCCTCGGTCGGCCGAAGCAGCCCGGTTAACATCTTGATGGTGGTCGTCTTGCCAGCGCCGTTGGGCCCTAATAGGGCGAACAGTTCGCCCTGCGGAACGGTAAGCGTGAGGCGGTCTACCGCCACCTTGCGCCCGTAGTTGCGCGTCACGTCGCGAAATTCAATCATGATGCTCAGCCCGAAAGTCGGCCTCCATTATCCACCATTGCCGTCCGGCCGCCTTGATCAGTTTTTCGGCGTTGCTGTCGCTGAGACGATCGAACGTGATGGTTGAGTCGAAGAGCATTATCTGCTGCTTCAGCACGGTACCATCGCGGTGCACCCAGAGTCGCCCGCGCGGCTTATCGCTGGCGGTGACGCCGCTAACAGGATCACCGCGGTAGACCACCAGCCAGCACAATTGCGTCTGTCCGTCCCAAGAGATGGGCTGCAACCCGTCGACCGTGGCGTGAATGATCTCCAATGGGGTCTTGGCCGGCAGCAACGGACTGTAGACCGGCACCGTCCACTGCTGGCCGGCGCGAAGGCCGGGCAATTGCGACTGCGGCGATAGGGCATCACACAACAGCGCATCGGACGGGAGAAAACTCTCGTTCGACAGTACGGCGCCACCAGTCTGAACCGTCATTTGCAGTTGCCGGCCTTCCACCGTTCCCCGCACGCGCACTACTTCGTTGAGCGGCTCGAGACGCACGGCCGACTCGAATCCCACCAGATGACCCAGCGCATCGATGGTCATGGCACTACGGGCATCCATGCCAAGCCCGTCGAACGGCTCGATCAGCCGCGAAAACGTGTGCAGCCACCCCTTCATCATGTCTTTCAGCGGCAGCCGGCGGAAGTGCACCCGGCCGTGGATTTCCGTCACGCCAGTCGCTTGTGGCACGGTTTCGCTAACTGCCCAGCCCAGTCGTCGGCCATTGTACAGAATCCGCCATCCCACCGCGGGCTTGCGCTTTTGGGCGTCAACGATCTGGTCAGTGTTTGGCGGTTCGCCCACCACCAGCGGTGGAAGCACCTTTTCGGTGACCAACCAACTCATCGTGGCCAGCCACAGAAGTACGACCGCCGCATTGAACCAGCGACTATACATGATGTCTTCGGCCAAGTGGAATCAGACAAAGATTGGCAGCCCTAATCATCTGAATAATGAACCCAATGCGGCCAAATGCGTGCCAAACTCCGTTTCTCATCCGATCGGTACGCCTTCATTCTATCAAATCGCAACGAGAAAAGACATCTACCCCACCTCCCCCAGTTTGCCGGACATTCGCGAAAATCCACGACAATCGACGTTGCAGTAAAAGGATGTTCTGCGGATGATATGCGCCGCCACTGACCCGAAGTTGCAGGGAGATGCCATCGTGCTGAAACGCTTGGAAACGCTAGCGATTCTCGTTCTGTTGCTTGCCGCAGGCTGCGGTCGCAGCGGCGACGCCAATAACGCGACGACGGCCTCGATCAATGGTTCGCCGATGGCCGATGGCAGCCAAGGACCGTCGCTTGAAAAGCCGCCGTCTGATCCACAGCATCCCGAGGTCCTTGTTGAGACGACATTGGGCAATTTCACCGTGCGGCTCGACGGCGACAAGGCGCCGACGACGGTCACCAATTTTCTCCGCTATGTTCGCGACGGCAACTACAACCAAACGATCGTGCACCAGGTCTTTCGAGGCCAAGGTTTTCTGGCAGGTGGTTACGGCACCAACCTGATCGAGACGCCGACGCACACGCCAATTCGTAATGAGGCCCGCAACGGCCTGAAAAACCGGCGTGGCACCATAGCCATGGCACGATTGGCGGATGCCATCGATACGCGCCACGTGCCAGTTTTTCGTCAACGTCGCCGACAATCCGGCCCTCGATCACCGGGATGAGGCGACACCGACTCCGGAAGGCTACGGATATTGTGTGTTTGGCGAGATCACCGATGGGCTGGACGTTATCGACAGGATCGCCAAGTCACCCGTCCACGACACACAGGCGTTTGAACGCACGCCCGTCGAGCAAATCGTGATCAAGTCGATTCGACAGTTGCGATAGACGTCGCAGTTGCACTTTCGGCGCCGTCGGCCGGCCACCAGCCACGATGATGGCTTCTACTTCCCGGCCGGCGCAGACTTTTTGCTCTTCACATCGCCCTGCCGCAGAAAATCCAGCAGCATTGCCACCGTGTAGATCCGGCCCGTCGGGTCATTGAAGTCCGCGCCGTCGGGCGCATTTCGAGAGTTGCTTCCCCATCGCTTTGCCGCCTGCCGTCGTCGTCATGTACTTGATCAACTCATCGCCACCAGGCCCACGGATCAAGTCGCGAACTGTTTGCTGACCATGCGGCATGCGGCTAAGTCGATCCAGCCGATCGTAGCCGCCCGGCAGCGACGCGATCCGTCGCATGAACTTTTTCCCGGCGGGACTGCGCAACTGTTCGACAAGAAAGCTCCTGCTGCGACGGCAGCTTTTCAAGGACAACGTCGGCATCAACCGATAGGAGTTTCTTCTTCTGAAGCTGGGCCAACAGCGGCACCGCGTCTTCGCGAGTGAACAGGTCCGTCGAGCGAAAGTCGGGATCTCTGTGGAAGTACTGCGACACGATCCGCTGCACCTCGGCGAACTTGGCGGCAGACATGCCGCTTGGTTTTACACCCGTTGGGGTGGCACCCGAGGAGGACTCGGCCATTGTGAGCAGTGCTAGCAAAGATGCCATCAACGCCAGTGGTATACGCATGATACGCTTCCGTAATTGCTGTAACGGTCGGATCGGGCGAATCGCCCTAAGGGAACGTCCTATCCAAGTATAGACTGTTGCAAGTTTCGTCGGCGTGCCGATCAGAGAAACGAGGCCATTTCTGCCAAAAGGTGCGATTTTGTTCGGTTGGCGGGCTGTACGGCGCCGCTCCCACAGTCCCCTGCCGCCCAGAGCGATTTTGCGACGCGTGCCTAACACCCGTCGGCATGCCGACCCCGTGCCGCCGCAAAGCGCCGCGCCAACGGCAGTTGCGCCATCGGTTTCGTCATCATCACACGCGCTGTCCACCAAGACATTGATGTCGTCCCACATCGCGCAATCTTATCATTACCGATCGGCAGTCATGCGATTGAGATTGACAATTTGGAGCCGAATCAGATAATCGATAGTCGCGGAAGGACAGAACTTCGCCGATAGGGATGATGGCCATGTCGAATCCTACATACTATGTCCAAGAGTGTCCGACGTGCGGACGGCGACTACAGATTCGAGTCGAATATCTTGGCAGGAAACTTGTCTGTCAGCACTGCCAAGGGTCGCTGATTGCCGCTGACCCAGTGGCGCATCGCGATGGCGGGGATTCAGCGACCGAGCTATTGCGCCGGGCCAACGAATTGCTGGAGTCGGTCGCCCAACGCAGTCCGTCGCCTCGCAACTGCCTGCGCTAAGGTCATGTCAATGGATGGCAAAGTCTCGCCAAGTGGCGCAGGGAGACATTCTTGTCCGCCAGACGAGAATCGGCGTCAACTTCAGCTAGGTCTTGAGTGCTGCCAGATCGTCGAAGAACCGCGGGTAGGTTTTCTCCACGCAGTTCGGATCGCGAATGACCACGCCGGGGACCGCCAACCCGACCAAGGCCATGCTCATCGCCATCCGGTGATCATCGTACGTGTCGATCGTGGCGCCGCGTAATTTTCGCGGGGTGATCGTCAAGCCGTCGGCGCACTCCTCGACGTCGCCGCCCAGTTTGCGCAGTTCGACGGCTAGTGCGTGAATGCGGTCCGTCTCCTTGTGGCGGATATGGCCGACGTTGCTTATGGTCGTCGGCCCATCGGCAAATAGCGCTATGGCGCCGAGCGTCTGCACGGTATCGCTGATCGCATTCATGTCGACCCGGATGCCGCAAAACGGACGCCCGACGACGGTAATGCGGTCGCTGCTGTAACGGACTTCACATCCCATGCGTTCGAGACAATCGCAGAAAGCAACATCGCCCTGCAAGCTGTTATGCGAAAGGCCCTCGACCGTAACTTCCCCTTGGGTGATCGCCGCTGCCGCGAAAAAATAGCTTGCCGCCGAGGCATCCGGCTCGATGGCATAAGTGCGCCCGCAATAATGCTGTGGCGCGCCTGATGATGAACCGGCCGGCGGCTTGCTCTTCAACCGAGACGCCGAACGCTTGCATGACGGCCAGCGTCATATCGACGTACGGGCGGGAAACCAATTCACCCTGAACCAACAATTCGACGTCGGCCGTTGCGTACGGCGCAGCCATCAGCAGACCGCTAAGAAACTGACTGGAAATGTCGCCTGCCACCGCGGCACGGCCACCGGTTAAACCATGTGCCCGGACCATTACGGGAGGGAATCCATCGGCCTGTTCCACGACGACTTCGCCGCCAAGCGAACGCAGCGCCGCAAGCAAATCGCCGATAGGGCGTCGACGCATGCGCGGCGTGCCGTCGAGACGATAAACGCCCTGGCCCACGGTCAGCATGGCCGTGAGGAAGCGAATCGTCGTGCCGCTATTAGCAACGAACAGTTCAGTCTCGCCGACCGGCACTTTGCCGCCGCAGCCGCCCACCGAAATTGTGGCGCCGGTCGCGTCGTGCTCGACGGCGATTCCCAGCATCCGCAGGGCCTCGATCATCACGCGGGTGTCTTCGCTGTCAAGCGCGCCGGTGAGCAGGGAGTCGCCCTTGGCCAACGCCGCGCAGACCAGCGCACGGTTCGTAATGCTTTTGGAGCCCGGCGGGCGAATCGTCGCTCGCAGCGGGCCCGTCGGTCGAATCGCAATGACGTCAGACATGGGAGCCATTATAGGGCTTGGCGGCGGAATGTAGTAGGCGGCACGCAGAGTGCGTCTGTGTTGGCCGGCCTCTTGCCCCATGTCTGCAATCGGCTCTAATACAATGTTATGGAAGCTGCACTCGCGTATGACTTTCTTGCTCCGCCACGGATCGTTTTTGGTTGGGGCCGACGGCGTGAAGTTGGCACGCTGGGGCGCACGTTGGGTAGCCGCGCCTTTGTGGTCTGCGGCCTGCCGGCGACGGTTGCTGAGACGGTGATGGCGGAAGTGCATGCCACGCTACGCGCCGAAGGCATCGAGCCCGTCTCGCTAGCCACGCTGCTGCACGAGCCGGAAGTGGCCGACGTAGACCGCGTGGCCGCCGAAATCCGCGATTCCGGCGCGGCGGAAGGCGATTTCCTGCTGGGCGTCGGCGGCGGCGCTGCCATCGACTTAGCAAAGGCCACTGCGGCGATGGCGACCAATCGCCAGGGTGCTACGGTCAAGGATTATTTGGAAGGCGTCGGCCAGGGTTTGAAGATCGTTCGCCCGCCGCTGCCGGTGCTGGCCATGCCCTCGACGGCGGGCACAGGCGCGGAAGCCACAAAGAACGCAGTCATTTCCAGCTACGATCCGCCGTTTAAGAAGAGTTTGCGCGACGATCGCCTGATGCCGCGGATTGCGCTGATCGACCCCGAACTGACGGTGACGGCACCGCGAAACGTCACGGCGGCCAGCGGCATGGACGCGATAACGCAGTTGATCGAAAGCTACGTTTCGCGCGGCGGCAACCGATACCGCGAGCACTGGCGTGGCACGGGCTGAAGTTGGCGGTGCCGGCAATTGCCGAGGCTGTAGAAAATCCGACGTCCAGGCCTGCCGCGAGGCCATGTCGCACGCCGCGCTGCTTTCCGGCATGGCATTGGCCAACTCCGGCCTTGGGCTAGCGCACGGCGTGGCCGCCGCGCTGGGGACGAATTGCCGCGTGCCACACGGCACGGCCTTCGCCATCATGCTGCCGGCTGCCATCAGGGCCAACCAGGAAGTAGCCCAAGCCGATTACGCCCGGCTGAGCCACCTGCTTTTCGGCCGCAATCCCAAGACGCCCGCCGAAGCCGCGGCCGTATTTTTGGAGGAAATTGAAGCACTTTGCGATCGGGTCGGCGTGCCACGGCGGCTCGGCGACGTGGGAGTAACGCGTGAGCAGATCCCGGCGGTTGTCAAGGATTCGCGCGGCTCCAGCATGAGCGGCAATCCACGTGAGATTTCCGACGCCGAACTAACCGAGATTCTGGAGAGGCTTTTATAGCACACCGTAGGGTGCCGATTGTCGCCGTGCGGCCGCACCATCAAACGAACCCAGCCACCTTTCGGGTGCGACTAAATCTGGCATGTCACACCCCAAAACATCATGATTCTTTCCGCCGGCCTGACGCCCGCTTGGCAGCAAATTATGGTCTTCCGCGGTTTTCGCTATGGCGAAGTGAACCGCGCTTGCGAAGTGCACTGGTACGCGCAGGGCAAGGTGCTCAACGCCGGCATCGCCGCACATCACCTCGGTGGGCCAAGCCTGACGCTGGCGACTGTGGGTGGACCGCCGTTGGCATCGATCGACCGCGAGTTCGCCGAACTCGATATCCCGCGACGTTGGATCATCACCGAAGCATCGACGCGCATTTGCACCACAATTCTCGATCAGGCCACCGGCGCGATGACGGAGTTGGTCGAAAATGGCAGACCGCTGCGACCCGCCGAGCTGGACGAGTTTCGCCGTGCGTATGCGGAGGAAGCAGCCAAGGCCAGCATCGCCATCATCACGGGCTCATTGCCGACCGGCACGCTGCACGCGTTCTATCGCCAGTTGTTGGCGGCGACGCCCTGCCCGGCCGTGCTCGATTTTCGCGGCGAGGGTTTGCTCGCGACGTTGGATCTCAAGCCGCTAGTCGTGAAGCCGAATCGTGAAGAACTGACGCATACCGTCGGCCAAGTGTTGGACGATGACGGCGCGATGCTGGACGCCATGCGGTCGCTCAATAGGCGCAGCGCGCAATGGGTCGTGGTCACCCAAGGCGCCGGGCCGGTATGGATCACGTCCACGACGCAGACGTATTGCCTGCAACCGCCGACGGTCGACAAGGTCGTCAACCCTATCGGCAGCGGCGACTCAATGACGGCCGGAATCGCCTGGGGTGTGCGTCAGGGGCGAACGATGGTCGATGCGGTCCGCATCGGCATTGCCGCCGCCGCCGAAAACCTCCGCCGGCTCGACACCGGCCGGCTTGATCCCAATCAGGTTCAGCGGGAAGCGGCCCATGTGACCGTTCAGACATTCTGAGTGCGGCAGAGGATTCCGCACTGCCGCTCACTCAGCATGGGCGCAGTAATTTCTTACGGTCAAATTGGATAAGCTGTATTGTTTAGCTGCCGCCGGTACGGCGGCTTTGCAGCAGGGCCGACGTTCCGTCGGCCGCTAAACCGTTGCCGCATTTTGTGGTCCGCAGACAAACCGCCATAATCCGTTACTGCACCCATCAGCATGTCGCACTTGCATGCGGGTGTTTCGGGCGGTAGGTTATCGAAACGCGATGCGGCGTATTGCAGAGCATCGTGCCCACCACGTCGACTCAGTCCTTAACCTCTTATTAGTTATTAGGAGCTCTACCCATGAAGTGCTATCGAATATTGCGAGTAGCCCTGTTGGTCGCGAGCTCGACGGCCTTGGCGCAGGCCGTCGTGCAAGCGAAGGAAACGCCGTCGAGCGTGGCCATCACGCCCGCGCCGGTGAATGAAGCTTGGTGGAAGGAGCGGCAAGAGAAGATCAACGCCCGGGTAAAACAGGGGGATGCACAGCTTATTTTTGTTGGCGACTCGATCACTCAGGGCTGGGAAGGCAGCGGCAAAGATGTGTGGAAAAAGTACTACGAAAAGCGGCATGCGGTCAATCTGGGCATTAGCGGCGACCAAACGCAACACGTCTTGTGGCGGCTCGATCACGGAAACCTCGATGGCATCTCGCCGAAGCTGGCCATAGTGATGATCGGCACGAACAATTGGTCGCGAGCACAGCCGGAGGGAACGGCCGAGGGAGTCAAAGCGATTGTCGAGAAGCTGCGGACCAAGCTGCCGCAGATGAAGATCCTGCTGTTGGCCATATTTCCTCGCGGCGCCAATGCCAACGACCGAGCCCGGCAGCTCAACACGAAGACGAACGAGATCATTGCCAAGTTGGCCGACGACAAAATGATATTCTTCCTCGACATCGGTCCGAAGTTTACCGAGGCCGATGGCACGCTGACAAAAGAGATCATGCCCGACCTGCTGCATCCCAGGGCTCGCGGCTATACGATCTGGGCCGAAGCTATCGAGCCCACGGTGGCCAAGCTGATGGGCGAGAACGATAAGTCAGGCGCGATCCCGTGGATGCGGTGCGTCCATTGCATACCGCCATTGCTTGGTGCGCGGTCCACGGTTTCCAAGGTCTCAGCAAAAATCCCTGGCCTGCGAGCCAAGGTCCCGCATCCAGGGCGAGAGGTTTTCCAGCTTCGTCGTCAGCAGGTGAATCACCTCCCCCTGTCGCTGGAGGTTGCCATAGGCCAACATTACCTTGGCCGTCATGGCAGCCTCGCGATAGCGATTCCAGACGGCTGGCCGGACGATCAGATTGGCCGTGCTGGTCTCGTCTTCGAGTGTGACGAAGGTGATGCCTTTGGCCGTACTGGGCCGCTGGCGGACCAGTACGATGCCTGCCACGCGGATCAGCTTGCCATTGGGCAACACTTTGAGCGATTCGGCCGTTACCACGCCTAACCGTTCCAGGTCGGCACGCAGAAATTGTAGCGGATGAGCCCGCAACGAGAGACCGGCGGTGCGATAGTCGGCCAAGACTTCCTCGGAAGGCGACATTGGCGGCAACTGTACAGTAGTCCCCGACGCACCGCTTTCCTCCATTGCGGTGCGTCTAGGACGCACCCTACCGTCGAACAGCGGCAATTCCGTCTGATCCTGCCCCATTGCCTCCCACAGTGCCGTGCGGCGAGTGAGCTTGAGCGACTCGAAGGCCGCCGCCTTGGCCAGCCGCGCGATGGCGGCGCGGCTCAAGCCGGTGCGGCGCGCGAAATCGTCTAGCGAGCGAAATGGCCCCGTATGCCGCGCCGCCACGATGCGCTCGGCCTGCTTCGCCGGCATGCCCAGGAGCATGTTGAAGCCCAGGCGGAGGGGAGCGAGCGATTGCTGATTGTTGATTGTTGAGTGATGATTGTTGATCGCGTCATCCTGAGCGCAGCGAAGAATCTCGTCTCCTCCCTCCCCTCCCCTCACTCCCCTCTCCGCCAGCGTGCATTCCCACTCGGAACAATTCACATCGACCGGCAGCACTTCGACGCCGTGTTCCCGGGCGTTGCGGACCAACTGGGCCGGAGCATAAAAACCCATCGGCTGGCTGTTCAAGAGTGCGGCGGTAAATGCGGCCGGATAGTGATGCTTCAGCCAAGCCGAAACGTAGACCAGTAGAGCGAAGCTGGCGGCGTGCGACTCGGGGAAGCCATAATCGCCGAAGCCGCGAATCTGCCCGAACACCAGTTCCGCATATTCCGGCGGAAAGCCGTTGACCTGCATGCCCCGGACTAGTTTGCTGCGGAACTGCTCGATCACGCCGGGGCGTCGCCACGCGCCCATCGCGCGGCGAAGCTGATCGGCCTCGCCGGGCGTGAAGCCGGCCGCCACCACCGCCAACCGCATCGCCTGCTCCTGAAACAGCGGCACGCCGAGCGTCTTTTCCAACACACCGCGAATCAGTTTGTTCGGATAGCTGACCGTCTCTTCGCCGCTTCGACGGCGCAGGTAGGGATGGACCATATCACCCTGGATCGGACCTGGCCGAACGATCGCCACCTCGATCACCAGGTCGTAAAACGATCGCGGCTTCAATCGCGGCAACATGCTCATCTGGGCGCGGCTTTCGATTTGGAAGACGCCCATCGTATCGGCGCGGCAAATCATCTCGTACACGCCGGGGTCTTCGGCTGGGATGTTGGCCAGTGTCAACCGTCGGCCATGATGCCGCCGCACCAGATCGAACGCGCGGCGGATGGCCGACAACATTCCCAGGGCAAGGCAATCGACTTTCAAAATGCCCAATTCGTCGAGATCGTCCTTATTCCACACGATCACGGTGCGATCCGGCATGGCGGCGTTCTCAATGGGAACCAACTCGCACAGCAGCCCGCGGGTCATCACCATGCCGCCGGTGTGCTGCGAGAGATGGCGCGGAAAGCCAACCAGTTGTTCGACCAGCGCGATCAGTTGCCGACCGGGCAACGTTTCGGGATCGATGTCGGCCTCACGGCAGCGCTGGGGCAGATCGGGCTGGTGATGAAAATGTTCCAGCCGCTTGGCCAAGGCATCGACGCGTTCTGGCGGCAGGCCCAGAGCCTTGCCCACATCGCGAACCGCCGAGCGCGTGCGGTAGGTGATCACCTCGGCCGTCATGCCCGCCCGCTCGCGGCCGTATTTCTGATACAGATACTGAAGCACCTCTTCGCGTCGCTGGTGCTCAAAGTCGATGTCGATGTCGGGCGCCTCGTTCCGCTCGCGGCTGACGAATCGCTCGAAGAGCACGTCCATCCGCTCCGGATCGACGGCCGTAATGCCCAGGCAGTAGCACACGGCCGAATTGGCGGCCGAGCCGCGTCCCTGGCAAAGGATACCCCGCCGCCGCGCAAACCGCACCAAGTCCCACACCGTCAGGAAATAGGCCTCGTAATGCAACTCGGTGATCAATTGCAACTCGTGCTCCAAGAGATTCCGCACCTTTTGCGGCACGCCGCGCGGATAACGCCGCCGCGCGCCGGCCCAGGTAAGCCGGGCGAGATATCCGCTAACAGTCTGGCCCGGCGGCGCCAACTCCTCGGGATATTCATAGCGCAGCTCATCGAGCGAGAACGTCGAGCGATCAGCAATTTCCACCGTCCGCCGCAGGGCATCGGGAGCATCGGCAAACAGCGCAGCAATTTCCTTCAGGGGCCGCAGATGTCGCTCGGCATTGGCAAACAAGTGCTGCGTTACGTCGGCCACCGTGCAGCCGTAGCGAATGGCCGTCAGCACGTTGTGCAAGGCCGCCCGTTGCGGCACGTGATAGTGCACGTTGCCGGCCGCCACCAGCGGAATCCGCGTCTGCCGCGACAGTTCTTGGAGCCGCGCGAGCTTCTGCCGATCATCGGGCCCCAGATGCAACTCGGCCAACAGGTAGCAGCGATCGGCGAACAGCTCGCGGTAGGGTGCGTGCTTGCACGCACCAGTTGGGTCTTGCCGCGAAATCAAGTGCGTGCAAGCATGCACCCTACAGGTTTGCTCTCCCCTAATTCCCGCCAACAGTCCCTCGGCATGCTTCGCAACGTCGTCGAACGACAGCCGGCATTCGCCTTTTTCTGCCCGGCGGCGCCCCTCGGTGATCAGCCGAGCCAGCCGACCATAGGACGCGCGGTCAGTAGCCCACAGAATAACCGCCGGGGCGTCGTCGGGCGTAATCTCGGCCCCGACGATTAGTTTCAGCCCGGCATCCTTTGCCGCCCCATGCCCGCGAACCACGCCGGCCAGACTGTTGCGATCCGTCACCGCCAACGCCCGATAGCCGAGCTCAGCCGCCTGATGAACCAATTCATCAGGGTGCGAGGCTCCTTCCAGGAAGGAGAAGTTCGTCTTGGCATGAAGTTCGGCGTAGAGCATTGAATCAGGGATTGGGGATTAGGGATTGGGGATGAGAAGGGCCTTGCCTCCAAACTCTAATCCCCAACCCCTAATCACTAATCCCTCCTCCTACTCAAACATTCCGTGCAAAAACCAATTTCCATCCCGCAGCCGGCGGAAGAGCCAGAAACGGCGGCCCGTCGTGTTCTCGGCGCGGAAATAATCGCGGCCCACCGGACGGCCGCGCCACCAGCCGGTTTCAATCCGCTCCGGACCCCAGGTCTGCACGATCCGATGCTGTTGGCCGGCAAACTCGAACCCCAGCGGCGGTCCGCCGGGTACGATCGACGTGGCTCGCAACGGCAACGGACGCGGCAGCAAACGCAACGGACGCGGCGGCAGAGGGACGGCCTCAATCTTCGCCGTCGTCTTTTTTGAAGAGCGCTTGTTCCCACCAAACAATGGACCAGTCCCTGGCTTTGACTTGCGCTGTCGACGTTCCACCAGCGGGTCGTAATGCCAGGAGAGTTCCGGTTGCGCTTCTGGCCGCAGTCGCACGCCGACCACGGCCTTCGCTCCCAGCCGGCTGCTGAGCCGCTCGACTAGCGAGGCCACGCGGCGCGGATGGCAACCGACTCCATCGGTGCTGAAGTCGAACAACATCGCCTGCCTTCGCTCCAACGGCGCAGTGAGCGTGACCTCGACGTGCACGTCGGTCATCGACGCCGGAAGACGCAGCCGATCTAACTGAAGGAGAATCAACTGAAATAGATGCTCTGCCGCGGCCGTAGGCTGGAACAACCCGATCGACAAGTTTGCACGTCCCACCCGACATTCCAGCCGCAGCGCCCCTCGGCCACACAGGGCCAGCATCGCCGCCACGCGCCGAATCAAATGCCCCAACGCCGCTTCGATCGTCTCTCGCCGAACGGCAGGATATTCGGGCGACCAATCGGCCACGAACGTCGGCGGCAGCGGCCGGGCCGGCACCGGCTCGTCCAATCGCCCCAACGCCTGATCCAGTCGCGTTCGCAAGATGTCGGAAAAACGCGACAAAAGCTCTTCGCGCGGCAACGTCTCAACCTGGCCGATCTGCCGTATGCCTAATTCGTGCAGCAGCCGCACGGTTTCCTCCGGCAGCCGGAGGGCCTCGATGGGCAGAGGAGCGAGAAAATCGCGGGCTTCGTCGGAAGGAACGAGAGTAAAGGAAGCATGGAGAAGAGGGAAGTGAGCAGCCCGACCGTCATTTGCCTTCATCTCCCCTCGCCTCTCCCTCTTCTCCCATCGATAATTCGCCACGGCCCAGGCCGCGCCGATGGTGTCGGCGAGGGCGATACGTATGCTTCCGCCGACGCGCGCGAAATCTCGGGCGATCTCTTCGACCAACGCCGCCTCGCCGCCGAACAAATGGGCCAGCCCTGTAATGTCCAATAAGATGCTCTCGTTGTCGAACGGTTCGAGGCCGACGATAGGGCTAAATCGTCCGCAACGTTCGAGCAATGAAGACTGCTCCATTTGCCGGGCAAAAAGGGGACAGTCCCATTTTCGTCGACCACGGCTGCGGACCAACCTGTCGGTCGGTGCCCGTGCCCGCGAAAATTGGGACAGTCCCCTGTCAATTGGCAATTTGCAATCGACCAGTTGGCGATTGTCTGCTTGCAATCGAATGCACGCGATACGTTTCATCGTCAAGCTCCACTTCTACCATGCGGCCATCGGCGGCCCCGCGACAACGCAGCAGAGTAATCCGCAACCGCCGCTTGCCGTAGGAGGCGACTCTCGTCGCCGATTGCGCAGCAGCAGGCTCGACCAGCAGCCGCACGTCGGCCCAGGAGGGCTCGCAACGTGCCGAGGCCGGCCGCAGCAGCAAGCCCAGCGTGCCGCTCTGTTCGGCAGCCAGTTGCCAGCGACGGAATGTTCGCCCCGCGAGTTTTTCTGGCCAAGCCAGCACCGCCGCCACGGCCGGCGACTGCAACACCTGGTCCATCGCCCAATCGTGGTCGGCCGCACTGCCGGGGTGAACCACGACAAGCTGCTCGATTTCAATCCCCAACCGAACGGCTGCGGGCGGATAAAAATCGCGACGGCCATCCATCACCACCAGCAGACGGCCGTTGTCCGAAGCCGCTCGGGCCGCCAGCAAGCAGAGTGTGCCCGCCCCCGTTGCGTCGCCTTCGGAAAGCCATTCGACCAGCGAGCCGTGGCGAAAACCATTTTCCGGCAATGCCTGATCCAGTGGCGGACAACCGCTCGTAATGAAGGTATGGCCCCGCCGCCGCGCCCCTTCGAGCCGGGCGATCCGCCGTCGCAGTTCTTCCAGGCACACCGATCGCTGTTCCACGGCACTGTCTCCCCAAGCCTCCCATGATTAGTGTACACATGTACCGTATTGCTGTCAATGCTATCGGGATTCGTCACCTGCGAAAAACAGAAAAACCAAAATGGTAGGGTCCGCCCCGCGGACCACAGAATCGCGAACTCACACCACCACGGTCCGCACGGCGGACCCTACGTTTGTGGTCTGCACAGCGGGCCCTGCATCCTGATTTCGGGGGCGACAATGGAGGCTGTAGTCGGTATGCTAATCCGCGGGAACTTTTGCGGCGTTCGCAGCGTCTCAAAGAAGCGGCCGACGGAATGCCGTCCATGCTACGAAGCCGCCGTACCAGCGGCACCTAAACAGCATGGCTCATCCAACTTGACCACAAGAAATTACCACGCCCCAAACGGATGACACACGGCATCTTTTTGAAGGAACATACAATGAACGCGACCCTTCGCTTTGGCCAAATGTCGCTGGCCGGGATTATTTTTGCCTCACTTTTCGCATGCGCCGCCTTCGGTCAAAATCCGGCCCGGCGCGACTTCCGCTCGACGAAACCATTCCTGATCAACGACCGGGCAGCCAGCCAGGAGGGAGACCGTAAGCGAATGCAAGATGCCTACGACCAGGGCAATTTCAAAGACGCGTACGAGGGCTTCCGCAAGCTGGCTCTCGAGCCGCAGAACGACCGGCGAGTCGGCGACGACCTTCACATGGCCATACAGTGCCTCCAACGACTCAATCGCATCGACGAAATCGACGCGCTGCTGGAAGACGTGATCAAGGTCCATCAAGACAATTGGCGACTGCTGTGGCGTGCTGCCGGAGAGTACATCGCTATTCCGGACCAGGGATTCATCGTAGCCGGCAAGTTCTATCGCGGTCCACATCGCGGCGGTGGCGGTAAGGTGGTCAATGCCGCCGAGCGCGATCGGGTCCGAGCCCTGCAACTGATGGTGCAGGCCAAACCGCTGGCCTTGAAAGACGACAACCACGCCGACGTGGGCAACTACCTATTGGCGCTGGCCAACATGCTCTTGAACAACCGCGGCTACAGCGAGTCGTGGCGATTGCAGTACCTCACTGACCTTAGTGTGTTGCCCGACTATGAGGACGGGTGGGGCTTCTATCGCCAGACGACAGGCGCGCCGGTCGATGCCGATGGCAAACCGATCTTCTATCACGTGCCCAAGAGCTTCGAGGCGGCCGCGACCGACGGCGAGCGGTGGCGATGGTGCCTGGCAGAGTCGGTCGAAATGAATCCGCAGCAGCGAAGCACCGTGCAAATGCAGTTGGCTGAGTTTCTGCTGAACCAATTCGGCGTTCAGACGATGGCCCAGTCGGGCTGGCGCTTCGGCCGCATGGAGACCGACGACACGCAGGCGGACGAGAGCGGCACGTACGCGCTGCACACGCTGACCGAGAACGAGACCATCGCGCGACTGGCCACCGGCATCAAGCGGTTCGCGCTGCCCGACGAATTCAACTATATCAAGATATTCCAGCAGGTGGCCGCCGAGCCGCGGAATGGCTCGGCGATTGCGGCCTTGGAGCGTTTGGCTCAGATATTCGAGAATCGGCGGCAATATCCCCAGGCAGCCGCGTATTGGCGACGGTTGTTGAAGGAGTTTTCCGGCACGGTCGATGCACAAGTCAAGAAGGGTTGGCAGCAGCGGCTCGATCAGATTGTCGGCAACTGGGGCCGCTTCGAACCGGTGCAAACGCAGGCTGCCGAAAAAGGGGCAACCGTTGAGTACCGCTTCCGTAACGGGCACGAAATTCAATTTATCGCCCACGAAATCAAAGTGGCGAAGCTGCTCGACGACGTCAAGGCGCTACTGAAATCGAATCCTCGCAACCTCGATTGGCGGAAGATCAACATTGGCAATATCGGCTATCGGCTGGTTCAGGAAAACCAGAAGCAATACGTGGGCCGAGAGGTTGCCCGATGGCAGATGAAGGTCGAGCCGCGGGAGAAACATTTCGACGCGCGCGTGACGGTCGCCACACCATTGCAGCAGCCAGGCGCGTACCTGGTCGAAGCCAAGATGGCCGACGGCAACACGAGCTTCATCGTCCTGTGGGTCGACGACACGGCGATCGTCAAGAAGCCGCTCTCGGGCAAGACGTATTACTACGTAGCCGACGCCGTCAGCGGCAAGCCGATTGCAAAGGCGAATGTCGAGTTCTTCGGCTGGCGGCAGTTCTATCACAATGACCCGCCACGGAATGAAGTTGTCACCAAGCAGTTTGCCGAGTTCAGCGATGCCAGCGGACAGGTGATTACCCAGACCGAGCCGCCGCGCGATGATCAGGTTTCGCAGGCTGCGCTTCCATACCTGCAACCGCAGCGTGCTTTGAACGCCGCGGTATCGAACCAGCCGCAGGAGTATCAGTGGCTTGTCACTGCGCACTAAGGAAGGGCGTTTCGCGTACCTGGGTTTCACCAATGTCTGGTATGCCCAGCGGTATGACGCCGAATACAGCGCGACCAAGGTCTACACGATCACCGATCGGCCCGTCTATCGACCGGGCCAAAAGGTGCAGTACAAGTTCTGGATTCGCCACGCCCGGTACGACATGCCCGACACGTCCGACTTCGCCAATAAGACGTTCACCGTTGAACTGCACGATCCCAAGGGGGAGAAGATCGTCTCGGAAGCGAAGAACACCGATGCGTACGGCGGTATTGAAGGGGAATATACGATTCCGGCCGACGCCACGCTCGGCGTCTACGGCCTGAACGTCAAAGATCACGGTGGCGGCAGCTTCCGCGTCGAAGAGTATAAGAAGCCGGAATTCGAGGTGACCGTCGACGGTCCGACCGAGCCGGTGATGCTCGGCGAGAAGATTTCGGCCACGATCAAAGCCAAATACTATTTCGGCTCGCCGGTCACGCGGGCGAAAGTCAAGTACAAGATCACCCGCAGCAGCTACGGCGAGCGCTGGTACGCAATTGGCCCATGGGATTGGCTCTATGGGCCGGGCTATTGGTGGTTCGGTTACGACTACACTTGGTATCCCGGCTGGCGAGCATGGGGTTGTCTGCGGCCAACGCCGTTCTGGTGGCCGCACGCCCAGCAGCCGCCGGAGCTTGTCGCCGACCAAGAGGTCGAAATTGGCCCGGACGGCACGGTCAAAGTTGAAATCGATACGGCCGTGGCCAAGGCAATTCACCCTGACCAGGACCAGAGCTATTCGATCACCGCGGAAGTGATCGACCAATCGCGGCGGACGATCGTCGGCACCGGCACGGTGCTGGTCGCACGCAAACCGTTTACGGTCTATTGCTGGGTTGATCGTGGCTATTATCGCACCGGCGATACAATTCACGCCCACTTTTCAGCCCGAACGCTCGACGGCAAGCCGGTGCAAGGCCACGGCGAACTGAAGCTGTTGAAAGTCAGCTATGAGAATGGCAAGCCGGTCGAGACGCCGGTCCAAACGTGGCAGCTCGCCACGAACGCTGAGGGCATCGCCGAGCAACAGATCACCGCTTCGCAGGCCGGGCAATATCGGCTGTCGTACAGAGTGAAACGGTCCCCTCTCCCAAAGGGAGAGGGGACCGTGATCGAAGGCGGTTACGTCTTCACTGTCGTCGGCGAAGGGTTCGATGGCGCGCAATTCCGCTTCAACCACCTGGAACTGGTTCCCGACAAGCGCGCTTACGCCCCAGGCGACACTGTGAAGCTGCAAATCAATACGGATCGTCCGAGCAGCACCGTGCTGTTGTTCGCTCGGCCGACCAACGGCGTCTATTTGCCACCGAAGATTATTCGTCTCGCCGGCAAGAGTACTGTCGAGGACATCGGCGTGGTGCAGAAGGACATGCCCAACTTCTTTGTCGAGGCCGTGACCATTGCCGACGGGCACGTGTATACCGAAACCAAGGAGATCGTTGTCCCGCCGGAAAAGCGGGTGCTCAATATCGCGGTCGAGCCTTCCAAGGCGGCGTACAAACCGGGCGAGAAGGCCAAGGTGAATCTCAGACTGACCGACTTCGACGGCCATCCGTTCGTCGGCTCGACGGTCGTGGCGATCTACGACAAGTCGCTCGAATACATTTCCGGCGGCAGCAACGTGCCGGAGATCAAGGAGTTCTTCTGGAAGTGGCGGCGGCAACACCACCCACAAACCGAATCGAGCCTGGAACGCTGGTTCCACAACCTTGTTCCAAAAAACAGCACCGGCATGAGCGACCTGGGCGTTTTCGGCGGCGCGGTGCCAGAAGAATCAGAAGAAGCGGACGCGGAAGGCATGCGCGACAAGGGCGTACTGGCCGTTGCCGCCCCTCAATCGAATATGTCGATGACGATGGGATTCGCGAGAGGGGGCGTTGCGACCGATGCCATGTCGATGGCGGCGCCTGCAGGAGCAATGGCGAAAGGTGAATCTGCGCCGGGCGGAACCGGCGCGCCGTTGGTCCAACCGACCATTCGCACCAAGTTTGCCGACACGGCCCTGTGGGTCGGCGCGTTGACGACGGCCAGCGACGGCACGGCCGAGGTTTCGCTCAACATGCCGGAGAACCTCACCACGTGGCGGATCAAGGTGTGGGGCATGGGCCAGGGCACGCGCGTCGGCCAGGGACAGACCGACGTCATCACCCGCAAGGACCTCATCATACGCATGGAGGCCCCGCGGTTCTTTGTCCAGACCGATGAAGTCGTGCTATCGGCGATCGTGCACAACTATTTGAAGACGACGAAGCAGGTTCAAGTATCGATCGAGTTGGGCGACCGTTTAGCCGCCGCCGGCACGGCGGCGCAAGGACCGCTGTCGATGATCGATGGCGAAAGGCCGACTCGCTCGGTCGAAGTCGCCCCCAACGGCGAAGCCCGGGTCGATTGGCGCGTGAAGGTGCTCGACGAGGGCGAGGCCGTGATCTGCATGAAGGCTCTCACGGATGAAGAGTCAGACGCGATGGAGCAGCGGTTCCCTTGCTACGTCCACGGCATGGCGAAGATGGATTCGTTCAGCGGCTCGATCGCGCCTCGTTTAGCGGCCGACGGCACGTCGGCCCCCAGCGCCGTCGACAGCGGAAAGTTCACCATTAACGTGCCAAAGGATCGACGACCGAAGGACTCGCGGCTCGAAGTCCGCTATTCGCCCACGCTGGCCGGCGCGATGGTCGACGCCCTGCCCTATCTTGTTGGCTATCCCTACGGCTGCACCGAGCAAACGCTCAACCGATTCCTTCCGACAGTCATCACGCAAAAAGTCCTGCTGGGCATGAACCTGGACTTGAAGGATATCGAAAGGAAGCGGACCAACCTCAACGCCCAGGAGATCGGCGACGATGCCCAACGGGCCAAGCAATGGCAGCGCGACAAACACAATCCCGTCTTTGACGTGGACGAAGTGCGGCGGATGGTGAAGGACGGCGTCGAGCGACTGACCGAGATGCAATGTTCGGACGGCGGTTGGGGCTGGTTCTCCGGCTGGGGTGAACATTCTTCGCCGCACACTACGGCCCTTGTCGTGCACGGCTTGCAGATCGCCCAGCAAAATGACGTGGCCCTGGTGCCCGGCGTTTTGGAGCGCGGCGTCGAGTGGCTCCGTCGCTATCAAGATGCGCAGGTCGAGTTGATTAAAAACGCGGCCATCAAAGACAAGCCGGAAGGGCTGCGGTGGAAGCCGTACGCCGACAACGAGGACGCCTTCGTCTACATGGTGCTGGTCGACGCCGGCGTGAAGAACGCCGACATGCTCGACTTCCTCTATCGCGACCGTACGCACTTGGCCGTTTACGGCATGGCGATGTACGGCATTGCATTGGACAAGCAGGACCAAAAGGACAAGCTCGCCATGATCCTGCGGAACATCGGGCAGTACGTCGAGCAGGACGACGAGAACCAGACCGCATGGCTGCGGCTGCCCACGGGATATTGGTGGTACTGGTACGGCAGCGAGTACGAGGCCCACGCCTATTACTTGAAACTTCTGGCCCGGACCGATCCGAAGGGTGAACTCGCTCGGCGGATCGTCAAGTATCTCCTGAACAATCGGAAGCATGCCACGTATTGGAACTCGACCCGCGACACGGCGTTGTGCATCGAGGCCTTTGCCGACTTCATCCAACGCAGCGGCGAGGATAAGCCCGAAATGACCGTCGAGGTGTATTATGACGGTCATCTGCAAACGGCAGTCGAGATCACGCCGAACAATCTATTCAGCTTCGACAACAAGTTTGTGCTCGCAGGCGACGCGATTACCTCGGGCCAACACACGATCGAGTTGAAGAAGAAGGGGCGTGGACCACTCTACTACAACGGCTACCTTACCAACTTCACGCTGGAAAACTTCATTAAGAAGGCCGGCCTGGAAATCAAGGTCAATCGCAAGTACTACAAGCTTGTGAAGGCCGACAAGTCGATTCATGCGGCCGGCTCGCGCGGGCAAGCGGTCGACCAGAAGGTCGAAAAATACGATCGCCAAGAGCTACCAAATCTGGCCGAAGTCAAGAGCGGCGACTTGGTGGAAATCGAACTGGAGATCGACAGCAAGAACGACTACGAGTATATCGTCTTCGAGGACATGAAGCCGGCCGGATTCGAGCCGGTCGACGTTCGCAGCGGTTACACGGGCAACGATCTTGGAGCCTACGTTGAGTTCCGCGACAACCGAGTCGTGTTCTTCGCCCAAACGCTGGCCCGCGGCAAGCACAGCGTCGCCTATCGCATGCGGGCCGAGATTCCCGGCCGGTTTAGCGCGCTGCCGACGCGTGCTGCGGCGATGTATGCGCCCGAACTCAAGGGCAATTCGGACGAGATGAAGATCGGCGTGAAGGATTAGGGAGCGATGAATGTTGAATGAAAATTGTTGATCTTGCCCGATGTCGCGGCGGCAACGGTATGGCTATGTCGTTACCATTCGCTCTCGCAGGACTGGCCGAGGCCGCTTTGGCGTTTGCGCTGATGGCATGCTTGGTTAGCTTGCTCGTCATCGCGGGAATCACCGTCGCTGCTTACTCATCGGGAGCGTCGAGCTGATTTATCGCTGGGCGCCAGACGTTTGCCGTTCACCTTTTGCTTGATAGCATTGGCTCGTCAGCAAGCCGGCCGATCTCATAGAGGAAGTCAGGGGAGAAATCGGCTCCGTTCGGCCAAACCACCGTATCAATGTCGTGATTCACTAGAAACCGTTGAAAGAAGCCGACATCTTTCAGCGGTTCAAAGATCGGACCATCGAGGTGATCCGCTAAATCGACGAGCCGAGTCTCACCGCCGTTAAACCGGATCTGCAACTTGTAGTCAGCGACGTAGCTGGCATCTTCAACATAGTGCATATCACACCTCATTACACGAGAGGATCAATCGACTGTAATTCTTCTCGCCGCGCCGCACGATGCCAGTTGTCCATCAGCTCCTCGCGGTGCTCAAAAGCCCACTCCAATACAATTGCAGTCACGCGGTGCGGCAACCGACCTTCGGTCATGCGCAAGTTGTCGATTGAAAAGGCTGCCCTCTCGCCACCATATTTTGCGTGAAAGTGCGGTGGAGCATGTTCCTTGTAGTACATGGAGATGACGATGCCAAGGAACCGGCTTATTTCGGGCATTGAGCACCTTGCCTTTCCTTCAATTGTACTGGAGTGGATGACAGAAGTCGATAAGTTCTAACCCGCCACCACAACCCGCAGATCGCAGACGTTCGTGTGTGTAGGACCTGTCTTGATCAATGCCCCGAGCGGCGCGAAGAAGCTATAGGCGTCGTTACGGGCGAGATAGCCGCGGGGATCGAGACTGAGTCGTTTGGCGGTGGACAGAACGTCGGCATCGAGCAGCGCCCGGCCGCGTCGGTGGGGCCGTCCTCGCCGTCGGTGCCGCCGGATAGCAGGGCGATCGCGCCGGCGCCGTCATCGAACAGTTGCGCAAGGGCCGCCAACACCAACTGCTGGTTCCTGCCGCCAAGGCCGCGCTGGGATCGTTCGACGAGCTTCACCACCGGCTCGCCGCCGCTAATGAGACAGGCGGGGCCCCGTTCGGATCGCATCGCAATCGCGTCGTTGGCCAGTTGGCGGCCGACCTCGTCCGCCGGGCCTTCGGAGTGTGTAGCACAGCGCGTGACGACAGCGTAGCCCAAGCGTTTGGCCTCTTCCGCCGCGGCGGCCACGGCTGTGGCGTTGTTGCCGATGACGAGATTTGTAAAGCGGCATCCACCGACGATTCCATCACACAAATAGCCAGCGGGCAACGCCCGCCGGAAAGGCTCGACGTTGCCAGCGCGTTCCGTACACTGCCCGGACACTTTTCCGGCGGCTGTTAGCCGCCGGCTATTGGGATCGGTTTGGTTTCGCAACCAGTCCTCCAAGTACGCAAACACACGCGGGAATGTGCCCTCCGCTCGCGCCGAGAATCGATCCAGCACGTCCAACGCCATCTGCGGCGTCGAGGAGTCGGGCACAGTTGGACCCGAAGCGATCACATCGAGCGGATCGCCGAGCACGTCGGAGATGATGAGCGAAATGAGCCGGCCCGCGCGACAGGCCCGCAGAAGTCCGCCGCCTTTGATCCGGCTAAGTTGCTTGCGGACCGCGTTGAGCTCTTCGATATTGGCTCCCGAGTCGCTCAGGTATCGGGTGACGGCAAGTTTATCCGCCAGGGTGATGCCTTCGACGGGGGCCGGCATCAACGCCGATCCACCGCCGGAAATCAGACACAGGCAGAGATCCTCGGGCCCGAGTGATTCTACGAGCCGCAGAATTTCTTCGGCCCCAGCAACGCCCGCAGCCGTGGGCTCGTTGACACCGGCGGGCCGGGCGGCGTGCAGGCGAATGCGCTCGAGCGGGCCGACGCAATCGGCCGGCACATTGACCCAGCCGGCAAGCTGCTTTTCGGCCATGAGGCGCGGTCCGAGCACGTCCTCAATGGCTGCGGCCATGCCGGCCCCCGCTTTGCCGGCTCCGACGACGGCGATGCGGCGGATCGTGTCCATTTCTATTGTCAGGCCGCCAACGAGAAGCATACGCCCATCGACGCGAAGCGCCTGCCGCACCAATCGATCCGAGCGCACGGCGTTGACTCCTGCTTGCCAGATTTGGAGTGCGTGACGACGAAGTTCGGCAGAAGAAGACGACATGGCTTTTAATTGTATCGTAAGTCGCGCAGGTGGTCGCGATCAACGCGACTTCCTCTTGTGCCTAACGGCACACCGATAGCAAGCTATCGGCGCCACCCAACAGCCGCGATTGATGGAAGATCCTCTTGTGCCTAACGGCACACCGATAGCAAGCTATCGGTGCCACCCAACGGTCATCGGCGCCACCAACGCGGCTGTCACTGCAGCACTTGAATGGCCACATCATCGAGCAGCGCTTCGCCGATGCCGGAGAGTGCGAAGGTGACGCACATCGGGCCCGATTGCGGCGCGACGCGGTAGAGGGCGAACCGCCGCCAGCCGTCGGTTTGACCGATGCGGTCGGCCAGCGCCTCGCCGGCCAGTGAGTCGACGATTAGCAAGCCATCGACGCTGCCGGTAATCGGCGCGGGCACCTGCACCCAGCCGTACACGCATACGACCTGCCCGGCCTCGACCTGAATTGGCGGGCTGGTGAAGAGCACAGGCGGCGATTCCACGACGGCCGGCGGATTCTTCGGATTGACGGCGACGGCGGCCAGTCGCAGACCCAATCGCCCCGACCGCGCGGCGTCCGGCGCCAAATCAACGGCGGTCTGTACGGCCGGCGGCGCATGTTGAATGTAGCGCCATCCAGCCCGCATCATTGTGTCTAGGTCCTCGAAGTCGCCACCGGCAACGCGGTTAGGACCAAACATGTGGCCGGCCCGCGGGTTGAGGCGATCGACCAGGCGCAAGTGCCAGGACAGCGTTTCGAAGCCGACCGCGCCGGGACTGGCCACGGGCGATACCAACGGCTTGGCCGCCGCATCCCAATAGGCCCGCTCGATCAATCGCAGCGATCGCATAGCCCGATCCGCATCTTTGGTAGCCGCGATGTTGTCATTCGATTTTAGATGAGTCTCGCAGGCTTGCAGGCTCTTTCGAGCGCTCTGGAGCCACTGCGGAGCCGGCGGGACAGGCAGCCGCGAGGCAAGCTGGCCGGACAATGTTTGCACAGAGTTCAACTCGCGCACAGCGATGTTGCGATGAAGCTGCGCCGCCCGACGTCCCAATGCCATCGCGCGGCGTCGAACGTCGTTGACGATCCGACGATCCTGCGCCAAAAGCACTTGAGTGGTCAGACCAAACTCGTCGAAGGTAACTTGCATGCCGCCGGCCACGCGCACAACCCGCAGTGGATCGACGCCGCCGGGCGTCACTTCGTACGCCATGTTCGCTTCGGGTATTCCGGGCAAAATCAGCGCCAGCGCGTTGGCGGCCGCCTGCGGCACAACGTATTGCGATCCGGCGGCCGACCAGATGGGCAGCACGAACCGCGTATGTTCAGCGCGTAGTACTGGCCCGGTCACATCCGGTGTGCGCGTGCCGGGTTCAATCGTGCCGACAAAGCTGCCTTGAGCGGCCCAAGGTTCCATCAACTGAAGTTCGAGATTGAGCAGTTCCAGCGTCTCGGCGCGCGCTGCGTCTCGGCGTCGGACGCGTCCAACGGTGAGTCGGAGAGGAACAACAGCCCGCGGCTGCCCGAGGCGACCGCCGTGTAGACGAGCAAGCGAATTTGATCGGGCGAGACGCCAAGCGGGGGCGCCGAACTCGGGTCCAAGGCAATCAACTGCTGCCGCAGCGCTTCGTTGGGCTGCGTCTGCACGGTCGTCCAAACCGGCTTGCCCGCTCGCGCCAGCAAAGGCTGCCGGCGAACCCACGTCGCATAGCTGCCCAGTTCCAGGCTCGTGCCCAGCGGTCGCCGGTCGATCAGCAACAGATCGGCCGCCTGGCTGAAGCCGCGGAGGTCGGCGCGTGCGCTACAAATCAAGGGACGGTCGACACGGTGATCGGCTGCACGCACCTGGTCGGCCAATCGGCGCGTCGCCTCCAGGTCGGCATCGCCCAGATCGGAGCCCAGGTTCCATGCCAGCACTGAGTCGAAGGCGGCGCCAATTTCGTCAACCGGCGTCAATTCACGCGGCGGCGGACAGATGAGCCACAATCCCAGACGATCGGCCTCTTCCAGCATTTCCGGCGCCGGCGCGCGCTGCAGCCACACCGCGTTGAACCCGAGCTGCTTCAACGTCGCAAGCGGCTCGCCACGATGTTGGACAATGCGAGGGAACATGGGGATGTCGTTGATCGTCAGAATTGCGTTGGACAGGCGGACGCTCCGGCGTGGCGACGATTGATGTATTGACGGCGGCGGAACGACGACATTGGCGATTGACTGCCGCCGATCGACCGGGGGCAGACGCACGGGCACAAGCGGAGCGGGGGTCGACGCCGGATTCGCCGTTGTGGCAGCCGTCCACGACGCGGCTACGACCTGCGATGTCGACGATAAAGGTGCTGGGCGCGGTTGGCCCGCGTCCATGGCAACGTCGCCCGCGACATCGAGGTCATCGACCCAGACGTTGGTTACACCAGAACCGCCATATAGACCTAGCAACACAGCATCGACGTAAGCCTCGCGGTCATCGACGTTCGGCCCAAATTGCATGCGCAGCAGGTGGACTTGGCGTGTGAGTCGTGCGGGGAGCCCGGTAAGCCGCAACTCCTGCCAGCGACCGAGGTCGGTATACGTGGGGCCTTCTATGATCGTTTGGATGGGCTGCCCTGATCGCGGATCGACCGTCCGCGGCAGCACGACCCGGACAGCCAGCGATAGACCGCCGCGGTCGGATTTGATCCAGACGCTGGGCGTCAGTTCCTCAATAATCCTCGGGTGTCCAACATCGTGAGCAAAATAAACGCGCGAACCGGCGTTGCCCTCTACCTGCAACCATTCGCATCCGTTTCCGCTATGGGCGTTGCCCAGCAGTCGCTGCTGCTGGACTAGTCGGAACGGCGCATTGCCGCCCGCATCGCTCCATGACGGGTTCTGTCCCTCGAAGTCTTCGTGCCACGCCTGCGCGTGCGTCATGGCCGTGAGCCACGCGACAAGCACGAAGATGATACGAGTTTGGGCGACCCAATTCATAACGGCCGGTTGTGCTCTGGAAACCCGAATCGCGGCAATGGTGGCGAAATGGCCACACCGTCTGTGAACGATGCCACCTTGACGTAAGTGGTGCTTGTATCAGGATTTGCGAGATGCATCCAGATCAAACGTGGCAATTTTTCACCGTCCGGGATCGGTCGCCAATTCGACCAATCGCTGTAACACATGTTGTGTAAATACGTTACGGCGTTCTTGCCGAACGAGCCCTGTCTGGCATACCGCATGCTTTCCTACTGGTCACTGTCGAAGATCACCAGGAGACACCAATGAGCGAGCAGGCCCCCGTCCGGAATTATGAGACTGATGACATTCCCCGCGAAGTGCGTGACTTGGCCGACGCGATTCACGCGTTGCTGCCCGAACAGCGCCAGGCGATCGAGCCCTTCCTGAGTCGGGTGATGGACAGCAATCGCCGCCGTCGCCGGATTCTCCTCTTGGTACAAGACGCGTTGAGCCAGCTTCGGCTGGACATGAAGTACTTGGCCTTTGATCTTGAAGCCACCCGCCGCGAACGAGATGAGCTTCGCCGTAAGCTCGGATAGGTCCGAGGCCGACGGCTGAACGGCCGGCCCCGTCTGGCCGCGGCAAAGAGCACATCCCCCTCAAATACCACGCTGGCGGAGGGGTTGCGAACGACTGGCAGCCTGCTTACTATTGACTGTGGGCCGCATCTTTGGCGGGGTGCCGTCTGCCGCAGGCAGTCGAGGGGCGGCCACGACGTCCGAATCCGGGCATCATACGCATTTCATACAGTTTCGCGGTATCGATTGGGAACAGAATCGGCATGCCACAGCGATCGGCCGACGAGATCGCGCAACGCGCGTTCAACCTGGGGTTACTAGACGAGCGGCAACTGCAAGAGGTTTGGGCCTCGTTTGGCAGCCGCAGCGTTCCCATCGACGACTTTGTCCAAGTTCTTGTCGGCCGCGGCTTCATGACGAACTATCAGGTGGAGCGCCTGATCAAAGGGGAGCGATCCGGCTTCTTCTTCGGCGACTATAAGGTTCTGTACCTCGTTGGCCGCGGCACATTCGCGCGTGTGTATAGAGCCGTTCATCGCCACACCGGCCGTGTGGTCGCGCTGAAGGTCTTGCGAAACAAGTTTAGCGATAATCCGGTCCAGTCGAGCCTGTTTGTTCGCGAGGGCCGGATGGGCTGTACGCTGCGCCATCCGAATATCGTCCCGGTGTACGAAGTCATCTCCAAGGGGCGATGCCACTTTCTGGTGATGGAGTTTGTCGAGGGGCGAAACCTCCGCGAGTTCGTCCGGGTGCGCAAGAAGCTGGACCCCACCGAGGCTACCCGGCTGATGATTGGCATCACGGACGGTATGGCCTATGCCTTTGGGCATAGCTTGGCACACCGCGACCTGAAGATGAGCAACATTCTGATTTCGAGCCGCGGCGAAGCCAAAATCGTCGACTTTGGGCTCGCTTCGATGGACGACACACTGACGGACGATGCCCTGGCCGAGTTGCCCAACACGCGAACGGTCGACTATGCGGCCCTCGAGCGCGCCACCGGAGTGCGAAAAGACGACTCCCGCAGCGACATCTATTTTCTGGGCTGCATCTACTACAACATGCTCACCGGCACTCCGCCCTTGGCCGAGGCCCGCGACCGCGTCCAGCGTCTCAGCAAGCAGCGATTCCTCGATGTCATCCCGATCCACAAGGCCGATCGTTCGATTCCGGCGAGCGTCGCCATTGTGGTCAACAAGGCGATGATGCTGGATGCGGACAACCGCTATCAGCACCCGGCGGCCATGCTCGCCGATTTGCGCACGGCGCAGCGACGTCTATCGGCCGACGCCCCTCCGGCATCCGAAGCCGGCGCCTCCAGCGGCGTCGACCTCCAAGGTCGCGCCGCCGTCGCGATCGATAACGGATTATCGATTATGGTCGTAGAGTCTAACGCCAAGTTGCAGGACATCTTCCGCGCCGGCTTTCGGCAGGCCGGTTATCGCGTTCTGGTGACGGCCGATCCGGTCAGTGCCTTGAGCCGGTTTCAGCAGGACGCTTCGGTCGCGGACTGCATCATCCTCAACGCCCAACAGATCGGACAGAGCGCACTGGAAATGTTCAATCAGATGGGCGAGGACCGCAGAACGGCGAAGGTGCCGGCGATGTTGCTGCTGGATCAGGCCCAACAAACATGGAAGTCTCAGGCCAAGACGGCCGGTCATCGTGTCGTGCTGCCCATGCCCATCACGATGAAGCAGCTTCGGGCGACCGTGGCGCAATTGGCGCAGCCGAAGGCTGACGCCGTTGGCGGCAGCACCTAATCGGTACCGCCACGAAATGTGACGACTACCCCCTCGGCCGGCCCATTCAATTGACGCCTCCAACCAGGGGCTTATAATTCCCTGCTCAAAGTGCTATTTTTGTTAGCACTTCGCTTGGCTCACCACTGTAAGGAGATTCTCTCAATGCATAACGTCACGGAACTGTCTGATAGCGATTTTGAAGCCGAGGTCTTGAAATCGGCCGAGCCGGTCCTGCTCGATTTCTGGGCGCCTTGGTGCGGACCATGCAGAATGATTGCCCCAATCGTCGAGGAATTGGCGACCGAGAACCAGAACGCGATCAAAGTGGCCAAGATCAACATCGACGAGAGCCCCAATACGGCAGCGACCTACGGCGTTAGCAGCATTCCCACCCTGATGATTTTCAAGAATGGCGAAGTGGTCGATCGATTTGTGGGTGTGCAACCAAAGAAACGCTTACAGGACGCCATCGACCAAGCGAAGGCATAGCAGCTTATATAAATCTCGCAATCCCCCGCCTTTAACGCACGTCGGCCAGCCGCGCGCCGACTGTTTGCGTTCGCTGCCCATTAGGCACCGATTTGAGTTAACTTCGGGGCCTCGCCTACCGATCTAGAAGATGGGCAATCTTTGCCGATTCCGCAGAGTCTAACGATTCCTGAGGAACCGAGTCGGCGTAACGCAAGCTCGCCAAACTTTTGTAGGCGATCAGGACTCCCGTCGCTCTCAGTGAAAAATGGCGAAATCTGAATCGGCTGCTCATCATGCGACGACGGCAACGGGCCAGACGCCATCCCAACTGCGCCGCGCAGATTGGTTCCGCCAAGCGGGTCGATGCTGCTCACGAATTGGCATCTGTCGAGTCACCGCCAGCGGCCGTGATGTCGCCAGTGGCACGATCCGCCGACGATCCGCCGTCCGAACAGTTTCGTCTCCAAGCCAGCCAACTTGCGGCTCAGCTTCGCGACCGTCAGAGCCAATTGGACCATCGCGAAGCAGAGCTGAACGCTCGCATCGCCAGGATGGAATCGGAGGAACGAGCGGCTCGGCTTTGGCACGAGGAACGTGAGGCGGACTTGGCTACACGCGAACAAAAACTGGCACGGCAAGAACAGGACTTGGAGCGACGACTATCAGCGGCCACCCAAAGTGTAACGAGAACGCCACAAGCCAGCGCGATCGATGAGACTGCTGCGGCAAAGACTCAACGCACGAACAACCGGGTCACACAACAAGACGAGCTGCCGTCGTCCATCGCACAGCAGAAAGAGGAGTTCGAACGACTGTCGGCCCACCTCGCAAGTCGCAAGCAGCAGATTGACGATGCCGACGCTCGACTGGCAGATGCCCAGGCCGAACTACAGCGGCTTGAGCAGGCCTTGTCGAACGAGCGTCAGGCGTTTGCCGATGAAACGGCCACCGTACGCGACCAAATGGCGACTGAACATCGCGAGGCCATGGCCGAGTTGGAGCAAGAGCGCCGCGCGGTGCAACGGCGTGCAGATCACGTCGACCAGTGCCGCGCCGCGCTTAAGCAACTTCGCGGCGAACTGGGGCACATGCATCGAGAAACCTTGGAAATCCGTTTGGCCACCGAGGAACTCTGGGCACAACTTTCCGGCGCGGCGCCGCCCGCCGCCCTGACACGATCGCTCGGCCGTATTCGCACGAAGCTTGCCGAACAGTATCGCCACGCCAATGCCGAGTTGGCCGAGCAGAAACAAGAACTGGAAGCGATCCGCAACGAATTGTCGAAGGGCCATGAGGCACTGGCAGCCCGCAAACGCCAATTTGAACAATGGGTTGCCGATTGCCGCAGCGAATGCCAGGAGCAGGCGTCTCGACTGGTTGCCCGGGAACAGCAACTGCGCGAAGAAGAAAGCCGCCTACGTGGCCAATCGCAACGGTGGAACAGCGAGCGGCTGAAATATCAGCAGGCGTTACGCCGGCAGCGCGAGCAACTCGACGAACGCCAAGAGGCGGTCCTGGTTCCCTAAGCTCTGGACGACGGCTCGGGAAGACAGGCCGACGCGACGGCAGGCTACTTCTCGCTCCGCGAAGTCCCGGTGTCCTGTTTCTGCTTCTTTTCTTCAGCAGCCCGGACGGCCGTGTCGGCGATGCGCATCGCAGCTTGAAGCTCGGCCGCGCTGAAGTATGGCGTCCGGGCGCCATTTGCCCGATGGATCGTTTTGGCGGCCAACTCTTGCCAACTCATGCCATTGTTGAGATGCCAGGCTGCCGCCTGGGCAGCGCGCTGGTTCAATTGGCCGTTGCCGAGCATTTCGCACAGTTCACGCACGCCCGGTTTGCTTGTTAAGCTGTCGAGCGGTTTGATATCGTAGGGGATGCGGGCGTTAGGTTCTCGTTTGCCGTGTTCCAAGCAGACCGTAGCAACGTCAAGTTTGCCGACGCGCTCGGGTGGCACATTGAACATGCCCATGCCGCCGCCCATGCCGCCCATGCCCATGCCGCCTCCCGTGCTCTGATTTGAATTGTTGTTGCTGTTGTTTCCGGTTGTGCGGCCATTTTGTTGGGCCAAGGCGGGCACGCCGGCGAATGCTTCTGGCAGTTTCACGTTCAGCGGCTTGTCGGTCTTATTTTCGATCAACACGTGAGCCGATCGCGAGTCGTCGGGGATCAGTTTCACGCTAATGTCCCCCTTTTCGATCGCGGCAAACATCTCGACCGTCGCGTCGGCCGGATTGTACGGGGCGCCCTTAACTGTCCGACGGGCGCCTGCGGCCCATACCGTGGTGCAGAGCAGCAGCAAGGCAAACGCCGATATAGATCCCCGCCACAACCAGTTGGGCATGTTCACAGTCATGGTCACACCTCCGCGATCGCGTAAATGACAGACGGGCAGCCGGGACGCCCGGTTCTTGCGCCGAAATTTCGCCTTCTTCTCCTATATAGCCTAATCCGTTGATGTGGAAAAGCCAAGCACAAAACTTTGCGAGACGCGAACCACGCAGATACCCCCAGAACGGTGGCTTGCGACTGCCGACCCCACCTTTGTTCTAAGGCAAATTGTCGCCCAATTTCTGGGCAGCTATAATCGCGCAAGCCGATCCGACGCACGCAACCAACTCGGACGCGGCAAAGAGTCACCGCCTGCAAATGCCCACACCAGAAGAACAACGCCGTTTTGCCCTAGAGGTGGTCCGCCGACTGCGCGGCGCGGGCTTCGAGGCCTATTGGGCCGGCGGCTGCGTACGCGACGAGTTGCTCGGCCGCACGCCGAAGGACTACGACGTGGCATCCAGCGCATTGCCCGATCAGGTCCGCGATTTGTTCGGCCGCCGTCGAACGCTGGCCATCGGCGCGGCCTTCGGCGTGATCGCGGTGATTGGCCCAAAACCAGCGGGCACCGTCGAAGTGACAACTTTTCGCCGTGACGCCCCCTATAGCGATGGACGGCATCCCGACAGCGTCACGTTCAGTTCTGCCGAAGAAGACGCGCGGCGCCGCGACTTCACCATCAACGGGCTGTTCTTCGACCCGGTCGATCAGCGCGTGCTCGACTTCGTCGGCGGTCGGCAGGACATGATCGATCGGCGTCTCCGCGCTATCGGCTCACCTCGCGAGCGTTTTGCCGAAGACAAACTGCGGATGCTTCGCGCTGTGCGCTTTGCTGCCGCCTTCAACCTCCTGCTCGACGATGATACTCGGGCCGCCATCGCCGAGATGGCAGGCGAAATCCATGTGGTTAGCCCCGAGCGGATCGCCATGGAAATGCGGCGCATGCTGTGCGATGCCACGCGCGAGACCGGGGTGCGTCTGATGATAGAAACCGGATTGGCCGCGGAAGTGCTGCCGGAAATCACACTTTGCGACGCCGACAGGAAACAGCAACGCGACGATGCATTGCAGGCGTTGACGCGGCTGGGCAGCGAGTGCGGCTTTCCCTTGGCATTGGCAACACTGTTGCATCGGTTTGTCGATGCCTCACAGGCGGCAGCGGTGTGCCAACGTTGGCGATTATCGAACAAGGAAACGGAACAAACCTGTTGGCTTGTGGGACACCATGCCGCGCTGCTTGGAGCCCGGTCGATGCGCTGGTCGGCGATCCAGCCACTGCTGGTTTCCGATGGCATCGATGATCTCTTGGCCCTCACGGAAGCCACCTCGCCGGCCGGAGCCGAAGCCGGGGCTTATTGCCGAAAATTGCTCAGCCAGTCGACTGAAACGTTGGATCCGCCACCGCTTGTGACGGGCGATGATTTATTGGCCCACGGCATACCGTCGGGGCCACACTATAAAGCGTTGCTACAGCGGATACGCGCTGCGCAGCTCGACGGAGAGATTGCGACCAAGGACCAGGCATTGGACTTGGCGACCGAATCAGAGTTGCAAAGAAAGGCGAGCGTCGAGAGGAGAGAGGAGTGGAGAGAGAGGAGAGAGGAGTGGAGAGAGAGGAGAGAGGAGAGAGGAGAGAAGGACACGTCGCGATAGAATCGTTGTGTGGCCCCGGCGCGCGTGCCGATTGCCATTCGATGAAGCACTTTTCTTACACGATCACTATTTTGCCCGGGCCTTTGCGCTGGGCGAAACCGAATTGGCCCAACAGGTATTCCCATGGACAAGAAAGCAAAGAAGAAAACGCACGTGCTCCAACAGCGGATTCAGGCACTGCGGCTGCAACTGGCCGGGGCCAAGAAGCAGATGGATGATCCCGGCGAATTGAAGTCCATCGAACAACAACTCGCTTCCGCAGAGACAGAATTGGCACGGATCAAAGAGCCCTGAACTGTGATCAGCGGGCTTCGCCAATCCACGTTAGCGGCGTTCGAGCAGGGCCAGTGTGCAAACGACGATCAGCAGGACGATCGCCATGCCGACTGCTGCCGCGCGATCGACTTTTCCCCGGCTCGTGCCCAGGCCAAAACGTGGCCCAAGGCCGTTCCACGCGAATAGCCCCGACGTAATTGCCACCATCCCGAAGGCCACCAACAGCCAGGCAGGGCCGCCGTTCTGCCGGATTACGCCCGCATCGTCGGCTCCGCCAGCAAGGATTGCACCTCCGCCCAAGTACCCGCCGTTGGCAATCAGACAGAAACCGGCCAGCCACGCCGCCAGATATGCATAACGGGGAGTGAGAAATTTGGCAGCCCACCAAATGGCCAGCGGAATAAGACATCCCCATAAACCGCCACCCCATGCTACAAACAACGGGTGTGGGTTGAACGCAAAATCAGTACGGGAGAATCTCCAGAGCGGGAAATCGACGCGATCGAGCTGTGCCCCGGCAAGCCAGCCATTAAATACATGCCCGCATTCGTGCAACGCCAGCATCACGAACCACGACAGCCAGACGGTCGATGCAATCAACAATGCCTGAAAGCATCGGTCGTGAGGACGCAGTTCGCGGCACATCTCACCAGATTCTCCACCTGAATGGGGGCGCAAATGCGATGATCAGACCGGTGTTCACACGGCAGATCTTGGCGGCAATCTACCTCCCCGGTAGAATTACCAGGAGACTCAACCCCCTCAACAGTACGGATTTTGACATTCTTTACCCGTGGAACGGCAAAACTCTTGACGATTTTGCAGGCGACGTCTATCCTAACGCTTATCTGTGTTCTTCGGGATCCCAGTAGTGGTCCTGGAGTTAGTGGCTTTTATTCACGAGGCAGCGTTTTTCGTTTAACGGCATAAGTGCCAAGGAGGCAGCGGTGCGGATCGTTCGTCCGGCGCAGCAAGTGCCTCCATGCGCGGTTATTGCGCTCGCGCTATTGGTGTCTCTCTTTGCTAGCTCTGCTAGCTCCACCGATGTTCGGTGTTCCCACACGGTCGGCCATTCTAGTGCCGCCGCAAGCTTTGACCACAGCGTGATCGGTGACGGTTTTTGTCTCGGTTCAAGTTGCCTGCGCGAAACGTCTCTTCTTTTCTCCGACGTGTCGACACGCCCGGCTCGCGCAAATCATCTAGACCTTTCCGAACCTTGTGCAAGGTTCGTTCGTCGTCCGTTTTTCCGATCGTTGGTTGGTGACGTTGGATTGGCCCCCGGGCGCTTTGAAGTCACCAAGAAACTGTCATCCATCACGTACTTCCAGAACTGGGCCGGTGGGCCCAAGGGGTAAGCCATGTACGCAGCGAGATATTGGTTTGCAGGTCCGGTACTTGCAGCGGCGTTGTGCGCAGTCGTGCTAGTGTCTGGCGTTCCGCAAGCAACGGCTGACCCCATCGTCGCGAACCTGCAAGCGGTCGTAGGCGCGCCTGACCTTCTCCGCGATCCGCAATCCTATACGCTCGCGCAGATCATAAACGCCGGCGGCATCATCATCGGAGACAAGCTCTTCGATTCGTTCGACGTGACGACGACAAAGTCTCTGGATGCGATCGCTTCCGGGCCTGCGGAAATCGCAATCACTCCGATCCAGGTTCTCAAGCCAAACGCGCCGTTCGGCGGCGACTACGGGTTTAAGGTCAACGGCGCGTGGTCTGCTCCGGCAGGAGAATTTGCCGATTCCACGATTGAATTCCGTGCCACGATTCTACCGGAATTCGCGAGCCGGGGTGTTGCGTTCAAAGACAATGCTTTGTGGCTCACTGCGTTTGGCGTCGAAGACACGATCAACGCTGGAGGCGTCTCTATCTCTGAAAATCTCTACGGGGCACATCCCAGCTCGGGCGATTTACCCTTCGCCAACGAATTCGTCTACTACAGAAACAATACCGACAATACTCTGCGAGACGCCGCGACGTTCGCACCCGTCACTCAGCTATGGGTTGTCAAAGACCTGTTGGTCTACGAGCGTGAAGGCGCCGGTGGCGCAGCCCACATCAGCGAGTTCTACCAAACCTTCAGCCAACAAGTTCCCGAACCGGGCACGCTCGCGCTGCTGGGACTTGCAGGGCTGGGACTGGTCGTCCAAATGTGGCGTAAACGGCGCGAGTGCCAAGTGCGCCGATTCTCCTCGCCGCACGGGCTTGCGCGTTGGGCCGGATGCTGACTGCCGGTCTGCCGCGCCGGCAGGCGTAATGTATATTTGCCCATGTGCCCGTGTCGCCGTCGAAACGTAGAAGATTCGTCGGCACCCGGCCAAAGGAGGGGATAATGCCTGTTAATCTCGCTGTAGTGCCGGTGGCCGGACGCGGCACACGGCTCCTCCCGCTGACGAAGAGTCAGCCCAAGGAAATGTTGCCGGTTGGCTGCAAGCCGGTGGTTCAGTATGTCGTTGAAGAACTCGCTCGATGCGGCATCGGCCAATTGCTTTTCATCACCGGGCCCGGCAAAACGGCCATTGAGAACCATTTCGACATCGACTCCGAATTGATCGCGAATCTTCGCGAGACGGGCAAGGAAGAGCTGCTGTTGGAGTTGGCGTTCGAGCGTGAGGACCTCGAATATTTTTACACACGGCAACGACGGCAACTCGGCCTAGGCCATGCTGTTCTGTGCGCCAAGCCGGTCGTAGGTCGCCAGCCGTTTGTCGTGGCGCTCGGCGATTCCATCATTGGACGGCACGCCCAGTCGAGCGTCGTACGCACCATGATCGACGCCTTCGAATCGGCCAACGCCGACGCCGTGATCGCCTTGGAGGAGGTGCCCCGGGAGGACGTGGTTCATTACGGCATCGCCACGCCGCGCGGAAGCAACCAAGGCATCTTCGAATTGGCCGATCTCGTAGAGAAGCCGAGCGTTGCCGAAGCGCCGAGCAATCTGGCCATCGCGGCCCGCTACGTGTTTAGCGCCACGATCTTCGATTGCCTGGAAAAGACGTCTCCCGGCAAAGGCAATGAGATCCAATTGACCGACGCAGTGCGCATGCTGATCCGGGAGGGAGGCAAGGTCTTGGGTGTGCGGTTGGGACGCGATGAGCCGCGGTTCGACATCGGCAACTTTGAGAGTTACTTCCAGGCCTTCATGGAATTTGCGCTCTCGGATCCTCAATACGGGCCTGTATTACGCACGCACGTCGAGCAATTCCTCGCCGGTCGTTGAGTCGCTGGAGCGCGCCATGTTGCTGATCCGCAAGAGAGCGTACGCCCGGGCTGGTCTGGTCGGCAACCCGTCAGACGGCTACCACGGCAAGACGATTTCTTTAACGATCCACGACTTCTGGGCCGAGGTCACGCTGTACGAGTGGGATCAGGTAGAGGTGGTGCTCACCCAGGAGGACCGTAGCCGCTTTGATTCGGTCGACGACTTGGCCCGCGACGTCCGGCTCCACGGCTATTACGGCGGCGTGCGGTTGGTGAAGGCCACGATCAAAAAATTCGTGGAATACTGCCGCCGTAGCGGAAGGTCCTTGCACAAGCGAAACTTCTCGGTGCGGTATGAAAGCAACGTCCCGCGCCAAGTCGGTCTGGCCGGATCGAGCGCGATTATCGTCGCTACGCTCCGCTGCCTGATCGAGTTCTACGGCGTGGATATACCCCAGCGTGTACTCCCTTCACTGGCCCTCGCCGTCGAGACCGAGGAACTTGGCATTTCGGCTGGCCTGCAAGACCGCGTAATCCAGGTGCATGAAGGGCTTGTCTACATGGATTTCGCGCAGGAGCGTATGGAGGAGATTGACGGCCTGCACTGTGGCGTGTACGAGCCGCTCGATCCCGCGCTGCTTCCGCCAATCTATCTGGCCTACAGCACGGAGGTGAGCGAGCCGACCGAGGTGTTCCATAATCACCTGCGTGCCCGCTATCTGAGCGGCGAGGCGGCCGTGGTGAACGCGATGAATCGCTTCGCCGAGCTGACCGTGTGCGCCCGCCAGGCCCTTGTGGAGCATGATGCCAAGCGACTTGGGCAGTTGATCGATGCTAATTTCGATCTACGGCGTTCGATCTGCCGCTTGCCTTCTGAGCAGACTGAGATTGTCGAGCGGGCACGGCGCGTCGGCGCGTCGGCCAAATTCGCCGGTTCGGGCGGCGCCATCCTCGGCACGTATCGCGATGAAGCGACGTTCGGCCAGCTAAAGGCTGAACTGGAAGCCAGCGGCTGTCGGGTCATCAAGCCCGCGCTGCGCTAGCTCAGAGATGAATCGGGCCGTCGCCGTCGCCGCGATTGATGTGGAAGCGCCGCGACGCCTCGTCGAACGGCTGCACCAACGCGGCCAATTGTGGGGCGGCAAGAAACGGCAGATTCGATGGTCCGTTGAGAAAGCCGCACGCTTGCAGGGCGTGGCGCCACGCCTCGCTCGACTGATTCGAGATGATCAGGTCGACGCCATCTGCTTTCAGGACGTCGCGGGCGCAAGCCACAACGTCGCGGGCATCGTCGGGCGCCGCCAGACAATCTACCAGCGTGCCCACGTGCATGTCGCCGAATTGCTTGTGGCCCGACATGCGCGTGCTCAAGAGCACGGCCCATCCAATCGGCCGGCCTTGACGCGAAACTCTTAGCCGTATGAAACGGGTATCGGATTGCGGGTACAAAACATTGAGAATACACCGGTCTGCGCACCGCGATCAGTGAATATTCTTGCTTGCATGCGTTCCACACGTCATCGGCCCATCCGGTGAATTCGTCGACCCGCTCATACAGCACGGATTTGGGACATCGATACGCCGGTCGAAGCAATCGTATTGCTCGGATACCTAGCCAACCCAGCCCGGTCCAAGCAAGGCAATCGAGGGCCGCGCTCCTCAAACCTGAAGATCGCAAGACACGGGCGTTTCTCAAGAATCGTGCCGCGTGAAGCACTCGAAAATAGAATGGCACCGTCACGGTCTGGCAGCCGGCCGCCATGAGAAACTTGACCACGGGCGCCTGATAGCCGCCGCCGCCGAGGCCAAAAAGGAGCGGCTGCCTGTGGATCGCGTCGAAATATAGCCGCACGGCGACCGTCGTGAAGCGGTCGTCGATAATGCCTTCCGAGATCGGCAGTTGGTAGTCGGCGATGCGAACCAACTTTCCGCCGACCAGAAACGTCTGATGCCTCAGGATGTAAGCCCCTCGCACCATCGCCTCGTCGTCAATTGCCACGAAGCACTCCTGGTACGTATCGCAATCGTCACGGCGCGGAAGCCACGCCGGGATGTGGCACTCGGGGAAACGAGAGGAGTAAAGTTTCGGATCGATATCGGAAGCGGCCAAGCGAGCATTGAACGCTCGCACTCCCGCCTCGTGCTCCGCAGCGTATGGGACGATCCTAATGCTCATCGGCTACAGAGCAGTCGTTGCCGCGAATAAAGTTACACGATTGTATGGGACGATCCTGCAAGGGAAACACATATTCCCGGCCATCGCCGAGCTTGGCGTCAAACCCCAACCGTGGGTAAAGATCGCTGACCAATCCGTTCTTTTCCGTGGGAAGGTACTGCCCGACAACGGTCGCCGCGCCGTCACCTTTGGCCGCCGATAGAAGAACCTGACACATAAAGTCTTCCATCTGGCGGCCCAGCACGCGGCAACTCATCAGCCAGGTGTCGATGTGCCAAGCTGGAGGGTCTTTGCGGGCGAGGATGACGCCAATCAGGCCGTGGTCGCCAAAACGATCAGAGAGTTGAAACCAATGGCACCACCAATCAGACGATGTCGCCATCGCTTTGACCTGATCTTCGGTGTAGCGCCTTGTGGTGAGATTGAATTGATTCGTCTTGTTGATCAGTTGTGTGACCCGGGGGAGCGTCTTGCTATCCGCAGGACCATGTTGGCACACCATTTCCAGACCGGCGAGAAAGGCCTCCAGCGACGGGGCATTTTCTTCGGCCACAGACCGCGCCGCATTGCCGCGATAGCTGGCGTGTCGGGCGGCGTCCTCGGCTGTAATCGAGACGGTCTCAAAGTACATGCCCCGACGCAGCGCAGCAAGCATTGCCCAGGGCGTCGGACCGCACTCGGGCACGACGACCTCCGGCAGTTGTGATCGCACCACCGCGCGTTCCAGCGGATTGTCGTCGAGAAACACAAAGCTATCCAAGCCCAGGGATAGCTGGCTCGCAATCCTCCTCAGATTGCTCGGCTTGTCTTCCCAGTTTGCCGCAAACGCCACGAAATCGTCGAGCTTCAGGTGCATCGACTCATGTTGGCGAAATGGGAGTTCGGCATCCGCCAAATTGTTCTTCGAGCAGACAGCCAAGAGCACGCCGCGCTGTTGTAGTTCCTTGAGATATCGTTGCAGTTCCAGATAGCCTTCGCCCTCGGCACTGGGTGGGCCAATTCGGATGCCGCCCAGGAGATCCTCGCCGATAATCCCGCCCCATAGCGTGTTATCAAGATCGACGGCCAGCACCTTCGAGGTGAGCCCCAGCGCGGCAGCACAATGGGCGCAAACGGCGTCGGCCAAGAGTGGCAATGCCGAGGACGACGGATACTGCTTGGCCAGGTGCCATTCGGACGCAGCCCAGTAGTCGGGCCCAACTTGCGCGGCCAACGCATTGGCGTCGACGAATGAAACACCTTGCGGATGCTCGTCGGCCAACGCGAGGTTCAGCAAGTCCAATACGCGACGCCGTCCCTCGGGCAATGTGTCTTCCAAGCTGCCCCAAGCGCCGGCCGGCGGCGAATCGATGCCGACTTGGACGATGTGACAGGGGTTGCGAGCCAGCAACGTCTTCCAAAGCTCACGCAGCCGGACGCCGAAGTCGCGGGCTTGTTCGCCGCCTCCCGTCGGCGGCAGCGCCAAATCGCGGTGGTTTAGCAGAATGACGACCAGATCGGGACGAAACTGATACAGACCTGAGGTCGGGTCCAATATCTCCTGCTGGTAGTTCCCGTACGTGCCTTCGTAAATATCAAGATGCAGGCCGCGGCGAAAGCCAGCAGCCCGCAAAACGGGCGCGAGCAGCGCCGTCGTCGAGCTTGACAGCACGGCGAGCTTGGCAGTTCGGCGTGGTTTCCATTGACCCGACGCGAGCACGCGATCGAACACCTTCTCGCCCTTGACGAAGAAGCCATAGGGCGGAAAGAGGTTCAAGGCCGACTGCAGATCGTCGACGGCCTCGGCAAATCGCTTTTCGCGCGCCAGCAGTCTGGCCCGATGCAGCAGTAGTTCGGGATCCGCGCAAAGCGACGTACGAGCCGCCTCGCCAAAACCGTCGATGGCGCCTTCGGCATCTCCGCATAAGGCCAAGATTCTTGCTCTTACAAAACGCGACAGGCCATCGGGCTGCTCGCCAAGCCTCCTAATCGCGTCGGCCTTCGCGGTCTCATCTTGCAGCCGCGATGCCAAATGGTTGGCAATGGTCTCTCCCACGCCGACCGAAGGCTCGCCGCGGCAGGCTTCGATCAACGTAGCGGCCGTCGCCACAAGTTGTTCCGGTGGTGTGCGTGAGAGCACGCTATCGACCCACTGATTCTGTGCGGCTTGCGGCTTCACGCGTTTGTCGCTTTGTGCGCCTCGATGGCCTGTAGGAAGCCGCCGACCGTGTCGATCGACGAGACTTCGTCCTCGGTAAACTGGATACCGAATTGTTCCTCGATGGCCAAAACCAGTTTCACCTGGGCCACTGAGTCCCAGCCATCGATTTCCTTTCGGCCGGTCTGCGGCGTGACGGACGCATCATCATCGAAGACCTGTCGAAAAATCTCTTGCACCTGAAAGAGGCGATCCATCATTTACTCCCACTCGGGATCTGTTAACGTTCCGGCTCCGGTTCGACCAGTTCAATCGGAATGCCGTCTCGGCCCATGAGCCACGCGATGCGGCGACCGGGAAAGGCCTGGGCTGCTACGGGGGATTGCAGAAGCAACATACCCGCGGCCCGAAGCCGTCGGCACTCATCCTGGATGTCCGGGCTGACATAGCAAAGATGATTCAGGCCGCCCCCTTTCTTGAGGGCGTTGCTAAGCTTGCTTGTCGGACCATCGGGCGTAATCAGCTCGATACACGGGGCGGGCTCGGCTCCCGCCAGAAATTGCACGTGCGCCGTCTGCACCGGATCATGAATCACTTCGCTGACAATGCGGTAGCCAAAGCGCGACACATATTGGTCTGCGGCGGCCCCAATATCGGGGACGAGAATGCCGATATGGTGCAACGTGAGCGCCACGAGACGATCGCTCCTTTCCACTACGAGGCAGCCGCGGCTACATCGATATCACCGGGCACGGCGGCATTTGCATCGGTCGGCCAGCGCAATGACACGGCGCCCCACGATAGCCCGCCACCGAACGAGCACATCAGCGTCCGGCTTCCCGACTTCACTAGGCCTGCTCTCCACGCCTGGGCCAAGAGCGACGGCAGCGACGCGCCACTGCTATTGCCGACATGCTCCATGAAATAGTACTGTTTGGCGGCGGGCACGTCGATGGCCTTGTACAGCAAATCCACCATGGTCTTATTCGCCTGGTGAAACAGGACAAGGTCGAAGTCATCGACCGAAAGCTTTCGGCGCTCCAGCATGCCTTTGAGAAAGTCCTTGATCTTATACAACGCGAAATGGAAGATCGCCGGGCCGTCCATATAGATTTGCTCTTGATTGCGGGTGCATCCGCTGGCGTCCGTCGTCTCTTCCCGCGTTGCCGGGCCGGCAGGGCAACGGGCTCCACCGGCCGGCACCATCAGCCGATCAAAATCCTTGCCCGCCGTGCCGACCTCAATAAACTCGATGCCGCCGGCCTCGGCGTCGCACGGCTCGACCAGGGTGGCGGCCGCGGCATCTCCGTGCAGCGTGACCAGACCGCGGTCCTTGGGATTGATCAACGTGCTCAGTGCATCGCCGTTGAGCAGCAGAACGCTGTGGGCCGTGCCGGCCACGACCATTGAGTGGGCTACCTGAAGGCCAAAAATGAAGGACGCGCACGCCTGATTGATATCGAACGTCGAGCATTGCTCGCGAAGCCCCAATGCGCCCTGTAGCCGGGAGGCCGTGGCCGGAATGCGATAGTCGGGCGTCTGCGAGGCAAAGATCAAGGCGTCGATCGCATCACGATCGACGTTGGCATGCGCGAAAAGCCGTTGGGCCGCCGCAGCCGCCAGATCGGAGGCACACTGCCCCGGAGCGACGACTCGCCGATCGCGAATGCCCGACATCCGGTAGATCGATGCGACCTGCTTCTCGCCGAAGCGCTCGGCAAGCGCTTCGTAGCTGAGCGTCGTGGCGGGTAGTGCGTGTGCAATGGCGCGAATCGTGGAGGTTTCGGGCATGGTCTTGTGCGTTGCGAGGTTTGAAATCGTACTAGAAGTCCCGGGATGGAACAATCGGCGTCATTTTTGTTCGCTTAGGGAATAGCTTTCAGTTTTGCTTGGAGGCCACGAGCTTCTCGATGTCGCCAAACGTGCGCAGGTCCGTGACCTCGTCCGGCATGATCTCAGTCCCCAATTCCTTGCCCAAAACGAACATCAGGGTCAAGACCGTTACGGAATCCCAATCGTCAAAATCCGCCAGCTGCTTGTCGGTCGTCAATTCGGCCGGGTCCACGTTGAGCGTGTGTGCAATCGTCTCTTTTAACTGTTCATTCATGATCTAATGGTTGGTACTGAGCTATTCGCAGTGGGAAAACGTCGTCGCAATAACAGGCGCTGCTGGGTCGTGAGCCGACCCGTTCTCTCGTCTATCCCCTCTTTCCTCTCCTCCCTCTATCATCGGTCTCAGGTCGTTCCGGAAAAAAGCTTTTGCCAAAGCCATTTTCGTTCTATCCGCGCTCGCTCCGCGTTGGAAATTTGATGATGACCGTTTACTTGCAGCAGGTGATCGAGCAATGTGACGACGGGGACGAACCAGCCATTCTTCTTGGAGAGGCGGGTGATGAGCTGGCGAAAACGTGGGTCTAGGGCGCCGTCTCCAGCAAAACCGCTGGCAAAGTGCGTGTACATGATGCACGCGCCTCCCTCCTCCTCTAGACGATCCTGATTCGCCTCACTGACGCATTCATTGAACATGCGGACATCATGGCCATCGGACGATGCAAACCAGTAGTTCACATATGGCTTCAGAGGATCATGGTACGGCATGAAGGGACACGACTTCAGAGTATTAACATCCTTGAAAGTAAAGTTGCGGAAGTATTTGATGGACTGTTGACAAAGGTCACCCCAGAAGTATACATCACCCTCGACGTGTCCGCGATACTTACCGCGGTTGTGAAAGCGGGTAAGCAGGTTGTAGACGGCCTTTCGCCAGTGGCTTAGCCGGGCATCGCCCCAGTACATGGATTCATCGACGCCGGTGTGATTTGCCGCAGTGGCAGGATCGTTGCCAAAAATTGTGGCAAATTGTTTCAATCCAGCCTGAACACCCTCTCGTGGCGTGCCATGCCACGTGCAATTGTGAAAACCGATTTCAAACCCTTGCTGTTTCAGATCCAGCAGCCATTGCCGATAGCCGACATCATCGCAGGTCGGCGCCGCATGGCTCCCCTGCGCAGGATCGCCCGATACGACCCATACCGACTTTGTGGTGCGTATGCCGCAATCGGCCAAGAACGAATACACTCGACCAACGTTTTCCAGTGTGGCATCGTCGGTGTCGTCGAAGACAGTGAAGGCAAAGGTCTTTCCCTCTGGCCATACCACGGCCGAATCGCTATCGCGTCGGCTGGACATCGGTTCAGAGCGCTCTTTTGGCATCCTAATGTCCTTCCGCATGTTGTTCGCACAATGCCCGGACCACTTGCAGAACGTGGTCCTGTTCGTCGGGCTGCATGCCGGGGAACAACGGCAGAGTAATCAGCCGCGGCCACTGGGCGGAAGCGACGGGCAGGTGCCCCGGCTGCCAGCCGAACGTCTCTTCGTAGTAGGGATGCAGATGCAACGGCCGCCAATGGACCGAGCATCCGACGCCTCGCTCGCGAAGCGCCATCATGAAATCGTTGCGATCGATCGACAGTCGATCCAATCGCAGCCGGATGGGGAACAGGTGCCACGCGTGAACGCGGTCGGCCGGATCCGGCGGTAACTCTAGCTGTTCCACGTCCGCGAGCCGCTCGCGAAAATGGCGTGCGATCGTCTCACGCTGGCACCGCATGTCCTCGGAGCGAGCCAACTGGTGAATGCCGATGGCGGCCGCCACGTCGGTCAAGTTGTACTTGTAGCCGGGGGCCACGATGCGATAGTCCCAGGCGTTGTCGCCCGCATAGCGTTTCCAGGCATCATGCGACAAGCCGTGCAGCGACATCCGCCGCATGCGATCAGCCAAGTCAGCGTGGTCCGTCACGGCCATTCCCCCTTCACCGGTCGTCATCGTCTTGTTGGCATAGAAGGAGAAGCAGGTGACCGCCGCTGTGTTTTCGCCACAGCGCTGCCATCGCGAGCCAATGCTCTCTCCCTCGGCAACGCCGCTAGACGAGGGGCTGGCATGGCGGTACGCGGCCGGAAAGCTGTGCGCGGCGTCTTCCACCACCCAGAGATCATGCCGATTGGCGAACGCCTGTACGGCCTCCATGTCCATCATCAGCCCACCGACGTGCACGGGCATGACGCCGACAACTCGAAGCGCCGGCGACAGTGGCGTGTGGCCGGCGCGGAGTTGTTTGATCTTCCGCTCGGCGTCGGCCAAATCCATATTGAGCGTCACGGGATCGCAATCGACCAACAGGGGAACAGCTCCCTGATAGCGCACCACCTCGGCCGTGGCGGCAAAAGTCATTGTCGGCACAAGTACGGCATCGCCCGATTTCAAGCCCAGCGCCTCCACGGCCAGGTGCAAGGCGGCCGTGCACGAGTTAACGGCAACCGCGTGCTTGCCGCCGGTCTGCCGCGCCAGTTCGGTCTCGAACTGCTTTGTGCGTGGCCCCGTCGTCAACCAGCCAGAGCGCAGGCAGGCGACTACCTCGGCGATCTCGGCTTCGGTGATCGACGGACGGAAAAATGGAACTTGCATCATCGAGTTGTCCAATATCATCGTGGCAACGACGTCGCTACGCTTTTGTCGGCCGCAATATCGTCCGGATAAGTCGGGCACTCGGCCGGCGCGACGGGAAAATCGATTCCTGCTTTCATCACTGCTTCATGGGCCGGCTAATGCCTCTAGTAGACCGCTTCTTCCAGTATATCGAAACCTTACGCGTCATGGCTGCACCTTTGCCCGGTGACCGAACCATCCTGCGACTCGATCGCTCGCCAGCCCGACTAACGTGCCGAAAATGATGGTTAGATCGAGCCCGGTCGATTGCCGGCTGACGTATTCCTTGGCCAGGCGAATCTTTTCGGGCAATACTCGACCGACATATTCCTGCTCGGCGTCGCTTGCGGCGGAGAGAATTGCCGCCTCGTCCCGGTATCGAATCGACGCCAGATCAGTGATGCCTGGTCGTACCTGAAGAATCACTCGGTAGTCATCACGAAACATTTCCACGTAACGCGATACCTCGGGACGCGGGCCAACTAGGCTCATGTCGCCGCGCAACACATTGAACAATTGCGGCAGTTCGTCGAACTTGCTGTCGCGCAGCAGTCTGCCGACTCGAGTGACGCGCGGGTCGCCCTGGCACGTGATCTGACCTCCCAGCCGCGGCGCATCGCGAACCATCGTGCGAAACTTATAGAGATTGAAAGGCTGAAACCCGCGTCCAATCCGCTCTTGTCGAAAGATCACCGGACCGGGAGAACTGCACTTTACCAGCAGTGCTAAAATAATCCACAGGGGCGACAGGACCAGCAGGCCAACGCTCGCCGCCATGATGTCCAACAAGCGTTTCATCATGCCGCAGGCCGCCCTTCCTTTTGCAGGAACTTGAGCGTCCGCTCGGCCACTTCTTCGCTGACGCGACGGTGCGTCGGTAGGTTAATCACTTCACGACACGCGGCTTCGCCTTCGGGGCACATCCCCACACGATAGCCGAACGTTTCCAGTGATGTTCCGGCCGGATGAAGCGGCACCTCGAACCACGACCCAATTTCGACACGCGCGGCGATGGCCCGCTCCAGGACCTCCTGCTTGTTCGCAACCCGCACGGGATATCGCAGCAGTGGCAGCCGCGCCGCGTCCGGATACTCCAGAGGCGCGAAACCCAGGCTCGGCAACCGGGCGTGATAGAACGCCGTCAGCCGTATGCGGTGTTCGATATTCTCACGGATGCCCGCCATTTCCCGCAGCCCCTCACGGGCCTGGCAAGCGGCCATTGCCTGCCAGATACCGAGACGGCATCTCGCCGCGCAACTCGTCTTGCGAGGAGCTACCGATTGCCATGCCAAAGCGATTCAGGGACCGATACAGCGACGTGATTCGCATCGCCGTTGCTGGTCGTACAAACAACTTGAATGCCATTGTCTGGGCACGGAGCACGAGTTCCTTGACTCGCCCGGGCGCAGAGCCCTCGTTCTGGAGAATCTGCTCGACGCAACTGGCAATGGCTGGGTCGTTCACCAGAAGCATGCCGCCGAGGCCGGTGGAAAAAGGCTTGTTCCATTGGCCCGACATGAACGCGAAGCGGCCGAAGGTTCCGCACAATTGCCCCTGATACGTCGACCCAAAAGCGTGGCAGCAATCTTCGATCACGATGATGCCCCGCGACCGGGCCCATTGCATGAGCGGAGTCATCTCGCAGGGTATTCCATAAGTATGCTGTATGATCAGTGCGGCCACATTGCTATCGGCAATCTCATCCAGCCGTCGGGGATCGATGTTGTAGGTTTGCGGATCGATGTCGACATAGGCCGATTTCAAACCTGCGAATTGCACGGCCGATGGCACCACCATGCAGGTGTAGCCGGGCATGAGGACCGTAGAACCACGAGGCAAACCAAGGCGCGGAGTCCCACGTACAGTCCCACGCGCCCCTTGGCCAGGACGAAACACCGGCCACCGCCAAAGAAGCGTTCAATCGCCGTGCAGAATTTTGCAACCCCTGGATCCGTTAGCATGTCACGTTCTCGAAGTCGACACCGGTGCTATTGCCTGCCCCCGTCACCCCTCGCCGATAGTGCCCGACTTTCCAAGCGAATAGGCTGAAGCCTTTCAAACTAAAGAGCATTCTTCACACCCCTTTCGTTTCGCTGCGTGATGCGGCGAACAACAACGCCGTGCTCTTGCTCGGTCTTTCCGGCGACACATTATTGTTGCAACACGCGTCATTGCGTGTTGGACGGCGCGCATACGGTTGTCGCCGCCGTGACCGACGGCTTACGCAACACATAGAGCAGTCCCCGTTTGCCGCGATAGCTCGTTGCATGGCCGCTTGGTTCTTCGATAAAGCCTTTTACGGTCGTTGCTCGCAATACTTCCAGCGGCGCCGTGGCCGCCTCAGCATCAATTTCACCGGGCCGAAACCAGTGGCTGCGGGGGTATGCCGATGGTGCCACGCCCAGCTTCCGCGCGCTGCGCATCAGCTTGTCGCCCGGTTCGAGTAGACAAGGATTGTACAAGCGATGCAGCATATCCAAGGCATACATTGCAACGCGGTAACGATACCCATGGTAGCGCGATGTAGCTTCAATGAACAGGATGCCGCCGGGTTTAAGAACCCGTCGCGCTTCGTCGAGCACCTCGAGCCGCAGTGACCTGGGAGTGATATGCCCATAGATGTTCACGAACATCGTCAGTACGTCGAAGTGCTCGTCGGCAAATGGTAGGGCGTCGGCTCGAGCCACAGTGAACTCAACGTCGATTCCTAGCTCGCGACTTTGGCTACGCTGCAAGTCGACAAAGGCGGGAGTGATGTCGACACCCTGAACGTTATGGAATCCCGTCTCATGGATAGCAAAGGTCTCCCGCCCGTTGCCACAGCCAACAACTAGAATCGATGCGCGATGATCCGGACAATAGCTCTCAAGCAATTGTCGCTCCCAATCTTGTAGACGCGGCCGTCTTGAGCCCCAGATCCCATACATGGAACTCGTATACATTTTGGCAATGGCATCGCCGCGATCCTCGATTCGCATGTCACCACGCTCCATAGCTTTTCCCCCGACTCACGCTCTTGTCTTGGTTCTAGCTGAATGTAATTCGTTAAGGCGGCAAAACGCCGGCTAACCTACCCATCAGGCGGCGAGGCTCGTGGGTGAAGTCATGATCAGTGCAACGAGCGGCTTATAGTAAACGTATAAATGCGTGAAAGCTCGTTCGAATCCAAACTTGCTGATGAGGAAACTCTGCAGTTCGGTACGATGAAGCAGTGATCGGAAACCATCGTTGACGTATTCCACGCGATTCTCCCGCAGATAGTGCTCGTTCATGCGGTAGATCAATGCGTAGGACGCATATGACCGAAAAAACGCCGGATCGAACGTCATGGACGAATAATTGGCCTCTGTACTGCCAAATCGATGCACCTGGGCAAAGCCCGCCAGTTGATCTCCATGGAGAACGGCCCAGAAGTCGATAACGTCCTGGAACTCTTCAGCCTGCAAGATAATCTGCCGAAAGCGTTCCTTGCTCTTGGGTGCAGATTTTCTACCGCCCGCGTAGCGCACCGCCGCCGCCGCGTATATATCGTAGCCATGGTCGGCGATGTATCGAGCATCCACCTGCTGTGCTACACAGTCGCGGAGCGCTCTACGAATCTGGCTCCGCTTCTTCGAATTATATTCACTGAGATCCACGAACGACCTGCAGATGACGGCGTACCACGCGGAGGACGCCAAATCGGCATGGAAGCCGTCCGTATACTTCACCAAGAGCGCGCTACGCGATTGGGTTAACAACTCGCGGGCTGTGCTCCGTGGAAGGGAATAGGACCGGCTCACGGGTCCCACCGGAAAGATCATCCGGTTCCCTTCCAGCCACAGCGTACCGTCAGCCAAGTAGCAGGGGAGTCCCAATAGGCGATAGTATTCGGTGAATTGCTCGGTGTAGGATTTTGACAAGGCTATTATGTTCTTCGTCAGTTTAGCCAATCATAGAAGGCGGCGAAGCCGGCCGTCCATTCGCGGATTTGAAACCGGTCAAGAAGACGGTTCCAAACGCTATGTACCCGCGAGCCTTTCCCGATCAACACAAACCCGCATTTCTCCACCACGCGGATCGAGCCTACATTATTATCGGCCACAACATACCACAAACGTCGTTTCGGTGCAGCGTACGCGGCGAGAATCCGGCTCAGAGCAAATGTGGCCAGACCATGGCCGCGATGCTGCGGAACGGTCCAAGTATTTATAATCTGAAGATCATTGCCGCTCATGAATGGATAACGAAACCACTGCGGCACGACAAACGAATGATGAACGAACGCATCGCCGTGATAGATGAGCAAGATGCTATAGTCACGACAGGCGAAGATATGGAGATAGTGCCATAGGGTACGGCGGGCACACAACCACCATTTCAATCCGGGCGGCACCAAACTGCGTAACGTCGGCTTCCATAGCACCCAACGATACCCATCGGGAAGCGTCTGTGAATCCACGACTTCCGCCGGTGCCGGACCCGTCGCGAGGTAGAACAGGTAGGTCGTCATGTTGATTTCACCTCAGAAGTTTCCATTACTTTGAGGAATTCGTTCGCCAAGGCGGCATAGCTATTATGCGCGACGACGTATTGGGCGCCGCGCTCGCCCATCGCATGCCGCTCGGCTGTGCCGCAATCTGCCAGACGCAGAATCGCCGCGGCGACTGCGCCGGCGTCTTCAGGCGGACAAGAAATGCCACATCCGCTCTCGGCCACCGGATCGTTCGCTGCCTCAACGGCGTGGATCACGGGCTTCTCGGCCATCATGTATTCCATCAGTTTATTCGGACTGATGCCATAGCGGTACAGGGGTTGGCGGTTCCAGCCCAAAAACAGTGCATCCATCGACGCCAACATGACAGGCACTGTCTGCTTCGTCACCGGGGGCAGGAACGCGATATTGTCAGTCCCGTACGCCGCTGCCTGGGCTTGCAACCGCTCCTTTTCCGGACCTTGCCCCACCAAGACAAGCAAAGCACGCTCGCGAACCAACGGGCCGGCGGCAAGGAATGATCCCAAGGCATTCGAGACGCCATGCTGTCCCAGATAGCCGACCAGAAAACGGCCATCTTTTTTCAAACGCTCCAATTCGTTCGCATGCTGCTCTGGCAATTGCCCATCTGCATGCGCCCAGGCTTCCAGACAAATTCCATTGGGCACACAGGCAAACTTCTCCGGCTTCATGCCGTGCGCCTGCATATAGTCGGCGGCCTTGGGAAGCACCGAGACCACGCGGTCGGCATGCCGGTAGGCGTAGTTTTCCGTCCACTGGAGCAATTGAATAAACGGATGCCATCGCGACATCGCGCTCAGGTGCAGGAGGGTCAGCGGCCACAAGTCGCGCACCTCGAAAATAAGCCGCGCCGAACATTTCCGGGCAATGCGACGCGCCGGCAGGACGACGAACGGATGCGGTGACGAGGCAATTACCGCGTCGGGCGCGAGCGCCGACGACGTCAGATTCGTGCCGCCGCAATTGGCGCACGAAGGCCGCCATGTTCCGCACCCGCCGCACGCCATTGCCCTCATACTCGGGCGTCCGCAGCCACACGTAACGAATGCCATCGATCTGCTCTTCGGTAATCTCGCCATTCATTTTGGGCTGCTGCAATCGCAAATGCGAGTAGGAAGCCGCGGCAATGGTCACACGGTGCCCCGATCGGACCCATTCTCTCGCGAGATAATAAGGGCGATACTCCATGCCGTGCGTCGGCGAGCCCGCATAATGGTTAATCAGCAGGATATTCATGGCCGCACGCCTGCTTCTACCGGACAATGACCGGGCGTCCGCCGCTGAGCCGGGAGGGTGGCCTCGATGCGATCGAGCAGTCGTGCGACCACGCTTTCCGTGGCAAACTCGCTTTCCACTCGACACTTCCCACGTTTGGCGATTTCGTTTCGAAGATCCGTATCGTGAAGGACCTCTTCGATCGCGTCGGCGAGCGCTGCCGAATCGCCACCCGGAACCATCACTCCCGCGCCATCGCCGAGCAGTTCAGGTATTCCGCCAGTGCGCGTCGCGACGACCGGGACGCCACTGGCCATGGCCTCGATCAGCGTGACCGGAATGCCCTCGTGCAGCCCTCCACCCAAATCGACGCTCGGCAAGACCACCACGGCGACTTTCCCATCCTGATAGAGGCGCAGCAGATCGTCGTGCGGCAACTGCCCGACAAAACTGACACAATCTTCGATGGCAAGCAGTTCGCACGCTTTCTGCAAGTCAGTCAGCAATGGACCGCTGCCGGCAACCGTCAGACGACAATGAACACCGCGTTGTTTCAGGCGATGGACGGCTTCGAGCAAGTAGCGGTGCCCTTTTACGGGGATGAGGTTAGCCGCGCACAGGATGTGGTTGGTATTCTCGGCTGCCACTTCCCGCGGAGCCGCCGACGGCAGGGCCGCCCCCATGTGGATGACTTGCAGCTTGTCTCCGCATTCTCTCACGCCACGCGATCGGGCCAGCGCCATCCCACTCTGCGAGATGAAACGAACAAAGGAACCCTTTTTTGCCTTCCTTGCCAAGAGGTTGTTACTCACGATGTCGCCGCGGTGCGCTGTAAAGCTCCAAGGAATGTCGGCCACTTCTCCCGCCACCATGGCCATCGTCGCCATCGTCGAGGCCCAATGGGCGTGAATGTGGTCCGCATTCCATTGGCGCCCAAGGCGAGCGAGCCAGAGGGCCTTTGGCAAGACCATCAAATTGCGAAACAGGGCACGTGGGCTGCTACAAAGGAGCACGCCGGCGATGCTTCTGGCCGATCGCAATGGGCTGCGAGCCGCTTCCGCAATCGCCGACACGAGGATTCCCAACGAGAAGACCGGTGCCTCGATGCTTACGTCCCGCAGTCCCTCGGCCGCGCCGTTGAAAACGCCGGCCGACGCCGAGCGCGGCACGATGAGTACGTCGTGTCCGCGGCGAATGATTTCCTTCACCTCGGGAATGAAGAACGCTTCTCCTGTTCCAAACGGCATTTCAGCAGTGATATATAGCAGCCGCACGTGCAAGTCTTACTTGTCCCGCGTCAACTCCCCAGCGCGTTCTTGTCCAACAGGCGATCTTTGATCTTGTTAATGGTGTATCGTGTCCGGTTGAAACGGGTGTTTGCTCGGCGAAACCTGTCGCAGCAGGCCGCGAATTCGGCCGCCCCGGTCAACCGGTGCATCGCTTCCAACATGCTGATGTGCAAGTCGTGGTAGAAAGGAGAACTGATTCGTCCCCGGTCGTCATAGTAGGACCAGCCGCTCGTCAGGCAGTAGTCCGGCAATACGCGCTTCATGGTGTCGATCGTCGCGCTCAGGCAGCTCTCGACGCGCTCTTGCTTGCTCAGTCGAAGGTAGTCGAACAGTCCAAAGACCCCGAAAATCCAGCCGTTGAGCACGACGCTGCCGTCCTTGGTGCAATCTTCCAGCAGGAACAGATCGTTGTCGCGGTAGACGGCCGTCCCCAGCTCTGAAAGCGGCCGCAGCATATTCGCGATAATAGCGTCGACCATGCACCGCAATTGCACCAATTGTTCGTCGCCGACGAGTTTGTAGAGAATCGCCCGCGTCGCAAACGAAAGCGCCAGCCCCTGCGACATTGCGCTGTTGTCGGAAACATATTCGACGGTCGGATGCCGCTGGCTGCATCCATTGTCGAAATAGCCCTCAGGCAGCATATTTTGGATGAGCCAACCGGAGACGCGGCCGACCGCATCCAACCGCGTGGCGTCGTTTTCTAAGAAGTAGCGGTCGGCACTGCCCAAGCCGTACAGCAACACCATGACCGGCAGAACCGAAGTCTCACCCGATTGGACCATGCGCAAGGCGGGCACGCCGTCGACGCAAACGCCGCCCCAGTCGGCCTTGTGCCGCAGATCGTTGTAATAACACCGCGGATCCTCGAAATACGCCCCAAGGCCCTGCCGCTTCCGAAAATAGTCGGCGCCACTCATGTACCGGCAATAATCCTCGACTAAGAAGATGATCTCTTTAGGGCTACGCATCGTGACTTATCGCCGTTTCCATGTTCCGGCGCGATAGATCGACCGCAAGCGATTCCACAGGAAAGGAGCGGCTCGAGCGGGAAGGAACGTCAGGGCCAACAGCAGCCATGCATACAAGATCAGCGGATTGCGGCGAATTACTTGGCGAAGGATCGATCGTGTCTCAGCCCCACGCCCTTCACGCACCAGGTCCTGGGCCCGAATCAGATCATACGCTACGTTCGGATCGTCCACGCCGCGAAAGGCCCGAGTCAATCGCACGAACCATTGCCGGCTTACTTGCTCAACATTCAGCTCCGGCTCCGACCGTCCTCAACGGCGCTGTGCGCGCACCAAATTGCCAGCCGTGTAGCATCCGTGATCAATCGCCGGTTTGACACGCCAACGGCCGAGTGGCGCAGCGCCAGGAGTAGAGTATCTCCGGCAGATTTGCCAACTCGCTCACCTCGGCCATCCGCAACCATAAATCGAAGTCTTCGCAACGAAATGCCCCTCGGTACAAGCCAACCTGCAAAGCAGTGGCTTTCCGAAACAAGACAGAGCCATGAAGGAAGGTGTTGTCGAGTGTCAACTCGCGCTGCAACGATTCGTTGTCCGTGGGATAGTGCTTTTCTGTAAGCGGCGCCCCCTGCTCGTCAATGACACGCATCCATGTGCCTACGAGCCCCACATCCGGATGCTCCTTCGCAAACTCCACCAGGCGTTCCAGACGTCGCGGGTCGGAAACATCGTCTGCGTCCTGCCGGGCGATCAGCTCACCATGCGCTTCGCGAATTCCGTGGTTCAGCGCCTCGGCAATGCCCGTATTCGCCTGCCGAATTAGCCGTATCCTGCGATCTCCGAAAGCTTGAATCTTCGCCACGCTGTCGTCAATGGCTCCGTCATCGACGATGATGTACTCGAAATCGGTAAAGGTCTGTCCGAGGATGCTCCTGACCGCCTCGGTCACGTAGGCACCATCGTTGTACACCGTCATCACAACGCTCACCAGCGGCGGACGGGTAATCATACGATCTGTTAGCAACCTGTATCCGCGTCTTGGGCTAGAGCCCGGTTCATGCGCCGCTGCTTCGTCAAGCGACGTTCCAGCAGCAGCATCTTCCATCCGGAGAACGTCGATCGATAGACGCCACCAGACGTCGCCCGAATCGCTTCGACGGTTTGACCGCTAAAAAGTCGCCCGATAACTCGCGCCAGTTGCCGCGTTCCACCCTCCGTGGCGCGGACAAACAGGGATGCAAAACCTTCGCCGGCAACGACCGGGGCGATCGGGCTGTAGGCCAGTGGTTGGCCCGTGTCGATGCCCGCGTCGATAAAATGCACGGTGCTCCCCATCCAATCGAGGCGGCGCTCCCACAGCGCCCAATAGAGGGAGTCCGCACCGCGAATTGCAGGCGCAATGCCATGATGCAAATTAAGCGTGCCAAGCGTCGGAATGCTGAAAACCTGCGGTTGGAGCAATCCCGCCCCCGCTTGGACAAGAATTGCCGGAGACAGATCTCTTAGCGTGGCCACGGCGGTCGGCCCATTGAGATCCGAGGCGTAGAAAACCTTATCCAAGTCCGGCGTGTGGTTGGGCCTGGTCAAGGCACGGATTCCCTCGGCAACGGCCTGCCGATCCCTGTGCGCGAATTTTCGCCGAAAGACCGAGGAAGTCACAATCTCCGCTGTGGCCAGCAAACCGAGGCGCTTACATTTTCGGATGCCGCGGGCGAAACTCCGTCGGCCGCCGCGCCGCAGCGGTTTGACCGCCACAACATCCACCTCGCCGGCAGTATCGGCTACGTGGGCGTAGATGTATAGAAACAGTTCGTCCGACAATTTGTCTTGCGACGTGTACAGGACAACCCCCTGGCGGCGGTCGCTAGCCACGGTTCACTCTCCGACGCGACCACATCGCCTTGAACGCGGCGACTTCTTTGTAAGGCTGATAGATCCCGGCTCGCGGCACCTCAAGGTCTGTATCACATCCCACGCGCGGATTCACGGCATGCCCCGAGAGAAACCCCAAATCACGACACATCATAAGGATCGATCGATTGTAATCGCCCGACGGATAGGAGATGGCGGTCACGGTTTTGCCGCACACGCGCTCGATCACCTGTTTATTGTCGAGCACTTGGCGACGGGCCTCCTCGGGCGAGCACATGGTCAGAAAAGGATGGTCGGAGGTGTGCGCTTCCACCGAGAACAGCTCGTGAGCGTCCAACTCCGCCATTTCCTCCGCTGTCATGCAGCTACACCACTCCTGCACATCGTCCTGCGACATGAAGGATTCCAACAGCGGCAACTCGTCGGCGATGGCGCGATACATCGCCTGCGGATGAGGTCGCAGGCCGAGCAAGAAGTTCCGCAGCTTCGTCATGGATTGCTGCCGGCATTCCGGCGACATATCGTAGTACTCGCCCCGCAACGAGAAGCCGGGGGCGGCAAACGCATGCTCCAGAGCGCTCAAGTAAGCGAACCAGAGGACACGGCCGGATTGCAGGTGCCCAGTGCATACGAAGAATATCGCGGGAACGCCGTGCTTCGCCAGCACGGGCACCGCCTCCCGCGCATTGTTTTGAAAACCGTCGTCGAAGGTCAGAAGGACGGCTTTGCGGCTCCACGAACTCCGAGGAGCGTGCAACTCCTCCGGGCGAATCATGTCGAAATGCTTTTTGAGGCATACAACCTGCTGTTCCAATGCGCTCCGGTCAAAATGGTACTTTCCATCTGCCATCGTGCGCCGCGGCGTACCGTGATAAAGCAGTACCCCCGGCTCGCGCCCACCAAGCAACTGTGGCAGGGGACGCGGCATGCTATAGGTGCAGTGCAACGCCACAGACAGCCAGACGTTCATTCGTGGCACTTCATAAGGAGGCGCTGGTTCGCATCGACTCATCGTGAGCTTCATGATAATCCACGCGAAACACGTTGCCTGGCCGCCACGAAGATCTCCCAAAAGCCGGTTAGCCCGAACAGGATAATCAACGGATCAAACGGCAGACGCATTTGTAGGATTGCGTTGACTCCCAAAACCGTGTAGAAGAGGACACCGACGCTAATAAGGCAGACGGACGCCAAAACCCATTTTCCGGGATCCGGCTTCAAGAAGAGGCCAATCGATCCGGCGAGGAGCCATACAATCGCAGGCGGGTAAACGCACGATATGGCGTTAAGCACCGTGGATAGCCAAGTGCAAGCCTCCCGATTGGGCAGCATCCGGTGGTACTGGTCGATCTTCTCATCGAGAACCCGCGCTTTCTCGCGCAACTGCGGGTCCAAGATTGCGCAGTTCGACGGAGTCTGGGTCAACTTGCATCTTCTGGCCCGGAGAGGACATCATTTGCCAACGATAGGAACGCGGTATCAGGTCGTCCTCCGTCGGAACCGGCAGTCCGCTCGCATCTCGCTTGGGCGGTTCCGGTCCGTAGTACCGCTCGGGTGCTGCCTCTCGGTAATTGAGGACCAATAGCCCGGTGAACGCCCGGATCACCCCACGAGCATAGGGCCAAGGATGTGCCATCACCGCCTCAATACCCACCTTACGAAGTTGATGGTAATCGTCGTTCCAGCCGTATGTCTCATCGCATAAGGGTACGAGATCCCAAAACATCCGCACGGTCCCACGTAAAAAGAATTGGTGCTCGTCGATTCCGTAGGAACGATAAGGCTCCTTGTTGAGCAACCGCGACTTGACAAGATCGGCCAATGCTACGGACGCCGGGCCGTTCTGCCGCTGAACAATGTGCGCGAAGCAGAACGTCCGCATCATCGGAATGTGCGCCTGACTTGTACGTGCAATCGTGAAGTCACCGTAGCGAACATAGTTGTGAGTACACCACAGCAGCAACAGCGTGCCGGATCCTATCGCAAAAGCCGTGCTGTACCATGCTTTTCTCAGGAAACTAGTTTTCACGAACAGGAGCAAAAACGGCGCAATGGCAAACGAAAGAAAGAGGAGAAAGGACGGTCGAGCCATGATGCAAATAAATGTAGCGATCCCCAGCGCCGTAAACCGCGCCGTCGCGGGACGCCGTACGGCGCTCATCAAGAGCACGCACCACCAGACGAAGGACAAAGTCGCCAATGGCTCGGTCTCGACAAGATGAAAAAGGGAGCCATAGGCCGGGTAAAAGTTGACGATCAATGCCGCAGGAATAGCCAGCCTCGTGTTGCAGCCGCGTGCCACGAAGTAGATGCCGACTATGGCCGCGGCATAGAACAAGGCCATGACCGTCTCCGTCAACGGCGTACCTCCCAGCGACAACAGGGATCCGAACGTTAACGGCGCAAGCGGAGTCCGAGTTACCATTAGCAAATGGTAGACCGGTTCTGCCGACCAGAGATCCAGATAGTACATGAGGTAATTGGGCGCATCGCGGCCAAGCGACAAAGGCCACGCCATGCTCTGCACGGCATACGTGGCCAATGCGATGGCGCTCAAAATGCAGAGATTCCGACATTCCTTGCGCAGGCTCAAATTTCCCCGATTCTCATTCTGTCTTGCTCTTGACACGATCATGTCACCTCAAAAGAATCATTGCCATCGATTGCGCCGCCACATAGATCATCGACTAAACCGAAATCGCATTATCTGTACCAACGCCGACACCGCATCCTTCCAACCAATCTTCTTGCCGTCCTCATAAGTTCGTCCCGCGTACGACACCCCCACCTCGTAAAGACGCACTCGGCGGCGCCCTTGTCCGATTCGCAATCGCGCCGTCTTGGCCGTCAATTCGGGCTCGACTCCGAAGCGAGGGCTCTTGATCGTGATCTGCGAGTACACCTCGCGAGTAAAGACCTTGTAGCACACCTCCATGTCGGTCAGGTTCAGATTGGTGAGCATGTTCGACAGTGTCGTCAGGAGTTTGTTGGCCACCTGGTGCCAAAAATACATCACGCGGTGCGTCTCGCCAATAAAGCGTGAGCCGAAAACGGCGTCCGCCTTGCCGTCGAGGATCGGCTGCAGCAGCTTGGGATAGTCGGCGGGGTCGTATTCCAGGTCGGCATCTTGCACGATGAGCACGTCGGCAGTGGCCAACGACCAAGCGTCGCGCAACGCCGCCCCCTTGCCTTCATTTATTGGCTTGTTCAGTAGTTTGAACGGCACGTCGGGAAACAGTGTCGGAATCTGCTGCATGACCGCCCAAGTATTGTCCGTCGACGCGTCGTTAACCATAATAATTTCACGTGACATGCCGCCCGGCAGCGCCTGTGCGACCACCCGCTTCACTACCACTGGCAGGTAGCGCTCCTCGTTGTATACGGGCATCAGAATCGACAGCGTCGTGAACGTCGACGTGACGGGCGGCTCAACCATGTTCAAATCGCAGTGAAGTTCTGTGGCCATGACAGCGGCTCCGATGGTTCTTAATATGCTATTGAGAGGATCAACGGCAGTTTGAACGTTCGATCCCTGACACCACCGAGCAGGGAGGTGTCAGCGAGACACGGCGACTGTTCGAGGCGTCCTGGTCGGATGACGGAAAAGCTCTTCCTCTTGATAATTTTGCCGGGCGGCGATGAGCAGCCCTGTCAACCACCAGCCGGGATAGTCGCCGTTGAGCATACTGGCATTGTGAAACTGGCAATTGGCCAGATACGCCCACATCGCCAAGGCGCAACCCAACGCGGCATAGTCGCTGCGAGGCCAGGCCGCCCTCCATACCGTCCAAGCGAGCCATGTTTGCAGGCCGGCAATCACCAGAACTAGGGTAAGACCGGGCAGGCCATGATAGAGGATTGCGTTGGCGAACAGATTGTGCGGTGCATTGGCCGCCCCATAACTCCAGCCCGCCGCAATATCCGCCGCATTGGTTCCCATAAGAAGGTGATTGCTGGCGGTGTCAAACGCATCGCGTATGGCGATCGAACGGCTCTGCGAAGAAAAATCCCCGTAGCGGTACAGCGCATAGCGCGCCGAGCCACTAGCAATGTTGTGCGCGACCCAGCGCGTTGCAACAAGGCCCCCCAAACCCACCATTGCCAATAATAGCACGGCGCCGAAAGCTCTTCCCTTCAACCGCCGCAGTAAACCGAAGAAGAATGGGATAGCACACAAGCCGGCCGAGACTAGCGCCGACCGCTCTTGGAGAATCACCAGGCTGACCAGTACGAGCAAATACGGCATGACGACGATGAACCTCCAGCGGGCGTCCAACAGCATCGGCAGCAACAGCACAGCGCCGATGGCGAGGTAATAGCTAGCGATGAAGGCGCTACCGAACAGGCCGGAGACAAGCGTCGAGCCAGCCGTGAACTCCGCCACGTCGCCAAACTCGGAGGCCTGCTGCGGCACATTGATCAAGAGCGGCAATTTCCATGCCCAGCCCTGGTCGAGCCATTGCATGACTCCAACGAACGCGGAAAGGGCGATCAGGCCTGCCAACGCCATGGTAATCCATTGCTGGCGTGAGCGGCCCCGCGCGACCAGATAATCGCAAACATCGCGGCAAACGCGGTGAAATCCCTGCCCACCAGTCGACGAGGAATTTCAAGGATCCCTGCCCCCTTGACGACGTTGGAACCCGTAATCCAGACAGCCAGTATCCCCCACAACGCAATTATCCACCACCCCAGCGGCAGTGTAACGACGCGCCTTTGCGCGGAAGCCGCTTGGAATAAGACCACGAGGAACAGCAGCACGGCAACCGGTGTGCGGGCAGGAAGGTTGAGGCCAAACCGCAAGCCTTCCGAATAAGACGACAACTCGACCAAGCAAATCAACAGCAGCACCGGCAAAATACCCGGCGACACGCTCGTCGCCGGCAGCCTCACGCCTTCAACTGTTCGTGGTCGCAATGACGTTTGAAGCGACATTCAGATTGAGCTCCTGTTCACGATCGTTCGCCCCGCCGCGAGTTCCATGTCCGCCGTGGCAATCCTGAGAGTGGTTTCTGGAGTTGGGGCAAACCGATCGCGGTCCGACCCCCATATTTCGTCGACACGTCTTCCACGCCGTATGTCCTCGCCATCACGGTCAATGGCCGTCACAGGCGAATTTCCGCCAGACAGTGCGGTTGACGTAATCCGTATAGCTGATAATGATCCGCAGGACCTTCGCCGCCACGTGGGGCATGGCGTAGTCGGCCACGATCGGGCATAGTCGTTGCGCGCCCCGAGGCTGCGATGCCAGGATCTTCAATCCGCATAGAATGCGATCCCAGTCGAGCCCCACCATCATCACGGCGCCTTGCTCCATCCCTTCCGGCCGCTCGTGCGCTTCACGAATGTTCAACGCCGGGAAATTGAGGATCGACGACTCCTCGGTAATCGTGCCGCTATCGGAAAGCGTTGCCCGCGCGCTCAATTGCAGCTTGACATACTCGGTGAACGCCAGTGGCTTCAACAGCCGCACCAACGGATGCACAGTGACGCCTTCAGCCTCGATTCGCTGTCTCGTCCGTGGGTGAGTCGTCACAATCACCGGCAAGCCGTACTCCGCGGCCAAGCCATCGAGAACGCCCACGAGCTTGGGAAAAAGTAGCGGCGAATCCACGTTTTCCTCGCGGTGGCAACTAATCACGAAATAGCCGTTCTCGCGCAGTTCGAGCCGCTGCAGAATATCGGACCCCTCGATTTTCGGCAGGTAGTGATGGAGCACCTCGTACATCGGGCTGCCTGTTTTTATGATGCGGTCAGGCGGCAAGCCCTCACGCAGCAGGTATTCGCGGGCGATGTCGGAATAGGGGAGATTGATGTCGCTGATGTGGTCCACTATCTTCCGATTGATTTCTTCCGGCACTCGGTCGTCGAAGCATCGGTTACCAGCTTCCATGTGAAACACCGGAATCTTACGGCGCCGCGCCGGGTACGCGGCCAGACAGCTATTGGTGTCGCCCAGCACCAGCAACGCCTCGGGCCTGACTTCTCCCAGCACCGCGTCGACGCGGGAAATCACCCGGCCAACGGTCTCACAAGCCGTCTCCCCGGCGGCCGACAGAAAGTAGTCCGGCTTACGAATTCCGAGGTCCTCAAAGAAGACCTGGTTCAATTCATAATCGTAATTCTGACCGGTATGAACGAGCGCATGCTCCACACCACAGTCCAACTCGGCAATCACGCGTGAGAGGCGGATGATCTCCGGCCGAGTTCCAAGTACAGTAACGACTTTCACGATTTATCCTTCATCGGCGCCACTCACTTGCCCCACAAAACAACCGCTTTCATTCTCCGTTCACTTCTTCCGCAATCGTATCTGGACGACTGGGATCGAACACCTCGCTAGCCCAAAACAGTGTGACCAACTCGCCGGAGCCGATATTCGTGATCGAGTGCGCGTAACCGGGAGGAATATCCACGACGCGGAAGTCGTCTCCCCGCACGCGGCTTTCCACCGCGCTGCCGCCCTCGATCGGGCGCAATCGAATGCTTGCCTCGCCTGCAAGGACGAGAAACTTCTCAACCTTGGTATGGTGGTAATGATTGCCGCGGGTGATCCCCGGCTTCGTCCTGGACAGGAAGATCTGTCCAAACGACGGTGCTTTGATGAATTCGGCCAAGCTCCCGCGTTCGTCCGACCTTGCTTTCAAATCGTAGGCCAAATCATCCGGCTCCAGATAGGAGAGATATGTGGCGTATAGCGCGCGGACGAAGGGATCGCAGAAATCGGGCAGGACAAGCGTCGTTCGCTGGTCGCGAAAAGCTCGGACAAGCGCCGCCAATTCGCCGAGCGACACGGGATGCGACGGCAGAGGATCGGCGAAGCGAAAGCCCGGTCGCGGCGCCGCGTCCAATCTCTCCAGGAAGCTGGCAACCACGTCGTCGATATAGGTGAGTTCGACCACCTTGGTGGGATCGGAAATCTCGATCGGCAAATCGTGGGCGATGTTGTGGCAGAAGGTGGCGGTCACCGAATTGTAATTCGGCCGGCACCATTTCCCAAAAACATTCGTCAGGCGATAGCTGACGCATTCCGAGCCCGTCGCCTCGGCATACGCTTTCAATGCTTGTTCAGCCGCACGCTTGCTCGCGCCATAGGGGTTGTCCAATTCCGCTTGCACCGACGACGAAAAGATCATCGTGGTCCGACGACCCAGCGCGCCGAGCTTCTCGCATAGTGATGACGTAAAGTCCGCATTGCCCGTAACGAATTCCTCGACGCGTTGCGGTCGATTCACGCCGGCCAAGTGAAGCACGATCGTGGCACTTGCGAGGCCTTCGGCCAGAGTCTCCGCCGGCGTGTCGACATCGACGGCGACCGGCCGCACGTCGGCACGCCGCCGCAATGCTACACATAGGTTCCGGCCAATGAACCCGGACGCCCCCGTAATAAGAACCGTTTTCATGCGTTGGCAGCACCCCTTAGCGCTGCTTGGACGTAGCCGAGACTTAGTAACAGTGTACACATCTCATCAACATCGAACTGGCGGGTGTTATGCGACGTGTAATCAAGCTCGTGCGACACGGATTCCGCCCCTTCCGTAAAGAAGGCTCCATAATTCAGATCGCGAATGTCGGCCGGTATCCGGTAGTATCCGCCTAAATCCTCCGCTCTCGCCATTTCCTCCCGGGTCAACAGCGTTTCGTAGAGCTTTTCGCCGTGCCGCGTCCCGATAACGCGCATCGGCGAATCGGCGCCAAAGAGACGCTTGAGGGCCAGGGCTAGCGTCTCGATCGTCGCGGCCGGTGCTTTTTGGACGAAAATGTCCCCCGGTTGGGCATTTTCAAAGGCGTACAGCACCAGGTCCACGGCGTCGTCAATCGACATCATGAACCGTGTCATGTTGGGATCGGTGATCGTAATCGGCCGCCCCTCTTTGATCTGGTCGATGAACAACGGGATGACGGAACCGCGGGAAGCCATAACGTTCCCGTAACGCGTGCCGCAAAGCACGGTGCCGCGGTTGCGCAGGATGCGTGCCTTGGCCACCATGAGCTTTTCCATCAGTGCTTTCGACATCCCCATGGCGTTGATCGGGTAGACGGCCTTGTCGGTCGACAGCACCACGACATTCTTGACCTTGGCGGCAATCGCCGCGTTCATGACGTTCTCAGCGCCTAGGGCGTTGGTGCGCAGGGCTTCCAGCGGATAGAACTCGCAGGAGGGAACTTGCTTCAGTGCCGCCGCGTGGAACACGTAATCCACGCCCTCGGCTGCGGTCAACACACTGTCATAGGCCCGCACGTCCCCAATGTAGAATTTCAACCTGGGGTCGTTGTACTTCAGCCGCATGTCCTCTTGCTTCTTCTCGTCCCTCGACAAGATGCGAATTTCCGCAATGCCGGCGTTGATGAATCGCCCGAGCACGGCATTTCCAAAGGTGCCGGTTCCACCCGTAATCAGCAGGGTTTTGTCAGTAAACATAAGAGTTGAGTGAAGTGGGGCTTAGCGAGCCGTTGGAGGAATGGGATTGTGGGGCAACGCGACTCAGAAATAGTGTAACTCCTGCGATAGATCGCCGACGTAGTCCTTAACGCCCACAACTCGGCAAATGTCCTCCGCGCCGACCGGGCTCTCTCGATCGGCGTACTTCTCCTTGAGACCTTCGTAGGAAATGATGTCGTAGTAGAACGGCGCCAATCGCAATCCGGATAATAGCCGATCAGTCGGCCTTCGCGGAATCTCGCCAGATCAGGGAACGCCAACGGGGCAGCAATCGGATATTTCAGCATCGCACGCGATCCCGGCCCGAAGCCGAGCTTTGCGGTGCGGGTGATGTACTCGCCCTCGCAGCCCTCCAGGCTGGGGCGCCCCCACCGCAGCAGCGGCTTCAATAGCATCTGCCCGACGCGTTGACTCAAAGGCAGGTCACGCGAATCGCCCAAACGCACGGGGATCGCCCGACCAAACAATCGGACACGCCGCCATGCCTGTTCCGAGAAGGGCCCTACTCGCTCCCATACGCTGCGCTTCATGAAGTGGACGTCGTGATAGCCGGCATTGACGACCGTGAAGAACGGCAGACCGCGGGCCGTCTTCGCCGCCCGGAGCTCGTAGCTGGCCAGTTTCCGAGCGACCGTAGCATAGTAGAACACCGTCAGCGGCGGAGGGTTCGAGTTTGCCACGTCGATCAAGTCGTCCATCCACCGTCCTCGGCAAATGAACTGAAAATCGTCGTTCAACTCCAGAACGTAGTCGCCGCGGGCTAGCGCACGACTTCGATTCTTGGCGACGGCGATCCGCGAGGCGTCCGGCATGCGGAGAACGTGCTTGATCCAGGGATGTTTCAGGCTATCCAGCCATTCGCCCGTGCCGGGCTCCGTCGACCCGTTGTCGCAGATCACGACCTCGACATTCGGATATTCGTTGCACTCAAGGAATGAATTGACGGAATTCTTCAGAAACTTCAGCCGGTTGCAGTTCAAAAACAGCACGCTAACCAAAGGTTCCGCCACGCTAAGTCCCCCTTGAAGCGACATTCAGCGCGAACTCCTGTTCAACAGAGCTTCAATCGCCTCGACTTCTTTGGCAATCGAGGCGCTCTGGGAGTAGCGCGTACAGATGTATTGCCGCGCGGCCTCTCCGAGTTTGCATCGCAACGCCGGATTTTGAAGCAGTTCGCCAATTGCGCTCGCCATGCTCTGGGGATCGCTCTCGCACAGCAGCCCGTTGACGCCGTGCTCGATCACGGCCCGCGTCCCGATCACGTTGGTTCCGACAACTGCCAGACCGCAGGCCATAGCCTCCAGCAGCGCCTTCGGGGCAACCCTCGTAGCGAGAAGGCAGTACGAACACCTCGGCCGTGTTCAGCAACCGCGGCAGGTCGGCATTCGGCACGTTGCCGGCAAACACCACGTTTCCACCGCTGGCGCGCTCACGCAATTCCTTTTCCAGTGATCCAGTTCCCACAAGCAGAAGCGACGCGTCGGCAAGGCGACACGCATCGAGCAGCAAGCCCAAATTTTTCTGTTCGTTGAAACGCCCCACAAACACCACTCGCCCCTGTTGTTTCACCACGGCCGGCTCAGGCCGAAAGCGGTCGACATCAATCGGATTCGGCACGATGCGGAACCGATCCAACGGAACGCCGTGCGTCTTGGCAAGATACTGTCGATCACTTTCCGTGGTCACGAATACCAAGTCGGCCGCCCTGACGCACCGCCGCTCCAGCCATAGGCTCATACGCTGCCGCAGCGGGTGCACGCCCGCTTGGGCCGCAAAAATCGACTTCACGTAGCCGCAGCGCACCACCAGGGGCTTGCGATACAGCCGCGCCGCGATGGCCGCGGTCCAGGCGCCGCCAATCTGCTCCGACCGGAACACGTCGCATCGCCGCAAGACCTTCGCGTGGAGCACCGGCGCTGTCACTCCGAACAAGCGGTAACCCAGCGACCAGCGGTTGTGGCATGGCGAGAGCCCGTTGAGTTCCATCTGCACGCGGGAAAACTCGTCGCTCGGCTTGTCGTAGGTAACCAAGAGCATCGAGCCCAACCGGCTCGACAGCGCACGGTAGTAGCCCACCTCGCGATCGAACAGCCCGAGGCTCTTCCAATCGACCAACGACGTTCCGTGAGAAAGAAACACGGCGATTTTCGTAGGCAAACTCATTTTCTAGTAGGAGCGCGCCTCGGCACGATGGTGTCGCTGGAAACGCCGCCAGCCACTGGGTCGCGCGGCGCCGGAACGAGCCGAGGTTCGTCGAATGAATATCGAAGCCCCGTGTGGTTGATCGCTCACGCTTCGGCCCTCCTGAGGATGAGGCCATGTTGGCCGCCGTAACCCCGCCCATTGCCTTTGAGGCGTTTGTGCGACACTAAGGTGTCGAGAACCTGAAACCCCTGCCCCCTTGCGAGCCGCTTGGCATAGCGCAAGGAGACTCTGAGATTCGTGTCGTTCACTTTGGCAGCGCGCTCTTGATACGGGCTCGAAAAAAGACCGCTCTCAGCCACGCGATCGATCCAGTACAAGAATCGGGCTTTCCGGCCAACGGAAAGCGTTCGACGACGCCCAAAGTAGAGGATGGCGATTCCACCGCGATTTAGCAGCCGATACGTCTCTGCCAGATACATGCGGAACACATCCATCTTTTCGACGTGCTGCAACACAATATACGAATAGACCACATCGATGGATCGCTCCGGAAAAGGAATCGACTTGCCATCCGTCTGGCACAGTTCGACGTTGTCGCAACCGCGCCTTCTGAGCTCCTCGATCACGAGTTGGTTGCGATCGTGGATGTCAACTCCGATTGCGCGGTGGAAATAACGGCTTGCCGCCGAAAGAAGCCGACCGCCGCCATGGCCGATTTCCAGGACAGTTTTCTTCTGGGGATCGTCGACGTAAGGCGCCAGGGCAGCGGAAATGTGGATCGCAAAATCCCATTGCCCCTGGATGAACGCCGCATCGGCATCCTCACTTGTATCGAACCAGGTGAAGAACGCGTCACGTGAGCAGTCGGCGGCATGGGCAATCTCCTCGCGAAATCCCGTCACGTGACCGCGCGTTTCAATTGTCTTACTCGTCGCCATCCGAGCACCTCATGATTTGCGGCCGGCAGGTTGCCGTTTGTCTTCAGGATCCAAGCCCAGCGCCGGCGCGTAAACAAGTCGCCAATACTGGGCGCTGATGTCGGCCCAATCGTAGCCGGCAACCGTCGTTGCCGCGTTGCGCACAAGTCGTCTGCCAAGCTCCCGGTCGGTGAAGATTCGCAGACTTCCATCGACGATCGCATCCACGTCGTCGACGTCGACCATCAAGGCATTTTCTCCATCCTCGATGATGTCGGGGGCCATGCCGACTCGCGTTGACAGCAGCGGGACGCCCGTGGCCATCGACTCCAGCACGGCTTTGGGCCCGCCCTCCTCCCGCGACGTCACCAGGTAGAGGTCCAGGGCGTGATAGAAGGCAGGCAGGCCGTCAAGATCGGAAAAATATGCATGGTGGTATGGGATTCCTGCTTCGTCCAGCCCACGTTTTACATACCCGCGCAGGCCCGGTCAGGAGGACAAACACCGGGCACTTCTTGGCAATACATCGCACGGCGGCCAGGAAGATGTCGGGGGCCTTGGCCCACTTCGGTTCGAGTCCTTCGCCCCAGCCATTGCCGTCCTTCTGGAAAGATCCGATGCAGAAGCTGTCGTCCGGTATGCCCAACCTCCGCCGCTGAGTTGCGCCTCGTCGGGCGAAACGGGATGGAACATACTCAGACTCACCCCCAACGGTATCTGGGTTATCTTGGTCTCCGCCGCTCCCCACTCGAGGAAACGCCGCTTCATGAGGCTGCACGAAACCACAATCCGCTCCAGCCGATCAAGGCTCTTCAGGAGATACTCGATTCCCTCTCGGGTCGAGGGATGCATCTCAGGAAACCCGTGAAACAGAGTCGTGACGAAACGGTTGCTGGGGTGCAAGCCGGCGTACGAGAATTGGAAGCTCTCCGATGAGCCGAAATGAACTACCGCGTCGCGCAGCCCTTCCGCGTACGCTGAGACCTCAAAACGGACGTCTGGTGCGACCTTTCGGCACCCCGCCATAATCGCCAGCCCGTCCTGTTTGATCGACCATAGTTTTCGCGACACTACGTAGCGCACGCGCGGGCGGACCTTGAGCCGCGCGGCACGTCGCAGGCGGTAGGCGCAGTCTCCCATGACGCGCACGCTTCCGCGCAGGACACGATCGGCGGTTCGAGTGACTATCGGGTGCATTGGCCTAGCATCGCATGGCAAGGGTACGTTCGAACACATCCAGATACTGCCGGGCGACGTGATGAATCAGGAATTTCTCGCGGTCTCTCACGACGTTTTCTCGCAATTCCTCGTATCGCGACCTCAATTCATCGATATCGCGGGCAATATTGTCAGTCAGAGGGATGCCGTAATTGCCGGCCAACTCGCGGTTGCCGCCGGAATCCAGATACCACACCGGCAGACCGCACGCCAGGGCCTCGGTGATCGCGTTGGAACAAGGTTCGTTCTGGGCGGCATGCACCATGGCATCCATTTGGCGCATCGTTGCGGCCAGGTCGCCCGACGTCTTCACGCCTAGCAGCCGCACCGCCGCTGGTTCGACGGACTTGCACCAATGTCCGGCGAAATGCACTTCCACGGCTGGCATCCGCGAGATCTCGGCCAACCGCGGAAGCCCTTGCGAGGATTGTCGGACCATGACGAAGCGAACAGGCGGAACACGCCTCCTAGCCGTGACGGCCGCGTAGCCGGATAGCAGACTTCGGGGTCCGCTCCATTGGAGATGGTGGTGAAGTGTGCCGGCGCCATCCCGCTCTGTCTACACGACTGCTCGCAGTAGCGACTCTGAAACACGGTGTAGTCGGAAAGTCGATTCAACTTTGCCTGGATGCTGTCCGCCGGTGTACGAGATCCGCGCACCAGTTCCGGGACGCCGTCGACCCGGTGGACCAACAATGGGCCGTGTCGAGGCAAAGCCCGCCACATCCCGGCCGGCAAGCACTTGCTCCATTCGGAAACGCGGCCCGTTTGCCGCAACTGCGCTGCCAGTCCGGGCCACAGGTTGGGCCCCGGGCCGCGGGAAAAACCGTTGATCAAAGCCAGCCCGGCGTGATCGTTGGGGTCGTGCGTCACCTCGTGCCCCATCCGCGCGAGCTCTGTCGATAGGCGGCCCAAGAACTGGTGCCCGCCGCCCCATGCCTGCTTGCGAGTCTCCCACCAAATACAAATTTTCATCGTCTCTTCAGCGTCGGTTCGATGTTGCGTCAATCAACAGGGTTTCCAGCGCGCCACGGTGCGATGTTGAGACCGTTGTCCTCATCAACTCGGCGACCCCTGCTGCACATCCGGCAGCAGTCCTCCATTACTCACTCGCTGCCGGGGAGCCTGAGCCACCGACCGTGCCGGGACGCCCACCACCGTCGTACGCGGTGCAACGTCCCTGGCGACCACTGCCCCTGCCCCGATGATAGCCCCGTCGCCAACGTGCACGCCCGGCAGGACAATGGCGCCTGCGCCAATCCATACGTCACTGCCCAGTTCTATTCCCGCCTCGACGTGCTCGCGGCTGACCGTCGAATCGTCGGACTTTTCCAGTCCCGCGGTTATCAGCATGCAGCCGACCGAAAGCCGACATCGATCGCCGAGCGTGATTCTCGCTCTTGAGTTCAAGACGCAACCACCGTTGATCCTACAACCATCACCAGCAAAGACGTTTTCCGGGGTCTCGGTGTAAATGGGACCGTGGACGCGCAGACCTCGCCCGCAACGTCCAAAACAGGCGCGGTAGTATTGCGAGCGCCAGAGGATTCCAACTCGGTGGCGTCGGCGGTGCCAGGTGCGCAAGAGATACGAAAGAAGGCGCCACCCAACACTCTTCCGAGCATGTTGTTGGCCCAGGTTTCCCGGGACCGCATCGCACTCAGAACGATGGACGTTTTCTTGTATCATATACCCACCCATAGCGCGACTGGTAGTCAGCCTGGCGATAGCGTGCGTCTGTAGAGTCGGCGGAGGGTGCGATACCACTCTGCCATGAACGTGCGTACGCCGTAGCGGCGTTGGAAACCCTGCAACTCGCGCAGGGAAAACAGATCGCGCCATGCGGTATCGGCGCTCGCCGTCAATAGGGCCATCAAGTGTTCCACCTCCTCGCCGGGTGCCATGCAGTCCTTCGACAGCGTGTCGATAGGCGTCAACTCACCGTCCCGCAGCCGCGGCACAACTTCTCCATCGACTAGGCGATTCACTCCGTACCACCGGTACGTGGTGTAGTCGTCAAAAAGAAAATGGCATCCCTGATTGGCGACTTGAAGCGTCGCGAGAAAATCGCGTTTTACATCCCAGTACCCATGCCCCGCGTCAATGAAACAGAAGTCGACGTCGGGCAGATTCTGTTGTTTCCAGCGATCCATGACGTCGGCCGAGAGGCCGGTTAGGCAACGAATCCGCAGCCGCACGTCGTCGGAAAGATGCTTATTCCACACGTCGTCGCGCGAGTAAGGCAGAACGGTCGGCCCATCGCCCTCGTCAATGGCCCATTGCTGAGGCGCATCGGGCCCAAGAACATCGATCGAATAGACCGTACCCTCAATGCCCGCCTCTACAAGCGCCTTCGCCATGCACACCGCGCCGTACCCGCGTCCCGTGCCGAACTCGAGGATTACGCGAGGGCGGAACTCTCGCACCAGGCAGAACAGCAGCGGCCCCCGCCACCAGTTCGGTTCGTGATATCGTCCCTCGGGTGTACGCCTCAGCGCCAGCAGCTTGTACAGGCGGTGAAATTCTTCCCAATCGGCGGCGTTGGGGCTGCCGCCGAACCGCGCCACCATGTCGGTAATGGGAACCAAGCTGCGCAGTAACGATGTCACGGTGAGTCCTCGTAAACCGGAGCCGGTGTGGATTGGCGGGGTCTTCGGTAAAAAGCACGAATACGATGCGTCAATAGGTGCCGCTGGCTGGAATCCAAGCCCACGGACCAAAACGCTCCCGTGGTGATCAAACCGACGGCGGCCGCTTCGGCAAAAAAGACGAGCCAGTTGGTCACGGCAATCCGCGGCGCGGCGGCGGCCGCCGCGGCCACAAATGCGACCGCCACCAGTAGCGGCCGCCAATGGTGGTTGCTCTCGATCCCTTCGCCACCTTGGCATCGCAGGTAGCGGGATACGTACACGTCCTGAAATATGGCCAAACCCACTTGGCTGCTGAACAGCGCTATGGCCATTCCCAGGATTCCCGCTGTCGAGCAAAGCATGGTTCCGCCGGCGACGAGCACCAACCCGGCAACCGCCGTGGCAATTGTCCGGACCCGAAAGGCCAGCACCGCGTCGAGAATCGTGCCGTCCACGCGAATCAGCACGGCCGCCGCCGCCGCTGCCACCAGGGCCAAGTTTACCAGATATCCGCCGAACAACGAATTGCCCACCCAAAGTCCGACGAAAGGACCATTCAGCGCCACCACGCCGGTGGCAAGAATCCCCACCACGGTGATGGTCAGCAGGTACATCTCCGAGCGCAGCCGGGCGACCCTCCTCCACTCGTGCGCGCCGCAGAGGCCGGCAATCCCCGCGTTCCCCGAAGTCAGAAGGTGAATCAACGGGCCCGATGCAAACCGCATGACGGCGCCCGTCAGGGCATAGACCGCTACACTCGCCGGACCCAGCAGGTAGCCGATAATCAGGACGTCCGTTGCATTGAGAAACAGGTAGCTCAGAGCCGACAGCGCAAGCCACAGACTCACGCCGGCGAAATGCAGAAACTCCTTGAGTGTCGGACGCGCCCAGCCCAGCCACGACACCGCCTGCCGCGCGATCCAATACTGAACGACGCCCATAAGAATGGTGCCGGCGATGCTCGCCGCCGCCACGCCGGGAAGACTCCAGCCGAGCCACACTGCCGGCAAGGTGATCAGACCCGTCAGCAGAACGGCCACCGAGCTCACTCCCATCCGTTTGTACTCTTGATTGGTGCCGCGAAGGACGTTGCCGGGCAGCGAAACAATGCGACTCAAGACGACGCCGACGACCACGAAGGCCATGGCGACGCGGATCATCCACTCCTGGCCCGGCTCGACCTGAATGAACCAGGGGGCGGCCCAAATAGCCGCGCCGCCGAGAGCGAACATCAGTGGTAGCGACGCCATCCAGAGGACGATCGCAGCACCCAGTTGTCGACGTTTGTGCTCCGCGTCTTCGATGTGCTGCGTAACCGCCAACGTGAACTTCAGCGTCGACATGGGCTGCAGGTCGCCCAACGCCAGATAGCCTACTGTCCGCTGGATCATGACCCAGGCCCCGTAAAGCACGTCTCCCAAACCGTGTGTCAGTACGGGCGTCACGACAAAACCGACGAAAAGTAAGGCCCCCTGCGACAGCATATTACTGATAAACGTCAGTGTCGCCCGGTGCGAGAGGCTATAGCCGCGATCCGTCGGCCGCGGTGCCGACTCGGTTGTCGGTATCGAGCAAGGCTCGTCTGCCATCAAAACTCTCTGGTTCTTGACTGGAAGAGGCGCTTCATCCTCGTCCGTGCGAAATAAATGCGGTACGTGGCGAAAGGCCGGCGCAGACTCCGTCCCCGTGGGTGACATGCGTCCCCGTTTGCTGCGACCAAACAAAGGATGGCCTGCGCCTCATTGCGCTAATGCGGCCCTGCCCGTCTGGCAAAGCCGCCCCAATTGAGCCGCCCGAAGGACCTCGTATCCTGTCAGATCACGTGGTGGCCGGCCTATCTCACTATAGTGTTTTTTTGTCGCTTCGGCAGCATCCGACCGGCATCGCTTGGCTGGTTCGCCGGCCAAGCAACCGCCGCGCGGTTTGTGACACTGATGTTAACGATTTTTCGGGAACTGCGGGCAAAATAGCGGCCGGATCGGCAATACCTCGAACCGCCATCGTTAACTCGGTCAAGCAGCGCGTTCCGCATGGAAAAGACAAGCCGCCTCAGGGTGGAATGCCCCCATCCGCTCATTTCCGCCGAAACGACGCTGTCATCGACCGTCGCCGGAAAGAGGCCGACGAGAAAGAGCACGTTAGCCAACCGTCCCCTCACATCTTACCCTTGCAGCTTGATCGAAAGTCCTTCCCATGTCAAGTTGCCGCGACGGTCTCCTTTTCCCTGTCATATCGGGTATAATCGCTGATATGCGACGTCACTCCACCGCGGACGCGACAGTCCCACCTGTGCCATTTTTTGTGTGCAAGACGATGCGAAAATCAGGTCTCATAGTCTCACTGGCAGTTCTGCTATGCGTGCCCGCGCGGCTGGCCCACTCGGCTTGGCGAGTCTGGACCATGAGCCAGACGCGGCATGTGCTGCGCGATGATCCGCCCGGCAAGACCCTCGCCGTCAACATTAGTGCCGCCAGAAATGAGTGGGAAAGCTTCCAAATCTTGATGCGGTCGGATGAGCCAGTCAAGGAGATCAATGTCGTAGCGGCTGATCTCATCGGGCCGGAGGGCGCGGTGCTGAAGGCCACCGACGCGCGGCTGTATCGTCAACACCAGTTCCTCATCAAAGACGGCAGTTACCGCAACAACAACTTCAAACCGGGTTGGTATCCCGACGCCTTGATTCCCTTCGTGCTCCCCGTAGGGGCAAAGCCCATTCACGGGGCGCGATTTGCCGCTGTACCTTTCAGGTTGCCCGCTGACGAGACCCACGGATTTTGGTGCGATCTGTACGTTCCGCCGGGAACGAAGCCGGGGCCATATCGCGGCACATACCATGTCACGGCCAGCGGCGGTAGGTCGGTCGCAATCCCTGTAACACTGTGGGTTTGGGACTTCCAATTGCCCGCGGTGCCAACCATGAAAACCTGCTTCGGCGGACCGCATCGCAGCGTGCGGCTCTATTACCAACGACGCGCTGAGGCTGGAAACGGCAAACCCGTCGCCGATCTGAAGGCGCTCGGTGCGCAGGTCGACCAAGTCCTCAGCGAACATCACTTCAACGTTGGGGCTGCACGCGAATCCGTTCCGGTAGCTCAGGCCGATGGATCCTTCCGCATACCCGACGAGCAAGTCCGAGCCCTTCGCGACCGCATCGATCGGTATCGGATCAATGCGATTGGACTGGCGAAGCCGACCGAGGTCATCAAAGACCCAATTCGGGAGCGGGCCAAATTACATGCTTGGTTAGCCGCGATCGATCGGGCAGCCCAGGAGTTGCACCGGCCCGACGTCCTTTTCTTCCTCTATCTTATGGATGAGCCTCACGACCCGAACTCCTATGAATTCGTTCGGACGTGGGGTCGCGCCATTCGCGAGGCCAAATCAGTCGTACAAGTGCTTGTCACCGCTCGGCCCGAGCGCGACGCAAACCTGGGAGACCTTTACGGCGCCGTCGACATCTGGTGCCCGCATTACGCCAGCTTTTCGCCCAACGCTGTGGCAAAACGTCAGGCCCTGGGCGAGACGATCTGGACTTACACCTGTCTGTGCCAGGGAAAACAGAAGACTCCCTGGTGGGAAACCGATTTTCCATTGTTGAACTACCGCGTGCCGGCATGGATGATGTGGCACTATCGGGTTCGCGGGCTGTTGTATTGGGGAGGAATGTCCTACTGGACCCAAGTCAAAGACCCTTGGACGGATCCAGCCACCATGAAAGGCGACCTTGTCTTCAACGGCGAAGGGTCGCTCGTCTACCCGGGCCGCGATGTCGGCTACGAGGGCATCGCACCAAGTATACGGTTGAAGGCCCTCCGCGACTCGATCGAGGATTACGAGTACTTGGCAATTCTCGAGCGGCTCGGACTTGACGCCGAGGCAGAGAAGATCATCAAGCCCCTGGTAGGCTCCTGGACTGAGTGGGATCCCGATCCCGTCGCATACGAGCTAGCGCGGCACGAAGCTCGCTGAGCTGATCGAAAAGGCTACCAAGCAAAAATAGTTCTGCTTGATCGACGCCGCAAGGGAAGAAGTCATTCGGATCGCCGCGACGGATCTCCTGCAGACTCGGCGGAGCGCGTGCTCTGCAAATCGCTCAATGTGCCGTATAGCCGCCGTCGACGATCAGCGTCGTGCCGGTGATCCATCGCGAAGCCCCGGACAAGAGAAAGGCGACCGCCTGCGCCACGTCGACGGCCTCGCCCAGGCCGAGCGGGTGCATCTGTTCGATCGCGGCCAATTGCTGCTCGTTGAAGACGCCGCCGAGCTGGTTGCCCATTCCGCTGCGGACGCATCCGGGCGCAACGCAATTCACGCGGATGTTTTCAGCGGCCAGTTCCAGGGCAGCCGAGCGGCCGAACGCGATCAATCCACCCTTGCTGGCCGCATAGGCAGAGATGGCCGGCTGGCCGACCAAGCCAACGACGGATGCCATCAGCACCACGCTTGCCCCCGGGCCACACACGCCCTTGCGGCGGAAACCCTTCACCAGATTCATCGCGGCGACCAGATTCACGCGTAGCACCGCCTCGATCTTGTCGGTCTCCAGCCAGCGGACCGGCGTGCTCGAATGCAGGCCCGCGCTGTGTACCAGCCCATGCAGCGGGCCATGGCGACGTGGCAACGTCTTTCAGCCAGGCTGGGATCGTATCGCATTCGGCAATGTCGCGAGACTCGATGGCGTGGCCGTCGCCTTCCAACGTCGCCAACGCCTCATGAAGCCGCTCCTCGTTGCGGCCGCACAGGATCACCTTGGCTCCCAAGCGGCTCAACAGCGCGGCCGTTTCGCGGCCGAGCCCTGCCGAGGCGCCGGTCACCAGAATTGTGCGTCCTGTCAGATCGAGCGGATTGATCATGCGCGGCCGTCCACCACGAGTTTCGCCAGATCGGCCGTCGTCTGCGACTGCATTAGGCGGTTCGGCGGAACCGTGACGCCGAACGTTTCGTAGGCCATGGCGATGAAGCCCACCACCGTGATCGAGTCCCAGCCGGGCAGATCCACGAGTTGCTCGGTGCCGCCGATACTGCCCGCGTCGAGTTCCAGCAGATCCTCCAACGCCGCCAGCACCTTGGATCCTTCCATGTCGGTCTCCCGTCTCAGGCGATTCGTTGCGCCGGCACCCCCATGACCGTCGTATGCGGCGCGGTCTTCTTCACCACCACGCTGCCAGCGCCCACAAGAGTGTAATCGGCCACGCGCACTTTGGGCAAGACCGATGCATGGCTGCCCATAAAGACGCCTTCGCCCAGCACGGCCCAGCCGGTGACGTCCGTGTGGCTGCTAAGCGTCGAGCCGTCGCCGACCACTGCGTTGTGTCCGACAGTCGCATACAGGTTCAGCGTCACGAAATCGCCCAGCGTGGCATGGTTCGCAACCGTGGCGCCCGGACACAAAATGCAGCCTTCGCCCAAGCGTCCGCTGGGGCTGACGATGGCCGACGGATGCACCAGATTGATGAACCGCGCCCCTCGCATCTTGAGTTGCCGACAGAAGCGCAGCTTGGTCTTCGGGTCGCCGATGGCGCACACAACGCAGTCATCATCGGCAAACTCGAACGTCTCGGAGTTCCCGATGACGGGGTACGGAACGTCGAAACCATCGAGCACATCGGGCCGCGTATCGAGAAAGCCGCCGAGCTGCCAGTCGCGCTTTTCGGGCGGAACGGCCAGGGCCCAGTCCATCACCTCGCGGCCAAAGTTGCCGCCGCTTAGGATCAATAGTCGCTTCATGCGTTCGCTTCCTTCACGTCCGCTCTTTCTTCCTGGAGAGGGTTACAGTGATGGCATAGCAAAGCGCCCTCATTGATTACGGACAACCCTAGCCACCATCCGCATCGTCGGCCAACAGTCGGCCGACGTATTGCCCGTAGGCGTTCTTCGCGTTGGCAAATCGGTTGCCGACGTCCTGTCGGGTAACAAAGCCCATGTTCATCGCGACCTCTTCGGGACAGCAGATCTTCTGACCTTGCCGCGACTCCACGGTATACACGAAGTTGGCAGCCTGGAGCATCGACTCAGGCGTGCCCGTGTCGAGCCAGGCGGTACCGCGTCCGAGCTTCTCGACGCGGAGTTTGCCCATTGCCAGATACGCCCGGTTGACGTCGGTGATTTCCAGTTCGCCGCGAGCCGACGGTTTGATGCCCGCGGCGATCTCCGTGATTCGGCGGTCGTAAAAATACAGCCCGACCACGGCATAGTGCGACTTCGGCCGGGCCGGCTTTTCCTCGATCGATCGGGCTCGGCCGTCGCGGTCGAACTCGACCACGCCGTAGCGTTCCGGGTCCTTGACGTAATAGGCGAAGATCGTGGCCCCGTCCGTTCGCGCTGCCGTGGCCTGCAAAGCCAGCGACAGGCCCATGCCGTAGAAAATGTTGTCGCCCAGGATCAAGCATGCCGGGCCGCCATCCAAGAACTGCTTGCCAATGATAAAGGCCTGTGCCAGTCCTTCCGGCCGCGGCTGTTCGGCATAACAGAGCTTGATGCCCCATTGGCTGCCGTCGCCCAACAGCCGCTGGTAGAGCGGCAGATCGGTGGGCGTGGAGATCAACAGAATCTCCCGGATGCCCGCCAACATCAACGTCGACAGCGGGTAATAGACCATCGGCTTGTCGAACACCGGCAGCAACTGCTTGCTCACAACCTGCGTGATCGGATGCAGTCGCGACCCGCTGCCGCCAGCCAGGATAATGCCTTTCATGGAGATTAGGGGCTAGGGGTCAGATTGGTAGGGTGCGTCCCCGACGCACCATAATTGCTAGTTGGGACTGGGGATTGGGGATTGGGTTGCTTCTCTAATCCCTAATCCCCAATCCCTCTATCTGTTCGCATAATTCAGCGCGATCCACTCGCCGTACGTCTCGCTCATCACGCCATTGACCCAATCCTGATTGGCCAGATTGGTAGGGTGCGTCCCCGACGCACCATAATTGCATTGCTAGGGATTGGGTTGCTTCTCTAATCCCCAATCCCTAATCCCTTTATCTCCCCAATCCCTCTATCTGTTCGCATAATTCAGCGCGATCCACTCGCCGTACGTCTCGCTCATCACGCCATTGACCCAATCCTGATTGGCCAGGTACCAGCCGATCGTCTTGCAGATGCCGGTGGCAAACGACTCACACGGCCGCCACCCCAACTCATCGCGCATCTTGCGGGCGTCGATCGCATACCGGCGATCGTGGCCGGGCCGGTCTTTCACGTACGCAATCTGCTCCGCGTAGCTGGTCCCTGCGGGCTTGGGCCGCAGGCGGTCTAGTTCGTCGCACACCAACCGCACGATCTCGATATTCGTTTTCTCGTTCTCGCCGCCGATGTTGTACGTCTCGCCCGTACGCCCCCGCTCCAACACGGTCGCAATCGCCCGGCAGTGATCCTCGACGTACAGCCAATCGCGCACCTGCAACCCATCGCCATAAACGGGCAGCGGCTTGCCCGTCAGCGCGTTGAGGATCATCAGCGGAATTAGCTTCTCCGGATACTGATACGGGCCGTAGTTGTTCGAGCAGTTCGTCGTTAGCGTAGGCAGGCCGTAGGTGTGATGATAGGCCCGAACCAGGTGGTCGGACGCGGCCTTCGAGGCCGAGTAGGGGGAGTTCGGCGCATAGGCGGTCGTCTCCGAGAACGGCGCGTCGTCGGGACCCAGTGTCCCATACACCTCGTCGGTCGAGACGTGCAAGAAGCGGCAGTCGGCCATCCGGTCAGCCCACGCCTCGCGGGCGGCCTCCAAGAGCGTGAACGTGCCGACGATGTTCGTCTGGATGAACGCCGCCGGGCCGGTGATCGAGCGGTCCACGTGGCTTTCGGCCGCAAAGTTCACCACCGTATCGATGCGATGCTCGGCAAAGAGGTCCCGCACCAACTGGCGATCGCTGATGTCGCCTTTGACGAAGACGTAACGCGCAGCAGCAGGCATGCTCCGCGTGCCGTCGCCAATCGGGGTCTGGTCCGTTTTTCGGTCTGAAGGGGTTGCCGTGCCGCCAGCGCCATGACCGAAAACACGGACCTGACCCCCTTGCGACTCCGTCTGCACCCCTTCGGGCGTCCGGTCATCCTGAGCGCAGCGAAGGATCTCCCCTGTGGCACGATGGCTGGCAGATTCTTCGCTGCGCTCAGAATGACCAAGAGGGCTGCGCTCAGAATGACAACGCTCCGCAACATCAGTCAAATTGCTCAGCGAGCCGGCATACGTCAGCGCGTCGAGATTCACCACGCGGGCCTGCGGGCGCGCAGCGAGGATCGAGCGGACGAAGTTGCAGCCGATGAAGCCCGCGCCGCCGGTGACCAGGATATTCTGAATGTTCGCCACGTCGCGGGAAGAGTCGGGTTTGAAGATGCGGCTACGTTCAGTGTTACAAACAACTACGGAATGGAATTACCCATTGTGCCGTCGCTGAAATTCGTGATATCGTCCTGGGTGAACGCGTCGTAGTTCTCACCACTCGGATACAAATACGGGCCGATCTTATCTGCGGTACCGTTGTACCAATACATGTTTGGCAACGGTCGCGAATATAGCACGTCCAAACCGGCGCATAGTATCTGGAAGGACTTCGGGTTCATCGACACGTACTTCACCGACGCCTTAGACAACCGAGTGTCAATGGCAGGCAAAACTATTGAACTCGCTATCGGTCCCGTCATCGGGTAATACTTGGCATTGCTCAGATTGGCAGCCAGAGTTTGCCCGTTAATGGTGTAGTTGCCGTTTTCGGCGCGGAAATATGTGATAGCCGTGTCTGGAGCCATTTCGCCCGCCGCCCCTTGCGGCCAGTACTTGTAAGTAACCACTCCTCCCACTGGTTTGCTCAGGCGAGTTGAATCGAACTCAAAAAAACTTGCGATGCGACTCGTACAGGGCGTAACACCAGCCTGGTACGATGGAAAACCTGGGGGCGGTGCGAACGGATCGAGCGGATTAGCAGCAAACCCGCTTGGCAAGCCATCGGCATCCGGCAAGCCGCCGAGCCAGAACACGAGAGCGGTCTGCGGCGTCAAGTTGCCAACGTCAATAGACGGATTTTTTGTGTGGAGATCATTCTGCCAATTGGTATTGTCATAGCGAGGGAATGCTTTGGACAGATGCCGCCTTACAGCATTCGGGTCCGTGAAATCCGGCGGATATTCGCCAAACTTCTGCTTGTAGGCTTGGCAAGCCATCTCAAGCTGATTGATCTCCACCTTGATCGCAGCGTTCTTAGCCGCGGTCCGCGCCTTGATGACGGCTGGAGTGACCAGGCCGGCCAGCAGGCCGATGATCAGGATGACGACCAACAGTTCCACGAGCGTGAAGCCCGCGGCAACCGCGCGGCCAGCGCGGCACTTGCAATCGATAAGCCTCTTCATGACATCACCTGTCCGTAGTGCATTCTGTCCCGGGAGCAGAATCGAAATTGCCCTGTAAGCTGGTGGTCCTACGACCACCCGGCCCACATTTAGCATACCAGACTCGCACCGTTCCGGCAATCCATTTCAAGGCAATAGCCGGGAGCCAACGGCTCCCGGTCGGTGTGAGACATTCCACATTCCCCACGCACCGGGAGCCGTTGACTCCCGGCTATTGGTACCTATCTTCACCACAGAGTATTACTGCGCCCATCGCGCGGAATACTCGCTCGGCTATTTCTTCAAAAACTCCGCGATGCAAGCCACGACCCACTCGGCCTGCGCATCGGATAGCTCGGGATAGATCGGCAGGGCCAACGTCTCGCGGGCGGCGGCTTCGCTGTGGGGAAAATCGCCGGCCCGATGGCCGAGATAGGCAAAACACTGCTGAACGTGCAGCGGCACCGGATAGTAGACTTCGGTGCTGATCTTGCGCTTTTTGAGGAACGCTTGCAGCTCGTCGCGGTGCGGCACGCGAATGACGAACTGGTTGTAGATATGGCGGTTGCCCGGCACTTCGTACGGCAGGACCGGGGACTGGTCCAATTTCTGCGAAGCACCCTCCGGGCCGTTCCGGGAAATTGGACCTGTCCCCTTTTCCGGCCCTAGCCCGGCAGCCGCGAACAGCCGGCGATATCGGGCGGCATTCGACTGCCGGCCGGCCGTCCAGCTATCCAGGTGCGGAAGCTTCACGCCGACGATGGCCGCCTGGAGCGCGTCGAAGCGGAAGTTGCCGCCAATGGTCGAGTGATAGTACTTCGGTTTCGAGCCATGCACGCGCAACACGCGGAGCCGTTCGGCCAGGGCGGCGTCTTGGACGGTCACCATCCCGCCATCGCCGGCAGCGCCAAGTTTTTCGACGGGAAGAAGCTGAAGCAACCGTAGCGGCCCATCGAGCCGGCCCGGCGGCCCTTGTACTCGGCCCCAATCGCCTGGGCAGCATCCTCGATCACGGGCAGAGCGTGCCGATCGGCGACGGCCAAGATCGGGTCCATCTCGGCACACTGCCCGTAGAGATGGACCGGCATGATGGCCTTGGTGTTTTTGGTGATCTTGCCTTCGATCCCCGCCGGATCGATGTTGTACGTTTGCGGGTCGATATCGACGAACACGGGCTTGGCCCCAGTCCGGGCAATGGCGCCGGCCGTGGCAAAAAAGGTGTACGGCGTGGTGATCACTTCATCGCCCGGGCCGATGTTCTCGGCCATCAGCGAGATCAGCAGGGCGTCGCTGCCCGACGAAACGGTGATCGCCTCGGCACAACCGCAATACGGGGCCAGTTTGCTCTCGCACTGCGCCACGGTCGGACCAAGGATGCACTGCTGGCTGTCCAGCACGGCGTCGACCGCGGCACGAACTTCGTCGCGAATCGTGGCGTATTGAGCTCTTAGGTCCAACAGCGGAACAGTTACGGCTTGGGCAGTAGCGGATTGAGGCATTGTGAATGGATTGTTAGTGATGCTGATAAATGTTGGTAGTTTAGCAGCCGCCGGCACGGCGGCTAAACCGCAGGCCGGGCCGACGTGCCGTCGGCCGCTAAACGCCAGCGTCGATTTCCTGCACTTGGCCGCCGTGCAACTGGTAGCCGGCGCCACATGCCGAACAGACGGCCTTGTGCGATTCGTCGAATTGTAGCTTCCCGACCGCACATCGACAAACCCAACCGAGCCGCCGGGCCGGGACGCCAGCCATCAGGGCGAAATCGGGCACATCGTGCGTGACCACCGCACCGGCCGCAACCAGGGCATAGCGGCCCACCGTGTGGCCGCAAACAATCGTCGAATTGGCGCCCAGCGTCGCCCCGCGGCGGATCAACGTCGGGCGGTACTCGGTCTTGCGGACGATCTCGCTCCGCGGATTGATCACGTTGGTAAAGACCATCGACGGGCCGCAGAACACGCCGTCCTCAATCGTGACGGCATCGTAGATCGAGACGTTGTTCTGAATTTTCACACCGTTGCCGACCACGGCCGCCGCTCCGACCACGACATTCTGGCCGATCGAACACTTCTCGCCGATCTTGGCCCCCTTCATGATGTGGGAAAAATGCCAAATCTTCGTCCCCTTGCCGATCGTGCACGGCTGGTCGACATAGGCCGTTTCATGGGCGAAAAAATCGGCGGGCGGGGCCGCCGCTGCCTTGGCCGCTTGGCCGACGGACAGCTCTGCCGCATCGGGTCCGGATTTTGCCAGACCGGGCGTGCCATGCTCTTCGAGCGATCGCTGGCAGGCGCCGAGCACCTTCAATACGCGCAGTCCTTCGTTGCCGTCGCTCAGCGGCGGGCGGCGGCTGGCAACGCAATCGAGAAAGTGCTGACATTCCGCTTTCAACGGCTCAGCCTTGTCTAATTCGACCGGGACGGCATCGGCCTTGACGGCCTTCGGCATGCGGCTGGCCCAGTCGATGCGATGCGGATACAGAAGCAGCTTCTTTTCGGCCGTGTCGTCGAAAACGGCCATCTGCTCGGAACCGACGACCACGAACTTCTGCTCCTTCGACGGATGCAGCCAACTGACGAAGATGTGGGCGCTCGCACCGCTGCGGAATCGCAGCCGGCTGAGCGTCACGTCGACCACGCCGGGCGTAAGATAGCTCTGCCCTTCGGCCTCGGCCGAGATAGGTTCCTCGCCGAGCAAGTGCAGCAGGACCGAAATATCGTGCGGGGCAAAGCTCCAGAGGATGTTCTCCTCGGTGCGAATCAAGCCCATGTTCAGCCGGTTCGAGTAGCAGTAGAGGATGCGGCCCAGCGATCCTTCGCCGATCAGTTGCCGCAATTTGACGACTGCGGGATGGTAGAGGAGGATGTGCCCAACCATCAGGATCCGCGAACCGGCCTTTGCCAGCGCCACCAGCTCGTGTCCTTGCTCGACCGTAAGGGCCAGCGGTTTCTCGACGAAGACGTCCTTGCCGGCGGCCAGGCATTGGCGGACGACGTCGTAATGCGTGGCGGCCGGGGTGGCGACCGCCACGGCGCCGATCGTGGGATCGCTCAACACGTCGGGCAGGTCGTCGCTGAACCGGGGTGGATCGCCGTGGATAGCCAGGGCGGCAAAGCGCGAGGCATCGGTATCGCAGACGCACCGCAAGGCGCCGAGCTGCGAAAAAACACGCACCAGATTCTTGCCCCAGTAGCCACAACCCACGACGGCGACGTTACCGTTCACGTTAATCCTCCGGACCTTGTCGGGATGCCACTAAGCACAACGGACTAATCGCTAGGACCTAAGAACCAAGAACTTAGTGCTTAGATCTTAGCGTTTAGTCCGTTTTCTCCAAGTACCTCCGCCGCAGCGTACCGGTCAAGTCACCGGCGCCACGGAGCGATGGCCGTCCAAAGGGAGCGGCGCCGGTGCCACGGCCGCGCCCTCACAGGGCGGGCTAAATTCGGGGACAATTTCGCGTAGCGTCCGGCGAAGAGCCTCTTCCGGCTGTTCGAGCGACCGATCGAGTTGCGTGATGGCCCGCCGCACTTCGACCAAGGCGTAGGGGCGGTGATAGGCCGCACGCACCTTGGGATGCGAGGTGGGCAACGTCTGCTCGTCCTCGAAGTACAGCTCTTCGTACAGCTTCTCGCCGCGCCGGATGCCGGTAAAGGTGATCTCGACGGCCTGCTCCGGCAAGCCGGAAAGTCGAATGAGATCGCGGGCCAAGTCGACGATCTTCACCGGTTCGCCCATCTCCAACACGAAGATTTCGCCGCCGGCGCCCATCGTGGCCGCCTGCAAGACTAGCTGCGACGCCTCGGGGATGGTCATGAAGAACCGCGTCATGCGCGGATCGGTGACGGTAATCGGGCCGCCATTGCGAATTTGTTCCTGGAAGATCGGCACCACGCTGCCGGCCGAGCCCAACACGTTGCCGAAGCGGACCACGGTGAAACGCGTGGCCGATTCCTGCGAAAGTGCGTGCACGTAACGCTCGGCGACCTGCTTGGTCACGCCCATGATGCTCGTGGGCCGCACCGCTTTGTCGGTCGAGATCATCACGAAGCTGGCCACGCCGTACTGATCGGCCAGATCGGTCAGACACTTGGTGCCAAAGACGTTGTTTCGGATCGCCTCGCCCACGTTTGCTTCCATCAGCGGCACGTGCTTGTGGGCCGCGGCATGAAACACGACCTCCGGACGATGTTCCTTGAAGACCTGCTCCATCCGTTGGCGATTGGCGATATCGGCAATACACGGGTATAGCACAGTGGGCGCATGCAACGACCGCAACTCGCGGTCGATGGTGAAGATGCGATTTTCGCCGCGGCCGACGAGCACGATGCACTCGGGATTGAACTTGATGATCTGCCGGCAGATTTCCGAACCGATGCTGCCACCGGCCCCGGTGACCATCACGCGGCGCCCTTCGAGCAGCTTGCCGATGCTGTTGGTGTCGAGCGTGACGGGGTCGCGTCCCAAGAGGTCGTTGATTTCGATATCGCGGAGGGGAACGTGGCTGTCGCCCTCGAACCGGTCCTGCAGCGAGCGGATGATCTTGAGGGTCAACTTGTGGGTTTCGCAGGCCTCCATGAGGCTCCGCAAGCGTCGCCCGGCGAGCGTACCGGCGACGACCAGCACGTCGGTAGCATGAAACGCCTTTGCGATCTCGCCCACGTCATCCACCAGGCCAAGGATGGGAATTTGGCCTAGGCGCGCGCCGCGGGCGAATTCTGCGGTGGCCAGAAAGCCGCGAACGCGATACGGCAGATGATAGTGCGATTGGATTTGATGGGCGAGAATACCGTTGGCCAGATCGGTGCCAACCAACAATGCCCAGTGCGAATCTTTACTGGAACCGAGCAAGGGCTGGAATATTTCGCGCGACATCCGCCAACTGGCCCGCGCCGCGCCAGAATTGCCACGGTTGTCATGCAATCGATGATCAGCACGCTGCGGGGAACCGGCTGGGCGGGATGGAAAAAGTAGTTGACCGCCGCCAGGACGAACAACGAGGCGAGGGCGGCCCTCAACAGCGCCGCCAGATCGGCGAAGGTCACATAGCGCCACCAGCCATGGAACTGCGACAGCAGCCCAAAGACCAACACCTTCACACAGATCACCCATACCAGGTTGGACCAGAACCGCGCTTGGATATCAGGGGATAGGTTGAAGTCGAAGAGGAACAGGAAGGCCAGCCAGTAGGCCAGCACGAAGACAAGGGCGTGCGCAATAGCCAAGAGCCACGATTGCGGGGCGACGAGTTGTCCGGTGATACGACGCGTTCGGTCGCGGACGACCGATGGCAAGGCGCGGGTTGCCTCGCCCACGCGGGGGGCGCCTTGAGCCGCTTTTCTCATGATGCCAGCCAAAGTGGTTGCGAACTGAGAGCAAAAAGACAACGGCACACTGCCCCGCACGTGCGAGCCTCCATTCTAGCCCAAACTCCACTGCGCGGTCAAACGCCGCGCCAACGCTCGAAATACTTGCTGTGTTCCGGGTTGTTCAACCACCCGGCAATTTGCTTCCCGAAGCCCATCAGAACTTCTTCCGGGTCATCGCGTTCGGTAACGTCGGTCTGAAGCATGACCTTCAGCAGCACGGGCCACTTGTCATGGCCGCGCATCGCGAATCGGGCCTTCCCTAATTCCCACCGCTCATGCAAAATCCGTTCGCCCAACTGATACCAATAGAACACCATCACCTTCTTGTTCTCATTTTCCCAAACCGTCAGAACTACGGGAATGGTGAGGTTGTCCGAGACATCCAAATTCACGGTGGTATCGCGGAGCTTCGTCCAGCCGTGCGTACGGTAGCAATTCAAAGGATTATGGTAGATGCCTTTTTCCGGATCGGGAAACGTGGCGGTATGCGACAACACTACGTGGTTCTCGTCGTCCACGTATCGCCGATCTACGATCACGTTGGCATCGCTGGCGGCGAAGATTTCCGGGTCCGTCTTGGTCGTTTCGCCGCGCCAGCTGCCCAACTGTAGCGGCAGGTCGCTCAAAGACCAGGGCGGCAGTTCGACCACGGGCGGTTCCGTGGCCCAGCCGGCCCACTGGGTCAGGCCGAACGTCACCACGATCAGGGCGACCACGATATACAAACGAATGGCGCTGCTCTTCATTTTTCATCCTTGCCGTCAGGCGGGTATCGTAGACTCGTATCCAATGTGCTCGCCGTACATGTTGTCGTTCGGCCCGGTCACAACGGCTTCGATGGTTTGCACTCCAAACGCTGCGAGTATCTCGCACGCCGCTTGAATCTTCGGCGCCTGGCTAATGTCGCGGAACACCGAAAGCACCACCGAGTCGACGTGCTGACTGACGAAGCGGGCATCGGCCACCGGCAGAATTGGACTGGTGTCGACGATCACGAAATCGAACTCCTCACGCAATTTTTTGAACAACGAGGCGGCTGTGCCGTTGGACAGCGAGGCCAGTGCATTGCGGTCCCAGCGGCCGGCCGTGACGACGGCCATATTGTTACCGGAAATATCGTGGACACACGCGGTAATGTCTTCTTGCAGCCGCAGCGCTTCGCATACGCCCGGCTCCAAGGGAAGACCAAACACCTCGTCGAACGCCGGACGCCGCAGATCGAAGTCGACCAACACGGTCCGCCGGCCGGCACGCGCCAAGCTTAACGCCAACTGGGTGGCCAGCGTGGTCTTGCCCTCGCCGCCCGACGCACTAGAAACCATGATCACCCGACACAACTCGGTCTCGGCTTTTCGCAGGACGCGGGCGGCAATGCCGTCGACCGACTCGGTCAATCGCACGTGCCACGACTGGTTTCGTTTCGATGGCGACCCCAAGCCACGGATCACGCGGCTAGGGATCAACGGCACGGAGCCGATCACCGACAGTCGCAGCCCTTGGGACACGTCGGTACAATTGTTAATGCGCTGAGCCCGCGAATCCCAGAAAGCCACGACGCCGGCCGGAAGGCAGAAAGCCGCCAAAAGGGCCATCAGCGTCAAACCGGCGCGTGTCGTGCGATTCGACGGGGTATCCGGAATGGCATCGTCCCTCAGCCAGGTGACGCGGGCCGGAGCGCGAACTTCCACTCGAAGCTCCTCACGCTCGCGCGAGATCGTCGTCAACATCGTGTCCAAGTTGTTGATCTCATTCCGCATCATTTCGATTACCACGTTCGATTTGCCGAACTTCTCCGCTTCCCTCTGTTTTGACTCGACCTGGGTTTGGAGCTTCTGCTGATTCTCCGACATGACTTCCATGGCCGTTTGGAGCTTCGTGATCTCCCTTTGGATATCGGATTGCCTTCTCTTTTGCACGAGCTGAGCCATCTTCATCCGCACGTTGTTGTATTGCTCCTGCATCCCGTCAAGCTCTTGAGTATAGCGGTCGACGTAGCGGGATGCCGCACCGGCAGCGACATTCTTCTTCTGATAGCCTTGATCCACGTTTCGCCACATGATCTGCGTGGCCAAGTCGCGTGCAAACGGGTCGCTCTGCACCAACATCTCCACTTCGGCGTCGTTGGGGTCGAGCTTGTTGGCACTCTCCAGCAGCGACTTCTGCGCCGCCAAATTCGTCTTCACCGTTCGCAGTTCAATCTCCAGTTGCATCATCGTTTGACGAAGGCCGGTGAGTTCATCCAAGGCGAGCTTCTGTTTCGTGCTCAGCATCTCGGTATCCGATGTGCCAACCTGTTCAGCTTCGGTCTTGATGAGCTCACGCTTTTCGCGGATCTTCTTCTCCGTATCCGTATAGGCGTCGTCGAGTTGGCTGAGCTTCTGCATCTTCTGAAAGAGTTCCGCATTAACCACGTCCGTCATATACGACTCCACGACGGCCGTGACGAGCGTCTTTGCCTCCTTGGCGTCAGGACGGGTCACACTGACTTCCATCCATTCCGCACGGCCCGGAAACCCGACGGAGAGTTGCGACAACAGCCAGCCGACGGGATCGGACCCTTCCCGTTCACGAACCGAGGGAAGCCTGGCCACCTCGGTCTTGCGTAGGGCTGAAATAATGACAAAGCGGTTCTGCAAGGCCTGCGATTGCGTTGCCTTGTAGATATCGAAACTCGCCTGATCGGTGCCCCCTGTTTGCTGGGCCACAATCTGCTTCTCGACCATCGCCACCTTCAACAACGCTGTAGCCGTGTACTTCGAGCCGATGCTGATCCAGACCGCCGGGCCGGCAATTGCAGCGCACAACAGGCCGATGCCCGTCGCCATTAGCCAGTGGCGGCGGATGGCATGCACATAGACCATGATGTTCGGGCCGTTCGCCGCCGCGGGCTGGGTCAAGGCCGCCGCGGTGGCCCAGTCGCCATTGCGCTGCTCTGCCATGCCCATGGGCAACAATGCCGTCGACGATGCGCCAGGTCGTTCAGTCAGCAGCGATGTGTCGTTGTCTGCCATAGAATGCTAATCCTCTTGCCAACGTAATGGTTCGGCCGCCACGCAGCGCGCCGACACGCCGTTTACCCCTATCGCCGTCTTCGCCCCAGAGCCCGCTCGACAGCTCCCTGGGTTGTCTGATCTGCTGCCATCACCCGGCCCATGGCCAACGGACGGGTCGAGGCCGGCTCGACCAATAGCTTCGATAACAGCGCTATTTCAAGCAACAGCAGAATCAAACCAGCGGGCATCTGCACCAATAAACCCGTCCAGTCGTGAATCTGTTTGGCGCTTGTGTCCAAGTCGATTAGTGAAGGCCAATGCCGGGCAACCTCGAAGAGAATGGCCGTCGCGACGATCCGCGCAACATTCGCCATTACGGCAATCGGCGCCGAACTGGCCACGATCAAGAGTTTTTCCCATAGCGGCTTCCGAATAACAAACGCACCTCCAATGCAGATCGCAAAGAAAAGCATCAGCATTCGCAAACCACTGCACGCCTGCGCCACTTCCAGCGGATGTTCCGTCAACTGAATGACGTTCCCCTGGGCTACCGCGGGAATGCCCAACGTTTGAATGATGTAGACACTCAGCCGCGTCGAAATAGACTGCAATTGTTCGCTGAAAAATCCCTGAACCGTGCCAGGCAATGGAATCATGAAGACGAGAAATACGACGGCCGGCCACGCCCAGGCCAGAGCCTGCCAGCCACCGACGAATAGGGCAACGCCGGCGAAGAAGGGAACCAGCGACATTTCGGGCAGGCTGCCATAATTGAAATACACCGCCCCGCACCGCATGAGGGCCCAGAGGCCAAAGAACACCAATCCCCACCAGCTTCCCCGCCCGGCATAATTGGCCATCATGTCGCGCCGGGACCAAAGCAAAAAAAGTGAGAAAAGCGGAACGAAGAAACCGTGTCCGTAATCTTCGTTGGTGGACCACGTGACAAGCAAGCGATGGATCGATCCCCAATGAAACCACACGAATACGGCGGTCAGAACCAACCAAGCTACTTGCACGGCCGGTCCGGGAAGTAACCGCTTCAACTCTGCGCCAACCGTAGGTTTGGGTTTGGTGGTATCCGCTCGTTGCATGGTTCTATTGATCCTGTTAAATCCCTGACCGCAGAGTGCTAGAGCGTGGACGCAAAGAGTGTGCCGAAAGCCGATTCTCTGATTTGTATTTCAGCATCCACATGTCCCTACGCGGTTTAGATGCTGCGGCGAAAGAGGCCGGACCGGTTCGCCGCCCCATATTTCAACACGCATGTTGCGAAAAGGCATCAGGCTAGGCGAGGCCCGACCGGCGAAGAACTGCGCGACGGTTGCCCGGCAAACCCACCCGATCATCGGCGCGCCTGAAGCTGACGATCGCCCGCATCGGCGGCGAAAAACTGAACGAGCGCGAGCCCGTCCGCCCACTTCTCTATAAAGTAAAGTCCCCAAGTATACTGCCAGCGAAATGTACTCCCGCCCTGACATCGCAGCCCAATGGCGGGCGTGTCCGCAGAAAATCCAATCACTCGACTCTTGCAGCTTGACGGAACTTGAAATAAATGTCAAGTCGCGGCCATCCCCATTTTGCCCCCCCCTGTTTGACAAATATATCGGCTATCGGAAGGCAATGACCGGCCTGGAAAATCCTGGGCGACGGCGCCCGCGGCCACGCCCGTGAAACCTACGGATCTCGTGCCTTTGCATGGTCGGGCAAGGTTCCGCGCTTCCTAGAAAATGATCGCCAGCAGTTCCCCCCGCTAAAGCTCAACCCTTGACTTCCCCCCGCCGCACCCATAGATTCGAGGCACGCGGGGCTGGGCAGAGCGGCGACGCCCACTCGTGGAGTCGCGAAACTGCCGCAACAACGGACGAATGGATGCCGCACGACAATTGGCTGATGGAGCGATTGCTCATCTTGATTCCGCTCTGGCTCTCGCTGAGCGTTCATGAATGGGGGCACGCCTGGGCCGCATGGCGCCTGGGCGATGACACGGCGGCGCTGGCGGGCCGTCTGACCCTGAACCCGCTGGCCCACATCGACTTTGTCGGGACGTTGCTCTTGCCGCTTCTGGGCGTGCCCTTCGGCTGGGCCAAGCCCGTGCCAGTCCAGCCGCAAAACTTCCGCTCCCGCTTCAGCATGCGGACGGGGATGCTGCTGACGGCCATCGCGGGCCCGCTGACCAATGTGTGCTTGGCCTCGCTCTCTCTTGTGCTGTTGGCGTTGCTGTTGCGTTTTCAGCCGATGCCCGCCGACGCTTTATTGGGCGTATGCATGCTCTTGAAATTCCTTATTTTCCTCAACGTGATCTTGGCGACTTTCAATCTGCTGCCGATCCCGCCGCTCGACGGCAGCCGTGTGGCCGATGCCATCATGCCCCGTCCGCTACGGCCACTGTGGGAGGGATTTTGTCGTCTGGGCCCCCTGGCGCTGGCGGCTGTGATCATCATTCCGGCGCTCACCGGGGCAAGCCTGATGGCGGTGCCGGTGCAAGCGACCGACTACATTATTAACCACCTCGTAGCGTTCTTGGGCGGCTAAGAGGAACTCACTCTCGTTGCCGACCAACAACCGGTCGGCCTGCACTACTACGGCATTGCCGGCAAACGAATCACGCCGTCTTCAATTATGGTCGCTTGAGTTGCCGTGTCCGGGTGTCGGCTTGCGCAGCGGCGACAAACACCGCCGACTGGCCTCGATGTCGCGGGAGCCTCGTTCCGTGGTATATTGTTGGTTGAACTCGGGTACCCCGCTAGCATTCAATGTGGCGACGCCACGAGATGTTCTGCTGAAGTGCCTTGCCAATAACACGACCCGAAGCATTGGGAGCGATACCATGACGCGAACGAATGTTAATCGTTGTCTGTTGATTGCCGCGCTAAGTCTGTGGGGACTGGTATTGCCGGCCACGGCAAAGTGGGAGGGCAACGTGCATGGTGCGCCGGACGATTGGAGCATTGAAGCGCCGCGCGAGGAAATTCGGCCGGCCTTCGCCTTCGACGCCCACGGAGGGGCTGACGGCCAAGCCGCTCTCATCATCCAAGCCGACGGCCGCCAAGGTCTCGATGGGGCCTGGATCAAAACCTTTCCGGTCGAAGGTGGCCGCTACTATCATTTTTCCGCTCTGCGACATTTGACGAACGTAGCCGTGCCACGACGCAGCGCCATGGTGAAGATCAATTGGCTCGATGCGGCAGGCCAGCATGTTCCATATGACGAAATGGTTGTCGCCGGTTACATGCGCGGCGAGCACGCCACTGCTGAGGCAGAGCATCCGACCGATAAGGCGACCGACGCCCACGGTTGGACCGAGGTATCAGGTACGTATCGAGTTCCGTCAAAGGCGACTCAAGCCGTAGTGGAATTGCGTCTCTTGTGGGCCCCGGGCGGCCGAGCGACATGGAGCAATGTGAGTCTCAAGGAAACGCCAAAGCCGGCTGGACGCAAGGTGCGCTTGGCGGCGGTCCACTTCTGCCCGGAGGGCGGCAAGTCGCCCGCCGACAACTGCCGCATGTTCGCACCGCTGATTGCCGAGGCTGCCAAGCAGAAGGCCGACTTGGTCGTGCTGGGTGAATGCGTGACGCTTGTGGGCAACGGAATCTCGATGGAGAAAGGCGCCGAGCCGATCCCCGGCCCCTCGACCGATTACTTTGGCGCGTTGGCCAAGAAGCATGATTTGTACATTGTTGTCGGGTTGTACGAGCGGGTCGGACGATTGATTTACAATACGGCCGTGCTGGTAGGGCCCGATGGCGGAGTCGTGGGCAAGTACCATAAAGTGGCGCTACCGCGTGACGAGATCAAGAGCGGAGTAGCCCCGGGCGATGAATATCCAGTCTTTCAAACCCGCTTCGGCAAGGTCGGCATGATGGTCTGCTACGACGGCTTCTTCCCCGAGGTCGCCCGGCAACTCACGAATCAAGGGGCCGAGATCATCGCCTGGCCCGTCTGGGGCTGCAACCCGGATCTGGCCAAAGCGCGGGCTGTGGAGAATCAAGTGTATGTAGTCAGCAGCACGTACGAGCCGATCTCCAGCGGTTGGATGTTGACCGCCGTATGGGACCATTGGGGCCGGACCATTGCCCTTGCAAAGCAGTTTGGCACGGTGGTCGTAGCCGAAGTCGACCTCGATGAGCCTACCCACTGGGGAAGCCTGGGCGACTTCAAAGCCGAACTTCCCCGGCACCGTCCGGTGTGGGAAGGTGAATAGAACCGCCACGATCGTCCCGACCAGAAGCGAGGCGTGACGACGCCGCACGAGGTCCTGCTGAAGGCTTGTGCTGCTAGCGGGCCTGGAGACACGCTACCTCATCCTCGACATGTCAACCGACCGCATACTTGCTGACGTGTGCGACGACGCCGCAATGCCGGTCGTCCGCGAGGTCGCCTGCAAGACAATCCTCAACCGTAGCGCGCTGAGCGATTACTCGCTGAATTGCTACACCGGCTGCACCCATCGCTGCGCGTATTGCTACGCACGGTTCATGGAGCGCTTTCATCCCCATACGGAGTCGTGGGGCCAGTTCGTCGACGTGAAAATCAACGCGGTCGAAACGCTCAAGCGGCAATTGCACCGCGCTCAACCGGGAAGTGTATTCATCAGCAGCGCCTGCGACGGCTGGCAGCCGATCGAAGCCCGGTACCGGCTGACGCGCCGCTGCTGCGAATTGCTGTTGGAGCGAGGCTTTCAAATCAGCCTGCTGACGAAGAGTTGCCTCATCATGCGAGATTTCGATCTCTTCCGCGGTCGCGGCGTGAGAGTCGGCGTCAGCCTCAGCACGTTGAACGAGCACCTACGGCAACTCTGGGAGCCGGGCGCTGCGAGTGTCCCACACCGGTTGGAGGTTCTCGATTTGGCACGACGCGAGGGGCTCGAAACGTCGATCATGTTCGGGCCGCTGCTGCCGTTTCTCTCCGACAGTCAAGTGGCCATCGACGGGCTGCTGCAACAAGCGGCCGAATCGGGGGTCGATGCGATCTGGGTCGACGCGATGAACGCGCGCCGCGCGTCTGGCCCGCCCTGGCCCTGCTATTGCAGACGCACTTCCCCGAATTGCTTCCTCGCTACCGTGCGATCTTCTTTGACGCTCCGGCGCGAGCAAAATACGTCGCCGAGCTTCGCGACCGCATTGACCGCGCCGCGCGTCAGGCTGGATTGACCGATCGTGTCTCGGCATGCATGTGATTCCGCGCGACCGTAGCTAGAATCACCATTCCATCGATGGCAAGTCAATGTGGCGGCGCGCCCCCTCAGGTAATGATAATTGTTGCCTCGCTGGATATAATCAAACATATAGTGGCAGGAGGCCGTTCCGGAGGGCCGTGACAGCATTGCCGGCCAGCGTTTGCGGGGGAGTTTTCGATGCGGCCTCTTCGTGCCTTTTTCGATGCGGTGCCGCCGCGTTTGCGGGGAGCAATCGGGGCGCTCCGGTGGGTCGTATCCAGGCCGGTGGCAGCCGTACAGTGGTTGCGTCGACTTCGTGTCGACGTTTGGCTTGCCGAGGGAGAAGAACTCCACAGCGGCTCGCCGCTCTCTGTTCTTTGCGCCGTATCGGAGCATGAGCAAAAGTATCTGTTAGAACTGATCTTCAGAAAGCCGTACCGGCGAGGACATCTTGGCCGTCATTGGCTGTGGAACATCGCCGAGTCGCCATCCGCAACGGCGTCCGCCTGTTCTCTGGTCATTCTCGAAACCGATGAGTCGCATTTGAAATGTGCCCTCGCACGCTCGCACAATTCGTATTTCATTCCAGGTTGGGTATTTGGAGAGGTAACGCTGCCTCGCGACCCTGAGGCAACTCGCAAAGTCAACGGCGACCTGCGACGAATACGACGGCACGGCCTGCAGTTCGAAATCACTCGAGATCCGGGCCAATGCGATGATTTCTATAACAACATGTATGTGCCGTACATCTCGAAGATATTCGGGGACCGCGCGATACTGGTGTCCGGTCAGCGCATGCAGGCCGATATGGCGTTCAGCGACTTGCTGCTGATCAGAAACCAGGAGCAAACGATTGCTGGCCAGTTGCTGATGCATTATGAATCGGGAAGCTGCTTCGGCATCATGGGCGTTCGCGACGGCAACCGCGACAACGTGAAGGCCGGCGCCGCATGCGCCCTTTATCACTACGGTTTCCAATACTTGCAGGATCAAGGGCATCGAAAGGCGTGGCTCGGTTGGTCCAGGCCATTTCTTAACGACGGTGTGCTCCAGTTCAAGAAGAAATGGTCGCAGCGTATCGTCAAGTCGGAGTTCGACGGTTTCGTCTTGACCGTCGTGGCCAATACCCCGGGAAGTACGGCGTTTCTGTGTAATAATCCCTTCCTTTTCAAGCGCGACGGCCATTTCTTCGGCGCGGTGTTCCTCGACGCGGAACAACCGCCTACAACCGAGGCAATCGAGCATATCGGCAAGGAGTTTTTCCATACGGGGATGGCACGGGTATGCGTGCACTGCTTGCGTCAACCGCCAGAATCGACGTCAAGTCCTACTTCATCAGAATTACCGGACTATATCGAACTAGTCTCTGTATCGGACGGCTCCAAGAGACGTTTGGCAACCGTGACCTAACACCGCAGCACTGAAGGCTATCAGCCGCATGAATTACGTCCACTTTTTCGCCAAGCTACGGCCGCTGCTGGCTCACGTGGGCTCTGCCCTGCTCTGGGTCGTGTCCAGACCGCTTGTACCCTACTGGTGGTTGCAGTCACTGCGAGTGGAATTGTGGATCGTCGAAGGGCGCGAACGCGGCAGCGGCCTGCCGCTTTCAATTCTCAGCGGGCTGCAATATACGAATAAGAGCTATCTGCTGGGCCTGATGTTCGACGGCGAGTATCGCGAACGCCGCCTCGGCCGATTCTGGCTGTGGCGTTTGCGCCGCACGATTCCAGCCGCGGCCTCCGACTGTTCGATAATCGTCGTCGAGACGAACTCGTCACGAATCAAACTCGCCGGGGCGCCCGGCTGGTTCTGGATTCCGAGTTGGGTCTTCGGCGAGATAGCCCTTCCGCGCGATGCCGCAGCGCTCCGCAAAGTCGGTGAGGAGCTGCGGCAAATCCGGCACAACAAACTCGAGTACGAAGTCACTCGCGATCGGCAAAAGTTCGATGATTTCTATTACAACATGTACGTACCGTACTCCACGGGCCGATTTGGCGATTGTGCTGAGGTATCCAACTACCGAGAGCTCAACTCGCAATTCGAGGACAGTGATTTGCTGCTCGTTAAGAACCAAGGCCAGTCCATCGCCGGCTCGCTGATCATGCACGGCAAGACCGGCCCTTGCCTGTGGGATATGGGGATTCGCGACGGCGATCGAACCCATTTCAAACGCGGCGCGGGCGTGGCGCTGTATCATTTTGCCATGCAACACTTGGAGGAGAAGGGACACACAACGGCGGGCCTGGGTTGGTCCAGGCCGTTTCTCCGCGATGGCGTGCTGCAGTTCAAGCGGAAGTGGTCGCAACGAATCGTCCGCGGCCGCAGCCACGGTTTCGCTTTAAAAATCCTGACCAACACCCCGGCAGCCAGTGCCTTTTTGCGAGAGAATCCGTTTATCTGTCGACGCGGTGGCTCGTTCTGTGCCGCTGTCTTCGTCGAGGGTGACAACGGGAGTGATCCCGACGAGCTTGGACGATTAGTGATGGACTATCTCCATGACGGGCTGGAACGGCTGCTGATCTATCGGTTGCGGCCGGGAGAAGCGGTCGAGCCCGACGCGCCAGCCGAGCCCCCTTCGAGCGCCGTAGATTATCATCAGCAACCCGCGCAGGCCAACAACGTGCCGTCGAGCGGTTGAACGTCCGGCCATAGCAAAATCGCCACACATGCCACAAGTCTTACGCAAAATCGCCGCGACGGTCTTGTGGGCCATCTACAGACCAATTGCCGCCTGCTGGTGGTTGCGCGGGCTTCGAGTAGAGCTGTGGCTCGTCGATGGAGAGGAGCGAAGCAGTGGTTTGCCACTTTCAATCGCCTGCGCCGTACGGGGCGAAAATAAGAAATTCCTGCTCCACACGATTTTTCGCGGCGACGTGCGGCAACGGTCTCTCGGCCGCTTCTGGCTCTGGCAGCTCGCCAGAACACCGCCTGCATCAGCGGCGGAATGCTCGCTCATGGTACTGGAACTCGCCGACCCGTATCTGCGCTTCGTGCGGCGCCGCGACTGGTTCGTGATTCCGGCCTGGGTCATCGGAACGGCAGACCTCCCTCGCAGCGCCACCGCCTTGCACAAAGTGAACCGAAACCTGCGGCGACTGCGCCGTCATGCGTTCCAATACGAAGTGACGCGAGACCCACAACAATTCGACGATTTCTATTACAACATGTACCTGCCGTATATGTTCGAGAGGCATGGGCCCGAGCCCGATCTATCGACCTATGAAGACCTGAGAGCCGGTTTTCAGAACTGCGATCTGTTGTTGATCAAAGATCAGGACAGGACGATTGCCGGGCAACTAATCCTTTACGAACCGCGCGGGCCACACCTTTGGGAGATGGGCGTCCGTGACGGAAATCGCGACTATGTCGCCGGCGGCGCGGTCGGCTCGGCCGTCGTGCATTTCAGCATGGAATATCTGCAAGGAAAGGGGCACACCCGCGTATGGCTGGGCTGGTCGCGGCCGTTTCTGCGCGATGGCGTCTTACAGTTCAAGCGGAGTTGGTCGCAACGCATCGCCGCCAACGGCAACTGCCACTTCGCGCTGCGGATCCTGTCGCATTCGCCTGCGGCGCGAGCGTTTCTCTGCAACAATCCGTTCCTTTTTAAGGATCGTGGCCAGTTCTTTGGCGCGGTGTTTGTCGATGGCGACCGCCCCCTGCCGGCCGAAGATCTTCAGCAGATCGACAAGGATTACTTCCATGACGGGATGTCAAGACTCTTGATCTATGATCTGCAAGGTAGTTGCCATCCCGGTCCTGACACCACGGCGGCTGATCTAAGTTAAGGAACTAGTCTTTCAACAAAGTGAAGCTTCGTCCAACCCGTTAGCGCGGGGACTTGTCCGGGAGTAGGCTTACTCCGGCGGTGGAGGCAGTGGTGGGAGCTACAGGCAATCGAGGGATCGTGACCGACAACATCACGAAGTGTCGGCGATGGCGTTTGTAATAGCGACAGTCCGCTCCCGGACCCGACTTGACGAAAACAGCGTAAAATGCCATAATGTACATAATGAGACATTTTGAGCAGGAGAGGACCCATGACCGAAATTGGTGTTGCCGACATTCGGGCCAACTTGGCCGATGTGATTAACCGCGTTGCCTATGGCGGCGAGCGGATCGTTTTGCAGCGGCGCGGCAAGCAGGTGCTGGCTGTGGTGCCGATGGAAGACTTGGCCTTGATCGAGGAAATGGAGAATCGGGCCGATATTCGCTCTGCGCTGAAGGCACGCAAAGAAAAGGGCGAGGTGCCCCTGGAGAAGATCAAGGCCCGATTGGGGATGAAATAGGCCGTGAGCCAGTACAAAGTCTTCTTCAAGCCGTCGGCCGATCGGCAGCTACGCAAACTCCCCGATGCTCTGCAACGGCGAATCGTCGGTGAAGTAGAGGCGTTGGTCCACAATCCGAGGCCAAGAGGCGTCGTCAAATTGGCGGGACACGAAGACCTTTGGCGCATCCGCGTGGGCGACTATCGCGTCGTATACGAAATCCACGATGACCGGCTGGTGATTCTGGTGCTGCGACTGGCCCATCGAAAAGACGTATATCGACGATAAGACAGGGCGGCCGAATCGACCCTCGAAAAAGCGGCATAGCAGGCGTCGGCAAGGCTTCGCAAAAGATCGCAAGAAGTGAGTCTTGCCGTCGCGTCGTGGCCATCACTCAGCGAGAAAATTCGAGCAGCGCTACTGGCAAAGGTCAAGTTGCGCGGCTTCGACGGGCAACTCTGTTCAACTGATGCCTGTCGACGTCCGTAGGTGGTGCGTGAGCGTAGAGACTCGCGTGCTGCGAGGCGTATGAAGGATAACCGGCTTGCTGTCAACGTCTTCAGCAGGTCACGTGCAGCAGGGTTGCCTTGCGGAGTTTCGAGCGGTTGTAGCTCTCGACGGCCTTGACCGTCGGCTCGATCGCGACCTTGATCGAGCGCTGGGCAAGAAAACGCCGGGCGTCTTCCGTCAATTCAACCTTGTTCGACTTGCCGGCGCCGACGAACAGCACCTCCGGCCCGCCTCGGCATACCTTTTCCAGCTCTCGCGGCCCGACGGTGTGGGTCGAACCGTAATTGTCCTTGGCAAGGTCGTCGTCCCGCTTCTTCACTTTGCCGGTGACGGAGATATAGATGTCGCGACCGTACGTCCGCCCATTCACGGTCACCTCGCCATAGCTGACCTGGGTGATTTCCGGGTATGTCGGGCGAATGGCAAAGCGCTTCTTAAACGGACTCCGACCGACAAGCCGGCGTGCGGCGGCCACCGCACCAAGGACCACGGCGTCGTCGCCCAAGGCCGACAGCAGCACGCGGCCCCCTTCGCGAGCGCCCGGCAGCGGATCCATCCCAACGATATTCTCGACGATCGGCATGATGAAGTCATTGCAGGCCACCACCACGCCTCCGCCAAGGACAATCGCCGCCGGGTCGATCAGGTGCCGCACGTTGACACAGGCGTAGCCTACCACCTCGGCCGCGCGGTGCATGATGCCCGTGACCAGTTCATCTTCGACCTCGAGCGCCTTGCGGATCATGCCGCTGCGAATCACCGACAGATCGCCGCCGGCCAATTGCGTAAGCACGCTTGCGCGGCCGGCAGCGATCGCTTGACGGATGTCGCGCTCGATGGCCGTACGGCTGGCCAATGCCTCGAAGCAACCGTGGTTGCCACAGCCACATTTTGGGCCGTCCAACTGCATAATCATATGGCCGACCTCGCCGGCCGACTCGCGATCGCCCCGCCATAGCTTGCCGCGCTGCACGAAGCCGCTACCGATGCCCGTGCCGACGCAGATATACAGAGCACTCTTAGCCTTGCGTGCCGATCCGAGCCACGTCTCGCCCAATGCGCCGAAATTTCCGTCATTGCCGATGATGATCGGTGCTTTGAATCGAGCTCTCAGGAGCGAGCCGATATCCACGCCCGTCAACCGCATGTTCGGCGCGACGACGACCAGACCGCGGTCGGGATCGACGACGCCGGGCACGGCGATGCCGATGGCCGTCAGATCGCCAGGGCCGATGCCGCCCTTATGGATCATGTCGTCCATGCACTTTTCAATGGCGGCCACGACGCGTTCCGGTCCACCGCTCCGCGGCGTGGGCGACCGCTCCCGCCCAATGATCTCGCCCGATTCGCGCACCAGCGACGCTTGCACCTTCGTACCGCCGATATCCACGCCTAGATACAACCGCTGGTCGCCACTAGCGACGTGCCTCTTCTTCATCCCGACCTCCTTGTTGACGATACCATTGTAATGTTATGGCCGGCGGTGGAAAGCGCCGGACGGCAATTTCAGGTGTGGAGCCGGATATGGCGGAGATTCCAAGACGTACCGGATGAAGCGAAGAATCAATTGTGTTTGAATCTTGTTAAACCCGGGAATCCTGTCCCCACGTTCACTTGTCACCTTAGGCGGTGACATACCGTTTTTCGATGGTCGGCAAGAAGGTCGGCTACTCAACCACGATTCCTTTCAGCCCTTTCTCGGCTGGCGGAAACTTGGGACGCATCTCTTTTAGCGTCTTCCGCAGGATGCGGCTGATGACGAGATTGCGATACCATTTGTGATTGGCCGGCACGATATACCAGGGGGCGTGGCGGGTGTTGCAACGGCTCAGCGCCACTTCATACGCCCGCTGGTAGTCGTCCCAGCGTTGCCGCTCCGCGAGGTCTGCCCGGCTAAACTTCCACAGTTTCTTCGGATCGTCCAGTCGCGACTGCAGCCGCTGCCGCTGTTCGTCCTTGCTGATGTGCAGGAACACCTTGACAATTGTCGTGCCTCCGTCGGCGAGCATCTTCTCGAAGTGGTTGATGCGCTCGTAGCGGCTCTCCCACTCCTCCTTGGGAACGAGATTGTGAACTCGCACGACCAACACGTCCTCATAGTGCGAACGATTGAAGATGCCGACAAATCCCTTCCGCGGCGCGGCACGATGGATGCGCCACAGGAAGTCGTGGGAGAGTTCCTCGCTGCCGGGCTGTTTGAACGACGTCACCTGGCAGCTCTGCGGATTGAAGCCCTGCATCACATGGCGAATCGTCCCGTCCTTGCCGGCCGTGTCCATGCCCTGCAAGACCAGCAATAGCGAGCGGTGATTCTCGGCGTAGAGCCGATAGCCGAGTTCGGCCAGGGCCACTCTGTTCTTTTCAAGTTCCGCCTCGGCCTCTTTCTTGTTCTTCAAGCCGTCGGTGTAGGCGGCGTCAAAATCGCGCAGGCGAACCTTTTTGCCGGGAGCAAGCGAAAGCGGCTGTTTCATGGCAGTGAACCTTTCAAGCGAGTCACTGCAAGGATAGGCCGCAGAAGTGGCCGGGGCAACAGGCGGCCGCTGCACCGGTGGCCCGAATTGCCGCCTTCGGGCCGTATAGCGGCCAACGAGCCAGCGGCCGAAACGGGCCGCCGCCCTACCGGCGCTGGCCAACGGGACGGAGCGTATCCGCGTGGCGGCCAGAAGTTACGGCGCCGGGCATTACACGTTTTCGAGCGATGGCATATCCTCGTCGCAGTACGTAATGGGCGCGGCGATGGGCCGCTCGACAAACGCGGCTAATTTGCTGGCCCGCGTCGGATGCCGCAACGCACGCACGGCTTTGCACTCGATCTGACGCACGCGCTCGCGGGTGACCGAGAAGATTTTGCCGACTTCTTCGAGCGTATAGGAGTAGCCGTCGGCCAAGCCAAATCGCAGACGAATGATTTCGCGCTCGCGGTAATCGAGCAACTGCAACACCTCGGCGATCTGCGTCTTCAACGACGATTGATTGAGACCTGACAGTGGATCGGCTTCCCGATGATCCTGCAGGAACTCGCCAAAATACGTGTCATCGTGATCGCCCACCGCTTGATCAAGCGAGAGCGGCTGATGGCTCATCCGCAATACGCAGGCTGTCTCGTCGACCGACAGTCCGGCCGCCTCGGCCGTCTGTTCGAGCGTGGGCTCGCTACCGTGCTCTTGAAATAGCTGGCGGACGGCGTGACGCACGCGGCCGATGTTGTCGACCATGTGCACCGGCACACGAATCGTCCGGCTATGGTCGGCGATGGCTCGCGTAACCGCCTGACGAATCCACCACGTGGCATAGGTGGAAAACTTGTAGCCGCGGGCACATTGGAACTTGTCGACCGCTCGCATCAGACCGGTGTTCCCTTCCTGAATCAGATCCAGGAAGCTCAAGCCGCGGTTGCGGTAGCACTTGGCAATCGACACCACCAGCCGTAGATTTCCGGCCGAAAGTTCGCGTTTGGCCACCTCGTACTGCTTGCTTAGCCCATCGATCCGCGCCAGGCGGCGGCGAAGCGTAGCCGGGCTTTCCTGCGAAATTCGCATCAAATAGCACAGTTCCTTACGAAGTTCGGCGGCCCGGGCCAGATCTTCCTCATCACGGCACGGTGCGGCCAGTTGCTGGCGGATCGCCTCCATACGCTGGGCGATGAGCTGGAGCTTTTCCAGGAATGGCTGCAACCGTTGCGTGCGAAGACCTAGTTCCTCAACCAGCCGCACGGCCTTCGCCCGCCGCATGAGCAACCGCCGCCACGCCTCACGGCGCTGTCGAAGCGGCTGCCGTCGGTTGATGGCCAGGAAGAAATCCCGCTTATTCTGCAGCACCAAGCGGTGCAAAGTATTCAGATTCGGACCGATCACTTTCAACAGCCGAGTCTTCTCGCGAAGGTTGACCACCGAGACCTCGATGGTACGATCGAGCCGCAGCTTGTTATCGCGGATATCTTCAAGCAAAGTGATGGCCGCCTGGAGCACGTAGTCATTGGCCAGCATGCAGTTACGGAAACGCCGGCGTCCGCGCTCGATGCGTCGAGCCACGGAAAGCTCCTCCTGGCGTTTGAGCAACGGAATTTCGCCCATTTGCATCAGGTAGATGCGCACCGGGTCGTCGATTTGATCGTCTTCGCCCGTCGGTTCGGTCTCTTGATCATCGGCCAAGACGTCGTCCGATTCATCGTCGATGGTCGCTTCCCCGTCCTCCTCGAACTCGTCCACCGCCGGTTCGTCGGACGACTCGTCGACGGCCGTCCGCGTGGGCTTGGGGGCGACAACCGCCTTCGAGCGGCGGGCACAGACTTTGGGGCGGACAGAGCGTCGTGAGGCGGGTCGGCTCATGGTCTTCGTCAAGGTTGCATCCTCCAGGCGTCGGACATTGACAGGTGCACCAGCGGGAAAAGCACACGAAGTGCCAAAGCCGACCGCCCGGAATGCCTACGACGCAACCTCTTGTTAGATAAGAAGATGCCGCGATCCGTCGGTGAATCAAGCGGCCAGTCGATCGGCCGCACGTGCGGTTTCTTCACCAGGCCGGGGACTTGACGTTGCGTTCCGGCAACACAGCCCGGTTCAGGAGCCGCCGTACGGTCGGACGCAGAACGTGTCGCGGCTTACCCTAAAAACCACGTCAGCACGTCGTACGCGGCATGTGCGCCGGCGGCGATGCCGAAGCCGCGGTAGAGAAAGATCACCGAAAAATAGGCCCCGGCAATCGTACGAAAGAGGAATCGCGACCATTGCACTGGCCATTCGCCGTAGGGCCCAACGTGGTGGGCGGCGGCGAACAACAGGCTGGTGAAGACGACGGCCGTGATCATGCTCGCCCGCGGCCCGGTTCCCACCTTCCGCAGCGCCCACGCGACTAGCGACAAGAGGATCAGCCGGAAGAGCAGTTCTTCGTAGATTCCCGCCCCGATAAAACCGACGCCCTCTTTGATCGTTTCGCCGATGCTCAGCGTGATCAGTGCATGCTGCACGAACGAGATAACGTGCAGCCCGGCGCCAAGCAGCAGGGCTTCGGCTGCCATGGCCGAAAGCATGCCGCCCGAAAGGCGCCACGGCTCGCGTGACAGATAGTGCCACGCCAGGAGAATGCAGACCGTCAAAAATGGTAATAAGAAGTGCTGCCCGAAGCCGAACAGGTTCAGCAGGCGCCGCATGAACTCGTCGGCCCCATTGCGAACGCCGAAGAACACGGCCCCCGATTCGTAGATCAATAGCAGCGGCGCAATAAACACCAAGCTGGCTAGCGGGCCGCGCGATTGGACCCAGTAGCTATCGGCATTGGGGCCGAGCGGTGTCTGTTCCGACGAGGTCGCCATCGTCCGAATTTTCGACACAAACCACTGCCCGCCTTGAGTTAGAGGCATTCAGGCCGGATAATGCGATTTCCCCGGTGCTACGCAAATCTGCCCAGGCGCAAATGTCCTCTCCACTGGCCGAAGTTCACCGCCGACTGTTCGACGCCTTTGGGCCGCAACACTGGTGGCCCGGCGAGTCGCCCTTTGAAATGATCGTCGGGGCGATCCTCACGCAGAATACGAGTTGGAAGAACGTCGAGCGGGCGATCGCCAACCTCCGCGAGGCCGATCTGCTTGAGCCGCGAGCGCTGTTCGACGTGCCGCTGGACGAACTGGAAGAACTGCTCCGCCCGGCCGGCTATTTTCGCGTCAAGGCCCAGCGGCTGCGCAGCTTGTTGAAGTTCTTGGTCGAACGCTACGACGGATCGCTGGAAGCGATGTTCCAAACTCCATTGGCCGAACTGCGGCAGGAGTTGCTGGGCGTGCGCGGCGTCGGTCCGGAAACGGCCGATTCGATCTTGCTTTATGCCGGCCATTTGCCCAGCTTCGTCGTCGATGCCTACACGTATCGCATCTTCTCGCGGCACGGCTGGATTGGTTTCGACGCCGACTATCACGAGATCCAGGACTACATCGAGCGGGGACTTCCGCAAGATATTCCGCTTTATAATGAGTATCATGCGCTGCTCGTGCGATTGGGAAAGGATTACTGCCGGAAGTCCAACCCGAAGTGCGCCGAATGTCCGCTCCGCGAGATGCTCCCACCCGGCGGCCCATTGGGTCTCAACGAGATGTCGTAGCAATGTTTAGCGGTCGCCGGCACGGCGACCCCGGGAAACATCCCACCATCATGATTGTCGCTTACCACGCGGTCTTCACGACGTATGGCACCTGGCTCCCAAACGACCCTCGCGGTTCCTACTCGAAAGCGATTTACAGCGACGAGTTGGCAGAGTTGGGTGGCATTCGCTACGGCCGACAGAATCCTCAACCAGCGCGTAGTTCAATACGATGCTTTCGCGTCGCGGCAATGCCGCGGCTTTCACGCCCGCCGTATTACTTGAACAATGTACCGCGGCGGGCGGTTGCCAGCGCGTTTGCCAAGGTAACCGATCGGTTGCAGTTGAATGTGCCGGCGTGCGCCATAATGAATGAACACGTGCATTTTCTCGTGTGGCGGTCAAAGTACACGGTTGAATACGTCGTAAACCAACTCAAAGGAGCCGCTACACTCGCCCTCCCCGTCACTCAATCGCCATGGACTAGGGGATGCTGGAAGGTCTTTCTCAACGACGAGCTATCGCTGCGAGCCGCGGCGAGTTACATTGACGCCAACCCGGCAGCCGCCGGGCTAAGTCCGCAACGTTGGAATTTTGTAAAACCGCTGCCTTTGGACGACTAAACCAAATCGAACCATTGGCCGCCGTGCCGGCGGCCGCTAAACTTCAAATCGACGCCGTGCTCATTCATTCGACGCCGGGCCCATCGTTTTGCGGTCGTCCGCACGGCGACCTGATAACCAAGATTGCCGTGATTGCCATGTCCCTCTTTGACGCCAGCGAAGCCACGAATCGACGCGATGCCCAGCCGCTGGCGGCGCGGATGCGGCCGCGAACACTGGAAGAATTCGCTGGCCAGCAGCACTTTCTTGGCGAAGGGAAATTGCTGCGGCGGCTGCTGGACGCTGACCGACTGGGCTCGGTGATCTTCTATGGGCCGCCCGGCACCGGCAAGACTACGCTGGCTCGACTACTGGCCAACGCCACCCGAAGCCACTTCCGCCAGGTGAGCGCGGTGACCAGCGGCGTGAAGGAACTCCGCGAAATTCTCGCCGAGGCGTACGATCGACTTTCAGCCTCGGGCCAGCGAACGCTCCTGTTCGTCGACGAAATTCACCGCTTCAACAAGGCCCAGCAAGATGTGCTCTTGCCCGACGTGGAGGACGGCGTCGTGATTCTCGTCGGCGCGACCACGGAGAATCCGTTCTTCACGATCAATAGCGCGTTGGTAAGCCGCAGCCGCGTTTTCCAGTTCGAGCCGCTTTCGGTCGACGACATCAAGACCTTGATTCGCCGGGCCGTGGCCGACAAAGAGCGCGGTCTGGGGCAGCGCCCGATCCATTTGCACGACGACGCGCTGGAATTCCTGGCCGAAGTGAGCGACGGAGACGCCCGCCGGGCACTTTCGGCTCTGGAAGTGGGCGTACTTTCGAGTCACGAGACACCGGTTGAGTTCACACGCCAGTTGGCCGTGGAGTCCGTCCAGCGCAAGGCAGTGCAGTACGATCGGCAAGGCGACACCCATTACGACTCAATCAGCGCGCTGATCAAGAGCATTCGCGGCAGCGATCCCGACGCGGCGCGATATTGGCTGGCTCGGATGCTCGAAGGCGGCGAAGACGTGCGTTTCCTCGCCAGACGGTTGGTGATCTTGGCGAGCGAAGACATCGGCAATGCCGACCCGGCGGCCCTTCCGCTGGCAGTGGCCGCCGCACATGGCTGCGAGTTGGTTGGTCTGCCCGAGTGCCAACTCACGTTAGCCCAGGCGGTGACCTATCTGGCTTGCGCGCCGAAATCGAATGCTGCCACCGTTGGCATCGGCGAAGCCCGTCACGACGTCCGCGAGGGCCGGCTGCTGCCGGTGCCCGTCCATTTACGCGACAGCCACTACGCCGGCGCTAAGCGGCTAGGGCATGGCGAAGGCTATCAATACGCCCACGAGTCGCCCGACGCGGTCGCTGCCCAAGATTACCTCGGCGTGGAACGGCAGTACTATCGACCGACCGACCGTGGCTTCGAGCAAGAGCTGGCCAAGCGTCTGGCCGCGATTCGGGCCAGACTACGGGGTGACGGATAAACACGGCAGCATACAAAATTGCCGACAGTCCTCATTCTGCGCAAACTATCGCGAAATTCACTGTTACTGCCATAGCGTCCATTTCCCGCTTCGCGTATGATCCGCCCGTTTTGGGTCGGCCAAGGATGGCCGTATCTGCTACCAGGAAAGGATTCCGGCTAGCGCCACCAGCGTGGCCACGATGCCTGCTAACCCGAGCAGGATCCACCATATCGGCTTTTTGGAGAAAACGTTTTCGCCGGGCGTGATGTAGCTGTCACAGACGGGGCAGTACTCGGCGTCTTCGTAGACCTCCGCGCCGCAATGGGGACAGGTTAGGGTTGCGGTCTCGTCATCGTCTGCTGCGTCCTCGTCGGGATACTCTTCGTCGCAAAAGTCATCCTCAGCGTCATCAGACCAAGAATCGTCGGTAGGCATGTTGCGATTGGTAATGGGAGGTTGGAACTGGGAATCGGTCGGATGCAATAGGCTTCTCTAATCCGTCATCCCTAATCTCTCCTGTCGTGATTCGTCAAGGAGGACGAACATGAACTTTTTGAAGAACCTGATGATCATCGCCGTCTTGGGGGCAGTTGGCTATGGGGTGTACGCGTCCCTAGCCCGCAATAATGCCGACCCCGGACCATCGGCGGGCGTTGCCCCGGCGTGGCCGAATGCGCCACAAGTCGAATTACCCACGGCTGGCCCGCCGCTAGCTCTCGGCGCCAACCCGGTTCGCCCGGTGCCCACCGCCGATGTCGGCGTTGGCGGAACTGCGCCGCCGCTGGCCGCCCCACCGGCGAGCATTACGGCCGCGTCGACGGCCGGCCCTGCGCCCTTGATGCCGTATCCTTCCAGTGCTACTACGCCAGGCGCTAGTGGCCTGTTGCCCGAAAACACGTCGTCGCCGGCTGCCCCTGCAGTGACATTAGGCGCTCCGATATCGCCAATCGGCGTTTCGTCGGTGCCGATGGATGCTGCGACAGGGCAACCGCAGGCATCGCTGCCCGATGGTATGCACAACCTCGCCGCAACGCCTGAGATTGCGTCGCCGTCGGCCAACCCGGCCGAACGCCTCTTGCAGACCAAGTTCGCCGCGTTCATGGAGGAGGTTCAGAAGAGCCTGCAACAAAACAAGCTGTCCGAGGCGCTCCAGGCCCTGAGCACGCTTTACAGCAGTGCCGAGCTGCCCCCCGAACAAGCCAAGCAAGTCACGGACCTCTTGGATCGACTGGCCGGTACGGTTGTCTATTCGCGGCAACACTATTTGGAACCGGCCTACATGACGCAGCAGGGCGACACGCTCGACAAGGTAGCCCAACGGTACAACGTGCCCTGGCAACTGCTGGCTCATATCAATGGACTGATGCCGCCTGGCGCCGGCTATGCCGACACTGCCACGAAGGACTTGCCCCTGCCGGTCGGCATGGAACTCAAGGTGGTGCGTGGACCATTTGAAGCCGTTGTGCACCTCGACCGGCACGAACTGACACTTCTGGTCGAGGGCCGCTATGCCGGACGATTTGCGATTGGCGTCGGCCGTGACCAGCCGAAACTCGACGGCAGTTTCGTTGTCCGCGAGAAGATACTCAATCCGCCGTATTACGGATCCGACGGGGCTAATGCCGGCGCTGGCGACCCTCGGAACCCGTTGGGCGCCGCCTGGATCGGCTTGACCGATCGGATCGGCATCCACGGCACGAACGACCCAACGGCGATCGGTCGTGACGACAACCGAGGGGAGATTTGCGTCAGCGACCACGACTTGCAGGACATCTACGGCATACTGTCCGTCGGCTCGCGCGTCACCATAATGCGTTGACCGATGCAGCCCTCCGGTTCTGAGGGCGAAGATCTTCAGACCAGGCACCCGGCCTCTGTCGGTTGCCCCCCCTGCATGATGGCTTGGCGGCGTAAGCTGGCTAGTTCGCGATGAGTATTCCGGACCAATTAACGACGTTAGCGTTGGGTGAAAAACACAGCCGATTTTTCTCGGTCACCCATTGACGCCAGAAATTAGCGGTGATAGGATTTGTGGTTTCCCGCCTTACCGGCGGAGTGTTGCTTGGCAAGTCGGCAGGCGAACATACTCGGAGAACTTCCGTGGCTGGTCATACGACAGAGATTATTCGCATCCGGATGGAAGCGTACGATCACGCGATTTTGGATCAAAGCGCCTCGGACATTGTAGATACGGCGAAGCGGACCGGTTCGGTCGTTCATGGCCCCATTCCTCTGCCGACGCGCATCGAGCGATACACTGTCCAGTCCAGTCCTCACGTGGACAAGAAGGCTCGCCAGCAGTTCGAGATCCGCACGCACAAGCGGCTGATCGACATCATGCAGGCAACGGCCAAGACGATCGAAGCGCTCAACAAATTGAGCCTGCCGGCGGGCGTGGACATCAAGATCAAGGCCACCAGCAGGCACTAGGTGAGATTCGGGAATCAGAAAATTATGGAACGGAAGCTGGGCGGGTAATGCCGGCCATGAGCCGAATGTTCCCGCCGGCGACGTAGCATAAAGGCAAAGAGCGATGGTAGTTGGACTACTCGGCCGCAAGGTCGGGATGACACAAATTTTTGACCCGACCGGCGAGATCATTCCGGTCACGGTAATCGCGGCTGGTCCCTGCCACGTCCTGCAAGTGCGGACGCAGCAGAAAGACGGCTACGAAGCCGTTCAGGTAGGCTATCTCAATAAGCCTCGTCGCCTTGCCAGCCGCGCTGCTCGCGGCCACGTCGCCAAACTCGATAGCAAGCGGCAGCGTCGCCGCGCCGCCGCCGGAGTCGAGGCCCTGCCGAAGCCCGACTGTGAACCGCAACGATTCATTCGCGAGTTCCGCGGTAGTGTCGACGGCGCCCAGGTCGGCCAGGAATTGAAGGTCGACATCTTCTCAGAAGTCGCAGCCGTCGATATCGTCGGCACCACCAAAGGCCGCGGCACCGCCGGCGTCATGAAGCGGCACGGCTTCAAAGGCCAGCGAGCCTCGCACGGCGTCAAGAAAGTTCACCGCCACCCGGGCTCTATCGGCTGCAACACCGATCCGCACCACGTCTTTAAGGGCCGGAAGATGGCCGGCCACTACGGCGCCGCACGTCGCACCGCTCGGAACATCAAGGTGGTGCAGGTCGACGTGGAAAACGACCTGTTGCTGGTTCGCGGCGCCGTGCCCGGCCCCAACGGCGGCTATTTGATCATTCAGCAGACGAACAAATTATAAGGATGCAGGGTGCGTGATGCGCACTCTACGGATGCATAAGATGGCCACGTTACCCATTTACGATCGAAGCGGCACCGAGGTCGGCTCCTACGAGATCGATCCGGCCCAACTGGCCCCGCGGATCAGCAAGCAGTTGCTGCACGACGCCGTGGTCATGTACCAGACCAATCTCCGCCAAGGCTCCGTGAAGACGAAGACCCGCGCAGAGGTCTCCAGCACAAGCAAGAAGATGTATCGCCAGAAGGGCACGGGCAATGCCCGCGCCGGCTCGCGCAGCAGCGGTATTCGCCGCGGCGGCGGACACATCCACGCCCGGCAACCGCGCGACTGGTCGTATCGGCTGCCCAAGAAGGCCCTGCGGATCGCCACACGGATGGCGGTTGCCTCGCGCATCGCCGACGACGAAATCACGTTGATCGACTCGCTCGCGTTCGAGCAACCGAAGACCCGTGATATGGCCGCAGTGCTCAAGGCATTGAAGCTGACCGACACCAGCCTGCTGGTGGCCGTGCCAGGCTACGACTTGAATGTTTACAAGAGCATCCGCAATTTGGCCGGCGTGCGCGTCGTGCCGGTTGCGGAACTGAACGCGTTGAATGTATTGACTCCCAAGCGGTTGTTGATGACTACATCCGCCCTGGACGCCTTTCGCGAAAAGATCGCCAAGAAATAAGATAATCGTAGGGTGCGTGAAACGCACCGTGGAATATTGGTGCGTTTCACGCACCCTACGGAGAGATAGCCATGGCCCGAGACACCACAAAGACCGCTTTGGAGTTGGAGCCGCACCAGATCATCCTTCGGCCGTTGGTGACCGAGAAGGGGATGCACAAGGCGAGTCGCAACAACGCCTACGCCTTTGAAGTGAGCCGCATGGCCGGCAAAGACGACGTGCGACGGGCCGTCGAGCACTTGTTCGACGTGAAAGTGGTCGGCGTAAACATCCAAAACCGCAAGGGCAAACCGCGTCGCAGCCGTTTCCGCGGCGGGGCGACAAACGCTTGGAAAAAGGCCATCGTGACCTTGAACCCCGAACATCGCATTAACTTCTTCTAGGAGTGGTTAGCGGTCAGTAATTAGTGACCAGTGAGAGCGTTGAAACCGCTGCACGAAACGCCAATTGCCGACCCAAAGATCGCAGGACCGAGAACAAGCAAACCTTCGAGCACTAACCACCAGCCACTGACCAGTAGCCACTTCCCATGGGAATTCGCAGATACAATCCGACCACGCCGGGCCGCCGCGGAGCGACCGTAAGCGACTTTGCCGAGTTGACGCCCGGCGCCAAGCCCGTCAAGGCCCTGTTGGCTCCCAAGAAGCGCACGGGCGGACGGAACAATCAGGGAAAAATCACGGCACGTCATCGCGGTGGCGGGCACAAGCGACAATTGCGGCAGATCGATTTCCGCCGCAACAAGGACGGCGTTCCGGCCGTCGTCGATTCGATTCAATACGATCCGAACCGCACCGCGCGAATCGCGCTGTTGCACTACGTCGATGGCGAGAAGCGGTACATTCTCGCCCCCGAAGGCCTGAAAGCCGGCGACCAAGTCCTCAGCGGCAACGATGCTCCGGCCTCGGTGGGCAACTGCTTGCCGCTGTCGGCCATTCCGCTCGGGACGGACGTTCACAATATCGAGATGCTGCCCGGTCGTGGCGGCGTGCTGTGCCGGTCGGCGGGCGTTCGCGCCAGCCTAGCCGCCCGCGATGCCGATTGGGCTCAGATCAACCTGCCGAGCGGTGAAATCCGCCGCGTGCCGGCCACGTGCCGTGCCACGATCGGCACGATCGGCAATTCCGATCACATGGGCATCGTGCTGGGCAAGGCCGGGCGCAAGCGTTGGCTAGGCCGCCGTCCACACGTCCGCGGCACGGCGATGAACCCCATCGACCATCCGCACGGCGGTGGCGAGGGTCGCACCAAGGGTGGGCGCCACCCGGTTAGTCCCACGGGCAAGTTGGCCAAGGGCGGCTCGACCCGCAAGCGTCGGAAGCCCTCGAACAAGTCGATCGTTCGGCGACGAAGGTCGCGGAGATACGGACTGTTGAAGATCAAGTAAGTAGAACATGCAAACCATCGGCCGTTAGCGGTCGGCTGATGGAAGCTGATAGTTGAAAGCTGACCGCTGAAAGCTGAAAGCCGAACGCTATGGGAAGATCACTGAAGAAAGGCCCGTTCGTCAACCCCAAGTTGTATCTGAAAGTCGAGAAACAGAACGACATGGGAACGAAGGAGCCAATCAAGACGTGGGCGCGGGCCTGCACGATCGTGCCGGAGTTCGTCGGCCATACGTTCATGGTCCATAATGGGAAACTTCATTTGAAGGTGTTCGTGACGGAAGAGATGGTGGGGCACCGCTTGGGCGAGTTCGCTCCGACGCGGACCTTCCGCGGTCACGGCGGGAAAGGCAAGCGATAGGGAACATAGCAATGGCGTACCAGGCGACCTACCGATTCGCGCGGATCAGCGCCCGCAAGGTGCGCCCGTTGGCCGACTTGATCCGCGGCAAACTGGCCGACGATGCGTTGGACATCCTCAAGTATCAGCCGCACCGCGGTGCGCGGATGATCGAAAAGGTCCTTCGCAGCGCCATGGCCAACGCCGAGGACCGCCGGGCGCAGAACCTCCATCACCTGATGGTCACGGATTGCCGCGTCGACGGCGGGCCGATGTTCAAGCGGATGCATCCCCACGCCCGCGGCATGGCCTCGATCCTCAAAAAACGATTTTCGCACATTCACGTCGCATTGGACTAAGTTATGGGTCAAAAAGTCAATCCTGTCGGTTTCCGCACCGGCATCATGATCGGTTGGAAGAGTCGCTGGTACGCCTCGAAGCAGGAATTTGCCGACCTGCTCGTCGAGGACCACAAGATTCGCCACTACGTCAAGGACCGCAAAGACAAATTTGGCAAGCGGCTGTATCCGTCCATCTCGAAGATTGAGATTGAGCGAACCCGCGACGAAGTGAAGGTAGTGCTGTTTTCGGCCCGGCCGGGCATTTTGATCGGCCGCAAGGGCGAACGAGTCGAGGAGTTGCAGAAAGAGTTGCAGGAGAAGACCGGACGGCGGATCAACATCAAGATCGAAGAGATCAACCGGCCGGAAATCGTCGCCCAACTGGTCGCCGAAGACATCGTCGAGCAGTTGGAAAAGAGATCCGGCTTCCGGCGGACGATGAAGCGGGCGATGGAACAGACCATGGAGGCCGGGGCGAAGGGAATCAAAATTCAACTTTCCGGCCGGCTCGGCGGGGCCGAAATGTTGCGCCGCGAAAAGCAGATCGCCGGTTCCATCCCTCTGAGCACCTTGCGAGCGAAGATCGATTACGGATTCTCCGAAGCACTGATCGCTCAGGGACATATCGGCGTACAAGTGTGGATCAACCAGGGCATCTATAGCGAGGACGAGACCGATGGCACTGATGCCAAAACGGGTCAAACACCGAAAAAGCCAAAGAGGACGTATAAGAGGTGACGCCTCCCGCGGTAACCGGGTAGTGCACGGTGACTTCGGCTTACAGGCCATGCAGGGCGGTTGGATCAGCGCCGCCACGCTCGAGGCCGGCCGCGTCGCCGCGCAGCAATACCTGCGAACCGAGGGACGCCTCTACGTACGCGTCTTCCCGCATAAACCAATCACCTCCATCCCCTTGGAAACCCGCATGGGCAAGGGAAAGGGTGAGCCGGAATACTGGGCGGCCGTGATCAAGCCGGGCACAGTGCTGTACGAGATCAGCGGAGTATCGGAAGAGGGCGCGCGGATGTGTTTCACCCGCTTGGCCCACAAGATGCCGGTGCGGGTGCGATTCCTCCGCCGCCGCCCGGTGTAAAACAGCTACCCGTAGAGACCAACGATCCCTATAAGAACGCAACGTTTAGCGGCCGCCGGCACGGTGACCCAACGACAGAGACGCTACGATGACCAAGGCCTCCGAATTACGAGAAATGAGCGACGAGCAGTTGGCGTTGACGATCAGCGACACTAACCGCAATCTGTTCCATCTGCGTCTCCAGGCCCAGACGGAACGGCTCGACGCTCCCAGCGAACTCCGCAAGCAGCGGCGGACCATCGCCCGGATCAAGACGATTCAGAATCAACGTAAGCGTGCCGCCGCGGAAAAAGCCGCTGCCGCCGCGGTCGAGAAGCAGGAACCAGCCCATGCCTAGGCGAGTAGAAACAGGAATCGTCACCAGCGACAAGACGGCGAAGACTCGCCGCGTAGAGATTCCGCGATTGGTGCGGCATCCGCGCTATGGAAAGTTCGTCCGCCGCAAGACGATCTGCTACGTGCACGACGAAAACAACGAATCGCATACCGGCGACTTGGTCGAAATTATCGAGTCCCGGCCCCTGTCGCGGACGAAGCGTTGGGCATTGGTGCGGGTCGTCGAGAAGGGCCGCATGCTCGACATGGTCGCCATGCGGGCCGCCCGACGCCAGCAAGCTAAGGAGGATGCCCAGTCATGATCCAGATGCAAACCCGGCTCGTCGTCGCCGACAACACCGGGGCCAAGGAACTGATGTGCTTCAAGGTGCTGGGCGGGTCCCGCAAGCGCTTTGCGCGCATCGGCGATATCATCGTCTGCAGCGTCAAGAGCGTGATCGCCGGCAGCGATTTCAAAAAGGGAGCTGTGGTCCGGGCGGTGATCGTCCGCACCAAGCAGCCCACCCGCCGCAACGACGGTAGTTACGTCCGCTTCGACAGCAATGCCGCCGTGATCATCGACAACGATAAGAACCCCCGCGGAACGCGCATCTTCGGCGCCGTCGCCCGGGAACTGCGTGACCGAAATTTTATGAAGATCGTCAGTCTTGCCAGCGAAGTGGTGTAATCCAAGTAGGTTGTGCCGCGGCATAACAGAAGCCATACAACGAAAGACCTCGCCAGCGAGGTGGTGCGATGTGGATTAAAGCGAACGACACGGTAAAGGTAATTAGCGGCGAGGACCGCGGCGCCACGGGTAAGGTGCTCCGCGTCAACCGCAAGGCAGGCAAGCTCGTGGTCGAGGGCGTCAACCGCGTCTACAAGCACGTCAAGCGGAGCCAAAAGAATCCGCAAGGCGGTCGCCTGTCGAAAGAAATGCCGATTCCCTTCGGCAACGTGCAACTGGTCTGCGAGCGGTGCGGCGCCGGTACCCGGGTGGGCGTTCGCTTCCTCGACGACGGTGCAAAGGAACGTTACTGCAAGAAGTGCGGCGCCGGCAATGGCCAAGTGGCCCCGCCGAAGGCCCGCTATGCCAAGAGCAAATAACGCGAATCGAATATGAGCGCAGCCAAAGCCAAAAAAACCGAAGGCGAAAAGCCAGAGAAGCCCGAGAAGAAGCAGAAGCCAGCGGCGGCCGAACAGGCCCCGGAGGTGGTGCCAACGCCACGTCTGCGCGAGAAGTACGAAAAGGAAATCCTGCCGGCGCTGGCCGAAAAGCTCGGTCGCACCAGCCCAATGTCGCTGCCGCGGCTGCAGAAGATCGTCGTGAATATGGGCGTGGGCAAGGCCATCAGCGAGAAGAAATATCTCGAAGATGCGGTCCAGGCCATGACACAGATCACCGGTCAAAAGCCCCTGGTCACGCTTAGTCGCAAGTCGATCGCCAACTTCAAGCTTCGCGAGAACTTGCCCATCGGTTGCAAGGTGACGCTCCGCGGCAACCGGATGTACGAGTTCCTCGACCGGCTGATCTCGATCGCCTTGCCGCGAGTTCGCGACTTCCGCGGGCTCGACCCAAACAGCTTCGACCATCGCGGCAACTACAACCTGGGCCTGACCGAACAGTTGGTCTTCCCCGAATTGAACCCCGACAAGTTCGTCAATCCCCAGGGTATGAATATCACGTTGGTTACGAGCGCCGTCACCGACGACGACGCCCGCGAACTGTTGCGAGGCTTCGGCATGCCGCTGCGTGCGGCCTAGGACGGAGTTTTCAACTTACAGCTAGTACTTAGTGAGAGTCGAGAGCGAAATAATATGGCAAGTAAATCGAAAATCGCCATGGCGGCGCGCAAGCCGAAGTTTTCCACGCGGCTGGTGAGACGTTGTCGCATTTGCGGACGTCCGCGGGCCGTGTATCAGAAGTTTGGCATCTGCCGCATCTGCTTTCGTAAGCTAGCCGATGAAGGCGTGATCCCTGGCGTCCGCAAAGCAAGTTGGTAAAGGAAAAACAGTGGTGGAGCAGGCTTTGCTGGCCTGCCTGGCAGACGATAGGCTGCCCCGCCTTTTGTTGAGGACCAAGAAACCGATGATGACCGACCCCATCGCCGATATGTTGACCCGCATCCGCAACGCGGTACGTGTCGAAAGGCCCCAAGTGGAAATGCCGCTCTCCAAAGTCAAACGGGGACTGGCCGAGGTCCTCAAGCGCGAGGGCTACATTTGGGATTGGGAAGAAGTGGAGACGAAGCCGGCCAACCAGCTTCGCGTCCACCTGAAGTATGGCCCGAATGGCGAACGGGTTATCCGCCGTATCCGACGCATCAGCAAACCCGGCCGCCGGGTGTATAGCGGCGCGGCCGATCTGAAGCCGATCCTCGGCGGACTGGGAATCTGCATTATCAGCACCAGCCGCGGAGTGATCAGCGATCGCGAGGCCCGGCAGCGCAAACTTGGTGGCGAAGTGCTCTGCGAAATCTGGTAACCGTAAAGCCTGACTATATAGCCGCGACCCACGAGCGCGCGACAAGAATAACGTAAAGGCAGCAGCAATGTCCCGGATCGGAAAACAACCGGTGCAAATCCCCCAGGGGGTAAAGGTCCAGATCGATGACCGCACCATCACTGTCGAAGGCAAGCTGGGCAAGCTCCAATGGGAGCATCGCCCTGAAGTTTCCGTGGCCCAAGATGAATCGGCCAAGGCGCTGAACGTCTCCCGCCGCGACGACACGCGCCAGAGCCGCGCTCTGCACGGGCTGACCCGCGCCCTCTTGGCCAACATGGTGGTGGGCGTCACGCAAGGATACGAAAAACGCCTGGAAATCCAGGGCGTCGGCTACTTGGCGGCCGTGCTCGGACAAACGCTGCAGCTCCGCGTCGGCTTGGCCAACGAGTTGCAGGTGCCGATTCCCGAAGGCGTGAAGGTGAGCGTCCCGGACCAGCAGCATGTCGTGATTCAAGGAATTGACAAACAAAAGGTCGGCCACTTCGCCGCCTCCGTTCGCGCCCTGCGCAAGCCCGAGCCCTACAAGGGCAAAGGCATCCGCTACCTGGGCGAGGCGGTCCGGCGCAAGCAGGGCAAGGCCATGGTGAAATAGCATTTGATGCAAAGCCGCGACCACCGGTCGCGGGGAGAGATGCGATGAGACACGAAAAAAAGATCGGCAAACAGCGCCGCCGCCGCGGCTTCCGAGTTCGCAACCGCTTGAAGCGCGACGCCACCCGGCCGCGGTTGGCCGTCTTCCGCAGCCACAAGAACTTCGCCGCGCAGATCATCGATGACGGCCATGCTCGGACGCTTATCTCGGTGAGCACTTTGGACAAGCTGATGCGTGATGAACTGCGTTACGGCGGCAACAAGGCCGCCGCCGCCGCAGTGGGAAAAGCCATCGCCGCGAAGGCCATCGAAGCCGGCATCAAGGAAGTTGTTTTCGATCGCCGCGAGTACAAGTATCACGGCCGCGTCGCCGCCCTGGCCGATGCCGCACGTGAAGCAGGATTGGTATTTTAAGGAGTTATCAGTTGTCAGTCGTCAGTCCTGACGCAGATGACTAATAACCAAGAATTGAAATCTGATAGCTGAAGAACCGCCATGTCAACCGACACGACTCAAGGACAACTGATAGACAAGGTCATCAAGATCCGCCGCTGCGCCGCGGTGGTTAAAGGCGGCCGGCGGTTTAGCTTCACCGCGCTGGTGGTCGTCGGCGATGGCCAGGGCCGCGTGGGCTGGGGATACGGCAAGGCCAACGAGGTTCCGCCCGCGGTCGAGAAGGCCGTTAAAGACGGCACCCGCAGCCTGAACACGATCCACCTCAACGGGACCACGATCCCGCACACCGTCAAAGGCCATTTCGGCGCGGCCCGAGTGATTCTCGTGCCGGCCGGTCCGGGTACCGGTGTGATCGCCGGCGCAGCCGTCCGCGCAGTATGCGAGGCCTGCGGAATCCGCGACATTTTGACCAAGAGCTTCGGCTCGACCAATCCCACCAACCTTGTCAAAGCCAGCATCGACGCGCTTCAGCAACTCCGCTCCCAAAGCGAAGTCGAACGCTTGCGGGGAGTCTCGCTGTCATGAATTTGAATGATGTCCATCGCGGAATCCATAAGAACAAGTCCCGCAAGCGCATCGGCCGCGGGCCCGGTTCGGGTCACGGCAAGACGTCCTGCCGCGGTCACAAGGGCCAAGGTTCTCGATCCGGCTACAGTTCCTCGCCGGTATTCGAGGGCGGCCAGATGCCCTTGGTTCGCCGCGTGCCCAAGCGCGGTTTCAACAATCGCTGGGCCGAAACGGTCGCCATTGTCAACCTCGACGTCCTCGAACGAAACTTTGAAGGCGGCGAGGAGGTCTCGGCCGAGACGCTTCGCAGCAAGTCGCTGGTTAAGGGCAGCTACGACTTGCTCAAGGTGCTGGGCAACGGCGAGTTGACGAAGAACCTGAAGATTACAGCACACCAATTCAGCCGTACGGCATTGGAGAAGATTGAGAAGGCCGGTGGTCAGGCGGTTGTCCTGCCCGGCAAGGCCCCGGTGGTAAAGAACAAGATGAAGGCGAAACGCTAGTGAATGCAGGGATTGGGGATTAGGGATTCGAGTCGCGTAATTGACGTCTTCTCGTGTTCTAATCCCCAATCCCTAATTTCCAATCCCTATACTTACCGACGGATCGAGCCATGTGGGAAAAAATTCGCGTTATCTTCACGATACCAGAGCTGCGCCAGAAGATCTTGCTGACGCTCGGCCTGCTGGCCATCTACCGCCTCGGCATCTGGGTTCCCCTGCCGATGGTCGACACCACGAAGATGACAGCCTTCTTCAGTCCCGAGGGCGGGGCCGGAGGCCTCGGCGCGCTGTTCGATCAAGTGGCCATGTTCAGCGCCAGCCAGCTCAATCAGGCAACGATCTTCGGCTTGGGCATCATGCCCTACATCTCGGCCTCGATTATCTTCCAGTTGCTCGGCAGCGTCTATCCGCCCTTGGAAAAGCTGCAAAAAGAAGGCGAGAGCGGCCAAAAGAAAATCAACGAATATACTCGCTATGCCACCGTGATCTTGTGTCTGGGGCAAAGCTGGTTCTACATGGGCTTTCTCATTCACTACAACCTCATCTACGAGCAGTTCCTCGTTGGCGGTACGCTGCCGATTTCGTGGCAGTTTGCCGGCGTGTTGACGATGACCGCCGGCACCGTCTTCTTGATGTGGCTGGGCGAGCAAATTGACGAATATGGCATCGGCAACGGCATCAGCCTTTTGATCATGGCTGGCATTCTCGCCCGCATGCCCTATGCCATCTGGCAAGACTTGATCAAGCCAATCAGTGAGAGCGGCTTTGAACTGGGCGGCACCGGCCGCGGATCGGTCGGCGTCGAAACTGTGCTTGTGCTCCTCGTGCTATTCGTAGCGGTCGTCTTCGGCGTCGTCTTCATCACGCAGGGCCAGCGCCGCATTCCCACGCAGAGCGCCAAACACGTTCGTCGGGCGCCGCGTCTACGGCGGCACGCGTCAATTCCTTCCGTTGCGGGTCAATCAAGCGGGCGTGATGCCCATCATCTTCGCCAGCAGCTTGCTCCTGTTCCCGCAAACGCTATTCACCTACTTGGCTGGCACCTACCCAAGCCTTCACGCTATTTCCGGAGCGTTCCAGCGGGGTGACTCCTGGACGTACAACGTCCTGTATATCATTCTGATCTACTTCTTCTGCTATTTCTGGACCGCTATTTCCTTCAATCCGAAGGATATGTCTGACAATTTGAAAAACTACGGCACCTTCATCCCCGGGTATCGGCCCGGTCGCCGGACGGCCGACTATCTCGAGAAGGTCATGGTGCGGATCACTTACGTCGGCGCCGGCTTCCTCGCCGCCGTGGCCATTGCCCCGACGCTGGTCGGCACTTGGGCCGGCGTTCATTCCGGCGGCTACGGCGTGGCCAGCTTCTTCGGCGGCACCAGCCTGCTGATCGCCGTCAGCGTGGCCTTCGATGTCGTGCAGAAGATCGATAGCCATCTGGTGATGAGAAATTATCACGGGCTACTGGAACGCGGATAAGTCGACACGATAATGATTGGCTGGCGGGCTCGCTTCGCACGCGGTGGTCCGGCCGACCGGCAGTACTAGGCAAGGCCGCGGCCATTGGCCGCGGGCGATTTGGCTGCGGCTGTAGGCCGCGTTAGGTAACACGCATGCGAATGGTATTCATCGGTCCGCCCGGCGCCGGCAAAGGGACGCAGGCCGAGCGGTTGGTCAAGAGCTACAACATGGCGCATCTGTCGACCGGCGACATGCTTCGCGCCGCACGCGACGCCAAGACGCCTATCGGCCTGCAAGCGGACAAGTATATGTCGGCAGGCGAACTCGTGCCCGACGACATCATCATCGGGATCATCGCCGAGCGCTTGCAAACCTCCGATGGCCACGCCGGCTACCTCTTGGATGGTTTTCCGCGGACGATCGCGCAGGCTGAAGCGCTCGATAAGATGCTGGCCGAGAAGAAGACGCCGCTGGATGTCGTGCTCGAGCTTCAGGTGCCGGAAGACGAGCTGTTTCGCCGTCTGGCCGGTCGCGGCCGCAAAGACGATACACCCGACGTCATTCGCCAGCGATTGGTCGCCTATCGGAAACAGACCGAGCCGCTCCTGGACTACTACAGCCGGCAAGGAATTCTGAAATGCGTGGACGGTTTGGGAAGCGTGGATGAAATCTTCGATCGGGCGAAGACCGAGTTGGCAAAGATCGGATAACGAGATGGAGCGTGTGGCGTCATTCGGAGCGAATCGCACGATGACCCAGGCTCTTAATCTCACTTGAGGAGCCCACAGGTGTGGAGATCTTACGTTCGCCACGAGAAATGGCTGAGATGCGCAAGGCCGGCCTGCTGGTCTGGGAGGCGCACCAACTCGTTGCGGCAACGGTTCGGCCGGGTGTGACCACGGCGGAGATCGACGCTGTGGTCGATCGGTTTTTTGCCGAGCGCCACGCGGAGCCTCTTTTCAAAGGCGTGCCCGGCACGGTGCCGTTCCCCGCCAGCACCTGCGTATCGATCAATGAGGAAGTGGTCCACGGCATCCCCGGATCGCGAAAACTGGTGGAAGGAGACATCGTTAGCGTCGACACTGGCTGCAGACTCAACGGCTGGTGTGGGGACGCCGCAGCGACATACCCGGTCGGCCACGTCAGCCCGGATGCCCGCCGCTTGCTCGACGTCACCCGAAACGTGCTGGCCCTGGCCATCGAGTTGATGGGCCGCTGTTCCAAGTGGAGCCAAGTGGCCGGCGAGATGGAGGCCTACGTCAAGAAGCACCACTACTCGGTCGTCGAGTCGTTTGTCGGCCACGGCATTGGCCGCGACATGCACGAAGACCCGCAGGTGCCCAATTTTGTCAACCGCCAAATGCGCCACGGCACGGGCGATTTTCGGCTGGTGCCCGGACTGATCATTGCCGTGGAGCCGATGGTGAACATGGGCACGAAACGCGTCCGAACCAAGGCCGACTACTGGACCCAAGCCACCGCCGACGGCCGCCCGAGCGCACATTTTGAACATACGATCGCCTTAACCGAGAAGGGGCCCTGGGTCCTGACGGCCGGCCCCAACGGAGAAACCTGGTAGATGCGCGGTGCGCGACAGCGGCGAGGCGCCTGGCAGCGCGTGATTCGTCGGTGCGTTTCGTGCGGCTGACGGTGTTTTGGGGCCGTGCTCTTAGCAGGCCTGCAGAGGTGTTTGATTTTAACTATATTGTGGGGTATCCGCAGAAATTGCGCCGAAGCTAAATTTTGTTGCTCGAAGCCCCTTGTATGATTCCGGGTACCGCGTTTATACTGAAGCGCTTTGCCCCGTACCAGCTCCTTGCCAGTGTGCCGAAGCCATGAAAGTACGTGCTAGCGTCAAACGAATTTGTGAGAGCTGCAAGATCGTGCGCCGCCGCGGCGTGGTGTTCGTCGTCTGCAGTAACCCGCGGCACAAGCAGCGCCAGGGCTAACGAGCCAACGTCAATCCGCGTCGTTTATTCAGGAGCATCCAAGTATGCCGCGTTTGCTAGGTGTCGACATCCCCAATGACCGGCCGACGATGGTCTCGCTGACCTACCTGTACGGCGTTGGGCCGCGGATCGCGCGCGAGCTTTGCCATAAGGCGGGCATCAACCCCCAGGTTCGCGCCCGCGAACTGCGAGAGGATGAGTTGGCTCGGCTGGCCGCACTATTGGACAAGGACTACGTGGTCGAGGGGCAGTTGCGCCGCCAGCGGAACCAGAATATCGCCCGGCTCAAAGATATCGGCTGCTACCGGGGCATTCGGCATCGACGCGGTCTGCCGGTGCGCGGCCAGCGCACCCGCACGAATGCCCGCACCCGCAAGGGGCCCAAGAAGACCGTCGCCGGCAAGAAGGGTGTGAAGGACTTACGTTAACATAAACGGCGGGGAAGGCTTCTCCGTCTCAATTTTTGCTTGGAGTTATCCAGCGTGGCTAAGACAACCAGCGCAGCTGCCAGCCCCCGAAAAAAGACGCGCCGCAATGTGTCGGCGGGCGTCGCCCATATCAAGGCGACGTTCAACAATACCGTCATCACGATCACCGACACCAAAGGCGAAACCCTCTGCTGGTCGAGTGCCGGCACTTGTGGTTTCAAGGGCAGCCGCAAGAGCACGCCCTTCGCCGGCCAGATGTCTGCTCAACAAGTGGCCGAAAAGGCCGTGAAGTTCGGCATGAAAGAGGTCGACGTGAAAGTCAAAGGCCCCGGCAGCGGCCGCGAGAGTGCAATCACGGCACTCCAGGCTGCGGGACTCAAGATCAAATCGATCGAAGACGTCACGCCGCTGCCGCACAATGGCTGCCGTCCAAAGAAGCGACGCCGCGTGTAAAACGTAGGGCGGGGCGATTGCAACAGGCCCCACCAAAACTTATAAGCCGGAAGATTCAACCCAAGAACTCTACTGTATGGCTCGCCAACATTCACCCGTCTGCCGCTTGTGTCGCCGTGCGGGCATGAAGCTCTTTCTTAAGGGCACCCGTTGCGATACTCCCAAGTGTGCCGTGGAACGCCGCGAATCGGCGCCCGGTATGAGTACGTTCCGCCGCGGCAAGCCGACCGACTACGCGGTCCACCTCCGCGAAAAGCAGAAGGTCAAGCAGCATTATGGGCTGCTTGAGAAGCAGTTCCGCAAAGTCTTTGCCATGGCCGAGAAGGGCAAAGGCAACACCGGCGAGGCCTTAATGGCCCTGCTGGAACGCCGCCTCGACAATGTCGTCTACCGCCTTGGCTTCGGTCTTTCCCGCGCACAGGCGCGGCTTCTGATCGGCCACGGTCACGTGACCGTCAATGGCCGTCGCGTCGACATTCCTAGCTGCCTGATGCGTCCCGGCGACGTAATCCGCATTAAGAACCGGCCGAAGAGCCTGCAGTTGGTGCAGTCGGTCTTGGCCGAATCGAACCGCGACGTGCCCGAGTTCCTCAGCCGCGTCGACGGGGCCGAACCCGAAGGACACGTGCTTCGGCTGCCCGAGGCCGCGGACGCCTCGATTCCCGTGCAGCCCTACCTGATCGTCGAGCTTTTGTCGAAGTAGCCACCTCATTGCCGCAAGTTTGTAATTGGATCGGAGCATAACCTATGCGTATTCGATGGCGCGGCCTGGAGTTGCCCAGCCTGATCACTGCCGACCGCTCGACCCTTACCGGTACGTACGGCAAGTTTACCGCCGAACCCTTTGAGCGGGGATTCGGCGTAACGGTCGGCAACAGCCTCCGCCGCATCCTGCTTTCCAGCCTGGAAGGCAGCGCGGTGACCCAGATCAAATTGCACGGCGCCCAACACGAGTTCAGCAGCATCAAGGGCGTCGTCGAAGACGTTACCGAGATCGTCTTGAACGTCAAGTCGCTCGTGGTGAAGAACTACAGCGAGCAGACCCGTGTGGTCCGAATCGAGAAGAACACCAAGGGGCCCATAACCGGCGCCGACGTCCGCACCGACGAGCAGGTGGAAGTGATCAACAAGGATTATGTGATTGCTACCCTGACCGAAGACGTCCCGTTCCTGTTGGAAATGGTTGTGGAGAACGGCCGCGGCTATATCGCGTCGACCGAACACACGCCGCAGGCCCAGGAAATCGGCATCATCCCCGTTGACGCGGCATTCAGCCCGGTGACCCGCGTCCGCTACGAAGTCGAAGAGACCCGCGTGGGCCAGAAGACCAACTATGACAAGCTGACGATGGAGATCTGGACCAACGGCTCCGTTACCCCGGAAATGGCCCTGGTCGAGTCGGCGAAGATTCTCCGCAAGCACCTCAATCCGTTCGTGCAGTACAGCGAATTGGGGCCCTTGGTCCATAGCGAAACCCGCGCTCTGGGAGCCATCATCCTCGATCCGGCTGCCGAAGCCAAACTCGGCATGAGTCTGGCGGAGTTGGACCTGTCGGTCCGAGCCACCAATTGCCTGGAGTCGGAAAACATCACCACGGTCCGCGACCTGGTTAGCCGTAGCGAAGATCAACTGTTGGAAGTGCGCAATTTTGGCGAGACGACGCTGTCGGAAGTCCGCGAGCGGTTGGCTGACATCGGCCTGCGGCTCGGCATGCGGCTGCCGCCCGCCCCCGCCGGCACCATGTAAGATTCGGAATGCAATGCCGCGGCCGCTGGTCGCGTAACAAGAAGTCACTACCATGCGACATCGACGAAAAGGCCGTAAGCTCGGCCGCAGCCCCAGTCATCAACGAGCCCTGTTGAGGAGCTTGGCTACGGCCCTGTTCCTCACCGAGCGCGACGCCGAGCTCGACGACAACAAGCCCAAGATCAAAGGGCGGATCATCACCACGATCGAGAAGGCCAAGGAAGTCCGCCCGCTGGTCGAGAAGTGCATTACCCTGGCCCGGCATGCGCTGCCGCATCAGGAAGCGGCCGACGGCCTGGAGCCCAATGCCGAGCGACATAGCGAGCAGTGGCGGGCATGGCGCGAGAGTGATCGCTGGCATGAGTGGAACCGCACGATCGCGCCGGTCGTGGCGGCCCGTCGACGCGCCTTGCGCCTCTTGGGCAGCAAGCAGGCCGTCAAAATCCTCTTCGACGACATTGCCCCTCGCTTCGCCGATCGTGACGGCGGCTACACCCGCGTGCTTCGCTTGGCCAAGCCGCGATTGGGCGATGCCGGCACCCGCGCGATTCTTGAACTGGTGGGCAAGAACGACCGCGCCCACCGCAAGACGGCCCGGCCCTCGTTCGAGACGGACGTAACCGAGCCAGCCGCACCGGCCGCCGAAGAAGCCGCCGGCTAGGACGAAGAGCAAATCGTCGCGTAAGCTCGTGAAGCGGCCGCCGGCGCAGCGGCCCAACCGTAGCGTCGAAATTCCGTCGGCCGCACTTCCCAGGGCCATCACGGATGAGTTCCTCCTCTCAGCAGTCTTTCCGCCGCGACCCGCCGCCGACAGGTTTTGACTTCACCGCTCACATGCGCCGCCTGTGCGACGACATGGTCGCCCGCCTCGAGCAGCTTCGGCACATCGATATGTCGCGGGTGGCCGTGAGCTTTGCCCAGACCCGCCGCACCGGAAGCTTCGGCATGTTCGCCTCGCTTACGCCGCTGCGATTCGCCGGTGGCCAAATGCATACCGTCCGCCGCAAACGCCGCTGGGGCATTCAGCGCGTCTATGCGCCTGACGGACGCGAAATGCTGTACATCCTCAATTTCTACTTGCCGCGGTTTCTCGACCTCCCCTTCCGCGAGAAGCTCACCACGACGCTCCACGAACTGTGGCACATCGGGCCGAAGTTCGACGGCGACCTCCGTCGCCTCGGAGGCCGCTGCTTCGCCCACGGCTCGTCGCAGAAGCGGTATGACGCCCACATCGAGGCACTGCTCGACCGTTGGCTCGGGCTCGATCCGCCGGATTCGCTCTACTCGTTCCTCACACTAAAGTTCCCCGCCCTGACTGCACGGCATGGACGCGTCTTTGGCCGTCGTGTGCCGGTCCCCAAATTGGTGCCGCTGGACTGACGCCGCTCATGAGTAGGGTGCGTGCAACGCACCATGACTTGTTGCATTGGTGCGTTGCACGCACCCTACGGCCTTGCCCAACTTCTCTTGACGCGTCGCCGGCCCGTTACTACCCTGTGTCGCCCGATTGGGGCCCTCGTCCCTTTTTCTCGTCCTTTTTCCTCGTCTGGGCCGCGAATGCCGACTTTTCGGCCACAATTTGTTCTGCTGGCAATTTTGCTGTTGGCCTCCGGTTGTACCACGCTGGTGCATCAAGGGAAGTCGCCGCTGTTGCCGGCACAAATGTCACCGGACAGCGTAGCGCTCGACCTGTTCTTCGTCCGCTTCCCGTTTGGCGACTCGGAGGTCAACGAGAAGTTGTGGGACGAGATCGACGAACAACAATTTGCTCCGGAACTGCGACGTCTCCTGGCCCGCAACGGTTTCCGCGCCGGGCTCATTAGCGGCCAGATGCCGATGGCGCTGTCGAAGTTGCTGGAACTGAGCGACAAGCCGCCTCCGAGCACCGAGATGGAAGGGGCCAAGGTCGATGAACTGGACACGCAACCCCGCGTGATGCGCCAGCACCTGCAACTTCGTGCCGGCCTGCGGAGCGAGATCATTGCTTCAGGCATCTATCCCGAATTGCCAGTATTGCCGGTGTTGATGTCTGAATCCCGCCAGATCAGCGGACAGACCTATTACGACGCCCAAGGGCTATTTGCCCTGAAGTCCTATCCGCAACCCGACGGTACGGTCCGCCTGCAATTGGTGCCGGAACTGCATCACGACCAGCCACGCCAGCGATGGGTCGGCGGTCAGGGTATGATGCGACTGGAGACCAGTCGGCCCAAGCGTGCGTTCGATGATCTGACGCTTTCCGCCAACCTGGCGCCGGGCAGCATGCTCGTCATAAGCAGCCTCCGCGACCGACCCGGCAGCCTCGGCCACTACTTCTTCACCGAGGACGACGGCAAGCTCCAGCAGAAGCTGCTCATTGTCCGCCTTACGCAGACGCAGCCCGACGCGCTGTTCCGCCCCACGGAACCGACAAAACGCGAGTAGGGTGCGCAAAACGCACCCTACACATCGCGGCGCACTGTGCTAAGCGGCTACTTTTGCAGCGTCTTTCGCACAGTTTCCAATTGGCCGGCCGAACCGAGCATCGTATTCTTGTGCACGATGTAATCGGCATAGGCCTGCATGAAGACCTTTCCTGGCGGACGCAGGTCGAAATTGGCAGGATCGTCGCGGAACGCCTCGCGATGGATCGCGCACCAAACCAGGCGGCCGTCGGTGTCGATGTTGACCTTGCAGACGCCCATTTTAGCCGCGGGCAGATACTGCTCTTCCGGCACGCCGCTGGTGCTCTTCATCTTGCCGCCGGCATTGTTGATTCGATCGACCCACTCCTTCGGAACGCTGCTGCTGCCATGCATCACCAGGGGGAAGCTCTTCGGCAGAGTCTTCTGAATGGCTTCGAGGACGTCGAAATGCAATCCCTGCTTGCCGGCAAACTTGAACGCCCCGTGCGAGGTGCCGATGGCCACGGCCAACGAGTCGCACCGGCTCTTCTCAACGAACTCCGCCGCTTGGCTCGGATCCGTGAGGCACACGCTGCCGTGGACGTCTTCCTCGACGCCGCCAAGCTGCCCTAGCTCGGCCTCGACCACGATCCCCTTGGCGTGCGCCCGATCGGCCACGCGGCGCGTGATCTCGATGTTCTTCTCGAACGGCTCGTGCGAAGCGTCGATCATCACGGAGCTGTAAAAACCGCTATCGATGCAGTCGTAACAGACTTCCTCGGTGCCGTGATCCAGATGGACGGCGAAAATGACCTCGGGAAAGACCTGGTCGGCCGTGCGGATCATTGCTTCAAGGAATCGCTTGTCGCTATATCCGCGAGCGCCACGCGAAATCTGGAGTATGAACGGGGCGCTTTTCCCGGAATTGACTGGATCGTCGTTCGACTTCGACTTGCCCAGATTGCCTCGGAACAGGCCCACGGTCTGCTCCAGGTTGTTGATGTTGTACGCGCCCACGGCGTATTTGCCGTAGGCTGGTTGAAAAAGCTGTTTCGTCGTAACGATCATGGAACGTGTTGGCTCCTATTGAGGCTGCCGTACCAGAACAACAAACGGCCCATTCTACAAAACGCGTCCCTCACCGACCAGTAGTTCCCGGTCGAATGTGCGTCCCTGGGTGCTCGATCCTAGCGACACGACACAGAAGCCACCCCCCCCATCCAGGGAGTCGCCAACTTTACATTGCCGCAAAACGCCTATCAAGGTACAATCTGGCCGGTCTGTCGGTCCCCTCTTGTAACGATCTCCGTCACGGATTGACGAGTCGATGAGCACGGAAGCCGCCGCTATTGCGGGCATGTTGAGCCCTTTCGAACAACTCCGCTTTGCGCGGCAGGTGGTTCTCACCGAAAGTCGCGCACTGGCCGAGGTGGCCAAACGGCTCGACAGCGAGTTTTGCCGTGCGGTGCAACTGATTTTTCATTGCCAGGGCAGCGTTATCGTCTGCGGCATGGGCAAGGCGGGACTGGTGGGGCAGAAGATCATGGCCACGCTCGCTTCGACGGGCACGCCCAGCCATTGCCTGCATCCGGCCGAGGCGGTCCACGGCGACCTGGGCCGCATCGGTCGTCACGACATGATGCTGGTCCTGTCGCAAAGCGGCGAAACCGAGGAGATTGTGCGTCTCCTGCCTTCGCTCGGCGAACTTGGCGTGCCCATCGTGGCGATTACGGCGCAAGCATCGAGCACGTTGGGCCGGGCGGCCACCGTCACCGTTGAACTTGGTCCGTTGACGGAAGCGTGCACGTTGGGCCTGGCGCCGAGCACCAGCACAACGGCAATGTTGGCCGTCGGCGACGCCTTGGCATTGGTCGCGAGCCAAATGCGCCGCTTTGGCCCCGAAGACTTCGCCCGTTTTCATCCCGGGGGCAGCCTGGGCTACAAATTGAGCAAAGTCGAACAGCACATGCGACCCCTCGAACAATGCCGCATTGCCAGGGACGAACAGACCGTGCGCGACGTGCTCATCGCCGCGCGCGTACCTGGCCGACGCACAGGCGCGACGATGCTTGTCGATGTGGACGGAAAGTTGTCCGGCGTCTTTACCGACAGCGATCTAGCGCGGCTCTTCGAACATCATCGCGACCGCGACCTCGACGGGCCGATGCGAGACGTGATGACGAAGAACCCGCTATGCGTGACGGCCGGCTCGATGATGACCGACGCCGTGGCCATCATAGCGACGCGAAAGATCAGTGAACTTCCGGTGGTCAACAGCGACGGAAGGCCCGTCGGCGTGATCGACATCACCGATGTCGTGGCCCTGTTGCCCAAGGAGGCTTCGTCAGACGATGCCGCCCCGAAGTCAACCACGCTGCGAGTCGTCGGCCACTAATCCCCAAGCCCTAATCCCACGACCATGTCCCTCGAACAGCGCTGCCGACCGATCCAGTTGATTCTCTCCGATGTCGATGGCGTGCTGACCGACGGCGGCATCATCTTCGACAACCAGGGGATCGAGATCAAACGATTCCACGTTCGCGATGGCATCGGCGTCAAGCTCTGGCAGAAGGCCGGCTACCGTTTCGGACTGATCACGTACCGCAGTTCGAATATCGTGAAGATGCGGGTTGCCGAATTGGGCATCGAGATTATCCGCCAGGGAATCGATAACAAGCTAACAGCCATGCAGGCCATACTGGCTGATCTGCGGCTGACGCCTGACCAGGTATGCTACATCGGCGACGACTTGCCGGACTTGCCGGTGGTGCGATCCGTTGGATTTGGCGTGGCGGTTGCCGATGCCTGTACCGAGTTGCGCGAAGCGGCCCATTTCGTGACCACGCTGCCGGGCGGCGCCGGCGCCATTCGCGAGACGATCGAGCTGATCCTCAAGGCACAATCCCGCTGGGAGGACCTAATACAGACGTATCGCTAGAGGTCAGCGGACAGCGGTCGGAGAGTAGCAATGCAAATCAGGTCGGCCAAAGAGTTGATCGCATATCAGAAGGCGTATCGGCTTGCGATGGAGGTGTTTCGCATTAGCAAGAGGTTTCCTCCGGAAGAGCGATACGCCTTGACAAGTCAAGTGCGTCGCTCATCCCGGTCGGTCTGCCTCAACTTGCGCGAAGCCTGGGCCAAACGGCGGTACGAAGCCCACTTCATCAGCAAATTGACTGACTGCGATGGTGAGAACGCTGAGACGGAATCGTCCTTAGACTTCGCGCGAGACTGCGGCTACGTGACTGACCAAGAACACGTTGAGTTGACTGGCGCCTGCAACGAAGTTGGCAAAATGCTCGGCCGCATGATGCAGAAGTCGTCCGCGTTTCTACCGTCCGATCTCCGATCTCCGACCTCCGACCTCCGACCTCCGACCTCTGACCTCTGACCTCTGACCTCAACTTTCCGCCTCCATCCCCATGGATCGACTCACCCGCATTGCCGGTAGTTTTGCGATCGTCGTGGTCGCCTACTGGATGTACGCGCTGCTGGCCGTGCGGTGGATCGAACCATCTGCCGATCTGCATTCCGGCGGAGCGATTTCCGACGAGCAGCGGGCCAGCGCTGCCGATTCGAATGACCTGCAAATCAAGCAACTCCAGTCACTCTTCCCGACCGGCGCTTGGGCCGCATGGGGATTGAAGGATCCGAAGATTTTTGAAAGCGGTCAGGCCCGGCTGATCTTCGAGTCTTACGACAATACGCGGCCCGATCACAGTGTCGAAATCAAGCCGTGCCTGATCGTCTACCGCTACGAAGGGCCCGCGGAGAATGAAGAACAGCGTCTGCGCCAGTCGATTGTTCTGGAAGCCCCTTCTGCCGTGTTGAAGTTCGATCAGCCGTTGAGTTTTACGGAATTCAAGATCAGACGTCTCGAACACGGCTGGCTCAAGGGCCGGGTAAGGATCCGCAGCGGCTGGAAGGAGCCGGGCCCGGAAGACGATCTGTTGATTGAGACCCGCGACATTGAACTGACCGAAAAAGTGATCTCCACGCCGCACCCGGTCAACTTCCGCTGGGGTCCACATTACGGTCGCGGCCGCGACATGGTGATCCAACTCTTGGCCGGCCCGTCAAAACCCGGTTCCCAAGTAACCGGCGCGAACGTCTCCGGCATCGAGTCGTTCGAACTACGTCATATCGAACAACTGCATCTCGATCTCGGTCAGACCATGGCTTCGCCCGCCGGAAAACCCGGCCAGCAACTCACGAGCGTTCCGGTCGACATCGACTGCCAAGGGCCATTTCGCTTCGACGTGTTACACCGCGTCGCCTCGTTTAGCGACCGTGTCGACGTGAGAAAGCAAAATCCATCCGGCCCGGCCGATCAAATCAACTGCGACCTTCTCTCGCTCTATTTCACCGATCGAACCAACGGCAAGCAGGCCGCGGCCAAGCCGGCAAAACCCGGTTCGCTCGATTTGGAGGCAGAGCGCATCGAGGCGCGCGGCAACCCGGTTCTCGTCACGGCGCCCAGTCAGAAGGGCGGAACGGTCTTCGCTCGCGGCCAGCGGCTGGAGTACAACCTGAAGGCCAATGCTATCGCGTTGGATGGCGGTTCCGAGGTCTCGTTGCAGCAAGGCCCCAATGAAATCCACGCGCCCTCGCTCTACTACAAGTCGGCCGGCCCTGGTCGACTGGGTCAGATGGCGGCGGCCGGGCCAGGCTTTCTCCGCGGGCAGTCGCCCGATCATCCCGATCAACAACTCGAGGCACGCTGGGCCAAGGAGCTGCGCGTTTATCCGTCCGACGGGAAGCAGGTGATTGCGATCCGCGGAGGCGCGGAACTGAAGTTCCAAGGTGTGGGCCAGCTTCAGGCCGACGACGTCTACTTCTGGCTCACCGAACTTCCACCCGAGTCCGGCAGTTCGCAACCCAGACTGAAGCCCTATCGCATGCTGGCCCGCAACAATGTTCACATGAACTCGGAGCGCGTCGCCTGCAAGCAGGTTGAGGAATTGACCGTGTGGTTCAAGGAGGTGCCCGAGGGAGCGTTGGTCGGCGTGCCCGGTCCCCAAATACCAGGATCCGCCGGACAAGGGCTTGGCGTTTCGTCACCCAATCAATTGCCCGGCCAGCCGACAGCGCCACTGTCGCGTTTTGAAATCTCCGGGCGATTCCTCGACGCCGAGGTCTTGCTCCAGAAGCCCGAGCCCACGCTTTCTAATCTGAGAATCAGGGAAGACGTGCGTCTGGCCGAAGCGCAAACGCCGCAGCCGGGCGATGCGCCGCTGGTAATCCTCGGCGATCACCTCGAAGCGGCCGACCTCTCTGACCACGGCGGCACCGTAACTGTCACCGGTCAGCGGGCTCATCTGGAGGGACGCGGCCTGGGATTGACCGGCACGAACATCCACCTCGACCGCGGCGCGAATCGCCTGTGGATGGATGGCCCCGGGCAGATGGACTTGCCGGTGCCAAAGAAGATACAATCGTACGGCATTATGGGCCCCTTGCGCGTCATTTGGCAGAAGAACATGATCTTCGATGGCCGCACGGCTACGTTTACCGACGCCGTTGTCGCCAGCACCCAACAACAGCAACTCACCACGCAGACAATGCAGGTCCAACTGCAGCAACCCGTCAGTTTCGGCCAGACCAGCATGCGAGAGCCGCCACAGGTCGAGAACATTAGCTGCCAGGGCGGCGTGCAGATCGAAAGCCGATCGTTCAACCCGCAGCAACAACTTGTCCGGCACGATCGCGCAAGTCACCGATCTCGCCATCAACGTCCTCAGTGGCGCGCTGATCGGCGGACCGGGCCAGATCAATAGTGTATACATCAGCTCCGAGAGTCCCTTGAACGCCGTGGGCGGCGGCGCACCCACACCGGGCAATTTCGCCATCGCCGGCGCCGCTGGGAAGGATTCCCTTCATTGCCTGCACGTCTCCTTCAAAAAATCGGTTTCGGGCAATGTTTCGGGCCTGACTCCCACTCTCACGTTCCGCGATCGTGTAAGAACGACGTACGGGCCCGCCAGCGACTTCGATACTGTCCTCACGACTGAAGACCCCGATCAGTTGGGCGACCACGGCATGGTGGCGACCTGCGATGAACTTTCCGTCTGCAAAATGCTCCTGCCTGTCGGAGGTCACGAGTCGATCGAACTCGAGGCCCGTGGCGACACCATGGTCGACGGCAAGCAGTTTACCGCCACTGGTGATCGCATCACGTACGATCAGGCGAAGGGCCTGCTGATCCTGGCCGGAACAGGTCGTAGCGACGCGGTGTTGTACCGCCAAGCCCGGCCGGGTGACGAACGCGAGCAATTTGCCGCGCGAGAGCTAATGTACTGGCCAAAAACGGGGGCCGTCAGGGTTATCGACGCAAAGCGGCTCGAACTAGGACAGCCGCCCAGCGCCGGCCCGATTAGATAGGCGGATGCGGTCGTTTCGTAGATGGCGACTCCCGTCGCCGCTTGTATTTCGGGACTACGATGAAGCACTTGTGTCGTCGCCTACTGCGTGCCATCGGTGGTTCCGCGGCCCTTTTCCTTGCGATATGGCTCTCTCTCTTGCTATTTGGCCGCAGCGCCATGCTCCGCGATCCCGGCACGTTCTGGCACGTCGCCGCCGGCGAGCGAATGCTGGCCAGCAAACAAGTCATCCGCCACGATCCATTTAGCTTCACGTTTGCCAATCGACCCTGGGTTGCCGACCAATGGTTGGCCGAATGCGGCATGGCGGCCGTGCATCGCGTCCTGGGCTGGGATGGGCTGCTCCTGTTGACGGCAAGCCTCTTGGCAGCGGTGTACGCCTGGATTGCCGGGCGGCTATTGCGCAGCGGCCTGCATTGGCTGCCGACGCTGCTAATGCTCGCGGTAGTGCTTCTGCTCGGATCGCCGCAATTCCACGTGCGACCGCTCGTAGTCACCATCGTCCTGCTCAGCGTGACGTTTGCCTGGCTCGTCGACGTCGAGGCCGGTCGCAGATCGTCGTGGCAACTGTGGTTGCTCGTGCCGCTTTTCGTACTCTGGACCAATCTTCATGGCGGCGTGCTGGCCGGCATCGCCACCGTGGCCCTGTGTGCCGCCGGCTGGACCATCATGGACGCGATGGATGAACGTCGCGGTGCAGGCGCTGCGACAAAGCCCTGGTCGGCGAAAGCAGATGTGTCGTCTTCATGGCCCACATGGCTTACTACTGCCCTGCCCATCGCGCTGGCCGCCGCTACGCTTATCAATCCGTATGGCGCTGCATTGCCGCGCCATGGCTGGAAACTCTGGCGATGCCGCTGCCGAGGATCATCGAAGAGCATGCGCCCCTCGAACTGTTCTCGCCGATTGGCTGTGCAACCATACTGCTGGCCATCGGCTATTTGGCCGTGCTGATCGGCATATATCCCAAGCGGCCGCGCATCACCTGGATCGTGCCCCTTGTGTGGTTCGCGCTGGCTGTGCTGCGGGTGCGCAACGCACCATTGTTCGGCGTCATCGCTGCCATTGCCCTGGCGGACATGCTCCCCTATTCTTGGTTTGGCCGATGGTTGACGGGCCGCGGAATGCTCACAACAGCTCAATCGCTGGGTGCCACTGCTGGCTCGTCCAGCAGTGGTGAGAACACGGTTGGGCAAGCCAACCGTGGCACCCCGTATCTCATGCCGGCCGGAGCGCAAGCTCAACACATCCACTGGCCCAATGGCAGACGACGATCTTTCCGCTGGCCGTGGTAGCTTTGGCCATGACGATTCAGCTCGCGGGGCTGCAACTCCCACTGATCGGCCGCGGCTGGGCTCGGTTCGACGCCGACCGCTGGCCTGTTGCGATGCTTCCCCAACTCGACGACCTCAACCGAACGGCGAACGACGGCGATCCGATCTTCAACGATCTGAACTTTGGCGGCTTTCTGATCTATCACACGCCGCGGCTGCGTGTATTTATCGACGATCGTTGTTCGCTGTACGGCGCCGATTTTCTGGTTGCATACGACATAGCCCGACGCCACGATCCGGCCCAAATTGACCGCTGGCAGCAGCAGTATGGCTTCCGCCTTGCATTGGTCGAAAGCGGGGGCCAATTCGATCGCTACATGGCCGCGAGTCCGGCGTGGGATCTCGTCGTCCGGACGACGCCGGCCGCCCTTTACCAACGACGTATGGGCACAACTGTGAGCCTGCATTAGAATAGCGGCACATCCCCGTATCGGAGCCGCCAACCGAAAGCACCGCCCCATGAAAACCCTACTGACCGAAGAACAAGTTCGCGAGGGCATCCGCCGCATGGCCGACGAGATCCAGAAACACTACCAGGGCCGCTCGCTGACGATCGTTGGCGTGCTGATCGGCAGCGTGGTGGTTGTGGCCGACCTGATCCGGCTAATGACAATCCCGCTGCGGGTCGAATTAGTGCAGGCTCGCAGCTACCGGGGCAACAGTACGTCTCCCGGTTCGCTCGTACTGAACCTCGACCTGCTCTCGACCGACATCCAGGGTCGCGACGTGCTGCTGGTCGACGACATTTTCGATACTGGCCACACGCTCTGGGAGTTGATTCCGCAAATCGACGACCTTGGGCCGACCAGCGTTCGTAGCGCCGTTCTCTTGCAGAAACAAGGGCGGTGCGAAGTGGCGATGAAGCCCGATTTCGTCGGCTTTGAAATTCCCAACGAGTTTGTGGTCGGCTACGGCCTTGACTACCACGACATGTACCGCAACCTGCCATACGTCGCTGCTTTGGAACCACAGGAACTGGGCCCGTGAGCATACGCGTTCTGCAACTCATTCCCACCCTCGATCGGGCCGGCGCCGAGAAACAGCTATGCCTGTTGGCCCAAGGACTGCCGCCCGACGACTTCGAGGTCCAAGTTTGCGCTTTGGCCCGTAGCGGCTCGATGGCATCCGATTTCTCCCGGGCCGGCATTCCGCCCGTGCTGATCGGCAGACGCTGCCAGTTCGACCTGCGAGCCTTCTGGCAACTCAAAGAGTACGTCGCGCAGCTCCAGCCCGATCTTATCCACGCCCGAATGTTCGCTGCCAACATATACGGCTATGCAGCCGCCCGGGCATGCGGTATCAGGCACTTCGTCGCCAGCCAATGGTGCGTCGACCCGTGGACAAGCGGGCTGCAACTGGCCCTCGACGGCGCCGTGGCCCGACGCGCGAGCCGGGTGGTCGTCAACAGCGAGGCTGTCCGTGACTATTATGTGCGGCGTGGTGCGCCCGCCGAGCGCGTCCAAGTGATTTCCAACGGTGTCGCACGGCCCGACGCTCCGCGAACAACGCGGCGTCAACTGCTGGCCGAACTGGACCTGCCCGACGGCAGCCGACTCGTTGGCCTCATTGGGCGTCTTTGCCCACAGAAGCGCGTGAAAGACGCCATCTGGGCTGCGGACCTATTGAAGGTGATTCGCAATGACGTCCACCTGCTCGTACTCGGCGACGGGCCCCAGCGCGATCGCTTGCGTCGCTTCCGCGACCTGTGCCACATCCGCGACAAGGTCCATTTCCTCGGCGAGCGCGGCGACGTCGCACAAATCCTGCCGCACCTCGACGTGCTCTGGTCGACCAGCGGCTGTGCGGGACAATCGAACTCAATTCTGGAAGCCTTGGCAGCCGGCGTGCCCGTCGTGGCCACCGATATCCCGAGTAACCGTGAGCTGGTTTCGTCGGGCACAACCGGTTATCTCGTTCCCGTCGGCGATCGTGCGGCGTTTGCCAAGTACACCGAACGACTGCTCAACGACGCCAATCTGCGTGCCTCCCTCTCCGCTGCCGCCCTACAGCGAGTGCAGGCCGATTTCAGCGTAGAGAAGATGATCGCCAGTCACGCGAACCTCTATCGCAACGTCGTCGCGGGCAATTTCTGAGCGCGCGTCTTGCGGAGAATCACGGGTGGCGCCGATAGCTCGGCTATCGGTGCGGCGAAGCCGCGAGAGGCGTTGCATTTGCCGCAGTGCCCTCTTGTACCTGCCGGCACACCGACAGCCGAGCTATCGGCGCCACCCCGCGTAACGTCCCCGGAGCAGCCAAACCCGGGGCATGGTTTATTTTTGCGGCATCACAGCAGGGCCGACGTTCCGTCGGCCGCTAAACCATCCTGGCGATTGGCGGTCAACGGACAATCCGCCACAATTTGTTACTGCGCCCTGGGTCGTTGCGCCCCTTGACCCGATGCCCCCCGGCGGAATATGATGGACCCCATTGACGCGGCCTGCCGCCTCGCCCCCAGAGCATGATTCGAGGAGCCTGTTTCTTATGACCGCATATCGACGTTTGGAAATCAATGAAGTCGGCGACGTGACCGTGGTTCGCTTCCGCGATCACAAGATTGTCGAGGACATCAACATACAGCAGCTTGGGCAGGAAATGTTCCATCTGGTCGAGGTGGACAATCGCGGCAAGGTCCTCCTGAATTTTTCGTCGGTCGACTTCCTCTCGAGTGCCGCGTTGGGCAAACTGATCACACTGGACAAAAAGATGAAAGCCCACGGGGGCACGCTGAAATTGTCGAACATCCGCCCCGAGATCTACGAGGTCTTTGCTATCACGAAGCTCAACCGCCTGTTTGATATCAAAGACGATGAGGCCGACGCGCTCGCGGCTTTTTGAGGGGGCGGCCAGAGATTTTGCACACTCACCGTCGGGTGTGCGGCGCAGCGTCGAAAATGGCACAGCCGAGGGCGGTTGTGCGACATCCATCGCAGTAGTGTCCCCGATCCTTCCGGGAAACATGCCGACGTCTCCAGAGACCTGGACCTGGCAGTGCGACCACGAAATCCCCAACGACCCGCTCGTTGGTCGTCAGATCCTAGACGAACTGCTCCACCAACTCGAAGCCGCGCACTGGTCGCGACGCGAAATCTTCGGCGTTCACCTCGCCGTCGATGAGGCGCTGGTCAACGCCATTCTGCACGGCAACGCCTTGGACGAGGCCAAGCACGTTCACTTTCGCTGCTGGCTATCGCCCCAGAAGGTCCGTGTGGAAATTACCGACGAAGGCTCGGGATTCGATCCCCATAGCTTGCCAAATCCGACCGATCCGCCGCATCTCGACCGCCCACGCGGCCGCGGCGTAATGCTCATGCGGGCCTTCATGTCCCGCGTCGAGTTTCATGATCCTGGCAATCGAGTCGTGCTGGAAAAAGTGCGTAAGCTCCCACAAGAGCAGCATTAACGACGTCACGATCTGCGCGCTGGCGCTGCGCTTGCTTTCCTCCTCCGGCAACGTATGATCCCTACGGGTAGCCAAGCGGGCAGATAGGGAGGCCCTTATGAAAAGCCGGGTGCTGTTGCTGATCGCGATTCTGCTAATTTCGCAACAAGTCGACGCCCAGACGTCGGCCATGTTTCCGCCCCTCCGATATAGTCAGCCATTTGTGCTGCAACCCAGCGCCTTCACAGTCGGTATTCAGACGACGCCGAACGGTAGTTTCATCTATCCATCAGCCTGGCCCAGCGCCGGACTTTTTTCGCAACAGGCCGTGTTGCGGCAGGCGATAGCCGCACCGACTCTGTCACAGGGACTGTGGCAAACGCCGCAGACCATGTACCCATCGGCAGCACCCGGGTACTACGCGCCGGGGCGCCCTTGCCGGAAGCAACCCAGCCCTTGATGCCGCCGGAATACATGCAGCCACTGGGACAAGCTGGAACGTCGCAGGCGGAAGTCATCGCGCCGTCGATGCAGACCGCGGGGCCGGCTGAAGCGAATGTCGCCGTTAATACGTCGAGCAGTGCCCCGGCCGTTTCGCTGGTTACCGTCCCACGAGGTTCAGAGCGAACCGCGCTTCGTATCCCAGACCGTTCGTCGCTGAGGCGCTCGCCCGAGGCATCGGATCGGCTAACGCGAATCGCTCGCGATCGCGGCATGCTGGTCGGTTCGGGCATTGACGTCTACCTGAGCGGTCAGGTCGCGATTCTGCAAGGCAACGTCCGAACTGCCCACGATCGCGAGTTGTTGGCGAACATTGCCGGGTTGGAACCGGGTATCCAGCAAGTCTACAACGGGCTGGCCACCGACGATTCGGGCGTACCCCGGTAGCCCTACATCGATCAGCACATCCCGTGAGGCAATCCAAAGCGGTAGTCGTCGCCCTGATGGGCAGGGCTCAGCACTCGGTTTACGGCCAGCGCTAGCTCGGTGAAGTCTGAACTCTTGGAAACGCAGGCGGCGGCCAGTCGCGCGCGACCGTCGATCATGCAGATGTCGTCGTTGGCCGTATAGATGATGATCGGGATGTCGGGATCGATCCTCTTAATCCTCTCGGCCAGATCAAAGCCGCTCATCCGCGGCATTCGCACGTCGAGAACCGCCACGTCAGGATTATCGACCTTCATCGCGCCGAGAGCCTGCATCCCATCCTCGGCCAGCAAAACACGATATCCCTCGTCCTCGAATATTCGCCGACAAATGTCGCGAAACGCATCATCGTCATCGACGAAAAGAACTGTCTTCATGCTGATAGAATTCGGTCGGCAAGAAATCCTTGGTCAAGACGACTGCACACAACACAATCTATTATACTCGGTGAGGTGCTCGCCGACACGTTGCTCGCCAAGCAGTTCAGGGTCGATCAGTTATCGAATCCTGTTAAGGCTGTAGGGTGGGCCGACCTTGCCAAGCGGTGCCACCATGCCCCCTTGGCTGCACAGATACGACAGTCACTTTGGCTTGATACGGGCCGGCTTTCGTCCGTCTGCGGTCAGCACAAAATTGTTGCCGCCTTGCGCCTTGGCACGATACATGGCGCGATCCGCTTCGTGCAGCAGGCCATCAAGGTTGCCCTGCTTGTGACGGCTCAGAGCGACACCGATGCTGGCCGCTACCTGGATTGCGCGGCCGTCAACGACCACAGGTTTCTGTACGTGGACGAGCATGCGCCGTGCCACGCGGCCGGCATCGCTCGCATTTCGAAGTCCATCAATCAACACCGTAAACTCGTCACCGCCAAAGCGTGCCACCGTATCGCCGGGCCGCACGCAACGGGCCAACCGCCCGGCGATTTCACAAAGAACGCGGTCGCCGACGAGGTGTCCAATTTCATCGTTAATTGTTTTGAAATTATCAATATCGATGAAGCACAGGCCAAAACCATACTTGCCATCATCTCCCGCGCGACGAATCGCTTCGGCCAAACGGTGCTCGAACAACCGGCGATCAGGCAAGAACGTCAGGGGGTCATAGCCCAATCGTCCCAGGTCGTCGGCCAACTCGGCTGCCACCAGCGAGGTTGATAGTTCCTGCAACACAATAACCCACGTGTCGGCCTCAAGATGTTCTACGAGCGTCATCCGACACTTAACGGATAGCAGGTGTCCATCTTTTCGCCGCAACCACGTGTGGATCGGCGACGCCGATGGGCAGTCGACGCCGACCGCTGCAAGGCGGTTTGTTAAACTTGACGGCCCGCCGCCACAACAGAGTATGCGAAAATTCGCGCCTAACAACTCGTCGGCTGAGTAGCCAAACATCGAACAGGCCGCCTCGTTGGCATCCACTACCGCCAGCGACCGTCGATCGATGCAGAAAACGCCGTACGGCAATGCGGCAAACGCGATGGATCGCAGGTCCGATGCGGTTCTCGTCAACAAATTGGCTTGCATTAGAATCAGAACTAATTAGGGGCGTCTCGCTATGCCTATTGTAGGGTCACAGCGGTGAAATGTGAAGATGCAGAAACCGCGGTGACGTAGATTGCAGGCGACACCTCTCGAAAATGGCTGTCCCATAATTCCTCGCGCCCTTCTTCAAATCATGCCGATCTCGCCGATGCGGTGTAGCCGTCCGCCCGAAGCAAACGAACCGAGGTCACGGCTTCGGCGGTGCGGGTGCATACCGCACCGGCGGATATCTGACCGAGTTGGCCTCTTTGACCCACGCCGAATCGCCATAAACGCCTGCCTTCGTGTAATCGAACGGCTTGAATCCGATCTTGTAAGCCGGTGAGTCGGGCGGCAAATGGAAATCACCGTGTTCGGGATCGGTGAACTTCGGGTCGGCCACGAGCGAACCGGCATCTTTACCCAACGCCTGCCAGCCGGCCAAGTCCAAGTCCTCGAACTTCACCGCCGCGCCGGAGGCGTCAAAGTAAAGATTGCTCCTCATGTCAGTCGAGGCCTCCTTCCACGGTCCCTCTAACAAACGACCTTCGTTGTAGTAGACGATGTTGTTGGCAAATGTGAATGAGAGGTGCGCCTCGACTTTCGTGAGCTGCAACTGCCATTCTTTACTGAAGGCGAAGATATTGTTGCGGATCACGTTTTCACAGCCGTAGTGCTGATGATAGCCGCCAGTTTTCGTGTTGTAGACAAGGTTGTTTTCCAACACGATGCCAGAGCTTCCCTCGTCATTGTAGAGGCCCCAGCCGCCGTAGTCGTAGGTATAAACGTCGTGAATGCGATTGTTGTTCACGATTGTGCCGCCCGACGGTCCGAGGGTATAGACACCGCTCATGTCGCTCAGTTCGCCCCAGCCGAGGTGATGGATATGATTGAAAGCGATTGTATTGTGATGCGCGAAACTCGGCGCGTAGCCCCATCGCCAGCCGACGGATATGCCGGTGTAGCGGAAATCGCCAATATCGTTGTGTGTGATCTGGTTGTAGCCGCTATGTCCGATCCACACGCCGACGGCGCCGCGGTAGACCAGCCCGCCCGCGCGGATAATGTTGTTGTCGACTGCACAATGTCCCGTTTCGTCCGGGCCGGACGGATTTTCATTCTCGCGTCCCTGGCCAACACGAACGCCGCCGGCCGCCAGATCCTCAATCAGACAGTGTTGCACGCGGCAATCGTCGCAGCCGCGGCGGAACCAGACGGCGTAGCCGCCCAGATGGTCGATGTGGCAGTCCTCGATCGCTACGTGCCGGGCTCCGTCGGCCGTGACGGCTGCGGAAATCTGCACGGCGGCTTGGCCACCGGCGTGCCCCTCGGGAGGCAACGGACAGCAATCGTGTTGAAACTGCAGCCCTTTCAGCCAGAGGTACTCGACGTAGCGGCCGCTCTGCGGTTCGCCCGCAAAGCGAATCAATCCGCGTACCGAAGGAGCGATGACCTCCGCCTTCCGCATGTCTTCTCCCGGCCGCGGTATATAGAACAAGTCGCCGCCGCGGTCCAGGAACCATTCACCGGGTGCGTCCAGCGCCGCCTTGACGTTCTCGATATGGTACCGCAGAACCGGACCCCAATTCTCGAACTGACGATGAAACGGCCGATCCACGTCGCCGGTCAATACCACGGTACCCGTCTGCGGATCCACGGACGCCACCCGCGACACCGAGTGCTCCCAGGAGAAATAGGCGATGATGCGTGCGTCGTTCAGCCGCTCCTTAGGCACGGTGGCCAACCGCGCGAGGTCCTTTGGGTCAGCCCGAAACGATCGTAGCGGCAACAAGCCGCGTTTGCCGGTCGCGGGATCAATCACCGGCCCCGCCTCGCCGCGAACGTAGTACCAGAACTCGTTCGGCTCGCGTGCGCGGGTCGCCCGGCGGCCGCCCACGTACAAATCCTCAAAGGTCCATTTTCCGGCGGCCACATCGGGCAAGTGGACTTTCCACGCGCCGCCTTCGGCCGGAACGAAGCCGTGAATCTGCCGCCCGCCGGTGAACAACGGATGAGCACCCTCGGCGGCCTCGTAGATGATTGGCGACTCCTTGCTCCCGCTGTCTTGCGGCTCAAAGATGAGCGTTTCCACCAGCGGATACGAGCCTGCTGCCACACGCACATGAATGCCCTCCGGCAACGGCCCGGCCGACTTTAGCCGGCGTATGGCATCTCGAGCGCCGGTGAGTGTCGCCAAGGGTCCATCGGTTTGCAGGGCATTGGGCCGAGCCAACTTGCCCGACCAACTATCCTTACCGTCAGTCGCAACGTGAAGCGTCAGGGCTAAGACCGACTGTGGCATCAAGCTGAATGCGGCGACCACCAGAACCCAACCGTACATGCGCGAGGCGGCATTTGACACGGCACGACTCTTGTGTATGGCGGGCATAACAACGGAAGAACCGGTTAGAGGATCATTTTCCGCGCGAAGAAGGCTTCGGCGAACTTGGTCGGCGAGTGACACTCGACGCCGCGCAGCCGCAACAAGGCCCAGTAAGTATCCTCGGTGAACCACGGTTTGGAGTGCTGCGTGGGGAAGCCCTGAACAATTGCATCGATTTTCTGCTGACACTGCGCCTCATCCAATGGCACATACACATTGGGCTGGCCCATGTCGCCGTCATACTTCGGCACTTCGTATTCCAGAATCAGATGATTGCGAAACGCGCACCAGGTGAGTTCTGCTACTAGGCGATGGTCCTGATGCAGGTCGTCGCGGCGGTGGGTGAAAATCAAGTCCGGGTCGACTTGATCACGGAGTTCCTCCATGTACTCCTTCACTTCGCCGCCGATGTACGGGAAATAGCTATCACGAAATCCTTTGACGATGACGTTCTGCGCCCCGGCGCCGCACAGGAACCGCCGGGCGCTTTGGGCAGCCTCCTCCGCGCGCCCGCCGGCGGCTCCGAGGACGACCCAATGTACGTGCAGGCCGGGGTGCTCGGCAATGAGCTTTACGCGGCGCCACCGCATCCGATCTCAATGTCATCGGCATGGGCCCCGAGGAAGAGAACGGAGCGAAGACTGCCGGGCGTTAGTTTTATCATGATTTAGGTGTTGCTGGCTCAAGAAGAGGGTTCGCACAGGAGCAGTGATCCACTGAGCATGGCGTTGCAAGATCGGAACTGCCGTCCGGAACTGCCTCAGCCGTGTCGCGGCGGAGCCAGATTTCGCGCCAATACGAAAAGATGCACCGCGGGCAGGGCCGCCGGAATAGGCTCGTGCAAAATACGCCGTCGAGAATGACCGATACGCCGCGCGGCTCAATCAGCTTGCCCGTGGCCTCCTCGACGAACCGCTCGACGCGCCGCAGCACTCGGAAACGCTTGCCGCAGAAGGGGAGCATCTCGCCATCGAAGCACAGACCGCGATTTCGGCTGTTCTTGTCGAGCGTCGCCCGGATTTCCTCCTTGCTCTTGACGATTACCCATTCGCCGGGCTGCAAGCCGAGATCTTCGACCGGGGTTTGGTCCAGTGGCCCGCCCAAATACGGAAACCCTCGGCCGGTCAAGCGCCGGCGCAGCTTGTTGATCATCGCATTCGCGAGACCGCCGAATACCCGCCTCCACGAAGTCTTATTAATACACAAATCGACGAAATACTGCCTCGGCTTCCACCAGGGGAGCGGGTAGCTTGCTCTCTTCAACTCTGTGGCCTGACATCGATAACGGAGTTCTCCGTCGCCGGCGCCGTTCTGGGTTGCGGTTGCGTCTAACCACCCACGATCGCGGGAGTGCGTCGTGACAGCATTGTGGGAATTGTGGGCAACGATCGGAAGCTGGCCGTTGTCTGGTGGGCAGGGGCGCAGCCAGGCTTCCTTCCAAAACAACAGACAACCTGCATGGCAGCCGCCGTGGGCCGCGCCGTCGCAGCGCGTCTCCGTCAGATGGACCGTGCGGTGCATGCCACGCATGCCGCTGCCCGTGATGGTATCGCACGTCCGATCCGCTCGTTGATAAACTGGAAATCGCTTGCCACAAAACGCCAACATTTCCGGCATGAATGGCAAAGCGTCGAGTGTTCCGTTCTCGTCGAGCGTGGCCAGGATTTCCTCGGCGCTCGCACTTCCACCCAGTCGCCCGGCCTCAAATCACGTTCTTCAGACGCAGTCATAATCGACTCCTATTTAATTGCAGAACCCCTGAAGGGTAATTTCTTATTCTATATGCTTCGCGGCGAAGCAGTCCGTAGTGCCACGTCACGAGACTGCCAGCGCAGCGCCTTTCCGTTGTGGTCGGGCGAAGGGGCGCCGGACGCTGTTCGTTGTGTATGGTCTCGCTTCCCCCACACCTGCCAGGGCGCGTCACCCCGCGCGTCCATGTCGTCGAACAACTGTTTTTCCTTGTAGGTGTCCATGCAGGCCCAAAAGCCGTCGTAACGTAGCGACACCAGCTTCCGCTCGGCGATCAACCGGCCAAAGGGCTCCTCCACCAACTCCTCACCGTCGCGGATGTACTTGAAGATTTCGCGGCGCAGCACGAAGAAGCCGCCATTAATCCACAGATCCGAGTCTCGTACCGACCGGATCGACTCCACGTGTCCGCCGGCATCTACCGACACCGGATGAAACGTCTGCGACGGACGAACGCTGAGGAAGGCGGCCGTGGATTGCTGTTTGAGGAAGAAGTCCGTCAGATCGGGGAGGTGGAAGTCGGTCACGTTGTCGGCATAATTGGCCAGGAAGACCTCGTCGCCATCGAGGTAGTGTTCTACGGCCTTCAGCCGCCCACCGATATTCGACGTCGCGCCCGTATCGGCAAAGGTGATGTTCCAGTCGTCGATGTCGCGATTACACAATTTTGGATCACCCCCGGCAGAGAGAACGAAATCGTTTGACAGGCACTCGTTGTAGTTGAGGAAGTACTCCTTAATCACGTCGCCGCGCCAGCCCAGGCAAAGAATAAAGTCCTTGTGGCCGAAGTGCGCGTAGTACTTCATGATGTGCCATAGAATAGGCCGGTAGCCTATCGGCACCATCGGCTTGGGAATCGACTCGGAGTATTCGCGGAGTCGAAGCCCCAATCCACCGCAAAATAGTACTACTTTCATGGCAATCCTCCCTCTTCAATATTGATCAGTCCAGGACGGTGACTTCGGGTATGGGCACCACAAATCGTCCTCCCCACCCGCGAACGTCGTGCAACTGGCGAATGATCTCGTCCTTCAGGTTCCACGGAAGAATAAATACGTAGTCGGGTTTCGTTTCGAATATTTTCTCGGGCCGGAAAATGGGGATGTGCGTTCCCGGCAGGAACTTGCCCTGCTTAAAGGGACTGCGGTCGACCGTGTAGTCGAGAAAATCGGTGCGGATGCCGCAGTAATTCAGCAAGGTGTTGCCCTTTCCCGGTGCCCCGTAACCGACGATCTGTTTTCCTTGTTGCTTTGCCTCGATGAGGAATGCCAGCAGCTTGCGCTTCGTCTCTTCAACCTGGGTGCCGAACGCCAGGTACGTTTGGAGATTCGTATAGCCGGCGGCCGTTTCCCGGGCATGCAGTTCGCCCACGGCCGGTTGGACAGGTTTGCTCTGGTCAACATCATGCCGGGCATAGATCCGCAACGAGCCGCCGTGCGTAGGAAGCTCCTCGACGTCGAACAGCTTCAGACCGTGTGCGGTGAATATCTGAAGCACCGCGTGCAGCGAGAGGTAAGAGAAGTGTTCGTGGTAGATCGTATCGAACTGGTTCTGCTCCACCAGCCGCATCAGGTGCGGAAACTCCATCGTAATCACGCCGCCGGGGGCCAGTAATATCTTCAGACCGGCCACGAAGCTGTTGATGTCCGGCACATGGGCCAACACGTTGTTGCCCAGAAGCAGGTCGGCCCGGATGCCTTCGTCCACCAGAGTCTGGGCAGTTTCGCGGCCGAAGAACAGCGTGCCGCGTCTCAATGCCCTTCGCCCGGGCCGCCTCGGCCACGTTGGCCGCCGGTTCGATGCCGAGGACGGGGATGCTTCGCGCAACGAAGTATTGGAGGAGATACCCGTCGTTGCTGGCCACCTCCACCACTTGGCTCTTGGCATTGAGCCCAAAACGGTCGATCATCTTCTCGGTATACCGCCGGGCGTGATCGAGCCAAGAATCGGAGTAGGACGAGAAGTAGGCGTAGTGGCTATAAATGCTCTCGGCCGAAACGTACTCTCGCAATTGCACGAGGAAACACTTCTCGCAGACGAGGACCCGGAGCGGGTAGAACGGCTCCATGGCGTCCAGGCTATCAGCGGGCACATAGCTCTCGCACAAGGGCGACATTCCCAGGTCGACGAAGAGGTGCTCCAAGGGCGCGCCGCAGAATCGGCAGCCGGGCGCGGCTGCTACGCGCGCGCGGCGCCGCCTGAGTGGCCGGTGCGGTATGTGTGCAGCCGTCGTTTTGCCGCTTGGCGAGGACTGGGGCGCTGTTGTTCATGGTCGGCCTTTCTAGACGCGGGCATCCGTGTCAAACGCAAGGACTGTGTTGAAACTTCGCCACAACGGCGCGGGCGAGAGACGCGTGTCCCACAAAATCAGTTGCGGCTCCGGCGGCAATTCCCCGCCTAGGAGCAGCGTCGCACAGAGTTCTCCAACCTGGGCCGGCTCAAGGATGCTGCCGCCGGGATGTTGTCGGCAAATGTCATCGAGTTTGCGTCCCATCGACTCGGCGGCGAACCTTGCCATTTCGGTATTCGTCCAGCCTGGCACGAGGGCATCGACACGCACTCCGCGCGGTGCAAGCTCCGTGCTCAGGAGTTTTGCGATGGCCAAAGCGGATGTCTTCGACACGGCATACGGCCCTGCCCCTCGGCAAGCGATGGCGGTGGAAAGCACGAAGACGACATGCCGCAGCGCCGTCCCGTCCTGGACGAATTTGCGCGTCAGACGCAATGGGCCCAGGGCGTTCATGGTGAACAGGTGCAGGATTTCCGCGTCCGAACTTTCCAGCAGCTTGCGCTGGCGGGTGATCGCGCCGGCACAATGGACGACCGCGTCGACGGACGGGCAATCACCGTCGATCCCGCAATCCTCGCGTGCCAGATCCAGCCGTAGGACTTCGCCCGCACCGCACCGGCCGAGCACATCGCGGGCACGGTCCGCGTGTCGGTAGTACCCGATCACGGGCCAGCCACCCCGCTTAGCGCAGGCAACGGCAATGGCCGATCCGATGCCGCCGGAACCGCCAGTGATCAGAACGCGTTGCGGCGCGGTTGAAGTCACGGTTCTTCCCTCACTGACGGTGGTGCGACCCGCTCTTCCAGCAGACCGTGTTGGGCCAGGAGATCCGCAGCCTCACGGACAGACTCAAAACGGAGTTTTGCGCGTTGGGCAATCTCCAGCAGCGTGCAATCTCCGTCGGAGCAACTGAGGACCCAAAGCATGGCTTGTTGGACGGCCGCCAGATCGCGTTGGCCGCCTAGCGCGCCGTATAGGCCTCGGCGTCCTAGCTGGGGCTCGCCCTTGGGGTTCAAGTTGACGTAGCGACGGTTGTGCTCTAGCAGCTCGACAACTGCCTTGCAGATCGCCAGCGAATCGGCCAGCCACTGGGGTTGCACCAAATTGAGGTCGTCGGCCGAAGTGTGATATTCGGGGTATTGCCCGTTGGGAGTTCTCGTCAGACGGCCCACGGGCAGGTTGAAGCCGGGCGAACAGAACTGCCGCTCATCGTAGCCATAGGGGTCGAAATCGACGATCGCGTAGTCCCGGCCCGTTTCGCACAGCACCTGGGCAACGGCCTGATCAATCTCCGCATTGCCCCGCCGGCTTCTCTTGTAGGTCGGTTTTCCGGAGTCGCCGAGCAGAGCCAGCACAAGCCCGTGTTTTACGCGGGACGCCTGGCGCTCATTTGCCGCTAGCCAGGTGATGGCGCCGATGGTCCCGGGGATGAAGAGGAACCGATAGGTATACCGCCGCTGAAGTTGCGCGACATGTTGGGCCAGGTACGTCGCCACGGCGATACCGGCCAGATTGTCGTTGCACAACGACGGATGGCACACGTGACAGGAAAAGAGCACTTCGTCCGTTGACCGGCCGGGCAAGCACAGTTCGCCGTAGGTGAGCGAACCTTCTTTCAACTCCGAGTCGACGCAGACCTCATACTCGCCTTCATCGAGTTGGGACATCTGCCGATCGCTCAAACAGAATCCCCAATTTCCCTCATAGTAGGAGGTGCGGTAAGGGACCCATTCGGGATGGCTGGGCAGAGTATGCAGATGTGGCTTTAACTGATCGAGAGACATCTTCGCACGAATCGGCACGCTGTAATTCACCACGTGCAGGTTCGAGCGGTGGAAGTCGATCACGCGACGCCCGCGGGAATCTTTCACATACGCGTCGTGGATGCGCCACTCCTTGGGCACTCGCCAGTCGAGTACCTGCGTACCCGTGGGCACTTCGTGCAACTCCAGCGGCACGTGCTGTCGCAGGCGCGCGAGCGTATCGCGGAGACCTGGTCCGGTGATGCTCCGGCAGACCGGATAGAGTTCCTCAATCAGCGCATACATCGCCCGGCCGACGGCAAGCGGATCTTCGACAGCGGCGGCGTGGTTGCGGGTCATGACTTGCATAGGGAATAATCGGGCCAACTTCGGTCCTTCTCGGAAATCGCGGCGATATCCAGCGGCCAATTGAGAGCAAACGCCTCGTCGTCGAAACGCACGCCCCGTCCGGCCTCTGGGACGTACGACTGCGACATCTGGTAGAACACCTCCGTATCATCGGCCAGCGTCTGGTATCCCTGGGCACACCCGGGAGGAACGTAGATCGCGCGGCGATTCTCGGCATTCAACTCCGCACCCACCCAACGCGCATAGGTGGGAGACTCTGGTCGAAGATCGAGCGCCACGACGAAGGCGGCCCCTCGAGTGCAGCGGACGAGTTTAGCCTCTTCGTAAGGCGCTGCCTGGTAATGCAGGCCGCGCAGCGTGCCTCGCCGCCGCGTATAGGCGATGTTGGTCTGCTGCACCTCGGTAACCAGCCCACGGCGAGCGAACTCCGCTTGACACCAGGACCGGGCGAAGAAGCCGCGCTCGTCGCACACCGGTTCGATGTCGACCAGCCAAACACCTTCGACGACGACGGGACTGAAGATCATACGGCTGCCTCTCCCTTGTCTGCCATTACAGGTGTAGCGCCCACCCGCCGGCTCCACCGCAGATCCTCGCGCAGGCAGCCAGATGCCAGTTGTTCTTGGAGAGCCCTCAAGCGGAAGTATCGCGGGGAATCCACGTCCTCTTTGGTCAGCCCCACCGCCCGATAGGCATCGTAAAGTTGTTTTGCTCCGCGGCGTGCATCCCATTGCGGCCGAAAACCGGGGACCATTTTCGCGATTTTGGCGCAATTGACGCGGTAGCACCGCGTGTCAGGACCTGCCCCCGCCGCGTATTCGATCTCGCAGTCGGGCACCGTTTCACGGACGATCTCGGCCAGATCGCGCACGCGGTAGTTCTCGTCGGTCCGGCCCACGTTGAACGCTTGGTTGTGGACTGCGGCGCGCGGTGCACTGAGCACTGCCAAGAACGCCCGGCAGATGTCCTCGACGTGAATCAGAGGCCGCCAGGGAGAGCCGTCGCTCTTGATGAAGATTCGCCCCGTGGTGTGCGCGGCAGCGACGAAATCATTGAGCACCAAATCCAGCCGCAGCCGAGGGGACGCCCCGTAGGCTGTGGCGTTGCGGAGGAAGACGGGGCTAAAATGGTCGTCGGCCAGTACGGTCACGTCTTCCTCAGTACGGACTTTCGACTGCCCGTAAGGGGTTACCGGCGCGCACACGGCCTCCTCAGTGAGCAGATCATCGCCTGACGCACCGTAGCTGCTACACGACGATGAGAAGACGAATCGCGGCACGCCGGCAGCTTTCGCCAACCGCGCCAGCCGCACGGACGCCAGGTAGTTGATGTCGAGCGTCAACTGCGGATCGACGTTCCCCAGCGGATCGTTCGACAGCGCTGCCAGATGGCAGATGGCGTCGAATCCGGCCAATTCTGCCTGACGAACATCGCGCAGATCCTCCGGCAGAGTCGGGATTTCTGCCGGCGGCGGGCCGAAGTCGCACGTCCGGTAGAGACCCGTATCCAAGCCGACCACGTCGTGTCCCATCTCCACGAGCATGGGAACGAGAACGCTGCCGATGTAACCCTGGGAGCCAGTTACGAGCACACGCATATCCACACCTCCTAAACAAGTCCTGCTACCAATTTGTCGAATGTGAACGGCCGGCACGCGAGGACCCAGCCAATTCAAGGTCGTCGCCAGTTTGTTGTTCTTGAGTGTCTAGAGCGTTCAGTGCTTCCCGCGTGCTGCCACCGATCCCCTGATTGCACAAGATTTGCCGCAACACCGCTGGCCATTTGCGGAACTGGCACAGGTAGGACCCGGTCCAGACGAGGCAGAGGGCCCGATCGCGGATACCAATGGGCGCTCGGAGCACGGCACGGATGTGTCCCATGAGGAGATGAAACCGCACAAGGCTGTTCCGCTTCGCCGCGGTCGGGTCGCACCACGCATTTTGTTCGCTCGCCGTACTCAGCGCGGAGCAAGCATCTTCGTGGATCCGAAACAGAAAAAGCTCCTCGGGTATTTCAGCGCATCTGCCCCAAAGCGCCAGCTCTCCGAGCAAGACTTTCTCCCATCCCAAGCACGGTTTCCAGAGCGACGTACGTCGGAGATCGGCGCTGCGGATCAGGCCGTAAACGTCGAAGCAAGACGTATTGCCGAGCAACACTCTGCGAAACCGTTGGTGGGCGCAACTCATTGCAGGGGAAGCGGCGAGTTGCGTGCGACAGCACTCGCCCGACGCCGCGAGCACTTCTGCCGCTCCGCTAAGTTCATGCGGCGTATGGCTCTTCAGGGCGTGCCCTCGCCCATCGACAACGCCAACGCGTGTCTGACACCATACGACGTCCGGGTTGGCGTCCAGCACTTCGACGCACCGCGCCAAGTAAGTCGGGGCGATGAGATCATCGTGAGCCCCCCACTTGAAATACTCGCCCCGCGACAGGTGACACACGTGGTTGAAGTTCCAAGTTGCACCGCGATTCACATCCTCGCGTACGAAACGAATCCGGTTGTCCTGCGCGGCATAGTCACGCGCAATCTCCGGCGTTGCGTCTGTCGACCCGTTATCGGAGATGATAAGTTCAAAATCGTCAAAGGTCTGTGCAAGAATGCTCTCGATACTACTGGCGAGATACTTTTCACCGTTGTAGACGGGCAATCCGATGCTGACCTTGCTCGTGCGGCTGTTCATGTCCGTATTCTCCGAGTAGTTTCCATTCTCAATAGATCCGCATGTCAAGGCGGAGCACGCATGCCTTCACAAGTTTCCGAACAGTTGTCTCGTCGAAGTTGCTCATGCTTCCAACCCTGGAGACGCCGAGCGCCGTCGCATCAGCGACGCGGCCAGCTTGATCACAAAAAGGGTGTTGGTTGCCAAGTAACGTCGCCACAAACGGCGCGGTTCGGTGAGCAGACGGAACAGCCATTCCAACCCCCATCGCTGCATCCACGCGGGCGCCATCCTCTTCGCGCCGGCATGGAAGTCGAACGCGGCGCCGACACACACCTGGACGGCGTGGATCCGTTCGCGATGCGCAAAGGCGAATACGTCCTGCTTCGGGCAGCCCAGCCCCACCAACACGATACCGGCCCCACTGGCCTCAATCCGGCGGACCATCGCTTCGTCTTCCATCGGCGAGAGGTCGCGGAAGGGGGGCGATTCGGCGCCGGCGATCTGAAGTCCAGGACACTGCTTGGTGAGATTGGTTGCCAATGCCTCCAAGACGGCCGGGCTTCCGCCCAGCAGATAAATGCCCATTCCTTGTTCCGCAGCCTTCCGGCAAAGCCGTAGCGTGAGCTCAGGACCGTACACGCGATCGTTGAGCCCGGCGCGATTGAGCAGGTTCAACGCCCAGCGGACCGGCTGGCCGTCGGGAGTGATCATTTCAAAGGTGTTGACTTTCCTACGCAGCTCTGGATCCCGGCTGGCGGTCACCAGCGCGTGGACGGCAAAACAGGAAACGACCGCTGCACGATGGCGCCAGGCGGCCTGAAGGATCGTCTCGACCGCTTCGTCATACGTGGTACGACTGACGCCGACGCCGAAGATGTCGAACTTCGGCGGCCACGCGGTCGCAACAACGGCATTTCGAGCTCGCCGCGAATCTGCTTGAATGGTGGCCATAGACCTTCGTTTTCCTTTCTTATCCGCCGCGACAGGCCGCCTTGGACAGTCGGCCTTTCAGCACTTCACGGTCACGTACGGCATGGACCGGCTGCGCGCGGGCTGTGATCGCCTCGCGATAAATGGCCAACAGCATGTCATAGTTTTTCTCCGCACCGTATTTCAACTCATACTCGCGGCGCACGGCTTGCCCCATGGCCTCGCGGTCGGTCGGCGACGTCCACAAACGAAGCACCTTTTGGACGAGATCGGCCGCATCACCCATCCGGAACAAAAGGCCCGTCCTCCCGTCGTCGATCAGTTCGGTCATGGCGGCGCCGTGCGAGGCGACGACGGGGATTCCCTTGGCAAAGGCTTCGACGATTGTGCGGCCGAATGGTTCATGCCACATGGAGGGGAAAACGAACATCCGCGCGTTTCCGATGAGCGACATAAGCTCGTTGATCGGCTTGTGGCCGAGCCACTCGATCCTCGCGTCCCGCTGACATGCTTGGCGGACCGTATCACGCAGCGGGCCATCGCCCACGATTTTTAGCGGCACCGGTTCGGCCATTTGGGACCAGGCCGCCAGCACGACTTCAATCCCTTTCTCGGGAGAGAGCCTGCCAGCAAACATCGCGTAGTCCCCATGGTGTTCTCCCACAGACGGGTCGGGATCAACGAAATTTGCCTTGACCTTGATCCGGTCGGACGGGATTCCACCCTCGATGAACTTCAGCCGCGCGAACTCGGTCAAGGCAATATAGCAGTCGACCATGCGAGTCCAAGTGCGACGAAACCGATGCACTGCCAACATGGCGGCCGCCGCGGCGCTGGCCTTGCGGCTGTTGCGATAGCAGGCGTGCAAGACACCGGGCCACGGCATGAACTTCCCCACGCAGTCTTCGCAGATCCGCCCACCACGAAGGAGAATCGCACTTGGGCAAAGCAGCCGGTAGTTGTGCAGCGTCTGGACAACCGGGATGCCTTGAGCTCGCGCGGCATAATAGGCAGACGGCGAGATCAACGGAAATAGATTGTGACAATGCAAGATGTCGGGGCGCTCTTCCTGGATCAGCGATTGAAGTTCCTGCTGGACGGGACGGTTCCAGACCGTAGTGCGCAATAGTTGCCAGTTGCACATGGCGGGGACTGCGTCGTTGTGCCTTGTGAACCGCAGCACTTGGTGGCCATGCGACTCCAGGAGTCGGCCTTCGTCGGCAAACACGACGTCTTCGCCTCCCGGTTGCTGGTAGTAATTGTGCACCATCAGAATTTTCATGCGAACGCTCCACATTCGGACGTGATGACCGAAGGCTCGGCGATCAGACTAAGCAGAAATTGATGCAGTCGAACTGCGACGACGTCGGTTCTGAAGCAACAATGAAAACGGCGCAGTGCCGCCTCGCTGATTTGCTTGCGAAGCGCGGTATCATCCAGTAATCGCAGCACGTCCCGCGCGCCCCCTTGGGGGTCGTTCAAGTCCCAGTGCAGCCCTTCCGTGCCCGCATCGAACACTTCCCGCACGCCTCCGACCGGTGCAGCAATGACGGGCACACCCCGCGCCATGGCCTCGATCAACGTGATACCGAAGCTTTCCATTCGCGACGCATGGCAATAGACGCGGTGGTCGCAAATCATGTCGGCTGCTTCGGTGCGGGAGCCAACAAAAGCAATTTGTTCGGCAACGCCGAGTTCTTTCGACAGCGTTTGCAGACAATGCCGGTCGGCCCCGTCGCCGACGATAGTCAAGGACGGGCGGCGTCCCATATCCTTTGCAGCCGCCAACACACGAATCAGGTACTGCTGGTTCTTACGCGGCTCCAGGGAGCCGATCGAAATGAGATCGCGGACTGGTTGTCTAGGCTTCAACGGTGGCACTGTAACGAAGTTCGGGACGACAATGGATGGAATGCGTCCGACGTCCGGCACGGCGCGAATTAGCACTTCCTTCATGAACTCCGAGACGAAGACAATGCCATCCAACCGGGGCAGAACTGTCTGTTCACAACGGCGGATCGACTCGTAGTATCTCCCTCCCCTTTTCAGCATGCCCTTCTCGGCCCATTCTTCAGCCTGCGACACATTGAAATGTGCGGCCATCGCCACGCGTTGGTCTCGACTCACACGTGCTTCCAATGCCGCTCGGGCAGCTAATGGATCCTGTGCGTAGATCACCATCGGTCGACCGTCAGCCACCACGCGACGCAACGCTCGCTTTAAGAACGCGTAGTGCCAGTAGCGGTACCACCGTACGGTTGATTCCCGACGATGCAACAAGCCAAGCAGTGAACGCATGGCGAAGACCGGACATACGGCGACTTTGCCACAGGCAAAAGGCGTGATGCATGGCGGACGCGGACCCTGCATTGCCAAATAGTCGAGAAAGGTGTTGGTGTGGGTCTGCACACCTGTATCGCCTCTCTGGCGCATCACGGTGGCGACAACCAATGCATCGTTGCGGTGCGCGGCTGTGGGCCCGTGGTCGTACTGCAAAAGGCGTGGATCCATTGTTTCGGGATTCTTTGTAAGGACGGCCTCGGGGGCGAAACACCGAGCCGCGGTTAAAACATGGAACTGCTTGGGATACTCGACTGCGATGTCCTCAATAACCTTCAGCGTCATGCTTTGTTTCCGCAGCGGGCGTGCCGCCCGATCCTCACTTTCAGATGGCGTTGGTTTATGTCTCCGAGATCCCTACCCGGTGTTCGCGGACCGACTGGGGTGGCTCGTCCGGGCGGCATAGCGCTGCCGCCAGTGCAGGAGCTTGCGACTCGGACAATGTCCTGGCCCAGGACGTCGCGGCGACGTACAACAGCACTGGCAGGAATAGCGCCTGCGTAAACTCGGCGTAGTTTTCGATGGTACAGCACAGAACGAAGAACGTGAGGCCGACATTGGCCAGCAGTCCGCAAAGGCTGGCCCACGGATCGGCGCTGTACATGAGTCGGGCGTTGCGGAGCAGATGCCAGACCAACACACTGCCGACCAGCAGGGAACCGACCAAGCCGGATTCGACGCAAATACTCAGCACGGAGCAATAGGGTTTCGATATTGCGCTACCCTCTCCATACTCGGCGAACAGTTCTCTGGCCGGCTCGACGTATTGTTTGAAGTATTTCGACTTTCCAACCAACATGTCAGGCAACTTCGCAGACAGATATTCGTTGGATGTAATTAGCGCAGCCCGGCTGGAGAATTGTCCGAGTCCGGTTCCGAAGACCAGAGTCGTCGGATCGTCCATTATTTCCAGGCCCGCTTCTACCGCGATGCGTTTCGGCGAACTGGGATCGAGCACCTTTTCGCTCCATTGGGTCGCCAACGTCGTCGTCTCCGGATAGACGCAGTCCACCAGTCCGGCGATGATCAGTACCAGGCTGATCGACGCTAGCAAGATCTTTGGTTGCGTGATGCGACTCAAGCCGAAGAGGGCGAGCGTCGCCACAAAGAAGATCGTTTGATGACCGGATTGCGCCAGAATGCAGGCTATTAATCCCACAGCGATGGCGACCTGAACGAGCCGTCGCTTGGCGTCGAGAAACATGAACAGCACCATACAGAAAATGGTGAAGGTGAAATACACCTGGGCGATCGTGACGGTCTCTTGGCGGAAGTCGAGCAATCCGAACGTTCCGCAGACCGTATCTGGATTGCGGCTGATCCCAAATTGCAGGACGCCGATGGCAGATTGAACGATGACAAACCAGGCACAGGTCGTTTGCAGCCGCTCGATAATCCCCTTAGAAAGGTCCTCGATTGGCGGGTGGCATACGGCAATGATCAGTGCCAAGTACGTGAAAATGGCCAGGAACATCCCCGGGACATTGACTTGGTCGTGGTAGCTGTCGCCGAGCAGTGCAAAACCGGATAACAGCAGGATTAGCAGTACGACGCCTAACACTCGGATGATCAGCCGATAATCGCGGCGGTTGGCCTGGAACGCCAGATAGACGAGCGGGGCGAGGTAGGCGAAGTTCTTGACCGGGAAAGAGACAACGAGCATCGCGACGACGAACGCCGTATAGAACGGGTGCGTCGGGCGCGTATCCGCGGTGATCGGACGTGAGTTGCCGTTGGCGATCAATTAAGGGGTCCTTCTTTCCACTGCAATCGGCCTGTCTGTGCTCATGATGCTTCTGCCAGTGCCATTGTCGGCATGGTGGCCCTCTGAAAAGCCAAACCGCACGCTATCGCCCCTGCGGTCGGACCGGCTAAGAGGCCGCACGCCGCGCCGCTGATGCCCCAGTGCGGCACCAAGGCACTTGCCAGTCCAACACTCGTGATCACCGCGACCACAGCGGCCGTGAACGGCGCGTCCGTCCGCTCCAGGGCACACAGCCCGCTGCCAAAAACAACCATCCAGGCATTTGCCAGCGGAACCATCGCCAGGAGCACAACCGCGGCGCCGTAATCGCCGAAAGCCTTGCCATAGATCAGGTTGATTGCCTGCGTGCCGAACAGAATTACCAAGACGGTCAGCAGCATGACGCAGCCCGTGAAGGCGGCGCCGTATGACCACACCGTGCGGCGCAGGCCTGCATGGCCCCTGCTGTACAGCGCATGCACGACCCTAGGGAGCAACAGATTATTGATTCCCAGTAGGATGGGGTTGTACAGGAGGACAATTGTCATACACGCGGTCAATCGGCCAACGCCCTCGGCGTTGTCGAACTCAGCAACGATCCAGAGCACTGCCGGGTTCATCAGGGGGAACACCACTCGCGACGCGAAGAGCCAACGGGCGAGCGACCAGTTGCGTTTCAGTGTGGGTAGCAGTAGGTTGCGCCGCACGATGAAAATGGATCGCGAGCGGAGCAGCCAGCAACCGGCGTTGAGCGCACAGACTGCTGCGATCGCGACATACGCCGTGACTGCGGACAGCACTCCGGCCCACGCTAATGCCAGCACGGTGCCGCCCTGGCAGAATGCCAACGACAAATCGAGTGCAGCCGCTTGGTCGAGACGGCCACGGGCCAACGACAACCATCGGCAGAACTCCCATGCCAGGATTGCCGGACCGGCCGCAATCATCACTGCGAGCACGGGTGCAAGACCCGAGCGGCCAAACCACATGGTGAGCAACGACAGGCACGCAAAGCCCACCGCTGTCGCAACGCCCACCAAGGCCGCCACTCCCAGAACGCCGCCGCAATATTCCCGCCGCGCATTCCCTTGGAGCCGGCCGCCGTACACGGCCAAGGGCGTGAAAATGAGCGATTCCAGGGCACAGCTAAAAACTATAAGCAAGGCGAAGCTCAAAGAGTATATCCCAAGCTGCTCGGGACCGCAGATCCGCCCCACGATAACGGTAGTCAGGAACCGAACGCCACTGACGGCGCTCTGGTCGGTCAGCGCCAGCACGCCCTGGCCGACTGTCCGCCGTAGCCCACCCTCTGCGGGCGCAGTCGCCGGGCGCGACTCGGCATGCGCCGGCGGTACTTCGAAATCCCAGCAGGTATCAGTTGCTATAGTGCTTTCCACGAGCTCAGATCGTGTCTCGAACCGTGCGTTTGCCGGCTTTACGGTCATGGTATTGTTGTTCAATCCACTGGTAGGTCTTGGCCAAGCCGACATGGAACGGTGTACTTGGTTCCCACTGGAAAATGCGTTGGATCATCGTGTTATCGCTGTTGCGGCCGGCGACTCCCATAGGAGCGTCCAGTTTGTATTGCCGCTTCAGTTTTACCCCGCCGATCTGCTCTGCGATGTCGACCAATTGGTTGACCGAGATCAGCTCACTGGAGCCCAAATTGATGGGCGTGGCGATCAGATCGTCACAATGAGTGATGAGGTCAATTCCTTGCGTGCAATCGTCGATGTACATGAAACTACGGGTCCGTGTGCCATCTCCCCAGATCTCAATGCAATCTCCGTTGGTGTCCTTGGCCTCGATCACTTTGCGGCAGATAGCCGCGGGGGCCTTCTCTCGTCCCCCGTCCCACGTGCCATTTGGACCATAGACGTTGTGAAAACGGGCGATGGCCGTCTTCATGCCGCGCTCCGCCCAGTATTCCTGGCAGAACATCTCGGACATCAGTTTCTCCCAGCCATATCCACGCTCGGCCATTGCCGGGTAGGCGTCGGATTCCTTCAGCGCCCGCACGTTGGGGTCTTTTTGGAGTTCCGTGTTGTACGCGCAGGCGGAGGAAGAGTAGAAGTAGCGTTCCACGCCGGCGCGATTTGCCGCCTCGATCATGTGCGTGTTGATGAGGATCGTGCGGAGGCATTCGATACGAAACTTCTCAATGAAGCCCATGCCGCCCATGTCGGCTGCCAGGTTGTAGACCTCGACGGCGCCCTCGCACACGCGGCGGCAATTTTCTTCTTGGCTGACGTCCAGGCACAGGCATTCCGTGCCGGAAACCCGCTGATACCAATTGGCAAGGGGTTTCTTGTCCACGGCGCGGAGGCGCGTGAATCCCTTGTCGCGAAAATACCGCACCAGCGAACCGCCAATAAAGCCGCCGGCCCCTGTAACGACAATCAAGTCGTCCTTTTCACAGTGAGACCCATTTGCCGCTTGCATGACTCGTCCTTTCTAATTCACGCTTGTATTCCCATCGCCCGATGAGCGGCGATGGTGTTCATTGCTCCCCTCAGACGTCATATGCAAACTCGAATAAACAATCCTGTGACGGCGGCTACGACGCTCCTTTTCGCGAGACGACGGCCGGCACGGTTTGCAGCAGCAACTTCACGTCGCCCCCCAGCGAGCGGGAGCGGATGTATTGCACGTCCATGCGGACCCAGTCGGCGAAGGAAACCTTCGAGCGGCCGCGCACTTGCCAGATGCACGTCAGCCCAGGCGTTACATCCAGACGCTGCCGGAGCCATCCGCGGCAGGACTCGGTTTCGTCGCACGGTAGCGGGCGCGGTCCGACGAGCGACATATCGCCACGCAGCACATTCCACAATTGCGGCAGTTCGTCAATGCTGGTGCTCCGAATGATTCGCCCCACCCACGTGATGCGGGGGTCCTTCTTAATCTTGAATGCCGGCCCATCCTGTTCGTTGAGGGCCATGAGAGACTCCTTGCGGGCCTCGGCGTCGACGACCATCGAACGGAACTTCAGCATCACGAAGTCCTTGCCACCCAACCCACTCCGCCTTTGGCGAAAGAACACAGGACCGGGCGACGCGATTTTGATCATCAGCGCTACCGCAGAAAACAGCGGCAGCAGCAACAACAAACCAATCAACGCGCCCAACACGTCAATCGCGCGTTTCCACGGCGGAATCTGCCGAACGAAGAGTTGATCCATGGCTTGCGCCGGCCGTTCGCTCGTGGCCAGCCGTTGCCCGGCCGATCTCTCGACTTCGTCGTTCGCCGGCCAATCGGACGGATAGCAGTAGACGGCGCATTCGGGCAACGGAAGTCCTGCCGGAAGGCTGATGCAGACGTCGTCAACAACAGTCCATGCTCCGGATGCAGGCGTAACCGGCAACACGACGCCAATCGTGCCGCGGACCCAAGAGGCCGGCATCATCGGTCAGTCGCAACCGCCCCTGCAAGATCGCTGCCAAATTCTCCAACGTCTCCTGGTCGTCCATCTGCTTTCCAACCTCGAATACGATGAGCGAAAACACCTCGCCGGTTCGATCGCTGCGAGCCCGCTCGCGCTGGAGAATTGCGCCGAGCTGTTCCGCCCGAAGCAACGATGCCGACGGTGATATTAGACGATTAGCAAGCCTTCGCTTGGAAAAAGCGCGTTCTAGAAGCGTCATCTAGTTTGCCTCCTGCTAAAAAGGTAAACCCTGGGGTAACCAAGTCGGCGCATGCGATTGCCATTTGTTCAGTACCGCACCGAGGAGCCGTCCCCCTGCGCGAGTCAGGCGGTCGCTGGCGTCTCGAACGTCTTGCCGGCTGGTAAGGTCCGCTTCGATGACAAGCAACACTCCGTCGAGCATTGCTGCCAACTGCAGCGATGCATTCGACTGGCTTATCGCCGGCAAATCGAAGACAACCAAATCGAAATTACTCGCAAGTTCGCGAATCATTTGCGCCATTCCAGCCCTCTCGTGCAACAAACCGCACCCGTCGGCTGCGCTGGCTGCGACCAACAGCCAGAGATTGGCAACGCCGCTGGATTGCAGCGAGTCGGGCAATGCCCCGGCATCTTCGCTCGGGCTAATCGCACCGGGAACATCGCAAGCGTCAAACATGTGTGAGACACTGGACCCGGTGTGGTTTGCATCGACGAGCACGACACGGCGCTCACCAAGCGTAGCGGCGGCCGTCGCGAGATGCGCGGCGACTGTACTTACGCCCTCGCCGGAATGGCAACTCGTGATGCCTAGCGTGCGAACGCCAGTGCCCGGGGTGTGCGTCGGCCACGGCAGGCTGTGGAGCAGCACCTCATAGTGCCGCTGTATCTCAGGAGTCAGGCGTCTTTCTGCATCTGACTTTGTTTGCGGTAACGCATCGATTGATTTAGCAATCACAACGTCACCTGCTACCGTTCTTAATGACCAAGTGGCTGGGCTTCAGGCGAGGAATGGTTGCCAACGCGGGAATATTGGCGGCCTTTTCGATGTCTTCGGGCGAGTGCAGCGAGTCATCGAATGACTCCAACACGAGCGGTAGCGCCACGCTGCCAAACAAAGCCGCACACAGGCCCAGCAGCAGATTCAGCAGTTTGCGGGGGCGAATTGGCCGCGGTTCATAGCTGGCCGGTTGGGCGATTCCGACGTTCGACATGCGCTGCGCCTCCAGTTGCCCGTCGATCCGCGATTGCTCGACGTTGGCCGCGTACTTGCGGTAGTCTGAGTCCAAGAGGTCGACGTCTCGCTGCATCTCGGCAATGCGCATCTCATTTTCGTTGAGCGTCGCCAATTCCTTGCGGACATCGGCCAACTGCGTACGCAGTTGCGCTGTCTGAGCCTGGTACGAAGCCAGCACCGGTTCTTCGCTAAGCAACGCCAATTCGGCTTGCTGGTGTAGCCGCCCCGGTTCTTTGGTGACCTGTTTTCGCCCTCGGTTCTCGTCGTCAAGAGCCGCTTGCGCCAAGGCCATCTGCTCGCGAATGTGCTGCAGTTTCGGATGATCGGCGGTGTACTTGGCTTCAGCCTCCTTCTCGCGCAATTCGAGACCATAGAACTGACCGCGCATGAGATCGGTGCCTTCGTCACCGAACCCGCTAATTTCGGTCGTCACCTGCGTGCCCGGCAAGCCTGCCAGCCGATCCCGCATCTTACGCACCCGAGCCTCGGCCATCGCGCGTGCTGTTTCGGCATTGAGCAGTTCATCTTTCAGCCGACCAATCCGCGCCACGACAGTCTGCCGCTGTGCGGCCGGTGCCGCCAGCCCCGTTGCGTTTTTCAAATCACGCAGTTCGGTCTCTTTGCGAAGTAGTTCCTCGCGCAGCCGTTGGGTCTGTGCGGCAGAAAACTGATATAGCCCTTGAGTGCGACTCAATCGCAGATGTTCGTCGAGAAATGCATCGACGATCTGCGCGACAACCGCCTGACAGTTTGCCGGCGCTGGGCCGTCGTACGCTACAGCGATGACATTCGACTTGTTGGCCGCATCGATTTTGAGATTCTTGGCCAGCAGCAGAATCGCCCGCTCACGGTCGTCCAAGCCGGCATTCGAACTGAATTGATCCAGCACGCCGCGAGCAACTGCGAGCGCCTCGTTAAAACGATCGCTAAGCTGCCTTTTCCACCCGTCATCTCCACCGTCTGACACTTTTTGTGATGGATCGTTCTGCACAGTTGCGGTCAAGATGTACTCTGGCCCCAAACGGTCTACGGTCTTCTCCAATAAAGTCCGGCTCTGAAGAATCTCCACGGCGGAGTTGATGTCGCTCTCGCGGGACTGAGGCACGGCTACGACGGCATTTTGGCCAAGTGTGGCGGTCGGGTCGACCATTGCATTTTCCCGCCCCAGACGCACGAAAAGCTTGGCTTCCGAACGATATTCCTTAGAAGACAAAACCGTAATAAGCACCGTGCCGGTCAGCACAATTACCAAAACACATAGGGATTTTCTCTTGTGTTTATTAAGGGCGATCAAGGCGTCGTTGACTGTGCTTCGTGGCATAGCAGAACTGGGCATGTCGGGACCCTTTGTTAGCGTTCGATTCGACCCAAAACACTACATGGGGCGCGTTTTTTAAAGGCGTGTAGGATTATAGCGCCGCACTGCTCTTGGGCTAGTGACGATATTTCATTTCCGAAGGTATTAATGAGCATATACTGAACAGTTGCGCATTCTTTCTATGTGTGTGTTAGACGCTGATGAAAACTTTATGTCAGTCGCGTCGGCCCAATCTGGCAGCCACGCGAAGATGGACATTTAGTCCAGTTTGAATGGCACGTCGCGTCGATAGGCGAAGCGACACGCGAGCATCGGAGTAACGATACTCACAAACTATCGAATGATGCGGCCTAATGCAACTGGGCCGATGGCCTTTGATTACCGAGGCGATGGCCACCGTGGCGTGACGCCAGACCCCCCCCCTTGAGGTATATATTGGCGGTCTAGTCGGCGAAAACGGATTTCTTTAATGCTGCGCCTCGCAAAGTTCGCATGTCGCAAAAGAACGGTCCCGAAGTGGCCGTGAAAATCGGCCGACTCGATGCCGATCTATTGCACGAAAGCCCTCGAAACGAACCGGCATCGTCGCTCTGAAAACGAAGGCAGGCATGCCGATCTGCGCCATGATGGTAGTTTCACCTCCGATAGGACGGATATCCGCTGACAATCGTCATGTTGTTTGCGAACAGAGCTGCTTTTCACCGTTTGCGGCACGAACGGCGGGCTTGCCGTTGCCGGCTGAATGCGGTTGCCGCTTGCCGCCTTCGGTAGTCTTGACCCGGCCCTTTCGGCGATCTGCTGCGACGGCAGTCCCAACAGCGCCAATTCCCCCAAGCACCAAGGCGAGCGCTAGATTGAACAGCGGCCGCGGCCGTACAGGCATGGCCTCGTACGTTGCCGGCTGTGCTATGCTGATGTTTGACATCCGCTGAACCTCGAGCGCCTGATCAATCCTTGCTTGGTCGAGATTCTCCGAATATTTCCGATACTGGGCGGCCTGTAGATCGATATCACGTTGCAACGCGCGGTGCCGCAGGTCCATATCATTGAATTGCCTCATCTCGCCATGGACTTCGCCGAGTTGCTTCTCCAGCGTGGCGATTTGGGCTTGCCACGACGCGAGGACGGCCTTCTCGTGCACTAGCGAGATCTCCGATTCCTTGTACGTTTGATCAGGATGCTTAGACACTTGGTTCCTAGTGCGATTCTCACGATCGAGAGTCTTCTCGGCGGCCGCTACCTGTTCACGAATCTCGCGGAGTTCCGGGTACTCTTGGGTATACTTAGCCGACAGTTCGTGCTCTTTCAATTGCAGGCTGTATAACTGGCCTCGCATCACGTCGGTGCCGTAATCGCCCACGCCCGACGTTTCATCGGCAACTTGCATCTTCGGCAAGCGTCTCATGGCCTCCGACAATGCGACAACCTGCGCATTGGAAGCGGCGGCTGCCGCCGTCGCTTTACGCAATGCATTCTCCACCAGACTCAAGTCACCCTCGAGCTCCCGCCGACGCGCATCACACGAGACGACAGACGTCTCATTCATCAGATCGTGCAGCTCCGACTCGGAGTGAGCGAGGCTTGATTGCAAGCGCTTCGTCTGCTCGGCAAGGAACTCGTGGGCGCCCGGCGTGCGATTCAATCGCAGGTGTTCTTCGAGGTAACAGTCAATGAGATTGGTTACGATTGCTTGCGCCGTCTCTGGGCTATATCCCTCATAGCTGATGGCCACTATGTTGGAGTGCTTGACTGGCTCGACCCGCAGCAATTTGGTCAGCTTCAAAATGGCCTTATCGCGGTCGCTGAGCGAAGAATGCGGACTAGTTTCCGGCAAAGCGCGAAGAGGCATGACAGAGCCTTGCTGCGGTGGGATCGCCTGCTGTGACGGTGTGCGCGATGCAGTGTTCTCCGCCGCGAGCAACGTCCCGGTAGAATGAAGAATTGCATCCGGCCCGACGGCGTCGACCACTTTCTCGAAGACCTGGCGGCTTTGGAGAATCTCGGCGACGGAGTTGATCTCGTTCTCGCGCGACGTCGCTCCCGCCACCATGGAGCCAGATGCAAGGCTTGCCGTCGGATCGAGAGTTGCGTTTTCGCGGCCGAGACGGACCAGCAACTTCGCTTCCGACCGGTAAGTCCGCGCGGCGAAGATTGTCACAACCGCAGCCAATACCAGGCTTCCAAATAACACCAGCGACGCCTTCCCCTTGTGGCGAAACAGCGCCTGCAATATATCGAGCAGCGCTTGGTTATGTGGTTGGATGGCGCCATTCGGCGAACACGAGTCGATTTCAATTCGCTGGACCATCGTTTGGTACCTCAAAAGGGAGACTCTCTATGGTGGGCCTAGATGCGGTCTACCCAAGTTTTGGACAACCGTACGCCATTCAGGCATCTCACTTGACAAAGTTCGCGTTGCTTACGCAGCGTGTCAGAATTTGTTTTTCAAATACTATGCGCAGTACCGGCTCGGCAACTGTCGCGACGATATGCGTCGCGTGGCAGAGGCTGCGGATCGAGGCGCAGGGTGCCGGTTGGCATCAAGAAACAAGCGCGGCCGCCCGGATAACTGGCTGGGCGGCCCGCTGGCATTCACACCTCAGAGAGGGGTCTCAGACACGTTGGAAATCCGCAAATGCCCGTACTACTATAAGTTGGTCAAGTTGGTCCAACTTACGCCGACGTTTAAGGGCACGACACCGTACAGGCCCCGCGTGAATACTAGCTGAATGAAGTCGTCGGTTGCCAGTAGATCGCTCTTAGGCACGAGAACGATGTCCGAATCGCGGAGCCAAATTTCGTCGGTGGGGCAGGGGCGCCTGCCGCCCAGTGCGGCGCGAAGGTCGAGCCGCGTGGCCATCAACTTCCAACACTCGTCGCGGCGGAAGACGACAATATGCCTTAGTTCCGCCCCGACGTTCCAACTGCCGGCCATCGCAATCGCCTGCATGGCTGTCGTCGGTCCTTCGAGTTCGAAGCGACCGGGGTTCTTGACCTCGCCAATCACAAAGACATAGCGCGGCGCGCGGCGGTCGAGAACAGGCGTCACCTCGACGCCGTTAAAGCGTCGAGTGTAACGCGCCTCGATCTCCTGCTTGATCTCCTCGAGCGTCAGGCCCTGAGCCGGCACCGAACCGATGGCAGGCAGTTGAATGAACCCGGCCGGCGTGACGCGCACGAACACGCCCTGGCCGCCGGTGCCATAGCGCTGGTCGACCGACGCGCGAAGTTCTTCTACCCGCGTGTTGAGCTTAATGGGCGTGACGCTGATCGTCGGTTGCCGAATGTATCGCGCGTAGCGCGAATCAAGGTCCTTGCGAAGTTCTTCGATGCTGCGGCCGGCGGCGGGGACCTGCCCGAGAATTTGCATCGTCACCATGCCGTCCGGCTGGACTGTCACCTGTCGCTCTATGCTGGGCGATCCAATCGCTTCCACGCGAATGACGTCGCCGACGCTCAACTCATAAGGTGTCTTAGACGGTTGACCGGTCAGTCCGTAGACCACCCGAATGATATCATCGACGCGTATGCGGTATTCGGGCACGTGAGCGAGTCGCGCAGGTCCCACGTATTCGCCCTGAGCAAAAATCTGCCAAGGAATGGGTCGCGTGGCGCACCAACGCGGCTCTTTGACGCAGCCACCGTAAGGACAAGCAACGCCGTTGCGGCACGGCGAAGCGCAGGCCAACCACATCTGTGGCTGCGGGGCGGTCGGCGGTACTTCTTCGGTAATACCGGGCACTTCGGCCGGCACACTCTCGAGCGCGCCTCGCGGCGGCGGCATCGGCGCAGGTTCTAACCGTCGCTGCGGCTCTTGCTCCATTTCGGCCGAGACTCGCACCAGCGCGTCGGAAGTGCCACTCACTGCAACTCGCGGCGGTTGTGCGGCAGGGTTCGGACGACTCGCAATGCCCAGCAGTCGCGGCCGCGGCACGTCGGTTGCGACACGCTGATTTGACGTGCTGACTTCCGCCGCCACGATCTGAGCCGGACGCGCAGGCTGTAACGCCGTGACCCCGATGGGCAACCGGAATTCGACTTTCGTTGGATTTTTCGGGTACGCGCGTGGCGCCGGGATCGAAGGCAGCAGCTCGACCATTTGCATCGGCGGCCCGTACTCTGGAGCAGCCAGCACCCGCGGATAGCCGCCCCAGGGCAACTCGCCTTCCCGCAGCGGATTGTGAGATACTGCCGCGAGATCCCCTTGGCCATAGCTCGATGTCGGAGGCGTCACGAGCAAAAGCAACGCAAAAACAAACGCCGCCAAAAGGCACGATATGCCAGGATGTGATCGGCACGCCATCCCTCATCCTCCTTGCATCGAGATCGGGCTATTGCTCTTGGCTCGGGGCCGCCATGCCGCCGAGAGTTCGCAGCGGGGAAGTCATCCAGTTGGGAAGCGATAGGCCGGCGTCCCGCTTTGGCGCCGGCTTCGGAGCTACGTGTTTCTCTGTCGCCACCATATTATCAGCGGCCGCCGTTTCATGTTGTACGGGTGGACCAAGATCGTCGCTTGCCGAACAACGGACAAAATCCGCTGCATCGGTCCAGCGGATCTTGGCCGCGACGCCGCCGACCGGCGATGCATCCGGATTTCCGCCGCTGCTTCGCCGAGCTGCCACCAGCGCGTCATATTGCGATTGGGCCTGTTGCGCCGCCACGGTATCCCCCATCCGTTCATAGACGACAACAAGGTTGTGCCACATCGCCGGCTGAGGCGCGACGGCGACGCCGTGAGCCAGCACCCGTTGCGCCTCATCGAGCTGACCGTACTTGGCAAACAGGGCACCCAGTTCGTTGGCAGCGAAGTAATTTGTCGGGTCAACCGCCAGCGCGGCTTGATACAGCGCGATCGTCTTCGGTCCAGCCAAAGCCTTATCCTCCGCCGTCTCACCCGCCGCTGCCATCTGCGATTGGCCCAAGAGATAGAGAGCCATCGACGCGGTTGGCTGGTGCCCGGCGCCGAACACGAGCCGTTCTTGTGCGTCAAGTAATTGCCGCTGCATCGCAGAGACGCTTGACGACCAAGCAGCTCCCGGTCTGGCCTCGGCGAGCGTTGGCGCTTCCGACGACGAGCCGTTACGACCAACAATGTCGGCAGAGTTTAGCGCCTGGAGCCCGGCCTCGATGGCCGCCGCGTGGTCGTGTGTTCCTGTCGCCAGATCCAAGTCCGTGGCAATCAGTCGCAGCGCCTGGACGAACTCCGTCTGGGCCGAGTAAACCGCCCCCCGCTCTGCTAAATTGAGTCCATAGCGGATATGTCCTCTAGCCCGCTGTATGGCGAGCTCTCGGACGCCACCGACCGACACGGGTGTCGCTGGGTTGGAACTCTGCCCAAATGCGGGTCGAAGCGCGTCCAAGCTGGCACTTGCGACTGCAAGGATCAGGCAAGATGCGCACAGCGGCCGCAAGCGTCTGGCAAGAATGTAACGTCCGACGGCCATCAGGCATTTTCGCTGTATTCGGACTTTTCGGCGCAAATCGACCATGTTAATACTCGCGTTTGTCGCCATTAACGTCATATTCGTATCGTCCGAAGCTAACGGTGCAATAAGAAGATGGCTCATTGATCCGACATTCCAGATTATTAGAGCAATCGGCACGGAGGGAATTCTCGGCACACGTGGCACAAACTACCGGGATGGGCCGCTACCGTGCATCGCGACCCCATGTTGGCGTTCTGCCAGGGCGAAGCTATTCTTTCCGAGGGGTGACGCTCATCCCCCAATCGTCCCTCGATTGCCAGGTCAACCGCCATGTTCGACATGTTGCTGCACGACACACTGCCCGATGCGATACCGGGCGCGGTCGTGCCGCCACAGACTCAGATTGCCGAGCACGAGCGGTTTCGTGTTTTAGGCGTTGAAATCGACAACGTCACCCGCCGGCAAGCGATCGATCTGATCGAAGAAGCGATCTGCCGCCGTGATGACAGTCCAGCGAGCGTCTTTTTCGTCAACGCCCACACGCTGAACCTGGCTGCCGCCGATCCCTCGTATCGCGATGTGCTCAACGCAAGCGATTTTGTGTTTGCCGACGGCACGGGAGTTCGTTGGGCCGCACGCTACCAGGGCGTTTGCGTGCGGGAAAATCTGCTGGGGACCGACTTCACCCCGCAATTCCTGCTGGAGACGTCGGGCCGAGGCTACACATACTTTATGCTCGGCGCGGATGGGTCGACCATTGCCCGCGCAGCCGACTATGCCCGACATTGTTTTCCCGGCTGGCAGCTTCGCGGCTTCCATCACGGCTACCTGCGCGATGAGAAGACCGCCACGGACACCATCGATCAAATCAACGCGGCGCGGCCCGACGTGTTGCTAGTCGGCATGGGCAATCCATTGCAGGAGCAGTGGATTGAAGCCCATCGCGCGCGGCTCAGCGTGCCGGTGTGCATGGGCATCGGCGGTCTGTTCGACTACTGGGCCGGCAATGTCAGTCGGGCCCCTCAATGGCTGCGCCGCGCCGGGCACGAGTGGTTGTGGCGTCTCTATCAGCAGCCCGTTTTGAAAGCCCGCCGCTACCTGCTCGGCAATCCGCTATTTTTGGCACGCGTCTTCCGCGAGCGATCTCGCTGATGTGGCGACTTGAGCGTTTGTAGGGTCCGCCATGCGGACCACAAGCAGCAGAGTAAGGTCCGCACGGCGGACTCTGCAACTTGACAGGTTGCGAACACTCTGCACACAATGCTAGGCGTGCTTTGCCCTTTCCGCACGTCCCGTCACACGAACCGGGAGACCACCATGCATAGCAGTCTTGCAATTGTCGCGGCCGTTCTGCTCGCATCCAACTCGACAAAAACCGTCGAACAGTCGAACCCTACATCCTTAGCCCAGACCGCGTCTTGGGAAGGCAAGGTCATGACCGTCACCGGTCTGATTCCGGGCGACGCGATGGGAATTACATTGCCCCATGAACACCTGTTGATCGTTCACACGGCTGAGGGAAACCTCACCGATGAACACGCCGCCGCCGCCGAGCTTGCACTGTTTGCGAAAGCTGGCGGCAAAACGTTGGTGGAAATGACAAATTACGGGATCGGACGCCGACCGGCCGCGTTGAAACAGATCGCTGAGCAAACGGGCGTGCAAATTATCATGGGCTGCGGCTACTACAAGGATAAGTGGCTGAGCTTTCCTATGCGGGCCAAGTCGGAGCACGAGATTGCCGCCGATATGATCCATGACATCGTCGAAGGCGTCAACGGGATACATGCCGGCATAATCGGTGAGCTAGGTGTCAGCCGCCCTATAACGCCTTTTGAAACGCGGCAACTTCGGGCAGCCGCCATAGCCCAAAAAGCTACCGGCGCCGCCATCAACATCCATTTCGACGTGGAAGATGGATTGAAGGCACGTGGACATGGCATGGATGTCATCGAAAAAGCCGGTGGCGACCTTTCTCGAGTGGTCATCAGCCATTTCTATGCGCGGCCAGACTCCATCGATATGTGCCTCGCGCTCACCAAGCGCGGCTGCTATGTCGAGTTCGATCTATTTGGATTGGATAAGCGTGGTCCGTGGTTCCGACAGGACCTGACGGTGGCGGCGCAGGCGCTCAAGACCCTGATTGACCGAGGCTGTATCGATCATATTCTACTTTCCCAGGATCTCTGCTTTACGTCTTGCTACACGAAGAACGGCGGATATGGATATGCACACTTGCTGAAGAACGTTGTGCCAAAATTGAAGGCTGCCGGCATCACCGACCAGCAGATTCGCACGATCATGGTCGAGAATCCGGAACGTCTATTTCCTTTCCATAACTACAGTAATACGCGTTCTAATCTGAAGTGTCGCAGCTAGCAGATTCCCAACCACTTTGTTCGTAGTACGTTACGAATGCTAGCGGAGCGCTGTTTCAGATTAGAACGCGTATAAGTGATTGGGAGTCGCGACGGCAACACGGCTAAGTCAAGATGGGATTACAAAGGGGGACGCAACTGCGTCCCCCTTTCAATTCCGGTTAAAGAATGCGACAGCCGCGTAGGGTTCGCCCGGCGGACCCTACGCAACTCTGGTTACAAAATGCGGCGGCGGCGCAGGGTCCGGGCAGGACTAACTTGCCCCGCGCCGAGTTCGGCCGCGATCTTGTCGAAGTAGGCCACGCACTGGGCGATCTCCGGCAGTGAGTTCTCATAGTGGTATTCGTACTCGATGGAGAAGACGCCCTTAAACTTCTGGCGGTAGATCTCCGCAAGCATGCCCTTGACGTCGCAGACGCCCGTGCCCCAGGGCACATCGTGAATGTCCTTTGTCGGCGGCTTGGCGTTCAAGTCCTTGAGATGAAAGCTGATGATCCGGCCTTCGAGCTTCTTTAAGCATTCGAGCGGATCGAGGCCGGACCGCACCCAATGGCCCGTGTCGCAGCAGGCGCCGATTCGCTTGCTGCGGCCTTGGCAAACTTTCAGCACGGTATCGGGATTCCAATAGTGCGAGGGCTTCGGATGATCGTGAATCGCCACGTTAATGCCATACTCGCCGCAAAGTTTGTCGATGTTCTCGAAGGCATCCTCGGGCGGTTCGGCGACGAGCGTCTCGATGCCCATGTCCTTGGCGAACTCGAAGACTTTGCGGCTCTTATCGATGTCCTTATAGAGGAAGCACACGCCGTAGTTTACGAGTTTTACGCCGGAATCTTTCAACTTCTTCTTGACAGCGATGCGAGCCTCGGCCGGCAACGACTCATCAGTTATGAGGTGCGGTTGTTCCTTGCTGAGCTTCTGGGTTCTATAGGCCTCGATGTAATGCAGGCCCAGGGAAGCGGTCTTATCGATGGCTTCGTAAAAGGTAAAGCGGTTGAAACTCCAAGCCTGGCACCCAAGTCGCCAGCCTAGCTTCGCGGCGTTCGGCGCGCCGGGGCCCAGTTCGGCGGCCAAAAGCCGCGAACCGCCCAAACCGACCAATCCAACACCGGCGCCGACCGCGCCAGTGGCTCGTAGAAAATTGCGACGATTGATGTGAGTCTTCATTCGCAGGGCTCCAAGGAGGGTAACGCGGACACGCGGGTCGAACGATCGCGCAATTTTACACGCTGCGGTGGGCAGGCGAAAGCGGTTGCGGCGTTAGATTTTTCTATAGCGTTTTCACAACCATTCGTCCCCTCGTAGGCGGTATGCGTGCAACGACAGCTAATTGACCCTGCTTTCAGAGTAAATTAGAATGATGCTTGGCTCTTCTTGGTCGGGGGCGTTCGCCCTGGAGGACAGCGGAAGTCTCTCGTGCGTGTTAGCTGCACTTCTTCGCAGCCGCGGGCGGGACATTAGCGTTAACGCGGTGCACGGCGTTTTTCAACGAGCGAATGATGAGCGATACCGCCTCCCACCTTAGCCAGCACGGAGCCGCGGCGGGATCTGGCGAGGTAGTGGACGTTCCGGCTTCGGGCTCATCGCCGCCATCGGGCAAGGCTCCTTCGGACGCGGACGATGCCACTATGATCAGCAACCGGCCGCCGCTGACTGCGCCGGTCGCCTCCGATCCCATTTTTCGCATCCTGACTGGGCATGTGACGCCAGGCGACCGCCTGGGGCATTTCGAACTGCTGGAATACGTGGGCGGCGGTGGCATGGGTCGGGTGTTCCGCGCCCGCGACACTCTCTTGGGTCGCATGGTCGCCTTGAAAGTCCTTCCGCCCGATCAGGCATCGGACGCCGACGCCTTGCAACGATTTCAGAATGAGGCCCAGTCGGCCGCCCGGCTCGATCACGACAACATCGTCCGCGCCTTTTATGTGGGCGAAGATCGGGGTCTAAATTACATAGCCTTTGAATTTGTGGAAGGGTTGAACGTTCGCCTGCTGGTCGAGCAGAAGGGCCCCTTGTCCTTGGCCGACGCTGTCAGCGTCACGCTGCAAGTCGCCGAGGCGTTGGCCCATGCCGAGAGCCGCGACGTCGTCCACCGCGACATCAAACCATCGAACGTGCTAGTGACGCCCGAGGGACGAGTGAAACTGATCGACATGGGTTTGGCGCGGCTGCGCCAAGCCGATCCGGCCGTCGCCGATCTGACGGCCAGCGGCGTGACACTCGGAACGTTCGACTACATCTCACCGGAACAGGCGCGCGATCCGCGCAACGCCGACATCCGCAGCGACATCTATTCATTGGGCTGCACTGTCTTCTTCATGCTTTCCGGCCAACCTCCATTCCCGCAAGGAACCGTGCTGCAGAAGCTGCTCCAGCACCAAGGTGACGAACCTCCCGACATCCGCCAATTTCGACCGGAACTGCCCGTGGAGCTGAGCGCCATTCTACGAAAGATGATGGCAAAAGACCGCGCACGCCGCTACGCGGGGCCGGCGGAGTTGATTGCCGACCTGCTGCTGCTGGCCGATCAGATAGGTTTGCAGCCGGTCAGCCAGACGAGTCGCGTCTGGGTTGTGCCGCAAGATGCGCGGTGGTCGTTTATCCAGCGGCACGTGCCCTGGATTGCCGCAGTGGCTGCTCTCGTTTGCATCGTGGTTGTGCTCGATTTGACGTGGACCTCCCCGGCCCCGCGCGACGAGCGTTTGCCGACCTCGGCTGACGTGGCCGCGGTAACACCGCAGGCATCGGCTGCTGCGCCCATCGGGCGCCTGCCACAATCGCTGGAGAAGGGCACGTCGGCACGCACGGCCGATTTGGCCAAGTTGCCCGTCCGACAGGGCATTCAAAGCGACGCCCCGCAAGATGCCGCGGAACTTCCAAATAGTCGCCTTCGCAACGGCGTCGCGGAGCCGACGACGGTCACGGGCCCGGCCGTAGTTTCCGGCCGCGGCGTGCCCGAATTGGGCGGCATCTCGTCCGGCGCGACTGCGGCGGGGAGTAAGTTGGCAACGTCACCTCCGCCGGGCTTCGCCGCCAACTCCGACCCAACAGTTCAGCAGCAGTCAACCGTACTCGTCGTTACCAATTCGCCTGAGGGCGACCATGAGTTTGCCACGCTGGCGGCAGCCTGCGCGGCGGCTCACACGGGCGACGTCATCGAGCTGCGATTCAACGGCCAGCGCACGGAACGGCCGATTCGCATCGCGAACTTGAATCTGACAATCCGCGCCGCCGAGGGTTACCAACCCATTTTGTCGTTTCGGCCTACGGACGCCAATCCGATTGGGCAGCCTCGCAGCATGTTGAAATTGACCAGCGGCCAGTTGACGCTGCTCGACGTGGCGATGGAGCTGCGCATCCCACGTGACGTGGCGGCCGACAGTTGGTCGCTATTGGAGACGGAAGGTGGCCAGATGGTCCGCTTGGAGCGCTGTTCGCTCACGGTGTATAACGCCACAGATCACGGTTCAACGTATCATCAGGATGTCGCCTTCATACGCACCCTGGCGGCCTCCAATGCCACGGCGTTGATCGACACGGCCCGCGCAGCCACACCGCTTGCCACCGTGGAACTAGTCGACTGCATTGCCCGCGGCGAGGCCGACTTTCTCCAGGTCGATCAGTTGCAGCCGGTCTATTTGCTGTGGGACAACGGGCTGCTGTTGACCACCGAGCGGCTGCTTTCGACCAATGGCAGCCAATCGTCGCCCAGGCCCGACGAAATGCTGCGGATTGAACTGCGGCACGTGACCGCCGCCGTTCGCTCGGGCCTCTGCCGCATGATCAGCACGCCATCGGACCCGCACCAACTGAATGTGCAGTTCACATCGACCAATAGTATTTTGATCGCGCCCCCCAGCGTCCCGTTGATTGAACAAGAGGGGGCGTCGAGCATCGAGGACTCTCGCGCCCAGTTCGTCTGGAATGGCGATCGAAACTTCTACGAAGGCGTTGATGTGTTCTGGTCTATCAGCACGTTCGACCCCGAGGTGTCGTTCGACGTCATGAATTTTGACGCTTGGAAGACCTATTGGGGCCCGTCGCGCGAAAATCAGCCCAGCACGGAACGGCTGCTCTGGAAAAGGGCGCCCGACGCAAATCGGCCGTTGCACAGTCAGGGCGCCGGCGACTATACTCTCGAAGATCCGACCTTCGGCGACGCCTCGGCCGGCGCGCCCGGCTGCCGTGTCGATCGCCTGCCGCCGCTGCCGGCTGAGCCGGCATCGGACCTGCTTGATTGGCCCGGTTTGAGGCGGACCGCTGGCGCAGTGCGGGGCGCCCTGTTGCCATGAGCCGATTGAAATCGTTGGCATCGAAGAAGGACACGTTCAGGGCGATTAGCTCAGTTGGTTAGAGCGCCACGTTTACACCGTGGATGTCGGGGGTTCGAGTCCCTCATCGCCCACTCGAAAGACTCGCTGACCGGAGCCGCCGGCGGGTCTTTTTTGTTGATCAGAGGCCGCCGCAGCGATATCTCGGCAAAGATGTTTCGTCCCTTCAGCAGTCGGGCTACCTTGACGCCTTCCCGGGCCATGCCCTAGGATGGCGAGTCTAGAATGCCAATCCAGGTTAACCACACTCGGCTTTGACATGGATACCGCCAAAGTTGCCATTATCGGGTACGGAACGATCGGCACCGGCGTCGCCCGGTTGCTCTTGGAGCACGGCGACCGCATTGCGCGGCAGGCCGGCAAGCGTCTGGAATTGGTACACGTCGTTGACACCGACCTGAAGCGGTCGCGCAATTTCGCTTTGCCGGCCGGCACGCTCACGGCCAATTTGGCCGATGTGATCGATAACCCGGAAATCGTGGCGGCCGTCGAACTCGTCGGCGGGCTCGAGCCGGCCCGATCGATCGTGTTGAGCCTGCTGGAAAACGGCAAGGATATCGTTACGGCGAACAAGGCGTTGCTGGCCGAGCATGGGCCCGAGTTGTTCGATAAAGCTCGCAAGCGGGGACGATCGATTGCCTTCGAAGCGGCCGTCGCCGGTGGCATTCCCATCATCGCCGCCATCAGCGAGTGTCTGTGTGCCAATCAAATCGAATCGATCCACGCCATCCTAAACGGCACGAGCAACTTCATCCTCTCCCAAATGGAGGAGAACAATACCGACTACGCGGCGGCTGTGGCCGAGGCGCAACAGCGCGGCTATGCCGAGGCCAATCCGACGATGGACGTCAATGGCAGCGATGCCGCCCAGAAACTGGCAATCCTCGCCCATCTGGCGTTCGGTGCGCGAGTCAACTGGCGAAATATTCCGCGCACGGGCATCGATATTGTCGAAGTGGCCGATATGCGCTACGCCAAGGAACTCGGCTACAGCATCAAGCTGCTGGCCGTCGCCGAACTTGTGCCGGAAGGTTTGGAACTGCACGTGTCGCCCACGCTGGTGCGTCACGGCACTCCGCTGGCCGAAGTCCGCAGCGCCTACAACGCCGTCCGCGTCGTCGGCGACGCCGTGGGCCGGGTGTTTCTTCATGGCCTGGGCGCTGGCCAAATGCCAACCGCATCGGCCGTCGTGGCCGATTTGATCAACACCGTCGTCGGACGCACGGCCATTACGTTCCAGCGATTGAACCTGTGGTCGGATGACGGAGAACCGCCCGTGCAGCCGCGCGACCCGGGCCGCGTGCCCGGCCGCTTCTATCTCCGCTTCAACGTCGACGACCGCCCCGGCGTTATGGCCGAAGTCGCCAACATCCTCGGCGGTCACAATATCTCGATCGCGTCGGTCATTCAGCACCAAACCGAGGAAGAGGACGCCAGCAACGCCGTTCCGTTGGTAATCATGACGCACACATCGCCGGAAGGCGCCATGGCCGCCGCGATGAAAACCATCGGTCAATTGGCCAGCGTTCACCCGGGCAGCGTGAGAATGAGAGTGAGGGATTAGGGATTAGGGATTAGGGATTGGGGATTAGAGGGAGCAGGTGATGGACGTCCAGAACTTCCGCGATTTGAAGGTCTGGCAACTTGGCATGCAGTTGACTGAGGAAGTCTATCGCCTCTCACAGCAATTCCCCAAGCATGAGACATTTGGGCTCGGAAGCCAGATTCAACGAGCCGCCGTCTCCATCCCGGCCAATATAGCCGAAGGCCACGCAATGGGTTCAACGAAGGACTTCTTGCGTTACTTGGCCATTGCCCAGGGCTCGCTGGCGGAGCTTGAAACTCATCTGATGCTCGCTGAGCGAATCAAGTACGGCAATCCGACGCAAATTGCAACGATTCTTCAGCGATGCGCCGAAGAGGCCCGCATGTTGCGCAGCCTACGGAAGAGCGTGCGTAGCCGGCTTAAGTAGGGATTGGGGATTAGGGATTGGAATGGGCCATCGTTTGGAGTCGTGAGAATGATAACGAAGGCGAACATTCTCCAAGAGATCAAACGAACTGCCGAGGCAAATGGTGGAAAACCGCATGGAGCAGGAAGGCTTGAGGTTGAAACGGGAATAAAGAAATCCGACTGGTTTCCAGAGTATTGGATTCGCTTCGGTGATGCCCAGCGTGATGCTGGTTACACTCCAAATCAACTCAATACTAAGTTCGAACAAACCAAGCTTTTTGAAAAGTGTGCAATACTGGCCAGGGAATTGGGCCATCTTCCTGTGAAGGGAGAGCTGATTCGTGAGCGCCGGAACGATTTGGATTTTCCTCATTGGTACACGTTCAGCCCAAAGCCAGAATTTATAGGACAACTGCTGGCGTATTGCCAAAGCCGCGAGAAGTACGACGATGTCGTCCGCATGTGCGAGAGGTATGTCCCTCGACAGCAAAACATCTCTGACACGCCTCGGCTTCAAAAGAAAGAGATGGGCTTTGTCTACCTTAACAAATCGGGTGGGTTCTATTACATCGGACAAACAAATTGTGTCGGACGCAGAAAGTACGAGCATGACAAGCGGCTTCCAGGGAAGGTGACGGAGATTCACCGCATTCCAACGCCGCATCCAGTTGGTGCCGAAAAATACTGGCAGGAACGCTTTGCAGCAAAACACGATCATGGCTCTTGGTAAAATCTTGACAAGAAATACGTTGCGGCATTCAAGAAGTGCAAATCCATGTGAAGTGATCTCTTTCTAATCCCTAATCCCTAATCCCCAATCCCTAATCCCCAATCCCTAATCCCTGATGAAGTTCGCCATCATTATTCCCGACGGTTGTGCCGACGAGCCGCAGGATTCGCTCGGCGGCCGTACTCCACTCCAGGCGGCCAATATTCCGGCCATGGACGCGGTGGCGGCTGCGGGCGTGGTGGGGCGGGCCAATAATACGCCGGAAGCGCTCCCCGCAGGATCGGATACGGCCAATCTCAGCCTGCTCGGCTACAATCCGCTGGAACATTTCACGGGCCGGGCGCCACTCGAAGCGGCTGCACAAGGAATCGCTCTGGGCCCGAACGATTGGGCCATCCGCTGCAATCTGGTCACGATCGAAGACCAGACGATGAAGAGCTTCACCGCCGACCATATTTCCTCGGTCGAGGCCGCCGAACTGATCAAGACCGCACAGGAAAAACTAGGCAGCGCCGAGCTTCAGTTTTATCCGGGCGTGAGCTATCGCAACTTGCTGGTGTTTCGAAGCACCGGTCGCCCGGCGCCGTTTTCGCCAGACACGCGAACCACGCCGCCCCACGACCTCACAGACAAATCGGTTTTGGACGACTATCCCCGCGGCCCCGGCAGTGACCTGTTGAACAACCTGATGAGTGAAAGCGCGACGCTCTTTTCCGACCATCCGGTGAATGTCGCCCGGCGTGCGGCCGGCAAGCCGTTGGCGACTAACATTTGGCTCTGGGGTCTTGGCAGCGCGCCGCACTTGACGCCGTTTGTCGAGCTGCACGGCAAACAGGGCGCCATGATTACGGCCGTCGATCTGCTGCGCGGTCTGGCCGCGCTGATCGGCTGGCGGCGCGTTCGAAGTGCCCGGCGCCACCGGATATCTCGATACTGACTATGCCGCCAAAGGTCGCTATGCCGTCGCGGCGCTTGACGACGCCGACGTAGTGTGCGTCCACGTCGAGGCGACCGACGAGGCCTCGCACGAAGGCAACGCCGCCGCGAAGGTGAAGGCGCTCGAAGAAATCGACCGTCACATTGTCGGGCCGTTGCACGAGGCGTTGAAGCAACATGGGGCATATCGCATTCTCGTCACGCCCGATCATCCGACGCCGCTAAGAACGAAAACGCACAGTCACGGCTACGTGCCCTTTGCCCTGGCTGGCAGCGACGTCGCGCCTGACGCAGCGGCAACCTATGACGACGCCACAGCCGAGCTATCGCCGCTGGTCTTTCCCGAAGGCTGCGCGCTGATGGGACACTTTCTCGGCACGTAGGGTTCGCCGTGCGGACCTCGTTGTGCGACGGCTAGACAAGTAGGGTGCGTCCCCGACGCACCACATTGATGTAGGAGGCGACTCCTGTCACCGATCCGCCGCTCAATCGGCGACTGGAGACGCCTCCTACGGCTACGGCTCTCGCCCACCTCGTCACGCCTCCCGTCGACAATTATGCTGGTGTCATGAAATGCACAGGCGTCGGCGGTGTCTCCTGTAAGGGCCACGGTTGCGAGACGCGTCGAATGGAGATCAGCCCGGACACAGTGACGCGGCTTTGGGACCAATACGGCCCGGCGCTCGGGCTCTATGCCCGGGGGTGGTGCGAAACGCCCGAAGACATTGTGCAAGAGGCGTTTTTGCTGTTGCTTCGGCAAGGCACGGCAAGCCGGAGAGCCCCGTGGCTTGGCTCTATCGCGTGGTGCGCAATCGGGCCATAAACGCCGCACGCTCGACCCGGCGGCAAACGCGCCGCGAAACGGCCGTGGCGGCCCGCCGGCAGCCATGGTTCGAAGCCGCCGAGGGCGACCGTCTCGACGCGGCCGCGGCAACCGAGGCATTGAAGGAACTTTCGCCCGAGGAGCGCGAAGTTATCGTGGCAAGACTCTGGGGCGGACTGTCGTTCGACGAAATTGCGGACCTTAGCAGCATGTCGGCAAGCACGGTTTACCGCTGCTACCAACGCGGGCTCATGAGCCTGCGGGAAAGGCTTGGTTGGTCATGTCCGACGAAGAGCACCAAGACGAGCGGATGACAGCCTTCGAGGCGGCACTGGCGTCGCTAAGGCCGCGCAGCGTAGCTAGTCTCCCCTCTCCTCTTGGGAGAGGGGCCGGGGGTGAGGGCTTGGCGAGAACTAACGCCCTCACCCTAACCCTCTCCGGGCACCGACCGAAGGTTGGTCGGGAGAGGGGACAAGAGTCGACTCTCTCGGAAACGGAGAGGGGACGTAACGCGCCGTGCCATCATTCCGCCGGCCATCGTTTTCTCTGCATCTACTGCGGAGCCGAAGTGCACCGCTGGGCGAATCGGACGCCGTTGGCCCTTGGCCCTCGCCGTCGCGATGTCCGTCGCAGCGGTCTTGCTGATCATGCTGATCGCCCAACGAAAACCACCGGCGTCGGACCATCGTACCGAAACGGCGGCCGTGGGCGTAGCATCGAAGCCACAGAGCACCGTCGCGGAGGTCGAGCAATATCGGTCCGTGCCGTTCAGTGAAGAGACGCGCTATCTGAACTTACGCGATCAGGTGCTTCGCTACGGCGTGGAATCGTGGAAATCGCCGGTGGCGGCGGTGGCTCTGCCGGCGGGCAAAACGGAGACGCCGCTTACGTACCGCGAACAATTAGATTCTCTACTACAGCAGCAAGACATGCGCGGCTCGTAACAACCGCGGCGTATGCCGAGCGTTAGGAGCGAACTCATGCGATCTACCATCCGCGTTTGCATCACATTACTGACAGTGGTTATAGCGGCACCGCTATTTGGCCAATCGGATGCGCCGCCGGTTCAATTCGTGTTGTATCCCGCCGCCGAGGCACGACCGGCGCTGAAGTATCAACTGCTGCCACCATTTCTGGAGCGACGTCCCGGCAACGCGGCTGTGTGGTGGAACCGAGTGCCGGCTGAGAGAACACAGTTCTTCGCGACCTTTTACGCAGAAGGTGGCCCCTGGGAGAAGATCGAGCACTGGATGCAGATGCCGCTTGGCAGCCGAGAAGAAAAACAGTACCGCGAAAAGGAACTAAGCAGCGTGGGCGGTTTCCTTAGTTCTGGAAACGGCATCTATGCCGACATGGAACGTGCAGCACGCTTCGAGTCCTGCGATTGGGAGCAACCCGTCCGCGATGGCAATTATATCATGATGCTCCTGCCCGAAATACAGCAGTCGCGAAGCTATGCCCGCCTGCTCTCGGCCAAGGCGCACTTCGAAATCGCTGAAGGCCGGTACGCCGCGGCAGTGCGAACGCTTCAGACGGGATATTCCGAGGGACGGCAAGTTGCACAATCCCCGACGATCGTCAGCGGCCTGGTTGGAGTAACAATCGCCGGGATCATGTCGTACCAACTCCAGCAATTCATTCAGCAGCCCGATGCGCCAAATCTTTACTGGGCCCTGAGCATACTGCCGCGTCCCTTGGTCGACTTCCGGATCAATGGCGAAGCGGAGTCTAACATCCTCTATCTGCAATATCCAGAGTTGCGGGATTTGGACAAGAAGAACTTCGCGCCGGATGAATGGACGCGACGCTTGAACGTGATCATCGACGCCAGCCGCAGCCTGGAGTCATCCACCCAGTCACCGATCTTGTGGCGGACGACAATGGATCTATCGATCATTGAAGGCTATCCACGGGCAAAACGCTACCTGATCGAGCACGGTTACACGCCCGCGAAGGTCGAGGCCATGCCGGTCGCCCAGGTCGTCCTGCTCTATTCGGTCAAAGTGTATGACGAACTGAGCGACGATCAGTTCAAGTGGTTCTTTCTGCCGGCGGCCGAGGTCGGCGACTCGGCCGAACGCGAGGAACGGCGTCTGAGAGGAACTTTGGACTCACGGGTCGAGATCATTCCGTTTGCCGAATGGCTGGTGTCGGCTACTCGGGCCGCCAAGAATGCCGAAACTCGCTGCCAGTGGGGCATTGAGATGCTGCGAGTCTTCGAGGCGATGCGTCTCTATGCCGCCGGGCATGACGGCCGCTGGCCCGATCGGTTGAGCGACATCACCAACGTGCCCATCCCGATGAACCCCTACGACGGCAAGCCATTCCTGTATGAGCGCAGTGGTGACCGGGCGACGCTGACATCGGAAAAAGGTCCGCCGAACCAACCGTGGCGTTACGAAATCACGCTCAAGCCGAAGAAATAGACAGACGGTTGACCAACATCAATATCAAAGACACTAACGCAGAGACGCAATGAAAGAAACCACAGATGAACACGGATGAACACAGATTCAAAGCATAATCTCATCCGTGTTTATCTGTGTTCATCTGTGGTTCCCTCTTCTCGATTTTGCGCCTTGGCGCCTTTGCGTGAGACTTCCAATGGCCTCCCTTTGTTCATGCTAGAGACCAAATGTATTACCGATTTCAAGGAGAACATGAAATGAGATCGCTGATTGGTTGTATGCTTGTGCTGGCCGCATCGCCTCACGTCCATGCCCAGGGCGATCTTGGCCCGGCCGCCCGGGCAAAGGCGATTGCCCCATTCGTCGAAGAGGAAACGGCCCTCGTTGTGCACGTCGATCTTTCGCGCATGGCATCGCAGCCGACGTTCGGGCTCCTTAGCCAGGTATTGTCGTTTGCGCCCGTCGATATGTACAGCGACAAGGTGGCGGCGATCTTCGATGCTGGCGTCAAGGACCTATACCTGGTTGCTCCGCCGACGGCCCTGATTTCGGAGCGGCCGAAAATGTACTTCGTGGCCCCGGTTTCGTCTGGCGAGCAAGAAAAGGCCCTTCGCACGGCGCTGCGGCTAAGATCGGACGAGGGACAAACGGTCCATGGGGCGTTGGTCGTTGCGTGGCCGCGACTTAAGCAGTTTCGGCCCGTCGAGCGACCCGAGTTGGCCGCGGCCTTCGAGGCAGCGGGCGATACGGCGGCCCAAGTGATTCTCATTCCCCCGGCCGACACGCGCCGCGTCATCGACGAACTCATGCCTCAGTTGCCCAAGGAACTTGGCGGCGGGCCAAGCTCGGTCCTGACGCGCGGCGTACGCTGGGCAGCGCTGGGCATCGACGCTACACCTCGATCGTTGCGGCTGGTGATCCAATCGGAATCCCATGGCGCGGCCGAGACGCTTCATGCCAAACTGGCCGAGCTTCTGAAAGTCGCCGGGCAACAGCCGGCCATCTGTCAGAAGCTGCCGCAGTTCGACGCAATCGCCAACTCGCTCTTGCCGCGAGTCGACGGTGATCGCCTCATATTGACTTCCGAGGAGAAGAAGCCGGAGTTTGAGAGCGTTTGGGCCGCACTGGTCAGACCCATCCAAGAGATGCAGGCGAAGGCCGCGTCGATCAATAATCTTAAGCAGATTGGCTTGGCTATGCTCAATTACGAAAGTGCCAACAAACATTTCCCGTTGCCGGCCAGCGTGAACGCGGCAGGGAAACCGCTTCTAAGTTGGCGCATGCTGATCCTGCCGTACTTGGAGCAAGACGCACTGTACAGTCAATTTCACCTCGACGAGCCGTGGGACAGTGCGCACAATCGCACGTTGATCGATAAGATGCCGTCCGTCTATCGCTTGCCCATCTCCAAGAGCGAGCGTGGCCGGACAAACTATCTTCTGCCGGTGGGCAATGGGGCGGCCTTCTCCGCAGATCAACCCACAGAATTCAAGCAGATAACGGACGGCACCTCGAACACGATCATGGTCGTCGAGGTTGACGACGAGCATGCGGCCATTTGGACCAAGCCGGACGATTTGCCGTTCGATCCCAAGGAGCCGGCCAAGGGGCTCGGCCGCTTCTTTGACGGCGGCTTCAACGCGACCTTTTGCGACGGCTCGGTCCACTCGTTCCGGACTGCGCCAGACCGCGAAACGCTGCGCCGATTGTTCCTGCGCACCGACGGCCAACCGATCCAGCGGTGACGCCGGCTCGCCGCACCCATCTTGCGGCTCTTGCGCCATATGAATCACGAAAGTGTGCAATTCGTCTTTTCGCCCTTTCGTGCTTTCGCGATCCTCTTTGAGACAAGTAGGGTCCGCCGTGCGGACCAAAGCCGACGCATCGGTAGGTCCGCACGGCGGACCCTACGGCTCGGTTATGCGCCAGGCATTGGTGCATGACTTCCCGAGCCGGCTCCATGATCGTATGCAGCGCGGATTCAAACAGCGGGCCGTACCAAGAAAAAAATGAAGGCCACAACAGTCAGGATGCCCGGTTCACTGCCGTTCATTCGGCACATCTGAACCGCCCCGGTTGGTCATGACCTTCAACATCATCATTCGCAGTCCAAACCATTTCGGCAAGGACCCTTACGGGGCAACAGTGCCCCCACGCTCGTCTTGCACAAGTGTGCGCTGCTAGCAACACTGGCTAACGAGCGACCAGTAACGCCCAAACGCGACTAATCGGCGCGAGACTAGACCGAGCGATTTGAGAGACACCGCACTAGCGGCGCAGCACGTTCTTCAACCCTAGCGTGAGAATGATCCGCAGGGCCGCCACGGCTTCACCGGTATCGATCTTCGACACGCCGTGCTGCCGCTCGAGGAAGACAATCGGCACTTCGTCGAATCGCGCCCCCAGCCGCTTGAGGCGCCAGAGTATTTCCTCCTGGAAGGAATATCCCCGGCTCACAACGGCGTCGAAGTCGAGCTTTGCCAAGACCGAAGTGCGATAGCAGCGGAACGCCCCGCTACAGTCTTTCGGCCGCAGGCCCAGCAGCCAACGGGCATAAAGGTTCACTCCGCGGCTCATCAACCGGCGTTTCAGCGGCCATCCCTCGACGCCGCCGCCGGGAATGTAGCGCGAGCCGATCATTACGTCGACGGCCGGTCGGCCCGGCGGCTCCATGCCCGCCAACAGCGAGGGGAGATACTTGGGCTGATGGCTGAAGTCGGCATCCATGTTGAGCACGAACCGGTAGTTGTGCTCGATGGCGTAGCGCATGCCGGCAATCGTGGCCGTGCCCAAGCCCAACTTGCCCGGCCGGTGCAGGCACGCGATTCGCGGGTTCTCGGCGTGCTGCTGGTCGCACCACTGGCCGGTCCCGTCGGGCGAATTATCGTCGATCACCAAGATGTCGGCTTCGGGAACAAAGCGAAAAATCTCCTCGACCAATCGAGGCAGATTCTCCATTTCGTTATACGTGGCGACCGTGATAAGGATTTGCTGGGTTTCGGTCATGCGTCGTTTGCGTGTCGGTGCCGTGGGTGTCGACGGGCGTTGGCCAGTTGAGGATTCTAGCATAGGGCTCGGCCAGAGTGTAGAATAGGCAGCAAGGAGGGTGGCGTCGATGGACAAACTGCTGCATGGTGTAGTCCGTGGAAATATGATCGAACTTACTGACACCACCGGGCTAATCGACGGAGCGGAAGTCGAGGTGATGGTCCGTTTGCCGTTGCCTACCCAGACCTGGGGTGAAGGAATCCACAATTCCGCAGGCGGCTGGGCCGATTTCCCTGAGATGGACACGGTGATGGAGCAAATCCAACAGGACCGCAAGCGCGAACGACGCCCTCAGGAGTCGCCGTGACGTTTCTACTGGACACGAACATTTGCTCGGCTCACTTTCGTCGACCGGCGGGTTTGTCGCATCGCTTCATCCAACATTCGGGGCGGCTGGCGGTGCCCACCATCGTCCTGGCCGAGCTGTATGCTGGGGCGTATCACACCAGTAATCCCTCGCCACTACTGAGCAAGATCGAGGAAATGCTTCGCGACGTTGACGTCTTGGCATTTGACCAACTGTGTGCCAAGCGATTTGGGATGGAACGGGGCAGACTGCTACAAGAGGGGATTGTCGTTAGCACCGTCGACCTGATGATTGCCGCAGTGGCACTGGTTCACGATCTCACGTTAGTAACACATAACACTGTCGACTTCCGATATGTGCCAGATTTACGGCTCGAAGACTGGCTGACACCGTAGAATTGCCTCGATGATCCGCGCCGCGACCGTTTTTCCCCCGCCGCCGTCCACTCGATCGCCACACGCCCGCCCTTCGGCGGGCCGCAACGTCGGCGAGCCGCACTTCACCTATGGCCAGGCGTTCTGGCTCGCCTACCTGTCCAACACGCTCGTAATGATCGCCGTGGCCCTGTTGTACCGCTATGCCGACTTCATCACGCTGCTGGGCGGCACCGAGTTCAATTTGGGCTGGATCGTCGGCATCGGCATGGTCGGCAGCCTGACGACGCGGCTGGCGCTGGGCTCGTGGCTCGATCGCTACGGGTCGAAAATGCTGTGGCTTGGCTCGACGCTCCTGTTTACCGTCGTCTGCTTCGCCCATCTGGCCATCACCAGCCATACCGGCCTCGCCATCTACGTGCTGCGCATCCTGTTTTGCTGCGCTTTGGCGGGCATCTACGGCGCCTCGATGACCTTCATCTCCAACGGCGGACCGATCGAACGCATGGCCGAGTTGGTCGGCATGTTGGGAACGGCCGGTTTCCTGGGCGCCGTCGTGGGAACCATGCTCGGCGACTATCTGTTCGCATCGCCGACTCTCAACCAGACTCACGTCGCACAAATGTTCATCATCGCCGGGCTGCTGGGGCTGGCGTCGTTTCCGTTCGCTTGGCTGGCCGTTAGGGCGGAAGTCCGGCCCGACCACCCGCCGGGCTTGCCGCTGTGGAAAGTCATTTGGCGGCATCACCCGGGCGTCGTGCTGCTGGTCGGCGTGGCGATGGGCATGGGCCTTGGACTGCCGCAAACGTTTCTGCGAACGTATGCCGCTGAGTTGCATATTTCCCGAATCGGCTTGTTCTTCTTCATCTATGCCGGCTCGGCCATCGCCACCCGGCTGCTAACTCGCCGCTGGCCGGAGCGATTCGGCACACGGCCGTTGATCCTTCTCGGCATGATCGCCATGGTCAGCAGCATGGCGATGTTCGTGCTGGTCCACAGCGAGTGGCACCTCGTGATCCCGTCGCTGGGCTTCGGCTTTGCCCATGCGATCCTGTTCCCGTCGGTCGTGGCTGAGGGAAACGTGACGTTTCCGGACAGGCATCGCGGCCTGGCCACGATCCTCGTGCTGGCCGCCTGGGACATTGGACAGGTAATCGGCGCCCCGACGACCGGGGCCGTCCTGCGCTATAGCGAGGCTGCCGGTCTGCCGCCCTACCCGACGATGTTCATGACGATGGCCACCCTGCTGGGCCTGATAGGCGTCTGGTACGCCGCGTCGATCCGGCGGAGGGGCGAGGGGGAGAGTGGTGAGTGGCGAGGGAGCAAATAGCCGGCGGCTAACAGCCGCCGGAACATGCGTAACGTCGTGGCATTTCCCCGGCGGCTGTTAGCCGCCGGCTATTCTCGTGCCAGTTTGCTGACTTCCAAACCCCCGCGGCCCACGAATCCAGTTGACTTTTGCCCCATCTTGAAGTCGAATGGTAGTAGGAGGCATTCGGGCCTGCCACCTATGGGCAAGAGCGTACGACCCGGCACCCCAATGCGGCGAGCTTGGGGCGGTCGGTCGAAGAGAAGAGGTTCTATGAAGCGGCCCGTTCTGTTGCCATTTCGCGAGCCAACCTGTAGCGTGCGTCCTCGGCGTGTGCGCTTGCCCGGCAATACCCGCGCATCAACTATGCACCCGGTGAATTGCGACCCCAAGTGTGGCGATCGACTGCCGCACTCGGTAGGCGGGTGGATGTTGTGTGCCGGAAAGTCACGCCCTTCGTTGCGCTCAGGGCGTGCCACCCCGCGCCGCTCCGGCTACACGCTGGTCGAGATTCTGGTGGCCACCACGCTATCGCTCTTGTTGTTGGGCGCAGTGGTCAAGATGTTCGGCGACGTGGGCCAGGGGATCACCAATTCCCGTGCCATGTTGGAATCGGCCGATCACCTGCGAATGACTGCCGCCCGGCTCCAGCAAGACCTGGAAGGCGTCACGGTAACCATGAGCCCTCCGCGAAAGCCGGAAGACAACGAAGGATACTTCGAGTATATCGAAGGGCCGGTTACGGCGGCCACGGCCTCCACTTATGCCGTAAACACGGACAATGGAAATGTGGGCGATACGACGGTCGGCGACTTTGATGATATCTTGATGTTCACGACCCGCAGCAAGGGGCGACCGTTTGTCGGGAAGTGGTACAATGCGGTAACTGGTCAATCCGAAACAGCGCAGTCAAATGTTGCAGAAGTTGTATGGTTCGTTCGCGGGCGAACTCTGCATCGTCGCGTGTTGTTAGTTGCTCCATCAACGGCTTTGAACGTGCCTGCTGGCCAATCGTTTTATGAAGCAAATGATATTTCCGCACGGCCGGTCGGTCCAAACTTTGTTGCCAACACGCTGGGCGATTTGACAATTCGAGAGAACCGATTTGCCCATCCAACAGACACGTTCCCGTTTGACGCAAGCCGTTGGGGTCAATTGAGACTGCCAACGATGTGTGAGTGTTCGCAATCGACGTGGGTCCTAAATCAATTGCCCGTAGCGCCGCCTACTCCGGCTACTACGGACTTTTGGACCAATGACGCAAGCCAGCGGATTGCCGAAGACGCGCAAGGACACGGAACGCGAATCGCCGATGACGTGATCCTCACCAACGTGATCGGTTTCGATGTGAAGGTGTGGGACCCGGCAACGAACTCGTACGTCGATTTGGGCACGGCGGGGACCAACTTTGCAGCTAACACCTGTAACGTGGGAATCCCAGCATTTACGCTTGATCGCACCTATGATACCTGGTCGACGCACTATGAAAACGAAACGGTAGCTGGTCTCGTTGGAACGGCTGGGCAAGCCTCAAACGGTTTTGATGATGATGGCGACGGCATTGTGGACGATGCCAGCGAGTTGCGGACCTTGCCACCCTATCCCGTCCCGCTGCGTGGCATCCAGGTCAAGATTCGGGTCTTTGAGCCGGATAGCCGGCAGGTGCGAGAAGTTACGATCGTGCAGGACTTCTTGTCGCAATAGCTTGTGATCTGGTCGGGCGGCGCAAGCCATAACTCTTAATGGACATGATTCACAAGATTTGGGTGCATTCCGCGCTTTATATGGGGCGCTGGCCATTGAGATATAGCCCGAAGGGCTTTCGCAAGGCAGCCCAGGGTTGTCGCGCAGCGACTACCCTGGGAAAAGGGCCGACGACGCCATTCAACCCTGCAAGGGTTGCGCCATGCGACGTTATGTCTCCGAAACCCCGTTGGGGTTTTCCGGTCATCGCGCTGTTGACCCTGGGTAGCCGCTCCGCGGCAACCCAGGGCTATCGTCCTAAAGCCCTTCGGGCTTCTCTCAACAGCACAAAGTGCGGAATGCACCGCAAGATTTACACGATCTGTGTTCATCCTGTGAATCCTGCCCCTTACACGTACTCTGGATGACCGAGCCCCTGCTGCCAACGCGTTTTCTCTTCCGCTTTTCGGCGCCGTGCCGCTATCGCGATCCGTTGTGGACCGATGCGGGGGCGACGCTCGATGAATCGTACCGGCTGCTAGGCTTGGCCGAACTCGAAGATCGCGCGACCTGGGCCGACGTCCGCGCCGCCTGGAGCGAGGCGGGCATCGCCCTGTCGGTCGAGGTGACGGGCAAGGCCCAGCCGACGTGGTGCCGCGACTCGCGTTTGGACGACAGCGACGGACTGCAAGTCTGGATCGACACCCGCGACGTGCACAACGTGCATCGGGCCAGCCGCTTCTGCCATCGCTTTGTCTTCTTGCCGTGCGCCGCGAAGGGTGGCGCATCCGAGGGTGGCACAGCCCACAAGGGCCACAAGTCGGCCGCGACTTCTGTCTTTACTGCGGTGGCCGAGCCAGTAACAATCCATCGTGCCCGCGAATTGCACAATCCCATTCGACAGGGCCTCTTGCAGGCGCGGTGCCAACTGTGCAAGGACGGCTATCGGTTGACGGCCCTGGTTCCGGCCGAGGCGTTGACCGGTTTCGATCCGGTCGAGCACCCGCGGATTGGCTTCACCTACGCGGTGCTCGATCGCGAGTTGGGCCAGCAGACGTTCGGCGTCGGCAGCCCCATGCCGTATCAGGACGATCCGAGTCTCTGGCCGACGCTGGAATTAGTGGCTAGTGGCTAGTGGTTAGGCGCGTAGGGTGCGTCCCTGACGCACCAATACGAACTTAAGCGGCTCCAATTGAGAATTAGTTAGACGCGTAGGGTGCGTCCCCGACGCACCAATCCGCCGGATGAGGATTCTCTCCAGGGCAAACATCAACGATCCGCCGTCCAGCATCCGGCCCGCGTGATAGCTCGACCGGACGAATGGTCCGCTGGCCACGTGCTCGAAGCCGATCTGCCGTGCCAATTGGCCAAGCTGCTCGAACTCGTCGGGCGGCAGATAGCGGACGACCGGCAACTGGGCCGGCGAAGGCTGTAGGTACTGGCCGAGCGTCAGCATGCGGCAGCCCGCCTCGCGCAGTTCGGCCAGCGTGTCGAGCAGTTCTTCCGTGGTTTCGCCCAGCCCGAGCATCAGGCCCGTTTTCAGCGCCATCGGCGGGCTTGGCGGTCCTGATGCGGCGAAACATGGCCAGTGTCCACGCATAGCGGGCTTTCGCACCGCGCACGTGGGGATACAGTCGCGGCACGGTCTCGGTATTGTGGTTGTAGACGTCGGGCGCCGCCTCGATCAGCCGGTCGACCGCGGCCCCATTGCCGGCGAAGTCGGACGGGAGCACTTCGACGGTCGCCGACGTCGCTTGTCGAACCGCCTCAATCGTTCGGACGAAATGCTCCGCGCCGCCGTCGGGCAGATCGTCGCGGGTTACGCAAGTGATGACGACATGCTTGAGGCCCAGTTCTCGCGCCGCCTCGGCCACGCGTCGCGGCTCGTCCGGATCGACGGCCTGCGGCTTTCCTTTTCGCACGCTGCAAAACCGGCATCCCCGCGTGCAAACGTCGCCCAGGATCATGAACGTCGCCGTCATTTGCGAGTAGCATTCCATGCGGTTTGGGCACTTGGCATGGTCGCAGACCGTCTGAAGGCCCAATTGGCCCACCAGCTTCGCCGTAAAGTGGTTGGCGTTTCCCTTCGGCACGTTGCGTTTGAGCCAACGCGGCAGTGATTGGGGATTGGGAGTTGGGGATGGGAGTTCGGAGTGCGACATAGTCGTTAGAAGTGCTTCCTACAATCGCACCTCTTGCGGCAGGTGGGCCAAAACCGTATCAACAATTCGGTGTGCCAGCAACAGGGCCTGATCTACCTCGTTTCGAGTAGGTTCCTCCGGGTCATTCGGATAGCGGTATTCCCAAGCGTACTGCGTCAACGGCACCGCGCTGTCAACAAGCGTTTGCAAATCGGCATTAATTTGAACACACTGTTGGCCGACCTCTTCAAGACTGTGGGTCTTGCGAAACGGACAACTATGCCAAACCAAGAACGCCTTCAATGATTTCTCTGCCGCCTGCTGGCAGTGGAAGAGAACGTCCTCAAATAAGGGTGGCGTCGCCAATAGATCGTGTTCGGCGGTGCGCAGATCGGTTGCCGCTTTGCGCAACCACATCTTGGTTTCAGCAACCAAGGCCGGATCGTTTGTCATAGAGCAGAGTCCCTTCCCTTACGATCGCGGCCGGAAGCGAGGCAACCACATGAAGTCGGCTGACAAACCGCTCCCGCGGCCACACGAGAACGTCTACCGCCGTGCCCGTACCCCGCAACGCTTCGTACGCCCGACGACTGCGTCGTCGTTCGAGCGGCGCATCATCGGGCACCACGACCATAAGATCGTAGTCGCTGTCTGGCCCCGCTTCATTCCGTGCCTTCGATCCGAAAAGGTAGATTTGTTCGGGGTGGAACGATTGCACGAGCCGGTTCAAGATATCTGCCAGCACCGCATCGTGAAGAATTGCAGCCGCCATCAAAGTCTCCTCCGTCACTCCTTGATCAGTTCGCGCACGGTCATGCCTGAAGGAATCATGGGCAGCACGTGCTCTTGATAGGGCACTTGCACGTCCAGCAGGTACGGCCCGGGCGCGTCGATCATCTCTTGCAGCGCGCCGGTGAGTTCGGATTTACGCCACACGTGCCGAGCCTCCCATTGAAAGCCGCGGGCGATGGTGACGAAATCGGGATAGCGTTTTTGCGGCGTGATGCCGTCGCCGCGGCCGACCGCCTCGGGATCGTCGATCGGGCCGAGGTACGTATGCGCCCGGTTCGATTCGTGGAAACGGTCTTCCCATTGCACGACCATGCCCAGGTGCATGTTGTTCAGCAGCATGACCTTGACCGGCAGTTTTTCGCAATAGCAGGTGGCCATCTCCTGGATATTCATCAGCAGGCTGCCGTCGCCGTCGATATCGACGACCAACCGATCGGGCCACGCCGCCTTCGCCCCCACGGCCGCCGGCAGACCAAAGCCCATCGTGCCCAAACCGCTGCTGGAGAGCCAGCAGCGCGGGTGGCGGTGTTTGAAATGCTGGGCCGCCCACATTTGATGCTGGCCCACGCCCGTGGCGATGATCGTATCGCGGTCCCGGGTGAGGCGGTCGAGTTCGGTGATCGCGTGTTGCGGGAGGATGCCGTTGAAATCCTTGTCGTAGTGGAACGGATCTTCGCGTTTCCACACCGCCACCTTGCGCCGCCATTCGGCCGCGTCGGGCGCTTGCACCACCTTGTTCAATTCACGCAGAAAATGCTTCACGTCGCTGATGATGGCCAGTTCCGGCTTGCGGATCTTGCTGATCTCGGACGGATCGATGTCGACGTGGATCACTTTCGCGCCACGGGCGAAGTCGCACACGCGGCCGGTCACGCGATCGTCGAAACGCACGCCCAGCGCGATCACCAGATCGGCGTTGTCGACGGCGTAATTGGCGTAGACGCTGCCGTGCATGCCCAACAAATCCAACGAGAGCGGCTCGTCGCCGGGGAAGCAGCCCAGGCCCATCAGCGTCATCGTGACGGGAATCTCGGTCTTGCGCACCAGCTCGATCAGTTCGGGGCTTGCCCCGGCCGCCACCACGCCGCCGCCGGCGTAGATCACCGGGCGCTTTGCCGCGGCGATCATCTTGGCGGCTGCCGCCACTTCGGCCGCCGTGGCGGTCCACGTTTCGAGCCGATAGCCGGGCAGTTGCATCGGCGCGTCGTAGTCGGGCACCGTCTGCATGTTCTGCACGTTCTTGGGAATATCCACCAACACGGGGCCGGGCCGACCGGTGGTCGCCACGTGAAAGGCCTCGCGCATCACGCGGGCAATATCGTTGACGTCGGTCACCAGATAGTGGTGCTTCGTCACGCTGCGGCAGACTTCGACGATCGGCGTTTCCTGAAAGGCATCGGTGCCAATGACCGGCGTGCCAACCTGGCCGGTGATTGCCAGGAGCGGCACGCTATCCAGCTTGGCGTCGGCGATCGAGGTCACGAGATTCGTGGCGCCCGGCCCGCTCGTGGCCATGCAGACGCCGATCTTGCCGGTGGAGCGGGCGTAGCCCTGGGCGGCGAACCCGCCCCCCTGTTCGTGCCGGGGCAGAATCACGCGGAGCCGGTCGCGGAATCGGGTCAGCGCTTGGTGCAAGGGTATGCTTGCCCCGCCCGGGTAGGCAAACACCGTGTCCACGCCGTGGTTGACGAGGCTCTGCACCACGATATCCGCGCCACTGGTCGGTTGCGCCCCGGCCGCCTTCGCTTGCGATGCTGCGGGTTGGTTGTTTACGGTCGCCACAGAAGCACCTTCCCTCGCTCGAGCCGACGCCGCCGATTGCCGCCGCGTCCTGTCTTGGTCTAAACATTTAAGCATAAGCCCGGTCCACACTTAATTCAAGCCGCTACAGTGGTTTCCTTGCCCCAATCGAGGAGTCGCAGAGGCATAATTTACGGGCCCACGACGACCTTCGTCCCACGCAGCGTGCCACCCAACAGGACAGCCATCGACCGATCGGGGTTCGCCGTATGTTTAGGCGGCGTAAACCTCACTTGCTACGGGCCAGCGACTCCCGTAGCATGATCCTGCCTGATGCGGCAATGAGGCCCGAGGTCGCCGTGGCCCCAAGCAAGCCGCGCACGTATTGTGACGGTCACTGGCACAGATTCGAGGAGAACCGCCATGTCGCTTTCCCATCTCACGATTGCCGTCGTCTTAGTCTCGCTGGGCCTGGCGGTCGGACTTGCTCCGGCACAAGAGCCCCGTAAGGACCAAGATGCCCGAGCAAAGAAGTTTGTCGAATACTACGAAGCCACCGTTCGACCGCTGGAGATCGAGGCCGCTCGGCTCTATTGGACGGCCAACGTCACCGGCAAAGAGGAAGATTTTGAGCGCAAGGAGGCCGCCGAGGGAAAGGTGGACGATTGCCTTTCTGATCCCGAGCGATTCGCCGAGTTGAAGGCGATCAAGCAGGGCCCGGTGTCCGATCTGCGCTTGGCCCGGGAGATCGCGGTGCTCTACCTGGAATATCTGGGGAAGCAGGTGGACCCCAAGTTGTTGCAGAAGATGCGGGTTAAGTCGAACGCGGTTGAGCGCGCGTTCAACGTCTTCCGCCCGAAGGTCGACGGCCACGAATTGACCGATAACGATGTCCGCCGCGTGCTGCGCCAATCGCACGACTCGGCCGAGCGCCGCGCGGTCTGGGAGGCCAGCAAGAAAGTCGGGCCGGAAGTCGCAGGCGATCTCCGCGAGCTGGTGGCGCGTGCAACGAGGCTGCCCACAAGTTGGGCTTCAAGAACTACGAGGTGCTGCAACTCTATTGCGGCGAACAGGATCCGGAGCAGATCCTCAAACTGTTCGACCAACTTGACGCACTTACACGGCAGCCGTTCCACGAGGCGAAAGCCGAGATCGACGCCGCCTTGGCAAAGAATTGTGGCATTACGGTCGCCGAGCTGCGGCCGTGGCATTATCACGATCCGTTTTTCCAGGAGGCTCCGGCCGTCTTGGGCGATCTGCCCGAATCGGTCTACAAACCGCTCGATCCGGTGAAAGTCACGCGCGATTTTTACGACGGCATCGGGCTGCCGATCGATGACGTGATCGCTCATAGCGATCTGTACGAGAAGCCGGGCAAGAAACCCGCACGCCTTTTGCATCGATATCGATCGCCGGGGAGACGTCCGCGTTCTGGAGAACATTGTACCGGGCCGCGAATGGCTTGCCACGTCGCTGCACGAGTTTGGCCACGCCGTCTACTCGAAGAACGTCGGCAGCGGCTTGCCTTACATCTTGCACACGGACGCCCATCCCTTGTGCACCGAGGGGGTGGCCATGATGTTCGAGCGGTTCACGCAGAACGTCGACTTCTTGCAGGCGTTTGGGGCTAAGGTGTCCGATCCCGAGCGGTTCCGCATCGCGGCGGCCAAGCTCCGGCGCAATCGCCTCTTGGTCTTCTCCCGTTACTGCCAGGTGATGTTCCGCTTCGAGATGTCGATGTACGAGAATCCCGATCAGGACTTGAATCGGCTGTGGTGGGATCTTGTCGAAAAGTATCAGGAGATCAAGCGCCCCGCGGGCCGCAACGAGCCCGACTTCGCCAGCAAGTATCACTTGATCGGTGCGCCGGTCTACTATCACAACTACATGCTCGGCGAAATGTTCGCGTCGCAAGTGCATCATGCGCTAATCGAGAAGATTCTGCCCGGCACCAATCCGGCCGGAGCAATCTACGTTGGCAACAAGGCTGCGGGCCAGTTCATGAAGGATCGGGTGTTCGGCCCCGGCCTCAGCCTGAACTGGAACAAGCTAACTCGCCACGCCACCGGCGCCGAGTTGAGCCCCAAGGCGTTTGCCGAGGATTTGAAGGTGGCGAATTGACGATTTTGGTATGTACCGGTACAAAGTTGCAGTCGATCTACCTACCAGGGAGGCGCTCGGCTTCGACTGAGCGATATCGAGTGTCGTGTCTCGTAATTGAGGTGTCTTTTTTGCAGAGAATAGCGAAGTTGGGTGCCACTGCTGGCTTGTCCAGCAGTGTTGGCCGCAGTGACAGTTCGGCACTGTTGGACAAGCCAGCAGTGGCACCCTAAGCCACATTAGTAACCATCTGTTTGAGACACTTCGCTAGACCACAATTGGGATCGTTTGATGAAATCCTCCGCCCAAGCTCCCCAGGGGATGCTGTTCGGCCACCCATCCGGACTCTACACGCTATTCTTCGCCGAGATGTGGGAGCGGTTTTCGTACTACGGTATGCGGGCGCTGTTGGTCTTCTACATGACCAAAGGCTTCCTGGGCTATGGCGACGGCGACGCTTATGCAGTGTACGGCGCCTACACGGCGCTCGTTTACATGACGCCGTTCTTTGGTGGCATGCTGGCCGACCGGCTTCTTGGGCGCGAAAAGCCGTCGTCTTTGGCGGGCTCCTGATGGCGGCCGGACAAGCGTTGCTCATGATTCCGCATACACTCGGTTTCTACACCGGCTTGGCGCTGCTGATCGCCGGCAACGGCTTCTTCAAACCCAACATATCGGCGATCGTTGGCACCCTGTATGGTCCACTGCCGGGCCGCCGCGATGCGGGCTTCACGATCTTTTACATGGGCGTCAACCTGGGCGCGGCCATGTCGCCCTTGCTGTGCGGTTACATCGGTGAAACTTACAGTTGGAGCTATGGCTTTGGGCTCGCCACCATCGGCATGTTGACGGGCTTGGCCGTCTTCGTGCTGCCAAGGCTCGTTGCCGGAATACTGATACTGTGTGGTGCGCTGGCCGCCGCGGGAGGATTGGTCTATTTCCATCCGCCCGAGCTACTGTCGACGGGTGTCAATCTGTTCGTCGCCCTCGCCCTCGTGACGGCGGCGATCATCGCCGGGCTGGCCATTCTACGCGGCGGGCTGCCGGCGCTGGCAGGACTTCCGCGCCAACCCGAGCGGCTGCGACAGACCATTGCCGGCATTCTCAACATGGAATGGGCCGTCTACTTGGGCACTTTGCTGCTGGTTCCTCTCTTTTTCCTGCTCGTCTCGGGCGGCGCCATGCTTCGGGTCGACGGACGTCCGATGGACTTGATCTCCGACGCCACCATCAAGCCCCTGGAGACCAGCGACAGCCCGGTTGGCGCATTGCCGCCGTCTGCCTCAAAGAAGTAAGCAAACCAGCGGGCGTCGTGCTGGCACTGTCTGGCCTGCTGGCCTTCGGCTATCTGATTATCGAGACCTTTCGTTTGCCGACTGTGCCGCGGCAACGCATGTATGTCGTGCTGATTCTTACATTTTTTAGCCTGTTGTTCTGGGCCTTCTTCGAGCAGGCCGGTAGTTCGATCAATAACTTTACCGATCGAAATGTGGATCGGGTTGTTGGCGGCACGGGAGAGAGCGTCGTCACAAAAGCCGACGTCGGGCGCACCATCACGCTTGAACCAACGCAAGAACAACTGGGCTATCATAACGGCCAACAAATGTTCACACTCACGGCGCTCAACGAACTGCGCCGTCAGCACAGCGAAGACAAGAACTTCCAAATCGAATGGCAAGTGGCCGACGACAATGTCGGAATGCACATCGCTCGCCGGGCCGATGAACTTCCGGCCAGCCTGTTTCAGGCCGCTAACCCCATCTATATTCTTCTGCTGGGGCTCGTCTTCACCGCCTTGTGGACGCAATTGGGAACGCGCGGCTTGGAGCCGAGCACTCCACTGAAGTTCGCCATGGGCCTGCTGCAATTGGCCCTGGGGTTCGCCGTGTTGTGGTGGGGCGCACAAGTGGCCGATAGCCGCGGCATGGTCGCCATGCGTTGGTTGCTTTTCGCGTATCTCCTGCACACCACCGGCGAGCTGTGCCTGTCGCCGGTAGGCCTGTCGATGGTCACGAAGCTCTCGCCAGCCCAACTGGTAAGTACGGTGATGGGAGGTTGGTTTCTGGCAACGGCGGGCTCGCAATTTATGGCTGCCATCATCGCTCAATTCACCCGAGTTGGCGACTCCGGCGCGGAAGCCGGGTGGATTCCACCGCCGAAGGAGACGCTCCACATGTATGCCAACGTCTACGGCATGATCGCCATCGCTGCCATGGTCGCCGCGGGCGTCTGCTTCCTGCTGGTGCCGCCATTGAAAAAGTGGATGCACGAGGGGGACGATAAGTCGTAGGGTCCGCCACGCGGACCGTGATGGCTGCCACCTCTCGCCATGGTCCGCACGGCGGACCCTACGGCTACAATGGCCGCACGACCGACAAGCTCCGCCAATAGTCAAAGAGCGTTTCGACCGAGAGCACGCCGCCGCCTAGTCCGCTCTTGTTGACACCGGCATAGGGGACGCCGTGCGGAAAAATGTTGTGGGCGTTGATCCAACTGCTGCCCGCCACCATCCGCTCGGCGACGCGTTGTGCACGGATCAAGTCGCTGGTCCAGACGCTGTTGGCCAAGCCATAATCGGTTTGATTGACCATCTCGATGGCTTCCTCTTCGCTGCTGAACGGGGCGAGGTACGCCACGGGTCCGAAGATCTCTTCGCGGGCGGCAACGTTCGCGAGCGAGCCGGCCAGCAAGGCCGGCTTGACGTAAAAGCCTTGATGGCCGGGCACGTCCTGTGGCCCGCCTTCGAGCAGAACCTCCGCCCCTTCTTCATGGCCGCGGCGCAGATAGCTCAGCACGCGCTCGCGCTGCTTCTGACTCACTACCGGGCCCATTTCAGCGGCCGGATCGAGCTCGTATCCCACTTTCACTTGCCGCAGCCGCTCGACGCTGGCGTCAACGAACTTCGCATAGACCGACTTGTGGATCAGCCAGCGGGTCGCATCGCAGCAGACCTGGCCCGTGTGGAATGTGATCGCCTGGGCCAGCGATTCGACAGTTTGTAGCAGGTCGACGTCGTCGAAGATCACCGCGGCGCCCTTGCCCCCGAGTTCCAGCTTGACCGGCACGAGGTTTCGGCCGCAAGCGGCGGCAATCGAGCGGCCCACCTCGGGTGAACCAGTGAACGACATCCGCTTCAGTCCTGGGTGCGATGCCAAGGCCGCGCCGGCCGTCGCGCCGAAGCCAGGCACGACATTGATGACGCCGTCGGGAATGCCCACCTCCCGCGCCAACCGCGCGACGTAAATCGCCGACAGCGGCGTATCCTCGGCCGGCTTGATGACTACCGTGTTGCCGGCGGCCAAGGCAGGCGAAATGTTCCATCCGATCAGTAGGATGGGGAAGTTCCATGGAAAGATGAACCCACAGGGTCCCCACGGCTGTCGCACTGTCCAGGCCTCGTGGCCGGCGATAGCTAGCGGACTGCGGTACTGGGCGGAAAAGGGGACAGGGGCAGAAAAGGGGACGGTCCCCATTTGCCGGAACGGCTCGGAGGGTGCTTCGCACAAATGGGGACTGTCCCCTTTTCCGCCTTGCTGACAGTGGATCGCCAGGTCGGTGTAGTAGCGTAACGTGTCGACGAAGTTCTGCACGTCGCCCTCGGCCTGGGCAAGAATTTTGCCCGCATCGAGAGCCTCGATCTGCCCGATGATCGGCTTCCGCCGTTCGACCAAATCGGCCAACCGGTGCAGAAGCACACCGCGCTCGTTGGGCGACAGCCGTGGCCAGCCGGTGGTGTCGAACGCCCGTTGGGCCGCTTTGACGGCGCTGTCCACGTCGTCGGCCTGCATAGCGGCCACTTCGGCCAGCGGCTCGCCTGAACCGGGGTCGCGGGTGCAAAAAAGCTCTCCACTGGCGGCCATCACGTTCTCGCCGCCGATCACCGCCGGCAGCGGACTTTCACCGAGAAATGCGGCCACCTCGGGCAGAATGTTCGCGGGCAGTTCGGTCTTCATCACGACACCTCCACTTGTAATCTTACGCGGGATGAGCCGTTGGCGGCGCTATCTATGTAATTCGACACTTCACCACAACCTTGCAGACGCGCAATGCGGCATCGGCCGACTGGGACACCACACCGGGCGCATGCACGTCACCGGGCGTAAAAATCGCGAAACTGCCCGCCGGTACATCAAGGAAATTGCCGGCCGCATCATAAAGAATCGTATCCGCCTGTTCGTCGTATGTCCGCCGGACAGTAAGTCCCTCGCACAACGGCGCATAGCCGATGCGCTCAATGCCCTCGGCCACATACTGTACGTCGATGTATTGCCGGTGCGCCTCCCACACGGCGTCGGCCAGCGACTTGGGTTGATACCGGCTCACGATGGCGTAGACATTGTTTCCGTCCAGTTCGTAGCGGCCGTCGGCCGTATCGGAAAAGCGCGTGCGGCTGATGTAATCCAGCGCCAAAGCGATTCTCGGGCTCAGCGGTCGATAGAACGGGGCATTCGTCAGGCGATCGAAGATCATCGTTGTAGCTCGGTTCGGTTGTGGCAAGCGATTGCCGCGGCCAATCCCGCCAGGGTGTACTGGTCCGCTTCGGCGGCCGGCTCATATCCCAACTCGCGGAGCGCCGCCGACGTGATGGGGCTAATGCTCGCCAATTTGGCCAGCCGCATGTCAGGGCCAAACAGCTTTGCCAGCGAGCGGGCAATAGCGGAACTGGTCACGGTGATCCAATCGATCTGTCCCGCGCGGAGCCCGGCGACAACCTCCGGATTCGGTTGCTCGGTATCGCTGCTCGAATAGACGACGACTTGCTCCACGTGCGCCGGCGGCGGCCAGTTGTTCGGCGAGCACTTCGCGGCCCCGACTCGCACGCGCAAGCAGAAACCGGCGGCCCGGCGCCTCGTGCGACAACGCCTCGGCCAGCGCCTCGGCGCGGAATTGCTCGGGCACCAACTCGGCGCGAACCTGGTAGCGGGCCAGTTCGTCGGCCGTGCCCGGTCCGATCGCCGCTATCCGCACACCGGCGAGCCGCGCCACCCCACCGGCCTGGGTCAGCCGGTCCAACAGATATCGAACGCCGTTGGCACTGAGAAAGACCAGCCAGTCGAACTCGTGCAACCGGGCCAGGGCCGCATCGACGGGCTGCCAATCGACGGGCGGGCCAATGCAAATTGCCGGCTGGACGAGGACCTCGGCCCCCAGCTCGCGCAATCGCACGGCCAGCGCATCTCGCGGGTCTGCCGGGCGCGTGACCACAACCCGCAGGCCGGATAGCGGACGATCGCTGGTTGGCAGAATAGTCACGGTAAATGAGCGCTCAGCGCCTTAGGAATGGAGGCCGCCTCAGTTTGCGAACGGGTACTATTGTAGCCGCGATCCTGCTATATTGGCAGGCCGGGCGGATCATGGACAAAGGCCGATTTTTCCCTGCCGCGTATCCCACCGATGCGGCCGTGTGCGCAGCAATGCATCTTTATAGCACTGAGCCCTCAAAACGAAGGATTAGGAGCGAAGATGGGAGAAAAGACAATTTTCAAGCGGATCATCGACGGCGAAATTCCGGCGAAAATCATTTACGAGGACGATTTGTGTCTGGCGTTTGAGGATGTAAACCCAATGGCGCCGACGCACATATTGGTGATCCCCAAGCGGGAGATCGCCTCGGTCAACGAGATCGGCGAGGGCGACGCCGAATTGGTCGGCCATTTGTTCGTGGTGATCCGGCAACTGGCCGCGAAGCTGGGGCTGGAGAATGGCTACCGCGTCGTAGCCAATTGCGGCCGAGACGCGGGCCAAGCTGTTGCCCATCTGCACTTCCATCTGCTGGCCGGGCGGAAGCTGGACTGGCCGCCAGGTTAATGCAGATCCCACAACACTGAGAGTTATAGCAACATGAAAGGGTGTGTATGAAAATCATTCGCTATCTCGACCCAAGCCAAAACACGAAATACGGCAGCCTTCAACCGGACGGCACGGTCCGCGAAATATCGGGCGACGTCTTTGGCGAATTCAAGGTCACCGACAAGACTGCCAGCGTGAGCAAACTGCTTGCCCCGGTCGAGCCTTCGAACTTTCTTTGCATCGGCCTGAATTACCGGCGGCATGCGGCCGAAGGAAACGCGGCGATACCGCAGTTCCCGGTGCTCTTCATGAAATCGACGACCGCCTTGCAGAATCCGGGCGACCCAATCCTGCTGCCGCGACATCTGCGCAGCGACGAGGTCGACTACGAATGCGAGTTGGCCGTGGTCATTGGCCGACGGTGCAAGAATGTGTCGCGCGATCGGGCACTCGACTATGTGCTCGGCTATACGTGCGCCAACGACGTCAGCGCCCGCGATTGGCAGGGCCGATGGGGCGCCACCCAATGGTGCCGAGGCAAGACGTTCGACACCTTTGCACCGATGGGTCCTTCGTTGGTCACGGCCGATGAAATTCCCAATCCGAATGAGCTCGCGATCAAGTTGGACGTCAATGGCGAGGTGTTGCAGGACTGGAACACCAACGACATGATCTTCGACGTGCCGCAACTGATCGAGTTTCTCAGTGGCAGCACGACCCTTTTGCCTGGCACGGTGATTCTCACTGGCACGCCGCACGGCGTGGGCGTTGTGCGGAAGCCCCCCCGCTTCTTGCTCCCCGGCGACGTAGTGACCGTTACGATCGAGAAGATCGGTTCGTTGACCAACCCCGTGGCCGAAGAGTCGACAGCCGAAATCGGCCACTAACGGCGTCCGCTCCTGGCATCAATACCCCCCCCTCTGATTTTGGAATCCGGGCGGGCCAAGTTGCGTCTATAATACAGAGAGCAAGTCTCCTCTGTGGACGCACCCCCATGTCGAGTGGAACAACCTCGCCGACGCCTGTGACGCCTGACGCCCCGGTCGTACCGCCACCGACCGAGCGGGAGGTGGTGATCGATCGACGGCTCAGGCAGACCCAGCGACAGGTAAAAGGGGTCGACATCGCCGCCGGCCTGATCGCATTGGCCATCGGCGTGTTGGCGTACCTGCTGACAGCGGCAGTAATCGATCATTGGCTGATTGTCGGCGGACTGGGGTTCTGGGGACGATTCTGGTTGTGGGCGGCATTGGTGGTCGTGGCCGTTGCGTATTTCGCCCGCCGCGTTATGCCGCCGCTGGTGCACCGCATCAATCCGTTGTTTGCCGCAGCCACGATCGAGAAGAGTCAACCGTCCCTGAAGAATAGCCTGATCAACTTTCTGCTCCTCCGTGGACATCGGCGGGAGGTTGCCGTGCCCGTCTATCAGGCAATCGAGAACCGGGCGGCCACCGATCTCTCGGGCGTCGAGATCGAGGTGGCGGTCGATCGTTCGCGGGTCATTCGCCGAGGGATTGTGCTGGCGGGAGTGCTGGCCGTTTTCTGCCTGTATCTCGTGCTCTCGCCAAAGAACCCACTCCGCTCGGCCGCCCGAGTGCTCTTGCCCTGGGCGAGCATCGAGGCCCCAACGCGCGTAACGATCCGCGACGTGCAGCCGGGCGATACGTCCGTCTTCCACGGTGACTCGGTGACCGTCTCGGCCGAAGTCGCCGGACTGCGGCAAGACGAGCCGGTGGTGTTGATGTACAGCACGGCCGACGGCCAGTTGATCGACCAGGGCATCAGGATGACTCCGCTCGACGATGGACTTCGCTATCAGTGCCAACTTCCGCCGGGCAACGTCGGCGTTCAGCAAGATTATCAATACTATCTGGCGGCCGGAGATTGCCGCACGCGGGTCTATCACGTCGAAGCCCAAATCGCCCCGTCCATCGTCGTCGATTCGGTCTCATACCATTATCCGGCGTATACCGGGCTCGCCGATCAAATGGTTCTCACGCAGGGAGACCTGCGGGCGATCGAAGGCACCGAGGTGACGATTCATGCCACGGCGAACACCGAGATCAAACCGGGCGCCGCGGAAATCGATCTCGGTTGCACCGGCCGGCCCGGATTGCGGATGTCGGTCGACGGTCGCGCGGCCACGGGTCAGTTCACCTTGCGGCTCGATCCCGCCGACCCGTCGCGCGGCGAGTACAACAGCTACCAACTTCGTTTTACCGACCTGAAAGGACGCGAGAACGAACGCCCCATCCGGCATCGGATCGACGTGATCCGCGACCTCCCGCCGGAGGTTCAAATAGTTGACCCGCAGCAGGACGAGGTCACAGTGGCGGCCAACGGCAAGGTCGACATCAAAGTGCGGGCCGAAGACCCCGACTTCGCCCTGCGTCGCGTGACGTTGCAGGCCCAACGCGACGGCCGTGATCTGCCGATTCCGCCGCTGCTGGACGCGCAAGAACCGAAAGCGGGATGGCCCGGCGAGTTTTCAGCCGTCTACGAGTTCTCGCCGGCACGCCTGGGGCTCAAAGCCGGCGATACGGTCGTGTATTGGACCGAAGCGGATGACAACCGCCAGCCCACCGCCGGCCACACCGCCAGCAAGAAGCAGCGGATCATCGTCGGCGCCCGACGAGCCGGACAGTCGAAACCGGCCGACGGCGCCAAGGGCAACCGGACCGACGAGGGGAGACAGAATCCAAAGGGCGATGCCGGCCGAAATCAATCGGACAATCAAACTGGCGCAGGGCAGAAGCAGCAGCCGTCATCGGACGTCGGGCAGAAGAACCAACCGCAAGACACCGCTTCGGCGAAACAAGGCGACTCCGGCCAACCCAATGAAGAGAAGGCCGACTCGGCTTCCGATAAGGGAAACCAAGGCGGCAAATCGGGTCAGGATAAGAGAGGCCAGCAAAGCGGTGATCAGCTAGCCTCGGCCGACAAACAGCAGGGAGATTCCAGCGCCGACAGGAACCAACGAGTCGACCCCGACACCGATCCCGGCGACGCCATGGAGAAGATTCTCAAGGATCGCCAACAGCAGCAGGATAAGCAAGAGAAGCGACAATCACAAGACAATCAATCGCAGGGTAGCGGTGAGAAGTCGGGCGATCAACAGTCCGGCTCCGGAAAATCGGGACAAGGACAATCCGACGAACAGAAGTCGACCGCCGACAAGGCTGACTCGCAGAAAGCGGGCCAAGACAACGCGACGAAGGGAGACGCAGGCAGCGCCAAGTCGGACAGCGGGAAGTCGGCCGGCGCCACGTCGGCAGCCGACAAACCTTCGGGCGATCAATCCGAGTCGGAACAGGGAGACAAGGGAGACAAAGGAAAGTCGGCAGCCGCAAAGACCGACAAAGGCTCGTCGGGCAACCAACAAGGCGATTCCGAAAAGCAAGCGTCAGCCGCCGACAAGTCGGGTAGCGGAAAGCAGGGCGATGAAAAGCCGGGCACGGAAAAACCCAGCGCCGATAAGTCAGACGCAAACCAGCCGGGCGCCGGCGCCGGCGGTACGGAATTGGCCGGCGCTGATAAATCCAACAAAGGCAAATCCAACGGCGAGCAACGAGGCAGCGAGCCGGGCACGGAGAAATCTGGTACCGCCAAGCCCAGTAACGAGAAGGTCGACGGCGACAAAGGCGGCGAACAGCAGGCGGGCGATGTGAAGTCGGGTACGGAGAAACCGGGCACCGATGCTTCGGACGCCGCGACGGAGAGGACCGAAAAGTCGGGCACGGCCGCCGGTGGCACGGAACAGCAAAAACAGGACGCCCAACGCGTAGCCGAGCAGAAGCAAGGCAACGCCCGCAGCGCGGAGAAGCAACAGCCGGGCGACGGCAAGAATGTTGGCAACAACCAAGCAAACCCCGAGCCGCAAGGCGCGAACGCGGCCAGAGAGAAGAAGGCCGGCCAAGCAGGCGAGGCTCCGGGCGAGCGCAAGGGCGACATGGCCAAATCGCCTAGCACGAGCAGAAAGCAATCCGACTCGAAAGGCGACACGGCCGGCGATCGATCGGGTGGCGGCGAACAGGGCGGCGGTCAACAGGCCAACAAGTCGGGCATCGGTAGCGGCGGCTCACACACGGCGGCCGATGAAGGCGCGGGAAAGGCCGAGGAACAGGGCCGGGGCGAGGCCGGCCAAAAAGCGGGCGATCAGACGGCGACGAAACAACCAACCGGCAGCACGGCGAAGCAACAGGCCGACAACGGCAGCGGCACGGGCCAGCAGAAATCGGCCGGCAATACGGCTGGCGGAAAGAGCGATGACAAGAGCGCGCCAGGCGAGCACGGCACGCCTGCCGAAGATCAACCAAACGGCCGCGCGCAAGCGACGGGCGCGCAAGCAAACAACCATGGCCCGGGCACGCCCACCGGTGGAGGCAAGCCAGGCAAAGCGTCTGACGCCGCCCCACCACCGGCCGAATCACCGGCCGATGCGGCGAATCTTGAATATGCTCGGCGACAAAGTGCTTTGGCCCTCGAGCATCTGCGCGAACAGATGGCTAAGGAGAAGCCGAAGTTGTTGGACCAATTGGGCTGGTCGAAAGAGGATGCACGACGCTTTCTCGATCGCTGGGAGGCGATGCAGCGGGCCGCGGCCGAAAAGGGCGCAGCGGGTGACGCGGCGCGAAAGCAATTCAACGAAGCCCTACGGAGCCTCGGACTGCGCCCCCGGAGCACGGAGTTGCGCGGCGGCATCACGGTCAAACAGCCGCAGGACCTCAAGGACTCCGGCCGCTTCGCCGCGCCGCCCGATTGGGCGGATCAGGTCCGCCAGTATACGCGCGGCGTAGCCGGCGAGGACCGACAGGGCAAACAGGGTGGCACGCCCTGAGGAAAGAGGGGCGTATCATACCATCCGCCTGATCGTCGCACGCTGGCAAGAGAACTGCAAAGTCGCATTTTGTGAGCGGACTGGAGAATCTGTCATCCTGAGCGCAGCGAAGGATCTCGTTGGCAAGCAACGACTTGTACAATGCCACAGAGATTCTTCGCTGCGCTCAGAATGACGGTTCCCCGGACTTTGCAGTTCTCCTGGCACGCTGGCCCATGTCTTGTATTGCGCTGCCAACAAGCATAAAATTGTGACCGCATTCTCTGCGAGTCTTGTCGGCTTCACGATGGGGGGACAATGGCCAGGAAGGTAATACTCGACGTTGACCCCGGTATCGACGACGCCATGGCGTTGTGTCTGGCACTGTCGAATCCCGACATCGACGTCGTGGCCGTTACGGCGGTCGGGGGCAATGTTTCGCCAGCCCAGGCCACGCGAAACGTCCAGGCCATCATCGAGCAACTCGACCCGCCCCGCTGGCCGCGATTGGGCGCAGCATCGGATCCCGATAACCGCTTGGCCGTCGACCGTCGAAACCTCTATGGCAGCGACGGGCTGGGCGGGACAAGCTTCGTAGTAGCCGAGCGGCAGCACTTGCTGCCATCCGAGAAAGTCATCTGCGACCATGTCCGCGACGCACCGCATGAAGTGACGATTGTCGCATTGGGACCGTTGACAAATATCGCCCGAGCGTTCATTCGCGATCCGGATCTGGCCACACTCGTTGGTCGAATCGTGATCATGGGAGGTACAGTGGCTGGTCCGGGCAACATCACGCCCGCGGCCGAGTTTAACATGTACGCCGATCCGGCGGCGGCACGGGCCGTGTTTCGCTCCCCGTCGACCAAGACGCTCGTGCCGTTGGACGTCACGAATCGCCTCGAACTGAGCTACGATCTGTTCCATCGGTTGCCCGACGAGGAGACTCGGGTGGGCCGGCTGTTGCGGCAGATCTTGCCGCCAGTGTTTCGCGGATATCGGCAACAGTTCGGGCTCGAAGGCATCCACGTGCATGACACGGTGACACTGATGGCCGCAATTTGCCCGTCGCTGTTCACCACCAAGTCGATGCCGGGCGACGTGGAGACGCAGGGGGAATTGACCACCGGTGCCACGGTGTTCGACCGCCGTCGCGTCCCGGCATGGCGTCACAACATGGAAGTCGCCACCGACATGGACAAGGAGGCCGTGATCGATGCGATCCTCCGCGGTCTCAACGGCGTGTGGGACCGCAAGTGAGCCGGGCTGCCCGGCCTTCCTGATTGCTGTGGCCATCACTATGCAGGAGCGTTACGATGTGCTCATCGTCGGCGGAGGCCCAGCCGGTGCCACGGCGGCCATGCTGCTGGCGCGAAGCAATCTGTCCGTGGCCCTGATCGATCGGGCACGGTTTCCACGCATCAAGCCATGCGCCGGAGCAATCTCCGGCCGCGCCGCCAAAATCATCGCCGAGCTGCACGGCAAGGACGCACTGTCAAGGCTGGCCCGCGCTTTCAGCCAGGGATGCCGTATGTTCGACGGGACGTCGCTGCTGGCCGAAGCCGACGGCTCGGAACGGCTGGCGTTCGTCGACCGCAGCCAGTTTGACCTATTTCTCCTCGACGCTGCCCGGGCCGCGGGGTGCAGTGTGTTCGAGCAGCGCAGGGTGGTACACGTTGATGGTCTTCGCTCGCAGTGCAAGCTTTGCGCAGGCGAAGTATTACACGCGTCCGCGATCATCGGCGCCGACGGCGTGACGAGCATCGTCCGAAAGTCGCTGCGACCCCATAAGCCGAAGAACTGGCGGCGCAGGATGGGCTTTGGGCTGGTTGCCGAGGCGCCGAGCGGAAAGCTCAAAACCGAAGAGTTGCGCCGCCTGCCGGCGGGCTCCGCATATCTTCTTTGGCATTCTCCCGTGGGGATACGGCTGGATCTTTCCTCGGGGAGACGTCGTGTCGGTCGGCGTCGGCGGCGCGCTGAAAAAAGGAGCCGAGTTTCGCAAAGCATTGCAGTGGCTGGTGGGCGAATATTTTTGCGAGGGCACATGGGCCGGCCTGCGAGCACGTGGCCATCTTTTTCCTTTCGGCGCTCCGAACCGCAGCCCCGGCCAACGCAGTACCTTGCTGGTCGGTGATGCCGCAGGCTTGGTCGAGCCGGTGACCGGCGAAGGCATCGCCTATGCCATGGAAAGCGGCCGGCTTGCCGCGACCGCGATCATCTCAGCGATCGCCGACGAAGAACCGGCGGCAGCAGGCCGAATCTACAACCGGCTCAGCCGCCCAATACTCAGTCAACTGACGCAGGCATCGATCGCGCAATGGTTCCTATTCTCAACAGCGTGCCGCCCCGTCGCCATGCGATCGCTACGCCACCACCCGAAACTCATCGCCAATTATCTTGAGGTTGTGGCGGGTAAGATGTCGTATCCGGGTTACGTCGCTCGCCTGATCGGCGAGATGTTCAGAGGATGAGCGGGCCGCTAACCTAGCACCTCTTTCATGAACTCTCCCTTCTGCCGACAGTATTCCACCGGATCGGTGATGCCGCCGGCAATGATCTTGCGCTTTCGGGCGACATAGGCCTTTCGCAGATCCGGATCGGATCGCAGACACGAGCGGAAGAAACGCATTTCGTCGATTTCAGCAGCCGTGGCTGGAATCACATGGACATGAAGCAAGAACGTTTCGCCCTCGAAGTCCCATGCGCCGGTGCGCATGGGCCGATCTTCGGGGAAGGGATCCGGACCGGTTTGATGCTGAAATCCAAGTCGGTCGAGGCACTGCTTCACGAGGTCCATTTCTCCATCCCCGACGGGAATCATCAAGTCAACGATCCCCTTGCCGGCACAGCCGGGAACCGCGGTGCTGCCGATATGCTCAACGTGAAGCTGCGGAAGTGCCGCGCTGATCAATGCGGCGATCTGCTGTGCCACTTCGGCACTGCGCGGGTCGTGCTTGCGGCACTCTGCGGGACCGGGGGCGTAAGGACCAATTACGGCTTTGACATCTTCGAACACGATTGGCACTTCCGTTCGTATGCTGGCCCAAGTTCCGGGAGCCGCCATCAGGCCGACAACTCAGCCACCTTCGGCGGACGTCGCGAGCGAATCCGCGACCGTCGATAATCCTCCGGTTCGACGCCGCCGTCGCGGACCCGCGCAGTATCTGCGGACGTGCCACCCAATATAGCCGCAGAGGGACGATATTGGAATGTTCGCTGCCCGGGAAAATCACCCGACGAGAAAACCAGAATGCCGTGCAGCGAGGGGGGGCGAGACCGCCACCAGGCACTCCGAAAGCGTTCAAACCCCGCAAGCCGCGGATGGTAGCGTGCGAACCGCTGGCGCATCATTTCCGTTTGGCCACGCCCAGCGCTTCGAGCTTCTTAGCGATGTCGTCGGCCGCCGTGGCCGGCTTGACGCTCTTGTCAATATCGAGAATTTTGCCATCCTTGCCAATGTAGAAAGTCCAGCGGCTGGCGAACTTCTGGATCGCCCCGGTTACACCGTACGCCCGGGCAACTTTGCCGCCGGGATCGCTGAGGATCGGATAGTCGGCGCCGACCGACTTGGCAAAATCCTTGTTCTTCTCCGGCTTGTCGACGCTGGCTGTGAAGTAGGCGGCGTCGAACTGTTTGAGCGTCGCCCCGTGCTGCCCCATGACCTTGCACTCCGTGGTACAGCCGGGCGTAAATGCCCTGGGGAACCAAGCCAACACGACCGCCTGTTTGCCGCGATAATCGGAGAGCGTGTACGTCTTGCCATCACTGCCGGGCAAGGTGAAGTCGGGCGCCATGTCGCCCGCCTTAAGTTCTTCCGCCGTCGCTGTGCCAAACATAAGGAAACCTCCCGCCAACATCGTGGCAATGCCAGTTATTAAATAAGTCTTCATCACAAGCGGCTCCTCAACTGTTCCGAGGCAACCCGGTCATATTGTACAGCGGCCCGCAACAGCCAAGGCAATAAACCAGACCGAGACCGCGATTTGTCGCAGTTCTTTGCGATGGACACTTCGTAGGCTGCGGGTGGCGCCGATAGCTCGGCTATCGGTGTGCCGGCAGGTACAAGAGGTTGCTACGGAAAATACATTACCTCTCACGGCTTCGCCGCACCGATAGCTGAGCTATCGGTGCCACCCCACGCGCCAGGCAAGATGCAGGCCTTCAACGCACCCGCCTCATTGTGAAGCCGCGGTTCACTGTCCGATCAAGTCTTCCACAATAAATCGCGTAGTTCCGGCGAGCCTCTGGCCCGGTGGCACGATGCGCAGGCCGGAGATTTCCGCGGGCGCTGACTGGAGGTTCACCGCATTGGGAGCGGTCGTGAGATTCTCTACGCAGACAAACGGACTGCCGGCCGGGGCGTATACGATTTGATGCGAGAACACCTCGTCGGCACGTAGCGTCATTCGCGTTCCCAGGTCGTGATATTCGATCACGGCCGGCGCCGATCCCTGCCTGCCAAGGAACACGCAATCGACTTCCGTCCCTTCCAGGCACCGAGACTGCCGTAAGTCCAACGGCGTGCCAGCAACCGTTTCGGTCGCTCCGGTGGGGATCAGGTTCTCCAATACCATTGTGCGATCGCACGGAACCTGGACGAATACATCTTGGCGTCGGCCGGGAATCCGCCAGTACGGATGCAGGCCGAAGCCCACCGGCGCCGGTCGATCGTCTTCGTTGCGGAACTCGAAGCTATACTGCAAACCGCGATCGACAAGTTTCATCTTTAGTGTAAGGACGCTTTCGAAGGGAAAGCCTTCGTAGACCGGATGCTCGGGCGTGATGGAGAGCGTAAGACTCATGGCGTCGGCTTCGCGGGAGACTTGAAACTCTTCGTCGCGAGCGAGCCCGTGGATCGTAATCAGCTCACCGCGCTTGCGTTGAACGATCTTGCGGCCACCAAAGCAGTACTCGCCGCCGGGAACGCGGCACGGCGTGGGAAACATGACGAAGCAGCCCGAAAAGGTCCCATCGCGGAGCAGCGCCGCTTCATCATAATGCAGGTATTCCTGGCCATCGACCACGAGCGAGATCAGGTTCGCGCCGCACTTGGGCTGGATGCCAGCGGTCACTTCGTGGCCGCCGATTGTTGCGTGCAGCGTCTCGATCGCTAATGTCGCTTTGCTCAGCGCCGGCGCAGTGGAATCACCCATGTTCGTCTCCTACTGTAGTGTCTCGGAATTGAGGTGCTTTATTGCGCGTAGTTTAGGTATCTGGGGTGCCACTGCTGGCTCGTCCAGCAGTGCACAATCACGGGTGGGCAAGCCACCCGTGGCACCCAATCATAAATCACCATTTGTCTGAGACACTACACTACTTTGGCCCAGAGATCGGATGACCCGCGACCGACCAGCTCGAGGCCGCAGAACAAGCCTCACACCGTTGCCCTGCGGATCGTTATCAATCCAGATAGCAAACCACCTTAGTCCAACTCTCGCAACTCTTCCATCCACAGTCGGATCTCGTTGTCGTATTCGCTGGCCAAGTCTCCTTTGATCAGTTGGCGGTGGAAACTGGCAGCCCCTTCTTTCACCAGATCGGCAGCCTCGGCGCTTGGGAAACGGCGCATCGGATCGGGGGCGATCAGGCCGCGGCAGAAGTTCATCAACAGTTCGTTGCACGCCACTTCGCTCGGCAAAATGTTCGGCAGCCGCTGCGGCATGACGCGCTTCGCCTCCAGCAGGTCGCGGAAGCTGTCCAAGCCGGCAAACGGCTGCGCGCCAGAGAGCATCTCGATCAGCACGTAGCCCAGGCTCGCCAGGTCGCTACGGGGCGAAGTCTCACCGCCGTCGAGCACCTCGGGCGCCGCGTAGGTCGGTGTGCAGGTGCGCCGCGTGGGCACCTTTTCGAGATCGAAGGCCGAGCCGAGGTCGACGATCTTCGCATTGCCCGTGCGCTTCAGCATGATGTTCGACGGTTTCAGGTCGCCGTGCGCGATGCCTTCGCGGTGCAGGGCGGCCAATGCCGCCAGACAATCGCGGACGATCGCCATGGCAATGCCCGGCTTGACCCTCGGCTGCGCCGGCCCCGTGGTGACGATTACCTGGTTGATATAGTTCCAGCGCTTCGCACTGACGCGGGACTCCAGACGCTGGAGCATCAGGGGCGTCAGCAGCAGCGCGAGATCATAGCCGTCGACCCATTCCATCTCCATCATGCGGATGCGGCTGCGGTCGACCCAATTATGGACGTCCAATAGATTGTCTTGCTGGATCTGCGCGACTCGGGCGGCCACTTCGGCCATCCGCGCCATGGCCTCGTCGTAGGAGCGCTCGTCCTCGTAGCGTTCGGGCGAGAAGATTTTCAGGGCTACCGGGAGCGTGAAACTATCGGTCCCGCGACGCTGGCTAAGATAGACCACGCCCTGGCCCCCGGAGCCCAGCAGCCGGATCAGACGATGGTGCTCGGTCCAATTGAGCCGTTGCTCGTCGAGGATTTGTTGGTAGCGACCGAGCAGCTCGTCGCTGCAACGGGTAACGGGGCTGCCGCCCCAAGTGCGGGTCGCGCTTCCTTCAAAGAAGATCGTCGTCGACATCGGCGCGCCTCAATCTGCAAATTCTTGATTTCGCAATGTATCGGGCAATAATTCTGCCATGTCGCTCGGCGAACGTCCAGAGAGATATTGGCCGGGCGGAAAAAACTTCGCTCCCGCGGTTCGGTCAGGCCTATGGGCCGTGACCAATCGTGCCCCCCACGTGGGAAGACAAACTGCTTCGTTGCGATCAGCTTAACGACCATCGGTCGGGGCCCTACTTTTTGGGCATATGGCAAGCTATACTGACTATAAGGCTTGATCTACGGTCCCCCACCTCTGAAGGAGTTCGGCCATGCGGCGATTGTTGCTCTCCTGTTTCGTGGTTTCGCTCGTCTGCTTCTCCACCTCGCTGACGCAGGCCGCAACCGACTCCACGACGCCGCAAAAGGCGCCCGCCGCGGCCCCCGAACTCCACAAGGCTCGCCACCGTCGCCCTGCTAGCGACGAGAAGGCCAAGGAGGATCAAAAGAAGGAGACAACCAAAGAAGACGCCTCGCCCGCCAAGCAAACCGTCCAGCAACCGGCCAAGCTGGCCGACAAGAAGACTGAAAAGAAGATCGAGAAGCCGGTCGTCGTGCAATTGACCATCAAGGGTGAGTATCCCGAAGGCGCCCTGCGCCGGGATTGTTCGGCGAACTAAAACCATCGTTGGCGGCGCTGGTCGAGCGATTGGACTCGGCGGCCAGCGACAAGAGTGTCGGCGCGGTCTGGTTGAAGATCGAAGACCTCGCCATCGGCCGCGCCAAGATTTGGGAGTTGCGCGGGGCGATCGCGCGGCTTCGCAAAGCCAATAAGCCGGTATATGCCGAACTTACTACCGCCGACGGGCCGCAATACCTTCTGGCCGGCGCTTGCGACAAGATCGTCATGCCGCCGTCGGGCATGCTCATCGTGCCGGGCGTGCGGGCCGAGGTCACATTCGTCAAAGGCCTGCTCGACAAGATCGGGCTGCAATTCGACGCCCTGCAAATGGGCAAGTACAAGGGCGCCGCCGAGCCGCTGACGCGCACCGAAATGAGCAAGCCGTTCCGCGAGAGTCTCGACGCGTTGGTTGACGACACCTACGAAGACATGGTCGACACCATCGCCGCGGATCGAAAGCTCAAGGACTACCAGGTGAAGACGCTTCTGGATCAGGGCCTCTTCACGGCGGCAGCCGCCAAGAAGGGCCGACTCATCGATGAAGTGCTTTACTCCGACCAGCTTCAGGACGCGATCAAGTCTGCGCTCAAGGCCAAAGACCTGGACGTTCAAACGAACTACAAGAAAAAACGCATCGACACCAATTTCTCCGGCATCGGCGGCATGATGAAGATGCTGGAGTTGATGATGGGCGGAAAGCCGTCGGAAGCATCCAGCACGAAGCAGAAGATCGCCGTGGTATACGCCAGCGGCCCGATCGTCGAAGGCAAGGGCACCGGCAGCATGTTCAGCGATTCGGTGATGGGCTCGACCACGATCATCAGCGCGTTGCGCCGAGCGGCCGACGACGCCAAGGTGGCCGGCATCGTGCTGCGGATCGACAGCCCCGGCGGATCGGCCACAGCCAGCGACCTGATCTGGCGCGAGACCGTCCGCATCCACAAGCCGATCATCGCCAGCATGAGCGACGTGGCCGGCAGCGGTGGTTACTATATCGCCATGGGAGCGAAGAAGATCGTCGCCGCCCCGGGCACCTTGACGGGCTCAATCGGCGTGATCGGCGGCAAACTGGTGACACGCGGACTGTACGACAAACTGGGCCTGACAACCGAAGTCATTAGCCGCGGGGCCAATAGCGGCACGCTCTCGTCGGCGCAACCCTTCACGCCGGAGGAGCGAAAGGCATGGACCGAACTGTTGCAGGAAACCTATCACCAGTTCGTCAGCAAAGCGGCCCAAGGTCGCAAGATGCCCTACGACAAGCTGCAAGAGCTCGCCCAAGGTCGCGTTTACACCGGCCGGATGGCAAAGAAGATCGGCCTGATCGATGAACTCGGAACGCTGCACGACGCCATCGCGGCCGCAAAGGTGGCCGCCGGCTTGAAGGCGGACGCCGACGTGGAACTGTTGATGTTGCCCGAGCAGAAGACTTTCTTCGAGCAACTCTTCGGCGATCCCTCGGCAACGACCGATCTGGAGTCGCTGCTGCCCGAAGGTCTTCAGCTTCTGCGGCAGACCGTGGTACTCCGCCAGTTGCTCTCCGCACGGATTCTCTTGTGGATGCCGTACGGAGTAGATGTGAAGTAGTGCAATCGGCTAGCCAGACCTTATGGTGCGTGAATAACAGCAACGGTGGTGCGTGTCAGGCAACCTGCTCAGGCACGCGCTGCACTTTCAGCCAATTGGCGTTGCAGCCCGGCGACTTCACGGCAAAGCGTATCGAGCTCTTGGCGGAATTGCTCGGCGCCGCGGCACTGGTTTTCCAGATGCGCGAAGATGCCGGCGGCGGGCGTGCCGTCTTGCCAGCCTGCGGCCATCCGTGTGATCTCGCCGCGCAGTCCGCGGCGCAGACGGCGCGAAAACGCCCACAGCAACAGCATGCACCACAAAAGCAGCCAAAACGCAGCCGAGAGGTAGAACTCCAGCCCATACACGGGCGCTGCGGGAGTCGCCCACCACGAATCGTAGAAAAAATTCTTCCCGAGGCGATACAAGAGCAGCCCGAGCATCACCAGCAGCAGCAATTCATAGCGGATGCGGGTGAACCAGCCCGTATGACGCTGTGCCAACCGGGCGACAAGCGATTCCAGGTCGGTCGCAACCCGGCCGACAAAGCCGGCGGATGCCATGTCGGCCTCGGCGGAAAACTCATCATACGAGGTGGCGGAGCCATGCCTGTCTGCCGGTCGCGACGGTAGAGAAGAATGTCCGCCCCGCCGGGCGCCAAACCCTGCTTCGTTCGCGTAGCCCTCGACAATGATCGCGGCTTTGCGCAACTCAGCCGTGTCGAAGCCCCCGGCCGTCGACTGGCCGACGCCGGTTTGCCGGCTCTGCCGATGCTTGCGCCATGTCCGCACACCTTCCATCGCGCCCCAGAGGGCCATCTGCGCCGGCGTGCGGGCGCGATAGAGCAGCGCTCCGGATAACAGTCCGCCGATTCCTTGGTACGTGCGCAGAACTCAGCGCAAATGGGCTGAAACCCCAGCGCGACGCGGTCTGTGCCAGCAAGCGGTTCTCCCATTGCCGCCGATGGGCCAATAGTTCGGCCTGCATTTCGCCGACGATCTGCTGGGAAAGCAACGCCCGTTGTTCGTCGATGGCAGTGCGCAGTTGCTCGACGCGCGGCAACGCCTCGTCGATGCGGGCACAACAGGCATCGAGCGTCTCGGTCGTCAGTTCCAGGAAATTGGCGCGGCGAATGCGGTTGCCGGCTGCCCCGGCCATTTGCCGCGTGAGCAGGTCGAGCAGTTCAGCGAACTCGCCATGCGGTTGAATCGCACCCTGCGCGTCGGCCAGCGCTCGGAGCGAGTCGACGCGAAATATGTGGATTGGACCCGAGAATGCTTCGCACGAATGGGCGTCATCCCCTTTTTCCTGCAGCACTGCTCGCCAATCCTCGCGGATATCGTCGTCGGTGTCGGCGTGCGTCTCGACGAAGACCACGCGGGCGCCGTGGGCCGCGGCGGCCAACTCCTCCGTCACGCGAGCGCTGCGATATTTCTGCTGCGTGGCCGTGACCAACAGCACGTCACATTTCGGCAGGATGGCACGGAGTCGGGCCAGGTTGCTCGGGGGGGGTGCGTGGAAAAAGGGGACAGCCCCCATTTGCCGAATCGGCCCGGAGGGTGCTATGCGCAGAATGGGGACTGTCCCCCTTTTCCGCTTCCAACTCCCTATCGCGCTGCCCGTCTTCTTCGGTCGTATCCGGGTCGGGACAATCGATCAGCACCAGGTCACGCAGCGCCGGCAGGTCGCGATCGATCCACTGCACGCTCGATCGCTCGATGCCGAGCATCTCGGGCGTCAGGCCGGGCCGCGAGATCAGCGTCGGTCGCGTGGTAGTGGGCCGCGAGCGGCCGGTCTCGACCACTTCGGCCCCTAAGAGTGCGTTGATCAACGCGCTCTTGCCCGTGCCGGTGCCGCCGAGGGTGGCCACAACCAGCGGCGCATCGAGCCGCACCCGCAGCGAAGCCGCACGCTCGGTCAGCCGATGCACCAACGCCCGGCATTTGTCGGCCGGCTGCCAGTCGGGCGCACTGTCGGCCCAACGGTTGAGCCGTTCGACGAGTGTGTCGATCTCGGCCAGCAATTCGAGGTATGCAAGTTCAGAGCGGGGCATGCCCTCAGGATACCGACAGCCGAATGCGGCAACAAGCACCCGCGACCACCGTACCGATGGCCGCTAGACGTTTTTCCGATTCCTCTGTTCCCTGTTACCCGCCGGCAAGGTGCCTGCGGCCCTTGCGGATCGCTTCATCGCGCACGGGGGCGGTCATCTGAAACACGGTGTCCCACAGAGCCTCGTCTGCGGCGGTCCAGGTGCACTTGCGGCGGCTCATCGCCACCTTGGCCGTCTCGTACAGCTTCTTCTTGCCAAAGCCCTTGGTCACGGCGCCTTCGACAAACCAGGAAAATGAGGGAATAAACTTGGGCATCAGCTTGCCGGTGGTGGCGATCATTGCCATCGCACCGACGTACGCGCCCGTATTCAGCAGCGTGCCGATCGACGTCTTTGTATGGTCGCCGATCAACGAGCCAACCTTGGTCGAGCCGGTGCTGATGGGCGTGCGGCCGTCGAGAACGACGCTCACGCTGGAGTAATCGTTCTTCAAGTCGCTGTTGGTCGTCAGCGCGCCAAGATTCACCCACTCGCCTACGTAGGCGTGGCCGAGGAAGCCGTCGTGATATTTGTTCGAGTGGCCTTGGATGATCGACTCCTCAACTTCGCCGCCAACGCGACACATCGGGCCGATCGAGTTGCCCTCGCGACATTTCGTGCCCAGGAGGATCGACTCCTTGCCGACGTAGCATGGGCCTTCAATGCGGGTGAAAGGGTGTACCTCGACGCCTTCGTCAAGATAAACTGGCCCGTGTTCGGCGTCGATCACGACCATGGGATGCACCACGGCGCCCGATGCGACGTAGACGTCCTTCTTGCTGCCGCGAATGGCATTGGGCTCCTCGACCGCGCCCTCGATGCCGCTGCGCCCGGCGGCGGCAAAGTCGACCGACAGTTGGGCCGGATTGGCCAGCACGAGGTCCCAAGTGTAGTTCCAGGTGGCCGGCAGTTGACGAGCGGTCGGCAGCGACGCCTTGGCCGACTCGATAAACGCATCGACGGAGGCCGACTTCAGTTTCCCCAGGTCACCCCGGGCAATTCGGGCGTACAGCACTTCGCCGCTTGCGTCGACCGCAATTTCGCTCGCGCCCGTTGGAGCGGTCGCAAAATCGGCCGCCTTCACCCGACCATTGACCAGCAGCAGGTCGTCACCTTGAAGGCTTGCCAAATCGTTGACCAGACGATTGGTTTTCGTCCGGTATAGGTCGGCCATATAGGGCGGAACAATGCAGGCCACGTCGGTGGCGCCAAGCTTGGCAATCATCTTCTCCGCCAAGGTCGTCATGCCGCAGCGCAGCTCGAAGATCGGTCGGCTGAGCGCTAGCGGATAGAAATTGCCGCGATTCGGCGTGAAGCAATCCAAGAGTATCAAACGCATGGAGCGGTTCCTTTCGGCGTTAAGTTGACCTCTAGGGGCGAAATACATGCCGATTGCCGAAGACACAAGCCGCGGCACTCCTACCTCGCCGCAGCCACCTTTCGTCATTCTTGCGGAAGTCGACATTTGACAATCACGCTCCTACGGCGCATCGACCATTTTGGCTTGAACCCACTCGTAGTAGTCCAGCATCTTCAGATCACCGGCGGCCTCGCGGTCGACGACAAATAGCGTGTCGCGGTGCAGTTGCAGCGCGCTGGCGGTGATCATACTCGTAACCGGGCCCTCGATGGCGGCGGCCACGGCCTCGGCCTTCTTCTTGCCGTTGGCCAAGAGGATGATTTTTTGGGCTTCGAGAATCGTGCCTACGCCCATCGTAATCGCATAGATCGGCACCTGATCAAGCGTGTCGAAGAAGCGGGCGTTGTCCTCGATCGTTTGCCGGGCAAGCGTCTTGATGCGCGTCCGCGAGCCCAACGAGCTCGACGGTTCGTTGAAGGCGATGTGTCCGTCGGAGCCGATGCCGAGAATTTGCAGATCGATGCCGCCGCACTCGGACATCCGCCTCTCATACCACGCGCAGAACGCGGCGTAGTTGTCGGTGGTGCCCGAGGGGATGTGAATGTTCTGCTTCGGAATGTTGAGTTGCCGAAACAGGTTCTCGTGCATGAAGTAGTGGTAGCTTTGCGGATGGTCCTGCGGCAGGCCCACGTACTCGTCGAGGTTGAAGGTTGTCACTTGCGAGAAGTCGAGACCCTCTTCCTTGTGCATGCGAACGAGTTCTTTGTAGAGCCCCAGCGGCGTGGAACCGGTGGCCAGTCCGAGCACGGCGTTCGGCTTGGCGTTAATCGTCCGGGCAACGACGCGGGCGGCCGTCTTGCTCATTTCCTCGACAGAGTCTTTGATGATGATTTCCACGAGCGTATCTCCTATGCAACACGGGGTGTTTATGGCGGTATTTGGACTGCTTACGGCAGATTGTTGGCGATGAATTCCACCGCCGCGCCGACGGTTTGCACCTCCAGAGCGGCGTCTTCGTCCATCTCCATGCCGAATTCGTGCTCGAAGGCGGCCACCAACTCGACGGATTGCGTGCTCTCGGCGCACAAGATCGAACACAAAATGGCTTTCCGGCTTGACCATGTCCGGCTCGACGCCCAAGACGTGGCAGACCACTTTTACGACGCGCTTTTCCACTTCGTTACGGTTCATAGCATGCTCCAGGATGGTTTTTTATGCCTTGCACGGTTTGAAATGATATAGGCCGTCCGGAATTCGGAAGGTTGGCGCTGTTATCGAGCGCTCACGATACGATGGAATTACGCCAGCCGGATGCGGACGTCGGCGACGAAGCTGCCGCCTGGCCCGGCTCCGGCAATCAACGGATTGATGTCCAACTCAACAATGCGGTCGAAGTCAGCTACGAGCTGACCCAATCGCACCAGCGCCTCTTCAATACTGCGGATGTCGGCCGGGGGTTCGCCGCGGGCGCCTTCGAGCAGCTTGTAGGCCTTGACCTGACGCATCATACGTCCGGCCGTGGCTATGTCCATCGGCGCCAGGCCGAACGTGACGTCGCCAAACAATTCAACATAGATGCCGCCCAAACCGAACATCAACGTGGCGCCGAAGGCCGGATCGCGTTTTGCTCCCAGGATCAATTCGTAGCCCGACGGAATCATGCGCCGGACCAACATGCCGCGAATGTCCGCATCCGGCACCACCTCGGCCACGTGTCGCTGTATCTTGTCAAAGGCGCGACGAACGGCCTCGGCATCGGCGAGATTCAAGGCGATGCCTTGTACCTCGAACTTATGGATGATCTGCGGACTAACGACTCGCAACACGACCGGATAGCCGATCATCTCGGCGAAGGCGGCTGCCTCGTCGGGCGTCCGACAGAGCTTGTGCTTTGGAACCGGCATGCCGTAGGCTTCGAGCACGGCCAAGGCCCGGTCCTCGTCCAAGTAGCCGCGCTCGCTTGCGTCGAGGATCTTTGCCGCGGCCACTCGATCAACAGCCAACGGCTGGAACGCAACCACCGGCTGCTGCCGCCATAGCCGCACCTGCTGCACGTAGGCCATGGCGTCGCAGGCCCATTCCGGCAAAATGTAGTGGGGAATATGCGCGTTCTGTAGCAGCCGAATGCCTGGGGCCACATCGGCCGCGCCCATGAACGAACAAGCGATCGGCTTCTTGGCCGTCTCGTGGAACTTGGCGATGCCCCGGGCGATCGCCTCGATATCGGTCATCGACTGCGGCGTGAGGATCACCAACGTTTGATCGATGTTCGGATCATCGGTCACGGCCTTCAATGCGGCGGTGTAGCGGTCGACCCTTGCGTCGCCGATCACGTCGACCGGGTTCTTGAGATTGGCTGTGGCCGGCAAGGCAGCGCGCATTTTCCCCATCGTCTCGCTGGTCAGCCGTGGGACTGATAGCCCGCTACGGACTGCGGCATCGGTGGCCATGACGCCCGGCCCGCCGGCATTGGTGACAATCGCCAGTCGATTGCCGGCCGGCAGCGGTTGATACGCATAGTAGACGGCCGCATTGAACATTTCTTCGATGCTATTGACGCGGATGATGCCCGCCTCGCGAAACACGGCGTCGCAGACGGCGTCCTCGCCCGCCAGCGAACCCGTGTGGCTCACGGCAGCGTCGGCGCCTTGCGGCGTGCGTCCCGACTTGATCGCCAGGATCGGTTTGGCATGGTCGCCGCGCGTGACGCGTCGGGCTGCCTCGATCAGGCCTCGCCCATCGCGCAGTTCCTCCAAGTACAGCAGGATGACGTCGGTCTGCGGATCGCTATGCAGATAGTTGAAGAGCTCGACCTCCGTGACGCCCGCCTTGTTGCCGAAGCTAACAAACTTTGAGAAACCGATCTGCTTCTCGCGGGCGTAATCGAGCACGGCCGTACACAAGGCGCCGGATTGGCTCAGAAAGGCGATGCGGCCGGCGGCCGGCATTTTGCGCGAACGAGGCGTTCAACCGCACTTGGCTGTCGGTATTGATCACGCCTAGACAGTTGGGGCCGATCAGGGCAATGTCGTACGCACGGCAGATGTCCTTCAGCCGTTCTTCGCGCAATCCCCTTTGGACCGACTTCGCGAAAGCCGGCAGAAATCACGATCGCCGCCTTGACTCCTTTCTTGCCGCACTGCTCCAACGCCCGATCGACCACGCTGGCCGGAAAGACGATTACCGCCTGATCCACCTCCTCCTCGATATCCAGCACATACCGATACGCTTTTACGGCACAGATGTTTCGCTTGCCCGGCGCCACCGGATACACGGTCCCCTGGTATCCGCTGGTCAGAATATTGTGAAAGATGTCGTAAGGGACGGTGTCTGGCGTGGGCGTTACGCCTAAGACGGCAACGCTCTTGGGGTTGAAGACGGCGTCGAGCCGCATGCACCGATGTGGATCCACCTTTTCCGCAGTACGATCGGGAGTCGTTGGTGGCGGCATAACGCCCCTTTCGCCAAGTGGAGCTGCGTGTATAGCCATTCGGCGGGTAGGAGAACCGGGCAGTCTCGCACGGCAGGGAAAAATTGTCAATAGTCGGAAGACAGACTTCAGCTAGCCGGCGTCATAGTCGATGATGGGCCGAAGCGTGCCGCGTGAACGGCAGTATGTGCCGTAAACGCTCCCGAACAAACCAACCCTCCCATCCCCCGATGGTTAGTATCGCTTCAACGTCGCGCACAGTATAATACCCCACCGGAAGATGTGTTTCCCCACCTGCCTCGGCAAGTTACATTTTGCCCAAGCCCTTTGGCTGCGGCCTAAGCCGCGTTACGATAGAGTTTTCTGAAGAATCGCATTCTGCGGACTTGTCGATTGTATGACGTCTTATCGAGAAATTGTGATTACCGGGATGGGCGTGGTCAGCCCGATTGGCATCGGCAAAGAGCCGTTTTGGCGTTGCCTGTGCGAAGGACGAAGTGGCATCCACCCATTGCCCTTGTATGATGATCCCGCGGTGCCTGCGCCCATTGGCGGCGAGGTGGCCGATTTCGATCCGAAGCAGTACGTTCGCCCCCGCAAAAGCCTGAAGGTCATGAGCCGCGACATCCAATTGGGCTTTGCGGCCGCCGATTTGGCTTGTATCGACGCCGGCCTGCGCGACCGGCCAGTCGATCCCGAGCGGATGGGCGTCATTCTCGGGGCCGAGATGATCCCGCTGGACTTGTACGATCTGACGGGCACCTACAGCCGTTGCATCGTTGACGGCAAGTTCGATTTTGAACGCTGGGGTCAGTCGTTCACAGCGGAACTATTTCCGCTGTGGATGCTCAAATATCTGCCCAATATGCCGGCTTGCCATATCGGTATCGCCCAGGACGCCCGCGGGCCAAACAATACGATGACGCTCGCCGATGTTTCGTCACTTTCGGCCTTGGCCGAAGCGGCCCGCGTGGTCGAGCGAGGCCAGGCCGATGTGATGATCGCTGGCGGCGTGAGTTCGCGAATTCACCATGCGCTTTGGGTGCGAAACCACGGGCTTGGGCAAACCAGTCAGAGCAGCGACGCGGCCACGGCGTGCCGTCCTTTTGACGCCCAGCGCGACGGGCTGGTCAACGGAGAAGGTTCGGCAACGTTCGTGCTTGAGACCCAGCAGCATGCCAAGGCCCGCGGTGCGAATGTATTGGGCCGCATCCTTGGCTGCTCGCGCGGTTTCGAGCCTTGCCGCAATGGCGACGTGCGTCATGGGTCCGCGCTGCGTCGCGCGATTGTCGCCGCGTTAGAGGCCGCTAATCGAAAACCGACCGATATCGAGTTTGTCGTCGCCCACGGCCTCAGCACCGTCTACGGTGACCGGATCGAAGCCGCCGCTATCCGCGATACACTCGGCGATGTGCCGGTCACGGCGCCGAAGAGCTACTTCGGATATCTCGGCGCGGCCGCGGGATCGCTGGAGACGGCCCTGTGTCTACTGGCTCTTCAGCATGGACTCGTGCCGCCAACACTCAACTACGAACATCCCGACCCGCAGTGCCCCATCAACGTCGTCCACGGCCAGCCGCGGAGCGTGGCCGGCACAGCCGCGTTGGTGCTCAGCTATTCCATGAACGGCCAAGCAGTGGCGCTGGTGCTCGGACGCGGCGACTAGTGTGTAGGAGGTGATTCCCGTCACCAATAACGACGAATATCCCCGGACAATCAGCGACGGGAGTCGCCTCCTAAATAAGCATAAATCGGTCGAGTCGTTCGAGCACGGCTCCTTAGAAAGCCTTGTTGCCTGATCGCATGTCTGGCAGTTACGCCTCATTTGCCGCCGAAATCGACCGATTGAGCCGGGCGCTGGCGGCCTTGGCGCCGTTGGCAGCCGCGGCGGGCGTGGCGCCGCCAGCCGGCCAAGAGTGGTTCGACCTGCTGCAAAACAAATTGGTGGCGCAACTCGATTTGCCGCCGCTGTTGGTCGTGGCCGTCGTTGGCGGTACGAACATCGGCAAGTCGGTGATCTTCAATAATCTGGCCGGCGAGGTGGCCAGCGCTTCCAGCCCATTGGCTGCCGGCACGAAACACCCGGTGTGCCTTGTGCCGCCCGATGTATCCGATCCGGCTCTGCTACAGCGGCTATTCGAGCCGTTTACGCTGCACGTCTGGCAGTCGGCCGATGATCCACTTTCCGATACGTCGGAGAACCGCCTCTTTTGGCGGACCAGCACGACGATACCGCCGAAGTTGCTGCTGCTGGATGCGCCCGACGTGGATTCCGATGTGGCGGTGAACTGGCAGCGTGCGCGTGCCATTCGCCAATCGGCCGACGTGCTGGTGGCCGTGCTCACGCAACAGAAGTACAACGATGCGGCCGTCAAGCAGTTCTTTCGCGCCGCGGTTGACGCCCAAAAACCGATCGTCGTGGTCTTCAATCAATGCGACCTGGAGGCCGACCGCGATTATTGGCCCCAGTGGCTGGCGACCTTCTGCGAGCACACCGGCGCGCGGCCGGACTTGGTCTATGTAGTTCCCTACGACCGCCGTGCGGCCGAGGAACTGCGGCTGCCGTCGTATGTGGTCGAAGGAGTTCTGCACGCCAACCAATCGGGTGACAACGCGGCCGAGAGACCGGCGGCTGAAACGACCAGTCTGCCCGACAATCGACGGAACGTCACGAACGTTCCCTCTCCCCTCCGCGAAGCCAACATCCGCGATGATCTGGCGGCACTGCACTTCGACGCCATCAAGATCCAAACCTTCCGCGGGGCGCTGATCCGCGTGCTCGATCCGCACGACGGACTGCCGGCGTACCTGGAATCGATCCGCGCGGCGGCCGGCGAATTCGTCGGCGGCCGCCTCGGCCCTGTCGGCCACGCGAAATGGCTCGCGTCGGTTGGCCGTCGCTGCCAGCCAGCGTGCTGGTCGAAGAAATCCGCCGCTGGTGGAACGATTCGCGGCAGGACTGGTCGCGGCGGATCCATGGCTTTTATCGCGTGATCGGCCGTGGCGTCACGTGGCCGGTGCGGGCTGCTTGGGATGCCGTGGCCGGACCGCCCTCCGACCCTATCGCCACGTTTCAGCAGCGCGAGCGAGCGGCAATTGTGCTGGCCGTGGAGAAACTGCTCGACGAGCTCGAACGCCTTGCCCAAGTGGGCAACGACACGCTGCGGCCGCGACTGCAACAATTGCTGGGCGGCCACGCCCGGGCAAGTCTGCTGGCCCGCGTGCAAATTGCCCACGAAAACCTGCCCGCCGTCGATGAACATTATCAGGCTTTTCTGCGGGCCGAACTCGACGCCTGGCGGCGGTCCAACCCGAGGGCCGTGCGGTTCCTGCAATCGCTCGACCACGCGGCCGCCGTAGCCCGGCCGGCCATCACCGTGGCGTCTGTTCTTCACCGGCCTGCATTTTGCGGGCGATTTGGCGGGCCAAGCGGCCGCGCAGGCCGCCGGCGCAACGGCCGGCCACCTCGCCACCGAAGCGGCCATCGCCGGCGGCATCACCGGCGGCGGCGAAGCGATCGTCAGCACCACCAGCGAAGGCGTTCGCCAAGCCGCCGGCCGATTGTTCGGTCGGCTCCAATCCCGCTACGCCCAGCAACGGGCCGCGTGGCTGGCCAACTGGCTGGAACGCGAACTGCTCGGCGATCTGCTTGGCCGATCTTCGCCGCGGGGCGGAAGTGGTCGATAGTCCGACATTCCGTGAAGTCGAGACGATCATGAAATCGCTGGACGCATGATGGGCCGCTACGTCGGCGGCTCCGCAGCGTTTTCCGTCCTTCGCCACCAAGAAAAAATACCGACGCGTTTGCCGCTAGGACGTGCTACGTGCCTGGGCACGTTACTTGGGCCGCGGATCGAACCGCTATGAGCCCGCTAAATGGCAAGACGTCCGAAAGAGGCAAACGCGTCGTGGAGAACATTCACAGCGTCGATGATCCGATGATCCTCCTATTCGGGAGTGACAGAATGTGGCCCAGCGACAGTCTTGTTGATCCTCCTATGCAAAAGTTTGGACAAATGAGTCGGCGACTACGAGGGCGGCCGCGGTCGAATCGGGTAAGGCGGTATCGCCTGATAATCGACCAGCCCGGCCTGAAGGTCTTCCTGTTGCTCGCGCAACCGGCGGCGTCGCACCAAGGCACTCAGTTGATTGCTCGAGCGCCCCGACGGGCGGACCCGATCGCGGCAACCTCATGCTTCGCGTGTAAATCCACGCAGAGCGCAGCGGTCCGATAGCACGTATCATGAGACGGCTTTCTCGCTCAGAAGCACATGGAAGCGCCACGCGGCCGTTTTGGAATCAGCCGAGAACTCGCGTCGCTTCTTCCCAGTACTTCTATATGCCCGACGCTTGCGCGAAGTCAAAAAGAACTTCAAGAATTCTCGCTGAAAAGCTGAGATTCTTTCGCAGCCGCGCGGCACCATACACAAAGCCGACAAGCCTTCGGCAACTGACAGAGTTGCGCGAGAAGGCAGGAAGAATTTGCCGGCGCGCCTGAGATAAGTCAGAACTTTCGCAAGCGAAAGACCGGTCAAAGACAGAAGATCAACCGGATGAGCAGAATTGATCCGTCAATTCGTTATCTGCTTATCCCGCAAATCTTGTCAGTCCGATCGAATAGACGGCTCAGCAAAAGTCACCGACCGCGCAAGCGGCGCCTCACGCCGTCTTGCCCAATGGTGTCGCCTGATTGAGCTTGTTGTAGAGCGTCTTGATGCTGATGCCGAGTTCCTCGGCCGCCTTCGGTTTGTTGCCGTGGTGGCGGCTTAGCGCCTCGTGAATCGCCTGCATTTCCAACGAGCGGAGATTCAGCGTCGCGGCCGGCTGAAAGGGGATCGACTCGGCCGCTGGAGCAAGGAAGCGCTGCGGCAAATGTTCGGGCCGGATCGGCGGCGCGTCGCAGAGGATCATCGCGTGCTCGATCACGTTGGCCAACTCGCGGACGTTGCCCGGCCAACTGTGGTCCCGGAGCGCCGTGAGCGCCTCGGGCGAGAAGACTTGTTCATCGCCGGCCACCGACGCGCCGAAGCGTGCGGCCAAATGCCGGGCCAGCGGCGGAATGTCTTCGATCCGCTCCCGTAAGGAAGGCAAGGGTATTTCAAAAGTGTTGATGCGAAACCAGAGGTCTTCGCGGAATTCTCCGCCGGCAACCATTTCTGGTAGATTGCGGTTCGTGGCGCAGATCACCCGGACATCGTAGGTGAACGATTCGTTATCGCCGACGCGGCGGACTTCCCCACTTTCAAGAAACCGCAGCAGCTTGGCTTGCATCGCCTTGGGCAGTTCACCGATTTCGTCGAGGAACAGCGTGCCACCGTTGGCCACCTGAAGCAGCCCGATGCGGTGTTCTTCCGCTCCGGTGAAGGCTCCCTTGCGATGGCCGAATAGCTCGCTTTCGATCAAGGCCTCGGGCAGCGCGCCGCAGTTGACCGGAACCAGCGGCATATCGGCTCGCAGGCTTTGCTCGTGTACGGCCCGGGCCACCAGTTCCTTTCCGGTTCCCGTTTCGCCCAGGATCAACACCGTCGATTCGGTTGGCGCAACCTTGGCAATCAGCCGGCAAACGTAGTTCATTTTTTGCGATTGACCGATGAGGTCCGGCGCACCTTCGAGTCGTTGCAGCCGTTGCTTTAGTGCGCGGTACTTGTTGGTCAGTTCGCGCTTTTCCGCCATGCGCCGCAGCACTCCCTCCAAGTCCACCAGTTTGCAAGGTTTTGTTAGATAGTCGAACGTGCCGTGGCGCAATGCGGCAACGGCAGTCTCCAATGACGACTTGCCGGTCAACACTACCGCGTCGGTGTCAGGTGAAAGTTGCTTTGCCCGGGCGATCACCTCGATGCCATTGCAGCCGGGCATGTCGAGGTCCACGAGGATACAATCGTACGTGTTCCGATCGAGCGCGGCCAGGGCCGTGGTGCCATCGGGACAGACGGTCACTTCGTGGCCCATCCGCGGCAATTCCAGGCGCATCAGTTCCTGCAACGATTTCTCATCGTCGGCGAACAACAGCTTCAGTCGGTTATGCGGCTTGGCGACGATAGTGGCTCTCCTTCTGCGATGCGGCCAAGGGAAGTCGGATGCGGAACATCGAGCCCCGGCCGGCGCCGCCGCTGGTGGCTTCGATCTTTCCGCCGTGGTCGGCAATGATGCGATACGTGATCGACAGGCCCAAGCCGATGCCCTGACCGCCGCGACGGCGTGTGTAGAACGGCTCGAAAATATGCTCCAACACGGCTGGCTCCATGCCACAACCGTTATCGCTGACCGAAAGCGCCGCGCATTCGCCTTCGACGTCCAGGTCGACGCGAACGGTGCCCCCTTCGTCGAGGCTATCCAAGGCGTTGGTCAGCAAGTTGAGCATGACTTGTTTGATTTCCTGGGGGTTCACCGGCGCGATGACAGTATCCGATGGGGTAAAGTCGATCTGTTTTCCCTGGTACTTGCCCATGTGCCGGAGCATTTCGATCACGCCGTGAACAAGTTGGCCGAGCTCGGTGTTCTCGCGTTTGCCCGGCCCGATGCGCGAAAAGTCCAACAGCTTCTCGGTAATTCCTTTGCAGCGGAATGCCTCACTCTGGATCATGCGGAGGTAGTCGGCAATCACGGTCTGCCGCGGGTCAGAACTGTCGAGTGTCTCATGGAACCGCCCTTCGAGCGACTCGGCGCACATGGCGATCGACGCCAGCGGATTATTGATCTCGTGGGCCACGCCGGCGGCCAAGAAGCCGACACTGGCAAGCTGTTCGCTGCGCACCGCCTGCATCGTCCGCTCCCGCACCTTTTGATCCAGGTCGTCGCGAATCTCCTGAAAGCGGATCGTCATGTCGTTGAGCGCCTTGGCCAACTCGGCCATTTCGTCGCCGGTCTCCAGGTGAATGCGATGGCCGAACTCGCCGGCGGCCACGCGCCGCGACCCGGCGATCAACGTTCGTAGCGGTCGGAAGATCCAGCGATACGACAGCCCGATAAACAAGAGGAACACCAGGCACGCCGACACCGTGGCGGTCCAAGCGGTGAGAATCAGCCCGCGATATTGACCGCGGACTTCGTTGGCAAAGCCGGCCAGTTTTCGAAGCAAGTGGCTCGGCAGTTCCTTGGCAAGGTCCTGCAACTGTTCCAACTCGACGTCGAGCCAGACGATCTTTTGGATATCCAGCATCCAGTCTTCATCGTGATTGGCCTTGCGGATGCGGGCAAGTTGGTTCTCGATCTTGCGCAGGGTCTCTTGCTCGCGCTCGTGGCCCGATATCCGAGGATCGGCCCGCATCTCACTGTCCATTTGGTCGCGGTACTGCTGTAGCGATTGATCGACCTCCTCCAACTGCGAGCGGAATTGATCGCGAACCGCCCACAGATTGACGGCACCCAGGTTTCGATGGTTGTCGGGAAACGCGCTGTCCGGCGGGCCGCGCAATTCGCCGAGCGTGATGCGAAGGTCGCTCACATGGCGACTGATTTCAGCAGCCAAAGGCAACTCGCTGGCACGCCAGCTCAGACTGTCGACCAGATTGCGATAGGCGTAGATCGCCACCAGACTGGTGCTCGAAAGAATGGCCACGACCAGAACCAGAAGGCCCAGCCCCAGCAGCAGCTTCAATCGAATTGGCCACGTCAATCGCACCGGCGACCTCCTTGTCGCGCAATATGGCAATGTTTTTCCGCACCGAGCGGGCGGGGGAGTGTATCAGAAGAGGTCGTTCCCCGGAAGGCGGAACCGCGCGCTACGCGTCGCCTTCAATGGCAGCATCGCGAAGCTGGCGAAGCTGGGCCATTATGCAACTCATCGCTTGCAACTCGGCCCGGACCGCACCCGTCACGTTGCCCAGTTGCTTGGCAGAGTCCGCATCGACCAGCAATCGCTCGAACGGCAGCCAATCGGCAGGCCATTTTTCCTCAACGGCCGAGTCATGCAACTGCTGGTTGATTTCGGCCAGCCGGGCAAGAAATTCGGCGCTCGGCAGACAATTGCAGCTAACGTAGGGCCCGCGGCCGAAATGGCGAGAATCTGACAGAAATCCATCGGCCGAAGCAGCACTCCGCACCATGGTCGCCGTCACAGCGGCAATTGTGGCCGCCAGCACCATAAACAAGGCAATCAGCGGATAACCGGAGGCCAGTAATCCCCCAGCCGCCGCCAGACCGATGCCGAGGATCGCCCAAACCAACAGGTGTACCACCCGATCGCCTCGCAACGGAGATTCCGCGGCTGTATCGGATACCGTTGTCTGGGCCACTTGCGGGCCGAGCACGTGGGCGACGACCGCCGTGATATTGTCGGGACCACCTCGCAAGTTGGCTAAATCGACCAACGCTCGAACCGCGTCGGCCGGCGAAAGCGACTCCAACACCATGCCAATCTCTTCATCGCTGATTTGACCGCACAGACCGTCGCTGCACAGCAGGAACTTGTCTCCAACTTCAGTCGCAAACGGACCTTCCAAATCGACCTTCACCGCCGGATTTGGGCCAAGCGAACGAGTGATGATGTTTTTTGAGACAAACGCAGGTAATTCGGCGTCGGGCGCTTGGCCAGCAGCGCGGATTTCCCACACAAGACTATGGTCGAACGTCAACTGTTCGATGCGGCCGGCGCGAACACGATAGGCCCGGCTGTCGCCGACGTGCGCCGCCAACGCCCCGGACGGCAGCAAGACCAAGGCCGTGGCGGTGGTTCCCATGCCCCGAAAATCCGGGCTGGCCAAACCGCGATTATGGATCTGGTGGTTGGCATCCAGTGTTGCCGAAAGGATTGCCTCTTGCGGCGATTGATCGAGCCGCTTGCGATAGACTAGCGAAACGATGTCGGCCGCCATCTTGCTGGCCAATTCGCCCGCCGCATGGGCCCCCATGCCGTCGGCCACCATAAAGAAGTGACCGCGCCGCTGGAAGTCATCCTGGCTGCCCGCTAGGACAATGGCGTAGGAGTCTTGATTATTAAGTCGCCGCTGCCCAATGTCGCTCAGAGCAGCGTAATCGAGGCAGTGATCCCAAAGAGATGGCGATGCATCCATAGCGGAACCCGAACCGCTCGAACTGGCAACTTGCTGCAAACCCCGGCCAACAGTCAAGTATAGCTGTCGGCTTGCCTCGTCACTAGTCTACCCGGGGGGTAAAACCCAAAATTCGGCCTAGGCATGGCAAACGAGGCCGTCTATACTTCGCCGCCCCGTTTTCCTGGTACTCCGCAGTTTGGGCTTATGGTCGAAAGCAACCTGTCGCGTCGATGCAACCGCCTGCGATCGCTCGGCACATGGACTGTGCTCGGGCTGCTCTTGTGCGCGTGCCAATCCGGCTGCGTACATCGGCGCATGACCGTGCGCACCAATCCGCCGGGGGCTTTGCTATACGTCGACGACACTCCGATCGGCGTCACGCCCGTCTCGGCTAATTTCACCTACTACGGCACGCGCAAAATTCGCCTGGTGAAGGACGGCTACGAGACGCTGACCGTTCTGCAGCCGATGCCGGCGCCGTGGTACGAGTATCCGCCCATCGACTTCGTTTCAGAGAACTTCACTCCCGGCGAAATTCGCGATCAGCGCGTGCTGGACTACCAGTTGAAGCCGCAGATGGTCGTGCCGACGGAACAACTGCTCGCGCGGGCCGAGACGCTTCGTCGCGGGGCTCACGGCACGGCAGCCGCCGCGCCACCCATGGGACCCCCGGGCACTGCACCGGCTTTCGTGCCGGGGCCAGGGCCCGAAGCCATTCCCACACCGCAAGGCATTGGCGGCCAGCCGGTCCGCCCTCTGCCATAATCACTCGTGGTGCGGCTCGCCACGCTCGACCCACCCGTTCATCATGCCCTGCCAACACCGGGATAGGCATGCAAGGCGGCTGCGAGGCAACGTGCCGCGCGCGTACGCTACCTGACAGTACAACTCGGCAAGCCGCGCGGAATCGTCGGTCAGCCACGCGGCGTGTGCGGCCACGCAACGCGCAAACTCGTGGGGCGTTTGCTCGGATGGGCGAGGGCGGCCATGATCTCGTGCCCACGCTTCCATCGCCTCGAACGTGTAACGCACTAACTCCTCGGGCGGATAGCGATCGGCCACTCCGGTCGCAAACGGGTCAGTGAAATCGGCAAACCGTCGTGGCGGCGGTGCGGGCGCATGCGTTTCATCGCCGCCATGACTTGCTTCGCGCCGGGCGCCGCCGAACAGCCGATTCCAAAAATCGGCCAACCACTGAGCCAGATTGCCAACGGCGGCAAGTATGGCGTCCTTGTTCTTCCACAGCCACCAGATGCCAAGCAAGCCGAGAACGCCATAGAGCGTCCACTTCACCAGGGCTACCAGCAGTGCGGCGGCATCGAGCGGAACTTTCAGCGGCTCGAAGGCATGTAGCGGCGGAGAACCGCTCGACCCTTGCCCGAAATCTGCCTGCCGCTCGGCGCCATCCGGCGCTTGCGCCTTGCCGGCCTCCTGGTTCTTCGTGTCCGAAGCATCGCTTGACTGCTGCCAATCGCCAGACTCTGACCTGTCGACCGCATCTCGCCCTTCCTGATCGTCGCGTGGCTTGCCTTCGCGTGACTGATCGCCGCGCTCCGCTGAATTATCGTGGTCGGCCTGTTTTGATGTGTCCTTGCCATCCTTTGAGGCCGACGCTTTTTCGTCTTTGGATGTCCCCTTGTCCTTAGAAGACGTCTTGCTGTCAGACTTATCGGACGAGACGGAAGCGGTCGCCGCACGATCATCCTTCTCACCACGAGCCCATGGCTTGTCGTCCTTAACGCCGTCGCGGCCTGTGCCGTGTCGCGACGACTTCTGATCGGGCGAACCGATGCGAAAGCCGAGTTCTGAAACGGGGTACTCGGCGTTGGGCCGCGGCAGGAGCATCGCCGCCATCATCACACCGACGATCAAGACGCTGCCGATCGTCAACCACAGCCCGACCATCCCTAGCGGCATTTCTTCGCCGCGTTGCCGCAGATAGCGGCGCAGGCCCAAAAAGCTGGTCGAAAGCAGCAGGCCCAGCCCGCTGGCCGTGTAGACGAAGAGCAGATCGAAAGCATACTGTCGTGCCCCGAGATTGCCCTCGGGAATGAAGAGTTGCCCGATGCCGAACAACGGCAGGGCGGCGAGGGAAAAGTAGACGACCCAAACGCCCGGCGCATGCGGCCGTCGCCGTCGCTCGATGAACCGCTCCCACCATGAACCGTCGGCAGGCTCCAGAGACGAATGAGGGTTCGGCGGTTCGCCGCCCATTTGCTCTGGCGAAAGTCGATCTCCATGTTCAAGCCCCACGGATTGCAGCAATCCTTCGCCGCTGTCCTCTTCGCTGTCGTCGATCAACGTGCAGTCCCACGTCAGCTTGTCGGCTGACCACCAGATAATGCCGATGAGCCCACAATTGATCAGGAAGCTGAACGACTCGAACATCCCTCCCTGAAACTGCACAAACTTATTGATGGCCAGCAAGATCGCGATCGCCAACGGCACAGCAAACAACGCCGCACGCTCGCGGCCATCCTCGATCGAGATTCGACCGATCAACACCGCACCGATAACGAACAGCGCAAAGATATATCGCAGCCGCCCTTGAAATGCGCCTTGGTAGAAGACCTCGATCAGAAAGAACACGAGGCTCCCGACCAACGCCATGATCAGCGCGGGGCTGATCGCGATGACCAGATAATCGACCAGCGTTTTGTGGAGCCGGCGACGCATAGCTACGATCCCCACCCGTCATTCTATCCGATCTTGAGTGGCCGGCGGCCGCTCGACACACTACCGCAAGACAAACTCCTCGCACAAACTCGGTAACATCTCGACGCTCTTCAAGTGCCGGGCGTCGATCCCTTGGGCAGCCAGTTGTGCCCAGGCCCGCTCAAAATCTCCGTCGTCGTAGAGATTCAGGATCGCCGTAACGGCCAGCCCCTTGCGACGCAGTTCGCCTAGGGCCACGACCGTTTCGACACTCGGCGAGGCCAACAACGCCACCACGGTGGCGTCGCGCGGGATACGGGCTGCCGTCTCCGCGAGCAACTGGGCAAACGTCAGGCCATCGGTCAATTCAACCCGCGCGAGCGTCTCCAATATCCGCAAGAGTTGCTCGGCTCCCCGGCGCGTTTCAACAACCACCGGCTGAAGCCGATCGCTCGTCTCGCGCATGCCGGCCGCTCGCCGCGCGGCCTTGCGCGACCGGAAAAAGGGGACAGTCCCCATTTGCCGGAACGGCCCGGAGGGTGCTTTGCACAAATGGGGACTGTCCCCTTTTTCCTCCCAGCCTTCCTGGCGAATCCGGTCCACAGCGTCGCGACCGTTCGTAACCAGTCCGATCTGCTGATCCATCTCATACACCGCGTTGGCCAGCGAGGCCGCTGTGGTTACCGCAAGCTCCGAGCGATAGGGCTCGTGGCTAGGCTCGAACACCGCTTGATGAAAATCCAGCACCAGCGTGGTGCCCACGATGCACGAAGGCTCATAGACTTTGCTGTGAAACTGTCCGGTGCGCGCGGTGGCCCGCCAGTGAATGCGGTTCAACGGATCGCCTGCCTCGTAGCGCCGCACGCCGGCAACCCGCGTCGGGTCTTCGTAGAGCCGGTGCGAGATACGGACCTCGCCGATGGGCCGCCGCGAGGCCAGATCAAAACCGGCCAGCGCTATGACTTGCGGATACACCAACAGAAAATGGGGCGAGGTAACGACGCGATACCGCCGGTGAAGTCCGAATAGATCGCCCGTTTCGACCACCAGCGGGCCGATCTGGTGATAGCCCCGCCGGTTGCACAGCAATTGATAGAACAACGTTCGCCGACCGCGACCGCGAAGCATGGCCAACTGAGTGCGCCGGCCTTTGACCTGAAGGCTTGGCGGCTGATACATGAGCGCCCGGCGGGGCAACAGATCCTCGACCATCGCCCAAGCCACCGGCAGCCAGCTTGAATTGCGAAGCGTAATCACCACCGCCACCGTGTCGCCGACGTTGACCGAATAGCGGTTGCATTCGCGCTCGGCCGAAATGCTCTGGATCCAATGCCGGGCCAGCCAGCGGCTCACCAGCATCACGCCCAGCAGCGCGTACATCGCGTACGCCGGTAAGCTCAACCCGAAGGATAAGGCAACGGCCAACAGCAGGATGACAGCCGCGATCCACTTCATCGAATCGGCGCCTTGCAGAGTTCCGATCCCTGCTGACCGCTGGTCAAGAAGCGGTCAGTGCCACTTGCGACGGGCGAGTGAGCGCTCGGCAGCAATTTCTCCGCGAAATCGCTTGCTCTCTTCTCTCCCGGCTCACCCCTTCACCAATTCCACGCAGATGCCACCGGCACGAAAGGCCTTGTGCATGCGGGTGAACCAAAGTTCGCGGTGCCAGCGGAGACCCGCGCTCTCGCAAAGCTTGGCCAACTCGCGACGGTTGTAGGTGCGGCAGCACCACATGCGGCTCGTCCAGGCGCCAGAAAATGTGTCTTCCGTCGCCAACAACAGCATGCGGGCGCCGGGGCACATGACGCGGCTCAGCTCGGCCAGTCCCATGCGCGGGTCGGGCACATGCTCCAACACGTAACCACACGTAATGCAATCGAACGAGCCGTCGGCGAACGGCAGTCGAGTTAAGTCGGCCACTACGAATCGCGGCCGATCGCTCTTCAGACGATTGCGGGCGCGGCGGAGCATTTCGGGCGAAAGGTCCGAACAAGTAATCTCCGCGTCTGGATCGGCAAACTGGATCAGATGCTTGGCGAGTTGGCCTGCCCCGCTGCCAACATCCAGAATATGACGGAGGCCGTGCAACTCGAACTTCCGCTCGCGGAACAGCCGGGCGCCCATGGCCGTGTGGAGCGAGATCATGCTGCACGCGGCCAACATCGCGCCCTGCGGACCGTCGTACACGTCACGGACTTTCGCCCGATATTCGTCGTAGCTGACCCGTCCAATCAGACGGTGTTCGAGAATCCGGTTTAGCACCGGCTTGCGATGCTCGCCCGACGAGGAGAATCGCCCTCGCGGACGGGACGTACGGCGGTGGTCGGCCTTGGAAATCATGATCCGAGTGGCGAGTTGGCAAGCAGCGCGGCTTTTGCGTCGCCAGCGGCTGACATAATTAGCAGGAAACGCGGGAATCCCTGTAAACGCACCGCGTATAAGATATACCAAGCCCCCTGTCTTCCTACCAGTCCTATTCGTCTTTGCGCTTGCCTATTTGCCGAACTTTCGTCCTGTAATCGCTATTTCCAGCAATCTGTATGCCGGGCACGACCCAAAAGTCGGGCTTTTTGCCAGAAAAATCATGACATGCGCCGCGAACAGTTCCTATGAGTTCCGGGGCCTGGGGCATCCATCGTAATAGGAGTAATTCGCGCCAAAATATAACGCCCTGACCGGACGGCCAATCTCGCCCATACTGCGGCCGGTGTCTGGCGTCGAAAGACCCGTTGATAGTGGCCTACGAGTGTGTTTTTGAAGTGCTGTCATCGTCGGTCGTCGCTTGGCACTTGCCATTCCTATGTGGCAGAATCCGTGGATTTGTGTGAGGAGGACGGCGCATGTTCGATATTTGGCATGAAGCGCCGAGGTATCCCAGTGATATGACGGACGACCGTTGGCGACTGATTCGACCTCTATTCCGCCAGGTCCGTCAGGTGGAAGGGATCGCCGGACCTCGATGTGCGCAGTGGTCAGCGCCATTTTCTACATCAATCGAGGCGGATGTGCGTGGCGGATGCTGCCCAGGGATTACCAGCCTTGGCAAACCGTGTACGGCTTTTGCTCGCTGGAAACATGATGGCATCTGACAAGCCATTCGCAACGCGCTGCGTCGCCGCGTCCGCCTACGGGCAGGGCGTAAGGCCCGATAAGGGACAAACGGAAACAAGTCCAATTAGTAGGGTAGACTCGGGGACAGTTGGACGTATCGCCTTTGTAACCTGTGCCCGGCAAAACGGGGCGGTAGGATAATCGCCCAATGGACTTCGACGAGCCCCTGCTGCCTACGATGCCAGCATAACATCGAACTCCGAACCAACCAAGTAATCGAGACCGAGAATGTACCCCGATTCGTGTTCGGCAATCGTCAACAGGTCGATTTGATCGACCGTTTGAGCATCGACGGAATCGAGCGTTTGACTGTCGTCCGAATCGGCAAATGATTCATCGACCGACGGCGTCGAATCGGCGATCCAACCGAGACCGGCAGCAGGAGTGTCGATGGATATGTGCTGCGGGCCGGCAACTGTCTCCGAAAGCACTGTCCACGGCAAGCGGGTAAGATCGAGCGTGCCTTGTGTGAACGTCATTTCGTATCGCTGCACAGTACTGGTCGTCAAACGACGAATCCCCTCTGCCGCCATTAACGATTGATGGCTGTTCCAGTTGCTGACAATAGGCAAACTGCCGCCGTGCGCCGGACCATACACGAAAGCCACATCGGCATAGCCCGATTCGTTGCGGTTCTTCAGGTAGAACTGGGAAAGCGTGGAGTCGTAAAGGCCGATTGTATCTTTGCCATCGGCATTCCAATCGCCCGCGACGGGCTTCCAACCGCTCCCGGCAGCACCGTATGCGAACGTCACACTCGCATAGCCGGCGTCATTGGTGTTCCTCAAATAGAAGACCGATTTTGTCGGATCGTATAGTCCGACGGTATCGCAGCCATCGCCGTTCCAGTCCCCAGCGGTCGGTAACCAGCCGGCATTCGCGGGACCATATGCAAACGTCAAGTCGGCATAGCCCGCATCATTGCTGTTCCGCAAATAGAACGTCGAAGTCTTCGGGTTGTACAGGCCAATAGTCGATCTGCCGTCACCATTCCAGTCTCCGGCGATGGGCAACCAGCCGCCAGCGGCCGGCCCGTAGGCGAACGCCATGTCGGCATATCCGCTATTGTTGGTGTTGCGAAGATAGAAAATAGACTTTGCGGGGTCATACAGCCCAATTGTCCCTTGGCCGTCCACGTTCCAATCGCCGGCAATCGGCTTCCAACCGGCACTGGCCGCGCCGTAGGCAAAGGTGGCATCCGCACATCCACTGTCGTTCGTGTCACGGGCATAAAAGATCGAAGTTTTCGGTGCGAACAAGCCAGCAGTTGAACCGATATGCGCCGTCACCGTTCCCGCAACGCCAAAACTGAAGGTATTGGAATAGTCGATATGGCTGTCGCCGGGCGCCGAGAACGGCCCGTCGTACCAAATCATCGGACTGTTGTCCCAGGGGATGCTAATATTGCCGGCAAATGTACCCTCCGTGGCAGTATCTAATTGAACCGTAAATGTGTCGCTGCCGCCCAGCGGAATAGTCGCATCGAGCGGCTCAGTAATCGTGTAACCGTCCGGCAAGGTGGGCGTACCAAAATATATCAATCCGTCCCGCGCAAAACCGTGTGTCGCGCGGACTGTGAAGGTCCGCGATATCGGGGCGGAATCAGGAAGTGCCACGCCAAAATGCGTCCCGACGACTAGCGATGGAGTGTCGTGATTGGCGATAGACGCCCCGCCCAAGCCCTGCACAGAAATACTGGCAGGCCCTACCGTCATGGTGAGTAGCTGGCGCGATTCTAATACCTCACAGGCGAGACGCCGATGGCATGGCCGCGAACTTGAACGACGACGGGGTTTCTCGATTTGGGAACACGGCCGCAGAAAGACACCAATGCGGCGTAGGTGAAAAGACATGAACCGCTCCCATGGTGGCAGGCAAAACACATGTTAGTGCTATTTCTATTCAACTCTAGTTGGGCATTACCGCACTGTCAAATGTCGGGACTTGTCGGAGACGCCATTAGAATTGAACGACTCAGCGAAGACTGCATAAAGGCATGTCCCATCTATCTTTGGGTCTTGTAGCACCGTCGCCGATCCGCTGGCACAAAGGCCAGTACACAGTTCTGGCAAACAGGAAAGAAGGCGCGGCATATTCTGGACTAGGAACCTGCGTCACACAAAGAAGAAAACCTTCCGTAACACATTACTGCGAACGGTCTTGCTGAGTGCCCTCAGCAGGACTCGTAACAGGGCCGTCTTGCTCGGGAAATCGCGGGGCTCCTTGTGATCATCATCCACGCTGAGAACGCAAGCTTCCTTATCCAGGCCCAAGCCCGACGACTGAAACGCGCTAGACAAATCGGCGGCGGCGATGGAACGATTGCCGAGCAGCTTGAAAAGCGGATCGCTCCGCAAGACGTCGTAGTCGTTCTGGTCGGCGTAGTCGGCAAGGATGCCGTACACTCGCATGCGGGTCATCTCCAGGAAGGAATGACCGAACGTAGCCGACATTCCGCCGATCGCTGAGGGCCTCGACAAACTGCCGTGTCACGCCAAGCTGCTCGTCGAGTTGACGGAACGGCAGAAGCCCCGCATCGCTGGAAACTTGATCGGCCGTGGGCTCTACCACAACCGGCTTGGATGTGGGAAAATTAAGCGTGAACTGAAAGGCAGCCTGTGATACCAGTGCGTGCCTCCGAGTCTGCGCGAAGACGCTTGTTGCATAACACCTTAAACGCACGCGGAAGCACGTTGGTCCCTCTACTTATGAATGATCCCGGCTAATCCCCCAACAAACATCATCATGTCACGTAATCTAATCGCGTTTACAGCTACGCTGGCTCTCGTGGGCTGGTCGTCGGCGCTGGCCGACGAGAAACCAATCGCATATCCGCCAACACGGCGTGTAGAGCACTTCGACGTTTATCATGGCGTGAAGATCGCCGATCCGTATCGCTGGCTCGAAGCCGATATTCGCACCTCGCCGGAGGTGGCCGCTTGGGTGGCGGCGGAAAACAAGCTGACGGCCGCGTATCTCGACGCCATCCCGCAGCGCGACGCCATTCGGCGGCGGTTGACCGAGATTTGGAACTTCGCGCAGTATTCCTCGCCCATGAAAGAGGGCGGCCGGTACTACTATCTCAAGAATGACGGCCTACAGAATCAGGCGGTGCTCTATGTGATGCATACCCTGGACGGCGAGCCGCGCGTGCTGCTCGATCCGAACACATGGTCGAAGGACGGCACCGTGGCCCTGATGGGCCTGGGTTTCAGCGACGACGGGAAATACGTGGCCTACGCCCGATCCGAGGCCGGCTCGGATTGGTCTACCTGGCAGATCATGGAAATCGAAAGCCGCCGCGTGCTTAGCGACGAGTTGAAATGGACGAAGTTCTCCAACGCTGCATGGACCAAGGACAGCAAGGGATTCTTTTACTGCCGCTTCCCGGAGCCGACGCAGAGCGCCGAGTTTCAGGCACTCAACTTCCGCAATCAACTCTATTATCATCGCGTCGGCACGCCGCAGTCGGACGACGTGTTGGTCTATTGGCGGCCAGACCAGCCCGAATGGCGATACGACGCTACGGTTTCGGACGACGGGCGGTATCTGATCATCTCCATCTCGCGCGGCACCGACGAGCGCCAACGCATTGTGGTTCGCGACCTGACCGAGCCGTACGCCATGCCCGTCGAACTGATCGGCACGTTCGATCATGAGTTTACGTTCGTCGGCAACAACGGCCGAGTGTTCTACTTCAAGACCGACGCCGACGCGCCGCGGCGACGCGTGATAGCTATCGACCTGGATCATCCTGCGGCCGCCGATTGGCGCGAGATTATCCCGCAAAGCGAGGATACGCTCACGCAGGCGACCTTGGTCGATAACCAGTTCATCGCGAGTTATCTCAAGGACGTCGTGTGCCAAGTGAAGGTCTTTGCGATCGATGGCCACTACCTGCGCGACATCGCGCTGCCGGGCATCGGCACCGCGGCCGGCTTCGGCGGCAAGCAGACCGACACCGAGACGTTCTACAGCTTTTCGAGCATCGCCACGCCGCCGAGCATCTACCATTACGACATGACGACCGGCAAGAGCCGGCTGATGCGCCGCTCGGATGTGAAGTTCAACCCCGACGACTTCGAAGTGAAGCAGGTCTTCTACCACAGCAAGGACGGCACTCGGGTGCCGATGTTCATTGCCTATAAGAAGGGCATCAAGCTCGATGGCTCCAACCCGACGCTCCTGTACGGCTACGGCGGATTCAATATTTCACTGTTGCCGATGTTCGCCGTAAGCCGGGTGGCGTGGATGGAACTGGGCGGCGTCTACGCCCAGCCGAATCTACGCGGCGGTGGCGAGTATGGCGAAGCCTGGCACAAGGCGGGCACGAAACTTCACAAGCAAAACGTCTTCGACGACTTCATCGCGGCTGCCGAATGGCTCATTGCCGAAAAGTACACGCGACCCGACCGGCTGGCCATTCAAGGCGGCAGTAACGGCGGGCTGTTGGTCGGTGCCGTGATGACGCAGCGGCCCGAGCTGTTCGGAGCGTGCCTGCCAGCCGTCGGTGTGATGGACATGCTCCGGTTCGACAAATTCACCGAAGGACGGCTGTGGGTCGACGACTATGGCTCGCCGGACAACCCGGCGGAGTTCAAGGCGCTGTTGGCCTACTCACCCTATCAGAACATCAGGCCGGGCGTTCGCTATCCGGCCACGTTGGTGACCACGGCTGACACCGACGACCGCGTTGTGCCCGGCCACAGCTTCAAGTTCACCGCCGCTTTGCAGCGTGCGCAGGCTGGCCCCGCCCCAATCCTGATCCGCATCTCCAGCCGATCCGGCCATGGGCAAGGAAAGCCGGTCACCAAGCGAATCGAGGAAATCACCGACGAATGGGCATTTCTGGTGAAGAACCTGGGAATGACGTTGCCCAAGCAGGGCATGAAGTAGGGCGGCTCGCGCGGACGAACCGTAGGGTCCGCCGTGCGGACCATCCACTGGCACGACGTTTCGGAATTGGCAACCATCAAACCGATCGAATAGGCCGGGTATTATCCGCAGATGTCACAGATTTTCGCAGACAGGAGCATTCATCGTACGAATCTGCGTCAATCGGCGTAATCTGCGGATATTCGCGTTCCTCTAGCCGTAGGGTCCGCCGTGCGGACAGACGCTGTACAACAATTTCACGTAGCACCTCATCTGTACGAGTAGTGCCCTGTTTGCTATCGTCAAATGTCGTTGGCGGTTCGCGGTCTGAAACAACACGAACAGGCACTGGCGGAACCAGTGGCACCCGCGCGAACAAGAAAATCGTACGGTGTCATGTCTGTCACGGTCGCAATAATCGGGTAGTGTCTGTCAAGGTGCGCACATTTGATTTTAGGGAAGGACCTTGGATCTGGTAGCTCTCCTGCTGCTGCTCCCCTAGGGGAGCAGGCCACTACGATACGACTACAAATGACGCCCAATGTCACATCGGTGTATCACTGGAAGATAGTAGTTCACATAACCATCTAATAGATCGCCTTTCCTCGGGATAGAACCCGAAGAGATTCATGCCGCAATGACACACCACGAGACCTGCAATCACACCACATGCACAGCCATCCGACGCGCGGACAGACAAGACCACAACAAGGCTGGTTAACGCCGCAAGAATCACTATGGCCGCGGGGCGTAACGTCAGCCGAATAGCAACGATTGTATTGCCATCTAAATGTGTGAAGCGGCCCGTAATTAATGGCAGGTATGTATTGCGGCCAGAAATGGATCTAACAATCTGAAACCCATCGTGCGACACCGTTCCCCGATACATCGCTCTCGGACGCCACGGCCACCACCATATAGGCGTCCGCGTATCAACATTCATGCCTAAGCGGTCCACAATCTCCCCAATAGTCAGCGAGGTGAGTATTTCTATGCGTTTATATGGAATAAACATCATTGTGGAGAAGACTAAAGGGGTCGAGAAGACTAAAGGGGTCGGGAGTCTTTATGTTGACTGTTTTGGCCACGGCCGACCACGCGGACGTAATGTGGATTGCAGCCCCAGTCGCTTCGCTGTCTGCTCTTGCCACGATGCCTCGCCAAACGGAGAACCTCGCACCACCGATCGCCGCAATGCCCCCAACTCTGCTTCGGTCTGCGGTGTCCGAACGTGTTGTAGCCAACGACGCGGCAAAGTCAATGGCCCGGCGTCCAAGAGTCCGGCCTTATTGCGGTGCACGCGATGCCAAAGACTCGACCATCGCCAGGCATCCGCCTCGGTGACCATGTTCGCCCGCAGTGGATTTCGCTCCACATAGCGCAGCACCGTCCATAAATGGTCGTCTTCTTGAATCGGAAACGATTTGAAACGCCCCTGGTACAGCGGGCCTGTGCCTGCCGTGCGATGCGCCGCGTGCCAGCGTTGCGTGTGCGTCACCGTCAACCAACGCATGAACTCCGATAAGTCGCCATCGCCGCGCGGCCAAAGCACAAAGTGCCAATGATTGTGCATCACGCACCATGCCAAGACCCGCATCGGTAAACGGGCCTTCGCCTGCTCAATCACCTCCTCGAACGCCTCGAAATCCCGGTCTTTGCCGAAGAGACGCATCCGCCCCACAGATCGATTCAGCACATGGTAGGCATACCCTCCCGTTGAGACTCGCAAGCGTCGCGGCATGACCAGAAATTACCATTTCCCTCCGATTCTGTCAAGATAAAGACTCCCGACCCCTTTACTCTTCCCCTCATGTTTGGGTCCGCGCCGAGGTCCAACATCTTCTTGAACACCTGCTCGCCCATTGGAAACGCCCATAGCAGTGGTGTCATATTGCCGCGCCCTTTGGAGTTTGCATCTACGCCCGAATTGACAATCCTGTCGATCTCGGCTAGGTTCTTTGCCTCGATCGCTTTGCACAATGCAACTGCCCGTGCATCCGTGAAAAAGTCTTCGGCCTTCCAGTCCAGACGCCGGTGCTGAGGTCCTTTGGCCTTGTGGTTGGTCTCAGACATCAAGATGTTCGCCACCTTGGCGGCGTTCTCTACTTTCCTGCACCCAATCTCCAATATGGCGGCCACGAGGACCGTTACGGCGAGTAGTGCGACTGCACTGCGTCTAAGGAACATCCTTATCACCTCCAGGGGTTGACCCAGTAATCTAACTGATGCCATAGGATATGAGCAGGGCGGAAAAAGGTGTCACCCATAACCGCCGCGGAGTCAAGGCCCGGATTTTCGGATTTTCCAGGATCATAACAACATCGGAACGGAGAGAGGCTAGCCGGGGTCCAGGGGCGGCAATGAGCGCCCTGGTCGGCGAATGGATTCGCCGAAAGGCGCCGGCATGGACTGCCAACTCCGTTTGTCGTTACTTCGCGCACTGTGTAGTCACCCATTCGTGCCGTCCAGGCCGAGGCCCGTCGCATATTGTACTGTTCACGGCCGCAGTGCCCAATCAGGAACGCAGTGCAAACCCAGCGTCTCACGAGACACCTTTGCGGGCCAGCAGCGACCGTACTCGTGCGCGATCTCGTCTTTCTCTAGGCGACTTGGCTGGCATGTTCGTGGTGCCAACGTCGCAGCCGCTTCCAACAAATCTCCGCCAGCTTGCGGGCAACCGCCACCCGCGCAATCTTTGTGCCGGACCGCTTGCGCACCCGCGTGTAGAAGTTTTTCAGTGCGGCGTCCTGGCGAATGGCCTTCATGGCGGCCTCGACGAGAATCCAGCGCAACCAGCTCGATCCTTGCCGGGTGATCGATCCTCGATAACAATGTCCGCCCGACTGGTGCACGCGGCAAGTTAGTCCGGCGTAAGCCCCGACTTGCTTGGCGGCGTGAAAGCGCTCCGGCTCGCCGAGTTCGGCCACGATCAATAGTGCCGAGTACAGGCCAATGCCGTGAATGTCGGTCAACGCCTCCCTTTGTGGAAACTGCGTCGCCATCCGCTCGAGGTGCTCGTCAATGATCGTTGCTTGTCGGCCAAAGTGTCTCAGCCGCGCCAACAGCTCGTCGCGGACAAGATTTTCGATCCAGCCGAAGTCTTGACCGCGAAACCAAGCCAAACCGCGCACACCGAAGGGCGTTCGGTAGGGCGATTGCCGATTTCGCCTGGCCAGCAAGGCCCGCAGTTGAATCTTTGCCTCGGCCAATTCGCGGCCCAGCCGCGCGCGGCGGCGCGTCAGATCGCGCAACTGCTGGTAGGGTTCTGGTGGAATATAGGCCAGTGGAATCTGGTTGATCCGCAGCAGATTAGCGAGCAACTGTGCATCCAGCTTGTCGGTTTTGCTGCGCCGCTGTACCATGGCGCGGAGACGTAAGGGATGGGCCAACAGGATCGTGCCGTACGGGGCGAGCAGGTCGTAGAGCCAGCGATAGGTGGCGCTGGCCTCGATGACCGCGCGGAAACGTTTCCACTGTTGAACTGCCTCAACGATGGCAGCGGTGTCTTCGCAGCGAATCGTCGTCGGTTTGGTGGCTTCACCCGCGTCGTTTACGGCCGCCATCACAATAGTCTCACGGTGTAGATCGATACCAACGTACCACATGAACAGGTCTCCTTGTTTGGTGGAGAAAAGATGGACTGTTACGAGTCTCCATCCTACTCCACCAGCAAGGGGCCTCAACATGCGGCGGTTATAGTATCAGGAACCGTTATTGGCGAGTGTGTGCCATGCCGGCGATAGAAGACACACTCTGGTCCGCGGGGCGGACCCTACGGGGTGTCATCGAAAGTGCAGCTTGAGCATGTGCAACTCCCACTCGTTCTGGAACTTCGCCATGTCGTGGCGTCCGAGAACCTCTTGGAGCGTTGCATAGCCAGTCGGGTCGCGCTGGCAGTTCGCGTGAAACTGGCGGTAGAACTTCTGCAATAGGCCGTGCTGCTGAAGGTAGTAGCAGAGATAGCGGGCCTGGGCGTAATTCGTGCCCGGATCCTTTTTGTAAATTCGTCGGTCGTCGTCGAACAGAGGGTTTCAAACGACGGGAGCTTTTTGGCGCGGATCGCTCGTTGCAGGCCGGGCAGTCGCCAGTTCGTGTAGCCGCAGATCTGGCCGTCCTCTTCGCCACACTGTTCGTAGAGCGAGCCCAACCCTTCGTTGAACCACGCCGGGCACTTGGGGAAATTGGCCGCGACGAACGGATGCACGATTTCATGCACCAGCGTGCCGCCGCCGGTGGCGATGTTCATGATCAAGGCCCGATCGGCATGCGAGTAGTAGCCGTAAGGCGTATCGGGCTTGGTGTGGAATAGGCGCTGCGCGTTGGTCTCGTAGCTCTCTTTGTCCTTGAAGAGCCAGATATCGAGGATGTCGTCGGGGTCCCTGCTGAAATAGGCCTTCTTCAGTTTCTCGACCGCCCACTCGACCGTGTTTTTGGCTAGCCGCTTGACCTTCGACGGATCGCCGTCGCCAATGACGACAAATGGCGGTGTGACGACAACGGTGAAGCCGTCGTCGGGCAATTTTCGCTTGAGTTGCTGGACGTGCCGTTGGAAATCGGCCGCAGTGTGCGTGCAGTCATTCTCCGCCGCGGAGGCTAACCGCGCCGACATCAGGCCGATGAGGCACAGGAGGAAGACGCGCATGGAATCACAACGAAAGACGCGGTTTGACGCAACATGGTGCGACTTCGCTGCGCTCGTCACACCCTACAACTGCCCTCGTCACACCCGACAATACTATCCGTTGAACCGGCTGGCCAGCAGGGCGATGTTCTGCCCACCAAAACCGAAGCTATTGCTCAGGGCCACGTCGCACGGATGTTCGCGGGCGACGTTGGGGATGTAGTCGAGGTCGCATTCGGGATCGGGGGTGTCGTAGTTCGTCGTCGGCGGCACGACGTTGTCGCGAATGGCCATCAAGCAGATGATCAACTCGGTCGCCCCCGCGGCGGCGATCAAATGGCCCATCATGCTCTTGGTGCTCGACACCGGAATCTTATAGGCCCGATCGCCGAAGACTTTTTTGATGGCCAGCGTTTCCACCTTGTCGTTGACCGTAGTGCTGGTGCCGTGGGCGTTGATGTAATCGACGTCGTCGAGGCCCAAGCCAGCGTCGTCCAAGGCCATCTTGATGCAACTAATGGCCCCGCGACCTTCGGGGTGTGTGTCGGTGATACGGAAGGCGTCGGCCGTCGATCCGTAGCCGACAATTTCGCCATAGATCTTTGCTCCGCGGGCTTTGGCCTCGTCGAGCGATTCGAGAATCAGCATGCCGGCCCCTTCGCCAAGCACGAAGCCATCGCGGTCGCGCTCGAACGGACGCGACGCCCGGGTCGGCTCGTCGTTGCGCGTGCTCAAAGCCGTGAGCAAGTTGAAGCCGGTTACGCCAAACGGATGGATCATCGTATGGGTGCCGCCGGCGAGCATCACGTCGGCCTCGCCGCGGCGAATAATCTCGACCGCTTCGCCGACGGCTTGGCTACTGGCGGCGCAGGCCGTAAGGCAATTGACGTTCGGCCCCTGGGCGTTGAAAAGACTCGCCAGATGGCCGGCCGGCATGTTGGGCTCCTGCTCCAACTCGGCGATCGGCTGCAACGTCTCGAGCCCCTTCTTCGTGAAGCGAGCCAAGTCAAAACCATTGCCGCCACTGAGCCCCGCCACCATCATTTCCGTGAATCGCGGGAAATCTTGCTGCCCCTCGCCGCTGCCGGTGTAAACGCCGAAGCGGGTCGGATCGAGCTTGTCGAACTCCAGGCCGGAGTCGGCCACCGCTTTCTTCGCCGCGCCCACGGCAAAGTGCGTGTGGCGACCTTGATATTTCCAGTTGGCCGGATCTTCGCCGACGTCGGACAGATCCCAGTTGCGGACCTCGGCCGAAATCTTGGTGGGAAAATTGCTGGCATCGAAGAGCGTCGTGTAGCCGACGCCCGACTCGCCGCGGAGCAATCGCTGCCATACGGTTTCCACTTCCGTACCGAGCGGCGTAATACAGCCGACACCAGTCACCACAACGCGTCGTCTCATAGCTCGTCCCACCTCATCCCTTAACCCCTTCCACCGCCTGCAGCAATCGTGCCGGCGGCCGCAACGGGCTGCCATCGGCCGCGTGCCCCACGTCGAACGCCCGCAAGAGCCGCATCATTCGCAAAAATGTCTCCGGCTCGAACAGACTGCCCAGGCGCGAATCGTTCAGGTGCGCAAAGACGATCTCCGCCTCGGCATGCAGCACGTCCCCTTTGTAGCTCGTAGCGCTGACCATGGCCCCTTCCGGCCGAATATATTCTACGGTGGTGGTGTAGGTAAGTGTTTCGCCGGGCCCCGCCGAACAATAGAACGTAGCTTTGGGCACTTTGGCCAACACCACCTTCTCGGTGAACTGGTTGTGTTCGCAGACCAGCAGCCCGCCCGTCTGCGCCATGCCCTCGATCACCAACGAATTGGGGATCATCGGGTAGTAGGGAAAGTGATCGTGCAGGTGATCTTCGGCCAAGGAGATGTTCTTAATCGCCTTGGCATATCGCCCGCTCTCAAATTCGAGAAACCGATCGATCCAATACCAGCGCATGTCAGTCGCCCTCGGGCATACGTCAAGGCTGTCAGCTATCAGTTATTGGCGATCAGCTTTGTCACTTGCCTTGCTGATTGCTGACGGCTGAATGCTGACTGCTGACGGCTCCTACTCCGTTACTTCCACCTTACCTTCGACAAAGCGGCACATATCGGCCACGGTCAGTAGATTGCCGAAATCCTGCACGACCGGATTCTTGGCGAAGTTTTCCAAGTTGGCAAACGGCATCCGCTTGCGCAGCTCGGCAAGCCCCTCTTCCGTCACCTTGCCGTCGTGGACATACTTGGCGTCGGTAAGAATGTCCTCGGGGAATAGTTCGCCGCGTGGGATCTTGATGTTGAAGGCCTTCTCCAAGCGGAACACGATGTCGAGGAAGTCGATCGACTCCGCGCCAAGGTCGCCCACCAGCGTGGCTTCCGGAGTCACGTCATCGTCATCAACGCCCAATGCATCGACCAGCGCAGCCTGAATCTTCGCGAAGATCTCGTCCTTTGTTGGCATAAGCCTCAACCTCCAATGTGAATCGTAACGATCGGCGCTGAACCATCAATTCAGAACAGCGCTCACAAACACGCAACTCTCGCACACACTCACTCGAACGCCGAACCATGTCATGCATCATTTGGCGTTTATCGTTGATCAGTATCCGCCCAGGCTCAGCCCGCCGTCGACGCGCAGCACCTGGCCGGTAAGGTAGGCGGCATCCTCGCTGGCCAGGAAGGCGACCACGGCCGCAATCTCGTCGGGCTGACCGATGCGCTTCATGGGTATCATCTTTTTGATCTGGTCGCCGGCGATGCCGCGGACCACTTGGCTCATGTCGGTCTCGATCATGCCCGGCGCTACGGCGTTGACCCTGACGTTGCGGGGCGCCAACTCCTTGGCCAGGGAACGGGTCAAGCCATTGATACCCCCCTTGCTGGCAGCGTAATTGACCTGTCCCCGCGAGGCAAACTCGGCGGCCGTACTGGAAAGGTTCACTATGCTTCCCCGCCGCATCATCATCATCGGCTGGGTCACGGCATGACAATAGTTGAACGTCCCCCCTAAGTTGGTGTCCAACACGTCGCGCCACTGCTCTTGGGTCATTGCGCCCAACAGTCCGTCTTTGACGATGCCCGCCGAATTGACCAAAACATCAATCTGCTGCCACTCCTCGAAGAGTTGGTCGACGATCTCGTGTGCCCGCTGCAAGTCGCGGACGTCGGCTTGCACCGCGCGGACCTCGCCGGGACCCGACTTCAACTCCGCCACCAGGGCATCGGCCGCCTGTTGGTTGCTCTGATAAAGGAAGGCCACTTTGGCCCCTTCCGCCGCCAAACGGGCCACGCACGCGCGGCCAATGCCGCGGCTGCCGCCGGTCACGATTGCCGTTTTGCCTTCAAATCGCATTCGATATCGCTAGGTGGTTAGGGTTGCCGGAAGTTCGACCCGCGTTTGATTGAGCAAGGCGAACTGCTTTCGCAGATCTTCGCGCGTGGCCGCATCGGTGAACGCATGCTGTGGATCGAGATCGGACATGTTGTAGGTTGCCAGCACGAGCTTGGCGCTGAGTATGATCCGGCCGCTTTCCGTGCCATACGCCTTCAGCTTCACCTCGTTATCTTCAAACTTGAGGACTTCGGCCGTCACGGTTAGCGTCTGGCCTGGTTCGACGAACTGGGCATATTTCACGTTATTGGCTTGCTTCAGCGTGACCATGCTGTGGGCGAAGTCCTCACTCACTCGCACCAGCCACGCCCCGGCTTGTGTTAGGGCTTCGAGCATCAACACGCCGGGCATCACCGGAAAGTGCGGAAAGTGATCCGCGAGGTATTCCTCCGTCATTGTGAGCGACTTCACCGCCGTAATTCGCACGCACGGCTCGAGTTCGACAATGCGATCGATTAGCGAGAACCGCATGGGACCTTCGGGAAGATGATCGGCTTGGGTAAAATTGAACGGTGTCAGGAAATAGGGACCAACCAGTATAGCCATCGCGGGGTTTGTCCACAACCGCAGCTATGAGGCGGGTTAAGAGCGGCCCGACGGGGGTTCTGCTAAACCGCATATCTCGGGCTCCCGAGCGTGCCATCCGTCATCCCGTGCGCCGCGGACAATTCTGCCAGCCACAATGAAAAACGAGTTGGTGGCCTGCCCGCCGTTCGTGACAGCGGTTATCAAAACCTGCCATTCTGGCAGGGTTTGCCAACACCATTCCGCTAAGGTCCGTCGTCGTAACTTCATGGCAGTTCGGCAGGTACGTTCACCCCGACGGAAGGGCACGGCCTTTGCAATCGAAGATACGGCGTCGTTGCGGGCTCGAAACATTCCAGATCGAAGGAGATTACTATGGTGCAAAGCTATCGAAACCCCTGGCATCCGTTCCACCAGCTTCGGGACGAGATGGACCGGCTATTGACCGGGTTCTTGGGTGCACCCGACGGCGGCCTGCCGCCAATCTTTCGCGGCCAGCCGGCTGCCAATGTGTGGGAACAAGGGGACGCGCTGATTGTTGAAATGGAGGTGCCTGGCGTCAAGAGCGAGCAGTTGGACATCTCGGTGGCCGGCGGTGAACTGTCGGTCAAAATCGAGCGTCCCGAAAGCGGACCGGAAGGAGCGATCTATCATCGCCGCGAACGTCCCGTTGGGTCATTCGCCCGAGCAGTCCGTCTGCCGATCGAGGTGGACGCGGACAAAGTCCAAGCCCAACTTCACGACGGCGTGTTGACGATTACGCTGCCCAAGGCGGCGAGCGCCAAGCCGCGAAAGATCAACGTCGGCACGGGCTAGAAGCGTGTCTGCCGACGCAGGGCAGACGAACAACAGCAGAACTCAAAGAAGAAAGGAACCAATCAATGGATCACGAAAGCACAATTGTCAAACCGCCGGCCGAACAAACGGCTGTCGCCGAACGCACGCGTACCGGCTGCTGCTACCGTCCTAACGTCGATATCCTGGAGCAAGGGGACGAACTGCTGGTAGTGGCCGACATGCCGGGCGCGAAGGGCGACACGATCAATGTGAAGTTCGAGGACGGCACGTTGGAAATCCACGCCGTCGTCGAGCCTCGCCAGGACGATCAACGCCAGCTCCTGCTGCAGGAATACGGTGTGGGCGACTATTACCGAAGTTTCCAGGTCAGCGAGACCATTGACGCAAGCAAAATCTCGGCCGACTACGCCGATGGCCTATTGACGCTCCACTTGCCCAAGTCGGAAGCGGCAAAGCCCAGGCGAATCGCCGTGCATGCGAAGTGAGAAGTAGGCACTCTTCCGCCCTCGGACGCAAGAAGGCACGGACAACCGAGACGGCGGTGCTACACACAAAACGTGAAAGGAGATTTGAGATGAACCTAACACCTTGGAGAAACAAACAAGAAGACGGTGAACGTGGCTTATTGCCCGTCAGTTCGTTCCGCAATGAGATGGATCGGCTATTTGAGTCGTTCTTCCGCGAACCCCTGGGACGCATGGAGCCGTGGTGGGGCGACAAGTGGTCGCCGGCGGTCGACGTCGCCGAAAGCGCTCAGGAGTTGACCGTGCGCGCCGAGTTGCCGGGCATTGACCCGAAGGATCTTGACGTCAGTGTTACGGGGAACCAACTGGTCCTCAGCGGTGAAAAGAAGGAGTCGAGCGAGCACAATGACAAGAATTTCCACCAAAGTGAGACTCGCTACGGTTCGTTCCGCCGCATGATCACGTTGCCGGAGGATGTCGACACGGAGAACGTCGACGCCCAGTATTCCAACGGCGTATTGACGCTGCGTCTGAAGAAGACCTCGCCAACACCGCACAAGCGAATCGAGGTCAAGACGACATAGCCAAGCGACAGTCGTTGAGGCGCGCCCCAAGGTCCTCGTAGCGGCGGGCCGGCGGTTGGGGTAGAATCGGGGTGGGCAGTCACCGCCGTTGCGTTGGCGATGGCCTGCCAAAGGAAATCCCTGCGACCAATGGAAGATGCCTGCCGTGCTCGATTTTCGCTCCCGTTCGGCACGCCGTGCTAAACAAGGCCGGCACGAGCGGCGACGCTTGTTGCTGCTCGTGCTATTGCTCGGTCTCTGTATTATTCTCATCGACAAGTTCCGCGATCCGGCCATGTGGCGATGGTTTGACCGTCTGTCCGCGCCGCAGCCAGGCGCTGCCGGTGATGCGGGCATCGACAATCGGCTCGCAGCGATTGCCGAGAAGCAGGCTCCCGGCACTTTTCTTGTCCCCAACGACCGACCGACGGGAAAAAGGGGACAGTCCCCATTTGCCGGAACGGCCCGAGGGGTGCTTCGCGCAAATGGGGACTGTCCCCTTTTTCCTCTTGGCGTCAAGCCCGAAGAGCTCGCTTCGATTCGCGATGACACGCCTTCGACGCGGGACGAACAGCCGATTTCGCTCCGCCTAATGGATATTTTGCGCCATACGGATGCGGCAACGCTCCGAAAGGCCTCGCTCGGGCCGGTGACCTACGCCCAGCTTTTCCGCCAGCCGGAGCAGTATCGTGGCCAAATCGTCAGCGTCGCTGGCGTAGTACGCCGCGTGAATCTCATCGAGTTGCCTGAGAACGAGTACGGTATCCGGCAGTACTATCAAGTGTGGCTCTGGCCGACCGACAATCCCTCGTCGCCCATCGTCGTCTATTGCCTGGAGTTGCCCCGTAGCTTCCCTACCGGCATGGAAACCAACGAGCAGGTGGAGGTCACTGGCTTCTTCTTCAAGCGTTGGGCGTACCAAGCCCAGGACACGCTCCGTACGGCCCCGACGATCTTGGCTCGTTCGCTCCAGTGGGATCGACGACCGATGCTGGCCACGAAACCGGCCGAGACCTGGGCCCTTCCGCTGGCAATTGGCGTTGCCGCCCTCATGGCGATCTTCACAGCTTGGCTCGTTTACGTTAGGACAAGACTGACGCGATCGACGCCACCAGTTCGATTGCCGGACTTTGATGCCTTGGATGGCAGCCCACAACCAGAAAAATCCGTGGACGAACACGCGTGAAAGGATGTACTTGATGGCCGCCACCAAGCTCGTTCGCTGCTGTTGCGCCGTATCGTTTGCAGCCATCGCAATTGCCGCCGCGCGGGCGGAGGAGACGAAGAAGCCGGACAACCCCCGGGCGATGTTCCAGATGCTAGGTGTGGACGACAGCTATTTCGAGCGTCTGACCGATGGCACGCCGATCGATGCGGCCCAGCGCGAAAGCCTGCTGCGAATCCTGTTTGGGTTGCGCCGCTTCCCGTTGGTCGACCTGGAGCGGTGGGCCCTGCCTTACGAGCGAATGAACTCGGTCATCGAGCACCCTGATCATCGCGGCATGATCTTTCGCCTCCGCGGCCGCGTGCTGGCAATCGAGCCGCTCAAGCCGACCGCCGATCAATCGGAGCGGTACGAAATCGACGTCTATTATCGATGCCGACTACAACTGGAACCCTCGGGGCCGGCCGTGGATGTATATACGGACAAGGTGCCGAACCAATGGAAAAAGGGGGCGAAACCCAATGCGCCGGCCGGTGCCCTGGGCATCCTCCTAAAGCGGACCGAGACTTCGGGCGACCAGTCGTATTTGGTTTTCGCCAGTCCGCGGCTGGCATGGTATCCCGATAATCCGCTCGGGCGGCTGGGCATGGATGTTGGGCTGCTCGGTGCAGTGGAAGACAAAACGGCGTCGGGGCTCGACACGCCGGCCGACCGCGAGGCCTTCTACCAAATGCTGGCCGCCGTCGGCCGCGCGGCGCCCGGCGAGCTGCGATCCGAGGCCGAGAGAAACATGCAACGAACGCCGGCAAAATGGCTGTGGAAGAATCAGCAAGGCGAAGAGCAATACTCGGTCGCACCGCTGTTCAACGAGCCTGCCAGTCAACGCGGTCGGCTGGTAGAACTCTTGGGCACGGCGCGGCGGGTCGAAGAGATTCGCGTCACGGACGCCGATATCGTTGCCCGATTCGGCATCGATCACTACTATCAGGTCTCTCTCTTCACGGACGACTCACAGGGCAATCCGGTGACGTTTTGTCTCCGCGAACTGCCGATAGGCATGCCTTACGGCAACCTGCCGCGTTACGGCGAGGCGGTGCGTATTGCCGGTTTCTTTTTCACGACCTGGAGCTACCCGGTGGCGCGGGCCGAGGCCGAAAAAGGGGACAGCCCACATTTGTGCGAAGCACCCTTCGGGCCGTTCCGGCAAATGGGGGCTGTCCCCTTTTTCTGGCTAGCAGAGGCGACTGGCGACGCGAAGATGCGTCGCCAGCTATCGCCCTTGTTGATCGGCCGCTCGCTTGCATGGTATCCAACGGCCAAGCCCGCTAGCAGCAACCTTCCCAGCATTATCATTGGGATATTGCTGTTGGCTGCGACGGTCGTTATTTGGCTCATGGCGTGGCGAAGTCGCCTGAGGCAGAGAAAGCGGCTTGCACGGACCGACGCTCCGCAGAAGCTCGATTGGCCGCAAGAGCGGGAGTCAACCTAGCAAATCATTCGGACACTGCGTCGGCCACGGGCGGCTCGGGTTCTACCGCGTCAACAGAACGTGCATCCGGCTCAACTGCTTCCGTGTTGGCCGATTCCGCCTTATTTCCCTTATGGAAGGCGTTCCAATCGATATCGATGTGCCCCTTGCTGATGATCAGCTTGCCAGTCAACAAGGCGTATTCAACGCCCCAGTACAGAGCCACGAGCACGGCGACCAATGCAGTGTAGAACGTCAGCTCCAGACCGCGTGACGTTGTCCAGAACCAGAACAGGGCAATGCTCGAGCCAAGTGCGACGCCTGCCATGGCGAGCTTCGAGTACATCGTATCGACCAACATCCGCCGGCTATGTTGATCGAGCGCGCTGTGCCGCCGAGAGATTGGCAACTTCCCGCAACGTCGAGAGATCGATGCGTTTTTCGGGGGCGACGGCTCGGGGCGACATTTCGACCGGCTCGGATTTCTCGTCCGCGGAAGTCGCAATGACTGCCGCCGGCGAAACGGCGACAGTTGGCAACGTCCGGTTCGTATCAGCTTGTGCCGGCTTGGGCTGCTCGCTCGGCGTATACGGCGCCGGGCTGGAACTGCCGCCCGTCGGGCGGACTCGCTGCATGAGTCGGCTCATGTAGTCATCGATCGACTCTTCGTCACCCCCGGCGGCACTGTGCGGTGCGGCTTGAGGAGCGGTCGGTATAGTCGGCGTGACGGCGACGTCATTCGTCGCAATTCGAGACGCACCACTGTCGGCCTCATCCTCGTCCAGGTCGACCTTGCGCCTACCCGGCGAAAGACCTCGCTCAAGTCGACCGGCGGTCGGTCTGTCGGCGTTTGGAACACGGGTTCTTCCACTGGCAACTCCGGGGACAACTCTGCTGCTGCCTCGAGCTGCATATCGGCAGGGCGGTCATCGGCCGTAATCGCCACTTTGGCGCAATCCGCCTCCCACTGCCGCCGCTCCGCCTCAAACGCCGCTCGTTGAGCTTCCAGATCGGCCATGGCCGCGGCGCGCTCCGCCTCGAACGCCTCTCGTTCGGTGCTCAGGGTCGCGAGGCGTGCGGCACAGTCGGAGTCTAGCATGCCGCGCTGTGTTTCCACATCGGCGAGACGGTCGGCGAGCTCCTGCCGCTGGGCGGTCAATTTCTGCTCGTAGTCTTCCTTTTCGGCCTGCCATTGCGTCCGGCCTTGTTCAAAATCGCGACGCTCGGCATCGAGCTTGGCCAATCGTGCGGCAAGTTGTTCGCTCTCGGCTGTTGCCTGAGTGGCCGTCGCGGCTTGGTCGACTTCCCATTGCTGCCGCTGCTGGGCCATGGAGCTTTCCTGCTCCGCCAATTCTGCCAGTTGGGCGTTGAGTTGGTCCCGCTGTTGTGCGAGTTGACTCTGGGCCTCCGCTTGTTCAGCCTTCCATTGCCGCCGCTGGTCATCCAGGGCCTGACGTCGCGTCTCCAAGTCGGCCAACTGCGCGCCGAGTTGTTGGCTCTCGGCCGATGTCGTGGCTGTCGCACTATCGCGGTCCGACTGCCATTGTTGCCGCTCGGCGGCCAACGCATCTTGTTGAGTTCGCAATTCCGCTTGGGCCGAGACAAGTTTCTCGCGCTCCGCGGCCAAACAACGCTCGGCCTCATCACGTTCGACCAGCCATTGATGCCGCTCTTGCTCGAACTTGCCGCGCTCCGCTTCGATTTCGTTCAGTCTGGCGTTGACCTGTTCGGTCTGCTCGGGCAAATGCGAAGCGGATTGCTGCTGCATGGCTTCCCGCTGCCGACGCTCGTCGGCCATTGCATGCTCGCGGCTTTCGACTTCGGCCAGTCGAACGCCAAGCTGTTCTCGCTCTTGGGCAATCTTGTGAGTTGATCGTTGCTCGTCGGCCAGCCATTGTTGACGCTGCTGTTCGACCGCTTGGCGATCCGATTGAAGTTCGCTCGACCGGGCATCGAGATGCTCGACTTGCAGTCTGAGCGCTGCTTCGCGCTGCTGAAGATCGGCGGCAACCTCATCGAGTCGTTGCCGCTCGGCTTCCAGGCGTTGCTGTTCGACGCCGGAGCGCGACTGCGGTTCGCCATGCGACTCGCTCGGTTCCAAGGTATTGGACTGAGGCTGCGGCACTGTCGCGTCGATGCCGAGCGAAACGACTTCCAACTCGATGGGTCCGATACTCAACCGATCGCCGGCTGAAAGTGGCGCGTCGAGAAATCCGCGGTGATTCAACCGCGTATCGCCCGCCCAGCGCTGGACTGCCGCGGCGGCCGGGCCGCGAACGATCAGGCAGTGCAGCGGCGCCACTCCACGAGCACGCAGCCGAAGGGTGCAACGCGGCCCCGAGCCAATGGTACATTTGGCCGATCGCAGCCGCAGTATTTGGCCGTCGCGCGACGAGTTACAGATCCGCAGAACCAAATCGCCCGTGGCAGCGTCTGATACGGAGGACGGGAAAGGGGGGCAGGGAGCAAGTGTCGTCGCGACCATCGTTTTCGCCATTTTGAGGGGACAATGCGCTAAGTCGTCTAGAGCATTTAGCTTACGCGGGCCGGTCGGTCAAAGGATTCCTGGCCCTCAGTGCCGTGTTGGCCCACAGATTGGCGAAAATCGGCTGTATATCTGTGCCGGTTTTGACGATTATCGGATAGCGATGCCGGTCAGGCAGCGCTGACGGCCGACATATCGGGGTGGGGTAATTTTTAGCAGAGAGAAGTGTCCCGGCCACGAGCAGCCATATATTCCACATATTTTGATCCGACAAGGGTCGAGATGCGTAGTATATTTTGGTTGCGATTGGGCGCGGGGGGCCACGACGAACCGCCGCCCCGAGGGCCGGAGCGGAACAGCCAACGCAACCAGAAACGCGATTCGACAACGGCTAGTCTGGGGACGGGCAAGCCTTCAGTACAGCCAGGATCGAACGCCGAGGGGAGGGACAATCGTATGAGCCGCAAAGATGCAATTTTGAACATGCGCCAAATCCTCGTAAAGCGCCGTGACGCTTTGCGCAAGGCTCTGGCCGGCGACTTGAGCTTGCTCAAGGAACTGCGTGCGCAGACCTCCGGTGATATGGTCGACGCGGCTTTGGACTCGGTCCAAGACGAGATCAGCTCGCAATTGGCCGAGGTCGAGAGCCGTGAACTTGCCCGTATCGAGTATGCGTTGGAACGGATGCGGGAAGGCCACTTCGGCGTCTGCGAGGGCTGCGGAACCAACATCCCAATGGCGCGACTCAACGCTCTGCCCTATGCCACGTACTGCATTACTTGCCAGCGCGAGGCGGAACGTCAGGGCGCGGCCTCGTCCGCCGAGGTCGATTGGAGTCGGCTGCTCGACTCGTCCGGCGGCGACGCCGACCTGTCGATCAACGACATTGAACTGGACGTCTCGTGATGCTTGATTCACCGCGGCGGGGGCAATAGACTTCAGTCATGAGACACTGCATACCCCGACGCGGCCTCGTCGTTCCCGCGGTCAATCTGAACGCAGCGAAGAGTCTATATGGTTGGGCCGGCGATATTTTTCGCTGCCTGCGGAATGACGCGTTGTGGCAGCGCCGCGTCGCGTCGTTCATAAGCTTGCCGTTGTGCGGAGCCCTGCTATTGGCCTCGGTCGCTTATGGCCAGCATCCGGCTCCCGTGGCGTTGCCTGCCGCCCTCGAACGACCGGCCGCAGCGCAGGCGCAGCAGCGGGCCGACTTGCAGCGGGAGTTGGACGCCCAAGCCCGGGTGCTGCAAGCTCAGTCGAACGTGCTGCGGATCGTTGCCAAGTTGGTTGGCCCCGCCGTGGTGCATATCGAGGCCGATATTCCGCCCGAAACCACGGCATCGTCCTACGGCCATGGCCGACACGTGGAAGAGGCCGGCTCGGGCGTGATTATCGAGCAACGGGGCAATTTTTACGTGCTCACCAATCGGCACGTCATCCGCGGCGCCGGCATCGACGCTATCAAGATCAATCTCGCCGATGGCCGACGTCTGCATCCAACGAAGGCCATGGAGGACCCGCCGAGCGACGTGGCCGTGCTGGCAATTTCGGCTCCCGATCTGGTTGCCGCGCCGTTGGGTAGCAGCGACAAGGTCGAGATCGGCGATTTTGTGCTGGCCGCCGGCAGCCCGTTCGGGCTGAGCCATTCCGTCACCTTCGGGATCATTAGCGCCAAGGGCCGCCGTGCTCTCTCGCTGGGCGACGTCGAGACAGTCGAGTTTCAAGATTTCTTGCAGACCGACGCCGCCATCAACCCTGGCAACAGTGGCGGGCCGCTGGTGAATCTTCGCGGCGAAATCATCGGTATCAACACTGCCATCGCCAGCAACTCTGGCGGCAACGAAGGCATCGGCTTCGCCATTCCCGTCAAAATGTTCATGGCCGTCGCTCAGCAACTCATTGATACAGGTCGCGTGGCGCGAGCATTCCTGGGTGTGAAGATGAACCAAAAGGCGGAATACGGGCCGGCGATGGCGGCTGAGTTGGGGCTTTCGCGCCGATGGGCGCGTATGTGAGCTATGTATTTCCCAAGTCGCCGGCCGACACCGTGCACCTGCGCCTGGCGATGTGATCCTGCAGTTCGACAACACGCCGATCGAGGACGACGCGCATCTGAAAAATCTCGTCAGCCTGACCGAAATCGGCAAGTCGGTGCCGTTGGTAATCCTCCGCGACCGCAAAGCCATGACGCTGAGGGTCGAGGTCGGCGATGCCAGCAAGTTCGCCAAATAGCGGGCACCCTCCGACTATCGTCCGCTATGGCAAGCGGACCATGTCTGCCCCACGTGCGGGCACGCTACGGCTTCCCCGCAGTCCGCCGGCCCTGTACACTGGATCCTTTGCAGCACTGCGCCTATGTTTTTGGATGAAATCGAAATACGAGTCGAGGCCGGCAAAGGGGGTGACGGCTGCGTCAGCTTCCGACGGGAGAAATTCGTGCCGCGCGGCGGGCCGGACGGCGGCGACGGCGGTGATGGCGGCAGCGTGGTCCTAGTCGCCGAAGAAGGGGTCGATAGCCTTGCCCCACTCAGTCATCGCAGCCAGTGGTCGGCTGCCTCCGGACAGCCGGGCACCAGCGCGAACTGCCACGGCCGCTCCTCGCCCGATCTGGTCATTCCCGTACCCGTTGGCACCATCGTCTTCGATGCCAAGCATGGGCATATATTGAAGGACTTGGCCGCGGCAGGTGAACGCGTCGTCGTGGCGCAAGGCGGCAAAGGCGGCAAAGGAAACCTCCGCTTCAAGTCGGCCATCAACCGTGCGCCGCGCCAGTCGACGCCCGGTGATCCCGGCGAGGTTCGCCGATTGCGGCTAGAACTCAAGGTGATCGCCGACATCGGACTTGTCGGAAAGCCCAACGCCGGCAAGAGCACCCTGCTGAGCCGCTTGTCGCGTGCTCGGCCCGAGATTGCCCCCTATCCGTTCACCACAAAGCACCCGAACCTGGGCCGCGTCCAAATCGATTTCGATCGTTCGTTCATCATGGCCGACATCCCGGGCCTGATCGAAGGCGCGCACGACGGTGTGGGCCTTGGACACGAATTCCTCCGTCACATCGAGCGGGCCGGCATCCTCGTCCACCTTGTCGAGCCCGAACCAACCGACGGCACAGAGCCGCTGGCCAACTACCGCGCGATCCGCAACGAGTTGGAGCTGCACAGCGCCGAACTCGGCGGGCGGCCGGAGATCACCGTTGTCACGAAAGCCGATCTGCCGGCCAGCCGCGAGGTGCAAGAGCGACTCAGCCAGGCCACTGGGCGCGAGGTGCTGCTGATCTCGGCCGTCACCGGGCAAGGGCTTAACGAATTGGTCGGCCACATCGCCCAGACCCTACAGGGCGAGCCACCCAAATGGTGATGCTTGATTTATGGTCGTAACGCGGCGAGAATTGAAGCGGACATCGACAATCGCGGAGCCAGTTATGCGATACAAAGTCGCGTTAAGTAAGAACGAAGACGGCTATACGGTCCACTGCCCCGGATTGCGAGGTTGTTGGAGCCAAGGAGCCACCGAACAAGAAGCTCTGGAGAACATCCGCAGCGCCATCGAGGAGTATTTGGCTGCGATCGACGATCTCGACGCCGGCGAGGAAATCCGTGAGGTGGAGGTGGCGGTTGGCTGATGTTCCTCTGCTGCCGCATCTCCGAGTGATGCGAGCCTTCGAACGAGCCGGCTTTCGAGTCCTCCGCCAAGGCAAACACGTCGTAATGACCGATGGCAGCGCCATTATCACCATCCCACGTCACAACCCCGTCAACCGCTGGACGTTGGCTGGCATCATCAAAGAAGCGGGGTTAACCGTCGACAAGTTTCGATCGCTTTGCTGATCGCAGCTTCCGTTCATGGCGAACAATACTATTTTGGCCGTCGATATTGGCAATGCCCGAATCAAACTGGGGCTGTTTGCCAACGGCTGCGCCGCCGGTTTGCCGGAGCCGGCGAAGACTCTGCCGCTGTTGGGCGATGTGGCCGATCTCGACGCCATCACTAAATGGCTTGCGGATCTTGAAACTCCGACGCATTGGTGGATCGCCAGCGTAAATCGGCCGGCGACGGCACATCTGCTCGATTGGCTGAACCAACATCGCGGTCGCGATCACGTTACGCTTTTGGCCTCCGGCGATTTGCCGCTCGAAGTGCGCGTGGCGCGGCCCGACATGGTGGGCATCGACCGGCTCGTCGACGCCGTGGCCGTCAATCGCCTCCGGGAGGCCGGCCGCAGGGCTGTGATCGTCGACGTCGGCTCGGCCATCACGGTCGACTTGGTGTCGCCGGACGGAGCTTTTCTGGGCGGCGCCATCCTGCCTGGAATTGCGATGTCGGCCCGGGCCCTGCACGAGTTCACTGACTTGCTGCCGCTGGTCGATATGGCGGAACTCACTGCCCCGCCGCCGCCATTGGGCACCGCAACCGTGCCGGCCATGGAATCCGGCCTCTTCTGGGGTGCGGTGGGCTCGATCCGGCAATTGATCGAGCGGCTGCCGGAGCACGCCAGAAAAGGGGACAGCCCCCATTTGTGCATAGCACCCGAAGGGCCGTTCCGGCAAATGGGGACTGTCCCCTTTTCTGGCGTGGGGGACCCGACGCAGATTGAACCGCAAGTCTTTCTCACCGGCGGCGCCGGATCCAGCGTTGCACAACTGCTCGGACCTTGGGCACGTTACGTCCCCAACTTGACCTTGGCCGGCATTGCCTTGGCAGCGACAGCGGATAGCGGAAATGGTATCGTGGAGCATTAACCTGTAGGAGACGACACCCGTCGCCTGATTTCGTGCTGCAAAAACTGCTACTGATCGCCGTGGCTGGTTCACTTGGCACCTTGGCCCGTTATGGACTGGGTGGATTGGTTCAGTCGTATGCCGGCAAGGTTTTTCCGTGGGGCACCGTCGCTGTGAACCTCTGCGGCTGTCTGTTGTTCGGCCTGGTTTGGTCGTCGCTGGAGAATCGATTGCCCGGCAGCATCGAGACGCGCTCAATAATTCTCATCGGTTTCATGGGCGCTTTCACCACGTTTTCCACGTTCATTTTCGAGACCAGAAACCTGCTCTATGACCAGGAGTGGCTCTTAGCAATCGGCTATTTTGCGATTCACAACGTGGGCGGACTGGCCGCGCTCTTGGCCGGAATAGCGCTAGGCAGCTTGTTATAGGCGAGGAGGATAAAGCCATGCGATTGCCCGAAGAAGCCGAACTGCTGCGGATCTTTATCGGCGAAAGCGACCGCCATCATGGCCGGCCGCTCTACGAGGCCATTGTGTTGGAGGCGCGCAAGCGCGGCATGGCCGGGGCCACGGTCTTGCGCGGCATGATGGGATTCGGCGCCGACAGCCGCATACACACCGCCAAGATTTTGCGGCTCTCGGAAGATTTGCCGATCGTCGTGGAGATCGTCGACACGCCCGAGCGGATCGCCGAACTCTTGCCCGAACTCGATGCCATGATTCAAGAAGGGCTGATCACGCTGGAGCGCGCCCGCGTGATCGCCTATCGTCACAGCGGTACATAGCCGGCATGTGGACCCGCTACGGCTGACAGCCCCGCTTCGCCCTTGTGCCGCCCAGCTTCATTGGCCAGATGCAACGAGGATTGGAGACAACCGGACTTATATCGAACACCGACCAAGGCCGGGCGATGTTTGCCGGGCAAGAGGCGGAAGACGATGAGCCGGTAGATCAGTCCACCGGAGTAATGACATGATTTTAGGGGGGGTTGTTGACGTGATTCGCGGGGTTTGGTAAAGTAGCGGCTGTACCTCATTTCTGCAGGCGTCTAGCCCCGAGACGGTCCCGCTCAACGACTGGTTGTTCGGTGCTGTTTGGCGTGTGCTTTTTGCGTGGTTCGTTGGCTGCGAGGCAGCGATGACGGCAGACACTCATGCCGACTCGCTGACCTATTCCGATGGCGAAACGTGACACCCGTTTTCGTGGAGAAGTGCAATGAGATCCCAAGTCTTGGCGATTGCGATGGTGGTATTCGCGTCGCTGCTATGCGACAACGTGTTGGGCGACGTCCGCTATAACCTTACCGATTTGGGCGAGGGTAATGCGGCGGATATCAACAACAGCGGGCAAGTTGTGGGCAGTTCGCCCGCAGGCGCATTTCTTTACGCCAACGGGACGATGAGTTCCCTTGGCGCCGGAGCTGCCGTCGCCATTAACAACTTAGGCCAAGTCGTGGGCAATGAACTTGCGCACCGTAACCTTAATGGATATACAGATGGTTTTGATTCCGATTACTCGCGAGCATGGCTATTCAGTGGAGGCACAAAGACCTTCTACGAGGGTGGGATCGACGTAGGATTCCCGGGTGAACCGCTTTACTTCCCGTTGGGATACTCACTGAGTGATATCAACGACTCGGGGGAGACCGCAGGCAGGCGCGAGTCCGCGAAGTATGAAGGCTTTCATACTTGGAGTGGTGGACTGTCGCATGCCGTCTATGACGGTTTTGACTTCGCCGGCTCGGAGTTTCCGAACGACTTTTCCTCTACTACCGCAATCAACAACGAGGGGCAGTTTGTGGGCTCGACTGGCGCGTATGGTTGGCACAGCAACTTCTTTGGTGGTCCTCTAAGTGGCAGCAATTTCCGCCCGCCTGACAGCCTGACAACAACCTTGGGCGGTACGGACAACTCTCTGAGGGACCTCAACGACAACGGGGCAATCGCGGGCACATCAGCTACTATCTCCGGCACATATCATGCGTTCGTATGCTACAACGCCTGGGACGCTGCGCAGCCGACTCTGACAGACCTTGGCACGCTTGGCGGCGGGAGTAGCTCGGCGAAGAGTATCAACAATTCGGCGCAAATTGTTGGCTCTTCCGATTTGGCGAGCGGATCGGAGCGACACGCTTTCCTCTATGAGAACGGGGCAATGTCGGACCTGAACTCTTTCGTTGATCCGCTTCTGGGTTTCACTCTGACGGACGCTACCGCAATTAACGACAATGGATGGATTGTTGGCTACGGCCTCAATCCCGCCGGGCAGACCCATGCGTTCCTATTAACCCCGATACCCGAACCTTCCACCCTCGTCCTCCTCGGCATCGGTGCCATCGGGCTGCTACCATACGCTTGGCGACGGCGGCGGACAGCGTAATCGCCTATTGTCACAGCGGTGGCTAGCCGTGTGTGCACATGACTACGGGCCAGTTCCTAGGAGGACTGCGAAGTCGCTCAGGACCGAACGAAACGGGAGGGCGAAGCTCCTGCTGAGCTGCGTTCTGCGATCTGGTTTGGCTCGGCGGGAGCCTCGCCCTCCCCAAAATTGTGACTTCGCAATTCTCCTGGGCCAGCGTCCGGCTTGCTACTGGATAATCGTCGCCTTATCATAGTGTCAGTGCTCGTCCTGCGCATCCTCATTCCCCATGCCGGAGACCTCATATGAGCTGCCCACATACGTCGATTTCCCGTCGCAGTTTTCTGGTGAATGCGGCTGCTGCTGGCGCCGCGTGTGCTGCGCCGACGATTGTGCCGAGGTCCGTCTTCGGGGATGAAAATCTTCCGGCCCCAAGCGAGCGCATTACGGTAGGCATGATCGCCGTCGGTCGGCAAGCCCGCGCTTATAACGTCCCGCAATTCCTGAAGATGCCCGACGTGCAGATCGTGGCCGTTTGCGAGGTCGACGCTTGGCGGCTGAAAAATGCCAAACAGCAAGTTGAGGAGGGCTATGCCAAACGAAAGGTCACTGGCTATCGTGGCTGCGCGACCTATGGGGATTTCCACGATCTTCTGGCGCGAAAAGACATCGATGCCGTCATGATCTCCTCGCCCGATCATTGGCACGTCCCAATGGCAATGGCGGCACTGGAGGCGGGCAAGGATGTTTCCTTGGAAAAGCCAATCACCCGCGCCGTCGCCGATGGACGCAAATTGGCCAATCTGGTCGCCGCCCGAAAACGCGTGTTCCGCGTCGATAGCGAATTGCGATCTAAGAAGCACATCGTGCACGCGGCCGAACTGTGCCGGAATGGGCGAATCGGCAAAATCGAGAAGATTACCGTTGGCGTGCCGTTCGACAAATTCGACTTCGACCCAAAACCAGACATGCCCGTGCCGGCCGATCTCGATTACGAGCGCTGGCAAGGTCCGTCGCCGCGAGCGCCCTACACCGAGGCTCGCGTTCATCCGCCGAAAAGCTACGATCGCGCTGGCTGGATGCGCCACATGTACTACACCGACGGCATGATTACCAACTGGACCTCGCACCTGAACGACACTGCCGCGTGGTGCGCCGATCTGGAGCAGACCGGGCCGGTAGAAATCGAAGCGACCGGCGCCTATCCGCCGCCAGCGAGCTTCTGGAACGTGCTGATCAAGTTCGATGTCAAAATGCGTTACGCCAATGGCGTGCATTGGACCTTCCGCACCGAAGAGCCGTACTTCAAGATCGAAGGCGACAAGGGCTGGATTTGGGGTGATTTCTTCTCCGAACTTCGGACCGAGCCGGCCTCGCTGCTAACGGCAACCATTGGCCCCGACGAACTGCATTTCCCGCGAAAGAGCGACAAGCGGGATTTCATCGATAGCGTGAAGACGCGGCAACAACCTCTCGAACCGATCGAAGTCGGTCATCGAATCACGTCGCTAGGACTATTGGGACAGATCGCGGTTCAGATCGGCGGAAAACTTCAATGGGACCCTGACAAAGAGCTATTCGTCGGCAACGACGCCGCAAATGCCATGCTCGACAAGCCCCTCTACACGCCGCATTACACCTAGGCTTTGTCGGAAAGCACCGGAACCTCCCGATTGTCATTCTGAGCGCAGCGAAGAATCGACGGACCTTCGCGGCCTCGGAGGAGATCCTTCGCTGCGCTCAGGATGATATGTTCGCCTTTTCCGACGACGCCTAGCCCGCATTTCTCACCGTCCCTATAGAAAAGGGCGGCCTTTTGTGGCATAAGTTGTTTTATCACAAGCAACTTTCGCCACGAGCAAGGAGGCCGCCCGATGACTACAGAGTGTAACGCACGCAAGTTCGATTTCCAAGGGCTCAGCAGCCGGGCGGTCACCGCCCGATTCGACGGCGGCGCCATCACTTCGGATGCCGGCGGACTCCTGCTGCGGGAGGTGGCTGCCAAGACCGGCATTCTTCGGCGATTCGCCGCCTGCTTTACCGATCACCGCGATCCAGAACGGATCGAACACACGGTTGGCGAACTCCTCGCCCAGCGGGTGTTCGCCCTGGCCCTGAGCTACGAAGACCTCAACGACCACGACACCTTACGTCACGATCCGCTCTTGGCAGTGCTGGTGGGCAAGGACGATCCGACCGGCCAAGATCGACGCCGACGTGAAGATCGCGGCAAGTCGCTGGCGGGCAAGAGCACGTTGAACCGTTTGGAATTGACGCCCGTGGGGGCCGACGAAAAGAGCCGCTACAAAAAAGCCGTTGCTCGGCATCGCGACATCGAAAACTTCTTCGTCGAGATGTTTTTGTCGTTGCATCCCACGCCGCCGAAGGAGATCGTGCTCGATTTCGACGCCACGGACGATCCGATCCACGGCCATCAGTTGGGACGGTTCTTTCACGGCTATTACGACGGCTACTGCTATCTGCCCTTGTACATTTTCTGCGGCGAGTTTTTGCTGTGCGCCAAGCTGCGGCCATCGGACATCGACGGCGCGGCGGGTTCGGTGAAGCAGTTGGCGAAGATCGTCGAACGGATTCGCGTTGCGTGGCCGACGGTGCGAATCATCGTGCGAGGCGACAGCGGTTTTTGCCGAGAGAACTTGATGTGCTGGTGCGAAACGAACCATGTGGATTACGTGCTCGGATTGGCGAGAAACGCCCGATTGCAGCGGATTCTTGGCAAAGAGCTGCAGGAGGCGAAACTGCAATTCGAGGCCACCGGCCAAGCATCGCGAGTGTTCAAAGATTGCACCTATCAGACGCGAAAGAGTTGGAGCCGGGAGCGTCGCGTGGTAGGCAAGGCCGAGCATCTGCCCAAGGGCAGCAACCCGCGATTCATCGTGACCTCGCTTTCGGCCGAAGAACTCGACGCCCGAAGGTTGTACGAAGATGTGTACTGCGCGCGCGGCGAGATGGAGAACCGGATCAAGGAACAGCAGATGTGCCTGTTCGCCGACCGCACAAGTTGCGCGACGATGCGGGCGAATCAGTTGCGGTTGTGGTTATCGAGCGCGGCGTACACGCTGCTGATGGCGTTGCGACAGTTCGGACTGCAAGGCACGGAGATGGCCACGGCTCGCTGCGATACAATCCGGTTGAAGCTGTTGAAGTTGGGGGCGTTAGTGCGAACAACGGTTCGTCGGGTGTGGATCTCGTTGTCGGAAAGTTGTCCGTATCAGCGGGTGTTTGCCCAGGTGTACGAAAACTTGCGGCGGTGGTCGTTGCCGCTGTCGGCGTCGGGATAAGGTTTCTGGTTCCCAAAACGGACGCTCCTCAGAAACGGCGGCGCTGAAGGTCTGCGCCGAAGCGATTCCGTCCGGCACAAAACGGCCGTTCGTCCCCACCAGTGGCTACCGCCGGCGATTTCCCGCTGCCGATTTGTCCTTCATTGGCCCTGCCAGGCGTGTCCAACCGCCCGCCGTGCCATCGGACGCGGCTATGCCGCGGTGTGGTGAGAAATGCGGGCTAGGTCATCGCCTCTGTCCAAAGACCTTCCAGCCCCGTGGTGCGGGCAGTTCCTGATAATTGTCCAGCGCGCGCTTGGCCCAGCCTGCCTGCTCGAGATAGTCAAACATATTGAAGCCGTCGGGCAATCCCAACCAGCCGGGGCGATCGTGGATGATCACCAGCCGTGGTTGAAGTTGCGCGACGTCGTCGGCCAGTTCGTCGAGAAACTGCCGCTCGCCGTCTGACGCATCTGCATAATCGCGGTATGTTGTGGAAAAAAGGGGGCAGGTCCAATTTGTGCGACGACCAACGCTTCGCGTCGGTGCCCGCCTCTGGGCCGTTCCGGCAAATTGGACCTGTCCTCTTTTTTCTTCGGCATAGAAGAAGGCCACCGGGAACGAGCACAGATAGCGGCTGCCCGGCTTGCGGCCCAATTGCAGCAGCATCGGATACGCCGGACGCACCGATGAGGCCACGATCAGTACGCGGTCGCCGGGCGCGCTGTGCGTCTGGACGATCCTCTGCAAAGCCACAAAATCGGGCGGCTCGGTGCGAGCGGTAGCGCGATCGGTCGCGCACGCCGCGATCAGGAGACAAAGAATTGCAGCCGTCACCAAGTGGGCCGAGTGAGCACTAAGGAGCCATCCCCTTTTTGGCCACTTTCCCGCTAAGACGGCCAGGCACAGCAGCCCGGCCGCGTCCAGCGGAATGCGATGATAGCTCCAGCCTTTTTGTTGGAGGAAGATTGCCAGCAAGGCCATCCCGGCCAGGGCAGCTAGCGCCGCCAGTGGGTCGCGCCATCGGGCGCTGGACCTTACAGCAACAAAGGCCGCAAGCAGCGCCGCAGCCACTGCGGCCAGCGAGAGAGGCGAGCCGATGATACTGCCAGCCACCTCGCGATAGCTCACGTTGTATGCGCCATAGCCACGCCAGATCATCGGTAGCCAGCGGCCGAAGAACGCCTCACGCATCGCGGCCGGCACAAACAGCCAATGAAGAGCATAAGCCGCGACGACGGTCGCCAGCGCGAAGTTCTCCAGGCTCCAAACGGTCTTGCCACGTCGCGACCTCCATAGCAGTACCATCTCGACGCCGATGGCGATGAGAAGAAAGTACGGCTTGAGCGCCACTCCGATCCCGGCTTGGACGCCAAGCATGGCCGCGAACCAGCCGCTCACCGCTCCGCCGCGATGCCGCAGAATCCGCAAGAACAAGAATGGAACGTATAGCAGGACAAAGAGTTGTTCCCGCTGGCCCGTGTCGCCACGCCCGTCGACGATGAAGTACAGCGCCGCCCACGCGAGCAACACCAAGCCACGTCCGCCCAGAGAGAAGCCGAGCCGCCCCTTCCCCAGAAGCCAGCGCATTTCCATCGCGGAAAGCGCCAGCAAAACGATGACAAGGCTATGAAAAACGACGATTGGCGAAATGTCCAGGAATCGAGCCAAAAAAACAGTCGGGACGTTCAGATAGATCACCAGGGGCGGATTCAGTTCGACGAAGTCGCGATATGGCACGGCCCCGTCCAGCAATAGCTCGGCCTCTTGCAGGTACAGGGCGCAGTCGTGATTGATGCGATCCGGCGCTCGCCATACGCCAAACAGCGCCACGCCGAGCAACATGATGGCCAATACGACCCACGCGGCAGCAAGGCGACTCGGTAGTGTGGCGGCGCGGCTTCGTTGCATACAAGTTCCGGTTCTTGTCCCGCACAAGTCTAGTTCACGGGCCCGATGGGGGGGCACTATTCTGCCTGCCTTCGGGTTGGCTAATCCCCAGTTTCCGGCCTCGACCAGGATCGCATGGAGTAATGCGGAAAGTGCTTGGGCGGCTGTGAGTTGCAGTCGGCGGACCATTTTCTGACCGATGAAGAATACCGCGCATGCTCCAGGCCGATTGTTGCTGCACCAGATGCCAGGCGGATAGCGGCGTAACGCCAGGAGCCCAATGCCAGTCAACAGCCAGTACGCCAGCGTCAGGATCAGCAGCAAGCGATCGAATCGATCGGGGCGGGTAATCTGTGTGTTGCGCAACGCCCAGCCGTGGCGGCGATTCTTCTCGTCTCGGAACAGTTCCTCGATCGTCATCCGCCGACCGTAGAGTTCCGTCAACCGCATCACCGGATAGGTGAGGTCGGTCATGAGGAACCAACACTCGTCGCGTTCCTTTGGCAATCCCTTTTTCCAGAAGACCGCTACGTTTTGCACGACCGGTTTCTCCCGGCGGAACTGAACGTCCTTCAATAGTCGCCGCGTGCCTCGTTTGACCCGAAAAAAGGTCCAGTTTTCCCCGGAATTTACGGCATTCGATGTAAACGTCCGGCTTGATGCGGATGACGTAGTGCACGCCCATCTGCTGGCAGGTCCGGGCCAACTCCGTGCGGCCGAAGCCTCGATCGGCCACAAGGATGATCGTGATCCAGTCGGGCAGAAGGGACTTTAGCAATCGCAGCAGTCCTTCTTCGAGATTGTTCTGGCTTTTGTACAGCACCCATTCCTCGTAGCTGGCCCACAAGAGCGGCACGCCGCGTCCACGAATCACGGCCGCCGCCATGAGCGTGTGAAACGAACGGACCTCCGTCCAATCGAAGGTGACCAACAACGGGTGGTCTTGCCAAGTCCTCCGGTTTCGGAACAGCCAGCGGAGCGGCCCTTGCATGGCATCGCTGATGTGGACTCGCTGATTGGCAGTGAACCGCCAAGCCCGCTTGATGCCATGTTTGGCCGCACCCTCGCGTTCCTCGGCCAGGAGACGTCCGAGTTCCGAGAGACTTACCCGGCCCACCAGGATGGCCACGGCCACCAAGTCGGCTAAGGTTTTGATCTGGCTCTTTCGCAAGCCGAAACATACACTCGTGATCCAGCACACGGCTTCCATGCCGTTCATGGCGGTTCCTCCGCTAGTCGTGGTTGAGTGGTTTGACTTCGCACCCCAACCATATACCAACTAACGACTTTCAGAGGACCGCCACTTTTCTTGCGCAGCCGCGCGAAACTGGGGATACATCAGATGCCACCGATCATTGACGGTCATTGGAAAAACCCCTATAATGTCGGGTTTTCCCAAGGGTGGCGAATGAAGCGGCTTGCTGACGAGAAAGTCCTGATCCTGGATTTTGGTTCCCAATACGCCCAACTAATCGCTCGGCGGGTCCGTCAGCAGCACGTCTATTGTGAGATCGTTCGGCACGACCTGACGGCCGAGCGCATCCGCGAGTTGGCTCCCAACGGGATTATTCTTTCCGGCGGACCGGCCAGCGTCTACGAGCCTGGAGCGCCGAAGTGCGATCCGGAAATTTTCCGCCTGGGCGTGCCCGTGTTGGGCATCTGCTACGGGCTGCATCTGGCATGCCAGGCGCTCGGCGGGCGCGTGCAGGGGACGCCGACGCGCGAGTATGGTCGGGCTCGGTGCCGTGTGACGGAACCGAACGAGCTGTTTGCGGCATTGCCGAAGGAGTTCGAGGTCTGGATGAGTCATGGCGATCAGGTATCGCAGGCCAACAGCGATTTTGCACCCTTGGCCGCCACCGACACCTGCCCGCTGGCCGCCGTCAAGCACCGGCAACTACCAGTTTACGGCCTGCAATTTCATCCCGAGGTCACGCACACACCGCAGGGCTCCGCGATCCTGGGCAACTTTCTAAAGTCGGTGTGCCATTGTTCGGGCAGTTGGAAGCTGGGCGACTTTGCCCGCGAAACGGTCGAGGCCATTCGCCGCCGCGTGGGCAAGGACCGTGTGATCTGCGGACTTTCCGGCGGCGTCGATTCTTCGGTTGTGGCCGCGCTGCTGGCCCAGGCCATCGGCACGCAACTTTCTTGCATCCTGGTGGACAATGGACTGTTGCGAAAGGACGAAGAGGAATCGGTCCTGAAGGAATTTAGCGACCACTTCAAGACCGACCTGCACGTAGTGAAAGCGGAAGACGAGTTCCTGACGGCACTGGCCGGCGTGGTCGATCCACAAGAGAAGCGCCGCCGCATTGGCCACGCGTTCATCGATTGCTTTGCGGACGAAGCGGCGAAGATCGACGGGGCCCGGTTTCTCGCCCAAGGCACGCTCTATCCCGACGTGATCGAGAGCGGCGGCAGCCGTGACGGACCGGCCGCCACGATCAAGTTGCACCACAACGTGGGTGGATTGCCCAAGGATCTGGCGTTTGAATTGATCGAGCCGCTGCGCGATCTCTTCAAGGATGAAGTCCGCAGCTTGGGCTTGCAGCTTGGTTTGCCGGAAGAGATTGTCTGGCGGCATCCATTTCCGGGGCCCGGTTTGGCAGTACGCTGCGTAGGTGCGGTGACGAAGAAGCGACTCGACGTTCTGCGCGAGGCTGACGCGATCGTGGTTAGCGAGATTAAGCAAGCCGGTCTGTATCGCGATACGGCGCAGGCGTTCGCGGTGCTTTTGCCGGTGCAGAGCGTCGGCGTGATGGGCGATGCGCGGACGTATGCCGACGTGGTGGCCGTCCGTTCGATCGACACCGAAGACTTCATGACGGCCGATTGGAGCCATTTGCCGTACGACCTGTTGGCACGTATTTCCACGCGAATCATCAACGAGGTGAAGGGCGTGAATCGCGTGGTGTACGACATCAGCAGCAAACCGCCGGCGACGATTGAGTGGGAATAGGAAGTGTGGAAGGCGGAGAGGGCAAACCATCATGGCCGACGACAACGCCAAAGACCGCCCAAGCGAAGAATTGAGTTTTGAAGCCGCGATAAAGCGGCTGGAGGACATCGTTCACTTGCTTGAAGACGGCAAGATGGGGCTGAACGAGGCGATGGAGCGGTATGAGGAAGGTGTGAAACTGCTGCGCCAATCGTACGAGTTGCTGCAAGGGGCCGAACGGCGGATCGAGTTGCTCAGCGGGTTGGATGCCGAGGGCAAACCGATCACTCAACCTTTTGACGACAGCGCGACGTTCGACGCCAACGAGCCGGGCAAACGCCGCAGTCGACGCCGTTTGCCAGCAACGCCGCCCGATGGCGGGCCGGTTGAATCGTGACCTGGACCGGCCGGCGTAGACGAGGCGCAACCGCAGGCGTACACTGAACGTAATGTCTTTACGCCACGCGGCTCGAGGTGATGCAAACCGCAGCGAGAACGGAATGGGTTGCCGCATTTCTGACCGCTCAGAGGATAAGCAGCCGGCTCAGAGTTTCGCCGAGTTGGTCCGATCGCTTGGCCCACGCATCGATGCGGCATTGGCCGAGCACACCGAACTGGGCGAGGGCTGCCCCGCGCGGCTTCGCGAGGCGATGCGTTATAGCTTGCTGGCCCCCGGGAAGCGTTTGCGGCCGATGCTGGTGCTGCTCAGTTGCGAGGCGTGTGGCGGCGCGATGGATGCCGCGATGCCGGCCGCATGTGCGGTCGAGATGGTCCACGCGTATTCGCTAATCCATGACGATCTGCCGGCGATGGACGACGACGATTTGCGTCGCGGTCGGCCGACGTGCCACAAGGCCTTCGACGAGGCGACGGCGATTCTCGCCGGCGACGCCTTGTTGACGCGTGCCTTTGAAGTGCTCGCCAACGAGATTCAGCCGCCGGCATGTGCGGCTGCGTGCTGCGCCGCGTTGGCCGCGGCTGCGGGGGCCTGCAATATGGTCGGGGGACAGATGGATGATGTACGAGGAGCAGGAGGACAGGAGAGCGACGAGGGGGCCGCCGCGCCGGCGACCGTTAAACGAGCCACCCCGTCATTAACGCCTGATCCACAATCCCTAAACCTGGATCGCTCCGCCCTTTCCTCTCTCGTCTCTCCCCTTACGGCAATCCACAATCGCAAAACCGGGGCGATCATCCGCGTTTCGCTGCGGCTTGGCGCCATGGTTGCTGGGGCAAACGGCGAACAACTGGCCGCCTTGGACGACTATGGCGGCCGCCTGGGGTTGGCTTTTCAGATCACCGATGACTTGTTGGACGTCCGCAGCAGCCAGTCGGTTGCGGGCAAGCGGGTGGGCAAAGATGCCCTACGCGGAAAACTGACCTTTCCGGGGGTACTCGGTCTTGACCAAAGTGCCCAACATGCTGAACAATTGACCTTCCAGGCGTGCCAGTCGCTCAAGTCCTTCGGGTTGCGGGCAGAGGCCCTATGTGCCGTGGCGCGGTACGTCGTGGAAAGGGACCGCTGATGGACAAACTGCTCTCGACGATCAATTCGCCCCACGATCTTAAGGGGCTTTCGCACAAGGAGCTTGGGCAGTTGGCCGCTGAGATGCGCGAGGCGCTCTGCCGTTTGGCCGCCACGCGGACAGCCCATTTTGCCTCGAACTTGGGCGTGATCGAATTGACGCTGGCGTTGCATACGACGTTCGATTTCAGCCGCGATCGATTGATCTGGGATACAGGCCACCAGGTGTATCCGCACAAGATGGTCACCGGGCGGTACGACGAGTTCCACACGATGCGCGCCCGGGGCGGGTTGATGGGCTATCCCAATCCGGCCGAAAGCGACTATGACCTGTTCCTCACGGGTCATGCCGGTTGCAGCGTAGGCACGGCTCTGGGAATGAAGTGCGGCGATGAGTTGCTGCGGCCCGACGAAAGCCGCTACGTCGTCGCCGTCGTGGGCGACGGCGCCTTTCCTTGCGGCACGATCTTCGAGGCGATGAACAACGCCGGGGGTTTGAAGAAGAACTTGATTGTCGTGCTGAACGACAACAAGATGTCAATCTGCCCGCGCGTCGGCGGCTTGGCCGAGTCGCTCGATCGGCTCCGTATGGCCAATTTCTATACCGGCCTGAAAACGGAAGTCCAAAAGATGCTCAACCGGATGCCGGTCATTGGCGATCCGGTGGAGCGGTTCGCCTCGCAGGTGAAGGACGCAATCAAGGCGGGGCTGCTCGGGGGCATGATCTTCGAGGACCTCGGCTTTCGGTATATCGGTCCGGTGGACGGACACAGTATTCGCCAGTTGCAGAAGTACCTGGACATGGTGCGGCAATTCCAAGGGCCCGTACTGCTGCACGTGGTGACGGAGAAGGGGCACGGTTTTCAGCCGGCTGCCGAAGATCCGACAACGTTCCACGCCCCTGCGCCGTTCAAGCGAAGCAATGGTTCAGTCGTTCCGCTGGTGCAAGCGTGCGCCCGGCCGGCCTACACGGAGTTGGTTCGCGATGCGCTTTTACCCCAGATGCGAGCCAATCCCAAGGTCGTGGCGATTACGGCCGCCATGTGCCAGGGGAACAAGTTGGAGCCGATCCGCGACGAGTTCCCCGACCGTTTCTTTGACGTGGGCATCTGCGAATCGCACGCACTGACGTTCGCTGCCGGTCTGGCGAAGGCCGGGCTGCGGCCAGTCGTCGACATCTACAGCACGTTCATGCAGTGCGCGTACGACCAGATATTCCAGGAAGTGGCGTTGCAGAACCTGCCCGTGCTTCTGCTGATGGACCGCGCGGGACTGGTTGGGCCAGACGGCCCGACTCACCATGGCGCGTTCGATTTGACGTATTTGCGTCCACTGCCGAACTTGACGGTGATGGCCCCGGGGGATGCGACAGACGTGGCGGCTATGCTCGACTGGGCACTAAATCACGATGGGCCGACCGCCATCCGTTATCCGAAGGCCGCTTCGGAAACGATCAAACGAGCCACGGCACCGGTGGAACTCGGCAAGGCCGAGGTGATCCGCTGGGGCAGCGACGGCATGCTGATAGCCTGCGGCACACTGCTGGGCGCCTGCTTCCGTGCCGCCGAGCAACTGGCGAGCGAGGGGCTCGATTTCGGTGTCATCAACGCGCGCTTTATTAAGCCGTTGGACTGCGAAACAATTCTCCGTGCCGTGGCCGATTGCCCGGCGGTCATCACGGTGGAAGAAGGGGCGCTGATGGGCGGATTCGGAAGCGCCGTCCTTGAGGCCGCATCAGGCGCTGGTCTCGATACGAGCAGAATCGTCCGTCTCGGCATCCCCGATCGCTTCATCGAACACGGCAGCCGTAGCGAGTTGCTGGGCGCGTTGGGGCTCGACGTGGCCGGCATCATGCGAGCGTGCCGACATACCGCAGAACGAGCGTCGCGTCATCAAGCCGCTACCTGAGCGTTTCCACAAACCCGTGTGACGTTATGACGCAAGAGAAGCTTCATGTGTCGGAACCGAAACCGCTACGCGCCTTTCTGCTGGGCGCGGGCCAGCGGCCGCACGTGCTGGACGAAGCACAGCGCCTACGGCCGATTATTGAGCAGCACGTGCACATTGTTCGTACCGACTTCACTGGCAGTGAAGACCTGTCGGAGGTCGAGGCCGACGTGGCGATCGTGCTGGGCGGCGACGGCTCGATCCTGAGGGCCGCGCGGCAGATGGGTCATCGGCAGGTACCAGTGGTGGCTGTCAATCTAGGCAAGCTCGGATTCCTAGCGAACCTAACGCCCGCTGAATTGCCAACAGTCTTGCGCGACTTTGCCGCCGGCAAACTCGAGGTTCGCGAACACTTGATGTTCGACTGCATGGTGCTGCGGAAGGGTGAAGTTTGTAGCAAGCACCTTGGCCTGAATGAGGTGGTGCTGCAGGCCGGCACGCCTTTCGCGCTAGTGAACATCGATCTTTACGTTGACGCCGATTTGGTAACTACGTATAGTTGCGACGGTTTGATGATCAGCACGCCAGTGGGTTCGACGGCCCATTGTCTGGCCGCCGGTGGTCCGATCCTGCGAAAGCACTTGCAGGCGTTTGCGATCGTGCCGCTTAGCCCACATGCGCTGACGATGCGGCCCGTTGTGGATTCGGCCGACTGCGTGTATGAAATGGTGGTGCCGCGGCCGAATGAGGGGACGTCGGTCGTGGTCGACGGCCGTGTGCTGTGCCGATTGCAGCCAAACGATCGGGTCCGCGTGACACGGGCGAAGCCGCAGTTCAAGCTGGTCTCCGCGCCGGGATACACCTACTACCGCACGCTCCGCGAAAAGCTCGGCTGGGGTGGACGGTTGAAGTTGAACGATACGTGACAGTTGGCAGGAGGCGGCAGGAGTCGACTCCTATAGTAATATCGCGATGCGTCACTCGAAAGGAAGCGAGTATGAAGAGCGCCTTCCGCTGTTGTCTAGCATGGACGTTGGTTCTGAGCGGAATCGTGGCGACCGCCGCCGCGGCAGAGAAGTATACACTTCGCTATCAGTTCCAGCCGGGCGAGACAATTCGCTGGCATGTGGAACACCGCTCGAAGGTCCGTACTACGGTTTCCGGCACGACGCGCACGGCCGAGACGTTGAGTCTGTCGGTGAAGCTGTGGCGCGTTGCGGACGTGAGGCCGGATGGGACGGCGACGTTCGAGAATAGCGTCGAACGCGTCGACATGCGACAGCAGCTCACCGGCAGCAACGAGGTCCGCTATAACAGTCAGACCGATGCCAAGCCGCCGGCCGGATATGAAAGCGTCGCCAAATCGGTCGGACGGCCGCTTTCACGGGTGAGGATGGACGCGAGTGGCAAAGTGCTGCACCGCGAGCGGTTCGACAAAGCTCCGCAAGCGGCGGCCGGCAAGCCGTCGCCGCAAGATGACGGCTGGATGACCATACCGCTGCCCAGTGAAGCGGTGGCGATTGGCCACACTTGGTCGCTCCCGCAGGACATCGACATCCCGTTGGAGACGGGCGGCGTGAAACGTGTCAAGGCAATTCAGCAGTTTACGTTGGAGGACGTGAAGACCGGCGTGGCCACGATCCGCGTCTCGACGGAGATTCTCACTCCGATTACCAATCCGGCCATCGAGTCGCAATTGGTCCAGCGCGAGGCGGCCGGCCGGGTGCGGTTCGACATCGATGCCGGGCGCGTGATCGGCCAACAATTGGACATCGACAAGCACGTGGTTGGGTTCCGCGGCGACGCCAGCAGCATCCACTATGTCAATCGTTTCGCCGAGCAGTTGATGCCGGCGGAAGCCAGAACGGCGGCAAAATAGCTGCGCGGCGGTCGGCGGCGATGACTTCTCCGCCGGACGGCGTTCCATCGCCAATTACCGGCCTTGCGACTCGCTCTTTCGGGTCTCGCGAGATACCTTTCGCGTCATAGTGACATACTGCGCAGACTTTGTCGCCTGTGCTGTCGATGTTGAAGTCACCGTTGCAACGTGTCGATTTTTCGCAATATATCAGTTGCGCCAGGTGTGTGTTAATTGTGCCGGCTCGCCATTTATTTGACAGGCTTGTAGAGCTTTAACGATAATGGGGGGAGCTAAGTGCGCCCGGCCGCATCGAGCGACTTCTTATCACCCGGAACCGGCAGCTTTGGAGGGAAGGCACGTGCATCATTTTCGATTGGCGGGGCGTTTTAGCGCGGAGGCCAAGCGGAAACGGAGTTCCACACGAAGCTCAGCGGCATACGGCGTGACAAGTCGCGCAAGCGGCCGTTGCAGATCGAAAGTCTGGAGCAACGTCAATTGCTCAGCGTCGGTGGGGCGATCGGTTCGGCTGCTGTAGTCAACGCGTTAGGAGTGACGCCATTGGCCGAGGTGGTTGGCTCGGCGACGCCACCCACCGATTCGTTGACGCCCGCCCAGATCCGGTCGGCGTACGGCATCGACGCCATTACGTTAGGCAGTGTGGTCGGCGACGGCACGGGCCAAACGATTGCCATTGTCGTGCCATATGACAATCCGAAGTTCGTCAACAGCACGGATGCTGATTTTCTGACCAGCGATCTGCATCTATTTGACGTCCAGTATGGACTAGCCGATCCACCAATCTTTGAGAAGGTGGGCCAGGACGGAAGCACCACACTTCCTGCGGCCGCTGCGCTCGACTCGGGCTTCGGCGTCGAGACGGCCATTGACGTCGAGTGGGCACATGCCATCGCGCCAAAGGCAAACATCTTATTGGTCGAGGCCAACAGCGATTCGTTGAACGATATTCTCCAGGCGGTTGACACGGCTCGAAATCGGGCGGGAGTATCGGTTATTTCTTTGAGCTTTGGCTTGACCGAGGCCACAATCGATGAAGATGGTGGCGCCGGTCACGAGCTTTCACTCGACCACTGGTTTACTACGCCGGACGGCCATCAGGGCGTTACGGTCATTGCAGCCACGGGAGACAATGGCTCGCCGGGCATGTACCCGGCCTTTTCGCCGAACGTTTTGGCAGTAGGCGGCACAACGCTCACCGTATCCGGCGACACATACGTTTCGGAAATGGCTTGGAGCAGCTCGGGCGGCGGACAGAGTCTTCATGAGCTACAGCCAGATTTTCAGTCAGGAGTCCAGGACTCCGGCTTCCGTCAGACGCCGGACGTGGCGTTCGTGGCGGACGCCGCCAGCGGTATTGTGGTCTACGATTCGTACGATTTTGGCGATTCGACCCCGTGGGCGGCGATCGGCGGGACCAGTTTGGCCACACCGTGCTGGGCCGGCTTGGTGGCCATTGCCAATCAGCTTCGGGTGAGCACGGGCGAAGGCACCCTTGACGGACCCTCGGAGACCATACCGGGCATTTATGCGCTTCCGTCGCGCGATTTCCACGATATTGTCACCGGCGACAACGGCACGGACTCGGCGACGGCCCGTTACGACCTGGTCACGGGCCTTGGCACTCCGGTGGCCAATTTGTTGGTGCCGGACTTGGCCACGCTGACAACGGCTGCGCAGCCTGTCGCCACCGTATCGCTTAATACTGCTACGGCAAAGCTGCATGATGTTCTGACAGCGACGGCCACCAAGTCGGACCCGGACGGGGAGCCAGTGAGTCTGACCTTTGTTTGGAAGGTCGGAACTGTGGTCGAACGCACATTTACGTCGGCCACGGAATTGACGGACACGTTCGAGCTCATTGCGGATTACGGTCCCGCTGCCTATACCGTGACGGTCTCGGTGACGCCCAACAATACCAAGGTCGACGGGACGACGGTGACCGCTTCCGCGTCGGTGGCCGAAATACTCGCGCCGGTCGCCACGGTAGAACTCAACAACCACACGCCAACTGCCGACGACGTGCTCATTGCCACGGCAACCAAGTCAGATCCACAGGGAGAACCGGTCAGCTTGACGTTCGAGTGGTGGGTCAATGGTGAGGTCAAGCAGTCGACCACATCCGCTACGGATCTGACCAGTACATTTGATCTCAGCACGTTGGGGTTTGGCACCGTCAACTTTACGGTCTACGCGGTGGTGACGCCAGACAACGGCTCGCTTGAGGGAGAGGTGGTGTACGATTCCGCGACGATCGAGGGGTTGCACGACTTCAGCACAATCGGCGCCTATGATCCATCGACTTCAATCTTCTATCTGCGCAATAGCAACGACGCCGGCGCAGCCGACCTAACGTTTGCCTATGGACCGGCCGGCGGCCATTGGCTTCCGATCGTGGGCGACTGGAACGGCGACGGCACGGATACGATAGGGCTCTACAATCCGGTTACGTCGGTGTTCTACCTGCGGAACAGCAATACGGCAGGCTACGCCGACATCATGTTCATATACGGCCCGGCCGGCGGTGGTTGGAAGCCCATGGTCGGCGACTGGAACGGCGACGGCAAGGATACGATCGGTCTCTATGATCCGACGCTCTCGCGGTTCTATTTGAGAAATAGCAATACCACGGGTTACGCCAATTTGATGTTTGACTACGGCCCGGCCGGCGGCGGTTGGCGGCCGATCACCGGCGACTGGGATGGCGACGGGACGACAACGATCGGCATGTACGACCCGGGCAACTCCACGTTTTATTTGAGAGACAGCAATACGGCCGGCTTTGCCGACACTCAGTTCAATTACGGACTTCCCAACGGCGGCTACATACCGATAGTCGGCGATTGGGACGGCAACGGCACGGACGTCGACGGCCTGTATGAAGGCGGCATCGCCACCTACTACTTGAAAGACACTTTCGACGGTAACGGCACCGATCTGTATTTCACATACGGCATAGCGACGACTGTGCGGCGGACAGCGGCGAACACAAATTGGATACCGCTCGCAGGCGACTGGAACGGCCGTGTGCCAGCATTGCAGGCAGCGAGCGGATCGATCGATGCAAGTCCTACCACGACCGCGATTTCCGAGGCAGCGCTCAAGCCCTTGGTGAGCGAGGCGCTGGCCCGCTGGGCAGCCTCGGGCTTGTCAGCGTCCTCAATGTCTGTCTTGAGCAGCGTGCACGTCGCGGTTCGCGATCTGCCGGGCTCGACGCTAGCACTCGCGGATGGCAATACGATCTACATTGATCGGGACGCAGCCGGACATGGCTGGTTCGTCGACTCAACGCCGGCGCAAGACGAAGAGTTTGCCGCCGTCGCGGGCAGCCCGCAATTGCAGGCTGTCGACCCGCGGGCGGTCGATCGGATCGATCTATTGAGCGTTGTCGAGCACGAATTGGGGCATGTGGCCGGATTTGAGGACCTAGATCCCTCGGTCGAGACCCTGATGGGCGGATTCCTGAATACTGGCGTGCGGCGCAACGTCGACTAGGCCACTGTGTTGGCCGGAATAGCTGCGTTGGCCGAATAGCTGACGCCAGTGGCACGCTTGGCGAAATGCCGGCCCACCATATTGGATGGGGTGATCGCCATTGTGAACGGCGCAACATTTCGCCGGACAACCTGCATGTGGCGGCCCGAATGGCCGTCTGTAAGTAGCAGGCCGTTTAGGAGTTCGGGCGCCCGGCATGGTTCGATCTTGTTTCGCACTTCCACCCGGGATACTATACAACGGTTAGCCAAGGCTAGCAGGCGGCCAAGTTGAATCAGACATACCGGCCTTCGCCCGGGCAGAAAAAGACGTCTGCCCCACACCTATCGGTTGAGGTGAGATCAACCGCCAGCCTAGCAAAGTTCCTCATTTTCAAAGGTTCTTGAATGAGTCATCGGACTACTGCCGTTTCGTGGTTTCATCACCGCCGTTGGATTCTCGTCGTGGCGTTGGTTGCGGGGCTCTGCCCTCTGGCCTGGGCCGATTTGACGGCTCCCGGCGCCAATGACCGGAACATCGCCCAGACTGTGGCGTTCCTGGTGCGGAGCCAGCACCTGTCGCGACATCCGTTGGACAAGGAAATTTCCGAGAGGTGCCTGAAGTCGTTCCTAAAAAGCCTCGATCCGATGAAGGTCTACTTCTACCAGTCGGACGTGGACGAGTTTGACAAGCAGAAGGATGCCTTGTGCGATGCACTGTTGAAAGGCGACATCCGCTTCGCTTACACGGTTTTTCGCACGTTCCTCGAACGAGTTGACGAGCGGGTGCGCACGGTTGATGAATTGCTGGCCGCGCCGCTAAATTTTGCGATCGACGAGCAAATGCCCGTGGACCGCGATACGCTGCAATATCCGAAGGATCGGGCTGAGGCGCAGGACCGCTGGCGAAAACGGATCAAGTACGACCTGTTGGTGCTGGAGGTCAACAAGAAGGAAGACGCCGATGCGGCGAAGAACGGGCAAAAGGACGCAGAGAAAGAGCCTGTGGCTAAGGGCTCCGACGAAAAGTTGCTGGAAGATGGCAAGCCCGGCCTGGCGACGCCCGCGAAACAGCCCAAGAACGATGAGAGCCAGCAGGCCCGTGAAAAACTGGCCCGCCGCTACCACAGCTTCGCGAAGCGCATGCACCAGATCGACAGCGAAGAGTTGTTGGAGATGTACTTGAACGCCTTCACGACGGCGTTTGATCCGCATACCGACTACATGTCGCCGGATACGCAAAAGAACTTCGCCATCGCCATGAGCTTGGAGTTGGAGGGGATCGGAGCCTCGCTCATGTCGGAGGACGGCTACACGGTCATCAAGAAGATTATCCCCGGTGGGGCCGCCGACAAGGACAACCGGGTTAAGGTCGAGGATAAGATCGTGGGCGTGGGACAGGGCGATTCGGGCGAAATCGTCGATGTGGTCGACATGAAGCTCAACGACGTCGTGAAACTGATCCGCGGACCTCGCGGTACTGTTGTCCGCTTGGAAGTGATTCCGGCGACCGGTGGTGAACACAAGGTCTACAAGATCGTTCGCGAGAAGATTGAACTGAAGGATAGCGAGGCGCGGGGCGAAGTGTTCGACGCCGGTCGGAAGGCCGACGGCACGCCGTACCGGATCGGCGTGATCGATTTGCCCAGCTTCTACCGCGATATGGACGGTGATCGGCGCGGCGATCCCGATTTCAAGAGCACGACGCACGACGTGCGGCTGATTCTCGACGACTTCAACCGGAAGAACGTCGACGCCGTGATTCTCGATCTGCGCCGCAACGGCGGCGGGGCATTGAACGAGGCTCTCAGCCTAACTGGCCTGTTCATCGGCGATGGGCCGGTCGTGCAGGTCAAGGGGGCCGACGGGCGCGTGCAGCCGTTGGATGACGGCGGATCAACCGCGGTTTGGCGTGGACCGCTGGTGGTGCTCATCAGCAAGTTCAGCGCCAGCGCAAGCGAAATCCTTGCCGGTGCCATCCAGGACTATCACCGCGGACTGATCATTGGCGATCACTCGACGCACGGCAAGGGGACGGTTCAGAGCCTGATGGACTTGGGGCAGCAGTTGTTCCATCTTTCCGAGGCCTCGCTTGGCGCGCTGAAGATCACGATGCAGCAATTCTATCGCCCCGATGGCGACAGCACCCAGAAGCGCGGCGTGCGGGCCGATATCGAACTGCCTTCGGTAACGTCTCATCTGGACGTCGGCGAAGCTGATCTCGATTATCCGCTGGCATTCGACCACGTCGATCCGGTGCCGCACAAGCGGTTTGACTACGTCAATCCGACAATCTGCGCCGAATTACAGCAACTATCGCAACAGCGGGTGCAATCGTCGCCGAAGTTCCAGGAAGTGGTGCGCAACATTGCCCGCTATAAGGAGCAGAAGGCGAAGAAGTCCGTTACGCTCAACGAAAAGAAGTTTCTCAAGGAGCGAGCCGAACTCGACGCCGACAAGGAAGAAGAAAAGGCGATCGAAAAGCATAGCGAGTTGAACAATGGCGCAATCAAACGCGACTACTATCTCGACGAAACCATGGCCATCGTCAACGACTACCTGAATCTTCAGCACGTGGCCAAGGTGCAGAGCGCGGCGCCGGGCGGTTGAGTACCGTCGAGCGACATATTTTGAACGCTGAAGGGCGTGGGACCGAACATCCCCCGCCCTTCGTGTTAGGCTACGGGAAAGCGGACAGGGCATCCCTCTGTGGTGGCATTAGGGCGTAGGCGGGCTTGTCCAATTTGCGGTCTGCGCGGCCCGGCGAAAACTTGACGCCGGAGGCCGCCCCAATTACTATCAAGGTTCGGAGAAGCCACCTCGGAGCCTTTTCATGAGTCTTGCCAACAAGATCCTCGTTGGTGTTATCGCGTTTGTGGCCATCATCTTTCTCGGCATGGCAGTGGTAACGCTTCGGACGCACCAGAACTGGCAGGAGTTGGCCGCTAAGTATGAGCAGCGGATCAAGCAGGTTCAACAAGATAGCGAGGCGGTCGCGGATGGCACCGCGGCTCGGCCGGGCATACGACAGTTGCGGATGGAACTCGAAGGGCTGATTGCGGACCGCGGTCGGGCATGGTTCAAGTGCGATGCCAAAGTTGCCACAAAGCCAGAGGACGGCTCGGCGACGGTCACGATCACGACCGAGCAACCCGATCTGAGTGGCATTGCGGACAATACGACTCTGTACGCCTTCGACGAGGCCGACGTCCAAAAGGGCGGCGGATACCTCGGCGAGTTCAAGGTTACCAAGGCCGACCCGGCGCAGAAGCAGGTAGTGCTCGTGCCCACCTCTCGGCTTGACGCCAGCGACCTCGATCGCTTGGCCAAGGCCAAGGAACCGTGGGTGCTCTACGACGTGATGCCGCGGGACAACCGCGAGGTGATGGCGTCGCTAAGTGACGAGGAAAAGAAGGCCCTGAATTTTGATAGCGCACGCCCGGTGCGTGACTATCACGTGCTCTTCAGTGCGTACCGCGCCAGAAGACCCTCCTGAACGATCGCATCGACTATCTCACCCGCGACAACCGCCGTCTGGACGCTGCGTTGGCCGCAGCGAAGCAAATGGTTGCCGGGCTCAAGGTCGACGTGGCGACGGCCGCGCAAGATGCGAAGAAGATGCAAAAAGAAGAAGGCATCGTACTTGCTTATCAAACGCTAGTCGAACAGGAGTTGGCAGCCACGAAGGCGGCCATCGCCCGATTGATCCACGCTAACCAGGCCATGGCCGGCCAAATCGCCGTGCTGCAACGCGAAGCCGTGCGGCGCATCGATCAGCGTACCCGTGCCATGGCGCAGAACGGTGCGGGGGGCCAATAGCTCGGTGGGCATCTATGACCGCGACTATTACCGCCAAGAGCGGCCCAGCGTTTCGTCGTATCTACCGAGTTCGATCGTCGGCTCGATTATCGTTCTGAACGTCGCCGTCTGGCTGGCAGATTTCTTCACGCCGCAAACTGGTGTAGAGAGCCGTTGGCTTAGCGATCACTTAGCGGTCCACGTCGATACGCTCAGCCAACCCTGGCTCTGGTGGCAATATCTGACGGCCGGGTTTGCCCATTCCCCCGGGCAGTTCCAGCATATCCTCTTCAACATGCTCGGATTGTTCTTTCTCGGCCGCGACGTGGAAGATCTCTATGGGAGGCGGGAGTTCCTACGGCTTTATCTGGTGATGATTGTCGTGTCGTTCGTTGCGTGGGACGTCGTCAACGTGCTGGCGCACACGCAGAACGCACAGGCGTACGGAGCGTCCGGCGCCATCACCGGCGTAGTCATCCTTTACGCGCTCAATTTTCCCCGCCGCACACTCTTATTGTTCTTCGTCATTCCCGTTCCCGCCTGGGCGTTGGGAGTGCTTCTTGTGGCGTGGGATATTTTCATAGCTATAAGCCGTGAAGGCGATGTGGCTGTTACGGCGCACTTCGCTGGCGCTGCGTTCGCTTTGCTCTACTACCAGGGCCGCTGGAACCTCACCCGGCTGACCAATTTTCGCGGGCCGAGTTGGTCGCTCTTTCGCCGCAAACCGCGACTGCGAGTCCACCAGCCCGAGGAGCCCAAGACGCCTGAGCTAACCGAGGAGGTCGACCGCATCCTGGCGAAGATCTACCGCGAGGGCGAAGCGAGCCTGACGTCCAGCGAGCGCAAGATCCTCGAAACGGCCAGCCGTGAATATCAACGCAAATCGCATGAAAGGTGATCTGCAACGAGAGTTCGCATCGACTCGACGCCGTGCGACCAGAACTTCTCCGTCCCCCGCATCCGTCGGTTGATTTGTTTGACCGTCGATTCCACGTAAGTGCTCGTCATGGGCAATCCTTGCTTGCGGTACTCGGGGTAATCCATGCGCAGCACCTTGTCTCGCAAGGCAAACTCGGTTTCTCCGAACAATTGATCGTCCCGTTTGCCAACCATCAGTTCGGCGATTTGCCAAATCTCTCGATCCATCGCTTTCAACAAAACATCATGCGCACGTTGGACTTCGGCCAATTCCTCGGGTGTGCGATCCATAGCCTTCCCGCCTTGGTTCGGCGGAACACAGGTAAACCTCCTTGCCAAAGCGGCTTAATGCCGAATTTCCCACCCACGATCAAGACGCTCACACCACAACTCCGCTCCGGCCGCTCCGAGGTGTGAGCGTCAGATCTGTGGGTAGCGTCAGGTGGGGGGCGGATTCCAGAAGGACTCCCAATAGGCCGACTCGCTGAGATAGAGGGCACGCAAGTGGCAGACGGCGTCGGCACCGTCCTGGCCCCATCGCATCCCGCCGCCCTTCACCCGATTGCCGACCGCCGTCTTGCAGGCCAACTCGACTGGTCCTGAGCCGATCTGCCAACCGTTGCGGACGTAGGTCGGATAGTCCATGCGGTGCTCGTGATTGTGGAAGTATTGCACCGCTTGACGATGCTCTTTCCGAATCGCCACCGAGGACGTGCCAAGGTCCATTTCCTCCAGTTGCCACGCCCCGCCAGATGTCGGTCCAAGCGATTTTCCTTCGCCGAGTTGCTGGCGCACTCGTTGGCCAGCGGCTTCCGTGGTGCGTTCCACCGTGGATTCGCTGAGGCGTAGCCCCGCCATTTTCCACAACATGCGTTGGGCGCCGTCGACAAAGCTGCCCAGCACGCCGGCCAACGCCGTGATTTTGTCGGCGGCGGGCGTCAGGGCCCCGTTGCTCAAACGCAGCTTGTCGCACCACGGCCGATATCCCTTTCCGCAATGCCGACAGTGGTAGTAGGCGAAGCGGATCGTCACGGAGCCAAACAAACTCACGATCGTCTTGTCACGCCACTCGACGAAGTGGGCATTTTGGCCGCACCGGGAGCAGATCGTGCTGGAACCTCGGTACCCCCTTTTTTGCGGCCGTTAACCGTTGCTTGCAACATGTGGCGGGCCATGCCCAGAACATCATGGCGCAGATCAAACTCGCCGGGGTCCAGCAACTGGTCGTCGCGCTTCAACACCATCGCTTCGGCGATTCAGCGCACATCCCCTTCGATGGCCTTCATCACAAGCGCAATCACCCGCTCCACTTCCGCCGATTGACCCGCCTCGTACCCCGCCGCAGTTCGTAAGTCGTCCATGACTCACCCCTCCTTGATTCGGTGGAAAATAGGTAAACCTTATCGACAAACCAACGATTTGCCTGATTTCCCACCCACAACCAAGACGCTCACACCTGCTACGTAAGGCGGCATTGTCGCTCGCCTGCTGAAGTGTTAAATTACGCGCCGCTAGAGGGTCCTTTTGAGGTTGCCATGACTGCAGAGCGCTTGAACTTTTGAAACAAGCCTATTCCGGCAAGCGCGTGTTGGTCGACGCCCAGCGTCCGGAGTTGCGCGCTGGGCCGGTATGCCGGGCCGCGTCGTAACCATTAGCTGCAACGGCCACGCGCTGGTGCAGTTTGATGGCCCTGACGAGGGCTGGCATGATATCGATCCGGAATTTCTCAGACTGGAGCCATCCCCATGAGCACGAACAACGGCGGCACTGAGATGGGTGGGGCACAGCGGCAACGCGGCTGGTGGCGGCGTAACTGGCTGTGGTTCATACCGACATTGCTGGTGGCTGTGGTGCTGATCGGCGGCGGAGCGGCGTACTGGGCGCTATATCTGCGGATCTTCCAACTGGACGTGTACCAGTCGGCCATGACCACAATTCGGAGTGACAAGCAGTTGCGGCAAGAGCTTGGCGAGCCGATCAAGATGGTAAAGTGGCCGCCGCCTTCTGCTCGTATCGAGGAAGGCGAGAAAGAAGTGCGGTGGAATGTCGAGGGACCTAAGGGACATGCCAGCGCTCATGTTCTCGCAAAGCTGATGAATGGAATATGGGAAATCACGAAATTAGATGTCAACGGTGAGCCGGTGTCGTTGGCGGAAGGTGCGGATGCAAACAAAGCGCCTCCATACGAGGCTCCCAAGTCTGTCTCGAGCAAGCCGGAGTCGAATACGCCGGCCCCACCGAATGAGCCGGCCCCACAGATCAATCTACCCATTCCGCCCGGCGCAGGGCCGGAAAAGTAACGAGCGGCGCCGCGCATTCGTCCGTAGCGCGTGACAAGCACTGCGCTTGTCACAACCTACAACTCCGATTCACGTCCGACAACGATGGTGTGACCGCCGTCCTTGATCCGCACCGTATCGCCGTTGCCATGTTCCGGCGGGCGACGCGGAGCGCGTTTCGAATCGGACGGTTCTTCCGCCGTTCGACCACCGAAGAGGCGTGCAAGCAGTACGCTCAAGTCGTCGAAGAGCGAATAGGCCACGGGCGTTGCCAAAAGCGTCAACAGCAGCGACAGGGTTTGGCCGCCGATGATCACGCCGCTGATGGCTTTGTTCACGGCCGCCCCCTCGGCGTTCGAAACGAACGTAGGGATCATGCCGGCCACGAAGGCCACGGTGGTCATGAGGATCGGGCGAAGCCGGTCGCGATTGGCGGCCACGATGGCCTCAAACCTTGGCGTGCCCAATGCGCGAAGTTGATTGGTGTGGTCGATCTGCAAGATCGAGTTCTTCTTGACCACCGCGAATAGCACCAGGATGCCCAACAACGAGAAGATGTTCAGCGACTGGTGGAAGATCAGGAGCGAAACCAGCGCGAACGGCAGCGTCAGCGGCAACGACAAGAGGATCGTGATCGGGTGCAGCCACGACTCGAATTGGGCGGCGATGCACAGGTAAACGAAGATGAAGGCCAAGATAAAGGCAAAGAAGAAGCCGCGGAAGGCTTTGGCCATTTCCTTCGACTTGCCCAACAGCCCGGTTCTATACTCGGGCCCCATGTCGAGTTTCGCGGCCGATTCGGCAATCTTGTCCAACACCATTTGCTGTGACGTGTTGGCGCAAGATTGGCGGTGATTGTGACTTGCCGCGTTCGGGCCAGACGATTGATCTGGGCCGGGCCCGTGCCTTTCTCGAAACGAACGACGTCGCCCAACGGAATCGTGTCGAATTTGCTCGACGGCACGGTGACCATTTTGAGTTCGTCGAGATGATTGCGGGCGTCGGCATTGGCGCGAACGTGGACCTCATACTGCTCGCCCTTCTCGTTATAGTCGGACACCTTGTCGCCGGCAACCAAAAGCCGCAGTGTGTTGGCGATGTCGGCAACGTCGACGTGAAGCTGCGCAGCCTTAGGCCGGTCGGGCGTGATGCCGAACTGTGGCTTGCCAACCGAGAGCGAAGAATCGACGTCGACCGCGCCGGGCACCTTGCCCAAGTCGGCCATCACGGCCCTGGCGTACTTTTCGAGCTTCTGAATATCCGGGCCGCCGATCATATATTGGACGTCGGCGCTGGTCATGCCGCCGCCAGACATCAGGGAGACTGGACTCGCGCTCATGCGGAGGTTGTCGCCCGCGTATTTGGTCAGGATGTTATCGCGCACGAATTGGATGAGTTCGGACTGATCGAAGCTGCGGTCGGCGATGTTGACCAGACGGACGTAGATGGTGCCTTGGTATGGATTGCGTTGCTCGGTGTCGGCCACGCTTCCGATCGTATAGCGCACGCCGTCGAGCTTGCGGATGTCGCGCGCGATGCGGGCGATCAGGACCTGCGTGGCTTCGAGAGTGGTGCCTTCGGGGGCTTGGACGCTGACTTGGAACTCCGAAGAGTCGTCATCGGGAATGAAGTTCTTATTGACCGTGCGGAAGAGCATAGGCAACGTGGCCATGCAACCGACGACGGCGGCCACGACGATCCAGCGATGCCGCAGCGAGAACTTCAGCACGACAAGATACGCTTGTTCGAGGAGGTGATAGAGGAATTGATTCTTCGAGCTCGAGTGCTTGGCCTTTTCCTTGGGTTCCTTACCGGGTCCTTTGAACCATCGAGCGGCCAGCATGGGGGTCAGCGTGAAGCTGACGAGCATGCTCACCAGTATCGTGCCCGCCATGGTGATGCCGAACGATTTCAGGAAGCGGCCGACGATGCCCTCCATCATGGCGATTGGCAGGAATACAGCCACCAGCGAGATGGTGATCGCCATGACGGCCAGCGCGATTTCGGCGGTAGCGGCGACGGCAGCCTGAGCGGGAGAATAGCGCTTTTCCTCGATGTATCGGAAGATGTTCTCCATGACGACGATCGCGTCGTCGATGACGATGCCCACCGAGAGCGTCAAGGCCAAGAGCGTAATGCTGTTGAGCGTGAAGCCCATGTAGTTGATGATCGCGAAGGCGGCGATGATCGAGGTGGGGATCGAGAGTGCGGCGATGACCGTGGCGCGGCTGTTGGCCAGGAAGAGGAACACCACCACGGCCGCCAAGATGCTGCCGAGCACCAGGTGCTCTTTGACCGTATCGATCGAGGTTTTGATGAAGACCGATTGGTCGCGCACCACTTCGACGCGATAGCCCTTGGGCGCGAGTTTGCTCAGTTCGGCCAACCGCTCCTTGAGCGCGTCGGCCACGGCGACCGTGTTGGTGCCCGACTGCTTACGGATGTTCATCAGCACGCACGGCGTGTCGTTGTAGAACGATGCGCTCTTGACTTCCTCGGTTGAATCCTCGGAGGTGCCAAGGTCGCCGACGGTAATCGTGTGGCCATCGCGATTGGCCACGGCGATGCGATCCATCTGCGACATACTGCTTACGCGGCCCATGGTGCGCAGCGTGTATTCCGTAGCGCCAACTTTCATCGAGCCGCTGGGCATTTGCAGATTTTGCGCCGCCAAGGCGCGGGCGACGTCGGCTACGCTCAGCTTGTAGGCCCGCAACTTCAAGGGATCGAGTTGCACGTTGATTTGTCGGGCCTGGCCGCCGACGAGCATCACTTGGCCCACTCCGCCCAGCGATTCTAACTGTCGCCGCAACACTTTGTCGCAATATTCGGTGATGTCGCGGAGCGTAGTCGGCGGCGGCGCGGAGACGGCGATCGAAAGGACGGGGGTCGCGTCCGGGTCCATCTTCTCGACCGTCGGCTGGTCGATGTCTTTCGGCAGTTGTGGCAAGACACCATTGACCTTGTCGCGGACGTCCTGAGCCGCGACGTCGATGTCCTTCTCCAACTGGAAGGTGATGAAAACCTGCGAGATGCCTTCGGACGAGATCGAACGCAGTTCGTCGATGCCGTTGACCGTGTTGACGGCTTCTTCGATCTTGTCGGTGATTTCGGTTTCGATTTCCTCGGGCGCCGAGCCGGGCTGGCGCATCGTCACCGTGATGATGGGAAAATCGACCTTGGGAAAGCGGTCGACGCCGAGCTTGGCATAGCCCGAGATGCCGAACACCACCAGCACCAGGATCAGCACGGTGGCAAAGACGGGACGCTTGACGCAGATTGCAGCCAGTTGATTCATTGGCGCACGACGTCTCCATCGCGGACCAACTCGGGCTGGGCGACGAGCCTTTCCTTACCACTGAGTCCGGCGCGGATTTCGACCTTGCCGTTGTCGATCTCGCCAAGTGCGACGACCTGCTCGCGGGCCATGCCGTCGCGAACGACAAACACTCGCGCCACGTCGCCAACTTTTTGCACAGCAGCAATGGGAGCGAAAACGGTGGCGTCCTTCTTGGGGAGCACCAGTTCGGCCGTGGCGAACATGCCCGGCCGCAAGGCATGGTCAGGGTTCGGCACGACCGCCTCCACGACCATGGAGCGTGTGTCATGGGTGACCATCGGCGCGATGTACTTCACGGTCGCGGTGAACGAGCGATCGGGGAAGCTGTCAATCTGGAATCGCACCTGTTCGCCCGGCTGAACACAGCCGACGTCTTGCTGCGGCACGGTCAATGAAAGGCGCAGAGGGTCGACGCGCACGAGCGTCACGACCTTCGTCGCCTGCATGCCGGAGGAAATCTGCTCGCCGACGGCCACAAGCTTTTCGGCAACCCAGCCATCGAATGGGGCCCGGATTGTGGTGTCGGCCACGGCCTTCTCCAGGATCGCCAGCTTGGTCATGGCCGTTTTACAGGCCTGCGTTGCCTGCTTGATCAGCAGCAATGCCTGACGATAACGCTGGGTCGCCAGTTCATACTCCGTTCGCGTCTGGTCGTAGGCCTCGGTCGAGATCACCTTTTTCGCATACAAGTCCTGCGTTCGCCGCAGGTTGGCCGCGGCCAAATCGGCCGAGGCCTTGGCCAGTCGGACTTCGGGCTGCTCCTCGGGATTGAACGTGGAGAGGTCGCCTTCGAGTCCCAGCCGTGCCTTGAGCTCATCGAGCATGGCCTGCCCTTCGGCCAGCTTGTTCTTGGCGTCGGTCGGATCAATTTGGACCAGCACGTCGTTCTTGCGTACCAAGCTACCGCGATCGACGCGCACCTCGGCGGCAATGCCGCTGGTATTGCTGGCCACCGATGATCGCTCGTCGGCAATCAAGCTGCCGGTCAACCGCAGCGTATCGCTCCGCTGTACGACTTCGACGGGCACAGTCTCGATTCGAAGTTGCTGGCCGCCCTTGGCGCCGGCCGTGGCCGGGCTACTGCTGGCAACGAAGCCAAGGTTCGCTTTGCCGGAGCGCTGCTGTGCCGCATCATCGCCGGCAGCTTGACGAGCGTCGCTCGTGCCGGCCGCGTGCTGGTGATAGACGTACCAACCGGCGCCACCCGTGATGGCCACCAACACAGGGACCAAGAGCCAGCGACGCAATCGCGGCTTTTGCATCGCCTCGGCGGCCGGCCACTCCGCGTCACGGTTTTCGACCGTCGGATCGAGGCTAAGCGGATTGGCAGGCGCCATCGGTTTTTTCGCTAATGTGGTGCTCACTTGGGGCCTCCCACGGGATGACACGTTTCGGTACGCAAGCCGCGCAGGAAGACATCGATGCCGTACTCGGCCATTTCGACACTGGGCGCGGCGTTCAGGTGGCATCCGAGAACAACCGTTCCATACAGCAGACTGCCCAAGGCGTGCGTCGTTTGCTCGGTATCCATGGGCAGCAGTTCACCCGATTCGATGCCTTGCTGCAGTATCTTCCCGAAACGGTGGATGAGTTTCTGATGATGCTCGCGGTGCGACTCGGGACCCGTGCCACGAAACTCGGCGCGGTCCTGAACAAACATTTCAAGATATTGCGGGTTTGACTCGAAGAAGCGGGCGTAGGCTATGCCGGCAGCGCGGATCTTGCCGCATGCCGTTTCCGCCACGTCAGCGGCGTCGAAAAGATGTTGCTCCAACCGCAACAGGACCTCGAACGTCGCCGCCCAGAAGAGGTCTTCCTTCTTGTGGAAGTACCGGTAGACGGTCCCTTTGCCGACACCGGCTCGGTCGGCGATTACCTGCACGTCGGTCCCGCGGAAGCCGAGCTCGGCAAACGTGCGGATGGCCTGATCGAGGATGGCCCGTCGTTTGTCGGGATCGGTCCAGTTGTTACCGTTATTGTCAGCCATAATGCGAATTGTCCTGTCAGCGTGGACGGGCGCGTCCGTCCGTACAAGTCTATCATGGGAAGCGGGGGTGAGTCAAGACTATAAGCCTGTCGAAAATGGCCGCAGCCGCTTGGCACAAGTGCAGGAGAATTGCAAAGTGACGCGAGTCATCCTGAGCATAGCGAAGGACCTCGTTCGTAAGCGGGTACTTAGGCAATCCGCAGGCCATTTTCGCCGCCTACGCGTGGTTGTCGTCGTTGTAACTCCTTCGGGAAAAGCCTCTTGTCATCGCGGCACCGGGCAAATGAAAGGCGAAAACGTCCCAAATTGATCTTGTCGCTTCCGTAATGTGGCCCTAAGATTCCCCCCATTTGTCCGGTGCCGGCACGTCGCACTCGTCACACAGGAGAAGCGTTATGCGCATACACGCATGGCAATTTGCCGTCGCGGTTTTTGCGATTGCTGTCCAGTCAAACATCTTGGCAACATTCGCTGGCGATGCAGCAAAGGTCGCAGTCGTCCCGTCCGCCACTAGCGCCGCAGCAACGCGGGCTAATGCGTTGCTCTCTGACTCTGATCCTCCGTCAAAGCAAGTCCTGATCGAGTGTGCAATTGCGCGGGTCGAATCCTACAAGAGGCAAACCCAGGCAGAAGGTTCCATTCTTCTGCAACCCTCCAACGGTGGCCTTACCATTAACAAGGGTGGCACCAAGCTTGAACTGCGCATCAAGGACAGCTCTATCCCCAAGTTCCTTCAGAGTTTCGAGAATGTAGCCGACATCCAAGTGGTTGCGGCTCCTCGGCTTCTCGTTCTGGACAAACAACGTGCCGAAATTCACCAGACGGTCAATTTATCAGGGAATGACCTCAGGTTGCGGCTGCGACCGTTCGTCTTATCGTCTGAAATGGTTCGATTGGAAGTACATCTCGAACGCCAGTTTGTAGAGGGAACCAAAACAGAGGATCAACAAGTAACGACGAACGTCGAGGTGCAAAATGGGAGGACGCTCGCTATAGGAGGGTTAACGCAACTGGAACCGGCATCGACGGCCGATGGCTCTCGGCCGGCAGACGCTCTGTCAAGGAAAGAACTCATAGTGCTTCTTACACCCCGTATTTGGTCCGAGAAGTCGCACTTGAGAACGGAAATCATTCATCCAGTGTCAGATTGGCAAGTGAAGAACGAAGTCCAAGAAACGGTAAGACCGAGGCTGGCAAGTAAATCGAAGGATTAGGTGCGGTCCATTTTCTCCTTCGCCTAGTGTACTGCGTGCCCCAATCCCCTTATTAATCGAGAGATTACCATGAGACTAATCCTATCGGTCTATACAATGCTGGCGCTATCGATGATGGCTTACGGCCAGCAATCCGGCCGCGATTCACACGCTGTCGGTTCCGGCACGCAAGTGGTGGTGCGATTGCAGATTGCCGAGGTGTCGCTTACCAAGCTGCAACACATGGGCTTTGATCTGGCGCAGGCTGCCGGCGACGGCAATGCGAAGCCGAATATCGACAGCGCAAGCTTCAAAGCCCAGTGGTCAGCGATCACCAAGGACGGCACCAAGGCTAAATTGCTCTTGGACGCATTGCGAAAGGACAATTTGGCTAAGATACTCGCGGAACCGACATTGGTGACCATAAGTGGCAAGACCGCCGTTTTCAATTCTGGTCGTGAACTGTCAGTTCCCAAACCGCAGCCGGACGGTTCGGTGACAATGGAGCGGCAATACGGCACAGTTGTGAAAGTGACCCCCGAGGCGCTGGGCGACCGGGTGCAACTGGCGATCCAGGGCAGGCTATCCGAACTCGATTACGAAAACATGGTGCGCGTTGGCAAGGAAAACCTGCCCGGCGTCCGCACACGTGGCTTTGTCACTAGAACCGAATTAGAGAGCGGTCAAACGCTGGCGATCAGCGGCCCTACTCAAGTCCGTGTAGAGGTGGAAAATCGGGGTCTGCCCTACCTCAGCGAAGTACCCTACATCGGCGCGGTGATTCGACGTACTGAGGAAATACGCAACGAGGTAGCGCTGTTGATTCTCGTGGAACCCGAGATCGTGCAACCGCCAACCACAGCGTCTCGCCCCGCCGCAGTCGTCCCGAATATCCGACGGTAGGTCGTCGCCTATTACGGCAGACGCATGGATTTATTAGTTTGCCACCGCTTTCGCGCCCTATGGGAGATCGGTGTCGGCCATCCTGCCGTTCCGGCGGCGCGACGGGGCCGAGGTCGCTCTCTGTCGGCCGAGCTACTCCGCATTGACGACGTTCTGCGGCTTGCCGGCCAAGAAGGCACGGACGTTGGCCACTGCGGTATCCAGCAGGCGTTTGCGGGCGGCGGCAGTTGCCCAGGCGATGTGCGGAGTGACACAACAATTTGTCGCCGTTAGGAGGGGGTGATTCGGCGGTGGAGGCTCGATTGAGAGGACGTCGAGCCCGGCGCCGGCAATTTGTCCGGCGGCCAGTGCTTCGGCTAACGCCGCCTCGTCAATCAACTGGCCACGGGCCGTGTTGATCAGATATGCGGTGGGTTTCATCAGTCTGAGCCGTTGGGCACCAACGATCTTCTCCGTGGCCGGTGTTAGTGGACAATGGAGGCTGACGACGTCGCTCTGGCGAAACAGGTCATCGAGGCCGACGCTGCGAATGCCCACCGGCAGGTCGCTCGGCGGGTTCGGATCATGGACCACGACTTCCATTCCGAACGCCTGGGCCACAGTGGCCGTTGCCCGACCGATCCGTCCAAAGCCGACGATGCCCATTGTCAATCCTGCCAACTCGACGAGGGGATAATCCCAATAGCAGAAGTCTTCTTGGCGACTCCAACGGCCATCTGCGACGGTTCGGGCATGATAGGCCACTTGCTGCGTGAAACTGAGCAAGTGGGCAAAGACCATTTGCGTGACCGAGGGCGCACCGTAGTCGGGCACATTGGTGACCGGCACGCCCTGCTGGCGGGCGGCGTCTAGATCGACCACGTTGCAGCCGGTGGCCAGCACGCCCAGGTATCGCAGCCGCGGCAATTGCTGGAGCGTTTGCCGCGATAGCTCGGTCTTGTTCGTCAAGATAATGTCGCAATCGGTTGACCGGGCCACCGTTTCGTCTGGTGTTGTGCGGTCATAGATGGTCGTGGGAGCGAGGGTCTCAAGCTCGGCCCAACTCAGGTCGCCGGGGTTCAAGGTGTAGCCGTCGAGGACAACGATCCGCATAGCACAGGTCTCCGAGGGGCCGTAATGGACGCCTTAGCATAACAGCCCCAACGGCGGGAGGAAATCGCAAGGATGCGTCTCGATCGCCCCACAGGGCGGCGGCCCCGGAGCGGCATATTCGGGCCAAATTGACGAAGCAGCGGCCCCGCATCCTGCATATTTTGCTCGTTGGCAAGGCTCGGCAGCCTGATATAATGGCATCCCACGGTGGTGCGGCAGTACGACGGCCGCAGTGGAGCCGAAATTGACCTCAGACACAAGCAGGAGATGTAATATGAGCAAAGAGGAAACGATCCGGAGGCTGGCCGATGTGAAGCTGGCATTAGCGCGGAAGTGTGAAAGACTGGGCAAGGTTGCGCGGAGCGAGCCGAAACGCAAGACATTTCATTATCAAGCAGCCCGATTCCATCGTCAGGCGGCCAATTTGACGAAACAGTAACATGGAATCTCTGGCAGGGCAGTTGCTGGTGGCGTCACCGCAATTGCTGGATCCCAACTTCGCCCGCACGGTGGTGCTCCTGATTCAGCACAATCGGGAGGGCGCTTTGGGTGTCGTGGTCAATCGGCCGCTGCGAAAGACGATTCAAGAGTTGTGGCGCGAAGTGGGCAGTGCGCCGTGCAACAGCCATCAACCGGTCTATTTCGGCGGACCCGTAGCCGGACCGTTGATGTGCCTGCACAACCGACGAAAACTAGCCGAGACCGAACCGGCGCCGGGCGTCTACTTTGCCACGAAGAAGGCGCATCTCGATGAACTGGTGCTGAACGAGGATCCGGCGTACAAGATTATTCTGCAACACTCCGGCTGGGGCGCCGGTCAATTGGAGGGCGAGTTGGAACAAGGAGCGTGGCGGACCATCGCGGCCACGGCCGAATGGGTATTCTCCACGGATGAGACGTTGTGGGAGACGGTGTTCCGGCAGTTCGGCCAGTCGCTGCTGAAATCGATGTTGGGCATGAAGGAACTGCCGCCGGACCCGACGTTGAATTAGAGCGTGTAAGAACATAGCTTGGTGAACTTCTTTGTGGTGCGTCGCGGACGCACCGTACCGTTTTGTCCCCTGACCATAATCCGATAGTGCACAAGAGCGAACTGAAGAAGCTGATTAAGGAGCACGGCACGCCATTGTTCGTGCTCGACCACGAAGAAATCCGCCGGAACTATGCCGAGTTCCGCAAGCGAATGCCGCGCGTGCAGGCGTACTATGCCGTGAAGGCCAATCCCGATCCGGTGATTGTCGAGACGCTGTACAAGGCGGGGGCGAGCTTCGATGTCGCATCGATGCCCGAGTTCGAGATTGTTTGTCGGTTCATCAAGAATCTGCCGGCCAAGGAGCGACAGGATTTCATTTGGGACAAGGTCATCTATGCAAATCCGATCAAGGCGAACGAGACGCTTCGCAAGTTGGATCGCTACAAGCCGCTGGTGACCTACGACAACGAAGAGGAGATTCGCAAAGTTCGCAAGCACGCTCCGCACGCGGGGCTCGCGCTGCGGCTGCGCGTTCCGAACACCGGGGCGATGGTCGAATTGTCGTCGAAGTTTGGAGCCGCTTCGGGCGAAGCCGTCGAGCTGATCGAGTCTGCACACAAGTCGGGCCTCGTCGTCGAAGGGTTGAGCTTCCACGTCGGCAGCCAGACGACCAATTTCGAGAACTATGTGCAGGCGCTGAACCTGGCGGCAGGCGTCTTTCGCGAGGCGGCCGATCGGGGCTTCCGCATGCAGTTGATCGACATTGGCGGCGGCTTTCCCGCTCCGTACGACTCTCACGTGCAACCTTTCAAGAACTTGGCCAAACGGATTAACGCCGAACTGGACCGGTTATTCCCCAAGGACGTCGAGATTCTGGCCGAGCCGGGCCGCTTCCTCGTGGCTACCGCGGGCACGTCTGTGGCCAAGGTGATTGGCAAGGCCGTTCGCGACGGTAAACGCTGCTACTACCTCGACGACGGCGTGTACCACACCTACTCGGGCATTATCTTCGACCACTGCCAATACCACGTGAAGGCGTTCAAGAAGGGCCCAACGGAGATTTGCTCCGTGTTCGGACCGACGTGCGATGCGCTGGATACGATCTCACTGGCCGAGGAACTGCCGGAGTTGGATTTGGGTGACTACGTCTACAGCCAGAACATTGGCGCGTACAGCCATGCCTCATCGACGTGGTTTAACGGCTTCCCGCCGGCCAAAGTAGTGCATGTGAACCGGTGATCTTCCGTTATTGATACACTGAATTGACGACGATCCGCCGGCCAATGATTTTCGCCAGGTTTTTCGGCCACCAGTTGGTCGGCCTCGGGTCAACGGAACTCTAGGCCACTATAATTGTTTGCATGTCCCCACAGCGGCAACTTTTTGAGACCGAGCCGGAGCCGTGGGAGGCGGATGATGCTTCGGAGCAATTGGTAGCGTCGGTCGTCCTCATGGCAGGGACCGCACAAGAGTTTGACTACGTAGTGCCCGATGCGCTGCGAGACGTGGTGGAACCCGGCCGGCGCGTCAAGGCGCCACTGGGGGCCAGCAACCGCTTGGTGGTCGGTCACTGCGTGCGGCTCGAGAGTCGGCCGGTTGGACGGCGCAAATTAAAGCCGCTTCATTCGGTCGTTGACCAGCGCAGCCTGCTTTCGCCGGCCATGCTGCGGTTGACACAGTGGATCGCCGACTACTACCTGTCTGATTGGGCGGCCGTGCTCGATGCTGTTGTGCCGGCAGGGGTGCGCAGCGCAGCCGGCACGCGGATGGCCACGCTGTTGTCGGTCGATCCGGAAGCTCTGGGCCGACTGGCAGAGCTTAGCTTGGCAAAGAAGCAGGCGGAAGTGCTGAAGGTTCTCGCGGCGGCAAAACAGCCGCTGAGCCCCGGCGAATTGGCCCGGGCCGCACGCTGCACCCAAGCCCCCATCACGGCCCTGCGGCGCAAGGGGCTCATTCGATCGCACACGCAGCGGTTGACGGTGTCGCGGCTCGAAGAAGGCGCCGCGGTGCGCGAGGAACACCTCGTGCTCAATCCGGATCAGGAGCATGCGTTACGGGCGATTCTCGACGCCATGAACGCTCGGCAGCATCAGACGATTCTTGTCCACGGCGTTACCGGCAGCGGCAAGACCGAAGTGTACATCCAGGCGATTCAGGAGGTAATTCATTTTGGGCGGCAAGCGATCGTGTTGGTGCCCGAGATCAGCCTGACGCCGCAGACGGTGGAGCGTTTTCGCCGGCGTTTTGGGGCCGTGGCCGTATTGCACAGCCACCTGAGCGATGCGGAGCGGCATTGGCATTGGCAGCGGATCGCCGAAGGGGCGGTGTCGGTAGTGGTTGGCGCACGAAGCGCGATCTTCGCTCCGACGCCGAATCTCGGGCTGATCGTACTGGATGAGGAGCACGAATCGTCGTTCAAGCAGGAGAGCGTGCCGCGGTATCATGCCCGGGACGTGGCGATCGCTCGGGCCGCCGCCGAAGCGATTCCGTTGGTCCTGGGTTCGGCCACGCCATCGCTAGAGAGTTGGCATCGGGCTCAGAAGGGCGAGTACACGTTGGTGGAGATGCCGCGACGAGTGCTCGATCGGCCCTTGCCCGCGGTTGGAACGATCGACCTTCGCGGGCAGCGGGCTGCCGGTTCGTTGTCTCGCGGCGCCATCAGCCGGCAGATGCATGCAGCAGTGAAGGCCGCCTTGGACGACGGTGGGCAAGTGATATTGCTCCTGAATCGCCGCGGCTTTTCGACACACATTCAGTGCCCGGCCTGCGGCCACGTGATGCGTTGTCCGGAATGCGATATCGCGCTGACGCATCATCGCACCGAGGAGGTGGCCCTGTGCCACTATTGCGATTATGAAACGGCCGCGCCCACGGCGTGCCCTGCGTGCGATTTTGTTGGCATTCGCTATTCGGGTCTTGGCACGCAGCGGTTGGAGGCCGAAGTGCGGGCCCGCTTTCCGAATATCATGGCCCTGCGAATGGATACCGACACGATGCATGCCCACGGCAGTCACGAGCGGGCGCTTTCGGCGTTTCGCTCGGGCAAGGTTCGCATTCTGTTGGGCACACAAATGATTGCCAAGGGGCTCGATTTTCCCAATGTCACGTTGGTTGGCGTGATCAATGCCGACACGGCCTTGCATCTGCCTGACTTCCGCGCGGCCGAACGGACGTTTCAACTGGTGACGCAAGTTGCAGGGCGGACCGGCCGCGGGCCAAAGGGGGGCCGGGTGTTGGTACAGACGTTTAGCCCTGACCATCCGGCTATTCAGGCAGCGGTGCGGCACGACTACGCGGCCTTTGCAGCCGGCGAGTTGCCGATGCGGCAGACGCTGCGTTATCCGCCGTTTGCCAGCATGATTCGGCTGGTGATCCGCGGGCCGCGCGAACCGGTGGCTGCCGAGTTTGCCAAGTACATAGCCGAGCGGCTTGGCTCGGCATTTCAAAAGGAACGGGTCGAGGCCCGCGTATTGGGGCCGGCTCCCTGCCCCTTCGCGCGATTAAAGGGCAAATACCGTTTCCAAATTCAAGTTCAAGCCCTTGACGGCGGGCCGCTCCGTGCCGCCGTGCGCGCGGCGACGGCCAGGCTCGAACCGCCGGACGACGTACAATGGATCGTGGATGTCGACCCGGTGGATATGCTGTGAGAGAGGGATTAGGGATTGGGGATTAAGGATGAGCGATCGGATCGAGGCGGCAAAATTCTTCGCTAATTCGCAATCCCTAATCCCGAATGCGTCTGTTACAATGGACTGATCATGTCGTATCGGTCGGTCAAACGGGTGCTTGGCGAAACGAGCCTGGAGCGGAAGTGCCGCTTCTTGTTCGGGGCTTGCCTGCTCATTCTCATCACGGCAAGTTTCTGGTGGTACGGCGGACAGACCGTCAATATCGTCAACGAGCAGAACCGGAACACGGGAAAGCTGTTGGCCCGAGTCGACATGCTGGTGCGCCATTGGAGGACGCTGGAGAGCAAGGGCGAACAGAACTGGGGAGATGCGGCGAAGCAACTTTCGGATTCGTTCAGTCAACAGCCGTATGAAGCGCACTACATTATCCCGCATTCGCCGACGCCCAATCCGGGCGAGAGCGTCGACTTCGGCCCGCCCGAAGATCGAACCGAAGCGGAGATACTCCAGCAGTTTCTAAGCAACAAGTCGCCCAAGCGGCTGGCGATCGACGAAAACGAATATCGCGATCGAATGTCGGCGGACGGCAACAAGTACTATTATTATCAAGCGATCCGTGCCAGCGACCGCACCTGTTTTATTGGCTGCCATCAGTCCATCAGCCAGATATCGGCTGATCCCGGTTTGGGTCTATTGCGCGGCGTTGGGGGCAACTCAGTGGCCAGCGCCGAAGGAGATCTCATGGCCGTGGCGCGGATCGCCTTTTCGACGAAGCCAACAACCGATGCAATCACCGCCAACCGCGCCGTTTTGATTGCCACGGCCATTATCACCGTTTTTCTGTCGATGGTGGCCTTGTATGCCATCGTCCGCTACGTGATTGTCAAGCCGCTGCGCCACCTGCGCGACGTGAGCGACGCCATTAGCCGCGGCAATACCTCGCTGCGGGCAGACATCCACACCGGCGATGAGTTTGAAGAATTGGCCGTCGCCTTCAATCGCATGCTTCGACACTTGACCGAGGTGCAGGACGAAATTCGCCAAGTCAATGCAAACCTTGACGGCAAGGTGGACGAGTTGGCGCAGGCCAACATGCGGCTCTATGAACTGAACATGCTTAAGAGCGACTTCCTGGCCACGATGAGTCACGAGCTGCGCACGCCGTTGAATAGCATTCTCGGCTTTAGCGACGTGCTGGGCTCGATCGACTCGCTGGACGACAAGCAGAAGCGGTATGTGCTGAACATCCAGAAGTCGGGCCGCAACCTGTTGGAAATGATCAACGACATTCTCGATCTGGCGAAGATTGAAAGCGGCAAGATGGAGACGCGGCTGAGCGAGTTTCGCATTTCCCAGTTGGTGGCGGCCCAGTGCGACATGGCTCGGCCGCTGACGGAGCGAAAGAACATCGATTTGGAATTCCACGTCGATGCGGAGTTGCCGCCGATGTACCAGGATCAGGCCCGGGTGCAGCAAATCCTGAACAACTTGCTCTCGAATGCTATCAAATTCACGCCAGAAGGCGGGCGCATCACGGTGGCGGTGCGACGCGACGAAGCGGATTTCATGGTGTTGGACGTCATCGATACAGGCGTGGGCATCGCCGATGAAGATCAGCAAGCGATCTTCGAGAAGTTTCGTCAAGGGAAAACGGCCATGCCCGGCGGAGATGCCATGACCCGCGAATATTCGGGCAGCGGGCTGGGCCTGTCGATCGTGATGGAATTGTGCAAACTGCTCGGCGGCCAGATTGTGGTCGAAAGCGAGTTGGGCAAGGGGAGCACCTTCAGCGTCCGACTGCCGTGGATCCTCCAAGATCAGCCGCGTTTGGACGCAGCGCTGGTAGAGGGTTTTGAAGAGTTTACCAAGCCGCGCTTCGAACCGACGCGGATGGCTTCGGAATGAGCAGTCAGATGTCAGATGTCAGCTATCAACGGCCTTTTCGGGGATGCGGTGTATGGGTGAAAAGCGTTCGCCAATGACTCATCCTCCTGCCTCCAACAAGTCCGAGGTCCAACTCTTCGCCGACGGGGCGTGCAGCGGCAATCCGGGTCCTGGCGGCTGGGCGTATGTTCTTCGCCACACCGGAACGGGCAAGGAGAAGGAGGCCTTCGGTGGCGAGGCGGATACGACCAACAACCGCATGGAACTGACGGCCGTCATTCGCGGGCTGGAGGCCCTAAAGCGGCCGACCTCGGTCGAACTCGTTACTGACAGCGTCTACGTGGGCAAGGGCCTGACCGAGTGGATGCCGAAGTGGAAGCAGAACGACTGGCGACGCCGTGAAAACGGTCGCTGGACCGAAGTCAAGAATGAAGACCTCTGGCGGCGGCTGGACGAGCTTACCGGCCGCCACTCAATTCGCTTCACCCACGTTCGCGGCCACGCCGGCCACGCCGAAAACGAGCGCTGCGACACGCTGGCCGTCGCGGCGTACCAAAAGTTTTTGAATAGGTGAGAGGAAACAGCAGTGGTGGGAACACGTTTGGGCAAGCCAACCGTGGCGTCCAGTATTTCAGGCCAGTCGTCGTGCCAGACGCTTTCTGTCGCCGCCGCCTGCCCCTCGCCGCCAGCCCTATGTCCCGCTAGAATGGCGGCATGACGGTTTCTGAGCGAACTGCCGCTGAAGTGCTAGCTACGCCCGTGCAATTCCTCAAGGGCGTCGGACCGGCGCGGGCCGAGTTGCTCGAGCGGCTCGGGCTGCACAACCTGTGCGACGTCCTATTCTTCTTTCCACGCGACTACCAGGATTTCAGCGACGAGCGCGAGGCGGACCAACTGGAAGAGGGCCACTTGCAATCAGTCCGGGGCGTCGTCGAAGACATCGATTTGCGCAATACGAGCGCCGGCCGGTCGATCCTCGGCATTTCCATTCGCTGCCGCATGGGGCACGTCCGGGCGATCTGGTTCAACCAACCGTTCATGCGCGAGCGATTTACGCTTGGCCAACGGGTATTGCTCTCCGGCAAGCCGAAATACGAGGGACTCGTCTGGCAGTTCATGCATCCACGCGTGGAAACGCTGGACGACGAGGCGGAGGAGCCAGTGACGAAAATGTTGCCGGTCTATCCGCTCACCGAAGGCTTGCAGCAGTGGGAGTTGCGGAAGATCATCCGCGGGGCGGTGGAAACTCACAGTCAGTTGCTCGACGAGGTGTTTCCCGACGAGTACCTCCGCGCCCACGACCTGTGGCCACTCGTCGAGGCGTTGCCGCAGATCCATTTTCCTGCGGACCAAGCCAGCCTGGACCGCGCCCGGCGGCGGTTGGTGTACCAGGAACTGTTCATTCTGCAGTTGGCGTTGGCTATGCGGCGGCGACAGCAACATGACCAGCGGCAGGCGCCGTCGCTGGAGGCGACAGCGAAAATTGACGCGCGGATCCGCCGACTGTTCCCGTTTGAGCTGACGCCGGGGCAGGAGCGGGCGATTGCGGAGATTGCGGCCGATATGTCCGGGCCAATGCCGATGAATCGGTTGTTGCAGGGCGACGTGGGCAGCGGCAAGACGGTCGTGGCGGTGTATGCCATGCTCTTGGCGGTCGCCCATGGATACCAGGCGGCGCTGATGGCTCCGACGGAAGTCCTCGCCCGGCAGCATGCGCAGACGCTCGAACGGATGCTGGCGTCCAGCCAGGTGCGGCGGGCCCAACTGACCGGCGGTCTGGCATCGAGCCAGCGAGACGCGGTCGTCCAACAGATTGCCACCGGCGCGGTCGACATCGTTGTCGGCACCCACGCCATCATTCAGGAGGACGTGTCGTTCGCCAAGCTTGGGCTCGTGGTGATCGATGAGCAGCACAAATTTGGCGTCCGGCAGCGCGCAATTCTCAAAGGCTCGAACAAGACGGCAGGACACGGGGCAAGCCCAGAAGCGGCTGAAACTGACCCGCATTACCTCGTGATGACGGCGACGCCGATCCCGCGATCGGTGACGATGACGCTTTTCGGCGATCTGGATGTTTCCACGCTGCGCGAGAGTCCGCCGGGCCGACAAAAAGTCAACACTTATCTGGCCAACGAAGCGCAGCGGGCAAAGTGGTGGGACTTTTTTCGCAAGAAGCTTCGCGAGGGTCGCCAAGGCTTCGTCGTTACGCCGCTGGTCGACGAATCGGAGGCGGCCGAAACGGCAAGCATCGCCGCGACATACGAATCGCTGTCGAACGGCGAATTGGAGGCTTTTCGCCTCGGCATGATCCACGGTCGTATGACGCCGGCCGAAAAGGATGCGGCAATGGACAGTTTCCGGAGCGGTGAGATCCAGGTGCTTGTGTCGACGTCGGTGGTCGAGGTTGGCGTGGACGTGCCCAACGCCACGTTGATGACGATCGAGAGCGGGCATCGTTTTGGCTTGGCCCAACTTCACCAGCTTCGCGGGCGCGTGAGCCGCGGCAAGTTTCCGGGCTTCTGCTGCGTGTTTGGCGATCCGCAAACCGCGGAATCGCAAGAGCGGCTGAAGGCCTTTGTGGCCTCGACCGATGGCTTCGCGCTGGCGGAGACGGACTTCAAACTTCGCGGTCCCGGCGATATCTTCGGCACTCGGCAGCATGGCCTGCCGCCGCTGAGGATTGCCGACCTCCTGCGAGATCAGGCGATTCTCGAAGAGGCTCGCCGCGACGCCCACAACCTGGTAAGCTCCGATCCGGGGTTGTCGAGAGATGAGCACGCCAAGCTGCGGCGGATGATGTTGGTCCGCTACGGAAAGGCGCTGGAGTTGGGGGACGTGGGATGAGTGCATGAGACTCTATTTGAGACCGGGGACTGGGATCGGTGTTGTCGTGGAGAAGTCGCATGACCGTTCGCCGTTACCCAAACTCTCTCATAGATTGAGTGGGGACTGACAGAACGTGCTGGTGCCACAAGTGAATGAGAGGCCATTATGAGCAGCGATTCGCGTGAATCACTCCCGTCGCAATCGCCGTACGCCGCGAATCGCGCCGCGGTGCGCACGTCGGGGAGGACCGCCGATGCGATCGTCGCCCTTGTCGCGGTGATGTTCGTGTTGATGGCGGCCAGCGGATATTTTTACCGCCAGCAAAAGGTGGCCGAACGCGGCGAGCATTTGCGATTGATGGTCACCGGGCCGTCGAGCATGCGCGTCGGGGTGGCGGCCGAGTACGCGATCACAACCACGTCGATGAGCGGTGCACCGCTGCCTGCTCAGATCGAGGCGGCGATCCTAGGCCGCGATGGCAAGCCGTTGAGGGTACACAATGAGCCGGCCGACGATCGCGGGCAGTTGTCGATTATCATCCCGGCCGATTTGCCGCTTCCGCCGCAAGTCAGGTTGAAGGTCGTAGCGCGGCATGGCGGCAATCGGGCAGAAATGGACCATCCGCTGACGGTCGAGCCGACCGCCTACATTACGCAACTGGACGTGGACAAGCCGTTGTATCGGCCGGGCGAGACGGTCTACTATCGGTCATTGACACTCAACCGCTTTGGGCTAGAGCCGGCGTCGGACGCACTCATGCATTTCGATATCCGCGACCCCAAGGGAGTTGTGGTGCCGCACTCGTCGGCCGACGGTGCGGCGCAGCGTGGCGTGGCAAGCGGAGAATTCAAGATCCCGGCGGATCGACCGAATGGTCGATACACGCTCACCTGTTCGCGACGACACGTTTCGACTTCTTCGGACGTGGATCCTGCGTCGACGGAGCAAGTGCGGCACTTCTACATCCGTCCGTACCAGTTACCAGCATTCGATAAGAGCCTGGAGTTTGCCGGCGACAGCTATCGGCCGGGCGAGAAGGTGACTGCTCACTTCTCGGCGCGGCACGTTGGCGGCCGCGCGGCGGCTGGCCTTCCATTGCGCATTACGGCGACCGTCTATGGCAAGGTAATCTCCGAGAGCCAGTCCAAGACGAATGACGCCGGCGCCGCAGAAATTGAATTCAAGCTGCCGGAGAAACTCGATCGCGGTGACGGACGCCTCGCCGTGGCAGTTGACCATGGCGCGGAGCCCGAGACGATAAGCGAAGCCATCCCAATCAATCTTGGCAAAGTCGAGGTGACCTTCTATCCCGAAGGTGGTGAACTGACGCCTGACTTGGAGAATCGCGTCTACTTCGCCGCGCGAAGTGCACTGGGAAGGCCCTTGCATCTATCGGGCATGATCGTTGCAAACGGACGCGGCGAGAAAACTGGTGGGGAAGACGTCGCAACTGTGGATACCGTGGTCGACGGCAAGGGATCGTTTAGTATCATCCCGCGGGCTGGCGAAACCTACCGGCTGAAGATTACTCGCCCTGCCGGCGTCGAGAACCAGCCGACCATACCGGGCGTTTCGGCACAGCGCGACGTGGTGCTGAGCGTCGGCGAGGGCGTGTATGCCGCCGGTGAACCACTGGCCGTGAACATCCGCGCGTCCAAAGCCGGCCGCCCGCTGGCGGTGGCAGCGTACTGCCGCGGCGTTCAGGTCGGCGAGCAACGGTTGGTGACGCATACCGGTGTTTCTGTCGCCAATCCGATTACGATAGCGCTTCCGCGTGATGCTGCCGGCGTGATTCGGCTGATTGTGTACGACTATAGCACAAGTCCGCCAACGTCGGTCGCCGAGCGCTTGGTCTACCGTCACCCATCGCAAAAGCTGGACGTTAAGGTCTTGGGACTGAAAGAGCGGTACGCGCCGGGCGAAATGGTCGACATGTCATTGGGCGTAACAAATGAAAAAGGTGAACCGGCGCAGGCGACGCTAACCGTGGCTGCCGTCAACAGCGCTCTATGGAGTTTGGCGGAAGAACCGTCGCCGACGATGCCGACTGAAATTCTGCTGATCGATGAACTGGAAAAACGAGACTCGGCCGCCGAAGATCGCCTGCTTACGGATAGGACCACAGAGGGAGTGCCGGCGGCAGTGGCTTTAAATTTGCTTCTGGCCACGCAAGCGTCACAGCCGGCCGTGGAAGGACACGCACACGAAGAAAAAGGCAAAGCGGCCGTGGCAGCGAGTGTCAAGGATCAGCCGCCACTGATGTTCGATAATATGAAGAAGATCCGTGCGAAGTATGAGACGGCCCTTGCCGATCATCGAACCGGGCAAGCTAGGACTCTCGACACGTTGACCGTCACGGGCTTTTTTGGCGGGCTCGGCCTGGTGCTGCTGGTGGCCATGCTTGGGTTGATGCGAATTGCCGGGGGCGTGCACCTGTGGATCGCCGCCATTGCGGCCGTGGCCTGCTGCGTCATCGCCGGCGTTATCCTCGCGGCAACAGTTCGGCAATCGAACGGCCGCGACTTGCCCGTTGCCTACTCGCCATACTTCGCACCGTTGGCAACCACCAGCGAGCGGGCGCCAGTCGAGCAGAGTCGAACGCTGGTGAAGCAGACGCAGCCCATTCGGCCGAATGGCATGGAGCGCACAGCGCGGACAGGCTCCGCCATGACCCTGTTCTGGAATCCTATGCTGATCACGGGTGCAGATGGCAAGGCATCGGTTAGTTTCCGATTGCCCGAGACGCCCGGAAGGTACCGCGTGCTCGTTGATGCCTGCGACGGCGGCCGGCTCGGCTCGGAGCGGGCAGAAATCATTGTTCCGGCTAATCCATGAGTCCCACTATGCATGCTGAAGTCCTTGCCATCGGTGACGAAATTACTAGCGGTCAGCTTCTGGACACCAATTCCCAGTGGCTCAGCCAGCGGTTGGAAGAATTGGGCGTGCGCGTCCTCTTCCACTCCACCGTTGGTGACGAGTTGGAACCTTGCGCCGACGTGTTCCGTCGCGCGATCGATCGGGCAGATATTGTCGTAGCGACCGGCGGACTGGGACCGACAGCCGACGATCTCACACGCGATGCTTTGGCCCAAGCTACGGGACGGGCGCTTCAGCTCGATCAAGACGCGCTCAGCCACATCCGCGCGATGTTCGCGCACAGGCAACGGCCGATGCCGCCGCAGAACGAATTGCAGGCGATGTTCCCTGTCGGCAGCCGCATTGTGCCGAACCCGCATGGGACGGCGCCGGGAATCGATTTCGAGGCGCCTCGGCCCGGCCGATCGCCGAGTCGCGTGATCTGTTTGCCGGGCGTGCCGGCCGAAATGGTCGAGATGTGGCACGACTCCGTTGCGGCGGCGCTCACGGCGTTTGCAGGCACGGGGCGAGTGATTCGCCGCCGGCGCATCAACTGCTTCGGGGCGGGCGAGAGCCAGCTTGAATCGATGCTGCCAGACCTGATCCGCCGAGGCCGCCGACCGACGGTCGGCATCAATGCCAGCAAGGCTACGATAATTCTGCGGATCGCGGCCGACGGCGCGACAGAGGAGGAATGCTGCGCGGCTATGGAGCCAACCGTGGCGACGATCCGACAGTGTCTTGGCACACTGATATTTGGTGAGGAAGACGATGAGTTGCAACATGCCGTGGTTCGGCTGCTTGGCCAGCAAGGCAAGTCATTGGCGACGGTTGAATGCGGCAGCGCTGGCCTCGTGGCCGAGTGGCTTGCGGGCGCGGCCGACTCGGTCGGAGTGTATCGCGGCGGTCAGGTGTTGACACACACGGACGAGGCAAGCGAACTGTTGGCCGCTGCATGCCGCGAGCAGTCGGGCGCGGACTTCGGGCTGGCCATCGGCCCGTTCGTGCGAAGGCGCGGGCTGGCGAAAGACGAATCGATCGAGACGGTCACTTTCGCTTTGGCGTCGGCCGCAGGCGTGCAGCAGAAGAGCATTCCGCTTGGGTGGCATCCGTCGCTAGTGCGGATCCTATGCGCGAAGCATGCGCTCAATTTCGTCCGCGTGGCGCTGCTTGCCGCATCGTAGCACCTATATACGAGAAGGCACCGCTGTGCCGATATCGGGATGCGGAATGTTGCATGCACCTTGAACGCTGTGTGCCTGCTACTTGGTCCCCTTCCAAAGGCTCTCGGGCGGCAGGACGGCATTCAAGCTGCCGCTGCGAAAGCCCTCTAAGTCGAGCGAGACGTACTTGAAGCCGAGGGACTTCAGGTACTGGACCACCTCGGTGCGGAACGATGCATCGGCAAACTTCGACTGCTGCTCGACGCGGATCTCGATCCGGGCCATGTCGCCTTTGTGATAGCGTACGCGCAGAGGCTGGAAGCCACGCTCGCGCAGGAAGCCTTCGGCCGCGTCGATCATGGCCAACCGCTCGGGTGTAACCGTTTCGCCATAGGCGATGCGGCTGCTCAGGCAAGGCGCGGCCGGTTTGTCCCACGTGGGCAGGCCCCAGAACTCCGCCAGACGACGAATCTCGGACTTGGTGAGCCCACATTCGGCCAACGGACTGCGGACACGCTGTTCTCGGGCGGCCTGGAGGCCCGGTCGGTGCTCGCCGTGGTCGTCGCGATTGCTGCCGTCGGCCACCACGGCCACGTTGAGCCGCGCGGCAATCTTCTCTACCTGACCAAATAGTTCTGTCTTGCAGTGATAGCAGCGATCAGACTTGTTGGCCTGGTACTCGGGGATGGCCAATTCGTTCGTATCGATCACTTCGTGGCGGATGCCGATCTGCCGGGCGAGGTCTTGGGCCTCGTCCAGTTCGCTGGTGGCAAGGCTGGCACTTCGACCGGTGACGGCGACGGCCTTGTCGCCCAAGGCCAACTGCGCCGCCTTGGCAAGCACGGTACTGTCCAGCCCACCGGAGAACGCCACGGCGCAACTGCCAAAGCTCCGCAGGAGTTCCAGCAGGCGGTCGCGCTTGGCGTCAAGTTCGGCAGCCAGGTTGGGCATAGCAGGTTGGACATCGCAGATTGCTGATTGATGCTTGTCGGACGGGCCGTTTCACGATCAACAATCATCAGACAACAAGAAAAAGTCCTCCACCGTAATGCCGTGGCGATGACTGTTTTGAGAGCCCGTCATTGCAACGGGGGCGACCTGGACTCCGGGTTGTGTGATCCGTTGCCGCACGAGGCGGTAAACGGCTATACACGCGTCCGGAGCCTGTTTAGTTCAGGCGCCCAACGGGCATCTTATCGGCTCACCAAAATACTGCATCGTCAGCACGAACATGGCAGAGGACGCACATCATCCTATCCCTGCAAAGTGGGAAAAGCAAGAGCAGGCGCGTGTATCGCTGGTTTTTGGAAGTCGGCGTAAGGAACGATCACGGCGGAGTCGCTTACGACGCGTGTTCGCGAACCACGTTCCAGGCCAAACCGACTTTCTCCATCGCCCAGATTACTGCGTAGGTCATGTCCACTTCCCACCATCGGTGACCGTGCCGGGCGCAGTTGGAAAATGCGTGATGGTTATTGTGCCAGCCTTCACCGTATGCTAACAGGCCGACCCACCACAGATTGCGGCTGTCATCGGGCGTGTCGTAGTTGCGGTAGCCCCACATGTGCGATGCCGAATTGACGGCCCATGTGACGTGCATCACCCACACGAGCCGCAGGAACATTCCGTAGACGACAAACGACAGCCCGGTGAAGAATCCCCAGCCCAGCCATCCGACGGCAAGCAGGACGACACCCAGCGCGATATGCCACACCAAGTAGGTCTTGTCGAGCGTTCGCATGAACGGATCGTGCAATAGGTCTTTGCCATAGCGGCTGATCATTTTGGTCCATTGGGGTTCACGCGGTCGAGGAAAGAGCCAGAGCACATGGCTCCACCAGGCCCCTTCACGAGGCGAATGCGGGTCGCCGACGATGTCGGTGTACTGGTGGTGCCGGCGGTGCACGCCGATCCAGGTGACGGGCGGGCCTTGTCCGGCCAATGCGCCGAGCAGCGCCAGAATGCGCCGTACAACCGGATACGTTTGGAAACTGTGATGGGCCAACAGGCGATGGTAGCCCAAGCAGACACCGAGGCCGCCGGTAATCCATGACAGAACAAGGAACAATAGCGCGCCCTTCCAGGTGAATACGAATAGGGCCGCCAAAGCGCCGACGTGGAGCAGGAGGATCCAAAGGGTAACGGACCAATGAAGTCCGTGCGACCAGCGCTCATTTGCGGCCGGCGCCACAGTAACATGGGTCGATGCATCTCGATAGCTCCTGAAATCAATATCACAAGTGCCAATATTCTCTGTGGAAGTCTTCATTGCGCAGATGCCTACGAAAGTGAGTGAAACGGGACGGCCCAAGACGTAGCGACCATCGCGGCCGGCCTCCTTGGTGACCAAGACAGTTCATGGCAAATTATTGTCGTACCAAGCAGGTACGGCATTCCTCGAATGGCTGATGCGATGCCATTGCGAATATCAACGAGTCTTCAGACAAGGGGTGGGATGCACAAAAAGCGCGTGATTCGTCGAGAAAACCGCCTCTAGCTTAAACGCGAACAGTCAGGTAATACTTAGGTAAAACACAGTCATTGCGTATTTTGCATTGCATGGTCACTTCCACGGTTTGACTGGATCGCCTTCGTGGCGAAGCGAGATCGTGACGGCAACTCATCCTATGATGTAGAATTGGGCGCGGCTCAAATACATTGAGACTAATTACGCGAAGCCACAGGCGGAGGGAGCAATGAAATCTGAAAACGAGGCTGGTGGATTCGTACGCGTGTGCCGGCTATCCGACCTGCCCAATCCGGGAAAAATGGTCGTCAAAGCGGGCAACCGCTCGGTGGCTTTGTTTCAGATTTCCGGTGAGTTGTGGGCCACGGATGACAGGTGCACACACGATGGCGGGCCGTTGGCCGCCGGAAAGTTGGATGGCCACATCATCACTTGCCCACGGCACGGGGCCCGATTTGACGTTCGCACGGGCGAGGTCCTAGCGCGGCCAGCCTGCGTAGACATCGCGGTACACGAAGTTCGAGTCGAGGGGGATGACGTGCTAATCCGCGTAAGCGAGGAACTGTGATCTGGCACAGCACCGCTAGCTTTACTGGAAATGACGGCCACGCCTTTCGAGCCGCACTGACCGCAGGCGCGCGGCAACAGCGGTCGCGGTAACCGTGGCATGATTACCGTGATGGTAATTGTTCTGACGCAATGCCCCCCGGCTTACTTCTTTTCGTCGAGCTTCTTCAGGTACTTGTCTGGGTTGGCGAGGAACTTCTTTTTGCAGCCGGCGCAGCACAAGAAGACGACGCGATTCTTAACAACGACCTTTACCGGTTTGCCCATCGCCCCCAACGGCTGACCGGACACCGGGCAAATCTTCTGCTTGCCAATCAGTTCCTTGTCAGTCGGCTTGGCGGCGGCCAGCGGGCTGACATCGTGCGAGGCGAATGCCGGCGCGCGGTTCGGCAGTCGGTTTTGTTCGCCAGCCATCAGGCTCGAAGCAAACATGCCGACCAAGGCAATCGCGAGGGTGCTGAGTTTCCAAGACATGGAAAAGACTCCTTGGGTTGAGGAACGTAAAATGCGCCATCCCTGTGACGGCGGAAAAACTCATGATCGTTCGTTTGTAGTAACTTGAGCATTACATCATTACTTGATGCGACACATGTCGCCGAGGGCCGAGTTGACGAACGGTGTGGCCACCTACACGTGTTCTCCTATTCTCGCTGCCAACGCCCCTGTGACGACGTGACCGTTGCTGTGTGCCATGCCCGGACGCACTGCATCGTCGTAGCCGGCCGTGGCCTCGTCGATTCCGTGCATCTTCAGCCAGCGGTAACGGCGGACCCAGTAGAAACGGACTGGGATGAAAATATCGACGACTTCATCAGCAATTAGCAGGCCACCGAGCACGGGGGCGGCCATTGCCGAGATGACTTCGTGCCCCACGCCTGTGGCCCAGAGCATTGGCGCCAGGGCGATGATGGCCACGCCTTCGGTCAGCAGTTTCGGACGGAGCCGGTGAACGGCTCCTTCGATCACGGCGTCGCGGAGTTCCCTGAGCGACTGAATCTTCTCAAGCCCGCCGCGTCGCTCCACCGCATCGCGGAGATATACGAGCATGATGATGCCCGTTTCCGTGGCCATGCCGAAGCAGGCGATAAAGCCCACCTGGACGGCCACGCTGAAATGGTAATCGAAGAGCCAGAGTAGAATGATTCCACCGACCATCGCCTCGGGCACGGCCTTCATCATGAGCAAGGCGTCGATCAGATCGTTGTAGGTGAGGTAGAGAATGACGAAGATCACCAGGATGACGGCAGGAAACACCACAAGCATTGTCCGGCCGGCGCGGACCTGATTCTCGAACTGGCCGCTCCAGGCGAGGTACATCCCTTGCGGCAGCTTGACCGTCTGCGCGACGACGCGCTGCGCCTCTTCGACGAACCCCACGACGTCACGGTCGCGAACATTCAATTGCACGTAGTTGCGCAACATGCCATTTTCGCTCTTGATTACGGCCGGACCCTCGACAATGTTCACATCAGCGACCATCGCTAGCGGGACTTGCAGCGGGGCAGCATTGGGCGCTGACGTGTTCGAGACTTGGCTGCTGCCGCCCATAGCTCGGTCGTTCATGTTGCCGCTGGGCTGTCCCATTGAACTGGCCGCGCTAACGAGCAGGTTCTTGACGTCCTCCTCATCCTCGCGCGACTGGCGGTTGTAGCGAACGCGAACCGGAAAGCGTTCGCGGCCCTCGACGGTCATCGTGATCGCCTTGCCGCCGAGCGCGGTTTCGATCACGTCCTGAATATCGGCCACCTTGACGCCATAGCGGGCGGCCCGGTCGCGGTCGATCGTAATCTCCAGGTAGCCCTTTCCGCGGCTTTGATCAGGAAACACGTCCACCGCGCCGGGGATCTGTTTGAGCACGTCGGCGACTTGTTGGGAGACGTCCTGAATTTTGTCCAGGTCATTGCCGAAGACCTTGACGCCGATCATGGTCCGCACGCCCGTGGCCAGCATGTCGATACGGTTGACGATCGGCTGCGTCCAGATGTTGGCCCAGCCGGGCATCCGCACGACGCTATCGATCTCCTTTAGGAGATCGCCCTTGGACTTTTGCCAAAGGAACAGATTGTCAGACGGCCACAAGTGCGGCGCGGACCAGGCGACGTCTAGTTTTTCACGGAGGTTCTGCAAATCCGTCGATTCACTACCAGGCGCTGAAGTGCTGGGCCCTTGAACCTCCGGAGGCGCTTCCGCCCACAGTCCGTTCTCGTCGGCAATTTTGTGAAGTTCTTCGATGGCATACCGATCATAGGCAGCCACCGCGCGAGGAAAGATATCGTGGTCGAGTTGACGCACCTGCTCACGCCAACAGGCGTCGCGCTGGCGATCAACGAAGTCGAACATCTGCGCGAACAGCGTCGGCGGTTCAGCGCCAAACACGGTGGCGAGCGTCAGGTAGGCGGAGTACAGCGGGCTGCATTGGGCCGTTAGCAGGTCTGGCGTGAGTTCCACTTTCTTCATTGCCGCCAACTTTTCGGCGATCTGCTGAACGAGCCGGGTCACATCTTCCTGTGCGGGACCGGTGGCCAGGATAGGCGCGAATTGATCGCGCAACTGCCCAACGAGGCTGTCAATGTCGGCGTCGGACAACGGCGCAAGCAGCCGATCGGCCGTCTGCCAGTGGGCCGCCAACTCGACGATAGACTCCCGCAGCAGCTTCGGCCCAAGCGCAGCCTCAAACGCGTTGAAACGCTCGAGGACCAGCTCACGCATCGCCTCGTCAAAGTGCATCGTGGCCTTCATAGTCGCCGGATCGAGCAGGGCGCGGCGTTGGGATTCCTCCTCGATCGGTTTGATCAGATGGCGATTTTGAAGGGCTGCCAGCACGACGGCCATTTGCTTTTCCGCGTCCTTGTACCGGAGCATCCGCTTTGGCCAATACTCCTTGGGACGCAGCGTGATAATGCTTTCAACCATATCCAACGGTGAAGGGTCGGTCGGCGTGTCGGCGCGGCCGGCCTTGCCGACGATCAACTCGACCTCGGGGAATCGCCGCAAGAGCGCATCGCGCGCCTTGAGATCATCGGCAACCTCGGTGACCGACGCCCGCGGCACGGTCACCGGCATATCGAGAATGCTGCCTTCATCGAGCGGGGGCATGTAGTCGACGCCGATCTTGGGAAACTTGTACGCCGTGAGGGCCAAGACGGCCAGCGTTACGAACGACAACACTTGCCACTTCACTCCCCTGGTAAAGATGACGGTGATCGCCATCGTGAACCCGACTACGGCAAGGAAACACCAGTGCCAGGGGATGGGCACGATGGCATTGATCGGAAACAGGCCGGCTCCCAAGATCAACAGTGCCGAGAAGGCCCACATCGCCAGGTTCCACCGCGGCATGAGCCACGTAAGCCAGGGCTTATAGATGGCGATCATATTGCGCACCAGCCAGCTATCTTCCTCGCTCCGCAGCCGGCCCTTGATGAACGACGGGATCAGGGCCGGCACCAGCGTGATCGAAAGAATCGCCACGCCGATCATGGCGAAGCTCTTGGTGAAGGCCAAGGGGTGGAACATCTTTCCCTCTTGCCCGGTCAAGGCAAAGACAGGAATGAATGACAGTAGAATAATGATCACCGAGAAGAAGATTGGCCGGCCGACCATGCGGCAGGCAGGAATGACGATTTCGCGGGTGTCGCCGGTAATCTTCGTGTGGTGGCCGAAATGGGCCGTCAATTGATGGGTCGCATTTTCGACCATCACGATGGCCTGATCGACCAGGATGCCGATGGAGATGGCGATTCCCGAAAGCGACATGATGTTGGAAGCGATGTTGAACGTCCGCATGAGGATGAACGAAATGAGCACCGCCAGCGGCAATGTCATGCAGATCAAGACGGCGCTGCGGAAATGCATCAAGATCAACAGGATCGCGATCGAGGCGATAATCATTTCGTCTCGGAGGGTCGCGGTAATCATGTCGATGGCCCCGTGGATAAGCCGGGTACGATCGTAGAAGGGCACGATCCGCACGCCTTCGGGCAAGCCCGGCTGAAGCTCTTCAATCTTGGCCTTGATCCGCTGGGTGACTTCCAAGGGGTTCTCGCCGTGGCGCATCATGACGACGGCGCCCACCGCTTCATTGCCATTCTTCTCGAGCACGCTGCGACGGAACTCGCTCCCGAGGCTCACCGTGCCGAGATTCGAGACGTAGATGGGCGTGCCCGTCTTTGCGTTCGCCTTGACGACTGTCTTCTCGATGTCCTTGGTATTCCGGATCCAGCCGACGCCGCGAACGATGTACTCGGCGTTTCCCTTCTGGACGACCTTGCCGCCGACGGCAGAGTTGGATTGCGCAACGGCTGAAAACAACTCGCCCAGGGTCACACCGTAGGCGCGGAGCTTGTCGGGGTCGACGTCGATTTGATATTCGATGGGGAAGCCGCCGGCCGAAGCCACCTGTGCAACGCCGGGGACGGAGTTGAGTTGGTAGCGGACGTACCAATCCTGGATGGTGCGCAGGCGGCCCAAGTCCTGGCCTTTACCCTCGACTGTGTACCAGAAAATCTGGCCCAGGGCCGTGGCATCGGGCGCCAGATACGGCACGACCCCCGGCGGCAAAATTGTGCTCGCTAAGGTCAAGCGTTCCAGCACTCGCTCGCGGGCGAAGTAGAAATCGATGTTGTCCTCGAAAATGATGTTGATCATCGAGAAGTTGAATTCGCTCGATGATCGCACAGCCTTGACGCCCGCAAGTCCCTGCAAGTTTACCGAGAGAGGGTAGGTGATCTGGTCCTCAATCTCCTTGGGGCTACGGCCCATCCAGTCGGTAAAGACGATCACCTGATTCTCCGAGAGATCGGGAATCGCATCGACCGGCGTATTGATAACGGCATGGATGCCCCAGACCACCACGCCAAGCGACAGCAGGATGACGACGAACCGATTGCGAATCGAGAACTCAATGATTTTTTCGATCATGGGTGCTGCAACCTGCCTTCCGCCAGCTTCTTCAGGATTTCGTCGGGGTGTTGTTTGGCCTTGGCGATGCACCCTTTGCAGCACAGGAAGACGGTTTGGCCGCGCAGAGTGGTCTTGATCGGCACGCCCATCGAGCCCAACGCGGTGCCGGTGACAGGGCAAATCCGCTGCGCGATCGCCAGCTTTCGGTCGGCCTCGGGCAGTTGCTCGATGTTCTCGAGGTCATCCGCATCAAGCACCGCGATTGTCGGCTCGGGCTGTGCGTCTGGTTTGGCAGAAACCGGTTCTTCTTGAGCGGCGGGAGCCTGCTCGCCATTTTGCTGGCTGGGAGCGGGCAACGAGTTGGAACGACTATTGGCCTGTGGGCTGCCACTGGCGCCGAAGTAGGTCGCAGCGGCCGCAGGGTTAAGGCGAGTTTCGGCGTCGATGAGGAAACCGCCCGCGGCAGCGACCTTGTCGCCGGCCCGCAAACCCTTGATGACCGGATAGTATTCGCCTTCGCGCCGCCCAAGCTCGACCTCCACGCCTTCAAAGATCCCCGGATCGCGCTCGACGTACACCACTTTTTTGGAGCCTGTATCGATCACGGCCGTTTCCGGAACCGTGAGGAACTCATGTTGCGCCGTGCGCTGGCGTCGCTCATGCCCGTTAGCGCAACGCGACCGCTCTTGGCCATCTCTTTGAACGGCTGGATGTCTTCCAGCGGCGTGTTGATTTGCACCGTGGCGAACATGCCGGGGCGCAGTTCATGCCGGGGGTTGTCGAGTTTCAGCCGAATGCGGTTGGTCCGCGTCGCGGTTTCCAGTTGCGGTTCGATGAGGGCCAGTTTCCCAGTGAACCTGCGATTGGGGTATGCCTCGACCGTGGCTTCGACCTTCTGACCGACTTGCAGAAAGGGAACATCCTTTTCGTAGACCTCGGCCTCAACCCAAACCGTCGAAATGTCGGCCACCTCGAATAGCGTCATCTTGGCTGTGACGCTTGCCCCGTCCACAATCTTCTTCGACACCACGTATCCGGTCTGCGGCGATCGGATCACCAGTCGGGGCGATGGCTGGCCCGAGGCCACGATGCCGTCAATTTCCTGTGGACTGATCCCCAGGAGCAGCAACTTGTTTCGGGCCGCGGGGGCCAGATCGCCCATCGCGCTAGAGTGGGTCGCTAGAATCAACTCCTGGGCCGTGCTGTAAAGTTCGGGGCTGTAGATTTCGGCCAGTGGGTCACCCTTATTGACGACCGTATAGGTCTCGTTTACGTAAAGCTTCTCGACGTACCCGTCTACCCGGCTAACGATCCTCGAAAGGCGGCTTTCATCGAACGCGATGTAGCCGACCGTCTTGGTCTCGCGCACCACCGGCCGATAGCCGACGGCTACAGTCTTGATGCCGGCCAGTTGAATACGCTCGGGCGAAAGTTGCACCCGCGCGGTGATGCCTTGGGGCAGCTTGGCGGCCTCTCCTTTCTGGCGGATCGACAGCGGCATCCCGCAGATCGGGCACTTCGGCACGTCGCCGTTGGGCTCGTAGGTCGTGCGGACGACCTGCGGGTCCATTGGGCAGTAGAACTCCTGATCCGATTCGAGCTGACGGGACGCGACGCTTTGGGGCTCGGTCCATTTCTCCCAGTAGTTCATTACTGTGTCCCAGTAGCCGATAAACATCCCGACGGCTGCCAGAACGGCAATAAACCGGACCCGGTTGAAAATCGCCCAACCTACGAGCCTGATTTTGTCCCGGCGGGTTAGTAGCTCATCAGGCGGCCCTGCCTGACAACCGCCTCCTTCTTCGGGCATGACGTTTGTCGGAGTCGTAGCGGGCTCGGTGGCCCCGGCTTGGATATCTTTTTCAGTCATACAACACCTCGCAACTTCTTCCGCCAACCGACGGAGTGAACTAGTGCGGATTGCACAACCAGTGGCAGGCAATTTCGCACTAGCTTCCGCGAGTCTCCTGTGACAACCCGCGACACGTGACTTGAGCCAATCAAGTGACACAAAGCGTGTGGCGGCGGACTTTGGAAAATCGTCCGTGCGCCACGCAACGGGCATCGATCATGGTGCCGACAAATGGGAGCCTCGGAGAGGTTCCGTCAGCGCGGGAGAGGGACTGCAGCGGCGACGCTTTGCAACGCGCGCAATGCTCCTCTCGAAGAAGCGGCCATCATATGACCAAGCGGCAGAGCGTGCTCAAGCGTTCGAGCGAAGTGCAGCCGACGATGAGCGGCTGCTGAGTGGTGCGAGCAGGGATCGCGGACGCAGCGACGATTAGTGTCGTCGTGCAGCCCGAGGTAGCTGGTGGTGAGGTCTTGGTGTTTTCCGTGCGTGAATCGTTCGACAGCGGAATAGGCGCGGGCGCCGAATGGCTCGTCACGCAGGGGCATGCGGCATGGTTTGGGTGCCCTGCACCCTTGCAGCAACAGCAACCCGATCCCATGCCGCGGCAGCAACTGTCGCGACTCGTTGAAGGTGCGGCGGCGGTTCCGCAACATGAGCGCCGAGAGTGCGGTGTGCCCTTGCAGTGCGGGCACACGGAGGCAGAGGTTGCGCCTGCTGCGGCGACTTTCGCCTTGGCCGACGGTGGCGAGTGGTCGCCACAACCACAGGCCATCACGGGCAGCGATTGCAGCGGCAAGAGCGCAGCAGCCAGCCACACGAGAACCCGACCGGCGATAGTGTTGCAGAGTCCCACAGTAAGAAACCACGTAGCCGTATTTACCGCGTTACGTTCGTACCCGAACCCTATGAACTCTATTATGTTCAGACAGTGGAGTCAACAATAGAATGCTGGGCGGCTCGGAGCAGGTGTGAGCGTCTTGGTTGTGGGTGGGAAATCAGGCAAATCGTTGGTTTGTCGATAAGGTTTACCTATTTTCCACCGAATCAAGGACGGATGAGCCGTGGAAGGCTTGCAAACTGCCGCGGTGTACGAGACCGATGAATCGGCGGAAGTGGAGCGGGTGATTGCGCTTGTGATGAAGGCCATCGAAGGGGATGTGCACTGAATCGCCGAAGCAATGGTGTTGAAACGCGACGACCAGTTGCTGGACCCCGGCGAGTTTGATCTGCGCCATGATGTTCTGGGCATGGCCCGTCACATGTTGGAAGCAACGGTTAACGACCGTAAATAAGGGGGTACCGAGGTTCCAGCACGGACTTTCCCCACTGCCAAGAAAACGCCCGCTTCGTCGGGTGGCGTGACAAGACGATCGTGAGTTTGTTTGGCTCCGTGACGATCCGCTTCGCCTACTACCACTGTCGGCATTGTGGAGAGGGCAGTCAGCCATGGTGCGACAAGCTGCGTTTGAGCAACGAGGCCCTGACGCCCGCCGCCGACGAAATCACGGCGTTGGCCTGCGTGCTGGGCAGCTTTGTCGACGGCGCCCAACGTGTGTTGTGGAAGATGGCGGGGCTACGCCTCAGCGAATCCACGGTGGAACGCACCACGGAAGCCGCTGGCCAACGAGTGCGCCAGCAACTCGGCGAAGGAAAATCGCTTGGACCGACATCTGGCGGGGCGTGGCAACTGGAGGAAATGGACCTTGGCACGTCCTCGGTGGCGATTCGGAAAGAGCATCGTCAAGCGGTGCAATACTTCCACAATCACGAGCACCGCATGGACTATCCGACCTACGTCCGCAACGGTTGGCAGATCGGCTCAGGATCAGTCGAGTCGGCCTGCAAGACGGCGGTCGGCAACCGGCTGAAGAACGGCGGGATGCGATGGGGCGAGGACGATGCCGACGCCGTCTGCCACTTGCGTGCCCTCTATCTCAGCGAGTCGGCCTATTGGGAGTCCTTCTGAAATCCGCCCCCCAACTGGCGCTACCCACAAATCTGACGCCCACAGTTTGACGGCCCGCCCTGGCAAAATCGGCAAGTGCGGCGGCCCAGGACTGACGGCTTTCCGACGCGGCTTGAAGAACTTGGAGAAAATCGCAACGAACCGAGTCCAATTTTCGGCCGTTTTTCCGGTATACCTATTGGGCCAGTACCAGAGCGAAAGGCACTCAACGACACCGTAATCGAAGAAGGTAACGGAGAGAATTATGGGCGGGCGTGGAAGCGGGTAGCATGACACCCATCGCTGCAAATACCAGGTTGCCGAGGTGTGCAACGGCCAACCGCCTCGTTGATTTTCTTCATGATGTTGAAGCGGTTCAGGACGTGGACGGCCTGCTCCAGTTCCTCCGCAATCACGTTGAGGGACAGTCGCCACATGTCGCTGCACACGAAGCGGATGGACCGCCGGGCTTCGCCGAGGCTCTTGAAGAATCGTCGCACACTGTCCTCCGTCCGCTCCTGGGCTGCCCACAACAGCCGCTTCATGCCGTCCTCGATCTGGTACACCACGGTCAGGTAGCAATGTCCTCGCCGCAACTGGATTTCATCCACGCCGATGGCCTCGATTCCTTATAGGTTTTGATGGGCCACGCACCACCAAACCGCAAGTCTGACCGACTCGAAGACATTTCGCCAACTGGTGTGGAAGATCGTGGCGACCTCCTCCCACGACAACCGCTTGGCCCAGCGTGCGAGGAAACAGCGATAGGTCGTGGTCAAATGGTTTTTCCCACGGCAACCCGTACAATATGAGACGGAATTCGGGCTTTGGGCGACTTTTCCCGCCTGAATGGATGGTATGCTTGCCGAGTGGGGGTTCTGAGGATCTACTGAGGTCCGGATCGATAATGGTCGCCAGGGCAAGGATTCGTGATGTGTCGTCCGACCTCCCGGTGGTTGGCTCCGGGGCATCGAATATCTAGGCCACAATAGCAGAGGCATCTTTGATGTTGGTCCATCCGCCGGCACTGAGTTTCGGCCATCCGCTGCCCTACGGCGCCATCGTGCATGAAGGGGGTGTGCAGTTCGTCGTCTTTAGCCGCAGCGCCACGGCCATGCGGCTGCTGCTTTACCGATCGACGGCGGATCCCGACCCAACGGACATCATCCCTCTTGACCCCGAACAGAACCGCTGGGGCGATATCTGGAGCGTTTTTGTGCCCGGGGTCGCGCCGGACAGCTTTATCATTTTCAGGCGGACGGTCCGTCCGACCCCGACCACGGGCTGCTCTTCGATGGCAAGGCCCGGTTGATCGACCCGTACGCGCGGGCGTTGTCGGGCAACTTCCTGTTGGCCGAAGGGGGCGTTCTGCGTCCGCCGAAATGCGTCGTGGTCAATGACGAGTTCGATTGGCAGGGCGATCGCCACCTGCGTCGCCGGCTCGACGAGACCGTGATCTACGAGATGCACGTTCGCGGCTTCACGCAATCTACGTCGAGCGGCGTGAGCCGCCCTGGCACCTACCTGGGACTGATCGAAAAGATTCCCTATCTGCAATCGCTGGGCGTCACGGCCGTCGAGTTGATGCCGGTTTTTGAGTTCGCGATGAACGACTGTCTGGGCCAGCCGCTCAAGCGGCCGAACTATTGGGGCTATGACCCGCTGGCGCTGTTTGGCCCGCATCGTGGCTATGCAGTGAACACCGAGCCCGGCGGCCAAGTCCGCGAGTTCAAGGAGATGGTGCTCGCCCTGCACCGGGCCGGCATTGAAGTGATTCTCGACGTGGTCTTCAACCATACGGCCGAAGGCAACGAAACTGGGCCCACTCTGAGCTATAAGGGTTTGGAGAACCGCGTCTATTACATGCTATCGGACGGTGGCCGAAAGTATCGGAATTACTCGGGCTGCGGCAATACGCTCAACGGCAATCACCCGATCGTTCGCGAGATGATCTTCCACTGTCTGCGGCATTGGGTCCACAACTACCACGTCGATGGCTTCCGCTTTGATCTGGCATCGATCCTCAGCCGCAACCGCGACGGCGAACTGATGCCGAATCCACCGGTCGTCGAGGCGATTGCCGAGGACCCGCTGTTGGCCGATACCAAGATCATCGCCGAAGCCTGGGACGCCGCCGGCGGATATCAGGTGGGGCGGTTCGGCAGTCTCCGCTGGGCCGAATGGAACGGACATTACCGGGACGACCTGCGACGTTTCTGGCGCGGCGATCCCAACATGGTCGGCCCACTGGCCACGCGCATTGCCGGGTCGAGCGACCTCTACGAAGGCAGCGGCCGAAAGCCATTTCACAGCATCAATTTTATTACCAGCCACGACGGTTTCACGCTGGAAGATTTGGTCTCGTACAGCGAGAAACACAATGAGGCGAACAGCGAAGAGAACCGCGACGGCGAAAACGCCAACTACAGCTACAGCTATGGAATCGAAGGACCCACGCGCCGCGCCGCCGTAGAGCACATCCGCCTGCGGCAGATCAAAAACATGATGGCTTCGCTCTTGCTGAGCCAGGGTGTGCCGATGCTCCTGTCGGGCGATGAATGCCGCCGCACCCAGGATGGCAACAACAACGCGTATAGCCTGGATAACGAGACTGGCTGGTTCAACTGGAAACTCGTGGCACGGCACGAAGGCTTGCGGCGCTTCTGTGCGGCGCTGGTGGCATTTCGCAAGACGGAACCGACACTGCGGCAGACGGATTTTCTGCATGGCGTGCCCCGACTGCCCGGCGGCTTGCCGGACGTGACCTGGTTTGGACCCGGCGGGGCGGCGGTAGACTGGGCGGCCGATTCACGGAGCTTAGTGTGCCTGCTGGCGGCCGTGCCGCGCGAGGACGAGTTTTCGCCGCCGAACCATCACGTGCTGATGCTGTTCCACGCGGGAACCGACGCCCGGCATTTCACTTTGCCGCCGCAGGCTCGCGACATTGCCTGGCGGCTGTTCATCAACACGGCTGCGCACTCGCCGGCTGACATTTATCCAGATCTGGCGGGTCCCCCGCCACCGTCGAATGCCATCGTGACGCTCGATGCGCGGTCGCTGATGGTCTATGTGGCCCGCGACGAAATTATGCCCGAAGCGACGCCGTAATCGATCGCTACCAAGCGAAGTGGGCGAAGGCTTTGTTGGCGTCGGCCATGCGGTGGACGTTCTCGCGCTTGGTCATCGCAGCCCCTTCGCGGTTGTAGGCGGCCAACAGTTCGGCGGCCAACTTTTCGCTGGCAGGGCGGCCCTTCTTCTCGCGGATCGAGCCGAGAATCCAACGAATCGCCAACGATTGCTGGCGGTTGCGATTGACCTGCATCGGCACCTGATAGGAAGCGCCGCCGACGCGCTTCGAGCGGACTTCGATGTTCGGCTTCACGTTTTCCAACGCCTGGGTAAACACCTGGATCGGCTCGACGTCCTTGATCTTCTCGCCAATCAGGTCGAGGGCATCGTAGAAGACGGCCTCGGCCGTGCTCTTCTTGCCGTCCCACATCAGGCAGTTGACGAACTTGCTGGCCAGGATCGATCCGTGTTTCGGATCTCCCCGGAGTTGTTTCTTGCTGGCGGTAAAACGACCCATAGTGAGGAATCAGCGATTAAGGATTTGGGATTGGGGAGACCGACACTTAGCTCGGCTTCTTGGCTCCGTAGCGACTGCGCGATTGCTTGCGATCCTGGACGCCAAGCGTGTCCAAGGCGCCGCGAACTACTTGGTAGCGGACGCCCGGCAGATCGCGGACGCGGCCGCCGCGCACCAGCACGATCGAGTGCTCTTGCAGGCTGTGCCCTTCGCCGGGGATGTAGACGGTGACTTCCTTGCCGTTGCTCAGGCGAACGCGGGTAATCTTCCGCAGGGCCGAGTTTGGCTTCTTCGGGGTCATGGTCTTGACCTGGAGGCACACGCCGCGCTTCATGGGACACTTGTCCAACACGGGCGCCTTGCTGAACTTCCGCGGAATTCGCCGCTTCTTGCGCACTAACTGGTTGATCGTAGGCATTTACTATTCTCGAATTGCTCGGAAAACGGCGGCCTGTACGGCCGAGAACCCCTTATTCTGCCAGCTTGGCATCCCAATGTCAATGGGCATCGCCGACGCTCAATATCCGCGTAAACCTGTTACTCGATCAGAACATGCGACTACCACTCGCACGTTATCACGGCAGCCGCAACGGCAAGGCTGCTTGCCGTCACCCTTCTACTTCTACTCCTCGTCGTCCTCCTCGACGTCGTCATCCGTATCGATGAACAACGCATCCAAGCCGCCGGTTGGGGCCGGGGCGGTCGCCACGTCGCCGTGGCCGTCGGGGGCTGCCGAAGCCGCGTCGGCTGGTTGGGCGGGCGCTCCGACTTCGCTCCGCCGTCCAACAGCGGGAAGTGCCGGGCCAAGACGTCTTCTTTCTCGACTGCCAGACCTTCCAACGCCTGCGGCCGAATGCGGACTTCCGACTGCTGGTAGCTGCGGAATCCGGTGCCGGCTGGTACGAGGTGACCGAGAATGACGTTTTCCTTCAGTCCGACCAGCGGATCGATCTTGCCGGCCAGGGCCGCTTCGGTGAGCACCTTGGTTGTCTCTTGGAAACTGGCGGCCGAGATGAAACTCGAACTTTGCACAGCGGCCTTCGTGATGCCCAATAGCTGCGTGCTTGCCGTGGCCATCTTCGGCTTCGTTCCCTTGGCCGGGCTGCCGCCGAGGGCTTCGATCTGAGTGTTGGCCTGCTCCAACGCCTCGATCGGCACGATGGTTCCGGCCTCAAAGTCGCTGTCGCCTTTCTCGCTGATCTTCACGCACTTGGCTAACTCCTGGTTGGCCGCGCGGAACTCGAACTTGTCCATCACGCTGCCGGGCAGCAGGGTCGTGTCGCCGATCGATTCGACGCGTACCTTCCGCAGCATCTGGGCGACGATGATCTCAATATGTTTGTCATTGATCTCCACACGCTGGCTGCGATAGACGTTCTGGATTTCACGCACCAGATACTGCTGCACCGCTTCTTCGCCAGAAATGCGAAGGATGTCGTGCGGGACTAGGGGGCCGTCGACCAATGCCTCGCCCGCTCGGACAAACGTGCCGGAATGTACGCGGAGGTGTTTTCCATGCGAGACGAGGTGCTCGCGCTCGATGCCGGCCTCGCTCTTAACGACGATCGTTCGTTTGCCGCGTCGTTTTTCGCCCAAGATTTCCACCACGCCGTCGATTTCGGCGATGACGGCCGGGTCTTTCGGTTTGCGGGCCTCGAAGATTTCCGTTACGCGCGGCAGACCGCCGGTGATGTCCTGCGTACCGGAGACCTCGCGAGGCGTCTTGGCCAGCAGTGTACCGGCGGAGATGGTTCTGCCCTCTGGTACTTCAATGTTCGCCTTTTCCGGCATGTAGTAGAAGTCGAGAATCTTGCCGCTCTCGTCTTCCAATACGACTTGTGGGTGCAAGTCGCCCTTGTATTCGGTCACAATCATGCGGACGTGGCCGCCGGGGTCCTTTTCGAGGCGGATCGTTTCGCCCTCGATGACGTCCTCATAGCGGACCTTGCCGCCGACTTCGGCAAGAATCGGGATACTGTGCGGGTCCCACTGACATAGGACGGCGCCAGGCTGAACCTCGGCATTTTCCTCGACGAGCAAGTTCGCTCCGGCGGGAACCTCGTACTTCTCGATTTCCCGTCCCTTGGGATCCAACATGAGGATTTCGCCGTTGCGGGTCAAAACGACCTGCTGTCCCTCGTCGTTCCGGACGACCTTCATGCGCGTGAACTGCACGATGCCGGCCTTCTTCGCGCGGATTTCGCTTTCTTCGACAGCGCGGGCAGCCGTACCGCCGATATGGAACGTCCGCATCGTCAACTGCGTGCCCGGCTCGCCGATACTCTGGGCGCCGATGATGCCCACCGCCATGCCTTGTTCGACGGCTGCCCCGGTCGAGAGGTCCATGCCGTAGCACAGGGCACAGACGCCCAACGAGGCGTCGCAGGTCATCGTGCTGCGAACCTGGATCTTTTCGAGACCCATCGCCTCGATTCGGCGAGCGACGTCCATGGTAATCAGATCGTTTTCACGGACGACGACGTCGTCGGTGATGGGATTGACGATATTCGTGCGGCTGACGCGTCCCTTGATCGAGTCGGCCAGACTGACTTCGACCTTTTCGCCGCGGTAGATCACGCCCTTGGTGATGCCTTGGGTGGTTCCGCAGTCGTGACAGGTGACCACGACGTTTTGGGCAACGTCGGCCAGCTTGCGCGTCAAGTAACCGGAATCGGCCGTCTTCAAGGCCGTATCGGCCAAGCCCTTGCGGGCACCGTGCGTGGAACTGAAATACTCGAGTACCGTCAGTCCTTCGCGGAAATTGGCTTTAATCGGCGTTTCGATAATCTTGCCCGACGGCTTGGCCATCAAACCTCGCATGCCGGCCAACTGGCGAATTTGCTCGACACCACCGCGAGCACCGGAGTGGGCCATCAGGAAGATCGGATTGACGTAGCCGGGGTACCGATAGTCGTTCTCCAACTCCTGCATCATTTCCGTGGTGATCTGCTCGCGGGCATGTGTCCAGGCGTCGAGCACCTGGTTGTAGCGTTCGCCTTCGGTGATGATGCCGCGTTGATAGAGCTTCATGATCCGCAGTACCGACTTTTCCGAGTTGGCGATGATCTTCGCCTTGTTCGGCGGCGTGATCAGGTCGTCGGTGGCGAAACTCAAGCCAGAGAGCGTGCTCTGGCGGAAGCCAATGCGATTCAATGCGTCCAACAGATCGATCGTTTGGCGACGGCCGAGGATTTCATAGCAGTCGGAAATAACGCCGGCCAGATCGCTGGAACGCAACGGGGTGTTGTAATAGGGCATTCCCACCGGGAGCATCGAATTGAACAACACGCGGCCGACGGTAGTTTGCACCTGTCCGCCGGGCTTCACGCCCCGATCACCCTTAATGCGTCGTCCCTTGGTAAGTCGCACGGTGATGGCGGCGTGCGTGGCGACGACGCCCAGCGAGTGGGCCAATTGCACTTCGTCGACCGAGGAGAATCGCATGCCGTCGCCCTTGCTCGTCTGCTGAGCGGCCGTCATATAGTAGCAGCCCATCACCACGTCCTGCGACGGACTGATGATCGGGGCGCCGTTGGCCGGGCTGAAAATGTTGTTGGTCGACATCAACAGCGTGTGGGCCTCAACCTGGGCCTCGATCGACAGCGGCAGGTGGACAGCCATCTGGTCACCGTCGAAGTCGGCGTTGAAGCCTTTGCACACCAGCGGATGAAGCTTGATGGCGTTGCCCTCGACCAGCACCGGTTCAAAGCCCTGGATGCCCATGCGGTGCAACGTCGGAGCGCGATTTAAGAGCACAGGGTGGTTCTGGATCACCTCTTCCAAAATGTCCCAGACCTCTTCGTCCTTCCGCTCCAACATCTTCTTCGCGCTCTTGATAGTGTCGGCGTGGCCGAGTTCCTTCAAGCGGCGGATGATGAACGGCTGGTAGAGTTCCAGGGCGATCTTCTTCGGCAAGCCGCACTGGTGCAAACGCAGCGCCGGACCGACGACAATCACACTGCGGGCCGAGTAATCGACGCGCTTGCCTAACAAATTTTCGCGGAAGCGGCCCTGCTTGCCTTTGATCATGTCGGTCAAGGACTTCAGCGGGCGGTTGCTGCTGCCCAGCACCGGGCGCTTGCAACGGTTGTTGTCGAATAGTGCGTCGACGGATTGCTGCAACATCCGCTTCTCGTTGCGGATAATTACCTCAGGCGCATTGAGGTCGACCAGCTTCTTCAGACGGTTGTTGCGGTTGATGATCCGGCGATAGAGGTCGTTAAGATCGCTGGTGGCAAAATTGCCCGAATCCAACAGCACCAACGGGCGCAGATCGGGTGGAATCACCGGAATCACGTCCAGCACCATCCACTCCGGACGGTTGTCGCTGTCGCGGATCGCCTCGACCACCTTCAGCCGGTTGATCAGGTCCTTCTTCTTCTGCTTCGAGTTGGTCTCGACCAGTTCGGCGCGGAGGTCCTGGGAGAGCTTCACCAGATCAAGGTTCACCAACAGCTTGCGGACAGCCTCGGCCCCCATGTCGGCTTCCCACGTGGCGTTGGGATATTGGGCCCGGGCGGCGCGATACTCCTCCTCGGTCAACAGTTGCTGCATCTTCAGGGCCGTGTCGCCGGGGTTGGTGACGACGTAGTCCTGGAAGTAGATGACCTTTTCGAGACTCGTGGTCTTCATGGCCAGCAGCGCGCCCAAGCGGCTGGGCATAGCCTTGAAGAACCAGATGTGCACGACCGGCGCGGCCAGTTCGATATGGCCCATCCGCTTGCGGCGGACGCGGCTATGGGTGATCTTCACGCCGCAACGGTCGCAGATCATGCCCTTGTACTTCATGCCCCGGTACTTGCCGCACGAGCATTCCCAGTCCTTTTCCGGGCCAAAAATCCGCTCGCAGAACAGGCCGTCCTTTTCGGGACGGTAGGTGCGGTAGTTGATCGTCTCGGGCTTCTTCACTTCTCCGAAGGACCAGCTTCGGATATCGTGCGGCCGGGCAAGACTGATCTTAACCGAGGTATAATCGTTGATCCGATCGTATGTGGTTTCGCCGATACTCACGGGGTTACTCCTTGGGGACGGAGTTAGGAGTGAGAGATCAGGGACTGGGGGGTAGGGATTAGATCGCGTAAACTGCCCGCGCTAATCCCTACTCCCCAATCCCTAGTCTCTTTGCTCTTAAATGTGCGCCTTCTCTAATTGCATGTTCAACGCGAGGCCACGGATCTCGTTGGTGAGGACGTCGAAGCTTGCAGGCGTGCCGGCTTCGAGGGTGTTCTCGCCCTTGACCATGGACTCGTAAATCTTCGTACGACCTTCGACGTCGTCGCTCTTCACGGTCAGCAACTCCTGGAGGATGTAGGCGGCGCCGTAGGCTTCCAGTGCCCACACTTCCATTTCGCCGAAGTGCTGGCCACCGAAACGGGCCTTGCCGCCCAACGGCTGCTGCGTAATCAGCGAGTACGGGCCGGTCGAGCGGGCATGGACCTTGTCGTCGACCAGATGGTGCAGTTTCAGCATGTAGATGTAACCGACGGTCGAATGCTGCTCGAACGGCTCGCCGGTGCGTCCATCATAGAGTTGAGCCTTGCCGTTCTCGGGCAGCCCCGCATCCTTCAACGCTTTGTGGATGTCGGCTTCAGTCGCCCCGTCGAAGATCGGCGTAACGGCCTGGAAGCCGGTCGCCGCGCCGGCCCAGCCGAGGTGCGTCTCGAGAATCTGGCCCACATTCATACGACTGGGGACGCCCAACGGGTTCAGCAGGATTTGCACGCGGGTGCCATCGGCCAAGAATGGCATGTCTTCCTTGGGCAGAATCTTGGCGATCACGCCCTTGTTGCCGTGGCGGCCGGCCATCTTATCGCCGACCGAAATCACACGCTTGGCAGCAACGTAGACCTTGACCATTTGCAGCACACCGCTGCGGAGCTCGTCGCCACGCTTCATCGAATTGAGGGTCCGCTCCTTCGTGTCGATGGCGTTCTCCACCGCCGGCCACAGGTTCTTGTAGACCTTTTCCACGTCGGTCTTGCGTTGCGGGCTGCGAATGTCGAGCTTCTCGATGTTGAACTGATGGGCCTGCTCGGCAACGTAGCGGTGCTCCTGGTTCTCGACCAATGGATTGCCGTCCTCGTCGGTCAGCTTCTTCTTGAGCACGTCCTCGATCTCTTTGACCAGTTCGCCGAAAGCCATGGCGATTCGCTCATTGCCCTTGGCCTCGGCTTCTTTCAGGCCGGCCTCGAAGGCCTTGCGTTCGTCGTCGGAGAGGCTCATGCGGCGCGAGAACTTCTGCGTGCCGATCACGATGCCCTCGACGCCGGACGGAATTTCGAGCGAGTCGTTCTTCACATCCTCGCCCGCCCGGCCGAAAATGGCGTGTAACAGTTTCTCTTCCGGAGTCAGTTCCGTCTTAGACTTGGGCGAAACCTTGCCCACGAGCACGTCGCCCGGCCGCACGTATGTGCCGACGCGGACAATGCCGGTCTCATCGAGGTTGCGGAGTTGCTTTTCGCTGACGTTGGGGATATCGCGAGTGAATTCTTCGCGTCCCAGCTTGGTCTCGCGGATTTCGATGTCAAACTCCTCGATGTGGATCGAGGTGTAGGTGTCGGCTTCGACCAACTCTTCGCTGATGATGATGGCATCCTCAAAATTGAAGCCGTCCCAGGCCATGAAGGCGGCCAGCACGTTGCGGCCCAGGGCCAACTCGCCCAGGTGCGTGGCGGCGCCGTCGGCGATCACCTGGCCTTTCTCCACCTTGTCGCCCACGTGAACAATGGGCCGTTGGTTCTGGCAGGTTCGCTCGTTGAGTCCGACGAACTTGCGGAGTTTGTAGACATCGGCGCCGATCTCAATATGCTCGGCATCGACGGCCGTGATCGTGCCCTTGCGCTGTGCGCGAACGAGCATGCTCGAATTCAGCGCGGCTTCCTTTTCTAGACCCGTCGCCACAAGCGGCGGTTCGGTGATCAACAGGGGCACGGCCTGACGCTGCATGTTCGAGCCCATCAAGGCGCGGTTAGCGTCGTCGTGTTCGAGGAAGGGAATCAGGCCCGCCGAGACGCCGACCATTTGGGCCGGGGCCACGTCGATGTACTGCACCTGCGTGATCGGCACCATTTGGAAGTCGCCGTGGTAGCGAGCAATGATCGTTTCGCCCGCCAAGCGGCCGTTCTGTATCGTGGCATCGGCCGGCGCGAGGATTGCCTCGTGCTCTTGGTCTGCCCGCAGCCACTCGATTTCTTCTGTCAAATGTCCGTTCTTCAGCTTCTCATACGGCGTGACCAGGAAGCCGTAGTCGTCCACGCCGGCGTAAATTGCCAGGCTGGAGATGAGCCCGATGTTCGTGCCTTCAGGGGTCTCGATGGGGCAGATGCGTCCGTAGTGGGAAATGTGGACGTCGCGGACTTCAAAGCCCGCACGCTTGCGGTTCAAACCGCCAGGGCCGAGGGCCGAAAGGCGGCGCTCGTGAGTGAGCATTGAAAGCGGATTGGTCTGGTCAACGACCTGCGAGAGTTCGCCGCGGCCGAAGAAATATTCGATCGCCGCCGAGATGCTCTTGGGATTAACCAGACTGCGGGGCGTCATGTCCTCCAGGTCCTTGAGGCTCATGCGCTCTTGAACGGTTCGCCGTAGTTTGAGGAAACCCTTGCGGAGCTCGTCGGAGGCCAGCTCATCGATCGTGCGCAAGCGACGATTGCCCAAGTGGTCGATATCGTCCACCTCGGCGTCCGGTTCGTTGTTGCGCAACTTCACCAGGTACTTGATCGCCGCGATAAGGTCGTCGGCGCGGAGCGTCATCTCGGACTCTGGGATGCTCAGCCCGAGCTTGCGATTGATGCGGAAGCGGCCGACGCGACCCAAGCGATAGCGGTTGGTGTCGTAGAATTTCTCGTGGAACAGGACCCTGGCCTTTTCCAACTGCGGGGGATTGCCGGGTCGCAGTCGCTGGTAGATGCGCAACAAGGCCTCTTCGTGGCTGGCCGTATTGTCGTCGGCCAAGGCGTTCAGCAAGAGCGGATTCTTTGGATCGCTCATCACCTCGATGTTCTTCAGGCCGGACGTGCAGATCGTTTCGGCGGCGTTCTTGGTGATCTTCTGCGCGCATTCCACGATGATTTCGCCGGCCCGCTCGCTATCGGCCGGATAAACGATGTCGCCGACGGCAAGTTTCCCTTCGATTTTTGCGACGCTTCGGCTGTCGGTGATCTTGACCGCTTCGGTGTCGTAGAAGACGCGTAGCAGGTTGGCGTTATCGCTGTAGTTGGCATCCATCGCCCGCAAAAGCGTCATGATCGAGAACTTGCCGCTCTGGTCGATGCGGACGGAGAGGCTTTCCTTGCGATTGACGTTCAGCTCGATCCAACTGCCGCGTTCGGGAATAATGCGGCAGCTCTGTAAGCGGCGTTCGCCGGTTCCCTCGACCTCGCTCACGAAGTCGACGCCGGGGCTACGGTGGAGCTGGCTTACCACGACGCGCTCCGCCCCGTTGATGATAAACTCGCCGCCGCCGAGCATGATCGGCACGTCGCCGAGATAGACCTCCTCCTCGATCGGCTGCTCCTTAGTGAGGCGCAACCAGACCTTGAACGGCCGACCGTAGGTGAGCCGCAACTGGCGGCATTCATCCGGCTCGTAACGGGGCTTGCCCAACTCGTAGCGGACATACTCCAAGCGGAGCGTCTTGTCGTAGCTTTCGATCGGGAAGATCTCGCGCAATACGCCCTCGATTCCCTGGTCCTTACGCTTGGACGGGGGAATTTCGTATTGCAGGAAAGCCTCGTAGCTGCGAGTCTGGATTTCCGTTAGATCGGGGATGTTGTACCGGGGTCGTTGGCTGCCAAAGCGACGTCGTTCCTTGGGTTGGAGCCGTCGTTGAGCCGTAGTCGCCATAAGGAATCATCCTCCAGAGAGTCGAATTGCACGTCGAAATGCGCGTCGAATTACTGTTCGCTCAAACCCCGCGTCTCCACGGGGAAGCAAGACGCGGAACAACCCCGAAGGGTTGTTTCTTTGCCGCCCCAGCGCGAACTATCGCCCGAACACACGCTACTTGATCACTACGGTGCCGCCGGCTTCTTCCAATTCCTTCTTCAGCTTCTCGGCGTCTTCCTTGGAAATGCCTTCCTTGATCTTGGCGGGCACGCTCTCGACCAGATCCTTGGCTTCCTTCAAACCTAAAGCGGTGGCGGCGCGGACCACTTTGATCACGCCGATCTTCTTGTCGCCGAAGCCTTCGAGCACGACGTCGAAGTCGGTCTTCTCGGCCACGGCCGCAGCGCCGCCGCCGCCGTCCGCAGGCGCTGCCATCATCACCGCGCCTCCGGCGGCTGGCTTAATGCCGTGCACTTCTTCTAGGTAGTCGCTAAGCTCCTTGGCTTCTTTCAACGTCAAGCCGACGATCTTCTCGCCGAGGTCTTGCGTCACTTGGGAAAACTCGCGGGTTGCTTCAGCCGTTGCCATGACGATCTCGATCCTTTCTCGCTAAAAAACAGAATAAATAGTTAGTGGTAAGTGATAAGCGGTTAGTATTGACTGCGGTTGGTATCAGGCTCGCTTCATTAGCCACTAACCACTAGCCGCTGAACACTACACAATTCGGGGTGACCGCTACGGTATGTAATGTAATTCTACGCAGTTAGGCAGCCGGGGCTTCGGTTTCGGTCGCTTCGTCCGTCGCTTCACCGGCCTCTGACTTTTGCTCGATCTGGCTGGCCAACGCGCCGCCAACGGAGACCAATTGGCTTGCCAGCAGGGCGCCGGGGCTGAGAATCTGGCCGAGAAGGATGCTCAACTGCTCGGTACGGCTCGGCCATTTGCTGACCTGTTCGACTTGGGGAGCGGTAAGCGTTTCGCCATCCATCACTCCGCCGCGAGCCTCGAACGGTTTGTACTTGTCGTCCTTGACCAGCCGGGTAATTTCCTTCGCCAGGCTGACAATATCCTCACCACCCCAACAGATGGCGGCCGTGCCGCTGAGGTCGGAAAACAGCGACGCCAGCGGCGTGCCCTCGGTCGCCCGGGCGGCCATGCTGTTCTTAACCACCACCACGTGGATATTCTTGGTACGCAGTTCCGCGCGAAGTCGGGTGTTGGTGTTGGCATCCAGGCCAACCATGTTGACCAGCAGGGCGTCGTGGACGTTCTGCAGTTGATCGCGAAGTTGGTTGCTGATCAGGTTCTTTACGTACTTGCTCATGACAGTTCGCTAACGTGGTCGTACGGTTATTGGTTCATGTACGCCGCCCTGTTGGCGGCAATATTTGTGTTATGCCTGGACCTGCACGCCGGGACTCATCGTGGCGCTAATGGCGATGCCTTTGACGTACTGCCCTCGAACGGCGGCCGGTTTCAGGCCCACTATGTGATTAATGAAGGCAGTTACGTTGTCGGCCAGTTTCGGGGCGTCGAAGCTGAGTTTGCCCACTACGGCGTGGACATTGCCGCCGGAGTCGTTGCGAAACTCGACCTTGCCCGCCTTGTATTCCTTGACGACCTTGCCCACGTCGGGCGTGACCGTGCCGGCGCGGGGCGATGGCATCAGGCCGCGTGGACCGAGGATCTTGCCCAGCGGTCCGACGGCGCCCATCATGTCGGGCGCGGCGATGCAAACATCGAAGTCCGTCCAACCGCCTTTGATCTTCTCGGCCAACTCTGGCCCACCGACTTCATCGGCCCCGGCAGCCTTGGCTTCGTCGACCTTGTCACCCTTGGCGAAGACGACTACCCGCAGCGTCTTGCCAATGCCGTGCGGCAGCACAATCGAGCCGCGCACTAGCTGATCGGCCTGCTTCGGGTCGATGCCGAGTCGGATGGCGATCTCGACGCTCTGGTCGAACTTGGTTGTGTCGAATGTCTTCAGAACCGCCACGGCTTCCGATACCGGCAACGCTTTCTTTACCGGCGGCGCTTTCTTGATCATGGCGGTCATGCGTTTTGCAAGTTTTGGCATAGCAAGTCACTTCTTTTTGGCCGCCATAGCGGCGGCCGCTAAACGAGATAATCCCTAAGCTCTATTTCCTAGCCGCGAGTCCCTATTCCTTTGTCACTTCGATCCCCATGCTTCGCGCCGTCCCCTCGACCATGCGGCGGGCGTGCTCGATGTCCCGGGCGTTGAGGTCGGCCATCTTCGTCTTGCAGATCTCGTCGACCTGGGCGACCGTTACCGTGCCGACCTTTTCCTTGTTGGGCACGCCCGACCCTTTGGCAATCGCCGCGGCTTGCTTTAGCAAGGCGGCGGCCGGCGGACTCTTGGTGACGAACTCGAAACTCCGATCGTTATATACCTTGACGACCACGGGGATCGGCATTCCGTCGGCATCCCGGGTGCGCTCGTTGAACTGCTGGACGAACTGACCGAGGTTGATGCCGTACCGGCCCAACGATGTGCCCACCGGCGGCGCCGGAGTGGCCTTGCCGCCAGGGACTTGAAACTTCGCTTCGCCTACTAATTGTTTTGCCATTGGACGATAGGGATTAGGAATTAGGGATTAGAGATTAGTTGAGCATTGGAGAATGGATGGACCGTCGCTTCCAATCCCTAGTCCCCAATCCCCAATCCCTCCTTCTACAGTGCTTCGATCTGCCAGTATTCCAATTCGACGGGCGTGGAACGGCCGAAGATGTTGATCATCACTGTCACGCGGCCGTTGGTTTCGTCGATACTATCTACGTCGCCTTCGAAGTTCTCGAAGGTGCCTTCGTTGATCTTAACGCGCTCTCCCGCGCTGAAGGCGATCTTCAGCTTCGGCGCCTTTTCGCTCTTCTCTTCCTGCTTGGCCACGATGCGGGCGACTTCGTGCTCGAGCATGGGGCTAGGACGGCCAGCAGCGCCGGTGAAATCGCCGATGCCGGGCGTTTCACGCACCAGGAACCATGTGTCGTCGTTAATCTCCATGTGGACGACGAGGTATCCAGGGTAGAGCTTTCGCTTGATTACCTTCTTCTTGCCGCCTTTGAACTCCGTCACCTTCTCCGTCGGCACGATGACGTCGCCAACGTAATTCCCCAAGCCGGCAATGGCTACGCGCCGCAATAATCCTTCGCGGATCGATTCCTCGCGGTTGCTTTGCACCTTGAGGATGTACCAGTCCATCTTGTCGGACTTCTGTTCGCCCTCGGCCGCCACGGCGGTGGGGCCCGTGCTCTCGGTCGTCAGAGGTTCTGGTTCGACCACCGGCGGCGGGCCTTCGGGCGCTTCCTCGGCCTCGGCCGCTGCTGCCTCTCGCTGCGCATGCGATTCGGATGGTTCCTCGGCAGGCGCAGCCGGTGGCACGTTCTGTGCCTCGGCCGGCGGCGATGTCGGCGCAGCAGGAGACAGCGCCTCCTCCGGCTTCATTTCCGGCGGCAATTCGGCATCAGGCTGCCCGGCGGTTATGTTCGTGTCATCCATCAAAAGCGTCGTTCCTAGAAGATACCGAACCCCCACGACAACAGCAGTCGCCACACCATATCGTAACAGGCCAACAACGCACCCAGGAAGAAAATCAAGATCAGCACAACCGTCGAGGCGCGGAACAATTCAGTTCGCGTGGGCCAAGACACCTTATTCATTTCGGCTTCCACGGCGATCAGGAAGTCGGCCACCGCCGGTACGTTCATCAGGCGGTATACGACCCATACCGACGCTAGGAGCAGGGCGCCCGGCAGGGCAAACTGGTACGCCAGCCCCTTGCCCGACAATTGCTGGCTCAGCCGCACCAGACCTAGCCCGATCACCAGCACCGACGAAGCGAAGGTGACTTGGCGGGCGATGCGACCTTGGCTTCGCTTGTAAATGCCGACCTGGAACAATTCTTGAAAGAACGTGTTCACCGTTGCGACAACTCCTCATCTAGTACAATGGCAGGGGCGGGGGGACTTGAACTCCCAACCGCTGGTTTTGGAGACCAGTGCTCTACCAATTGAGCTACACCCCTATGTATTAGCTGTCAGCGATCGGCTTCCAGCAGTTAGCTTTCCTAGTGTTTTCAGATGGAAGGCAAGGAAAGCGGAAACCGCTTGCGATGCTCGTCCTCCATCACCACTCTGTACTTCCTTGGCTGACCGCTGATAGCTGACCGCTATAAGTGATTTACTTCAGCACCTTTGTAACCACGCCGGAGCCGACGGTTCGGCCGCCTTCGCGGATCGCGAATCGCACGTTGGCGTCCATGGCAATCGGCGAGATCAGTTCGACTTCCAGCTTGACGTTGTCGCCCGGCATGCACATCTCGGCGTCGCCCAGCAATTTGGCATTGCCCGTAACGTCCGTAGTGCGGAAGTAGAACTGCGGCCGGTAGCCGCTGAAGAACGGAGTATGCCGACCACCTTCTTCCTTCGAGAGGACGTAGACCTCGGCTTCAAAATTGGTGTGCGGAGTGATCGAGCCGGGCTTGGCAATAACCTGACCGCGTTCGATTTCCTCGCGCTTGACGCCGCGGAGCAAGAGCCCGACGTTATCGCCGGCCTGACCTTGGTCCAGCGTCTTGTTGAACATTTCAACGCCCGTGCAGATGACCTTGCGAGGATCGGGACTGAAGCCGATGATCGCGACTTCCTCGCCCACCTTCACCATGCCGCGCTCGATACGACCGGTGGCCACGGTGCCGCGGCCTTCGATCGAGAACACGTCTTCGACGGCCATCAGGAACGGCTTGTCGACTTCGCGGGTTGGCTCGGGAATGTAGGCGTCGATCGCCTCCATCAAATCGCCGATGCACTTGTTGGCCACTGGATCGGCCGGGTTGTTATACGCTGCCAGCGAGTTGCCGCGGACGATCGGAATCTCGTCGCCGGGGAACCCATAGTGAGTCAACAACTCGCGAAGCTCCAACTCGACGAGCTCCAACAACTCGGGATCGTCGACCAGATCGACCTTGTTCAGGAACACGACCAAAGCGGGGACGTTCACCTGCCGGGCCAGAAGGACGTGCTCGCGCGTCTGCGGCATCGGGCCGTCGGCGGCCGAAACCACGAGGATCGCTCCGTCCATCTGTGCGGCGCCAGTGATCATATTCTTGATGAAGTCGGCGTGACCGGGGCAGTCGATATGAGCGTAATGGCGCTTGTCGCTCTCATATTCGACGTGAGCCACCGCAATCGTAACGGTCTTGGTGGCGTCGCGCACCGTACCGCCCTTGGCGATGTCGGCGTACGACTTGGTCTTCGCCATGCCCTTTGCGGCCTGGACGGCCAGGATGGCGCCGGTCAACGTGGTTTTGCCATGGTCGATGTGGCCGATCGTGCCCACATTGACGTGAGGTTTGGTCCGAGTGAAAACTTCCTTGGCCATTTCTGTGTCATTCTCCCTGCGTTGGGTAGCGGGTCAGTTGAAAGAATTATACGGGTCGGGCGAAGCTTCCTTTGGGGGAAGCCCTCGACCGGCCGACAAAAGAGCTGCTGATGGGAATCGGACCCATGACCTCGTCCTTACCAAGGACGCGCTCTACCGGCTGAGCTACAGCAGCCAACGTCCATACCCCCATGCCCGTTGTATCAAAGCGGATGCCGTGGGCCACCGCAGCCTGGTGTCGCTTCTCCTATCCTTCTTACATTCCTGCATCGGTCGCTGACGCTAAGCGGGTGAAGGGAGTCGAACCCTCGTGAGTAGCTTGGAAGGCTACCGCTCTACCGTTGAGCTACACCCGCATCTGCATAAATATCGCACGACGACACTGTGATTACCGTGAATCAACTCGTCGTCTTATGACTTTCGTCGTTCCCTCGTTATTTCAATGGGGGGTGAAGGATTCGAACCTTCGAAGGCATTGCCATCAGATTTACAGTCTGACCCCTTTGACCGCTCGGGAAACCCCCCTCGTCAAAAAACCGAATGACCAATTTTGGATGACGATACTGCGTCCGCACTCCTCCGCCACCAATTCGTCATTGGATTTTCGTCATCCACGCCTCAGCGCACTGCGGGCTTTGAAGCACAATTGCCGGGTTTCCCATACGAGCTAGCGGAGGGACTTGAACCCACAACCTGCTGATTACAAATCAGCTGCTCTGCCGATTGAGCTACGCTAGCCGGTCGAGCCCATCCACGCGAATCTCTTAATATATCCGACTGCCAGACACACGCAAGGCGGACGAAGGGCAAAAAAATGGCCCCCGGGAACCAAATCGCGAAAAATTTATCCCAAACATGCCTCCACAGCGGGGGGCGCCGCGGAAAGCGCGGCCTCGTTGCAAAAGTCCGCGATGTCAACCCCCCGTGCGCGGCGTGCGCGGCGATTGAACGGATCACGCCACCTGCCGACGAATTGGTCAGAATATCATGTGGGCGAAAGAAGCAATAGTGGGTATCCAACGCAACGATCTGCCCGACGATCCTGCAATTGCGTCGTGCTCCGGTTGCCATCGGAATGTTGGCAAGAAATGCCCGGCATCGTAGACGGACTTTAGGACGACCCGTTGGCGAGGCTGCCGCAGCGGCCGGATGGCCTCGAGCAAGCGTCCAAGAGGCCCTAAATCGATATAACTCAGCTTGGCAGCAACGGTGTTTGGCCAGGATTGTCTGTCGCCCGTAGAATCATGACAGCGCATGGCTGAGTATCGAGGTGAACTGGTCAAGACGCCACGCGCGACCCACAGTGGCATTGCGGCAATTGAATACTACTCAAGGTTGTCACGTTACCCCTGGAAGCCTTGATGTTGGGAGGGCGTAGCAATGCATCCCTTCAGACCGCGAGGCGTTGGGGCGGTAGTACCTTCCCGCGGCGCGTCTCAGATCGGACGTCCGTGGCGCAGGAACTCGTGCCGACCGTTGCGGTGCGAATTGCTCGAGGCGCGGCACTTGCTTTCTGGAGTAACGCTCATTACCCATGGCTTCAACAGCAGCGTAGACGATTGGGTCACGGCGATGGCCGACGCGATAGCGGCTCGGCCCGATCTGACGATCGATCAGCCGCGTTACCGAGTCGATGTGACCGATCCCGGTCACGATGGCGGTCCGCTTTCGGTGGTGAACACTTCGCGAAGCGGGCCCGATCCGATGAATTGCGCCGATCCTGAGATTGTCATCTTGCTAAACTGGTCGGACGTGGCCGGGAGTTTGTTGATCGGCGGAGGTTATCACCGCAGCACGGTGGACGTGGCTGCGTCGGTCGCCGCGAAGCTGGTTTCGCCGAGCTTCTTGACCGGCCTCGCCACGCCTGTGGCCCAGTTACCGTTCCATCTCATTGGGCACAGCCGCGGGGCATCGCTCGTGGACGAGTTGGCCAAAGATCTCGGCCAGTATGGCATTTGGGTCGACCAGGTGACCACCCTGGATCCGCACCCGGTGGACGGCGTGAATGAGCCGTGGCTCTTCAACTACGATTTTGGCGACGCGCCCATGACCAGTTGGGAGAACGTCGCCTTTTGGGACAACTACTGGCGGACTGACGGTTCGACTTCGCTAGACTTCACTGGGGAGAGCGTCGCCAACGTCTACAACGTGCAACTCAGCGAATCGGTCCTATCCAATGGAGGCTACTCGTTCGAACATTCCGACGTGCACCTCTGGTACCACGGCACGATTGACACTTCGCCTACGGCCAGCGACGGCTCATACACGGTGCCAACGAGTTGGTACGGCGGCACCCAACCGGCGCGAGATGCTTCGGGTTTTTACTATAGCCGGCTGGTCGATGGGGGCCGCCCTAGCGCGGGTCTGTCGGCCGAGCTTGGGGGCGCCGCCAACCGGACGGCCATCAATTGGTCGGCTGCACAGTGGCCGAACGTGCTCGAGTTAACGATCAGTGGAGGCAACCTCCAGTTCGTCAGCGGCAATTCGGTCCCCGTATCGTATTACTACCAAGACTATGACAGCGCTGCGACGATTACATTCAGCCTCGATGTCGATCAGAATCCCTACAACCAAAACGGTATCGCGCAGAATCAACTCGGCGTTGCACAGACCGGCTCGGTTCCCGTGCCGACCAGCGCCCTAATATCCACCGGCAGCGTTGCCGGCGGCACGTATTACGTGACTGCGGCAATAAGCGATGCCAGCGGGCTCACGCGGTACGTTTACGCGTCTGACCCCATCACAATTGTCGATGCTGTCGTGACCGATGTCACCTGGACCGGAGTTGGCGGCACTGTTTGGAGCACGGCCCCTGCGTCGGGCAATTGGACGAAAACCAGCGATGGCACGCCGGCCGACTATGCCAACGGCGCCTTCGTTACCTTCGACGACACGGCCACGGGTCTGACAGCGGAAATCAGCTCGGTGGACGTTCTCCCCGCTGGCGTGCTTTTCGACAACTCCGACAAGAACTTCACGATCAGCGGGAGCGAGGGCATCGCCGGGGCGGCTGGCATCCTCAAGCAAGGCACGGGCACGGTGACCATGAGCAGCGTCAACACCTATAGCGGCGTCACCACCGTCGAGGCAGGCAAGCTGATCTTGACGGGCACGACGAAGGCAATGGTCCCCGTTCTCAATAGCGGCGGCGCAGACATTAAGGGCGGCATGCTCGTCCTCGACTATGCCACCGAAGCCGACCCCGTTGCCACGGTCGATAGTCTGCTGACCGCAAGCTACAACGCCGGCGCATGGAATACCGGCCAGTTCCAGAGTTCGACCGCCAGCGCCTCGCGTGGCTTGGGCTGGACCGACAACACGGGTACCAGCAAGATCAACATTGCCTACACGACGTATGGCGACGCCAACTTGGATGGCACGACAAACTTCACGGACTTGAGCAAACTGCTGTCGAAGTACAACCAGTCGGGCACGTGGGCTGATGGCGACACGAATTACGATGGCACGGTCGATTTCGCCGACCTGAGCAAGCTGCTGTCGACCTATAACCAATCTGTCGGCTTGCTGGTCCCGGCGGCCAGCCCGTCGAGTATTGTCGACTTGCCGGCGCAGCAGGTTGCCAACGATGCGAGAAGTACGTTGATCGTGCTGGCTGCGCCAGTGACAGCTACCGCGCCGGAAACGACCACCGCACCGGTCGAAAACGCTCTTCCGCCACGCAGGCTGGCGACTGGTCGCCCAGCGGCCGCGATCCGCCCGGCGGCCGTTGACCGCATCGACCTGTTTGCACTCGCGGCATACGAGTTGGCCCATCGAACCAGCATGGGCCATCTATTCTCGGCCAGCGACGAGACGGACCAACCCTTCGACCAACAGACCACACCCCACGTGATCGATCAGCAGCACATAAGACGCGGTCTGACACAGATTTCCATCCGTTGATCGAAGTGCCGCGGCGCGTTGACGTTGCCTTGAATGAGATGGCGGCCGCTGATCAACGTTTGCGGCGCTCTCGGCTGGCACATTACGATACGGCACGAGCCCATCCGGGGCTCGGCCGCGTTCCGATCCGGGCAGCCTGCGGCTTGCGGATTCGGTCGAGGCCTCCTCATCTCTGCGTAACGTCATTCTGAACCAAGACGTTGTGTTATTTGCAGCGGCCTAGTATATTGGGGGCATGCCGGGATGGCGGTAGGGGGCATTATCCTGCCGCATGTCAACGAAACGTCTGCCGATGGCACGATCGACTCGTTGGCAGTCCGGGCGAGCAGCGTATTACCGGGGAGCAACGCGATGTTCGGACAAGGTGGCGGTCCGGGTCGGCGATGGTCTGGCATCTTCTCGAATCACCGCCGCGGGCATCCGCGCCTGCGACGGCCAATCGTGCAGGCGCACACACGGCCGCTTGCGATCGAGCCGCTCGAACAGCGTGCGCTGCTGAGTGTCGGCCCACTATTGGCAGATGCGCCGATGCTACAACCGGCGGCGGACACAATCCCGCCAACCATCGTGAGCACGACGCCATCGCTGGACGGTGGCACGCTCAACGTGGCGAACTTGACGCTTGCAATCACCTTCAGCGAATCAGTAGTACACTATGCCGCAAATGCGTCGTATTACCTATTACAGAGTGCCGGCGCGGACGGCTTCCTTGGCACGGCCGACGATGTGCTCACTCACCCTACGGTGACGAATAGCGGCACCACTGCTACGCTACGCTTCACGGAGTATCCTGAGGGCGTGTACCGGCTCACCGTGTCCGACTCAATCAAGGACGGATCAAGCAATGAACTCGACGGCGACGGTGACGGAATTGCCGGCGGCAATTGGGTCAGAGATTTCGTCGGCGTCCATGATGGCTTTGCCGCCCCAACAATGTATCTGACTGGCGGCACAGACATATACGACGTTTCCACGGCTGATCTCAATGCAGACGGCAACCTGGACCTGGTGGTCACAAAGGGAGTTGGAGTTGTGGTGATCTTATTGGGCACTGGCGACGGCACATTCTCGGCTGCCGGCACATATTCCACCGGTGGGGAACCCTACGGGCCGAACGTTGGCGACTTCAATGGCGACCAGAAGCCCGACGTGGCCGTGGTCAACTGGAATAGTGACACCGTCGGAGTCCTGTTGGGTGACTGCCCGACCGGGTTCTCACCCGTTGTCACGTATGCCGCCGGCGGTTGGTACCCCTCTGATTTGACAACCGGTGATTTCAACAGCGATGGCAAGCTTGATTTGGCGTTGGTCCACTCCGAAGCACCGGGAACATTTGGCGTCCTGCTGGGAAATGGGGACGGGACTTTTCAGCCGGTAACCACATTCAGTTCAGGAGGCAACTACGCCTACGCCATTGTCACGGCCGACTTCAATAGTGACGGCAATTTGGACATGGCGGCAACAAACCTCGTCAGCGCGACGGTTGCCATCTGCCTGGGGGACGGAACCGGTGCGTTCTCGGCTGCGACAACCACTGCGACCGGCGGCTCGTCGCCGGAGTACCTCGATGCGGGTGATTTCAACGGTGACGGCAAGCTCGATTTGGCAGTGGCAAACCGTGGGAGTTCAAACATTGGCGTCCTTTTTGGAAACGGCGATGGAACCTTTACGCCCGTAACTACGTACGCCACAAACGCGACGTACCCGATTGGGATTGTCGTTAGTGATGTGAATCGCGATGGTAACGCTGACATCCTCGCTTCGACGTCCGCCGGCCTCAGCTTATTGCTCGGCCGCGGCGATGGGACATTCGCACCTATTATTACCTATAACACTGGTGGAAAGTCGTATGTGACAGCCCTTGGTGATTTCGATGGCGACGGCGATCTCGACGCAGCGGTGGCCATCGGCACCTCATTAGCCGTTATGCAGAATGACTTCAAAGATGTCTCGGCTACTTTGATGTCCCCCCATGGTTTTCCCTTTGAAGTCTCGAAAACCGACTTTGGCGCCGGAGAGTTGTTGCAAGGGCACAACAACGCCTTTGACGGCGATGGGCGTCTGTTGGTCGACGGCGCGACGTTCCAGCCAGCCAACGGGAGCTACAGTCTGACCGATGCCGGACAAAGCGTTGTGACTGCCGACGGCACGCTTGCGGGGCTGACTGTCAGCCGCGAAGTCACGGTGCCCAACACGGGAAACGAAGACTTCGCCCGCACGATTGATTCCTTCACCAACTCCACGGCGTCGGCCATCACGACGACGGTGACGATCGTCGGCAACCTCGGCTCCGACGCCGCCACGCGGGTATTCGCCACCTCGGACGGTGACACGCTGGTTGAGGCGACCGATCAGTGGATCGGCACCAACGGCGGCCCGGACACGCCGTCCGTAATTCATTACATTCACGGTCCGGTGGGCTTACAGCCGTCCTCGGTCGAAGTGATCGGCGACAATGTCACGTGGACCTATACTCTTACTGTTTACGCCGGCCAGACCGTGCGACTGGCCTACTTCACCATCGTGGCCGACACAGAAACCGTGGCCATCGCGGCGGCGGAAACTCTGGTGTCTGGAAAGAACTTCGGAGGAGAGGCCGCGGCATTTCTCACCACCGACGAACTGCATTCCCTGCTGAACTTCGATTTCGCCACCACGCGCACCTGGGATGGCGGTGGAACAGACAACAACTGGAGCAGCCCGGCCAATTGGACCGATGACATCGCGCCGGTTGCCGGCGATTTGCTGGTGTTTGCCGGTGATCTGCGGACGTCGTCCAACAACGATTTTCCGGCCGGCACGATGTTTGACAGCATCACGTTCGCCGGCGACGGATTGACTCTCTCCGGCAACAGCGTGACATTGAGTCCCACTGGCGGCGTCGCGATCGATAACGTGCTGGGCCAGAACCGGATCGATCTGGCGATTGCACCGGAATCAACAGGTGCCGTGGTTGTCGAGGCTGGCACGCTAGAACTTGGGCCGAACGCCCAGACCATCGTGCTCAGCGGTAACGGGGCGGATATCCAGGGTGGAATGATCGTCCTCGACTATATGGGCGAAGCCGACCCGGTGGCGACGGTAGCGAGCTTGTTGACGGCGAGCTATACGGCGCAAACGGCGATCGCTTCAACACGGGTAAGTTCCAGAGTTCGACCGCCAGCGCATTGCGCGGCCTCGGCTGGACCGACAACACGGAGACCAGCACGATCAACGTTGCCTATACGACGTATGGCGACACCAACTTGGACGGCAGCACGGATTTCACTGACCTGAGCAAGCTGCTGTCAAAATACAACCAGACCGGCGTGTGGGCTGATGGCGACACGAATTACGACGGCGTGATCAACTTCACCGACCTGAGTAAGCTGCTGTCGACCTATAACCAATCTGTTGGCTTGCTGGTTCCGGCTGGAGACACCAGCGATGTGCCACCTCCATCGCTGAATGTTCCAAACATCGATACGCAGACATCACCAACTGCCATGAGCTTGCAGCCAGCAACGGCGCAGACCGGCGATCTTCCTGCCGACACAACCCGAACCACGAGTCCAACGCTCGTGGACATTTCATGGGCGAAGCATAGCGATGCGATAATGACCGTATCAGCAGTGCAACACCAGAATGTGGCAGCGGCGCTCGATGCGCGTCTCGCACGTTGGATGTTTTGGAATCGCGTGGAAGGGGAACCACACCTTGCGGCGCCGGCCGCGCAAGGTACTTTGGACACGCGAATTAACCATCCGGACGGTACGTCGACACAGCATCAGGCCACTGACGGCGCCGCGACCGTGCGATGGGAACCTACGCCGTGGGCGGCCAAGATTGTCGACCGGCTCATGTCTTCCGCAACGGGCGATACCGTGCTGGGCTCGGACGCTCCGGCGGGATCTCTGACATATTTCGACTCGCCGTTGGACCTCGACTGGATAGCCCGATGTGAAGCGGCGGCAAGCGCTATCAATGCCATCGACGAGGTCTTGCCGGTCTCCGACACCTAAGCGATTGCCATCGATCCATTGTCAGCCGAGGTGTACTATCTGCGAAGTCTCTCCTACCGGCGGCTCGGCCGTACCGAAGATGTGGACGTGAACCCGAAGAGGGCGAGCCAAACCAATTCTGATATGATGCCGTAGGGTGACCGCCGATGAAGCTAGCCACATGGAACGTCAACTCTGTCCGCTCCCGGCTAGAGCGGCTGGTGAGCTGGCTCGAACATAACCAGCCCGACGTGGTTTGCCTTCAAGAGCTCAAGGTGACCGACGACGCGTTTCCGCGCGAAGCGATCCAAGCGGCCGGCTATCACACAACCGTCTTTGGGCAGAAGACGTACAACGGTGTTGCGATCCTCAGCCGAACTGAGCCGGTGACGATCGAAAAGGGGTTCTGCGATGGCGGAGATGACTCCCACGCCCGGCTCTTGCGCCGAACTCGGTGGCATCCAGGTGATCAGCGCCTACGCGCCCAACGGCCAGGTCGTCGGCTCAGCGCCCTACGCATTCAAGCTCGATTGGTTTCGGCGGCTAAGGGCCTACCTGGAGAAACGGTTCACGCCCGCGATGCCGGTGATCATCGCGGGCGACCTCAACGTGGCCCGCGACGAGAAGGACGTGGCCCATCCTGACCAGTGGGCGACGACCGTGTTATTTGATGACGGCAGCCGCGAGGAGATAGAACGCCTGCTCGCCTGGGGCCTAAACGATGTCTTCCGTAGTCACCATCCCGACGGTGGGCTGTATTCGTGGTGGGACTACAGAATGCTGGGTTTTCCAAAGAACAATGGTTTGCGGATAGATTATGTCTTGGCCACAGATCATCTGGCAAAGCAGTGTACCAGCGCCGAGATTGACCGACAGGAGCGGAAGGGGACGAAACCGTCGGACCATGCGCCGGTAGTGGCCAACTTCGCGTGGCAGTAATGCATCGTGCTAACGCCGAGGCAGTGCTCACGCACACGGCGCCCCTCGTGGCACGCGGGCTTTGTGCAAGGACAAAAATATGCGATCATCAACATTGCCTTCCGCGAATCGAAAAAAGCGATGCCTTCGAGACTACAACTCGTCTGCTGCACGTGGTATACAGATGGGATAAAGTGGATGCATCACACTGTGCAAGGCAGGTGGGCCTTCGGACCTCAGTGCCCGGCACTTCGTCCCCGCATGCGAGCAGGGCACGTGCTTCAGAATCTCGACGGTCCAACCAGATGATGTTCAGCGACCTAGGGCCAGTTGGTTCGCACAGAGTAAAATAAGAACGCCATCGGCGGCTGGCTCTCGTCGCTGAGCCTCACATTGAGCAGATGCCAAGGTCGAAGAATGAAACCGCACGTTGAAATCGTTGAAGCTGACTTAGATTGCACTGATCACCAACGGGACGTGGTCGCCTTGACGGCAGCGTACGCGTCGGACGCGATGGGGAATGGCGGGCCGCTTCCGCCGGATGTCCTGGAACGCCTGGTTCCGGGATTATTGGCCCAGCCGACGGCTCTGATTCTCCTGGCGTATGTCGAGGGCGAGGCCGTTGGCATCGCAACCTGCTTTCGGGGGTTTTCCACCTTCGCAGCCAGGCCGCTGGTCAATATTCACGACTTGGCGGTTCTTCCCACACATCGGGGGCAAGGGATAGCGCGACTTCTACTTGATGCCGTTGCGCAGAAGGCCGCCGACTTGGGGTGCTGCAAGGTGACGCTTGAGGTCCAGTCCGACAACACGAGGGCCCGTGAAATTTACGAAAAGGCGGGCTTCTCCCAGGCCGTCCACGGCGAGGGGTCCGGCGGAGCACTTTATTATGCAAGGCCGCTATAGCGAACGAGCGCAGTCGCGAAGAACTCCCAGCGGGCGACCGTCGCCTTAGGTACGGCAGGTGCCGACGAATCAAACCGCTTTCGACACCGTTGCCGCAAGTGCTTATCTGGTATCGGGTAGGAGGGGGCGTTGCCGCCCCCGTCCTCCCACACGACCGTGCGTACGGTTCCGTACACGGCGGTTCAGATTAAACGCTTAAAACGCTGTGACTCGGTAATAAGGCTCACCAGACCGAGCTGGTGCAGATAACGGGTCGGGACCGCTTGGTTCATGTGGCTTGCGCCGGCATTCCACCAAGGGCCATGCCCGTTGGTCGCGGAAGTCCACGCTCGGGCGTGGTCCAGTCCGCGTCGCATCAGTTCGCGGGCGCGAGTCCAGTTTCGCTTCCACTGCCGCCAAAGAATGGCCCGCAGTTTCCGGCGAATCCACTGGTCCAGTTCCTCGAACGTGATCCGAATCTGCGATTTCCGGTAGTACGACACCCAACCGCGAAGCACTGGACGCAATTCCTCCAACACGCGACGAAGGCTACGCCCTCGACCACGCCGGAAAATCGTCCGAAGTTTCTCCTTCAATCGTTTCACCGACTGAGGCGACACCTTCAGCTTTGGTTGGCGATGCGGCGTCACCGTATAGCCCAGGAACTTGCGGTTCCAGGGCCGGTCCACCGCACTCTTCTCTCGATTGACCTTCAAACGCAAACGTTCCCGAAGGAATCGCTCGACCGACGACAAAACGCGTTCGCCCGCCGCTTTCGACCGCACATAGATGTTACAATCGTCGGCGTATCGGACGAATCGGTGCCCACGCCGCTGAAGCTCGCTATCCAACTCGTCGAGCAGGATGTTGCTCAGCAGCGGCGAGAGCGGGCCGCCTTGCGGCGTCCCTTCCGTGCGTTGCGCCACCAGTCCATCTTCCATCATGCCCGCCTGCAAGTAGCGGCGGATCAGACGAAGGATGCGTTTGTCTTCGATGTGCCGAGCCAGCCGCGACATCAAGATGTCGTGGTTGACCCGATCGAAGAACTTCTCCAGATCCATGTCCACCACCCAGCGATGCCCGGCCTCGATGTACTCCCGCGCCCGATCAATCGCTTGATGGGCGCTGCGTCTCGGACGAAAGCCGAAGCTTTGGTCCGAAAATCGAGGATCGAAGTATCGCTGCAACACTTGGTTGAGGGCCTGTTGAATCAGTCGATCGAGAACCGTCGGAATGCCCAGCATCCGCACGCCTTTGCCGCCCGGCTTGGGGATTTCCACCTTCCGAACCGGCGAGGGACGATACGTACCGCTGAGCAGTTCTTCCCGGATGGCCTCCCAGCAGGCTTGGAGCAAGGGCTTCAAGTCGTCAACGGTGATTCCGTCAACGCCCGGAGCGCCCTTGTTGCCAACCACCTGCCGGTAAGCCGCCAGCATGTTCTTAGGGCATACAACCTCCTCCATCGTCATCAAGGTCTTCTCGCCGACGTGCTCATTACATGCCGTGCCTGCTTGATGCGCAGACCGTGCTCTCGGCGGTTCCGCCGCCTACCCTCCGGTTGCGATCCGGCTTTCCAGCCATCTTGTCTGCATCTCGTTCAGGCATCGAATGCTCTGCGTCGGTTCGGTCTAATCTGTTCGGCCCTTCGGCACGTCGATGCGGCCTTGCGATCCCCGGCCGTTTCTCCCCTTTCGGGCGAGTGTCTCGATCGAGCGGGCCGCCGGCCCGCGACTACTATGGCCTCGGCTGACTTCTGTCGTCCCTTCGGCCCGCCTTGCGACGGGCCTAGCCATTGGCAGGACGACAGATCTCTCAGGGTAAGGCGCGTGACTTTCCTCCCATACACCCGCCGCATATACGCCGAACCGGTCCGAATGACGTTGGGCTTCGAGTCTATTGGCCCTCTCGCCCACCGGTTCGACGCCTCGTATGCGATTCATGTTCTTCGGGCCAGGAGTTTGCCTGCCGCTTCCTTCGGACTCCGCCTCACGGCGGACGCCCTTGCGTTTCGGCTAGGAGTTCCTGTCATTAAGGTCTCCGCCGGGACTCTCACCCGGCCAGTCACTTCCCGGCTCGCTTTCGCTACCCGGTTGACAGCGTCAGGTATGACGCTGCGCGTCATGCCTGACGCACCAAAAGAAAAGACCCGCCGACAACGCTGGTCAACGGGTCTATAAGGCGAGGGCGACGGGAATCGAACCCGCAACCACCGGATCGACAGTCCCTAGGATACTTGCGTACACTATCGACTAACTACCGAAACCCTCGAAAACTGCGGGGAAACGTGATGCAATACGTTGCCGACACATTGCCGAAAGACTACCGAAAGCGGCGTTGTGACAACACTCGCGGCAACACTTGACCTTGTTTGGAGAGCGTGAAACCTTAGACTGATAGACATGCCGGGCGGCCGACGCGACTTGCAAGCGAGTTGGCCCAATACGTTCCTGGTGGTTGCGTGGTTCTAATCCTTCCGACGCAATCACCAGGAGCGGCCCGGCACTAACATGGAAGGATTCTCTAATGGCTTCTCAACCAGTTTCGGCGACGGCGGCTTTTGTCGATTGCCTACGGCGGTTCCGTGATTGGGCTTTTGTCGCCAGAGAGCGACCCGACTTTGCAGATAACCTTGGCGAAACGCTTGCCGAGCATGAGCATGAGGCGGTAAAGCGTCAACGGGCCGCGGTTGCTGAAGTGACCAACGCGGGCTTGTTACTAGTGTTCAATCCGTTGTTGCGGGATGCTTGGCAAACGCATGAGGCGTTGCTGTTGGCTCTCCGGCAACGCAAGCCGATGGGGCCACACCTAGCACGGCACGGCGACGCCCTAACGGCAATCTGGCACCGGCTGCCAGCGATAGAGAGCGGGGCCGATGAGCGTTTGCAGGAAGAAACAGCGGCGACCATACCACCGGCCAGTATCAAAGAGCCGCGGCGGAAACAATTTCAAGCTTACTGGGCTGAGCAAGCCGGACGCACACAAACGGAAATAGCCAATTGGCTGAACACCACACAGGGCAATATTTCCAAGTGGATAGCCACCGTCAAACAATGGCGTGACGCCGGAAACAAGATGCCAGAGATTCCGAGAACCGAATCGCTCAACACGAAGCCAATGGCAATGGATCCCGAGAAGATAGACTTGGGGCCACGTGCCGACCACCGCACACCGGCACAGATAGAGAAGTTGGCCCAAATCACGGGGCACGGTTGGAACAAGGAATAGTTCCGTTCTTTTTTGCGTGATTATTCCGCCGCAAATTGTTGCGGTGTCTGATTATTCCATCGTTATTCCATTCTTTTCGGAATATGCCCGGGAAATGAGGGGATACACAACCTCGTTTTTCAGGTGACACGATGAGCGACCTTGTTACGGCCGGAGAAATGGCAGACCGGCTGAGAGTCCGGCCACTGACCTTGCAGAAGTGGGCACGCGACGGGCGGATTCCCGCGGTACGAATCACGCCGAAGGTGATTCGATTCGACCCGGAAGCCGTCATTGCGGCACTCGAAAAGCGACAAGGGGGCGACCGATGAAGCCCCGCCCCCTCGACAAACCCGCCCCGCGTCAACTCGGCAGCATCTCGGCCGACGCAATCTATCCGATGCGAGAGTTTGGCCGACGGCTGGACCTCCACAACAAGGCCCTTGCCGATGCCCAGCGGGCCGGGCTGCGAACAATTCTTTTTGGGCGTTGCAAGTTTGTTCTCGGCAGCGATGCCCTCGACTGGTTCAAGCGACTTGCCGAGCAACAGGCCGCCGGCAACGGGCAGGAAGGCGGTGAGCAATGACCGACGAACAACGGGCAATGATAGCCGAGTTGGCCGCCGAACTGTTGCCACATTTGCGGCGAGTCGAGGCCGTGGCAAAGGCGTTGAAGGGCCCGGCACGTGTGGCCCTCGACCAATACTGTGCGGCTGCGGTGCAAGCAATGTTGGAACTGCAACGCGAGCGGTTGGGGGTGAAACGATGACGCAACGCGAAGCTGGCCGAATCCTTGCCGAGCGGTTGGGGCTAGAGGTTATCGGCACGGAAGGCCACGATTTGCGAACGGCTTGCGTATCGTGTCAATCATCCGATGCCGGGCGGATTCACAGCGACACCGGCGTTTACTTCTGCTATTCGTGTCAGAAGACCCTTAACGCTTTCGACCTCTGCAAGGTGGTGACGGGCGACCACGAAACGGCGAAGCGGCTGATGGTTGACGTAGGACTATTCGACCCGCCGGCAAACGGCAACGGCAAAGCCAACGGGCAAGCGGCAGACAATTCCCGTCAATTGGCGGGAATTAACGACAGCCCCGATACCGCGATCCTCGACACGATAGCACGCAAAAAGGGCGTGACGGCCGCGGGGTTTCTCGCCTTTGGGGCGGAAGTGCAAGACAAGGCCGTTTCCTTCCCGATGTTTGGCCCTGATGGCGAACCATGTTCCACGTTCACACTGACCCTCGACAACGGCAAGGGACTATACGCCAAGGGAAAGCCGGTCGGGGTGTTTCTGCCGACACGGAAGCCCCAGGCCGGCGAGCGATGGGCCATAGTCGAGGGCGTGAAAGATTCGGCGGCGTTGCATGGGCTCGGATATAACGCGGCCGGGCTGCCAAACAATCGACTTAATCCGAAGTTTGCCCCGTTGTTCTTAGGCATTGACGTGGTAGTGATTCCCGACGGCGACACCGCGGGGCAGGAAGGGGCGGAAAAGACGGCCGAAATCTTGCGGGGCGTGGCCCGGTCGATTTGCATTGCACGGTTGCCGGTCGAGGTGAAAGAGAGCGGCGGCGAAGATGTACGCGACGTGCTACGCAAGTTTGGCGAGAGCGGGCCGGCGATGATTCGCAAGGCAATCGAAGAGGCGAAGCCCATTGCCGATGAGCGAGTACACTTGCCGACCATAGAAGACGTTTGCGACTTCTGTGCAAGAGAATTGCCCCTACCGCCGGAACTCATTCAAGGTGTTCTCCACCGCGGTTCAAAACTATCAGAGGGCGGTGCATCCAAGGGGTACAAAACGTGGGCGTTGATGGACATGGGAATGTCTGTGGCCTACGGCTTGCCGTGGCTTGGCTGCGAAACGGCGTCGGCCAAGGTTCTCTACGTGAATCTGGAAATCCAAGCGGCGTTTGCCCGGCGACGATTCGAGACTCTTGCCGAAGCGAAGGGGATTATTCAGGAATCCGGCCGGCTGGACGTGTGGAATCTTCGGGGCTATGCGACCAGTCACATGGAAATCTTCCCGCCAATTCTCGACCGGATAGCGGACGGCGGGCACGGGCTCATTATCCTCGACCCTATCTACAAACTTTATGGCGGGATGGACAACGAGAACGGGGCTCGCGAAATGGCCGCGTTGATGAACTCGATTGAATATCTGGCCGTGCAAACAGGGGCGGCGGTTGCGTTTGGTGCCCACTACTCGAAAGGCAACCAGGCGGCCAAAGATGCAATCGACCGCGTTAGTGGTTCGGGCGTCTTTGCCCGCGATCCCGACAGCCTGTTAAACTTCACCCGCCACCGCGAGGAAGATTGCTACACCGTCGAAGCGACATTGCGAAACTTCCCGCCGATGAGCCCTTTCGTTGTACGTTGGGCGTATCCTTTGTTCACCCGCGACGATTCTTTGAACCCGGCCGAACTGAAAATCCCGGGCAAGTGCAAGACCGACCGCGAAGCCCGGCAGCAAGAAACCTTGGAAGCCGACCGCAAGGAAATCGTCAACGCGGCGGTGAGGCTGAAGGCGTCCGAAACCAAGGCCGGCTTACGCGACCGCGTGGCCATCCCCCATAAACGATTCCCCGCGGCGTTTGCCTCACTGATTGCAGACGGCACGCTACAACCGGCGACCGTGACTAAGACGAACGGCCAAACCTATGACGGTTGGAAGGTACGCGACAATGAAGAAATCTAGCACTCGCCCCCACTCGCCCCCAACACTCGCCCCCGTGACGGGGCGACTGACAAGCACACACTCGCCCCCGCCCCTATGTAATAGGGCGGGGCGACTGTGTGTGTGCGTCCCTGCAAAGGCCAGTGAGTCTAAGAATGAAAAAAGGGGCGAGTGGCCACCGCGAGAGTATGCGTTGCCCGCGACGGTCGAGGCCATAGAAGCGGGCCGACAATCGCAAGGCGTGCTATTCATCGAAGCCGTTGACGACAGCCGAACCGGCAGACTTGCACGGCTGATGGGAAGGGTACTCTAATGGCAATGCGACCAGCGAAGCCATGCAGCAAGGCGGGGTGTTGTGGGCTAATACGCGGCGAAGTCTGTAGCGTATGCGGCCCGCGTAAGCGAAGAGAAGATTCCCGCCCGGCGGCGGCACGGCGGGGCTACGGGGCCACGTGGCAGCGGATACGCGAGGCCGTGCTACGCGAGCGGCCGTTGTGCGAACGTTGTAGCCGAGCGACACCGGCGACCACGGTTCACCACCTCGACCGTGACGCGGCGAACAACGAACCGGCAAACCTGATGGCATTATGTCGCGATTGTCATGAAATAGAACATGGGCGGAAGGCACCCCAGGGGATAAAGGGGGGGGGTGAAAGCTGGTGTCCCATAGCCATGACCGGCCGCTAGGTGAGCAGGGTTTTTCAGACCCCCGAATGAACTTTTTGGAGAAAACCAGACATGAGCAGACAACGGAAGCCGCCCGTCCACCTGACCCGCGAGGGCAAAGCGTGGTTCAAGAAGACAGCCGAAGAGTTTTGCTTTGAGACTTCCGCCGAGTGGCAGCTATTGGAAGAGGCGGCGGGCTGTTTGGACCGCATACGCCAATGCCGCGAGCGGATTGCCGCGGAAGGGCTGACCGTCCCAACGGCAAGCGGTTGCAAACCTCACCCGTGCTTGGCCGGCGAGAGAGATTTTCGGATTTTGTTTTCGAGGCTATGCCGCGAGCTTCGCCTAGGCGAATCCGCCGGCGATGAAAACAATAGACCCCCAAGACTTTCGAGGTGAACCAATGGTGCGACCGAGAGCGACACGAAGCCGACAGCAAAGTTTTCCCGCCGGCATTGTGACAATTTTGATTTGCGGGCAGGATTTTTTTTCAGAGTTGCCCCGGCCCGGCGGTGCGAAAGGAAATCTCGACCTGTTGCGGCGGGCGTGGCAAGACCCCGACATTCGAACAGCGACACTTGCCGACTTCGCCCGCAAGATGGCATTCCCAAAATATGCCGAACGATACCCGACCGGCCAATGTTGGGCCGCAAACCAGTTTGGCGAATAAACGAATCACGCCGGCCGCGGTGGTCGGCATACTTTGTTGACCTGATGAAAGGAAAATGCGTTATGGATTTTCGATTGGACGAACACCCACTAGTGACCGCCGAGAGAAAACGGCTGGTCGAAGTCATGGCCGACTTGCAGGGAAACGAAGCAGATATTCGTGCGGCGATTGCGAACCTATGCCGGCCCGTCGATTCAGAGCGGCAAGAGGAGGTGGAAAACTATCTTGCTGGAAAACCGGCGGCAACCCTCGACATGACCGCGGCACGTGAAACCCTTGCCGACGTGCAAAACCGGCATGGTTTCCTGAAGATTGCCGCTGAGCGGCAACGCGAGAAACTTCGCCAAGCCCGCGTGGCGGCAAGCATCGAAATCTGCCGCGAGCATGGCCCGGCGTGGCTCGCCAAGGCAAAGAAAATCCGCGACCATGCGGCGGGGCTCGCCAAGCTGGGCGAAGAGCAACGGGCGTTCTTTAACGACTTGGAGCGGCAAGGCGTGACCGTGACCGAGCCTATCTCTTTTCAATGTTCAATGTCCGAATCGCTGTTGTGGCAATTGCAAACACTGGTCGAGGAAATCGACAAGGCAACATGACCCGGCGACACTTGCTATCGAATCTGATTTGCTGGCGTCGTGCCGCGGCGGAGATTGCTGCCCGACGGGACGATGGTGCCCACGGCCGGCGGGCAAACTCGGAATTGTGGGCACAAGTTGACCGGCTGGCCCTCGACTTGCGGGCCGAGCGGCTGGCCGCGGTGGTCAATCGCTATAACCTAGCAGCGGCCCCGCGTGACTGGCTGCCCGTCGACGGCAAGTTGCCACTTGCCCGCGTGAGCGGACTTGCGTGCCCTTGGCACAAGACAAGCCGCACGGTTTACAGCCGAAGCCGGGCGGCCCTTGAGTGTTTCTATCCGGGCAGTTTTGCCCGATGGCTGGTCGATGGTTGCGAAGTTGCCGGCGACCAGGAACATGAGCCCGCTAAAATCTTTGCCCGGCGAGGAAACGGCGAAATCGAATTGTGGGAGGATCTCCAGGGCTTGCGGTTCAAGGCATTGTTGCCCGATACGGCGACCGGCCGCGAAGTGGTCGAAGGAATCGAGAGCGGGCGGCTAGTTGGCGTGTCGATTGCCTTTGACCCGAATAGCGTTGTTCACGATGTAGGCGGTGCCCCGCCGACCGCGTGCATTTATCAAGCGAAGTTGACCGGCGTTGCATTGACGTGCCGGCCGGCGTATCACGAAACCGCGGGCACTATCCAGTTAGAACTACCACCCCAAACGGAGAATCGAGCGATGATTGAAACGACAAGACGACTGACCCCGGAGCTTTTGCAGCATGAGGAGCAACGGGCAGGCGGCGATAGCTACGTGCCGACGCCGGCGGCCGAACTGGACTATCGTCGTCGGCTGTTGGTTGAAGCCCGTGGCGGTCGGCGATTGCTTGGCAACGCGAGATTCAACCCCCGCGAACATGAGGCCGTTGACGAAGCGATGGCGAGCGTTTGGAAGTGACGCCCGCGATGGCGGCCGGTTCGGGCGGCGTGGCATGAGGCCGCGTTGCCCGGCCGGCGACTTCCGGCCGCGTAGTTTCGCGTTTGAGGGCCGCAAGGTGTCAAGGTGTTAGAACACGTTGAAGCCCCGACGAACGCAACAGCAACGCAACAGCGAAGCCGATTTGACGAAGTGACGCATGATTGACGCGACCATCCACTATCGAAGCATCGGAAGCGAGCGGCGGCGACTTCCTGCGGTCCCTGCGGTCGGCAGCTACGTTTACAACCATGCCCCGGCCGGTCGAGTGTGGCAGGTGTCGGCCGTGGTGTTCGATGGCAACGGCGTGGGCGTGTTCGCGGTCGAGGTGTCGGCCCGGCTGGCCGGCGAACTGGCCGCGGCATGGGCCACGTGGGCAAACCCAATTGACAACCAGGGGGCGGAAAGCCGATAATAGCCCGTGGTGGCACAGTGACCACCAAGGGCTAGTAACCCTACTTTGGATTCTCCGATGGTATACGACCAGGCCACAAGCCCGGCAATTCGTCCGCAATACCAAGCAATAATCCGCGAAGGCGGGGAGCAAGGTTGCGGGGCAGTCCAAAGCTGCTTACTACCGAGTTGTCGGGCTTGTGGTCTTTCTTGGAGTGATTCTCATGAGTGACGAAATCAGCGTAAGCGTTGCCAGCTACGGCGAAGGCCGAAACCTGATGATGACCTACCGCGACCCCGTAACGGGCCGGAAGGTGGCGAAGACGAGCGGCACACGTGACGCGACGAAGGCCGCGATGGCCGCCGGCAAGTGGGAAGATGAGCTTCGCACCGGCCGCTATCAGGCCCCGAGCAAGTTGACGTGGGCCGAGTTTCGCAAGCGGTACGAAACTGAGAAGCTGGCCACCCTAGCCCCAGCAACCAGGGCGACGGCGGCCGAAGCCCTCGACTACCTGGAGAAGATAGTCAACCCCGACCGACTGGCCAAGCTGACAGCAACCGCGATGAGCCGTTTTCAAGCCGAGCTTCGCAAACCCCGAGAGAGAACCAAGGGCGGTAAGAAGATCGTCAAGCCAGCGATGAAAGATACCACGGTTGCCCGGCACTTGCGGCACGTCAAGGCGGCGTTGTCGTGGGGCGTTTCAATGGGGCTGATGGCCAAGGTTCCCGACGTACATATGCCCAAGCGAGTGAAAGGCCAAGCCCTAATGCGTGGCCGGGCGATTGCGGGCGAAGAGTTTGACCGGATGATTGCGGCGGTTCCCAAGGTTCAACCGGAGGACGCCCCGGCGTGGATACACTACCTGACCGGGCTATGGTTGTCGGGTTTGCGGTTGGAAGAGTCTCTTGCCCTATCGTGGGAGCAAGATGCCCCGTTCTATGCCGACTTGACCGGCAAGCGGCCCGCGTTGCGAATCTACGGCGAGGCACAGAAGAGCGGGCGGGATGAGGTTCTACCTATGACGCCCGACTTTGCCCAATTTCTGGCAGCGACCCCGGAAGCCGACCGGGCGGGCAAGGTGTTCAAGATGCCTACCCTACGGAACGGCCAGCCCAAGCATCCCCGAGAGATCGGACGGATTGTATCCCTGATTGGCAAGACGGCCGGCGTGGTGGTCAACAAAGCCGACGGCAAGTTTGCTAGTGCCCATGACCTACGCCGAGCGTTCGGCACCCGATGGAGCAAGCGGGTTATGCCGGCGGTATTGCGGCGGCTGATGCGTCATTCGAGCATCGGCACAACGATGGGCTACTATGTTGATCTCGATTCGGCCGACGTGGCCGACCAGCTATGGGCCAGCTACGGCAACACCCCGGCGGCTGGCAACACTCTTGGCAACACTCGCCCCGATGAGGGCGAAAACGAAGAAAGCCCGACAATCGCAACCGATTGTCGGGCTTTACCTTACATCAGCGAGGGCGACGGGAATCGAACCCGCAACCACCGGATCGACAGTCCGGTACTCTAACCAATTGAGCTACGCCCCCGTAGCCTTCCGAGCCCTGAATTATACTATGCGCTAACCGGACTGCAAGCCGTCCAACATCAAAGCCGCGAGTCGATCGAGAGCTAGGCCGATTCATTTGGTTTGGCGGGCGATTTCGACGAGTCCTACGGTAGTCTTTTCGATCCAATCCAACGATAACGGTCTTCCGTTGCGGTCGACGCACCATGGCCGTCAGACGTCGGATCGGCCGTTGCAATCGGCGACGATTCCCCTCTTCGGAGTGGTATAAAGTTGGCCCGGCGCATGGCAGCATTTTGACCTAAGCTTTTAACAGCGGGGCGTTGGGCCCACGGGCCCGGGAGCGTTTGCCATGACCCACTATTGGTATGAAATGGTCCAGTATGTTGATCGTATGGGGCCTCAGCAGTGGTTCGTCGTGCTGGCCGCGATGATTGGCGTCGCGGTGGTTTGCATGCGGGGATTTGGCTCGCGGTCGCGCTATTAGAATAATCGTTAGCCAGCAAGGCACGAGGGCGTAATACCCATGGATCTATGGAGTCTACAAGTCCCCATTCCGGTCGCGCTCGCTTTCTTTGCGGCGATGGGCTATCTGGTCAGCCGAAAAAACCGGCCGGCCTCCAACGACATGCTGGTCCGCTCGCGTCGTGAATTGAAGCGGGCACAGACTGTGGCAACCGAGCTGGAGAAGATCGCGTGGACGGTGCGGCAGAGCTTGGCGCGACACCACGATAGCGTCTCGCGCTTCAAGGACCGGGTTAGCCGCCTCAATGGTCAGCAACAGGAGGCCGCCTGGAAGGATCTCTGCCGCGAGGCGGAAGACATTCTCAAGCCGACCTTGCAGTTGGCCACGCAAATGGCCAACGCTTACGATGAAATTCGCCAGCAAAGCGCCAACCTCATGACCTTCACCGAGGTAAGGACCGACCCGCTTACCGGCGTCAACAACCGCCGCGGCTTGGACGACGCCTTGAGTGCCCAGTTTGCTCTGATGACGCGTTACAGTGCCATTTTTGCCGTGGCCATATTCGACATCGACCACTTCAAGCAAGTCAACGACAACGAAGGACATTTGCACGGCGATCAAGTGCTTCAGGAACTCGCACGCCTATTCGACGAATCCATCCGTGAAACGGACTTGGTCGCGCGGTACGGCGGCGAGGAATTCGTCGTAGTTATGCCGCACACCGAAATCGACGGCGCCTGCATTCTCGCCGAGCGTTTGCGAGCGCAGATCGAACAACGGATGCCGGTCACGGTAAGTGGTGGCATCACTGTCGCCGCCGTGGGCGACACGCGAGAAACGCTAATCGCCCGAGCCGATCGGGCGCTCTATGACGCCAAATCGGCAGGGCGCAACTGCGTCTTCCGTCATACCATCGACGCTGAGCCTTCGGTTGTCGATCGCGACTTCTCAGCCGATGCGGTCATCGCAGACCGCTAAGCTTGTCGGAAAAGCCGAACATGTCATCCTGAGCGCAGCGAAGGATCTCTTCAGAAGGCGGGAAAGCTGGTAGATTCTTCGCTGCGCTCAGAATGACAATTGGGAGGCTCCGATGTTTTCCGACAAAGCCTAGTACGCGTACACAGTCGGTCCCCGATACCGATATTGGTATCGAAACGGGTAGTAATAGTATCCGTACGGTATCGGCGGCGTGTAGTAGTACTCTGGCGCGTAGTCATAGACGTACGGCCGGTAGGTAGTGTACGGGCGATAGGCTCTGTATGGCCGGTATGTATAGTACCTCGGATAGTATCCATACCAACGTACCGGCACAATCGCCGCCTGAGTTTGTCCCGCGTCACGTGCGTACGCAGGGCTCACCGGCGAGACAACGACCGACTCCGCAGCCGAGCTTACTAATGTGGCGGTAGCCAACAAGGCCGCCATGCCAATTGCGATCACTGTTCCACGCATGATATCAAACCTCCTCACGGTCCTTGCCGTGACGTAAAACCGAGACGCGGCCGCACCGTCTCGTCTGGTTGTCTTACCAGCCGGGAGATGCAGCCGGCGCGCTTCGCCTTCTGCCTTGTTCCATCTCAGTGTGTGGTGGGCGGGGTTATTGCGTTGCTATTTGGTGGTTGTGGTGCTTGCGGAATCTTCGCTTCCGGCGACTCCGCAGCGTCAATTGATGGCGCCTTGCCACCGACCTGCGTCAGCAGTTGGGCAGCAAGTCGATCCTTGGGCTCGAGCCTCACGGCGTCAACGAGTTCTCGTCGAGCAGCGTTCTGGTGGCCTGTCATCATGTATTGAAAGCCCAATAAGAATCGGCCCTCGGGCGACGAGGGATTCTCGCGATTGTACTTTTCTAGCGCGCGCAACTGATCGGTATAGACGTCGACATTGTCGTAAATGCCATAGACCGTGGCCCAGTCGGGCACGGGCCCGAGAGCTGCCACCGCGTGGGCTTCCATTGCCGCGCCGCGATAATCGCCAGTGGCAAACAACGCCAACGAAAGGATCAGGTGCACATTCGAATCTCGCGGGTCATCGATGCTAGCGTGGCCCGCCAGCCGTGCGGCTTCACGGTAATCGCCACGGCGAAAAGCGGCGACGGCCTCAGTAGCAAAATCACCTTCCGTCTGCTGCGTGGCATCACTGGACTCGTACGCCGCCGAGTAGGGCGGGCCTGCATAGCTGCTGCCATATCCGGTGTAGTACGGTGTGTAACCAGAATCGTCACCGTAGTATGCGTAATAGTCTGGGTAGCCATAGCCGCGCCAGCCATACGCGTATCCGGGCCACCATGCGAAGGAGTACCACGGCCACCATCCGCCATACCATCCGCCGCGATTCCAGTTCTTCGCCGAGCCATGGTTCCAGTCGCCATGGTTTTCAGCCCAATAATTCCCGTGATTCAAAGTGTTGGAGTGGCTCCAACTATTGCCGCTATAGCTGCGGCCCCAGGCCTGACTTCGGGCGCCGTTCCACCCCTGATTCCACCTGCCAGAAGATGCGGGTGCGAAGTGCGATGGTTGGCCAAGGCTGTGCGACGGTTGGCTGAAGGCGAAGGTGCGGATACCACCCCCGGAACTTCCATGGAACCCGGGACTTGCATGGAAGCTGCCGCCTCCGTGAAAGCTGGAGCCGCCACCACTCCATCCACCTCCACCGCCGCCGAAGTGCCCGCCTCCGCCGCCGTGGCCGCCGCCGTGCCCGGCCCCGAACGCCATGGGAGCCAGTGCGATGACTAGCGCCGCGCTTAGTAGGCCGGCAAGTGCCATGCGTGTCTTTTCGCACATTTTTCCTCTCCTATGCCGACGGCATTAACGCCGCGCCGCTGCCTTATCGCCGGTCGTCTCACGGCACAACAAGCCGCCTCCCACGCGACGCGTCACACTGATTTCCTCTGACGGAATTCTATGGCGCTGGCGCGACCGAAAAAGGCCCCACGATCGAGCTAAGCCAGAAAGATCGCGGACTTGGCGACGATGTGCGGCAAAACGGCCGAAAAGGCGTGGCCACCATGCTCCCCAGGCGGGTGATACCGTTGACACGGAGGGACGGTCCGCCTAATATGCGAGCACGTAGACAATTAGGCCCGTGATACCGAGAAAGACCGTTTTCATGCCGCTGTTCGAAGTCGAGACTAGTTCGCACATTATCATCACATGGGCCGAAGATGAGCCCGCCGCCACGAGCGTGGTTGCCCAAAGTTATCCGCAGGAGCCTCCGTTGCGCATCACCCGCCGTCCGCGCGACACGTGGGTGATTTCCAAGTCGGCCCTGGGAATCATTGGCCCGGCCGATCCATGCTCAACGGCCCGCGATTGCTTGGCTAAGGCCGCGGGCGACAAATTGCACGCCATCCGACTCTATATGCAGAAAACGGGAGCCGACTTGGAACGCTCCCGCAAAGCGATCGAGTCGAATATGGTGATGGGCTGGTAGCGGACGGCCAACTAAGAAGCGGCTGGCGTCACCGCTTTCCGTGCAGCTTTCCCGATCTGCTGCTAGTCGATGTTGCGACGGCGCGCTCTCGTTCGGCGCGGGCGGCCTCGTCAACTCCTGCCGCCCGATGCAATTCTGCCGGATTGCTCTTCATACCCTTGCGCGGCGCTCGGGCGTCGCCCGCTATGGCCAACTGCTCGTCCTGCGAAATGAGAATCGCGCCGGATTCGCAGATCCGCGCACACGCCATGCACCCGCCGACGCAATCGTCCGGTTGCGCGACCAGCAGCGTGCCGTTCTCGTCAAGGTCGAACACCTCGAAGGGGCAAAATTGCTTGCACTGCTGACAATTCCCGCAGCGGTCGTAGTCGATCACGGGATACCAGCGCGGTCGGACGGCTTCCTCGATGCGCGTTGTGCCGTTAGCCGCGATGCCCCACGCGTCGTCGGGCAACGTCAATCCCCGCACAGTGCACTGGATTCGTTCTACCTCGTCCAAGACCGGGTCTGCCTCGGCGTGTTCGCGCAGATCGATGCACCAGATCCTGCGGTCGGCCGGCTCGCGGTCATCGCGGAGTCGCGACTTGCCGGTTGGCAGCGGCGGCAACGCCTCCAACTCTTCATCCGGAAAAAACGAAGTATGCCCCATGAGGCCGCGAACCCGATTGGCCCTGAGCATCCAAAAGGCCGCGCGGGGATACAACCAGCCGAGAACGACCAGATCGCCGTGCACTCGCCGAAGAAACTGCATCGCCGGGCCATCCGGCGCGAGATCGTATAGATGCGGCATGAGGACGAGGTCCAGGCCCGGCTTGTCGCGCAGTCCGGCCACTAGGGCTTGCTGCATCTTTCGCCCGACCGAATGGTCGATGCGATCCTCCGAAACAACCACGGTGAGCTTTTTGGCGGCCACGGCGTAGTCCTCCGCAGAACGTGCGAGATCGGCCAGTACTGGTAATTGCAAAGACGAGGGCTCCCCATAGCCTCTCATATCGTTGATTTTTCGTCCAGTGGGCGTTTCCTCCACATCGATTCCGCGTCGTCTTTCTGCACTTGGGTCAATCTGGCAGCAACGGGTTGGAGAGCGACAGGGCGGTTTGGGATGTGTGTGATGCCCGCAAGACACGGGCGGTCGGCCTTGTCGCTCGCCGCATCCTGTCTTTGGAGGGGTAAATGCTTCCCAATGTTGTAGAATTGTATATAATAGTGGCGGTAGCTGGCAGTCCCTCACAATCTCATCTTCCGGAGGGCGGACCATGAAGGATCAGATGCGCGAAGAGCCCGGCATCCTCGCTGCCGCTGAGCGGCAGATGCACGCTTGGGCGATGAACCAGGAGTTGAGCGATCGTGCCGCCGAAGGCCGCCTCGATGATCTCGCGACGCAGCGGCAGATTCGGTTCCTGACGATTTCACGGGAAGCTGGCGCTTGTGGGGCCGAGGTCGGTCGACGCGTCAGCGAGCGGATCGGCTGGGACCTCTTCCATCGGAATCTCTTGGATTGCATCGCCGATCGCTTCAACCTCTCACGGCCGATGCTCGATCTGGTCGATGAGACGCAATCCGGCTGGGTCTATGATGTATTGGGCGCGTGGATGAACCATAATCTGGTTGCGCACGAAAGGTACGTCTCGTGTCTGATGCGCGTGGTGCTGGCGGCCGCTCGCCGGGGCCATGCCGTGTTCGTTCGGGCGCGGAGCTCAATTCATTCTGCCGCGGCGGGAAGTCTTGGCAGTCCGCATCGTTGCATCGCCGAAGTACCGCGTGCAGCAGATTATGGATAAAACTGGTTTCACCCAAGCCCAAGCTCGCCGCTATATCAAAGAGACGGATGAGGGGCGGCGCGACTTCGTCGAGCGTTTCTTCCACCATGACATCGACGATCCGCATCTCTACGAGTTGGTGATCGACGTCGAACGCACCGGGAAGGCGATGGCTGTCAAAGAGATTCTCACCGCGCTTGGAAAGTAGAGCTGGCCCACGGGAGGCGGCGCCGCCGGCGATGTCTCTCGACGCATATCGTGTCCGTCTCCTTAGCGTCCGTGCCACCACGTAGCCTGCGCGGTGATGGTTTGGATTGACGGGCCGTCCAATTCATCGCTGCACTGCACGTAAGCGTTTTTCCCGGGCTAGCAGCCGTCCGGTTGACGCCGACAGATGATTGATCGCGACGTGCATCAGGAATCTCCCTATGCCGGCGCAGGGCATCTGCCAGTGCCGGGATTCGCCGTTTGCCCAGTCTCCTTTCGTGAATCTCTCGATTTGCGAATCCACCGGAAAACACCATATTAGTCCGCATCGCTTCTATATTTCGGCGGCACCCGAGCGACGCAGGAATAACGCCGGGCCATGAGGGCCGTTTTGCCACGGCCGGCATTTGTTTTGAAGGAGAGAGTAACCATGTCCAGGTTTCGCCAAGTGGAAATCATCGACAACGGAGACGTTGTCCTGGTGCGTTTGTTGGAGCAAGCACTGGCCGACCGCCTCCAAATCGCCAAGGCCGCTCGGGCGTGGTTGTCAGTTATCGCCGCAGAGCACTGTCACAACCTCTTGCTCGATTGCTCGGGCATGCAGCGGCTAAGCAGTGACGTGCTGTCCGCACTCGTTGTGCTCGATCGACGATTAAAAGTGCGGAAGGCCAAAATGTCGCTGTGCGGCGTTTCTCCCGCTATTCGCGCTACGTTCAGCGTTACGCGACTCGACCGTCTGTTCGAGATTCGAGACTGCCAAGCGCATCGCTCGTTGGCCTAAGGCGCACGAAAGTGACTTGGCTGCGGCAACCGGCACTTGGTTTGACTCTGCCGGGTGGATTGACGTTGGCTGCCGCTCGGGTCACAATGGGCCACCGGCAAGCGGACTAGCACAGAGAACGATCGCAAAGACGAACCCATATCTTGAAAACGGAGGGCGATGCCATGAAACGACGAGAGTTTCTCGCCGGATCGCTGGCGACGGGCGCCGGGCTATGGATGGCCCAACGTGTGCCAGCCGCTGAAGAACCACACATTATGAAAGAAGGAGATGCTAAAATGCCGTTTCAACAACCGCCGCTACCATTCGCCAGAACCGCCTTGCAGCCGTTCCTCTCCGAGGAGCAGCTTCACTACCACTACGACAAACACCATGCCGCCTACTTCAAGAACCTCAACGCCATGGTCGAGGGCAAGCCGGAAGCGAACCTGTCGCTCCGCGAGGTGGTGATTCAATCGACCGGCCCGATGTTCAACAACGCGGCCCAAGCGTTGAACCATAGCTTCTACTGGGACTGCATGTCGCCCAGTGGCGGAGGCGAGCCAAAGGGCGATCTGGCGGCCGCGATCAAACGCGACTTCGGCAGCTTCGCCGACTTCCAGAAGATGATGACCGAAGCCGGGGTCAAGCTGTTCGGCTCAGGGTGGGCATGGCTGGCCGCCGACAAGTCTGGAAAGCTGGAAATCATGCCCTTGGGCAACGCCGATACGCCGCTGAAGCATGCCAAGGAACCGGTGCTGACCGTCGACGTCTGGGAACACGCCTACTATGTCGACTATCACAATGAGCGGCCCAGGTACGTTGACGGGTTCTGGAAGGTGACCAACTGGGACTTTGCCGACAAAACCTACGCCAACGCCGTTAAGTAGACGTAGCGTGCTGATTGGTAGTTGCAGGACGGATCGAGAGCAGCGAGGCTCACCACTTGTGGCGCTGACGGTAAAGCTCGTTGCGCTCGACCTGCCCTGCCGCCAATGACCTCCTGCCGCTTGCAGCGACCCCGCTGGTTGCTACAATCACAGCAACGCGCTGCACGCAGGAGGTTATCGATGGCTACCGCGACGGTCGACTTGGGGCCGGTTCCAGCCCTTTGGAACCGCACTAACTTGCTGGGCTTGGAAGACCTTTCGGCCGAGGAAATCACCCTAATCCTCGATAAGGCCGAGGACTTCAAGCGGGCCACGGCCGAAGGGGACCGAAAAGTCCCGCTGCTGACCGGCAAGATGTGCGTCAACTTGTTCTTCGAGAACTCGACGCGGACGCGAAACAGCTTTGCACTGGCCGCCCGGCGACTCGGGGCCGATACGCTCGATTTTTCCGCCTCGACCAGCAGCCTGTCGAAAGGGGAGACCTTTATCGACACGGCCAAGAATATCGAGGCGATGGGCGTGGACCTGGTCGTGGTGCGTCACCGCACGCCGGGCGCACCGCATTTGCTGGCCCAAAATCTCCGTTGTGGGGTGATCAACGCCGGCGACGGCGCCCACGAGCACCCCACCCAGGGCCTGTTGGATATCTTGACGATTCGCCAACGGAAAGGCCGGCTGGCAGGGCTCACCGTGGCCTTAGTGGGCGACATCCTCCACAGCCGCACCGCCCGCTCGAACATTTGGGGTCTCAAGAAGCTCGGCGCCCACGTGATTGTCTGTGGGCCGTCCACGCTCGTATCGCCCCGTTGGGCCGAGTTGGGCGTCGAGTACTCCTACAGCCTGGACGAGATTCTGCCTCGCGTCGACGTGTTGAATCTGCTGCGGATCCAGTTCGAGCGGCAGACGACGCGTCCCTTCCCGTCGGTGCGAGAATACGCACATCTGTACGCCATGGATCGGCACCGGCTGGCACAGACGAAGCCGGGCATCCTGATCTTGGCCCCCGGGCCGATCAATCGCGGTGTGGAAGTCACGCCGGACGTGGCCGATGGCCCTTATTCGGCCATTCTCGAGCAAGTCACCAACGGCGTGGCCGTGCGGATGGCCGTCCTATGGTTGATCTTGGGACGACGGTAGTGCTCCGTAGGTCGTCCTGCACGCGGCGAAGTATCTCATCTGTCACAGAGCGGGGCCCTCACGCCAGAAATTTGTCGCTATGCCCACAACGACAGTAAGCGTCGAACGACTCGCTATTGTGGCTTGACGGCGTTGCCGTCGACCCGCTCGCGCGGCGTGTATGTGGTATGGAGCAAATGGTGTGACTTATGGCCCAGCGGCTGGCCAAGGAACTCGGCGTAGAGTTGGGCGATATCGGGGTTCTCGTGCGATTTGCGGAGCTTCTTGCCTTCGTCTTCCCGATAGATTGCCGCGATGCGGGCCTCGCGAACCTGGTTGTTCGTGTAACGCGGCTGCCCACCACCGCCGATGCAGCCGCCGGGGCAGGTCATGACTTCGACAAAGTGATATTTCTTCTCGCCGGAGCGGACGGCCGAGATCACGCGCTGAGCATTGCCAAGCCCGTGGGCGACGGCGATGTTGAGCGTTACGCCCTCCAGGAAGCTCCAGTCGGGTTGGGTGCCTTCGATCTTTAGTGACGCCTCCTTGACACCGTCCAGACCGGCGACGGCGGTCACATGCAATCCGGAAAACGGCAACTCGCGGCCGGTGACGATTTCGTAGGCCGTGCGGATGGCGGCTTCCATCACGCCGCCGGTGTTGGCGAAGATGTCGGCCGCACCGGTCGAAAGTCCCAGCGGTGCGTCCATCTCTTCGTCGGACAGGGCCGCGAAGTCGATGCCCGCGGCCCGGATCATCTTGCCCAACTCGCGCGTGGTCAGCACCACGTCGACGTCGCGAGTGCCGCTCACATCCATCTCAGGCCGCTGGCACTCGAACTTCTTCGCCGTGCAGGGCATGATGGAGACGACCACGATTTGTTCTGGCCGCTTGCCGAGCTTCTCGGCGTAATACGTTTTTGCCACCGCACCAAACATCTGCTGCGGCGACTTGCAGGTCGACAGGTTTGCCAGCATGTCCGGGTGGTAATATTCCATGAATTTGATCCAGCCCGGCGAGCAACTGGTGAACATCGGCAGCGCCACTTGCTCCTTGTCGACAAGCGCGTTCTTCAGGCGAACCAGAAGTTCGGTGCCTTCTTCCAAGATCGTCAGGTCGGCGGCGAAATTGGTGTCGAACACCGCGTGGAAGCCCAGCCGGCGCAGGGCGGCCACCATCTTGCCGGTCACCAGCGTGCCGGGCGGATAGCCGAAGCATTCGCCCAAGGCGGCGCGGATCGCCGGCGCGGTCTGCACAATTACATGGTTGCTGGGCTTGTCCAACGCCTTCCATACTTCCGCGATTTGGTCTTTCTCGGTGATCGCGCCCACCGGACATACGGCGGCGCATTGGCCGCATTGCACGCACGCGACTGTCGACAGATCGTGGTTGAACGCCGGGCCAATCACGGTTTCAAAACCGCGATTTTGTGGGAACAACGCGCCGACGTGCTGTGTCTCGACGCAGACGCTGACGCAGCGCCGGCACTTGATGCATTTGCCGTTGTCGCGGACCAACGCGGGCGTGGAGCCATCGACTCGTTTGCGCGTCCTTTCGCCCATGTACGATACCTCGCGGATGCCCAACTCGGCCGCCAGTGCTTGCAGTTCGCAGTCTTCATTGCGGTCGCACGTCTGACATTCGCCGTTGTGCTCGGAGAGGAGGAGTTCGACCACGGCGCGGTGCGCTTCGCGCACCCGGCGGCTGTTGGTCAGGACCTTCATACCCTGGCTGGCCGGCATGGCACACGAGGCCACGAGGTTTCTCGCTCCTTCGAGCTCGACGACGCACACGCGGCAGGCGCCGATGGCATGCAACCCTTCGACAAAGCACATCGTGGGGATGCGGATGCCGGCCTTCTTCGAGGCTGCGAGAATCGTCGTCCCTTCCGGCACTTCCACGGGGATGTTGTTGATCGAAAGCTGGATCATATTCGGTCCTAAAAACGGCAGACGGCGGGCCGGGTATATCGCAACGAACCCCACCATCGACTTCTTTGGTTATTCAGGGTGGGGCTCGCTGCGCTTGACCCACCCTACGACTACAACTGACTTCGCAAACTACTTACTGGTGGCAACGGTCGCATCGTCCAGACTGCAACGTTTGCCATAATCGCAACGCAGACAACGTCCGGCCTGACGGACGGCCACCGATTCGCACCACGGCTGCTCAACTTCGGCGAAGTTGTTCCGTCGCCGTTCCACGGAAATCAGGTTCAGCTTCTCGCGCGTTGCATCCGACGGCTCGGCATCCGGATCGAACGAGGTGTCGACCTCGTGTCCTTCACGCCAGAAAGCATGGTTCATGCCGGTCAAGTACAAGTCGATACCAACGGCCGCCCGTTCTCCCGCCGCCACGGCTTCGACGACCGACGAGGGCCCTGTCACGGCGTCGCCGCCGGAGAAAATCCACTTCTCCGAAGTTTGGCCGGTGACCGGATTGACCTGGATGAACGTCTGATTGCGCGTCTCCAACGGCACGGCGTTGCTGATCTTCTGCAGGTCCAACGACTGGCCGACGGCGGCCAACACATGGTCGGCCGGAATTATAAAAGCATCGCCCCCTTCTTCCGGTCGCCGTCGTCCGGAACGGTCGAACTCGCCAAGTCGCATCGGCACGCACTTGATGCCCACCACGCGTTTGCCCTCGACCACGACTTCGATCGGCGCGGTGAGCAACTTGAGCACCACACCCTCGTGTTCGGCCTCTTCGATTTCTTCTTCGTACGCGGGCATAGCCTCGCGGCTGCGGCGATAGACGACCGTCACGCTCTCGGCGCCGAGCCGTAGGGCGGTGCGGGCGGCGTCGATGGCCGAGTTGCCGCCGCCGATCACAACGACGTTCTTGCCCACGGGAACCGAGCCACGCTGATTATACGTGCGGAGGAACGAGAGGGCGTCGGTGATGCCCTCGGCATCTTCACCGGGCATTCCAAGGCCCACTCCCTGCGGAGCGCCGACGCCAAGGAACACCGCGTCATAACCTTCGGCCCGCAGACCCTTCAGCGTCAGGTCTTCACCGAGGATCATATCGGTGAAGATTTCCACGCCCATGTGTTCGATCATCCGCACTTCGCGGGCCACGATTTCGCGCGGAAGACGGTAGGCGGGAATGGCCTGGACCAACATGCCGCCGGGCCGCGGCCCCGACTCGAAAATTTTCGGGCGATAGCCGAGTCTGGCGAGGAAATAGGCACATGACAGCCCTGCCGGGCCAGCGCCGACGATGGCGATCTTGCGCTTCGCATTCTGCTCGTTCTCGCGGACCTCGGGCAGTTGGATCGTCACCTCCTGATCGACCATGAACCGCTTGATGCCGCGGATCGATACCGGAGCGTCGAGCGTCGAGCGGCGGCACTTGTCCTCGCAGGTGTGGAAGCACACGCGCGAACAGACGGCCGCAAACGGGTTCCGCTCGCGGTGCAGTCGCAGCGCCTCGGCATACCGCTTTTCTGCCACCAAGGAAACGTAGCCGGGAATGTCGACGTTGGCCGGGCAAGCGCTGGAACAGGGCGCGTTGACCAATGCCGGACAAACGCCGGCGCGACAATGCCGGTCGCGAATGTGCTCGACGTATTCCTGGCCGAAGTGGCGGATGGTCGAGAGCACCGGGTTGGGCGCCGTCTGACCGAGGCCGCACAGCGACGTGTCCTTGATCATTTCGCCCAGTTCGATCAGTCGCTCGACGTCGGCCTCTTCGCCACGGCCCTCGCAAATGCGGTTGAGGATTTCCAACATCCGCTTTGTGCCGACGCGGCAGGGGACGCATTTACCGCATGACTCCTCTTGGACGAACTCCAGGAAGTAGCGGGCAACGTCGACCATGCAGCTATCCTCGTCCATGACGATTAAGCCGCCGGAACCCATAATGGCGCCAAGTTCGGAAAGCGACTCATAATCGAGCGGAACGTTCAGGTGCTGCTTGGGGATGCAGCCGCCGGACGGCCCGCCAATCTGCGCGGCCTTGAAGGCCTTGCCGCCAAGGATGCCACCGCCAACGTCGTAGATCAGGTCGCCAAGCGACATGCCGACGGGAACTTCGACGAGCCCCGAGTTCTTGATCGTGCCGGCCAGCGCAAAGACCTTGGTTCCCTTGCTTCGTTCGGTGCCGTTGGCCGCGTACCAGTCGCCTCCATTGAGTACGATCGCCGGCACGTTGGCGTAAGTTTCGACGTTATTGAGCACCGTGGGCTTGCCCCAGAGGCCCTGCTGGGCGGGGAACGGCGGCCGCGGGCGCGGCTCGCCGCGGTTGCCTTCGATCGATGTCAACAGCGCGGTCTCTTCGCCGCACACGAAGGCACCCGAGCCCATGCGGATCTCAAGGTCGAAGTCGAAGCCGGTGCCGAGTATGTTCTTGCCCAACAAACCGCGCTCTCGCGCTTGGTTCAGCGCGATCTTCAATCGCTCAACGGCCAGCGGATATTCGGCCCGGACGTAGATGTAGCCCTTCTGCGCCCCGACGGTATGACCGGCGATGGCCATGCCTTCGAGCACGCTATGCGGGTCGCCTTCGAGCACGCTGCGGTCCATGAACGCGCCCGGGTCTCCTTCGTCGGCGTTGCAGACGACGAACTTCTGGTCGCCGGCTGCCTCGCGGGTGAACTTCCATTTTCGCCAGGTAGGAAAACCGGCTCCACCACGGCCGCGCAGACCGGATGCCCGCATCGTCTCGATCACGGTTTCCGGCTTGTTTTGCGTTAGTGCATCGGCCATGGCCCGATAGCCGTCGCGGGCAATGTAGTCCTCGATCCGTTGAGGGTCGACCACGCCGCAGTTTCGCAGCACAATCTTCTGCTGACGACGGAAGAAATCCATGTCGGCGGCACTCGCTACGGCGCGGCCGTCGGCACGCTTGTGCGTGAGACGCTCGACAATGCGCCCGCGGGCGATGTGCTCGGTGACGATCTCCTTGGCATCCTGCGGCCGGAGATTTTCATAGAAGACGTTGTCGATGATGGCCGCAGGGCCGCCCGAGCAGGGACCGAGACAGCCGGTTCCCACGATCGAGACTCCCTCTCGCATTTCGCGATCGGCCAACTCTTCCTCCAAGGCCGCCTTCACTTTAAAGGCGCCAGAGGCAATGCAGCTTGCGCCGATGCAGATGCGGATTTGTTTCTGCCCCTGGTCGACACATTTCTGTTTCTCGGCCCGGACCGCCTCGCGGAGGCTCGCCAGTTCACGTACGTTGGCGATAATCGTCGTCATGCTTCGCTCTCTCCGTTTCCGGTCGCGGGTGAGTTGTCTTCACGGTATTGATCGAGAATCTTGCCTAGTCGAGCGGTCTTCACCCGCTGATGGACGTCGTCGTCGATCATGATCACCGGTGCCAGGCCGCAGGCGCCGAAGCAACGGCCGACGTCGAGCGAGAACAACCGATCGGAGGTCGTCTCGCCTACTTCGACCCGCAACAGGTCCTTGAGTTCGGCAAGCACCTGCTTGCCGCCGCGGACGTAACAAGCGGTGCCCAGGCAAACCCGTACCAAGTGCTTGCCGCGGGGGACAGTGGTAAAAAACGAATAGAAGCTGACCACGCCGGCCACTTCACTGTATGGCTTGTCCAGGGCCACGGCGATCTTCTTTAACGCCGCTTCCGGCAGGTAGCCGAATATGGCCTGCGCGATTTGCAATACCGGGATCAGTGCTCCCGGGCCGCCGGCGTACTGTTCGAGCACGTCGTCCAATTGCGCCAGCAGTTGTTCCTCGGTGACTTCCTGGCAGCCGGTGCATTTGCCCTCTTCCGCGGATAATTGCATGTTTGCCTTCCTAAACGGTCGACTTCGATCTGCGGGTGCTAAACCCGTTTATGGTAGCATAAACATATCGAGTCGATCAAGCAGTTGCACAGCGATTTATCGGGTGGCCACGCTAACTCCGGGGAAATCGGCCGCTTCGCGAGCCACCCTGGCTTTGACGCGTATCCTTCTAGACCGATTTTGTTCACTTTCGTCTCGCGGACGCGCCCCCAATTGGCTGTTGGACAAGCTTCCTACAAGTGTGCCAGTGGCATTGTTTCGCGGACAATTCTCAACTGCTATAATCGGGGTAGGCGAAGCCAGTGAGCCAATTACCAAACCGATGAGGAGGCGCGCACCATGAGCGGCAACACGAATTCACGTACTTTCGGCGTACCCCGTCGAAAGTTTCTCCAGTTGGCCGCCGCTGGGGCAACCGCATGTGCGACGCCCGCCATCGTTCCATCTTCGGTTTTCGGAGCCTTTGCGCCGAGCAATCGTATTAACGTGGGCTTCATCGGTCTGGGCAACCAAAGCACCGTCGACCTGCCGGCGTTCTTGCGACAGGACGACGCCCAGGTCGTTGCGGTTTGTGACGTCAATACGGGAAGCCACGGCTACCGTAGTCCGAAGCAATTCCTCGGTCGAAAGCCCGGTCAGGAAACAGTGAACGCCTATTACGCCAAGAAGGGCAACGCTGGTCAGTACAAAGGTTGCGACGCCTATAGCGATTTTCGGGAAGTGATGGGGCGAACGGATGTTGATGCCGTGGTCATTATCGTGCCCGACCAATGGCACGCGATCATGACCATCATGGCGGCGAAAGCAGGCAAGGATATTTACTGCGAGAAGCCCCTGTCGCTAACGATTCGCCAAGGCCAAGAGATGGTGAAGGCGGTAAGGCAGCATAAACGAGTGCTGCAAACCGGGAGCATGTATCGTTCCAGTCCGGCCGCCCGCTTCTGCTGCGAATTGATCCGCAACGGCCGCATTGGACAATTGAAGCGGATTGTCGCCCATGTGTCCAAGAACAACTTCAAAGGTCCCGGTCCCGGATGGAAGCCCATGCCGGTGCCGGAGGGCTTCGACTACGAGATGTGGCTGGGCCCGGCCCCCGAGGCCCCGTATCACGAAGACCGTTGTCTCTATCGCTTCCGCTTCATATTGGACTATTCCGGTGGGCAAACGACCAACTTCGGCTGCCACACCAACGACTTGGCGCAGTGGGCCAACGGCACCGACGCCACCGGGCCGGTAGAATTCGAAGACGTGGGTTCGGAGTGGCCCGAACCCGGCGACCTCTTCACCACCGCCACGAAGGTCGCGTTCCGGGCCCGCTATGCCAACGGGGTCGAATTGCTCTGCAAAACGTCAAGTCGCGAATTCGCTGTCCGCTTTGAAGGCACCGACGGTTGGCTGGACTTCGGCTACCAAGGGCTCACCAGTTCGCCCGCGTCGCTTCTTGACTCGAAGATTGGTCCGCAAGAGATTCACCTGCCGGTGAGCGTTGCAAGTCGCCAGGAAAATGCCTCGAAGAATTTTAATCCCGACCATGCCCGCAATTTTCTGGACAGCGTCAAGTCGCGCAACGACCCGATCGAGCCTGTCGAAATAGGCCACCGCACGGCAAGCCTCTGCCATCTCGGCAACATCGCCATGAGGCTGCACCGCAAGATCCATTGGGATCCCGAGAAGGAGGAGGTCGTCGGCGATCCGGAGGCCAGCGCGATGTTGAGTCGGCCCATGCGGGCGCCTTGGACAATATGACGGCTGATCCAGCGAACGCCGGCACGGTTGGCTTGCTGCTAAGCGGCGGGCTGGACAGCGGTATTCTCCTGGGACATCTACTAGGGCACGATCGACGCGTTCGGCCCTTCTATGTCCACTCAGACGTGGTATGGGCCAAGGCAGAACTGCACGCAGCGCAATCGCTGTTCGGCGCAATGGCTTCGCACCGGCTAGAGCCGTTGATTGTCTTTGACATGCCCTTGAGAGACCTGTACGGTCAGCATTGGAGCATCTCGGGCCTGGACACTCCGCGGGCCGGAACCGCCGATGATGCCGTCTATCTGCCGGGCCGCAATTTGTTGTTGGCCATTAAGCCCGCGCTGTGGTGTGCCATGCATGGAATCGAGGAGCTTGCCTTGGCGACCCTCGCTTCCAATCCGTTCTCCGATGCGACAGATGCATTTTTTCGCGACTATGAAAGCACGATCGCCCGGGCGACGAATCGGAGGGTGCGGCTCGTTCAGCCATTTGGGCGCCTGGGAAAGCAAGCGGTCATGCGATTGGGCCAAGGCGTGCCGCTGGAACTGACCTTTTCCTGCATTGCTCCCGTCGGCGATCTGCAATGTGGCCGCTGCAATAAATGCGAGGAACGGCAGAAGGCCTTCCGCGATGCAGGCACAGATGATCTGACGCGCTACGATCGGGGACACGTTGCGACCACGACGAGTACCACCGATGGTGCGATGAACGAATGAGCAGCACCGTGAAATATGGCGAGTGAAAGTTTCGCTTGGACAGCCGGGTCGTCGCTAAGTGCTTCGTAACCGTTTCTCTTGTTGTCATAGCGCCGGGCGATATAATGAACTTTCACGTAGCGAGAACCCGCGATTGCTTGAGGCTGTTTCGACAAGGCATTAATTGATATCCAAGCCACAATCAAGGAGAGAAACATGGACCGCGGCCTGACAGCGACTAGTACCAGAGTGACGCGACGAACGTTTCTCAAGGGGGCCGCGTGCACTGCGGCCGTTTGTTCCGCGCCGACGATCGTCCCCTCATCAGTTTTCGGCGATTTCTCGCCGAGCAATCGTATCAACATGGCGATGATCGGTATGGGCAATCAGGGCGCGATTGACATGCCGAATTTCTTGATCCAGAAAGACGTGCAAATGCTGGCTGTCTGCGACGTGAACACGGCCAGTCATGGATATCGGGAGCCTACGCAGTTCCTCGGTCGCAAACCGGGGCAAGCCTTAGTCAACGCGTACTATGCCAAGAAGACCGGCCTCGGCCAGTACAAGGGCTGCGATGCCTACAACGATTTTCGCGACATTATCCGGCGCACCGACATCGACGCTGTAGCTTTCGTCGTCCCCGATCATTGGCACGCGTACATGACCATCATGGCCGCCAAGGCCGGCAAGGACATCTATTGTGAAAAGCCGTTGGCGCTTACGGTTCGGCAGGGACAGGCGATGGTCAAGGCCGTGCGGCAGTACAAGCGAGTACTGCAAACGGGCAGCCCGTATCGCTCGAACGCGCGGGCGCGCTTTGCTTGCGAGTTGGTCCGCAGCGGCCGAATCGGTCAAGTCAAACGGATCGTGACCGAGGTCGCCGTGAACAACATGAAAGGACCCGGCCCGGGCTGGAAACCCATGCCCGTTCCCGAAGGTTTCGATTACGAGTTTTGGCTTGGCCCGGCGCCGGAAGCCCCGTATCACAAAGACCGCTGTTTCTATCGCTTCCGTTTCATTCTCGACTATGCCGGCGGGCAGACCACCAACTTCGGCGCCCACTCCAACGGTTTGGCCCAATGGGGTTTGGATGCCGACCATAGCGGCCCCGTCGAGTTCGCGGATGCCGGCTCCGAGTGGCCCGAACCGGGCGATCTGTTCACCGCGCCCACCAAGGTCGATTTCCGCGCCCGTTACGCCAACGGCGTCGAATTGATCTGCCACACAACTAAACGAGGTTTTGCCACGCGTTTTGAAGGAACGGAAGGCTGGGTCGAGATCTTCTACGAAGGAATCAAGACGTTCCCCGAATCGCTCCAAGATGCGCAGATTGGTTCCAAAGATGATACTGCTCCGGTGACCGCCGCGCGAAGTCCCCAGGACAACTCCGCCGCGCCAATGGGCACTGCCCACGTGCGAAACTTCCTCGACTGCATCAAGTCGCGTGAAGATCCGGTCGAGCCCGTCGAGGCCGGTCATCGTACGGCGAGCCTCTGCCACCTGGGCAACATCGCCATGAAGCTGCATCGGAAAGTCCGCTGGAACCCGGAGACGGAAGAAGTCATCGACGATCCAGAGGCCAGCGCGATGCTCAGCCAGCCCATGCGGGCGCCTTGGAACATCGAAACACTATAACGGCCACACCTGCCAGTGCGGTGATTGAAACAAGGAAGCAGAATCCCGGTTGATCGGACGCTGGGCGTCCTTTCGCCTGCCTTCTTCCCCCTTCACACGATGTTTAGCGTATCACGTGAAATCGACTTTTGTTACGGGCACCGCCTGCTAAACTATGCGGGCAAGTGCCGGCATCTGCATGGGCACAACGGCCGGGTGATCATTACCTTCGCGGCCCCATCGCTCGACCAGCGCGGCATGGTACTGGACTTCTCCGAGATCAAGGGAACAGTGAACCGTTGGATCGATGAGAATCTTGACCACCGCATGATACTCGACCGTACCGACCCTGCCGTGCCGGTCCTGCGCGAGATGAACGAGCCGATGTACTTGATGGACGTCAATCCCACGGTCGAGAACATCGCCCGCCTGATCTTTGACGTTGCCAAGTCGAAAGGGCTCCCCGTGATAGATGTGCGCATGTGGGAGACCCCGCATTGCTGCGCTCAGTATCGGGAAGAAGCCTAGGACGCATCGCCGTCGGCCTGGGCTGGCGCCAGAAGATCACCCATCTCGCGGCGAATGTGCTGCTCAATGGCGCTCTTGAAGAGCATCGCCGCCAACGGCAGGCGTACGGCTAGCCGCACCTGTTGCGGTTCGACGCCCACCGTGCCGGAAACGGCCATCCCCAACGCCGTGAAGGCGAACGACAAGGTGCCGTCGCGCCACTCCTCTTGGAAGTCGCTGATGCGATCGGAGTGTTCGGCCCGCGCGGCGTCAACCTTCTCCTTCAGCCGTCGCGCGGCCTCGGCTGGCAACAATTCGTGGGGAATATCGAGCGATAATTGGGGCATGTGAATAGGCGCTGATTTTGTCGGGTCGGTCGTTATCCGATCTTCGCTTTCAACTGATTAAGCAAATTCATACCGCGGCCGATCTCTTCCTTCTGGCGAGCTGGCTCTTGAGGAATCTCACGCTCGATCGTTAATGGACCAGTGTAGCCGATTTCGTTGAGCGTGCGGAGGAACTGCTCCATGCCGACGTCGCCTTCACCCAACGGGACTTCGGCGCCCCAATCGAGTCCCGGCCGGGCGGCCCACTTGGCATCCTTGCAATGAACGCTGCGCACCCAACGGCCCACCTTCCGCAATGCGGCGATCGGCTCGCCCGATCCGTAAAGAATCATATTGGCCGGGTCAAAGTTAATAAACAGATTGTCGCGGTCCACATCGCAAATGTAGCGCACGAGCGTGTCGGCCGCTTCCTGGCCCGTTTCCAAGTGCAGATTCTGCCCATTGGCTTGGCAATGGTCGCATAGCTGTCGTGTGACGTCGACCGCTTCACGATAGGTTGGATCGCAATTGTCGTGCGGCACGAAGCCGATGTGGAGGCCGACGGCATCGACGCCCAAGAGCCGCGCGAAATCGGAAATCTCCTTCATTTCCATCAGCCGCACGGCGCGCGTTTCCGGCGGCACCAGGCCCACGGTACGGACGACGGCCGGGATATCGGCATAGCTTTCCCCGTCAAAACCGCCGAAGACGACGGTGATGCGAATGCCCAGTTCCTTCAACCGAGCCAAGAAGCGATCGGCTTGCTGCTTGGTCCGCGTCGCTTGGTGCGGGGCATGGAGTTGTACGGTTGGCACTCCGAGTTCATGAGCGACATCCAGGTTCACGCCCAAGCCGGCATCGATGCTGGCGAATACGCCCAAGGGCCACTTATCCATCGAGTGCTCTCCCGGCTGTCAGGGACGCACGGAATGCGGCGCCTATTGCGAAGCGCTCCGGCCGTGCCGCCCAAATGTCTACTGATACCGCGATACATCCGGTTTGACGTCCTCGGGCGTTTCGTCGCTGTGGATGTCGAACCACTCCTTCTTGAACTCGATGCGACGCCCCTGTCGTGCGGCCATGTTGGCCGTAAGCGCGACCACCGCGTCGCCCACGGCGACCTCGGGCCGGCAATGCGGCCGATTGCTGGTCGACGGATTGCGGATGCACCACGCCCAATGCCTCGAGCTCCTCGGTATAGCCGCGATCTGCGGGCAGGGTGCTCAAGGCGCCGATGGCCATCGACTCGGGATCGCCCGCCGGGTCGGCAAGCAAGGCCGAACGGCCGACCTTCGTTCCAAACTTTGCGGGGCCGATTCGCGTCTTGGTCGTCGTAGCGTCGGTCTTGAAGAGCATCGCCTCCTTTTCGGTCTCCAGCAACAACGTGCCTTCGGTGCCGAGAACCGTCTCGCCGTAGCCGCCAAAACCGTTGCCGTTGATCGAGGCGTATTGTACGCCGATCCTCTTGCGGCCGGCAATCGGGTCATTGGCCTTATAGCCCGGGGCAGGAAACTCGAAGAGGCAATAGACGTGATCCTCGACGTCGCGATCGGGCGGGAACAACGGCCGGTCGGCGGCGGCCGCCACGCTCAAGGGGTGTTGCTTCTCGCCGTCGTGTGCGGCGGCAATGAAAATGCTGGCCGCGTCGAGTTGATGGCTGCCCAGCTCGGCCATCAAACCGGCGCCCGTGCGGTCCCACAGTCGCCAGCGGATCAGTTCCTCGATGGCCGGCCGCGTGTAAATTGTGTTGCCGGCGGCGTCTTTGATTTTCAGGTCCTCGTATCCAAAATTCGCGGCGTCGATCACGTCGTTCATCTGGGCATGAAGCTGAAGAAGCTTCTTCTCCCACATGCCGGCCGACTTGCTGTTGTCTTTCTTCAGTTTTGCCAGCTCGGCGGTCCACTTCGCCAAATTCTTTTCCAGGACATCGGCTTGCGCATCGCTCGGCTTTGCGGCCTTGGGCATCGGCTGCTGCCAGCTATCTTTGCCGGGCAGATTGCCGCGGTGCCATTGGGCGCGGATGCAGTGAAGTTGCCCCAGCAGACCCTTCTTGATCAGTTGCACTGAGTTGTCGTACAGAATGTTGTAGTGCCGCTGGTGCCCGGTCGCGAGAAATAGTTTCTTTTCTTCGGCCACACGGGCCATCTCTTTGCACTCGTGCACACTATGGGCCATGAGCTTTTCGGTCATCACATGCAGGCCGGCCTTCATGGCGGCCACCGCCGCCGGAGCGTGCAGGTGCAGCGGCAGCGCGATGATCACCGCCTCGATGCCGTCCTGCTTGGCGTTGGCCAACAGCTCCTGGTAAGGGCCATAGACTTTGACGTTTTTTCGCGCCGTATCTTCGTTCTTCCAGCCGTAGACCGACATCAAGCCCGGCCGAGCCTTTAGGGCCGAATCGCTGTAGTAATCGCCGTTGAAGGCCCGCCATACGTTGTAGGGGCGGATGTCGGCAATTGACTTAACCGTGATGTACTTCGGATTGATCGCGCCGATCAACACGCTGCCTTCATCGCCCGTGCCGATCACGCCCACGCGAACGGGCTCGGGCACGGAATCACCGTAGCCATAGTACAGCGGACCGAGGCCTTTGCCCGAGCGGGCGTCGGCCTTGATCGATTTCTTCAACAGCTCGCGACGGACGACCTTGCTGCCAATGGCGGCGTTAAAGTTTTCCTGGCCGATCGCTTTTTCTTCGGGGCTAAGATACATCGGATAATTCTTTCGATGCGGTGAATTCGCAAAAAAACTCTCAACGCATAATAGCCGGCGGCCAACAGCCACCGGAGGCCGTCGAGTAATCCGCGTGTTTTCCGGCGGCTGTTAGCCGCCGGCTATTGTGTTGTCGTTAAGCTCTTGAACTTGCCGACTTCTTCGCCGGCACGCTCGGCGGACTCCCTTCCGGCGTTTCGTCGCTGTTGATGTCGAACCATTCCTTCTTGAAGTCGATGCGTCGATCCTGCTGGGCGGCCATGTTGGTGGTCAGTGCAATGACGGCATCACCCAGGGCAACTTTTGGCCCGCACCGGGGCTGATTTTCCTTCGCGGGATTGCGAACGCACCAGGCCCAATGCTCGAGTTCCTCCGTATAGCCACGGCTGACTTTCGGCCCGCCGCCGGTCTTGGCAGCCGCCACGGGTGCGCCGCTGGCCTGCGTATCGAGTGTCGGACCGCCGCCACCGCTGGAAGCCTTGATGCTGCTCCGCGATCCGGGACCGTTAATGATCGACAGGTCTTGCTCCTTCTCCAGAACCAGCGTCCCCTCGGTGCCAAAAACCATCTCGCCGTAGCCGCCAAAACCATTACCGTTGATCGAAGCGTACTGCACGCCGATCTTCTTCTGGCTGGCAAACTTGTCGTTCGGGTCGTAACCTGGAGCGGGAAACTCGATTACACAGTAAACATGATCGTCGACGTCGCGATCAGGTGGAAACAATGGCCGATTGCCGGCGGCGCAGACGCTTAGCGGCATTTGCTTTTCACCTTTATGGATGGCTGCAATAAAGATGCTTGCCGCATCCAACTGGTGGCTGCCCAGCTCCGCCATCAAGCCCGCACCCGTCCGATCCCACAGCCGCCAGCGGATCAACTCTTCAGCGGCCGGGCGATCGTAGACAACGTAGCCGTTTGCATCCTTGATCTGGCCCCTCTGGTAGCCGTATTTCTCGGCGTACTTTTCCGTTGCAAGCACCGCGTCGGCCAATTGCGCTTCGACCTGTTCCAAGCGGGTGCGCCACATATCGACCGCCGCCCCGGTGGCCTTGTCGAGATCCTTCCGATATTCCTCGCGCTTATCCACCAGCACCTTGGCAAGCCGGTCGCTCGGTTTGACGGCCCTTGGCATCGGCTGCTGCCAGCTATCCTTGCCGGGCAAGTTGCCGCGGTTCCATTGGGCGCGGATGTAATGCAGGTCGCCGAGCACGCCGCGCTTGATCGAGTCGACGGCGTTAGCGTAGAGGATGTTGTAGTGGCGCTGGTGGCCCGTGGCGAGGATCAGGCCCGTGTCGGCCGCCGTCCGCGCCATGTCCTTACATTGGCCAACGGTATGGCCCATCAGCTTTTCGGTGATTACGTGCAGACCGGCGTGCATGGCGGCGATGGCCGCCGGTTGATGCAGGTGCAACGGCAGGGCGATGATTACGCCCTCCAGCCCGTCGGCTTGGGCCTGCTTGATCAACTCCTCGTAGCCTCCGCTGGTATGGTCGTAGACCTTTACGTGCCGCCGGGCCTCATCCTCGGTTTTCCAGCCGTATTTCGCCATCAAGCCGGGCCGGGCGGCTAAGGCGGCTTCGCTGAAATGATCGCCGTGGAACGCTCGCCATACGCTATAGGGGCGAATGTCGGCGATCGACTTGACCTCGATAAACTCGGGGTTGATCGCGCCGATCAGTACGCTCCCTTCGTCACCGGTGCCGATCACACCGACGCGTAGCGGCGAGCCGACGGCCTTCTCGTAGCCAAAGTAGAACGCACCAAGACCGCCGCCGGCCACCACGCCCGCCGCCACGCTTCCTACGATGAAGTTGCGACGTGACACGCCCTGGTCGATCGGCTCGTTGGGTGGAAGTTGGTTCATGGAGTTTTACCGCGGTTGCGACTTTCGCGCTTTCCAGGAAAGCAGTGGACGCAGGATGAAGTTATAGAGGAAGTAATCGAGGCCGCCCCAACGCCCGGCTGCCGTGGCCGCAACCACCAAGAGGGCGATCATCTCGACGAAGTCTTTGTTCACCAGTAGGGCGTGGCCGACTATGTGCGGGTCAGGCGGATAGATCGTCGGCCATGCCGGCTGTGTCATCACGACGAAGCACATGAAGGCCGCCCCGCCCAGGGCTGCCAGCGGCGTGCAGAAACCGAGTATCAAGCACAGTCCAATGGCCGTCAGGCCGTAGGTAACGGCGAAATTGATCTGCTCCATGCGGCCCCAGCGGAAGGGATTCCAACTCGCCGGCACCGGGCCCTTCTCGCGCTCCTGTTCGTCCAACAAGCTGTAGAGGCTGTTCTGGAACGCCGTCTCTTGGGCTTCGACATCCTTGATCCACTGGTCGGCCTCCTGGCGGAGTTCCATCATCCGGTCCCAGCGGCGCTGCTTTTGGAAGGGCGCCTGCTGGTGGCGCTCCTTGTCGCTCTCGAAGCGATCCAGCGCCCCGAAGTAGGCCGCGATATCGTCAACGTTGTCGGCAAAATACTTTTGCAGCTTCTTGCTGAAATCCTTATACGTCGCTTCGGCCTCCGACTCCAATTGCTTGTGTCGTGCCGTCGCGGCTTCGTCCGTCGACGTCGGGCGGTAATAGTCGACGAACTCCTGGCGGATGTCGTTCCATCGGGCGGTGATTGCCGTGGAATCGATTGCCTTCTTGCCGTCGGCACGTGTCTCGACCTGCAACCGCTCCCGGGCGTTGATGTCGGGCACCATCGCATAGAACAACGGGGCGATCGGCCCCTTCGCCTGCGTCAAGAACGGCGCGGCCGTAAACTCGTCGCGGTGCGCGATCTTCCACACGCCTTCGTAGAGGAAGTGACATCCCAACGCCAACCGTAGGGCGACCAAGGTCACAACGGCCAGCATGCCAATGTGGAACCGCTGAGTGCTCAGGGGAATCTCCTTCGCTTATTTGACGCTCGATGCCCGTAGGATTCGAGCGCGTCAGGCCAAAAGCGGAACGCGGCTGCAGGCGGGTAAATCTCAGGAGAGCAATCAACCGCACACTCGGGGGGACGCCGCCCTCGGCTCTCCTGCGTTTATTATAACCCGAGGCGCAAAAAGACACCAGAGCCGGGAATTGCTTGTCACCGGGGCAATGGCCGGCGGTAGACCACGCATACCGGCGCGGCGACGTTCAGCGTGCTGCCCGTGGCGGCCAATTTTCCGGAAGTGCGGTCGATCCGATAGACCACGACTCGATTGGCATCCTGGTCGGCTGCCAACAGATAGGTGCCGGTCGGATCGATGGCAAAGCTGCGGACGTTCTTGCCTTGAGTTGGCTCGAGCCCAAGGGGTGTTAATCGCCCGTCCGCCGCGATCGAAAAGATCGCGATACTGCCGTGGCCCCGGTTGGAAGCATAGAGGAACTGGCCCGATGGATGCACTTCGATTTCGGCCGGGGCATTGAAATCCTTGAAGCTGGCCGGGAGCGTGGAAATCGTCTGGATCGATAGCAATATGCCGTCCTTGGCGTCGTAGCGAAACGCGGTGACGGTCGAGTCCAATTCGTCGACCGCGTATGCGTACTGATGGTTGGGGTGAAACGTCAGATGCCTTGGTCCGGCTCCAGGCGCCGTTTCGGCGTACGGCGGATCATTCGGCGCGAGCTGCCCCGTCTTGCGATCGAGGCGATAGGCCATGATCTTGTCGAGCCCAAGGTCCGAGACGAACACAAAGCGGTTGTCGGGCGAAAAAGTGACGCAATGGGCGTGAGGGCCAGCCTGGCGAGTTGGGTCCTTGCCCGAACCACGGTGCTGGACAAATCCGCACCTCGGCCCGAGACGCCCGTCGGCGCCGATCGGAAAACAGGCGACGCTGCCGCCGTTGTAGTTTGCCACGACGACGAACTTTCCATCACCGTCCACTGCGATGTGGCATGGTCCTGCGCCTGCCGACAACTGGTGGTTGAGCAAGCTCAGCTTGCCGGTTGTGCCGTCGATCGAGAAAGCGCTGACCAGTCCACTCTGCGGTCCTGCCTCTTCGCCCACCGCGTAGAGAAGCGGCTTAGTTGGATGCAAGGCAAGAAACGAGGGGTTCTTGGCTTCGGCCGCCAACTGGGCAGGGCCGAGCGTGCCCTTGGTCAAGTCGAGCTGACTGACATAGATCCCCTTGCTGCCACCGTTGGTGTACGTGCCGATGTAGACCCACAGCGAGCCTCCCTTCGCCGGGCTCTGCTCCGCCGCGGAGGCATACCCGACAAAGGAAACGGCGATCGCCATCGCTGCAATCAGGTGGCTTGTTCGGAGAATCGGTCGCATAGTCTCCCCTTCGTATACGGTCTCATAATAGTCGGACTTTCGCCATTATAGCATTCCGTACAGCCCCGTCTGCTTGACTTGCCGACCGCGGCCACTACAATCGCAGCCTGATCTCGAAACCACCATTCAAAAACCGCCATGCCTACGCGAATCGTCCTCTGCTATCCCGTCGAAGCGAAACATAAGGAGCAGATCTCCGCCGCCATGCCGGGGGGAGAGGTTGTCGACGCCGGCCAGGATGGCGTCGCTCGCGAGCTATTCGACGCCGACATTTTCTGCGGCCACGCCAAAGTGCCGGTCGACTGGGACGGCGTGGTGAAGCGCGGGCGGTTGCGGTGGATCCAGTCGTCGGCAGCCGGCATGGACCATTGTCTGGTGCCCTCGGTCATCGCCTCCGAAATTGCCGTGACCAGTGCCTCGGGCGTGCTCTCCGATCAGGTGGCCGAGCATACCATTGCGCTCGTGGCCGGCTGGTGCCGCAGCTTGCCGACGTTTCTGCGGGCACAACAGGCGAAGGAGTTCGTTCGCCGACCTACGCGCGACTTGACGCGCAGCACCGTGGGCATCGTGGGCCTTGGGGGCGTCGGTCGCCGGCTGGCTTGTCTGCTGGCCGCCTTCGAAGCGCGTATCTTGGCCACCGACATGTATCCGGTCGATAAGCCCGACTACGTCGAGACGCTGTGGCCGGCCGATCGATTGGACGATCTGCTTGCCACCGTCGACATTCTGATCCTCTGTGTGCCGTTGAACGCATCAACTCGCGGGATGATCAACGCTAATCGCATGGCCAAGATGAAAAAGGGGAGCTTGCTCGTCAACGTCGCCCGCGGCCCATTGGTCGTTACGGCCGACATGGTCGCCGCGCTGCGAAGCGGCCACCTTGCTGGAGCGGTCATGGATGTGACCGATCCCGAACCGCTGCCGCCGGAGCACAAACTTTGGGACCTGCCGAACGTGATCATTACGCCGCACGTCGGTGGGCAGAGCAGTTGGCGGATCGACAACATGACGCAACTTTTCTGCCGCAACCTGAAACGCTGGCAGGCCGGCCTGCCGCTGGTCAATTACTTGTCCGATAAGAGCCTCGGCTTTCCCATTCGCGGCGGCGGATATCCGCTGTGGGGCGAACCCTGCGAGCCGTAGGCAGACTGATTGACCCCGCTCGAAGTCGCTTGCTCCTTGCGTCTGTCCACTCAAGGGGGGACAATACGTGGTGATTTCTCGCCGCTAAGCTTTGCCGGTATAGGGTCTGGATGACAAGCAACGCCACGATTGATGAACTGCTGGCCCATCTGAATCCGCAGCAGCGCGAGGCCGCCACGCATGGCGACGGGCCGCTATTGATCGTGGCCGGCGCCGGAACCGGCAAGACGGCGACGCTGGTCCACCGTGTCGCCTGGCTGATCGCCCAAGGCGTCGATCCCGGCCGAATTCTGCTGCTGACTTTCACACGCCGTGCGGCAGCCGAGATGCTGCGACGGGCCGACATGCTGTTGCGTCGCCTTGGTCGGCCCGGCGTGACGCGCGTTTGGGGTGGCACGTATCACGCCATCGCCACTCGCCTGCTGCACCGCTATGGGAAGGCCGTCGGATTGCCGCCGAGTTTCAGCGTCCACGACCGTGGCGACTCGGAAGACTTATTGAACGTCGTCCGCACGGAACTGAATCTGGCCAAGACCGACAAGCGGTTTCCCAAGAAGGGCACCTGCATGGCGATCTACAGCCGGTGCGTCAATGCCCGCGAAAAGCTCGATGAGGTTCTCTCGCAGCATTTTCCCTGGTGCCAGGATTGGACGGACGATTTGAAGCGGCTCTTTGACGGCTACGTGGATCGCAAAGAGGCGGGCGCTGTGTTGGATTACGACGATCTGCTCCTGTACTGGCAGGCATTGCTCACCGACGCCAAGGCCGGCGATGCCGTGCGGCGGATGTTCGATTGCGTCCTGGTCGACGAGTATCAGGACACCAACACGCTGCAGGCCGAGATCATCTATGGACTTTCGCCCGAAGGCAAGGGGCTGACTGTCGTTGGCGATGATGCGCAGTCGATCTATGCCTTCCGCGCGGCCACGGTCCGCAATATCCTCGATTTTCCCGGGAAGTATGCCAACCATACGATCGTCACGCTGGAACAGAACTATCGCAGCACGCAGCCCATTCTGGAAGCCACGAACCGGGTGATCGGCTTGGCCTCGGAGCGATACACGAAGAATCTCTGGTCGGACCGCGCCGAGGGAGAGCGGCCCTGCCTGGTCAATTGCGACGATGAATCCGATCAGTCGGAATACGTGATTCGGCGGATTTTGGAACACCGCGAGGCGGGCATCGATCTGCGGCGACAAGCGGTGCTCTTCCGCGCGTCGCATCACAGCATGCTGTTGGAAGCCGAATTGGCCCGGGCCAGCATTCCGTTTCACAAGTATGGCGGCCTTAAGTTCGTCGAGACGGCGCACGTCAAGGACCTCATGGCCTTTCTGCGGCTGGCCGAAAATCCGCGCGACGAAGTATCGGCGGCCCGATTGCTCGTGTTGCTGCCGGGAGTGGGACCGGGCAAAGCGCGCCAATTGACCGAGACCTTGCTCAAAGCCGGTGGCGATTTTCGGGTCTGGGCCGAGTGGAAGCCACCGGCAGGTTCCGCGAAGGCCTGGCCAGGGCTGATTGCCCTGCTTGAGTGGTTGGCAACAACGTCCGAGGATTTGCCGGCGCAACTGCATCGCGCTCGCAAGTTCTACAAGCCACTGTTGGAGGCCAGGTACGATCACGTCGAGCCGAGGCTTCGCGATCTCGAGGAGTTGGAACTCATCGCCGGGCGCTATCGCAGCCGCGCACGAATGCTCCTGGAGATGACGCTCGACCCGCCCAGTTCGACCCAGGATTTTGCCGGCCCGCCCGTGCTGGACGATGATTATCTGGTGTTGAGTACCATCCATTCGGCCAAGGGCTTGGAATGGGATGCAGTCTACGTGATCCACGCGGCGGACGGAAACATCCCGTCGGATATGTCGACGAAGACTCCGGAAGACATCGAGGAAGAGCGGCGGCTATTCTACGTCGCCTTGACGCGTGCGAAACACTGGCTCTACGTCTGCTACCCGTTGCGCTACTACTGGCCTGGCCGAAGCGATCGGCACAGTTTCGCGCAGCGGACCCGCTTTCTTCCGACCGAGGTTGCGGCCTGCTTCGAGCAATGCGTCAGCTCTGCCGTTCTCGAAGATCTCGGACCGAGCATAGCGCTAAGCGACGGCCCCTCGGTACGGGCGCGGGCCAAAGATCTTTGGAAATAGCGGCGGCCTAGGGCCCGCTTGGCGGACCCTATGCCCGCTAAACAACTCTGGCAGACCGCCATGTCTGCCCCGCCGTTCAACCTCTTAGCAGCGGTGTAGCGCGTACATGATCCGGCTGCTGATCGCCGTTCCGCTCAGGAAGGTCGCGATGCCGATCAGCAGCATCGACACCGTGGTCAGCAAGAACGGATAAAAGCTGAGCAGCGCCAGGATGCCCAGTACGGCGGCAGCAAAGCCCAGGAGGAACTGCGTTCCCGTGGCGGCGCGATTGATGGCTTGGATCGATGGATGCTTTTCGGCTTCTCCCCACTCCAAGCGATTCAATCGTGCAGTCAGCCCGCTACCGAGCACTAGCGCGACACCAAATACCAGGACTACTGTCGCGGTCAGCATCGGCGGAGCCAAACCGACCAGCGCGAGTATGCCGAGCGTTACGCCGGTCGCACCGGCGAGAAACTCAGCTAGCACGCCGACGGCCAACTCGGTCGACGCCCACGGCCCGGTGGAAATCTCCGCCGGCAGGCGCCAGTAGCGGGCCATCACCGCTCCGCCCTCGAAGAACAGCGCCGCACCGATGGCAATTGCAGCAATCGGGATCAAGTAAACGGCTGCTACGTTGACGAGGCTTAGGATAGATAGCACGATGGCTGCAAATCCACCCACCGCTTCGATCATTGAGCCGCTGCTGACGAATTCCAGCGATACTTGCCGTTGCCGCTCGGGCGACTCCCGCTCATACATCCAGCGATCGCGCTCCGATCTGCCTTCTCGCAACTCCGGCGTCTGCGAGTGAACGGAGGTGTTGCCTTCCGAATCCATCACAGCCATGACTTGTTCTCCTTCTATTTTGCACGGTTTAGAAAGGCTCCCGCGCGAATGAACCAGCGGCCCGGCGTCTCGCCTGCCGCCATGAAATTCTACGCAGCAACCTTGGCGTGAACCACACCGCTTTTTTTACGCATTACCCTGAATTGGCAATGCGACAATGACGGTGCGGCGCAGATGCGCTCAGCAAGAAGCGGAGACGCGGCTCAGCAATCTAGACACCGTAGCCGTGGGGATTGTTCCTAAACCACGTCCACGCCGTAGCGACGATCGGATCAATTTCCGTATACCGGGCACTCCAACCGAGTTCGCGATGAATCTTGCTGGCATCCGCGAATAGAATGGCCGGATCGCCGGCGCGCCGCGTGCCATATTCCACCGGAAAATCGATCCCCGTAACGCGTCGCGCCGAATCGATCACTTCCTTGACCGAGTAGCCACGGCCGATGCCTAGATTATAGAACCGCGCGTCGCCCGGATCGAGCGCGTCCATGGCCGCAATATGGGCAGCGCACAGATCTTCGACGTGGATGTAGTCGCGGATGCAGGTTCCGTCGGGCGTGGGATAATCAGTGCCAAAGACCATCACCTTTTCGCGTTGGCCGAGGGCCGCGAGCAGCAACACGGGAATCAAATGCGTTTCCGGCCGATGGTCTTCGCCCAACGAACCGTCGGCTGCGGCGCCCGCCACATTGAAGTATCGTAGGGCGGTAAACGCAAAATCGCTGTTCGACGCGGAATAATCGCGCAGCACGCGTTCGACGCACCACTTGGACCAGCCATACGGACTGACCGGCTCTTGCCGCATTGTCTCCACGATCGGCGTCTTCTCCGGCTCGCCATAGGTGGCGCAGGTGGAACTGAACACCAGCCGCTCGACGCCGCTGCGCTGCATGGCCTTCAACAGGCTAATGGTGCCCGCCGTGTTGTTGCCGTAATAGGCCAGCGGGTCGCCGACCGACTCGCCGACGTACGTCAACGCGGCAAAATGCATCACGCAATTGACAGCATGCCGTGCCATGGACTCGGCCAGCTTGTCGGTGTCGGCTAAATCCATCTGCTCGAAGATCGCGCGGCGGTCGACGGCCTCGCGATGTCCCCGATAGAGGTTATCAACCGCCACGACGCGATGTCCGGCGTCGATCAGTTGCTTGATAGCATGTGACCCGATATATCCAGCGCCGCCAGCGACCATTACGTTCATGGATTATTCTTCCAAAGACTTGATAGGCACTCCCGGGCTGCGAACATGATGACAATCGATCATTCAGCAGAGCGTTTATTAGCTCTCAGAAAAACAATGCAACACTCGTTTAGCGGCCGACGGCACGTCGGCCGTATTGCAGTCGAGCTTTTGCGAGTATAGCCAGGAAGACGCGACCGTGCTAGGCTTTGTCGGAAAAGGCGAACATGTCATCCTGAGCGCAGTGAAGGGTCTCTTCGGAGGCCGGAAAATCCCGTAGATTCTACGCTGCGCTCAGAATGACAATCGGGCGGTGCCGGCGTTTTCCAACAAAGCCTAGTGTCCTACCGGTTGGCCCCGGCCATTTCACGAGCTTTTACAAAAGCAGCGGCCGAACGCTCGATGTCTGCTCTGGTAGTCGCCCACGAGCACACGCTGACTCGGATGACCGGCTTTCCGTGCCACGTCGCTCCACCACACCAGCATTCACCCGATCGCTGAATGTGTTCTAGCGTTGCCTTCGTCAATTCCGGCGTATCGCACGCGACAAGCACCTGATTGAAAACAACATCGTTCAAGATGTGAAATCCTTCCGCAGCCAAGCTTTTGGCCAGCGAGAGAGCGTGGTCGCAAAGGCCGTCGACCAGTTCTTGAACCCCGGCTTTTCCAAGGCACTTTAGCGCCGCCCAAAGTTCGACGGCCCTGGCGCGGCGCGACATTTCCGGCACATAAAGCATGCCGTCCCTCGTGCCGTTCGCCTTGGCGCTATACTGAATGTATGAACCGCTCGCCTGCATGGCACCAATGAGTGCCTCCCGATGTTTGCACAGGACAACGCCGCAATCGTAGGACGCGTTCAGAGTTTTGTGAGCATCGACGGACCACGAATCGGCTCGCTCGATGCCGTGCGTAAGGTGCCGTCGCCGGTGCGATGCGGCACCCCACAGGCCGAAGGCGCCGTCAACGTGAACCCAGGCCCCCGCGCTGTTCGCCGCGCGGCAGATTTCGTCGAAAGGGTCGAATGCACCAGAGTTCACATTTCCCGCTTGCGCGATCACGATGGTCCGATTGTCCAACTCCGGCATTTCGCCGGATTTCATGCGTCCTTCATCATCCACAGATACCGGTTCGAGATTATCGCGGCCAAAACCCAAGAGTGCCAGCGCCTTGAACACGGAAGAGTGTGCTTGTTCGCCGAGCACGACACGAACTCTCGGAGCGCCAAACAGTCCCTTGACGTTCACGTCCCAGTCGAGGCGATTCAGAATGCAATTGCGAGCTGCCGCGATCCCACACATTGTGGCCACTGAACTGCCCGTGACAAAGCCGGCAACCGTGTCGGTCGGAAGGCCGAAAAGGTCGATCAGCCATCTCTCGCATATCGTTTCGAGCCGGGCGACGATCGGCGACAGCACATAGAGCGGCGCATTCTGGTCCCAAACGTCGGCCAGCCACTTAGCGGCCAGGGCTGTTGGGAGAACGCTCCCTACCACAAAACCAAAATAGCGGCCTCCACTTTGGGCCACCGTCGCGGGCGATCCATATTCGTGCAGCAGACGGAGTATCTCGGCCGAGTCGCACGACTGGTCCGGCAAGGGTTCGTCAAACACGTCAAGATTGTTGATGGCCTCTTCGGATGGAACGACCGCGCGGCTGTAAATGCCATCCATATACTCGTAGGCAGAGGACTTGGCCTGCTCAAACAGGTGCCGAGTCCTCATCTGCGCGAACATCATGTCCTGCATGGTGCCCTTGGGGTCTGTGCCATCGCTCTCTCGCATCATTTTGCCGCTTTCTGACAGTTGAATTCGGGCAGGACGGGATGTTTGCGAGACATGATTATCCCGCGCGGAATCGTCGCCACTACAATCCCTGAATAGCCCTGAGCTGATGAAACCCAAAAACTTAGGCAAATTGGGTTCGTAAGGTTCTGTAACGAATGTTGCACTCTTCGCTGGAAAATTTGGAACCCAGTTCCAATGCGAAGGATCGCAACAGTGCCCATATCCGCAACAGTCCCCATATCATGGACGGATTATCGGCTAAGTTGCAAGTCGCTCTTGCGGGTGGTGGCCGGAAGGTTGTGGAGAGAACTCGGAAAAAGGCGTCGATTGCTCGCGCACCGCCACAGGGCTCGAACCTGTAACCTTCGGTTCCGTAGACCGGATAGAGACTCGCCCAAAGCTAAACGGGCTTAAGGAGTTGCGGCGACAGTTCATCGTCGCGGTGCTTCCAGTGGTGCTATGCTGCTCGCCGCTCGATGGTCGAGTTTGCATCGATCTGCAGCGAGACTTGGCCGCTTGACCGGCACGGCTTGTTGGTGTGCGTTGCGCCGGATGGTACAATTGACGTATTGCTGTCGCAAGGCGTGCCGTGTGAGGATGTCCGAGATGCCCAAGCTGGATTATCGTAATGTTGAAGTTGATGTAAACCGCTGCGGCGGCCAACCGGTCGTAGTGGGCACCCGTATCCGCGTGACCACGATCCTGGCGTGCTACCGGCAGGGCATGAGCATCGAGGAAATCGTACAGCAGTATTCCGGCCTTCGACCCGCGGACGTCCATGATGCCCTGGCATATGCCTATGACCATCTGGACGAAATCGAATCCGGCTTGGCGGCCGACGACGAAGCCTCGGTAAAGGCCCGCCTGGCTACCGATCATTCTTGATGGCTGCGATCCGCTTTTTCACCGATGAGGACGTTTACGGCGCGGTCGCTATGGCGCTGCGCCGCGCGCGAATTGATGCGTGTTCCACTCCCGAAGTTGGACGTCGCGGACACTCCGATGAGTCGCAGCTTGATTGGGCGACCGCCGAGGGTCGCGCCATGGTGACTTTCAACGTCGCCCACTTCGCAGAAATCCATGCAATTCGGCTGCGGCAAGGTCGCCACCATGCGGGCATCGTCGTATCGAGCCAACGGACGATCGGCGACATCGTCCGCCGCCTGCTCCATCTCTCCGCCGCGCTCAATCGCGAGTCGATATGCGACCGCCTGGAATTCTTGGGCGACTGGTAGGTTCCATTCCGCTCGTCTCACGTCAGGCACTGTGGCTTCGGTCAGACCTCCCGTAGAATGGGTGCCTCTCGCCTGCAACCATTTCAACGGGGTGGAGAACATGATGGGCCATATTCGACAGCGGTCAATCTGTTTGCCTCGCAGTTGGCCACGATCGCTTCCTGGACGCGCCGCCTGGACAAAGACGGTCCCGACGCGCTCGTGCAATTGTCCGTGCCGGTCAACAAGTTCCCCGAGTTGGTCCGCTACGCGGTGCAGCGGCTCAAGACGCTTTGTCCGACGATGGGCAAGGTCAAGATTGCGCAGACGCTGGCTCGGGCGGGGCTTGCATCTCGGAACAACGACGGTGGGACGCATGCTCGAAGGCAAGCCCCGGCACATTCCCGCGCCGCTGGAAGATGCCGACAAGAAACAGGCAGATCGCATCGTCGCGGCCAAGTACCCCAGCCATGTGTGGCATGTTGACCTAACCACGGTGCCGACCGGCCTGGGTTACTGGTGTTCTTGGCTGCCGTTTGCTCTGCCGCAATCTTGGCCATTCGCTTGGTGGGTCGTGGTGGCGGTAGACCACTTCTCCAGGCGAGTGATGGGCGCTACGACCTTTGAAAACCAGCCAAACTGTCAAGCCGTGTGCGGCTTCCTTGGACGGGCGATTGCCAAGGCGAATCGCGACTCCCCTCGCCCGCGTGCGGGAGAGGGGCAGGGGGTGAGGGTACCCGAGCACATCGTCTGCGATCGTGGAATGCAGTTCGACTGCAACCAGTTCCGACGGTGGTGCAAACGCAAGGGCATCAAGCATCCGCGCTATGGTGCCATTGGTCAGCACGGGAGCATTGCCGTGGTCGAGCGATTCATCCTGACGCTGAAAGGCTTGCTCGCGTGCCTGGTGCTCGTGCCATTCCGTCGCGTAGCATTTCGCCGTGAACTCACCGCCATCGCGGAGTGGTACAACGAGTCACGCCCGCACACTTGGCTCGACGGCAAGACACCTAACGAAGTGTACTTCGGTCGTTTTCCCACCAGTCGTCGCCCACGATTCGAGCCGCGTTCGCGTTGGCCACGTGGTTTGCCGTGTGCCAAGCCCTGGGCACTAGTGCGCGGCAGCCCGGGTGCGAGAGTCGCGCTCGAAGTGAGCTTCTACAAAGGCAAAAAGCATCTGCCGATTGTGAAGCTCTGCCGCGCGGCTTGAGCTCAAGCAGGCCGCCTACTCTGGCACGCACGCTTACGGTGCGCGCCGAAGTGCCGGAACATCTGCATCTCACACCAAATTGTCAAACAGCAACCCGACTTTCAGCGCCGGTCGGGATGCCGACGCCGGACAACGTCGCGCCTATCTCGTCAATACACCACCATAGTGGCCGGGGTCATCGTCCTTCATCTCGGCTGTAATATGTCGCTGGTCTAGGACACTCAGCTCTGTTCTTAGCTGCAAGCCTCATTGGCTTCCTCGGTTGCGGATGAAATGTTATTGAGACCGCACGCAGTAGGGCGTTAGGCGGTGAGCGAACAGATCAATTGTCATGGTTGTCACCCAAACCTACAATGACCTCTTCTGCGAGCACATCGCCAACAATCGCCCCTTCCAAATGGCCTATCACAAGCGGCCGTCGAAATGCGAACGGCCTTTGTGATTCATCGAAAATTGGATACTGGTGAGCGGATAGAGCTTGTTCTTTTTCTTCGTCTGGAATTGCGTGCCAAGTCAAATCGATGACAACCATCGGAAACTCATCGCCGCCCGCTTGAAATAACTTGACGCCATAGGTGTTCTTAAACGTCACATATTCAGTCGCATGAGGCGGAATGCTTCCAATGATCTCAAAACGTAGCGACCGACCATTATCCACAAACGCTATTCCTACAACATTTGCGACCTCAATTCGTCCAATTTGGCTCATTGCTGTCCTCCTCGATCGGGAATAGGATCGACAAACTCGCCTGGATTGTGAGTATCGATTCGGTTGCCACCAGCGTCGATTCTTGGATTGTAGGGTTTTCCTCCACCACTCGGTGTGACCTTTGAACCGAGGCGAATTACTTCGCCATTCGGACGTACCCAGACAATTGATCCGTCTGGGTTGCGATACTGAACATATCCATCCTGTGTGGTTCCGTGGTATTCGTAACCGGCTTCACGTAACTCGATATGAAGATCGGCTCTATTTCCACCTGGGGTGCGTACAGCAGTGGCCGCCGCTAAGGCAGCGATCGCGATATCCTCAGCATAGCTCGATCCGCCTATGCCCATAATGGCATTGCGGGGCCTAAATAGATATACCCCCAAGCTCTCAGGACCGCTCTGCGCTTCAAGGATATTGCCCAGGGACAACAAAGGGGTCAGAACTATTTTTCCTCAATCATCGGGTGTCTTGTGTCTTGGAACCGAAAAATAGTTCTGACCCCTTTTGTCCCCCTTTTGCCCCCCCCCGTTTCGCCCGTCTTGTTGCGGTCAGCATTGACCTCGGCAATGTCCTCTTCCAACTGCCCTAGAGCTATTTCCACTAAGCGGTTTACTTGCCGTCTGACCTCAGCGAGCGTTTGCTCTTCTTTCGGCGTTGTTACCCAGCACCGTATAACCACAGTACGGATTACTCCAACAATAAGCTCGTCGTCGAAATAGAGCGGTGAGAGCTTCTTAAGCTCAAGAGGTGGGGAAGACTAAAGGGGTCGGGAGTCTTTATATTGACTGTTTTGGCCACGGCCGACCACGCGGACGTAATGTGGATTGCAGCCCCAGTCGCTTCGCTGTCTGCTCTTGCCACGATGCCTCGCCAAACGGAGAACCTCGCACCACCGATCGCCGCAATGCCCCCAACTCTGCTTCGGTCTGCGGTGTCCGAACGTGTTGTAGCCAACGACGCGGCAAAGTCAATGGCCCGGCGTCCAAGAGTCCGGCCTTATTGCGGTGCACGCGATGCCAAAGACTCGACCATCGCCAGGCATCCGCCTCGTTGACCATGCTCGCCCGCAGTGGATTTCGCTCCACATAGCGCAGCACCGTCCATAAATGGCCGTCTTCTTGAATCGGAAACGATTTGAAGCGCCCCTGGTACAGCGGGCCTGTGCCTGCCGTGCGATGCGCCGCGTGCCAGCGTTGCGTGTGCGTCACCGTCAACCAACGCATGAACTCCGATAAGTCGCCATCGCCGCGCGGCCAAAGCACAAAGTGCCAATGATTGTGCATCACGCACCATGCCAAGACCCGCATCGGTAAACGGGCCTTCGCCTGCTCAATCACCTCCTCGAACGCCTCGAAATCCCGGTCTTTGCCGAAGAGACGCATCCGCCCCACAGATCGATTCAGCACATGGAAGAAGACTAAAGGGGTCGGGAGTCTTTATATTGACTGTTTTGGCCACGGCCGACCACGCGGACGTAATGTGGATTGCAGCCCCAGTCGCTTCGCTGTCTGCTCTTGCCACGATGCCTCGCCAAACGGAGAACCTCGCACCACCGATCGCCGCAATGCCCCCAACTCTGCTTCGGTCTGCGGTGTCCGAACGTGTTGTAGCCAACGACGCGGCAAAGTCAATGGCCCGGCGTCCAAGAGTCCGGCCTTATTGCGGTGCACGCGATGCCAAAGACTCGACCATCGCCAGGCATCCGCCTCGGTGACCATGTTCGCCCGCAGTGGATTTCGCTCCACATAGCGCAGCACCGTCCATAAATGGTCGTCTTCTTGAATCGGAAACGATTTGAAATGCCCCTGGTACAGCGGGCCTGTGCCTGCCGTGCGATGCGCCGCGTGCCAGCGTTGGGCGAGACTAAAGGGGTCGGGAGTCTTTATATTGACTGTTTTGGCCACGGCCGACCACGCGGACGTAATGTGGATTGCAGCCCCAGTCGCTTCGCTGTCTGCTCTTGCCACGATGCCTCGCCAAACGGAGAACCTCGCACCACCGATCGCCGCAATGCCCCCAACTCTGCTTCGGTCTGCGGTGTCCGAACGTGTTGTAGCCAACGACGCGGCAAAGTCAATGGCCCGGCGTCCAAGAGTCCGGCCTTATTGCGGTGCACGCGATGCCAAAGACTCGACCATCGCCAGGCATCCGCCTCGTTGACCATGCTCGCCCGCAGTGGATTTCGCTCCACATAGCGCAGCACCGTCCATAAATGGCCGTCTTCTTGAATCGGAAACGATTTGAAGCGCCCCTGGTACAGCGGGCCTGTGCCTGCCGTGCGATGCGCCGCGTGCCAGCGTTGCGTGTGCGTCACCGTCAACCAACGCATGAACTCCGATAAGTCGCCATCGCCGCGCGGCCAAAGCACAAAGTGCCAATGATTGTGCATCACGCACCATGCCAAGACCCGCATCGGTAAACGGGCCTTCGCCTGCTCAATCACCTCCTCGAACGCCTCGAAATCCCGGTCTTTGCCGAAGAGACGCATCCGCCCCACAGATCGATTCAGCACATGGTAGGCATACCCTCCCGTTGAGACTCGCAAGCGTCGCGGCATGACCAGAAATTACCATTTCCCTCCGATTCTGTCAAGATAAAGACTCCCGACCCCTTTACTCCTTTCCCGCCATCGGCCGCTACTACAGCTACTCCGCTAGCGCCTCTCTCGTTTGCGCGTGACATCATTTTGAACCCTGCCACCCTGTTGTTAGCTGCAAGCCTTACTGGCTTTCTCATTTGCGGACGGAATATTATTACGACCTCACGCTCACTTTGGCGACCACACTAGGTACCCCTCGCCATCCAACGCGGGTGTAAAGATATGCTTTGTGCTTGTGACAATTGCATCGAAAAAGTGCTCCGACGGTATATCGCCCTGGGGTACATCAGCGTACGCGGAACAAACCCCTGCCCCCCAGTGTGCCGTTGCCTCGCGAATTGTGGCCTCGATCAAATCTGCGCTGTGGGCATCTTCGTGACGCAAGACGTGATAGACTTCATCCGCGAAATAGAGGACTTTCGATTCGTGCGGATACTCCATGTCCATTGTGCTTTCGCGGTCCCAATATGGATTTTCACAAAGCACAACGGCATCGGTCGATTGCAGTAAATACTTATCCAAGAATGGAACAAGCCCCCAGGTTGCGCAGTCCATCCATGTGATGGAGCGAAACTCAGGGAGTTGACGTAAATCTTTTCCGCCGCTGTACGTTGCGTGCTGAAACAGGCAGGCCGCATCTAGGTCGAGCGACTCAAACGCAATCAACAGCATCGACCCGGTGGCCCCTGAAAACCGCGAAAGCAGTTTCTTCGTCAGCATGTGTTCGTGCGCGCCAATCTCCAAATTTTCGAAGATGTGTTTCTTTGCTTTTGGATCATTATTGGCGAGTCGATAGTATTTCCAGCGCATGGCCGTCCCCTTTAGGCGAATATATCAACTCTATGGTAAAGCATTTCGAGGTGGAAAGGCGCGCGCAGCAGTCTCCCAGAGAATCCATAGCAACGTGCCAAAAGTCCCCCCCAATCCAATGGCTTCTAAAGTCCCCGGAGGAAACAATGGTTGCGGTCGGTTTGGGTTGTTGCCGCGATCCGGCTCCCACTTGCCTGTATCCGGGAAGTACTTCCATTTGTTCCCATACACATCGTTCCAATCCCAATGAGGCCGCTCGCCATTCGTTCCGGCATCCCAGTGCAACGACTCGCGTCCATGTTTCCACGCACCTTTGGGACCGCCCTTCGGACCTGGTCCCTTCCATTCCCAGTCGGGGCCCGGTGGGACATCTGGAGCAGGTGAAGACTAAAGGGGTCGGGAGTCTTTATATTGACTGTTTTGGCCACGGCCGACCACGCGGACGTAATGTGGATTGCAGCCCCAGTCGCTTCGCTGTCTGCTCTTGCCACGATGCCTCGCCAAACGGAGAACCTCGCACCACCGATCGCCGCAATGCCCCCAACTCTGCTTCGGTCTGCGGTGTCCGAACGTGTTGTAGCCAACGACGCGGCAAAGTCAATGGCCCGGCGTCCAAGAGTCCGGCCTTATTGCGGTGCACGCGATGCCAAAGACTCGACCATCGCCAGGCATCCGCCTCGTTGACCATGTTCGCCCGCAGTGGATTTCGCTCCACATAGCGCAGCACCGTCCATAAATGGTCGTCTTCTTGAATCGGAAACGATTTGAAACGCCCCTGGTACAGCGGGCCTGTGCCTGCCGTGCGATGCGCCGCGTGCCAGCGTTGCGTGTGCGTCACCGTCAACCAACGCATGAACTCCGATAAGTCGCCATCGCCGCGCGGCCAAAGCACAAAGTGCCAATGATTGTGCATCACGCACCATGCCAAGACCCGCATCGGTAAACGGGCCTTCGCCTGCTCAATCACCTCCTCGAACGCCTCGAAATCCCGGTCTTTGCCGAAGATACGCATCCGCCCCACAGATCGATTCAGCACATGGTAGGCATACCCTCCCGTTGAGACTCGCAAGCGTCGCGGCATGACCAGAAATTACCATTTCCCTCCGATTCTGTCAAGATAAAGACTCCCGACCCCTTTACTCCTTCGCTCGACACCATGCCTTGGTCGGCTGATTCGATACTCGCCCGTTCTCGGTGAGCGCTCGGTGGTGCGGGGCGGGCGCGGCGCGCAAAGGCGGCACGTCCCGCCTTTGCGCCAAAGGGCCAACCAAGGCCACCTCCATTCGCCGGCTGATATGCTCAGTGGCGATGATGCCGGGTGTTGTTGTCTCATGTGGCAGCGGGATAGCAACTGGCTTGGCCTCGTTGGGTCGAGATGCGATAGAGTGAACGCTATTCGGACGCGTCCTGGACGTTAGGTACAGCGACCTCAATGTCATCAGCACCTCCCTTCTCATCCAAGCCGTTTGGGCCGTTGCTGCGTATCACGCCGTGCTTCTGGTCTTGAAGTTCGTAAACTAATGCCCGTCCCCAGCCATCGCAACAGCGATTCAATTTGAGTCCTGAGACTAGTTTGTCGTAATAGGCAATCCCACATCCCTTGCCGTCCTTTTCGAGTTGTGCCAGCGCTTTTTCCAATGGCGGACTAGGAAGCGAACTGTGCAGTATCTGGTAATGGGACATGCAAGTTTGGAGCGTAAGAAGCGTCTCAACCGTCGATTCGCGATGTTGCTGTTCTCGCTCGCGCGACGCTCGGTTAGCATTTCGGATCGCGAAGTAAACGATAGATACAGCCGCCAACACTAGCAGTAACAACGGAATCGATGCCCGTTTTTTGTTCATCTGCAAGCCTCAGTGGATTACTGGTAACAAGGAGGGAGAAACGCCGGCTTGGGGAGCGTGACATTTGGCACGAGCTTTTGGTAGATCGGAGCTAGCTTGCCGTAAGACACACTAAGCCCCGTTAACTCTTGTAACTCGGAGATATCGGCGCTCGTCAAGAAGCCCTTGTCAACACCTTGCACATACACCGTTACTCCCCCTCCAATCTTCCCAGGAGCGAAGCTAGATAGAGTCCTCCAAGCCGAAAGCCACGCGCTCTTTGCAGCCTGCGGGTTACCGTTGTATCGCCCAGCCTTTACGTTGTCCTCGGGGTTGGAAAAGGTGTCAGGAACCGTTGTTTTGACTATTCTCTCCATCGGCTGTTCCGTTGTCCAGAAAACGGTTCCCGACCGTCGCCCCCCCCGGTACCGATTTTGCCCAAAGGTCGAGCAGTTGCCCGTAGCGTCGAGTGTCCAGTCTTGGACGAGATAAGAAGTACACCCCACAGGGCTCGAACCTGTAACCTTCGGTTCCGTAGACCGATGCTCTATCCAATTGAGCTAGGGGTGCGCGTGCCAAGCACAATATCAAAGAATAGCAGAAAGCCGACCGCCGGCAAAGTCCTGTCAGGTTGATTTGGCGCTGCTGGCCGTCGCCGTATTTGGCCCCTTGGCCCAGCCGTGCCAGGCACTGCGAGGACTTGCCTCGGCGGCCGTATGACTCAATGATGCCTATACGCGGACGGTGGGGCGGCGTCGGCTAGAAAAGGAGGGTAGAACCATGGCGACGTGGCAAGTTAAGCTGCTCTATGATGGCGGGTGCCCGTTCTGCGGCCGCGAGGTCCAGTGGCTCAAGCAGCGCGACGGCCCGGGACACTTGGCGTTGGAAGACATTTCGGCGCCTTCGTTCGATCCGTCGCCGTACGGGCTGAGTCACGATGAGGTCTTCGCCACGCTGCATGCCGTGCTTCCCGACGGACGGATCGTTCGGGGCGTCGACGCCGTGGCAGCGGCCTACCGCGCGGTTGGCCTCGGCTGGGTCGTGGCTATCACACGGCCGCGCGTGCTACACGCGGTCTTTGACGGCGTGTATCGGCTCTTCGCCCGCAATCGGATTCGCCTGGGCTTGCTCTTTGGCGGCCAGTGCCGCGAGCACACCTGTCGTTCCGAGTCATCGCACGGTTGACGCGGCGGTGCCCGACTGGTGACAATCACCACTGGCCGTGAAGAGGCGTTTGGGCCCGCCTGTCCGAGACGAAGCACCGCAAGCAACCGCGCAACCTATGAGCCAAGCAACCATCGTCAACGCAAGTTGGTACGATCATCCGCAATACTACGACATCAGCATGCGGGACGAGACCGTGCCGGAGGCCGACTTCATCGAGGCCGCCTGCTGCAAGTACTGCGCCTTCAAAGTGCATCGTCTTTTGGAACCGGCCTGCGGCACGGGCCGACTGATCGCCGAACTGGCCGGGCGGGGCTACCGCATGTCGGGCTTCGATCTTAGCGAAGCGTCGTTGGGGTATCTGCGACGCCGCCTGGCCCGCCGCCGGCTTCGCGCCTCGCTCCGGTTGGCCGATATGAGCGACTTTCGCTTGCCGTCGCCGGTCGACACGGCATTCTGCACCTTCGACAGCTTCCGCCACTTGCTCAGCGAGGAAGCGGCACGTCGACACCTGGAATGCGTGGCTGCAAGCCTGCGGCCCGGCGGCCTCTATATCCTGGGCTTTCATCTCTTGCCGCCCGACGCATCCGAAGATTGCACCGAGCGTTGGACCGGCCGGCATGGGCGTACGCAGGTGGGCGTCACGCTGCGTGTATTGGAAACCAGCCGTCGCCGCCGCATCGAACGACTTCGCGTCAGCCTGCTGGTCCATCGGCCGCACCACGAGTTCCGACTGCGTCATGACTTTCCGCTGCGAATGTATACGGCCGCGCAGTTCCGCCGTCTGCTCAGCGCCGTGCCAGCCTTCGAGCTGTGCGACGTTTATGACTTCTGGTACGAGATCGATCGGCCGTTCGAGCTGAACGACGAAATGTCCGACACCGTGTTCGTTCTGCGAAAGCGCGTGCTGGCTTAGCGGCGGAACGCAACCGGCCGGTGGCGTCGCGTCGCCGGAAATGAGGTGTGCAGGAAAGTCCGACGAGCTTGGCAGGTGGGGCAACAGCAATATTCACTATGAAGTATATTTATACTCGTATAAGCCGAGCAGTCTATTTACTTATGTTTAGTTGCACGCTAGATTGACCGAAAGGTCACTTCGCTGACGGGCCTGCACTGGGCAATCCGCGGCGCTGTGGCGACTAGTCGGCGGATCGCCATGGCCATCGCATCTTCGCCCGATGTGGTCGTTTACGTCTGTCACAACAGTGTACCGCCCGGCGCACAGTTGCCGCGGCAGTGGATGCAGGACGGCGCCCACGTGGCGGTCCACGAAACGCCGTGCAGCGGCAAGACGGACGGCCAGTATCTGTTTCACGCGATGGAAGGCGGCGCGATGGGGCTGTGCATCGTGGCTTGCCCCCTGGGAGAATGCCACTTGAGCCAGGGAAACTATCGGGCCGACATTCGCATTCGCACGCTTCGGCGACTGCTTAGCGAGGCCGGCTTCGAGCCCGAGCGAGCGGAATTGGTCCACTCGTCGGCCAACGACTCGCCGGAGAAGTTCGACGCGCAATTACGCGGCGCCGTCCAGCGGATCTGCGCACTGGGCGACAGTCCGCTCCGCACGGCCAAATCGAAAGTTACGGACTAAGTCCATGCAAGAGCCACAGACGCAACTCCAGCAGCGTATTTCGGCGGGCAAGTCCCTACTGCTGGCCGAGATATCGCCTCCGTGCGGCGGTAGCCCGGCCGCGCTCCGCGATGCGGCCCAACGTCTCCGCGGAAAAGTCCACGCGGTAGGCATTAGCGACAATCGCGATCACGTGGCCATGTCGTCGCTGGCCGCGGCCACGGTGGTCGTCAGCGAGGGGATCGAGCCGATCCTGCACTTGGTGACCCGCGACCGAAATCGCATCGCGCTGGTCTCCGAGGCGTTGGGGGCACAGGCGCTGGGTATCCGCAATATCCTATGCACCAGCGGCACGCATCCGTCGTTGGGTCCCTTCCGCGCGGCGAAGAGCGTCTTCGACATCGATCCGGTCCAGTTGCTTCAGACCTATTGCGGGCTGGCAGAAGATGGGTCGCTGGTCGGCGAAAGCTGCATCGCGGGCGCCGGGCCCTTTTGCCTCGGCGGCGTCGCGGCCCCCTACGCCGATCCGATGGAGTTGCAACTTGTGCGGCTGGCGAAAAAGGCCGCCGCCGGCGCCCAGTTTCTCATTACTCAACCCGTTTTCGATCTCGATCGTTTCGGCCAATGGTGGCAAGAGGCGACGCGCCGCGGGCTGCATGAGAAGGTGGCCATCGTCGCCGGCATCGAGCCTCTGACCGACGGCGCGAAAGCCATCGAGCTTGCCGACAAGCGGCCGCGGCCGCGGATTCCGCAAGCCATTCTCGATCGTCTTGGCGCGGCCGCCGATGCGTCGGCCCAGCGTGCCGCGGGGATCGCCGTCGCCGTGGAGACGATTCAAAAGTTGACATCATGCAAGGGGCTTCGCGGATTCCAAGTCTACGTCGACGGCGACGTGGATGCCGCGCTGGAAGTGATCGACAGCGCCTCGCTCGGGGCGAACTAGTGGAGGCCAGCAAACAAATGTCGGGAGGCCGACCCGCCGAAGGCCGGTGAACACGAGTTTTCGGCCATGTACCGACATCAATGACCTGAGTATTAATAACCGTGCCAGCCAAGTATTCGCTTCACACGCATCCGCTGCCGCCCCGCTTGCGCCCCCCGGGCAAGTTGGGGATTGTCGATTGGCGCGAGGACTGTTCCAGTTGCCACAACTGCGTCAAGCGGAGCTGCGTCTACGGCCTGTACCGCGACGAGGCCGATACGCTTCGCACCGAAATCGGCTATCTCGACTACATCTATCAGTGCAAAGGCTGCTTGAACTGCATCCAGAACTGTACGAAGGGGATTCTCACTCGAGTGGAGAACCCCGAATACCGCCGGCTTGGCGACGACTACTTCACGCCTGACATTATTTTGTCCACGTGGTTCCAGGCTGAGAGCGGGCGTATTCCCGTCTCGGGGTCGGGCTATGGCGGACCGTTCAGCGGGCCGGGCTTCGATGCGATGTGGACCGACATGTCGGAAATCGTCCGGCCCACGCGCGACGGCATCCACGGTCGCGAGTACATCAGCACCAGCGTTGATATCGGTCGGAAGCTGAAGGAACTGGCGTTTGACGACGGCGAGTTAAGCGTTGCCGTGCCGCCGCTTGGTGAGATTCCGTTGCCGGTCATTTTCGACGTCATTCCGGCCCATTGGCGCCGCGGTGCGGTGATCGAGGCGGCTGTGCGGGCCGCAGCCAAGCTGGGCTCGATGGCCGTGGTGCGCGATGCTGACGGCGCGGCCGACTTGCTCGCCACGCACGGACACGTGATTCCATGGGGAGACGTGGAATCCGCTGGTGACGGCCCGGCGCTCGATGCGCCAATGGTCATGATCGACGACTGCCCCGACGTGATGGCGATTCAGGCACGCTTGAAACAACAGAATGGCGGCCGCTTGGTGGCGATTCGCGTGGAGGCCTCGCCGGCCAGCAAGGACCGTATCGTGTCGCTGGCCCGCGACGGGGCCGAAGTGATCCATCTGGTGTTCGACAGCCATGGGCGGGAGCATTTGGGAGCCACTGGGTCGAATGGCAGTTCCCCTCACCCTAACCCTCTCCCAAAGGGAGAGGCAACGATGCGTGGCCGCCACGCCCGCGATGTCTTGCGAGAGGTTCACCGGCGCTGGTCAAGGATGGCACGCGCGATCAGATTACGCTGGTTGCTTCCGGGGGAGTCGCCCAGGCCGAGCACATGGCGAAGGCGATTATTTGCGGCGCCGACCTTGTGGCGATCGACGTCCCGCTGCTGTTGGCTCTTGACTGCCGGCTCTGCGGCGAGTGCGAGCGCGACCAACCGTGCCCGGTTGCGCTGGAAGCTGTTGCGGTGGATTACGCCGTCCAGCGGATCTACAACCTGATCGGCGCCTGGCACCAGCAGTTGATCGAGGTCCTCGGCGCCATGGGGATTCGCGAGGTCCGCCGATTGCGCGGCGAGACGGGCCGGGCGATGTTCTTCGAGGATCTCGAACGCGATTCGTTCGGTCGCCTCTTCGGCAAGCGAAAAGACTCCGCGGGAGCCGATGCCCTATGAGCGTTCCATTGCAGGACAATCCGGCCCTCGGTCAGCCCGTGGCAGACGAGTTTCTGACGCGGCCCGACTACGCCGAGGTCGTGCGGGAAGTGCGGCTTGCCCCACCGCGCTACCGCAACGAAATCGGCAAGTACAGCATTCGCCGGTCGTCGGCGTGTGCTGAGTGCGGCCGCTGCGTGGAGCTTTGTCCCGAGGGCGTCCATCGCCGTCCATCCGGCTATCGGTCGATCATCCGGCCTCTGGACTATCGCTGCATCGGTCCGGCGTGCGAGAAGACCGACCACTATTGTGTCGCGGCCTGCCCAGAGCAGGCGCTGTCGCTTTCCGAGAATCCGTCATTTGCCACCCTGGGCGATTGCCGCTGGACGCCCGATTTAATCGTGGCCAATTGGCAGATGGCCGAAACGGGCCAGCGGCCGTCCGCGCATCTGGAAAGCCAGACCGGCGGCTCCGGCGGCGGATTTGATCGGCTTCGCTTGCGTCCACCCGCCAACCGGCCGTCGGACCTGCGGCGCGAAGACATTTCCACGCAGTTGGTCCTCAATCGCCGCAATGATTCGCGGCCAAAGGTGACAATCGACGTGCCCTGGTATGGCGGCGGCATGTCGTTCGGCTCGACCAACATTCGAGTGCTGCTGGGCAAAGCCCGGGCAGCCAAGGCCTTCCATGGCTTCACCTGCACGGGCGAAGGCGGCTATCCCGATCGCTTCATTCCGTATGCCGACCACGTCATCACGCAAGTGGCCACGGGCCTGTTCGGCGTGCGCGAGGAGACCATCCAGCGGGCGCGGATCGTCGAATTCAAGTATGCCCAGGGAGCCAAGCCCGGTCTCGGCGGTCATTTGCTCGGCGACAAGAACACCCCGAGCGTTGCGGCTCTGCGCGAAGCCGTCGTGGGCACCTCGCTGTTTTCGCCGTTCCCGTTTCATAGCGTCTATTCGGTCGAGGACCACAAGAAACACCTCGATTGGATCGCCCACGTGAACCCCCGGGCCTTACTTTCGGCCAAAGTTTCGACGCCCAGCGACGTCGATATGGTGGCCGTGGGTGTCTACTACGCCGGAGGCCACATCGTACACCTCGACGGCAGTTATGGCGGCACGGGCGCGGCGCCGAACATCGCCAAGAAGAACATCGCAATGCCGATCGAGTACGCGATTAACCGCGTGCACCAGTTCTTGGTTGACGAGGGCATTCGCGAGCAAATCACGGTGATTGCCAGCGGCGGCGTTCGCACGCCCTACGACATGGCCAAGGCGATTGCGCTGGGCGCCGACGGAGTGGTGATCGGCACCGCCGAGTTGATGGCCGTCGGCTGCATCCGCTGCGGCTGCTGCGAAAGCGGCCGCGGTTGCGCCCGCGGCATCGCCACCACCGACCCCGAGTTGTTGGAGATGGTCACTGTCGAATGGTGCACGCAGCGGATCATTAATCTGTATACCGCCTGGCGCGAAATACTACTGGACATTTTGTATGACCTCGGCCTCGACTCCGTCGCGGCCCTCCGGGGCCGAACCGATCTATTGACTCACCTCGATTACGAAGGCAAACCGTAGGGTGCGTGAAACGCACCACAATTGTTGGTTAAGGTGCGTTGCACGCACCCTGCATTTACCATGCCGATGAACCAGAGCATTGAACGAGCCGAAGCCATTTTGCGATCGAGGGCCGCGCTGCGCCCGACGGGCCAGTGGTTTCGTCAATCGCCCGAGGCCGAAGGCGGCTGCGGCGTGACCGGCTTTGCCTGCACGATTCCGGTCGGCGGCAAGCATATCTACGAGCCGTCGATCCAGATGCGCAATCGCGGCAATGGCAAGGGTGGCGGTATCGCGGCCTGCGGGCTCGTGCCCGAGGAGATGGGCGTTTCGCGCAAGGTGTTGGACGACGACTACATTCTCCAGGTTGCGCTCTTAGACCCGGCGGCGCGGAGCGAAGTCGAGAAGACGTTCATCGAGCCCTACTTCAGCATCGATCAAGGGGGCATGGTGGCGACCGTCGACGACTACCGCGACGTGGAGCTTCTGGAGGTTCGCCCGCCCGATGTGGCCCGATACTTCGTCCGCGTCAAGCCCGACGTGCTGGCTCGTTTTGCCGACGAGAAAGGGCTCTCCAAACTTTCCGAGCGTGCCGTGGAAGATGAGTTCGTCTTTCAGAACTCCCTGCGGCTGAACACGCAGTTCTACGCTTCGCTGGGCGACAAGCGGGCCTTTGTGATGTCGCACGCGCGGAACCTAATTATTCTGAAGATCGTCGGCTTCGCCGAAGCGGCCGTGCAGTACTATCGCATGCCCGACACGCGAGCCCACGTCTGGATCGCCCACCAGCGCTATCCGACCAAGGGACGCGTATGGCATCCCGGCGGGGCGCATCCGTTCATCGGCCTCAACGAGGCCCTGGTGCATAACGGCGATTTTGCCAACTACCACTCGGTCTCCGAATATCTTGCCGAGCGAAACATCTTCCCGCAGTTTTTGACCGACACCGAAGTTTCGGTGCTGCTGTTCGATCTGTGGAATCGCGTGTACGGATATCCGGTCGAGTATATCGTCGAGGCCTTGGCGCCGACGACGGAACTGGACTTCGACCGGCTGCCGGCTGAGAAGCAGCGGATTTACCGGCAGATTCAGGCCGCCCACGTGCATGCCTCGCCCGATGGCCCTTGGTTCTTCATCATTGCCCGCAGTCTGACGGAATCGAAATCGTTTCAACTGATGGGCATCACTGACACGGCCATGTTGCGACCGCAGGTGTTCGCACTTCAGGAAGGCGAAGTCTCGATCGGGTTGATCTGCTCCGAGAAGCAGGCCATCGATGCCACGCTGGCCAGTTTGGCTTCTGAAGATCCGCGATTCACACCGGTGGCCGACACGTACTGGAACGCGCGCGGCGGCAGCAGCACCGATGGCGGGACGTTCCTGTTGACCGTCAGCCCGAGCCCGAGCAATGTGCATCATGATCTTCGCGTCACAAACAAGTTTGGCGCCCCGTTGAGCACCTTGCCCGGCCAAACGCACTGCAATCTCTCTATTCCGGCGACACGGCCCGAGGGCATCGATCGTCAGGTGGCAGAAATTGATCGGGCGATTGCTGCGGGCGACGCGCGGGAACTCTTCCAATGTCTTTGCGACCGCATGGAAGATTTGACCTACGACGAACTTCGCTGTATGGCGGATCACATCGCCGCGAGAACCGCAGAGCAGGCCCCGGCGCTGGGCATCGAGGCCTTTACGCTGGCCATCGACCGCCGTTACGTTACCGGCAGCAAGAAGCGCAGTTCCGTGCTAACGATCCTGCGCAGCGGGCTGGAACAAATCTTCGGGCATCAGCCGCTACTGGGCGACGCGGGCAGCAGCACGCATCGACGGATCAACTGGAAGAGCCGCGATCAGTTGCGCGGACCGCAAGCGGACGAGTCCACACTGCTTATCGACGCCCGCGGCTTCCAGCCGGAAGGACCGGCTTGTGACGCAACCCTATCGGTGAAGGCCTTCCACCTCGGCTGGCGGCACATCATCCATTACAACAGCCGGGGTACGCGTTTCCACGGCGTCGGATTCGGCCCGCGAACCGACGGCCTGCGAATCGATTGCTACGACAATCCCGGCGACTATCTGGCCTCGGGCATCGACGGTCTGGAAATCTACGTGCATTGCAGTGCCCAGGATCAACTGTGCCAGATTGCCAAGCGCGGCAAGCTGGTCGTCTACGGCGACGTCGGCCAGACGTTTCTTTACGGCGCGAAGGGCGGCACAGTCTATGTGCTGGGCAACGCCGCCGGCCGGCCTATGATCAACGCCGTGGGCAGCCCGCGCGTCGTGATCAATGGTACGGCCTTGGACTTCCTGGCCGAGTCGTTCATGGCCGGCGATCCGCGCACCGGCGGCGGGTTCGCCATCGTCAACGGCATGCGATATGACCTCAGCGGAAAGCTCGTCCCGTTGGAGCAGCCCTATCCTGGCAGCAATTTGCTTTCGCTGGCGTCGGGCGGCGCGATTTACATCCGCGACCCGCACCGCACGCTTGTCGATGAGCAGCTCAACGGCGGCGCATATCGAACGTTGAGTGCGGCCGACTGGAAGTTGATGCTGCCGTACCTCGAAGAGAACCAGCGGCTATTCGGCATTCGAATCCAGCAGGATCTGTTGACTGTCGACGGCGTTTTGCAAACACCGCCCGAGGTGTATCGCAAAGTCATGCCACGGAAAGACGCCGAGATCGAGGCCGAACTCGAAGGGATGGGTGAATGATGTTGGATCGCCGAGAAGACGACGCCTCTCGTTTAGCAGCCGCCGGAACGGCGGCTAGTCGCTCGGCTGGGGTCGACGGACCGTCGACCGCTAAACAGACGGGGCTCCCGTGGAATGGCACGGCTCTGGCCAACGAAGTCGAGCGCCGTAGCGGCACGGCCGTCAGTGCGTGCTTCCAGTGCCACAAGTGCACGACTGGTTGCCCCATCGGCCCCGATATGGACTTGCTGCCAAGCCAGGTGATGCGGTTGGTGCATTTGGGCGCCGAGGCCGATGTGCTCGAGTCGCGCGCAATTTGGATGTGTGCCTCGTGCGAGGCCTGCACCACGCGTTGTCCGATGGGCATCGACATCGCGGCCGTGATGGACGCGCTGCGAATGATGGCCGTCGAGCGCAAGGCGGCCGTGCCCGACCGTCGCGGCAAGGAGTTCAATCGCAGCTTTCTCAGCAGTGTGCGCCATCACGGCCGTGTCTTCGAGGCCGGCATGATGGCCGCCTACAAACTTCGCTCGCTCGACCTGCTCTCCGACGTCGGCAAGGTGCCGCAAATGCTGGCCAAGGGCAAGCTCTCCATGTTGCCGCGACGCAGCAGCAACGTGAAGGCGATCCGCGAGATTTTTCGCCGGGCTGACAAGGAGGACGGAAAGTCATGAAATACGCCTTCTTCCCCGGTTGCAGTCTTGAATCGACCGCCTGGGACTTCGACCGCTCCACCCGAGCCGTGTTCGCCGCGCTGGGTATCGAGTTGGAAGAGATACCTGGCTGGGTCTGCTGCGGCTCGACGCCAGCCCACAGCACTAGCGGCTCGCTGGCCTTGGCACTGCCGGTGTTCAATTTGCAGCGGGCCCAGGCCATGGGTTACCCCGTGCTGGCCGCGTGCGCCTCGTGCTATGCCCGGCTGCGGAGCGCGAACTACAAAGTTCGCCATAATCCGCTGGAGCGAGAGCGTGCCGAGCGACTCACCGACGAGCCCTATGACGGCAGCGTGGAGGTCCACCACGTGCTCGACGTGCTGGTGAATCACCTTGGGTTGGACGCTATCCGGGCCGCTGTCGTACGGCCGCTGGCAGGTCTGCGAATCGCCTGCTATTACGGATGCCTGTTGATGCGCCCGCCGGAAGTGGTCGCCTTCGACAATGCCGAACACCCCACGTCGATGGACAATTTGATGGCTGCCATCGGCGCCGAGCCGATCGAGTGGCCGCTGAAGACGGAATGCTGCGGCGCGAGCCTTTCGATGATCCAAAGTGGAGTCGTCAACCGGCTGAGCTATCGCCTGGTCGATATGGCGAGGGAGGCCGGCGCGAATTGCATCACTGTGGCCTGTCCGTTGTGTCAGGTGAATCTCGATCTGCGCCAGGCGGATGCTCGAAAAGCTCATGGCGATCTGCCGAAAACGCCCGTTCTTTACATCACACAGTTGCTCGGCTTGGCCCTGGGCATCTCGCCCGAGGCCCTCGGGCTAAAGGCCCTCTCGAACAGTTTCGACAGGTTGCTGCAAGACATCCCCGCACTCGCGGCAACCGAGGCCGGAGGTGAGGGCTTGGCAAATGCCAGCGCGGGAGGACACCGATGAGCCTGGACTTTGAAAAGGCGGTTTTGCCCAGCGGCAACGGCAGCAGTGGCGGCGACAATGGCAATGGGAATGGCAACGGGCACGAGACGGCTTCGCAACCGTGCGGCGCCGTTCTGGTCTGTGGTGGCGGCGTGGCCGGCATTCAAGCATCGTTGGACCTCTCGGCTGCCGGCTATCGCGTGTATCTCGTGGAAGAAAGCCCCACGATCGGCGGCGGCATGGCGCGGCTCGACAAGACGTTTCCCACGGGCGACTGTGCCACATGCATCATTTCGCCGAAGCTGGTCGAATGCATGCGTGACTACAATATCGACGTTGTGACGATGGCCGACGTCATGCGGCTCGAAGGCGAAGCCGGCCACTTCAAGGTCGAAGTGCGGAAGCGACCCAGGAGCGTCGATGCCAGCAAGTGCACCGGCTGCGGCGACTGTTGGACGGCCTGCCCCGTGCGGAACATTCCGCAGCCGACCGAACCGGCTCAGCCCAGTCAGCCGCTCGACAGGGAAATGGCTGCCAAACTCGACGAAATCATCGCCCGACACGCCGGCGTGCCGGGCGCGTTAATGCCGGTGCTACACGACATCCACGGTGCGTGCGGCTATTTGCCGCGGCCGGTTCTCGAACATCTGGCGTGCCGCTGGAACGTTCAACTGGCCGAGATATTGCACGTTGCCAGCTTCTACGATGAGTTTCGCTTCACGCCGGTCGGGCGACACGTGATCGAGGTCTGCACGGGAACGTCGTGCTACGCCCGCGGGTCGGCGGCGCTGGTCGAACGGATCGAAAAGGAAACTGGCGCCGGTCCGAACGAGACCGACGCTTCCGGCCGCTTCACCGTGCGGACCGTTCGTTGTCTTGGCCTGTGCGGCTTGTCGCCGGCAATGAAGGTCGACGGCCGCAGCTTTGGTCGCGTCGATCTTGACCGCCTGCCGGCCATCCTGGAGCAATTCACATGACGCGCACCATCGCAAACCTGGACGATTTGAACCGGGCAGTAGCCTGCGGTCGCGCCACGCTCTATCCCAACCGGCTGAAGATCCTCATCGGCTCGGCCAGTTGCGGCATTGCGATGGGAGCGCGGGAAGTCGAAGCGGCCGCCATCGAGGCCGTGCGCGAGGCTAAACTCGATGCCATGGTTTGCCGCACCGGTTGCATCGGCTTTTGCTCGCGCGAGCCGCTCGTGGACCTGATGCTTCCCAACGGGCCGCGAATCAGCTACGGCGAAATGACGCCGGAAAAGACCCGTCAACTACTCAAAGCGTACGCCGGTGGGGATCTTTCGCCGCAGTGGGCTCTAGGGCGTTTCGAGAGCGAGGAGCATCTCTGTGCGGATGACATCCACCGCTATCCTCGTGGTTCCGTGGATTTGAGTAGCGTGCCCGAGTGGTCCACGCTGGATTTCTACCGCCGGCAGAAGAAAGTCATTCTGCGGAACTGCGGCTCGATCAATCCGCTGGCCTTGGACGAAGCCATCGCCCGAGGCGCCTATCGCGGCGCCCTTCGCGCGATCACGCAGATGAAGCCGGAGGAAGTCATCGATGAGATGATCCAATCGGGGCTTCGGGGTCGTGGCGGAGCGGCCTTCCCAACAGGCCAGAAGTGGCGATTCGCCCGCCAGGCCGCCGGCGACTTGAAGTACGTCGTCTGCAACGCCGACGAAGGCGCTCCCGGGTCCTATATGGATCGCACCGTGCTCGAAGGCGATCCGCACGCAATTCTCGAAGGGATGCTGATCGGGTCCTACGCCATCGGCGCTCGCGAGGCATTCTTGTATGTTCGCAGCGAGTATCCACTGGCAATTTCCACGCTGCAACACGCCATCGCCGAGGCGGAAGAGCGGGGACTGTTGGGCGAAAATATCTTCGGCTCCGGGTGGTCGCTGCATGTCACGGTCCGGCGCGGAGCCGGGGCGTACGTCTGTGGCGAAGAAACGGCGCTGATCGAGTCGATCGAAGGTCACGCCGGCGAGCCCCGCATCCGGCCGCCATATCCGGTGACGGCCGGCGTCGAGGGCCGCCCGACGGTTGTCAATAACGTCAAGACGTGGGCTAGCGTCGCACCGATCCTTACTCGCGGGGCCGATTGGTATGCGGCCATCGGCACGAAGACTGCCCCGGGCACAACCGTCTTCTCGCTCGAAGGGGCCGTGAAAAATCGCGGCCTGGTCGAGGTGCCCTTGGGCGTGTCGCTCGATGAGATGATCAACCAGATTGGCGGCGGCGTGGTTGGCCCGAGGTCGCTCAAGGCCGTCCAGGCCGGCGGACCATCGGCCGGTTGCCTGCCCGCTTCGGCGCTGAATCTTTGCATCACTGCGGAAGATCGACCTGGTGAAACGATCAGCATGGGCACCGGCGGCATCATTGTGTTGGACGATTCAGCCTGCATGGTCGACATGGCTCGTTTTCTATTGCACTTCTTTGTCGAGGAGTCGTGCGGCAAGTGCGTGCCCTGCCGAGAGGGCACGAAACAAATGCTGCGGATCCTGACGCGGATCGGTCGCGGCCAAGGTCAGGCCAACGACCTGGCGTTGTTGGAGCGATTGGCAAAGCACGTGAAGCTGGCATCGCTGTGCGGGCTCGGTGGCGTTGCGCCCGATCCGGTGCTGAGTGCCTTGCGGCACTTCCGCGATGAGTTTGAATCGCACATTCGCGATCGGAACTGCCCAGCCGGCACGTGCCGCGTCTCGATCGGGCCGCCGAGCGATGAAAGGGTGTGTGTAGCATGAGCACGGCAGCATCGGATCGCCTCACGATCACCATCGACGGCCGGACGACGCAAGTCGCCCAGGGTACAACGATCCTCAACGCGGCCCGGCAAGCGGGCCTGACAATCCCGACGCTATGCAACTTCCGCGGCCTGCCGCCGTACGCGGCGTGCCGCGTCTGTCTGGTCGAGCTGGAGACGCCGCGCGGACCGCGTTACGTCGCTTCGTGCAGCCATCCGGCCGAAGACGGCGCGATCGTCCATACCGATACCGAACAGGTCCGGCAGTTGCGGCAGACGGTGCTCGAATTGATGCTGGCCCAGGCGCCGAAGTTGCGCGAGCTGGCCGACTTCGCCGCGAAACTCGGCGTGCAGGCCACGCCCTTTGACGTCGAAGCCAACGGCGAGTGCGTGCTGTGCGGATTGTGCGTGCGCGTATGCGGCCAGTTGATGGGCCGCGGCGCGGTGAACCTCGTCGGCCGCGGAGCAAATCGCAAAGTTGCCCCGGCGTTCGGCGAACCGACCAAGCAGTGTCAGGCGTGCGGGGCGTGCGAGTTCGTCTGCCCCACCGGCGCACGCGGACTCGACGCCGTCACGACGTGCAAACCGCAGCCGCATCTGACGGGTCACGATCAGTACCTCGAACCGCGGCCCAACATCGACCTTGCGCATCCGCAGGCCTCGCCGCGCGTGCCGGTCATCGACCGCCAGACGTGCGTCCATTTCAACACCGGCGAGTGCGGCCTCTGCGCAAATCTGCCAGGCAAAGGCCATTGACTACGAGCAAGAAGAAGAAACGCTGCAACTGGATGTCGGCAGCGTGGTGCTGACGCCGGGCTTTGAAGCGTTCGACGCCACGCGCCGCGGCGAGTTTGGTTACCGCTATGCGCCGAACGTGGTGACGAACGTGCAGTTTGAGCGATTGCTGTCCGCTTCCGGACCGACTCGCGGCCACATCCTTCGCCCCAGCGATCACAAGCCGCCAAAGCGATTGGCGTTGATCCAATGCGTCGGCTCACGAGACACCGGCTGCGACAATGAATATTGTTCGTCGGTCTGCTGCATGGCCGCCACGAAGGAAGCCATTCTCGCCCGGCAGCACGGGCCCGACTGCGAAGTGACGATTTTCTTCCTCGACCTGCGGGCGTTCGGCAAGGATTTTGATCGTTATTGCGAACGGGCGCAGAAACAGTGGGGCGTTCGCTACATTCGCTCGTTCATCTCGCGCACCTACGAAATGCCCGGCACGCGAAACCTTCGGCTCGTGTATGCCGGGCCGGAGATGAAGCAGGTCGAAGGCGAATTCGACATGGTGGTGCTCTCGCTGGGTCTGGAGCCGAGCGCGAGCGTGCAGGAGCAGGCCCAGCGGATGGGCGTGGTCCTCAACCGCTGGGGATTCGCCCAAACCAGCGAACTATCGCCACTGGATACCACGCGCCCGGCGTCTTCGTCGGTGGAGCGTTTCAGGAGCCGAAAGACATTCCGGATACTGTGATGCAGGCCAGCGCCGCAGCCGCCCGGGCGATGGCCCTCTTGCGCCGGCCCGGGGAAGCTGCGTCCGCGTAAAGACCTATCCGCCCGAGCGCGACATTAGCGACGAACCGCCGCGCGTCGGCGTGTTTGTCTGCCACTGCGGCAGCAACATCGCTTCGGTGGTCGACGTCGAGCACGTGGTGCGTGAAACCCGCAAGCTCCCGTACGTCATCCATGCCGAGAACAACGTCTACACCTGCGCCGACGATAGCCAAAACCGGATCAAGGCCAAGATCGCCGAACACGGACTGAACCGCGTAGTGGTCGCTTCGTGCACGCCGCGCACGCACGAGCCGATTTTCCGCGATACGCTGCGCGATGCCGGGCTGAATCCGTTCCTGCTGGACATGGCGAACATCCGCGATCAATGCTCGTGGGTCCACAGCGACAACTCCGATAAGGCGACTGCTAAGGCCATCGATCTGGTTCGCATGGCTGTCGGCCGCACGGCCCGTTTGATGCCGCTTCAGCAGGAAATGGTGCAGGTCAACAACGCCGCATTGGTGGTTGGCGGCGGCATCGCCGGCATGACGGCCGCCCTGGCCCTGGCCGAACAAGGCTTCCCCGTACATTTGGTCGAAAAGGCGGGCGAACTTGGCGGCACCGCCTGCCAACTTCACCACACCCTCGATGGGCAGGACGTGCAGGCGTTCCTGACCGACGTTATCGGCCGGGTGACCCAGCATCCAAAGATTACCGTGCATCGGAACTCGCGGGTGGCCAAAGTCGAGGGCCACATCGGCAATTTCCGCTCGAAAATCGTTTCTGACGCCGGTACAGCCGAAATCGGCCACGGGGCCGTCGTCGTCGCGACAGGGGCAACCGAGGAGAAGCCCACGACGTTCGGCTACGGCCGGAGTCCCAAGGTGCTCACGCAACTGGAGCTTACGGATCGCTTGGGCCGCGGAGAAATCTCGCTGCCCCAACGAGCGACGATCGCCATGATCCAATGCGTCGAGCAGCGCGATGAAACACGGCCATATTGCAGCCGCGTCTGTTGCACGTCGGCGGTGAAGAATGCCCTGGCGCTCCGCGAGCTCTACCCGCAGGCCCGGATCGTCGTGCTCTACCGCGATATGCGAACGTATGGATTCCGCGAGGCGGCCTATCGCAAGGCGCGGGAGCAAGGCGTCTTGTTCATTCGCTACGAGCCCGAGCGGCCGCCGCAATTGGAAGTCAACGGCCAATTGAAGCTCAAGGTGCGCGAGCTCACAGCCCAGTGCGATTTGGAGCTTGAGCCCGACATGGTTGTGCTGGCGGCGCCGATGACGCCCAGAGCCGACCGCGAAGAGCTTTCCGATCTGCTGCGGGTGCCGCTAAACGCCGACGGCTTTTTCCTCGAAGCGCACATGAAATTGCGGCCGGTCGATTTTGCCAGCGAGGGGCTGTACCTCTGCGGCACGGCCCACGCCCCGAAGTTCCTCACCGAGACGATCGCACAGGCCAACGCCGTGGCCAGCCGGGCGGCGTCGATTCTCGGCAAGAAGAAGATGCCCGTCGGCGGGCAGATCGCCTGGGTTGATCCGGACAAGTGCATCTCCTGTATGACGTGCGTACACGTTTGCGCCTACATGGCGCCGCGGGTGAATGAGAACAACAAGGCGGAAGTACAGGGCGCCACGTGCATGGGCTGCGGAAGTTGCACGGCGGAATGCCCCGCCAAGGCGATCACCCTGCGGCACTTCGTCGACTGCCAGGTGCTGGCGGCCGTCGATAGCTTGCTGGGTGCGGAGTTTGAAGTAAAGACGCCGGAACTCGCATATCCGGCCCAGTCTGGCATCGCGCCGCCGCGATGGCGACTTTCCGAATAAGGCGAACCACCATGGAAACCGAACCGCTAATCCTCGCCTTTTGTTGCCATTACTGCGCGTACGCGGCGGCCGATCTGGCCGGCTCGATGCGGCTGCAGTATCCGAGCAACGTCCGCGTATTGCGGCTGCCATGCACGGGCAAGCTCGAGGTAAACTACGTGCTGGCCGCCTTCGAGCGCGGCATCGACGGCGTGATCGTGGCCGGCTGTCTGGAAGGCGGCTGCCATTTCCTCGAAGGAAACCTCCGCGCCCGCAAACGCGTCGAGCGAGCCAAGCAGTTTTTGGAAGAAATCGGGCTGGAGCCCGAACGTCTGGAGATGTTCAATCTCTCATCGGCCGAAGGGCCGCGGTTTGCCGAAATCGTCACGATTATGAGCGAGCGGCTCGCGCGGCTTGGTCCCAGCCCTTTGCGGCGAGACCGTCAAACCGCCGAGCGAGACATTACCGAGTTGACCGACCGGGCCCACGCGGCCCTGGCAGGAGCGCAAAATGATAGTTGCCGATCGAAAGAATGTGCGTGATATCCGCGATATGATCAAGGACCACCAGCGCGTGCTGCTGGTCGGCTGTGGCACGTGCGTCACCGTGTGCCTGGCCGGCGGCGAGCGCGAGGTCGGCATCCTCGGCTCGGCCGTGCGGATGTCGTTGCGCCTGATAGGCCGCGACACGACGGTGGTCGACCAATGCACGATCGAACGGCAATGCGAAGACGCCTTTATCGATGCACTGGCGCCGCGCGTGGCCGAGTACGACGCCATCTGCTCGCTGGCCTGCGGCGCCGGCGTGCAGGCGCTGGCCGAACGGTTTCCCAATACGCCGATCTACCCCGGGCTGAACACGCAGTTCATCGGCATCCTGGAATCGCAAGGCGTGTGGACCGAAAAGTGCGCCGCTTGCGGAAATTGCCGTTTGGGCCAGTTCGCCGGTGTCTGTCCCATCACTCGCTGCGCAAAGCGCCAGTTCAACGGCCCGTGCGGCGGATCGCAGGAGGGCCACTGCGAGGTCAATCCGGACCTCGACTGCGCCTGGCAGTTGATCTACGACCGGGCCCAATCGCTCAAGATTGCCGATTCGCTCGACCCGATCGTCGCTCCGGTCGACTGGTCGACGAGTCTCGACGGCGGCCCGCGAAAAGTCGTCCGCGAGGACCAGTGCATCGCCGGTCTCGGGCCGAAGGCGTAGGCTGAGCGGCCGTCGAGTGTGGATAATCCCGGGGGCACCGCTGCTAGGCTCTGTCGGAAAAGGTGAACATGTCATCCTGAGAGCGTGTGACTTTTTGACGGCTTTGGCACAAATTATTCAAACAGACGGGTGTAGTGCTCGGGGAGCGGAAGTGTCTTTTAAAGTCGCGACGCGCATCGCCGATAGGCTCGCAGTCGCGCTCTCGTCGCATGTCGGCGTCGATTGCTTGCCGAACTCTCCTCCCTTCTGTAGTTTCCGCCTCATCCGCTCTGTGCGGCTGGCTGGGCGCGCAGTGTCACCCCTCGAAGCACGTCATGAGCGATGGCGTACAACACCGCGACCGTACGACACTTGCTCCGCCCACGAACCGGCATCTGGTAAAGGCCGCGGTTGCGGCAAACGGCGTTGACCCACTCGGCCGTCTGGCCCCGCAAAGGAAACGTCAACTTAGCCGCCGCCGCGCTGTCATATCGCTTGGCAGTGCACGGGTCTTTACCCGCCGCCAACTGCTTCTGTTCGTCCTTCAACGGAGCGTACACCATGCAACCGCGCTGGGCCGCGTCGTCGATCGCATCCAGCGAGGCAAAGCCGCCGTCCACCAACGCTTCTTCTGGCGGTCGGTCGTAACACTCCTCCAGTTGGTCCAACATCGGCGGCAACGCTTCACTATCCGTGCCGTGGTTGGTCACGTCCACGCCCAAAATAACACCGCTTTCCGTGTCGGTGCTGAATTGCACGTTGTAGCCGGGGCGATACCCGCCGTCGGGAAACTTCATCGTGCGGCCTTCGGGATCGGTGGTCGAGGCCCGGGCTTCTATGAGCTTTTTCTCAGTGATTTTCGCGGTTTCTTCGCGCTATTGCTGCAACTGGTCGCAATGACCCAGGGCCTCTTCCAAACGTCGTTGCCGCTCCTCCGCCGACCGTTTCTGCGCAGCTTGTCGACGCCGCACCCGCACTGGCCCGCACGCGCATTCCGTCCTGTGCCACCCGCTTCAGCGTGACCAGATTCTCCGCCAACAAAGAGGCCACAAGTTGGGTCAGCAAGTCGTCCCACTTGTCGCCGCCCCGCGAACGAAAATCCGACAGCAAGTGGTAATTGACGCTTACGCCGCCGCACAGCCATTGATAGGCCAGATTTTTTTGGCAGAGTCGTTCCAGTTCCCGGGCGCTGCCGACGCCTTCGATCGTGGCGTAAATCCACAACGCCACCAACATGCGCGGGTCGGTGGCTTCGCGTCCCACGATCCCTTCCACGGCCTTGATCTGCCTCAACCAGCGTCCGAGATTCAGTTGGCACATTTGCGCCCACACTATGCGTGCCGCGTGATCCGATTCGATCAATTCGTCGAGCGACGCAAACCGCATCTCCACTTGACTCCGCTGCGGCACGCGGAGCCTCGGATTGCCCGGCGCCTGCGCGGCGGCAACCTCGCCGGGGGATAGATGGCTAGCCTCACCTTTGTCGAAGAGTGTATGCTTCATGCTGACCCTCACGGCACAACGATACGGAACCACTGGCCGACTATCTTAGCGCCCCCCTTTCGGTGCTGCCTACTGGGAATCCAAAAAACACGACCTCTGAGCGTAGCGAAGAATCTCGTTGGTACGCAGGCAGTTGCGCATTCCACGGAGATTCTTCGCTGCGTTCAGAATGACTCCCTTTCATCAACCAAGAACTTTGCAGCTCCCCTGCTGAAATGGCAGGACTGATTGATTGGCCACGGCTTTCGTGATACAACAAAGCTCCCACGAGATCCTCGATTTGTGACGCAAGGACCAACGCCATGCAGTTCATCGAAATGTCGGGCAAGACCTTGAAGCGATTGGTAAGCGACGATGAGTTGCACCCCGACGAGCTGAAGAAGCTGGGTGTCACCGATGAAAGCGTCATCCGCATTAATCGCCAGGGCGACATCGAACTGCGCCGACCGGATCGCTGGGACGTCGTCGGCGGCCTGCTGGGCGAATTTGAAGAACGCATCAAGCATCAGACACAGCTCGAGTGGGTATGAGCTCGCGGTCGTCGCCCGTCTCCCTTTGAGAGGCGACCACATATCATTCCGGTCGCTTTTAACCCCCTCTTCTTCCTCCCTTCCCCTCTCGTTAATCTCTGCCATGAGTGCTCGTTGGCAGTGATCGACTTTGTCGATTGCGCTGACTTTTCGGAGCGCGAACAGCGACGCGCCTTTGGGGGTCGCGACGGTCGGGTCGATTGAGGCGTCGCGCCGGCGGGAAAAGACGGGACGAACGTTGATTTCCTCAAATCTGGACCACGTTTCGAGACGATTCCTTTAACGAGGAAGCCGGTTTCACCGTGTTGAGGGAAAAGGAGCGTGATATGAGAATTGTCCGTATTGCCTTATGTGCGACTTTGGCGGCCTGTACCGCATCGACTGCTTGGGCCCAATACGGTCTATACGGATCGCCCGACACCTTGCGAATGCCGCAGCCCGACGCGACTCCGGTGGCCGCCGCCCCGGCCAGCTATCCCGCCACGGCCACGCCCATGTCCGACCCGGCGCCGGCGCCAACCAAGTACGCTCAGCAGCCCGCCTATCGGACTCCCGCCCAACCGACGTCTACCGCCTATCGTCCGTATCAGTCGCCGCAATACAGCTACCCGGCGCAGCCGGCTGCCACGGCCATGTATCAACCGTACCAGCCCGGGCGCAATACCGTTATCCGGGTCCGACCGCCACTCGGCCGCCCGTGCGGACCGCCTCGGTTGATCCCTCGCTCATGGCCCAGCCGATGGAGCCTTCTCCCACGCCCGCCGCTCCCGCCCCGGTCGATACCCCGGCGCCGCAGACTCCGGGCATGATGAATCAAGTGCTGGCCGACCAACCGAGCAACGGCTGCTACGGCGCCGACGGCGGACCGTATCGCGGCGCGGTCAACCAATTCCAGCAATCAGCCTGCGGGACCGGCAGCAATAGCTGCGGTTTGGACGCCTGCGGTCAATGCAACTACTGCCCTTGGTACGCCTCGGCCCAAGCGCTGATCATGGGGCGCAGTGACGCCCGCCGCTTCTGGACGAGCAACGAACCGCCGCCCGATGAAGTCATTCAGCTATCGAACAGCCAGGTTCCGCTGGAGTGGAAATGGGGCGGCGAGATCCGCTTCGGCCGCCGCTTCTGCTGCTGTTGCGTCCCCTACGCCGTCGAGGCCGTCTACTGGACAACCGACCCCTTCACCGGCTCGCAAACGACCGTAAATCCGACGCCTGGCGGATACGTCAATACGCCGCTGAACCTCAACGAACTGTATTTCAACGGCACGTCGGCCGAAGCATGGTTCAATGGCGCCCAAAGCCATACCGTTACGCGGCGCGACGAGTTCCACAATGTCGAAGTCAACCTGATCCGCGAGCAGATGGCCTGGGCCTGCGACTCGCCGTGGGACATCGGCTGGTCGGTCGGCGTTCGCTACTTCCGCTTCCAAGAGCGTCTGACGTTCGAGTCGCTGGCATTCGACGGCGTCAGCGACGCCTATTTTAGCGACCAGATCACCAACGATCTCGTCGGCGCTCAATTCGGTTTTGACGCGGCCTACAACGTCGGCGGAGGGCTGCGTGCCTTCATCACGCCGAAAGTTGGCATCTACGACAACTTCATCAACAGCAACTTCGACGCCAAGGCCCAGACCGGCGGCGGAGCATACGTTGACGGCACTGGACCTTACCCCGGCACCCCGTTCCCGGTCCATGGCAGCTCAACCTCCATCTCGTTCCTCACCCAAATCGACGTGGGCGCCGATTGGCAGTTCACGCGAAATTGGAGCGCTCGGGTTGGCTACCGTGTAGTCGCTATCACTGGCATGGGCTTGGCTGACGACCAATACCCCCAGTACATGTGCGACACGCCCGAGATTGCTAATGTGCAACACGTGAGTTGCCTTGTGCTGCACGGTGCATTCGTTGGTGCGACGTACAACTTCTAGAGCGCGTTTCAGTATTGTGCAGCGTGCAGATCGCTTTCGGAACTGTGGAATCACGCCGCCAGTAACGCCACGCGTTCGTGCGACGCGCACTAGAGATCTGCGATTAGTTAGAATTTCCACTTGAAACAAGCGAGGGCGGTTCCGGATTATCGGGACCGCCCTCGGATTTTTATAATGTGCGTCCGCGTCGCACCACAAGCACCGCCGCAACGTGTGCCGCAATGAAAAACCAATCGCTACCGCTTGCTGCGCAATCCAAAGAGCGATTTGAACTCGGGATCGGCTCGGAGCGGATCGAAATCGGACTCGTTCTCGGCCAATTTGCGATAGGTCGGATCGATTGCCAAAGCCTGCGATAGCTGGCGCAGCGCACGCCGCTTCTGCCCCGCCAGGCTCAGATAGCACGCCAAATTGTAGCGCAACAGCGGCTCGTCGGGCTCGACGATCAGCGTCTGTTCCAGCGACTCGATGGCCAGATCGAGCCGGCCCGTCCGCTTGTAGCACCACGCAAGTCGCGATGCGGATGCGGATGTCGTGCGGCGCAGCCTTAGCGGCTCGCTCCAGCGGCATGATGGCCTCAACGCAGCGCTCCAAGTCGCGCAGCCCCTCACCCCACAAATAGAGGGAACGACTGTCAAACTTGGCCGGATCGCCGAGACGCCCCAACGCATTTAGGGCGTGCTGCGGCATGCCAAGCTCGAGGTAGCCTTCAGCCTCTTGTTGAATTTTTGCGTGGCGAATACTGCGTCTGGTGGTCATGTTGTTCCGCTCCATGCCCAGCCCGTTCAATTACATTGTAACCCATCGTCGCGCTTTGCGTAAATCGAAACGCGGCGATTGCTTTAAGTAGTGCATTTTTATTGAGTCCTGCACTGGTAATGGAACGAGGGCTCGTGAAACGAGCCCGGTTTCCCGGGAGAAAACGTCGGAACTGTTCCATAGTCAATCACGGAACCAATAAATGGTAGCGCCGATGGCGTCCCCCGCTGCCCGCTATGGACACTCCGCTATTAGCTCGGGAAACGCGCCTCTTCCCGTTGTCTGAGTCGACTCCCATTGCCGGCCGGCGGCTCGGTTTTGTCGCTCCTTCGGCGTGGCGAGTCGCCTTCTATAAGGTACCTACGTGCACGCAGCCGCCTTCGCAAGCTTGCATCGCTTTCAGGGCCGCACTACTCCTGTTGTGCGATTGCATCACGCCCGACGTTGCCAATTGTCACCACCGCGATCCACGCCGTGGTGACTCATCGCAACATCCGGCCGCGTATCTTGCGACAAACGCATCGCGACAAGTGCTATCGATGGCGAGACTTGCGGTTTCCCACCCTGTCCGAGGCCAATAGCGGCGCAACGCTTGCGATCTGGTCTGAGCTACGGCCGTCAAAGCATGTCGGCCGCAAAACTCCTCAGACGGCCGGGTCACATGCGTATTGGTGCGGTGCTGTTGGTTCTGTTCGGCATTGGTTGGCTGGCTGGCACGCTACCGGCCACGTCCGGTCCAAGCGAGCCAGCATCGAATGTTTCCTGGCGGCGCACTCGCGACGGCTGGCAGCATGGCGAGCCGCTTTTGTTCCGAGCGTCGAAGATCGCCAACGGCTCTGCCGGCGATCACCTGACAGTCCACCCTGCGGTCGTGGCGGGCGCCGAATTGCTCTTTGCCGTCTCCGCCCTCGTCGGACTCTCGCCGACAGACGACTCAAAGTAGGGTGCTCAAAGTAGGGTGCGTCGAGCACAGCGAGCCGCACCAGAGTTCTCGCAGTCGCCGACCAAATCGCGGCGTTGTTCCACGACCGGAACAAGTTACCGCCCATCCCCAAACGCGTCCGGCTCGCGCGTCAACATCGGCACCGGCACGTCGGCCACAAGATCGGCCACCACGGCCGCCGCCGTGAGTTTCCGCAGGCGGCTCTCCGGCCGAAGGATCAGCCGATGCGTCAACACGGCCGCGGCCATCTGCTTCACGTCGTCGGGCCGCACGAAAGTTCGCCCCGAAACCGCCGCCAAGGCCTGTGATGTGCGAAACAGCGCCAGCGATGCACGCGGACTGCCGCCCAAGCTCACGTCGTCACACTTCCGCGTGCTATGCACGATCTCAGTGATGTAGTGCCGCACCTTCGGGTCGACGTGGATATCGCGCACCGCATTCTGCGCCGCCAGCAATTCCGCCGCACTGACGACCGGCTCCAAGCCGTCCAACGGATTGCCGTGCTCCAAGACTTCGAGCATCTTGAGCTCCTCGTCCATGCTCGGATAGCCGAGACTGAATCGGGTGAGGAAGCGGTCAAGCTGGGCCTCGGGCAACGGAAACGTGCCTTCATGGTCGATCGGGTTCTGCGTGGCGATGACCACGAACGGCGGCTGAAGCTCGTGCGTGATGCCGTCCACCGTGACGCGACTCTCGGCCATCGCCTCCAGCAGAGCGGCCTGTGTTCGCGGCGTCGCCCGGTTGATCTCATCGGCCAGCACCACCTGCGCGAAGATCGGACCCGGGCGGAACTCAAACTCGGTCGTCTTCTGGTTGAACACCGACACGCCCGTCACGTCCGTCGGCAGCAGGTCGGGCGTACACTGAATCCGTTTGAACGAGCAGCCCACGCTCCGGGCCAGCGCCCGGGCGAGCATCGTCTTGGCCACTCCCGGCACGTCTTCCAGCAGCACATGCCCGCCACAGTACCACGACACCAGCGACAAAATAATCTGCCGCCGCTTGCCGACAACGACCTTTTCGACGTTGCCGACGATCTTCTTGGTAGTGGTCGCGACGTCGCTCATGGCCCCATGATGACAAACAGACGGACCGCTGGCAAGCCATCGAAGTGCCCTCAGTCCCCTCGCCCTTCGGCAGACGGCTCACGTGCACTTTGTCCCCTCTCACTCTGGGAGACGGCTAGGGTGAGAGCAACCAGTCGGTACGTCGCGCACGCCGCGCCACACACCGGTCGATCGGAATTCCTCTGTGTCATCGATCAGCGGCGACGCCGTCCGCAATACGCGACGCGGCATACTCTCCTCCGTGGTCATCGACCGTAGCCGTGCATTTCTCGCCATCCGGCATTATCCGCCGCAAGTCTGCAAATTCTTCGCGGCTTCGCGCCTTTGCGTGAACCCTTCGCTCCCTGCCGGACGAAGTTTGCAGGAAATATGCAATCGCTTTTCGCTACGCCTGTCGATACGAGCCCCCCAATAGAATGGTTATCTCGCCCCTATTGACAGACGTCTGCGCGGCGCGGCAAGATAGTGAGCTTTGCTGTATCTAAAGCCGTCTTCCAGGCGGTATGGACCGAGGTTTTTAAGAGGAGCGAATATGAGAAGCGCGAACAGAGACGTACGCCCGAAACGCCCGAGCCGGTGGAAGAGCCGTCTCTCTACTGCCTGGCTGGCCCTGCTGTGTGTGGGCTTCCTGGTGGCAGCGGGCTGGATCAATGCCCAAGAACCATCGGCCCCACAAAGCAGCCTCGCGGCCGCGGCCGCTCCGGCGCCCGAAGCCGCCGAAGCTGGCGGGCACTTCACCCTTTTTGAGCCGATCCTCAATCATGCAAAATTCTCGATCGGCGAGCAGATCTCGCTGTATGCCATTCTGCTGGTCGCCGTGGCGGGCCTCGCCTACGCCGGCATGTTGGCCCGGCAGGTCAAGGCCGCCGACCAGGGCACGCCGAAGATGCAGGAAATCGCCCAAGCTGTCCGCGAAGGCTCCAACGCCTACATGGCAGCCCAGTTCCGCAAGATCGGGCCTCTGATCGTCATCATTACGATCGCCTTGTTCTTTACCAAATATAGCGCCGACAAGCCGCAGGATACCGTTTTCGCATACGGCCGCTCCGGAGCATTCTTAGTCGGCTCGATCTTTAGCTGGCTGGTCGGTTTCGTTGGCATGCGGCTGGCCACCACCGGCAATCTCCGCGTTGCCGCCGCTGCCAAGCATAGCTACGGCGAGGCCATGCAGCTTGGCTATCGAACCGGCACCGTCACCGGCATGTTGACCGACGGTCTCGGTCTGTTGGGCGGCACGTGCATCTTCCTTATCTATGGCGAACAGGCCTATGAGGCCCTTCTTGGCTTCGGCTTCGGCGGAACACTCTTAGCGTTGTTCATGCGTGTCGGCGGCGGTATCTATACCAAGGCGGCCGACGTCGGCGCCGACCTGGTCGGCAAAGTCGAGGCCGGCATCCCCGAAGACGATCCTCGCAATGCGGCGACCATCGCCGACAACGTGGGCGACAACGTCGGCGACTGTGCTGGTATGGCGGCCGACATCTTCGAGAGCTACGAAGTCACCATCGTGGCCGCCATGATCCTCGGTCTGGCCAGCTTCGGTCACAAGGGCGTGATCTTCCCCTTATTGGTCCGCGGCATCGGCGTCTTGGGATCGATCATCAGCACCTACACCGTCAAGGCCGGCCCGAACGACACGTCGGATACGGCCCTGAAGAGCGTCCATCGCGGCTTCTGGATCGGGTCGCTTATCTCGATCGCCGGCTTCTTCGCGATTGGGTTGTTCTATCTGCACTTCTCAGCCGACTACTTCAAGGATTACGCCATGGCTGCCGCCGGTTTCCCCGGTGGCAATCCTGCGGATCTACAGTGGTGGGCTAATTTCGGCTGGGCCGGCCTCGATATGCGTCCGGCTCTGACCTGCCTCATCGGCGTGTTCTTGGCCGTGGCACTTAATAAGGTCACGAGCTACTACACGCACACTTCGCACAACCCGGTGAAGTCGCTGGCCCGAAGCTGCCAAACCGGCCACGCCACGAATATCATCCAGGGCTTTGCCGTTGGTTATGAGAGCACCGTGGCCGCCCTGCTGGTAATTGCCACGGCCATTATGCTGTCGGTTCTCTGCTATTGGGTGCGCCGCCGGTGTTCGTCGCCTTCGGTGTGGCCATGACCGGCATCGGTATGCTCACGCTCACCGGCAACACGATCTCGATGGACGTGTTCGGACCCGTGGCCGACAATGCCAACGGTATCGGCGAGATGGGCTACGATCGCAATGAGATGGGCGAAGAGAACTACAAGCGATCCCGCCAAATCCTGGCCGACCTCGACGCCGTGGGCAACACCACCAAGGCCGAAACGAAGGGCATCGCCATCGGTTCGGCCGTGATCGCCGCCGTGTCGCTGTTCGCCAGCTTCATCGCGGTCATCGCCGTCGGCAGCGAGGACAAGCTCAGCCAGATGACTACCGATCAGTACCACTACTTCTCCGGCTTCCTCACCGTGGCCGACCCGAAGGTGCTCATCGGCCTGTTGATCGGCGGCGCCGTGCCTTTCCTGTTCAGCTCGATGCTCATTCGGGCCGTGGGCCGAGCGGCCTTCTTTATCGTTAAGGAAGTCCGCATGCAGTTCAAAGACCCAGCCATCATGGCCGGCACAAAGAAGCCGAATTATGGCCGCGTGGTCGACATCTGCACCGTTACTGCCCAGAAGGAACTGATTGGCCCCGCACTGCTGGCCATCTTGGCCCCGTTCGTGGTCGGCTTCCTCTTGGGTCCGTATGCTTTAGGCGGTTTCCTCGCCGGTATGATCCTCGTCGGGCAACTCCTGGCCGTCTTCATGGCTAACGCCGGTGGCGCATGGGACAACGCCAAGAAGATGATCGAAGACGAACCCCGCACCGAGATGACCGGCAAGGGGAGCGAGAAGCACAAGGCCGCCGTCACCGGCGACACGGTCGGCGATCCGCTAAAGGATACCGCCGGCCCGGCCATCAACCCGATGGTCAAGGTGATGAACATGGTCAGCCTCTTGGGCCTGGGCCTGGTGCTGAGCTACAACGTGGCGGGCGTCCGTCCCGATGTGGCGAAGTTCGATCCCAACATGCCGGTAAGCAGCACTTTGCCCAGCTTGACGACCGACTGGAAGATCGGACTGATCGTAGTCCTCGTTTCCGTCCTCTTGATCCTCTATGCCGTCTGGCGTAGCAAGCACGAGAGTGCCGAAATGACCGAGGTCGTCGGAAAGCTCGACGAGTAGCAAGTAGGGTTCGCCCCGCGGACCATACCAAAAACGTGTACGGTCCGCCCCGCGGACCGCAAAAAACACAAATGAAGCCCCGCTGGCAACGGCGGGGCTTTTTTTGTGCCGCCGACAACCGGTCCGCACAGCGCAAACTACGCGATCAGGCCGATGACGCCTTGAGCATCTGCCGCAGCTTCAATGGGCCTCGAAACATCGCCCGTTCCAACCGCGGAGAAAATGCGTCAAGCTTCCGAGAAACATCGAGTGCCATCAATGCCGCCGTCCGTAGCAGCGGGTTTCGCTTGCGGAAATTGCTGGCGTACATGAAGCGAAAAACTTCGTGGATCTTCGCCTTCATCTCCGGCGAGTAGTGAAAGAAATCGGCGTCCAACACCGCGCCCATGCGAAACATCAGCGATTGATAGTAGGCATGAGTGGCCGTGCTGGGAGCGTCGTAGTTGCGCTCGTCGCCCAGCCACCACTCGGAAAGTCCGTACTCGCCCTCGTAGCGATCGTACAGCTCGGTGCCGGGGAACGGGATCAGTATCGATGCAATGGCCGGCTGAAAGACCACGTATTCCGACAGTTCCTTCATCAACTCCAGCGTCGCGTCAAGCGCCGCACAGTCTTCCCAGGGGAAGCCGAGGATGAAGAACACCACCGGACGGATGCCATAGCGGTGGGTCATCGGAATCGCCCGCCGCACCATCTCGGCCGTGTGCGGCTTGTGAATCTGTTTGAGCGTCTCAGGGTGTCCGCTCTCGACGCCGTATTCGATCTGCACGCAGCCCGCCCGCGCCGCCAGTTCCAACAGTTCTTCGTTGACCGCGTCGATCCGCGTCATCATATTCCAGGTGAAGCCGTGGCGCTCGTCGATCAGCCGTCGGCAGATTCGCTCGGCTCGCTGGCGGGCCATCGTCATGGCATCGTCGACAAAGTAAAAGTGCCGCGTGCCGTAGCGCTGATGGAGCGAGATCATTTCATCCACCACGCTATCGGCCGAGCGGAAGCGAAAGCGCTTGCCGAACAGCCCTCCGGCGCAATAGGCACACCGGGCCGGGCAACCGCGCGAGGTAAAGATGTGGGCGTGAAGATCGGCATTGTCCGGCGGTCCAAAATCGGCCGCGTTGACCAGGTGACGCGCCGGCGCGGGAAGCGAGTCAAGATCCTCGATCGGCGCACAAGACGCATTGCGGCAAAAGCGGCCCTCCGCATCGCGATAGGCGAGCCCTTCGACGTCGGCCATAGGTTTGCGGCCTAGCACTGCCTCGATCGCGTCGACTACGATCGGCTCGCCTTCGCCCATCACCACGGCGTCAAACCCGTGCTCGAGCGGTTCGTCAGGCAAGAGCGTAGCGTGGGGGCCGCCGGCCACGAGTTTCGCACCGCATGGCCGCAGAGCGGCCGCCAACCGGTACGCCTCTTTCACCAGCGGCGTGACCAGGGTCATGCCGATGACGTCTGGCCGCAATTTCCCGGCGATCTCAACGATCTCTGCCGACGTGAGCTTTCGCGCCGCCGCGTTGGCGTCTAATAGATGCACCCGATGCCCCGCCTTTTCCAGCACGGCCGCCAGCATCAGCATGCCCATCGGACAACTGTAATGGCTCTGCGTTCGCGACGGCGGATAAATCAACAGTACTTCGGCAGGCTCAACGGACATATTGCACCTCGTCAGCGGTCTCTTCTCCCGTTGGGAGCGGAGACTCCACAAAAACACTTGGCGACAGCAACCGTACAACCATACTTCAGTAAAATGCTCCGGTTTAGAGTTTCGGTTGGCACGTGTCCGTGCTGATCGGCCATCGACTGGCCCCCCAGCCACGGCAGCCTGCCGGGGACGTTTGGAACCGCATGGGTGCCATGTCTTGCTCTCGGCCGTACAATTCAGACGTTAAGCCTGCCAAACACAAAGGAGTGCATCATGCGGACCGCTTCGATCGTAGTGGTTATGCTAATTGCAAGCGTTTTGGGGGTGCTTGCCTTGGCTGCGAAGGCGTCGGCACAGCCCTATCCCACCGGCGTGCAACCGCCGCCTAATCGCGTTCCGACCGGCAATCCCGTCGTGCAGCCTCACGCCGACCAACCGGCCAGAATCACTCCGCCTGTGATTGGCGGACAAGGGCCAGCCGAGGATCCGGCGGCGACCTTCGCATCTCCGCGTAGCGAGATGGCCCCAAACCCACCAACAGTCCAACAGCCAACGCAGCGACCGGGGCGAATCATTCGCGCCAGCCTCATGATTGGCCAGCCCATTTGGAACACGCAGGACCAATTGATCGGTACGATTAGCGACGTAGTAATCGACTACCAGGCGGCGTCGCCGACGGTTCTGTTTGCCATCTCGTCCGGGCTGGCAGCCGTGCCGCTGGGCTGGGTCGTTGTGCCGGCCAACGTGATGCAGGTGCGGCATCAAGGAGAGGGAAATGACCGCCTCGTATTGAATATCGCGGTCAACCAGTTCCGCAATGCGCCGCACATCGATCCAAATCACTGGGACCGAATGAGTGATCCACAGTTCCTCGCCGACACCGAGCAATTCTATCGCGCGGCGCAGCGGACCGCCGCCAAGCCGCTAACGGTCGGCAATGATACCAACGGCCCACCGCGCCCTCTCACCGCTCCCGGCTATTCCCCCGGCGGATATGGCGCCGCGGGTCCAGGCACGGGCGCTGACGTAGGCTCGCGCTCCAACGACGCTGGCATGCCTGGTGCCGGCAGGGGCCATGATACGCCGCGCATCGGCGAAACCACACGTGAGGCGACCGGCGGAAATGGCGTAGGTGTCGGCGCGAGCCATCAAGGCACAGGCGCCGGACACTGAGCGTTTTATTGGCGCTCAGGAAAGTAGTGCAACATATTGTAAGTAGTGCAACAGCCGTTTAGCGGCCGACGGCACGTCGGCCTTGCATCCCAGGCAAGTTCTCAATCATGTCCTCGCCGACATGTTGTATTACTTGCCTGAATTTGAACCGTACGATTGAGCATCGGTCCTGCGAACATCGGCAGCCGTCGATCGGTTGAGAGTTGCCGAAACGCCGCAAATTGGAATCGGGAGGTCGCCATGCTGTACTGGGCTTTAGTGTTCTTGGTAGTCGCGATTATTGCCGGGATCTTCGGCTTCACCGGCGTTTATGTCGCGGCAGCGGGCATCGCCAAGGTGCTGTTCTTCATATTCCTGGTGCTCTTCGTCATCAGCCTCTTCACCGGCGGATTCCGGCATGGGCGGATGTTGTAGCGGCGCAGGCAGAGAAAATCAGCGAGCTTTGACCGCCAATCTCGTCACGACGCGACGGGGTGCGCCCTACTATCGCGCCGGCTGAGGTGTAAACTGGGCGAGTTCATAAATCCCCAGTTCCCTCTCCATGGCCGCGACGCTCTCGACCGTCTTGCCAAATCCATCGTCGCCGAACCGCCGGTCCTCTTCCTCTTCAAACTTCTCGCCCAGTTCGTCCAATTGTGCGGCGGAGAGTAACTTGCGTAGAGCCGGGAACAGTACCGTGTCCTCGGCGCCGCGTGCGGCCGGTACATGCGAATGAATCCTTCACAGGCAACCGTCCAATTGCCCAATTGCTCGTCCGTCGGTGATACGACGGCCGTAGCCTGTTGCATCACCTCGGTCGCCCGGCGCCCCGCTTCGTGTTGTTCGCGCAGCACCTTCACCAGAGGCACGAGTCGATTGCTCTTTTCGAACTCGGGAAACAGAAAGTTCTCTTCCAGTTTCTCGTGGTAGTCCTCGACGAACGTCCGCACGAGCGCGGCCGCACGATGCATGACACTAGACGGAAAGGCACGCGGCTTTTCGCGCATGCGCTGCAGGCCCTCGTCGTAGATTAGCAAGATGCGGCGCAGAACGCCGTGCTCGCGCATCAGGTCCTCCGCAGCCGACACGTCTTCGGCCGGCTTCTCCTTTTCAGCGCCGCAGACAAGAGGCGTTAGACCGACAAGCCCGGATGTCCCCAATGCTGCGCCCGCCACCAGAAACGCTCGTCGTTGTGCGATCATGGTTTGTCCCTCCGAGGAAGAGTTCACGAGGAAACCGGCAATGTACCACAAAGCCGCGTAGGCACGAAGATGACAGAAAAAAACGCGGTTTGTATCTGGCCGCTCCCTTCCCGCCTTGCGGTCGGATGGCACGCCCTGAGGGACGAAGGGCGTGGTACAGAAGTAGGGTGTGTGCTTGCACGCACCAATTGCCTGCCCGCTCCCTTCCCGTATTATGTGCCAACTTACTCCGTCTGCTCGACTTCCTCCAACGCCTTGTCGGTGCTGCTCGGATCAACGCGCCGGCAGCTCTCAGTAAGCCGGGCGGCGATGTCGCTCAAATCGCCGCGCCACTCGTCCTCGGTCGTGTCGGGTGGGCAAAGCTGCACGAATTCGTTGACCAACAGGACCAGCCGCAACAAGTGTCGGAAAACCACTCCCTCCTGCTTTTGCAGGGCCTTGCTGGTGACATAGTTGTTGAAGTCGCCGCCAAACTGCAACAGCTCGCCCGCTGCCCAAACCGGCGCCGTCCGCATATCGTGAACGCCGGGAAAATCGTAGTCGAACAAGCGGCGAAGCTTTTCGGCCAGCGTCAGCACCCACTTTCGCTCGCCATCGTCAAAGCGGCGACGATCGCCGTCATCTTCCTCCCGCGCGTTCGGCGAAAGTTCCTCCGGTGTCACCAAACCGAGTTGCAGGATGTGCGGATCGAGGCGAAGCGTCGCCAGCGGTCCGGGCGGCAGCTCGTCCTGACGCGGCACGCGCACAAAATGGCCCACCGACCGCGGCAGCTCCAAAACGCTTTCCATCGCCTGGATCCGTTCATTGCGGTCGGCGATGCCCAACTGGTTCACCAAGAAAACCGCGTACAGCGGATTCGTGCCGCGGAACAAAAGCAGCTTCGAAAGGTTCTCGGTGGGGTGGGCCAAAAGCGGCTTATACGGCGCCGGCTCCACCACTGGCTTTTTCTCGGAAAAGCCAAAGCTAAACTCCAGCCGCGTCGCCGCCTTGGCATTTTCGGCAGCCGCGGCCGCCTGCGCCTCGGCCAGTTCAATCTCCGTCGGTGGCTTCGGCTCCAACGTCACGTATCCCGCCCGCCACAGCGTAATCAGCATGCGGTCGAGCTCTTTCTGCCCCGCCTCGATATGGCCTGAATCCATCAGCCGCTTGCCGACCAGGCGGCGCATCAGATCGACCTCCGGCGAGGCGTCGAGCATATAGGCCAGCAGCCGCCAGGGCAGCGCGCCGCGGCTATATAATTTGCCAGCCGGGGCCTCGCACAGCTTGCGGAACTGGGCCTCGTTCCAATACTGCTCGTTCGACCGCCGCGTTGGCATCTTCTTCTTCAGTGCCTTCTTCGCCTTCATCAGCCCCGGGTCTTTCGTATCCTCGGGAATCTGATCGTACTTCTCTCGCCATCGGGCGATCTTGACGTCGTCTTCGTGGGCCAGCACGAAAACATGCCCCTCCTTGTCGAACTGCGGCCGGCCAGCGCGACCGAAAATCTGATGGGCCGAACTCGGATCGAGCAGCTTCTTCTTGTCCGGTGGGCCTTTCATGATGCTCGGCACGACGACCGATCGCGCCGGCAGGTTGATGCCGGCCGAAAGCGTCTCCGTACACACGGCCACCGACAATAGCTTCCGCTGAAACAGCTCCTCGACCACGCGGCGGTACTTCGGCAGCACGCCCGCATGATGCACGCCCACCCCGCGCATCAAAAGTTGCTTGAGCTTCGGCCCTGCCCCTTCCGACCACTCGTGCCGATCCAACTCCACGGCCAGCCGCTTCTGCTGCCCGTCGCTCAGAACGCGCTTGCCCTTGAGTTGTTCGGCCACCATCCAGCATTCTTCGCGGTTGAAACAGAAAATCAGGGCGGGCGTTGTTCGCGCCGCATCGTCCCCGTCGGCCATGTCCTCGATGTGTTCGGTCAGCAGCATGTCACCGACCCAATGATACGTAAGCGGCACCTTCCGCTCGTCGCCCGTGACGAGTTCCAGCCGCCTGTTGTGGCTCTGCCGCAGCCAACTCAAAAACTCGACCGCATTGCCCACCGTGGCCGACAACAGCAGCGTGCGGATATGCGCCGGCAGCAGCCCCAGCGACAATTCCCAGACGATGCCCCTTTCCGGGTCGGTGAAGCTATGGAACTCGTCCATCACCACCGCGCTCACGTTGCTGAAGTCGAACGGGACTGTCCCCATTTGTTCGACAAATGGGGACAGTCCCCTTTCCCACTGTTCGCACAAATGGGGGCTGTCCCCTTTTCTGACGCCACTGTGCAACAAGCGGTTCAGGAGTATTTCGGCCACAACGACCAGCGCCCGGGCGTCAGGATTCTCACGCCGATTTCCGGTCACCAGTCCCACGTCTTCCGGATGAAAGCCCCACTTCACGGCCGCCGACTGCATCTCGCGAAACTTCTGCTCGCACAGCGCGATAAGCGGCGTCGTATAGTAGGCCGTCTTGCCCGTGTGCAGAGCTTCAAACAAGGCCGCCTCGGCGATCAGCGTCTTGCCCGTGCCGGTTGGCGTGCAAACCAGCACCCCCTGATCCGCCGAGAACCAAGCCAGCAGCGCCTCCTCCTGCACGCGATACGGCGCGTAAGGCAATTGGTCCAGATAACGGCCGACGAGTTCGTCTCGGCTGGGCAGCGTTTGATCGGGCATAGCAATAGGTCCCCTCTCCATTGCGAGAGGGCTACTGTACGATTCTCCCCTCTCCTCAACCAGAGAGGGTTAAAACACTATTGTCCCCTCTCCCTTTGGGAGAGGGTTAGGGTGAGGGCGCGATACGTTCCCTATAGCATACGCCCTCTGCCCGCAATCGAAAACCGGCCAAACCCCTGCGGCGCACTGACAAATTGCCGCCGACCATCCGCTGATCGTAGAGTTTAGCGGCCGACGGAACGTCGGCCCTGCTGCGAAGCCGCCTAAACCACTCAGATCCTTACCACCCGCGGCGATCGATCTCGGCCCGCAACATATCCTGCTGGGCTGGCGTAAATGCCTTCAGCGCCTTGTCGGTCAGATCGCCGTAGATTTCTTCCGGCTTGTTGAAGTATTCAGCGTCCAGTTGCCGAAGGGTCGCCTTCTGCTGCTCGCTCAAGCCCAGGTTGCCCTGTTCCTTGGAACGCGCCGCGGCACGGAGATGAGATGCCGCCATGGTCTGAAACGCCATGTCTTTGAACGCGTGCAACTGTTCGGGCGTAAGAACCGCTTCGATTCGCTTGCGGAGATCGCCGATCAATTGTCGCCGCTTTTCGGCGTTTGCCTTGATGGCCTTCTCATCGTCATCCGAAAGCTTCCACCTCGCCTCATCAATTTTCCCGCGCTCGCCCCAATAGGTCTTCAGCGCACTTCGGATCGCCTCTCGCTGTGTCGGATTCAGGCCCAACTCCTCAGCCGCGCCCTCATTGCTGCCATTTGCCAACTGCGGATAGGGAAACACCGAGTAATCGTGATCCGGCGGAAACGATTGCTCAATGATATCGCGAAGACGCGCCCTCTGTTGCGGCGTCAGAATCGCCAGCATTGCAGCCATCTTGTCCTTCGTCACGTTCATTAGCCGACGATTCTTCTCCTGCTGAAGATGCGCGTCGAGCCGTCGAAGCTCCTCGCGTTGCTCTTGGCTCGCGCCAACATCTTCAACACCTTGGCATCAAACATGATCCCGCTGCCGAAACCGAAGATGCGGAACGTGTAGTCCTTCAGACCTCGCAACTGCTCGGGTGTCAACACCGCTTCAATCTCTTTCCGGGCGTTATCCCATTGCCGCTCCAGCTTCTCATGTGTCTCCTTCGAGAGACTCTTCGTGCTCCTCCCACCACTCATAGCACCGCCGCTGAACGTGATGCTTCCCTTTCCCATCTTGACCGTAGGGCTCACCGACTTAGTTGCTTCTTCCGTCTTCACGGTCGTTGTTGTCGTGCCACTGGCCACGCTAGACGATTTCCCGCCAGACAAGACAACAGTACTGCCTTGGGTGGCGCTCCCGGCCGTTGACTTCTCCGTTAGCTTTAACGTGCCGGCCACGCCCCATGTGCCACGCGGTGACTCCCTCATGTCAATCAGTTCCTTGCCGGCAATCTTCTCCCGCTCCGGCCAATATCGGGCCGATATCTCCTGCAACTTCTTCTTCTGTTCGGGCGTGATGTTCAATTTTGCTTGCAATGCCGGCTGCATCAGTAACTTGTCAGCCGGCAAATCGATCGCCCCCGGGCGAAAGCGGTTGGGCGGCGTCGACAGAACCACCATGTGCGGCCCCCAGTCCCGGAAAAAACGTTTGTCATAATTGGCGTATACCAACGGCGCTTCGATCCCGCCGACCCGAAAACTCGGTCCAACGCTGAACAACTTTCCCGGTTGCGACGTTCCTCCTCGTACAAGATGGAACCGTTCGCTGTCGTCGTCGTTCGTCGTGGCAGACTGCTCTACTGCTCGCGCCTTGGTCAATGCTACCGGGCCGGCCGGTTCCTTTTCTCGCCGGTCATTTCCATCTCGGCGCGTCTCTTGTTGCGGCGGCGTCAGAAGGTTCGACACTGACTTACCGGCGTTGCCATTGCGCTGCTGTTCTTTCGCGTTAATCTCCGACGACAACCGCGCCAACCGCTGTATGGCAGCATCTTGAGCGTCGTTGGCCGAAGTCCATCCCGTGCCAGAATTGAATGATCCGACCGGGCCAACTATTTTCGGCCTCTTGGGCGCGTGTTCGCCGCCATTCTGTGACTTCGGAAATGCGGCTCCGGCAGGACCGCTGGCACTTGCCGCTCCCTCATAGATGAATTTGTAATGCAATCCTCCATTTGTGTATGCGGCCGATCCCGGTGCCATAGGGCGGCTTAGCGGAGCTTGCAGTTGCATTGCACCGCAAGTTCCTTCTCTCGTGATGAAAAGGAACGATACAGTCAGCTTCTCGTCGTATTCGCCTGTTCTCTCGTCGACCTGGGCTAACGGCCCTCGCCAAAGCGGCGGCAATTCAAACTTGTTATTCGTCCTCAGCTCGTCTTCGATGTGGGCATACCTTGCGTTATCGATGCGCCAAACCTTCATTCCTACCGGCTGAAACGCATAATACGGTTTGCCGTCCGACGCCTTGAGCTTGATATTGATCAGGTCGACGCCCTCGCGTTCCGCCCAGGCCAACAAGTCGGGCGAAGGTTGGTTTGGCTGCGAACTCTTGATGAGCTCGGCAGGCGGATTGGCATATCGTCCCGTGTCCAGGTCATGCAACGCTTCGGCGGACCACTCGTCGAACGACTTAATGAAGGAATCTATGCTCCTTTCGCCCAGCGTTACACGCGCTCCGCGAGGGAACGTTGACGGCCGCACAACCCCGGTGGTCCTAAGAGCGGCTGCCGCTTGTCCCAACGACTGCTTGGTCAACTCGATCTGTGCCCCGCCTTCGTCCTTGACATATTTCTGCCAGTTCTTTGCCCACCAGTCGGCCCATCGTTGGGCGAGCTTGAGGAACAGGAGACGCTGAATGCGCTGTTGCTCCGGTGCACCCTCAAGGTGAACGAAACGAAGCTCTTTCCAGCCGTACGACTGTCCGGTCATCTGTTCCAAGGCCGGCATTATTTCGTAAATCGGGCGGCCATACGAAAAGTGTCCGGATTTGTTGGTCGGCGATCCGGGCTTGTGCGTGTGATCGTGGGCCTGCATGAATTGCGCCAGTTCAGGATCATCGCGGATCAACAGGCCGTAATCGCTTTGCGAGGCATACGGCATACGCGGGATCGCGCGGATCAACGCCGGCACCGCTCGTGGATCGCCGATTCCGCGGAGCACAAAGCCAAGGGCTCTCAAAGTCCGTTCGCGTTCGGTGCGATCCAATTCCTTCGCAAGTCTCGGCACTGCCGGCTTGCCGATCAAGATCATTTCACGTATTACCGATGCCCAAAGTCGATCGTCGCTGTTGGGGCTGATGACATAGATACGCAATGCTCTGAGTCCGGCGTCGATCCGATCATCCAACGGCGCATCCGACCGCATCACCTTCAGCGCCGATTCGCTCGCCTCTCTTCGCTCCCGATCCGCTTTGTCTGCCACGGCTCTCTCGGCGTTCAACTTCTTCCGATCGTCAGGCGAGATTCGGCTGGCCATCGACGGGATTGCCGATTCCCGTTGTCGCCACCCTGCCGGTGGCTTGTGTTGCCAGCCCGGGGCGAGCTTGATAGGCCAAGCCGCGTTGCCCGGAGCATCTGCAACGTAGGAAATCCCCTCGATCGCGTCCACGATCTGCATGCCTTTCTTGAAGGGCACAAAGATGTCGCTGGGCTTTACCGTGCCCGCCTCGATGCGCAGTATCTTGACCGAGCATTCCGAGATCGTGTTAGGGACAGTCGACGCTATCCCTGTATGGCGAATCTTTGTGGGCATCCAGACATCACCCACCCGCTTGTCTTCGTCCACGACAAACTTCTCAACGCGCCACCGCGGCTTGCCGTCGGGCCGCACGTCGTCAAACCGAGAATCGCAGCGGATCGGCAGGAAGCCTTTCTGCGGGTCAAGCAGATACGTTTGTTCGCCCCCGGGCCTACCAGCCCATTGTGGTTGCCAGGGAACCGACAACTGCACTTTACCATTCTCAACCGGCGCCTTGATGGCAAGTTCATCCTTGTGGGCGATCAGGTACGGGAACAAAGCTTGGCCGATTATTGCATTCTGCTGCGACTCGCGACCGACCCAATAGAAGTACCGGTCGCCACTGACGCTTTCGTCGACGGGATATTGAACCTGTCCTTGCGATGGGTGCTCCTTGTCCTGCCAGATTGTCGTGTTGCGCCCAATTCCCTCATCCGCGTTCAGGCCTTGGGCGTGGCGATTCGACGGTTCGGCCGACTTTCGAATGTCATAATAATCGCTGTCCATACGAAACGAATCGCCTAGCCGCCAACGCCGGTACACTACGTGACTCGGCAGATCAATCTCTTTTCCGGGTTCCCCGCCCTGGTTCTCATAACTTTTGTACCGCTGCTCACTTTCATAATAGAGATTCTGCAGATGCTCCAGCCGCTGCTTGAAAACTTGCGCCAGCACGTCGCGTTGCTCGGAAAGCGAAAGCTGGCCGAACTCCACCGCCGACATTGACACCGGCTGCAACCGATCCGAAATTGCTTTTCCCTTGGCTTCGGCCTTCTGCGGCGCGCTTGTCTTCGACTCTTGGTCAGCCCGGGCGGCGTTTCGCCACGCCACCGGTGCTACTACGACACAGGCAAACAACAGGGCCGACACTAGTAGACCGGCGGTCGTCAACCGCAGCCGCGGCCTCTCGTCCACTCCCAAGAGACGCACCACGCGACTCTTCAATTGCGAACTGTTTCTTGCCCGTGGCGGCCAGCATGGCTGTCTGTGGCGTCTCGACCGTGCCGACCGACGCACAAAGCTCGGCCACGCGAACCAGGGCTGCCGCGTATTGAATGCGCCCATAGTGCGCCCGAATTGCCAGATCGTCGCAGGCGTTCTCGCGCTGGCGCTCACACGGTGGCTCACCCACCAGACGGCCGGATGGAAAAACAGCACTGCTTCAATAAACCGCTGCAAGATGTTGATCAATAGATCGTAACGACGCACATGGGCCAGTTCGTGCAAGAGTACTGCTTCGAGTTGCGGCGGCGTCAGGCCAGTTGCCAAGACAGCCGGCAGAAGAATCATCGGTCGCAACACGCCGACGACTACCGGCGCCGAGATCCGCCCGCAATATGCCGCCAGCGGCACGACGCGCAGGCCCAACCGACGGCCGTGTTCGAGCAGGATTGCCAACAGCCCGGCGTCACTGATCGGAGTGCAGCCCTGGCGCAGGCGACGTCCCGCCCAGAGACTCAGCGCCAAGCGAAGCAGCATCAACACGACGCCGCACAAGTACACCGCGGCCGCATACGGGGCCGCCGTGGCCAATAGTGCTGCGGTGGCATCGCCTATCGAACGTCTCGGTGGAGCCTGCTCAATGGCTGCCGGCCGTGATTGCGTTGCTTTCGGCAGCACAGCTAGCGGCACCGGCGGCAATCGCTCCTCGACAACTTCCGAGCGCATCGCAATAGGGGGCGGGACCGCCGGGATCGCATCTTCCGCGATCAAATTGCCCGTAGCGTGGCTGACCCCCGGCACGGGCACAACCCACAGTGTCACCGGCAGGCACGCCGCCATCAGCACCAGCGCCACCACCCCGACAAGATACCGGGCGTTGGCCGACCGGCTCCGCAAGCTGCGGCTTGCCACCGCGTAAAGTGCGGCGATCACGCAGCCTTGCCAGAGGAAATGAACCAGCCCCTCGGTCAGATGCAGGCAGTAAGCTGCACCAACGCCGTCCAGTACCGGCAAAAAGCTGTGCGCGTTCATTTTTGCGTGTCCTTCGTCTTTTGATCGATGAGCCGCCGCAACTCTTTGAGTTCGTCCGCGTCGAGTTCCGCACATTCGAACAGCCCGAGCATGACCGCCTTGGCCGAACCGTCAAAGACGCGGTCGACAACGTCGCCGAGCATCCGCCGCGTCGTCTCCTCCCGCGTGATCCGCGGCTCGAACAGACAGGCGTTCCCTTGCATCGAGCGGCGAAGATACTTCTTGCGGGCCATCACGTTCAACGTGGTGATGACCGAAGTATGGGCCAGTTCGCGCCCCGCCGCCGCCAGGGCCTGCCGCACGTCGCGCACCGCCATCGGCGACCGCTGCCACAACGCCTTGAGAATCTGGAATTCCAACTCGGTGGGCCGCTGCGACTTCGGACGAGCCATTGCACAACCCCTAGCGAAAAGTAATGCAGTCTTTTAATTACATAGAAGTATACCCAGTACGAAAAGCATGTCAAGAGGAATCTTCTATGCGCATAGAAGCGTGGCGCCATCCTGAGTGCAGCGAAGGATCTCGCACGGCGATCACGCCTCTCACCCAGCCGCGATGGCCGAAGTGCAATAGATCGAAAGACAACAAAAGTCGTTCTTACAAGTAATCTCCTCGTGCCCCCACTTTGCGTCTCTGCGCCTTTGCGTGAGCTTTATGCCGGGACTTTCGACCGCCGCTACTTTGGTAAACCGAGGCCGGGGCAATCACTGCCCACACGGCCCGCAACCCGCTACAATAGCCGGATGCAAAATGCAGATTCCACTCCTCGACGTGTCGCCGTCATCGGCGGCGGAATTGCCGGCCTTGCGGCCGCGCATCGCTTGATCGAACTTGATCCCGACTGCTCGTTGACGTTGTTCGAGGCGGCCGGAAACCTCGGCGGCGTCCTGTCGACAATCCACGAGAACGGCTATCAGATCGAGCAAAGCGCCGACAACTTCATCACCACGGTCCCTTGGGCAGTGAACCTCTGCCAGCGCTTGGGTTTGGCCGACCAACTGGTGCAGACCAATCCCGCATACCGGCGCACTTTCGTCGTGCGGCGCGGCCGGCTCTATCGCCTGCCCGACGGATTCCTAATGATGGCTCCCACACAGCTCTGGCCGCTGGCTGTCACACCAATCCTCAGCCCGCTGGGCAAGTTTCGTGCGGCCCTCGAATACTTCTTGCCGCCCAAGATGGACGCGGCGGACGAAAGCATGGCTGGATTCGTCCGCCGCCGGCTGGGCCGTGAAGCGTTCGATCGCCTGGTCGAACCGCTGGTAAGTGCCGTTTACGCGGCCGATCTGGAGAAATTGAGCGTAGCAGCCACGCTGTCCCGCTTCCGCGAAATGGAGCGCGATCACGGCAGTCTGATTCGCGCTATGCGGCATCAGATGCGCAACCGGCCGCGCGGCGGAGCCGAAAGTGGTGCCCGCTACAGCATGTTCGTCACGCTCCAAGACGGCTTGTCGAGCCTCGTCGATGCCATTGCAGCGCGGCTGCCGGTGGCCGCCGTCCGACTCAACACTGCGGTCACGCAAATCCAGCGCAGCAACGATCAGTGGCAGGTCTGGTGTGAGGCGTCCTCTCCCCTCACTTTCGACGCCCTGATCCTCGCAACGCCTTCACCGGTCACGGCGGCCCTGCTGCAATCGACCGACGCCGCGCTGGCTGCCGATGTCGCGTCGATCTGCCACTCCGGCACGGCCATCGTCTCGCTGGCCTTCGCACGCGAACAGATCGGTCATCCGCTCGACGGCATGGGCGTGGTTGTCCCAGCCGTGGAGCATAGCCCGATCTTGGCATGCAGTTTCAGCAGCCGCAAATATCCACACCGGGCGCCCGACGGAACGGAGTTGCTGCGGGTATTCGTGGGCGGTGCGCACCATCCGGAGTTGGCCGAAATGGCCGACGACCGACTGAGGCCGCTGGTGATCGACGCCGTGTCGCAAATGCTCCAGATTCGAGGCGAGCCAAGCTATTGCCGCATCGCGCATTGGCCCGGCACGATGCCCCAGTATCACGTCGGCCATAATGAACTGGTCGAACGGATCGAGACCCGGACTGCCGCGCTGCCGAATCTGGCCTTGGCCGGCAACGCCTATCACGGCGTTGGCATTCCCGACTGCATCCACGGCGGTGAAACCGCGGCCGAAGCGGTTCTCAATACGTCAATCCGCCGCGGAGCATGATGGTATCGGCCGGTCGGAACTCGGGCGTGTCGCTCGTATAACGAATCCGGCGGCCAAAGACGTAGCCAATCTCGATGCGCGAGCTCAGTCCGCCGATGACCTTTCGTTCCATGCCGAGGATGAAGCGGTAGTCGCTGAGCACGACCTGATCGGCCGTGCCGTCGCTGCGGCGGATCGCCCAAGCGTCTCCGGCAAACTCGCCCGCCATATACACCCAGTCTTGCACGTCGGCCCCGCTCTGGCCCCACCAGTAAACACGGTGCGATATCCGCGGGTGCGGAAACACCATATCGAAGTTCACGTCCGGAAAGGGCGTCCAAATCAAGCCGCCGATCGGGATCACTACGGCGTCAGGGCGATCGAGATACGCCGCTCCCAAGACGATTTTTGCCGTGTCGGTCCAGGTCCAGGCCGTTGCCGCGTGCGCGGTCACTCGAAACGCGTCGCTGCTCTCTTGGTTGAAGTCGCTGTAGATGCCGGGCGTAACGGCCAAGTCGAGGCCCAGCGCCGGCGTGACCTGCGACAGCCACCGAAACTGCGCGTAGCCCTCGTGCAACTGCGGCGGCAGATCGACGTTGGCCGGCCCTTGCAGATAATGAACCGCGAAGCCCGGCGTGATTACCAGCGGCGAATCAATCGTCGGACAAGGCAAAGCGAAAATTGTCTGCAATTGCAGATCGTTCATCCCCATGCCATCGGTCCCGCCCGGCGCGAGCCACGTGGCATCGAACAATATCTTCTGAAAGACGCCGTTGCGAACGCCCGGCGGAAGTTGCGGCCCGCTAGGCGTCGCCGGTGCCGTGTCCAACTCGCCGGGCGCCTGCAAAATTTCGGCGAACGAGTCGGGGTGCGACACCAATTGTCCGGCCGGCGCGCCACTTGGCGGTGCGACCGTCGGCAAGCGAACCACTTGCCCAATTGCCGGCGGCAGCGAGATAGTGAAAAGCACCGCAGAGACACGGAGGACGCGGAGACAAGTTTGAGAGAACTGCGGGAGCACAGGAGCGCGGATAGACCACGACGAACAGAACATCATGAAAACTCGTTTTGCCTTGGCCGTCTTGGCCTATAAATCGCTCTACTCTCTCCGTGTCCTCTGTGCCTCCGTGGTTACCCTCCGGTCTAATACGACAGACCGGCGCGAGCGAATACGGTATTGTTCGGAAAGTAGGATGGCGGGATAGTGCTCTGGTAGATAACTTCGCGACTGAACGCGCCGCCGACCTCGAACCAGCCGTTCAGTTGCCGCAGCGTGTGGAACTCCAGGCCAAGGGCCACGCGGATATCGTTGTAGTCGAATGTGTCGAAGGTGCCGTTCGTGTCGGGATAGAAGGCGTTCGGGGGCAGGCCGTTCTCGCGGCGAATGGCCCACTTGCCGCCGCCATAATCGCCCGAGGCGTAAACCCACCATTCGGTATTGCCCCAGGTCGTCAGCCGCTTGCCGATCTTGGGATTCGGAAACAGGATGTCGAAGTAGACGTCGGCGTTGGGCGACCAGCAGATACCGCCGGCCGGCAGAATCTTGACCTGGTTGCGGTTGAGATACCACGCTCCGGCTTTCAGCTTAACGCTCGGCGAAAGTTTCAGGACGGCAACGCCCTTGCCGGTGACACGCAGGCTGTCGCCGGCCACGCGATAGAAGTCCGAATAGATGCCGATGCGGGCCTCCAACTCGCCGCCAAAATAGTCGGTCACTTGCGGGTTCCATGCAGCATCCAAATAGGCGTCGTACGTTCGCGGCGGCAGATCGGCCGGCGCGGGGTCTGACGCCGCTAGCGGCTGTACCGACAATGGTCCTTCCCAATAATGGACCGCAAAGCCCGGACTAACCAACAACGGCGTTTGCGAATTGAAGAATAGTGGAAAGGCGAACGTAGCGCTGAGTTCGACGTCGTTGATGCCGAGTTCTGAATGCCGCGTCTGCCCGTTGTGGCCGGCAAACCAGTGATAGTCCAGATCGATGTGCTGCAAAAACTTCTGCATCGTGGCGATGTTGACCGCGGGAGACGACTGATAATACGGATCTTGCGGCAATAGGGCGCTAGGTGTGCCGCCGGGCGTGGCGTATGGATCCCAGTTGGCAGGCGGCGGTTGCACGGCCGCTCCTGGTGCGACCGCCGCAGGCGCGGCGTAGCCCGGCGGCGGCGTGTATGTCGGCGCGATTGGCGCCGTCGCCGCCGGCGCGAGTTGCCCGGCGCAGCCAGCGGTGCGCCGGCTGCCGGAGTCGCGTATGGCAAAGGCCCCGGTTGGGCGACGTAGCCCGTGCCCGGCGGCGCAATTAGGTTCGACGCGGGAGGTGTCGCCTGCGCCACCGGCGTGGCAAACTGCACCCGCTGGGCAACGGCCGGCGACGCAGTCAGCGCCCACGACATGGCGGCAAGGCCGCAAACGATCATGGCGGTTTTCATGACATTCCCCTTTGCAGCTCGGCGGGGACGCAAAAGCAGGCGACAATGGCGGACAAGGGCGTCTTCAATACCCGCGGAAGCGAGGCAGGTCAAGGCCGATTGATCGCAGAACGGCCCCCAAATTGCCCAAACTGGGCGGCCGCCGCCATTCATCGCCGCCCCGATGCCATCAGCCGAAGGCCCATCGGCCGTAGAAACGGGGCAGGCGCGGGGTGCCACTGCTGGCTTGTCCAGCAGTGCGGAAACACGGTCGGGCAAGCTCGGTGCCGCGTGGCAATGTGGCGTTTTGCTCGAAGAAACGTACTCACGACATCTGTGAGAGCAGCGTTCAACGCGCCACACAAACGCATGGTGCGCGGCCAGACATCGTGCTCCCCAATTTCCAAGACGCCGAAACCTGCCGCCCCGAACTGCGATGGGGCCAAACCTGCATTCCCCGAATCGCAACACCGTTGACCTCGCGCCTCCCCAAACCGCAACGCGGTTCAATATGATAGCCCAGGGCAAGCGAAGCGCCGCCCTGGGTAGCCAACTATCACCAACCCTCGGGAACCCTCAAAAAATCCATCGCCCGCTTGGCACGCTCTCCCGACCCCCGATCCTCGATCCCCGACCCCCGACCCCCAATCCCTAATCCCTAATCCCCAGCCCCATGCCCTCCAACAACTCCGGCGGCCGCCCGTCATTTTCTTCAAGACCGACGATCTCCAGCAGCCTCAATGCATTGCTGGTCGTCGCGATGCCGGGCCGCAGCTTATAGTCGAAAGTCATCGGTTGTTCCGCATGCTCGTCGTGCAGCGTCTCACAAAAATGGACGCACCGGCAAGCCCCCGCCAGCGATTCGCTAGTGGCCAGATCGAGGTCATGCGTCGAAATGGCGCCGATCGTGCCCCGATGCAATAAATGTTGCAGCACGCGTGCCACGGCAATATGCCGCTCCTTCGAATTCGTGCCCAGCAGGATCTCGTCCAGAAGATACAGGAGGATGTGATTGTTTCGCGGATTCGCATCACGCGCAAGGTCCACGATTTCCTTCAATCGCATCAGTTCGGCCATGTAAAACGAAACTCCCGTTTCCAGCGAATCGCGAACCCGCATGCTCGTAGCCAGCCCAACCGGCGGCATCGTAAGCTGCTCGGCGCACACCGGAGCGCCCGCCTGTGCGAGCACGGCATTTACGCCGACCGACCGCAATAGCGTGCTCTTGCCCGACATGTTCGAGCCGGTGACCAGCACAAAGGAACCGACCGGCCCAATTTCCACGTCGTTCGCGACGCACGTCTCGCTCGGCAAAAGCGGGTGCCCTAGCTGCTTGGCCCGCAAGCGGTCGGCCGATTCTGCCACCTCGGGCATTGTCCAGCCTGGCTGATCGTGAACGATGGCCGCCAAAGAGCAGAGGGCCTCGACTTTGCCCAATGCCAGGAACCAGCGACGCGCATAACTGCCGTACTTGGCTTGCCACGTCTCCAGCAGATTCAAGACATGGAAGTCATACAAAAACACGAGTTGTAGGGGCAGATACAAAAAATAGAAAAAAAGCGGCACGTGACGAATCATTGCCAGCGCCGCGATCCGTTTCAATTGGCGCATGCCGTGCAGCACGCCTCCGCCCAATCGCGTCGCTTCGCGCTTCACAACGTCCAGTTCACTGCTCGCCTCGGGCATCGAGTACACCAATTCAAACATCCGCACATATCGCGATGCCTCGCCGCGCCGCGAAGATACTCTGCACCTTTCCCCCAAACTGAGCCGTCATGATGACGTTCAGGAAAACCACCACAACAAAAGCCAGCCCGCCCTGTTCGCTCGACAACACCTGAAAGCACGTCAACGTCAGGATCAGTAAGGCGGCCAACGACAGAATCCGACACGTCCATAGGAGCCACGGCCGCGCGGCAAGCCAGGGTCCGCTTTCCGCCCATCCCACAAACCGTTCCATCGCCGCGCCTCGATCGGCCAGCAAGCGGCCCTCCAGGATCAGCGTCTGCCGCAATTCCAGATGCGGCGCAAGTCCTGCCGCCGCCTGCTGCCTTCGCTCGATTTTGTCAGGCAATGCGGGCTCCAAGAGCCAGTCGCGCAGAACTCGAATTCCGATCGGTGTACTGGCCATGTTCAGGAATTGGAACAGCGACGCATGCCCAAACAGATCGAGATCGTCGGCCGTCGCGCGGTGTTGCGGTGGCACTTCGACTCGCGTCTCGGGCAATCCGGCCCAGTCGCGATGAAGGCGAGCGATCGCCTCTTGATTGATCTGCCGCAGCAGGCCAATGCGCCGCAATTGGCGGCGGACGTATTCGTGGTACTCCACTGCCGCGAAGAAGCTGCCAAGTGCCATGCCTCCACCGATGCACCATCGCCACGCGTGTTCGCTGTTCCAGGCGATTACAAACAGAGCCGCGGCAGCGATGAACGTGGCCACGCGCAAGTTCATCACCATCCGTTCCCGACGTGCGTACCGCTGCTCCGCGACGGAAAAACGCTCGACGCGTTGTCCGTACAACGTCTCAATTGCAGTGCAATCAGCGCCCATCGTCACGCATCCCGTCTGGCAGGAGATCCGCCGACTGCTGCTCTTCGCACGGTAATCCGCCCTTCGGAAAATATTGAGTCACCCGCTCTTCGACTTCCATAAGCCATTGCGTTCGTTGTTCCAACGAACTCGTCACAACCACGCCGAACATGCGCCGGTAGAAGGTCTTGACGCCGCACAGATCGAAGACGCAGTTCTTCCAGATCGTTTCCAACGGGTCTTGAAAGACGGCCCTTTCGCGCTCCAGCGGTGTGTTCGACGTGTTGAAAACAAGTGCCGCCCGGGCGCGGAGCAGTCCGATAGGAATCCCTTCGCCGCCGTCGGTCTCTTGAAAACGATAGGCGACGCCCGGCCGAACGACTCGATCGATCCAACCTTTGAGAATCGCCGGCGGCTGGCCCCACCAGTTGGGATGAATCGCGATGATGCCGTCCGCCTCGCGCAGTTCCGCGCAGTGTTGCCAGATCAGAGGCGGCACGACCCCGTCGTCAGGTATCTCTTCGGCCGGGAGATCGGCTGGAAACCGCTCTTCGCAAAGATCGTGAAAGATCACCCGATGCCCCGCCGCACGCAACGCCCTGCTTGCGGCTTCGGCAATCGCATGGTTGAAACTCTGCCGCCGTGGATGAGCAAGCAGGACCAGTACGTTCATGTCGTCTCCCTGAACCAGTTCACCAGTCTACCTAGAACGTCTATCAGAAAAAGGGGGGCAGCAATGAATATGGCCCTCTGGCAATGGAACGAGCAGAAACAATCACGCAGAGACGGCAAGACGCAAAGGGACCTGTTGAAAAGGATACGTCACCGGCGCGCCAACCTGCCTTGCGTGATTCGTCGTCTTTGCGTCTTCGCGCCTTTGCGCCTTTGCGTGACGCTCTTCGTGGTCTTCGGTCAAACGTGCGCCTCCCGAACCGCATCACCGTTGACCTTGCACCTCCCGAACCGCATCACCGTTGACCGTGCACCTCCCGAACCGCATCACCGTTGACCTTGCACCTCTCGAACCGCAACGCGGTTCAATATGACAGCCCAGGGCAAGCGAAGCACCGCCCTGGGTCAGCGTCCCAGATCATCACGCGAACCCTGAAAGGGTTCCGTAAGATCGGGCTGTTTCCCCCTTCTCACCCGCACCGATCCTCCGTCCCCGCGCGAAACTTCGTTCCCGTCACTTCAATGTCCCCCGCGCCGGCAATTGGCCTACCTTGCGTTATTCTTCGTCTTTGCGTCTTCGCGCCTTTGCGTGACGCTCTTCGTGCTCTTCGGTCAAACGTGCGCACTCTCGAACCGCATCACCGTTGACCTTGCACCTCCCGAACCGCAACGCGGTTCAATATGACAGCCCAGGGCAAGCGAAGCGCCGCCCTGGGTCAGCGTCCCAGATCATCACGCGAACCCTGAAAGGGTTCCGTAAGATCGGGCTGTCTTCCCTTCTCACCCGCACCGATCCTCCGTCCCCGCGCCAAACTTCGTTCCCGTCACTTCAATGTCCCCCGCGCCGGCAATTGACCGACCTTGGGCTCGCCGTCAGTCGCACTCGTTTAGCGGCCGACGGAACGTCGGCCCCTTATCAAGCTGCCTTGCCGGCGACTTCTAAATATGCGAGCGCACCCATCGTGACCACAAACACTTACCACGCCCGGGAACGCTTGCAGTGCTGTAGCCGCGTCGCTTCGCCGGGCCATCCCCGCGCCGAGTCGGCGGCAATCGCCTTGCATAAGATGGCCCAAAACTCCGGCTTGAAATCGTACCAACCAATCTGGTATCAAGCATTCGTCACCGAACCGGCGAAAATCGCGCGCCCTGTCCCCCCAAACCCCAAACCCCAAACCCCATTCCCCTAACCCCTAACCCCTAACCCCTAGCCACTAGCCACTAACCACTAGCCACTAGCCACTAGCCACTAGCCACTAGCCACTAGCCACTAACCACTAGCCACTAACCTCCCCCCATGCCCTCAAAAAACTCCGGCGGACGTCCGCCGGTTCTCGACGAAACCAAGCGAAAGACCATCATTGCGCTACTCGCCAATGGAAGCAGCCGTCGCGTGGCCGCTCGCTATGTCGGCTGCTCTGCCCTGACAATCGCCCGCACTGCCGAGCGCGACCCCGACTTTGCCGCTGAGATTGATCGCGCCCAGCAAAATGCCGAGATCGAGGCCCTCCGCTACATCCGCAGCGCCGCTCGAAAGGACCGCTACTGGCGTGCTGCCGCTTGGATCCTCGAACGCCGCAATCCCGACGAATTCGCGCCGCGTCCTCCCAAGCTGCTCACCTACGAGCACCTCGCCGAGATGCTCGTGATCGCCAGCCGCCCATTCGTCGAGCAAATGTCCGACAACGACTACGAGCAGTTCATGCAAAGTCTCGAAGAATTATCCGGCCGGGATCCCTTGCCTGCGCCGTCCAGCGGTCCCCGTTCGGGCCGGCCCCAACTGGCGGAGGTCGACCGCACCGCCCCCCATTTCGTCTCGTCGCTCGACGCACAACTCGACACTCTCGACACCGGCAGTTCCGGTTGTCGCAGCCTCACTTCAACTACGATCACCGACTCTCATGCCATGGATATGGGGCCATTCCCCTTGGGCACCGAAGCATCGCCTGCCGATCCGTCCCCCTCAATAGATAGGGGTTTTGAATCATGCCGGCCAGAAGTAGTAGTCGACTTGGTGCCAGCCATAACGACACAACTCTCGACAGAACAAACATTTGTGCCGATATCTATTGACGTGCTGCACGTGTTGCCGTGAAGAGGCGGCACACAATCGCTGTGCCCTGACATCCACTCGAAACCAGTCCAAACACTCTGCTTTCCTAATCTCCAATACCTATCCCCCAGCCCCCAGCCCTTAGCCTCCAACCCCCAGCCCCGAATTGCTTCTCCCTACACCCGTGCTATAGTCGTAAGGACGCCAAGGATAAGGAATTAGCTATGAAGGATGTATTAGCCGTCATCCTTGCCGGCGGCAAAGGAGCCCGCTTGGAACCGTTGACCCGGGATCGGGCCAAACCGGCCGTGCCCTTCGGCGGCGCCTATCGCATTATCGACTTCGCCCTGTCGAACAGCCTCAATAGCGGTGTCCGGAAGAATCTCGTCCTCACCCAGTACAAGGCCATGAGCCTTGACCGCCACATCAATCTCGGTTGGCAGTCCTATTTCTGCCGCGAGTTGGGCGAATTTATCGACGTCGTGCCCCCTCAGCAACGCATCGACGAGCACTGGTACCAAGGCACCGCCGACGCCGTGTATCAGAACATCTACACGATCGAAAAAGAGCGGCCGCGCTACGTCGTAGTGCTCTGCGGCGACCACATCTACAAGATGAACTATGCTCGGCTGGTCGAAAGCCACAAACAGACCAACGCCGACCTGACGATCGCCACCCTGCGCATGCCGGTAGAGGCCGCGGCCAACCAATTTGGCGTGATGCAGGTCGACGGCGAGAACCGCGTGATCGGTTTTGAAGAAAAGCCCGCCCAGCCCAAACCGATCCCCGGTGATCCCGGCTACGCGCTGGCCTCGATGGGCGTTTACATGTTTACGGCCCGATTCCTCTTCGAGCAGCTTTGTCTCGATGCCACGCGACACGGCAGCCAGCACGACTTCGGCCACAACCTGATCCCATCTGTCATCTCAACGCATCGCGTCTTCACCTACCCCTTCACCGACGAAAATCGGAAGACAGAGGCCTACTGGCGCGATGTCGGCACGTTGGACGCCTATTATGATGCCAACATGGACCTGATCTCCGTCGATCCGCAACTGAACATGTACGACGCCGATTGGCCCATCCGAACATATCAGCAGAACCTGCCGCCGCCGAAGTTCGTTTTCGCCGAGCAAGGCGCCGGCGCTCGCCGCGGTCACGCCCTCGACAGCATCATCTGCCAGGGCTGCATCGTCTCCGGCGGCCAAGTTGAGCGCTCCATCGTCGGGCCAAACTCCCGCATCAACAGCTACTCGCTCGTGGAAGACTCCATCCTCTTCGAAGGCGTCGACGTAGGGCGTCATGCCAAGATCCGCCGCGCCATCATCGACAAGGGCGTCTGTATCCCCGCCGGCATCGAAATCGGCTACGACCACGATCTCGACCGCACCCGTGGCTTCACCGTCAGCGACAATGGCCTGACTGTAATCGCCAAAACACACGGAGCCGACCACTTCCCCGAAAAAGCGAAGTGACCAGGCCTCATGTGGATGCGCAATAAAAAGGCCCCCGGAAAAGCTGTGTCCTAGGGGGGCAAAGGACACGACACTGTTCCGGGAGCGATTGGACGCTCCACCAACCCAGCTCATGCCTTGGCACGGGCTTAGTCGGCCGCTCGTCGATAGGCTCGAAGCGCGCCGCTGGCATCCTTGCCTGCGGCGTAGCGCCTCGTGGTCCGCAGAGTCGCCGTCGTCGCGGTGACCCCAGATGCAGACCCATCCACGTGGATTAAATCCTTGAGGCGGCGAGAATAGGCCATTTGTCTATCGGCGTCAAGGCCGATTTTCCCACCTATAGATAAGGAAAAACCGACGCTAGCACGACACAAAAATGCGGGCTGAGCCGGCTGATCGCTGCTTCCGCTTTTCACCTGCTGCGATTCATGGTAAAAGGGAATTGTGACCGAGATACCAACCCCGCAACAACCGCCGAAACGGATTGCCGAGCTAATCCAAACGATCAAAGATTCGGCCGACAAGCTGGCAAGCGACCACACCAGCCGCGGCGATTTGAAGATCCTCAGCCGGACGCTGCTGGAACTGCGGTACGCATTCAAAGTCTTCTCGCCCTATCGTCACAACCGCAAGGTGACTGTCTTCGGCTCGGCACGCACTACGCCCGAGCAACCGGCCTATCAACAAGCGCTCGCTTTCGGCCACGCCATGGCCGCCCAGAATTGGCTCGTCGTCACCGGCGGTGCCAGTGGCATCATGGAAGCCGGCCATGCGGGAGCCGGCCGCGAACACTCGATGGGGCTGAATATCCTATTGCCCTTCGAACAATCGGCCAACCCGATCATCGCCGGAGACCACAAGCTGGTCTACATGAAGTACTTCTTCACCCGCAAGCTGATGTTCGTCAAAGAAAGCGACGCCTTCTGCCTCATGCCCGGCGGTTTTGGCACGCTCGACGAAGGCTTGGAAGTGCTCACTCTGCTACAGACCGGCAAACATGACATGATGCCCGTCGTGCTGTTGGACGAGCCGGGCGGCGATTACTGGAAAGGTTTCGATCAATTCGTCCGGCGGCAACTGCTCGAACGTGGCATGATCGGAATTGAAGACCTCTCGCTCTATCGCATGACCGATTGTTTGGACGAAGCGGTATCCGAATTCCTCACGTTCTACAGCGTGTACCATAGCATGCGCTACGTGCGGGCAAACTTGGTGTTTCGCTTACAGCGGCAACTCGATAACCGCAAGCTCGACGAGATCAACGAGCGCTTCCACGACATCCTCATCGATGGCCGCTTCGCGGTCGGTGAAGCCCTTCCGGAAGAACGCGATGAATCGGAACTGGCCGATCTGCCTCGCCTGATTTTCCACTTCGATCGCCGTAGTTGTGGCCGGCTGCGCCAGCTAATCGACTGTATCAACGAGAGGCGCGGGTGGCGAGCGACCGAGCAAGAGCAATTATTAGCTCTCAGGACCGTAATGCAACATTAGTTTAGCGGCCGACGGCACGTCGGCCTTGCATTGCAGGCGAAGTCTCGTTCATGTCGTGAGCCAAGATTTTGCATTACCTTCCTGAACATGAGTAGGCAGTAATGGTCAACCGTCGGGCGGGGCCGGTTCACCGACCGAGCCAGCCTGCCAAAGATGCTCGGTCAGCCGCTCCAATCCCACGCGATCGATCGTTGCGCCAAATCGTTCGCCTTCTCTCCCCTCTGCCGCGTACCAGTCAATGGCGGCCTCGACTAGACGAAGCACACCGTCTGCATCCCCAACCTCTATCGGCAATGCGTCGGCCCAGCGAGGGCTCTTCCCCATCTTTCCACCCACGAACACGACAAAGCGTTTGCCTCGCCCCATGATGCCCACGTCGTTCTCTTGCGGCTTCGTGCAGCCATTCGGGCAGCCGCTGATGCCGATTTTGAACTTGTGCGGTAGAGTGTTGCGACCGCCAACCCGTGCCTGCAACTGCTTCGCCAGTTCCTGCGTGTCAATTAGCCCGCGCGGGCACGATGCGCCGGGGCACGCCGTGATGCCCCGCACGCAGCGTCCCATAGCCGCCAGTTCCATGCCGGCTTGCTCCAAGGCCTGCCGCATCGTCGCAAGGTTTTCAGCGGGCACATGCGGAATCTCGACTCCCTGTCGGGTCGTAAGATGCACGCATCGGTCTCCGAACTGTTCCGCCAATCGCACCACTGTGTGCAGTTGCGCGGCGCTCAAACAGCCGCCGGTCACGCTCAGTCGCACGCTAAAATGTTGGCCCCCCTTTTCGACCATCATCGCCTGGGCCTTCAATGCCTTCAATTCCACGGCCGACAGATTGTTCATTCTCGCTGTTCCTTGTCTTTCGTCGGGTTCTGCGCGGCCACGTCGCCCACGATTACAACTGCCGGAGGGCGAATCCGCCGGGCGATTACCACGTCGGCCACGGTGCCCAGCACGCAATGCGTCACGCTCTGATCCGGCCAGGAACAGTGGTGTACGATGGCCACAGGCGTTTGCGGTGATTTGCCTTCCTCAATCAGCGCCGCGCTCCACTCGGCCGCCGTGCCTATGCCCATGTAGAACACAAGCGTGCCCGGAAACTTGGCCAACGCGGCATAATCCAGTTGGGCAGTCGTCTTGTCACCGCGCTGGCGACCGGTCACCAACGCCACGGCCGAGGAATGTCCGCCGCGCGTGACGGGTATTTCAGCCTGTGCCGCGGCAGCCAGTCCGGCCGTCACACCCGGCACCACCTCCACTGATATGCCAGCCGCGCCCAATTCAGCCATTTCTTCCGCCAATCGGCCGAACACGGCCGGATCGCCCCCCTTGAGCCGCACCACGGTCTTGCCGCGTTGCGCTGCCTCGATCATCTGGCTCATGACGGACCGCCACGAAGCAAGTCGGATGTCGGTATGACGCGCAAGCCGAACCCGCTCGGCCGACGGTGGAGCGTGCTCGACGATCGCCGGATCGACCAGATAGTCGAAGAGGACCACGTCGGCCTGTTTGAGGCACTCCATACCGCGGAGCGTCATCAGCGCCGGATCGCCCGGGCCCGCTCCCACCAGGTAGACCTTGCCTGCGGCCAGATGGTTGCTCATAACCAGGCCCCAAGGAAGCCACCCTGAGCATCGCTTGTCGCCTGAAGCTGCTGCAACCGCTCAATGGCCTTGTCGCGGTCGCCAGCTACGATGAAACGGTCGAACTCGATCTTCACCGCCTCACGCACGGTCTCGGCAAACCATTCGACCACCGGAGCCACAAGCCAAGGGCAGGCCTCACCGGCCAGTTCCACGTCCAAATCGCAGCTAAGCGTGTGCATGTCGTCTTGATCGGTCAGAACTGTCCCAGAAAAGGCAAACTCCAGCATGCCAATCTGTTCGTGATTGGTCAGGTGGAACACGCAATTTCCTGCGTGCAGATAATAGGCGTTGTGCAAACCGTGCTTGTGTGCGGCGGTGCGCAGTCGCCCAAATACGGCCTCCGCCTCATCCGAAGCATCCACAGGGGGAGAAAAACATGGAATTGAGTCGCAGCGGCAGACAGTGAAATGTAATGTCGACCCAATGGTCCATCGATCGTCTCCCTCTCCAGTGTGTTATCGCTTCTGGTCTAAGCTGGGGGGCCACCTCCTCTAAGCCGAGATCGGCGGAACGCTCAGACCGTAAATCTTAACGCACTTTCAGTTCCACGCTAACGATTCTATCGGCGATCAGCCGATACATCATTATGTTAATCACAATACTCATTTACAAGTAGCCTGCTCTTGGGTATAATCCGACGAACCACGACTTGCAACCCCCCAACCGCCAGGAGGCCCGCGATATGAGTCTGCCAGTTGCTAGGTCGCTCGCCGCGACGGTCCAGATTGCCGCACAGCCACGCCCCGATGCGTCCATCGTGGCCACAGTGCGCGGGCCGACTCCTGAACAACTGGCACTGATCGAACGTCAAAACGCGACCCTGGAGAACGCAGCGCCGGAGGACATTCTCGCCTGGGCGGTCGAGACATATTTTCCGCATTTCACGATGGCTACCGGACTGGGACCCGAGGGCTGCGTCATCATCTCCATGCTCGCCAAGATAGAACCCCGAGTGTACATCTTCAATCTCGATACGGGCTACCAGTTCCACGAGACGCTCGAACTGCGAGATCGAATTTCCGAGAAGTATGGCATGGTCGTCGACCTGCAAAAGCCGGAGCTTTCTGTCGCAGACTACGAAGCTGCCCACGGCGGCCCCGTCTACACCGACAATCCCGACCGCTGCTGCCACGACCGAAAGGTGACTGTGCTGCATCGGGTGGCGCGGCAGTATGACGCCTGGGCCACGGGAATTCGCCGCGATCAAGGACCCACGCGGGCCGACACGCCCATTGTTCGCTGGGACAAGAAGTTCGGACTCGTCAAAATCAGCCCCTTGGCGGCATGGACCAAGAATGACGTATGGAAGCGTATACTGGCGGAACAAGTGCCCTATAATCCGTTGCACGATCAAGGCTATCCGAGCATCGGCTGCTGGCCGTGCACCAGATCCGTGACGCCCGGCGAAGACGAACGCGCCGGAAGATGGACCGGCCGTGCAAAGACCGAGTGCGGGCTGCACACGCCAGCGCCTAAGCTTTCGGCGCAATGCACTGCGAACCTTCGTTCGTAGGGCTATTCACGAATGTCGCCACCGCATACGCTTCCATCGGCTCGCTTGGAAATGGGACCAATAGCGGCGCGAGCTGCCGTGCATCTTCAATCGTCGGATCGAGCCATGTTGCATACGCTTCGGGCCGGAGAATCACTGGCATCCGATCGTGAATGGGACGCACCAGATCGTTTGCTTCCGTGGTCAAGAGCGTCGAACTTTCCAGACTGGCGTGGTCTGGCCCTTCCCAGACGTCCCAGAGACCGGCCAGTGCAAAAGAGCGATCGTCGCGCAGACGAATGAAATAGGGCTGCTTGGTGCGACCAGTATGCTGCCATTCGTAGAATCCGTCGGCCACGACCAGGCAACGCCGCCGTGCCAACGCACTGCGAAATGCCGGCTTTTCAGCGGCCGTCTCCGCCCGGGCATTGATCAATCGCGCGCCGATCGAGACGTCTTTTGCCCAGCTCGGCACCAGACCCCATCGCAGCCAAGTCAATTCACGAGCCCGGTCGTGTTGCCGCACGACAGGCACGGGCTGCGTCGGCGCGATGTTGAAGCGAGCGGCGAACGTGGGAACATCAAAAAGCCCAAATTGCTCGGCAATCGCGCTCGCCGGAGCTCGAAGCGTAAACCGTCCGCACATACGCGGTCTTCTAGGTGAGCTTGTGCTTTTTCAGCTTTCGCGCCAGCGTAGCGCGGTGAACCTTCAGCATTCGCGCCGCCTTCCGCTGGTTGAAATCAGCCATATCCATGGCCTGGACGATCGCCTGCCGCTCGACTTGATTCAGGCTCAGTGTTTCGTGCGGCTTTGAGTTGTGCGGTTGCTCCGACTCGATCAGGAGCATCTCGACCAGCACTTCGGCATCAAGCCCCGTGGCGTATACCCGTTCGACCCATGCGGCAAGTTCGCGGACGTTGCCCGGCCACGGGTAGCCCATCAGCACACTTCGCACCGCCGCACTCAGGCGGATTTCCTTGTGACGGTAACGCTTGGCATAGATCGAGCTAAAATGATCCAGCAAGGCCGGAACATCCTCGGCGCGATCACGCAACGGTGGAACGACGACCCGGACGATGTTGAGACGGTAGTAGAGGTCCTGGCGGAATTCGCCGCGGTTGACCATATCGCGGAGATTGCGATTCGTGCCGGCGATAAACCGCGTGTCGATCTGCATCGGGATCGGATGCCCGACGGGCATTACTTCCTGCTGGTGGATCACGCGGAGCAGCTTGGGCTGCATGTTCAACGGGATCTCGGCCACTTCGTCCAAGAAGAGCGTTCCGCCATCCGCGGAACGGATCATGCCCAACATGTTTTGCTCGGCGCCCGTAAATGCCCCACGGACGTGTCCGAAGAACTGGCTCTCGAAAAGCGACGAACTGATACCGGCACAATTCACCGGAATAAAGAGGCGATCTTTGCGGCGACTCTTGGCACATACCCGGCGGGCCATGAGTTCCTTACCCGTGCCGCTCTCGCCTTCGATAAGAACACAACAATCGCTCGGAGCGACGCTGTCGACGAGTCGAAGAACCTCGCGAATCGCCTGAGACACTCCGACAATTTGCGGGAATTCCATTTCCTGCCGCGCGGATCCACTCATGGCGATTAACCCCCTGCCGTCACGAGACTTCCGTCTCCGACAGCGCTCAGTCGATTCCACTCGAAGCGTTGCTACGCCGCACTACAGACAGACGGCAGAAAACCACCGAATTTGCCCGCAAAGCACAATCGCGACATGGCCAGACAAGGTGCCACGTCTGCGATCAGAGTAGAATCAACCGCGTTCGCTACCTCCCAGATGCTATGCTAAGCCCGAACCATATCCTGCAGCCCCCCGATTATCGACAGAGCCACATGCCCGGATTCCTAGCATAACTACTATTTCCGTTAGGTCAACGGTTTAGCAGGGTAGGCATAAAAAAACCGCTACTTTCCACCCACAAAAATCCCCACAAACTGGCTATTCGATCCACCCGCCGCCTAGCAGGCGACTGTCCTGATAGCATACTGCAGCCTGGCCTGGAGCAACCGCTTGGCATAGGCTATCAAAGCGGACAACAAACCGATTGTTGGGCAGAATCTCCACGCTTGCGTCGCAGGGCCGGCTTCGATAACGGATCTTCACTTGTGCACGGAACAGGCCTTGCTCGGCGCGTTCGACCAACCAATTCGCCTTGCCAGCCACGAGTTCGCTGCGGGCCAGTTCGTCCTGCGTGCCGATCACAACGCGGCGGGCCTGCGGTTCAATCCGCACGACGTAGCGAGGCGTTCCGAAGGCCACGCCGAGACCTTGCCGCTGGCCGATCGTAAACTGCTCGAAGCCTGCGTGCCGTCCTACCACGGCACCGTCGGTCGTAACGATCTCGCCTGAGGTGTCGATCTGCCCACGTCGCTGACGTACAAATCGGGCGTGATCTTGATCCGGCACAAAGCAAATCTCCTGGCTGTCGCGCTTGGCCGCCACTGGCAGCCCGAGCCGCTCGGCCACCGCTCGGATCCCCCCCTTTCGATGATCGCCGACCGGGAACATCAGCCGGGGCAGCAACGCTCGGTCGATTCCGAACAGTACGTACGACTGGTCTTTTGCTTCGTCCAGGCCGCGACGCAGTGCGATGTCTCCGTCGGGCTGCGGCGCCAGCCGAGCGTAGTGGCCCGTGGCGACGAACTCCGCCCCAACGCTGTCGGCGTACTCGAACAGCTTGCCGAACTTCAGCCAGGTGTTGCAGACAATGCACGGATTGGGAGTCCGGCCGGCCGTGTATTCGTCGACGAAGTAGTCGATGATCCGCACAAACTCCTGCTCGAAGTTGACGGCGTAGAACGGGATGCCGAGCATGTCGGCCACGCGCCGGGCGTCGGCCGCATCAGCCGCCGAGCAGCAACCTTGCTTCGTGGTCGAGCCGGCCTTGCAGGCCACGTCGGCCTGCCCATGCCGCATGAAAAGCCCGATCACGTCGTGTCCTTGCTCGCGCAACAGCCACGCTGCCACGCTGCTATCGACGCCGCCAGACATTGCCAGGACGATCCGGGACATGGAAGGGAATCTCTTTCAGCTAACCATTAGTACCACAACGTCACGTCAACAGCCAGTTCGACGCCGACGGTATCGCGGATCGAGTGAACGATCGCGGCAACGCTAGCGGCTTGCCCCGGCCAGTGCATGAATCGGCGCCGGAAGTGGCTGACGAGCGGCCGGTGGCGCCGGTCAGGTCAGCTCAGTTGAGGCACCTGGCAATGTTCCGCTTCCGGTTGCGGAAACGCAGAACGTGCCGTCTGTCCGGAAGCATGCCCCCTTTGTCCAGCTTCGTCAATGCTGGCCACATGGGTCATGCTCGCTGCATCGACCCTCTGATAGTACCACGACAGCGCCAAGTCGATCGTGAGCAGTGCCACATTGACGACGTAGAGCCACGTGACGGGCTCGATCGGTTGGTGGCCGAGCGAACTGCGGCAGCACTTGGCGGCCAATCCGGCCGAGTAACCGACGATGATCAGCACCAAAAAAAGAAGGCTTTTCTTCGAGGCGTGCTTGACGCGAAGCGTATGGATGATGTCGATCGGCCACGATATGCCGAAGCATATCAACATGGCGCCTTCGAGAATCTGGATGAACGATTCTTGCATCGTCCCAAGCAAAGCCGTGGAAATTAAGAGATTCCAATATAGCAAGCAGCACGGCGCGGCGAAAGTGGTCTGGGGGCGGTAACGGATTGTGGCGAATCCAGAAGAAGGCTTAGAGGCACGCTGCGGTAGGCGGGAGCCAACCGCCACTGCCGTGAACAAGCTAGCAGGGGCCACCCGCTCGCAGATCATCTCGATTCATGGTGCGTCGCGGACGCACCCTACTTTGAAACGGCTTCCATATAGTTTCAAAATCACAGCCCATGTGAGCGATCGGAAATCTGTTGCATGCGGGCCTTCACGGCTTCAGCCAACGATGGCTTATTCTGTTGCATAGCCAACGCGAAGGCCTTTTGATAGTGCGCCATCGCCTCGCCAATCCGCCCCTGTTGTTCCAGTGAGGCGCCGAGGTTGGCATGGGCTTCGGTGCAATTTGGGTCGATTCTGAGCGCTTCTTCGTACTGTGCCATAGCGTCATCAAGCCGACCTTGCCTGGCCCGAGCGACTCCCAGGTTGTAGTGCGCCTCGACACAGTCGGCGTCGACCTTCAGGGCTTGTTGATATTGCTCGACCGCGTCCTCGATTCGCCCCAACTTCGACAGAGCTTCGCCAAGGTTGACGCGGGCGTCGACGTACGAGGGGACGATCTTCAGCGCCCTTTGCAGGCATTGCACCGCCTGATCCGGCTTGCCCAGCAACGTCAGAGCGGCGCCGAGGTTGCAGTATGCCTGGGCACAATCGGGGTGGATTTTCAGGGCGGCCTCGTACTGCGTGACCGCGTCGCCGATCAATCCGTGCGTCCGGAGATCGTTGCCCAGGCTCACGTGAGCCAAATAGTTCCCTGACGTGCAGGCCAACGCACGGGTCCAGAGGGTCTGGCTGTCGCGCCAGAAGGTCGTCTGATGCCATGCGCATCCGATCAGCACTGCCACGGCCATCGCCGAAGTCGCGCCGAAAACCAAACGACGATCGGGCCAAGACCGGGCCACGTAGGCGCCACCCCAGGCCAGGGCGATGCACAGTCCAATCTGCGGCAAATAGGTATAGCGGTCGGCGTGGGCATGTGACCCGACCTGCACCAGGCCAATCACGGGCACGAGCATCCCTAGGTACCACAGCCAACCGACCAACAGATATGGGAGTTTTCGCCGCCACGCCAAGACGCCCCAGGAAATGGCCAGCAACAACAGCAGCGAGGCAGCCACTTTCCACGTCGGCAGATCCGTCCCCGGATGAGGATAGAGGACGGCCAGATTCATTGGGCAAAAGAACTGGCCCAGATAGGTAACGTACGATACCAAGGCATTTTCGATTCGCAACGTCAGCGGGAGCTTGTCCAATTGCACGATGGCTTCAGTTTGGACAAGAGACGTTATCACGCAGGAGAAGACACTCAAGAGCAGCAACGGGACCTTCTCAATGATTAGACGGCGGAGAATCGAGAACCGGTCTTTGCTCGGCAAGGGAAACGTGATTCGGCCGAGCGGCCAGTAGTCGAGCAGCAGCAGAACGAAGGGGAGCGTCACCAACATCGGCTTGGCCATCAGACCTAGGACGAAGAGGAGTACGACCGTCAGGTATCGGGCGAGCGAGAACGGGCGACGAACATAGGCGAGATATGCGCCGAGCGTCAGCATAAAGAACAGCCCGCTCAGAACGTCCTTGCGTTCGGCCACCCAGGCCACGGATTCTACGCGCAGCGGATGGACGGCAAATATGGCCGCCACGAATGCGCTGGGCCAGAGATCGCCCGTCATACTCCGGAGAACCAGGAACAACAGGATGGCCGTGATGGCGTGCAGCAGAACGCTCGTGGCATGGTGCCCACCGGCATGAAGATCATACAGTTGGCAGTCGAGCATGTGAGAGAGCCACGTGACGGGATGCCAATTGGACGCCTGGCTCGATGACATTGCCCAACTGAATGCGTCGCTTGTCAGGCCCTGTTGTACATACGGGTTTTCATAAACGTAAGCATCGTCATCGTAATTGACGAAGCCGAAGCCGACGGTTTGGCCGAAGGCGAGCACAACGGCGACCAGCAGAAACGTGCAAACGGCCAGCGGCGCGTATCGATTGAATGCGTCAGGCTTGGCCGAGATGTCCCGCTTGCGTTTTCGGTGCATGGGATTGTCGCCGCCCCATCATTTCCGGTCGATGCATACGGAATGAGCGTCAGCACGCACGCCGCGAAAGTTTTCTGGCGAGACTGCGATACGACCGGGATCTGGGACAGTATTCAATATCGAAGGGGCGGCAACGTACATTGTCGACAGTCTGGAACGCAATTTCAACTTCTACGCTCCATGCGGGGTGCAGTAACGGAATATGGCGGTTTGCCCGCGAACCGCACAATGCTGCAACGGTTTAACGCCCAACCGAACGTCGGTCCTGCTGCAAAGCCGCCGTACCGGCGGCAGCTAAACAATACAGCTTATCCAATGTGGTTTATCGGCTGAGCACCATCACGGCTACGTCGGCGTTGAGGTTGGGATTTTCGTCGACCAGCGTATTGGCCTCGGTATCCAGGGCAATGCACTGATGGATCGTGACGCCCTGTTGGCGGCAAAAATCCTCGAAATCGGCGATCGACAGCGAGCGGACATAGGGGGTGTTGTGCCACTGGAATCCGTGCTCGGCATGCACACGCGGAGCGCGGCCATGCTCGGCCAATTCCGCGCGGAGCTTGCGGTAAGCGACGTTTGGGAAACTCACGATTCCACGGCGGCCGACGCGCAGCATGTCACTGAGCACCTTGGGTACATCGACGACGGTTTGCAGTGTCTGGGAGAGGATTACAAAGTCGAATTGGCCGTCGGCAAAGGCCGGTAGCCCCTTGTTGAGGTCGGCCTGGACGACGTCCAAGCCGCGGCGGACGCAGGCCAGAATCGCGTGTTCGTCCCATTCGATGCCCATAATCCGTTGGTGCCCTCGCTCGCGCAGTCGTCTCAGCAGCCCTCCGGTGCCGCATCCCAGGTCCAGCACGCTGGCCCCGAGGGGGACAAGGTTGACAATCGTCTCGTAGTCAAGGCGGTGATGCTGAAAGATGCTGGGCGGGGACGAGAGATTAGAAATTTGCGATTGGGGATCGGGCGCTACGACGCTAGTCGCCGTGCTACTGGGCGATGCAAAACTGGCTGGTGCACCGCTCGGTCCTCCGCCTTCCACTCTCTCCTCGCTCCGCCTAAGATTCGCCAGGAATGCGCGAATCAACTCGCCATACACGTCCAACTGATTGGGCAGCAGAAATGCGTCGTGACCGCAGTCGGTCTGCACATTGCAGTAGCTAACCGGCTTGTCGCCGGCAATCAGGCTGTTGACGATCTCTTGCGCCTGGAAGGGCGGAAATAGCCAGTCGCTGCTAAAACTCAGCAGCAACCAACGGCAACTCGATTGGCCCGTCGCCACAAGCAGCTTGTCGCGCGTGTCGCCGAGGTCGAATAGGTCGATGGCGGTCGTTAGCGTGAGGTAGCTGTTAGCATCGAACCGCTCGCCAAAGCGGTCGCCCTGATATGCCAGATAGGAGCCGACCGCGAAACGCGTCTCGAACTGCGTCGGCACGTTGCGTGGGTGCAGCCGATCGGCATCGAACTTATGCATCATCGCTTCGCGCGACAGGTAGGTGATGTGGCCGAGCATCCGCGCGATCGCCAAGCCGACGGTCGGTCCATGGCTGTTGTCGTAGTAACGCCCGTTCTGGTAGTCCGGATCGCGGAGGATAGCGTTGCGGCCGACGACGTCGAAGGCCAGAGCCTGGCTTGTCAGCCGCGGCGAAGTGGCAAGCGCCACCGCTCCCGCCACATCGTCGGGAAAGCGAATGGCCCAGGTCAGGACCATGTGCCCGCCGAGCGATCCGCCAATGACGGCCAACAAGCGGCGAATGCCGAGATGCCTGATCAGGCGGCGTTGAACTTCGACAATGTCGTTGATGGTAATGACGGGGAAATCCGTGGCATAACACGAGCCCGTCCGCGGGTCGATGCTGTTGGGGCCCGTTGTGCCGCGGCAGCCGCCAAGTATGTTCGGGCAGATGACGAAATATCGATCGGTATCCAGCGGCTTGCCGGGTCCGACGACAATATCCCACCATCCCTCGTCGTCGGCGTCATCGTGACGAGCGACGTGCGAATCGCCCGAGAGCGCGTGACACACCAGCACCGCGTTGTCGCCTGCTGGGTTAAGCTGCCCATACGTCTCGAAGGCCACCGTGACTTCCGGCAAGCGAGCGCCTCAGCTCGAGGTCTAGTGGTTCGTGGAGCGTGACCGACTGCGCATATTTCAGCGGCCGGCCGCTACGAACGCTGTCGCTACTATCGAAGGTGTCGGATGCCATGGAGCGGGGAGTTGCGTCCCTTCCTGCGGTGCATTGCACGCACCGTGCTAACTTCCTATTGTTGCGATATTTTGAGGGCTTGATCAAGATCTGCCAAAATATCGTCGATGTCCTCCAGCCCCACGCTGACGCGGACGTAATCGTCGCTGATGCCGGCCGCCTGCAGTTCTTCGGGCGTTTGCTGGCTATGCGTTGTACTGGCCGGATGGATCACCAACGTCTTGGCGTCGCCGATATTGGCCAGGTGCGAGGCCAGTCGGACCGCCTCGATAAATTTGCGAGCGGCGTTTCCGCCACCCTTAATGCCAAAGCCCAGGATCGAGCCGCAGCCCTTTGGCAAGTACTTCTGCGCCAAACGGTAGTCGGGGTGCGACGGGAGCCCAGGGTAGTTTACCCAACTGACCAGCGGGTGCTTCTCAAGGAACGTCGCCACTGCCAAGCCGTTCTCGCAATGCCGCGGCATCCGCAGATGCAGTGTTTCCAAACCCTGTAGGAAGAGAAAGGCGTTCATCGGACTCAGCGCCCCGCCCAGATCGCGGAGCCAATGCGTGCGGCACGTGATGATATAGCAGAGTTGGCCGACGGCCTCGTGAAACACCGTGCCATGATACGACGGATCGGGAGCGGTGAACTGCGGCCACTTGTCCGGCTCGGCGGTCCAATCGAAGCGCCCGCTGTCGACGATCACCCCGCCGATGCTCGTGCCGTGGCCGCCGATGAACTTCGTCGCACTGTAGACGGCAATGTCCATGCCATGCTCGAACGGCCGAAACAGCACGGGCGTGAGCACGGTATTGTCGCATACCACGGGCAGTCCCTGAGCATGCGCTACGTCGGCTATGGCGCGGTAGTCGAGCACGTCGTTCTTCGGATTGGCTACCGACTCGATGTACACGGCCCTTGTATTCGGCCGGATTGCCTTGGCGATGTTCTGCGGATCGGTAGCATCGACGAACGTCACGTCGATTCCCAATCGCTTGAAAGTCTGGCCGAACAGGGTGATGGTGCCGCCGTACAGCGCGGCGGCCGACACAATGTGCCCTCCGGCATGCACGAGGTTGAACAGGGCGACTGCGATGGCTTGCTGCCCGCTACTTAGGGCCAAGGCCCCGATGCCGTCGTCGAGGGCAGCCATCCGCTGTTCGAAGACGTCGGTTGTTGGGTTCATCAGCCGGGTGTAGATCCAGCCAAGTTCCTTCAGAGCGAATAAGTCTGCGGCGTGCTCGGTGCTCTTGAACACGTAGCTAGTCGTTTGGTGGATGGGTACGGCCCGGGACCCAGTGGTCGGGTCAGGCACTTGGCCCGCGTGCAACGCCCGCGTGCCCAATCCGTGCGTCTGTTGTGTTTCACCAGCCATAAGTCTGCCTTCCTTTGACCGAACTACGAATTACCTACGCTACCGGCGAGTGTGCCGGCGATCAAGTGGTGAAAATCGCCTGAGCGGGGGCCGGATCGTTTGATTGTAATGTTTATCAACATAGACGACAATATCCGTCTGGCAAATCGCAACGTCGGTTGCACGGAAAAGTGACCGGCCCGGCACTAATACGGGTAGGAGGTGTTCTCATGCGGCTTACTTTACGAACGATGCTGGCGTACATGGACGGCATTCTGGATCCCAAGGATGCCGAGGACATCGGCAAAAAGATCGAGGAGAGCGAGTTTGCCACGGGCCTCCTCCACCGAATCCGCGACGTGGTGCGACGGATGCGGCTGGCTGCCCCCGGGCTCGGCGACCAAACGGCCGGACTGGACGCGAATAGCGTGGCCGAATACCTCGATAATACGCTGCCTTCGGACATCGTGACTGACTTTGAAAAGGTGTGTCTCGAATCCGACGTCCATTTGTCCGAGGTTGCCTCCTGTCACCAGATCCTGACGCTGGTGCTTGGAGAGCCGGCCGGAATCGATGCTGCCAGCCGACAGAGGATGTACGAACTGAAAGACGCGGCCGAAGCGGCCGACGTTCCGTCCGACCGGCCGCCCGTGCTTCCCGCTCGGGAGAAGATGCTCCCGCTTACCAGTTCGGTGACGACTCTGGACCTCAGCGACGAGGATGGTGAACCTGGGCGGCGGAAGCATCGAGCGAAGCCGACAGTGCCAGAATATCTCCGCGAGCCGCGGCGCCACCGTCGCTGGCTTCCCGTCGCCGTGGGTCTGCTCTTAACGGTTTGCTTTACCGTGGTGGTACTGAAGGCGCTAGGTCAATTCGAGCCGGAAGCTCCGTTAGGGAACATGTTGGTGCGATGGGGGATCGTGGCTTCGCCGCCGGTGACGGAAGTGGCTTCCGCTCCACAATCGCGGCCGGCCAAGCTGGAGGAGCCCAATGGGACGCCAGATTCAGCGCCCGTGCAACCATCTGAACCGTGCGCAGCAGAAGCGGCGAAGGCGCTTAACGAGGAGACCGCCGTCGCGCCACAGCCAACGAGCGTGGCAACGAAAGAGCCGGCAGATGTGAAGGAGCCGGCCACGTTACCGGACAAAGAGGCCGTCAGCATGCCGTCGGCCGCTGCGCCGAAAGTGCCGGCCATCGAGTTTCCTTCCGAAACGACGAAAGAGGAGGAGAAAGGTCCGGCTGCGGCGATCGCCGCTAAGCGCGAGCAACCGAGGAACCTGCCACCGCCGCCGGAGCCCGGTAGCATAACCGCGTCTCATGGCGGAACTCCACCGAGCGATGTGGCGGCCGACGCCCACCCCAAGCCCGAAGCGGCGGCCGCGATGGCGATTACGCCGGACAAAGGGCCTCCTCAAAAAGAGGCGGGCGCCGCGCCGAACGCGCTGCCACCAGAGCCGATCGGACGGCTCGTTTCCGCTGACCAGATTTTGTTGAGGGATGACGGGACGGGCGGTTGGATGCGGGTCGCAACAGGCGAGACCTTTGCGCCCGGTCGAATCATGGCGTTGCCGACGTACCGGCCGAAGGTGACCCTTTCCGTCGGTGTCACGATGGAAATCCTCGGTGGCACGCTGGTCGAGTTGCTGCCGGGCGATTCCCAGGGGCCCCCGGGCATCCGAATTGTCTATGGGCGTGTGGGGTTGTTGCCGCTATCCCAACCCGGCACACACCTGAAGGTGGCCTTTGGAAGTCGCTCCGGTGTGATCACCTTCGGCGATGCCGATTCGGTCGCGGCGTTCGACGTTCGCCGACTACATCCTCCCGGAACGAATCCCGAGGACGAGCCGCCGCACATCGTGGCCAATCTCTATTGTGCCGCGGGAAGCATCACATGGGACGAGGTGGGCGGCGGACCAGAGACCAAGCCGCTACGTCTGGAAGCGCCACAGTGGGTCAGCTTTAATGCGGTACTGACCTCCGAGCCGGCCACGTCGAAGGAACTGCCGCCGTGGCTTGTCGCAGAGCCGATCTCGCCACTCGACCGCCTCGCGTCACCGGCCATAGCAAAACCCCAGGCCATGCCGACCGATCGGCTGGCGCGGCTATCGTTGATGGAACTGAACGCCCGACCGCAGAAGGAGGTGCGATGGTTGGCCTTACGTTGTCTGGCCTACATTGACCAATTTGGCGATATGGTGAAGGCGTTGAATGATCCGGCTCGAAAGCTCGATTGGCCCGACTATGTCGACGAACTCCGTGATGCCGTAGCACGGGACGCGCAGTCGGCCGCAGCGGTTCGGCTGGCACTGGAGAAACACTACCCTGAACAAGCGGCTGCGCTCTACCGAATGCTCTGGGGCTATAGTAATAGGGAATTGGAAGGAGGCGAAGACGCGCATCTGGTTCGCGACATGAATGACGACCTGTTAGCGATGCGGCGGCTCAGTTTTTGGAACCTCCGCGACTTGACCGGCGCCGGCGTATATCAGCCGGAACAAACGGCAGCAAAACGGCAGCCAACTTTGCGGCGCTGGCAGCAGCGGCTCGATGCCCATGAGATTCGCCTGAAAACACGGACAGAGAGGGTGGACGGTGCGGCGGAAATAGAGGCGCCCGACGCCCCGTTGCCAGCTCGGTAGTACAACCCGAGAAACTGGGCAAGGCCATACAGCACGGCGGCGGCTGGTTGGCCGGCCGAATGTATTGACCGCGCCCGGCCCTGCCAGCCCCGGCTGCCGGCGGCTATTTGCCACACCGCCGTGCACCCTCCTAGGAGACCACCCCTTACAACGCGGCGGCAAAAAGCTAGACTGAAAGAGACGGCGACGCGGTCTCCAGGCGTTTTGCGGGTGGCTTGATACCATCCAGAAGGATGGACGACTGTTACCCGGAACGATTCGAAGGACTATCGCGCCGTCATCAGGGAGATATTTTGCGGGGCTCAGCATGGCGGCGCCGACATGTGCGACCGGGGATTTCGCCGCGCTCTTACCTCGTTTGCGTTTGTGTCGCCGACGGCAAACCACTAGAATCATTGATCTTACCAAGGAGTCGATTCGGTGCAGATCAACATATCGGTACGGCACGGTCACGTCAGTGACGCGACCCAGGCTGTAACCCGCGAGAAGCTGGAAAAACTAACCCGCCTCTACGACCGCATCAGTGCTATCGGGGTGACCATCGACCTGGAGCACCGAGACCTGCCCGCGGTCGATCTAAACGTTACGTGCAAGAAGCACGAATTCGTGGCGGTTGCCCAGGCAGAGAACCTGTTGGCTGCGGTCGACATGGCGGCGGACAAGATGGAGCAGCAGTTGAGAAAACACAAGGAGAAGGCTCAGGACCGTCATCGCGGCGCCGGGCATAGGGAGGAGTAGGGGGCCGGGCTTTTCGGTCGCTCCGATTTCGCGTTAGCGTCGTCGACGTTATCGCTCAGTCCTCCGCCTCGTTCAAAGCGGATCGGTTCTGTAGAAGGGAGAATACACGCATGAAGTTTGCGGACTTTGTTTGTCGCGGCGCCGTGTTGGCGCAGTTGAGTGCTACCGACAAGGAGGGAGCCATTCGGGAGATGGTCGGGGCGCTGTGCAAAGCGGGCCAGGTCGATAACGATGAATCTGAAAGCATCGTTAAGGCGATCCTCAAGCGTGAGGAACTTGGCAGCACCGGGATTGGCCGCGGAGTGGCCGTTCCGCACACCAAGCACCCCAGCGTCGATCGCTTGGTCGGCACAGTAGCCGTCAGCAGTCTCGGGGTGGATTTCGCCAGCCTCGATGGCGAGGTGGTTCATTTGTTTTTTCTCCTGGTGTCTCCACCGGACCGGCCGGGAGACCACCTTCGGGCCTTGGAGAATATTTCACGGCAACTTCGTGACGACACGTTTTGCCGATTTCTCAAGCAGGCGAAGACGACCGAGGACATTCAACAATTACTGAACGAAGCGGACAACAACCAGTTCGGATCGTGACCGACGCCATGCCCGAGACGAAGCTAAGACGGACCGTGGTCGTCACCGATCCGGCTGGGGTGCACGCTCGGACCGCCGTCGCTATTGCCGACATCGTCCGGCGGAGCCAGTCGCGGGTGACGTTGACGAAGGACCAGCAGCCGGTCGCGGGAACCGAGGTGTTGCAAATATTGACGATGGTGGCCCACCAAGGCGAGACGGTGACGCTCGAAGCAGACGGAGCCGACGCGGAAGCCGTGCTCAACGCGCTCGAACCGCTGTTTGCCGGCCGCTTTGGTGACGAAGGTCAGAAATCCGCCTAAGCGCTGATGCAGAAACTTCAAGGAATTGCCGTTTCGCCGGGCGTAGCCATTGGCGAAGCGCTGGTCATGGACAACGAGGGATTCCGAATCCCTCGCCGGTTCGTGGCGCACGATGCCGTTGTCGACGAGGTCGAACGGCTCGAGAAGGCCATCTCCGCTGCGGCCGCCGAGATCGCCCACCACCGCGAAACCGTGGCTGCCGAACTCGGCGAGAAGTATGGGGCGATATTCGAGGCCCATCTCCAGATGCTTCAGGACTCGCGGCTGCGCAGCGAGTTGGAGGAGATGATTCGCCAGCGGCACTACTCGCCCGAGTACGCCGTCAGCCGCACGCTTCGCCGTTACGCTCAAGTCTTCCAGCGATTGGAAAGCTCTTATCTGGCTGAGCGAGCCAGCGATATTTTCGACATCGAGAAGCGGCTGCTGCGGCATCTGTTGGGCCGCCGTCGCGAGGGCATCGCCCATCTGACGTCGGCGGTGCTCGTACTCGCCCACAACCTGACGCCAAGCGAAACGGCCAACCTCGATCGCCGCTTTGTTCGTGGCTTCGTGACGGAAGTCGGCGGCCCGGGCAGCCACACGGCGATCGTGGCCGAGGCGCTGGAGATTCCCGCGGTCGTGGGCACCGGCCCGTTCTTGACCGAAGTTTCGGGCGGCGATCTAGTGATCATCGACGGTGACAAGGGACTGGTTGTCCTCCAGCCCGACGACGAGACCCTTGCCCGCTACCGCCACGAAGCCGAAGAGATCCGCACACTGGCGGCCAAGCTTGAGCCGCTTCGCGACCTGCCGGCGGAAACGCGCGATGGCGTGCGCGTCGAACTCTTGGGCAACATCGAGTTCCCCTACGAAGTCGACCACTGCGTGGACCGGGGCGCCGACGGCGTGGGTCTATATCGCACAGAGTTTCTGTATCTCGGCGCCGAGTTGGAACCGACCGAGGAGGTCCACTTCCAGGCCTACAGTCGCGTGCTACAGGCCATGGGCGACAAGCCGGTCGTCATCCGCACCTTCGACCTGGGCGCCGACAAAATGCCCAACATGGCGCGTCCTGAAGACGAGCGAAATCCTTGTCTGGGTCTGAGGAGTATTCGGCTGGCGCTCCGCAATCTGCCGGTGTTTCGCACGCAGTTGCGGGCCGCTCTGCGGGCGTCGGCGCTGGGCAACTTACAGCTAATGTTCCCGCTTGTTTCCACGTTACTGGAACTGCGGCAGGCCAAAATGGTCATGGCCGACGTCATGGAAGACCTCCAGGAACACGATGTCCCATTCAATCGCGATTTGCCGGTTGGCATGATGGTCGAGACGCCCGCGGCCGTGATGATGATCGACCACTTTGTCGAGGAAGTAGACTTCCTCAGCATCGGCACGAACGACTTGATCCAATACACATTGGCCGTTGATCGCAGCAACAAGGACGTGGTCGGCCTGTATAACCCGGCCGATCCGGCGGTGCTGAAATTGATCGCGCTGGCGATCAACGCGGCACGGCGGAAGAACGTGCCGATCAACATGTGCGGACAGATGAGCGGTAGTCCGCTCTACACGATGTTACTGTTGGGAATGGGCCTGCGGCGGTTCAGTGCCACGCCAAGCGCGATTCCCGAAGTGAAGAACGTATGCCGCAAAGTGACCGTTGCGGAGTGCGAAGCGGTCGCGGCACGGGTGATGATGATGGAGAATGCCCGCGATGTACGAAGCTACCTCAAGGAGGAATTGAAGAAACACGTTCATGACGTTGTCGCCGACTGACGGCGAAGACCTCCCCTCTCCCATTAGGCGAGGGGCAGGGGGTAGAGGCAGGCGTGCCGGAATCACGACGCGCTCGGCTGCACCCTAACCTTCTCCCGACGGGAGCGGGGACATTACATCCAAGACAAGTTCTCGCCGGCAGACGGCGAGAATAACTACGAGTTCCCCGCCGGCAACGGCAGTGGCGGGGAGAGTCGAACAAATGGTTCGATTACGAGTACGTGTTCGTTTTTCGAAGCAGGGAGACCTGCGGTTTATTGGGCACCGTGACTTGATGCGGTGTATGGAGCGAGTGTTCCGCCGCGCCAAACTGGCGTTGAGCTTCAGTCAAGGGTTTCATCCGAAACCGCGGATGACGTTTCCCTTGGCTCTAGCGGTCGGGATCGAAGGAATTGACGAAGTGATGGAAGTCGAATTGGCCGAAGACTATACGGCGGACGATCTGCAGCAGCGATTGACGCCGCATGCGCCGCCCGGCCTTGGCATCCGCACCATCGAGATTCTGCCCGAAGGCGGCTCAAAGGCCCGCGTCCACAGCGCATCCTATGAGGCTCCGATTCCTAGTGCCTGCCAAGGTCCACTGATGCAGCGAATTGAGCGTCTGCTGGCCGCCTCGACATGGCCGATCGAACGCGCACATGGGCGTGCGCCGATCGACCTCCGCCCGCTCCTCTTGGAGTTGGCGTTTCGCGACGGCGTGCTGGCGATGCGGCTGCGGGTGGACCAGCGTGGTAGCGTCGGCCCTCGCGACGTGCTGACCGCGCTGGGCATGCCAGACATCGAAGCTCAGGGAGCCCATCTTCGCCGCACCACCGTGGAGGTCGCCGCATGAATCGACGCCACACCTGCTACTCCTGCGCGGCCCGCCCGCCACGAACGCGTATTGGTCGGTATTGCCGAACAAGAAAGCTACCACATGAAACAGGAAATGCTGATCAACGTCGCCCAGCCGGAGGAATGCCGCATTGCGATCGTTGAAGATGGAGTTCTCGAAGAACTGTACGTGGAAAGGGCCGGCCAGGATAATTACGTAGGGAACATCTACAAAGGGGTCGTGGTCAACCTGGAGCCGAGCATCCAGGCGGCGTTCGTCGACTTCGGCGTTGGACGCAACGGCTTTCTGCACATCAGCGACATCGAGCCGCAATACTTTCGCCAAGGCGGCTTCGATCCCGGCAAGCCGATTGGACCAGCCGAGCCCCGTCGGGCGCCGCAACATACGGCCGACTCGGCTGTGGGCGATGAGTTCGATGAGGGCTTGGAGGATACGCCCGAGCGGCCGCGAAACCATCGGTTTGGCGGCCGGCCGCGCTTCAAGCCGCCGATTCAAGAAATCCTGCGTCGCGGCGACGAGGTCCTCGTCCAGGTCATCAAGGAAGGCATCGGCACCAAGGGCCCCACGCTCTCGACGTACATCAGCATCCCCGGCCGCTATCTGGTGCTGATGCCCGCGCTGGGACGCATTGGCGTATCGCGAAAGATCGAGGACGAGACGATTCGCCGCCGGTTGCGCGATATCATGCTCGAGCTCAACCCGCCCAAGGGCGTCGGGTTTATCGTCCGCACGGCCGGCAGCGATCGCACCAAGCGTGAACTTTCTCGCGACATGGCATATCTGTTGCGTCTCTGGAAGGTCATCGCCCGGCGGATTAAGAAGTCGCCGGGTCCGACGGGGATCTATGAAGAGAGCGACATGATCATCCGCACGATCCGCGACATTTTTACCGCGGACGTCGATGCCATCTATATCGACGAACCGACGGCCCACGAGCGGGCGAAAGAGTTTCTGCAACTGGTCATGCCCCGCTACGTCCACCGCCTGCAATTCTACGAGGGCAAGGAGCCGCTCTTCCGCAAATACAATCTCGACGAGGAAATCGCGAAGATCCATCGCCGCCGTGTGCCGCTTCGCTTAGGCGGATCGATCGTCATCGATCAGACGGAAGCTCTGGTGGCAATCGACGTCAACAGCGGCAGCTTCCGCGCCGAAGATTCGGCGGAGGAGACGGCCTTCCAGATGAACCTTTTGGCGGCCCGGGAGATCGCCCGGCAAATACGGTTGCGCGACCTTGGCGGTGTGATCGTGAACGACTTCATCGACATGCGCAAGGAAAAGCATCGCCGCGGCGTGGAGCGCGCCTTGCGCGACGCCGTCAAACGGGATCGGGCTCGGACGAAAATCCTCCGCACCAGCCCGTTCGGCCTAATCGAGATGACGCGGCAGCGCATCCGCACGAACCCCAAGCGAAGTGCCTACACAGAGTGTCCAAGCTGCGGGGGCTCGGGCGTGGTCAAAACGCCGGAAAGCATGGCCATCGATGTTGTCCGGCTGCTGATTCTCGCCAGCCAGCGGACATCGATCCTGCGCGTCACCATCACGGCGGCCGAAGAGGTCGCGGATTACCTGAACAACAAGAAACGCAGCGAACTCGCCCGGCTTGAGCAGGAAGGCGAAATGTCGATCCAACTCATTGGGGCTGAGGGGGTTGCGCCTGAGTACCTCATCGTAGAATGTCGCGATTCCGATGGCCGAGAAGTGAAGTTTCCCTAGTGTCCTTGGCGATAAGATGTAACCGCCGCAGGTAACGCTCCGGAATAGCGAAAAGCATTGTGGGTAAAGGTGTTATGCTAAGGCGCAGCCTACAGGCATGTCGCCGGTGCATGACGCATGAGAATGGGTTGCGGCTCCCGGATCGACGAGACGCCTTGGTCGTGTACTCCCCCTCTTGAACAACCGGGGCCTCCTCTGCTAAACTTAGACGTTTATCCCTGGCAAGTGACGAGCACGTAGGAATCTCCATGTACGCGATTATCTCGGACGGCGGACGGCAGTTGAAAGTCGAAGAGGGGCAAGAACTCGATGTCGATTATCGCGAAGTCGCCGCCGGCGATGAGGTGAAGTTCGACCGCGTTCTGGCGTACCAGAATGACGACGTGCTAAAGGTCGGTCAGCCGGTCCTCGAAGGCGCCACCGTCACGGCCGAGGTTCTAGCGGTGTCGCAAGGTCCTAAGCTTGTCGTTCAGAAAGCCCGACGTCGTAAGACGTATCGTCGCAAAACGGGCCATCGCCAGCTTTTCACGCGCGTAAAGATCAGCAAGATCAACGCGGGGTAAGCTGCTCGCTACAGAGCCCGTCGATTCCGATCGCAACGATGATCGCGCGATTGTTGGCTGCGCGGAAATCGCTTCGCTCGTGATCACGATCTGGAGCCGGTTCACGCGGGCGCCTGGCAGTGCGCCATTTTCTGGTATGGCGTGTCTTTTCCATGAACCGGTGCTGAATCGCGGAATTCGAGGGTCGGACACTTGACTTGCATAGCTTATCAGTAATAATTTCTATTATTGATAGGGCACCATGCAAAGACAATCCGTTCGACGCAATACCCGGCAACGTCAAGTGATCCTGGACGAACTGCGCCAGGTCACGTCGCATCCAACCGCCGCGGCACTCTACGAGCGGGTACGCCGTCGCCTGCCCAAGATCAGCCTTGGAACGGTCTACCGCAACCTTGAACTATTGGCCCGCACGGGACTGATCCGCAAGCTTGATATTGGCGGCTCGGAGGCGCGTTTTGACGGCAACATGGCCGAGCACAACCACGTGCGTTGCGTTCGTTGCGGTCGAATTGGCGACTTGGCAGCGCGGCCGCTTGACGTTTTGCCCGAGGACGCGAAAGATTGGGGCGGTTTTCAAATCCTCGGCTACCGCATGGAGCTATTCGGTATCTGCCCCGACTGTCGCCGCGCGAGGACGATTTGGCCGGCGAGGAGCATGATACCCATTCCGCCGACTTGAAACCCAACCGGGAACGTATGCGAGTCTCTCACAAACCTCGATAGGAGCAAGAAACATGTTAAGTCCAAAAATTGAAGGCGCCTTTAACAAACAGATCAACGCTGAGTTGTATTCGTCGTATCTGTATCTCTCGATGGCGGCGTATTTTGAATCCCTCGATCTGAAAGGGATGGCAAATTGGATGCGGATCCAGTCGGGCGAAGAGCAACAGCACGCGATGCGATTCTTTGATTTCATCAACGATCGCAGCGGGCGCGTGACGCTGGCGGCCATCGACGCCCCGCCGGGCGAATGGAAATCGCCGTTGGAAGTTTTCGAGGCGACGTACCAGCATGAACAGAAGATCACGGGCATGATCAACGATTTGTTTAACCTCGTTGCGGTCGAAAGGGATGGGGCCGGACATGATTTCCTCGAGTGGTTTGCTCGAGAGCAAGTCGAAGAGGAGGCCACCGCGCAGCTAATCGTCTCGCAATTGAAATTGGCCGGTGACAGCGGCCTTGGCCGCTACATGGTCGACCAGCAGCTTGGCCAACGGGCGGCAAAATAGCTGCGGCGAAACAACCCATTTCAAAAAGGAGATATCTCTGTGTCTACATTGGTTACCAAAGAGGCCCCTGATTTCACCGCCAAGGCGGTGATGCCGGATAATTCGTTTGCCGACCTGAGACTTTCGTCCTATCGCGGCAAATACGTTATCCTGTTCTTCTATCCGCTCGACTTCACGTTTGTTTGCCCATCGGAGATTGTCGCCTTCGATGCGGCTTTGGCAAAGTTCGAGAAGAAGGGCGCCCAGATTCTCGGGGTCTCGGTCGACTCGCACTACACGCATCTGGCCTGGAAGAACACGCCTCGCAAAGAGGGTGGAATTGGCCCGATCAAGTACCCGCTGGTCTCGGACCTCGATAAGAGCATTTCGCGAAACTTCGGCGTACTTCTCGACAGCGGCGTTGCCTTGCGCGGGCTTTTCTTAATGGATAAGGAAGGAGTCGTGCGGCACGCTTTGGTCAACGATCTGCCGATCGGCCGGAGCGTTGACGAAGCGATACGCGTGCTCGATGCTTTGCAATTCCATGAGAAGAATGGCGACGTGTGCCCTGCGAATTGGCACGAAGGCGATGAGGCGATGAAGCCCACCGCCGAAGGGGTTGCCGCCTATTTGGGCAAGCGGGCAGCACCGGCCGCCTGACGCAGCGATTCGATCGGATTTGCCTCGACTGGCGCGCGGTCGCCGTTAGAATTCCTCTGGCGGCGACCGCGCGCTAAACTTTGATGGACGGCGGGCGGCGGTTCGCTTTGAAGCATAGCGAAGGGCGTGAGTCCCCGGACCGCCTTGCGTACCTCGCGGCGTTGCCATGCACAAATGAGCGACATCCCACTGAACATCCTGTACGAGAGTTGGTCGGTGCTTGGCCAGATGGCGCCGTATCTCTTGTTTGGGTTTCTGGTGGCCGGCGTGCTGTCGGTATGCATTTCGCCAGAGTTCGTTGAGCGGCACTTGGGTGGGCGCGGCTTCCTGCCCGTGCTGAAGGCGGCGCTCTGGGGCGTTCCCTTGCCGCTGTGTTCGTGCGGAGTGATCCCGGTGTCGGCCTCGATCCGCCGACACGGCGCCAGCCGAGCCGCGACCACGTCGTTCTTGCTGTCGACTCCGCAGACCGGCGTCGACAGCATCGCGGTGACCTATGCGCTCCTGGGAACCTTGTTCGCCGTCTACCGGCCGCTGGTGGCTTTGGCCACGGGGTTGCTCGGCGGACTTCTCGTACTGCTGCTGGCCGAGGGGAATCGGAACGGCGCGGCCGAACAACTCCCGCGGCAGCCTTGCGAGGAGAGTTGCTGTGCGGGCAGGGGAACGAGGAACGTCGTCCGACGCGCCTTGGAATATGGTTTCGTTGTATTGCCGCGCGATATTGGTCTTGCGCTGTTGGCGGGCGTCGTCATCGCCGGCTTCATCGGCGCGCTGGTTCCGGCCAACCAATGGCATGCGTATCTTGGCGGCGGCGTCCTGTCGATCGTCTTGCTAATGGGGCTAGGCATCCCGCTGTACGTCTGCGCGTCGGCCTCGGTGCCAATCGCGGCTGGGTTGATACATGCCGGCGCCTTGCCCGGTGCGGCGTTGGCCTTCCTAATCGCCGGTCCGGCGACCAATGCGGCTACCATCACCACGATTTGGAAAGTGCTCGGCCGCAGAACGGCCCTGCTATATCTAGGAACCATCGCCGTTAGTGCGATTGCCGGCGGGCTGCTGCTCGATCAGCTTATGCCCAGCGCCACGATGACAATATCCGCGATGGCGGGACATTCGCACGATGCGCTGGCCGGAGGGTGGTCGGCATCCGTTTGGGCCATTTTGCTGCTTAGCGTATTGGCACTCTCCTACGCAATGAAAGCGAGGCCCGAAACCGACGAAGCGCGGGAGGTTGCCAGTGACGCTTCGGCGGCGGCGCCCGACGAGCGGCTCAAATTCTCGATCGAAGGCATGTCGTGCGGCCATTGTGCGGCAGCAGTGACCAAAGCCTTGCGTCAGTGCCAGGGTGTGGAAAGTGTGCATGTTGACGTGGCCGCCGGCCGAGCTGTCGTCACCGGCGATCAACTCGACCCGCAGTGCCTTATCGATGCCGTCACCTCTTCCGGATATCGAGCAACCGCGCTTTCCTGACGGTTGAATGCAGGCCTCGCAATCGCAGCCGGCACGCAAGGCGCAGGTCCTTTTTCGTTCGGTTACGCTCCATTACAGTTTCCCTCGTCTATCGGGCTCGCCGAAGCTAAAGGGGCTGCATCCGTATTGATCGGCACGTCCGCTACAGTCGTTGCCGATGGTACATCGAACGCGCCAACTACGGCGGCATTTCATCGACGGCAGTTGTCGGCAAACCACCTTGTGTTGCCAAAACGCCCTGCTCGGCGGCCGGCCAGCGTCCTCCCAACGTCGGCGCAATTAAGACATGGCATATTGTGCCGCCCCTTCGCGGCACAACCTATCTTTGAAGGAAGGGGCCGACCGGGCACGGTTCCGATTTACCACCGACGATGTGTTGTGGAGCGCTGTGTCACATGGAGCAACTCAATAGGACGGGTATCGCGTTTGCGGAGAGCGTTCCATGGGGAACGCACATCTGCCAACTCTACGAGACGAAGACCGACTTGCTCGAGGTCCTGGTGCCGTTCTTCGCCGAAGGGCTGAAGGCGAACGATGCCGGCGTCTGGATCACGTCCGATCCAATCTCTCCCGATGAGGCAAAGGCGGCCTTGAAGGCGGCCGTTCCCAATCTCGACGAACATCTAGCCGCTGGGCGAATGGAGTTCATATCGCATGAGCAATGGTATCTGCAATCCGGCGAGCTGGATGTGGAGACCGTCTTAAACGAGTGGGCGACGAAACTCTCCGAAGCACGCGACAAGGGGTTCGACGGACTGCGTGCCAGCGGCAACGCGGCATGCCTTAAGGACGGCCGGTGGAACGACCTGAAGTCTTACGAGGAGCGGGTGCAAGCGACCATCGGCGGCCAGAAGTTGCTTGCGGTGTGCACCTATCCCTTGGATCAATGCAACGCATCGGAATTGCTTGAGATCGTCCGACTGCACGATTATGCCGTCATTCGGCGTAACGGCAATTGGGAAGGCATCGAAAGCACGCTGCAAAGGCCGGCCGAAAAAGCAGGCGCGAACGTGCCGAACAGATGCTTCGGGAAAGCGAAGCACGATACCGAGCGGTGCTCGACAGCGTCGACCTGGGTATCACGTTGATCGACAACGACTTCAACGTCGTGATTGCCAATCGGCGACAAGCCGAGATCGTGGGCGCAAGCCGGACAGAACTCGTTGGCACGAAGTGCTATCAGAGGTTTGAAGGATGCTCGGAGCTGTGTCAAGGTTGTCCTGGCGTTGAGGCGATGGCCGAGAGGTGTCGCACCGAGGTTGAAAGAACCGGGCATCGCAATGGCACCCCCTTCGCGGTGCGCCTTAAAGCCTCGCCGGTTATCGATGAAGGCGGTCAAGTCACAGGGTTCGTCGAGGTGGTGGAAGACATTCGAGAGCGCAAGGCGCAAGAACGTCACATTGCCTGGCTGGCGACATTTCCGGAGGAAAGTCCAAACTTGGTTGTCAGCATCGGGCCAGACGGCACACTCCTCTACGGCAACCCGGCCGGCTTGCGCCTACTGGACGAATGGCGGAAGACCGAGCCGGCCCCTGTGCCGGGGCCATGGCTGGAGCATGCATCTGCGGCGATGGTCTCGGGGAGCAGTCAAGACGTGGAATGGCAGTTTGGAGATCGCAGCTACACGCTCACTTTCGCGCCCAGCATAAATCACAGATGCGTCAATATCTATGGTATGGAGACCACCCAACGGAAGCAAGCGGAAACCGCCTTGCGGATTAGCGAGGAGAAGTATCGCAGCTATGTAAACGACTCACCGCTAGGTATTTTCATTGCCGATCCTCAGGGTCGGTTCGTCGACGTGAATCCGGCCGCCTGTCGGATGTCGCAATATGGCGTTGACGAGCTTCTCCGCATGTCGATCCCGGACATTCTGACGCCCGATAGTACAGAACGGGGCATGCAGAGTTTTCGTGACGTGAAGGAAACAGGACAGTCGGCCGCCGATCTCCGGTTTCGCCAGAAGCACGGTGGAACCCTGGAAATCGCCATCCAGGCCGTCCAATTGTCGCCGGATTGCTTCATCGGTTTTTGCGAAGACATAACTGCGCAAGCTGGCCGACGAAACGTTGCGGCATGAGAAAGCCAGGGCTCAAAACTACCTCGACATCGCCGGCGTTGTGCTCTTGGCCTTGGACCTTAATGGCAGTGTCACGATGCTCAATCGCAAGGGCTGCGAGCTCTTGGGGTATCAGCAAGAGGAACTGATAGGCAAGAACTGGGTGGATACGTGCCTGCCCGAACGTGAACGCCCCCGCATTCTGCTAGCAATGCAACAATTGGCAGCCGGCAACATTCAGCCTTATGAGCACCTTGAGAACCTGGTTGTAACGCGATCGGGACAAGAGCGGCTGGTCGCCTGGCACAATACGACGATCTTCGATGAAAAAGGGAACCCCGTCGGCACGCTGAGCTCCGGCGAGGACATTACTGAGCGGCGTGCCATGGAGAAAGCACGGCGTGCAAGCGAGCGCCGCTTCCGCCAAGTCACTGAAACATCGCCCGATGCCATCACGCTGCTTGATCTGGATGGTCGGATCCTGATGGCCAACCCGCAGGCCGCCCACCTGATTGGCTTCGACAACGTGGAGCAGTTGCTGGCTCACGTCAGCAATGCTTTTGATCTGCTCGCGCCGGAAGAACACGCACGAGCTTGGGACAATATTCGCCGGTTAACCGAAGTCAGCATCTTGCGAGACATCGAGTATGTGGGCGTCCGGCGGGATGGCAGTCGCTTTCCCGCCGAGATTAACACTTCGCTCGAGACCGATCATGACGGCAAGCCCCGGGCCATGATTCTCGTCGTCCGTGATATCAGCGAGCGCAAGCTGGCCGAGCAGCGCCGGTCGCAATTGCTGGATCGGCTGGCGGCCGTCAATCAACTTCAGGAGGAATTGCTGCTCTCAGCGCCGCTGGCTGAAAAATCGCAGAAGATTACCGAAACAGCCGTGAAGCTTGTTGACCTCGACGTCTGCCGCATCTGGATCCTCAAGCCGGGCGATCTCTGCAACCACGCATGCCTCCATGCCGCGGGCGCCGACCCGGACAATACGTGCCACCAACGCGGAGAATGTCTCCACCTGATTGCCACTGCCGGCCGAAGCACTCATATTGACGACGACCAACGTCGCATACCACTGGGCTGCTACAAGATCGGCCGCATTGCCAGCGGCGAGCAGCGCGAGTTCATGACTAACAGCGTAACCACTGATCCGCAAGTGGCCGACTGCTCGTGGGCGAAAAACCTCGGCGTGACGTCCTTCGTCGGATACCGGCTTCATGGAACGAACGGGGAAGCTCTTGGAGTGTTGGGCGCGTTTGCGAAGCACCCCATATCTGAGGAAGATCACGCGTTCTTGAATAGTCTGGCCGAAACCACCTCAAAGGTCATTGTCGACATCCAGGCCGAGGACGCGCCTGCGCGAGACACGCCGACAAGCAGTCGCGGCCAACAGGCTGAAGAGCGAATTTCTGGCCAACATGAGCCACGAAATCCGCACGCCTATGACGGCTATACTTGGTTTCAGCGACCTGTTGATGTCCGCCGGTCTGCCGGAAGACGAGCGCTGCACTTTCCTCGAGGCGATTCACCGCAACGGGAAATCGCTCTTGGAACTGATCAACGGCATACTCGATTTGTCGCGGATTGAGGCGGACAAACTGGTGCTCGACAAGTCCCTCTGCCCCCTGCGGCAGATTATTGACGATGCCCTGTCGGCCGTGAGGATCCAGGCCGAGGAAAAGGGACTGATCCTCGAAGTTGGCTACAGCTATCCACTCCCGGAGAAAATCGAGACCGACGCCATACGCCTCCACCAGATTCTTGTCAATTTGCTGGGCAACGCTGTGAAGTTTACACAGCGCGGAGCGATTCATATCGGCGTCCGTTGCCTCGGCGAAGGCGACAGGAATCTTTGCATGCAATTTGCGGTTCGCGACACGGGAATCGGCATAGCGGCCGAAAAGCTCGGCGAGCTGTTCCAGCCCTTCATGCAGGTCGACGGATCGACCACGCGTCGTTTTGGCGGCACCGGTCTGGGGCTGGCCATCTCGAAGCGCTTGGCCAAGGCGCTGGGTGGCGACATTGACGTCGCGAGCGAGGTCGGGGAAGGAAGCACCTTCACGTTGACCGTCGATGGCGGCCCCGTGCAGGACTCCCTGATTCAAGCCGCGCCGGAGGCAGCTGTCGACCTGGACAACACCGGCGATGATCTGTCGGCAACACGGATGCGAGGCCGCATCTTGTTGGCCGAAGATATTTCCGACGTCCAACTGGCCATGGGCACTGCCCTGCGGCAGTTGCACCTGGAGGTGGACATCGTCGCCAACGGCCATTTGGCGTGCGAGGCTGCCGAGCAGTCAAAGCAAGAAGGCCGCCCCTATGACGTGATCTTGATGGATATGCAAATGCCGGGCATGAATGGGCACGAGGCCACAAAATGGCTGCGAGCGAACGGCTGGCAGCGAGCAATCGTTGCCGTGACGGCCGACGCCATGATGGGTGATCGCGAAAAGTGTCTCGGCGCCGGCTGCGACGATTATCTCTCCAAACCGATCGACTTTGGGCAACTCCGCGAGGTGCTGCAACGCTTTTTGCCGTCCGGTGATGACGCGGAACGTGTTGGCGGAAACGCTATGAGCGATGGGATCCGATCGAACGACTTCCTTGGTATTTGTCCTCAAATCGGGCCAGAGTGTCATGAACAATCGCATTCTATTTGTTGACGACGAACCGAACGTATTGGATGCGCTCCGTCGCATGCTCCACGCGCATCGCGGCGAGTGGGACATCGAATTCGTGGCCGATCCGATGGCGGCCTGGGACACCTTGCAGGACGGCACGTACGATGTGCTTGTCTCCGACGTCAGCATGCCCGGGATAAGTGGGCTCGATCTGCTCGAACGCGTCAAAGCCTCCCAACGCCTCCGGCGGCTATCTGTCATCATCCTGACCGGCCTCGGCGACCGCGACCTTAAGCGGCGGGCGCTCGATCTTGGCGCCGACGATCTCTTGAGTAAGCCCGTCGATCCGGAGGACCTCCTTGCTCGGCTGCGAAGCGCGCTTCGTCTGAAAACGTATGAAGATGAGTTGGCCTTGCACAACCAGCGGCTGGAAGAGCAGGTCCGCGAGCGAACGGCCGCGTTGTACCGCTCTCGCATGGAAGTCGTCTGGCGGCTGGCCAAGGCGGCCGAATATCGCGACGACGAGACGGGCAACCACGTCATCCGCGTAGGGTGCATGAGTCGCATCGTTGCCGAGACTTTGGGGATGGACCGGCAGTTCGTCGAGACCATTTTTGCGGCTGCTCCGCTCCACGATATCGGCAAGATCGGTATCCCCGACGCGATCCTGTTGAAGCCTGGGGCGTTGAGCCGCGACGAGTGGCACGTCATGCGCCGGCACTGCCGGATCGGCGCCAAGATTCTCGCAGAGGAAACGGCCGTCGAAGGCGCCTTCGAGAAGTGGCTGGGACGATGCGACGGCGATGGCAAGCGATTCGATAATCCTATTTTGCAGATGGCCACGAACGTCGCGCTGATGCACCACGAAAAATGGGATGGTACGGGCTATCCCCAGCAGCTTTCCGGCGAGCATATCCTGATGGAGGCGCGAATCGTAGCGGTAGCCGACATCTTTGACGCGCTCACTTCCCGTCGCCCGTACAAGGAGCCGTACCCGGAAAGCGAGGCGCTGGAAATACTTCGCGATATGGCGCGAAGCCACTTTGATCCACAGGTTTATGAGGCGTTTCGCAAGTCCTTCCCGGCGATTCGGTCCGTTCGCGAGCAGCTTTCGGACAGCAGCGACTTGCCCCTAACCTTTCGCGAGGCACACATTGAGGCGGATCCTATTTGTCGATGACGAACCGTCGATCTTGGACGGACTGAGGCGCATGTTGCGCAAGTTCGCCAGCGGCTGCGAAATGGTGTTCGCCGCCCAAGGCGCCGATGCATTGGATTGCTGTGCAGCAGCGCCGTTCGACGTCGTGGTCAGCGACGCCCGAATGCCCGGCATGGATGGCCCGACGCTTCTCCGACAAATCATGCGGATGTATCCCGACACGGCGCGAATTGTCCTGTCGGGCCAGTATCAATGGGACATGTCGATGGAGAGTGTTGGCGTCGCCCACCAGTTCCTCAATAAGCCGTGCGATGCTTGGGCGTTGAAAGCGACGCTCGAGCACGTCTGCAATGCGAGGGAGCGGTTCGGTGATGTGGCCGTCCGGACATTGATTGGCGGCATCGAGACCCTGCCGAGTCAGCCCGGCATGTATGCGGAACTTGCCCTGCGACTCGATCGCAGCGACGCATCAGTGGACAAGGTAGCTCCGATCATCGCAGGCGACGTGGCGATGTGCGCCAAAACCGCACAGTTGGTCAGCTCGGGATTTTTTGGCAGCGCCCAACGGATGCTGGCCGGGGTCGAGGCGGCCACGTATTTGGGGCTGGAAACGATTAGGGCCCTCATGCGGTCTTCGTCCATATTCTTGCCCGCGAAGGCGCCCGAGGTCCACCATGAACTCGAACGCCTCAACAGGCACAGTTGCGCCGTGGCCATCGCGGCACGGGAGATCGCCAAGACAGTGACCGACGATCGCATTGTCGTCGGCGATGCTTACGCCGCGGGACTGTTTCACGACCTCGGCGCCTTTGCACTGCTCGGTTGTGCCACGGCGCCAAGATATGCGAATGCCGGCATCTCCGCCAGCGGATATCTGGCTGCCCTGTGGGGCCTGCCCGCGCCGATTGTCGACGCCGTAGGATACTGCCGCGCTCCCAGCCAATGTCCCGACCAAGATTTTGGGCCGACGACGGCCGTCCACGTGGCCCACGCGCTGCTGGCACATTGCGACGATGGGAATGTATCGAGCGTCCCGTCCGACATCCTCGACATGGAATACTTGGACAGAACAGGATGCTCGGATCGCCTGCTGCAATGGCGCGAGATGTGTGCGGCGTATCAAGCGGAAGAAGTGCTGGCGTAACCGTTGGGGTACAGCAATGACTAAGGTCTTGGTTGTCGATGACACACCGGACACCGCTCTGTTGCTGGCGATGGCAGTTCGGGAACAGGGCTATGAGGCACTCACAGCCTGCGATGGGCTGACAGCCTTGCAGATGGCTGCGGCCGAGCCGTTGGATGCAATTCTGCTTGATGTCATGATGCCGAACATGAACGGCATCGAGGTCCTGCGCAGGCTTAAGAGCGATCCGGAACTGCAAGCGATTCCCGTCTTGCTGGTGACGGCGAAAACCGAGGATAGCTCGATTATCGAGGGCTTGGACGCCGGAGCTCACGACTATATTACCAAGCCGTTTCGGCGCGAAATTCTTGCCGTGCGCCTGCGAGGTGCGGTCCGTAGTAAGCAGAACTACGATTCGCTACGGCGTGTGAATCGTGAGCTCACCACGGCAATCGCCGAGCGCAGTCGCGTTGAACGCGAGTTGGTCCAATCGCAAAAGCTTGAAGCGGTCGGGCATTTGGCGGCAGGAATTGCACATGAGATCAACACGCCGGCGCAATTCGTCGGCGACAATGCCCGCTTTCTTCGCGATGCGTTTGGCGACGTCGATCGGCTGCTCGATAAAGTGGACACATTGTTGCACGCCGCTGGGACCGGAGAGCTAAGTGATGCTCTGGTCGCCGAGACCGCAGCGGCACTCCGCGACGCCGAAATCGACTACCTAAAAGAAGAGGTCCCCAAAGCGATTCAGCAGTCGCTGGATGGTATTGATCGAGTAAGCCATATCGTCCGAGCGATGAAGGAGTTCTCCCACCCGGGCACGGATCACAAACAACCTGTCGACCTGAACCGGGCCATCCAAAGCACGCTAACGGTGTGCCGCAATGAGTGGAAATACGTTGCCGACGTGGTCACCGACTTCGCCACCGATCTGCCCCATGTTCCGTGTCTGGGCAGCGATTTCAACCAGGTCATCTTGAATCTCGTGCTCAACGCCGCTCATGCGATTGCGGGCTTGGTGGGCGACGGAACGCAACTCAGGGGAACGATCTGCATCCGCACGCGTCAGGACGGCGATTGGGTGGAAGTTCGCGTCGAGGATACGGGACCCGGCATTCCGGCCGGCATCCGCGACAGGCTGTTCGATCCGTTTTTCACGACCAAGGAAGTAGGCAAAGGAACCGGCTTGGGCCTTTCAATGGCCTACGCAACCATTGTGACCAAACACGGCGGAACCATCCGCTTCGAGACCGAGGAAGGCAAAGGGACGGCCTTCATCATCCGCCTGCCGCTGGCGGAACAGAAAACTACCTAGGCTCTGCCGCGCGAGCCGTGTCGCTGCGTCCGGCGGCGATTCGCCGCGAATCGCGATCCATCCCTCATGCCGCTGCCCCGTTGTGATCGTCGAGGTCGTCGAGGTCAGCGTCTTCCGAGCGATCCCAGAGCGAATCGTCCTCATTGTCGCTCGGCTCGTCGTTGACGTCGTCCGCTTCGTCGACCTTCCGGCGAACCGCTTCAGCGGCAGCCTTGCGTTGGCGTTTCGGCTTTTCCTCGATGCGCCGCTCCAATGAAATCACACAACCGCCCGACTGGGCATTGCTTGGCAGCCGGCTGACGGGCACGCGCAGCGACTTGAAGAGCTTCAGGATGTGCTCGTGGCAGGTAAAGATCAGCACCTGATGACCTGCCGCGGCGAAATCGCGGAGGACAACCGCGGCGGCTTTTGCCCGCTCGGCGTCGAAGTTCACCAGCACGTCGTCGAGCACCAACGGCAAGGGGGCGCCACGCCCGGCGTAGGAACTGGCCAGGGCTAGCCGCAAGCTGAGAAAAAGCTGCTCGCGCGTGCCGCGGCTGAGCACCTCTACCGGCAGTGCGTGCCCTTCGGCGTCGTCGACCTTCAAGATGTGCTCGCCCAGCGGCGTCCACACGCGGTGGTAGCGGCCTTGCGTCAGTCGGTCGAGATAGCCTGACGCCTCTTGCAGGGTCTCCGGCTGACGATGTTTCTCGTACGTCGCACGAATAATATCCAGAATCAAACACGTGACGGCAAGCACCTGCCAGCGGTGAATCGCTTCCGCCAGGCGCTTGTCGGCGATGGCCAGATCCAAGTGCTTTTCGGCAAGCTGCCGATCGGCGGCAAGCGTCTGCAATTGCTCATGCAGCCGGCCGCGCTTTTCCAACAGCTCTCCCAGACGCTGCTGGACGGCCGTGAAACGCTGCCGCGACTCCTCGCGGCGGGCTTCCAGCGTCGCGGCATTTCCTTGCTCGAATTGCTGCCGAATCGTGCTCTCCGCACACTCCGAACCGAGCGCTGCCTGTATCTCTGCGGCGATCGCATCGCGCTCGCGTGTCAAGACGTCGGCCCGGGCACGTTGGAGTGCTCGCTGGCGAAACTCTTGTTCGTCGTTCACGCCGGCCTCAATGAACAGTGCTCGCCGGCGGTGCTTTAGGCTGCTCGTCGCTTCTTCATGCTTTGCGGCGGCCATCCGAATGCGTCGCGCTTGGCGGCGCAAGGTGTCGCGGCGGGCGGAATCGGCCTCCTGGCGGGCGGCTGCCTCGGCAAGCTGCCGCAGCCGCTCGATGGGGCCACCGGCGCCGGGCAATACGCCCGAATCGGCCGCCAGTTGCGCGATCCGGTTCGTAAGACTGTCTAACTCGCTCTGTCGGCGAAGCATTTCCTCGCGGCGCTGCGCTGCGGCGCGCTGCATCTCGGCAATCTTGTCACCGTGTTCTGCGAGCCGCCAAACCTGCCTGGGGCTTAGTTGTTCTGGCAAGCCCGCAGCCATGAGCGCATCGCGCCATCGCCGCCGCGCTGTCCGTAGTTGATCCTTTGCCTCGTCGGCACGTCGGGACGCAGCTTCGGCTTCCTGACTCGCTGCGGCCCGGCGCGATTCCAGCGGCGAAAGCTCTTCTAACGATGAGAGCTCTTTTTCCGCCACATCGAGCCGCACGGTCGTTGATCCGCCTCCGGCGACCAGTTGCGCATTGAGTCCGTCGCGGTCTTCCTTAGCCTGCTGAATCTGCAATTGCAGTACGCTAAGCTGCTTCTGGCAGGCGTCGAGCTGACGGGTGTGTGAACGTTCGAGCATCACCTTGCCAATAATAGCGGCGCTGGTGCCAGCGAGGCCCAATACGGCCAGCGCCCAACCGACGGAACCGGTCAGCGAGGTCGGCATGAACAGCCCGGCGAATAACAACGTAACGCCGACGACGAACACGGCCCCGAGGCCAATCAACACGCCGACGGGCAATATTTGCCGTTCCAGGAGTCGCCGGGTTCGCTCCTCAAGCTCGACCTGATAGTGCGCGAGTTGGTCGAGCCGCTCGTCCAATTGGCCGCGGCGCCGCAGTTGCGAGACCAAGCTGCCGGCGTGATCCATGGCCGACGAGAGATCGTGTTGGCCTCGCGCCGCCAATGCCGACGTGATCTGTTGCCCCAGCGATTCGGCCATCTGTCGGGCCAGCGCCGTCGCTTGTTCCGCTTCGGCCAATCGCCCGCGATGCTGCCGCAGGACCTTGGCTGCCGAGCGAAGCGGCGCCAGTATCTTGGCCGACAGACTCGGCAGCGTGCTCGGCTCCGCCTTTAAGCCCAACCGCTCGCGTTCGGCGGCCACACTGGCCTCGAACCGCCCCAACTCTCCGTGCAGCTCACCGATCTGGTTCTGAAGCTGCGTAATCCATGGCTCCTGCTCCTTGAGAGCCTCGATCCGTGCAGCCTGGCGCAAAAGCGCCTCGTTGATCGGTAGCGCGGTGAACTCTTGCTTCGCCGCTTGGCGCAATTGGCCGAGATGCTCTAGACGCCGTTGATGTTTGGCAAGTCGCGCATTGATCGCGTCGAGCCGGGGAACGGCATCGTCGGGCATCGCCTTCACGGCCCCGAGCGCCGATAGTTGATCGTCCAGTGCGGCCCGCCGCGCCCAGCGGTCGCGGAGCGAGATCGCGAGGTCCATGACGCGGGCCAGCCGCTCGGCGTGGTTACTCTCCTCCTGCAAGCGGAGAACTTCTTGATGAAGCGCGGTGCGCTCCGCCGCGAGATGGGCGTAGCGGCGATTGACCGCGCCAATCTCTTCTATCTCGCCGCGGAGCTTTTCACGCTGCACCAGCAACTGCACGACCTGGCATTGGCCACCGGCAGCGTCGAGGATCCGGTTTCGCGAGTTCTCCAGTTCCCTCAATACGTCGACGAGCGACACGCGGTCCAGTCCGGCCGACAGGCTATAGAGCAGTTCGGCCGCTTCGGTATCGCTCAGGGTGGCCAACTCCTGGATCTCGCGCAGGCCGATGGCAAAAACGTTGTTGAAGACCGGCTCATCGACGTTCGACAGGAGCACTTTAAGGAAGTGCTCGCCTTGCCGAGTGCCGTCGGGCGCGGTCAGCGTGAGTTGCTCGGCCGGCGTCCCGTCGGGAAGCGGATTGCCGTAGCGGCCGATTTCGAACTTTCCATGTGGCCCGGTGAGCTTGATCGCTCCACCCGGCTGACCGCCATGCAGCGGCGGCAGATATTTGTGCCGCGTCGCAAAGCCGTATAACATGGAGCGGACGAATTGCAGCAGCGTTGTTTTGCCGGCTTCGTTTGGGCCATACAGAACGTTGAGTCCTTCGGAAACGTTCTCGATTCGCAGGCCGCTCCAGACGCCGAAACCTGCAACTTCCAGCTCGGTGATTTTCATGTCTGGGCCTCCTCGCCGCTCAGGAGTCGGACGCCCAGTGCGGCGGCTTCGCGGAGCACGCGTTGGCCGGCGACGCCGCCCGGAACCATAGCGGCCGCCGCCAGAGCGCCAGCCAGATGCGGTTCGGACACAAATGCGTCCAACGTCAGCGGTTCGTCCGGGTTCATTTGAAGCTGCCGAACGGCTCGCAGAAAGTCGCCGCGAATCGTCTCCTGTTCGTACCACTCGGGCGGCAGCGTTTCGGAAGACTCCGTTTGCAGTGAAACGCTCCAGGCCGGCGGCGATCGGTAGCCGTAGTCGTTGCGCAGCGAGTGGAGCAACTCGGCGGCCAGCGACCCGCGCTGCAATTGAGCGACGATGGGGCCCTGCCCGGCGATAGTCCACGAGATTAGCGCAGGAGGAAAGAAGGGGGCAGCCCCCATTTGTGCGAAGCCACCGCCGGGCCGTTCCGGCAAATTTGAGTTGTCTCCCGTTTCCACTCCTACCGATCCGATCAGCGCGTGCACGCGTTGACGAAGCCGCGATTCCAAGTCCTCACGCGAGGTTGCGTCGTCGACGAGCACGCACTCATCGTGCCAGCGGGCCGCGTCAGTAGGGATTAGGCACGTGTGCGCCTGCCGTTGGGCATCGACTTGCACCAGCGTGCAACCGTGAACGCCGCTTTGCTCGGGACATCGCCCCTGCGGGCTGCCACAGTAGTGAATCATCGGCGCGAAATATGGGACCGATCCACCTTGTGCGAAGTACCCGCCGGGCCCTTCCGGCATAGTGAACCGTTCTATCTTGTCGCCGCCCAGCGGTGTGCTTCGCCCGTGCCGACCGCCTAGGGCCCACAGATGAATGCCGCGGGCCTGCAACGTGTTGGTGTCGGCGTCGCCGTGTGCGACGGCGATCGTATAGAGGCCGGCGGCATCCGGCGCGAAGTCGTTGGGCCGCAAGGCGTGCTGCGTGTCGCAGCTCGTGCCCAACAGCCGAGCCAGTGGCTCTCCATCACGTTGGATTGTCAACGCTTCGATCCGACCCTTGGGAAACACATGAACGTTTTTGGGTAGCTCCAAACCTTCGGGCCAGGCGTCGGGCGGATCGAGCGGGCCGCCTGCCCAGTAAATGGCGATCCCGCGCTCCGCAAGTCGGGCAAATTGTTCCACGAGAAAGAGCGGCCCGCGTGGCCCGGTGTCCTGCGCGGCAAGATGTCGCCGGCGCAGAGCACGAAGTCGGCGTCCTCGGCCAAAGCCGCATCGAACACCCGTCGCGAGGCCGTATAAGGCGAATCGAGGAACAAGTCGCGAAGATGATCGGGCACTTCGGCCACGCCCCCGAGCGGCTGCTCCAAATGGAAATCGCTGGCGATAAGGAATCGAAACGGCCGGGTCGACATGGTGACCTCCGCGAGAAATGCCACTCGCATCTCGAAGGCTGGACGCCGCAGCGCCGTTAAAGGGTACACACGTTGCCTAGTTTAACGGGTATCGCCAAACCGTACTATGGGGATTTGCCTTGCAAGCGAGAAAATGGGCTGACTGGGTGGCGTGTGAAATGGCGGAGGCAAAGGTCTCGCGCGGTGGTGCGATAAGGCTTATCGATTGGCGTTGACCATACCATGCTGAAATGGGAACATCCGCCCCCTTGTCGTTGTCGGGTGCGTGTTTTCCCACTCACGGAGAGCCGGTCATGCGAAGCTTACTCATGGCTTCAATCGTAGCCGTATCATGTGGCATCGCGTTTGGACAAGAAGCGGTCCCTCTGGCCGTCCCGCCTCATGCGGTCGTCCCCCAGGCATGCCCTACGCCCGACCAAGCAGAACACTTGCTCGCAGCAGCGAAACACCTCGAAGCGGCCGGGCAACATGACATGGCGGCACAGGTCCGCTTGCAAGCGGCGCCGGAAACGCGCTATGCGACGAAAGCACTGCCGGCGAACAAGGCCAAGACCCAACCGCCACGCCCGACAGACGGAGATACGCGTCAAGTGATGCTGCATCTAAGAATGGTGGAAGTTTCCGTAGACAAGCTTTCTCGCCTCGGTCTCGACTTCGAATCACAGATGGGAAACAAGGTAGCCGAACGGGGCCTTGCGTTTGGATCTCTGGACAAGAAACAGGCGGACAAAGTCCTTGCGGCTTTGAGGCAAGATCGGTTGGCAAGCATTTTTGCGGAACCCACTCTTGTTACCCTCAATGGTCGGCGGGCGAACTTCTGTGCAGGCGACGAGATTCCCGAGATTGTGAAGCATAGTGATGGCACGCAGTCGATAGGGGGCAAGCCCGCCATAGAGATCGATTTTTGTCCCACGATCCTATCCGACGGAACCGTGCAGATCGATTTGCAGGCGGAATTAAGAGAAGTGGATAAACGGCAAACGGTCGAAGTGAAGGGCGTTGCGCTCCCCGGTGTATCGCTCCACGCAATCAAAACTCGCACCGTCACTCGTTCGGGCCAAACAGTTCTCATCCGAGGCCTAAAATATAGTCGCATTCCGACGTCGCCGGCGGACAAGCAGGCGGACGCGCCCGAGGCCGGCAAAGGACCCGCAGCGAAATTGCCCGATCGGACAGAATTGCTTGTGCTGATCACGCCTGAAATAATTTCCCCGATGAGCGTATCTACGGCTTTGGCAAAGTAGTTCTGCTGAGTTATCTAAATTATGGGCCGCCGTGCACTGCGAAAGATCGATCCGGCCATTGATTTGACGGGCCACTTGAGAACGTTCGAGGAGTTGCCGCGCCCCTGGGATGCGGCTGCCCTGTTCGGGCGTCAGGCGATGCTGGAAGTTGAGGTCGGATCGGGCAAGGGACTGTTTTTGCGAAACGCGGCGGCCGACCGGCCCGATGTCGACTTCTTTGGCATCGAAGTCGTTCGCAAGTACGCCCAATTCGCGGCAGCCGGATTGGCCAAGGCTGGTCTGAACAATGCTATGGTAAGCTGCGGCGATGCCCTGCGCATCTTCGCCGAACTGATTCCCGACGGCTCGCTGGCGGCCGTGCACGTCTATTTTCCCGATCCGTGGTGGAAAAAGCGGCACAGGAAACGTCGCGTGATGCGCGAGTCGTTCCTGCACGACGTCGAGCGAACGCTTCAGCCCGGCGGGTCGTTGCACTTCTGGACTGACGTGGAGGAATACTTTCAGTCGACTCTCGAACTGGTCGCCGCCCATACAACGTTCGCTGGACCGCTGCCCGTCCCGGAGACGCCGGCCGAGCACGATATGGCGTACCGCACGCATTTCGAGCGCCGCGTGCGGCAGGCTAACGAACCGGTGTACCGGGCCGAGTTCAAGAAGAAGTAGGTGGTGGCGACCGCACGGATTGACGTGTGCCGCTGACTTTGTCAGTGCTGGGGCCGGTTGACGTTCCGTGGCGATGCCGATACAAGTTGGGTATGGCGTACTGAGCCAATAGCACTGCCAGCCAGCCGTGTCGCGATGTCAAGAGCCGGGCCACACACGCACTCCAACCCGATAATTATGTATGGTGTCCCGGGAACTCCCAGCTAACCGATCGGTACATTCGCCGCCGCAAACAAAGCAAATGGCAAAAGGACCGAAGAGAAGAAAGAAATCGCCTGTCAACCGCGCAAGCGGACATCCGGAGAAATCGGTTGTTTCGCAACCGTCGCACGCTGTTGCGCCAAACATGCTGCACCGGCTACGCAAGGAAGCGAAAGCCTGGGCTATCTCCGGCCTACTCGTCCTGGCCGTGGCGTTGACGTTCGGCCGATCACTCGGCTGCGCCTTCGTCAATCTCGATGACGGTGATTATGTCTATTCCAATCCCCAAGTGTCTCGCGGCCTGAGCGCCGATGGCGTCGCCTGGGCCTTCACCACCTGCCATTCGTCCAACTGGCATCCCGTGACTTGGCTCTCCCATATGCTCGATTGCCAACTCTACGGCCTCCGACCCGCCGGACACCACCTCACCAACCTCCTGGTGCACGCCCTCAATGCCGTGCTCCTTTTCTGGATATTTTATCGCATGACCGGCGATCTCTGGCCCAGCGCCTTCACCGCCGCCCTCTTCGCCCTCCATCCCCTACGCGTCGAGTCCGTCGCCTGGATCGCCGAACGCAAAGATGTCCTAAGCGGACTCTTCTTTTTGTTAACCCTCGCCGCGTATCTCGGATACGTCCGAAGCCCCTTCTCCTGGACCCGCTACCTAACGGTCGTCGCCCTGTTCGCGCTAGGCCTGATGGCCAAGCCAATGCTCGTCACCCTCCCATTTCTCCTGCTGTTGCTCGACTATTGGCCTTTGTGCCGCTTCCAGCCCGCATGCGGCCTCGGCTGGCGAGCCGTTGCAAGATTGCTCGTCGAAAAACTTCCCTTGCTCGCCCTGTCCATCGCGTCCTGCGCCGCCACGATGATCGCCCAACGTGGCGCGATTGCCATCGGAGACATCGTGCCCATGCCCACACGAATCGTTAACGCCATTACTTCCTACGTAAGTTATGTCGGCGATTTCTTCTATCCTTCCAATCTCTCCGTCTTTTATCCCCACGCCGGAGACAATCGCTCGCCGGAAGTCGTCGCCGCATGCGCGCTCGGTCTGGCCGCCGTCTCGATCGCTGCCGTTGTTCTTCGCAGGCGATTTCCATACGGATTCGTCGGTTGGTTCTGGTACCTCGGCATGCTCGTGCCCGTCATCGGAGTCGTCCAGGTCGGGCTACAGGCGATGGCCGACCGCTATACGTACTTGCCGCAGATTGGCCTAGGCGTCGCCATCGCTTGGGGAGTCGCTCCCTTGGTAACCGTCACGTCGCGCCGTCGCGTGGCGGTCACGGTCGTCGCGGCCGTGCTCGTTGCCCTCCTCGCCATTTGTTCTTTCCGTCAGATTTCCTATTGGCGCAACAGCGAGTCGATGTGGAGGCGCAATGCGGCCTGCACCTCGCGCAACGAGCTTGCCTTCTACATGCTCGGAAACACCCTGGTCGGCCTCCGGCAACTCGACGAGGCCATCGTAGCCTACCACGAAGCGCTACGTATCACGCCTGATTCCGAACGAGTCCTCAATAATCTTGGGTTCGCGCTCGTGCACTCCGTGGCCAAGGTGACGAAGCCATTGTGCAATATCGCAAGTCCCTCCAAATCGATCCGAACTCCGTACTCGCCAACGCAAACCTCGCCAAGGAACTCAGTCGCCAAGGCAGAACCGGCGAAGCCGTCGTCCACTGGCGAGCGGTCGTCCGCTTGGAGCCAGACAATCTCGTCGCCTTGGGACAACTGGCTTGGGCGCTGGCCACCTGCCCCGACGCGTCGGTCCGCAACGGCGCCGAATCACTCGCCTTCGCCCAACACGCCGTCCAACTCTCGAAACGTCGCGAACCGGCCCTACTCGGCACGCTCGCCGCCGCCTATGCCGAGATAGGCCGCTTCTCCGATGCCGTCGCAACCGCGCGTGAAGCGATGAGCATGGCCTCCCAGCAGAACAATCTCGCGCTGGCCAAGGCCATTCGTGATAAACTTGTCCTATACGAAGCCGGTGCTCCGTGCCGCGAACCCCCACGGACGCCAGCGTCGCTCAAATTGCCCCAGCCGAACGCGGGGAGTTCCGGGGGGAAGAAAAGGA
>CAVXFB010000005.1:0-161633 GCA_963760935.1 uncultured Planctomycetaceae bacterium | reverse complement strand
CTCGTACTGGTCCTTGCCGATGAGCCGATAGCTGGTCACCGTCTTGAAGTCGGAGATGTTTCGGACGGCGCAGATGTTCCGCCAGGTTCGCTCGACGGAGAAGAAGCCCTCCAAGAGGAACTTGTTGGCCACGTTCTTAGAGGATCCCGCCGATGTCGACGGTCGAGAATCCGGCCTCCAGTTCCGGATGGAAGGCGAACCGCAGCACGTCCCGGGCCTCGCGGAAGTTGCGGCCCGTATAGCCGTTGGCCCAGGCCGCCTCCAGGAGCAGCTCCTGCAGACCGATCCCGCCGCGAAACCGTTTCTGGGCTGCCTCCAGGGTCGGCTCGTCAAAGAGATTCTCCACGCCGTCGAGCTTGGCGGTCATCATGCAGGCCGCCTCCAAGAGCGAGCCGCTTACGGCGTTGTTGCTCTCGCGGACCTGCATGGCCGGCGGCCTTCGGGCGGCCCTCGCGCAGCACGGCCAGTTCGCAACGGGTGGTAGTCCCAGCCCTCGCGGATGGCCTCGGCCTCGATCTTCGGAAAGCGGCCGGCGGAGATCTCGCGGATGGCCGCGACACGGTTGGTCTCGACCACAGCGGCCGCACGGATTCCAGCGGCCGTCGGAACTGCCTCTGCGGCCTGGATGGCGGGGTGGGCGCGCTGCGGCGTTGCCGAGGCAGTGTCCGTCGCTTGGGCCGTGACGGTGTTCGGATTGGTTACGACAATAGTCTTCCATTTCTGTATTCTCCTGAGAGAGATGCGTTGCCGCGGCCGCCACTTCGGCGCTGGTCTGACCGTCGGCCCCTAGATCCACGAAACTGATTTCACCCAACGTCGCCTTCCGGACCACGTTGACCGGCCCGGCGAACTCCCGGCCGTTGACCATGACGCGCTGGTTTTCCTTGATGAACTCGAACTCCTCGACGGCCGCGCCGATCGACGCCTGCCAGGGGAAGCCGTTGCGAGCCGAGACGACGATCTCCTTGGCGGCGGCCGTGTCGCGCGACACCACGCCGGCCGCGATAAGCTGCCCGCCTTCGATCTCGATGGCGTCGGTGTGGCCGACGCCGCTTTGCATGTCGTGGCCGAAGCGGATCGGCCGGTTCTGCGAGGGGATCGCCATGCCGGCCAGATCCACGACGACCGGATATCGCCAGCCGGCGATTCGCATCGGCCCGCCCGTGTAGGCGACCATCGAGAATCGCGGCAGCCGCGGCTTGCCGTCGCCGCTCGGCTTCGCACGTCAGCAAGGGCCTCGATCTGGATCGCGCCCGGTTCGCAAACCAGGCTCAGGGCCTCCTTGCCCTCAACCCAGCCTGACGCTGTCCGACGTCCTGTTCATTTGGGTTGCGCTTACGCGGCGGCATTTCGCCTCCTCGTTCTCGGTGTCTGAGTTGTCGTCGTTCGGACTGGCCTGCGTGGGTTGTGCCAGCGGCAGTCCGAGTTGCTGCATCAAGGAGACTTCCTTGGCCCGCTGACGCATCTCGCTTTCCCAGTCGCGACCCTGTCGGGCGTATTCATAAGCCAGCGTTGTTGTATGGTTCTGCAACCGCGTGGACTGGGCATTGGCCTCCTTGGCGGGATCGACGTGTTCCTGCCCGTCCCAAAACCACTGGTGCGCCAGAGATCGCGGAAGGCGGCAGTCCGCATCCACAGCGGCAGCAGTTCGCTAATGAGGATCGCCTCGTCGAGCCACGCTCCGCAGCACGCGATCGAGAACCGTTAGGCCGAGTTGAGCCTGATCGACGCGGATCGACTTGTAGTAGGTCTGATGATCGAGCCGACCGGAGGCATAGTTGTAGCCAGACGAGTTGCACGCCGCGACGTTGTAAGGGATCGAGAGACATCGAGCGATCTCATTGAGGAGCTCTCGTTTAAACTCGCCGTATGTCGTCGAAGGTTGTTCCGCCTGCACCTGCCCGAGGCGCCATCCGCCCGGCAGCACCGTGGCCATGCGGCGTTCCAATTCGACCAAGTCCATCGGCTCGACCGGATCGGCCTCGCCATTGGCCGGGGCGTCCGTGTATAGAGCACGGCCGCGAAGTCGGCCGCCGTTTCGGCCGCCGCCAACACCGCCAGCGTGTAGCGCCGCAACTGGGCAAACAGCGGCAAGGCTGGCGTGATCTCGGGAATGCCTCGGCTCTGTCCCGGCCGATCGGCGCGGAAGTAGTGGATGATCGATGAGGCCGGAACACGGTCGTAGTCGAGCGAGAATCGGGCGATGCTGTCGCCCGGATGGCTTTTCAGCACGTGGTACTCGACCGGATTGCCGTAGGCGTCGAAGACGATCCCGTCGACGGCATTGGTGCCTCTGGACAGCGCCGATCAAGTCGGGCGTGGTGACCTGGTCGGCCTCGATGAGTCGCAGGTCCAGCTTCACCGGCGAATCCACCCGCGGATTGGCCACCAGCATCGCGAATACTTCACCCGATTCGGAGCGTGCCATCCGCATGGTGCGGAGCTTCTCGGCCAGGCTGACGCTATCGGCCCATCGCATGAACTCCTGCTCGACGACCCGATTGGCCTCGGCCTCGTCGGTAAGCATCTGCAGCCGTGGGCCGGTGCCGATGCAGTCGTTCGCCAGCGTCGAGACGATTCCTTTGGCGTAGCTGTTGTTGGCCACCTCGTACCGGGCCCGGCTGCGCAGAATGCTGCGGACGCGAGGGTTGTTGGCCGCGTCGGCCGACAGAAGATCGGCGTTAGCCCAGTGCCGGCGGTTCTCATCGGTGGTCAGCGGCCGCGTCGTAGCGTCCGCGAACACGTAGCGGCACGTGGACCATGCGGACCGTGCGCCGCTGCGTTTCATTGCCGCGGATGTTTTTCAACCAACCGAACATGCTCTACTGACCTCTCAGTCCGTTCCCGGAGGTACGAGTTTCTTCAGGCCAATGCCAAGCCCCTTCCGCCGAGCCGCCTTCTTGCTTTCCAGATACCGATCGGCCGCGATCTGGTCGGGCAGCGGATGTTGCTCCATGCTGCCAGAATCACCCGAAGCCTTTGCGGGCCCTGGGCGTTCTCGCTGATCGCAGTTGCCAAATCGTCGGCCATACACAGACTTCCTACGGCGCGCTTGCGCATCGCGGTAAGGCTGTCGGTTACGTATGCCAGACGATCGCTTGGTGTCCGCGAAACTTGAGAATTGGCGAGAGTATTGCTACATCTAGCAACCAGGGGCGCTGCGAGCCGTCGTCCCCTCGAACGTTACGATCTTACGTCCGCAATGGCGACAGACTTTTCGGCGGCGAATCCGACCACTGCGCAGCGGCTCCGTATTCGTCGTGTAGAAGTGTCGGCAGCCGCATCGTGGGCACTCAATCCCCCGGCTGCAGGCGTCCGCATCTGTTTTGGTTTCGTCGGCCATCTATCGCTTTCTGTGCTGTAGATCGGACAGCCGCATCCTTTGACGCCGTTGGGGCGCCTTAATATCTGTTCCCGGCAATATCGCCCCCTGGATCGATGCTGCCACGGCGCAGCCGACCAAGCAGTCGAGCCAGTGGTTATCGACGGCCGCAGCCCGCAACTTCCACTCGTCGACGGTGCGACCACGGCCCTCGGTCTTCACGCGGTACTCGGCCGTGATGTGCTCGGCCAGCAGGCGATGCAGCGTAGGATTGTCGCCAAAGAAGGACAAGACAGCCGCGATCACCCATCGAAACCGCGAGCCGGGCGTGGACAAAACGACTTCCAGTAGTTGGTGTCAAAGACCACGTGCCGCACGGCCCGCTTGCCCTGGACGTTGGGGATCCGCCAGTTCAGTCCGACACGATCACCCATCTTTCGCTTGTATTCCGAGAACGGAATGCTCGATGCCCCAACGAAGCGGCCGTGGCTGGGTAAGAGCAATGCCGAATGAGTGCTCTGTCGACAGAATTGGTAGACCACGTCTGTCGACGAGCCCCAGTTGGCGTCGATCAGGCAACGCTCGATCCGCATTCCCGCGCCGTCGTCGCGATGCCACTCCCGGGCCAGGCAGCGGTTGATGAGCTCATCGAGCCCAGCGTAGATCGATCCCTCCATGCCAGCGCCCTTGGCGACCAGGGACAGCGTGGATTGAGCATCGCGGAGGGTGAAGAAGGCCCGCTTCTGATCCGGATAAGAGCCGTAGTCGATCACGTAGCCGGTGAAGTCGTCTTCCCAGGCGGCCACAACATAGAACAACAGGCGCCTTGCACGTCGACGAACATCGTCAGATGGTTGCATCCAACCGGCACGTCACCGCGATGCATGCGATTGACCTTGGCGGCGACCTGGTCGGCGGTGAGCTCGTTGTCCTGCGGCGTTTCCTCCGGCAATGGCTCGTTCTGATACTCGGCCCAGAACGCCCGCTCGTCCTGAAGCTTGAGGTTCATGGCGTGCTGGACGGCGGACAATTCGTCGTGATTGAATCGCTCTGGCCAGGCGATGGCCGCCCCCGCATCCATTTCGTCACGGTGTTGACCGTAGAACTCGGTGGCGTCCAACAAGCCACGTTCTGCTCGCAGGCTTTCGGACCGAATCTCGGCGTACTTGGCCCACAGACCCTCATTTGCTGGGAACGCATAGACCATCTTGGTCCGTTCCCCTTGCCACTGTGCGTGCTTGTCGCGATCGAGAATCCGATCGGCCATGTCCTCGGGACGGATCACGGTGCAGGGCATCACGCCGGCGATCTTCTTGCCCGGGCCGGCTAGGCCCAGCACGGCGCCGGCCAGAATGCTCTCTCGTGTGGCGCACTGCGAGATGCTACGGGCCGACTCGTCGGTCTGCGGATCGTCGAGCACGACGAGCGACGGCCGCACCGAGTGACCGTCGGCCCGCTTGAACTTCATGCCGCGGATACGACCTGTGATGCCGGCCACTTTGATAATCGCGCCGGACGCTTTGCTGGCGGATATCGTTGGCAGTACGACCTCACGAGCCGTCCAACCGATGTGCGTTCGTTGGCCGTTGTAGAGTTGTCCGCTGCAGCGGTTGGCGATCCCGTCGAGACACTGGATGGGATAGACGACCTCCGGAAAATCGTCCAGCAACAGTTCGTTGCCGTCCAGCTCGGTCTTGATGCTTTCGAGCATGTCCATCGCATGGCCTTCGTCACTGCCGATGAGACAGACGAAGTCACGATGGCCATTGAGCACGGCCCAGATGCACGCGCACTCGCAAATGCTCGTCTTGCCACTGCCACGGGGCATGGCCATTGCGAACAGCCCGCCGTTGATCACGGCCTGCTCGATCTTGGCAATCACCTTCAGGTGGTCGGGTGACCAGGCCAAATGAAACGTGAAGGGGAAGTACGCCTCACAGAAGAAGCGGAAGTCCGTCGCGGCTCGCGCCTTCCGCTCAGGATTGACGACGGCGGGAAGCTCGCCAATGTCGCGCCCAGCCAAGGACAACGCCGCGTTGCGGGCCCGGGCTCGATCTTTCAACGTCTCGTAAGGATCGCCGTCGGTTTCTGGTTGGGGTTCGTGGCGAATCGCGACCAGCCATGCCACGTAGCGAAATAGATCCACGTGCCGATCGTCGCCAATGCGAAAGCCGGCACGGGAGCGATGACGCAACAACTGCCGCTCGCTGATCACTTCGCCCAGCGGGGTGGAGTTGAGCAGTCGCACCAGTTCGTTCGGTCGCAGTTGTCGCGGGTCAATCGCCACCAGCCATCTCCTTCACCAGCCATGCGGCGAAATGGACCAGGTTCATCGTCCCATCGGGGTTTCGCGGCGCGCCGTCGTCGAGGTCCGCCTGGAGCATTTCCACGGTGACCGGCCTCGCGCCCGAGGCGGAGAGAACGCGAGCCATATCCGCCAGCCGTAAGGACTGGGGCTTAAGCGGGCTCGGTTGCCGTTCTTCAGCGTTATTGTCGGTCATTTCTGAGCAATCTCGGGCCAAACGATTACATAGGAATTACAGAAAACCGCCGCACGGGCCGCGCAATCCGCTTGATGTTTCTCCGAAAACACTGCTCATGTGTGGATGTACAAACGAAGACGACAACCACATTTCCCCGAGGAGAAGAAACATGACGACCAACCGGAAACGACACGCCGAGAACCACGACGACGCCAACGCCGCCGCGATCGGCGACGATCTGCGGATTACCAAGACGACACGCCGCGCCGCCGGGGGCGGGACTTGGGTGATCGGAACGATTGCCGGACACCGCTTCGACGCCTTGGTCTTCGCGGAACACGCCGAGTGCCCCGACTACGAGTTGGGAGACAGCCGCATCTCGAAGCTTTGGCTGCAGCGGATCGCCGACAAGACGACCGCGGCCAACTTCGACCGCGGCTGGGACGTCCGCCCGACAACCGAGATCGCCCAGGTGATCGTGGATTTCCTGGCCGCCGGCTTGGCCGAACACGTCTACCACCAATAACCCCCGATGCCACGGAGCCTGATCATGAAGAAACGACGCATGAGCGAGAAACGATTCGAAACGAAGTTGGCCCACTTGCTGGAACGCCGGTTGGAGAACACCGGCGGCGGGGTGACCACCTTCCTTGACGCCGGCGTGCTGACCAACAACCGCGGATTGGTGGTCACGCTGCCCAATCGTCAACAGTTCCAATTGACCATCGTCGACAGCACGCGGTACTAACCATCCCCGAGGAGCACAGAAATGACCATGCCCCACACCATCGAAATCGTCAACGACCTGATGGTCGTCCTGGACGACGACGGCAACGGTTGCGATTGCCACAAATTGACCGGCCTGCGAACCGCCCAGCGGCAACTCCGCCGCTGGCAAGATGAGTACACCTTCGACTACGGTGATGCCCTGTCGGCCGTGTCGGAGTTCTTTCGTAACGTGAAGTAACCCCCGTTTCCCTTTTTTCGAAGGAGTGATGCGATGAAGAAGAACGAAGTGAAGATCGGCGGCGTGTACACTGCGAAGGTCACCGACAAGGTGGTCGAAGTACGCATCGATGCCGAAAGCCGCCACGGCGGTTGGGATGCGACGAACCTCGTCACGGGCAAGAAGGTGCGCATCAAGTCGCCCGCGCGGTTGCGGGCGGCCGTCGGTGACGATGTCGCCAAAGCGGGCGCTGGGATGGGCAGAGGCACCAAGAAGGCCAAACCCCAGGCCGAGGCCGCCCAGGCGCAAACGTCGGCACCCACGGGCGAAGACGTGGCCACGCAGGCAACGCCGGCCGAGACGCAGAAGGCCGACAAGCCGAAACGCTCGCGGGCCACGAAGGAGCCCAAGGAGAAACGGATCAGCGGTTTGGACGCCGCGGCCAAGGTGCTCGAAGAGTCGGGCCAGCCGATGACGGCCAAGGAAATGATCGAGGCGGCCGAGGCCAAGGGATACTGGAAGTCGCCCGGCGGCAAGACGCCGCATGCCACGGTCTATAGCGCGATCATCCGCGAGATCGCCACCAAAGGCAGCGAGTCGCGATTCTCCAAGACCGAGCGGGGCAAGTTTGCCCACGCTTGATAGACCGGCAGTTCTCCCCTCTTCCCCGACCCCGGGCAACCGCCTGGGGTTTTCTTCGGCCACTTCTGGCCGGGCGTTTTCGGGAACTTCCGCCGCCCAATAGAAGCCGCCCGTTCTGACACAAAGATCGAGCCCGAAGCCACAACACTGTTTGGACTTACGGCTTCTGGAATCAGCTTTACAAAACGTCGCGATTGAGCGACTGTTACCACTGTTACGAGGGGATTGATAACCACCTAACAAAGGAGCCAAACGATGAACGCCAACGACCTGACCTTCGGAGTAGAGATCGAGACGATCGCCCCCGACAGCGCGGTCCGCAACGACGGTCTGCGGATCGGATCCTACAGGCACGGGATCCAGGTGCCATACCTGCCCGCGGGCTGGACCGCCGAAGCGGACGGCTCGATCAACAACGGCAACGGCGGACACAAGTGCGAGATTGTAAGCCCAATCCTGCGCGGGGCCGACGGACTCGCGCAAGTCGCCGAGGTCCTTCGCACACTCGAGGCCAAAGGCCATCGGGTCAACGGATCTACGGGAGTTCATTGCCATTGCGGGTGGCAGCGCGACTGGCCCAGCGAAGCGCTCGCCCGCTTGGTCACGATCGTCGCCTACGTCGAGAAGGGTCTTTACGCGATCACCGGCTCGAAGAGCCGCGAACGCGGCACGTTTTGCGGCGGCGTACGCAAGTACGGCAACGACAAAGCCGCCAAGCCAAACCTCGACCGCAATCGCTACCACGCCTTGAACCTCACGAACCTCGCCCGCGGAACGAAAGACACGGTCGAGTTCCGCGTGTTCTCGGGGTCGCTTAGCCCGGTGAAGGTGGTCGGCTGGGTTCAGGTGTGCCTGGGATTGGTCGAGCGGGCCTTGACCGGCAAGCGGATGCCCACCTGGAACCCCAAGCCACTTTCGGGCGGATGGAAGAAGGCCGGCCCCGGCCAGAGCGAGGCGGAACGCCTGATGGGCTACCTGGCCTGGGGCAAAGGCTACGCCCGCATCCACGGCGGCAAGCAGTACGGATGGATTTCCGACGCGATTCCCCAGGACGAGATCAAGGCCGAGTTCCGCCGCCTGGCCAAGAAGTACGACGCCCAAGCCTAACGCAGAAAGGAAAGCAGAACCATGTGCGGAGTATTCGGATTCATCACCAAGAACGGACGCGGGCCCGACCTGGCCCGCCTGCAGGCGGATTGCCGTAGAGACGCAACGTCGCGGCCACCACGCGTTCGGACTCGCGTGGCTGGCACGCGACGGCGCTCATCCATACCTTCAAACGCCCCGGCCCGGCCACGGCCAACCTGGGCGACGTGGACGCCTGCCGCGGCGCCGCGGTGGTGATCGGCCATTGCCGCTGGGCCACGCACGGTGCGCCGGAGGACAACCGCAACAACCATCCCCACCCGGCCGGCCGCGGCTGGTTCGTCCACAACGGCGTCGTGCAGAACCACGGCAATCTCGTGCGGAAATACCGGTTGACCAAGCGCACCGAATGCGACAGCGAGGTTCTGGGGCTGTTGATGGCCCGGTTTCCCGGCGCCCTGGGGCTGCGAGCGGCACGGGCGGCCGAGATGGCCGAGGGGCGGTTGGCCATCTTGGGCCTCTGGCGGAAGCCGGCCCGCCTGCTGATCGTGCGTAGCGGCAACCCGCTCTGTTTTGGCGAGACGGGCGGCGGATACTACTTCGCCAGCCTGCCCGAGCAGTTGCCGGGGCAGGTCATATCGCTGCGGGACGACTACGCTGGCGTGTTGGCGTACCGTGACGGCGAACTTCAGCACGAAGCCTATTCGATCGCGAGGTGAACAATGCGATACTTTACGACCACAGAGGCGGCGGCCATTTTGCATGTTGATCCCAGCCGGGTCCGCTTGCTGTGCCTGCGGGGGCGGATCGAGACGATCAAAATCGGCAACACCTACGGCATCACGGAGAGTGAACTGGCACGGTTCGCCGCGCTGCAACGGCCGCCGGGAAGACCCCGCAAGAACATCATTCCGCAGGCCACCATCGATGCGTTGCCCTTCGACCAAGGCGTGTTCTCCAATCCGTAGACCCATTCGCAACCCGCCTTTCCTTTAGCCCTGGGCATGCCCGGGGTTTTCTAGGCTCTGTCCGACGACGGCGAGGAACGTGACGGGCTTACCCAACTCGCGGGCAATGCCAATCTCGGCCTGGACGCCGACGCTCTCCCGCCAGCCGTCGAGCATCAGCACCACGACCTCGTCACATACGTCGAGGTAGCGACGGTCATGCCGCTGCCAGAACTGCCAATCGCCTGGAACGCCGTAGGCGCAGATCGCGTAACTGTGCGCAATAGGTGCAAAGACGGTCTTGCCTTGGCAAATCAGTGCGGCCGCGGCGCGGCAGGCCGCCTCGAAGCGTTGCTGACGCACGCCGTCGTCTGGATGCGAGAAGGGTGATGCTAGGTAGATCATGCGCTGGCCTCCACGGCTTCGATGGGTGTCGTGGCCGGCTCTCGCTCGGCCTTCTTGCCGGTGAACTTCTCCCAGCGTTCGACAATGACGTCGCAGTAGGGCGGGTCCAGTTCCATGAGGAACGCCTTCCGCCCCGTCTGCTCGGCGGCGATGAGCGTGCTGCCACTGCCGCCGAAGAGGTCCAAGACGTTCTCGCCAGCAAGAGATGAGTACTGCATCGCTCGCACAGCCAACTCGGCGGGCTTCTCGGTCAAATGCACCATCTTGTTTGGATTGATCTTTTTGACGTGCCAGAGATCGGTGGCGTTGTTTGGCCCGTAGAACTTGTGACCAGCGCCCTCCTTCCACCCATAGAAGCACCACTCGTGCGCCGCCATGAAGTCCTTGCGAGTCAACACCGGATGTTCTTTGTCCCAGATGATCGCTTGGGCGAAGTACATCTTGCTGGCCTTCAAGGCCGGCGGGTAGTTGCCGCAGTTGGCATAGCCACCCCAGATATAGAAACTCCGGCCAGGCTCCAGCACCCGGGCCATGTTCCCAAACCAGGCGAGCAGCATCGACTCAAACGCCTCGTCTGAAACGAAGTCGTTGGCCAGCGGTCGGTCCTTCGCCCGCATCTGCTTGTGGGTCGGTTTCGATTTCTCCGGGTGCCGAGCCAGGTCAAGTTGTTGGTGATGGTAGTTCGTGAAAGAGCTGTTCCCGGCGGCGATGGCGTTGTTGCTGCGAGGTTCAACCTTCACGTTGTACGGCGGATCAGTGTTCACCAAGTGGATCGTGGCACCGGTCAACAGCCGATCAACGTGCTCGGGATTGCTGCTATCGCCGCAGAGCAACCGGTGATCGCCGAGAATCCACAGGTCGCCCGGCTGGGTAATTGCGTCGTCGGGCGGCTCGGGCACCTCGTCCGGATCCGTCAGGCCTTCCTTCACGCCGGGGTCGAAGATCTTCGCCAGGTCATCCTTGGAAAAGCCGAGCAGTTCCAGGTCAAAGTCCATCTCCTGGAGGGCCGATAGTTCGATCGGCAGCAGCTCGTAGTCCCACACCGCTAGGTCCGCCGTCTTGTTGTCGGCGATGCGGTACGCCTTGATCTTCTCTGGCGACAGGTCCATTGCCACGTGAACCGGCACCTCCGTCAGCCCCAGCTTCTGGGCGGCTTTGAATCGGGTGTGGCCACAGATGATCACCCCGTCGGTGTCGACGACGATTGGCTGTCGAAAGCCGAACTGGCGAATCGACTCCGCCACGGCATCGACGGCCGCATCGTTTTGGCGGGGATTGTTCTCATAGGGTCGGATATCCGTAATCGGACGCATTTCGATGTGCATGCTGTGTCTCCTTAGGCGTGATGACAGTGAAGCAGAATCCAGACGAACAGACCGAACCACGCCATTCGCCACATGAAGCGCTCTATTGCACGCGCCGTTGGGGCGACGATGGAATGCCAGATGTGGTGGCGATGCGTGGTCGACGACGAGTCAAGATGGGTAGACTCCGACATGGCTTTTCCTTTCTGAATGTGGTTCTGGTTTCTAGTCGGACAAGCAAAACAAACTGTGGTTAGCTTGGTGCCTGTTCCCGCGGGCCAATCGCGCCGTGAAAGTTCCGGGAAGTACCTATTCGTCTGCCACACTGGCAGATCGCACGTGGGCCACCGTGTGGCGACACGTTGCGTTGGGCAACGAGAGGGGAACGTTGGTGCAACCGCGTCGCCCTGGCCAACACGGGCCAACGTGTGCAACCGTCGGCGAAGCGAATGGCGTTGCCGAACGGACGATGTAGATCGAATCCGTCTCGCCAATCCTTCACAGACCCCCTCACGCGTGCGCACACGCATCGCGCGGGCAGGGGCGGGGGAGCGTGAAGTATTTATAGAAGAGAGAGATATATATCTATTATTTATAGACTTACGTCTTCCCAAATCCTTCACGCGGACCCGTGAAGGATTCGTGACGGATTCACCATTTCGGCCACCGATCGATCTGATTTGCAGGACCGACAGCCCAAATCCTTCACTGCGCCGTGAAGGATTACGAAGGATTCGTGAAGTGTTTCGTTTGGCCGCGATCATGACAGTCGATACCCCTGAGCGGCCTTGGTACGAGTGGAAATCTGCACCGACACGACGTCGCCCTGCTGCAAAAGCGTGCCAACGATCTGGTCAAAGTCGGCGGCCTTGCACCGCATCGCCCGGAGCAGGTGCTGCCTTTGCATTTGCTGTTCTGGCGCCTCCCTGAGCTTGCGCAGCAGCTTCAGGCACTCAGCGTGAAACGGGTTCTCGGCTACGTACGTGGCGGCCAGGAAGAGCTGGCGACGCGTCTGGTGCATGGCGAACTCCGTCGCCCACTGAACGGCCGGCAGGCCGATCACCGGATCTTCGTGGTTTTCGCTGCAGGCGTAGACTAGCGCCAGCTTTGTGGCGTTCTCGCACGTCCGGCTCCAGGCAGTGCGGGCGACTTCATCCTTGGTTCCCTCGGCCCGGTCGTATTCCGCCTCCGTGATACGCTGTAGTTGCTCAATGGCCCGGGCTGCTTCGGGCTCAAACGGCACGACACGCGGTTCTGGATGGGCATTTTGCAGATTGCCGGTGGCCGGCTGATACTCGGCCCACCAGCGTGCGGTGCCGACGACCGAATCCGGCAGATGTCTGGCCGAGCCGGGCGTCTGACCGGCACCGCGCTTACCGACATCGACGACCATCATGCGAGCGAAGAATCCGTTGGTGAGCATCCGCTGTGACAGCGACTCGTAGAAGTACTGCGGCGTGGCCGTGCCAAAGAGCGTCAGATGCGGCTGGTCGACGTGGACCGTCTCCTTCTGCCCGGCCTTCACGCGGATCGGATACACGTCGTTGGCTGACGTGTAGAGCGTCAACAGGATGTTGGGGATCGATTCGCGGCGGTTTTCGCGATCGAGATTGATCTGCCGCAAGACGCCATCCATCTCGTCGTTCTGGAACAGCATGGCGTTGCTGCGGACCAGCGCGTCCTGGATTCCCTCGCCGCTGGCGAACTTGTCGCCCACGGCCCCGACGAGCCCCACTTCGAAGAGCAGGCGCGAATTGACCTTCCGGGGAAAATCCTTGCCGGTTCCGCTGCTGGCCAGCGCCAATAGATACAGGTTGGGACGCAGATCGCCGGGCGTGCAGACCTTTCGACCGGCCAGGAACGACTGCAGGGCCATTGCGCCGCAAAACGCCAAGCCGATGTTCGGGTACGGCGCGTTGGCCATCGTGAAGGCCATCACCCGCTCGATGAAGCCAGGCACATGGAAAAGGCGTTCGGGGATCGGCCCAGGATCGAGGGCTGCCGGACTTCGATCAGCGGGCGGAGCCACGAGGTTCGACACCAGCGCGGAGATATCGACGCCGCCAGTGTCACTATCGCTGCCGAAGCCCTCAGCCCGAAGCGCCGCCGCTGCGGCCGTGAAGTCACCGCTATGTTCGAGCAAGGCGTAGACACTGAAGGGGGCGTAGGCCCGATTCGATTCGAACGGTGCCGCGTTGGACGAGAAGACGTAGAACACGCGGTCGCGCAGTGTGGCACTCCAGCCACGATCCTTGCCCGGCCGGCGCCAACACTCATTGTCACCGAGACGCACACAGGTCCAGCTGTGGCGTTCAAGCACGGCACGAACATCACCACGCTGGTTGAAATCGTCGCCGGGGCGCCCGGACATCTCCGTCGCGTCGATCGATGGCGCCACGGCGGGGATCACCTCATTGAGCGCGCAGGCGGCCTCGATCAGGATCGTCCTCTCGGCCTCGGTCAAAACGGGCACGCTTTCGAGAACGCCCTGTTCCAGCGTGTAGCCGGGCGTCGGGTGGCACAGGAACAGGCCGCCCTCGCCACGGGTCTCGATGAGCGTGCAAACGACCTCGTAGTGGTCGCCGACGCGGCGGGGACGGCAATGCTTGCCGACGATGATGACGTCGTTTCCGTCCGGCGTCTCGACGATCCGCTGTGCGAGCTTCAAGTTGCCGGGAATCGGCGCCTCGCAGCGGTAGACGACGTGGCGCCCGCCGGACTGCGACCGTTCCATGACGAGCCGGTCCATGAGGCCCGGCGCCTCGGCGTTGACCAATTCAGCCCACGCTTTGAACAACTCGGCTTCAAAATCGAAGTCCAGCAGCTCGAGGTTCCCCGAGGCGGCCCCCGTCAGAAGACAGAGCGGCGTGTCGTCGGCGAACCACGTGCCAATCTGCCGCTCGGTCGGCAGCCGTGTCTGGTATTGCTTCCACGCCGATAGCGCCGGCCGCTTCTCCTTGAGGATCGCGGGCAGTACGCACAGGCCAGCTCGGCGGTACGCATTAGCAATGTCGCTCAATCGTATTGCTCCTGGCCGGTCAGAAGGGGATTTCGTCCGGGTCGTATGTACTGAAAGTCGCCGGCCGGAATTGGCTCGGGCATTGGCCCCAACTTGTGGCCCACGACGGTGTCGTACTTCTCGCCGGCGACATCGCGGACGGTGATCTTCTCGGTGTGGGCGACGCCGCCACCCTCGGCGATCTCCACCGCTCGCTCCGCCGTGTCGGGTATCGGGTCGGGCGATCGACGTCGCCACCACTGGATGGCTTTTTGCCTGGCGTAGCCGTCGTGTTCGAAGCAGATGAATTCCCGCTGCCAGTGATTGAGCCCCAGCCGGTACTCGACCCGCATTGACCTCGGCGCGCCATCCGGTGCGCCGCGTTTTGCATGAACGCTGTAGGTGACGTCCTGCACCTCGTACTCCGTGTCGGTTACTTGGCCCGAGAGGATGCCGGCCTCCGATGCCCTGGCATCGTGCTTCTGTCGATCGGGCGGCGGAAACTCAAACCCGCAGTCGGGGCAGACGGCGTAGCCGGCGGCGATCACCGAATGGCACTCGGGACATTCCTTGGCCGGCGCCTCACCGTTGCCGCTGGGGATGTGGTCCTTAACGCGAATCTGATCGACCGGGCCATGCCGAAGCACATTGCCGCCGAAATCGAGGACAAGGCAGTCTTGCTTGTTTGGATGCAGACGGAAGCCGCGGCCACACATCTGGTAAAACAGGCCCGGCGACATCGTTGGCCGCAAGAGCGCAACGCAGTCGATGTTTGGCGCGTCAAAGCCAGTGGTCAGGACGTTGACGTTGGCCAGGTACTTAAGATCACCGGCTTTGAACCGCCCCAGCAGTTCGTCGCGCTCGTTGGTGGGAGTGTCGCCACAGACGAAGCCGCACTCCCGCCCACTCACCTCCTGCAGCACCTTAGCGATGTGCTGCCCGTGCTTTACGCCAGAGGCGAAGAGGAGGCACGAACGACGGTCGTGTGTCAGCCCGACAATCTCCGCGCAGGCGGCGATCACCAATCCATCCTCGTCCATCAAGTCTTCAACCTCGCCGGCCACAAACTCGCCGGCGCGAACATGAAGACCACTGGTGTCAGCCTTTTGCATGCCTGCCTTGGTCACCAGGCGACACAAATAGCCGTCGCGGATCAGTTCCTTTACACCCACCTCGTAGCAAACGTGATTGAGAATGTTCTCCGGACCACAGATCATTCCGGACTTCAACCGGAACGGCGTGGCCGTCAGGCCAATAGTCCGCACACGAGGGTTGATCACCCTGGCGTCGGCCAGGAATTGCTGATACATGCCCTCGCCATCCGGCGGGATCAAGTGGGCCTCGTCGATAATGATCAGGTCGAAGGCATCCAGTTCACACGCCCGGCGATAGACGGACTGGATTCCTGCCACGATCACCGAATGCTCGGTTTCCCGTCGCTTCAGTCCGGCCGAGTAGACCCCATACTTCACCTCCGGGCAGATGATGTTGAGCTTCTCGGTCGCCTGTTCCAAGAGTTCCTTCACATGCGCCAGGATCAGCACGCGTCCGTTCCATGGGCCGGCGGCATCCTTGCAGATGGAGGCGATCAGCGGGGTCTTGCCTGATGCTGTTGGCAGGACCGCACACGGATTGTCATCCCGCGTACGCAGATGGTCGTAGATGGCCGCCTTGGCGGCTTCTTGATACGAACGCAAGGTGATCATTCAAAGCTTCTCAATTCGGACGATGGTCTTGCCACCCTCGACGGGCCTCTGTTTCTCGATGGAGAGACGCACGATCTGGCTGTCGTCGCCATAGGCCCCGCCATGCTGCATCGCATCGAGTAAGGCCTTGAAAACGTTGTCAACATCCCTGCGGCGGTTGTCGGGCGGAAACACCTCGACATGCACCGCCAGGCGACCGTCAAGCGGCCGGATCCTCATCGCCGCGAGGATCGCCAATACGCGTTCGCGGAATCGGCGACCCTCGCGGCTAATGAGCGTTCGCGGCCCTACCCGACGCCAGTAATGATTGATGGACGGCGGATAGGGCAGCTCGAACTGAAGCATCACGACCTCTTCCAGGGTGCCGTGCTGTTTGCCACCGCCGGCTGTGCGGCTGGCGGCGGCGAATCTTTCTTCGCGTATCCCTTGATCTCGTTGGTCAGCTCCCCAGTGTCGGGCCGCTTCTTACAACGAACGTGGATCACCAACGGCAGGTTGTGCAACTCGGTGCTGTCGCCAGGCGCCAACACGCCGACCGCCCGACAGATGGCAGACAATTCCCCTTTGGCGATCTGCACCGCAGTCGCATTCGGGTTGTTGAGGTTCAGTCGCGCCCACAGCAGGCGGTTCTTGTGCTGCGCCTTCGATGATCTGAAAAGTTAATTGCAGATAACTGCCGGCGCCGCTCTTCGTTGGCTTCATCTCCGTTTCGGTGATTACCGCCAGGTATTTGCCCGCAGGAATGGGTTCGAAGTCACTGGACGGTTCGACTTGGTTGGCATCAAATCCTCGTAGATCAGCCATTGTTCATTTCTCCTTGGTGTTGTTGGTTAGCTTGGTTCTGTTGATCAGAAAGGGCCGTCATGAACGCCGCCCACGAGAGCGGCAGTTCCTCGACGATCCCGTAACGGTTCTTGGCGACGCAGGATGGACCGCCGACGCACCGCAGAATGCGATCACCACCGTCCTTGCCGATGGCATGCGCGATGGTGCGTTTGCGATTGAATCCGCCATCCTCGGTCTGGGTGCGGATCTTCCGCGTGGCGAACAGCACGGCGTCGGCCCACTCACTGAGCAGCGCCGCGGCGTGCTTGTGCAGCCGCGGGCTGTAGCGATCGTAAGGCGACGACTCCGGATCCTCGAATCGCTCGACTTTCGAGTGGGCAATCAGCAGCACGACCATGCCCCGAGCGTTGCGCAGCGCATTGAGGTGGTCGAGGATTTCGCGCCAATACACCAGGGCATGCGTGTACCCTTTGGCGTAACCACCATCGACCTTTTCGATGGAGTTGACGCCGTACTGGGCACAGAGTTTGTCCCAGACGAGCCGCTCGAGCCAATCGACACTGTCGATGACGACCGTCTCGTATTCGTGCTGCCCGGTGCGAAGTTCCGCTAGCGCCGCTATGACATCGTCGTAAATCGTCGCCAATGGAAACTTCTCGCAGTCGATCTCGTCGAGTCCATCTTCGCACTGTATGAAGATGGGCCTCGGCGACTGCGAGGCCAAGGTCGATTTACCAACGCCCTCCGTGCCATGCACGAGAATGCGCGGCGGCTTAGCTGTGCGGCCGCGCTGGATCTGCGCAAGTAAGTTCATGATGATGGGTTCCTTATGTTAGATGCCGATGGGCGCCAGTTTGCGGACGCGCTCATAGCCCGTTGGCCAGCGGTTGAAACGGCGGCATTCGTGAAGCCGTGCCAGAGCCTTCTCGTTTTCCTTCTGAGCTCGCCGAAGTAGCCATCCACTGATGCGCCAGACGCCGCAACGGTGTGGGATCTGCTTCTCGAGGGCGATCACGTGTACCGGCAAATGCCGTCCACATGCCTCGGCTAGAAGGGCCCGATGAAAGGCGAGTTGGTGGATGTTGTCGCGGACATGCAAGTCGCGCCACGAAAAACGATCGCAGGCAAGAATAGCGACAACGCCGTGCCTGGGGTTCAGCCAGTCAACGCGGGCCTGGCATGGGATTCCGCAGTACTTGGCTCGTACGACGCCGAACGGAACACCGTCCGCCAATAGGCTTCTCGCCGCGTCGTGAGCGCGGTAAGCGAAGTCGATATGCTCGACCTGCTCGGCCTGTTCGGCATTCAGAACGGGCTTGGACTGTTGAGCGGCCCATTCGCGATACTTGTAGCTGTATTCGCCATACGGTTCACCCGTTTCCGGATCGATTGGCCCATTAATGGCAAAGCTCGATAGATACTGATCGCGGCCTTGGGCAATTCGCACGGCGGCGGCGGCATCCAGCTCCGCACCGCGACGTGTCGGCGGAGGTACAAGTCCTCGTTGCCGCTTGTGGAAGAGGAAGGCGTCTTCGCGGAAGTCGCCGAGCTGTTCGGCATCCAGATATTCTCTGGAAAGTGCCCGATAGTCCTCTTCTGGTTCGTGAGCAAGGAAGCCGAGGTCCTCGATCAGACCCTGTCCATTCCTGCTCGGCCAAAGTAATCCAAGAATCATGTCTTACACTCCTCTTGATGGTGATGTTGGGAAGGTTGGTTTACTCGTCGAATACGAAACGCGTGTTCGCCAATTTCGCGTAGTAGCAGCGCGGCGAAGACTCGCTCAATCAGCCGGCCGGCGGCATTGTCTGTGGCAATGACAATCACATGACCGATCGTGTCGACGTGGTACCTTGCACCCAGTCGTACACGTACCCGGCCTATCAGTCCCTCCACCGCGAACATCGCTATGTGGAGGGACATCTCGGCCTCGGTGAGAGAAACGTCAGGATCGAAAATGAACTGGGTTGCGAAGGACTTCATGGCCCGCTCCGGCAATCGCATGCTGCAATGGCTATGCGGCTTATGTATGCCGAAGCGGGCCGAAGTGTCCAAAGAATCACGAACCGTTGAAGCCGGCCCGCTCGAAGTAGGGACGGGCGGCCTGAAGCGCCTCGCGAATTTGGCGGCGAGACATTCCCAGCTCGCGAGCTGCCGAGGAAATGCTGCCACCCATCACGTGCCGGCACACATCGCGCACGTCGTCAGGCATGGCGTCCGCAGCGTGGATAAAAGCCTTGGCATCGTCGTGACAAGCGGTCTCGTCACTTCGCGTGACGCCAGTGCGCCGCGACAGATCCGCATCCGAAATGAGGTGCGTCAGCGGCTTCTTCACCTCGCCGCCGGTGGCAAGCTTCGTTCTTTCAAGCGACAGGGCCTTTCGGCCCGCTGCCCGCTTTTGCCGGTACGGATGGCGCACAATCATGCCGGCCGCCGTGTTCACGACGCGGTCGACAAACGTGTTGGCCGAGGCCCGCTGTGGGTCGAACCGGCGTGCCTCTCTCAGAAGCGTCAGCCAAAGGGTCTGCTGCAGGTCGTCCTCGTCGGATCGTCTAAATTCCGATCGTTGGCTCAGCTGTCGAGCCTTGACCCTGACACACGCCTTGGCATACTCGGTGAAAAGAGCACTCTGCGCATCTACGCTTCGCATAGCAGTCTCCGGAACCGGAGGCTGCTACCGGACATTCACCCGAAAATGGGTGAAAGCGCTGTGATGCGGTGCGTCACCGCAAGAATGGCACGAGCGCGACTGACTGCCGGGTTATGAGCCTCACGGCCCGGAGTGGGCGCCACAACTCGTGTGGCATCGCCACAAAGCCTGTGGCAGTTCATGCCACGGCAGCGAACCCTACGTGAGCCAGTCGACTGGGGTGGAGGGGGTGTAACTGAAAGTAAGCCCCGAAGAGATGGCTGCCACGAGATGGCGGCCAAGGGACTGGTGTTCGACAGCGATGCTTTCGATTGCGCGGGATACGGCCATCGAAACTGACTTGCGAACTTTGTCGGCGTCCGTGCATTCACGGCTTCGCCGGCCGAGTCCAGCGGCACTGGACAGTGTGGCCACGAGCTGTTCCATCTCGGCTTCCAGCTTTTCTGTGCGTGCCAAGTCGTAATTCTCCTTCGCCTCTGCGAGTTCGTCTTGAAGATCCACGTAGCGTTTCCCGTAGTCATCGCGGGCCGCTTTGTCGAGAATTTCCCCGGAAGAGCCCGAAGCCACCAATGGATCGATGCCTGCACGAGCAGCCAGGAGCGACACCGCCGGAATCTGCCTGTCAGGCTCTGCCAGCATGCGCGCGAGGTACGCTAGTCCGACCGAGTCTTTCATGAATACCGTCTCGCCATCGAAGGTCAGTTCCCAAAAGTGGCCTCGCAGGCGAAATGTGTTGGCCAGTGTACCCAGGTCGGTACGCAGTGAACTGCGGATGCGAGCGACCGCAAGCTGGAAGGCAGCACCATCGAAGTGAAATGCTGATTCCAGCAACAACACGGCCGCGAAATCTGGTCGCTCGTCTGGCCCGCGCCCGGCGATGATCAGCACCGTCTTGTCCGGCGGACACGCTTGCCCCAGTTGCGCTGCCAACTCTGCCAGCCCGGACTCCCTCGCCACGGCCAGGACCAGGCCGTACGCCGCGCCGGCAATGGTGACTTCGCCAAGCCGCCAAGCGGCCTTCGGAACGACTATCTCGGCAGGGCTGCCTTTGCTGATTGCCGCTGCAAGGAGCACCACCAGCTGATCCACGTTCATCTTCCATTGTCGCAGCCGGTCTGGATGGACTGTCACCCAGCCGGCGTCCGGACAGCGGATGCGAAAAACCGCCGGCCGCCCTGCCACGAGGACGCGGGAAACCTCCTCCACATGTCGTTCGTAGCAGGCGTCGCACACAACATGGCCAGCCGTGCGCGCTGGCGTTAGGATCTTCATCCCTTCAAGTGCGTCGCGCGCACTATCATCGAGCTCGCCGAGTTCGTCGGCGCTAAGAATACCATCGGGCGTTTCAAGAAGCCGCCCGAGCAAGCTCAGGATTTCCGGCACGGTCCAACCCCCACAGTCTAAGGTACTTTTCGCCAATCTGACGCATCCGCTCGGGCTTGCTCTTCAGATTACTGGAATTCGGGTGCGATACCTCGAACGACAGCGATCGCGGTTGACCGTCCTCCTGCTGATCAAAGATGAACTTGATCCCCACTTGGGTCGCGTTCAAAATCGACGCGGGAAGGTGTTGCCGGTTAAGGCAATCGTCCATCATGTCATAGACGTCGTCCTCGCCAGCATCCGGGTCGGCCTCGAGGGTAATCCGCCGTCGCGGCATGCCCTTGACCGAAAGTCGCAGCTTCCGAACCCGCACGCTCGTAATGCCGTCCTCAGGGTCTGTCGGAAATTGGAAATCCCGGCGGAGCACACCATTCAGCTCATAGGGGTGCGAATCCCGGTTCTCAGGCCCGATCTCCTCATCGAGAATCACCCGACAGAAGATTTCTTGGAGCGGCTCGTTTACCTTTCTGCCACCGCGCCAAACAATTCGAGCGTGCCTTGCGTCCGGTTGTACACCAGCACCAACTCGAAAGCACGGCGCTCGGGAGTGCGGGCGAACTGGCCGGCGGTGTCGAGGTTTATGTAGGTGTCGGCGTAGTCGTCGAGGTACGCGAAGAAGTAGTCCGAGCCACAGGCCCGGACGTAATGCTCGACTTTGCAGAAGCGGCCGCGAGCCTGATTCGCCATGAAGAAGGCCGAGAATGCGACCTCCAACTCCCTAATCTCTGCGTCGCCCACATGCGGCGTTTTGGCTGGAATGTCGATCCGCTTAACCCAGTAGCGCCGCGCGACATGACGTCTGCCCGGGCAAATCGAACAGCCGCATCCCAGACATTGGGCGCCTTGATGTAGGTCCACACCGCTTTATCGTGGCGGCTGTCGTAGCCTTCGATATCGTCGATCAGTTCCTGGTTTTCCTGGCGGACCGCTTCCTCAACGATGGCCCTCACGCCGTCCTCATTGGCCATCTCGCTGACATCGTGCAGAACTATTTCGATCGTCCGGCGATCCTCCTCGGCTAGTGCCTGCCAAGCGGCAAATATCTCATCGACTTCGGTTTGCGCCAGGTCCTCCCACGGAATGTCCAGCTCATGTCCATGAACTTGGAACAAGTCGTTCAGCAAATGATGTGAAATCTGACGGAGGACCTTCTTCGGATCAAAACTGTGCGCCATAATCATTATCCTTTCATGAACGGCGTCTGCGTAAACTGAACAGTGAACACGCAATGCAAAAAAAATTGACGCCGCTCATTCGAACAGCATCTTCTCCTTCTTACGCACCAGGAACCCGAGCGACTCCAGTCGAATTCGCATCGCCTCGGGCGAGACTTCAAATATTTCAGCCAACGGACGGCTAGCCTGTTCGAGCAAGATATTGTCGCCGGCTTCGCCCGAGTTGAATCCGCGGTGGCGCTGGACTCCCGCCGCCACGGCGGCTTCCTGTTCGCCCTTCAGATCGTCGAGGTAAATCGGGGCCATGTCGCCGTGCCACTCATGCCAAGCCTGCTTCACCATCTCCCGCGGCATGAGCAGGCACGAAGCAAAGCGGTTGGCTTGGAACTCGATCGGCGCCGTGTCGCTGGAGCGGCAGATATACTCCGGACGGTCGATACCTTCCGGCAGCAACCGGAGTTGATTCGCCACCCGTTGGAACAGGTGCCGGTGTAGACGCCAGTGCCCGGCCTCGTGCGCCAGGGTGAAGTGATAGCGGCCCAGCATGGCAGGGTTGTCGGTCGGTTCCATCCGCCGGTCGATTCCGACGCGGCGCCGGTTTACCCACAAGGCCCCATGCACATCGTCGACGCCGAAGAGTTGCCGCATGTCGTTGAACTCGAGGACGAGTTCAAGATGGAGTTCGACGATCTCGTCGATGGGAATGGGCGGCGCGGTAACCTGGCCGTGCTTGGCCCCGTACTCGGCCAAGAGGATGGCTGCCTCGTCCTCGAACTGCCGGTCGGTGAAGAATCCCAGCTTTGGCCCCGGCTTGGCGATACGCTTGACCATACTTCACTCGGCCTCCTGTTTTCCTTCTTTCTGCATGTGCTCGGCTTTTTCGCGCAGTTCCCGCAACTGCTCGGCCGTTAGGCCGCGGACCGCGCGGAGCAAGTCCGGCACGGCAGTCGACTGTTCGTGAATAATCTCGGGCAGGTCCTCAGCCAATCGGCCAGCCAATGCCGTCCATTCGTCCACGTTCTCGCCCAACAGTTCGGCCATCCGCTTCACGCGGTCGGCCGTGGGCGGCAGGACATTGCCCTGCTCGACCTGGGAAAGGTACGTTGGGCTGACGTCCACCAGTTTGGCGAAGCTGCGAAGGCTACAGCCTTTGGCAAGTCGCTTCTCGCGGAGCATCTGACCGAATATTCTATCTTTCTTTTCCATCTTTGCCTACCCAGTGAAGTGTTCGATATGGCAGGTCACTCCACCGTCACCCCCAATGACTACTCAATCTCCAACCCCTCAATGTTCGCTTCCTCAAGCGGCTCTTGGACCGCGTTGCGAAGCCAATTAGCGTCGTAGCCAGTGCCTCTCAGGCTATCGTCTGCAAATGGAGTTACGCGGCAGAAGACAAGTGCTCCTGGATCACTGTCACCGCCATGATGTCGAAAATGCCGCCGGTGTCCGTATACTTGGGGTCCGCCAATTCCTCATAGCGCGCGAGACCGTTGTAGGTAACCTGTATCTCTCCATTCACCTGTCCACGGTACGCGCCTTCGAGATAATTGTGATCGTCACGGTGGGCGTGGACGGTACTGCGAATGTTGGCATCGGCGGTCTTCTCCTCGGTGACCTGCTTGATGTAGAGGGCTTCCTCGTCGCTGATGTCGAACTTGGCGCGAATCTCGACGATCATGTCCTGAACGGAAACCTTCTTCGGAGGTGGCCCCACACCCTTTTTGCCCTGGCCGGGCCTTGGCTTCACTTCACCGCCAGCGCTCCGCACCTCGCCTTGGTACTCGACAGCCGCCTTTACGACTTCGGTCTGACGGATCTGCTTCATCAGCTCGGAGACGCTACCCTGCTTAATGAGTTGCGGGCCCGCGTATTCTGCGAATGCAACGAACTCCTTGATTTCATCGGAGTAGGTGAAAAAATGCGTAAGAAAATCGAAAGTCTTCACGAACCGTGCAAGCAAGCATACGTAATTCTTGCGATCCTCCGGTGACGTGAGCTTTGCCAGGAAACGCACCCGCAGACCGTGGATGGCAAACTGTATCTGTGCGTCCGTCCCGCACGCAGCGAGTGTGACGAAGTCGCAAGCGTCCGTCTGTGTGAAGACTCCAGCCGCAAGGATCTCGGCACGCAGTTTCGTGCAAAGCTCCGGGTCGGGATCTTCTGGAACAAAAGGCGTACCTTTTCGGTACTTGGTAAACGCCTTCAGAATGGCCGAGGCGTTGTTCGTGAAGTCGACGACCACCACATCCTTCTTGCCTTCATGGCAGCGGTTCAGGCGGGACACGGTCTGCACGGCGTTGCGGTCGACTACCGGCTTGTCGAGAAACATGCCGGCGAGCAGCGGTTGGTCGAAGCCCGTCTGAAACTTATTCGCAACGATCATCAGCCGGTAGTCATCGCCCTCAAAGCGATCTTCAATCAGCTCGCCATCCTTCAACTCGTTGACAGCATGTTCGCTGATGGCTTCATTGGTCTCGGGATGGACGAAGTCCGAGAAGGCGTATAACACCTTGTAGTCAGCTCCGCGCTCTTTGAGTTTCTCTTTGATGATGTTGAAGTAGCGTAAGCCAGCCACGCGCGACGTGGCGACAATCATTGCTTTGGCGTGCCCGCCGACGAGCGGCTTCACGTCCTTCTCAAAGATGCGGAGCATCACCTCCGCCTTGTACTGGATCAGCCCGTCGTCCTGAAACGCAACGTTTTGCAGTGCCTTGGATACGACGCCCTTGGGGTAGAGTGTCTCTTCGTCAGGCTTGGGGACGATTGGGCAATGCAGGTTGTAGAGTGTCTTGTACGAAATGATGCTGGCCGCTACGTCCACGATGTAGCCCTCGGCGATGGCCTCGGCCTCGCTGTAGGTATCGAACGGCGCACCGAACAAGGTAACGGTGGCCGGGGCGGGCGTAGCGGTGAATGCGACGAAGAGCTGGTTGCGGTCGTGCTCGCGGATGATCTTGGCAATCCTCTCTTCTTCATCCATGCTGTCGTCCGCCGCATCCTCGGCGTCGGGCTCTTCTGGCTTGCGGAACGGCACGCGAATAGCCACGCCCATCTGACCTTCCTGCGAGCGATGAGCTTCATCGATCAGGAATGCCACGCGGAGATTCTTCAAGCTTCGGGTTGCTTCTCCATTTCCTCCAGCACCCATGCGAACTTCTGCTGCGTCGTGACGATGATGGGCTTCCGTTCTTTCAGGAATCGCGGCAGATTGTCCGCCTTCCTCGCGATACCCACGACATCCTTTAAGTGCGTGAACTTCTCGATGTCCTCGCGAATATTGGTATCAAGCGATTTTCGGTCGGTGAGGATGAAGACGGTATCCACAAGTTTGTCGTTCGTGCCGGGCTTGAATAGGCTGTGCAGCCGATCGGCTAGCCAGCAAATGGACAGAGTCTTGCCACTACCGGCCGAATGGTCGATCAGATACTTGCAACCAATATCACCGGTCGCAGCAAAGTGCGAGGAAATGTCGTCGGCGACATTGCGCACCATGCGGCTCTGGTGGTAACGAGGAAGGATGGTGAAAGCCGGACATGCTGGCCTGCTTTCCTCGGCATCCCGCTCGGGCACCCGGACCAGGAAGAACGACAACGCCTCTAGCAATTGGTCCTTCGATAAAACCTCACGGTACAGAAACTCGACCGGATACTCGCTCGGGTTTGTCGGTACGTTTGTCAGCCCCATGTTGTGCCAACGAAAGTTTTCCACGCGGCCTGGATCGCTTGCGGCCATCACATCGCATGTATCGGCCGCCATGTACAAAAATGGATGCTGAAAAATCCGCTTCGTGTGGTCGCGAGCGGCGAATTGAGCCACGGCGTCATGCACGTTCTGGTTCTTCTCGTGCTTCACCTCCAGCGCCACGATTGGCAGGCCATTGAGGAAGAAGACAAAATCAATCTCCTGATTTGTCTCTCCGAAGTAGAAGTGCTGGCGGAAAGTGATGCGGTTCTCGCCGTATTTCTTCACGGCGACGCTATCGGTCGATCGCGGTTTGGCGTAGTAGAGACGGACTTCCAGACCCCGCACTTTCAGCCCATGTCGCAGAATCATCCATAACGGCGTATGTTCCAGCTCCTTACGTAGAGCCCTGAACACCTCATCCCGTGCGTCGGTACCGTAGTCGTCAGCCAGTTTCTTGAGCGTGTCGGCCTGTGTGGCATTGAGAAACGCCCAGAGCTGGTCTTCGACGATACAGTGCTCGGTGTCAGTGATGTCAGCCTGTTCGAGCACGCCGTACTTATGCTCACGAACGAGATAGTCCGCGACATGCTGCTGAAACGTCATTTCTGGGGGTTTCTTGCGTTTACCCATGCGACTTCACCTGGTTTACATCTGCTCAGAAATGCGTCGCTTCCCAGTAACGCACTCATGAATGAGAGACTTACGGTAGGCTTTGAGAACGGCAATTTGGTCCTCGATGTTAGTCACGATCTGAGTAATCTTACTAAGCTTCTCATCGAGAAAGCGACAGATCTCACGTTGTTCGGCAACTTTCGGGCGAGGGATTGGAAACTGGCCAACTTTCGTCGAATTGGTGTTTGCCAAGTTGGTGGTTCGTTTTCCAGTGGCCTCAAAGTAATCGCGACCATATCGAGATGCGGTCAGATATGCGAGAAACTCAGGCAGGAGCTTGTGCTGAAAGCAGCGAATCGCGAAGATGTGGTTCTGGTGTAGACAATTGGGAATCTCTCCGTTCCAAATCGTGCCCCGACCGAGCTTATCCAGATCGCCACCTTCGGTCATCAAAACGTCACCGGGGCACAGTTCCACACGATGCGCCACCTTCTCAGGCACTTCAATAGTCGTCACATCATCCAGGTTCAGGTGTCCGTCCTGAACATTTGCGACTCGCAAATACGGTCGTTCAATGAGCGGACTTTCGTATGTTTTTCCAAGCGTGAGGCCAGTCTGAGTCTCGGAAACCCGCTTGAGGCTCACCAATTCCCAGGTTGAAGGTACTTCGCTCATCCACACATTGCCAGTCTGTTTCAGTGCGGGCCGATCTTTGAGACCACGTGTAACGGCTTTCTGAATGAAGTCCCTTCGCAAGCCATCTAAAATGTTGATTTGGACGCATTTACCGGTTACCGCTGCGTCAATCGCTGCGCAACTCGTGTCCAGATATGCCGCGATTCGCTTTTGTTCCGACAGAAGGGGAAACGCTACCTTTGTGTTGAGGTAGTCAGTAACACGAAGGTTTTGAATACCTGTTGTCTGCTGAATGTGTACGGTATTAATGCCGGATGCATATGCGGCATCGAGTAAGTAGGCGACGTAGGGTGGGCTGATAGAAGGACCGCAATCGGTCTTCGCCATGAAGTTTGAGCATATAGCATCGAAAGCGACCCTGCGTCCCAAAACGGCTCGACCAACAGGCTTTTGCTCTCCACCACCTGACTTCTCGATAAGAACAGTGCTCTTGCCAATAATTCGCCCGGGCAATTTGGATTCCTTCACTCGACGAAGCGTCAAATCTTCGGTCGTGACATCCAAACCGCGAATATCCGCAACGCGGATAACGGGAATCACGACGCCCTCGTCATTAGCATCAGGGTCATCACCCCACTCTCCACCAACGATTGCGCCCAACCGATCACGGATTCTATCGACGAGCCAACCAGCCGGTGTCTCACCAAAGACGCCATTACGAACGGGAGTGTTGTCTAAAGGGATCATGACTGCGCTAACCCCTCCAATATCTTTTCCGCCTTCTTCTCCAGCTTCCAGAATTCAGCAAGTAACTCCTTTGCAGGAGTTGGTGGCTGGTAGTGGTAGAAGTATTTGTTTGGCAGGATTTCATAGCCAAGCTGCGGACTGTCCTCCCAACGGATGATCGGCTTGGCGATCTCGCGCTCGAGAAACGTCTTGATATCCTCGCCGTGTGGGATGTACTCGTCGTCCTTGACATAGTGGCGATGCGTCCATTCGACCGACACTATTTCCGGTTTGTCCTCTATGAGCGATTTGAACTTCTTGGCGGCGCTGTCTGTAGGCTTCAGCATCAGTGTTTCCGTTTTTTCCTCCTTATCTGTTCTCATGCGAACATGAAATGTCAGCTCACTGTCGTAGAACTCCTGTTCCTTTTTCAGATTTGCAGCGGTGAAGGTCTTCTCGTAAAGCTCGGTAATAGTTGCCGGCTTGTCGTGCTCATCGAACTGCCAGAAAACTACCTTGACCTTGTGGAACGCAAAATCCTCCTTTCGGAAAAACTTCACATACTCATCGTCATAACCGGGTTTCCAGCCTTTGTGGTAGTGTTCCTCGATCCATTGCCGGTGGGCATCCGTCATGCGGTTACGCTTGTTGGCAAAGGCCGTTGGCTCTTTCTCGAATTGTTTGCGCCCGTCAATGAGCATTATGCGGCCACGGTGACTGGCTGGCTTCTCGTTTCGCAGCAGCCAGACGTAGGTAAAGAGGCCTGTGTTGTAAAAAAGCTGGTCAGGCAGCATAACAATGGTGTCGAGCCAGTCGTTTTCCAGAATCCACCGTCGTATTTCACTTTCTGCCTGTCCACAGTCGCCGTTTGAAAGTGGTGAACCGTTAAAGATTATTGCGATGCGACTGCCACCTTGTTCGGCATGCTTCATTTTTGCCAACATGGTTTGGAGGAAAAGCAGTTCACCGTGATTAACGGGAGGCATACCAGCCCGATACCTTGTCTTTTCCAGTTTTCGCGCTTCCATCTCGTAACCATCACTCCCGCCCCAGGTAACGCCAAACGGAGGATTGCTGAGCATGAAATCGAAGCGGTATTTCTTTTCGGGAAGCTGGTCGCCAGGCTCCTTGCTGTGTGGGTCGTGTGGGATGAGCGAGTTGCCGAGATACACCTTTGCCTGCTGGTCATTTTTGATCAACAAGTCGGCCTGGCAAACGGCATAGTTGGTCGGAGACAGCTCATGACCGTGGACGGTTACATATTTTTCAACATTAGCCTTTTGTTCAGGCGTGGCGGCGCGGTCGAGTAGGTGCTCCTTCGCCACGGATAACATGCCGCCTGTGCCGCAAGCGGGGTCGTAGATGGAGATATGCCGATCGGGAATTGGAATCTCCAGAAGCTCGACCATAAGCCGGATGACCTCACGCGGCGTGAAATGATCTCCGGCCTGCTCACCGCTTTGTTCCGAAAACCGCCGCAACAGCTCCTCATAGATGTAGCCCATCTCCAGCGGCGAGAGATTGTTGGGACCGAGTTCCCGTTCCTTGTACTGGTTCAGAATCGGGGCGAGTCGGTTATTCTTGACCATCTGGCCGATAGTCGCCCGGTAATTGAAGTGTTCGATGATGTCGTCAACATTTTTCGAGAACCCGTTGATATAGTCGCGAAAGTTCTCTTCGAGCAAGGTGTGATCTTCCTCGTAGACCTTGCGCAGCGTCCAGTCGGTCTTGTTGGAAAATGGTGACTGCTTTGGGTTCAGTTCGAGATCCTTCACCAGCTTGGCGAGTTCCTTCTCGGTCAGTTTGGGTCGTTTGGCCAGCACTTCGGCTCGCTTCTGTTCCCGCCAGGTGATGAGCACGCATTCCAATCGGCGAATGACAATGATTGGCAGGATGACGTTCTGATATTCGTAAGCCTTAAACTTGCCGCGCAGCCGCTCGGCAGATTTCCAGATTTCGTCGGCAAGGTTGTCGAGCTTGGGTTTGTTGAGAGCCAGTGCCATCGTCTAAGACCTCATGTCAGATCATGTGCAGATGCGACGTCTGGTCGCCACCCATTACCCAGCGAGCGCACGGCCTCCAGCACCACCGGCTCGGCAAAATGGCCGGGGAGTTCGATTCGTTGGCCGACGGGGAACTGTTGGCCAAGCATTGCACGACTGACGGGGAACCGGACCTCGGATAGAATGCCGTTCACTAAACAGTGAACAAGGCCCCGATCATAACCCAGCAGCCTGTTTTTGACAAGCAGGGCGACACGTGTTCCGTGGTGCGCTCAGACGGGAGCACAAGTCATCGACAAATAAGGACTTATGCGTCCAGTTGCTGACCGGCGATCCATCCGCCTGCCCCGCCGTCCGTTTTCGTCTTCAGATTCAATGCCTGGGAGTCGTGCCCAGTCTCAGCGAGCGACTGGGCGAACCCTTGCTTACCTACCGCCCAGAATGGTCGCCTTTCCGCGCATATAGCAAAGATCGTCCTGAGTCTTCGCGAGCCGCTCGACAAGCCTCCTCGTCTCCTTTGTTGGCCGGTTCATCGGGCTCAGTGCATTGCGCCGTTGGAGAGTTCAGAAAAATGTTTGCATCAGTCAGTCGATTCTTCGATTTGAGCGATCAACTTGTCGATCTCCTCCACCGCTTTTGCTGCTGACTGCACCGAAATATGCGACTTCAGGCGATTCAAGCATTCAGCGCGGGACTGGACCGACCCATCGTGTTCTGACTTGCGGCGCTTGGTCACATAGAGGGCGGTTCCTAACCGTTCCAGATCCCCGACGGTGCGGCCGTCAATAACATTCGCTGCGAACGACAGTTTTTCGTCGTAAGTCGTCAGTGTATTGGCATACGCCTTCTCCAATCGCGCACTCATCTTCGTTGGTGCGTACCGTGGGCCATAGGGCGGCGCCTGGGGTTCGAGCGCGAGGAGCTCATCGGTGCGCAGAGCCGTCAGCGCGTCGGACAGATCGAACGAGAATGGGCCGTGCCGGTAAAGGATGAACGGAAACTCACTGGGGACGTCGAGAAGGTCTTGCAGCAGGTACATCGCCTTCTGAATGTGCGTTTCACCGCACCAACTTCCCGCCTTGCGAAGCTCTCCTGCCAAGCGGGTAATGATCGCAGCTCTATCCAGCCGATCCATGCTAGTTCTCCTCCTGAGAATTGAGTATATCCGAGCGGCGTGACTCGAGCCATCGTCGGGCCCTATCGCAAATAGTCGGATTGACGAAAACATAATCGAAAGAGGCGGCTGGCAAGTGGTTGAGTGGCTCCGACATTGCCATCGAAGACGTAATATGACCTTCCTTTGGCTGGACGGGGAAGTCCGGCGCACTGCCTTTCGCCGCCTGAAAGTCCCAGCGAACATTTTCATCCCCAAACTGCTTGCAAGCCGCCTGGTAGACCGTCTTCCCCGGCTCCAAATTGAGTTTCAGGTCGTCCGGATGACGCTGGTACATGAGCTTGAAATGTTCGCGTTTCGCGAGCCGGCGCGCCGGATCATGGCCCGGCAACTTTACGTCTCGCGACGCCGCGAGAAAGGCCGCCGTGACCTCATTATCCGTCATGTTAAGATGATCGGAAATTGCCGTGGAATATTGCCCGCCGGGCAGCCAAGCCTTCAAGAAGTCTTTGAGATGTATGTCGTAAATCCGGCGCACTTGGTGGAAGTAGAGCTGGGAGAACATGAAGTACCGGGCAAGCATAAGAGCTTCCGCGGAATGAATGCCGCCGTCCAGAATCCCTAGCGCAGGCTCTTCGAGAGCTCCGTCACAACTGTCGGCAACAGCAGGAGTCTGCCCGGCGACCGCCATCTCACGTTCCGCGTTCCCTTCGCCGTCATGTGTGTTCTCGTCTGGTTCCTGCTCTTTCACCCCATCGGCGCTGTGGTTCGGCTTCTTGTTTCCGACGGGAGACGGCGGAAGGATTGCGCAGAGTGTCGATCAGTCGAAAATGGTCAAAACGGCCGTAGGCGACCCCCGCATGGTGTGAATCTCGCAGGAGATAATCCATCCGATCCGCCCCGAAGGCATCCCCAACGATGATCTCCGCCAGAATCGTCTCCCATGTCGAAAACGTCAGATCCGGCGCTTCCTTGGGCCCCAGCGCAAGCTTCACCACGTCGATGCGTTGAAGTTTCATGCCATCGAGAATGCTTCCCAATTCGTTGTCGGTGATGATTTCTCGCGTAAGCTGTTCGTGTTTTGTGCCCGCGGGGAGTAGCTCCTTCTCCGCAGCGTGGGAAAACGGCAAGTGGCCAAGATCGTGACAGAGGGCGGCGACCCGCAGAACCTGTCGCCAATAGGTACGCTTGTGATCGTTGGTCACCTCGGGGAGCATAGCGCGAATGCTGTCCGTGAGATTTGCCTGGTCGGCGACAATATCGAAGATTCGCGTGGCCAATTCCATCACCCCCAACGAATGTTCGAACCGTCGGTGCGTCGCACCGGGATAGACCAAGTAAGTCGTCGCCAACTGGTGAATGTATCGCAGCCGCTGGAAGGCACGGGAGTTAAGAACTTCGCGTTCGTCCGACGTAAGCCGCACGAACACGTGAATAGGATCCCGTATTTCGTGAATATTCTTCCCCATGACTACCGGCTCCCCGTCCGCAACATGAAGCGGGAGTATACTCGGAACTTGCGTAACGGGCCAGCCTTGTCAGCCCGAATGCCGAACTTTCGGCTCACGATTTGGTTTACTTCGGCGAACAAGCACGCAAGCAAGCCCACATCTGCTTTTGTTTCGTCCAGTTGATCTCTGCCACTATCGTGCGAAGCATCTTCTCGTGGACCGGATCGCAACCGGCCATGACCTTGGTCAGGAACATGATTTCCTCCTGGATTTCCGGTGCCAAGTGCAACAAGTTCATGATTTGCGTCATGCGCGGCTGGGTAATATGCGAAAGTCGGGCCAGTTCCGACTGATTAGAAACCTCACCCTCGCGAATGAGTCGATCAAACCGAATGGCTAAGGCCATCAGCTTGGAAATACGCGGCACGTGACCTGGCGGCAAAGTATCGATTGCCCGCGGCTCGGTCGTGATCCGGCGCCGACCGGCCTCGTCGCGACGGAAATGGACTTTCTGCTTGATTGTAATCATGCTGCCTCCTCAAGTCGGCCTTGCGCCAACGCCCTAATGGCGGAAGGGTGGAATGTCACGGCGACGCTACTGTCCTCGGCGTCGAACTCAACGCGGGCAACGAGCAGGGCCAGAACCTGAGCCTGCTCCCGAGGACTGAGCGCGTTCCAAACGTTGTCGAAGTCCACGAAAGCTGCGGCAACGTCGCTCTCCGTAACCTGCTCTCGCTCCAATTGTTCCATTTGGTGCCCTAGCTGGGTCATTTCAGTCTCAGTCCGGGCAATGCGTTCATGCAGATCGGCAATCCTGGCCGTCGTGGCGCTGGTGGCCGGCTCGCTTACGGCCAACCGTTGGATTTCCGCGTGACGGGAAGCGAGTTCACGACTCAATCGCTGCCGCTGTGATCGCCGCTCGGACAGTTCACTATCGATGTGTGCCCGCCCTTGTTCTAGCACATTCGCTCGCAGCTTGGAGTCGTTCGCAATGCCGCGGATCTGATCGACGACGAACTGCTCGATCTCAGCTGCCGGCAGCGACTTCGACGGGCAACTACTGTGGCCGCTCTTGATCGCGCGTGTGCAGGTGTAGTAGCGATACTGCTTCCGACCACGGCCATTGAACGTGTGGACCATTGCATGCCCACACGCCTTGCAAAATATCAGCCGCTTGAGTAACGCCCCGTAGCGGTTACGCACTTCGATTCCGCCGGTGCGGCCATTGTGCTGCAACTGCGATTGAACCTTCCGAAACTTCTCCGGTGAGACGATGGCCTCGTGCTCGCCAGCGTACAGATCGGTCTTGTGCTTCACCTTCCCGATGTACAGCGGGTTGATTAACAGAGCGTACAGACTGCCCTTATCGAACGGTTGCCCACCTTTTGCTTTCCCCTTTTTCGTCACCCACGCCTTGTTGCACCATCCGCGACGGGCCAAGTCTTCCACGACGGGCAAGAGCGAACCCAGTTTCACATATAGATCGAAGACTTGGCGAACCCGGGCTGCCTCCACGTTGTTGACGACGAGTTTCGGACTGCTGGTCGATCGATCCACGTCGTAGCCCAGAATCGGACGGCCACCGGACCACTTGCCCTTTCGGCGTTGAGCGGCGATTTTATCGCGGATGCGCTCGCCTATGATCTCGCGTTCGAACTGTGCAAACGACAGGAGAACATTGAGCACCAGACGGCCCATCGGGGCGGAAGTGTTGAACTGTTGGGTGACGGACACGAAAGCCACATGCTGCTGGTCGAAGACCTCCATGATCTTGGCGAAATCCAGCAGCGATCGGCTCAGTCGATCGACTTTATAGACGATGACGCAATCCACCTTGCCGGCCTTGATGTCGGCCAGCAGGCGATCAAGGGCTGGACGGTCCATATTCCCGCCCGAGAAACCACCGTCGTCATAATGCTCAGGCAGGCATTGCCAACCTTCGTTCTTTTGGCTGGCGATATACGCTTCGGCCGATTCCCGCTGGGCATCGAGGGTATTGAACTCTTGGTCCAGGCCCTCTTCTGTGGACTTTCGGGTGTACACGGCGCAGCGCACAGTGTTACTCACCGCTTCTTTCTTGCTGGATTTGCGAGTCATCGTTCGCCCTCCAAATTGAAGAAGCGGAAGCCATTGCAGTGGGAGCCCGTGATGGCCTTGGCGACAGCCGTGAGCGACTTGTATCGATTCCCGTCGAATTCAAAGCCGTCTGGGCGGACGACCACTCGCAGAGTCTGACCTTTATACTGGCGAACGATCGCCGTGCCCGGTGATGGCAGCCGGCGGTCCGCAGGCATGGTTGCCCGCGTTGCCGAAGCACTGACCGGCCGACTACAAGCATTAAAGCCACTGGGTGGCGTCACGCGCACCTCGGCCTCGTCGGCCAGTTCCTCGGCGCGGCGCCGAGCGCGTTCGCTGAGGTCGCCTTCCGCGAGTGCCTGGAGCCGCCAAGCAATCTTGCGGATCAGGTACGCCTTGTGTCGCGATCGTGCTTTTTCTCCGAACAGTTCGGCATATCGTTCGCACAGCTGCCCGGTCGGCATTTCGCGCAGGGCGGCGATCTCTTTCTCAACGTCAATCGTCATGGGACACCTCTCTGGTTCTCGGTTACGTTAACCCGTGGTACGCTCAGACACACTGAGCCTCGGTTTTCCGAGAACCTCAAGGCCCTCTGGCGAAGAATCTAGAGAATTCTCGCCGCGGCCAGATTCCAGTCGCGTCGTGCGACGATGGTAGCGCAGAACGCCTCGTGCTAGAATGGCGGCGACGGCTTGGCGTCGCTGTTCCGGGGTCATGGAAGAACTGGCGATCATGCTTGTCATCTCATAACCTCGCGTGATGTGGCTGCGGGTTATGTATGCCAAACAATCGCGAACTGTCCCAAGCCGCCGGATTGTCGGAGTTTGCGTGACCGTCAATAGGCCATTCGACCACGTCTTTGGGGATCGACCGTGCGTGCCGCTTTTCTGCTGCTGGCATGTGTGTGCGTGTCCTTGGCATGCGCCTTGGATTCATTGGTGGAACGGCGAGCGGTGCAGGTAATAGGTTCAACGCGGCGATTCCTTTTGGACGTCACCGCGTTCGGTGTACTGGCGGGGACCATTCGCATGTTTCCGGAGTCGTCACTCATCTTTGCATTGCTCATCGGACAGTTCGTGCCGCTCGTGGGCGCCTGCGCATGCTTCACGTACCTGTGTCACCACCACGTGCGCGCCTTGTTGGCCGCGGCCGGAGGCGCTTTGTTGGCCTGGCTTCTGTTACCCCAGATATGGATCGAGTACGAGTATCCCAATTTCTACAGCCAGTATTTCGGCTATTTGTACTTGGCGATTTGCCCGGCGATTGGTGCGGGTGTCGCGGGCCTGATCGTCTACATCATTGAGTTTGGGAGGGGCCGACGCTCACCACATCGCAGTCCTCCTGCAGTCGTCGTGGTTCTGGGCGGAATTGTTCTTATTGCGGCTCTATGTTCGCTGCTAGTGTTAACAGAATCGCCTATCCTGGATATTCTATGATGAGATGGCTGCCGATCTTGCCGCTTGAATCGGCCATCAGTCATAACCCGAGGATCGCCAGATTCTAACTGCCGTCCTGGGTTATTTGCCGCGCGACAATCCTGATAACCCGCCTCATAACCCGAAGTAGCCGGCGAAAGAGAGACACAGAGAGTTTGGCCCCAAAAGGCTAGATTTGGGGCCGGCCAACTGCGAGCGGCGATGTCTCTGTATCGGGACGAGACGCGGGAGCCGAGACACGAACAAAGTCGCAAGTTATTGCGGAGCCTTGCGTTCAAACGCAAAAGGCCGGGGCATTGAGCCTCGGCCTTTGGTCTTAACCCGCGGGTCTCGAATTGTTCGAAACCGCGGTTTCAAGTGGCGGGGATGGGATTTGAACCCATGACCTCGAGGTTATGAGCCTCGCGAGCTACCGGACTGCTCCACCCCGCGTCATTGTTGGCCCGGGTGACGGTCGAACCGCCGCCCAGGGGCCAGCTAGGATTCTACCATAACGTCGGCTTCCGTCGAGGGGGCCGGCCAATATTTCGGTTGGTGCCGGTTCAACCACCGCCGCGTGCCTGCCGAGGCCAGGAATGGTGGGTTTTCCTTTCCGCATGGCATCCCATCGGGTAAACTCGATGTAGGAGGCACGCCGGCACTCTTCACGTCGAGTGGGCCGAGGCCGTGCAAACTACCGGTGGGGCTCGCAGACGGGGCGAGGCGTAAAAGGCACGTTGTCGGTCGGACGGCCGTTCGACGGCTACCGCGGCCCTCGTCGGCGTAATCGTCTGCTCGACCCACCTACAAATCCTCGATGTCGGAGGAGCGTCCTCCCGCACCCGGGTTGGGGACAGAGATCGCAGAGGCGCGGATGGCTTCATCAAGACCTTTCGAGGGGCCTGAGAAGCAGGTGGGTCCGGCTGCGCCGACGCCGCAGCCCCCGCCGCCCGTCGCTGGGCTATCGTCGCAGGCAGTGAGCCCCATCCCGGCGCCACAACAGTCGCCCCAAAATGGATCTGCCACGCCGACCGGCCGCCAAGAAGATCAGGCCGAACAGGAAATGGAGCCCGCGGGCGACGTCGCCGGCTGGCTCATCGACCATACGCCGGCGTGGTTGGTGAGCATGGTCTTCCATCTGGTGATGCTGATCGTCATGGCGACGATGGTCTACGTCAACATGCCCGAGCGGCCGATCGAGCTGAATGCCGAGACGATTTGGGCGGAGAAAAAGGGCGATCAATTGTTGTTGGACGCCCCCGGCCTGCCGGACATCAAGACGACGGCGAAGGAACTGACGATTACGCCGGCGGATCTGCCGCCGGTGGACGATCCGCTGGCAGCGCCCGGCAAGTTGACCGACATCCGGCCCAACGCCACGGTGGCTATCAGCGACATTCAGGCGCCGGAGATCGGCATGGCCCTGAGCGGACGTCGGGAAGGGAGCGCGCGGCGGCAAGGTTTGCTGGGTCGGTATGGCGGCACGGAGGCGACCGAGACGGCCGTTCGCAAGGGCCTGGCATGGCTTGCGCGAAACCAGCGCCATAATGGCTCGTGGAGCCTGGCCGGCCCGTACACCTCAGGCGTACTTGCCAACATGGACGATGAAGTGTCGGCCACGGCGATGGCGTTGTTGGCCTTCCAAGGCGACGGCAACACGCCGGAGGACGGCAAGTACAAGCTCAACGTCGCCAAAGGTTGGAACTGGCTGCTGAAGCAGCAGGACGCCGACGGCTGCTTCTTTCACAACGGCGGTTTGAATCATCGCTTCTACACGCACGGGCAATGCGGCATCGCCATCTGCGAATTGTACGGCATGACAAAAGACTCGAAGTATCGAGAGCCGGCCCAACGTGCAATCGACTACTGCGTGCGCACGCAAAGCCCTCTCGGCGGATGGCGATACGAACCCAATTCCGAAACCAGCGACGTGTCGGTAACCGGTTGGGTAGTTATGGCGCTGCAAAGTGCGAAAATGGCGGGGCTCAAGGTGCCGTACGAAACGCTGCATCACGTCGAGCGATATCTCAACTCGGTGGCCCAATACGACGGCAGCCGCTATCCCTACCAGCTTGGCGGGCCGGTGCTGGCATCGATGACCGCGGAGGCGCTGCTGATGCGCGAGTACCTCGGCTGGAAACGCGATGACCCGCGGCTAGTATCGGGCATGGAGTGGCTCACGTCGCGCGAGAATCTGGTCGACTACAACAACAATCGCAACGTCTACTATTGGTACTATGCCACGCAGGCGGCGCATCATATCGAGGGCGACTACTGGAAACGCTGGAACGGTGTGATGCGGCAGGAGGTGCCCGCTCACCAGGTTCCGCGCGGCAAAGAAGGCGGCAGTTGGGATCCGAACAGACCGACCGAGGATCAATGGGGCAACCACGGCGGCCGGCTCTACGTGACGTGCTTGTCGATCTACATGCTCGAAGTCTACTACCGGCATCTGCCCTTGTATTCGAGCGTGTATACATACGACGCATCGCCGCCGAAGGCAGAGAAACCCAAGGAGCCGGCAACCGCGCCGGAAGCGCCGGCCGAGAAGCCGAAGATCGAAGGGGTAGAGTAATTCGGAACGGTGTTGCCCCGTGCGCAACACAATTTTTTCTGAATTTGGCAGACGGCTACGGCGAACGTTGGTAGTTCCGAAACGTCTTCGCCTGCATGCGCACGTTTCGCATGCCCTCACCCCCGGCCCCTCTCCCAAAGTTAGAGGGGAGACACTGCGATGTTCGCCTCTCCCGATGGTAGCGGCGGGACGCCGTGATTCTCAGCTATGTGCGCGCTAGTTTCTCGCGCTGCGACCAGACTTTTTCGAAGGCCGTAACGTATTGCTCGACCAACTCGGGCGCTTCCTCGCGGACTAGCCCAATGTTGATCACGCGCGAGTTGACGTGATGGCAGCCGGCGAGGAACTTCGGTAGCGTGGGCAAGTGGTGCCACCATTGCGGCTCACGGTAGATGGTGTATTTGTGGTTTTCGGGATATTCGAAGACCGATGCGGCAACGCCCTCGGCCTGCAATGCCTTGACCACCGCGGCCCGCGATATGCCGGCCTTCGCCTCGTCGAGGAACAGCATGTTGCTAGAGTAGTAGACGCGATCTTGATCGGGGCGGCAGACCGGTTCGGAGAGGCCCGGCAATTGGCAGACGCGATCGTTGAGTTGTCGTACCTGGGCCTTGATCAGGGCGTTGCGTCGGTCAAGCGTTTCGAGTTGCTTCATGACAAGCACGGCGGCCAAGGGGTGCATGCGAAGTTTCAGACCCAAGCCCGTGCCCGTGTATCGCCGGTAAGGGCTATCCTTGGCCAGGACTTCGCCGGCAGTGGGAGTGCCGGGGACGTAGGCGCCGCACACTTCGTAGTGGCCTAAGGCCGTCGCCTTCTCAAAGTCCTCGCGCTTCTGGTAAACGCCCATGCCGCCTTCGATGCCCGGCAGTGGTTTGCTGGCCTGGAAACTGAAGATTCCCATGCGGCCCCATGTGCCGACTTTCTTGCCTTGCATCGAGGCGCCGTGGGCATGGGCGCAGTCTTCCAGCAGGCTGAGGTCATGCTCCTTGGCAAACTCGGTCACGAGGTCCATCTCGCAGGGCAACCCCCAGGAATGCATGACCATGACCGCGCGGGTTCGCGGGGTGATCACCCGCTTGGCGTGCTCGACGTCGAAGGTCGCGGTGCGCGGGTCAATGTCGACGAATACGGGCACGTAGCCGAAGAACCGCATGGGGACAATGGCCCCAAAAAACGTGTACGACGGTACCAGGATCTCGGTTCCGGGCGGATATCCCAAGGCGGAATACAGCGAAAGCAGCGCGCTGGTGCCGTTCATGTGCGTTTTGGCGAAGGGCACCTGATTGTACTCGCGCCATTTTGCTTCCAGTTGCGGGCCATACTGGTAGATGGCGTTGGAGTCGCAATCGAGCGCCGCCTTGACCGCTTCTTTCTCCGCGTCACCGTACGATGGCCATTGAGCGAGTGCGTGCCGCTTTTCGCTGGGATAGTTCACTACGGGCGTGCCACCATCAAGGGCCAGCGCCGAGGGATTGGCAGTTGCCGCGCCGGCCGCCGTCGGGCCCATCACGGACATCCCGGCGGCAAGTGCCCCGGTCGACTTCAGGAAAGTGCGCCGGTCCCATAACGATGTATGTTGTGTGTGGTCTCGCATAGCGTCGTCCTCCCGTGAGTGAGCGTTTGCTGAAATGGTAGGTTGGGAGCGCAAGGTGGGCGTTCGCGAAGAACCGAGTGTGTCGCGGACAGCACTAAATTTACCTATTGCGGGCGCAAATTGCAACAATCGTCCATCTGGCGCCGTGCCTCGTAGGCGGCCACGGCAACACTAACGGCCAGATTCAGGCTGCGAGCCTCCGGGGCCATTGGGATTCGTAGGAGGCGGTTCGGGTCGGATGCGACCAGCGAAGGGGGCAATCCCTGCGACTCGCTGCCGAAAACGAGCACATCGCCTTGCGCAAAACGGGCTTCGGTATAGAGTTTGCTCGCGTGCTTCGTGAAGAACCAAGGCTGCCGATCAGGAATGCGGCGCTGTAACTCGGGCCAGTCGTCGACCGCTTCCCAATCGAGGTGCTGCCAATAGTCGAGGCCCGCACGCCGCAAATGGCGATCATCCAGGCGGAACCCCAGTGGCCGGACGAGCCACAGTTTGGCGCCCAAGGCAACACACGTGCGGCCGATGTTGCCGGTGTTGTCGGGAATTTCCGGTTGGTAGAGGACGATATGGAGAAAAGGCATGCGTAGCGTTTGGCAAGCGCAGCGCAGACGCCCTGGCGTACGATGAACGTGGCGCTGGTGCGACGGCGCTGCGGCTGTCGCACCGTGCACGCGGCGAATCTACGACTTGTCGGTCGGGGCCTCTTCGCCTACCGACGGCACGACCCAGATCTTCACTTCGGCATCGACTTCGTGGCCGAGGTGGATGGCGACGGTATAGAGGCCCAACTCCTTCAGCGGGCCTTTCAGCCGCACTTGATCGGCGGCGATGTGGAAGCTGGCGCGCTTCAGGGCGTTGGCCACCTCTGGTGCGCCAACCGAACCGTACAGATGCCCCTCGTCGTTGGCGTTGGCCTCGATCGTGATGCTCTGTCGGGCCAAGTCTGCGGCCAAGGTTTGCAAGCCGGCGAAGCGGGCCTTCTCGATGGCTTCGAGCTCGGCTCGGTGTTTCTCGACCATGCGCTTATGATGATCCGTGGCCAGCGTAGCAAGGCCCTGCGGGATCAGATAGTTCTTCGCAAAGCCCGGCCGCACTTGAACGACGTCGCCTTGCGTGCCGAGGTGCTCGACCGACTGCACGAGCAACAGCTCGATGCCGTGCGGGCCCTTCGGCAGCCGCTTGGTGCGATGCGGAATCACTTTTTTCTTCGATTTGGTAGTGGCCATCAGACTGTTTTCGCTTTCTCGCTAATACAGCAAAAAGGGGACAGTCCCCATTTGCCGGAACGGCCCGGAGGGTGCTTCGCACAAATGGGGACCGTCCCCTTTTTGCCTCTCTAAAATGGAATATCGTCGCCGGATGAGGATTCCGGAGGTGCATCAAATGATTGGTCGGGTGGAGCTTCTTGACTATAGGCGGAATTTTGGGCGGCGGGACGCGAGGCTGGGCGTGGACGACCGCCTTCTCCTCCGCCCTGGCCGCCCTGTCCGCGAGCGCCGAGCAACTGCATCTTCTCGCCGACGACTTTCAACTTTGAACGCTTCTGGCCGTCTTGCCCTTCCCAGCTATCGAGCTTCAGACGGCCTTCGATCAACGCCGGCGAACCCTTGCTGAGATACTCGCTGGCCACTTCGGCCGTCCTTCCCCAAAGCGTCACATCAACAAACGTCGTTTCTTCGATCCATTCGCCGTTGGCGCTTTTTCGGCGATCGTTGACGGCCAGACCAATATCGGTCACTGCCATGCCGCTCTGCAAATAGCGCAGCTCGGGATCGCGGGTGACGTTGCCCAGCAGGATTACGCGATTGAAGCTCGCCATAGCGATCGCTCCTTACCCTTCCTCTTCCACCACCACGTCCTCGATGGCGTCGACAACCGGTACGGCGTCTTCGACTTCATCATCGTGCGCCTTGACATCATCGGTCGGGAGCGGGGCCGACATGGCATGTGCCACGAGAGCGTCGACAATCCGCGGGTCGACCTTCAGGAACAGCACGCGGAGCACATCATCGGTGATCTGGCATTGCCGCCGCAGCTCGCCCAAGCGGCTGGGGTCGAGGCGGAAGTACGTCAGCCAATAGGTTCCCTTCCGCTGCCCCTTGACCGGATAGGCCAACCGCCGCTCTTCCCAGAGCCGGCTGACGAGCATCTCTCCGCCAAGTTTCTCGATCATGGCGGGCACTTGATTCGCAACCGTTTCGGGATCTCGCCCGTAGCGGTTTGAATCGAGAATAAACATGCCTTCGTAAACGTTCGCGGCCAAAGTAATACTCCTCGCGACGGGCTAAGTGCCGCAATTCCTCAAGGAAAGCTCCTCGGAACTGCCTGATTGCTTTCGTTACGGATCATTCTGAGCGAAGCGAAACACCTTGCCGCAGTACAAGACCCTTCGCTTCACTCAGGGGGACGGTTCCTTCAATTGTATCGGTTCATGCAAAACTCGGCGCCCTCGCGAGCCCACACGACCACGGCGTCCGCCGCCAGGGCGACCGCCTCTTTCACGCTCTGTGCCTCTTCCGCCGTGAACTTGCTCAAGACGTAATCGGCCCACGCCCAACCGGCCGGCGCGGCGCCGACCCCAATACGAAGGCGCGGAAAATCTTCCGTTCCCAACCGCTCGATAATGTGCTCCAAACCTTTCTGGCCGCCGGACGAGCCTCGGGCTCGAAACCGCAGCTTGCCCACCGGCAGATTCAGGTCGTCGCAGATCACCAACACGTCTTCGTTGGGTAGCTTGTAAAAACTCTTTGCCTCCTGAACGCTCGACCCACTGAGGTTCATATACGTCGTCGGGCTCAGCAGCAGTGCCTTCTCTCCGCTCAACTCGGCCTCGACGACCGCTCCTTGAAACTTCGCTTTGGGAGGCGTGGCGCCGAATCGGCGAGCCAACTCGGCCAACACGGTCCAACCGATGTTGTGCCGCGTTCCCTCGTACCGGCGGCCCGGATTGCCCAGCCCCACCACGAGTTTCATCGGCGGCACTCCCACTTGCAGGAGGCGACCGCAGTCGCCGATTCACGGTGGAGCTCGTTGCGCTCAACCCACCCTACGAGCGTGAGGAGCACATCAGAGCCGATTCCGCCGACGTTACGATTCCTCCTCCTCGCCCTCCTTTTCCTTCGCGCCAATAACTTCCGGCTCGACCACGCCTTCGCCACCCAATTCCTCGGGGGCTTCGACAGGAATCGTGCACTCGACGACCGCTTCGGCCAAGTCGGACGCCACAACCGTCGCCCCTTGCGGCAATTCCAAGTCGCTCAACAAAATCGACTGGTTGAGTGCCAAGTGGTTAATGTTGACCGCCAGCTTCTCGGGAATTCCCGAGGCCGGGCAGGCGATTTCGACCTCGTGGATGTGCTGCACCACGACGCCCCCCTCACGTACGCCAGGAGCTTCGCCGCGAAGCTCGACCGGCACGCGGACTTCGACGATCTCGTGCTCGGAAATTCGCGTGAAATCGACATGCAGGATGTGCGTCCCCCATGTGTCCCACTGGAGCTCGCGGATGAAGGCCGATTCGTTGACCGCCCCGGTCAGGCTGACCAGACGGCTACCGTGGCGGATGGCGTCCGACACGTCGTCGGCCCCCACGGCCAGCGCCACGCTCTCCAGCCCGTGTCCGTACAACACGGCAGGGACGTGCCCCGCCCGGCGAAGCCGCCGATTTTCGTGTTTTCCCCGGTTTGCACGCGACTCAACCGCTAACTGCAGCGCCATGGCCATCCTCGGAAACTAGTACGCAGGTCTATCTTGCTCGCCACTAGGCGAATCGCTCATTTTCCCGCAATCCCAGAGAAATGCAACCCCGGGGGAAGAAATTTGTCTGACAAAAGGTAGGCGGACCATCGCCGTGGATTCCAGCGAAACGATGGCACCCTCCGTATTGGTGGGTTCTGGGTTGACTCCGCCGTGGCTCGCAGGCGAGAATACGTGCTCCAGGAGATCGATGTAGCTGGAGGACGTTTCATGCATGCACTGGCAGAGCTTTCACTGTGCGCGACGCTGTGGGCACTGATGTTCGTGCCGGCTGTCGGACAACCGGCGGCTGTCGAGGCCGCGGCGCCGCCCCATTCGGCTGCTGACGAAGCTGACGAAATGGCCTCCCGCGTGCGTGAGACGTATCGGCCGGCGGTTCGCAGCCCAGACTGGGCCGAATTGCCCATCGGCGTGTTTGACTCCGGAACGGGTGGATTGGCGGTGCTGGATGAAATTCTCAAGCTCGACGCCTTCGATAATTCCAATGCCGGACTTGTGGGCCGAGCCGATGCCACGCCCGACTTCTGCCGCGAGCGCTTCGTCTTCCTGGCCGATCAGGCCAACATGCCGTACGGCAACTACGCCAATGCAGAAAAGACTGGTTTCCTATTGGAACGCATTCGACACGACGGTCTATTCTTGCTGGGCAGAGAATATTTTTCATCGGCCGAGTCGCTTCAGCCGCGGTCTGACAAGCGCCTGATCAAGGCGCTGGTCATTGCCTGCAACACGGCCACGGCATACGGCAAGGCCGACCTGGAATCTATGATTGCCAAGGCCGGGCTCGATATTCAAGTGATCGGAGTGGTAGACGCCGGCGCCCGTGGCGCGCTGCAAGTTTTGCAGCACGCAGGAAATGGCACGGTCGGTGTGCTGGCCACCGAGGGCACGGTGTCCACCGGGGCTTATCCGGCCGCATTGCGGCATCTGGCCGCCCAGTACGGTTTGCATGATTCGATCGACGTGGTCCAGCAGGGCAGTCTGGGACTGGCGGGGGCAATTGATGGCGCGAGGGAATTCATCGTGCAGCTTTGTGCGAGCGATCAGCCCCGCGGGGATTATCGCGGACCCTCGTTCGACAACCGGCGGGCACCCATCGATCCGCGTTTGCTGCCGCGGTATGGCTTTGATTTTTCAGCGCACCGGATGTTGCTTGCAGGTCAGCGAAATAACCCTGAAACCCTCCAAATCAACTCGATCGGCAACTACGTTCACTACGACGTCGTGAGTTTACTGGAAAGCCTTCGCCGCACGCCGAACGCCCGGCCGTTGCGGGCGGTTATACTTGGCTGCACTCACTTCCCCTACTACGCGCCGGCGATCAGGGCCGAGTTGCGACGGTTGTTCGACTATCAGGAAGAGGGTCGCTACGTGTATCGGGAGCACATGGCTGCCGACGTGGCTTTGGTCGACCCGGCTGTAATCGTCGCTGAGGAATTGTACACGAATCTTTCACGCCGGCAGAGACTTGCCGCCGGCGGCGCCACGGCACGCGGCGACACGCGCGGGGAGTTCTATATTACGGTTCCCGACAAGCGATATCCGGGCGTGAGGCTGGATGAACGCGGCTGGTTTACCTACGAATACAAATACTCGCGCGAAGCGGGCCGCGCTGAGTCGGACGTGCGAACTGTGCCGATGACGCTCGCGCACCTCGATCCAGCCGCTATCGCGCGTCTGCGGCAGAACGTACCGCAGGCATGGGCCTTGCTTCAGGATTTTCTGGCCAACAACGGTAAGGTCCCCACGGCAAAGTAGCCGTCCGTCTCAACTGAGTCGTGCCGCACGACAACGTGGTGGCCAAAAGCACTTTGAGATGATCACCGGAGGAGGAGTTGGAGAATGCTGATGAACTCCCCCGTTGTTGAGTTCGACCCGGAACTCGACAACGGCGAGATCGAATTGGTCGAGCTGCGAGGGATGCGAAAAGTCGGTATCCGTGTTTCGCATGCACGCCGCGACATCGATATTGCGGCGTATCAAATCGTTTCCCCTAAACGAACAGGCGACTGACCGACTCGTTGCGGTGGATGCGCTTGATCGCTTCGCCCAACAGCGGGGCCACGCCGAGGATTTTGAGCGTCGGAATGTGTTTCTCCAACGGCACGGGGATTGTGTCGGTCAGGATCAGGCCGTCGATGGGCGCCTCTTGCAAGCGTTGGATCGCTTCGCTCACCAGCAGACCGCGCGTGGCCGCAAAGCAAATTTGCCGGGTGCCGTTGGCTCCCGGCTCGTCACCAAAATTCAGCATTGCGTCAACCAGGTCTGCCGAGGAGGTTATCCACTACAGAATGCCGGTTGTAGCGATCGGATTAGAAATCGGGCGGTTCCGCCGCAGCACCGGGCCGGCCTTTGGACTCTATACTTAGAGGAGCAGACGTCCCGAATCCAACCATTCGATTGGCGCAAAGAAGGTCCCAATATGCCCTCGAAATATGTCTTTGAATCCGGGATGAATGACTCATTGTCGGTGGTGAACGAAAACATGCCCCAGGACTCGATAGACGATATTCCGTCGACTTGGACCCATGACGAACGCAAATCACGTCGCCGTAACGTGCTGCAAACGAGCCAGCATTGCCAAGTAAAGGTCGGGGCAAACGTCTCTTCAGCGTTGCTCGAGAACCATTCGGAACGCGGCTTTGCAGTATTGGTGGGCGATCTTAACGGTCTCACGATTGGCCAAAGGGTTCATCTTCAAACAGGCGTAGGGTGGTTCGTCATCCGGGTCGTTCACATCACGCCGGTGGCCCCGTCCAAAGTCGCTGGCGCCAGCGCCGACGGCCCTTGTTTTCGCCTGGGGTGCGCTCGCGTCGGTAGTGGCCCGCTGCCCAACGAGCCTCCCGCATCTCCACAAAAGGCGAGTCGGTTCACGCGGCTGATCGGAAAGATTCGTCGCTCGCGGGACAAATGACGGCAGGATCGCCTTGGCCGGTTTGGCAAGTCCAACGAGCGCGGTCGTAGTCCCGGTTCCCGCACTGGAATAGCACAAGGACTTACGACGACTGTTGGTGAGTCCTATTCTTGTCGGCGTGGCGGAAGCGGCCGCGACCCAACTCTCCCTTGGTCTCAGACCTTCGCCCCGGTGACCTTTGTTGGGCGTGCACCACCGGCTCGGGGTGCATTACAGCATGTCTGCAGTGTGGTGTATGAAAGTAATCCTAATCGCTACAGCTTGTACAACCGATACATCCTTTGATCCGGGTCATGGTAGACAAGTCTGGACCGCATACAGTTGACTCCGACCGAAAGGTCGGCAGAAGGCTGGCGCGTGGCTGGACGGGGGGTGTGGATGCGCAGTGGATACCTAGTCGCCGCGTTCGTCGCAGCCGTTTTGTTAGCAGGCTGCGCCACCTACCACCCGATGCCGCTTACTCGGGAGGGAGTTGCAGAAAAGCTCGCTCCCCCGGACATGGGCGTCATCTCTCTTCAGGCCCAAAACCTGGCCCATCCGATTCTCAAGCCGATTCCTTTCGATTTTGGTAACGGTTTGTCGCCAGACGAAGCGGCGGTCTTGGCGGTCTTGGTCAACCCGTCGTTGCGTGCAGAACGGGATCGCCGTGGCACAGTCTGCGCAGTTGCTCCAGGCTCGCTTGCTCCCGAATCCGCAATTCACCTACACGCCCGAGTTTCCTACCAGTGGGCTGGAGCCGAACACCGTGAATGCTTTCGGGTTTGGCTTGAATTGGGACGTCTCTGATCTGATCAGCCACCGGGCGAAAGTTGAGGCAGCTTCATTGCAGCCGCAAAAGGTGGTTTTGGACATTGCCTGGAAGGAATGGCAGATCGCCGAATCAGCCAAGACGGCCGTCTATCGGAAGCTGTCGCTGATTCGGGAGACTGCGCTGGCAAGCGAGATGGATCGAAGACTGCAGGACAATCTGGCGGTGATTCGCGAAGCCATCAAGAGGGGGCTGACGACCGAACTGGTTCTCGCGGCGGCGGAAACGGCAAGCTATCAAGCGCATGCCAATCTCTTGGACCTTCAGAGACAGACAGACGAACAATCGGTGGAGTTGAACCTTGTCCTGGGATTGCCGGCGGAGACCCAAGTCGCCGTTGAAGAAAACACCACGTTGCCAGATCATCTGGAGCCACCGCCGCCAGCCGAACTGTTGGCGGATCTCGACCAAAGACGTTTGGACTTGGTGGCCTTGCGCTATGGTTATCAAAGTCAGGAAGCCACTGTTCGTGCAGCAGTCTTGGACCAGTTTCCAAAGTTCAATCTTGGCGTGACTCAGTCGCGGGATAACACGGGCGTGGTCGCCACCGGGTTTGGCATAGCGGTCGGCGTGCCGATCTTCGACCGTAATCAGGGCCATATTGCCGAGGAAAGAGCCACTCGCCAAACGCTGTATGACGAGTATGTGAACCGGGTGTTCGAGACGCGCTCCAACGTAGTAAAATACTTGACTGAGATTCGTTGGCTGAATACACAGATTAAGACGGCTCAAGATGCCGTGCCGGGGCTTCAGCGGCTTGTGGAGACGTATCGAGCGGCAGTGGACGCCGGTCAAGCCGACGTGCTCAGTTATTACACAGCCTGGAACGATCTCACACAAAAACGGATCGACATCCTCAAGTTTCAGCAACAAATGGTGGAGGCCCGGATTGCGCTGGAGCTGGAGACGGGACTATATCAGATATTCTGCGTCACGTCGGTTCCACAACCGGAGACGATCCCGCCCCCTCAACCTCAGAACACTGGAGTGCAACGATGACCTCTCGGCGCTGGATCAGCCCAATGCTGGTGCTCGGGGTGTTGGCCGCCATTGTTGCCGCCAGCGTCGCAGGGTATTGGTATGGAACACATTCGCAGGAAACGGTCGACGCCGCCGGACGGGAGCCCCCCGTACCGGAAGGCTCTCCACGTGCCAAGGTTCGCGTCGCGCACCTGAAACGGCAGCACATGGAGGAACCGTTGACGGCCTATGGTTCCGTAGTCGCTGCCTTGGGAAAGACGCAAGTTGTAAGCGAGCCGTTTGAGTCGCGAGTCGTCAAAGTATTGGTCAGGCCGGGTCAGACGATTGCTGCCGCCGATCCCTTGATCGAGATCGAACCGAGCCCCGACACATTGCTGCAACTCAACGAAGCCCGCGACAGCCGCGATACGGCGCAGTCCGAACTGAAACTTGTCAAAGAGCGTGTCCAACTGAAGTTGGCAACGCGAGCCGACCTGCTCCAAGCCCAACAACAATATCAAGTCGCCGAACTACGCTTGAAAAGCCTTCAAGAGCGTGGCATCAACGGCTCGCAATTGATCCGCGCGGAAGCCAAGGGCATGGTCAGCCGTGTCGACGTGCAAGAGGGGCAGATTGTGGCCGCCGGAGCATCGCTGCTGGCAACTATCGGCCAAAATCAGATCAACGTACGGCTGGGGATCGAGAACGAAGACCTGCCCAATCTCCACGTTGGCCAGCCGGTCCACCTCCTGCCTGTCAATGCCGCGGAAAGTCAGGCGATCACTGGGCAGATCCACCTGATTACGTGGGAAGTAAACCCGCAGACTCGCTTAGCGGACGTGTTCGTAAGCTTGCCACCTAACGCCCGATTGCTGTTGAACGACTTCATCGAAGGAAGAATCCAGGTTGCCGCCGGGGAGGTGCTGGTCTTGCCGCGCGCGGCCGTGCTGCCCGAAGAGGGCCAATACATTGCGTATACCGTCGAGGACGGCCGCGCAGTAAAGCACATCGTTCAGGTGGGCATGGAAAACGACCGGCAAGTCCAGGTGCTCGGCGGCGACCTACGGGAAGGTCAGCAGGTGGTCGTCCAGGGCAATGCTGAACTACAAGACGGCATGGCCGTACAAGTGGAGTCTGGTCCATGAAGTTCGCCCAGTGGGTCCAGTCTCACTATCGGTCGATCCTGTTTCTCCTATTCGCATTCGCGTTTGCCGGAGTATGGCGCGGCTTGAGCCTGCCGGTGAGCTTGTTTCCCAGTGTGAGTTTCCCGCGGATCGCAGTGAGCCTCGATGCGGGAGATCGGCCGGCGGAGCGAATGGCGATCGAAGTGACCTGGCCCGTTGAAGAGGCGGTCCGTGCCGTGCCCGGCGTGCGCAGCGTCCGTTCGACCACGAGTCGCGGGAGCGCCGACGTTTCGATCAATTTTGAGTGGGGGCGGGATATGGTTTCGGCCATGCTGGAGGTCCAGTCAGCCATCAACCAGAAACTTGCCGCTTTGCCGGCCGGCACGAGCTTCGAGGTCCGCCGTATGGACCCCACCGTCTTTCCCGTCCTGGGCTACAGTCTTACTTCCGACACTCACTCCCTGGTCGAGTTGCGCGATCTGGCACTTTACCAAATTCGGCCGGTCCTCTCCACGGTGGCCGGCGTGGCCGACATCGGTGTCCTCGGTGGAGCCACTGCCGAATATCAGGTGATTGTTAATCCGGCTAAACTCGATTCCTTTGGGCTCAGTCTGGACGAAGTAGCCAAGGCGCTTTCGGCAGCTAACATCATTACCGCCGTGGGCCGCATGGAGGACCACGACAAGCTTTACTTGATCGTTTCCGACACCCAGTTCCGCGACTTCGATCAGATTGGACAGACGGTGCTCCGCTCGGGCGGCAACGGCTTGGTGCTGTTGGAAGACGTGGCGACCGTTAGCCGCGGCACTCAACCGCGGTGGACGCGGGTTACGGCAGATGGCCATGATGCTGTGCTGTTCCAGGTCTACCAGCAACCGGGCGGCAACACCGTCGAGATTAGCCGAGAGATCAAGGCTCAACTTGCCGGTCTCAAGGGGCGTTTGCCATCCGGGATTCGCATTGCCAACTGGTACGACCAGAGTCAGTTGATCGTCTCTTCGGCTAGAAGCGTCCGCGACACTATGCTGATAGGCATCCTCCTAGCGGCAGCCGTTCTGTGGGTATTCCTCGACAACCTCCGCATCACGCTGATTGCGGCGGTTACCGTGCCGGTGGTCCTGGCGGCGACGGTTTTGTTGTTGTCGGTTCTCGGCATGAGCTTCAACATTATGACCTTGGGAGGAATGGCCGCGGCGGTGGGGCTGATTATCGACGACGCCATCGTGATGGTCGAACACGTGATGCGCCGGATGCGGTCTGGGGAGGGTCACTACCATGGCCGCATCTCGACGGCAGTGTCTGAGTTCACGCGGCCCTTGGCGGGATCATCGGCCTCGACAATCATCATCTTCGCGCCGTTGGCTTTTCTGACTGGAGTTACCGGAGCCTTCTTCAAGGCTCTCTCGCTGACGATGGCTGCCAGTCTGGCCATTTCCTTCCTGGTAGCGTGGCTGGCCGTGCCGCTCTTGGCGGCGCGCGTGCTGCGGCAAGCGGACGCCGACCGCGAGGAAGGAGGCTTCCTCACGCAGTTGGCGCATCTAAGTTACGGCTGGACGATGCGCCGTCTGCTGCGATTTCCATGGCTGATCCTGCTTATCTTTTTGTCTCTATTGGCCGCCGGTTGGTACGCCTATCAGCGCACGGGGTCGGGCTTCATGCCTGCGATGGACGAGGGCGGATTCATTCTTGATTATCACACGGCAGCAGGCATGTCGCTTTCAGAGACCGACCGTTTGTTGCGGCAAGTCGAGGCCATCCTCCGCAATACGCCAGCGGTTGAGACCTACTCGAGGCGAACCGGCATTCAACTCGGCGGCATGGTTACCGAGGCCAATCAAGGCGACTTCTTCGTGCGTCTCAAACCATTTCCCCGGCCAGGCATCGAGTCTGTGATGGACAACGTGCCGCCTTCGGATTGAGCACGACGTGCCTGGAATCCAAATCGAAATGGCCCAGTTGATGGAAGACCTGATTGGCGACCTAACGGCAGTCCCTCAGCCGATTGAGATCAAAATCTACTCGGACAATGAGCAACTGCTGCGGGGCTTGGCACCGAAGGTGGCCGCTGCCATCGAGAAGGTACCTGGGGTGGTGGATGTCAACAATGGGATTGTGCTGGCCGGCGACGCTTTGAACATCCGTGTCGATCGTGAGAAAGCGGCTCTGGAAGGCGTTGCGCCTGACTCTGTTACGCAAATACTCCAGAGCTATCTTACCGGAGTTGTCACCACGGAAATGGAGCATGGTCCTCAGATGATCGGTCTGCGGGTCTGGATTCCTTTCAACAGCCGCGCGACGATGCGGGATCTCAACGCCCTGCGTCTGCGCGCCCCGACGGTCACCTTTTCCCGCTGACTCGTGTAGCTACGGTCAAGACGATTACGGGCCAGCCCGAAATCATGCGCGACAACTTGAAGCGGATGGTCGCCGTCACGGGCCGGATCAGTGGCCGCGACATGGGCTCGACGATCCGAAGCGTGAAAAAAATCCTGGGTCGCCCCGGATTTTTGCCCAACGACGTGTATTTTGATCTCGGCGGCCTTTACCAACAGCAACAGATTGCCTTTCGCGGATTGGCGATGGTGTTTGCGTCGGCGGTGATTCTCGTCTTCGTACTCTTACTCTTCCTTTACGAGAGTTTTCGCGTGGCAATCGCAATGCTCCTGACAACGCTCATGGCAGTTGCCGCCGTGTTTATTGGCCTCTGGGCAACTAGCACGGAACTGAATATTACCGCGATGATGGGAATGACGATGGTGATCGGCATTGTCACGGAGGTGGCAATATTCTACTACTCCGAATACCATGACTTGCCTGCCGACAGCATCGAAGGACGCGAACGATTTGTTCTGGCTGGCATATACCGGATGCGACCGATCGCCATGACAACCCTGGCGGCAATTCTGGCCCTCCTGCCGTTGGCGTTAGGAATCGGCCAGGGAGCCGCTATGCAACAGCCACTGGCCATTGCAATCATTTCTGGCTTGGTTGTGCAACTTCCACTTGTCTTAATCGCGCTACCGGCACTGCTGGCGATTTTCGGTCACAGCCAAGCCGAAAGCCCCAACCCTACCTAATTTCAGACGCTGTCCAACCATGTGCTTGGTTCGGACCCGACCGGAGGCGATTGTATTTCATCCAGCAGTTGCCGCGGGTCACCCCTCACCTCGGTGGTCAGCCGCCCGATGTGCTCTTGGACGGAACGGGCCTTCTCGCGATAATCTTGGGCCGCGGCACATGGAGTGTGCCTGCTAGTTGCAGCCCTTAACATCGCCAATCCGCTGACGCCATGCGCTCGATCGCCATCATGAATCAGAAAGGCGGGGTCGGTAAGACGACCACCGCCGTGAACCTGTGCGCGGTGCTGGCCGCGACCGGAGTGCGGGCCTGTTTGCTCGATCTCGATCCGCAGGCACACGCCACGCTGCACTTCGGCATCGAACCGCGGCCGGACGAGCCGTCGATCTACGACGTGATGACCGGCAAGACGACGATCGGACAAGTGTGCCGGCAAGTGGCCGAGAACCTGTGGGTCGTTCCATCGAGTCTCGATCTGGCAGCGGCCGAGATCGAACTGGTCAGTGTGATCGGCCGCGAGGTGGTCCTGCGCGACAAACTGCGTGCCGATCCGCCGCCGGTCGATTACCTCTTCATCGATTGCCCGCCGTCGCTGGGCATCCTGACGCTCAACGCCCTGGCAGCCGTCAGCGAAGTGTTCATTCCCTTGCAGCCGCATTTCTTCGCCTTGCACGGGCTGAGCAAGCTGTTGGAAACGATCGACCTTGTGGCCGCTCGGCTGAACGACAAGTTGCAGCTCAGCGGCGTGATCCTTTGCATGTATGACGGCAGCACCCGATTGGCAACGGAAGTCGGCCACGACGTGGACGAATTTTTCCGCAACGCACGTGGCCAACCGACGCCGTGGGCCAACGCGGAGACCTTTCAAACCCGCATCCGCCGCAACGTCCGTCTGGCCGAGGCCCCCAGCTTTGGCAAGTCGATCTTCCAATACGCCCCCGGTTCGCACGGAGCCGAGGATTATCAGCGACTGGCCGAAGAGGTTGCGAGGGGAGATGGGAGAGAAGAGCGGGGAGAGAGTATGGCCGATCTGCGTCTGGAGACGCCTTCTACTTGATTATTCACGGCGGGCGGTCGCTCCTCGTATCTTCACCAGATAAACCAGCGCGACGAAATCGTAGGCGGCGTGGGCGACGATCGGCACCAAGAGGTTGTCGTAGAACAGCCAGAGCCATCCAAGATAAGCGCCGATCAACCCGGCCAGGATTGCATACGTCGGCGTGATCAGATGGAGCAGCCCGAAGAGAATGGCCGCGACGAGCAGCCCGAGCCAAACGCCGTGCGGGCTGCCAATCTGGTCGGCCACGGCCGCCTGAACGACGCCGCGGAAGAGCATCTCTTCGCCAACTCCTGCCAAGGCGGCAATTATCGCCAGTTGCATTACGCCGCACTCGCGAAACAGTGGAAGCAGTGTCTCGTCCATGATCGCGGCAATTCGCTGCAGCGGATCGAGCGGTAGCTTCAGGCAACTCCAGAAGACGGCCAGCGGCGGCACTGTGGCCAGCAGGCCGAACATCGCGTCGTGGAAATCGAAGCGAAAGGTTCGTAACGGCGGACAGCCGAGGAGCCAGCCTAGCACGATGGCCACGACGGTCAGACTGGCTTCAAAGGCCGCGGCTGTCAGGGCGAATCGCTCGGGCATCAATTCTCCCTGTTTCAATTAACGTGTGTGAAGCTGGTGTGCCGGTACATCTTGCCAAAGTTGACACCTGGGCCGACGCAAGCTTGACGTGCCGCGAGCCGAACGTCAACTCTTCTCTCTTCTTCTACAGGTGAATTGCAAAGTCTTGATTGATGAAAGGGAGTCATCCTGAACGCAGTGAAGGATCTCATTGATACGTGGGCAGTTGCGCGATCCGCGGAGATTCTTCGCTGCGCTCAGAATGACCGTCCGCAAGAACTTTGCAGCTCTCCTGTCTTCTTCTATTCGGCAAGAATGGGCCGGCCCGAGGGCGTTCATGGGAAACAACGGCCACTCATTGGGGTTAACCACGTACCGCAAAACATTGTATGTAGTTCTTTCGGGTAATAGAAAGTTGGTCCGGTGCGACTACGCTTAATGGATGGTGTTCGTTGGACAGTCTTTGCCGCCAGATCCAGTGGACCCCATTTGGGGACACGCCGGAACGGCTTCAAACCGTGCATGAAACGATCCGAGGACTGTCACACAATGCCGTCCAAGATTCTCGTCGTCGCCGATCAGCCGGTTGTGCGTTTTGGCTTGTGTCGACTACTGTCGCAAGAGCAAGACCTTGAGCTCTGCGGCGAAGCCGAAGACCTCGCTGGCGCGCTGCGTCAAATTGAAGTGACGCGGCCGCATCTGGCGTTGATTGGCGTCCCATTGGAGAGGAAGTTGTATGCCGATCGGCTGCCGCACTTCAAGGCCTTGCATCCCCACATGAAGATCCTGGTCGGCACGCGGACAGCGGAGCCAAGCCTTGCCGTCCGCTTTCTGCGTTTCGGCGCCGACGGCTGCGTTCACTGGGGCGAGCCTGTGGCCAAGATTTTGGCGGCCGTTCGCAGTGTGCTTGGCGGCGACGTCTATTTCGGAGATTCGGCATCCAAACGGCTTGTGAAGGCGATCATCGACGGAACTGACGGTGATGGCGACGGCTACTCTGCTCTGTCCGACCGTGAGATCAACATTTTTGCGATGATTGGCCAGGGTCTCACGACGCAGCAAATTGCAGAATCGCTCGATGTCAGCCCGCGGACCGTCGAAAGCCACCGTAAGAAGATTAAGAGCAAGCTGCAAATCCGCAGCGCTGCCGACCTGAATCGCCGCGCGTATCAATGGTGGCGCGACATCAGCTAGTGTCGCGTCTCATACGAACAGGTTGGTGGCCACGGGCTGTTTGCCAGTCCGTGGTGCAGCGATTTTCGACGGGAAGGCTCCGGCCGATAAGCGGCCAACGGTGCAGCAGGAATTACTTCTTGCGGTGATCGCCAATCTCCGGCATGTTCTTGTTCGTTGACGGTCCGAAGTAGCGAAGCCCGACTAGCGGCTCGCCGCCGGTGTTTTCGACTTCGATCCCGGCTACGGCCGCATCGTGTGTGATAAATACTTCGTCCCAAGGCTCCTCGCCAAAATGAATCATCACTGGGGCCTGGATCGCCAATTTTCCGATGCGGCCGGCGCCCTGCACGGTGATCCAGCCGCTGGCGCCGTGGTCTTTCAACACACACTTCGCTCCCGGCATGACGGTCAGTTCCTTGGCCGACACCAACTGCTCGCCATTGAAGCGTCCGTAGTCGGTCCAGCGATCCGTATAGCCGGGTCCCGACGACGCCTCATCGACGATCGGCTCGACGTAGGTGTGCTCTTTGAAGTACGGATCGACGTTCTTTTCCCAGTCGAGTTGCCCGATGATGAAGTCCAGGTCGCGATGCTTTTCTTTCGGCATGTCCTTCACCAACAATTCCCAGGGCACCTCGCGTCCTTCGATCAACGATTGGTACATGCCGAACACGTCGGAACCCCATTGGGCCTCGTAGGTGCACATCGAGCCGGGAGCATGCAACACGCCTGCGGGAATCATCCAGCCCGTGCCCGGCTTAAGGCGATAAGCCTTCGAGAGGTCGAGGATGCCGTTGTCACCGCAGTTCCAGTTCTCCAGACAGCGGCGAACATCGGCCTTGGTCGTGCCCGGCTCGAGCCCCATGAAGGTATAGTCGAAGTGGTTCTCGGCCGCGTTGAGTTGTGGCGGAAAATAGTAGCATTCCGGCTTGCCCTGCTGTCCGGTCAGCGCCGCATCTTCGGCGCGTTGGTGCATGTGATGCGGGATGGGCCCCATGTTGTCGAAGAACTTCGCGAAGACGGGCCACCGGCCATACTTCTCCCAGATGGCCTTGCCGACGAGTTGCGCTCCGGCCTCGGCCACGGCGTCGCGGAACAGAAATCGCTCGTTCTCGACTTTGCAATAGCTTAGCCCCTCATCCGGCTCGCGGTCGCCGTTGGCGGCCTCGGTCGTGCTCGAAAACCACCGCTCATCGATGCCACCGCGGTGCGTTCCCAGCGCGTACCAATCGGTCGGCGCCAGTTTGATTCGCTTGCCAGGATGCAGGAAGTTGCGCGGCACCCAAGTGGGCGTAAGCCGCAACACCCCTTCGCCGGCTTCCAAGGCACGGCTGACAGCCTTCCCTACGTTGTCTGACTTGACGATCTTCGATGGGCTCATATTGGAGTTCCTCCACAAGACTCTCGGGATATTGGACGACTGTCTGCGCGATCTGTTTGGAAAGCCGCTCGATGCGGATGGGACGATTGTAGCCGATCTGTTGCCGCGTTAAAACCGGTGGCGTGGCGAGAGGCCGATGATGGGGGGCCGCATTTGATCGTAGTCGCCTGCGCCAGAGTTCCTTAATCGTGCCCCGGGTACCGCGGCATAACCCCGTGGACCTCAGTACTCGTTCACAGCCCAATTTCAGGTCAGCCTGCTCATCGAATATCGCTGCAAACCACAGGCATGATCGAGAGCGTCCGAATCGTCAGAAATGAGCGATCCCGAAACACTCTCGCCCCGCCAGCGATCACCGTATTTACGATAACGAGCTCTTCACCGACTTTCGCGGACAGGGCTTTCAGGACTGTTTCTGGCATCGCTGCCAACTGACACCGCAGCCAAACCGACCGCAGGGTTATTTGTCAACACCCGTTGGTCACTAACACTATACCGGGCGGTCACTACAATAACCAACACCCAATTTGGGACCCACAATCGCCCGGCACGTGCCGGTTTTGCCCCGATCAAACCACCAGTAGAGCCTTACACAGTGAATAGGGGCATCGGCCGATTTAACCAAGTACGCGGCGCATACGTCGAGAGAATGGCTCGAAATGTCGCGTTTTGAATCGCGAGTGTTGCATAATGACCGTAGAGTTGATAAAATGTCTGCAGTCACTCAAAATGGAGGTGAGTATGCCCAGGCTAACGGCGATTCGCAAGCAAGTACTTGATGGAATGATGAAGGAAGCGCTGTTCGAAGCAACCGTGGCCGCCCTAAGCGAGCATGGCGTGGATGGGCTAACGATGGATCGCGTGGCGTCGGAGGCTGGCATAGCAAAGGGAAGTTTGTACCGCTACTTCCGTAGCAAGCGGGATCTCCTGGAGTTTGTCTATGCGAAATTGATCGATCCCATCTTTCAAGATTTGGACGAGATGGTGGCGAAAGAGCAGTCGGCAAGTGAAAAACTGGTGGGACAGCTTCGCACATTGCTCGAACACGTCGCCAAGCATGCACAGATCCACAAGCTGCTTTTTGACGATGACGCCGCGTCGGGACTCTTACAGCCGTCAGAACGACGTTCGTCGGAGGCCGCGTGTCAACGGCTGGCGAAGGTCTTTGAACAGGGCATTGCAGAAGGTGTCTTCTGTCCCGGTGATCCACGTATGTTGGCTAACATGTACCTCGGTCTCTGCAAGGGGGTGCTCCAGAGTCGGCCCGACCTCGAAGGACGCGACCAGCGGGAAAACATCCACGGCTTGATCCTGGGCACCTTTCTGAACGGGATTGCCACGCAAAAGAGTGAGTCTGTTGACAGGTGAGATGGCAGCCGCAGATATCAAGGAAAGCACTTTCGATTGGTCGAGCGGCGTCGAGTATTGGAGCACGTCAATGAATCGGTGTACGCGAAAAACGATTGTTGGGGCAGCTTTGCTACTGGGCCCACTCTTGACAGCTTGTGGTCGGCAACAGGCGCCCCCCGCACCACCACCTCCCGAAGTAGCCGTGGTGACGGTCGAACCTCAGCGAGTAGTGTTGACTTCGGAGTTGCCGGGTCGAACCACCGCCTTCCTCGTGGCGGAAATCAGGCCGCAGGTCAACGGTCTTATCAAGAAGCGGCTGTTTACGGAGGGCTCGCTGGTGAAGGCCGGCGATATTCTGTACGAAATTGACGCCGCTCCTTATCAAGCTGCCTACGATAGCGCCGCTGCAACCGTGGCTTCGACGCAGCAAGCAGCCGAACGGGCGCGAGCGACGTTGGCCGCTACCATCGCCGGACTGAAGCGGCATCAGGCTGTGCTGAAACTCGCCAAGACAAACCTCCAACGCTACGAAAATCTCATCGAGACTCATGCCGTCTCAGCCATGCAACGTGACCAGGCCTCAGCCGACGTCGACGTGGCCGACGCCACGTTGCGGGTTGCCGAGGCTCAAGTCGATAGCGATCGGCAATCCGTAGGTGTGGCCAAGGCCGCGATCAAGCAGGCGGAAGCGGCGTTGCAAACGGCCAAGATAAACCTTGATTACACCAAAATCACCGCACCCATTACCGGTCGTATCGGTCGATCCAATGTGACCGTAGGCGCCATTGCCACAGCGTATCAGCCCTTGGCACTGGCCACCATCCAGCAATTGGACCCGATTTACGTGGATGTACCCCAGTCTACGGTGGAGTTGAACCGACTGAAACGCAGCTTGGCGAACGGCCGTCTCAAGGACAACGGAACCGATAAGGTCAAGATTGTACTGGAAGATGGCACAGCGTTTCCAGTGGAAGGGTCGCTCAAGTTTCGTGACGTGACCGTTGACCCAACGACGGGATCCGTCATCTTGCGGATTGTCGTGGCCAATCCCAATGGCACTCTCCTGCCCGGCATGTTCGTCCGGGCAATCATTGACGAAGGCGTCAACGAGCGATCCATCCTCGTCCCCCAACAGTCCGTCTCACGCGACCCCAAGGGCAATCCTTACGCCATGGTGGTTCGGACCGTAAAGTCCAAAGAGAATAATGAGAAGGGCGAAGACATAGTTCAACAGCAACCGATCGTGACCGATCGCGTTGTTGGTTCCTGTTGGCTTGTTTCGTCGGGCCTCTCTAAAGGGGATCGGGTCATTGTCGAGGGACTGCAGAAAGCGCGTCCCGGAACAAAAGTCCATGTCGTCCCCTTCAAACCGACAATCGAGAGTGCTGCGAAGCCTCGAAGCACAATGCAGGCGGCCGTCACACCGCCAAAATAACGGAGACTTGCAGTGCTATCAAGATTCTTTCTTGACCGGCCGGTTTTCGCCTGGGTCATCGCCATCGTCTTGATGGTCTTGGGGTGTTTGTCGATCCACTTCCTCCCCATTTCGCAGTATCCGCCAATCGCGCCCCCGTCGATCGCCATTACCGCCGTCTATCCGGGCGCTTCGGCCGAGACGGTGGAAAACAGCGTGACCCAAATCATCGAGCAGAAGATGACGGGGTTCGACGACCTGCTGTATCTTTCGGCGACGAGCGATGCCGCCGGCACGTCTCGCATCGAGTTGACGTTCCAGCCTGGCACTGATCCCGACCTGGCCTGGGCCAAGGTGCAAAACAAATTGCAGCTTGCCCAATCGAGCCTGCCAAGTCCGGTTCAACAGGCCGGTATCTCGGTCAATAAATCGACGCGAAACTTCTTGATCATCATCGGGCTTGTCTCGGAAGACGGCAGCATGGACGGCAACGACTTGCGCGACTACGCGCAATCCAACTTGGAGAAGGTCTTGTCGCGCATTCCGGGCGTCGGCGAGGTCATGAATTTCGGTTCGCAGTATGCCATGCGCATTTGGGTCAATCCCGAAAAACTCACCGATTATGGACTGACATTCACCGATGTTACCCGAGCATTGCAGGCATACAACGTGGAAGTTTCCGCCGGACAGTTCGGCGGCCGGCCGGCCGTGCCGGGTCAGCGTTTGAATGCCTCGATCGTAGTGCAGAATCTACGGAAGACACCTGAAGAGTTCGGCGAAATTCCCGTTCGCTCCAACCCGGACGGCTCCATCATTCGAATCCGGGACATCGGTCGAGCCGAGCTTGGCACGGAATCCTACGATATTGAGGCGTTTTTCAACGGCAAGCCCAACGCCGGTATGGCCATTCGGCAGGCACCAGGCGCCAACGCCCTGGAAACCGCGGACGCCATCAAGGCGAAATTGGAGGAGATGAGCCGCTACTTCCCGCACGGAATGAAAGTGGTTTATCCCTACGACACGACCCCGTTCATTCAAGTGGCCATCCATGAAGTGGTGAAGACCCTTATCGAAGCGGTCGTGTTGGTGTTCCTGGTGATGTACTTGTTCATGGGAAACATTCGCGCCACCATGATCCCCACGATTGCCGTCCCGGTGGTGCTGCTCGGAACCTTCGCCGCCTTGGGACTTTTCGGCTTTTCTATCAACATGCTGACGATGTTCGCCATGGTGTTGGCCATCGGCCTTTTGGTCGATGACGCCATCGTCGTGGTGGAGAACGTGGAACGCATCATGAGCGAGGAGGGACTTTCGCCGCGCGACGCCACGGCCAAGTCGATGGACCAAATCACCAGCGCCTTGATCGGCATCGGTCTAGTGCTTTCCGCGGTTTTCGGCCCGATGGCTTTCTTTCCCGGTTCGACGGGCGTAATCTACCGCCAGTTTTCCGTCACCATCATTTCCGCCATGTTGTTGTCGGTCCTGGTGGCGTTGATTTTGACGCCAGTGCTCTGCGCGACGTTCCTCAAACCGGTGGCCAAGGGACACGAGGCGTCCGAAAACTCCATCTTCTTTCTGCGCTGGTTCTTCCATTGGTTCGACCGCGTCTTCTTATGGATCCGCGATCGCTACGTGGCATTGGTCGGAAACTCTTTGGCCAAGAAGTTCCGCTATCTGTTCATCTATGTATTGCTTGTCACGACGGTGGGATTCTTGTACATGCGGCTCCCCAGCAGCTATTTGCCCGCCGAGGATCAAGGCATCCTCCTGTGCCAAATCATGCTGCCCATCGGTTCCACGCTGGAGCAGACCAAGGAAGTCGCAGATCAGGTCAGTCAGTACTTGCAGGATTCGGAACGCGAGGCGGTTGAATCGTGCATGGTAATCGCCGGTTACGGCGGCTCGATGGGTCAAGCCCAGAACAACGCGATGGTGTTCGTGAAACTGAAAGCGTGGGACCTTCGGCAGCGTCCGGATTTGAAATGCAGTGCTGTTATCGGCCGCGCGATGCGAAAGTTCGCCACGATCAAGGAAGCCATGGTTTTTGCCTTCGCGATGCCGGCCGTCCTCGAATTGGGCACCGCCCAGGGCGTGGAGCTCGAATTGATCGATCGCGGCAATCGCGGCCACAAGGCCCTGATGGAAGCCCGAGAAGAACTGCTCGATATGGCCCGGCGCGATCCACGGTTGTCGTCAAGAACCGTCCGGGCGAACGGATTGGCCGACGTGCCGGAGTACCGCGTAGATGTGAATTGGGACAAGGCCGGCGCAGGGCGTCCCGATCAACGCTATCCACTCGACGATTTCCACGGCTTTCGGCAGTGCTTACGTCAACAATTTCATTCAGAGCGAGCGAGTCAAGAAGGTCTTTGTCCAAGCCGACGCGCCCTTTCGCCGGTCAGAAAACGACTTGAACAAGCTCTACGTTCGGAACAATGCTGGAAAGATGGTTCCCTACAGCTCGTTCGCCACGGGACGGTGGAGCTTCGCATCTCCTCGACGCGAGCGGTACAACGGTTTTCCGTCCTTGAACATCCAGGCCGAAGCGGCGCCCGGCTATAGTTCCGGCGACGCCATGAAAGTCATGGAAGAACTCGTCGGAAAACTGCCCGGTGGTTTCGGATATGACTGGACCGGCCTGTCCTATCAGGAACGCATGGCGACGGCCCAAGGCCCGGTGCTCTATGCTTTTTCCATCCTCGTCATCTTCCTTTGCGTCGCCGCCTTATATGAAAGCTGGACGATACCGTTTGTCAACCTCTTGATGTTGCCCTTGGGCGTGCTTGGCGCATTGGCGGCAACGTCCCTGCGTGGGCTCTCGAACGACGTCTATTTCCAAATCGGATTTCTGACGACGCTTGGGCTTTCGACCAAGAACGCGATCTTGATTATCCAATTCATCAAGGAGCAACAACGCCAAGGAAAGGGCTTAGTCGAGGCGACCCTGGAAGCCGTGAAGATCCGATTCCGCCCGGTGCATTATGACCTCGCTGGCCTTCTTCTTCGGCACGCTGCCGCTGGCCACCGCCACCGGCGCGGGCGCCGGCGCGATGAACGCCATCGGAACCGCGGTCACCGGAGGAATGCTCTCGGCCACCTTCATCGACCTGATCTTCATTCCCTTGTTCTTCGTCGTGGTCTCGAACTTCTTTACCAGACGACAACAGCCGGCCGTCGAGCAGGCTTAGTAGAGCATTGAGACCCTTTTTGGGCTGACGCGAAGAAGCTAAGTTGCTTCGTGGCCCGCGGTCTTTCGCCGTTCCTGTCACGCCCTTTTTCGGGCCAGCCAATCGTTAGGCCCCGTCTTTTGCCATTCGATCGCGCCACTGCCTGGCTGAGTTTTCGGCCTGGGTAAGAACTTCGGATTGGAGGGCGCTCTGGTTGTTGGGATTACGTAGGCTTTTCGGGTCATTTTATCGACGCTGGTCACATTGTAACCAAGAGTTCGATTACCCGAATAGTATGTTTTGTCTTGATTGTGCCGGAGACGACGCCATGATATTCCGCCCAGAGGCATCGCAAGCCTTGCCCCGCCTACCGGGGATCGCACATCACCGGGCTGGCGGCACTGGGATTCCATTGCTCTTGGTGATCGTTCTTCTGATTTCAGCCACCGGATGTACGAGTTTTCGCGAGTACCTCGCCAACGGGTTCAAAGTCGGTCCCAACTACTGTCGCCCTGCCGCTTCCGTCGCCGAACAATGGCTCGATCAAGGAAATCCCGCGATCAATGGCGGCCAAATCCAGAATGCCGCCTGGTGGCAGAACTTGAACGACCCGATCCTCGATTCCCTGGTCTGGTGCGCCTATCGGCAAAACTTGACGTTGCGCGTGGCCGGCTTGCGCATCCTGGAGGCTCGCGCCCAGCGGGCCATCGTCGCAGGCAACCTGTTTCCCCAAACCCAGGAAGCGTTCGGCGACTACAGCCGAATCGGACTGAGCAAAAACGGCCCCACCGGCGCATCGTCCAACCTGCACTTCGACGATTGGGCCTTTGGCGGTAATCTGGCCTGGGAACTTGATTTTTGGGGCCGGTTTCGACGGGCCATTGAGGCGGCAGACGCAAATCTAGACGTGTCCGTCGAGAATTACGATGACGTCTTGGTGATTCTCATTTCGGAAGTGGCCCAAAGCTACGCAAATGTGCGGATCGCCGAACAACGGCTGGCCTATGCCAGAGAGAACGTTGACATTCAACGGGGCAGCCTGCGTCTCGCCGAAGAGCGACTCCGCCACGGCATGGTCACGCGGCTCGATGTGACTCAGGGCATATCCAACCTTGAGCAGACCGACGCCAGCATACGACCGCTAGAGGCAACACGACGACAGGCCGTCAATCAATTGTGTATTCTCATGGGCATACCGCCGCGCGATTTGGATGCAGTGCTGGCGAATCATCACGGCATACCCAAGGCTCCTCCGCAGTTGGCGATCGGCATTCCCGCCGAACTTCTTCGACGTCGCCCGGATGTGCGGAGAGCGGAGAGGGAAGTCGCCGCTCAAAGCGCGCTGATTGGCGTTGCCACCTCCGATCTGTATCCGCGTTTCTCGATCAATGGCACGATCTTCGTCGACGCCATGAACGCTGAGGACCTGTTCAAAGCAGATTCGGTTGCAGGATCGGTCGGCCCGTCATTTCGCTGGAATATTCTCAACTACGGACGACTGGTAAACAACATCCGTGTTCAGGAAGCTCGATTTCAGCAACTGGCCGTGCAATATCAAAACGTCGTCTTGCAGGCCAATGCCGAGGCCGAGAATGCCATTATCAGCTTGCTCAAGGCACAGCAGCAAGTCGAATCGCTGCAGAGAAGCGCGGACGCTTCCCGCGAATCGGTGGAACTGGTCTCGTCGCAATACCGCGAGGGAACCGTCGATTTCAATCGGGTGTTCAACGTCCAGCAGGCCCTCACGCAACAGCAGGACCAATTGGCTGTGGCGCAAGGCTTGGTCGCCCAAAGCTTCATTCAACTCTACAGGGCGTTGGGTGGCGGCTGGCAAATCCGCCTGAACAACACGGCCGCGCAAACCGTCGCGTCGGCCGAACAACCGGTGGAAGCCATTCCTGCGCCGGGCGCCCCAACCACAACAGGCTCCGCTGCCGCCTCCTGATGGTCGGCCTTGATTCCACGCACCCGCTGTCATTACAAGTCGAACCTCTCGCAAGTCTTACGGGCCTTTATCATGAGACGGTTGTTCTATTTCTGGGCGCCATTGCTCCTGCTGTGCCTTCGTCACAGTTACGCCGGCGAGTTGTGCCCCAGTTCCTTGGGCCGAACGCTAAAATGCACGCGATGCACGGCCACTGCATGCTGCTGTCCTGACGACTACTGTCGCAAACCATTTCCGTGCGTTCCATGCCCGGACCTGTCGAAGACGGCCGATTGTTACTGTCGAAAGCCGTTGCCGTGTGTACCGTGTTTGCGTATGTCGTGCTGTCCCGACGACTACTGCCGGAAACCATTTCCACAGTTCTGTTGGCCTGCGAACAGACAATGCGATCGCTGTTTACATCGCGATGATTAGCCAGGCCAGCGGGCTCGCTGGCATCTATTCGACGGCAGTCTACAATGTCTTTGCTGGCGGATGGCACGCACGGCAGGCTACTCCTCAACTGTAGAGTCGCTCAGTTGTCTCTTCTAACCGTGGTATAACAATACATCCGCGCAAATGGTTGAGATCACGAGATCACTGTGAGCAGGAGGCCATCACGCGGAAGGTTTGATGTTCTGGTTCACGCGGAACAAGTTCATCGGATCATACTTGGTCTTGACGGAGACTAGGCGTTCGTAGTTGCCCGGATAGGTCGCTTTGACCCGATCCTGGCCTTCGTCCATCATAAAATTGACGTATCCGCCGGCCGCTGAGTAGGGACGCAACGCATCCCAGTACCCCTTCGCCCATGCGATAATCCGTTCCTTGTTGGCCGGGTCTGGATCGACACCCGCGATAACCTGCGCCCACGTGGCATCACGGAAGCTCCACGGTGTGTCGTTCCTGCCAACTGCGGTGCGCGGCACAGTTGATCGGGTACATGTGCATGACCGAAAGCATGTTTGGGATCTCTGAACTATGTCTGATGTGAATCGCGATGGCCTCGTCGCTCAGTTCGTTGACAAAATGAGCTTTCCAGTACCACTGCAAGCCTGGCGGGTATAGCGCATCGAACATGCTCTGGAGCGCCGGGTGCGGCATCGGGCCAACTAAATCGAGGGCCGGTGGTCCGATGCCGCGGATAGCCTTGAAGGCTCCCTCGGCCTTTTCGATCGGTCCCGTGTAACACCAAACGATGCCGCACATGATTTTCCGGTGGAGATGCTCGGGAAAAGGCGGCCCCGGCGGCACAACCAAGAAGGCGAAGAACCCGCTCAGTTCTTCGGCGCTTGGGTGATGAACTCACGATACCACTGCATCACCTCGGTGGCCTGTTTCAGTTCCCACAACATCGGCCCGGCATAGTTTGTATGAACAGGATGCGTCTTGAAAAGGAACGACGTGACAACGCCAAAATTGCCCCCGCCGCCGCGTATGGCCCAAAAGAGATCAGCATTCTCTTGGGCACTGACCGTCACGAAGCGGCCGTCGGCCAGCACCATGTCTGCAGCCAAGAGGTTGTCGATGGTCAAGCCGTATCGGCGCGTCAGATGCCCCAGCCCGCCTCCCAGGGTGAGCCCTCCCACGCCGGTCGTTGAGACAACGCCAGAGGGCACGGCCAGACCGAAGGCATGCGTCGCATGATCCACGTCTCCCCAAGTGCAGCCACTCTCGGCACGGACGGTGCGCGCCGTTGGGGCAACGTGGATGCCCTTCATGCGTGAGAGATCAACGACTAGCCCCCCATCGCATACTCCCAGGCCGGCAGCGTTGTGGCCGCCGCCTCGAACGGCAAGCAGCAAGTTGTTGTCGCGTGCGAAATTGACGGCAGCGATGATGTCGGCCACATCCGCACAACGCACAATCAGACGGGGGTGACGATCAATCATCGCATTGTAGACCTTGCGGGCAGCATCGTACCCGCCATCGCTCGCTTGGATCAGCTCACCTCGTAGACCCGCTTTGAATCTTTCTAGGTTTGCTTCATTTGCCATTAGCCCCTCCTTAACGACCAAGTACGTAGTTGGCACCTATGATCGTTTTTGCACATACCATACTGCACGGCGCAAACGCCGCCGCTGCTTCTGCCCTCATAGTCTCGACGATCTTCAATACCGGCGCCAGTTCGTGCATGTAGGTCACGAAATTCGCGAGTGCGGGAACCGTGCCCACCAAGGCCATCCGCGCCGCGCGATTGGCTGCCGATCTCTGCCGTCGTGGGTGAATCGGTGCCTCATTCCCGCCCCTCAGCAGACGCCCTTTGGCGACCGCATGTCCATTTGCGACGTCACGGCGAGATGGCGTGTCGCGTCAAAGCTCTCCAGGTAAGAACTGCCGATGGCAAACAGGCCACGCTGAGGTATGAGAAATTCTCCCAGATGGGCCTGGACCCGGAGTGGACCGATCGGGCCGAGGTCCTCGCCATTCAGCGTCGCCCGGCTTTCGGAGACCAGCCACACGGCGAACGGATTGGCAACGAAGGTCTGCCCGTTCGGCGCCCGGCCCACCAACCGCAGCTTACCCGTATGGAGCACAAACCGGGCGGTTGTGCCCATCAGGGACAACACGGCCGGCTTCTGCCACCAGGAGCGCGGCAAGCACCACCCCAGCCCGTTCATTAGCCTCGTGGTGACCGCCGGCGCCACCGCGAGTTGCCACGCGAAACTCCGCTCGCCCTGGCTGGACACGCTGAAGGTCCGCGGCCCGGTCCACTCGACCGAGATGTTCTGGAGCAGGCTCTCCTTGACAAGCCTGCCAAAATAGCGCGAGCACGCCTGCTGGGGCAGCGTGGTCTGGTAAAAAGTCCAGGCCCCCTCGGGATCGCGATGCCACACGGACGTGTAGCCCGGTCCGATCGACGAAGCGGGGAAACGGCGGAGGGCCAAGACGTGTCCCGAAGTGAAAGGCAAGCCCAGCACGCTGTATCCGGAGAAACGCTCGCTCGAGCCTGTGGGCAGGCTGGCTCCAGCCTCGACCTCGGCAGCAAAGTCTCTGGGTTCTTTCATGCCCGCTTCCCCTTATTGCTGCGAATTCGATCAGCTCCAAATGTCGGAGGTGCAGTCGCCCCCGGGGAATCGGATTTCGTGCACCCGGGCTGGGCCGTTCGGCTCGCGGCCGAAATCGACATGGAAGTTCTCGTTCAGCGACAGACCGCCGCGATCCGTGTTGCAGTCGATTTGCGTGAGGTACGAACCGTGTTTCGCGATCCCCGGATAGAACTGGTTATCCCAACTGCTAAAAAGCGAGTTGGTCACGTAGAGGCGTTTGCCGTCCAGGCTGAGCTGAAGCATCTGCGGCCCACCAGTGAGCTGCTTGCCGCGAATGCGGCCGCCCTTGCGCAGGTTGCCTCCGAGCCACACGCGGCCGGTAAGCTTCGGATGTGCTGGGTCGCTCACGTCGTACTGCCGAATGTCACCGTGCAGCCAGCAGGAGAAATACAGCCAGCGGTCATCGAGTGAGAGCACCACATCGGTAATCAGCCCAGGCACGAGTGACGGGCCGCCTTCCACCTTCACTGGATCAACCTGCACGACCCTCTCTGCGTTCCATCGGCCATCGTCCCGATACCAGTGCCAAATGGCGCTGGATAAAGCAGCTCCCGCGAACCCGTGCGGACTGTCTGGATTGTGGTGGAAACGGACTTCCAGCGGAATTCGACCTTCCCCGCCCAAATCAACGGTTTGGACGACGCGGCGCTCCTGCCAATCCCAGAAGTAAAGGCGCTGGCCGTATTTGCCCGCCTCGACATCCTCCAACTTAAAGCCCGGCATGAATGTGCGCGGCGCCGCCCACTCGCTGGAGACCATCACGTTCAGGCGGGGCTGGTACCAGAAGTCGTAGTTGAAGTGCATCCCCTCGACGCTCTTCTCCCAACGGCCGACGACCGAGAAATCCTGGTCGAGCAAGAGGAATCCGCCGGGTGCGTTGCCGCGGGCGTCGCCGAGCATGGAGATCATCACCAGCCCGTCTCCGCGGCAATGTACCGTGTGCGGGACGGAGAGATTAGCTCGCCGGGCGATCACTTCCGGCTCGATGACCTTGTGCAGTTTGGGTTTGCCCGGCTCCGCGGTGTCGACAATGTGGATACGGCTGGAACGCATTCCCGGAAGGACCAAAAACCGCCGTGATTTGGTCGGGTCACCGTGACAACTGCTGCACGCGTTCCAGCCGAAATGGTGCAGTTCGTCTCCCACGTGCGGCATTTCCAGGCGATGGATCACGCGGCCGTAACTCGCCGATTTCGGATCGACGTCTACGGTCGCCAGATAATCCGGTTTGTTCACGCCCGTCCCGACATAGAGTGCCGGGAGATAGACCAAGGTCTCCCGTGGAGAGCGCATTGCGTCGTGGGGGGACGCATAAGTCCGCAAACAGCACGCCGCGTTGGCCTCCTCGCTGAAGGCTCGCCTGCCGACTAGAAAAGGCGTGATAGCGGATGTGGCCGCGCCGGCCAGAAACTCACGTCGCCTCATGGTTCACTCCAATCGGGACCTCAGTTTCGGGGTCTGCGGAAAGGTTTGCCCACGACGGCACGCCCTGCCCCTAAAAGAACAATTGTGTCAAGGCAAGTTGTGATAATGTTATGCTCGCCCCTTCGCCGAGACAAGAGGGACTCAGTCGCCGCGATCACCGCAAGCAAGGGCGGCTGACGGGGAAGGTTTCAAAAATCGTTCTTCGTTCGGCGTCTGTCCGGCCGTTCGGCGGCACGGCTGGCTTTTCATACAGACCAGTCCGAGATTGCCATCGCGGAATGCAAAGCGTTGGGTAGCCACCGGAAAGTAGGTTGCTGCTCGCGGTTCAACAGCGCCAAGGTTGCCCGTCGAATCAACGTTAGCAGCAGGCACGCACGGCAGGCTACTCCTCAACTGTAGAGTCGCTCAGTTCTCTCGTCATTAACTGTCGTTTTTCGACGCATCCGAAAAAAGGGGTGGCTTAAAACGACTGGCAGTTATCAGTGTTCAAACAGTCTATAACCAGACACCCTTGCAAACGTAGAGGCCGATGTTGCCTCGCTCAGCGAGGTATGGAAAGTCTGGCAAGCCGACGCTGGATATCACCCAAGCTCGGTCGTCCTCCCGTCTCGCGGTGTGGAGCATTGGACCTTTCCTGTACCGATACCCCCATCCCCCTTTCGATGTGCTACAGTATTTCGGCTTTTCTTTCCAAGTTTCCTCTGTCGCAAATGGATCATTGGGCAGTTCGGCTAGATATGCTGGGACTAGATCGTCCAGCTTCTCTGGCGGTTGGCCAGCATGATTGTCTGCGTACCTATCGAGGGCTCCCCACAACATCATGAAGTCACGATGGACCTGCTCAAGCCTCGTTCTATCATCCTTTGATAGCGCACGGTAAGCCTTGGATGCTCGAAAGTCGTATTGACGCTCAGCTTGATCGGATTGTTTGACATTGACCTTCTGATTCTTAGTCCTCTTGGGTTGTACCCAGGAAGTCAGAACAAAGAACCGGTAAAATTGCCAGCCCGCCTGCGGCACTGCTATGTCCTTTCCCGCTTCCTTCGCCGCCTCAATAGCTCCGGGAGGCGTGCCGATCATCTTCCCCGATTCATATCCCTTGATAATCACGCGACCTTGCTGCGGTAGCGAATTCTCTATGCTCAGATTTTCCACCGGGACCAATACTGGGTGTTCAATCCGTTTTCCATTGACAGTATCCACTACCAGGGTACAGGTTGGGTTTACCTTGAACCCCGCTTTTGCAGCCTCGCCTTCCACGGTAAGGTATGTTCCCAAGGGGAATCCGAGCTTGTCCGCCGGTACGTTATCCTGTGCGAGAGTAGCGTCAGATACTGCAACGGTTACGATTATCAGCAGAATTGCTTTCATCTGACTCTCCTTTGAACCTGTGGCCTACGCGTCGACATCCTCCAGCGTTTGGTTAGGCATCTCTACGTTCTCGACCACTTCTTTCCCCATACTGACTCTATCCTCGACGGTGTATCCGTTCGCTTCATAAAACCGCTGTGCCGTTTCGTTGCCACCCATAACTTGCAGATTGATCTTGACACAACCCACCGACGCAAGCTTCCGCTCCGCAAACGATAGCAGTCTCGATCCGATGTCCTGATGCCGGTGGCCGGGATGGACGGCCATAGAGTAAATCCATCCACGGTGGCCGTCGTATCCGGCCATGACCGTCCCGACCACAACGTCACCCGAAGTCGCGACGAAGAACAGCCCGTCACGCACAGCACACTTCTTCGCGATCACGAGAGCAGACGCATTCCGTGGGGCACCGTAGGCGAAGACCTCCCGCCATAGCGCCTCGACTTGCCCTCTGTGCTGAAAGGTGTCAAATTCAACGATGTTGATGTGAGCATCCATATCGCCATTGTCCATCAGTAGGGTTCACCTTAGCATAGCCATACCGGCCGTCAAGGGGATTCGCTCAAGAGAATGCCACCGATCGAGTTCGGAAGTGCGAGCGAAGGATCAGAGAAGAGAAGTCCCCAAGTTCGCGCGTTCAGGCCGGCAGCCCGTCATAGCGATTTCGTCGTACGATCGAGTTGCCCAATGTACTCGGCCAGAAACTCTTCGGCTTGGGCAACGGTGAAATGGCGGGGATCGCAGCGTAGATTGACCGTTGTCTCGCCGCCATAGTTCAACACGGCAACGGCCGCGCGGGTCAGCGGCCGGATGGGCGGCACGCCGGTCACTCGCCGAAGCACCGCATCGCCGCACACAAGGCAGCCGTCGCGGCGCGGCAGGTTGGCATGGCGAAGCACTTTGCCCAAATTGCTCAGCACGACCGTGGCAAACGACCGTTTGCGACCGAGCGCCCAGGGAATGAGGCCGGGCACGTGAGACGCCATGGCCAGCCCGCCAACGAAGTAGAGACCGAGGCGGTATTTGCGGATCGCTTCGGTTTCCCGGCGGATCGATTCAAAAAGCTGATCGGCGTTGTCGCAAGCCCGGGCGCGGCGCGTAACGAACGTGAAGCCCAAGGCGTTGGCCGCCGGCGCCAGGACATCTTCCCGCACACGCAGCGTGGCGGGCACGTTGATTCGCAGCCAGGGATTGCGCGGGCCGCCGTGCCGGGAGTTCCATTGGCGAAGCACCAGAAACATATCGCGTAACAAGAGATCATTGAGCGTTCCACCGAGCGACGTGGCGGCCGCGCGCAGGCGGGACATCGTCGCCGCGTCCCACGCATGCGTGACAAAGCCGAGTAAGGGCGTCGACGGCGCTTCGGGGACCTGGGCTGGCGCGGCCAGCGGCGCCGGCGATTGCACCAGAAGTTTTGTCCAACCGCAGGCGCCGACCCAAAGATCGCGCAGCGTCGGCTTGGCGGCGCCGTCAGCGCCATATTCGCCGCGTGTGCAGAGCCGTTGCGGCTCCAACGGTTTCAGCGCAACCAATGGATCACGGCCGGCAACCAACTCGTGATACGCAACCAAAATATCCTCGAGCACGCGCACGGCCGCCAAACCATCGCAACACGCATGGTGAAATTGGAGCACGACGCGCGTAGCATCGTCGAGCCGCCGCACCCAAACGCGGAACCCTGACGCCGTGGCCAGGTTGATCCGCTTACCATCGGCATGTGAAATCGGCCGGTCATCGTCTGCCCAATCGATGACCGGCGGCCTGCCATCGCCGTCAATCCAGAAGGGCATAGCGTTGCCCTCTCGCCCGACGCGCCGACAGCAGCGGATGCCTGGCGACAATCAAGGCCACCGCGCGGCAAAACGGTTCAACCTCTAGCGAACCCGAAAACGTCAAATCTACGGGGTACGCCGTCGGGTAATCGTCCTGATCGTCGCACCAATAGTAGTATTCGAACGGCGTCAGCGGCAGGGGAAACAGGGGTTGCGCTGCCATGATACTGAAGAGAGCCGAAGCGACGACGACTGTCAAGCAGGTCGCCACACCTGAGATTTACGTCGCGACGCGTCCCAGAAACGACAGCAGGCCGTCGAGGATTGTCAGCGGGTGCGGCGGACAGCCGGGAATGAACAGGTCAACGGGCAAGAGGTCGGCTACGCCGTTGTGGGCCTCTGGGTGGTCAAGATAGGGGCCGCCGGAAATCGCGCAGGCGCCCACCGCGATCACCAGCTTGGGCGCCGGCACGGCGTTGTAGGTCTTCTGTAGCGCTATGCGCATGTTTTCGGTCACTGGTCCGGTGACCAACAGCCCGTCGGCATGACGCGGTGAGGCCACGAACTGCACGCCGAAACGTCCCAGATCCCACCCCACAGTACCCAGCACGTTGGTATCCGCCTCGCACGCGTTGCAGCCGCCGGCGCTGACTTGGCGAAGCTTGAGGGAGCGACCGAATAGCGCCGTATGGCCGCATCTCCGTTGATGCTGGTCGTTTTGAGCGCATTGCCTACGACAAGATCGTCGCGCCGGGAGGCGGCCATGCGATGGTCACGGGAAAAGTGAATTGCCTTGGCGTCACACTCCCTCTCGCACTCACGGCAGAATAGGCAGCGACGGGTGTCGAGCTGCAATAGGCCGTCGCGCTGGTCTCGCCCGATCGCGCCGGTGGGACACCGCGCGATGCACTGCTGACATTCGGTGACGCACCGGGCAGAGTCCAACGTCGGCCGGCCGGCGAATCGCTCGGGCAACTCGGGAGGTGGACCGGCCGGATACCGCATCGTGCGGTACCCTTGTCTCCACCGAGCCAAGAGCACGTCGAACATCATCGTCCCCCTATAGATCGTGACCGCAATACGAGAGGTTGAAGCTCTTGTTACAGAGCGGGAAATCGGAAATCTGTTGCCCGCGCATGGACATGGCCAGCCCAAACCAATTGTGGAACGAAGGGTCGATGATCTTGTAGCGGGCAAAACGGCCATCGCCGCCCGTCATGGCCACGTGGCAAATCGCGCCGCGCAACCCTCCACGAGTGTCACCACGGCATGATCCGCCGCAAGCGGGCCGGGACGTTCAAAGACGGCACTTTCCGGCATGGTATCGAGTTGCTCACTGACGAAGGCCAGCGAGCGCTGCACCTCCAGCCAGCGGACGTAGGCTCGCGCAAACACGTCGCCGGTGTGCCAGGTTGACAGCGGAATATGGGCGAAGCGATAGATGCCGTATGGAAAATCGCGGCGCACGTCGCGCGCCTGCGCCACAAGCCCGGGCCGCTACGCCCACCAGCCCGATTTGCTCGCACAGTTCCAGGGAAAGCCGGCCAATGCCGTCCAGCCGGGCCATCACCGAAGGCGAGTTCCACAGCAGTTCCACCGCACTGCGGACGTCCCGAGTAAGTGTGTTCAGCCGCCGGCGGAGCTCATCGATAACTCTGGCGTCGGCGTCGAAGGCCACACCGCCCGGCTGTACCAAGCCGCGCCCAAACCGGTTTCCACAAAGCATGGCCGTCATGTTCAGCACGTCACCGCGAATCCGACCGCAGTAGGACATCGTGGGCAGAAAGCCGACGTCACCGGCGAGTGCGCCGAGATCGCCGACGTGGTTCGCAATGCGTTCCAACTCTAAGGCGACGCCGCGAATGACTTGGGCGTGCGCCGGCACGCGCGTTGCGCTGAGGGCTTCGATTGCCCGAGCGTATGCCGTAGCGTGTCCTGCGCTGGTATCGCCGCAGAGCGTCTCGATAAAGTGGATCGTGCGCGGCCCTGGGCCGCCGACGATCGCCCGTTCCACGCCGCGATGTTGGTAGCCCAGCGCGATTTCGAGGTGATAGACGGTTTCGCCATGGCATTGGAAGCGGAAATGGCCCGGCTCGATAATGCCGGCGTGGACGGGGCCAACCGCGACTTCGTGGACTTCGTCGCCGGCCATTTGGAAGAAGTCGCTCACGCCGCATGCGCCCGAAGAAAAACTCTGACGCCTTTTTCGTAATGGCTTCAACCAGGGATGGCCGTCGGGGCGGACGTTCCATTGCTCGAAGATCTCGCGCTCGTATCGATGGGCCTGCGGACAGTCCGGCGTAAGTGCCGGATAATGCTGGTCTACTTCGGCGGCCGCTACGGCGAGATCGCCTTGCTCGGCTCGTGCCAGCGCGGCGAAAAGCCGCAGACCGTGGTCCGATGTCGGATGCGCAAACAACGCCGCTAGTCTTGCGCCAGCCGCAACTTCCGAAAGAACTGTCCCGCGAAAGTCGTCCATCGGCGCCACCGGGCAATCCGCCAACGGAAAGCTATGTCCATTATGTACTGTAAGCGGACGAGCGATCGCCATCAGTTGGTTCCCAAAGTGTTGGCCGCTTGATGCAGGAGAACGGCAAGCTGTGGCGGCAGGTAGAGCCCGAGCACCAAAACCACAAGCCCCAGGGCCATCGGCGGCGCAATCGACCAGAACGGCTCGCGACTCGCTGTGATGTTGCTCGGTGCGGCGCCATACGCCATGCGAAGGAAGATGGCGGCCATGCCGACAAATACAATCGCCAGCGCGACGAGGTAGAGCACGGCTGCCACGGGCCGGCCGGCGTCGATCACTCCTTTGAGGATGGTCAGCTCGCTTATGAATGGCCCAAAGGGCGGCGAGCCGACAATGGCGGCAAACCCAGCCAGCCAGAGCACGCCGGTAAGCGGCAGTGTTGTGAGCAGGCCCCGGGCATGTGTGGTCGATTTGGTGCGATACAGGGCCAGGATATTGCCGGCTGCCAGGAAGAGCATCGCTTTGGTGAGAGAATGGTTTACGGTATGCAGCATGGCGCCGAACGTAGCCACGCCGCCGACTCCAATGCCAAGCGATAGAATGCCCATGTGCTCGATGCTGGAGTATGCCAACATGCGTTTGAAATCCATCTGGCCGAGTATGAAGGCGGCGGCCACCGCCATCGAAACGATCCCGAAGAGCACGAGCAAGTCGCCGCTAAAGCTGCCGAGACCCTTGGCCACCAACAGGCAATGGCCGCGGAGGATCGTAAGGAATGCACAGTTCAACAGCGCCCCGGAGAGGAGTGCGGAGACAACCGACGGCGCCTCGCTGTGAGCATCGGGCAGCCAAGTGTGCAGCGGCGCGAGGCCCATCTTCGTGCCATACCCGACGAGGAAGAACAGAAACGCCGCTTTCAACCACTGCGGATTGAGATCGCTGGCGTGGCGAGTCAAATCATCGATCGTCAAATGGACCGCCGGGCTGGCCGATCGCGCGGCGACGGCCAGAAAGAAATTGCCCAACAGGGCGAGGGCAATGCCCACCGAGCAGATCATCAGATACTTCCACGTGGCTTCGAGCGAGCGATGGTGGCGATGGAAGTAGATCAGTGGGGCGCTGGCCAGTGTCGTGGCCTCGACGCCCACCCAGATCAGACCCAAGTGACGGCTGACCGCCACGAGCGTCATGGTGGCCAGAAACAGAAGCAGGCAGCCGGCAAAGGCGGCCTCGGGGAAATTCTCAAACGGCAGGTCGTCTTCCTCGTCGTGCGATTTGCCGGGACGATTTTCGCGCCCGAGATAGCCGACGGCATAGATGGCCGTGGCCATGAACAGCACGCTCGTGATTGACAGGAACAACAGCGACGCAGCGTCGATGGCCATCCAACCGTCGGCGACCGCGAAACGCAACACATCGGCTCCCGGCTGGATGGAATCGCCTACAGCAGCGGGAGACTTGATCCATACGACGGCAACGAGTGCCAAGTGGGCCGCCGCCGCCGCGAGAATCAGTCCGCGCCGCGGCCAGTTGGGACGGATTGCGAATGCCGTCAGTCCCGCCACGGCTGGTATTAGTAGCAACGCCCAAATCATGCCGCTAGTCCTTTAGAGCCGAGAGCCGATCGGTGTCGATGTGATCGAACTCGCGGCTGATATGATGAATAGCAATCCCCATGACAAACACGGCGACGAAGACGTCCAAAAGCACACCCAGCTCGACCAGCATTGGCTCTTCGACGGCAAACGCCAGACCAAAGGCATAGACGCCGTTCTCCATCGCCAGGTATCCCAGCGCCTGCATCACCGCCTTCTTGCGGCTGACGATCAGCAGCAAGCCGACCATGGTCGTGAACAGTGCCACGGGCACGAGGAACGCCGGTCCGTCGACATTGGGCGGCGGCAAGCGCCCGGCAACGTGCAGCGCGATGCCGAGCAGCCCAAGGCCCAGCAGCAGCGACGTTGTGTAGCCGATGATCGGTTCGACCTCGGTCCGCACGTCCGCTTCGCGTGCCGCCCTCCGCAATAGCCACGGTAGCACGATGGCTTTTGTGGTCATGCCGACTGACGTCAACAATGCCAAGCGAAGGCTGACCTGATCGCCTTGGGCCAGCAGCGGTATTGTCCCGAGCAGCGCGGCTTGAACGGCCACGGTACGGATGCACGCGCTCAGCCGGCTGGAACCCAACAAGTGCAGGTTCGTCAGGATCAGGAACACCAGGATCGTATCGAGCCAAGGATTCACGGCTTACCTCATCACGAGCATTAAAGCGAGAACCGATAGAACCGAGGCCGCCACGAGAAACTGCGGCACGCGAACCAATCGCAGCCGGGCAACGGTCGATTCGACCACGCCCACCACAACTGCCAGCAGCGTCATCTCGACCATGCCAATGGCGAGGTCGCCCGGCAGCGATCCGCTGCGCAGCGGCGCCAGAACTCCGACCAGCAGCGCGCCGAGCACCCATAGCTTGAGCATCGCCGCGTACTGAATCATGGCCAAGTCCGGGCCACTGTGATCCAATACCATCACCTCGTGGATCATCGTCAGTTCCAGATGGGTATTCGGATCGTCCACGGGGATGCGGGCGTTTTCGGCGAGAAAGACAATCAGCAACGCAGCGCCGACCAACAGCAAGGCAGGGCCGGGCACAAGGCTCGCGTACATCGCGCTGAGCGATAGGCTGTGCGATTGCGCCGCCAACGCAGCCAAGCCCAAAAGCAAGGCCGGCTCGGCCAACGCGGAGAAGAAGGCTTCACGGCTGGCGCCCATACCCTCGAAGCTCGATCCGGTATCCAGGGCGGCGACGATGGTGAAGAATCGCATGAGGCCCAGCAAATAGGCCAGGAGCAGAAAATCGCCGGAAAAGGCCAACACTCCCGGCACGCCGCCCAGCGGTACGATCAACAGCGCCGTGGCTGCACATGCCAGCCCGACGATCGGTCCGGCCACGAATGGCCAGCCGGTCGTCTCGCTGTAGACCGCCCCTTTCAAAAGCAATTTCCGCAGATCGTGGTACGCCTGCAACAGCGGCGGGCCACGGCGGCCGGCGAACCAAGCCTTAGTGCGGTTGATGATGCCCAGCAGCAGCGGAGCAAGCAATGCCGCGAGAACGACGTGTGCAAGTGACGCGACTAGCGGCATCATCAGCCAAGCTTCCAGATTAAGAGGGCAAGGATCGTCAAGGCGATATAGAGCACGTAGACCTGGATCCGCCCCTGTTGCAGCCAACGCAGACGAAACGCCGCCCAGGCGACGGCGCCGAAAATGGGATCGTAGAGCCGCCGGCGAAACACGTCCGGCGTGCGAGTGTGGAGATGTGCATGCTCGGGGAACAAACCGCGAGGCTCATCAATTTCATCCTGCGGCTGGAGCAACAAGCGGAACAACAAGGTCAGCGGTCGGGCAAAAGACGAGGCCGTGTATTGCATGCGCGGAGTGCTGGCCGCGTAGCCGCAATCCCATGTGCCGGTTTGCTCCACACGGCGGCCCAAGAGCAACTTGCGACGCACGTGCATGGCCGCCACGACGAAGCCCAAAAGCAGACAGGAGCCGAACAGGACGCCCGTCAACGGGCCGGCGGCGTCGGCTGCGCAGCCTGTCACGGCATCTCGCAAGTTCACGGGCACCAGCACCAGAACCGCCGGTCGTAGCACCAGGGGGCACAACGGCGCAGCCAATCCGATTACAACACAGAGGGCGGCGAGAATCATCATTGGCCAGCGCATGGCCGCGCCCGCCTCGTGGGCGCGGGCCGCGTTGTCACTACGCGGTTCACCGAGAAAGACAATGCCGAAAGCCTTGGTGAAACAGGCAGCCGCCAGACCACCGATCAGCGCCAATCCGCCCACGACCGCGATTCCCAACAAGGGCCACGCCGGCGCGCTGTCGCCGGCGAGTCCTGTCATGGCCCCGAGATAGATCAGAAACTCGCTGACGAAGCCGTTCAATGGTGGCAGGCCGGAAATCGCCGCGGCGCCCAACAGAAACGTCGCGCCGGTGACGGGCATGCGCTTCAGCAGTCCGCCCAGGCGATCCATCTCTGCCGTGCCCGTCGCATGGAGCACGGAACCGCGCCGAGGAAGAGCAGGCTCTTGAAAATGGCGTGATTGACGACGTGCAGCAAGGCGCCGGCAAAACCGAGCGTGGCCATCGTCGGATTTGCAAACGTGACGCCGAGCAGTCCGACGCCCATGCCCAGGACGATAATGCCAATGTTTTCGACGCTGTGATAGGCCAATAGTCGTTTCAGATCGTGTTGAGCCAAAGCGTTGAGTACGCCCAGGATGCCCGAGACGACGCCGATGGTGACCAATGTCCAGCCCCACCATGCCGGCGGCGCGCCCAGCAACGTCAATATTCGCAACAGTCCGTAGATGCCGGTCTTGATCATTACGCCGCTCATCACGGCCGACACATGTGAGGGCGCCGCTGGATGGGCCTCGGGCAGCCAAACGTGCAACGGAATGAAGCCGGCCTTGGTGCCGAAGCCGATCACGGCCAACACAAAGAGTAGGCCGGCCGTCTCCGGCGCTACGGACAACTGGTCGAAGTCGAGCGAGGCCGCATTGCGCCCCAACAACAGAAACATCGCCACCAAGAAGGCCGTACCCAAATGCATCGCAACCAGGTAGATCCAACCGGCCCGACGCACGCTCTCCTTCTGATCTTCATGCATCACCAGGAAGAACGACGCCAACGACATCAGTTCCCAACTCACCAGAAACAGGAGGCCGTTGCGAGCCGTCACGACCGTTAGCATGCTGGCCGCCAGCAGGTTGAAGAAGAACCACGATGGGCCAAGGTTGCGATGGCCGCGATGCAGCCCAAGATACTGTGCACCATAGACGGCCGACAGCATCGTCACTAGCACAATCGCCAGCGCAAATACAGCCGACAGCGGGTCAATGCCCATGTTGACCGAGCCGAATGGGATCGACCATGCCCATTGGACCATTTTTGGTTCGCCGGACGTCAGCACCTGAATCGCCTGAAGGGCCACCAGCCCACCGCCGAGCAGCGTTCCGGTAACCGCGGCCGTCGAACACGTTTTCGGCCATTTGCCCAGCGCCATCGCGATGATGCCGCCGCCCAAGCAGATTGCTACGCCAAGTACGAAACCAACCATGACGACGGTGACCTTTTAGGCGTGTGAATCAGTGAAGCGGGATGCTTTGGTCGACCGACTGACTGGCGGCGAGAATGTGTTCGCGTGAGCCATGCGCCGCAATGACTTCGGCGAACGGAGCTTGACGCAGCGCGAAGCCCAATCGGGCCAACAGATGCAGGTGGGCGCGGATAGTGGGGCTGACGATCGTAAACAGCGTGTGTACCGGTTGCCCATCGAGGGCCCCAAACTCGATCGCCTGTTCGAGGAAACAGAGTGTGACCATCGGCCGCGCGATGTGCATGACGATCGGGTTGCGGACGTGCGGCACGGCCACCCCGTTGCCCAGGGCCGTGGACCCGAGCGATTCACGGGCCAGCAGCACTTGGAGGAGGAACTCGCGGTCGACCTGTTCCGGCAGCGGCATGACCTCGACCAGGGCCCGCAACACGGACTGCTTGTCGGCGCCGCCCAGGCGATAGTGGATGCCGCCGGCGCGGAGGGCTTCGGTCAAGGCGACCGGAGCCCCGTTGTCTGGCTCGGCAAAGATATCGGCCGAGACGTTGATCCGTTGTGAGGTGGCCCATTCAAGCAATTCCGCCCGATTGAAGCGGTACTGCTCGTTGACTCGGTAGGCGGGCAACGTCCCCTGTTTCACCCAGCGGTAGATCGTCTTCTCGGAGACCTTAAGCAGTTGGGCCGAGTCCCGCACGCTCAAATCCATCCCAGTTGCAGCGTCGCCGCCGTCCTTTCGAGGGGACAAATGATGACAAGTGGCCAAGCATAGCCACAGATGTCCAAAGCGGCAAGGGCAGATTGCGCTAGCCCGCCGGATTCGGGGCGGACATCGGCAGCCGCAGGCAAAATGTGCTGCCGACGCCGACCGTACTTTCCACATGCACCGAGCCGTGATGTGCCAAGGCGATGTGCCGGACGATGGCCAATCCTAGACCCGTGCCGCCCAATTCGCGGCTGCGGGCCTTGTCCACGCGATAGAACCGCTCGAAGAGCCGTGGCAGATGTTGCGGCTCGATGCCGCAGCCCTGATCCTTGACCCGGATCGCGAGATCGTCACCCTCGGCGGCCGCGCGGACCTCAATGACCCCCTCGGGATTACTGTACTTGATGGCATTGTCGAGAAGGTTGACCACCGCCTGTTCCAATAGGGCCACGTTGATCTCGGCCGTCAAATCTTCTTCGCAAGCCAGTTCAATCGTCACGGACTTCTGGCTGGCCTTCTTCTCGCACATCTCGATAGCGGCCCGCAAGGCCCCGCGTATGGACTCCGGGGCCACTTCGATCGTGTTCCCTTCCGAACCGCGCTCGATGCGCGAAAGCATGAGCAAATCGCTGATGATGGCATCCAGCCGGTTCACCTGCCGCAGGGTGATTTGCAGAAAGCGGTGAGCGTTTTCCTTGTCATCGAACGCGCCGTCTACGAGAGTTTCGATAAAACCCTTGATCGACGTGATGGGTGTCCGCAACTCGTGCGAGACATTGGCCACAAAATCGCGCCGCACGTCCTCCAAATGGCGCAAACGAGTGACATCGTGCAAGACGATCAGTACGCCGATCTTGCCGCGCTGTGCGTCGTGCAGCGCGGTACCGTGGGCGCTCACCCATCGATCCTGCGGACCACGAATTTGAATCTCGTCTTCGATCGGCGACGTGCTAGCCAAGGCCAAATCGATGAACTTTAGCAGATCAGCTTTGCGAATGGTTTCGTAGACTCTGCGCCCTTGCAGGTTCGCGGCGTCCTCGCCCAGCAAAGCCGCGCAGGCCTGATTCAAGTTGAGAATCGTGCCCGTGCTGCTGATTGCCAGAACGCCCTCCTCCATGCTAGAGAGCATGGCTTCGCGCTCGTTCTGTTGGCGCAATACCGTCTGGATTCGCTCGTCCAGTTGTTCGGCCATGTGGTTCATGGCGTTGGCCAGGGCGCCAATCTCCGCGGAGTCGGCGACTCGCAACCGATGGCGAAGATCGCCGGTGGCAAATTGCTCGGCTCCAGCCTTGATTTCCTCGAGCGGTCGACTCATACGGCGTGAAATCAGCAGCGTGGTCACCGCGTGGAGCGCTATCGCGATCAGTAGGGCGATAATGATTCGGTCGCGAACGGTGGCCAGCGCGCGGGTCAGGGCCGTCAGCGGCACCGAAGCCCGGACAACTCCGATCGGTGCGCCCTCGTGCATCACGGGAATCGCAACATAGATGCGTTCTTCCTGCTCGGTAGAACTGTAACGCTGCTGTCGGCCAACGCGGCCATCGAGGGCTTCGCGAATCTCCGGACGCTCACCGTGGTTGTCCATATCGGCCGGGTTTTCGTCGGAATCGCCGATTACTTTGCCCGACGGGAGTATCACTGTGACTCGGGCACTACCGAGGCGGCCCAACTCTTTGCACAACGGATCGACGTGCGACGTCTGGCCATGCACGAGCAGTTCGTCGACCGACTTGCCGCACAACAGGGCACGGGCTTCGAGGTCGCCGTACATGTGATCGAGGTAGAGTTGCCGGATGACGTGCGATCCGTACAGCCCGGTTAGCAGCAGCGCGAAGATCGGCACCCACAAAAAGGAAAGAAAGAGTCGCCACCACAGCCGTCGTTTGACCATCGACTATTCCTTGAAGCGGTAGCCCACGCCGCGCACCGTCTCGATGTAGCTTCCGGCCGAGCCGAGCTTCCGCCGCAGGCCGACGATTTGCACGTCGACCGCACGGTCGGTAATCGCATAATTATCGCCGTGAACTCCGTCGAGAATCTGTTGGCGAGTGAATACCCAGCCGGGACGTTGCGCCAGGAAGTGCAATAATTTGAACTCCGTGGCCGTCAGTTCCACGGGCTCACCGGAAAGAGACACTTCGTGGCGGCCGGGATGGATCGTCAACTCGCGAATCTCGACGACTTCGCTTTCATCGTCGTCGTACGAATCATCATGGTCGACCTCGGCGCGACGCAACACGGCTTGTACGCGAGCCAGCAGCACTTTGGGGCTAAACGGCTTGAGAATGTAGTCGTCGGCCCCCATGTTCAGTCCGGCGACGATATCGGGCTCTTCGCCCTTGGCCGTAAGCATGATGATGGGGATCTCGCTATACTCCGGATCTTCTTTCAGCTTGCGGCACACCCGCAGCCCATCGACGCCGGGCAACATGATGTCCAGAAGGATCAGGTCCGGCGCTTTCGATTCGACAGCCTCCAAGGCGTCCTCGCCCGACGCCACGCCCGCGACCTGGTATCCCTCCTTCAATAGGTTATAGCTGACCAACTCGCGGATGTCCTCCTCGTCCTCCACCACGAGTACGGATTGCCGAAGCATGCTTTTACTCCTCCCCAAACGTCTCATTAACCGAATTGGAACCAAACCGGATCCCCCGATATCAAGCCGGCATTCTACCACCTGCCCATTAGAAATCGATTAGGAACATGTGAGCATTTGACAAATCAGCACCATATTCCTGGGGGTTACGGGTTCAATTTGGGGGTTGTGAGATCGGTGCATCCAAGTATGATCGCGGTAGGAGGGCAGTTGCCGGCTCCTGTTCGCCGGCAGCCCTGCCGACCCTAATTTCTATCTAAATTTCAACCGACTTGGTGGAGGCAGCGTAGCAATCGACACGCTCATTGGCGACCAGCCGCGGCGGCATTTCTGCCGCTCGGCAGCAATGAGGTGTTGTGCGCCGCTTTCTCCGACAGGCAAGGAGACAGAGATGGCGCGATCGTTCGCACTTCGGCGCTCCCTGGTGGCTTGCGCATTCTGCTGCTCACTCTTGGCGGCTTCGATCGCCTCGGCGGTCGACATTACCGGCGTCCAGGCCGCTGCACTGGATCAGCCGCAAATCAATGTCCTGCTTCGCACCTCGCCGACTTCTTCTCCGCTTGAGGCCGATTTTGGCATCGACGGCAGCACAATTTGCATTCAAGCGTACTTCGATACGGGGGCCAGCGGCATTCTACTCAGCCGCGATACGGCCGAAGCGATGAAGACTAGCGCCGGGTTGGACGGCGTCGTCAGGAGCACTTCTGGCGGAACGCCCGTTACGTTCTACGACGTCGGCGTAAGTGGCTTGCAGCCCTTCGACGTGTCGGAACCGCTCTATGTCGGTTTGGAGTCGTTCGGAACAGGCCTCGATACTGAGAACCCGACAAACTACAACCAAACTTTCGGACCAGTTCGCGTCCAGATCAATCGCGACTATGCCCTGTCTCCCACACTGGCCGTCGACGTGGTGGGCACGCCGGCGATGGCCGGTAAAGTCGTGGTGATCGACCCACGTCCCGTCGAAAATATCTTTGATTTCCTGCAAGATCCAAGTTGGGAGACGCTGAACCTTGATATTCAGTCGCACACCTTCGTTTACGACCCCGGCACAGCGTTCAACCCGGCCAGTGCCACGTCGCCGGGCATCCCGACAACCAACCGTCACGTCAAGCTCAGCTACGGCGACTTTGAGCAGTTCACTCAGATGACACCCAGCACGGCCGAAGGCCCGACGCTGCACGCCAATCCGTTCATAGGCGCCAATCCGGTTGCTCAATTGTCCGGCACCATTCCGGCGAGCAGCCCGCCGGGCGTCACGATTTCGTTGGGCGACCTGTCGACGACGGGCAGCTTTTTGCTGGACACCGGCGCAGCGGCCTCGATGATCTCCTCGAAGCTGGCTGCCAGCCTGCACGTGCGCGACGCACCGGGCACCGAAGGCACGGCCAACCCCGTGTTGGAAACTTTCGATCCCGACCATCCGCTGCTGCCGGGCACGGCGCTATCCGATCAGTTCTCGCTGACCGTCACCGGCATCGGCGGCGATACGAAAGTAGCCGGCTTTTTCCTCGACTCGCTCGTTGTGCCGACGATGGAGGCCGGTTCGTCAAGTGCGGACGATCCAAACAATCTGCGGTATCTGTCCGCGCCCGTACTGGTGTCAGACATCAGCATGCAAGACCCCACCACTCTTCAGACACTCACGCTGGACGGAGTATTCGGAATGAATTTCCTCAGTGCCAGCGTCGAGGTGTTTGAAGGGGACTTGGCCTCGTTCGGGGCGACGGCCCCCGGTGCTTTCAATTGGATCGTTTTCGATGAGCCCAACGGAGTCTTAGGGCTCGATCTCAAGTCCCAGGACGTCCCCGAGCCCTCGACGCTTGTCATGGTCGCAATCGCTGCGCTGGCGCTTTGGCGGCGCAGATCGATCTTCGGGAAGATGGCGTCCCTCGTCTAGCATTTATCGGCGCGGCGGGTCGCGATCGTGGCGGAGTTGGCCCGCCATCGCCGCCAAGGTCGCTTTCCGGTAAAATGCTTCATCGGCGAGCGGGACAATTGCCGGGGCAGACGGACCGCGAACCGTCACGCCCCATCCGCACGAAGTTAATGACTTGGTAACCATCTAACCATTTGACGAGGTTGGGTATTATCCGCAGATGTCGCAGATCCTCGCAGACAGGATCACTCTTCGTACGAATCTGCAATTATCTGCGTAATCTGCGGATATTTTCCTTCCTCTAATTCAATTGGAGCCGCTTAAGTTCGTGCGTATGGTGCCTCGAACCTTCACTCCCCCGTTTGCCGGCCGTGCGGTTTTGTAGCTGAAGAAGCGGTGACGCAGTGGACCTCATAATAAGGTAATTTGGCCATGACGCTCGACCAGATCATCGCCCCGGGAACAACGGCGGACATATTGGGTCAAGGCTTCGGTTTCACCGAAGGGCCGGCCGCGGATCGCGACGGCAACGTCTATTTCTCCGATGGCAAAAACGATTCGATCCATCGCTGGGAAGCAGGCGGGGCCGTTACCCTTTTCGTCGACGATAGCACCGATGCGAATGGTATGATGTTCAACACGCGGGGCGAGCTTTGCGCGTGTGAAGGCGCGGCCTATCGCATCGTGGCGTTCGACGTAGGGACCAAGGCCCGACGCGTGCTGTGCGGTGAGATCGACGGCCAGCACTTTAACGAGCCGAACGACCTGGCAATCGATTTGCACGATGGATTCTACTTTTCCGATCCGAACTACCAGCACCGTGGCCAGCCGACGGTGATGAAGCAGGACGTCTACTACTGCTCGGCGGCGGGGAAAGTGACGAGGGTTTCGACGGTCTGCCATAAGCCGAACGGCGTGCTGCTTTCGGCCGACGATAGAACGCTCTATGTGGCCGATGCCCGGGGGCAGTTGATCTACCGCTACGATGTCGAAGGGCCCGGCAAGCTAACTAACGAGCGGCGGTGGATTGAAAACTTAGGGGCCAACCCCGACGGCCTGACGCTCGATGAGCACGACAATCTCTACATTTGCTGCGGGAAGGCCGGGCTGAAAGTTTTCGATTCCCGCGGCAAGCCCCTCGGAACGGTCGACGTCCACGCCGCCAACTGTTGTTTCGGCGGCCGTGATTTCCGCACGCTCTGCATTGCCTCGGTCGACAAATTCCTCGGCATTCCAACGAACGTCGTGGGCTTGAAACCGTTGGCCGTGCGAGCTAACCGCTAAGAGTTGTGAGCTCACCCGGCCGGTTGGCCAGCCTCATAGGCCAGACTTTCCAAGAATCGCCGCGCGATGACATACTTGTCAGCCGGCACGTCGCGAATTCGGACCTTGAGGCCGGCGATCAAGCCATCAGTCAACCGGAGAACCCGAAGGAAACTGTCGGCGCCCATCACGCCGTGATAGGCCCGTTCGGCAAATGCCTTCTCCAGTTCGACGCGATAGGCGGTGAAGTCCTGCCCGGTCAGCAGCATGGGCCAACGTATTTCACCGGTCACTGCGTCCAACTCACTGGGGCTCAGTCGCTTCGGTTTTCCTGCCTGCGCATAGCGGGCCCAATCTTCGGGGGTCCCGCGGAGTCGCTTCTGTTCGGTGTTAAATACCTGGCGATTGATGTCGCGGATTTCAAAATAGGTCTTGGTCCAGAGCTTCGCATTTTCGATTTCCTTTTGCCGCGCCTCGCTCAAATTTATCGCAGCCGAGGAACTGCTCAAGTTGTAGTCGCCGCGCGAGCGGATTACGTCGGCCATGCCGCGGGCATAGCCTTCAAACGGCGTGGATGATCGGTCCACGTAAGGATAGCCGTATCCGTAGCCGTAAGCGTAAGGCGAATTTAACGCTACCACATCCGTGGTCCCGGTGGCCGCCGTCGTGGTTTGACCATGTGCCGGCCCAATTGCAAATGCCAACATCGCCGAAGCGAAAATCGAAATAGGCTTCATGGCGGTATTCCCCAAAAACTGGCTCCGACCGACTGGATGCCGAACGGCAATTTCCCTACGTCGGCCGAGGTATGACTGCCCGAGACGAATAAAGTTCCTTTTGGTCGACCCGTTGGTATAATATGCAGGACCTCGCGAGTGTCAAATGCGGCACCCGCTATCCGGAACAAGAGAGGGAGCGGATCATGCGACTCCGATTGGCTGCTGCGCTGATTTTTCTGGTCTCTTGCGGCGTAAGTTTGGCCGAGGGGCAGGGTCCGAACATCGCTGTATTGGTGAAGGCTGCCCGGTCAGGGGACGAGGCGACGAGACTTAGGGCAATTGACACTTTGGGAGCGCGAACGGACGCGTCGTCCGACGCCGTGTCTGTCCTAAGTGAACAATTGAAGGACCCCTCAGCGCTGGTCCGAGCCCACGCGGCACATGCGTTGGGCCAACTGGGAGAAGCGGCGAAGTCGGAAGCTGACGCGTTGGCGCCGCTGATTGTCGACCCGGACGCGCGCGTGCCGCCGCTCGGCCATCCGCGCGTGGTTGGTACTTCGCCCCAGCCCAGAGCTAGCCGTTCCTAAATTGGCCCGCGTGTTGAAAGACGCGGATCCGGCAGTGCGCACGAGTGCGTTAGAAATGCTGGCGGAGATTGGCAAGCCGGCGGTTCCCGCGCTAATCCAAGCGCTGCGAGGCCCGGGCACCACCTACTGGGCGTGCCTTGTGCTGGCCTCGATCGGTCCCGACGCGGCCGAAGCGACGCCGACCTTGGCCGACGTGATTCGGACCGACCTGCGACCAGAAGTCCGCCGTGAGGCGGCGCTCGCCTTGGGAGCCATTGGACCGGCGGCGGTTGACGCGGTCCCTGCCTTGACGTCGGCGCTGAGCGACAGCGATGAGGCGGTAGCCGCCGGCGCGGCTTTTGCGCTGGGCCGCATCGGACCAAAGGCGTCGGCCGCCACGGCGTCCTTGGCCAAATGCGCCGACAGCGATAAGCCGCTGGTTCGGACCGTCAGCGTCTGGGCGTTGGCAAAGCTGGCTCCTACCAGCAACGCACGGAAGCAGAAGGCCGTGACGCTGCTGGCCGAGGCATTGAAGAGCAAGGACCCGAAGATCCGCCACGCAGCAGTGCATGCGTTGATCGATTTGCAGCCCACCTCCGACTCGGTTCTTCCGGCAATTCAGCAAGCTCTTAAGGCGGCCGACAAGGAGAGTTTGGAGTACGCGCTGGAAGCGCTAAACTGGCTTGGACCTCCGGCGGTGCCCGTATTGATAGGTGCGCTGAAACAGGAAGAGATTCGGCCGGCAGTGGCCGACATCCTTGCTCACTTGGGCCCGGCTGCGAAGCAGGCAACGCCCGCGTTGGTGGAGGTGGTGGCCACGGACAAGAACGTTCGTGCCCGGTGCGAGGCGCTGTTGGCCTTAGGGGCGATTGGGCCCGAAGCCGCCGCTGCCGTGCCGGCGGCCACCAAAGCGCTGAACGATCGTGAAGAGAACGTCGCGTACAGTGCGTGCTACGCCTTGGGCAAGATCGGTCCAGCGGCCATGGCAGCCAAACCCGAGTTGGAGAAGAAGCTAAAGAGCAAGGATCAGTCAGTTACGCTGGCCGCGGCCTGGGCCCTGGCGAATATCGATCCAAAGTGCTCTCAGGAGGCGCCGCAAACGGTGTCGGTGCTGGCCCAAGGTCTGTCGAACCCGGAGCCAAACGTGCGTCTGCAATCGGCAGTGGCGCTGCGCTGTATGGGTCCGGCTGCAAAAGAGGCGGTCCCAGCCTTAAAGAAGGCCCTCGGCGACAAGGACGAGCTGGTCCGCGACATGGTTCGCCAAGCTCTGATGTCCATTGGAGGGTGATACAGGCAGTAGGTTTATCCGCGTGAAGTTAAGCGGCCCCAGTTGCATTAGGAGAAGGGGACCATCCGCAGATTGGCGCAGATTTGTTTGATGAGTGCTCCTATCTGCGAGAATCTGCGACATCTGCGGATAGCGGATAACAGCCAAATCCGCCGTTGCCTCTGTTTCCTCCTGTTCAAGAACTAATTCAAGCCACCGATGATCCCGATCCTCGAACAAACGCCCACCGATCTCCGCGACTGGCTGGCCGCACATGACTTGGCCGCCTATCGAGCAGGCCAGGTGCGAAAGTGGCTTTTTCAGAAGCGGGCTGCGACTTTCGAGGCGATGACGGACCTGCCGGTCGCGCTGCGGAGTCAGTTTGCCGAACAGTTCCGGATCTGGACCACGCGCGTCGTCCAACGCCGCACGGCCGCCGACGGCTCTGAAAAGCTGCTCTTGGAATTGCACGATGCCGAACGGATCGAATGCGTGCTGCTGCGCGACGACAAACAGCACTGCGCTGTCTGCCTGAGCACGCAAGTCGGCTGCGCAATGGGTTGCGCGTTCTGTGCCACCGGCATCGATGACTTTGTCCGCAACCTTACGACGGGCGAAATCGTCGAGCAGATGCTGCAACTCCAGCGACTGCTGGGTCCCGACGAGCGGCTGAGCCACGTGGTCGTGATGGGCATGGGCGAGCCGCTACTGAACCTCGATGCTCTGCTGCCGGCGCTAGCCACGGCGGTGAGCCGTGACGGGCTGGCACTAAGCGTACGTCGCATCACGATCTCGACGGTCGGCCTGCCCAACGGCATTCGACGGCTGGCCCAAGAGAACTGCCCATATCATCTGGCCGTATCTTTGCACGCCGCGACCGATGCGTTGCGGAACGAGTTGGTGCCGGCCAACCGTGGCGTTGGCCTGGGCGCGATCCTGACGGCCGCCGACGAGTATTTTGAGCTTACCGGCCGGCGAGTGACGTTCGAGTACGTCCTGTTGGCCGGCATTAACGACCGGCCGCAGCACGCCGAGCAGTTGGTGAAGCTGCTGCGTGGCCGGCCCGCACTCGTCAATCTGATTCCGTATAATCCGGTGCGAGGGCTGCCCTATCGGACGCCTTCGTCTGCCGCTACTGCCAAGTTCGTAGAGGTTGTCATGCGCGGCGGCATCAACGTGAACATCCGCCACCGAAAGGGCGACCGGATCAGCGCCGCCTGCGGCCAGTTGCGACGAACGTCTGCGGGCCTGCATAATCCGTAGCGATCACACGTCCTCTTCGCTCGATTGCAGCCAGCGCCGCCACTGGGCGAAATGCTCCATACAAATTAGCAGGCCCTGCGCGACGGCCGTCAGCGGCTCGGGAGTGATGCGAACGGGCAGGCCGGTTTGCTCCGTGATGTAGCGATCGATGCGCTGCAACAGCGCCCCGCCGCCGCAGAGCACCAGCCCATTGTCGACCAAATCAGCAGCCAGTTCCGGGTTGCAGTGATCGAGGGTCGCCTTGATGGCGTCGAGAATTTCTTCGAGCGGATTGCCGAGGGCTTGGCGGATTTCCTCGCTCGTGACCGTCGCCTTCCGCGGCAAGCTGCTAACCGTGTCGACGCCGCTGAGTTCCACGGCTCGCTCTTCTTCCAACGGATAGGCGCTGCCGATGTCGATCTTCAAACGCTCGGCTGCTGGCAAGCCGATCCGCAGGCTGTAGTGACGTCGCAGGTAGTCGACAATCGCTTGGTCCATCCGGTCGCCACCGGTGCGGACGCTTTGGGCCGCCACGGTGTCGCCGAGACTCAGCACGGCCACTTCCGTGGTGCCGCCGCCGATGTCGCAGACCATGCTGGCAACTGGTTCGGCGATGGGCAAGCCAACACCGATGGCGGCCGCCTTGGCCTCGGGCATGACCCACACTTGGCCCGCCCCGGCGCGATGCACGCTGTTGAAGGCCGCTCGTTTCTCGACGGGCGTGATGCAGCCCGGTACGCCGAGGAGAACTCGCGGTCGCAACTGCCAGCCGGGCCGCCGGGCTTTGCCGAGGAAATAGCGGAGCATCGCCTCGCACAGTTCGAAATCGGTAATCACGCCATTGCTTAGCGGCCGCACGACAGAGATCGACTCGGGCGTGCGGCCTTCCATCTGCTTGGCCAGTTGCCCGACCGCGCAACCGCCGGAAAGAATTCGGCCCGTGCTACGCTCCAGAGCCACGATCGAGGGCTCGTTGAGCACCAACCCTTCGCCAACGACGCAAACCAGCGTGTTGGCCGTACCAAGATCAACGGCCAGATCGCAGCGAAACCGGCTGAGTAAGCTTGGCAGTGGGAGCATCCGTGCTCAGTGAGGGATTGAGATTAGAAACCGGGGATCAGAGCCAGGCGCGACCCACGCAATCCACTATGGTATCCGCCGCTAGCCGATCGGTAAACGTCGATTGCTGAAAGCTGACCGGCGGGCCGGCCTTGACGTTCATCTCGTAGAAGTTCAGTTCCAGGTAGAGGAACAAGGTGCCAATGAGGAGGGCGACTAGCGCGATCACCAGCAGGACCGTATAAAAGTCGGGCCGCGGCTTGCGATAGTTGACCGGCGCCGCAGCGCCCTGCGAATTACTCGATTTTCGTGGCGACACGGTCACCGACCACCATATTGCTGTTTTGGAACTTCGGATCGATCTTGCACACGGCCTTGTCCGGGGCCGTCTGAACCACTTCGATACGGCCTACATACTCGCTCTGTCCGGCCCCGATTCGATACACCTCGAGTTTGTGGCCCTTTAAGAGCCCTTCGTCGGCGCCAATGGAAATCTCAACCAGTCCGTTGCCCGGCGTGGCGGTAATGATACCGTCGACAATCGGCGGAACGTTGGCGAGGTTCTTGTTCTTGTCGAGATTGAACTTTCGCAGTACCTGGTCGGCCTTGGCCAGGTCTTTGCCCAACTCCACCGTTCGCTTCTTCAGCAACTCTTTCTCGTTCTGAGCCTGATTCAGCAGGTCGGTCAGTTCGGTGACTCGCTTGAAGTGGGCGTCGCGATCCTTGCGAGCATCTTCCAACGTCTTTCGGTGCGTATCCAACTCTTTGCGGTAATCGGTGGCGTTGGCCTGCGTAGTCTGCATGGCAGCCACGGCCTCGCGCTGATCCTTTTCTAGTGCGGCCGCCTTTGCCTCAAGGGCTGTCAACTCGTCCGTGCGAAGTTTCAACTCATTTTCCAGTTTCGCGACGGCCTGGACCTTTTCGGCCTTCTCGGCGTCGCGCTCTTGCGTCAGCTTGTCGGCCTCGCTCTTCAGCCGACTGTTGTCGGCCTTGGCCTTGTCGAGCTGATACTTCAGCCCCAACTCCTTGCCGGGCGTGACCTGATCCTGGGTCCGCATGACCACTTCCCGCCAGTTCTTATGCGTGGCATAGACGGCCATGGCAAACGCCATGAAAAGCACGCTCATGACCAAAATGGCAACGACAAAGATCCTGCCGACGAGATTCATGCTCAACCTGCTAGCAATAGTTGGCCACAGACGTTGCTAGAAAAAGGCCGCAACGCCGTCCTTGTAGTATAACTTCGCCCAATTTCACCTGTCAACCAAAACCCCCTCGGTCACAAGATTCATCACTGCGTGTCGGCACCACCGGCTTTTAGCCCCTCCGCCGGGGATATCGCGGCAATAAATTGAGAGGCTGCCGACGAGCCGCATTGCCGAGGAAAGGCTCAAACGGTGGTCACAGTGCGCTTGCGTCGCCGCAATATCCCGACTAATCCGAATAGTCCGCAGGCCACCAGGCATATGCCCGCGAACCAGTCGCCGTGGACAAGATACCAACTGTGGCGCCCGTCGAGTTCCGTTTCAGCCACGATGATGCCCGTTGCACGCCGAGGGCCTTGCTGGCGGATGCGGCCATCGCCGTCGATCCAGGCCGAGAAGCCGGTGTTGGCGGCGATCACCAGCGGCTTGCGGCACTCGACCGCGCGAAACACACCACATACCAGGTGCATGTCCAGTTCGCTCGAGCCCCAGAACCAGCCGTCGTTGGTGAGGTTGACCAGTACATCGGGCTCGTGACCTTCATCGGTCAGCCGGTTAATTTGGCCGCGGATCACGTGGGAGAGCACAGTTTCATAGCAGATATCGGGCGCGATGCGGACGCCACCGACGTCGAAGGCCGCCGGGCGTTGGCCGGGCGTTGCTCCGCCGGTAAGCGGCGTCAGCCCATAGAGCCAGGGAATGTACTCGGCGAAAGGCACATACTCGCCGAACATCACCAAGTGCATCTTGTCGTAGCGGCCCAGTAGTCGGCCATCGCGGGCAACATAGGCCGCCGAGTTGAAGCACTGCTCGCCATTGCGGCCAAAGTGGTAGGCGTCGACACCCAGCAGCAACGGAACATCGAGCGAGCGTGCCACGTGACTCAGCCACGATAGCCCGTTTTCCGCCGAGCTTCGGACATCGTCGGGCGTGCCATCGAAGTCCGGCGGCAGAGTGAAATCTCGATCGTAGGTCACCAACGGACGGGTGAACATCGTCTCGGGCCAAACAAGCAGGTCGAGATGCTTGTCTTGCGCGACGGCGTCCTGCGACAGCTTATAGTACTGGTCAAAAATACGGTTCTTCAGGTTTTCTCTGGCACTTTGGCTGTCGAGAAACTCGATGTCGATCGAGCCTTGCACCAAAGCGATTCGCGGCCCCGCTTTGGGCGTGTTGGCCGCCATACGAACATGGCCGTAGACGAGCGCCGCAGCCAGCACGGCTGCCGCCGCCGCAAGCGGCCAAAGACTGGAGAGAAAGGACAATCCCGATTTGCCCGCGGGGACCGTAGGGTGCTGCGTGCAAATGGGGTCTGTGCCCGATTCCCTTACCGGAAGCATTCGAGCCAACGATGCCGCAACGAACATCACAACGAAGCTCACTCCAAACGCGCCGGCCAGATCGCTTAGCTGGATCAACTCGATCCAGCGGTATTGGGTATGGCCGAGGCTTGCCATCGTCATGCCGGTCAGCAAATGTGCACGGGCAAGTTCAAGGCCCGTCCAGACGATCGGCGCCGCCAAAACCACAGAAATGCCCAGCCGATGAACGGCCACTCGCGACAGGGCGATAAACGCCGGGAGATAAAACGCGAAGTAGAACGACAACGCAAACCAGCCGAGGCTGGTGGCCGGATGGGGCAGCCGCAGCCAGTGCAGAGCGGCCATCCAGAAGCAAAAGCCGGCAAGAGTCAGCATCGCGTACGGCCGGCGTCCGTCAAGTTCTTTCCGCCGGATCAGCAGCACCCACGGCACGGGCGCCACCCAGGCCAGCGGCCACCAGTCGACCGGCGGCAGAGAGAGCCACAGCAGAGCGGCGCCGAGGAAGGCGAGCGATCGAGCATGGCTCGCCGTTAATGGTCTCACGCAAAGGCGCAAAGGCGCAAAGAGAGAGGAATGCATAGACTGAAACGTTGCTGGAGAGATCGGCTCTCCGTCGCAAGCATCCTTCTTTGCGCCTCTGCGCCTTTGCGTGAGACTCATTCGCCCTGCTTCTGCACCTTGAGGAACCGTTCCAAAATAATCGTTCCGCAGTCGGTCAAGAAACTCTCCGGATGGAATTGGACACCGTAAAGCGGGAACCGATTGTGGCGGATGCCCATGATCTCGCGGCTGCCGTCGGGCGCGTCGCTCCAGGCGCACACCTCGAAGTCGCGCGGCAGAGTGTCCGGCTGAATCAGCAGGCTATGATACCGAGTCGCGGTGAAAGGGTTGGGCAGACCCTCGTACAGTCCGCGGCCGTCGTGATGAATCGAGTCGGTCTTTCCGTGCATGAGTCGGCCGGCGCGGACGATTTTCGCGCCAAATGCCTGGCCGATCGACTGATGTCCCAGACACACGCCCAAGAGCGGAATCTTGCCGGCAAAGCGTCGGATGCAGGCGACCGATATCCCGGCCTCGTCCGGCGTGCAGGGTCCGGGTGAAACGATCAGGTGGGAGGGGCGCAGGGCGTCGATCTCGTCCAGCGTAATCTTGTCGTTGCGGTGGACTTCGAGGTCCAACGAGGGGTCCAATTCGCCCAGCCGCTGCACCAAGTTGTAGGTGAACGAGTCGTAGTTGTCGATCAACAGGATCATGGCATTATCCCTCGCCGGTGGATGAACAATTTTCAGTGTACCGATCCCGCGTTCCTATCGCCAGCCGACCTTGTCGCACTAGAACTCCGTATACCATAACTGCGGCGCGAAGGGGTCGGGTTCATGTTTTCGGAGTCGAGGCAACGACAAACGCCATGCATGAGAGCCGAAAAATGGACCAGACCCCGGACTTTCGTGGACGGTGCATGCTGGTGTGCCTGCTACCGGCGGGTGGCTGGCCGCCGTGGGCTCGATCGGCTACACTAATAGCGTGGGTGGCACAGAGCACGTCGGCCCTCACACCGTGCCGCAAGCTAACCTGACGGCGGGCCGACGAGGCGTCGCCCGGCCGCTTGTAGCAGCCACACGCAGTGCGCTGTAAACTGACAGCGGCACACGGAACGGGCCTGCTACCTTCCAGTGACGGGGTATGCCGTGGTCGTCAGCGAATCCTCCGCCCTCCGATACAAACTCGACCCCGACGTCCGGCTGATGCTCGAGGTGCGCGAAGGCAATGCAGTGTCCTTCGAAGAGTTGGTATCTCGCTATCAGGCCCGGCTGCTGATGGTGTTGCGGCATTTGGTGGGTGATCCGCAACAGGCCGAAGACTTGACGCAAGAGGTCTTCTTGCGGGTGTACCGCGCTCGGGAAAGCTACGAGCCGGGGGCGAAGTTCTCCACCTGGCTTTACACGATTGCCAACCACGTGGCCGCCAATTCACTGCGAAGTCGGTCGCGGCGTCACGAGGTGACCCTGCAATCCCGCGACAGCGGACCGATGGGCGCCCGCCCCCTGGACAACATGCTCCAGGCCAGCAGCGGCCAGATGCCCGCCCGACAGCTCGATAAGGCCGAGATGCGCGAGATCGTGCAGATGGCCATGGAATCGCTCGGCGAACGGCAGCGGATGGCAATCCTGCTGAGCAAGTTCGAGGGCATGAGCTACGCCGAGATCGGGGCCATCATGGACCTCACGCCCCAGGCCATCAAATCGCTGCTTTCCCGTGCGCGCGAGAACCTCCGCGAAGTGCTGCAACCGTACATCGAACACGGCGTGCGCCCGGAGATGACATGACCGACGAACATCGCATGAACGACGGTTTAGACAAGCCCTCGCCGCTCGACGAGCAACTTGTGGCCTATCTCGACGGCGAATTGGACGTGGAGGGCGGCCGTCGCATCGAGGCGATGCTCGCCTCGGATGCCAGTGTCCGACGCCGCTTGCAGGAGATGCAGCGGACGTGGGACATGTTGGACGATCTCGACGCCGCCCCCGTGGGCAACAACTTTACTCAAAGCACGTTGGAAATGGTGGCCGTCGCGGCCGGCGAAGACGTCGAGCGAAGCTTGGCCGATGCGCCGCGCCGGCGTCGCAGGCGTCTGTTTGCGATCAGTGGGGGCGCGTTAGCGGCCGTGTTGGTGGGCTTCCTCGTCGTACGGCTCGTCATGCCGGACGCGAATCATCAGCTTCTCGAAGACCTGCCCTTATTGTTGAACTTGGATGAGTATCGCCAAATCGACGATATTCAATTCCTGCGATTGCTTCACGATCAATCTCCGTTTGGCACGCAGAAGTCCGATGCGCCGGCAACCACATTACTGGTGCAGGACGAATCGCTGGCCCAACGTCGCCAGCGCGTGGAAAGCATGACCGACGGCGACAAAGAGCATCTGGCGCGGCTTCAGGAGCGGTGGGCGACGCTAAAAGGCGACGAGCGCGAGCACATCCAGGCTCTTCACGACGCCATCCTGCATTCGGCCGATGCCGGGCAATTACTGCACGTGATGCACCGCTACTACGAATGGCTGCAAACTATTCCGTCGTACCGCTGGAGCGATTTGACCGGGCTGGATCCCAGCGCACGACTGAGCGCTGTTAAGAAGCTGGAGGAAGAGCGCACCCGCAATGAAACCCGCTCTTAGCAAGCAGGAGACCCTGGTGTTGTCGCGGTGGATGGAGGCGATTGCCGAGAAGCATGAGGCTCAGTTCATTGCGACGCTTCCCCCCGAGCGGCGGGAAAGCATTGAGCACCTGTCACAAACTGAGCGACGTCGCATGATGTTGCGGGACATGATGTGGCGGCGTTGGCCAGCGGGCGGGGGCCGCCCGGGGCCGGCCATCAGTGACGACGACTTGGCCGAGTTGCGGAAGCAGCTTAGCCCGGAAACGAGCACTTGGCTTACCTCGAAAAAGGAGGCCGACCAGCGGCGAATCGTCGCCGGCTGGATGCATCAGATGATCCGGCAGCGTTTCCAGCGAGGGCCGCTCAATCCCAGCGACGAATTGCTGGCGAACTTCTTCGATAACGGACTGTCGCCGCAGCAGCGCGAGCAGTTGCTGGTTCTGCCGGGCGAAGAAATGCAGCGGGAGTTGCTGCGGATGTACTTGCGCCGCACGCGCCCGGGCGAGGGAGACTCAAATCGAAGCGATGCCGCCGCTCGGGGCGATCGGCCTAGCCAGCGGCGCGGCGTGCCGAAAAGGATGCCCAAGGCAGCACCCGAGGCCCCCGGTGCGGCTGGGGACTGATCCCTGGGCGCGCGGCTGGGAAAAGCATTCTTCCTTGTCTGCCCACCAGCCTTCTAAACTGCCACTTTTCCAGGTCGCTGCCTTCCCAGACTGCCAAAACTGTTCCAGTATCACCTTCGCGACGCCTCGTTGTGTAAGCGATGGCAAGACTTTCACGTCTGCGGTAACCGGATTATGTCGGCACGTGGTACGTGCCATTTGTGGATTTTTTGACGGAATGCTTTGGGAAGTAAACAGTTAGCAAGCTACGATACCAGATTCGATTCGAGCGAAAAATCGTGTTTTGTCGATTAGGCACGCTACTTGCATAAGGCAGAGACACCCGACCCGGAACGTCGGAACCCTTTTCTCCTCGTCGCCTAGGTTCTCGTGACAAGTGCGAGTAGAATGTCCTGTCGGAGCAGGACTTGCGTCGAGGCGGACAGGGCGTTGCTCGAGTTGGGTGAACCCTCCTTCTCACGGATGCGTATCAAAAATGAACGGCACGATTGAACAACCGCGAGTGCGTGCCTGCGGCCCGAGCCCCCTGGTTTCGTGGACCGACGAGCGGCTTTTATTAACTTACCGCTCAGAGGGACGCGGAGATGTGTTTGCTGAATTAGTGCGCCGGTACGAAAAGGAGTTGTACGGATACCTGCGCCACTATGTCGGCGACGCCGAAATGGCCGAAGACGTCTTTCAACAGACGTTCCTTCAGGTTCACCTGAAGTGCGGCCACTTCGAGCCGGGTCGAAAGGTGCGTCCTTGGCTGTATACGGTGGCGACCAATCAGGCCATCGACTGCCAGCGGCGCAACCGACGGCATCGCATGAGTAGTCTCGATCGTTCCACGCGGATGAACAACACGGAAGAAGAGGCCGGTGCGCTGGTGGAGTTGCTCGGCGGTCGGCAGGCGGGACCTGCCGAGGACGCCGAGTCGGCCGAGGAGAACGTCGCCCTGCACGAAGCGGTCGACGCGCTTCCGGAGACCTCGAGGCAGGTGGTTATGCTAGTTTATTTCCAAGGGCTCAAGTACCGGGAAGCCGCCCAGATATTGGGCGTGCCCGTCGGAACGGTCAAGAGCCGCTTGCATGCCGCCATGCTCAAGCTCACCGAGTCATTTTCTCACGTGAACCTGCCGAAATAAAGGAACGGGTCGCTTGGTCCGATCTCCTGCCCCATGAGCGAGTCACTCGATCAACAACTGCTTGGGCACCTGCTGGGCGCTCTGGACGACGACGAGCAAGAGGCGCTCGACGCTCGCTTGGAGTACGACGAACAATGCTGCCGCCGGCTGGCCGCTTGGCGCAGGCGTTTGGCGTCGCTGGAAGCGGTGCGACCCGATTTTGAACCTCCACCGGGGCTTGCTGAGCGGACGTGCCGCTACGTCGCGGCCTGCATGCCCGCGTCCGCCTCAAAGCCCCGGATGACACCCCAGCGGGCTGCCCCTACTGCGGCAAACGCGGTGCGCTGGCCCGATCTGGCCGCGGTTGCACTAGTCCTTGTGATGGTGACCGCCGTCGTCTTCCCGGCGATCACCCACAGCCGGTTCCACGCCCGCGTGGCGTCCTGCCAGGATGGGCTGCGGCAGTTTGGCGTCGCCCTAAGCGAATACGGCGACCGGCAACACAGCCAGCTTGCGCAATTCGCCAACGGTGGGAGGTTGACCGATGTCGGAGCCACGGTGGCGCGCCAACTACGCGACGAATATTCCGGCGAGAGTCCGCGCGACCTGTGTCCTGACGCTTGGCTGGCGGCTCAAGGCATCTCGATCAACGCGCAGCGTCACGCTGAGCTTCCGAAACCTCTCGAACCTGTTGATAGTGACGAATGGCTCGGCACGCGACGTGACGGGACGGACGATGGCTGGCAGCTACCCCTGACTGCCGCGCCAGCGCCGCTTCTGGCCGACGCTCCCAGCGCCGACTTGCCGAGCCAAGCCGTCGAAAGTCACGGCGGCTATGGACGGAACGTCCTATTTGTGGACGGCCACACGAAGTTCATCCCGGCCGCATCCGTAATGCCCGCCAACTGGGTCCTTTCACGCGGCGACGATTTCTCCGGCCCAACGGCCCCCTCAGTTTTCCGCTTCGTTAGCGGACATTGATCGCCAGTTGCGCCTGCCAGCCGTTCGGCAGGAGCCTCGCAGGGCCGTCTTCCCCCAACACGACCGCTCTTGGCCAAATTGGTGGAATGTGCTACAAGGGCCGCCGGTCTGCTGGGCTGTTGCGGTAGGCACGCGCCGCGTGCCATTGCAGCGGCCGACAGAAGCGGTTTGGGCTTCGTTGGTTGGGCATCAGCATAACGCACGCGCCGTTGTTCTGCTGACGCATAACCTGTGGTGGCTGCGGTAGTTGCGATTGTGTGTAGGCATCGTCTCACACCGAACCGGCGTCGCCCCAAGCCATCTCCGGGAGGGAGAGGGACCTGTCGTCAAGCGTCGAAGGGTTGTTCGCATGAATTTTGTCCGGGTTTTGCGGATGGCAATCCGCTACAAGCTGGTATTCGCGGCCTCGATCGGCTCGGCGCTGGCGGTGGCCGTTCTCTGGGGGGCCAACGTCGGCACGGTCTATCCGTTCGTCCAAGTGGGGCTATTCGGCCAGTCGCCCCACAAATGGATCGATGCCACGATCGAACAGCACGAGAAAGCGGTGGCCGAAGAGTCGGCCAATGTCGAGCGTCTGACCCGCGACCTTGCCGCAGCGGCCGAGCGTGACAAACGATCGATTGCCGGGGAGAAAGCAGTCGCCGAAGGGCGGCTGGCGGCCGAAACGAAGGCGCTGACAACATATCGTTACGTCAAGCCCTACGTCCTGGCTTATCTACCCGATGATCCGTTCCTCACGATCGCGTTGGTGATCGCTCTGCTGATAATCGGGACCGTCGTTAAGGACTTTTTCCTGATCGCCGACAATATCCTTGTGGCGCAGTTGGCGCAGCAGGCTACCTTCGATCTGCGGAAGCTGTTTTATCGCCGCACGCTGCGTATGGACCTGGCCACCTTTAGTGAAGACGGCACCGCAGACCTGATGAGCCGCTTCACGAACGACATGAACCAGGTGGCCCTGGGTCTGGAATCCCTCTTCGGCAAACTCGTTCGCGAGCCGCTGAAAATGATCGTCTGTCTGGCGACGGCCGGTTGGATCTGCTGGCGATTGCTGCTATTGACGATGGTCATCGCTCCATTGGCTGGCTACTTGGTCGGGTGGCTGGCCAAGGCGTGAAAACGCGCCAATCGTCGGGCGATGGAGGAAATGGCCCTGATTTACACCGCCTTGGAAGAGACCTTTCGCAGCATCAAGATCGTCAAGGCTTTTACGAACGAGCGGTTTCAGCGGCGACAATTTCACGATAACAGCAAGCGGTACTACAAGAAATCGATGCGCATCGCCCGCTACGACGCCCTGACGCATCCGCTGACTGAAGTGCTGGGCATCGTGCCGATCTCGCTGGCCATGCTGGCCGGGGCGTGGCTCGTGCTTTCGCCGCAAGGCACGCACCTGTTGGGCGTTCGCATGTGCAACGAGCCATTGCGTTGGCCCGCATTGCTGACGTTTTATGCGCTGCTGGCAGCGGCCGCCGATCCACTGCGAAAACTATCCGATATCTTTAGCCGACTCCAGGCCGCCAGCGCCGCCGCCGATCGCATCTTTTCACGGCTCGACCGCGAGCCCCAGGTTCGCGATCCCGAGCGCCCTGTCGCCTTCGAGCGACACCATCGCGACCTAGTGTGCGAGAACGTCGGTTTCGAGTATCTGCCCGGCAAACCGGTGCTCACCGATGTGGACTTGCGGATCGCGTTCGGTGAAACAATTGCCATCGTCGGGCCCAATGGCTGCGGCAAGAGCACGTTGGCCAACCTCATCCCCCGCTTTGCCGATCCGACCACGGGCGTGATCCGGCTCGACGGCGTGCCGCTGCCGGAAATGCGGGTGCGCGACGTCCGTCGCCAAATCGGACTCGTGACCCAGGAAACGATGCTCTTCGACGAGACGATTTACAACAACATCCGCTACGGCGCTCTGGACGCAACGCGGGAGCAGGTCGTCGAGGCGGCCAAACGCGCCCACGCCCACCGGTTCATCGAGCACGATCTGCCCAACGGCTACGAGACCACGGCCGGGGCATTGGGCAATTGCCTTTCCGGCGGCCAACGGCAACGGATCGCACTGGCCCGGGCGATACTCCGCGACCCCCCCATCCTGATCCTAGACGAGGCCACTAGCCAAGTTGACCTGGAAAGCGAACAGGTGATCCAGCAAGTGTTGGAGGAGTTCACTCGCGGTCGAACCACGATTCTGATCACGCACCGTCTGGCCGTCCTTTCGCTGGCCGACCGCATCGTCGTCATGCAGGCCGGGCGAATCATCGATATGGGCCGCCACGACGAACTCTTGGGCCGGTGCCCGTTCTACCGCCGGCTCTACCAGATTCACTTCGAGGATCTGCGGCAGACGGCGTAGTCGCGATTCGAGATCGGGAATTGGACCTTGGCAATCGCCAAGACGCATCCAATTTCTGTCTGATCGGGGCTCTCTAATGCGCGCTTGCCGTCGTTGGCACACCGTTTGCTCTAGAAAAGAGCCGTTGGTAGTCTCCCTTACGGAACGGGGAGGTGCATACTGGCGGGGCTTGGACAGAGAAGAGGCCCTTTCAGACCCGATGCTAAGAGGAGTGTGTGAGAGTTCGAGGCGGGAACCAGCGAACTAACCCCACGTTGCGTATCCCCTTGCGAACAGAGAAGTGTGGCACCCCCGACGGATCGGAAGCACTTGCTTCCGATTACGACTGGCGAGCTGAGGATTTTGGTCGCCCGAGCCAACCTCAGCTCGCCTGTTCTTTTTTGCTACAGCAAAATTGAACACTCTGCGCAATATCATACACTCGCTGGTAGTGGGCCAGGAGTGTGTTGCTGGCCTAAATCGGCTATTTCTGAAATATTTTGCGGGCGGCGGCCGTTCTGTCCTAGTACTGCCGCACATGACATCGCGCCCTTTCTTGTGATGGTCGACACATTGGTGTTTTTCTAGCACTGTGCATATGGCGGAATGCGTGTACTGTCCCCGCCAGCATCATGTTGCTTGGAACAGCCGAACAGTTTGACCCGCTTCTAGACGCAGGCATTGCGCCGGCCGCAATTGCACTTCGGTGTAACAACGTCGAGACGTTTGAGGCGTGTGAACCGTGAGTCAGCACTGCTGGGCAAGCCAGCAGTGGCACCCACCTCGTCTAGTCTTTGCAGCATACGACACGGTTACAGTGTCAGAACGATTTTCGTCTTACAGCGGGGAGAGTGTAATCCACTACACGACGCGATTTTCGCGAATCGCTTGCTGATACCAGCGAAAGCTGAGCTTGGGGATGCGCCGCTGCGTTTGGAAATCGACGCGCGTCAGGCCAAAGCGGCGGGTATAGCCCCAGGACCACTCGAAGTTGTCCATCAAGCTCCAGTGGAAATAGCCTCGCAGCGGATAGCCTTCGGCAACGGCCCGGTGCGCGCTGCGCAGGTATTCTCGGAGATAGAGAACCCGATTCGAATCGAGGACCTCGCCCTGCGGCGAAAGCACGTCTTCGGTGGCGCAGCCGTTCTCGGTCACATAAATGGGGAGGTTGGTCTTGCCCAGCGCCTCGCCGATCATGCGCACGCCCCAGTAGAGCGCGTCTGGCAAGAAGTTCAGCCAGGGCATGTGCATCTGCGGATAGCCGGTTGGCCACGGGAGCTCGTCATATCCTTGCGCGTTATCCGATGCGCGAACATAGGCCCCCGTGTAGATGTTGTATCCCAGCGCGTCGAGTGGCTGGCAAATCGTCTGCATGTCGCCGGGCTGAATATCCGGGGCATCGGCACCAAGCTCGGCCCATTGCTGCGGGTTGTACTGACCGGTCAACGCGGGCACAAGGATGCAGCCGTTTTGCGACGACGACACAAACGCGCGCCGCGCGGCCGCGATGTTTTCGGGAGTCTCCGTCACCGGAATGTAGGACGAGAAGTTGTCTACCAGCGAAACGCGGCAGGGACCGGACGCGGCGGCGCGAATCGCCTGACAGCCAAGTCCGTGGGCCAACAACGCGTGATGAACGGTCTGCATTTGTTCCTTGCGGGTCTTCAAGACCGTACCGGGTGCGCCCGAGGGCAGCTTATTCACTCCATAGCCGTCGAACGTAAAACACGCGATCTCGTTGATCGTCATCCAGTTTGATATCTGGTCACCCAGTCGCTTGACCACCGCCGAACAATAGTCGGCAAAATCCTTGGCCATCTCGCGGCTGCGCCAAGAGCCGTAACGGTCTTCGAGCGCCTGAGGGCCGTCCCAGTGAAACAGCGTGGCGTGCGGAGTGATGCCGTGCTTGTGCAGCGTGTCGACCAGCCGGCGATAGAAGTCGACGCCCTTTTCGTTGACCGCGCCGCGGCCGTCGGGGACAATGCGCGACCATGCGATGCTAAAGCGATAGTGCTTAATGCCTAACTCGGCCATCAACCGCACGTCGTCTTCATAACGGTGATAGTGGTCGCACGCCACATCGCCATTCTTGCCGTCGCGGATGCGGCCTGGCGTATGGCTCCACGTGTCCCAGACGCTCGGCTTGCGACCGTCCTCATTGACGGCGCCTTCGATCTGATAGGCCGACGTGGCGGCGCCCCAGCAGAAATCCTTGGGAAACGTCGGCCGGTCTGCGGAGACCGTGGGCGCATCATCGGCGATAGCCGCTTCGCCAGTCACCGCGCCCGCCGCCACGGCGGCCGTCGTCCCAGCAACGGCGCCCAAGAAACCTCGCCGCGTATGCCGCAAATTTTGCTGTTTTGCGAAGTCCGATTCGGAGGCTCGTCGCATGATAGATTCTCTGTCAAAAGGACGGGACTGTCCTGGTTGCGATCGGTCGAATCTGCCGGCCGAGAGGCGCTATGACGCCAAGCATAACCGTTGCTTAGTGCGCCGGCAAGCCAAGGGCCGCAGTAACGGCTTTTGGCGGATCCAGAAGGAGAGTGAGAGATTCGCTGCAATCACCGGGAGCCAACGGCTCTCGGCAGATACAAGGCGTACCACGCGCCCGGAAGCCGTTGTCTCCCGGCTATAGCTGCGTATCTTCATCACCACAAGATATTACCGCGCCCACCGCAAACAATGCGCCTGCGACAGCGAGACTGGCTCCAACTACAACCGCAAGCCGCTGCTTACAAGACCGGCAATTCGGCAATTGCTTCTTCGATCTTCTCTTGCGGATAGGCGTAGTCTTCCAGTTGGTTGCTCAGGAAGCGATCGTACGACCCCATGTCGCAAAGGCCGTGGCCGCTGAGGTTGAAAAGAATGCACTTCTCTTCGCCCGTTTCGCGACAGCGGATGGCCTCGTTGATCGCGCTACGGATGGCGTGCGACGATTCCGGGGCGGGAATGATGCCCTCGGTGGCCGCAAACAGTTTCGCCGCCTCGAAGCACTCGATCTGGTGGAACGCGGCCGCCTCGACGATGCCGAGCGATGCGCAGAGGCTGACCAAGGGGGCCATGCCGTGATAGCGGAGCCCACCGGCATGAATGCCCGGCGGCACGAAGCTGTGGCCGAGCGTAAACATCTTGATCAGCGGCGTGAGCTTTGTCGTGTCACCGAAGTCGTAGCGATACTGGCCGCGGCTCATCGAGGGGCAAGAGTGCGGCTCGCAAGCCACGAAGCGCATGTCGCGGCCTTCGAGCTTGCGGCGGATGAACGGGAAGGCGAGCCCGGCAAAGTTGCTGCCGCCGCCGACGCAACCAATGACGACATCCGGATAGTCCTCGAAGATTTCAAACTGTTTCTCGGCTTCCAAGCCAATAATGGACTGGTGCAGCATTACGTGGTTGAGCACGCTGCCAAGGGTGTATTTCGTGTCGTCGCGGCTGACGGCCGCTTCGACCGCCTCGCTGATGGCGATGCCGAGGCTGCCCGGGCAGTTCGGATCCAGCGCCAGCATCTGACGGCCGGCGTTGGTTTCGTTCGATGGGCTGGGCGTGACGCTGGCGCCCCAAATGTGCATCATCGAGCGGCGGTAGGGCTTCTGCTCGTAGCTCACCTTCACCATGTACACCTTGCAGTGCATGTCGAAGAACGAGCAAGCGAAAGCCAGCGCAGGCGCCCCATTGGCCGGCCCCGGTTTCGGTCGTCAGGTGGTTGATGCCTTCGATCTTGTTGTAATATGCCTGCGGCACGGCCGTATTCGGCTTGTGGCTGCCCGGCGGGCTGTGGCTTTCGTCCTTGAAGTAGATGCGGGCCGGCGTCTTCAGGGCCTTCTCCAAGTTCGATGCGCGCACTAGCGGGCTGGGCCGCCAAATCGCATAGACCTTCCGCACGGCATCGGGAATCTCGATCCATCGCTCCCGGCTCACTTCTTGAGCGATCAGCGCCTTGGCAAAGATCGGTTCCAGATCGGCCGGACCCAGCGGCTGCTTCGTGCCGGGATGTAGCGGCGGCGGCACCGGTGACGGCAGATCGGCCTGTAAGTTGTACCACGCGGTTGGGATCTCTTTTTCGCTTAAAATGACGCGTTTGCTATCCATGGGATCATGTCCTCGCTGGAATCGTTGGATCGGGCCCGATAGAAATTTCCAGTCTAATTACCCCCGGAGGGCTTGTCGAGCGGGGCGCCAGTTTCAAAGTGAATCAGTTCTGATTGCCTCGTCCACTTGCATCGGATAAGGTGATGGCGTCCATCCTGGGAGCGATTGGCGTGGTCGATAACACCAACGGAAAACCGACCGGGCGGCGGGTGATCGAGATCAGCCGCGGCATTCTGGGCCCCACCCCGCCACGGCCGAAATCGGTGCGGCCGCGGAAGACCGAGGATTATCCCGGCTTGCCGCGGGCCTATGCCGATGTTGTCAAAAAGCTGTCCAGCCCGTTGTTGATGGGCCCGCCGGTGTGCGACGAGTTGATCGCCTTTGTCCAGCATCTCTTCACCGAAGAGGAAGCCGGCGTGGTGCGACATCTGGGCCAGTTTGCCGGCATGAGCGCGGCGGACGTGGCCAAGGCCGAGCATCGGCCACTTGAACAGATCGAACCGATTCTCGACCGGCTGGCAATGGTCAAGCGGGCGATCGGCGGCGGCGGGCCGGACGAAGCGAAGAAATTCCGGCTGATGCCGATCATGCCCGGCATTTTTGAGATGGTATTGATCGGCCAGTCGCCCAAGTCGATGTCGCCGTGGCATCGCCGCTTTGCCGAACTGTTCGAGGCTCTGTACGCGACGGGCTACACAGTGGACTATCAGCGTGGGCAGACGCGGCCATCGCCGTTTGTGCGCGTGCTTTCGGTCGGCCGCACCATTGAGGCCCATCCGATGGCGCTGCCGTCGGATCATTTGGAAGTAGTGTTGGACCGCTTTGAGACGTTCGGCATCGGGCAGTGCCAGTGCCGGATGACTATGCAGGTGGCTGGCCAGGGTTGCGGTAAACCGATCGACAACTGCACTTTCATGGGCCAGTGGGCCGAGGCCGGCATCGAACAGGGTTGGCTGAAACCGGTATCACGCAAGAACGTGTTGGAGATCAAGCGCGAGGCCGAATCGCACGGCCTGGTCACGTGGCTTATGAACGTCGAATCGAGCAAGGGGCAGGTCTCGTGCTCATGCTGCGGCTGCTGTTGCCATGCGATGCGCATCGTCAACGAATTCAATGGCCCCGGCTTCATGGCGCCGGCCCATTTTGTGCCGCGGTTCGACGACGCGAAGTGCACGTTCTGCGGCGCGTGTGCCCGGAACTGCCCGATGGGCGCACTGGTGATCAATGTGGCTCAGCGCGAGCGCCAGCATCTGGCCGCGCGGTGCATTGGTTGTGGCCTGTGTGTCGTGGCCTGCGGCGACCGCCGCGCCGTGGCGATGGAACCGGTGCCGCACTACAAGCTGCCCTACAAGAGTTGGTTTTCCTACCAGTTCCATTCGACGGCCAGCATGCTCAGCGGCGCATGGCGGGCGTGGCGCAGCCGGTAGGGATCATACTAGCCATTGGTATGGTGCCTTGCAGCGACTCGCGTTGGCGGCTACATTGGCCACTTCGGCTGTCGCGTACGAGGTCCCGCATGTTCAATTTCCTGCCGCGTAATACCAAGTTCTTCGACTATTTCGACCGCGACTCAGAGGTGCTGGTACGCTGCGCGGAAGAGTTTTGCCGGCTTCTAGAGTCTTCGGGCGACGCCCGGGAGAATTCACGACGCCTCAAAGAGTTGGAGCACGAGGCGGATCGGCTCACACACGAGGCGATGGAGTTGCTTCACCGGTCGTTCATCACTCCGCTGGAGAGGGGTGACCTCCGCCGCCTGATCCTGGCTATGGATGAGGTGGTGGATTTTCTCGACGATGCCGCGCGGCGGATCGCCCTCTACGATGTCGGGCCGATGTTGCCCGAAGTCTGCCCAATGGGCAAAGTCATCGTCGACCTTGCCCTAGCGGTCCAAGCGGCCGTACATGAGCTGCGAAACCTGCGAAAGAAGAACCGGGTGCTTGAGCACTGCATCGAGATTCAACGGCTGGAGAACGTCGGCGACCATCTGCACCACATCGCCCTGGCGTCGATCTTCAAGAGCGGACTCGACACGTTGAGCGTGATGAAATGGAAGGAAATCATCGACCTCATCGAGCTGTCGATGGACGGGGCCGAAGAAGTCGCCCACGTGATCGAAGGCATCGTGCTGGAGAACGCCTGAGCTATGAATCGCCATATCGTTTGGGGTTTCCTGGCCATTGTGTTCGCCATTTGGGGAATCTCGTACACGGGCTACCACGTGTGCCAAGTGGCCATGGCAGCGCCCGTTCTAGTGACTTTCGTGGTGATACTCGCGCTCGGCTTTGATTTTACGAACGGCATCCACGACGCCGCTAACTCGATCGCGACCATTGTCTCGACGCGCGTCTTGACGCCATTGCAGGCCGTCGTCTGGGCGGCCTTTTTCAATTTCGTCGCCGCCTACGTATTTGGCATCCACGTAGCAATGACCATCGGCAAGGGCGTTGTGCATCCCGCCTTCGTCGACACGCACATGATCCTCAGTGGGCTTCTGGGGGCGATCCTTTGGAATCTCACGACGTGGTACCTCGGACTGCCGACCAGTTCATCACATGCCCTGATCGGCGGCCTGGCCGGGGCCGGCGTGGCAAAGGCGGGCATCGCCGCTATCATCCCGAGCGGACTGATCAAGATCGCTGCCTTTATCGTGCTCTCGCCCCTGATCGGCATGGTGCTCGGCTATACGATGGGCGTCGCCATGACGTGGCTCTTCCGCAATGCGACCCCGCGGCGCGTCGACTCGCTGTTCCGCAAAGGCCAACTCTGCTCGGCCGCCCTCTATAGCTTGGGGCACGGAACCAATGACGCCCAAAAGACCATGGGGATCATTGCCCTGCTTTTCTACTCGAGTATCTGGAAGGGACAAAGCTTCACCGAGATCCCCTTCTGGATCGTGCTTATCTGCCACACCGCTATGGGGCTGGGAACCTTGATTGGCGGTTGGCGGATCGTCAAAACTATGGGCTCGAAGATTACCAAGCTTGACCCGTTCGGCGGGTTCTGTGCCGAGTCGGGAGCGGCCGTGACGCTCTTCGCCACCGCGGCCGCCGGCATCCCCGTCAGCACCACGCACACCATCGCCGGTTCGATCGTCGGCTACGGAACCATGCGGCGGGTGAGCGCGGTTCGCTGGGGCATGACGATCGACATTGTCTGGGCCTGGATCCTGACGATCCCCATCTCGGCGGGAATCGGCGCGCTAGCCTTCTTCGTCATATCGAAGATGCTGCCGGCCGGTTTGTGAGCCAAGCACCGCTGCGAACCGCACTGGCTACGTCTCGTCCTTGTCCTCTGCTTGGCCTGCGCGTTGCCGGTTGACGATATTTTTGATCGCCGCTTTGGCAGCCGATCGAACCTCGGCGTCCCGGGTGCGGGCGGCGGTGGTACGAAGCACGGCGAGACTCTTCTTCGTGCCGATTTCGCCCAAGACTTCGGTGATCGTGAGGGTCGTTTTCAGGTCTCGTGACGAGGCAACGGCCAACACGGCATCTTCGGCAACCGGGCCCATGTGTTTCAGACATTTCGCGGTGCGCTCGCGTTCGAAGAAATTGCCGAGACGTGCCGCCACGGGCACGGCCGTGCGCCTCGTCTTTCAGATCGCCTAGTGCCCTATAGACGTCGTCCTGCACAAATGAGTGCTCTTCGTCAAGAATGTCCAGAAGCACGGGCACGGCGAACTTGCCACCCCATCGCGTCAAGCCTTCCACCGCGCGGCCCCGGTCAAAATTGCCGTGCCGGTCGAGCGCCAATTGCCTGAAACCGCGGGCGATCTTCTTTCGCGTTTCGGCCGCTTTCACTTCATCCGGCTCCGTTCGCAGCAATACATCCAGGGCCTCGCGGCGGAGTGTGCGATCATCTCCCACCATGCGGTCGGCCAGTTTCTCGTAGTATTCCGGATCGTTTCGATCTAACGGGGCCACGACTCCCATACGGCTGACCACGCGGGTGGACTCGCGGCGAAACGGATTAACGGTCTCCGGCTCCGCTGCCGGCTGAGTTTGCGGCGGCTTCACCTGATTGTCCGCCGGGTGAGTGTCGGGCGTGTTGACCTTTGTCGGTGGTTGCGCATCCGTAATCGCCGTCGCATCAGGCTTTGGCTTGCTTACGCCGGCGCTATGTGTTTGCTTCGCCTTGCCCGGAGACGCATACGCCGAAAGATCGATATTCGCCATGCATGCCCAATCAGCGGCTGATCCCGAGCTGCGCAGTCGCTCGATTCGTTCGGCCTCGGCACTAACGCGTGCGAGAGCTTGTGTCATATCGCGCTTCAGTTGCTCTGCCTGGGCTTCGCTGACGTCGACGTTCTTGTATTGCTTGACGACCTGGGGAATACGGCGCTGCAGTTCGCCGCACTGTTTGACTTTGCTCTCGATGTCGGCAGCCGCGGCTCGCGCCGAGTTCGCGTCACGCACGCCTTGCATGGCATCGGCCAGCGCGTTGGCTGTGCTGATCGCTTCGTGAATTGTCAGCACCGGCTCCTGCTCCGGCTTTGTCCCGGATACACCGCACCCGCACAGCAACAGGAGCAGCGGAAGGTGCCATCGTCGCTTGCCGGTTACAAGTAGATAAAGCACCTTCGACATGGATGCACGTCCTTTGGTTGGCACTGTTCCTTCCAGGTCTGCAGGAGTGGATCAACTGCCACGATAGCACTAAATTGTCAGGGTGACAATACGTCGAAACGGCCCACGGAATCTGCAACCAAGAGGGCCGATTGTGCGCGTCAATTGGCACACTAACCCGGCACAGAAATTTCATCGACGAGCCGCTCGATGAGCGACTCGACCGCCTCACGACGGCCACCGTGCAGATAGCCCTTGGGGATCACCCGATGCGCCAGGACCGGGACGGTAAGCTCCTTAACGTCGTCGGGCACAACGTACGGCCGGCCGGCCACCAGCGCCGCCGCTTGGGCTGCACGGTAGAGAGCCAGTGCGCCGCGTGTGCTTACGCCGATGTGCAATTCATCGTTACGGCGGGTCGCTTCGACAATGTCGAGCAAATAGGCATTGATCGAGTCGTCTACCCGCACCTGCCGTACGGCGGCCTGTAAGGCCACGACTTGCTCGGCGTCGAGCACCGGCGCCAGCGTATCGACCGGCTCGCCCTCGCGGTGACTGTTCAGTACTTGCAGTTCGACTTCCCGCTGCGGGTAGCCTAAAGGAATGCGGAGCAAGAAGCGGTCGAGTTGACTCTCCGGCAAGGGATACGTCCCCTCGAACTCGGCCGGGTTTTCGGTGGCAATCACCATGAACGGTTGCGGCAGCCGATGCGATTGGCCATCGGCCGAAACCTGTCGCTCGCTCATCGATTCCAGCAGAGCGCTTTGCGTGCGCGGCGTGGCCCGATTGATCTCATCGGCCAAAACGATATTGGCAAACACCGGTCCAGGGCTGAAAAAAAATTCGTGGGTCTGACTATTGTAGAGGCTGCTCCCGGTGATGTCGGCGGGCAGGAGATCGGGCGTAAACTGAATACGGTGAAATGTGCCGGCCAGACTGCGGGCCAGGGCTTTGCCCATCAGTGTTTTGCCCACTCCGGGAACGTCTTCGAGCAATACGTGCTCGCCGGCCAGCAAGGCTACGACCACCAGCCGCACGGCATTCGCCTTGCCGAGCACGGCATGCGAGATGTTGTCTTGCAGCAATTCGATCAGATGGCCAGCGTCATACGACATGAGACCAGTATGCGGCGAGAGCCGAAGGGTGACAAGGGGCGGCAGGGGACGTGCAAAGAACGGCACGGCGTGTCAGTTGCAGCTTGCCGAACCGGCGTTAGGTCTCTTCTTCGCGGCCAGCCTGCTCATGCCGCGCGAAACAGGCGCCGCCGAGGCGGTAGAGAACCAATAGCAGGAACGCGCCAACGGCGGAGGCAAGGAAGCCCAAGGGGCTGATGGGATTTAGTTGACGGCCGGGGAAGAGCCAATTCAGCCCAAGCAGGCCGACCGTGCTGCCGACAATGCCCATCACCAGCGCCAAGAACGGTCCGACCGTGCGGCGAAAGGGAATAATCACCGTGGCCAAGAGCCCGGCCAACGTGCCAAAGCCAACCCACATCAGGACGACGTTAACCCACTGCTGAGCGACGGGAGAGAGAGCAAGGTCGGACATGACGATCCAAAATAAAAAAGTCCTTGCGCTGCTGACGACCTAGTCGCACCGTGCAAACGGCACTCCTCTAGGACGCCAGCAACGCAAGGCGCCGTCCCCCCCGTAACGTCGCTGCGAGCCATTCATATAGCCGTGCTGACAACGTTCGGCGAATATCCGACGCGGCTAGCGTCTGATCGGTGTTTGCTGCGATTGTTCTTGGTTGTAAGCCTTCATGGCGGCCGCTTCCCGAGCCAGCTTGAACTCCGGACCCGGCGGGAAGTACTGCACGTCGTCCTGCATGTAGTACGGGCTGGGCAACGTCTGACCACCTGTCTCGACCTGGCAGCCGGTCAGCCCCACGCTGACCAACAGTCCGAGGCCGAACAACAGAGTTCGCAGAAGGTGCCACTGATTTGACGAGCCCTGCATGGGCCACCTCCGTACTTCCTGGAACGACTGACTTACCCACTCCACCATGCCTATGTCGCACACAAACTCCGTGCGACCGACACAATTGTCGTAATCGTTATCGTCCAAGAGATTGGGGAAACTTTAACGGCCCTGTGAACTTCGACCGGTCCCGGCATGCCGCATCGCGCGAGGCAATTGGGCGTCGAGTCGATTCGTTGGAAGAATCCATCGCCTTTGATCCAAATTGCGCCAAGCAAAGCCGTCATATAGTATACTTTGCATGTCGAAACGCCAATTATACTTGACATTCCATGAGTGGTTCAGTACGATAGCGGCAGGAGGATCAACGCGTGCCCGGTTTTCGCCTTTGCAACCGCTTGAGAGTCGCCCGTGCCGAAAAAACGCTCTCTCAAGAGCGACTCGCTTCGCTCGCAGGTGTGACGCGCCAGACCATCAGTTCGATTGAAACCGGGCAATACAACCCATCGGCTTTGCTTGCTTTGGTCATTGCCCGACGCCTCGACAAGCGGGTCGAAGACCTCTTCTTTCTGGAGGAGAAGCCGTGACTACCGATCAAAGTGTGCAACGAGACGAACGGACCGTGGCTGTCGAGAATGCCAGCTACAAGTGGGCCGGCGGCTTCGTTGTCTTCGCACTCCTGCTAGACGGGATGTGCCGGGCTGTCTTTCGTAACGAAGCGGCTTGGGATTTGTTGGCCTTGGCCATCGCGCCGGGAGTCATCTGCACGATTTATCAGGCACACCACAAAACCGCATCGCGCTGGATGGCGGTGTTCATGGTTTGCAGTGCGCGTAGGCGTTGCAGCGTGCATTACCGCGGCGTATCAATTCCATCTTCTGCATTGACGCGCGCGATCCACGGTTCGGTCCGTACGCGTCGTCCGTGCTTCCGACGGCAGCGCGGCCGCTACTTCGCGCTCCCGGCCAACACTGGCAGCCACGTGCACAGATAGTACGCCCGCGGACTGGTGCTTTCCAGGAGCGCGGCGACGTCAAGAGACGACTGGACCCGACTTTGGCCGAAGAGCAATTCCGACAATCGCGGCTCGGCCTTGTACTTCACGACTTTGACGTTCTCTTTTTTGAGGCCGGCCAGCTTGATGGCCCGGTCGATCGCGTCTTCGATGTAGCCGATCTTATCGACCAACTTGTCCGTCACGGCTTGCTCAGCGGTGTAAACTTGGCCAGTCGCCAGCTTGTTCAGCGCCTCGGGATTCTCGCGGAACATCGGTCGGCCTTGCATAATCACATCTTTGAATTGCGTGAACCCTTCGTCGACCAGTCCCTGGAAAATTTTGCGTTCTTCCGGGGTCATCTTTCTGGCGATGCTGCCCATTGTCTTGAGCCGATGGCTTGCGACATCGTCCTCTTGGATGCCCCATTTCTGCATCAGCTCGGCGACGTTGAAATGAGGAATGACCACGCCGATCGACCCGGTCCAAGTCGTCGGCTCCGCGAAGATCGTGTCGGGTTCGTTGCCAACGCACATCGATACATAGTAGCCGCCGCTCGCTGCGATGCCGCCCATGCTCACCACGATCGGGACGCGCGTTTCATTGTGCAGTTTGCGGAGGTAGTGGAACATGTAATCGCTGCCGTTGATCGTGCCGCCAGGCGAGTTGACGCGGACCACGATGGCTTTCAGGTTCCCGTCCTCAATATCTTTCCTTGCATGGTCGATCTGCTGTTTGAAAAATCCTTCGCCAGTGGTGATCACTCCTTCGATCGATATGATTGCCACTTTGTCGGTGCCATTGCGATCGAGGGCAAAATATTTTTCCTGCACCCGGCCATCCTCGGAACTGAACTCAGACGACAGCCCCACGACAGCCATCAACAGCACGTTCAGCGCCAGTGAGCCCAGCAGCCCAATCACTACCAAGACCATGAAGAACTTAAGCCAAGGGCGCGGTCGCGGCGGTGGCGGCATGGGCGGCCGCGGCCGCTCGGCCACAACCTGCGGTCGAATAGGGGGCTGCGGCGATCCTGCGGATTCCGGATACTCGTTCATTGGAAACTGCTTTCTAGGAAAACGGTTATTGCGTTGGCGACCCCGGTGGATCGGCGGCCAGAATCTACCTGTCCGCCCGGTCTATTGCGGAAGAAAGACGGCGATGGCCCCTGGTTACCGACAATTCTACCGCTGCTTTTCCACGTTGCAACCAGCTTGGTGTTGCCACCGAAGGCTGAAAAGAGGTAAGCTAAGGCCGATTGGAAAGCTGTAGCGGCCCTTTTCGTCGCCATTTTGTCGCCCAATGTGAGGCGATGCGCGGCGACCCGAGCTGGCCGCTGGATAATTGCAAGCCATAAAGGAGTGGATCGGTGTTTGTTGCCGCTACAAGCCGTTGTTTCCCCGACTTGGCCCTGGATGCCGCCATGCTTCAATTGGTGGAACTCGAGTACACGGCGGTCGAGATCATAATCCACGAGACCGGCGGCCATCTAAAGCCTTCCGAGGTGGCAGCCGATCTGGAGCGGGCCGTGGCACTTTGTCGCCAGATGCATCGGTTGACGCCCGTGGCATTGAGCGTCGAAATCGAGGCCCCCGAGCCGGAATATTATCAGCAGTTTGCGGCGTGCTGCCGGCTGGCCAAGGCGATGAAGGTAGTGACCATTACCGTTCGCTCGTCCGAGTTGGGCACACCGTTCAACGCCGAAGTGGAGCGATTGCAGATGCTCGTGGCCCTCGCCGCCCGCGAAGGAATTCGCGTTGGCCTGTTGACCGAAGGCGGCCGCATGACCGAAACGCCGGACACGGCCGTTGTTATGTGCACAAGCGTCAAAGGACTAGGGATCACGTTGGACCCGAGCCACTACGTCTACGGTCCTCGGGCCGGCGTAAACTACGATCAGGTGATCAAGCACGTTTTTCACGTCCGCCTGCGCGATACCAACAAGGAGCAATTGCAGGTCCGCGTCGGTCAAGGCGAAATCGAATACGGCCGCCTCGTGAATCAATTGAACAAGGTGCACTACGACCGGGCCCTATGTGTCGACCTCCAGCCGTTGCCCGACGTAGACCAACTCACGGAAATGCGCAAGATGCGGTTGCTGTTGGAAAGTCTATTGTGATTTTGTAGTGGGATTGGTTGCCGACTACAAAACTGACGAGGGGCGACGTCATAGCAACTGACGCCGTCCCTCTCAGGGAACCGCAGCGGGGACTGCGGTGGCAGGTCTCTCGTGATTCATTGTGGCAGCAAGTTCTCCTGCGTCCATCGGCGGCCTATTTTTCGGCCGGCTTCTCTTGCCCGCCCCCTTGTGCATTTCCTCGACCTCCTTCATCAGCCGATCCATGCGGTGATTCAGGGCGTCGAACTGTTTCTGTATTCGTTCAGACAACGCGGATGCCTGTGGCGATGAGGCCTCCGCTTGTCCACTGTCGAACTGCTCGTTGGGACCAACTGCGGTGGCCTCCGGCATCAATGTGCCGAACAGGTTGTGGCCCAGCATTTGATCGACGTTCGATCGTACGTCGGCTGGAAGCTTGTCGAGTTCATTCTCGGTGACTTCCCACTTCTCATCGCCGCGATTGACCACGATCTTCGCCGGCTGCTTACCTTGCTTGCTAATGACGATGCTCATGTTGTCTGGCAGCGGCGGCGAAAGTAATGCGCCGCGCGGCACAATCGCGCCGGGCTGAAAAATGCGAAAGTGCAGCGGGGGATGCCGCCCATCGATTGCGCCGCCTGGGTACATCCGTTCAATCCATTTTTCCATCGTTTCCCAGTCACCGGGCTGCGGCTGCTCGGTCGCACGGCGCGCGTCTTTCGGACGAGCGACTGGCGTGGCCTCCAACGTCTGCCGCTTGCCGTTGCGCACAACTTCGATGGACAGTTTGCCTCCTTTGGCCGCCTGGATGGCCTGGACCAAGTCCTGCGGCTGGGCCAACGAGTTATCACCCGCATGCACCAGCACATCGTATGGTTGGATCCCGGCCTTTGCGGCAGGGCTATCGGGCGAAACAGCCTCGACCAGCAAACCCTCCTCTTTCGGCAGGTTTAACTGTGTGCGCAACGCCGATGGCACCGGCAAGCATTCGACTCCCAGCCAATACTGGCTTGCCTCGGGGGCAGCAGCCATCGCCGAAGTCCCCCACAATAGCACCACCGTACCGACGATTGTAGAAAAACGAACCATTGCTCACCTCATACTCTTCTTACTCTTTAGATTGTAGCGTGCGTGAAAACGCACCAATCCAATCAGGCCGCGGTGCGTTTCACGCACCCTACTCTCCCTAGTAACTACCGTTCCCAATGTAATGCACGTCAACTTGATCAACCGGCACGACCAGCCGTCGGCCGTCTTCCATCGGCACTGGTACGAGTTGCCGATGCTGTTCGATTTGGTGCCCGGTGCGCTGGAATGCTTGCCGCACGTTGTCGGGCATGGCAGACGGCAGACTGTCGAGCCAGCGGTCATCGACGTTGTTGCGTTCCACGGCCCGTACCGTCGAAATCGGCGCACGTCCGCTGTGGTCCGAGACGGCAACCGTCCTCCACGTTGGTAACCCGTCGGGGGCCAATGTACGTTCGGCCGTGGCCACCTGACCGCCGACATTACTAACCGGCAGGCCACTTCGACCGCGCTCGACCATCGAACCGATCCAAAACACGACCAGAAACGACGCGGCCATCGCCAGCACCGTTCCCACCCGACGAGGCCAAGCAGAATGGCGCGTAACGACCGGAGCATATTCGCTCCGCACGGGCACAGCCGCATCGCGTCGCACGTCCGGCTTCACTCGGAAGGCCTGCTTCCAGCATTGGGCCTCTAAGAATGCCAGCGCACAGCGTCGCCAACCGCCCGGCTCGTGATCCAACCGCGCGAGCAATTCCCGGCGCTGTTGCTCATCGAGTTCGTCGTCCACCAGCCGGTCAAATTGCTCGTCGTCCAACGGCGATCGTTCCAAATTTGTACTCATGATGATCCACCTATACATCGCCAGGAGTTACATCGAGCGCTGCTAACTGCGTCCGCAGACGCTGACGGGCACGATGCAGGCGCGTCTCGACGGCGCTTTCGCTCACGCCCAAATGCTGCGCTAGCATCCGATAGTCCCAATCCTCCGTATATTTCAACATCAAAATTTCCGCATCGCGCTTAGGCAACCGCGACAACGCCGTTCGGACATGTTGGCGACGCTCTTCGACCAACAACCAGGTGAGCGAGTCGTGCTGCTGCGTGTCGGCCTCGGTGGGCTGATATCGTTGGGCGTAGCGATCGATCAGTTTTCGCTTCCGCCCTTGCTTACGGCGGTACAGCAACGACTCCCGCACCGCCAAGCGGTATAGCCAAGCACCAACTTTGGCCGGATCGCTCAGCGGGGCATGCTGCCGCACCGCCGCCAGCGACACATTTTGCATCACCTCGTCGATGGCTTGCGGTTCGCCGACCCTCGCACACACTATCGTCCTTAACCACCGCCCATGCTCGGCCAGCGCGCTTGCCCAGTTGATGCCGGCAGCGCTCGCTCCGGCCTGTGGCTCTGGGCGAGGGTTAGGAGTTGTCATGTCCACAGGATTGGTTTCCGCGGGCGGGGGAATCTTGCATGGGTCGCTGCAACTTACTATTCTAACGTAGGTTACCGACTCGGCCGGTACTGGAACTAGCGGCAAACGTCGCCTACAATAAGCATTCTATACACCACCCGTCACCAATTCGCCTATGAGTCCCTGGCTTTGGGCTATCCTGCTGTTGGTGCTGGCGGCCGGTCTGGCCATCATGGAGATCTTTTTCCCCTCGGCCGGAATCCTGGGATTCCTTTCTGCCGTGGCGGTCTTGGCGGCAATTGTGATGGGTTTTCAGCAGGGGTCCATCACGGGCATTCTCATTCTGCTCGGGGCCGTCGTCGGGCTCCCCACGGTGATCGTGCTCGGTTTCAAATACTGGCCAAAAACGGCCATGGGACGCCGCGTCCTACTGACAGCCCCCACCAGCGAAGAGGTCCTGCCGGACGACCCGCAGAAACAACTGCTGAAGACATATATGGGACGCGTCGGCAAGGCTAAGACAAAAATGCTGCTTAGCGGCATTATTACGATCGACGGCATGACCGTCGACGCGGTGAGCGAGAGCATGCCCATCGAAGTGGGGCAGGCCGTTCGGGTTGTGCACGTCCGCGGCCATTTGGTCGTGGTGCGGCCCGTCGAGGACGGCGAATTGCCCGAGCCCCCTCCGGACCCGCTGACCCGCACTTATGAAGACCCCTTCGACATCCCCCCGGCTTGACACGGGCCCGCTGTCGCGTCATCTTGAGCGCAGCGAAGAATCTCTCATACGTCGCGGGACGCGCAATAGCGAGATCCCGCGTCCGGCATGGCTGGAGAGGGGGTCGCCTCCCAGACAGTTCTGGAGACAAGAATCATGATGTCCATCCTGGCCCAAATCGTTCTCGATAAGCAGTTAGTTCGCATGCTGTTGATTGTCGGCATTGTGATCGGCTTTTTCGTCGCGCTAATTGTGCTGACGGTCTTCGCCCGCTACTTCCGCCTTTGGATTCAATCGGTCACCACCGGGGCTGGCATCGGCATCTTCGATCTGCTGGGCATGACGTTTCGCAAGGTCAATCCGTCCGTGATCGTCCGCAGCAAGATTATGGCAGTTCAGGCGGGAATTGGCGACGAACAAGGCGTCACTTCGCGAGCCGCTCGAGGCCCACTACTTGGCCGGCGGCAATGTCCCCCTGGTGATCCGCGCCTTAATTGCCGCGGCGAAAGCCAAACTGACCGAATTGAACTTCAAACTGGCGGCGGCAATCGACCTCGCCGGGCGAAATGTCCTGGAAGCCGTACAGACGAGCGTGAACCCGAAGGTGATCGATTGCCCCGGTCGCGGCATGGGCAAGGAATCGCTCGACGGCGTGGCCCAGAACGGCATCCAGTTGAAGGTGAGGGCGCGGGTCACGGTGCGAGCCAATCTGCGCCAGTTGATCGGCGGGGCCACCGAGGAAACCATCATCGCCCGCGTCGGCGAAGGCATCGTCAGTGCCATTGGCTCGGCCAAATCGCACTTGGAAGTGCTGGAAAATCCCGATCGCATTTCCAAGACCGTGTTAGCGCGGCGGCTCGATTCACAAACCGCCTTTGAAATCGTGTCGATCGACATTGCCGACGTGGACGTTGGCGAGAACATCGGCGCCCGCTTACAGGCCGATCAGGCCGAAGCCGACACGCGCGTGGCCCGGGCCAACGCCGAAGGCCGCCGCGCCATGGCCGTGGCCGAGGAGCAGGAGATGATCGCCCAGATCGAGGAGAGTCGCTCAAAGGTCGTCGAGGCCGAGGCCGAAGTGCCCAAGGCGATCGCCCAAGCTTTCCGCCAGAACAAGTTAGGCCTGATGGATTACTATCGGCTGCGAAATATCCAAGCCGACACCGACATGCGATCGTCGATTGCGAAGGTAGGCATGAACTCGAGCGGCCGAAAGACGTCCAGCACGGCATAAGGTGGGCGGAAAGCCGGTCGTCGGACTATGGAGCGTCCCTGAGTGAGGGAGGGGCGTGGTTCGCCAGCCATTGACGAGGGCGACCAAACCCGCCGACGGAGATATTGGTCACTTGTTGATTGCCAACGAGAAATGGCAACTTTTCAATGATCGATTCCCGCATGTATAATTATCCATGCCAGGATCCCATGCGATGAACACCTTTTCGCCTTTACTGGCTGCCGGCCCGGACATCGAAACGATCATCAAGATCCTGATTGCCCTCTTGATATTCGTTATTCCGGCCGTCGGGCAGTTGCTGGCCAAGATGAAGAGCATGCAGCCTCCCGCTGAGCCCGTGCCGGCGCAGCCGGTTCGCGCCGACGTGGCCAACGAGATCGACGACTTCATGCGCCGCGCTGGACAGCATCGCGGGACTCGGCCGGCAACGCCCCCAAGTGCTCCGCCGGTAAAGGCCGCAGTTGTGCAGCCTGTGCCCGCCCAGGCCGTCGTCGAACCGCAGCCCATCGGTGGCCAACTGAGCGAACATGTGCGGAAATATCTCGACGAACAGGAGTTTCGCCGTCACAGCGAACAATTGGGCGGGGAGGTGGCTCAAACCGACCGGCAGATCGACCAGCATCTGCATCAAGTTTTCGATCACCACGTTAGCAAGTTGGAAGAGGTTACGAGCGAATCGGCCGCTCCGCCGACGATTGACCAGCAGCCAGAGGCGGTGGACGTCTCAGACGCAGCGCCAATGGCCTTCGTTGCTGGTTTGGTCGGCTTGGTCACCAACCCAGAGTCACTCCGCCAAGCCGTCATCCTTAACGAGATTCTGCATCGGCCGGAAGAGCGGTGGGAATAGCATTGATGTGCCAGCAAGGCCGCTTTTCGACGCACTACCGCGCGTAGCGGCATTGGCGGCCACCGGTGACCGTGCTACAATTCCGGCATGAAAGACATTCCGCCGGGCTTGCTCGATGAAATCGTTCGGCGGCTGGTGGCGACGCTGGACCCGCTTGAGATCTATCTATTTGGTTCGCACGCTCGGGGCACTTCCCATCACCATAGCGACGTCGACCTTCTGGTAGTCGTCCCCGATAACGCCGGCGAACGACATGCGCTAGCCACGCGTGGTGATGCGGCCCTGTGGGGCCTGCTGCTGCCGGTCGATATTGTGGTTTTCCACCGCGGGGAAATGGAGAAATGGCGAACCGTACGGCACTCGCTGCCGGCAACGGTAGCGCGCCAGGGGAAGCGGGTGTATGCCGCCGCAAACTGAACTGATTCGGCAATGGATCGAGCGTGCGCGGGCTGATCTGCGCAGCGCAGAACATGCGCTGCTAGCGGTTCCACCGTTGACCGAGGATGCGTGCTTTCATGCACAGCAGGCGGTCGAGAAGTCGTTGAAGGCATTTCTTGTCCACCGCGATGTCGAGTTTGAGTGGTCGCATCGAATCCGATACCTGCTGAACTTATGCGCACAATGCGACGAGACGTTCGTTCAATGGCGCGAGACAGCGGAGCCGCTCACAGAATACGCCGTCCAATTCCGTTACCCGCATCCGGACGCACCGCCCAGCCCCGGCGATTCGCTAATCGCGATAGGAGTTGCTCAGCGGGTGCATCAATTCGTTATGGAGCGTTTGCCCGCCGAAATACGGCCCGAATTGTAATCTTCGCGTGTATCGTCTCACGCCACCTTGGAGAACACTTCGGCCACCTTCACGTTCCGCGCCGACCAGGCGGGGAAGAAGCTGCCCAGCAGGCCGGCCAAACCGCCTAACACCGGGCCCCACCACAGCGCGGCTGTGGGAATCATGAAGCGGCTGAAGAAGCCGATCATGAACGGAATGCCGCCCATCGCCCAGTTCACGACGCCATAGGTTGCCCAGGAACTGATCAATCCCGCAATGGCGCCGAGGAACACGGCTTCGCCCAGCACGAGAATCAGGAGCTGGTAGGGCCGGAAGCCGAGCACCTTCAGCACGGCCAGTTCGAGCCGCCGCTCGCGGACGCTGATGCTGATGGCGTTGGCAATCACCAGAAGGATCGTGGCCAGACACGCCGGAGCCAATAGCCAGCGCATGCCCCAGATCAGATCGCGGAAAGGTTCGAGCATCGACGACAAGCCCGACGCCATCGTTTCGCAGCGGACGGCCGGGTTGCTGAGTTCGGGCGACGATTCGATCTGCGCCGCCAGCCGGTTGAAGGCCTCGGAATCGGCCACCTTGAGCAGCATCAGGCTGAGGTTCCGATCGGCCCAAGGGTGCTTCTGCCCATTATGCTGGCCGGGGTATGCGTCCAGCGCATTGACAAAGTACTCGCGGTTGAAAGCCGCCATCGTATCGTAGCGGCCGGGCGGAAAGGCGCCGACGATCTCGAACTCGAGATCGAGCCCCTTCGAGATGCTCATTCCAAATAGCTTCAGCCGGTCGCCAACCCGCTTGTTGAGGGCGCGGAGATGGTTTTGGCCCAAGATGATTCCCTGCCGGGTCGTTTTCAACCGGGCAATGTCCTCGTCCAGTTGCTTTTGCTGATCGGCCGGCAGCGACTCGAGGCCTTCCATCATCGTGCCGATCTTCGCCGGCTCGCAAGCGATGGCAAACACCATGCTGTCCCGAGTCAACTTGGCCGGGTCGATCGTGCCAATGAAGAATTGCCAGGTCATCGAGTCTAGCGGGCGAATGTCGTCCGGATTTCGCGCCGCGCCGCGGCTGAGCGGTTCGGAATAGGCGTAGGGCATGCGACTTGGGATCGCCCAACGCTCGGTGACCATCGCTTGAAAGTTCTGCGTCTTTTCCGTCATCACCAGGTCCAGCAGCCATAGCATCGACCACACCATCGTGACGACAAATACCAAAACGATCGTCACCACGGCAGTTAGCACAGAACGCAGTCGATTGCGGCGGACGTTACGAAAAATGAGTTTGAAGTATTTCATGAGTCGGCAACTCAATTCGCATCCTCAATATTGTGAAGCGATGGACGGACTGGATCGCGAAAGCGCGAAGGGGTGAAATCGCGAAAGGTGGATTGGTGTTTTATGCCGGCGCTCCACTGCTCGCCGGACTATAGTCGAGTACGACACGCTTGATGACCAGGGTGGGAGCGTTGAAATTCATGAGCAATCCCACGTGCAGCCGTGTGGCTCTGAGATACGACCGCAGTTGTGCAAAATGTATATCCTCCAATGCCTTGACGGCCTTAAGTTCAATGACGATCTCGTTTTCGACCAGTAGATCGAGCCGATGCACGCCAACATCTTCACCTTCAAAGATAATTGTAATCTCCTTCTGACACTCGTAGACAATCCCGCGATGCCGCAATGCCGTTTTCAGGGCGCTTTCGTAGACCGACTCCAGGAATCCCGGCCCGAGTTCCTTATGAACGGCGATTGCCGCCTCGATAACCCGGCTCGACAATTCTTCAAACTGATGGCCCACTCCTCATCTCCTTTCGCATTTTCGCCCCTTCGCGCTTTCGCGATCTACTAATCCCAACATCCTTTGCCATTGTGGAGTGATGTGCGAACGGGTTCGCGAAAACGCGAAAAACCAATGCATTGTCAGAGCTGCGGCGACATCAGCGGCGATAATCAACTCGTATTGACATCCCCCATGCACTACGCGCGCGTCACCTGTTCCACCAGTAACCCTTTCTCAAGGTGCAAGAGCCGATCGGCTCGCTGGGCGGCCCTCGGATCGTGCGTCACCAAGAGGATTGTCTTGTGCAGCGATTTGCGAAGTTCGCCTAGCAGGTCGAGTATTTCTTCGGCCGAATGGGCGTCGAGATCGCCGGTCGGCTCGTCGGCAACGATCAACGTCGGATCGGTGACGATCGCCCGGGCGATGCCCACCCGCTGTTGCTGGCCGCCGGAGAGTTGCCCCGGCCGGTGGTACATCCGATCACTCAGACCGACCAATTCCAGGGCCGTGGTCGCCTGCCGCTTTCGCTGCGCCGAGGAGAGTGGCAAGAGCAACAGCGGCAGTTCGACGTTCTCGTAGGCCGTCAACACCGGCAGCAAATGATAAAACTGGAAGACGAAACCGATATTCCGCGTCCGCCAGCCGGCCAGTTGCCCTTCCGACATGCCGGAGATTCGCCGCTCGCCAACCCAAATCTCGCCACGGCTGGGCGTATCGAGCCCGGCAATCAAGTTCAATAGCGTGGTCTTGCCTGAACCGCTAGGCCCCATCAGGCCCAGGAACTCGCCTTCCGGCACGTTGAGCGTCACGCCGTTGAGCACGTCCAGCCGTTCACTGCCGCGCTGAAAATACTTGTGAACTCCGTCGACGCGGACAATCTCGCCATTGTGTGAGGTACTATCCATAGATTCGGTAGGGTGCGAAAAACGCACCTAGCTATTTCCGGTGCGATTCACGCACACTACTTGTTCAAAAACGACACCAGGGCTCCCATCTCCGGCTTCAGATAGACTCCTTCTTCCTCCGGCGGCACGGCCACCTTTACACGGACAGAGATGGCGCCCTTCGCACGATCGGCCGTGGGCATCAGCCGCGACACGACTCCCTGATAGACACGCTGCGGAAAGGCCTCGGCCCGCACCTGGCACTTCTGTCCCTTGGAAATCTTGCTGATATCGCGCTCTTGGATCGACAGATCGACCTCCAAGTCGGAGAGGTCGGCCATTTCGCAGAGGCTGAAGAATCCCTGCATGGCAATCGGGTTGACCAGACTTCCCTCTTCGGCATTCTTCTTGAGTATCGTGCCGGAGATCGGCGCGGATGATGCAATTGCTCAGCCGCCATTCGGCCTTCGCCAGTTCGGCCTCGGCCTGATGGACCTGTGCGCGGGCCATGTCAATCCGCTCGATCCGCGGGCCTTCCTCCATCAACTTCAGCGCCAACCGAAGCCGCTGCACTCGTCGATCAATGGCCTTATACCTGCTCAAGGCCGCATCGTAGGCCTCGCGCGATATGACTTTCTGCGAGAGCATTTCGGCCGCCCGCTTGTAGTCGGCCTCGAATTGCACGCGCTGGGCTTCGGCCTCAGCCAACTCAGCCCGTGCCTGACCGACTTCTTCGGGGCGGGAGCCGTGTTCCAGCTCTTCCAGATTATGCTTCGCCTCGGCGAGCATGGCCTTGGCTCGGTCGCGATCGGCGCGGAACTCCGTGTCTTCCAACTCGGCCAGCACATCCCCCTTATTCACCCGCTGCGATTCGGTGATCCGCAGCTTGACGACCATGCCGCCGACCTTCGGGCTAACGAGAATTTGATGGGCCGGGATAATATAGCCCTTCGATTCCAACGCGAAGTTGCCCGAAGGGGCCGTCGGAGGCGCCTCAGCCACCGGCCTGACAAGTGCGGAGGCTGTCTTCGGCGGTGCGGGGGCGACGGCTTCCGGCTTCGGCTGATAGAACTCCCGATAGCCAAGCACGGCCGTGCATGCGGCCAAGAGCAAGAACAGGACCCACCAGATTCCGCGGCCAAACGACCCGCCCGCCGCCGCCTGCTCCGGCAACCGAAGTGAGCGAACGCGCTGGCTAAGCTGGTTGCTCTCGTCGTCTTGCTTCACGGTGGCCAAATGCGGTTTCGACGTTAATCGTTCGTCCGCCATTCCCATGCCGTCCAACTCCCGCTGCAGCAGTGATTTTCCACAGCTTCACATTTTGCACTGTACCAGACGCCCGCCTGAAGTCAATCCGGGCACTGTCAATCTCTACAGCGTCTTGTGGAATCGCTGCACGGCCAAATAGAGCAGCGTCGTGCCCATCAGCAATAGCGGCAGCATCTGCGGCCAAAGAACGTCCATCCCGACGCCCTTCAGAAATATGCTCCGCACGATCACCAAAAAGTAGCGCAGCGGATTGACCACGGTCATCCACTGAACAACCACGGGCATGTTGGCGATCGGGAAAGCGAAGCCGGAGAGCAGCATCGCGGGGAAGAAGCAGAAGAACGTCGTCATCATCGATTGCTGCTGCGTCTGGCTGAACGTTGAGATGAGAAGGCCCGCCCCAAGCGTGTTCATTAGAAACAGCGCAGTGCCGAGCAATAGCAGCAACAGGTTGCCGCGGATCGGCACCTCGAACCAAAAGACGCCGATGAGCGTAACCAGGAGCACCTCGGCGAAGCCGATCAACGCGAAGGGCACCGTCTTACCAAGGATGAACTCGGCCGGAGTGATCGGCGTCACCATGATCTGCTCCATCGTGCCGATCTCTTTCTCTCGGACGACGGCCATGCTGGTCAGCAGCAGCGTGCTCAGCGCCACTACGATCACCAGCACGCCCGGCACGAAGAAATTGCGGCTTTCCAGGTTTTCGTTGAACCAAGCCCGCGTGCGGAGTTCGGCCTGCGCAACGCGTCCAGCCCGGCCGCCGGCAAGTTCGAGTCGCTCGGTTGCGATCTGCTGCGAAAAGGCGGCAGCGATCTTCATGGCATAGCTGGCTGCGATGCTGGCTGTATTAGAATCCGTTCCGTCGACGATGATCTGCAACGGCTGCCGTGCGACCCGCCCGCAGATCCTCGGCGAAACCGTGGTTGAAGCGCAGCACGACGGTCACGTCGCCGTGGTCGAGCAGGTAACGAGCACGTTCATCGTCGCCGATGCGGGCCACCACGTCAAAATAGCCCGACTGCACGAATCGGGCTGTTAAATCGCGGCTGATCTCGCTATTGTCGAGATCGTACAGCGCCGTACGCACATGCTTCACGTCGGTCGAAACCGCGTAGCCGATCACCAGCACCTGCACGCAAGGGATCAAGAAGATCACAACCCGCATCCGCGGGTCGCGAAAGACCTGGATGAACTCCTTGATCAGCATGTGATGGATGCGTTCAAACATCGGCTATGCTACGTCAATTTCTTTTTGAATTTCAATTGCGCCAAGAACACCATCACTACCGCGTAAATTACCAGCAGCACGGCTTGGCCAGCCATGATTTCGAGTCCTACGCCCTTCAGATAGATGTCTTTCAGTATGGCCACGAAGTAGCGGGCCGGCACCAGATAGGTGATGATCTGGATCGCCCGCGGCATGTTGGCAATCGTGAAGATAAATCCCGACAGCAGGAAGGCCGGCAGAAACGTAGCCACGACGGCGATTTGGCTAGAAAGCAATTGGCTCTTGGTCACGATGCTGATCAGAATGCCCATGGCCAGCGTGCCGGTAAGGAAGATTACTGAAACGCCAAACAACAGCGCGACATTTCCGCGCAGTGGAACGTGAAAGACATACTCGCCCATTAGCACGGCTACCGCGACGTCGCACATGCCGATCGCAAAATACGGCAACAGCTTGCCGAGGATCAGCTCGGGCCCTTTCACCGGCGTGGCGATCAGTTGCTCCATTGTGCCGCGTTCCCACTCACGGGCCACGGTCAGCGAGGTCAGCATCGCGGCGATTACCATCATGATGACCGCGATCAGGCCCGGAATGATGTAGTTTTTCGACTCCAGCTCTTCGTTGAACCATACCCGTGGGCGAACGTCCAATGGTATCGTCGGCGTCGAGCCGGTGCGGCGTTCGCTCTGCTCAATGGCCAGGTCGACGGCGTACATTTGCGAGATCACATCGGCATAGCCGATGGCGATCGTGGCGGTGTTCGAGTCGCTGCCGTCGACGATCAATTGCACGGGCGCATCGCGGCCGGCCTCGATTCGTTGGGCAAAATCGCGAGGCACCACCAATCCCATCATCACCTGGCCCTTGTCGATTGCCCGCGTCAGATCGTCGTAGTTGTCCACATGCATCCGCACGGAGAAATAGCGCGAACCGTCAAACCGGCTCACAAAGTCGCGGCTTCGCTCGGTCCAACTCTGATCCCATACGGCCAGCGGCACCCGGTCCACGTCCAGCGTCAATGCATAGCCGAAGAGCGTCAGCAGGAGCGCCGGCGTAGCGATGGCCATCAGCAGGCTGCGAAAGTCGCGAATGACGTGCAGGAATTCTTTGCGGGCAACTGCCCAGACTCGCCGCGGATTCATCCTCGCACCTCCTCCTGCGGCATTTCTTGACGGTCGTGGGCCTCGATCAACGACACAAACACGTCTTCTAGCGACGGCACGATCTTTTCGATCCGTTCGATCGCCAGTCCTTGCGCATCGAGCAATTTGCGCATGTCGGCCGCCGCGAGCTGGCCGTCGGCCGTCACCACGTGCAATCCTTTTCCGAACATCGCGGCCTCTTTGACGCTCGGCAGCTTGGCGATCTCCGGCAACGCGGCCTCGGCCTGCTGGCAAATCACTTCGAACACGTCGTCCTGCATCATCTCGGTTTTGAGCGTCTCGGGCGTGCCTAGCGCAATCAGCTCACCGCGGTAGATCAGGCCCAACCGATCACAGTACTCGGCCTCGTCCATGTAATGCGTCGTGACGAAGATTGTCACTCCCTGGCCCGAGAGCTCGTAGATCAGGTCCCAAAACTGCCGGCGGCTGATCGGATCGACGCCCGAGGTAGGCTCGTCGAGGAAGATGATGGGCGGTTCGTGCAAGATCGCGCAGCCAAGGGCCAGCCGTTGTTTCCAGCCGCCCGATAGAATTGCCGTCAGCGAGCGTCGGTGCCCCGTAAGGCCGGACATCTCCAGCACCCATTGTTTGCGCTGCTGTTTCTTCTCGGACGGGATGCGATAGATGCCGCTATAGAAGTCGATGTTCTCCTCTACTGTTAGATCTTGGTAGAGCGAAAACTTCTGGCTCATGTAGCCGATGTTCGCCTTGATCGACTCGGGCTGGGTGCGAATGTCGAAGCCGGCGACCGTGCCGTTGCCGCCGCTGGGACTTAGAATGCCGCAGAGCATGCGGATGGTGGTCGACTTGCCTGCCCCGTTGGGCCCAAGGAATCCAAACACCTCGCCTTTGCGCACCTCGAAGCTGACGCGATCAACCGCGACGAAGCTGCCGAAGCGCTTTTCGAGGTCGTGCACCGCAACGGCGTTGTGATTCGTTGTGTCCATTTCGTAAAGTGCGTGAAACGCGCCGTGTCATTTCTGGTCCGCGGGGCGGACCCTACGACTACGGCTACGACATTCTCGGTCCGCGAGGCGGACCCTACGATGACGCGGGTGCGTCCTCTGTTACTACTGAAATAAAAACGTCCTCCAAGGATGGTTCGATGGGGCGAACACCTATGACTTGCAGACCTGCTTGAGCCAATGTTTCGGTCGCCTCGCGCTCAACGCGTTCTGGGTCGCGGCTTACGACATGCACCCGATCGCCGAAGAGCCCTACTGATCCTGCCGGCAAATGCTCGCGCAGCGCCGCCACGGCCTGGCGTGGGTGCTCGGCACGGATTTCCAAAATCGTTCCGCGCATCAGTTTCTTCACGTCGTCCGGCGTCCCGCAGGCCAGCAGCCGACCGCGATGCATTAGGCCCACGCGGTTACAGCGCTCGGCCTCGTCGAGATAGGCCGTCGAGACAAAAATCGTCACCTTCTCGCGCAGCAACTGGTAGAGGATTCGCCAAAAATCGCGTCGCGAGACCGGATCGACTCCGTTGGTCGGCTCGTCGAGGAACAAAACCTTGGGCGTATGAATTAGGGCACATGCCAGGCCGAGTTTTTGCTTCATGCCGCCCGAGAGATTGCCGGCCAGGCGGCGTTTGAAGGGCGTGAGGTTGCTAAAGGCCAGCAGCCGCTCAACCTTTTCACGTCGGCCCTTGTGGGGCTCGCTGTAAATGTCGGCGTAGAAGTCGATATTCTCCATCACGGTCAAGTCGGGATACAGCCCGAACCGCTGGCTCATATAGCCAATGTCTTCCTTGATCCGTTCGGCGTCGCGGACAATGTGATGACCGGCAACCCAACCGTCGCCGCTGGTCGGGTCCATGATGGCGGTCAAGAGCCGCATCGTCGTCGTCTTGCCGGCGCCGTCGGGACCCACCAGTCCGAAAATTTCACCGTCGGCCACCGTGAGCGACAAATCGTCGACCGCGGCCAAATCGCCGAACCGTTTCGTCAGATGATCGGTGCGTATGGCGTCCATTTGCGGAAGAACGTTCGGTGGCCGCCGGCACGCCGGCTCAGTGCGTGCCGCAAGCCACCGTGCCGGCGGCAGCTAAACAATCGCCGGTTGCCCCTATGGTCCTGTTTCAATGACCGCGTCGGCTGGCATGCCGGGATTGAGTTCCATTTTCGGATCGTTGGTGATGTTGATCTTGATGCGGTACACGAGTTTGACGCGCTCTTTCTGGGTCTGCACGTTCTTCGGCGTGAACTCAGCCTCTTGGGAGATGAACGAAACCCAGCCTTTGTATTTCTTGTCGGGATAGGCGTCGGTCGTGACCCAGGCGGTTTGGCCATACTTGACGCGGCCCTTATCGCTCTCCGGAATGTAGCCCCGTAGCCAGACATTCACCAAGTCGCCAACCGTCACCACCGGTGTGCCAGGGGCGACGTATTCGCCCGGTTCGATATTCTTTGAGAGCACCACGCCCGTCAGCGGCGCATAGACGGTCGCGTAGCTGAGTTGCACTTCGGCCAGCTTGAGCGCCTGTCTGGCTTGATCGAGCCGTGCTCTGGCCTGATCGATATCTTCCTGTCGCGGTCCGATTTTCACCAACTCGTACTGTGCCTGGGTTTGGGCCAACGCCGACCGGGCCTCTTTGATCTGATCGGGCCGCGTGCCCTCCCGCAGAAGCTGCAATTGGGCGACGGCCTGGCGATGCCGCTCATCGGCGACATCGAAGGCGGCTCGCGAGGCGTCGTAATCCTCGGCCGAAATCGCCTTTCGCTGGAATAGGGCGGCACTGCGGCGGAAATCGGCCTGGGCTCGAACCATATCAGCGTCGGCGGCGGCGACAGTTGCTTCGGCAGCCGCAATCTCCGGCGCGCGTGGTCCGGCCTCGCGGTCCTGCAGAATGTGGGCCGCCCTTTCCATGGCCGCCTTGGCTGCCTCGATTTCTTGCGGTCGTGAGCCGGCCAGAAGCTCGGCCAGGGCTGCCTCGGCCGCTTTGACCTCGGCCCGCCGCAGGGCCACATTGCAGTCGAGGTCCGAGGTGTCGAGCACCGCCACCCGCTCGTCCTTCTTCACCATCTGCCCCTCGTCGAACAGTCGCTCGACGACGCGTCCGGGAATCTTGAACGCCACCTGGGCCTCGGTCGTCTCGATGTTGCCCGAAATGCGCAGCGCCCCGTCGTCATTTTCGCGATGGTTGTTCCAGTACCAATACGCCGCCCCGCCGCTCGCTGCGAGGATCACCAGAACAAGCAAGAGTCGTAGTTTCGCCATCGTGCCGCCGCTGCTAACAATGTGTGTAGTGAATTACCGTTCACGACGCGTCGAACGTGTCACGCGTTTCTTCGCCGCAATGGCCGAGCTGAAGAACTTCCAGGCCCGCTCGGCGTGGTGCGTCACGTCGAAGCCCCCTTCGGTCAAATGCCACAGGATGCCGGCGGGCACAATAATGCCGAACAGCATCATGGTCACTGTCTGCACGTCGACGTCTTTGCGGATTCGCCCTTGTGACTGTCCAACGACAACGATCTCGCCGACGGCGCCGATGTACCGCTGGAATATTTCAAAGACACGTTGCCGCCGCTTTGGGTTCCCGGCGTGGACGTCGTCGGAGAAAATCATTCGCGGAATGGCGCGTCCCTCGCGGATGAAGCGAATGTGCCGCATCAGCACGCCACGTAATTGCTTGAGAGAATCGTCGGTCTCTTCGTGCGCTGCGCGTACGTTGGCCAGCAATCGCTCCTCGATGCGGTCGAGCACCGCGGCCAGGATGTCGTCCTTGCTCTTGAAATGGCGATAGATGCCCGAGGGAACCAGCCCCACGCGCCGCGCTACGGCCGCCACGCTCAGCCGCCGCAGCCCTTGATCGGCTACTAGACTCAGCGCAGCCTCGGCGATCTGTTTCCGCCGAATGAGGGTATCGAGCTTTGCTTCGGCCATGCGCGCACCTCTATTGTGATTGTAGGTTCACAAAGCGGCGCCGTCAAAAAATGCGACTAGTAGCCGAGAGGGGGCGTATAGCGGGCGGCAGGACGCTCTTGCAGCTTATGAGAATGAGACCGCTTTTGCCGCATGCCCCCAGAAATCGAACCTCCCGCAACTACGGGAGTCGTCTTCACGCGCCAACCAATTCGCGCGGCAACTCAACGAGGGCGTAAGAGCATCCGCCACGCCAATAGAAGTAACGCAACGGCGTTGATAATCACGACAATCATCCACGTCCCGTGAAACGCCGACCGGCCTTCGCCAGTGAATAGAGGAATCAGCAGAGACGCCGCAGCCCCGACTACGAAGAGCGTCAAGATCGCTCGGTCAATGTGTGGCGACCAATCGGTTGCGACCGTGGCGGCCGGTTCTGCTTCGGTTGGCCCTTCCGTTGCGGGCGAAAAGTCGACGGCCGACCAATCGATGTGGCGCGAACTCTCGCGGATTTCGGACAGGGCCTGCTGCGCGCGTTCGAGATCGGCACTCTTGACCTGCACCGTAACCGTGGCCGGCGCTGCCGCCTTAAAGCCCGATATATATCCCCCGGTGAAAAGAGCTTCGATTCCGTATTCGGCCAGATCGGTCACAATGGCATCCGCTTCGGCCTCTGTGGCGACCGCGACCAACGCGGTAGGACGGTTGGGATCGGCAATCATGGGATCAGTCCTTCAACGATTGGTTCGCTGTTGTTCTCGCCCTGTCTATTCTATCATTCGCCGGGCCTAAAATCTGTTTGAAAATCTCTCCGCACGCTGCTAAAGCGAGTCCGTGCAAGCATTTGTGTCCGATCTCGCATTGACGCAGTCTTGGGGGACGGCTACGATTACCGGTCGCCGCTGGGCTGCAGACTCAGCCGGACGCAAGTGCCTTGCGCCGGCGGCTCACTACGGAGGGACGAGCATGCAACATGGATGTGGCAAGCCGAGCGACGAACTCTGCACGATGGCCGCGACGTTGCGGCAATGGATCGTTCAACAGTCGTTCGACTCCGGCGTCGGCCATATTGGCTCTGCGCTGAGCGTGGTCGATCTGGTCGCCGCGCTCTGGGGCGCGGTCATGCACGAACCGGGCACGGACCGGCCAGACCGCGACCGCTTCATACTCGGCAAGGGTCACGCCGCCCTGGCGCTCTACGCCGCCATGCGATGGCGCAATCTCATCGATGAAGAGACGTTCCATAGCTATTGCCGCGATGGCTCTCGCCTGGGCGTGCATCCCGAAATGTCGCTGCCCGGCATCGACGCTGCCACCGGTTCGCTGGGCCAAGGCCTTTCGGTCGGCTGTGGCATGGCGCTCGGCCTGCGCAGTCGCGGCAGTGCGGCGCGGGTATACGTTCTGGTCAGCGATGCCGAATGCAACGAAGGACAACTGTGGGAGGCGGCCATGTTCGCAGCCCATCACCATTTGACGAATCTCGTCGTGGTGGTCGATGTGAACCGGCTTCAGGCCCTGGGATCAACCAAGGCGATCCTCGACATGAATCCTTTGGAAGAAAAGTGGGCGGCCTTCGGCTGGGATTGTCAGGCCGTGGATGGCCACAATCTGGATGCACTTGTCGAGGCCCTGGATAGGCCGGCCGTCGATCATCCTCGGGTCATTCTGGCCAACACCGTGCTGGGAAAGGGCGTCTCCTTCATGGAAGACCGCTTCGAGTGGCACTATCTCCCATTGGACTCCGCCCAGTACTCGACCGCCATCAATGAACTGGAAGGGGCCGGATGAGATCGGCAGGCGATGATCGCATCATACTGCTCATGGCCGATCTCGTTCGCGGATCCATCACCTCGTCAAAGGTCCGCACGGCACTTACTTTCCGATCGATCGCTGGCGCCAGACGTACTTCGGCGTTGCGGCCAAGCCGCCCCATGTGGCCGGCTTTATGCCTTCCTCAACCTCTTTCTGGATCGCTTCGCTGTACGGCGCCAGGCTCTGCCAGTACGCATGTTTGGCCAGTGCGGTGGCCACCAACCGGTCAATGTTTTCCCGGCTAAAGATGAGCCCGTGTTCGTAGGCATCGACGATGCCCTCGACGTCGATCGAATAATAACCTGCGTTGGGATGTACGCCGATCCAGTGTTTGGGCGTTCCGTCGGGCTTATAGTCCCACGGGCCGGCCGGCTGCCAGTAGTTCCACATCTGGTACGTGCCGTCGGCCATCGGATGCATCCGCGATTTTAACAGCCGGAACCATTTCTCGGCCCGCTCTTTGTAGACTGGCTTCTTGGTGACGTCGTACAGCGCCAGCAGCCACCGACCCACGAGGTTCGCCTTATTGTTCGGATGCGAAAAGCCGTTGCCCGGCTCATTCCTTGTCTCATAGCCAACCCACTTGCCCGTCTTGCTGTCGATGCCGTAGGGCAACACCACGCTGATGATTCCGCCATCCTTCGTTTTTCGCAGGCGCCGCGATGATCCCACTTTTCGTACATCTCCTCCGAGAGCTTGAGGTACTTTTCGGCCTTGGCCCCGTACTTGGCCTTGAGCGATGGCGTCTTCAGAATTTCGCCGGCCATGCGTGTCACCGGTTGCAGCGCCATCGCCTCGCCCAACATGCTATCGGCGTTGAAACTGTCGAGGTTGTCTACAGCGGTCCCTGCGGCCTTGGGGCATGGCCAGCCAAGGTATCCGTCCGGTTCCTTGACCACCCGTTTTGTCCATGAATCGGTCCAATCCACGAGCATGTCGACCCATTTGGTGTCGTTGGTCGCCATGTAACCGCAACAAAAGCCGTCCAGAAATGGCGTCATGAACCAGCCGATGTCCTCGCCGTTGCATCTGTCGCAATATCGGTTACGGGAGTCACTGCTAATGTTCTTCTCCCAACGTGCAAGCCAGTCGTTGACCTTTGCCGTGTCCATCACGTGCACGCCGGAGACTTTCGTCTCGGCCGCCGTCCCTCGTAGTGCTGCCGCAGCAAGACATAATGCTGCCGCGCAGCACAGAGCAGCCCTTGAAGTTCGAGTCACGTTCATCGCTCACTCTCCTTCTCAAATGCGAAACGACTTGATGCGAATTCGCTTCCCGCACTTTGGGTCGAACCAAGTGCATGATTATACCGCGAACAGCCTTGCCTCGGAGCGTACCACCCGGCGCATTATGCGGCCTGGAAGCCCCCCAAGCGACTCATTGTCCTGCGACTCGCCGTTGCGAACTATTCTATTAGAAGGCTCGCCTACATCAGGGCAAGTCGAGGGCCGCTGAATGGCACCTGTTTCTTACGATCCCTGATAGCTGCGGGCCTTCTCCTTTTCTTGGTTGCGGACTGCCTCCCTTTCTGACGCAGCCATGAATGACCTTTTGTTGATCGCCGCCGACCTGGACGAACGGCGTCTGCTCTATGCCGAATTGCTTGAAGCCGGTTATGACGTTTTGCCGTTGCCGAGTCTGTCCGGCGTGATACGTTGGCTTTCCCGTGGCCTGCCGATGCCGACGCTCATTCTGCTCGATATTGGCCAGGCCGGAGAATCTCAGGCAGAGCTGCTCGAACAATTGCTGGCTCAGACTCCGGGAGTGCCTCTGGTACTGGTTGTCCCGGCCACCAATCGATTCGTCTGGCAGCGTTTCAGCCCGCGACTGGCGGCCCTTTTACAGCGTCCGGTGTCTATCGGCGAAATTGTCGACGCCGTGCGCCGTATTCAGCCGCCTGTTGCGACGTGCTGACAGACGCGACTGCCTGGAGTAAAATGTTTCGGGGCTTAGGGTCTGCCGAATCCGCGGAGAATGTGCGCACTATGAGCGACGGCGAACTATTGAAGATTCACGACTGCCCAACGCTTCAACAAGCCACGCTGGTGCTGGCCTTTAGCGGCTGGATGGACGGCGGCGACGTCTCTACCGGCACGGTTCGACACCTAGCGGGCTTGCTGCATGCCAAGCCGATCGCAGAAATTGACCCCGAGCCGTTCTACATTTATAACGCCCCGGGGCCGATGGAGGTGGCAACGCTGTACCGCCCGCACGTCGAGATCGAAGACGGTGTGATCCGCAAGATCGACCTGCCCTCGAACACTTTCTATTGCCATGCCCCGGCCAATCTCGTGTTGTTCCTCGGCAAAGAGCCGCACCTGCGATGGCGGACGTTTGGCGAATGCGTATTTGAACTGGCTCGCCGGATGAGCATCCACCGCATTGTCTTTGTCGGCTCGTTCGGCAGTTCCGTGCCCCATACGCGCCTGCCGCGTCTGTACGTCACATGCTCCGATTCAAACCTGTTGCCGGAGATGGACCAGTATGGCGTTCGCCGCAGCGGCTACCATGGGCCGGCTTCATTCACGACCTATCTGATGACGCAGGCCAAAACGGTCGGCCTCGACATGGTGTCGCTGGTGGCCGAGGTGCCCGGCTATTTGCAGGGCACTAACCCCGCGAGCATCGAGGCGGTCACCCGTCGCTTGGCGAAGTTGCTCCAGGTGCACCTCGACTTGGCCCCCCTGCGCACTGCCAGCACGGCCTGGGAGTTGCAAGTGTCGCAGATCGTCGAGCAGGACGAGGAACTGGCCGCCACGGTGCGGAAGCTCGAAGAGGCCTACGACAACGAGTTACTCAACGTGGAGTCGGATCAGCAGTCGTAGCGCCACCGTAAAATCCAGGGTCCGGTCCATTTTTTGGTTCGCACGTATTGCGACGGCCGTTGCGCCCAGTCCGAAAACGTGGACCTGACCACTTCGCGTCTGGATTTTGCAGGTTGTCGGATAGCATCTCCCGCCAGCGCCGAGAGATTGGTATGATGCTCATTACTGTCGATGTTTTCGGCGGGGGGTGCAATGCGGTGGGTTCAGGACGGCTGGCGTCGCGTCTGGAAGCGTGTGCTAACGCCGGGAGTCGATGAGCAGGCGGTAGCGCGGCACCTCCAAACCGCAAAATCTTCGCTGCCACCGCCCGTGTTTTGGCTTTTGGGCAAGGCCCAAGCCGGCAAGACATCGCTCATCCACGCGCTGACCGGCAATAGCCGTGCGGCCATCGGCGACGGTTTTCGGCCTTGCACGCCCGGCTCGCAGCTCTATTCCTTTCCCAATGACGACGAGTGTTTCTTGCAGTTCCTCGATACGCGCGGCCTCGGCGACGTCGGACACGATCCGACCGAGAGCCTCGGCGGATTGGAGTCGCAAGCGCACCTGCTGATCGTCGTGATGAAGGCAATGGACCACGCCCAAGAGTGTGTGTTGGACATCTTCCGCCAGATTGTCAATCGCCATCCGCGCTGGCCCGTCATTGTGCTGCAGACGGCCCTCCACGAAGGCTACGCCGCCGGCTCCCGCCACGCGATCCCCTATCCCTATGCCGAATTGCCGTACGCCGCCTCCGTGCCATCCGACGTAGCGCGGTCGCTGGCCGCACAACGAGAACTGTTCGACGGCTACCGTGTGCGGTTCGTTCCGGTCGATTTCACGTTGCCCGAGGACGGCTTCGATCCGGTCGACTATGGCCTGGACGCGCTGTGGACAGCGATCGAGGAATTGCTCCCACTGGGCCTGCAAGGCATGCTGGGCCAAACACCGGCAGCCCGAAGATTGCGTGATGAGTTCTTTCAGGCAGCCCATCCGCACGTGGTCGTCTACGCCTTGGCGGCGGGCGGCGTCGGCGGCATCCCCTTGCCCCTGGTCGACATGCCGCTGGTGCTGACGATCCAGGCGAAGATGCTTCACACGATCGCCTCGATCTACAGGCAGCCGATGGACGTTCAGCGCATGGCCGAAATCGCCAGCGCCCTGGGCGTCGGGTTCCTCATGCGCTGGGGCGTTCGCGAAATGGCGAAAGTCGTCCCCGGCCTGGGCTCCAGCGTTTCGGCCCTATATGCTGCGGCGTCCACCTACGGTCTCGGTATGGCCCTGTGCCAATACTTTAGTCGCATCCGCGCCGGCGACATGCCAAATGCCTCAATCATCGGCCAACTATATGCCGAGGAGTTCCGCCGCGGCCGAGAGTGGATCGCCGAGCGGATGCAGCTTCGGCGAGCCGCGGGGGAGGCGCCGCCATGAGAGCCACGAAGCTTCGCTGGATCGTCGCTTTGGCGCTGCTTTCGCTGCCGCACGTGGTCGTGTTCGTCGCCGGTTCGATTTGGCTCTATCAGTACCACATGCTCGTCTGGTGGTTCCTCCTGAGCCTCGCAGTCACGCTGGCCGGATGGCAACTGATCCGCGGTTTGCGGCATGCCGCCAAACCGCCCACCGTCAAGCCAGACCTCAACTGGCCGCCGGTTGGGCTGGCAGCCTGGGCGGAAGTCGAGGCCTTGGCCGTGCGGATCGAGGGCGAGGATATTCCGCTGGCCGAGCCGGAACAGCTTTGGGCCACATTGCGGCGAGTCATCGAAGCGGTGGCCCGTCATTACCGACCGCAGTCGCCCCAGCCTTGGCTCGATACACCGTTTCCGCACGTCATGCGGATAGCCGAACTCGTGGCCCGAGACCTGCGCATCGCCACCCTGGATTACGTTCCCGGTTCTCACATTTTGACGATCAGGGATTGGCAGCGACTGTGGCGGTTGGCCGGCCATGCCAATCGCCTCTATCCCTGGTATCGCGTCTACACGTTCCTCGTCAGTGCGCCGGCCGCCCTGGTGCGCGAGGCCCGCGATCTGTTCTTCCGACGCTTCACCGAAGCCTCGATTACGGAAGTGAAGCGATGGGCGGTCGGCTTTTTCGTGCGGCGAGCGGGCTTTTATGCCATCCAACTCTACGGCGGCTATCTTGCGTTGGACGATCGCGAACGTCCCGGCGCGCTTACGACTTCTTCGCGGAGCGATGTGGCCGCCGACGCGACACGACGCGAACTGCTCGAAAACGAGCCGTTGCGGGTGCTGGTCGTCGGACAATTGAAAGCGGGAAAGTCAAGCCTGATAAACGCGCTATTCGACGACTATCGCGCGGCCGTCGACGTCGTGCCGAGAACGCAATATGTCGAGCCCTTTGTCCTGGAGCGCGAGGGCCTATGCCAGGCCATCATCCTCGACTCGGCCGGTTACGATCGCGTCGAGCCGGAGCAACTCTTCCGCGAGATGGGCGACCACCTGCGCTCGTGCGATGTTGTGCTGTGCGCGTGCTCGGCCACCTCGGCAACGCGGAGTGCCGACCGGACTTTCCTGGATGCCTTGCGCAACCGTTTTCAGTCGGAGCCGACTCTCCATGTGCCGGTCATCATAGTCGTGGTGACGAAGATCGATCAACTTCGCCCATTGTCCGAGTGGAATCCGCCCTATTGTCTGGCGCCGCCCGCAGGTGCCAAGGCAAACAATATTGCGGCCGTCGTCCAGACCGTGGCCAACGACCTTGGCATTGCGGTCGATGACGTGGCTCCCGTCTGCCTGGCGTCGGGCCAAACGTACAACATCGACGAGGCCCTGATCCCGCTCATCGTGGAACGGCTCCCGGCCGCCGACCGCGTGCGTTATCTCCGCACTCTGCGCCAGCATCGCGACGAACATTATTGGCGACGCCTATGGCGCCAATCACTCGGTGCAGGCCGTCTGCTGATCAGCCGTTCATCGGCTGCCGCCACTGGGCTGTTTCGTTCCTCATAAATGACCAACTGCGAGAGGCGCCTCCATTCGCCCATTGCGCCGCGAAAAATCGAAGATTCGGAGCCCGATGGCGCTACCGGCAAACAATCACGGGCTCTGGGGATGCCTTTGCCCACCAGAGCGCGATAGCCTCGGAGTGACGGTATCGGTATAATCTTGAAGTGCCCCCCTGTCGGCGGCGGCTTGAATGTTGCCTATCGGAGCAGCCACGGCCTTCGCGATGATGGTTTTAGGAGTTCGGCGCTCGCAACGCCACGCACGCACGGCCAATTTGACAAGAGGCAATTTACGCATGGATCATAGCCGTCGGAAGTATCTCTACCTTTTGTTGACCGCTGCGCTTCTCGCGCCATCGGTTGTACGAGCCGCTGACGAACGGGTCTTTACGGAAGCTCGCTCTGGCAAGGCCGAACTGAAGTACATCAACGATCTGCCGGTGCTGACGGTCGCCGGCACGCCCCAAGAAATCGGTCGACAGAAGGCCGTCCTGACCGAGGACGTCATCAAGAAGATCGCCGATTATCCGAAGCTTCTCCTCGAGCGCGCAAGCCGCAAGGATCGCTTGCCGCAATATCTCGAAATGAGCAAGGTCCTGACCCAAAACATTCCCGCAGACTACCGCGAGGAAATGCGGGCGTTCGCCGACCACTCGGGCATGGACCGCGACATGGGCATGCTGGCTAATACGCTGGCCGATATCTACCGCGGCGCCATCTCCTGTTCCTCGTTGATCGTTGCGCCGAAAAGAGCGCGATCGGCGAACCGTTGTTCGGCCGCAATCTCGATTTCTACACCCTGGGCCTCCTCGACAAATACAGCTTGGTGACGGTTCATCGTCCGACGGGCAAGCATGCTTTCGTGTCGATCGGCTTTCCCGGCCTCTTCGGCTGCCTGTCCGGCATCAACGACGCCGGCTTGGCACTGGCGGTTCACGAAGTGTTCTTCTCTCGCGACGGGGCCCCAATCTTCAACGACAAAGGCATGCCCTACACGTTCTGCTTCCGCAAGATCCTCGAAGAGTGCAGCACCGTTGACGAAGCCGAGAAACTGCTGAGAGCCACTCAGCGGACCACCATCCTCAGCTTGTCGTTGTGCGACCGCCACGGCGGGCGGGTGCTGGAAATGACGCCCAATAGCGTGGCGAGCCGCGGCCATTACGACGGCATCCTTGCCTGCACCAACCACTTCCGCACCACGGAGTTGGCGGTATTCAAGTGGTGTCCTCGCTATCGGAAACTCATCCAGGCCCGCGATATGGACAAGCTGGGAGTTGCCGATGTGGACAAGAAGCTGAATGAAGTGAATCTGGGCCGAATGACGGTGCAAACAATGATTTTCGAGCCGGTCGCGCTGAAGTTGCACCTTGCCATCGGTTCCTGCCCTTCGTCTGCCTTGCCGCTCAAGACGCTCGATTTGAAGCCGCTCTTCGCTCCCTAGTACGTCCCTCGGAAAGTTCCTGCCGCTCGTCCTGATTCCAGACAACGTGAGTTCGCGGCGTTTCCCATGCTTACTGCCTTCATGCTGACACTGGCCGTTGCGACTGCCGCGGGTCCCGGCCCCGCTGCCGCAAATGTGGCGGTGAACGACGCCCGACTGAACGACGTCTGCTTTGTCGATGCCGAGCACGGGTGGGCCGTCGGCGATCGGGGCGTCATTTGGCACACGGACGACGGCGGGCGGCAATGGCAGCCGCAAGCTTCGGGCGTGCGTTGCGCGCTTTCGGCCGTTTGTTTCTGCGACGACCAACTCGGCTGGGCGGCTGGCGGCTTCGTGCATCCGTTCACGCATACGAGCACCGGCGTGCTACTGGTGACCCGCGACGGCGGAAAGACATGGACCCCAGTCCCCAAACTTCTGCTATCGGCAGTCAAGCGGCTGCGATTCTTCGATCCGCAGCACGGTTGGGCCATCTCTTGCTCGTCGGCCATGTACCCTTCGGGCGTGTTTGTCACCGACGATGGCGGTCGGCAATGGCGGCCGGTGCCCGGTGGAAATGCCGCCGATTGGTTGGCGGGTGATTTTGTTAACTTGCACTCCGGCGCGTTGGCCGGGCGCAACGGCGCGCTGGGCATGGTCAACCGCGATGAGATCGAAATGGCCCGGTCCGAACGGTTCGTGATGCCGAGCTATCGGCAGTTGCGGCTGACGCCCCCGGCTTATGGTTGGCTTGTCGGCGACGGCGGAATGGTTCGCATGAGCGTCGACCGCGGGGCGACATGGCAGCCGACGCCGGGGCCGTTGCCGATCGTTGCGCCGCTTTTCGATTTCGCCGCCCTGGCCGTGCGCGGTGCGAAGTGCTGGATCGCCGGCACGCCGGGCACGCGCGTGTTTCACACGTCGGACGGCGGGCGCACATGGACGGCCTTTGCGACCGGCGCGTTCGTCCCGCTGCGAGCGATGCAGTTTGTCGACGATCAGCACGGTTGGGCCGTTGGTGAATTGGGCACGATTCTGGCTACCAGCGATGGCGGACGAACGTGGCAAACGCAACGAGCCGGCGGCTCGCAGGCGGCGTTGCTGGGATTTTTCGCCGATCCAGATGACGTGCCGCTGGAATTGATCGCCCGCCTGGGCGGCAACGAAGGATACCTGACCGCCATCGACGTGATCGGCCGTCGCGACGTCGAATTGCCGGCGCACGACTACGTTCATTTGTCGCATCGGCTTCACGAGGCCGTAAGTCTCGCGGGAGGAAGCGCGGCCGAGATGGCGTGGCGATTCCCGCTGCGCCAGGCGGGGCTCGCGGTGGACGCCAAGCACATCCTGGCGGCGTGGGACGCCGTGAACAACGGCCGTGGCCGTGAGGAGTTGCAGGCCTACCTGGTTCGGCAAATCCGGCTCTGGCGGCCAGAAGTCATCGTCACCAGCGACCTGCCGGGTGCTAGTCGCGCGAGCGAGCAGTCAACGGCCCAAAACGTGACGCGAGCAAGCGACCACCAGCAAACGTCAGACGAATTGGATTCGTCGCTCTTAACGATCGTGCATCAGGCGGTTGTCCAGGCCGTCGCCGAGGCCGCCGATCCCAACGCCTTTCCGGCTCAAATCGCCGAGGCCGGCTTGGCGCCATGGCAGGTGAAGAAGATCTATGGGATGATGCCGCCCGGGACGCGCGGCGGCAGCGATCTGGCGACGAGCCAATATGCGCCTCGCTTGGGCTGCTCGCTGGCCGACGCCGCGGCCGAACCGCGCGGGCTGTTGTTCGACCATTTCACCCTCTCGCCGGTCATGATCGGCTTTCGCCTGTTGCACAGCGTCGCCGGCAACGAGGCCGACCGTCGCGACTTCTTTGGCGGCATCGCGCTTTCGCCGGGCGGCCCGGCACGCCGTGAAATGCCACCGGCCGGCGAAGGGCTCGACCGGCGCATTGCGCAACGCCGGCGCATCGTGCAGGCGATCATCGATCGCGCGGAGCAGGCCGTTGCGTCGCCCGAACAATTGCTGGCCCGAATCGACGACATGACGCGCGACCTTGACGACGACAGCCGAGCGCGGATGCTCTACCAGCTTGCTGACCGCTATTATCACACGGGGCACTGGCCCCTGGCGGCAGAGACGTTTCAGGTTCTGGCCAAGCGCTATCCCCAACATGCCTTGGCGCCGGCGGCCAACCTTTGGCTGCTGCAATACTATGCGAGCGGTGAAGCGGCTTGGCGCGTCGAGCGCGGCGAGAGCCCCAAGCGATTGGAACGTGCCGAGGCCCTCGCCAAGGAGGTTGAACGCACGCGGCCGGAATGGTTTGCCGAGCCGGCCGTCTGCTTTCCGCTGGCCGCCGCCTACCGCGGTCTGAATCAGCCCAGACAGGCCGACGGGCTATATCAACTGCAAAGCCATGGGAGCGATCGCGGCGCGTGCGCGCTGCGGCCGAGAGCGAGTTGAGTCTGACCGATCCACGCCATCGGGCGGATAAACCGATGTTGCCATGCGTAAAGGCCGAGGCGAAGCCGTTGTTGGATGGCAAGTTCGACGACGCCGTGTGGCAGAAGGCCAAAGCGGCCGCGCTCGAGAGCGCGCAGCACGACGACGGCGGCTGGCCCGCCACGGTCATGTTGGCCTACGACGCCGAATATCTCTATTTGGCCGGCCGTTGCCGCCGCGCCGAGGCGGTAGAGGGCGCACGCCCCACGTCGCCGCGCGTGCCCGATGCCGATCTTTCGGCCCACGATCGGATCGAGGTGTTCCTCGACGTGGACCGCGACTTTACCACCTTCTATCGATTGACGATCGACGAGTACGGTTGGACCAACGACCGTTTGTGGGGCGACAGCACATGGAACCCGCGTTGGTTCGTGGCAGCCGCGCAGGTGGATGGCGAGTGGAGCGTCGAAGCGGCGATCCCATTGGCCGAACTTGTCGGCCGTGCTCCGCAGCCAAAGGAAGTCTGGGCGGTGGGCATCCAGCGGGTCGCGCCCGGCGTCGGCTTCCAATCCTGGACCACGCCCGCCGCCATCACCGTCCTGCCCGACGGCTTCGGATACCTGCAATTCCAGTAACGTCTGGCATGTAGATTGTAGGGTGCGTGCTTGCACGCACCATGACATGCCGAGACATGTAGCACGCACCATGCTATGCTGGGTACATGAGCGATTACCGACGCTGGCGCGTTGACGGGGGAACATTCTTCTTCACGGTGGTCACGCATCATCGTCGGCGATTCCTCACGTCTGACATCTATCGTGATGCGTTACGAGAAGCATTCCGCGACGTGCGTCGATTGCGACCCTTCTCGGTGGTGGCAATCGTGCTCCTGCCGGACCATCTGCACACCATTTGGGAATTGCCGCCCGGCGACACCGATTACACGACGCGATGGAGGCAGATCAAAACGCTCTTCACGCGGGCAGTGGAAGGGCGAATCGATGGGACGGTGAGTTCGACAAGCCGCCGACGCCGCGCAGAGAAGGGGATTTGGCAACGGCGATTCTATGAGCACACTTGTCGCGACGAAGCCGATGTAAAGCGTCTGGCCGACTATATCCACGTGAACCCGGTGAAACATCGGCTCAGCGCTCGGGTGCGCGACTGGCCTTGGTCGTCATTTCATCGCTACGTACGACTTGGCGAATACGCGATCGATTGGGGTGGTGGCGACCTGTGGTACGGCGATGAATTTCAGCCGACTGGAATGATTGGTGCGTGCAAGCACGCACCCTACTGTCTCTGGGCGGTGGGCATCCAGCGGGTCGCGCCTGGCGTCGGCTTCCAATCCTGGACCACACCCACCGCCGTCACCGTGCTGCCCGACGGATTTGGATACCTGCAATTTCAGTAGAGTCTAGGCTTTGTCAGAAAAGGCGAACATGTCATCCTGAGCGCAGCGAAGGACCTCTTCCGAGGCCGGGAAAGCTGGTAGATTCTTCGCTGCACTCAGAATGACAATTGTGAGGTTCCGGTGTTTTTCGACAAAGTCGAGCATCTGGCTGGGTAGGCGATCGTATTACTTCTCCACCCGATACAGATGCGTCTTGGTGTGCAGGTAGATTGCTTGGCCAGCCGCTGCTGCCAGACCAATAGACGACAAGGCGGCACGCTCGGAGCCCACGGCGAAGGGCGTGTTGGTGCGCCATATTCTACGCCCTTCGTTCCGCAGGGCGTGCCACCCTACCGACGAGAAAATACAAATTGAGTAGTTGACATGTCGCGATATTCCGATATATTGGACAAAGTATGAGTGGGAAAGCCGGCATACTGACCAAGGCGAAGCCGTCGAAGCGGCCGCCGCTGATCTCGGTCGAGGCCCTGGACCAGGCGGCCGAGTGCCTTCGCACGCTCGCCCATCCCCATCGACTGCGGATGGTGGAGATGCTCTTGCGCGGGCGGTATACGGTCGGCGAGCTGGCCGAGGCCTGCGGTATTCCCAGCCACATGGCTTCTGAACATTTGCGGTTGATGCAACGCTGCGGCCTTTTGCGCAGCGAGAAGGAGGGGCGCGGGCCTACTATCAGATCATTGAACCGCATCTGGCCAACATCATGGCATGTATCGAGGCACGCTTCGGCGGAGAGAAATGACGCCGTGGAAGGCGTTGCCCCGTTTTCGGTGGAACAACGAAGGAGAAGTACATGGAAATTGCGACCATCACGCCGGCCGAAGTGGCCGCCCTTTGCGACAGCGGTGCTGAATTGATCGACGTGCGCACGCCTTCGGAGTTTCGAGAAGTGCATGCGGTTCCGGCCCGGAATGTGCCGCTGGATCGGCTCGATCCGGCTGCCGTAATGAAGGCGCGAAACGGATCGGCCGAGCAACCGCTGTACTTGATCTGTCGGTCGGGCAGCCGCGGCCGTCAGGCGTGCGAGAAGTTCGTGAAGGCCGGTTATGCGAACGTGGTCAACGTCGACGGGGGCACACAGGGCTGGCGGCAGTGCGGCCTGCCAATCGTGCAGGGAAAGAAGACGATGTCGTTGGAACGCCAAGTACGCATTGCGGCGGGGCTGTTGGTGTGCCTGGGGGCCGTGCTCGGTTGGCTGGTGCATCCGGGCTGTGTCGTCCTGGCGTTCTTCGTGGGCGCCGGCCTCATCTGCGCCGGGGTGACCGACACCTGCGGCATGGGGATGCTGCTGGCCCGAATGCCGTGGAATCGCGGCTGCGACCCGGCAGCATGCTGCGGCGAAAAGAGGTAGAATGCGTCCTCGACGCGCGGCTGTATCCTCTACAGTAATTGTGATGCGTCACGAGCGCATTCGCCAAAGAGGTCAAACATGAAACTGGTCATTGTCGGCGGCGTGGCCGGCGGCGCATCGGCTGCCACTCGAGCTCGCCGGTTGTCGGAAGACGCCCAAATCGTGCTTGTCGAGCGGTCGCCGGATGTTTCGTTCGCCAATTGCGGTTTGCCATACTGCATCGGCGGCGAGATCACCGATCGCGGAAAATTGCTAGTCGTCAGTCCGGATCTGCTGCGCAAGCGATTCAACCTCGATGTGCGGGTGCGATCGTCGGTCGAGGCCATCGACCGCGCGGCGAAGAAGGTCCGCATTCGCGACCTGGTGACGGGACGTGAGTATGAGGAGGCGTATGACAAGCTGATTTTGGCCCCCGGCGCGGCGCCTTGCCGGCCGCCGATACCTGGCATTGATCTGCCGGGCGTGTTCACGCTGCGAAATCTCGAAGATATGGACCTTATCAATGCGCAGCTTGACGCGGGAGTGCGGCAGGCGGTGGTGGTGGGCGCCGGGTTCATCGGGCTGGAGATGGTCGAGAGTCTGGTTCGACGCGGCATTTCTACGACCGTCGTCGAACTTCAGGATCAGGTGCTGCCGCCGCTCGACCGGGAGATGACCCGCGCGATCGAAAAATGCCTGACGGACAAGGGTGTTGCTCTGAAACTCAGCCAATCGGCCGCGGCCTTTGAACAATCGGCCGACGGCATCAGCGTCCGGTTGACGTCGGGCGAGCAGTTGGCGGCTCAGCTTGTGATTTTGGGCGTTGGCGTGAAGCCTGAGAGCAAGCTGGCCGTCGACGCGGGCTTGCAGGTTGGCGAGCGTGGCGGAATCTGCGTTAACGAGAACTTGCAGACGAGCGACCCGGATATCTACGCCGTCGGCGATGCTATTGAAGTGAACGATTTTGTTTCGGCGCACCGGCCCAAATTCCGCTGGCCGGGCCAGCCAATCGGCAAGGCCGTATCGCGGCCGACAATATCTTTGGCCGGGCGGTGCGTTATCGCGGAACGCAAGGCACGGCCATCGTGCGGGTGTTCCATGTGACGGCCGCCATGACGGGCGCCTCCGAAAAATCGCTGGGGACTGTCCCGATTTTCGCCCCAGCGAAAATGGGACTGTCCCCTTCCCAATGTGCGAAGCCACCATATCGCGCCGTATACGTGCATCCGTTGAATCATGCCGGCTACTATCCCGGGGCGGAGGCGATGACGCTCAAGCTGCTCTTCGAGTCGCCCGGCGGTCGGATTCTCGGCGCACAGGCCGTGGGCGGCGCGGGCGTCGACAAGCGTATCGACGTGCTGGCCGTGGCCATTCAAGCCGGCATGACGGTCTTCGATCTGGAAGAAATGGAGCTGGCCTATTCGCCGCAGTATGGATCGGCCAAAGACCCGGTGAACATGGCAGGCTTCGTGGCCGCCGGCATGCTGCGTGGAGATCAATCGCAACTCGACATGGCCACGGTGGTGTCGACGCCCACGGCGGAACGTTCTTTCCTGCTCGACGTGCGAACGCCGAAGGAGTTTGCGGCAGGACATATTCCCGGGGCAGTGAATATCCCAGTCGACGAGCTGCGATCGCGATTGGCGGAGCTGCCGGGCGATCAACCGATCGCCATCTACTGTCAGGTTGGCCAGCGCGGTTACGTTGCGACCCGCATTTTGCGGCAGCGGGGCATCGCGGCCGTCAACCTCGGCGGCGGCTACAAGACCTACCAGCTTCTCAAGCCACAGCCGAACGGCGGCGCCGACTGACAATAGGCAGGGCGGCTCGGCGGCGTCGGGCGCTTGCCCCGGTGGTTCATGCGGTGGTAAGATACGTCTACACGGCTGACGATTTGCCAAGGCGGTAATCCGATCCTTACGCAATCGTCGGTCCCCGCCAACGTTATGGCTGATGCTTTCCTGCCCTTTTTGGGACCCCGCATAGGAGCTTGCCATGATTCGTTCTCTGCTGCCGCTCGCGCTGGTATTGTGTATTGGGTTGGGTGCTACATACGCGCAAGACGGCGCGGCTCAGCACAAGCCAACAACCGCCGCGCGAACGTCCGACGCGGCCCTCTTCAACGTCTATTTTGCGAACAATTTCCAGGATGACACGCCGGGCAAGTACCTCGATCGCGAATGGAAATATGATTGGTACGGTCGCTATGGGCTCGGCTATCCGGGTTGGTCGTCTCGACAGGTGCCGCCCCGTATCCAACGAGACGCGAGCAATCCATCCAACAAGGTCATGCGATGGACGTTTCCCAAAGGCTCTCGGGGGCCGGACGAGGGAGGCGGCCAGTGGGAGGTGCGTTTCGATCATCCCTTCGACGACATCTATTTCAGCTACCGAATCAAGTTCAAGCCGGGATTCCAGTGGAACATCGGTGGGAAGATACCCGGGCTGGGGATCAACTACAAGCACGACAAGGCGCACGGAGACCTTACGGCCTCGCTGATGTTTAAGGAGAAGGGGAACATCGTCTTCTACCCGTACCACTTGGATCAGAGGGGCCACTACGGCGATACGTTGCGCTGGGGTTATCAGATGCCGGCGGGAAAATGGATCAACATTGCGATCCACGTAAAGATGAACACTGTGGGCAAAGCCAATGGAGTGTTGGAGGGCTACATCGACGGCAAATTCATCAAGCGATTCACAACCTTACGATGGCGGGACGCCTCGACGGCCAACGCGGGAGTCGACTTCATGAAGATCTATACGTTCTTCGGCGGCGCCACGCGAAATTGGGCTTCGCCCGTCGATCAATGGCTGGAAGTGGACGACTTCGTGTTATTCGATTTCAAGCCGGGCGTCAAGCCGCTCGATTCCGATGGAAGACTGAGGATCCCCAAAGCGGCGCCGATTCGTTCACGAGGCAAGAAGAGGTAGGCGGAACCTAGTGCGTGTCGCACGAACGTATAGCGTTACTGGCGGAGTGGTCCCGCGGTTCCGAAAGCGATCTGAACGCTACAGAATTCTGAGATGCGCTCTAAGGGTCGCAACGGGTCGAGCGATCTGTTGTGTGCGGCGTCGATTGCTCCAGCGACTCGAATACGACGGTTCCGTCCGGATGTTTGCGGGCGAAGAAAGTATCAACCGTCAGGCTGCGGTCAAAGGAGCGGACTCGGTCGGCGGCGATCTGTATGTCGACACGCTGTTGACTCTCCAATTGCAGATGCGAGATATGCAGCAGTTGTGTGTAGAAAGCGCAGTCATGATGAGCGATCAAAACCACTCGCTCCAAACCGTGAACCTTGATTAGGAATCGCAACTGCTCGATGATCGCGTCTTCTTCGCGACTGGCGAGAAAGTGGCCGGCCAAACAGGCAGCGCCGCCGGGCACCGCTAGACGATCATAGCGCGGGAGTTTGAGGGCGTTCTGGAGAAAATCGTCAAAATGCGCGCCGAAACGCCCATCGCTGCAATAGACGGCGGCCGCGTGGATGCGGTCGTTATCGAAATGCACCGGACTGGTGTGGACGTTTGAGCCGATTTGGCCAGTCATGCCCCAATTCCCTATCAGTTCGAGTGAGAGTCAGCCCGCAGCGGTCCGGTTCGATTCGACATTGCCGTGAGATTCCCCTTGTGTCTGCACATTCTACTGCTGCGGCGCGGATAGGGACAGCAGGGGAGCAGGGCTGAGCGTTCTTGGCGGGCTTCACCAACGACGGTAAGCTGCGCGAAGCATTACGTCGTCTCGCGTAAGGGGCGAGAGATATCGTTGTGCTGAGGATTATGCAATCCGCGCGGCCGCCCTGCCCGGCAGCGGGGCGACGCCGGGCAGGTTTTTGCGGCGGACACACTATCGTACGAGCCACACCGCCGAGTGCAGGTAGTAGCTGTGCGGAGTATTGTCGCCGGCCGGAATGCCGCCGTGCACGCTTACTGCACCAACCGCAATTTCGGATTGGTAATGATCTTCTCAAAAATATCGGTGAGCCGAGCCTCGTAGTCGGCTGGGTTGCCGCTGCCGCGGGCACTTTGTCCGCTGTTGTTGGCCGTTGCGCCCATGCGGGCCATGCGGTCCATGAAGTTGTAGTCAGTGTCCAGACCAATGCCTACCGGGTACAGATACCAGTTGTTTCCCTGCATCATCGAAGTCTGCATCAGTGCGGCCTCGTGAGGATAGTTGCCGCTACCGCCGTAGAAGTCGGGACTGGGGTGCTGGTCGCGGTATGTACCGATGGCGCTGCTGGAACTGGAATAGAGATTTGGCTGGCCATCGGTCAGCAGCACCACGATCTTATTGGTTTGCGTGCGCCCGGCGCCGCCTTGGTTTTGCGGCTTGATGTGGTTGGCGGCTGCGATCAAGCCAGTTTCGGTGGCAGTGCTGTAGTTGTTGCTGCAAACGGCCTGCAAAGTCGTACACGCCTGCATGGCCACGGAATAGTCGCTAGTGAGCGGGACGATGATCGTCGGTCCCGGGCTAAGACGATCAAAGGTAATGATGGAAACCCAGTCGCGCTGATTGACGTCGCTGATGTTTTGGTTGCAGTCGCTGATGATCTTCAGCGCGGCGATGATCGATCGACGCGCCGCATGTGTCGGCTGCTCGCGAGGCGGAAAGCTGAACGTGCCGCCGGCGGTCGATTCCTCGTGCATGGGCGTAATGCTGCTATGAAGCGACAGCGGGGTATACATGCCGCCCGGCTGAGCATCGCGTCCGTTGTACATCATGTACTGCATGTAGGACCGCTGGCCAAGCTTGTCCCAGTTGGCGTCAATATAGGCTTTCCAATAATCGTAGTTGGAAGTATCGGTGTAATTCGGTATTGGCGTCACGCCGGGTATCATGGCCGGCATCTGAACTTCCATGATCCAGGCGTAGGCCTTTCTTGTGCGCGTGCTGGAGCTGTCAGAGCTAGTGATGCGATATTGGCTGGGGATGCTGGTTCCGGAAAGTTTGCCCGGATAGCTGGTCAACTGTGACAGCGTCGTGCTTTTCGACGATTGCTTGGTAGCACCGACGGTCTGGCCGATGAATTGCGAGGTCTCGTTGGGATAGCGGCCCGGCCAGCCGAAGTCGACATAGACCTGGTTCAGCAGATCGGTGCCGATGCTGGGATATCCCTGGGCGGCCCACGTGCTATTGATCGTGGCGGTGCTGTCGGGTTCCGTGTCGTCGTTCATCGAGCCGGACAGGTCGACGACGAAGGCGATGTCGCGGGGGTTCATCGTTGCCACGGCCGAGGCGTCCTGGGTAACGCCGCGGATGCCGAAGAGACTTCCGAAGTAGACGGACGTTTTTCCTCCACTGCTGTCATCGGTGCGGACGGTCACGCGGACCGCATTGCCCGGCAAGGCAGACGGCGCGAAGTACCGTGTCGCGGTGTCCCACGTGCCATAGTGAATGTCGCCGGAGGCTAGTTGGACCGGTCTGCCGGCTGCGGTGTTGGATGTGGCAATGCCGATCGCCGCCGCCTCCATTTCAGATCGCGACTGATTAGCCGTTGCCGCCCCGGCCAATGCGGCCGCATCGGCCGCCGCTTGAAGTTGCGTACGAGCCACCTCCAAATAGCCGACGTCCACAGCGAAGGCGATCATGCCTATCACAATCACCATGAATACGGCGGCGAGAACGGCGATCGCGCCACGGCGGCGCTCATTTGGCTTCGATGATGCGAAAAGATTGTCCATCGGTGCAGACTCCTGTTGCTTGGGGCAACGACGGGCAGGTCTGCATCGGCAAGCCTGGAAACGCGAACCGTTTCCGTCATCGTGACGCTATGCGGCATTCCTAACCGCATGCAGCCGGGGGCCGCCTTTTGCCGTCTAACACGGGACGAGGTTGTTGTCGGAAAGATGAGCGACTTTCGGTTCGGAAGGCGCTGCATCCCTCCATGAAAAGCATAGCTCACAATCGCCAGTCGGGCGGAGCGAGGAATATGGCATGTGCCCACGATAGCAGCCGAAAAACCGCCCTCGTTTATCAAACATTCTTTGCAGGCCGTTTTGGCATAACGTCGTGCGTTAATGCGCGAATTGCGTGCAACTTGCTTGCGTGATTTTCTGAAATCGCGCAGAATGATCGGACTCGGATTATCCCCTACGACGTTGCATCCTTTGATTTGGGCTCCTTCAGTAGCAGCCGAGATTGATCCTGCCTGTGCGCCGCTTGCCCTCCACTGCTCGCGTTGCTAGCAAGCCGCCGGTGGAAAATGGCCTTGGTGATTTCGCTGCCGGCGGTTAAGTTTTGCGTATCCTACAACCTATCCCGGTTCGCGCTGCGGCCGCAGGTCTACCGCTGGGACATCCGGCGCCTGACGCGCCACAGGGACGTGGCCCACACATTCCCCGAATTGCTCGGGAAGCGAGGCAGAGCATGGACGCTCGGATCTACCCGTCTATTTTTCCGCTAGCCGTCAGGCAGTTCGCTCGGGCAGCGAAACGTACGGGGCTGCTGGTGATCCTGCTGCTGGTGGCCATGGGCGCGCAGCAGCGGACGCCGAACTTCATCATCGAGACGGCGGACCCCAATTTTGCCCAACAGCTCGCCCAAGCGGCCGAGAAGTATCGCCACGACTTGGCCGTCTCGTGGTTGGGGAAGGCGATGCCCAATTGGTCGCAGCCGTGCGTGATGACCGTCGAGGCCGGTCCGCATCTCGGCGCCGGCGGGGCCACCACGTTCGTCTTCGATCACGGCGAAGTGTTCGGCTGGCGGATGTCGATCCAGGGCTCACAGGAGCGGCTGCTGGATTCGGTGCTGCCGCACGAAATCACGCACATGGTCTTCGCCAGCCACTTTCGCCAGCCGCTGCCGCGCTGGGCCGATGAGGGCGGGGCGACCAGCGTCGAACACTTCAGCGAAAAGAACAAGCATCGCACAATGCTGCAAACCTTTCTCCGTACTGGTCGAGGCATCGCCTTTAGCGACATGTTCGCCATGACCGAGTACCCCAAGGACATCATGCCGCTGTATGCCCAGGGCTACGCGCTGGCCGAGTACCTGATTCAGTCGGGCGGACGGCCGAAATTCGTCGAATTCCTCGGCGAAGGCCTGGAGACCGACAATTGGGCCACAGCCGTTCAGCACCAATATGGCCTGACGGACTTGAGCGTGCTGCAAGACACGTGGCTGGCATGGGTCAAGCAAGGCATGCCGCCGCTGCGTCCGCGTGACGTGCAGCCTGGCGCCAAGGGCCAGATGCTGGCTTCCGCCGGCCAGCGTCGCGCACGGCCCGAGCCGAACCTGATTTACCGCGAGCGCGACAAGCAGTCGTCGCTGGCGAGTCTCGTGCCGGTGCCGCCGACTGCTAGCTCCGGCGTAGGCCATACGGGCGCGCCGGGACCCATGAACTCGTCGGCGCTGAAGTGGGTTGATCCGCGGCACTCGTCGACGAACGCGTCGGCCGAGCCGGCGCCGACGGAAGTTGCCCGGCCTCAGCCGATGGAACGCCCGCGGCAAACGGTGTTGCAGTAGCGCGGTACGCCGAACACGGTTGAGAAGGCCGCTGTTTTTCCACCTGTGATCGCGAAATCGCGAAAGCAAGGAATCGCGAAGGTAGGCCTATCGTATCCTCACTCGCGATTCTTTCGCGTCTTCGCACTTTCGATCTCTCGCGGATCTCTCGCGATGTGAGAGTCATCGCTAAGCGTTGCAGCCACAGCGATTGAGACCATTAAGTCGCTCTTCTCGTTACTCAATACCGCCCGCGGTAGTTTCGGGCGTCGCGCTGCGAGGATCGCGGCAGCGGTGTGGGGCTGGTGCTGGCGGCGGCTGCGGGGCCAAGCGGGCCCTTGCATTCCACGAAGATCAACAGGTCGGCCCGGGCCGGCGTGTTGCCGATGGGCAGCGGCACGCCGGGCACCAGCGGGGCGCCGTCGACGGGAATCGGCAGCGCTACCATGCCCATGCCCACCAGTAGCACTTTTTCCAGCGGCCAGCGAAACCGCTCGTGGAAGCGGTAATGCGTCATTTGCGGCACTTCGATCTTGGTCCGCTGCCGTGGCAGTGCACGCGTCGGCACGTCGAGCATGACGGGAATCATTTTTTCAACCTGATCCACGTCGCACTTGATCGTGGCATCGATCATCCGGCGGTCGAGCGACATTAAGGGGCTGAAATCGAGACTGAAGCCTTCGTCGACCTGGCCCGGCGACGGCTCGAAACCGGTAGCGATGTCGGGTCGGACGATCACGTCGCGGACGTAGGGCCGCCCGCGCATGGCGGAGACGAGCGTCGATTGTCCATTGTTGACCATCAAGTACGGCGAGCTATGTTCGCGGTAGTCGTTGCGGCGGCGCAGTTCACCCTGCAAAATCGCGGCATCTTCCTTGGCCAGCAACCAGGCATTGATGCCCGGCGTCTGCACGGGCACGGAGTGAAGCAGCCGCTGGGCCAGTGTTCGCCAATTCGGGCTGTCGAGCGTCACGACGCGGAGCGAGAAGGTGTAGGTGGCCGCTTCACTGCTGACAAAGCGATCGACCAGATCGGCCACGGCCTCCTGCATCTTCGGCGTATGATAAACGCGCAGGGTGCGGGGGCCGGCACTGAGAATGCTCAGCGGGCCGGTGTGCCACGCTTCGTAGCCCGTCTCGCGGAGAATCCAATCGACGATAGCTTGCTCCGGACGCGTGGTGCTGGTGACCCGCGCGGTATAAGGGCTGATGTCGTATTCGCGCCAGACCTGTCCGGCGTCGTTTGGCAATGTACCGTTGCCATTGCTGACATGCGTCACCGGTTTCGTCGCCGGCTCGGGCGACGTTGGAACGCTCGCGCTCGTCGCAACGACGGCGGTGGCCTCACGCGGCGTGTCGGCCGGTGGTGGAGAATCGGGCGCCCTGCGCCACGTCGCTGTAGCTTCTTGAGCCGTTGCCACGGTGTGACAGACCAGATAACTTGCGGCCACAAGACAAGCGACCGCCGTGAACGTTCGTCGCAACATGTCAGCCTCCTTGCTGAACTCGCCGCGCAACAGTGAGTGAAGGAATCTCTAGACGTCATCCTGCGCGCAGCGAATGATCTCGCAAACCGCAGAGACTCATCGCTGCGCTCAGAATGACCTAATGGTCTTGGAGACGACTCCCAGCCGGGTAATATAGCGGCACTCGCATCGCGGAACAATGCGAGTTCTTCCCCGATCCACCCGACAGTGGTGTGAGCCGGGTATTGGCATTGATTCGCCATTGCCGGAGCTTGTATACTTTGGCCCCCACAGGACTGTGTCCCTATGGGCAGCATGGCGATAAATTTCATCCGCGATGGTTGCGGTACTTGAGCAGGGAGGCTCTCGGTGACCGGGTATCTGTCGGCAATCTGGCGGCTTCGCTACTTCTGGACGGCCCTGGTCCGCAATGATCTGCGGAACCGCTACCGGCGCTCGATCATCGGCATCGGCTGGTCGCTGTTGCACCCGATTGCTATGACCATCGTGCTGTGCGTGGTCTTCTCTCAATTGTTCGGTTTGACGGTGAAAGAGTATGCGCCGAACTTGCTGACGGGGTTGACGTTCTGGGCGTTCATGAACGCCGCCGTAATGGATGGGTGCCAGTGCTTTTTCAAGGGCGAGTCCTACATTCGCCAGCAGCCGGCGCCGTTGGCCATCTATCCACTGCGCACGGCCCTGGGCGCGAGCTTCCATTTCTTGCTCGGTTTGGGAATTGCGGTTGCCTTCGTCGGCATTGTCAACGGCTTCAAAAACCCGCTGGTCTTGGTCAGCCTGGTACCAACCTTGGCGTTGCTATTTGTGATCGGCTGGGCATTGGCGACCTGCATGGGCGTGGCCAACGTGATGTTTCAAGACTCGCAGCATCTGATCGAAGTGCTCATGCAGATCATGTTCTACGTGACGCCGATCATTTATAAGCCGGAAATGCTGTTGCGGAAGCTGGAGCCGCTGCACCTTGGGTGGGTAATGAATCTCAACCCCTTCGCCGTGCTGTTGGATATGGTTCGTAAGCCGCTCCTGGATGGACAGGTTCCCTCGCCGACGACGATTGGTATCGGCGCCTTGATTGGGTTGGCCGCGGTCAGCGTCGCCGCGACGCTATTGTGGCGATTCGAGAAGCGGATGATCTTCTACCTTTGATGCAGATATGTCGCTGATTCAACTCGATGACGTCGGTCTTCGCTTCCACCTCCGCTGCTTTGGGCGGATCAGTCTGAAGGAATACCTACTCAACGGTTTCTTCCGGCGCTCGAAGAAGACGACCTTCGAAGTGCAAGCTTTGGAACACATCGATCTGACGGTCAACGAGGGGGAGCGGCTGGGAATTATCGGCCACAACGGCGCGGGAAAGAGCACCCTCTTGAAACTGCTGGCCGGCATTTATCCGCCCACGGCTGGCCACCGGCGGGTCAATGGGCACATCAGCGCGTTGTTCGACATCGCTCTGGGCTTCGAGATGGATGCCAGCGGCTGGGAAAACATTATGTTTCGCGGCTATCTCCAGGGTGAGACGCCGACGTCGATTCGCGCGAAGATTCAGCCGATCGCCGAGTTCAGCGAGTTGGGGGACTTCCTCAGTATGCCCGTCCGCTACTATTCGGCCGGCATGATGGTGCGGCTGGCGTTTTCCATCGCCACGGCCATCGAACCGGAAATCCTGATCGTCGATGAAGTTCTATCGGCCGGCGACTTGAGCTTTCAAACCAAAGCCCGCGAGCGCATGCGGGCCCTGATGTCGACGGCTCGGGCGGTCATTGTAGTGAGTCACGATCTCATAAACCTGCCGCTATTGTGCGACCGCGTGCTGTGGCTCGATCACGGCCGGGCGCGGCTGATTGGTCCCAGCCAGGAAGTCATCGCGGCATACAAGCAGCAAGTCACGCAAGATGTCGCATCGGCAGGCGGCATAGTTGAAGATTGTCTTTGAGAGAATCGTAGGTCGGACGTGAGAATGATTGGGGCAGGGATTGTCATCTGCCCTAATTGGCTGGATTGCTCGGCAGACAGGAATATCTGCCCGCGACTGTTGCAATGGATGGCACATGGGTTCCCTGGCGTTGACATCCTCGATCGCATTGGTGGCGTCGCTTGTGCTGACGGCCATCGTGCGAAGGTTTGCGCGGCGATGGGGCATCGTCGACAGGCCCGATGGCCGGCGAAAACTGCACGGCATGCCGATTCCGTTGTGGGGTGGCGTGGCTGTGTACGGGGCGACGGCCCTCGGTCTGCTGGCGGCCCACTTTGGCTCGGCGGCTGTTAGTCCCGAGTTCACCGAACTGTCGACGGCATGGATGATCGCGGCCGGCTTTGTGTGCTTCGTCGGCAGCATCGACGACCGCTTCGACCTCCCCTCGCGTTTGAAACTGGGCCTGCAGATCATCGCCGTGCTTCCGATCGTGATGTACGGGTACTGCGTCGACCGCGTCGTGGCCTTCGGCGTGCCGATTGAACTGGGCTGGCTCGGTATCCCATTGACCGTGCTCTGGCTGTTGGGCTGCATCAACGCCTTGAACTTGATCGACGGCATGGACGGGTTGGCATCGATCGTCGGCCTTTCGACGACGGTCATGATGGGTGTGATCGCCGCCAGCGAAGGGCATGGCCACGTGGCCGCCATGGCGATCGTGCTGGCCGCCGCGCTGTTGGGCTTCCTGATGTATAACTTGCCGCCGGCCAGCGTCTTTTTGGGCGATTCGGGCAGCATGGTAATCGGGCTCAGCGTCGGTTTGCTGGGAATCCAAGGGACATTGAAGACCTCGGCCACGCTGGCAATCACTGCCCCGGTCGTAGTCATGACGTTGCCGATGTTCGACATCATCGCCGCGGTGGTGCGGCGGAAGCTGACGGGCCGGCGCTTCGACTCGCCCGACCGTCTACACATTCACCACCGATTACTCGATCGCGGCTGGACCCCGTGGCAAGTTCTATGCCTCATCGGAGCCGTATGTCTGGCCTCCGGGGCCGCCGCAACGGCCGCCACGATCTTCCGCCTCGACGTGCTGGCGTGGGTCGCGGCCATGAGCCTGATCGTTCTGATGGTCCGCCTGCGACTATTCGGCTATGAGGAGTTTGCGATGGCGAAACGAGCGGTCGTTCGCATCATGAGATCGTCCCTGGTTGTTCTCGCCCGGCTGGCGAGTCGGCTTGGGCTTCCCGGTTCTGGCATCCAAGGTGTGGCCGCAGGGGTCACCGGTCAGGTCGCGGCGTCGGCCGTTCATCAGGTCTCAATGCGGGAACCCCGAACACTGAACTCCCACCCTTGGGACATTTTGATCCACAGCGTCCGCGCCTGGGACGTGCGGCGCATCGAATTCTGCTGGCTAGGGCACGGTGATTTTCGCCGCATCCGCTGGATCGATCCAACGGAGAGCACGGCCGATCGTTGCTGTTGGTCGCTTTCGGTCTCTCTGCCCGATCCCAGTGGCGAGCTTTGCGAATTGCGGGCTTCGAGCAGCAGGCCGATCATTGACGACGCCGAATTTGCGGCCCTGACTTCGTTACTCAAAACGTTCGGCGAGCATTTTGCCGCAAATGTCGATCAGATACTCGGTCCCGCGCCGGATGCCGACGAGCCCGTTGCGGCTGACCGCTATTCCGATGGAAGACGCAAGGCGGCATAGAAAGGGGAGAGAGGAGCCCTCTCGCTTCGCTCGGAATTACCACCGCAGTCAATCAACACGAATCGTTCAATATCATTAATCCCTTGGACCTCGACATTGGCGTCATTTACACCCACGAACGCGACTTGATGCCGCGGCTGCTGGGCACGATGTCGCTATCGGGCCAGGGTTTGCGGAGCCGGCTGATCCTCGTCGACAATGCTTCGACGGACGGCGTGGAGCCGTGGTGCGACTACTTCGCGGAGACGCACATTCTCCGCAACGCCCGCCGGCTTTCGTACGCGGCCAATCTCAACCGCGTCCTGCGAGCCTCGTCGGCGCGCTACGTGCTGTTGATGAATACCGACATGTACTTCGACCCACGCCAGCAGTGCTTGTCGCGCATGGTGGCGTTTCTGGACAGTCAACCGCAATGTGGCGTTGCCGGCTGCCGCTTGTTCCATGCCGACGGATCGGAAGCGCATGCCGCCCGGCGTTTCCAAACCGTACCGCTGATTCTCGCGCGCCGCTGTGGGATGGGCCGTTGGCTCGGTGGCGCGGTTGCGCAGCATTTCTATGCCGATCATGATCCGAGCGGCACCTGGGCGTGCGAGTGGCTCTCGGGCTGCTTCCTGATGGTTCGCCGCGAGGCAATGACTGAGGTCGGGCCGCTGGACGAGGGATATGGAAAGTACTTCGAGGACGTCGATCTTTGCCTGAGGATGGCACGCGCCGGTTGGCAGGTGATGTATCATGGCGCGGCGTCGTGTTGCCACTTGGAACAACGCCACAGCAAGAATCTGCTCTCGGCCGATGCGTGGCTGCACCTCAGCGCCTATCTTCGCTGGCTCCGAAAGTGGGGTCGCCAGCGGCAGCGTGCCGCTCCAGTTTCCGTTTCCCGGCGGGCAGCGGCATGAAGTCGTGCGATTTGCCTCCTACAATCGTCAGCATCCGCGATCGACAGGCTTGACCGGTGCCGTAGCTCGGGCTAGAAATTGCATATGGCTTTCATTACCTTGCGGGTGCTTGACGGAGCGGATCGGGGACGCGTCTTTGCCGACGTGCCGACGCCATTGACCGTCGGACGCGAAGAGGGTAACCCGATCCAGCTTAATGATGAGCGGATCAGCCGTTTCCATCTGAAGGTTCAGGAAGACCAGGACAAGATGGTGCTGACCGATTTGCAGAGCACCAATGGCACGAAGGTCAACGGTGAAACGGTGCAAGTCTGGGTGCTCCGCCCGGGCGATGTGATTGCTGTAGGGCGAACGCTGCTTCTGTTTGGCTCGCACCAAGAGATAGCCGATCGGTTAGCGCGGCTGCGCGGCGTCGATCTTTCCGAAGGCATCACGCTGGAGATTGACGACCTGGACGAAGCGCCGAGTGCCGCCTCATTGGACTTCGAGTTGAACTTCAGCGACGATCCGGATGCCGAGGCGCTCTTGCATACGTTGGCTCCGCCCGAATTGCCCGCCGCGCTGAGCCCTGGCCAGGCCGCGCAACTCGCCGAGATGCTGCAGTACATGAACCTTCGCATGCGGGGGCTGCTGCAATCGGTCAAGCCCAAGGGCAAGGGGGATCAGGTAACTCTCGACCAGCGGGAGTGGCAGAACCTGATTGATCTGCAAGTGCGGTTGGCCGGCTATCTGCGTCGGATTGGCGAGCCCGGCGAGTGAACTGACTTGCGGCAGCGATTCATCGGTGCACGGGACGAACCTCGGCAAGACACATAAGATGGCGTGGCAGTGGAATCGCGATATAGCGATTCATTGTCTTTGCGACGCATGCTATCGTTAGTCGCTGCACGGCAGCACGGGGGAGCATTCCGCACTGTGCAGGGTCGTTCACGATCATTTTCCGCCGAAGGCTGTATTTCTACTGTCTAAGCTCTCTGGCGTGGGCCGAGACGAAGGCGTCAGGGGCCGTTTTCTGGACAACGGGACAGTAATTGGAACGAATAGACGGAATAACGGTTCCTGATACTATAACCGCCGCATGTTGAGGCCCCTTGCTGGTGGAGTAGGATGGAGACTCGTAACAGTCCATCTTTTCTCCACCAAACAAGGAGACCTGTTCATGTGGTACGTTGGTATCGATCTACACCGTGAGACTATTGTGATGGCGGCCGTAAACGACGCGGGTGAAGCCACCAAACCGACGACGATTCGCTGCGAAGACACCGCTGCCATCGTTGAGGCAGTTCAACAGTGGAAACGTTTCCGCGCGGTCATCGAGGCCAGCGCCACCTATCGCTGGCTCTACGACCTGCTCGCCCCGTACGGCACGATCCTGTTGGCCCATCCCTTACGTCTCCGCGCCATGGTACAGCGGCGCAGCAAAACCGACAAGTTGGATGCACAGTTGCTCGCCAATCTGCTGCGGATCAACCAGATTCCACTGGCCTATATTCCACCAGAACCCTACCAGCAGTTGCGCGATCTGACGCGCCGCCGCGCGGCTGGGCCGCGAATTGGCCGAGGCAAAGATTCAACTGCGGGCCTTGCTGGCCAGGCGAAATCGGCAATCGCCCTACCGAACGCCCTTCGGTGTGCGCGGTTTGGCTTGGTTTCGCGGTCAAGACTTCGGCTGGATCGAAAATCTTGTCCGCGACGAGCTGTTGGCGCGGCTGAGACACTTTGGCCGACAAGCAACGATCATTGACGAGCACCTCGAGCGGATGGCGACGCAGTTTCCACAAAGGGAGGCGTTGACCGACATTCACGGCATTGGCTTGTACTCGGCACTGTTGATCGTGGCCGAACTCGGCGAGCCGGAGCGCTTTCACGCCGCCAAACAAGTCGGGGCTTACGCCGGACTAACTTGCCGCGTGCACCAGTCGGGCGGACATTGTTATCGAGGATCGATCACCCGGCAAGGATCGAACTGGTTGCGCTGGATTCTCGTCGAGGCCGCCATGAAGGCCATTCGCCAGGACGCCGCACTGAAAAACTTCTACACGCGGGTGCGCAAGCGGTCCGGCGCAAAGATTGCGCGGGTGGCGGTTGCCCGCAAGCTGGCGGAGATTTGTTGGAAGCGGCTGCGACGTTGGCACCACGAACATGCCAGCGAAGTCGCCTAGAGAAAGACGAGATCGCGCACGAGTACGGTCGCTGCTGGCCCGCAAAGGTGTCTCGTGAGACGCTGGGTTTGCACTGCGTTCCTGATTGGGCACTGCGGCCGTGAACAGTACAATATGCGACGGGCCTCGGCCTGGACGGCACGAATGGGTGACTACACAGTGCGCGAAGTAACGATAAACGGAGTTGGCAGTCCATGCCGGAGCCTTTCGGCGAATCCATTCGCCGACCAGGGCGCTCATTGCCGCCCCTGGACCCCGGCTAGCCTCTCTCCGTTCCGATGTTGTTATGATCCTGGAAAATCCGAAAATCCGGGCCTTGACTCAGCGGCGGTTATGGGTGACACCGT
>CAVXFB010000004.1:0-113630 GCA_963760935.1 uncultured Planctomycetaceae bacterium | reverse complement strand
CGGCGAAGATTTTCGTCCTCGTTGCGTCTTGCCGATATCCTCCCAAAATAGGCGCTAGTCGCGCTGGCCAGAACGATGGTCAGCACCACCACGAACAGCGTGGGATACAATAACTGGAATTGGATGGGCCACCGCATGATCACATTTCTCAAAATGCTGCCGCCAGTATAGCGAAAGTCTTGGCCGCATGCGACCTCCTCCCGCGTGTCCATTGTGTCGATCCGATCGACATCAATCTATTCCTGGTTTTCGTCATGCCCATTGCCCATCCATTTCCTCGCCGCGACAGGATTGAAAATGGGTGACCGCTTTGGAGTGGCTCTGCCCGGGCAACCCAATTTTGCCCGAATGCGTGTGTCGCGGTTCTCCCTTCCCGCCTTGTAGCGACCGTTTGCCAGCGTTTGACGATGTGGTAGAATCGTATCCGCCATTTGGCTACCGGCCGACACGGCGTCGGCTGTTTCGCCGCCAACGGACGACCGCAAACACGAGCCTTACCATGTCCAAACGCGCCTCGTTTCCGCTTCAAGATCGCACGGAGCCGAATCTGCTGGAAGAGACTTTCCATTACAGCCTGCCACCCTTGATCCGCTTCGATGGGCCGATGGTCGAATATATCGACGGCAAGGCGGTGAAGTTCGATCCCGCCACGGTCAAGAGCCGCGATATCTTCATCACCGATACGACCTTCCGCGACGGTCAGCAGGCCCGGCCACCGTACACGGCCGATCAGATGGTGCGAATCTTCGACTTGATGGCGAAGTTGGGCGGGCCGCACGGCGTCATCCGGCAGACCGAGTTCTTTCTCTACACCAGCAATGATCGGCTCACGCTCGAACGTTGTCGCGACTTGGGCCACCGATATCCCGAGTGCACCGGCTGGATCCGCGCGAACAAAGGCGACTTCCGCCTGGTGCGCGACGCCGGCCTGAAAGAAACCGGCATCCTCACAAGCTGCTCCGATTACCACATCTTCCAAAAGCTGAAGTTTAAGAGCCGCCAGGAATGCATGGACGCCTATTGCGCCATCGTCGAAGAGGCCTTCGCCGCGGGCATTCGACCACGCTGCCACCTTGAGGACGTCACCCGCGCGGACATTGAAGGTTTCGTCTTGCCGTTCTGCGAGAAGCTGATGCGGCTGAGCGAGAAGGTGCCGGCGAAGATGTCGGCGAAGATCCGGCTATGCGACACGATGGGCTTCGGCCTGAGTTTCCCTGGCGTCGAACTGCCGCGGAGCATTCCCAAGCTCATCTACAAGTTGAACCAGGAAGTCGGCGTGCCCAGTGATCGGCTCGAGTGGCACGGTCACAACGACTTCCATAAAGTCCACGTCAATGCGGCCACGGCATGGCTCTATGGCTGCGACGCGGTCAATGCCACACTGTTTGGGTTCGGCGAGCGGACCGGCAATCCGCCGCTGGAAGGTGCGATCATCGAATACATCGCTCTGAAAGGTAAGCTCCACGGAATCCATACGCAGACGATTACCGAGCTGGCCGACTACATGCGCTCGATTCATTTGCCGATTCCCGATCATTACCCGCTGGTGGGCCGGTGCTTCAACACGACCAGTGCGGGCATTCACGCCGGCGGCCTGCGCCGCGACGAGCGGATTTACAACATCTTCGACACCACGAAGCTGCTGGGTCGTCCGCCCCGCGTCGCGTTGACCGACAAGAGCGGCGCCGACGGCGTGGCCCACTGGGTTAACGAATTCTTCGGTCTGAAAGACCACGACCGCATCAGCGTGATCAAGATGCACAAGCTGGCTCGGTGGGTAACCGACCAGTACGAGCAGTACGGCCGCCTGACGTCGATCAGCGACGAAGAGATGGAAGAGAAAGTCCGTGAGATCCTGCCGGAGTATTGGAAGAAGCACAAGGGGTGAGAAATTGCCTTATGCCATCCATAGCTGACGAGTGAATGCGGTGTCCGCCGATCGAAGTCGTCAACGCGATTAACGGGAGACTTTCGTATGTCATTGCCTCAATGTCTCGATGTTCGAGGTTTGTCACGCTATTTCATGCTGGGAGGACTATGCATGGCTCTTACCGTCGGTCACGGTAGCGATTCCGCTTTGGGCGCCGAACAGCCGGCGCCATTAACAACGTATCGTCAGGCGAAGGATTTTATCGGTCAACATACCAACGTTGTTGAGTTGGCGAACGACCGAGGGCGCGCGTGGCCGTATGTCCTCAGTGGCAGGGGCGCGTCATGACATCCACCTGCGACGGCTTGGACGGACCGAGTTTCGGGTTCATCAACCGCGGTTTTATCGAGGCGGGTCGCGAAGACGCCCATTTCAATAACCAAGGCGCCGAAGACCGCTTGTGGCTCGCGCCGAAGGGGGTGCCTATAGTCTCTTTTTCAAGCCCGGAGTTGAGCAAACGTTCGACAATTGGTTCACGCCGCCGGATATCAATCAAGGGGCTTTCGATGTGGCGGCCGGATCCGACCCGTCGCAAATCCGCATGAGCCGGCGGATGAAGCTGCAAAATACGGCCGGCACCAAGTTCGACCTGATGGTCACCCGAGTCGTCAGGCTGCTCAGCGAGTCCGATCTGCAAAGTGCCTTGGGAGAAGCAGCAACAAAGCTCCTCAGCCGCCCGGGCATTCAGATGGTTGCGTACGAAACGGTCAACACGATCACCAACCAAGGCCCGGCGATGAGCAAGGACACGGGACTGGTTTCCATCTGGATTCTCAGCATGCTCAATGCCAGTCCACAGACTGTCATTCTCGTGCCTTATCGGAAAGGCGATGTCCAGCAGTTGGGCCCGGTCGTGAAGTCCGACTACTTCGGCCCGGTCCCTCCAGATCGGCTGAAGATTACGCCCGAGGCGATCCTCTTCAGTGCGGATGCCAACTACCGCTCGAAGATCGGCACGTCGCAACGACGGGCCAAAGACATCCTCGGCGCGGTCGACTTCCAAGGCGGCGTGCTGACTCTGGCGCAGTTCACGATGCCCGACGACCCCGCGAAATTCGCTTATCTTAATGGTATGTGGGGACTGCCACAGTCGCATCCCTATTCGGGCGACGTGGCCAATGCATACAACGATGGACCAGTAGCGCCCGGCAAGAAGGGCATGGGCAACTTCTGCGAGATCGAGTCGCTCTCACCCGCTTTGGTCTTGAAGACGGGCGAGTCGCTTACCCACCACCATCGCACCATCCACATCCGGGGCGATAAGCAAGTGCTGGCGGAACTTGCCAAGCAAACCCTTGGCGTCGACCTGGACAACGTGCGAAAAGAAATGGTGGTTGGCGAGCCGTAAGACTCGCCAGTGCGACTTACCGACCTACCACGTGTGCGACTTGCGGGTGCATGACGTCGCGGGCGAACTCGGCCAGCGTGGTCGACGTTGTCGTTCGCGGCGAACGAGGCTCCTGCGGCCGTAGCCTGCCCGTGTCGAGGGCGTCGTACAGTTCGATCATGAGATCGGCTGCGTTCTCGCTCACGGCATTCTCGATTAGCGCGCGCCGCGCTTCTTGCGGTGAGCATTTACTGTATGCGATCTTGCGGCCGAGTGCGTGCGAGAGAACGTCGGCCACCTCGTCCATACTGAAATCGGCCGGTCCGTGCAATTCGCTGATGAAATGGCCGACCCAGCCGCGGCTCGCCAGCCGGGCTGCTGCCACGCGCCCCACGTCGCGGCTGGCGATCATAGGAAAACGCCGCGAGCCGCTGATCGGCATCGATATCTTGTTCCCCCGGCGGATTGAATCGAGCTGCCAGAGCAAGTTCTCGAAGAAGAAGCCGGGCCGCAGATGCGTGATATTCGTCGAGGCTTCGTCCAACATGTCTTCCACGTCGTGCAGACCGTTGACAGGGCCGACACCCGAGCTGGACTCGGCTCCAATGGATGACAGATTGACGACGCGCGGAATGCCGTTGGCCCGAATTGCCCTGGCGGCCGCTTTGCCCAGGCGATTTTGAAACGCGCGCACGTTGTCCGAGCCATAGCCGGGCGGAGTGGCCCAAAACAGGGCGTCGGCCCCATAGGTGGCCTTGATCAGATAGTCGGCGTCGTCTTGAGAACCGACTGCCATCTCGGCTCCGCGGCGAAGCGACTCTTTCAGTTTCGTCGGTCGCCGGCCCAGCATAGTTACACGGATACCACCGCCAAACTCCAACAGGAAATCGACCACCGTGCTCCCGACGTGCCCTGTTGGCGTAGTTACTGCAATCTTCATTGCCAACTCCTTCCTTGATACTGGTCCGCGCCGACCCCACTGTCCTCGCGCTTAATTCTACGCCGGCGCCAAGAAAGGGTAAGTCGATTCGCGCCCGTGGATGAATTTCGACCCGCCAGACGTCGAACGCTCCGCGCCATTCGGCGCAAACCGCCGCCTTGTCACATGCCGCAGAGGGGTAGTCGGCGGATGCCAGACTTGAGGGAGTGAAGAAATGGCAATTCAGTCAGGACGGATCGTCTTGCGTGCAGCGACAATCGTCGCACCGCAAGAGAAAATGAGACGCGATTCGCACCGCCACAGCATGACAGCACTGCTGGCGCCGCCGGCGACTATTGCTCGCCAATCCCGAACTTGTCTTCTTGGTATTGTTCCGCTCCGGCACGGTCGCGCCGCCGGCTGGATCGGCAAAGCACCAACATCCCCAGGCCAACGCCTAGCAGCACCAGCATGTAGGATACGACATAAGAGTTACTGCTCGGTGGTGGTGGCGGCGGCATGCCCGGCCTCGCCTGCGCCATCGCCGTGCCGCACATCGCGAACCAAGCTGCCAAAGCCCCGCACGTCGCCACTCCCCGTTGCAGAAACAATAACTGCCTCATCGTCAAGCTCCTTATGCTCGCAGACCATTATAATCGAGGAATTGCGAAGGCACCACCATGTGCAATCCCTGGATTTTTTTGCACCCGGGGCGTTCAAAAAGCAGCAGACACTCTGAGCGGGCCGACTACAGTCTGATCGATTTGCCCATTGCCTCCTGCTCGCGGAACCGCCGAGCGTCCCAGGCAACCCACCCCAAATACAGATTGCCGCCCATCGAGGCGAAGAGTCCCAAGAGGGCGAACGTCAGCGGAAGCCAAGGCTTCTCGGGCTTCTCGGGCTTTTCGGCTTCGGCCGTTACATCGGCCGGCGATGGGGGCGGGGCGGCCGGCGTCTTCGGCTCCATATAGACCGCGCGATGCTCGGGAAGCGGCTTGGCGGCCTCCGGTGGCAGCGCCGGCAACGACGCCGGTGGTGATGGCGCCGGCGAGGTATCGTGCGGAAGGCTCTTGTGACCGACGACGATCCGGTACGACCGGACGTTACCGGCAAGCGGCGGTATGTCGCTTTCAATTGCCCGCCCATCGCGCAGCGCGTCCAGGGTTTGCGGATCCAGTTGAATTATGTATTGCATGTCCCCATCGGGCATCCGCTGCCAGCCATAATCGATGCCCACCGCTGTCGCGGCCAAACAGACGATTACCGTGTACATGGCATCCTCCCGAATATCGCGCCGACCAGGGGCGCTGTGACATGCCTGATTATCGTTGCCGCCACGTTCGTCTGCAAGCGTCAGAAGGCGGCAAACACGGAAAAGGGGGACAGGCACCATTTGCCGGAACGGCCCTTCGGGTGCTTCGCACAAATGGTGCCTGTCCCCTTTTCCGGGACCTGATAGGTTCGTAGTACCGCCTTCAGGCGGAAAAGGGCCGGCTAAAGCCGAAGCTACGAACATCATCGCATCCATCAGACCCCAATTGACAGAGCGCTAGTTCCAACTACGGAACGGTGTTGACAAGTTTGTCATATAGAAATAGGATTGATGGGATGGTCAACGTCCGATTGAGCCTGGAGGCCCGCCGGCAATTTGCGCGATTGCCCAGGACGATCAAGACGCGGATGTTTCGCATGATAGAACGGTTGAAGCGTTGGCCAGCCGTCAGCGGAGCCAAGCCGTTGCGGCACGATCTGGCGGGAAAGTTCCGGCTGCGAACCGGCGACTATCGCCTGCAATTTTACGTCGAAGGCCAAGAGATCGTCGTCGAACGCATTGGCCATCGGGCCGGCTTTTACGAGGAGTAGCCCATGATTCTGCAAAGAATGAAGATCGAGGGAAAGCGGTGTGTGGCCATCGAGGAAACCGAATTTCGACGGTTGGAGCGGCTGGCCAGATCGGTCGAGAACGCGCCGCTTCCGCCGTTTCCGCCAGCCGACGCTAGGGGAAACGTCCCCGCGTTTGACTATATGCAGGCCTCGATTGCACGAGACATCATCAAGGAGCGGCGATCACTGGGGCTGAGCCAATTGCAGTTGGCCGAGTTGGCGGGTCTGCGCCAAGAAACCCTTTCTCGCCTCGAATCGGGCAAGCACTCGCCGACGGTGCGGACGGTGGACAAAATCGACCAGGCGTTAAAGCGATACGCAAAATCGAGGTCGAAACGACGCCGGACAAAGTGAAGCCCTTCTACGCGTGCACCGCTGTACACGCGCGAATACAGCCATTCCATCGGCGCGGACGTTCATCGCCAAGCCGACACTCGAACGACGCATGCCAGCCTGGGCCGTTAACTCCCACAGAATACGCTTTTCGCCCCAGCCGGCAACGGCCAACTATGGGTTTCCCTGTAAACGGTGCCCAAGAGTTTGCCTTTCGTTTCAGCGGCGAATCTCACACTTCGGCAACGCTTGCCGTAGCCTCTTTATTCCGTTATCTGTGACTTCAGTTTCTATTAGATCAACTACTCGAAGTCTGTCGAGTCCTCTGAGGTGCTCAAGCCCTGTGTCGCTTACCTTGGTCCTTAGCAGGTCTAACCTGTTGAGCTGGCTTAGCCCCTTGAGGTGCTCAAGCCCCGCGTCGGTCACTTTGGTTAGCGTTAGGTCCAGAGTTTGGAGTCGGCTCAACCCCTTGAGATATATCAGCCCCGTATCGGTCACCTTAGTCTGCGCCAGCCTCAAATCTTCCAGCTTGGTCAACCCTTTGAGATGTTCCAATCCTGCATCGGTAACTGCATTGTCCTTCAAGTCAATAGATCGGAGGCCTCGAATTCCGTTGAGGTACGCCAAACCTGCATCCGTCACCTTCGTATGCCCCAAGCATAGCGATTGGAGCTTGGGAAACTCTTTGAACTGCTCCAGCCCAGTGTCTGTTACGTTTGTTGCCCAAAGGTTTAGTGATCGAAGTTGCGGCAACTCTTTAAGTTGCACTAGTCCTGCATCGTTCACGTTCGTGGCAGACAGGTCAAGCGATTGAAGTTCGGGCAACCGTCTAAGAAACTTCAATCCACCGTTTGTTATCTCGGTATAGCTCACGTCCAACTCTTTGAGTCGATCCAAGCCTGCCAGGTGCTTCAACCCAGCATCCGATATATTCGTATAGTCCAGCCTCAACACTTGGAGGCGAGTCAGTTCCTTGAGGTATTCCATGCCGGCGTCCGCTACCTGCGTGCTGCCGAGCCACAACTCCGTGAGTCGAGTCAATCCCTTGAGATGTTGCAATCCAACGGCGGTTACCTGGGTCTCGTCGAGCCACAGTTCTTTGAGTTGAGTCAAACCCTTGAGGTGCCGCAAACCAGCGTCAGATGTCTTCGTAAGGCATAGATGCAACACTTGGAGTTGAGTCAAATCCCTGAGGTGTTCCAATCCAACGTCAGTGATTTGTGTGTTTTCGAGATGCAACTCTCGGAGTGTAGTCAATCGCGAAAGCTGTTTCAGGCCAGCGTCGGTCACATTGGCGTTGGTCAGAACGAGCGATCGGAGTCGAGCAAACCCTTTGAGGTCTGCCAAGGTCACGGCGTCGTCATCCCCGACGTAACCGAGATAAACTGACTTCACCGTCTTGTCTGAGCTCTCGTCATCAATTTCGACTCGGCCACCGAGTTTCTTAATCTCGGCAATTGCTCTAGATTGTTCTAAGCCCGGCTCAACTGCCCAACCCAATCCTGCGCCTGCACAAAGCATGCCGAGCACCACTGCCAATAGTCGATTCATTTGAGTCTTCATTAGTTCCTCCGATTCACGTCAGCTTTCGCTTTACGAGCTACAAGCCGGAAAAGTCCGCCAGTATTTCCGCCCCGTCGAGCCGAACCGACATTTCGCCTTGAACGAAGCGCCGAAGGTTACTTTTGGGAATCCCCGTTTCCTTCGCAATCCGGTAGTACGTCAAGCCGCTTCGCCAGATCGCTGTTGGCAACACGTCGATCAGCGTCATTTGCGGTCGCCTATCTGCCCTGCCAGTACTATCACGGCTGTCATCTGTTACGTCAAGTATCCGTTACCGCTACGGCGAACCGGCTCCACCTTCGCTTCAGGCGACAGCCCAAGCCTATCGTACAGGGCCACCATGACCTTTTGCCTTGCCGCTGGCCACTGGCAGGCACGACAGTCCATTCCTGTACTCGGCACGGCCGCGGATATGTACGAGCATTGCCCCACTTGCTACAATGCCGATCGAAAGGGGATCGAGCAATGGAAGAACCACACGTTATCTATGGCGTTCATGTGACGAACCGGGTCGCCCAGGTTCCCAATCTTCAGCACCTGCTCTCTGAGTACGGCTGCAATATCAAGACCCGCATCGGGCTGCATCATGTCGACGACAAGGTCTGTTCACCGCGCGGTCTGATATTGCTGGAAATGTTCGGCGACATGGCCATCTGCCAGGAGTTGAAGGCGAGACTCGCGGGCATGGAGGGCGTGGACGTTCAGGAGATGATCTTCGAACACGATTAGACGGGCTGGTGGGCCGGCTACCGGCCTATGCTATCGTGCGCCGTTGGTGACCACGCCTTTCCGCGTTGGCCGTTGCTAGAACTCTGGACCGGATTGGCCTTGTCTTTGCTCCCCAGCGGCCGCGGCCAGCGCTGGGCTTGCCGCTGCTGACGGCATGGTTTATCTGCACCGAGATGGCAGAGCGGACCTCACGGGGCCGGCTTTTTGACCTGCCTCCTAGAATGGGTATGGAACCGGTTCGTGATACGGGGCAATAGCAGGGATTTGTATGCCGCGATCGCGAGTGGGCGAATTTTTCCTGACAAACTTCTAATAGGGTCGCCAACTAGCCAACTCACCTGACGGTCACAAATATGGCTACCGACCCAATTTGCGGAATGACCGTGGACGAAGCATCCGGGCTACGCGCCACGCGTGATGGGCAGACATTCTACTTTTGCAGCGACCATTGCCGGCAGAAGTTTCTGTCGATGCCTGCCGCTTTGAAGCACGAAGAACAGCCGCACGGCAACGCCATTTACACGTGTCCAATGCACCCGGAAGTCCGGCAGGACCATCCCGGCGATTGCCCCAAGTGCGGCATGGCGTTGGAACCGGCGACGCCGTCATCGGCTACGGATGATGAGGACAGCGCCGAACTACGCGACATGACGAGGCGATTCTGGATCGGCGCCGTGCTGACCTTGCCGGTGTTGGTCGTGGCAATGGCGCACTTGATTCCAGCGCTTGCCCGACAGTCGTGGGTGGACAGCCAGGCAATACGCTGGATGCAATTTGCCCTAGCCACGCCCGTGGTTTGGTGGGCAGGTTGGCCGCTTGTCCAACGTGGCTGGCGCTCCGTTGTCACCCGTCACCTAAACATGTTCACCCTGATCTCCATCGGCGTGGGCGCAGCCTACGTCTTCAGCGCCGTCGCAATGCTCATGCCCGGCCTATTCCCAAGCACGATGCAACACGAGGGCAAGGTCGCCATCTACTTCGAGGCCGCGGCGGCGATCATTGTGCTCGTGCTCCTCGGTCAAGTGCTCGAACTTCGTGCCCGCAGTCGCACCGGCACGGCCATCAAGGCCTTGCTAAACCTTGCGCCGCCTACAGCGCGGCAGGTCGCACCGGGAGGCGATCATGAAGTCCCACTCGACCAGGTGAAAGTCGGCGACTGGTTGCGCGTGGTTCCAGGCGATAGGGTGCCGGTCGATGGCGAGGTGGTCGAAGGGCACTCCAGCGTGGAGGAGTCGATGATCACCGGCGAGCCACTCCCGGTCGAAAAGACCGTCGGCGACAAGGTGACAGGCGGCACCGTCAACGGCTCGGGCAGTTTCGTCATGCGCGCCGAGCGCGTTGGCAGCGATACGTTGCTTGGACAGATCGTCAACATGGTTGCCGAAGCTCAGCGTAGCCGCGCGCCCATCCAAAGTCTGGCCGACAAAGTGGCGGGCATCTTCGTGCCGGCAGTGCTCGCGGCGTCGGTGCTCACCTTCGTCGTCTGGATGTTGATCGGGCCTGAGCCAAGACTCGCGTACGCCGTCGTCAACGCCGTCGCCGTACTCATCATCGCTTGCCCATGCGCTCTCGGTTTGGCCACGCCGATGTCCATCATGGTCGGTGTCGGTCGCGGCGCACAGGAAGGCGTGCTCGTCAAGAACGCCGAGGCACTTGAGCGGCTGGAGAAGGTCGCCACGCTCGTCGTCGATAAGACGGGCACCCTCACCGAGGGCAAACCCAAGCTCCTCGATGTTCTGCCTGTCGGCGATCTCGACGCCAAAGAGCTTCTGCGACTCGCTGCCTCGCTGGAGCAGAACAGCGAACATCCGCTGGCCGCCGCAATTGTGCAGGGTGCAAAGAAACAGAGTATCGCTCTCGTAGCCGTGAAGGACTTTCGTTCTGTGACCGCCGGCGGCGTCTTTGGCGCCGTCTCCGATCGCGCGGTGATGATTGGCAAGCCCGATTTTTTGCGTAACGAAAAGATTGCTGGACTGGAATCGCTGGAAGCCTCGGCCCGACAACTTCAAGACGAAGGCAAAACCGTGGTGTTTGTGGCCATTGACGGCAAACCGGCCGGAATTCTCGCCGTCGCCGACCCGATCAAATCTACCACCGTCGAGGCCATCCGCGATCTCCACGCGCTCGGGTTGAAACTCGTCATGCTGACGGGCGACAATCGGCGTACGGCTGCGGCCGTGGCCAAGCAACTCGGCCTTGATGCGGTAGAAGCCGAGATCGAACCCGCTGGAAAAGTCGCCCATGTGAAGAAGCTGCGAGCGGAAGGTGACCGCGTTGCGATGGCCGGCGACGGCGTCAACGATGCACCCGCGCTCAGCGAAGCGGACGTCGGCATTGCCATGGGCACCGGCACCGACGTGGCCATGCAAAGCGCGGGCATCACGCTCGTCAGAGGCGACCTCCGCGGTATTGCCAAGGCCATCCGGCTCAGTCGCGCTACCATGTGGAACATCCGGCAGAACCTATTCTTCGCCTTTCTCTATAACGCGCTGGGCATTCCAGTGGCGGCGGGAGTGCTATACCCGTTTTTGGGCTTACTGTTGAGTCCGATCATCGCCGGCGCCGCGATGAGCCTGAGTTCTGTCTCGGTCATTAGCAACGCCTTGCGGCTGCGGAAAGTAAAATTGTGAACGTTGTGCAAAGCACAAAGACGCAGATACAAATAATGACGCGAACTTCACAACGGCTGCGCCGGATAGGCGCTTTCGATTGTTTCTCACACTTGCCACTGAGGGCAAACAAATGACCAGTACGCAACAACGACAGTATGAAATCGGCATGGTCGGCCTGGGCGTCATGGGGCGAAATCTCGTGCTGAACATGGCCGACCATGGCTTCTCAGTGGCCGGCTTTGACAAGGACGCACATCAGGTTGAGGCCTTGAAAAAAGAGTCGGCCGACCGCGACGTCCACGGGCGCAGAGCATCGGAGACTTTGTCGCTCTGCTCAAACCACCACGCGCCGTCGTGATGCTTGTGCCCGCCGGCTCCCCAGTCGATTCAGTTATCAAAGACTTGTTGCCGTACCTGGACAAGGGCGATCTCATCGTCGATGCCGGCAACTCCTACTTCAAAGATACGGATCTCCGCGCCCGCAACGTGGCGGCGAAAGGCATCCACTTCCTCGGCGTCGGCGTCTCCGGCGGCGAGGAGGGGGCACGCCACGGGCCAAGCATTATGCCGGGCGGGCCAAAACCGGCCTACGAACGCGTTCGCCCGGTGTTTGAAGCCGTCGCCGCCCACGTGAACGGCGACCCATGCGTAGATTATCTCGGTCCCGGTTCGGCAGGTCACTTCGTCAAGATGGTCCATAACGGCATCGAATACGGCGTGATGCAACTCATCGCAGAAGCGTACGATTTGATGAAACGTGGCCTTGGCCTGAACGACGACGAACTGCACGGCGTGTTTAGCACTTGGAACAACGGAAAATTGAATGGTTACCTGATGGAGATTACCGGTCACATCTTCAGCACGGTGGATGAAAAGACCGGCAAGCGGTTGATCGACGAAATCCTGGATGTGGCGCGCCAAAAAGGCACCGGCATGTGGACGTCGCAAAGCGCGATGGAACTGCAGGTGCCGATTCCCACGATCGATATCGCGGTTGCGATGCGGAATCTTTCCGTATTTGAGGAGCAACGCACGATGGCCAGCAAGCTCTTGCTGCGGCCCGTGCGGCCTTTCGGCGGCGACCGACACGCCGTTATCGCTCAAATGGAACGCGCGCTGTACGCCGGCCTGATCGTCACCTACGCGCAGGGATTCGCGGTGCTCGTGGCGGCGTCCGACAAGTATCAGTACCACCTCAATCTCGAAACCGTGGCGCGAATCTGGCGGGGTGGCTGTATCATTCGCGCTGGCTTGCTCGATGAGATCTGCACGGCTTATCGCAACCAGCCCGGGTTGCCTCATCTGTTGCTCGATGCACAACTGGCGGCCGAGGTGATGGCGAACCAGGATGCGCCGCGAAGCGTCGTTTGCGCCGCCGCCGAGTTGGGCCTGCCGGCGCTTGGCTTCATGACCGCGCTGGGTTACCTTGACGGCTACCGGAGCGCATGGTTGCCGGCGAATCTCATTCAGGCTCAGCGCGACTATTTTGGGGCACACACCTATGAACGCGTCGACGCCAAGGGCACGTTCCACACACAATGGGAAGAAAGCTGAACCCCATGACCGCTAAGGATCAACTCGAACCGACCGTGTTCGCCATTTTTGGCGGGGCCGGCGATCTCACGTGGCGCAAGCTAGTCCCGGCCCTGTTTGACCTTTCGCACGACCGCAGCATGCCGCCGCGTTTCGCTGTCATTGCCGTCGACCGCGTCGACCTTGACGACGACACGCTTCGCCGGCGTCTTCACGAGGGGGTCAACAAGTTCTCGCGCCGCGGAAAGGTGAAGGCCGACGAATGGAACGAGTTTGCCAAGCATATCCATTACCAACAGGGCGATTTCAAAAAGCTGCAAACGTATACGCTCCTGGGCGAGCAGTGTGCACAGCTCGAAAAAGAGTGGAACGCCAAGGTCCACCGCGTATTCTACATGGCGACGCCCCCGGCGATGTTCGGCGAGATCCCGAAACGTCTTGGCGAAGCCGGCTTGGCCAGTGACCGGCAGTTTGCGCGAATCGTGATCGAAAAGCCGATCGGTTACGACCTGGATTCCGCCCGCGAGTTGAACGGCAGCCTCGCCGACAGCTTCGAGGAGTCCCAGATTTTCCGGATCGACCACTATCTGGGCAAGGAGACCGTGCAAAACATTCTGGCCTTTCGCTTTGCCAATCCGCTCTTCGAGCCTATCTGGAACCGCCGCTACGTGGACTGCGTGACCATCACCGTCGCCGAAGAGGTGGGCATTGCACATCGCGGTGGCTATTACGATCGGGCCGGTGCGCTCCGCGACATGGTGCAGAACCATCTCATGCAATTGCTGTGTCTTGTGGCGATGGAGCCCATGGTGTCGTTCGACGCCGACGAGATTCGCAACAAGAAGGTCGATGTGCTCCACGCCGTTCGTCCGATTCACCACGACGCGGTCCATCAGTACGTGGTACGCGGGCAGTACGGCAAAGGTTGGATCGCCGGCGAGGCGGTTTGCGGCTATCGCGAAGAAGACGGCGTGTCGCCCGACTCCCAAACCGAGACGTTTGTGGCGATGAAGTTGCTCCTCGACAACTGGCGCTGGCAGGACGTCCCCTTCTATCTCCGCACGGGCAAACGCCTTCCCCGGCAGGTTTCGGAAGTTGCCATCCAATTTCGCGCGGTGCCCCATCAGGCGTTCCCGCCCGAGGCAACTCTCGACTGGCAGCCGGCTCGTTTGGTCATGTCGATCACTCCCGACGAAGGCATTCTGTTGCGATTCCAGGCCAAGCACCCGGGTCCCAAGATGCACCTGCGGACGGTCGAGATGCGATTCAATTATCAGGATACGTTCGCCGCGCGGTCGCCCGAGGCTTACGAAACGTTGCTCTGGGACGTGATGAAGAACGATGCGACGCTTTTCATGCGTGCCGACCAGGTCGAGGCGGCCTGGCGCTTGTTGATGCCCGTGCTCGATGTGTGGGCCGTCGCTCCGCCCAGCGACTTCCCCAATTACGCCGCAGGGACATGGGGACCAGAGGCGGCCCAAGGGCTGCTTGCCCAACAAGGCCATAGTTGGCCGCTACCCATCGAATTGGTCCGCCAGCGCGCCACGAAGTGAGAACGCTCGAAAGTCCGCGGTCCGGACTTGAACCCGTGGCATCTGGCCGTCGTCGCTGACGGCCGGTTCCCAGCCATAGGCCCGAATAGACCGAAGGGGCTCCCACCGACCTATTGGCGGAAACCCCTGGTATGCAAGGCGTTGGATTGCCATCTCTGAAGTGGACAGGGTGAGAGTCGCACTCACGACACGCGGATTTTCAGTCCGCTGCTCTACTACCTGAGCTACCTGTCCATCGCGGCCCCGCGTGGGTCGCGAAACAGCCTAGTATACATTCCAGTGGGGGATTGTCAATTCATGGTCGCCAGCCGTCCGAGCACCTCCTCAGCGGCGGCCAATTGCTCCTGCAACTCGTGCAGGCTGTCGCGCTCTTTCTGGACCACATCGGCCGGGGCACGCTCGACAAACGTCGCGTTGCCGAGCTTCTTTTCCTTCGACGCGATGAAGCCCGTCAACTTCTCCACTTCTTGCTTCTTCCGGGCAATCTCGGCCGGCACGTCGATCAACTCGGCGAGGTCCACGTACACCTCCATGCCCGCCAGCGTCACGTGGGCGCTCAGCGGCGGCGGCGCAACGTGTGGGCCCAGGCCCGCCACGCTGGCATTGGCCATCGACGAGAAATACGGCTCCATCGGCCGCAGCAGTTCCGCAGCGTCCTGCTCGCAGCGCACGGAGAACTTCAGCACGGTCTTCGGCGCCACTCCCTGTCGGGCACGGATGTCGCGAACCGCCCGAAGCACCTCTTGGAAGCGGGCAAACTGGGCTTCGATCGCCGCGTCTTGCCGAGCCGGATCGCTCTCGGGCCAGGGGGCAAGCATCACACTCTCGGCCGCCGCGATTGCCTCGTCGATTCCACGCCGCGCCGCCACATCGCCCAATCGCTGCCACACGTCTTCGGTCAGAAACGGAATCATCGGATGCAAAAGGCGAAGCAGCGTATCCAGAGCATGCGCCAACACGCGCTGGGCCACTGCCCGCTGCGAGTCGTCCTGCAATCGACCCTTGACCATCTCGACATAGAAGCTGCAAAACTCGTCCCACGCAAAATCGTAAAGCACCCGGGCGGCGTCGGCAAAGCGATACTGGGCCAACGCGTCGGTCACTTGCTGCGTCACGGTCGATAGCCGGCTCAACAGCCAGCGATCCTCGACCAGCAATTGCTTGTCGGCCACCACGCCCGGGTCGAAGCCATCGAGGTTCAACAGCGCAAAACGCGAGGCATTCCACAGCTTGTTGCAGAAATTGCGGGCCAACTCGAAGCGGTCGCTCACCACGGCCCCGCGCGGCAGGGCTTTGTCCTCGGGCTTCTCGGCCCACTGCGTGGAAAACGGCTGGCCGCAGTGTTTGCACTTGATCCGCGGCCGCGTCCGATTCTCCTTCGTTTGCTCGATCAGCTTGTTGCAGTGCGGGCACTCGAACTCGACCGCCATTCGGACGTCTTGCGTTTCGGTCGTCAGATAGGCCAGCCCGAAACGCAGCGAATCGGCGCCGAACTTCTCCATCACGTCGACCGGATCGACGCCGTTGCCCTTCGACTTCGACATCCCTTCGCCATAACCGTCGAGAATCTTCGGGTGGATGAAGACGTCGTGGAAAGGCACCTCGCCGACGTTGTACAGACCGGTGAGGACCATCCGCGCCACCCACAGCGTGATGATGTCGCGACTGGTGATCAGCACGTTGGTCGGATAGTAGTACTTCAGCTCCGGCGTCTCGTCCGGCCAGCCAAGCGTCGAATGCGGCCAGAGAGCCGAGCTGAACCATGTGTCGAGAACGTCATCCTCTTGCTTGTAGCCCGCTGCCTCAAGTGTCGCCTCGACATCGGCATTCAACTCGCGAAGACAGACGTGGCTTACGTAGTTGCCGGCATCGTCAGTATCTTCTTGCGAGGATACTAACGAGTGTGGAAATGTCGAAAGTAGCAGACACTGAATGCCTCGTGCCACCGCAGGATCTCCCCCGACCGTCTTAGACCACACCGGAATCCGGTGTCCCCACCAAAGCTGTCGGCCGATGGGCCAATCGCGCTTTCTCGCTGAGCCAGTCGAGATAGCCTTTGGCATAGCGATCGGGAAACACTTTGACGCGGCCGTCGGTTACCGCATCCATCGCCGATTGGGCCAACTCGTCCATTGTGACGAACCACTGGTCGGCCAAATACGGCTCGATGGGCGTCTTCGAGCGATCGCTGTGGGCAAGATCGATGTCGCGGTCTTCGATCTCGACAACCAGCCCGGCTGCCTCCAAATCGGCCACGACGGCTTCGCGGGACTTTTTTACGGTCATGCCGCGATACTGTTTCGGCACACTGTCGTTCAGGGTTCCGTCAGGATTGAGGATATTGACCGCGCCGATTTCAAGGTGCCGCTGCCATACGTCGTAGTCGTTCGAATCGTGCGCGGGAGTAACTTTGACGCAGCCTGACCCCAACTCGGGCTTGGCCCATTGGTCGGCGATGAGCGGGATCTGCCGGCCGGTCAGCGGAAGTTCCAGCATCACGCCGCTGTGGGCCATGTCGCGCAGTTTTTCCAGTTGTGGCAGCATCTCGCGTCGCCGGCGCACGACTTCATCGACTTGAGTCTGAAGGTCCGGCTTCTCTTTCGCCGGTGCGTCGGCCAGTCGCTGGCGAAGCTGGTCTTCCGCCTGTTTCAATGCGGTGGCCGGATCGGGATGGACCGCCACGGCCGTGTCGCCAAGCATCGTCTCGGGCCGCGTGGTGGCGATTGTCACATGCGTCGGCTCGCCCGGCTTGGGATTGACGACCGGATATTTGAAATGCCAGAAGTGGCCCTTTACCGCTTCGTGGAACACCTCGTCGTCGCTGACGGCCGTTTGCAGGAACGTGTCCCAATTGACCAGCCGTTTGCCGCGATAGATCTTGCCATCCTTGAACAGCTTAAAGAATGTCTCGCGCACGGCCTTGGCGCACACCGGATCGAGCGTGAAGCGAGTCCGCTGCCAATCGCAGCTACAGCCCATCTGCTTCAACTGGCCGATGATGCGTGCTTCGTAGTCTTTCTTCCATTGCCAGATGCGTTCGACGAGCCCCTCGCGGCCGAGCGCGTGGCGGCTCAGCTTCTCTTCGCTCAACAGCCGCCGCTCGACAACTGCCTGCGTGGCGATCCCGGCATGGTCGGTGCCCGGCATCCACAGGGTCTCGAAGCCCTGCATTCTCTTTTGCCGGATGAGGATGTCTTGCAGCGTGTTATTCAGCGCGTGGCCGAGGTGCAAGGCCCCGGTGACGTTGGGCGGTGGAATGACAATGGTATAAGGCTTCTTGGCCGGATTCGGCTCGCTATGAAAATAGCCACGCTCTTCCCAGAACGGATACCACCGTTGCTGGGCCGCCGCGTGATCGTATTGCTTGGGGAGTTCGGGGAGTGAGGAATCGGTGGACATGGAGCGGTGAAATTAGTGGTCAGTGGCTAGTGGTTAGTGGTTAGCGGCTAGTGGCTAGTGAACGCGACGGCATCCAGTATCGCTCACTGATTTCGCTGCATCCTGGCCCTGATCCCAGGCGTCTAGCCACTGACCACTAGCCACTAACCACTCTTCTGTTCGTCTTTCCAAAGTTTGTACTCAAAACTGTCCAGCAGAGCAATCCAGCTTGCCTCGATGATGTTCTCGTCGACGCCGACGGTGCCCCATACATCGTTTTCATCCTGGCTCTCTATGAGCACGCGAACGCCGGCGGCAGTGGCAGCCTGCGAGTTGATGACACGGACCTTGTAGTCGACCAGATGCAACTTATTGAGGCCCGGGAACTTGCCGTTAAGCGCTTTTCGCAACGCCGCGTTTAGGGCATCGACCGGGCCATGCCCTTCAGCCGCCTCGAAGCAAACTTTGCCGTCGATGTTGACCTTCACGATGGCCTCGGCCCGGACCTCGCCTCCCGCCTTGTTATCGACGGTCACGTCGTAATGCAGCGTTTCAAAGTGCGACTTGAAGGTGCCGGCACACTTCTGCACCAAGAGGTTGAACGAGGCGTCGGCCGCTTCGAACTGGTAGCCGGCGTTCTCCAGCGACACCACCTTGGCCAAGATCTCATTCATCAGCGGAGAATCTTGCGAGATGTTATGCTCGGTGGTCACGGCCGCGATGTTCGACCGGCCGGACAGTTCGCTCACGAGCACCCGTCGCTCGTTGCCCACCAGTTGCGGGTCGATGTGCTCGTAGCTCGCCGACGAGCGAGCGATGCCACTGACGTGCATGCCTCCCTTATGAGCAAACGCGCTCTTGCCCACGAACGGCTGGTTCGCACGAAAGTTCATGTTCACAGTTTCATACACAAATCGCGACAACTCGGTGAGCCGGGCGATGCCGCCGGGCACGAGGACTTCGTAGCCGCGATTCTTCGTCGCAAGGTTCGCCACAACGGAAATCAGGTCGGCGTTGCCGCAACGCTCGCCAAAACCGTTGATCGTCCCTTGCACGTGCACTGCGCCTGCCTCGATGCCCGCCAGCGAGTTGGCCACCGCCAGATCGCAGTCGTTATGGAAGTGTACGCCCACGGGCGCCGGCAACTTGGCAACGGCCTCGGCGGTAATCGCGGCCACGTCGCTCGTCATGGTGCCGCCATTGGTGTCGCACAGCGTGATGAGCCGCGCCCCGGCCTCCACAGCCGCTTGCACAGCGGCCAGCGCATAATCACGGTTCTCCTTCCAGCCGTCATAAAAATGCTCGGCGTCGAAGATCACCTCGCGACCGGCGCGGAACCAGATGGCCGACGCTGTCGCGGATCATCGCCAGATTTTCGTCCAACGTCGCGCGAATCACTTTGGTGGCCTGAAAGGCCGAGGCTTTTCCCACGAGCGTGATGGCCGGCGCACCAGAATCCAGCAACGCCTTCAGCCCCGTATCGTCCTCCGCCTTGATACCCTTGCGCCGCGTCATGCCAAAGGCGCAGGCCTTCGCCCGTTTGAGTCCCAATTGACCGACTCGCTGAAAATACTGGAAGTCCTTCTCATTCGAGGCGGGATACCCTCCCTCGACGTAATCAAAGCCCAGGTCGTCCAGCCGCGCGGTCAGGGCAAGCTTATCCTGAAGCGAGAAGTTGATACCCTCGCCCTGGGCCCCGTCGCGAAGCGTCGTATCATAGATTTCGATGTGCATGGAAGTTAGAGAGCTGCGCTGCTCAACGCCCAGTTGTCGTTATATGGATGAAACGGAATTTCCGTTTGCTTCTTCCGAATGGCACTGTGCATTCTGGCCCCAACAAAAAACCCCGAAGCCGTTTTGGCCCCAGGGCTCCTTCAGTTCGGTGTCTTACGCCGGAAGCCCTACGGCCGAATCTCCCCGCTAATAATAACGACCGCGATGCCGCCTATGGCCACGGTCATTAGTTTCATCGAGTTGGGGAGCGGAGATATCATGGGTTCGGCTCGGGACTATTCAATCATACTGTGCAACTGTACTGTGGAGAGGCGTCAGTGTCAACCCCGGGGGGGTTAATTAGAACGGGTGATGGTCCAGCTTGAAAGGACGAGGGCGAGGCTCAAACCGAGCCTTTTCTCGCCACGCCGGGCCCGAATCTGGTCGCATCCGCCGTTCGCTTTCCGAACGTTGCTGCGGGTGCGTAAGGGCACGTCCTTATACAAGCTGATCCAACTCCGCGACCATCTGCCCAAACTGTTCGAGGGCATGGTCGACGCGATCGGGTTTTTCCATATCGACGCCGGCCCCTCGCAGAAGGTCGAGCGGATCTTTCGAGCAGCCTCCCTTGAGGAAGTTCAGATAGTCGTTCAACTCCGCCGTGCCGCCTGTAGTGACGCGATCGACCAGTGCCATGGCCGCCGACATGCCGGTGGCGTATTTGTAGACGTAAAACCCTCGATAGAAATGCGGCACTCGGAGGCATTCGAGGTCCAATTCCGGATCGAGCGTGAAAGCGGGTCCAAAGTATAGCTTCAAGAGGCCGTGGTAGATCGCCGTGAGCCGGTCGAGCGTCACAGGCTCGCCCGACTCGACCGACGCGTGGGCAAGCTTCTCGAACTCGGCAAACATGGTCTGCCGAAAAATCGTCGCCCGAATGGCGTCGATCTGGCGATTTAGGAGAAACGCCCGCTCGTGCTTGTCACGGGCGCGGTCCAAGAGGTGCTTGCTAAGCAGTTGCTCGTTGAAGGTGCTGGCCACTTCGGCGACGAAGATCGAGTAATTGTAATAGGCATACGGCTGATTCTTCGCCGAGAAATAGCTGTGCATGGAGTGGCCAGCCTCGTGAGCCAGCGTGAAAACGTGATCCAGCACGTCGGACTGATAATTCATCAGGATGTACGGCTGGCCATCGTAGGAACCGGCCGAAAAAGCGCCGCTCCGCTTGCCACGGTTTTCGTAGCGATCGCACCAGCGGTCTTTTAGACCGCGTTCGAGCACGCCGCCATATTCGCTTCCCAGGGGCTTCAGGGCCGTCAGCACCGTGGCGACGGCCTCATCCCAGGTGCGCTGGCGTCGGACTTCCGCCAAAATCGGCACGTAGGTGTCGTAGTGATGGATGTCCTTCAGTCCCATCTTGCGCCGCCGCACGTCATAGTAGTGATACAGCGCCGGCAGTTGCCGATGGATCGAAGCTATCAAATTGTCGTATACCGCTATGGGCACTTGATCCGGGAACAGAGCAGCTTCGATCGCCGAAGGGTAGTTCCGCACCTTGGCATAATACACATCGCGATCGATCGACGCGCCGAGCGACGCGGCCAGCGTGTGCTCGTGGGCCGTATATTGTTTGTAGTAGTCATGGAACGCCGCGGCGCGCACCTTGCGATCGGGCGAATAGAGCAGAGCGCTGAACGTGCCATGCGTGAGTTCAATTTCCTGGCCCTTCTCGTTCTTTATCAGGCCGAACTTCATGTCCGTATCATTGAGTTGGCGGAAGATCTTTCCCGCCGCCTCGGCCATTTCGGTCTGCATCGCCAGCAGCCGTTCCTCTTTCTCGCCGAGCGTGTGCGGTCTGAATCGCACGATGCGGGTGAGCAGGAGTTTGTACGGCGCCAAGCCCGGCGCCTTGATGATCTGGTCGATTTTCGCCGAGGGAATCGCCAGGATTTCGGGCCGGATATAGCTGGAGAGCTGTGCGGCGCGACTGGCGACCTGGACGAACCGGCCCTGCATCCGTTGGTAGACGCTGTTCGATTGGTCCACGGCCGCACTCAACATGGCGTAGGTGCCCAGTCGCTCGGCCGCACGGTCGGCGTCAAGATCGAAGGTGAGGCAAGCCGCGAGCGTATCGGCGCTGTCCGAGAGCTTGCCTCGAAATTGGCCGTAGCCCTCGATGCGTTTCTTCCACGCCTCGAAGGCCTCGTCCCAGGCCTTGTCGTTGGGAAAAAGGCTCGACAGGTCCCATGTGTCGGCGGTCGGGACATCGCTGCGTGCGGGGAGCGTTTTGACCGGCGGAGCCGCATTCTTGGCCGCAAGCGTGACACGGGCAACGGCGGTGGCGGCCACACCGAGACCGGTGGTTTGCAGAAATGTACGTCGTTTCATATTCGGTACTTTCGGAAACTTTGTTGGATGATTGCTGCAACGCGTCAAGTGGATGTTGCCGCGGACGCAGTTTTCTTGTGCGGCGATACACAGAGGGCGTGAAAACGTTGACCTAGAGCCTCATTTGTGGATCAACTGTTGGATTGCGTCGATCATCTGGCTGAACATTTGGGGGCCGTTATCAAAGAAGATTAGCAGCACGCCCATGAGCGAGCCGCCGGCTACAATGCCGGAAGCGACAGGAAACAGGAATTCGGCCGACTTTTCCGGCTCTTTCTTCTCGAAGCCGTACGCTGCTAGAGCCCCCACGAAGAACAACAAGCTGAAGAACCAGTGAAAAGTCCAGGCCAGCCCAACTCCGGCCGGAGAAGGCATCCACTTCTCGCACTTTGGAAAGAGCTTGGACGAGAGCGACAGTAGGATGCCGACGATCGCGCCAACCAATAGCGACCATCGCTTCACCGGTGCAAGATTTTCGATGCCCTTGCTCATGACTTCGGCCACCGCCTTCCAGGCTTGCGCGGCTGGGGCGGGAAACTGATCTCCTCCGAGAAACGTTTCGTTCGGCACCATAATCTTAAAGCAGAGAACGGTGACAACCGTTCCTACAAAGATGCCGGCGAATTGGGCAAGAAACTGTTTGCGGGGGTTGGCACCCAGGAGATAGCCGCTTTTCAAGTCCGTCAAGAGGTCGGCGGATGACGTGGCTGCACCGGCCGTGATGTTCGCTGCCATGAGGTTGACATTTGTATGCAACATCGCTTCGCCGGGAGAGATCGCACCAAAGATGAGCTGCGTGACTTTGCCCATGGCGCCAACCGGAGTCTGGTCAGTTTCACCGGTCACACGGCACGCCACCAGCGCCAAGAAGAACGACAGCAAGACCGCAAGTGCACTCTGCCAATACGGCATGTTGAACGTGTATTTTGCCAGCAGCGATAGCGCCACTAATGAGACGATCTGCCCAAGGAGAAACCACGACATCGGCGTCTCAAGAGCATCCATCTCGGTCCGCGCCGGCGTATTAGACCCGAAGACGGTAAAGATGCGAGCCAAGCTGCGGAATGCCCGGACGATACTCTTCCATTGCATGGCGAACGAAAGCAGGCTGGCAGTGACCATGCACGAGACACCGCCCCAGAGAGTCCATTCGACAATACCTTCGTAGCGTGCCGTTTCGGAAATGAGGTGGTGCGATTGCAGTATCGGTACGAAGACGGCCCAACATAACGTGGCGCTGACGAACATGCTCGCGCACACCCGCAAGCCCGTTAGGGCACCAGCGGCGATAAAGATCAAGTCCCACTCGAACTGTACTGTATGGTTCATGAGCGTCTGCCCGAAGACAGTGTGATTGACCTTGTCCACCATGGTGCCGATTGAATACTGCTTGAGATAGCCTCCGTAATCGGCCCAGGATCCGCCAAGCAGTTGCAGTTTTTTGCCGATTGCAATCAAACCCGTCTTCCAAAATTCGCTCAGCGCGGCGATCAGGCCGGCGGTTGCGAGAGCCCTAGCTTGCGCGATCCTTTTTCGCCTTGCGAATGCAGTGCTCGAAGAGTCTCGGCCGCGGCGATGCCGCTGGGAAAACGAAGCTGCTCGATGTTGATCATCTGCCGCTTCATCGGAATGGCCATTGTTACGCCGAGGATGGCAAGAAAGAAAATCCATCCCAGCATCAATGGCAGCGGCAGCGAATGGTGGTTGAGCATGATGTAGGCTGAAAACGCAGACACCAACGTACCGCCAGTCGAATAGCCCGCCGAACTGGCGGTCGATTGCATGCAGTTGTTTTCGAGAATGGTCATCTTGCTCTTGGCCAGACCGAGCTTGTAGAGGCCGGTCCAAGACGCATAGGAGAGAATGCAGGCCGTGATGGCAACGCCGAAGCCCCAGCCAGACTTAAGCCCAATGTAGATGTTTGTTAGCGACAGGACGCCGCCCAACAGCGAGCCCATCAAGACGGCCCGCCACGTGAGCTGCCGCATGCTATCGCCGCGGCCCGTGTAGACCTGTTCAAACCATTGCCGCTCGATTTCTTCCGGCGTTCCCTCGAAGCCCGCGATGGGTAGCTCAAAGGTGTCTTCGGGCGGAGGTGCTTCACGGTCCATCGTTTCGATCATCTCTCGCGGGCCAGTGTGGACTTTGTCGCATTGTACTCGGCACCGTTGCGTCGAGCCATGTCATTCAGCAGGCAGCAACCTTGGCATGCGGCAATTGATCGGCGCCTTTCTTGCGGGCTGCGTCGGAGCAGTTTCACGCCGTCCTTTGGCGAAAACGGCGATGAACCGCCGCATTTCAAAGGTCAGGGCAGCTTGTGACCCATCTTGTCGCGCTTGGCGGCAATATAGCGGGCGTTATGTTCGTGGATCGGGCCAAGAATCGGAACCTGATCGACCACTTCCAGATCGAAGCCGCCATAAATGAAGGCGTCGGTCTTCTTGGGATTGTTCGTCAAGAGCCGCACCTTCTGGAGGCCGAGGTCTTTGAGAATCTGGATGCCCACACCGTAGTCGCGGCTATCCACCTGATGGCCGAGCGCGATATTGGCCTCGACAGTATCCATGCCTTGATCTTGCAGACTGTAGGCTTTGATCTTTTCGATCAGCCCGATGCCGCGACCTTCCTGCGGCAGATAGACCAGCACGCCGGCTCCTTCCTGCCCGATCATTCGCATGGCCAATTGAAGCTGGTCGCCGCAGTCGCAGCGCAGCGATGCCAAGAGGTCGCCTGTGAAGCAGGCCGAGTGCAACCGGACGAGCGGCTCGGGCCGCGCGGTTGGCTCGCCAACAATGATCGCCAGCGGCTCTTGATCCTCGTACCGAACTCCGTAACCGATAATCCGGCCGGGACCGAACTGCGTGGGCAGGTTTGCCTCGGCCAAGCGATACACCAGCTTCTCGCTCCGGCGACGATAACGGATGAGCGCTTCGATGGTGATAATTTCGAGATGAAACGTGTCGGCCAGCCCGTAGAGTTCATCGCGGGTGGCGCGGTCGCCGCTTTGGCCAAGGATTTCGATCAATACGCCGGCCGGTTTCAGCCCTGCCATGCGGGCAAGATCGACGGCGCACTCAGTGTGGCCGGCGCGCGCGACACGCCCCCTCCTTGGCAACCAACGGATAGAGGTGTCCCGGACGCACAAAGTCGGACGGCTTCGATTGCGGGTTGAGAATCTCGTTGATCGTGCGCGCCCGCTCCGGCGCCGTCACGCCCGTGCGACAAGTGCGGTGATCGACCGGCACGGTGAACGCCGTCTGCAGCGGGGCCGTGTTGTTCTCGACGATCGGCGGCAATTCCAGCCGGTCGGCCGCTTCGGGCAGGATCGGCATACAAAGCTGCCCCCGCCCGTGGGTGATCATAAAATTGACGATCTCGGGCGTGACCTTCTCGGCCGCGCAAATGAAATCCCCCTCGTTTTCGCGGTCCTCGGCGTCCATGACGACGACGATCTTGCCCGCGGCAACGGCCTCGACCGCCGCTTCGATACTCGATAACCGGTGCGACATTACAACCTCCTATGGCAATCACTCATTATAGTCGTTTGCCGGTCACCTGCTAGCCGACGGGATTGAGCCGGAACGCGGCTCTCACGGCTGGCTGGGTGGGTAAATTGGGAATCCTCTTGAAACTTGCTCGATTCTGTCGATTTTCTCGATTCTACCGATCGTTCGGCCGATAACCACCTGCTGAGGGTCTGTCATAAGACTTCAACGCGAGGGAAGAATCGTGAAACGGCTCATACTCCTAGGTCTGTTCGCCGGGCTGGTAGCTACCAGCACCGGATGCGGATTATGCCACTCGATCGCCTGCTATCGTCCCTGCCGGGGTTTCGGCGGGGGAGGCGATTGCGCTACAACGTATGACGGCTGCGATACTTGCGGGCCGACGTGCGGCCCTCGCTGCGGTCCTCGCTGCGGACGCGCCTGCAACGACTGCGAAACTGGCTACGAGGTTAGCGGTGGGCGGCCCTGTGGACGCGCCTGCGGCCCGTGCGGCGATTCGTGCGGTGATCCGTGCGGTGATCCATGCGGTGATCCATGTGCGGCCGCGTGTGGCCGTGCGTGGTATCGCGGTCCGCTCAGTTGCGTATTTGCCTTGTTCACGCCCGGCCGGTGGTGCGGCCGAAGCTGCGGCGAGCGCTACTGGGGCGACTTCTATAGCGACCCGCCCGACTGCTGGGACCCGTGCGACTGTCATGGAAATTACGCCGGCGGCGGCTGCAATAGTTGCGGCAGCGGCGGTGGCTGCCAGCACTGCAACGGCGGCGGCAGCGCCCCGGGCGTGTTCGACGGCTACATGGACGGCGGTGCGTCCGAGGGGAACGTCGTCTCGGATCGTGTCGTTGGACCGGCCCCAACGCCGGCGCCTCAGCCACACAGAGCCACCAGATAACCGACCCGTCGACTATCACGGCAAAACATCCAAGCCCGCAGGTCTCAACCTGGCGGGCCTTCTGTCGTTGATGGCTTGTTCTTCAGCATCCATCCGCGGCCTACCATCGCCAAGAAAACGGCCAGCAGCGCGAACGTGACTGCCGCGATGAGGGCTTGATGGGGAACGCGCTCGCCAACCGCCAAGGCTCCGACGATTCGATCGCTGAACGACAGAAACGCGATAATCACGCCGGCGATCGTGCCTCCGGCGATGTAGCCCGTCGACAGCAACACGCCGGGGCTCATTTCGGACTCGAGTTCCGAAGCCGGACGCTCCGACCTTTTGCGGCCGACGCGCTCGACCACGTACCGCACCATGCCGCCAACGAAGATCGGCGTGGTCGACGAGAGTGGAAGATATACGCCCACCGCAAATGGCAGCGACGAAACGCCGCATAGTTCCATGACCACCGCCAGAATCACGCCCAAGAGCACGAGGATCCAGGGCAGTTTTTGATTGAGGATGCCGTGGGTAATCAGCGCGAAGAGTTCGGCCTGCGGCGGGCTGAACTTTCTGACTTCCGTGCCGTCATCGCGATGCGTCAGCTTGCCGTTGATGCCTGGGTCGACCAGCCATCGGACTTGTCCCTCGGCGTCGACGAGATATTTGCCGGGCGGCACGCCTTGCGGGTTGCCCTCGGTGGCGTGCCAGACGAAAAACGAACCTTCATTATTCGGCCCCGCTTCGCGCGGGGAGCCCTTTTCGAGCAGGCTCAAGTTCAACGGCTGTTTTGGCTGGGGCAGATGCTTGTTCGAGTAGACGGTGCCGGCCTGGTTGAGCCCTAACAGGATCACGCCGATCACCAAGGCTGACGACAATGATCCCACCAGAATGCTCAACTGTTGCCACTTCGGTGTCGCGCCGACGAGGAAGCCCGTCTTGAGGTCTTGCGAGGTGGTGCCGCCGTTGGATGAGGCGATGCACACGACCGCCGCGATCGATAGCGCGATCAATTGATGCCGGGGCGACGTAAGGCCCAAGGCGAGGAAGATCAAGCACGTCAGCAGCAATGTGGCCACCGTCATGCCGGAGATGGGATTCGAGGAGGAACCAATTTCGCCGGTCAGTCGCGATGAAACCGTTACGAACAGAAATCCGAAGAGAACAATCAGCACGGCAGCGGCCAGTCCGATCGCCAGATTGGCCCAGTTGAACAAGGCCGAGAGCGACCATCCTCCGCCCGACTGCGGATCGAACACGAGGAAAGCCCAGATGCCCAACACCAACAACATCGAGCCGAGAAAGACCCACCGCAGTGACAGATCACGGTCGGTGCGTGGAACACTCCTGCCGGCGGCGCGAGCCGTCGATCGCATGTCGTGCAGCCCGGCGCGAATCGACGACAAGATCAACGGCAACGCCCGGCAGAGGCTGATGATGCCGCCGGCCGCCACCGCCCCAGCGCCGATGTAGAGCACGTAGAAATAGCGCAATTGACCGGCGTCCATATCGCGGATGAGCATGGTGCCGGGAGCGAGCGGTTCATTCAGGCCGGCCCCGAAGTACATGATGGCCGGACAGAAAACCAGCCACGCCAGGACACCGCCGGCGACCATCGTCGAGGAGATCCGCGTGCCGATGATATAGCCCACGCCCAGCAAGGCCGGGTCGGCCTCCAACGCCGGCGTCGCCCCTTTGAGCCAATCGAGCGGCTGGCTGATAACGTCCTTCCAAAGGCGCATTCCTTGCGAGAGAAACTTGTAGAGAAAAGCGACGCCGAATCCGGCGAAGACCGTTTTGGCCGTTGCCCCGCCCGTCTCGCCGATAATCAGCACGTCGGCGCAGGCCGTCCCTTCGGGATATTTGAGCGTGCCGTGCTGTTTGACGATGAACGCGCGGCGGAGCGGAATCATCATCAGGATGCCCAGCAGTCCGCCGAGGATCGAGACGACCATCACCCGGGTGATCTCCATCTCGAAGCCAAGGATCATCACGGCCGGCATGGTGATGCCGACGCCAAAGGCGATCGATTCGCCCGCCGAGCCGGTCGTCTGCACGATGTTGTTTTCCAGAATCGTGGCTGGACGAACGCCAAAGACGCGGGTGAAGAGGCGGAATAACGTGATCGAAAGCACGGCCACCGGAATCGACGCCGATACAGTCATGCCGACCTTCAGCACGAGGTACAGCGAGGACGCCCCGAAGACAATTCCCAGCGCGGCGCCCACCAGCACCGCAGGCCAAGTGAACTCAGGCAAGACGACGTTGTCGGGGACGTACGGCTGATGCGCTGCGGCGGTGTCTTCGGTTGGCGTTGGCGATGATGGTGAGGGATCGGACATGATACCTTCCCGGCGTCAGTGGTCGTGGTAAGGCGGCATTGTATCATACAGTCACCGGTGCATAGAGGGGGAAATGCGGGCAGTGGTAACTTGTAGAAAGGCAACGCGTTATGGGTGAACACGTGAGCTATTCTGATTTAATCGCGAAAACACGAAAGGGCGAAAACTGCAGAAGGGCTTGTTACCAAGGGGCTCCGCCATGTTTTCGAGCTTTCGCTATTTCGCGTTTTCGCGATGAAGTATGTACGGCTGGGCACTGTCGATCAATCGGGCAACTGCCAAGCGTGCTCACATTCGACCGTGCGTCGGGGACCGTCCCGGACGTCGAGGCATCGGATGAGCCGGGATTCGGGTGATTGACGACATGTATACGAAGGATAGAATCTGGGGCGGGCTGTCAACATGCGGACTACGACAGCGATGAGATTTGGAGCGGCAGGATCGCCGACGACGCATGCCGCCCCGCAACTCGAAAGCAGCGCAGATTGCCAAGACGGGCATTGTGGACATGGAATTGAGAACAGAGCAACCGTAAATCAGTGATGTCCCGGTTTCTGTTTCTGTTTTCCCGTTTTCTGTTTTGGTAGGGTGCGTGCTTGCACGCACCGTGATATGACGGGCACGTGAGCGAGCACCCTTGATGGCGAGTTGAAGGAGGGGCGTTCTTCTTCACGGTGGTCACGTAGCGCCGGCAGCGGTCCCTCACGGCCGACACCAGCCGTGGAGCAACGATTGGTGCGTGCAAGCACACACCCTACCCGGCTTCTTCTTCCCAAGCGTCTCCAAATGATCGACGAACGATTGCATGATGCCGTCGATCTTTGCTTGGGAGAAGCCCGTCATGCGATAGCTGACGGCGACGTTCATCTGGTCGCCGATCGTCGTGGGCGAGATGACCAGTGGCAACGCGGGTCCATTGGAGGCCGCACGGTGGTAATCGAGGATCCGGCCGGCGCCCTGCCGCTCGATCCACGTGCCGCGCAGATGCACATTCGAGATGCCGGCGGTCAGTGGCAAGGCCCGGCGTGCAAATGCAACGCGGCTCTCGGGCTTCAAGCGGGGCCAAATGGCGCTTGCCACGCGCAGATTCAGTGCGGAATCGAGGTAGTTCCGCCGCTGTTTCTGTCGGCGGGTCGAAACGGCGATGCCGCGGGTCAACTCGCCAAGACCGACACGGCCATCGCCGGCGACGCGAGTCAGGAAGTAGCCGAGGAACGTGCCCAACGATTCGCTCAGGTCGTCGCTTGCGTCCGCGCGTGTGTCGACGATTGTGCCCAAGGTCATGTCGTGAGCGCCAGCCTTCGACGAGCGCCGCGGAAGGAACGGAACCATTGCGCGGCACAGGGCCGCGAGGAACACGTCGTTTACCGAGGCGTCGTTCTTCCGCGCGAAGTGACGGATCCTGTCGACAGTGCCCGGCCGCAAGTGATACAGAGCGTGTCCAACGGCCATCTGCCGGGCCGAGGCATAGGCCACGCGCCATGTTGCGCGGGTATCGAGCCAACTTCGCAGCGAACGCAACATGGGCCAAGCCAAATGATGGCCTTGCAGCCGATGGGCGAAGACTTCGCGATACGTGCCCGGATAGAGATCGAGCGACTCGTCATTCTCGGGAATATCCAGGTGCAAATACCGGCCCAACACGTGCCGCATCACGAGCCGGGCCCCGACGCTGTCCGCGGCCCAATGGTCGTAGATCAACGAGACATAGTGAGAGTCTGCGCCCGCATCGACGACGCTGAAACGAAACGGTCGACATCGAGGGCGCTCGAAGGGGCGATTCAACTCCCGCGTGATTTGAGCGGTCAGGCGATCTGCGGGCGGTTCGTGGCCGGTGACGACCTCGATCGCAGGCAGGTGCGGCGACTCGTCCGGTTCGTGGCTATACCAAACGCCCTCGGGATCGATCTCGGCAACGCCCAAGCCGTTGTGATCGAAGGCATCACGAATCGCTTGCTGCAGGGATTGCAGGCAGAGCGGCCCAGCCAGCCGATAGGTGTGGGCGGCGTTGTAGGGATGCAATTCGCTCCACTGCAACATCACACGCTGGAAGGCATTCAGCCGGCCAGTCAGCTTCGGCGCTCGGCAGATCATGGTTGCACACTCCGCGGCCGCCGGCGGCGCCTTGCCGAGGCAGTGCTTCGCATCGCGCGCCGCCAGTAGTAGCGAAGCAGGAGGCTAACGGTGGCGTAGCGCCTGGCACAGTTCGTGTAGATGAACTCGATTCGATTTTGAGTATTTCTCATGCTGGCCAGGGGAATGCAACTTCCGGGCCACCGCCGAAATCGGGCAAATGGATAGAGTATGCGGCCTAAACGGAGCACGACACCGGGATTCGTCACGGCCTGCCCAGAGCCGCGGATAGTAGGCCGTGATATGTGATGGGGCAATTTGAACGTCGCCGGCCGGCTGTCGTGCGGGTGGAACGGTGGCAACCGTGATCGTGCGACTTGCAACCAGGTTGGGAGGCGGGCTCAGAGTTGCCCTGTAGAATACGTCGAATAACTGAGCAGGTTCCGGCGACGTTGGCTACGGAGCTGACCTGTCCGCGTCTTCCCCGACACGGTCTTTTTCCGATGTTGCGTGAGCCTCATCAAGAAGCTCGTCCCACTGAACTCGCTGCTTCGGCGTGAGTAGGTCGAGGGCCTGACGGCGGGAGTCGCTAAGCAACTCGTCGCAACGTTGTGCGAATTGGCCCCGCTCCATCTTCTTTGCCGCGCCTTCGAGACTAAGCCGCTGCATGGCCTCGCTCGTTGCGCGGGCGATGCGTCCTATCTCTACTTGCTGTTGATGTGACAGTTGCAGTCTTTCGATTACGTCGGACAAAGTCAATGCCGTAGCGCCCGCCAGACGGCGAACCATTCTTCGCAGTTCCTCGTCAGAAACGGGGCCAAGCCGTTCAGACTCATGGGTTTTGTCCGCGAAGGAACCTAGTGCCGATTGGCCGACCGCGTGGGGGTTAGCAGAAGTTCCGGCAGAGAAAATCTCCTTACTCTGCAAATCAATACCACCGACTTGGAGTGGTGACGGCGGCGTTCTTGCGGGAACGCGATTCAACGACGGCGGCGCCGGCAAGTTGACTTTTCCATCAATGGCAGGCGCCGTACTCTTGGGGCTCGAAAGCTCGGTGTGCCATACGAGGCTTCGCCATCCCCATGAGGCAAGCACGATCATCAACGTCAGCAGGATGCCGAATATCAAGAGCATTGCGCCCGTCGGACATCCTCGCGAACAACGGAACCGAAGACTGCGGGCAAAGAGCGACATGGGTACTTCGTCGGCCAGTACTTGCTCGCCCCGGCGAAGCAGGCCCACGCGGTAACAAGGGGTCGGCTCTTCAAGATCGACGGCATCCTCATCTCCGGACGCGGCAACTTCCCTGATATTGGCAACGCAGGCATCGAACCAGCCGCTATCGGTGCGGAGTTGGACCATTTGTCCGACGCTCAAGTCGGGCGGACCGTCGACCGATACCGCGAAGCCGCCAGCCGACTCGTCCAACAACCTAGCCGACACGTCGCTCTGGCCAACATGCAACGTGCATGGGCTGCGAGCATCCACTACAGGGCAGCGGAATGAGGCACGTCGATTATTTTGGGAGTCATCTACAGCCATACTCCATCAGCCCGCGAGTCGGAAAGGACGGAAGTGGTTTTTGTCACCGGTGCCGTGCTGGTCTTTGAACGACCCGCCGCGAATGCCCTCCGTCGATCATCTCGATCGGGCCGTACGAAATCGTACCTTACCCTTATGCCCAAGTCTCCCGGTAATAGCGATCGTGCCGACATTGCGGGCGCGGGCTGGTTTTGAGAGGGCCGCGTCGCCAGCAGAGCGGTGAGAGAGAGGGTACTCGGACAATGTCTGTCCGCAAACGACAACTGGCTGTGCCCTATTTCTAAAATGCTGAAGGACCACTCTTGGGACGGCCCTTTGCGATATTCCGCTTACGCGGCGGCCGTAAGGGGCGTTGCCATTCGCTTTCGCCGCCAGAGGAAGGCAAGGACGGACAGGAGTCCGACGGCGCCCACGACTAAGAGCGTGAGCGAACCTGGTTCCGGGGCGGCTACGCTCATAACGCCGTCATACCAGACACCAGCCATCAACGGATGTCCATACTGCGTGTTGGGATGCACGCCGTCGACGCGGAGATAGTAGGCGGGATTGGCATTCATCGGGGTGAACAGATCGACGGTCGTGAAATTCGCGCCCGAACTGATCATGTTCTGGGTCACGGTCGTAAAGGCGGAGTTGAAGACCGGGATACGGTCTTTGTTGGTGGTGGTATCTGCGCGGGGCGTAAGATTGCCGACGATCAGCTTGGCCAAAGGCACCTTGGCCTGGATGGCAGTGATGAGCGTGCTCAATTTGCTTGGGGCGGCGGTCGCAGCGGAAGCGCTGCCGCCCACGTCGTTCGTGCCGATCAGTAGCAGGATGTACGTATTTGGCTGATTGACGCCGGGCAGGTTGAGATTTTGTCGGGCCTTGAACGTGGTTTCGCCGGCGGGGATATAGCCGGTCCAGGTGTTCATGTTGTTTTGCAGATCGCTGATCGTCCAACCTTCCTTGGAGCACTTGCCGAGCATGGTGGCGTTGTAGCCGCTAGACGCCAGCATGCTTTGCAACGTGGTAACGTAATAGCCCCCGTCGGTGATGGAATCTCCCATCAGGAAGAGATTGATGTTTTCGCCCAGCGCAGGCGTGGGAGAGTGGCTCAATCCGATAAGCGATAGGGCGAAAATCAAGGGAGCCAGGACAGCCAGTCTTCCAGTTTTCACGACGCAGGCCTCGACTATTGGGTAGGTGTTTAGGGAATGGACGCAGCCCGCGCCGCCCGAACCAGCGTTCGCAGCCGCGCAAACCGCACAATATCAGTGTGGTCAATGTATCATGGCGCTGCGATCTCGACAACGATTTGGCGCGTCGTTGTGCGAGAAATCGCGTGTATTTTGAGGGGGTTGTCTCGGTTCAGTACGCAGGCAGCCCGCAATATGTGATCGCGAGCGGGTCTGCCCAAGGAGTTGTGGTTCGCCTTTCCATGTCATCGGTGAGCGAATATAATGCTGCAATTCGTTGAGAGTCCGGTAGTTAGTAACACGGCGATCATTGGAACGAACCCTCACCCTGTCCCTCTTCCAGTGGGAACAGGGACGATTTTTGTTTCCTCCCAGGAATCGACTATGGAACGCGAGTTGATCGATCGGGCCGAGGCAATTCAGCAGCGGATATTGCAGCTTCGGGACTCCCTTTGACTACGATGGCAAGGGAAAGCAGGTCGAGGAAATCGAATCGCTGATGGCGGCTGCGAACTTCTGGGATAACCAGGAACGAGCTCGTGAGGTCGTCGCTCAGCTCAAGTCGCTCAAGGCCGTATTGAAACCGCTGGACGAGGCGGTGAAGGCCGCCGATAATCTGGCCACGCTGGTGGAAATGGCCCAAGAGGACGAGGATTTGGCGGCGGAAGTGCCGGCCGAATTGGCTCGGATCGAGCAGATGGTCGAGGTTCTGGAGACCAAGGCGCTGCTGAGCGGACCGCTGGACGCCAATCCGGCGCTGCTGACGATCAACGCCCGGGACGGCGGTACAGACGCCAACGACTGGGCTGAAATGCTCTTGCGGATGTATCTCAGTTGGGCCAAAGATCACGATTACGACACGGAACTGCTCGATCGTCAGGACAACGAGCAGGCCGGCATCAATAGCGCCACGATCGTCGTGCGGGGGCCAATGGCCTACGGGTTTCTCAAGGGGGAAAGCGGTATTCATCGGCTGGTCCGAATTAGTCCATTCAACGCGGAAGCCAAGCGGCAGACGAGTTTTGCGGCTGTCGACGTATCGCCGGAAGTCTCTGAACAGGTCGAGGTCGAGATTCGCGATGAAGACGTCGAGGAACAAGTGTTTCGTGCCAGCGGACCGGGCGGCCAGCACGTCAACAAGACTTCGAGCGCGGTGCGGCTAATTCACCATCCGACCGGCATCGCCGTCGCCTGTCAAAGCGAACGGAGCCAACACAAGAACCGCGCCACGGCAATGAAGATGCTTCGCGCCCGCCTGGCCAGGGTAGAAGAGGAAAAACGCGAGGCCGAGCAAGCGGCCAAGTACAACGAGATGCCCAAGGTTGGCTTCGGGTCACAGATCCGCAGCTATTTCCTCCATCCCGACCAGCGTGTGAAGGACTCTCGGACGGGACACAGCGAGACAAACTTCCACAACGTGCTCGACGGCCACATTCAGGAGTTTTTGGACGCCTATTTGCGTTATCGGGCTGGGAAGGGGTAGCAGGGGCGCCGTCGGAGTGCGGTAACTGCGGCGGCGGTCGGAGCACGACGGCTGACTGCCCTTTCCGCAATGCCGACAGTGGTAGTAGGCGAAGCGGATCGTCACGGAGTCAAACAAACTCACGATCGTCTTGTCACGCCACTTGACGAAGCGGGCATTTTGGCCGCACCGGGAGCAGATCGTGCTGGAACCTCGGTACCCCCTTTTTTACGGTCGTTAACCGTTGCTTCCAACATGTGACGGGCCATGCCCAGAACCTTATGACGCAGATTAAACTCGCCGGGCCCCAGCAACTCGTCGTCGCGTTTCAACACCATTACTTCGGCGATTCAGCGTACATCCCCTTCGATGGCCTTCATCACAAGCGCAATCACCCGCTCCACTTCCGCCGATTGACCCGCCTCGTACCCCGCCGCAGTTCGTAAGTCGTCCATGACTCACCCCTCCTTGATTCGGTGGAAAATAGGTAAACCTTATCGACAAACCAACGATTTACCTGATTTCCCACCCACGATCAAGACGCTAACACCTTTGGTTGCGACCCGCCCGGAAATGATCTTCCCTTTGAGGCGCGTTTTTGGTACTAACCCCGCCGATCGTATCGGCTCACCCGCATCTTTTCTCTCGGGGATCAGCCCCCTGACAATCGGGGTTCGCTATGAAAGTCTTACTGCTCCGTGTTGGTGCATTGACTACGTTGGTGGTGCTGGGATGGATCACCATCGCCAACGCCCAGCGCGGCGGCGCTTCGTCGCCCGACGAAGGCAACTCATTATCTATTAGCACGGACACGTCGCAGAACGCCAATCCGCTGCGTCCATCGCAGGCAAACCGCGCCGACGCACCGTCGACCGCCAAGTCCAGCGTTCCCCCGGCGAACCGACCGAGCAGCGATCCGTTTGGGCTCCAAACAACCACTCGGCGCGAGCAGTCGCCACTCAGGACCGACAACACTACCCCAACGATTTCGCGACCAGCCAATTCATTGCCGCAGGCCGATTCGATTCCAGACGCCGATGCGCTGGGCTTGTCGTCGCCGCGCAATGTTGAACCGCGAGCACGCTACGGTCAGGGTGCCGTTCCCGTATCGGCCGAACAGCCCGTCAGCGGTCCGGCCTTGGTGGCCGTCGACAACAGCCGATCATCGAGCGAGCGCTACGCCAGTCAGCCGCCGCCCACCGCGGACCGCAGCGCCGGGCGATATGCCCCACCGCAAACCTCCGACAGCCAGCCGCCCGCCCCGTTCAAGCCTGACCCGTTCGCCGTGCCGACCAATCCCGTTGGCGCGGTGCGGTCGGATCAGCTTGCGATGAACACGCCGGCCGCCGTTCACCAAACGTCTTCGATCGGCGCCGACGTCGATGGAGTCGGTCAACCGGGCGCACAGCAACTCGAAGGCGCGCAGAGTCCCCAATTGACGATCCAGAAGACGGCGCCGAAAGAGATTCAAATCGGCAAAGCGGCCAGCTTCTGCGTCACCGTGCGCAACACGGGCCAGATTCCAGCCTCCGACGTGGAGGTTCGCGACTTGGTTCCCAAGGGAACCAAACTGTTGGGCACGACCCCGCAAGCTGCCCACGGCGGCCAAGGCGAAGTGATTTGGAAGCTCGGCACGATTCGGCCCGGCGAAGAGGCCACCGCAAAAATGGAATTGATGCCGACCGCCGAAGGCGAAATCGGCAGCGTGGCCACGGTCCATTTCGGCGCCGACGCCTCGGCCCGATGCATCGCCACGCGGCCGCAACTGGTGGTCGAGACCGTCGGGCCCGCGAAAGTCCTTATCGGTGAGAAGGCCGTGCTGACGATCACGGTCTCGAACCCGGGCACGGGCGTGGCCTCGGGCGTGGTCCTCGACGACCACATACCGCCCGGTCTGCAACACCCGGCCGGAGCGGAATTGGAATATGAAGTGGGCGACTTGAAGCCGGGCGAAAGCAAGAAGCTGGAACTGCCGCTCGTCGCCAAACAGCCGGGCCCAACGACGAACTTACTCACCGCCCGCGCCGAGGGCAACCTTCGCGCCCAAAAGAGTATGAATCTGGAAGTGCTCGCCCCGCAATTGGACGTGGCGATGGAAGGGCCCAAACGCCGCTACCTCGAACGCCAGGCAACCTATCAAGTGTGGGTCGAGAATCCCGGCACGGCGCCGGCCAAGCAGGTTGAACTAATCGCGAGCCTGCCGCCGGGCTTGAAGTTCGTCAGCGCCAACAACGCCGGCTACTACGAAGAGTCGAGCCGCACGGTTCGCTGGCGTTTGGAGGAGCTGCCCGCCAATGAGCGAGGGAGCGTAGAGCTGGTCACGATGCCCGTCGAGGCCGGCCAACAAGCGATCAAGCTCCGCGGAGTGGCACAAAAGGGATTGGAGGTGGAGAAGGAGCAACCGGTGCTCATTCAAGGTCTCGCCGCGATCCTGTTCCAAGTGGCCGACACCGTCGATCCGATCGGAATCGGCGGCGAAACAAACTACGAGGTACACGTAGTGAACCAGGGAACAAAGGCGTCCAGCAACGTGCGTCTGACAGTTCTCTTGCCTCCTGAGGTGACGCCCGTATCGGCCGAAGGGCCAACCGGCTATGCTGCCGGCACGGACCGCGTGCAGTTCAACCCTCTGGCCCAACTGGCCCCCAAGGCCGACACGACCTATCGCATCCGCGTCAAGGCGCTCAAGCCCGGCGACCTACGCACCCGCTTCGAGCTAATGGCCGACGACATGCGCAGCCCGGTAGTCAAGGAAGAAAGCACCCGGGTCTTTGCCGACGAGTAGCGAGAACGACACGTCGTGGATTCTACACACGGTACGTACTATGCCGCCTTCTTATGCGGCCTGTCTGATACCGAGGGCCTAGCGGTGTCCGAACGCTTGGCAGCTTCCAGTTTGAATGGCTGAGAAGCAGGGCGCTTCTTCCGCCCGCCGACCTTGATCACTCTCGCCGGATTGCCTACTGCCGTGGCGAAGTCGGGGACAGATCTTGTTACGACCGATGCCGCGCCGACAACTGCTTTCTCGCCCAAAACGATGCCCGACTTGCCGCCAATGAGATTCGATCTCATCCCGACATAGGCGCCCTTCTTAATCAAGATCTCGCTGTGTTCCTGCCCAACTCCATGGATGGCAAAGTAGCATCCGTACGATATTACTGCGTCGTCTTCGATTACGGTCTTTGACGGATCCATGTCATCGAGGTAGCACTTCATTCCGATGAACACGTTCTTGCCGATGCGGAAGCCGACCAACCGATACAACTGAATACGAAGCTTGGGAATGGGAACATTCGGGATCACCACGACGTTCAGAAGCTTGCGAACTCGCTTCCACACGAGCAGCCCAAGCGGATACTCCGTCCAATAAGGAGCAGGTCGCTTCCGCATGCGCCAAACGGCTTTTACCAACATCGACATTTCTTACCTCCGTACCGATACGCCACCTATTATTCGCACCGATATGCCCCTTATTATGCCATCCCGCGATTTATTTGGCAAGCAACTTGTGCTGACTGGCCGTGGTCCGGCCAATAATAAAAGACAGAAAATATTACCCCTCCAAAAGGCTAGTTGCGCCAACACGCAAACCATGTTCGAGCAGCATCTGGGCGAGGAAACCGCACGGGCGACTCTGGCCCAGTCGTTTTTTGGGGGACAGCCAGCGACCGGAGCCGTCTCCTCCTAGCGTTTCTTCGGGAACAGCGGGCCGCCGACACCCCAACGCACCGCGATGCTGGTGCGTCACGGCTGCACCCTACAAATCTTGTAACTTGGCGCGGGCTCTCGTCGTACGCGCCCAGAACACGAGCATGGCCAACAATCCAATGGTCAGAAGACCGAGCGACGTTGGTTCGGCGACTGTCGTAACGGCGTAGCCGCTGAAACCATAGACCATGAAATTGGCAAACTCGCCCGTGCAATTCAAATCGGGCGCCTCGAACCGGCTCCACGTGGTCCCATCATAATGCCACACCTGCAAATCGGCTCGGGCATGGTCGTCACCAATCTTGATCGACAGATATGCCGGATCGCCGGGCGAATAGCCGCCAGTTGCCGACATCTCCCAACCGCCCAACACCGTCTCGTCGGGTGTCAACAAGTCCTGTAGCGACGTAAGCACATCACCGCCGATCGCGGTCGCTTGAAACGTAAGCGGAGTTGACGTCGCGGCCGATAAGAAGCTCGCCCCCAACGACCAGCCTGTACTATCGTCGTCGATCCGGATTCGCTGTGTGGTCTGCAAATCGATGCCCACCGCCGCCCCCGGTGTCCCTACCGCAACTGGCGACAAGTAGAAGCAGTTCCAACCTCCACTCCCACCGATCGTCTGGACTATGCCGCTGCCGGAGTAGCTGCCCGCGACGATGGGATTGGGATCAGCGCACGTCGGGGTCAAGTCCAGAACCGCTGCATTCGCGCCCGCGACAATTCTTACGGTTCCATCGTTCGTCACACTGCTCGTTCCATCGCCGATGCTCAGCAGGCTTCCATTTTGAACGTCGATCGTTAGAACCGATTGTGGTCCGATCGCCATGCCCGCTGCCGAAACGGACGCACCGCCTAAGATGCCCAACGTGCCAACGCCTGAGCCGTGTCCGACCGTAACGAAGCCACTCGTCCAAGTGGAACCACTCCCGACGACAGTAACTTGGCCCGTTGTTCCCGCCGGACTAGTGAGCCCATCTCCGATATATGAACCGCTGAAGTTATGCAGACTTCCGCCGTCAGCAATCAGGAGTGACCCATTGCCTTGAACACGGTCGTTCGCATTGTAGGTGTGAGCGAGACCAACTGTGAACGGCTGGCCCAGCCAAGAATTTATCGTCCAAACTGAATTTGCACCCGATACGATGGCAATCCCATCACCTCCCCAACCAAGATGGCCTCCCGTAGAAGTAACTGATCCTCCTCTTTCAATGTACAGGGTCCCAGTGTAACTGTCCCCAACATCAACAGGCCCTTCTGCCAGAAGACTGGCTCCATCGCTCACCCGCAAATTTCCTTCTCCGTAAATGCCGACTACGGCATCCAGAGTGAAGAAAGATGCGCAGGTCCGACTATCGAGACCTCGCCTTTCGAGCCAGCCAAATCACCGATCGTGAACCACGTAGAATTGGTCCATGTCGAGCCCGGCCCACTAACAGTCACAGACCCGCATGAGCCGGAAGAGTAGCCAACGGTGCCAATTTCTGAGAAAATTTCGCTACCACCGTCGACCACCACGCTACCGCTAGACGTCTTTCCGACGTAGGCGTCCGTTGAGTCGGTCCACGTGCTCGGATCCCCCGGATCCACGTCGCCGATCGAAACGATTCCCGCACGAACTGCAGGGCTATGGCCCACTAGAAAAACAGCGGCCACGGCCAGAAAGGCAAAGATTGAAGGGCGAATTGTAATCCTCACAACGCTGCCTCCGCTTGACAAGTGTGTACATTAAGCACGCGTCGAAATTGCGGCGTAATCGGAGCTTCAATTCGCCGACGACAGCGCATGCACTTCCCCAAGCTAGCCGGTATGCGAAAAAACGTCAACTGGCCTATGGTGGGGGTGAAGTGCGGCGACTCCCGTCGACCTTCACATTGATCCGACGTTCACGTTCCGTCCAAGAACGCCCAGCCAATTTATCGTTTCTTCGGGAACAGCGGGCCGCCGTATTGCGCGGCTTCGCCAAGGGTCTCTTCAATCCGCAGCAGTTGGTTGTACTTCGCCATGCGGTCGGTACGCGAGGCCGAGCCGGTCTTGATCTGGCCGGTCCGCATCGCCACGGCCAAGTCGGCGATGGTCGAGTCTTCGGTCTCGCCGCTGCGATGGCTGGTGACGCTCGTATAGCCGTTGCGATGCGGCCAACTCGATGGCCTCGATCGTCTCGGTCAGCGTGCCGATCTGGTTGACCTTGATGAGGATGCTGTTGGCCACGCCCTCGTCGATGCCGCGTTGCAGCCGCTTGGTGTTGGTGACAAACAGGTCGTCGCCCACCAGTTGAATCTTGCTGCCCAAGCGATCGGTCAACAGCTTCCAGCCTTCCCAATCGTCTTCGGCGAAGCCGTCTTCGATCGAGCAGATCGGGTACTTGTCGACCCATTTGGCATACATCTCGACCAGCGCGGCCGAGTCGATTTCCTTGCCGTCGACCGAATACCGCTTCTTCTCGGCGTTATAGAACTCGGAGGCAGCCGGGTCCAAGGCGATGAACGCTTGCTTACCCACTTCGTAACCGGCCTTGCCGATGGCCTCGACGATCACCTCCAGGGCGTCGGCGTTGCTTTTCAGATCGGGAGCGAAGCCGCCTTCGTCGCCGACGTTGGTCGAAAGCTTTTTGGACTGCAACACCTTCTTGAGATTATGAAAGACCTCGCAGCCGCAACGGATGGCGTCGCTGAAGCTCTCGAAGCCCAGCGGCATGACCATGAACTCCTGCACGTCGACGGCGTTATCGGCATGCGAGCCGCCGTTGATGATGTTCATCATCGGCGCCGGCAAGAGCCGCGCCCCGACGCCGCCAAGGTAGCGGAACAAGGGCAGGCCGCAATGATCGGCCGCGGCCCGGGCGGTGGCCAGCGACACGCCGAGAATGGCATTGGCGCCAAGGTTCTTCTTGTTCTCGGTCCCGTCCAGCTCGTTCATGCGATAGTCGAGGGCCACTTGGTCCAGCGCGTCCATGCCGCACAGTTCGTCGGCCAGCTTGCTGTTGACGTTGTCGACCGCCTGCAAAACGCCCTTGCCGAGGAACTTGGTCTTATCGCCGTCGCGAAGTTCCCACGCCTCGTGGACGCCCGTGCTGGCGCCGCTGGGCACGGCCGCCCGGCCGAACGCGCCGTCGGCCAATTCCACGTCGACCTCGACGGTCGGATTTCCGCGGCTGTCGAGAATTTGGCGGGCGCGAATGTCTACAATCGTTGAACTCATGGTTAGCATCCAATCTTGTTGAAGGTGATTATTGGTGGGCTACGCCGGATACCGAGGCGGCAAATGCACGCGGAGCGTGCCGGCGACTCTGGCGCGGCAGTTTGGGTCCGTTCCGAAACACTCTATTGTGCCGGATGACGCGACGATTGAATAGCGGGGGGCCCGCGGCCTACGCGGCGCGTATGCAGGCCGCCGGCCGTGCCTTCCTTCCCCAATGGCGGAAAACACGGTAACATAGGTCATTTTGTACGCCCGTCGATCCCCGATCGCCCATGACCGCGAGTGAAGCCATTACCGCTCGGTTGGAGCCGCAGCCGCTGCCAGACAATTTTGTGTCCGTGCAGCCGGGCGGAGGCCTTTGCTGTCGGATCGAACTGGCCTGGGGGCGGTTGCGGCGGTGGTGGCTCAAGCGGTTTCGCCCCGGCTATGTTCGTCGCATGGCGGCCTTGCGGCGCGGCGATGCGAGCGGGGCGCCGCATGAGATCCTCGATCCGCGCGATCTGAAATTCTGCCGCAACCGTTGCCGATGCGATTGGGACGCGGCCGACGACCCCTTCCGCTGGCGCGGCCGCCTGCCGTTTGCCCGCTGGGGCTTGGCCGAGCTTCAATTGATGGGCTGGCCGCTGCTGGCGCTCAGCGTGCTGCTGGCGTGTACGTGGTGGTACGCTGCGCCCATTCCGGCCGTTCTGCTCGGCTTGGTCGTCTACTTTTTCCGCGATCCTCCGCGGGCAGTTCCCACAGAACCCGGCCTGCTGGTCGCGCCGGCCGACGGCAAGGTCGTCGAAATCACGCGGCTCGCGCACGACGAGTTCATCGGCGGCCCGGCCGTGCGAATCGGCATCTTCCTCTCGATCTTCAACGTCCATTTGAATCGTGCTCCGGCCGCGTCACGCGTTATCGAGCTGCGCTATTGGCCGGGCCTGTTCCTGAATGCCCTGAAGCCCGAGAGCGCCCGCGACAACGAGAACACCTGGATCGGGCTGGAGGAAGAAGCGCCGCCGCACCGGCGGATGATCGTGCGCCAGATTTCCGGGGCGATCGCGCGGCGGATCGTCTGCGACTTGCGGCCCGGCGAAGTGCTCGGCCGGGGCCAAAAGATCGGCATGATCAAGTTCGGCTCGCGCACCGAGCTGATTCTCGCCGACAGCGATGACCTGCGGATCGAAGTCGAGATCGGCCAGCGCATCAATGCCGGTGCCACCATCATGGCGCGATACGGTGCAAAGGCACGAAATAAACCATAGCCCCCAGCCCCCAGCCCCTAGCCCCTAGCCCCCAGTCTCATGCGTCCCATCCGCACCATCGCCGTGTTTCCCACGCTGCTGACGCTGGGAAATCTGATGTGCGGGTTTTTCGCCATCGTCGTGGCGTCGCGCATCGACAAGCCCGAGACGTTGCTGGACACCGTGACGATGGTCGACACGCAAAACGTGATGATCAGCGGGTGGCTGATCTTCCTGGCGATGGTGTTCGACGGCTTGGACGGCTACGTTGCCCGACTGGCGCGGACGACCAGCGATTTCGGCGCGCAGTTGGACAGCCTGTGCGACATGGTGAGCTTTGGCGTAGCGCCCGGCTTCCTGATGGTGAAGATGTGCCCGCGATTCACGTATTGGCACGACCAGGCAGTGTGGGTAATTGCCGCCGCGTTCGCCGCTTGTGCGGCGCTGCGGCTCGCCCGCTTCAACGTGGAAACCAACGATGACGACGATCACCTGTATTTTAGCGGGCTGCCGAGCCCGGCGGCCGCAGCCGTGATCGCCGGCTTTGCAATCGCGTTCTTTACCTTGCGCAAAGAGCCAAACGCATTGAAGAACGTGATTGATAACCTGCTTGCAGGTAATTCTGCCATACTTCGGCCTGCTGGTCGCGCTGTTGATGGTCTCGCGGATTCGCTATCCGCACATTACCAATCGCGTCTTGCGCGGCCAGCGAAGCTTTGGGCACGTCGTGGCGGTGCTGTTCTGCTTTGTCGCCATAATGGTTGTGCGCGGATACGCGGTGCCAATGGCCGCCTGCGCATTTGTCCTGTATGGACCGATCCACGTGGCGTGGCGGATGTGGGTGCAGCGGCGGGATCCCGAAGAACCACTGTTTTGATAGGGTACGAACTGGAGGTTTGGAAGAACGATGTTTTCTGGAATCGTAGAATCGCTGGGTACTATTGTCGAAATTCGCTCCGAGCCGCCTGGCTGCCGGCTGATCGTAAGCGAGCCAAAGATCGCGGCCGATTCGCACGTGGCCGACAGCATCTCGGTCAACGGTTGCTGCCTGACAGTCGTTGAGTGCCAAGGCGACACGTTCGGTTTTCAAGCCGGACCGGAAACCCTCGCCCGCACTAATCTCGGCGATCTGAAGCCGGGCAGTCCCGTCAATCTCGAACGTGCGCTGGCCGTGGGACAGCGGATGGGCGGCCATTTCGTCAGCGGCCACATCGACGGCGTCGGTACGCTGCTGCGGCGCGACGATTCTGGCGACTGGTCTACCTTCTGGTTTTCCGTGCCGCGCGAACTGGCCGTGCAAATAGCCTCGAAGGGGTCGATCGCCGTCGACGGCGTCAGTCTGACGATTGTCGCCAGCGAGCCCGACCGGTTCAGCATCGCGCTGATCCCGTACACGCTGGCAGTCACCACCCTCGGCCGGTTGCAGCCCGGCGGCAAGGTGAATCTCGAAACCGATCTCCTCGCCAAATACGTGCAGCGGTTGGTCGAATCGAGGCAGTGGTAATGATGAGCGACCGACCAGCCGGGCACGACGAAGGACCAGCATCGCGGAATCACCCACAGGGGCAAGGCGGATCGCCGTCGGGTCCACCGCACGACTCGTCATTCGATCTTCCGCGCCAAACGCTCTCCTTTCTGCTGAATCGCTTCCGGGAAACCGGCATTCGACCGCACACGAAGTTCGGCCAGAACTTCTTGATCGATCTCAACCTGCTCGATGTGCTGCTCGACGCGGCCAACGTCGGCCGCAACGACGTGGTCCTGGAAGTGGGCACTGGCACCGGTTCGCTGACCGCCCGCTTGGCCCAACGAGCCGCGGCCGTCGTCACCGTCGAGATCGATCCGCAGATGCACCAGTTGGCCAGCGAGGAGTTGCACCGCTTCGACAACGTGGTGATGCTCCATGTGGATGCGCTGCGAAACAAGAATCAACTCAATCCGGTCGTGCTCGAGGCGGTTCACGCGCAATTGGCCACCGGCGGCCGTCGCCTGAAGCTTGTGGCCAACTTGCCGTACAACATCGCCACGCCGGTGCTCAGCAACCTTTTGCACGAGGACGCGCCACCGCAGACAATGACCGCCACGATCCAAAAGGAGCTGGCCGAGCGGATTACCGCCCGGCCGGGCAGCAAGGATTACGGGGCGCTGAGCATCTGGATTCAGTCGCAATGCCGCGTGGAAATTCTCCGCATCTTACCACCGGCCGCTTTCTGGCCGCGACCGAAAGTCTCCTCGGCCTTTCTCCAGATCGCCCTTGATTCATCACTGCGGCAGCGGATTCCCGACCGGGAGTTCTTCCACCATTTCGTGCGCGCGATGTTCCTTCATCGCCGCAAGTTTCTCCGCTCCGAACTCTTGACGGTTGTCAAGGGTCGCCTAGGCAAGACGGAAGTCGACGCCCTGTTGGCCCGGCTCGACCTCGATGGCACCATTCGGGCCGAGTCGCTCGACGTCGATACGATGCTGGCACTGGCCGAAGCCGTGCGGCAGGAGACCGGTGGAGACGCGTAGTTACCGGTGGAGACGCGTAGTTGGAGTTGCGGGAATGACAAACCTGTGGCCGGGCCGAGCCGAAGGGCTGAATTGGCCAGTAGAGTTGCAAAGTCCCGGCAAACGGTCATTCTGAGCTCATCGCAGCGAAGGATCTCTTCCGAGGTCCTGGAAAGCTCGTAGATTCTTCGCTGCGCTCAGACTGACAATTGGGCGGCTCCGGTGTTTTCCGATGAAGCCTAGTCGAGATAGCGAATGATGGCTTCGAGAGGGCGCTTCTTCGGGCCTTCGGCTCGCTTGGCGGGATAGCCGAGCGGGATCACGGCCATGAACTCGCCGGCCGGCTCGTCCAGAAACGTAAGCACCTCTTTCTTCATCAAGAATAGAATCCCCAGCCACACCGAAGCGATTCCCAGCGATGTGGCGGCGATCAGCAGGTTCTCGGCCGCGGCAGCCGAGCTTTGGATCTCCATCGTGCGGAAGAAATCGCGGGCCGCCTCTCGATCGACTTGAAATAATTCCGAACCGTGGCGGATTAGCTCGCCCGTGTTCGCCACGGCGACGACCACCGGAGCGCTGATGATGCTGCGGGCGGCCATGCGGAGCAATATGGATGAGGGGCGGGGGAAATTGGCCGCACGCTGACTCACCAGTTCCGCCAAATCGTGCTTCTTTTGCCCGCGCAAAATCACGAATCGCCAGGACTGCTGGTTATGGGCCGAGGGGGCCCGGTTGGCAGCGTCGAGAATCGCGCTGAGGTCTTCGGCTCGAACGTCCTGCTCGGTAAAAAGCCGCACGCTATGGCGGCTGCAAATCGATCGTAGCGTCTCATTGGTTACCATGTCATCGATTCTGTCCGGCATGGGCATTCTCCTTTACGTCCACGACTCCCCGCGCTGCGCATTATAATCGGCGTGCCGCCGCGAGAAGTATACCGAGTTCGGACGAGTTTGCCAGTGCCGCCTTCGCCCGGCCTCTGCGATAATGGACAGGTGGAGTTTAGGCGACGGACAGTTACGCGCTACCGATAAGGATGCCGGCCAAAAACACCAGCACGCCGCCGACAACGACCTGGAACACGCTGGTGGCAAAGGGACTTTCCATATAGCGATTGCGAATCCAGGCGATCACGAAGAGTTCGACGACGACAATCGCCGTCGCCAGAGCAGTGGCGACGTAGAATTGGGAAATCAGGTATGGCAGCGCGTGGAAAATGCCACCCAGGAACGTCATGATCGCGCAGATCACGCCGCGCAGGAGTGGATGCCCTCGCCCGGTGAGACTGCCGTCATCGGAGAGGGCTTCGGCAAAGCCCATACTGATGCCGGCGCCGACCGACGCGGCGACTCCCACCAGGAACGTCGGCCAACTCTTATGCGTGGCAAAGGCAGCGGCAAACAACGGGGCCAGCGTCGACACGGAGCCGTCCATCAATCCGACCAAGCCGGGCTGGATGACCTGGAGCACGAAAAGCTGCCGAGCGGTTTCCGCTTCTTCCTGCTTCACGTTCTCCGGCTGATGCGACGGATCGAACTGCCCGGCGATCGTCTCGTGCCGCCGCTCAGCTTCGGCCAAGTCGCCCAATAGCTGGCGCGTTTCGGCGTCGCTGGTGCGCTCGGCCGCTCGCATATAGAATCGCTGCGTCTCGAGCTCCATTAGGGCCACTTGGCGGCGAACGCGATGAATGTCCCAAGGGCGGACTGAGTGCAGCGGATCGCGCCGCACGAAACCGCGCACGTCCTCCCGCCGCAAGAGCGGAATCTCCGGCCCGTACTTCCGCCGAAAGAGTTCCACTAGTCGATGACGGTGCAGGTCCTCTTCCTTGCGCATTACGCCCAAATCTTCGGCCGCCTTGGGATAATTCGGCCGCAGCAGCCGGGCAAACTCCTCTAGCAGCCGAGCGTCCTCCTCCTCTAGGGAAATGGCCAGGGCCAATACCTCGGCCGCCGACAAATCTTTGAAACTGCGTGCCATAGGAATCCTCTACTGCTCTGCTCTGGGCTGCTAGGCTCTCGCAGACGCGTTGAATGCCTTAAACTACCGGGCCAACGCGACGAGTTCAACTCCTCCGCCAGTCATTTTGGCGGGTTTCTTTTTCGTCGGCGGTCGTCGGCGGTATAATGTCGGCTTCCCATGAACTACTTTGCCCACGCTCTGCCCTTCCTCGATCGACCATACTTCCTGGCCGGCACAGGCGTGCCCGATTGGCTGACCGTAGCAGACCGACAGGTGCGGCTGCGGTCGAAAACAGTCGAACCGTTTTGCGACGATCCCGATCCATGTGTCGCGGCGGTGGCCGGCGGCATCTTGCAGCATCTGCGCGATGACGCCCGCTTTCATGGCACGCGGGCATTTGCCGAAACCTCGCTGGAACTGACCGTTGCCGCCCGCGACGTTCTGGCCGGCGAAACGGGCATGCGGCCTTCGTTTCTCGGCCACCTGCTGGTGGAACTACTATTGGATGCCACCTTGATCGCCGACGACCCTGACCAAGTGGTCGCGTACTATCAGGCATTGGAGATGGTCGATAGCCAGCGGATCGAAGAGGCCGTCAATCGGATCGCACCGCGCCGCACCGAGCGCCTCGCCGTGTTCGTCGATCTCTACTGCGCCGAGCGGATCTTGTGCAATTACCTGGAAGATGACAGACTGTTATTTCGGCTGAACCAAGTAATGCGGCGTGTGGGGCTTGCTGCGTTGCCCGACGAATTCAGTGGCCTGTTGCCCTCGGCACGCAAACTGGTCGCCCAGCGGAGGGAGTCGTTGCTGGCCGGGATTCCGGTGTAAGCTGTTCGACGGTCCAAGGATTCACGCCGACAAATGCAACCGCATCGGTAGTAACGTCGATTTTGACGAGAGGTTCCCCGTATAATGGCCCAATCGCCTGAGCCGCCGTTTGACGAGCAGCAGCCGGGCATATCGCTCGACGAACTGGCCGCGGCCTTCGCTGAGGTGATGGGCGTCGAACCGAAAAGGACCGCGGAACCCAGTCTGTCAGACCGTGGCGAGACAGCAGAATCAGCGGCGACGCCTGAGGCGGCCGAGCAGTCTGCGGACGACGCGGAACGCGAGCCGGCCGAGGTCGAGGATGCTTGTCCCATCAGCCCACAAACCATTCTCGAAGCGATGCTGTTCGTCGGCAATCGCGACAACCGGCCGCTGTCACCGGCTCGGGCGGCCGAGTTGATGCGCGATGTGCCAGCGAATGAAATTCCGCCGCTGGTCGACCAGTTGAACCGGCGTTACGCGGCCCGGGCAGCCCCGTATCGGGTCGTCAGCGAAGGAGAAGGCTACCGGCTGACGCTCAACCGCGAGTTTCACCCGCTGCGCAACCGTTTTTACGGGCGGGTGCGTGAGGCCCGGCTATCGCAAGCAGCCATCGATGTGCTGGCACTCGTGGCGTATCAGCAGCCAGTCAGTAGCGAGAAGATCAGCCGCCTGCGGGGCAGGCCTAGCAGTCATGTGCTAGCCCATCTGGTTCGGCGCGGCCTGCTGCGAATCGAGCGGCCTGACCCGAAGCGGCGTACGCCGCATTACTTCACGACTGATCGCTTCCTGAAGCTATTCAACTTGGAGTCGATGGGCGATCTGCCTCGCAGCGAAGATCCCGGACCGCCGTAATCTGCTTCGTTTGGTGGCGTGCCCTGAAAAGGCAGGGGTTCTTAGCCAATCAGGCCCGTCGTACGTCACGGTGTGCCGCTCAGCTTATTATCGAGCGGAACGTCCACCAGGGCCGCAGTATATCCTTCCAACGTAATCAACGCCGCCTTGTGCGATTGGTCGGCAAATGGCAACGCCGAGAGTTTGGAAAGCGGTGTTTCGACATCGAGCCGAGTTGGTATCTTCACCGCACTAACCGCACCCGCCGCCGGCCTGTCGAATGCGATCTCGATGGTCTGCTTGCTATCGCCGATATTGGCCAAGCAGATCGCCAGGGACGATTTGTCGCGACTAAGCCCGGCACAACTTTGAATCTGCGTGCCGGGCGAATTGTTGCGCGGGCCCGCAGGACTCGGCGGCCCCACGACGTCGCACCGCACCAGTCTTGGATAGTTATTGCCGAAGCGAGCACAAATGTCTTTGATGGCAAAATAGCGGCCCGAACGCCAAATCTTACCTTGATGTTCAGCAAAGATGCAGTCGGTCAGCACGATCTGATCGGGCCGCTTGCCCCCGTCGGTGTTCCTTCCCTCGGCAACGTTTGCAGCATGATACTCGATAGCATCGAACAACCAGCGGTCGGCATTCTGGCAATGCACAATCAAACCCAGCACGTCGGCAACTGCCTGATGAGAGCCTTCTTCATCGCCGACCGGCCCCCAGCGGCGCGTCGTCTTCGGGTCATAGCCCCACCATTCAGTATTAACGAGCCGATTTGTCTTTCCCCCGGGCAGACGCCGAGCGTTGTCGATCCATTGGTCAACACCTGCCTTATAGCCTGATATCTTGCCCGGCTCTTTGTAAGTCGGATAGAAGATGGAGTTGAATATTGCCTGTAAGCGCCCCGTGGGGGCGGTCGGCGTGTTCGCGTCTTTGGCGCCCTGGCCAAAGCCATAGCTGTGCAGCGATAGGGCGTCTTGATACTTGGTGTTGGGATTCGTAGCCGATACGCGCGCTCCCGGATATCCTTGAAGGTATCGGAGCCCTTCGCCAGCGCCGTAGCTGGAAGCCGGAGCGGAGAAGGAACTGCCGCAGACGACGGCATCGGGATACTTGGTCTTGACTGCCTTATAATAGTCCTGCTGATGATTGGTGGCCCAATCCGAGCATGGTCGCCAGGCATTCTTGAAATCATCGAAGGAATACCAGCACGGTCCGTGAGTCCCTGATTGGCGGTTGTTCATACAGGCCGGCTCGTTGTAGAACTCGAACAGACGTATCTTGTCGGCGCCGTCGCGCGATGCCATATAATTGGTCCAATCGAGACAGTTCTGTGGGCTCCACTCGCCGTCGTCGACGTTGTCGGCCTGTTCCGGCGGTAACTTGGTTGCTTTAGGCATGCCGCGCGGCCCCGCTTGATATTCGATCATCACGCCACCGCCGCTTTGCACGACAGCATCAGCCGCCCGGCACCAATCGGCGAAATGTCGGTTCGGCCGCCCCTTGTTCGGCGGCAAGCCCTGCTCGCCCATCGAGGCGCCGATGAAGCCCAGCTTCATGTCCTTGATGCAGGCGAGCCAATTCTTGCCATCGGGAGTAGTTTCGCTCGCGTTCTTGGGATCACTCCCTGCGAAGTCGACGGCATAAGCGGTCAATTTCACGCCCACGCACCACCGCGGCAACTCGTAATAGACGTTGTCGAGTCGCACGTGGACGGTCGAGTGGACGTCGGTCTGGCGCAGATCCGCCGCATCGCCCCGCGAGGCAAAGGTAAGCAGCCCGAATGCCAGGCTAAGCGCTATGGCCGACAAGGTGGCACGTGATCGCACCGAGAGCAAATAGAAGTTGGCAGTTTGCGGAAGGCGCATTGCACAATCTCCCGATGATCAAGATACCAGAGGAAGGGAGCATGCCGGCGCAGCGACTCTCGCTGCGCAGGACGCTACTTGGGCAGCGTGTTCGCGCCCGGCGTAACCTCGGCGATGTTTGGCGGCACTTGTGCCTGGGCGTTGCCCAGGGCCCACGCGATACCACCGAGGAGCACCTGACGGAATGTCGGAGTCTTCCAGATCGCGTCATGACCCATCGACGTGTAGAAGACCCGCCCCTTGCCATCCATCCGCGCCCAAGTGGCTGGATACGGCGGTCGCTGGTACATCGGACCTACCATGCCTTTTGTTTCTTGCACCAAGATGACGTGCAAGTCCTTGGCGAACTTGCGGAAGGGATACCACTCTTCGTGAATCGAGAACTGTGTGCCGAGTCCTTCCATGCCAGGGAAGTCGGGCGACGTGACCTTCATCGTCGCCGTTTGCTGCGCACCATGCATGAGGAACTCGGCGCCGATCATGGCAATGTAGGGATCGATGTACGGATCGTTGGCGCCATTGCGGCGGAAGGTGTCGGTAGCCGAATGGATGCCGACAAAACCTTTGCCGGCCGCGATCGACGCAAGGAATTTCTTCTTGCCCTCGGGCGACATCGGCCCGCCGGGTTGCGGCTTGTCGCACTTGCCCGTCAGGTCGCCCGAAGTGTAGAAGGCAATGCAGTCGAATTGGTCGAGATCGCCGTCGAAAACGGCGCCGTCTTTGGTGCAGACGACGTCAAATCCGGACTTCCCTCCCCACGCGGTAAGCAGCTTCTCAGACGTACTCAGTTCCTTGCCCTTGCGGACGACGGGCGGATGTTCGAACCCGGCGCTGCGAGTGAAGTAGAGCACCTTCTTCTTTTTCGTCTCAGCGGCGGCAGTCCATCCAAGGGGGAACGTCGATAATCCAACGACAGCGGCACCAGTCGTTAGCAGCATCTCGCGGCGCTTCATGGCAGGTCTCCGTTAGTGGCGGGGCAACGTAAGGAAGGAACCGTCAATATAGCACCCAGTGCACGCTGTTGCCAAGAATGCTGCCGCTACGGGTCTGACAATTCTCTATGGCGGTCTCTATGGCGGCTAGGCCTGACTGAAGGGTCATCCTGAGCGCAGCGAAGGATCTCGGATGCGGGCGAAATGCTAGATTCTTCGCTTCGCTCAGAATGACTACGTGCCGGTGCCCGCCTAGAAAAATTGCGACACGCCATCGCTACTCACCGTACGCGATTGGCGCCACTTTCGGCTTGACCAGGCGCTCAAAGTCTTTGTAGGCCATGCGAATCAGTTCGGTGTGCGAGCCGGCGTTAAAGGCGATTTCCTCGTCTTCGGCCAACTTCTTCGAAACGTACACGGGCAAGCCGTAGAGATTGCCAAACGGGGGCATACCGCCGACTTCGCATCCTGGGAACATGTCGCGAAAGGCCTGTTCACTGGCAAGCTGCACGTTCTCGGCGCCCGCCGCGTCGCGAAGTTGGTCGAAGCCGAGCTTCCGCGAGGCAGGCAGCACCGCCATGGCCATCTGGCCGTCGATGGTGACCATCACGGTTTTGGCCAACTCCTTGCCCCGCACGTGGGCCGAGGCTGCAATTTCCTGGGCCGTGTAGGCCGGCGAATGATTGAGCGTGACGTACTTTACCTGCTGACTGTCGAGCAATTCCTTGAGTTTTTTGACCGGCATGGCACGACTCCTTTTGTGTTAGCGTGGAGCCCTATCGTGAGACAGGCGCTATTGCCTGCGTTATCCATCAATGGAAGTGACCTCGCCGCGCAAGAATATTAGAAGCCCCCACCAACGTAGTCAAGGAGCTCGCCCTAGCGGGTTGCGGGGGGGAAAATCGGCCTTGCCTCATTCGCCAAAAAGGCGCTATACTGCCACGCCCGCCGAATTCGACGCCGTTGGACAAGGCGCAAGACCATAGTGGAACAACGGTTTAAGGAGGAACCGATATGACCCAAGATCGCTCACATTCTACGGCCGAGTGCCCGCCTTCGACCAACAAAGGTAGCCGTCGGCTGAAGATGTTACTCGGCAGCGTGTCGGTCATCGCGCTGTGCATTGTGATCCGCCATTATTGGCAGGCCGAGCCGGCCAATGCGGACACATCCGGCAACCTCTTGCCGTGCGCTTCGCGGTCGCAGTCGCGTCCGGCCGTGGCGGCGCAGCGACCAACTCGCAACGACGAAAACGCCACCCGATCGTTAGCTGCCGCGCCCAGTGCTCCGGCTGCACAGATTGTGGCAACGGTCAATCGGCAGCGGATTACGCGCGATGAGCTTGCCCTTCAGTGTCGTCGAACTTACGGCCAGGAAGTGCTCGAAAGCATGGTCAACAAGCGGTTGATCGTGGAGGAGTGCAAGCAACACGGCATCAGCGTGAGTCGGGCGGACGTCGATGCCGAAATTCAGCGGATGGCAAAGCGATTCAACATTCCCGTCGACCAGTGGCTGAAATTGCTCAAGCAGGAGCGGAACGTTACGCCTGAGCAATATGCCAACGACATTATCTGGCCGACGCTGGCGCTAAGGAAGCTTGCCCGAGGGCAACTAGAAATCTCGCGTGAGGACTTGGTCAAGGAGTTTGAGACCGACTATGGCGAGGCGGTCCGCGCACGGCTGATCGCGGTCAGCGATTTGGAGAAGGCGAAGAGCCTCCAGGCGCAAGCGGCCGCAAACCCCAAAGAGTTTGGCAATCTGGCGAAGGACAACTCTGAAGACGCCCCCAGCGCCAGCCTGAAAGGCATCATTCAACCGATCCGACGGCATGGCCCGGAAAAGAGCATTGAGGACGCGGTATTCAACATGGCCGACGGCGAAGTGTCGCAGGTAATCCAAGCAGGTGGGCAATACGTGATCCTCAAGCGCGAGGAGCTGATTCCGGCCCAAAAAGTCAGTTTCGAACAAGTGGCGCCGCAGCTCCAAGAGATCCTCCGCGACCGCAAGTTGCGTTCGGTGGCCCAGGACGTCTTTCAACAATTGCAGAAGACGGCCAAGATCGAAAACGTCTGGAACGATCCGGTGAAACGGCAGCGAATGCCTGGCGTCGCAGCCATGATCAACGGTTCGCCCATAACGATCCAAGAATTGGACGAGGAGTGCATCGCGCGGCACGGACGGACCTTGCTGGAGGGAATGATCACTCGCAAACTTCTGGAGCAAGAGTGCCAGAAACGGGACATCGCCGTGACAGATCAGGATATTGATGCGGAGATCACTCGCGCGGCAATGGCGGGCGTGAAGCCCAAGCCTGATGGCACAGTCGACGTCGACGCGTGGCTTGAACTGGTTACGAAGAAAGAGGGCATTCCGCTCCATGCATATCGAAACGACGTCGTATGGCCATCGTGCGCGCTGAAGAAGCTGGCCGTGGCATCCGTCAAAGTGACTGAAGAAGACCTGCAAAAAGGGTTCGAGGCGAACTTCGGACCGCGCGTCCGCTGTCTGGCGATCGTCCTCGACAACGAGCGCCGCGCTCAGCAGGTGTTCGAAATGGCTCGCAAGAAGAATACTGCCGAGTATTTCGGCGAACTGGCCGTGCAGTACTCCGTCGAGCCGGGTAGCCAGGCTATGCACGGCGAAGTGCCCCCGATCAAAATGCACGGCGGCCAGCCTAATTTGGAGGACGAAGCATTTCAATTGAAGCCGGGTGAGCTTTCGGGACTGATCAAGGTTGGCGACAAGTTCGTCATCCTGCGCTGCGAAGGCTACACCAAGGCCGCGAACGTGGAATTTGCGACAGTCCGCAAGGACATCTACGACGACCTGCACGAGAAAAAGCTGCACTTGGCAATGGCCGAGTGTCTTGAAGACCTGCAAGACGCGGCCACTATCGACAATTACTTGGCCGGCACGAGCCATGCCCCAAAGCAGCGTGGCGGTGTCTCGCCCAGCGGTAGAGTTCCGTCGCTTCGCCAAGTGCCCGGCGGGTGATCGACAGAGAAGCTCGTTACGTGCATTACACGCACCTTACGAAATAGCCGCCATCCGTCACTCCGTTCGTCGCTCAGGACGCGCCGCCCAACGGTCGTTGCCACACCGCATATAATGTCCTCCGGCGGGTCCCGACTTACGCCCGCTCGGAGAATCGACATGTCCAAACAAGGCTACCACGGACCGCTGGAGCAGATTGACGAGTGCTGCTGGCGAATCCCCAAGAGCTACAAGATCGGGATGCGCGTCGAGGGCCGCATCTTTGCCGATGAGCGGCTAATGCGCGACATTCGCAATGACCAGGCGCCCGAACAGGTGGCCAACGTGGCGTTCTTGCCCGGCATCCAGATGGCCAGCCTGGCCATGCCCGACATCCACTGGGGCTACGGTTTCTGTATCGGCGGGGTGACGGCCACCGATCCCGCCGCCGATGGAGTCATCTCGCCTGGCGGCGTGGGCTACGACATTAATTGCGGTGTGCGGTTGATGCGAACGAACCTAAGTGAGGACGACATCCACCCGCGGCTCAATCCGCTGATGGACGCCCTGTTTCGCCACATCCCGGCGGGTGTGGGCACTGGCGGCCCGTATCTGTTCGGCGGCAAGGAGCTTCGCCATCTGCTCGCCGAAGGGGCCCCCTACCTGGTTTCGCGCGGGCTGGGCCACGCCCGGCGATATCGAACACACCGAGGCCGGCGGCCGTTTGCCCGGCGCCAATCCCGATTGCGTCAGCCAGCGGGCCTTGGAGCGGGGCGGCGACCAGTGCGGCACGCTCGGCTCGGGCAACCACTTTCTCGAAGTGCAGATTGTCGACGAAATTGTCGACGAGGCGGCGGCACGCGCGATGGGCCTCGAACACGGCATGGTTTGCGTGATGATCCATTCTGGCTCACGGGGGCTCGGCTATCAGGTGTGCGACGACGCGCTCGGTGCGCTCCGCAAGGCGCCGGCCAAGTACGGCATCGATCTGCCCGATCGGCAGTTGGCTTGTGCGCCGGTCCGCAGCCCCGAGGGCGTGGAATATCTGGGGGCGATGCGGTGCGCCGCAAATTACGCCTGGGCCAATCGGCAGCTATTGATGTGGCAGGCCCGCGAGGTCTTTGCCGACTTCTTCGGCCGCGATTGGCAATCGCTGCAGATGGACCTCGTCTACGACGTCGCTCACAATATCGCCAAGATTGAAGAGCACGAGATCGACGGAAAGACCCGCTCGCTGTGCGTGCACCGCAAGGGAGCCACGCGGGCGTTTCCGGCCGGGCACCCGGACGTGCCCGAGCGATATCGCACCGTAGGACAACCGGTGATCATACCCGGCGACATGGGCCGCGCCAGTTGGGTTCTGGTGGGCCAGCCGGGCAGCATGCAACGCACCTTTGGCACCACTTGTCATGGGGCCGGCCGCGTGATGAGCCGCACGGCCGCCGTCGCCCACGCCAAGGGACGCCGCATCGATCGCGAACTGGCCGAAAAAGGCATCGTCGCCAAGTGCCGAAGCTGGAAAGGCTTGGCCGAAGAGCAGCCGGCTGCTTACAAAGACGTGAGCCTGGTGGTCGACGTCGTCCACCGCGCTGGGCTGGCCAGCAAAGTCGCTCGCCTGCGACCTGTGGGTGTTGTAAAGGGGTGAGAGCGTTGTGAACCGTTGGGGGTGGACACCCCCTTTCAAGAATCGTAGAGTAGCGTCCTAGACGAAGCGTTCTATTGCCCCACCGGTGCGTCGCGGACAGCTGCACGCGCTGGGATGCGAACCGATCTCCGATGCTCCAAATTGTCCTACTTTTCGCCCTTATCGGTATCGCAATCGATACTGCGAGAACAGTTAATCGAGAGCGCGACATATTTGCGGAGTTCGGACAAACAACCGCTGTCACATGGCTGGTTTGGTTGTATCCGCTGCCGCTGGTAATTCCGATCGTCAACACTTCGTTGGCACGCCACCTGTTCTTTCCGGTTCCCTTCGGCATATTGTTCTTCTTGCCGGCAATCGCCGTTGCTGCTGCAAATCGACGGCGCTTTGAGTGTGCTGGAACAGATCGAGCAGATCGAGCACAGCGCGCCGCGGATCGCGTGGTCATGTCAGGCGTACTCGGCGCGCTCGGTTTTTTGGGCATCGCTGCCGTGTCGTGGCTGCTACAGCGATCGATATGAGGTGAGCAACGATAAGAAGCATGGCCAGCGACAGCCGTTGGCGGGCCGGCGCTCGCCGAGACGAGCTTGTCTCACCCTACGTTTTGCACAATAGACGCCCCGGTTGGCTGCAAACACGCACTCTTGTTCCACGTGCATCGGTCGCCATTGCCCGCACTATTCATATTGCAGGGCGATGAGCAAATGCAGCCGGGCCGCGCGTTCGGCGGGGATCCAGGCCGCGGCGATAATCACCACGAAACCGGTGCCGAAACAGACGGCCAATAACGTCGGATGGAACGCGAACTCCACGGCATGGCCCAACAACGGCAGCGCGCAGAGATTGCTGACGTACGAGCCCACCAAACCACCTACCACACCAAGCGTCAGGCCGATGAAGCCGATGATTACGGCCTGGGCCAAAATCGTCTTGCGGACTTGCCACCGTGTCATCGCCACAACCCGCAACAGGGCCAACTCACGGGTTTGCTCCAGAACGTTCATCGTCAACGTGTTGGCAATGCCAAATGCCCCGACGATGAACCCGAGGGCCAGCAGTCCCCACAGGCTGGCGATCACACCGATCATGAGCGTGTCGATCCGTCGGCGGAGATCGGCGAAGGAATGGAGCATTAGGCCCGACTTGTCGCAAATGGCCTTCACCTTCTCACGGACGGCCGACAGAGCGCCGGTCTTCGCGTTGACGATGAACGTATTGGCGTCTTCAATTCCCAAGAGCCGCCGGGCCGTCTTCCCTTCCATATAGACCAAGTTGCCGCCGACGAGATAGGCGGTTGCCGTGGCGGCCACCTTCAGCCGCTGCGGGCCTTTGTCGGTATCCAACGTGATCTCGTCGCCGACCTTCGTATGGGTTCGGCTGGCCAACTGCGTGCCCAGAACGACTTCCCCCTCGGCCAGGCGCTTGCGAACTTCGTCGGGGTTGCCCTCTTGGATGGCCAGCGGCAGATTCCCTTCGTCGGTGAAGTCGCGGATGAATATTTTCAACGATTGTTTGCCCGCGTCCGGGCCGGGAAGGCGCGTTGATGCATCGACGTAACGGATCGTGTCGACGTTGGCCACCCCGTCGATCGCGCGGAACTCATCGGCCAGCGACTCGGGCATCGGCGGCGCCATGCCAGTGGCCAGATCGGGCGCCATTGTGCGAATGATGAAGTCACCCTTGAAGGTCTTGGCCTGCCACGAGCGAATATCTTGCACGCAATCGAGGATTGTTGTGCCCAAACTAATGGCTGTGCTGACGGCGATGAAGAGCAGACCGATGGTGAGTGTGGTGCGCACGCGGCGACGAAGAATCTGCCGTTCGGCAATGTGCCCCTCAACACCCAGGATCGGATACAGCACGGCAGACGCGATGCGTGCGAGGCCACCCAACACCATCGGCACCAGCAGCACAAAGGCCGCCGTAAAGATGGCCCCGGCGAATACGGTAAACTGCACGGGCAAATACCCCGTGATGCAAGCGGCCAGCACCGAGCCGGTAATTAAATATGTCGCGAGACTGAAGCAGATATAGCCGAGCGTCAGCCGGCTGCGCCCTTCCGAGGCAACAAACCGCATACCTTCCAGCGGCGAAATCTTGCCGGCAATGCGGGCCGGAACGAACATCGCCAGCAGCGAAATGCCTGGGCCAAGGAACGCCGCTACGATGAACGGGCCGGGCGTGATTCGCAGGGCCGGCATGGCGGCAGAATATAATTGCCCCATCGCACGGGTCAGGCCGTAGGCGCCGCCAAGGCCCACGAGCGATCCCAACAGCGTGCCCACGAATCCCATGGCCACGCCTTCCAAGAGCAGCATGCGAATCACTTGCCGCCGCGTAGCACCGATCGCCCGCAGCACGGCCAGTTGTCGACGTCGTTCACCCACGTTCATTAAGAACGTGTTGAAGATGGTGAACACCGCCAAAACGATCATCAAGGCGTAGGCAAAATTCAACCCCTTCTCGGCATCCTGGACGGTTTCCTTGGCCAGTTGCGAGCGGGCCATGGGCGAGCGAACCACGACGCCGGTGGGCAAGATCTTGGCAATCTCGGCGGATATGCTCTTCTCGTCGGCTTTGTCGGCCAGCACGATACTTACGGTATTGATGTTGCCTGGCTCGGAAAACAGCGTTGCGGCAGTCTTCAGCGGCAGGAAGATAACGCCTCCCTGGTTGAACCCCGCAGCGCCGCGGGGTGAAAGGAAGCCGGCGATATGAAGTCTCTTCAAGGTGCCGCGCAGGCCGCGCGATACACCCAACTTCACCTCATCGCCCACCGCTATCCCCAGACCACGGGCAAAGCCGGTCTCCAGCAACGCGTCGTCCTTCTCTCCGAAGAACGTTCCTTCCTGCAAGTCATAGTCACGCACTGCTTCGTCATTGGCCGGGTCGATTCCCATCACCAGCAACCGGACGTGGCTCTTCTCGTGCCAGATTGCGGAGACCTTCTGCACCGAAGGGACGGCGGCCTGGACACCGGGAATCTGTGCGATCTGGGTGGCGACGTCGCCGGAAAAGAAGCCACCGTTCTCGGCAGCCACTTCCAACGCGGCTCGGCCGGCCACGCTTTCGTACATCTCCTGGTACGCCTGATGCGTGGTTGCCGTTCCTACCGTGACCGCTACGACCGCCGCCACACCGATGACGATGCTCAGCAGGGTGAGCGTCGCCCGGCCCGGCCGGCACTTCAGTTCGCGAAGGGTAAACTTCCAGAGGATCATGGCAGAGGGAAGGGGCTGGGGGCTAGGGGCGGGGGACTGAGGACGCACTAGCGTCTAGCCCCTAGCTCCTAATCCCGTTTCCTACATCGTGCTCCTAAACAGACACGAACGGGCGGGACCGGCCGCGGCCCGAATTGCCCGCTCTTCGGCATCGCGGTCGTTCTCTTCCAAACCGTCGCGAAGCCGCACGAGCCGGTCGGCTTGTGCCGCAACGTTGGCGTCGTGGGTAACCATGACGATCGTCTGCTGATCTTGCGTGGATAGCCGGCGCAGCAAGGCGGTCACCTGGCGGCCGTTGGCGCTGTCGAGGTTGCCGGTCGGCTCGTCAGCCAACAGCAGGGCCGGACGCATGACCAGCGCCCGAGCAATGGCCACACGCTGCTGCTCGCCGCCGGACATCGTGCTCGGCACGTGATCGCGCCGATGCGACATGCCGACCAGTCGCAGCGATTCGGCCGCACGGCGCCGGGCTTCTGACGCCTTAATCCCGCCGAGCTCCAGCGGCAGGGCCACGTTTTCCTCGGCCGTAAAGGCCGGCAGCAAATTGAACGATTGGAAGATGAAACCCATTCGCTCACGGCGCATGATGGTGCGCTGATCATCGCTGAGCGTGGCCAAGTCGACTCCCTCGAGAAGCACTTGGCCGCTGCTGGGCGTTTCGACGCCGCCGAGAATGTGCAAGAGCGTGCTCTTGCCCGAACCCGAGGGGCCCATGATCGCCAGCAACTCTCCCTTGCGGACCTGCAGGTCGATTCCTCGCAGGGCGTGCACGCAGACCGATCCCTCGGCCCCGTAATTCTTCCGCAAAGCGCGGGTCTCCAACACGTACATCGGAAGTTTCTTCGGGGTGGGAGGGTGACGCAATCCTTGCGGTCCGATTTTCGCTTGCTTGGGGCGTGCCGCCGCAAACGCCGCCTTGGCCTCTTCGACGAGACTCCTCGAACAGGGGTCGTCCGCTGGCCACGGCCGCAGTTTGGTACGGCGTGCCGCCGTCTTTCGTTCGGTGTCCATCATAGCGTTGCTTCGAGTTCTCGGCAAGGAACCCTTACTTCGGGGGTTCTGTTGGTGGAGTTCGACTATCACCGTCGCTGTCGCGCGATCCATCGCTCCGCCGAACGATCGATCGGTGAGTAAATCAACGTGATGACGATCGCAGTATCAGCCTGCGAACGGGTCATAACCTTAGTGTCGGTTGTGGCGACCGTGGAAGTGGAGGCTAGCGATCATGATTCCCCAGATTGTGGCAGACTATTCCGGCAAGGCGACCCTTGCGGCCGGTGTCGACCGCCAATAGGGGGCAAACGGAATGGCGATTGCGGGGGAAAACCAGAAGCGATGTAGCGATCACCGCAGCGCAAAAGAGGAGGGCGAGAGGCCTAACAATAGGCGCCTCGCCCTCCCGATGGTCGATTCGACTTGCCTTCCAGGCGTCTTTCTCACACCCCGGAAGGCGTTCGCACCGCGCCATTTATTTCTTAAGCTGCTTCCGCAGGGCCTCGGCCTCGTCCTTCATGGCAAAGGGACCCGTCGCTTTCATCGCGTTGTCGAGCCACTGCTTGGCCGTTTCGTCCTGCCCGCGGTCGCTGGCGAGACGAGCGATGTAATAGGCCGTATCAGGGCTAACCTGCCCAGTAGCAATAGCGACTTTGTAGGCCTTCTCCGCCTGATCGAGCCGGCCCAGCTTGTAGTTCACCCAGCCACAGGTCGAAGCCGCCTCGGCCGCGTTGGGATCACCCTTGTTGGCAAACTGCTTGTAGTTATTCTCAGCATATTCCAAGGCGCGACGCTTCTTCGTCTCGTCCATTTGCTCGACTAGGGCCAGCGCAAGATTGTTGCTGGCGGCGAAGTTGCTTGGCGACTGGTCCAATGCGGCCTTAAAATACTGCTCGGCCCGGGGGTAGTTCTTTTGGAACAAGGCGATGACGCCGGCAAGTACCTTGGCCTGCAACGACTTCGAATCGATTTGCAGAGCGGCGCTTGCCTCGGTTGCCGCATAATCAAGTTGCCCGGTCTCCAAACCCCACTGGCTCGCGGTCAATCGCGTCTTCAGATCCTTGGGATTGGCAGCCACGGCCTCGTCCATATACTTCTTGGCATTCTCTTTGTCACCGCTCATCTGATAATAGGTGGCGAGTATGGCCTCGGGCGTCAATACTTCGGCATCCGCGTTGCGTGCCGCACGGAGTTTCTCCAGCGCCCCTTGGGGATTCTTTTGTTGGAACAGACATCGCGCCAAGCTGCGCAAGGCCACTGAATTCTTTGGATCGATCTTCAACCATTCTTCCAGGCGGCTCTGAGCTAACGCATAGTCGCCTCGGGCTTCGGCAACCGTGGCCAAACCGTTGAATATTCGCGGCTGCAAGATGGCCTTGCGCTTGGCGCTCGACTTGAAGGCCGGCATAAGACTGGCAGCCTTTTGGTAAAGCAATTCCGCCTCCGTCACTCGGCGCTCGCGCAACGCAAAATCGCCCATCAGTACATAGGTTTCGGGGTCCGTTGGCGCTGTTACCGCAGCCTGTTCCAGATACGCGCGCGTACCGCCGGGGATATTCTGGCACAACTGCGCCATGATGAGTTCCGCCGGGGGCATGTCCGGGTTCTTCTTCACGGCTTCGCGAAGAAGCTTCAGGGCGCCGGGCAAATCATTGTTCTTGAAGGCGGCGATGGCATCGGTAATCTCCTGAGGCTGTGTCGCCGTTGCGGGAGCCGCTGGCGCCTCGGTGCTGGAAATCGGTTCGGCCGCCAAACGCGACGAGACCCCAGCGAACCACAAGGCAACAATCGCCCCCGCCAGACACGTGCTAACAAATGTGCGTTTCATAAGCTTTCGTTTTCCCCCTTAGCGGGCAAAGACAACAATTAATCCAAGACCAGCCGTTCCGCCGTGCGGAGCGATTCTCTTAAGTGTAGCCTACGACAGGTGGCAGTGTGAAGCAAGGATTCAAGTGCAGCACGGCCGCCAGAGGGGGTGATTCCGCAAAGTCGTTCCACACGGTACGATCGGAGTCCAGTGCTTGGTCCACGTTGTTTCCCGTACCTTTTTGAACGGCAAAAGGAGACCTCCACGATGCTGCGTTCCGCAAACCGCGTTATCCGCTCCGCACTGCTTTTGTTGTTGGCGATCACCGTGGCCACAGCCGCACAGCCTATTCGGGCCGCCGATGGACCTGTTAAAAAAACGCAGCTTAGGAAGGCGCGTGGCCGGCTGCCAGCCTACTACGCCAGCGTAGTTACCGAGGAACAACGCGATCAGGTCTACAAGATTCAACAGGAATACAACCCAAAGATCGAGGCGCTGGAAAAGCAGCTCGACGCGGTCCGGAATGAGCGCAATGAGAAGATCGCCGCCGTGCTGACTCCGGAGCAGAGAAAACAGGTCGACGAAGCAGCGGCCACCGCCCAGGCCAAGCGAGCTAACGCCGCCCGGCGGCGGGCGGAGCAGAATCAGGCTCAGCCGGACGCGGCCGCACCCGCTGACAAGCCGAAGCCAGAAAAATAGCCCGTTACTCGGCCGGCGCAGTAGGTCAAGCGCTCCGAGCCTGACGGGCATCGAATCGCGCGGTGGTTCGCGCCAATTTACGTGTCAGACCCGCGGATCTGGTCGGTGGGATCTGCGTGCGCAACTATTCCCGCAACAACGAAACCACGCGGTTGCGTCCTTTGTCCTCAATGCTGACCTTTCCCTCGCGGGCAAGCCATCCGATCGCCTGCATCACGGTATCGCGAGGTTCGCCCACCGCTTTGACCAATCGTGCCAGACTCAGCGGTTCCTCTTCGGAAAGCGCGCTCCACACCTTGCCAGCCACCTCCCCAATTTGCGCTACACAGCAGCAAGCCTCAATAGTCTTCATAGGCCACCTCATGTCGGATTGAAAGCATAGTTGGTGGAACAGGCACCTGGGCCTGACCTTCTAACCAATAGGAAAATCAATCCCGCGCCGCCTGTCAACCGACACCCCGCTAATCGGTGTACCGCAAGTCCTTTAGACCGTTGAGCAGGGTGATGGTGATCGCCTGAAATACCTGCTTGATCCGCTCGTATTCGCGATCCTCGGCCTGACAGTAGATAGTATAGGTTGCATTGCCGACGCGTAAACTGCGGACCTGAGCCGTGTTTGTCAGATCCAGGCAGTAGAAAGCTAAATCATAGCCAACCAGGTCGTGGCCGCTCACGCTTTCCTCGACCTCTTCCGCGTCCAGCCCTTGATACTCCTTCCGCATCGTGTCGACAATGGCTGTGGCCAGCTTGGCCGGTTCGGCCGAGGCGGAATGGATGGCCACCGTCCAGAACGCTCCCCCGGGACTATAGATTGTCACTGACTTGCGCCCCAATACGGCGTCGGCATCGTCGAGTGTCCAGTTCTCCGGATATTGAAACGAGATGCCAAGGCTATCAAAAAGTGCTGGCATGGCAGAAAATAGGGAAGATGGGTTGATTGCGTCTAAATTGCGTGGCAATGATAACGGCCATTCCTGCACGACATCTTATCAGTCTCGGGGCCGGCTGGGAAATGGGCGATGAAGAACAAGGCTCAGCATCGAGCGTCGCCCCCCAATTTGGCAAATCGGCATGGTGGTGTCAGCCAGGTTTTGATAGGGTGCGAGATTGGGTTCCGCCGCGGCGAGCGAAACCGGCCTGGAGTGCGACCATGCCGTACATGCCCTCACGCACGAGAGTCGCAGTGCTTGCGGCAGTGCTATTGGCAGGCTGCCGAATTCCCGGCCGCGACGGGCCTGTTCCGCAAACGCTGACGAACTCTCGGCGGCTTTCGCAGCAGGGCGTATCCGCGTTGGAGCACGGCGAGCAATCGCAGGCAGAGACGCTGCTGGCGCAAGCCGTGAAGGCCTGCCCTGTCGACGCCGAGGCCCGCCGCCATTATGCCGAAGCGCTCTGGTTTCGCGGCGCTCGCCAGGAAGCCATTGCCCAATTGGAGGAAGCCGGCCGGCTGGCAGGCGAAGACGCTTGGATTCAATCACGTTTGGCCGAGATGCGGCTGGCCACCGGTGAGGTGGAACTGGCGCGGCAGAACGCCGAACAGGCACTGACGCTCGATCCCAAATCGCCGGCAGCCTGGGCTGTCCGCGGTGGCGTGAGCCGCGCGGTGGGCCAGCCGCGCGAGGCCTTGGCCGACTATCTCCGCGCGTTGGCCTACGCCCCCAACGATCGCGCAATCCTTTGGGGAATCGCCGAGTTGCATCGGGAGCTCAACCAGCCCGAAAGGGCCATCCAAACGCTGCAGACACTTGCCGACACGTACTCTCCCGGCGAAGAACCAGGCCACGTGCTATATGCTCTGGGATTGGCGTACGCCGCCTTGGGCCGTTACGACGACGGCGTGGACAGCCTGGCCGCCGCCGTGACACACGGGAGTCCGACGGCCGAAATGTACTGCCAACTCGGCGAGGCCCAACTCTTGGCCGGCCATTCAGCGGAAGCCGCGATTGCCGCCCATCATGCGCTCGAACTACAACCCCAGTTCGAGCCGGGCCGTCAACTGCTCGATCGCATACAATTGGCCCAACGTCCTCCGGCAACAATGCGGTAGTGCTTTAGCTCAACGACCTTTGCATGGCAACGTCGCAATCAGCAACGACCGCAGCGACCGGCACATTGGCCACGGACGACGGCACACCTTCGCCCGCGCGGTTCCTGCTGCTGCTCGGTGGCGTGGCACTCGTGCTCGTGGCCGCTTGGCTCCGCTGCCATTTGCTCGGAAATATCCCGGGCCTCAATGGTGACGAAGCTTGGTACGGCGTCCAAGCGTGGAACATGTCGCACGGCGGCACAATCCAGTGGCACACGCCGACCGGCAATCCGCTCAATCCGCTGTTCGTCGGCCCGCTGGCGCTCTTGCATCTCTGCGTTCCGCCGTCGTTTGTCGTGCTACGCTCGGTGGCACTATTGAGCGGACTGGTGGCACTGGCGATCAACTGGTTTTTTTGTTGTCGGGTGTTCGATCGTCGCACGGCCACCGTGTCGACAGTCGCTTTGGCAATCTTGCCGATCAATATCGCCTATAGCCGCTTCGCCTGGGATGCCTCGCAATCGTTGGCTGCCACGCTGCCGGTGCTCTATTGTTCTCTGGCGGCAGTCAAGCATGTTGACCGCTTCGGCCGGTGGTTCGCCATCGCAATGCTCGCGCTGGCGGTCGCCATCTGGGTGCATCCGACGAATCTCTTCGCCGGCGCCGCGATCGCCGGGGCGTGCCTGGCATATTGGCGACGTAAACAGCTCGCGACAGACGCTCGACCATCTGGTGTGGTAGACGTTCCTGCCTGCCCAAGAGACCCCGACCGCACCGCCGGAAAGGACTGTCTGCCCCTCCGTCGCGACACACTTGCTTTGTTCGTCCTCGCGCTGGCGGCGTTGATCATAGCGGCCTGGATTTTGGCCGCGCGGCCGACGCACGGTCTATTGGCCCAGCATGTTGCCGCGCGACTTGATGACGTGCGGCAACTTGATCGAGGCGACGGCGTCCCGTCGGTTTTCGTGCTCTACGCCCGATTGTTCACGGGCGGGACCATCTACCGCTACCTCGCCGGGTCGCGTTCGTGGTTCGAGTGGCCGCAGTCCAAGTCGGCTGATGGTTGGGGTGTAGACGTCGCGGTCTTTTGGGCGTGTGTGCTCGGCTCGGCATGGCTGGTGTGGCGTAACCGCCGGCCCTCGGCGGCCGACAGTGTGCTGTTGACGGCTTGGGCCCTGGAACTCGTGGCATTCACGGCCGTGGCCGGTCCACGGGCTATGGTCCCCGGCCAAGAGCGTTTTAGCATCTGCCTATTGGCGCCCACTGTGCTTCTCATTTCTCGCGGCGCCGTGGTCTTGTGGGAGATCGCCTCGAAGCGCTGGCGCGTCGTGCTGAGTATCGCCACGTTGATCGCCTGGCCTCTGTTGGCCGATTTCCATGTCCATTATTTTCGATTCATCGAGCGCACCGGCGGACAAGCCCATCTGACGTTCCGCACCGCCGCAATCGAGCCGAAGCAGGCGGCGTTTCAGTATATTTTGGCCGACGCCGATGGCACGAGCCCGGTTTGGATCGTCGCCTCGCAGTGGTGGAACCGCTGGCCGATCCGCTATCTGGCGCTAGCCGAACCGCGAGTGAACGTGCTTGAGCCCAGTGAACTGGACGGCTCTGAAGCCTATCGTCGTGCCGCGGCCGCTGGCCGTGTATGGTACGTGGAGTTTTTTGACACGCCGGCCCAACAGGCGGTCGACTCGCAGCTCTCAGGCCGCAGCGCCGAATGCCAAACCTTCCCCGACTATGCCGGCCGCCCGCTGCTGACCGTATCGCACGCCGGCAATCGCTAATCGCTGGATTTTTCCCCTCTCCCAGAGGGAGAGGCGACTTTCAACTCAGAGTCTGCAAAAGTCCAGTTATAACCCTCACTTCCGGCATCGGCGGCACCGCGACAACGATCTGCTGCCAGCCGCCTTAGTTATCACATTTGTCGCTGCCGGTTTCCAACCTAGGATTCAACAACGGATCCATCGGGCACCGATCCGGGCGATTTTGAAGGAATCTACACATGTCGCAAGTTCTCGACTCCACTATTCCCGCGCCACCGGTCGCGTTCGTCGATCGACGCAATCCCGAAGCGGTGGAAAAGATGCCGATTTGCGAACGTCGCCAATTCGGCAACTCGCACGACGGGCTGTCGCCCGACGCAGCGGAACTGGCCCAAGCCATCGACCAGTACAAACTCTGCCATCGCCGCCGTTTCATCACGTTCGAGGAAATGCTGGCCGTGGTCAAGTCGCTGGGCTACAGCCGTTAGTGGACGTTTCGCCACGGTGGGGGCAGACGTGCGTGTCTGCCCAACTGGCCGGCGCGCCCTCGGGAACGGAGGACGCGTTGGCACATTCACAAAGTGCCGCGCAGCCGTCCCTGCTGGATCGGAATGTTGCCCGGTGCGGCAGCCGCACGATTGTCCCGCCGAGCAAAACAACCTCTGGCCTCGTCCCCGGGGGCTGCCACGCATCAAACAGGCAAGATGTGCGGGATAAATCGTTTTCGATAAGAATTGCTGCCTTGCCGCCCGACGAAAAGCGTAGGAGTATGCGATTACGGGGAGTGCCGAAATACGACGCACGGGAGAGCACGATGAAGCGATGCGCTTTATTCTCGATAACGATTCTCGTGCTGGCCGGCGGCGGACTCACTCGAACAACACGTGCCGGGCCTCCGTTTCCCACCGACGCGGCCATACCCGCGATCACGGAACGGCTTCGCGACGAGGATGATTCGGTCCGTCAAGCAGCCATCTATGCCCTGCGAGCGATGGGGCCAGAGGCAAAGTCCGCGATACCGGCCCTCGCCCAACTGCTGCGAGACAGAGACGGCTACGTCGCGATTGACGCCTGTCAAGCTCTAGGAGAAATGGGGGCGGCGGCCGTCCCAAGCCTCGCCGAACTGCTTCGCGACGAACTCCCGCGTGTTCGAGTACTCGCCGCGCGGACGTTGCAACAAATTGGGCCCGACGCTAAGGGCGCCGTACCCGCACTCACCGAGCGGCTCGGGGATTGGGATGGTTCGGTGCGTCAGGCCGCCATCTCGGCGCGTGCGAGATGGGGCCGGCGGCAAAGCCGGCGATACCAGCCCTGGCCGAACTCCTCCGCGACCGAGATGGATACATCGCGATTGATGCCTCCCACGCGTTGGAAAAGTTGGGGACAGCGTCCATGCCCAGCCTCGTGCATCTGCTTGGAGACCGGGAGCCACGTGTCCGCGAACTGGCCGCGCGGACGTTGCGTGAGATCGCGTCAGAAACAGTACCCGTCGCTCCGCAAGACCGCCGCTGAAGCGATCGAACAAGCCCCGATGCGTCGCCTCCCTCGACAACCTTCGTATGTCGTCGGATTCTCAAAGACTCCACACGCCGTCGAACGCCGGCTACGCTATTCTTCGATCGTCGTTCGCCCGGTGGCAACGTCGAACTCGCAGATTGCCGGCACTAGCATGGCCGCGGTAGTAAAACCGTAGGCCGCGACAATCACGAGAAACACGGCCAGCGTGCCGCCGAGCAGATAGCTGGTGATTGCGTAGAACGTGGCAAAGGGGCAGAGGAACGAGGCCACGCCGATGGCCGTTGACGGGTTTCGTACGCCCAGCACGGCGTAGAGCCCTACGCCGCCAAAGACCATGAAGGCGAAGAAGGGCACGAATTGGGCCTGGAACGAACTGCTGAAGGCCATCATGATGTACATACAGACCGCCACGCCGACGAAGAGGAAGAACACGGTTCCCAAGCTGGTCGCCACGGCAACGCCCGAGTTGGCGTATGTCATCCCTGTATGCAGGCCGACCATGGCGGCGAATACGAAGAGCACCGCCAACCCGCCGAGCAGATAGAGCAGATTCTCGAAGCTCAACGGCCCGGCCCACCAAAGACTGGCGCACAACAACATCGGCAGCAGCAGCATCTCCTTGGTGTTGTAGAACACGCCGCCGAGTTTGCCGTAGACGATTTCTTTTGGCGTCAGATCCGTGACCAGGAGCAAATCGAGTGCCCGCACGTCGCGCTCGCTGGTCAACGATGTCACGGCCTGGGCATTGACCAGCACAAGGCTCAACATCAACAGAGGCACCAACGCCAGTGTGGCTTCCTGAGGCAATGCCGAAGTGCCGGAAGTCAGGGCGCCGTATAATCCGCCGGCCGCCAAGGCAAAGAGGACGAGATACGCCAGGCGAACGACGATCAGCTTCCGCCCATAGGCCCACGTGCGAATCTCCCGCCAAATCACGGGGTTGTCCCACACTTGGCGGGTTTTCGCCGTTGGGCGGGCCGAGAAAGGGGACATCACTGATTGTTGCGGGGTCACAAAAGGGGACATCGCTGATTTTTGCGAAACAGACGGCGTATAATCAGTGATGTCCCCTTTTTGAGTCCCGCGACGTTCTTCCCTGCCCTCGCTTCGATTCCAAATCCGCACCATGGCGATGGCCACGATGTTGAGAACTGCCGCCATCCCGACTGCCACGGCGAGAAACACGTGGGCGGGCGTTCCGAACGGTCCGAGGTCAGACCGCCAATGCAAGTAGGGACGAGCCGCGTCAAGGATCGCCCGCCATGGGCTGAGTGTTGCCGCCACGGTCTGGCACGACCATCCGTGGATATGGCTGCCCAACACGCCGGCCGCTACGATTTCGCCCAGAACAAGCCACAACACGAGGACAAGCACGGTCATCGCCAGCGACTGAAACGTCTTTTCGCGCCAGAGCGCCAGCATCGAGCCCAGACTGCCGCAGACGAGCACCGTGGCCAGCGTGACCGCCATTGCTCGGCCGATCTGCCCGTACGACACTCCGCCCAGCAATGCCGCCAGCATAAAGACGGGCACGGCCGCGACCAAGGTTACGAGTACGTACAACAAACTGGACAACAGCTTGCCCAGCACAAGTTCGCTATTCGAAAGGTTCGTCAGGAGCAACAGCAGCAGCGTGCGGCGGTCCTTTTCGTGGGCCACGGCGCTGGCCGCCAACAGGGCTGCGAAAAACATCGCCAACGCCAACTGCAGCGGCGCAAGAATCTGGAACACCACGCAGCCGAACCGCGCCAGGTCGCCCACGTCGCGCACCAGTTGGGTGCCCGTCAGCACGAGCCACGCCGTGCCCATCAGTACCAACAATGCGAGCGGATAGGCCGCGCGCGCGATGTAGAACTTTGTCCGCCGCGGGGCAATCACCAACTCACGCGTAAACACCGGGCCGATCAGCAACGCCAATCCTCCATCCAGAACAAGGCAAGCAACCGCACCTACATATCATAACAGCCTTTGCTTCCTGGAAGGAGGGTCGAGCGGATCAAGAAACGGCGGTTAACGAATTGGCCAGTTCGTGCCCGTCGCCGTATTTTGATTGTGTTAGACCGGCTTGCCTCATCCGGAATCACGAAGACCGGTTGGGAGCACTAGTCGAGCGGCCGGTCGGCAGGCCGAATCCGGAATCCGTCAAAATCGCGAGACCGCGATAGTGCGAGAATGCAAATGGAGACGGCTCTCGCTTACATGCCAGAGCCAACCGGCGACGTGTAGCCGGCCGGAGTGACGCCGGGCAACGTGTTAGGCACGGCGGAAATCGTGCTGGGACTGCTCGGCGAATAGCTACTGGTGCTGCCCGGCCGATAGCCCGTGTCGCTGCTGCCACTGCTCGTACTGCTGGCGGGCGGAGCCGAGAAGCCGCCGGGCGGAGCATAGCGATCGGCTTCGGGAGCCACGGTGTTGGTGTTTGTCGAACTTGATGCGCCCGTGCTCGCTGGAATGTAGGCGGCGGACGGCGGCGTGTAACCGCCGGCGCCAGCCACAGGCGCAACGGCGTTAGGCGACGCTGGTCGAGCCGCAATCAGCGGCGCCGCGCCGCCGATCGGCGCGCCATAGCGATCGCCCGAAGCCGTCGCATCGGTCCCCGACAGACCGGAGTTTGTATTGGAAGTCGAGCCATAGCGTTGTCCGGCATCGGCCCCATAGGCCGAAGCGCCACTCGAGTTGTATCCGTTTGTAGCGCTAGTCGCAGGAGTGCTATAACGGTCGACGATGGGGCCCGTGTTGCTGCCTTGGCTCGTAGTCGATGCACTAGCACTGTACCGATCGCCAACGGCGTTATAGTTGGTGGCGCCGGTAGGCGCCATAGCCTGACGGACTGGCAGCGCCGCTGGTCGGCGTGCCGTAACCGGTGGTCGCTGGACTGCCGCCGTATCCGCTCGTCGGTGCGGCGTTGGAAGTCGAGGCGTTCGGGTCGGCACTAGGATACGAGGGGACAGCGCGAACCGGATTCGCGTAGCCGCCGGCCGGAGCACCCGTGGTTGGGTAGCTGCCCGACGCGGACGCCGTCGAACCGTAGGAGGGCGTTGTCGAGGCGCTGCCATTGTAGGGAGGCGCTGGTATTGTAGGAAGGGCCCGCAGAACTTGGCGTACCGGGATTGGCGTACGATGCAGTCGGAGCGGTCGGAGTCAAGCTGGCAGAGCCGTAGTAGCCGTTTGTCGCGCCGGACGTTGGAGTGCCGTAGGCGCCGCGCCAGGCACGCCTGCCGTGCTCGCGGTATAGGCGGGACCATAGCCGGATGGGGTCGTCGGCGAACCGCCGGCCGTTGCCGACGGATAGCCGTTGCCCATGGTCGGATAACTGGCGCTGGGGGCCGCTGTTGGATAGCTACTGCCAACCACCGAACCAGGCGTAACCGTGGGCGGCGTCGCGACCGAGGCGTAGTTCGACAGCGGCGCGTTGGACAGCGTGTTTGTCTTGCTATTAGCGGCGATGCCCGAAGGTTTCACCGGCGAGCCGACGATCCCGGGCGTGGCGCTGGGCGTAGACGAAAACGGGCTAGTTTTCCACGGCATGGTCCAATGACCGCCGCTATAGCAGCCCGACAAAACTATCGCCGTTGAAACGGCCAACACGCACCGCATTACGTTGGTTCGCATGGAGGGCGTCCTTCAAAAGAACGAAATGATGGGACCTCTTAGGCTACACATCGGCCCGGTACCACCGTTCTGATTATTCCTTTTTCGTAAACCTTACTGAATGCGCCGGCTATCAGCGCCATCAGATCGGGATTCGCGGGGCGGATTATAGACACCTCGCCAGACGGGTCAATGCCAGAATTCGGTCGACGCCCAATACGTGAACCCAAGCATAGGGAAGAGTCTCCACCAGCAACAGTCATCGCCCCGGATTCGTCGGGCCGGCCGGAGCGGCAGCAATCACCATTAAGATGGCCAACATAGGGGTATATGGCATTTGCCTATATCGTCTGGTACATTGGTCGATTATCGTAACGCGCCCCTGATCGTCCCCCCCTGCTCAATCTCGGTATAATGCATCGGTTGCCCAAGCGGCGCGAGAAGTGGCAAGATTGTCTCCTCCATCCCCATTCCCGGAAACGCCACGGATGAAAGCCGCCTACATCGAAAAACCTGGACCGCCGAAGAACATCATCTACGGCAATCTGCCCAAGCCAAAGCCAGCCGAGAATCAAGTCGTAGTTAAGATCAAAGCGGTCGCGCTCAATCCGATCGACACCTATATTCGCGCCGGCATGTATCCAATGGACTTGCCGAAGCCGTATATCGTCGGCTGCGACTTGGCTGGCGTCGTCGATTCAGTTGGCGAGGCGGTAAAGAAGTATAAGAAGGGGGAACGCGTCTGGGGGAGTAATCAGGGATTCTTGGGACGCCAAGGCACTTTTGCCGAGTATGCAGCAGTTGACGAGCAGTGGCTCTATCCGACGCCGGACGAAGTGAGCGATCAGGACGCTGCCGCCGCCGCGCTGGTCGGCATCACGGCACATCTCGGCTTGTTCCGATGCTGCGCAATTGAAAGCCGGCGAAAACGTATTCGTCAACGGCGGCTCCGGCGGAGTCGGTTCCTGCGTGGTGCAGATGGCAAAGGCTGTTGGCGCCCGCGTCTTCACCACGGCTGGGAGCGACGACAAGGTTCGCCTTTGTCGGCAACTCGGCGCCAACGCGGCGTTCAATTACAAGGCGAGCGACATCGACGCCGCGCTGGGCAACTTCGGTGCGATCGACGTCTGGTTCGAGACGCTTCGCGAGCAGGATTTCGATCTGGCCATCAAGCACATGGCGTTTCGTGGGCGCATGATTGTGATGGCGGGGCGCGAGTCTCGGCCGGCGTTCCCCGTGGGACCATTCTATGTGAAGGACGCCACGGTCTTCGGTTTTGTCATGTTCAACGCGTCGCCCGACGAACAACGCAAATGCGCCGCCGAGATCAATCGCTGGCTGGCGAAAGGAAAGTTGCGGCCTCGGATCGACCGGGTGATGCCGCTCGCCGAAGCCGCCGCGGCCCATCAGTTGCAGGAAGAAAACACGCTGCACAAGAGTGGCACGCTCGCCGGCAAGATTGTGCTTGTGCCCTAAATCGCAGCGCCAGAGCGAAGAACAGTGTCAGCATCTTGTTGAGATCCAGCACAAGGAGCATCCTAATGAGTATTAGCAGCAGAACGACGTCGCGGCGGGACTTCTTGGCCGTCGGCGCAACGGCCGTCGGCGTTTGTGCGATTTCGGCTCTAAGGCCATCGCAGTTATTGGCCGCCGCGCCAACAGCCAAGTCCAAGCTGCACATCGGGCTCTGCACGTACGAGTGGGGCAAAGATTGGAACATTCCCACGCTAATCGCGAATTGCCAGAAGGCCGGGCTATACGGGATCGAACCGCGAACGGACCTGAACTACGCCCACGGCATCGAGCTAACGCTCAATGCGGCGCAGCGTGCCGAGGTGAAAAGACAGTTTGCCGATAGCCCTGTGCGGATCGACAGCATCGCTTGCGGCGAACACATGGACTGGCCGCAACCGGAAAGGCTCCGGGCGGCGGTGGAGAAGGCGAAGCTCTATCTGCAACTCAGCCACGACGTCGGCTGCGACACGCTCCGCGTGTTTCCCAACGAGTTCCATCCCGACGTGCCGCACGAGAAAACCATCGCGCAGATCGCCCGGGCTCTCGACGAATTGGCAGTTACCGCTGCCGGCCTCGGCCAGGAGGTATCGCTGGAAGCCCATGGTCCGGCCGGCGATCTGGTGACGATGCGGGCGGTCATGGATCAAGTGACCAGACCCAACGTGCGCATTCGCCTCAACAGCGACATACGCGATACAAAGGGCAAGGGTTTCGTAGCGAACTTCAACCTGGTCAAAGACCGCCTCTCACGGATCATTCACCTCCGCGACCTTACGAGCAATGACTATCCTTACCAGACGATGGTGAATCTGCTGGCGAAAATGAACTGGGAAGGTTGTGCCAATATCGAGCGCAGCGACCCGGTTGCCGATCGCGTCGCCGCCATGACCGAGCAGCGACAAGTCTGGGAGGCGATGGTCGAGAAGGCGCAACGTTCCGCGGCGACCTAGCCGCAAGAATGTTGCGCGGGACAATCGCAGCGCCGGCGCACTACCTTCTTTCGATGCGCTGCGAAGAATCTGGTCCGTGGGGACGACGTCCGGACCAACGTTATTCGGTCTTCGCGCTGCCCTCGGGCCGCTTCTCCACCTTGCAGCGGATCAGCCAGTTGCCTTTCGCAAACGGTTTCGGTTCGCCTTGCTCGGGAATGCCGAGCAGCGACGTCTGACTTGTCTGGTCATCATAGCTAACGAGGACGCCCTTCGTTGCCTGCACGAAGTGCCGGCTGGAACCGCGCGAATTGCCCGCGAGTTAGCCGCTGTGAGTGGCACTCTCCCCACCCCCGGTTGCAGGTGCTATACTCGTGGTGCTTGACGCTTTCGTGGTCTCGGCCTCTTCGCGAGATCAGTCCGGCAACGTGCGTTCAAGGGCCCTGCGGTCCCAGAAAGTCGGCACGTGCAGCATGAACGATCAAGAGAAAACCAAAGAGCAACTTATTAGCGACCTGACTGCATTGCGGCAGCGAGTTGCGGCACTGGAAGCGGCAGACCGCGAAGGCGAGCGGCGGTTTCGCAAATACTTTGAGCAAGAGTTGATCGGGATGGCCGCCGTCAGATTGGATAGCAGTTGGCTGGACTTCAACGATCGGCTCTGCGAAATCCTGGGCTATTCCAGAGAAGAACTCCTGCAGAAGAAATGGAGCGATCTTTCGCATCCCGACGACGCCGAGATGGCCCTCGATCACTTCCACCAACTCCGATCGGGCGCGGTCGACCATTACACCATCGACAAGCGGTATGTGCGCAAGGACGGCAGCACCGTGTACACCACGATTGCGGTCCAGGCGTTCCATCGTGAGCACGGAACCATCGACTGCATTATCGGCCTCATGGAGGACATTACGCCACGGAAGCAGGCCGAGGAGGCGCTGCAGAAGAGTGAGGAACGCTTCCGCAGTTACTTCGCACAGGGTTTGATTGGCATGGCCGTGACGTCGCCCGGCAAGCGATGGCTCGAGGTAAACGACCGCCTGTGCGAAATCCTCGGCTATTCCCGCGAGGAGCTGCTTACGATACGGTGGATCGATGTGACCCACCCCGACGATCTGGACGCCAACCTGCAGCAATTCAATCGAATGGCAGCGGGCGAAAGCGATGAATACGTCGACGACAGACGATTGATCGCCAAAGACGGAAGCCTGATCTATGCCGCCGTCTTCATCCGCTGCTTTCGTGGCAATGACGGCAGGCCGGATCATTTTCTAGTGGTGATCGAAGACATTACCGATCGCAAGCAATGCGCAATTGGCCCTGGAAAAAGAACATCACACCCTGAAACGCCTACTGCAATCGAGCGACCATGAACGGCAACTGATCGCCTATGAAATCCACGACGGACTGGCCCAACAGTTGGCTGGAGCGCTCATGCAGCTTCAGACCTATGAGCATCGCAAGGACACACATCCCAAGGAGGCGGCCAGCGCTTTCCAAGCGGCAATGACCATGCTGCGCCAGGGCCATTTTGAGACCCGGCGCCTTATCGGGGGAGTAAGGCCGCCAATCCTGGACGAATCAGGGGTTATTACCGCGATTGCCCATCTCGTGAACGAGGCGCGACGCGAAGAGAGTCCGACGATCGAGTTTCGCAGCAAGGTCACCTTTGATCGACTTGCTCCCATCCTGGAAAACACGATCTATCGCGTTACCCAAGAGGGGCTAATCAATGCCTGCAAACATAGCAAAAGCGCGCATGTATTGGTCGAATTAGTGCAACATGGCGATAGCCTTCAGATCAAGATTCAGGACTGGGGGAAAGGATTCAATCCGGAACAAATCGACGAAAGCCGCTTTGGGCTGGAGGGAATTCGAGAGCGAACGCGCCTGCTCGGTGGCAGCATTCTCGTGGAAAGCGTGCTCGACCAGGGAACGTGCATCTCTGTTGAATTGCCGCTATTGCTGAAGGAATAAATGCTCGCTGGCTCGCGGCAGAGCTTCTTATTCCTTGGTCCAGCGCATTGCCGGTCAGTGCCCCGAAAATCGAAGACCGACAGGGCGAACCCACTGATGGCGAAGCCACTGGTACCCATTCGGCCAAAGTGTCGCATTCGTTTGGTTCAGCAATTGATCGACCTATAGAGGTCCGTTTACCGTCGACCGCATAGAATCGCGTATTGTGAAACCAATATCGGGTGAGGCAACCAACATGCCGAATCGCTTGGCGGCGGAAACGAGCCCCTATTTGCTGCAACATGCAGGCAACCCGGTGGATTGGCGGCCGTGGGGCCCCGAAGCATTGGCTGCCGCGCAAGAACAACAGAAGCCGATCTTTTTGTCCATCGGTTACTCGTCGTGCCACTGGTGCCACGTAATGGCTCACGAAAGCTTCGAGAACGCGGGGGTTGCCGAGTTGCTAAACAAGAACTTCATCAGCATCAAGGTGGATCGCGAAGAGCGTCCCGACTTGGACCAGATCTATATGGAGGCGGTGCAACTGATGACCGGCCGGGGGGGCTGGCCAATGTCGACCTTCCTTATGCCGGACGGCAAGCCGTTCTTTGGCGGCACCTATTGGCCCGAGCGGGCCCGCGGTGGCATGCCGGGATTCGATCAGGTGTTGCAAGCCGTGATCGACGCCTGGAAGAACCGTCGCGATGAACTCAAGAAGCAAGCCGATAAGATGACCGAAGTGCTACAGGCCGAAGCTGGCATGGAAGCAAAGGAATCGGCGGCAACCCAAAACGCGGCAGAACTTCAGGACGCCGCAGAAGCCGCATTTCGACAGTCGTACGACGCGCGGCACGGCGGCTTCGGCTCGGCCCCCAAGTTTCCGCAGCCGCTGGCGCTGCGATGGCTGCTGCGACGCTGGCGACGCTCTGGCCATCGCGACCTGTTGGAGATGGTTTGCACGACGCTCGATCACATGGCCGCCGGCGGGATGTTCGACCAGCTTGGTGGTGGATTTCATCGCTATAGCGTCGATGATCGCTGGCTCGTGCCACACTTTGAAAAGATGCTGTACGACAACGCTATGCTCGCCAGGGCGTATCTCGAAGCTTGGCAGGCAACTGGTGAAAAACGATATGCGGACGTCGTGCGGCAAACGCTCGACTACCTGCTCCGCGACATGACCGATCCGCGCGGCGGCATCTATAGCGCGGAAGACGCCGACAGCGAAGACGCCGAGGGAACGTTTTATCTCTGGACGCCAGGAGAGGTTGAGACCGTGCTGGGCTCAGAGGCCGCAGCGACGTTCTGCCGGGCATACGACGTGACGGAAGCCGGCAATTTCGAAGGTCGGAATATCCTCAATCGTTCACGACCGCTGGAAACCGAAGCCAAGATGCTTAACCGCGATCCGGTCGCGTTGGCGACGGAACTGGCCGAGGCCCGGCAGCGGCTGTTGGCCGTGCGGAGCCAGCGCATTCGGCCCGGACGCGACGAGAAAGTGCTGGTGAGTTGGAACAGCCTGGCAATTGACGCCTTGGCCCGGGCCGGCGCCGCGCTGGCGGAACCGCGCTATTCCGCGGCGGCAAACAACGCCGCCGATTTCTTACTGGCCGAGCTTCGCAGCGACGGCCGATTATTGCACGATTGGCGCGCCGGACGGGCGCAGCATAATGCCTATCTCGACGATTATGCGGGGCTGGCCAACGCACTCTTGACGCTACACGAGACGGGCGGCCCTACTGCGCGTCTCGATCAAGCCGTGGCCCTGGCCGATGATATCTTGGCACGCTTTGCCGACAAGCCGCACGGCGGATTTTTCTATACGGCGGTCGATCACGAGCCGCTGATCGTTCGCCGCAAGGACGCGATTGACAGTCCCGTGCCCAGTGGCAATGGGCTGACGACGACACTCCTGCTGCGCCTGCTGCCATTCCGGCCAAAAGAGGAATATCGGTCCGCAGCCGAGGCGACGTTTCGGGCGCTGGCCCCGTGGATGCGGCAAGCGCCCAGCGGCACATGCCAACTTTTCTTGGCAATGAATTTCCCGCAGGAATTTCGTAAATGAAACACCATTAATTTGGTGGCCAGCCTCTTTACTCGTCCTATAGAATGGTGTAATAGTTTGAGCCTTGGCATGAGGACGCAATGCCCAATCTGTCAGCCGTCTTGAAGAACGAAATCCGCCGCTTGGCCCGCAAGGAGGTCAAGGCGTATGCCGCGGGCACAAAGGAGGTCGTGGCACAGTTCCGCCGCGATCTTATGAATCTCAAGCGGTTGGTACAAGAGCACCAGAAGAAGCTCGATCGCTTCTTGGCACAAACGTCCAATCGGAGCAATCGCGCGACCAATCTCGCGGCGCCGCGCTCGGCCACGCGTTACTCCGCTCGCTCGGTGCGTGCCCAGCGAAAACGGCTCGGTCTTTCGGCCGACGACTACGGCAGACTTATCGGTGTTTCGGCGCTGACGATCTTCAACTGGGAGCACGGCAAGTCACGGCCGCGCAAGAAGCAGCTTGAATCGCTGATCGCCGTGCGCGGCATCGGCAAGCGCGAGGCCATGAAACGACTGGCTGGTCCAGAGACGTAATTGACGGCGTGCCCTGTGCAATTCTCCGCCCGCATCCCACCGGCTTCGCCAGCGCATTGCGGACCTTCGGTTACAGTTCCTCGCCAGGTGGCGGCGACGGCGCAGCGGCCTGATGGCGCAAGAACTTCCAGTATTTCAGGGCTCCCAGCCGCACCGAGCGCAGCCAGTGCCGTTGGTCGGCCGACTTTGAGCCCTGCATCAACTCAAACAGGTCGGCCAGCACGGTAGTGTTGCTACCATAATAGGAATGGCCGATGAAACTAGTGTCGACCTCTGACACGTCGACGGTATCCACGCCTGGAACCACCACCAGATTGTCACCAGTCTCGCCTGCACGGCGATAACCGTGTACGGCCCGCGAGGCGACCAGCGCTTCGTCGTTCGAGGAGGCGTAGAGCGTGACGCGATTGGCCGCGCCGACGATGGCGGGGGCCAGGTCGCGGCGAAACACCTCTGCATCGATGTCCGGGGCGGTCAGCACGACCTCGTGGAACTTCGGACAATCGGCTTTGAACTCCAACGCCAACTCGCGCAAGGCAGACGTCAACGCCCGGTTTCCCATGCTATGGGCAATCAGGTGAATCGATTGGGCATCGCTGCGCTGGGCGACCGCCAGCAAGAACTCCTTGAGATGCGGCACGGTCCAAACCACGTTGTTTTCGTCGACCGTGTACGACAGCAGCCCTTCCTGCGACGGCCAACTGTAGAAAATCGGCGCTCCTTCGAATTTCAGATCGTAGGCGATCTGGGCCGTCCGTCGCGCCGCTGTCTCGAACCCGACGTTGTAGCCGTGAACAAACACGAATGCTTCGTGGCGTGCAGCGCGACCGATGCACGTGCGGAGATCGGTGTAGAAGTCGTTAATCGACTCGGGGTGAACGCCTTGCAGTACGACGTGCTGCTCGGGGTCCTGGCGAAACTCCAGGCGCAGCATGCTGGGACTCTCCAAGCTGCCCACGCGATGGTCCTTGGGAACCGAGACTTCGCACGTCCCCAACTCCAATTGGCCTCGGTCGCCGCCGTACATGCGTTCGATCCCTGTAACGGCCAACTCAGGCTGAAATCGGTACAGCAGCGTCAGTGCACCGAAAATCACCGTGGCTGCTAATGCCATCCAGGCCAGACAACGCCGCAGGAATCGTCGAGGGCGGTGGCGCGTCCAAAACATCAATATCGCGGTGAGCGCCGCGCAGGCCGCAGTCAGAACCGGCCAGCCGGTCCGTGACGATTGCCACCACTCACCGACATCCACAGGCGCACGGTCGGTGGCATAATACACCTTTACAACGGTGTATGGCTGGTCTTTGTCGGCCGGTTCTAAAGCGTCGGCCGTCTCTGCCGTCTCGGCCGGCTCGATCTTGCGAAAGAGTATCTCGCCTGGCGGTGCGGGAACGGGCGACGCCTTTTCTTGTGTCAAAGGCAAGGGCGCTGATTTTTCTTGCGACCCCTCCATAGACCACGCCTTTTTCTTGCGGCACAGGAGCGGACCGCACCTTGCGTGGCCGCGCAGGGGGTGACGACGCCTCGCGTTGCATCGCGGGTGCAGGCGGCGCTTTATTTTGCATCGCGCGGGTGGGCGCCGCTTTGTCTTGTGACGCGGGGGCGGGTGCGGCCGACTTCGCTGGCGGCGAGCCTTCCGAAGGTGGTTTGGCGCTCCCGCTGCACCCGGCGATCAAACAACCGAGTAGCCACATGCCGGCCAGCGCCCGGCCCAACGACAAACCGCTTGCATGGAACACCCTCCTGCGAGTTCGGAGTCGTGAGTAATGCCCGAAGACTCCGCCCTTATTCGGAGTACACGCGCCGTCATGGTATCCAAGGCGGATGGTTCTGTAAATCGCAGTCCAGCGCCAAGGTGACGAATCGATGGGCTATCTAATGTCAGAATTGCCTTCCGATGGCCGGGTCAGAGTTGCACCAACCAACTTGGCTAAGTCCCGCCAAGCCGCGCGGTGCCGAGTACCTCGTAGATCGGGCCGTCGGAAGTGAGCGTGCTGCAGAAGACGGTTGCCTTCCGCACCTCCACCGAGCCGAGGATGTCGTCGGCATGCTGTTGAAGCAGGTGCCCCAATTCGGCAATGCCCGGGCCTGCGCCGCGCACGCGGCCGATTGTCAGGTGGCTCTGGAACCGCCGATGCTCTTCGCGATAGCCGAGTTCGGCCAAGGCGGTCTCGACGCGATCGTGCAGCACGATCATCTTGTCGGCTCCTTCGCCCGCGCCAATCCACACAGTGCGGGGTCGTGCGGCCGTTGGAAACGCGCCGGCGCCGCGGATTTCCAGCGTGAACGGATCGATCGCTTTGGCCCCGCGCTCGACGGCGCGACAGACGTCGACAATTTCCCGCTGCGACACTTCGCCGAGGAACTTCAGCGAAACGTGCAAATTGTGCGGCTCGACCCATTTCACATTGGCCGCCGTGGCGCTGAGCGACGCAACCAGATCTTCCGCCGCCGCGCGGATCGGCTCGCTAATCTCCACCGCCACGAACGTGCGAAGGGTCTTTTTCATGAGGGGCTGGGGACTAGGGGCTAGGGGCTAGAGATTAGAGGCGGGAGGTTGATGTGGTGCCGTCGCATATCTAATGCCCAACCCCCAGCCTCAAAATCCGCTTTCTAGAAGCTCAACATCTTGCGGTACTCTATCATTCTACGGTCGAGGTCTTTGCGGGAGATATTTTTCAGCCGATCGAGACTGAAATCCTCGACGGTAAAGCTGGCCGTGAGCGTGCCGTAGGCGATGGCCTCCTTGAGTGTCTTGGGGTCGCAGCAGTCCTTCTCAGCCAGATAACCCATCATCCCTCCGGCAAAACTGTCGCCGGCGCCGGTCGGATCGACGACATCGGGCGTTGGAAAAGCCGGCAGTACGTACGTCTCATGCTCAGTGAAGAACATCGCGCCGTGCTCGCCCTTCTTGATGACGACGAAACGCGGCCCCATCGCAAGCACGCTATGGCCGGCGCGGACCAGGTTCTCGTCATTGGTCAGGAGTTTCGCCTCGCTATCGTTGAGCACCAGCCCGTCAATCCGTTTCAGCACGGCTCGCAGTCCGTCCGGCTCGGTCCGGATATAGTGGTCCATCGTGTCGGCAACGACGAGCGACGCGTCGGGGCACTGGTCGAGCACCTTCGCTTGATGCACAGGCGAGCCGTTGGCGAGAAACAGGAACTTGCAGCGGCGATACGTCTCGGGCAATACCGGATCGAACTGAGCGAGGACGTTCAGGTGCAGTTCCAGCGTCTCGCGATCGTTCATATTGGGCAGGTACTTGCCGCGCCAGCGGAACGTCTTGCCGCCGGAAATGCACTGCAAACCCGCGGTGTCGATGCCGCGAGATTGCAGCATCGCAGTATGTTCGGCCGGCCAGTCTTCGCCAACCACGCCGGCCAGTCGCACGGTGGTGAAGAAGCTGGCGGCATAGGAGAAGAAAACCGCCGACCCGCCCAGCACGTTGTCGCGCTTTTCATAGGGCGTTTCGACGCTGTCGAGAGCTACGGAACCAACAACGCATAAGGGCATGAAACCGCTCCTGTTGCGGTCACAAATTGTGACCGCAACTGCAAGGCATGGGCCGCCGCTCGGGCGGCCACTACGTGACTATTGAATAGCCGATGATAAAGAGAATCAACAGTGGCCAGAACAGCACCGCGAACCAAAGTCGTGGCAATGCTAACCGAAATTCCTTCGCCAGTTCCGTGTGCTCGCCCGCATCGGCCATCGCCAATAAGGGAAACCGTTGCTTTAGCAGATACCACTGCACCAGTCGGAGGATGAAGATTAGTCCGAGTATCGGGATCAGACCGACCAAGATTGCCAGCCTCGCATCGCGGACGAGGTTGGTGGCTTTCTTCACTGCGGAAACAGAGAGCGTGTCTGCCGACATGACTGTCATTGCGAACACAAGATCATGCATTCGATTCGCCCATAAGATCGCCGACGAACTGACCAACGCCTTCGTGATCGAAAAGAACAGGCACGCCTCCCGCAGCAATGTAAACGGCCACGCCATCTCGGACTACCAGGGCATCTGGATGGTCTACTTCAAAGCGGTCTCCGTTCACCAACGCCACGGTAAAGGGTCGGTATGGCTTTCGTCCTTTGAGCGTTTTCAGAATGTGATCGAAGTTCTCCGTTTCCATCAGCCCGCCTTCTTTCTTTGTCCTGTGACAATCTCAACCCAGCGGGATTGTACCATGAACGACATAATTGGGCAACTCGCCAATCGTTGCTCTTTACCTCACCCTTTCTTCTCGATCTTCGCCCACGTGTCGACCAGCGACACGGTGCGATTGAACACCGGTTTCTCGGCCGTAGAATCTGGATCGACGCAGAAATAGCCGAGCCGCTCGAACTGGAAGCGACTGCCGGCAGCGGCGCCCTTCAAGCTCGGCTCGACGTAGCCGGCCAACCGCTGCAACGAGTTTGGGTTGAGGTTCGCCCGATAGTCCTGGCCGTCGGGCACGTCGCCCGGGTCGGGCTTGGTGAACAAGTGATCGTAGAGCCGTGCCTCGACCGGCAGAGCATGCGAAGCCGAGACCCAATGGATCGTGCCTTTCACCTTCCGACCGTCCGGCGTGTTGCCGCCGCGCGTAGCCGGGTCGTAGGTGCAGTGAACTTCGACGACCTCGCCGCTGGCCGGATCTTTCACCACACTGGTGCAGCGGACGAGATACGCGTAGCGCAGCCGCACTTCCTGGCCGGGGGCCAGACGATGGTATTTCTTTGGCGGCACTTCGCGGAAGTCGTCTTGCTCGATATACAGTTCGCGCGAAAACGGAACCTGGCGCGTCCCCACGCTCGCGTCTTCGGGATTATTGACCGCTTCCATCTGCTCGACCTGGCCGTCGGGATAATTGTCGACCACGACCCGCAATGGCCGCAGCACGCCCATCACGCGCGGCGACCGGCGATTGAGGTCCTCGCGCAGGCAGTGCTCCAACAGCGCGATATCCACCACGCTGTCGACCTTCGACACACCAATGCGGGCGAAAAACTTGCGCAGGGCCTCGGGTGTGTAGCCGCGGCGACGCAGTCCACAGATTGTCGGCATTCGCGGGTCGTCCCAGCCGGCGACGTGCCCCTCCTTCACCAGTTCCAGCAGCCGCCGTTTGCTCATCATGGTGTACGTGAGATTGAGCCGGGCAAACTCGATTTGCTGCGGGGCGTAAATGCCCAACGCGCGGATGTACCAATCGTACAGCGGCCGGTGATTCTCGAACTCCAACGTGCAGATCGAATGGGTAATGCGCTCGATCGAGTCGGACTGGCCGTGCGTGAAATCGTACGTCGGATAGATGCACCACTTGTCGCCGCTGCGGTGATGCGTGGCGTGGAGAATGCGGTACATCACCGGGTCGCGCATGTTCACATTCGGCGAGGCCATGTCGATCTTCGCCCGCAGCGTCCGCGAGCCATCGGCAAACTCGCCGGCGCGCATCCGGTCGAACAGCGCGAGGTTTTCTTCGACGGAGCGGTCGCGATAGGGGCTATTGCGGCCCGGCTCGGTGAGCGTGCCGCGATGTTGCCGCACTTCGTCGGCCGCAAGGTCGCAGACGTATGCCTTGCCGGCCTTGATCAGTTGCACGGCCCACTCGTAGATTTGCTCGAAATAGTCCGAGGCATAAAACAGCCGATCCTGCCAGTCGAAGCCCAGCCAGCGGACGTCCTCCATGATCGAGTCGACGTACTCGACCTCCTCCTTGCACGGATTGGTGTCGTCGAACCGCAGATTGCACCGCCCGCCAAACTCCTGGGCGATGCCGAAGTTCAGGCAGATCGACTTGGCATGTCCGATGTGCAGATAGCCGTTGGGCTCGGGCGGAAACCGCGTATGTACCCGCCCACCGTACTTATTGGTTTGCAGGTCCTCTTGAACGATCGTGCGGACGAAGTCAGTCGAGGGGGAAGGAGTACCTGTGCTCAAAATTCGCTTCTCCGTTTCCGTATCTTGTTTTCTGTGAGCGCCGGCTGGTCCTGGCCCGTTTACGGGCCTTTTCCGCCGAATGCGATACAGGCCCGGCGTTTACGCCGGGTTGATTAGGCGTTGAAAAACGATTGTGTCAGCCCCGTTCACGGGGCTCCTCTTTCCTCACAATTCCAATTGCGTCGATCGCGCCGCCCAACCGACGACCTCGTTATTTCTGCCAATCAATCGCGGAAGGAGTCGGGCGCCCGAGCTGCCGCGCAGTCTCCATCCATTCTTGTGCAATCAGTTCAGCATTTGCCACAGCCTCTTGGCGTGTGCGGCCGTCGGCCATGCAGCCGGGCAGGTCAGGCACGGTTGCCAAATAGGCATCGTCCGCTTCACTCCAGTGGATAATTATTGTGTATTTCTCTGCAACTTTTCGGCTCATTGTAATGCCCGCCGCAAGTAACGCATAGGCGAGTATCTCAATGTCTAGCTTTCCTTCCAGGCCATCGCCCGATCAATTCGTCGCAAACATCGCTCTCTGCCCAGGATTGCCAGAGAGTCGAACAAGCCCAGACCGACGGTCGTGCCCGTGATGGCAACGCGCACTGGGTGGATAATTTGGCCGATCTTGATTTGCTCGGTAGACACGAATTGCTGCATCAGCGCTTCTAGATTCGCTGCGTCGAAGGATTCCGTGGCGGCAAGGCGATCGCGAAACGTCGCCAACAATTCCGCCCCGCACCCCTGGCGAATGTACTTCTCGAATGCTTTTTCATTATGCTCAAATTGATCGTCACCTTGGAAGAAATACGCGAACGCCAGGATATCGCCGGCGACTTTGATGCGGTCGCCGGCAGCAGCAACGACTCGCTCAACTCGCTGCCGCTCATCAACACTGGGGGGTGACCCGATCAAACCGGCCTTCTCCAAGAACGGTGTCACCAGGGCCGTCTTGCGATCTAGCGGCAACTGTTGGAAATGCCAATCCTCGAACGCCTGGAGCTTCTTGGGGTCAAAACTGGCTGAGGCCTTGTTCACGCGATCGAGCGAAAAGTTCTCGATCAGATCCTTTTGCGAAAAATGTTCCGTCTTGTCGTCCAGCGACCAGCCCAGCAGGGCCAAGTAATTAATGATTGCCTCGGGCAGATAGCCGACCGTCTGGTAGAAATCGACGATCACCGGATTGAACGCGTCGGCCTCGACGGCGTGACCAATGGCCGTGGCAATCTTCCGGCCATGCTCGACAAGTTGAGCGAAGTCGCGGTTCTTCAGATACTTGTCGAGCTTCCGCTTGCTGAGTTTCGTTCGGCTGCCGGGCTCGGCGACGAAAGGCAGATGGGCGTAGATCGGCCGCTGGTAGCCCAGGGCTTCAAGTATGAACACTTGCCGCGGCGTGTTGGAGAGGTGCTCCTCGGCGCGAATTACGTGCGAAATCTGCAGATCGTGGTCGTCGACCACGTTGGCCAAGTGATACAGGCACGTGCCGTCGGTCCGTTGGACGACGTGGTCTTGCTCGCGTGCCCAATCGAACTCGACACGGCCGCGAACAAGGTCGTCGAGTACCAGCGTGCCCGTCTCGGGCATCTTCAAGCGGACGACGGCCTGACGTCCTTGGGCCTCGAACGCCGCACGCTGGCCTAGCGTTTCGGCCATGAAGCGGCGGCTATAGCGGAACTGGCGTTTCTCGCGTTCGGCCGCTTCGCGTTCTGCCTGAAGCTCTCCGGTCGTTGCATAGTCGTAATACGCATGCCCGCTGGCGAGCAGTTTTTGCACCGCCCCTCGATAGCAATCCAACCGCTGCGACTGGTAATAGGGTGCGCATGGCCCGCCAACTTCCGGCCCTTCGTCCCAATCGATGCCCAACCAATGCAGGCCATCAAGGATCGGTTGCAGGGCCTCCTCGACGTTCCGCTGTTGATCGGTGTCGTCGATCCGCAGGATGAACTTTCCGCCGTTGCGCCGGGCGAAGAGCCAGTTGAACAATGCAGTGCGAACCCCGCCAATGTGCAGGTATCCGGTGGGGCTGGGAGCAAATCGCGTGCGAACGGTCATGGGAATGGATTCGTGGTTAGAGAGTTGAGCCCTGGCGGGCGAGCGGCGAAAGGCCGGGAGCGTTCGCCTTCAGTTTACCCACATCGGTGCGATACCGACAGGCGGCGAAGCGACTTGGTCCATTTTCCCTGCCTGCCGTCCGTCGGCCTCGGCCCATTTGCCATGTGATCGTCAATTGGGTGTACGAGATGCTGGCAACGCTTCCTGAAAAGGGGTCCCGACTTCAAAGAGGGAAAGTCTGTTCTGGATGGATTTTACCAGGGCTTGGTTATTCTGCTGGGTGGCGAGATCGATCGCCCTGCGCGGTTTGCACGGCCATGGAAAACCGCCCGGTTTCCGCGTAGGCGGCGGCCAGTGTATCGAGGATGGCCGGCTCCTGGCCGCCAGAAAGATCCACCGCCCGTTGGGCCAGATCGATGGCTTCGACGCCGTTGCGGACCGACGGCTCGGGGCAAGTGGCCAATGCCCAGGCCAACTGGTTCATCGCAATAACGCGATTCGGCCGCAGTCGGAGCGTGTCGTGCCAGTGCTTAACGGCGTCGAGCACGTCGCCTTGGCGATATTGCGCCGCCGCCAAGTTGGCATACGCGTCAGCGTAGTCGGGTCTGAACTCCACCGCGTCCTGAAACTGTTCGATGGCCTCCTCGACCCGCCCGTGCATGGCCAGGGCACTGCCAAGGTTATTGTGCGCTTCCGCATAATCCGGTTTGATCTTCAAGGCCGCCTGGAAATGCTCGATGGCGTCGTCGAGCTGCCCGCGGTTCGCTAGTGCGCGGCCCAGGTTGTTGTGGGCTTCCGCGTAATCGGGTTTGAACTTCAGGGCCGTCTGGTAATGCTCGATGGCGTCGTCGAGCCGCCCGCGTTTCAACAATGCCACGCCAAGATTGTTGTAGGCCGATGCGTAATCGGGTTTGATTCTCAGCGCCGTCTGGTAGTGGTCAATGGCATCGCCGACCTGTCCACGCTTCGCCAGTGCGTTGCCAAGGTTGTTGTGGGCTTCCGCATAATTGGGCTTGATTTTCAGGGCCGCCTGGTAGTGCGCGATCGCCTCGTCAAGCCGACCACAGTCGGCTAAGGCCACGCCGAGATTGTTGTGGGGCAACTCACAGTCGGGCCGGATCGTCAGGGCCTCTTCGTAGTGCGCGATAGCCTCGTCATACCGTCCACGGCCAGCCAGAGTCATGCCGAGATTGTTGTGCGCCATCCAGCAATTCGGATTGCCGGCGATAGTGACGTTATAGAGTGTTTCCACATCGGCGTACATGCGACACTGATGCCAGGTCAACGTAGCCAACACTGCCAGCAGGGCCACACACAGCACGTTACCGACCGGGCGATTCCAAAGCCCTCGGCGAGCCAACAGCAGTGCAATGCCGGCGGCAGTCAGGGTGATGATCCCCAGGCTGGCCAAATACTGGAAGTGATCGGCCACGAACGAATAGATGAACGGATAGACGTTGCAGAAACCGAGCACTGGAAACAGCGTCCCGACGAAGAAGAGCACGCCCGCCAGCGGTCCCCGCCAGCGCCTCCGCAGCGCCCACAACGCCACCAACAACAACGCTGTCGCCGCCGGAAACAAATATTGCCACCACACACTTTGGCTGACGGTCCAGCGCGGGTAAATAAACAGCAAATCGACGGGCCAGAAAAGTTTCGCCAGATAGAACCAGATCACGCGGCCCGCCAACAGGCAACGCTCCAATGGCGCAATTTCGAATGCCGCCCCGCCGGCTGTGATCATTTCCTGCTCGAATGAGGCGGTGAAAAGGCCGGCAGCCATGCCGATAACAAAGAAAGGCACGAGCGGCAGGACGTCGCGCCGCCACGACAGCCGCCCGCGCTGCCACCAGAAGACCACTAGCAGTGCCGCGGGCAGCGTGGCCGTGACGGTTTTGCTCAACAGCCCCAGCACGAACAGCGCCAGCGCCGCCACGTACAGCGGCCTGTTCCGCGTTTTATCAAAGCGGAGGTAGACCAGCGCCGCTCCCAGATAGAACGCGGCGGACAGCGTGTTCTTCAACTCCGTGATCCAGGCCACCGATTCCACCTGAACTGGATGCAGGGCGAAGATGGCCGCCGCCAGATACGCACCCGGAACGGCGAGTCGTCGCAGGATCAGTGCGACCAGCACGGCCGCCAGGGCGTGCATCGCGATATTTACCAGGTGATAGCCGAGCGTGGTGTCGCCCCACAGCTTGTGTTCGATCCAGAAGGCGCTGTGTAGAAGCGGATAGTACTGTTGTGTGGCCCCCGCGTCGAACCAGATGCGGTACAGCCCCTGCCACGAGCGGAGTTCGAGGCGCGTCACATGCGCATCATCATCCCAGAGGAAACCACCCCGCCAAACCGGTTGGTAGACCAAGAAAACAACTGCCACCAACGCGGCGGCCAGCAACCAATCGTTTCGCCGCGGCCGCTTCGGTACGACGGGGTGTCGATCGACTTCGGCCGAGACCATCTTCGCCTGGCCTCGGCGGCCACGTCCCGCCGGCATTCTGTCTTTTTTTGCTCTTCGACCCATCTATTAATCCAGATTGACAGTGCAACATCGCGCCCATTCGCTGTCGGGCCGTAGCCTCTGAAAACGTGGCAGTCTGGTCGTTAGTGCTTACCGGTCAGCCTAGGGTTTGTCGCCTGTTTGGTTTTGCTTATCGACGTAGAACTTCGATAAATTAATGCCGCCACGGAGTTCTTCTTCGAGCAATTTCAGACGCGTCTCCACGCGATCGACTTGGCGTTGTAGCGCTGGCAGCAGGTAACGTTGCGTATCCTCGGGCTGTGGCCTCGGCACGCTCGGATAGCCCAAGTGCCGCTGCAACGCGGAGAACAGATACAGCGGGTCTTTGCGGCGATTGGCCAGCGCGATCCGCCCCTCCTTCTCGCCGAAAAGGATCGGTTTTTCGGCCTGCTGCCGCGCCTTGCGGTAGAGCTCGCTGCGGACGTAAATCATGTCGGCGAAGTCCAACAGGCCAACTTGGTTTCGGACCGTCCGAATCCAATCGCGCCAATTGTCATCGAAGATCGGGTCACCAGCCATGGCTTCCAGTCCGCGATCGTACCCGAGCCGATTGCGGCAAAGCGTTTCAAACTGGTAGAGGAAGATGCCCGGCGCCGCGGCACCGCGAGCGCGATATTCGACCTCGCGTTGCAGAATATCGAGGGCGATGCGGAAGTCGAATCGCCCTTCAGCCTTCTCGGCTTCGCCGATCACGTACGTTTGAAATGACGTGAAATAGTGCGGCAGCCGGGCCATGGCCGTCGCGAAGCCGCCGGTTAGCCGCAACTCGCCGGCCATGAAATCCAGCGCAAACGGCAGCATCGTCGTCGCTAGAATTTCCTGCCGGATGGCATCCAGCAGGTCCTGTGTCGACATGTCCTGCTGCATCCGCTCGCGGAGCGTCTGGAAAAAGTACGCCTGCTCGACGTATTCTTCGCGGTCCAACGCCATCACGGCCTCGATCTGTGTAATTACTCGGAGGCGATTGCGGCCGACGTAGGGTCCGCCATGCGGACCACTTGCCGGGCTCAGTGCTTGTTGTGGTCCGCATAGCGGACCCTACATCTACTACAACAACGCCTATCAGTGTACTCGCTGCCCCGGGCTTGCGCCGCTATCCGGGGCGAGCAAGTAGATTTCGCCTCCGCCTCCGCCGGCCGCGACGATCATGCCTTCACTCGTGCCAAACTTCATTTTGCGCGGGGCCAAGTTGGCCGCACAAATCACCAGCCGGCCAACCAGGTCTTCCGGTTTGTACACGCCTTTGATGCCGGCGAACACCGTGCGGCGGTTGTCGCCGCCGATGCCGAGCGTCAGCTTCAACAGCTTTTGCGCACCCGCCACATCCTCGGCCGTAATGACGCGGGCGACGCGCAGGTCGACCTTGGCAAACTCGTCGAAGTTGATCGTTTCGGCAATCGGCTCGGCCACCAGCGCTGCGTCGGTGTCGAGCGGAATGGTGTCGGCCGCAACCTCTGTGTCGGCCGCCTCGGCCGTCGCGGCCTGCATGGCCGCGACGGCCTTCGGATCTACGCGCTGCATCATGTGCGAGAACTTGCCCACCGGCCTATCCAACAGCGGCCGCTGCGATTGCTCCCAGGACGTGATCGGATCGCCCAGCAGTTCGCCGGTTTGCCGCGCCAATTTGGGGAGCACAGGCGCAAGGTACACGACCAATTGTCGAAACAGGTTCAGGCCGATCGTACAGACATCGCGCAGCTCGTCCCGTCTTTCCGGATCCTTGCGAAGGTTCCACGGCGCCTGCTGCTCGACAAATTGGTTTGCCCGGTCACCGGCCGCGAGGATCAACCGCACGGCTTTGGCGTAATCGCCGGCGTTATAGGCCTCGGCAATCGCCTGACCATCGGCGGCCCCCTGAGCGAACAGTCCGCCATCGTCGGGATACGTTGCGGCCAACCCGGTTTCGGCGGCGAATTTTGCGGTGCGGCTGGCCAGATTTACGACATTGCCCACCATGTCGGCGTTGACCTTTGCGGCAAACTCGACAAAGTTCAGGTCAATGTCGTCGACGCGTGCGCTCAACTTCGCGGCGTAATAGTATCGCAGGTACGATGGATCGAGATGCTCGAGATAGGTCGACGCCCGAATAAACGTCCCCTTGCTCTTCGACATCTTCTCGCCGCCGACGGTCAAGAAGCCGTGGATGTGAACTTTCGTCGGCAGGCTGAAGCCGGCCGTCTTGAGCATGGCTGGCCAGAACAGCGTGTGGAAGTAGGTGATGTCCTTGCCGATGAAGTGGTGGACTTCTGTCTCTGGGCTGCGCCACCAGTCGTCGAACTTCTCGCCGTGCTTTTGGCACCACTGCCGGGTCGAGCCAATGTAGCCGATCGGCGCATCGAACCAGACGTACCAATAATTGCCGGGGCTATCGGGAATCTCGAAGCCGAAGTACGGCGCCGGTCGCGATACGTCCCAGTCGTGTAGCGGTTCGCCAAGAAAGTGGCCCGACAGATAGTTTGCCACTTCCGGCTGAAGGTGTTCGCCGTGCTGCGTCCACTGTTCGAGGAAGCCATGCAACTTTTCGATGTTGACGAACAGGTGGTCGGCTTTGCGAATTTCCGGCCGGCTGCCGCTGAGCGTGCTCACGGGATCGATCAGGTCGGTCGGGCTGTAATGCGCTCCGCACTTTTCGCAGCTATCGCCGTATTGATTTGGGGCTTTGCATTTCGGGCAGGTGCCTTTGACAAAACGATCGGCCAGGAACGTGCCGGCTTCGACGTCGTAGAGCTGCGTCACCTCCTGCTGTTCGACCAGGCCCGCCGCTCGCAGCGCGGCCCAAATCTCCTCGCACACCTCGCGCGTTTCGGAGTTGTTGGTACTGCCGTAGTTGTCGAACTCGATATTGAAGCCTGCAAAGTCGGCCACGTGGGCCTGCTGCATCTTGGCGATCAGTTCTTCCTCGGAAATCGCCTCCTGTCGTGCGCGGATCATGATCGCCGTGCCGTGCGTGTCGTCGGCGCAGATATAGATGCACCGCCGCCCGCGGAGTTTTTGGAAGCGGACCCAGATGTCCGTTTGCAGATATTCCACCAAGTGGCCGATGTGGATATGGCCATTGGCATACGGCAGGGCGCTGGTGACGAGGATGCGTCGGCTGGTCATGTACGTTCCTTCGGGTGCGAACGGAAGACGCCATTATAGCCGCGTCTTCGTCTTGCGGCAGCAGGGATTCGTCGTGAATTGAGGCAAACTGCCCGGGCTATACGGGCCATGTTCGCCCGCGAGGTATGATCTAGCGGCCATGCCAAAAGCCTAGTCTCGGCTATTGTGGCAGCCACCTACTCATCATCTTCCAGGTCGGGGTCGTCCTCGTCGATGTCGGGATACTGTGGCGGGGAAAGGCCGCATGTCTCCAACACCCGTGGGTACTTGCCCTTCTGCTGAGGCGCACCGGATTCCTCGACTGTAATCTTGTGCCACCACTCATCGCCGTAGTCGAAAAGGTAGAAAAACACCTGCTTCGGCGTCAGCTTCAGCGAAATGAGCTTTGCCTTGGCGGCGTTGAGCAAATCGGGATCAGAAAACGGGCCATCGGCTTCACACATGTGCGGGGAAGCATATTCGATTGCGTCGCGCATCCCTGATCTTTTGAATGTTTTCGCGCCGCCGGACGGAAAGTAGAACGAGTACAAGTGCTCATCGTCGCGATCGAAGGCATCGAAGACTGCCTCGTGAAGATCGTCGAGCGTCTGATTGCCGCGAACGGCTATCCGCCGCCAAATGCTCTCGCGCTCCGCTAGCGCCACCTTGAAGATGAAAACAGGTTGCGGCATGTTACACCTCGATTTTGGCCGCGATTGAGTTTAACGGGGGCCGAACTAAACGTGACGCCGACAACTATCACTTCACGACGAAGTTCACCATCCGCCCCGGCACGACGATCGCCTTGACGATGGTCTTGCCATCGAGCAATTCCTGAATCTTCGGATCGCTGCGGGCGGCGGCTTCCAGGGCGGCTTTGTCGGCTTCGGCGGGAACTTGGACCCGACCGCGAAGCTTGCCGCCGATTTGCACCGGCACCTCGATCGTATCTTCCTTGATGGCCGCTTCGTCGAACGTGGGCCACGACTCATAGGCCAGCGTGTCGGCATACCCCAAGGCCTGCCATAGCTCCTCGGCCATGTGCGGCGCCAGCGGTGAGAGCAGCAGCACCAGCTTTTCCATTGCGGCCTTCGGCCGGGCTTCCTCCTTGAGGAAGAAGTTCGTGAACTCCATCATCCGAGCGATGGCCGTGTTGAACGACATCTGCTCCAGGTCGGCCGTGACCGCTTTGATCGTCTTGTGCAGCATGCGGTTCTGCTCGGCCGATAAATCAACTTCTTGCACCGCAGCATTGAGTTGCACCGTTTCGGCCCGATCGTCGAGGATCATCCGCCAGACGCGGTCCAGGAAGCCACGCACGCCGCTGACGCCGTCCATGCTCCACGGCTTGACCGCCTCCAACGGGCCCATAAACATCTCGTAGAGCCGCAAAGCATCGGCCCCATATTCTTTCACGACTTCGTCGGGATTCACCACATTGCCGCGGCTCTTCGACATCTTCTCGTTGTTCTCGCCCAAGATCATCCCCTGGTTCACCAGCTTCTGAAACGGCTCAGGCATGCTCACATAGCCGCGATCGTAGAGCACCTTGTGCCAGAACCGGGCGTAGAGCAAGTGCAGAACGGCGTGTTCCGCCCCGCCGACGTACAGATCGACCGGCATCCACGCCTTCTCGACCTGCGGATCCACCAGCGCCTGGTGATTCGTCGGGTCGAGGAACCGCAGATAGTACCAGCACGATCCGGCCCATTGCGGCATGGTGTTCGTCTCGCGCTTGTAGCGACGGCCGTCGAGCGTGACATAGAGCCAATCGTCGGGCGCTTTGTCCAACGGCGGCGTTGGCTCGTCGTGCTTGGCGTCGAATGTCATCTTCGCTGGCAAGTCCAGCGGCAGCTCTTCGGGCGTCAAGGTGCGCAGTCGTCCGGTCGGCTTGCTGGCGGCGTCCAGTTCATGGAGGATCGGGAACGGCTCGCCCCAGAAATGCTGCCGGCTGAAGAGCCAGTCGCGGAGTTTGTAGTTGACCGCCGCACGGCCAATGCCCTTGGCGGCCAGATCTTCGGCAATCTTCTGCTTGAACTCGGTAGTCGTCAGCCCGTCGTACGGGCCGGAATTGATGGCTATTCCATCGGCAATAAAGGCGCCAGAAGTCCCCTCTCCGGGCACCGACCGAAGGTTGGTCGGGAGAGGGCTAGGGTGAGGGCGATCGACAACCGGGACGATCGGCAAATTGAATTGCTTGGCGAACTCGAAGTCGCGGGTATCATGCGCGGGCACGGCCATAATGGCACCCGTGCCGTAGCTGATCAACACGTAATCGGCTACCCAGATCGGAATCGCCTCGCCATTGACGGGATTAATCGCGTACGAACCGGTGAAGACGCCGGTCTTCTCTTTCGACAAATCGGTGCGATCGAGGTCGCTCTTTCGCGCAGCCTGCTGGCAGTACGCTTGAACCGCTTCGGCCTGCTCGGGCGTTGCCAGGCGCTCGACAAAGGGGTGCTCGGGCGCGATCACCATGTACGTCGCGCCAAACAGCGTGTCGGGGCGTGTAGTGTAGATCCGCAGCACTTCCTCGTCCGGCTTCCGCGGCCAACCGGCAATCTTCCGATCGACCAGCCAGCCCTCGTACTCCTTGTGCGATGGCTTGCCGTCGGGGTCGAGAAACGTGCCGATGAAGAAATCGACCTCGGCGCCCGTGCTGCGGCCGATCCAATTGCGTTGCAGCAGTTTGATGCCATCGGACCAGTCGAGCCCGTCGAGGTCCTTTTCGAGGCGGTCGGCATAGGCGGTGATCCGCAGCATCCACTGCCGTAGCGGAATGCGAACGACCGGGTGGCCGCCGCGCTCGCTGAGCCCGCCGACGACCTCTTCGTTGGCCAGCACCGTGCCAAGGGCTGGGCACCAATTCACGGGGGCTTCAAGCTGATAGGCCAGACGATACTCGTCGCGGTATTGCTCGATGGCGGCTTCGCCTTCCTCGGCGACTTCCTCCGGGATCGGCAGTTCGGCGATCGGCCGGCCGCGCCCCTCGGCTTCGTCATACCATGTGTCGAACAGCACAAGGAAGATAAATTGCGTCCAGCGGAAGTATTCGACGTCGGTCGTGGCCAGTTCGCGATCCCAGTCGTACGAAAAGCCGAGCATTTTCAACTGGCGACGGAAGTTGCCAATGTTTTGTTCGGTCGTCGTGCGGGGATGCGTGCCGGTTTTCTTGGCGTGCTGTTCGGCGGGAAGTCCGAAGGCGTCCCAGCCCATTGGATGCATGACGGTGGCCCCGCGCATGCGATGGAAACGGCAGACGATATCGGTGGCCGTGTAGCCTTCGGGGTGGCCGACGTGCAAGCCGTCGCCGCTGGGGTAGGGGAACATATCGAGCACGTACAGCTTGCGGCCCTTCGGGAGCCGCGGACAGGCGAACGTGCGATTCGCTTCCCAAAACTTCTGCCACTTCGGTTCAACGACGGCGGGATTGTAGCGGGGCATGGGCGTTCGATGGTCGGTTGAGCTTGGACACGATCGCAAACCGCGATGTCGGCGGCCAAGCGCCTGACGGCGGCGTGCAAGAAGAGGTCGATTCTACCCATTCGGGGCGGCAGCAGCAAATGGAGCATTCTGCTCGGTGGCTGCCATAATCACGCGCACCCCCCTGTCATTACTACATAGCCGCGCAATTGCGACGGCATCCAGTGATCAGGCCATGGCAGTTGTCGCACATAAGCATGATTGGCTCTGGCCGACTTTTCTCGCCAGCGTGCCGTACGTTTGCTATAAGGCACGTAGCGGGTGTGACAGTGCGGGCTGGACACGAGAAACCGGATGGAGCGGCGGCTTGTGTTGAAGTGCAATCTGCTAGGCCTAGTCGCCGCGGAGCTTTCCGACGACGAGCGACCCGTTGTGGCCGCCGAAACCGAAGCTGTTAGACATTGCCACGTCGATTTTGCGCTCGCGTGGCTGGTTAGGCGTGTAGTCGAGGTCGCAGGCCGGGTCGGGCGTTTCGTAGTTGATCGTCGGCGGGATGACTCCGTCGCGTAGCGCCATGAGGCAGAGAACCAATTCCACGCCGCCGCTGGCGCCCAAGAGGTGGCCGAGTTGGCTCTTCGTACTCGACACGCTGACCTGCTTGGCGTAGCTGTTGAATACCGACTTGATGGCGGTCGTCTCGGCCTGATCACCCAGGGACGTGCTCGTTCCGTGCGCGTTGATATAACCGATGTCGCTCGGATTGACTTGGGCATCCTGGATGGCGCGCGCCATGGCGTAGGCCGCGCCGACGCCGTCTTTGTCGGGAGCGGTGATGTGGCCGCCGTCGCAACTGACACCATAGCCGTAGATTTCGCCATAGATTTTCGCGCCGCGTGCTTTGGCATGCTCCAACTCTTCGAGCACCAACAGCCCAGCGCCTTCGCTGAGGACGAAGCCGTCGCGGTCGCGATCGAAAGGCCGGCTGGCACGGGCAGGATCGTCGTTCCGTTCCGACAGGGCGCGCATAGCGGCAAAAGCGCTGAGTCCGACGTACGTCAGTGCGGCCTCGCTGCCGCCGGTGATGATCACGTCGCTCTCGTTATCGCGGATCAGCTTATACGCGTCGCCGATCGCGTTGGTGGCGCTGGCACAGGCGGTGACAACGACCTGATTGGGGCCCCTGAGCCCGTACTGGATCGACAATTGGGCGCTGGCCGCATTGCCGATCAGCTTGGGGATGGTGAAGGCCGAGACCTTGTCGGGCCCTTTGTCGATCAGCCGCTGATGCTGGATTTCGATCGTCTCGAGCCCGCCGATGCCCGAGCCGAGGATTACGCCGCAGCGCCAGGAATCTTCCTTCGTGAAGTCGATGCCCGAGTCACTGACGGCATTGACGCCGCTGACGTGGGCGAACTGCACGAAGCGATCAAAGCGTTTGACGTCTTTGGCTTCGATATAGCCGTCGACCGACCAGTTGTGGATTTCGCCGCCAAAACGGACACGGTACTTCGCAACGTCAAGGCGTTCGAGCGGAGTGATACCGCTCTCGCCATTGCAGATGCGAGTCCAGAGTTCGTCAACCTTGCAGCCGAGCGAGGTGACGACACCAATGCCCGTGACGACAACTCGGCGTTTCATGCAAGTCCGTCAGGCAGAGGCTTCCGTGCTTTCCACAGACTTCGAGATATGGTCGATAGCTTGTCCGACGGTTTGGATCTTCTCGGCCACGTCGTCGGGGATATTGATGTCGAACTCCTCTTCGAGTTCCATCACCAGTTCGACCGTATCCAGAGAGTCGGCGCCCAGATCGTTGACGAAGGAAGTTTCGCGGGTGATCTGGTCCTTGCTGACGCCAAGTTGCTCGGCAACGATGTCAATAACGCGCTCTTGAACTGAGGCCACGTAAGGGTCCTCCTGCTACCACGTATACTTTGGGGGATGCACTCCGATGGCAGTCCCCACCCCTAAAAGTCACTTAAAACACTCCAGAGGGCCACAGACGGCATGTCTTGCCCGCGCTTCCCATTCAATCTCGCAAGGTATACCCGGTTTTGCCCTGCGTGTCCATATCTGTACGCCCATTTTCCTGGCATGGCGGCCAATTGCTGTCTCAGAGGCGATCAAACAGCTTGTAGGGTCCGCCGTGCGGACCACGCACGCCGATATGGTCCGCACGGCGGACCCTACGCATTGCTGCTTCAATTTCCTAGACGGTCAATCCTCCATCGACGGTCAACACATGGCCGGTTATGAACGAGGCGGCATCGCTGGCCAGAAACAACACGGCGTCGGCGACGTCCTGAGGATCCCCCAATCGGCCTAATGGGATCTGTTTGCGAACCTCGGTGAGGATTTCTTCACCGAGGGCGGCGGTCATGTCGGTGGCGATAAAGCCCGGCGCCACGGCATTCACCGTAACGTTTCGGCTGGCCAGCTCACGGGCGACGGTCCGCGTCAGGCCGATGACGCCCGCCTTCGACGCCGAATAGTTGACTTGGCCCGGGTTGCCCATCAGACCCGAGACACTGGCGATATTAATGATCCGCCCCTGACGGGCCTTCATCATTGGCCGGGCTGCCGCCCGGGTGAAGAGGAAAGTGCCACGCAGGTTGATGTTGATCACCGAGTCCCACTGGTCATCCTTCATACGGACGATCACGTTGTCGCGAGTGATGCCGGCGTTGTTGACCAGAATGTTCAGGCCGCCCCACAGTTTGACCACTTCGTCAACGGCCTCGGCAACACGATCGCTCTGCGTCACGTCGCAAGCGACTGGTTCGGCGGTGCCACCGGCCGCGCGGATGGCGGCCACGGCGTCGGCCAGGCAATCGGCGTTGACGTCAATGCAAGCGACCTTGGCCCCTGCCGCCGCCAGCGCTTCGGCTATGCAGCGACCGAGCCCGCGACCAGCCCCGGTCACGAGGGCCGTTTTTCCCTCTAAATTCGTGGAAATGCGACTTGGCACAGTTGAACTTCCAAGTTCTTAGGTGTTGATAATAGTAAAGTTCAGTAGGGTGCGTTCTCGACGCACCTTGTTTCTTGTCGTTGCGGTGCGTCGCGGACGCACCCTACGTTTCTAATCCGCGATCCGCTTCACACCTCGACACATTGGCACGCTACGCTTCGATCGATTCTTCGCAGCAGACCACGGAGGACGCGGCCGGGGCCGACCTCGTAAAACTGGTCGAAACCCTGCCGGATCATGTATCGCATCGAGTCTTCCCAACGCACCGGCTGGAGGATTTGTCGCACCAGAATCTTGCGAATCTCCTCGGGGTCGTCATGGGGCAAGGCGTCGACGTTCGAGATTACGGGAATCCGTGGCTTCTGCATCGGCACATCGGCCAGTGCTTCTGCACAGCGTTCGTCGGCCGGACGCATGATTTCGGTATGGAAGGCACCTGCCACGGCCAGGGGCATCGCCTTCATGGCCCCAAACGACTGTGCCATCTGGGCCGCCCGTTCGCAAGCCCCGATCGTGCCCGAAACAACGATGTTTGCCGGACAGAGCAAGTTGGCGATCTTCAGGATCTCGCCGTCGCGCGCTTTTTCGCATAGCGCCTCGACCTCGACCCGCTCCAGGCCGAGGATGCCGACCATGCCGCTGGGCGTCGCGTCGGCCGCTTGCTGCATCGCCGCGCCGCGCCGTTGCACGAGCATCAAGCCGTCCTCGAATTCCATTACGCCGGCAAACACCATCGCGGTGTATTCGCCCAGGCTCAGGCCGGCCGTAGCCTCGCAGGAAAGCACGACGTCGGGCGACTGCGCCCGCAGAGATTCCAATGCCGCCAAGCTGGTGACGAAGATCGCTGGCTGGCTATAGACGGTCGAGTCGAGGTCCTCAGCCGGCCCCTCGAAGCAGAGCTTCGCCAGGTCGTAGCCCAGCACGTCGGCGGCGCGGTCGTACAGATTCCGGACGCTGGGGAGCGACTCCGCGAGCCGCTTGCCCATGCCAACCGTCTGACGCGCCTTGTCCGGGAAAAAGGAAAGCGATTCTGCTCAAGACTCAGTCTCAACGACTTTACGTCCCATGTAATGACCACAGTTTGGGCAGACGACGTGCGTAGGCAGGGCCGTGCTGCACTGCTCGCAATACGTTAGCTGCTTGGGCTTCTTCGCATCGTGCGCCCGGCGACTGCCGGTGCGGGCGTTGCTCTGCCTGCGCTTCGGAACGGCCATGATCTAATCTCCCGAGACCCGTGTATATGGGGGTCAGGTCCGATTTGTGTTGGGTAGCCGCGGGAACGAGCCGACAAACTGGCCCCGTCCCCTTGCTCCCACTCAGGGAATGCGAAACGACACATCCTAAACGACCGGGCCGGCACTGTCAACCGCTCGAAGGCCTGATGTATCCCCAGTTTCGCGCGGCTGCGCAAGAAAAGTGGCGGTCCTCTGAAAGTCGTTAGTTGGTATATGGTTGGGGTGCGAAGTCAAACCACTCAACCACGACTAGCGGAGGAACCGCCATGAACGGCATGGAAGCCGTGTGCTGGATCACGAGTGTATGTTTCGGCTTGCGAAAGAGCCAGATCAAAACCTTAGCCGACTTGGTGGCCGTGGCCATCCTGGTGGGCCGGGTAAGTCTCTCGGAACTCGGACGTCTCCTGGCCGAGGAACGCGAGGGTGCGGCCAAACATGGCATCAAGCGGGCTTGGCGGTTCACTGCCAATCAGCGAGTCCACATCAGCGATGCCATGCAAGGGCCGCTCCGCTGGCTGTTCCGAAACCGGAGGACTTGGCAAGACCACCCGTTGTTGGTCACCTTCGATTGGACGGAGGTCCGTTCGTTTCACACGCTCATGGCGGCGGCCGTGATTCGTGGACGCGGCGTGCCGCTCTTGTGGGCCAGCTACGAGGAATGGGTGCTGTACAAAAGCCAGAACAATCTCGAAGAAGGACTGCTGCGATTGCTAAAGTCCCTTCTGCCCGACTGGATCACGATCATCCTTGTGGCCGATCGAGGCTTCGGCCGCACGGAGTTGGCCCGGACCTGCCAGCAGATGGGCGTGCACTACGTCATCCGCATCAAGCCGGACGTTTACATCGAATGCCGTAAATTCCGGGGAAAACTGGACCTTTTTTCGGGTCAAACGAGGCACGCGGCGACTATTGAAGGACGTTCAGTTCCGCCGGGAGAAACCGGTCGTGCAAAACGTAGCGGTCTTCTGGAAAAAGGGATTGCCAAAGGAACGCGACGAGTGTTGGTTCCTCATGACCGACCTCACCTATCCGGTGATGCGGTTGACGGAACTCTACGGTCGGCGGATGACGATCGAGGAACTGTTCCGAGACGAGAAGAATCGCCGCCACGGCTGGGCGTTGCGCAACACACAGATTACCCGCCCCGATCGATTCGATCGCTTGCTGCTGATCCTGACGCTGGCGTACTGGCTGTTGACTGGCATTGGGCTCCTGGCGTTACGCCGCTATCCGCCTGGCATCTGGTGCAGCAACAATCGGCCTGGAGCATGCGCGGTATTCTTCATCGGTCAGAAAATGGTCCGCCGACTGCAACTCACAGCCGCCCAAGCACTTTCCGCATTACTCCATGCGATCCTGGTCGAGGCCGGAAACTGGGGATTAGCCAGCGGTGGCATACGTGTGTGACCAGCGTTCTGGGCGACCTTAAGTCGTGAGAGGACGAGCGTTTGGCCAGACTTGGCCCCCTTCCTGCCACGAGGTGCTTGCCATGCGTAAAGGCCACATGTTGACGCTTCGCGTCCTCGCTGTAAAAAAAAGCGACCTTGAACTCCTTCCAGGACAGGTCCGACCCGCGCTTACGCGGCAGCAAGGGCTTGCACTTCCTGCCGCGACGGCGACGCTTGGCTTTGACTTTATCGCGGCGTTTGATCTTCGCGGCGTCGGTGATAATCGGCACCATCACGCCGTCGCAATCGAGAATCGCATTGGCTGGCGCGACGCTGCCGAGCTGCGGGCCGTGCCACCAACGTCGCACGACTTTGATCTCGCCATTGACGGTAAGAACTCGGTGTGACTGCCGACCCTTATTGGCCAGCCGCTTGCCCGTCGTCGGATCGTGCGGAGGGGGGAAAAGCGGCTTCCGCCGCATCCAGCCGCTTCTGCAGGGCTCGCTCGAATATCCTCTGCCGCATCTCTGCGGAAAGATCTCGCACCTGTTCGTCGCTGCCGGTGATCCACTGTCCATCCGACGCGTCATTGACGGCTTCCATCACCTTCGCGGTGAACTCCTCGAATTCTTGCTTCATCGATTCGGCGAACTCTTGCGGTGGGACGCGAGGCGTTTTCATCCCGTGCTCCTTGCGTGGGAATCTGCTCGTAAACGCCTGCGCAAGCATTTTACCCAACCCCCGTAGATCGCGCCATTGAAAATTGTCGCGCACTGTCTGTATTTGCGGTTTGCCGGACGCTCGATTCGGCTGATGGGTAACCCCTGGCCAGCGGCCATGAAGTTCATGGCAAGATCGTCTGCTGACAATTGAGGACGTGGAAATCGTCAAGGCCCTGCGGAGAAGTGTCTCACGCAAAGCCGACGTAGTTAAGCGGGAAGGATGCTAACTGTCGGCGTTTCGCTCGCGAAGCTATTCGTCGGGCGTAACGTGTGTTGGCGGGCGCTTTGACTTGGGTTTGGCCGTGGTCCCTTTCTTCTTGGTCCCGGCCAGCGGTTCGGCCAGTTCGACAGTTACTTCTTTGGCCTTGAGCCCCACGGCTATGCCACCCCGCATGACCTTGATACCCTTGGCGGAGAGTCGGTCGCCTTTGGCCACCAGCGACAGGTCGCTGAGATCGACGTCGATCGTCGGTTCGTCGCTCAGCTTCAGCGATACCTTGTAGCGGCCGGCTTGCACCGAAAGCGTTTCCCCATGATCCGCGGTCAGCCGACCGACAATTCGATACGAGCCGGGCGTGATGGCCCCGGCCTTTGCCCCCTTGCTTGCGGCAACGCGCTTGGCTGGCTTGGTCGGCTTGTTGTCGACTGCATCACCCTTCTCGTCAGTGCCCGAGTCGGGCGGAAAAAGGCCCGGTGGATTGTGGGCCGACGGCGTGATGATCTTCAGCTCGCTCACCTTCTCCTTCGCGACGCCGTGGCTGTCGATGTCTGCCTTGAACTCGACCGTCAAGCCAGGGTGTAAGAAATCGGCATTTGCATTGCCGGTGACGTGCACTTTCGCCCCTTGCACGTCGATCCGAGCGGGCCGGTTGTTGGCGTCCATCACCACGATAAAGCCGCCCATGCTGCCTTCGATGGTGCCTTGCACCTCGGCCGGTTGCATGATGATCGCTTGCCGATTAGCGGCAGCGCCGCGGTCAGAGTTGCGCGGGGGCGGATGTATTGGTTTTGGGCGACGGCCGCGGTCGAAAGGCCAATCGCGAGAATCGCCGTCAGAATAATGCGGTACGACATGGGACGACTCCTCGGAAACGTGTTTGTGCGGCGGACGCCGAGGGCCTGTTGCTGGCGTTTGCCCGGCAAACAAACCAGGGCCGACCGATGGGAGGGCCACACCTTCCCTTCAGGATACGACGCCGCAACCCTCTTGAATAGCGACTTGCTCGGAATTTCAATCGTGCCGGCAGCCCCGCCACACTACTATTGGGGCGTCGCGTTTCTGACTAGAATGAACCATGGTGGAACAGCAGCGGTCATTCGACTGTATGGCTTCTTCGCCGTCTTTAACGTATGTGAGCCACTATGAATCCGGATGCCCCACAAATCACCGTCCCCCAGTTTGCCGCCATGAAAGCGGCCGGGCGGAAAATCACGATGCTCACGGCCTATGACTACGCCATGGCGGGACTGGTCGATGCAGCGGGCGTCGAGGGAATTCTCGTTGGCGATAGCCTTTCGATGGTCGTTCAGGGGCACCCGACAACGCTACCAGTGACGCTCGAAGAGATGATCTATCACGCCGAGATGGTAGGCCGGGCGGTGCGGCATGCGCTGGTGGTGGTCGACATGCCGTTTCCCAGCTTCCACCTCGGCCCGTACAAGGCCATCGAGATCGCCGGTCGCATCCTCAAGGAGACCCGCTGTCAGGCCGTGAAGCTGGAAGGGGGCGTCGAACAGGCCGAAGTGATCTCGGCGCTGGTCTCGGCCGGCATTCCCGTGATGGCCCATTGCGGACTGCGTCCGCAGAGCATCCACCAACTGGGCGGCTATCGCGTGCAGCGCGACGAGCGGCAACTGCTGGCCGACGCCCAGGCGGCCGAGATATCGGGCGCGTTCTCAATCGTTTTGGAATGCATCCCGGCCGACATTGCCGCGCGCATCACGGCTGCGGTGCACATTCCCACCATCGGCATCGGCGCCGGCACCGGTTGTGACGGACAGGTCCTAGTGGTCCACGATCTGTTGGGCCTCAACCCGGGCCATGTGCCGAAGCACGTCAAGGCCTACGCAAACGTGAAAGCAACCGTGGTCGAGGCCGTCACGCAATTCCGCAACGATGTCCGCGAAGGGAAGTTCCCCAGCGAGGAGTACGCGTTTTCGTGATATAGCAGACAGCCACTATGAAAAAAGATTCCGTCGACAAGCAGTGTCGTTAGTAAGGAAATCGAACCAAAGGGGTTCAAGACCAACCCAAGTACGGGCGTGATTGCGATGCGGGCTTTCGCTCTTGGGATCGACTCGACCGAACGAATGGCTGTCACCGGCCGAGTGGGCTCGATTTGCCACTGAGCTCAGGCTTGTCAAGACGGTCATTTCCCCCGCAGATCGAGACAGCGAAGAAGGTCATAAACGCGGCATGGGCGTACGGCTCAGCGCCCACCGTGACGAGACTTTCGTGGTCGATGACGGCAAGTGCAAACTGACGCTACGGCTGGAAAAGAAGGCAACGACCGCAGGTTGAACAATGTCGTGTCATTGAAGCCGACGAGCCATCGAGGTTGCTCGCTCCAACACGTAAATGTGCTAATCGCCCTTCCATCATGGAGTTCAATGCGTAGCTCGGGCAAGCGACCGAGCACTGCCACGGAAGCTATTCGAGCACCGGTCAGGGAATTAAGCATCTTATCGATACGGCGGTCGGAAGATCCGCTTCCGAATTGAAGCGACCGTCGATTCTCTACCCGCCAGTCGGACTCGGTCAACTGTCTACCGCCTGTTGGCCGAGTAAACTCGATTACAATTATTTTTGGCGACACGCCCTCTTGCCGATCTTTTCGTTTCCGAGATCGTTTCCCCCGGTCTCGGGCAAGCGTTGCTTCCAATGCAATCGCAAAAGAAAACCCTTGCAAAGCAAATGCTCGTAAGGGTTTATGTCAGTGCGGGAAACAGGACTTGAACCTGCACGGCCTTGCGGCCACTAGGCCCTCAACCTGAAAATGGCCGTTGTCGCCGCGTGTGCCGCGTTGTCTGGATCGTGCGCAACTACTGTTGCAGATTGCGTTTGCGGTGCAGCAACGGAGCAAGTCCGTGCAATCGAGACGGCAACAATACTTGATAGAAACTTGATAGACAACACGGCAGAAAAACCCCTGTTTTCTACCGCTTTTCCACTATGTTCGGTGACTAATCACCCTTGGTGCCGGGGACATACCAAGCTTCTATCAAGTCTATCAAGTATTGCCTCCCAGGAAAACGAAACCCGGAGATCGTGGATGGTTGCCGCTCGCCAACTGCCCCCCAGCATTGGGCCGGGTCTGCCCCGGTTGTGCGCCGTCCCGATTGCGGTCGGAAGCGATTTGTCATCGCGGCGGCCAATGGCTACCTGGCCGCCTATTCACGAACACGTTGGCCATCGACTTCCCTCAGACCGTTTACACGCCCCCGGCCTCCAACCCATCCGAACCCTTCGCCCAAGTGCTGTTCGGCCATGATTGCTTCGCCGGCTGCCGGCACCGATCTCTGATAGCGGGCATACCCTGGAAATCTGGCGTGCCAGCCTGCCAGCGAGGCTCATCCTACGCCGCTAGATTCTTAGTACCAAGAGCCCAGTAACTCGTCGATCCGCTGTGCGTGCTTCGCTACGTGAGGCTGGATGCTGCTCGACGGGCAGAGAAGCTGCTGGATGGTGTCCAGCGTGCAAGCCTTGTACTTTGACATGATCCAGACGAACTCGACCACGTAGTCGGGCTTGAGCTTCAACAGGGATCGACGGGCACCGCTCACCTCCCGTTTATCCTGTGGAACCCATCTTGCGCCATGCTTTGCCAGGATATGGATTGCCTTCATCTTCTCTCGCGATTCCTGTGTGTCGATCCTTCCCGGCTCCTGTTCTAGGTGGGGCCAAAGGCCAGATGTCCAGTTCATGTCCTCCAGCAGGCTTTGAATGGCTGAACAGCCGCCGTTCTCCTGATCGTTCGGTTCCATGCCCATCGCAAACAACCGCCGGAGGACAGGCACAGCCTCGGCATGGTTCGCGTAGTGCATGATGTTTTTGAGTGCCGGATGCTTGACATCGAGAACAAGTTTCTTGAGATCGAAGACCTCCGCGTGTCCGTACAGTGCTGCGTACCCCAACGCGGAAAGTCCTGAGAGGGCCCGACTTTTCGCTGTAGTCGTCCGTTCCCGGAGCATAGGGATCGGCACCAGCCGAAAGCATGATGGAAACCCATTTGATGTTTCCCTCTTTGCAGTGGTGCCGCAGGGCGATGTTGGCTTGTTCCTGAAAACTCGGGAAACGGTCCTTGTATTTCGTGAGGATTCGGAGTGCCGGGGGGATGCGGTTGCAGAGGGCGCGTGCCAAGGGCCTGCCGGTCTCGACATCGGCCCCCTTCTCGATGAGATACTCCACGATTTCTGGGTCCCGCATATCACACACGTCTGCCATATCGACCGATCGCGGGTTGCCACCGTGCTCAACCAGGAGCTTGGCCAAATCAAACCGCCGCATCCGCAGCGCGTCATGGATAGGGCACTTGTAGCCTTCCGTTTCAAAGACCGCACCGGCCTGCAAGAGGACTTCGACGAGACTGTGGAATCCCCGGTCGATAGCAATATCCAGCGGGCTCTTGGGATGACTGCGATTGGAAGTTGGCAATGGTGGGTTCACCGGCTTCCCAGCCGCGATCCACGCCTGAACGTCAAAGAGCTTTCCCACCTTGCATAGCTCGACTAACGGACGGATGTCCTCTGGCGTCTCGGCTCGTCGGATGGATGGTGTCATGGCTGCTGCCGCCATCTTGAGGATCGCTACCGAGGTTTCTTATCCCTCGCCCGAGTCTTCATCGAGGATAGACGGCGGGCTCTCTGCCAGGGGATCGAGTCGGTCGGCTTGCTGGGCTGCCCATTGAAGCCACTCGGCGAACTCGCCGCTCGGCTCTGCTTGGCCGCAGGCGGCCAGGTGCTTCTGCCTGCTGGCCTTGATGTACCCACGCAAGATTTCACTCTTTCTCCAGTTCTTGGCTTGGCGAAGCAAGGCATTCACACGACGACGCTCCGCATCAATCCGTTCGCGCCGCTCCACCTGTAGGCGGGCCTCTTCCTGACGTTGGCGTTCCTGTTCTCGCCGTTGCTCCCCCTGCCGCTGCTTTTCGGCTTGGCATTCGGCCTTGTACTCGGCTAGACCAACAATGCCGCGCAGGACACTGTTGAGGGAATCTTCCAGGGAACGCAGGCCATCCCTCCAGGCACGCTTGCCCTTGTAGCACCAGTAAGGAGTCTCATCGACTATCGAGAGAACCAGATGCCCGGAGGAAATCGTCGTCTTCTTGAATCGGCTGTGGCCAAACTCATAATGATCCGCTTCAAGGTCTGGCTCCTCGGGCAACTCATCCCGGAGCGTTTGCAGGGCCTCGTTGATCTCGAAGCGAATTGCGAAGCCTCCGACTTCGATGCTTGGCCCTTGGGCAACACGATACCCTAGCTTCTCCGCTGCCCTTAGCAAGGCGTCCGTGATGAGTAACGCGCGGTGCAGCCTACACTTCGAGACGCAGATGTCCAGCACTGCATCGGCGGGCACGACGATAAGGCGGTTCTCTTCCGTCGGTCGCGTTCTGCAACTGGTGTTTGGCTCGGATCACAAGCTCATGTGCGTTTCGGAGCGTCTCGTCTACCGTGATTGGTTCTACCGGCTTTGGAGGGCCAACCTTCTTGGCGGGCTGGATCAAAGGCGGCGGCTCCTGCATGGTGATGTCGTGATCTTCATCGGGACGTGGCAACGGCGTCTGTGGCGACGCCTTGCCGAATTGGAGTCTTGCCCAGTGCCCTCGCGGCGGCCGAGGGATGTCGTGCTTGCGGCAGATTTTGGCCAAGCCCACGTTCGACAGCCCATATCGTTTTGCCAGGTGAAGCATGGGCTCGGACCACACCTGGTCATACAGAGCTTTCCGAGTGATTGTGATGGTTGCCACCGTTGTCCTCCCTCGCGCGGCCGATAATCAAGCATAGGTCGCACCATCGCGCCAGGTGGTACTCGGGATGCAACCGGTGGGCCATCCGGGTCCGCGGAGCTACGGCTCAGGCTCGAGTGGCGAGCGCCCGCCACTCCCTTTGCAACTTGGCCGGCGACTTGCGCGGTGACTTGCGCAACGGGCACCAGGAACGTGCCAGCAGAGGAACCGAGCACGCCCAGGCTTCCAGAGCGTGATGTGCTCGGGGCACTATTGTGGCGAAGCCTAACATTCAGCCAAAGTTTTGACCATCCAGTCATTCCTGCTGTTGCAGGCGGTTTGGGTGGATCATGGCGGCCGATGACCACTCTTCCTGGTCACGAGCACAATGGCCACCAGCGTCCCGCACGTAGCACGCTCTGGCAAGGACAACCGACCAACAGACAACCGGCCAACTGATTGAAGTCACTCTGCCGTGTGGTAGAATACGGCCGAGCAAAGCCACACCAAGAGCTTCCCCAGCCTTTGTGGTGGCATCAAATACAACGCAAGTGGTACGCTACCATGTCTTTACGGGACGTTCGAGCCGTTCCTATGACCAGCGCCCCCATCCAACACAAGGATGGTTGCTATGCGAATAGCTGGGCCGTGGTTATTGGAATCAACGATTACCGCTCTCGCCCACTGCGCTACGCAGTGCCCGACGCCGAGGCCGTGGCCGGAGCATTGCTCGGTCTGGGGTTTACCGCAGACAGTGTATTCTCGCTCCACAATGCCGAGGCCACTCGGCAGAACACTCACGACCTGTTGAGCGTCGAGATGGCAAGGAAGGCTGGCACCCAGGACCGCTTGTTGGTCTTCTTCGCAGGGCATGGTCGGACCGTCACGCCACCTTCCGGTCCACAGTTGGGCTACTTGGTGCCCATTGATGCCGACGAAGACCGTATCACCTCGACCGGCATTTCGATGAGCGAGATATGGACATGGAGCAATCTGATCCCGGCCAAGCACATCCTATTTGTGATGGATTGCTGCCACAGTGGCTTGGCGGCGATACGTGCGGGCGGTCTTTCGCCATTGCACCCTGATTACTTTGCGAAGATTATCAGCCAGCGAGTTCGTCAGATCATAACCGCCGGTGAGGCCGACCAGCAAGTGATCGAGGATTCTGGACAGGGCCTTTTCATGCGCCTTTTCATACAAGCGTTGCGTGGCGATGCAGATATATTGGGTCGGGGATATGTTACCGGCAGCGACCTCGGTCAGTATTTGACGCTGCGCGTGTATGAGGCCAGCCAGGGTCGCCAGAAGCCGATTTTCCGGTATTTGGAGGGTAACGGCGACTTCGTATTCACCCTGCCTACCGTAATCACGTCGCCCAGACCGGAGGTTTCCCGGCCAGTCACCCACCCGCAACATAAGACCACGAAAAGCACGCCGAAGTCTGGTAGCCGGCGTCAACCTTGACACGACTCGGTTGCTGGCTGAAGCTTCGTATGGAACTGACCTTTCATGTTCTTCGGATGGCGCGTGGCTGGCAACCATGCACCAGAATCGAACGCTGCATCTCTGGCGTACTGACCAGGAATTCCGAGGCACGCTGTTATTTCGCCACGCCGGTCGGACGGCTATCTGACTGCTTGTTCACTTAGACGCTCTTCGACGGCATGGGAACTGCTCGTCGGCCTCTCGAACGGCGTGGAATGCTGGCAACTTTCGGAAGACGGCACCGAGCAATCCTCGACTCGATCAATTGTGAGAACGTGGTGCGCGTCGAGTTCTCGCCGATGGGGCTCGCTTCCTCATTGCGCTAGGCGACGGGCGCATTGAGGTACGCGATTCAGGCGATCGGCAGGTCGTCTGTGTCCGTCAATGCAACGAGCCGATCACGATGGCTGCCTTCTGCCTTGGCGGCTCTGGGGTGGTATCCGGTGGCGAGAACGGCGACCTTTTGCTCTGGACGGATGGTTCTCCTGAACCGCTGAGAATCCTCAATGACCAACACGACGGGAAGCCGATCTCCGCCCTGGCCGGGCTGGTATCGACGCCCGCTTGTCTGGCGGCTAGCGAAGATGGTATCTTGACGATCGTTGATGCCAAGAACGGCAAGCGCCTTAAGCCAATTGATCTGCAAGCGGCGATCGCGTGTGCCACCTGGGACAGTTCTGCTGGACTGATCTTTGCGGGCGTCGATGATGACACGCTCAGGGCAATTGATATGGATTCGCAGACGGAAACTTGGAGGAGACCCCTTCCAGGCTTGGCTGCGGCCGTGGCTGTAATAGCCGACCACCGATTGGCAGTCGCTAACTTCTCACGATCAGTAGAGGTTCTCGATGGCAAAGGTTGCTTGGCCGCCACCCTGATTGGATTTGGGAGCAATGACTGGCTTGCGAGGCTGAATGATGGCCGGCTAGTTGGAGAGGGATATCAACGTTTTGTGGGAATGGGTTAAGAAGGCATTTAAATTTCTTGGCCAACGAGAGATAATGCTGTGCGACGGGGCCAGGGATGCGCACGAACCAGGAGCCCGAGGAGAGGTAGATGAGCATTTCTGAAAGAACGCGATCAATCAACTGGTTGCCGATGGATTGCTCAAGGAGGACATCGCCGCGATTCTGAAAACGCTGGCCCGAGAGAAGGGGGCCGATGCGTATGACCCAGCATCCGCGAGGTCAAGAATCCTAGTCCTGGCGATTGACAAGTCGAGTTCCATCGAGCAGCGCGGCCTCACCCGAGCCATGATCGACGCCCAGAACCACCTCATCAACTCGCTGCTCGGGGCCACGTCTGCGCTCAAGATAGCTATGGGGCAACTCCTGTTCAATCATAAGATCGAATACTTTCAGAACATAAGCCAATTCCGCGATCCAGCGAATCCGCATTGTGCGCATCCGTCAACCCGGTTATTGGACGAAACGACGTATGTGCCATCCGGGCTCGACCGCCCTTTACGAGACGATTCTTACGTCTGTGACAATGATGTTGCCGACGTTAGCCGCCGCCTGGGAGATGGGACGGCAGGTTGTGGCCAACGTTGCCGCAGTTACCGATGGCGTAGACGAGCACAGCAGGCTGACGGACAAGCCCCACCTCGTCAAGAAAGTGCTTGACTATGTGCTGGACGAGGGCCTGATCGACAAGATCACGCTCGTTGGCATCGGCTCGCACGACTATCGGGCAGTTGCAAAGTGCATTGGAGTACGTGACGTTATTCAAGCGGATGCCGATCCGAAGGACATCCGCAGGGCGTTCGCTATGATCTCCAGTCAAGTAATCGGGAGCGTCCAGTGAGTACCGGATATCATTCCCGTTTTGACGGGACCACGATCATTACCGACGACGGACGGCGTTTCACACTTTCCGACTCATGCTATTTGGGAGGCGGGAAGGATGGAGAAGTGTTCAGGCTCGATGACCAACTGGCCGTCAAGATGTACTCTACCTGTCCGGTCAGCGCGTCCCTGCGCGAGAAGCTGATTACGCTTTGCTGCGCAGAGGGCAGACTTTCATGCACGCGTCGTGTCCCCTTTGCAGCTTGTCCGACTTCCCGAGTACAAGAGTAATGAGGCTGCGGGTTTTGTGATGCGACACCTCCCGAATGCTAGAACCCTGGATCACATCCGATGGAATCCTGGCATTCCCCCGGACCTTGAGAGTCAGACAGACCAGGTACTTGCGAATCTCATCTACGACATCAGCGATGCTCTTAGAAGTTTGCACGCAGCTCGGGTGTTCGTCTGCGATCTAAAGCCGGAGAACGTGCTGGTCTCCGGCCATCACGCTTTTCTAGTGGATTTTGATATTCCTGCGCCCTTCCGAACTACAACGGCGACAGCGTTACGATTCAATATGTAGACCCGCTGATTCGCGATGGTGTGCCGGCAGTGCGGGGGCCATACCAGTTCTCTGCCGCCTCAGACTGGTGGGCGCTGGGCGTGGTCGCGTTTGAGCTATTCATGGGAGTCTCGCCCTGGGATGGCGTTAATCCCACTCACCGAAAGGACCCGTTTGTCTTTCGGTCCTTCAACTATTCCGCCGTGTATTATGACCCAGCCGTAAGACCGCCAAAGGCTGACATCAGGAGCCGGGATTGGTTACACCATCATCCCAAGATCGACAACTACTTCAAGGGGATGTTCTCTGCGGACGCCAGAAAACGGGTACCTATTGCGGCGTCGCTGGATGCGTACTTTCCTCCGAGGCAGTCGGCGGGTTGGACGGATGAACGACGAGGGGCGATCATAGCGAGACTCGTGCAGAAGCGAGGGCTCTCGCTATCCGAGGATGGGGAAGGGGTCTCTGAAGGGTTTGCTGGATGAGGCACTCCGTCCGCTCGACGCTGAGCAGAAAGGATTTGTCAAGGAGTACCTTGAGGACGTGGGAAAGACGGCGCTGAGGGAGGAAATGAATCGTGAACAGGCACGGATACGCTTGCTCGACCTAATGTTCAAGGCCAAATAGCGATGATCGACTCCCCGAAATCTACTGACACGGCCGCGCAGCCTGCACATGGACGCCGGTTGCTTCGTGCAAGAAGGCAGATTGCACGCGAAGCTCTCCCTTGGATGCCAGGATGCCTGTCACCTCGTACAGCGCGCAGAAACATGCGTGGTGGTAATCTGCGATGGAACCAGCTCGACTGAGCGTGGGTTCACCCAGAATCAAGTCGGTGCAGTGCTTGGGTCACAGTGCCTTGCGAGCCGGCTGGCGAATGAACTAGCCCGGACGGGTAACCCAGATGATGCTGGGTTCGATGTCATGCTTAAGAATACCGAGCAATGGACCCTCCATATTCTGGCAATCTGTGCGACCAGATGGAATTGACCGCACCGGAGAAGAAGGAATTCGTCTTCTGCAAGTTGATGTTTTGCGTTATAGGGCTTGCCGTTAGCGGCTCCCGTTATTGGATTTTCGGCCTTGGCGACGGTGGCGATGGCGTGAATAACGACGTGACGGCCCTCGACGAAGCGACGAGCTTCCTGCTGGGCCACCGATTACTGCCCCTTGCGGCAGATGGCAATGCCACACCGACATGCGCGATATATGCGTCCGGTATTCTGAATAGCGACGGCCATCTGTGGGTTGCCAGTGATGGGATGTGTTCCCTCCTGAGTAAGCCAGAGGGCCGTCCTGGCTGCGCCTTTCTCGAGCGACGAGTACGCAGCGGCGCGACGCGGAAGGGAATGACCTAACGATCCAGGCGTTCCGCCGAAAGCTGTATAAGCAGTTCTCACACACGTTCGAGGATGATGTAGCCTTTGCCTTGGTGAAGGCTCGTAGACGGGCAGAACCAGAGTCGCCTACTAC
>CAVXFB010000003.1:0-1398890 GCA_963760935.1 uncultured Planctomycetaceae bacterium | reverse complement strand
GCGTCACGCCAACGACGGCCCACGCTGGTCGTTTCTGCGTTCTCCTGCAGCCGCTGGAAGACGGCAAGCTGGGCCGGGCAGTCGTGGTGGGTGTGGTGCCGGCGCGTGTCTACGTCAACTCGTACACCGATACGTTTTGCGACGTTGTGGCAACGAAAACGGTAGGCAGCGAGTCGACGTCGCTCGGTTCGGGATCCAAGGGAGCCCAAATCCTTTGGTGGGAAGCCGCTGACCAGAGCGACAACGGGACAATCGTGTGGGCTGTGGTGAGGCTTGGCGGTGCCGGCGGCGGCGAATTGACCGTCTTCGAAGTGAAGACTTCCACGCCCGCCTTCGCCCCGGCGCCGGGCATTACCTACGACGCGTGGTCGCTCACCTGGGACGAAGACAACCAGAAATGGAATGATCCCATTCGCAGCAATCCGACGGACCTAACCGTAATTGACGAACAGGGCCGCTGGCTGATGCTTCGCTACGAAGACACGAAGACGGGTGCCAACCCGGGCGCGTTGCGCGGCTTCTGCGATCAAAACGGCAATATTCTGTGGGCGCACGAAATGGCCCGCATCATCGGCGGGGCCGTCGCGACGGCGACCCCGAGCTGGTTAGTGACCTCGCTGGCCGCGCTCTATTCGATTGATGGCGGCCTGCTGCCGCACGCCACGACGCTCAACACCACGAACCAGCCCGGGCAGCCGCCGCTTGGCGGCATCACCAACGCGCAGGGCTACAACGGCAGCGATGCCGTTTTCGTGTGGGACCAAAAGAACCGCTGCTATAAGCCCATTCAAATCGACCAGCCGATATGCCAGCGGGTGACGGGACCCATCGCCAGCTTCATGGGGCGAACAACGCCGACGATCACGGTCAACGCCTCGCAGCTCCACGCCACCAGTGTCGGCACTATCCCGAGCGGCAATCAAACGATCACCAACCCGGGCTACTGCTGCGACGGCGGCACCACGTTTTGGGCCGAGTGGGATATTTACCTGGGCCAATATCGCATCTATGACGTGTCGGCCTGCTCGACCAATTCGAGTTGCGGGTAAGCCATGAGCCGCCACAAGTGCAAATGCAACTGCGTCGCCCCGCCGTGCTCTAACAAAACGACCAAGGCCGGTCTGACGATGGCCGGCACCTGCACGGTTGTTAGCAACGGCTCCTATTCCACGTTGACGCCCGACACGCCCGGCGATTGGACGCGAAACGATTCCACGTGGACGGCGGTTTTCTTGGACGGCGAATCGAAGACGCTTTTGCAGTATTGGGTGACTAACGGGCAGCCGCTCTTGATCTCGCCAATAGTGGTCTATCCGTTCCAACTCGACTTCACCACTAGCGGGTCGACGGCGCGGCAGTGCGACTACCGCTTTACAATCAACCCGCCGCCGACGGGCTGGACGACCGATATGCTCATCGGCGCCCAAGTCTACCTCGACGGCGCCACGACGTATTCGCGTACTATCGTTGACAGCGACGCCAACAGCTTCACGCTCAACGACGTGCCGACGTTGAATGCGACGGTCGAGTTTGACTATTACAGCCGCGGCGGACTCGCCGTGCAGGACGATGGCACGATCACGCCCAACGCAACGCCGAAAGGCTGGAAGCCCGGCCAGCTTGTCGGTGCCCACATCGACATTTGCGACGGCAACGGTTTCACCCGCCAGCTTACCAGTGCCACGATCACCGAAAACAGCGGCAGCACGATTAAGGTCAACTCGCCCCTGCCGACCTGGCACGGCGTCGGCTTTACCATCGACGGTGCAACGCGCCTAATGACGCCCGCCGAGCCGCCGGCGAATTGGTTTGCTGGTTCGCAAGCCTACGGCTTCCGCAATCGCACGATCCAGTTTCTCGACGCCGACGGCAATCTGCAATGCAGCACGTCGGTCGACCGCATCGCGTCGAGCACGACCATGTACGTGTACGCCGACCAACCGCTGCCGGCGGGAACTCATAGCGATTGGACGTGGCGAATTGTCGATGCCTTCTCCGGTTGGGGCTACATTTTCAAGGACGTGTACCCGTACCTCGGCGGGCGACCGTGTACGGTGAGCAACAAGCCGATGCTGAACTTAGTGGACTTTGGAAGTCCCACCGGGTTGTGGCCTGGCGCCTTGGTCGGTTGCAATGTGTCCTACGACAGCGGCGCCGGCGGCACGATCCTCGCCAACGATGCCTGGTCGATCACGTTATCCTACAGCTCGAAGTCATGGGGTCCGCGGCAGTGGCAACTCATCGTGCCGTCCAGCGGCACCGGCTACGTGAGCGCCGACGGCAAGTTCCACATGGTCACTGGCAGCCCCGCTAATTACGGTTTCCCAAGTGCGTTGCATAATCTGCCGATCACGATTCGCGGCCAAAGCAACACGATCACCAGCGCCGAATACAGTACGATTCTCAACCTCCAACACTCCGTCAACATCGCGCACGCTTTCGAGCTGCCCCGCCATCGCAGCGGCGACTATTTCGACGTAGTGGCCCCCGGCTTCTCCACGGTCGACCAGGCCCAACCTTATTGCTATCAAATGTATCAGCCGGCGGACGGCTTTGTGAGCAGCCAGAACGGGGCCACGGTCGCCTGGCACAATCCGCTCGCCGTCTTCGCATACACGGCGTCCGCAGGCTTTGGCTACAACAGCGCGGCGAACGGCGGAAAGTGCCGGCTGTATTTTGGGCCGAACGCGAACTCCTATTTCGAGCTGGGGATTGTTCAAGGCGGGCAGAACGGCACCGCTGTCCTCTCGACGCCTGGCGGCACGGTCACGCGGAGCTTCTACGCGGCGTGGGGAAGCGGTTGGATTTCCTCGCCCGTCGGCGTGTGCGTGACGAAAAACGATTCCGGCCAATACATCATCGTGGCGACCGTCCCCCAATCTCAGTTGCCGCAAGGGCAGGCGGTCGCCGGCCCACTGATCGCGGTCGTTGCCGCATCCGTGTGGGAAAACGCGCCGCACATGGTCGGCCTGATGGGCGACAACGCCGTCCGACTCTGCCCGATCACCACGCAGGAAGTTCGGGGCACGCTCAACCAACCCAGCAACGAATGCGTTGCCTGTTCGCTGGCGTGCATGATTCCCGGGTATCCCTACGGCAACGCGGGCTGGCCCACGATCACGCTCACGCTCGCCGGCGGCACGATCCCCGGCACCTACGTCTTCCACGCGCCCTATGGTCAATGCTGCTTCGGTGCTTCGCTCCCGCAACCGCCCGGCGGCTACAACTGGTGCAGCTTCGGAGGCGGCAGCCCGACCGCCGTTTATAGCCTCGGGGCGCAAATCTATGACAACGGCGACGGCACCGGCCGGCTCGACCTGGGCGTCAACAGGGGTTGCTCGGGCCTGGAATGCCTGGGCGGCGGCGGCTGCTGGTACGGTGGCGTCCACGGCACGACGAACTTCTCCGGGGCGTTTTCCAATCGGCAACTCTCACTCAGCAACGGCGCCTTTTGCGGGGCGACCTCGGCAACGGTGTCATTCGGATGGACGACATAGTCAACATTTGCTGCCAGTACGAAACCGCGGACGGCAAGCCGCGCTGCCGCAACTGCGGCTACGTGTGGGAGGGCGAAGGCCCGGGGCCGTTCCAAGATTGCCCGAACTCGCCGGGCTATGCCGAGCTGGCGACGTTGGCCAGCTATAGCGGCGAGCTGGGCGAGGGCGCCCGCTGGGCCTTGCGGCAATGGCGGCTCAACGGCCAGCCCCAGCGAACCGACGAGGAGGCGGCCGCGTCGGCCGCCGGCTGCGAGGCGTGCGACGTGCCCGGTTGTTTGAAGCTGCACCGCCTGGCCACGTGGCAGTGCCCGAAGATCGTCAACCCTCCGCCCGAGCCCCCGCCCGCCTTGACGCCGCCGGGGCAGGGGAAGACCGAAGAGCAACTAAAGGCCGAGGCGGTCGACGCCATGCGGACGAGCGTGGAACAGCTCTCCACCTGGGATTCCGACCTTGAAGCTACGGACGCCCGCCTGGACGCCTGCGCCGCGTGCCCAACGCTCCGCTGGGACGGGTGCGGGTTGCCCTGCACCTGTTCGGATCTCTGGCGAAAATGGCGGGAACGTGTTGTGTCGGGCAACTGTGACAAGTTCGACCACTCAATTGATCAATTGGGCCCGACGGGGCCTCGCTCGCAACCTTAATCGATGCCGCTCGTGGCAACGCCCAATGCGGCCAGCCAGTGTCGGAAACCTCATTTCCGACGGCTTTCCAATGACTTGAATTCAGTACTGGCAATCCGGGAATCGCCCTGCCGGGATGCCAAACGAGACGGCGGGCAGGCGAGGGGCGACCGCAAATGGAACGATTTCTGGAAATGGGGGTGGCAGGGTATCCGCTGTAAGTCAGCCTGACATGGCTCGCTATTTCGTCGGCCGAAACGTAGCAGTATAATGCCCGCGCTGGCGGCTAAGCGCCGGGCTCATTGGCCGCGATAGACGGCGCAGTTTGGGGATTAGGTGTATCAGAGGTTCCTTAGTATGAAGCCGCCGTTGTTTATCTGGAAGTCGGGTTCGCTAGATGTTTTTGATACGATTGCTGAACTCAAACAGCGTTACCCCGCAGATGCCCTTAGCAGGGCCGACGTTGTCTTGTACGACAGTTTAGGTCGGCTGCTGAGGGCCAGCGCCGACTCAAATGGATCAACACGAATTAGTTGCGACAAGCATCAACCACCACAATCCGACGAGCTGACCGCATTGCTGCGACGCTACTTGGAGCGCGGCGGCATGTCTACCGATATAGCGAGTTCACTGACTCTCGCTGAGCTAATTCAGGAAGTGTATCCATCACGTGAGACATCGGTTCGATCAGCCTATAAAGGAAAAAGACTTGAGTCGGGCCGGCGATTGTCGCAGGAGGCTGAATCGAAACGAGCTCCCGAGCGACTATCCCGCGCGTTCGGCATTGCTGTCCTCGCGGGGGCATTCGCTGCTTGTCTCGGGCCCTGGTTCGCGATGATGTACTACCGTAGTCGTCCGTCAGGCCCCGGTTTCGGCTCCATCGGCGAGTTAGGAGACGCGGTGGTTGGGTCATGCGTGGCAGCAATTGCCGGCGCTCTCCTAATTGGCATAGGCGTTTTTCTGTGTGTGCTCTTACACTTCGACGTCTTCCGTTCGGAGTCTGGCAAGCGTATTGGTTGGACTATCGTCGCTCTGGTTGCGATTCTTCTGTTCGTGGGAGCAGGAGTATGCACGGCATTTTTCGTCTGGCTTGTTTTGGCTGGGGCCAAGTAGCGCTACGCGCGGCAGGGCGTCAAAAACCAAAATAATGTCCCATTTCCCAAATCCCTGTCCTCTTTGAGAGCTTAAAGCAGCAGGGGAATACAAGTCGGCCGATGCAGAAACGCCAGTCCCGCGACCTCGCCAGTCGCCGACAGCACACGATTGGCCCGCCAGTCCCAGAAAGTCAACCGTTTTCCGAGGCTCGCGTAATACCACCCATTGATGACGATCCGGGTGCGTCCCAAGTAGTCGTACCTTACTTGGGAATTGGGCTCGACCGGAAGAAGTTGGCGCAAACGTCCGTCCGGATGCCCATCAAAGCAACCATTTCTGAGGTTATATGGACGAGGCGGGATCGACTTATATAGTAGAGTGCACTCTTGAATAGAAAAAGGCCGGACATGGGTTGCTGGGATCAGATCGTATCCGAACATGGGCCGATCATCATTCGCTTAGCCCGCCGCGTTTTAGGGCCGGGGCCGGATGCCGAAGACGTGGTCCAGGACGTGTTCTTGGAGGCGTTCCAGTTAAGACGGCGACAAGAGGTCGTCAACTGGGCTGGGTTGCTTCGGAAGATGACTACCCGCCGTGCGTTGGATCAGCTTCGCCGCCGACACAGGGCGAAGGTCCCGGGAATGGTACGCTACAACGAAGATTGCCGTGGCCCTCACGACACTGCAGTGGCGCGGGAATTGGCTCAGCGGCTGCGAGAAGCAATCTGCCAACTCCCCGACGGCCAGGCAACTGTCTTTTCGCTGCGTTACTTTGACGAACTATCGTATGACCAAATCGCACAAACTTTAGGCATCGAATCGAGTGCGGTCGGCATGGCGTTGCATAAAGCGCGCGCCAAGCTCCAGACCCTCCTCGATCATGAAGCCAAAGGAGCTTAACAATGAACAATGATTCTCATTCTCCCAATCGGGCTTCCCCTGCGTCCGAACTCTCCGGCATTTTGCGGGAATCTATAAACGATATCGTAGCGGAACCATTGGAGGAGACGGATTTAGAGCGGATGCTCGATCATGCTCGGCAGCTTGCCAGGACGGCGGTCGCCGTTCCTCTCCAGTCCGAATCAGAAGCAGGGTCTATGGATTCGCAGCAGCCGGTTGCTTTAAAGAAAAAGATTCACGCCAAGCGCCGATTAGCCATCTTCGCCGCAGCCGCATTGGTGTTAGTCGCCGCATGGCTTGGCCTATCAGAGTTTGCCACCAAAGGAAGAGGCACCTCCGCGTTCGCCACGACGTGCGAGCAGATCGTGAAAGCCAAGACGATGACTTGGACGTGGGAATTTTATGAGCATGTCACGAGCAAGAACGGAAAGTCGACATGGCGGCGCACCGAATTCTTAAAAGAGTACTACAAATGGCCTGGATTGCGGCGATCAGTCCTATTGGACGACAAAGGTTCCCCTGAGCGCGTGACAATAAAGGATACGATTCACGGGCGCGAACTGACTTACTATCCCAAGAAAAAAGAAGCCACCTTAGAGGAATTCGCGCCATGGCCCGACGATCCTGGACCTTTTCCTGTCGAACGAAAGGCTCTCAACGAACCGAACCTACAGTGGATTGGACAACAAAGGACAGCCGACGGAGATGCCAACGGCTTTCGATATTCGTTTCGAGACACTGACAACGAACGCGATTGGAGCCGCGACTATTGGATCGATAACAAGACAAAGCAACTTGTTGCTCTCTACGTCCCTGGCGCCGATATTTACGACCCCAGGAATGACGCTCTGGATAAAGCCCCGCTCGGACTCGGACAGCAGTTTTCGAGATTGAGCGTGATGGGAGGTGGATTTGTAGATATGTGTTACGACGTGGCACTCGATGCTTCTCTCTTTCGCCTGCAACCGCCTGAGGGCTATTCGATCACCGTCAAACCACGCGAGCACGTAACCGAAAAGGACATGATCGAGTATTGGAGGATTCTGGCCGAGTTCAATGACAAGACTTTCCCGGATCAGGCTTTCTCATCCGGAAAGCTGCTGACCAAGATAAACCGCGCGCTCAAAAAACCGCGGGACCAACAGACGGAAGCGGAACGCAAGCTGATCGATACTGATATGCGTTATAGTTTGAGGTTCGGTACCGTTACCAATGCCCCCATCCTCGTATTCTTTGCTTGGGACCCTGACAGTATCATCAAGAACAGCTTCCGCTACCTCGGCAATGGGGTCAAACTCGGGAACAAGGAGGCAATCGTTTGCTGGTACAAGCTCAAAGACGCCAAAGCCCCGACGACCTACCGAGTTGTCTACGGCGATCTGAGCATCAAGGATCTTCGGGCGGAGGAACTCCCGCTGCCGGTCGATCCGTAGTAAGCGGCGCAAAAGCCGTGTCGCATCAACAGGAGGACCAGCATCGTTCGCAAACTCAACCCTATTCCGGCACTTGCAGTAAACGACCGTATTCCGGAACTCGTTTTGGGTTTCCATCAACGGGATGGAAAAAGTCCTAGCCGTCGCTATAATGCCTCACGTTGGACCATTCGCTCTTCACCATAACTGGGAGGTAAGCCATGAAAAGCAGAGTCACGATGAAAGCGGTAACTGTTGTGTTGGCGTTGGCCGTGCCGTCCGTGTTCTCCGGCGAGCTTTCTGCGGCCGACAAGACATGCTCAACCACCATGTTCGAGTGGTGTGGTCAAAATGTTGTGATTGGGGGGCCGTTTTGGAACTTTCTCAAAGAAGTGAACCTCAACGATGGTCAGAAGGCGAAGGTCGAGAAATTAGCGATTGAGGTGAGTTGCAAACTCAGTAAAGCGGTGGATAGCGTCTTGACAGCAGATCAGAAGAAGGCTCATGACGAAGCCCAGAAGAAGGCTCATGATGAAGCCCAGAAGAAGGCCCGTGGCGAGGCTATCAAGGCGACCAACAATGTTGAAAAGAAGGGCACACTTGTTCTCACCTACAACGTTGTGAAGCTCACAGATAAACAGAAAACCAAGATATTGGAGACCCTTACGCCTTTGGAGAAGGAACTCCGTGAGAAGACCTTCGCAATCCTAACGTCCGAGCAGCAGGCGAAATTGAAGGCGAAGATGGAAGAACACAAGGCGGAGAGCAAGTAGTAGACACGGCTTGCCTCAGTCGTGGCCCCAGCAGCGGCGGACCAGTGGCGATATGTAGGTTGACGGCAGAGGCATCCACCCTGCCCCGTGAAGGGCGTGCAACTCACTCGCGTCCGATCAAGTCATGCCTATTCCGAGACACGCCACAAAACGACCGATTCTCAACACCACGAAATTGCGGCTGGCGAATGGCCTCGTTGCGAGGGGAGCGATGCGATCCTAGAATAGGGCTATGGCGGCCTACGATAGTAAACTCGAACGATTGCCGGCTCAGCGCGATCGGTTTGCCACGACTCACTGGAGCATTGTGGTAGGTGCAGGTGGCAACTGCACCACGGAGGCCAGCCAGGCGCTCGCTACACTTTGTGAAAACTACTGGTTCCCACTATATGCCTTTGTTCGCCGCACGGGGTATGGTCCGGAGGATGCCCAGGACTTGACGCAGGAGTTCTTTCTCCGCCTGCTGGCGGATAACTACCTGGGTTCAGTTGATCGGGAGCGAGGCAGATTTCGTTCCTATCTTATTGGAGCAATGAAGCATTTCCTGACCGGCCACGATCGAGCCCAAACGGCACAAAAACGGGGCGGTGGCCAACTTACCTTCTCCCTGGATTTTACTGCGGGCGAAAGCCGGTATCGTCTGGCGGAGCCGGTGGACGATATGACACCGGAGCGGCTGTTCGAGCGGCGGTGGGCAATGACGGTGCTGGACTTGGTGCTGCACCGGCTTAGAGAAGAATTTCGGGCGGCCGGCAAGGAGCAGCTGTTTGAGGGCCTGAAGCAGTTCGTGACCCCCGGCTCCGCTCAACAGTCGTATCTTGGGGCTGGCGAAATGCTTGGAATGACCGAAGGGGCCGCAAAAGTAGCTGCCCATAGGATACGCCGACGATACCGCCAGCTGATCAAGGAAGAGGTCGCTCGAACCGTCGCCGACCCTGCCGGCCTGGAGGATGAGCTGCGGGAGCTCTTGGCGGCCCTCGGACCGGGAAAATAATGCGGGCTCCCTGTAACCTTTTCGATTTTTTGGCTCAGGTAGTGGTAGACGAGCGAGTTACGCCCTCGGCAGACCACAACCCATAAATGGCGGAGCCCCAAATGGCCGAATCCACCCGCTGTCCCAAATGCGGGGCCGAAGTGCCCGTCGACGCGGCCGAGGGTCTGTGCCCTAACTGCGCGATTAAGGCGGCTTTCGGGACCCAACAGACGGACAGCGTTTCGCAAGCAGGGTCAGAATCGGGCTCGACCGGTGCCTTCGATGCCCAGTTCGTGCCGCCCACTCCCGCCGAGTTGGCACCCCATTTCCCCGACTTGGAGATTCTGGAACTGGTTGGCCGGGGCGGCATGGGCGTGGTCTACAAGGCCCGCCAAAAGCGGCTGGACCGGCTAGTCGCGTTGAAAATCCTCGCGCCGAAGATCGGTCAGGATCCGGCCTTTGCCGAGCGATTTGCGCGCGAGGCTCGGGCAATGGCCATGCTCAGCCATCCCCATGTCGTTGCGGTCCACGATTTTGGCCAAACCGACGGCCTATACTACTTCCTCATGGAGTTCGTTGACGGGGTGAACCTGCGGCGGCTGCTGGACACCGGCAAGCTTGTGCCCGAAGAAGCCCTGGCCATCGTGCCGCAAATCTGCGAGGCGCTGCAATACGCCCATGATCACGGCGTGGTCCATCGCGACATCAAGCCGGAGAATCTGTTGCTCGATAAGGAGGGCCGAGTAAAGATCGCCGACTTTGGCATTGCGAAGTTGGTGGGCAAGGAAACGAAAGACCTGACGCTGACCGGTGCCGGTCAAATCATGGGCACGCTGCAATACATGGCCCCCGAACAGATTGAGCATCCGCTACAAGTTGACCATCGGGCCGACATCTATTCTTTGGGCGTGGTCTTCTACCAGATGCTAACTGGCGAGTTGCCGATTGGTCGGTTCTCCCCACCCTCGAAAAAGGTGCAGATCGACGTGCGGCTGGATGAAGTAGTGCTCCGCGCGTTGGAAAAGGAGCCGGAGCGACGATACCAGCAGGCGAGCGAAATCAAGACGCAGGTGGAGAGCATCGTAACGTCGCCGAGCGGCCTTGGTGCAACTGCGGACGAAGCAAACAGACATGGGGAATGGCGCACTTTTCTCGGTATCCCGCTGAAGGAACGACCGAGCGGTATTCCGCAAATCGTCTCTTGGCCGGGCTTAGGAAAGGCGTTCATAGTGTTGCTTGTCTGCGGGGTGGCTGCGATCCTCGTCAAACTGGCTTTCCAAGGCATTTCGATAACCGAAGGAATCGCCGCGGCCATCTTGGCGACAACCGTGATCGTCATTGGCTGCGTCTGGATCGTGTTGAAACGCGCAAGTGGCCCCAATGCCAGCTACTCTTCCCCATCACCTGCTAGTGAGGCTGCTATTAAGGAGTCGCGTGACCAGCTTAAAGGCCCGGCAATCGGGTTGCTTGTCGTTGGTATCCTCAATTGGATTCTATCGGTTCCACTGACCATGTTGGCCCTTCCCGCTGCACAAGCAGCCCGATCGATGCCGCTTGCCATAACTGTTATATTGGCGATGCTCGTCTTCAATAGCCTGGTGATTTTCGCCGCGCTGAAGATGAAGCGGCTGCAAGCGTATGGACTGGCCGTCGCCGCCAGCATCCTCGCCATCATCATTTCGCCCGGCAACTTGATCGGTCTGCCCATCGGCATTTGGGCGCTGGTGGTGTTGAGCCAACGAGAAGTGCGGACGGCGTTCAGCGAAAATAAGGACCGAAAACGGGTTCGTATGTCGGCGCCTGCGTCCCGCAGAGAAAAAACCATTGGATTCGCCGCTCTGGTGTTATGCATTTCCGGACTGCCGATCGCGCTATTGCTGGTCGTGGCCGCCGAGAGGTACATGAATGTATGGAAATTCCTCGTGACGATTTTCTCCGTCATCCTCGTTGCTCTACTTACTGCCATCGTCGGGCGGCGGTCCGTCGCGGGGAAGGCGGCGATTGCCATTTCGAGCCTATGCCTGCTGGCGGCGCTGACATTCCTGGGCATCGTCGCCTACTACGAATCGGCAAGACGTGTTGAAACCCGGCCGCGCGTCGCATCGGGCGACATGGCGCGGCCGGCAGACACAACTATTATGCGCGGGGTCGCCAAAGAGGCTCAGGATGTCGGCCAGGTCGGCGATGCGCTCACGCCGCCCGTGAACTGGGAAATGCGGGCGGAAGGACCGGTGCTCAATGACTCTTTCGCTCGCCAGCAATTGGAACTTTCGCCGGAGAAGATTCAACAGTTCAACGCGATCCTTCAAACGGCGTTCCGCGAGTGCTTTGCCGCCGAAGCGAAGCATACAACCCAGCACCTTACGAAAGACGGACATCTGATTAGCCGAATCGAGCCGTTTCCCGATGAGGTACAGACGATCGGGAATCGCCTCCGGTCGAAGCTGGATCATGTGCTGACGCCGCAGCAACAGCGCATTGCCCGGTTCAACCTTGGCCTGAAGTTCGACGGTGTGCAAATTGCCAAGCCCGGTCCGATCGCCTGGGCAGGACAAAATAGCGTCGAGATCGAAATCTGGCGCACCGGCACGTGGTATCACTGGCACGTGCGTGCTTCGGCGACAGATATGGCCCGCTACGAGGCGGCGCTTCCGGAGGGCCTTCGGCGATTTTGGAAAGAACCGGCCGAGCGACAGGCGGGGACGAAGGAGGCCGATCATCAGATCGACGTGACGTTGGACGCCCAGCCAAGATCTAGCGGGCAAGTACGGCAGCCCAAGCAATCTCGTCTCCAGTTCGGTCCGGTGATCGAGCGCGTGGTCAACGCCGTAAGCGAAGGCAAGGGCGGCGGAGGGCTCGATTTCGCCGGCGGGAAAGTGGTCGACGTGCCGAACGAATACGAGCCGTGGCCAGAGGCCCAGCGAGGCGATTGGGCCTCGCAACACAGTGTCGACCTGACTGTCGACTCGGTCAAGGCGCCTCACCCAGCAATTTCCATCGCGCCGCAAGGCTTGAAGATAGTGGCCGTGAGCGAATCCTGGGATAGCGATTCCTGGAATCATGCGACCTTAGCGGATTTGCAGTCGGCCCTCGCTGCTGAGCCGGGCAAGTTCTCCATCGCCAGCCTCCAGCCGACTACGAGATTTGCGAACATTCCGATTGCTGTACTTGTCCAAAGGCTCGGCGGCGGCCTCAATTACGTCGTGACTCGGGCCCGAGGGGAAACCTTTGCCTTCCAAACCCGCAAGGGCGATCTCGGCCTGATGCAAGTCGTCGGCTTCACCGATGACCCGCGTGGCATCCGACTCCGCTACAAGCTGGTGCAGCCCACCGCCGCGCCGGCGCCAGTCAGCGTACCTGTCCAAAGGCCCGGCGGCCTCGATAGGATGACTTGGGCCAAGTCGCTGTTCAGGACCACCTCGCATGATTTCGGCACGGTGGCCCGGGGTGCCAAGGCGGAGTATCGCTTTGTGGTTGGAAACGGTTTTGCCGACGACATTCACATCAAGTCGGTCGACGACAGCAACGGCTACGGAGGTTTCAAGGCGAGAATAACCGATGCGCTTGTGGAAGCCCGCAGCAGCACGGCAGAAATCGTGGTTACGATGGACACGACGAACTTTGTCGGTCGAAGAACTGGCCATATCACGGTGGATATCGACGCTCCCATGCCGGCAAAAGTTGTCCTTGAGGTAACAGGTTATATCGGCGACGAAACGTCCGCTGTTCCTGGCGTTAGTCCAGCGGCCGAAATGAAGGTTCTTAAGGGCAAGTGGAACATTGTGCGTATCGACAAAGGTTCCGACGCAGACTCGTACTGGGGGGCAATTCTTTCCTACGGTTCGCATCCGGGGTCTGAGAAGCTGCTGCCTGATCTTCATCGCCTCCTATTTCAACAAGGGGTGCTGCTGTTCTTCAGTTCGAAGGAACAGGTCATTGGGCGGCTTGGGTACACAATAAATCCTACAGCAACGCCCAAGACAATCGATCTTGCTCACTTCGTATCCGCCAAGAGCGACGAGCCGCCGCTAGTCTACGGCATCTACAAACATGATGGTAAGCAATTGATAATATGCCTGAGAAGGATTCTGCCTTGGGTGAAGACAGAACAGCGTCCCACCCAATTTGCGATTGAGCCAAGCTCGTCCGACATTGTGATCACTCTGGAACGGCCCGGTGCGGACGAAAAGGCAATTGCTGGCAACTGGGAGCCTGTGAGCCGCGTCGACGATGGTAAATCGTCCGAGATTAAAGTGTTCTTCCACGTGACAGTGTCGGAAGAAAGTGAAAATCAGCTAGTCATCGTCACGAAGGCACCTAACGAAAAGCCTTCCCAAGAAGTGGTGCGATTCGCTCTGGAGGAAAGAAAAGAGCCAAAACGAATTGCGATCCGCGCCAGCAATGGGGACGAACTCCTCGGCATATACAAACTCGATGGCGAACGGCTGACGATCGCCTCTCGTGAAGGCGGCCCGCGGCCGGACGAGTTCGAATCGACGCCTGGATCCGGCGTGACATTGCTGGTTCTGGAGCGCGCGAAGCCCGGCAGTGATGGGACGCCGGTCAAGGCAACCGAGAAGACGACAAGTGAGGACAATGCCAAATCTAAGCCGCCGGCCGGCGGCTCCGGGGCCGAACTCAAGGCCCGGAAAGACAAGGCCGAGATCGTTGCCGTATTGAAACGCCGCCAGGCTTACTTCCGATCAGGTGACGTCACTTGGTCTGAGAACAGAACGAAGACCCTCTATGTGAAGCAGACGCCAAAGGGCCAGATGGAGGAGCATTTTAACAACACCGACATCCACGTTGATCCCGTGCGGTTCGCCTTCGACGGTGAAAAGAAGATGTACTATGACACGGCCACGAGCGACTTCGGCACCGAAGGCCCTGGGCAACCGTGGCAGAGGATCATCTCCGCCTTCAACGGTCGGGAGAATCGAAACTACTCGCCGCCGGGAAATCCGACCCGAAAGGAGTTTGCTCTCGGAAATATTTATAGCGACCAGCGGCAGTACACGGACCTGGAGAATATCAATTTCCTGGCAGTAGTTCTCGCTTGCCGCCCGCTTCACCCCGTACTATGCGACCTGGATTCGGATGCCTATACGCTGGTGCCCGAGGAAACCGTAATTGACGGGCATCGCTGCGTCGAACTGCGGGAGACGCCGGAAACTGAGTATCCGGGGCATTGGCGCACATTCTGGCTCGACCGCGACCGCGACTACGTGATCGTGAAGCATGAAAGTCGGTACCGTCATTTTCGAGGCAAAGGCGCCGGCGGCACGGGCACAAGCGTAACTGTGTCGTATCAGAACGACGCCGTCCACGGCTGGGTGCCTTCCGGATGGAAGACGATGTGGATCAATAGCGCGACAGGCGCTCTGTTCAACGTAGTGGAGGCCAAAGTCACCAAGTACGCATTCAACGTCGACATTCCGTCCGAATTGTTCGACCCGCCCTTCCCGCCGGGCACGTATGTTCAGGACGCTAATCAGCAGGAACATTGGGTCGCGCTGCCCGGCGGTCGCAAACGAGTTCTGACGACGGCTGAACGCAAGGCAAACTTGTCGTATAACGAACTCTTGAAGATGGAGCCCAAATCAGAACCACTGACGCCGGCAGCCAGTCCAAAGCCGGAAACGCCATCAGACGCCACCAAGATGCCGCCCACAACAAATGGCAATCCTGCGAAATAAGCCGTGCGGACCGCCGACGTGAAACTGCGCCGCAGCGATGCGCTAGGGTTCGGCTCCGCTCACCGATCCCAACCATGACATTTCGGCTCGCTATACCGAACCGAATCTCCCCGATAACCCGAAACGGCCGCCAGAAGAGAGACACCGAGACTTTGGCGGCCGACGGGTCGATTTCGGGCCGCCTTGGGCCACACGACAATGTCTCTGCTCGCCAGCGTGAGACAAAGGCCGATAGAGACCACTCGACGCAACTTATTGCGGAAACTTACGTTCCAACGCGAAAGGCCGGGGCGATTCGCCTCGGCCTTAGTCGTTAACCCGCAAGTATCTCGTTTTTCGATACCGGAATTTCAAGTGGCGGGGACGGGATTTGATCCGGCGACTGCGGGGTTATGTCGTAAGCCGGACTCTGATGTCGCCTCTGTCGCGGGAGATTCTCGTCGGTGTCGCGACCATCGCGACGTCAGTGACAGACAGTCACCTCGGGTCTACGCAAAGCTCAAGCGATTGCAAAGGTTTTCGTTACTTCAGGGGGCTGTCGCAATCTTGCAGACTTTGATAAACTTTCAGCCGTCCGTATAAGGGTATCGAAATGACGACAAAACTGACCGACTACGTCCTGACAGCCGAAGCGGCTGAGATTCTCGGCGTCGCTCAGAATACGCTCCGCAAATGGGCGGAACGCGGCGACATTCCCATGCACCGCAATCCCGCAAACGCCTATCGCTTGTTCAAGCGATCTGACTTGGAGAAGTTCCTCAAACAGGTTGCGAGGCCGGCCAAGCCGAGATAGGGGAACGTGGAATATCGCCTAAAGATATCGAGCCGCAAATATGACTCCAGAACGCCAACTTGAAGATCATCTCATCGAGACACTTCGAGGCTTGAAGTACGAATACCGTGCGGATATCCGGGATCGCGCCGCGCTCGAGAAGAATTTCCGCGAGAAGTTCGAAACGCTCAACCACGTCCACCTAACGAGTGGCGAATTCCAACGCCTGCTCGATGACATCGTCACCCCAGACGTCTTCACCGCCGCCCAAACGCTCCGCAACCGGAGCAGCTTCACCCGCGACGACGGCACCCCGCTCAACTACACGCTCGTCAATATCGACGACTGGTGCAAAAACACCTTTGAGGTCGTCAGCCAGCTCCGCATCAACACCGACAACAGCCACCACCGTTACGACGTCATCCTGCTCATCAACGGCATCCCCGCCGTCCAGATCGAACTCAAAACCCTCGGCATCAACCCCCGCCGCGCCATCGAGCAGATCGTCGAATACAAGAACGACCCCGGCAACGGCTACACGCGCACGATCCTTTGCTTCGTGCAACTCTTCATCGTCACCAACCGCGACAGCACCTACTATTTCGCTAACAACAACGCTCGCCACTTCGCCTTCAACGCCGATGAGCGTTTTCTGCCCATCTACGAGCATGCCCGGCTCGACAACTCCAAGGTCAGGGGTCTCGACGCCTTCGTCGAAGCCTTCCTGGCCAAGTGCCTGCTCGGCCAGACGATCAGCCGGTACATGGTCCTCGTCGCCAGCGAGCAAAAATTGCTGATGATGCGGCCGTACCAGATCTACGCCGTCAAGCACATCGTCGGGTGCATCGAAGACAATCGCGGCAACGGCTACATCTGGCACACCACCGGCAGCGGCAAAACGCTGACCAGCTTCAAGGCCTCCACGCTGCTCAAAGCCAACGACACCGTTGACAAGTGCATCTTCGTCGTCGACCGCAAAGACCTCGACCGCCAGACCCGCGAAGAGTTCAACCGCTTCCAGGAAGGCTGCGTCGAAGAGAATACCAACACCCGAGCCCTCGTCGACCGTATGCTTTCCGACGAAAAGGCCGACAAGGTCATCGTCTGCACCATCCAGAAGCTGGGCTTGGGCTCGACGAGAACAGTAAGAGAAACAAAGGCCGGGAAAAGAAGGGCCTGGCAACCTATACGGACCTTCTCGAACCGCTCCGCGACAAGCGAATGGTCTTTATCTTCGACGAGTGCCACCGCTCGCAATTCGGCGACAATCACCAGACCATCAAAGAGTTTTTCCCCAAGGCCCAACTCTTCGGTTTCACCGGCACGCCCATCTTCGAAGAGAACGCCAGCTACAAGCGCATCGAAGGCGATGTCCAAACGCTTAAAACCACGCAGGACCTCTTCCAGAAGGAGCTGCACGCCTACACCATCACCCACGCCATCGAAGACCGCAACGTCCTGCGCTTCCACGTCGACTACTACAAACCCGACGGTGCGGAGGCCAAACCGGGCGAGACGCTCGCCAAACGCGCCATCGTCGATGCCATCCTCGCCAAGCACGACGCCGCCACCGGCGGACGCAAGTTCAACGCCCTCCTCGCCACGGCGTCGATCGACGATGCAATCGAGTACTACGGCCTCTTCAAGGACGCGTTAGCCGAGAAACAACAGGCCGACCCGGAGTTCGTCCCGCTTAACATCGCCGCCGTTTTCTCACCGCCGGCGCAACTGCTCGCAAAGGAGGGCGATGCGCAGAGTCTCAAGAATGCCGCCGACGTGAAGCAATTGCAGGATGACCTGGTCCAGGAAGCCGAAGACAACAAGCACGACCCGGAGGGCAAGAAGAAGGCACTTGAAACTATCATCGCCGATTACAACGTTCGTTTCGGCACCAACCACCGCATCGAAGAGTTCGACCTCTACTACCAGGACGTCCAGAAACGCATCAAGGACCAGCAGTTCCCCAACGCCGACCTGCCGAAGAAGGGCCGCGAAAAGCTCGACCTCACCATCGTCGTTGATATGCTTCTCACCGGCTTTGATTCCAAATACCTCAACACACTCTACGTCGATAAGAACCTCAAGCACCACACGTTGATCCAGGCCTTTAGCCGGACCAACCGCGTGCTGAACGACACCAAGCCCTACGGCAATATCCTCGACTTCCGTGGGCAGCAGAAGGCCGTCGACGACGCCATCGCCCTCTTCTCCGGCGTGAAAGTCGAACAGGCCCGCAAAATCTGGCTCGTCGACAAGGCTCCGGTCGTCATCGACAAGCTCAAAGACGCCAGGACCGCGCTCGACAGCTTTATGCAGTCGCAGGGCCTCACCGGCAAGCCAGAAGACGTCGCCAATCTCATGGGGGATGACGCCCGCGCCGCCTTCATTAAGCACTTCAAGGAAGTGCAGCGTCTTCAGACCCAACTCGACCAATACACCGACCTCACGCCTGAGCAGGAACAGACGATCCAGACCATCCTGCCCAAAGACGACCTGAGCGCCTTCCGCGGCCAGTACCTCGAAACGGCCCAGCGGTTCCGTGAACAGCGCGAAAAGCCCGGCGCGAAGACCGATCCCGCCGTCGATCAGCTCGACTTCGAGTTCGTCCTATTCGCCAGCGCGATGATCGACTACGACTATATCATGAAGCTCATCACCGACTTCCAGGCCAAGCCGGCCGGTAAGGCGACGATGAGCCGCGAACAACTCATCGGGCTGATCGCCGCCGATTCCAAGTTCATCGACGAACGGGACACAATCACCGAATACGTCCGCGGCCTCAAGGCGGGCGAGGGCCTCGACGAGGCTGCCATTCGCGCCGGCTACCAGCGGTTCAAGGACGAGAAGCACGCCGCCGAGCTTACGGAAAAGGCCCAAAAGCACGGCCTACCGACCGAGTCGCTGCAAACTTTCGTCGACAACATCCTCAGCCGCATGATCTTCGACGGCGAACAGCTCACCGAACTGCTCTCCCCGCTCGACCTTGGCTGGCGTGCCCGCACGGAAAAGGAACTGGCCCTGATGGCCGACCTCGTCCCGCTCCTGAAGAAACGCGCCGGCGGCCGCGAAATCTCCGGACTCAAGGCGTACGAGGAGTAAGTGATGGGCAAGGATGACACACCAACGCTGACGCCGAGATTGCGGTTTCCGGAGTTCCGGGCGGCGTGGAAGGTAATTCCGCTGAGGGACCTTGCCGATGTGGTGCCCGACCGCGTGGGGACAACGCCTTGCACACCCTACACCGTCACATCGGGCGTAGGCTTGGTCAGCCAGACAGAGAAATTCGGTCGTACCATCGCCGGTAACTCGCTGAAGAACTACATTTGCCTGCAGAAGAACGATTTCGCCTATAATAAAAGCGCGACGAAGGCTTTTCCCGAAGGCTACATTGCGCGATATCTCGATGACGCGAAGGCCGCCGTACCCAACAGCATCTTCACATGCTTCCGTGTCGATGATCGCAAAGTCGATCCTGTCTATCTCGACTTTCTTTTCGCGGGCAATCTTCATGGGAGATGGCTTCGTAAGTTTCTCACGATTGGCGCTCGCGCGCACGGATCGCTGAACGTCAGTGACGACGATTTGATGGCGTTGCCCGTGCCTATGCCGAGCGGTCCATCGGCATTTTTTGAGCAACACAAGATCGCCGACTGCCTGACGTCGCTGGACGAGGTGATTGTGTCGCAGGGGCGAAGAGTGGAGGCGCTGAAGGCTCATAAGAAAGGCCTGATGCAGCAGCTTTTCCCCCGCGAAGGCGAAACCATTCCCCGCCTCCGCTTCCCCGAATTCCGCGATGCGTCAGAGTGGGAGATAAAGCCGCTATCGCGCGTCGCTGAAAATCTCGACAATAGGCGGATTCCGATTACTGAGAAAGATCGGACTAAGGGCGACGTTCCTTACTACGGCGCTTCGGGCATCGTGGACTACGTCAACGATCATATTTTTGACGAAGACCTGCTTTGCGTGTCAGAGGACGGCGCAAATCTCGTAGCTCGCACCTATCCAATTGCCTTCGCGATCTCGGGCAAGACGTGGGTAAACAATCACGCGCACGTTCTCCGCTTCGACGACTCAGCGACACAGAAAATCGTGGAGGTCTATTTAAACGCAACCGCTCTAGGGGATTTCATCACGGGGATGGCACAGCCAAAACTGAATCGGTCAATGCTGGACACGATTCCGATCCCACTCCCTGGTTTGCCCGAGCAGCAGCGAATCGCCGACTGCCTCTCCGCCCTCGACGCCCGGATCGCCGCCGAAGCCGACAAGCTCGCCGCTCTCAAGACGCACAAGAAGGGCCTAATGCAGCAGTTGTTCCCGTCGCCGGAGAGGGATTGAGCCATGCCCGATGCCACCCTCCCCGATCTGCCCGCACTCGCACAGCACCTCCGCACGGAGTTGCAGACAAAGAGGTCTGTCCTGATCTACGCCTACAACGGCACGGGCAAGACGCGACTATCAACCAAGTTCAAGAACCTTGGCAAGAACGGCGACGACCGCGACACGCTCTACTTCAATGCTTACACCGAAGACCTGTTTTTCTGGGACAACGACCTTGAAAACGACCGTGAGCGGGTGCTGAAGATCAATAAAGATTCCCGCTTCTTCGTGGGGCTGGGCGAACTGGAGATGGACAACCGCATTCGGCCGCTGCTCAACCGATATGCCGACTTTGACTTCCGGATCGACACGACCGAGTGGGAAGTGAGCTTTTCGCGCGAGGTGGAGAGTGGCGGTGTGGCGACGATAGTGGAGGACATCAAGGTCTCCCGTGGCGAGGAGAACATCTTCATCTGGTGCTTCTTCCTAGCAATCGTGCAGCTCGTGCTCGACGGGGCCGAGGCGTACAAATGGGTGAAGTACATCTACATCGACGACCCGATTTCGTCGCTGGACGAAAACAACGCAGTGATGGTCGCACATCACCTGGCCCAGTTGCTGAAGGACTCGCCAGACCGGTTGCGGGTGGTCGTGTCGACGCACCACGTCCTGTTCTTCAATGTCCTGTGCAACGAGATGAAGAAGCCGCGCAAGTACTTCCTGACTCGCCAGCCGCAGGCCGGCGGCCACGCGGGGTTCGCGGTGCGGGAGACTGACAGCACGCCGTTCCTAAATCACTTGGCGTCGCTCGTCGAACTGCACGAGGCGCAGAAGACCGGGGCCATCTACACGTACCACTTCAACATGCTGCGCCGGGTGATGGAGCAGACGGCGTGCTTCTTCGGGTACGCCAAATGGGACGACTGCATCAAACCCGAGGCCGACGACCCGAACGGGACGGTCTACAAGCGGGTGATCGACCTGATGAGTCACGGCGACTACTCGTTGTATGAACCGCGAGAGATGATGCAGGAGAACAAAGACCACTTCGGCAGGCTGCTGAGGCAGTTCGTCACGCTCCACCCGTTCAGCCCGGCCCTGTTCCCTGAGGATGCAAAGTAGGACACTATGACCGACCTGGACCAAAAACAACTCGGCAAGACTCTCTGGAACATCGCCGACACACTGCGCGGGGCGATGAACGCGGACGACTTCCGTGATTACATGCTCTCGTTCCTGTTCCTGCGTTACCTCTCGGGCAACTATGAGGCGGCGGCGAAGAAAGAGCTGAGGCGGGATTACCCCGACCCGAACGCGATCGGAAACGGCGGAAGGACGCCGCTGTCGGTCTGGTACGCGGACAACCCCGACGACGTGGCGGCGTTCGAAAAGCAGATGCGTCGCAAAGTGCATTATGTCGTTAAGCCGGAGTTTCTCTGGGGAAACATCGTCCACCTCGCCAAGACTCAGGACGGAAAACTGCTGGACACTCTGCAGAAGGGATTCAAGTTCATCGAGGAAGAGTCGTTCTCCAGCAACTTTCAGGGCTTGTTCTCGGAGATCAACCTTGGTTCGGACAAGTTGGGGCGCAAGTACGATGACCGCAACGCCAAGCTCTGCTCGATCATCAGCGAGATCGCGCGGGGGATGGCGCTTTTTCGACCGACGTCGACACGCTCGGGGACGCCTACGAGTACCTGATCGGGCAGTTCGCGGCCGGGTCAGGCAAAAAGGCGGGCGAGTTCTACACGCCGCAGCAGATTTCGAGCATCCTGTCCGGCATCGTCACGCTCGACAGTCAGGAGCCCAAAACCGGCATGCGGAAGAAGTTGAACGCCGTGTTCGACTTTGCCTGTGGGTCCGGGTCGCTGCTGCTGAACGTGCGGCACCGCATGGTCGAGTCGGGCGGGACCATCGGCAAGATCCTCGGGATGGAGAATAACATCACGACCTACAACCTCTGCCGCATGAACATGCTGCTGCATGGGGTGAAGGACACCGAGTTCGAGATCTACCACGGCGACACACTCAAGAACGAATGGGACATGCTGCGCGAAACAAACCCGGCGAAGAAGCCGGCGTTTGACGCCGTAGTGGCTAATCCGCCTTTCAGCCTTCGCTGGGAGCCGGGCGAGGCGATGGGCGAGGACATGCGGTTCAAGGCCCACGGCGTGGCCCCCAAGAGCGCGGCCGACTTCGCGTTCCTTCTGCACGGACTGCACTACCTTAAAGACGACGGCGTGATGGCGATCATTCTGCCGCACGGGGTGCTGTTCCGAGGCGGTGTCGAGGAGCGCATCCGCACCAAACTGCTCAAGGACGGGCACATCGACACGGTGATCGGGCTGCCCGCAAACCTGTTTTATTCGACGGGCATCCCGGTCTGCATTCTGGTGCTGAAGAAATGCAAGAAGCCGGATGACGTGCTGTTCATCAACGCGGCTGAGCACTTCGCGAAGGGTAAGCGGCAGAACCAACTGACGGACGAGCACATCGAACGGATTATCAAGACGTATCAAGACCGCCCCGCCAAGCCGATCGAACGATACGCCCGCCGTGTGAAGATGAAGGAGATCGAGGCGAACGACTTCAACCTCAACATCTCCCGGTACGTCAGCACGGCGGAAGCGGAAGAGGAGATCGACCTGGCGTCGACGCACGCGGAATTGGTCGCAATCGACAAGTCGATTCAGAAGGCGACAGCCACGCACAATAAGTTTCTGAAAGAACTCGGTTTGCCCCCACTGCCATAAAATGAATTGAGAGACCTGATGCACCCAAGCCGCCGGGGTTGCCGTCCCCGGCGGCTCAATGTACATGGATATATTTCCAAAGATCTAGTCCGGCGCCGCCGGTCGGTCGCCGCTACTCGGCCTACGGCACGAGCATCTGCTCGCAGGCCGCGGCCTCTTCATGCTGCAAGGCGGCGCCTTTCTTTGCTGCCTTCGGCGACCAGCGTCTGCATCCGATCCGCGTCACCAACATTCGGTACTGAGGGTGAATCCGGTCAGCCGTCTGGCCACTGATGTCTGTGCATTCACGCGCGTGGAACGGTCCAAGTTTGGGACTACCCCCTTCTACCCCCTTCGCTCAAAAAGTACCCGTATTCCTCGCAAAACTCGGGGGTAGCTCGCGATGCCTTGCAATTCGTTGCCGGCTAGCGTAAAGTTTGGCGTGCTTTGACTTTTGGGTATTTTCGGACGGGTGCGGGGATCGCCTCACACGGTGGAAGTCGCTGGTTCGAGTCCAGTGCCGCCCACTCACCGTTAGTCTCGCCGAATCCTGGACTTAGGATACCTGCCGGTGGTCGGCAGTGCGGCCTAGAAACCCAAGGAAAAGTGGTAGTCCTACCACTTTCCGGGCCAAAGGAGCCGCACATGTCTCGACCCACGTCACGTGTCCCCGCCTACCGCCTTCATAAGCCGTCCGGCCAAGCTCGGGCCATCGTCAATCATCGACACGTCTATCTCGGCAAGTATGGCTCTGACGAAAGCCGCGAAAAATACGCCCGCCTCATCGCGGAGCTCCCGGCAGCCAGCCGGCTGTCGATCACTTCCAAGGGAGCCGTGCCGCAAGCGGTTTCCATCAACCAAGTCATTCTCGCTTACTGGCAGTTCGCCACGCGGCACTACATTAAAGACGGCCAGTCGACCCGAGAAGTCGAAGCGATCCGCGAGGCCCTCCGTCCCTTGCGAACCCTCTACGGCCACACACCAGCCGATGAGTTCGGGCCCAAGAAGCTGAAGGCCATCCGCGAGCACATGATCGCCGCCAATCTCTCGCGAGGCGTGATTAACCACCGCGTGGGCAAGATCAAGCGGCTCTTCAAATGGGCGGTGGCCGAGGAATTGATATCTTCTGCCATTTATCACGGGCTGCAGGCCGTGGCTGGGCTCCGCTTTGGCCAGACCGCGGCTCGGGAAACCGAACCCATCCGGCCTGTGCCTGATCTGCACGTGGCGGCGGTCCTCCCCTTTGTCACCCCGCATATCGTGGCCATGATCATGGTCCAGCGGCTAACCGGCATGCGAGCCGGCGAAGTCGTCATTATGCGGCCGTGTGACATCGACACGACCGGCGAGCTATGGACCTACGAGCCCACCGATCACAAAACCCGCTGGCGGGGCCACCGGAAACAAATCCCCCTGGGCCCGGAGGTTCAAAGCATCCTTGAATCGTTTCTTGACCGCGCCCCGCAGGCCTTTCTATTCTCCCCCGCCGAATCCGAGCGGTGGCGGTTGGAAAACAGGCCGCCGTACCACGGCCGGCAGCGGATGACGCCCGTCTTTCCCTCGGAACTCCGCCGGCGTCACCGCGTCAAGGAAGCCCGCCGACGGCATCGGGCCAAAGCGGCGGGACCTGAGCGGTACGATACCAACTCTTACAGACGGGCGGTATGCTATGGGCTGCGAATGGCCCGAAAGTCCGGCTTCGCAATCCCGCATTGGCATCCGCATCAGCTGAGACACACTAGAGCGACGGAGGTGAGGAAGAAGTACGGCATCGAGGCTGCACAGCAAGCGTTATGCCATGCTCGGCCGGATACCACCGCGATCTATGCCGAAAAGAACCTTGATTTGGCGAGGCAGGTCGCCAAGGAGATGGGCTGACATGGGTGCAGCGTTTGCCATCCCGGCAGCGGCCGGCTGTGTAGCACTAACGATGAGCAGTTGGACCGGACACAGTGGCTGCAGATCCGTGCCAATGGTAGCCCGCTCCGGGCCTCCGTATTATGGCATGTGCACATTATCGAACGTCCACGTATGGCAGCTGCGGGTGCGCAAGCGACCGGCAGACCGGAGACTGACCAGCACCGGACGCTCCGTCTATCTCGTAAGCGTCCGGCGAATCCATACTTGTCGCGCCTGTTATGCTGAAGTTTTTCAGTTCACGTTTCAAGGAGACAGGTTATGGGGCGTCCACCAGCGGGTCTTGATGAGTACTTGGATTGGAAGCAGCGTCTTGAAAGCCACAAAGCCAGCGGCTTGAGCCTTGATGTGTTTTGTCTGCAGGAGGGAGTTTCCAAATCAACGTACTATCGGTGGGTTGATCAGCTCAAAGATGGCATACCGGAGTCTCTGGTCGCCGAGGAAGCGGCGCGGCAGCAGGCGGAGTCGAACGCGGCGACGTTCTTGCCGGTTTCTCTCAAGGCATCGCCAATCGAACTCCAATTGCCCAACGGCGGCGTGGTACGACTGCCGTTGAGTATTGGCCAGGCGGCTTTGGTGGAAGTCATCCGCATTGTGGGCGGGCTACGCCCCTGGAGGTCACCGAACTCATGACCTACCTGACTGACGCCCGTATCTTTCTCTGTCTGACGCCGACCAAGATGACCTATAGCTTCGACAGCTTGATGAGCCAAGCGGAGAAGATCTTCGCCCAGAATCCTTTATCTGGCCATTTGTTCCTCTTCCTCAATCGTGAGCGTGATCGGATCAAGATCCTTTTCTGGGATCAGGACGGCTTTTGCATTTGGTATAAACGCCTAGAGGCTGGAACATTTCAATTGCCATGCGTTGCCGAGAACGAACAGGGCATCGAGTTGACCGAGTACCAACTGTACAGGTTGCTCAGCGGCCTCGATCTGCGGACGGGACGCCGGCGGCGGAGGTACCGCCGCACCGCTTGAAGAAAAGGGAAGAAAAGGGCTTTTCTTGTTCGCGCGAGTTGTTACAATACTCGGCGACATGGATGGAGTTGACTTTCTTCCCAACGATCTGGCCAAATGCCAACGCCTCCTGTTGGCGGCCTTCAAACAAGCCACCCGACTCGAACGTCGCGTGGTGGAATCCGAGCAGCAGGCAGCGGAACTGAACCGCGTGTTGGGCGAAACAGCCGCCTCGTACCGGGAGTTGCAGCAAGAGCACGCGGCCACACTTGACGAACTGGCCTGGTACAAGCGTTGGGCGTACGGACGACGGCGAGAACGTTTGCGAGAAGACCAAGAGCAAGGCCATTTGTTCGATTTGGACCCGGACTTGCCGGCCCACAGCGATCCCGCGGAACTCGCGAGTTCCGACGACGCCATCGACGTCCAAGGTCATCGTCGCCACCGCAAGAAACGCGAGATCGATTGGGACAAGCTGCTGCAGATCCGTCATGAACACGACTTACCGGAAGAAGAGAAGATCTGCTCATGCTGTGGCCGGCAGATGGACTGCATCGGCGAGGATGTTACGCGTGAACTGGAGTTGCAGCCAGCCAAGCTGGAAGCCCATATCCACGTCCGTCCGAAATACGCCTGCCGTCGCTGCAAGAAGGGAGTTTGTGCGGCTCCGCTTCCGCAGCGGCCGATTCCCGGTGGCATTGCCGGGCCGGGCTTGGTCTCCGAGGTGATCGTCAGCAAGCTCAGCGATCATCTACCCTTGTACCGCTTGGAAGACATCTTCGCGCACTACGGGGTCCACATCGCACGCAGCACGCTCTGTGATTGGGTGCAGTTTGCGGCCGAACTTTTCCAGCCGCTGTATGAACTGCAACGGAAACGAGTCCTTCAATCCACGGTGATGTGGACGGACGACACTTCCGTCACGGTCCTGGGCGGTCTGAAGGGAAGTTTTCAAGGTAACTTCTGGACCTACATTGGACACGAGCAGCCCTACTCGGTATACGACTTCACCAGCAGTCGCACACGCGATGGGCCGGCACGTTTTCTGCAGGGATTCGCCGGTTATCTGCACGCGGATGCCTTTGCCGGTTACGACGCGGTCTTTCTCGGTCCGCACGCGGCCATCCGGGAAGTGGCTTGTTCGGCGCATGCGCGGCGGAAGTTCTTCGATGCCGTGAAGAGTTACCCGCGGGAAGCACATCAGGTGCTGGAGTGGATTCGGCAACTGTACGACATCGAAGATCGTGCTCGCACGTGGTCGCCCGAGGCGCACCGCCAGCTTCGTGTTGCCGAATCGATTCCCGTGTTGGACAGGATCCAAGCCTACTTGGCGGATCTGGCGAGGAAAGTCTTGCCAAAGAGCAGCTTGGCCAAGGCGGTCACCTACGCACGAAACCAAGGAGAGGCGCTGCGTCGCTACACGGAAGATGGTCGTTTGACCATCGACAACAACGTGAGCGAGCGAACGCTTCGGCACCAAGCCATTGGCCGAAAGAATTGGCTCTTCCTTGGCAGCGAAGCCGCGGGTCCGCGGGCGGCCGTGTTATGTACGATCCTCGCCGGCGCGAAGCGCCATCGCATCGAGCCGTGGAGTTACGTGCGCGAACTACTCCTCCGGCTGCATGCGGATGATCCGCGACTGGAAGAGATGCTGCCCGACCGCTGGGCCGCGGCGCATCCCGAGGCCGTCCTCACCCATCGGCTCGACGAATCCCGAGCCAAAGCCGCTCGCACCCGAGCCCGCCGTGCCCATCGCCGCGCCCACGCCCAGTGACCCCCGTTTCCCATGGTCTCTCGCCATGGACAGACCGGACGCTTACAGTTTTGACGGCTTTCCAGGGTTTTGAATGGTCTTGTCGAGCTATTTAAGCGTTTGATGCGTAGAACAAGGAGGATTTGAATAACAGGAAACGTCTTGAAGGAGTCTCGACATGGCCGGTACACGGAAAGGTACGTACAAAATCACAAATTGGAGCAAGTACAACGAGTCGCTCGTGCAACGCGGGTCGATTACCTTCTGGTTTTGCGAAGAAACGATCGAAAAATGGCGTCACGATAACGCAAATCCCGGAGTTGGGCATCCGTTTGTGTACAGCGACACCGCCGTCGAATGTTTGCTCGTTCTGCGAGAGCTGTTTCAACTGCCGTACCGCCAAACCGAAGGACTCGGCAAATCGCTCGTCGAACTGATGCGAATCGAACTCGATATTCCAGACTACACGTCGCTGGCCAAGCGGGCTGCCAAAATGGGCATCTCGCTCGACATTGCGAAACACACGGGATCGATCGACGTGGTCGTCGATAGCACTGGCCTGAAGGTTTTCGGGGAAGGCGAATGGAAGATGCGCAAACACGGCAAGAGCAAACGCCGTACTTGGCGAAAATTGCATCTGGCGGTGAACCCCGATACGCACGAGATCGAAGCGGAGACATTGACGGACAATAGTTGCGACGATGGCGGCCAAGTGGATGCCCTTTTGGATCAAGTGGTGGGCAAGATCGATGGATTTTACGGCGACGGCGCTTACGACAAATGGAAGGTCTATGAAACGCTGGCCAAGCGGAGGATCAAGGCGATTGTTCCACCGCAGCGGAACGCAAAGATTAAGCAGCACGGCAATTCGAGCGGTCGTCCGCTGTCGCGGGACGTGGCGATCCGAGCGATCCGCCGTCGCGGACGTCGGCGATGGAAGGAAGATGTCGGCTATCATCGCCGCAGCCTTTCGGAAACAGCCATGTATCGGATGAAATGCTGTTTTGGCGACCACTTGAAAAACCGCGAAATCCACAATCAACGCACCGAAACGCGACTGCGAAGTAAAATCCTCAATAAATTCACTCGCCTCGGACTTCCCGCGTTCGAGTGGAATTAGTCAACAAGGCCGTTTTGAATTATGAAATGGCACTCTAGGACTGACGTGGCCGGGAAAGTACGGGCGACCGTGAATTGTCGGCCAAGCGTTGGAAAAGGAACCTTTTTTGGTATGCAAGAACCTAACGCAGCCGCCCCACCCAGGCACGCATCCGGAACGGCAGGCCATATCCGATTGCCAGTGGCATGGCGGAAGGTGGCTGCAAGTACCTAGTGAAGGACCGCATGGAACGTGCCAGAATGCGCTGGGAGTTGAAAGGAGCCCGAGTGATGCTCTTCCTACGGGCCGTGTATCTCAATGGCCTGTGGGATCAATTCATCATCTACCGCATTGCCACGGAGCAGTCGCGTCTATATGGGTAAGACACGCACTATGTCACAGCTACGCAAGAGCGGCCTGCAAGTTGCGGCCCACGCTCCATCAAAGTCGTATTGCCGCTCCGCAGATTGCCGCAGTCAATGACGACGCCAGAAAAACCCGTTGAACTTCTCTCTTGGCGAAGCGTGTTTCTGCAATTAGGCTCAGCACTACCGGCCATGTCTGCGACGGCGGCGATTGAGCCACAGCAAGCAGAGTACAACACCGCCAGAACATGCCAAACTAATCGACGCTGGCTCGGGAACGGTCGGGTATTCGGCCACCACGCGCTTTCACCAACATCCCAAAGATCGCTATCGCCGAAGACCTCAAAAATATTCTTCCTAATCCGCAACGTATCGCCGGACTGAATATTGGCGCCCGGGTTGAAGAAAATCGACAACGCGACCCAGTCTCCGCCAAGCGTGACTCCAATTCCTCCATCGACCGTGGTGGCAACCAATGTGTAGTCGGCCCCCTCGACCAACGCGGCGCCGTTGCGATCAACTTGCAGAGACCCGGCCGTAAAGAGAAAGTCCGGGAACGGAGAGCCATTGGGCGTGGGAAGGATTTCTTCGTGCCAATCGGTCCAGGCCGCTGGTCCGGCATTCGTGAGTTGCTCGTCGATCAGTACCTGCTGGCCGCTAGCGATCGAATGCTGGTCGCTGTTGGTCAACGCCTTCTGCCAGGGCCCCGAGGCGCCGTCGTAGGTTACGGTTTCAACCACCGAGAACCCATTATTGATGTCGCCGTTATACGTGGTGGTGGTTGTCGGACCCAACAGATTTTCGCTGGCCCCGATGACCGCGGCCGACGAACGTGTGGCGGCCAGAGCCGCCGACAGAACCAGTAGGCAAATCAAATTGCGCATGGTAGGGTCTCCTATGAATGAGGGGTGTTACTTACTAGTACAGCGTTTTGTAAATCCGTCGGTTATATACTGATGGCAAGCTTCGCCACGTTTTGCCGAGGTTTTTCCCTTTCATGGGTCGTGCTAGCATCGGAATTCGACGAGTCTCTAAACCGACGAACTTGTGAAACGCTGTACTAGGCTGAACTTGCTTTCCGGCTTGCCGATGAGCGCATAGCGCGCAAACGGCACGCGGGAAAGAAAGCCAATTCTTGGAGACCCATGAGAATCGACCGCGCGGGCGGGCCGATAGTCAAAATACACCCGCGCCATCATGCTCTTGGAAGCTGATGGGCCCTTGGGTCTGGGTGCGGCGCTGCCTCTGGGCTAGATAGCCGTAGGTGAATTTTACACGTCTTTTTAGCGCGGCGCTACAAAAAATGTGCCAAGCAATTTGTCGGGGGGTAAACGCGACAAACACCGCAAATTCTCGCGAGAACGCTAACTCGCGGTCGGAAAATGGGTTAGTGCTGCAACAGAATAGGTAACTACGCCTCGTTCGACCAAGCTGGTACAGCGTTTCGTAAATCCGTCGGTTATGTACTTATGGCAAGCTTCGCCACTTTTGCCGAGGTTTCTCCCTTTCGTGGGTCTTACTAGCATCGAAATTCGACGAGTTTCTAAACCGACGAACTTGTGAAACGCTGTACTACCGTGTCTCCAAATAGGACGAAGCCAATTGCAGCGCCCCGCCCGCTAATCTCCAGTGCTGGCGGGAAGCGATGATTTGGCCAGACCTCCAACGAGGAAGCGTCTGCATTCTAACAGTCAGGGCGAAGAAGGCAACTACATTGTGCGTAACCAGCGTTCTTGGCGGCCTTAAGTGGTGATGGGGCTGGCGTTTGGCCAGACTTTGTGCCATTGGCCGTTTCTGTCCAGCGTATCGAGGGCCGCAACCGCGGTGGCATTTGGTCGATCCCAACGGCGGCCATAGCCTTTAAGCCGTTTCGTGCAGAGTTTGCACTGCGATTCCGTCGGACCGCTGCCGATCTGCCAGCCGCGTCTTCGGAACGCTGGATAGCGGATCATTTCCTTCCGCGTCGAGACGAACTTCAGCAGTCGATCCGCGGCCTCGCGTTTCCCTTTGCCCCGCAACGTGGCACGCCACTGGATGATTTTCTCCCAAGCCGCCGCGTATCCCTCATGTTTGAACACGTGCATCAGTTCATCCGCCCATGCGCTGCCCTCGGGCGATTCTTCACCGAAAACCTTACGCCGCGCACGATGCACGTTTTCACTCAAGTGAAAGAAGTCCAAGCCCAACGCATCCAACTCCGCGAGATGCAACTCCATCTGTTCGCGAATCCACGTCGCTCCATCCACGAGTCCCACATGTTCATCCGCTTCTCGGAAGAACAGTCGATCCGCTTCGTGACGGAGAAGCGTTCCCGCTGCGATATGATTACCGTGGGTGAAGGCCACATGCTGATGCTTCGCGTCTTCGCTATAGAAGAAGATGACCTTGAATTCTTTCCAAGCCAGGTCGGAGCCACGCTTTCGCGGTGGCAGGGGTTTGCATTTCTTGCCGCTACGGCGGCGCTTGGCCTTGATGCCATCGCGACGTTTCACTTTCTCGGCGTCGGTGATGATCGGCACCATCACGCCGTCGCAACCCGTGTAAACACGCGTTTTCTCGCGTGTTTTGCTGTCCGGCAGGATGCAATCCTCCGCGTGCCAGGTCACGGCGATGGCGTCGTCTTGCTGGGCTTTCAGCACGCGACGCCCGGTCGCTTCCACCTCTTGACGCAACCGCTCGCCGCTGAGCTTCACTTGGGCCGTGCGCTCCAGGGCCGCTGCCGCCCTGATGAAACTCGTCGCCGATAAGTTCAGTCGACAAGCCATCTCCAAGACACCGGGCGTGATCGTTGCCCCGCTACGATCGAGAATCTCATCCGCCGGCGCGATACTGCCGATCTGTGGTCCATGCCACCAGCGTCGCGCGATATGGATCTCGCCGTTGACGGTAAGAACCCGGTGCGACTGCCGGCCTTTATTCGCCAGTCGCTTGCCCGTCGTCGGATGGTGCGGAGGGGGGAAAAGCGGCTTCCGCCGCATCGACCCGCTTCTGCAAGGCACGCTCGAAGACCTTCCGACGCATCTCCGCACAAAGCTCCCGCACCTGCTCTTCACTGCCGGCAATCCACTGCCCGTCCGGTGCGTCGTTGACGGCTTCCATCACCTCATTGGCGAATACCTCAAACTCTTGCTTCATCGATTCGGCGAACTGCCCCGCCGAAACTCGTGGCGACGTTTCCATCTCGTACTCCTTGCGCGTAGGAATGTAATCGCAAACACATGCGCAAGCAGCTTACCCAAATCCCGCAAATCGCGCCAGTCGAAATGGTCAGACCCACTACATTCCCTCTATTCCCTCTCGCGCGCGACGATTTGTCATGTCGGAGCACCGCGGTGTTGCACTAAACAGCGAGTTGCGTCCCCTTCAACGCTTGTTATGCTGAAGCATGACCTGATACAAGAGTTCCAAAACCGCATCGGAGATCTGACGATGAGAATCAGAAGCACGCGGTCCCGATTGTTGTTGGCATTGTCTTTCCTCGTCGCTGCGGATGGAATATTGCCCGAAACCGTTCGTGCCGAGACCCGCACGGCGGCGGCGTTGACGCCGGAGGCGGTCTGGGCGGCGATCGACGCCGCCAAGGACGGCGACACCGTGCAGCTCCCCGAGGGCACGGCAGACTGGTCCACGGGATGGAACGCCAGCCATGGGGCCAAAATGAAGGCCATCACCATCCAAGGGGCGGGAATGGATAAGACCGTCATTTGCGATCGTCGCAGCCGCGACTACTTCGTGCCTTTCCAGTTGCAGGGAGTCGAAGGAAAGCCGTTCCGCGTTACCGGGATCACCTTTACCGGACTCGATCTCACGCGCCCCGGCCCGTCGAACGGATTCGTGTCGATCGGCGGCACCTGCAAGAACTTCCGCATCGACCACTGCAAGTTCAAGAATGCCCAAACGATGATGTCCATTCGCGGCGACACCTACGGGCTCATCGATCACTGTGTGTTTGACGACAGAGACTACGACCGCAGCCCTGCACAGCCCATCTGGTGTTCCGGCCCCGGCGCAGAACTTCCGCAAGCCGCTGAGTTTGGGGACCGCCGCGGCACTGTACTTAGAGGACAACGAGGTCTACCTCGGCCCCGGCGCGGCGAAGGGGGGCGACGTTCCCTGGATCGCGCCCAACAACGGCGCGCGGGTAGTCATCCGCCACAACAACATCGTTAATGCGCAGATCGAGGTCTACGGAGTCGGTGTTCAGACGGGCTTTTACGGCTGCCAGCAGGCCGAGATCTACGACAACACGTTTGCCGCGGTCGGTATGAAGCAAGGCAGCCCGCAGTTGCCCATCTGCGGCGTCAATGCTGGGGTGGCCATCGTGTTCAATAACACGGCCACAGGCACGACCTACAACAGCAAGATCATCCCGCTCTGCCACGAGAGGTCATTTCATGACCGGGGCGGGTTCGGCGTGTGCGACGGCAAGAACCCCGTGGACGGCAACCAGATTCCCGCGGGCCAACCAGGGGCGGGCTATCCCGCCATGAACCAGCCAGGCCGGGCAACGGACGCCGACGGAGATGGCGTATTCGAGCCATCTCCCTGCTACGCCTGGAACAACACGATGAATGGGGCGAAGCTGAACATGGGGCTGCGCCGTTGGAATCCAAAACAGACAGAACTACAGGCAGCGCACGTCAAGGAAGGGCGGGATTTCTTCAACGAGAAGCCGCCGGAAGGATACTACAAGCCGTACGTCTATCCCCATCCGCTGCAAGGTAAGCCCTGACGCAAGCCTCGCGCATAAATGCTACGTAATTGCCTGGCGAAATCGGCGGAACTGGCCCAGTGACAGCGCGGAAGGCGGATGGTGGAGGATTACGGCCATGTCGTTGCCGTGGGCTAATATGTTCCGCGCTGTGCGCACCAGTGCGAAACACCCCCGCGCGCTACGCGGCGTGAGACCGTCGACAAGCGGCTGATAATCCCCAAAAGCCGTCGCATGTGACACACACCGAAAAACGACCCCTTCTTGACAGCGTTTTCGTAGTGCCGTCAAACGTACCAACGAGGATTCCGAGACGATGGGGACCTCGCCGGGGGTAGTCCGTGTCGGCAGACGCCTCATCTAACCAACGGTTTCTGAAAATGCAAATGGCTATGGTCAGCGAGTCAGATCGCTGTCTGCGGAGGGGTTGCCTGCCAACGCCATGCTCGGCTGCGAAAAATAGTATAGTTTCGTTGGGCCTTGTCGACTAATTCCACTCGAACTCGGGGAGTCCGAGGTGAGTGAACTTGTTGAGGATTTTGCTACGGAGACGTGTTTCCGTTCGCTGATTTTCGATTTCGCGGTTCTTCAGATGGTCGCCAAAGCAACATTTCATACGGTACATGGCCGTTTCCGAAAGACTCCGGCGATGGTAACAGACTCGCTTCTTCCATTGACGGCGACCACGTCGGCGGATTTCGCGGATCGCCGCATCCCGCGACAACGGACGTTTGACGGAGTTGCCATGCTGCCAAATCTTCGCATTGCGACGCGGCGGAATGATCGCTCGGATGTGGCGTTGTCCCAAGGTTTTGTAGGTCTTTCGTTTGTCATAAGCGCCGTCGCCATAAAATCCACCGACCTTGTTTGTCGCCTGATCCAACAGGTCGTCTACTTGGCTCGCATCGTCGCAACTGTTCTCGGTCAAGGTTTCAGCTTCGATCTCGTGGGTGTCCGGGTTCACCGCCAGATGCAATTTTCGCCACGTGCGACGCTTGCTCTTGCCATGTTTGCGCATCTTCCATTCACCTTCACCGAAAACCTTCAAGCCGGTGCTATCGACCACCACGTCGATCTTTCCGCTGCGTTTTGCAATGTCGAGCGAGACGCCCAATGCGGTGGCACGCTTGGCCAGCGACGTGTAGTCGGGAATGGCGAGTTCGATTCGCATCAGTTCAACAAGCGATTTGCCGAGTCCCTCGGTTTGACGATACGGCAATTGAAACAACTCTCGCAGGACGAGCAAACATTCGACGGCCGTGTCGCTGTAGACAAAGGGATGTCCGACTCCGGGATGTGCGTTGTCGTGTCGCCATTTGTCGACCGTTTCCTCGCAAAACCAGAAGGTAATCGACCCACGTTGCACCAGCGACTCGTTGTATTTCCTCCAATTTGTGATTTTGTACGTACCTTTCCGTGTACCGGCCATGTCGAGACTCCTTTCAGACGTTTGGTGTGTTTCAAATCCTCCTTGTTCTACGCACTAAACGCTGGAAAAGCTCGACAAGGCCGTTTCGTTGTACTTTCAGCGGTTGCATACCGGTTAGGTTTCCTATCATGCGGCGGATTCCCGTTCTTCTGCTTGTACTTTGTGTCGCCTACTCGGCGTGTGCAGACACACCCTACTTTCCTGTCCGTAAGAAAGCGGGTGACGCAGGCGTCTCTGAATTCGAGGCACAGTGGTATGGCAAGGCTCTCAGCCGGATGAAGGAACCGCGACTCCCAGAGGTTTCCAAGGACAAGAAGGTTGTTGTCTACCGGTTCACAATCCTCCCGACCTGGGGTAATCCGATTGCCATAAGAGCCCAGAAACAGGGTGGCATTTTTAGCCTTTCCGCACGCCGCTTGGATGGCGAAGGTGGGTACGACCCAGGGCACTTAGTCGAGCAAAAAGATCTGAAGTTATCAGAGGCCGATTCCAGGTCACTCGATTCCCTTGTCACCGCGCTGAAGTTCTTTCACATGCCGAGCGAGGATGAGATAAGCGGACACGATGGTGACGAGTGGATTCTTGAGGGGGTTGCAGACGGCAAATATCACATCGCTCAACGCTGGTGTGCGGCGGACTATGATCCGAAGAAGCGTAAACTTGAACCGTTCCTTGCCTTGTGCAAGTTCCTCACCGATAAGTCGACTCTTAGTGAACGCCCAAAGAACAGGGGAGTTGAACTCATTCCAGCCAAGTAGCGCTGGCCGCGTAGCGGGCGTTATCCTTGCCATCGTCTCGTAATCTCGACCGTTTCTTCGGACGCCCCATCAATTGGCCCTATTTTCGGAACGCATTCTGCGGTTCCATCAAACGTGCAGGCGAGAACTCTGGGTACGTCGGCCGGTCGCCTGAGGGGGATGGGCTCGGTTCGAGCCCCGTCAAATCAACGATTTTCGGAACACGAGATCTCAACTCGCTCTGGGATACACCAGGTCATTGCTACTCTGAAGATCAGGATAATCTGCGTATGAAAAAGCCCTGCCGGAACGGCCCGGAAGGGCTTGTGAAAATTCTGGTTTTACACCAAAGGTCAGCTTCGGCGGCGACGCCAAGCGTAGGCCAGCAGACCGATGGCGCTTATGCCGAGCAGGACGAAGGTGGAGGGTTCGGGAGCGGGGTTGCTGTCGCTGAGAATAGTGTAGGTCACCAGGGCACCAGGGAAATTCCCAGGATCGCCTCCGTTGGGGGTGTAAACGAGGCCATCGTTTCCTTCTACACCTCCTTCCGGGAAATAGAGAACAGGCAACCCTACCGCGTTGGGCGGTGGAACGCCGAAGGGGTTATCGGCAAGCGGGTTGCCAATATCGCTTGGATCGAGGGGATCCGAGAAAAAGTAGGCTACGCCAAACGTACCGGCCGTATTCTGGATATTTCCGAAACGCACCAGATCGCTGTTGATCGGTGGGACGGCTGTACCTTCGGTGAGGAACAGGTCGCCATCTGCCACGGGAAAGGGCAACTGATACGCCAAGGTCGATAAGCCGGATAGCGGTTCAACCGCAATGCCGTAGGGAAGCGGGGTGTTGTTGAAAGTGCCCACGCCGTACTCGTCGAATGTTACGTTAATCTGCGCCAACGCATTGTCAGCAACTATGCGCCAAGAGGGCGACGACCGCAAGAATTCCGAGTTGTCTTGTTGTTGTTGTCATAGCAATAAACCTTTCATGGAGACAGTGATTATGAGTTGCACGCACAATAACGCCGCTCGATTTCCAGATGCCGACGCGGCGAGTCGCCAAGTCCGCTGTCCGCAACGCAACATAGTGGCTTAGCTCCGTTTTCGCCAATAGTAAGCCAGCAGGCCAATGGCGCCGACGCAGAGCAGCGCGAGCGTGCTCGGCTCCGGGACGATTTTTACGCTCCAGTTGTCGATACCGGTATCGGTGTTGTAGCTGCCATTGCCGGAGTTACCGCGTTGGAAGCCGAACTGCATAATCGTGCCGGTGGCGGAAAAGTCGGGATAGCTGGCGAGGTTAAGGACGCCCGCGGGGGTAACCTCGGCAAAGGATGTCGCGAGCAAACCGGACGCGGAATTGTTGGTCCAGGTCGAGTAGGAAGCGTACGGCATGACCAGCGTGGGAGTCTGTTGGCGGTAGAACTTACCATTCTGATAGATGGCCAGCCCCGAACCTTGGCCATTGCCGGCCTGATTAACAAAGTTGATGTCGTCTTCGCTGTAATCGATGTAGGAGATCGCCCCTTGCGAGCTGGGCGTGTAGAAATCGTTGTTGTTCATGTGGAAGGTGAAGATGGCGCCATTGCCCGGGTTGCTGACCAACAGTTGATGTTGGATCTCGCGAAACTCGTTGGGGTTGCCACCGGTTAGCACCTGAAACGCCGATGCGGTGCTCCCTACGCCCGTGGCATTGTTGAAGGTGGTAAGCGTCCAGTCACTGTTGTTGAAAATTCCGTCTGAAAAGATCGTCGCGGCTTGGGCGGCGCCGGCAAGGGCGACGATCGCGACAACGGCCATAGCAAATGAATAGCGAAACATGTTTTTTCTCCTTGGCCAAATCTGGCCACTTGGTAAAAGTCTCGAGTGATGGAAAATATTGAACGCGGGCATCCGAGCCGTTTACTTTCGTTTTCGCCAATAGTAGGCCAGCAGGCCGATGGCGCTTATGCCGAGCAGGACGAAGGTGGAGGGTTCGGGAACCGGGCTGTCGCTGATAATGGTGTAGGCCACCGTAGTCGGACCCGGCAGCGCGGCCCCGGGAAGATTTCCCGAGGCGAGGTAGTTGACGTAATCATTTCCTTCCACGCCTGACTCGGCCATGGTGTAGGACGGAGCCGCAGCGTTCGGCGGTGGGATGCCGAAGAGATTGTCAGCCAGAGGGACGGGGAACTCGTCCGCAACGTCGGAGAAGAAGTAGGCTACGCCCATATTCGCCGTATTCGTGTCGAAACGAATGAGATCGCTGACATTGCCGCTGCTATCGGTAATGATCAGATCCCCTCGTGCCACAGGCCAGGGCAGTTGGTACGTCAAGGTCGAAAACCCCGAGATGGGGTCTATGGCGAAGGGTGAGGGAGCGATATAGTAGGAGAGGGAAATGCCGCCGGAAGAGCCATTGCCCCACTCGTCGAACTGAGCTTTTAAGCTCTGCGCCGATGCACTCCTGGCCACGAGCGTCAACAGGCAGAAAACTGCGACAATTCTGATTAGTTTATGCGTGGTTTGCATGTTGGGAAGGCCTTTCAAAGTAACGGTGAAAATTGGTTGCACTTGCGACACTTATCCCTTCGATCAACGCCCGCTTAAATATCGCAACACACTTCGCATCGATAAACGGTGGCGCAACAATCCTCTTAATCGAGCATTCTCCCTTCTGCATATTGCCGGTTACCATGGGACGAATCGTCTGCCTCACCGGCCGGCGGCGAACGCACCGCAGGCGATACGACGGCGTGCAAAGCCGCCGCGTGCTTCGCCTTGGGGCAGAAGCAGAACTTGAAGAACACCGCAGTCTTAAGAGGTTTGCAGAGATAGGAATGCACCCCTAGGCTCAACGCGCGAATCTCGTCTTCAGGTTCGTATTCGTCAGTCAACAGGCAGACGGTCGTCCCTGTGGGAAAGGGTTGGATCATCTCGACCACGTCAAAGCCGTTGAATTCCCGCAATTGCAAGTTGACGATGCAAACGTCGGGCGCGCCGGCAAACCAATCGTGCAGCATTTCTCGGCCCGAGTTCAGGAAGCGAATTTTCAGTTGCTCGGCCTTGGCATCGGCTAGCAAGTGGTCGTAATCCGAACGATGCGTATCCACGATCCAGACGACGGGCCGACGGATCGATGCTCGATTTGCCGCTAAGGAACGCATGGTGGCACCTTCTCGTTGCAGGAGAGTTTGAATGCGACTCTTAGCAGATGTCATGCCAACACTGCGAACCGCGCTCGGCGATATGTGTCAAGTGCTTGCGGCGAAACGAGATGGAGGAAGGGATAAAGATGTCGAGTGCGAAGTTGTCTAGAGGAACTCGCAGACGATGGTAGAAGATGTACCAGCGTTGGTATGTTTCATACCAATCCCCTTGGTACATTGCGTTCCACGGAGGGTATGAGGGGAATGGAAGAATGGTGCAGACGCGAAAAAGGACGCACCGATTCGAGACACGGTAGCACACTTCCCGCCAGCGAAACGACCGTTTTGCGCCAGCCGGCTTACCAGTGAAAAAATCGGCTTAAGCCGCCCGATTGGATACCTGAACGCATCTAGGGGAGAGAACGTCCAGACCGTACTTGCGGAGCTTCCGGGCGAGTTGATGACGCTCGATGCCGAGTAGTTGAGCCGCCTCGCTCTGATTGCCGTTGGTAAGCCCTAAAGTTCTGCGGATATGCTCACGCTCCACTTCCGCCATGGTGACCCAACTTCCCTCGGCGGCGGCGAAGCAACACTGTCTTGAGTATTCCTCGGTGCGGTTTTTTGCGGGGCCGGAGGCGAACGAAACGCGCGTAAGAACCAAACTCTTAGGGTCAACCGCCGCGGGCACAACAACCTCGGCCTCCCCGGTGAAAACGTCCTCGACGCCGATCGTTTTCTCCTGACTCGAAAAGGCCGCGCGTTCCAACACATTCTCAAGTTGCCGAACATTTCCCGGCCAATCGCATCGCTGTAATCGAATGAGAGCCGCCTCGGAAAGATGTTTCGCCGCCAGCCCGCAGTTAAACGCCAGCTTGCTCAGGAAGTGGTGGGCGAGTTCCGCAATGTCCTCCGGCCGCTCGCGTAAGGGCGCCGTCCGCAGCGAAATTACGTTCAGTCGATAGAAAAGGTCTTCGCGAAACCGACCCGCCCTTACTTCGCAATCGAGATCGCGATTTGTGGCGGCAATCACACGGACATCGACGGGGATCTCCTGATAGCTGCCGACCGGACACACTGTACGCTGCTGGAGAACGCGGAGCAATTTGGTCTGCATGTCGGAACCGAGTTCGCCGATCTCATCAAGGAAGAGCGTTCCTCCGTCCGCTGCCCGAAAACAACCGAGTGCGGCATATTCGGCGCCGGTGAATGCGCCTTTGAGGTGTCCGAAAATATGGCTCGAAAACAACGTCGCGGGGATGGCGGCGCAATCGACGGGGATGAACGGCTTGCCCGCCCGGGGACCATGAGCGTGGATCGCCCGGGCGATGACTTCCTTCCCCGTCCCAGTAGGTCCAGTGACCAACACAGTGGACGGACAGGCCGCCGCCGTGTGGACTTCCGCCCGGATGCTAGTTGTCCAGGCGGATACCCCGACAAGCCCCAAGTCTTCTGCGTCGTTCCGACGTGTGTCCACTTGCATTTTTAGGCCCTCCAGGCAACAAAGCGAGCAGGAGCTGCGGTTAGTGACGAGAAGGCAGCTCACGCCTGGTATGTTACCCCCAGATTGAAAATTGTCTTACGAGATAGCATGGCACTATCACTATCTTCATACTGGAACAAAACTTGCAATCCGAAAAGACGCTAATCGCCTACTGGGACACCTTGGCCTGTAGCGTTCTGAGAGGTTAGGCCAACGCGGGAATCGCGCTGCGGCAATACTCCGGAGGCCGAGAGCGGCTGCAACCCCGTCGTTGCTTTGATCTGACGCAAAAAGTCAGCCGTTTCCTGCAACGCTCATCAATCCACCCCGTTTCTCGGCACTGCCGTTTCGGTTCCATCAAACGGTGCTGGCGAGCAATCTGGGAACGTCGGGCGGTCGCCTGAGGGGGATGGGCTCGGTTCGAGGCCCATTAAAGCAACGATTGTTGACATGTGAATCGCTATGGTCAGCGAGTCAAATCGCTGTCCGCGGAGGGGTTGCTTGCCAACGCCATGCTCGGCTGCGAAAAATGGTATAGTTTTGTTGTACTTTCAGCGGTCGAAGTGGTCCCCAACCAATGGAGGATGAATGAACCTCTTCCGCGTATCAAGAGTTCTCTTATTTCTCTTGGCAGGATGCGCCGCGGTTTCTTGCCAGAAGAAACCCCCTGTGTCATCGTTACCTGTGTCTTCTGCTTCGTTATTCGTTAACACTCAATTCCAAGACATCTTCACCATCGATGGATTTTCGAAACCAGTTCAAAGATTCATTTCAGGAAACTTTGTCGGCGGAATTGCACTTCCTGGACAACAATTTCAGGTCGGGTGTGTTATCGATTCCAGCAAGCCGCCTCTTCCATTGCGTCGTCTAATTTTACTGCGCAGGATTACGGCCATTTGCAGCGTATGAGGTTTTTCAGATAAATGCCCAGGTGTCGCAGTTTCTTTCGTGTTCGCTTGATGTGGCATCGCCGTGCTGTTGCATTGCGCTGTTGCCAGTGCTGGATTGTCCTTGCGGTTGCTTCAATCAGTGCCGCAGACGCCCGACCGCTAAGCCACCAACTCCGCACCAGTGATCCCATTGCCGTATGTACTTGGCACACGGTCAACTCGGGATTTTTTCCCCCGCAAAGTCTCGCGGACTCGCGCCATGAACAAGTAGCTCACCGATGTCAGGATCAAGTGTCGCTTCAATCCCAGCCAGTGACGCCCTTCCCATTGATCGAGCCCGACTTCTTGTTTTTGATCCTCAAAACACCGTTCAACACGCCATCGCGAGAACGCCACCAGCAACAAGGTTTGCACGCTCGTCTCCAACGGAGCGTCACCGAGGAAAAACTTGATCTCCGCCGGGTCCAAGACATTGCGGGCTACCGCCAGATGCAGCCGCATTCCGGGCAAGCCCTTCTCATCCTTGACCGTAATCCAAACGTGTCTTGCCTCCCAAACCATCGGCCCCTTTTCGCCGTCCTTGACGCGATACCGCACCCACTCCTGGTCCCGCAGTTCCGGCGAGTATTTGAGCATGTTTTCAACGCTGATGGCCGGACGGCTGCCGGCAATGGCTCGCGGCGTCTTGCGGCCACGCCCCTTGGCTCGCCGAAACGGGCGATCCGTTACGCGCGGCTCGTGAATCCAGCCGGTGAACGTCTTCGGCACTTCGCCCACAAAACACTGCTTGCGACCGTGCAATTCCCGCAAAAACGCGGGCTTTCCGCCATATCCCTCGTCGAACGTCAGCCAGTCGAACGTCACTCCGTTGTCTTCCGCGCGGTCGAAAAGCTCCAAAGCGATTTTCCATTTCGGCCGATACACCACATCGTCGGGAATGCCCGCCGCGCGGCAACGGGCGCGGTCGTCCGACCAGTCCTCGGGCAGAAACAAGTCGCCGTCCAACAGGCAATGGAAATCGCCGGTGGCGTAGGCGAGATGCACGGTGACGATGCAGTTTTCCGTCTTACCAACCGTGCCGCACCACTGCCGTTTGACGCCAGGGGTTTTGCCTCCTTGCTTCACGTCGCTGGTTTCGTCGATGATGCCGACCGAATTGCGACCAGCGTGGTCCCGGATCACGATCTCTTGCAAGCGATTTCGAGTGCGATCTTCTTCCCACTTGTAGGTGGACAAAAACTCCTGCAAGTTTCGCGGGGGAATCCCGGCGGCAACGGCGATCGGTTCACAGCTTTTTTCGCTGAGATCGGACAATTGGCCCTCGACATAGGTCGAGAAATGAGCCCGCGTCTGCCGTTGGGTAAAGCAATCGTCGAACTGTTTCAAGTAACGTGTCAGCATCGGCTTCAACTGGCGAATCTGTTTGGCGTCCATGCCAAGCCCTCCGTGTTGGATGGCTACAGCTTCGCCAAACTCGCCGATTTACGCAATATCAATCCTGCGCAGTAAAACTAATCAGTGGTGGGAAAACAAAGGACCTTGAATATATTTGGTATGAAGCAGGCGGTAGAGGAAGACATCAACATTTTGTCCTTTTCAAGACATCGAATGAAGCTGCGGAGCCCATATTGGTTGCCAGGGGGTTGTACTGCGATAACCTAAGTGCTCTCAAAGCGATTCTTTCTTCCGGGAAATTTAAAGACGAAACCAGCAATCCATTTGAATGGTGAAGGATCAAATTACACTCGGCTAACCATGGCACGCAGCCGACGCCCACACGCACGAACCACGTGCGGTCGCGGTTGATTCCTATTCGTTAGCCTCCCTGTGCCTCATCTACTCAGCCGAATTCTGTGTCTCTCGAAAATGGACCCTTTTTTGCGTCCAGCAATCAGCCCATGCACTCCTCCGCTAGCTTCACCGCATGCCCGGCAATCACGGCAGAGCGTGCCGATGCGAAACCATGGGCGCGGCATAGGTGAGGTGAAGTGCGCCGCAGCCGTTAAAGCCTTGCCCGCACACCGGACAGCGAACCGTCAGGCTCTTCGGCCGATCCGCAAGTGTGCCGGATTCTGTGCCACCCGCACTTGGAGGACTCACGAAAGCCCTTTCGCCATCATGTTTTGCGGCGGGTGGTTCGAGTCCAGTGCCGCCCACTCACCGTATGCTGCTCGCACGCAGTGGTTTATCCAACAACAGTTAAACGGCACCAGTCCGCTGGGCAACTGCGACAGCGAGAAGAACCGGAGGTCGGAATTGACGCGACGGACGCGAGGGCTCCGCGTCCCAGTGGGCCGTGGACTGGTCGAAATGGTTGGCTTTCGTGCTGCCCATTGCGGACCATGCCTTTTCAATCGAACTCGAATCTCGTTCCCACGGGGCAGGGTTGGCATCGGCCTGGAAACGCATTCCACAGGGCCACCGTCGCCGGCATTCCAGTGCAATGTGCGGGCGCCAGCCGCCCGACGCCAATTCTTTGGAGTTCCTCAATCGTTCGCTCGATCCGCCGTGAGGAAGCTCCAACCAGGTGCATCCCGCCGATCACTGCGCGAATGGGACGTTTGTCTGTCAATTGGCGGATGTAGTTCAGGGTGTTGACGACGCCCGAGTGCGCGCATCCCAAGAGCACCACTATGCCTTCACTCGTGTCGAAGAATACCGATTGATCGTCTTCCAAGGGATCGGGCTGTGCACACGCTTCGTCCAGGAAGAATGGCCCGCCGGTGTCCTCACAATCGGAAAGCCGTGGAACAGGGCCGGTCGCCGTCAGTCCATCCGACACAGCGGTCGGACGCTCGGTGGCGATCCACTGGTTGTGCGATGCACGGATGGCCTCTTGCGGAGGGTACGGCATACCGATTTCCCGTGCGGTGCCGTCGCTGTTGCGGATGAACTTCCGCGCGAAGGCTGCCGGGTGGGCGTAGACCGTCACGGATTGGGTGGATTTCAGGGCCTCGGCCGCTCCGCCAGTGTGGTCGTAATGCCCGTGGCTGAGAATCAGGGCATTGATTTCGCGCAGTGGAATCCCCAGCCTGTAGGCGTTGCTTGCCAGCACGCCACCCTGCCCGGAGTCGAGCAGGATATGCCGACCGTTGTGTTCGATCCAATAGGACAGGCCATGTTCCGCAAGAACATCCCGCCCTCCGGCCGTGTTCTCAACCAGAACCGTAACGCGAGTCTGTGCCATCATTGTCCCGCCTTCCCGAACCAGCCCATTGCCGCCTTCTCCAGAAACTTGGCCTTGGCCGTCGCCTTAACCATGCCGTCCTGAACAAGTTCAGCAGCCAATGCATGCACAGGGCGCGTCGAGGACGTGATCCACGCCCGCACCGTTGCCGGATTGTCCGTGGCTACCGGATGCCGGAAGCGAACGTTCAGTTCAGCGGTCATCGAGGCGTGGCCATGAGCGAACAGGCAGTTCGTCATGGCACCGTCCAGTAGCGCGGAGACCACGCCGCCGTGCAACGTGGCTGGATAACCTTGAAATACCTTGCTGCACGCAAATGACGCCTCAACTGCGCCGTCGCAAGCAATTCGGAATTCCAGGTTAAGGCCATGCCCGTTGCTCGGGCAACACACTACGCAGCCGGGATGGCTGTCATTGCGAAGCTGTCGATAGGCGGAATGTCGTTTTTCAATGGTCGCAGGCATTTTGTCCCGACACCAGAGTGCCGCCGAGGTACGCTGTGACAAGATTTTCTGGTGTGTCGGCCGGTGCGCCAACCACGACTTTCACTCCACTTTGGGCAAACAGTTGGTGCGCTCGTTGTCCCATGCCACCGGCAATGATAACGGTCGCACCCTGTTCATGCAGCCACGGCGGCAGCAAGCCCGGCTCGTGCGGCGGCGGAGTTACAAGGGTTGTGTTCGTGGGCTTGCCGGCGGTCTCATCTACGTCCACCAACGCGAATTGCTCGCAGTGACCAAAGTGCATACACAGCCGACCACCGGCCATTGGGATAGCGATTTTCATAAGGCGTTTCTCCAAGTTCAAAAAGGTTAGGTTAAACGTTCTGTCGATCGTGATAGTTTTCGATAGCAGCTTTGAGCGTGTTCGACGCCAGCAGGGCACAGTGTTTGGAATCCTCGGGCAATCCGCCCAAGGCTGTCAGGATGTCGGCCTGCTCAACCTTGGCGGTTTCACTGAGTGACTGTCCCGACGCCAACTCCGTGGCTATGCTGCCGGCAGCGCGCGATGTTCCGCAGCCGGTTGTGGTGAAGCCGATCCGATCAATCCGCCCATCGGTGACCTGAATCCAGAATTCCATCGTGTCGCCGCACGGGCCAGTGATGCGGCCGTGACCATCGAAGGACTCCAATGGGCCATAGTTGCGAGGCTTGTCAAATCGCTCCAAGACGGCTGGCGAAAGGGCTTTCCGAGGATGCATTTCGCCAGAGTTTGGATCAAGAACCCAGTCGATACTCACGTTACTTTTCCTCGGTTGCTCGTGGTTTGTTATGATCCTATTTGCACCAAGCCGCCGACCGCCGACGAGGCAACCGACGATAGACGTTTCTGCACCTCGCCCCATACCGCACGTATGGCCTGAGACGCCGGGCCATCTGACGATTCCACCACCGTCTTGCGAGCGATCTGTGCACAGGTCACTTCACAGTCGTAGGGAATACGACCCATCGGAACGATTCCGTGCCGCGTGGCCATTGCCTCGATCTCTTCGGCAATCGCCATATTGAGGTCCGCTTTGTTCACCACCACAAGCCCTGGCACGTCCAATCGCGCAGCCAGTTGAGCAACGCGGCAGAAGTCGTGAACGCCGGATACAGTCGGCTCGACGACAAATAGGGCAAGACTCGCGCCAGTCAGCGAAGCGATGACCGGGCAACCGATTCCCGGCGAACCATCGCAAAGAACCAGTTCCAGCCCATGCCGATGGGCAATCTCCCGAGCAGTGCGACGAACCTGCGTGACGAGCTTTCCCGAGTTCTCGGCCGCGATGCCCAGCTTCGCATGGACCATCGGTCCGCAGCGAGTCTCGGAGACGAACCACTGCCCGCAGACAGCGGGGGCAAATTCGATGGCGTTTTCGGCGCAGTAATCCACGCAGACGCCGCACCCCTCGCACGCGGTCGTTTCGACACGAAATGTCCGTGAAACTTGGCCATTGCCGGGACCGTCAAAGCGGATCGCATTGAACCGGCACAGTTCCTCGCACTTTCCGCAGGCCGTGCAGTGGCCGGGCTTGATCCGTGCTTTGCTGCCGCCAGTGAAGTCCTCACGGTGGATCACCTTCGGCTCGAAGATCAGGTGCAAATCGGCGGCGTCCACATCGCAATCGACCAGAACACACGGCTTTGCCAGAGTAGCCAGCGCCGCAACTACCGAAGTCTTGCCAGTGCCGCCCTTGCCACTGATGACCACCAATTCTTTCATCGTGCCGCTCCCTTCTGAAGCTGCCCGAGCAACGCACGGATGTGATCCGCGAATAAAGGCACGGCATCACACGCCAATTGGCCGCGTGAATAGGCTTCGGCCACCGCCCGGTCGTCGGCGATCTCGGCCAGTATGGCAATGCGTTGGCTCGCGCAGTATTGACGCATCTGGTGCGAAAAAGGGGGACAGGCACCATTTGCCGGAACGGCCCGAAGGGTGCTTCGCACAAATGGTGCCTGTCCCCCTTTTTCGCGGACCCGATCGTCGCCGATGTCGCAGCGGTTCAATACAACGGCCAGTGGGAGCTTCAAGTTCCGCACCATTTCGACAGCCAGTTTCAGGTCGTGCAGCCCAAACGGCGTTGGCTCTGTGACCAGCAACACCAAGTCGCTGCCACGAATGCTTTCGATCACCGGGCAAGAAGTGCCCGGCGGACAATCGAGGATCGTCAAGTGGAAAAAGGGGACAGTCCCCATTTGCCGGAACGGCCCTCCGGGTGCTTCGCACAAATGGGGACTGTCCCCTTTTTCCACTGCCGCTTTGACCGCACGGATAGCCGGTGGACTCATCGCCTCACCGACGTTCAATCGGCCCTCGATGAACCGGATCGGGCCGGCCATACCCAGTCTCAACTCTCCGATTGGCTTCGGGACTTCACGCATGGCATCGGCAGGACAGGCCAAAATGCACCCGCCACATGAGTGACATAGTTCGGCGAAGACGAGCACTTGCTTGTTCACGCAGGCAATCGCCCCGTAGCGGCATACCTGGCTGCAACGGCCACAAAACGTGCAGCGATCGAGGTTAACCATCGGAAGCAACTTGTTGATCGGTTGCTGCCGCTCAATCGTGGGCTTCAAGAAGAGATGTCCATTTGGTTCTTCGACATCGCAGTCGAGATAGGCCACTGCGCAACCGTCAGTGGCGGCCACCCGTGCGAGGTTTGTCGCGACCGTGGTCTTGCCCGTTCCACCTTTTCCGCTGGCCACTGCGACTTTCACAATCCGCGTCTCCCTCGCCGCCGGGCCGTTTCTTCATCCACTTCATCCTGCCACCCGTTGCGCGTGCCGTCGATGTGGTCGAATCGCGCGACGTAGGGTTTGATGTCCAACAGGGGAGTACCGTCGAGCACGTCTACGCCGTCTAAATGAAGAATGTTCCCTTCACGGCGCACCAATCTCACGATGCTCAGGCCAATAGGATTCGGCCGGCACGGCGCGCGTGGCGAACACGCCCCTCTCCACATCCTGGAGAAATGGCTTGACCACCAGCCGCGGCTCACCTGCTTTGTGCAAATGGTAGACGAGATAGATGTGCGAAAAGCCTTCCAGATCGCGCAGACCGGCAGCATAATCTGGAAGCACTTCCGCCCGCCCGGGGCATCCTTGGCTGAAGACAGGTTGGATCGGCGTTTTCTCGGGCCGGGTGTGTTCGCTTCGGATAATGCCGATTGGTCGGTAAACGATGTTCTCGCTCATGCCTTTGCGGCCTCACGTTCTGCCAGTCGCTTCTTAACCTCGTCAAGTTGCGACTGCATCATTTCGACCTGAGTTTCGAGAAATTGCTTCTCTGTGTCTGCGGTCGGTGTGGCGGCTGCGGCCGATGGTGCTGAAACGCCCATCGCGGCCCGTTGCCAGCCGGTCAGGCCAGTGGCGTGAAACATGTTCCGCCAACCGCGCCCACCTCCACCGCGCCCTCGGCCAAAGGCTAGGCCAGGGGCACGACTGGCAACTCCTGCGGCACCTCTGCCACCGCAATAGCCAGCACCGCGTCCTGTCATTGGTCCCATTCCCATCGGACCGGTTCCATCTCCTCGTGGCATCTTTGTTTCTCCTTTTGCTGAGAGTTGTTATGTTTGGGGCGGCAGTTGGAAATGCCATCCCAAACAAGATTGTGTACGTTACTACCAGTGCCCTTGCACGTCCGCCTTCGCGGCAGGCGTGAGCCCAGCACTTTTGAACTGCTCGATTGCCTCGTCCACCGTTCCCGAAACGCCTGTATAGACAGCGATATTGGCCGCCTGGAGTGTCGCGAACGCCTTGGGACCGACGTGGCCCGTCAGAACTGCTTCGGCACCGAGTCGGGCGACTGTCTGAGCCGCCTGAATGCCCGCGCCCTGTGGGGCGTTGAGATTCTGTGAGTTGTCGTGAGCTGAAATCTCGCCGGTCTCGGTGTCGACCAGTACAAAATGCTTGGCTCGACCAAACCGGGGATCAACCCGACTGTCCAGGCCCGGACCTTCCGATGTGATGATGACATTCATGGCGAAGCCTTATGGTTCCTTCTTGGCATGTTGTTCCGTCTTGGGTGCGTCCGATGCCTCCTTGGCATCGACTTCTTCCTGCAACGGCCGGTCGATGAGGAATCCACTCTCGCAACCGCGACTTGTATAGCTGTTGTTCTCAGTGCCGCAGCCGTAAGTGTCGGTTCCCCCGTAGTCGATCAGGAAACTGAAATTGCCGCCGCAGCGCGGAAGCGAGTGATAGGAAATCCAGGGCGACGCATAGCCCTGGTTGTAGCCCTGATAGGTATCGTTGCCCCGATAATCGAGAAGGACACCTAGACCGGCCTGTGCGCCGTCGCCTTCCGTCAATCCGCCGGTCGCTTCGTAGCGGTCGTTGCCGTCGAAATCGCAGAGGAATCCGTTCGAGCAATCCCAGGAGAAACCCAAGCCCATGATCGTGCCGCCGTAGGTGTCGTCGCCTTTGTCGTCGAAGCAGAAGCCAAGGGCATAGTGGCAACCGAACCCGCAGGTGAAGCGACCGAACATCGTTTGGGTGCGAGGGCTGCCGTCGTATTCCTTTTGCGTGCCGCCCAATCGTCGGTCGTTGCCGCCGAAATCGCGTGCCAATCCCATGCCGAGCCAGTAACCGCCGCCTTGCGCAAAATAGTCGTACTCGTAAACGTCGTCGCCACCGCCATCGAGAATTACACCAATGCCGCCATCGGCCACGCCGCGAAGTCCAGCGCCAACGCCCTGGCCCCAGGCTTCATACCCCGGCGTCTCGGGATAGTACGAATCTCGCCACATTCCGCCGCAATAGTAATGGTCATCGCCTTCAAGGTCGTCAAGCACTCCGAATCCCAGCGGACCTCCGAAACCCTGTGCCCACATCGCCGCGTGATAGTCGTCTTTTCCCGCACGATCCAGCAAGATTCCCAAACCGCCCAGGGCTTGACCTTGCACTCGACGAAATCCACGGTAGTGATCGTTGCCGGCGGTGTCGATAAGAATGCCGACGCCGCCAACGGCCGAACCCTGGGCAATATCCTTGGCATCGTAGACATCGTCTCCAGCCACATCGACAAGCATCGAGACGCCCAACATCGCGCCGCCCTGGATGCCAGGCTGCGTTCCCTCGTAACGATCATTGCCGGCCAGATCAACAATGGCGAGAATGGGACGTTGAGGCGATACAGCGCCGTCTCGATAGACATCCTCGCCGCCAAGGTCGACCACCGCGCACACGCCAGTCAGTTTGTCGAGTTCATAGACGTTGTTGCCTCGTCCACCTAGGACGATCTTGCCGGCCGGTGTGTCAACCGTCCGCAACACAGTCCCGCCGACGCCCTCCAATTTGATGTCGCCCTCTTCGGGAATCTTGATCAATTCCGCCAGAAGCTGTGCATCGCTTAACGGCACCAGGGCGTCGGCCGCATCGTACAACGCACGGCGATCCATTTTTTCCAGCAAATCGCAGAGATACCGACCCGTGGAGCGATCCCACAGGGTGTGACCGATGGTCATTTGCCCCGTGAGAATTGGATATAGATTCTGCTGAAGATAAGCGATCTCCTCGCGTGAAAGGGGGGCAATTGCAGCCACGTAGGCCGTTTGAGCCTTGGTTACCGCGTGTTTGAGAACATCCAAAGCCTGTTCGGGCGATGTTGCCTCGGGCAGCTTCAGTGGTTCTCGATGCCCGGCGTCCATCTTCTCGCGGGCCATTGCCAACGCCTCGTCAAATCCTGCTGCATCGCTTCGCAGGGCTTTGTGCAAGTCGCGTGTGAACTGCTCGGCCTCGACCGGGGCCTTGAGCGGATTGCGCATCAGATGGTCGTACCACTTCAATCGACAATTGCCCGTTACCTCCGAAGTGCGTGCCTGGCCTGCCGAAATATCGAGTTGGTATCCGGCATACTCCTGAAACGCAGCAAAGCGACCTTCGATACCGCGATCCTTCAAACCGCTGTTGATTTCCTTGACCATCTGCTCAATGAGCCACGGCGCGAGCGGATTGCCGATGGGCTGCTTCGATTTGGTCGTAGTGTCGCTCTTGGTGACTGCCTCGGCCGCAACAGAATTCGCGCCGACGAACATCACCACTCCCAATGCCAGAAATGCGGTACATCCAAAACCCCAACTACTACAAGGCACCATGTTTCTCCTTTGACTCTTATCCATCGGACTGTCCTCGCCGCCCGCAACCTCCACGATGTCTACGCCGTCTCTGGCCGCAGCAGCCTGGCATGGCAAAACGATCCTCACCCAACCGTCCCGCCACGAATGCGGCAAGCACTTCCTCGACGCCGCCGCAGATGCGGGCAATCACACGAATTCCGCAGCCGGCCAATATGGCTTCCAATGGTTGCGAGATGCCGGCGCAAATCAGCGTTCCGACGCCAAGTCCCGCCAGTCTCTTTGCTCGCTCGTCAGCCGAACTTTCTTCGACGAGCCGTTCATCTCTGGCAACCTCTCGGCCATCGGCCAATTCGACCAACAGCAGTTGCCCAGCAACATCAAAGACCGGAGAAATCCGGCCTTGCCAAACTGGAATGGCGAGTTTCATGGCAGATCGTAAAGCAATTGGCGTGCCGTGGCATGGAAGTCATGCAGAGAGAATCCGTAAAACACTTGTGTACAGCATGTTACGGCGCATTGTCACAAGGGGGGCATCGCATGGTTGCATTGCAATATGCAACGCACACTATTGATATAGAATTGCATAATGCAATGCTACGAATCGTCCTCTTCGGACTTCGGCTGGTCGATCCCCAGCGACTTGAGCTTGCGGAAGAGCGTGCTGGGGTTGATGCCCAACTGGCGGGCGGCGGCTGCGCGGTTGCCCTTGTGACGCTGCAACGCGTTGGCGATCAGAAATCGTTCCATTGCTTCGAGGGTCATGCCGGCGATGTTCGGCGATACTGTTTCGCCAGCCCCGCGAAACTGTGGTGGCAGATGGGCAAGGTCAATCAGTGCTCCCCGACACAACACGAAGGCGTGCTCAATGATGTTCTCCAACTCGCGGATGTTGCCGGGATAGTCGTGTTCCATGAGCCGAGCCAACACCTCGTCCGAAACACCCACCACTTCTTTGCCCTGCAAGCGGTTGAACTTGGCAATGAAGTGCTCGATCAACAGCGGGATGTCCTCGCGGCGGTCACGGAGGTTTGGCAGCGCGAGTCGGATGACATGGATGCGGTAGAAGAGGTCTTCGCGGAAAACGCCTTTCCGCACGAGCTTGCCCAGGTCCTTGTTCGTCGCCGCAATGATCCGCACGTCCGTGTTGACCGGCTCGACAGACCCAAGCGGTTCATAAACACGTTCTTGCAACACCCGCAGCAATCGGACCTGCATGGCCGGGGAGATGTCGCCAATCTCGTCCAGGAGCATCGTGCCGCCGTCGGCCAGCGCAAAGCGACCGAGCTTATCTTGGCGGGCATCTGTAAATGCCCCCGCTTTGTAGCCAAAGAGTTCCGATTCCAGAAGCGTATCGGGCAGCGCCCCGCAATTCAGTGCGACGAATCGTTTCTCGCGCCGCCTAGAGAGATTGTGGATGGCACGTGCGAATAGCTCCTTGCCCGTGCCGCTGGCCCCCTCAATGAGCACCGTACTATCGCTTTCGGCGATCTGTGGCAACAGTTGAAACACCTGGCGCATGGCCGCGCTTCGGCCGACGATCTCGGCAAAGCTGCATTCTGCCTCCAGTTCTTTGCGCAGGTCTTCGGCCAGACTTAGGTCGCGGAACGTCTCGACGCCACCGATCGTTTTGCCATCGGCATCCTTGAAGACCGCTGTTGAGATGCTGATGGGTAGCCGACTGCCTCGTGCATCGAGAATGTAGACGGCCTTGTTGACAACCGGCCGGCCGGTGGCCAGTGTTTGCCGCAACGCACAGGCCGTTTCGCAAATACTTGCCCGGAAGACCTCGCAGCAGCGTTTGCCAATCGCCTGCTTGCGTTTGACGCCCGTAATCCGCTCGGCTGCCCGATTGAACGAGGTAATTCGCCACTGGTCATCGACGGTGAACACGCCATCGTTGACGGAATCAAGGATGACAGCGTGGCGATCAGGGGACAGGCCATTGATGGCGGGCATGAAATCGTACACATTTTGAGATGGGTGCAACCAACACACTATTGTATCAGCACAAACGGCTGCCATAAAGGTACTGCCGCTCAGGCTTTACAGCGGAGGACGCTATCCTTGCCCCGCGTCGCACGATACACTGCGCCCTGGTGCGTTACTTGAACCTGTTCAGGAAACCTAAGCGACTGGAGGCGATCATGTCAAAGGCCGACGCTATTCGCCACGTGCGGCGGGACGTCGTGAGAGTGGGCAAGGGCTGATCGGAGTTGACACCCCGGGCGTGTCCTGGCTGCTCCGCATTCGACAGCTATACTAGGTCAATCGGGAACGTCTGCCATCTGCGCGTGGCTCATCGGAGTTTCAACAGCAGGATGCCTTGTTGCGTCGAGCGGTGGAGGCCATGAGGGCTCAAGCGATGGAAGAGCTTTCCAATCCCAAACTCCGCCAGCCGTGCCGCAAGGTTCTCGATAGCCTGAAAGAGCACTGGACCGAACTCGTGCGCTTCGTCAATGATCCACGCATTCCGATGGACAGCAACGCTTCGAACGAGCAGGCCGCGGCCCGGCTGTAGCGCGAAAGAACTTCTACGGCCCCGGCTCATTGTGGAGCGGCCGGTCGGCAGCGACGATGTTTTCCCTCTTAGCTGCGCTGGCCCACTGGAAGCTCAATCCGCGACAGTGGCCGACGTGATACTTGGAACGTTGTGCGGCGGCCGGTGGAAAGTCGCCGGAAGACATTCAGCCATTCCTGCCTTGGAACCTCTCTGCCGAACGGCGTGCGGCATTGGTCATGAGAACCACGACTCCCACCACTGCCTCCACCGCCGGAGCAAACTCACTCCCAGACAAACCCCGGCGCTAACGGGTTGGACGAAGCTTTACTGCTTGTCCACCGTTGTTGCTGCCTGTCAATATAGCTAATTTAGTGAGGCTGTTGGGACTCGAACCCAAGACCTACGGATTAAAAGTCAGCCTGATCTCGTCTCGCACCCGGTTGTAACACCTTGCCTGACAACCATTTGCCAAGCCGTAACTATCGTACTGTAAACGGGTTGGCCGTCAAGTGCCTGGGTTTTGCTAGAGTTGTGTAGGGGTCATGCCGGGGCCGTGTTCGCTCCGTGATCTGCACAAAATCTGCACAAGTTTTTGGCCTGCCCAGTAGCGGTCTACGCCAACAGCTGCACCGCGTCTCACCGGCCAACAGCCTCGTCGGGAATGGCGTTCACCTCCGCACCTGTCCGACGCCCGAGGTGGTTTGCTGGGCCTTACGGCCTTTGGACCGCACTTTCACTAAGGCCACCCAATCGATGCGAGCGATCCGCTGCGAAATGCTGTGATATGCCACACAAAAATCGGCCATAAGGCGTTCTACGTGATCCGATATACCCTATTTCCGCTCGATGACCACGGCGGCTATTGTGTGGTCAAGCTCGTCCCGCAGCCCTTCACACTTTTTCTGAAAGTCTACGGCCGCATCCATCGCCACTTGAAGCCGTTTCCAGAACGCCGCATTGCAGCCGTCAAGCTCGGCCAAGGCCGGATCGTCCTGGTGGTGGTCGTTCAGCAAATCCCGCCCTATGCCGACCCAGTCATCCGTCAGTCGCGCCAACTTTTCCAATCGGAACGCCGGCTGCGTCCGCGAACCGCCCATCGGCCGGCCACCCCGGGAGCCGCCCGACCCGTCTAGCACCCCTTGCCGTTTCAGCTCTCGACGCAGGCGGTCGGCTGTCCAGCGGCGCCGATAGCTCATGCTCAGCCACGATTCCCGCTTTTTGGGAGGCAGGAATAACACAAGCCGAAGATGTCCCCCGGTGATGACGTTCTCGGCTTGTGCGCACAGCTCGTTGAGCTCGTGCTTGCTGTATTGGTTGGCAAACTGTTCCACTTCCCTTTGCCAGGAGCGACCGTGGCCAGTGGCCTCGTACAGCAAGTCGCGGCTGTAAGTAGGCGAGACAAGGCGCAGCTCGCAGCCGATACGGTGATACGCACGGATCCGTTTGGCTCGCTCCTGGCTGGCGTCCGACCAGATCCTAATCGTTTTGAGGTGGGGACTGATCCGCCTGCGAAATTCCGCCAAGCTGGCTGGCGGTGCTGGTCGCTCGGGACGCGTTGCTGTTTTCTTAGCCATGGAAGTCTTTACTGCCTAGTTTACCAAGGCGGGGGTGGAGAACGCCACTGCCAGCCACTGATGTGATTAGGCGGAGTGGACTGCCACCAGATCAGTAACGCTCGATTCTGCAAGCAGTTGCGAAGGATCGCCAAACTGCTGGGGATTTTGCAAAATCCAAATGGCCTGCTGTTTTCGACGGGATGTTGCGTGAATCCTTGGGCTGTTGCGTGGCGAGCACGTTCCCAAAAGACCGCTGCCACCGGGCCCTTCAACGTCTGGCCGACGTCCACGGCACATGACCGCTCTCCCTTGCCGTTGTTCAGCTTGATGTGCGTCTCTCGCCGTGGTTCAGACCGCTACCCGGGCGAGGTGTCCCGTCGCCAAACCGCACCTTTAGCGGTCACCCAATCCTTGTCTCGTATGTCGGCGCTTGAATATTAGGCTGGCTGAAGTGCGGTCTCCTTGGCTACCGAGCGGCGCATCAGGAAGACCAAAGGGACCACGGCCAAAGCCATGAGACTGAAAACCATCAAGGCGTCGAGGTAGGCCAACATCGTCGATTGGCGTTGAAGAACGTTGTAGAGCAATGCCATCCCCTGTTGGTGTGCCAGTCCCGGGTCGGCCCCGGCCTGCTGGGCCGCGAGGGTCGCCTGGTGGATCGCCTCGACCGTGGCATGGCTCAGTGAATCGAGGTGCGACCCGAGCCGCATTTGGTGAAATTGCTCCCGTCGAGCCAGAAGCGTGGTCAGAATCGCAACGCCCAGGCTGGCCCCTTCATTGCGGAGCATGCTGACCAGACCGGTGGCATTATTGATCTGTTCACGCGGCAGGTAGAGGTAGGCGGCCGTTTGCAGGGGAACGAAGAAGAAACCCAAGGCAAAGGTCTGCACGATGCGCAACCAGACCAGGTAACCCGGCGACACGTCCAACGTCAACCCGGTCATCCAGTACAATGCTCCGGCGACAACCAACAGCGCGAACATGATAAGCCACCGGGCATCGACGCCGCGGGCCAAGAGCAAGCCGGCCAGGGGCATGATGGCCATCGTGGCAATCCCGCCCGGCGAGAGGATCAACCCGGCCTCAGTGGCCGAATAGTTCATCAGCGTCTGCACCATCAGAGGTAGCAGGACCGTCGTTCCGTAGATCGTGGCGTAGATGACGAACATCAACAGGCTGCACGCAGCGAAATTGCGGTCCTTGTAGAGTCGCAAATTCACAATTGGGCGGCGAGACCGTAGTTCCCAGACGACCATGGCCGCTAGTGAAACAACCGCCATGACCGTAAGCCGCACGATCATTTTTGACCCAAACCAGTCCAGGCGATTTCCTCGATCGTAGACCACTTCGAGCGAGCCGAGGCCGATGGCCAGAAGGGCAAGCCCAACGTAGTCGATCCGCCGAAGCTTCTCCCACAGTTCTGAAAGATTTCGCAAGAGCACGGTTTCCTCCAGCACCAGACCGACCAGGAAGAAACTCAGAATGCCGACGGGAAGATTGATGTAGAAGATCCATCGCCAGGTATAGTTGTCAGTAATCCATCCGCCCACAACAGGTCCGAGGATCGGGGCCACAAGGACGGTGACTCCGTAGATTGACATGGCCATCCCGCGTTTCTGAACGGGAAACGAGTCGATAAGGATGGCCAGTGCGACCGGCGCTAGCCCCCCGCCTCCTAATCCCTGCAACACCCGATAGAACACCAGCGAAGACAGGTTTTGCGCCGTGCCGCACAACACCGAGCTGACGGTGAACAGGGCGATGGCCGCCATGAAGAAACGTTTGCGGCCGATCGTGTCGGATATCCAGCCGGAAATCGGCAGGATGATGACGTTGGCGACCAGATACGTCGTCAACACCCAGGTGCTCTCGTCCAGCGAGACGGCCAGCCCACCGGCGATGTGCGGCAACGCGACGTTCGCAATGCTTGTATCGAGGACCTCCATGAAGCCGGCCAGGGAAGCGACTGAGGCGACAAACCAAGGATTCCATCGCGGCAGCGACGGCGGCCGATCCGCATCCCATCGTCCGGCCCCGAAACATCACTTGTTGGCGGCATGGCGACGTTCCTGCTTGGGCAACTTCAGACGCTGGCCAGCGTACGGACCGTAGGGCTGGGCCCTGAAATGCACCACCGGCTCCGCTGAAAGTCCCACGAACAACGGTGTTTCCGTGGAAAGGGTGTCGTTGAATTCGATCCGCACTGGCAACCGCTGCACGACCTTCACGAAGTTTCCCGTCGCGTTCTCCGGCGGCAGAATCGACAAGCGGGCGCCGGTTGCCGGGCTGAATCCCGCCACGCGTGCCGGAAACACCTTGTCGGGATATGCGTCTACATAAACATCGACGGGCATGCCGATCCGCAGATATTGCAGTTGCGTCTCTTTGAAGTTGGCGTCGACCCACACGTCGCGGAGCGACTGGACGGCCAGCAGGTTCTGCCCGGACCGTCGCGTAGTCGCCGGGATTCACGGTGTCGCTTGGTGACGAACCCGTCGAAGGGCGCTTTGATTTCGGTGTAGCTGAGGTCCAGTTTTGCCCGTATCCAAGGCGGCCTCCGCCTGGCTCACGTTGGCCAGCGCCACCTGCACCGCCGGAGCATCGTCGATGACCGCATTCGAGCGTCCTTGGACGAGGTTTGGTCGGCCATCCACTTGTCGAGCTGTGTGCTCGAAGCCTCGGCGCTGAAGCCGACGACATTCAGCGGCACGCCGATCTGGATCAGCGACGTGGCCCAATTGGACAGGGCCGCCTGAATCGGCGGGTTGCGTTGCTCGATGTCGTGCAGGCACCTGCGTGGGGTTCTCAGTGTTGCGCGGCAGTCCCAGCTCTGCACGGATCCGCTGCACCTTCTCGCTTGCGAGCCCACTTTGTCGCGGGCGACCTTCAAGGTCGCGAAATCCCTTGGTCATAATCCTCCTGCGAGACGCGCCCGCAGGCAGCAGTCGGGTATTGCGGGCGAAGTTTCTTTCGGCCAGCACGAGTTGAGCCTGGTCGAGTTTCAGTTCGGCGACGGCCGACTTGCAGCGTGCGATCTTGTATCTGCAGTTGGTCGATCGGCCGATTGGGCCAGGTACTGCTTCGGGCCCGGACGGTGGCAGAGCTGCGAGCGGATCTCCGCCAGCGTTTGTGCGAGGTTTGCCTGGACAGTTGCAGCTTGGCCTTAGCCTGTTCGACCGCCAGAGCGGAAAGGCTGCGGATCGAGCTGCACCAGCACCTCGCCGGCGTGTATGCAGTCGTCCTCGTTTACCAGCAACTTGCTCGACGCGCGATGCAATCCGCGGCCCGATGTAGGTGACGTATCCTGATACGTACGCATCATCCGTCGAGACACGGTTAAAGTAGTTTGCAAGCCAAGGGATGGCAAAATAGAGTCCAACGCCCAGCAGGATCAAGGCAGCCACGAGTGCCATGCGTTGCCGCCACGATCGGCCAAGTGTCAACCAACCGTAACTGCCGCCTTGATCCTTGTTCGTCGGCGCGCACGCGACCCCCTCGCCCTGGCTTTCTGCGGCAGACTTTGGCAGAGGCGACGATTTGTGCGCTGTCTGGTCGCTGGACACCGTTTTCCTCTTTCCTCATAACGCTACTTCACCATCAGGCGGCGGCGTGCAAACGCAACATACGCCGGCAGATGACAGATGTAAAGCTGATCGGGAAATGCCTGATCGCAGACCAAAGCCCCCCGTAAAGCGTAGTACACCAGAGTGGTTAGCGACGGTGAAGTGATGCCGCTCGCTCGTCTCTTCATAATCCGGACCAAAACTCTGCGCCGTCTGTTGCTGGCCAGTGCGATCCCAGCCATTGCTGAGCAGTACGCCGTCAATATCGAGAAGCAGTATGGCACTCCGAGGTGACATGGGAACCGAGCTGATTCAGGAGACTACGCTGGCGGTGTGGTGAGGTTGCACTTGGTGCGCGAGGCTTCTTCAAGGTTTCACCTAACGAAGCTTCCGGTTCTGCCGATTTTAAGAGATATGGCAATAATGGCGATTTTTCCCGCGGATGGCAGGCAAGAAAGGTGGCGTAAGATGAAACGGCCTCTACGCTCGCCAAAGTCATCGCTGTTTGCCTTATTTGTTGCGACGGTCGCTTCCATAGTGACTGCTGCGGATCAGCCAACCGCTCTGTCCGTTGAGTCGCCTCCGTCCCGCGAGCCAAAGCTTGAGGAGATTGCGCCTGGAAGCCCGGCACCGGTTTTCACACTTACCGATGCGATCCGGCTTGCGGCGGGAAGCAATCCCGACTTGCAGACCGCCGAACAACGAATCTGCATCGCTAATGCCATTTTGACGCGGGCCCGCGCCGAGTTCTATCCTCAGCTTGGCATCTCCGAAGCCTTTGGGGTGACCAACAATGCTGTCAACGCTTTCATGTTTGAGCTCAACCAAGGCCGGTTCAACCTCAACAGCGATCTGAACCATCCCAGCCCGGTAGACGACTTCCACACGCAGATGCTCGTCCAGCAACGACTTTACGATGGTGGGCGGCGGGCAGCTCAGCACGATGCGGCGGCAGCGGGTCAGGGCGCCGCCAGATATGCCTTGGCCGCGGCGCAGAACGAGCTAGTATTTCGCGTCGCCGAAGCATACTACCGGACCTTCCAGGCGTGCGAACTCCTCTCGGTTCGCGCCGATGCCGTCCGGCAGGTCGAGCGGCAACTGGAGATGGTCAAGGTCCAACAGCGGGCCGGCATGGCCGTAAGGTCCGATGTTCTGACCGTTGAGGTCCGGTTGGCCGAGGTCCAAGAGGGTCTGATCACAGCCCGTCATCAGCAGCAGTTGGCTTGGGCAGTGCTGGAAAATGTGTGCGGCGTCTCGATCCCGCAACAGGCCCTGCCCGCAGAGGTGCCCGCTGCGCCATGGTCGGAACACGTCCAGAATGTGGAGGCGGTTGTGGCGGAGGCACAATCTCGCCGTCCGGAAGTGGCAGGGATGTCCCGCCAAATTCAGGCGGCCGGTTACGACGTGCGGGCCGCCGAGGCCGGTAAGCGTCCTACGGTGGATCTGGCGGCCGACTACGACGTCTTCACTCCTGATTTCGCCCGCGGCAACGATAGCTGGTTTGTCGGCACCATTGTGAAGCTCACACTTTTTGATGGCAATCGCACCCAAAGCGAGGTGCGGAAAGCGCAAGCCAGGCTGGGCGAACTCCGCGCACAAGAGCAGCGGTTAGTGCTGGATATCGAGTTGGGTGTACGCCGCAGCTACCTGCAACTGGAGGATGCCAAGCAGCGGGTCGAGGTGACCGGTCGGGCCGTCGGACAGGCCGCAGAATCGCTCCGCGAAATTGAGGTGCGCTATCGCGGACAAACGGCTACGATCACCCAACTTGTCGATGCGCAGGTAGCCCTCTCCCGTGCGCAGGTGCGGCGTACCACAGCCCAGGCCGACGTCGAAATCGCCGCCGCCGCTCTGGAACAGGCCGCCGGCCGACTCCACCAGATGATGGGCTGCTATTGAGCCCTCCACAAAATCGTCATTATACGTTTGCGAGGTTTTCGGTCCCTCGGCCCTGAATCGGCTGCACGCCGCCGCTGAACGGGCGAGACTGGTTTTCTGAGAGCCACCAGAGTATCGCTGTCTCCGTTGCCGTGCTTCATTGACACGTTCCGTATACTTACATAGCTTATTTGACCGGCCGTGCCCTCGCTCGTTGGGGGCAAGTGAAGCGAGTGCGCCATGACGAACGAATGCTCCACTTCCGGTCACCGACCCGACGGAACCGCACGGCCTAGCGGCCAGCACACGTCGGCCCTCGCTGCTTTCAATGCATTGCGCTCGCTCGTTCGGTGGCTGCCCCTAGTCGCAGGTGCCGTGCTGCTGGTGCTGGTCATCGCCTGGATGTCGGGCGCGTTCCACGCCAAGGTCCAACCCGGCACGGTTCCCGTGTCCGGTGTGTCGGCTGAGGGGCGGGAGTTGGTGACAGTCACCTTGCTCCCCGAAATCGAGACCGTGGAAGCCACAGGCACGATTCAGCCTCGTTACTTGAACAAAGTGGAAAGCCAGATTCTGGCGACCGTTCTGGACGTTGCGGTGCGTCCAGGCGACCGGGTTGAGGAAGGACAACTCTTGTTGACCCTTGATGATCGGGAGACCCGAGCGGAACTGCGGGGTGCCGAGGCCGCCTTGACTGCGGCTACGGCCGAACTGACGGTGCGGCAAAAAGACTACGACCGATACAAGCTGATGTACGCCGGCCAGGCGGTCACCAAAGAACAATACGACCAGATCAAGGGCGCCTACGAAGTGGCCCAGGCGCAAGCCGAGCGGGCCAAAGAGCAAATCGCACGGATCAAAGTCGCCCTCACCTACACCAGAATCCAGGCCAAGACTGGCGGACTCGTGGTGAACCGATTCGTCGACCCCGGAGATCTGGCGGCACCCGGCAAAATGCTCCTGTCATTGCACAATCCCCAAAACCTGGAACTACACGCCAGCGTGCGGGAGGACCAGGCCCGCGACGTGCGGTTAGGCATGGAGTTGCCTGTGCGGGTAGACGCGGTATCGCTGGCCACCACTGGTAAGGTCCGCGAGATCGTGCCGGAGGCCCAAGTCACCTCGCGCTCCGTCCTGGTAAAACTCGTACTCCCACCGGACCAGACGGCACGTCTTTACGCGGGCATGTTCGGAAGGCTGTTGCTCCCGATCGGCAGCGCCGAGCGCATCGTCATGCCATCCGCTGCGGTGCAGCACGTGGGCCAACTGGATTTTGTCGATGTAGTGAACTCCCACGGAATGGTGGAGCGGCGCGATGTACGGACCGGACGGCGCTACGGCCAGCGGATCGAAGTTCTGTCTGGCCTCAATGCGAGCGACAGCGTAGCCAAGCCTGCTTCATCCCCTTCTACAGATAGCGTCAACCAGCCATGACTGACGCCCCGTCGACAACCGGTGACACGGCTAGGGAAAGCTTGGTTTCGCGCATCGTCGAGGTCTTCCTGCGCGGCAACCTGTCGGTGCTGCTGATCGTGATCTCTTTGGCCGTGGGGACGCTCAGCCTGTTGACCACTCCCCGCGAGGAAGACCCGCAAATCGTCGTGCCGATGGCCGACGTTCTAGTGCAAGTGCCCGGTGCCAGCGCCGAGGAGGTCGAACAACAAGTATCGACGCGGCTGGAGCGGCTGCTCTATCAGATCGACGGTGTCGAGTATGTCTATTCCATGTCGCGTCCGGGCCAGGCAATCGTTACGGTCCGCTTCTATGTAGGCGAGAACCGCGAAGACAGCCTGGTGAAGCTCTACAACAAGATCGCGATGAATACCGATCAGATCCCGCCGGGCGTGACGGGCTGGGTAGTCAAGCCGAAGGGCATCAACGACGTGCCGATTGTCGACGTGACACTGTGGAGCAACCGCTATGGCGACGACGTGCTGCGGCGCATTGCCGAGCAGGTCGAGATCGCCCTGCAATCGGTCCCTGATACCGGCGAGACGAGCATCATCGGCGGGCGCCCGCGGCAGATATCCATCTGGCTGGATACTGACAGTCTGGCGGCGCATGGCATTACACCACTGGAGGTTGTCAACGTCCTCCGCGGCGCCAACTTCAATGTCTCCGCCGGCAGCCTCGACCGCAACAACCGTGAGATGGTCGTCAACAGCGGCGGCTATCTTCAAAGTGACGCCGAAATCAAGCGGCTGGTGGTGGGTGTTGACGCCGGCAGGCCCGTGTATCTTGCCGCCGTGGCCCGCGTGGAAGACGGGCCCGCCGAGCCGTCCACCTACACTCGCATCTGCTTCGGTGCGGCCCACACTGGCGTGGCAGCGCGGAGCGACTGCGGCTATCCCGCCGTGACAGTTGCCGTGGCTAAGAAGAAAGGCACCAATGCCGTCACCGTCGCAGAAGGGATCCAACGCAAACTGGAACAGTTACGCCCGGAAATGATCCCCACCGGCGTTGAACTGCTGATCACGCGCGACTACGGTGAGTCGGCCAACGACAAAGTCAATGAATTGGTCCGCGAGTTGGGGTTGGCCATCGTGATCGTCGTGGGACTGATCGCGTTCAGCCTCGGTTGGCGCGAAGCTATCATTGTCGTCACCGCCGTCCCTCTGACGTTCGCCCTGACACTCCTGGTAAACTATCTTGCAGGCTACTCAATCAATCGCGTCACCTTGTTTGCCTTGATCCTCGCGCTGGGACTGGTAGTCGATGACCCGATCGTCGACGTGGAAAATATCTTTCGTCATTTCGCCATGCGCAAGGAGCCGCCGATACGGGCCGTGCTGACGGCGGTCAACGAGGTTCGGCCACCGATCATCGTGGCCACGTTGGTGGTGATTGTTTCTTTCCTACCCATGTTCTTCATCACCGGCATGATGGGTCCCTACATGCGGCCCATGGCGCTGAACGTCCCGGTGGCCATGTTGATGTCGATGGTTGTGGCCTTCACGATTACCCCCTGGCTTAGCTATCACGTGCTGAAAGGCCAATACGGCAAAGAGGCGGAGCCATTCGATCTAAAGCAGAGCCTGATCTACCGGATGTATCGGGCGATTCTCGGCCCGCTGCTCCGGTGGCGCGCGCTGGGATGGTTGCTGATCGCCACAATGATGGGGCTGCTGGTGCTGGCGTCATTGCTGCCGTTGGCCGGGCTAGTGCCATTGAAAATGCTGCCGTACGACAATAAGAATGAGTTTCAGATTGTCGTCGACATGCCGGCCGGAACGACGCTGGAAGAAACTCAGGCGACCTTGCAGGCCCTGGCCAGCTACCTGCAATCCGTACCGGAAGTGACCGAAATTCTGACCTTTTCGGGCACCTCGTCGCCCATGGACTTCAACGGCCTGGTACGGCACTATTATCTCCGTCGGGGCCAGCATGTGGGCGATATCCGCGTGAATCTAATCCCCAAGCAAGATCGCCAGCAGCAAAGCCATGCCATTCTGTTGCGTCTACGCAACGATTTGAAGAAGATCGCTCGTGCCTATCACGCCAATGTCAAGTTGGTGGAGATGCCGCCCGGACCGCCGGTGCTGGCCACATTGGTGGCCGAAGTCTATGGCCGGCCGGAAAAAAGCTATGCGGAGTTGATTGCCGCAGCGCGGCACGTCCGCCGCCTCTTCGAGTCGCAGCCGGGCGTCGGCGACGTAGACGACACGGTGCAAGCGGACCAAGTGAAATGGGTGTTCCGGGTAGACAAACAGAAGGCGTCGCTGCATGGGGTGAGCACCGAGGCGATTGCCAAGACGACCCAAATAGCGCTCGAGGGGTATGCGCCGGACGAAGAAATGCCCCTAAACCCCGGCCCAGGCGTATTGCATCTGCCGCGAGAATTGAATCCGCTCGAGATCCGCTTGCGGCTGCCGGTGGCGAGCCGGTCGGACCTGGCCAAGTTGAGCGACCTGGGTGTGAAGACCTCGGCCGGTGACATCGTGCGAATCGGTGGCTTGGGGAAGTTTGAGAAAACGCTGGAAGACCAAACGATTTATCATAAGAACCTGCGACGGGTGGTCTACGTGTTCGGCGAAACCGTCGGCTCTGCGCCGCCGGAAGAGGTGCTCGCGCTCCAATCGCGTTTGGCTGAGGATCCTACCCCCGGCGGAACTTGGGTGTCGTGGTGGGGCGAAGGTGAATGGCGGATCACGCTGAAAGTGTTCCGCGATTTGGGGCTGGCTTTCGGCGCTGCCTTGCTGGCAATCTACATTATCTTGGTATGGCAAACTGCCAGCTATACCATGCCGCTGATCCAGATGGTTTCCATCCCCTTGACGGTCATCGGCATAATGCCGGGCTTCTGGCTGCTCAACACGATTTGGAACCAGCCCGTTGGCGGCTATCCTGATCCGGTCTTTTTCACGGCTACGGCCATGATCGGGATGATCGCCTTGGCCGGTATTGCCGACCGGAACGCCATTTTGCTGATCGACTTCATCCACGTTCAACTGCAGCGAGGCGCCAGCCTGCGCGACGCCCTGTTGGAAAGCGGCGCGGTGCGATTCCGGCCGATCGTACTGACGGCAGGAGCCGCCATGTTGGGCGCCTGGCCGATCACTCTCGATCCGGTCTTTTCCGGCTTGGCGTGGGCTTTGATCTTCGGTCTGCTGGTCTCCACCGCCTTTACGTTGTTGTTAGTGCCGACGGTCTACTGGCTCTTGTACGAGAAGCGGCCGGGCCACGGTCTGCCTACTGACAGCCTGCAAGAAAAGGCATTTCCGAACGGAACGGGAACCCCCGCCGCAAATTGAACCGAAAAGACGAAGGGCGCCGGCGTGCGCTGGTATTTAATGCAACCCGTCCACCACGGTCCGACGCAGCCGGATGATGGCTCCAACATGGCCAGTGGATTGGCGCATCGCAGCTTTATCGGGTTGGCGATTCTCTACTTCTGCACGTCGCTGAATGATAACGCCTACCGCTGGTTGGTCATTCCCGTCGGCTACAAGTTGTTGGGTCCCGGTTACGAAGGGCTCGTGCTGTCGGTCGGGCTGGCTTGCTTCGTGCTGCCGTACACGCTGCTGCCCGCCCCCGCGGGATATCTGGCCGATCGATTTGCCAAGCGTTCCGTGATGGTTGGCTGCATGATCGCCCAGGCTGCGATCATCATCGTTGGCATGGGCGCAGTCCTGATGAGCAACGTCCCCCTGGTGTTCTTCACGTTGACGTTGATGGGCGTGCAGGGCGCACTGTTGGCCCCAGCCAAGTCGGGATGCGTTCCCGAGGTCGTCCGCGCCGAGAGTATCTCGGCAGCCAACGGCGTGCTGGGCATGGCAACGATCCTTTCGGCGGTCGTCGGCAGTGTGCTCGGCGAAGAACTCTATGTACTTACCCGGCCGGCGGGAACTCATCACTGGTGGATTTCCGCCGCAGTTCTATTGGGTGTTGCCGCTGCCGGCTGGTTGGGCAGCCTGGTCGTCATCCGTTGGCCGGCGGCCGATCCGCACCGTCGCTTGCCCTGGAACCTCGTCAAAGAAACCTTCCACGATCTCGCCCTCTTGGCGGCCGACCGGCGTCTAATGCTGGTGGCCCTGGGCAGCGCGTTCTTCTGGTTCCTGGCTGCGATCAGCCAGATCAATGTCTACTTGTTCAGCACGACCGAGTTGCACATCCAGGAGCAATATGTAGGCCCGTTGCTCGGATTACTCGCGCTGGGAGCCGGCATCGGCGCGGTGCTGGCTGGCGTCTGGTCGGCCGGCAAGATCGATCTGGGCATCGTACCGCTGTCAGCCATCGGCATCGCCTTCAGCGCGTCGGTACTGTTTGTCGTCCCTTGGCTGGGCACCGCCGAACCGTGGGAGTACTTCTGGACCTGCGCGGGGCTGTGCCTGCTGGGAACTACAGCCGGACTGTACGACGTGCCCCTGCAATCCTACCTGCAATACTACAGCCCGATAGAAAACCGTGGCCGCGTGTTAGCGGCTGCCAACTTCCTCATCTTTTCCGCCATGCTGTTTGCCTCGGGTATCTTCTGGACGTTGCGAAGCGCGTTGGGCGTGTCGGCCGGTGGCATCTTCCTGTTCGGTGGTGGCGTCACGCTGGTAGTGTTTGGCGTCCTGTTGTGGCTTCTGCCGCACGAGGCAGCCAGCGCGCTGGCCCGCCCCTTTCATCGTTTGTTCAGGGGATATCGCAGGTTTTGATTGACCTGATTCGCCGAATGCGCATCCCGAGCGTACAATTCGTCTCCGCCGATGGGAACGGTGGCGGCAGGAAGCGACGGGACGCTTGACCAAGGACCCTGTCATGAAAATAGCTAGAGATCAACTTGCACCTGACCTACGCGGTTCCCCTGGCTGTGGCGTTCCGCCGATCGCCCGTTGGCGGCTGGTCGGTTTCGGATTCTTGCGGATCGTCTTCGGCGTGGTTTGGGCGATTGATGCCCAATTCAAGTGGCAGCCGGCGTTCGTCGATGGCTTCACCGGTTACCTCAGCAGTGCCATGAGCGGACAGCCTCATGCCATAGAGGCCTGGATCGGGTTTTGGCTCGACATGGTCCAAGTCGAACCCTACCTATTCGCCCGACTCACCGCCATTTGCGAGACGTTGCTGGCGATTTCTCTCATCCTGGGGCTGTTCACGAATGTGGCCTGCGCGGGCGGGGCGATGCTCGCGTTGATGATCTGGTCCGTGCCCGAAGGATTCGGCGGGCCTTATGCCGCCGGCGCCACGGACATTGGAACGTCCATCATCTACGTCTTCGTTTTTGCTGCACTATTTTTGTCGTCGGCCGGCTCGCATTTGGGCGTCGATCAATACCTGGGGCCAAAGCTTGGACGATGGGCCATTCTGGCCTCGGGCCAAGACGCCACGTGATAGACCGCATGCCGCTAGGCATCCTGAATTCTCCATCTTAACGCTCTCGTCGCCGTTATCCTCGGGATGAGTGTATCCTGCTAAGCATTTGACATGGCGATGGCCGATATAATCGTCAATCTCTTCCTATTTTACGCAGCCAGTTATTTCGTGCATGGAATGGCTGGCAGATTAGCAGATTAGTCGACGATTGGGCGAATTTCCGCCCGACCGAAAATTCGCCCCAAAGGTGTCGTGCGATGCGTGTCTGGATCGTTTCGGCAATTGCGACGCTGCTGCTATCTGGTTGCCACACGCACGCCTACTTGCGCGAGACGACGCTCCAGACGACGGCCACACTGGCCGACCTCAGCTACCAGCAGGTGCTCGACAATGTGGCCCGGTTCAGCGCGTGTCCGGCAACCTTGCCATCACTGGCCGTAGTGAACCAGGGAACGGTCACGGTGGCGGATCAAAAGGGGTACAACGGCAGCGCCAACTATTCGCCCACCTTGGGTTATGCGCAGCAAGCGGGGCGGGGTTCCCGATCCTAGGACTCCTTTTCGGCCCCAATATTTCACGCAATCTGACCGAGAACTGGTCGCTGGCGCCGGTGACCGACATGAACAAGTTGCGACGTGTCCGGGCGGCATTTCGGCTGCTGGTTCTCGACGGCGCCCCGGCGGGCGACTACGACCAGTGCCGACAGCAAATCGCCGATTACTTTCTGGCCCAGGGGGAACGGCTGGACGGTCTGATTCCCATGGGCTGGTACTGTGTGGGCTGCAAGAAGCAGGTGCCCAAAAACGCTTGCTATGTCGGCCATTACGGCGAGATTTACGTGTGGGTGATGCCGGAAGGGGTCGAGGGCCTGTCGTGCTTCACCATGACGGTAATGGAATTGGCGACGCACCAGCGCGATACGGTTACGAGGGCTGTGGTTAAGAAGTACAAGAGCGACGGCAGTCTGGAGAGCACGGAGATAAGCACCACGGAGACCGATCAAGAGGCCCTCGAAAAAATGAAGAGTGAAAACCGGCGGCCGGAAGCAGCGGAAGAAATCTCAGCGCTGCCAGTCAACCCCGGACTGTTCTTCGTGCCACGATAGCAAGCCATGGCCGTTTCCCCGGGGCCGCACTCCTCGCGCCGAGTGGAAGGGGGGTTGCCCGCGCAGAGCCCTTGCCGAAAAATTGCTCGGTTTTGCAATGTCATTTTCGGCAGGCAAGGGAACAATCCGATGCGATCTCTGTTCTTGTGTTTCACCGTCGCTCTGTCGGTAATGTCGTCCGAGGCAAAGGATGCCGGAACCAGCCCTGCGAGGACGCCGATCGCGCCGTACTTGGCCGATGTGCCGCTGATTCCGCGGGAGACGCTCTTCGGCAATCCTGACCACGCGGCGCCTCGCATTAGCCCCGACGCCAAGCAGTTGGCCTATCTCGCACCGGTCGACGGTGTGCTGAACGTGTGGGTGGGACCGCGTGAGAAACCCGACGCCGCCCGTCCCGTCACCCACGACACCAAACGTGGCATCCGCTCCTATTTTTGGGCCTACAACAATCGGCAGATCGTCTATCTGCAAGACCAGGACGGCAACGAGAACTGGCACGTCTACGGGGTCGACCTTACCACCGGCAAGACCACTGACTTCACACCGCTGCCCGGCGTTCGCGCGGAGATCGAGAAAGTCAGCCACCGTTTTCCCAGCGAAATCCTTATTGGACTCAACCAGCGTGACCCGCAGGTCTTCGACGTTTACCGTCTCGATCTCCACAGCGGCCAACGCCAAATCGTGCAGGAGAACACAGAACACTTTTCCGACTTTGTCATCGACGACGACTATCGTATCCGCTTTGCCGTCAAGTCTACGGACACGGCGGGGAAGCAGATCGTCGAGCCCGACGGCAAGAACGGATGGAAGACGTTCATGGACATCTCGATGGACGACGCCATGACAACGGCGCCGGTCGGCTTCAACCAGTCGGGCGACGTGCTCTACATGCTCGACAGCCGCGGCCGCGACACGGCGGCGCTGAGCGCCTACAACCTGAAGACGGGCGAGGAAAAGGTGTTGGCCCAGAACAGCCGCGCCGACGTGGATAACGTGTTGATCAAACCTGTTGAACATACCGTGCAGGCGGTTTCCTTCAACTATGAGCGGAAGACCTGGGAACCGCTCGATCCGGCGGTAGCTGAGGATTTCCGGGTATTGAAGTCGGTGGCCCGCGGCGAGTTGGAGTTCAGCAGCCAATCGTTAGACGACCAGCATTGGATTGTGGCGTTTGTCGCAGACGATGGCCCGGTGCGGTTCTACGATTACGACCGGCAACACAAACAGGCCAGGTTCCTGTTCACCAGCCGGAAGGATTTGGAGGGGCTGCCTTTGGTCCTGATGCACCCGGTGGTGATCAAGTCGCGAGACGGACTCGACCTGGTGAGCTACTTGTCACTACCGCCGAAGTCCAACCCTGGCGGCGGCGACCGGCCCAGCGAACCGCTGCCAATGGTCTTGGACGTTCACGGCGGCCCCTGGGCCCGCGACTCGTGGGGTTTCAATCCGGAACACCAACTGTGGGCCAACCGCGGCTACGCGGTGCTAAGCGTCAACTACCGTGGTTCTACGGGCTTCGGCAAGAAGTTCGTCAACGAGGGTAACGGCCAGTGGGGCGGAAAGATGCAGGACGACTTGGTCGACGCTGTCCATTGGGCCACTCAGCACAAGATCGCCGATCTCCAACGAGTGGCCATCATGGGCGGCAGTTACGGCGGCTATGCCACGCTCATGGGACTGACGGAAACCCCAACTCTGTTCGCCTGCGGTGTGGACATTGTGGGCCCGACAAACCTAGTCCACCTGCTGGAGACGATTCCGCCCTACTGGAAGCCCGAAATCGCCCTGTTCCGTGTCCGCGTGGGCAACGACGCCAACGCTGCGGGCAGAAAGTTCCTGGATGAACACTCGCCTTTGCCTTACGCCGATCGGATCCAACGCCCCCTGTTGATCGGCGAAGGAGCGAACGACCCGCGCGTTAAAGTGGCAGAAGCGGAGCAGCTTGTCGCCGCCATGCAGCAGAAGCACATCCCCGTGACATACGTCGTGTTTCCCGACGAAGGGCACGGCTTCGCCCGGCCCGCCAACCGGCTGGCCTTTTATGCCGTAGCCGATGTCTTTTTGGCGAAACACTTGGGCGGCCGCTGGCAACCGCTGGATGATGCGCTGGCCCATTCCACGATCACCGTGCCGGCAGGCGCAAGCGGCGTTCCCCAGTTGGAGGCCGCCTTGGCAAAGGCAAAAGCGGTCGATCCGGCAAAGTGACCGCCGCAATTTGCATCATCCTTGCTTCTCAGCCTGTACCGTGATTTTCTTTGGCGGGGCCTCTGCTGTTTTGGAGAGGTTGATCGTCAACAGCCGCTGCATGACTTGGTCTATTTTGCGTTGTAACTCCCGAATGGGTTACCTTTTCGCCTGGCCCACTTATTGGGGCGGCATATCCATCCGCTAGTTGAATGATGCTCTGCGCAACTTCGTGTACAGCGATCGTGTCCATCCGCTCGATCGTCTTAGCAATCGAGCCATGTGCAAGTATCTTCGACAACAGGCCGTCAGCGGACTCCTTGAGTTTCCCCGACCATTGTTCCGCATCCGGCCACGCGTTCCATAACTCCTTGCAGGCAGCCAGGAGCCATGCCTTCGACGCGCTTCTTGCTTCAGGATGTGGGCCGCCTCTGTAACGTGAAACAGACCTTTCACGGAGCTTCCAGAAGCGCACGCCAACAGTGTTTCTCGTTCTCGATGTTTGAACATGGGCTGGTTCATGGACATTATGGCCTTGCGGCAACCTCCAGGCGATTGTTGACCTCCTCGACGCCGTTCAGTCGGCGTATCAACTCCTGGGCAACCTGCTTCAGGTAGAAACTCGACACACATCCCCGCAGCGTGAGAACGCCTTCGTGAAAGTCGAACGAAACGAGGTGCAACTCGTGGTAGCCTGACTTGCGCAGTCGGGACTGGGCCTCCGCCTGAAGCACTTGCTTCTCGTTGGAACGCCTGTCTTCCTGCTGTTCGCGAGGGAGCAGTCGTGTACCTCCGTGGTTCTCCGCCATGACACGCCTCCATGTACAAATCCGTATACAAAGGTTCAAACGATCGCCACCGAGTCGATGGCCTCAAAATACTTGGGTCCAAACCGAAACCGGAGTGCCTCCAACGCAGTTAGCCACCATTCCTCGTTTGGAAAAGCGAAGCAACAGTCCTGGACCTCCACGCCGCCATAGTCAGCCGCGACTCGGCACAGTTCCCAGGCGTCCTCCCGGGCCGCCGGGGAAACCTTCAGTCGGATGCAATAACGGTCCATTCTCGAATGCGAGGTCAGCGTGTCTCGTCCGGCTGTCAAAGCAATCATCGGACGCCCTCCTCCAGCGATGTTGGTGTGATCGTTTCTGCCGACGGCCATTGCCTGTCTTCTGCAGCGCGCAGCAGCCTGATACCCAACTCCATGCCAATACGGTCCAGCAGTTCCCCTTTGCGAACGGGCATCGGGAAACAGTCACAGGCCGCCACTCCAGTTCGCGCGGAGAGCACTTCCGGGGACGCATCTCCTATGACGAGAATGAGCGGCTTTTGGCGAACCGGCAGGCCGTCGTTCAATCGCGCGATCACCCCGTCGCCGCCGCCCCAAGGGAGATCCAGCGCGATCACAAGCACGTCGGGTTCGAGGGCCACGACTTCCGCCAGACATCCGAGACCATCCGACGCTACTGCCACCAGGAAGCCGCTGCCGAAAAAGAACCGCCGGAGTTCTCTACGACGACGAACGTCGTTGTCGGCGATAAGCAACGTGGCGTCCATCGCTGGCCTCGCAGCTTTGATCCAAAGCCATGCCGGTTGATTGTGCGGCGTCCTTGCGACACATGGACCGATTCCCTCCGGTCGCCCTTTCCGCCCGACGTTCGCCGCACGGAGCAAGAGTTATGCGGCTCCTTCGTCGGTTCGTCGCGTTGGGCAGCAACAGTCAATCGTCGCATAGTTCGTCGCGAATACAATCGGGGCGGACAATGATTTCGGCATAGCAAAATCCACCACCACTTTTCTGGTGGGTGGTAATACAGATCTCTGCCCACGCTTTCCTGTAAGGCGGCCTTGCTTCCCCGCCTGCCGGCGGCTGCTTCCTGCAACCGACCAAAGACAGTATAACCGAAAGCAGTATAATGGCCGCGATGCTTGAGACTATTCGCACAGCCGCGTTCGCTCAGTCTGAACGTGAGTGGAAATGGCCCATTTGTGCAAAGTGGGAAAAGTGACGACATGGACGAATCGAACTCCATGCTGAACCAGGGGGAACGCGATTATCGGACTCTCGTCGAGAATTTGCCGGGAATGGTCTACCGTGTCTGCCTGCGAGAGAACCGACGGATGCATTTCTTCAACAATCTCGTTGCGGAAATGACGGGATATACGGCCGGCGAGTTGAGTGCCGGGCACGTCTGTTCCATCGACCCTCTGATCCTCGAAGAAGATCGCCAGACGGTAATTGATATTGTGAGCCGGGCGATTCGGGAGCGACACGCCTTTACCCTTGCCTACCGGATCAGGCACAAGAATGGAGCGGTCCGCCACTTTGCGGAGCGGGGACGCCTCACCTGTGGCGATGATGGCGAGCCACTCTATATCGAGGGCGTGATCTTCGACGTTACCGATCACGAGCGTGCCGAGAATGCCCTCAGGGAAAGCGAGGAACGCTTCCGCCAGGTGACGGAACACATCGAAGAAGTCTTCTTCCTCATCACTCCTGACTGGAACGAAGTGCTCTACATCAGCCCCGCCTACGAGAAAGTCTGGGGACGATCCTGCCAGAGCCTCTACGAGTCGGCGCGATCTTGGATGGAGGCGATTGCGGAGGAAGACCGCCCCGTCGCGATCGGCTCGATGGAGCAAGGAATCGCCGGGGACTTGCCGAAAGTGTTTCCCGAGTATCGCATTCTCCGGCCGGACGGCGCGCAACGCTGGATTCAAGCTCGCGCCTGGCCGATATTCGATGACCAGGACAGCATTTGCCGCATCGCCGGAATCGCCGAAGACATCACCGATCGCAAGCGGGCTGAAGAGGCGCAGCGGCGGGAGTGTAACCTGCTGGATAGCATTATTCGGACTACCGACGTCATGCTAGTCCTGCTCGATCCGCAATTCAACTTTGTCTGGGTCAATCCGGCCTATGCCGATACGTGCAAGATGAAGCCGGAGGAGATGATCGGCAAGAACCATTTCGCGCTGTATCCAAGCGCCGAAAACGAGGCGATCTTCCGGAAGGTCCGAGACACCGGTGAAGGAGTGTCTTACAAGGACAAGGCGTTTGCCTTCCCCGATCAGCCCGAACGCGGAGTGACCTATTGGGACTGGAGCCTAACGCCAGTCAAGGATGCCACCGGACAACTGGCCAGCTTAGTCTTTTCGTTGCGCGAGACAACGAAATCCAAGCAGGCTGAAGAGGCGATGCGCGAGCATCAGGAACGTTACCGTGTGCTGGCGGAAACGATGTTGCAGGGCGTGGTCCACCAGGATGCCGAGGGCAGGATCATCGCCATGAATCCCGCCGCCGAGCGCATCCTCGGCAAATCCGTGAAGGATTTCCTGGGCAGCAGTTCCATCGGGGAGGAGCGTCATACCATTCGCGAGGACGGCTCACCGTTCCCTGGCGTCGAGCATCCGGCGATGGTGGCGTTGCAAACGGGTCAGCACTTGAGCGGCGTGGTCATGGGCGTGCTCAACCCTCGTGAGAACAACTATCGCTGGATAAGCATCGACGCAGTGCCGGTATTTCGGCCCGGAGAGGATCACCCATACCAAGTGTATACGGTGTTTGAGGACATCACCGATCGCAAACGAGCGGAGGAGGCGCTACGGCAAAGTCACGATGAACTTCAATCCATCTATGGCGGCATGCGAGACGGACTTGTGATTGTGGATGTTGGAACGAAACGTTTCATCAGAACCAATCCGGCCATGTGCCGGATGTTGGGGTACCGGGAAGATGAACTGCTCTCCATGTCGGTACCGGATATTCACCCACCCGACGCGATGCCCGCCGTTCGGGAGCGATTCCAGATGATCTTGGACGGAGAGTCGAAGTACTTTACGGGCGTCCGCGTGCTCACGAAGGACGGCACCGTCATGTGGGTAGACATCAGCGATAGGTGCATGGTCTTCGACGGACGACCTTGCGCCATCGCGTTCTTCCATGACATCACCGAGCGGATAGAAATGGAAAAAGTGTTGCAACGCTCCAAGGAAGCCGCCGAGGCCGCTAACGTCGCCAAGAGTCGGTTCCTGGCCAACATGAGCCACGAGTTGCGTACGCCGATGAACGCGATTCTGGGCATGATCGACGTAGCGCTGCCGAAGGCGACCGATCCAACAGTCCAGGACTGCTTGCAAACTGCGAAAGGATCGGCCGATCTTCTCTTGACGCTCCTTAACGGCCTTCTGGACTCGGCAAAAATCGAATCTGGCAAACTGGAACTGGAATTGGCCCCTTTTAGCCTGCGGCGGATGTTGGACCAGACCACGCGAGTCCTTTCCATGCGCAAGCGAGAAAGGATTGTCCTTCTACTGCCGGATGGCAACGGAGACACCGGATGCAGTCGTAGGCGACCAGACGCGATTGCAGCAAGTCCTGCTTAATCTGGCCGGCAACGCGATCAAGTTTACTGAGTGTGGCGAAGTAGAGATCAACCTTCGTGCTCTGTCTCGCAACGACGAGGCCCACCTGGAATTTGCAGTGCGAGACACGGGAATTGGTATCCCTCCGTCCGGTCTGGACCATCTCTTCCAGCCATTCGCCCAGGCTGACGTTTCGATGGCGCGCCGTTTTGGAGGCACGGGCCTGGGGCTTTTCATCTGCAAGAGCCTGGTGGAGATGATGGGTGGTACGATCTGGGTCGAAAGCGAAGTGGGTAAGGGAAGCACGTTCTATTTCACCGTCCGCCTGTCATTGACAAAGGGACTCCCTTCCAACTTCGACGTTCCTGTCGCTCCCCTCTCGGTGGCTCGTACCCCATTGCGCATACTGTTGGTGGAAGACAACCCCGCAAACCAGAAACTGGCTACTTACATCTTGCAGGGTCGGGGCCACACGGTAGAGACCGCGGGGGATGGTGAAGAGGCGATCAGTTTGAGTGAGCGTAACCGCTACGACGTGATCCTGATGGACGTGCAAATGCCGGGAATGGACGGGCTGGAGGCCACGGCTGCCATCCGCAAGCGAGAAGACGGCGGCAGCCAGGTGCCGATCATCGCCATTACGGCCCACGCGATGCAGAGCGACCGAGATCGCTGTCTGGCGGCGGGAATGGATGGCTACCTGTCGAAGCCCATCGATGGCCGTGAGATGATCATGCTGGTGGAGACATTGGCGGCCGAGGCCGCATCGGTCGCGGTTGGCGCGGCCGCGCCCACTCCTCCGGAAAGAGCGGCGTCTCCGGCTATCCCAGTCTTTGATCTTGAATTGGCAATCCAGCGGTGCTTTGACAGCCAAGACATGGTGCGGAAAATAGTCCGCTCCTTCTTCGACGATGTGGACAACTTCTTCCCGCAAATGCGTGTGGCCTTGGAGAAGGGGGATCTTGTGGAAGTCGGCCGGCTAGGACACCGGATGAAGGGAACCGCAGTCTACCTCGGCGCTGCGCAAGCCGAGCAGGCCGCACTACGCGTGGAGCAGTTTCGCACGTCCAACAATGGCAATCCATCCGAAGCCGAGAAAGCCATCAACGCACTTGAGCACGAGTGCACACTGTTGAAGGCTGCTTTGAGCGAACATCCGCTGGCGGCTGAACCGAAGGAGAACAAGTAAGCGGATTGCGATCCGGCTGTCTGCCCCCCAAAAAAGGAATGCGGACCTCGAAAAGTAATCGGAGACGAAGCTGATGGCTACCAAAGTATTGATCGTGGATGACCATCCCGCGGTCCGCGAGGGGCTGGCCGTACACATCACCTCTCAGCCTGACCTAGAAGTTTACGGCCAAGCCGCCGACACGGCCGAGGCGCTAAAACTCCTTGAGGCGGCCCGCCCCGATGTGGTTGTCGTGGACATCCAATTGGAAACCGGCAACGGGCTGGCCCTCGTCGAACGCATCAAGGCCCGCGATGAATCGATCGGCGTTCTTGTCTGGTCGATGTATCCCGACGCGATCTACGCCCAGCGCGGCGCTTCAGGCCGGCGCCCTGGGTTACATCAACAAGCGGTACGCGACCAGCCGCATCGTCGAGGCCATTCGCTGCGTTCGCGACGGCAAGATCTATCTTTGCGAAGAGACCGCCGAGCAGTTGCTCGGCCAGACGGTCGGCAGAGGCAAACGTCTCAAGGCATCGGGAGTGGAGTCCCTTTCGGATCGCGAGTTGGAAGTCTTTCGGCTCATCGGCCAGGGGCTGACCTCCTCCCAAATCGCTCAGCGTCTTCACCTCAGCTCGCATACGGTGGAATCGCACCGCGAGAAAAGCAAGCATAAACTGAACTTGAAGACTGCCGGTGAGTTGAACCGCGCCGCGGTACAATGGATGCTGGAGAACGGCTGAGTCGAGACCCCGTTGAATGACGCCAAGGCGAGTCTCACCGAGGGAAAGAGGCATGCCGCCGTCTACGGGCGCGCAGTCCGAGCCGTGCTCACACTTTTGAAGTTGGACTGCTGCCGATCTTTTTCGGTACCAGGGTAGCGAAACCCGCGTATGGCTGCTATCTCCGGGTTTGTCAGCATGCCCTTGGTGACCTTCAGGGCGAACTGCTCGGCGACCTGCCTGGCGGCCTCTTGATACTGATCCTCGGATCCGGTCTGCCCGATCTTCTGCAATTGCTGCAGCAACTCGTGCCGGGCACGTTGTGGATTTTCGGAGGCAGTACCGATCGGTACCTTCGCCGCGATGCCAATAGTCGCATCGGCAAGTGCTTCCAGATACTGCTGACGGGCCTGGGCCAAGCGATCGACGGGCTTACCCTTGCCGGAGTTCGCCTCCTGGGATAGCGCGGCTGCACGCGATTCTGCCGCGCGAGCCTCGTTTCCAGAGAGCTCATTTTTTCGTATACCGCCCTGTTTTCAGCAGCGATTCTCTTAAGCGTGTCTTTGTTTCGCCCTTCGATCGTTTTCAGTTCCGCCTCCTTGGCTGTCAATTGGTCCTCTGCCGCTTTCAATCGTGCATCTTCTTTGGCCGAGGCGGATTTCAGAGCAGCCTGTTGTTGTTTCACTTCCTGCTCTAACCGCTGAATCTCCGATCGCCGCTTATCGAGTTGCTGCAGTGATTCTTCGTTCTTCTTTTCCAGCGCACCCACCTCCTTCTGTTTCTTGACTAGCGTGGCAAGTTCATCACGCTGCGCATGCATTAGCTCGAGCCTGAGTTTGTCCTGCTCAAGCTCCAGATTGGCTTGTTCCATAGTTCGGCCGCAGCCGAGCACCGGTGCCAAGATTGTCAGGCCGACAAATAGGAGGAAAAGGCGCATGATAGGAATCCCCATCGAGTCGAGTCGTTGCCCACTGGCTTGGGCATAAGATTTTGGCAAGGTCTTGTATTCAGTTTCACGGCCCTACAACAAGACCCCTCTGCTCGCGTCAGCTTCCTTGGGATTAGTTGCCGTCGGGCACGAAATCTTGTGGATCGTGTGTGATGGCCAGAGCCGACCGGGTTACCAGCCAGCATCGGAATTGATAGAATGACGCGTCGCAAACGAGTAAGGTTTTCAATCGCGCCGCCGGAGGCGGGCCCGTTCGCAGGAAACCCCAACCATGCCCGACACTCCCGCTGATCCCAGCCCGGACCCCGCGCGGACCCCGAAACTTGACCCCGGGCCGCGAAAGAACTTGGATAAGCCCCCCGAGACGCCCAACTGGCAGTCTATTTTCTGGTACATCCCACTGATGCTGCTGATGCTTTGGGTGTGGCAGGATCAACTGCACCAAATGTCGGTCAAGACCATTCCGTATAGCCAGTTCAAGCAGCGTCTTGCCGCGGGAGAGGTAGCCGAATGTGAGGTCAGGGACCTGGAAATCACCGGCCGGATCGTTCCCAAGGACGCCCGGTCCCAATCGCCAGCCGCCCCAGCGGGCAAGTCGAATGAATCGAAAGCGGTTATCTCGTCCGGCAAACCGAGTCATCCGACCGGGTCCGGTAATTCGCCTTCCGGCTCGGCCGACAAATCGGCGTCTACCATAACGGGAGGTTCCCCGAAGGAAAAGGGAGAAACGGCGAGTGGCAAAACGGCAAAAAATGAAGAGGGCCGCAGCGGCAAGCAACCAGCGACCAAAGACGCAACCAAGAAGCAGGAGGAAGCCAAGCCCTTCCAGTTCCGCACGGAGCGGGTCGAACCGGACACACAATTGGTCGACCAACTCGAAGCAGCCAAGGTCACCTTCAGCGGCGTCCGCCCCAGCTTCATTTCCCAACTCCTATATGCATGGGCGCTGCCGATCGGCGTGATGGTCGTCTTGTGGATCTTCCTCTCGCGAGGACTGCGGACCGCCGGACAGTCGGTCATGAGTTTCGGCAAGAGCCGGGCTCGGCTGGTGGCCGACCGTGATACGGGCGTCACCTTCGACGACGTGGCCGGCTGTGACGAGGCCAAGTACGAACTTCAGGAAGTCGTGGATTTTCTGAAGAACCCCAACCGTTACATCGCACTGGGCGCCAGGATTCCCAAGGGCGTGCTATTGGTCGGACTGCCGGGCACCGGGAAGACGCTGCTATCCCGTGCGGTCGCGGGCGAGGCCAAGGTTCCCTTTTTTTCGCTCAGCGGCAGCGACTTTGTGGAGATGTTCGTGGGCGTGGGAGCGGCGCGGGTTCGCGACCTGTTTGAGCAGGCCCAGCGACAAGCCCCCTGCATCATCTTCATCGACGAATTGGACGCCATCGGGCGCGAGCGGGGCGTGCATCTAGGGCCGGTCAATGACGAGCGCGAACAGACCCTCAATCAACTTCTGGTCGAGATGGACGGGTTTCAGGCCAACGTAGGCGTCATACTCCTGGCCGCCACCAACCGTCCCGAGGTCCTGGATAAGGCCCTGCTGCGTCCTGGCCGCTTCGACCGTCAGGTAGTGATCGACGCGCCAGATATGGTTGGGCGGGAGGCGATACTCAAAGTCCACTGCCGCGGCAAACCTCTTGCTGATGGCGTCGATCTGCGAAAGATCGCTCAGGGTACGCCCGGCTTTTCTGGAGCCGACCTGGCCAACGCCGTCAACGAGGCCGCCCTGCTGGCCGCACGGCGCATGTCGAGAGCGATCACTCAGAAAGACTTGGAAGAGGCCATCGAGAAGGTAGTGGCCGGCCCGGAGCGCAAGAGCCGTCGCCTGGACGAGCAAGGCAAGCGCCGCGTGGCCTACCACGAGGTGGGCCATGCCCTGGTGGCCGCCTACAGTAAGCATGCCGACCCGGTGCACAAGATCAGCATCGTGCCCCGTGGCCGCGCCGCCCTGGGCTACACGTTGCAGCTACCCACGGACGACCAGTTCCTACTGACTCGCGCCGAGCTTTTGGATCGCATGAAAGGACTGCTCGGTGGGCGTGCTTCCGAGGAGGTGGTCTTCAGCGAGGTGAGCACGGGGGCCGAGAACGACCTGGAACACGCCACCACGCTGGCTCGCCGCATGGTTTGTCTGTACGGGATGGGCGAATCGGTGGGCTTGGTGCATTGCGCAGCGCCCATCGATGTTCCTGCCCGCGGGCGACGGCACCTCGCAGACTGATTGCAGCCCGCAGACCGCCCGCGACATCGACAACGAGGTAAAGAAGCTTCTGGATGCCGCCTATCTTGACGCGAAGTCGATCCTCACCCAGCAGCGCGATAAACTGGAGCTAGTGGCTCAGGAGTTAATCAAACGGGAGACGCTAGATGCAGCCACCTTCCGGCAGCTTCTGGACGTGCCGTCCGCTCCCGTCCCGGTCACAAAATGACCGTCATGCCGATCCGCAACACTAGTAGTCGCCCAAAGTGACCAGATCGTTGGACGCTTCGGCAAACGCAGTGGCGTCAAGGATTCCTCCAGCGGTAGCGCTGAGGCCAGAAGTGGCCCCATAACTTGCGATTCTGCCCGGATCGTGGCTGGGCGATCCCTTTTCATCAACCCAGCCATTAGCTTGGCTTACGGCCCCTCACGATTTCCACGGGAACCCACATGGATTCCGTTAGCGAATCCTCGATGACAAAGCCCGACGCTTCTAATGCCCGGCGCACGTAGATCGGTCGGCAATCCATGAGATTGGGGAAATGGCGATGCGTCCACCCGAAGGCATGTATGATGAGCCTTTCCTTGCCTTCCTTGGACACGGCCACGACCACGATGCGCCCGCCCGGCCGCAAGACACGCTTGCATTCTGCCAGCACCTGGGGAATATCGGGCGTGTCAAACAGTTCGAGGGTGAAGCACGTGAATACCCCGTCGATCAAATCACTGCCGTAGGGGAGGCTTTCGGCATCACCGCAATGGAGTGAGACCCGGTCAAGCAGACCCTTGCCGATCAGCAGGTCCTTGGCGTGGGCCAACATGTTCTGCGAGATGTCAATGCCGAAGACCCTTCCAGTTGGCCCGACGGCATCGGCAAGCTCGGCCAAGATATGTCCAGTTCCGAAGCCGATTTCCAAAAGGTGCTCCCCTGGAACCGCTGCGAGCATCTTCAGACCGGCCTCCCGCATGGGACGCTCGGAACGCTCAGACAAGAGATCGTACACTTTGGCGATCTTGTCGTAAAATGCCTTGGTCTCGCTCTTGGTCTGCAAGACCCGTAGGACACATGGTTCATAGTCAGGTGTGACTTCATCTGGCATGACAACTCTTTCCATCAGCTAGATATGGGCGGCCAGTGGATATGACGCAGGCAGGCGCTGGCGATGCCGTCCTCTCAAGACAGTTTTCTAAGTCTCGAAAGTGCGGCATAAGCAGCCAAAGGCGTCGCAACTTCCGGCTCGGATTCCTTCGGGCTGCCAATACAGGCCGCAAAACTGGAGCGAGTTTCTTCCTTCTTGCCAAAGTGTGACAGATATGGTTTGCGCTTTCGCAGAACGAACATGATTGAGCCCGTTTGAGCAGTGCCGCTAACAAAGATCGCAGCCCATCTCGGCCCAAAACGGCCACCCCCTCGGCCGCTACCCATCGCACGTGCGACTTCCGATGTGACAGTAGTTGAATGAGTGAAGGCACGGTGAGTTTTCCAGTGGCAACTAGTGCCGCTAGCGTTTTTTCCGCACCACGGGACTGGGACTTGCCAGGTCGGCCAGCAGCGACTGGATGCGGGCCTTTCTTTTGTCTTGCACAGGTACGGTGCCTCGTGTGGTGGGGGGCATGGTGTCTCCTTTCCAGCCGTCGTTAAAAACCCGGTTGCCAGTGAACTCACAACATCCTAAAAGAAATGCACCCACCTACGGCGCCGCTGCCAAAGTCACCTTGACTTCCCGCCGCTGCCCATTGCGAAGCAAGGTCACGATAACCGTTTCGCCGACCTTGTACTTTTCTTGAGCGCTCAGCAAGTCGTCGCCCGATGCGACCTTATGCCCATCGATTGCCACAATTACGTCGCCAAGTTCGATCTGACCGTCTGGCGTTTGGCGCGTGGCTCGTATCCCGGCCTTTGCCGCCGGGCCATCGGGCACGACACCGAGTACCAGTACGCCGCTGAGCCCCAGTTCCGCGACCCACTGATCGGGCGCCGGCTCGATGCCCAGTGATGGACGAATGATCTTTCCGTGCCGAATCAGTTCTGTGACGACTCGATTAACCTTATCCACGGGTATAGCAAAGCCGATCCCTGCAAAAGCTCCCGAAGGGCTGACGATGGCCGAATTGACGCCGATCAATCGAGCTGAACTATCCAACAGCGGGCCGCCGGAATTGCCCGGATTGATGGGGGCGTCGATCTGGATCATGCCTTTGACAGTTTGCCCCGATTCACCGCTAATTTCACGGCCCAGCGCGCTGACGATCCCCGTCGTCAATGTGTGGTCCAACCCGAAGGGGTTTCCAATTGCAAAAACACTCTGCCCAACCTCAAGATCGTGCGAAGCACCAACTTGAATTGGCTGCAAACGGTCTTCCGGCGCGTCGATGGCCAAGACCGCTAGGTCCGCTTCTGGAGACGCGCCCACGAGGCGAGCCTTCCAGCCGGAGTGATCTGCCAATATGACTTGCGCTACGTCGGCGTCACGAATCACGTGGAAGTTGGTGACGATGCGCCCCTGCTTGTCCCACACAAAGCCAGAACCCGTACCCTCGGGAACTTGCTGGACATCTAAACCGAACACATCGGTTGCGGCATTGACCAGGGTCGTGATATGGACGACGGAGGGCGAGTTGCGGCGGAAGATGGCAACGGTCGTTTTCTCTGTAGCAGCCAGGTCGCCCCGAGGGGTCACCGATCGCAGAACCGCATCGGGATCCAGCCCTGCCGGTCGACGTGGCAAAAATTTCCACAATGACGCGGTACCGAGCAGCACGAAGACTGCCAACATCAGCCACAGAAGACTGGATCGCGGACCGGGACGCTGAACGAACTCGACGTTAGACATGCTTCCTCTCCCCAAACAGCGGATTACGAGACTGAGCGAACCTACCGATTGCCGCACTACCATCCCAACATAGGTATAAGCACGATACCAACGAAATCTTGGAGGAAGTGGATAACGATTGGGGCCACGAGGCTTCGCCGCCAGAGGTAGACCAGAGCTAGGACGATCCCCATCACCGCCACGGTCGCCAGACCGGCGGTTCCCTCATAGCCGTGGCCGAGGCAGAAAATCAGCGAACTGGAGATCACCGCCGCGCCCATACTTTGCATCGTCGCCCCGAAACGGAGCAGGAGATAACCTCGGAAGATTGTCTCCTCCGACACGGCCACAACCGCAACCAGAGCCACGGCGAGAAGCATCTGCAGCAGGTCTCGTGCCGTCAGGAAAGAGGGTAGCGGCGTTGCCGGGACGGTAAGCCCGGCCTGTCTGAGTGTGAATTCCACGCAGGCCATGCCACCGAAAAACGGTACGAACAGCACGATACCCAGAATAAGTTCTCGCCACACGTTCCTGAGATTCCAGCCGATCCTGTCGCGTGATTCGCCATTACGCCAGAGGAAGAATAGGATCAAGCAAACCAAGGCGAGGTCGCGCAATATGATCGCCGTGGCCGCCAGTGTAAAACTGAGTTGGCCGCGGCGGATGGCAAACAAGGAGAGGGCCATTGAGGGCCCAATGAGGAAAAGAAAGGCCCAAACCTCTAGGATCTGTTCCTTCCGCCAGAATTGCTGGGTAGTTCCGGTGGCATCCGGTTCGTCGAGCGGGACGTATGCCATGATAAGATCCTCCTGTGGCGATGTGTCAACGTGTTCCGAGTTCCTTCGCCCGGTCTATGCTCCTGAGGCGTAGTACCGGCCTTAAGCCGATAGCGCGACCCAGGAAGAATCGGACGGGCATCCCGCGATTTCTTCCATGCCTGCGAGGCCCAGCGCCCGCTCCATTTCAACATTTCAGCAAGTGTTTGTTCAGTCTTCTGCCCCCACGCCACATTTTGGATGACGTGGGGGCTGCGAAAATATACGCGAAGTCGAAATGACCTCGCAGGGTTTTGAAGCTTGTGGCGAGCGGCAGAGCATCTTTGTCCCAGCCAGAAAACGTGAGGAACCGCATATTTCAAAAACACATGCCGCAGTCGCGATGGCCTATTGTATGGGTGGGTATAATGGCAAGGCAACTGGCGCACTACCGGTGCCTGGAAGGGCTAAGTTGGCTTGATGCCGTGGTAAATGCGGCAATGGTAACGACATGCAATGGCCCAATGAACGAGTTAAAGACGCCTAGCGGCGGACTGTTTGCCACTGTTGACGCCCTGGTAGGCGAAGCAGTGTACGCACTGGTGGTTGCAGTGCTTCTGGCTCCCCTCGTACATCTCTTGCTGCACTCCTTCCACTCCAAAACCCCCGAGTAGAATGCGGACAGACACCACCCACTCATGGAATCTCCTGGACCCGACTAAGGATTATCCGGATGTTGACCTGAACGGGACGGGGATAAATTTGCGTCTTTCAGTTTCTAGGCACACTGGGCGAAACGTGGGCATCTTCACAGGAGGCATTCCCGTGAACGCATTGACGCAGCGGCAAGATAGGATTCGGTCTCGACAACTCCGAGACGGCCGGTGGCGATGGCAGCATCGGCGGCGTGTCCTTATCTGGTGGGCGGTAGCGTTTTGGGCGTGCGCGCCGGTTTGGGCCGCAACCGATCCACCATCGGCCGCCGACGTCTACAAGAATCGTTGTGCGAGTTGTCACGGTGTGGACGGAGAAAATCCGAAGTTGTTGAGAATCTTTCCAGATTTGCCCAACTTCAAGGACCCTAACTGGCAAAAAGTGCATACTTCGACGGCGCTAAGGAATGTTATCCTGCATGGTGGCAAAGATGGAATGCCGGGGTTTGAAAACGATTTGGACGGTGTTACCGCTGATCAAATGGTCCAATACTTGAGACAATTTGCGCCAAAAAAGGAGGGTCGGCGTCGGGCAAGCCGTCGGCTCCACCGACCGCCGCAAAGTACTACAAGGACTTCTGTGCGCGGTGCCACGGCGCCAATGGACGGAACGCCCAATTGCACGCTGTGTTTCCCGCGCTGCCTGACTTCACCAGCCCTCAATGGCAAGCCGCGCACACCATGTCTGGGATGAAGAAGGTCATTTTGCACGGTGGTACGGAAGGGATGCCGGCATTTAAGGGCGATCTGGAAGGACTCGACATTACCACACTGACTCGATACCTGCGGACATTTGCCCAGAAGCATGCGGAGGAAAAGAAGAAGTAATTCTTGATTTGGTAAACGGCGACTGACACTTCGTTTCCACACGCGAATAGGGAAATGACGCACCGACAGTTCCCGCTGCTGGCCTACAATTGGATCACCGGAATCGGAGCCGTGGTGGCCACGGTTTCGTTCGTGACTGCCAGTGTCTTCCTGACCTTGAGCATTTTCGGCTGGTTGCGCGGCCCTTACGTGGGAATTCTCATTTATCTGGCCCTGCCGGTCGTTATCGTTGTCGGGCTAGCATTGATTCCCTTGGGAATGTGGCGCCAATCGCGTGTGCTGCGAAGGAGCGGAGTCGGGGAACAGCCCCGCTGGCCGTGCATCGACCTGAATGCCGCGAGCGCGAGAAACGGCGTCTTGATCTTCGCAGCGGGAACGTTCCTCTACGTACTCGCCAGTACGGCAGGAGTCTATCAAGCCTCCCAATACACTGAGTCGGTGAAGTTTTGCGGCAAACTATGCCACACGGTGATGAAGCCGGAGTACGTCACGCACCAAATCTCCACGCACGCCATCGTACGGTGCACCACCTGCCATGTCGGCCCCGGGCCGGGCTGGTACGAGAAATCAAAGGTCCGGGGGCTGGGCCGCGTTTACGAAGTCCTCTACGCGGGATACCCACGGCCGATCCCGACGCCGATCGCCGACTTGAAGCCCACCGAGATTGAGTGCCATCAGTGCCACTGGCCGGAAAAGTTCTTCGGCGGCCGGAGTTGGGTCTTTCACAACCGCCTCTACGACAAAAAGAACACCTATTGGCCCGTGCAGATGGTCATTCATACCGGCGGCGGGGATCCGGGAATCGACCAGACCGGAGGCATCCACTGGTACATGAATATCGGGTACAAGATTGAGTACATTGCCCGTGACCGGCAGCGGCAGGACATCGCCTGGGTGCGAGCCACCAACAAGAAGACCGGAGAAGTGACCGTCTACCAGAATCAGGCAAACCGGCTGCCCAAAGCGGAGATCGAGCACCTGTCGCCGCAGGTTATGGACTGCATAGACTGCCACAACAGTCCGGCGCACGTCTTCCACACCCCAGACTACGCCATCGACATGTCCATGTATCTCAAGCAGATCGATGTCGATCTGCCCAATATCAAAGCCGTGGCCGTCTCGGCTCTGGCCTCGCCTTACAGGTCGAATGAAGAGGCGACATCGAGCATCTCAAAGCATATCGAAGGGTATTACAAGACCGGCTATCCAAACGTCTACAAGAAGAAACTGTCAGAGATTCGCCAGGCTGTCAATGCGACGGAGCAGCGATATTCTGAAAACATCTTCCCCGGTATGAACGTGAACTGGAAAGTTTATCCCGACAACATCGGCCATCTCTATTACAAGGGATGTTTCCGCTGCCACCTTGGTCAACAGCGGAGCGAGAACGGCAAGACGATACCCCACGACTGCAATACGTGCCATGACATCGTGGCGCAAAGGAGCGGTACAGAAGCCCAAACCACCACGTCGCCAAGCGGAGTGACATTCCAACACCCGGTGAGCATCGGCGGCATTTGGCAGACCATGGCGTGTTCCGATTGCCATCATGGGGCGGGAGTGGGCACCGCGGCGTCGCCACGCCCCGTGCCGCGGGCCGCCAAGAAAGAGGGTACGACGCCGACGGTTCCCAAGCCGCCCGTGTCGCTCTCCGGGGCTGTACGAACAAGGGTCGAGCAGACCTATGACAAGACCTGCGCCGAATGTCACGGCTCGGGCGGACGTCCGCTCAGCAAGATACGCGCCGTGATGCCCAAACTCCCCGACTTCACCAATCTCGATTGGCAGGTGGCCCATACCAATGATGATTTGGAGCAGACCATTCTGAAGGGCAAGCCGCCGTTCATGCCGGCCTATAAAGGGAAGTTGGGAACCGTTGGCCCGGAACAGTTGGTTGCCTACATCAGAGGATTAACCAACGTGCCGGCCGTGCAACGCAAACAGCACGCAAGCCAGTTTTAACGGCGATACGCTGACCCCGAAAACGGCTCTTGGCAACCTCTTCGGCGTCGATTCCGTGGGGCAAGTCCTTCGTGCAATCCGAACAGCACGATCGGCATGATCGGCAGTGCGATCCAGGGCGCCATGTCGAGCCAGCGGGGCATCGCGGTGGACACGTTGATCGGAAACCTGATTCGGGTCCGGCCCATGGGGCCGCCCACGACGACATTTACCTGCCATGTTCCAGGTGAGGGCAGCTCGAATTGCGCCGCTTTGAGCAGTTTGTTTGTCGCCGCCCCGAACGTCGCTTGTTGCTCCATGTCCAGGTTGGCCTCTCGCGGCGATGTCATGCGGAACACCACTTGCGTATCGGACAGTACGGCTGAGGTAACCGCATCCTGGACGAGAACGCTGAAATCCACCGGCCCGGCCCGCAACGGTGTGGGCGACGTGAAGACCGTGACTCGGTATGGGCCAGAGCGTTCGGAGAGACGCAAAAAGCCCCCGTCGCCGCGGACCTGCTGAACATAGGCCATCGTGATCGCCGTCATCGCTCCCAATACGGCGAGTCTCGTGTTTTTCATCCCGTGTTCCCCATGTTCATCATCATCGTGCCGCGCATCTGCATAGGTTGAAACAGGATCCAAATGCCGACGGTAAACAAAAGCACGATGATCACAGCCCAGGGAGCGAATGCTCGCAAAGCGACCGGCGTGCGAGGCAGGCCATCCTGGGCGATACGGTATGCCACGTAGAGCGAGCCGAGCAGTCCGATGTCGAGGAAGAGAATTTGTACGACGAGGAGCCAATTGCCCACGTTGGCTGCACCACAGGCCGCCCATGTCGGCATGCCCACGCCCGAGAACCCCAGATCGTGGGCAAAGCGTTGTGCGGCCGGAACCACTGTACCGGCACTGGTAAAGAAGTGGAACGAGTAATGTGCCAACCACATACCGAACCCTAATGGCACCAACGCATAGGCAAATCTGCGTGCGGTTGTGGGGATATCGCCTTCAGCGCCGCTCAACCGGCGGCTCACGGCAGTCGCCACCGCAATCGTGACGGCCGGTAAGACAAGAAGCCCAAGGAGAGTTTCAGCGGTCACGGCCGGAATTGGACTCATCAGCCCCAACCAGGCCGTCAAACGGTCTTCGAGTTGCAACATGGGACTGATCATTTCGGCCGCATTGAGGAACGCGGCAAACACCAGCACCACGACCATCACGGCCAGATCGGTCCGCCGACTGAAGCGGCCGACTCCAGAGCGGAGCGGGTCGGGCACAAGGTCTGTGCCCGGGACGGTCGTCAAGATCCCCACGTTGTCGTGCGGGCAAGCACGAATGCAGTCGAGCGCGAACGTGCAGTCCATGTTGCCGCATTTCTGGGGTTGAAACAGGAGACGTTCGCAGCCGGAGATGCCGTCGCGGCCGCGGATGCAGTCTTTCGTGGCGCATCGGTCACAGACATCCGGATCGCGGACTCGCACCTCTAGCGGCGACATTAACGAGTTGACGAAGTTAAACTGTCCGACGGGACAGACATGCTTGCAGAAGGCGGCGCTCCGGAAGACACCATCGATGGCCACGGCCGAGACAAAGTAGGCGATTGCCACGCACGCCGTGCGCCGAGGGCTGTCCCACAGGGCTAGTGCCTCGTAGGCCCAAAAGAAGGTGATCAGCAGCACGACGGCTGGCCACTTGCCGGGCAGCCAGCGCGGCCAGCCGCGGTTGCCGGGCAGCCATCGCTTGGCAAGTCCCCGAACGAGCATGAATGGACATGCCATGCAAAATAGGTTGCCGACCAAAAGCAGACCAAACACGAGCAGCCCTCGCCAAACGATCCACGGCAGTACGCCGGCCAGGTTCAGCGGAGCGACTTGTGGCCCAAACAGACCGTCGAGGATCACCACGGCTGCCAGCACGAGCAGGGGGAACTGCACGGCGTGCCGCGCATCGCGCCAACGCAGGAACCTCGCCACCACGGGCAACCGTAGGATGTCGTGGTCGCGAAAAGACCAAACGTACCCCGTGGCCGGCGCAGCGCGCGGCAGCAGCAGCCTCGCAGCCGAGATAGGCAGAGACTCCGCGTGGCAGGCAGCCGCGCGGTGGCCATAAAGGAGTTCCTTGCCGATCCACACCAATGGCACCAAGTACGCGATGGAGCCGCCGATCCACATGATGGCTCCCGCCACGGCTTGGTCGGTCAGCGGCGAGATGTCCCAGAGCCGCGGCACTGCTGCGTAGTGTGGGTAGAGTACGTGATCGGAAAAGGTGATTATGGCCGATAGCACCGTGCCCTGAAGTCCGGCCAGGAACAGATAAGGCAGCAGCACCCACCGGGAGAACTGCGGTCGGCTGGGGTATGGTTGAACAACCGGAAACCAGAACAACAGCCCGGTGGCAAAAAAACAGGCGTGCTCGAAGTAGTGCACGGGCGGCAATCGCAGCGTAAGGTCGTAGAGTTGTGGGGCATGCCACAGCCAGAAGACGACCGTGCAGGAAGTCCAGGCGAATGCTGGATGCGTTACCATCCGCCACGCGTCGTTGACCACGCGGAGCCGCAGCAGCGGCAGCACCCAGTCGTCGCGCACGAGGGCCGGCAGCCCCACAAGGCATGGCAATTCTGGCGCCGCGAGCCACAGCAGTGGCGGCGCGACCAGCAGGAGCAACAGATGCTGGACCATGTGGACCTGAAGCAGGAAAATGCTGAGCGGCTCCAGCGGCGATGCCAACGCCACAAACACAGTCGCCAAGCCTCCCAGAAAGCAAGCCAAGTGCTTGGCCTGGAATGGCGACTGCCGCCGACGGCGCAGCAAGAACCAGCCACGGGCGTAAATCGCCGCCAACGCCACTAGCGGAATCGTCACCTGGGGCTGTAGAGACCACGAGGTCAGGAGGGCCTCGGTCATGGCGAGCGCTCCTGTCTCGGCGGAGACCTTGCCGGCGGTTGGCCCTCCGGCCGAAGCGTGCCCAAGAAATCCACCAGGGCCTCGATTTCCAACGGACTGAGTTCCTGACCATAGGCAGGCATTAGTCCGCCTCCCTGGCTAACCTGCCGGATGAGTTGATCCTGCGTCAGCCGGGTGGCAACGGTCGTCAGATCCGGGCCGCGGCGACCTCCCTCGCCCTCCAGCGCATGGCAATTGCGGCAGTCCTTGTACTGAAACGTGGCAGCCCCTTGCAGTTGTTCCGGTGCGAGTCGGCGAACCATATTGACCGGCACCGGCGTTCCACTCCAAGCAGCCATCGCCGGCGACCACGGGGCCTTCCACCCCAGCCATAGCAATACTGCCAAGGAAACAGCGATCATCATGACCGACAACAAGGCTACCGGACGCCGCTGCGGACTGCGCTCGCCCTTGCCGGTCAAGAAAGGAATCAGAATCAGGACAGCGAACAACAGCGGGGGCAAGAGCAGCATCAGGTAGGTTTCCAGCCACTCCGGGCTAAGGGCCAGCAAGGCGAACATCGGCAAGAAATACCAGTCTGGCCGCGGTTCAGCGTGAACGATCGCCGGATCGGGTGGCAGCCCCGGCCCACTGGGCCCTAGGATGAACGACATGGCGACAACCACCAGCAACCCCACGGACACGGCGATCGTATCCCGGAAAAAAGCACTGGGATAAAACGGAACCCCGTTAGTCCTGAGTTCTCTTTCGTATTCGTCCTCGTAGGTTTTGGGATCAACGGGCTTGCCGGCTACCGGCGGCGCAGAAATGCCCAACCGCACAACCAGGTAAAGATGCACGATCAGCAGACCCAACAGCAATCCTAGCAGGACGAAAACGTGCAGAGTAAAGAAGCGACTGAGGGTATGGGCTCCAATCGTCTCGCCACCCAAGAGCAGATGCACGACAGATGGACCGAGCAGGGGCGCTCGCCCGGCCATCGCGGCGGCGACGCCGACTCCCCAATAAGCGTCTTGATCCCAGCGGAGCACTTGGCCGGAAAACGCCATGCCCAGCGTGCAGGCTAGCAAGCCGACGCCGAGGAGCCATGTCAGCCCGCGGGGATACTTGTACCCGCCCATGAGAAATACCTGGGTCATGTGTACCCCGGCCATGACCACCATGCCGCTGGCGCCGAAGTTGTGCAAGGCCCGCAGCAGCCAGCCCAGCGGCACCTGGTAATTCAAGGCATCGAGGCTTTCATAGGCGCGATCGGCCGAAGGAACGTAAACCAACGCCAGGCAAATTCCGGTGACGATCTGAAGCAAGAGGAACCCGGCCGTCATGCTCCCGAAAATGTACCACCATCGTGCGCCACGCGGCACGATATGTGTGAGCGTCGGCAGGAGCGTGCCGCGGACGCCCAACCGAAAATCCAGCCACTGCCAGGCTGCCTGAAGCCATCTGCGGAACATACTCGCCACGGCCATCGTCATGCCGGTTCTTGCAGAGTGGGGAGATGCCCCAGCAAGACCAACAAACGGCCGTCCTCCACATGGTGTTCGTAACGATATAGGCCTCGCGGTGGCGGCCCAGCCGCGCGCTCGCCGTCGGCGTAATACACTCCGCCATGGCAAGGACACATGAACAGGCCCGATGCCGGAAACCACATCACCGGACAACCGAGGTGTGTGCAGTTCACGGAGAACACCCGAAAACTATCACCCGACTGCCGTGAGACGTACATCGCGATCGTGGCCGTTAATCCATCCCACCGCGTGTGCAACGGATTGACCGCTTCAGCTCGGCGGGTTTGATGCTCAGGGAAGGAATCAACCGGCCCGACGTCGACCCACTGATCGGGTTCGCGGCGGAACCCCGGGGCCAGAACGAAGCCCACTACCGGCGCACCAACCGCCACAGTGGCCGCGCCGCCCAGCGCCAGGCCGCTCCATTTCAGGAAGTCCCGGCGTGCCTTTTCGGTTTGTTTGTCGGCCGCGTTGTCCGGCGACTTGTCATTGAAATCGGTCATCGCCTCTTGGCTCCACCTGAGGGTGAGGGAGATTGCGTGGCGTCCGGCGGTCCCGTCATCCGCCACGAAACCAGATAGGCCACGATGTCGGAAACCTCGCGGCTGTCCAGGGGCTGGGCACCGGGCCGTTTCGCTCCCAGTCCGCGATAATCGGGCATGCCAAGATCGGGCCGGCCAGTGATCACGATTCGCCGCAGGGCCTGGTTGCTGATCAAGCCCAGAAAGGCCGCAGAATGCAGGGGGCCAGCGTCGTTTTCATCCCCAGATCGGCCCACTCCTTGCTTGCCGTGACATCGGGCGCAGATTTGAGCAAACAGCTCCGCGCCGGATTTAGCGTCTCCGGCAGGCGCGGCAGAGAGCAGATAGGGCGGTGGCGACGGCTCGAACGTTTCCGAGGGCTCCGACCATCGAGCACGTATGCCACGCGCGACAATCTCGACTTGCTGCGCGGTCAACGGTCCGCCCTGGTCGTGGCGGAAGGCCGTCATGAGCGATCCAGACCGTCCCTCGGCCGCCACGTGTTTTAGCTCGTCGCCTGGAATGATCGCCAGAAACAGGGAGTCGTTCAAGGGTGGGGCTGGGCCAAGTTTTCCGTCGGCCCCGTGGCAGCCCGTGCAGTGCCGCTGAAACAGGATATCAAAATCGAGGACCTTCGTGGGGAGAACCGGGCGGTCCTCGGACGTGGGACGCCCACAGCCCAGCACCGCCAAGCCGGCCGCGACGAGCAACGCATGCTGGATCGGGCGGACGTTCACAGGTCACCCCCGTGCGTTGCATCGTTCGCGACGTCCTCGCCCCTGCTCATGTCCGGCGGTTGGGACGATCGAATCTGCTCCGAGTAGAAAACGGTCACTCCGGTCGTCAGACCAAAAGCAAATTGCGAGGCAATGAACCAAGGCCAGTCCACCAGTCGATTCATGACCGGGTTGAGCACGTTCATGAACGCGTAGATCAATCCGCTCCAAAGCAGCGGGCCGACCAATCCGCCCCACAGAACAGGCCCGCCAGGCAGCGCTGGCAGCAGCATTCCAAACAGCAGACCCACGATCAGACAGGTGAATCCATGAATCACCAAGCCGGCCGCAAAGGCTGCCAGACTGAATTGTTCAAGCTGTGCGACCGTCATACCAGTGGTGCTCGGCATCACCATGGCGCCAAGCAAGTTGACAGGATACCAGATGCCGTGACCACTAATCACTCCATACAGCAGAGCGACCATGGCCATCACGATCCCTCCGGCGACGCCGCCGCGAACTCCGGCCAAATAGGGATGCGTCACATACGGGAGTTGGGCGCGATAGCCTAACACACCGGGTGGCGGCACCATGCGTCGCTTCGCTGGCTGAACGGGCCTAGCCCGCTGCTCAGGCGGCACCCACTGCACCTCTTCCGTCCCTTGGCCCGGCAGAAGCTGGCCGACCCATCCGGCAATCCCGATCACGGTCAGCAGCAGTCCTACCGCGGAAAACGCCAGATTCGTCACCAGCCCGGCAGCGGCCAGCATGATGGCAAAGGCCAGGGCCATCGGCCACGCGGTGGGCTTGGGCATTTCCGCAGTTTCACAGGTTTCCGTCATGGCGACCTCATCGTCCAACAATGGCGACCTCATCGTCCAACAATATAGACTAGGCAAATGATGATGATCCAGACCGCGTCCACGAAGTGCCAATACCAGGAGAACAGCTCGACGCTTATCGAGTGGTCCGTGTCCACCTGCTTTGCGAACGCCAGCCCAGCGAGCACGAGCATGATCACCAACCCGAGAGTGACGTGGCCGGCATGGAAACCGATCAACGTGAAAAAAGTGGTGCCGAAGAGATTGCGCTGGAGCGTCAGTCCTTGGTGACCGATCAGGTCAGTCCATTCCCACGCGGTTCCACCCAGAAACAACAGTCCCAGGGTGAATGTCACACCGAGCCAGAACTGGAAGCCTCGCCGCCTGCCGCAGGCCAACATCCTGCTTGCGCGGACTACGGTCACGCTGCTGCTGACCAGGAATACCGTGTTGACGGCCGGAATCCAGTAACCGAGCACCTCGGCGGGAAACGGGCCTACCAGACTCTTGCCCAGGTACGTTGCGTAGGCTGCCAGCAGCGTCCCAAAGAAAGCGGCTTCGGAACAAAGGAAGCACACCATGCCGACCTTGTAACGATCCGGGCGGAAGAAATCTTCGGCGGTTGCGGTCGCAGCAGTTTCGATCGGCATGGCGGCGTTGAGACGTAGATTGGCGGAACTCATGGCAAACCCCTCGCTTCACTCATATTTCCAGTCGGGATCGTCGGGATGCTTCAGGTCCCATAGTGGACGACGGCTGCGCACCGGCGGCACATTTTCAAAGTTGTACGGCGGAGGCGGCGAGGTGGTGGCCCATTCCAGCGTCCATGCGTCCCAGGGATCGTCCCCTGCGGGCTTTCCGCGGCGCCATGAGATGATCAGGTTCCAAAAGAAAATCGCCAGCGACATCGCGAGGACGAACGAGCCGATCGTGGCCAGCAGGTTCCAGCTTCCCCAGCCAAAACCCGGGCGGTAGGTGTAGATTCGCCGCGGCATGCCCAACATGCCGACAATGTGCATCGGCCCGAAGGTCATATTAAAACCGATGAACATCAGCCAGAAGTGCCAGCGGCCCAACCGCTCACTCATCATGCGGCCGGTCATCTTCGGAAACCAGTAGTAGAATCCGGCCATGATGGCGAACAGCGTGCCGCCCAAGAGCACGTAGTGAAAGTGCGCCACGACGAAATAGCTGTGAGTCACTTGCCAGTCCCAAGGCGCGGTGGCCAGCATGATGCCCGTCAGACCGCCGCAAAGGAATTGGCAGAGAAAGCCGATACAAAACCACAGCGGCGTGGTCATCCAGAGTCTCCCGCCGTAAAGCGTGGCATTCCAGTTGAACATCTTGATGCCGGTGGGAATGGCGATCAGGTAACTGGCGCCGGCAAACAGCAGGTCCAAGACGGGGCTAAGTCCCACGGCGAACATGTGGTGGGCCCAGACGCCGAAACTGATGAATGCTATGGCCAGCGTAGCCGCCGCGATCGACGTGTAGCCAAAGATCACCTTTCGGGAAAAGACCGGCACCACCTCGGAAATAATGCCGAATGCCGGCAACGCCATAATGTATACCTCGGGGTGGCCGAAGAACCAGAAGAAGTGCTGCCAGAGCAGCGCCGAGCCGCCGGCCTGGGTATCGAAGAAATGCGATCCCAGCTTGCGATCCAACAGCAACATGATCTGCGCAGCGGTCAACGGGGGCAACGCAAACAGAATCAACACGCCAGTGGCAAACACCATCCACACGAACAGTGGAACTCGGCCGAGCGTCATTCCCGGCGCGCGGAGGCTCAGGATCGTGGCAATCAGGTTGATGCCGCTGCCCACCGTGCCGATGCCGCTTACCGAAAGGCCGAGGATCCAGTAGTCGATGTTGTGTCCAGGGGAAAAGGCCGGCTCCGTCAGCGGCGCATAGCTGTACCACCCTACGTCCGGCGCTGCCCCTGCCAGAAAGCTGAAGTACATCAGCACTCCGCCGAACAATAACAGCCAATAGGAAAGCGCGTTGATGCGAGGAAAGGCCATATCGCGGGCACCGATCATCAGCGGCACCACGTAGTTCGCCAGACCGATCAACAACGGCATGACCACAAAGAAGATCATGGTTGTCCCGTGCATAGTGAATAACTGGTTGAACACCTCGGGCGAGATCACATGCCCGTCGGGCGCCGCAAGCTGCACTCGCATGAACATCGCTTCGATTCCGCCCAACACGAAGAACACCAACGTGGTGACGACGTACAGGATCCCGATCCGCTTGTGGTCGAGCGTTGTCACCCAGGCGTATAGACCCGCGGGGGGCGGGGTGTGCATTCGCGAAGCTGGCTGCGCCACGGAACTCATCGTGCTTCCCTTTCCGATCAGCGGAGCGTTTCCAGGTAAGATACGATCGCCTCGACGTCGCGGGGCTTCAACTTCAAGTCGGGCATCCGGCAGCCGGGCTTGATGGCCTGGGGGTCGCTCACCCAGGCAGTCAGGTTTTTTGGCGTATTGGCGGCCGCGCCGCCCCGATCGTCTGCCGGCTCATTAAGTGCGTCAGGTCGGGACCGACGTTGCCATGCGCCAACGTGCCGCGGATCTGATGGCAATTGAAGCATGTCTTCGAGAAGAACAGGTGGGCGCCCTCCGCCTGGGCCGGGTCTTCCACCGCCGGCTTTGCCTGCTGGATGCACCACTCCCGGAACTTCTCCGGCGACTCGACGATCACCAGGATAAGCATCATCGAATGTCCCACACCGCAATACTCGCTGCACTGCCCATGGTACACTCCCACTTTCGTCGGAATGAACGACATCGTGTTCACACGGCCGGGAATCAGGTCGGTCTTGCCGGCCAACTGCGGCACCCAGAAGCTGTGAACCACGTCGGCCGATTCCAATTGAAGGAACACCGACTGTGGCTCTGCCCCGGTGCTTACGGGCACGTGCATCTCGTTGGCCGTAGGAAAGTTGTACTGCGGATAATCAAACGTCCACCACCACTGGTGGCCGACCACGCGCACCAACAGCGTTTCTGATGGCGACGGCGCGCTGCGCATCGACACAACCGTCCTCGTCACCACCAGGAAGATCACGAACACGATCAGCAGAGGGAGGATGGTCCACGCCAACTCCAACCGATTACTCCCGTAAATCTGAGGGGCCTCTTGTGGCTCGTCGCCAGGCCGACTGCGAAAGCGGATAACCGAGTAGACCGTGAAACCGCCCACCAAAACGAAGATGACTCCGGTGATGGCAAGCACCATGAGGAACAAGTTCCAAAGTGCACCGGCGGTGGGCGATGCCGGGGCGAAGACGGACGGGGAGTAGCGTTCTGTTGCTGCGAACAACAACGTGTCCATGCGGCACCCTGCTTACTGCGTTACTTGGTTCGGACGCTCCGCCACCGTAACGGTTTCCGTCAATCCGTAAGGGCTTCCCACCACCAGGACCAGGTCGCCGACTTCGAGTGCATCGCTGTTGCCCCACTTGGCCGCGTTCAAGTTGCCAGCGTCAATCTTGGACACAGCCAAATCCGCGGCCGGATCCACGCCAACGATCGTTGTATCCATGACGGTGCGTCCATCGCTGCGTTGAACGGTCACTTTGCCTTGAGCAGCCTGACTGATGGCGTGCGCATTGGTCAGAATGTATCGGGAGGAATTCACAATCACTCCAGACCCTTGCGTCGTAGTCTGCACTTCAGACGCAAAGGACCGATTCCCACCGAAAGGCGAGGCGACATGGTTTGTTGCTTCGATGGCCACGACGCTCGGTTCGACAATCTTGGCCACAAGAGCATAGCGGCTGCCCTCGGCAGGTAGCCCCTCCAGCTCCTTTGCAGCCACCTTGGCCCTCGCGTGTTCCTGATCCCGAGCAATGGCAAACGCGATCTGCTGTGCGACATAAGGGACCAAGAAAATCAGAAAGATGACCCCCACAATCAACAGTGTGACGGAATAACTCCAAGGATGATCAGGCGTCGCAACAAAGGCTGGAGACGGCTGCTGTGGCGAAACAGCGCCAGTGGGCGGTCGCTCGGGGGATTGTGGAGGCTCTGGCGTCGACATATCGATTCCTTCCCGACTACGCTGCTAACGGGCCAAATAGGCCGGCGACGCCGACCAATACACTGCACTTCCGTCGCGGCTGCGCGGACCGATAGACGGCTCCCTCGAGACAAATCGCACAAATTATATCTCGGCATAACGAGAAAGAAAGCTACGGCGCTCGTGGTTGGGGCGTTACTCTCGGCGGATATGTGGGAGGCACCTGCGCCACCGGACGAGGCTAAGAGAGCCTCAGCGTGCTACTGTGCCAAAAACCAAGTGTCCAAGAAAAACCCTTTCAGAGTCCCGGAAGCTGAAATGTCCCTAACCGAGAAGATCTACATCACTTTCCTTCTCGCAGGTTTCGGAATGCCAGGAACCGCGAGTGGTTTGCGTTGGCTGCCAAGCCAGCACGAGGGAAAGCCAATGTGCCGACGTCCCGCTGCGATGAAATGCTGGCAATAGCTGGCAAAAAGGCGCACATCAGGCGATTGATGCCTCCTGACTTGCGCAAAGAGCCGGTCGCATGACAAACTCAGTGGCAGATGAATACGGGCACGGGGCTCTGTTTCAGGATGGTCGTGGTAGTAGAACCCAACAAAAATTCCCGCACCGCAGAATGTCCATACGCGCCCATGACAAGCAAGCGAGCGTTTCGCAGTCGAACCTCTTCGAGAATCGACTGACTTACTGAATCCACCGGTCCCCGAGCATGCGTTACCGCGTTAATTTGGTGTAGTCGCAAGAATTCAGATGCCCTATCGGCCTGCCGGGCGGCCTCCTCGCGATCGGCATCCACGCTGAGAACGTAGACTTCCTCATCCAGATCCAGGCCCGACGCCTGAAACGCCTGTAGGGCTCGATCGGCGTGCGGGCTTCCGTTGTAGGCGACGACGACAGAGGAACCCGGTTTCAGTTCGCGGGGCGCTATTACTACCGGCCTCGGCTCCCGCTTGAGCACGTTCCAGAGGGTCTCATCCGGCTGGTCCGCGGCCCCAAGATGAAAATGGGTCTCATGACCGAATAAGACCAGATCGCAACGTTGTGATTCTTGCACAATTGCCTCGTAGGCCAGTCCCGCGTCTTGCAGCAGGTTGAAGGATACGTCCGCCTCGGCGCATCGCGTCGCAAACGACGCCAGAGATTGTTTGACTCGGTGGCGAGCTTCCTTCGCCAATTCTTCATCTTGCTCCCACCGGTGGTAGCCTCCGCCGATCAGCCCGGCATCGGGCGTGCGCATGGTGGCGTCGTCCGCAATGCCGAGCCCCACCAGCAAGGCGTTGAACCTCTTTGCCCATTCGATGCCCAACTCGACCGCCGCTGCGTCGAGCGCGGACCCGTCCAGCCCAACAAGAATGCTCTTTAACATTGAATTCACCTATTTCCTTGTGAGTCACGGGAGTCCGAAGTGGTCTCAGTCGCGAAAAATGTTTATGGAGTCGATCATTGCCGCTGCCAATTCGTGGTCTGTGATGATTCCCAGGATGTCCGAGACGATGGGGGACTTCGGATGTGTGGCGATCAACGCCGCCGATGCACCGTGGGCATCGATCTCGGCGAGCACGTCAGTTAGCGGAGCTCCCTCGGCGAGAACGACGAACCGCGAGTCCGCAAATTGGCCCAGCGTTTCTGCGTCCTGATGGCTGTCCAAGATTTTCAACGCTGCCTCCCGGCCGACAGTGCCGCTGATCCGATCATTGTCACGAACTAGAAAATGGGTGTCAGGTGGGTGTTCCAGGACTAGCTTGGCGAACACTTCGAGTGTCGTGGCAGCCTCCAAGACGACAATATGCGTGCTCATAACGTCCTTTGCATGTCTTAGTTGACTGACACTGGCACGCAGGGCTTGAGGAATGGGGCGACCGCGCAATGCGAGCTTCATGGTATAGATGCTCTCTCGCGAGAGAATTGTGCGCAGCCCGTAGGCCAATACCACCGTGATTGTCATGGGAATAATCACGTTGTAGTCGCGTGTCATCTCAAAGATCATGACAATTGCGGCGACGGCCGCTCCCGTCGAGGCTCCGACCATGCCGGCCATCCCCGCAATGGCAAAGGCGGGTGGATCGACGTCCAACCCCGGCAAAATCCACTTCAACATGATCCCATAGGCTCCGCCCAAGGTTGCCCCCATGAAGAAGGCCGGCGAGAAGACACCGCCCGACGCCCCCGACCCCAACGTCAATGACGTCGCGATCATTTTCAGTGCAAAAAGGAGAAGTAGCAGGAGCGGTACGGAGAGCGAGCCAGTCAACACGTCTTGCACCGTGGCGTACCCAACACCTTCAATATAGTAATGCCCGAAGAGTTGCAACGTGCAATAGAACATGATGCCAACCAGCAGCATCGCGCCGACGTGACGGACATAGTAGCTGGCATGCACGCGATTGTCGAAGAAGCCCTCGAACGCATAGAGCGATTTGATGAACATCGTTGCAGCCACGCCCATGACAATTCCTAGTGTAACGTAGGAAATCAGTATCCAGGGCTCAGTGACGTGAAAGGCAGGGAGTGCCAGTTGAGGAATGATGAACGACGGATAATCGCCAAAAACCAGGCGGCTGATGTAGGTGGCCGTGACGGTCGAGATGGCGACGGGAACCAGCGTCCTCACGCTAAGTTCGTGCATGATAATCTCGACAGCGAAGAGGAGTCCTCCCACGGGAGTGTTGAAAGATGCCGCAATGCCGCCACCCGCGCCGCCCGCCACAAGAGTAATCCGCTGCCACGGCGGCATTGAAATCCACTGTCCCAGCGTGGATCCAAAAGATGCGCCCACTTGAATCATGGGTCCTTCGCGCCGGCAGATCCGCCGCTGCCAATCGACAGTGCCGAGGCTATGGACTTGATTACGGCAACCACCGGGCGAATGATTCCGCGGTTGTAGTAGACGGCCTCCATGACCTCTGGCACCCCGTGCCCTTTTGCTTCCGGTGCAAAGTTCTTCACGAGAAACACGACGACTAGCGCCGCCGCAGCGGGAGCGAAGATGACCGCCGCCCCCCAGGGACAGACGGGCGTGTGGACGTTGGCATCATAGACCACGGATAGCTGGCCTAGAAAGAACAGATTGTGAATCAGAGCGATCAGTCCGCGGAATATGATTGCACCCAAACCGGCCACCAACCCCACGAGGAGGGCCAGCGCGTAGAACTGCAGCACTTTCCAACATTTCTCCGAGGAATTCACAACTTGCGCCACCATGTGCCCATCTGCGGAAATCATTACACCTCTCCGGCCCTTGTCGGGACAATTCGACTAGCCTGTCTTTGAGTTGCTGCTTCAGATAGATGCCTTTGCCACCCGCCGTACTAAAGCAGAGTGCGTCATGCGGACACCTCCCTGGGTTTCGGATTGTGCCAGCTTCCATTGTTCACGATGAGCGCGTCAGCCTCTTTCGGCCCCCAACTGCCGTGTTTATAGGGGCGAGTCCGGTGGTGAGTCCTGAGTACGGGCTCAACGACCGCCCAGGCGGCCTCGATCGCGTCCTCACGGGTGAAGAGCGCGCCGTCGCCGGCCATGGCGTCTCCTAAGAGTCGCTCATAAGGCGATTCTTCTCCCGGCTGTTCTTCGATCAGGTAGAGTTCTCGCTGGTCGCCGACGAACTCCTTTCCTGGGCGTTTGACGCGAGCGGCCAGCGCGACGGCGGAACTGGGCGAGAGGTGAAATCGCAAATAGTTGGCCCGGCCGGTCTCGGGCGCCGAGTCGGCGAAAAGCTGCTGCGGCGGTGGCTTCAACTCCACCATGACCTCGTGCGCCGTTTCTGCCAGACATTTTCCGGAACGCAGATACCAGGGCACCCCCTCCCAACGCCACGAGTCGATGAAGAGTCGCAGGGCACAAAAAGTCTCGACGTCGGAGTTCTTCGCCACGTTCGGCTCCCTCCGGTAGCCGGTATACTGGCCGCGCACCAGATCGTCGGACTTCAGAGGGCGCATGGCCTGGAAGATCTTGGCTTTCTCGGCATGTACGGCGCCGAAGCCCTGATAGGCCGGCGGCTCCATGGCCAAAAGCGCTACGACCTGGAAAAGATGGTTCTGGATCACGTCGCGCAGACAACCGGCCGTTTCGTAAAATGCGCCGCGATTCTCCACGCCAAACTTCTCGGAGAGGGTTATCTGGACGCTGGCCACGTAGTTGCGGTTCCAGATCGGCTCCAGAAACGAATTGGCGAAGCGGAAATAGAGGATATTCATGATCGCCTCCTTCCCGAGGAAGTGATCAATGCGGAAGATTGAGTCTTCGGGGAACGCCGACGTCGCGACGCGGTTGAGTTCGCGGCAGAGGCCAAGTCGCGTCCAAACGGCTTTTCGACGATGACGCGTGCACGATCGGCCAAGCCCGCGGCACCGAGCCCTGTGATCACCGTCGGGAAGAGCGCGGGCGGAATGGCAAGGTAGTGTGCCGGGCGTCGAGCGCGACCCAGTGCGTCCTTTAGCGCCGTGAACGTTCCCCGGTCGTTATAGTCTCCGCTCACGTAGCTCAGCAGGGACAAGAGATGGTGGAGGGCTCTCTGGTTGTCGATCCCGCCCGAACGCTTGATGCTGTCTTCCACGCGATTGCGCAGATGCGCCAGACTCCACTTCGGAGAGGCCACTCCGAGGACCGGGACCTTTAGCTCGCCTCGTTTCGCCATCGCATAGAGCGCCGGGAAGATCATCTTGTGGGCGAGATCGCCCGTCACGCCGAAGAGCACCAGCGCATCCGAATGAGAAGCGGTCATCAGGCACCTCCTGTGGTGGTGGGAGTTTTTTCCACGTGACCGCCGAACGCGTGACGCATCGCTGATAGCACCTTATCGGCGAAATCAGCCTCGCCGCGCGAGCTGAAACGATCGTAGAGCGCGGCACTGATCACCGGGGCTGGGGCCGACTCGTCGATGGCTGCCATCACCGTCCAGCGGCCTTCGCCTGAATCCGAAACCCGGCCCTTGAAGTCCGCCAGATCCTGGCTTCCCAGCAGCGCCTGCGCGGTTAAGTCCAGAAGCCATGACGCAATCACGCTACCGCGGCGCCAGACCTCGGCGATGTCGGCCAGATTCAGCTCGTACTGATAGTGCTCGGGGTGTCGCATCGGGGTGGTCTCGGCATCGGCGGTCTGCCGCCTCTTGCCGGCGTTGGCGCGATGGAGGATGTTGAGTCCTTCCGCATAGGCAGCCATGACGCCATACTCGATCCCATTGTGGATCATCTTGACAAAGTGGCCAGCGCCGGCCGGCCCACAGTGCAGGTAGCCATGTTCTGCAGTGCTGCTTGTTTTTTCCCGCCCTGGTGTGCGAGGCGCCGTCTCAATACCAGGGGCAAGGGTTGCGAAGATCGGATCGAGACGCCGGACGGCCGCTTCGTCGCCGCCGATCATCAGGCAGTAGCCGCGGTCCATTCCCCAGACTCCGCCGCTCGTGCCAACGTCCAGATAATGAATGCCTTTTGGTTTCAGGTCGGCGTCGCGACGGATATCATCGTGGTAGTAAGAGTTGCCGCCGTCGATGAGCACGTCGTCGCGTCCAAGGAGAGAAACCAGACCATCGAGCGTCTGATCGACCACCGCCGCCGGCACCATCATCCAAACGGCGCGAGGTTGTTTCAGCTTCTGTGCAAAGTCTTCAAGTGACGTCGCTCCGACCGCTCCCTCTTGGACGAGTACCTGGACGGTTTCCGGATGGATGTCGTAAACGACGCACTGGTGACCAGCCCGCAAAAGTCGCCGCACCATGCTAGCCCCCATCCGCCCCAGTCCGATCATGCCGATTTCCATGTGATGTTTCCTTTCGTCGCTCGGATCATCGTTGCCACAGGATTCGTGCGTCCTCCAGTGGGATCGCAACGTCGTCGCAATGCGGTATCACGCGCAACGTGTAATCCGATGGAGGGCGGACCGCCGACACAGCCGCACGGTAAACGTGAGGCCCCGGTGCGCCTGCCAGTTGTCGGACGCACGTCATCTCTTGGCGGAACGGATCGCCGCCGTCGACGCCATCGGCATAAAGTTCGACCCGAACCGCCGTGGGGTTTAGGTCACCGAGGTAGACCGGAACCTCAACTTCGTGCTGCTCGTCCTTGGTCTGAATGTTCACGTCGCCGAAGCGAAGCTTGGGCCAATGCTCTTCCAGAGTATGCTGCCAATCAACCACTTGCTTACCCCTGGCGCCTTTGTCCGCCGCGCGCTCAAGATAGGCGGTAGCTGCAGGGAGGTAGTGTTGCTCGGTGTATTCTCGCACGGTGCGGTTGGCGGAGAATCGCGGTGTCAACCGTGCCATGCTTTCCCGCATCCGCGCAATCCACGCCGGAGGAAGGCCGTTCTTGTCGCGGCTATAAAACTGGGGGATCACCTCGCGTTCGAGTAGATCGTAGAGTGCCTCGGCTTCGGCGGCGTCCCAGGCCGGGTCGTCGCCATGCTCACGGCCGTCACCAAGTGCCCACCCTACTTCGGGCGTGTAGGCTTCCGCCCACCAGCCATCCAACTCCGACAGATTGATGCCTCCATTGACGAGCACCTTCATGCCGCTGGTGCCACTGGCCTCCCAGGGACGCCGCGGTGTGTTGAGCCAGACATCTACCCCCTGCACCAAGTGCTCTGTCAGGAGCATGTCGTAGTCGCTGAGGAAAATGACATGGGGGCGGACTTCTGGTCGCTGGATGAAGTGCGTCCACTGCTGTATCAGATCCTGCCCCGCCTGATCCGCAGGATGGGCCTTGCCGGCAAGGATGAGTTGCACCGGACGCTCGGGATTGGTCAACAGTCGCAGTAGGCGCTCGGGATCATGCAGCAACAGGTTCGGTCGCTTGTACGTCGCGAAGCGGCGCAAAACCCAGCGTCAATGCGTTGGGGTCAAACAGATGCTTGGCACTGTCAACCGCCTCGGGGGATGCGCCGGAGCCCGCAAATTGCAGCGAGACACGCTGGCGAACGTACTTAACAAAAGAATTGCTGGCGGCAGTTCGCAATTGCCAGAGGTCCGCGTCGGAAACACGGCGAATATCCTGTTCCAGGGTTTCCGTCGTCCCCAACCAACGGTCCTTTCCACAGGTCGCCATCCAAAGATCATCGGCCTCCTTCGAGTCCCAACTCGGCATGTGGACTCCGTTGGTCACGTGGCCGACCGGCACTTCGTCCGCTGGCCAGTGCGGAAAGAGCGACTCGAAGATGTGCCGGCTCACCTTCCCGTGCAAGCGACTCACGCCGTTGACCGCTCCGCTCCCGCGGATTGCCAAGTAGGCCATGTTGAAACTCTCCGACGAGTCGTTTGGATTCTGGCGGCCCAGGGCCAGCAAATCGTGAATGGTAATGCCAAGTTTTTCTTGGGAGTACCGGCCGAGATATTGCTCGACGAGGGCTGGAGCGAAGCAGTCAAAGCCGGCAGCTACCGCGGTGTGGGTGGTAAAAAGGTTGCCCGCTCGCGTGACAGACAGCGAGACGTCAAATGGCTGCCCCGTCTCGTCCATGAAAGTCCGGGCTCGTTCCAAAATGGCGAACGCCGCATGACCCTCATTTAGATGGCAGACTTCCGGCTGGATGCCCAACGCGTGGAGCAACCGCCATCCGCCGATTCCCAACACCAATTCTTGTTTGAGTCGCAGTTCCGGCCCGCCCCCATAGAGCTCGCTGGTAATGCCTCTGTGAGCCGGAAAGTTCGCGAGGTCGTTGGTGTCCAAGAGGTAAAGCTGCACTCGGCCCACCTGGACTTGCCAGGCTCGCAGCCAGACCGAGTAACCGGGCAACGCGATTTCCAACCGAAGCCACTCTCCGTTCGGTTGACGCAACGGCGTGATCGGCAACTGTCCGGGGTCGTTGTACGGGAAGAGGGCCTGCTGCGCTCCGTCTTTGTCGATCACCTGGCGAAAATAGCCTTGCTGATAAAGCAGCCCCACGGCAACCACCGGCACCCCCAGATCACTGGCTGCTTTGAGCTGATCACCAGCTACATTGCCAAGCCCGCCCGAGTAGATGGGCAAAGCCTCGCTCAACATGAATTCCATGCTGAAATATGCGACACGCGTCAGCGGAGATTGCGCATAGGTCTGCTGAAACCACGCAGGCGCCTCCGCCGCCTGACGTCTGGCTTGCACAAGAGCATCTACCTTCTTGCGGAATGCTGGGTCGGCTAACACGTGCTGGAGCTTATCCCGCGAGACAGTCTGGAGAACCACCCAGGGGTTTTGGGTGAGTTCCCAAAGAGCCGGATCAAGCTGCCGCCACACGTCGTCCGCGTAATGATTCCAGGACCATCGCATGTCCAGGGCAAGCTCAGCCAGGGGACCGAATCCCTCGACCTCCGTTGGCAAGAAACAGTACATCGAGTTGCTGACGCTGACACGCATTTGTTGGCTCATGGTCTTTCCTACACCTTTGTCTTGGCCGGGGACCTCGCTTGCTGCGATCCAACCGTCAAAGCCTCGCTGACGATGCCTTGGGCTTCCTCGATGATGCGCCGCAGATGATCTGCTCCGCGAAAGCTCTCCGCATAGATTTTGTAGATATTCTCAGTTCCTGATGGACGTGCCGCGAACCATCCACCTTCCGCTATTACCTTCAACCCACCGATGGCCGCGCCGTTGCCCGGTGCGGGTAAGTATGGTTTGGATCCTTTCGCCAGCCAATTCTGTCGATCGGACCTGCTGCGCCGAGAGGCCTTCCAGGACTTTCTTTTGCTCCGGCGTGGCTGGCGCCTCAACGCGGTCATAAACAGGCTCACCAAACTCATGCGTGAGTTCTCGGTAGATCTCGCCGGGATCGCGACCCATCCGGGCCGTGATCTCCGCCGCGAGCAAAGCCGGGATGATTCCATCTTTATCGGTGGTCCACACGTTTCCATCGAGACGAACGAATGACGCTCCCGCGCTCTCCTCTCCGCCAAAGCCCAACGAACCGTCAAGCAAGCCATCGACGAACCACTTGAAACCAACCGGCACCTCGTAGAGTTTTCGGCCAAGCTTTGCGGCAACCAGATCGATCATCTGGGTGCTCACCACCGTCTTGCCCACCGCAGCGCCGCTTCGCCATTTCGGTCGGTGTTGGAAGAGGTAGAAGACAGCGACCGAAAGATAGTGATTGGGCGGGAGCAAACCCGCACTCCTGGTGACAATCCCGTGCCGGTCATGGTCGGTATCACAGGCGAAGGCAACTTCAAATTGGTCCTTCAGGCCGATCAACCGCTCCATCGCATAGGGTGAAGAGGGGTCCATGCGGATCTGACCGTCCCAATCGACCGTCATAAAACGGAAGGTCGGATCGACGGCCTCGTTGACGACCGTGAGGTTCAGCCCGTAGCGTTCGGCAATCGGCCCCCAATAGTGAACACCGGCGCCACCCAACGGGTCCACACCCAGGTTGATCTTCGCGCCGCGAATGACATCCATGTCAATCACATTGCCGAGGTTGCGCGTGTAGGCGTCGAGGTAGTTGTGCCGGTGCGTTGTCGAGGCCCGAAGCGCCCTCTCGAAAGGAATCCTTTTGACACCCCGGAGGCCCCTTTCGAGAAACTCGTTCGCCTTTGCCTCGATCCAACCCGTGACGACCGGTTCTGCCGGCCCGCCGTTTGGTGGATTGTACTTGAAGCCGCCGTCATCGGGCGGATTATGCGAAGGCGTGATCACGATGCCGTCTGCGAGCCCCGTTTTCCGCCCGCGATTGTACGTCAGAATCGCGTGGGAAATGGCAGGGGTCGGTGTATACCCATCCTTCTCCGCAATCATGACTTCCACGCCGTTGGCCGCCAGCACCTCAAGCGCACCGGCAGCAGCCGGCACGGAGAGTGCATGGGTATCCATGCCGAGAAACAGTGGGCCGTCGATCTTCTGCTGCGCCCGGTACAGACAAATGGCCTGACTGATGGCCAGGATATGCCACTCGTTGAAAGCCTTGTCGAACGAGGAACCGCGGTGCCCCGAGGTGCCAAACGCGACCCGTTGCTCGGGCACTGAGGCGTCAGGCGTCTCGGTATAATAGGTCGTGACAAGCCTCGGCACATTAACCAGCATGGCCGGTTCGGCCGGCTTTCCTGCAAACGGGCTCACTTTCATGACACTCTCCTCATCCGCCGTGCCGCTGTTTTCGCCAAGGTCTCCGTCAGGACGTCTTACAAGTATCGAGGTCCGCGACTTTGGCCAAACGGCGACGATGCCGCTCGGCGCCGCTGAATCGGGCATCTAGGAACGTCTTGGCTAGTTCCCAGGCGAGCGCATCGCCGACCACGTGGCCGCCCAGGCACATCACATTCAGGTTGTCGTCCTCGACCCCTTGGTGCGCCGAAAAAATCTCATGGATCAGGCACGCGCGGACGCCGGACACCTTGTTCGTGGCAACGCACGCACCCACGCCACTGCCGCAGATGGCCACGCCGCGATCGGCCTCTCTACAAGCGACCGCTCGGGCCAGGGGCACGACAAGATCTGGATAGTCATCGTCTGGTCTCGGCTCGCCGTCACCAAAGTTGAGCACTTCGTAGCCAGCCCCGCGCAACATCGCGACCAGATATTCCTTTAACGCAAGACCGCCGTGATCGGCAGCCACCCCAGTGCGTTTCGGCATTATCGGCGCTACTGCCGTGCAATCAGGCATCGTTTCTCTCCAGGAGTGCGCGAAGCGAACGGACCATTCCAAGCTCCATGATCGCCAATGCGATCGGCCACAGAAGACTCGCACACCGCAGTCCGGTTTGGGGTGAGATCACAGTGCTTCCGGGCAATTGTACCGCCCCCCGTCAAGTGAATGCCTCCAAAGGGGCTGAAACAGCTTTGAAGAATCGGCTAACCACTCCGATCAGATTCATCATATTGAGGACCGAGTTTGGCACCAAGAAAAGCTGCGCGGCCAGCCCGCAGCCCTCGTGTAAACGCCGGGCAGAAAACGTAGCGCGGGACGGTTGAAAAGCGTGGCGCTCGGGATGAAAGAAGACGCTATTGGTGCGTCGCGGCAGACGCAACCGCTTTGCCACGCGCCCGTACGGCTGGCCGTGATCGGCCAACTCATTGCAGAGCACGGCCGCCTGCTTCCGCACCACGTATTCCGCGGCGCGCCGCGGCGTCTGACGAGCCGCGGCCTCAGCACGCCGTGATCGGCCGGCAATCGTGTTCCACGCATCGACGTCTGGCGTGTACATAGGCAGCCGAGAACCCCGTTGCCCACCTGATCGAGTTGAACGCTGACGTTGATGTTCGCGTTGAGCGTCGAGCCATTTCCCCGGACGGTTTCGACCGATTGGTCACGGCGGCTTCGGAAGGCGAGCCGTTCCGGGGTATTTCCGGGCGAGATCGGGTGATGCTCTATCTTGTGGCTGCAAGCACCGGACTGCGGGCGGGCGAGTTGCACAGCTTGACCGACGCAAGTTTCAATCTGAACAGTACCCCGCCGACTGTGACCGTAGCAGCCGGGGATTCCAAGCAAAAAGAACGCGATGTCGTGCCTTTGCGGGCCGACCTGGTTCCCCTGTTACGCTCTTGGCTACGGCTGGGCCAACTCTGGCCGGGCAACTGGCACAAGAAGGCCGCCAAGATGCTTTATCGAGACTTGGCCGTGGCCAGGGCCGATTGGATCAAGGAAGCGGACGGCAATCCAGCAGAGCAGACGAAACGCAAGCAATCCTCATTTCTGTGCGAGCGAGACGAAGCCGGCCGGGTGCTTGACTTCCACAGTCTGCGCGGCCAGTTTGTCACTAGCTTGGCACGGGCCGGCGTACATCCCCGAACCGCGCAAAAACTGGCCCGCCGCAAAACGCTGGCGCTGACGATGGAGAACTACACGCACACCGATCTAGCCGATATGGCAACGGCACTTACGGCACTCCCGCCAATCGCGTTTCACTGGCCCAAAAACTGGCCCACGGCGCTTGGCATTGGGGGTCAAAACATGTCATTGCCTGTCATAATGACAGGCAACGGAGTGAGTACCCAAGAAACAAAAAGCCCCTTGTCCAGCAAGGGGTTAGACTCTGTTTGTCAACCGTTTTCAGTGGTTGACATAGTGAGGCTGTTGGGACTCGAACCCAAGACCTACGGATTAAAAGTCCGTTGCTCTAACCAACTGAGCTACAGCCCCCGAGACTCCGCATTATAACCTCTCCCCCGGCGGCTACTAGCCCGCTGGATCGCCAGTTTCGGCGGACATCGCCTCGTGAAACCCCTCGAACTACGGGAGAACTCCGAAAGTCGCGACCGACGGCCGATTCTTGTGCGTGTCAGTGAGGATTTCCTCGATTTGCCTGCCCGCGGCAGCGTGCCTACAATGCCAAGCACACTTTTCATGTCCGCTTGCAACCCCGACTCTGAAATGGAGGCAGCGATGAGACGCCCTAAGTGGTTCGCTTGCAGCGTGGCGATTGCACTGTTCTGCCCGGCAATTGCCAGTGCCAGCCTGACCGTCAATCACGACCAGCAGGGGACAAGCGGCGACTTCACCGTCACCGGCCACGACTACCCGACGCCCTTGAGCATCGACATTGGGATCCACAGTGTCGACTATATTCTCTTCGGGCTAAACGCCGGCGCGTTCGCAAGCGATCTAACCACTCCGCCTTCGGGAACCCCCTTCGGCGTATCTCCAACGAGCTACCTCGATTCTGGGTCCACCACGCTCGGTGACCTTCGGACCTTTTTGACTACCGAAGGGTTAACTCCGGCACAACAGGATAACCTCTTCGTATTCCTGGATGCCAACCAGGATCAGTCCGGCAACGATCCGGGCACGTTCAACCTGAACGACTTTACGGTGGAAATTCTGGACGCCGGCAATAGCGTTGTTCAAACCTGGAGTCTCACGAATCCGACCAATAACACACCTATTGTTTTACAGGACGAGAATGGGACTTCCAGGGCCGACTATCGGCTTGCCGTCACCAATGGCATGAATCTGAACAGCTATCCCAACACCAACAAGATCCGTTTTACGCTCAACATGGACGGACTGAACGCTGGAAACGAGATTTTGTGGATCGACACGGAGGCACAGGGGCAAGTCCCCGAGCCGTCAGCGCTCCTCATGTCATTGCTGGGGGCGGCAATCTGCCTCGGCATGTTCGTCTGGCCACGGCGGCGCAAATAATAAGTCCCGTTCTTCCGGCCCGGTGCGAGAGCGACGCGCGAGCCTGCGTTCGGTCTATTGATTTGTTGCAATCGCCAGCAGCCGTGCCTTATCAACCTTCGCCGCTAGCGCTTCGTTGGTGCGTATCTTGTCCGGTTTGCTGCGCAACAGCGAGGCGGTTGAGAAGTTCCGCCCGCCCGGCTATACTCTGAAGCGTTTCGAGTATTGGTCGTTCTCCACACGTCCAGATGTGTAATTTCAGCAAATGAACCCTTCGGGAGGATTTGCCATGCTATCTCGCAGAAACGCAGCTCCACGTTCGGCCGCCGCCGATGCGGCGGGCAGAACCGCGGCCAGGAAAAGCGAGAAGTCGGTTCCCTGCTACTTCTGCGACGCGATGACGGATGCTACTCGAGCGCCGATTCTGAAAAAGACGATTAGCTTGCTCGCCATTTTCCTGACCATTCTGACGGTCGCCGCCTGCAACCGCGAGCATTCGGCCCGCGAGATGAAGACTGTTCCGGCCAACACATTTCATGACGAGGACAGCCCCGCGATGGGCCCATCGGCTCGCGACGCGAAAAATCTCTCGACGCCCGATACGAAGAGCGTGAGCGGGACGGTCATCGAGACCATGAATACGACCGGTTACACCTACGTCCAAGTCGACACAGGCAGCGAGAAGATTTGGGCGGCTGCCCCCGAGTTCCCGGTCAAGGTCGGCGACCATGTAGTGGTTCCTGAGGGAGCGCCGATGCCCAACTATCACAGCAAGACTCTCAACCGTGACTTTGCGGTGGTCTATTTCGTCAATTCGATTCAGAACGAGTCGGGCGGCGCCCCGACCAACACATCCCAATTGCCCACCGGTCATCCGCCGACTGCTGCCTCGCCCACTCCGCCACAGATTGACGTAACCGGGGTGAAGAAGGCCGACGGCGGCGTTACCATCGGCGAACTGTACGCCAAGAAGGCCGACCTGTCCGGCAAGGAAGTCACTCTTCGAGGCAAAGTGGTTAAGTTCAATCCGCAGATCATGGGCAAGAACTGGCTACACGTCCGCGACGGCACGGGTGAAGCCGATAAAAAGACCAACGACTTGGCCGTCACCACCGACGCCACCGTCGCGGTCGGCGACACCGTGCTGGTCAACGGGAAGCTGGACCTCAACAAGGATTTCGGCTATGGCTATAAGTACGACGCGATCATCGAGAACGCCAAGGTAAAACGTGAATAGCGACCCCGATTTCGCAACGCCGTTAGCTTCGGGAGGGGCTGTGTCGCTCGACCTGACTCTGCTGCCTGACCACGTAGCCATCTGCCGTCTGCCCGCCAAATCGGCGCTTCCCGCTTGGGCCGCTTCAGGTGGCTTGTCTTCGGTGTCCTGGACCGAGGACGCAACCTCCGTCGTCTGTCCAGAGGCGGTTGTTCCCTCGGATGTTCAGTCGGACGGCGGATGGCGCGCCTTCATGGTGGCGGGCCCGCTGGATTTCAGCCTCACGGGCATCCTGCTGTCGATCGCGCGGCCGCTGGCCGAAGCGGGGATCGCCATCTTCGCGATCTCCACCTACGACACCGACTACGTCCTTGTGAAGGAGTCATCGCTCCAGACAGCGATCGAAGCGCTCTCGAAGTTCGGACACCGAGTCATCTAGCGCCGTGAGATCAAACACGCGAATCGCCGCTCTCGTTTGCGACGTTGCAATTCTGCTGACTTGACGCCCCGCTCGTGCGACGGCCCGACATGGGCACCGGTGAGCGAGGCGGCCTTCGTTATATATGCGCTCCTACCGGCTGTTCTAGATGGACCATGTATAGCGCGTGCAGGCAGTTTGCCGTGTCGGTGTAGTTTTGGAAAGTCACGACCTTTCCGTTGCGCAACGTCCACACGTGTGCAAACGGCGCATTCAACTCGTTTCCCGTATCCTTCCCACGGCCCAAGAATCGCCCAGTGACGATCACATGCTCGCCGGCGTCGAGATACCGATCGCATTGCAGGCGGAAATCATCGAACTTGTCAAGCGTAGGTTTAAAGACTTCCTTGATAACCGCCTCACATCCGTGATGCGTGCCACGCATCCAAATGCCCTCTACGTCGGGCTCGATCCATTCGATCTGCGTATCAAACGGAAGGTGAGCAAAATCACCCCGCGCGAACAAATCGTATGCGTTGCGCACCGTCTTAATGTTATCCTTACTCATGACCCTTCTCCTCAGATTATGCTCGGTCGCTGCGAATATTCTTGCCAGCGACATTCTCCATACGAACCACGATGGAATTCTATGCAGGCGGCCGCCGTAGAGAAGGTGTTTGTTTATTACGCATGGCGCCGCCGGCCAGCGTTGGGGGCCAATTCATAGTCGCTTACCAGTACTGTCCGGTTAACGTGTTCGGAAATCGTCCGAAGTAATGTAAGGGTGAAGGCTTGCAACGTAAAATGAGCGCGCACGACTTCAATTCGGATGCATGCTTTCGTCATTCTGAAGCCACCTCTGGGTGGAAAAGGATGACGTATGTATTCCGGCCAAGTAGTGTTTGCTCAGTTGATGGATTTTCTTCCGCGGCACGACTTCAATTCTTGTGTGCGACGGTATCGCGGCGACTCGCGCGTGCGAGATTTCTCTTGCCGCGACCAATTCCTTACTATGGCCTTCGCGCAGCTGACCTATCGCGAGAGCTTGCGGGACATCGAGACCTGCTTGAGGGCCATGGAGCCGAAGCTCTATCATGCAGGCTTTCGGGGCAAGATCGCTCGCAGTACCTTGGGCGATGCCAACAAACATCGGGACTGGCGCATCTGGGCAGACTTCGCTCAGGTGTTGATCGGTCGCGCCCGGACGTTGTATGCTCAGGAGGACTTCGGACTTGCCTTGAAGCAGGCTGCCTACGCCCTGGACTCCACGACGATCGACCTCTGCCTGGCCCTGTTTCCGTGGGCTCGTTTCCGTCGTCACAAGGGGGCGGTGAAGCTGCATACACTGATCGACCTGCGGGGCAACATCCCCTGCTTTATCCGCATAACTCACGGGAAAACGCACGATGTGAATGTCCTCGATCACCTGCCCATCGAGCCGGGTGCCTTCTACGTGATGGACAAGGGTTACATCGACTTCCGCCGCCTGCATGCCTTCACTCGGCAGATGGCGTTTTTCGTCACTCGCGCCAAGCGGAACCTCGATACCAACCGCCGCGAGTCCCGCATGGTGGACAAATCCACGGGGCTGCGCAGCGACCAAACCATTGTTCTTCAAGGTCTCAAGACGTCTCAACTTTATCCTGCTCCGCTTCGTCGCGTTGCGTACTACGATACCGAACACAAACGACGACTGGTGTTTCTGACCAACAACTTCGACCTTCCGGCGCTCACGATCGCACAGCTCTACCGCTGTCGCTGGCAAGTGGAACTCTTTTTCAAGTGGATCAAGCAAAATCTGCGTATCAAGTCGTTCTATGGCCATTCCATGAATGCCGTAAAGACTCAGGTGTGGATTGCCGTGAGCGTCTACGTGCTCGCAGCCATCCTCAGACGCGAATTGAAGCTCGACCGCAGCCTCACCGAAATCCTCCAAATTCTGAGCGTGACTCCTTTCGAGAAAACCCCTATTTTTCAGGCGCTTTCAGCGTCTTCTACAGCAGATTCCGAAAGTCCTCACTGTAACCAATTGTCACTATTCAACTTATAACCAGACAGTACTGGTCGCTTACCAGAAAACGGCCAACGGATCGTCACGCGCGAGATTCTTGTGTCGCTTGACCGCCACCATTGGACTTGCCGCCGTCGAGCGACCGCTGCAACGTGTCGAACTGTTCGGAAAGAGCCAACAGGCTCGTCTGGATTTGGCGGAGAGTGGCGCGGCGGCTGGCCATGATGAGCAAAACAGTACAACAGGCGGCCGCCAGCATGGCCGTGAACAGCGCCATGATTCCCCAGAGGTTTGCAAGTTGGATCTTATACAGTATCTGGCACGCCGCTGCCGTAGTCAGTATGGCGCTGCCCAGCGGTTCTTTATTGGAGAGTTGCGGGCTCAACTCGGACATGATTCGCTGATGCCAATTCATTGTGGGCACGACCTTCATGTAGTACCAATAGACACCTCCGCCGATTCCGAGGACCGTCAACAGGAAGGAGCCAATCGTCATCCACGTAAGGATGCGGACCCGCCGTCGATCGCGCCGCAAGACCTTCGTGGCCACTTCCCGCACCTCGGCTGCCGAAGTCGGCGTCCGACTGTCGATGGCCAGCAAACTGTCCACAAGTGCCTTCTTCTCCGCCGATTGCTCGTGCTTGGCGTTCATATCGATCTCCTGTTTTCGATCGCCTGGCGCAGGGCCGCCTTGGCGTAGTACAGCCGCGACCGGACGGTGCCGATCGGACAGCCTGTCACCTTGGCAATCTGCTGGTAGGTCATGTCTTCCAAAAACCGTAGCACCAGTACTTCCCGCTGCTCGGGGTTGAGTTCGTCGAGACTCGCGTGAATTTCCTGGGCGTCTTCCTGGCGGAACTCAGTATCGTGCGACGGCTCCTCGACGATATCCGAAACATCGAGCGTACGCTCCGGTGGCCGCCCGCGCCACTGGACCGACGCCTTGTCTCTGGCGATGCGGTAGAGCCACGCCGTCAGTGCGGCCGGATCGGCAAGTCGCGGCAGCGCCGGAACATGGCCAGCCAAACCTCTTGGAGCACGTCATCCGCGTGGTCCGCAGGTGGCAAAATACGGCGAAGATAGTAGTGGAGCCGCGGATGGTAGCGTGCAACCAGTTCCTCGAACGCATCTTCGTCGCCGGCCTGACAGCGTAGGACCAAGAGCTGCTCATGCAGTCGTTCGGCCGCATCGCTCATCAAGCACTCCGCACCTGGAAACAATCTGGCCGTGCCCGTATATCAGGTTGCGCCCGTTGGCAAGAAGTTCACTTTTTGATCAAGCGAACAGAATACCTTGCCAAATGCCCGTAGGACAAGAGGACACGGTCGATCGCTGCCGAAGCCGCCTCCGTCCCCTCGTCGGGCACCGACCAATAGGTTGGTTGGGACAGGGTAAGGGCGAACCGGTAAGGGCATGCACGCCCACGAAGAGACGCCGGCGGTAAACGGAAACCAATCCCCCAATTCTTCCTCTTCCAGTTCGCCCATAGCTTTACCTCGCCCCGCGCCCGCCCCGCCGTCTGGCGTGATAACGTGATAAACCGGCCCCTGTTTACACGCAATTTGATCCCAAACGGTGGTCCAAAAATCCATTGCCCTTGCCTTCCCGATTCCGCTCCATACGATGACATGTGAGCGGAGCACGAACAGCTTGAGCCTCGCTCTACCGGGAAATTGACCGGCCGTTGCGGTGGTTTAGCACGTGTTAGAACCCTAAGAGTTGCGGCAACGCGAAAGAAGACGACTTTATGAGGCATTTCTGTGTCTGCCTTATTACGCTCCTGTGTCTGACGCCTGTAGCCAAAGCGGATGAGTTCGCTGTGCGGAACCTGGTGACGGACGATCAGGCCGCCAACGTCGCAACGATAACCGACTCCACGCTAACGAACGCTTGGGGCATCTCGCTTAGCACGACCTCGCCATTTTGGGTTTCGGCCAATGGTTCTGGCGTGGCGAATCTGTACCAAGTGGATCCTGTGTCGAACGACCCCACCAAGATCGCATTAACCGTTTCGATCCCGGGGGATGGGAGCGTCACGGGTCAGGTGTTCAACGGCAATGCCGCGGCGTTCAACGACGATCGCTTCCTGTTCGTAAACGAGGATGGCACGATATGTGGCTGGAGGAGTGCCCTGGGCACTACAGCAGAAGCGCTCGCGCTGGGATCTACAGCGAATGTCTATAAAGGTGCTACGGAAGCGACGATCGGCGGAAACAGCTACCTGTATGCGGCAAATTTCCGGGCAGGCACGATCGACGTGCTCAAGGGGGCGGCGGGCGCACCCGATCCGAGTGGCAGCTTCATCGATCCCGGTATGCCATCCGGCTACGCGCCTTTTAACATCCAGCAGCTCGGTAACAAACTCTACGTCACCTACGCCCTGCAAGACGCCGGCACGCACGATGACGTGGCTGGGCCGGGGCAAGGTTTCGTAAGCGCCTTTGACAACCAGGGGAACTTCCTCGGCAGGGTCGGTAGCCAAGGGACGCTTAACTCGCCGTGGGGCTTGGCAATTGCGCCGGCGTCGTTCGGTCAGTTTGCTGGCGATCTGCTGGTGGGCAACTTCGGCGACGGAAAGATCAACGCGTTTGGTTTCGCCAACAATTCGTTTTCGTATGTTGGCCAGTTGCCGGGCGCCGGCGGTCAGCCGCTGACAATCAATGGACTCTGGGCATTGAACGTCGGAAACGACGGCAGCGCCGGCAACAGCCAGTCGATCTACTTCTCCGCCGGCCCCAACGGCGAATCGAACGGATTGTTCGGTGTGATCGCCCCTATCCCGGAGCCATCAACGCTCACTCTGCTTTGCATTGGTGTCGTCGCCCTCGGAGCGTTTGTCTGGCGACGCGCAAGGTTCGGATAGGCCGTACGCGGTCCCCCGTAGGATCATCCGGCGCCGGGGCCCGCCCATAGGATTGCGTTGCGAGCAGAGCATCAGCATGCCAACTGGGCGGTCGCGCACATCTTTGTTAATATGTACGGGTGGCTCGCAGCGCGTCCGGCGGAAATCGCGTGACAAATGCTGGATAGGAAGTTCGATCCAAATGAAGACACATTTTCTAATCGCCGTTGGCGTAGTGGCGCTCGCCGCACAGCAGGCCGCGGCCGCTGACCGCCCGAACATTCTCTGGCTCGTTAGCGAGGACAACGACACCTTTCTTGGTTGTTACGGCGACCCGATTGCCAAGACGCCGACTTTGGACAAGCTGGCACGCGAGGGTGTGTTGTACGAGCACTGTTTCGCTATGCCGGTGTGTGCGCCATCGCGATTTACGCTGATTAGCGGCATGTATCCGGTCACGTGCGGTCCGGCGCATCACATGCGGGCCGAGGGCAAACTCCCTTCGTGGCTCAAAGGCTTCCCGGCATACTTGCGTGCGGTCGGCTACTACACGTCGAATAACGGCAAGACCGACTACAATGCGCCGATCAACATCGAGCAAGCGTGGGATGCGTGCAGCCACACAGCTCACTACCGAAACCGCGCCGCCGGACAGCCGTTCTTCAGTGTATTCAACCACGAGGTCTCCCACGAGAGTTGCCTGTTCCCTGCGAACGAGCCGTCGCTGTTCGATCCCGCCAAAATGCGCATCCCGCCATATCAACCTGATACGCCCGAAATCCGTGCGGACTGGGCGCGGTATTACACCCGCATGGCACAACTCGACGATCAGATCGCCGCCAAACTCAAAGAACTCGCCGCCGCCGGACTCGCCGACGACACAATCGTGTTCTACTACTCGGATAACGGCGGAGTTCTCCCACGCAGCAAGCGATTTCTTCAGGAAAGCGGTACACACGTCCCGTTGATCGTCTATTTCCCGCCGAAATGGCGTCACCTCGCGCCCGCCGCCCCTGGCTCGCGGATTACGGCGCCCGTCCACTTCGTAGATTTTGCGCCGACCGTGCTTTCGTTGCTGGGCGTGAAGATCCCCGACTACATGCAGGGCCGCGCATTTGCGGGCCCAGCCAAGGCCGAGCCGAACGAGTTCGTCTATTGCTCGCGCGACCGCATGTCGGAACACTACGACATGATGCGCTCGGTCATGGACAGCCGTTGGCTCTATATCCACAACTACCGGCCCGACCTGCCGTATGTCCAACCGATCACCTACGCATTCCAAGCCCGCGGCTACGAGTCGTGGGCACGCCTTGCCCGCAAAGGCCGTCTCACGCCGGCCACGGCGATGTTCTGGGGCGAGAAACCGACCGAGGAACTTTACGACATGCGTGCCGATCCCGACAACGTCCACAACCTCGCCTCGGACTCTGCACACCGCGCGACGCTGGAACGGATGCGCGCGGCGCTGAAGCAGCACGTGTTGGCCGACAAAGATAACGGCTTCCTGCCCGAAGGCTCGGCGTTGGAAGGCTACGACGCTTCGCATGCGCCCGACACATTCCCGATCGAGCGTGTTTTCACGTTAGCCAACCTTGCTTCCGAGCGCAACACTGCCAATCTGCCGAAACTGATCGAGGCGCTTGGCGACCCGTTCGAACCAATTCGCTGGTGGGCCGCACAAGGCTGCACAATGCTCGGCGAGAGGGCCTCGCCCGCCGAAGCTGCTCTTCGTCAGCGGCTCACCGACGGATCTGGCGCCGTGCAAATCGCCGCAGCAGAAGCGCTCGCCCGCCTTGGCAAGCTCGACGTCGCGCTGCCAGTGTTGGATCGCTGGATTCAGCAAACCGACATGCCGCCGTTCACTCTTCAAGCCGGCAATGTTCTCTGCCGTCTTGGAGAGGCCGCCCGGCCCTCGTTGCCAGCCTTGAAGAAAGCGTTGACCGGGAACCTCAAAGACAAAGGCTACGTTGGCGAGTACACGGTTCGCATTCTGACGTATACCATTGACGTGCTCGAAGGTCGTAAGCAGCCGCTTGCGGAAACGGTGCGGAAACGGTGTCAGGTGCGGAAACGGTGTCAGGAACGAATGGCACTTGAACTTTCACAACTACTTTGTGTGCCGTGGTTTATAGTGGTGTCGAGGCTTACATAAGTATTTGTAGGTTCTTGGGCGACGTTTGACGCGACGGGGTTCGACGCGATTGGGACGACTGCCAACGAGGTGGGTAGCGACCGCGGTCAACAGCGAGTCGCACCAAGTGTCGGTCGATAGCCGCGCGAGAAGCAGGGGCAGAAACTGGCTGAGCGTTTGCAGGGTTCCCTTGAAACTGATTTCCCACGGCGACTTGCCTGACTGAAAAGCGGCGGCCGCCATCACGCCCCGAATGAGATTGTAACCAAGCAAGTGGGTATAGAACTCGTTGCGAACCCGTTCCGGCGTTTTGCAACGCAGATGGTCCATTTGCAGCACGATCTTGAGGCTGCGCAGATGCAACTCCGCCTGCCATCGCCGCCGATACAAGGAGGCGATCTCGTCGGGTGGATATTCCTTGGCGTCCAGCAAGGTGGTCACCACGACAAGCGACCGCGTCCGAAATCCTTGTTGGAGCACGCAAACGCGAACCTCTCGCAATGTCAACTTGTCGGGCAACGTAGCGTATTGCTCGGCCGACATCCATTGCGGGCGTTGCGGCCGCTCGCAGAAGACCAGATGGTCGTTTCTTCCCAGGCGTTCGCCTGTGCGGAAATCCGTCCGGCGAAGCTGGTGCTTGCGAAGAACGACGTCGATGCTGCGCAGATGTGGCAAGGCAATGTCGCACCAACCGCTGAAACCACGGTCCGCAAGGATGATGTCGCCTTCGGCCAGCGTATCGAGAAGCCCGCGAAACAGGCTGTTTTCGCCAGTTTGCTTCCCTTTGTATTTTCCGATTGCCGCTTCCAACACCGTGCCCGTCGCCAGCGAAAAGATCACCACGATTCGCGCAATGGGAAAACCACAGCCGGGCTTCTGCGTTCTCGGCTGGGGATAGGCCGCCTGGTTTCGCGGCGTATCGGGCATAGTGACGGTAGCCCCATCCACCACGCGAACCTTCCGTCCGTGCCAGAGCCAAGTCTGCGGCGATTCTGCTTCGACCTGCCTGCCGGTGTCTCGCATCAATTCGCGGAGAACTTCCTCCGACAGATCACTGCGGGCCGTGCAATAGGCTCCGGTATCGGCCGAGCACGGCGCAAGCCCTTCGGCCAGACGCCAAGCAATGAGCCGGGCCACCGCATCGCGGCAAGAATGATCGGGGCTGAGGCATTGCGAGAGAAAAACCCATACTGTTACTGCAGGCGTGTAAATCCAACCTTGCCAAAGCCGTCTTGCGGCACCGAAGGCTTTTTCGATACGATCTTGGGGAAGCAATGCGGCGAAGTACAAGTCGCCGTGCCGACGAGCTTCCGCCGCCGTGGCGTGAAACGAATGAACCATCTTTGGCCTCCTTGCCATCGGGGAATTGCTTGTAACAACCCCTTGTGACAAGAGAGGCCTTTTCTGTCCATATCATCTTCACATACAATCACTTACAAAAGTTCAAGTGCCATTCTGACCTGACACCGTTTATTCTGGCCGTGCTCGGATCCACCGCCAGACGCTGGCGAGTAGCTCTCGCAGAGTTCGCCAGTTAAGGGACCAATCGCCCAAAGTCTCTCCCGCGCCGCTTAAGCGGATCGAGCCCTGCATACTCTGCCGTCCAGATGGCGCCGGTTGATTGGGCGGAAGGTTCGATCGCTCGCGCGCGAGGGCCGCAAGCCAGTCTTCCGCCGCGGAAAGCTGCGGATCGAGGTCTTGGACTTCTGCCGCGACCGGGGCGTCCTTTTCGCCGCATCGCCGAAACTCATCGAGGAGCGACTTGACGTTCGCCAACACCTGGCGGGCGTGTTCCGCGATCTCGTCGGTCGGGTTTTCACCGAGCTCCTTCAACAGCGACTGGAGCAGGCGATCGGCCGCCACGAGGTCGTCTGGCGTGGGGGCCAGCAGTCCGGCGAAGCGATTCTCCCACACGCGACGAAAGGTTCGGCTCCATTCTCTCAACGTGGCCCGCGTTGGCGCGGTGTCCGTCTGCTGCATGGGATCGCCGACGAGGAACGTGTGCAGAACCTCGCCATCCAGAGGAGATTTGGCCAGCCAGGAGATACCATCGGTGATGAGCATGATGTCGGCCCTGCGGCACGGCCCGGCGTCGCGTATGTCGCGTACGGCCCGTTCCAGGGCGTTTTGGATTCGCGTCTGGCCCGAATTTGGCAAGTCGATGACGCGCCGCACGATCGCGTGAAAGTCGTCGCTGGTGACGCCGGAAGACAGTTCGCCTACCTCGACTGTGAAGGGACGTAGATTGAGCCGAGCCCGCTGGACATAACCTTGGCGCAGGAAGGCCAGCGCAAGGCCGCGGGCAACGGTGCCCCGGCGGTCGCGGTCGCGCATCGTGCGCGACGTGTCCAGCAACAGGTAAGCATGCTGCTGCCACGAGCGACTCGAAACCTGCCGGTCCACCAACTCGCACTCCGGAACTTCACCGCAGCCATCCTGGCAATCCCTGCTGGGCTGATACCACTCGGGCATGAGTAGGTCGCGTTGGGCCAGCTTGGCGTAAAAGACATCCGGACAAATGTCTTCCATCATCCATTGGGTGGGCAGGATATGGGATAGGTCGGCGATGCTGCGAATCATTCCGATCTTCATCTCATCGGTCGGCAGCTTTGCTTCGATTCGCTCGTTGGCGTAGACGGTCTCTTCCAATATCTCGTGGGTATCGTGCGGCCCCAGCGTCGCGTCAGTCTCGCCCGGCAGGTCCGACGCCATCGGGATTTGCATCTCCTCGACGTAGCCCGCGGCGTTACGAGCGGCAACGAACATCGCCGTCTGTTCGGGCCGCAGGTCCCACAACGAGAGGTCGAAATCGGCCAGGTATTGCACCAAGTCGACGCATTCACGTGCAACCATCGCCGAAGCGTCCATGACCACCGCCACTCTACGAGCGAGCCTGTGCCGATTGTTGCAGCGTCAAGGGAGACGCCGCACCATCACCATTTAGCTCAACACTTCCTCACTACCATAATCCACGCGTCGGGTGAGTTCTTGGATACGACGCTCGACGCCCAGTTTCAGTACCTTTACCTGCTCGTCGTGCGGACGGATGCCGTCGACGAAGCGCCGCACGTGGTCGAAGGTGACGTCGCCTTGGCTCAACAAGCCGAACCGCCGCAGCAACCGCTGGAGAAAGCGCGTGCAGCGAATCTCCTCGCCCGAGCGAACGCGGGCCATCACCTGCTCGGCCAACTCGCGGGCGGCCGCCAGGTTATCGATGTGTTCCAGGTCGTCGCCGCGAATCTTCAGCAGCGTTTCCTGCAAGGCCTTGTCAAAACAGTCGTTTTGCGCCTCCTGCATGCCGACCGTCGTCACCACGTATTTCAACTGCGAGAGGTCTTCGGCCGTCACACGTCGGCGGCCCCGCAGCAAGGCCGCCGCGTTGAGCACGATCCGCGACTTGGCATAAGTCCGCGGGCTAATGTACAGCCGCCGCTTTCGCGCGTTTTCCGGCAATTGGCCGTACAACTCGCGGTAGCGGTTGAACACGAGATTCTTCATGAACATCACGTGAGTGGGCACGCTAATCCGCCAATCGGGCACGAGCCCCCGTGCAATGTCGGACAGGTAGGAAACGTGGGCCAGCGGCAATTGCTCCTCCGGCGGCGGAACCACCGCCTGACCGTGGTGGCGATCGAACGCCTGATCGATCGCCAGCAAAGTGCAAGGGTTGTAGTCGGGCGCAAGGTAGGCGCGGAACAGGAAGCGGTCCAGCACGGCCTCCGTCACATCGGTGGCGCGGAGGTAATTCGCCGCCGCGATTCCCGTGTGCAGTTTGGCCATTTCCAGTTGCGTCCCCTTCTTGAAGACCCTCTCGTGGAAGACCCCCAAAAGCGCCCGCAACACCATGTCGTTGGCGTCGAACAACTCGTCGATGAACGCAAAATCGGCGTCGACCAGGGTGCCGGCCGTATGGTGTACGATGCGCCCCGTCTTGAGCTGCTCCGTGTCGATCGAGCCGAACAACTCATCGGCCAGCGTTCCCTTGGACATCTGCGTGTCGAAGACGCGGGCGCCGCTGATGCGATTGAAAATCAACCCCGCGCAAAGCGTCTTGCCGGTTCCGGCGGGACTGAAGATCAGCAGGTTTTCGCGAGTCACAAGCGCGTAGATCGACTGAATCAACAGCGGCTGGAAGCCCACCAGCTCGCGCTCCAGCGACGAAACGACCCGCTTCAGTTGGTTGACCACCTGAAACGGATCGACGTCGGGCAGGGTCGCCACGTCGTTCGCGCGGTCAACCAGACTCGCATCCGCCAACCGCACGGACGTATCAACAAAGCCCGCCGATTCCGGCCGAATACGGCTCCAAGGGCCGTTCATGCTCAACGAATTTTTTGGGCGGGAAATCGAGGGCTCGATAGACGGGACACCTTGTGGCATGGCTGGATTTTGCAACATGGCTGATCGCTGCTAAAGCGCTGTGGGGCTCCTCTAAAGTGGTGGGATACGCGTTGTCGTAACAGGCATGCTATGTGGCCGTTGGACGGCACACAGGCTGTGCCCACTACTTGCAAACTGCGGAGGGCGACCGTACGCGAAGAATGGCAAAACCATGGCTTCGCTTTACGGGCGAACATTGCGGACGCCTGACCCTTCGCACGGCGGCGAGGATCATTCGATTCAGACACCGGCGTCAGGTTTCCTCAAACGTCGCATTGCCGCCCGCGTTATCTCAGGCAGCATTTGGCGACGGCCGAGTTGAAACCCACCGATGGTGGGAAGCCTGCTTCTTAACCGTGCGGAAGCCGCACGGAGGAGTTGCCCGTCAAGTGCGAACCGATCGTTTGGTGCCGTATACTAACTCACCTCTACGTGCAATTGTGCGCTCATTCTGCCGGCGGGGCAAGGGGAAATTCTCCGGGCACCATATTATAAAGGCATTCACCACCCAGTCATTTGGACCGCGAAGCAGGATCTCCGGGCTTCAGCATTCTTCATTCTTCATTCTTCACAAAAATGTGGGGGTGACGAGAGGACGCCCGCAGCCGAGAGGCTGGCCGCCGGGCATTTTTTCTGTCGGTCCCCTCGCCCGCCGGGCATTTTTTTGTTGGTCCCCTCGCCCGCCGGGAGAGGGTAGGGTGAGGGCCTTGTGCGGCAAGGACTTGCGCGGTTCTCTGATGGCATCTTTGCCCCGCCTCTCGATCCCCGCCTCCGTTGCGACCGGACCCCGAAATGTCGCGGCGAGAAAGCTCTCGGAATCTCTGGCTAATAACTCCCTCAGAGTTAACAAGAAGGTTGCGTTCGGACGGCTGAGTTCCCAGCATCGCTGGCTGGCACAACGAGGCATGCTACAATGCCGGCAGATAAGCGAGGACGCATGAATGGCTGGCCTGCCGGTTTCACCGAATTCACTTGTCAAAATTGCCTCGTTCTTGGACCTCCCCCACGCCGAACTCGCCCGAATGGCGCTCGCCCGGGAAGGAATTCCTACCGCATTTGGAAACGCCAACGTCGTCTTATGGTTTTGGCACTACAGCAATGCTGTAGGCGGTGTTTCGCTCTTCGTTCGTTGCAGCCAAGCCGATCTGGCTCGAGACGTACTCGCTGCTGCGCGCACAAAGATTGCCGACAACCTTCCGCCCTGGACCTGTCCGACCTGCGGTCAGCGGGTGGCCGGCCAATGGGATGCCTGTTGGCAGTGCGGCCACTTTGTCGACGGCATGCCGATTGATTTGCCTGCTGCAAATACAGCGATACCGCCAGACGTCCACGGGCCCGCACTGCCATGGTGGAACGTATCGCGAGTCGCTACCGTGGTAGCCGGCGTCGGGCTAGCACTGCTGCTGTTGACGCGCGGCCTGACGCCCGCTGTGTGGTTCCTGCCCGCCGTGTTCATCTTCGTGCTTATGCTCCGGCAGTTTGAACCTTCATCGAGCGAACCGACCGAAGCACAGGGCCCTGCCGACGCAAACGACTTGCCGCTTGTCGACCATCAAACGACACGGAGCGAAGTCAGCCGGGCAATCGTCCTGCGGGCCTGGCAATCCGCCGTCGTGTCATTACTCGTCTTTCCACCATTGGGGTTCTACTCCATGAAGTTGCTCTGGAGACTAGGTAACCGAGACACACCTCTGAGCCATGCCGACACCTGGCGTCGCCGAGCAGCAGCCCTTTTCAGTGTCATTTCCATTCTTTACTGCCTAATGTTTGCCTTAGGGCTACTGTTGTCTTTCGCGATGCCCTAGCTTGCCTAGGGCCATGAAGTAATCGTCGCCTTCTTCTGCCCACATGTTATCCTGAGCATAGCGATAAACCGACAGATAGAGGCTGTTAACCATTCTGTCACGCCGGACGGTGGGGTGGTTGCGAGGCGAAGGTCGTATTGTGAGGGATTTGGGTTTGGGGATTGGGGATTAGCACTGCTTGCGTGTCGGAACTTTCGACACGCATGGCACCTGAATCGACAGCACCGAAATATCGTTCGGCGTGTCGTGCGAGCGCAACACTTGGTTGTCGCATTGGTTACAACGTTTTGTGCTCTGGCCGTTTCTCTGGCACACCGATTGCGTCTCAGGCGGAAAACACGAGGCTGCGAGCCGCGATCTGCGCTGACGGTCTTTCATTTTGATGGGCTGCGGTGCCAGAGCGCTGGAAATAGGCGTCTAGGCAGGAGCCAAGGGAGAGTATGGACAGGAATCGTAACACGGATGAGCCGGAAGACGGGCGGGTTTCGCGTCGGAAGTTCGGGGCGGCGTTTTCCGCTGCCGTCGCATCGGCGGCTTGCGTGCGAAGCGGGGCATCGGCGCTAGCCGACAGTCGCAACGCGCTGGGTCGCGGCGGTCTGCCCGCGGATCAGTATGCCCGATGCGTGGATCGCGCCATCGGCTACCTCGAATCGCAGGGACAGGCAGCAGACGGGTCGTTCGCCGCCCAGGCCGGCGTCGGCGTCGGAGTGACAGCATTGGCAACGGCGGCGATAGTGCGTCACGGGCGCAGCGTCCGCGAACCGCTCGTTGCCAAGGGATTAGAGTACATCGAAACACTTGTCCAGAAGGATGGTGGCATCTACTCACCAGGCGGAATGTTGGCCAACTACGAAACGTGTCTGGCCATCATGTGCCTGACGGAAGTCAATGGCGATCGGCGTTACAGCAAAATCATTGACCGCGCCGAGGCTTACGTCCGAACGCACCAATGGGACGAATCTCAGCACAAGGAGCCTGACGATCTTGCCTATGGCGGCGCCGGGTATGGAAAACGCAAGCGGCCGGACCTTTCCAACACGACGTTCTTGATCGACGCTCTGACAGCGTGTGGTCGCGGGCCGGATGATGCGGCCATTCAGAAGGCGCTGGTGTTCGTCGCGCGTTGTCAAAACCTGGAGAGCGAGCACAACACGACGACCTTTGCGTCAAAGAATCCAGACGGCGGCTTCTACTACACTTGTGCCGCCGGCGGCGGCAGTGCGGCGGGTGTGACGGCCACAGGCGGCCTGCGAAGCTATGCGTCGATGACGTATAGCGGTCTGAAGAGCATGCTGCACGCCGGCCTCGGGCCGGATGATCCGCGCATCAAGGCCGCTGTCACCTGGATTCGGAAGAACTACGACCTGAAGTCGAATCCGGGCTTGGGCGACGCGGGCCTATACTACTACTACCATGTGTTCGCCAAGACCCTGCACACGCTGGGCGGGTGGTCGTTCGAGGATATCGCGGGCGTCTCGCACGATTGGCGAAGGGAACTTGCGGAGCAGCTTGCACACTGTCAGCGGGACAGCGGCTGTTGGGTCAACGCCGATACTCGCTGGATGGAGGGCGATCCGACTCTGGCAACAGCCTATGCACTGCTGTCGCTCTCTTATTGTCTGCCGCAAACATAGAACGTTGACTTCCGCAGTGCGACGCCGGCCGTTCGGTTCCACGACCGTGCCCAGGGAGGAGAAAACATGGGCAGCATTGACGCGGCTCATTCCTTGCTGGCGTTTTACTGCTGTCGGCAGCCTTCCGACAAGCTACCCAGTGGCTGAAACCAAGGGACGATGATGCCCCAATCGCTCAACGGAATGACGGCCTCTACGATGTGCTCGCCGGTTGACCGTGATATGCATTCGCCCGATGTACTCAAGCAGATATTCCAGGAAGGCTGGAACGTTCCGGCGCGTGTGGACAATTACGTCCGCAACGTGGCCGAAGGCGAGTTTACGGAAGGAAAGTGTTGTGAGGCGTGGTGCGAGGCCCTTCTCGCTGCGATTCAAGTGCCGGGCGAATTGGATGTCTTGGATGTGGGAACAGGGCCGGGCATCTTTGCGTGCCTCTACGCCCGCATGGGCCACCGCAGCGTCGGTCTGGACTTTTCCCGTCGAATGCTTGCCGAAGCGACGAAACGAGCCGAGCAGTTGAGGGCAGCCTGCGAATTTGTTTTCGGCGACGCCGAATCGTTGCCGTTCGACGCCAATAGGTTCGACGTTGTGTCAAGTCGGCATCTGCTGTTTAACCTGCCACGGCCGGGCATCGCCTTGCGGGAGTGGGTTCGGGTGCTGAAGCCCGGTGGCCGCATGATACTCATCGGGGAGGATTCCGAGGGGGATTCCCGTCGGTCGCTCGGAGGCCAAGTTCGCCGGATCACGGGCTGGTGTCAAAAGCGTTGGCTCCGCCATCGGAACGACGGCTGGCATGCGAAGCCAGACTATTTACGGGCGGTCTCCGAGTGCCCTTTGTTCCGTAACTGCACGCCGAAGATGCTTCACGTGTTGCTGGATGCGGTTGATCTGACCGATGTCCACTGCTGTTCGACGGATGCGATATATGCCGCCAGGCTTGCGAAGTTATCGTCACACTCAAGGTATCGTCGGCGCGGTCGGCCTTTTGTTTTGGTGGGGACAAAGCCATTCGTGCAAGGATGAAGACTGGTATGTGTCGAGCGATACACAAACGGGAACCTGCGGCGTTTACGCTGATCGAGCTCTTGGTGGTGATTACGATTATCGGGATCTTGGTGGGCCTCATACTTCCAGCAGTGCAGGCGGCCCGCGAAGCAGCCCGCAGGATGCAGTGCGGCAATAATCTTAGGCAACTCGGCATTGGTTTTCACAATTTTGAGTGCGCCAACGGCGGCTTTCCACCGCGGCGGTGGGCGGCTTCGGATAGCGGCTACACTGGGTGGGGAACTTTCCTGTTGCCGTTCATCGAGCAGCAAAACCTGTATGCCACCTACAACTGGAAATACGACTTTTACGATCCAGTCAACAAGGCCGTTGTCGAGACTAATTTGCCTTTGTTCGTCTGTCCCAGCACGCCGCGCAGCACTGATATCGTCTGCGGTGGCAAGGCAACCACCGGTTCAGTCAACTCCGATAGGAGTACGGTGTTCACGGTCAATGGTCGCATCGACTACCTGGCTCCGAACGGTTTCATCGCGCCGCCGGACAGTTGGGGGCTAAGCGTTGCCAAGTTTTCGGACAGCACCAACAAGCACGAGGCCATGCTGGATAGCTCGTCTACTGCGACATTGGCCAGCGCTCAATCCAGAGCGCCCCGCCGGTTAGCCGATATCAAGGACGGACTCTCAAACACCTTGCTCATCAATGAAACCGCAGGTTGGCCGCACCAGTTTCTCGGTCGCCAGCGCCAGCAAGCGGATGATTACAGTTCCACGAATCCCGTACTCAGTCACACAGGCTATAGCATCCCCAATCGTGGTTCTTGGGCTGGCTGGCAATCATATAGCTACCTTACACACTCGGCCGACGGATTGCTGGCGGCTTCGTCCAGTGTATCTAACGGCGATCTGGTGGCGTGTGCCATTAACGGCAAGAACGACGCCCAGCCGTACTCATTCCATGTCGGCGGCGCTTTCGTGTTATTCTGCGACGGCTCAGTGCGATTTGTCGGGGAGAATCTCAGTCCCCTGGCGTTCTCGCAAATCGTCTACATTGACGATTGGCAAGTAATTTCCGATGGCAACATTCAATAACGAATCTTATCACGGGACCATGAGATTGCTTATTGTGCTGTGCCGTTCGACGATAGTGTTGTGTGCATTGTCAGGCTGTAGCAAACGGTTACTGCCCGGTCCCCAGCCGTATCCCGTGCGGGGAAGAGTCGTCTACCGTGGCCGGCCCGCCAGAGGCTTCCGCGTGGCATTTCATCCACTGAAGGCTTGGACAGGGGCACATTTTGCACCGTCGGGCGTCACCGATGATAACGGCCAGTTCCAGCTTCAATCCTACCGCCCTGACGATGGTGCGCCGGCGGCCGACTATGCCGTGACGTTTACTTGGCCCCGGCACCTCAACACGGGCAAGGAATCTGATCCGGTGCCGGAGGTCGATCGACTGCGCGGGGCGTACGGTGACCCACGTAAATCGCAGTTTAAGGTTACAGTGCGCGAGGGCGAGAATGTTCTTGACCCGTTTATGCTGAAGTGAAGGCCTTGGCGGACAACATGACTGTCAGACTTGCGACCGTCTCTGCGCTGCTCTTGTTCGGCTGGGCACTTGTACGCACCGGCGACATGACAGGAGTGAAGGATCGATGGAAGAGACCAAAACCGAAACCCCAGTGTGAAGTTGAAGTGCTTGCAACGACGTCGAACTACCGGCTTGTCAAGCACATGTTGGGAAAAGCGAAGGTACCGCTCGCGCCGCAGCGAATTGCTAGCCTATGCAACGCGGCCACCGACAGTTTGGTGGCCTTGGCGATTCGCCCCATCTTAGTGCAATCAGGTTTCAGGACCGACGGGCCGCAACTCTATTTGGCCAAGCGTCTGAAGGGTGTGCCCGTCTTGCCGCGAGGGAATGTGATCAACCTTGAGACCGTGTTGGCGGCCAAGCCCGACCTGATCTTTGCCAGTGGTGGAGAGAATAGTAAATACCATTTGCAACTTTGCAAGATTGCGCCGACAGTATTTATCGGCTCGGCGACTGACGGTGACCGCGAGAACCGCATTCTCGACGTTGGCAAAGTCTTGGGAATGAAAAGACAAGCCGAACGATTGCTGGCCGGCTACCATCGGCGATTGGAGCAGGCAAGAGACCTGCTGGCATCGAAGGCCAGCGGTGAGCCTGCTGCCTTCTTGCGATTTAGACGGGATACCTGCGTCATCTATACCAGGACGGCGATGTTCGGACCGCTGTTGTTCGAGCAACTGGGACTGACGCCCGATCCGGCCATGCCGGAGGTAATGTCAGGCGGCGGCTGGGACGTGCTTTCGATCGAACGCTTATCCGAGCTTCGCGCAGAACACATCTTCATGGCTGTGGACCCGGACAGCGAATTGTATCTGCAAGGCGTCGCCAAGACGCCGATCTGGCGAGACATTCCAGCGGTGCGCCACGACCACGTGCATCGCATCGAGGCGAGCACATGGCTTAGCGGCGACGGTCTCTTGGGATGCGAGGCGATTCTCGACGACGTGCTTGCAGCAATGGCGCCAGAGCGGAGTCCATGATGCGTGCCGACACCGCCAGGCAAAAAGCGAAGGCCCCGGCGCAGGCGCTTCCAATTGCTCGAAGGTGGCCACTGATCGCTACGATTTGTGTCGGATTGATCATTGTGGGAATGGGCACGTCATTGTTTGTGGGCGATATTTCGATTGACGCGACGACAATCGGTAATGCCTTATTCCATCATGACGCGAGTATGGCATCCCATCTCCTGGTGCGCGACTGGCGACTTCCGCGAGCGGTGGCCGACGTGCTGGTTGGCGCCGCGCTGGCCGTGGCTGGGGCCATCATGCAAGCAGTCACTCGCAACCCCTTGGCAAGCCCCGGCATTATGGGGCTCAACACGGGAGCCAGCTTTGCCACGCTGGTGGCGATGGTTCTCGTGCCCACGGCGGGCCGCCCGGAGTTCATGCTTGCCTCGATCAGTGGGGCCGCCCTAGGTGCATCGCTGGTCTACGGACTGGCGTCGTTCTCTCGCGGCGGACTCACGCCTGTACGGTTGGCGCTTACCGGCATCGCCGTCTCAGCACTGCTTGGAGCAATCGGCAACGGTGTGATGATCTACAATGAGTTGGGTCAGGACATGTTGCTCTGGCATGCGCGGGGAACCGAAGGCGTGCAGTGGCTAGACATCGGGTTGTTTCTCCCCTTGGTTGCTGTCGGACTGATCGGCGCTTTTGCAATTGCCACAACACTTAGCGTGCTGTCGTTGGGCGACCACGTGGCACAAGGACTTGGACAGCGGATACGAGTAGCCAAGGTTCTGGCAGGCGCGATCGTGCTGGTCTTGGCCGGCGGAGCAGTCTCCCTAGCAGGGCCGGTCGGGTTTGTGGGCCTGATGATTCCACACGTCGTGCGGTACATTGTCGGCCATAGTTACAGGCTGGTGATTCCCGGGGCGGCCATCGGCGGTGCGCTATTGATGCTCGTGGCAGATATGGCTGCGCGGCTGGCCTCGACGCCGTTTATGGCTCCTGTGCCCATCGGCGCGATCACCGCTTTGCTCGGCGTCCCGTTTTTCCTCTATCTCGCCTGTCGGAGGCCAACGACACGCCCACGCCCCCGGTCCCTTTCCCAAACGGAGAAGAGGTTAGGTTGCGGAGGCCGCACATGAGCCGGTCGCGACGACACCCGGCGACGGTCCTCCTGCTGCTGACGGCGGCGCTCGCGTTCGTAGCCATCGTCAGCATTGACCTTGGCTCGACACGCATGTCAACAGGGCAAATCGTGGGTACGCTGCTTGGCCGAGGCCGGTGGATCGACAATCTGGTCGTTTTCGACTTGCGGTTGCCACGCTTGGTGCTAAGCATTCTGATCGGAACGGGAGTAGCCACGTCGGGCGTCATTCTGCAAGGAATCACACGAAACGATCTGGCCAGTCCGGATACCGTGGGCGTGAACGCCGGATCGGGGCTGGGCATGATGTTTTTGTTGGTGGCGTATCCGACGGCCGCCACCGCTGTGCCGTGGTTGCTGCCCGTGGGCGCCGTTACGGGGGCGGTGGCCACGACGGCACTCGTCTTCGCCTTGGCCTATCGACGTGGCTCCGTTTTGCCTTCGCGGCTGCTGCTGGTCGGAATCGCCATTGGCCTCGGCGCCCATGCGGCGATGCTCTTGTTCTCGATGCGGATGAGTTTCTCCACGTACAATTTCGTTGTCTCATGGATGTCGGGCACGCTGTCCGCCGGCGATTGGAAGTCCGCTGGGCTGTTGGCTCCATGTTGCCTGATACTGATTCCAGTGGCCGTTAGCCGGGCACGGGTGCTCAATGCGTTTTCCTTGGGCGACGGCGTGGCGGCAAACTTGGGCATTGCTGTCGAGCGTCAACGCCTGCTGCTGCTCGCCGTAGCCACGATGCTTACCGCCGCGTGCGTGGCCATCGGCGGACACATCGCATTCTTGGGGTTGGCTGCACCGCATCTCGCCCGGCGATTGGTCGGAGAGCGCCACGGCGTTCTTTTTCCCGCTTCGGCCCTCTGCGGCGCGATTTTGCTGCTTTCGGCCGATAGCCTCGGCCGCCACATTCTCGCGCCGATCGAAGTTCCGGCCGGCGTGCTGGTAGGCATCCTGGGCGGCGTCTATTTCCTGTACCTATTGGCTACCACGAGAGGCTAACGCCGTGATTGGTTTCGATACAATAAGCGCATCTGCAAAGACTATGGACTTCCAGGCACAGAATCTTTCGCTGGCCTATGAAGACCACGAAGTGATCCATGAATTGTCGCTCTTGATCCCTTCACAACGGATCACTGCTTTGGTTGGTCCGAATGGGTCGGGCAAATCGACTCTCCTCAAGGGATTGGCCCGCTTAATGAAGCCGACGTGCGGGGCTGCATATCTCGATGGCCAAGCCATCCATCGTTTGCCAACCAGGCAGGTTGCTCGGCGGCTGGCCATGCTGCCGCAACGGCCCGAGGCTCCCGACGGCCTCACTGTCCGCGAATTGGTCGCGTTCGGCCGCTTTCCGCATCAGGGGTTTTTCGGTGTTTGTACGGACGCGGATGATGCAAAAATCGACGAGGCCCTGGAAATCACCGGCATCAGCGAACTGACAGATCACCCGTTGGGCGAGCTATCCGGCGGACAGAGGCAGCTTGCTTGGGTCGCTATGGCCCTGGCTCAAGATACGCGGTTGCTGTTGTTGGACGAGCCGACGACGTTTCTTGACATGACCCATCAGATCGAGGTGCTCGACGTGTTGCGGCGGCTCAATCAGGAACACGGGCGGACAATTATCATGGTGCTGCACGACCTGAACATGGCGGCCCGCTATGCGTCGCACATGGTCGTGATCGGCGGCGGCAAAGTGCTATGCCAGGGCACACCTTGGGACATTATGCGACCGCACGTTCTCGCGACGGCATTTGGCGTCGAGGCAACAATCCTCCGCGACCCGAAGAGCGGCTCGCCGATCTGCGTGCCCTATAACTCACGCAACAGCGCCCACATTTGAGTCTGGATAATGTTGCATGAACGCAGACTGGTCAGCGTGATGGCCATCGGGCGTTTCGCATTTTCGGTTCGCTCGCCGGGCACCGATCGATAGGTTGGTCGGGGAAAGGAACCGGGTGGGCTCCATGCTGCACCTCGCCGCCAATCCCTAATCCCCAATCTCTAATCCCTTTTTTGGCGACCTTCGCCCCGCGACCGGCGTGCCGTCTGGCGTTGACAGAATGGTTAACAGCCTCTATCTGTTAACCTACACGGCGCGGTCGTGAAGTGACGACAACTGCCGCAATATAGACAAGAAAATTGCTTACGATGCACTGTCGCGGACGTTGTGATGCCAGATTGCAATGACGTACACTTCATAGGGCGATGCGTGAGGGCAAATATCGGGGGCTAATCCAACATGGCAGGTGGCGAGTCCGTGATTCTGCTGACTGGCGGTACCGGCTATATCGGCGGCCGATTGCTGTCGTTGCTTGAGCGACGCGGCGTTCGTTTGCGTTGCCTGGCGCGGCGCCCGGAACACCTCCGCCCGCGGGTCGCTGAAACCACGGAGTTGGTCGAGGGAGACGTCCTCGATCCCCAATCGCTTCCAGCGGCGTTCGAGGGAGTTGATACGGCCTACTATCTGATTCATTCTATGGGCTCGGCCCAAGGGTTCGAATGTGACGACCGGTTGGCCGCCGGCAATTTCGCGGCGGCCGCCAAACAAGCCGGTGTGCGTAGGATTATCTACCTCGGAGCTCTCGGCAACCCGACGCACGCGCTTTCCCAGCACCTGAAAAGTCGGCAAGAGACCGGCGAACTGCTGCGTGCCTCGGGAGTGCAAGTAATTGAGTTCCGCGCCTCGATCATCATTGGTTCCGGCAGCATCTCGTTCGAGCTGATTCGTGCCTTGGTCGAACGGTTGCCTGTTATGGTTTGCCCCAAATGGGTCGCGACTCCAGCACAACCCATCGCCATCGAAGACGTGCTCGACTACTTGGTGGCCGCGCTAGACCTGAAAGATCGCGAGAGCCGCACTTTCGAGATCGGCGGACCCGAGCGAGTATGCTACGGCGATATCATGCGTGAGTACGCTCGACAGCGCGGGCTGAGGCGGGCGATGATTCCCGTTCCGGTTCTCACACCGTATCTGTCGAGCTTGTGGTTGGGACTGGTGACGCCCGTCTATGCACGGATCGGACGGAAGCTTATCGAAGGCTTGCGAAATCCTACTGTCGTGGAAGATCGGTCTGCTGAGCAAGCATTCGCCATCCGCCCGCGAGGGCTGCACGAGTCGATTGCCAGAGCGCTCGTCAACGAAGATCGCGAGTTCGCTGAAACCCGTTGGTCGGATACGTTGTCGTCGTCGGGGCTCAAGCCTGCTTGGGGCGGCGTTCGATTCGGCTCCCGGATCGTCGACTCGCGCACTGCGACGGTTCGTGTGTCGCCCGAAGTGGCGTTCGCTCCCATTCAGCGTATCGGCGGCAAGACGGGCTGGTACTATGGCAACGGGCTATGGCGCCTTCGCGGTGTTCTCGATCTATTGGTTGGCGGTGTGGGTCTGCGCCGCGGTCGCCGCGATGCATTGAACCTCCGCCAGGGCGACGTGGTCGACTTCTGGCGCGTTGAGGCGTTCGCGCCGAATCGTTTGCTGCGACTTCAAGCCGAAATGAAGTTGCCCGGCCGCGCGTGGCTGGAATTTCGAAGTTTCCTGCAAAAACGGAGGCTCACTGATCCGTCAGACGGCGATTTTCGATCCCGTCGGCATTCTTGGCCTGGCCTATTGGTATGCCTTATACCCGGTGCATCGCATGGTGTTCGCCGGCATGCTGAAGGCGATTGTCAACGCGGCTGAGAAAACGACTCCTCCCCTCGCCCGCTTGCGGCAGAGGGGCAAGGGGTGAGGGCTTGCCCACAGCGACCTTCGCCCCGCGGCCGGCGCGCCGTCTGGCATGACAGAATGGTTAACAGCGTCTATCTGTTAACCTACCCGATGAGAGGGCGAAGTGACGAAAGAGTCGTTCGGAAGCGGCTGGCCAATACCTGTCCATGGTAACCCAGCGGCAACCAGAAACATTGCTATCAGAATCCGCCCGATTCGCCGCTCTGGTTGACCTTTGCCCTTTTCAATCGACCAAGTACGGATTGCTGAAATTGGGGAAATGTGTTTCCGTTTCCCTGATAAGGCGCGGCACCACCTGCTCTGGGTTGATTGTTTGCGACGCTAGCTTCTTGCCGAGATCGAAGTATTGATCCCACATGTAGCACCAATGTGATGGAGCTATCACCCCCGCTTCATTGGCGGCACCCAGGACCGTATCAACGATGCAGTGAATGACGCGACGTTGTTTGCTGCCGATCTCGTTGTTCGCAGTGAGCAGATACTTTTCGATCGCGAGATCATTAAGTGTCAGTTCTCGCCCCAGAAACTTCTCTGCGCATTGAACGCAAACATGACCGCCGCAACACTGAGCGGCAGATTCAAGTCGTTGCCAAACATCATCCCTCACCCAGTAGAGCACGCAGTCTTTACTGCACAGGCAGCATTGAATGTAACAGTCAACTGTCTGAAAGTTGGGCGGTGGAATTTCCATGAATGACCTTAAAGCCGCTTGTGTCAGGCGCAGTGTACGACCCTCAGATTAGATTGTTGAAGTCAACGCCGAAGGCATTGCATACCCGTTCGAACTTCTCGCGGACTTCTTGTTGCCTCATCTGTTCGGCGTACATGTTCTTGACCGTCTCAAGCAACTCGACCAACTCATCCGGGTTAGTCGTGCGAAATAGACATTGGACCATTTCGGTCTTCGCCATGTCGGCGTATTCAGGGTGAATTACCGAAAAGGTTCTCGACCAACTGTGCTGCGGTAAGCCGGTTGACCGTACAAAGTTGAGCATCTTAAGGATGGCGTTCGGCGACGCAATGGACACATCCTTGCGATTCTCGCAGTATGCGTACCAACGATCACGCAGTTTACGAACCCGGTCAGCGGTCAAGTTCATTGTGATCTTGGCACGGATATGCGTCTGCGAATGGCAATTGGGGCACAGAGGCGCCAGGTTGTCGACGTCGTTGTTTGAGGGATCTTCGTCGAGGTGATGCACGAGAACGAATGGAGTCTGGCAGACGCAACATCGATTATTGCAGCGGTCAATCAGTTCAAGGCGAATGTTGTCAGGGACTGCAGTGCGAAGTTTTGGCATAATTGGTGTGTCTACTGGCGATCACGAATTCACGTGTTGTAAGTATAGCGCGGCGGACTGACCTCAACGAGTGGCCAACAAAGGCCCTTGCCGCCGAGACGGCGAAGCGACGGAAGAGTCGTTCGGAAGTGGCTGGCCAACGACGGCGACAACCGGCGGCGGGCCCCGGTCACCATTGCGACAAACACCCCCCCGCAGTTCGCATCATCGCTTTTTATGCGACCACTGCGGTCGCGGAATTGGTCACAAACGCGATGATTTCTTCTATCTCGGAGGTCGTCGTGTCAAACCACTCCGTACCCGGCACGTTCTCACGCCACTTGCCCCTCGCCCTTAACACATTGTGAACCGCGAGCTCCATGGGGCCAACTCTCTTTACCCTCCATTGGCCGAGGATTAATGGATTCTCAAAGGTTGCACTGTGCTTGCATTGGATGTTGACGCGTGAGGCGACGTCACCGGCGGTCTTTCCAACTTTTATCGGGAACGGCTTGTCCGGCTGCTGGATGGCAGGGAACGAGAATGCATAAATCCAGCCATCGAAATCGGCGGCCTCGTCCACACCGTCAGCAACACCAGCGTCCACTGCAGCGTCCTCAATATCCTCCTCGTTAATGTCTTCGTCGGTTGGAATCCGAAACATGCCTCCACCGAGATTTACGAGCTGCTCGGTATTCTTTGCAATGAACGGGATGTAAAATTTGACCGATGCAGCGACAGTGAGATCACCGTTTGCCTTGGCTCTTGAATACCGCTCCGCTTGCTGTTCTTTCGTCAGATGCATGTCCAGCACCCGTTGGGAAAGCTCGACAAGACGCACCGGCTGACCGTTAGCAACTTCGGGCATTGCAAGGATTTCAGGGATAGCGCGGTACCTTGCGAAACGGTAGCACCAGGAACCGGTCGGTTCGAAGTTGGTCGGCTCTTGTTCCATGACCTGGGTCCCCAAATCGTATCTTAATTGCATATATCACCGCGTTCTTCGGTCATGGCCGTGACGCGATGCCGCGAGCGACAACCTATGCCGCATAATTCCACCGATGCGAGTATAGATAGGCGCCTGAAAACCAACAAGTGGCTGCCCGCTGCTGTCGGGTGGGCCGGAATCGCAAAATCGGCGCGACAGATTGCTGGACCGCGCCAATCAGAAGTATCCGCCTTTAGCTTCTTCCCACATCCGATAGCCCTCAAGCTCATCCTCCGCGACCTCGGAACTGCAAATTAGTTGCGGGTGCCAATCCGCGAAGCTGGCATGGGAAAGCGGCAGATGGCCAATCGAGAAAGGATTGGGGTGATCTGGACCAAACGGTGCTGTTTGCAATTCGGTCTCGGCGATCTCGTTTGCCGTGGGACGCGTGGCGAACCGCTGGACGTAAAGGCGAGCGTGCGCGCCTTGCTTATCGACAGCCAGGACCTTCATAACTGCGAAACGACCGTCGTCGTCGACAACTGAAACAAGATCTCCTGCCACGGGGTCAAGAACTCTGGGCGTGTGCTTCCGCACGAAGACCCTCCTTTCGCGGCTCGTCACGTGGAATCAGCCGGGTAGTTGATACTTCGCCCTTCAACGAAAGAAATGCGTGGGTAATGGCAGTTGATCACGTCGCCGAGTCGCCGTCCCCACGCGTCTTCTCGGTAGTTTTCTGCAGGACCGGCGATCGAAAACCCCGAGGTAGCTTCGAATCGTACCATCACGCGACACGCATAAAGGCCAATAAATCCAGGTAGATCGCATTCAGCAGGAGCGGAGACAACGGCCAGTGGAATAACAATCCCTGTTGGGTGCGGCATCAAGATTCTCATGCCACCGTCCCTGTCCCGATGGACGAAACGGCGATATTCCGGCTGGAAGTAAAAACCCTCGATCGAAAGGCCTTCAGTTTCGGAGAAGCGCACGGCCGGTTCTTTGGCGTCCGGCTCAGACGGGATAGCCAAGGCAACGGCTGGTGCCAGACGGTCGATCTGAAATAGGATGTCGTCGTGGCCGAGTTCGGGGCAAACGTCAAATTTCTCGATACCCCATACCGTGACGCTAAACACTGGTCCGAACTTGGGCCCAATTGCACGCAGTGCCCGAGCAAAAACGCCAATTCCGTTGATCCGGCCGCTCTCGTCCTTACCTGACAGAATGCCCTCGCCAGAGAACTGACAAAAGCCGTCAGGATGGTGTGAGAGTTTCAATCTTCCGTCGTCGTCGTCGAGAATCGCTACGTCAACAATGTCCTCGTCGGAAGAGACGATCATCTTGCCAAATGGCGTGTCGTAACGAACGGTTCGTTTCAACAAACTGGCTGTCTTGGCAATGTGGTACGGTACCGTGACGTAGTATGTTCCATCCGGCCCAAACCACGTTTTGAACAGCTTGTATTTTTGTCCATCCTTTTCCGTAACGATTGTTGGCCGTATCTTCGCCATGCCCACCTCGATCACGGTTTCCACAAGTCCGCTCTGAGTATGCGCGGTTCCATGCTTAGCTACAAGTGGGGACTGTCGCCCTTCATCAACTGCTCCAATTCCTCCAACTGTCGGATACGCTCTATAATCAGCGGCGGCATTGCGGCCCGCGGCCCGAGTGGCAGTTCTTGCAAAACCTTTCGCTGAGCCTGGACACAGTCCATCGCAGTTAGACCTTGGGCGTTCTTTCGCTCGCGATCCACGCCCAGTTGAAGCAATCCGCAGGCGACCTCGTGAAAGCCGCACATCACGGCGAAATGCAGCAACGATCCGATCCGCGAATCATATTCATTGAGTTTCGCTCCAAGCTCGACGAGCGTCCGGACGTTATCGGCCTTTCCAGACTGGACTGCAAGGCGCAGCGGCGTTGCACCTTCCTCTCCCTTCTTCCGTAGATCGGCTCCCAGCGCTACCAGTTGGCGTAAAGTCGCCGGCGTTCCGTTCATAGCGGCCATGCCAAGCGCCGTGATTGTATACGGCGCAGGAATTTCGTTTACGTCTTCACCCCCAGAAACAAGTCGTATGATCTCTGCGACGTCATCGCGTTGGGCGGCCTCATGGAGCGGCGCGGACGACTTCTCGAATGGCTCGACATCCACATGGCTATCATCTCCCTCGGAACGTGGCATCTCTCCAACACCAGCCCAAATCGCTCCAAGTTCCCCGGCTGAGACATTGCGGCCGATATCGTTGTAGTCGGTCATCGCTACCGCCTCGCGCAGGCCGAGCAGGGTTGCGAGACTCGCCAACCGCCCTTCAGCAAGCGGGAACGCTTGTGCAATATCCGCGGCCATGTCGGCCTTAGTCCATTGAGCCAGAACATTCTCTAATTTTGAGAGAAGAGTGCCTGGTCGGCAGTACTTCAAAAGCAACCCACAGTCGGCCGCCAGCGACTTCTCGTCAATACTCGCATCGTCGCGCCAATAACAAGGGCAGGAATTGTATTCGTCGAGTTGAGTGCCACGGTCGTAAAGCCAGTAGCAGAGGATATCGCTATCATGAACCAAGAACGCGATGCAAGTCGCGTCCAAATCGTCTGAGACACGATGTGCCAAGTCCTGGATGCGAACCTCGCTTTGTTTCGACGCCTCTTCTTCCCAGAAACTCAGCCATCCCTCGTTTTCTCCCGCAACCCACGCCTTCTCGATGTGAAGCTTGCGCAACGATTCGACAACTTGTTCCCGCGACTCGCCGCGAACGTGGAAGTTTACAAGAAAAGCACCCATGGAACGGTCCTCGCGAGACTTCTGCGGCCGAATCCAGCCTTCCCAGCGTCCCAGTGTAAGTGGCGTGTATGTATCCCACAAGCGGAGGGCCAAGGTGCGATTGCGAGCGGAACAACAGCAGCCGGGCAAGAACCGGCCTAACGAATCCTGGCGGTGCACCGATGTCGAGCTTAATGGCCGGTTGCTCTTGGGCTCCGAACGCAATCGGCTTGTTAACTCCGAGGGGGTTGTTAACCAGAGATTTGGAGAGTTTTGGACCGAGATTTCGGGGTCCGGTCGCAACGGGGGCGGGGATCGAGAGGCGGGGCAAAGATGCCATCAGAAAACCACCCGAGTCCTTGCGGCACAAAGCCCTCACCCTAGCCCTCGCCCGCCGCAGCATTATTCATCAGCTAGCATAGGGCGAGGAAAAGCTGGAAAAATAGCGAGTTCGCGTGCATGCTTATCTAGTTGAAACCCTTTTTCAAGGAGATAAGACATGGAACGCGAACTCTGGTTGGCATTTGTACCAATTCGGTGAAAAATTTGATCGATGGGAACCATGGAGGCTGGACCACTTTCTTTGACGTCGAATTTCTTTGACGTCGAAATCGTCATGGTTTTCTTTTGGGCCACGTTGCACGAACGGCCTGTTTTGTGGGCCTGCCAAGCCGAAAATTGGCCGGAAGGCCTTTGGCCCAGAAGAAAACTGCCGTCGCAGCCAACCATGAGCCGCCGACTGCAGACGACGGAAGTTCAAAGGCTCCTGTATGTTATGGAACGACACTTGGGCCAGTTGCGACAAAGCGGTTGGGTTGCCATCGTGGACGGCAAACCATTGACGGTCGGAAGTCACAGCAAAGACCCCGATTGTGCCTGGGGCCGAGCGGGCCGCAGCTATGCCAAAGGATACAAGTTGCATGCCGTGTACGGATCGGCTCCCTTGCCCTTGGCTTGGGAAATTGCCCCGCTGAACATCAGCGAACCGGAGGTTGCTGCGCGCTTGTTCCCGACTCTCCAAGGGGGCGGCTATATCCTTGGCGACAAGGCATACGACAGCAATCCGCTTCACGAGGTTGCCTTGATGACAGGCCATCAACTGGTAGCTGAACGGAAACGACCTCACGACGGTCTGGGGCATCGTCGACACAGTCCTGGACGATTGCGTTCTATGGCATTGCTGCAAAACAAGTTTGGAAGATCGCTCTATCACGGCCGCGACGATGTAGAACGATGTTTTGGCTGGTTGACCAATCATGGCGGCGGTTTGTTGCCTTTGCCAAATTGGGTTCGTCGCCGACATCGTGTCCGTTGTTGGGTTCAGGCAAAACTGATAATTCACGCTATGTACGTTTACCTATATCATCCCGTCCCGTGCTAGCTGATGCATAATGTTGCGGCGGGCGAGGGGACAAGAGTGCTCTCCCGACCAACCTTCGGTCGGTGCCTGGCGAGGGGACCAAAAAAGCAAAACGCCCGGCGGCGGAGTTGCGGGCCGTGGGGCGGGAGAGACGGAAAGGCCCTCTCCCGGAGGGCCAGAAGACGAAAAAAACGCCTTCACCTGACCTCTCCCAGAGTGAGAGGCGACAGATTGCAAAAGCTCCCCGACAAGGGCTCGAACCTTGGACCTAGCGGTTAACAGCCGCTCGCTCTACCGACTGAGCTATCGGGGAATGCGATCTTTGATCGTAATCAATCGTTGAAACCTTGGCAAGATGGCGGACGCCAATACTTCCCCACTATTGGACCTGGGAATCGGCCCTGCGGCAGGAATGCAACGGTCGTATCGGCTGTGCAGCAGCAAAGGCGGCTGCGTCGATGGGAAAAGCCCGCTTCGGCTGACCCGAAAAGTTGGACAGCCCCATAGGCATCAAGTTAAGAAAAAAGAGCCTCAAATGGATTCGAGGAAGAGAGTATGGAGGGAACACTAAGTCTCGCTGATCATCGCTAATCTCCTCAATCAGCGCCAATTAGTGGCGTTTAGTGTTCCACAGTTTCATTCCGTCTTCCTTGTTTCGATAGTATTTCCTTAACTTGATGCGTATGCCCGAAAAGTTGGACAGCCCCCCGGCCTTACAGCGTCTGCCCACGAACGCCGATGAAGTAGGCCAACAGCACGACCGCCATCACGTACATCAGCCATTTCACTTGCCGCCCTTGGCCGGCCAGGAGCTTTACGAGGGGGTAGGTGATGAACCCCAGGGCCAGCCCGTCGGCGATCGAAAACGTCAGCGGGATGCCGGCGATGATTAGCAGTGTGGGCAGGCTCTCGGCGTAATTCTCCCAATCAATCTTCGTGGCGCTGCGCATCATCATCGAGCCGACCACGATCAACGCCGGGGCCGTGATCGGGCGGTAGCTGCCGACCATGTCGATCAGCGGGCTGAAGAACAGGGCCAAGAGAAACAGTGCGGCAACGCACACCGCGGTCAAACCGGTCCGCCCTCCTTGCTCCACTCCCGCCGCGCTTTCGATAAAACTCGTCACCGTGCTAGTGCCCAACGCCGCACCGCTCACCGTGCCCAAGGCGTCCGACATGAGTGCTTGCCTGGCGCGTGGCAAACGGTTGTCGCGGATCAGTCCGGCCTGTTCCGCCACGCCAACCAGCGTGCCCAACGTATCGAACAGCACCATGAACAAGAAGATCAGGATGAACGGCAGCATAGGCCAGCACAGCGATCCGACCAGATCGAGCTTGGCCAGCGTTGGACGAATTGGCGGCGGCGTGGAAACGACCCGATCGGCGACGGCGAACTGCGTGATGAGCATCGAGTTTTTTACCGTCGGCGCCTGCATCACACCGTGACCGCACAAGGGCAGCGAGAACTTCAGCGCAACGGCAAACAGCGTGGCGACGAGGATGCCGATGACAATCGAGCCGCGAACGCGCCGGGCGTGCAGCGCGGCCGTCACCAGAAGACCGACGAAGAAAACGAGTAAGTCGGGCGACGCAAACTGCGGGTTGAGCGTCCAGCCGGTGCCTGGATCTTTCCGCAGCAAGCCCGTGCTGTCCATGCCGATCAGCACGATGAACAGCCCGATGCCGATCGCGATGCCATTGCGCATGCTGGGGCTAATGGCTTCGATCAGTCTTTCGCGGACGCCGAGCATCGACAACAACAGGAACAAAACGCCCGAGTAGAATACGACGCCGAGCCCAACTTGCCACGGCGTCGTCGAACCGGCCGCGATCTGCCCGGTCTTCGTTTGTGCCGCGATCATCGTTGCGGCGGCCGGCAGCATCGTAAGTACGAAAAAACACATAATACGGTATACATGTTGTATGTGATGCCATGAAAAATTGGCAATTCCGCCGAACCCCACCGGATTGACCCGCCCCCGGACAATGGCCGTAAATGGCCCGTTTATGGGCACCGTGGCGATATGGCCCCATTGGTCGATCCGACACCCGGAACGCGTCCACGGGCCGTATACGACGCGTGGCGGCACGTCCCCACCGGCCCATGATTCCCATATTAAAACCTGTTTCCGAAGCGCCACCACAGGGTGGGATGTTGTATTGACAAGTTAGCACCTTTTATGTGTAATGGTGTACACGACGGTGGGCCGGATCGACGGCGGTGTGCCGCGACGGGCTGCCGATGAACCAGGAGACAAATCCATGCGTCCGATTATCGACGAACGAGACCTGATCGAGTTTCGTCAGCTTCCCGAAGTGTTGCCGGGACGGCCAGCATTGAAGACGGTTTATCTATGGTTGCGGGGTTTGAACGGCGTCAAACTCGACAGTCTACTTATCGGCGGACGCCGTTTTGTTCGGCGTTCGGCGGTCGAGAGATTCATCGAACAACGATCCGAACAACCGCCAATACCACGGCGGAGAAAGGCGAGTGGCAAATGCGGTTGAAACTACGAGTGCGTCACTTGAAGCTGAAGAAACGACGGTCGTCTAACGAACGTCGCGAAGCGTCCCGCGAAACCCGTGCCGACCGACGGTTTGAGCGGCAACTTTGGCGGGAGCGTGCCCGGCAATGTGCCCGGCAAGCCGTCGCAGGCTAGACGAAAACCAGAACTCCCGCAACGAAAAAAGCCCCGGACGTTGCGGCTGCCACACCACAACCGGGGCTGATTGGAGACTCTAATGCCTACTCTACACCGTGCTTCAAAGGCGTGCAAGCCAGTTCAAGATTCTGGGCCACGCGGTTATTGGCATCCTCATTTTCCTTGGCCCGACGATCCACCGATTGTCGAGAGCGGCAAGACGGTCAAGGAAGTGCTTGACGGTCTGCTCCGCAAGTGCTTGCTTGACGTCGCATCGGCTTTGGTTTCCGCCCGGAAGACTCACGCCGACCGGCGATTGTGTAGCCGTTTGGAGCGTACCATCGAGCGGCTGAACGAAGTGCTGCGGTTGAAGAAGGAGGCGAGACTGTAATGCCTACACGAACTCGCCAACGTGCAACTTACCCAAATGCGTGGCGGTTTGTCGTTGCAGTCGGTAAGAGGCCAACCGCCCGCGAATGGCAAGAGCATCCGCTGGACCAAGCGACGCTACGCCGTCGGTTGGCCAGCAACAGTGAAGCAAATCCGTCTCTTCTTCTTGGCCCTGCTCCGCTCGGTAGCGGCGTGATCGACATAGAGTGCGATGGGCCAGTGGCAGAAGAGGAACTTCTGGAATTGTTCGTCGGTCCGATTCCCAAGACCGTGTGTTGGCAAAGCAAACGCGGTCGCCACTATCTGTTCCGTTCGGATGAACGTTTGCGTGGCATCAACAAGTCAGTCGTCAAATACGGCAAAGTTGAAGTTCGTATCGGTCCTGGGGCGTGTAGCACCTTGCCGCCTGCTGAAACCGACGGATTCAAGCGGCGATGGATTCGCAAGCCCGGCAGTTGCAAGGTAGCTAGGTTGCCGAAGGCCGTGGTGGAGAGAATCTTGGCGAACGAGCATCGCCATGAGGGCAACGGGCACGTCAGAGTTGTGGCCGATGAATTGATCTCCAATGGCCAACGCAACGAAACTCTCGCACGCATGGCGGGTGCTATGCGACGGCAGGGAATGGGCGAAGCCGCAATGGAGGCTGCACTCCAAGAGGAGAATCAATCACGGTGCCGGCAGCCCTTATCAAGCGGCGAAGTAGCTTCCATCGCTCGCAGCATCGCCCGGTACGAACCAAGTAATATTAGTTCGTTTAATTCGTTTAATTCGTACACCCCCGGCAAATGGCCGACGTTGGGGGATGCTGCTCTCACGGGACTCGCCGGAGAAGTTGTTAATGCCATCGACCCATACACGGAAGCCGCCAAGGCGGCAACCCTTGCTCACCTTCTCATTCCATTTGGCATCATGGCGGGCGACGGCTCGCATTGCATGGTCCAGCATGACCGGCACCCGGCCAAAGAAAATGTCATTCTTGTCGGTCAGTCATCGAAGGGTCGGAAGGGAACATCGTGGGGTTCGCTGCGAGAGATACACAGTGCGGTGGATGAAACATGGACGAGGAATCAGATCGTCTCTGGGCTGAGTACCGGAGAGGGAATCATCAGTCACTTGCGAGATGACGGCGGTTGCGATGATAAGCGGCTGCTGGTGCTCGAAGAAGAGTTCGCCCGTCTACTGATCGTGATGAACCGGCCAGAGAACACGCTGTCGGCAACGATGCGGCAGTTTTACGATACGGGGAATCTGGGAATCCACACTCGCAACAATCCTATGGTGGCTACTGGTACACACGTCGGCATCATCGGACACATCACCGTAGAGGAGCTACGCCGCCGTCTCAATTCCACGGACACCGCGAACGGTTTCGCCAATCGCTTCATGTACTTTGGCGTTGATCGGTCAAAGTTGCTTCCCAACGGGGCAACGCCTCCGCCGCAGATGATGAACAAGCTGAGCATGCACGTCAAGAAGGCGGTGACGTTTGCCCGGCAAGTCCGTGTAGTAAAACGCGATCCCGCTGCCGAGGAGTTGTGGGCGGCAGAATACGAGTCGTTGTCGGAAGGCAAACCGGGTTTGCTGGGAGCGGTTACATCGCGGGCCGAAGTGCATGTGCTTCGATTGTCGTTGATCTATTCCCTTCTTGGCCAATCCATGGCATCACGCCCGAACACTTGGAGGCCGCTCTAGCCGTGTGGCGATATGCGGAAGCATCGGCACGGATCGTTTTCGGTCGGACCACCGGCAATCCGCTGGCAGATCGCATAGCAATACTCTTGGCCAATGGGCCGAAAAGCAAGACCGAGATTTCCAACGCCTTTGGCAGGAACCATGCCTCACACGACATAGATGATGCCTTGGCAATCTTGGAACGTCAGAACCGGGTCAAAAAGGAAACGAAGAGGATAAAAGGCCAAGCGGGCCGTCCAACGGAAATTTACGTGGCGGTGTACGAATAAAACGAATTAAACGAACTAATGCGGTCGGGGTTCCTTCTTCTCCCCTGGCTGCTCCCAACCGGGTGAGCGGGGATTCTGGCGAGTTCGACCGTTCCCCGGTTGGGTCTAATACATGAGGGCCAGAAGATGATCGCCACCAAGGCACCAAGCATCGTCGCCGTGTTGACGGAAGTGTTGGGCGAATCGCGTCACCATCCCCGGGCGTTCGGTCCGTGGTGGCAATGCCCATTCTGTCGCGGTCGGCTCTCACTAACTGCCAACGTGTGGGCAAACAGCTACGAATGTATCCTCTGCAACTCGCAAGGCGACGGCGTGGAGTTCGTGTCCCGATATTTTCGGATCAACCGCCGCGAAGCAGCGGCAAGACTAGGTATCTCTTTTCCAGAAAAGGAACAAGCACATGAGTAGCGTCATCGAATCGTTAAAACGGCAAGAGTCCAAAGCACGTAGCGACTACGCTGGCTTGGCTCAACGTATCGCCAATGGTGAAAAGGTTGACGAAGCCAAGGCTCCCGCCATCCTCGCGGCATCCGGTCGCACCGCCGAAAATCTGGAAGCCGAAGTCAACCGGTTGCGACGTGTCGCGGAGTTGCGGGCTACCGTCCAGCAGATCGAAGCCGAACTGAAGACGAAAGACGCCGAACGGATCGCTCACGGAGAGGCAATGCTTGAACTTCGCCGCCGTTACGACGCCCTAGGTTTGGTACTGGAAGAGGGTGCGGCTCAGGTTGCGGGCTTCACCGCCGCATGTACCGTCGCTGGCCGTCGGCTCAGCGAAGTCAAGCAAGAATTGTCCACCATCGAAAGGCTAGAGCAATGAAACCGATTTCAAGAGAGCCTATCGTCCTGCGGCACGAACGGCATCGTTTCAATTCGCAATTCCAATTCTCGAAAACCCCGCTGCCGGAAAAGCGTGTTGCCGAGATCGTCGCCAATCAACTGAAAAGCCGTGGCCACGCTACGAAAGAGACACCGCAAGGTGATGACCAGCGATGAAGACCGGACGCCCCTCCAAGTTGACGCCAGCACTGGCTGCCGAGATCGCCCAACGGATCAAACTCGGTGCCTTCCCTAGCGTAGCGGCGGGAAGCGTCGGTATCGCTGCGGGAACGTATTTCCGATGGATGCGAGAGGGACGCCGAAGGGGAGGGCGAGCGAAGTATCGGAAGTTTCGTCACATGGTCGAGCAGGCCACGGCACATGCCCGGGCTATGGCTGAAATGACGGTAGCCCGTACCGATCCTCGCTTCTGGTTGTCGTGTGGGCCGGGAAAAGAGGATTGGTCCCCACACGCTAGGGTGCGGATCGACATAGGACCGGCTGCCACTGAAGGCACGGAGCCACCATCGGCATCACCCGCCCCAAACTTCATCGGCCAGATGGCAAGAGGATTGGAGGCAACCGGACTCATGGCGATCACCGACCAGGGCCGAGCGATGCTTGGCGAGCAAGAAGCGGAAGAAGATGAGCCGGTAGATCAGCCTGCCAGAGCGATGGCATGATTCTAGGGGGGGTTCGTTGACATGATTCGCGGGGTTTGGTAAAGTAGAGCCGTACCTCATTTCTACGAGGCCCGAGGCAGCGTCCACGTAGCCAGTCCCCTGTTGCTCGCCGTGTGAGACATCGCGGGCCGTTCTTGGGCTGGGTGTTTTCCCTTGTACGTAGTCCGCCACGTTGCATTGCACGCGGCGGATGGTTGGTTCACGTTTGCTGTCCATATTACGAATCCCAATGCAATTTGCCCACAGAAGCGAGAGAATCTATGAAATCACACAAACTGGCTTGGACGATTCTGGCGGCCGCTCTGCTGCTTACTGGTAATATCGCCTTCGGCGTGGTGACCATCGACACAGTGCCCGTGGGCAATCCGGGCAATGCCGGGGAATGGTCGGGCGCTAGCTACGGCGGTTTCGGGCCGGATCGCGTCTGCGGCGCGGTGAACTACAACTACAACATCGGCACGTACGAGATCACGGCCGGCCAGTATTGCGAGTTCCTTAACGCCGTGGCCGCCACCGACACGTACGGCCTCTACAATGCCAACATGACGACTGGCACGTGGGCCGGTGTCACCGTCAACCAGATCACGCGTTCCGGCAGCTCGGGCAGCTACACCTACACGGTTGGGCCCGAATTTACGAACCGCGCGATCGGTTATGTTAGCTGGGGTAGCGCGATTCGGTTTGTCAACTGGTTGTCCAATGGCCAGCCGACCGGTGCCGAAAATGCCTCGACTACCGAGGATGGTTCGTACTTTATCAACGGGGCCACGTCGAACAGCGCCCTGAACGCCGTCGTCCGCGAGCCGGATGCCACGTACGTCCTTCCATCAGAGGACGAATGGTACAAAGCGGCATTCCACAAGAACGACGGCGTGACGGGCAACTACTGGGACTATGCGACGGCGAGTGATACCATCCCAACCCGCGAGTTGACCAGCCCCGATCCGGGCAACAATGCCAACTACCGCCCGAGCGGTTCCGGCGGCACCGATTACTGCATTGGCGCCGGCCCTCCCTATTACATGACCAACGTTGGCGCCTTTACCAACTCGGAGAGCCCCTACGGGACGTTCGATCAGAACGGGAACGTCGAGGAATGGACCGAAGGGCTCATCGAGGCCGACGGGTCGCGCGTTTGGATGGGCGGAGGTTATAGCGACCCGGCCACCTTCCTGTGTGCGTTGACCCGGGTTTCCAATATTCCAACGTACACGAAGATGCCCTTGGGATTCCGCGTGGCATATGTTCCTGAGCCTTCCACCCTCGTCCTCTTCAGCATCGGTGCCATGGGGCTGCTAGCGTACGCTTGGCGACGCCGGCGAGCAACATGAACAAGAATACCCTGCGGTCCCAATCATAAGGCAGCGTCCACGTACCTAGTCCCCGTTGTTCGCAGTGCAAATGCTGCGGGCCGTTCTTGGGCTGGGCGTTTTCCCTTGTGCGAATCCGCCACCTAGTGCGCTGCGCAACGGGTCGGCGGTTGATCTGTGGTTTCGAATCGCGCAATCACCAGCAACATTCAATGGGCAATCGAAGGACGTGCAAATCGTTGTGCGGCTTTATCTTCTTGTTTCACAACCTTTCCGCTGATCGCAGGGAGCTACCTTGAAACGTTTCACCATTCTTGTGATGATCCTGTGCGCCGCGTCGACCACTGCCGTGGCTCAAGCAAGCACGTACAATATCTTGCATTCCTTCGTCGGCGGCGCTAGTGACGGCGCAACTGGCAACATCGGCGTTGTGAGCGACGGCTCGACGCTTTTTGGCATGACGGAGGGCGGTGGGGCCAACAACAAGGGGACAATCTACAAGATCGGCACCGATGGCATTGGATTCAGCATTCTTCATTCGTTCGCCGGGGGCAGCACCGACGGACTCGCGCCGATGGGTGGCCTGATCCGTAGCGGTTCAACACTCTATGGGATGACCGGCTGGGGCGGCGGCATCGGCGGTAACGACGGCCGCGGCACCGTTTTCAAGATGCAGACGGACGGAAGCGGCTTCGACATCCTTCACGCCTTCGCCGGCGGCGGAAGTGATGGCCAGGGGCCCGCCTATAGCCGTCTGGCCCTCAGCGGCAACACGCTCTATGGAATGACCGAGTATGGCGGTAGCAACTCGGACCTTGGCAAAGGCACGATATTCAAAGTCAACATTGACGGCAGCGGCTACACTGTCCTGCATGCCTTCGCCGGCGGGATCGGTGACGGCGCCGATCCGCACGGCGGACTGACCGTGGTCGGCGACACGCTCTATGGAATGACGAAGGCCGGCGGCACAGGGGACTACGGCACCCTTTTTAAGATCGGCGTCGATGGCAGCGGCTTCGACATACTGCATTCCTTTGGAGCGAATACAAGCGGCGGCGTCTGGCCGTGCGGTGATCTGACGCTCAGCGGCACGACTCTTTACGGAACAGCGCAGCAGGGCGGCGGTCATAGCCCTTACGGCACGATTTTCAAGATCGATATTAGCGGCGAAAACTACGGCGTCTTGCATAATTTCGACTACAACAATCCCAATGATGCGGCATACTCTGTCGGCAGTCTGACGGTAAGCGGACAGACCCTTTATGGAACGGCCGGCAGCGGCATCAATTCGTCCGGCATCCTTTTCCAGATGAACACCGACGGGACCGGATTCACCCGCCTCCATGCGTTCCAAGGCGGAACGACCGACGGAAAATCGCCCGGCGAAGTGCTGACACTCGACAATGGAGTCCTTTACAGCACGACCTGGTGGGGCGGCAGCTCGGCCAATAACGGCTACGGATACGGCACAGTCTACTCGTTCGCTGTCCCCGAACCCTCCACCCTCGTCCTCTTCAGCATCGGTGCTTGCAGTTTGCTTGGCTACACTTGCCGTTGGCGCAAGGGCCGTGCTCGTCGGTCTCCCAAAAAAACCAATCTCGCGCTACGTCGTGTAGCTGTTGCAAGCCTCGCCTCGTTAGTGCTGTTTGCCAGTTCGACCCAGGCCGATGTGTTCGACATGGGCGGCACACGCAACCCGGTAACGGGAACGTGGACAGGCTTGGCGAGTTTGGACACGGTGCTGGTAGGCGATGCTGGCAATGTCGCCGATACGACCGGTTACGGGGCAGTGGCCTACAATTACAGCATCGGTAAGTACGACGTGACCAACGCCCAGTATTGCGAGTTCCTCAATGCCAAGGCGTCTGCGAGCGACCCTAACACGCTGTGGAACAGCTACATGTCGAGCGATGCCCAAGGCGGGATCGCCCGGTCGGCCAGCGCCCCTACACGTACAGCGTCAAGCCGGGCTACGACAACTATCCGGTGATTGACGTGACTTGGTACAACGCGGTTCGGTTCGCCAACTGGCTGACCAATGGCCAAGGCGCCGGCAGCACCGAGAGCGGCACCTACACCATCAGCGGCAGCGGGCCGAACTGGACGGTGGCCGTGCCAAGCGCCGCACAGCGTGCGGCATGGTCCGATGCGCGCGACTTGCACTGGCTCCTGCCGAGCGAGGACGAATGGTACAAGGCGGCGTATTATGAGACCGGCGGCACGAACTCGGGCTACTGGGCCTATCCGACAAAGAGCAACGTCGCGCCCATCAATATTCTGGACCCGGTCGGTACGAACAACGCCAACTTCTACGACCGCTACGACACGGGCACGCATGGCTACACGACCACCAACCCTTACCTAACGAACGTGGGCGCGTTCGCCGGGTCGCCCGGTCCCTATGGCACCTATGACCAGGGCGGCGATGTGTGGCAGTGGAATGAGGCGCTCATCGGTTCGTGGCGTGGTTTGCGGGGCGGCTACTGGTTCAACGCCTCCAGCTACTTGCTGGCCTCCGACCGCAACATCGGCAGTTCCCCGGCGAGCAAGGGCAACGGCCTCGGTTTCCGCGTGGCAAGTGTTGGCGTTCCCGAACCCGGTAGCCTTGCCCTGTTGCTCACCGGTGTCATCGGGCTGCTGGCTTATGGGTGGCGACGGCGGAAGCGGACAGCGTAATTGCCCCGGATGCAGCGATTTTAAGGGGGCAGATGATTTGACCTTGGGTGGCTGCGGCCGGCATCGGCGCAAAAACGGGGCAGTTATTGACGGCGCGTGTCAACTCGTTAAATTAGGGGAAGCGATAGCCGGCCGTGGGTATTCGGGTATTCGCCCGTGTAGATCGGGACAAGTACCTGGTCTGCTGCGCTTACAGGTTCCGGCGAACTGGTGGTGGATGTTCCGCCAAGCCGAGGCGTTGCCGATCCGAGCGTCCCCGGACAGTGCAGATGCCCCCGTATGCGTCAACAATATCTCATGTCACTGTTGATTCTGTTGGCTTTGTCTGGCTGTGGAACCACAAGTTGGAAGGATACAGGCGAAGAGGGTCCGTGGTGTGCCGTGGGGGAAAGGGCGAGGACGTTTTCCAGAACTGTTGACCGCTTTATGGCACCAAATCCGCAAGAAGAGGTTGCCTACGAGAGCAAGTCGGGAGTCAGGCGAAACCGTTTGGAAATTTACCACGAATTGGATGAGTATTGCAGCAAATGCACCTTTATCAACCAATGGCCCAAACACGGCTCGGTCGGCTCTGTAGCCAATCACGAGTCGCCATTCGATTTGTATCTAGTATCCATGAATCCTACGGTCGTGGTAGGGGTAGAAAATAAAGCCCGTAAGGCCACGGATTCTCCATACATTAAGGGCGGCATTGTCGGCTCGCAATATCTTCTAGCCCCCATCGCCGTTAGAACGACTCTTCTATACCCTCCCGACGCAAAAGTCGTCTGGTTCTCTCCTGCTGTTGACCATGATCTACATCAGATTGACCTCACCACGGGGACAGCTAGTGGGCGTTCAAGGCTGAGTTGACTTGTTTACTGTTTTCGATTATGCCTTCTCCTGTCTTGGATGATTCAAACAGGAGAGGGATTATGGGCAAGGAAGCCAAGCACGTCGTTCGGCTGAAAGTCGAAGATCGAGAATGGTTGCAGTCGCTGCTGCGTAAGGGAGGCCAGAGCGAATCGCTCTTGAAACGGGCGCGAGTGTTGCTCAAGGCCGACCAGTCGCAGCAGGGGCCGGGGTGGAGCGACGAACGAATTGCCGAGTTTGCCGAGGTCGGGCTGTCTACGGTGTACCGTGTGCGGCAACGCTTTGTGGAAGACGGAGCGGCAGCGGCTGTCTGCCGCAAGAGGGCGGAAGGCCGACAGTATCGCAAGTTGGACGGCGAACAAGAAGCGCGTCTGATAGCGTTGGCGTGCAGCCAAGCGCCGGAGGGCCGGAACCGTTGGACACTGCACCTGTTGGCCGACCGCTTGGTGGCCTTGCAAATCGTGGACGACATCAGCCATGAATGCGTACGTAGCACGCTTAAAAAAACGAACTTAAGCCTCACTTGAGAGAGCAATGGGTGATTCCACCCCAGCAGAATGCCGACTTTGTGGCGGCGATGGAAGACGTGCTGGAGGTGTACAAGCGGCCCTATGATCCGCGACGGCCGCAAGTGTGTTTCGACGAGCAGAGCAAGCAGTTGGTGCGAGACACACGGCCTGTTTTGCCATGCGAGCCGGGACAACCACAACGGGTCGACTACGAGTACGAGCGAAATGGCACGGCCAACTTGTTTATGTTTTTCGAGCCGTTGGGAGGCCAACGCCACGTTAAGGTGACTGATCGACGCACCAAGATTGACTTCGCCCAAGTGATTCGGGAGTTGGTGGACGAACACTATCCCGAGGCGGAAAAGATCGTGTTGGTGATGGACAACTTGAATACCCACAAGCCGGCGTCCCTGTACGAAGCGTTTGAGCCGGCCGAGGCGCGTCGGTTAGTTGAACGGCTGGAGATCCATTACACGCCGAAACATGGAAGCTGGCTGAACATGGCGGAGACGGAGTTGAGCATTCTCACGAAACAATGCCTGGATCGTCGCATCCCCGATCAGCCCATGCTCATTCGGGAGGTAGCTGCTTGGGAAACGGATCGTAACGCCGCGGATTGTACCATCGACTGGCGGTTCACGACTGACGACGCAAGGATCAAACTCAAACGCCTCTACCCATCAATTCAGGCTTGAAGAGGCACTAGTCTCCCGATAGGCAATAATGAGCAGATCACGATTACAGTAGACGGTCCAAAGTTGGTGACATCAAGAAAATGACGAGACGTGGCCTAACACCACGTCGGAGTCAACGGCAGCATAGTTGGGACAGTGATAGGCAATGGGGATTTCTTGACGGGTCCGGTGATCGCTGGGCGATCAGCGGAAGCGGAAGTCGAGCTTGAAGCCGTACAACCAAGGGACGTGCGGGTCGATGCGTTCGCTTTGCAGGCGGTCGGGCAGGCCCTCGTAGTGTTGCCGGAGGTGGTCAGCATTGGGAGCATTGTAGTACGTGACTATGATGGTGTCGTTGCGGACGCGAATGTCGCCTTCCAAGCCCGCCAGCAGAGATTTGGCGAAATGATCGGCGTCCCATCCAGAATACGGCTCGCCAAGTAGGCGGCGGGTTCGATGCAGTGCCGCTTGGGCGAGACTAATGAATAGGCCCGTGAAAATCACTGCGGATGTGGCGTAGGCGTGTGACGATGATCGCTTAGCGGTCTACTTCCGGGCCTTCCGCTTGGCGGTCTTCTTGCTGGCCGCCTTGGCCTTCTTGGCAGCGGGCTTCTTCGCAGTACCCTTCTTTTCCAGAGAAGGCTTGGCCTTGGCGGTAGGCTTTACCATCGGCCCGGTGTGATGCTTCGGCTCTGGGAACTTGGCGGTCCTATCGCGTATGGCATCCATCGTTTTCGGCCATTTGAATGTGGAGAAGCCTCCGTCAGTAGTGGGCGATACAACGAAAGATTTCGTGTCGCCAGCGTCTTCGCCTGCGTCGATCATCGTCATGACTTCTTCCGGCACTTCCTCGGCGATGTTATATCGCCAGCACGTTCGCCCATTCCTCAGCTTCACGCACATGTCGGCGGTACAGCGGCGATTGGGCATCATGTGCGGGTCCAGGATGATCTCCTCCACCATCGCACCGATCAACGACTGTAATCGAAGCCGCAATTCGTAGTGATCCTTTTTGGGCTTCGCGTGGATGAAGTCTAAGACGCTCTGGAACTCTTCCACCGGTTGCATGTCCACCGTGGCTTTCTGGATGGAGAGGTTGTCGATCTCCCGCTGCTCCGCATCCCGTTGGGCTTGTAGCTTTGCAATCGCATCCTGGAGGTCAGCTACGGCTTTTGTAGGATCGGACGTAAGAGCCTTCCGCAATTCCAGCAACCGGGCATCCATACCGGCAAGGGTCTTCACCCGCTTTTCGATCTGCCGTTCCGATGCACCGCACTTGGGAGACAAGGCGTTGGGCTTCAAGTCCCGCAGCAACCCCACCACGGCCCGCTCCACAAGATCGTAGTTGATCCCTACTGAACAGGAATCGGGAAGGCACTTGGTATGACCCTTGGACATGAATCTCCGTAGTCGCGTGCCGTCGGGCCGCATCGTCGTCACGATGTAGCCAAGTTGCCCGTCCACCATCTTCGCCAGTCCCGCAAACAGATTCACGAAAGGTTCGGTCTTGCTGACACGTCCTGGTCGGCGACACCGTTTGCCTACCGCCGCGATGGCGGCGTAGTACAACTTGTCGTCGATGATCCGGGGATAGAAGCCGGTGATTGGCGGGCCGTCGGGAACCCGTGTCCGTTGCCGAGTCGTTTCGTCTATCACGATCTTGTGAGGAGCATACTCGCCCAGCACGCTTCGCGTCCGCAGTAGGCTCTGGATATAAGACTTCGACCAGCCGGTGCGAGGCGACCAATCCACGGCATCCCCTTGGTTTAGCTCTTTCACCGCTATGTGCATCCCGGCTTCAACCAGTCGCTTGAAAGCATACTGGATAGCCTTCACGACTTCCGGCTTTTCGAGATACCGCTGTTTGGTCTTGCTCCATAGGAGCCAAGCCGGGGCACCGTTGCCGCCCTTTCTATCTTGGCCCACGGGTCCGCCGTCCCGGATGCTTTGTTTCTTCTTGGTTTGAGCCGCCGATATTCGCTCACCTTTCTTGGCTGATTCCTCGAATCCCAACTGCATGGAAATGATGACCGGCATGACGACTTCCATCTTGTCGATGTTGGCCATCGTTATCATCTGCTCTGGTTTCAGCGTCAGCACGTCGATGCCGTGTTCCACGATGGAACAAAAGAGGCCGTACACCCGGCGTACCGGCTGGCGGCTGAAGCGGTCCAAGTTTTCCAGCATCAAGACCGAACCCCGGGGAATCTTGCCCGCCTTCACTCGGGCGATGAATCCGCCCAATGGATTCGACTCTCGCAGATTCTTGCCGGTGTACGCACTAGTGCCCTTGTCGAGTTTCAGCGATTCATCCAACACGAATCCTTCGCTCGCGTGCCGTGCCACCCATGCCTCGCCCATCTCTTTCTGCCGTCGGAGAGAGTCGCCCTTCGCTTGTTCTTTTGTACTGAAACGGACGTAAGAGAAGACTTTCCGCATGATCTGACCTCTGGTGGTAAGGGGTGTTTGGATCAAACCGCAACCCCCGCATTATACCACCAATATGTATATCATGCCATATGTAAGAAGTTTTCGCCCATACCTGGCGCCTGAGCGATCGGATAGCGGCCGTACAGGCCCATGATGGCCGAAGCCAGCGCGGCCGCGATGCAAGTGGCCGTTGTGACGGCGCCGAAGTCCATGCCCGTGTCGATGTCGAACATCCGGCCGGACAGCACCAGCGGCTGGACGACGATGATGTACGACATCGTGAGAAACGTGGTGAGACCCGCCAACAGCTCGATTCTCACCGAGGTGTTGTGGTCGGACAGATGAAAAAGCCGATCGAGCATGATCGTGGCGTGTGACTTTCCGTCGTAGTCGTAGGGTGCGTCCCTGACGCACCAACTTTTTGGGCTAGCGTGGTGCGTCGGGGACGCACCCGACAGAACTGTTACTCGTGCGTCGCGGCCGCTCAGTATCTATTTCCGCGCGTCCGGCTGCAAGAGCGCTTGTCCCCGGTCTCAGGGCGGGCAGAGTGCCAGCGATGGAAAATGCGAACCATGATACCGCAGAGCCCAATGCGGACATCATACGGGCCGAGTTGTTGGAACTCGCGCCGGCAACGCCCGGTGCATTGCCGAAATGACGGTAGCCCGTACCGATCCTCGATTCTGGTTGTCGTGTGGGCCGGGAAAGGAGGACTGGTCCGCACACGCTAGGGTCCAAATTGAAATGGGACCGTCCACCACTGAAGGCACGGAGCAACCCTTGGCACCGCCCGCCCCAGACTTCATTGGCCAGATGGCACGAGGATTGGAGGCAACCGGACTCATGGCGATAACCGACCAGGGCCGAGCGATGCTTGGCGAGCCCACGACGACATGATTCTAGGGGGGGGTTGTTGACGTGAATCGCGGGGTTTGCTAAATTGACGTTATATCTTCCCAGTCGAGATGAGCAAGTAGCTCAGAGGCACCGCAGCACCCGGAAATCCGATGCCTGATCGTTTCAGGTCGGCCCGGCGTGCATTCTTAAGCGGCTCCTGTTCTTGAGCCACCCGATCCAGAGACTTTCGCGGCGCTGATTCCGCGCTGTTCAGCGATACACCGAAACACGAATCCACAACCACCCGGAGAGTTGTAATGCGTCCGACGATAATTGCCGTGGCCTGTGCGAGCCTGTTGCCATTTAGCGGCGTGGCGTCGGCCGAAGTCCTCTACACCGTGACGGACCTGGGCACCCTAACTGCCCCATACAACTATTCAAGCTTCGCGAGGGAAGTGAACGCCAGCGGTCAAGTGGTAGGGAGCGCATATACCGCGAGTGGCGGTGCACACGGTTTCCTGTACAGCTATTGCCAAATGATCGACCTGAAAGGCATCGGCTTCGGCAACGACATCAACGACCTGGGACAGGTGGTAGGAAGAGACTACACTGGCGGCGGTTTCCTCTATAGCAAATCCGCGAAGACCTACTTGAACATAGCTTTCGGAGGTTCCCCTACCAATTGCATTGCCAATGCCATTAATAACAATGGCGATATAGTGGGCCAGGCATATCTTCCTGGGAATTCTTACTACCACGCATACATTTACAAGGATAACACTGCCATCGATCTCGGCACGCTCGGCGGAGACAACAGCAGCGCGACAGACCTCAATGATAGCGGTCAAGTGGTCGGACTATCATTCATGCCTGGTATTGGTCAACGCGCCTTCCTCTACAGCGGAGGGCAAATGATGGACCTCGGTACGTTCGGCGGCTTGTACAGCGCCGCGCTTTCAATTAATAGCATTGGCGCTGTCGTGGGCAGTGCGGGGACCACGGCGGGCTTCGATCACGCTTTTCTTTTTGATCGAGGTGAAATGATCGATCTTGGCACGCTGGGAGGGAGTATTAGCCGCGCTGTAGACATCAACGATATCGGACAGGTGGTGGGAAGCGCGTATACCGCGCATAATGCTGAACATGCCTTTATCTACAGCGACGGGTCGATGGTTGACCTGAACAGTCTGTTAATAGAACAACCCTCGCCTTGGATTATCACACGAGCGAACGGAATCAACAACGGCGGAATGATTGTTGGCGCAGGAGTAAATGCCGCCGGTCAGACCCGCGCCATTCTCCTCATGCCCATCCCCGAGCCCTCCACCCTTGTCCTTCTCAGCGTCAGTGCCATCGGGCTGCTGGCTTATGGGTGGCGACGGAAGCGGACAGCGTAATTGCCCCGGATGTGGTATAGGCGTGCGACGATGATCGCCTAGCGGCCTACTTCCGGGTCTTCCGCTTGGCGGTCTTCTTGCTGGCCACCTTGGCCTTCTTGGCAGTCTTCTTCGCAGTACCCTTCCTTTCCAGAGAAGGCTTGGCCTTGGCGGTCGGTAGGCTTTACCATCGGCCCGGTGTGATGCTTCGGCCACTTCCATCCGGTGAATCCGCCGTGAAGGTCCGGCGATACGCGGAACGATGGCGTGTCGCCAGCATGCTTCACGTCGTCGATCATCGCCGCCATTGCCTCTTCCGGCACTTCGTCGGCAATGTGTCGCTACTCGCCCATGTACGCCATGGTGAGGAACGTGGCCAGCCCGGCCAACAGTTCGGTTTTCACCGAGGTGTTGTGCTCGGAAAGATGGAAGAGCCGATCGAGCATGATCGTGGCGTGTGACTTTCCGTCGTAGGGTGCGTCCCTGACGCACCAACTTTTTGGGCTATCGTGGTGCGTCGGGGACGCACCCGACAGAACTGTTACTCGTGCGTCGCGGCCACTCAGTATCTATTTCCGCGCGTCCGGCTGCAAGAGCGCTTGTCCCCAATCTCACAGCGGGTAGAATGCCAGGAATGGACGACGCGAACAATGAGAATGCGGGATCGGATACAGACATCGTACGGGCCGAGTTGGTCGAAGTTTCGCCGGCCGCGCCCTGGGAGTGGCGCGAAGTGCGCCCGGTGCAGCGGAAGCGCCGATGGGAAGTGCCGCTAATATTGTTCGTCGCGACGTGCCTGAGTACGCTGGTGGCCGGCGGAACTCAGTTTGCGCCGCCTCATCCGGGGCTATGGGCGCTGATCGTGGCCGGCCTGCGCTACGCCGTTCCCGTAATGACGATACTCGTCTGCCACGAAGCCGGGCACTTCATTCAAGCCCATCGCTACCGCGTCTATGCCAGTTTTCCGTACTTCATTCCGATGCCGCTCACGCCGCTGGGGACGTTCGGCGCGGTGATCGCCATGGAGCCCCGCATCGGCCACCGTCGCGCACTGTTCGACATCGGCATCAGCGGCCCACTGGCCGGACTGGTGCCAACCATGATATTTCTCGTCGTCGGGTTGCAGCGATCGACACTGGCAATGCCACCGCACGGCTCGCAACTCTACGGCGATCCGCTACTGTTCAGTTTCATGGCGAATTGGATCCTCGGGCCAATCCCGAATGGCTATGAGGTCGTCGTCGACCCCATGGCCTTTGCCGCCTGGGTTGGTCTGCTCGTCACGTCGTTGAATCTGATCCCGATCGGTCAGTTGGACGGAGGGCATATACTCTACGCCCTGCTGCGGCGGAAGGCGCACAAAGTGGCCACGTTCCTGCTGTTCGCCGCGCTCTTCCTTGTCATTTGGAAGTGGCAATATCTCGGCGGGTGGATTCTGATGATCGTGTTGCTGATGATCATGGGCCCGATCCACCCACCGACAGCCGACGATGAAGAGCCGTTGGGCGTCGGCCGCATGATTCTCGGCTGGCTCACGCTGGCTTTTATTGTCATCGGCTTCACGCCCACGCCAATCGTGATGCGCTAGGTAGCAGGCACACTCCGTGTGCCGTTGCTCGCAGTGGTCAGCTATCAGCGGTCAGCAATCAGCTTACAGCCGTCAGAAGTCAGTGGTCAGTGAGCGTAGTCAGTCCGAAGGTTGCTGAAAGCTAACCGCTGAAGGCTGAACGCTGCTAGCTGATCGCTGCCTTGCTTATCTGGCCATTTCCACGTGCCGCGTTTCGCGTAGCACGGTAACCTTGATTTCGCCGGGATACGTCAGTTGTTGCTCGAACGCCGTGACGATGTCGTGGCAGATCTTGGCCGCCGATTCGTCCGTGGTGTCTTTTGAACTGACCATCACACGTAGCTCGCGACCGGCCTGGATGGCATACGCCTGCTCGACGCCGGTGAACTTGCCGGCGATCGATTCGAGCTCTTCCATCCGCTTGACGTAGCGCTCGAGCGTTTCGCGCCGGGCTCCCGGTCGCGATGCGCTGCATGCGTCGGCGGCAGACACCAGGACCGTGTAGGGGTTCTCCACGCGCAGATCGTCGTGGTGGCCCAGCGCGGCATGAATCACCTCGGGCCGCTCGCCATACCGCTTGAGCAAATCGCCGCCGATCTTCGGGTGGCCACCTTCGGCTTCGTGGTCGGCCGCCTTGCCGATATCGTGCAGCAAACCGCAACGCCGGGCCAGTTTGCCGTCGTAGCCCATCTCGTCGGCGAGCATGCCGGCGATGAATGCCACCTCGACGCAGTGCCGCAACACATTCTGGCTGTAGCTGGTGCGGAAGTGCAGCCTGCCCAACAAGTTCACCAGCCGTTCGTGCACGCTGTAGATGTCGGTTTCCTGGCAGGCCTGCTCGCCGAGTTTTTGAACGTGCCGTTCGAGTTCTCGCTGCGTGTTGGCCACGATCTCCTCGATCCGCGTCGGATGGATACGGCCGTCGGCGATCAGTTTTTCCAGCGACAGCCGGGCGACCTCGCGACGAATCATGTCGAAGGCGCTCACGATAACGACGCCCGGCGTGTCGTCGATGATCACGTCTACGCCCGTGGCCTTTTCAAAGGCGCGGATGTTTCGCCCTTCGCGGCCGATGATTCGCCCCTTCATCTCGTCATTGGGAATGCCCACGGTGCTCGTGGTCGTTTCCGCCGTATGGGCGGCCGCATAGCGCTGGATCGACGTCAACAGTACTTCGCGGGTCTTTCCTTCGCAGACTGCCGCCAGACGTTTTTCATGCGCCATGATCGCCGCACCGGTCTCCTTTTGCAGTTGGCCGTCGAGAAGTTCCAACAACCGCCGCGTTGCCTCTTCCTGACTCAAGCCGCTGAGCTCATGTAGCGTCTGCCGCTGCAAGTCGAGCAGCTTCGAGAGTTCGTCCTTGCGGCGGTTCGCGTCTTGAATGCGCTCGGTCAGCTTGCGCTGGGTGCTCTCGACCATCTTCTCTTGTTTGCGGAGCACCTCGGCCTGCTCTTCCAGCGCGTCCTGGCGCTTGTCCAGGATCCGCTCGCGCTCGTGTAGCTCGCCACGCAGGCGGCGCAGCTCTTTTTCACTCTCCGCCTGCTGTTGCAGGGCGGCTTCCTTCATTTGCAGCTCGGCCTCACGGCGGCGGTTTTCCACCTCCATCTTGGCCGTGCGAATAATTTCCCGGGCCTCCGATTCGGCGTCCCGGCGACGCAGCCGATCCCAAAGCACCTTTCCGAAAAAGGTCCCCAGGACCGCAACCGATATTACGGCCACCCACAATAACACTTCAGGCACGATAATAGTCCTCTGCAAAATCGGCGGGACCGAAGGCGTCCGCTTCACCGAGTCGACCAACTACCGGTCGGCCGACCGATGCGCAGCGCGCAACTTTCAAAGCGGCAGAGGAGCCGAAAGAACAGCTTAAGCCTCGTTCGGAGGCGTCCAGCGCGCGCAGATTGTCCCAGTCTTGCGCAATCCAAGACAGCGACAACCAAGATGCCTGTGATACTGGATCAAGCCGCAACGTCATCCAACCAACATGAGTAGAGCAAGCGGAAAAGTCATCACCTCGGCACGGGCCTGCGTTGGTCCGGACCGGGACTGGCACAAGCTTTGCACCGGCGAATCGCTCGCCACACCGCAAAACGCCCGCCAGCCACTGGATGATGACCACCAACAGATCAAACATCGACCGCATCCCCTCACGTCGAATGGTTCTTGCTGCCTAATACACCGCTGGTCAAAAAAAACGCTATTTGCTGTTCGTCAGCTCCGGCCGCCTCTTAGGCCCACCGAAGACACGTTATTGTTACTCACAATAATCTTACCAGAGTCAACGCAATCTGCAACCGTAAAATCTACTCTCGGCACGAGATAAATCCGTTCCGGTATGCGGGTTATGGCGACTGGTCGGCAATCGCAACCGGTTAGGGTGTCTTTGACGGTGAAATCGGCCCGCCCTCGCATGGGTGCGAAATCCCCGATTGATTGGCCCGCGTAGCCACGAACTGGAGCCCGTCCAATTATTTCGCTCCTCACACGCGCCCGTTGCCGATAAGGATGCTGAGGCGCCGGTTTCTGCAAAGGAAGCAATCGGCCGGAAAGCCTGCACAAAGCGTCTATTTTATCGGAAAGGATGCCGTCATGTCGGCTCGAATACTCACGATTATCGGGTTCGTGTTGATTTCGTTGGGCTCGGCCACGCAGGTTTCAGCCGACATGCTCTGCGATTTCTTTGGCGACGTGGTTCGCGACGTGAAGCGGCGGCAATGCTGGCCCGAACCGTTTAACCGTGCAGATCGGGCGACCGTGCGAGCGCCGTTCTGCATCCAGGTGGCCAACGGCTGGCGGCGGCAGAACATGCTCGGTGAGTTTTATTTCGAGCCCACCACCGGCCAATTGACCGAGGCCGGACGGCTGAAAGTCCGCTGGATTCTTACAGTCTGTCCCGAGCAGCACCGGCAAATCTACGTGCACACTGCCGATCGTGAGGAAGAAACGCTGGCCCGTATCGCCGCTGTGCAGCAACTGGCAGCCAAGATCGCCCCGACCGACGTGCCGCCGATCATGCCAACGTCGATCGCCGACGATGGCCGGCCTGCAGACCAGGTCGATCTCATCGGCCGGAAGTTCCAAGCTACCATGCCATCCCCGCGATTGCCGGCTGCGACGACCAGTAGCACCTCCGGCGGCAGCTCAAATTAGTTGACTGCGAAAAATCTGGGGCGGCAGGGGCGGGCAGGCCGTGCCCAAAATCTGGCGGCACGAAGCCACATCACTAAATTTCACCCATCTTGCGCCTCTTTCCTATTGCTTCGCCCTGTCACGCTGTCACTCTCGGCAATTCCGACAAATCTTGCCCGACCCATAAGTTCCGTTGCAGGTTTGCGGACGTGGAGTCGATCACTACTACGAAGTCGTTTGGTGGCGATGTTTTGCAGTAGCCGGTCGCTACCACACGGTGGCGACTTGGAATCCGCAGGTATATCACGTGGCAATCTACGGGCCAAAAATTCGAGCACCGCTGCTAGCCATCCTTGTGTTGGCGGGTTGGGAGCTTGTCGGCCCGCTTGCCGGCTCTTGCCCTGCCCAACCGTCGGCCTCCACGGACAAGTCGTGGACCGACACAATCACTTCGCCTTTCAAGAAACTGGGCAAGGCGATGACGCCAACGCCGGCCGCCCGCGCGCCGTGGGCACGCCTGACGACGACGCTGTCGCACTCAAGGGCAAGGCCAATGTCGGCGCCGAGCTCTACGTAGCGATCGCCAAGCTCTACGAGCAGTCGAACAGACTCCCCGAGGCCGAGCAGCAGTATCAGTTGGCCTTGAAAGACAGGCCCGACGATCTGCCGGCGCTGCTGGGCTACGCCCGGTTGAAGGAATACGTCGGTAAGCCCAACGAGGCGCTCCAACTCTATCAGCGTGCGGTCAAGGCACACCCGCAACAGGCATCGGCCCACAATAACCTCGGTCTGTTCTACGCCCGCCAAGAACGCCTCGACGAAGCGGCCGCGGCGATGGAGCGGGCCGTCCAGATTGAGCCGAAAAACGCCCTCTATCGCAACAACATCGCCACGGTTCTCGTCGAGCAAGGCAAGTCGCGCGACGCCATGCGCCATCTGCGCGAAGTTCACGAGCCGGCCGCGGCCTACTACAATCTCGGCTATCTGTTGAACAAGAAGGGCCAGACGCAAGGCGCGATGCAAAGCTTCGCTATGGCGCTCAAAGCCGATCCGTCGATGGAGCCGGCACGGCGGTGGCTCGATTACCTGCAACATTCGACCGCCCAGGCCCGGCTACCCCAGCAGCCGCTCGCCGGCCCAAGCGTCAGCGTCGACGAGTCTGCCGGCCGACTGCCGCGACTTTCGAACGATCGCACGGCGACGCCCAACGTTGATTCGCGTCCGATCATGTTGCCCCCGCCGCCGGAGATGCAGCCGCAGGACCTGCCGCTGCCCGAGACGCCGACCGCCAGACGCCTTCCGCCGACATCGCTCCGCAATCCGGCAATGGACAGCCCGCGACCGATGTCATACGACCACTCGTCTGCCCCCGACGCCCCGCTGCCACCGGCGTCGAGCAATCCCGCCATCCGCCCGCTGCCACGCGTGAACTGACGCAGCGAACTCGGCTGAGTGCCACTTCGGCGAGCCCCACCGATTTCCGTTGTCCGCTGCCGTGCGCGTTCCTATTCGCCCCATTCCGACGCATTATTTCGCGGCGTTGGATCGTCTGCTTTCCAGTCGAGCCTGTATTCGCCGAGGCGCACGAAGCGAGGAAAGCTCGACCACGGCCAATCGCGGACGTTCGCCGAATACCCGTGCTTGTCGGGATTCCAATGTTTGAGGCTCACAACGGTGAAGAAGAACGTTTCCCCGGCCACCTACCAACGTCGATAGTCAGGCATCAGCGTTGCGAGTCGTTGTGGTTGCAGGTTGGGCCGAGTTGTAGGGTGGGCCGAGCGCAGCGAGCCCCCGTTTTGCCTGATCGGCCCTGTGCGCAGCAACCGGTCCATTGACCAAGATGGTATATTTCTCGTAACCTTAAGTCTTTACCGACCGATGCAATCCGTTAATCCACAAGTGCAATGATCCGTCACTTTGCTCCCGTACCGCTCCTCGCGCTCGTCCTCCTGGCTGGCTGCGGAAAACCAAAGGCCGACGTCGAGCCCGTAGCCCGGCCGCTAGAGGGCATGACGCTTCGGCTTACCGTCGTCGACGATCCGGCCCTGGCCGCGGCCATCCTTCGGCTGCGGGGCGAATGGCACGATCAGACGGGCGCCGAGCTTCAGGTCGACGAAACGACCGAAGCTAAGCTCACAACGGCCGACGCGCTGCCGGGCGACGCGGCCCTGTGTGCTTCGCACCTATTGGGCGTCTTGGCCGAACGCAATCTGCTCCAAGAAGTGCCGCAAGCCATCCTACACGACCGCGAATGGGGCGAAATCTTCGAACTGCTGAAACTCCGCGAAGCCGCCTGGAACTCGCACATAATGGCTGTGCCGTTCGGCTCGCCCGTGTTCACCTGTTACTACCGCGCCGACCTGCTAGAGAAACTGGGCCGTCGACCGCCGCAGACTTGGAACGAATATCAGAAGCTGGCCGAGCTACTGGCAGAACAGAAGCCGGCCGGTGATGGCCCCTGGTGCGGCGCGATCGAGCCTTTGGCCTCGGGCTGGGCCGGCTTGGTGCTCCTGGCGCGTGCCGCTTCCCAAGCCAAACACCACGACAACTACTCGACCCTTTTCAACGTCGACACGATGGAGCCCCTGATAGCCGGCCCGCCGTTCGTTCAGGCATTGGAAAATCTGGCGCTCGCCGCCAAATCGGGGCCGACCGATCCGCTCAGCTTCGATCCAACTGCCGCACGCGCTGCTTTCTGGCGCAACGAGTGCGGCATGGCCCTGGTCTGGCCCACCGCCGCCATCAACAAACCCTCGGGCCCTTCAGCATCCAGTAGCGCATCAAGCGAAGCAACGCCGAATACTATTCCCCACAAAATCGCCAGCCAACTTCGGGTTGGTTTTGCCGAGCTACCCGGCTCGCGACACGTGTTCAACCTCAGCGGGCAAGGCTGGGAGTTGCGTTCCGATGAAGACGACTCGCGGGTGCCGCTGTTGGCAATTGCCGGCCGGCTCGGTGTCGTCAGCGCCACGTCGGCCCACGGCAACGCGGCCTTTCAACTGCTCCTGTGGCTTTCCAGCAGCCGCATGGACACCCAAGTCAGCGCCGCCAGTTCGGCCACGACGCTGTTTCGCACGTCCGATCTGGAATCGCCCACGCATTGGGTCGAACAACCTGTGCCGGCAGCCGCCGCCGTGAAGTACGGCGAAATCACCCAGGCAGCTTTTCGCCACGAACAGTGGCTCGGCGCACTACGATTGCCTGGCCGGGCCGAGTATCTCGCCGCATTGGACCAAGCCGTCGTCGACGTTCTCCACGAAAAGAGTGCGGCCCTCGACGCACTGCTCGAAGCCGATGCAAAGTGGCGGAAGATCACCGCTCGCCTTGGGCTGGAAAAACAGAAAGCCGCCTACCGGCATAGCCTGGGATTGGAATGAACGCTGTAGGGTCCGCCGTGCGGACCATGTCACGCACCGGCCTCGAACAGTAAGCAGTAGGGTCCGCCGTGCGGACCATGTCACGCACCCGTCATGGTCCGCATGGCGGACCCTACAGTTACTTGCTCTCCAACTGAATGACCCCGTCCCAATCCGGCGGCGGACGGCGATTGTGCCCGGCGATATACACGACCAGGAAATCCTTCACCTGATCACCGGCCGGTATGCGATGCAGCAATTCGAATGCTCGCGGCCACTGTTTCGCAAGAAACGCATCGACCGCGGCCTCGTAGAATTCCAAGTGCTCGTCGCTCAGCAGTGGATACTCGGACACCGGCGGCAATAGCTCGCTCACTTCCAGCGGCGTGTCGAGGCCATAGGGCCGCACGATCGCCAGCCGTCGTACCCGGGCCACGCTGCGCGGCACCTGCTGTCGCACGATCTTGGCCGTCGCCGCGTCCAACAGAATTGGGGCCCGAAGCAGCTTCGTCATGCCCTCGAGCCGCGACGCCAGATTCACCACGGGACCAAAGACCGTCACTTTCACTTGGTCAACCGTGCCGATCTTGCCGGCGACCGCGCGCCCGGTGGCCACGCCGATGCCGGCCCGAAATCCGCTGGTCGCCGCAAACTCGGCGCGAACCGCCAATGCCGCCCGGCATGCTCTCAGTACGTTGTCCGTCTGCACCAGCGGCCAACCCCAAAAACCCATGGCCGCGTCGCCCTGAAAATCGCCGACGACGCCGCCCTGCTGGCGTATATGATGCGTCATGACGCCCAGGGATCGGCTCACGCGCCGCAGCAGTTCGAGAAGGTCGTCCGATTGTCGCTCCGATTCGCGTGAGAAACCACGCAGATCGCAGAACAGGACCGACACCTCGGTTTCGCGCGGAGCCAACACCACTTCCGGGTCTTCGATGGCCAGCGTGTCGAGCACCACCGGCGCGAAAAATTGGCTGAGCGCCGCCTGACGGTGTTCCAACAGCCGCATTTGCCGCAGAGAACTGAGCATCGCCGCCACAATCTCGGCAAATTTGACGTCTTCACGCAGGTCGGTCGGGTCGGACGACGTGCTGATGCCGCTCCGCTCGATATTGAATCGCCCGGCAACATACAGGGCCCAGCCGCGGCATGCTCTGCCAAGCACGGGCGTCGAGAACGCCCAATCGAACGCATCGTTGTACGTAAACGTCTCCGATGCCGCCGCCTCGCTCCCTCGCCACACGTGCAACACGCTCTGCCGCTGTTCGAGGGATTCCAGTATCAGACCTTGGCTCGGGCGAAAGTCGCTTGTAAGCGCCAGACGCTGGTCCCAATGCAACACTCGCGCCGGCGAACGGCGGGCCGGGGAGGGGACTGTCCCAATTCTCGTGTCAGTGAAAATCGGACTGTCCCCTTCGACGCGATCGTTCTCTTCTCCTCCTTCGTGGCCTTCGTGGAAATCGTCGCCAACCGCCACAACTGCCGCTGCATCGGCCCGGGGCACGCCGGCCAACAGCATGCTCACCAGTCGCACGCAGAGTTCCTGGTCGCCGGTCGCCCCTGAAATAACGTCCGGCAGTCGCGTGAGGACCTCCAACCGGTGGTCCGGATGACGAAACTGAACCTGCTTCAAATACTGGGCGCTGAACGTCTGTTGCTGGAGCGGTTCCGGCGCGTCGGCCGCAACCGTGGCCTGCTGGTTGGCCAACGTGAACGTGGTTTGCCCAATGACGAAGTGCTCGCCGGGCGACAAGGCACACTGTTCCACTTCCTGCCCGCGGAAGAAGATCGGGTTGCGTGCCTCGGGAAGCCGCGTAACCTCCAATTTCCCGTTCCAAAGCAGTTCGGCATGTCGCCGGGAAATATGGCTGTCCCAGGGCACGGCCCAATTTCCGCCCGTCCGCCCCAACACAATGCCCTGCCCCTCCGGCAACATCCGCCGCCAGCGTTGCTGCGCCTCAATGCCTTGGGCAATAAGATCCGGCATCGAAAGAGAACTCCAATCTTAATCAACAGGACCTTGGCACTCAGTCCTTAGCTCTTAGTGTTCACTCGCCACTAACCACTAACCACTAACCACTCGCCACTCGCCACTCGCCACTCGCCACTCGCCACTTCTCCCTACCCTCTCCGCATCAATCGCCTCGCCATGGTCCACAAGCCGGCCATGACCAGCGCAACCAAGACCAGCGCGACCACGCCATACCAGAGCAAACTGTGCGTCAGGTCGAGAAGCGTCGTGCCGATGGCTGTGTTGTATGCCTCTTGCACGATCACGATCCAGCCGGTGTCTTGGTTTCCCACGCTCACCGACTCCATGCACGCCAGCCATCGCCGATCGTACTCGCCCCCTTCTCGATCTTCGGCCAATGGGTCGCGGTAGTGGGCTTGGCGGTCCGGCGTGTTGGGCAGATCGTCCGCCCCGACGCGGTATTTTTTGAATCGGTCGGGCAGCCGCGTCTGTGTCGCCAGAATCGTGTTGAACAGCGGATGTTGCAGCACCACGCCGCGGTTCTCGCCGGCGCGGTTGTCGACCAGCACCGCAAACTGGCTCTCCGTGCCGGAGAATCGAATAAAACGTCCGACCGGTACCGTCATCGCTACCACTCCGAGAAATTTCTTCTCCGGCGATGCCTCGTAGACGGGCGTGGAGATGGCCACGATCCACTGCAACGATGCCTGCGAGCGAAAGACGTCGGAGAGCGTTGGCCCCTCAACGTGCTGCCCCGCCTTGGGCCGCCAACTTTCGGGCATGTCGCGCGATCCGCCGTAAAAAAAGCTCCGCCACGCATAATCCTTGCCGATCGTGCTTCGGCCGCTTCGGCCGACCTCCGGCAGGCGGGCCACCGACACGCCGTTGGCATCGCAGAAGAACCAACTTTGCACCTCTTCGCCCGGCTGCATCGTCGATGGAATGAGCGTTTCAAACTCCGCTTGCAGCGCTTTCCGGCCGGGCAGCATGCGAAATTCATTCCGCAACGGCTCCAGGTCGGCGGTGTCACGCTTCGGATCGCTCAGTTCCGACAATCGACTGCGAACGTCCGGCTTGCTCAAAAACTCGGCCGCGTGCCGGCGAAACTCAGACGACGCCACCTGCTGCACGACTTCGCAACGCCGATCCAACTCGTTGCTGGCCGTGCGAGCGACGTACTGGGCGGCAAACTTATTGCTCTTCAACGCCCGGACCGTCAAGGCGTCGTTCGATTGCTGCACGGCCGATCGGAACCCTTGCCAGGCGAACCACGTCACTACGGCCAGCAACAATGCCGGCCCGATCGCGCCCAGCACCATCATCGGCCGCCGCGCCAACCGCGACTCCCGCTCGTCGAGCGCATCGAGCACGGATTGCACGTTCGGAAAACGCCGATCGGGATCGGTCGCCAGACAGCGGTCCACAATTGCCGCAAGCATCTTGTCCACGCCGCGCCGCTTGCGATGTCCCGCGGGCCGCGGAGCCTGTTCAATCGTCTCGCGATAACGACCGAGCCGCTCGGTCAAGTCAGGCGTTTGCTCGAACTCATCCACCGTCGCGCCCGTCCGATACGGCGGCGCGCCGGTCAACATGCAATACAGCAAGGCCCCCAATGCATACACGTCCCACCGCGCGTCAGGCACCGCGTCCAGGTCGGCCTGCTCGGGCGCCATGTAGAACATCGTGCCCAACGCCGGCGTCTGCTCGGTCGATAGCCGCGACTGACCGAAGTCGGCCAGCCGAGGCTTGTTGTCCTGGTCCAACAGCACGTTGGCCGGCTTCAAGTCGCAATGCAGCACGCCCTTGCCGTGGGCATGCACCAGTCCTGTCGCTACATCGCGAAAGAGGGCCACGGCTTCGTCCGCGGGAATCGGCCCTTGTGCAATCCGATCGGCCAGCGAGCCGCGTTCCATGTACTCCATAATGTAATAGGGCGGATCGGCGTCCCAGCCGACGCCCAGCAACTGCACCACATAGCGATCGGCAAAGAGAAACGCCAGCTTCTCGACCTCGCGGCTCAACAGGGCCCAGTCGAGTCCGCCTCGATGCGCGTAGAACTTGATGGCCACCCGCCGGCCGGTGTTCTTCTCGGCCGCCACCCAGACTTCGCCGTAAGCGCCGAGCCCCAAGAATTGTTCCGGTTCATAGCCGGGCACCTGTGTCGGCGGCCGCCCGCGTTTCAGGCTCATTTCCCGAGCCCGCCGCCGCTCCGCCCCGCCCAGGATTTCCGTCGGGTCGCTGCTCATGCTGCCAGTATAGCAGGCCTGCTATCACGCGCGAACGCAGCCGCCCCGAGCACCATGAGAATGGTCCAGTCTTACCCGGTGAATCGGAGTCATCCTGACCGGAGCGGGGGATTTCTGCAGAACGCACATCTGCCCTGTTTCAACCTTTCATGGATCGAAAGGAAGGAATGAGCAGCCGCCCCAGGTTCTTCCGAGCCCGATGCATCGTCGCAAACCACAGAACAGAAGGATCGCGACGACCACTCCGAGAAGCACCAGCGTGGATGGCTCGGGGACCGGGGTCAACAGGAACGCACGGGGCTGACCGTTTGCATTCCGGCCGGTACCCACGATTTGCCCAAGGTCGTTGATCGCGACGGCGCTTTCCAACCACCAATTGGAGGCCGGATCGATCATTCCATTCAAGTCAAGAAGGTCGCCGCTGCCCAACCATATAAATGCCTGCGAAGCGCGACCTAAAGTGCCGACCATTTGTCCTTGATCATTGATGTCACATGGTATGCAGTCGTTAAAATACCGAACTTCGTTGCCTTCGTAATAGAAACCGGTGACCCATCCGTCCCCATTTGTCGCACTCCCGACAATCTCTCCCATGCTGTTATTGGCACGAGCAACAACTTTGCTATATCCAGTTACTGGGATTTGTTGTGCGGCGCCGTTACTGTTATAGACGAAGGCGTACTCACTATCAAAACCGTCGTAGCTTGCACCGCCGACTACCTGTCCGTTGTCGTTGATTGAATATGCCTCGCTGCCGCAGTTGAACTCGCCGAACGTGGTTATCGGACCGTTACGTTGCCATATCACTGAATGTGAAGTGTTGTCGTAGTAGACCAGGCTTCCGCCGACGATGACGCCGTTGGAATTGATGGAATAGGCGCTGCTCGAATCGCTGCCAACCAAGGTTCCGAGGTCGTCGGTGGCCGCATTGATAACGCTGTTGGGGGCAGTGCAGAAGGCGTGTTCCTGGCCATCGACGGCATGAGATCTTCCCACGATTTGGCCGCTGTCGTTGATTGCTATCGCCTCGCTCGAAGTTCCGCCCAAAGTACCGAGGTCCCTCAGCGGTCCCGACCCATTCCATATGAATGCGCGAGACAGAAACACGTTGTTCTCAGAAAAATGTGAATAACCAACAATCTGTCCAACATTATTGATGTCACTAACGACAACGTCGTACTCGCCTCCGAAAGTGGGCAGCTCGGTAATCGTATATTCGACGGCGGCGCAAGCGTCACGTCGAACAGACATCACGATCGTCAAGGCCACCAGGACGACGCAGATTCGTTTCATTGGTAAATTCATCTTGGGAAAGGTGATTTGGTGAAAGCCCACCCAACGACTAATCCATGGGAAAGGCCCTCGAAAAGCGAACACTCACAGCGACCAAGGACCGGGAAGCGACTGAGTTGCCCCAAGGACCGAGTGTGCCAAAGGCTTCGACAAAACAGCGCGCCACGAAACTACCCCCGGAAACAGAGCGAACGATTGCCGACAAGCTGGCTAGACACCAAACGATCGGGTTGCATCCACACCAACTCTACTAACGGATGCCAAAAATGTCAAGAAACGCGATATCGTGTCCATTGATTGTATGGTCTGATTGTTGGGGGATGGACGGTCGACGGTATAGGCGGGGCGAATCGGCTGAGTAGCGATATTCTCGATGTCGTACACTCGTGTCACCCGCCGGCTGGTGTTCTTCTCGGCCGCCACCCAGACTTCGCCATAGGCGCCGAGCCCCAAGAACTGTTCCGGCTCGTAGCCGGGCACCTGTGTCGGCGGCCGCCCGCGTTTCAGGCTCATTTCCCGAGCCCGCCGCCGCTCCGCCCCGCCCAGGATTTCCGTCGGGTCGCTGCTCATGCTGCCAGTATAGCAGGGCTGCTATCACGCGCGAACGCAGCCGATGGTCATGTCGCCTCGCGGGGCGTCCGACCAGACGGTTGGTCGGAAGAAGATTAGGATGAGAGCCTGACGCCAATAACCGGCAATAGATGGTCGCCAGACTCGTAGGTTATGCTTCAGCATAAAACGTTCTTCACCAATGCCTTGTCTTATGCTGAAGCATAACCTACGGCTACGGCCATACGGAGACAGCGTGCGATGCTAGCTGCCCTATGACGGTACGAGGCGTTTGCTTCCCTACGCGCCCCTCGCCCGCCCATCTTAACCACAAACCTGCTGATTCCGCTCGCCCGCCAACCGCTGCAATGGCCGACGTGCGCCCCAAACCGCCAAGCAAGGATTCGCCTATTGACCGTGGTTGGCCCGAGTTGGTAGACTACCGCCTCAAATTGCGGCGCCGAAAGGATTCGACTCGATGGACATGAAGTCTGTCTCGCTGCACATTTTTTCCACCACGCCGGACGGCGCCTGCCCGTCGGCGAGGCCGTCGGAGTTCCGACTGTCGCGGCCGACGCGCGGCGTTCTCTTCGACATGTGCAACATTTTCTACGACGACACGGTGTGGCGTCGTTGGCTGTTGCGACTGTTGGGCCAAATTGGATTGCACACCAACTACCGCAGTTTCTTTCACCTTTGGGATTGCGATTGTCTGGGCGACGTTTACGTGGGTCGCAAGGCTTTTTGCGAGGCCTTCGAGAGTTTCTTGCGTTCGGTGGGAATGTCGGCCGGGCAAATCGAAGAAGTCCAGGCGGCAAGTCGGACGCACCGCCGCGCGATGGAAGACTCGCTGCGGGCGTTTCCAGGCGTCAAATCGACGATCGCGAAGCTGGCCGATTCGGGCATGGTGTTGGGCGCAGTCTGTAACTCGGAACTGACCGGCCGCGAATTGCGGGGCCGGATCGAACGATTTGGCATGGGTAGCCGATTCGCCGCCGTCGTTTCGTCCATCGATGCGCGGGCAGCGATGCCGCTGCCCGACTGCTACCTTGCCGCGTTACGCGAGATGCGGCTGCCGGCCGAAGAAGTGGCGTTTGTTGGGCACGACGCGTCGCAATTGGGTGGCGCCGCGGCAGTCGGCATGTCGACGGTCGCGCTGAACTTCGATGAGGGGGCCCACGCCGACATCTACTTGAACCGCATGGAAGAGTTGGTCGACACACTGGCGACATGCGAACTGTTGGCCGCGGTTGGGTAGGCGGGAACTGGCGTTTACATGATTTGGCAATTGCGGTATTTTCCGGCCGATCATCCTCGTGCCACTCTATCATTCGCCATTCTATATGAGCAGTATCGGCCCAGTGTTGGAAATGGAAAGCAGCGGCCAGCCCGCAAAGACTCAGGAGGTCGTGGCTGCCTGCGACCACGATCTGACAGTCATCATTCCGGCCTATAACGAAGAAAAGCGTCTGCCTTGGACGCTGGACCAATTGGCCGTCTTTTTAGACGATTGGGGCGTGGACTATCGCGTGTTGGTGGCCGACGACGGCAGCACCGATCGCACATCGTCGCTAACGCGCGAGTTGGGGCCACGTTTCGCCATGCTGCGATTGACGCCACAGGGTGGCAAAGGCCGCGCGGTGCGCGCCGCGATGCTGCGCGCTACGGGCCGCGTGCTAGCGTTTACTGACGCCGACTTGCCCTTTCGGCTGACCGCGCTCGAGGATGGTTACCAATCGATACGCCGGGGCGAGTGTCAGGTCGTTTTCGGTGCCCGCGATATTGAGGGGGCGGAGTACTTGGCTCCGCGCCGACCGCTGCGAAGGTTGGCCACGTTTGCCTTTCGCGAGATTGTCCGCCGCTTGGTGTCGCGCGAGGTGACCGACACCCAGTGTGGGCTGAAACTCTTCAGCCGCCAGGCCGCGTTGGAAATTTTTAGCCGTGTGACGATCGAAGGCTTTGCCTTTGACGCCGAAGTTGTCATGCTGACGCATCGGCTTGGTCTGCCGTTTCGCCGCGTGCCGGTCACACTGATCAATGAGTTTTCCTCGACGCTGTCATTGCGGCGCAACGCTTTGCCGATGTTGCTGGACGTGGTGCGGCTTCGCTTGCGGGATCGGTTGGCTGGGCTTTCACCGGCCCCGGAGTTCGTCATTGCCGACGACGTCGAACAAGAGCCGAAGAAAGTCGCGGCGTAGGATAGGTCCGTTTAGCCGCCGCCGGAACCGCGGCGATCATACGGGCCCACATGCCGTCGGCCGCCACACTGCATGATCATTGCTCTTCTGACGATCGATAGCCGCCGATGGATCGCACATCCCACCGCGTCGTACTGCATGCGGACGACTTGGGCATGAGTCGGGCGGTGAGCGACGGCATCTTCCGCGGCTTTCGCGAGGGAATACTCACCAGCACGTCGGTCCTGGCCAATGGTGTCGATGCCGCGCCGGCGCTCGAACAGTGGAAGACATTGGCGTCGGAACAGGTTGCCGGAAAGCTTCGATCGGCCATGGCGCGCAAGCGGCTCGATGATCTGCCACAAGCGTTTGACTTGGGCGTGCATCTGAATCTCACGCAGGGCCAGCCGCTGACCGGCAGCCGCTATCCGCGCGAATTGCTTGATGCCGAGGGCCAATTTCCGGGAGTCTTTTCTCTTGTCGCCCGGCTGCGGCGCTACGGAGAGCGGTTTCATGCCGCGATTCACGACGAACTGGAGGGGCAAATACAAGTGGTCGTCGAGCATGGTCTGAGGCCGACACACGTCAATGGGCATCAGTATATCGAAATGCTGCCCGGGGTGAGCCGCATCGTCCTCGATTTGCTGGACCGTTATGAGATCAAGACAGTCCGAGTGGCCCGCGAGCCGGCGATCTGGCGTTCGACCGTGCTGCGAGGGCAGTTTTTCAAGTGGCCGCTTGCCGTGGTAAAACGCCGATACGCGCGACGATTTCGCGCGACCGTCGATGCGTTGGGCATTGCGCACCCCGATGTGTTTTTCGGCACCGCGCACGCCGGCGACGTGGACCTGCGATTGGTTCAAGTGTTCTTGGCCGTGGCGGCTCGGCCGGAACTTCGTCGTCCCGAACCCGACAAACCGTTTTTGGTGGAGATCGCCTTGCATCCGGGCGAGGCATCGTCGGACGTGCACGATCCGCTGGCCGCGCGGCGTCCGAAGGAGCTTGAGATGCTAGTGTCCGAGGCACTGGTCGAGCATTTGGAATCGGCCGGTTGGCGTCTGGGACGCCTATCGAAAGTCTGAAGCGGCCTCCAGCACATCTTCCTTAACCTGCATAGAACGACCGTCGTCCTATGATCGGCGATCGTTTGGGCCAGGAAACAGTAGACGCCGTGGACGCGCGGCGCGATAATGCCAGGCTATGCCCCGCTCATCGAACGTTCGACGCAGCCTTATTATGCACGCCGCCCATCGGACGGTAGGCGTCGCGGGCGCCGCGGCAGTGGACAAAACGTTCGGCCACATCGCGCCCTTCTACCACGTCAACGATGGTCGCGCGAACGATCGGCCGCCGGCTGCACCTCTTGATGTGATCTTGGCGGCAGCCCCGTGCGATGCCAAGCTCGACGCGTCGCTCGACGTGCTGGAAGCATTGCTCGCCGAAGGCTGCAACGCACGGTGCCGCCGCTGGAACTCCGTTGGGCTTGGCCGACCGAGAGCGGGCAGCAACGCGGACTGCGTGATCGCTATCGGGCGATGGCTTCAAGTGGCTCGCGACTGGGCCGATGTTGACAGTGCAATTTGGTCAAGCTCGCCGACGAACCCTGCGGCCGGTGGAGAACCCGACTGCTCCGTCGAATCGGTGTTCGTCGACGTGGTGGCGGAAGCCCGAAGCCATCCGCTGGTCGAGCGAATCGGGCCGTTCGTCGCCCGGTGCAGGGCAGGCACAATCGCACATGTTCCGGCCGATGCGACGATTCTGCTTTATGGGCACAGCGAGGCTAACGTTCGACCCGTGGCTTGGACCTGGCGCGGACAGCGCGGCCATGTGGTCGGGACGCTTCTGGACACGTCGGAGGACTTTGTGCCGTCGGGCTTGGCATGCCTGATGCTGAATGCGCTGAGATGGGTTGCGGGGCGAAGCTGATTCTTACCGGGGCGAAGGGGCCGGGCCCATGTATTTGGATCGGGCCCAGCCTACACCGACACCGAAAACTGATCGGCCCTGGGACACCGCGCAAATGCTTGACGCATGAGCAGAACTCATGCATACTTTAAGTTTTAATCCCCCTCTGTGGAGCCATAACTGTGGAAGTCAAACTGAGCAACGGCAAGACCATCCCGATTGAGATGCACAAGATCCGCATCGTGCAGAAGACGACTTTACCGCCGATCGACGAGCGGCTGCGGGCGATCGAGGAGGGGGGATACAACACATTCTTGCTTCGCACCCGGGACGTGTTCATCGACATGCTCACCGACAGCGGCACGAATGCGATGAGCGACAATCAGTTGGCCGCTATGATGGTCTCGGACGATGCGTACGCCGGCGGCGAGAGCTACTACAAGATGCTCAGCGCCGTCGAGGACGTATTGGGCTTCAAGTATTGCGTGCCGGCGCACCAAGGCCGAGCTGCCGAGCACTTGTTGGCCAAGATTTTCGTCAAGCCGGGCCACGTGGTGCCGATGAACTACCACTTTACCACCACCAAGGCCCATTTTGAGTTGGCCGGCGGGACCGTGCTGGAGATTTATACGGACGAGGCGCTGAACACCGAGAGCGAGGTGCCCTTCAAGGGTAATCTCGATCTGGACAAGTTCGCGGCAGTCATCAAGAAGTACGGTCCGGAAAATATCTCGTTCGTTCGCATGGAGGCGACCACGAACTTGATCGGCGGGCAGCCGTTTTCGTTGGCCAACCTGAAAGAAGTGCGGCGGATCGCGACGGCCAACGGCATTCCACTGGTGATCGATTGCAGCCTGATCTCGGAGAACGCGTATTTCATCAAGCGCCGCGAGCCGGCCTATGCCAAGAAATCGGTGCAAGAGATCGTGCGCGAGATGATGGCGCAGGCCGACCTCATTTACCTCTCGGGCCGCAAGAGTACGTGCGTCCGCGGTGGTCTGATTGCGACGAACAACCCGGAGTACTTCGAGCAACTCAAGGCCTGGCTGCCGGTCTACGAGGGCTTTATCACCTACGGCGGCATGTCGTCGAAGGAAATCGAGGCCATGGCCGTGGGCATTCGGGAAATGGTCGATATCGATGTGGCCAGCAGTTCGGCCGACTTGATCGAATACTTTGTACGGAGCATGGTGAAGCAGGGCATACCCGCGGTCACGCCGCCGGGCGGCCTGGCCGGCCATGTTGACGCCAAGCGTTTTCTGCCGCACATCCATCCGTCGCAATATATCGCCGGCGCGCTGAACGCCGCCGTGTTCATTGCCTCGGGCGCGCGGGGTATGGAGCGAGGCACAATCTCGATGGACCGTGACGCCCAGGGCAACGATGTCTACTCGGACATGGAACTGTGCCGTCTGGCCGTGCCGCGGCGCGTCTACACGGTTTCGCACATCGACTACGTCGTCGACCGGTTGGCGTGGCTGCATGAAAATCGCAAGCTGATCGGCGGCCTGAAGTTTCTGCACGAGCCGCCCGTGCTGCGGTTTTTCACCGGCAAGCTCGAAGCGCTCGATCGTTGGGATAAGAAGCTGGCCGAAGCGTTCCGCTCCGATTTTGGGTCGGATTGCTAGTGCGTCCTGCACTGGTAATGGAACGAGGGCTCGTGAAACGCGCCCGGTTTCCCGGGAGAAAACGTCGGAACTGTTCCATAAGCAACCACGGAACCAATAGTGCGTGTCGCACGAACGTGCAGCGTTACTGGCGGCGCGATTCCACGGTTCCGAAAGCGATCTGGACGCTAGACACTACTGAGATGCCCTCTAAGCCGATCGATGCGGCGCGCAAGTGCGGGAACGCTGGCCCAACCGGGTCGGCTGTGTTGCGGCATAATGTAGCCGACAGTGCAAGACTGCGCCCGCGCTACGACGACGACGGCGAAGTCCGGCGGTCCGTTCCATTTTTCGTTTCGTACGTAGATCGCAGGCAGTTGCGTTTAAGCTATCGCGCAGGTCGAGGCTGACCGCCAGGGCGGCATTGGCGGGGCGCGCCGTCGGTTCCGCCAGTACGGTGTTTCTAGCCCAGACTGGCCGCCGAGCATCGGCGTCGTGCGAAAAGATCCAAAAGTGAGGCCGTTGGAATTCGAACCCAAGACCTACGGATGAAAGGTCCCCGGTCAACCCTCAATTCCCTCGAAAATACAGCCATTTCTTGAGTGAGGTGCTCTCCAGCTTTGATCCACGTGAAAGGTTGGCCAATCGTCCTTTGAAAGGTCTAACATAGCGAAATCTCTGACCTTTCGCATGGACCAAGAATCGGGGAGCCCGTCAAGTTGGACTCGCACCCAATCCACCGACTGCGATCGGCGTCATGTGCAGAGATTTCTGCATTTCCCTCTTGACGGCTGCCGGCAGATGTGTAGAATCATCTGCATGTGCGATTAGCTAACCAACGGAGGCCCTTATGGCTCGGTTCACGGCCGGTGAAATGGAAGTGATGCGGATACTCTGGGAGCACGGCGAGCTAAAGCCGGCTGAAATCCAGAAGCATTTTGCCCGTCCCATCAAGAACGCCGCTCTGCGGTCGTATCTTACGATCTTGGTCGATAAGGGCCATCTGACAAGGCGGAGCAAGGGCAAGGCGTTTTACTATCGCCCCAAGACGAAGCGCGAATCGACGTTTCGCTCAATGCTCGGTGATCTCATCAATAATTTTTGCGGCGGGTCGAGCGAGGCGCTGCTGTGTCATCTGTTGGCCAAAGAAGATCTTTCGCCGGAGGAATTGCTTGAGTTGCAGCGCATGGCCCAGGAGCGACCTGCTATGACGAAGCAATCCTCCGACCTGCCCAGGAGAACCAAGTCATGAACGCGTTGCTAACGGTTATTGGCGGATGGCAGACGCTCGCAGACGCTCCGATCTGGGCGCTGGTATTGAAGATGACCGCCATCCTGATGGCCGCATGGCTGATTCATGTTGCGCTGGTGCGGGCCAATCCTCGCTGGCGCGTGTTGTTGTGGCGCGTGACGGCGATTGCCCTGATCGGGCTGCCGGCGGTGGCGTGGCTTCTTCCGGCGCTACGCATCGAAGTGAAGCAGCCTCCGACAGTCGACGGAACAGCACCGGTCGCAGCGTCCAGGGACCCGCTGGCCGATCAAAACGCAATCTCAACGAAGCCAGTTGTCTTGTTGGGTGACCTGCCTCGCACACGGGCAACAGACCTTCTGCCGATTACCTTAGGCGAACAGCCCGAGCCGACGGGCGATCACGAATTGCCACAGAATGTTGCTTTTGCTACACCGGCCTCAAAGTCCCCCGCCGCAACGTGGCCGGTACTGATGCTGATCATTTGGCTGGTCGGCGTTACAGTTCTCGCTTTCCGTTTGTTCGTTGGCCATCGCCGGATCGAACGTATGGTTCGTCTCGCCAGGCGCCCGCCGCAACGGGTCTATGGTGCCTGCATACGCGTGGCCGATTCCATTGGCTGCCGGACTCCTGTGGAGCTGTTACATTCCGTGGACATCTCGTCGCCATTTCTTTGCGGACTACGCCGTCCGCTGCTGTTGTTGCCCACGCGGATGTGCGAGGAATCGTACAGCAACGACTTACCGGGCATCTTGGCCCATGAACTGACGCACATGCGATCCCACGATGTTCTTTGGAATCTTGGACTCCAGTTGATATCAGTCTTGCTTTGGCCACATCCGTTGGTATGGCGTATACGTAAGACGCATCTGGCGGCTTGTGAGCTTGTGTGCGATGCAGTTTCGGCGAGTTTCGTGGGCGACGTGACCGCGTACTGTCAGACACTGGCTCGGGTTGCCGTCGATGTGTGTTCGCCGCTGCCGGCTGCCGGAATCGCTATGGCCAGAACCTCTGCTATCGGTCGCCGGCTTAGCGCACTTAAACATCGGGTCTTTCATCTGCCGCTTGATCGCCGAAACGTCTTATGCTTCTGCCTTGGAGCACTGGTGGCCGTTACCGTTCTGGGCACGCTACAGTTTGTGCTGGCAGCGCCATCAGCGATCGAGCCCGTGCGTGACCCGAAACAAACGCCAGTGCTGGGCACCGGCGTCAACCCGGATGCCGGTTTGGTGGGCCAGATCGTTCTCGATAAACAACAGGCGAAGCCAGAGCGGGCCAAAACTGCGCCTAACAGTAGCGGTTCGCTGCTGGTACACGTTGTGGACGATGCCGGCAAGCCAATTATTGGGGCGAAGCTCAGTTCTGACTATCGCGGCGGCAAGGTTAGCGGCGTTACTGACTCCGAGGGTAAGGCTGATCTCGCACTCCCCAAGCCCGATGCGGGCTATATCTATCTGTATGCGACCGTCGATGGCTTTGTGCCGCTGCGAAAGTACTGGACAAACCAGGACAGCCGCGAGCCGAGACCCGACGAGTTCACCTTCACGTTCAACAGTGGCCGAACGATCGGTGGGGTGATCCGCAACGAACAGGGCAAGCCGATTCCGGGAGCCAAAATCGAACTGAATATCACGCCCGCGGATTACTGGCAAACGAATCTGGCGATGACGCTGTGGGACTTCCCTCTCACGACGAACGCCGAAGGACGATGGCATCTCGACCATGCCCCCATGAAGCTAGCTCAATTTTCAATGGCGATCGGGCATCCGGAGTACATAAGTGATGGCTATCTTAGGTCCGTGTCGGCGCAGGAGCAGAAACAGATTGAAGAGCGAACCTCGGTGATCGTCCTGAAGCGTGGCATCGCGGTGACGGGTTCGGTGACCGACCCCGAAGGCAAGCCGGTCGCCAACGCCCTCGTTGCACAGGGCGATGACCGGATCGGTGGTTCACACTTTCCGACGACGCGCACGGACCATGAGGGCCACTACCGACTCGGGAGTTTTGCGCCCGGTGGAGCCGTGTTGACCGTGATATCGCCGGGCCTGGCTCCCGCGATTCGTAATCTGAACGTGCAGCCGGAAGGGTTCTTTTCCAGAATGGCGCCCGTTGATTTCCGTCTGGAAAAGGGCCATGCACTGCGAGTGCGCGTCGTTGACAAAGAAAACCATCCTTTGCAAGGGGTTTTCATCTCGCCCGATACGTGGCGAGGTCACCGAACACTGACTGACCTCGGGATTCCCAAGCGAACAGACGCCGAAGGCCGTTGGAGTTGGTCGTGGGCTCCAAGTGATGCTGTCGAAATGCAAATCGCCAAGGACGGTTACATGAGCCCTGGCATGGGGCGGATTGTTCCACAAGACACCGAGCAGGTGATTACGCTTTTCCCAGCGCTCACCATCACCGGACACGTTGTCGATGCCGGAACGAAGCAACGGATTCCGAGCTTCCGCGTTTTGCCAGGCTGCTTAACGAAGGACGATGCCAATGGAACGCATTGGAATCCCAGGGAAATGACCGAAGGGAGGAATGGGGAATACAAAGTGGTCATTTCTAGGCCGTTTACGCGACGGGCTCCGACTTCGTTCCTGGTACGCATCGAAGCCGATGGCTATCAGCCGGCAGTCTCGCGGGGCTTCAAGAGTGATGAGGGCAGCGTGAGTTGTGATTTCTCGCTGAGCAAGGGAAATGTTCTCAATGTGTCGGTCCGCCTGCCAGATGGCAAACCTGCGGCGGGGGCCGATGTCTGTTTGTGCCCGGAGAAGCCGGGCAAGCTATACAACATGGCCACGTTCGTCAAGAACGGCCAGTTTGCGTACAAGAACAATTTCGACTCCTCAAAAACATACCTGAAAGTCGGACAGGATGGGCAACTGCCGATCGAGCCGCAGGACAATGGTTTTCTCTTGATCGTAGTCCATGACAAGGGCTTCGCTCAAACGACAAGCGAGGACTTGAAAGCCAAGCCCGAGATCACCCTTGCGGCATGGGCGCGGCTGGAAGGCGTAGTGCGCCATGGCACGAAGCCTGTGCCGAACGCAAAGCTCGACGTTTACCCCAGAAGTTCAAACGGCGGCGTGAGATGGTCATTCCTGACTTTCCAAGAACAAACCGAGGCTGATGCCGAAGGCAAGTTCGTCTTTCCGAAGCTCAAGCCGGGCACATGGCAGATTCGGCTGCTGCCGGTGGACCGAAGCGGCCGGTCGCCAAACGAAAAATCCGTAGAGCTTCCGCCTGGGCAAACGGTTCACGTAATGCTTGGCGGCGAGGGTCGGACAATCATCGGCCGCATTCAATGGCCGAATGGAGTGCTGCCCGATGGCGATCTATCGCACATTATGGCCGGTATAGCACCAAAGATGAGTGAGCCTCCAATGCCGCCGAAGGAAGTCCGCGACCAAGGGGCGGAGGCCATCCGCGATTGGATGAAGAAATGGCAAGAATCGCCCGAGGGCAAGACTTGGATATTGCAAGTCCAACAGCGACAGCAATCTCAACGAATCGGTTCGGTTGATCGCAATGGTTCGCTGCGCATCGACAACGCTGTGCCTGGACATTACGAACTAAGCGTCATGCTGAAAGCCAAGGATGGCGGTCTTCCGTGGGACGACCCCGAACTATTACGGTACAGTGCGGAGGTTTCCGTACCTGAAATGCCCGGCGGTGTGACTGACGAACCGCTCGACTTGGGCAAGGTGCCACTGGTGGATAAGACGCCCAAAAAGGCATCCTTTCCGTCGGTCAAAGCGCCCGCCCCCCAAGCCGCGGGCCAAAAGAGCACCGGTAAACTGCTCGACAACGTGGATCTGCTGCGCTATGTCGTTCAAACCAACAAGCAGAACAAGGCCAAGATCAAGACGTGGCAAGGTAAGGCCAGCATCGAACGTCGTCAAGTCTATGGGAAGGAGGCCGTCGGCCAAGACTACTCTGCAACGGTTCAATTTGTATTCGATCGGGCACGGAAGTCCATTCGATGGAATACTACGCTGGAGAAATGGGCAAGGATCGTCCAAGGACATGACGATCCGCAGCCCGTGCCCCAGATTATCAATGGCATGATGACGCCGGAAGGCTTGTACTGCTTCGGCTCTTACGGATCCCCCGGCAACCCCAAGAATCGCCCGTTGGTCCTGACAATTACCTCTGGCACACTTGAAAATCCGCAGGAAGGGCAGTTACAGCCACAGCAATACGATTTCAATCCGCTTTATTACTACAGTCTAAACCAACGGCATGGCGACCTCGTTGAGGGGCTCGCGCGCTATATCGGCATGGCAGACGATCCACGCATGGGCGCCGTCACGGTCGTCCGAGATGGAGATCAGGTGTCGATCGACATGGGCATGGGCAACATGTCGACTCGCTATACTTTGAGTTTGAACCAAGGATGCAATTTTGTTGAGTACAAGAGTGCGTGGCCGGAATCGAGTGCTGAGTACCACTGGACCTACGAATTGCGCGACGGCATCTGGATTCCGAAGACCTGGACACAAGCGGTCCACTATGAAAGCCGCCAAGATGAGCAAGGCAAAGTTACGTTTGTGGAGAACGTTGTCAACCAGCCGGTTGATCCGGCGGCATTCTCGCTGCCGCGCCTTGGCGTCCAGCCCGGCGACAAAGTGCAGGATCGGCGGACTCAGCCGATGAATCAATATCAATATGAAGCGGAGTAGTCCCGACCATCCCAAGCGTCAGTTTGATCGGCCGGGGTAACGCTTCCGTCGTGCCGATGCTATACTAAGTCGACGGCCGATGGAGAAGAAGATGGACGTACTGAATGCCATTCATACGCGGCGGAGCATTCGCAGGTATCGTGATGAGCCGGTTGCGGCGGAGTTGGTAGAGAAGCTGTTGGCGGCCGCGATGCAAGCGCCCAGCGCGAGGAATCAGCAGCCGTGGCAATTCGTGGTGATCGACGACCCGGCGACGTTGGCTGCGATTCCGGCGTTCATGCCGAACGCCTCCATGGCCGAAGGGTCGCCCGTGGCGATTCTGGTTTGCGGCGATCTGGAACTGGAAAAATCGCCGGGCTACTGGGTCGTCGACTGCGCGGCGGCTACGGAGAACATCCTGTTGGCGGCCCACGGCCTTGGACTTGGCGCGGTGTGGTGCGGCGTCTACCCGAGAGAACCACGGATGGAGGGGCTGCGGCAACTCGTGGGACTGCCGACGAACATCATGGCGCACAGTCTGGTTGTCGTCGGGCATCCGGCCGAGCAGGCGGCGCGGCAAGAACGGTACCGGCCGGATCGGGTGCATCGCAATCGCTGGTGAGGCGAGAGCGGGGCGACGGAACGGCAGTCGCCGACGTGCTTCTATCCGCCCATCATCGGGAACATTTGGCGGACCATCGTGATGGCGGCGGGTCCGACTAGGATCACGAAGATGCCTGGGAAGATGAAGAGTACCAGGGGGAAAATGAGCTTCACGGCCGTCTTTGCCGCCTTTTCCTCGGCCAATTGGCGGCGGCGAATGCGCATTGAGTCGCTTTGAGTGCGCAAGGCTTGAGCCACGCTGGAGCCGAACCGATCGGTTTGGATTAGCACGGCGGCCAAGGCGCGTAGATCGGGCACGCCGGTGCGTGCACCAAGCTCGTGGAGCACGTCGGTACGTTGCCGACCCATCTGCAACTGGAAGTTGGACATGGCGAACTCGTCGGCCAGGATGCGGTAGGTTCGCTTCATTTCCTCGGCGACTTTGCGCATGGCCTGGTCGAGGCCTAGGCCGGCTTCGACGCACACGACCATCAGATCGAGGGCATCGGGCAGCGCGAGGAAGATGGCCTGCTTGTGGCTGCGGCCGATCATGCTTACGACGATGTCGGGCAGATAGAACAGCAATATACCCAGCGCGACGGGATACTCGATAGTGTGCGCATTCAAGCCATGCAGCGATGCGTAGGTTCCGCCACCGAGAATCAGTCCGGCGACGAGTCCGGCGAACTTCAGGCCAAGAAAGATGCTGCCGGCCGACTCGCCGCGAAATCCCGCGTATGACAATTTGGCCTTGAGTTTGCCCAACTCGGCGGCGTTTTTCGGCCGCAACGGCCTGGCCAGCGCCGGAGAGGCTTTCTCCAGCATCTTCGTCATGGCGTCCGACTTCTTCAAGGCACTTTCGGTGGGCAGGTTGCGGCGCTTGCGCGGTTCTTTCAACTCGTCGAGTCGTTCTACCGCACGTGGCTTGCCGGTGGCCATGTAGTCCAACGCCCACCAGGCCAGTGCGGCGAAGGTGCCGAACAACGCCAACGGCATCAGGGTTTGGAAGTCGAAGAAATTAGTGGCGAAGATCATGGTGGAAGATAGTGACGCGAGGGGTGCTTCTTGGCAAGTACGAAGTTGAGGGCGAAGAATTTAGTGGTCAGTGGGCGGTTGACTGCGTTATACCTTGATATTGACAATTTTGCGGATCACCAGGGCCCCGATAATTTGCATGATGACGGCCACGACCAGCATCTTGGTGCCCATAGGATCGGTAAAGAGCACCTTGATGTAATCTGGATTGAGATGAAAGACGGCGATGAACAGCACAAACGGCAGGGCGAGGAGCACGACGCCCGACAGGCGTCCTTCGCCGGTGAGGGCTTGCACTTGGCCCCAGATGCGGAATCGATCGCGGATCAGATCGCCAATTTTATCGAGGATTTCGGCCAGATCGCCGCCGGTTTGCCGCTGAAGAATGACGGCGGTGGCGAAAAACTTCAGGTCGAGGTTCGGAATCCGTTCGGTAATGCTGCGAAGGCTGTCATCGAGCGCAATGCCGAGGTTTTGCTCCTCAAACATGCGTCCGAACTCTTTGCAAATCGGCTGCGGCATCTCGTTGGCGATCATATTGAAGCCAAATCCAAGGCTCTGTCCGGCGCGGAGCGATCGGGCCAGCATTTCCATGGCGTCGGGCAGTTGTGCGGCAAAGGCCTTCATGCGGCGCTTGCGGCGAAACAGGAGCCACATTAGCGGCAACGAGCCGAGCGTCAGTCCAACGAGCGGCATCAACGCCGGGTGCAGGCGCAACGCGCCGCCCAGGACGATTCCGACCAGGGCCATGACGCCCGAAATAGTCAGCAGTTTGGTAAGAGTCAGGTTGGTATCGGCTTGCTCGAAGAGCCGGTCGATGCTGGCAAAACGTTCGGCGAACCGCTGCAGCAGGTCGGGCCGGTCCTCGAGGGGTTGCGTGAGGATGCTGGCCTCTTTGATCAGTCCGTCTTTCGTGGCTGAGGGCCCGCCCAGGCCCGTCAAGAGGTTGAGGCGGTCCTCGATCTTGCTATTTGGCTTTGTGCGCAACATCAACGACAGGCCGCCGACCAGCATGGCGACGCCGATAAACGCCAGAATCGCAATCCAGAATACGCCCACGCTTAATCCTCCAACATCACGCGTTCGCGGAAGGCACTGGACGGCAGGCGGACGCCGGCCGCTTCGAGCCGCGACATGAATGCAGGTCGAATACCGGTGGCCACGAATCGGCCATACGCGCGGCCGCTTTCGTCGACGCCGTCTTTGTCGTAACGATAGATATCTTGCATCACCACCGTATCTTGTTCCATGCCGACGATTTCGGTGATGCAGGTGACTTTGCGGGAGCCGCCTTGAAGGCGGCTGGCTTGGACGACTAGATCGATGGCACTGGCAATCTGGGTCCGCATGGCCTTGAGCGGCAATTCGAAGCCGGCCATCATGATCATGGTTTCGAGCCGGGCGAGGGCGTCGCGCGGCGTATTGGCGTGCAGCGTTGTCATCGAGCCTTCATGCCCGGTGTTCATGGCCTGGAGCATGTCCAATGCCTCGGACCCGCGGCATTCGCCGATGATGATTCGTTCAGGTCGCATACGCAGGGCATTGCGCACAAGATCGGTGGCACAGATGGCGCCTTTGCCTTCGATGTTTGCCGGGCGCGTTTCGAGCCGCACAACGTGATCCTGCTGCAACTGCAATTCGGCCGCATCTTCGATAGTGACGATGCGGTCGGTATTGGGAATGAAGCTGGACAGCGTGTTTAGGAGCGTCGTTTTTCCGGAGCCGGTGCCGCCGGAGATGAGGATATTCAGTCGGGCTTTGATAGCCCCTTCCAGCAACATCACCATCTCGGGCGTGAAGGCGCGGAAGTTCAGCAGGTCTTCGAGCTTCAGCGGATTGGCGCCGAAGCGGCGAATGGATACGCAAGCCCCATCGAGGGCCAAAGGGGGAATAATGGCGTTGAAGCGCGAACCATCGCTCATGCGGGCGTCAACCATCGGGCAGGTTTCATCCACGCGGCGGCCTACCTTGGAGATGATGCGGTCGATTATCTGCATCAGGTGATTGTTGTCGCGGAAGACGACGCTGGTCTTTTCCATCCGGCCGCGGCGTTCGCAGTAGACGTTTTTTGGCCCATTGATAAGGATGTCGCTGATCGTTGGGTCTTTCAGCAGCATTTCGAGCGGCCCGAAGCCGAAAGTTTCATCGAGGACTTCGCTGACCAGCCGCTCACGTTCGTTGCGGTTGAGGAGTGTGTCTTCGGTGTCGCAAAGGTGCTCGACGACCAGGCGGATTTCGCGGCGAAGCGTATCGCCTTCCAGTTCGCCGACGCGCGACAGGTCGAGCTTGTCGACAAGTTTGCTATGAATGCGCTGCTTGAGATCCTCGAAGTTGCTCTCTTTCGGATCGGCAGTTCTCAGCGTCGGGGTCAGTTTCGGCATGGCGTCGTATCCGATGTGGAAGCGTTCTCTAGGTGTGTCTGAGTTGGGACGGCCGGAGGCGACGGGAGTCGACTCCTACACAATTCCCATAAAGAATAGCTTACGCCCGGAGAATTGACCGGCTGCGGAGAGCAATCACGCGTGACGATTGTAGTGGAAATGCCAGGAAGGCCGGTGCGGCATTTGCCGGAGACGCTTTGCTTTCATGCTCAACAAGCTGTTGAGAAGGCAATCAAGGCTGTCCTGGTATCTCGGGGCATCGCTTTTCCCAGATCCCACAATGTAGGGATTTTGTTGGAGTTATTGCCATCCAGTATTCAACGCGACGCAGTGTTCAATGAGGCGGCGGCGCTGACCGATTACGCCGTAAGCAGCCGCTATCCGGGCGAAGCGGAGGACGTCACCTTGGACGAACTGGCAAAGGCGATCGCAATTGCCGAGGCCGTCTGCGTATGGGCGACACGGCTGATCATACCGTGAAGCATCACTTCCCGCTCAGGCCGGGCAGGAACTTGAAGAGGCCAGTGCGGGCCTTTTTGGCGGCGTCGGCAGGTTGGGCGGTTTCGTTGCCGGAGAGGGCTTTGGCAAGCGCCGTTAACGACTGGGTGATGGCGGCCTTCGGTGCGTGGTCGACGAGCGGAACGCCGTTGTTGCGGGCTTCGATCATCGTGCGATAGTCGTTGGGAAGCTGCCAGAAGATATCCTTACCGATCGTTTCCTCGGCCTTCTTGAGCGTGATCTGGCCGCTCTCCAGGCCGACCCGATTGACGATGATCTTCACCTTGTCAGCCAGGCCATTCATATTGCCGAACGACATCATCAACCGCACGACGTTGCGCAGGCACGGCAGGTCGAGCTGTGTGGTCAGCAGTATCTGATCTGCCATTTCGAGGGCGATCAAATCGATGGGCGTATAGCCCTTCGAGAGATCGAGCACCAAATGGGTGAAGGTGGCCTTTAAGAGGCCGATCACGCGTTGCAGGTCGTCGGGCGTAATCAGTGCGACGTCTTCGAGTTGCACTGGGCGGGGCAACAAGTAGAGGCCGGACGAATGTTTTGTTAGCGATCGCTTTAACAGCGCGAAATCGAGCCGCGTGACATTCTGGGCCACATCGACCAGCGTGTAGTCGGGAATGGTGTCGAGAAATACGTCGGCATCGCCCAGACACATGTCGAGATCGATCAGTGCGACGGAGTTCTGCGGGTCGCGGGCAAGGATGCAACCGAGATTGATGGCCAAGCTGGTGGTGCCGACCCCGCCAATGGCGCCGGCCACGGCGATGACCTGGCTGCCGCGCTGGCGAGCATCGCCGCGTCCGAAGCGGCGTTCGCCGATGCGGTTCAAAGCGGCCAGAAGGTCTTCCAGTCGGGGCGGCTGGGTGAGGAACTCTTTGGCGCCGGCTCGCAGAGCCTGCAAGATCAAGTTACCATCGTTCGACGAGCTGAGCACCAACACGGCGCAGTCGGGCGAGGTGGTGGCCAGACGGCTCACGAGTTCCAAGGCTTTTTGTGGATCGGCGTCGATGGCCACCATGCCGATGTCCGGATTGGTTTGGGCCACCACGTCGGCGAAGAACTCGTATCGGGAGCACTCGGCCTCGAGCCAGATGGTATCCATGCCTAACAGCATGGTCTTCAGCGATTCTCGCTGGGAGTCGTTCGGGTCGACAATGGCTAAGCGAAGAACGTTGCTCATGGAAACCGGGTTGCGGGTCTGGCGTGTCGAATCATGGCAGGGTCAGTCGCCCTGGGCTGGCGGCACATCCCGGAGCAGAGCGACGGGCGTGGAACTCCAGTCCAGCTCGCCCTATGTTTCTCCGGGCATGACGCACTTACGGCCTCTTTACTTTACTACGTCATAGCCGACGGGGCCGATGAGGCCGGGCGGGGCATTTCGCGATTCGCCGGACCCAGCGGTTGCCGTGGAGTTCCGTTTAGACGAGTTGTAAGGGCTTTGCGATACGGCCCACTTGCTGTTGCCGCTGGATCGCGCGGCCAACGTCTCGCCGCCTCGAACGGGGCGCCGCCAGCCGTTGGCCCCGGCAGGCGATGGCGTCGGGATATTCTCGCTGGGGCCGATCATGCCGTCCGGGGGCGGGCCGTCGCCGCCCGGGCCATTGGCCGCGCCGCAATTGCCGGTGGGGCAGCATTTCGGCACTTCGATATGCCCTCTCATGAATAGTTCCCAATCGCTGGGAGATGTCGTCTGCATACCCGGCCCGCAGGGCGGCACCTCGCTGGCGTCCATAGCCTCGACCAATTCTGGGGTGACGAGCATCAGCAATTCAACTTCGTTTGTAGTTTCTTTTGTCTTGCGGAAAGCGGCGCCCAAATACGGCACTTCGCTGATCCATGGCAGGCCGCGGTTTTCGCCCTCTACATAAGATTGCACTAATCCGGCGATCGCCAGCGTCTGTCCCGCCATTAGCTCGACGCCCGTGTCGGCCTGACGCGACTTGATGCCGGGCACCGTCGTTCCCTGGATTGTGATGCTGCGGGAATCGTCGAGTTCACTGATGCGCGGCCGAACTTCCAAACGAATCTTGCCGTTGCCCAAGACGATGGGCACAAAGTCGATTTGCGTGCCGTATTGCTTCCATTCGATGGAGATCGTACCAAGACTTTGGGGAACGGGGATCGGGATTTCGCCGCCCGAATTGAACGAGGCCGCGCGGCCGCTGACCGTGACCAGCGTCGGATCGGAGAGGATTTTCAGAAGGTTGTCTTGCCGCAAGGCGTCGAGGAAGCCATAGAAGGCGTTATTGCCGTTAACAATGCCAAAGGCAAAGGTGTTGAAAGGATTTCCCTGCACTCCCGGCACCATTCCTGCGGTTGTGTCGACGCTGGTGGCTAGTAGCCCGGCGACTCCGGACGCCACAACATTGGAGCCAGTCTGCTTGGCAAAGTCGAAGCCGAGCCGGCGAAGTTTGGTGCGCGAGACCTCCATCACCTTGACGTGCAAGAGCACCTGCTGCACCCCACCGACGGTCATGTTGTTAATGACTTTCGGATAGTACTCCTCGGCGATGCGAATGATGCGATCGATGTGCTCTTGTTGATCGACAAAGCCGGAAATCATCACGGAGTTGGAGATGGGGACAACCTTCAGGGCCGAGGTGGGGAATGTGGCGCGGAGCAGCATTTCGAGTTCCCGCGCGTCGCCATAGACGATAACGTCGATGGTGAAGAGCTTCTGGTCTTCGCCCCAGAGGTTGATTTGCGTCACTCCGGGGGCCTTGGCCGAGACCTGCACTTGGTTTGGCGATAGCGGCGTCAGTTCGAGAATGTCGGGATTGTTGACTTGCGCTTGAGGAATCTTTTGGTCCAGCGTGAGGATTTTGCTCGTGTGGACCGTCATATCGAGCCGCTCGCTGGCCGCCTGAACCTTATAGACGATCGATGGCTTGGTTAGCGGCGTGGTGGCGGGCGGCTCGGCCGCGACCGCCAAAGGCAGCAGCGTAAAACTGACCAGCGGCACCAGCAGCCGCAAGAGTGTTCGCTTCAACATCCTTGTAATCCTTGCGAAAGTTCGGGCTTCATGCCCGAAACAGGGTCATCCTTGATGCGACCACCGGTTAGTGGCCGGTGGATGGTGGTTGGCGCGAGGCGCTAACCGCCAGCCACCACTCGTCTCCTAACGCCCTCCGTCATTGACTTGCTTAGGCTTCTTGGTATCTTGTTTCGGCGGCTGCGGGGATGTCCCGACCGGATCGTGGGCCGGCGACCCCGTGATCGCGGGCTCATTCTTTGTCGCCGGCGCGCTAACGGCGGTTCCGCCACCGCTTGGCTTCCACTCGGCGGCCGTGGCGACCGTCGTATTTGGCTTGTCGAACTGCACTTCGTTGACTTCGCCCGGCTTGATTAGACGCATGGTCCAGGTTTGCCGTGGGTCGTCTGCCGCCGCCCCTTGTGGTTGCTCCGGCGTCTTTTGCTTCATCGAGTTTAGGAAATCGACGAAGCCCTTGGTCTTTTCGTTGAGATTGGAATCACCGGGCGCCATCAGGGTCTCCTTGGCACGCTCGCCCTTGCGAACGTTGGCGAACAACTGGCCCGGCCGCGCCTGCGCGTTGGGGGTCTGTTCGTCATCCTCGGGACTGCGCATCACCAGGTTGATGCTGCCCATCTGGCTGGCCATCATCACCAGGGCCGCTTGTTCGGGAGTGACGAGCAAGGAGATTGTCTTGGCGACGATCGACTTGCGGTTGCTGTCCTTGTCTTTTTCCAAGTCAACCACGTCGTCGACCGCAAAGACCTTGATATCTTGCAGAATCGTTTGAGTGATCGTTTCGGGGATTTCGCGGGCGACGTCCTTAACGCTGTGGACCATCACGTCGACGCGATCGCCGGGGAGAATCATGCTGCTGCCGCCGCTGACCAGATCGACTTTGACCGGCACGACACGATAACCGATGGGGATCAGGGCCGTGGCGCCTTGTTGGCTGGCGCCTTTGCCCAGCAGGCGGTTTTCGAGGACCGGTTCGCCTGCGTAGAGCTTGGTCCGCACGCGGCGTCCTTCCACGTCTTCGATCCGCGACAGTGCACCAACGGGAACCTTGTCCTTTGGCCACTGTTCCAGCGTTACCAATTGAGGCGTGAGCGGCTCGCCCAACGGTATATCATTGGTAGCGACAAAAATCGCTTGCGTGTCGCCCAGCACTCCATCGGGCAAGGTGCGGTGAGACATAACCTCGGTGATGCCGATCGAGGCGACGAGACCGCAACCCAGGGCCATCAACAACAACGCTATGGATTTTGGTCGCATGAATTTTTTCCTGTACGACGATCGCGCGTCGCACGCGATGGACGCAATTATTGGACGGTCTCGCGACGCATGACCGTGCTCGCCCTAAGGGTAGTGTTGGAACCGAGTAAAATTGGCGGCAGCCAACTGACGTTGCGATACGGAACCTGTACGGACACCGTGACCGGTGCGCCGTAGCCGGCCGTGGTGGGCTCGGCTGGGCTGATCGTCACGGTGGCCCCCGATATGCCGGCATTCCGCAAGTAGGTCGTCACGGTGCTGGCGACGGGGCCTGCGGTGGGGGTTGGCGAATCGAGCACCGCCACCCGGGCGCCTTCGCGCACCGCATTGGTCAAAATCTGTTGCACCATAATGGCGCGTCCAAACTCGATCATGCCAAATACCATGAGGAAAAATAGGGGCGCAACGACTGCGAATTCGACGGCAGCCGCGCCTTGTCGGTTTCTTCGGCACGTCCGGCAAGTCTTCTCTAGGTTAACCGGCGACACATGCCCGATTTGTCTCTCGACCTGACACGTGAGGCTTTGGCTCTGGTGGACAGATGTTTGAAAAGCTACTCGACCGCGCAAGGGCGGCAGCACAGATAAGATGCATGTGTTCATGGTAACATTCCCATCCAGACAAAATAGGCAATCGATCCGATTGCCAAGGGGATTCCGTAAGGTAGCAGCAACATACGGCTCTTTCGTTCGGCCGCGATCTCGGAAAGCTGATTGGGATCGCGAATCTCAACGATTTCGTTGGCGATAGTCCAGAACTGATCGACATGGTGGTGCCAGTCGCGGCGCCAGAGAACCATTGCCACGGCCAGCGCACCGCCGACGATTGCCGAGACGCAGAACGCATAAAAGGTCGTGGTGCTCCACATCCAGGCGCCGACGCCTGCATACAGTTTCACGTCGCCGGCGCCCATTCCGCCGATCGCATAGGCGGGCAGTAGCAACAAGAGGCCGACGAGCGTTCCCAACAGACTCCACGCGAGCCCTTCCCAACCGAAGGCAACCGTGCTGTAGATCCAGCCGCTAATGACCAACGGATACGTAATCCAATTGGGCACCTTCAGTATCCAACCATCGATGACGGCGGCGAAGACCAACACGGAGCTTAGCAGCCACACGGGCCAATTGTCGGTGAGCAGCGTGGGGAGGGAAGCGAAGGCTGACATCGGTTGATGACTCCAAGTACGAAAGAAATGGTTTTGGAAAACTCGAAACCGCGAACTTGAAGTTTGCGGTCGCCAATTGTTGTTAGACGCGGCCGCAGATCATCAGGCCAAAGACCGCGCCGACGATGCTAACGCAATACACCATCAGTTGGACAGCGGTTTGTGTTAGTTCAACAGGAATGCAGGGGTACATGGTATTCTCCGATAGCGGACGAAAGCCGGCGCGGCGGCCGGGGTCAAGCTGTTCCGTAATGACGCGTGGTAACGGGTAAACCCTCTATTCAATCTATAGTTCAAGAAACGCCGTATGGCTCAAAAAAACGCCCCCTCGGCACAGGTTTCCGGCACCGAGGGGGTTGTTCGTTTCTGGCATTTTGCGGCGCCGGTTCGCCCCGACGCGGCGTGCCTGTTACGGCATTACGACGCTCCGAGGGACTGGGCCACGTTATTGAACGTGGTGCTGGTCCGCGTTCCCACCGAACTGATGGCGGTGAGGCAGACGATGATAATCAGAGCCAGCATGACCGCGTACTCGACTGCGGTTGGCCCATCTTCGGCGACGAGGAAACGTTGTACTTTCTGAGCTAGCGACTTCATGGTATTCCTCCATTCCACCCTTGGATTCCCGTTGGGAAGTCACGGCGGAATCAACAACCAGTTCGGGGTCCGTCCGGTGAAACGTCGGCTCTTTTGGAGCCGGCGCCGGCCTGCGGTTCACCGTCGGGATCCCAAGTTGGACAACAACAAACCTCTCCCTCATCACTTGCCGAAGCGTTTCATACTTTGCACGGTCTTGACGTGATACCGACCGGCCGGGCAAGGCAGGTCTGTATCATTCTCGACCGTTCTCGGTACGCATCACCCTTTCGGCAGCCAGGCTGCCGCCGGAACAATTCCGTCGGCCCTTAGCTTTGCGCCCGACCTTGCGATCGGTTTGCCATTTTCGAGGATGAAGAGGTTGCAGGCCTTTGACACATCAGTCCCGCCGTTCGGACAAGTTCATCGGTGGCGGAGAAACTGCTGCGCCTGGGGTTGCCTTTCGGCCTCCCCACGTAAGGCTGACGTTCACACGTCGCACCTCTACTTGGAACCTATGTCAGATTTTGGGGTTGTCAAATTGGCAATTCGAGAAATTGTGAATTTATGATTCGGAGGCCGCATTCCATGTGTATTTGCTGGTTTGACACAGTACGGGATTAATATTGGCAGTCCTATTCCCCATAATTTGCACGAGGCGGGGCTTCATAGCATATACTTGTGCAGAGAAGCTTAACGCACTCCGTGCAATCGATGACCAATGAATTGCCCTAACTGTCAATGCCGTGTGCCGCAGGCGAAGAACAAGGACGGGCCGAACTTCTGTCCGGTCTGCCTGAAGCTCTTCTACGTGGAACAAGTGCGCCGCATGCCACCTTGGATACTTGGTGTAGTGGTATTCTTGGTTGCCCATCTACAGATTATCAGCCGCTAGGGGCAGCCGTTATCGTCGGGCTGTGCTTCGATATCCTTAGCCCGAGCGAAGCCAAGGTTCAGGCTGGATACGTCGGAGTTGCTTCGCCGCGATCATCATGACGCTCCGTCCTCGTCGTTGATCTTTGGCGGTCGTCGTCTGCTGGTGGCGTGCAGCGGCCCTATTCACATTCAGGAACGTAATGCAACATCTTGGCAATGCCATGAACGAGAAGTTGCCTACAATGCAAGGCCGACATGTCGTCGGCCGCTAAACGAATCGTGCATTACGTTCTTAGAGACGATAAACCTCCCAAGAAACACAAATGGGGGCGGCGGCCTGTGGCGGCCACCGTCCCCATTTCGCCTCTTCGCGTGCGTTCCTTCCTAGGTGTGGTGTTTGCCCTTACGACGCTCCAAGTGACTGGGCAACATTGTTAAACGTGGTGCTGGCATTCGTGCCAATCAAACTGATGGCAACCAGGCAAACCACTACAATCAGCGCCAGCATCACAGCGTACTCGACGGCGGTGGGGCCGTCGTCGGACCGTACAAAACGGCCTATTCTTGACATAAGCGACTTCATTGGTGAACTCCTCGGCAAAGAGTTAAGAGGTTGACACTATCTACTATCAAGCCTAGGTCAGGTTTTGAAGTTTTCAAATGATTAAGTGATTTGTTCCTATGCCTAACCTATGCTTGGTCTGGGGCTGGGCTAAAGGCTATGCGCGCATGGGGTTGGGAAAAGTGGCTGGGATACGCGAAAAGATCGTGGTGTCGGAAACCCGCCGGACGGGCCAGTTCGCGGCTTGGATTGCGTTGGCCGGGTTGCTGCTGTTTGCGGTGATGGCGGCGCCGTTTTTTGCCGGCCGGATCTACGTCGCCGACGATCTCGGGGCCTTCCACCTGCCGATCCGGGCCTTCTACGCCAAGCAGCTCGCCAACGGTCAGCCGTACGACTGGATGCCGCAGTTGTACTGCGGATTCTACTTGACCGGCGAAGGTCAGGCGGGTGTCTACCATCCGCTGCACCAAATTCTCTATCGATTCCTGCCGCTCCGCGCCGCCCTGGCATGGGAGTACTTGCTCCCGTATCCGCTGATGATGATCGGCACGTGGCTGTGGCTGAGGCGACGCTTGCGACGCAGCGACGCCGCCATGCTGGGCGGATTGGTTTTTACGTTCTCCAGTTTCAATTTGTTGCACTTCGTACATCCCAATGCGATCGCCGTCATTGCACATCTCCCGTGGTTGCTTTGGGCAATCGACATCACGATGGTCGACTCGCGACGGCGGCGCGTTGCCGGGGCCGCGGCCCTGATTGCCCTGTTGACTGGCTCGCAATTGTTGGTAGGGTATCCGCAGTTTGTTTGGTTTTCGCTGCTGGCTGAACTCTCGTACATCGTGTTCCTCAAAGTGGCCGAGCGATACTCTTCGCGGTCGGGGTGCGATCAGTGCGAGACTTGCTCTGATTGCATCGGGTGCACGACGCAGACGTGGCCGCGCGTGCTGATTGCCATGGCAATTGGCGTCTTGATCGGCGGCATCCAATTGCTTCCGACATTCGACGCGTGGCTGCACAGTGCGCGGCTGCCGGCCGATAGCCAGTTTGCTGCGTGGGGCTCGCTCCAGCCGTTGAACGTGCTGCAACTCGTGGCGCCATACGCCTTGGTCGACCGCGTTTTTGGCGGCAGCCTGCACGAATTTGCCGTATACGCTGGGGCGGTGCCGTTGGTGTTGATCGCATGGGTCTTGGCAAGACATCGCGCACTTGGACGACTACTACCGCTGGCATTGGCTGCGGGTGGGTTCTCTCTGCTCATGCTGTTGATGGCCTTCGGTAGATACGGGCTGCTATACAGCGCCATGTCCTACGTACCGCTGCTTAAGGCCTTTCGCTTTCCCTGCCGGTATTTGATGCTGGCACAGTTGGGCGTGGCAGTCTTGGCGGCGATCGGGTTCATGCTATTGCTCGACGAGAGCCGGCAAGCGAGAAAAAGGGACGGCGACTGGGGACAGCTTGCGAGACGGTATTGGTGGGCGGCGCTCTGTCGTGATTTTGAGCCGCTGTGGTGCCTGGTCGGTTTGTCGATGGCGGTGGCCGTCGCCGCGCTGAGACTGCGCGAAGAGCCATATATCGCTTCGCCGGCCGCCATCTTGGCTGGGCCGGCGCTAATTGCGACGGCTACGGCGTTGGTGGTTTTGGCCGCCCGGGGGCATCGGCTTGCACTCGTTGGGCTGATCGTGATGGCGGCCTTGGACCAGGGTTGGTATGGCATGAACAACTCCACGTATCCGCGGACCGCGGCGCTCGACCAATTTATTGCATCGGCGAACACGCCGCCGGACGACAAGGACGGACGGGTGCTGGCCTCGCTGCTTCGTTTCAACGAGCCAGGGCTGCGGACTGGCGACCTGATGACACTAAGCGGCTGGCGCCGGGCGGATGGCTATGCCGGTCTGGAACCCCGCCAAGAACTCGACTACCGCCTCTTGCCGGCATTGCGCGTGGCCGGCGTTCGTTGGGTCAAAAGCGACGCATCGACCTCGAAGATCGCCGGTCTGCAAGCACGCGACAAACGGTGGCTGGAAGTGCCCGATCCGCTGCCGCGCGTTCGCATGGTCACCGGAACGCGAGTTGGCATGGATCCAGCTTGCGACATTGCGCAAATTCGTCCGGAAACGACGGCCATCTGCGAACTACCGATCGCGCTGCCTCCGTCAACGCCTGGCACGGCCGTGCTACGCGACGACCGGCCCGGCCGGCTCACCGTTGACGTGGATTGTCCCGCGACGCAACTGCTTGTTGCGGCCGAAAGCTATCACTCCGGCTGGCAGGCTACGGTCGATGGGACGCCCGAAGAGGTCTATCGGGTCAATGGCGACTTCTTGGGCTGCGTTGTTGGGCCCGGCAAACATAAGGTGGTGCTGAACTTCTCGCCGAGCAGTCTGAAACGCGGGCAGATCACATCGTATTTCGGCTTGGCCATGCTGGGCATCTGCTGCGCGGGATGGATGGGCTGGCCGCGGGAAAAGAAATTGAAAGAGGACACGCCATGATCGATTCTCAGGCCGTCCATCGCCCGTCGTGGGAAAAGACGCTGATTAGCGTGGTGTTGCCGGTGTTCAATGAGGCAGCCGTTTTGCCGACGCTAGTCGCTCGCATAGCCAGCGCGCTCGAGTCGTGCCCCGCCGCATACGAGATTATTCTCGTTAACGACGGTTCGCGCGATGCAAGCGCCGAAGTGCTCGATCGTCTGGCGGCGAGCAGTGAGCGAGTTCGCGTCATCCATTTGTCGCGGAACTTTGGACACCAAGCTGCCGTGCAAGCTGGTCTGACGCATGTGCGCGGCGATGCCGTCGTATTGATGGACGCGGACCTACAAGACGCGCCGGAGGCCATTCCACGCTTTCTCTGCGAATGGCGGGCGGGCTACGACGTTGTGTACGCCATTCGCACGCAGCGCAAAGAGAATCTGTTCAAGCGGCTGCTGTTCAGCAGTTTTCACCGACTGATGTCGGCGGTGGCCTCGGTCCCCATTCCGACCGACGCAGGCATCTTTGGCCTGATCGACCGCCGCGTGGCACAGCAGATCGCGGCGATGGGCGAGAGCGATCGCTACTTTCCGGGGCTGCGGTCGTGGGTCGGCCTGCGGCAAACGGGCGTGGCCGTCGAGCGCGCCGCTCGATACGACGGCACGCCGCGCGTGTCGCTCCGGGGCTTGTTCCGGCTAGCAAAAACGGCCATGTTCTCGTTCTCATCGTTCCCGCTGATGATCTTTCACGTGATCGGCGCCGTGGCGGCCATGGTGTTTTTCGTGCTCGGCGGCTTTTCGGTCTACTGCAAGCTGTTTACCGATCAGGCGATACCGGGCTGGACGTCGCACATCCTTACCGGCAGCTTCTTTGGCGCGCTGAACGCTCTGGGTATCAGCATCCTGGGCGAGTACGTGATCCGCATCTACGATCAAGTTCGCGGCCGGCCGCAGTATGTGGTCGATCGCACGGTCAACATGCCGCGGGCGACGAGAGATATTGCCGACGACGACGAAGAAGATTGGCTCTGCGAGGAATTGCTTCAAGAGGCGGAGCACTTGCTAGGCCCGCAGGAGTGCGACGAGCCGGCGCAACCTATTGCCGGCACGATCAGGCTACCGATCGGCGTTCGACCGAGAACTTGACTTGGCGCCGATCAGGGGGCTAGGCCGGTGACGGACACCGACGTCCCGTCCGACCTTATTGATAGCCCGAATCGGGCCATATTCTCGCTCCGCGAACTGGCCAGTGAGGCCACTCAGCTTAGCAGCCAGTGTCGGATCAAACCGCGTCACCGACCGCTGCTATACTCAAAGCCCTGATCACCGAGCGCAGGCCGCTGCTGGTCGTCGCGAGCGACACCGGTTGGGCACTCAAGGAACGGAAAATGCTCCCACTATTGGCCGAATACGACATCGTGTGGCTGCCTTCTCCACCTTGGACCCCTTGATATAATTGCGGGCGTGAGGCGGGGAACTGTGGTATGCGAATCGCGTGGCGAGAAGCGGCAAGAAAGAGCGGATGCCACTGATATGTGGAGATGAATAGGGGAAGTGAGTCATGGCTGCTCTTGTGATCTGAGAACTGGCTGCCTGCCCGTTGCGACTTCTAATGTAATGCTCATATAAGTTGCCTAGACGTTACCCATGCGGAGTTGAAATTATGAAGTTCGAAAGTGATAGTGCTCTGGATATAATCATGAACGGCCTGTTTGAGGCCTATCGGGCAAACGTGGCGGATGTAACTAGAGTCACAAGTGAACTCGTTGCACGAGGGGTCGTTAGAGATCAGTCGGGAATCGTGAACGATCATATTGCGTTCAGGACCCTGGGTGTGCCGCACCTTGGAGTTGACTCGCTTGAGAAGATATTTTTGCGTCACGGCTACTCAAAGAAGGATGCCTATCAGTTCGAGGCTAAGAAGCTTGATGCATGGTGGTATGCGCCGCCTTCACCCGGGTATCCACGTATTTTTATCAGTGAGCTGCGAGTCGGCGATCTCTCGAAAGAGGCACAGGAGATAATCCGAAAGTACACAAGTGCCATTCAAGCTGATCCGATTGACTCGATTGACCTCGACAATGGCCTGGAAGTTAGCCGTTTTTTGCACGCACCTCTTTGGGATGTTCCAACGAAAAGTGAATACGACACGCTTCTCAGCGAAAGCGAATATGCTGCCTGGGTCATCTATAATCGCTATTACCTGAATCATTACACGATAAGCGTGCACGCCCTCCCCGACGGCTATAACCGATTAGAGGAATTCAATACGTTCTTGGAGGAGATTGGTATTCAGCTAAATACAGCAGGTGGGAAGATTAAGCGAAGTGCGGATGGCTTGCTGCTGCAAAGCAGTTCCGTTTCGGCTTTGAAGAAGGTTCGGTTTGCGTGTGGAAGTTCCGCCGAAATTGCGGGCAGCTATGTAGAATTCGCTGAGAGAAAAGTGCTGCCTCAATACAGACGTTTGCCCGAGGCTGAAATAGGGCCACAACACCGGCGCGAAGGCTTTGAAGCTCAGAATGCGGACAAGATATTTGAAAGTACCTACACCACACAAACCGTGGGTCGACAAGCGGAGTAGGTCAATTAGTTGACGCCGCCCGCGAATCGTTCGTCAATAATTGGACTTATCCCCATTTGTGCTTCCCCGTTTGTGCTTCGAGGCATTTTGGCAGATCCATCTGCCGATCAGGCTGCTCATTGCTGCCCCTGGACATCGGCTATCCACTCTCCGTTCCGATTAGAAAGTTGCATTATTGATATACTTCGAACTCTGCAAGGCGGAACAGCTTGTCGGCCGTACTATGAAGGCCGTGAAACCGAACAAATCGCGCGGGGGTGGGCGGGAAACGGTCGGTTTGCCACCCGAGACACTCCACCTGGGACTTGTCAACGACGCGGTGCCAGTGCTCTCCGTCGACGGAGAGTTCAATTTCGTAGCGAAACGTACGATTGTCAACCGTGCGGCCCTCCCGACGATAAAGCAATACTTCGGTGCGAGATATCGTGTAAACGCTGGGCAACTCGAGTGTGAAATAGCCGGGCCAGGCGAAGGCGACATACTCCGAACCGACGGGATACCGGTAGCATTCGCCGTCGATCAATTGTTCCGGCACCACTCCTGGCTCATGTGCAAATGTGCCTCTAATCCGAGTCCCATTGGCCGCCAGGGCCAAATTCTTCGGATTCTTCGGCACCGGCAAGGCATCGAGTTCCGGCAAGGGCGTTTTGCCCTGAAATTGATACGTTCCTTTAACATACCGATAGGTCTGGTCGTATAAGTTGCGGAGCCTGGGATTCGCCGATGTGGCGAACTCCAAGAAGCTCTTATTTCCGGCATAGTACGCCGAGATGGTATCTTTCATGTAGCCATACTTTGCGCCGGCGTCCAGGTAGGCCGGGTATCGCAGTTCGAAGTCCGGCCTGTTCGCGCGACTATCCACTTCCAACTCTATGCCCATTCCCGAGCGCAAAGCTTGCCTCGCGGTTGCGGCAAGACGGTCGGCCATAACCTTGTGCAGTTGCGGTGTATCGGTGGGGGTGAAGAAGTAGTTCGGTTGCAGCATAGCCGCATCGATTCCCAGTTGACGCCACACCTCGCGCCCTTCCGCGCTGAAATATGGAATCCAATAGAGTTTCAAACCTAGTGAGTGGATGAAGTCCGCAGTTTGCCTGACCAACGTGTAGCGCCCCCGCTCAATAGTCTCATTCGTCAAATAGAAGCCGACGAGGCGAACGTGCTTCGCGTTGAGCTTTGCGAAACGATCTAGCACGCTTCGAATGTACCACTGCATGGCTTCGAAGCGGTCAGACTCGTTGGAGAAATCGAGCGACGGACCACCAGGGTGAATCACGCCAAAATCACGGCTGTTATGGAGCGGAATTGGCATTGAGACGACCAGATTGACTTGGTGTTGCTTATTGGCCAACTGCTTGCCCGCTGCCGACACGGATGCCTCCAACTGGCCGATACCATGTGTGGGATCAAAGAAGGCATTGAGCAGCCAGTCCCAGTCCGCCTTAACGATCGGCCGCTTGCCTTGCCCGGCATGGTGCAAATGTACGCCGTCGTTGGTGGCAATTTCAAGCCAGAGAAAACTATCGAAAAGCCAATCCTGTGGCCTCCCTTGGCGATCTACGTAGGCAACATACGGCAACAGCATGTCGGCTGTCCAATGGGGGTGGGATCTCATGCCGGAGTAGATCAAAGCCACATGCCGAACCCCACCAACCTCGGACGTTCCCGAGCGCAGATACGACCACACTGGGCTCATTGCGGCTAGCGAACAAGGACTCGCCGGGGCGGGAAGCGGCTGCCCGCTGGAAGACTGAATGCATCCCGCTAACACGGTGCCAACGTAAACAGTAAGCGAAAAGCGTCGCATGGGGTTGCTCCTTGATGACAAGGATTTGTGAATCTTCACGGCGCTATCGGCGGGGTGGCACTGATGAAGGGTGCCACTGGCTCTGCCAGTGCCTGTTCGTGTTGCATCGGACGGCGAGCCGACAACGGCAATCGACGATAGCATGGAAACGTCAAATCGTGAAGACGACCGGCGTCGTGGAACTGTCGTACCGTCTTCCGATGTGCCATGCCCAACTTGTATCCGCACCGTCATGGAACGTCAACCGGCCCGAAGCACTGGCAGAGCCAGTGGCACCCAGCGCGTCCCCGTTTTGACTCCCCCCGTGTCGACTCCGTTCTGGTAGTAGTGTTGATTCAACAACTCATTCCTACCAGTCGAAGGGCTGCCCTTCAATGTGCGCATAAATACAGACGTCATCGCCGAGGACACATCAACCGATAAGGTCGAGCACCTTCTCTGAGAACTTCCAATTTGCCCTTCTGCATTCTTCCAAGGCTTCTGGATAGTTGCGAACGTCGTTTTGTTTGCTTCTCCAGTTCGATTCGTCAGCGATTGGGTGCGTATGTTTGAAGCCATAGAACTTCGAAGAAAATGGATCGACAATGACTACGTTTCGTCCGAGCAGAGTAGCCCAATATGCGCCATGATACGAACTGGTTAAGACAGTGTGTGCGCTGCCCAGGAATGACAGGACTTGCTCCAGACTGTTTTCTCGGTTATCCAGTTTCTTCGGTCCGGGGATCTGCAGAGGCGAGCATAAAGGGTTTTCGTAAACGACGAACTCCTCGGTGATCTCATACTTGCGATCAAACCCCGGATGCAGACAACTTGCACACGGAACCCACTCATACTTGGATCCGTAGTCCCGAAGGCCGACGAGATCGAATTTGTCGAGATAGTCGGGATAGGTAATCTCGCGTTCCCCATGGGCATTGTGGCCAATGCCCCATGCCACAAGGACCTTGGGGCGGTACGCAGCAAGTGCTTCCATGTTCAATTCAAATGCCGGATGAGCGATTAGCCCGCCACCGCCGACGAGCACCGTCTTTTGTAGCCAAATCTTCGGAAGCTGTGCTGTTGCGGGACAGAGATTGACGGTTTCTTGAAGTTGCGAAAAGTACAGCGTTGGGCTTGAACACCGGTCTCCCAAATTGGGGCGGTCCTTCAAGTAGAATGAAGCAATACCCGAACGGCCTACGATGGCCGATAACTGGTTGGACAGGAGACGACCAGAGACTGACAGGAGTCTTTTTCCGCCGTTCCAGACTCTGGATGAGCGAATGGTCATGCGTCTAATCGTGCTCGCTGAGAGGACCTTTAGTCGGAAATCCGCCAAAAAAGCTATATCGAGCAATAACTGCATCCGCCAAACACTCGAGCCTTGCCCGAAGAGAACCTCCCGGCAAGCTGTGAGTCCAAAGTGCGGCGCATTTGTTGCGCAGCGCCGCCGCGCGTTGCCAACGTGCTCTTGACTTATGAGTGATGCGCCCCTCTACAGCCATCGGCCCCGTGAAGTGGCGAATGTAGTCGTCCAACTCTCGGTCGGCCGTGTTATTCCATCGGCGCTCGAGGATTCCGACGACGGGATTCGCCTTGCCGTGCTTAATAATATGCCCGTTTTCATATGGAGCCGCATCCTCGCTTGGAACGGCGTTCTCGCAATCGGACAGAACCGTGCGAAAGAAGTCGAGGCTTTTCTCGGATGATCGCACCATCATGACCCCGGAGTTCAGTCTACCGCTATGCCCGTGTGCCATATAGACGTCATGACCCGTCGTAGCAACGCCGCGAAAATCCGGGCAATCACATCGAATCCGGGTATCGGCATCTAGGAACAGTATCCAACGGTAGTGGGCCACTTCGAGAGCGCGGATAAGCAACGGCACCTTGAGCCAGGCGGCCTCTGCCGGGGAGACCGTCCAAGGGAGGTCCACACACGCATAGTCAAAGGTCCAGCGTTTCGCAAACTTCCGATGACTGCAAACGCAGGACGACCATGCCCACCCGTAGCCGTTTATTCCGATGGAAAACACCAGGGTTTGTTCTGCGGCGTCGCAGGCGTTCGCCGTGCATGCTTGTCTGTTCTTTGGCAGTGTGTCCCTTGGAGTCATCATGGACTGATCCCGACTCTTGGTCACCGCACCAAGGCCATCTTGATTGGAATGGTGCGACTCTTTGTTCGGCAGCGGGTTGCGACTGACGACCCTAAAATAGCAATCAGAGAGTCGAAACAGGGACGCAGCTAGTTGTCGGGTGTGTTTCTGGTCCTTCACCGCGACCTACTCACCTCGCCTATTATACTCGTAGTCTATCCGATCGTAATAGCCATCGGTGCCCGGCTCCGAGAGGTCGATGGCAGTGTCTTGCAAGGGGTCAATCGTTGTGACGGGGAGCCGACCCGAGCGACGAATTCTGCCGGCTCGAATGCTCTTGAATGATTGGCGCGTGCAAGTTCGGTAGGGTGCGTGCTTGCACGCACCATGATATGATGTGCACATGGGCGAGTACCGACGATGGCGAGCTGAGGGAGGGACGTTCTTCTTCACGGCGGTCACGTATCGTCGGCAGCGGCTCCTGACTTCCGACATCTGCCGCGAGGCGTTGCGGGAAGCGTTCCGCGTGGTGCGTCGGTTGCGGCCGTTCACTGTGGTGGCGATCGTGCTCCTGCCGGACCATTTGCATACCGTTTGGGAATTGCCGCGCGGCGACACTGATTACACGACGCGCTGGAGGCAGATCAAGACGCTCGTCACGCGGGCATTGGACGGACGAATCGGTGGGGCCGCGCTTTCGGAGAGCCGCCGACGGCGTGCGGAGAAGGGGATTTGGCAACGTCGCTTCTGCGAGCACACGTGTCGCGACGAAGCGGATGTAAAACGACTGGTTGACTACATTCACGTGAATCCGGTGAAGCATCGGCTGAGCGCTCGGGTGCAAGACTGGCCTTGGTCATCATTTCATCGTTTCGTACGACTGGGAGAATACGCGGTCGACTGGGGTGGTAGCGACCTGTGGTACGGCGATGAATTCGGCCGGCTTGAATAATTGGTGCGTGCAATCACTACCAGACTTGAATAGGCTTGAATAGTTGGTGCGTGCAAGCACGCACCCTACCAGACTCGAATGCTCTTGAATGATTGGTGTGTGCAAGCACGCACCCTACCATACTCGCCGCAGCAAGTCGCGCATCGAGACCGGGAACCGTGCCTCGCCAAAGCAGAGCAGCGGGGCGATCAGGCAGCCCCAGTATTGATTGAAGCTTTGGCCGACCACGGCAAACGCGGCTAAGAACAAGCACGCGGAAAGACCGACCCGCATGCCCAGCCGCGTATTCCAGCCGGCGAAGCCGACCAGCGCGGCTACGAGATAGATGGCTGTTACCCACTGCGGCAGCAACAGCAGGTATGCGTTCATCTGGGCCGTCGAAATGACGAAACCGGCCGCGCCAAGTTGAATCCAGCCGTGTCGGTGGGCTCGGGCGTCGGGCGCGATAAGGCCGGTTACTTGCCAGCAGTGCAGGCCGTAGAAGACCAGCCATGCCAGCAGGCCGACGATCCAGACGGCCAACTCGCGGCGCCGGCCTTGCCACCACGCCATGCCGACGCAGACCAGAGCATAGGGCAAGGCCAATTCGCGGAAGAAGACAGCGGCCAGTCCGCAGGCCACGCCGAGCAAGGGTCGATCGGTGCCGTACGCGCCCACCGACAAAGCAATGAATACGCCTGCCCAAAGCACGGGCATGACAAGGAGATCGTCGAGAACGGTCGGAAGCAATGCGCCGGTCAACAAGAGCGCCGCGACAAAGGGCACGAAATGCCGTCGCGCAGTGCGGGCGGAAACGGTAGTTGAGTCGCTCGTGGTGCTCTCCTCGCGCGAAATCGCGGCGAACGCCAGCAGCATTACCGCGAGCGATAGCAAGCCTAACACGATCTTGCCCAGGGCCAACGCCGGCAGCTTGCCTAGCAACCAGACCGGCAATGGAGAGCGCCAGTTGAACACGCTGCGTGTCGGATAGCCGCGGGCGGTCAGCTCGGCGGCGGCAGCTTTGTAGTAGCCTTCGCCGGCGTGGATGCGGTCGACTTCCGCGCGATAGAGGGCCACATCGCCCGGCTTGTCTTCGTGGCCCGTGAGATTGCTGCTGGACAGGGGAGAGAGCGTGATGGCTATCGCGCCGATGAAGGCGAGCGCAATCACGCCCAAGACCGCGCTGGCTTGCCGCCGCGTAAGTCGAGCGTAGCCGGTTGCGCACGCTGATACATTTGGCACAGTAAAGACCCCCGCAAGTATAGCATGCGGACCTGTTGAGAGGAGAGGAGAGAAGAGGAGTGGGCGCGTCGCCGCTTGAAAAGCAACACGGCCGCTCAGTATTCCTAATTTTCAGGATAGACGCCGCGCTGGGCGTGGTTGCTATGGCAGGAGGCCGCGGGCGACGATGCCGTCGACCACCCGGGTCACGGCGATTTCCATGGCGGCATGGCGCATCGGGCTGCGGGTTCGCTTGGCTCGCTCGTAGACCTGCGCGAACGTCGTTTGCATCCGATCGGCCAGACGCCGTTCGACTTCCTCGCGCGTCATTTGGTCGCGCTGCGTTTCCTGGGTGTATTCCAGATAGGAAACGAACACGCCGCCGGCATTGCAGAGGATGTCGGGGATGATGAAGACGTTGCGGGCGTTGAGGATTTCGTCGGCCGGCGGGGTCAATGGGGCATTGGCGCCTTCGGCGATGATCTTGGCCTGAATCCGCGGAGCGTTCTCCTCGGTAATTACGGATCCGGCGGCGGCAGGAATCAGCACGTCGCACTCGGATTCCAGCACGGCCTCTCGCGGGCCATCCTTTCCGCCGGTGAAGCCCGTCACGGCGCCAGTCGCTTTCACATGTTGGGCCAAGGCGCTGACATCGAGCCCGTCCTTGCAGAATGTCCCGCCGGCCACATCGGAGATGGCGACTATCGTCATTCCCTGCTGGGCGGCGGCCTGGGCGGCAATTGCGCCGACGTTGCCGAAGCCCTGCACTGCCACGCGAAGCTTGGACAACGGCAGGTTCAGCCGCTGGCAAGCGGCAGCAATGGTGGCCACGACGCCGCGCCCGGTCGCCTCGCGTCGGCCTACGATGCCGCCGAGCACAACCGGTTTGCCCGTGACGAAGCAGCCGACCGGAATCGAGGTGCCGCCGCTGTAGGAGACGCAATCGCGGATGTGGCCCATGTCACCTTCGTTGGTGCCCATATCGGGAGCGGGCACGTAGATTTCCGGTCCGATGTGCCGTCGGACGCCGCGCGTAAAGGCACGAATAAGGGCCTCTTTCTCCGCAGGCTGCAATTGGGCCGGGTCGAAGCAAATGCCGGCCTTGCCACCACCGAACGGCACGCCAATCAATGACGTCTTCCAGGTCATCTCCATCGCTAAGCCGGCCACTTCGTCGGCATTGACTGTCAGTGTCATGCGAATACCGCCCTTGGCCGGGCCGAGAATGTCATTGTGCCGCACCAGAAAGGCGCGGACGTGCAACGTACGGCCATCGGGCATCAACGGATGGATTGCGATCCGAATTTGCTCGGCCGGCTCGCAGATTCGCCGCGTGAGATCGTCACCGAGTTCTAATCGCCGGGCGGTCTGCTGGACGTTCCAGAGAGCCGTTTCGAGGATACTGCTGCTGAGTTGCTGGCTTGTAATAGTCTTCATAACGCCAGATTATACTGGCTTTGCGCGGCAGGGGAAGAGGGGATTTCAAATGCAAGGCCGCGTTTTTAGATTTTGCCGATGCTCGTCCGAAGCTCAACCACGGCATCGACGAGTTTCTCAGGGCCGTGGCGGATCACGTCGCAGGCTGGCAGGCCAAGGCGCTGGCTGACGCGGTCGCACTCGGCGGTCACGGCATCGGCGGGGAACTTGTGGCCGTTGACCGCCACGCCGATCACCCGGCATGGGTGCATGATGTTGGCCGCCGCTTCGTTGAACTCGATGACCTTCTCCAGCGATGGTAGCGGAATGTTTTCCATGCCGTAGACGGCGGTGCGGCCCATCTCGTAGCAGAGAATCAGCCCGTCGGGCATCAGGCCGTGGAGCAGACCGAGCGTGACGCACGAGTAGCGCGGATGAAAGAGGCTGCCTTGGCCTTCGACCACGATCACGTCGTGGTGCTGGTTGGCCAGTACGAGTTTTTCGGCCGCGCCGCTGACGAAATCGGAGATCACACGGTCGACCGGGCAGCCGCTGCCGGCGATCATGATTCCCGTCTGGCCGGTAGCCACAAACGCGGCATCGACCTGGACGCGATTCAATCCATCGGCAACTTCGACGCTGGTGACCATCTTGCCGCAACTGCAATCGTTGGCGATGGTATGGATGCGGAGACACTTTTCGCGGATGCCGACGAGATTGGCCACGTCGCGTTCGTTGTTATCGCGGACGTCGATCAGCTCGACTCCGTGCTGCGCAGCGGCTTGACGAAACTCCGGATCGTCGCGGAGAAACTCGTGCAGGCCGGAGACTATGTTCATCTTGCGGCCAATCGCGTCGAGGATCATCGGTCGCCAGTGCAACGGGGTCTTTCCGCCCGGCGGGGCGATGCCAATCAGAAAGGTGTTCGCTGGTGGCGCGTCGGCCAACGAGGCGATGCAGGGGATGCGACCGCCGGTGCCGAACACCTCCTGACATGTTTTGCCGGCCGATTGGCGGTCGAGCACGGCCACGACTTCCTCGGGCCGATAGCGGAGCACGCAGATGGCGGTCTTGGCGGTGTGGCTATCGTTGAAGCCGTCGGTGATGATCACGATGCGTCGTTGTGATGTCATGCTGAAAAGCTTAGCAGCCGCTTTGTGTCTCGACAAGGCCGAACGCGAGACGCTGCAAGTGGTTAGGGCGGTCGCCCGGTGATTTGGCAAGGGGCAAATGGAGACTAAAGTCGGATCAGTGGTCTTGGCGGGCTTGCGGCCTTCAACGGCATGCGTATAATTGTGATATTACGTATTACGAAATAGTAATACCTCACACTACAGAATGCGATGGCGCTGTCGCGACGTCGCACAGTCACCCACAACCTTTTGGAGGCAGCGTCATGAAGTTTGTTGTTCCGGCCGTATTGGCAAGCGTGGCCTTATCGACAGGCTGCGCCTGGGCAGTCACTTTTGCACCAACCATGCATTCTGAATTTCAGGCGGTCTACGATGACGGCACGGCGGCCTGGCCGAGCAGCGGTTCGGCAGGGCCGATTCAGATGACGGGCGTGGTCATCAACAACCCGTGGGACATGTTGGACTATGGCAACTCGGCCGGGCAACCGCAATGGCAGGTGATGATCCAGGCCGTTGATGCCGGCGATTTTGGCGGCAGCACGCTCTACATGCGAAAGCATATTCCCTGGGATTCCGGCCAGGACTACACGGATGGCGAGTGGACCGACGAGATGCTGCGAGTCAACTATCCTGGCGATCCGTCGCAGAGTCAGCCCGCATTGCGATACGGCGACGTGATACAGGTGCAAGCCCTCGCGCCGGGGTTGTTCTACGAAGGGAAGTACAACATCAACGAACAGCATCAGAAGTCATCGGGCTACGATTTCAGCATTACGATTCTCAGTCGCAATGCGACGCCGGCGGCGGCGAATATTTCGCTCTCGACGTTGAAGGATGCGAGCGACAATTTCATCTTTGACGAGACGCGGCAAACCGGCGACGAACGTTATCAGGGCAGCCTAGTGCGCATCGACAATCTCAAGCTGCTTGACCCAGCCGATTGGAGCCTGGGCGGCACGGTGATGGTCGAACAAGGCGGCCTGACGTTTCCCATGCTTTTGGGACTTGATCCAGCTTTGGCGTCGATCAATGTGAGCGATTTGCAGACCATCCCCTTTAGCGTCACGGCCATTCTCGACCAGGAGGACAGTGCTGCGCCGTTTACCAACGGATACCGATTGTGGCTGACCAGCGCGTCGAACCTCGCAGTTCCGGAGCCGGGAAGTCTCGCTCTGGCGGTCGTTGCGGCGTTGGTCGGTCTGTTGGCTTGGAATCGGAAGAACCAGCCCGCAGCGGAATAGGGAGAAGCGGATGAAGAAAGCGCAAGCGGCATTTAGCCTTGTGGAACTTCTGGTCGTGATCAGCATTATCGGGATCTTGATTGCGCTTCTCTTGCCAGCCGTTCAAGCGGCCAGGGACGCGGCGCGGCGGACGCAATGTGCCGGTAACATTCGGCAGGTTGGACTGGCAATCCAGAATTATCACGCGGCGCACAACTGTTTTCCGGCTGGGAACTTCATTCGCTCAAGCGGCGTCTGCCCCGGCAATCCCGAGCCTGCCACGCCCGGCTCGTCGTATTCGACGCGTTTCGGCAACTGGCTGATCGCCATCTTGCCCTATATGGAGCAGATCGCCCTGTTCAACCGTTACGATACGCACTTTCTCAACGAGGCGACGGAAAACCGGGCAGTGCGGGAGACGATTGTGGCGGCCTACGCGTGTCCCTCGGACCATGATCTCCAGACGCTGGTTGTGCCGGCGACGGGTCCCGGCGCGGCAGGCGCGAAATATGCGCGGGGTTCGTATCGGGCGGTCACTGGCCGTACCGACGACTGCGCCACGAACTATCTCGATTCGGAGATGGTGCACGCCGGATACGAACGGGAGTGGCGGGGCGCGATCCATGCCGTCGACGTGGCGCATGGTTTCGGCGTCGAGAGCATTGCTGATGTTCGCGACGGCACATCCAACACACTGCTGGCCGGTGAGTCGACGACGGCAACCAGTTCGAGCTATGGCACGTTCTGGGCATACTCGTATGCGTACTACACGCAGTCCGGGGCGACCGCCCAGCCGCGGACCCTCTGGGGTGACTACGACCGGGCCGTAGAAGCCGGCGGCGCCGGCGGTGAAATCCCCTGCAAACGCGGTTGGGGCAGCTTTCATACGGGCGGTTTGAACTTTGTGTTATGCGACGGGTCCGTCCGCTGTCTAAACAGGTCTATCGACATGGAACTTTTTTGCTGCTTGGCCACGATCGACGGGCGCGAAGTGGCCCAGATTTCTCAGTGAACTTCCCTTACCCCATTGAATCGAGCGAGGAGAACCAGCGATGTTGCGAATCGTCCTATGTTGTGCGTGCGCGGCTGCCATGGCAGGTGTTGGCCCCGAGAGCGACAGCCGGCTGCCGAAGCCCCATTGCCATGCAAAGGCATCGGACCCGGCCTGGCTGAATCGCGTGGTTCAGTACCACGGTCATCTTGGGCCGGCGGTCGTGGCGGGCGCGCGTTTGGGATGGGCCGCACTGCGCCCGTGGGCGCCGATGGATATTTCGACGTCGACGTCACGTGCGCGGGCCCATTTGCCGCGCCACCGGAGTCCTGTTTTCTCGACGGTCTACAGGTCGGCACCGGCGCCACGGTGGGCAAGCGCAATCTCCACGAAGTTAAGGCCGAGCAGATTTTGGTCCGCGTGCGAAACACGCGTTCAGGTAAGACGGTCGAAGTGCGGCCCAGCCGGCAACTGGTCGAGCTTCTTCAACGAGCCAAGCTGCAAGGACACGGGGATCATGACGACGAACGCGTGGAGCAAATCGCGCGCGAGATCGGCACGATGACTGATGAGCAACTGCTGACGATCGCGGCCGTCAAATGAGCGCATGCAATCAGCGGCAATGACGGCCGTCAGAGCCGCGACTGCCGTACCGCAGTGGCAGACCGATACAGCACAAACCGGATCTATGACCATTGCGCGGGCCGATCCGTGGCCGCTCGTCAACCGTTATGCCAGTCGATCGTGGCGGCTATTCTGATTATGCGGACGTGATTTCTTTTCGCATCGTTGCATGTTGCGAAAAGTCCCCATGCTGCCAAGAAACGTGGTAGCTTTTCATAGTGGAAAAGCGCGTCGCAGCATACGCACTCTGTGTGCCGGCCGCTGGAGTAGAGCGTGGATTGATATCAGAGCATGTTTGGAGAGCCGTGTTGATGGTCCCCTCTCCCAAAGGGAGAGGGGAGATTTCTTGCCGAGGGATGAGGCCATGAGCCGTTCATGGACGTTTGGCCGGGCGATGGTCGCGATCGCGGCGCTTTGCCGCCGTTGTCGTGTCGGGCTGTTGCTCTACGACCTCGGGCATCGATCCTACGGGCGAACATATCTTCGTCGCGCCTCCGGCGCCGCCGGTGGCTGGCGGTCGCTCGGACGAAGTTTACCGCGATCAGCCGCTAGGGCAAGTGTCGTGGGACGACGTTGCCGTGGAACTCGAGCCGCGCGAGACCGTGGCCTCGGTCGGCAGCGAGGTGGTGTTGAAGGCCGGCGTCTGCGGTCCGGACGGCTATCTGCGCACCAATCGCCGCCTGGAATGGTCGATCGACCCCGGCGGAGTCGGGCAGTTTGTCGCGGTGGGCGAGACCGGCTTGGTCGACGTGTTGCTGGGCGATTTCAACCGGCCGCGCAAGATCACCAACACGTTTGCTATCGGCAGCACGCTGCGGACCAACACGCGGCTGAATCGCGGCACGTGCATTCCCGAAGAAAACGTGTACGTGCTCCGCGGCCAAGGCTGGATTTCACTGACTTCGCCGGTCGAGGGTACCAGTCACGTCACGGTCTTTGCGCCCGACGTGTATCGCTGGGACTCGCGGCTGAAGTCGGCCATGGTGCATTGGGTGGATGCCCAGTGGCGATTTCCGCCGCCGGCGATCAATCCGGCCGGCACGCATCACGTATTCACCACCGCCGTGCTGCGACAATCGAACCAGGCGCCGTGCGAGAATTGGCGGGTGCGGTACGAGATCGTCAGCGGCCCGCCGGCCGGCTTCATGCCCGACGGCGCGACAGCGATCGAAGTCTCGACCGACCCGGCCGGGCAGGCTAGCGTCGAGATATTCCAGAAGGAGCCGCGGCACGGAACGAATCAGATCTGTGTCCAGGTGATACGGCCGGGCGAACTGCCGGGCGCGAACGGTCGTCGGCTGATCGTCGGCACGGGCACAACGACGAAGACGTGGACCGGGGCGGATTTGGCCGTGAAAAAGAGTGGCCCGGCGGTGGCGGGGCTGGGGGCTACGTTGAATTACCGGATCAACGTTTCTAATCCGGGCGATCTTCCGGCCAAGGACGTGGTGGCGACCGACTCGGTGCCCGACGGGCTGACGTACCTCGGCAGCAATCCTGCGGCAACCGTTGTCGGCCGGCAATTGCAGTGGCGCCTCGGCGAATTGGGGGCCCGGCAGACTCAGACAATCGACGTGAGTTTTCGAGCCGAGAAGCCGGGTAGCATCGCGAGCTGCTGCGAGGTTGTGGCGGAAGGCGGACTAAAGGTCAGCGATTGTGCCACGACCACGATCGCCGTGGCTGCGCCAACGTCGCTCAACATCGACATTACCGGGCCCGCCGAGGCGAGCATCGGCAGCGAAGTGACATACGAGATTGCGATCCGAAATCAGGGGCCTACGCCCGCCACGGGGCTAACAATTATCGACCGGCTCGACGCGGGGCTCGAACATCGGGCGGCCGATCGGCAAAATGCCATCAAGCGATCGTTGGGCGATCTTGCACCCGGTGAGACAAAACGGGTCAGCGTCACGTTGCGCGTTGCGCGAGCGGGGCGGCTCTGCCATACAGTCGAGGTTGCCGGGCCCAACAGCGCGCCCAGCAGCAAGCAGGTTTGCTTGAATGTGGTTGGGCCGGGCGCGGGTTCGAGTACGCCGTCCCTTGAGCAGCCTGGTCCATCGGCACCGAAGCCGGCCGTCACGGTCAAAACGACCGGGCCAAAGCAGCTTGGTGTGGGAGAATTGGCTCTGTTCAGCATGGATATCACCAATACGGGGCCGTTGGCGCTCACGAATGTTCGCGTCGTGGCCGGATGGGATCCGGCGCTGGAGCCGAGCCAGGCCACTGAAGGTTTCAAACGCGAAGGCGATACTCTGATATGGACGATCGATAACCTGCCTGCCGGTGGGTCAAACCAGTATCGAGTCTTGTATGGCTGCCGATCGGCCACAGCCAAGGCATGCAGCCGTGTGAGCGTAACGACCAGCGACGGCGCGAAAGTCGGCGATGGCGAAGCGTGCCTGGAGATTCGGGCTCCAGCGCCGCCGCCAAGCGTTCTGGTAACCCCTGAAACGAAGCCGGAGACTCGCTCGAACGATGACGTCACCGTATCGGTTGTTGGCTTGACGCAGCCGGTAACGGTCGGCCGCTCGGTCACGTACGAAATTCGCGTTACCAACAACGGGCGGACGCCGTATCAGCAGATCAAGGTTACGGCAACCCTGCCCGAGAGCATGGTGCCGGATCCGTTGGGCACGGCCGGTCCAGAAGGGACGAAGTGGGCGATCAAGGGAAAGACCGTAACGTTCGAGCCCGTGCCGGAACTGCGACCCGGTCCGCCGCTGGTATACTATGTGCCAGCGCAAACTCGTCAGCCGGGCAAGTATCAGTTTCGGGCAGAGGTTACCGGTCTTGGGTTGGCGCCAATTGTGAAGGAGGCCTTTACCGACGTGAACGAGCGCAGTAGTCGTTAGGACTTGGTATGAAGCAGGCACACTCCGCATGCTGTTGCTGTCGGCCTGATCGCGAAGAATCTCGGTGACTGCCATGCCTCGCTATGTCGTTCTTCAGCACCAGACAGTGCAAAGAGTCCACTTCGACCTCATGCTGGAAGCGGATGGCGTGCTGAAGACTTGGTCCATGCCGCAGGCGCCATTGCCGGGTGTGGTGATCGAGTGCAATGCCTTGGTAGATCATCGCCTGGCGTATCTCGACTATGAGGGGCCGATCTCCGGCGACCGCGGATCGGTTACACGCTGGGACCGAGGATACTACACGCTCGAGCGGCGCAGCGATCGTGCGTGGCAGATAGACTTGGCCGGCGAAAAACTGCACGGTGCAGCGCAACTCGATCGGCTAGGCGAAAGCGGAGATCGTTGGAGCTTCTTGTTGCGAGATCAGGAATCAGAGGGCCGCCGTGCCGGCGGCCGCTAAACGGTTCTTTGCTTCTACTGGTTGCCCTCGCGACTCTCCGTTGTCTACCGTACTATGGCTTGCCCGTGTTGCCGGCAACGTAAATTTCTCCATCGCCAAGTTCTAGGGTGTCGACATGCACGGGCTGGTCGTCGTCGTTGGCTGGCAGCGACAACATGGCCACGGGGTCGCCGTTGGCATGTCGCCAGCGGAGATCGAGATGCATGTCGCCGGCTGCCTTTTTGATTTGGTCCAGGACCTGGCCCAACGGCACGGGCAATAGCCCGGCTCGGGCCTTAACGATGCGCAGTGCGAGCACGTTGGGCTCGGGCACCGAGGGTTCCACGGTGAGGCTTAGCACGCTTTCGACGCCGTTTTGCCGGAAGCGACAGGCGATTGTGACTTGAGTGGAACTGATGATGACGCGTGGATCACGCATGGTCGGCGGGAGCGTGCCCGGATGATTCTTCATCATGTCGACCGCGAGCCAGCCGTTGATCTCATCGGCAGTGAACAGCGCCTTCCAAGGTTTCTCCTGCCGCAGATTGCTGGCGAGTTTCGCGGCTTGCTGCAACATGAGATGGCTCCCTTTTTCCAGCACGGCATGGTCCGTCTTTAGCGCTTGGCGATAGAACGCGGGCTCGTGGCGGACGGCGAGATAGATGGCCAGCAGCGCGGCCGCCGCCAGCAGCAGTAGAAGAACGCCGAGGAGCAAGAGCCAGCGGAATGTCAAATGTCGCGATCGAAATATCGACCGTTCGGCACTTTCGGTTGGACATTTGGCGTTCATTCGTCACCTCAGGGCGCTCGCGATATGCGTCGTAGGGGCCGCCTTGCGGACCACAGCCTCCTCACAGCACCAATGGCACGGTATGAGGTCCGTCCATTCACGTTCAGGAAAGTAATGCAACGCCTTGGCAATGACATGAGTGAAAAGTTGCCTGCAATGCACGGCCGACGTGCCGTCGGCCGCTAAACGAATGTTGCATTACTTTCCCGCGAGCCAATAGTGGACTCTATACGAAGCGCAGCAGGGCGTAGTTCTTTTTGCCCGAGCGGAGCACGATCATCGACTCGCTGGCCAGATGGGCGGATGTCAGATGTGTCTCGATACTATCCACGCGGCGATTGTTGACGTAGGCCCCGCCCTGCGTCACCGTGCGTCTGGCTTCGCTCTTGTTCTTCGCAAGGCCGGACTCGACCAACGCGTCGATGATTGGTACGCCCGAGTCGGTCAGTCGTTGCCGGGGCAACTGCTGGCTGGGCACGTCGGCGAAGATGCTGGCGAGCTGGCCATCGCTCAACTGACCGATTTCTGCGCCAAAAAATATCTCGGTGGCACGCTGTGCGGTGTGAAGGCCGTCAGGGCCGTGGACGATATTCGTCAATTCATCGGCCAGGCGGCGCTGCGCAGTGCGGCGGCCAGGATCGGCCTGATGCGCGACTAACAACGTGTCGATCTCTTGTTGGCCCAGATCGGTGAAGAAACGCAGGCAGCGACCCACGTCGGCGTCGTCGAGGTTGACCCAGTATTGATAAAAGCGATAGGGGCTGGTCCTCTCGGGTGAGAGCCACAGAGCGCCCGATTCGGTCTTGCCCATCTTCGTGCCGTCGCTCCGCGTCAGCAGAGGCCAGGTGCAGCCGTAAAGCTGCACGCCGCGGAGCCGCCGGGCCAGATCAATGCCGGCCGTGATGTTGCCCCACTGGTCGCTTCCGCCGGCTTGCAACTCGCAGTCGTAGTGCTCGCTAAGGTGTGCAAAGTCGTATGCCTGCAAGAGCATGTAGCTGAACTCGGTATAGCTTAGGCCGGCGTCGGTGCGTTCGAGGCGGCTACGGACGGAGTCCTTGGAGAGCATGACGTTGACGGGAAAGTGCTTGCCCACGTCGCGGAGGAATTCCAGGTAGCCGAAGCGTCCCATCCAGTCGTAGTTGTTCACGAGGACGGCCGAGTTGGCGCCGCAATCGAAATCGAAGAATCGCCGCAATTGCGGCTGTATGCCGGTGATGTTGGCCTGAAGAGCGTCCGGAGAAAGCAGATTTCGTTCTTCGCTCTTTCCGCTCGGGTCGCCGATCATGCCGGTCGCTCCGCCGACCAGGGCAATCGGCCGATGCCCGGCCATCTGAAAACGGCGCAGCACCATCAGGGCCAGGAGGTGGCCGACGTGCAGGCTGTCGGCCGTCGGATCGAAGCCGACATAGAGTGTCCGCGGCTTCTCCATCAGCAGTCGCGCCAGGTTGGCGTCGTCGGTCGTCTGATTGATCAGGCCGCGCCAGGAGAGTTCGGCGATGATGTCGGAGGAGAGAGGAGAGGAGACTTTGGTCACGGGCGCGTCCTTTTCTTCAGCGAGTCTGCCAAGCCGCGTATCACCGCCATTGGTCGTCCAGGGGATTCAGCGCTCCGGGCAACTTGGGCTTTGGCAGGGCCTTGAGCGCATGCTCGGCGAGTCGCTGGTCCTCTTTCGTAGTGATCTTCATGTTTAGCGGCGAACCGAGGACGACAGTCACGGGTTGGCCAATCCGTTCGACCAGTTGTGCTTCATCGGTGGCAGCAAAACCGCCGCGCTTGGCGTAGGCATCCATGAGCAGTTGACGGCGAAAGACCTGCGGGGTCTGGGCTTCCCAGAGATTGTCGCGGTCGACGGTTTGCTGGATCTTGCGATCGGCCCCGACGCGCTTCAACGTTCCGGCCACGGGGAGGGCGAAGATGGCGGCCCCGGTCTTTTCGGCGGCGGCAAAAATGTCATCGATCCAGGCGTCGGTCAGACAGGGCCGAGCAGCATCGTGGACACAGACAAAATCGGCCTGCGGTTTCACGCGGGCGAGCGCCGACTCGACGGAATCGGCACGTTGGGCCCCACCGTCGACCACTTCAATGCCGAGGAAGGCGATGTTGGCCGAAAATTTTTGATTGAAATCGGCCCGGTCGTCGGGCGCGATGACGAGAATCGTCTGTAGGACGTCGCTGCGGCCAAGGAATCGCTCGGCCGAATGCAGCCAGACGGCTTTGTTAGCCAGCGGCGCAAAGGGCTTCTTGTAGCTCTTGTCGCGAAAGCGGCTGCTGCTGCCGGCGGCGGGCAGTATCACGGCGAATTTGGCCACGAGCGGCTGCTCCTGCGAATTGTTGGATGGTGATTGTGGATTGATGATCGGCTGCTCGGGAAGGTCATCGAACAGGAACCAGCCGACAAGATCAAGGCTTCGTCTTTGCCCAGGCTTCGAGCTTGCTACGGAGATCATCAACCGCACCGTGCAGTTCCTCTGGGGCACGATCCGGGTCGTCGAATTCTTTGATTCCCGCCGTGATTTCCTCCTGCAACTTAGTAATGAAAGTGCGTTGGGCCGGGTCGCGTGCCGCGGAGGCCAAACCCTTGCCGTCTTCGTTTTCACCGCCCAGAGCCGTGGCGGCAGCGGCCAGTCGCTGTTTCATCCGCCGCTGCGTAGTGCCTTTGTCCGCACTCTTGGCCCGCTTGAGTTCATCGGTGCAGGCGTCGATGAGGAATTGCCCGACCGCCGCGGCGGCATCGGCCGGTTTGATATTTGTCGCGCCCTCGTAGTTCAAGCGACCCAGTGAATTGGCGGCGACGCTGCGTGTCGCAAGCGATAGCTTTTTGTCCGAGAGAGTCTTCACAATGAGCTTGAAGGCGGCGTTGTTCTCGCCCAATGTGCCCAATTGGGCCAACGTTTCGACGGACTGCGCTAAGAGCCATTGCCGGCCGACGTCGGTCGGGGATGCCTCGTCGGTCGCGAGCTTCAGCACGGCGGCCAAGATGGTTCGGCGGGCATCGTTATCACCGGTGCGAAGCATGATGTGGCGTTGGACGCCGACCATCGCAGCAATGCGGACTGCCGGCGCCAATTTTGCATTGCCGGCGTCCGCGAGCAATACATCGAGCGCGGCCGGCAGCGGCGTGGGCGGATTACCTTCGACGCTGTTGAGCTCGCCGATCATCAACATGGCGTTGACTTGAACCGCCGGATGATAGTGGCCGGCCACGATCTTGTTCATGAAGTCGAGAACGAGCTTTGCGAGGTAGTCATGGACCTGAGGCCCGGCGCCCGAGCCGTGCCGCGCTAGGCTGTTGCGCAGGTCCTTGCGATAGCTTGGCAGGTTGCCGAGGCTCCTTGGATCGTCTGGAGTGGTCCACCGCGCCAACGCGTATTTTTCAAAATAGTCGGTGAAGATCGCCTGCTGGCCGGTGTTAAACTGGCCGGACATGAGAATCTGGTTAATCGTGGTTGCATTCCGCTTCAGCGCCTCGTCGACCGGCAGTTGTTCGTAGGTTTGCGGCGCCTCGGCAGCGCCGGTCGCGGCTGTGTCCGGCTGGGCCATGGCGATGGCCGTGAAACAGCCGATGACCCAAAGTGCCAAGATCAAACCCGAACCGAAGGCGACTCGCCATTCGCCGTATGTCTTCCGTTTCGCTGTAACCATAAGACCTATCAGCTCTTTTGTTTGTCGTTAACGAGAACCCGCAAGATATAGGCTACCAGTGAGTGTGGAGGGGTGTCAAGCTGAGCAGGGCCGCACGCAACCGTTAATCACGTGTCTGTCTGCCGGTTCCAACCCCTGTACGACGTCGACCGCTGGCCGTAGAGTATCATAATGCGGCGGAGCTTCCGGTTATGACATTACTGTACTACTCGTCGTCGCTCCTCGATCACGTCACGGGCGGTGCCCATCCAGAATCTGGGAATCGAATACGGCGAATCCCACTGCGGCTCGAACAGGCCGGACTGACGGGGCAGTGCCGACGGCCGGATTTCGGGCCGGCCACTCGCCAGCAACTCTTGCGAGTCCACACATCGCGCTATCTGGACGAGCTTTGTTCCTTTGCGGAGGCAGGCGGCGGATATATCGAACCGGACACGGCGTTGAGCCGTGCCAGCTACGATGTGGCTTTGCTTGCCGCCGGCAGCGCCTGTGACGCCGTGGGCCGCGTGGTTCGAGGTGAAGATCGCCAGGCGCTGTGCATTGTGCGTCCACCGGGCCACCATGCGTTACAGAGTCAGGCAATGGGATTTTGCCTCATCAATAACATTGCCGTGGCTGCCCGTTTGGCCATCGATGCCCTCGGCATCGAGCGCGTATTGATCGTCGACTGGGACGTGCATCATGGCAATGGCACGCAAGCCGCGTTTTGGGAAGACCCACAGGTAGGCTTCTTTTCGATGCACCGCTTTCCGTTCTATCCCGGTTCAGGCACAGCCGACGAGACGGGCGCGGGCCGTGGACTGGGCGCGACGCTCAATCTGCCGATCCGCTACGGAACGCCGCGAAAAGACATCTTGGAAGCATTCACCACGAACCTGGAGAAGTTCGCGGCGAAGATTAAGCCGGAGTTAGTTCTCATTAGCGCGGGCTACGACGCCCATCGCCTAGATCCCATTGGTGATCTCGGCCTCGATACCGAGGACTTCGTGACAATGAGCAATTTTGTGCTGGACGTGGCCGATATGCACGCCGACGGGAAGGTAGTTAGCGTTCTCGAAGGCGGCTACCACGCCGACGTGCTGGCCGACTGCATTGTCGGCCATTTGGGCTCGATGTTGAAAAGGCCGGCTGGCCAATGAAATTGCATGGCAAGTCCTACGTTCGTCAGGGCGCGCCACCGTTGAGCAGCCGCGTCGACAGGGTCACTACCAGATACGTCGCACCGGCGATGAGGATGATGACCGGGCCGCTCGGCAGATTGGTGGGATAGCTTAGAGCGATGCCGGCGGTAACGAATACCATGCAGCAGACGATGGCCAGCAGCATCATTTGCCAAAGTCGGCGGGCAAAATGACCGGCTACGGCGGCCGGAAGCGTCAGCAACGCGATTACCAGCACGATGCCCACCACGCGAACCAGCAGCACCACGGTTAGCGCGGTCAGACACAAGAGCAACAAGTAGTAGAGCTTGACCGGCACGCCGCGGAGCTGGGCAAACTCTTCGTCGAAACACAGAGCGAGCAATTTTGGGTAGAGACCGAGCCCGAGGGCGACAACCAACAAGTCCATCACCGCGACCAGCCAGACGTCGGACTGCGACACCAGGAGGATGTTGCCGAACAGGTAACTCATCGGATCGACGTTGCCGGGTGTCTTGGCAAAGAATACGAGGCCAATCGCCATACCGAGTGCCCAAACGGCGCTGATCACGGTGTCTTCGCGTTGGCGGGCGTAGAGGCTCACGAGGCCGATAATGAGGGCTGAGACAAGGGCGGCTGCCACGGCGCCGGCCAGTGGACTGCACCAGTCGAGATGGTATACGACGTTCAGATAGAGAGCCGCGCCGATGCCGCCCAACACGCAGTGCGAAATGGCAGCGCCGATGTAAGTGATCCGCCGCGTCACGACGTACGAGCCGACGATTCCCAACGGCACGCTTGCCAGCAGGCCGGTTAGCAGGGCGTAGCGGAGGAAGGGTAATTCTCTAATCGCATCGAGAAAGTCAGTCATGCGTATGTCCGAAAGGGGAGAACTCGTCGTGATGGACCATGCGGACCTCGCCGCCGTAGATATCGCGGATTGCCTCGCCGGTGACCTGGCTGGTCGGATGGACGACCACTCGGCGATTGACGCAGATCACGCGTTCGACAAGGCCCGAGACGAAGCCCAAGTCGTGCGATACCATGAGGATCGTCATCCGTTGGTTGAGCAGGCGGAGCAGGTCTAATAGCTGAGCTTCCACCAGGGTATCGACGTTGGACGTTGGCTCGTCGAGCAGCAGCAGGTCAGGCTGGCAGCAGAGCGCTCGGGCAATCAACACGCGCTGGCGTTGGCCGCCGGAGAGGGAGGCGAATGGTCGGCGGCATGACCCTTCCATGCCTACTTCGGCCAGAGTCTCGAGCGCGGCGCGACGATCGGCGCGGCCGTACCATCCGCAGACTCGGCCGCCCGCTTTTTGCCCCAGGCGGCCCATCAGCACGATATCCATCACGGTCATGGGGAACTGCAGATCGTGCTGGACGTGTTGCGGCATATAGCCGACGCGGAGCCGCGACCGTTCTGGCGGCTGGCCGAATACGCGAACCGTGCCGCTCTGTGGCGTTAGAAGGCCGAGGATCAACTTCACCAACGTCGTCTTTCCGCCGCCGTTGGGTCCGACGACGCACACGGCCTGCCGTTCGTCGACCGACAGATTCACATCTGTCAACGTCGGCACGCCGCCGTAGGAAAAGGTCACGTCCTGCAGTGAAATCGCCGGCTCGGTCATTGGAGAGTGGCTAGTGGTTAGTGGCGAGTGGTTGGTGGAGGCCGGCTCTCGGCTAGAGTTGCCTGGAGCTTGGTCGCTATATCGTCAATATCGCTGAGAACGTTCTCGGCCAGACCGTTGAGCAGGACTGTCGTGCCACCGATGGCGTCGGCCACGACCTGTGCGCTTTGCTGCGGTGATTGTGGCTGGATGAAGATGGTTGTTACGCCGTCGGATCGGGCTTCGGCGGTCAATGCGCGAAGCTCCGGCAGCGTCGGCGAGCGGCTGTCAGTCTCGATCGGGACCTCCTTCAGCCCATAGGTGTCGGCAAAATAGCCGAAGCCCGGATGAAATACGTAGAACGAGCGACCGCGATATGGGGCCAGCATGGCCGTGACTCGCCGGTGCAAAGTTCCGATGCGATCGACCAATGTGGCAAGGTTCTTTCGATATTCGCGCGCATGCGTCGGATCGGCCTCGCACAGGGCCGCGGCAACGTTGTTGGCCTGAATGATCAAAAGCGGAGGCGAGAGCCAGACGTGCGGATCGGGCTCGCCGCCGCCATCGTGCTCGTGGCCTGATGCCTCATGGGAGCATGGCGCATCCATTTCACGCTTCTTAATGCCGCGGGTTGTATCAACGATACGGAGCGTTGGATTGCCTTCCTGGACTTTGTCCAACAAAACGTTTTCAAAGGGCATATCGATTTTGAAGAAGATCGCCGCATTGCCGAGCGACATGACCTGCCGTGGCGTCGGCTCGAACGTATGCGGGTCTTGGCCGGGCTGCACCAAGACATCGACGTTTACGTGTTTGGCGCCGATCTGTTCGACGAGATATGCCAAGGGCGGCACGCCGGCAACCACCTGTAGGCGGTTGTCGGTATTTTCCTTCGTGGGCGCGCCACAGCCGGCGACCAGCGCCGTCAGCAGCGTAACGCAGCGGCAGAAAACATGCCAATGTCTTGGCCCTCGCATTAGCTGCTTCCCCCGTGCTGGTTGCCCGAGCTGCTGTCCGCCTCGCAGACCAAGTGGAGGGCGTTACAGTCGCCGCACTGGGTCACGGCATGATGCTCGGCGAACGCGACCCAGTGCTTATGCTGATCGGGCGTCAGGATGCCGCTGCCCTTACATAATGGGCAGACACTGTCGAGGGCCGAGAGGATGGCCGCACGAATAAATTCGGAGCGGTTGGGAATGCCGGCCATTGCCTCGCGGAGGGGCTCGTCGACCTTGAAGGTGATAATGTCATGTTTTCGTCGGGCGTCGGCCATGATGGTCTCCGGCGGTTTGGGACGGAACGGGGCCACGTATTTTGTCCTAGGCGTGTCTGCCAAGCGCCAATTTGAGTCGAAAAGCGACCCGGTCCCGGTTGCTGGATTAATACATTGTATTACCCGTTACCAATTCGTCTACCGCTGATCGGCGAAATCGGCTAATAATCGCTTTTCAATGGTCATCATGGAGGAAGCTCATGGCCCAGGCCGCGCCAAGATTGCGTGTTCGTTCGACGAGTCAAATCATTATTCCTGCTCGACTTGCGTCAACGCGGCTGCCACGGAAGCTGCTGCTGCGTGAGACGGGCAAGGCGCTGATCCAGCACACCTATGAGGCCGCCAAGAGCGCGACACGGCCTGCTGGGATATGCGTGGCTACGGACCATGCCGACATTCTCAACGAGGTTCGAGCGTTTGGCGGCCAGGTAGAAATGACGAACCCGGCGGCCTCGAGCGGCACCGACCGCGTGGCCGAGATCGCCCGGCGAATGACCGACGTCGATATTATTGTGAACGTCCAAGGCGACGAGCCGGAGATAGCAGGCAGTTCGATCGACTTGGCCATCGAGTTGCTGGAAGAAAACCCGACGGCCGTAATGAGCACGCTCGCCACGCCGATCCGCTTCCGCAAGCAATTGAAGGATCCGGCCTGCGTCAAAGTGGTGTTCGACCATCTAGGGCGGGCCATGTACTTCAGCCGTAGCGTAATTCCCTGCCCCCGCCACTGGGACAATGCGTTGCTCGACAGCAATCCGCCCCTTTTCCACCAGCACGTCGGGCTGTATGCCTATCGCCGCGATTTCCTGCTGAAGTTGGCCGCGATGCCGCCTTCGGCGTTGGAACAGATTGAGAAGCTCGAACAGCTCCGCGTCATCGAGGCCGGCTATTCGATCCTCGTCGGCGTGGTCGACGCGCCCACCTTCGGCATCGACACGCCGGAGGACTACCGGGCGTTTGTGGAGAAGTCAGGCAAAGTGGGAGCAGATCGGAATGGGATAATTAGTTAGGTAGTTGCGCCGTCAATCCCAGCGAGAAACGGCGGGCAAACACGACCAGCAACATGCTTCGTTTCTACGGCAAGATGGCATTAGTTGGAGTCGCGCACGCGACGTTCCTCATTGCCCTCTACTACGGAAGAGTAAGCCGCCTCTCGCCAGTATTTAAGTCCGATGTTCTTTGCTTCGCCTTGCCGTCAATCGCGGCACTCGGTGCCTACTTCCATCTAAGTTGGCATTACGTAACCCCAAAGCATCGACTTGCCGTGAAGACGGTTATTTCGCTAATGCTAAGTTTGTTTGCACTGTGCATATCTAGTCTCGTTGCTGCGACAATGGCGTTTAACGCTTGGGGCAAGTAACCATTCGGGTTCGCTATCTCGTCGGCATCATAACGAAAAATGCCGGTTGGGGCAGTTTGTTGCGGCTGTTGGAACTTCTTTCAACTCTTGACGGCACCCGGTGGCAGGAGTACAGTCCAAGTGGAGTTGGTTTCGTGGGGCTCGCAAATGTGAAGACATCGTCGGGCTCGTAAAGGCTGGAAAGAGCGGTAACGCGAAATGCACTGTCGCGGGGATGATCGGCTGATCGAGGAAATCCCTGAAAGGAGTGTTGCTATGGCCACGAACGCTGTAACATTTGACGACGTGGTGGCGCTGGCTTCTCAATTGTCGCCCGAAGATCGCTTGCGGCTAGCAGCACGAATTGGCGTGGAGTCAAACGGGACACTGACTGCGTCGTCCGACGAGCCGCGCCCCGGTTCGGCTGCGGCGGTTCTTCGTGCGATGCGCGAGCCACCATTCCCTTCTTCCGAGGACGTGGACGATTTAGAGCGGATGATCGCGGTTGGCAAGCTGCCTGTTCGACGCGAGGGAGTCTTCGATAATGGGGACTCCGAGTGATCTTTTTGTTCGATACCACGACCTTTAGCGATTTGATGCGAGACGACCCTCGCACGCACGAGAAGCTGGCGGGCATTGTCCCCACCGACCGCGTGGCGATCTGCTCCATAGTGCGTGGCGAAATCCGCCACGGAATCGAGCGGTTGCCGCCGGGAAAGCGGCGCGAAATTTTAGAGGCCAGGTGTGTGCGGCTGTTTCCGGTCATTCCTTGCGAACCGGTATTGCCCGCCGCCGGCGATTACTACGCGAGGATCAAGGCCACCGCACAGAGCAAGGGGCTTTCACTGGATGAGAACGATCTGTGGATCGCCGCTACGGCGATGTCGCTCGGGGCCACGCTGGTTAGCCGGGATACTGACTTCCATCGCGTCGACGATCTGAATGTGGTCAATTGGGCCGCATAGCGTGATTCGGGAGCCGATACTCGCTTTGTTCCACCCGCCCGCCTCTTTCGTCTTTCCGCCCGCCGTTCTACAATGGGCTTTTCCCATGGTCGCACGAGGCGGCCGCATTGCAAGGACGGCTTTCCAATGAGTAAACACATTTTCGTCACCGGCGGCGTGGTTAGCTCGCTGGGCAAAGGGCTTACGAGCGCGTCGATCGGAATGCTGCTGGAACAGCGGGGCCTCGCGGTCCGCATGCAGAAACTCGATCCGTACATCAACGTTGACCCGGGCACCATGAGCCCTTACCAGCATGGCGAGGTCTACGTGCTGGACGACGGCAGCGAGACGGACCTTGACCTGGGGCACTACGAGCGGTTTACGAACAGTCCGCTCAATCGCCATTCGAACTACACTACCGGCCAAATTTACCTGTCGGTAATCAACAAGGAACGCCGCGGGGAGTTCTTGGGCAAGACCGTGCAGGTGATCCCGCACATCACCAACGAGATCAAGGCGGCATTGGCCAAGCCGGCCGGCCCGGACGTCGACGTGGTCATCACCGAGATCGGCGGAACGGTGGGCGACATCGAGAGCCAGCCGTTTCTGGAGGCCATCCGCCAGTTCTCGCTCGACGTGGGCAAGGAAAACTGCCTCTACATCCACTTAACGCTCGTGCCGTACCTGAAGGCGGCCGCCGAACTGAAAACCAAGCCAACGCAGCACAGCGTCGGACAATTACGGCAAATCGGTATCCAGCCGGATATCTTAGTGTGTCGCACCGAGCGATCGCTGAGCCGCGACGACCGGGCCAAGATCGCCCTGTTCTGCAACGTGCCGATCGAGGCGGTGATTGAGGAAAAGGATAAGGATTTTTCGGTTTACGAAGTGCCGATGAGCCTGGTTGAACATGGCATGGACGAATTGATCGTCCGCAAGCTGGGGTTGAAGGCGGGCCCACTGAACCTGGATAAATGGCGCGATCTCATTCATCGGCTTCGAAATCCGGAGCACGAGATTACTATTGCTGTAGTAGGCAAATATGCCGAGCATCGCGACGCCTACAAGTCGATCTACGAGGCGTTGGATCACGCCGGCGTTTATCATCGGGCGCAGATTAGCATTCAGCGGCTCCACAGCGAAGCGGTGGAGCGCGAAGGGCCGGAGCGGCTGCTGGCCGGGGTGGACGGCATTCTTGTACCCGGCGGCTTTGGCGAGCGCGGCATTGAGGGGAAGGTCGACGCTGTGCGTTTTGCGCGGGAGCGCGGCATTCCGTTTTTCGGCATTTGCCTGGGCATGCAATGTGCGGTGGCCGAGTTTGCCCGAACCGTCGTGGGGTTGGAACGGGCCAACTCGACCGAGTTCGACAAGGATACGCCGCACCCGGTGATTTGCCTGTTGGACGAGCAAAAGACGATCACGGACAAGGGAGGAACGATGCGGCTGGGCGCTCAGCCGACGCGACTTACGGCCGGCAGCAAGGCGGCCGCCTGCTACGCCGCGCAAGATATTTCGGAGCGGCATCGGCATCGCTACGAGTTCAACAACGCGTACCGCCAGCAGTTCGCGGCCAACGGCATGCAGGTTGTGGGCACCAGCCCTGACGGCTCGCTGGTTGAAGTGGTGGAGGTTGCCGGTCATCCTTGGTTTATCGGGGTGCAATATCATCCGGAATTCAAGTCCCAGCCTACCAAGCCGCATCCGTTGTTCGCTGGCTTCATCGGCGCGGCGCTGGCGCGTCAGGCGGAGAGGGGCGAGACGAGAGGAGAGGGGAGAGAAGAGCGGGCAGAGGGTCGAGAGGAGAACTCAGAAAGCACGCGGTGCGCGCAGCGTGCGTAAGGAATCGCCCGGCTCCGGTGTTTATGCCGGGGCATGAGCGAATTACTGAGGGGACATTGCAATGCCAGACGAACCGAAGAATCCTGAAAAGAAGCTCATTATCGACGAGGATTGGAAGAGCCAAGTCGAGGCGGAAAAGGCGGCCGCTCAACACGCCGGCGACACGACCGACGCCGCCAAGCCGGAAGCGTCGGCGGGTACTCACCCGCGCATGCCCCCGGCGGATCTGACATTCTTGGTCGGCACGCTCTATCTGCAAGGGGCGCTGGGCCTGGGGCTGTTGCCGAATCCGGTCACGAATAAGCCCGAGGTGACGCTCGATCAGGCCCAGCATGCCATCGACATTTTGGCGATGCTGCAAACGAAGACTGAGGGCAATCGCACGCCGGATGAAAGCGAGGAGTTGGAGGCGGCGCTGCACGAGTTGCGCCTAAACTACGTCATCGTGAAAGAACAACAGGCGGCGAAGAAATAGGTGAGCGGGCAATTGCGGAGGATTGGTCCGGGACATTGCAGTTGCAAGCCCCGCCCTTACATCAACGGCTGTTTGCCGATGTTCGCAACGCATTTCGCCGAGGCATCGGTACGTCGATCGTTCGTATGTTGGTTTCAGGCGAGCCTTGCCGATAGCTGAGCACATCGCACGGCGCTTGACCGTCTCTGCTCGGCAAAGCGGCGACAAATCCGTCGCCGATCCATTGCACCGGTTCGCTCGCAGGATTCAGCATTCGCACTTTTCGCCCTTCAGAAGGAGAGAAGCGAAATTTCGCGCCTTCGCACGATACATCGAAGATATCTGTCAGCGAGTGTACGTCATGCGTACAGAGAATTTGGTAGCGGATATCCGCCTTCTTGCCTTCAAACGTGGTTGCCGCATCGAATAGGCCCGTACGGAACACATAGGCGCCGCGATAGTTGTCTGGAAGGTTCACGATCGCGGTCGTCGATGGATCGTAGCGCGATATCTGTCGGGCGATGGCCTTCGTCATCTGCGCAGCAGTGATCCATCGGTGATTAACGCGGCAGAGGGTTGCCGACTCGACAACGATGCAAAAAGCCGCGATGGCCACCACGACGCCAGTCCGGCGGAATAGCAGGGGCAGAGCCATCGCGAAGATAGCGGCCGTAAATGCGCTCGGCAAATAGACGAGGCGCTCGCCCTCCGTATTGACGACCGATATATCCATGGTAACAACCGGCAGCAAGCTCACGATGAAGGCCAACGCCAGCATGACGATCAACAACCCCTGTGCACCGGCAAAGCGCTTTCTTGCGCGATAGAGCAGCAACCCAATGAACCCACTACCTACGGCCAGGAAGGCCAGCGAAGCGGGTTGCTCCACGAAGTTACAGGTCACGCGAGGAATCGCCGGAACGACAGATCGCAGAACGTCGCTCGCTAGATTTAGAAGCGTTTTCGTTTGCAGGATGGCCAAGTGATGCTGTGTGCCATATCCACCAATGAAATGGCCAATAGTCAGCCTACGGATTACAAAATATGTCAATAGAACCACGAAGGCCGATAGCAGGACCATAGCGCCGCGCAGTCCCGGCCATTTACCCGAATCCACAGAAGCAGCAGAATCGCTGCCCATACGAGGGGCAACGTGACGACCGATTCCTTGGAAAACAGCGCCGTAGTGAATGCACCAACGAACGCGACAAATAGGGGCCACCGGAATTGCTCCATTAGCAACAGAAAACAGCCGGTGGCCAGCAGGCCGAAAACCGTTGCAATGACGTCGGTTCGGCCGGCGATCCACGTGACCGCCTCCGTGTGTGAGGGATGCACGAGGAAAAACGCGCCCGCCAATATCGGCACGAGGATCGCATCGGCCCGGTCCACAATGGCCATCATTCGCCGCATCAGCCAAAAGATGAGGAAGGCATTTACTGCGTGCAGCACGACGTTTGTCAAATGGAATCCGAGAGGATTGAACCGCCACAGCGCATGATCGGCGACAAGAGACAGGATGACGACGGGGCGCACGAAGCCGCCCTGCTGAGTTCCCCAGGTGCCGAAGAAGCCCTCGCGCTCGGTTCGGCCGATGAGGGCAAAATCGTCGGAGAGAAAATATGTGTTGAGGATCGTCGAGTAGGTGATGAGCGCCAACGCCACATACGCGGCAAACACCGCGGCCGCAGGCCACCAACGATGACTTGACGTAGCAGGTTCGGCTATCGCAGCAGCCGTGACCGGCAGACCTACGATCGCGTCCGTGCCGCCGACGTTGCTGGAGCAATCCATGCTTCCTCGCTCGAAAAAGCACCATGCCCGGTCCGGGGAAGAATGGGTGGGCGCATCATCTGCACCGGTAAAACCCATCCTTGGTGACTTGCAATTCCAACCGGGGTGACACGGCCGTGGGTTTTTGATCGAACAAACCCACCGGACCGGGCATGGAGGGCTTTCGCCCGTGTTTTGTTGATGCGTAGCCGCTGCGGAGGGCGGCATGTCCTGAGCGGAGCAAGAAAGCGCGACGTGGGGACTGAGCACGCCCTTTGCCAGGCGGAATATGCCAACCTGCGCGACACGCTAGCGAGAAAGCCGATCGAAAAGCCGGCGGAAGCGGGGCATGCGGCCTTCGAGATATTTCAGCCAAGCGGCAGGATTCCAGATTTCGACGCACACCGCCGCCCCGACAATTTGCACGTCGCCGCCCGGCTCGACGCCGAGGAACTCGCGAAAACCCTCGGGTATCACGAGCCGCCCGCGACCGGCCAATTGGACCGCACGGTGACGAGTCGACAGCAACCGGCCGAACAACTGCACTTCGGCGATGCGCTCCTGGAGTTTGCCCGCCCGCATCTTCTGTTTGACCAGTTCGACCCCCTCGTCGAGTCGTGCCTGCCAGACCGGGGCACTCCACAGGCTCAAGCAGCCGGGCCGCTCTTTGGCGAGAATGCAATCGGGTGCGTCGGCCGTCAGCGCGTCGCCCAACTCGTTGGGGACCGAGAGCCGAAAGCGATCGTCGAGCGTCCGCTGAAACTCGCCCAAGAGAAATTCTTGTGTAGTGGCCATGGCCAAGAGCACCAAGGGGGGGCGTCAAATTTGGACGGACGGGAACGATCGACATCGAGCTTTGCTCTACTTTACTTCTTGGGCGGATTTCCCGCAAGTAGCCGATAAGATTTTGAATAATTGGGTTGATTTCCCACAAGTGATGCGTTGAGTTTACCGTTTACGACGGTTTTGACAAGTACCTCGCTGGGAAATTTCCGGGGGGGATGGCCGGAATTTTGGACGGTGCGGACGGGCGAAACTCGCGGTCGCCATTTGCCGCTTGGAGATAGCGGCCGGCTAGGAACCGGGCGAAGATCAACGCATCAGGCGGGGCAGACATTTTTGTCTGCTTTGACTGCCGTAGTGATCGCCATCGTTGGAACCGACAGGAATGTCTGGCTCGTCGCGTTAGAAAGGCACGCTAATCGCCAAGGCTGATCCCCAAGGCGCGTGCCGTGCGTACAAAGTCGCCGGTCGGAGGCACTGTCTTCAACTGCCTGATCGCCTCGGTGATTTTCACGGTCGCCATGTGGGAGCCGCGATACGCCACCATTTCGCCGAACTGGCCGGCGGCGATCATTTCCACGGCTTGCGCGCCGAAGATGGAGCATAGCGCGCGATCGAAGTTTGTGGGAGTGCCGCCGCGCTGCAAGTGGCCCAGGACACACGCACGGGCTTCTTTCCCCGACCGCTTTTCAACTTCGGCAGCCACCACACCAGCGATGCCGCCCAAGCGGGCTTCGCGGTTGGCGATCTGTTCTGTCGCGGTGACAAAGTCGCAGCCTTTTTCCCGGGCGCCTTCGGCCACAACGATCAGCGTAAAATGTTTTTCCTCTTTCTCGCGGTCTTGGATCTTGGCGCAGACGCTGTCGTAGGTGAAGGGAATTTCCGGAATCAGAATGACGTCAGCGCCGCCGGCGACGCCCGCGTATATGGCAATCCAGCCGGCGTAACGGCCCATGACTTCCAGCACCATCACACGGTTATGACTTTCGGCCGTCGTGCGAAGTCGATCGAGGGCGTCGGTGGCGCATGCGACGGCCGAGTCAAACCCGAAGGTCATATCGGTGCCTTCGAGGTCGTTGTCGATCGTTTTGGGGACGCCGATCACAGGCACGCCTCCCTCGAACAACTGCTGGGCGATGCTCAACGATCCGTCGCCGCCAACGCTCACTAAGCCGCGGATGTTCAGTTTCTTCATGCCCGACTTTACGCCGTCGATCAATTCTTGCGGCAGGCGTCGTGTTTCGCCGTGGCCCACCTTGGCCGAGAAGCGGCCGCGATTGGCAGTTCCCAGGATGGTGCCGCCGCGGGTGAGCAACCCGCTCAGTTTTTGATAGTCGAGCGGCATGTATCGCTGCGGTTCCAGGATGCCCTCGTAGCCGCCGAGAAAGCCGATCGTTTCCCAGTCGCGTTTGGCGGCCGCTTTAGCTACAGCGCGGATCACAGCATTCAGTCCGGGGCAGTCGCCCCCGCCAGTTACAATGCCAACGCGTTCGGTCGTCATAGGCTCTTGCTCCTTCTGGTTAGCCGTTCGGCGGCGAATCGCCATGCTCCTCGGCCGTCACTCGCCGAACTGCGACTTTTTTCTGAGCAGGTGGTGATAGTGTTGGGCGAAGCGATGGGCCTCGTCGCGAACATATTGCAGCAATCTGAGCGCGTAGCTGTGCCGCGTCAGCCGCAACGGCTCATCGGCGCCTGCGACAAAGACCAACTCTTCTCGCTTGGCCAGGGCGAGGACCACCGGCCCTGCCGGGACAGCACTGCTGGGCAAGCCAGCAGTGGCACCCGGCGACGGCACACGGAGTGCGCCTGCTACTATTGCGATGGCCGCCAAGGCCGCGTTGAGTTGCCCTTTGCCGCCGTCGATCAAGAGGATGTCGGGCGGCGACTGCCCTTCTTGTTGATAGGTTTGCCAACGGCGGGCGACCGCTTCGTGGATCGACGCCGTGTCGTCGGGCCCGCTGACGCTGCGAATCTTCATGCGCCGATAGCCGGGCTTAAACGGCAGCCCATCGATGAATTGCACGAGGCTGGCCACGGTTTCGGTGCCGGCGAGGTGGGCGATGTCGATGCCTTCGATCGTCCGCGGCCGTGTTTCTAAATGGAGAACCTTCTGCAAACCGGCCAGCCCCTTCTTGGGGTCAATCGGAAACACCTCGGGCTGCACGTGCGTTTCCAGCGCCCCGCGATCGTCGAGCGACTCGATCATCTCGATCTCATCGCGCAGCCGCGCCGCCTCTTCAAAATGCTGCTCCTGTGCCGCGACGGCCATCTCCTCGCGCAATTCCTTCAGCAGGGCACGCTTGCCGCCGTCGAGAAATCGCTGCAAGCGGTGAATGTCTTTGCGGTATTCTTCCTTTGAAATCCTCAAGTTGCATGGAGCGGTGCATTGGGCGATGGAATGCAGCAGGCAGGGCCGGAACCAGCGCCAGCGACTGTCGCTTTCGTCGATGTCGAGCGTGCACGTGCGAAATTTGAAGACCTTTTGCAACACCTGGATCGCTCCGCGCAGCCCGCGAGGATTGGCAAACGGTCCATAGAGCTTTGTCCCGCGTGGTTTCGGTTCGCGGGTAAAGCGAACGCGAGGAAAGTCCTCGTGCGTGAAGATTTCCAAATACGGAAACGTCTTGTCGTCGCGCAAGTCCCGATTGAATTTCGGCAGGATATCTTTGATCAGTCGGGCTTCCATCAGCAGCGCGTCGATCTCACTCTCCGCATCCAGGTAGTCGATGTCGCGGATTTCCTGGACAAGCTTACACGTTCGCGGATCTTCGGCGGCGGCTTTGAGAAAGTAGCTGCCCGCACGGGCACGAAGGTCCTTCGCCTTGCCGATATAGATGACTCGGCCGGCTTCGTCCTTCATCAGGTACACGCCGGGCGTGTGCGGGAAGGAGCGGACCTTTTCGGCAGCCAGCGAGTTATCGGCAGGGGGAAGATTGTTGGGCATTGAGGAAGAGACGCCACAGCAAGACTGAAGAAGCAACTGGACTCCTATGCCTATTGTCGCCGATTCGACTAACCGCGAAAAGGGAAACTTGCCTTGTTACTTTCCGGCAGCCTCGGCCAGCCGGCGAGAAAGGTCGTCGAGGCGCTGCAACTCGATCTCGCGGTCTTGGTCCGCGCCCGTAAAATTGACGTCCGTTGCACGGCTGCGTGCCTCGAAGATACGCGTGGCGAACTGCGACACGGCGCTTTTGGCTGGCGACAGTTGCGCGAGCGATGATCGCTGTTCGGCCGGCACCGCCTCGCGGAACAAGTCCAGATCGTGGCGGCGAACCGCGAGAACCGTCAGCCGGCGGACCAATGGCTCCAGCCGCTGCGCCGTCCAATCGCCGTTCTCGTCCAGGTCGATCTCCAGGGCGCGGATCGCGAGATTGTAGCCACCGATCCGAGCGGCCAACTCGTCCAAGCGGACTTCCACCGGCTGGTGCGCGGTTTCCTCGCTGAGTGCATCGCCGGACTCGGCGGGCGACTGCGGCGCCGGATGGGCGACCGTGATTTCCCGCCGCACTTCCACGGCGCTTGCCGGCAGTGATTTCAGCGCTGTTTCGCGAATCGGCAGTCGGGCCGTTTCAGTGCTCGTTACCTGCGGCTGCGGTTCCACCACGCGCAGGGCGCTTGTACGTGCGGCGGGAATAGGCGATGGTTGTTGCGGCCGCAGATCCCGATCGTGTCGCTGCATAGGGAGTGGTGTTGCGGAGCGAGTTGAGGCCGACAGTTCCACGGCCGGCTCCGGCGGTGGCAACGCCGGCTCTGCCGGGCGACGCGTCGCTGGTTTGGCGACGATTTCGTTGGCCGCGTCCGGACCCGTCGCGCTGGGCGTCTGCGGCGCACGCCTCTCGGGCTTTGGCGTTGGTTGTGCCAGAGATCGCCCGCCGGCGAAGGTCGGCGTTTCGGGGATCGGGCCGCTCGACTCGGGCGTCACGCTTCGGACGGCCGCTTCGAGCCAGTCGAGCAAACGGTCCTGTTGTTCAAACTGCTCGCCGGCGCCTTTCCACGCCGCATACACGTCGCGCCACGCCTGTTGGCGGCGGCCATACGCGTCGAGTTGAGCTGCAAAGTTTTCCGACACAGCTCGTCGATAGCGGGCCGCGAGTTTTGCCGTCGCCTCGCGTTCGCGGGTGTCGGTCTCCTCGATCACGTTCAAAAGCGTTTGCCAAGTGATCGCTTTCTGGTGTAGCTGCGATTGCGTAGTCGCCGTTTGCCGCGCGGCCGCGTCGGGCGGCAACGCCAGGGTAGCGGCACGATTGGCCCGCGTTTCCAATCGTCGCAGCCAAGCCTGTTGTTGGGCGAGGTCCATCTTCGCCACTCGCTGTAGCACGGGCTTCAGTCGGTCGGCGTGATCGTTGGCCGGCCCCGAGGCCAGAGCGATAGCGATCATCAGTATGGCAGGCGAAATCATCATTGGTCGCGTCGACGTCGCAGACGCACTGCGCATGTCCGAGGTTCTGGCAAAAGGGGGGCACCCGCGACTTCAAGATTCGAGGAGCAGTCCCCCTCAACAGTAGCGTATTTTGCAGATCCGCGGCCGATATCTCGTCTCCCTCTTGGAGCGGGGTAAGTAGAGGAGGCGTGAGTATTCAGCCAACCGGCTGTCAGATTGGCAGTTGGGCCGAGCAGTCGCACGAAGACAGACGTTGGTGACAAGCCCTGGTTTGATGCTTAACCATCACGCTGACAATCACTTAGGGATCGTGTGCTCCATTATTGGCGCACCAGTTGCTTACGTGCGGCACCAAAGCGCGTTGCGCGCCGCATTGGCAGATTGTACCCGTGGAGCCGTTTCGGAGATTTCGAGCATGGCAAAAAAGAAAGAAGCGTCCGACCCGAGCAAGATCAAACTTCAGCCCCTGGGCGACCGCGTGGTCCTCGAGCGGGATGAATCGGAAACCGTCACCGCCGGCGGCATCGTTCTGCCCGACACCGCCAAAGACAAGCCGACCCGCGGCAAGGTGATCAGCGTTGGCGATGGCCGCATGATGGACAACGGCAAGCGGAGTCCCTTACAGGTGAAAGTGGGCGATCGCGTGCTGTTCAGCAGCTATGCCGGCGACACGTTCAAGTTGGGCACCCGCGAACTCTTGCTGATGCGAGAAGAAGACATTCTGGCCGTCATCGCCTAAGGGTCTGAGGACTAGGGGCTAGGGATTAGCCACTGACCACTAACCACTGATCACTAACCACTGAAATAAAATACAAGGAGTACGAGTTCCATGGCGAAAATGATTGCATTCGATCAGGAAGCCCGCGACGCGTTGAAGCGCGGCGTCCAGAAGTTGGCCCAGGCGGTGAAAGTCACCTTGGGCCCGCGGCCGCAACGTGATCCTTCAGAAGAGCTTTGGCTCGCCGACGGTCACCAAGGACGGCGTGACCGTGGCCAAAGAGATCGACCTGGAGGACGTTTATGAGAACATGGGCGCCCGGATGGTCCGGGAAGTGGCCAGCAAGACGAGCGACGTGGCCGGCGACGGCACCACGACGGCTACGATCTTGGCCGAAGCGATCTTCAACGAGGGCCTTCGCGCCGTTGTCTCGGGCGTGAATCCGATCCAGCTCAAGCAAGGCATCGAGAAGGCCGTGGCCGACATCACCGACAAGCTGAAGAGCATGTCGATCTCGGTGAAGAACAAGAAGGAAGAGATTGCCCAGGTCGGCTGCGTGGCCGCCAACAACGACGCCGAGATTGGCCGTCTGTTGGCCGACGCGATGGAGAAGGTCGGCAAGGACGGCGTGATTACGGTCGATGAAGGCAAGAGCCTGGCCACCGAAGTCGAATGGGTCGAAGGCATGCAGTTCGACCGCGGCTACCTCTCGCCCTATTTCGTCACCGACCCGGCCAAGATGGAATGCGTCGTGGAAGACGCTTACGTGCTGATCTACGAGAAGAAGCTCTCGAACATCAAGGAATTGGTGCCCGTGTTGGAGAAGGTGGTCAACTCGGGCAAGCCGCTGTTGATCATTGCTGAAGACATCGATGGCGAGGCCCTGGCCACGCTTGTGATCAACCGGCTCCGCGGCACGCTGAAGGTGTGCGCGATCAAGGCGCCCGGCTACGGCGACCGTCGCAAAGCGATGCTCGAAGACATCGCCATTTTGACCGGCGGCACGGCCCTGTTCGAGAGCCTCGGCAAGAAGCTCGAGAACGTGACCTTGGCCGAGCTCGGTCGGGCGAAGAAGGTCATCGTCGACAAGGACAACACCACGCTGATTGAAGGCGCCGGCAAGAGCGCCGAGATCAAGGGGCGCATCGAGCAGTTGCGTCGCGAGATCGAGAACACCACGAGCGACTACGATCGCGAGAAGCTCGAAGAGCGGTTGGCCAAGCTGGCCGGCGGCGTGGCGAAGATCAACGTCGGCGCCGCGACCGAGAGCGAGATGAAAGAGCGGAAGGCCCGGGTCGAAGACGCGCTGCACGCCACGCGGGCGGCGGTCGAGGAAGGCATTTTGCCCGGCGGCGGCGTGGCCCTGCTGCGTGCCGCAAGCTTGGTGAAGCCGGATGGTCTGAACCAGGACGAAGAGGTCGGCTACAAGATCGTGCTGCGTGCCTGCCGTGCGCCGCTGACCCAAATCGCGGGCAACGCCGGCCAAGACGGCGGCATCGTCTGCGAGAAGGTGTCGGAGGGCAAGGGCGCCTTCGGTTACAACGCCCTGACGGCTCAGTATGAGGACATGGTCAAGGCCGGCGTGATCGATCCGACGAAGGTTACCCGCACGGCGTTGCAAAATGCCAGCAGCGTAGCGACATTGCTGCTGACCAGCGACGCGCTGGTGGCCGACAAGCCCAAGAAGGACAAGGCTCCCGCCATGCCGCAAGGCGGCGAAGAGGATATGTATTAAGGGGCGAGGGGTGGGGGACGCGGGGCGAGCGAATCGTTCACGTCCCGCACCGCATAGATCGTCCCGTTTCGCCCGGCCGTTTGCGGCCGGGATGCGATTGCTAAAACACGAAGCCCGCTGATCGAATCACTTGACCCGGTCGGCGGGCTTTCTTTTTCGTCGCCACCGGGCTATGATAAAAAACGCCATGACTACAACTGTTGAAAAGATTGCAGACGAGGTCCGGGCGCTTCCAAGGGCCGATCTGGATGAGTTCCTGGCTTGGCTGGCTGAGTATGAACTTCAACAGCCCGACGAGTGGGACCGGGAGATGGAACGCGACAGTCAGCCCGGCGGTCGGCTGCAGGGCGTGATCGATCGGGCGCGCGCAGACATCGCAGCCGGCAAGACAAAGCCACTTGATGAAGTCCTCGACGACAACTGACTTCCGGCGATCGTACTCTCGCCTTCCACCCGAGATACGGCAGCGCGCAGGAGAGTCTTTCAGTTGTGGCGGAAGAACCCCAAACACCCGTCCCTCCGCTTCAAAAAGGTGGGAGAAATCTGGTCGATCCGAGTCGGTGCAGGGTATCGAGCAGCGGCCCTTATGGAAGGAGAAACTTTCTACTGGATCTGGATCGGGAGCCACGACGAGTACGAGCGGTTAATCGGGAAATCGTTCGGCTGAGACTTGCGACAGGAAACCGCGATGAATCAAGGAAGATTTCCGCCCGGCTGGGATGCAGAGCGTGTACGCCGGCTAATCGAGCATTACGACTCGCTCGACGAAGATCAAGAAGTTGCGGAGGACGAAGCGGCCCTAGCCCAACCGGGACGACGAGCGAGATGATAGGTATAGGGTGAAACTATGAGAAAGGAGGTCGAGCCGACTGGCTTGCCCTTGAAAACGTGGTAAACCGGTAGTTTTGGCGACCGTGTTTCCACAAAAGGAGTCAAGCCATGAAGTATGTCGGTGTCGACCTCCACAAGCATGTTATCGTCCTGTGTGTTGTTGTGCTAGCCGCTGGCCGGCCGAAAGTAGTAAAGCGCGCACGGTTCGGCTGCCACGAGCCGGAGGCAATTCGAGGCTTTTTCCAAGGGTTGGATTCGTTTCAGGTCGTCGTCGAAGCGACCGCCGCCTACGAATGGTTCTTTCTGCTGATCGAAGACATGGCCGATCGTTTGGTGCTGGCGCATCCCAAGAAGTTGCGGGTGATCGCCGAGAGCACCCGCAAGAGCGACAAGATCGACGCCGAGGTGTTGGCGACCTTCCTGGCCTTGGACATGATTCCGCAGGCGTACCGCCCCACACCTCGGATTCGTCAGCACCGAGTCTTGGTGCGGCATCGGTGTTGGTTGCAACGCCGCATCACGTCGTTGAAGTGCAAGGTCCGCAACGTGCTCGGGCACTACAACGCCGACATCGCCCAACTGTTCACGCCGCAAGGGGAACAATACTTGGCGGGCGTGTCGCTTTCGTCGGCCGATCGTTTCACGGTTCAAGCTCTGCAAGAACAACTGGCCTTGTTTCAGCGACAACTTCGAGAAGCCGATCGGCGACTTGCACAATTTGCCGAGACTGCGCCTTTGGTCGAGCAAGAGGCGAGGGCGCTGCTGGACACGATTCCTCAGATTGGTCCGGTGACGATCGACGTGGTGCTGAGCGAATTGGGCGATTGGCGACGATTTCACTCGCAGAAGGCTGTGGCCGCCTTCGCCGGTCTCGACCCCGGTTTTCGCAGAAGCGCGGACAAATGCTTGGAACTCCACATCAGCAAGGAGGGCTCTCGCCTGTTGCGCTGGGCGATGATCCAGGCTGCCTGGCGGTTGGCGGTGCGTTCGCCACGCTGGCGGGACATGCTGGTGCGGCTGCAAATCAATACGGGCTCGAAGAAAAAAGCGATTGTGGGCGTGTCGCGTCACCTGCTGTGCATGATGTTTGCGATGCTTCAGTCGAGCAGACCCTACGAACTGCTTGGCGTGCCCAACAGCAATCAACGAACCACCAAGGTTCACCAGTCGGCGGATACCTCGGCTCGGGCTCGACAGAAGGGGGCCGCCCCTTCGCGCCCTCGCCCTCGCATCGGCCGCTCTCGCCTGCGCGGTCGGTTGAAGGCCGACGCGACGGCGAAGGCGGAAGGGGCTCGGGGGAACCCCATTCAAGGAAAACCCAGGAGACAACATTCGACGCGATCAGGCGTGGGACCCAGCAGCGACCCCGTTTTGACCCCTGAAGGCGGCTTTTTCCGGCCGACCGCGGTAGGGTGAATGGCGGCGCTGCCTTGTATTCCTTTTTCATGGCGACGGCAGTATTCTGCTGATCCCGAATAGATGGTTGAGCCCACACCCGCTCGTGGACGCCCCCACCCGATCCGCATCGAAAAATAACTCACACCGGTTGACAATCACGTTCCCATAGATGGGTCGAGCGCGGCGAGTCCCACGACCCTGTCCCGATGTAAAATGGTGGGGCTCACTGCGATCGGCCCACCCTATAGCCCCTTATCCGGACTCAATAACCGATTGACCCCGTTGCTACGCTGTAGCCGGTCGCGTTACAATCCGCGCTATTGTTAGCACGACATCAGAGGACACGGTCAGGTGTGGCACGTCCCTGAGGAACTAAGGGCGTGGTGCACTCGATCGACCACGCCCTTCGTTCCTCGGGGCGTGCCACCCAACGCAAGGGCACCGAACCATGAGTGCATACCTCGGCATCGATATTGGGACTTCGGGCACGAAAACGCTGGCGATCGACGAAAAGGGAGCGATCCTGGCGTCGGCCATGGAGACATACCCCTGCTATTTCCCCAAGCCCTTGTGGAGCGAGCAAGACCCGGAGGATTGGTGGAAGGCCACGATTCGGTCGGTTCGCAAGACGATGGCCAAGGCGCGGCTAAAACCGGGCGACGTGAAATCGATCGGGCTATCTGGCCAAATGCACGGGTCGGTGTTCCTCGACAAGAACGATAAGGTCATCCGTCGGGCCATCCTTTGGAACGATCAGCGGCACGTCGGCCGAATGTGCCGAGATTGAGAGCCGCGTCGGCGGCCGGGCGAACTTGATCAAGCTGGTGGCCAATCCGGCCATGACGGGTTTTACGGCGCCAAGATTCTCTGGCTGCGCAATCATGAGCCGAGACACTTCGATAAGACCCGCAAGGTGCTGTTGCCGAAGGACGAAATCCGCCGCCGGCTCACCGGCGAGTATGCCACCGAAGTGAGCGACGCCAGCGGCATGTTGCTCTTGGACGTCGAACATCGGGCGTGGTCGAAGAAGCTCTTGTCGGCGTTGGATCTCGACGTTGATCTCTTGGCGAACTGTTACGAGTCGGAGGATGTGACCGGCCGGCTGACGCCCGACGCGGCCAAGGCGCTCGGGCTGACTAGCGAGTGCGTGGTGGTAGGCGGGGCGGGCGACTGCGCGGCCGGCGCCGTGGGCAATGGCATCGTTGCCAAGGGCGTACTCTCGACTTCGATTGGCACGTCGGGCGTGATGTTCGTCCACAGCGATGATGTGAAGATCGATCCGCTGGGCCGCGTCCATACTTTTTGCCACGCCGTGCGCGGCAAGTGGCACATGATGGGCGTCAACCTGTCGGCCGGCGGCTCACTGCAATGGTTCCGAAACGCGCTGTGCCAAGCCGACGTCGCGGCGGCCAAACGAGCGCGGCGCGAGGTTTACGACGATTTGGCCGCAGAAGCGAAAACCGTACCGCCCGGCAGCGAAGGGCTGTTCTTTCTGCCGTACCTCTCGGGCGAGCGCACGCCGCACGCCGACCCTGACGCGCGGGGCTGCTTCATCGGCCTGACGGTCGCCCATACGCGCGGGCATATGATCCGCGCGATCATGGAAGGCGTGACCTATTCGATGCGCGATAGTTTGGAGATCATCGAGAGGCTTGGCGTGCCGGTGCGGCAGATTCGGGCTTCAGGCGGCGGCTGGCGCAGCCCATTGTGGCGGCAGATTCAGGCCGACGTGTTCGGCCGCGGCGTGGTGACGATCAACAGCGAAGAGGGCGCTGCGTATGGCGTGGCCTTGTTGGCGGCCGTGGGCGCGGGCGCGTTCAAGAACATCCAGGAGGCGTGCGGCGCGGTGATCCGCGTGGTGCAGCAGACGCCTGTGCAAAAAGTGGCGAAGAGGCACTACGACCGGGCATTCCCGGTCTATCAGCAGCTCTACCGTTCGCTGGAGGACGACTTTAAGAGCATCGCGGCGCTGGAGTAGTAGGCACGCTCCGCGTGCCGTAACCGGTAGCCCGTAGTGGTTGGCGATTCACAGGAACGCTAATCTACGCTGATCAGCGGTTATCAGCGTTCCCATCCTGGCATGATGAACAGGAGGAAACGGAGATAACAGAGACGGAACAGGGATGCGAGTCCTGAAATTGGAAAATTGCCCCATTGATGACCAACTCCATGATTCGTGTGGCCAATTGACGTGTGCCGCCATAGTGAAGCAAGGGCTCACGCCAAGATGCTAAGGCGCAAATAATCATTTGGCGTTGGTGGCCTGCGCACCGCCGATCGTTTGCGGATTCGCGCCTTTGCGTGATGACTGTCAGGGGGTGGTCCGCCGGTTCGTGCGGTTTCGCTCGTTTGTCACCCCAACGATGCACCGTGTTTGCAACGATGTCTTGGCCATCTTCCAAGGATCAATCAGGCAAAACGGTGGGGCTCGCTGCGCTCGGCCCACCCTACATCGAAAAGTGATAGGCCCTGGATGCCTCTCAGCCCTGGCTGAAGCCGCGGCGGCAATCGGCTATAATGGGGATTTCCCATAGCCTCGCCGTTGTCTGCCGTGCCATTGCTGCCAACCACATCCCGCCGTCAGACGTTCATCGAGATCGCTTTGATCTTTGCGGTGTTTTGCATTCAGGGCGCGTGGCCAGTGCCCGGCGTGAACGAACCATACTATCTCGGCAAGGCGATCCACTTCTGGAATCCCGACTTTCTGCCCGGTGACTTCTTCATGGAGTCGGCCGATACGCACAAGGTTTTCTGCATCACGTTTGGCTGGTTGTCGCTGTGGCTTGGGCCGGTCGCCCTGGCTTGGACGGGCCGGGCGACCGTTTGGCTGCTGCTTGCCTGGGCTTGGCGGCGGTTGAGCTTCGCGGTCGTGCCGCGTCCTTGGTACTCCGTGCTCACTGCGGCGCTGTTTGCTTGTCTGATGGAGCGCTGCCACATGGCCGGCGAGTGGGTCATCGGAGGCGTCGAGGCGAAGGGGTTTGCCTATGTGTTCGTGCTGCTGGCGATTGAATCGCTGGCTCGCAATCGCTGGAATCGGGCGATCATTTTGTTCGGCGCCGCATCGGCGTTTCACGTGTTGGTAGGCGGCTGGGGGGCCGTGGCAGCCGGACTGGCGTGGTTATGGCTGAGATTTTCTCGCAGCAACGATGCTTGGACACGGGCGCCACGGTTGGCAGGCCCAACCGTTCAAGGATCACTGCTGGACAAGCCAGCAGTGGCACCCACGTACATGCAGGGCCTATCTGTGCCTCCGCTGAAATCGCTGTGGCCGGGGATCGTCGTCGGAGCGTTGCTGGCATTGCCGGGCGTGTGGCCGTCGCTCATGCTCGACCGGGGCGTTGACCGCCAAACTGCGCAATTGGCCCATCAAATCTATGTGTTCCAGCGTCTGCCACACCATCTGTTGCTGACAGGAATCCGTGGCAGCTTCATTTTGCGATTCGGGCTGCTAACGGTTCTCTGGGTGGCGCTTGGGCCAATACGACGCCGCTACGCAACGGAACCGGAACATGCCGCGTCTTCTGATGCGACGCCCGCACCGTCCGATGCGAGCGTGCGATTGCGGCGGTTGCGGGCGTTCGTCGGCGGAGCGGTTCTCATCACGCTCGTCGGCGTGATGATCCAACCGTTGGTGTACGTCGATCGGGCATTGGCGGCCGACCTATTGCGATATTATTGGTTCCGCTTGAGCGACGTGGCCGTGCCGTTGGGCGTGGCGCTGGAGGGAGTCGCGATTGCAGCTTCGTACCGGCCGGGCGTTCAACCCTCCGCTCTTGCCTCTCTCCCAAAGGGAGGAGCGACACGTTGGCAGTGGTCGCGCGGTCTGCTGGCGTTGGCGATCGTAATTGCCGCGTTCCACCTGGGCGACCGTGCGATGGATCGCATTTCGGCCGCGCCGCCGCGATCGAATAGCATGAACGATTTCGACGCCTGGCATGCGGCCTGTAAATGGGTGGCCGAGTCGGGCGAGATACCGGTCGGGGCGCGATTTCTTACGCCGCGGCTGGCGCAGACGTTCGGTTGGTACTCGCATCGCAGCGTGGTGGCAAATTGGAAAGACGTGCCGCAGGACGCAAAGTCAATGGTCGAGTGGTGGAGCCGCATGCAAGAGATTTACGGAATGGGCGCGCCGCCGCCCGAGCCGCCGTGGCGTGATTCGCTGGACGGATTGGGTGCCGCGCGACTCAAGGAATTGGGCGCCAAGTATGATGCCGATTACGCGATCACCAATTTAACGGAATCGCTGCTGCCGCTTGACGTGGTGTATAGCAATCGGGCATACGTGATCTACCGGCTGCGATAGAGAAGCGAGCGGGACGGTTGGGAGAGTGCGAGATTAGAATGACACAGCACGCGACAAATGCCCTCACCCTAGCCCTCTGCCTGAGGGACCGGGGACATATAGAATGAATCAAAAACTTCCACAATGGCTGGCGAAGCGACTGGCCGAGGCTTTGCCGGGGCCGATGATCGGATCGCGGTTCGAGGCTCGTCCGCGGCCGTGGCGGAATTATGACTGCGCCGCCCGACGCCCGGGCTGCAGCGGTGTTGTTGTTGCTCTATCCGCATGACGACGAGTGGTGCTTGCCGTTGACGCTGCGGCCAGACAATCTGCCGGCCCATCCCGGTCAAATCAGCCTGCCGGGCGGGGCGAACGAGCCGGGCGAAACGGCGGCGGCGGCCGCGCTGCGCGAGTTTCACGAAGAGTTGGGCGCCGACGGCCAGCCGATCGAGTTCCTCGGCGCGCTTTCGCCGTTGTACGTTCAAGCGAGCAACTACCTGGTGACGCCGTGCGTGGCAGTGGCGCTGTCGCGGCCCTCGTTCGTGGCCAATCCGGCGGAAGTGGACGAGGTGCTGGAAGTGCCGCTGTCGCATTTGCTCGATCCGGCCCGATTTAGCAGCCACGTCCGCCAGCACCAAGGGCAGAGCTACACGGCTCCGCATTTTGCCTTCCAGTCGCATTGTATCTGGGGGGCCACGTGCATGATCCTCGGCGAGTTTGTGACGATATTAGAAGAAGTTGGGATTGAAGATTGAAGTAGCTATCAGTAGTCAGCTATCAGCGGTCAGCTATCAGTAGTCAGCAGGCAAATATCGCTATGATCCGTGCTGTTGTTTTCGATATGGACGGCCTGATGTTCAACACGGAGGACGTGTACTCGGCCGTGGGCTCAGAGTTGCTTCGGCGGCGGGGCCATGTGTTTAGTGCCGAATTGAAGGACGCCATGATGGGGCTGCGACCGCAGCCGGGCTTCGAAGCGATGATCCGCCATTGTGGACTGACGGAGACGTGGGACGTTTTGGCGGCAGAGTCTAACCGGCTGTTCATCAGCCTGCTCGACACTCGTCTATCGCCGATGCCTGGCTTGCTCGAATTGCTCGATGGTCTGGAGCATGCCCGCATTCCGAAGGCGATTGCCACCAGCAGTTGTCGCGAGTTGGTCGAGGCCTGTTTGCGGCCGCTGGATCTGCAGAAGCGGTTTCGGTTCATCCTAACGGCTGAGGACATCGTTCATGGGAAGCCGGACCCCGAAATATACGTGACCGCCGCACGGCGTTTCGGAACGCCGCCGAGCGAGATTGCCGTGCTGGAGGACAGCCACAACGGCTGCCGGGCGGCCGCAGCCGCGGGCACATTTGCGGTGGCGGTGCCGGGCGAGCACAGTCGAGACCAGGATTTCAGCATGGCGTCGCTGGTCATTGCCAGCTTGGCCGATCCGCGCCTCTACGACGCCCTGGGAATTTGCGCCCGGAGCAGGCAAACGTGCCACGACGAGCCGAGTGATTGAATCCGTAATAAAGGATCGCGAAAACACGCAAGGGCAAGCAGGAGGCAGATTCCGGGCAATGCCTGCTTTCGCGCCATCTTAACGCGACTTCAGAAACGATCGACCTCGCCCGTAACCGTTTGCGGCTGAACGTATTGCGGTTTGGGCCCCCAACCGCCCGACGGCGGCCTTGCATCGGGTGTCCGGCACGGGCTTGCAGGGGCCTGCCTCGTCCGTGTAAGATTGTGGCCTGGATACCCCGTGGTGTAATGGTAACACAGCGGATTTTGGTTCCGCTATTCAAGGTTCAAATCCTTGCGGGGTAGCTTTTGTGGACGGGGGAGGCGGGGGCGAGGTTGGCACGTGCGGGTTGGCACCGGGTCGCGATGGTTCTGTGGGGGCGGAGTCGGTGCGGGATTATGCAACCCTTGCAGGGTTGACGTGTTTGTGGCGGGAATAGTCCCAGGATGGCCGCGGCGCGGCAATCCTGGGCTGTCTTGTTTAAGCCCTGCGGGCTGTGGACGAGGAGTTCAACCAGATCCGGCTGCCGACAACGTGTGCAAGCGTTTCTGGCTACCGACCTGGAGAACTGCACAGTTTTGGCGCGGAGGGGGCCAGCACATGGATCATCCGCAGCACGGGCTGAGAAGCAGCCCGTGGCATCCGGCGCACGATGACTACCGCGCCCTTCGCTGCTCAGGGCGTGCCACCCAAAATGAACCAGCCACTGAAATGACCGGGCTCTTTATTACTGGCACCGATACGGGCGTGGGGAAGACGTACGTCGGCGGGCTGATTGCGAGGGCGCTGGCGGGTGGCGGTCACCGCGTGGGCGTGTACAAGCCGGCAGCTAGCGGATGTCAAATGGTGGATGGCAGGCTGGTCTCGGAAGATGCGGTGACGCTGTGGGATGCGGCGGGGCGGCCGGGTGAATTGGAGCAGGTATGCCCACAGCGATTTGTCGCTCCGCTGGCTCCGCATTTGGCAGCCAGGGCAGAAGGCAAGCAGCTTGACGGCGAATTGATGCGGCGCGGGCTGGACTATTGGCGGCAACGGGCGGACGTGGTCGTGGTCGAGGGCGCCGGCGGGCTGATGTCGCCCATGGGCGAAACCGAGTATGTGGCCGATCTGGCCGAGGATTTTGGATTTCCGCTGATCGTGGTTTCGCGGAACGTGCTGGGAACGATCAACCAGACACTGCAAACGCTGATCGCGGCCCGGGCTCGGCGGTTGCCGGTGGTTGGCGTGGTGTTGAACCACGTTGGGCCACCGTCGGGCGAGGATGTGAGTTTGGCGAGCAACCGCCGCGAGTTGGCCACCCGACTGGATGTATCGATACTGGCCGAGGTGGGTTGGCAGAGCGATCGGTTCGACGCGGCCGTCGATTGGTTCGCGCTAGCCCGGTAGATCGGCACATTCGGACTAGAATTACGAAGGCGCCGCGGCGATTCCCTCCGTTTGGGTGGCGTGTTTGCTTGCAACGCCACTGGCATCAATTACAATGCAATTGAGTTGGGGGCGTGGCCGCTGAGAGCATGCCGTGACGTATGACCCAGCCTTGGGCGGCAGGGATCTGGCCGCATAAGTCGGTTTTGCGATACCGCGACAGTACCATATCTGGTGCTACACACTTTTCTGAGCGAAGACACTCGGAGATCCGTTGATGCGGAAGACATTGGAAACGACGGAGTTGGGGAGTGCGAAACCGGCAGGGGATGGAGAGAAAGCGGTTGGGCTGCCGTTGGAGGCGGCGCTCGGCAAGAAGACGGCGAAAATCGGGATCATCGGGCTGGGTTACGTCGGTCTTCCGCTGATTCGCACATTTGTGGCCGCAGGATTCCAGGCGTTGGGTTTCGACGTCGACGCCACGAAGGTGGCAAGTCTGCAAGAAGGCCGCAGCTATATCGAACACATTTCGTCGCAGTGGATCGGCCAATGCGTCAAAGAGGGGCGTTTTGTGCCGACGGCCGACATGAGCCGGATGGCCGAGGCCGATGTCCTGCTGATCTGCGTGCCGACGCCGCTGAACCAGAGCCGCGATCCGGATCTGGTGTATGTCGAGGCGACCGCGCGTGAGATCGCGGCCCATCTGCGACCGGGACAACTCGTGGTGTTGGAAAGCACGACTTACCCGGGTACGACCCGCGACGTCGTGCTGCCTATACTGCAAGAGACTGGGCTGGTGCTGGGTAAGGACTTCTTTTTGGCCTATAGCCCCGAGCGCGAAGACCCGGGCAATCCGGACTTTACGGCTGGCAACATTCCGAAAGTGGTGGGCGGTTCGGACGAGGTGAGCCGCGACTTGGCCGTGCAACTGTATCGCCAAGGCATGCCGGAGGTGATCCCGGTCAGCAGTTGCGAGGTTGCCGAGGCCTGCAAGATCCTGGAGAATTCGTACCGGGCGATCAATATCGCGCTGGTGAACGAATTGAAGACGCTGTTCGATCGAATCGGCCTCGACGTGTGGGAAGTGATCGAGGCGGCGAAGACGAAGCCGTTCGGGTTTCAGGCCTTCTATCCGGGACCAGGACTTGGCGGGCACTGCATTCCGATCGATCCGTTTTATCTGACGTGGCTTGCTCGGTGTCACGGCATGACGACGCGTTTCATCGAGTTGGCGGGCGAAATCAATACGGGGATGCCACGGTACGTGGTCGATCGACTTGCCGAGGCGCTCAATCAGCGAGGCAAGCCGGTCTTTGGCAGCAAGGTATGCGTGCTGGGCGTGGCGTACAAGAAGGACGTGGACGACGCGCGGGAGAGTCCGGCGTTTATTCTGATTGAATTGTTGCAGCAGCGTGGGGCGGTGGTGTCGTACAACGACCCGCACATTCCCAGCCTGCCACGGACGCGTCATTTTCAGATACCGATGGAGAGTTCTTGCCTGACCGAAGAATTTTGGCTGGGCAGGATTGTGTGCTGATCGCGACGGACCATTCGGCGTACGACTACGAGTTCATCGTGCGGCACGCGCCGCTGGTGGTGGACACGCGGAATGCGACGAAGGGCGTCTGCATGGGGCGGGAGAAGATATGCAAGGCCTGATGCGACTTGTTTGCATAGCATATTTGATGTTTTTGACGGCGTTGTTGCTGACGGAGGACCCGCTACGGTTGATCGGCGTACACGGGAACGCGCCGTCGCTGTTGCGATCATTGATGCCGGCGGCCCACTTCCTGAGCTTCGGCGCGTTGGCCGTGCTCGCGTTGAGCGTGCGTTGGCCGGTGCCGCGGTGGGCCATCGTGATGCTATTGGTCGCGTATGGCGGGATGACGGAAGTGGCGCAGAGCTTTTTGCCGCCGCGGACGCCGGAGTGGGCCGACTGGCTGCAAGACGTGGCCGGCATCGGCGCAGCGTCGTTGGTCTGTTGGCTCATGGCCGTTATGGTGGGAATGCGGGCGAAGGTGGCGCTGCAGACGGAACCGAGCCACCGCATCGACCCGGTGAGGCAAGAAGCCCGGCGTGCGTCGTGGTGGCGCTGATGAGTCGACGGTGCGGGAGTCATTGTTTAATTGGGTCTTTTTCAACCTGAAACGCTAATTTTTTGAGGTGTCCGCCGTGAGAACGCTCAATGTTCGGCTGACGGTCGTGCTGCTGGTGCTTGGATTGGTGTTTGTCGTGGGCGTCTATTTCGTGCACGGGTATCAGTTGGTCCGCAACGCCGATGTCTTTAAGCGCGAAGCCGACAAGTACCTCGAAGATGCCGAGGCGGCCGATAAGGCAAAGGATACGGACGCGGCGGAGGAGGCGTATAGAAAGGGCATACAAAACCTGTCTTGGTACGTGCGATTGAAGCCGAAGGAATACGACTCGATGGAGAGACTTGGCATGCTGCTAGCGGACCGAGCCAAGGACTCTCGATCATTTTCTCAGGCGTTCAGCACGCTGGAGAGCCTGCTCCGAATGCAGCCGGACCGGCAGGCCGCTCGACGCCGTGTGGTCAACATGGCAATTCAGGCCAAGCTGTACCAAGCGGCCAAGGAACACTTGCGCGACTTCTTGGTGCCACAGACGCCGAAGGACAAACAATCGGAGCTTTGGCAACTCTTAGGCCAGTGTAACGCCGAGACTGGCGAAACTGATTTGGCGGTTGAGAACTACAAACAGGCGATCGAACTCTCGCCCAAGAACATCGAGGCTTATGCGCCGTTGGCCACACTTCTCCGACATCGTTTAGGCCGGACCAGGGAAGCCGACGAGTTGATGGAACGACTCGTGACGGCGAATCCTGATTCGTATAAGGCGCATTTATCGCGTGGCGTATATCTGAAGAACATCGAGGCGAATAACGATGCTTTCCGTGAAGCAACGGAGGCGTTGAAGTTGGCGCCCGACGATCGTGAGGTGCTATTGCTGGCGGTAAGTTGTTATATCACTCAGAAGGACATTGAAAAGGCACGGGAGTGTGCGGCCCGCGCGCTGAAGCTCTACGGGGATGACGTTGAGGTCTACATCGCGGTGTCGCAGGTGGAGCTTGCGGCAGGCGACCGGGCTAAGTCGATCGAGGCCGTACAACAAGGGCTGAGGGCAACGAAGCGACAACCGCAACTCCTTTGGCGTTTGGCGACGCTGCTGGTCGATGGCAACCAGTTGAAGGAAGGGCAGCAAGTCGTAGAAGAGCTGCGCGGTACTGCGTGGCAGAAGCCGCTTGTCGATTTCCTTGCGGCGCGGATCGAGTTCGCACAACAACATTGGCTTGCGGCGCGGGAAACCTTGGAGAGGATTCGAGGCTCGCTCGGGATGTGGCCGCTGGTGCAGTGCCAAGCCGACGTGCTGATCGGACATTGCTATGGCAAGGCGGGGAACCGAGACCAACAGGTGGAAGCGTTCCGCCGGGCGCTAAAGACGAATCCGTCGAGTGCTCCGGCCTTGGCAGGACTCGTTGATGCGTTGATGGCCCAAGGCAAGGTGGATGAAGCGTTGTACGTGTACAGCCAGTTGTCGAAGGTTGGCAAGCTGACGCCGGCCATGCTGATTCCGAAGGTCCAGATGCTCATCCAACAGAATTTGAAGCGACCGATGGCCGAGCAGAACTGGTCGGATGCGGAAAAGGTGCTTGACCAGATTCAGAAACTCGATCCCGAGGCGATACAGGTCCCTATTTTGCGCGCGAAAATTCTTGGGTTGCAAAATCGGACTTCCGAGGCGGAACAGCTATTAAAGAACGCAATTGCCAAGAATCCTAAGAATGACCTTCTCCGCGGGGAACTTGCGCAACTCTCGAAGGACCCGAAAGAAATTCAAAGCATTCTCGATGACTGGGAGAAGCACTCGGGAGACACGGTCGAGCAGCGGCTGGCTCAAGCGCAGACTGTTGTGCGCCTGAAGGGCTCGAATGCCGGGGACGAACTTCGCAAGCTGTCGGAAAATGTGGATCATTTCAGCGACGCGCAGCGTCTGCAACTTTGGAGCGGACTGGTCAACGCTGCCATGCAAGGCGGCGATCTGACGTTGGCGAGGAAGCTGTGCCAACAGATCGCGGACAAGGAACCGAACAGTATTCAAGTGCGCTACATGATGTTCGATTACGCGATGTACGCCAATGACGAATCTGGCATGGAACAGGCGTTGAAGGAAATCGAGCGAGTTAACGGACAAGACCCGTTCTGGCTATGTGGAAAGGCAATCATGCTGACCATGGGGTCGAAAAATGCGCCGCCCGACAGTGCTTCGCTGGACGAAGCATTGAAAAAGTTGGCGCAGGCGCGCGAGATACGGCCCACGTGGTCGCGGCTACCGGTTGTGATGGCCACCATTTACGATCGGCAAGGCAATACGGATAAAGCCCTGGCAGAGTATCTCAACGCGATGGAGATGGGTGAAAGGAGCCCCGGTCCCGTGCGGAGAACGATTCAATTGCTTTTCGTGAAGCAGCGCTACAGTCAGGCCGATCGATTGCTGCGGGAATTGGAGAAGCAGCAAGTGCCGTTTACTCCGGAAATGACGCGTGCCACCGTTGAAGTCGCGCTGCAGTTGGGCGACTTCGATCGAGCTCTAGAAAAGGCCAAGACGATCAGCACATCCGAGTCGAAGGACTATCAAGAGCACATTTGGTATGGAGACGTGTTGAATATCATTGGCCGCCATCTCAAGGCCCAGGGACGCACGAAGGAAGGTGCGGAACTTCTCGCTGAGGCCGAAACGTCTTTTCGCCGAGCCGTAGATCTCGAGCCGACGAAGCCGGGTACGTGGATTTCGCTGGTTCGCTTCCTTATGAGCGTCGACAAGGACGACGAGATTGAGAAGGTCATGGTCGAAGCTGAGGCGAAGATTCCGAAGAAGGAGCGTGCGTTGGGACTGGCCCAATGCTATGAGGCGATGAAGAAGAACGAGACGGCGCAGGACCAGTATGAGTTGGCGTTGGCTGCGACGCCCAACGATCCGGCGACGGTGCTCGCGGTCGCCGACTTCTACTGCCGCAACGGCAATACGAAGCCGGCAGAGACGCTTCTGTTGCGGATCATTGGACGCGAAGTCGCATCGAAAGATAGTGAAGTGGCTTCGGCGCGACGGCAGTACGCCACGATCTTATCGCAGCGCGGCGGCTATCAGAATCTGGAGAAGGCGAGAGACTTGATCGACAAGAATCTGGCGTCGCCAGAAAGCACAACCATGGATATTCGCATCAAAGCCGCTCTGGACGCGGATGCGCCGCAGCGCGAGCGCCGTGACGAGGCGATTCACACGTACGAGAAAATGGTTCAGGATCAGGTCGCTTCGGAAAGTGATCGCTTCAAACTGGCGCAATTATACCTGCGGGTGAACATGCAGGAGAAGGCATTTAATATACTCCGCAAGTTGATCGCCGCGAGCCCCGACAACGGTCGGTATTTGGCGACGTACATTGCGGCCCTGCTGGAGAACAACCAGATTTCCACGGCTAGGGAGCAAGTGGATCGCTTGGAGAAGATTTACCCGAACCAGTTTGTTTCGGTCAGCCTCCGCGCCGAGGCCCTGGTGGCCCGCGACAAGGCCCCCGAGGCTTTCGAACTGCTCAAGGCCTTCGTGGACAAGCCAAATGCTCAGCCGGCGGATCGGAATGTCCGCGTCTTTGCCATAGCGCAGAAGTTGGAAGGGCTTGCCAAACGACTGACGAATCGGGCGCAAACCACGATGGCCGACCTGTTTCTCCGAGAAGCGGAATCGCTATACCGAACCTACGTCGAACAAAATTCAGGTACGGACTGGGTATTGGTGGCGTATTATGCGCGCCAAGGGCGAATCGACGAAGCCCTGGACCTGTTGGATCGGACATGGGACAGCAACAGCCCGCCCGTCCTCGCTCAAGTTTGTTCGTTGTTCATTCAGGACGGCATCGCGGGCCCCGAGCAACTTCAGCGGGTAGGTCGCATTGCTAAGAAGGCCGTTGCGCAATTCGATCGTCCGATTCCATTGCTGCTCGTCATGGCTGACATATATGGTCGGCAAGGCCATTATAGCGATGCCGAGACCATTTACCGCGAAGTCATCAAGAAGAATGCCACGAATATTCAGGCGATGAACAACCTCGCGGTCTTGCTCGCCTTGCAGGGCGTCAGACTCGATGAGGCGGTACGGTTGATCAATCAGGCCATCGAAATCGCCGGCCCTCTTGGGGCGATACTCGACTCGCGGGCGCTCATCTATCTGGCAAAGGGCGACCTGAAGAAAGCCCAGGCGGACATGAACGAAGCCCTGGCAGACGCCGAGTCGCCTGTGCGGCTCTTCCACCAGGCCCAAATCTACGACAAGGCCGGCGAACGGAGCCATGCTGCCGCGACGATGGAGAAGGCAATAAAGGCGGGGCTCACCAAGCAGATGCTGCAGCCGGAGGAAGGCGCCTCTTTTAAGGAACTTTCGCACCTGCCGAAATGAATGCGGCGAGCGAGGAGAGATTGTTGATGGGTGGCTGAGGATTGTCACTGGTGGGACGCGTTCCGTCTGTCCCACTCCTTGCTCCTCCGGTCTTTTCCCCTGCGAATTTGTCACGATTCTCCCGATCGTTCCACAGCGTTTTGCGCCGTAGGAGCACTACATTCATTACGACCGCGCGGGGGGCACAGGCTCTTTCTGTTTTGCCAGATTGAGGCAATCCAGGCATGCCGAAAACCAGTGCAGAGAGGAATCCGTCCATGCACTATCGACTCGCGCTTCTCCTTGCCGGATTGGCGATCGCGCAATTCGCAATGGTCGACGCCGCAGAGACCGCTACCGACTTGCTCGCCCTCAAAGTATTTGACCCCGGCGACGCGGCAGGTACCGCGCCGGTTCCATCGCGGTCTCGCTTTGTCGTTTCCGTGATGGATCGCAACTGGTTCGATGGTCAGCGGAGCCGAAACGTGCCAGTGCGGATCTACGTCCCTTCCGACAGCAGTGAGGCGTTTCCGGTCATTATTTTTTCCACAGGGCTGGGACGATCACGCGACGATTGCGCGTACCTTGGCCGGTATTGGGCCAGTTGTGGATATGTATCGGTCCACGTGCAGCACAAGGGGAGTGACGAAGAAGTGCGGCAGGGGAGCATCCGACCGCGGAAGGAACTTCAGCGGGCTTTCTATGCTCCGGAAAACATCCGCAATCGGCCCCTAGACATTGTCTTCGTGATCGACCAACTCGAAAAGGCACAGCGTCAGGCCGCGGGCTTCAGTAGCCAATGCGATCTGAACCGCATCGGCGTGGCGGGGCACGATTTTGGGGCGCAAACGGTGCTGGCGCTGGCCGGCGAGGTGCTGCCCGGCCGAGTGACGTTTCGCGATTCACGCGTGAAGGCCGTCGTGGCGATGAGTTCGCCGGTTCCGTTGGGGCAAGTTCCACTCAGCCTGGCCTTTGGCGACATACAACTTCCGTGCTTGCACATTACGGGCACGGAAGACAATAGCATCGTGGCGACCACGACCGCCGAGCAGCGCAGGTTGCCGTTCGACTACACGTCGGGCGGGGATCAATATCTCGTGACACTCCTGGGCGCCGACCACATGACATATTCGGGCCATGTGCGAGCAGGCAATAGTGCTCGCGATGCGATGTACCAACAAATGATTGCCGAGTGCTCGGCCGTATTTTGGGACGCCTATTTGAAGGATAATGCCAGCGCGAGGACGTGGTTGGCTGGCGACGGTCTCAAGGAGCACCTGGGCACGGTCGGTCGAGTGGAGCGTAAGCTCGGACCGTAGCGATTGCGACATTTAGTGCGTTTGCCAGTCGCTCTTGTTGACCCGCGTTGGGAGGGTGCGTTTTCGATCCCGGCGATTATCTATGCGCCCGCTGCGACCAAAGTGCCGCAGAGCGATCCGAGACGGCAATTCTAAACTTGGCCCACATGCCGACGCTGGAGGCGACCGCCTGCCGCAGATCAGGTGTCAAGACGACGAATTATGCCGCGCGTGTGGGTTGGAGCCAGTCCCTGATCCGCAAAGCAGCGGGAAGCTGGGAGTGTCGTTGATCGGCGGATTGCATCGATGCCGCAATTGCACTACTGCATATTCACCTGATAGTAGTGGTTAATGTGGGCATGTTATAGCAACCCCGTATGTGTCTTTTCGCGCAATCAGCGTATCTATTGTGGCACAAAACGCTTGACCAGATTTTAGAAATCTATTACGTTATCCGTTGTTTGCAAGAAGGTTCTCTTATCGTAGCAGGTAGCGGCGGGTTAGTGCTTGCAGATCTTCTGCGTTCGTGCGGGTTCATTGGGTGTCTAGGACTTTGTCGTGAAGCGGTTCGGGCTCCCGATCGGTGGGGGAGTGAGTGAGGGATTGTTGGGCGAAACCACGTAGTTGCGGGATTTCGTATTTCGCCTGATCTCACTCCTCTGCCGATTTGAACGCGGCGTAGAACGCGGTCTCGAAGCGTCGTTCATCGGATTCGCGATTCAGTTCCGTCGGGCCGCTGCTTTGGGGTTTCGGCTGTCTGGCAATCGTTGGGAACCCCGGACTATTCCACCTCGGGAGGGAATACAATGCTTTGTAGATCATTAGTGCGCACTCTGCTGGCGGCCGGCCTTGTGGCCTCTGCCGCCGCTGCACAAGCAGTGACTATGGATTTTGTACCCGTTGGCAATGCGGGCAATGCGGCCGATGACACCGGCCATGGCGCGGTTGACTATGACTACTCGATCGGCAAGTACGAAGTCACCGCGGGTCAGTACGCCGAGTTTCTTAATGCCGTAGCTGCGACGGATACGTATGCGTTGTGGAACACGCGCATGAACAATTTCTCCACTTTTGGCCCAGGCGGCGACATCAGCCCCCGCATCGTCCGATCGGGCACTTCGGGCAGCTATACCTACGCAGTGACGTCCGGGTATGAGAACCTGCCGATGGTTGCCGCCGATTGGTTCAATTGGGCCCGGTTCAGCAACTGGATGACCAATGGCAAGCCCACTGGCGCCGAGGACAATTCGACTACCGAGACTGGCTCGTACACGATGAACGGTCTGTATCTTGCAAACGAAGCAACGAGAGCCGCGTCTACGGCCATAGTGCGCGAGGCAGGTGCCGTTTATGTCCTTCCCAGTTTGGACGAATGGTACAAAGCTGCCTATTACGATCCGAGCAAGCCCGGCGGCGCCGGCTACTGGGACTATCCGACCAAGTCGGACACGATGCCCAGCAACGACCTACCCGACGCGGGCAACAACGCAAACTACCAAGACGGCCCGAATGGTGTCGCCAGCAGCTATACGGTCGGTGCGAATCCGTGGAAGACGCCCGGCGGCACATTTGCAACTTCGGAAGGCCCCTACGGCACTTACGATCAGGCTGGAAACGTCAGGGAATGGACCGAGGCCCTAACCTCGTTGGAGGGCGGCACCTCGCGGTTGTGGTATGACCAGTGCTACTATGAAGACGCTGGCGATCCTCTATACGACTGGATGGTGTCGAGCCACGAAGCCCAAGGCAATTATCCGGACTTTCATGGGTTGCAAATCGGCACGCGCATCGTTTATCTACCGGAGCCATGGGTTCCCAACGTTACCTGGACCGGGGCCACCGGCACTACCTGGGACGACACAACCAACTGGAGCCCCGGCAACACGCCCAACGGCGTCAAGGATGTTTTCAACGACACGGCCACAGGCCTGACCGCCGACATCAGTTTTCCGGCTACTCCGGAGAGCGTGGTCTTCAATAACTCCACTAAGGACTTCACGATCACTGGCGCCAGCGGCATCGGCGGCACCGCCACCGTGCTGAAGCAAGGCACCGGCACCGTGACCATGAGCAGCGTCAACACCTACAGCGGTGTCACCACCGTTGAGGCTGGCAAGCTCATTTTGACTGGCACCGCGAAGGCCATGGTTCCCGTTCTCAATAATGGCGGCGCAGACATCAAGGGCGGCATGCTCGTCCTCGACTACGCCAGCGAAGCCGACCCGGTCGCCACGGTGAAGGGCATGCTGACCACCAGCTACGCCGCCGGCGCGTGGAACACTGGCAAGTTCCAGAGCTCGACCGCCAGCTCCTCGCGTGGCCTGGGCTGGACCGACAACACGGGAACCAGCAAGATTAACGTCGCCTACACGGTGTATGGCGACACCAACTTGGACGGCACCACGAACTTCACGGATTTGAGCAAGTTGCTGTCGAAGTACGGTCAGTCCGGCGTATGGGCTGATGGCGACGCCAATTACGACGGCACGGTGAACTTCACCGACCTGAGTAAGATGCTTTCGACGTACGGCCAGTCGGTCGGATCGTTGACTCCATCCCCCGAACCGTCGAGCATTGCCCTCTTGCTGACGCTCGCGGGCTTGGTCGGCGCTTGGGTTATTCGTCGGCGACGTGGACAGTAGCCACGCGGTTGTCTTCGCCTGAATAGAGCGTAAGTAGAACGCGAAAGCTTCGGCTAACGCAACAATCGAGCGGATGGTGAGGTGATGCAAGTCGCCGCGCCATCCGCTTCTTTCGTGCGCCAATGCGAAGTAGCGGGACAGGCCGGAGCAGCGGACACGCGACGATGACCTAATGCTGCTTCCAGAGGAAAAGAACTGCTTCTCCCGCAAAGGGAGGCTGGAAGGTTCGCTTGGCGGCGGCGGCGACAATTTTTCCTGCCTTGTGGGTGCCGTTGCGCGGATTGAGCCATTCAACATTGAATTGGCCCGTGGCAGCGGAGAGATCGACGGTAAACTCGCCGCCGTCGGGTGCGAAGACCAGATATTCTTTGCCGGGGTTGGCGAGGCAGTAGCCAGTGGAAGCCAGCTCCTTGCTGGGCGTGGCTGCGGCCAAGTCCATGCGGTCGGCATAGTCGCGGGTGTAGCCCATGTTTGAACGGACGATCTCCGGATTGGCCGGTAGCTTGGGAGGACCCAGCACGGGATTCTTCACGTACGGATCCATCCAGATGGGGTTTTCGCCGCGGCAAAACGTTTTCCAGACCCATACTTCGTCGCCGCCGACGCCCCAGAGGTGATCGGTGTCGGAGATGATCACTTTGCGGCCGTCGGCCACGGGCGGATTGTCGCGGTAGCCGCCCTCAGGGTTAGGCGAAATCCAATCGGCTGGACTATCGAACAAGGTCTTATTGTTGCCGACCTCGTTGTAGGGTTCGGAGTACTGGAACGTCATACCAACCGGATGCTGCTTCGGCTTGTGGCGCTCGTAACTGTGGACAAAGCGAATCATGTAGTACTGCCAGTCGGTCGAGTAGGCGCCGCTTTCGTTGGCAATCTCGTAGAGCACGTTGTCGAGATCGTTGAGCGTATCGAGCACTTTCTTGACGTAAGCCCTTTGGAACGCTACGACCGCCGGCACCTTGAGCGTTTGCACTTCAATACCGCGGCCATTGCCGTCCGGGTCGCCGTCCACGTAATTGACATTGTTGTAGATGTTGAAGGGGTGCGCGTCCCAACGCCACGGCGGCAAGGCGCCGTGCAGGGCGTGGCCGTCGAAGAGCATCACGGATACGTAGATTCCGTGTTTGCCGGCGTCGACGACCCGGCCGCGCAGGCGATCGAAATAAGATTGATCGAAACTTGATAGGTCGAACCGCAGCTTGCCGTCCATGGCGTCTCCAGGCCCGGTGCGGTGCCACGGAAAAGGTTGCACATGGGTCAGCTTATCGCGCAGCGACCGATAGCTAAATTGTGTCAGCTCCCAGGTCCAGAGGCGGATGAAGTTGTGGTGATGACGGTCGAGGAAGTCGAGATAGGCCGCATAATCGAAGGCAGGAGGCGGATCGGTATAGCCCATGTCCTTGAAGTTGGTCCATGTATGAGAGCCGGTCAAATACACGGCCTTGCCGGTGCCATCGGTAAAGTATCGCGGGTTGGCGGGGTTGAGCCGCAACGGTCCCCGGGCCGGCTCGCTGGCGATGGCAAGGCGCGCGCCACACGCTGTCACGGCGGCCAGCACCAAAGCGGTGAGCAAGCTTCTTCCCAGGCGACCATGCTCTGGCAGGCGAATGGAAACGCGAGGTAGAATGCTGAGAGCGACGACTCGGGATAGACGCCTGGAGAGAAATCGCATGGCTCTTACCCCAATCGAATTCTGCTATTCCCCTCCACGCGGACTTGCCTCGCCCATTTGATCGGGCTTGCGCTCCCACTGGAAGCCGGCCGATTTCTCGATCTCGTCCAACCAAGCTTGGAGCGCATCTCGCTGATCCTCGCGCCGGCGGGGGCATACTTGCTGAAGTCGTCGACCTCGAACTGCTTCCAGAGCACGTCTTCAGACGGCGTGAACTCGACCAGCCGGATCACGTAGACAATATTCTTCGGTGCGTTGAATGCCGCAGCCGACGAACCAGGATCGAGACGGAAGACGGCGCGCATAAAGTCGTTGCCTGGCGCGTCGACATCTTCGACCTGACTGATGCGAGCGGCGCCCGGGGCCGAGCCGAGCGGAACACTGCCGAAAGTAATCCAACTGAACGGTGGCGGCGTGACGACGTGCAAGTCAGTCTGTTCGGCAAACGCCTGTTTTAGCGGCTTGCCGCTCTTGTCGGCGTCGGCCGCGAGCGTTTCGGCTTCTTTCATGGCGAGGGGCCGGGCATGGACAAGTTTCCACTCTGCCAGCACGCGATCGCGCACTCCCTCGTCGGCAAACTTCGGGATTTTCTCCTTCGCTTCCGCGGTCTTCCAGAACAGGTACAGATCGCCCTTGAGGCCGATGGAATCCGCCGGCCGGAATTTGCTGAAGCTTGTGAAGGCGAATTGATAGACAGGCTCGCGCATCTGGACCCAGGACATGCCGATTTCCGATCCACGGGCGTCCCATTGCGACATAAGCTCCGTGCGACCGGCCGAGATTCCATATTCCTTGGCAAGCTTGTCGAAATCGAGTGCGGCGGGCGGCGTCGGAGGAGCAACTTTCGTGTCGCCTTCCTTGCGCGCTTCGGCCTCGATGCGTTTCACATCGTAGATCCTCCACTCGCGCTCATAGGCGTCCATTTGTGTGCGGAGTTTGTCGAAGACTTTTTGGATGTTGTCATAGGCGACATCGCGGCGGACACGGTCTTTCAATGCGTCGGACATGCCCGACTTGGCGGCTGGCGCCTTTTCTGTCGTTGTCGATTGCTCGGTTGCTGGTGCGGGCAGCTTCACGGCCGTCTCCGGCTCCTTTTTCGGCGCCTCCGATTTTTCGTCCGGTTTTTCATCCTTCGCCGGTGTCTTGTCTGCCGCCTTGTCTTCCTGCTGTAAGGCAGTCAGTCGGAAGGGCGATGGCCGAGCGACTGACGAAGTGCCGTTTGCCTTCTTGTCCTTCGCGGGCTCTTGTGGCTTTGCCGACTCCTTCGGCTGCTCAATGCTCTTGCCGGCATCTAACTTGTTCGTCTGCTCGCTCTTGGTGGCGTTCGCGCCGTCGGCGGATTGTTCAGTTGCCTTACCGAGGTCCGCCTTCTTCTCAGACTCTTCGTAAAGGCCCTTGTTCTTCTCGTACTGTTGCTTGATTTCCTCGTCGGTTACCTTCTTGACGAAGTCGTCGAGGCTAGCCTTGAAATACTGCAAGGCAACGCGTTGCGGCACACGAAAGCCCGGCTCGGGCGAATCAGGCAGGGGATACTTATCCTTGTACTCGTCAAAGAACGTTTCGAGCTCGGTGTCGCCGGGATCAGGCACGCGGTCGACGTAGCTAGCTACCGGCACGGCGGCGGCCTCGATTTTCGCCATCTGCTTGACGCGCTTAAAATAGTCCCAGCGTTGTGCGGGAGTAATGCCTCCGAGACTGAAGCCGAACATGCGCTTGAGTTCCAGCGCCGCCAATTCGTCGCGCATAGCACTTAAGAACTGGAGTTCACTAACCCCGGCTTGCTTGAAGATCGCCTGATAGCCTTGGCGATTGATTTTGTTATCGGTGATGCCTTTGAGAAAGCGGATGACCGTGTCGTCGCTGATGACGATGCCCAACTCCCGCGCATGCTGGGCAAGAAGCCAGTAGTTGACGACCGATTCCTCGGTAGCCCCGCCGAACGTCGTGTCCAAAACCTGTTGCACCCAGGCGGGCGATGCGCCGGCGGCCTGCATCAGGTTGCTCAGCACCATCAAGACCCTTTGGCGTTGATGTCGCAGGTCTTCGACGTTGCTTTCTTTGAGATCTCCGAATTTCGATGTCTTGACGACGACTTTATCTTGCGGGCCGCCGCCTTTCAGGCCCAGCGATTGTCCGAGAATGGGTAAGAACACAAAGCCGAACATTGCCAGCAGCGTCAGCACTGCCAAAAGCACTTTCTGATTTTTGCGGAAGATGGAAAACGGGCTGGCCATCGCGTGCTTATCCTTCCAAAGAGGGGGCGCGCCAGGAACTCGGCTTGACAAGCCCGACCTCGCGCGAGTAATGGTGTCGCAAGTACCTAATCAGATTTTGGTGCCAAACGTCGAACATTGGTAGGGTGCCTTGAGCGCAGCGAACCCCACCAATATCCGCAAAAAACCGATGGCCGGGCTCGCTGCGCTTGAGCCACGCAAACCAAGTTTGGATTCTACCCAGCGCCGAAGCGTTGTATAACGTCGTAATCTGGCAATTCTAAACGAGTTGGGCACAAATGCAATGCCAATTCATCGCCGGTTGTATCCGTAGGTGCGGCCGTTACAATTGTTAGCTTTCCCTAGCTTCACACGAACGAAAGAGATGGGGGAGTCCCTATCTAGCGGAACGGCCCGACGGATGCTTCGCGCCAACCGGGACGATCCGCCTTTTTTCACAGGAATGCCATGGCCAAGAAATCCAGTACCGCGAGCGGTCACGCATTGGTGATCGTCGAGTCGCCTGCCAAGGCCCGGACGATCAGCAAGTTTCTTGGCCCCGGCTATACGATTGAGGCCAGTATTGGCCATATCCGCGACCTGCCGCAAGGCGCAAAGGAAATACCGCCGGAGTACAAAAAGGAGGAGTGGGCATACCTGGGTGTCAACGTGAACCAGGATTTTGAGCCGGTTTACGTCATTCCGCGAGAGAAAAGCCAACAGGTCCGCAAACTCAAAGGGCTGTTGAAGGGCGCCTCGGAACTCTTCCTGGCAACGGACGAAGACCGCGAGGGAGAGGCCATTAGCTGGCATCTGTGCGAGGTGCTGCATCCGAAGGTGCCGGTGCGGCGGCTGGTGTTCCACGAGATCACCGAGGAGGCCATTCGCGGAGCATTGGATAATCCCCGCGACATCGACGCGAATCTGGTCCAGGCGCAGGAGGTCCGCCGGATCGTCGATCGCCTCTACGGCTACGATGTCTCGCCGCTGCTGTGGCGGAAGATTCGACCGCGCCTTTCGGCGGGCCGCGTTCAAAGCGTCGCGGTGCGGCTGATCGTCGAGCGCGAGCGGCAGCGGATGGCGTTCATGACGGCCACGTACTGGGACCTGCTAGGTAGGTTCGCGAAAGTCGGCGGCGAGTCGTTTCAGGCGGAACTGATCTCGGTTGACAATCGCCGCATCCCTTCAAGCCGCGATTTTGACGCCGCGACCGGCAAACTGAAGGACTCGCGATTGATGCTGCTCGACCAGCAGCAGGCAGCCGAGTTGCAGGAGCGGCTGTGCAAGGCGGCGTGCCAGGTGGCCAACCTGGAAGACAAGCCCTACACGACGCGGCCCTATCCGCCCTTTACGACCAGCACGCTGCAACAAGAGGCTAACCGCAAGTACGGCTTCACGGCGCGACACACGATGCAGGTGGCCCAGTCGCTTTACGAGACGGGCCACATCACCTACATGCGAACCGACTCGACGAGCCTGGCCTCGGTGGCGGTCGAGGCCGCCCGGCAATTAGTGGCGTCGCAGTATGGCCAAGAATATCTGCCCTCGGAGCCGCGGTACTATCAGACGAAGGTCAAGAACGCGCAAGAGGCGCACGAGGCGATCCGGCCGGCGGGCCATCCGTTCGATATTCCCGAATCGTTGCGGCATCGCCTCAGCCCCGACGAGTTCAAACTGTACGACATGATCTGGAAGCGGACGGTCGCCAGCCAAATGAGCGATGCTCGAGGACGGCGTCTGACTATTACCGTTGAGGCCGACGGGGCTCACTTCCAGGCGGTTGGCAAGACGATCGAATTCGCCGGCTATTTGCGGGCATATGTCGAGGGTTCGGACGATCCGGAATCGGAACTGGCCGACCGCGAAGCGGTATTGCCCAGCGTCGTGATAGGTGAGAAGCTCACGTGCGTCCGCATGGAGCCGAAGAGTCACACCACGCAGCCGCCCAATCGGTTCAGCGAAGCATCGCTTACGCGGGCCTTGGAGGAGATGGGCATCGGCCGGCCGAGCACCTACGCGTCGATCATCGACACGATCCTTGCCCGCGATTACGTGTTCAAACTCAAACGCGGCAACGTGCTGGTGCCGACGTGGACGGCATTTGCCGTGTCACAATTGCTTGAAGCGCACTTGCCCGGCTTGGTCGACTACCAGTTCACCGCCGACATGGAAGATGAATTGGACGCCATCAGCCGTGGCGAGATAAATCGTGTCGACTATCTGCGGACGTTCTACTTCGGCAACGACCACCCGGGCTTGAAGCAATTGCTCAAAGACAAGGTGGGTGAAATCGATGCCCGGACGGTGTGCAGCATCTCGATCGGCAAGCCGTCTGGCGACGGGCCCGAGGCCGACGAGATTTTCGTGCGTGTCGGCCGCTATGGGCCGTTTTTGGAACAGGGCGTGCGGCGTGCGAGTTTGCCTGAGGGCATGCCGCCCGACGAACTGACGCTGACCTCGGCGCTGGAGATGCTTGGCAAGTCGCAGCAAAGCGAGGAGCCGTTGGGCATCTGTCCGGAAACACACAAGCCGGTCTTTGTGAAGGTCGGCCGCTTTGGGCCGTATGTGCAACGCGGCACTGCGGAAGACGATGAGAAGCCGCAGAACGCGTCGCTGCTGAAGGGGATGGAGCCCGAGGATGTAACGTTGGAGGTTGCCCTGAAATTGCTCACACTGCCGCGGACGCTGGGCGAGCATCCGCAGACGAGCGAGCCGGTGGTGGCTCACAACGGTCGCTATGGCCCCTATGTGAAGAGCGGCGATGAGACGCGATCATTGCCCGACGGACTCTCGCCGCTGGACGTCACCTTGGAGCAGGCCCTGCAACTCTTGGCGCAGCCGAAAGTGCGCGGCCGCGGTCGAGGGGCCAGTAAGGAGCCGGTCAAGGTTTTCGACGCTTCGCCGGTGACCGGTCAGCCGGTCCGATTGCTGCAGGGTCGCTACGGGCCATACGTCAGCGACGGTGAGACCAACGCATCGCTGCCTCGCGGCACGACGTTGGAAGAGGTCACCTTGGAATACGCCGTCAATCTCCTCAAAGAGCGCGCCGAGGCCGGTCCGAGCAAGCGCGCGACCCGCAAAAAGGCAACGCCGCGAGCCGCAAAGAAACCGGCTGCCAAGAAAGCTGCAAAGACGGCACGCAAGAGCGCCAAACGCAAGAAGAAGGCGTGAGCGTTCGCACCTAACGGGGTGCGGGTTGGGAATTTCACGCAAAGTCGACACGGCGCAAAGGGAATGTAGAGAAGCAAAGCCGTTCTCCCGTCAAGGCTACGTCACCGCGATAGTTTCTGACACTCAGTTGCTATTTCTTGGCGTCTTTGCGTCGTTGCGTGAGACTCTTGCTCGATTTTGATGCGACCGTCTGGGGATTTTTCAATAAATCAGCCCTGCCGGCGGGTCTTCTTATTGGAACGCGCACATCAGGCGAGTAGGCGGATGGGAGCACTACAGGCGAGACTGGCCCGGGGTGAGCCCGCCGCGTTCGCCGAACTGTACGATGCGTGTGCCGGCCGCGTGGAACATTATCTGCTGGTCAGGCTTGGATCGCGGGCCGATGCCGATGATGCTTTGCAAGAGACATTCTTGCGGCTCGTGCGCACCCGGAAGAAACTTGCAAAGGTTGACAATCTCGAAGCTTACGTGATCACGATTGCCCGCAATGAGGCGGCACGTTTAGCCACGAAGAAGGCACGTCGGCAGCGCGCACAGACAATGCTCTCGGCCAACGAGCTTTTCGCTTACTCCGAAAGCGATTGCGAGCTTCGAGAGACGGCCGAGACGGTGGCCCAGGTATTGGAATGTTTGGAACCGGATCTTCGGGAAGTCGTAGAATTGAAGACGTATGCCGGGCTTACGTTTCAGCAGATCAGCGAGGTGACCGGTTCGCCACAAGGGACAGTTGCCACGCGCTACCGAACGGCGATTTCACGAATGCAGGACTGGTTTTCGAGGCAATCACAATGATGGCGCAACGGCAATCTACAAAGTACACAAAGACGAGCTGGCAATGAACGACGACATAGAACAAGTTCTCCAGCGCCTTACGCCTCGCGGCGCGATGGCCGACCTGCGGCCACGGGTGTTGGCGACCGTGGTGGCCGAGCTGCGGGCCGACACGACTTCGCCGTGGTTGCGGCGGTCGGCGCTGGTCATGGCGGCGTCGATCGTCTTGGGCATCGGACTGAACATTTGGGCGACCAAGGCGTCCGAGCGGCGTTTGGCCCAGCTTTTTGGCCCGCCGCCCGTCTCGCAGCGGGCGATGGAAATCGCCAAGGACATCGAGCGGATCACCGACGCGCAAACGGGCCAATGGGTGTATCGCCAGCTTACTGCCGGACGCGAAAACCGCGATGCACGGGCCGATTACGCCCGATACATCGCGACCGTAAATCGACTCATCAAGGAATTGCAAACCGTTTCCCGAGACTCATACCATGAGACGCCTGAAAAAGATATTGAAATGGACCGGGATCGCGCTGGGCGGACTGGTGGCCATCGGACTACTGGCCAACGCCTGGTTCGTCTGGACTACCGATACACGGCTTGAGCAGCAGCTAGCGGAAATTTGCGCCGCCGGCGACCCGCTAACGTTGGCCGATCTGGTGCGCCCGCCGATTCCGCCGGAGAAGAACGCGTACACGTATCTGCGGCGGGTGGAGGGGTATTGTGAGGCGATTGACGAAGAACTATGGGCCAATGATGGATTCAAGCAATGGAGCCTCAGTTCCGGACCAATGCCTTCCGAATGCCAGAAGATTGTGAAGGCAGCGATAGAGGCGCACCCCAAGGTTATTCAGCTTCTGCAGCGAGCGGCGGGCTGTCAAGGATACAATCCTGACTTTGATTACACGCTTTCCCGCGAGGGATTTCTAGAGACCCAGCTTTTTCCGCGTATGGTAGGCATCCGCGCCTGCGGTCGGGTGCTGCGTCCTCTCGTGTACCTGCTGGTTGCCGAAGGGAAATACGATGATGCTGCGCGGACGGGACTGCTTCTATTTCCACTCGCCCGGCATTTCGACCACAATCCCACGATTAATAGTTACCTCGTGGCATTGGTTATCCGCGGCGTTGCCGTCGACAGCGTTAGCTTTGTTCTACAATCTGGCCCCACGTCGCAGAACGTCCGCAATGCGATTGACTCCGAGCTTGCCTTGGACAATTGCATGGCAGGCTTCGTCTGGGCAGTGAAGAGCGAGCGCGCCTACGGAATTGAATCCTTTGGCACTTTCCCGTTTCGCAATTCGTGGCTCGTTAACCGCGGCAGATGGAATCATCAAGAATTGGACTATTTAGATACAGTTAGGGAGTTTCTTCCGATCGCTAGCGAGCTTCCTCCGTATCGGCGGGGAGAAGAAACCATCCGCCAGATCGAAGCTCAGCGGGGGATATCGACGGGCGTTTTTGCCAAACAATGCCTTGGACTATTTGGTGCATCGTATGAAGCCGTCACGCGCACGCGTGCCCAAATTAGGTGTTTGCGTGTGCTCAATGCCTTGCAGACTCATGTGTCGGTCGGGAGTGACGAGGTGCCGAAGCTCAGTAAACTTGGTTTGCCGGCCGAGACAACGACCGACCCATTTACCGGCGAGCCGCTTAAGGTTAAGAAGACGCCACGTGGTTGGCTGGTTTACTCGGTCGGCATGAACTTAAGGGACGATGGCGGAAAGATCGACTACCCGTCGAACAGCGATGTGGGCGTTGGGCCGCCGCCGGAGGCCAAGGCGATTGAAAAATAACGCGGCGGCGCAGGCTCGGGGGCTCCGGGGGTGCGTGCTGTCAGGCATTTGAGTCACATGCCAATGCAGCAGTAAGCGCGACGCAGACTACGTTAATTTTCTTATTTAACTACTTGCCCATGCTTATCTAAGCCGATATATTCTATGCATACAGCCAAAGTATGCCACAGCTAACACGGATCATAACCTTGGAAGGAGCCTCACGATGCTAGTTTTATCCCGGCAACGCGACGAAAGCATCGTGATCGGCGAAAATGTCGTTGTAACCATCGTAGATATCCGTGGCGACAAGGTTCGGCTTGGCATCCAGGCCCCGGGCGAGATTCCCGTCCACCGGCAAGAGGTCTACGAAGCGATTCGACGGGAAAATCGCAAGGGCGTCGCGTCGGACGTTCCCAGTTCGGTCACTGACCAACGATTGGTAAGACGAGGGTAAGGGCAAGGGCCGCTTACGGTCACGACGCCCTTCCCCCCACCTCTCTCCCAATGGGCGAGGGGAGTTCATGCTCCATACTTGTTGAACCATGCCTCTCGAACAATCGCAGCGTCTCATCCGCGTCGGCCATAGCCCCGACCCTGACGATGCGTTCATGTTCTTCGCCCTGGCCAAGGGGCTCATCGACACCGGGCCGTATCGCTTCACGCATGAGTTGGTCGACATCGAGACGCTCAACCGCCGTGCGCTTGGGGGCGAACTGGAACTGACGGCCGTTAGCGTTCATGCCTACGCCTACCTCAACGATCGGTACATGCTTTGCTCGTGCGGGGCGAGCATGGGCGACCGCTACGGGCCAATGGTTGTCGCCCCGCGGCAGATGGCGCTCGATGAACTCGCCGGCAAGACGATTGCCGTGCCGGGTTTGCGCACTACGGCGTATCTCGCGCTGCGGCTGTGCCTGGGCGTCGATTTTCCCTACGTCATCGTCCCGTTCGACCGCATTCTGGACGCCGTCGTCGCCCACGAGTGTGAAGGCCAGCGGATCGATGCGGGCCTGATCATCCACGAGGGGCAACTGACCTATGCCGACCAGCAATTGGAGCTTGTGGTCGACACGGGCCAGTGGTGGTTCGAGCATACGGGATTGCCGCTGCCACTGGGCGCCAACGGGATTCGCAAGGACCTGGGGTCCCAGGTGATCGGCGACGTGCATCGCCTGTTGGGCGAGAGCATTCAATACGGACTGGAGCACCGCGAGGAAGCGCTCGGCTACGCCATGAGTTTTGGCCGCGGGCTCACTCCGGCCAAAGCTGACCAGTTCGTCGGGATGTACGTCAACCAGTGGACGCTCGACTTCGGGCCGATAGGGCGGCAGGCGGTCGCCCGACTGTTGGCCGAAGGCCACAAAGCCGGCGTGATTCCGACGCTAGTTGTCCCGGAGTTTGTGGAGTAGCTGCGGCCGATTCTCGACGACGGGCACGAAAAACACGAAACGCGTCAGGTTCACGGTCGACGCCGCAAATGTGTGAAGTAGCGGTGCGCGATTGACGCAGTGCGCCTCAATGGCGAACTCACGGTAGTGACGATGACGGACAGATAAAGGCCCAGGTTTGTCGCGGCAGCCATATAGGCGATTAACGATCCATTTTTTGCTATGGCTCGCGGATAGCTGGGGTACTCGCCGAGAGCGCACAGAACAAAAGCGACGGCTCCGCAGACAAGCAGCGCGATCCAGACGGTTCGCCCGACGTGCAGGCGATCCATCCAGCAGCCTACGAGGCTCATTGTCGCGCTGCCCGCGACCAAGATCGGCAACGCACCTAGAAAATGCGTGACATTTGCGAACGGCACGATCCACATGGCCGGCAAGCAAGACACCAAGAACAGGCCATATTCGTCGCCGGGGTGATGCCAGGAGACCAGTGTGGCGCTCAGCCAAACGGCGGGCAGTGTAAGGCGATAGAACCAACGGGATAACGCTCCCTGGACTTTGCCACCAAGCCCGGCCTCTGACAGGGCTTCGGCTGGTGGTGTTTTCCACCAGCAAAGCAGGAACAATAGCCCGGCAAGCAACATCATCCACAGGGGGTTGGTTAATGAAGTTGTGGGAAGACGGCCGTTAACGATCGCGAACGCCACAAAGCCGCTAACAATGAAAAGCCCGCCCCACCCCTCCCAAATCCATGCCGCTGCCAGTCCGATGAGCATGGCGGCGAGAGCTATGGAAATCGCCTGTTCGCGTGGGGGCATAGCGAACGGATTGGGGCCGCCTTCGCCAATGACAAACGCCGCGACAATACCGAGCAGAAGTACGCTCAGGATTCGCGCAGCCCACCGCGCCACAGTGACGACTTGCTTTTTGGTCACCGGGTTCATGACCATGCTCCTCGCTGAAAGCATGGGCGATAAACCTTGCAAGATATAACGCGTCCGTCGCGTCTTCTAGCCGAAGTAATCGGGCTCGTTGCCGGGTTTCCACTTGATGTTGCAGCCGATGCTCGGCTTTTGCACCGGCGCGACCGGCTTGCCGGATAACACCGCGTCGAGCGCGGCGCGAAGGTCCTGGCCCGTGACCGGTACGCCGCTGTTAGGACGGCTTGCGTCCATTTGGCCGCGATAGGCCAGTTTGCGATCGCGGTCGAAGACATAGAAGTCGGGCGTGCAGGCGGCCCGATATGCCTTGGCCACTTCCTGGGCCTCGTCGAAGAGATACGGGAACGTGTAGCCGCGGACTTTCGCCTCCTGGACCATTTTGGCGGGCGAATCGTCGGCATGGGTCTCGACGTCGTTCGAGTTAATGCCCACCACGGCGAGGCCGCGCCGCTGATAGTCGCTGGCCAATTCGGCCAGACCGGCGGCGACGTGTTTCACGTAGGGGCAATGGTTGCACATGAAGACGATCAACAGAGCCGGGGCATCGGCGAAATCGGAAAGCGACACATTCTTGCCGCTAACGACGTCTGGCAGCGAAAAGGCGGGCGCTTTCGTGCCCAGCGGCAGCATGGTACTGGCGGTTTGGACCATTGTGTTCTCCCGTGCGGCAAGCAAGCTCGCCGGCAAAGTGGTGTAGTTTGAGTTTCAGTTGATTATAGCGATTCAGGCAAGCCGCTGTCACTGACATGCGAACCGGGCACTGCTGGACGAGCCAGCAGTGGCACCCAACCCAACACTTTAGGCGCGTCGCTCTACTAGGCTTTCGGAAGCCGAAACAGCCGCTGCGCATTTGCGGTAGTGATCGCGGCGATTTCGTCGGCCGGCACGCCGCGGAGCTCGGCGAGACAGGCGGCCGTGTGGACGACATTGGCCGGCTCGTTGCGTTTCTGTTTGCCGCGAAAGATCTGCGGCACCAGATAGGGGCTGTCGGTTTCGACCAAGAGGCGATCGTTGGGAACGGACTTTGCCGCCGCCCTAAGCGTCCCAAACTTCTTGTTCGAATACGTAACATTGCCGGCAAGGCTGATGTAGAGGCCAAGCGATACGCACTCGGCAGCGAAAGCGGCGTCGCCGCTAAAGGCGTGCAACACGCCACATAGCGGCCGGCGGGCGACGGCGTCGCGGAGCATTGGCAGCAAGTCATCGGCCGCATCGCGGCAATGCAAGATGATGGGCAGGTCGCGTTCTTGGGCCAACCGCAGATGGCGATCGAGATATTCCTGCTGAAGCGATATCGGCGTGTAGTCCCAGTAGCGGTCGAGGCCCGTTTCGCCCAGGGCTACGACTCGCGGGCGGCCGGCCAGGTCCACAACCTGCTGCCAATCGCTCGGGGCAGCCTCGGCGGCCGAGTTGGGATGGATACCGACGGCTGCCCACAGATTACTCGCGTCGGCTAGTTGCACGACCGCTCGGCTCGACTCGGCGGAAACCGCGACGCAAAGGATATCGTTGACACCGGCCGCTCGCGCCCGCTCGACGACTTCGCGCCGATCGGCGTCGAACTCCTGCTGGTCGAGGTGCGCGTGGGTGTCAATCATTGATCGTCAATCAACAATCGCCAATTCCTGCAAAATTTCCAGATGTCCCTTCGCGTTGCCGAGGATTTCTTCGGCAAGCGAGCGCAGTGGCAGAACGCCGTCGAGTTGAGCCACGCACCGTTCGATGGCTTGGATGTCACGCTCATGATGTTCGATTACCTCGCGGCGGAGAAATGCCAGCGAGAGATCGTTCTTGGCCGTAAAACTCATTGGGAATCGCCCCGGATCGGGCCGGCCGGCGTGGTCGACAATCGCTTGGGATAGCAGGCCGGCGTACCGCTGCTGATCGGCCGCAAGATGGTTTAGCGCGGTGCGGAAGCGGTTTTCGCCCACCGACCAGGGATCGGCGTCGGCCAGATATGCGGGCAGCGAGCGGCAGAGAACGCCGAGCAGTTCATTCAATATGCGGACGATTCGCACCGGCGCCATCGTGTCGACATCCATCGGCAAGTCTCGCTTCAATAAAACAGCGCGGAGGCGGCTGCCCCGCCCCAATTCAACAATCCGCCCAGCTCGAAGAACAAAATCACGACGACCAGCGCCAACAAGGCACAGTATGAACCGGCAAGCGAGTAGAGCGGAATCACGGCCGCCGGGCGGTCTGGCCGAGGCGGCGAGAGAACCATGACGCGGACCACGCGGAGATAATAGAACAAGCTCAGGACCGTGTTGAGGACGCCGATGAAAAGCAGGGCCCACAGTTGGGCTTCGACCAAGGCGTAGAAGCCGAGCAACTTGGCGGCAAAACCGCCGAGTGGAGGCAGGCCCAGCAGGCTGAACATCACGATGGCCATGCAGACTGCCAGCCCCGGCGACGTGCGGATGAGCCCGGCGTAGTCGTCGATTTCCTCGCTATGGATTGCATTGCGCAGCACGGCGACGATGGCGAAGGCCGCAAGGTTCATGAACAGATAAACGGCGATGTAAGCGATTAGCGCGGCAATAGCCCAATGTTGCGCGGCGTCCACGTTTGGTCCCAGCAACACTACGGCCGCAGCGACGGGCATCATCATGTAGCCGGCGTGCGCGATCGTGGAATAGGCCAGAAGCCGCTTCATGTTGGTCTGGCCATAGGCGGCCAGGTTGCCGAACGTACACGTGACCGCGGCCAGCAACGCCACGAGGATCGCGATGTACTGCGCGCCGGTTCGAGCGCCGCCATCAGCAGAGGATCGGAGGAGAACGAAAAGCCGGTGGCCAGCGCACCAGCAGCCCCAGCGCGGCGGCCTTTGACGCGACCGACAGGAATGCAGCGACTTCGGCCGTGGTTCCTTCAAAGACGTCGGGCGCCCAGAAGTGGAACGGGACGGCGGAAAGCTTGAATGCCACGCCCACGGCAAGCATCAAACCGCCGAGCACGAGCACCGCCGTGCGGTCCGGGCCCACGCCACTTTGAAGCAACTCAGCGAGCCGCGTGGCCATCGTCGGCAGATGGGCGGAACCCAGCACGCCCGACAACAGGCTCAGCCCGTAGAGCATGACGCCGGCCGTTCCGGCGCCAAACACGGCATATTTCAGCGCGGCCTCGCTGCTCTTGGGCCGGTTTCGCTGCATACCGGCCAGCACATAGCACGGCACGCTGGCCATCTCGACGCCCAGCAGAACGATCAACACATGATTGGCCGAAATCATCAGGCACATGCCCAAGAGCGCGCCGACCATCAGCACGTAGAACTCCGTCATATCGTCGCGGTCGGTCGCGGTGATTTGCGTGAAGGCCACGAACAAGAGCGCAAACAACATGAGCAGGACCCGCAACACCACCGTGAAACTATCGCTGATGAGCGAGCCGGTGAAGATCGCCTTTCCTGCCGGAATGCTATGTGAGAACCAATCCCACGGAATGGCAAAATAGGTGGCCGCGAGCAAGCCCAGGACCGTGAGCGGAAATGCGGCCGTCCGCCATCGCGGGATGAAGGTTCGCACCAGCAGCACACAGACGATTGTGGCGCAGAGCGTCAGTTCAGGCCGAAACAACGTCAGCGAACCGCCGGGGGCCAGCGTGTCGTGCATCGCCGTTTGGATGATGTCGTCGAAACTCACGGGCGTGACAACTCCTTCGTAGCGGGCACACCGAACATGCCGACGTCGCTCGGTGCGTCGCCGACTTTCTCGCTCCAGACCGTCATTTGCTCCACAGTTCGCTGCACGCTCGGAGTGATGTAGTCGAACAGCACCCGGGGATACACGCCGAAGAGCACGGCCAGCGCCACAAGCGGCGCGGCGATGGCCACTTCGCGGCGGGTCATCGGGGTTAGGGCGTCGCCGTGCGGCCCCTTATATTCGGGCCCAAGGTACACGCGTTGGATTGTCCAAAGAATGTATCCGGCGGTGAGGATGACCACCGAGGCCGCCACGATGGCCAGGGCCTTGCTATAGCTCCAGGCGCCGAGGATGACGAAGAACTCACCGATGAATCCGCAGAGGCCGGGCAGTCCCAAGGCAGCGAAGAAGATGACCATCGAAATACCGCTGTACACCGGCATGCGGGCGAACAGGCCGCCGAACTGGTCCAGGTTGCGATGATGCACGCGGTCATAAACGACGCCCACCAGAAAGAACATGCCAGCCGAGCTGATGCCGTGGGCGACCATTTGGAACATCGCTCCGCTCATGCCCATCGTCCAATAGTCGGTGTTGTATTGCATGCCGGCGGTCGGCGCTCCATGCACCAATCCCTAGCAGCACGTAACCCATGTGGCTGACGGAGCTATAGGCGACCAACCGCTTGAAGTCTTTTTGGGCCAAGGCGGCCAAGGCCCCATAGACCATGCTGAGCGTTCCCAGTCCACAGACGAACCATGCCAGTTGATGGCCGGCGTCGGGGCACACGGGATAGCAAATGCGGATGATGCCGTATCCGCCCATCTTCAAGAGCACTCCGGCGAGGATCATCGAGATCGGCGTAGGCGCTTCGACGTGGGCGTCGGGCAGCCACGTGTGCAACGGCACCGCCGGCAACTTGACGGCAAAGCCAATAAACATGAGTACAAACGCCCACCACGACAGCGACTGTCCCCAGAACAGCGTCTGATGGAACGGCGAGCCGGCACGCTGGCCTAGCTCGGCCAGTTTCAGGAGATCGAACGTGTGCGGGTCGCTGGCGAAATAGAGCATGAGCATGGCCACGAGCATCAGCACGCTGCCGACCAACGTGAACAGGAAGAACTTGATGGCGGCATACTCGCGGCGCGGCCCACCCCAGATGCCAATCAAGAAGTACATCGGCAGCAGCATAACTTCCCAGAACACGTAGAATAGGAAGAAATCCAACGACAGAAAGACGCCGAGCATGCCGGTTTCCAAGAGGAGAAACAGGATGCAATATGCGCGGACATTCTTGGCGATCGGCCAGCTCGCCCACATGGCCAATACGCACAGGAACGACGTCAGCAGCACCAGCGGCAGGCTGATGCCATCGACGCCGAGGAAATAATGGATATTGAAGCGAGGGATCCAGGGGTGATTGACAACGCTCTGGATGCCGGGCATTCCCATCACGAAGCGGCCGTCCGACGGCGACGAACCGGCCGGCAGTGCGAGCCAGATCGTCAGCACAAACACAGCCAGCGTGACGACGAACGAGAATCGTCGGATCGCTGCGTCTGACCCTCGCGGGATGATGCACAACAACAATGCGCCGAGTGCCGGCAGAAAAATGATCAGGCTCAACAGCCACGTCAACATGATTATTGTCTCGCATGTAGGGTGGGTCGAGTGAAACACGCCCCACCATGATACTATTCGCGAATTGGTGGGGCTCGCTGCGCTCGACCCACCCTACAACTAACCCCATTTCCTAATACAAATTCATCAGCACGAACAATCCCACGGTGCCGACGACGATCCACATTACGTATTGGCGCACGTTACCGGTCTGAAGCGTCCGCAATTGCAGGCCGATCTTATAGGTCCATCGCGCGATGCCGTTCACCCAGGCGTCGACGAACACACGATCGAACCAATCGTCCAGCCGCGCGATGCCGCCCACCGATTTTGCCGAATGGTCGGCCAACCAGTCGATGACATTGCGATCGATGGCGGCCACCCAGCCGGAGATCCGCAGCACGGGCCGAACGAACAAGAACGAATACAGTTCGTCGAACAGCCACTTGCGCTGGAGCAACCAGTACAGCGGCGGAAACGTCCGCCGGACATCATCCGGATCCAATTTGCGAAGGCCGTAGAACGCGGTAGCGAACAGAAATCCTACTAAGGCCACGCTGAACGCCGACCACTCGGCCAGCGGAACGACGTCCGGGTCGTGGGTGATGTACTGTTGAACCGGCATGACGATGCCAGGCCACATCAGGCCGTTCTTGATGCCCTCGGCAGTGCCAGCCGGTTGCGATTGAAGCAACAGTGGTCCCAGCCCCCAGCCCGCGATGTTCCAGGCCACGACCACCGCTGGGATGGACAGGATCATCAGCGGCACGGTCATTATCTTCGGTGATTCGTGACAGTGGTGATAGACGCGCTCGTCGCGCGGAGTGCCTGCAAATGTCATGTACCAGAGGCGGAACATATAGAACGACGTCATGGCCGCTCCGCCAAGCACGACGTAGAAGAACAGCCCGCCGAATCCCGGGTTGGCGTGCTTGAACGATAAGGCCTGGACGACGATGTAGTCCTTCGAGTGGAATCCGCTTAGGCCGATAACCGTTGGTATGCCGGCCCCGGCGATGGCCAAGCAGCCGATGAGCATAGTGGTCGCCGTGTAGGGCATTTTTCGCCGCAGGCCGCCCATTTTCGGCATTTCCTGGGTACCGGCGCCGTGAATGACCGAACCGGAGCAGAGGAACAAGAGCGACTTGAAGAAGGCATGGGTGAACAGGTGCAACATGCCGGCCAGCCAACCGCCGAGGCCCAGGGCCAGTACCATAAAGCCGAGTTGGCTGACAGTGGAATAGGCCAAGACGCGCTTGATGTCGGTGGCCACCAGGGCGATCGAGGCGGCCAACAAGAGCGTGATGCCGCCGACGCAGGCGATCACCAAGAGCACTTCGGGCGTGAACACCGGATAAAATCGGCCGACGAGATACACGCCGGCGGCGACCATCGTGGCAGCATGGATCAGCGCGCTGACGGGCGTGGGGCCTTCCATGGCGTCGGGCAGCCAGACGTGCAGCGGGAACTGGGCGCTCTTGCCCACGCAGCCGCAGAAGATGCCGAGGCCAGCGAGAACCAGGAGACCGTAGCCGAAGCCGTGGGCTCGCCAATCGACGACGTTCAAATCGATATCGGCTGTTGAAAACGGTTGCGTGGCTGCTGCCGGCAGAGGAATACTTGCCCACGTACCTGCGATCTTGCTGATCTCGTCACGTGCCGCAGACTTCACCATTCCGTCGGGAGCCTGTAATTCATGGCCGTTCCTCTGGGGCCGAACCTGGCTAAATATGCCCGGCGAGGTTACCCGACCTTGGGCGTCGCGCGCGTCGCCGAACGAAAACGTGCCCAGGCTGCCCCAAAGAGCCATCAGACCGATGATCATACCGAAATCGCCCACGCGATTGACGATGAACGCCTTGTTCGCGGCGTTGCTGGCGCTGCGGCGCTCGTACCAGAAGCCAATCAGCAGGTAGGAGCAGATGCCGACCAGTTCCCAGAAGACGAAGACCATCGCCACGTTGCCGGCGATGACCAGCCCGAGCATGCTGAAGCAGAAGAGCGAGAGGTACTGAAAGAAGCGGTGGAAGCGGCCGCGGCGGCAAACCGGCTGGCCGTCGCTCAACGGGGCCAGCGTGTCAAACACTTCGGACAGTTCGCCGTGCATGTAGCCGATTGAGTAGACGTGGATGCACGAGCCCACGAAGGTGACCATGCAGAACATGGCCAACGTCAGCGAGTCGATATAGTAGCCGATGGTCACGGCCAGCGAACCGAAGCGGCCCAGGATGTACCAGTCGCCAGTGATGGCCTGGGGCGAGGATGACAAAGCATGATGGCCGTGCTCGGCAGCGATTATTGGGTTATGCAGGAGCCACGCAGCCAGTGCCATGGCCGAGAGCACGAAGCTTGTGATGATAGCTGCCGTGGCCGCATAGGAAGCGTAGTAGCCGGCCCTGCCCATGCGCCGCCCGAAGAACAGGATCAGCATGAACGAGGCCAATGGCAGGAGCCAGGCCAGGGCGAGTAGCGGCGGTAATATGGTGTTCGGTGCCATACGTGTCTAACAAAATAACGCCAAGTTCACCACGGAGACACAGAGGACACGGAGGAAACGTCAGTTACGATGGTTGCTCCGTGCCCTCTGTGTCTCCGTGGTCATTCTTTCTTGTCAAGTTAGCGCTGCAATACTAGTCCCAATTCCTAATCCCTAACCGCTCAATTCATTTGCTCTGTCCACATCGACCGTGGCATGAGTGTGGTAGTAGTTCAGCGCGATCGCCAGCGCGACGGCGGCCTCGGCGGCGGCCAGCACAATGACGAATATCGCGATCATTTGGCCGTCGAGTCCCAAAGTATTCTTTCCATCGCCGCGGAGCACGGGGCTGCCAAAGGCGATGAAGTTCAGATTTGCTCCGTTGAGCACCAGTTCAATGCCCATCAGCACGCCGAGCACGTTGCGTTTCGTCGCCATGCAGACCACGCCGCAGACAAACAGGATCGCGCTCACCACCAGGTAGTGCGACAGGCCGATTGGTTCAGTCAACAGACTCATACACGCTCCTCTCCCCCATCGCTGCGATGCCGCTCACGCGCCGTTTTGCCCGGGCGAGATACGCCGCCCCGATCAGCACGACGACAAGATGCACTGAGATGATTTCGAAGGCCAGTAGGTAGCCGGACATGCCGCTACGCAGCAGCGCATTGGGCTGCCCGAGTTGATCGACGCGAAAGCCCATCAGTCCCAGACCGAGCTGTGTGGCGGTGGGCTCGACCGCAACGGCCGCGCTCGGCGCGGTCTTCGGCGCCGACCAATCGTCGATGTTCCACGCGGCCTGAAGCAAGACAGCCAAGAGCGCGCCGCCGAGGACGATCGCCGCAATCCATTGGCCGCCGCCGGTTTTCATCGAGACGAACGGTCCGCGGGCGGTCAACATCACGCCGAAGATTAGGAGGACCATCGTGCCGCCGACATATACCATCAGTTGCACTGCGCCGAGAAAGTCGGCCCCGGCCAGGAAGAACAGCCCGGCCACGGCGCCCAGCGAGGCGACAAGAAAGCAAGCCATGCGGACGATATTGCCGGCAATCACGACGGCAACGGCCAACGCGCACGCCAGGAGCGCGAACAAGAGGAAGAAGCAGCTATGCCAATTGATTCCGCTCATTGGATCACAAAATGCTCGCAATCAGGCCGCCGGGGAATAGGTACGCCCAAATCATCGCGCCGGCGACCATGGCCGACGCCAGCGGCACGCAGTATTTCAGGCACGTCGTCATGACCTGATCGATCCGCAGCCGCGGCAGGGTCCAGCGGAGCCAGATCATGCAGGTCACGCCGAGGACGGCCTTGGTGATGAAGTTGCACATGCCCAACAGGTTGCCGATCCAGGCCCAAACCGGTCCGTGCTCGGGCGTGAGCCCCAACATCGTGGCGAACGGCACAGGGCCGTTCCAGCCGCCGAGGAACAATATGCTGGCCAAGCCCATGATGACAAACATCGCGGCATATTCGGCCATGAAGAAGATCACCCAGCGGAATCCGGAATATTCGGTTAAGAAGCCAGCGACGAGTTCGCTTTCGGCTTCGGGCAGGTCGAACGGAGCCCGATTGGTGCTTGCCACGGCACAGGTGACGTAGATCCAGAAGGTGACGAAGGTGAACGGGTCGTGAAGAACATACCAGTTGGTGAACCAACCTGCCTGGGCGTTGCCGATGTCGGTCAGGTCCATCGAGCCGGCCACGAGCACCGGCACCACTACGCACAGGGCCAACGGGATTTCGTAGCTGACGACTTGGGCCGCTTCGCGGATCGCCCCGTAGAGCGACCATTTCGAGCCCGAGGCGTAGCCGGCCAGGATTACGCCGAAGACCTCCAGGCCAGCCACGGCCAACACGAAGAAGGCCGCGATATTCAGTCGCAAGGCCACCCAGCCGTCAGAAAACGGCAGGGCCAGCATGACGCAAAACGTGGCGCAGAAACTAACGTAGGGAGCCACGCGGAACAGCGGTACATCGGCCGCAGCCGGGATGATGTCTTCTTTGCACAGCAACTTGATGCCGTCGGCCGGCGGTTGCAGCCAGCCGAAGCGCCCCCGACCCGCGTTGGGCCGAGCCGGTCCTGAATTCGTGCCGAGACTTTCCGCTCCAGCCAAATAAACACGGCGGCCGAGCAAAGCGCAACGACCAAGCACAGCACGCATTGGATCACCGCCGCGATCGTGTAGGCGATCCAGTGTGGAATCGGAAGTTGTATGAGCAGTTGCGTCACGGCGCTAATCCTAATCCCTAATCCCTAGCCCCTAATCCCTTCCTACCTACCTATCCGTCTCGCCCAGCACCAAGTCCAACGAGCCGCAGATCGAAGGAATATCAGCTAACAACATGCCCCGGCACATCTCCGGCATAGCCGAGAGGTTGCAGAAGGAACTGCTGCGGATCCGCACGCGCCACGGCACGGGCGTACCGTCGCTGATGATCATGAAGCCCATTTGCCCTTTCGGCGCCTCGGTTTCCAGGTATGCCTCGCCCTTGGGCAACTTCTTCTTTAGTGGCATCGGTGCGTCGGCGTCGCCGGGCAAGCTGGAATACTTCTTGATTGCCTGGCGGATGATGTCAATGGACTGCACGACTTCCAGCATCCGCACAAAGTAGCGATGCCACGAATCGCCCAGCACGGCCTCGCGCGGAACCGGCGGATAGGGATGATCGTCGGGATAGTGACCGTCGGTCGAGGCGATCACCTGCCAGGTATAGCCGTCGTACATTTCGGTGTAAATCGGCTCGCCATCGCGTCGCAAGTCCCAGTTGACGCCGCTGCCACGCAACACGGGGCCCGAACAGCCGTAGTTGATCGCCACGTCGGCCGGCAGCACGCCGATGTTTGCCGTGCGATGGATAAAAACCGCGTTGTTGGTCAGCAGCGCATGCAGATCGTCGATCACCGGCTCGAATTGATCGAGAAAGGCCGTACAGCGATCGAGCCAACCCGGCGGCAGATCGGCCGTTACGCCGCCGACAGTAATATAGCTGTATGTCAGCCGGGCGCCGCACACTTCCTCGAACAGGTTGAGGATCTTTTCCCGCTCGCGAAACGTCCACATGAACGGGGTGAAGCTGCCGAGATCGAGCCCATAGCAGCCGGCGGCCACGAGGTGATTGGCGATGCGGCTGAGCTCGCAGATCAGCACTCGCAGGTGGCGCGTCTTTTCCGACACCTTGTGGCCCATCAGCTTCTCGACGCACAGCGCCCAGCCGAGATTCATGTTCATTCCGGCCAGATAGTCGAGCCGGTCGGTGAACGGCAGGAACTGCCGCGGCGTGAGGCTTTCGGCGATCTTCTCGGCGCAGCGATGCAAATAGCCGATGTGCGGCGTCACCTCGGTGACCACTTCGCCATCGGTCCGCAACACCAGCCGCAGCACGCCGTGCGTGCTCGGATGCTGCGGCCCCATGTTGATGAGCATCTCGTCCGTCTGGACGTCAAACTCGGCAACATCAGAAACAACGGGGACAGCCCCCATTTGCCGGAACGGCCCAGAGGGTGCTGCGCACAAATGGGGACTGTCCCCCTCTTTCCCGGCAGCATCAGGTTGTTCGCGGTCAGATGCCATGAATTTGCTGTACGTTAGTTGCCCATCGGTATGCCGTGATACTCGGCGGGCATTTGATAGTCTTTTCGCAACGCATGGCCGACCCAATCTTCCGGGCACAAAATGCGCCGCATATCCTGATTGCCGCGAAAGAGCACGCCCGAAAGATCGAACACCTCGCGCTCGTGCCACTCGGCCGTGCGCCAAATATCGCTGACGCTGGAGACTTCCGGCAACTGCGACTGTTGCTCGTCGAGCCATCGCGGCAGGCGGGTCTTCAGGACGATGCGATGGCGATGCGTCATGCTCGACAGGTGATAGATTATCTCGATGTGGGGCTGCCACGGCACCTGGGCCACTTTCTTCGGGTCCGGCTCGAAATAATCGACCGCCGTAATGCAATGCAGCATATCGAACAGCAAGTCCCGATCGTGGCGAAGGCACTGGCAGACGTCGTGCAGCCCCTCGCTCTTGATTTCGATCCATGGATCGATGGCCGCAGCGTCCTGGCCCACCAGCCATTGCTGGCAGGCCGAATCAAGCCGGGCATAGATCGTTTCGGCGTTCATGACGATAGGAGGCGATTGCGGTCGCCGAAAGGCTGTTCCTGAAAATCCGTGGGCCGCGACAGCGATTCATGTGCGGCACTCGGATGCGCCACCGCGCGAACCCAGTCCAGATCGCCGCATCGCCATATAAAAGCGAAGCCGACCAGCAGGACGGCGAAGAAGACGCCCAGGTCGAGCATTGAAGTGAGGGCGAGCGTCGTAGCAGGCACGTGGGGGGTGGCTTCGCTCTCGCTGGATTGTTGTCCAGCGCCGTCAACGGTAAGGTCTGTATACGTTTGCTGGACGACGACCCGCGTTACGTTGGGATCGCGAAGGCGATTCACCTTGCCGAACACGGTGGCCGGCGGAAAGAAAAAAGCGACTTCGACCTCAAAGATGAGGAAGACCAGAGCAACGACGTAGAACCGCAGGTCGAATTGCACTGAGCTGGGTCCGACGGCCGGCTCGCCGCACTCGTAGGTCTCGACCTTTTCCGACGTCGGCTCCCAGGAGCGCAGCAGCTTGCCCAGCACGAGCGATGCCAGGACAAAAAGCAGTCCCACCGTGGCAAATAGCGCTAGGTAGGCAACGATTGCGGTCGGCGTCATTGGCGCGGAGGACTCTTACTCCCCTTTGGGGGGAAATATGGCAGGTATTTCGCCAAAGGGGCCTATTCTAGGGTTTTGCGGGGCTTTTGCAAGCGGGCCGGCCACGGCGGCAGGAAAGCTGCAAAGCTCCTGCGAACGGTCATTCTGTGCGCAGCGAAGAATCTCCGCGAAAATCGCAACTGCCCGCGTGCCAACGAGATCCTTCGCTGCGCTCAGGATGACTCCCCCACATCAAGCAAGACTCTGCATTTCGTCTGGCCGCAACGGCGGCCTCGCGCCCGGTCGCGTGGCCTCGTTCACACCTTCGCAACAACGCGATCAGCCGACAGCGGCTGGCGCTGGCGGTAGCCGACATTCACTTCATGCCAGTAAAGCACCTCGTCCTCGCCCAGCTTCCAACACAGACAAACCCGCCGTCCATCGAGCACGGAAGGAAAGCTGACAATGCCCTCGGGGCCGTCGACCGGTTCGACCCCCAAGGCGCGGAGCTCTTCAACATACTCCCGTACGCGCCGGGCATCTTTCTCCATATCTTCCTGAACCTGGAGAAGCTCCTGGTGGTACACGTCGCCATCGTTGGGCTCGTGGCCCGAACGCAGCAGCGACAGGCGACGGCGGCGATCCATCACGTCGCGGGCCAGGGTCGAAAGGTCTTGGACAATGGCGCGGACCAGGGGAAGCGTTGCGTTGGCCTCTGCCACCGTAAACACCTCTCGCCGGCCGGCTCGGTTTCGCATCATCAAACTTACCCTTCCTAGAGGCTGGGACCGCCGTGGACCGGCCGCGTGATCAATTTCGAATTGGCAACTGCCGCTGGGTTCAACGTCGCACGTCCCCAGGCCATCTCCAAGGGAAGCCGTGAGAAATCGACAATGGTTCCGTCGCGACTATAGCAACTCAGATCGTACGACCCGCCCATGAAGATGCAATCGACCGGACAATTCTCCGTGCAAATGGCACAGAGCATGCACTTGCCGTAGTCGATCGAGAAGCTGGTGATTTGAAAGCCTTTTCGCCCCTCGACTCGCGTCTTGCCAATGTAGATGCAGCCGATCGGACAATCTTTGGCGCATCGCTCGCAGGCTATGCACGTGGTCAGGTCATAGCGGTGAAAGCCGCGGAAGCGCGGATAGATGCGCGCGGGCAGTTCCGGATATTCGTATTGCTCGGTGAACGTGCCTTGCTTGGGATCGTAGGTGCGTAGCCAGTAGCGCAGCGATACCCATAAGGCATACACCACCGTGGCAACCGCCGTATAGATATTGCGAAACCAGCGCCCCATAGCAGGTCCACCATCGAGGTCGAGCGAGGAAACACGGATTATACGACGCGCCGGGCTCGCCGCAATACCCCTCTGTCGGTCTAGCGTTCCACTCGTGATACCGGGCCGAATGACGTTGCGGCATGGCCTGATTCTGCGGCATTTGGCAGTTATTAACTTGGGTTTGTAAAACATGTTACATATTATGGAAGGGCTGATATAGCGAGTCCGTAAGTGTGGTTCTCGGGAGCGTTTGTGCGGCGTAGGGCGGAAGTTGCGATTATTGTGCCGCCGCGTCAGGAAAAAGGGGGAAAAACTTGGCGTTAGCCTTGGAATGTGCTTGACTTCGCATAATTCCAGCGTATCGTACATTGATGGTGGTGTTTTTTGCGCACCACCCATCGGTTGACTATTGGCAGGCCGCCGATACTGGGAGGCTCTGGCAAGCGGTCGAAGGAACGTACCATGTTGGTGTTATCCCGCAAGAAGAACGAGAGTATTGTCATCAACGATGACATTACGATCGTCGTCGTGGAGATCCGAGGGGACAAGGTCCGCCTGGGCGTCGAGGCGCCCAAGGAAATTCCGGTCCACCGGCGCGAGGTCTTCGACGCCATCCACCGCAACGAAGTGGCGGCTGGGGACAAGTCTGCGGAAAATACGGATACTGCTAGCAACGGTGGTCAGCCGTAAGATTGCGCGGTTCTGCAACTTGGCATTGCGGGCCGGCCGCTAGTTTTGCCAGTTGCTCAGCTTCTGCTGACCCGTAGTTCTCCCAGATTTCTCACCACGGAGGCACGGAGACCACGGAGACAGGACTTGACGTGGATTGCTCGTGGTTTGAGCCATGACGACATGTCTTAAGTAATGTTGTCCGAAGTGCGTGTCTGCTACCAACCTCCGTGTTCTCCGTGCCTCTGTGGTGAGAAATCCGGACCAGATCGCTTTCCGTTTGCTGGACTGTTCCGTTCACGGGTGCATTCCGCACTTTGCATGACCATTGGATGCCGCTGATAGCCCGAAGGGCTTTTTCTATGATAGCCCAGGGTTGCCGCGCAAGCGGCTACCCTGGGAAGATAGTCCCGACCATACCGCAACCCTAAAGGGGTTGTATAGCATGGCGTTGCGCTCCAAAACCCCGTTGGGGTTTCGGATCGGCTTTCCCTTCCGTAATCCCAGGGTAGCCGCTTACGCGGCAACCCTGGGCTGTCTTCCCACAGCCCTTCGGGCTATTTTCGTGCAATGCAAAGTGCGGAATGCACCCCCGTTCACTTCTTTTGCAACGGCCTCTTGACGATGGTGCCCGACACAGGCTATACAGACAGGTCTTGGCTTGGCCCCGTCGTCTAGAGGCCTAGGACACTGGCCTTTCACGCCGGCAACACGGGTTCGAATCCCGTCGGGGTCACTTCATGTCCCCTCTCCCGCCGGGAGAGGGTTAGGGTGAGGGCGCTGTCGCAGAAACATTCTGTTCTTCCCGCTTGGTGCCGCATCCATCAAGACGTTTCGCGCGAGCCCCTGGTTGCCAGGGGCTTTTCGCGTTTCTTGGAAGAAGCGACCGAAGGTCGTGACCGATCGCTTGGTCGTTTGCGGGTCGTCGCTTCGGTGCTCTTTTGGAGTTGGTCGGTGAGAAGGGGATAGCAGGCCGGAATGGCAGGCCTCTCCCGTTAGCCTCATGCGTCGGCACGTACCTGTGGCGGGTTTCCGAGTGCCATACGTCGCCACTGGTCGGCTGCCATCGGAGGCCATATTCGATTGACGACCGATAAGTCGCGGCGTCTTTGTGACCCCATTTCGACGCTCTGGACGCTGAAGACACGGCAGCGGTTATGGGTGTCTCTTCTTCCGTCCCTAATCAAGGTAGTTCCACCGCCGCTCCTCAAAGTCATAGATTTTCCGGCCGTACGGTGGAACTACGTACCATACCAGCACGGGGGTGGCCGTAATTCATATAAAGGAATTCGCCAAAGATCAGGCAATACTTCGCGCGCGGAATCGACGGCATGTACCGAGGCACGAGTTCATCAAGAGTCTTCGGATACTCACCGTTGGCAGTGTGAAATTCCTCGCAAGCTGCGATAATTTGCGGAGCGTTTGCCTTGCCGATCCTGTATTGAATAGCGTCGTTGGACAAAACCAGCCCCAACGTCAGAGCGGGGATAGCAATTCTGAGAAGAGCAAGTCGCCAACCGGGGAGCTGGATTGCATTTTTCAGGACGCTGACAAGAAACCAACTCGGGCAGACCAAGAATGACAGTCCAAACGATCCGGAGATGCCGGCGTCCCATACCAGCAGCACCAACGCGCTGCCGATGCTCACGCGAATGCCGCGATGAGAACAAGCTTTGTGAGCAAGGCTAACCGGCCGTGTACCCTCGTGCTGCGTCTGCTCAGACGACCGGAATGAGTTGTTCTGCATCTCCCGAAGACGGGCAACAGAGTTCCTGGCATAAACGGCTTCCGGCTGCTCAGCCCATTCTTCTACGGCCTGCTGATAGAGTGAAATGGCCTGTTCCCACGCACCACTTCTTTCAAGCCGAAGTGCCTTGTCGAACAAATCGTTCATTTCATTGCCGGTTCCCATTTTGGCTTCTTCTTTGTCTTTCGAGCGAATTGACGGAATTAGAATCAGGTGGCAGCTAGTGTAGTGTCTCACACATATTGTAATTTATCGAGCACGTTCCTGGCTCGCCGAACCTTGGCGAGAATTTCATCGGCTTTGGCGGTCCAGACGAATGGCTTGGGAGAATGGTTGTGCTGTTGAATGTAGTCCATAGCGCGGAAAAAGGTGCCAGGAACCATTTGTCCCCACTCGCGCTCCCGGCGTGGAGAGGGGACGAATTACCATTGTACGTAACAGCTACCGTATGCCCAGTGGCCGCGTTGAGATGGATTTTAGGGTTTGTTGCTTCGCTGAAAAGGTATGACGCCATGACCTCCATTACCACAACCGACGCATCGAAACGTCTGGATGAGGTTCTTGACAGTCTGGCCGAGTCCCATGAGGTGGCTCAGATTGCCGGACAGCGCCATAGTGGTGTGTTGGTCTCTGATGACGATTGGCGGGCCATCCAGGAAACACTGCACCTCACAGGTATTCCTGGGATGAGGGAGTCGATTGTCGAGGGATTGCGGACGCCGGTTGAGCAAAGCGCATACTCGTCACAATCGATAGAACCCGGCGGTTGAGTTCGGCGGGGCGGTATCGGCTGGACTGTCAGCATGGCTCGGAGACACGCCCGTATTGCACCCATGGCGAAGCGTTTACTCCCGGGAGAGTCCGATTTTGCGAAGTTCGGCTTACGAAAGCCTTGTGTTCTTCGCGATTTTTAGGGTGGTTTGGCTCCCGTTGGGGTGGCTAGGGCGTTTGCACTCCTCAAAGCCTTGACACCCCCTAGCCGTGACTTAGCTTTGAATACGGCAGATGATCCGTAAGCCATTTGGGGGCGAGCAATGTTCACGGCGTCATTCTACTTTCTCGGAGTTGCCATCTTCATCCTGGCGGCATCGGTATGCCTTTGTTCGGGCAAGCGCACCGCCAAGGTTGTCGCCGTGGATATTAACGCTCTTCGGACAGTCTCGGTCTGTTTGCCGGCCGGGCGGACAGAAGGGACCGATCGGGCAACGGCCATGATGTACAAAGAGCTTTCGCGTGAGGAGAAGGCTCGCTGGCACAATGTTCGAATGATGTGGTTGCGATGGTACGAGCGGTGCCAACGAGAGGCCATGTTACGGCAGAGCGCCATGTACTCGTGGGCGCGCACGCTGGCACTTTCGGCCGTGCTCTGCCTGATGGGCGTTCTTCTCGAAGCCGAGTTTGACCAGCCGATCACCCTTCACACAATCTTGACCGGTTTCAGACGTCCCACTCCGGCTGCGGCCGATTGCCAGACGCAGCATGGCCAGCCATATCCGATGGCGACAGCCAGAACGGGTGCGTGAGTCGGTGAAGCGGCGCTGGGCGACGGGCTGAGCACGCTTTGCGGAGTGCCGGTCCAGGTTGTCGGCGATCTCACGGCAGCGGCCTACGGCGACTTCTGGGTTGGGGCGGGCCGCGTTCTGCACAGCCTCGTGCTGATGACATTGAACAAAAGGATCCGATGCGGGCTGATCAGCGGCGATCTGCTGATCAGCGAGACGGAGAATCGCGGCCGGGACTATGGCCATTCGGTCGTCGATTGTTCGGATCCTGCGAGCCTGTGTGACTGTGACAGCAGCGGTCGGCTCGATGACGTTCGGCGGTCCAGAGACCGATTAGGGCCGTCGCTTTTTGGCGTGCGTCCGAGACGAAGTGGTCCAGCGTGCGTTTCGGGTATTGGCCCAGCAGACCGTCATCGAATTCGCGACTCTCGGCGACGATGCGGGCTACCTCGGCGCAGCCGGCATCGTGCGGTTAGAATATCAACGGACGCGGGCATCGCTCTGACACGCGATCGCTTTGTGGCCAGGCCATATTTTTCTGAAGGAGCTGCAACGATGACGTTACGTTCGACCACAGCATTGGTCGCTGGGGTGTTGGCCGCGTGTGCCGCTGATGGTGTGCATGCGGGCGGCGCTGCACGGCTGCCGGGCACGAAGTCGCAATGGAATGGCTATGATCGCTACGATTTCACGATCGATGGCCGCCCGTGTTTGGTGGTCGTGCCCAAGGCGGCCGCGCCGGGCAGGCCCTGGATTTGGCGCACGGAGTTTTTCGATCACGAGCCGCAGGGCGACGTGGCCCTTGTGGGCAAGGGGTTTCACGCGGTCTACATCGACATGCAAGACATGTTCGGCGGCCCGGCGGCCATGAAGCACATGGATGCCTTCTACAAGTATTTGACCGAGCAACTCGGGCTGTCGAAGAAAACGGTCCTCGAAGGATTCAGCCGTGGCGGCCTCTACGCCTTCAACTGGGCGGCCGCGAATCCTGACAAGGTCGCCTGCATCTACGCCGACGCCCCGGTATGCGATTTCAAGAGTTGGCCGGGTGCGAAGGGCAAGGGCGTCGGCGACAAAGTCGAGTGGCAGAAATGCCTTAAGGTTTACGGTCTGACGGAAGCAGAGGCGATGGCATACAAGGGCAACCCTATCGACAATTTGGCCCCGCTGGCCAAGGCCGGCGTGCCGCTATTGCACATCGTGGGCGACGCCGACGACGTCGTGCCTGTGGCGGAGAACACGGCGATCGTGGAGAGCCGCTATCGCAAACTCGGCGGCTCGATCATGGTAATCCATAAAAAAGGCGTCTCGCACCATCCCCATTCGCTTGTCGATCCAACGCCGATCGTGGAGTTTGTTCTTAAGAACACCGAGAAGAAGTGACTCGGGTAGATCTGTACGCCGATTGCGGCGCATCTTAGACGTGCGATGGTTCCTCGGTAGCAATGGGTTTGATGGCGCTGAGGGAGCCGAGCGCAAGGATTTCCGGGAAAATCAGCATAGTCAGGAACACGACGACGATCGTAATTGCGCCACCGCCAACGACTGAAATCACCGGACCAAATAGCCACGCGGCCATACTGGACTCTAATCCGCCAATGTCGTTGGAAGCCACAATGAAGACGTTGTTGACTGCCGAGACGCGACCTCGCATATTATCGGGCGTGAGCATTTGCACCAACGTGTGGCGCACCACAACGCTGATGTTGTCCAGCGCGCAACCAGGAACATTGCCAACAGCGAGAGCCAAAACCATTGGGAGAAGCCGAATACGATGGTGGCCACGCCGAAGCCCGCCACCGCCCAAAGCAGCATGACGCCGGCACGTCGCATCGGTGGCATGTGAGCTAAGAGCATGGCCATGCACACCGCCCCAATGCAATCGGCAGCTTGCAGGAACCCCAAACCGATAGGGCCGACATGTAGGATATCTTCCGCAAAGATTGGCAGCAGGTAGACCGCACCCCCGAATAGCACGGCGAACAGGTCGAGTGTAATGGTGGCGAGAATCAGCTTCGTGCCGCGAACGAAGCGGATGCCTGCCACGACGCTCTCCCACGAAATCGACGCGTCTGGCCGGTGCGGGTGTTGGTATCGCACCATGGCGATGCCGACGACCGAGATAAACCGGCACGCCATGACGACCGCAAACGCTGGCGCCGAGGTAGCCGAGAGAGCCAGGATCGCACCGGCAACCATCGGGCCGGTTACCGAGCCGATATAGAATACAGAGCTATTCCAGGCGACTGCCGTGGGGAAATTTGCGGACGACACAAGGTGTGGCAGCATTGCCGAGCGCGAAGGGCCGTTCAACGCTTGTCCAACGGCGTCTAGGGCGAGGAACGCAAAGATCCAGGCAACGGGACCATCGAGCAGCGCAACCCCTAAGAGGCCAGCCGCGGCTATCAGGCTCAGGCAGTGGGTGATAATCATCACCCGGCGACGATCGAAGCGGTCGGCTAATTGTCCGCCGGCAATTGCCAGAAGCATTACCGGCAGCGCCTGTGCCAGCGCCATGCCGGCCAGTGCTAGAAAGGCATCGCTGGTGTCAAAGAGTTTGACGAAATAGACCTGGGCGGCAAGGGTCTCGACTCGCTTCGAGAAGGTCATGGCGAACCAACTGATTGCATACCGGCGATAGTCGCGGTTGCGCCATGGAGCGTACGGATCGGGCTTGGCCGGGGTGTCAGACATGGACCGCTCATTTTCGCCGGGACGCGCGAGACACGCAAGGTCATTGCCAGCGGATGGCTCGTCACGTACACTGACGGGGAAACGTACACGTCGGCGTTTGCCGTCATCAAAATTCCGTTAGCGACCGCCGGCAAGGCGGCCCATCGAAGTGCCCCAAGCCATCCTGAAGCCTCGCAAGGCCCGTCCTTTCTATGCTCGGCATCCCTGGGTGCTCGACTCGGCGATCGACCGGATCGATGGCGTCGCGGACGATGGAGATGTCATAGATTTGCTCTCGGAAAAGGGCAAGTTCATCGCGCGCGGCGTCTTCAATAGCCGCAGTCGGATTCGGGTGCGGCTCTACACTTGGGATGCCGGCCAATCACTGGACGACGAATTTTGGCGCCGGCGGTTAGAAGCGGCCATCAGCTTTCGAGAGCAAGTCGGCTATGGCGAAGCGGACGGGGCGTCGCGACTGATTTTCAGCGAAGGCGACTCACTGAGCGGATTGATCGTCGATCGCTACGCCGACTATCTGGCGGTGCAAGTCACCGCGCTGTCGATTGCGAAGCGGCTGCCGCAGATCGTTTCGATGCTTGTCGACCTGACGCGCGCCAAGGGAGTGATGATCCGCACCGAGCGCGGCGTCAGCCGGGCGGAGGGTCTGGAGTTGCGCGACGGTCCGTACTGGGGCACAATGCCCGACGGGCCGCTTAGGATCATCGAAAACGGTCTCTCCTATGAGATTGATTTGGCCGAAGGGCAGAAGACCGGTTTCTATCTCGACCAGCGCGAAAACCGCGTAGCGGCGGCGCATTATCTGCGAGACCGTCGTGTGCTGGACATGTTTTGCTATAGCGGCGGGTTCGCCATGGCGGCTTCCGCTATCGGCGGCGCACGGGAAGTGCTTGGCGTCGATACCAGCCAAAGGGCTGTCGATTTGGCGCGGGCCAACGCCGAGCGCAATAGTCTTACCAATGTGCGATTCCAATGCGGCGATGGTTTCAAAACGCTTCAATCGCTGGTGACCTCCGGCGATCGCTTTGGCGGCCTGGTGCTGGACCCGCCGAAGTTCGCACGCAGTCGCGGCGCGCTCGAAGAGGCCCTGCGAGCCTATCATTGGCTGAATCGCTTGGGAGTGACGCTGTTGGAGCCGGGCGGCATTCTCGTCACATGCAGTTGCTCAGGCCACGTCAGCCGCGAGGACTTCCTCTACATGCTCGTGGGCGTATCGCAGCAGACCGGGCGGGAGATCCAAGTGTTGGAACAGCGTGGCGCATCGGCCGACCACCCCGTCAACGCAGCCTGCCTGGAGAGTGAATATCTCAAGTGCTTTATTTGCCGGGTAGTGTAGAATGTGTTTACGGGTTGCGCCGCAGCCCGTGACGACTGTGTGCGCCAGCGCCTTTTCCAACACAACAAGCTCCAACGCATGTCACTTGACCGCCTGCGCCGCCGCGTGGCCTTCGAGGCCGCGAAACTGATCTTTGCCCGAGAGGAGACTCAATACGGTCGGGCGAAGCTGAAGGCTGCCCGGCAGCTTGTCGCCGGCGAGGTGAAGCCCAGCGATATGCCGTGCAGCCGTGAAATCCGCCGGTGCGTGCAGGCGATTGCACGAAGCGGCCGCGCGGAACAGTCGCAACTTCTCGCTCAGGTTGGGGCTGATAGGGCTCTAGGGCGGCCCACCGAGGCGTGTGAAAATGCCCTGGACCGCTTTCGCACGTACGAATTGTTGCTGTTGCCATTGGAGAGTGTCCTGCAATCGCCGCACGATCATCCCGAGGGGGACGTGCTCTATCACTGTCTGCAAGTCTTCGAGCTTGCCCGCCAGGAATTGCCGTATGATGAGGAGTTTCTGCTGGCAGCGCTCTTGCACGACGTGGGCAAAGGAATTGACCGGCGCCGGCACATTGTCGCCGGTTTAGAGGCGTTGGAAGGCGCGGTCAGCCCTCGCACGGCGTGGCTGATCGAGCATCACGTTGAAGCGCTCGCGCTGCGCGATGGCACGCTAGGCGTGCGACTTCGCCGCCGGCTGGAGGCGTCCGAGAATTTCGACGAGCTAATGCTGCTGGCCGACTGCGACCGGCGCGGTCGTGTCGTTGGGATGAACGTTCCCGACGTTAGCGACGCGCTGCGGTACATCCGACAGTTGGCCGACGAATGCGGCGAGGCGTAGGCATGTTGTGGCCGGACTGTTTTCTGGCCACGGCAGGCAAGAATGCCTAGCCCGGCAACCTTGTCGCTAAAGCCGCTTCACTTTGCAATTTGGCAGTGCCTGCTGCAACTGGCGAGCGCCTTCCTTGGTCACCTTCGTTTGTGCGATGGCAAGCGATTTCAGGTTGTGCAATTGTTTCAATGGAGCGAGGCCGGCATCGGAGACTTTCGTCAGATTGAGTGTGAGCGTCTCCAGGCTGTCCATTGTGCCGACGTTGTTCATGCCTGCGTCGGTCACGCTAGTGTCCGTGAGATTGAGATACTTGAGAGCTTTCAGCGCGGCCAGTGGTTTCAGTCCGGCATCCGTAATGCGCGTGTGCCAAAGATCAATCCACTCGAGGTTCGCGAATTTCGCAACCTGTTGCATGGCTGCGTCGTCTGCCTGCGTTTCCGAAAGGTCGAGCTTTGCCAAGTCTGCAACGCCTGTCAGTTGGGCCAAGCCGGCCCCGGTAATTGGCGTGTCGCGAACGGCGAGTTGTTTCAAGGCTTTCAACCCTTTCATGTACTGGAAGCAATCGTCGCTGATGTTGTAGCAGCGAAAGACACTCAAGTCTTCCAAGGCGGGGAGATGTTGCAAGACCTTCAATCCATCGTCGGTGATTTGGGCATCTTCGATCGAGAGCGTGGTCAAGTGCGTCAGGGCGGCAAGCTGAGCCAGACCGGCATCTGTTATGGCAGGATTCCGTAGCTTCAGGCTCCTGAGGGTGGTGAGTCCCTTGATTTCTTCCAAGCCTGCATCGCCGATCTGGGTGCAGCCACGAAGGTCCAGCAATCGCAACTTGGAAAGCCCTTTGAGGTGTACTAGCCCGGCATCACCGATGTTGTTATAGAGCAGCGATAGGTACTGAAGATTCGGCAGTTCTTCGATGCAATCCAATCCGGCATCGGTCATATACGTGCTTCGCCGAAGATTAAGCGACTTCAACTGCGGCAGGTGCTTGAGGACGTCGAGCCCGGCATCTGTGACTTCGGTATTTTCGAGCACGAGCGTGGAAAGCTCTTTGAATGCGCTGAGATCTTTGACGCCTGCGTCGGTAATTTCGGCGCCCCAGAGAACAAGATTGTGCAGGTGGGGTAAGGACGTAAGCAGTTTCACGTCGGCGTCCGTCGTGGCACAGTCTGACAGTTCAACGCCGATGATCGTTTTCGCGGAGTCGTACCGGATTTTGCCGCCGAGGTCGACAACTCGCTTGAGTGCGGCCGCTTCGTTGTTGGCGGGCGATTGATCGGCCGACAGGCTGGTCACGGCACCGGAAAGACAAGCGAGGCCGAGGGTCACGACGATAGCGAGCGGCAGTCGCATCACGAGGAATCTCCTTTGCTGCGGGCAATTGTCGGGCAGGGCTAGTTCTGAGTCTTTTAGCGTAGCGAATAATGCCGGACAAGGCAAACGTTCCCCCTAACGAAGTGGGATTTCATTCGGACGGCTCTTTCTCTTGTATCCTTGTTTCTGCACACAAAATGCGATAAGTTAGAAAGTGATTGAGGAGTGGCCCCGTTGCCCGCCCCTTTGCCTACCGCTTCGACGCTGAGTCCCTGCCCAAGTTGGTCTTTCTACCTCAAGGAGTGTCAATCCATGCCTCACAGCACAAATCGTCGCCGATTTTTGCAAACGACCGCCGCATCGGGTATCGGCTTCTGGGTGGCCGCCGGCGCTACGGCGCAGCCAAGTAAGTCGCCCAACGAACAGGTTGCCATCGCTTGCATCGGCATAGGAGGACGGGGATCGAACGATTCGGACGATGCGAGCAGACATGGGCGTGTCGTCGCCATTTGCGACGTCGACGATGGCACGCGCAACGCGGGCGAGAAGCGTTTTCCAGGCGCCAAGCGGTATAAGGATTTCCGCAAGCTGCTCGATGAGATGGGCAAGAGCATTGACGCCGTGACCGTTGCTACGCCGGACCACACGCACGCCCCGGCCGCCTTGATGGCCATGCGGATGGGCAAGCACTGTTTTTGCGAGAAGCCGCTGACGCACACGATCTACGAGGCCCGGCTGATGGCCAAGGTTGCCCGCGAGATGAAGGTGGCCACGCAAATGGGCAATCAAGGCACTGCGAGTTCTGCACTACGCAAAGCGGCGGCGATCATTAAGAAGGGGACCCTTGGGAGCGTCAAGGAGGTTCACGTTTGGACCAATCGGCCTATCTGGGCGCAAGGCGGCAACCGGCCGGAGTCGGCGCCGTGTCCGGGCGTCGATTGGAATCTTTGGCTAGGATCGGCCCCCGTACGGCCGAGCGCCAAGCGCGGCACCTACCACGCATTTGCCTGGCGCGGCTGGTGGGATTTTGGGACCGGCGCACTGGGCGACATGGCGTGCCACACCGTGAACATGCCGTATATGGCGTTGAATCTTCGCGATCCGGTGGCCATTCAGGCCGACTGCTCGGGGCATAACGGCGACAGCTATCCGAAGTGGTCGACGATCACGTTCGACTACCCGGAACTGAACGGTCGCGCGCCGGTAAAACTGTTCTGGTACGATGGCGGCAAGCGGCCCGATAAGCATTTGCTCGACGGTAAGAAGATGCAGGCTAGCGGCTGCCTCGTGATTGGCGACAAAGGGAAGCTTTATTCGCCCGGCGATTACGCAGAGAATGCTGTTCTTTTGTTTGGCGGGGCGACCATGCCCGACGACAAGGACATTAAGTACACTGAGTCACCCGGCCATTTCCAGGAATGGATTCGTGCGATCAAGGGTGGCGAACCGGCCATGTCGAACTTCCCGGACTACGCCGGCGGGTTGACCGAAACCATTTTGCTCGGGAATCTCGCCGTGTGGGTTGCGGCGACCGGCGAGGCGGTCAAGGATCCCAAGAGTGAGAACGCTCGGCCCGAGCGCTACCTCGGCCAGAAGGTCGAGTGGGACGCCAAGAATATGAGGTCCCCGAACATTGCCGGCCTGGAGACGATCATCAAGCCGCTTTATCGACCTGGCTACACGCTTGACGTGTAGGTGGTGATTTGCGCTAGTTGAATATCAAGTTGTCGGAGAAGTCTTACGAGCGCTGACGCAGCATGTCCATCACTCGCTCGGTGATGGCCTGAATGAGCGCCTCTTGGTCGGCGGTGCCGGCCGCCAGCATCGATCCGCTGCTTGCGGGAGCACCGTTCGAGTTGGCGTTTGAGAATTGCGGCGGCTGGAAGGCCCTAGGCTGCACGCCGGCCGAACTCCAACTCTCGCGGAACGTATCGTTGGCGCAGATGTCGCAGTTCTTCATTTCGAGCCGCGGGTCTTTGAAGCCCCACTTGCCCTTCAATTCGAGCAGGGCCTTGGCTTCCGGCTCGGTGAAGTAGTTGACCGAGCCCAAGCCGCGGGCCAGCATCAGCATCCGGCAATATGCATCGAGGATTTCCGTCCACCAATATGCGTTTTCGACGGTATCGCCAAAGCTCACTGTGCCGTGGTTGGCTAGAATAATCACATTGGCCTTATGGATGAAAGGCAGAATCGTGTTGGCAAACTCCTGGCTGCCGGGTATTTCGTATTTGGCGATTGGCACGTCGCCTAGGAAGATCTCGACCTCCGGCAGCACGCAGGCCGGCACCGGCTCGCGAGCGATACCGAAGGCCGTGGCGTGCGGCGGATGACAGTGAACGACCGACTTGATCTCGGGCCGCTCTTGCATGATGGCTAAATGGAGCTTGATCTCGCTCGTAGCCTTGCGTTTGCCGCTAATTTGCTTGCCGCTCATGTCGACCACGCACAGATCGTCAGGCTTCAGAAAGCCCTTGGAAACCAGCGTCGGCGTGCAGACGACTTGATTGTCACCGACGCGGTAGCTGATGTTCCCATCGTTGGCGGCAGCGAAGCCTTTCTTGTAAAGGCGGTCGCCGATATCGCAAATCTCTTGCTTGATCTTCTGTAGATTAACCACGACTCTGCTCCACAACGGTTAGGTGATATCCGAGGGATTGTACTGCAATGAATCAAGAATCGCCGCGTTGTACCCGTCTACGGGTTTGACTTCCGGATAAAAGGGCATGGCGGCCTCGCGGCCTTCGCTGATGGCGATGCGGCTGCCGATGCCGGCGCCGAGTTCGTCCACGACCGCGATTTCCTCCAGCGGCTCCGTCCCCTTTTTCTGTTTCAGGTCGTCCCAGCCGAGCGGGGCCACTAATTTGAAGCAGGCGCCGGTCAAGCTCGGATGAACAACATTCAGCGTTACGGTTCCTACAACGTCGCCGATTCGCATGGCGTTATTCCTACTTCAAGCGAGCGCAAAGAACTTCTGGGCAGGCACGGACGCCACAGCGGCAAAACTCCGTAATGATCTGCTTCAACTGGAAGAACGTGCCCATCTCGGGGTCGATTGCGAGCACGTTGGCCCCTACGGCAGCAGCAGCCGTGGCAGCCGTCGGCGCATCTCGGCCGGTCACTGCGCGAACGCCGGGCAGCCGATTGGCCAAGCACAGTGCGGCCGACGTGTGAGGCGTTAGCAGCACTCCTAGCGTATCGGGCCGGGCAGTCTCGGCCGCCAGTTGATCCACCGCCGCGATAACGCAGTCTGACGCGGCACGTTCGACTTTCAAATTTTCTCGTGCCAACCCGGCTGCCAGCGCCGCGGAGTCAAACTTCGTTCCGATCGTTAAGATTATCAACCGGGCTGAAGCGACCGGGCGTCCGCCGCAAGCATCGGAATGTCCGAGGGCAATTCCCCGCCGCAGGAGCTCATCACGAACAGCCGGCGTAACGATTGCATCGCGCACCACGGTAACTCGCCGCACGGCATTAAGTCGGCCAAGGACGTCGTTCATCGTAACGACGCGCTGATCCAGCACGAGATCGCCATTACAACCCTTCGTCTCGTGGGGTTGCGAGAGAGCGGTTTCGGCTGGGGCGGCTGCCTTAGTGGCTGTGCTACCGTTGCTCGAAACAATGGCTGGCTCGCTGGCACGTGGGTTCGACGACGGCGCAGCAACGCCCAACTCGGCGAGCACCTCGCGAACCACACGTTCAACATTGATAGCCAAATCATTCATTCGTCACGTATTCCCAACACCGACCATCGCACCGGCGTGTTCTTGCTATTTACCATTTCTCGTGCCCCGATGCCGTCGCTGGTGATGACCACCGTTTCGCCTACGCCGGCACCCAGCGAATCGATCACGAGGATTGGATCGCCTTCCACGGTGCGACCATCGGCCTGAAGCGCCATGACGAGCAACAGCTTCCAGCCCTCCATCGACGGATGCTTTACAGTTGCTCGCGCGGTGCCAATCACCCGGCCCAAGTACATCGGCTATTTCCCCAAGATTCGCAGGTCATCGATCATCGAGCAGCGACGCTCGCGGGTAAACGTCAGCGGCGTGGTCACGCCTTCGCCGGTTGGTCCGGCTATGGAGAACGAGCAGTATCCCTCGCCGCCAAGTCCAAGTCCGGCCACGCACGGGCCGTTCTTGACGAACAGCGTCGTATCCAGCGCCTTGCCCATCTTCGTCATGTTGCGAACGTTATTCGAGTGGATGATCGCTGTATGGCGGAAACCGTGTTCGCTGCGGCGAGCCTGTTCGATCGCCTCGTCGACGTTGCGGCAGCGTACAAACGGCACGAAGGGCATCATCTGCTCAACTTGCACGAAGGGATGCGACTGGTTCGTCTCGCCAAACAGCAATTCGACCTGGGCCGGGACGTTCTTGCCGGCGGCTCGGGCGAGCACTGCGGCATCTTGGCCGATGAAATCCTTCTGCGGCACGTCGTGCCGCTTGTCTCCCTCGCCAACGGTAGCGATGGCCGCTCGCGTCAGTGCGTCAATTTCGTTTCCGTTGAGCCGCACGGCCCCGGCCCGTTCCATGGCCGCCATGAGTTGCTCGAAAATGGGCTCGACGGCGAAGACTTGCTTTTCCGAAATGCAGAGCAGGTTATTGTCGTACGCGCCGCCTTGAATGATGCAGGCGGCAGCCCGATCGAGGTCGGCCGTCTCGTCGACGACGACCGGCGGATTGCCCGGCCCGGCGACGATGGCTCGTTTCGCTTGTTTCATGGCCGCCCGAGCAACAGCCGGGCCGCCGGTTACGCAGATCAGATTCACATCGGGATGCGTGAACAGGGCGTCGGCTGATTCCAGGGTTGGCTCGGTGATGACGCACATCAGGTTGTCGATGCCCAGATCGCGGTAGATCGCCTCGTTATAGCGACGCACGCCCTCGGCGGCCACGCGTCGCCCGCTGGGATGCGGATTGAACACCACCGTATTGCCGGCGGCGATCATGCTCACCGCGTTGCCGGTGATTGTCGGCAGCGAATGCGTCACGGGCGTAATCGCACAAATCACGCCAAAGGGAGCGTGCTCGATGACCGCCAGACCGTGATCGCCGCTAAAGACCTCGCTACGGAGAAACTCGACGCCCGGCGAACGCTCACCCAAGGTTTTCAGCTTTTCGATCTTGTGCGGCAGTCGGCCGATCTTGGTCTCGTCCATCTCCATCGTGCCGAGTTCGACGCATTGATCGATGGCGATGCGGCGGATATGGGAGATGATCCGCGTGCGGTCCTCGAGTGTCCGGCGAGATAGTTGCTCGAAGGCTTCACGCGACGCCGCGACGGCCTCGCCCGCATCGGTAAACAGGCCGAAGCGACCCTGATATCCGGCCGGCGCTGGCGCCCCATTTCCGCCACCAAGCCGGGTCAACACTTGCTCCACCACATTGCGTACCAACGTTTCGTCTATCTGCATGGTGATCCTCATGAGGCCGCACGAATGCGGCTGGCAATTCCGGTTTTGGTAGGTTGATTGTCAGGAAGGGGATGGAGGACGACGGAGCTTCGCGCGCCGCGTTACGATTGTCCAATTTACTCTGCCGTCCTCCAGCTCTTCCTACTGGGTCTGCCCCTCTTTGTCATATACGCACGTGTGGTCCACGTGCACGGTATCGATGATGCCAATGATTACGGTGTCGACCGGTAGGTTTTTTGTCTCGGGCGTTAGCCGTGCGCTGGAGCCTTGGGTGAGCAGCACGAATTCACCCTCGCCGGCGCCCACGGTATCAACGGCGACCATCGAGCGGCCCGTGGTGACCAAAGCGACTCGCGTTTTCGGATCGAGCCGATATGGCTCGACCATGAGCAACTTGTACCCGACCATCGCCTCGACCTTTTCCGTAGCCACAAGCGACCCGGTGACCTTGGCAATCAACATAGATCTGGCCCTTTGCACTTTGCGCGTCTGACATTGCGCGAACGATCGTGGGATGGAAAGGTGTGCGTCATGCTTGGCCGTTCACGCTCTGCAATACTTTCGCCGCCTGCCGGGCGACAATCAGTTCTTCGTTCGTTGGTATCACCCACACTTGCACACGGCTCGTTGGATCGCTGATCTTGGCCTCGCCCTGGGCCGCCTGATTTGCGGTCGCGCTGAGCACGATGCCTAGCTCTTCCAAGTTGGCACATACGGCCGCGCGAAAACCCGGGCGGTTCTCGCCGATACCGCCGGTGAAGACGATCACGTCGGCGCCGCCGAGTTCGACCAGGTATGCCCCGAGATATCGCCGCGTCTCGGTGACAAAGACGTCCAAAGCCAGCTTCGCCCGAGCGTTGCCGGCCGCGGCTGCCTCGTCAATGTCGCGCAGGTCGCCGCCGATTCCGCTGAGCCCCAACAATCCGCTCTTGTTGGCCAAGATCGACAGCAGTTCTGTCAACGATTTGCCCGTCTGCCGCATCAGCATCGGCAGGGCAAAGGGGTCGAAGTCTCCGACGCGGTTGTTCTGTAACAGACCGCTTTGGGGACTGAAACCCATGCTGGTGGCCACGCTCTGGCCATCGCGAATCGCACAGAGCGAACTCGATCCGCCCAAGTGACAGGAGATGGTTCTCAGGCCGGGGCCGAGCAGTTCGGCCGTTCGGGTTGCAATATAGCGATGACTGGCGCCGTGGAATCCGTGGCGGCAGATCAGGCCCTGCTCCGCCCACTCGTACGGAACGGCGTAGTAGCGGTTGTGGTCGGGTATCGTCCGGTGGAAATCCGTCTCGAAGCAGGCGATCAACGGAATCTCCGGCAGTTTTTCACCGAGCAGCCGCATGGCCGTAATGTATGGCGGGTTGTGGGCAGGCGCCAGGTCGCTGACTTCTTCCATCGCCGCCAACACGTCGGGCGTGACCCGTTGCTGGCCGGTGATCCGTCCACCGTGAACCGCCTTGAGCGCGATCGCCGATACTTCCGATGCCTGCCGCAGACAGCCGGTCTGCGGATCGGTCAATTGTGCCAGGCATTGATGGACCGCTTCGGCATGGTCGGGCACACACAACGTCTTCTCCTGCCGCTGTCCGCCAATTTCCACGATACAGCGGCTTTCCGGGCTTCCAATGCGTTCGATACCTCCGCGCGCAAGCTGCACGTCGCCGGCCATGTCGAACAGCCGGTACTTGAAGCTCGTCGAGCCAAGGTTGGCAACCAGTATCTTCATGATAGTGGCCAGTGGTTAGTGGACCAGACTATTTCCGAATGCCTAGCTCAGATAGGCGGCGATTACGCCGTCAGCCGGCCGAGGAATAATATGGCTGGCCACGAGCTCGCCGACTTGCGAGGCGGCGTTGGCACCGGCTTCAACGGCCGCCCGAACACTGCCCACGTCGCCTCGGACGACGGTCGTCACGAGTCCGCCGCCGATCTGAACCCGCTTGGCGATCTTAACGTTAGCGGCTTTGGCCATGGCGTCGGTCGCTTCGACCAGCGCGATCAGTCCCTTGGTTTCGATCAATCCAATGGCGTCTTGCATTGCAGTAGGTTCCCTTTTTCTAGAGATTCTTGGTGTACTAGGTGTTTTTGGTTTTCGAGGTCGTCTTGGTTGGGGTTTTTTCATAGCTTCGAGACGTTAGTCGGCGGCCGACTTCTTGCTCGACGGCAACACCACGTCCAAGTCTTCGTGCGGTCGGGGAATGACCTGCACGCTAACGATTTCACCGATGCGACCGCCAGCAGCGGCGCCGGCATCGGTGGCGGCCTTCACGGCGGCAACGTCGCCGGTGACAAATACGCTGACCAGTCCGCTGCCCACTTTGTCCCAGCCAAGGAACTGCACGTTGGCCGCCTTCAACATCGCGTCGGTGGCCTCGACCAGGACCACAAAGCCCTTGGTCTCAATCATTCCCAACGCTTCCATCGCTCTTGCCATGGTATTTCATCTCCAATAACGAGAAACTCGGGGGGTAAAACTAAGGTCTCAACAATTCCACGCTCGTAGCGTGATCGATATCACACGCATTGCCTTCGTCGGTGTCGAGATGCACTTCGAGCTTGATCTTTTTGCCGACGCGTACCAATAGATTTTCAAAAACGGCGCCGCAACTTGAGGAAACGCGAAGGTTCACGCGGTCCTTGTCTCGGACGCCGTAGAACTCGGCATCGGCTGGACCCATGTGAACGTGTCGCTCGGCGCGAATCACGCCTTTTTTCAATTCCACGACGCCCTTAGGGCCGACCAGCACGCAGCCCGGCGTGCCGTCGATGCTGCCGCTAGGGCGAACAGGCATGTCGATGCCGAGCGAAATGCCGTCAGTAAATGCCAGTTCAACCTGACTCTCGGGCCGCGTCGGGCCAAGGATGCGCACGGTCGGCAGCATGCGTCGCCGCGGGCCCACGACCATGACCGATTCCTCGGCGGCATAGTAGCCGTCCTGGTAAAGGTCTTTGGCCACGGTCAGCTTGTGCCCCGCACCGAACAGCGTCTCGACATCGGCGTCGGTCAAGTGCACGTGTCGCGCCGACACGCTCACCACGAGGTTTGGCTGGCCCGGCGGGCCACCAACCTGCGCCAGCACGATCTCGCGAACGATGCGTTCAACAAGGCTTCGATCAATGGGTGGTGCAATGGTCATTTTGATAGCTAGTCGTTTGCCGGTGTGCAATTATCCTCGGCGATAATCAAATCCACTCCCGCTTGGCGCACCTTCGTCCGCCACTGGTCAGTAATGCCATCGTCAACGACCAAGTGGTTCACGGCTTGCAGGGGGCACAGGTGGGTCAGGCTTTGATGTCCGAACTTCGTGCTGTCGGCCACGACGACGACCTCTTGGGCGGCCCGCATCATTGCCCGTTCCGTCTCGACCAACAGCAAGTCGTTATTGAAGAAGCCCTCGTCATGGATTCCGGCAACGCTGAGGATGGTTTTCCGCACCCGAACCATCGATAGCATGCGGTCGGCATACGGACCGCGGGCCACGCCGGAGCGGGGGCAGATGTTTCCGCCAATCAATACTAGGTCGCTGTTATTGTCCGACGCGAACAGGTTGGCCACCGGCAATGACGTAGTAACGACGTGTAATGGCCGTCCGACGAGTAATCTGGCCACCTCGTAGGTTGTGCTGCCACCATCCAATAGTATTGTATCGCCGTCGTCAATTAGATCGATCGCCACTGAGGCGATGGCCCTTTTCTTTTCCCATTCGGCCGGCTGGTGCTTGTCAAAATGGGGCAGTTTTGGCGAGCTGCCGGTATACAACACGCCACCGTGAATACGTCGGGCCGAGCCCTGCTCCTCAAGCTGATCGAGGTCACGCCGCACGGTGGACTCGGAAACGGCAAGCTGATCGGCGAGCTCGGGCAACGACGCAAACCTCCTCAGGCGAACGAGTTCCAGCAGACGGTCTCGGCGTTGTTCGGCCAACATTTTCGTCGTCGCAAGGAAGACTAGGCAGAATAGTGTACGTCTATGACGAGTATCTCATAGAATGTGAAAGATTGCAAGCATATTCTTTCATCAATGCGCACATCCGGGCAACAAACGAGCAGTGTGAAAACTTCAAGTCGCGAAAGCCAAGGCCCTTGATAATAAGTGATCCTTATGCTAAGCTCGTGCCATGAACATAGACACGCTACGGGTCTTCTGTGACGTCGTTCAGCACCAGAGTTTCTCGCGGGGTGCAAAGATCAACGACATCAGCCAATCGGCTGCAACGCAGTCGGTGCACCGAGTTGAGCAGCATTTCGGGGTGCAATTGGTCGATCGCTCCAAGCGCCCCTTTGTGCTAACGCCCGAAGGGCAGGCATGCTACGAGGGTTTCCGCGAGGTGATCGACCTGTACGACTCCGTCGAAGCCCACGTGCGGTCGTTGCGGATGGAGATCGGCGGCTTGGTACGTGTGGCGGCGATATATTCCGTCGGGCTCCACGACATGAGTCGCTGCATGCAGAGTTTCATGCGTCAATATCCCAAGGCGAAGGTGCGGCTGGAATATCTCCGGCCAAACAAGGTTTATGACGCGGTGCTCAACGCCGAGGTCGACCTGGGCATCGTGTCCTATCCGACCGCATCGCCCGACCTCAATGTAATTCCACTTCGCTCCGAGAATATGGTGGTCGTGTGTCCACTGGACCATCCGTTGGCAAAGCGCGCCACGGTAACAGCGGAGCACCTCAACGGAATGGACTTCGTCGGCTTCGACCGCGACTTGAGCATCCGCAAGGAAATCGATCGTCACCTGCGCCAGCGCGGCGTGAATATCCGCGTAGTGATGGAGTTCGATAATATCGAGACGATCAAACAAGCCGTTCAGATCGGGGCGGGCATAAGCATATTACCGGAGCCGACGGTGCGCGACGAAGTTGGAATCGGCTCGCTTGCGACCGTACGTTTGACTTCGCCCGAACTCCGTCGGCCAATCGGCATCATTCACCGTCACCGCAAATTGTTTACACCGACGGCGGCGAAGTTTGTCGAGCTTCTGCAACACGTTCAAGACCGTTTACCGGAGGAGAACTGATGCGCGATGCGGTAGTCCTCGTTTCATTTCGACCGTCGGGTCGCGAAGTATTCGTGCTGCCGGGCACCCGGCTGATCGAAGCTGCGGCCGAGGCCGGGCTGGTCGTCGAGGTGCCGTGCGGCGGTGAAGGGCGCTGCGGCCGATGTCGGGTCATCGTCGCGTCCGACGCCGCGGCGCCAACCACGACGGAGCGGCACTGGCTCTCGCAGGAGGAGCTTGAAGACGGCTGGCGGCTGGCGTGTCAATCGGCGGTGAACGGTCCGATGGACGTCGAGATTCCTCCCGGCTCGCGCGCCGCTGCTGAGCACAAGATTCTCGTCCAATGGCAGGAAAAGGGGGCGGGAGGCATTCCTGCACTGCACGGTGCGGACCATTCCAAACAAAGACTCCCGACCCCTTTTCCTGAATCGCCGGTGCGAAAGCGCTATGTCGAATTGGCGTTGCCCGGACGCGGCGACGATGCGCCGGACATGCTGCGGCTGGAAGCGGCGTTGGGCGGGCCGCTGGAGGCGGATTTGTCGTTGCTAGGCGATCTGCCATCGCGGCTCCGCACGAATGAATTCCGCGGCACGGCCGTCATGGCCGAGCATCGACTCATTGATTTCGAGCCGGGCAACACCGAAAACGACGCCTTTGCCGTTGCCTTCGATATCGGTACAACGACCGTAGTGGCAACGCTTGTCGACCTTGGCACGGGAAGCGAATGGGCCGTGGCTTCGCGGATCAATCCGCAAACGCGTTTCGGCGACGATGTACTCTCGCGCATCCTGTATGCTCGACAAAATGCCGATGGACTGCGTCAGTTGAGCGACACTATTCTCGGCGCGACTGACGAGATGATTGGCGAATTGTGCCAAATGGCGGGCGTTGGCCGCGAACGAATCTACGAGGCGACCTTTGCCGGCAACACGACCATGCAGCAGTTGCTCTGCGCTATTGATACCCGTTCGCTGGGCGAACTTCCGTTTTCGCCAGCCATGGGCCGCGCGTTGGCGTTGCCCGTGGCGCAACTGGGGCTGCACATCCACCCGCGCGGCACTGCCTATATCATGCCCGTGATCGGTGGCTTTGTTGGCGGCGACACCGTTGCGGGCATTCTGGCCACTGGCATGAGCGATGCCACTGAGCCGACCCTGTTGGTCGACATTGGCACTAACGGCGAAATCGTTTTGCAGGCGGGCGGCAAGCTTCGTGCTGCTTCGACCGCCGCCGGCCCGGCCTTTGAGGGCGCCAGAATATCGTGCGGCATGCGAGGCAGCACGGGGGCCATCGAAAAAGTCGTCGTCGATGGCCGTTTGCGGGTTAATGTGATCGGGAATGTAGCGCCGGTTGGCCTGTGCGGCTCGGGCCTGATTGACGTGGCTGCTGTTTTGCTGCGACATAAGATCCTCACGCCGCAGGGCCGCCTGCAAACGCCCGACGAACTTCCGGCCGGCGTGCTGCCCGATCTGGCCGAGCGCATTGTGCTCGACGGAGGCAAAGTCGCATTCCTGCTGGCCTCGGCGGCCGAAAGCGCCAGCGGTCGGCCAATTGTGCTCACGCAGCGCGACCTCAGGGAACTACAGCTTGCCACGGGCGCAATTCGCGCCGGCATCGGCATTCTTTTGCGTCAAGCCGGACTTCAGCCGACGGACCTACACCGCGTGCTGATCGGTGGGGGATTTGGCAACTTCATCCGTCGTAGCAACGCGCAGCGCATCGGCTTGCTGCCGAGCGAGATCGAGCACGGGCGCATCCGGTACATGGGCAATACGTCGCTGGCCGGCGCGCGATTGGCAGCTCTGTCGTGCGGAGCTCGCCGATTGGCCGACGACCTGGCACGCCGCACCGAACACGTCGACCTATCGATCGACGCGGAGTTTCAGACGGCGTTCGCCGATGCCATGATTTTTCCGGAAGAGTGAGCGTGCCTGCTACGGATGATCGCCATCGAACAGCGTCACGCGGTATTTCAGCACAAGCGGTTTGCCCGGGTGCAGCGTGATGGGTTCCCGGCCGGGATACGAGACGTTCAGAAAGCCGAAGCCATGTCGCAGCAGCCAGCCGTTGTTCGGATATCCGGGATTCGACGGCATATCGTCGATTCTGGCGCCGGCCGGTTTGCCCTGGAAAGTGCCGGAGAGCTCGGCCCAAGGGTGCCTCGCCATTACGGCGTCCTTCTTACTGATCCCCTGATCGGTGCGAATGACGGTCTTGGCAGCGCCGCCGTCGCGTGGCGCGAAACGGAAGCAGAAACCGCCAAATCCCTTGTTGCCCTCCGAAGTCCCGACGATCTGCACGGGTCGGTCCACGGCCTCGAACTGTAGCGTAGACTCCAAGATTCGTCGGCCAGCCGACGCTGTGTGGGCAATGATTTCGACATTCTCCGCCACAAGCCGGCGGTCGCCGTCGAACCAGCCATTCTCAACGGCCAGCCGCGATCGAGTCGCTTCCACCTCCCGCGCTCGCCAGCGAATGAATCGCTGCCGAAAGCCATCGACCATCCAAATATCGCCCTTCTTGCCATCAACGCTGACGTCCGGCCACATCCACGAAATACCGCGATGGTGCGGATGATCGATGTTGAAGTCGTCTGTCAGCACGACGCCGTTCGGCGCATAGACAGGATGCAGGTAGGAGGATCGCCGCATTGTCTCGGGAAAGCCAGGGGCGAGCACCATGCCGTAGTTGTAGACGAAGACCGGATGGCCATTGTCTAGGAGTTCGAGTCCTGTCGTGCCGACTTCACGGAAACGGAACGGCGATTCGGACCGTTCGATCGCCTCCCGTACGATGTGCGGCGGCTCGGCCCGGACGTAGACTGCCATGGCGGCCACGGCCGTCATCACCAGATAGCCTATCCAGAATCGCCGCATGCGTTGGTCTCCATTGAAGCTGCCAATCACAGGAAATGCATCAGAAGACCCGGGCCACGGCCCCGCCATCCACGACCATCATTGTCCCGGTAATATAACTGCCCGCCTCGCTGGCCAGTAACAGCGCGGGACCGGCGAGTTCCTCGGGGCGGCCCCAACGATTCAGCGCCGTGCGCGCGGCCAGGGCATCCTTTTGCTCCGGGCTTAGAATCGACATTGGCATGTCGGTGGCAAAAGGCCCGGGCGCCAGGCAATTCACGGTGATGTTATAGGGCCCCAGGTCCAACGCGCTGGCTTGGGCCAGTCCGCCAAGCGCCGCCTTAGTGGCGGAGTAGGCGTTTCGCTCAGGCGTGCTTGCCAGCCCCATGATCGACGAGATATGGATGACTCGGCCCCATTGCCGCTCTTTCATGCCTGGTACCAGCGCGCGAGTGAGACTCATGCAGCTTGTCAGATTCAGCTCGACAAGGCGATCCCAGTCTTCGTCGCGGATGCAGTCGATTGCCTGCGGAACATTGAAGCCGGCGTTGTTGACCAGGATGTCGACCTTGCCCATGACTCGCACTGCCTCGTCGGCCAGTCGCAGGACATCCTCTCGTCGCGTCATATCGGCGACGACGTAAACCACGCGGGCGCCAGTACGCTTGTGGATTTCATCGGACGTGGCCTTCAATTCCGCTTCGTGGCGACTGGAAATGACCACGCCGGCCCCGGCCTCGGCAAAGATCGACGCCATCGCCTTGCCCAGACCTTTGCTACCACCGGTCACCAGGGCTACGCGTCCCGTCAAGTCGAACAGTGCGTTGATAGCCATATTTCGATTGTCTCCATTCCAAGAATGCTGCTTGCTGCAATTATAGTAGAGCGGGTTGCGCATAGCGAGCCCCGCGCTACGGGGATCGTTGCCATCGACGGAGCGTCAGAGCGCGGCTTCACATTCCGCGACCTTCCGATCGTAGAAATCGTCGGTGAGCAGCCCATTCTCATAGAGGCTTTTGAGCTGCCTCAAGCGTCCGGCAACTTGCTGTTTGCTGAACTTCGGTTTTGCAGCAGTTGAATTAGCGGCCGGGACCGACGGTTTCGTACTGGCGGTGGACGGTGGGCGAACACGCAGGGTACGCTTGGCTGATGCGACGTATGACGGGTCGACTACTTTGACGCTCAGTTCCTCGGCAGGCACGAAATGTCGCCACAGAAAGGCTTGCATTCTGTCCTCCGCGGGCACTGCCGTATGAGTTACTTCACGGCCTTGAATTTGTGCACGGCCTTCAATGCGCAGAGCGACCGGTTGTTTCGTTTCTAGCAAGGTGGTTCTCAATCGCAGCACTCCGGCCGCTTGATTGCCAGCAACTGAACTGGGTTGAGTCATGAATCCGGGGGGCGGATTCTTCAGACCGAGTTTGACAGGGCCGGCGAAACCGTCCTTGCGGATGACCTGGACCTTCAGCACGGTGGCCGACTTGCTCCGCAAACTGACGCTCGACGGCACGATGCGCAAGGCAAAATCGGGCTGGGGCGCGCTGAGACGCAGACGGTAGGCATATTCGACGCCGCCATTGCGAGCGGTATCACCAAGATGAACGTAGTAGGTCCCATCAGCGGGCAGCGTGATTGTGAGATATGAATCGGCGTAGTGCGTGTTCACGGTCGGGGCGGGATCTTCATGATCATCGTTGTATGTCAGCAGCTTGCCGGCCGCGTCGGTGAGTTTCAGGACCGAATCGAGCGGAGAATCGAGACGGCGAGCGTAGACTTCGGCAACGACCGTTTCGCCGGCGTGGCCTTTGAACTGAAACACATCCCAATCGTCCCGCCGGTCAATACGCCCATTGATATTGATGGGTAGTTCGACCTCCTGGGCGTGCGGCGCATCGTCGTTGGGTTCCTTTTCAAAGCATTCAGGAAGCGTATCGAGCAAGAAGGGCACCCAATTGGACACGACCCGGTCGCCGTGGGCGGCGATCAAATGGATACCTGGGCCAGTGTTTCCTGGGGGCAGGGTCAGTTCGGTGTTCTGAAGGTTCCAGCCGTTCATCTCGACAGTGGGCGGATTGCCGGCCAGGCCGCCCAACGGGAAGATGCTGGTCAGAAAGGGCGTCTCGCCCAGGCTGATGCGGTAGACAAAATCCTCGCGTCCACGGTAGAGGGAATCGTAGATCGCCAGGACATACTCGCCCGTCTTGGGCACCTGAAAGAGTATTGTCGGGTCGGGATTGAAACGGTAGTCATCGTCATACGCCACTTCTTTCCCGTGGGCGTCGTACAAGACCAGCACGGGCTGAAACCAGCCGGGAACGGCGTCGGCAATAAACGGGACGAGTTGCCGAGCCTCCGTCGAGATGACCAGACGCTGCCCCTTGCGGGCCCGAAAGCGATACCGGTTAACTTCGCCCGAGGCGATCTGCCCATTGAGGGTGCACGGCACGGTGACCTCGTCCTCCACCTCGCTTTCCGGCCGCTTGCGTAGGGCAAGTTGTTCCTTGCCGAGCACCTGACGCTCGGCGGTGACCATCGGCTTCCTCGATACTTCGGGCAGTTGGCCGATGCAAAATACTAATGGGTTCGATAGGCCGCGCGGCGTGGCTACCCTCAATTCGCGCTGGCCGGGCGTTGCATCCGGCTTCACCGTGACTTCAACGATCACAATATTGGAAATTGAAGCGCAAGCCGGCGTGTTGACATATTCGGCTATTCTCTGTTCGATTCGCGTCTCGATTTTTCGCGTTGCCTCGCCTTCTGTCGCCGACGATGCCCGCCGCAACTCGTTGCGTTGTTCTCGCAACAGGGCCACCTCTTGGGAGCCAAGCCGGCGGCGATACTCGATCACTTTGGCGGAGACGCCCGTGCCGGAGACGATCGCCTGGTCGACGCCGTCGATTCCTTGTCCACCGACGCGGACTTGGAACGTTGTGCCCTGCTGGCCGCCGGCGGGATAGACGAAACCAATGTAGGGTCTTGGCTGTGCCCATGCGTCAGGTGTTATCGCCAGAAAGCTGGCCAGTGTCAAAACTGCAAAGTATGCAAGTCTGCTCATGAGCCGCTCCGTTGTCCGCACTACATGATCTCCGTCAAGATCCCGGCCGACTTCACGCCTTTCGATGCCGATGGCAACACGTGGGCCTCCTCGCCCATGGGATGCGGCAATCGGGCATTGGGGTCGATACCGGCCAATCGGTAAATGCTCCCGAGCAAGTCGACCGGATACACTGGCCGATCCTTCACCTCTTCGGCTTTCGCGTCGGACGCGCCGACCACGTGGCCGCCCTTGAAACCGCCACCAGCCACAAGCACCGAAAACACGTTGCCATAATGGTTGCGGCCGCCGTTCCAGGGCGGCTGCCAATCGATTTTCGGAGTTCTGCCAAACTCGCCGCAACACCAAACGATGGTGCTATCCAGTAGGCCGTGGTCCTTCAAATCTTCGAGCAACATCGCCAGCCCCTGATCGAGTTGCGGACATTGGCGGCGCATGGTTGCAAAATGGTTGCTGTGCGTGTCCCAACCTCCCGGGTAATTGATGACGATGTACGGCACGCCCGCCTCGACCATCCTTCGGGCCGCCAGGCATTCCTGACCAAACGTGTGGCGGCCGTAGCGAGTCCGCAGGTCCGGCTTCTCTTTGGACAGGTCGAACACCTCTCGGCCCTTCCCCAAGATCAATTCGTAGGCCAGTTTTTTTGCCTCGGCGGCCGCGACCAACTGTGGGCTGGTCGACATAGTTCGCCCGAGCGTGTCCAACTTGTCGAGCAAGTTTCGCCGGGCATTTTGCCGAGCGTCGGTGATGCCACGGGCGATGATGCCTTCCACCTCGAAGCGCGACGCGTTTGGGTCGCCGCCAGTGGCAAACGGTTTGTACTTTGGTCCCAAGAAACCCTCTTCCGAGAATCGTCCTTGCGGCTGTGTCAGCACTACGTAGGGCGGAATGAGTCCCTTGTAGTCGGGACTTTTGAACAGCGAGAACACGGCCCCAACGCTCGGATATGCCAGACGTTCGCCAGGCGCGTGCCCAGTTTGCATCAAGTAGGCCGCCGTCTCATGGCCATTGTTGCGATGGGTCATGCTGCGGATGAGCGAATACTTGTCGGCCTGTTTCGCCAATTGCGGAAACAACTCGCCGATCTGGATGCCGGGGACATTGGTAGGAATCGCTTTGGCGAAATCGCCCATGTAGTCGCGGCCTGCGTCCGGCTTTGGGTCCCATGTATCGATGTGCGACATGCCGCCCCAAAGGAAGATTTGGATGACGGACTTCGCTTTAGCCGTTTGCGGATCTAGCGTGGGCTGCGGCTGAGCCAACGCAGCACCGAAACCCAGGCGGCCAGCCAGCAGCAATCCGGCCGTCCCACCGGCGCCACGGCGCATCGCCTCGCGCCGAGAGATCCGCTTGGCAGCTTGCAACGTGCGACGTGTGCTCATGTTCTTTGTCCTTTAGCGTCGTCCGACACGTGCCGACAACGGAAATGCATCAGTGTCTAAATAGGAACTCGGTGCTGTTGATCAAGGCCCAGGTGACGTCCACCCAATCTTCGCGCCTTCTTAAGGGGCGAGCGTTGCGTGGCCTGCCAGGTTTGGCGACCGGGCGCACGACGCCGATGCTGCCATACGCCTCGACCGTGCTCACTTCGTCCGGCGTTGGGAAACGCGAGAGAATCGTCAGGTATAGCTCTTCCACGATTTCATCGGGCTTTCGGCCCGAATCAAAAATGGCCTTCAGCTTTGGGCCTTGCTCCAACTTCCGTTGGATGTGGCTCGAATTCAGCATGTGCAGCCACTGAGCCGGCAGTAGTTTGTTGTTACGTTCGTTTTCCATACCCGTGGCCCGCGCCGAACGTCCGAACAACGATAGAAAGGGGCTCGTGATGCTGCCGTCGGGCAAGGCGATAGCCGGTTTGTCGGCCGGAATATAGGTGAACGGTTCCGGAATGGCGCTCGTGTACAGGTCGGACGTGCCGGTGACCTTATTGATGGCGTCGATCAACACTTCGGCATCCAGCCGCCGCATCACATAGCCGGCATACTTAGTCTCGTCTTGGCTGGCGCGGAACCTGGGCATGCAAGAAGACTGATACGTGGCCGAGTTGAGGATCGAACGGTAGAGGCTCTTGAGATTGTAGTGGCTTGCGATGAACTCCTTTTCCAAGTAGGCCAGCAACTCGGCATTGCTCGGCGGGTTGTCTTCACGGATATCGTCCGGCTCGTGGATGATGCCGCGACCTAGCAGCCACGCCCAAACGCGGTTCACGACGCTGCGCGCGAACCAGGGATTTTCAGGCGTAATCAGCCAATCGGCGAAGACTTCGCGAGGATCGCGGTTCGACGGCAATTTGATTTTCGTGCCATCGGGAAACACCGCCTCCTGTGGGGCGTTTTCGATGAAAGGTGCGGCGGGCTGTGCGGGCGCGCCGGTGGCGGGCGAGACGCTCGCTTTCAACGGGTCCCAATACACGTCTTCCTCTTTCCACTCGCGCGTGGGCTTATAGCCGATTTGCGAGAAGAAGACTGCCATGCCCGCCAAACGGTCCTTTGGCCAGGCCTCGGCTCGCGTGCCCATGAAGGTCAAGGCCACGGCTGTGGCGATGGCTTCCGGCGTTCTGTTCTGGACGGCCCGATAGAAATTGACTGGCCCCACGCGAAAATTGCTGCCGCTGGCCGTGAGCATTTCGCGCACGAACCTGTCGTATGGCTTGTTTTCGGCGATCGAAGCACGGACCCAGCGGTGATACGCCTGGGCCGCATTGGGCCAGAGGTTAACAGGGAACTCCGCTTTGATCCGAAGAATGTCGCCCCATTTCATGGCCCAATAATCTGCAAATTCGTCGCGTTCGAGCAAGCGATCGATTAAAACACGACGCTTGTTCCGTTTTCGGTCGAGAATGAACTCGCGGGCCTCGTCCGCAGTGGGAAGCGTGCCAATCAAGTCCAAATAGGCACGACGGACGAACACTGCGTCGGAGCAGAGAACAGGGTGCACGCCCAATGCCGACATCTTCGCCGAGACGATCCGATCGATCGCGCTCTTCGGCGTCAACCGAACCGAGCTTTCAAAGACATTTGGCGCATTCGGGGCGCGGCTGCTCCGCCGGCCACCACTAAGAAGACAATCGCGGAAAATGAGGATGCCTTCTTCATGTTCTTATGTTCCATGCGGGCAGGTCACGCACAGGCTGGCCTACGCGCATCTTTCGCATCACGCTATAAGTCGAATCGCGGTCTACGTCCTGGTGAGCGTAGCGAAGCATCTCGACCGCACCGGGGCGATTCTTCACTGCGCTCAGGCCGGCGTTCTTTTCGCGGCAAACGCAATTCCTTCGATCTCCACGAGCAGGTCACTACGGCAAACATCGGCGACGGCGTATATTGTGGGCAGCTCCCCCAGCCGCTTCTGGCAAATCGCCCGCACCGCGGCATAGTCCGCCCGCCGCGCAATGTAGACCCGGGCCAGTGCGAGGTCATCGAGCGACGCTCCTAGCCCCGGCAGGCCGTGGCGTGCCACGTTCTCCTCGGCGATCAATGCCGCGATATTGTCCAGCGTTTCTTCTGTTTGGCCGGCCACGTCGCCCACGTGCCGCGTCTCCGAATCAGTGATGCTGGCAGTTCCAGATATGAAAATCGTGGCATAGCTGCCGCAGGAGACGGCCATGGCGCGGGCGAACTTCGGACTCTGCGGGCCGTAATTGCGACCGTACGCGAAGGCCGATGTCTGCCGAGGGTTTTCGAGCGGCACGGCCACGATGTCGTCGCGATCGGTGGCCAGAGCGATCCCGCTGATCATAACGCCGCGGCCCTCGGTGCCAATGCCGGTGCTGGCTGGGTAGACTGGCCCCGTCCAGCTCTGCGGCAGGCGGTCACTGAGGAAGGAGATATTTCGGTAGTAATCGGCCCGCGCACGATTAAGCTCCTCGTAACGCTGTCTGGATCCCTCGCGCTCCAACATGCCGCCGAGGTACAGCCACGTGCGAAGCACCTGTTCGCAACCGGTGCCTGCGCCGCCCAACAACGAACGAAACTGGGTGAAGGCACAGGTGGCGGCGTCGTATACGTGTGGGACGCTGCCGTTGCCGGTTTGTGAAACGGCTTGGGCACAGTGAATCCACGCGATGCCATTGTGCCGCGCGATTACGAGCTGTTCGCTGATGCGTTGCAATTCCACCGATCCGCGACCCTGCCCAACGCCAAGGGCCTCGATCGCCAGCAATTTCCCATCGCATGGGGGCTGTGGAACATAGCTTGTGGCTGGCAAATCGGCACCGTAGAAACCGCGAATGATTTGACGGCACTCGTCGATCTTGTCCACGTCGGCGATGAAAACGGCTTGATGGACGATCGATCCTTGGGAGCCTTCCGCTTCGACGGCGGCGGCGATGGTATGTAAGGCGTCGTCGGCCTGCTCGCGGAGGGTCGTTCCGCGTCGCGGCGCGGCTGCGGCAAAAATGTGCCGCACGTCGCTGAGGTCGACAACCGAATAGCCAATGCCTTCGTTGGCCACCTTGCGAATCCAGCGGGCCGCCAGGCTCTCTGCTGCTGGCCGGCACACTTGCCCGGCTGCACCGTGCTTCTGCGAATCGTGCATGCTATACGTTGGTGTATGCATCATAGAGCCAAGCGTCCCGTTCTAGGTCAGCGCAGCATTGCCTTGATATGGGCAGCAGTCGCGGCAACCGCATGCCAGCACTCGACCAACTCTTTAAACCCCGGTGTTGCATTAAGGTTTTGTGGACCTGTCGGGTGCAAGGTGGGCGCACCCCGCAAATTGGCGGGCGTCATACGGTCGAAAGATTTGGATTCGCTCAGCGGTTGCCTTCCAGCATCCGCGCGAGGCGAATGACTTGGACTCGGACGCCTTCCAGGTCCGGGTTCAGTCGCAAGGCTCTTCGGAAGCACTCCAGGGCCGAAACGCGGTTCTCCAGTTCCAAATAGGCTTGGCCCATGCTTGCCGCGGCAATGAAATGGTAGGGATTGATCTCGAGGACTTGATGGTAGTCGCGAATGGATTCGACCAGCCGGCCCAGCGCGAAATGGGCGACCGCCCGTTGCTGCCAGGCTTCGGCAAACCAGGGCGCGCGTTCGATCAGCATTGTGGCTCGAACGATTACCTCTTTGTGTATCTGGGCCGCACTGAGTCGGACGAGAACCGCCAGTTCCTCGCGCTCGGCCTGATTGCCGGCTCGCGTCCAAACGTTGCGGATGCCGCTGTCGGCCATCGTACGAACCGTGCGGTCCACGTCCAACAGCGCCCGGCCGAGGACATGGTTGGCGTTATAGTTGCCTAGGAAGCCGAGCGCAAAGACGGCGGCCCTGCGGATCTCGCGATGTGGATGCTGGGCGAGCCGTTCCAAGGTGCCCGACGAGTATCGCTTCGACACTCGCTTGAGGAACCCGGCCGAATCTTGGCGGTCAATGTATCTGCGATACAGACCGAGTAAGCACGGCGGTCGAGTCGAATTGGTGCTCACCGCATGTCCTCCCGAACGAATACACCGCACAACTACCTCTCGATTGTAATCAAAACCGCCAGAAACGCCATAATCGGAATCGGCAAATAAAGCGCAACGGTTTCTTAAGTCCCACAACCGACTGGCAAATGGGTTCGCAGGCAAGAACGGCCGTGCTTCTGGCTTTGCCGACCGGCGGTCCGAGGTACAATTGTGCTAGGAAGTATGCGATTTATCCTCCCCGTGAACGGATGCCGCTACATCTCCACACACCTGATCCCTTCTGTGGAGGGGACGCACGCTCAGCCACGCATGTTCAAGCTGCGGAAAACCATTGGTCTGGTAGCTGCTGCGATCTGTTGCCACACGCTTAGCCGAGGTGTTGTGGCCGTTGCAGCCGAGCACTCCGACTGGGCCACAGGCGCCGCCCTAAGTGAAAGGCTTGCTCAACCGGTCGATATACTCTGGTCGGGCAGCCAATTGCGCAGCGCGATCGAGAGTCTCTCGCAGGCGCAGCGAGTCGGCATCTTGATCGATCGGCGCGTCGATCCCGGTCAGAAGCTTGATGTGGCCATCAAGGCACAGCCTTTGGCGCAGCGATTGCGACGATAGCCGCACGTTGTGGTTTGGACGTATCGCGATTGGACAACGTCGTCTACATCGGTCCTCGACCGATCGCCCGACGACTGCGATCGGTGGCCACTGCGCTACAGCAAGCAGTCAGCCAACTGCCGCGGACAGCCCAACAGAAGTTCCTCCGATCGAAGGCAATCGCCTGGGACGATCTGGCGACTCCCCGCGGCTTGCTATCGCAACTTGCCGAGCAAAACGGGATAGAAATCGTCGGGCAAGATCGAGTACCTCACGATCTTTGGGCGGCTGCACATCTACCGCCGCTTTCGCTCATTGATCGATTGACGCTGATTGCCGGGCAATTTGATCTTACGTTCAAGATTTTCCCTGGCGGAACGCGGCTGGAACTCGTGCCGATCCCCGAGCATCTCCCGGTCGTTGCCAATGGTTTTCAGTCGCCCCCGCCGTCGCCTTTGACTTCCACCGAGCAGAGCACTGCTGCGGAAGGCATCCGCATCGACCGCTTGGTAATCCAAAACAAACCGCTGGGGCCAGTGTTGCGACAACTGGCCGCTCGCCTGGGCTTGGAAGTTCGCATGGACGAAAAGGCGATCGCGGCAGCGGGTATTTCGCTCGATCGCCGGGTGTCGGTCAAGGTCGAGAACGTTACGGTCGACGGTCTTCTGCGTCAACTGCTGACGCCAGCCGGCTTGACATTCCACCGCCGGCAAAAGGTAGTCGACATTCGACCCGCTAAGTCACCGTAGGGGAAGAAGTTGCTATCGCCTAGCGCAAAACAAAACCCCGGCGGTCGCAAGACCACCGGGGCGTTGTGTTCTCTGTTCCAGCCCTCTGCCCCACTCGGGTCAATAACCGCTACCGGGGCCTGGGTCGACGTTGCCGACCATGTGGAGATGGTCGTGGTCAATATAGAGTACTTCCTGGGCGTCTTCGTCGGTTGTCTTATACGGGATTGGCCAGCCAACCCATGTTGTCTCTGAGTAGTGGACAATGCACTTCCAGTGTGCGTGATGGAGTTGGGCAGGACCAACCAACGGATAGACGCGCGGTGGATCGATGTAGTCGCTGATTGGTTCCTTGACGATCCGCACGTTGTTGCGCTGGACCTCGTATAACATTGGCAGACCACCCTGGATTGGGCGCGCCTTTTCCAACGCCCGCATCACTTCGTCGTCCGAAGGTTCATCGAGTGCCACGGCCGGAGCGTTTGGCGTTAGCGGTCCCAAGATGGGCATCCGATCATAACGCTCGTGGTTCCAAAAATCATCTTCGGGAACTTTCTGGAAGAAGGGCGAAACCGGAATCGGAACGCTCAGGATGCCGAGGTTGGGGCCAGCCGCCGTCTGGCAGCCCGTGGTGCACACGAGCAACAACAGACCCAACATGCCCATTACGGTGCAAGCAGCCTTCGTAGACATCCGACTTTCCTCCACAGAATTTGGGATCACCGCCGTGGTTACACTAGTTATCGTGTTAAACTATGACGAACTTGCGGCTTTTTCCGGTTGTAGAGAAAGAAATGGCACTTCTGCTCACGAAAAAACCCTCACGTCGGGTGTACCGGCGTGAGGGTTTCGAGGGTCAAACATTCAATCGGGCCGATCGTTTGCTAACGTTCAGGTCGACTGCGTGGTCTAGCGGTGCCACGCACTCGCTGGCTGATCCTTGAAGTCTAGGAACCACCAGCCATCGTCCCATTCCAGTGTCACCTTCCGCCAACCCAGGGGAACCTGGGGATAGGGGTAGAACGGGCCGATATACGGCCACGCCGTCGGCGAATACTGCTTCGGGTAGGTCACGGCCGCGTAGTTGGGGTAAGACGCGTAGCTTGGCCAGGCGTAGTTGGGCATGCAAGGCTGGTCGTATCGAGCTGGAGCCACACCAGCCGGATTAGCGCCGGCGGAATACATGGGCATCGGCGAGCCGCCCATGGCCGTCGGTCCTCGCATACCGCCCTGCATCGCTACGTAGTCGGCGGACATCGGCTTCATGCGTTGCGGCGCCGCCATCCGTTGCGGCATCATGTCGGCCGACTCCTGCATCGAGGTTCTTTGTACTGCTCGGGGCGCGTAAGAGCTAGGTACACGTTCGGCTTGGCCCGACGTATCGCGGGCGTCCACACGGGTAACGGGCACCGACTTGGCTCTCTTGGCCGAGACGGGACGAGCTTCACTAGACTCGACGCTCAGTTCGTTGACGATTTTCTTCACGCCTGGTGTTCGTGACGCCAGCTTTAACGCCGTCCTCATCTGGGCCCCGTCAGTGACGCGTCCGCGCAACCAAGCGGTCCCATCCTGACACTTGACGCCGATCTTGTAGTCGCTCATTTGCCCACTCTGGCGCAAACTTTGGGCGATCTGTTCGGCAATTTCTTGGTTGCCGGCCAGGGCCAAGCTTGGGATAGCCGCCATGACAGCCGCCATCGCAAAACTGCTGAGAATACGTCGCATTTTCTCCCTCCTCTGAAGATCCGCCCCGTGGATGATTGACCGCGGGCAAGTCGGTAGTTAGGTAATATCAGCCCTGCAACGGAAGTGGGCGGGATACTGACAGGGAGGGCCGTCGCGCCGCCATGATGGCGGACGGGATCGCGGAGTTGCCCCCCCGGACAACGCCTCTGTCCGATGTTTGCTGCCTGACTATACGTTTCGGTTGCCGGTTGTACCGAAAGGAAGCTTTTTTTCGATTTTGCCGACCTGCGCGGTCGTAGCACACGATTTGACGAGAAGATGGAGCGACTAGCGGAAGATTGCGGGCAAACAGCCACAGATCGACGTGCCTAGATCGCGTGATTTCGGTAGAAAAGCAACCGCCGGAGGCAACTCGAGTTGAGCCCGGGTCATTGAAGGATTGATCGTCGACGTACGTACGTCCATCTTGAAGCGTCATGTGCCTTTTCGACTCTTTTTTGCCGCAAGGTGCCATCCTCGATTCTCAGGAATTCAGCGACCCTACGAGCCAAGGCATTGTGGCCGGTTTGCGACAGATGCAAACCGTCCAAAGTGCCGGAATTTAGTCCCAAGATGGACGTAAGGCAGCTTTTTGGAATCAGGATCACGCCATATTTTGCGGCAACCTCGCGTTGGGCTCGGCCGAAAGCATTCTGGAAAGGAAATAGGGGTAGCTCAAACATCAGTATCGCGCGATGGTCGTACAGCGAGCAGACAAGCGAGTCGAGCCGCTCGCGGAATAACGCGGCGTCGCTGCCATTCAAGAGATCGTTGCCGCCAATCTCAAGAATCACCACGGCATTAGCCTGCGTGGCGCGATTCGCTTGCACCATCGCACTGCGGACTGTCGCGCCGGGCTCTGCAAGATTAACGACCGCCAATTGCGTCATGTCGCCAAGCACTAATGGCCAGCAGCGTTCCCTCATGCCCGTGCCGGCGCTCAGGGAGTCACCCACGACATAGACGATCTCTCCGGGCTCGACGGAGAGTTGCGGAACCCGGTGATACGGAATTTCGGCCGCGCAAATGCCCATGGTGGTTACGAGCAACACGCCGGCTGACGCGATGCAAGTCTTTCGCGTTGATTGGCGTCGGCACAGTAGGAGGGTTGCCGAGCAGGCACCGAGCCAAACAGTATACGCCCACACTGGCAAGGGCGTCGCCGAGATGACAACAACGACGATGCCGGCCAACACGACAGCACTAAGCAGAGCCGCGGCGAATCCCGTTCGAAATCGCACGAGCAGCAGGTCCGCGAGAAGCACGGCCGTGACTCCGGCAAAGAACGACGTTCCGTCGGCAAATCCCAACACGAAGCGATTCATTTTTCCCGCCCGCTCCCTCCCACAGCTTCGTTTGCAGGCGACACGTGGCACACGCTGGAGGACGCAGCTATAAGCTTACAGGTTTTAGGGTCACCGATCGCAGATTCATCACGGCCTCGTTTGGCTTCTTGGTAGCCTTGATCTTGAGCGTGTAACGGCCGGCCTTATTTAGGCTGAGGGTTCCCAACTTACGTGACACGTAGGTATCCCAGCCGCCCGTATTCTCAACCTTGCCCGAGAGCTTCTGATCGCCCATTATTGCGTCGAACTCGCTGCCGGCGCTCCTGTTGTCGCACGCATACTTGATCTCTACGTCAAAGGAGCCGGGCTTCTGCACGTCGAAGTCCCAGCTTACGGCATCCTTCAGACTCATCCAAGCGCCGATGTTGCCTTGGCCGCGTCTCGACTCGTATTTGATTCGCTCGCCCTGGAGGTCGGCATCGGCGGCCTTCAACTCGGCGCTGCCATCAGCGGACTGGACAATAGGGAGCACGACAACATTCAGATCGCCTTTGATATCGAGAGCGACCACCGAGTCGATATCGTCGGGAGCCTTCGGCGGCAAGGTGATGGCGACGCTGTCCTGGGTGGCCGTGACGGGCAGTGAGGAATGAGTGGCGTCGGCCAGCAGATAGGCCCGGGTCACGTGATTTTTGAGCCCCGGCACGAGTAAATCGCCCTTGGGCCAATCGAAGACGTGCAGATAGAGTTTGCCGGGTTTCTGGGTACAGCGTCCCCATGCCAGTCGCTTGAACGGGCTGGCCGTCGTACCGTAGATGGATTCGCTGTTCACGTCCATCCATTTGCCGACTTGCTCCAGCCGTTCGACGCTCGCCTCGGGAATGACGCCTTCGGCGGTCGGGCCGACGTTGAGCAAATAATTGCCGCCTTTGCTGGCAATGTCGACCAATTGTCGAACAAGCGTCTTCGTGGATTTCCAGCTATGATCGAAAGAGCGGTAGCCCCAGGTGTTGTTCATCGTCATACAGACTTCCCAATCGCGGCCGGGGAAGCCAGTCGCCGGAATGAAGCCTTCCGGGGTGTCGGTATCGCCGGGGTGGCCGCTGCCCAAGCGGTTGTTCGTGATGATGCCGGGCTGCAGCTTCAGCAACGGCTCGAACATTTCGCACCGCTTTCGGGTCATTTCGTTGGGCGTGTCCCACCAGAGGATTGCAATGGGGCCGTAGTTGGAGAGAATCTCGCGGACCTGGGGAACGGCGATCTTGCGCAGATACTCGTCCATATCGCCCTCCTGCGCCTTATCCCAGTGTCCGTGCGTCGCTCGTCCGCCCGGATGATGCCAATCCTGGGCCTGTGAGTAGTAGAAGCCAAGCTTGATGCCGTTTTTCTGACAGGCCTCGGCCAGTTCTTTCAGCGGATCGCGATGGAAGGGCGTGGCATCATAAATGTTGTATGGGCTCGCTTTCGAGTGGAACATTGCAAAACCATCGTGATGCTTCGAGGTGATGACGATGTATTTCATGCCCGCCCGCTTCGCCAGTTTCACCCATTGGTCGGCGTCGAACTTGACCGGATTGAACTGCGAGGCCAAATTCGCGTAATCCTTCACGGGGATCTTTGCCTTGTTCATAATCCACTCGCCGGCGAACTCGACCCGCTTGCCGTTCCATGAGCCGGCTGGCACGGCGTATAGGCCCCAGTGGATGAACATGCCGAATCGGGCTTCACGCCACCAAGCCATCCGCTGGTCGTGCTCCGCCTTAGTTTCTTTCACTTCGTCCGCAGCAATCGACCATGAAACGCAATTGGTCATGCCAATTAGAATGGCGGCAATCACTCCGTAGCGGCAATGCTTGGCGGTGAACATGGCTTGGCTCTCCTTGGAGCAGGGGGGGTGGGAGGAAGACTCGGAGAATCGTATTGTGTGCGATAACCGGCCTCGATGCAAGCTTGCGCCGCGGAATCGCAACACGAATACGGGCCGCGACGAGAGTCCTGTGCAATCGGTTATTCTGCGGTAGCTGAGCTACGCCGACCGCTTGCGCCGCAACATAATGAGGAGGCCGATTGCGCCGATGCTGAGCATCGCCAGAGTTCCTGGTTCTGGAGCCGCTGTAGCCATGATGCCGTCATACCAGACGCCGGCCATCAACGGATGGCCATACTCGGTATTGGGATGCACTCCGTCTGTCCGCAAATAGTACGTCGGATTGACATTCATGGGCGTAAACATGTCGACATACGTGAAGTCGACGCCCGAGGCCATGAGACTATCAGCTATGGGAGAGAACGCCGCGTTGAACACCGGAATGCGGTCCGCCGCGTAATCCAAGCGGGGAGTAAGATTGCTTACGACCAGATTTGCCAAGGGCACGGTGTTCTTGATCTTGGTAATCAGATTTCCTAGGTCCGCCGGTGCGCGATCTTTCATGCTGCTGTCGCCCACGTTATTCGTGCCGACCATTAGGAGAATGTACGTGTTGCTTTGGTTGACTCCCGGCAGGGACAGGTAGCTGCCCATATTTGCGTCCAAGTTACCGATATACCAACCACCGACGGCGCACTTTCCCAACACCGTGGAGTCAATGCCACTGCTTGCCAATTGACTCTGGAGCGTGGTGATATAGTAGCCGCCAGCAGTGATGGAATCGCCCATCATCAAGACATTGACGTTTTGTATTGCATGTGTGGGGGTTGCATAGCCGCAACAGCCTACAACGATCGCTGTCGACAACGCCCAGGTAGCCAAGCGAGAGTTCAAACTTGCCATGCGATGTCCAATTACTGAAGTAAGTGGAATGCCGGGATTCGACGGCATAAGCGCCCACCACTAGTTGCCTGTTTTGGCCGCCACATATTCGATGACCAACCCGCAACTCATGCAATCACTGACGCAAGTGACGTCAGCCGTGGATAGCCGATTCGATTTGATGGTTTGCGAGCGTTGCTGCGATATAGCCAAGCCACGATGGCCCAGCCCCGTCCGGTAACTGCGACCGAATCTTAATCTTATACCCCGATGGTAGCATCGAAGCCGATTCTTGTCAATATTCCGTATCCGTCTGTTGGCTACTTGGAAGCCGGCGCCGGTTCCTTGGCCGCCTTCTCTTCCGTGGCCATGATGCCGGCATACCAGACGCCGGCCATCAGCGGGTGCCCAAACTCGGTGTTGGGATGCACGCCGTCAGGCCTGAGGTAATGCGCCGCGTCGGACTTCATTGGGGTGTACATATCGACGACGGTAAACTTCACACCCGAGGCTTTGAGCTTCTCAGCCACCTTCGCGAAGGCCGCATTGAATACCGGGATTCGATCCTTAGCGTAATCTAATCGAGGAGTGAGCGTGCCGACAACCAAGTTAGCCAAGGGCACCTGCGATTTGATCTTGGCAATCAGTTTGCCGAGGTCGGCCGGGTGCTGTCCTTCGTTTCGCTGTCGCCCACATTGTTGGTGCTGAGCAGCAGGAGGATATAGGTGTTGGGCTGGTTGACTTCCGGCTTGGACAGGTATTTGCCCATGGCCTTGTCCACATTGTTGATATACCAACCGCCGACGGCGCACTTCCCGAGCAGCTTGGGGGTATAGCCATGCTCTTTCAGTTGCTTCTGGAGCGTGTTGATGTAATAACCGCCGGCGGTGATCGAATCACCCATCATCAAGATGTTGATGTCCTTTTCGGCCCGAGCGACCGTTGTGCCACAGCTAAAGCCGATGACGATCATGGCCGGCAAGGCCCATGCAACCAACCGCGAGAGTGACTTAGTCATGTGAGACATCCGTTTGCTAGAGGTTTTGGGAACGTAAGGATACGACAATTTTATCGCCTAGCGTATGCTTGCCAAGCACTATTGAGCGATTCCGCAATTCGGGCAGGTTATAACTGTCATCGCTGGCTCGCGGGACATTTATGGCCGGGCAGCATCTTGGGCCTGCTGCGATCGTCGCATGTAGTCGGTATGCGGCGTTAGGCCAAACTGATTGATCAAATCGTCGACCGTCAATGCCGGATCAAGGGAGGCGAGTGTAATCAAATCGTCGTCGTGGTACCAATTGACCTGAACGCGGCGTCCGAACTTCCGCTCAATTTCGCGCATCTTGTCGACGTTATTGTCGACTTCGAACACCCGTTCGCCCAAAGGCAACACGGCCCCGGCCCACTGCCGATAGGGGCCCGTTGTCGCCAGCTTCTCGCCAGTGATGTCGAAGATGCTTGACGGTCGCGCTCTGGCCGAGCTGACGACAAAATATTGATTTTCCCAAGCGTAGGCTGCGAGCTGCCGAGCGCCGGGAAAGGCCGCGGGGAAGAACACGATTTCCGCTCCCCTCTGTTTCAGACGGCGCCATTGCTCGGGCCAGTTGACGTCAAAACATATTTGAATTCCGATGACGCCGAAATCCGTTTTGAAAACAGGCGGGTCGAGTGCGCCCGGCGAAATGCCTTTTTGCAACTCGCCTTCCGTGGGGCGAATCTTGTTGTATCGCCCCACCACGTCCCCCTTGCGGTCGATCAAGAGCGCAGAGTTGTACTGGCGTTTGCCGTCTTGTATGTAGAGCGGGAAGATGACATAGCAGTTGTGTTGATGTGCCCATTGGCCCACACGTTTGGCCATGGAACTGGGGAGCGTCTCGGCGTTGCTCAAAGTAGCCCCCTCCGGCAGGCAAGCGATATCGGGTTCAAACCCGGTCGCCTGGTCCAAGCGTGCCAAGGTGGCGTTGAGCCGCTGTTCGCCTCTTACGGCAGGCATTTCGTCCTGCGAAATGGTCACGACCCGAACGAGCCGATTCCGGGCGGGCGCGGGTGCGTTGGCGACGGTTTGACCGCAAACCACGGTCGTCGCACATCCGAGCGAGAACAGTCCGAGAAGCAACGAGACGTTTAGTCTTCTCATGGGAGCGCTCCTGTCTAGGTGTGACGCAACGGGTGGACTGGAATCTTGTGGTACGTTGAGCAATTGGAACGCTGATCCGATCACGGTGTGTCCGCGTTGCCGCTACGGTACGACACCATGACGCTTGCCGGGCGAGAGTCCTTATTCACCGCGGGACCGATCAGTCGCTCGATCTCATTCTCGTCCAAGGTCTCGATTTCTTCCAGGCGACTTGCCAGTGCGTCCAGTTTCTTGCGATGATCGGTAATCATAATGGTTGCCCGCTCCGCTGCCTCGCGCAGCAGCCGCGACACCTCTTCGTCAATTACTTGCGCTGTGTGCTCGCTGAAACGGCGGGGTTCGGCCATTTCGCGGCCGAGAAAGGGATGATCTTCACTGTCGCGGAAGGCGACTGGGCCGAGCCGTTCGCTCATACCCCAGTGCGTTACCATCCGCCGTGCCAGTTGCGTGGCCTGGTTCAGGTCGTTCTCGGCCCCGGCGCTGTATTCGTCGAAGACGAGTTTTTCCGCTGCTCGCCCGCCGAGAAGACATAACAGTCGCGTGTGCAGTTCACTCTCGCTGATGTTGACGCGATCTTCTTCGGGCAGCAATTGAGTCGCCCCCAACGAGCGGCCACGCGGAATTATTGACACCTTATGCACGCGATCGATGCCGGGTACAAGCCAGGCCAATAGCGTATGGCCCGACTCGTGGTACGCCGTCATCGACTTTTCCATGCCCGACAGAACCTCGTCGCGTTTCGAGCCCATCAAGATCTTGTCGCGGGCGTACTCGAAATCGGACATGTCGACGCGCTGCTTGTCGTGACGGCTGGCCCAGAGGGCGGCTTCGTTGACGAGGTTGCGGATGTCGGCGCCGGTGAGCCCGACCGTTCCGGCCGCCATTCGCTCTAAATCGACGTCGCCGTCCAAGGGAACATCGCCGGTATGTACGCCAAAGATCGCCAGCCGGCCCTTGTACGTGGGGCGATCGACCGTAATGTGTCGATCGAAACGCCCGGGACGCAACAAAGCCGGATCGAGCACGTCGGGTCGGTTCGTGGCAGCCATCACGATCACCGACTGGGTCGGCGTGAAGCCGTCCATCTCGCTGAGAATCTGGTTAAGCGTTTGCTCACGCTCGTCGTGGCCGCCGCCAATGCCGGCGCCGCGATGGCGTCCGACGGCATCGATTTCGTCGATAAAGAGGATGGCCGGGGCGTTTTCCTTGGCCGTGTTGAACAGATCGCGCACCCGTCCCGCCCCGACGCCGACAAACATCTGAATGAACTCGGATCCGTTGATCGAGAAGAAAGGCACTTGAGCCTCGCCTGCGACGGCCCGGCCCAGCAGAGTCTTGCCGGCGCCCGGCGGTCCCATCAAGAGAATGCCCTTGGGCACGCGGGCGCCGAGGCGTTGAAACTTTTCCGGACTGCGGAGGAACTCGACGACTTCCTGCAAATCTTCCTTGACGCCTTCCAGGCCGGCCACATCGGCGAAGGTAATCGGTTTGTCGCCCGGATCGTAGCGACGAGCGCCGCTCTTAGTGAAGCCGCCGGTCAACCCCCCGGAGAAGAAAGATTCGCGGGCGCGGCGGAACATGAACCATAGTCCGACCATCAGGCCGACCATGATCAGCGTATAGAGCAGCATCATGACCAAGGCGTTATCGCTCGGTTCCGATGCCTTGTACTCCGGGCCCAGTTGATCGCGCAGCAGTTTGTCGAGTCCCGGGTCACCTTCTGCCATCGGCGGCAGCGTGGTCACGAACTTCTTTTCCAAATGCGGCTGGCTGCCGTCGGCCGCAGGTTTCGACCCGGGTTCAGCAGGCGGCTCTTTGAATTCGCCGTATACGGTGGCCCCCTGGACGTTCGCCGAGGCGATATTTTTGTCCTGCAGTTGCTGCCGGAACATGCCATACGTGATTTCGGATCGCCCGTGACTGCCAGAGTGGTAGATGATTGCCAGAGCCACGGCCAGCAAGAGCAGCCACCACCAATTTGAGGCATTGCGCATGGGGTTAACCCGCGGCCGGTTCGCGGGTGTCTTTTTCTCTGTCGGGTCTGGCATGAAATTCCTCTGGCGGGGCAATGTTCTACCTATATAAGGATACGAAGTTCCACGCCGGAAAGAAACCAGGGGCCCCTGCAGCAAGCATGCGGAGCCACGGCATAGTGAGCAGTGATTATGACCGTATCACGCCCGCGTCGCCGTAGGGCTCCACAGGCTCTCTGTAGGCCGTCGGAAACGGAGTCCTGAGCGAGGGGGGCTACTTCTCACGCAATTTGTCGAGCGCGGCCTTGATGCGGAGGCGAGTAGCGGCATCCGACGTGACGAGCTGCTCGTTAAGTGCCGCAATGCTCTTAGCGCCGCCAATTTCGCCGAGCACAGCGCATGCCTCGTTACGAACATTGGCGTCCTTGTCTGTCAGTAGGGGAATTGTGGCGTCCTCAGCCAAACGGCCGAGCATGCGCAGCGCTCGGGCAGCGGTGGCTCGGTCGGATGGGTCTTTCATTCGCTCGGCGATCGCTGCCGCGACCTTTTCATCGCCGATATTACCCAATGCCTCGATCGCTCGCCGACGAACCGAGCTGCCTGCGGATGGGTCGAGACTTGCAATCAGCGCCGGCACATTGCGGCGCGTGCCCCAGGTCCGAGCCGCGCGAAGGGCGGACAAGCGAGCAGAATAGCTCTTTTCGGCCAGGTACAGGTTGAGAACCTCAGAAACCTCATCGCGGCGGCCCTCGATTGGCCCCATCACACTCAGCGTCTGCAAGGCCTCGAAGCACTTGGCCCAATCCCTGTCCACAGCGCTGAGGTCGGCGAGCAAGCCATCGAGTCGCTTGTTGGCTGCCTCGGCTGGTTCTGTCACGACGGGCGCGGGCGTCGTGTACGCGGATGCGGGCGGCGGCGGCACGGAAGCATCGCTTTGTGCGACCAACTCGCACAATAGTGTGACCGGCACGGTTGCAGTCTGGCCGTCTTCGCGCATGACGAACGTTCCGGTGAAGGTGTTCTTCTTCGGCAAGCCGGCCTTAACGTCAAATAGGGTCTCTCCCGTGCCGCTGAGTTCGAATCTTGGGCTGATGCGGGCGCTGGCCAGAGTCTTGAGCGTCAACTTTTTGTGGATTAGAACCGTTGATCCCTGGGGTTTGTCGATCGAATAGCTGATTTGCTGTGTGGCCGAGCACTGCGGCTCCGGCTCCTCGCGATCCCAAAAATATGGCGGCAAGAGCGGCGGGGGCAGCGGACCGCGGCGCGGAAGGAAGCCAGACGGGCGGACGCCGGCTAACGGGTCGTTGGAGCCCCAGCGACCGACGCTAATCAGCAGCGTCTCCTGGCGTTCCCATGTCTTCTCACCCTTCGACGGCAACGCGTCGATCGGCGCCAAGCCAAGCGGCCCTAATAGACATGGCAAGTTCACGTGGCCGTCAAAATGGCTAATGTCGCCCGCCTCGTCGACGATCAGCCGGCCGTCGTCGCGGTCGGAATCGAGCGTTGCCACGGTCGAGTCGGCATCGTCCATCGAGCGGGGCTTCTTCCGCCGCTCGAAGATCCCGTGATAGTACAGCGTCGGCTGGCCGTCGTCCGACATCGAGAAATCGTCGCCATGACAGAGCATGGTGACCAGTGCCACGGACGGACTGACTCGTTTGGCCAACGTGGGGCCATCGAGCCGATCTGTGGCTGTCGGAGTTTCAAGAGCAACATGGTGTTTTGTCAACAGTGCTTTCGCATAATTGACTGGCACGGCAAATCCTACCTTGGCAATTTCAAAGCCCACGAGTTGCGCGTTGACGACGCCGACAACGGCGCCGCGGTCGTTCAGGAGGGGCCCGCCGCTGTTGCCCGGGTTGACTACAGCGTCGATTTGGAACACCTTGCCGCGTGCCTTGGCGACGATACCCGAAATGGAGCCTTGCGTCACCTTCATGCTTGAACCGAGCACGTTCGACAGCGGAAACCCTACTGCGCGGACCTCTTCGGCAAGTTCGACGGTTTCCGAATCAGCCAGCGGGAGGGCCGGAAGTCCCTGACGCGCGACATGCAATACGGCGACGTCGTGAGCGCTGTCGCGGCCCACCACTTTGCACGGGATTGTCTCGTTGCCGAGTGTCACCTTGATGTCGGTGGCGCCGCGGACGACGTGGTCGCAAGTGACGAGATAGCCGTCGGGCGAGATGATGAACGCCGTGCCAGAGCCCTGCCGTGCTTCGGATTCGTCGCCAGCGACCATCGTGTCGGGCGGTCGTCCGGCGGTGTACGTGTTGGTGCCGGTGGTTTCAAGTATGGTGTCGCCGACCTCGGCTTTGCAGACGATCCGGTACATGTACTGTTGGCCGTTCTGCCAGCGGTAGGAGAGTTGACCACCGTCGGGCGTCGCGGCAGTCGATTCCGCGGCAGCGATCGCTTGTGCGAGAGGACGTTTGGCCGCCAGCACTTGTGTGCTCTCGGCCTGCGATGTGGCATTTGTGGCTGGCGCCGGCGCATTGGCCGTGTCGGCGACCGTTGACGGCGCGAGCCGTTGCCCGAGCACGGCGAGCAAAGCAATCAAAGCGGTGCCGCAAACCAATCCCACCAGTAGTCGGCCGCCGACAAGCTTGCCCAGTTGAGGACGATCAGTGGATGAAGACACGGATATAGTCTCCTCTGCGAACACCGCGCGAGCCCCACCAAACGCCATCCGAGTCAGGGGGATAACGTCGCCTAGTTCTCTCTACTCTAACCTGCCTCACCGGCGATGAAAATACCACGCTGCCAGCTTCCAGGGGCCGGCACAATCGCTGCGGACCGTCGCCCCGCCGGATATTGCGAGCGATGCGACGTAAAGTAAAATAACGTATGCGATTCGTTGACGACACCCCCACGAGAAGTCTTGCTCTTCCACCAATTTTCTGTTCATCAATCCTTGGAGTGGCTTCCATGACGAGAACTGGCATTTTGTCCATTTGTGACGGCCCGATTCACCGCATGGCGGTAGCTCTGTTGGCCATGGCGTTATGCGCTCCAGCGCTCTCGGGTGCGGCCGGCCAGGAGCTACGAACGTGGAGCGACGCCACGGGCAGGTTCAAGGTTACCGCAAAATTCGTCGAAGTGTCCGGCGGCAATGTGAGATTGGAGCGTGAGGATGGGACCGCGCTTTCCGTGCCCTTGGCAAGACTGAGTGAAGCCGACAGAAAGGTTGTTGCCGAGCTTCAGGTGGCGGACGAAAATCCGTTCAAACCAGTGGCGCCGTCGAAGGGGCCAGCCAAGACCAGACGCGACAGGTTGCCTGCCGGCGACGAAGACCAGCCGGCGCAGGCCGATGCGGTGGCTGGCGAGGCGACGCTGGTCAAGCCGCGATGGTCCGATGCGCGGCAACTGCTGGCGGCATCATCCGACAGCAAGTGGAATTTGTCGATCGACGCGCCGGCATCGCCCACTCCGGCAAAGCCCCAGGCAATTCCGTTGCCGGCGAAGCGAGACTTCTTCGAACGCGCGACGGCTTTGGTCGCTAATCCGCACAGCTCGTTGGTCGTGGCCGCGTATTCGATGGAGGCGATTGGTAGAGAAGGGAGGCGTGACAATAGCCGTATCGTCGTGGGCGACCTGGACAAAGGAAAGATCGTCCATGCCGGGTTGTCTTATGGCAAGCTCATTCCCCTGGCGTTGAACGATTCCGGCAGCAAAATGCTGATTCGCCGCGAAGCGTCCGGCCATGGCAGCCCCGACACGCTCGAAACCTGGGAAATCGGCCCTTCGGGGCTCAGCCGCCTGCTCGAATGGAACCCGCACGACATTGACGACCGGGGTGAGCAGAAAATCAAGTGGGCCCGGTATGTCGATGCGGAGAAAGTGCTCACGATGAGCGCTGGAGGCAAGCTGACGTTGTGGAATTCGGTTACGGCCCAGCCGCTTTGGTGGCTGAAGGTCGATGGCGGCTGTTTCCCCGCCATCAGTCCCGGCGGCAAGTACGTCGCGTTTGCCGGCGAGAATGAAATCGACGTGCTCGACGTCGTGGCGGGCGAAGTTGTGGCGATGCAGCCAAAGCCGAAGGCAAATTTTCTTTGGCCGATCTTCGCCTTCACTCCCAGGGGAACGCGGTTAGTGTGCGGGTCGTTCGATCGGGCTTACGTGTGGGACGTGGCCACCGGCGCACTGTACCGCGATATCCCCATGGCTGGCGACAACGTCCATATCGATGAAACCATGATCTGCCCGAGCGAGGAGCATTTGCTCGTGGGCAAGAATACCCTGTTCGACATCGAATCCCAAGTGAAAGTCTGGACGTACAAGGGGCACGAAATGGTGGCGTCGTTTGGTGGCGTCTGCCTGTTTGAAGTGGTGGACGCCAACGCGGGCGCGATTATTCCGGCCGTGCTGCCACAGCCCAGCGCCCTGGAAAGAATCCAAACGGCGCTCGACGCGCCCGACTTCTTTGTCCTCAAGCCGGGCGTCACGGTGAAACTCAATCTCAGCGGCATTCCGGATCCCGGCGAGCGCGACAAGGCCGGCGCATCGCTTACCGAGAAACTTGTGGCCAACGGCTTCCAGGTCGGCCCAAACGGCACGATAGAATTAGCGGTCACGGCCGAAGCCGGCAGACGCCGGGAAGTTGCCTATCACGGCATGGGCCCTGGCTATTCTCGCGTCTACACCGTCCAGGAGTTTCGCACTGGCATTAAGTTCGTGTACAAAGGGCAAACTGCCTGGGAGGTGTCGGTCACCAGCGTGCCAGGGTTCACACGCCTCCAGCGGGACGAAACAATGGAAGAGCACCTCAAGAAGAGCGAGCATCCCAGCTACCAATGGATCGGCACGGTCGAACTCCCGAAGTTCCTACAAAGACCGACGGCCGGCTCCAATACGATTGGCATTACTCAAATAACGACCATCGGCCTGCGCGATGCAACGCCGTCTGCCAAACGCGCTCCGAGACGCTAGCGCGTCGTGGGTAACGGAGAGGAATATCTGCCCGGTCGTGGTGAGGGGATCGCAAGAAAGAAGAGCGGATGGTGCGGCGACTTGCATCGCCTCACCATCCGCTTGATTGTTGCGTTGCTCAAAAAACGCAATACTTACATCATAACCAGGTGACTACTGTCCACGCCGACGGCGAATAACCCAAGCGCCGACCAAGCCCGCGAGCGTCAGCAAGAGGGCAATGCTCGACGGTTCGGGGGACGGGGTCAGCGAGCCCACCGATTGGCCGTACGTCGACAGCATCTTACTCAGGTCGGTGAAGTTCACCGTGCCGTCGTAATTGGCATCGCCATCAGCCCATACGCCGGACTGACCGTACTTCGACAGCAGCTTGCTCAAATCCGTGAAGTTCGTGGTGCCGTCCAAGTTGGTGTCGCCATACACCGTGTAGGCGACGTTAATCTTGCTGGTTCCCGTGTTGTCGGTCCAGCCCAGGCCACGCGAGGAGCTGGCGGTCGAGCTCTGGAACTTGCCAGTGTTCCACGCGCCGGCGGCGTAGCTGGTGGTCAGCATGCCCTTCACCGTGGCAACCGGGTCAGCTTCGGTGGCATAGTCGAGGACGAGCATGCCGCCCTTGATGTTCGCGCCGCCGTTGTTGAGAACGGGAACCATGGCCTTCGCGGCGCCCGAGAGGATCAGCTTGCCGGCCTCAACGGTGGTGACACCGCTGTAGGTGTTGACGCTGCTCATAGAGACCGTGCCGGTGCCTTGCTTCAGCACGGTGGCCGTGCCGCCGATGCCGCTGGTGCCGGTGATGGTGAAGTTCTTGCTGGAGTTGTTGAAGACCACGCTGGTGGGCGTGGCGGGCGAAGCGATGTCGGCTGTGAGGCCCGTAGCCGTGTCGTTAAACGTGTTCTTGACGCCGTTAGGCGTGTTGCCCGGCGTCCAGTTGCCTGTGCTGCTCCAAGCCGTGCCACCGGCGCCGGTCCAGACGACATCGACAGCGGCAGCCGGCACTAGCGACCCGACGCGGAAGCCTAAGGGCATCTTCGTGTACGTTGGCTGATTGGAAACCCGGGTGAACGCATACAGCATGTTGGCTGGATCGCCATAACCTCCGCCCATCCAAACGCGCGACCCGTCGGCCTCGATGAGCCCTTCGGTCCATTCCTCGACGTTGCCGTTCTGATCGAACGTGCCGTAGGGGCTCTCCGAGTTGGTAAAGGCGCCAACATTGGTCATGTAATACGGAGGGCCGGCGCCAATGCAGTAATCGGTGCCGCCGGAACCGCTAGGGCGGTAGTTGGCGTTGTTGCCCGGATCGGGGCTGGTCAACTCACGGGTCGGGATGGTATCACTCGCCGTCGCATAGTCCCAGTAGTTGCCCGTCACTCCGTCGTTCTTGTGGAATGCAGCTTTGTACCATTCGTCCTCTGATGGGAGGACGTACGTAGCGTCTGGCTCGCGGACGACGGCGTTCAGGGCGCTAATCGACGTGGCCCCGTTGACAAAGTACGAACCGTCCTCGGTAGTCGAGGCATCCTCAGCGCCGGTCGGCTGGCCATTGGACAACCAGTTGACAAACCGAATGGCGCTACCCCAGCTAACAAAACCGATCGCGCGGTTCGTAAATTCGGGCCCAACCGTGTAGCTATAACTTCCCGAGCTGCCGGAGCGCGTGATCTGGTTCACCGTGACACCGGCCCACGTGCCAGTCGTCATGTTGGCATTGTAGAGGCCGTACGTGTCGGTGGCGGCCACGGCGTTCAGGAACTCGGCATACTGTCCGGCCGTGATCTCATATTTGCCGATCTGGTAGTCATAGTCCACCGCGCCGTCGAGGCGATTGGTATCCGGGTCGCCCACACCGCCATAGTCGGGGCCGATCCATTGTCCCGCGTTGCCCGCGTTGCCCACCGGCACGAGATCGATCGTAACGGTCGCTTGCGCAGCAACGGCGCAGGCCAACACGGCCATTACCGCCAGAGCTACGACTACTTTCTTGCGAAATCCCATTGTGCATCCTCCCGACAGAGATAGAGATCGAGAAATAGTGATAGGGCCCTGATACATAACCCATCGCGGCCGCCAGACCCCTGCAACGGCCTAACGATGTTGTTGGTTTTCCACCGTCGTTGAGAAGACGACTCTCAATAACCTACGAAGACGAGCAGCCGTCGGACCCGAACGACTTTTGCGCACGAAAACAACAGCGATATACATCGCTCGCTGGTAACCCGCTGACTAGACAAGCTGATAATAGATGTTCTCTACAAATGGGTCAAGCAACTGCCTAAAGTAACACAACTACCCGTCTGAGGAAGGGTTTTGGCTGCAAGGCCACCGCTAGCCCGCTTTGCGCTGGTAGAGGTTGGGGGCCGTTGTGACGATGTTTCTTCGTGAAAACCGCGTCACGGCTACGCGAGCGTGACCATGGTGCCCGCGCGGACAGCATATTTAAGTGGGCGGTAGGAGGGCAGGCACGTTTTTGCCAGCGAAGGGAGAAAACCGAGCCAGTTCCCGAGCGAGGCGCATGAAAAAAGCGGATGGTGCTGCGACTCGCGTCACGTCACCATCCGCTCGATTGTCATTGCGTTAGCCGAAGCTATCGCGATTTACTTGCGCTTCTTCCAGGCGAAGACCAACAGGCCGAGGGCGCCTGTGATGAGCAGGGCCAGCGTGCCCGGCTCAGGCGATGCGAAGGCGACGGGGAAGACCTGGCCGGCAACCGCCATGCTACCCTCCCCAGCAAACCCCACGTTCGCACCCTTGGTGATGTACATGCTTGCCAACAGCGTCTGGTCAAAGCCATCGCCAAGGTCCGGGTCGACTGGCTGGAGCCACACTGCCGGCTCGGTCGTGAACCAGCTTCCGCCAAACGAGCTGTACGCGCTGCCCGATCCCACGCGGGCCAAGTCGCCCGCATTCGAGTTGAAGTTCACGAAGGACAATGGAGCGGCGGGCGCTTTAAATGAGCTGTTCAACCCCGTCGCACCCTTCCAACCCAAAGCGCTGGTGCTGAGATTGATCGTTCCGCCGATCCCGGTCCACGTACCGCTAATGGCGTTGATGAAATCGCCAGCTTGAGCGCCAGTTAGACCAGTGATGTGGAAATCGATCTTGTCTAAGTTGGCGTCGTAGGAGGTACGCGTCGATGAGACAAGCATTGCCGCGTTGGCGACCAACGCGCTGCTCAGCACGATGCAGAGACTCAAAATCAGAATTCGTTTCATGCTACCTCTCCTAACAAAGAAATGTGAAAAAGGGAAACTCCACTCCACTCCTACGTACGCCTCTCAAGCGACGTGCTTGCGACGGCGAATGACCCATGCTCCGACCAAGCCCGCTAGCGTTACCAGCAGGACAATGCTCGACGGTTCGGGGGACGGGGTCAGCGTGCCCACCGATTGGCCGTACGTTGAGAGCATCTTACTCAGGTCGGTGAAGTTCACCGTGCCGTCGTAATTGGCATCGCCATCAGCCCATACGCCGGACTGACCGTACTTCGACAGCAACTTGCTCAAATCCGTGAAGTTCGTGGTGCCGTCCAAGTTGGTGTCGCCATACACCGTGTAGGCGACGTTAATCTTGCTGGTTCCCGTGTTGTCGGTCCAGCCCAAGCCACGCGAGGCGCTGGCGGTCGAGCTTTGGAACTTGCCAGTGTTCCACGCGCCGGCGGCGTAGCTCGTCGTCAGCAAACCCTTGATCGTGGCGACCGGGTCGGCTTCGGTGGCATAGTCGAGGACGAGCATGCCGCCCTTGATGTTCGCGCCGCCGTTATTGACAACCGGGACCATGGCCTTCGCGGCACCGGTCAAGATAAGCTTGCCAGCCTCAACGGTGGTGACACCGCTGTAGGTATTGACGCTGCTCATGGTCACAGTGCCGGTGCCTTGCTTCAGCACAGTGGCGGTGCCGCCGATGCCGCTGGCGCCAGTGATGGTGAAGTTCTTGCTGGTGTTATTGAAGACCACGCTGGTGGGAGTGGCAGCCGAAGCGATGTCGGCGGTCAGGCCCGTGGCCGTGTCGTCAAACGTGTTCTTCACGCCATTGGGCGTGCTGGCCGGGCTCCAGTTGGCCGTGTTGCTCCAGGTCGTGCCGGCGGTTCCGGTCCATACGACATCAACAGGAGCGCTACCGATCATGACGCCCGAGCCGTCGGCTGCGAGAACCAGCGAGTTGTGGCCGACAACTTGGCCTGGGGTACCAACGATGGTGCCCGGGCCAACCTTCATCCAGCTTTGCCCGCCGACGATAGCCGGCGTACCGGTGTCGTAGATATTGAACAGCGCTGCGGCGTTCGCAGCGTTGTAATCCAGCGTATCCTGGGCCAAGTTGTAGAGGGACGCGGCCTTCGTGGGGGTAAGAACTTCGTTCCAGATCCCCAAGTCGTCGATCGCGCCGGTATACTGCTCATTCGGCACACCGCTGCCGTCGAGGCCAGCACCGACTACAGCGTTATCCCAAGGGGCGACAAACGTGTTGTCAGATGAGGCCGTGCTGAATTGATTGTTAATCGACTGGGCTACGCCGTCGAAATAGAATGTCATGGTGCCCGTGCCGACGTCGCCGGTCGTCACATTCCACGTGTAGGTAGCCATATGCCAAGCGCCATTGTTCCAGTCCAGGGCAGCACCCGAGCCGCCGAGGGCAGTGTTTTCCGAGGTGCGGACAAACAAGTGCATGTAGTTCTGGTCCACGCCAGCACCGCCGTCATAGCCGCCACCGATGAGCCACGTAGTATCTTCCGCCACGTTACGGCCGCGGGCGATCGTGGGCATGCTTGTATCCGTACTCTTGACCCAGATGGACGCACTGCCGGACCACATTCCGCCGGAGTTGTCGCCATACAGGCTTGGCTGCGGAAGGGCGGCCGAACCGACGTCCATGTAATTGGCGCCGTTGAAGGTCATGGCCTTCGTGCCGACGGTGCCCGTGGTGTAGGTTGGCGAACCAACCAGCGTTCCGTTCGGCGCCCCGGCAACTGCGTTATTGGGGGTGCTGTCGAACGTGAATAAGCTGACGAGGGCCGCCTGACTCGTCGCGGCGACCAGCGTCACGACAGCGATGCCCATCAGCAACAAACCGACCTTCTTCATACCAGTTCTCCTTGTGCGAGGACGGCGGAGCGGCGGGAACGCTCAATCATCCACAATAATTCATTGGTGCAAAATCCGCAACAGGCGGCAACAGTTCCCGACGCGCGTGCTGTCGCCTGACATCGCAACAAAAGACCAGATTGTCTGTCGAGTTAGCTACCTCCGTGCGATGGAAAAGCGTAAATGGTCGAATCTAGCAAGATATACCGATAGTAACGATACTGCTGGGGGAGAGCGCTACTGTCGTCGATTATGGTCAAACGGAATAATTTGTCAAGCGCGTGGCTAAGTAATTACGGAATTGGTTTGCGGTTTTTCCGCCGCCGGCGACAGGTGTCATAGGCGGCATGTAATATGTCTAAAAAGGGATACATCTCGCGTTCGTTGCCGGGCACCGCCGCCGGTTTCTGCCGCCACTGGGGAGGATGGCTTGGGACTCGATTTGGTATTCCACGGGTGTCCGGGAGTCGGTATTATCTGCCGACGACAGAAAGGAATCTGCCCGGATGAATGGATTCGAGATTTCCGCCCCGTTGTGGCTGTTCATCGCCGCACAAATTCTTGGTGTATTCACCGCCTGGCTGGCGCGACTCAGCGAGGGATCGGCGTGTCAAGCCATGGGCCAATTGGCATTCTTTGCGATGCTTTCGCTGATGGGCATGGCTACGATTGTCGCCATGGGCGTGGGGCCCGGCCTGTGGCTGGCGTGCTCGGCAACGCTGGCGTTCATGGTGTTGACGGTCACATGCGATTTTCGCGCGAGCCGTGATGCCGCAACGTGGTAGCTGTGCGCGAGTTCCACTGCGGTCGGCGGCGTCACCGGCCACCGCTGCCAGGTTCGCACAAATCCGGGCCTGGGTGTATGGCGAGGCCACACTGACGCCCAGATTGCGCATGACTTCGGTCAACGGCGTTTTTGCTTCCACCTGCCGCAAGGCAGAGGCAAGGTGGACGGGTCAACGCGTCACGGCTTGTCGAACGGGGGAGCCTCTAGCCGAAGGACACAGATGACGCTGCGCGTGCCCGCACCGTGATTATTCCCCGCGGAATCGAACGTGCCAAGATCGAAATCATTGTCGTTGGCGACGGCGATTGTTCGGGCGTCGACGATCGCAACGCCCTCAATCTTTTCGGGCATATTTGGTAGCTGCGAGAGGTCGACGACCAAGGATTTGGTGGGCGCGGTCACCCCTGCCGCCGACAAATCGTTGAGCGACTCCAGAGAAGGAGAGGTTGGCGTCCGGTCCCACTTGCCATCCAAAATGTTCGTGGCCCTGCTTAGATCCACCTTGTTGAGCCGCGCAGCTTCGTCCGTTCGTTCCAACACCAACATGGTTGTTTTGTCCAGCATTGCCAGTCCCGACACCTTGATGTCCGAAGGTTTGTCGGCAGAAGGTCCAAAGCTCTTATATGATTCGAGCCTGTACGCATACTCGGCGACTGGTCTCTCTTGGGCAATGTCAAAGGCGAGCAGCCGTATGTTGCGTGAAGCCGCGGCAGTGTGATTGTTGGGATTAGACAGCGGACTTTGCATGACCGCATAGAGCGTCGTTCCGTTGCGGACGAGCGTCAGCCCCTCGAAGCCGCGATTCCTTTTTCGTTGCGCGAGGATGCCCGGCAAACAGGCGACGACCGGATACGTGGTCTTTTTCAGTTTCAGACCGGCCGGGATGAATCGCTTCAGAATCTTCCCGTCCGGATCGCAATGCACCAACGACGGCGAGTATTCCTCGGCCAGCCAGAAATCTCCTCGCGTGGTCCGCACCAGCCCCTCGGTATCGAGGCCATTGGGATCGTAGGAAAGCCGATGGCGGCCCTGGTAGTCGTAAGGCGTTTCGTCGACGCCTTCGATATTCGAGAGTCCACCGACGGGGTTGCCGGCCGCATCGACGATGGGAATCGTTTGGAGGAGTTTGATTCTTCCGTTGCCTACCTGCACATGCAGAATCGCCGGTGAAAAGTCGGGCACAGGGAAAGTCCGCCTTTTCTCTGCCCCGACCCTCAATTCCCCGTTTGGGCCCCGGTCCGAGACCATCCAGAAGCAGTTTGGCGCATCGTCAGGTGCGTGCCAAAGGTCGCTTCCGATGCCTCCCAACAGAATCTTGCGGTCGTTCTTGATAAAGCCTTCGATTGATGTCAGCGGGGTGTCAGGAAACACATAGACGCCCACGACCTGCACCCCAACATCCGCAGCTCTGGCCGTCGTGCACCGGCTCGATAGCACGACCGTTGCGAGCAGCACGAAGGCGTACACAAGGGGGACTCGTTGCCGGGTCATTGCGTCGTGCATATTGGGAAGGGAAAAGAAACGGTCAGAACTGCTTCCGGCAAGACGGGAAGTGTCGCCTGCGGAAGCATTGCTACGCTGCCGAAAGCAGTCTGACCCTTATTGCCCTTGAGGTCTATTCGGTCCTCAATCCGCGATGCCTGCGAAGCCCCACTAGCACGAGCCCGGCAAGGCCAATTGCGCAAAGCACGATCGACGACGGCTCGGGAGCCGCATACGGGGTATAGATACCCGGGTTGCCGATGTCGCCGGAACCACTGGTACCGCCTTGATACGACCCATAGCTATCGCCAACGAACGAAAGCTCCGCGGCCGAGGCGTTGTTCGCGAACAAGTTGACGAGGGCAATGTTTCCGCTTACACCATCGGTGGAAGGCGAACTGCCGTAGGTCAACTGGTCGACCAATGTGCCGGTGTTGTCCCAGAGATTGATCGCATCGGTGCCGCCGAGGCTGTCGTTGCTGTAGGTAATCACCTTGACCGACGCGGGCAGATTCCAATAGGACCGAAACGCCCCAACATCCGTGGTGTCGCTGCCAAGCACGCTTTCACCCGGCTGGATAATGCCGAAAGCGTCTAAGGGATGCTTGCCAGCGGTGCCGGTGCTGTCGTCCTGGGACCAGCCGGTCATATCTACGGGGGTCGTGCCAGTGTTCGTCAACTCGAAGTACTCCGATGAGCCGTCCTCGGACTTATACATCCACTCCGTGATGGCGACCGATTCGGCAACGGCCGAACTGGCGATTGAGATGAAAACTACGACTGCCGCCAGGGCGGCAACCAGTGCTCGCAACGTGGTTATACTCACTCTCATTGTTTTTCTCCTTAATTGAAAGACCTCTTCTAACACGCACACTTGCAGATTAAATATTCGCAATCTCGTTGCTCTTCTCCGGTGGTGGAACAACTGCTGCATTGCAGAGCCATGCCACGGTAACCGGAAAACAATTCGATCCAAGAACCATAAGCACGCATTCCCGTACGGTCCGGCGCAGACGGAAGTCGCGGCTTCACCGGAAGAACAGCGTCTCTTCTCGCAGAACAGTCGGGCATAAAATGCCGTGCGTTATGGTTCCAACGCTGGCACTGGAATGGACATCCCACCACGATGCAATGCGGCGTCAGTGGACATCCATCATTCGAAAAATCGCTGCCTCGTCATCTCTGAGTTCGATACGTTTGCATCCAACGGTGGGAAAAAATTGCACGATCACAATTGCTTGCGTCGAATGAGCCAAGCACCGATGAGGCCGACCAAGCCCAGAAGTACAATGCTCGACGGTTCGGGGGACGGGGTCAGCGTGCCCACCGACTGGTTGTACGTCGACAGCATCTTACTCAGGTCGGTGAAGTTCACCGTGCCGTCGTAATTCGTGTCGCCATCAGCCCACACGCCCGACTGGTTGTACTTCGACAGCAGCTTGCTCAAGTCCGTGAAGTTCGTCGTGCCGTCCAAGTTGGTGTCGCCATACACCGTGTAGGCGACGTTAATCTTGCTGGTCGACGTGTTGTCGTTCCAGCCCAGGCCACGCGAGGAGCTGGCGGTCGAACTCTGGAACTTGCCGGTATTCCACGCTGCCGGCGGCGTAGCTCGTCGTCAGCAAACTCTTTACCGTGGCAATCGGATCGGCTTCGGTGGCGTAGTCGAGGACGAGCATGCCGCCCTTGATGTCTGCGCCGCCGTTGTTCAGAACTGGGACCATGGCCTTCGCAGCGCCCGCCAAGATCAGCTTACCCGCCTCAACGGTGGTGACACCGCCGTAGGAGTTGACGCTGCTCATGGTCACTGTGCCCGAGCCTTGCTTCAGCACGGTGGCGGCGCCGGCGATACCGCTGGTGCCAGTGACCGAGCGGTTGTGGGCCGCGTCAATATCGAAGGTCACGCTGGCCGGGCTGACGTTCCCCGCACTAATGTCAGCGGACGTCGAACTGCTGTTGTCAAAGGTGACATCGATGCCGTCCCCATAAAAAGTCGCAATTCCGCTATTCGTTTTCCAGTTATTTGCCCAACTAGTACTGTTCCAAGCCGTAGTGCCTGCCCCCGTCCAATAGACCGGCGCACCAAAGTTCGACATGCCGAGCGATCGGTTCAACGGAGTACCGAAGGAAATGCCGTGACTCGATTCCAGGTGGAAGTTGGGGTCGAACACGCCGCCGATTGGATGCGGATCGCCCGACTGTCGGTAGTCTGCCCCGCTCGTATAACCGGAGGCCGGGTTGTCGGTCAGATTCGAGACATCCCAATCCGCCGCCGTCTGTCCCGTTGAATCGCCCCAACGACCGATGTACTCGATCTCGAATCCGACGCCGACGTAAGTGGCCCCTGGCTCGATGCTGGTCGTTGCTTCGGGACCGAAATTGATGTTGCCGTAAAGCCGACCGTACTGGGCTTCGCCAGACTCGGAATGGATTCCGATCGCATCCAGAATCGTCCAATTCGACCGCCAATTGTTGATGTCCGAACCGGGAGCATCCAAGCCATCGTTATTCTGATCCAAGTCTTGGCCAAGCTGCGGAGCGAAGGTTGGGTCGCCGTTGTTGTGGATCAGCATTGCGGTGAATCCGCTATTCTCAATTACACCGGTATCCCCTAGCTGCGAGGCGCCGACCGTGCTGTCCGGCAGGCTACCCCAACCAGCCGAATAAAAGCCCGTGCTGGTGTTCACCAAGTCGGTCGTCCCTGGGGCAACCGCCGTGTAGGGGTTGTTCTTCTGCCGCATAGTCAGAAAGCCGTTTGTTCCCAGCGAGTAGGTCCCCAGATCAAAGATATGGTCGATCACGCCGGCGGCGCCGCTGTTGAATTGGTTGTTCTCGTTTTCGAGAAGGATGAGGTAATCACCGGAGAGCGAGGTACTAGGGGTGCCGCGGAGTTCGATGTACTCGGACGTGCTGTCCAAGCTGCCGGGCGGATCAAAGTGGATTTCATTGATGTACACCTCGGCATGCGCTGCCGAAGCCGCTAGTCCTAACAACAGCACGATGGTTACTCTTGCGCCTGCCGTCTTCATCATTCACCTCCTCGCAATGTCGGGATTGAAAGCGTTCACCATGGCTTACAGCACACTTGCAGACGCATTATGCGCCGCGTCAGTCTCAGCTTGATTAGGCGTCCACTAGCATCTCCGTAGGCTTTGGTTAGCGTAATTTGCCGTTACTGCATCAAGGCTTATGCCGATTCAAACTGAGGGAAAAATCAAGCGTGTTGTCGCCCGGGCGAACTTCTGCCTTTAGGACACTTTCGATGTTGTAACGCGGCGGGAGAAGTGGCGATTTGTCGGCCTTCGCCGCGGAGATCCGCACGCGATGGGCGCCGACTTTGGCCCCCTTGTCTTGGCGTATGTAGATCAACTCATACTTGCCGTCGTCGTCGGTGATTCCCGTCGACGTCCGGGCCGGATCGATCGGCTGAAACGCCACGATCGCCCGGGGCAGGGGTTTCCCGTCCAAGGTAACCGTGCCATGCACAGTACCCAGCGGCGGCCGGTTACCGTGGCCACCACAACCGGACATAATCAGTAGCGGCACGCACATCGCGACGATCGCCTGCCCACGAACTGTGCCCGGAAAGGGATGAACCGCGATTTGATTTCCACCGGGCCCTGTCAACGGACGCTGATTCAATCTCATGTTGCGCATCCTCGTTGACTAAGGAAGGAAGCCAGGTAGCCCATCTTGCATCGAGCCCAGCCGATCGAACAAATCGGAGTCGATGTTCTCGCTAATGAAATGAACGGAGCCATCGGCAAGGCCGAAATTGGCGCCGCCAACATGGTCACTGCCGGGCGATTCGAAGTACTCGTTGTTCAATCCGCCAGTGCCCGCTCCGTGTCCTCCGTTGTGGCTTTCGTTAGCGGTGGTGAACAGGGTGGCTACTCCCCCTAATGCCCAGCCGTCTTGGCTGTGCCGCTCCTTGGTGGTCGAGTCGAGCCGCTGCATTTCGCCAATCATGATGGTGTTCGAGGAACCGTCTCGGATGTCTGCGAACGTCGTTTTGCTGTTGGGCAGGAAAATGCCGACCAGCGACGGCGTGAGGCCATCCCCTCGAAACCACCACGGCTTTCCAGTGCCCGAGCCCGCGCCACTTTCGGTGAAACGGTGATTCAGGTTTCCGGACACGGAATCATCCCAACCGTTTGTGGCCCCGATGCAGCCGCCATAATCTGTCCCGCCGGCTGACCAGAACGAGGGCGGGGAGTCTCCTGCCATTCGTCCTCGCGAGGGATTCCCCGGGCTGACCAACTTGTCTTCCGCTCGGATGCCATTGCGACGGCTGGGACAGTAGAAACCGGCGACGTCGGTTTGGGCCACCGCGGCATTGTTGACGACGTTCTTGGTAAAATCCCAGCGTGCGTATAGATTCTGCTGTTCGACGTAGGGCAGAATCATGAGCATCCAACTCGTGCCGTGGGACCCGGCTGGCGCGGCCGGATTTGCCGCCTCATTAAACGGATCGTAAGCGTGTTGCGACGGATTCGTTACGCCCAGCGACACAACACAGCCGGCCGGAAACGCATTAAGAACTTGCGTGTAGTTTTGCAGCGCCAAACCGATCTGTTTCACGTTGTTCCTGCACTGCATCCGACGCGCCGCTTCTCGCGCCGCTTGCACGGCCGGCAGCAGCAATGAGATCAGAATCCCAATGATCGCAATCACAACCAGCAGCTCCACCAGCGTAAAACCGCGCGGTGATCCCGGCTGACGTGCGGCACCCGCTCCATGAGAGTCCATGAACCAGCCATCCTTCTTGATCGTTGTCGGTGCAATGGTCTGCGATCAAGTGTCAAATCGGGGCGACATAACGTAGCAACTATATGGGATGGAGTGCCTCAAAAATGCGAGCAGAAGATTAGCATTCCAATAGTTCCCTGTTAGACCACACAATCGAGCAGCGCATTGGCTGTGTTCTCCAATTCGATCGTTGTCCTTTCGATCTTTGCCGTACGTCCTTTGCCGCATGACTAACCACACACTAACGGATTTATTCCATTTCTAACGACTCCTTCATCATCGCGAGACAAACCAGTCCTAGCATAGTGATCATGGTGTTTTATCTCGTTCGTGATGCTATGGGACAATGACGTCGACATCTATGGACCACACGAAGACAGATACACGCCCCGCTCTGATTCATGTTCACGGGATCACGATCGACCCGAGGAAATGGCAAGTCGTCGTTGACGGCAAGCCCATCTCACTTACGAGCTATCAATTTCGCATGTTGCAGGTGTTGGCGAGCAATGCAGGTAAGACTCTCACCCGGCAACAGATCGTCGAACGCTTTCACAGGCTGAACGACGAACGCCTTCATGGGCCGAATGACGTGGTGACAGAGCATGCGCTCAATCTCCGAATCCGCGTACTTCGCAAGAGACTCGGGGATCACGGGCGGTTGATCCGCACCGTGCGCAGGAATTGGTTACCGCTTCCAGCCGTAGAATTCACCGCGATCGGCGCTGCCGGAAACAGACATGAAGAGGCAGGCGCCACGCCATCGCGATAGGCGTGCCGTCATTTTTCAGCCGGTGTTCCGTTCGACATTCCGACAAGGGTTGGTTACGAGAGCCAAGGCCGGATCGGTTGCCGCCGGCACGTTCGCGGTCCGGTGTGGGCCCGATTTTGGTCCACGGCGACGGGCAACGCCATCCGCGTGTTGCCGGAACGACCCAACGAAATGCGAGACCGGCTGCCGCAGGGCAGGGGAATTAATTTTACTGCGCAGGATTGATATTGCGTAAATCGGCGAGTTTGGCGAAGCTGTAGCCATCCAACACGGAGGGCTTGGCATGGACGCCAAACAGATTTGCCAGTTGAAGCCGATGCTGACACGTTACTTGAAACAGTTCGACGATTGCTTTACCCAACGGCAGACGCGGGCTCATTTCTCGACCTATGTCGAGGGCCAATTGTCCGATCTCAGCGAAAAAAGCTGTGAACCGATCGCCGTTGCCGCCGGGATTCCCCCGCGAAACTTGCAGGAGTTTTTGTCCACCTACAAGTGGGAAGAAGATCGCACTCGAAATCGCTTGCAAGAGATCGTGATCCGGGACCACGCTGGTCGCAATTCGGTCGGCATCATCGACGAAACCAGCGACGTGAAGCAAGGAGGCAAAACTCCTGGCGTCAAACGGCAGTGGTGCGGCACGGTTGGTAAGACGGAAAACTGCATCGTCACCGTACATCTCGCCTACGCCACCGGCGATTTCCATTGCCTGTTGGACGGCGAGTTGTTTCTGCCCGAGGACTGGTCGGACGACCGCGCCCGTTGCCGCGCGGCGGGCATTCCCGACGATGTGGTGTATCGGCCGAAATGGAAAATCGCTTTGGAGCTTTTCGACCGCGCGGAAGACAACGGAGTGACGTTCGACTGGCTGACGTTCGACGAGGGATATGGCGGAAAGCCCGCGTTTTTGCGGGAATTGCACGGTCGCAAGCAGTGTTTTGTGGGCGAAGTGCCGAAGACGTTCACCGGCTGGATTCACGAGCCGCGCGTAACGGATCGCCCGTTTCGGCGAGCCAAGGGGCGTGGCCGCAAGACGCCGCGAGCCATTGCCGGCAGCCGTCCGGCCATCAGCGTTGAAAACATGCTCAAATACTCGCCGGAACTGCGGGACCAGGAGTGGGTGCGGTATCGCGTCAAGGACGGCGAAAAGGGGCCGATGGTTTGGGAGGCAAGACACGTTTGGATTACGGTCAAGGATGAGAAGGGCTTGCCCGGAATGCGGCTGCATCTGGCGGTAGCCCGCAATGTCTTGGACCCGGCGGAGATCAAGTTTTTCCTCGGTGACGCTCCGTTGGAGACGAGCGTGCAAACCTTGTTGCTGGTGGCGTTCTCGCGATGGCGTGTTGAACGGTGTTTTGAGGATCAAAAACAAGAAGTCGGGCTCGATCAATGGGAAGGGCGTCACTGGCTGGGATTGAAGCGACACTTGATCCTGACATCGGTGAGCTACTTGTTCATGGCGCGAGTCCGCGAGACTTTGCGGGGGAAAAAATCCCGAGTTGACCGTGTGCCAAGTACATACGGCAATGGGATCACTGGTGCGGAGTTGGTGGCTTAGCGGTCGGGCGTCTGCGGCACTGATTGAAGCAACCGCAAGGACAATCCAGCACTGGCAACAGCGCAATGCAACAGCACGGCGATGCCACATCAAGCGAACACGAAAGAAACTGCGACACCTGGGCATTTATCTGAAAAACCTCATACGCTGCAAATGGCCGTAATCCTGCGCAGTAAAATTAAGGGGCCCATATGTAAACGCATGCAAATGCCGGTTGAAGACCGCGGCGCGATTGGGAAGCCGGTAACAGTTCGCGGGCTGGCAACGCTCTTGGCAACAATCGCCCCATCAAGGCCCCCGACACAGAAACGGCCCCCGCCGACGTATCGACGGAAGCCGTTGACAATCAGAACCGTACAAGCGGAGGGCACGGGGCTCGAACCCGCAACCCCATTACTGGGGCACCACATTTCCAGTGTGGCCGCTAACCATTCGCTTACCCTCCGTAGGTCAACCGCCCACTAAGTTTGCGGCATCTTTGCCCGCTCGTCAAGCTATCTGGTTTTCGGCGCGACGGCAGCGATCGGCGGTTGGGTCGAGGCGGCGGCAACCACAAGCGAGCGTTCCGGTCGCGCAGCGGGACGACAATGAACGAACCCGGAGGTTGGCGGCACGAAACGCCATCGTGCGATATCATGTCGTTATTGCCGGTCAAAACGGCATATTTGCCGTATCTGTGCGTTACACCGGGCAATCGTCACGACCGTTGGGCACGGGTGCATTCCGCACTTTGCATTGCACGAAAATAGCCCGAAGGGCTGTGGGAAGACAGCCCAGGGTTGCCGGGTAAGCGGCTACCCTGAGATTACGGAAGGGAAAGCCGATCCGAAACCCCAACGGGTTTTGGAGGCGCAACGCCATGCTATACAACCCCGTTAGGGTTGCGGTATGGTCGGGACTATCTTCCCAGGGCAGCCGCTTGCGCAGCAACCCTGGGCTATCATAGAAAAAGCCCTTCGAGCTATCAGCGGCATCCAATGGTCATGCAAAGTGCGGAATGCACCCTTGGGCACTGCGTGCTTGGAACTGCTCTTGCTCCCCCCCGGCTGCCTTGTTACTATCCGGCCCACTCATCGGTGCCGGTTTGCCGTGGAGACGCCTCTGACGTGCGAAGTCAGGAGGGACCATGTCGCGTTTCGCCATACTGCAATTGATCTTGTCCAGCGTCGTGCTGGCTGGCTGCGCGGACAACGCCATGGTGCTGAAGGGCCGTCTGACTCAGGCGGAGCAGCAGCAAACGGCCATGTCGCGGCAGTTTCAGCAATTGCAGGATCGGGCCAACGCCCTGGACCGCGACAATCAGGAGATGAGCACCCTGTTGGCTCAGGCCCGCCAGCAGACCAAAGTGTCTGAGGATCAGTTGGCAGCCTTACGCGACCAGTTGCGGAGCGTGACGGCAGAACTGGCTCAAGCGCGTACGCAAAATGAGAGCACTGAGAAACGCGTCCAAGCCATGACCGCCTCGATGCAACGGCAAGGGGGCGTGTCGATCACACCGAACAACAGCTTTCTGCAAACGCTGCCGGCCATCAATATCGCCGGAGTGTTCGTTCGCCGCGACGGCGACGTGATTCGCATCGAACTGCCGGGCAACAGCCTGTTCGACTCGGGTAGCGCCCGGCTGCGACCGGGAGCGATAAATCTGATTTCCGACGTGGCCGCGGAATTGGTTCGCACCTATCCCGATCAGATCATTGGCGTCGAGGGGCACACGGATAACGACCCGATCATAGCCAACCAAGCGCGCAACAATCACGAGCTATCGGTCGCCCGGGCACTGACGGTCTTTGACATACTGGTCACCCGCACGCGTCTACAGGCGAACCAATTGTTCGTCGTGGGCCACGGCGCCAACCATCCGATCGTCTCCAACGCCACGCCGGAAGGCAAGCAGCGCAACCGCCGCGTCGAACTGGTGGTGTATCCGGAGCGCAAGAGCTGAGCGGACTGGCTCAGTGCACACTTCTATGTTGGCGGCGCTGCCGCGTCATCGCGCCTCTTGCCGTGGGCAGTGCCATCAGGTAGTTTGAAGTGTTTGGGCGACGAAGTGCCCAGCCCTCGATGTTCCAGCCGCTTTGTTCCCGAGTACGACCATGATCGCGATTATCGACTACGGCATGGGGAATTTGCGGAGCGTGCAAAAGGGCTTCGAGAAGGTTGGGAAGCAGGCGATCATCACGAGCGATCCGGCGCAAGTCGCGGCGGCCGAGAAAGTGGTACTGCCGGGCGTCGGGGCATTCGAGGACGCCATTGCCGAGCTTCGGCGTCTCGACTTGGTTAGGTCAGTGCTTGATGCGGTTGACTCCGGCAAGCCGTTCCTGGGCATCTGTCTCGGCCTGCAATTGCTCTTCGACGTGAGCTATGAAAATGGCCGGCATGAAGGGCTCGGCGTCTTGCCGGGCGAGGTGGTGCGATTCGATCTACCCAAGGGGTTTACCGTGCCGCACATGGGCTGGAACCAATTGGATGTACGCCGGCCGGCGCCGCTTCTCGATGGGCTGGCCGCCGGAACGTACGTCTATTTCGTCCACTCCTATTATGTGGCGCCGGCAGACTCGCAAGTCATTGCCACCGAGACCGACTATGGCGGAAGATTCTGCTCGATGATCTGGCGCGACAATGTCTTTGCCACGCAATTCCATCCGGAGAAGAGTCAGGCTGACGGTCTGCGGATCCTCAAAAACTTTGGGGAACTGTGAGGCGAGCCGCGAGCCCTCACCATGTCCCCTCTCCCGATCGGAGAGGGGACATGTCAGATGGCCCAGGCGAACTCGTCGGGCTCTTCGCCGCGGATGCGGAGTCTTGGGCTTTCCATCGTCACGGTGGTGCCGGGGCCAACGGATCGCGTGAGCCACACGCTGGATCCGATCACCGAACCGCGGCCTACGGTCGTGTTGCCGCCAAGGATCGTAGCATTGGCGTAAACCACTACGCGATCCTCGATTGTCGGATGGCGCTTCGTGCCGCGGACGAGTTGGCCTTCGCCATCAGTGGCGAAACTCAGCGCGCCGAGGGTCACGCCTTGATACAGCTTGACCCAGTCGCCAATCTCGGTCGTCTCGCCGATCACCACGCCAGTGCCGTGATCGATGAAGAAGTAGTGGCCGATCGTGGCGCCGGGATGGATGTCGATGCCCGTGCGGTTGTGGGCCCATTCCGTCATCATGCGTGGGATCAACGGCACGTCGAGTTCGTGAAGGATGTGCGCGAGGCGATAGACGGTGATAGCGTCGAGGCCAGGGTAGCAGAAGATCACTTCGTCCAACGACTTGCAGGCCGGGTCGCCGTCATAGGCCGCCTGCACGTCCATCGCCAAGATTTTGCGCAGCGCGGGAAGGTCTTCGAGGAAGGCCACCGCCTTTTCCTGGCCGAGAGCCTCGAAGTCGCGATCTTTGCTGGGGTCGCACCGTCCGTTCTTCGTCGCCTCATGGCGAATCGCCCGGCCGATCTGCGTGGTGAGCGTGTCGTGAAGCCGGTCGATCAGGTCGCCGATGTGGTACGTGACGTTGCCGAGGTGCAATCCATCGCGGCGACGGTAGCCAGGATAGAGGATCTCCTTGAGATCTTCGGTGGCGGCGATGATTGTATCGTAGTTGGGCAGGGGGCAATGGCCCAGGTGGGCGATGCTGCCGACTTCGGCATACGTATCGACGATCCGCTCGGTTAGCACCGGGAGATTTTCTTTGAGTCGAATATCGGTGGCCATGACACAGAGTTCCTTCGTAGCGGCACGCCGTGCGTGCTTACTGCCAAAACGGAAAGGCCCAGAACGCTTGGGGCAAAGAACGGCGAATCAAGAGAGCAGGGGCTGTCCGGTCGCTTCAGACCGGACAGCTACACGTGCAGCAGAAGGGATAGCTATAAATAGCGAGCAACACCGGCAAACTCCCCGCAAACTGAGCAAACACCGAAATCGTATGCGCCGTGATTGCGAAAGTCAAGTTATCCGCAGCTTTCATCGACCAATGAGGCGACGGAGCTTGATAAATCAACTGCCTTGCGTCAGGCAACACTTGGCACCGCGTATTTTAATCGCAGGGCCCTGCGCGAGCGATGGCAGGCGATGCTTGGCTACGCTTCGCCTGACAGCGCTGCCGCGGAAGTTTTGCCCGCATTAAGTTCAATTAACCTGCCAAGAAGTGCGACAAAAGCAACTTGAGGCCAATGAGGATCAGGACGCATCCGCCAATGACGTCGGCCCAGCGTTCCCAACGGGCGCCGATTCGGCCGCCAAAGGTGACGCCGATGGCCGTCAACGTGGCAGTGACAAGTCCAATCACAACGCTGGGAAGCCACACCGACACACCGATCAAGGCCATTGTCATGCCGACGGCCAGCGCGTCGATACTCGTGGCAAGCGAGAGCGTCAACAGAGTGACTCCTCGGGTGGGATCGCCAGCGTGCTGGGCTTTCTTCTCAGCCCGGGCGTCCCAAAGCATCTTCCCACCGACATAGCCCAGCAAGAGAAAAGCGAGCCAAGAGCCATATGTTCCGAGATGTCCGGCGATGCGTCCGCCAGCGAGCCAACCGACAATTGGCATCATGAACTGAAAGAGGCCAAAGTGGAAGCCGAGCCGAAAGACGTGGCGCGGCGTAACCGACTCGACGGTCAGCCCCGCAGCGACGGCGACCGCAAAGGCGTCCATCGCCAGCCCGACGGAAAGTCCCAGCAAAGCAATCCAGCTCAGGTTCATAGTCGCTGAAACTCTCGAGTAACGGTCTGACCCGCCAAGTCGTCCTCTCACCCATTAACGTACGCTAGTTTTCCGGCTACGACAATGACCGGCCTTGGTCCGCGTTGGGCATTGCACGGATGCGGCCCGATTGCCATGATAGGAACATGGTCGAAACTTCAGCGAACGTTGCCCGGCGGCTTTCCCAGATGGCAGTCGCGAGGCCCGATGCCGTCGCGGTCGTCGAGCCATTAGGGTACGACGCGGAAGGCAAACGATGCTATCGGCAGGTCACGTTTCGGCAACTTGACGAGGATAGTGAGCAGATTGCTCGGGGCCTGTGGCAAATGGGCGTGGTGCCCGGCACGCGGCTTGCACTGTTGGTGCGTCCGGGGATCGATTTCGTTTCGCTCGTGTTTGCGCTCTTCAAAGCAGGGGCGGTGGCGATCCTGATTGATCCCGGTATGGGCCGGCGAAGCCTCGTCCGCTGTCTTGCGGAAGCGGAGCCGGAGGGCTTCGTTGCAATTCCGGTCGCGCATGCCATCCGTATCTTGCTGCCGTGGCGATTTCCCGGGGCGCGCTTCAATGTGACAGTTGGGCGACGGTGGTTCTGGGGCGGCCTGACGCTCGCGCAACTTCGCGCAAGCAACTCCGCCCTCGCGGTGTCGAAACAAAACGACGAGCACGGTGCTCTTGCTCGATCGGCCGATGATCCGGCGGCAATTATCTTTACTACCGGCAGCACCGGTCCGCCGAAGGGAGTTCTGTTTACCCACGGCAATTTTGATGCCCAGGTGGAACAGATTCGCGATTTCTACAATATCCGGCCCGGCGAGATCGATCTGCCGGCGTTCCCGTTGTTTGGGCTGTTCAATTGCGCGATGGGCGTGACAACGGTGATTCCAGACATGGATCCGTCGCGACCTGCCCAGGTCGATTCGACCAAGATCATCGAGGCGATACGCGATTGGAACGTGACGCAGACGTTCGGCTCGCCAGCGATCTGGGACCGTGTAGGCCGGTACTGCGAGGAGCATGAGGTCAGATTGCCGACCGTCCGTCGTGTATTGTCGGCAGGCGCGCCGGTCGCCGCCGATGTTCTCCGCCGCATGAAGGCGAGCATCCATCCGGATGGCGACATCCACACGCCCTACGGCGCGACCGAAGCGCTTCCGGTGGCGTCGATCGCGGCCAATGAAGTGCTGGGAGGAGATTGTTCCGGTGTTGGCCGCCGCGAAAATGGGCCTGCCTTGCTCGCATCGAACGGCGGAACGGCCGAACAGACCCGGCGCGGCGCCGGCGTATGCGTAGGCCGGACGTTTGCCAATGTTCGCTGGAAAGTCATTCGTATTGTCGACGGACCGATTCGATCACTCGACGAGTCAGAAGAGTTGCCAATCGGCGCGATAGGTGAGCTGGTCGTTCGCGGCCCGCAAGTCACGCGGCAATACGTCACGCGCATCGAATCGAACGACTTGGCGAAGATCAGCGACGGCGACGGATTTTGGCATCGCATGGGCGATGCCGGGTACTTAGACGACTCGGGCCGCTTCTGGTTTTGCGGTCGCGTGGCCCATCGCGTTCTCACCCGCGATGGCCCCATGTATCCGGTCCGCTGCGAGGCGATTTTCAACCAACATTCGGCCGTTCGCCGCAGTGCGCGTAGTGGGCATCGGGCGGCCGGGGCAACAGCGACCGGTCATCATCTTGGAACCCCACACGGGACGCATGCCCGTCGGCGGCGATGCGCGCGAGGCGCTGCTTAACGAGGTTCGCCAGCTAGCCGCCGCCAACCCGCTGACGGCTGCCATTCACGACTTTCTCCTGCATCCGGCGTTCCCCGTCGACATCCGCCACAACGCCAAGATCTTTCGTGAAAAGCTGGCCGTTTGGGCCGCACGCAGACGAATTTAGCTAGCGTCCGCGCTTTCGCTCCTCGATAATGGCGGCCGACAGGCTTGCCCCTTTGACTTTCGGCCGTGGTCGAATCCTGCTTTTCCCTCTTTCCTTTCTCACGAGCTTCACGATTTGTTCCGTGGAGATATCGGCCGTGATGGAGGGAACGTCCAGAGGAGAGTTTGGCGGGTTCTCGGGCACCAGTGCAAAGGTGCTTCCGTCTTTGCGACGAATGAGGACCTTGCCCGACGACTCCGCCTTGTCGAGCACGGTGGCAAGTCTTTGCCTGGCTTCCGAATAGGTGTACACATCCATCTCAAACGCCAAGCTCCATAATGGTGTCGTTCGACTTATCTAGACGAACTTTGTCGCCAAACCGGCTTTGCGCGCGGCCGATACCTGCTGTTTGTCCGCCGACACGAACAGTTCGGCTTCCCACGCGAGCGCACAAGACACGTGCAGGGCGTCGACGGCGCGAACGGGGCTGGCCTCGATAATCTTCGTACAAGCTGAGACGACCGCGGGGGTGAGATTGACGATCACGGCGTCTTCCACCTCCTCCGACAAGCGTCGTTTGGCATCGTCGTAACGCAGGCGCGAAAGACCCCGCTCGCGCATTCGCCGGTTCAGCGCGGAGATGATTTCCGGAATACATATCACACATAACGCGAGCTCCGTCGCTTCCATACAAAGGGCCTCGACCGCCGCGCTGCCGCGTTCCTCGATGTAACGCTTTGCAAAGGACGAACTGTCAAAAAACATCCTCACCCTTGCGCTCCTGAAGAATGGCGGCCGACAGGCCGGCGCCGGTGGTGGTCAGTCGCAAAGCGGGCCTTTTCCACGACGGGATCTCCTTGCGCAGCGACGCGGGTGGAGAAATCTCCGCGATGGGCTTGCCGTGGCGCAATACCAAGAGGTTGCTTCCTTGTTCCACCTCAGACAACAACCCTGACGCATGTTTTCGGAACTCTGTGAACGTGACCGTTCTCATGCGTACTCCTTCACTTTTAATTGTACATAAGTGTACAATAATGCGTAGAGTGCGTCAAGTCGTTGGAGTGCTGCTGCACATCAGCTCAGCACGGGCCGCCTGACCTACGGCCCTTGCGCATTCCTCCTGAGTTGTCTTATCTTTCTCTTGACGCCGCGGAGTCAAATCACTATTGTCCGCGTCCGACTGGCTTGGTATGTCACCGGCAGGATGCCGGTGCGGCTCTTCTCATTTTACTTTTACGGCTCTTCTTACGGCAAAGTGCAGGGAAGCATGAAACGTCGGCAATTCCTCTTGCTTGCGTCGGGCATCGTCGCCCTGGGATTGGGCGGGTGCTCGTGGTTCAACGGGCTCACGATGCGGTCGCAAAGCCCTGATCCGGAACCGGAAGAAGCCAAGGCTCGGCTCGTTGGCGATGTTGCCGTGCCGACAAACATGCATTCGGTTCGCGTCGATGCCGTCGGGCTTGTGACAGGCCTGCACGGAACGGGCAGCGACCCGGCCCCTTCGCCGCAGCGCGAGGCGCTTTTGGAAGAGATGCAAATGCGCGGCGTCACGAATTCCAACGCCCTGCTCTCCTCCGGCGACGTCGCGCTCGTGTTGGTTCAAGGGATACTGCGTCCGGGCGTGCAGAAGGGCGATCGTTTCGACATTGAGATCCGCGTGCCATCGCAGAGTGAAACGACGAGCCTTCGCGGCGGATTCTTGCTGGAAACTCGACTGGCTGAATCGGCCGTCCTAAGCAACCAAATCCATCGCGGCAATCTATTGGCTTTGGCCCAAGGGCCGGTGATGATTGACCCGACTGCGGATCCTAAGAAGGACCGCGTGGAGATGTGTCGCGGACGCATTCTCGGCGGCGGCGTGGCGTTGAAGGCAAGGCCGTTGGGGCTCGTACTTACGTCTGGCCACCACAACGTGGCTGATAATTCACAACTCGACGAGGCGACAATCAAATCGCGGATGACTCACGCCGTCTTCAACTCGAAGGTTGCCAACGCCATCAACAAACGGTTTCACACGCTTCAGAACGGCGTCAAGACCGGCGTGGCAAAGGCCATCGACGATCAACTTATCGAATTGCAGGTGCATCCGCGCTACAAAGACAACATCACGCGATACATGCAGGTCGTGCGAGCCGTGGCACTCTCTGAAACAGCGCCTGAGCGAATGCAGCGAATCGCCGAGCTAGGCCAGCAACTGCTGGTGCCGGAAACGGCGGCCGATGCGGCCATCCAATTGGAAGCGGTCGGTGTGGACGGTGCAGAGTGTCTCTTAAAGGGACTTCAGGAGAAGAACGCCGAGGTTCGCTTCTACTCGGCCGAGGCGTTGGCGTTTCTCGATCGCCGCGAGGCGGCCGAGCCGCTGGGGCAAATCGCCCGCGACGAACCGGCATTTCGAGTCTTCGCGCTCTCGGCCCTCAGCACCATGCAGGACTTTGCCGCCTACGACCAACTTCGCGACCTGCTCTCGTCGCCGAGTGCCGAGACGCGCTATGGGGCGTTCCGCGCCTTGTGGGCAATGAACGATAACGATCCTCTGATCAAGGGCGAAACCCTCGGTGGACAGTTCATGTATCATGCCCTCGATGTTGCCGGCCCGCCGATGATCCACGTGACGCGCAGCCGTATGCCCGAAATCGTCGTGTTCGGACCCGCGCAGCAGCTTGGCTTGCCGCTGGCGGTCAACGCGGGCAACGAGATCATGGTGACGAGCCTTACGGGGAACGAAGTTGTGGTAAGTAAGTATACCGTGCAAGAAGGGGACCAGAAGCGAACGGTTTCGCCTCGCGTGGCCGACGTCATCCGGGCCATCGTCGAACTTGGCGGCACGTATCCCGACGTCGTTCAGGCGTTGCAGGAAGCCAAGGCCTCCGCGGCGTTGACGTCACGGTTCGAAATTGACGCCCTTCCCGAGGCTGGCCGAGCGTACGATCGAGTTGCCGACGGCGAGAGCCACGAGGACGCCGCGGAGACCAAGGATGCCGCGGAGACCAAGGATGCAGACGCCGAGAATGCCAAGGTGTCGCCGGCCAGGGCAGTGCCCGACCTGTTTGCCAAAAGAGGGGTTTCCGGTGGTGTCAAGGAGGCAAATGCCAGCGATAGCGACGACAAGAAACAGCCCGATGCTGACGATTCCGACGACGAGGCCCACACGAAGAAGGGCTTTTTTGCTAAAATGTTAGGACGATAGCCGACCGTAGTAGGCACATTCCGTGTGCCGCAACCAAAGCCGATTCGTTCCAGCTGAATCGCTCCCACAAATCAAAGCCTCGTAGTAAAACGCACCACCTTAATCCATGGATGGTGCGTTTCGCGCACCCTACACATTGCTCCGCACAACAATTCCGCGAATTGTTCCTTCACATGCTCAAGGCCCTCGAACTCGTCGGTTTCAAGAGCTTTGCCGACCGCACCCGGTTCGAGTTTCCGCAGGGCATCACGGTGGTGGTCGGTCCGAACGGCTCAGGCAAGTCGAACGTCGTCGACGCGATCAAGTGGGTGCTGGGCGAACAAAGCGTTAAGAGTCTCCGCGGCCGTGAAATGGCCGACGTGATCTTCAACGGCTCCGGCGGCCGCCGGGCCACGAATGCGGCGGAAGTCACCCTGACGTTTGACAATTCCAAGCACCTGCTGGATGTCGACACGCCGGAGGTGCACATCACGCGTCGGGTCTATCGCAGCGGCGAGGGCGAATATCTCGTCAACCGCACCCCCGCTCGGCTCCGCGATATCCGCGACCTGCTATCCGGCACCGGCATGGGCACGCAGGCGTACAGCGTCATCGAGCAAGGCAAGGTCGACGTGCTGCTGCAATCGTCGGCGCGCGATCGTAGGGTCATCTTTGAAGAGGCCGCCGGCATCAGCCGCTTCAAGATTCGCAAGATTGAAGCGTTGCGGCGATTGGAGCGGGTCGAGCAGAACCTCTTGCGGTTGTCCGACATCGTCGATGAGGTCGAAAACAGACTGCGCAGCGTGCGGATTCAGGCCGGCAAAGCGCGACGCTACAAAGAGCACGCCGATCGACTGCAAGAGCTGCGGACCCAAGTCGGCTTGGTCGATTGGAAGCGGCTGAGCGATCGGCTGGCCGCACTCGACGGCGAATTGGAGACACACAACGATGGGCGCAACACTGCCTCGGCCACTGCTGAGCGCCTCGAAGCCGAATTGCTTGAACTCGACGTGCAGAACAACGAAATCAATGAACAGGTTCGGCAGGCCGAATCGCAAATTGCGGGCAATCGCGAGCGCATTGCGGCCGCAGAAGCGACGATCGAACATGGGCGGAGTCGCGAGACCGACCTCGAACAGGAAATCTCACGCTGCCGAAGGCAACTCGTGACAATGAACGGCCGGGCCGGCGACGTGCAGCGCCAGTTGCTGGAAACGACCGAGTCGCTCGAAGCGGCAGAGGAAGATCAACAGGAGACGGCCAAACGGTTGGTCGAAGCCGAGCGCGGGCTGACGGAAATCATGGCCTCGCTCGATCACCTGCGCGGTGCGAATCAGGAGCGCCGGGCGGCCTACATGCAGCAGATGCGCCTGTCGGCCGCGATGGGCAATGAGAATAGTGCGCTGGAGAGCCAAGCCGCCGCAGCCGCCGCTCTGCGCGAGCGGTGCGGACAGCGCATCGCTGAACTCGATCAGGTCCTCGGCGGTTTGCAGACAGACTTGGACGGCGCCCGGCGTCAGCGCGCGGAATTGACCGAACAGAGCCAACAGCAGACTGAGCGGTTGACGTCCGCCAAGGAACAGCTTGCCGACCGTCAGCAGCAGCAAACGAGCCGGCAGAACGAACTGTCGCAGTTGCTCCAGCGTCACGGCGCAGCGTCGGAGCGTGCGGCCGTGTTGGAAGAGTTGGTGCGCCGGCATGACGGTGTCAGCGACGGCGTGAAAGAAGTGCTGGCCCGAGCGGCCGACCCGGCCGATGCGACGTTTCCCGGTGTCTGTGGGCTGGTGGCCGATCTGTTCCACGCTAGCGTCGAGGCGGCCCCATTGGTGGAGATCGCGTTGGGTCAAGCGGCCGGGCACATCGTGGCAGAGCGGAGCACGGAACTGCTCGACGGTTTGCAGCATCAATCGGGCCGGTTGGCTGGCCGTGTTGGCTTCCTGTGGCTAGACGGCAAAAACGACGTTGGGCCGTATCTTCCGGCAAAAAGGTCTGAGACTGTCTCGCTAGAGGGACAGCCGGGCGTTCTGGGGCGGAGCGACCGGTTTGTGGAGACGGAGGCTCGCTTCCTGCCGTTGGCTCAACGTTTGCTAGGCCGCACATGGTTCGTCGAAAAGCTTTCCCACGCGCTGCACTTGGCCGCGTCGGCGGGCCGCGGCTTGACGTTCGTAACGCTGGCCGGCGATCTGCTGGAAGCCGACGGCACGCTGGTTGTCGGGCCGCGCAACGCCTCGTCCGGTTTGATTTCGCGGCGGAGCCAGTTGCGAGCCCTTCAGGGGCAGCTTACCGAGTGGCAAACCGCCATTGAGACCGCACGCAGCGCGGTTGAGACGCTGAACGATGAAATTGCCGACGCGCAGCAACAAGTCGAACAACGTTCGACGGAGCATCAATCGCTGCTCGACGCGTTAGCCGAAAACCGGATTGTGATTACTACGGCCGAAGAGCGTCGCACGCAATTGGATCGTCAGCGCGCCGGACTAGAGGAGGAACTGCATACGCGCCGATCGCCAGCATACGGCCGCCTTGAGCAGTCTGGCCGACGCCCGGGCACAACGCGAGCAGCTCGACCGCCAATTGAGCGAGATGGAATCGGGCATGGCGCAGCTCGGCCAGGAGATCGACGGGCTGGAAGGCCAACGAGTGGCGGCCAGCCGCGAGACGACCGAGATTAAAGTGGCATTGGCCAAGTGCGAGGAACGGCTGCGGAATCTTCGCGCCCGAATGCGGCAATTCGAAGAAAGCCGTCAGGAACGCGACCGAGCTATCGAAGAGGCGGGGCAGCGGCTGGCCGAGTGCGTCGAACGGTGCGAGGCCGCGCGTCGATCCATTCTGCAAGCGGAAGGTGAAATCGCCGACCTGTACGTCCACAAGGAAACGTTTGCGACGCATACCATCGAACTGGTGAACCGGCGGGAAGCCTTCCATCAACAACGGGCGGTTTTGGCGGCCGAGTTGCAAAAGGTTCACGCTCAAATCCGCAAGTGCGAAGAACGGGTCCACGCGATCGAACTATCCGCCAACGAAGTTCGCCACGAACGGACCACGTTGGCCGATCGCATGCGTGAGGACTACGGCATCGAGTTGGCCCAACTGGAACATGAACCCAGCGGTGAGGAGCAGCGTCAGCGGGAGGAAGTCCAGCAAGAAATCGAGGATCTGCGGCATAAACTCAATAGCCTCGGCAACGTGAACCTTGAAGCTCTCGATGAACTCGAACAACTCGAAACGCGGCATAAGACGCTCGCCGACCAATATCATGATCTGGTGTCGGCGAAGGGTTCGCTGGAAAAGATCATCGATCGGATCAACACCGATAGCCGGCGGCTATTTCAGGAGACGTTAGAACTCGTCAAGGGGCATTTTCAGACGCTCTTTCGCGACCTGTTCGGCGGCGGACACGCGGACATCGTGCTGGAGGAGAACGTGGACATTCTCGACAGCGGAATCGAGATTGTCGCTCGGCCGCCCGGCAAGGAGCCGCGGAGCATATCGCTGCTTAGCGGCGGCGAAAAGACGCTAACCTGCGTGGCGCTGCTATTGGCCATCTTTCGCAGCCGGCCCAGCCCTTTCTGCGTGCTCGACGAGGTCGACGCCGCGTTAGACGAGGCGAACATCGACCGCTTTACGCAGGTGCTCCAGGACTTTCTGGCTTGGACGCAATTCATCATCGTCACGCACTCGAAGAAGACGATGGCCTGCGCCAACACCGTCTACGGCGTAACGATGCAGGAGTCCGGCGTTTCGAAGCAAGTCTCCGTTCGCTTCGAAGACGTCAGCGAGGATGGGCACATTCTCTCTGAGCCGGCGGCGGACGAGGCGGCCTGAGTTCCTATCCCGTAGCCAATTGTGGAACAACCGCTCTCGGCAGTTCTCGGCGATTCCGCGCACCTTCGAGGCCACCTTTACTCACGACTTCCTCACGGTAGAATCAGCTTGCGAACGGGAAATCGAATTTCGTATCAGTGAAAAGGCACGGCCGACGGCTGAGTTGGTGGATATTGGCGACAAAAACTAGTTGTGTCAGGCACAACTGTTCATAAGAAAATCGCGTATCCCCCGCCAGCGAGATTTTCTACTCAACGCTTGACAGCCCATCTTATTCCCTGCTAAAGTTTGGCCATTTGCTTCTCGATTTCGTAACTCGTTAGCTAGAGGCAGCGCAGCATGTCGGTGATCTGGAGTTACCAGGCCGCGGTCGGCGGTGTGATGCTGCGCAATCTCTGCAATTGTTTGGTCGGCCCGTTTTGCAACGGCCGTCTTCTTTGCCCATCGAGTGTCAGGCGCGGTTCCAGGACTGGCTGACGCCGGTGATGCGAGCATTCGCTTCGTGAGAGCGGTTCCGTGCCCTACGGTACCCGCGTGGTGCGTGAGACACGATTCCACTCCATTCTTCCAAACCCTTTCAACTTGCGTTGACAAAGCGAGGAGGATTCCATGTTTTCAGCCAATGGTTTCGTTGCGCGGGTACGCGGTTTGGCGGCATCGATCGGCCTGATAATCAGCGTGTCGACCGTATGGTTCGCTTCGAACAGTTCCGTGTGTCAGGCGGTCGTGCAGCAACGCAGTCCGGTCATAACGGGCTGCGTGGTGGACAACGACCCGACCTCGTACTCAACCAATGGCGATGCAGTTGAAGACAGGATGTTGATCGGACACATCAACGGCACGGAACGTCGGACGGTATTGGAGTTCAACGTCGCCGATTTGGTGCCCGGCCAGGTAGACGTCGCACGGCTGACAGGGAGCATCGGCCCGAACAATTCCTTTGACTCGGGAGTGCGACAACACAATTTCTGCCTAGCGGTTGGTGACGGCGCTCTGACGGTGTCGGACAACGTTACTGCCGGCACAAACGGCATAGGTTGGTTCAATCACAATTCTGGGGAAACGACCGACTTCAATTACGAGATCACCCGGGCTGTCCGAGGGTTGATGATCACCAAACCTTCCTACCTTCGGCGCAAATAGTCGCGGGCAACAACCCGCAGGGCTGGGATGCCGTGAGCAGTCTCGGTTCCTACGGTCCTAAGCTCGAACTAACAGTCCGTCCGGTTGCGGCGTCCACGCTGGTATATTACCAGTTGCCCGTTGCCGCTGCTGCAGCGTCGGCACAAGGAGCAGGAGCGTTCACGATAGACAGCACCGCCTCGGACGCGGGCGTAATGAACTGGGACTATTCGCCATACGAAAAGGGACGGGCACTGCTCGAGTTCGACCTGAGTGCCATTCCGAAAGGCGCACAGATCCAGTGGGCGAAGCTGGATGTGTTTGTAAGCGGCTTGCAGACTGCGGGCTATGGAACCATCGGTCCCAACCTGACGATCACCGAGTACCACGGCGATGGGCAGGTTTCCGCCGCCGACCTACTTGCGACGGGCGTCGTCGCCGGCATGTCCGGGGAACTTAATTCGGCAGGAGCGATGTGCTGGGATCTCGATACATCCGTTGTAGCCGACGCGATCTCCACTGGCGGTCAAATGGGCCTGCGTTTCGAGCCCGGGATCGAACCGGGCTTACAGGGCAAGATCGCGCTGAAGGGGGCTCTCGGTTCCGGACAGGCGCCGTACCTTGCTATTGCATATACGGTTCCCGAGCCGGGGACCATGAGCCTGCTGATCATTGGCGCCACCTTGTTGCTCGCGCCGGTGGAGAAGAGCGTCGCGTTGACAATTCGGTAGCAGCACAACAGCGGCTCTGTTAATTCCTTGCAACCCGTTGTGCGGCACGGCCTGACTCCGACCACCAGCGGGCCGTGCCGTCGATATTTGGGGCTATTTCCTTTGTGCGCACGGTTGCCCTTTCTGCGTGCTCGACGAGGTCGACGCCGCGTTAGACGAGGCGAACATCGACCGCTTTACGCAGGTTCTCCAGGACTTTCTAGCGTGGACGCAATTCATCATCGTCACGCACTCGAAGAAGACGATGACCTGCGCCAACACCGTCTACGGCGTAACGATGCAGGAATCCGGCGTTTCGAAGCAAGTCTCCGTTCGCTTCGAAGACGTCAGCGAGGATGGGCACATTCTCTCCGAGCCGGCGGCGGACGAGGCGGCATGAGATTGCGGTTGTCAGACGTCGCGGGCGTCCCAGGCCGCGATCATTTGTCGCTCGCTAAGGCGAGGCGGGCGCATCAGCCGCCAGATGCCTGCAAGGAGCAGCAGCAGCCCAATAAATGCGAATGCCAGGACGAGGTACTGGAGGTTCGGCGAAATGCGCGATGATCCTTGGCCACTGCGAATCACCAAAAAGGCTGGAACGTTGATGAGGAGTAGCATTAACCCGCCTAGCAATCTCAACCACAACATTCCCTTTGGGGCACGGTAGCTCTCGTGGGTGTCGGCCATGAACTCCACGAGTTCGGCGGCTTCGGACTCGTCCATTCCCACCTCGATGAGTTCTGCGACGATAGTCTCGGCCGATCGGCCACCGTGGATCTCCTTGGCGGCATACGCGACGTAGTCGGCGGCCTCGAGCTGAGGCGGTTCTGGAGGCTTGGCAGTCGACGGTTCGGCAACCTCAAAGACCTCGCCCTCGTCCACTTCGTCCAACGGCATCGACTTTGCCGGATTGATCAGGGGTGGTTCGGCGATCGCAAAAATCTCGTCATCGAAGAAATCGTCGGACGGAGGCGGCGCTCGTTCAGCAGGCGACGGCTCCGCGGGAACCTCGCTCTCAGCCACGTCTTCGGGCGGCAATGGCGATTGAGCCTCGGGCTCCGGCTCTTCGACTACGGGCGGAGCGGCCTCGCTCTGGTCCGATTGCGGTTCTTGAACTTTCTCAACGGGGGTGGCCGGTTGCTTCACTGGCCGCTTTGCGGGTTGTTTGACTGGTGGCTTCGCAGGAACCGGAGCTTCCGGCTTCGCGGCGGTCAATTCCGGTTGGGCAACCTTCGTCTCTTGGGCTTCCGCGGTCGGACTCTCTTGCACTGGCTGCACGGCCGGCTGCTTCGCCGGCGGAATGGGCGCATTTGATTTCGACTTGTCCGCTTGGTGATTGGACGACGGCGTAGCGGCCATTGGCAGGCGGAGCACCGAATGGCATTCGGGGCATTTCTCCCGCTTGCCTGCCAGACTATCTGGGCGGCGGAACTCCTCACCACAAACGGGGCATCGCGCGTGAATCGACATTTATCGAGTGCTTAGTAGCCAGCGGCGGTACAACCAGAAAACTTTCCCTATCTCTTTATAGCTCATGCCTGGAGCATAAAAAAGCTCGAACCACGCCTATGGGTGGTGTGACCTGGGCTCTCACCCCGTTGCTACACGGCCGGAGTCCGTGGTATTCTGCCAAGATTCGATCCCGCCCCATGAAAAGTTGTGTGACTGTGGCCAAGTCCAAGCGTGATGTCGGCGAAGAGATCTTCCGCGTTCTTCCGAAACAGGTCGACCAGGCCATCGCCTCGACCTTGCGGGAGTGGCTGCCCGGGAAATCCTGGTCAGACGTTCGGCGGCTGCTGAAGTCCCGGCGGGTGCTGGTCAACGGCAATCTATGCGCAGACGCCGGATACCGACTGCGGCTGAGCGATGTGATCAAGATTCTGCCGCATTCCATTGCACGCCCTGCAAACGAGGGTGACGTCCGCATCCGGCATCTCGACAAGCACCTGATCGTCATTGAAAAGCCGGCGGGAGTCACTTCGACGCGGCATGCCGACGAGCGGCAACTCTCGCCAAGGGAGCGCCAACTTCAGCCGACGCTGGACGAACTGCTGCCGTGGTTGATCGCCAAGCGCGAAGGCCACGGCCGGGGCAAGGTGCGGCGAGTGCGAGCCGTCCAACGCCTGGATCGAGAGACCAGCGGTGTGATGGTCTTTGCTCGAACGGCCGAGGCCCAGAGACACCTCGAACATCAGTTCCGGCTGCATACGGTGCAACGCCGCTATATAGCCATTGCGAGAGGAACGGTTGCGGCTCAAACGATCGAAAGCCGGCTGGTCCACGATCGGGGGGACGGCCGGCGCGGCAGCACGAATTTGCCCAATGTGGGCAAACATGCCGTGACACATGTTCGACCGATCGAGCGGCTTGGCAACTATACAATGGTCGAATGCCGGCTCGAAACGGGAAGGACGCACCAGATCCGCATACATCTGGCCGAAAACGGCCATCCCCTATGCGGCGACAAGGTATATGGCCAAGGATTGTTCCGTTCGAGCCGTCCCGATATCAGCGGTGCGCCGCGGCTGGCGCTCTGCGCGGTGGAATTGGGATTCGTGCATCCGATTTCGGGCGAAGCGATGCATTTCGAGATGCCTTTGTCGCCAGACCTGATGGAACTGGCCAACAGGCTGCGTGGCCGCGAGACGGATGAGGCAAGACGGGCGAAGGGAGAAGGGTGAATTTCAGCCTCTCCTCCTTCTCTCCTCGCCCATTGCCTTTCTCACCTCTTTATTCTCCCCCATCTCGTCGTCGGTGGCTGTGGTGTGGCCAGGGCATCGCTACGGTCGGCAGTTTCGGATTGTTCGCTACGACCGGAGAAAGACTCTAAAGTCCAACCCCGTCGGGGATCGAAGTAATCCAACGGAAGCCTTGTCCTGCAGTACGGAGGTAAGACTCCGGAGAGTAGGAACGGGGTGACAGGGGGGAACCTGCCACGAAGGCCGCGCCTTGGTCGTCCGCTTTTGCACTCTCCAAGCGGCGATGCGCTGTTTCCCTCCCCAAGTTTCGTAGTTCGCCGGAAGGTGTGCCAGAAGTCGGAGTAAGCCGCAATAGATAGGTTAAAACCAACCTTCTCTATTTTACGGATTTTCTCTGACTTCCGGATAGCTCGGTTGCCGATGTAGTAAGTACGGCGCGGGTCAGAAGGAGCTGAACCAGAGCCAAGGAGAACAACGCGAATTACGGAGGGCCCCGACCCAGATGCTTGCGGGTAGCCGACTGCCAGGGGGCAGCGGAACGAAGGATCGCCCGATGGGTGCAGATCCGCAGGCGTTATACGGTGACGGCCACGAATGCGACAAACCTATCTTTCCGCGACGGTTTGTAGCATTTGGGACCACTCAACGTATAAGGGGCCAAAGCGCTCGGCAGGACGTTGTCCCGTCGAGAACCAACCCAAACCAACGTGAATTGTATATTGGAGAGCCTGCGATGAAGGTCTTCACAACTGGTCAGGTCGCCAAGATTTGCAAGGTGGCCCCCCGCACCGTCAGTAAGTGGTTTGACTCGGGCCGGCTGAAGGGATACCGCATCCCTGGATCCCAGGACCGACGCATTCCTCGAGAGTACTTGATCAAGTTCCTCAAGGAACACGGAATGCCCCTGGGCGACCTGGAAGATGAGGCGATGGCCAAGGTTCTGATCGTGGCTCAGGACCAAGTGCTCATCGAGAACCTGAAGCGAGAACTGCCCATGGAGCGGTCGTTCAAAGCGGCCGTTGCTGCCAGCGGTTTCGACGCCGGGATTCAAGCCGAGAGCTTCCACCCGGACTGCATTATCGTCGATTTCTCGATCGGCCGCACCGAAGCGTTGCAGATTTGCCAGAATCTCCGCCGCAACAGTGAGTTTGCGGAAGTGATTCTCATCGCGCTATTGCCCGATGACGGCAGTTCGCTGAGCTTCGACCGTTCGAGCATCAACGAGACGTTCAAGAAGCCCTTCGACGCCGCGCTGTTGGCCGAGCGGATGCGGACGCTGATTGGGGCCAAGAAAGAGCTCGTTTAGCGATTGCCCCCAAGCGGGCTCTCGAGCTCTCAGAACGATAAGTCGCCGATCAACCTAACCCGTCGCGGACTGACCCCCGCGACGGTTTGTCTTTTCTTGCCGCGTGTAGAGCAGTTTGAAATTGTCTCGGGCCGCGCCGATTGGCAGGTACAGGTCCTCAGGAGAACGGCCAAGTTCCTGCGAATGGTCATTCTGAGCGCGGCAGCCTTATTCCGATCGCGGCAGGCTTATTTGGAGCCCGGCAATGTCATCCTGAGCGCAGCGAAGAATCTCCGCGGAATGCGTAACTGCCTGCGTACCAACGAGATCCTTCGCTGCGCTCAGGATGACTCGCTCTGATCACACAAGGCATTGTAATTCTCCTGATACGGGCATTCTGGCCAGTCGAAGGACCAGCACATTGTTCATTAATAGCCGATTCGCGCTGTGTGGGTTCCCCCTGTTGGGTGCGGAAATGCCCCGATTTCAAGAATTTTGATTTAGGCAGCGCCAATTACTTGACAAGGTTTCACGTCCAATTACAATCAGTCTTATCTGGCTGGAGTAGGTTTCCGGCCTGGGCTATGGAACTCTAAAGACATCCATCAGCTAAGCTCTACTGAGGCAGCGTCAATCTCTTCGCGCGAAACCCGCCGTGTCAGCGGCGACCCCTTTCGTTTTCGAGCGCAGGCGCTAAATCAACCGCATGTGGTTTCGATCAAAGGGGTGCTTTTTTCTTGACCGTGCGGGTTGCTCAATAGACAATGAGCTATAGCGGACGCGCGGCGAAGAGAAACAGCAGACGAAGACGTCTTTTCCCATAATACGAGCTGAGGTGGAGTCGTCGGGACCCGCTTCTGGCTCTCGCACCGTGAGGTTTACTGGTACTACTAACAACGAGATAGGGGCTACGGAACGTTCCCGGCCGTTTTTTGCCCACACGCAAGGAGAACATGCTATGAAGAAGTTTGGTCTGTTATTGATGGTCCTGGCCATCGTCGGTCTGTGTGCGGCCTCTAGCAATGCCGCATTGCTCAGCTTGTACACCTTCGACGGCACGACTAACAACGCGGTCGGCGGCGCACCGAACGGCACGCTTGCCGGTGGTGCGACGTTGACGACTGGTGTGGTTGGTTCTGGCGCTTTGGACGTTTCCGGTTCGGGCGATTACCTAGACGCTACCCCGAACCTGATTCCAAACGGCACGTCCGGCGGCGTTATGTCAGGTTCCATTTCGCTGTGGGCGTATGCCAACGGCAACCAGGACGGCTTGGTGTATCGCGGCAGAAATACGGCCGGTAATGATGAGAGCCTACTGCTGGCCTTTTCACCGGGAATCTATGGCGCTTATATTGTTACCCGCGACCAGGATGGCAACAAGTTCGCCGTAACGACCGATTCGACCAGTGCGACATCGTCCGGCACCTGGCAGCAGCTTACGGTTACGTGGAATGCGACTACCGGAGCCGCAGGCACTGGGACCGGGGCTATGTACGTTAACGGCAATCTTGTCGCCTCGTCGCAGGCGTGGGGCAATGGCCAGACTAGCGACTCGGTCTTCCCGGCCGCTTGGACAATGGGAACCATTGGGTCGGGCAACGACGGCTCGGGCCCCAATGAGGAGTTCAACGGCAAGTTGGACGACGTTGCGTCTTGGGGTCAGATCTTGAGTGGCACCGAGGCGAAGGCCCTTTACAACTTGGCTACCGACACGTTGAACTACAACGCTGCGGACGCCTCGGCCCTGTTTGACCTCTATGCCGCTGGTAGCGGCACTGCGGTCGTCGGCGGGCAGACTTGGGGTTATGTGGCCTCGGGTCTGGGCACCACGGGCGGTGCCGTCATTGCCAGTAGCGCCTTGAATCTTGGCGGCGCGAGTGGCGCTGGCGTCCAGATCGTTCCGGAACCGGGCACGCTCAGCTTGCTCTTGGCCGGTGCGATTGGCCTGCTGGTCTTCGCCTGGCGGAAGCGTAAGTAAGCCTTTCAAAGGGCTCACACAACTCGTGTAAGTTGTCGGATGGCGAGGTGACGATCACCTCGCCATCCGTTTTTCTTGTTTCGTACAGAGTTGCCACACCTATTGGTTCCGTGGTTGATTATGGAACAGTTCCGACGTTTTCTCCCGGGAAACCGGGCTCGTTTCACGAGCCCTCGTTCCATTGCCAGAGCAGGACTCAATAGATCAGAGAGATTTTGTCTCGGACCGGGCCGATTGGCAAGCAGGAATTGGTGCATACGGGTGCATGCCGCACTTTGTGCTGCTGAGAGTAGCCCAAAGGGCTTTAGGACGATAGCCCTGGGTCGCTGCGGAGCGGCTACCCAGGGTCAGCAGCGCGATGACCGGAAAACCCTGGCGGGGTTTCGGAGACATGACGTCGCACGGCGGCAACCCTTTCAGGGTTGAATCGTGTCGTCGGCCTTTTCCCAGGCTAGTCGCTGCGCGACAACCCTGGGCTGCCTTGCGAAGGCCCTTCGGGCTATATTTCAATGGCCAGTGCCCCATACAAAGTGCGGAGAGTGCAAGTTGCACTCCGCAATGCAGACACGCCCGTTCACGGGCGTTTCCGCCGCAGGCGGTGTTAGGCCTGTGCTTGAGCACGGGTTCAGAAGGCCATTTCCTCCTGTTCTTTTCCCGTTTCTCTTGGTGCCCGCCGCCAAAGGCGGCGGGCACCAAGAGAAACGGGGCGCGAGAATGCTGTACCCGGCGTGAACGCCGGGCCTAATACCGCCTGCGGCGGACAAGGGCCGTAAACGACCCTACAAAGTACAACTTGCATCCAAGTGCGGAATGCCCTCTCTGCTACCCCTACGATGCAATCACACTTCGCAAGCCGGATTTCTATCCGACCAGCAGATTGAATCTTGCCGCGTCGTGGGGGCAGCAATGCGCAAAAACTACTTCGTATGGCTATGAGTGCGTAGCTATAAGAGCTAGAGTCGTAGTATTTCGGCACCATTTATCCCTTTTCAAGCATACGAACACCTAAATCTTCAAGATTGCCGAGTTCAACCGCGCCAATTGATTGACACGCTTGCATTACTACTTACAATGAGCGTTATCTGACTGGAGCGAGTTTCCGGTCTAGGGCTATGGAACTCTAAAGACATCCATCGGCAAAGCTTACTGAGGCAGCGTCAATCTCTTCGCGCGAAACCCGCCGTACTTACGGCGACCTCTTCCGTTTTGCGAGCAGCGCAGGATCCCATGTGGGCGGCGTGTGATTCCAATCGGACGGGGTGGTTTTTTCCTTGATCGTGCGGGCTATTCCGTAAACAATGAGTTACGGTGGACGTGCGGCGAAGAGAAACAGCAGACGAAGACGTCTTTTCCCATAATACGAGCTGAGTGGAGTCGTCGGGACCCGCTTTTGGCTCTCGCACCGTGAGGCTTACTAAGTACTACTACCAACGAGAACAGGGCGAGGGAACGTTCCCGGCCGTTTTTTGCCCACACGCAAGGAGAAATTGATATGAAGAAGTTTGGTTTGTTACTGATCGCCGTTGCGGTAGTGGCATTGGTTGCCGCAACGAGCCAAGCAGGTTTGGTCAGCCTGTACACGTTCGACGACACGGCCAACAACGCGGTCAGCGGTGCCGCCAACGGTTCACTGGTCGGTTCGGCGGCGTATGTCACCGGTGCGATCGGCAAGGGCGTTTCGACCGGTGGCGGAACTTCTTACGTTAACGCCACGACAGCGATGTCCCCGGTCCTCGCAGGTGGCGGCCTCGGTATCGGCACCGTTTCGCTCTGGGTAAGCACCACTGCGACCGGCAACGTCACGCCGATGCGTGCTTGCGCCGGTACCGATTCGTTTGCGGTAGGGCTTGACCTCACTGCTGGCAAGCCGTACTTGGTGATTCGCCCCGACGCTGATAACTCGCATCGCTTTATTCCTCAGGCTACCGCTGGCGCAATCGTGAATGACGGTGCATGGCACCTGCTCACGATGACTTGGAGCCAAGCCACGGCGGTCGACCCCAACGCCGCGACATTCTATGTGGATGGTGTGTTGAAGGGCACCACTTGGCTCTTGAATGCTATGACTTCTGCCGATACGTTCAGCAGTGCTTGGACCTTGGGCACGATCGGTACCGGCAACGACGGTTCCGTTACGAACGAAGCCTGGACGGCCGGTTCGATGGACGACGTAGGCGTTTGGAACAACATCCTGACCGCCACACAGGCGGCGGCCTTGTACAACCTGGGTACCGACACCTTGAAGTACAACGCTGCGGACGCTCAGGCGCTGTTCGACCTGTACGCTGCCGGTAGCGGCACTGCGGTCGTTGGCGGACAGACTTGGGGTTATGTGGCCTCGGGTCTGGGCACCACGGGCGGCGCCGTCATTGCCAGTAGCGCCCTGAACCTTGGTGGCGCCAACGGCGCTGGCGTCCAGATCGTTCCGGAACCGGGCACGCTCAGCCTGCTCTTGGCCGGTGCGATTGGCCTGCTGGTCTTCGCCTGGAGGAAGCGCAAGTAGTCGCGAATAATCGCAAGTAAATCGCACAGTGCGATCACGGGATGGTGGATACGACGTTCGGTCGGTCCACCATCCCTTTTTTTGTTCTCGTCTTTGCAAGGGCCTGTACGGCCCATTATCATGGAGTAACTCCGCCCGACGCGAAGCGTGCAGTAGCGGATTTTGGCGGTCTTTCAATGGAGCAAGCAGAAATAGTCACGCAAAGTCGCCAAGGCGCGAAGGGGCCTGCTGATAAGAAGTAGGTCACCGGCGGGCGGGCCGAACTCGCGTTCTTTTTCGTCTTTGCGTCTTCGCGCCTTTGCGTGACGTACTTCGTGGTCTTCAAGCAGTTCCGTATCTCCCCTATCTTGACCGCAAACTTTACCGCTCAGTGCATTATTCCTAACACGCGTGACCAATGGACCGTAGACTGAAGAAGAATCGCGCCCGAGCTAAGTCCGATCAGGACGTCGGAACGCGGGCGCGCGCAAGCAGTCCAAGTCGGGGAATCTGTCGGGCGGTCTGGGGCAAGCGAGCCAACAGCCCGATGCGATCAAGCGTGCTCCCTGGCGGCCTGCTGCCGTGTTGGGTGTATGTGTTGTTCTTCTGCTGTTGGTGATCGTTGTCTTTGCGCAGACAGCGTACTTTCAGTTCGTCAATTTTGACGATCAGATGTACGTGTTGGAAAACCAGCACGTCCGCCAAGGCCTGAGTTCGTCGGCCCTTCGCTGGGCCTTTACCAGTCTCGACGCCCACAACTGGCATCCGCTCACGTGGCTCTCGCACATGCTGGATTGGCAACTCTACGGGCTTGATTATCCCGGCGGGCACCACGCAGCCAATGTGATGCTGCACGTGGCGGTGGTGATCCTGCTGTTCCTGGTTCTATGGCGAATGACCGATCGGCTGTGGCCCAGCGCAGTTGTCGCGGCCGTGTTTGCCATTCATCCCTTGCGGGTGGAGTCGGTGGCCTGGATATCGGAACGAAAGGACGTGCTGAGTGCGCTGTTCTTCATGCTTACGCTGGCGGCGTATCTCGGCTATACGCGTCGCCCGTTTTCGCTGGTTCGCTATCTGGCCGTGGTGCTACTGTTCGCGCTGGGTTTAATGGCCAAACCGATGATCGTCACGCTTCCATGTGTGTTATTGCTGTTGGATTACTGGCCGCTTGGGCGGTGGGACACGAGGCCCCGGTGGCGTTTGGTCGTGGAAAAATTGCCGCTGTTTGCGCTAAGCGTTGCCTCCTGTGTGGTGACTTCGATCGCTCAGAGGACGGCCGCCGCGTCGCTGGAAGTTATTGGACCCGCATCGCGCATAGCCAATGCACTGGTGGCGTATGCAACCTATGTGGGCCAACTCGTCTATCCCGTGGGATTGGCCGCATTCTATCCGCACCCAGGCGACGGCATTCCGGCCTGGAAAGCCATTGTCGCGACAGTGGTTTTGGCCGCCATAACACTGGGCGCCGTGGTATGGCGGCGGCGCTTCCCGTATTGGTTCGTCGGTTGGTTCTGGTATGTGGGAATGCTCGTGCCGGTGATCGGTTTGGTGCAGGTGGGAGCGCATGCGATGGCCGACCGCTACACCTACTTGCCTGGCATTGGCCTTCTCGTGGCGCTCGTTTGGGGTGCGGCCCAGGCTGTCGTGTCGTGGCCCGATCGTCGCGTGTTGTGCGGCGTCGCGTCAGCACTAGCATTGATGGTGTTGACCGCCTGTGCCTGGCAGCAGACGTCCTATTGGCGCGATAGCGAGACGCTGTGGACGCGAACGCTCGCCTGTACGTCACATAATCCGCTGGCGCTTACTAATTTTGGCAATTACCTGAAGGAGCACGGACATACCGATAGGGCTTTCGCCCTTTGGGAAGAAGCGATCGCTGCCTATCCTACTCTGCCCGAGGCTAATAATAGTCTCGGCATGGCGCTGGCCGAGCAGGGCAAGTGGGATGCAGCCATCGAGCACTATAAGATGGCGCTGCTGGGAAAGCCCGGCTACGCCAACGCACTCGCAAATTTAGGCAATGCCATGTTGGAACGGGGCGACTTTGATGCCGCCATTGCATACTTCCGCGAAGCGTTGCACAACAACCCGGAATTTGCTGACGCCCATAACGCCTTGGGCAACGCGCTGCTGCGACACGGCGACGTTGACGCCGCCATTGCCGAGTATCGGGCGGCCATAGCTATCCGGCCAGAGTTGGCGCAGGGGCATTATAACTTGGGCATGGCGCTAGCAAAGCGCGGAGACCTGAACGCCGCGATCGCCTGCTATCAGAAGGCCTTGCAGGTTGATCCTGGCCACGTTGAAAGTCAAAATAACTGGGGCACAGTCTTGGCCCGGCGCGGCGAATTGGACGCCGCCATCGACCATTTTCGCTTGGCCACGAAGATCGATCCGGATTATGCGGAAGCGCACTACAACCTCGGCACGGCATTGCTCCAGAAGGGCAAGACGGCCGAGACAATTAGCGAGTGGCGCCAGGCGGCTCGCCTGCAACCGGATCGCGCTGAGCTCGTCAACCAATTGGCTTGGATGTTAGCTACCGCTAATGATGCAAGTGTCCGCGATGGCCGCGAGGCGGTGGCGTTGGCCCGGCACGCCGTCGAACTCTCGGGCGGCCGGCAGCCCGCCATTCTCGATACGTTGGCCGCTGCCTATGCCGAGGCGGGACAGTTTTCCGACGCACTGTCAACGGCGCGACAGGCCCGCAACATGGCCGCCGAACAACACAATCCTGCGTTGGCTGAGTCGATCAGGGCCAGGATTCTGTTATACGAAGCGAAGACGCCCTTTCACGCTGGAAAACTCTAAGGAACGCAGCACGCTGGGCGGCACTGCTGGCTTGTCGCAGCAGTGCAGGAAAACACGGTTGGACAAGCCGACCGTGGTACCCGCCATTTCAGCTCGGTCGGGGTATTTTAGGGATCAACTGGCGCGAGTTCAGTATGAAAACACCACCGTCCCCGGTGGAGTCGCCGCCAACAGCTCGTCTTGGGCGACCGTCTTGGCGCCGCTGATTAGATCCTGCGGGCCCACCTTGACGACATGGGCACAGTGGCCGCAGACCAGCACCCGGCCGCCGGCGGCCACGAAATCGGCCAGCATCTGCTTAATCGGCGGGAAGTCGCCAAACTTGACGTCGTCGCTCAGGTCCTTTGTGGCAAAGATCGGGGCCTCGACGTTAAGAAAGACGACCGCTTGCCGTCCGCTCTTAATGGCCGATCGTGCGAGCCCAAGGGCCATCGAGACGGCGTGCAGATCGTTCTTGCCCCGCGTGATGTTGACCAGGATCGTCGGCTTGATTGCTGCATCGTTGGAGGAAAAGGGGACAGTCCCCATTTGTGCGCAGCACCCTCCGGGCCGTTCCGGCAAAAGGGGACTGTCCCCTTTCTTTTTCGAGACCAACTGGGCCTTGTAACCCGCTGCCTCGATGGCCGCCACGATTTTCTCCGACGCCGCCTGCGCCGGATCGCCCGACACGACGGCCTTCTTGTCTGCCAGCGACACTTCGGCCGACGTGACGCCCGGAACCGCTTTCAGCGCCGACGTGATCGAGTCGACGCAGCCCTGGCACATCATCCCGTCGACGGCGAATTCGCGAACTGCTGCCGGCTTCGAGTCTTGCTTGACACCGGCCGACATCCCGTCGGCGGCAAGGCGGAACGCCATTCCACCCAGCAGAAAGGCCGCCACGGCGACCGCCACGTAACGTGCAACTTTTGACATAATTGGCTCCTTTCACATAGTTTAGAACGCATCTCGTGTCGTGTAGCGTCCAGATCGCTTTCGGAACCGCGGAATCATGCCGCAAGTAACGCTACACGTTCGTGCGGCACGCATTAGCAACCTATAGCCGCCAGCCATCGGGCAGCGATGTTCCCTTGGCTGTCACCACGATCCCGTCGCGAATCATGCCGAACGGGGTTTCCTCAGTCTGGTCAACCCCCTTCTCATTGATGATTCGCACGTTGCGGCCGATGTGGCAGTTTTTGTCGATAATTGCCCCTTCGATGTGCGTTCCCGCGCCGATGCCCAGCGGCGGCTCGCCGTTGCTGTGGTGTGCCGCGATCGTATCGGGCGTCTCGTAGAAATCCGCCCCCATAATCACCGTGTTGCGAATGACGACGTCGCGGCCAATGCGGCAGCGCAGGCCGACGACGCTGTTTTCGATCACGGCCCCCGGTTCAATCATCGAGCCTTCGGTCACTAAACTATTATGGACCGTAGCGCCCTCGAATCGCGTCGGGGGCAGAAACCGGGCACGAGAGTAGATCGGCGCCTCGGCCGACGTCAGATCGAACGGCGAGGTTGCACTCGTCAACTCGAGGTTGGCCTGGTAAAAGGATTTGATCGTGCCGATGTCCTCCCAATAGCCGTCGAACAGGTGGACCTGTACATGGCGGGCCCGAATCGACGCCGGAAACACCTCCTTGCCAAAGTCGCGATAGTCGGTCTTGCGCAGCACGTCGACCAGGGCATTGCGATTGAATAGATAGATGCCCATGTTTGCCAGGCAGTCGCGGCCGTGACTGGCCACCCCACGGCTATCGATCCAGTTGGGGTCTGTGCGAATGTGCTCGAGTTCCGGCTCCGTCTTCGGTTTTTCCAGAAAGCCCATCACGCGCCCAGTATCATCGAGCCGCATGATGCCGAAGCCGGCCGCCGCGTGACCGTGCACCGGCACCGCGCCGATCGTGACGTCGGCGCCGCTCTGGATGTGCGAGACGATCATGTCCTGGTAGTTCATCCGGTACAGTTGGTCGCCCGAAAGTACCAGCACGTACTCCACGCCGGGCTGCTCGACATAGCGGAGATTCTGCCGCACGGCGTCGGCCGTTCCCTGGTACCAATTCGCGTTGTCCAACGTCTGTTGGGCAGCCAAGACCTCGACAAAGCCCCCATCGAACGGATCGAACGTATACGTGGCGCGGATATGGCGGTGCAGGCTCACCGAATTGAACTGGGTCAGCACATAGCAGCGGTTCAGCCCACTATTGATGCAGTTCGACAGGGGAATGTCGATCAGGCGGTACTTGCCCGCCACCGGCACTGCCGGCTTGGACCGGTACTTGGTGAGAGGATACAAGCGGGTCCCCTGTCCGCCGCCGAGCACCAGTGTCACTACGTTCTTCATTCCGTCACCTCGAAGTGGGAAAAGCTCGCACGCTATGAGCCCCTTAAGTCTAGCGGGCCGGGCCAGATAGGGGAATGCCCCGATCCTACGCCTCTAGCGCAATGGCAGGCGAGCCAACGGCCAATGCGCCCGGGGCTGGCGTCGACCCGTTTCGACGGTGCGCAGAAAAAGGGGCGAAAGTCTTTCGACTTTCGCCCCACAAGTGTTGCACTATGTCGGCCAGACTATTGCGGCAGAGTGGCCGACAGACCGTCCGAGCGATTACCGAGCCTGCGGTAAGTCGGCAGATCGATCGTGTAGTTAATCATATGGACCGAGCCATCGCACATGCACATGTTGAAGCCATTGGAGTGTGCGCTGCCGAAGATGCTGCAACGGGGGTCTTGCCAGTTGGTGTCCTGCCGCGGACCGACCGCGTCGGCCGTGGGAGTCTCATCGGTCCAATCTCCCGTCCAGGGACCGCTGACGCCCACGGTGGCATCACCATCCTTATCGCTGCCATGCGCATACCACGTAGTGCGGATGCGATCATCATCTTCCCCCATGAAGATTGGCTCGTAGTCGCCGCCGTCCAAGCAATCGTTGTAATGATCGGCGTTGACGTACTTCTCTCCCACCATGAAGGTGTTGCTGGTGCCGTCCCTGATTTGCGCCATTGTAATCGCACTGTGCCAGAAGGAAACGCCTGTCCAGATAAGAGAGTATCTATTGACGACGTCGGGCCAGGGTGTGGTTCCGTCTCGATAGGCCTTCAATTCGGACCACTTCGCGTCAGGGCCCCAAGGACCGAGGGGTGGCGGGCTGTATGGGTCTTTAGCCGCAAAGGCGACGTCGCCACCGCAGGACGCGTAGTCACTATGCGTGACTTGTTTATACGCCGGCGTCTGGCCGCCAGCGCCATTATCAGCCGTCCAGGAACCATTCTTCGCGGGTGTAAGGTTCGTGGGGCGGCGCGTCGGACACGTAAAGGTGGCAAGGGGCGTTCTAGCGCGCTCTATGCTGCCATTAGTCATTGTCGTCGTCGGCCCGTTAGCCGCGAGGTAGTCAAGGTTCTTTCCGTCGGAGCCGAGCATGAACAAGGTGTTCATTTCAATGAACGGCAAGATCTGGTACGTCCAGCCGCCCATTTGTAGCCTTCCGACGCCGAGGTCGGCAATTTCTACGGTTCTGTAGCCGAGGCCGCCCGACGGCAAAAAGCCGTAAGCGCTTTCGTGGTTCATCCAGCCCAGCCCTAACTGCTTGAGATTGTTGGTGCATTGCATTCGGCGTGCCGCTTCACGCGCCGCTTGCACTGCCGGCAGCAGCAGTGCGATAAGGATGCCGATGATGGTGATTACCACCAACAGCTCGACTAACGTGAATGCCCGCTTCCTAGTTCTGACTCGCATGTGATGACTCCTAATAGAGAACGGATGGTATGACTGCTAACAACAAGTCAACTCCCACTTAGTAAAGCCGGCAGCCCGTCAAACCCAATGGCTGTTCGGCAACGCCTAAGTACTGTTCGGCAACGCCCAATTACTCCGGCGGTCGCCATCGTCTGGCCCATCGCCGCCAATCGCTTAATTACAGTACACCTTAGTATTTCAGCTTAAACTTCAGCCCGGGTCCCCTTGGTTGAGCCCAAGTAGCGACGATCGAGACTTCCGCCCCCAAGGTCGTTTCCGTGTTGTACTTCGCCGGGATTTTATCGCCTTCCTTCGTAATCTCCACGCGGTAGAACCCCGGATCGATGCCCGGCAGTTCACCGGGAGTGCTGCGCGGCACACTGATAGTCGCTTGACCCCCTTTCCCAGTCTTGCCAGTGCCAGTCACTAAAGCACCACCAAGAAAATTCTCGGGGACAAACTTTACGTCGGCGTCGGCCAACGGTCTGCCGTTGCGATAAACAGAGACTGTGACGCCCGTCCGGGCTTGCTTCGTTTCCTGCCATTGCTTGATGCGGTCGCTGATCTCTTCGGCCGAGATTCCGCCGTCGCCGTCCTTGTCGATATCCGTCAAAGCCGCTTTCAGCGACGGGCACTTATTCAACTCGTCGCCCTTGATGACTCCGTCTTGGTTCGTATCGAATTCGGCCATTGCCTTGGATGCCGACCCTGACGCACTAATTGATGGAACGCTATAACGACGCGCACCTCCGGAGCAGCCTGCCACCAAGATCAGCAAGACGGCCGACGCGCACACCGAAACACGACGAATGAGCATGGACAAGCACCTTTCATTTATTAGGACACAAGCGGAGTTCATGCCGCAATAACAGAGATGCGGCTCCCGCTCGCACCTGAACTGCATCCGAACAGTTCGTCGCGGCTGCCACCGCAATAGCTCAGCCTTATCTCTGAGCCTTCATTCTTGAATAATTTTCTCTGCGCGTCAAGCTGTTTGCCGGAAAAATCGTGTGAGCATCTTGATTGTTGGTAGGAAATTCGGTAGTAAGCGTCTTTCAGGCTGAGGTTTGCCTATTTTCCGCCGAATTAAGGAGCGAAGGTCATGGAAGGCCGCAATCAGATTGCCGGGATGATGCCGGAGAGATCAGAGGAAGTTCAACGGGTGCATGATGTTATGTTGAAAGCAATGGAGCAGGAGATCTGGCGAATGGCCGAGTTTATGGTTACTCGCCGCGATGACCAATTGTTCGGCGAGACGGAGTTTGCGCTGCGCGAAAAGGTCCTTCGGATGGGGGCACAAGCCCTGGAGGCAACGGTCAACGACCGGAAAAAAAGGGGTACCAGGGCAGCAGCATCGTCTGTCCCAACTGCGGTCAGGACGGACGTTTCGTCGACTGGCGGACGCGAAACATTATGACCTTGATGGGGCCGATCCTTGTCCGAGCGGCCTATTACCATTGCCCCTCTTGTCACTCCGGCCATAAGCCCTGGGAGCACGTGTTACAACTAAAACGGCTCGCGCTGAGTCCTGCCGTCGAAGAGATTACGTCGATGGCCGGCGTGTTGGGCAGTTTTGGCGAAAGCGCGGAGCGTGTGTTGAAGAAAATGGCGGCGTTGCGACTGAGCGAATCGACGGCGCAGCGGACCACGGAAGCCGCGGGCGAGCGCGTGGCAAAACGTTTGCAAGCCGGTGAATCCTTGGGACCGCAAGAGGAGTGGGCGTGGCAGAAAGATGCCAACGGAAAACGTTGCGCTTATGTGAGCGCGGACGCCACCGGCGTGCGTCAACAAGGGCCGGGCGGCACGCGTGTGGACGGAAAGATGGCCTACGTGGCGATGGTCTACAACGCCCGCAGCGAGCACGATTCGACGCGGCCGCCACCCCGGCAAGTGCGGTATTTATCGGGTTTTTATGACTTCCAGATGCTTGGTCGCCAACTCCATCGCGAAGCTTTGGAAGTCGGTTGGACGGCGGCAGAGCAGCAAATTGCCATCTCCGACGGCGGCGTCGGGCTGGAGGATTTCTTCCGCACATACTTCCCCAAGGCTGAGTGCATTTTGGATTTTTGGCATGCCAAGGAGTACTTGGTCGAACTGGCCAAAGCGATCTATCCTGGCGACGAAACGGCGCGGCAGAGTTGGACAGATGGGGTGTGTCATCAACTCAAGCGTGAGGGCGGCTCAGCGGTGCGAGCCCGACTGGAGACGCTGGACGCGAGTTCGGCTTCGGCGGAAGCGCGGGAGACCTACCGTTGCACAGTCCAATACTTCCGCAACCACGAACATCGGATGGACTATCCACGCTACGTTCGCAATGGCTGGCAGATCGGTTCCGGCCCGGTGGAGTCGGCGTGCAAGACCGTGGTGGGCAATCGGCTCAAGGGGGGAGGCATGCGATGGGGCAAGCAGGGAGCCGATGCCGTCTGTCACCTACGAGCCCTCTATCTCAGCGAGCCGGCCTGCTGGGACTCCTTTTGGAATCCGTCCCCCAACTGACGCCACCACAAACCGGACGCTCACACGGAAAAATCGCCTCCCAAAGACGTAACCGATCGATGGGTATCTCATGGCCTGCCCTATGAGCGCTACCATCGGCAGAGCTTCACTTGGCCAACTTGAACTAGTCGATGCGATGGCTAACCCGTCCTGGATGGGCCAGATCTGGCGGCATTTCCTGCCATTGCCTCGAATGGGTCCATAACGATCGATGCTTGCCGACCGTCGCTAAATCGCGATATGGCTGCGAATCAGATTGGCCTGGTTTTGGGGCGCCGCTTGCCGCAAGCAAACCTTCCAGCCTCTGTTTTCGGGAGAAACAGCGCTTCACCACTGGAAACTCCATTAGGCCATCGTCGCGTGTCCGCTGCTCCGGCCCGCCCCGCTGCTTCGCATTGGCGCATTAAAGAAGCAGATGGCGCGGCGACTTGCGCCACCTCACCATCCGCTCGATTGCTGCGTTAGCCGAAGTTTTCGCGGTTCACGTACGCCTCATTCAGGCGAACACAACCACGTGGTTACCGTCCACGCCGCCGAATAACCCAAGCGCCGACCAGACCTGCCAGTGTCAGCAAGAGGGCAATGCTCGACGGTTCGGGGGACGGGGTCAGCGTGCCCACCGATTGGCCGTACGTTGACAGCATCTTACTCAGGTCGGTGAAGTTCACCGTGCCGTCGTAATTGGCATCGCCATCAGCCCATACGCCGGACTGACCGTACTTCGACAGCAACTTGCTCAAATCCGTGAAGTTCGTGGTGCCGTCCAAGTTGGTGTCGCCATACACCGTGTAGGCGATGTTAATCTTGCTGGTCGACGTGTTGTCATTCCAGCCCAAGCCACGCGAAGAACTGGCGGACGAACTCTGGAACTTGCCGGTGTTCCACGCGCCGGCGGCGTAGCTCGTCGTCAGCAAACTCTTGACCGTGGCGACCGGGTCAGCTTCGGTGACATAGTCGAGGACGAGCATGCCGCCCTTGATGTCTGCGCCGCCGTTGTTGAGAACGGGAACCATGGCCTTCGCGGCGCCCGAGAGGATGAGCTTGCCGGCCTCAACGGTGGTGACACCGCTGTAGGTGTTGACGCTGCTCATGGTCACGGTGCCGGTGCCTTGCTTCAACACAGTGGCCGTGCCGCCGATGCCGCTGGCGCCAGTGATGGTGAAGTTCTTGCTGGAGTTGTTGAAGACCACGCTGGTGGGAGTGGCAGCCGAAGCGATGTCGGCGGACAGGCCCGTGGCCGTGTCATCAAACGTGTTCTTCACGCCGTTGGGCGTGCTGCCCGGATTCCAGTTGCCCGTGCTGCTCCAGGCCGTACCACCGGTTCCGGTCCACACGACGTCGCCGCCAGCAGCGGGCATGAACGCCAAGCGGAAGCCAACGTCGTCCGATGCTCGATTCAGAGCCCAAGTGCCGCGGTGCGAAGAGATTATGTCGCTCGCTTCAAACCAGTATGACCCACCACTACATGGGCGCACAGCCTGACCGATCCCATCGCCCTCGTCCCAAACCACGACTATCGTATCGCCCCACTCAGAGACGTTTCCTGCCTGGTCGAACGTTCCGTAATGGCTCGTCGAATTCTCAAAATCACCGACAACGGTTCGGCCGGCGGGAGTTGTCATGCCGCCCTGGTTGAAGTTGGCATTGTTGCCCGGATCGGGCGTGATCAAATCGTTGCTCGGAAGGGCATCGGTCCCCGTGGGGTAGTCCCAGTAGCCTGCACCGCCGGGCTTATTTGGATCATAGTACGCGGCCTTATACCACTCATCCTCGCTGGGAAGGACCCACGTTGCGCCTGGTTTCCGCGTGATAGTGGCCCAATCGAGATCGGTGTAGCCATTGAGCGTATAGGATCCGTCCTCCGTGGTTGTAGCATCTTGTATGCCGGCGGTGGGCTGGCCGTTGCTCATCCAATTGGCGAACCGCATGGCATTCCACCCCGTAACCCAGTTCACCGGTCGGTTGACGTAAGAAGCGTCTGCGGTGTAAACGTAACTTCCGCTCGTTCCGGTGCGAGCGATCCTGGTTCTGGTCGCGGCGTTAAGGGGATCCCACAGGCCGTAGGCATCCGTTCTGGCTACGGCATTAAGGAACTCGGCGTATTGTCCGACGGTTACCTCATACTTGCCGATTTGATAGGTGTAGGCAACATCGCCGCGCGTTGCATCAGGCAGTATGCCATCCGGATCGGTCCAGAATTCGCCGACGTTGCCCGGATCGCCAACCGTGACCAAGTCGATTGTGACCGCACGAGCGGTCGAGGCTGCGGCCGCGAACGCCAGCATAGCCGCCAAGGCTACAAACAGCGTGAACTTCTTCATGACTACGTCCCCCGTGTGAGTGTGTGTGAATTAGGAAACAGTCCGGAAAGCCCTCTCCTCGATACCGAAAATCTGGCAGTTATCCCGACGGGAAGGAGGCCCCTATCCCGACGGGAAGGAGGACCCGACCTTCGCCTTCCGTCTGCAATTTTCCAAACGACCCCCTCGTGTGTCTGCTTCTACGTTGCCTCCCCTTCCTGGGTGTCTGACTGTCTATGCTACGGATCCCCCTCTCCTTGTCTCCTCTATTAAACCAGTCACCAGAATTTCTACAAGCAGCAACTTTTACCGTACTGCGTAATTCCTTTACGTGTTTGCGTAGCAGGTCTACGTGGCACTGCACCGATCGAAGTTTGACCGAGGCCGACCTCTACGAGCTGCTGAGATCTAGCGATTTCGCACGGTATGCGGCCGGGGTGATGCCCAGATGTTGCCCGAAGGCATCAGTCATGTGCTGTACGGTGCGAAAGCCCGATTGCACCGCGATCTGCTTCAATGGCAGGTGCGTTGTCGAGATGAGTTGCTGGACATTCTGTAGGCGCACACGGCCGATCTCCTCGCGGATTGTGCGCCCCGTCAGCGACTTAAAACGCCGCTCCAAGTTTGATCTGGAGACGGAAACCGCGGCCACAACTTCCGAGACGCGGAACGACCGATGCATGTGGTTCCGTATGAACGTCAGAGCCGCGGCGACTTCGGAGTCCTCTACTGCCACGACGTCGCTAGAGCGACGGATAACGATCTTCTCCGGCGGAATCACGTACTTGTGCCGAGTGGGAGGCTGGCCAGACATCATTCGATCTAGAAGCGCCGCGGCAAGGTAGCCGATGCGTCGGCACCCTAGTTCGATGCTTGACAACGGAGGGCTGCATAGTTGGCACAACATCTCGTCGTTGTCCACGCTGACAACGGCGACGTCTTCCGGAACGCGCACGCCGCTCGTATGGCACACCTCCAGGAGTTGTCTCGCCAACTTGTCGTTGGCCGCCAGAATGCCGATCGGTTTGCACAGCGTCTCTAACCAACGGTGAAGTTGCTCCTGCAAAGAATTCCAGCGTATGGTCCAAGCGCGGCCCCTGCGGCAGCTCCAGAATTTTCCGCCGGCCGCCTTCACACACTCGGCGAAGGCGACCTCGCGCTCATCCGACCAACCATTTGTTCGATTCTCGACGTATCCATAGAAGGCGAAACGGCGAAATCCGCAGTCCTTCAGATGCTCGGCTGCCAAGCGAGCCACAGCCCGGTTGTCGCTGAAGAAGTACGGTATTCCAGACGACGGATCATACCAACCGTATCCGCTGCCGAAGCCCACCGCTGGAATCTTCGCCTTCTGAATCTGGTGAGCTACGCGTGGGTCGTCGAAGTCGGCGATGATGCCATCGCCCTTCCACGTATGCAATTCGGGTAGCCGTTGATCGTGCAGGGCGTTTTCCCGAATGTAAATGTTCCAGTTGCGAACCTTCTGAACATACTGCGCCACTCCTTCCACGATCTTGACGTCGTAGGGGAGCTTCGCGTCATAGATCAGCGCCACGCGACGAATCGGTTGACACGAACTGTTTATCATGATTTGTACGCAAGGCAGTTTGACAAGTGAGGAATGCACTTGCGATGTTGACGCGTCGACGCACGGTTATCACGTGTGCACACGTCACCGCATGAACGCCTGGAAGCCCTCTTCCTTCAGCATCCCAAGAAACGCCGTCTCGCAGAACGTACGCCGGAAAAGCACTCTGCACGCAGGCCGACTCTGCACGGCTCCGCGCATGAAATAGCCACCGTGCCAATGTCGCATATTGTATTTGCGGCGAGTCCGCTCGTCAACAAAGTACCGCGCGAGTGGCGCAGTACTGAATTGTGATGATTATATCCTTCGGCCCAGTAGCGGTCTGTGAGAGGCGCTCTAGGCGTCGATATGGCTACGAATCAGATTGGCCAGGTTTTGGGGCGCCGCCTGCCGCAAGCGGTTCAGAACGCATTCCCAACGGAAGGCGAAGCTGCCCCCCTCGTCGTGCGCTCGATGCTTGAAAAGGGTATCGAACGCCCGTTTTCGCTTATGATACTCCGATTGAAGCTTGGAGAAGCGGGCGACAAACGCCTCTAAGTACAGAGCGGCGAACTGTTCCGGATCGCTCAACAACCCGTGGCGGCGATTGATCGGTTCGGCATATTCGGCGGCGAAGTGCTCCAGGTTGGTGCCATAATCGCCGAAAGTGCCGGTTTGGTCCGACACCACGATCTCGATCGGCAAGCCAAGCTCGTCCTCTGCCACCACCTCGTCGCCATCGTCGAAAATCACCCGTCCCTGCAAATCGCAGCGCCCCACGATCATGTTCGCGGCGGCCGCCTGGCCAAGCAGCCGAGCCAGCCGCATGGCGAAGGCCGGATTGGCCAACTTCTGCGGCGGAATCTTGTCGGTCGCTATGCCGCGGATGTAGTCTCGCTCGAAGTACGGTGACCAGATGGTCGCGCCATGAACGTCGCGGCGTGGGCCGTGATACTGCTCGCTGATGCGTTTGGCGGCGGTCCGGGCTGGCAGATTCATGCCTAACTGCCGGCATCCCAAGCGGCGATCGAGGATGTACTCGGTATATTCTTCCGATTGAATGATGGCGTCCAGCAGCTTCTTACCGTCGTCGAGATGCTCGCGGATACCCCATTTTTGCATGCGGATGATCTTAATGATTTCTTCCGCACTGCCCTGTTGTTTGACCTGCGCGATGTAGACATCGCGGCGCCCGGGGGCAGCTTCGCGGCGCGAAAGCGAGCCAATGACCCGGCCGATGTTGACGTATTCCAGGTCGCCAAACTCGCGCACAAAGTTGAAGATCAGCTCGCGGCACTTTTCATCGCACAGTCGCTGCAATTCCGGATCGCCGCTTTCTTCGGCCATTTCAAAGACCGGATCGAGAAGCAACTCGCCTTCTTCGATCCGCCCGCCCGGCAACCACTCGATCTGCATGAAGAACTCCGAACTGAGTCCCAGCAGCGATTCCTCGGAAGCCGCCTGATCGTCGTCGCCGACCAGCGCCGCGTACATGCGATTTCGCCACGGCACATGATCGAGATCGTCGTAGCGAAAGTCGGCGGGCACGGCCTCGAAAAACTTCCGCCGCAGACGATCGTAGCAAGTGCGAAGGCCCTCTCCGTCCAGGGCGCTGACATCGACCGAGGCAAAATCAGCCTTGCTAAAGGCGTCGCCCGTCATGAAAAACGCGATCTCGGGCCGCGCGTTGCAGCGGACGCCCGCCGAAAACTCGCGGATTTCTGCGAGGTGATGCCGCAACTCGGAATCGTCAAAAGTGCCGAGTTCGGCGAAACTCTCGTACGTCAGCAGCCGCATGCCCGTCGACTTGCTGTAGTAGTAAAGCTCGCGTCCGCGGATGGCGATCTTCGAGGCCGCAATCATCTGCTTCATTTCGGCCGGCGTCTTTGGCAGCGGGCTTATGCGCCAACACTCGCCGCGATGTTTGATCGCCGTCCGAACTTTTTCATTGCTGGCCGATAGAAAACGGATGCGGTGTTTCGGCACCAGTCGCTGCAGCAGTTCGTCGGCACGGAACGCCAGATCCATGTCCTCCGGGTCGGGCCGGATCACGATCATGTCGTTCTCCACGATCAAGTCGACCGCCGCCCGGCACACGCTCGTCTGCTCTTCTCGACCCAGCGGCTTCAGACCCTGCGCCGCCCGCTCGCTTGCCAGCAGATCGATGTAGGCCAGCCGTTGCGTGGCGTGGATACCCGGCAGCGTGACGATCGTGTTTCCGTATGGAAAAACGGTGGCAATGCGGCACTTCAGCCGCCCGTTACCGTCCTTGGCTAACGGTTGGTCACCAATAATGCGGGGTAGGATCGGCATCGACGGTCTTCAATAACGCCCGATTTCACGAGTTGTCACTTCGCAGCCCATTGTAATCCGTTCGCCATCAACAGCAACTCGCGAAAGTGCTAGGGCAGGAGAATTGCAGAGTCGTGTTTGATGAAAGCGAGTCATCCTGAGCGTAGCGAAGGATCTCGTTAGTACGCGGGCAGTTGCGCATGCCGCGGAGATTCTTCGCTGCGCGCAGAATGACCGTTTGCAGGAACTTTGCAGTCCTCCCCAGCACTAGCAGGGCTGCCCCGTAGATCAAGCGTGCGGCATTGGCCTCCTACATTGGCTCCTCGCGCACGCTGAACTCCAGCTTCCAGCGCTTCGGACTGGCAGTGCTGACGCACCAGAGTTCAAGCACGCCAAGTTCAGTAAGCCGGGCGTGGAAGCGGACGGGAACGTACGGCTCGTCAATCGACTCGTCCGGCGGAAGAATCGCTTCGAGCGAGTCGGTCTCCGATAGCTCGTCCGGCGTCCAGGCGTTGAGCAGATCGCCGGGACGGTCGGCTTTGCGGGTCGATGAACTGAAGAAGCGGAAATGGGCCGGCTCGCCGACAACCAGCCCGATCTCGTCGGAAGGGACGTCGGCCTCCGTCCCCTCTTCCATGCCAATGGGCACCACGCACAGCGCTCGCAGCGGTCGCGGCGCACCGGGCACGGCCAGACCGGCCGTCTCGATGCCAACGTAATACGCCCGGGCCGTGCCGCCGCGGATGCGAACGCCGCCGCGGTGCTTCGTCCAGCCGTAATAGGCAGCCCCGCGCGCGACTGCATGGTCCAGATCGTGCTCGCCTTCCAACAGCCGCGGCGCCGCTTCGCCGTCATACCACTGGCCCAATACATCCAATAGTCGCTGCCGCAACGCATCGGCCTTGAACACGCCGCCGTTGAACAACACGTGCGTTGGTCGCGCGGCGACGTCGGCCGTAGGGCCGTGGCTCTGCAAGAATGACGCCACGTGCCGGGTAACTGCCGTGTCCGATTCAAACGGTAGCCCAATCTCGCGGAAACCCGAAATGCGATCGCGTTTCGGATGGTCTGTGGGCCGGCAATGCGGGAAGAATCCGTCGACCAACAGGTCGCTTACACTGTGGCGATCGACTTCCACCGAGACCGTGCCGCCGATCAGTTTGCGGCCGCGGCCGAGCACCGAAATGTTCTGCGTCTCTGGCCCCTCTGACGTGAGCAAACTTTCCTTGGCTGCACGGCAGGAATGCCACAGGGCGACGGACTGCCACGGGTCGAGTTGCACGCCCTTTTCGGCAAAGCGGCCGGCCACGTGATGGGCAAGGGCGAGGTCCATGTTGTCGCCACCAACCAGCAAGTGATTACCGACGGCGATTCGCCGCAGCACGAGCTCGCCTTGCTCTTCGGCGGCGCCAACAAGCGTCAGGTCGGTCGTGCCGCCGCCGACGTCGCAAACCAGCAGCGTATCGCCGATCGAAAGCAGTCTTCGCCAACGATCGCCGGCCGTGGCCAGCCAGGCGTATACCGCCGCCTGCGGCTCCTCCAACAGAACCACGTCCGGCGGCAGGCCAGCGGCCAGGGCGGCCTCGCGGGTCAGTTCACGGGCGCTCGCGTCGAATGATGCGGGCACCGTGAGCACGACGTGCTGTTCCGCCAATGGCGCCTCGGGATGGGCCGTTTCCCAGGCAGCGACAATGTGCTCAAGGTAGCGCTGCGAGGCCGTGACGGGCGAAATCTTCGGCACCTCGGCCGGAGCGTTCCAGGGCAGAATCGGCTGCCGACGGTCGACGCGGCTGTGACCGAGCCACGACTTGGCCGCCGCCACGGTGCGATCCGGCATCTCTGCCCCTTGCCGCCGCGCCAACTCGCCCACAGCGAACTGCCGGCCCTCGGCCCAAGGCAAATCGAACGCACCGCCGGTGGCCTCGTGGGCCGCTGCCAGGTACACAAAACTTGGCAACATCGTCCGCGACTCAACGGTCGCCGTGGCCGTCAATTGCGGGATAGGCAGCAATTCCACGAGCGGCCGCTCGGCGTCGAGCGGCGCATATGCCAACACGTTGTTGGTCGTGCCAAGGTCGATTCCGATGACGTAGCTTGCTGGCATGGCAGTGGTCAGTGGTTAGTGGTCGGAGACCAGGGGGCAGTTGGTAGAGGTCGCAACTTTCTGGCCTCTGGCCCCTGGTCTCCGATCTCTGATCTCTCTCATTTCACCTCCACTTCCGCGGGCGCGATGATCTTCGCTGCTGCGGCACTGCCCGACCATGTTGGCAATTCGCAAGTCGTTGCTTCCCATCCGGGGTGGACGACGCGACCGTGAAACGGCGGCTCGCCGCTGACGTTGCCAGTCAATCGCCACCGGGCCGGATCGAAGCCGGGCGGGATTTCGACCTCGGCCCCTTCTTCATCGGTCACCGCCGGCCGCAAGGCGAACAGCCGATTCAGCACGGCCCCGCACTCGCGGTGGATATCGCGCACCGCCGCACCGATTTGCGCGTCGCTGTAGTCGGCCAACGATTCTTGCAGAAAGTCGACCAGTCGTGCCTCACGCTGCAACGCCGCCAAGAGCGTGATCGCATCGTTGCGAACCGAGACCTTCGGCGCTGCCGGCTTCCGCGCAATCTCGTCTTGTCGGGTCGGAGACGCTCGCCGGATGTCGGGCGCCGGCGTCGCGACAGGACGCGTGCGACGGACGGCCGTCAGCAGCAGTGAAGCAACCACCCAACCGATGCCCATTCCGATCGCGCCCCCGTACCACCAATTCAACGAGTTGTTGAGCCAGGCCCATGCGTATGATCCAACGCCAAAACCAACGGATAGGAATACCACATAAACGAGACCTTGAATCCACATGGCATGCGCCTTTTCAGTAGCTCTTTGGCAATATGAGGCGGTGGTCGTTCTTGCGGGCGCAGCATTGCAGACCGGCACGAAGTCGCCCGCCGTGCTACGCATCGCAAGCGGCACGTCCAAGAACGATATACATTCCCGTCCCGGACGAAAAGGGGGTGGACGCAGTCAGATATGCCGCGCCGAGCGAGTTCAGCCCACAATCCGCTTCCAACGTTGCAGGTTCCACTGGACCTTCTCGGCCTGCGTCATTTTGCTGAAGTCGGGCATGCCGGCTGGGGCTGCTGCGGTCGGGGTCGCCGCGGCCGAGCGTGGCGACTTCGGACGGCCGGACGTCGTGCCACTATAGGCCGACGCGGTTTCCGTCTGTTGAAGATCATCGGCCAGCGATCGCTGCGGTCGGATGCCCAGCTTTTGCAGATCGCCATGATAGGCCTTCACGGCCTCTTCGGGCCCCAACTCGTCGTCCGCGATCGCGCGGAGATACTTGATGAAGCTCAACTGGTGTTCGGCGTTATTGATCTTGCGGCCGTAGAGGGCGACCCGGGCTCCGTATTTCTTTGCCTCCCACAGCATGTGGAATGCGTCGAACGTCGTGCCGGCCGAGCCGCCGAGAATGCCGACCACCAGCGAACGGTCGTAGCGGGCCAGGGCCTCCATTGCCGCCGGGCCATGATAGGCAATCTTCAGGAACAGCGGCCGCCCCCGGCTTGTCACACCGGCCAGCGCGCGGGCGATGTTGTCGTTGACGAAACGGGCCAGGTCGGCCGGTGGGTGCTCGCAAGCGTTGGGGTCGAAGACTTCCAGGAAGTGGCGAAATCCCTTGGCCTCGGCCTCGACGCGAAACTCCTTGTACGCCTCCAGCATGCGGCGATCGGTGTTGACGTCGTTATTGAACGTGACGGAGAACAGCCCGAGGTTCGCCCCGTGGCGGCGCTCGCTGGGATCGCAGTTGACCTTCCCACATTGAATATGATCGATCGTCGTCGAGCGGAACGGCTGTGCTGGCTGAGTCGCGTAGCGACCGCTGCCGGTGGCCAGCCAGATGTCCGTCGTGTCGTTGGCACGTACGGCCGGCGTCACGTGACTATTGTCGAACAACCGCTCTTCGATCGTCAACACTTCGTTCGAGCTGGCGCTCATCAGCATGATGTCCATGTACCCCTGCGCCACGATATCGCGCATGAGTTGGCGAAACTCTTGCAGGGTGCGAAATCGACCTTCGCTGGCGTAATGTTCCGGGCTGCGACCCGGCGCCGCGAGGCCGAACGCCAAATCGGCGTCCTTTGCGTCGGCGAGGATGAAGTCGCGACAAGAGGAATCGGCGAGAATACGTGCCAACTTGCGATCGAGCGATTTTTCCATGGGTAGGATTTTACGGGGTGCTAGGATGAAGGTGCCATGATGTAACGATGGAACGGAAACTCCGCCCCTCGATTATAGCGTATATCCGCTTGGTTTGCAGGTGGTTCTCGTGTCCGGTTGTTCGTCGAGCAGCCCGTGATATACGTCGGCCACGCCGCTGGCCATGGCGTGATCGGAAAAATGGGCGGCATGCCGCGCCATAGCGCTTGCTCTTAGGGCCGACCAGTCATATCGGCCCTGGACGACATCGGCAATCGCCCGGGCCAGATCCGTGGCATCGCCGGGCGCCGTGAGCAATCCGTCCTGGCCGTCGCGAATGGCTTCGGGAACGCCAGCTACGCCGGTAGCCACGACAGGTACGCCGGCGGCCATCGCTTCGAGCACGACCATTGGCAGCCCTTCACCGAAGAGACTCGGTAGCACCAAGAGGCCCATTTTTTGGAGCTCAGCCGCGACGTCACGCGTGAAACCGGTCCATGTGATATGCGGCGCGAGTTCCAATTGCCGAACCCGCGCGGTGATTTCTGATTCATACGCAGGCGACTCGAACGCGCCCACCGCTCGCAGATGTACGTCGATTCCTTGACGCCGCAGTATCGCCAGGGAGTCCAACAAGACCTCGATGCCTTTTCGCGGACGCATCAGCGCAACGACGCCGAGCGTCCAACGTCCGCATGGCGGAGTTCGCGGTGCGAGGTTCGTGAGCGCTGGCACGCCATTATGTACGACTACAATGCGCGACGGGTCGAAGCCGTCATGGCGGATGTGCTCAGCCATCGCCTCAGAAACGGCAACCACTCTCGACACGCGGCGCAGACACAGCCGCTCGATTCTGGCGTTGATGCGATTCGTCCAGCGGCGCGTTGTGTCGCGCGAAGTGGGGCTATGCGCATGGTACACCAGCGGCACTCCCGTCATCGCGGCGGCCATGCTGCCGATGAACGCCGTCCGTACAGTGTGGCCGTGAATGATTCTGTAGCCCCCTTTGCGCACGAGGCGGGCCACTCGCGACGCCGCTCGCACATCAAAGCGCGACGCCATTCGCACGTCGTACAACGGCGCATCGCGCGACTCTCGCATCTCGTCGAACACGTCCAATTTCAAACAAGCGAGGCCGACGGAATAGCCCAGAGCCGGTAGCCGCGCGGCCAGCAAATCCTGGACACGTTCGGCTCCGGCGTAGTGCTCGCCATTGATCAAGTGCAGCACGCCCACGGTATCGACCGCCGGTGGCAACAGCGGAGTCGGTATGGTCAGGTTCGGCGGCACGTCAAGGTGAGCGAGCATGGCAATAATGAAGGGCGAAGGTCGAACAAAGGACTAGGGACGATTTTCAAGTGACGGACGAATGTTGGCGTTTAAGTCAGGAAGAAATGCAGCTCGGCGTGAGTTACTTTTGGCATTCGGTTTTCGCCAATCGTCATTCTCCCTAGTACGCATCCTTTCTGGAAAGCACGACGAACACGGTCTTCACAAGGATTACCATATCTAGCCATAGGGACCACTCGCGGATGTAGCGATGGTCGCACTCGATGCGTTTTTGCATCTTCTCGGGACAGTCGATTGGGCCGCGCCAGCCGCTGACCTGGGCCAAGCCGGTGATTCCCGGCTTCACCTTGTGACGCAGCATGTAGCCGCCGATTTGCGAGCGAAACTCGTCGTTCAGGACGTGGGTGTGCGGCCGCGGCCCGACCAGCGACATCGTGCCCCCCAGCACGTTGAACAACTGCGGCAGCTCGTCGAGCGATGTTTGACGCAGCAGCGCACCCAGCCACGTGACGCGGGAATCGTTGGGCCTCACCTGCACCGACTCCGGCCCGTCCTCAAGCACGGTCATGCTGCGGAACTTCCACACGCGAATTTCCCGGCCATCGAGGCCGAATCGCCGTTGGCGGAACAGGATCGGGCCGGGAGAGCTGAGCTTGATGAGCACGGCAATCACGGCCATCGGCACCGCGGCCAGAAGCAATAGCAGACTACTGAGAATGATGTCCGACAACCGCTTTGCCAGGCCGTCGATGCCGTAGAACGGATTTTCGAAGACGCTCACCACAGGAAGACCGAGGATGTCGGTCCACCGCGAATGCAGCAATTGAAAAACGAAGAAATCGGGCACGACGTAGACCGAGGCCGTTGTATCGCCTAGGCGGTCCAATACGCCGCGGATGCGATTTTCGGCCCGCATGGGGAATGTAATATAAATGCGGTCGATTTCGCCTGCCCGCGCCTGCTCGATCAGATCGGCAATCGTGCCCACGTGGAGACCCAGATCGTCGGGTATGGCCGGATTGCGCCGCCCGGGACGATCGTCGAAAAATCCGACCAGCCGCAATCCCATTTCAGGCGAGTTCTCGATATTGTGGGCCAACGCGAAGCCGAGCTCGTTGACGCCGACAATGGCGAACTTGCGGGCGTTGTAGCCCAGCGCGAGCAGCATGCGTTGAAATTGCCGCGTGAGGATGCGGCTCAGCACGATTAGCGCTGGTGAGGCGACGAACCACGCGACCACGGAGATGCGAGAAAACCTTGTCGTACAGCCAGTCGCAAATCCCACCGCCAAGAGGATCGCGCAGGTGCCGCCCCAAACAAATGCCGTGCTGGCGATCTCACGATGCACGGAGACGCCACGCCAGTTCCGATACATGCCGCCAGCTTCTGCCAGCACGTAGTAGATGATGATTGCCGCAGCAATTGCCATCGTGCAGTGCTCGACGTTGCTCGTTGGTCGACGCGCGCCGGCAATGGCCAGCCCGGCGACGATGCACAGTGCATCGGAGAGGCGATACCAAAGGCCCCGAATCGACCATTGTTGATAGATACGGCGTTTCTCGGTCATCGGCGGCTAAAGCAAGGTGTACGGTAGGTCGAGCGGCAAGCCACGCCGACAGCGTTTTGAGTGGGCCTAGATGCGCTCGGCCCACCCACTTCGCGGGCAAACGGCACACGGAACGTGCCCGCCCCTGCGCGGCAAGAAAGTATAGGACAAGCTGACGGGACGGCCCCCAATTCTTCTCAATTTATCAATTCTGCTTTTTGTCGCGACGATAGGAGTTTAAGCGGATCTAGGGCGCAGAGAGCACACCATGAGAAATTGCCGGTCCTTGACTCTAGTCCTCCTATTGAGTCTTGCGACCGAATCGATTGCGCAAACTTTTACGCCGGGTGTGCCCGCCCCGGCCCCAGCGCCGTCTCAAAATGGTGAAACGCCCACTCGCTTGCCCGACGTCAATCCGATGGCAACGAGCCAGTCACCGACGTGGGTGCCGCCGGAGACGGGCCAGGCCGACCCTGCCACTTTGGAGCGGTTTCGCGGGGAAATGAAGAAGTGCGTCTGGCAGAAGGGCGATTTCAGCATCGTGCCCTACGGGATTCTATGGGGCAATACGGTCTTCTCCACCGAACGGACCTACCCGGGCTCGTACACACTCTTTGTCGATTCGGCCAGCACAATGCCGGAGAGCGAGTTCATCGTTGACGCCCGGAATACCCGGCTGGGATTGGATGTCGGCGGCCCGACGATTCCGTGGTTTGGCTGCGCATCGAGTGGCGGCAAGGTCGAAATCGACTTTCAAAACAGTGTGCTCTCAACCGAGAACAAACCAACCATCCTGCTGCGACACGCCTATGCGGAGGTGAAGAACGAAGAGTTTCGCTTCCTATTTGGCCAGACTTGGGATGTGATCTCGCCTTTGTATCCGGGCATGTTGATGTATTCGGTCGGCTGGGATGGCGGCAACATCGGTTATCGACGTGCGCAAGTGCGCGGTGAACGATTCTTCGCCACATCCGACGTCTCGATGTTCACTGTCCAACTCTCGGCCAATCAGCAAGTATTCGAGGACGCGACCACCACGATCAAGGGCGAACCGCCTAATTGGCCGATCATTGAAGGTCGGGTCGCTTGGACGCTCGGGGCGCATGGCAAGGGTTGCCAGCCCGTGGTCATTGGCCTCTCCGGACACATCGGCGAAGAAGAGTTCGATCACACAATAATCGGGCCCCACGACCGCCGTCGAACGTGGTCGGGCAACATCGACGTCCGCGTGCCGATCACCGAGCGGTTCGGCTGCCAAGGCGAGTGCTTCGTCGGCGAAAACCTAGGCGCGTTCTTGGGCGGCATCGGCCAAGGCATCGATCCAACCCGCCTCAATACCATTCGCTCGGCCGGCGGTTGGTTCGAAGCCTGGTACGATTGGACCCCGCGGCTGCACAGCCATGTCGGCTACGGCGTCGACAATCCGAACGACCACGATCTGCACACCATCGGCGAGAAGAGCTACAACCAGTTCTATTTCGGTAACCTGGCCTACGATGTCACGAAGAGCTTTTTGGTCGGCATGGAAGTCAGTTCCTGGAAGACGATCTATGTCGACCAATTGCCCGGCGACTCTGTCCGGTGCGAGCTGGTAATGAAGTATGGGTTCTGATGGTCCCCTAATGGTCCTACCCGTCTGGTGTGACCTATCGCCGGTTATGGTTTTCGAGTACATATAAGCAGGGCGGTCCAAGGTCTTATGGTTAAGCATCACCTACGCATGGTCCGTCGAGGACCCCATTAGTGGTTCCTGCCGCCACGTTGCCGATTTCTTGAAAACCGGCGCTTGACGGATCGGTGGATTGTGATCTAATACTAGATGGTGGTGCCCCGTTTTCGGCGGCGTGAACTTTTTGGAATATATGGAGGAAAGGCATTATGTCTGCGCACAGGTTGAAGCATTCTGCGTTTACGTTAGTTGAGTTGCTTGTCGTCATTACCATCATCGGTATCCTAATTGCGCTGCTGTTACCAGCGGTGCAGGCCGCCCGCGAGGCCGCACGTCGCTCGCAATGCCAAAACAACCTCAAGCAATTGGGGTTGGGGCTGATGAACTACGAGAGTGCAAAAAAGACGTTCCCGGAGGGTGTAGTCTATGGGTCGGCCACGACGACGATTCCCACCACCTGCGACGTGTGGAATAACGCGGCAAAGAGTCTCACACCAGGAATGCACGGAACGAGTTGGCTGTTTCGTATCCTGCCATTCATCGAGGCCGACAACGTCTATAAGCAGTGGGATTTCACCGTGAACGTGGCTGGCAACGCCGCGGCGACGCCGACCGGTACTACATTTACGCACCAAGCCGCGCTCACCGACATCAAGGCGCTCTACTGTCCAAGCCGTCGATCGTCCTTCCGTGATCAAGACTCGGCCATGACGCTGAACGCTGATGCTCCCTCTCTGTCCGCATGGAACGCTGGGGGCACCGACTACGGCGGATGTGCTGGCCGCATCAACGGTTGGGACGCAAACCACCGAAATATTCAGGCTAGCGGAAACACTGCTGGATCATCCGGCTACTTCTGTCTGTCGCAGACATACCGGAATATTCTTGACCTTGACAATACCGGCGCAAGACGATGGGGAATCTTCGGTAAGATCAATTCGGCGACGGCCATTAGTGGAGTTCGTGACGGCACGTCGAACACCCTTATGGTCGGCGAACTTCAGCGGTTCACCCAGATTAAGACAGCGACAACTGACAATCCACAGGTGAAGTACCTTAGCCACGACGGTTGGGCCATCGGCGGCGATGCCACCGCGTTTAGCACCGGGCCTGCCACAGATTGGTCCGCCAATTCTTACGGTGCTAGCACCGGTGGTACTGGCGCCGCTACCGGTGTTGGTAAGCAGTTGATGAACAACGGCGATTTCCGCTGTGCAGGCAGCGATCATAGCAATGGCAGCGTTAATTTTGGCTTGGCTGACGGTTCCGTGCGATCGCTGTCGGCCAACATGAACAGCGACGTTTTTGCGCTGCTGGGCAGCATGGCGGACGGTACGCCAGCCACGCCCGATACGCCGTAAGTAGTGTAGCGATTGAAGTCAATTGCGAGGGGCGACCGTCGAGGCGGTGGCCCCTCGCTTTTTGCGCCATGTGGCTTTAACGCCCGTGTGCAAGTGTGCCCGGGTGTGGAATCGCCCACAAGGCTCATGTGCTGCGCGAGGCGGCGATGAGTTCGCCCGCACCGCGATTCAGGAGCGCTTCCGCCACATGCGTGCCGAGCAATTCCGCGTCCGAGAGGGCGCCGCGGCCGCTTTCCTCGAGCATCCGCAGACCGTCGTGGCCAATGACTCGACCTGTCAGCGAAAGTTCGTTCCCTGCCGCGCGAGCCAAGCCGGCGATTGGCGCCAAGCATCCACCCTGCAACCGCGAAAGCATGGCGCGCTCGCAGAGCACGGCCGCCAGCGTCGGCGGATGATTCAACGGGCCCACAGCATTGCGAGTCGCCGCGTCATCGCTGCGAGTCTCGATCGCCAGCGCCCCTTGCCCCACGGCCGGCAGCACATTTTCCAGTGGCAGAACTTCGGTGATGCGATCGTCAAGCCCAAGTCGCCGCAAGCCGGCCTCGGCCAGAATTATCGCATCGAAATCACCCCGCTCCAATTTCGCCAGCCGGCTGTCGACGTTGCCGCGAATGTCCATAATCGCCAGATCGCGACGCATGTGCAGCAATTGGGCTCGACGCCGCAGACTGCTCGTCCCAATCCGGGCGCCGAGAGGCAATTCGTCGAGCGACGCGTGTCGACGGCACAACAGCGCGTCGGCCGTGGGGCCGCGCTCGGGCACGGCAGCCAGCGTCAGTCCGTCGACGACGCCCGTCGGCAAATCCTTGAGGCTATGTACGGCCAGATCGATCCGATCATCGAGCAGCGCCCGCTCGATCTCCTTGGTGAAGACCCCCTGTCCTTCGATGGCCTGACTGAACTCTTGCTGCCGATCGCCCGCTGTGGTGATCGGCACGAGCTCTACGTCTACGCCGAGTTCCCGCAATCGCGCAGCAACCCATTCGGCTTGCCAGCGGGCCAGAGCGCTCTTGCGAGTGCCGAGTCGGAGCATGGGCAAAATCAGTGGCTGGTGGCTATTAATCGGCCGTTAGTGGAATGGACGTTTCGCCGGCCAGTGGCCGCGGCGGCGGGACAACGACGCCGCAACTGACGATGAACTGACATGCCTGATCAAACGTGATGTTCAGATCGATGCATTCGCTCTTCCGCACCGTGATCGTACAGCCGGTCACCGGCAGCGGCGAGTAGGGTATCAGCACCGCCAGCACGGGTTCTTGAGCGGCCTCGTGCAGCACCGGAAGGCTCTCGCTGGTGACAAAGCCCATCGACCAGATGCCCTTGCGCGGATACTCGACCGCCACGATCCGCGTGACCCTGATCTGCCGCTCGGAAAAAATGAAATCGCTGACCTGCTTGACGGCGGAATAGACCGCGCGAACACCGGGCAAGTGGAGTACCATCTGCTCGAAGAGGCGGCCGAAGAAGCCGCCGATGCCGGCCGCCATGAACTTGCCCAGCGAATACAGCACCAGGATAAAGACGCCCAGGAAGAACGGAATGGCATAGTACGGCCGCAGGTACGTCAGGTCGACATAGGCGCGAAAATAACCTTCGCCCGTCGTCGGCAACGGCTCGCCGGATGTCGTCCGCACTTTTTCGTAGACCCAGAGCGGAATAAAGGCGCCGTTAGGCACCTCGTGGTAAATGCGGCCATCGACCTCGGCGGCGCCCGTTTCGGGCGACGGTTGAAGGTCAGTGCGAACGTCCTTCAGTGCCCACACGAGGCCTTCGCGAGCCCATTCTGTCACCGGCTCAAGAAAGTAGCTCTTCGTGGTGTTGATTGCCCATACGAGAATCAAGAGCGTCAACAAGGGCGGGCACAGCACCGCCAGCCCGCGCAGCAGGGCACGGCGAAATGGCCGAGCCGGCGGTTCGGCGCGTCCTATCGGCTTACTGAGATCATTTACCATACTTGCCATTGTTCTCTTTTCCCCTGCCGCGGCAAGGGTAGTTCGGCTGCGATTACGCTATCTCCCTATCCTGTGCCCTAGCGATTACCGCCACGACAACGCTTTCCGCCCCAGCTTGCTTTAACGTCTTGGCGGCCTCACTGCACGTGGCGCCGGTGGTCAAAATGTCGTCGATCAACAGGACGCGTGCGCCGTCGAGAAACCGGCGGTGTCGAATGCGAAAGGCGCCTTGGACGTTCTTAAATCGCCGCCGCGGCGACAGACCGGCCTGAGGCAAGGTATTACGATGCCGGACAAGAATGTCGCGGCGGACGGGAATGCCGAGCGACTGCCCCAAACAGCGTGCGACAATCTCCGGGCTGTTCACTCCGCGGCCCAGCCGCCGAAGCCAGAACATGGGAACGGGGATGGCTATGTCAGGGCAGTGCTCCAGCAATTGCCCATGACGGCGCTCGGCCAGGAGCCGGCCCATCGCCCGCGACAGCGCGTCGTACGATGGCCGCTTCATTCGCAGAACGAGGTCGCGTAGCCCCACGTGGTAGCCGCCCAAGGCAACTGTCGCGTCGAAACTCAGCGGCGTGCGGTGACACAGCGGACATCGTTCAGGGGGCAGATCCTGGCCTCTTGCCACGCCCGCACATCGCCGGCAGCGGCTTGCACTGTCCGACTCGACCTGGCCGCGGCACGTAGTGCACAGCAGCCAGACGCCGTCGCTTGCCATCAGTTCCTTACCGCACAGAGCGCAGTGTGGAGGGAAAACCAAGCCCAGGCTGGCGTGCGTCCAGTGAGCGATATGCCGGCATACACGGTTTGGCCAAGCAGTCATGCGAACATCATAAATCCGACAAGCCGGCTGGTCCACACACTCCCGCCGGGGGTCCGACCGCTGCGCAAATCGGCTTGACCGCACGGCCTCGATTGCCCTATGCTGCGGAGTCTGTACCTTCCACTTTTTCGCGAGAAAGGCCCCGACCGATGCCGGCTTGTAATAGTCTCAGCCAGCGGGCACAGCGACCTGGCGGCGAGCCCATCGCCAGCCTACTGATGGCCAAGGCTCTGGGACATCCCCATTTGATCTCGCTGGCCGCCGGCTTTGTCGATCAGCAATCGCTGCCCGTCGAATCGGCGTGGCAAGCGCTGGAGACCATCTGGTCGACGCCTTGCTTGGCCCGAACCGCCCTGCAATATGGCACTACCAGCGGCCACGTGCCGCTGCGCCGGGCGCTGCTGGAGCGGATGTTCGAGGCCGACGGCCAGACTGCGGCCGAAGTCAACCTGGGAGTCGACAACGTCATTGTCACTGCCGGCAGCAATCAAATGCTCTTCCTGCTCGGCGATGTGTTGTTCGACCCGGGCGATATCGTGATTTGCGCAGCACCGACCTATTACGTGTTTCTTGGCGTGCTGGCCAACCTGGGTGTGCGGGCCGTCGGCGTTGCGACCGACGAATTGGGGCCGGTGCCGGATGCCATCGAGGACCAACTGGCAGCGCTCAAGGCGGCGGGCGAGTTGGATCGGGTCAAAGCGATCTACGTCACCACGTATTACGACAATCCGAGTGCCGTTACCGTGCCTGCCGAGCGCCGATCGGCGATCGTCGAGGTGGCGCGGCGCTGGTCGAAAGGGCACAGAATCTACGTGATCGAGGACGGCGCGTATCGCGAGCTTCGCTACGAAGGCGATGACACGCCAAGTTTGCGTGCGTATGATCCCGAGGGCGATACGGTGATCCACGCCGGGACGTTTTCAAAATCGTTCTCACCCGGTATTCGTGTCGGCTGGGGCGTTCTGCCTACGAAGCTGCTAAAGCCCGTGCTGGAGGAAAAGGGAAACATCGATTTCGGTTCGCCCCACTTCAACCAGGTGTTCATGGCGACCGTGTTGCAGAAGGGCCTTTTCGACGAGCAGGTTGCCCGACTTCGGGCCGTCTATAGCGAGAAAGTTGACGCCATCATGTCGGCCGCCGAGGAGTATTTGCGGCCCATCGACGGAATCCAATGGAGTCGCCCCAGCGGCGGACTGTACGTCTGGCTGCGGCTGCCCGAAGGCGTCGATACCGGATTCAATGGCCCGCTATTCGATCGGGCGGTCGAAGAGGGGATGCTGTACGTGCCGGGCGAGCATTGCTATCCGGCCGAAGGTCAACCGCGCCCCGGCAACATGTTGCGTCTGACGTTCGGCTCGGTGCCCTGCGAGATGCTGCGGCAAGGGGTGCAAGCGCTGGGCCGGGCTATCCGTCATGTATTGAGTACGTGAACGGGAAAGAGCGGCACGATCCGCCCCATCCCGTTGCGGATAGTTCTATTTTCAAGAGTGCAAAGCAAAACGATGCACATCATTGACCGATACCTGGTGCGCCAATTCGTACAGACCTTCCTCATCTGCTTCTTGAGCCTGATGGGCTTGTACGTGGTGATTGAGGTCTCGACGAACATGGATCAGTTCACCCGCTGCGGCCAAGCCGCCGGCGGCGTGTTGTCCTTCATCGCTCGGTACTACGCATTTCGCTGGATCCAGGTGTTTGACCTCACCAGCAGCCTGCTGGCCCTGGTTTCCGCCATGTTCACCGTCTCGTGGATCCAACGGCACAATGAAATGACAGCGCTGATGGCGGCCGGCGTTTCGCGTTTTCGCGTGGTGCTGCCGATCATCTGCGCCGTGGCCGGCGTGAGCTTGTTGGGGGTGGCAAACCGCGAACTGCTCGTGCCCCGCTACCGCAGCGAGTTCATCCGCCGGCCGCAAGACCCGGCAGGCGACCGCCCTCAGGACGTGCGATCGTGTCGCGACAATCGCACCGACGTCGAGTTGACCGGCAAGAGTACCTACGCCGGAGAAAAACGCATCGAGGAACCCAGCTTCCTGTTGATGCGCGTGCCGACCTTACGGGTGTACGGCAACCGTCTGACGGCCGACAACGCCTATTATCTGCCGCCTAAAGGTGATCGGCCCGGCGGTTACCTGTTTAAGGGCGTGCACGAGCCGAAGAATCTCGACACGCGCGCCTCTCTCTATGTCGACGGCGAGGCGATCCTGATCACGCCCCGTGACGCTCCCGGCTGGCTCAAACCGGACGAGTGTTTCTTCCGTAGCGACGTGGAGTTTGAGCAACTGCTAAGCGATGCCAGGGCCTTCGAGGAGCTTGCGTCCACGGCCCAATTGATCGCCGCCTTGCGAAACCCCAGTCTCGACTACGGGGCGAAGGAACGCGTGGCCATCCACCACCGCATCGTCCGACCGCTGTTGGACATGACACTGCTGTTCCTTGGCTTGCCGCTCGTGGTCGGGCGAGAAAGCCGCAATGTGTTCCTGGCGATGGGTGTCTGTATGCTCGTGACCGTGGCCTTCACGGCCGCAGACATGACCCTGCAACAAATGGGCGAAGCAAGCTACCTTGTCAGTCCGGCACTGGCAGCTTGGGGGCCCTTGATACTTTTCGTCCCCCTGGCAGTGGGGCTCTCCGAATCCCTGCGAAAATAGCTCGAAACCTTCGCCGCTCCGCGGGGTTTACTTTGGCAACGCCGGGTATAGAGTAAACTAACCGGGTTTTCAGAGTTTCTTTACCAAAGGAGATTGCGATGAGTCGGACACGAACAGTATTTGCCCTGGCACTGGCAGGCGCAATGTTGGTGGCCCTGACGGCACAAGCCCAGCCAGACCAAGGAGGCCCTCGCGGGCCACGGGGCGGAGGCATGATGGGACCGGGCGGCGCGATGGGCATTGGTATGCTTCTGAGGAACGATAAGGTCCAGCTAGATCTGAAGCTCACGGACGATCAGAAGGAGAAGATCCGCGGTCTGGGCCGGGAATTACGCCAGAACCGCGAGGAGGGCGAGAAGAAACTGGCCGAGATCCTTAATGCCGACCAACTCAAGCGGCTCAAGGAAATCCGCGTGCAAGTTGGCGGAGTTGCCGTGCTGGTCGAAGCAGCCATTGCCAAAGACTTGGGCCTCAGTGAAGAGCAGACTACTAAGCTCAAGGAGTTGCAGCAGAAGTCGCGCGAGAGCATGCGCGAGGCCATGCAGGGCATGCGAGATCTCCCTCAGGAAGAGCGCCGGGCGAAGATGGCCGAGTTGCGTCCGAAGATGGAGCAGCTCCAGAAAGAGCACATGGCGCAGGCGTTGGAGATTCTGACGCCGGACCAGCGTGCGAAATTGGAGAAGATGAAGGGTGTGAAGATCGAAATCGACCTGTCGCGACCCCGCGGCCAACGGCGCGCTGCCGCGACCGAATAGCAAACAGGATATCCACCCTCCCTATCGAGAGGGATATCGCGTTGTGGTGAAATCGGGAGTGCCGCCCCTTTCAGCGCGCATGCCAGTGTGGTACAATGCCCGTTGATTGGGGTGGCGGTATCTCGCGTCTCAGCCTTCCGAGACGTGAGATAGGTCACTGCGTTTCGTTGAGCGGCGTTCGTTGCGGCTTTCGATTGCGGTTGATTTGCTCCCCTCATGTTTGGCCGGGGTTCGGTTCGCGGGAGGAGAGGGCGAACTTGGGCCGTCGGCCGCTTACGTTTTTTCGTTTCTGCTTTTTTGAGGAGTGGCAATCATGCCGCAGGGTACGATCAAGAAGTTGATCATGGACAAGGGTTTTGGCTTCATTCAAGGCGACAAGGGTGAGTTGTTCTTCCACCACTCGGCCTTGGACGGGATCGCCATCGAAGAACTGCGTGAAGGGCAACGCGTCGAGTTCGAGGAAGGTCGCGGTCCCAAGGGCCCCCGCGCCGAGAACGTCAAGGTCATCTGAGGTGTAATCGAGTAGGGTGCTGACAAGCAAAGCGTAGTCGCACCAATCAGACCAAAACGACGAAGGCCCCCGAAGCCAACCAGCTTCGGGGGCCGTTTCATGCGCCGGTCGCGCTTGACGCAATCGGAACGATCTTGTTGCACGTCCCGCCAACGCGATAAATTCATCCTGAGTTACGCATTTTCAATAGATTATCGCCTGTGGTTGGGACCATGCGAGCCGGTGAAGTTTGACTGACCGGCAAGGCTTCCGCAAACCGAATAGTTAGGAGTTGCCATCGGTCGCGGAAGCTCTGTCCACAGGGGGGGCGGAATTGACTAGTCCTGTTGCATCTATGAATCCGGCTGGAGCTTTGTGGGCGGCCGCGCGGATTCGCACCGTCGCCCTACTAGCGTTAACTATTGCCATCGTTGCGCCTTGGCAACCGACCGGCGATTGCTTCGCCGCCGACGCATCGGTCGAATCCCACTTTGGCCAGCACCAGCGATGCCGCCCGGCATGACGCCTTGCGAGCCATTCCGTTGGACAAAATGTCGCCCGAAGATCGGGCGAAGGTGGAATCCGTCTTAGCGACGGTCAGCATCTTCCGCAGGCTGCCGGTCACCGTTGCCGATTGCGATCCGGACATGTACCTGTTCCTGGTGCGGCATCCCGACATCGTGATCAACATCTGGGAGATCATGAAGGCCAGCCGGTTGCAATTGAGACAGATTGCCGACAACGAGTTCCGGCTAATCGAACCGGCGGGCACGGTTGCCAACTTTAGCTATGTGTATCAGAGCCACGATACCCACGTGCTTTACGGCGAAGGAACGTATGAAGGACCGCTCATGTCGCGACCTATTCGCGGACGCGGCGTGCTGGTCCTCAAATGCGGCTATGTGCGCGAGACCAACGGCCGATACTACATCACCAGTCGTCTGGACTCGTTCGTAACGATCGAACCAATAGGCGCGGAACTGGTCGGCAAAACCGTTTCGCCGCTGTTGGGCAAAACGGTGGACAACAACTTCGCGCAGACCGTTGCATTCGTCGGCAGCTTGTCGCATACGGCCGAAGCCAACGGCCGTGGCGTGCAGCGCCTGGCCTTGCAGTTGACCCACGTTCGGCCCGACGTCCGTATCCGCTTTGCTGAGGTGGCCGGCAGCGTGGCGCGAAAGTCAACGTCAGGCACGGCTTCCCAACGGCAGAAGGCCGTTGAAATGGCGTTGAGGTCGGACGGCGACGCCGAGCGGTAGCGATCTACGTCGGGGCGAACTGCGCCAGCGCCACGTCTTTGATCCGTTTCAGATCGAGCTTGCCCGTGCCGAGAACCGGGATGGTCTCGACGCGGCGAAAACTGTCGGGCGACGGAATCCACAGCGCCGGCAAGCCGCTCGGCGGCCAACTCCTGGCAAATCTGCTCGGGTGTCTGCGAAAGCTCGGTATAGAGCACTACGAGCCGCTCCCCCTTCTTTGCATCGGGCACCGAGGTGACGACCGTCTGCACATGGTCTTCGTCCTGATGCAACGCATGGCGGATTGCCTCCTCCACACGGATGTGCGGCACCATCTCGCCGCCGAGTTTCGAGAAGCGGCTGATGCGCCCGGTGATCGTGATAAAGCCATCGTCGTCGATCACGGCCACGTCGCCCGTAACATACCAACGTTGGGAGAAAAAGGGGACAGTCCCCATTTGTGCGAAGCACCCTCCGGGCCGTTCCGGCAAATGGGGACTGTCCCCTTTTTCTTCGCGTATCACCTCGGCCGTTAGATCGGGACGGCCAAAATAGCCCTTCATCACGTTCGGGCCCGAGACCAACAACATGCCAGACTTGTTCGCGCCAAGATCCTCGCCGGTGTCGAGATCGACCACTTTCACCGACACGCGTGGAACCGGTCGGCCCACGGTTCCTTCTTTGACCCCTTTTCCCTGCTCCTTTCCCTGTTTGGCTCGGCTTGGCGGAATGTTGCCGGAAACGACGGGCGAGAGTTCGGTGGCGCCGTAGCCTTCGACGGGTCGGACGCCAAAACGCTCCTCAAAGGCATCGGCCACTTCGACGGCAAGTCTCTCCGAACCGGTAAATACGACGTCCAACTTCGCAAAATCCTCTGGCTCGCAGCGCCGCAGAAACGATCGCACGAAGGTCGGCGTGCTCACCATGATCGTCGCACCATGTTTGCGGCAAAGCTTGCCGACCTCGCGGGCTTCCAGCGGGCTGAAGTGATAGATGCCCTTCGGCGCCAGCGCCAGCACGGTCCAGAGCGTAACGGTGTAACCGAAGGAATGGAAAAACGGCAGGATGCCTACCAAAACGTCTTCCGGGCTAAGCCGGATTAGCTGATCGACGGCTTCGACGTTCGAGCCGACGTTGCCGTGTGTCAGCATCACGCCCTTTGGCTGCCCGGTCGAGCCGGATGTGAAGATGATTGTCAGCAGATCGTCGTCGCGAATCGCTGTCAGACCGAACCGTCGCTCCAACCATGCAATGGGCACAAGCCAAGCCGTCGTCGCCGAAACGAGCTTGTCTCCGAGCGTGATCTTGCCCGCCAAATCCTCAACATAGACCAAATCGGCGTGGAGCTTCAGACTGAAGCGATCCATCACCTTGCGGCTGGTCAACACGTGGCGGATGCCGCACTGCGCAATGCAATCGTTAATCACGTCCGACGAGGCGGTGTAGTTGAGATTCACGGCTACGCGACAATCCACACCCAACGCCGCGTTGACCACTGCGCCGGCGACCGTCGATGGCAAGAGCACGCCGACGTGTTTCTCGTCGGGCGCGAGCACATGGCGGCGTAGCAGACGGCGAAGTACCAGCGTACGGGTCAGCAAACCTGCCCCGGTCAGCTCAACGCCGGTCGAATCGGCCATCTTCGACCGCCGCCACTGTTGCCGACACATGCGAAGGAACCGCCGTGGGAGAATCAGGTTGTTATGGTCATTGGTCATTCGTGCTTCGGGCTTCATTCGTCATTTGACTTTCGACATTCGACATTTCCGCATTAGCCCCCATCAACGCTACTACTGCCCGGCGAACCTCGTCAGCGCTTTCCGGTTTGTCAATTGGCTGACCGAAGCGAATCGTGACGGGGTAGCGCCAGCGTTTGGGCCATTTCCAGAAAACTTTTCCGCCCTCATAACTAAAGATGCTTCCCCACAGTCCGTCAAGATAGGCCGGCACCAGCGGCACGTCCAGGTCCTTGAGGATTGCGAGGAAGCCGGGCCGAAACTCCTGCAACTCGCCGCTGCGACTGATGCCCCCTTCCGGAAAAATGCAGACGATCTCGCCGCCTTGCAGGGCCTCGCGGGCGGCACGGATCGAATCGGCCATCGATTTCCGTGTGGTGCCGATTGGGATGATCCGTCCGAGCCGGCCGAACCAGTTCAGCCAGCGATTCTCAAAGTACTTGGCGAAAGCCACCATCCGCGGATGGCGAGGGCAGGCCAAACCGAGCAGAACGCCGTCGGCCCAACTAACATGGTTGGCCACCACCAGTGCCCCGCCGCTTTGCGGCACGTTTTCCAGCCCCTCGATTCGCACCCGATACATTGAGCTGGTAATCATCCGCACGGTTAGATGCGTCGTTTGGAACGGCAGCACTCGAACGATGTAAATCGTAACAGCCACCGTCATGACGCCGCCCACGAGGAAAATGGCTGGCGACGAAAGCTTCAATGGACCGGACAGCACCCAGTAGATGCCCGAGGCAAGCAACATGCCCGCGAAGGCCATGAAGTTGTACGCGGCCATGATCGAACCGCGCGATTCCACGGGGCTGCGTTCCTGGACGAACGCCTGCAAGGGAATGTCGTACAGGCCAGCGGTGACGCCCATTGCCAAGAGCAACATGCCGCTGACGTAATAATTGCTGCCGATGGGCTGCCCCATCACGTTGGCCCCAGGAACGAAGAACAACAACACCGATGCAATGGCGATTCCAATACCGCCCCACGGCACGAGTCCCAGTTCCACCTTGCCGCGCGAAACAATGCCCGCCAACAGCGCGCCGCCGCCGATGCCGAGTGTAAGCACACCCAACAACGGGCCAACGTCTTGCTGAGCGACGCCGAGGTGTCGTGTGGCATACTGATCGATGTTGACGTTACAGATCGCGCCAAGGGTCCAGAAATAGGCGCTTCCTAGGGCTGCCAAAAAGAGCGAACGCCGCAAATACAGGACACGCAAGTCTTGGAAAGTTTGCCCCACCGGATTCCAGGGTATCGCTCGACGTGGATTGGCGGCGCGAAGCGGCCGGATGAAGATGCTCGTGATGAGGCCGCACGTTGCGACACCAAGCAGCGCGGCAGCATAGATCCACCAGCATTCTTGTCCACCCGGCTTCGTCAGGGCATAGAGCCAGTTGCCGGCTATGGAGCCCGCAATGATCGCGGACATCGACACCATGTTGATCAGTCCGTTGGCCGCCGAAATCTTTCCCGTGCGAACCAACTCAGGAATAGCACCCAATTTCGACGTGATGAACATCATGGCCTGCCCGCCCAGGATGAACAAAATGACGAACATCAGGGGAACGCTACCGATGCGGATCGCCGCAACGCCCAGCCCGATCACCACGATTTCCGCGACCTTGCACGACACCATCACGTTTCGCTTGCTGAAGCGATCGGCGAAGTATCCGGCCGGTGCGGCGAACACCAAAAACGGCAGAGTGAAACACGCCAAGCCCAGGGACAGCGCCACGTCGTCCGGCTTCATCCACTGTTGAACGAACGTCGGCATGTCGCCCCACTGCTCGCCGATCAGTTCCTTGCCGATCGGCACAATGAGCCAGCGGAACATGTTGTCATTGAGCGAGACGAAGAACTGTGTGGCCACCAGGGCCAGAAAGCTCAGCGAGAAGACATCGCCGCGGCCGTCGTTCGTTGGCGCCGTTTGCGGTCCGGCCGCCAAGGAAAATGTGCCGCTAATGCCCGATTCTTCCGGCGCCATCGACATGAAGGGACTCCTCGACTGCGACGCGTGGTCTCTATGGTTATGGCGAGTAATTCTCGCTAATACAACGCCCCTATCACAAATCCACGCCCTTCGCTGCCCTCTGGAACATGCCACCCGTCGCTACGCGTGGATTTGTCAGAACTTCCAAATCAGCATCATGGCATAATCCAAGTCGTTGGGCCGGGCGCCATTGGGCATGCTGTTGTATCGCTCGAAGAACGCCCATCCGCAGACTCAGGTGTTTCTCTTCGTCCAAGAGCACCTCCAACGCGGCCTGCGTGCGAATGCGGTAGCGCTCGAAATCGCTGACGTCCGGGGCGTATTCCACCGATCCGTAAAACTTTTGCCGCTTGCTGATCTTCTGCTCGATCTGCATGCCGAAAACGGCCTCGGGAACGTATTCGCCATTTTGGGGACCGCCGTACTCATGCGAAAAACCGCCGCCGAATCGCCCGATCAATGTCGTCGCGTCGTTCTTAATCAGCCGATAGCCGAGACCCAAATCCGACGTATCGCGAACGTTGAAGGGTTGGAATTGGTCATATTCGATCGTCTCGTGCACCGACCACGACCATCGCGAATCCTTGATGAGCCATTCAAACCGCCCATCGAAAAACAGACGATTCGTGGTCGCCAGCGTTTGGGCGGTGCGCTTGTTATAGTCGAGGCCGAGCGTGAGGATGTTGCTCGGCACCTTGCGGCTGGCGTGGAAGCCAAAGCGGAAGTCGAGCGTTTCGCTGTTGCCCTCCGAACCGTCTAGCCCAAGGTCGAAACTGCCGTCCCAAAGCTTGATGGGCTCGGGTACGACGAGTTCCAACGGTCTGTCCAACGAGAGTCTCCCAGACAGCGCGGCCGGCGCGTTGGCAATTGGCGGCCGCTCGGGCGCCGGTGTGGGAATCGTCTCGGCGGGTGAAATTACTAATGCCGATGGAACCGCGGGCTCCGCCGTCACGGGCGGCAGACGCCAGATCTCCGGACCGTAGAGCCGCGTGTCCGGGTCGTCGGTCGTCGACGTCTCGCTCTGTGCGGGTTGCTGTGACGGCGTTGACTCCGACTGAGTCACTGTCTGGACCGACTGGGCGGCGATGTTCGGATAGTCTGGGCCTTGCGCCTGGGCATACACCCAGAACGTCCCCGCAAAGCACAGCAATCCTAGTCCGATGTATCGCTTCAGCACGGTCACCTCGCGCGCGGTCTCTCCGGTGAAAACACCGGACGGTAGCAAAATCGGCTGGGACCGGCAAGCCCGAGTGACTGCCCAACAGGGGGGTGGCGAAAATCTGCCTGTCCTAAACGTGCCAAAGGGTTTCTACCAGCCGTGCCTGACCGCATCACTACGGCCAAGACGGATTGTCGCCCCGGGCAAATCAATCGCATCACTATTCACAACCGATCCATAATGTTACAATTGCTCAGTGCGTATTACTGTAGGCCTTCGGCCTCGCAATGCCTGTAGCCATGCGTTTCGGCCCGTCGTACGCCTTCGGTAACGCGAAAGCTTGGGGTCATTACCGCGCCGGCCTGTTGTCGCTTCGTTGCAAAGCGGTGCCGCAGTGCGGCGAGTATCTGTGTTGAGATCACGCGAAGACTGCACGGAATGAGCATCCGACGAATAACGCTGGCGCTAGCAATCATCATGGGCTCGAACGCCATGGGGCTGGCACACTTCCAAGTGCTAATCCCTTCGACCGATGTTGTCACCGCCGCTGACGAGCCGAAGGTGCATCTCGACATTCTCTTTACGCACCCGATGGAGCAGCGGCCAGTGATGGAAATGGGCCGGCCAAGACGGTTCGGGGTGCTCGTGGATGGCCAGCGGCGCGATCTGTTGCCTGCGCTCACGCCGTGCAAGGTTGAAGGCAAGACCGCGTTCACGTGTACTACAAGAGTCTCGGAGCCGGGCGATTATGTCTTCTTTATCGAGCCAGCTCCCTACTGGGAGGCGGCGGAAAAGAAGTGGATCGTCCATTATACCAAAGTTGTCGTCGATGCCTTCGGCGCCGAACAAGGCTGGGATGCCATGGTCGGGCTACCAGTCGAAATCGAGCCACTCGTCAGGCCGTACGGTCTTTGGGTGGGCAACACGTTCCGCGGCATCGTCAGGCACAATGGCAAACCAGCGCCCTTCGCTACGGTCGAAGTGGAGTTTTACAACCAGGGCAACCGAGTGAAGCCGCCCCACGCCGCGTTTGTGACGCAAGTCATCAAAACCGACGCCGCTGGCGTGTTCGCCTACAGCATGCCTATGGCAGGTTGGTGGGGCTTCGCGGCGCTGGTCAATGGCTCGCAGCGACAAAAAGGGCCCGACGGCCTACCGGCCGACGTGGAACTCGGCGGCCTGATCTGGGTGAAAACAGTCGACATGACCGGGACGCGGGATGGCGCACAAGCGGCGCGAAAACCTTGAGGTTTTCTCGCTGCTCGCGCTTCGATCCGCAGGGAGCGACGCATGCATATCTACGAAGGAGTGTTGGCCGGAACGCCGCATGGTCAAGCTCTGCTGCTGGCCGGGGCTGTTGCAACCACGGCGGGGACGGCCTTAGGTCTGCGGAAGTTGGATTACGACCGCGTACCGCAAGTGGCCGTGCTCAGTTCCACGTTCTTTGTTGCCTCGCTCATCCACGTGCCGCTAGGGCCCACGTCGGTCCACTTAGTCCTCAGCGGTTTGCTCGGGTTGCTCCTCGGCTGGGCTGCCTTTCCCGCAGTCCTGGTGGCGCTGATCTTGCAAGCACTGTTCTTCTCGTTTGGTGGTCTGACCGTCCTTGGGCTGAATACGCTCGTGATGGCGCTGCCGGCCGTGGCCTGCTATTATATGTTCCACGCCATGGTGCGAAACGGCAGCGAACGGTGGGTTTTTGGGGCTGGATTCGCGGCCGGCGGCACGGCGATCCTGCTTGGTGCGTTGTTGACGGCTGCGGCGCTCGTCTTAGCCGGCAAACAGTACGACCTGCCCGCGGCAACGCTCTTAGTCGCTCATCTCCCATTAGCCGTCGTTGAGGGCTTTGTGACAGGGAGTGTGCTGGTGCTGATACGAAAGGTGCGACCAGAACTGCTCGACGCGCCGCTGCTGATGCCAGACGTCGTGGAGGTCGTCGATGTCTAGGTTGACACCGACCCTGCTCTGTCTGACATGCGTGCTGTTCGGCGCGGCCAACGCTCGGGCCCACAAGCTGAATGTCTTTGCGTCGGCCGAGGGCAAGACGATCCGTGGCAAAGCCTATTTTCAAGGCGGAGCGCCGGCTCGAAACGTGACTGTCACGGCGTTTGGCCCGACCGGCGAAGCTGTTGCACGGACCAAAACCGACGACGCGGGGCGTTTTTTCATCGAGGCCGACAAACGCGGCGACTATCGGCTGTTGGCCGAGACAGTCGATGGGCACGGTGGTGAATATACGCTGAGAGAATCGGCCCTGCCTAACGATTCTCCGGCGCCGGCCGGTTCAGCGCGGCCATTGCCAGAGACCGCGTCGCCTACGATGGCCGATGCGACACCCGCGTCTGCTTCTGGCGAGGAACTGGCAGCGTTACGCGCCGAAGTCGTCCACCTGGAGGAACAACTCTTGGCCTACGAGGATCGAATTCGCCTGACCGATATTCTCGGCGGTGTTGGCTACATCGTCGGCATCACCGGCGCGGCATATTACTATCTTGGCACGCGGCGCAGGCGGAATGACGCCCATCGCCAATCCACCAATGGGCCGGGCAGTGCGCTCTGAGGAACGATGGGTGTGGTAGGCCGAAAGTCCGCGCACGTCGCTTAGGCTCAGTGACGCGTCACCCGGCACGAGCGTTTACCGCATGCTAACCGCAAGCTCAACCGCCCACCGCCATACGTACCTGAATGCCGTTGATCCGCGAGCACGGATCGTTACGGCCGTCATCTGGTCCGTGGTTGTCGTCATAGCCAGCCGCATAAGTGTAATCGCCCTCGCCCTGGCCGTTTCAACTGCCGCCGCCATGCTGAGCGGCCTTCCGTGGAGCGTCGTCCTGAAACGCTTGCTGCCTTTGAACATCGTGATGCTGTTATTAGCCCTCTGGCTGCCGCTTACCATGCCAGGGACGCCAATATGGGAAGTTGGCCCGCTGGCTTTCTCCCGCGACGGTGCGCGGCTGGCGCTGAGCATCGCTCTAAAGGGCAACGCCGTCCTGTTGGTGCTTGTCGCGCTGCTAGGCACTATGGATGCGACCGTGCTCGGACATGCGCTGCGGCATCTGCGCGTGCCCGACAAGCTCGCGCATCTCTTGTTGTTCACCGTTCGCTATCTCGACGTGCTGCATCGCGAGTACTTGCGGCTGCGAACGGCCATGAAAGCCCGCGGCTTTCGCGCTCGAATGAACTTACATACGTATCGCTCGCTCGGCTACCTGGTGGGCATGCTCCTGGTGCGCAGCTTCGACCGGGCAGAGCGGATTGCCGCCGCCATGAAATGTCGCGGATTCCAGGGGCGGTTCTTCTTGCTCGACCACTTTGCCTTCGCCCGGCGAGACGTCGCCTTCTGCGGAGCGTCGGCTGTCCTGGTGTTGCTCTTGCTGTTGGCCGAGTTTCGAGTCCTGTAGTCTTGTTGTATGCCGGTGCGGCTAGGCTGCGCTTGTCACTCCCTACAGGTGGTGCCCCCGCAGCATGCCAAGCTGCCTTCCATTGCTCGAACCTGAACCGCTTTCGGCTGTCCTACGTAGTGGGAAGTGAGGGCATGAGGGACAGGTCATGAATATCGGCAAGCCAATTTCCGGCGAGAGCGTGACGATCGGTCGCGACCATTGGGACGTGCCCGTGCGGGTAGAGTTGCGGGCCTACCTGCGGTTCAGTCGGCGGATGGATGGGGAATTGAGGCGGCTGGTGGCCTGCTGGGCACACTTAGCATCGCCCCGAGCCCGCGGTCTGCCGGCCGCCCGTCCGCAGTCCATTGTTGCCCCCTCGCCACCCACTACCTAGGGCTTGTCCTGAGCGCGGCCATAAATGAGCCTCCCTGTCCGTGCCGCGCTCGGGCAAGTCCCGTTTCCGTCTACGGTGCGCCTGGCCGTGCTGGCGGCGCAACATACGGCAGCCCAATTGGCACCTCAGAGACCGCTTGTCGCGGCGATGGCACGAAGCTGAACGGCGCCTTGCCAATGGTGATGCCCAGGCTCAACGCCACTCCCGCTACAAGAACGCCAAGCAGCGGCCAGCCCAAAGGCGCGCCGCGAAATACGGACGCCACCAAACCGACGATGCCGCAGAGCAGTGCGACGGCGGCCAGTGGAATGCCCAAGATCGGCAGTGCAAAAAGTCCGAGCGCGATCGCGCCCATCACCACAGAAGTCACTCCGAGGCCGATTGGCCGTACACTGGCATTGGACGGTCGATTCATCGTAGGCCTTTGCCCTTGTTCGCGAACATTCGATTGCCGATTTTCTATTAGGCAGGAATCACGAGTTTGTTCAACCTGTCTTCTATGCTATCAAAATTGTGCAGTTAGTGGCCCGGCATGTTGGGAACGAGTCCCCGAGTAACGTAATCGCTTAACGTTAGGGTCAGCAGTACGCAGACCAGCCAGAAGCACGTGACGATGACAACCGCCTTGGTCTGCGCGGTGCTGCCCAGGGCGTGCATGAAGAACAGCACCACCAGCGAGGCCTTGATGACGGCGATCGACTGGCCGATGACAATCCGCATCATGGGAGTGCTGGGGACGAATGACAACCAGACGGTGAGGATAGTAAATGCCGCCAGCAGCACAAACACGATGACGTATGCACGCGGCGTCAGCAGGCTTTCGGACATGCGATCCTCACAATCGTCTAATGCGTGCCTAAGTGATGCGTGCCGAGCAGATACAGCGTCGGCAGCAGGAAAATCCATACGATGTCAACGAAATGCCAGTAGAGGGCCGTCACGTCGACCGGCGAATAATAGCCCGGCGAGAAGCGGCCGCGACGGGCCAACTCGGCCATCACTAGCACGGCCACGATGCCGATCGTCACGTGCACACCGTGCAGGCTCGTCATGACCCAGTATAGAAACAGGAACAGCTTGACGTGCGGCACCTGATCCGGACGCAGGTGGTCTCGCTCGACCCATTCATTTGCAATGAACTTCCAGCCCGGTATCAGGTTTTCCTGATAGTCGATATAGTACTCCACTCCTTTGAACACGAGAAAACAGCCGCCGAGCACGGCTGTCAGCACCAAGAAAACCACAATGTGACGCCGCTTGCCGGTTTTGGCGAAGTGGACGGCCAGGACGATCATCAGGCTGCTCAACAGCAGCACCAACGTGTTGACGCCGCCAATTACCCAGTTGAGCTTGTCGCTGGCGACTTCAAACTCCTGGGGGTAAAGAAAGTGGTAGATGGCGACGGCTAGGAACAACACGCCGAAGAACATGACTTCGGTGGCCAGGAACACCCACATGCCAAGCGAGGCCGCCTGGTGCTGCTGGTCAAGGTCCTCGTACTGCTCTTCGGGCAGCAGGCGCTCGGCAGAGGTCAAAACAGCCGTGTTATGGTTCATTTTGGGCCTTTTCCAAGTGATATTGGTAAGGCGGACGAACGACGACGGGCGTCGCCTCGAAATTTTCCGTCGGTGGCGGTGAAGGCGTTTGCCACTCCAGTCCGGTGGCGTGCCAGGGATTTGGCCCCGCCGGCTTTCCCCACCACAGCGACGGGATCAGATACAACAGCGGCAACACATAGCCCACGCCGAGGATCGATGCCCCGGCCGTCGACATAACGTTCCACACCTGGAACGACGGATCGTACATGTGATAACGCCGCGGCATGCCGTTGTAGCCGAGCACGAACTGCGGCAGGAACGTGAGAAAGAAGCCGATGAAGATGATCAGCGCCGTGACGCGCGAGATAGTGTCTGGATACATTTTCCCTGTTATCTTTGGCCACCAATAGTGCAGACCGGCCATATAGCCCATTACCATCCCGCCTACCATGATGAAATGGAAATGGGCAATGACAAAATACGTGTCGTGAACATGCATGTCCATGCCGAGCGTGGCCAAGAACAGTCCCGCCATGCCCCCAAAGGTAAACAGGGCCACAAAGCCTAGCGCAAAAATCATCGGCGCTTCAAACGTAATGGAACTCTTGTAGAGCGTGGCCGTCCAATTGAACACCTTAATGGCCGACGGGATGGCAACCAGGAAGCTCAGGCTGGAAAATATCAACGCCGCGTAGAACGACAGCCCGGCCACGAACATGTGATGCGCCCAGACGAAGAAGCCCAGGGCGGCGATGGCGAAGCTCGAAAAGGCGACGAACTTGTAGCCGTAGAGTTGTTTGCGAGCGAAACAGGGGATGATCTCGCTCACCACGCCCATGCCCGGCAAAATCATGATATACACGGCCGGGTGCGAGTAGAACCAGAACAAGTGCTGGAACAACAGCGGATCGCCGCCCAACTTGGGATCGAAGATGCCGATCTGCACGATCCGCTCGATGATGACCAGGATGAACGCCATGGCCAGAACCGGCACGGCCAGGAGAAAGATAAAGCTCGTGGCATACATTGTCCACACGAAGATCGGCAGCCGGAACCAGGTTAAGCCCGGTGCCCGCAGCCAATGCACCGTGACGATGAAGTTCAAGCCCGTCAGTAGCGACGAAAATCCGGCAATCACGGCGCCGAACATTGTCATGGCGACATTATAGTGCGACGCCTCGGAGCTATACGGCGTATAGAAGGTCCAGCCGGTATCGACTCCGCCGGCCAACAGCGCGAAGATGGTCCATGCCGCGCCGAACATGTAAAGATACCAACTCAACAAGTTAATCCGCGGAAAGGCCAGATCTTTCGCGCCAATCATCATGGGCAGGAAGAAATTGCCCAGCACCGTCGGGATCACCGGCACAAGGAAGAAGAAGATCATCACCACGCCGTGGACCGTGAACATCACGTTGTAGGTGTCGGCGTCGACCAGGCGGCCGTCGGGCGTCGTCAGCGCCAAACGATCGACGGCGATCGCCAAGCCGCCCAGAAAGAACATCAACGTGATGGGGATCAGGTATAAAATCGCGATCCGCTTGTGGTCTTTTGTCAGCAGCCACGAAGCGATGCCGTAGGAAGCGTTGAGATACGTCTCCCGCACCTTGTCGGGGATTGGGGCCGGTAGGCTGGCAGCGTCGGTACTCATCGCGGATCATTCCTTGGTGTTGATGGGTGGCGTGGCCGACGGTTTCGGATAATCTTCCACGCGATTGGGCGTTTCTCCCGGCTTCAGCGAGCGGATCCACGCAATCAACTCGAAAATCTCCTCTTCACTGATTTGTCCGCGATACGACGGCATGATGTTCTCATAGCCCATCACGATCTTGGCGCTCGGATTGACGATCGATTCGCGAATATAGAACTCGTCGGCCGTCACCGTCCGCCCATTGTTGAGGAGCACGGGCTGGCCGAACAGGTTTTCCAGCACCGGTGCGACCGCCACAGAATCGGCGCTGTGGCAACTCACGCAGCGATACTTTAAGAACAACTTCCGCCCCTCCAACGCCATCGAGCCCTCGGCCTGCTGGTGCAGCCAATTCTCGTACTCGGCCGGCTCCATGACAACTACCGTCCCGATCATGCCTGCGTGCTGGGTACCGCAATATTGCGAGCAGAACAAATTATAGGTGCCGGTCTTCGTCGCCTGGAACCAAACCGACGTATATCGCTCCGGCAGCAGATCCATGTGGATGCGGAAGTCGGGAATGAAAAGACTGTGGATGACGTCTTCCGAAGTCATCAACAGGCGAATGGGCCGCCCGACCGGCACGTGCAGTACGTCGATCTCCCGCTGTCCCTCGGGGTGTTGGAATTTCCACATCCATTGCTTGCCGACGACGTAGATCGTTTGGGCGTTCGGCGGCGGGCCAAAGGTGCGAAAATACACTTCCGCGCCCCAGAAGAACATCGCCGAAAAGAATATCAGCGGCGTCAGCGTCCAAAACCACTCGAGCGCGTGCGAAGCGTGCGTTTCGGGCGGGTTGCCGACGTCGCCCGGACGGCGGCGATAGCGAATCGAAAAATAGACCAGCAAACAGGCAACCAACAGCGTCACCGAGCCGGTGACCGTCAGCAAGAACAAGAAGAGCATGTCGACCTGCGGGGCCGCGGTCGAAGCCTCTTGCGGAAACAGCGCGATCTCGCAAAACATCATGGCCCCTCTCCTCGCGCGTCCTCGGACCGTTTCTCGGGATCCGCCGGCCCACTCGCTTTTCGCGGACTATACCGCCACAAAAGCAGTACCATGCCAACCAACACCACAAGCGTCAGCACGCCACCGGCCCTGACGAGATTCAAAATGCTTGTCGTGTACTTTCCGCTGGCCGGATCGTAGTGGTAACAAAACAGCAGTATCTCATCCGTCGGCGAGCCAATCTTGCTTTCCGACGCTTCGACCAGACCCAGTCGCAAATCGCGGGCTGGAAAGGCGATATCGCGAAAATACTTGGAAATCTTGCCTTTTGGCGTCAATATAATGATGCCGCTGGTGTGAATGAATTGATCTGCCTTGGCATCATAGACATACCGAAACCCTACAGACTTGGTCAATGCGTCGATTGCCGGCTGCTTGCCCGTCAGAAAGTGCCAGCCTTCGTTCCCGCCGGCCCGACCGTAAGATGTGACGTAGGTCTTCTTCTTCGCGGCCGCCAGATCGGGCGTTTCGCGCGGATCAAAACTCGCCGTCAGCACATTGAACTCCTTGCCGACCGTAAAGGGCATCTCGCGCATCGACGTCGTCAGCCCGTTGAGCACTTGCGTGCAGAGCATCGGGCAGCGGTAATAGGCCAACACGAGAATGACAGGCTTCTCGCCGAAATAATCGCTCAGCTTGACCGACTTGCCCGACTCATCGGTGAATTCCAAATCCAACGGCAGTTGCTCGTCCAGCTTCTGGTCGAAACCAACCTTCTTTCGCAGATCATCCGTATCGGTGCCCGTGGCGCGTTGGCACGTTACGGAGAGCATAGCCAGCAGCAACACGCCCAACAGGCTTGTGGTGAATGTTCTCGTCATGGGTTTCCTCCTCGCAGCATGGTACCGGAGTTGGACTCGCCAGAATCGATCAGGCCACTGTCGTTGCGGGCTCCACCTCCCGGCTGTTTTCGCAGATGGCCGGCGACCGCCTCGATAGCCTGTTCAATCGGAATGTGCACGAATCCTTTGTCATCCGTAGGCCCGTAACTTTGGAGAATCTTCTCTTGTGCGGCCAATCGGTCGTAGACGTTGGTGCTCTTTATGGCCGCTAAGTTGTTGAGTTGTTCAAGCCGCGGCTCGGGCGGCAGTTGTGACGAGACCGGTGGGGTGTTGGGAAATGGCGACACGTTGGTCGCCTCTTGGATCCGCTTCCGGACGCCAAAAAACTGCCATATCACGAAATAGTCGACGGCGGCAAAACAGGCGGCGCTCAAAACTAAGATCACAACCAAACGGACGCGGATGTCCTTCCGTTCGTAGCGCACGGCGCCATGTTCTTGCTCGGATGGCTCGTGTCCGTGATCGGTCTGCGGTTCAGCCATGTGCGATCGCCTCCTCGCGGGCTGCCTCTTCCTCGTCAAGATGGCGCAAATGGAGGGCCGCCTCGCGATTATAATCGTTCAATGGCAGTAGCGGGCGTTTTTCGAGCTGCCGCAGGAAATGGGCCAGCCACAGACCGCCGATACCGATGGGCGTCACAAAATCGACCCAGTGCTCCGCCAACTTCTCACCGGGGAAATTGGGCATAATCTCGTAGTAATTGAATGCAAGTTCGGTGAAAAGGATCAGCGCCCCAATGGCGGCCACCGCCCGAACGTTCCGCTTGATCGGCCGCATGAGCAACAGAAACAGCGGTATCGCAAAATGAAAGACGGCAATTACGGCAATCACCACCTGCCACGCCGTGGACGCACGCGGCATGTACCAGATCACGTCGACCGGCAAATTGGCGATCCACACCAGCATGAACTGGCACCACACCATGTAAGCCCACAGGATCAACAGCGTCGCCAGCAGGCTAGCCAAATCGTTGACCACTTTTGTCGACGAAACTTCAGCCACTTCAGGGCTGCGCACTGCAAAACGGAGCACGATGATCGCGACGGCCATGGCCGAGAGCAATTGACCTGAAACCGTCATCGGTCCCCAGATCGTCGAATGGAAGACCGGCTCCAGCGACATCGTCCAATCGACCGAGGCGAAGTGTATGCTGATGCCGTAAATCACCGCGCCAAACGCGCTCAGCTTCATGCTTTTCCATGCCAGCCGAGGGTTGCCCGTCTCGTCCTCTTGCCGCGACCACGAACTGAGCATCGTCGCGATGATGATCCATGCGGCGAAGTAGACGGCGGCGCGGATCCAGAAATAGTGCGGCTGCAAGTAGAACGACTGATACTGAAGTTTAGCGCTCTGGGCCACCTGCTCCGGCTGGGCCCACACGTAGAGATAGGCGACACCGAAAGCAATCGGCAGGAACAGCACGGCCATCAGCGGCAGCGTTCGCGTTGCGGCTTCGAGCGTGCGGCGAATCACAAATCCCCAACTGCCGCCCGTGAGGTGATATGCCATTAACAGCACCAACGAGCCCAGCGCGATGCCGACAAAGAACATATACGCCGACAGGTAGGCTCTTAAGAGCGGCGCGGGACTGACCGACTCGGCAACGGCGCAGACGAGCAGCGCTACCACGCCAACGGCCAATGAGCGGCGCTGCATGGTCATCGTCGACGTCGCTTTGAGCGGCGCAGAATTGCTCATGGCGAGGGCCCTCCCGCTGGGGCTTCTTGGCCCTGCTCGGCCAACTTGCGTCGCATCTCGTCGCTCAGTTTAGCGTCTGGAAAATGCTGGCTCGTCTGCAAAGCCCGCAAGTAACCGACAATCGCCCAGCGATCGCGGACCGGAATCTGGGCCGCATGAGAGGGCATCGATCCGTAGCCTTCGGTAATGACGGCAAACAGGTGGCCAACCGGAGCGTCGCGGAGTCGCGGAATATGATACGATGGCGGCGGAGTATAACCGCGTTCGACGATCTTGCCGTTGCCCGTGCCAAGCGGATCATGGCATTCGTAACAGTAGATCATGTAGCGGTGATACCCGTGTTGCAGCACGTCCTTGTTCATTGGGATGGGGAACTCGGTAACGAAGTCATCATACGCCGCCTGCTGAGCTTGTGCGGCTGCGGGTGTGTCGGGCTCGGGCGGATTCGTTTTCGGCGTGGTTCGCCGCGGCTGACCGTCAGGGCCAACGCGCCGGCCGGTCAGCAAAGGAATGTCTGCCGGCAAATGGCCTCGCGCTATCGTGCCGGGAATGGGCGGACGCGTGGAACGCCCGTCGGCAAAAAACTCGCACGGTTGCAAATTTTTGTAACTCGGCTGGTCGGCCATCTTCTGCTGGCAACCGGCGACGGAGAAAAGGGCTACGAGCAGCGCCACCCCGGTTCTCCATGCCTTCCAACAAAGTGGAATCCCCGTTTTCATGCTTGTCCCTCCTCGGCCGCTTCGGCTTGCTGGCGAGTGAAGGGGACATCTATCACCTCGCCCAACGGTTGGAGCGTGGCAAGGAACTCCGCCGTCGCCGCCCGATCGAACTGCGGATCGGTGGCTTCCACGCAGAGAAAGAAGCGGTCCTGGCTCGATCGACCAAACTGCGGCACGTTGAACACCGGATGATGCGGCCGCGGCAAGCCGTTAAGGAAGAGCATTCCCAGGAACGCCGACAGCGACGCCACGAGAATCAGCACCTCGAACGTGATCGGGATGAAAACTGGCCAACTGTTCAATGGCCGGCCGCCGACGTTGAACGGGTAATCGATCGCCATCGTGTAGTATTGCATGAAGAACCCGATGCCTGCCCCTACGATGCCGCCCATCAAGACGATAAACGGAATCCGCGTGCGGGGAACGCCCAACTCGGCGACGAGCCCCTCGACCGGATAGGGCGTGTAGGCATCCATGACGCGATAGCCGGCCTGACGCGCGCGGCGTGCGGCGCTCAGGATTTCCTCGGCCGTCAAAAATTCAACCATCAGTCCATGGATCGCCGGTTTGTCCTTCATCGTCCCACCTCCGGCCCGTGCGCCCGGGCAGCAATGCGCGGGTTTCCGACATCGAAATGATCGGCGCGAATCGGGCAAACAGCAGAAAGGCGACCAGGAACACGCCGATCGAACCGACGTAGGTGGCAATGTCCCAGATTGTCGGCTTGAAGAATCCCCACGACGACGGCAGGTAGTCGCGGCTGAGGCTAGTGGTGATGATCATATAGCGTTCCAACCACATGCCGATCAATACCAGCACGGAAACGATTACTAGCACCGATTCCTTCCGCCGCAGCCGCTTGAACCACAGGATTTGCGGAGCGATCGTGTTGCAGAAGAAGAGCAGCCACGTGATGATGGCGTATTGGCCAAAGCCCGATATGCGGAACCAGTAGGTGTACCACTCGACCGTATCGCCGGCGTACCACGAAAGCGACTGCTCGCTGAGGTAGCCGAAGGAAGTGATAAGGCTTGTGGCCAGCACCAGCTTTCCCATCACGTCGAGATGGTCGAGCGTGATAAAGTCCTTCAAATGATAGAAATGCCGGATCGGCACGCACAGCAGCAGGACCATAGCGAAGCCGGAGAAGATGGCCCCGGCCACGAAATACGGCGGAAACACGGTTTCGTGCCAGGCAGGAACAACCGAGATTGCGAAGTCGCTGCTCACGACCGAGTGCACCGATATCACCAACGGCGTAGCCAGTCCACCCAATAGCAGATAAGTCATCTCGAAGCGGTGCCAGTGCCGGGCCGAATTGCGCCAACCGAGGGCCAGCATGCCGTAGATGATCTGGGCAAACCGTCCCTTGGCGCGGTCACGAAGCGTAGCCAGATCGGGGATCATGCCCATGTACCAAAACAGCAGCGAAACGGTGAAGTAAGTGCTCACCGCGAAGACGTCGTAGATCAGGGCGCTGCGAAACTGCGGCCAGATGGCCATCGTATTCGGATACGGCAGCAGCCAGTAGAAGAACCACGGCCGGCCGAGATGCAACAGCGGGAACAGGCCGGCGCACATGACGGCAAAGATCGTCATTGCCTCGGCGATGCGGTTGATCGAGGTCCGCCATTTCTGGTGCATTAGCAACAAGAACGCGGAGATGAGCGTGCCTGCATGCCCAATGCCGATCCACCAAACGAAGTCAGTGATGGCGAAGCTCCAGGCGTTAGGAATCTGGATTCCCCAGATCCCCACACCCATCAAAAACAGGTATGCCACCGCAATGCCCAAGATGCCGACCAGCACGTTGCTAAAGCCAAAGAAGCCGAGCCAGCCGAGACCGGTTGGCCGAGTGAGCACCAAGTCACTGACCTTCTCGGTGACCGACGATAGGTCGTGGCCCACCGGCACGTAGTTTGGCCGATCCACCCCGCCGGAAGAAGAAAGGGGACTGTCCCCATTTGCCGGAACGGCCCGGAGGGTGCTCGGCACAAATGGGGACTGTCCCCCTTCTTCCGCGCCTTTTTCCGCGTCGTTAGCCATGCTGCTTAGGTCTCGATCTCGGGGTTCGGATTCCTGAGCGACGCCAAATAGGTCGTCCGCGGATGCGTATTCACGTCGGCCAGCAGTCCGTAGCTGAGCGGCGAGTCCTTGCACTGCTTGACTTTGCTCTTCGCATCGTTGATGTCACCAAACACGATGGCATGCGTCGGACAAGCGGCTTGGCAAGCGGTAAGCACCTCGCCGTCGACCAGCGGCCGATCCGCGGTTTGCGTGTCGATCTCCGCGTGCCTCAACCGTTGCACACAATAGCTGCACTTCTCCATCACGCCGCGAGAGCGAACTGTCACCTCGGGGTTGTACTGCAACCGGCGGCTAGGAGTCTTGTCATACTCGGAGAAGTGCAAGAAGTTGAACCGCCGCACCTTGTACGGGCAATTGTTCGAGCAGAACCGCGTGCCCACACAGCGGTTGTAGACCATGTCGTTGAGACCTTCGGCGCTGTGCACCGTCGCCTCAACCGGGCAGACGTATTCGCACGGAGCGTTCTCACAGTGCATGCACGGCACCGGCTGAAAATGGAAGCCGTCGGGACTCTCGGCCGAACCTTCGATGTAACGATCCACCCGCAGCCAGTGCATTTCGCGGCCCCGCGAGACCTGATCTTTGCCGACCACCGGGATATTGTTCTCGGCCTGACAGGCCACGACGCAGGCGTGGCAGCCGATGCACGCCGTCAGATCGATCGCCATGCCCCATTTGTGTTTCGGCGGGTCATAATCGAAGGGCTCGTACAAATTCGCCGGGACCGGCAAACGGCGCGCCACTTCCTGGGCCTGACGCTCTTCTAGCTCGGCAACAAAGTGCGGGTGTTGCCGATACTCTGTCAACGTGCCGGCGCGAACAGGGTCGCGGCTCTCCATTGACTGATGGGCCTGGGTGCAAGCGACTAACTCGGTGTCGCGAGTTACGGTGATCGTTGCGCCCGTAGCGAACCACGGACGATCGGCCGTGCGGAGTGTGTAGGCATTGAAGCCGATGCTCTCACGGCCGCTTCCGCCCACCCGGCCGGCGTGTATGCGGCCATTCCCCAGATACACCGTTACCGTCCCGTCGGCGTGGCCCGGCATGATCCACGCCGGCGCCCGGACGCTGCGACCGTCGACCTGCAGGTCGACTACAGGCATGTAGTATCCGCCATGCTCGCCGCCGTGGGCGTAACTGCCGAGGCTGACGCCCAGCGTCTTGGCCGTGGCCGGGCTCATCAACACCGCGTTGCCCCAGGTCAACTTCGTCAGCGGCTTGGGCAATTCCTGCAACCAGCCATTATTGGCCCACGAGCCATCGTAAACTGTCGGGTCAGGCTGAAAGGCGATGTCGAGTGATTTGGTGCTGCTCGAAGTGGCAGTCCCCTCTCCCTTTGGGAGAGGGCTAGGGTGAGGGCTGTCGGCTCTTGGGTCCGCCGTGCGGACCATATGTATCTTGTCCGAATCGGTCCGCAGGGCGGACCCTACGATTTCTTGCCAGCCTTCCTTGAGTTTTACTGACTTGGGCTTGAATGCGGTATCGGCGATCACGCCATCGTGCAGCGACTTTTCCCAAAACTGCTCGAAATGGCCGTCCTTATGATTCGTCTGCCAATATTTGCGCCAATAGGCCATGACTATCTCGCGGCCACCGGTCTCTTCCGCATTGGCCAGCATGGCGATCAATTCGTGGGCCGAGCGACCTTGATAGAGCGGCTCGACCAACGGTTGCACGATCGATGCCGTGCCGTCGTAGGCCCTGGCGTCACTCCACGCCTCAAGGTAATGGGCCTCGGGCAGATGCCATTGGCATTGATACGACGTCTCGTCCAAGGTAAGGCTGTGATGGATGCGGAGCGGGACTTTTTGAAGAGCTTCGGTAAATTTCACGTCTGCCGGTGCCGTGTAGACCGGATTACCTCCGATCATTACTAGCATCTCGACGCGTCCCTCGTCCATGTCGCGGACGAGTTCCCGCAGCGAATCGACGCGACTGCCCGGCTTCGCATCGATGGGCGAAATATATCGCACGGTCTGGCCGACGTTGCCAAGATGATTATTGAGCACGTGCCGCAAGAAATGGACAATCGCCGGCTGCTGGTCTCCGGCCAGTACGAGGCACCGACCGCGATGGGCGGCCAGATCCCAGGCAACCGCAGCCAACCATTTTTCGAGTTTCGGCGCGGCCTTGCCACCCTTCGCAACGTCGAGCCGCGTGGCCAACGCCAACGCCAAATCCTGGATGTCCTGCGGCCGTAGCGCGAGGCGATGATCGGCCTTCGCGCCGGTGCAACTGACCGACGTTTCCACCACGTAGAGCCGGTTCATCGTCGCCGCGGCGGCATCTTTGTCGCTCGCCGACACGCGCCGACGCGACATGAAGTCGGCAGCATAGCGAAGATTGCCCGGACCACATTGGAGGAAGTCGGCATCAAGCGAGAGCACCACGTCGGCCTTGGTGAAGTCATACACCGCGTCGACAGGCTCGCCGAACGCCATCTGGGCGCCCTCGACGGTCGCATCACGATGGATTGGCTCCCAGACGTGCCACCGCGCCTCGGGCAAGTCTTTCAGCAAGTTCGCAATCTGCTTAGAAAGCGTCGGCGAAACGACAGTCTCAGTCAGAAGCCGCAGGCCGGCGCCGCGTTTCTGCCGCTGCTCTTCCATCGCCGGACGGATCGTAGCGAGCGCGTTGCTCCAGGTGCGCGTTTCGCCCAGATTCGTCACGGTCGCCGAGCGGTCCGGATCGTACAGGGTCAGTACCGAGGCCTGGTGGAAGATGCCGGTTGCCCCGCGGCTGGCCGGATGGTCGGGATTGCCTTCCACCTTGGTTGGCCGACCCGTGTGACTTTCAACCAGCAGCCCAACCGCGCTGCCAGCCATCGTCATCGTGGTGGCGAAGAATAGCGGCTTGCCGGGCACGACATCATCTGGTTGATGAACATAGGGAACAAGCTCGCCCTGTGGCGCCGGCTTCACCGAACAGCCACCGACCCCGGCCAATGCCAGCGACGCGCCCATCAGCGTTAGAAACTGCCGGCGGCTGACGCCCTCGGGCCAGAGATGGGCATGTTCGGGGAACTTGCGCCGCAGAAGTTCGTCGGAAATCGTCGCCTCGCTTCCGATGAGCTCCTCCAGGCTTCGCCAATACTGCCTGCCTGTGCTGCGGGCAGTCGGGCGTTCGTCCGCCTTCGCAGCGCCCGGCATCGGCGCTCGGGGCTTGGACGCTTCAACGTGGCGGTTTCTTCCGTTGTTCATCGGTGGCACACGGTGCAACTGGTGAGGCTAGCGGAGTCCTTGATCTTATATTCCTCGATCAGCTTGTGGCCAAGCTGGACCTGATCCGCCGGCTGCTGGTACTTCATGTTGAACACTTCGGCACGGGGACGGACCTGCTGCTCTGGATGCCGGTGGCAGTCGAGACACCACTGCATCAACAGGCTCGATACCTGATAGGTCGATGGCATCAGGTCGATACGGCCGTGGCACGTCGAACAGCCGACCCCCTTCTGCACGTGGATACTGTGGTCGAAATAGACGAAGCCGGGCAGGTTGTGGACCCGCTTCCAGCGGAGCGGCTCGCCCGTTCGATAGCTTTCCCGCACCGGCTCCAGTATGGGGCTGCCCACCCAAATCTGCGAATGGCAGTTCATGCAGGTTTTCGTTGGCGGAATGCCGGCGAACGCGGCACGTTCGACCTGGGTATGGCAGTAGCGGCAATCGATGCCCAAGACGCCGGCGTGGTGCTGGTGGCTGAACTGTGCCAGCGGCTGCACAATCGTCTGCCCTACGCCGGTCCCGAAGCTGGATTGCGTGTAAACCAGCCCACCCCACATCAAGCCCGCCGCCCCCAGCACGGCCAATATAATGCTCGTCCTCGCGACGAGGTTCATCCTGCTGGAGAAGACTTGTGGCATCCAGGCCCCCCAAGATGTGAATTGTCCCACCGGCGACCGTGTCCAACGCGCGGCACATATAGAGCCAAGCGAGATTAACACAGGCCGTGGGTTAATCGCATCAGGAAATATCGGAATTGAATCTAATCTGTTTCCTTACAATCGGCAAGTCCCCGCTGATAGTGGATTATATTGGCGCCGACGCGCCGCTCGGTGTGACAGATGCCGCAAGTCCGGCTTGTTTCTCTCTTAGCGGGTGTATAGAAGTCAGTAGGACCAATCCATCCGACAGGATTAAGTGTCGGAATAATGCGAAAACTCAAACGACTGGAGTCATTTGGATGTCAATGCAAATTAATCTGCTCGTCGTCGGCGACGATGAGAACGCCTGCATTCACTTGGCAAAGGTGCTATCAGCCAAAGAATGGCAGATCGATACGGCCTGGGATGCGTCTCGCGCGATGCAACTCGCCCGGCGAAAGCTATACGACGCCGTAGTGTTCAACTATCGGGCGTCGGAGGCCGAACAAGGGGCGGAAATCTGTCGGCAAATCCGTCGATTGCAGCCGCACGCTCGCGAGGTCTACCTGGCCGGTAGCCCACGTATCGACACCGTCTACCATGCCGTGGAGGCCGGCGCCGAGCGGGTGCTACCCAAGCCGGTTGATCCGGAAGAACTGATCAAAGTTATCGAAGAGCAACTGTCTGCCGCAAGCCATCGATAGTGGCTAGCGAGCCAGTGTGCTTGAGTGGCGACGACGACCCGCAGAGTGGGGCGATCGCGCCGCGTCGGCGAGAGCAGACGCACATAATGATTGTCAGACAAAGCAGGCAGGAGGGACGCAGCAATTCATGGTGAAATTGGATATTGCGTATTGTTTAGCTGCCGCCGGTAGGGCGGCTTTGCAGCAGGGCCAACGTCCCATCGGCCTCTAAACCGTTGCGGCATTTCGCGGCGTACGGACAAACCGCCAAGATCCGTTATTGCACCCGTAGGAGGCGGACTTCTCGACAAAGCCGGCAAGGCGTTGCATAATGTCGGCACGAACTTCCGCGAGTCGCCCAGCGATGCACGCAAAACGGGCGACCGAACCGGCGCCGCATGCACCGGACGCGAACTCTTGGCCGTTCGTGGTGGTCAACTTATGCAATATACGAATCCGCTGTGGTACCGGGACGCGATCATCTACCAGCTTCACGTCCGGGCTTTCTTTGACGCTGATGCCGACGGCATCGGCGATTTTCGCGGGCTGACGCGCAAGCTCGACTATCTGCAAGACTTGGGCGTCAGCGCCCTGTGGCTGCTGCCGTTCTATCCCTCGCCGCTGAAGGACGACGGCTACGACATCGCTGACTACGAGGGAATCCATCCGAATTACGGCACGCTCCGCGATTTCCGGATGTTCTTGCGCGAGGCCCACGAGCGCGGGCTGCGGCGTTATCACCGAAATGGTGCTCAATCATACGTCGGACGAGCATCCGTGGTTTCGCCGCGCCCGCACGGCCAAGCCGGGAAGCCCCTGGCGCAATTTCTATGTATGGAGCGATTCGGCTGATCGGTACAAAGAGGCCCGGATAATCTTTAAGGACTTCGAGCCTTCGAATTGGACGTGGGATCCCCTTGCCCAGGCGTACTACTGGCATCGCTTCTATCGTCATCAGCCCGATCTGAACTTCGATAATCCGGAGGTTCGCGAAGCCGTTCTCCGTGCGGTCGACTATTGGTTCGAGATGGGCGTCGACGGCATGCGGCTCGACGCCGTGCCCTATCTGTTCGAGCGCGACGGGACGAATTGCGAGAATCTGCCCGAAACGCACGCCTTCCTCAAGCAGTTGCGGGCCCACGTCGACTCGCGCTTTCAGGGCCGAATGCTCTTGGCCGAAGCCAATCAATGGCCCGAAGACGCGGCAACCTATTTCGGCACGGGCGACGAGTGTCACGCGGCCTTCCATTTTCCGCTCATGCCGCGATTGTTCATCGCCCTGCAAATGGAAGATCGCTTTCCAATCGTCGATACGCTTGCCCAGACGCCGGCCATTCCGGACATCTGCCAATGGATGCTCTTTCTGCGCAACCATGATGAATTGACGCTGGAAATGGTGACCGAGGAGGAACGCGACTACATGTATCGGGTCTATGCGCGCGACCCTCGTGCCCGCATTAACCTCGGCATCCGTCGCCGGCTGGCCCCGCTGATGGGCAACAATCGCGGCAAGCTCGAACTCCTCAATGCCTTGCTGCTTTCGCTGCCGGGCACGCCGGTGATCTACTACGGCGACGAACTCGGCATGGGCGACAACATCTATCTCGGCGATCGCAACGGCGTGCGCACGCCCATGCAATGGAACGTCGATCGCAACGCGGGCTTTTCGACCAGCGGTCCGCAACAGCTCTATTTGCCGGTTGTCATCGACTACGAATATCACTACGAGACAGTCAACGTCGAGACGCAGCAGAAGAATCCCAATTCGCTTTTGGCCTGGATGAAACGGATCATCGGGCTGCGGCAACAGTCGCGGGCGTTGGGCGAAGGCACGCTGGAAGTGCTACATCCGAACAACGCCAAGGTGTTGGCCTTTATTCGCCGACTCGGAAATGAATGCGTGTTGGTGGTGGCCAACCTGTCGCGCTTCCCGCAGTACGTAGAACTCGACTTGTCGGCCATGGAGGGGCAAGCGCCGGTCGAGCTTTTCGGCCAAGGAAAGTTCCCGCGAATCGGAAAACTGCCATACCTGTTGACGCTCGGTGCGCACGGATTCTATTGGTTCAGCGTTTGTCAGCCGGCCGCATTGCAGGTAGAGGCGGCAGCGCCCGGCGGACAAGAGGCAGGTCGCGAGGCGCCCCTGCCGTTGCTACACGTTCGCGCCGATTGGGATGAAGTCTTCGAGGGGGCGTCCCGACCAAAATTTGAGCGGCTGCTGCCCGGCTTCCTTGCGTCGCGCCACTGGTTCGGGGGCAAGGAAAGGGCCATCGGTGCGGTAACCGTTTGGGACGTCGTGCCGCTACGAACTGGCGGAACGCCCACTCGCATCGATCTTGTGTTCTTGAGAGTCGAATATGTCGAAGGCGAGCCCGACGGATATCTCGTGCCGGTGGCCTTCGGCGACGAAGAGCGGGTCCGGGCGTCTGATTCGCTCGGCTCGGCGACGATCATTGCCCGGCTGGCAGTTCACAAGGGTGCGGCACAAACAACCGGCGTGTTGTACGACGCGTTTGGCGACGAGGAACTCGGCCGGTTGCTGCTGGAGACGATCGCTTCTAGACGACGCTTTCACGGAGGCAAGGGGACCGTGATGGGCCACCCCTCGCGCGCCTTCCGCCGCATGCGAAACCATGCCGCCCAGCCGTTGAAGATGATCGTCTCAAAAACCGAGCAGAACAACAGCACTCTTTGCTATGGCGATCAGTTTCTGCTCAAGGTCTTCCGCCGTTTGCAAGAGGGGGTCAACCCTGAGTTGGAGATCGCGTCGTTCTTGACCGACGCTGCGTTCCCGCATGCGCCGTCGCTGGCCGGGACGATGGAATATGTCATGCCGCAACATCCGACCGTGACCGTCGGAGTGTTGGAGACCTACGTGCATCACAACGGTAGCGCATGGAGCCATATTGTGGAGGCGGTCGAGGGTTATTTCGACCGCGTTGCCAACCGGCAGCCGCCGCAGGAGATACCGGGCGACTTGCTGCCCCGCCAGCCGCTATTGAAGTTGGCCGGCGAAAAGGTCCCCAGTCTGGCCGAGTCGATGTTCGGACCGCACCTGGAATCAGCCGCGTTGCTTGGCCGGCGCACGGCGGAACTTCACATCGCGTTGGCTGGGGAGACGGACCGACCGCATTTCGGCCAGGAGCCCTTTTCCTACCTCTACCAACGGTCGCTGTATCAGGCGATGCGAACGCTCGCTGCGCGAACGCTCACCGTGCTCCGTCACAAACTCGGCAGCTTGCCGCCCGACGTCGAGGCGGAGGGCGAGGCCGTCTTGGCCAAGGAAGGTCAGATGCTCGACCGGCTGCGAAAGATCGTCAAACAAGACATCAATGCCATGCGCATCCGCTGCCACGGCGATTATCACCTCGGACAAGTGCTCTACACGGGCAACGACTTCATGATCATCGACTTCGAGGGGGAACCGGCACGTTCGATCAGCGAGCGGCAATTGAAGTCGTCGCCATTTCGCGACGTGGCCGGCATGCTGCGCTCATTCGATTATGCCTGCCATTCCGCCCTGGCCGAACGGACCGCCGGCATGGTGCTCGCCTCGGAAGAGCGATCGCGGCTACAAGGCTGGACGGAATTCTGGACGGCGTGGACGGGCGCCGCATTCTTGAAATCGTATCTCGCCGTAGCCGACGCGCAGCCGTTCGTTCCGCGACAGCCAGATTGCATCCAGCTTCTCTTGGATCTGTACCTCTTGGAAAAGGCCCTGTACGAACTGCGGGCTGAGCTGAATAATCGCCCCCACTGGGCACACGTTCCGTTGCACGCGATCCTGCAAATCTTGGGCAGTGACGGGGCGTAGATATCCGGCCGCCTATCTCCCCTCTTAGTGAAAGGCGGCACGACAAATCGTCGGCGCATGTGTAAAATACCACGCAAAGGACGACTCTTATGAGAATCTGGCCCGGCCGGCCGTATCCGCTGGGAGCAACGTGGGACGGGGGCGGGGTGAATTTCGCTCTCTTCTCCGAAAACGCGACTCGCGTCGAGCTTTGCCTGTTCGGGCCGCGCCAACAGTCCCGGGCGGCGCGTCGCATTATCCTGCCCGAGCATACCGACCTGGTTTGGCACGGCTACTTGCCCGACGTCGCACCAGGTCAACTCTACGGCTATCGTGTCAGTGGGCCGTATGCGCCCGAGAAGGGGCATCGCTTTAATCCCAACAAACTTCTCTTGGACCCCTATGCCAAGGCCATCGGCCGCGACCTACGGTGGTCCGATGCCATGTTCGGCTATCGCATCGGCGATCCACGCGAAGACCTTTCCTTCGACAGCCGCAATAGCACTAGTTGCGCGCCATTGGCCATGGTGGTCGATCCGGCCTTCACTTGGGGAGATGACCGTTCGCCGCGCACTCCGTGGCACAAGACCGTAATCTACGAAACGCACGTTCGCGGCTTCACGCAGCTTCATCCCGATATTCCCGAACCGCTGCGCGGCACCTATCTGGGGCTGGCCTCGGAACCGGCGATCAGCTACTTGAAGGAGCTCGGCATCACGGCCGTCGAGCTGATGCCCGTTCAGTACTTTCTCAACGATCGCCACCTGGTGGATCGCGGCCTGACGAACTATTGGGGGTATAACACGTTGGGCTATTTCGCGCCCGACCCGCGCTATGCCAACGCATCCGATGATGGCAAGTCGGTCCGCGAGTTCAAGCAGATGGTCCACGCCTTGCACGGCGCCGGCATCGAAGTGATCCTCGACGTCGTCTACAACCACACAGGTGAAGGCAACCATCTAGGCCCCACGGTTTCACTGCGCGGAATCGATAATGTATCGTACTACCGCCTCGTCCCCGAAAATCCGCGCTACTACATGGACTACACCGGCTGCGGGAACTCGCTCAACATGCGACATCCCCGCGTGTTGCAGTTGATCATGGATAGCCTGCGCTATTGGATTACGGAGATGCACGTCGACGGGTTCCGCTTCGATCTGGCCAGCACGCTAGCCCGGGAGTTGCACGAAGTCGACCGGCTGGGGGCGTTCTTCGACATCATCCACCAGGATCCGTTGATTTCCCAAGTCAAGCTGATCGCCGAACCGTGGGACCTGGGCGAAGGGGGCTACCAGGTCGGCAATTTCCCCATCGGTTGGACGGAATGGAACGGCAGATACCGCGATGCCGTGCGGCGGTTTTGGCGCGGCGACGATCGGACGGCCTCCGAGTTTGCCACCCGCCTTTGCGGCAGTTCCGACCTGTACGAACGCGGCGGCCGCCGCCCGTATGCCAGCGTCAATTTCATTACCGCGCATGACGGGTTCACGCTGAACGATTTGGTCAGCTACAACGAGAAACACAACGAGGCCAACGGCGACGACAACCACGACGGCGAATCGAACAACCTCAGTTGGAACTGCGGCGCGGAAGGCCACACCGACGATGCGGGCATCAACGCACTTCGCTATCAACAGATGCGGAACTTCCTGGCCACGCTCCTGCTTTCGCAGGGCGTCCCCATGATCCGCGGCGGCGACGAGTTTGCGTCGACGCAACGCGGCAATAACAACGCCTACTGCCAGGACAACGAAATTAGCTGGCTTAACTGGAATCACGACGAACAGCAAAAACAACTGCGGCAATTCGTCGCCAGACTGATCCGCATGAAGCTCGAACAGCCGGTCTTTCATCGGCCTACGTATTTTCAAGGCCGTCCGCTGCGCGGTTCGGGCGTCAAGGACATCTATTGGCGCGACCCGTCGGGTGGCGAAATGACCGACGAAGCCTGGAACGCCCCCTTTGTCCGCTGCTTGGGCGTACACCTGGCCGGCGACACCATCACCGAGGTGGACGAGCATGGCGAGCGAATCTTAGGTGATACGATGCTGCTGCTGCTCAATCAGAGCATCGACACGATTGATTTCACCCTGCCCAAGCATGCCGACGGCGAATCTTGGGAGCTAGTGCTCGATACGGCCGAGTCGCCGCCGGAGCTGACGCGACCCGTCAATCGCGAAGCCTACCAACTTCGCCCCCGCTCGTTGGCAGTGTTCAAAGCCAAGAAACGTGACCCGGCGGAGACGCCCGAGGCGACATAGCTGGCATGGCAGGAAGTCTAGGCTTTGTCGGAAAACACCGGAGCCTCCCAATTGTCATCCTGATCGTAGCGACGAATCTCGACGGCAAGCATGCAGTTGCACATTCCGCGGAGATCAGAGAGACTTTGCAGTTCGCCCGCCACCCGCTGGTCAACCGCCGCCGTGCTTAGTATATTCAGAGGGTTTCGACGATTGGGCATGACCTCAGCACAATCAGTCTCCTCACTACGGCTAACTATATGCAAAACCCCATACTAGAAACGTCCTTGCCCGGCCTATCGCCACGGCGGGGAAAAGTGCGTGACATCTACGACCTTGGCGACCAAATCCTGCTGGTAAGCACGGATCGGATCAGCGCTTTCGATTGGGTGTTGCCGTCGGCCATTCCTGATAAAGGGCGCGTGCTCACGCAAATCGCCGCCTTCTGGTTCGGACTGCTTGGCGAACCCAACCACCTGATTACCACCGATGTAGAGGAGATGGACCTGCCCGCAGGTGCGGATCGCCGCGTGTTGGCCGGCCGGTCGACTCTTTGCCGCAAGACCGAGGTGGTGCCGATCGAGTGCGTTGTCCGCGGCTATCTGGCCGGGTCCGGTTGGAAAGAATATCAGCAAAGCGGCACGGTCTGCGGTATTCGCCTGCCGAACGGTCTCCAGGAAAGCAGCCGCCTGGACCAACCGATTTTCACGCCAGCGACCAAAGCGTCGACTGGCCACGACGAGAACATCTCATTCGAGCAGATGGTGGACATTGTCGGCAGCGAACTGGCCGAAGAACTGCGGCGGCGGTCGCTGCAAGTTTTCGAGCGTGGTTCGGAGTACGCCCGACAGCGCGGTATCTTGATCGCCGACACGAAATACGAGTTCGGCCAAATCGGCGGCGAGTTGTTGCTGATCGACGAGGTGCTCACGCCCGACAGCTCGCGTTTCTGGCCGGCCGACCAGTACGCGCCCGGTCGGGGCCAGCCGGCGTTCGACAAGCAGTTTGTGCGCGATTGGCTTTCGGCGTCGGGTTGGGATAAGAACAGTCCGCCGCCAATGTTGCCCGACGATGTGGTGCAGAAGACGCGGCAGAAGTACATCGAGGCGTACGAGCGGCTGACAGGTCGAACGTTCGCCTGACGAGCAAGCGACAGGGCGAGACTTCCGAGCTTGGGAGTTTCGCTCCCAGGTTTTTTGGAAGGACCGGTTGATGATTGATTTCGGCAGACGAATACTCATGCTGGGCTACGGGGCCGTGGCACAGTGCACGCTGCCGATCTTGCTGCGCCATTTCCGCGTCGCGCCGGCCAATATCACGGTCATGGATTTCGAGGACCGCTCCGAACAGCTCAAGCCCTGGATTGCGCAAGGCGTGCAATTCGTGCGGCAGCGCATCACGCCGGACAACTTGGGCGCGGCCCTGGAAAAACAACTCGCCGCCGGCGACTTGCTCATCGATCTGGCCTGGAACATCGACTGCTGCGAAATTGTTCAGTGGTGCCACGACCGTGGCGTGTTGTACTTGAACACGTCGGTGGAGATTTGGGACCCGTACACCGGGGCCACGGAGAAACACCCCACCGAACGAACGCTCTATTGGCGGCACATGAATATCCGCCGCATGACCGCCGGGTGGCGCGAGCCGGGCCCCACCGCCGTACTCGAACATGGAGCGAACCCCGGCCTGATTTCGCACTGGACGAAACAGGGGCTAGTGGACATCGCCGCGCAACTGCTTGCTGACAAGAAGGTCCAGGGCCACGACGCCGACGAGATTCGCCAGTTGGTCAAGGATTGCGATTTCGCCCACCTCGCCATGAAGCTGGGCGTGAAGGTGATCCATTGCAGCGAGCGCGACACGCAAATCACCGATCAGCCGAAGCAGGTCGACGAGTTCGTCAACACCTGGAGCATCGAAGGTTTCCGCGAAGAAGGCATCACGACGGCCGAGATGGGCTGGGGTACGCACGAAAAGCAGCTTCCGCCGCTGACCTATCAGCACTCCGATGGGCCGCGGAATCAAATCTGTCTTGCCCGAATGGGCATCAATACCTGGGTCGTCTCCTGGGTGCCCCATTTTTCCATTCGCGGCATGATCATCCGCCACGGCGAAGCCTTCACAATCTCCGACCGCCTTACGGTGTGGGACGACGGCAAGCCCATCTACCGGCCGACGGTCCACTATGCCTATTGCCCGTGCGATTGCGCCATCGTTTCGCTGGAAGAACTCCGGGGACGCGATTACGAGCTTCAGCCGACGTTGCGGATCATGCGCGATGAGATCAGCGACGGGGCCGACATTCTCGGCTCGCTGCTGATGGGCCACGCCTACAACTGCTGGTGGACCGGCAGCGTGCTGGGCATCGACGAGTCGCGGCGGCTGGTGCCCAACCAAAACGCCACGACGATGCAAGTAGCCATCTCGGTCGTCGCGGCAGCACTATGGATGGTCGAGCATCCCCAGCAGGGCGTCTGCGTGCCCGACGATCTGCCGCACGACTACATCCTCAATATCGCAAAGCCCTATCTTGGCGAGTCGCTGTCTGTCCCATCCGACTGGACGCCGCTAAAATACTACGTCAATAACTTCCATGGCTACAACCAACCGGACCTCGATTGGGACGACCCCTGGCAGTTCAAAAATTTTCCTGGTTACCGATGGCGATTGACGAGTAGAATGGATCGCGAGGGCATAGCACCGTTTACTAAGCGATTCTCCCTCCCAATTCTCCTCTCGCCTCGTGCTGGGGGATTGAACGAGCGACACTATCAGCGTATTAGGAGAGTGCCATGCAAAGTCTCGGCATTCTGTCGCCTCATGCGGCGTTGAACGTTTGCTTCACACTGTTCTTCGGCCTCGGTGGTTGCTCACAAGGAGAAACGAAGATGATCGACGTCACCAGTGCGGCGTTTGTGCAGGGCCACGCGATTCCACAAAAATACACGGGCGAAGGCGCCGATGTTTCGCCCCCGCTGGCCTGGAACGGTCTGCCGGCAGGCGCCAAGGAACTGGCCCTGATCTGCGACGATCCCGATGCGCCCCAGGCCGAGCCCTGGGTCCATTGGGTGATCTACAAGATTCCAGCCGACGTGAAGGGCCTGCCCGAGGGCGTGCCGCGCAAGCCGAAGCTGACGGATCCCGCAGGCGCATTGCAAGGCCGAAACTCCTGGCCGGCCGACGAAGCCATCGGCTACCGAGGTCCGCTGCCGCCCAAAGGCCACGGCATCCACCACTACTACTTCAAGCTCTATGCACTAGATAAGCAACTGGATGCGAAGCCCGACTTGGACAAGAAGGCCCTGCTCAAGCAAATGCAAGGCCACATCCTGGCCGAAGGCGTACTGATGGGAACGTATGAGCGGAAGTAATGCGATGGATGATTGTTGATTGGCCCGGCGCGTTCAACGATTGATAATCAGCAATTCGCCATGCCTGATCACCGCAAGCATCGCGGCCCGCATCCCGAGGACGCTCGGCTGTTCGACGAGCAAGCCTTGCCGGCGCTTTGCGCGGCGGCGGCCGATTTCTGCCTGTTGCTCAGCCGCGGCTATGCGCACGCCTCATCGCTGAAGCTGGTGGGCGATCGCTACAATCTGGTGGCGCGGCAACGTGTTGCCGTGAGCCGATGTTGCTGCTCCGACGCGGCGGCTACCGAGCGGCACTCGCATCAGGCAACTGTCGCGCAGTTGACCGACACGGCCCTGTGGATCGACGGCTACAATGCTTTGACGACGATCGAAGCCGCATTGGCTGGCGGTGTGATTCTTGCCGCACGCGACGGCACATATCGCGACATGGCCAGCATGCACGGAAGCTATCGCAAGGTGGCCGAAACGTTGCCGGCGCTGGCGCTGCTCGGCCAAGCGATCGCCGCGTTGCATGTCAGAGAGTGCTGCTGGTTTCTCGATCAACCGGTGTCCAACAGCGGCCGGCTGAAAACGATCATTCAAGCAACTGCTGCTGCCCAGGGTTGGCCATGGCACGTCGAAGTGGTGCCCGACCCGGATCCGGTGCTTGCCCATCCGCCGCCCGGCGTCGTTGTTGCCACGGCCGATAGCGCGATCCTCGATTGCGGCCCGCTATGGTTCAGTTTGGCGCGTGAGACGGTGTGGCACGTGACAGACGCGTGGGTAGTGCATGTAACGAGTTGATCCGACATTCCACTGGATTTTATGTCTAAACTGACATATACTAGACGAATGGACTTCGATAAGCCGCTAGTGTGGTTGAAAGGGCAGGTCAAGACGCCGCCGTTCTCCGCAGAGGCTCGGGTCGAGGCGGGCGTGCTTCTGCGACGACTACAACGCGGGGAGAATCTTCGCCTGCCGCATTCGCGCCCCATGCGGACGATTGGTCGACGTTGCTACGAACTCAGAATTTTGGATGAAAGCGTCACTTGGCGGATCGTCTACCGCATTGATGCAGATGCAATCGTAATTGGCGAAGTATTTCCTAAGAAGACTGGTAGGACACCCAAGAATATCATCGACACCTGTAGGCAACGATTCTTAAATTACGATAAGGCGACGCAATGAAAGACTCCAAACGTGAAAAGCTTGAAACTGCCGGCTGGAAGGTCGGTTCGACGGCCGAGTTTCTTGGGTTGAGCAAGGAAGAGCAGTCGCTCATCGAGATGAAACTGGCATTGGCAAAGAAGCTCCGGGCGCGTCGTCAATCTCGGAAGCTGACGCAGCATGACGCCGCCAAAAGAATCGGTTCGAGCCAGTCGCGCATCGCGAAAATGGAGGTCGCCGATAGATCCGTGTCTCTGGACCTTCTCGTGCGTTCGCTGCTTTCCTTGGGTGCAAGCCGACAAGATATCGCCAATACGATTTCCGCTCCGACCGTGAAGAACGTAAGACCGCGATTCACGACTAAGAAACACCCGATCGCACGTTAGGTTGGCTTGGAGCGAGTTGGGATGTCTCAGGAATGCTCGAGAACGCCAGCCCAGTCTTTCGGAAGCGTTTTCTAGCCTTTTCGAGGTCAGCGATGGCCATAGTCTCCTCCCGTCAGGAAACGACATCTACCGCCCGGCCACCGTCCGATAGTAGTCGATCGACCGTCGCAGGCCTTCCTCAAAATCGACTTGCGGCTCGTAGGCCAAGAGGCGGCGGGCCAGTGTGATGTCGGCCTGGCTTTCGCGGACGTCGCCAGCTCGGGCGGGGGCGAATTGCGGCTTCACGTTTGTCCCCAACAGCCGGTTGAGTACGTCCATGAGCGTCAGCAGGTCGATCGACCGCCCGTTGGCGGCGTTGATCGTCTGGCCGGCCACGTTTGGAGCGTCGGCGGCCAAGAGATTTGCATGCACGACGTTGGCCACGAAGGCGAAGTCGCGCGACTGCCGACCGTCGCCGTAGATCACCGGTTGCCGACCTTCGAGCATGGCCGTGATGAAAAGCGGAATCACCGCGGAGTATTGGCTGTGGGGATCTTGCCGCGGACCAAAGACATTGAAGTACCGGATGGTGACCGTTTCCAGGCCGAAGCTGTGCCAAAATGCCTGGCAATATAACTCGCCCGAGAGTTTGCCGGCCGCATACGGCGAGAGCGGGTTTGGCAGGTCGGTCTCGCGCTTGCTGCTGGTCGGCTGGTCTCCATAGGCAGCGCTCGACCCGGCGTAGACGACGCGGCGAACACCGGCCCGCCGGGCGGCATCGAGCACCGTGACCGTGCCTGTGGCGCAAGCGGCGTGGCTATCCAGCGGCCGATCGATGCTCAGTGGCACCGAGGCCAGGGCCGCCTGATGAAAGACGCAATCCACTCCCTCGACCGCCTTGGCCACCATGGCCGCATCGGCCACGTCGCCTTCGATAAATTCGATAGCGTTGCGGAACGAATCCAAGTTGGCCAGATAGCCCGTGCAAAGATTATCGAGCACTCGGACCCGGTCGCCGCGGCCGACGAGCGTTTCGGCGATATGCGATCCGATGAACCCCGCTCCGCCGGTAACCAGAAATGTGCGCATGAGTGATCCCTGTGAGCCGCTGATACTTGCTTCGCAAGTATAGCTTGGGCTTTGGCCAGACGCGAGCCAGATCGGCTATCGCCCCATCGCGCCATTGATGGCGCCGACGTAGAACGAAAACAGGCGGAAGATCAGCACGATAATCACCGCTGCGATGGCCGCCCAAACGGCCCAGCCGGCAAAAATCGTCAGCATGGCCAACGCCGTCGCGCCTGCTCCTGATACAGTCGGGCCAGTGTGCCCATCGACTCGACCACCTTGCCGCTCTCCTCGCCGACGGCCAGCGTGTCGAGAAACTCCACCGGATATCCGCCGGCGGCCGAGAAAGCCCCGTGGAGCGAATTTCCCTGCAAGATCTCCTGGTCGATTACCGGAATGTCGTCGATGTAGCGCGCATTTTGCGTGCTGCGCAGGCTCAGTTTCAGCGCGCGGCGCACATCCATCCCGCCGCTCATCGTCACGTTCAACGACCACGCCAGCCGGGCCAAGGCCAGTGTCTGGAGGGCCTTGCCAATTCCGGGGATTCGCAACACCAGAAGTTGGATCGGCCGTGTCCACACCAGTCCTCGCTTGATGGCATGCAGCACGAACCAAAACGCCGCGGCGACAATCCCGAGAAACGCCACATAGATGGTCAACCCACGACTGCCGACTAGCCCAAAACCAAGCATGTCGAATTGACTGCCCGGGTTCATCTCGCGGATCATGCCCATAAACCAGATGAGGAAGCCGACGACGAACAGGGCGATTCCCAGTTGCACCAACGGCCAGGTAATGGCTGTCCAAAACTGGCGGCGGATGGCGAGCTGATTTTGGTAATGCTCGGCCAGTTGGGCCAGCACTTGATCGAGGTGACCGGTCTCTTCTGCCAGTCGGACCATCTCGCGCAACAGCGGGGGAAAGTAATTGCCAGTTTCCTCCAGGGCCTCGGCGAGCGACTGCCCCTGGTTGATTCCCTCGCCGATCGCCAGCAAGTGCCAACGCAACGGACCGTGGGCCCGGTCGGCCTCGTGCGACAGTACCTTCCGGAGGTCAATGCCGGCCTCCAGCGAGATGCTCAGGCGGCGGCAAAGTCCAACCAGCGGTTTTGTGGCGATGCGTGCGGCGAACATGTCTTCGATTGTCGTCCGATTGCTAGGTGGACACAAGAAGGGTGGCGCAACGTCCTCATTGCCCCTCCACCCACTATGCGTCAGCTTTGGGGCGGTACCCAATGCAGGGGAGATTCTTGGAGGGCCGCTCTCCTCGCCAGCGTTGGTAAATCCCCCGATGGACCTCTTGCGATTACCCCCTGCAATAGGTAAAATGAGTTGTAGCTTATCTACCGTGTACCGTGAGTCGAGAGTGGCGTGGCTTGTCGGCGTCCATCGACCCGGCAGCCGCGCCGGCTGATCTTCGGAACAGAGCGAGACGGAAGCCCGAGGGAGTGGCCGGGCTGCGGTTCACCGCTGCCTGCCTGTGCGTCCAAGAGCACTACAATGTTGTTGGATGAGCCAGCGTGGTTCTGGAACTCTACTTTCAGCGGTCAAGAATGAAGCCGACCGTCCCCTCGTGAACGGTCAGCATGTTCTCAATCGCTGCGGAGTATACAGCTCGGTATCGAAGGAGACGCCGCCATGCTTATCGAGGTCCACTGCCCCAACGGACACGTGCTGCACGTGAAAGAAAAACACGCCGGGCGGATGGGAGCCTGTCCTTACTCCGCCGCGCCGGTCCGAGTGCCGTTCCCATCGCAGATTGAAGCGACGGCTGCCGCAGCCATGGAAGGACTCGTAGCGTCGCCATCGGTCTCGCAGTCGTCAGCGCCGCCAGTCTCGCCAACTCCGCGACGTCCAGCGGATGAATCACGTGATGTGCTGTATGCAGATCGCGCCGAGCCCAGCTCCGAAACGAGCTCGTCGAGTCTTTCCACATCGAGTCTTTCTTCATGGGGTGGTAAGACGAAACTCTGTCTGGAATGTGGCAAGGCCGTGTCACAGTCGTTTACAATTTGCCCGCGCTGCGGCACACCCCTGGCGGCTTATCGTCATCTGGAGATTGGCAAGGACGGCGACGTCGTGGTGGTACACTTGTTGCTGCGTCAGATCGTCGATGAAGCGACGGTAAAGGGTCTGGTCGACGAGCTGTTGAGCGTGGTCAGTCGTATCCAGAACCACGATTTCGTCTTGAGCCTTGCCAAAGTGACGAGCGTGTCAAGCTTGATGTTAGGCAAACTGGTGATGCTGCAGAAGAAAATGCAGCAAAAGGGCAAGCAGCTCAGGCTGATAAATGTCCGCCCGGAAGTGCGCGAGGTCTTGACGGTCACGAAACTCGACCAGATCCTGCGCGTCCAGCAGCAGTAGCCGGCAGCACGGTGGGAATGCCGTTGCGGGCACACGCACGTGTGCCGAAAAAAGGCGAGCCGTCCGTTGAATCTGCTGGTCACCAAGAAGGCCCGCCGCTCCCGGCGCCCTTGACTTATTGCTGATCCGTGGTATGTTGCTGCTCCTAAAGCCGAATGTCGACAAGGTGCCGCGACGGGCGTGTCGCGCCCGCGCGGGACACTTGTGGCATGGGTTGTGTCTTTTTCCCCATCACCGACTGAAAGGGACCGCCATGGTAGAGAACGCCGCCGCCACACCAAAAAAGCCACTAAATAAGACCGAAGTCATGGTCGCTCTGTCCGAGGCTACCGGTCTGACAAAACAGCAAGTCAGCGGCTTATTCGACGAATTGGCCAAGCTGATTGGCAAGAATTTGGGCGATCAGGGCCCCGGCGTGTTCGCCGTTCCAGGTCTGATGCAGATCAAGGCAGTCCGCAAGCCGGCGACTCCCGAGCGCAAGGGGATCAACCCGTTCACCAAAGAAGAGACAATCTTCAAGGCCAAGCCGGCTCGCAGCGTGGTCAAGGTCGTGCCGCTAAAGGGCTTGAAGGACATGGTGTAGCGAGCCAGTCGAAATGGCTTGCTGAACATGGTACGGTTCGCTGCGCGGACCTTGCCATGGCGCCGACTTCTTTCGTGATGACGGCCCATCGGCTCACCGCTGCGCTCTCCCGGCGCAATCGCTCTATCGACTCCGGTGAAAATGGACGTGCCGCCAGACGCCGTCCTGCCGCTGCCAGATGCGCGTCTCTTCACTCCGCGCCGTAATCGGCTTGCCCGCATCGTCGAGATATTGCACGAGCCGCACGTAGCACAGTACGGCCGTGTCGCCCAGCAATCGCACGTGCGGAGCGCAGACCGTGGTATTGTGGGGGCCGGAAATGCCGCCGCGATCAAAGTAGAAACAGTGAAAGGCCATCCCTTCCACCAATTGGCCGCACGCCTCCGGCTCAAAGGCCGTGATCGTCGGATCGCACAGTTGCGAATACGTTTCCCAATCGCCCTGGGCGATGCTCAGCAGCAGCCGTTCGTTGGCATCGAGCACTTGCTTGATGGTCGCTTCGTCGCCGATGGCGTCGGTCATGACGGTTCGATTCCTTTGGAAAGCAGTTTGAGTTGGACGAGTTTTTCGCGACATTCGTCGCGCTCGCGCGAGCGACTAAGGCCCGACCACGACGGATCGCCGGCGGCGATAAAATCGTCTTCGCAGGCCGGCAATCGCCCTGCTTCGGCCAGCCGCGCAATCACCTGCCAGTCGAGCCGGCTTAGCTGTAGAGCGCCGAGGCGATAATCGACGAAGGCCTCCCACACCAGGGGAAACAACGGGCCGACAATCTCCCGCCCGATCGTCTCGGCATATTGTCGAATCTCCCATTGGGCATGCTCGTCCATCCGCAAATGGAGGAAATGCAGCAGATTGTGCAGGTCGACCTTCCAATAAGCTTCCGTATAAGTCGCCAACGGCAAGTCTTTGCGGGCTTGCTCCCGAGCCACTCCCAACGCCAGCCGTTGCTCGTAGACGTTTCGTGCGTGGCATTGCAGGTCGCTCTCGGCATCCGAAAGCTCGGCGCCGGTCGCGGCATCCAGAAAGCCCTCGCTTCCCTGGCGATTGTTCGCCGCCTGCAGACGCCACCGATCGGGCGGAGTACTCTGCGCGGCGTCGATGGCGATCGAATACCGTGTGCTCGTCTCGTTGACCGAGGCCGTGCGATGCCGAATCCATTGCCGCCAACAGTCCATCGGCACGCGCACCAAAAGCTTCACTTCGGCCATCTCGAACGGTGTGGTGTGCCAGTGCCGCATCAGATAGCGGATCAGCGTGCGATCGTCCGAAACGGGCCGCGTGCCGGCCGCATAACTTACTCGCGCCGCCTCGACCACCGAGTGATCATCGCCCATCACGTCGACCAAGCAAACGAAGCCGTCGTCGAGGACCGGGAACTTATGCCAACGGAGTTGATCGAAAGGAGATGTCATGTAAGTGAATGTGAAAGGGAGTAAGGTACGTTGGTCCCCTCTCCCTTTTGGGAGAGGGCAGATTTGCTAGTCGCCGCCTCACTCGACCGATTTCAGCCACTCACGAATCACCCAGCCGACCTTGGCCAGACTGAGTGCCGAACACTGGTCGGGCGTGTCGCGCTGGGTGTGCCATGCCGGATAGTCGAAATCGATCACGTCGATGCACGGGATGCCGCCGATATCGTGCAGCGTCACGTGATCGTCACTTACCTCATACTTCGGTGTCGCTATGAAATCGCGCACGCCAAGCCGGGCGGCAGTGGCCCAGATGTCGGCAACCAGCGGCCGCGTGTCGCGCCACCACAGGCTGTTGCGTTCCTCGTAAATCTGCAAGTTCGAATCGCCAATCATATCCAGCAGCACGCCCCAGCGGTAGCGGTGCTGCGGCTTTGCCTTAGCATATTCCCGGGCAAAATACTCCGAGCCAAGGAAGTACCGATCGCGCTCATCGAATATATACTCCTCGCCGTCCAGCAGCAAGAAGTCGACGCCGTACTTCGACTTGAGCGACGGCATATCGTGAGCTAGTTCCATCAGCACGGCCACGCCGCTGGCGTTGTCGTTGGCCCCGACAAAGCGCCCGCGCGGATTCTGTGGGTCTTGCAGCGGATACGGCAGCGTGTCGTAGTGGGCACAAAGCAGGATGCGCTCCGTCGCTTTTGGATGCCAGTGAACAATGATGTTCGCCATCGGCACCCAGGATCGATCGTGCGGATGCTGCACCCGAAATCGCTGAAACTCCACTTTGCCGCCCAACTTGGTGAAATGCTCGGCCAAGAGTTTTTGCTGCTTCTCCATGCCGGCCGAGCCGCTGGGCGCGGACCGATCTCGCAGAGCTGCTTGAGATATTCGTACGCCCGGGCGCCGTTGAAGGGGATGTCTTCGAGTTTGGTCGGGGCTGCGACCGCTGCTGCGACATTACTTCCGGGCTGGCCAATGAGCAACCATGCCGCCAGCACCACGCCGACAAGCAGGACACCGCCAGACAGCGCCATGATCGGGCGGGCGGCAATTGCAATGAGTTGCTTCAAAGGTGCGACCTTCAACAAATGGACACCGCTCCTAGGGCCCGCCCCACGGACCGTTGCACAAAGGCGGGCCGTACCTGCCACCGTCCGCACGGCCGACCCTACCTTCTCTCACGGACCGCTGGATCGTAGGGTCCGCCTCGCGGACCATTGCACTTGTCTATTATAGCGGACTCTCTTCCCCTGGTAACTCCAGCTCGGCCCAAACCAGCGGGTGATCCGACGCGCCATTGTCGCGGATGCCGCCCTCAACGGGCCGAAGGCCGCGTACAATGATCCAATCGATTCGCCCCGGCAAGTCTCTGTTGCCCAGCTTCGCCCCCAGTGTGTCAATAACACCCGGCGTTTGCAGCAGCTTTCGGATCTGCGGGTCGCCGGCGTCGCTGTTGAGATCGCCCATCAGGACGGCCGGCTCGGCTAAATCCAAATATAGCGCGATCGCGGCGCTGAGTTGAGCCTCTCGTTCGGCGTCGTAACGTCGGTTCACGTGCGTCAACAAGACATGAACGGCAGCCGTGCGCCCAGCGCCGCACGAAAGGTCGACCAACACCATGTTTCGATAACTTCGATCATATCGCCGCGGCAATGGTAGCCGCTGCCACGAGCACACAGGCACGCGGCTGATCGCTCCGTTGCCGGACTGCGCATAGAACCACCGCAGGTCAGCCGGCGCGAACAGCCATTGCATTCCGAGTTGACGGCCTAATTGCTCGGTCTGATCCGCGCTGCCGGTAATGGTCTGCCCAAGCACCTCGCTGAGCGCCACGAAGTCGAGATCGCGGAGATTGTCTGCCACGCGGGCCAAATCGCGTCGTCCGTCGCGGCCCTTGCCGCCGTGGATGTTAAAGGCGCCCAAGCGGATCGTGGCCCGGCCGACGCTGTTCGTTGGCCCCGGCGGAGCGATTTTGCCCTCAAATGCCGTTCCCGCCGCCGGCCCGGGGGAAACGTGCAGTGAAGCGTGCCAGACCAAGACGACCAGAGCGGCAGTGAGCAATACCAGCGGCCAACGAAGTTTTTTCATCTTGCCACAAATGCCATTGATCGCTATTCTGCCGCACGGAAAACTGTCAGCACCAACGATCATAACGCGGTCGCGCGCCGCCACCAAGAGAGGAACGGGGTGGCGTCAAATATCTCGCTGCTGGGCGGCATCCGCCCGGCCGATGTGGCGAGACCGATCCAATCCCGTTCCCTGTCCCCAATCGCCGTTATTTCCCATGCTCGACGTTCACGCGATTCTCGACGTGCATGAAATGACCGTAGCTCGCTGGCATACGGAAGAGATCGACAACCCGTACACGAGCTTCCTGCAACTCGTCTGCCTTCAGCATCAGCAGAACTTCCGCCTCTGGCATCAGGAGGACATCGCCCGCAGCCCCAACGTCACCAGCGACGACCTGGCCGCGGTGAAACGGGCGATTGACAAACTCAATCAGCAGCGCAACGACCTGATCGAGCAGCTCGACGATGCCATCATCCACCAATTAGCGGTGGCGAAAGTAGAATCTTGGCAGGCCGCCCGCCTGAACACGGAAACGCCGGGCAGCGTGATCGACCGACTATCGATCCTGGCGCTGCGGCTCTATCACATGGAAGAACAGGCTTGTCGCAGCGATGCCTCGGACAGCCACATTGCCAAGGCCAAGGCTCGGCTGGAAATTCTTCACGAGCAACGACGAGACCTGTCCCGATCGCTCCGCGAATTGATCGAGGACTTGTTCGCCGGGCGCAAGCGGCTGAAGGTGTATCGTCAGTTCAAGATGTATAACGACCCGACGATGAATCCGTATCTGTATTCGGCCAAACGGCCGGCTGCGTAGGCTCGTGATCGTATGCCGACCGTGCCTCTTATGGCAGGTCGATGTTCTTCAACTCATACGGAAATGCGCGGTCGATGATCGTGCCGGGCGTCGTATAGGTGAACGCCAGCTCCCCCAGCGGTCGATCCGTCTTGAAGCGATAAGCTAAGCCAATTTGGTTCTTCTCCTGGGCGGTCGGCTCAACGCTGGCGTAGGCGATCGATTTTCCGTCGGGTCCCTCCAGGTTTGCCGCGTTGTCGAAGATCCACTGCCGGTGCGAAGCCAGGGCGTCGCCGGCGTCGTCGAAACGGACACGTATGTAGACTTCCCATCCATCTGAGCTCTTGCGAACTTGCTCCAGCGTCACCGTAACGTCGGCGATGCGTTGTTGAACGTCGTGCGCACCATCCAGCTTGGCGAAGCGGAACGTCACGTCCCGGCCGGCAAGCGTGGCCCGCAGCTTGCCCTGAAGGCTTGCGATTTGCCGAATCTCGCGCGGCGGCCGTTGCAGATTGATGTCGAGTTTCACGGCCGGGGCATCCGCCAACTGTACGTCGGCCATCTCTATTTGGGCGGCGCTCATGGCGGCCGGCAGCGGCTTGCCACGTTCGTCCACCGCCTTCACGTCCGCCATCCGATGCGCCAGGCTAATGATTCGCAGCCGCGGCTCCCAAATCGCGTCGACGCTCACGACCAGTGAGTCGCCGTTTGGTTGACGAAAATTGTGCGACGCGATGACGGATACGGGCTCGAAGCGAAACGGGCCGCTATAGCTGACGTGGCCCGACGCAGCAGGCACTCCTGATGCGGCCACTACACCGATCGCATGCCGCTTGGCATACGGGTATACGATCAGTTTGGCCTGCGCCAAGACCCGATCCAATGCCGGCCAGAAGTCCGACTTATCGAAGTCGACGGTTAGCTTGGGGTCGGTTACGGGCTGACCGAACTGCGGCCGGTAGTCGAAGATCGCGTTGCCCGACTGCTGCTGGAACTGTTCGAGGATCTTGGAGAGCGGTATCGATCGGACGTGGAGCGTGATCGGCGAGGACTCGGCCGCCCCTGCGGCAATGGACCGCTCGAGCCGTTGCCGGATGCGGGTCGTTCGCTGCTGGACTTCCGCCGGCGCTCGTTCGTCTTCCTTCGGCAAGAACGGCAGCACCTCGGGGCCGCGCCGCAGTAACGCATTTTCGGCCGCTTCACGATCGGCCAATCGCGGGGCGTCAAGCTGCTCGACCAACCGCTGCACCTCGGCCTGCAAGTCCTCGCCGCCGACCGCCAGTGCCGAATTAGCCAACAAGGAGCAAATTATTGCCACAGAGCAAAACATAATCACGTCTCCCGGCCCCCCACGAGCATTGTACTGCCCGATTTGCGGCCCTGCTAGTAATTTACTGCACCACTGGTCAGGCAGCGGCCCGGCAGTGTAAGATAGCGGTTTGATTTCGCTACAATGGCCGGCCAGCCCTGTTATGCCTCGACCTATTCACAGCATCGCACCGCGGCAAGATGATCCGCCATATCAGCCGGGCGATCCGGTTGCGCTGTTCATTCCGTGCTACATCGACCAGTTCTACCCGCAAATCGCCCGGGCGACGGCCGACCTGTTGAAGCGCTACGGCGTGCCGACGCTTTACCCAACCGAGCAAACCTGCTGTGGCCAGCCGGCTTTCAACTCGGGCTATTGGGAAGAGGCGCGGCGGGTAATCCGCCATTTCTGCGACGTCTTCGAGCCGCATCGATGGATCGTCTGTCCGTCGGCGTCGTGTACGGCCATGTGCCGTGTGTTCTTCGGACACGCCGATCCCGATCCGCGCGTTGTCGGCATCGGGCGACGGGTGTTCGAGTTGACCGAGTTTCTTCACGACATTCTGGGCGTCACCGATACCGGCGCGACGTTTCCGCACAAGGTCGCCATGCACATCGGCTGCCACGGGCGGCGCGAGCTGGGCACCGCCGAGCAGCCCATGCGCATGCTTAAGAGCGTTCACGGTCTGACGTATTGCGAACTGCCCAATATCGAGGAGTGTTGCGGCTTCGGCGGCACGTTCAGCGTGAAGATGCCCGGTACCTCGTTGGCCATGGGTAGCACGAAAGTCGAGAATATCGTCCGCAGCGGCGCCGAGGTCGTTGTCTCCAACGACATTAGTTGCCTGATGCATATCGACGGCATGCTGCGGCGAAAGCGGGAAACGCGGCACATTCGCACCATGCACATCGCCGAAGTGTTGGTGTCGGGCTGGAAAAGCGAAGATATGGCGCAAGACGTGAAACGGGGCGACCGGGCAGCAAATCGCCCAACCCTGGCTTCCGGCGCTCAAGCCACCTCCCCTGATCCCTGACCTTTGAACCGCGCCGCCCTATCCGATGCCACACAAATCCGACCCGATGAATGGCGCCGAGTTCCTAACGGGTGAGACGAAGGGTCTCTACGAGCCCAAGGCGCCGGCCTCTCTGGGCGTGAATGCCGAGCGGTCGGCCGACCACAACCGGACAGTGACCGATTCCGTCCCGTGCTTCCAGGATTGGCGCGAGGCAGGCCATCAGGTGAAGAGCTATGCGGTGGCCAACCTCGACAAGTTGCTCGTCGAGTTTGAGCAGAAGATTACCGCCCGCGGGGCCACCGTGCTTTGGGCCAAGGATGCCGCCGAGGCCAATCAGCACGTGCTCGACATCGCCCGCGAGCATAACGTGCGGAGCGTGGTCAAGTCAAAATCGATGGTCAGCGAAGAGATGGAACTGAACCACGTGCTCGAGGCGGCCGGCATCCGGGCCGTCGAGACCGACCTCGGCGAATACATCGTGCAACTGGCCCAGCAGCGGCCCGTTCACATCGTCACTCCTGCCATCCACATGTCGGCCGCCGATGTGGGAAGGCTGTTTGCCGACAAACTCGGTGAGCCCTTTTCCGAGGAACATCGCGGCCTGACCGACATCGCCCGCCGGCACCTTCGTGACGAATATCTGCAAGCGGGCATGGGCGTTTCCGGCTGCAACTTCGCCATCGCCGAGACCGGTACAATGGTCGTGATTGAGAACGAAGGCAACGCCGGGCTTTCGACGTCCACGCCGCCGGTGCACGTGGCCCTGATCGGCATCGAAAAAATCCTGCCCCGCATCGCCGATGTGCCGCTGTTCCTGAACCTGCTGGCGCAGCGGCACCGGCCAGAAGCTCACTACCTACACGCATCTCTTCCACGGGGCCACGCCCGGCCGAAAACTGTACATCATCATTTTGGACAACGGGCGGAGCAATGTGCTGAAAGACCGTGCCGCCTGGTCGTCGCTGCACTGCATTCGCTGCGGCGCTTGCATGAATAATTGCCCGGTATATCGTCGCGTCGGCGGCTGGGCCTATGGTTGGGTCTATCCCGGACCGATCGGTTCGATCCTCACGCCTCATTTGCAGGGCATCGATAAGGCGGGCAAGCTGCCGTTCGCCTCGTCGCTGTGCGGTGCGTGCAGCGAAGTGTGCCCGGTGAAGATCGACATACCACACCAACTCGTCCACCTCCGCCACCGTGCGGTCAACGAATCGTCGCCAATGAACTCGCCCACCGAACGACTGACCTGGGCGGTATGGGCGTGGTTTATGGGCGGTCGACTCCGCTACAAGCTGGCCATGACGTCTGTGGCGCATCGGGGTGCGGATGGCGAAGTTCCTGCCCTGGCATCCCGGCAAGCTCGGCGCGTGGACTCGCGGCCGTGAGTTGCCCAAGGTGCCGGGCCCCGATTTCCGCAGTTGGTGGCGCAAGAACAAAGACAGGTACGAGCCAAAACAATAAGGTGCGGTAAGGGTTGTAGGTTGGAGTGTACGAAGCGGCTCCGACCCGATTCACTACATAAGAACCATGAGCAGTCGCGACACAATTCTCCAGCGAATCCGCACCGAGCTCTCCAAGGCTCCACCCATGGACATGCCGCCCGTGGCCGAGGTGTGGCCGTGCGAAAATCCGACAGCGGCCATGATGGCGGATCGGTTCGCCAAGGAGCTGTTGACGGTTGACGGCGAGATAATTCGCTGCGCCACGATGAAAGACGCGCAGTGGCAACTGGCCGAGCTGGCTCGGCAGGCCAAGTGGACGTCGCTGGGTTGCATGGATCGACCGACGGTCCGCGATGCGACGGCCGAGCTGCCGTCGAACACAATCCGTTGGGCCGCCGCCGATTGGGAGCCGCGGCAGATGGCCGAGTTTTCGGCAAGCGTGATCGAGTCCGACGTGCTCCTGGCTGACACCGGCTCGTGCATGATCGCTTGCCCCACGCCGCAAGACCGGTTGCTATGTTATCTGCCGCCGGCGTGCGTCATTATCGCGAAAGAGGAGCAATTGGCCGAGCACATGCCCGCAGCCTGGGCCAAAGTCGCGCCGCGCGTCGCCGATCCAGCCCAGCGGGGAGAGTTCGTCTTCGTCACTGGTCCCAGCCGAACGGCCGATATCGAGAAAATTCTCATCCTCGGCGTCCACGGCCCGAAGCGGCTGGTCGTGATTCTTGTTGCGTAGGGTCCACCGTGCGGACCACGGCGAATGCACGAATCAGGTCCGCAAGGCGGACCCTACGGTCTGCTTGATCTTTCGATACGTCTCGAGCGCATCGGGGAACGGCTCCAGCGCCCGATCGAAGATTCCCAGCGTGTAAGCGATTGTCATTCCGTAATTTGAGATCGGCACGCCGGCACGGTGGCAATGGGTAAGGCGTGTGAGCATTGCCCGGCGGTTCCACATACACCCTCCGCAGTGCACGACCAACCGATAGGGGCTCAAATCTTGGGGAAAATCGTGCCCTTGCACCGTATCCACCTGCAAGTCGCCGCCGACATATTGCTTTAGCCAGCGGGGAATTTTCACCCGGCCTATGTCATCGCCGATCGGATGATGTGTGCACGCTTCGGCCATTAACACGCGGTCGCCTGGCCTGAGTCGCTCGATACTGGCCGCGCCTTCGACAAATTGACTGAGGTTTCCCTTTTGCCGCGCGAAAAGGATCGAGAACGAGGTCAGTTTGACGTTCGGCGGCGTGTCGGCCGCGACCTTCAAAAACGCCTGCGAGTCGGTCACCACCAGTGCCGGCGGGCGGTTCAACCGACCCAGAGCGTCGCGAAGTTCCCGTTCCTTTACGATCATGCAATAGGCGTCGCCGTCCAACAGATCGCGGATCGACTGCACCTGCGGGACGATCAGCCGTCCTTTGGGGGCTTCCAGGTCGATGGGCACCACCAGCACGGCCAACTCGCCCGGTGGCACCAGGTCGGCCACGATGGCCGGCGGGCGCAGGTAGTCGTCCGGCGCTGCTTCGATCAGCGCCTCGCGCAATTCGAACACGCCTCGGCCCTCGCTCGCCACGGTTTCTGTGAAAATGATCTTCGCAGTGTGCAATCGCTGCAATAGCGCGGCCGCCGGCTTGGCGATGTCCGACTTGTTCAGCGCTACGAGTACCGGGATGCCGCGCCCGGTCAATTCGCCGAAGATTGCCTCCTCGAAATCTTCCCAGCGTCCGGCGTCGACAACCAGCACGCCCACGTCAGTCCGGTCAAATACCTGTCGCGTCTTTTGCACGCGTTTTTCGCCCAAGGCTCCGTCGTCATCGATGCCGGCCGTATCGATAAACAACACCGGCCCCAGCGGCAGAAGTTCCATTGGCTTCTCGACAGGGTCGGTCGTCGTGCCGGCAATTTCCGACACAATTGACACGTCCTGCCGTGTCATCGCATTCAGAAGCGACGACTTGCCGGCATTGCGGCGGCCGAACAGGCCGATGTGCAGTCGAAGGCCTTTAGGTGCAGTTTGCATTCGTCCTCTACCAGATTTGCTCTACCGCAAACGACCTCGCCACTTCTAAGGATCTTGCGAAGTGTGGAAAACCGCGTAGGTGGTAATCGTAAGATCCTCGTAAGTGTAGAGGACTACGTATGGGAACCGACGGACCAATCCGCACCGATACCGACCTTCGACGAAGCCGCACATTTCCGGGGCGCGAGCAATCGACTGGATGCGGGTATCGACGGCGCGCAAGAACTCGAACCCAAGGCCCAACTGACGACTCTCGTACCACGAAAAAGCCTCGGCGATGTCGCGCTCCGCAGCAGCGAGAATCAGCAGCCTATTGGCCATGCCGCGCAAGAATCCTCTGTTTGGCCTCGTCCCATGTGCTGGCTAGGTCGGGATTCTGGCGGTGCTCCGCAGCGCGGCGGTCCAACTCGGCCCTCTGCCAGTCGGACAGCGGAAGGCTCTCGGCTTCGACTGCGATACTGTCCCAAAGGTCCTCGACAAGCTGGAGCCTCTCGGGCAGCGTCAGTTGAAACAACTCGGTATACTGCCGACCCATACGCAATCTCCGACGAATCGCAGTGACTCTTCCGTTACCTGATTCTATATCGAAACCTGCATTCGAGCAAGCGCGGCCCCCACGTCACTGCGTGATGCCGCGTACGCTCACGATCCCAACTTCGTCACGCGCTCGGGCGACGTCAACTGATCGAACTCCTCGGCGGTCATCAGTCCGCGTTCGATCACAAGCTGCCGGACGTTGCGTTGGCCGCAATGACTGGCCGACACTTCGCGGGCAAGCGCTTCTGCCATATCGTAGCCGATCTTCTCGATAAGCGCCGTCAATAGAGTTGTGCTGTTGTGCGTGTTGCGGCGGCAACGGTGCTCATCGGCCTCGATGCCTGTGATGCAATGTCGCGCGAAAATGTCGCACGCGGCGGTCAAGAGATCGATTGACGTGAGCAAACTTTCGGCAACCAACGGCAGAAACTGGCTAAGTTCGAGATTGCCGCCGGCAACGGCTTGCACGATCATCTGGTCATGGCCCATCACGGCAATGGCGGCCTGGGCCACGGCCTCGGGGATCACCGGGTTGACCTTGCCCGGCATGATCGACGAGCCGGCCTGCCGCGGCGGCAAGCGGATATCGCCCAGCCCCGCGTGCGGACCGGAAGAGAGCAGGCGCAAATCGTTGGCGATCTTCAGCAGATTGACGGCCAGCGTCCGCAAGATGCCGCTGACCTCGACGAAGGCGTCCGCGTTTTGCGTAGCCTCGATCAGGTTTTCCGCTCGGGCAAGCCCTAGGCCCGTGATTTGCCGCAGTTCCTCGACGACGCGGAAGATGTATTGTCGCGGGGCGCCAAGGCCCGTGCCGATCGCAGTGCCGCCGAGGTTCACCACGCGCAGCCGCTCTTCGCACTTGTAGATTCGCCAACGATCGCGGGAAATGGCCTCGGCGTAGGCCGCCATTTCGCGGCCGAGCGTCGTCAGCACTGCGTCCTGCAATTCCGTCCGGCCGATCTTCACCACGTTGGCCGTTTGCTTCTCCTTGGCTTGAAACGATTCCAAGAGAGCTACGACTTTTGCTTCCAGATCGTGGAGGGCGAAAATGGCTGCGACTTTCAAGGCCGTGGGATAAGTATCGTTGGTCGATTGGTGCAGATTCAGATCGTCGTGCGGATTCAGCGTGTGATAGTCGCCCAGCGGCCGGCCGAGTAGTTGCAGGGCTCGGTTCGTCAGCACCTCGTTGACGTTCATGTTGGTCGAGGTGCCGGCGCCTCCCTGCAACGCATCGACAATGACCTGGCCGTCCAGTGCGCCGGCGATCATCTGTTGGCATGCTGCCTCGATCGCGTTGAAAGTGGTGTCATCCCAGCGGCCAAGCCCATGATTGGTCCGCGCGGCCGCCAGCTTTACTGTGCCGTAGGCATGAACCAGCCGCCGATGGACGGGGCGGTTGGCAATGGGGAAGCTTTCCATCGCCCGCAGAGTATGGATGCCCCAAAGCACGTCAGCCGGCACGTCGCGGCTGCCCAAGAGGTCGGTTTCCGAGCGGTGTGTCATAGATGGCATCAGAAGTATAGATCGCGTTCGTCCCCTTCCACGATCCGTCGCAGACGGTCCACTAGCTGCCGCTTTCGCTCGCCGTCAGGAAGCTTTTCGAGCTCGCGCGCGATGACTTTCTGGCCGGCGATGCGGGTTTCGGGCGACGCATAGTCGACCAGATATTCCATCAGCGTGCTCATCGCGTTGGGCGTGCAGAGATTCTGAATAAAGCCCGGTATCGCAAACTCCATGAACTGCTCGCCGGTGCGCCCCAGCCGGTAGCAGGCGGTGCAGAAGCTCGGGATGTAGCCGTCGACCAGCAGTTGGCGTGCCACTTCGTCCAAGGCGCGGATGTCGCCCAATTGAAATTGCTCGCGCTCCATCATCTGCGTATCGCCCGCCTCGGTGTATCCGCCCAACTCGATGCGGCTGCCGGCGTCGATTTGCGACACGCCGAAGGCCAGTACATCGCGGCGAACCTCCGGCGTCTCTCGGGCCGTCAGTATCAGTCCGGTATACGGAACCGAAAGCCGCAAGATGGCCACAAGCCGCTTCAGGTCTTCGTCGCTAACGAGATACGTGTCGTCAAGCGACACGCCCTGCGCCGGCCGCAGCCGAGGAAAGCTAATCGTGTGCGGGCCGCAGTTGTAGTGCTTCTGCAAATGCAAGGCGTGGCTGACCAGCCCCAGAACCTCGAACCGCCAGTCGTACAGACCGAACAGGGCGCCGATGCCGACGTCGTCGCACTCGGCCTCCATTGCCCGTGATACGCCATCGAGCCGCCAAAGATAATTGCCCTTCCGCGTTCCCTGCGGGTGAACCTGCTGATACGTTGCGTGGTGATAGGTTTCCTGGAAGATCTGGTACGTGCCGATGCCGGACGCCTTGACGGTGGCGTAGCCGTCATGATCCAAGGGCGCGGCGTTGATATTCACGCGGCGAATCTCGCCGTGGCCCGTCGTCGTGGCGTACACGTGCCGCACGCATTCCGCCATGAATTCCGGGTCATAATGCGGATGCTCCCCGAAGACGAGAATCAACCGTTTGTGCCCCTTCTTCTCCAAGGCATGCACTTGCTGGTGGATTTCCTCCTCGTTGAGCGTGCGGCGGACGGCCTGACGATTCGAGCGACGAAACGCGCAGTACTCGCAGTCGTTCGTGCAGTCGTTGCCGATGTACAGCGGAGCGAAGAGCACGATGCGGTTGCCATACACGTCGTTCTTCAGTTGCCGGGCGGCGTCGAAAATCTGCTCGACCAATGTGGGCTCGGCCGCCGACAGCAACACGGCCGTCTCTTCGATCGTCAGCGGCTGTTTTGACAGGCTCTTGGCGATAATGTCGCGGACTTGGGCCGGCTCGGCTCGACGCTCTAGCAGGCCGTGAAGACGATCTTCATCGATGAAATCGAAGCCGCTACGGCTCAGTTTGTTCGTATCCAATGCAAACGACATAATCACTCCCTGGAACTGTAGGAGTCGGCCTCCTACAGGCAAACTTCTATTGTACCACGGTTGGGCCCGACGTGGTTGCCGGCGCAGTATAATTCGGCGAGTCTCCTCGGCCCCGACCCGGCCAGCGGCCGATCGATCGAATCCGGCCCGCAAGGCAATGGTGGCACGCCTCGCCGGTCTCGGCGATACACGCTTTATCCGGATAAATTTCGTAGAGCGCACGATATTGCGGCGGCGTGAGATTCGGCATAACGATGTTCGCCCCACGCACCAGTCCAAGCTCTCGCCCTTGCTGAATGTTCAGCGTGGCCAACGCCGTTGTAGCCGGTATATTAGCGCGCGGACACACCAGCCGTGCCAAGGCGATCACCTTGTACGCCATCTCCTCGGTGGCTGGAACCTGATCGTCGGCGTCGGGCCACTCGACGTCATGGGCCAGCGGTGTATCCGGATGCCTCAGATACGGTCCCGTGCCAATCATGTCGAGGTTTAGCCGCCCGAACAACTCAATATCATCGGTTAAGTCGTCAAACGTCTGGCCAGGGATGCCGATCATCACGCCGCTTCCGACCTCGTAGCCGAGCTGCCTCAAAGTTCCGAGAATCGCCACGCGATCGCGATGGGGCTGACACTCTTGCCTGTCCCCGCGTCCCGGCCGCGGCGGATGAATCCGATCGTACAGTTTTCGATTGGACGTCTCGAACCGCAGCAAGTAGCGATCGGCCCCGGCCCGGCGCCACGCGACCAGCTCCTCGTCATCGCGCTCGCCCAGACTGAGTGTCACGGCCAGCGGCGTCTCGGCCTTGATGCGCTCGACCAATCGCAAAATTCGCTCACATGTCAGTTCCGGATCTTCGCCCGACTGGAGTACCACCGTCCCGTAGCCGAAGCCCATGGCATCGCGGACGCACGCCATGATCTCTTCGTCGGGCATGCGATAGCGCGTCAATCCGCGATTCCCAGCCCGCAACCCGCAGTAGCCGCAGAGCCGGACGCAGTAGTTGGACAGTTCGATAAGACCGCGCAAATGAACCTCGCCGCCAACGAATTCCTGCCGGGTTCGATCGGCCAATCGCCAGAGTTCGCCGAGGCGGATTGCGTCGGTTTCACGTAGCCAAGAGAGAATTTCGCGGCGTTCCATCCATCCGTCCCAATGTCTTTGTTGTTTATTATACTTATCTGCACTCTCGAATGCAGGCCTGATGCGTTTGTGCTCCCTCCCCGGAGGCAACCGAGGCAACCGGCATCGAGCCTAGCGACAATAGGGCGTCTGTGGTACTTTGAAATCGGTAGCTGACGTGATTCTTTGAAGGGTTCGGCATGACTCTCTACTACGCTGAAGGTACGCCCGAAACGGACTTGAGCCACAGCGACTTGCATGCGGCGCTGTTCGAGACGCTTCAAAAATTGGAGCCGCGTCACAAGGTGCTGGCGCTGCCGCCCGACTTCACGCGTGCGAACAGCATGGCCGGGCCACTGTGCTGCATGGCGTACGAATATTTTGGCCAGCGCCTGGTCGACGTCATGCCGGCCCTTGGCACGCACGTGGCCATGCCCGATTGGCAGTTGGACCGCATGTTTCCCACGGTGCCGCGGTCGCTCATCCGCGTTCACGATTGGCGGCGCGACGTGGTCACCATCGGCGAAGTGCCGGCCGAGTTCGTTAGCCGGGTGACCGAAGGCATCTACCACAAACCCTGGCCGACACAACTCAACCGACTGGTGTGGCAGGGCGGCCACGACCTGATCCTCTCGATCGGCCAGGTCGTGCCGCATGAAGTCATCGGCATGGCCAATTACAACAAGAACCTGTTCGTCGGCACCGGTGGACAGGCGGGCATCAACGAAAGCCACTTCATCGGCGCCGCCTACGGCATGGAACGGATGATGGGCCGGGCCGACACGCCCCTGCGACAGATCCTGAACTACGCCCAAGACCATTTCTGCCCCCATCTGCCGCTGCTGTTCGTGCTCACGGTAATCGGCCCACGCAGCCCGGAAGAACTCAGCCGGCGCGACGGTCGGGGTCTGGTCCATTTTTCGGCGGATACACATCGCGACGGCGCGTACGCCTCGACCGAAAACATGGACCTGACCCCTTCACATCCAGCCAACGATGACGGTCCGCTGCCATTGCCGTCCAACCTTGCGGTCCGCGGTTTGTTTATCGGCGACGACATCGAGTGTTTCCACCGCGCGGCGGAGTTGTCGGTCAAGGTGAATTTCACGGTGCTCGACGAACCACTCAAGAAAGTGGTCGTGTACCTCGATCCCGAGGAGTTCCACAGCACTTGGCTGGGCAATAAGGCGATCTACCGCACCCGCATGGCCATTGCCGACGAGGGCGAATTGATTGTGCTCGCGCCAAGCGTCGGCACGTTCGGCGAAGACCCCGAGATCGACCGAATGATTCGCAAGTACGGATACCGCACCACGCCCGAAGTCATGCGATTCGTAGACGAGACCGACGACCTGCCCAAGAATCTGTCGGCGGCTGCGCACTTGATCCACGGTTCGTCGGAAGGCCGATTCACGATCACCTACTGCCCCGGCAAGCTGAGCCGTGAGGAGATCGAATCGGTCGGCTATCGATATGCCGAACTCGACGCGATGCAGCAGCGTTACAATCCAAAGACGCTCGTCGACGGCTGGAATACGCTGCCCGATGGCGAGCGCGTCTATTACGTGAGCAATCCAGCCTTGGGTCTTTGGGCCTATCGTGGCCGACTGGAATCAGCTTCTACGACTTCTGCTACGACTCGCGTTGCCGCCACGGTCCCCTCTCCCTCCGGGAGAGGGCCAGGGTGAGGGTGGTTTGCCGCGCCACGCCATGCCTGAGAGGTTCAACGCCCCGAATTCTTGGAAATCGCGGGACAACGTTGTTTGGCCGGCGTCTTTATCATGGTGAGCGAGAACGACCCCAACGCCGACGGTTCCATCGGTCCAGAGTATCTCGGATGCTTGTTTGATCGCCATGCGGCGGCCTTGGAACTATACGCTCGGCAACTGTGCGACTGCGCAGAGGACGTTGTCCAAGAAGCCCTGATGGAATTGTCTGTGCAGATCAGCGTGCCTGATGATGTCGTGGCTTGGCTGTATCGGGTGGTACGCAACAAGGCAATCAGTGCGTCACGTTCCACACGGCGGCGAAAACGTCATGAAACAGAGGCGGCCGGCTGCCGATCGGCGTGGTTCGAGCGGTCAGCGGAAGACCGGATTGACGCCGATGCAGCGACAACCGCAATAGAATTATTGCCGAACGAATATCGCGAAGTCGTGGTCGCCCGGATTTGGGGCGGATTGTCCTTTCAACAGATCGGCCAGTTGGTAGGCATCTCCGACAGCGCGGCCCACCGACGCTACGAAGCCGGCCTATTAGTTTTACGCAAGAAATTGAGGGCGTCATGTCCGAAAAACGGTTAGACGACGAACTGGCGGCAATCGAGGCGGTGCTCGGCAGCTTGACGCCGGCGCCCAGCAGCGTCCGGCGCGACCGATTGATGTTTCTGGCGGGACGGGCGTCTGCCAAGCCTCAGCCGCGTCATAGCCGATATATCACGGCTTGGCTCTGGCCATGTGCCCTCTCGGCTTCGCTGATGGCCGCTGTGACGTTCGGGCTGTTGTGGTCGGCCCGCGGCACTCCGCAAATCGTTGAACGGGTCGTGTACGTGTCCGCACGCAGTCTCCCACCCGTGCCAGAGTTTTCTCCCGTCTCCGAATCACCCTCTTCGCCCTGGGAAAATCGACGGCTCTGCAAGTTGGTGCTGGAGAAGGGCGTAGACGCGATGCCACAACTCAATACCCCGGCAGCGAGCACTGCGCCTATCGCACCACGAAGAGACAGCTATCGCGACCTAATCGATGAACTGCTCAAAGAGTCACCCTCATAAGGTAAGGGAGATACGCGATGATCCTCCGACGGAAAAACTATTTTGAACGTGTGCTGCTATTCGGTCTTGTACTCCTACTCGCCGCGCGCTGCGAAGCAGCCGATGGCGCGGCAAAGTCCAAGGCACCGCAGGAACCGCGAATTGACATCATTTCTGTAACGATCCACCCAGCCGCCCTGCCGAAGCCTACGTTGAAGTATCACCTCTTGCCAACGTTTCTCGATCGTACGCCTGGCAGCGCGATTCCGTGCTACTTGAAAGCCTTGATGCGACATCTGGAAATATGGCGAGGTCTTGCTGAGCAGGCGGCTGGAAAAGAGTCTGACCTCGATCACTTGGTGTCATGGTTGGAGATGCCGCTTGATAAATTGCCTCGCGACAAAGTGCGAAAACTGGTTGACCTATATGGTGGAACAGTAGCCTCTCAATTGTCTCTGGCCGTGCATTGCGAACGCTGCGAGTGGGACCTGCCGTTGCGGCAAGGTAGAATCTTCGAGATGTTGCTGCCGGAAGTGCAGGAGTTTCGCAACGTGGCCCGCGTGGTTGCCTTGCGCGCGCGGTTGCAGATCGCCGAGGGGAAATACGCGGAGGCCATAGCGTCATTGCAGGTGGGGTATGGAATGGCACGTCATATTGCCGAGCAGCCGTTTCTCGTCAGCGGATTGGTTGGAGCAACGATTGCCAACATGATGAGCGACCAATTGTTGACGCTCATTCAGCAGCCGGGCGTCCCGAATCTCTATTGGACGATCACTGAGCTTCCACATCCATTGATCGACCCTGTGAAGTCCGTCGATGCCGAGTATGACGGCCTATACCTACAATATCCCGAATTGGCTGCTGCTCGCCATGCAAAGTACGCGCCCGAACAATGGGACTTGATCTTGCGACGCTTTGTAGTGGACGCAGTGCGTTATGGGAGCACGTTCAAGCGAGCAAAAGTGTCTAAAGAGGATCAGGCGGCTGAAGTTGCCAAGATCATATCCCACGCTCTCGGCGCGATTCCAAAAGCGAAGGCTGATCTGTTGGCAGGGGGCTACACCCAGCAGGAGCTTAATGCCATGCCTCCGGCGCAAGTGGTCATGCTCCATGCTCTCCACCAATATGAGATATTTCGGGACGAAATGTTTCAATGGTGGCACGTACCGTATTGGCTTGCACAAAAAGGGTTGGGAGCCTTAGAACCTAGACTCGCGGACGCTACGAAGCACGAGCCAATTCCGGCCGCCTCGATGCTCTTGCCGGGCGGTTCGGCCAATGCCATGTTCAGATTTGCTCGAACCGACCGCCAATTGGCGGCACTACGATGTATCGAGGCACTCCGGCTGTACGCTGCCGAGCACGAAGGACGATTGCCAGCAACGCTGGACGAGGTCAAGGTCGTCCCCATCCCCAATAACCCGGCAACCGGTGAGCCGTTCGGGTATTGCTTGGAGGGTCAGACGGGCGTCATCGACGTCAATGGCGGCCCGGCGACCACGCCTCGAATTCAATATCGCGTGACCGTGGCGAAATGAGGTAGCTACCGAGGTCGTGCGTCGCGTTGCCGCATCGCTTCATAGAACAGCACTGCGGCCGTGACCGAGACGTTCAAGCTGTCGGCCACGCCGAGCATCGGCAGGCGAATCGGCTTGATGTCTTGGGCGGTCCAGACGGGCGATAAACCGCTGGCCTCGCTACCGAGCACGACGGCCGTTGGTCCGCGGTAGCTGGCCTCGGTGTACACTATCGATCCGTCGACGCGTGCCGCAAGAATCGCAAACTGCCGCTCTCGAAGCCAGACGAGCGTCTCGTCGCTTGCGGCCGTGCACACGGGCATAGTGAATATCGTGCCCAAGCTCGCACGGATGGCGTTAGGATTATAAAGATCGGTGCGGCCGTCAGCAAGAATCACGGCTGACACGCCGGCAGCATCGGCACTGCGGAGCACGGCCCCAACGTTGCCCGGCTTCTCTACGCCTTCCAGCACAGCGACCAGCGGGTGTTGCGGAAGGACAAATGACGCCTGCTGGGTGCCACGGTTGGCTTGCCCAACCGTGCGCCCGGCACTGCTGGGCAAGCCAGCAGTGGCACCCAACGAGGGAGGCTCGCCCTGCCATCGCGCCGCAAGAGTGTGTAGCGTCGGTCGCGGCATATCTGCCACGCCAAGCAGGCCCTCTGCTCGCTGACCGAACGCAAGTTTTTCAAACACGGCCTCGCTGACGTGCAGCACTTCGCAGTCCTGGGGCAACGCTTCAACCACGCCGCCAGCGTCCTCGCTGCGGCACAACGGCTCGCAGACAAACAGTTCGACCAGATGCACGCCCGCCGCCACGGCGCGGAGCAACTCCCGCGCGCCGTCGATAAGTATCCGATCCTGTTTTTCCCGATGCCGCCGATCGCGCAGGCGCACGGCATCCTTCACCCGTGGATTTTGAGGACTCGATATGATGAACATGTCGCCTACCGCGTTTACTTAATTCGCACTGAGTCCCGTAGGGTCCGCCTCGCGGACCGTCAACTATGTTTTGTCGTGGTCCGCACGGCGGACCCTACATCCTTAACGGATTGCACTATACGCACCATGACGCCGCTGGGCAACTCGCGGCCGGCCGTCGAGCGAAGCGACAACGGGCCCATCGTAACAGCGCCGCCGTCGCCAAATGCTTCGATCGCCATCTCACGCAGCGTCGTGGCATCATAGCCGGGCGTGTGGCAGGTGAGCAACAGGAACTCTGGCGCGCTAGCGGTCAACTTGGCACACAAGGAAAGCAGTCGCGGCAGATGCCTGGACAGTCGCCAGACTTCGCCGCGCGGCCCGTGACCGTAGCTCGGCGGGTCGAGGATCACTGCATCGTAGTGGTTGCCCCGTCTCAATTCGCGTCGAACAAACTTCACGGCATCTTCGGCGATCCAGCGAATCGGAGCCTCGGCCAAGCCAGAAAGCTCGGCGTTGTGCCGCGCCCAGGCAACGATATTCTTGGCAGCATCAACATGCACCACTTCCGCTCCCGCCGCGGCCGCTGCCAGCGTGCTGCCACCGGTATAAGCGAAGAGGTTCAGCACTTTTGGAGAAGGGAGAGAGGAGAGAGGAGAGGGAAGAGGGGCCACGGAACGCTGTTTATTTCTCGCACGAATCGCACCGGCAATCCAAGCCCAGTTCTGCGCCTGCTCGGCGAACAGCCCAAGGTGTCCAAAGTCAGACCGCTTCAACTCGAATAGCAGCTCGCCGTACGCGACCTTCCATCGCTCGGGCAGTTCGCGTCGATCGGTCCACTGCCCTTTCTCTTGATCGCGTCCCTCGAAGCGAGCGTCGGCGCGAGACCATGCCTCGACACTGGCCGGCTCAATCCCTTCCGCCGCCGGGCACGGCCGATCCAGCACAACCTCGCCGAACCGCTCCAGCCGGCGACCGCGGCCAAAATCTAGAAGTTGATAACCATCCACCGCCATTTTTCCGTTGCGCTTTTGCGTGATGCCTAATTTTTCCGCTTCGCCGTCTTTCGGTGCGGCCGATAGCCGGCCGCGCGTCGTTCTTGCCTCTCACGCGGCGGCGATTTTTGGCTCGCACCATGTCTCGGTGGTCGTGACGAAACCAGACATTGTGGTCCGTCGCCAATCAAGTCCAGCCGATCCGCCTTGGTCAGCGCCTCACAGACGTCAGCATAATTCTCCGGCTTGAAGTATTGCAGCAGCGCACGTTGCAGACGCCGCTCGTGGGACCCGCGCCACATACACCGGCTCGCCGCTCATCGGATCGAGCCCCGTGTAATACATCGAGGTGGCGATGTCCATCGGGCCAGGAATGAAGTCCTGCACCTTGTCGGGCTCTAGGCCGTGTCGCTTCAAATACAGGGCTAGGTCGATCATTGCCCGCAGATCGCTGCCGGGATGGCCGGCGATGAAATACGGCACCAGAAACTGCTGCTTACCTGCCGCGGCTGCCTCACTCTTAAACCGCCGCGCGAATGCCTCGAACGCGTCGATCGGCGGCTTGTTCATCCGCCGCAACACTTCGGGATCGGTATGTTCGGGCACCACCTTCAGCAGCCCGCCCGTATGATGGCGGACGACCTCGCTCGTGTACGCCGGGCTCTTCGCGGCAAGGTCCATGCGAATGCCTGAGGCCACCAACGCTTTTTTCACGCCCGGCTGCTGTCGTGCGGCCTTGAGCAACCGCACCAGTGGACCGTGATCGGTCGACAGCATCGGACAAATCGTGGGAGACAAGCAGCTTACGCGGCGGCACTTCGTACGAGCCTCGGGCCGCGTGCAGTTCATGCCGTACATGTTGGCCGTCGGGCCGCCGAGATCGCTGATCGTGCCGGAAAAATCCGGCTGCTCGGTCATGCGGCGAATCTCTGCGAGGATCGACGCCTCGCTGCGGCTTTGAATGATCCGCCCTTCATGGATCGTGATCGAGCAAAACGCGCAGCCGCCGAAACAGCCGCGCATGATCTGGATCGAATCCTTCACCACCTCGAACGCCGGAATGCGCCGCTTGCCATAACTCGGGTGCGGCCGCCGCGTAAATGACAAGCCGTATACCCGGTCAATCTCCTCCGGCGAAAGCGGCCAGTCGGGCGGATTCACGACAACCGCTTCCCGGCCGCAGTGCTGCACCAGCCGCCGACCGTTGTACGGATTCGCTTCCTCATGAATGGCGCGCGTCATCGCCGAGAACGCCACTTTGTCGGCTATAACCTCTTCTACGCTGGGCAGAACTAGTTCTTCATCCGTCGTTCCGCGCCTCCTCATTTGCTTCGCTCGCTCCCAGCCGATATACCACTCCCCGGATGTCACGAAGCTCGCGGATCGATTGGCCGGCGGCGAGTCGCTTAACAATTTCTACCAGCGGCCGCTCGCCCATGCCGAAGACGAGCAGGTCGGGCTTGGCATCGAGGATGATGGGGCGACGGACCTTGTCGCTCCAAAAATCGTAATGGGCCAGACGGCGAAGGCTGGCTTCGACGCCGCCGGCCACGACCGGCACGCCCCGATACGCCTCACGGGCCCGCTGACAGTAAGCCAGTGTCGCCCGGTCTGGCCGCCGGCCACTCTCACCCCCGGGGCTATAGGCGTCGTCGCTGCGCAGCCGGCGATTGGCCGTGTAGTGATTGAGCATCGAATCCATGTTGCCGGCGCTGATGGCAAAACACAGCCGCGGTCGGCCGAACGTTCGCCACGCATCACAAAAGTGCCAATCTGGCTGGCTAAGAATCGCCACGCGGAAGCCCTCGGCCTCCAAGACGCGACCCAACAGCGCCATGGCAAAGCTCGGATGATCGACGTAGGCATCGCCTGTGACAAATACGACGTCGACAGCGTCCCAGCCGCGCGCAGCAACCTCGGCCGGCGTCATGGGCAGCGGTGGCGAGCAATTGGACGACGTGCGTGACATGGTGCCATTTTACGCCACTTCGAACGCCTCTGTCAGTGGCGGCCATTTTTTTTGGTCGCGGAGAAGGGTCAGGCACCTGTCCGCTTATTGCTTCCACAGGAATCAGTGTCGTCTAACTTCACTCGATGTGGGCAGCAAATTCGGTCAGTTCGTTGGACGAGACGCGTGTGGCCTGGTCTGACCGTTTAATGCTCTTCCTGAGCACTCTGAATTTCGAATACTATCCACGACGGGGTGGCCACGCCGTTCGATACGTTGACATCTACCGACTTGGAATCTCGACCGTTGATCGAAAGCCCAAAGGTGTAAGAGCCGTCCTGCAACTTGTGCCACCGCAGCACAGAGGCGTTTAGCTTTCCGCCAGAAGAACCGCTGCTTCCGCTCCCCGACACTCCCTTATACCGTTCGTCAAGCGAGTAGGAGCCATCGTAGTGATCGACAATCTCACCAGATGGCAATCGGACTTTGGCCGTCAGGATAGGAAGCCCTTTGCGTGCGGTTTCTGTTCTGGCTGCCATAAGCCGTTCCTGTTCCTCAAGAAAATGCGACCATTCGGAAGCCGAAACTATTTCCTCACTACCGTCCAATCGAAGGACGGAATGACCGCCGTTCGGCAGCCTTCCTCCGTTATGGTCGAGGCCAACTTTGTCCCAGACTATGGCAAGCCGGTAATCGTCATTCTTCGTGAGGCCCTCCACGTAATGCCAATCGCAAGTGTCGGGACCGAGAAGCTCACCTCGTTCAAGCACCGCTTGTGCCGCTTCCGCCGACTTGGTCTTTCCACATAGAGCGTGGCCCTCAATTCCGTAGTCGCCTCGATAAAGCAAACTCAACGACGCTTCCGGGCAGCCGCCTCCCGTTGGGAAACGACCGTCATGTTGTTCCGCATAGTTCAACAAAGCCAGTCCCAAGCCTTTTAGGCAGCAATGAGTGAAGCCGTAAGGGTATGAGTAACGAAACCAAATGTAGCCTGCACCGAACAAGCCACCCACCACGACCCCGACGACAACCACGAAGACTAATAGCCGCTTGAGTACCCTTCGGCGACCTAGCGATGACATGGGGAGAACTCCTCAGCACTATAGTCCGAATCCGGTTTTCATTTGTTGATTGGCCGTTGCTTGCGGATCGCTGTGCCACAGGCCTATTGCTTGTTTGGCAAGGCTTCCATGGCTGGATACAACCCGGTTTCTTACCATACAAACAAGGGCGTCAATACTAGCCGCGCCCCCGTTTCAACTTTCAACGGCCTTGGCTCGCTTCAGCGACTCGTCGCGATCGACGAAATAGACGAGGAAGTTTGTGTCAACGGCGTTCATGCAGTTCATCCCGCGAGTATCGTCGTCCGGCGGCATGCACGGGATGATCTTCGCAAAACTCTTTCCACGACCTCAAGCCCGCCCGCAACCGGGGCTGCCATCCCTCCAACGGCTCGACGGCCACGCGCACGCGACTCTGGTCCGGCAGGTCGAGTTGCTGGTCGAGCCTCAACTCGCCTGAAACTACCGTCCCCAAGGTTTCCGTCTTCATGGCGTATTCTCTCTCAAACGCATCAAGTCCTAAAATTATATCGCGCCCCAACTTTAAGTCTACACCTCTTCAATCTGTAGACGAAACTGGGAATTGAGAGAGTAGAGAGCCACCACGAAGAAACGTTATTGGGAAATTGGCGGTGGCGGAGCTATAATGCCGCGCATGGAATCGCCCCGCATCCTTGTCGTGCGCCTCAGCGCCATCGGCGACGTGATCCAAAGCATGCCGATCGCTTGTGCGCTGCGCGAGCGCTTTCCGACGGCATTTTTAGCATGGGCGGTCGAAGCGCGCGCGGGCCAATTGCTACAGGGCCACACGGCCCTCGATCAAGTCATTGCCCTGCCCCGCGGCTGGCTCAAGTCGCCCCGGGGCGTGTGGCGGCTTCGTCGTCAATTGCACCAGTTGCGTTTCGATATTGCCGTCGAGGCGCAGGGTTTGACCAAGGCCGCGATCCTGGCATGGCTTTCCGGGGCCCGGCGACGCATCGGTTTCGGCACGCCCTGGGGCCGCGAGTTGAGCCCGTGGTTCAACACGGAGACTGCCGCCGCGCCCGGCCCGCACATCGTTGAGCGCAATCTACAACTTCTGCGGCCGCTGGGCATCGAATCGCCGACCGTTCGCTTCATGGTGCCGGAACACGCGTCCGACGCCGCCACGGCCGAGCAGATGATCGAGGCGGCGGGTGTGCGCAACGATTTTGCCATGATCAATGCGGGGGCGGGTTGGCCGTCGAAGCTCTGGCCGGCCGATCGCTTCGCCGCGGTCGCCAGCCATCTCGGAAGCAACCGCGACATGCCGTCGCTCGTGGTGTGGGCGGGCCAAAGCGAACAGCAGCTAGCGCAACAGATCGTTGCCGGCTCTCACGGCCACGCACAGTGTGCCCCACAGACGACGCTGCCGCAGTTGGCAGCCCTGGCCCGCCGAGCCAGGCTCATGATCGCATCGGACACAGGCCCGTTGCATCTCGCGGCGGCCGTCGGAACGTCGTGTGTTGGGCTCTATGGACCGTGGCCGATGGAAGTCCACGGACCATACGGCCCACAGCACATTGCTCTGCAAAACGCCCGCTTTATAGGTTCGACACGACAACGCCGCACCGCGCCGCCGCATGTCATGGAGGCCATCACCGTGGCCGACGTCTGCGACGCATGCGACAAGATTTTACAAACACCAGATCCTGCGCCAGTTGGGCGAGGACTAAGGGGCGAGGGCCAAACCACATCACCGTGAACCCACTTATTGCGTTTCTATCGAAGGCGTTTTGTAACTCGCTGGGCACGGCAATGGACCTTGTGCGCGGCGGCTTTCCACCGATTGTTCGACTGGAAACCACCAATGCCTGCAACGCCCGATGCACGATTTGCCCGCATCGTCAGATGAAGCGGCCGATCACGGCTATGGACGACGCCCTGTATCGGCGGCTGATTGACGAGTGTGCCGCTGCCCGTTGCCGCGAGGTGCATCTGCACAATTTTGGCGAGCCGCTGTTGGACAAGAAACTGGAAGAACGGGTCGCCTATGCAAAACACAAAGGTATTCGCCGGGTAAGGATCTTCTGCAACGGATCGTTGCTAAGCCCCGAGCGGGCGCGCCGGCTGATCGAGGCCGGGTTGGACGAGATCAAAGTGAGTTTCGACGGCGCCAGCCGCGAGGAGTTCGAGCAAATTCGCGCGCCGCTGCGGTTCGACACGGTTGTTGAAAACGTTTTGCAAACCGTCGCCTTGCGAAACAGCCTGCAATCGAGCCTGAAGATTCACGTCGCCTGTTGCAGCACAACCGACAAAGCGGCTACGATGCAATTGTTGGAAAACGCCGTGGATGACTTCGCATTCGGAAAGCTGCACAACTGGGGTGGTCAAACGGCCGTGCAAAAAGAACTTCGCAAGCCGTGCTCCCGACTTTGGCGAACGTTCACCGTTCTGGCAAGCGGCGAGGTCGCCCTGTGCTGCCTCGATTACGATGGCCAAGAGTTGCTCGGCAACGTGAGCGCCGGCAGTTCAATCCGCGAGGTCTGGAACGGCCAGCGCTATCGTGAGATTCGCCGCCGCCATCGACAAGCCCGACAAAGCGAGATTCCGTTGTGCGCCAATTGCACAAAGTCGTACCTGTGAGAGCCGCACCGCTCCCAGACGCCGCGTCCCGTCGATCGCTCCGTCGGCGTCTGCTGGCTTGGTATGATCGGCATGCCCGCGACTTACCGTGGCGACGAACGCGCGATCCCTACGCCATCTGGGTAAGCGAGATCATGTTGCAGCAGACACAGGTGGCGACGGTCCGGGGCTACTTCGAACGATTCATGAGGGCTCTGCCGACCATTGCGGCCCTGGCCGCGGCCGATGAGCAGGTAGTCTTGCGGCTGTGGGAAGGATTGGGCTATTACCGCCGGGCGCGACAACTTCACCAGGCCGCCAAGATCATTGTGGATGAGCACGGCCGACAGTTTCCCTGCGAGCCCGACGTCGTGCTCGGCTTGCCCGGCATTGGCCGCTATACGGCCGGCGCGATTCTCTCTATCGCCTTCGGAGCACGACAGCCGATTCTAGAAGCCAACACAGTGCGAGTCTTTGCGCGGCTGTTGGCCTATGCCGGCGATCCGCGATCGGCCTCGGGACAGCGACTGCTTTGGGCGATGGCCGAGTGCCTGCTGCCGCGGCGCGGCGCTGGTCGGCTGAATCAGGCGTTGATGGAACTCGGCAGTGAAATTTGCACCGCCCGTGCGCCGCGGTGCGATTTGTGTCCCGTGGCTCCGCTTTGTCGCGCCAACCAGCAGAATCGCCAGCACGAGATTCCGCGGCCAAAGGCCAAGCAACAAACCGAGTCGGTGCGTGAAGCGGCCGTCGTGGTGCGGCGTCGCGGCCGCGTCTTGCTGATTCGCTGGCCGGAAGGCAGCCGCCGCTGGGCCGGCCTGTGGGACTTTCCTCGATTCGCTAATGGGGCCGATAAGCCGAGCGAACTTCGACGAGAACTGGTCGACAACGTCCGCCGATTGGCTGGCATCACAATTTCACCGGGCAAACGGATCGCGACGCTGACGCACGCGGTGACCCGCTTCCGTATCACCTTGGACTGCTACGAAGCACAGTGCGTCTCGCGCAAGCAGTCAGCCAATTCCGCTCTGGAAACCCGATGGCTACGGCCGGACGAGTTAGGCGACTATCCGTTAAGCAGCACCGGGCGGAAGCTGGCGAAGATCGTAGCCAAGTAGCAGACACACTCCGTGTGCCGTAGCTGGGAGTTGCGTTCCGGCCCGCCGCGTCCTTCGTTCCTCAGCGCGTGCCTGCTACTTCCCCAGCAGCGCATCGACCGCAGCGCCGATATCCGCGCTTGCCATGAGCGTCTCGCCGACGAGCATCGCTTGCACGCCGCCGGCCTCCAGCCGTTGCACATCTTCCCGCGTGCGGATGCCGCTTTCGCCCACCACGATGCGGTCAGGGGCTATCTGCCGCCGAAGACGAAGCGTATGCTCTATGTCTACGTGGAACGTATGCAGGTCGCGGTTGTTGATGCCGATCAGCCGAGCACCGATGCACAGCACTCTCGGAAGATTAGCCGGCTCGTACAGCTCGACCAGCGGCGTCATGTCGAGGTCGACAATTGCATTGTACAACCGCTCCAGCAGATCATCGTCGAGGCATTCGGCGATCAGCAACACGGCGTCGGCGCCGGCCGCTCGGGCCTCAACGACCTGATACGGGTCGATAATGAAATCCTTGCGCAACAAGGGAAGCTCGACCGCTGATCGCACTTGTGCAGATAATCGAGATCGCCTTGGAAGTACGGCCGATCGGTCAAGACGCTGATGCAGCTTGCCCCGTGCTGCTGGTAGATCCGCGCGATCGCCACCGGGTCGAAGTCTTCGCGGATCACGCCCTTGCTGGGGCTGGCCTTTTTCACTTCGGCGATTAGCCGAATCGGTGGCCCGGCCGAGAACGCCGCAAAGAAATCGCGCGCGGCGGTGCGTCGGCCAAACGGCGCCGCAAGACCGCTTCGGGCGTTTGCCGTTTTGCCCGTTCGATCTCTTCGCGCTTCGCGGCGACGATGGTGTCGAGAATAGTGGCCACGGCCGTATTACTTCGGAGCCAGCGTGCAGATCATGCGGCGGCCGTGATGGGCCGGAGCGGCCTCAACCTTCGACACGTCTTCCAGTTGCTGAAGAATGTCGTCGATCACCTTGCGGCCTTCCTCGACATGCGCCAATTCGCGGCCGCGGAAGACCACCGTGACGATCACCTTGTCCTTGTTGGTGAGAAACTCGCGGGCCTTGCTCACTTTGACCTGGATATCGTGATCGCCCGTCTTCGGACGAACACGAATCTCCTTGAGCTTCACCTGATGGGCGTGGCCTTTGTGCTGCCGCTTCTTCTGCTGGTACTTGAACTTGCCGTAGTCCATGATACGGCAGACCGGCGGCTTCTCGTTGGGGGCCACCTCGACCAGATCGAGTTCGGCGGCCCGAGCCTGCCGCATCGCCTCGTCGGTCGGCAAGATGCCCAACTGGGCCCCGTCGGCGCCAATGACGCGGACGGGCGTGATACGAATTTGTTCGTTGATTCGCTGCTTGTTTGCCGACTCAGGCGGCCTCCATTTCCCCATACGCATTGCACCTCAAAGGACGTTGATACGCGGACAGAACCGATAATAGTATTCTCTTGCGACGCCAATGTGTCAAGTTGGGGGCCGTAGGGTCCGCCCCGCGGACCACGATCGACGGCGGTCCGCACGGCGGACCCTACGCCGTCCAATCCCTAATCTCTCTTTCTCCGCAGCGTTTTGGCCCGAATTTCCGCTAGAAGCTTCTCCACGGCGGCGGCCAGCGGCATGGCTCCAATATCACCATCAAGGCGGTCGCGGACGGCCACCTTGCCCTCTTCGGCCTCGCGACCGCCGATCACGAACATGTAGGGAATCAGCTCCAATTGAGCGTCGCGGATCTTGGCTCCGATCTTTTCGGCCCGATAGTCGCCTGTCACCCGCAATCCGGCTTCCAACAACTGCCGTTCTACGTTGCGGCCATATTCTTCGACCTTCTGGCTCACGACCATCACTCGCACCTGCTCGGGCGCCAGCCACAAGGGAAATGCCCCGGCAAAATGCTCGATCAGCATGCCGACGAACCGCTCGAACGAACCAAACGGCGCCCGGTGGATCATCACCGGCTGATGGGGCGTGTTATCGGCTCCGATGTATTCCAGTGCAAATCGCTGCTGGCTCGGTAGGTTGTAATCGAGTTGCACGGTGCCAAGTTGCCACGGCCGTCCGATACAGTCGGCCACGACGAAGTCTGCCTTGGGGCCATAGAAGGCAGCCTCGCCCCGCTCAACGTGCAAATCGGGCAAGTCCATATCGCGGCAAACGCTTTCCAACGATGCCTCGGCCCGCTGCCATGTCTCGGCGCTGCCGACGTATTTGTCGCTGGTCGGATCGCGGAAGCCCAGTCGCACCCGGTAATCGTCCAGCCCGAGCGTTTTGAGCACAAACCGCGTCATCTCGATACAGCCGCGGAATTCGTCGGCCACCTGCTCTTCGGTGCAAAAGATGTGGGCGTCGTCCTGGGTGAACCCGCGGACGCGTGTCATGCCGTTCAACTCGCCCGACTGCTCGAAGCGGTGCACTGTGCCGAACTCGGCCAGTCGTAGCGGCAGGTCGCGATAGCTCCGCGGCTTCGATTTGTAGATCGTCACATGATGCGGGCAGTTCATCGGCCGCAACAAATAGCGTTCGCCGTCGGCCATCTCGATCGGCGGAAACTGCGAATCTTTGTAATACGGATAATGACCTGACGTCTCGTACAAATGAACGTTGCCAATCACCGGCGTGTTGACCGGCTGATAGCCGCGGCGGATCAATTCGCCATAGAGGAATGTTTCCAACTCGTGCCGAACGATGGCCCCCTTGGGCAGCCAGAAAACCAGGCCCGAGCCGACGTCGGGCTCGATCAGGAACAATTCGAGTTGCCGACCCAACACGCGGTGGTCACGCCGCTTGGCCTCTTCCAACTGCCGCAGATGGTCGTCGAGTTCCTGCTTGCTGAAGAAGGCCGTACCGTAAAGCCGCTGCAGTTGCTGACGCGAAGCGTCGCCTTTCCAATATGCGCCGGCCACCGACAGCAGCTTGAAGGCCCCGATGGCGCCCGCCGTCGGAATATGCGGGCCGCGGCACAGATCGACAAACTCGCCCTGACGGTAGAACGAGACGGTCGACTCGTCGGCGAGGCCCTCGCCCAGATGCTCGACCTTCAACGACTGGTTCAGGTCGCGACAGAACTGGATCGCTTCTTGACGATCCATCTCGACCCGCTCGAACGGCTCGTTCTCCTTGACGATCTTGGCCATCTCGGCCTCGATCTTGGGGAAATCGGCCTCGGACAGGGCATGCTCCATCTGAAAATCGTAGTAGAATCCGCCGGCCACCGTCGGCCCAAAGGCCAACTGCACGCCGTCGAACAGCCGCATGACGGCACGAGCCATCACGTGTGCCGACGAATGCCGTAGCAGGTCCAGAGCTTGGGGATCCTTGCCGGTGATGAGGCGGAGGGAAATCTCGCCTTCGGCGGGCAGGGGCTCGTTCGTGCCCACCAGGCGGCCCTCGACTTCTGCGGCCAGCGTAGCCTTTGCCAACCGCGGCCCGATATCGGCCGCTATGTCGATCGGTCGAACGCGACGAGAGTATTCTAAGGTTTTTCCGTCTGGCAGCGTGACTTTGAGCATGGTCTCCAATGGCCTCGGCACGACCCCCCGGCGAGCGGGGGCATCGATACAAAGGACGCTCCGCGACGTACCCGCCATTGGGTTTCGTGTCTCAAGTATAGGCCGCCGCAGCCGTTTACCGCAAGTGCGAGTGGCTCGCTCCGCTCGACCAAACAATCGTTCGCCTTGCCGTGCCCCATGCCGAACGCCATAATCGAGCGTTGCGGGACCACTAATTGGGCCATCTCATCGGCATTGCCTCTCTACAGGCTCTTCTCATGACGCGTGCATCGCTGCGATTCCCATGCCCGCAATGCCTCTCGTGGCTACAGGCTCCGCAGACCGCGGCCGGCACGCGGCGGCGCTGTCCGCGCTGCCAGTTCGTCCTGAAAGTCCCGCTACAGTCGCGAACACGGGGTAACTCAGAATCCTATTCCTTGGCGGAAGGCGAAGGGCCCGCCGAGCAGCCAGCCTACGTCACGGTCGTTTGTCCCGTATGTCAAACGCGAATGTATGCCACGCCCGAACAAATCGGCCAAGAGATAACGTGTCCCGACTGCGGTCGAGCGACCGCGGTTCCGCCGCCGGGGCCGCCTCCGCAACCCCGGGCGGCGCCGCCGACCGTCGAGGAGTATTTGCTCTGTGAAGAAGTCGAAGGCTCATCGGACGTGGACCGCCTCGGCGAGCCAACGATCCGCGTCTATTGCGGCGTCTGTGGCACGATGATGTACGCCTCCGAAGCTGAGGTAGGACAGCAACTAGTTTGCCCCGATTGCGGCGTATCGATGGTGGTGCGTCGGCCCGACCGACCGCCGAAAAAGCCGCCGCGCTCGGCCGGCGAAATTGGCGAATACCCGTTGGCGGCTGAAGCACCAGCGGGCGGGGCAGGCCTTCCGGCCGGCCCGGGGCCGAACGCCCCCTTTGTGGCTATTGTCTGCACAGTCTGCCACACCCGGCTGCATGCGACGCTGGAACAAGTCGGCGGCCGGATGGTGTGCCCCGATTGCGGCGCGACCAACATCATTCCGCCGCCACCGCCGCCGCCACGAAAAATCGACGTGATGGACGGCGCGGCCGACGGCTACCGTGTATCCGCGGAGCCTTCCCCGCCGCCAGCCGCGATGCCACAGCGTGCACCGGTGCAGAGTGGAACGCAGTTGGAACCACATCCACGTCGGCCCGTGTTGCCACCGCGACCCTTCGTCACCGGCACGTTTGATTTTCCATTCACGTGCGCCTGGGGCAATGCCATCCGACTCTCAATTTGGGCGCTGCTCTGCCTGGGGTCGGCGGTCACCGGCGGCGCGATGATCGCGGCAGGAGAGTCCTTTGCCGTCATTGTTGGCGTGCTTCTTGCAACTGTCGCGATCTTCCTGTCGATCGGATGCATCACCTTTGCCACGGGCTGCGCCATTGCCGTACTACGTGATACGGCCAACGGCTGCGATGAAATCCAGAACTGGCCCGGCATCGGGTTCCTCGACTGGATGGGAGAACCGCTGTACGTGGTAAGCGCGATACTCGTGAGCGTGTTTCCAGGCGTGGCGCTGCGGTGGTTGCCGCCCGAGTACGGTGCGGCCAACGTCATTGTACCGCCGCTCGGTCTATTCCTTCTGTTTCCGTTTGTGCTCTTGTCGATGTTGGAAAATGGTTCGCCGATCGATCCGATCTCCTGGCCCGTCTGCCGAACGCTGTGGCGATCGTGGAAAGGCTGGGCATCGTTCTACCTTGTCACCGCATCGCTCTTGGTGACCGCCGCCGTTCTGGCAATTGCCGCATCGGCCGCGGGACCGCTCTACGGATTGTTCGCGCTGCCGGTCATCGGTGTTATCGTCTGGCTGATTTATTTCCGCCTCTTGGGCCGCCTCGCCTGGTATTGTGCCGAGAAAGACCGAGCGGTCGAGGCGGACGACGATCAGGAAGATGACGAGGAATTCGACGATGATAGCCATGAGGATCGGCCTCCATTGGTGCGCGCATCGTAATCGCGGTACGTATCGCTTATCTCCCCGAAGACATGCGTTAGTAGCAGGTGAGCTGCAAAGCTCCTGCGAACGGTCATTCTGATCGCAGCGACGAATCTCCGCGGAATACGCAACTGCCCGCGTATCAACGAGATCCTTCGCTGCGCTCTCAGGATGAGTCCCTTTCATCAAACAGGACTTTGCAATTCTCCTGGCGTCGGTAGCAGAGCGCTTGCGCGGTGTGTTATCATGTGAACAGTTCCGATGGATACATCCGCACGGACGCCCCTAGAATCCACGCCTCACAATTACATTCCCGCCAGCCCTTTACCATCAGAGGTGCTCACATGACTGCCCGAACATTTCGTTGGCTTCCCGCGTTGACGCTCATCGCTGCGACACTGGCGGCGCAACCGGCTGCGGCACAGAAGAAAATCTACATTGTCACCGACTTGGAGGGAATTAGCGGCGTCTACAAATTTTCGCAGACCCGCGAGTCCGACACGCCGCTGGCCGTGCAAGCCCGCGAGTACTTCATGGGCGATCTTGCCGCTGTGGTGCGGGGATTGCGCGCGGGGCGCAACCGAGATATTGGTCTTCGACGGCCACGGCAATCAGGCAATCATCCCGCATCTGATGGAAGTCGGGGCCAGGTATGCCACCGGCCGGCCAAAACCGTTCCTCGGAGGCCTGGACGAAACGTACGCGGGCATGGTCGCGCTGGGGTATCATGCGATGATGGGCACGCCCGACGGCGTCCTCAATCACACCATGTCGTCGAAGACCGAAAATCGCTATTGGTACAACGGCGTCGAATCGGGCGAATTGGCGATTATCGGCGCCATCGCCGGCCACTACGGCGTGCCGCCCATCTTGGTCACCGGTGATGAAGCCACCTGCCGCGAGGCGCGGAAGTTTTACGGCGACGCGTGCGTCACCGTCGCGGTGAAGCGAGGCCTTGGCCGAGAAGCGGCCGTGCTCTATCCCTTCGCCGAAACTGCGCAATGCCCTCTACGAAGGCGCGAAGCTGCGCCATGGCCGCCATCCCAAGATGCAAACCCTACAAGCTCACGTTGCCGATCCAGGCGAAGAAGCAATATCTGGTTTTCGACAAAAAAGACCTGACAAAACCGCCCAGGCTCGTCACCAAGGAGGGGACGATCACCGACGTCTTGCACTTATTGGACTTTTGAGCGATTCTGTACGTTTCCGGGTGTGCCAAGCACCCGCCGACACGACTTGTCCCAAGCTGATTCGGCGAGTTGCACGGTTTGCAACGCGCATAGCGGCATCCACCACTCGGATATGGCTCGAAATCACGACTTACGCTTGAGAATAGGGAAGAAACCGAGTACATACGTAATATGAGCATCGAGCAATCTATCGATCCGCACTTGATCGAGCAGACCAAGCAGCAGATCCGCTCGCTGGTGGCCGAGATTGCGCAACTGTCAAAAACCGAGGTTGCGCCGGAAGAATTCTATGGCCAGTTCCTAAATCGGGTGGTATCCGCTTTGGCAGCCGTCGGCGGCGCCGTCTGGACTGTCAACGCCGAGCGGCAACTCGCCCTGCAATATCAGATCAATCTTCAAGAGACCCGGCTCCGCGACAGCGAAACCGCTCAGGCCCAACACGGACGGCTGCTTTATAAGGCCCTGGAAAGTCGCGAAGGGCTGCTTGTGCCGCCCCACTCCGGCCCCGGTGACCTCGATGGTCAAAGTCCGATCTCCGGACTCGATGATACGCCGGCTGCCAATCCTACCGATTTTCTCCTCGTTCTCGGCCTGCTCAAGACCGATTTGGAGACGGTTGGCCTGGTCGAAATCTTCCAGCGCGCCGAAGCCGGCCCCAGCACGCAAAAGGGCTATCTCCGCTTCTTGATGCAGATGTGCGAACTGGCGGCCGATTATCTCAAGAGCCACCAGCTCCGACACTTTTCGCACCGGCAAACGCTGTGGACGCAGTTGGAGGACTTTACGCGTGTCGTCCATGCTTCGCTCGACCCGCGCGAAGCCTCCTACACCATCGCCAACGAAGGGCGCCGGCTCATCGAATGCGATCGCGTGAGCGTGGCGATTCTCCACGGTAAGAAGTGCAAGATCGAAGCTATCAGCGGCCAGGACCTCTTTGACAAACGCTCCAACACCGTGCGATTGCTCGGCCGCCTGGCTACGGCCGTCGTCGCCAGCGGCGATCCCGTTTGGTACACCGGCGAGACCCGCGACTTGCCGCCGCAGGTGGAAGATGCCGTGCAGGAGTATGTCGACGAGGCGCACTCGAAGACGGTCGCCATACTCCCGCTTCAGCGGCCCGCGCCGCCCGAAGAGGACGACCGCAGCAAACGCGTCGAGCCCGAAGGGCCCATTGGCGCGCTGATCGTCGAGCAGATCGAAGACAGTCGCGTCTCGGGCAGCCTCGTGCAGCGGGCCGAAGTCGTCTGCCGCCATAGCTCCACCGCGCTGGCCAATGCCTTGGAGCATCAGAACCTGTTCTTAATGCCCGTGTGGCGGGCAATAGGCAAGACCCGCTGGGTGCTCGAAGCTCGCACATTGCCCAAGACGCTCAGCATCCTTGGCGCCGTGTTGGCCGTCATCCTGTTCCTATGGCTGTGGCCCGCCCGGTTTACGGTCGAGTCGAAGGGCACGCTGGAGCCCGTTATCCGTCAGGAAGTCTATGCCGGCATCGACGGTGTGGTCGAGGACCTGAAAGTCGAGCATGGCGCCAACGTTACCAAGGATCAAACGCTCGCGCTGTTGCGCAATATTGAGCTCGGTGTGGCCCTGACAGAAATCGAAGGTCAGCGGCTGACGAACCTGCAACGGCTATCTACCCTGCAACGTGCCGCCGAAGAGCGAAACATCAAGCTCGAACAACGGATGCAAGTTCAAGGCGATCTGGCCGAGGCCCAGCAGAAACAGTTGAGCCTCGATGCGCAGTGGGACCTGTACAAAGCCAAGCAACTCGAACTCAACGTCAAGAGCCCGATCAACGGTGTAGTGGTCACGTGGGACCTGCGAAATCGCTTGATCCAGCGACCGGTGCAAAAAGGTCAGGCGTTACTCCGCGTTGCCGACACCACCGGACCGTGGCAGGTTGAACTCCAAATGCCCGAGAACCGCATGGGCCACGTTGCAAAGGAGCAGGAAAAGTTATATGTCAAGGCCCGGCAGCGTCTCCGAACTCTCCTGCTCGAAGAGACCCGAGCGAAGCTCGGTCAGTCCGCGACCGACGAGGAAGTCGACAAACAAATCGACGACGCGCTGGCCGCCGTGCCCGACAACAAGCTGCACGATCAACTGCTTGCCCAGTTCAACCGGCAGCTTCGCGAGCAGCTCCAACCGCTGCTGACGGAAGTGAGCGACGAAGCAATTCGCGCCAACCTCAACGGCGTGCTCAACCAACCCTCGTACGACGTCGCCTGGGCCAAGCTGCAAGACATCCTCCCCGAGTTGGAATCGAGCGACCCGGCCGCGTTCGCCAAGTTAAAGGCTCTGACGCACGAAGAACCGGGCGATCGTCTGTCGGTTACATACATCCTTGCCACCGAACCGGGTACGAAGCACTACGGCAAGGTCAGTGAAATCCATCGTAGCGCCGAAATCCACGGTGAGGACGGCAATACGGTGCTGATCAAGGTGGCAATCGACACCGCGGAGTTGCCGCGCCTTCGCCCCGGGGCTACCGTGACGGCCCAAATCGAGTGCGGCCACCGCTCGCTCGGCTACGTGCTCTTCCACGATGTCGTCGCCTTCATTCAATCCAGAATCCTATTCAGATATTTCTGAGTGGACGAAAGAACACCACAGAGACACGGAGAGCACGGAGAAGAAGAATAGGACAGGATTTACAGGATTGACAAGATCAGGCTATCGGGAGTTTGTAGTAGTATCTGTCGACGCGGTTTTGTTTTCTCAAGAGCCGATAAAGACTCCAATCCTGTAAATCCTGTAAATCATGTCCATTTCTATCTTCTTTGCGGCGTTTGAGAGAGACCTTTGTCGGTCTCCGTGCCCTCTGTGTATCCGTGGTCCCTTCGATTTTCGACCTTGAATTGACCGAGGTGTCTTCATGCGGTTTGCTTTTGTAATGTTGGGCTGCCTTGGGCTTGGTTTGGTGGCTCGTTCCTCGATAGCGGCCGATACGGTGACGCTGCCGAACTGCCTGCTGTCGCTCAACGACGAGGTCCAATTGCCGGCGCAAGAAACCGGCGTGCTGATGAAGATCCCTGTGCATGAAGGAGATCAGGTCACCCGGGGCGAGTTGCTGGCTCAAATTGACGACACAGTTCCCCAGGCGGCCTACAATGTGGCCCTCTACAAACTTCGTGTGGCCGAAAAGCAGGCCACCGACGACATTGATGTCCAATACGCGGTGGCGGCATACAAGTATGCTGGCAACAAGGTGCATCGAGACAAATCGGCCAATACGACACACACGGGAACGGTTGCGGAAGAGACAGTTGAGGAACACCTTTTGGAGCAGGAGAAGTTTCGACTATCGATCGAGAAGGCGCAAAAGGATATGGAGGTCGCCGCTATGCAGAAACAGGTCGCCGAAGCCGAACTGCAAGCCGCCGCCGCCAAGCTCAAAGAACATAGGATTGTCGCACCGTTGGACGCCGTGGTGGTCGAGCTGGCACGACATGAAAAGGAATGGGTCCAGGCTGGCGATACAGTCATGCGCTTGCTGCGGATCGACTTGCTCCGGGTCGAAGGTTTCCTCAGCGCCAAAGACTACCTCCCCTCGGAGATCGAGAACCGCCCGGTCCAAGTCGTCGTGACACTGGCGCACGATAAACAAGTCACTCTTCCCGGCAAGATCGTCTTTGTCAAACCGCTGGTTCAAGCGGGCGACCAGTTCCTCGTCCGCGCCGAGGTCCAGAATCGCCGCCAGGGCAACTCATGGCTCCTCAGCCCCGGCCTTGGCGCAAAAATGATAATTCAACTGAAGTGATTGTTGCTCGATGATTGTTGCGTAAGAGAGCCCGAATGTACGAACGGCGGTCCCACTCGGCCGTAATCAACAATCATCAATCCTCAATCATCGATCCTCCCCCATGGTCAGTCTTCGCGACAGTTTGCTCTCCAGTTCCGCCCGGATGCTCCCCATCCGTCGGCGGCCTGACCTGCTCGCGCAGCGGCAACACTACCTGGGACGCAGCTACTGGGTCGTAAAGGAGCCGGTCGGGCTCAACTACTATCGCTTCCAGGAGGAAGAGTACGCCATCCTGCAAATGCTCGATGGGCAGACGAGCCTGGACGAGATCAAAGAACGCTTCGAGGCTGATTTTCCCCCGCAAAAGATCACGCTGGACGAACTGCAGCAGTTCCTGGGCATGTTGCACCGTAGCGGCCTCGTCGTCGCCGATCTGCCCGGACAAGGGCGGCAGCTCCGCAAACGCCGCGACGAGCGCAAACGGCAAGAACTCCTGGCCGCGGTAAGCAACATCCTCTGCATACGTTTCAAGGGCTTCGATCCCGAGCGGCTGCTGAACTGGCTCTACCCGTATGTTAGCTGGTTCTTTTCGACCGCGGCGTTTGTGCTCTGTTGCGTGCTGGCCCTCTCGGCCCTGACGCTGGTGATGGTCCAGTTCGATGTTTTTCGCGCCAAGCTCCCCGAATTCCACCAATTCTTCAGCATCCATAACGCCTTCTTGCTTGCCGCCGTACTCGGCGTGACGAAGGTGATGCACGAGTTCGGCCACGGCCTGTCGTGCAAGCATTTTGGCGGCGAATGTCATGAGATGGGCATAATGGTGCTAGTTTTGACGCCCTGCCTCTATTGCAACGTCTCCGATTCCTGGATGCTGACCAGCAAATGGGCCCGCGCCGGCATCGGAGCGGCTGGCGTTTATGTCGAAGTGGTGCTAGCCTCTGTATGCACTTTCCTCTGGTGGTTTTCCGAGCCCGGCTTGTTCCATAACCTGTGCCTCAACGTGATGTTTATCAGTTCGGTGACCACGGTCGTCTTCAACGCCAACCCGCTCTTGCGCTATGACGGCTACTACGTGCTGGCCGACTTGATGGAGATTCCCAACCTGCGGCAGAAGGCGACGACGATTCTTAGCCGCAAATTGGGTGAGTGGTGCTTGGGATTGGAGCCGCCCGACGATCCGTTCCTGCCGCAGCGCAATCAGATATTCTTCGCCCTCTATTCGGTGGCCGCCGCCGCATACCGCTGGCTCATTACCTTTTCCATCTGCTGGTTCCTCTACAAACTGTTCCAGTCGTACGACTTGAAGATCATCGGCCAAGGCGTTGTGCTGATGTCGCTCTGGGGGCTACTGGGCATGCCGTTGTACCAACTGGGAAAATTCTTCTACGTGCCGGGGAGACTCGACAAAGTGAAAAAAACGCATTTTTACACCAGCCTCAGCCTGCTGGCCGCCATCGCGCTGGCCGTACTGTTCGTGCCGCTCCCCAACAGCGTCATCTGCACCCTCGAAATCCAAGCCCGCGACGCTCAGCCCGTCTACGTCGACGTCCCCGGCCGCCTGACGTCGCTCGATGTCCGCGCCGGCCAACAAGTCACGGCCGGCCAACAACTCGCCGAACTCAGCAACGTCGATATTGCGATGGACGTGGCGAAGCTTCGCGGCAACGTCAACGAATATACGCGCGCCGGCAGAGTCTGATGCTCCAGGCATTTCGCGAGCCGCATGCTGCGAGCCAGATCTCACAGGTCGAGGAAGCGCTAAAGACATACCAGAGCGAACTCGACAAAAAAGCCCGCGACCAAGAACGTTTGCGTCTGGTGGCGCCGATGGCCGGCACCGTGCTGCCGCCGCCAGCCATTCCCCGCCATGAAGACATCGACGAAAAGCTGCCAAACTGGTCCGGCACGCCCCTGGAGCCCGAGAACGTCGGCGCCTATTTGGAAGCCGGTACCCTCTTCTGCCAAGTGGGTGATCCCAAACGACTGGAAGCCGTGCTCATCGTCGATCAGACCGACCGCAGCATCATCCATGATGGTCAGAGCGTCGACATCAAGCTGGAAGGCTTTCCCTCGACCACCATCCACGGCACGATCGCCGAAATTGCCGAATCGGAGCTCAAGGTGACGCCAAAACGGCTCTTGACCCGCTATGGCGGAGAAGTGCCCAGCAAGACCGACCCGCAGACCGGCATCGAAAAACCGCAAAGCACGTCGTACCAAGCGCGCGTGCCGATCGACGACACGGCCGGAGTAATCACCCTGGGCGTCCGCGGCCAAGCCCGCGTCTACACCACGTGGCTTCCGCTCGGCACCCGTCTCTGGCGCCTAGTCGCCCACACCTTCAACTTCAAGATGTAGGCGGCCGTACCGAGGAACCTGATTTCCGGTCGGCCCACGCTTTGCGCTATTCTTCGCTTTGAACGGCCGGCGCCGACCGGCCCCGCCACATCGCATAGAATGGAATCGCCGTCAGCATCAGGAGTACGCCGACAATCGAGGAAAATGGACTGTCGACGATCACGTACACTAAGAACGCCGTACACATGACCAAGTATATTGCCGGCGTAATCGGGTAGCCCCAGCACCGATACGGTCGTGGTCGATCCGGCTGCGTCCATCGCAGTCGGTACACCGCGGCCACCATCATGCCAACAAAGAGAACCGAGGCAAACATCGTGTACGTCAGCAGGGCCGCATAAGAACCAGTAAACGTTAGCGCGATGGAGACCACGCCTTGATACACGAGCGCCGTGGCGGGCGTTCGGGAACTCGGACGCAGTTTCGCACAACTCCGCAGGAACAATCCTTCTCGCGCCATCGCATAGCACAACCAGGCTCCGCCGAGGATCAGCCCATTGAGGCAGCCAAACGTAGAAATTAGCACGGCGATAATCACCAACTTGGCGCCAAGGCTGCCAAACAACGCCGTTCCCACGGCCTCCGCCACTCGATCATCGGGGACGTGTGCGATTTGGTCGATAGGCAACACGACCATGTAAGCAAGGTTCGCAAGCAAGTACACCGCCGTGACGACCGCCGTCCCCAGCAATAGCGACAGCGGAAGTGTACGACTTGGTTTCTCAATTTCCTCGGAGACAAAGGTAACCGTGTACCATGCGTCGTACGCAAACAGCGCCATTGCTAGGGCTCCGGCCAGCCCTGCCAGGAACGCGGTCTCAAAGAAACTTCCTTTCGCCAACGGCACCGAGGGCGCAATGAAATGCGACCGGCCAACTCCGTACGACAGCCCGGCCACAATCAACGCCAGGAGCGCGGCGGTCTTTAATACCGTGAACACGTTCTGCACCCAGACGCCTTCGCGAAGGCCCCGAATGTTCACGGCCGTTAACAGCGCGATCGCCGCGGCGGCTACCACCTGCGCCGAATTGATCTCCAAATACTGCAACGTGGCGGGCACATACGATTGAATGGCCGCCGGAAGCAGGTTGCCCAGCGGGATCCGTGCCAGCACGTTCATCTCACCGCAACCCGGCACGATCGATCCGAGATACTTGGCAAACGCGATGGCGATGGCGGCATTCGTGCCCGTCTGAATGATAAGGAAGTACGTCCAGCCGTATACGAACGCGCTTAAATCTCCGAAAGCCTCGCGAAGGAAAACGTATTGTCCGCCAGCTTTCGGCAGCATCGCCGCCAACTCAGCGCAACACGTGGCCCCCAGCACGGTGAACAGCCCACCGAAGACCCATAGCCCCAAGAGAATTCCGGGCGAGGGCACATCGCGGGCCATGATCGGCAGCGCGAGAAAAATGCCCGAGCCGATCATCGAGCCGATCACCAACGTGGTAGCGTCGAAAAGTCGCAGCCGCTTCTTCTGTTCGGAACCGCTCATAAGACCCCTGCTGTATCGCTGTTATACCGCAAGACTGCCGCGCGTCATATGGGAGAGAAAAACGACGCAGATTGCATCGACTGTATGTCCGGCACGCACCAGGGCCGCGCTTGCATGGCCATCGAGCGGTCTTCCCCGACGAGAGGCGCGCCCGGAGCCGCGGAGCGTGTAACTGAGAGTCACGTCACACCTATCACTTCGCTCTAGGCTACGCCACTCATTGCGTCAGGGCTGCCTGGCAAGCGTCCTATATTACCAGAAATATCCATGTTTGTATCTACTGCGCCAACTCTCGCCAATCTTCGAGAAAAAATGCCGATTGGGCAACCTTTTCCGCCGAAGAGTATTGCATAGGACATCTCTTCGGATACGTCTTATCGCTCTTTGGGGGGAACGTAATATGCTTCGCTCTGCATTGGCAATGGGCGCGTTGGCCGTCCTGCTCTTGGCCACAGGCTGCACTATGTGCTGCCATCCTTACGACGATTGCGGTCCCGTATACGACGGCGGTTGCAACTCGTGCGGATCGCACGCGAGGGCCGGATCGATTCTTGGTGGCGGACCACGGCTCGTGCCGTCGCCGGATGCGGTCACGACGCAACATGCCCGTGCCCGCTCACCGCAGCCGGCAATGATGGCACGCCAAGCTGCCAGGCCCATGCGGAGCTATGTGCGACCTCAGGCCCAGGCACGTATTTCGACGCCAGCCCGACCCCAGACACAGATGCATAGCGATTCGCCCTCGCAAGCCTCGATGCAGGCTGCCATCCAGGCCGAAACGCGCCCGACGATGTGCCGGGCTCGGAAAAGATTGTCTCGATAACTGATCGAGTCGTCGGCCCATCGCTTTCCGCTGCCGACGTCCCGGAAGTCGCCGACGACGCGAGTGTTAGCCCTGAAATTACTGAAGTGGCCGCCAAGCCGTTGCCGTATCAAGGCTGGACGGCACGCCGCCCCAACGCCGGCGCCATGCGATAACAGCTGGCGTTTCGGTGGCCTTAGCGTGGCTGCGTTCAGGTGATTCAGTAATAGTGTGGGCGAGAATCCGGCCACCTTTTCTGGCTCCAGCGCGTCCGGTACCATGCGTTCATGCTTCCTTGGGACCTTGCTATCATCGGCGGTGGACCGGCGGGCCTGATGGCGGCGGCGCAAGCGGCCCGACGCGGTCGGCGGACGATTCTGTTGGATCGAAATCGCGAGCCGGGCGTGAAGATTCTGCTCTCCGGCGGCACCCGCTGCAATCTTACGCACGCCACCGACGCCCACGGCATCGTCGCGGTGTTTGGCCCTAACGGTCGATTCCTTCACTCCGCTTTGGCTGCGCTGGGGCCACAGGACGTGATCGACCTGTTTGCATCCGAGGGTGTGCCCACCAAGATCGAGCCCGGCGGAAAGGTGTTTCCCGCCAGCGATCGGGCGTCCGACGTCCGCGCGGTGCTGGTGCGCCTTGCCAGGCAAGCCGGTTGCACGCTCGCCCTCGGCGAAACCGTGTTGGATGTTGTGCGATCGGGCAAAAAATTTCAACTCATCACGCAGCAACGAACGATCGAGGCGGAAAACCTCTTGATAGCCACCGGCGGCCAGTCGTATCCGGCCTGTGGAACCACCGGCGACGGCTATCGTTGGTCCGCCGCGCTGGGCCATCGTATCATTACGCCCCATACGGCGCTAGTGCCGCTGACAAGTCACGCGAACTGGGTGTTGGAGTTGCAGGGCATCACGCTTCCCGATGTCGTAGTGCAGGTGATTGACCCTCCCGACCACAGCACGGCTCGAAGCCGTGGCTCTCTGCTGTTCGCGCACTTCGGCATATCGGGCCCCGTTGTGCTCGACGTCAGCCATGCCGTCAGCGGGTCATCTCAGCCTGGAACTCTCCGGCTGCGCTGTGATCTGTTGCCCGGTCATGCGGACAGCGATCTCGATGTGCAGCTTATGGCCGAAAGCCGGGCCCGTGGAAAGCGGCGAGCGTCAGCGCTACTCGATATTTGGCTGCCACATCGCGTCGGCTCGGCCGTGGTGGCCATCGCGGGCATCGCGCCGGATCGACCGGCCGCCGAACTCTCGAAGAACGAACTTCGAAACATTGCCCGATGTGCCCGGCAGCTCGACATCCCCGTGGCCGGGACCATGGGCTTTCGCAAGGCCGAGCTGACTGCCGGGGGTGTCGCGCTCGACGAGGTCGACTCGCGAACCATGCAGAGCCGGATTGTCGCTGGTCTCTACTTCGCCGGCGAACTGCTCGATCTCAATGGGCCGGTCGGCGGCTACAATTTTCAAGCCGCCTTCAGCACCGGCTGGCTCGCAGGCGAGAGCGCCTAAGCAGCCCATGCGCGCATCCCTGTCATTCGAGCGCAGCAAGAAAATCCCCGTAATCTCGTTTGGGCAGCTCGCTTGCGGCATCCAAGATGGCCGCGACCGTGGCCAAATCCAACGCACCACAGACGGCAGCACCGCAGACTGGCAAGACCAGGAGGAATAGATAAAAGCGGTTATGTTCAGGCTCTGTAAATCCCTGGGGGCTCTCGGTAAATCTTAGGTAATTGGTGGTGACAGCATCCGACCACCCCGTTACAATCCCGCGAGAGACGAGCCCGTTTCCCATAGAGGGGTACCCTCTGCGCGAGTTCACCTGGGTCCTAGTCCGATCGTCATCCTGAGCGACGCGAAAAATCTTGGGAATCACGGAGATTCTTCGCCTCGCTCAACAGTGACGCCAAAGAAAGGCGCTGCCATTGGCTTCTCCGTTGGACATCCAACAGGCCGGAGCATCGTTGGATCGCCGGCCTCAGTGGGGCGCCGAAGTCCGCCGCGAGGCGCAGAGCCAGCGTGTCGTAGGCAGCGGGACTGCATCACGGATCGACAGCGTCCGGCGTGCCGTCGCCGTCGTCGAGTTCCCCAAGCGACTGTCGCAGCCTGAGTTCTACGCCGCTGCCTACCCCTTGATGCTCCTCTCCCGCCGCATGGAAGAGCGGCTCATGGAACTCTTCCAGAAGGGCTATGCCAAAGGCACTGTCACCACGGGCGCCGGCAACGAAGCAACCGCCGCAGGCATGGCCATGCCGCTTCGGCCGGGCCGCGACGTCGTGTCGCTCTTGCACCGCGACTTCGCCAGCCACTTGCTGCTCGGCGCCACGCCGCACCAGTTGTTCTGCCAGTACATGGCCAACGCCGACAGCCCAACGCATGGTCGCGAAGGCAACGCCCATCACGGCGACGCTGCCGCCCGGCGATTGCCGATGATCAGCCATCTGGGCAAAATGCCGAGCCTCGTGCTCGGTGGCACCTGGGCCGCACGGCGAGCAGGCGAGGATGTTTTCGGCCTGGTCGTCATCGGCGACGGCGGCAGCAGCACCGGCGAAATCCACGAATCGCTCAACATCGCTTCGGTGCAGAAGGTACCCGTACTCTTCCTCATCGAAAACAATCAATACTCGTTTTCCACGCCCACCAGCCTGCAATACAATTGTCGGCAGCTCTCGGATCGGGCGTACGGCTATGGCATTCGTGGCCGCACGATCGACGGCCTGGACGCCTGGGGCGTGTACACGGCTGTCTGCGACGCCTTGGAAACGATGCAAGCCTCGTCGCTGCCGGCGGTGCTCGAATGCATGACCCTGCGTTTGCAAGGCCATGCCGCGTATGACAAGGCCGAGTATGTGCCGGCCGAAAAGTTGAAGGACTGGCAACGACGCGACCCGGTGCCTGCCGCCCGAATAAAGATGCTCGAACTCTGCGGCATGTCCGAAGCAGCCATCACTGCGATGGAGCATGCGGTCGACGATGAAGTTCGCTCGGCATTGGCCGACGCAATGGCCGTCGGTCGGCCCGATCCGATCAGCAACCGCATGACCGTTTTTGCCGAAAGTGAGACCACTCACGTAAAGCCCTACCGAGCACCGCGGGTGAAAAATGGCGATGCCGTAGGCCGGGCCTTGGACTATTTGCTCGAGAACAACCCTCGCGCGTTCCTCTTCGGGCTCGACGTCGGCATCTATGGCTCGGCCTTCAAAACGTGCAAGGGCCTGATCAAGCGTCATGGACCCGAACGCGTGCTCGATATGCCCCTGTGCGAGTCGGCCCTGGTCGGCTTCGCCCTGGGAGCGACGCAGGTCGGCAGCCAGCCGATTCTCGAGTTCCAGTTCGCCGATTTCTCGACCGAAGTCACTACGCAACTCGGCCTGAACTCGGGCACGTGGTACTTCCGTACCGGTCGGCCGGCCCCAATGCTGCTGCGGCTGCCCTGCGGTGGCGGGCTGACGATGGGCGCCTTCCACTCCGGCGAATTCGAAGGGCTATGGTCCCGCTTCCCCGGGCTGAAACTGCTCTATCCGGCCACCGCCCAAGAGACGTTCGAGGCCCTGGTCGCAGGCTTCTACGATCCCAATCCGTGCCTCGTCTTCGAGCATAAGCTGCTCTACTGGAGCAAAGGCGGCGAAATCGATTTCGACGGCAACCTCGAAGCCATCTGGCGACCCCGGCAATACACCGAAGGGAGCGACGTCACCCTGGTGGCCTTCGGCGCGATGGTTCACGAGGCCCAGGCCGCCGCCGCCCGAAGTCCCCGTTCGATCGAAGTCTGGAACCCCTTCGTGCTGCAACCGATGGACCTCGCCCCCATTCTCGAATCGGTGTGCAAGACAGGCCGGCTGATCGTCGTACAAGAGTGCGGCGCCACGCAAGGGCTGGGCAACCAGGTGATCTCGCTGGTTTGTCGCGAGGCTCTTGCGCGCTGAAATGCCCGCCACAGTTGATTGCCGCCCCAGACCTGCCGGTGCCGTTCGCGCCGGAACTGGAAGCGTTCTACCGGCCCAACAGCCAGCGGATTGAGGCGGCCGTGGATCAGATGGTTCGGGAGCATTGATGGAAGCTGCGCTGTTCAAAATCCCGCTCTATCTGCCTGCTCAAGGTGCCACCGAGATCGAAGCCACGATCATCCAATGGCATGTCGCGGAAGGTGGGCGATTCGTCAAAGGTCAGGCATTAGTGCAGGTCGACAGTGCGAAGTCGGTCTTCGACTTCGAGGCCCCCTGCGACGGCCTGGTGATTCGGCGCTACCATCTCGAAGGCGAAACCATCGCCTTGACCGATCCGGTCATGGAGATCGAGACCGACGATCCGGCGGTGCGCGATTGGATTCCACCGGCCGCGGCTACAGAGCGCGCGGCCATACGTCCGCAGTCCGAGCCGGCCGCCAAGCCCAACCGATCCACCGCGCAGGTTGTCCTGCTGGGCTTCGGCGGCTATCTGCCCGAGCGCGTCGTGACGAATGCCGAGCTTGTGGCGAGCTTCCCCGACATCACGGCCGAATACGTCTATCAGGTCACGGGTATCCGCGAGCGCCGCTGGGCCGCTCAGGACGAAAAGCCCTCCGGCATGGCCTACAAAGCGGCCCTCGATGCGATCCACCGCTCGGGCATTGCTACGAAGGATATCGACGCGGTGATCGTCGCCACGACCACGCCGGACGTCGCAATGCCTTCGACCGCCGCCATCCTGCAAGACCAGCTCAATCTGCAAACCGTCCCGGCCTTCGATCTCAACGCGGCCTGCTCTGGCTGGCTCTACGCGGTGTCGGTTGCCCAGGGAATGATCCTTTCCGGCACGGCCCACAATGTGCTGACCGTGGGCGTCGACATGCAATCGCGGTTGTTGGATACGTCGGACCGCAGCGCGTATTTTCTCTTCGGCGATGGCGCCGGCGCGGCCGTCGTCTCTTCGGTGGGTGGCTGTCCCTGCGGCCATCGCATCCATCACGTGGTGCTTGGCGCCGACACTCGCGGCCTCCACATGGCCCGCCGCGAAGAGCCCGGCTATGCGATTCGCAATGGCACGACCGAATCCGATCCCTGGATTCGCATCGACGGCCACGCCTTGTTCCGCTTCGCTACCGAGAGTTTCACCGATATCATTCGCGAGGCGCTTACCTGCAGCGGCTGGACGGCCGAGGAGACCCGCTGGATTATTCCTCACCAAGCAAACAGCCGCATCCTCAAGGCGGCGGCCAAGCGCGCCGGCGTCGATTTCGCGAAGTTCTATCTCAACATCGAGAATGTTGGCAACACCTCTAGTGCCAGCATCCCGATCGCGCTGGTCGAGGTCGAGTCCGGCCTGCAGCCCGGCGACAAGCTAATCCTCTGTTCCGTCGGCGCCGGCATGACCACCGCGGCGATTGCCGTCGAGTGGTAGGGTCATGGCCTGGTCTTTGCTGCCGCCGTAAGGCTCTCTTTCTCTAGCCCAGGCGTTTCACGCCTGGGGAGTGATCGTAACGTTTTTGATTTCCTTGGCCCCTTCAGGGGCCGGGCCGTCCTTGCTAATAGTCCCTAAAGGGGCAACCGGGAAGCGGTTGAATATGATAGCCCAGGGCAAGCGCAGCGCCGCCCCGGGGTGGGCAATTGTCTACACGGGTAAACCCTGAAAGGGTTCCATATGTGCCTTCGCGACCCTTTCATCGTCGAATGGATGTCTTGCCACTGAAACGCGGTCGCTGACCGACACATTCTTACGGCTCTACACGCCGCAGATAGTGCCACGTGCCTACGGCGAAACAGAGTGGCGCAAGTGTCAGGCAGATGCTGGGATACCAGAATTCCATGTTCCGCTCTACAGCGGGCATACCTAGGAGGTGTGCGCCGAATGAGAGAGTGACCATTACGAGAAACGGAATGGCGAATCCGCCGCATACGGCGAATGTGGGGCTGGCGATGAACGAAGACAAGCACCATGCCACGCAAAACAGCACCGTCCCCGTGATCGCAATATTCGAGAGCAACTGGATCAGCACGCCGCTCATTTCCGGTGGCAATTGCACTCCCCCTATTACCCACATGAAAATAGGTGCATTCAGGAGCCATACGGTGGCAACTATGGCGCCGGCCAAGAGAAGCTTACTTGCAATGATTCTTCTCCGCGTCACGGGCAACGAGGCCAGGAATTCTGCCGAGCGATCAACCCGCTCGCCTGCGATCGCGTTGCCGCCGATTAACGCAATCGTTAGTTGTGACAGCATCAAGCTGTAGAGGCTCGAGCCGGCAAACGCCTGCCGCCACGTCAGCGCATGAGGTAAGTCATGGACCGCAGTGTAGAAAACGATGCAAGGGGCGATCAGGTGCGGCACAAGAAGAAAGAACAGACCCGCGAACACGATCAGCCGGTTGTGACGGTAGTCTTTCCACAAAAGCCATGTCATTGTGCTACCCTTTGCCCTCGTCGCCGCGAAAGGTGACAGGTCCATGTTTTCGGCCGACGCCGGTTCGCAAAAACCCGTTTCTCGCCGAAAAATGGACCAGTCCCCCAGCGGTCATGGTGCTGCCCTTTGCCCGCGAATGAAATCCTTGAATACGTCTTCCAGCCCAAGATCGATCACGCCGACATGCTCCACGCCCTTCATAGCCCGGACCTGCTGCACCTTCTCCGGCGCAAAGTCGCGGACCGTGATCAACCACTCCCGGCCTTCCGTGCGCTGCCAGATCGCGCCGTCGGGCAGTTGGTTCGGCCGGCAGCCGTCGCTGAGCGTTGCCCGAATCCGTTTCGTCGAGCTAAGCAACGCGTCGAGATTGCCATGCACGAGCAATTGCCCGTCGTAGAGAATGCCGACCGTGTCGGCCAGCCGGCGCACGTCGTCCAGCATGTGGCTGGATATGAGCACCGTTTGCCCGCGATCGCAGATCGTCTGCAAGACGCCGTCCAGAAACTCCTCCCGGGCGACAGGGTCCAATCCTGAGAGCGGCTCGTCGAGCAAGAGCACCTCCGGCTCATGCGACACGGCCAGCAACAACGAGAGCTTCACCAGCATCCCCTTTGACAGATGCTTGACCTTTTTCTCGGTGTCCAGGCCGAATAGCTTGAGCATCTCGCGGCACGTCTCGTCGTTCCACGACCGAAAGCACGCCTTGCAGAACCCAATCGCTTCACCGACGCGCATCCAACGGTAAATGTAATGCGACTCGGGCACATATCCGACCCGCTGCTTGATCTCCGTCGCGTCGTTGCGAACGTCGATTCCCAACACGCGGGCTTCGCCGGCTGTGATCGAGAGCATGCCCATCAGCATTTTGATCGTCGTGCTCTTGCCGGCCCCGTTGGGCCCCAGCAGGCCAAACGTGCTTCCGCGGGGGATGGCCAACGAAAGTCCACCGACGGCCAAGGTGCGGCCGAACCGCTTCGTCAGACCGACAAGTTCAACCGCCGGGCCGTTTGCATCTGCCGTCGTCATGGCTGTTTGCTCCTATCGCGGCTCGTGTCTCGCAGGGCCGCGTCGAACATCTGCCGCACCTGCTTGATCGTCATGCCGGCCGTTTGACCGGCGCGGATTGCGTCGTCCAGCGCCCGCCGAACGCCGTCCCCGGCAAGCGATTGGGCCGAAGCCGCCCCCTGCTCGGCAACGAAGAGCCCCCGGCCTCGCTGGCAGTAGATCAGGCCTGCCCGTTCTAACTCGTCGTAAGCCCGCTGCACCGTATTCGGATTAACCTGAACTTGGACGGCCATCGCCCGCAACGACGGCAGCGGCTCGCCCGGCCGGTACACGCCCGCCGCCACCGCGGCGCGCACGCCGTCGGCAATTTGCAGGTAGATGGGGACGTGGCTGTTAGGATCGATCTGCATGGTCTCAAATCGGCAATCCGCCCGACTGCATTAGATCACTAGTGCAGTGTACATCGGGGTGCCAAGATAGTCAAGAGACCATTGAACGCAACTTGGTAACGCGGCAACCGAGTAGGCGACCACCATTAGGTCCGCGCCGTCGGCCTGCCCGTCTCTAGAGCCCCGGCCGTGCTCAGTTAACACGTTGGGTGCAACTGCTGGATCGTCCAGCAGTGCTGGAAAACTCGGTTGGACAAGCCAACCGTGGCACCCATCGTTTCAAATCGGTCTTGGCACTAAGGGATGCACCGCCCCCTCCCCTGTGGCGGTGGTTGCAAGCGGCCTCACAATGTAAGAGCCGAACGCTGGCTGCAAGATTCCGTCGGTGCCGGTAACAAGACTTTTGACAAGGGTCGACGCACGAACTTATTTTTGCCGGAGTCATTCTGGAACACAAAGAAAGAAGGAGATGATTTGCTATGAACCGCAGTTTTCTAAGGATACGAGCGCGGACCTGGATCGCCGCCGTCGCGGTGGTAGCCCTGTTGGGCGGCGTTTCCATGATGTGGGGGGTCGGCGATCACGCTTTGGCCCAGGGGCCGGCCATGACCGCCAAGAGCAGCGCCGCCGAAGCTGGCACTAGTTATGCCAGAACGCTGTCGAAGGCGTTTCGAGAAGCCGCCCAGAAAGTCCTTCCCTCGGTCGTGATGATTCAGACCACGCCTAAGGTCAACGAGAAGGCCGTCGCGGAGAACGAATCGTCGAACAACGGCAACGAGGAGAACCCGTTTGGCGACATGTTGCCGCCGGAGTTTCGCCGCTTCTTTAAGGACATGCCGCAGACGCCGGGGCACGGTTTTCACATGATGCCGTCGCCCGAGGTCTCTGGCATCGGTTCGGGTGTGATCATCGATTCGTCGGGCATCATCCTGACGAATAACCACGTAGTCGACGGTGGTGGCAACATCATGGTGCGTCTGCACGACGGCCGTGAGTTGAAGGGGTCTCAAATCGTCAGCGTCAAGACTGACCCGAAGACTGATCTGGCCATTATTCGCGTCAAGGCCGACAATCTCCAGGCCGCCAAGCTTGGCAACAGCGATGACATGCAAGTGGGCGACTGGGTGCTGGCGTTGGGCGACCCGTTCGGACTCGAGGGCACCGTTACCGCCGGCATCATTAGCGCTAAAGGGCGAGGCATCGGAATTGCGCCCCGCGAGAACTTCATCCAGACCGACGCGGCGATCAACCCGGGCAATAGCGGCGGACCGCTGGTAAATCTGGATGGCGAAGTGATTGGCATCGATACGGCCATTTCTTCGCGCAGCGGCGGCAATCAAGGCGTCGGTTTCGCCGTATCGTCCAATCTGGCCAAATGGGTCAGCGATCAATTGATCGCTCACGGCTCGGTGCAACGCTCCTATCTCGGCGTGGCCATTCAACCGGTTACGCAGGACTTGGCCCAGCAATTTGGCATTCAGTCGCGCGAAGGCGCTGTCGTGACCGACGTGCAGCCGAATGCGCCTGCGGCAGCGGCGGGACTAAAGACTGGCGACGTGATTGTCGAGTTTGCCGGCAAGCGTGTGACCAGCCCGCAGGAGCTTCAGATGGCCGTCGAACAGGCGAAGATCGGCGAAAGCCAGCCGGTGACTGTCGTCCGCGACGGCAAGCAGTTGACCTTGCAGGTTACCACGCGTGAACAACCGGAGAACTATGGGACCGCACAGTTCGAGTCGCGAACTCCCGGTAAGGAAGGATCGGTGCACGATCAGAAGCTCGGCGTCGACGTGACCAATCTCACGCCAAACGTGGCGGAGAAGCTCGGCATCAAGGAGGGCGAAGGCGTCGTGATTACTGACGTCCAACGCGGCAGCCTCGCCGGCATGGCCGGTCTGGGCAGCGGAATGGTCATCGTCAGCGTGGATCGTAAACCGGTGAAATCCGTAGCGGATTTCCAGAAGATTATGGAGAACCAAAGTGTGGACAAGGGCGTGTTGCTGCTGGTTCGTTCGGAGCGAGGCACTCGCTTCGTAGTGATCCGCTCCGGCGGCTAACACGCTCGTGCCACTGGCGTAAGCCAGCTAAATGGATGGGTGCGGCGGACATTCCTGTCTGCCTCACCCATCTTTTGTTTTAGGCAGGATGAGATGGCAGCGCGTACTTTGGGAAGTTACGGCTGCTCGATGAAGCTCACCAGTTGCGACGGGTGGGCTTGATTTGGCGGAACAAATTCTTCGGACGCAGCACTAGGCTGGTTCGAGGATCTGAAGCGACAGGGAACGCCGCAACGGTTCTGTCTGGCGGCGGAAGTCCGCCATGTGCGGCGTAGCGAGGTGTAGTTCCAGAGCCGCCAGACTCTCCCATTTCTCAACGATGGTGACCACGTTCTCGCGTGCAAGCGATTGCGAGCCGCGCGGAATGTCGACCATTGGCGTGTATTCGATACAGCCGTCTTCCGCCCGCACTTTCGGCACAAGATCACGAAACACCGCTAGTAGATCGTCGCGACCTCCGGCGATCGTCTCGATGGTAGCAATGACGCAAATCATGAGCAGGTCCTCCGTTGTTCTTTCCTCGTGGTACGGAACGTTTTTTACGTCGATGCCCGGCGGGCCGGATGCTTGTGGGCTTGCTTCGCTTCGAGATAGTTGGGGTTGTCAGCCCGGCCCGTGAGTTCGTAGAGAAAACGGCTGGGATGCGTGGGACGCGCCTTACCCCATTTGCGCCGGCTTAGTGCCATAGTGAGCGTCAGCCGCCGCTGGGCCCGCGTCACGCCGACGTAGCACAGGCGGCGTTCCTCGTCGACGGCTGCTCCGGCGTCAGCCACGCTACGGTGATGGGGCAGCGTGCCTTCTTCCATGCCCACCATATAGACCTCGGGGAACTCGAGCCCCTTCGCAGCGTGTAGCGTCATCAAGGCGACGGCATTGCGTTCGAGCTTCGACTCCTTGTCTTGATCGGCCTCGTTGCCCGTGAGCGCTACCTCCTGCAAGAAACCGCCCAGCGTGGGTTGCGACGCTCGTTGGGTGTAATTTGCCACAGCGTTGACAACTTCTTCGACGGACGCCCATCGAGCTTCTTGATCATCCACGTTGGGATACAAACGTGCTAGTTCGTTCTTGTACGCCACTTCGCGGATCAGCGTCTTGACCGTTTCCAGTGGGCCAGCAATTTTCCGAAACCGCTCGATCATCGCCCGAAATCGTTCGACCGCCTGCGCGGCCGTTGCTGGAAGGCCAAGCGTAGCGGCGTGCGGGAGCACGGTCCAAATCGGCTTGCCATGCGCGATTGCCTCTTCCAATAGCCGCTTGACGGTCGTTTGGCCGATGCCTCGGGCGGGCACGTTGACGATTCGCAGCAGCGACACTTCGTCGGCGGGCGTAACCAGCAACTTCAGGTAGGCCAGGATATCGCGGACTTCCTTGCGATCGTAAAACGACATTCCGCCCATCAGCACGTAGGGAATCTTCGCCTGTCGCAGTTCCATTTCAAATGCTCGGGGCTGCTCGTTGGTTCGGCAAAGGATAGCAAAATCCTTGGGGCGCCGCTTCCTCTCGATCATTCGGGCGGCGATATCGCCAACGACGCTCTTGGCCTCCTTGACCTCGTCTTCAAGTTGCAGAATTCGCGGCGGCTCGCCACTGCACGTGGCCCTGAGCACTTTCACGTGCCGCAGTTTGTTGAAGGCAATCAGCCGGTTCGCCCATTCGAGAATTTCCCGCGTCGAGCGGTAATTCACTTCCAGCCGCACAACTTTGGCCTCGGGCCAATCGTTTTTGAACCGCAGGATATGGGCCACCTCCGCCCCGCGCCAGCCATAGATCGACTGGTCGTCGTCACCTACCACGCACAAGTTGCGATGTCCGGCCGCCAGGGCCTTCACGATGCGGTACTGGCTGCCGTTGGTGTCCTGATATTCATCGACCAGGAGGTGGTCGAAGCGCCCGGCCTCGGCTTGGCGAGCCTTGGGGAATCCATCGAGAAGTTCTTCGGTACACAACAGCAGGTCGTCGAAGTCGAGGGCTCCGGCGGCCTTCAACGCGTTTTGATAGCGGCGATAGGCGGCAGCAGCCAAGTGCTCCTTGTCGGTCTGTGCGATGGCCGCCGCTTCTTCGGGCCGCACCGAGGCCGTCTTCCAGCGACCGATGAAGTACAGAAGATCGCCAGGCCGTAACATCCCATCGGCGACCTTGATCTCGCGTAATACGGTTCGCGCCACGCCCTCCTGATCGCCCCGATCGTAGATGGCGAATGCGGCCGGATAGCCGAGCTGACGAATATGGCGGCGGAGAATTCGCACGCATAGCGAATGGAACGTGGACATTTCCGGCCGCTGCTTCAACCGCGTGCCCAGCAGGGCCACGGTCCTCTCTTGCATCTCATCGGCCGCCTTATTGGTGAAGGTGACGGCCAGAATTTGCTCGGGCCGCACGCGGTTGCGAATCAACTCGGCGATCCGATAGGTGACGACACGGGTTTTGCCGGTGCCCGCTCCGGCCAGCACCAGTAGTGGGCCGGAAAGCGTATTAACCGCATCGTATTGGGCCGGGTTGAGTTCCATACGTTAATCGGAAGCCTGGAATCGGAACGCTTGTCAAACAGGTGGCTGGGCGGAAACGGTTAGCCCCGGACACAAGGTCCTCGGCTGTCAACGGCATGAGTGCGTGCCGAACCATGGCTACGGCGGCGCCCCGCGAGTTCCGTGATCGCCCAGCATGGATCGTAAGCCGCACAGGGGCGGAAGAAAAGGGGGCGTTCGCTCGGCAGGTCCAGCCTTTTATGGTCGAAACCTCGATCGGCGGCACAAAGTGATTGGCAGACTCGTTTCCTGACGTTGCTGCGGCACGTCAGGCAGCAACTCGCTTGAAATGTGTTGACAGCCAATTCTGCCTCGTATAGAACATCAGATGAGATCCTGCCTTACCGCCTCCCTTTCCCCACCACACCGCGGAGGACGCGACGATGCTTGCCCGACGTATTGCCCGGAATCGTTTCTGTAGACTGGTAGGTACCAGTGTGGTTGTCTTGGCGTTGAGTTGTTGGTCGGACCACGTCGCGGCGGACGGATTCGTTCTGCGCGAGACGGCCAACCGGCGGCCACCATCGTTACGGCGGCTGCGCCCACGGATGTTGCGGCGTTCGCAGCCCAGGAACTTCAGTATCACGTGCGGAAGATCAGCGGGGCAACCTTGCCGATCAAGTCGGACGCGGACAAGGTTCAGGGTCCCAGAATCCTCGTGGGCTCTAGCGAGGCTGTTGATCGGCTTGGATTGAAGCCGGAACAGTTGAAGGAGCAGGAATACGTCATCCACTTTGCCGACGATACGCTTGTTCTGCTGGGCAGGGATGCACCGGACCGCGACGCAGTTGAGAGGGCGAAGAAGTGGTCGGAATCGGCTGGCCGGATACGCATTCCGCCGCCGGCGTGGGATAGGGAGCAAGCAACGTCTTACGCTGTGCACGACTTTCTCGAACGATTCTGCGACGTACGCTGGTACGGTCCAGGCGAGTTAGAAATGGTGTTGCCCAAGAGCGCGACGTTGGTCGTGCAGCCGCAGGAGATTCGTCGTTCGCCCACCTTCGTCTATCGCCGCCCCTATGGTCCGGGCGGCATCATTAGAAAGCTATGGAACAGTCCTAATAAGAAGAACGTGGATTTGTTCTGGGCTCGGCTGCGGATTGGCGGCGAGAAATACGCCTGCAACCATTCGCTATACGGCTACTATGATCGCTTCTGGGAGAAGAATCCTAAGTGCCCCGAGGTATTCGAGAGCGCGCATCATGACTGGTTTGCGAAAGGCTATCCGAAAGGTAGTGCAGGCGCCAATCAGGGGATACATAATGGGATGTATCGAGGGATGCCGCCGCAGATGTGCTACTCGAATCAGAGTCTGGTGAATCAAATCGTAGCGGATGCGCAGGGGTATTTTGCCGGTCATGACGCCGGGTATCGCGCGCAGGCGGCGGGCAATTACTTCGCCGTCGTGCCTATGGATAATCACAAGTGGTGCATGTGTCCTGAGTGTCAGGCCCAATTGAACGGCGACGAGAACAAGGACCATTACAGAAGTTCCGACATAGCCAGCGACTACTGGTTCAGGTTCGTCAACAAGGTGGCTGGCGAGGTCGCCAAGAAGCATCCCGACAAGTACATCGCGACGCTCGCCTACGGGAGCTATGCCTACCCGCCGCACAAAGTGAAGTTGGCGCCGAACGTCTCGGTGCAGATATGTTTGCACGTGCGTGATTGGTGGGCGCCGGGAATCAAAGCGAACGACCTTCGCTTCTATCGCGGTTGGGTGAACAGTGAAAAGGACCGGCCGCTGTACGTGTGGCTCTACTATTGTTTCCCCGAGGAAACCGCCAACCGGTATAAGTACCACTGTTTTCCGGGCTTCAGCGCACACACGATCGATCAGCAGATTAAGATGTTCGCCCGCGACGGGATTCGCGGCGCGTTTCTCAACGGCGTTGGTGAGCAAGTCGACGCCTACGTGACCCTCAAGCTTCTGGACGATCCGTCGCTCAATATCGACGCCATGTTGGACGAGTTCTTTGCGCGCTACTACGGCGCGGCCGCCGAGCCCATGAAGCAAATTTATCTGCGGATCGAAGAGATCTACTGGAATCCGCGCAACTATCCCGATAAGCTCCTGAACGGCCAAAAAGCAAAAATCTGGCAACACAAGTATACAGCCTGGGGAGATTTGGGCACGGCAGCGCGGATGGCGGAGCTTGGCGCACTGATGGACAAAGCCACACGGGTGGCCGTAGGTGAGACAGAGAAGCAGCGCGTGGCCCTGTTTCGCAAGGCTGTGTGGGATTACATGGTTGCAGGTCGGAAGCAATACCTTGCGGAACAGTCGAGCGTTCCACGCACGTAGGGGAGTCAACAGCGGCAGGCAATTCCGACAGGCGATCAACTCGGCGAAGCATGGAGGGGTTGTATGACAAACGGCACCTGCTACAATAGAGGTCAAAGCGATGCTCGTCGGCATCCGTAGCGGCACTGTCGGCAAAGAATGAGCACTCCGGGCTGGACCGTAAACCCGAAATACCGGGTCGGTTTGGGTCGGGGTGTTTTTGTTTGGACGCATCGCGTAAGGTACTGCGAGGTCGGACGCTGGTATCCGTGGCGGCACTACAGCGGCTGACAATACTCAGACGAACAAGCCCTCTGACCCACCGGACGGGCGATCTCGTTTTGAGGTATTTTCATGATCGTGCACGAACCAAAGTCGCAAAAAGTCCCCGCCATCTCGACGAAGTATCGCCGCATCGTCACGGAGATTCCCGCTCCCGAATCGCTGCCCGTCCTCAAGCGGCTCCATGAATATGAGCCGCGGTCGATGGGAGGCCAGCCACCGGTGATCTGGGATCGCGCCGAGGGGTTCCAGGTCTACGACCGCTGGGGCAACATGTGGCTCGATTGGTCCTCCGGCGTGTTGGTGACTAACGCTGGGCACTGCCATCCAGCGATCCGCAAGGCCATCCTCGAACAGGTTGAGCACGGCCTGATCCACAATTATTGTTTTCCTTCCGAGGTCCGCGCGGCCGCCGTCGAAGCGCTGGCGAAAGTGGCCCCCAACGGACTGGGCAAAGTCTTTCTGCTGACAACGGGCGCCGAGGCGTGCGAGTGTGCGATTAAGCTTGCCCGCAGTTGGGGCCGACACACGGCCGGCGACAAGAAGATCGGCATAGTGACGTTTCAGAATGCATTCCATGGCCGGACGCTCGGCGCGCAGATGGCCGGCGGCATTCCCGGCTTGAAGCAATGGATCGTCAATCTGGACAAGGACATGGTCCAAGTGCCGTTCCCGGACGGCTTCCGTTGCCCGGATACTAGCTTCGATGTCTTCCTCAAGTCGCTCGCCGAGCAGGGCATCGCTGCCGATCAGGTTGCCGGTGTGATGAGCGAAACCTATCAGGGCGGCAACGCGAGTTTCGCTCCTCCGGAGTACATGCAGAAATTGCGGCGTTGGTGCGATGAGCATGGTGCACTGCTGATTTTTGACGAAGTGCAAGCCGGTTTCGGCCGCACGGGCAAATTCTGGGGCTTTGAGCACTACGGCGTCTCGCCCGATCTGATCTGCTGCGGCAAGGGCATATCGAGCGGATTGCCGATCTCGGCGGTCATTGGCCGACCCGACGTGTTGGACTTCTATCCGCCGGGGGCCATGACGTCGACCCACACCGGAAATCCGATCTGCGTCGCGGCCGTGTTGGCCAATCTGCGCGTGATTCGCGACGAAGGCCTCGTCGAACATGCTCGCGCGATGGGTGAGATCCTCATGCCGGAACTCATCCGCATCGCCGCGCGATTTCCAAAACGCATTGGCGCGGTGCACGGCAAGGGACTCGTTGCGTCGTTGCACATAGTCAAGCCCGGCGGCATCGAGCCCGACTCTGCGACAGCTTCGGCCATTATTCGCCGTGCGGTCGAGAAGGGATTGCTCATGTTTGCACCGGTCGGGTATGGTGGGGCGTCGGTGAAAGTCTCACCACCGCTGATAACGCCCGAGGACGCGCTGCGCGAGGGCATCGCCACGCTGGAAGAAGCGCTCGCGGAGGTGCTGCAATGAACCCAAAGGCTGTCAAACCTCTCGAAGTGCTAATCGTCGGCGGCGGCATGATTACCCACGATCAGATCCTGCCGTCGATCTATCATCTCCAGCGTTTGGGCGCCGTGGGGCCAATCAAGGTTTGCGCGTTGAACTCCGCGCCGCTTGCGGAGTTGGCAGAGGACGCCGGCTTTCGCGACGCATTCCCGGGCCAATCGTTCGAGCCGCTTCCCGCGCTCGATGAGCCGCCCGCCCGCATGTTTCCTGACCTGTACAAGGAGGCGATCGCCGCCTTGCCGCCGGGAAATCTGGTCGTCGTGGCCGTGCCCGATCATTTTCATTACGCGGTGATTCGCTGCGCCCTGGAGCACGCTCAGCATGTGTTGACGGTGAAGCCGCTCGTATTGAAATACGTCCAGGCGAAGGAAGTAGAAGAGTTGGCCCACAGCCGCGGCCTGCTGGTGGGCGTCGAGTATCATAAGCGGTTCGACCGTCGAGCGCTGGACGCCCGAGGTTTGTACCGTCGCGGCCGTTTCGGTGAGTTCCGCTGCGGCGAAGCCAAAATGGTCGAGCCATACTACTACCGCCACTCGAACTTTCAGAACTGGTTCACCAAGGAAAACAGCGATCCGTTTACCTATGTCGGCTGCCATTACGTCGACCTGCTGCATTTCATTACCGGCCTGCGACCGGTGGAAGTTTCCGTTCGGGGTGTGGAAGGCGCATTCCCCAACGGCAAGATCGGTTATCTCTGGTCAGCGGGGCAGGTCGTGTGGGAGAACGGAGCGATCCTAAGCGTGGTCGACGGCCTCGGTTATCCCGACGAAGGGGCCGGCACGAATGATCAGGGCCTGTGCATGTATTGCGAAGGGCCCGACAAAGGCGCCATCATCCGCCACGACGACCAATTCCGCGGCGTGAGCCACGGGTATGTCGATCGCCTTTCCGGCGCCGCTTTCCGCTATGTCAGTCCCGATTACTTTCGCCTCGTGCCATGGCAGGGCGAAGGACTGAAACCGGTGGGCTATGGCTACGATTCGATCGAAGCCATCGTCGAGGCCGCCATATCGGTGAACGCCGCTGGATCCCAGGTTGCCACGTCTGGGGCACTGGCGAAGCGGCAGGAAGCGATCGAAGAAATCGACCGCCGCGGCATCATCGCCACGCCGGCCAACAGCTACATCAATGAACTGGTTGTCGAGGCCGCGCGATTGTCGATCGTCAACAACGGCCGACATGCGGCCATCGACTACGAACCTACGCCAGGAGTAAGGCTTCGAGAATAATCTCACACTATGGTCTAGGAGAGCGATCGAAATGGCTCCACGACGCGACGGAATCCCGACGATAATTGATGACGATGGCAACATTGAGTGGCTGGAGCCGTTGCCATTAAGCGAACGGGAAATCAGCGAAGGTTGGCTACAGAAAAAGCTTTCCGACTGTCCCCAGTTGCTCCCGATAAACGAGATTGACCCCGGCTTTGGCCCGCTCGTGCTAATCGGTCAGGAGGTCGACACTTCTTCGGGACCGATCGACAACCTGTATGTGTCCCCGCAGGGTTTCCTAACGATCGTGGAGGCGAAGCTTTGGCGGAATCCTCAGGCCCGACGTGAGGTCGTAGGCCAAATTCTCGACTATGCAAAAGAGGTTAGCCGTTGGAGCTACGACGACTTGGATGCCAAGGCCAAGCAAGTTAGCGGCAAGTCACTATACGAGTTGGTATCGGGATTGGCGGCTGATGAAGTCGACGAGGCTGCGTTTGTCGATTCGCTGAGCAGGAACATGAAAGCAGGCCGTTTCCTCCTGTTGATTGTAGGCGATGGAATTCGGGAGGAGATGGAACGACTAGCTGAATTCCTCCAGTCGACACCTCAACTCCGTTTCACGTTGGCCTTGATCGAACTTCAACTCTACCGCATCGGTAGCGATAGCAAGTTGTTGGTAGTGCCGGTCGTGGTGGGTCGCACAATCGAGATTGAACGCGCGGTCGTCCGAGTAATCTCGAGCGAAGGCGCCCACGTGGATGTTGCGATTGACATTGACGACGGTGCGGGGAGCCGAGATAGCAAGCGGCAGAGGCTAACCTATGAGGACTTCTTTTCGGAACTAACAAACCACAATGTCAGTCGCAAGGGAATCAAAGTCTGCGCGGAAGCTGCACGATCAATTCAGTTCCGATAATCGATTTGTAATCGACTGGCAGACCACCGAGTTTGTTGTAAAGCTGCGAGACCCGTTTGAACGAGGCCGCCTTTACTCTATCCTTCACGTGACGTTTTGGGGCACTGCAAACGTGTGGTCGCTTGCCCCGCAACTCTCAAGGGTTGGCATACCGCCCGAGGTTGCGTACGATTATGTCCGAGACTGCGGCACCCTTGTGGGCCAAGTGCCGAATCCGAAGTGCCTGGATTTCTGGCTGAAAGCCGCAGAACTTGAAGACTTTGCAGATCACTGTTCCGATTGTATTTTACTTATAGAGAATTTGGCAGAAGAGATCTATCGTCGGCGGCAGCCAGCAGAGAACGAAACCGCGTAACGCACGGGCAAAGGAATAGCCGCAATCCGGATCCCAACGTAGCGCAAGTTCTCGTCACACTGCACAGGAGGTAGACCGCATGCGCTGCATTCAATCCACGGTGGCATTATTGTGCTGCGCCCTCTTGTCAACTCTCGTTGCTCATTGCGGAATAGCGGCCGAGGGGATGGACGTCCAAGTGCCGCAAGGCAAGCTCCGTATCGCGACGTGCCAGTTTCCCGTTTCCGCCGATATGCACGCGAACGGAGAGTGGATTCGCCGGCAAATGCGGAAAGCGCACCAGAAGGGCGCCGAATTGGTCCACTTCTCCGAATGCGCTGAGTGGCTATGCCGGCGTTGATTTCAAATCGTTGGAAGGCTATGACTGGCAGGGCCTTCACGACGAAACCAAGTCGATCTTGGCGCTTGCAAGAGAGTTGAAGCTGTGGGTGGTTCTGGGAAGCACACATCGTTTGACGGGCGATCACAAACCACACAACTCCCTGTATGTTATCAATCCGCAGGGCGAGATCATCGATCGCTACGACAAACGATTCTGTACCGACGTTGATCTGCGACACTATTCGCCGGGCGACCACTTTGTCGTGTTCGACGTGAGCGGCGTCAAGTGTGGGCTGCTGATTTGCTACGATGTTCGTTTTCCTGAACTAAGCCGGCAATATGCGAAGCTGGGAGTGCAACTGTTGTTCCACTCCTTTCATAACGCCAGAGAGAAGGCGGGCGGCATCCATCCAAAGATTATGCCGATAACTGTGCAGGCCCTTGCTGGCATCAATCACATGTACGTGTCGGTCAATAATTCATCGACGCCGCATAGTTGGCAGAGCCGATTCATCACGCCGGATGGGCTCGTGGCCGCCGAACTGCCGCTCGACCAGCCAGGCGTGATGGTGAATATGGCCGATACCCACAAATACTTCTACGACGCCAGCGAGCCGTTCCGGCTCGACTGCATCAACGGCAAACTGAATAGCGGCAACGTGGTCAGCGACCCAAGGTCACGGGATCGCACAGGTTATTGAAGAGTTGTACGGTGCGTGAATCGCACCACTACGTGCAGGTAATATGCCTGAGGAAAACTGCCATCCCGCGGCTCTCGCGCCCGACATCTTGCTTCGGGAGTGCGAGGCGCAGTTTCTCCGCCGCTCCGGACCGGGCGGCCAGCATCGCAACAAGGTTTCGACGGCCGTTGTGCTCCTTCACAGGCCGACCGGTATCAAAGCGGAAGCCAACGAGCGACGCAGCCAATCGGAAAACCGTGCCGAAGCATTGCGGCGGCTGCGGGTCAATCTGGCGTTGGAGGTTCGGACAACGCGTGATGCGCCGAGCGCACTGTGGAAGTCGCGGTGCCGTGCCGGGCGCATCGACGTGAGCACGTTGCACGAAGATTTTCCCGCTATTCTGGCCGAAGCGCTGGATGCGATCGCCTCTGCTCGGTTCGATCCCAAGGTCGCCGTGGAAGAACTCGGGTGCAGTGTCTCGCAAGTGATCAAGCTGCTCAAGCAGGAGCCACGGGCGCTGGCTCAAGTCAACACGGCACGACAGCGCGAAGGCCTTCACGCGTTGCAGTAGCCGCTGTCCTAATCCATAGCCCCCAGCCCCTCACCTCCAACGCCTGTTTCAAATCGGCGATCAGGTCTTCGCTGTTTTCGATGCCACAGGAGAGACGAATCATATTGTCGGGGATCCGGTAGTTGCGACGATCTTCGGCACTGAAGTCGTGGTAGCTTATCACCAACGGCTGCTCGATGAGCGATTCGACGCCGCCAAGGCTCGGTCCGATGCGCGGAATGCGCACGGCGTCGACCACGGCAGCGGTTTGGCGAGCGTCGGCATTCTTCACCAGGAACGTCACCAGCCCGCCGAAACCGCGCATTGTCTGCCGGGCAACCTCGTAGTACGGATGGCTAGGCAGGCCGGGGTAGAACACCTTCTCGACCCGCGGATGGGCTGCGAGGAACTCGGCCACCGCCTGGCCATTCTCATTGTGCCGCTGCATCCGCAATTCGAACGTCTTCAGCCCGCGGAGCAACAGAAAAACGTTGTGGGGTCCGTTGACCGAGCCCAGGAAGCCGCGAAGTTTGCGCACCGACTCGAGTTTCTCGGCGGAAGCGATGACCGCGCCGCCGAGCGCGTCGTTGTGGCCGGCCAGATACTTGGTGCATGACTGGACCACGTAGTCGATGCCGTATTCCAATGGCCGCACGTTGTACGGCGTGGCCAGAGTGGCGTCGATCATGGTCTCGACGCCGTGCCGTCGTCCCAGTTCAGCCAGCCGTTCCAAATCGACCACGCTCAAATGCGGATTGGTGGGCGATTCGCTAACGAGCAGCCGCGTTGCCGGCGTAATCGCACGCTCCAGGGCATCGTAGTCGCAGACCGGCACCAAGCGAGTCACGATGCCAAAGTTCGTCAGGTAGCTTTGGCAGAACTCACGGGTGCGCTGATAGCACTCGTTGAACATCAGGATTTCATCGCCGGCCTTGAGCTTGGCCAAGAAGAGCCCGACGATGGCCGCCATGCCCGAGGCGTAGAGCACAGCCGCTTCGCCTCCCTCCAAGGCGGCCAACTTTCGCTCGGCCACCCTTTCGCCGGGATGGCCATAGCGGGCGTATTCGTCGCGCAGTTGCTTTTCGGCCACAAAATCCAGCGCGGCCTGCGTGTCGGCGAACGTGAAGGTCGACGAACAGAAGATCGGGTCGGTGATCGAGTGGCCGGGCTTCTGCCGCTCTTCGCCGGCATGGACGGCTCGGGTGGAGAACCCTTCCGAAGGCGAAGGAGCTGGGCGGTCGGACTTAATGCTCATAAAAGGCTCTCCAAGCGAGTTTATTGATTCCGTGGTTGATTATGGAACAGTGCCGACGTTTTCTCCCGGGAAACCGGGCTCGTTTCACGAGCCCTCGTTCCATTACCAGTGCAGGACTCAATGGTAGTGACAATAAAAAACCGCGACTGGGCCACTAGGGGCAGTCGCGGCAATGCTTCTTTCAAGTTGAATCGCTCCTCGGCAAAGCCAACATCGAGCGATGGCACTTTAGCAGTTTCTGGCTGCAAGCGGCCGCAAATCCCAGTCCCCACTATTGTAGACCAACCTCGCCAAGCCGGCAAGGGCCAATGCCTGATTTTTGCTACGGTCTATGTAGGCAGCCATGGCTGCGAGGGATCATCGGTGCCCAAGCGTGCGTTTTTCCTCGACGCAAAATGGTTTACAGAAGTGACCGGTTCCGCCACAATAGCGTATATTGCAACGATGGATTGGACAGTTCCGTGTTCGCTGAAACTCGTTCGTTCGCGGCTGCCGGCCGTAAAGATCTTAAGCAGCTTCTACTAGCGCTATCGCGGGCAAAGTCCGAGCCTCGTCTCCCGTGAAGAAAACACCACTGTGCGATTACAGCCTTGTTGGCGAAGACACTGTGCTGGCCATTGAAAAGGGATTGGCCGAAGCGACTTGGTACGCCTCTGCCTTACCGAGGCAAGAGTATCGCAAACTGCTTGACCGGAAGGATGGCCCCGCCATTCGCGATACGCTCCTCTGGTTCGCGTTGATTGCGGCTGCCGGTGTCTGTGGTTTCGCGCTCTGGGGTACATGGTGGGCCATTATTCCGTTCATGATCTACGGCGTGCTCTACGCCTCGAGCTCCGACTCCCGTTGGCACGAGACCAGTCATGGCACTGCCTTCAAGACCGACTGGATGAACAACGTGCTCTACGAAATCGCCTCGTTCATGGTCCTGCGTGAATCGACGCGATGGCGATGGAGCCATGCTCGCCACCACAGCGACACCCTGATTGTCGGACGGGACCCAGAAATTGCTGTGCCGCGGCCGCCAAGTCTATTCGCGATTTGCCTCACTTTTTGCGGCATCTCACCAAGTTATCGCTTCTTCCGGCAAATCCTCCTGCATAGCACAGGACGTCTCGCGCCGGAAGAGAAGACGTTTATTCCGGAATCGGAGTACGGAAAAGTCTTCCTTCGGGCTCGCATCTATGTGCTGATTTACGTGAGCGTTATTGCTGCGTCGATCTCGACGGGCAGCATACTTCCACTCATGTATATCGGCTTGCCCGCGATCTACGGCACCTGGCTCATGCCCATTTACGGCTACACCCAGCACGCGGGCCTGGCTGAAAATGTGCTCGACCATCGGCTCAATTGTCGGACGGTCTACATGAACTTTGTGCACCGCTATTTGTATTGGAACATGAACTACCACGTGGAACACCACATGTTCCCACTGGTGCCGTACCACAACCTCCCGCGCCTCCACGAATTGGTGAAAGCAGACATGCCCAAGCCGTACAATGGGCTTCTCGAAGCGTGGCGTGAAATCCTTCCGGCCGTCCTCCGGCAACTCCGCGACCCGACGTACTACGTCAAGCGGCCGCTGCCCACGCCAACCCTTCTGCCCACCGGCTCGCCAGCTTCACCTGTCTTCACTGCCAAGGGGCAGCCGATCAATGGTTGGGTCGAGGTTTGCGTCAGCGCTTTCCTGCGAAAAGAATGCATCATCCGCTTCGACCACGAAAGCGGAACCTACGCCATCTATCGCACGGCGGACGGTCAGTTATACGCCACTGATGGCATCTGCACTCATAGCAACGCGCACCTTGTTGATGGATTTATTAGTGGCACAATTGTCGAGTGCTCTAAGCACAACGGACGCTTCGATATCACCGACGGTTCACCGCAACGCCAACCCGCCTGCGTTGCGTTGAAAACCTATCGAGCCCGCGAACACGACGGAAAGATATTTCTCGACGTGAGTTCCCCCGGTGGTTGTGGTCTCAGTCAGCCCGGCACCACGTTCCGATTTCGCGTCGTCAGCAACGACAACGTCGCTACGTTCATCAAGGAACTTATCCTGGAAGCTGAACCCGGATCGCCATTGCCCGATTACCGACCAGGCGATTACTTGCAGTTCGATATTCCGGCGTACGACGAGTTGTCATTCCGCGAAATCGCCGTCAGCGCCCCCTTCGCCGAGATTTGGGAAGCCCGAGACATTTTCGATTTTCGCGCGGAGAATCCCACTCCTATCCGCCGCAACTTCTCGCTCGCGAGCAACCCGGGGGTGGATACGCAACTGCGATTCAATGTTCGCATCAGCATGCCTCCGCACGGCCAGGATTGCAGTGCCGGCGCCGGTTCATCGTACATTCACCGCTTGAAACCCGGTGATCGAATTAGCGCCATCGGACCTTATGGCACGTTTCATATCAAACCCGGCGCGAGCGAAATGGTATATGTTGGCGGCGGCGCTGGCATGGCCCCGCTCCGCTCGCACCTTGTTCATCTCTTTGAAACCGAGAAGACCACGCGTCGCATCAGTTTCTGGTATGGCGCCCGGTCGTTGCAGGAATGCTATTATCGAGATTACTTCGAGCGTCTCGCGAAAGAATTTCCCAATTTCAGTTTCCACCTCGCCCTCTCCGAGCCTCGGCCGGCTGATAATTGGAAATCGCATACTGGCTTCATCCACGAAGTATTGCGGGACAATTACCTCGTCCACCAACCCGATCCCACCCGCATCGAATACTACCTCTGCGGACCGCCGGCCATGATTCAAGCTGCCGTGAAGCTGTTGCGGAGCCTCGATGTGCCTGATGGCCAGATCGCCTACGATGAGTTCTGATGGCACCCCGCCTAATTGGTTGCCGCGCATTTTGCGTAACCAGCCCAGTCCTTCTTGACGGGCGGCGTTGAACGTCCGATAATTTCGCCCGCTTCGATGCACGCTGCATGGACGCGGCGGTCATTATGATTCCCTCGAAGGAGCAGATCGTGGCACGGACGCCTTTCGCTTTGTTGCTCTGCGTCGGTTGTTCTCTGCTGGTCCTCGTAGCGGCTGGATGTGCATCGCCCTATCACCAGGACCAAGGGGCACTGTTTGGCGGTTTGCTCGGCGCGGGCACCGGCGCGGTCGTCGGCAGCGCGGTCGGGCATCCGGGAGCGGGCGCGGCCATCGGCGCCGGCGTCGGTGCCTTGAGCGGCGCCGCCATTGGTCACGGGCAGGACGAGATCGAAGCCAAGAATCGCGCCATGATCGCCCAGCAGCTCGGCCGCCAAGTCAGCGCTACGGCCGTGACGCCGAATGACGTGATCGCCATGACCCGCGGTGGCGTCAACGAGGAGCTGATTGTCAATCATATCCGTTCCCACGGCACGGCCGCCCAGTTGCAGCCCAACGATTTGATCACGCTGCAACAGCAAGGCGTCAGCGCCCGAGTGATCGCCACGATGCAAGCCTGTCCGCCGCCGGCGCCACAGCCGGTGGTCGTCGAGCAAGCTCCGCCGCCGGTAATAGTCGAAACCTATCCATACGGCTACTGGGGCCCACCCCGCTGCCAAGCTCATATGTACTATCGTATGCGGTAGTGCCAAGCGGCCCGATCGTCGCCATCTGATCTGCGGCGAGCACTCCCAAGCATGGGATGGGGAAATAGCCGTCTTTGCCTCGGCTGATCATGTGGCGCGCAATTATTATTGGTTGCTTGCCGGCCGGCCATCCAACGGCTACAAAGAAGAGTTCCCACCCTGAATGTCGACAAGCTGTGAATTCGTTCAACCCGCTATTGCCACTGGTCGAAGAACTCGTTCCGGCGCCGAGCCGGAAGTTGCGCTGCTGCCGTGGGCGCGGCAGCCACGCTGCCTTTTTCTCGATAGTGCTCGGCGGCATCCCGTGTTGGGCCGATACTCGTTTCTTGCGGCCGATCCGTTTGATTTCATCGAGATTCCGGCCGACGGCAGCGATGCGCTGGGCGACTTGTCACGGCGGATGGGTGCTTACGCGGCGACCACAGTGCCAGGGCTGCCACCATTTCAGGGCGGAGTGGCGGGGCTGTTTGGCTACGACCTTGGGCGAAGTCTAGAAATTGTGCCGCCGGCGCGATCGGATGAGTTCCATGTGCCGGCGTTAGCGGTCGGCTTTTACGACGTCGTCTTGGCATTTGATCACGTTGAGGGCCGGGCGTGGATTATTTCACAAGGCTGGCCCGAGAGCGAGCCGCATCGCCGTCGACGGCGCGCGGAAGAGCGACTTGTGCAGGCAAAGGGGTGGTTGTCGACCGCCAGTGCGATGGCCGAGGACAGATACGAATGCCCGCCCCAACGACTTCCGGGGCCGCAATACGCGATCGACGGCTTGCCCGGCATTACGAGCAGCTTCTCCCGACAAGGCTACCTGACAGCGGTGCAGCAGGCGATCGATTACATCTACGCCGGCGATGTATTCCAGGTGAATCTTGCGCAACACTTGTTGACGCCAGCCCGGGGCGACGCGTTATCGCTCTATCGACGGTTGCGCCGCTGCAACCCCGCGCCGATGTCCGGCTATTTCGATTTGGGCGAGTTTCAAATCGTTAGCGCGTCGCCGGAGCGGTTTCTCAACGTCTCAGGCGGTCACGTCGAAACTCGGCCGATTAAGGGCACGCGGCCGCGAACCGGCCATCCGGCCGGCGACAGCGCGTCGAAAGCCGAGCTGCTTGCTAGTGAAAAAGATCGCGCGGAGAACGTGATGATCGTCGATCTGCTGCGCAACGATCTATCGCGCGTATGCACGCCGGAAAGCGTTCACGTTACGCAACTCTGCGGCTTGGAGACTTACGAGTGTGTTATGCACCTTGTCTCGGCCGTTTGTGGGAAATTGCGCGACGCGTGTTCGCCGCTCGATTTGCTTCGGGCGTCATTCCCTGGTGGATCGATCACCGGCGCCCCGAAGTTGAGGGCGATGGAGATCATCACCGAATTGGAGCCGTCGGCCCGCGGCGCCTACTGCGGCTCCCTAGGATATGTCGGATTCGACGGCTCGATGGACCTGAGCCTCTTGATTCGTACGATTACGGCGGGCCGCGGATGGTGGCAATTTCCCGTCGGCGGCGGCATCGTAGCCCAATCGGATCCCGAACAGGAATACGATGAGACGTGGCACAAAGCGGAGGGTTTGCTGAGAGCGTTGGACACGGATACGACGGCCGTTCCTCCGGCCGCCGGTGAGGCTGTGAATTTATTATGATCCTTGTGATCGACAACTACGACAGCTTCGTATACAACCTTGCGCGATATTTCGAGCGATTAGGGCATGTCACACAGGTAGTGCGCAATACGGCCATCGACGCTGACATGGCCGCGGCTCTCAAGCCGGATGCCATCATTCTGTCGCCGGGGCCATGTACGCCCGATCGCGCCGGGTGCGGCTTAGAACTGGTCCGTCGTCTGTACGGCAGCGTGCCACTACTGGGCATTTGCCTGGGGCATCAAACCATCGCGGCGGCGCTGGGCGGCAAGATAATCAGGGCCAACGAGCCCCTGCACGGCCGCGCATCGCTAATTCACCACAACGGCCGCGGCATGTTTGCCGGCTTGTCCAATCCATTGCTCGGCGGCCGCTACCACTCGCTTGTGGTCGACGAAGGATCGCTGCCTACGTGTCTCGAAGTCATTGCGCGCACCGACGACGGCACGATCATGGGGATTCAACACCGAAGCCTTCCGGTGGTCGGATTGCAGTTTCACCCGGAGTCGATTCTCACCGATTGCGGCTGCCAGTTGCTGCGGGCATTTCTGACTCTGGCAGGACTAGCGACACCACTGCCGCTGCCGCTTCAGACGGAACGCCTTCGCCGCGAAACATAGAATGCTACCCCAGCGACACCAATCACCAGCAATGCGAGAGTGCCCGGTTCCGGAGCGTGGACCGCGGTCACCAGCAGCACCCAGTCTCTCGAACCGGAAGCGTTGTTTCCCGAGAGGTTGAAAGTGCGCCATGCTCCGCCCGCGACGGGCGCGAGGCTAGTCATTGCTCCATTGGTCGGGTCATATTTCCAGACATTGAACGTTGTGTCGTCATACCCGCGGAGGTCCAACTGGACTGTCGATGCCCCGCGCTCCGTATACAAGACGTACTGGTGTCCCGGTTCGGCCAGGACATAGTCTCGCGACCGCGAGCTGGACTTCAGCTCATTATCGGAGGACATCTTCCAGTACTCGATATTCTTGGTGGTGAAGAAGTCGACCATGTGTTTGATGTCACTATATTCGGTCCGGTCGGCCCAATCGCCAGTTGATTCGGGGATTCCCATGCCGTTGGGGTTTTCATAGAAGTCGGCCGTGCTGCCGTAGCCGCCGGCCACTGCCACGCCCCACATACAGTAGCGATGTGTGCTTCGTGTCACCGTCCGACCGTTGTTGACTTCGCCGAAATAGGCATACTCATCATTGACCACCGGCATGTTGTGGCCGAGGTTCGCCACAATTCCCGCGTTGCCCCATTGGTCGCCGTTGGTAGTGACGCCATTGCGAGGACTGTACTGAATGATGGAATGCGTTGGCCACGCGGCATCAAAGAACTGGAAGTCGATACGCGTTTGCTGATGAATTGACAGGGGGCGCAACGACGTGCCATTGCTTATCCAAGGATCGTTATTGCGAAGCAGCGCACCCATCCGATTGAAATCCTCCTGACTCTGTGGGTACGCGAACGTGTCATCCGCTGCATAGTTCCATTCATTGGTCACGCACCACGTGACGTTGGTATAAGCCGCGTAGCGAGCGCGCACATAGTCCACAAAACGGTCATTTTGCGTGTCCGTTCCGAACTGTCGCCCGTCGCGGTACGGATTTGTGACGATAAGGTCTGCCACCATACCCTTTGAATCCATATACTGAACCAACTCATCGAGTTTTTGCCAGTAGGCCAGATTCAGGACGTCACGATTGGGGCTGGTCGAGGAGCCAGTGTAAGGCTGTGCGTCAGGGTAGTCATTGTGCTCGCCAGGATAATTGCAGGCATAGACGTCGAAGCGAATCTTGCTCAGCCCATAGGCAAGCGAGTTGTCGACCGATGTCTTGTAATTGTTGCTGACCGACACGGACTGCATCCAGTCATAATACGTCTGCCCCCACATGAAGTACCGTGTACCATCGTCCCACACGAAACTGTTCGTGTAGTTGGGGTCAACGCCGCAAAAAGCCGTGATCTCCAGCGTTCGGCGCGGTGGCATTGATCATACCCGTCTTGCCATTGAGGCTGCCGTCGCCGGAACTTGTCGTGTAGGTCCAGGATCCTTCCACGGTAGGCGTGAAGCGAATGTCAAAGTTAGAGCCGCCGTTCCAGAAGCCGCTGACAGTCTGCGTGACCCCGCCCGGTCCGGTAAATGTGGCAGTGAGCCCGGAACTCGGACCGTACGCGTATCCGTTCGAGTAGCTAGTATTGGAGGCCAAGTTGATGTCGTACGTCGACCACTTGGGCACATCAACGGCGAAGGCGATCGACGAAGAGATCGCTAGTATCAAAATAAAGCAAATACGTATGCCTAGAATAACACCGTCGCGCGTCGCATGCCTCATCGCTGCCTCCCTAGAGTTCCTGGTACAAACCGATGAACGCGGGCGCCGGCGTCACAATATGGCAGAATTACGCGCGCGAGCCGAGAATGTGACACCAACTGGCGCAATACCAACAATGCCGACTGTTAATTTAATATTTTGTGGCGGTTTACGATATTACTCTTATTGGTAAAATATATGCACCATGCGGGTGGGTTGCGGGACTGTGTTCTGAGAGTTGCAAAGTCCTAGATCGAACGCTTGGCAGCCGTCACAGTTGAACGGATGCGTTCGCTATTGGCGCCAGCGACCATCCAACGCAACGTCACAAAATCCGCGTGCACGTTACGAGCTTCGTGCTGGTCTGACGCCGTGCTTTGCAGCACTCGTCGGCAAGACTCCTATATTGAGCATGCACGGTGCATCAGGGCTCGATCGTACTCGTCGGCACATCCGACCGGCATAACCCTCGCGTTACGCCTTTGCGCTATCAGATGATAACGACGTTGTCTGTGATTAGCATTCTGCCGGTTCGTGGGAATGCCGCTTCTATGTCGCCGCCGATAGATTCGTTTCGCCCCGCGACCGCGGTGCGACGATACCGCCTATGGCCGTCGAGTGCTTTTCGTTGGCCGGTATGCCTTGCCAAATAATCGAGAGGAATTGCAGCGATGGATAAAGACACCTTTCGCGTTGTTACTCGCGGCGCCGATGGCCAAATCCGCACCCGCGATTACGACTCACAGGAGGATCTGCTCAAACGCCATTCCCAGGTGGGCGTGGACGACTGTAGCACCGATCTTGGCTTGCGCGGTCTACCGGTGTTTCGCGGTCTTATCGGGCCTATGCCGGAGGGCAAGAACGTTATTCGCTACGAATCGCCCGAGGTGTTTGAGACGCTGACCAAGGACTGGAGCGCGTCGAAAACCGTTCGGCGGCGGTCGCGAACCCACGCTCCGACGGCAACATAGGGCCGGGGACCGTTCTGTGGGGTGGCGAGGCCTCTGTGGTGCCCGCTCGTATGGCGCTGATAGGACGCGACCCCAATCGCCGGCCGAGCGTTAGACTGTGGCGACGGGCGGGCACGCCCAACCGGTCAAAGTCACGGCGCCACGAACTCTGTCGGCCAAAAAGGCGGTTGTCGTAGCCAGCGGGGCCTTGCAGAACCGTGGCCAATCCGCAATCCTAGTGATTTGGCAGATGGCTCCGGCGATGGCATCATGATAGACACGGCATTGCTGTCAATTCTCGTTTGCCCGGTCGACCAGACGCCTCTGTCTGTCGCAGACGACCGGCTCCTGACCCGACTGAACCGGGCAATTGCGGCGGGGCGCGTGCGGAACCAGGCGGGCCAACCGGTGGACCAACCAATCGGTGGTGGGCTATTGCGAGCCGACAAATCGCTTCTCTATCCGATTCTGGACGGCATTCCCGTCCTGCTTTCGAGCGAAGCAATTTCGCTTGCACAAGTTGACTACTGACGCATACGCAGCCAACAAACAAAGACACCAATCGTCACATGGCGGCGAATTGGCCGCCGATCGGCGTCGGGACGCGTATCATACAGCGTTTCCAAGGGGCCGGTCACCTTTCGAGCACTAAAGATGGCGAAGCAAACTGACATTCGAATCGTCGACGTCTCGACCAACACGGAGTACATCAAGTACCGAGCGCCCATTAAATTCGGTGGCCGGGTGGTGACCGACGTCGTATTGGCAAATGTAACCGTGACCGCCGAGACGCGCGACGGCCGGCGCGGCCAGGGCTTGGGCTCGATGCCGATGGGCAATGTGTGGGCATGGCCGAGCCAGCGACTTTCGACGGAGCAAACGCTGAACGCAATGATCGAAATGTCTCGGCGGACTGCGCTGGCCGCCGGTGAGTACCGTGGCATCGGTCATCCGCTCGACATCACGCATGATTTGTCGCAATCGCACCGGTCGATTGCCGACGAGATCGCGCACGCCGCCGACCTGGCGGAGCCCATGCCGCGGTTGGCTCAGCTTGTTTCGGCTAGTCCAACCGAAGCTGCCATCCACGACGCCTTCGGCAAAGCCCTGGGCGCGAACTCGTACAACCTGCTAGGGCCCGAGTATGCCAATCGCGACCTGAGCGCGTGCCTAGGTGCGGAATTCGCCGGTGAATATCTCGACCGCTATACGCTGCGGCAGCCGAAGCCGCGGATGCCGTTGTATCATCTCGTGGGCGCGCTCGACCCATTGACCGAGGCAGATATTTCCGTCCGAATCAGCGACGGTCTGCCCGAAACTCTCGCTGAGTGGATCGCGGCCGACGGCCTGACACACCTGAAGATCAAGCTCAATGGCGACGATTTGGCGTGGGACGTTGCCCGAGTTGTAGCGATCGAACGGGTTGCATCTGCGGCCCAGGCTGCCCGAGGATGCCGGCAGTGGTTCTATTCGGCCGACTTCAATGAAAAATGCGCCAACGTGGAGTATGTGCTCGACTTCCTGACGCGTATCGGTCAGCAGTCGCCACAAGCATTCAACCGGTTGCAGTACATCGAGCAGCCAACGAACCGCGACCTTCGGGCAAACCCGGAGAACCACATGCACAAAGCCGCACAGATCAAGCCGGTGGTGATCGATGAATCGCTGGTTGATTTCGAGAGTCTGCTGCTAAGTCGGGAATTGGGCTATTCCGGTGTGGCCTTGAAGGCTTGCAAAGGGCATAGCGAGGCGCTGTTGATGGGCGCCGCGGCCCAAAAATATGGGATGTTCCTCTGCGTACAGGACCTGACCTGCCCCGGCGCATTGCTGTTGCATTCGGCCAGCCTATCGGCAAGAATTCCCACTATTGCGGCCATTGAGGGAAACGGGCGACAATACTGCCCGGCGGGCAATCGCGGCTGGGCCGAGCGTTTCCCTTCCATGTTCTGCGTAACCGACGGCACGCTGGGGACCGCAGCACTCGACGGACCGGGCTTGGGGTTCTGATGCGTTCGCTCAGCGCATCGGCGTACATGGTGACTTGAAAATGGATCAACGAGACAGTGCAGGGGTCGCCGCAGAGGACATCGGCCGTCTGTTGACTTCGGTGGACATCGATCCGCGGCAGGGCGCCGCCTACGGCGTTGCTGCCTATGGGCTATGGGGCTTATGTCCCTTGTATTTCAAGCTCGTCGAGCGGGTGGCCCCGGTGGAGGTCCTGGCGTATCGGGCGCTGTGGTCGTTTGTAATGCTCCTGGTGATCGCTCACTTCCTAGGCCGCTGGCGCGAGGTGCGCGGCGAACTGCGAAACGGAAGATCGGCGCTCCTGCTTGCCATGAGCGCTCTGTTGATCGCTGCCAACTGGTTAACATTCATCTACTCGATAGACTCCGGGCAGCTTCTCGAAACTAGCGTTGGTTGCTTCATCGGTCCACTTGTCAGCGTTGTACTGGGGGTCACCTTTCTTAGAGAACGGTTGCGCCCGTACCAGCTTGCGAGCATGGTGCTGGCGTTGGCCGGTGTATTGGTGTTGGCCGGCTCGCTGAGACACATTCCGTGGATTGCCGTGCTCATGGCATCCACATTTGCCTTCTACTCGTTGATACGAAAAACCGTGAAGGCTGACGGGCTGGTGAGTCTCTCGGTGGAAACGCTGTTCATGATGCCTTGCGCTCTGGCTTATCTCTGCTATTTGGCACTCACCGGCGAGACGACGGGAACTCAGTTGACGATGTTCGGGCTACTGGTGCTTAGCGGACCCGTTAGCACGGTGCCGCTCTTGTTTTTCGGCGCCGCAACGCGCCGTCTCCGGCTGACGACGTTAGGAATCCTACAGTACCTTACGCCTACGCTGCAATTTGTGACTGCCGTTGTAGTCTTCAACGAGTCATTTGCAATCCCGCAGCTTATCACGTTCATCTGCATTTGGACCGCGATCATCATCTATACAGCGGATTCGTACCGAGCCCTGCGGCAACACCGATTCGACCTGCTTGCCACCGTCGGCGCCGGCCCGTGACAAATGGCGGTGCTTGTTCGCTGGATCGCACCGATCCCGTAGTCGTATCATCGCAATTTTGTGCAAGCCGAGTGTAAACGCGTCCGATGGTGTCTTGTTCGTTCCGATGGTCTTGCATCGACGGTTGCGCAGCAACAATGGAAAGCTGACACCTGCAATGGAGACATCAATGGTCGCCTCCGATCCAACGCCTGCCCCATCGCCAAGCCCACAGGAACTAAAAGCCGCGCTCAAGGCCTTTAAGAAACGGCTGAAGCTGACTTGTCTGGACGATCAGTCGCGGATTGGCGTTGGGCCGATGAGCAGCGGTCGCGCGTCGGGGATCGTGGCCATCACACCGCCAGATCAGTATCCATCGGCGATCTGGGAAGAACTTGCCCGACAGGGCAGGCTGCGGTGCGCGGGCGGCGGTCTGTATGAGTTGCCATAGCCCCCGATACGGCACGGTGTTAGTGATCGCATCACCGGTTGGCGTCGACTATCGGTCCCTCATTTCGTTGAAAGAGCGTTACGGTGCTATCGCTGTGCCAGAATATGTGACGGTTGTTGTTGCGCCGCCCAGGCCGTAAGCGTGAAGACGCCTTCCGCGGGGGCCAGTTGACTGGCATACGTAGGCTTGGTAGCTTTGAGTGTTTATGCGTTTGCCAGCAGTCTAGAAGTATTGAGGACTATGACTCACGAAGTGACACTCATTACCGGCGACGGCGTCGGGCCCGAACTGGCCGAGGCGGCGCGTCACTGCGTCGAAGCTACGGGTGTGGCGATTCGTTGGGATGTCCAGGAAGCGGGCATCGACGTGATGGCCCGAACCGGGACGCCGTTGCCCGACGCAACGATGGCCAGCGTCCGCCGCACGCGCTGTGCCTTGAAGGCGCCCATCACCACGCCGATTGGCACTGGGTTTCGCAGCATCAACGTTCATCTGCGGCAGGAGTTGGAACTGTTCGCGTGCATTCGCCCGTGCAAGTACTATCCCGGTGTGCGAACGTATTTTAGCAAGCGACCTGTCGACTTGGTTATCGTTCGCGAGAACACGGAGGATTTGTATGCCGGCATCGAGTTCGAGGCCGGTCATGATGGAACGGGCGAATTGATCCACTGCATCAACAAGCTGTCGCCTCGGCACATTCGCTCCGGCTGTGCGGAGACGGGCGTCTCAATCAAACCGATCAGCATTTCGGGAACCGAGCGGATCGTGCGATGCGCTTTTGAATACGCCCGGGATAATGGCCGCCGGAAAGTGACGGCCGTCCATAAAGCCAATATCATGAAGCATACCGACGGCCTGTTTCTGGCCGTTGGCGCAAGGTGGCCCAGGAGTTTTCCAACATCAAGTTCGAGGATCGGATCGTAGACAACATGTGCATGCAGTTGGTGCAGAAGCCCGAACTGTATGACGTGTTGGTGTTGCCCAATCTCTATGGCGACATCATAAGCGATCTGGCGGCCGGCTTGGTGGGAGGGCTGGGCGTGGCGCCGGGGGCGAACCTTGGACCCAACGCCGCCGTCTTCGAGGCCACCCACGGCAGCGCCCCGAAGTACAAAGGCCAAGACAAAGTGAATCCGACGGCCTTGATACTTTCGGCGGCGATGATGCTGCACCACCTTAAGGAGATCGATGCGGCCGCTCGACTGGAAAAGGCTGTGGCCGCCGTGATTGTGGAAGGGAAGGACGTTACGTACGACATGAAACCGGATCGTGACGACCCTACCGCAGTGGGGACACAGGAGATGGCGGCGGCGATCTGCCGCAAGCTAACGTCGTAGGAAAGGCATATGATAGGAAGAAAAATTGCAGGGGGGCTTGCATGCTGGGGGAATTTCCCGGATTATTTTGATGATTTCGCCAGGTTTTTGGTCAGAACGCCCCCAGAAACCCGTTAGCCCCCTCCCCCCAACCGAATTTTCTGCTATGATTCTAGAGGGAATGGCCCGCCTAAGAATGGGGGACGAGACTTACGCAGTGGCAAATCCCCTGACAGCGAATCGACCATAGTGGTGCGTAGGTGCGTAGGGAACAAAGGACGGAACACAGGAGTGCCTCATGACAAATAAGATTCGGTTGTTGATCGCCGACGACCACGAGGTGGTTCGCAGCGGCTTGAAGACGATGCTGGCCGGCACCGAGGTCAAGGTAGTCGGCGAAGTCTCGACTGGCGCGGCGGCGGTAAAGTTCGCCTTGGAAAATGATGTGGACGTCGCATTGCTCGACATCCGCATGCCCGACGGTGATGGGCTGACGGCTTTAGGACGCATCAGGCTCGACAAGCCGAACCTACCCATCATGATCCTTTCCACGTTCGACAATCCGACGTACGTGGCCAGGGCCGTGGCCTTGGGAGCGAATGGATACCTTCTGAAGGGCTGCACCCGCGACGAGTTGCTTGCCGGCCTTCGAACGGCAGCGGCCGGCGAAAGCGCCTGGACCCGCGACGAGTTGCGCCGCGTCACCGGCGCCTTGGCTACACCGCGATTGGCTGCGGACGTGGAAGTGCCTTTGACGCAGCGCGAGAGCGAGGTTCTGAAGCAGTTGGCCTATGGGCTGACGAACAAGGAGATCGCGCAAACGCTGCATATTAGTTACGAGACGGTCAAGGAGCACGTGCAGCACATCCTGCGCAAGATCGGCGTCTCCGATCGCACGCAAGCCGCCGTTTGGGCCGTGCGCAAAGAGTTGGTGTAGTTGTGCTTCGCGATAACGCTAGGAGTTGACTCCCGTTGCCCATGGGTTACGTCGGGCGGAGTTGCCTCCCATTCGCGCGCTTAGCTGGGCGGCATTTGCACCCCGATCGCGGGGTGGGGTAGGGCGATGTCGAGGCGCACCCCGCCGCTATGCGGAATGTCGTCCGGCGATTAAAGAGCATTTCTCGAGGCGCTACGGGCTTTTCGTCACGTGGTCGTGCCCTGAGTGGATCAGTCTGATACCATTGCTGTATCGTGACCGTGACGTAGCGTGCGTCACCGAGAAATATCACGCATGAATGAACACACTCGTCGCCGTTTCGATGAGCAATTGGAATGGGTGCTTGGTCGCCTGCCGCCGGTGGTCCATGAGCTCATCGAGAAAGTGCCGCTGCACGTCGAGGATTACCCCTCGGAGGACGTGATGGATCGGATGGGCGTCAAGTACCTTGACGACCTATGCGGACTGTACACAGGCATCCCCATTGGCGACAAAAGCATCACGCACTCCGGAACGATGCCCGATGTGGTGACAATTTATCGCGAGGGCGTTCTTTCGGCCGCTGCCGGCCGCGATGGCCGCATTACGACCGAGCGATTGCGAGAGCAAATTCGCATTACCATACTTCACGAGTTGGGCCATCATCATGGGCTTGGAGAAGAGGAGCTCAGGCAATTGGGATATGGGTAGACGAGCGGTATAGAATTGGGTGTGCCAATCCCTCGACGCTTGGTTCGACATGATGATCGACATCGACCGCATTCTTGGTGAAACGTCTGTTGCCCGGGTGGACCATCAGGCGAGCCTTGCTTCGACAAACGACCGCGCGGCCGCGTGTGCGGTGCAAGATGGCAAACTACTGCCGCTACTAGTGGTCGCCGATAGACAAACGGCTGGCCGCGGTCGCGGCGGCAATCGCTGGTGGACGGGCGATGGCGCCTTGGCGTTTAGCTTGTTGCTGGATGGCAACTCGTTAGGCTTAGGCGGTGGCCGCGCCCCCCTGGTCTCTTTAGCCGCGGCGGTGGCGGTCATCGATACAGTCGCTCCCTTGGTTCCCCGACATCAGGTTGGCCTCCATTGGCCGAACGACGTCTTCGTCGCTGGACGAAAGTTGGCCGGCATTCTGATCGAAGTGTTGGCCGATGGTCGTCATGTGATCGGCATTGGCCTGAACTCAAACAACTCGCAGGCCGATGCCCCCGTAGAATTACAGAGCACCGTCGTCACTCTCCGAGATCTTTGCGGACGTGCCTGCGACCAAACGGCACTCTTGATCGATCTTTTGCAGCACTTGCAGCATGCGCTGGTTCGCTTGACCGCTGCACCTGACGACATCGCGGCCCGGGCCGACGCCGTTTGCCTGCAACGCGGCCGAGAGTTGACCGTCAGTTGGAGCAACCGCTCGGTCGCCGGTCAATGCCAGGGAATTGCCCTCGACGGGGCCCTCGTGTTGCAGACGCCGGCCGGTACGGAGGCCCTTTATTCCGGAGTAGTTTCCGGAGCCGATGCACCATGACAAAATGCTATTTTGTTTCCGATCTTCACCTGTTTGCCAACCGTTCTAACGCCCACCAATACCTGGAAGAGATCGCCCACACGGCGTCGCGTGCCGAGACCTTTGTGCTTGGTGGCGACATTTTTGACTTTCGTTGGTCGAGCATTCCAATTCTCAAGGCCGTGGATCGCGCTTCCAACTGGTTGGAGGAATTGGCCAATACGTGTCCTCACTGCCAGTTTCATGTTGTGTTGGGAAACCACGATTATCACAGGGCGTTCATTGACCGGCTCATCGAGTTGGAAGGGCGGACGGCCAACCTTGTCTGGCATCGCTACTACGTCCGTCTGGGCAGCAGTGTGTTTCTGCACGGCGACGTTGCAAACAAAGTGATGGACGCGCGGATGCTGGCCGAGGCCCGCGACGAATGGCTCGATCATCGCCGCCGAGGTCCGTTCCTCAGCAAACTCTACGACGTGGTGGTAGCGACGCGTCTGCACAAGCCGGTGCCGCGACTGGTGTTCGCCCGGCGGATCGTTGTGCGGCGGATTTTGAAGTACCTCGAGAGCATTGGGGAAGGCCCGGGCGCCGGAGTTCGCGATGTCTACTTCGGCCACACGCATCGACGCCTATCGAACTATCACTACCACGGCCTGGCGTTTCACAATGGCGGTGCGCCGATCAAAGGCACCAAGTTTCGCATTGTCGAAGTCCGGCGGTAGGGTAACATCGAGCAGCCATGAATCTTGGGGAGCCGCAGATTCCGCTTGGCGGCCGAGCGGGGGGCGAGGTAGAATAGGGTTTGGTCCCTAAGGGTGAAATTATGACTGCGGACGACAAAGTTGGGTTGGGCGCCGGCGCATTGGCCCTTGGGCTCGCGGGCGGCGTTATTCTTCTTGCGCAGTGGCTGCCCAGTGGCATTTTTGGCCTTCATCGCGAATTGGTCACTGCCGAGGCCGTGTTTGATGGGATAGTCTTTGCGCTGGGAGTGCCGACCGGCATCTACTTGTTCTATCGAGCCGCTACGACGAAGGAGCAGAAGTAACGTCTACCGCATGCACACGCCGTGTGCCTGCGATGTTACTTCTTACCGCCGGATCGTGTGCGATTGATGCGCCGACATGATATCGGCATGGGCCTCGATGCCCTTCTCGCGGATCTGAATGATGCACGCCCGGCGATCGGAGCGAAAGATCAGCCCAAAAAGCTTCGAGATGAGGTTGTTGAACTTTTTGCAGTCGACCGGGTTTGACGGCGTGGTGCAGTTGGCGCACGAAGCATAGCCGTGCTCGCGACAACAGGTTCGCACAGTGCACCACGTGGCCTTGTGGTTCTCGTGGCAGCCAGGGCAACGCCCGCGGCCGTAGGCTCGGCATGCTCCGCAGTACAGTCCGCAGTAGGCCACCATATTCGGATTGCCGTGGGTCGGGTTCATGGGTGATGATTCTACACCATGGGCCACAAGCTACCAAGATAGCGATGTCCGCAGCGACCGCATTACAGCAGCGGGCTGCACAATTTCGCCAGATTGACTTTCAGTCGTCCGAGCGACGTCTTTGTCGGCAAGTCGTCGGCCGTTGCGCGCTGTGATTGGTTGAGATACATCTGTTGCAGGTGCCACATTTCCTCGACCGCCTCGGCCGCATGGACAAAGAGATTCAACTCGAAGTTTAGGTCGAACGAGCGAATGTCGTAATTGGCGGAGCCGAACATGGCCAACTTGTTATCCACAGTAAGCGTCTTCGCATGGAGCATGCCCTGCTGGAACAGGTAGATATTCACGCCGTAGCGCATCAAGTAGTCGCAGTAGAATGCGCCGGCCGCCTGGACAATTGGGTGGTCGCACCGTTTGGGAAGCACCACGTCGACCTGCACGCCGCGCAGGGCTGCCAATCGCAAGGCCAAGAGCATGGCGTCGTTGGGAATAAAATATGGAGAAGTGATGATGACGCGACTGCGGGCCAGGAATATCGCCTTGACGATCAAGTCCTGAATCAGGTCGGTGGGCCGATCGGGGCCGGTTGGCACGACCTGAACGGTGATGGGACCGTCAGTGCGGCTGGCGGGGAACAGTGCCGCATCTTCGAGCAGTTCGCCCGACTCGTAGAACCAATCCTCCAAGAAGATGCCCTGGAGCTGGCGTACCACCGGCCCGGTGATCCTCGCCATGATGTCGTGCCACACGCCGGCCCGCTTGTGGCCGTAGCTGGGCTCGACAATATTTTGCGAGCCCGTATAGGCCACTAGACCATCGATGACGGCCAGCTTGCGATGGTTCCGCAGATCCAGCCGGGAAAATGGTATGCGCCAGAGATTTGCCGGCAATGCGGGAAAGATGCGTATCCCTTGCTGCCGCAATGTTGGGGCCAAGCGACGGAACAACTGTCGCGAACCGACGGCATCGGCCAGCACTCGGCACATCACGCCGCGCTGTGTCGCACGGATCAACGCATCGGCCACCCGTTGGCCGACGCTGTCATCTTTGAAAATGTAGAACAGCAGATGCACGTGTTGCCGGGCGGCGTCGATGTCGGCAACGAGCCGATCGACGACCATCGCGGTATCGGTCATCAGCGAGATTGCATTTCCGCCGACGACCGGCAAGCCACCGGCGCGGCCGGCCAGATGGACTAACACGTGAGAATCTTCTGTTGCGGCCGGATCGACGACGTGGCCGGGCTCGACGGCCGGATACTCGGACGCTTGGAGCTGCAAGCGGCGGCTGCTGCGTCGGGCCAGCCGCCGTCGCCCCAGCCGATTTTCGCCCACAAGCAGATAGAGCCCCAGCCCGATCCACGGCTCGAAGAAGACGATCGTCAGCCATGCCAGACAGGTGGCCGGCTTCTCCTTGCGCAGCACAATGATTGGCAGCATGATCAAGCGAATCAGCCATTCGCTGACCGCTATCAAGAAAAGAACGCTAGACTGGCTCAATGCGACTCGCGCTCCTTCGGGATCGGGGGCGAGGGTTTTTGTATTTCGGGCGGCGCCTCAGGCACGTCCATGTGGATAACTATCGGGAGGCCGAACTCGTCTCGCGTCGGGCCAGTAGCAGGCTTCTTTGCAGGCGTCTCGACGGTCTTTCGGCAGCCGCCGACCAGCAGCACGACGATCAGTAGTGCCCAGGCAAAGCGTCCCATGCCCGGATTATTGCCAATTGTGGCCCGGAAGGGAAGTGGCCACCTCGTATCAGGCGGCGTACCCCAGCGGTGCGGACCGCTGCACACCCGACTGATCCGGATCGTCGGCAGATTCGTCCCGGAGTCGATCGGTCCGGACCATAAGCACCATGGCAGCCATTAGCCAGCCCGTGGTGCCCAAGCCTAGCAGCCCCACCCGGCCAACGTAGGGCAAGAGAAGATATTGCATTATGACCAAGACGCACGGCACGACGGCCAAGAGCATCGCGGCGCGGCGGCGGCCGCGATCGGCCAACCATAGTGGCACGAACAACACGCCGGGAGCCAGCAGGATGAAATAGTGGTTTCGGGCAACCGGCGAAACGACCAACAATGCCATGCATGCAAGGCCGAAACCTGCCGTCTGACTGAACCTGGCATCGAGTTGCACGGCCAGCATCACGCCAACCACAAGCAGTGCCGCCATCAAGGTGATGCGGACCAGCAACAGCCACGTATCCACGACGGGCGCGTCCATCAAGCGGGGCGGTGGATTGGGGTCGTCCACCAGCGGATCTTCCGGACCGCCGGCCCACATGTAGGCGGCAAAATTTCCCAGCCGGTACAACGCATTGCCCAGGCATTGATTGCGCACCGAGTGGGTGTCCGCCTCGAAGCCGGGCGTGGCCGAACTACTGTCCGCGTTTGCCAGCACAAGGTCGGACCACGTGTCGAGATGCCGAAGATTCGCGCTCCAGCCGACTAGCGCGGCCGGCAGCAAGAGGAAGAATAGCACGAGGCCCAATGCAAAACCGATCGAGGACGCCGCAAACTGTCGGCCGCGCGGTACGGCCGATTCGTGGCGCCGCCACCAGTTCCACAAGAAGCCGGCCAACTGGATGAACAGAACGAAGGCGACCGGCAGAATCGGCACGATCTTGATGACAACCGGTATGGCCAACATGATGCCGCCGGCGGTCTGTGCCAAGGGCGAGCGGCCGGTGAAAATCAGGCGCATGCCCAACAGCAGAAAATAGACGATTACGATCGTCACTTGCCCGCGTTGCAGACAGTTCAACGTGGGCAACGTCGCGGTGACCACGGCGATAATGCCGAGCCAGCGGACGAGGCGCGATGCCGAATGCGGCAGACGGAGCTGCCGTTGGCAAATCGATCGGCGCGGTCGGTGCGTCCGCCGGCCGGGCATTCCGCGGGCCTTGTGGAACGATGGCGTCGACGATCCGGGCGCATTCTCGATACGATCCCCAACACATGCCCAGGCAAATGAAGAACCAAACGATCGCCTGATCCTGCATTGGCAGCACGTGCAACGGAGCCAGCGCCATGGCGAGCATGGGCGGATACACGTACGTCCACCCGCGCGGATTGCAGACTTCGTACGGTTTGCGGCCGTCGAAAAACGCCGCGCCGGCCTCGGTGTACACGGTCAGGTCGGTCTTGTGCTCGCCCGGCGTATTGGGATACGGATATCCGCGCCGCCGGACGTCGACCATGCCCCAGATCGTCGCAATGATCAGAAGCGTAAGCGCGATCCGCCACGGCGCAAACCAGTGAACTTCTCGCCACCAGCCCAGGTCAAAAAGCGATGAGGTAGCACGCATCAAATTGTGGTGGTCCAGGCGAAATTGGAAAATAGGAGTCGGTGGGAATTGTAGCGAAGATCGACGGGCGAACGCAATCGAGGTTTTGCGGTAATACGCGGCGATGCAGCGTCGGTCCGCACGGCGGCTCCGATACGAAGAGACTTAAGAAAGTAGCGTCAATCCAGGGGAAATAGAAGGAGTCGCGGAACACTAATCGACACTGATTTTCGCTGATTCACACAATTAGCGGAGATCAGTGGAGATCAGTGTTTCTTTTCGTATCCCCGTTGAGCTGGCAAGTATGCCTTCATTTCCTCGAGTTGGTTAATATGCGGTCCGCACGGCGGACCCTACGGATCTGCCGGATTTTGACATGCCGGCGCTATTCCTTGTTGGCTCGCTTGGCCCGATCAGTTTCGGCTGCCTTGGCCCTCTCCTTCGCGTATTCTCCGCCCAGTCGCAAGTCATTCAATGGCATTCCCTGTGCACGCCATATCTTCTGCCACTTCTCGATGACTTTTCGCTCCTCGTCGCCGATCAGCCGGGACCGAATCGGCTGCTCGCGGATGCTGATGCTGTAAGTCCCCTGTGGCTCGCGGGGAACCCGCAAGCGAACAGACCACTTCGTGACTTCGATCTGATTGTTCGGCCGAAAGCCGGAGATCACTTCCAATTCGTACCCCGAAGGAAGCTCTCGTGACTCAATGATCTTCCGCAGAGCCTGGAGTGTTTTGTCCGACACGGGCAGTTTGCGCGGTTCTAATAGTGCCCAACGTAGGGCCGCGATCACTTCGTCTTCGGTAAGCGGCGGCTGAGTTTTTCCGACAGCATCCCGCTCGGCAAGATAATTGAACACGCCGACGGCTTCGACCAACGAAGTCATGCCTGGCGAACCTGCGGCTGAACGGTTTTCAGATCGTCTGCCGCGCGGATGCGGTCGTAGCGATAATCGTCTTGCAGCGACAGGCTTCCCTCGACGTGTCCAACCAGCTTGTAATCGCGGTGAAGACGCCATATCTCCTTCTTGGCGGCCGCATAGCGGTCTGATTCGATGACGCCTCGCGTAAAGTAAAACGTGGGGCGTGTCTGCGATGGATTTGGTCGCTTGGCAATCAGCTCCTCGATCTGTGGCCAGGTGACGATCTTTTCGCCATCGAGGAGCATCACGTGCTGGGCGATAATCACCGAGAATTCAAATGGAGCCTTTTCGCCGGCTTGTTGCGAATCGCTGTTTGGCCCGAAAGCGGAATGGGAAGTTGGTTTGCCTGGAACCTCCGGTTTCTTGCCTTCAGTACCCTTCATCCCTCGCTGTACGCCAATTGCTCCGCCACTGCTCGGGGGCTGGCCAATTGCGTTCTTGTCCGCCGCAGTCGTGCGTTGGAGGGTCAAGAACAGATCGTCCACGTCATCTTCTGGCTTGCGATCGAAAGTCTTTGGTCGCTCGGGCGTCTTCGTGAAGTGGAATTGCAGACGATGCGTCTGCAACTCGTATATGCCCAGCATGACCACTTTGCCGTTCAATAACACGTCGATGGCCTTGGGGTTCTTTGAGGCATCCAGTTTGTACTGGTAGAAGCCGAATAGCGTATCCTTTGTTATCGCCGTCGGCGTGCGCTGGGCTGCCGCCTTGGCGTCCTCGCGTGTGACGGGCACGCCGATTTCTGTCTTGCCGTCCCCTGCAACGCCGACGCTCCTGAACATCTTTTCCCAGGACGACGAATCCACGACTTTCCAGGTGCCGACAAGCTGTTGACGGTCGTCAGTAATTCTGGGCTTGGACCTTTCGAGAACCAGTAGCGTCACACCGGAGCCGGGCGGCGACTCGAACTTCTCCGGCCGTGGTCCACCTGCACGATAGGCGATAAACAGTTGCGATCCTTCAAGCTTGTAAATCCCCATCAAGTCTCTTCCGCGGTACTGCGAGATCGTGATTGACTTTGCCGGCGACGTTGTGCCCTCCATGGCGTAACGTCCGCTGATGACATTCGTGAGTGGCTCAACATCATTGATGTCGATCGCGCTGTTGTCGTAGAACCAGCAGATTCGGTCAAATCCCGGCTCTTGCGACACAATCTTGCCGTCATCAGTTTCGCGCACAATGTCCCAACAGCCTCGAACCGCGATTTCGTCTGCCGGCGGTCGGTAGCGTTCTAGTACGAGGCGAACGTCGTTTGCGGCTGGCTCGGCGGTGAGGCTTGTAGGGGCTGATGGATATTTCCCCTGCTGTGGAACAATCCATCTAATGCGTAGATTTAGCCGCTCGCCGTTGAATTCGTAGATGCATAATGCGACTGGAGGCCGATTGTGGTCCCGGCTCGCTTCAAAGAACTCAATCGTCATTGTCGACTTGCCATTCCGCACGCGGCAACGGAGAAATTTGATGATTAGCGGACTTCTTAGGCTGAATGCCTCCACCCCGCCATCGTGAAACATGACCCGATTGATTTCATCGAATCGGACGTAGGGAACGCCGATTGGTGGAGCGGCATCTTTACTTTGTGCGAAGTTCACCACCTTCCATTGGCCGTCCAGATCTTTGAGGGCTGTATGAACAAACGGGCCGGAGGCTTCGTCGGTGCTTGACTGTTGCGGTTGCAGTGCTGCGTTGCGGAACTCGACCCAGTGATATGGCCGGGCTTGGAAACGAAACTCCTTGATTTGCTTCAGCGGCAGGTCTTTGAATGCAGCCGCGCAGCGATCGGGACCACCGAGTTGATCCAAAGATCCAGTACGACTGCCGACGTGCTCAATTCCCTTGTCGTCGACGGCGGTTATGCGCGCGGCAACATCGGCCGGTGCGTACGCCACATTGATGATGACAGTTCCGTCGGTCTGTTCGATCGGATCGAAGAACGACACATGCTTGGTAAAATTGAAATTTGATTGTCCTTGGGCGATTGCACCGGTTTCCATTTGCCGGCGATAGGCCAATGTTTGCCACGGGCCGGCGGCGATGCCGACGCGGATGGTGAATGTTGTGGCAGACTTGGGCACCGCATGCCACCACAGACCGTAGCCTTCGTCTTTCAATGACCGCCCATCGCGACGGGGAACCGATGTGCCGCCGCTGCCGGTCGGCGGCTCAAATCGCCAGTTCATTTGCACATCGGCGGGCACGCCACGTAGCTGGTAAACGAATACGGGCATCTGTTCCCTAGTGGGGTCGCCAGACACGGCGTCGTCGCCACTGTACTCGAAACGCCCCGCGTACGGTGAGCCGTCGGGTTGCCACCAGGGCTGGCCTTTGGACGGATGGCGTGAAATCGCCACCAGTTCGATTTCTCCCTGTGGCAGCTTGGCGATCCACGGTCCGCCGGGATGCTTCGCGATATCGACGAACCCCATCTCGGCCGGAGTCGTGCCAGGCGGAAGCCGCTCGATGGATGGCCAACCGCCAAAATCACGATGAATCTTCGACAACTCTGGAGATAGGACAATGCCGAGAATGAAGGTAATCAGGCCCAGGCTTGAGATGGCAATGGCTGCCTTTCCTGCACCAGACTTTCGGCCGACCAGCCCACAGATCAGCGCCGCGAGCACGACGGAGAAAAGAAATGTAAGGAAAGTCCATTCCGACCAGTTCCTTCCGGCAACCGCGGCAAACAGCCCGGCAACCGTGGCAAACAGCAGCGTGAGCGGAATGCTCGACAGACATAATACAAGGGCCACCATCCCGACCTTTCGATCGGTAGCGGATGGCGGCGTTCGTCCGGTTCTGATGCGATTGCTTTCGGCAAACGCCATTCGCACCTCCCGCTGGCTCAAGACCACCAATGCCCAGATGCCGATGGGCAAACCAAGTATGTTCCATCGGGAACTAATGATGGCCAGGATGCTGGCGGCGATGGCCAGCACGTAGGCTTGCAGCCGCTTCATTTTCAGGGCGCCGAAAATGATCAGGCTGCCGCATATAAGGGCCAATGCCACCAAAATCCGGATATGGATCAGGCCAGGGAGGGCTGTGCTCGCAAAGCCTGCATGGTCCAGCATCGTCGGGGCGATGAATAGGGCAAACGCAACGAGCATTATGAGGATGTTGAGGATTCCCGTTGCCAGCAGGCCGATGGCTGGTCCTTTGACCTGCCGCCGGGCGTGTTCGATGGCATCGTCTGAAACACTGGCGGACAAGCCGCCAGTGGCACCCGACGGTTGCCATGTCGGCTTGTCCGAAGTTGTCCAAACATTGGCTTTGCCAGTGCTTGGAAGAGGCATATCGAAACCCTCTGCACCGTCCGGCGGGGGAACACTGGCAGAGCCAGTGGCACTCTTCCGAAACGCCTCGCGCACTTCTCGTTGGCTCAATACGACCAATGCCCAGATGCCAATGGGCAGGCCGATCAGGTTCCCGGGTGAAATGATGATGGCCAGGATGCTGGCGACGACAGCCAACCAGTAAGCTTGCAGCCGCTTCATCTTCAGTGCGGCAAGAATCATCACGCTGCTTAATGCCATGAGGGAAAACGGTATAAAGGCAAGCAATGCACCCGGACGATTGTGTGCGGCCAGGTCCGCCACCACAGGTATTAAGGCCCATACCACCACGGGTATCACCACGAGCCAGTTGAACATCCCTGTTGCTAACAGCCCAATTACCGGTCCTTTGACCTGTCGTCGGGCGTGTTCGATGGCATCGTCTGAAGCACTGGCGGGCGAGCCGCCAGTGGCACCCGACGCCTGCTCGATGACAGCATCGTCAACGACGGCCTGTGGTCTTGGCTGTCGCTGTGAATCCAACGACGGCAATTGTTCGACCGACCGAAAGGATTGAATCCACGCGAAGAAGACTACGAGAATAGCCGACATTGCAGCAAGTGCTAAGAAACTCGCGGATTCCAGACTACCGGCGTGGTTGAGCACCCAAATAGCGCAGTAAGTGGTGAGCACCAACGCCCATTGCATAATGAGCACTGGCCAATTGATTACCGTTCTTCCACTTCGAACGCCAACACCCATCACCCACGATCGCCAGTCACCTTGCCGGCTTGCCGGGGTGCCTGACGTACGTCGGCTGACTTCCTGACCACCAGTCCTGGGGTGTCGAGACCGCCATGCCAGGACGGCCAAGATCACGGCAAAGGGAGTAGTCAGAAGCAGCAGCGTATTTATCAACGTTGGGAAGTACGGTAGAAACGTCGTTGACCAGGGTTCGAAGAACTGCTGGGCGACCGGATCGACGTGTCGAGCGGATATGGTGTGCACGCCATACGCCATACCGCCTCTTGCGAAGTATCCAGTCGCAACTTCGCCGAGCGAGATCGGGGCGAGAGTGAAGCCGCCAGCGGCCGCCACCAGGCCGGCGGCAAAACCTCCGACGGCGAGCAGAGCGAGCGAAAATCCGCCAATGGCGAGACCGCCGGCGGCAATACCACCGAATGCGATTCCGCCCATCGCGGCGCCGCCGAGCGCAATTACGCCTTGGGCAACGTCGCCAACAGCGATTATGCCGCGAGCGATGCGTTTGCGTCCGGTTGTCGGGTCGATCCCGGTAGCGACATGCAGCAGCGGCAGGCCGAAGAGCGTGCGTCGCGAACGATAGTCGACGCCAGCATATCGATTCATCACGGTCGCCATACGGGCCGCATGGACGTCTGCGTCATCGGTCCGCACGGCAGACCCTACAGGTGGCGGCGTCGTGGCGATGTCCTCCATCTGCGTCTTGATCTCGCTGACTTGCTGATACCGACGCTCGGGCTCCTTTTCTAACGCGCGGAGCACTACTTCGTCGAGTCGTACGTCGATCTGCACCTTATTCGAAGGCGGGACGAAGCGGCCGATGGGCAATTCGCCGGTGAGCATCTGGTAGAAGACGACGCCTAACGAATAGATGTCGGCGCGATGGTCGACCGTCAGCGGGCGCTCGAACTGCTCGGGCGCCATGTATTGCGGCGTGCCGATGATTTCATTCGCAGCCGTAAGCTGCGAGGGATCAGGGATTGGGTATTGGGGATTAGAGGTGGGCGAGCCCTCACCCTGACCCTCTCCCGGCGGGAGAGGGGACTCGCCGGCGCCCTCATCGACCAAGGCTGCGCCTCGGTGCCTGCCCTCTCCTAGTGGGAGAGTGGGCTGCTGTTGTTCACTAGCCACTCGCCACTCACCACTCGCCACTCTTCTCCCCACCAGCTTCGCGATGCCGAAGTCGGCGATCTTCACTCGCCCGCGCTTGTCCAGCAGGATGTTCTCGGGCTTGATGTCGCGATGGACCACGCCGGCGTCGTGGGCGTATTGCAGGGCGTCGCAGATTTGCGGCACGATGGCCAACGCTTCCTCGGGCGCGAGCTTTTGGGCATCCAGCAGCCGACGGAGGTTCACGCCGTCGACGTATTCCATGAGGAAGTAGTAGAGGGGGCGGGGGGCGGGGGACGGGAGGCGGGGAGAATCGACCTCGCCCGGCGCCTCCGAAGTCCCGCCCCGCGTCCCCCGCCCCGCGCCCCCAATTTCCGCCTGCCCAAAGTCGTATACGGTCACGATGTGCGGATGGCTGAGCATGGCCATCGCTCGGGCCTCCCGGGCAAAACGCTCGGCGAAGGCCGGGTCTTGGCTAAAACGGGGCGAGAGGATTTTCAAAGCCACTAGCCGGTCAAGCCGCTTTTGTCGGGCCTTGTAGACCACGCCCATCCCGCCTCGGCCAAGGAGTTCGACGATTTCCAACTCGGGAAAATAGGTCGCCAGTTCTTCGGGCGTGGGAGGCGCGTAGTCTGCTCCCGGCCTGTCCGGTTCGCCGATGTCGGTCTGCGTATCCAGCGCCCGCCGCAGCAGACACGCTGGGCACAGCTCCAACGGCGCATCGGCGGGCAGTGTGGCCCCACAGCCGGCACAGCGGTTCGCGTTGGTCATAATTGGTCTCCCTATCTACTACAGAAGCAAATGGGAGGAAAGGTTACAGCAGACTTTCACAATTTGCGACTTAGCGCCTTTGCGTGATGCATTGTCGGAAAGGGTCTCACGCAAAGGCGCCAAGGCGCAAGGGGGATGGATGCCGAGTTAGAGACAGGACAAGAGATAGCGGATTTCGTCGTCGATCTCGTCCGGGGTTTGAACGGTCTGGGCGATTTCTTCCCGCAACAGTTCGCGATAGCGGCGACGAAGGCGGTGGACGGCCACTTTCACGGCTCCCTCGGTCATACCTAGCTCCAGCGCGACCGCAGCATACGTGCCTTTCGGCTGAGGAACGGGGGCCAGATCCAATTTGTCGGAACGGCCCGACCAACCTTCGGCCGGTGCCCGGTGCTTTGCGCAAATTGGCCCCGGCTCTTTTTCCGCGTCTTTGTCCGAGTCGGCGGTCAGAAATTGCTTGAGCCGCTCGAACACGGTCGATTTGCCATCGAGCTTTTCGCTCTCGGCCTGCAAGCGTGCCAGGACGCGTTCGAGAACGGCGATTGCCCATTGCCGCTCGAACAGTCGCTCGGGCGTCAGTTCGTGGGCCGGCTCGCGCCGATAGCGAGTTTCGGCCGAAAGCGCATCGAGCGGAATAACGACGTGGCCGCCGCCGCGTTTTTGGGCCTGCGCACGGTCCCACTCGTTGGCCAGAAAGTGCTTGAGCGCGGTCAGGAGAAACGAGCGAAATTTGCCCTTCTGTCGATCGACGCCTGCCAAGTATTGTGGGGCCAAGAGCCGCAAGAAGAACTCTTGAGTGAGGTCTTCGGCCTGATAGGTGTCGAAGCCGCGGCGGCGGATGTAGGCATAGAGCGGATACCAGTAGCTTTCGCAGAGGGCGGCCATTGCCCGACGTGCGGCCGAGGTGCGGCTATCGACGTCGTCACTGCCATGCCGGCCAGCGCGAGCACCATGCTCCAATGCGTGGTCGCGAACTGATCTGCGCCGACCGGCGGCTTAACGCCACTTTGAGAAGAAGCCATGCGTCTATTCTAGGAAGGCCCCGACGGCATCGCAATGATTGTGTATCGCTCGGAAGATTGTTTCTCCAGCAGTCCCGTGCTAAATTACATGGATTCTTGCCCGAACCGCTTTGCCCATGCTTGTAGCAATCAGCACATGCGATGCTTTCTACCTGTCCGCGCGTTCGCTGCCGTCGCGGGGCTTTCCTTGGCTGCCTTCAATATCATCGCGCCGGCCGCCGATGTGCCGAAATGGTCGACGGTCGAGATTTCTCTGAATGCAAGTGAGCACTACACCAACCCATACGCCGGCGGCCCAACGCTGAAGGCCATGTTTGCCGGGCCGGGCGGAGTTACCAAGACCGTCAACGGTTTCTGGGATGGCGGCAATTCGTTCAAGATCCGCTTCGCGCCCACGGCGGTCGGCCCCTGGTCGTACCGCGTCAACTCGTCAGACGCCGGAATGAACGGCAAGACTGGCAGTGTCACGTGTATTGCCCCGCGGCCAGACAGGCATGGCTTCCTTCGCGTAGATGCCAAGTATCCTTACAGCTTTGTGTGGGACGACGGCACTCGCTATTTCATGTGGGGACAGACCTATTACGACGTCATGATTAGTGCCCTCGCCAACGATCATTGGAAGGCGTCGATCAAGAAAAGCGCGGACTATGGCTTGAATAAACTCCGCATGCACGTCTATGCGGAGGCATTCTACAAGCCGAATGTGGAGTTCAGCGGTTATCCCGACGTGCAGCCGTACATGGGCCCGAGCACAAATCCGGATCGCAAACGGCTCAATCTGCGTTACTGGCGCAAACTCGACGAGATGGTACAGCACATGGACTCGATGGGGATGGTGGCCGACCTGATTGTGACGAACCCCTATTGGGATAACCGGATGTTCGGCACGGCGGAACAGAACGATCGATTTGTCAACTACGTCGTTGCTCGGTATGCAGCCTATCCCAATGTGATCTGGTGTCTGTGCAACGAGTGGAAGAAGGCAGCAGCGGCGGGCCACGCGCAGAGACAGGAGGATTTTGACCGGATGGGCGCTTTGATTCGCCAGACCGATCCGTGGTTGGCCGAGACAGAAATGTCTCGGCCGCTGTCGATTCATAATGAAAGCGGCCGGTTTGAGTTCACCAAGTGGCCGACGCACGCCATTATTCAATTCGGTGGCTGGAATCCGAAATACAACCACGGCGACGAGTGGGGCAATGCTGGAATCGTCGACAATCTTGGCCATAACAGGCCCGTGGTTGACGACGAATACGGCTACATCGGCCAAACCAATCCACCCATCAGCGTTCGCGTCAACATGGATCGCTTCAATCTCCGCTCGGCAGCCTGGGGTATCGCCACCGCCGGCGGCTATGGCAGCATCGGCGACATCCGACTGCACCGCAACGGCAAAGGCAATCCGGAAATTACCGGCGACTGGATCGACGGGCTCGAATACGGCGATCTGAAGCGAATGATCGACTTCTTCACCGCCAAAGGGATCGAGTATTGGAAGATGTCGAGCCAGAACAAACTCATCACGACCGCCAAGCGAACGTACGTGCTGGCCGAAACGGGGCGGCAATATGTCGTCTACGCAGCCACCGGCGGCAAATTCTACATCGAACTGGCCCCGGGGACGTATAAGGCATTCCGCTTCGATCCTCGGACCGGCGTAGAGACGAGCCTGACAACGGTCACCGGCGGCGGTTCGCGATCATTCACTCTGCCCGACGCCAACGATTGGGTAGTGCGCCTCGTGGCATCGCCGTAGGGCCACCCGTGGCTGCGGCGGACACCTACGTCCTCTTGACTCTGTACAGGCGTATATTATACTGTGGAGTGAGCAATCACGCTGCGGTCACGATTATTGCGACGGCGAAGGAGAACGCATGGGACTTTTCGACAAGCTGACGGAGCGGCAGGAGGAAGTGTACAAGTTCATCCGGGAGAAGATCCGCGGACGCGGGTATGGCCCAACGGTCCGCGAAATCGCCGCGCGCTTTGGCATCCAATCGCCTAACGGCGTCGTCTGCCACCTAAAGGCCCTGGAGAAGAAGGGGCTAATTACCCGCGAGCCAAACATGTCGCGCGCGATCCAACTTGCCGCCGAACCGATCGAGGTGCGCGGATTGCCGCTGGCCGGCACGATCGCGGCGGGCGTGCTGCACGAAGCAATCGAGCAGAACGAACAGGTCGACTTTCAGGAGATGTTCAACCCGTCGGCGAAAAACCTGTTCGTATTGCAGGTCAAAGGCGAGTCGATGATCGAAGATCAAATCTCCGACGGCGATTATGTCGTGGTGCAGAAGCAGCGCACCGCGCGCAAGGGCCAGATCGTGGTTGCCTTGACCGACGAAGGTGAAGCCACGCTAAAACGCTGGTTTCCCGAGAAAAATCGCATTCGCCTGGAGCCGGCCAACTCGTCGATGAAGCCGATCTACGTCAAAGACGCGCGAGTGCTGGGCGTGGTCGTGGGCGTGGTGCGCAAGGTTGGCTAGAGCGTGTCGCACGGACGTATTGCGTTACTGGCGGCGTAATTCGACAGTTCCGAAAGCGATCTGGCGCTACACAATACTGAGATGCGTTCTCGAGCGGCGGGATTCCCGCAATGGCACCCCTCTTTTGTGGGTGTTGTCGTGCGTCGAAATTGCACGAATGGCGGCGGAAAAATAGCGTTTGCGTTCAGTTGCCAGACGGCTTGCCGCCGATATAATGAATCTGCTTTTTGTCAGCCTGTTTTAGTGGCTGTGGCCGCGGACAAAGGGCTCTGAAAATATTTTTTCAGACGAGCCTTGTTAGCGGTTGACAGTGCTCAGACAGGCTGATACAGTTATGGTTTCGCCAATTCGAGAAGCGAGTTGGCAGTGTGTTCTTTGACAATTCGGTTGTGGTAATGAAGTGGCATCTTAATGTGATGCACGCACGCGTGCGCAATGTGCGTCTTGCGTGGCTCCGAGGGCACTTAGAGCATTCGTTACTCGGATCGAGAAACAGCTTGATTCCGCAGAGGGCTGGTCGCTTTGGCGACTAGTGGGATGTGGAGGGGAGCGAGGTCTTGTTCCGTAAAGCGCGATCACGTGAATCGGCTCCATCGTTGGAGCGTTGGATTCATGTGGCCAAGCTACTAAGGGCACATGGGGGATGTCTTGGCGTCAGAAGCCGAAGAAGGGCGTGGAAGACTGCGATAAGCCCGGGGTAGTTGTCAAACGAGCGTTGATCCCGGGATTCCCGAATTAACACACACTGAATCCATAGGTGTATGTCGCGAACACGGTGAACCGAAACATCCAAGTAACCGTTGGAAAAGAAAGAAAACTCGATTTCCCCAGTAGCGGCGAGCGAAAAGGAAATAGCCCAAACCGCGGAGGTTTTCCTCTGCGGGGTTGTAGGGCCTCTCACATGGGAGTTACCAAGCTACCAGCTAGCAGAACTGCCTGGAACGGCAGGCCATAGACGGTGACAGCCCGGTACGCGACAGTGGTGTAGCCTCCCGAGAGGTACCTGAGTAGGTCGGGCCACGTGGAATCCCGACTGAATCTGCGGGGACCATCCCGCAAGGCTAAATACTCTCTGACGACCGATAGTGAACTCAGTAGGGCGACTGAAAGATGGGAAGAACCCCTGCTAGGGGAGGATACTGAACCTGAAACCATGTGCCTACAAGCGGTCGGAGCACTATGGCAAGCTTGCTTGCAATGTGTGACGGCGTGCCTTTTGCATAATGATCCGGCGAGTTACCGTCTGCGGCGTTAGGTTAAGGCCTTCCGGGCCGGAGCCATAGGGAAACCGAGTCTGAATAGGGCGACATAGTCGTTGGCGGTAGACGCGAATCTGCGTGAACTACCCATGAGCAGGTTGAATCGCGGGTTATACCGCGTGGAGGACCGAACCCACTTGGGTTGAAAACCGAGGGGATGACTTGTGGGGAGGAGTGAAAGTCTAATCAAACGCAGGGATAGCTCGTTCTCTCCGAAATATTTTTAGGAATAGCCTTGAGCCACTACGCACCGGGGGTAGAGATACTGAATCGGGTTGGGGGTCCTCCCAGACTACCCTCCTGAACCAAACTCCGAATACCGGTGCGACTATCTCAGGAGTCAGTCCGCGAGGGATAAGCTTCGCGGTCGAGAGGGAAACAACCCAGACCATCTGCTAAGGTCCCGAAGTCGGGCTTAGTCACTAAGGAAGTTGAATTGCCGTGACAGCCAGGATGTTGGCTTAGAAGCAGCCATCATTTAAAAAGTGCGTAACAGCTTACTGGCCGAGCAGTTCTGCGCCGATAATGAACGGGAGTAAGCCCGACACCGAAGCAGTGGAATCCGTAAGGATTGGTAGGAGAGCGCTGAAGATCAGATACGAGCCGTACCGAAAGGAGCGGTGTCGGGGTCTTCAGGTGCTTATGCCGGAATGAGTAACGATAAGGCAGGTGAGAATCCTGCCCGCCGAAAGCCTAAGGTTTCCTGGGGAAGGTAATTCCGCCCAGGGTTAGCCGGTACCTTAGTCGAGGCCGAAAGGCGTAGACGATGGATAGCAGGTCAACATTCCTGCGCCACTGAAGTGGACCGATGGAGGGACGGCGTTTGGAAGGTGAGCGGTACGAGTAGAAATGTCCGTGGACCGTCTTGAGGTGAGGGATAGGCAAATCCGCCCTCATAAGCCAAGAGCCGGGACCGAACGCGTTTACGTTCGTGAAGTCATCTGAAGGACGTCCAAGAAAAGCTCCTAAGGGTTGAAGCGTCTGGTGACCGTACTAAAACTGACACAGGTAGGCGAGACGAGTAGTCTAAGGCGCTCGGGAGAATGGTGGTTAAGGAACTCTGCAAAATGATCCCGTAAGTTCGCGATAAGGGATGCCCTCGGGGGTTAACGCTCCTGGGGGTCACAGTAAATCGACATCTGCGACTGTTTATCAAAAACACAGGACTCTGCCAACTCGCAAGAGGATGTATAGAGTCTGACGCCTGCCCGGTGCCGGTAGGTTAAGGAAGAGGGTTAGCCGCAAGGTGAAGCCCGCGACCGAAGCCCCGGTAAACGGCGGCCGTAACTATGACGGTCCTAAGGTAGCGAAGTTCCTTGTCGGGTAAGTTCCGACCTGCATGAATGGCGTAACGACTGCTCTACTGTCTCAACCACCAACCCGGTGAAATTGTAGCCGTGGTGAAGATGCCACGTTCCCGCAGCTAGACGGAAAGACCCCATGAACCTTTACTGTAGGCTGGTATTGGGCTGTGATATGTTCTGTGTAGGATAGGTGGGAGGCGTTGAAGCCGGTACGCTAGTATCGGTGGAGCCAACCTTGAAATACCACCCTGGGCATATTTTAGTTCTAACTCTGATTCCCGTGAATCCGGGCAGAGGACATTTCCAGTTGGGCAGTTTGACTGGGGCGGTCTCCTCCAAAACAGTAACGGAGGAGTTCAAAGGTACCCTCAGCCTGGTTGGCAATCAGGCGTCGAGCGTAAAGGTAGAAGGGTGCTTGACTGCGAGACGGATATGTCGAGCAGATACGAAAGTAGGACTTAGTGATCCGGTGGTCCCGTATGGAAGGGCCATCGCTCATCAGACAAAAGGTACTCTGGGGATAACAGGCTTATCGCTCCCGAGCGTCCATAGCGGCGGAGCGGTTTGGCACCTCGATGTCGGCTCATCACATCCTGGGGGTGGAGAAGCTCCCAAGGGTTTGGCTGTTCGCCAATGAAAGTGGTACGTGAGCTGGGTTCAGACCGTCGTGAGACAGGTCGGTCCCTATCTGCTATGGGCGCACGAAACTTGCGGAGGTTCTTCTTTAGTACGAGAGGATTTAGAAGGACGTACCTCTGGTGTGCCAGTTGTCGCGCTAGCGGCACGGCTGGGTAGCTATGTACGGAAAGGATAAACGCTGAAAGCATATAAGCGTGAAGCCCTCTCCAAGATCAGGTTTCGTTGGGGTATAACCTCGAAAGTCCCCTGGAAGACTACCAGGTTGATAGGTCGGATGTGTACGCGCAGCAATGCGTTCAGCTAACCGATACTAACGGACGAACGCTTGGCCGCATGTATCCAACGCTCCTAAGTTGCCGCGTTAGGATGTCACTTCTTTGCCACAACCAATAGCTGTTAGCGATCAGCTATCAGCCCTCGGCTTTTTGCAGAACTCCTGCCTGAAAGCTGATCGCTGATTCTGAAAGCCGACCGCTTGTAGCGGCTCGGCCCTCACACGGGCGCGTCCGCTCCTTTCCGGTGACCATATCCGAAAGGCCACACCCGTTCCCATTCCGAACACGGTAGTTAAGCTTTCGGAGCCGATGGTAGTACCAAAAGTGCGAGAGTAGGTGTCGCCGGATCTAATTTCAACGAAAGCCCCCGAGGCCCAACTGCCTCGGGGGCTTTCGCTTTTTTCGAGGTATTTTCTTCTTCTCGGTTCACCGCGGCGGACCCGGAGAATCGCGAGAAGCACAGAACGGATTCCATGAAAATCTCGACCAGGGCATCTGGCTGGTTCATCGCATTGGCCGTCCTGATCTTGCGGAGTTGCTGCCGTATTCGCCTCCACAACGATCCGCGGCCCAATCTGCGGGCAAGGTCGCAAGCCTACGCCTACTCCGTCCTGCACTCGCATCAAATCGCCGCCGTCATCGACGGCGAACGCGGCACGGGCGCCATGGTGTCGCGATCCGACGACGGTGAGCTATTGGTTGCCTGCCTGCGGTTGTGCGGCATCGAGCCCATTCGCGGATCGAATCGCCGAAATAGCGGCGACAAGGGCGGGCTGGCCGCCATTGAGGCCTTGATCGAGCATGTCGAGCGCGGACTGCCGGTCTATCTCGCCGTGGATGGGCCACGTGGACCGCGCAACCGAGTCCACAAGGGAATTGCCGTCCTCTCGCAGCGAACCGGCGCCGCGGTCATCAACATGGTGGCCGTGCCCACGCGGCGGTGGATCTTCACGCATGCCTGGGACCGCTTCCAAATCCCAAAACCCTTTGCCACGATCCACGGCTATTTTGCCGAACCCCTCTTTTATCGCGAGGGCGAAGGCGTGGAGAACTACCGCAAACGCATCGAGACCTCGCTGAACGAGCTAGAACGAAAGCACGACCCGGTCGAGTCCCAACTCGCCGCCGCCACCACGCCGAGTCGTCACGAGTAGCGTGCCGGTCATTTGCCGGGCCGTACGCTCCTTTCCGGTGTCCATATCCGAAAGGCCACACCCGTTCCCACTGCGAACACGGTAGTTACGCTTTCGGATCCGATGGTAGTAACAAAAGTGCGAGAGTAGGTGTCGCCGGATCTAATTTCAGAAGCGCCCCCGAGGTCGAAAGACCCCGGGGCGTTTTCTGTTTGGTGCGTCAGGCATGACGCGCAGCGTCATACCTGACGCTGTCAACCGGGTAGCGAAAGCGAGCCGGGAAGTGACTGGCCGGGTGAGAGTCCCGGCGGAGACCTTAATGACAGGAACTCCTAGCCGAAACGCAAGGGCGTCCGCCGTGAGGCGGAGTCCGAAGGAAGCGGCAGGCAAACTCCTGGCCCGAAGAACATGAATCGCATACGAGGCGTCGAACCGGTGGGCGAGAGGGCCAATAGACTCGAAGCCCAACGTCATTCGGACCGGTTCGGCGTATATGCGGCGGGTGTATGGGAGGAAAGTCACGCGCCTTACCCTGAGAGATCTGTCGTCCTGCCAATGGCTAGGCCCGTCGCAAGGCAGGCCGAAGGGACGACAGAAGTCAGCCGAGGCCATAGTAGTCGCGGGCCGGCGGCCCGCTCGATCGAGACACTCGCCCGAAAGGGGAGAAACGGCCGGGGATCGCAAGGCCGCATCGACGTGCCGAAGGGCCGAACAGATTAGACCGAACCGACGCAGAGCATTCGATGCCTGAACGAGATGCAGACAAGATGGCTGGAAAGCCGGATCGCAACCGGAGGGTAGGCGGCGGAACCGCCGAGAGCACGGTCTGCGCATCAAGCAGGCACGGCATGTAATGAGCACGTCGGCGAGAAGACCTTGATGACGATGGAGGAGGTTGTATGCCCTAAGAACATGCTGGCGGCTTACCGGCAGGTGGTTGGCAACCAGGTGCATCCGGGCGTTGACGGAATCACCGTTGACGACTTGAAGCCCTTGCTCCAAGCCTGCTGGGAGGCCATCCGGGAAGAACTGCTCAGCGGTACGTATCGTCCCTCGCCGGTTCGGAAGGTGGAAATCCCCAAGCCGGGCGGCAAAGGCGTGCGGATGCTGGGCATTCCGACGGTTCTCGATCGACTGATTCAACAGGCCCTCAACCAAGTGTTGCAGCGATACTTCGATCCTCGATTTTCGGACCAAAGCTTCGGCTTTCGTCCGAGACGCAGCGCCCATCAAGCGATTGATCGGGCGCGGGAGTACATCGAGGCCGGGCATCGCTGGGTGGTGGACATGGATCTGGAGAAGTTCTTCGATCGGGTCAACCATGACATCTTGATGTCGCGGATGGCTCGGCACATCGAAGACAAACGCATCCTTCGTCTGATCCGCCGCTACTTGCAGGCGGGCATGATGGAAGATGGACTGGTGACGCAACGCACGGAAGGGACGCCGCAAGGCGGCCCGCTCTCGCCGCTGCTGAGCAACATCCTGCTCGACGAGTTGGATAGCGAGCTTCAGCGGCGTGGGCACCGATTCGTCCGATACGCCGACGATTGCAACATCTATGTGCGGTCGAAAGCGGCGGGCGAACGCGTTTTGTCGTCGGTCGAGCGATTCCTTCGGGAACGTTTGCGTTTGAAGGTCAATCGAGAGAAGAGTGCGGTGGACCGGCCCTGGAACCGCAAGTTCCTGGGCTATACGGTGACGCCGCATCGCCAACCAAAGCTGAAGGTGTCGCCTCAGTCGGTGAAACGATTGAAGGAGAAACTTCGGACGATTTTCCGGCGTGGTCGAGGGCGTAGCCTTCGTCGCGTGTTGGAGGAATTGCGTCCAGTGCTTCGCGGTTGGGTGTCGTACTACCGGAAATCGCAGATTCGGATCACGTTCGAGGAACTGGACCAGTGGATTCGCCGGAAACTGCGGGCCATTCTTTGGCGGCAGTGGAAGCGAAACTGGACTCGCGCCCGCGAACTGATGCGACGCGGACTGGACCACGCCCGAGCGTGGACTTCCGCGACCAACGGGCATGGCCCTTGGTGGAATGCCGGCGCAAGCCACATGAACCAAGCGGTCCCGACCCGTTATCTGCACCAGCTCGGTCTGGTGAGCCTTATTACCGAGTCACAGCGTTTTAAGCGTTTAATCTGAACCGCCGTGTACGGAACCGTACGCACGGTCGTGTGGGAGGACGGGGGCGGCAACGCCCCCTCCTACCCGATTGTCTGAAAAATTTGAGTCTACGGCGACGCGCCGATGCTCGCATGGGCGCGTTTCTCGCGACAGTTCGTCTGCTCGCTTTGGCACCGCGATTACGGACTAGCGAGCCAAGCATACGGCCCGCTTAGCTGCGCGAGAACTTTCAAGTCGCCCTCATCTATTGTGATCCCGTTGTGCACAACGCTGAGCTTCGCCACTCGCGCTGCGATCGTAGAGGCCCAGTGCGAGACGTATTCGGGGGAAATTGGTGGACCAAGCCTGACGGCGAGAGCACTTGAATGAACACAGCCGTGGAAAACTGCCAGAATACCATCATATTCAGCTTTCTTGTCCAGTATTTGTGCAATTTGTGAGAGGTTGCCTGGATACCACTTGTCCCTAATGCGATCCTTCTTGCCGCCAGGGTATCTGTTTTTAACACGGTTGTACTCTTGCTCGAGCTTTTTTTCGCCCACAATCCGCCTGGGTGAAAGCTCCAGCATCGTCGTAAGCTCGTTGTTGTAATGCAGGGTTCTCTCGGCTTGCTTGTGTCGCTCAACATGCTCAAAATCGAGATAGTCATTGGCGCGTTCGACTGCCTTGACCGGATCACTCAGCATGTATTCCGCCTGAAGATAGGCATCGAACATCGCTCGGAGCAACATCCCGGCATCCACCATGAATATGCTCTGGTTTGGCGAGTGCTTCCGTAGCGTCCAGATTGATTGCCACGTATTACATACCCGGCAAAGGAAGTATAGCAAAGCTCGTGAAACAGAGTCGCTCTTGCTGTGTTCGTGCGACTTCCGAAGAACCTCCTTCAGCAGGGCAAACACGTGTGAGTTCATCAATTTTTCAACGATCTGAGGGCTATGAGCTTCCATTAGTGCAGTCCCTATGACGTTCGATCGCGTTTGCGACTACTCTTTCCCATCGCTGGCCAAACCCGCGGCGACAAGCAATTCTCCGACCGTTCGCCGGAGTCGCTTTACTTTGGAATCCTTGGCGACGGGCTGCTTTCCGCGCGACTCGCGGAAGCGGCGCAATAGGCGCATGGAGAGATGTGGAAAGTCGCCCTCGGCGAGTTGCAGCAGAATCTTGTCCTTTTCTGCAATCGGCAGATTCGCAATCCACCGGGCCAGGTCCCCTTTTGCCGGTCTTGAGGCCACTGGCACCGGGCTGGTCGACGCAGCCACCTTGAGCAGCGGTTCCTTGATCCGTAAGAATTCGGCGAGGCTCTTCAAGGACGCCGAGAGCTGCTTCAAGCCGGGCGGCATGGGTGGCTCGACATCGTCAGCATTGAATACGCCGTTTTGTGCCGCGGCAAGCCAGCCGAGGTAGACCGCCCGCAGATCTCCATTGAGCAAGTCCGCCCGCAACGGAACGAGAGACGCCAATCCGCTCTCCACCTCGTCTTCGTACCAGTCGCCCGATTCGTCTTCGGAGTGAAACTCGATCACAAGGAAATCGCCTTTGGCCCATACGTCGAGATGATCGTCTGCTTCGTATTGCTTGATGGTTCTGACGTCGACAAGTCCCTTGGGCACTCGGAGCATGAACCAGTGCGTGCCCCAGTTGGCATAGTAGAAGAAGGCATCGAAGCATTTTTCCATCATCTTCCGCGGATTGCCGCGGAAATCACCCCAATGATATTCGTTCGTAAAGCTGGTCGGTGTGATTTCTGCTCGCGTCGAGAGTCTCCGGAGTTCACCCATCTGTCGCGACGTCAGTGGGCGGTCGATTGCCTGAAACTCGTAGTACTGATATTCGCTCATGCGTGAGTCTTTTCGTGATGTTGGTCGGGTCGATAGCCACATTGGAGCGAGCCATTGCCAAGCGATCAAGGGACGGACGGGCGGAAATCGCCGCTTTCGTAGGCAAAGCCATACAGTGGCGGTCACGTCTCCTCAGACGTTTCATGCGTTGGCATCCGCCGCTATGGTGGTATTATCTATCGGGAGTGAAAGAAGATCCGATAGGCCTGACGTCTTGGGGGTTGGCGTCGGCAACCCGGCCAATCGGGAGGTCATTCGCACCGTCGAATTTCTCGTCGCCAGAAGCGGTGAACTGCCCCGGCGGAAGCAGCAATCTGACTTGCCGACGACCGAGGAGGGCAGGGCGACTAGTAAATGGACTTATGCAAATGCGTCTCCTCTCGCGGATGGCGAGGGGACTTCCATTTCCGACGGTTCAGGCCGCCCTGTTCCACCGCTTTTGCACTTTTCGGTTCGCCTGATCCGCGATGAGTCGCGACAGAAAGATGGGGATCGTTATTGCGGCCCTGGCGATGATGCGCCGATGCAGGACCCGCACCAGCTTAATCACCACGCCTGCCACGTGCAGCGGCGTGTGGAATCGCATGTCGATCTGCTTGCGCAGGCTGGCGATGTGCTCGGCCGAGTAGGCGTCGCTATAGACGAAACCTTCGGCGTCGATGTGGTAGCCGGGCATCTTCTCGACCAGATCACCCAAGCCCGAGTACGGCTCATTGCGGAGCCTGGAGACATGCAGCAGGTCGACACCCAGCGACCGCCCGAACGGTGCGGTGGAGAGCATCTGCTCTTCGGTTTCGCCGATGTTGCCGACGATGAAGTACGCGTTGATGATCATCTTCGATTTGCGGAACACCTCGAATCGCCGGCGAATTTGTGCGATGGTGACTCCCTTGCCCATCGATTTGAGCGTGGCGTCCTGTGTCGATTCGATGCCGATCAGCAGGGCCAGGAACCCGGCTTGCTCCATCTTGCGGATGATGTCGGGACGTTCGGCGATTTCCGAACGGGCGTTAACGATATAGTGCTTGCGAATGTTCTTGGCAATCAGCAGATCGCAGATCGCGGCAACCCGGTCTGGCTGATGCGTGAACACGTCATCAACAAAGATGATCAGGTCGGCGTCGATCTGTTCGATTTCGCGGACGATCGACTCGGGCGACCGCGGCGCCCAGCACCGCTTTACGCCCCATGGGTTGATCGAGAAGTTGCAGAACTTGCAGTTGAAGGGACAACCGCGCGATCCGGCAACCTGATCGACTTTGATTCCCGTACTCACGCCCTTGCTCGTCAGATAGTACGGCTGCCGACGCAAGTCGCGAGCAGGCATCAGATTATCATCGAGCGGAGCATTGGCGCGGGGCGGATTGAACACGATTTGCCCGTCGTCGCCACGACGGGCCAGACCGGCGACCTCGGACCACGGTCGCCCCTCGGCGATTTCGGCAATGGCCTGCTCACCGTCGCCGCAGACAACGGCGTCGACGTTCGGACATGCGTCGAGCCAGTAGCGAGGATCTTCGGTCGCTGTCCGACCGCCCAAGATCGTCAACACGCCCGGTGGCAACGCGTTGATGTCGTCGCGGATCAGATCGAGGTTCTCTCGCCAGTTGATGGAGTAACAAACCAGATCGGTTTCCGGCCTGAGAAACGGCTGCGTGCTGGGCGTGCGCTCGTGCCGGAAGTTGATGACGTCGATGCTCTCGGCGTGGGGGCGCAGGGCGGCGGCAACGTACTCCAAACCCAGGGGCGGAAACGACGTCTTTGAACTTCGCGTACGTCCATAGGGATAGACGCACAGGACGTGGCGATACATGCTGCTCAACTCCGAATTAATACGTCGAACTGCACCCCATCAACAGATCGCACAAGACGACACACCCAGGATGCTTGCGCGGTCGCCAGATCAACAGCATCGATGCCAGGAGAGTTCGTGAAACGAAAAGCAAATTGTATTGCGCAGCCGCCGGCTGGCCTACACCGAAAGTGACGTTTTGACGACCGAGAGCGTATCGCTGGCACTTGACCAACTACTTCATTTGGCGTCTGCGTCTGCGGCGCTGGGGGGATTTTTGGGGGCGGTGACCTTCAGCATCAGTTCGGCCACCGAGATTTGACCAGTGGCACCCCACAAGCCGACTTCCACGCTTGCTAAGCGGGCCGACGGCGGCACCCTGATCCGCAGGTGGTCTTCCGTCCAATCGAAGCTGCCGGACCAGGGCCCAATCTTACGTCGGCCAACGGGTTGGCGATTGGCGCTGAAGAAGGCCACCATCAGCGACGGCTCTTGCTCGGGCAGCGAACCGGGTCGCACATTTTGGCCGCGGACCCACAACGATATTTCGATCTGCTGCGCCGTTCGGCCATCGATGCCCACTGCCTGCAATGCTAGTGCCGGCCGGCCGGGTGCATCATTCCGGAATGTGAGGCAGTTTTCGCCCGGCTTCCGACCGGCGGTGTCGACCTTGCTTTGGCGGACGTAATACCAGCCAACCGGTTGATCGCCCGAGACATCTTTGAAGTTGCCGTTGACGAGCACGGGTTCGCGGGCGTCGGGCTTCACGACGCGCTCCCCCTCGGCGCGGCCCATCATCGGCACAAAGAACGTTGGCTGCAACGGCTCAGATTGAAGGGTCCCGTTGACCTTCTTAAAGAGAAACAGAGTCTGTTGGTAACGTTCGCCCAGGGGAACCACTATCCGGCCGCCCTCCTTGAGTTGCTCGACCAAAGGCTTGGGGACATTTTCGGGAGAGCAAGTGACGATGATCTTGTCGAAGGGGGCATATTCCGCCCAGCCTTGATAGCCGTCGCCGATCTTTGTTTCGACGTTCTTGTAGCCCAGCCGGCGGAGCGTGTTCGCCGCTCGCTTTCCGAGCGACTCAACAATCTCGATCGAGTAGACTTTCGACACCAAGCCGCTGAGCACTGCCGCCTGATATCCGCTGCCGGTGCCGATTTCCAAGACCTTGTCGGTCGGCTTTGGCTCCAGTTGTTCGGTCATGTAGGCGACCGTGAACGGCGACGAAATGGTCTGGCCTTCGCCGATCGGAAACGCCATGTCGAAGTAGGCGTAGCGCCGCATTGAAGCGGCGACGAATTCGTGCCGTGGTGTAGCGCGCATCGCGTCGAGGACCCGGGGATCCTTCACGCCAGCAGCGACGATTTCATGCTCGACCATGCGGGCGCGTGCTTCGGCCCAAGGATCGCGGCTCTGCGCCTCGGCAGCCGACGCGACGAGAAAGACGCTGAGCGCCGCGCAGCCAAGCAATCCCAACAGCGAGGCTCGTTCAGGCGAACGTATCATCCGAGTGCCCAAAGATGACAAAGGCGGCAGACATTCAATAGCCGGCTCTATTGTCCATCAGGGGAGCTCAAACCGCAAGTTGCCGGATAGCAGACAATCGATTCGCTCTCGGGCTCGCACTGCGAGGGAGCCTACTTCTGAACGTGGAACTTGACTCTGACGCACCCGACGTCGCCGGCCAGTTCGTTCCACTTGTTGCGGCATCGAAGATAGAGGTCGCCGTCGGCATCGGGTTGAAACGAACCGTTGGCTCCTAGTTCAAACTCGGCGCCGAGCTGGTCGTCGTTCATGAGCACGCCCACCAACCGGCCTCGCCCCTCGCCGTCGCCATCGCAATCCACACTTTCGGGCGTGCCCGCGATCTGCCACGTGCCCTCGGCGCAGTACTCGTATCGTATGCCCGAATGGACCGTCAAGCCGGTAGGCTGCCAGCCGCGGCCCGCTGAAACGGCCGCTTTCAAGGTATGTCCTGGCTGTAGACAGGTGCACTTCTTCGTCCAGTTCCAAGCACACAGGTCCGCGCGATAGCCGGAGCTGATGTGATCTAGGAAAAAGAGATACTCGAAGAATAATTGACGGGTCGTTGCGGCATAAGTTTGTTCAAAGCTAACGTCCTTGCCCGTCACGAATCCATGGCCGAGCCGTCGAAATTGGCATGAGTAGTTGGGATTGGTGGCAAGGAAATGGCACAGCGCCCAGCGCGACGCATAATTTTGCCAGCAGTCACCGGTGACCTGTGCTGGCGAAAGGGGCTCGGCAAGCGATTTCGGCGGGTGGTTGTGCAGAAACTCGATCTCGCGCTGATCAGCGTGTACGGCCTTGTCGCCCTTCTTCCAGAAATGGCCCATTTCTGCCATTCCCTCGGAATACCAAACGGGTCCTACGCGGCCAAACGTCTGGTAACAGTACGCATGAACCGCTTCGTGCTGTACGACGTCCAGCCGCGCCGCCGCGAACATGACCGACTTGGCGAGCGGTCTCTTGGCCTCAGTATTGACTTGCATCAGGGTTATGCCGCCAAACGTCCGAACGCCGTGGGTCCCGGCCTCGGCGATGGTGGCCACCGGGTACTCGGCCAGATTGCTAATGATGTAGCACTCAATTACGCCGTGCAGCGGATGGCCCCAATATCGAGACATTGGGCCAAGCATCGCCTCGAGCCGTTCGATGAAGACGCCGGCCTCGTCTGTCGTGAGATCCGTATGGATGAGGAAGTGGCGAGAACGAACGTCGCGGACGGCAGAGACTTTGGCGTTGGCCGTGTCCGGTGTCGCTGTAGTCTGCGCGTGCATTTCGAGTGCATGACACTCGACGAGCAGACCGAGAAGAACGCCGACGACCATCGCCCGGATAGAGCCCGAGCGCGGGAAACAGCACAAATCCATTTAATCCCCTCGATCAGCTACCGTCGGCGCTCGACCTGAAGGGGATCACCGCGTGCATCACAGAAGAATACGCCAAGTTGATGGGTGCATTGTAGCACGAGTCGGTAGATCAACAAGCGGAAAGTCGCAGCATGTCTGAAGATTGTCATAAGTAGGCAACGGTTGGACGTTGGAACCATAGTCTGCCGGTCTTGCAAATGGCATCCGCTCTTGACGCGTTCCACCAGAAGACGTACTCTCCGCCCTGCCATGTTGGACCGGCACCTACAAGCCACTGTTGTCTTCTTGATCTTGCTCGCTGGACCGCCGCGGGCCATGGCTCAGAGTGTCTTCCCACAATCGTACAAGAGCTCTCGCGTTTCAGCCCCCTCCGATGTACCGGAGCGCCCGTCCTTGGACCGCGAAATCCTCGTTCTCCGCAATGGGCAAATCCTGGAGGGACGAATTAGCCAGGCCCAGGGGCAGTATGTCGTTGATGTCGGCGACGGCCAGATCCGCGTCAAGCCGGCCGACGTTGATGTGATTTGCCAGAATCTGGAAGAGGGTTATCGGCGGAAGCGAGCGGAGACCGAGTTGGGCAATTTTCATCACCATCTCGAATTATCCCAGTGGTGTCTACAGCACGGATTGCTCGGGCCGGCCGCGGCGGAGTTGGCCGATGCCGCTGCAATCCAGCCCAACCATCCGATGCTCGGCGTGATGCGGCAGCGAATCAAGTTGGCATTGGAGCCTCCCGCCGCACCGGACGCTACGCCTGTGCGACGCGTGGGACCATCGAACGACGATCTGGACCGCATGATCCACAGCTTGCCGCATGGCGCAGTCGAGACGTTCACGCAGTCGGTTCAGCCCGTGCTGATGAACCATTGCGCCACGGGAGGCTGCCACGGGCCCCAATCGGAAAACGCGTTGCGATTATTTCGCGTGACGATCGGAAAGTCGGCCAGTCGGCGCATCACGCAGCGAAATTTGTATACCGTGCTGCCTTTTATCGACCGCGATAACCCCGCCAACAGCCGCTTGTTGACCGCGACCTCAGGCCCGCACGGCACGGTCAAACACGCAATCTTCGCGGAGCATGAGGTCGGCCAGTTCCAGCGATTGGCCGAGTGGGCATGGCAGCTATCACAGCAGCCGCTGCCCGAGGTGCCGGCAACGCTCAATGCCATGGCTTCCGAGATCGGCGAGTCGGCGGGCATGCCAACACCACCGCAGTTATTGTCGCACGAGGCTGTTAAGTCCCACCCTTTGGCGCCGGAGCACAACAGTAATGTAAAGCGAGGGGCCGGCACGCGAGCCGATGCTGGGAAGACTGCGCCCGCCTCGTTCAATCAGGCCGCCGACCCGTACGATCCAGAGTTCTTCAACAGCCGCTACGCTGCCGAGCGGGAAAAGCAGCAGAAGAAGGAAACGGCCGAACCGGGCAAGTAGCCGGCGCACTCTGCGTGCTTGCCACCTTACAGCCGGACCTCCCCGCTTTCGACGAGTCTTAGAAACTCTCGATTGCTCTCCAGAAGATCGGGCAGGCATGCCATTTCGTGGGGCGTAAACCAATGAATTGACTCGACTTCGCGAGGATTGGCCACAGGTGCGGCGTCGGGCGCCATTTCGCCGAGCCACCAGGCAAGCTGCACCTTCCATGCAGTGACGCACTGCCACAGCCGCCGCACTGGCCGCAAGTTTACGCCGACCTCTTCGCGGAATTCTCGGGCGACAGCCTCTTCCTCGGATTCGTCGCCTTCAATCCCACCGCCTGGAAAGCAATAGACCAGCGGAGCGACGACGGTTCGCGCCCGGCGAATCACCAACATTCGCCCATCGCGAACCACAATCGCTACGGCTCCGCGCCGACCGGGATCATCAGGGATAGGATCCATCTCGAACATTCTAGTGGTGGCTAGTGGCCGGTGGCTAGTGGCTAGCAACGGTCAACGGCGCCTAGATCGTCACATGCTACTGCACTGAAGTCTCATGTCCGGCCCCTGGCCACTCGGCACGCACATTCCCTATAATGCGGGGCTGACGAGGTCTGCATGATGCCCAACCCTATCGTTTTGCCTCCGGAATCGTATCTGCCACGGTTCGGCTTGACCTCGTTTCGCCACGGACAGAAGGTAGTGATCGAGACGGTGTTGGCCGGGCAAGATTGCCTCTGCGTCATGCCCACCGGCGGCGGAAAGAGCCTTTGCTACCAGTTGCCGGCCGTGGCCCTCGATGGGCTCACGTTGGTCGTCTCTCCGTTGATCGCCTTGATGAAAGATCAGGTGGATCAACTCCACGCATTGGGCCTGCCGGTCAGTTTCATCAACAGCACGCTGTCGCCGGCCGAGCAGTTCGAGCGGCTCGATCGCATGGCAGCCGGCGAGTTTCGCTTGGTATATGTGGTGCCGGAGCGATTTCGCAGCGGGCGATTTCTGGAGGCGGTTCGCGCGGTGGGCATTCAACTGCTGGCGATCGACGAAGCGCACTGCATCAGCGAGTGGGGGCATGATTTTCGCCCCGACTACGCCCGGTTGGGCTACTTCCGCCACTTGCTTGGCAACCCGACGACGATCGCACTGACGGCCACGGCGACCGACCGCGTCCGCCGCGACATTATCGACCAACTGGCCCTGCGCGAACCAAAGACGTTCATCACCGGCTTCGAACGCCCGAATCTGTTCTACGAGGTCCAGTCTCCCCGCAGCGAGCGACAGAAGCCGGAGAAGCTGCTTACGTTTCTCCACAAGACGCCCGGCTCGGGCATCATTTATACGTCGACGCGCAAGCGAGCCCAGGAGGTGGCCGAAGCCATCGCGACGGACGCCAATCGCAGCACGGTCGTCTACCATGCGGGTCTGCTGCCCGACCAACGTCGTGCCGCGCAGGACGATTTCATGAGCGGACGCCGCGAGATTGTCGTGGCAACCAACGCTTTTGGTATGGGCATCGACAAGGCCGATGTCCGATTCGTCGTCCATTACAACATCCCGGGCAGCCTCGAAGCATACTACCAAGAAGCAGGTCGGGCCGGCCGCGATGGAAAGCCGTCGCACTGCCTCATGCTGTATCATCCGTCGGATCGCTACATACAGGAGTATTTCATCGAGAGCGCGTACCCAGGCCGGGATTGTGTGGAGGCAGTCTACGATTTTCTGCGCGAGAGAGAAGAGAATCCCATTGAATTGACTCAAGAGGAAATCAAAGAGACGCTTCGATTGCCGATTGGCAATGACGGGATCGGCAATTGCGAGCAATTGCTCGAGGGGGCTGGCGTGCTGGAGCGGCTGATTGCCTCGCAAAATACGGCGTCGGTGCGGATCGATAGCGACCTGCCGACTCTCGTCGACCTGTTGCCCAAGCAGGCCAAGACGCAGCGAAAGGTGTTGCGCGGGTCGAACGACTGGTCGGCCAGCGGCGGCAGGAACTGATCCCGTTCAGGCTTCGCGACCTCGACGTGGTCGATGACCTCGATCCCGACTCGCTTGGGTACGCACTGCGCGAGCTGACGAAACTAGAGGCGTTCACCTACGTGCCGCCGTTCCGTGGCCGGGCGATTCGCATGATCCATCGCGACGCTGCCTTCGAGAAGCTAGAGATCGACTTTGACGCCCTTGAGCGGCGCAAGGCATTGGAATACGAAAAGCTTAACAACGTGATCCGCTTTGCACTGAGCGGCACATGCCGCCAGCGCGAGATTTTGCGGTACTTTGGCGAGCAGAACGCCGCCACGTGCGGGCACTGCGATAATTGCGGGCGGCACGCGCCCAAGGTCGCGTTGGTCGGCGAGCGCCGCCAAGAGTCACCATCGCGAAGTTCCGGCATGCGTGCCGGCGCGCGTCCTTCGAGCGACGATCGCGAGATTGACGGCGAGTTGTTCAAGGCCGTGCAGATCGTTCTTAGCGGTGTGGCGCGCACGCAAGCCCGCTTCCCCTGCGGCAAGAACCTCATCGCACAAATGCTGTGTGGGTCCACGAATGCCAGAGTATCGAAGCTGCGACTTGACAAACTCAGCACGCACGGACTATTGAAGCACCTGACGCAGCCGGACGTCCTAATGATGATCGACGCGCTAATGGCCTTGGGCTGTTTGGAACAGGTCGATCTGGAGAAGTTCCGGCCGGTCATCCAGATCACGGAGTTCGGAACAGACGTGATGAAGGGCAAGACGCCGCTTATGGGCCCGCTGCCGCTGCCCGAAGACTTGCTGCGGAAATTGCGTGGCAAGCAGGCTAACAGGACCCGCGAGCCGCGGGGTGATCCTGCTTTGGCCGAGACGCCCTCTCGTGTCTATCGGCACACCGATAGCGAAGCGATCGGCGCCACCCACGATGCCACCAGCGAAGCGGTCGGCGGCGAAGCGCCTCCTTCGTCCCCGCTGTCCGTTCATCCATCGCACTACTGGACGCGGCGGCTCTTATCGGCCGGCTTTACCATTGATGAATGCATGGTGATTCGCGGCCTCAGTCGCGAGACGATCCTCGAACAAGCCCGCCACGCGGACCACGAGGCGTAGGCGACGACGACTGTCGCTGCATGCCCACTCAAACGCGCCTCGATCGATGGGAGCCACTCCCGACAAGTCTCAACATACGCGAAAGGCAGCGGGCCCTGCGGCAGTCAGGAAGAATCGAGATAGTCTGGAGCGTTGCGGAAACTCGGCCCGATACTCGTCGGCCCAGTCGGTGAGGAACTCGTCGGCGCGGGGTGTGTCGACCATCGCCCAGACGCTGCCTCCGAAGCCGACACCGAAGGCCGACGCGGCCGCAGCGCCAAGTCGGCGGGCGGAAGCGGCCAGGTACACCGTTTCAGGTACTTGATTGCCCAACAGCCACTCGGCCCCCTGTTGCGAGCGGTCGACCAGGCGGCCGAAGGCTCGCAGATCATCGCCGCGCAAGGCATCGCCCGCCTCGGGGATGATCTCACCGCTTTCGAGCATGAAATGCTTCAGCCGAGCGGCCAGCGCGGCACGATCGAACGGACCGGGATCGATGGTTTCGACCAGCGCTTGCAGACGTTCGGCCGCATCGGGTGCGCTGCCGAGCGCTGCTGCCAAGTGTGGATCGTCGCGCCCGGTCTCGCGCCGCCATAGATCGATAAGCGCCGCGGCGAGTTGAGAGGGCATGTCATATTTCTCGCGCACCGCACCGGTCTTACCGGCCACCACGCCGCTGGCTGCGATGGCGAAGACGTGCCCCGGCGGCATTGGGAGCAACTTTTCAAACTCGACGGGACCGAAGGCATACTGGCTGATGTGGCTGGTCTCGGCGCAGAGGATCGCGATCTGGTCCTCGCTGCCGTCGCATGTGCCGCCGCCATCGCCCAGCAGCCGGCCAAAGCTCCGGCCATACTCGATCGAGCCGAGATAACCGGCCAAGTCGGTCATGCTGCCGACGTCGTGCCAGTACTCGTCGCGCGCGGCCAATTGGTTCGATTCTGACAAGACGAGGAATACGCCCACCGTCAGTGCTGTGGATCCGCTCATGCCCGCGGAGGCAGGCAGATCGCTACAGAAAGCGATGGCCGCCCCGCGCAAGGCGCCGGGAAAGTTTTGCGCCACGCGCCTGGCGACGGTCATGGGATAGTTGGCCCAGCCTGTTTGCGGCTCGAGGTCGGGGCCGATGTGGAAACAAACCGTCTCGCCCGTTTGTGCGTCGATGACGATAATTTCGCGATCGTCGCGCGGCGCGGCCGCGATGCAGAAGCCGTGTTCGGTGGCCGCGACCATGGCTCGCCCGCCGGCATAGTCGGTCTGCTTGCCGAGGACCTCGATCCGCCCCGGCACGAAGAAGGCCAACGGCGGCCGCCGGGCCGTGTCGGCCGTGATCGACAGCGCCGCGACTGCCTTGGCAAACAGCCGGGCCTTCGACTGGCGTGCCTCGGTGCTCAAGCCCGTGGCAGCCAGATGCAAGGCCAACGAATCGACATCGGTCAGGTTGCCGGCATAATCCAGTTCGATCATCGCCACTTCTCCGCTGCCGTAAGAACCGTTGCCGGCACACCCAGTTTGTCCACCTGGGCGCCTTGCATGGTCAAATTATGCGCGGCCGGCACGATGTCGCCAAGGGCGTTGTCGGTACGGTGCTCGAAATTAACTGGCGACTTCTGCAAGCATTTTTTCAACAGATTGCAGGCAGCCGTGACACGTCGGCTATCGGGGCGGCGACGCCGCGCGAGGCTCCCGCCACTGCTGAAACACCCTCTCGTGCCTGTCGGCACACCGATAGCGAAGCTATCGGTGCCACCCGCCGCAGAATCCCGCGGACATCGACGAATTCCGCCGCTTGAGAAGGGCGGGAACTCTGGTGGTCGCCGCGGCGTCTAATAGCTAGAATGCCGTTCAACAATTCCCGGCCGTCCCCTTATTTTCGTTAGGAGTGGGATATCATGCTCAGAAACTATACCTATTGCGCTCTGGCTTTGACCTGTCTTCTCGGTACGGCCGCCCGTGCTGACGAGTCGCACGGCACGACGCTGCCGCTGAAACGCGTGGTGCTGTTCAGTTCGGGCGTCGGTTTTTTTGAGCACGCGGGCAAGGTCGCGGATGACGCCAAGGTCGAGATGAAGTTCAAAGTGGCCGACATAAACGACCTGCTGAAGAGCATGGTCGTCGAGGATCTCGACGGTGGAAAGGTCTCGACCGTGACCTATGGATCGAAGGACCCGATCACTAAGACGCTCAAAGGTTTTTCGATCGACCTGACGGGGAATCCCACGTTGGCCCAACTTCTGCAACAACTGCGCGGTGAGCGCGTGGTGCTCGAAGCGCCCAATGAGCTGCACGGCGTGATCCTCGGCGTGGAAACGAAGAAGACGAAGCATGGCGAAAACGATATCACGGAGATCGAGGTGTTGAACCTCGTGACCGAGGAAGGGCTGCGCGCCGTGCCGTTGGATAGCGTCAGCCGCATCAAACTGGCAAACCCACAGCTCGATGCCGAGTTGAACAAAGCGCTGGCCGTGCTGGCCTCGGCCCATTCGGCCGATAAGAAGTCGGTCGAACTGAGCTTCTTGGGCAAGGGATCGCGGCGGGTACGCGTCGGCTACATTTAGGCGACGCCCATCTGGAAGACGAGCTACCGCCTAGTGTTATCGGACGATAAGCCGTTATTGCAGGGTTGGGCAATCGTCGAGAACACCTCGGAGGAAGACTGGTCGGGCGTCAAACTGACGCTCATCAGCGGCCGGCCAATCTCGTTCACGATGGACCTCTACCAGCCGCTGTACATTCCCCGGCCGCAGGCAAAGTTGGAGTTGTACTCATCGCTGCTGCCGCAGGTCTACCAACAGAATCTGTTTCAGGACAACTTTGCCAGAACCACAAACGCCTACGGTGGCGCACCGCGGAAATTTAGAGACGAGTCGCCAACGGGCCGAATGTCGGCGAGCCTATCGACGATGGTTTCGCCGCGAGCTGTTATTCAGGAGGAGGAAGAGAGGCTCGGACGTGGACTTCGCGAAAGCGTGCAAGCGGCCGCGCAGGGCGGCGATGTCGGCAATCTGTTTCAATATGCCATCGACATGCCGGTCAGCCTGCCGCGGCAGCAATCGGCCATGTTGCCGATTGTCAACGCAGACGTGCAGGGTGAAAAGGTGTCGATCTATAACGCCAACGTGCAGCCAAAGCATCCGCTCTATGGGCTGAAGTTCACAAACGAGACCGATCTGTACTTGATGCAGGGCCCGATCACGGTGTTCGACGGTGGCGTATATGCCGGCGACGCCCAGATCGAAGACCTGCCGCCGGGCGACAAGCGACTGATCAGCTACGGCGTCGATCTCGACACCGAAGTGGTGCCGCAGAGCAAGGGCCGGCCCGAGGAGTTGCTCAGCGTCAAGCTGCTGAAGGGAACACTGATCGCCGCGCGAAAGTATCAGCGGGCGACCGAGTACACCGTGAAAAACTCCGGCAAGAAGGTGAAGAACGTGCTCATCGAGTACCCGATCGACGCCGCGTGGACGCTGGTTTTGCCCAAAAAGCCGACAGAGAAAACTCGCAGCGTCTACCGTTTCGCGGTCGAGGCCAAGCCGGGCGAACCGGCCAAGCTGGAGGTCAACGAGGAACGGACCCAGCGGGAACTTGTCGCCATGGGTACGGCCGACGAGGAAATGCTCCTGGTTTACGTGAAATCCGGCACGGTCAGCGACAAAGTCAAGGCGGTGCTAGCCGACGTTGTCAAGCGCAGGCAGCAATTGGAGCAATTGGCAACCGAAAAGCAGCAATTGGAACAACGGATCCGCGAGATTGGCGAAGATCAGGCCCGGATACGGCAAAACATGTCTCAGTTGGACCGGAACGCCGACGTCTATAAGAGCTACGTGAAGAAGTTCAGCGACCAGGAAGCCGAGATCGAGAAGCTTCGCAGCCAGATCCGCGAGCTTGGCGACCAAGAGACCGCGCTGCGGAAAGCTCTGGACGCGTACCTTGTCGGTCTCGATGTAGAGTGACCTGGAAAGGGCCGGGTTGTGGCACGGCCGCGATAAGCGCTTGCGGTGAAGACGGATTGCCTTCCAGGGTGGCCGCGATAGCTCGGCTATCGGGGCGGCGACGCCGCGCGAGGCTCCCGCCACTGCTGAAACACCCTCTCGTGCCTGTCGGCACACCGATAGCGAAGCTATCGGTGCCACCCAATGGCACAATTGGTGACTGCGCCTGGCGGCAATTCTGGCTTTCGACGGTCATGGGGCGATGCTACAATCCGGGCTCGCAAGTATGGTCATTTGCTCGCGGCTCTTTCCCCGGCGACTGTCATGCTCACAGAAAACGTCCTCGACTTGATCGGCAATACGCCCCTGGTGCGGCTGAAGGGGGAGAACATCTATGCCAAGGCCGAATTCCTCAACCCCGGCGGCAGCATCAAAGATCGCGTCGCTTTGGCGATGCTCGAGGGCGCCGAGCGGGACGGGCGGTTGCGGCCCGACTCGATCATTGTCGAGCCGACCAGCGGCAACACGGGCATCGGGGTCGCCCTGATCGGCCGGCTGAAGGGCTATCAGGTTCGCATCGTCATGCCGCAAGGTATGAGCGAGGAACGCAAGAAGATCATTCGCGCGCTGGGCGCCGAACTGATTCTGACGCCCGACGAGGAGAGCATCGGCGGTGCCGTGCGACGGGTGCGCGAAATTGCGGCCGAGGACCGGCGTGTCTTTGTGCCGCAGCAGTTCGAGAATCCCGACAATCCGCGCTGCCACTACGAGGGCACGGCGCGGGAACTGTGGCGGCAGACCGGCGGAGAGGTTGACTGCTTCGTCGCTGGCGTGGGCAGCGGTGGAACCCTTCAGGGCGTGGGGGAGTTTCTCAAGAAGCACAAGCCGGACGTGCACATCGTGGCGGTGGAACCGAAGAACGTCGCCGCCTTGCTGGGCCACGAGCCGGGATTGCACCAGATACAGGGAATCGGCGACGGTTTCGTGCCGGCCGTGCTCGATATCTCGCTGGTCGATGAGGTAGTCGAGGTGACGGATGAAGATGCAATCGACACCACCCGGCAGCTTGGCCGCGATCTTGGCCTGTTGGTCGGAATCTCCTCGGGGGCCAACGTCTGGGCAGCGCGGCAACTGGCGCGTCGCATCTCGGGCAATGTCGCGACCGTATTGCCCGATCGGGCGGAGCGGTACTTCAGCACCGCGTTGCTCTAGTGGGCGTTCAAGGCTGAGTTGACTTGTTTACTGTTTTCGATTATGCCTTCTCCTGTCTTGGATGATTCAAACAGGAGAGGGATTATGGGCAAGGAAGCCAAGCACGTCGTTCGGCTGAAAGTCGAAGATCGAGAATGGTTGCAGTCGCTGCTGCGTAAGGGAGGCCAGAGCGAATCGCTCTTGAAACGGGCGCGAGTGTTGCTCAAGGCCGACCAGTCGCAGCAGGGGCCGGGGTGGAGCGACGAACGAATTGCCGAGTTTGCCGAGGTCGGGCTGTCTACGGTGTACCGTGTGCGGCAACGCTTTGTGGAAGACGGAGCGGCAGCGGCTGTCTGCCGCCAGAGGGCGGAAGGCCGACAGTATCGCAAGTTGGACGGCGAACAAGAAGCGCGTCTGATAGCGTTGGCGTGCAGCCAAGCGCCGGAGGGCCGGAACCGTTGGACACTGCACCTGTTGGCCGACCGCTTGGTGGCCTTGCAAATCGTGGACGACATCAGCCATGAATGCGTACGTAGCACGCTTAAAAAAACGAACTTAAGCCTCACTTGAGAGAGCAATGGGTGATTCCACCCCAGCAGAATGCCGACTTTGTGGCGGCGATGGAAGACGTGCTGGAGGTGTACAAGCGGCCCTATGATCCGCGACGGCCGCAAGTGTGTTTCGACGAGCAGAGCAAGCAGTTGGTGCGAGACACACGGCCTGTTTTGCCATGCGAGCCGGGACAACCACAACGGGTCGACTACGAGTACGAGCGAAATGGCACGGCCAACTTGTTTATGTTTTTCGAGCCGTTGGGAGGCCAACGCCACGTTAAGGTGACTGATCGACGCACCAAGATTGACTTCGCCCAAGTGATTCGGGAGTTGGTGGACGAACACTATCCCGAGGCGGAAAAGATCGTGTTGGTGATGGACAACTTGAATACCCACAAGCCGGCGTCCCTGTACGAAGCGTTTGAGCCGGCCGAGGCGCGTCGGTTAGTTGAACGGCTGGAGATCCATTACACGCCGAAACATGGAAGCTGGCTGAACATGGCGGAGACGGAGTTGAGCATTCTCACGAAACAATGCCTGGATCGTCGCATCCCCGATCAGCCCATGCTCATTCGGGAGGTAGCTGCTTGGGAAACGGATCGTAACGCCGCGGATTGTACCATCGACTGGCGGTTCACGACTGACGACGCAAGGATCAAACTCAAACGCCTCTACCCATCAATTCAGGCTTGAAGAGGCACTAGGAGCGTGTTTGAAGAAGTGACTGCTAGTACGGGCTGTCAGCGGTCAGCTATCAGCTTTCTGTGGCGGGAGTTCCGTCGGTGCCATCCAATTGCCCAAAGACTTCCGCTGCTGGATAGATCTTGTGCGTCACAGGACGCTGTCGCGCTGGCTTACGCGAGCTGAGTTGAAAGCCGATAGCTGAACGCTGACAGCCCTTTACAAACACGCTCTAGGGCGGCCGACGCCGTTCCCTCTGGGAAGTCGAGATTCTGAAGATACCAGTCACGACTGGCGTGATAAACTAGAGAAGATGCGGTATGGGTTCCGATAAGTAAAATGCGTCGGTTGGCGGCGTCGCTGCCGACGACATAAAGAATGCCGCCCGACCCCGCCAGTTCCACTGCCCACCACAGTGCCCCCCAGTGAGCGGTGAACGCCGTAACGGCTTTACTGATTGCGCATGCTTACCCAACTTTCGCACACTCCGTGCTCGGAAAACCCGATGAATAGCCCTACTCCGCATTACATGCTGTTGGCCGACACGTGTCGGACCGAGCGGCCCGGCGGATGGCGGTTCGTGTTGCGACCGCTGGATGGATCGACCCCGATCGAGGTGTCCGACGTTGAGCCGGACATCTGGGGTGAGCGGCTCGACCTGCTGACGGTTGTCCGAGGGCTGGAATCGTTAGACCAGCCTTCGCGGGTGACCTTGGTGGGCTGCACCCGCTATGTCGAACAGGGGATTATGTACGGACTGACCGAGTGGCGCGAAAACGAGTGGCGGTGGGAGTGTTTTGGGCAGATGGTTCCAGTCCGCGACGCTGACCTCTGGCAACGAATGGATCGAATCTTGCACTTCCACCGGGTCGACTGTGGTCAACGTCGGTTCGACGCCGGCCACAACTGCGTCCCATCGCCACATAGTGACAGCGTCGGGAGTAAAAATACGATAATTGCTCGTTTTGTTAGCCGTCCGTGGATAAAATACCACGCCGCGGCCATAGCTAGCTTGTGTGCGGCCTGCATCGACGCGGCGTCCCAGTATTGGCAGACGAGTGTTCGCATAGCGGCCGTGTTGACTTCCTCGGTCCTACTTCATCGTTCCTAGTTTTCCTGCATGGAGGTGCTCGTGCGAACGACCGCTTCGTTGGATACTATTAGTCAGTTGATCGAAGGAAGGCATGAGAATCCATTTGAGCTGCTTGGTCCGCACGAAGTAGATCAGGCGGGGCGTAGAGCCTTGGCAGTGCGGGCGTTTTCGCCAACCTCGGAGCAGGCTTGGGTCGTCGACCCCGCCGCCGGCAATCGTACGCAGCCGATGCGACGGATCCATCCGGCCGGGCTGTTTGAGGCCATTTGTCCTTTGAATGGTGATGGATCGCCGCGGTACATGCTTCGCTTTGCGGAAGAAGGCGGCAAGAAAACCATGACCATGCACGATCCGTATGCGTTTCCGCACTTGTTGACCGACTACGATCTCTATCTGCTCAACGAGGGGCGGCACTGGCAGTGCTACAACCGGATGGGCGCGCAGTTGCGGCAGGTCGACGGTGTCGACGGAGTGAACTTTGCCCTCTGGGCCCCCAACGCCACGAGCGTGAGCATCGTCGGCGATTTCAACAATTGGGACGGGCGCCGGCATCCGATGCGGAAACACATTCCCAGCGGCTTCTGGGAATTGTTCGTGCCGGGCTTGGGTGATGGCACGCTCTACAAGTATCAGGTGCGCCATTATCATCAGGTATTTGAGAAGGCCGATCCGTTTGGATTTGCTGCCGAGGTGCCGCCGCGCACAGCCTCGAAGGTAGCCGATTTGAGTCGCTACACGTGGCATGATCCTGAATGGATGGCTCGTCGAAAAGGAACGAACTGGCTAGAGCAGCCGCTTTCGTTCTACGAGGTCCACCTGGGAAGTTGGAAGCGACCCGGCGACGACCCGACGCGATGGCTGAGCTATCGCGATCTGGCCCATCAGTTGGCCGACTACTGCGACGAGGTCGGCTATACGCACGTTGAGTTGCTGCCGGTGAGCGAGCATCCGCTTTCGGCCAGTTGGGGCTACCAGACGGTCGGCTACTACGCCGCGACGAGCCGTTATGGCACGCCGCTAGATTTCATGTACTTTGTCGACGTCTTGCACCAGCACGGCATCGGCGTGATTCTCGACTGGGTGCCGGCCCATTTTCCCCGCGACGGGCATGGGCTGCGGCAGTTCGACGGCACGGCGTTGTACGAACATGCCGACCCGCGTCGTGGCGAGCATCGGGACTGGGGCACGCAAATCTTCAATTACGGACGCCACGAGGTTCGCAACTACCTGGTGTCCAACGCGTTGTTTTGGATGGACAAGTATCACATTGACGGCATTCGCGTCGACGCGGTGGCCTCGATGCTCTACCTCGATTACAGCCGCGAAGACGGCGACTGGCTGCCCAACGAGTTTGGCGGGCGCGAGAACCTGCCGGCGATCAGCTTCCTCAAGGAGTTGAACGAGCAATGCCACATCCAGCACCCGGGCGTGTTGACGATCGCCGAAGAATCGACCGCCTGGCCGGGCGTGTCGCGGCCGCCCTATCTCGGTGGACTTGGTTTCAGCCTTAAATGGAACATGGGCTGGATGAACGACACCCGCACCTTCATGCGGCATGACCCCATTCACCGCCGCTACCATCACGATGAGTTGACTTTCAGCCTGATCTATGCCTTTCACGAGAACTTCGTGCTGCCGATGTCGCACGACGAAGTGGTGCATGGCAAGGGCTCGATGCTCGATCAGATGCCCGGCGACCTGTGGCAGAAGTTTGCCAACCTTCGCTTGCTCTACAGCTATATGTGGACGCATCCGGGCAAGAAGCTCTTGTTCATGGGGAGCGACTTTGGCCAGTGGCGCGAATGGGACTTCGACACGAGCCTGCAATGGGACCTAATGCAATGGGACACCCATCAAGGCCTGCTGAAGTGCGTTGGCGACTTGAATCGCTTGTACCGCCGCGAGAAAGCCCTCTACGAGGTCGACTTCGACTATCACGGCTTTGAATGGATCGATTGCCACAACCACGACGACAGCACGCTGAGCTACGTCCGCCGCGCCAAAGACCCGAAAGATTTCCTCGTCGTCGCCTGCAACTTTACGCCCGTGCCGCGGGTCGACTACCTGCTGGGCGTGCCGGAGCAATGCTGGTACGAAGAGGTCTTTAACAGCGACTCGTCATTCTACGCCGGCAGCAACTTAGGCAATGGCCCCGGCGTTATGGCTGAGCCAATCCAAACTCACGGCCGGCCGGCTTCGATCCGCATCACCTATCCGCCGCTTGGCGTGTGCGTATTCAAGCCGCGAAGATAGCGATATGCCCTCGGGCGCGAGAATATCGGATCGCTAGCATCCCGAGGTGAAGCGGGGCGTCGGGGGGCAGACGCAACGAGCGCCCGCGGATTTCATGGTGTGTCATCGCGCCAGCCGGTGCGTGCTGTTCGTGCCGATTGAATTGAATCGACGGCAGCGGTTGTGATAGCCGATTAAACGTCGAAGAGCGCCGCCCAGCGCGCTATGCCCATTGCCGCCTTATTTCGACAAATCCGATGCGCCGCAGGCAACCACTGACTGTAGTTCGAGTTGCGGCGATCGCGATCGCGATTCTTGTGGCTGCCACTTTGGCACTTGCCGAGGAGCAGCAGCTTGGCGGCGGCCGAACGCTCGTGCCCGACCCCGCCACAGTTGCCACGTTCGATGCCTACGGCTCCTCAATCTTTTCCCAACCAGCAAAACCAGACGTCTCGCACGAAGCTTTGCTTGCGGAAGAGTCGACCGGACCGTCGCGAGGATCGCTTCTTGCCCGACTCCTTACTTGGCCCAAGAAGGAAGGTGATACGGATGAGGCGGCCGCCGGAGAGGAGGAGCCGCTGGAGAGCGATCGACCGGATATCACCGAAGCTCCGACGACGGTCGGCCTCGGTCGGCTGCAGATCGAGAGCGGCTACCTCTATACCCATGGCAAGTCGGGTGACCCAACGGCCAATTCGCACGAACTGCCTCAGTTGCTGCTTCGCTATGGCATCGCGGAGCGGTTGGAACTTCGCTGCTATTTTGATGGAATCGTGTTGGATAGTCGTCGGCAAGCCCACAGCGGCCGGCTCGTCGAGGAGGACGGCCTAAGCGACATCGAGTTCGGCTTCAAGTACGCCGCGACGCAGCAGGATGGCTGGTGGCCGAAGATGGCAGTGCTTGCGGCTGTGACGGCGCCAGCGGGCAGTCCGAATCAGACGAGCGGCCAAGTCGATCCGATCGTGGGATACTTGTATGGCTGGGAAATCACCAAAAGGCTATCGCTCGATGCCGAAACGGCAGCAACTTGGACCGCCGAGAGCGACGACCGGTACTCCGAACTTCAGCAATCGTTTTCACTGGGGTTTGCACTGACCGAGCCGTTGCACGTTTTTGGCGAATGGGCGGGCCTCTTTCGGCGCCACGCGGACGATAGTCGGCCGCAGCAGTACTTCGACGCCGGGGTGACATGTCTGGTCAGCCCGAACGTTCAATTAGACTGGTCGGCCGGCGTGGGGCTCACAGCGGCGGCCGATCGGTTCTTCACCGGCTGCGGCATTACGATGCGGCGATAAGTCGTATCCGATAAACAACTTCGGCGCGAGATTGCCGAGTTGCGGCGGCTCCTAAACGTCGTGTCCGGTTGGAACATGGCTTCTCGCCCCTCTTGTAATCCGCTCCCGGTCTGGTATCTTCGTGGGCCAGCCGGAAAAGATCCCGCAGGATGCCCACCTTATCGCCACGACGGCCCGCCGACGTTCCGGTCGGAGCAGGTACGTCGGCGGTTTCAAAATGCCAGATGTAGGAGCACTATCAATGATTTCTGTAAAAATGCTATGTGCGTCGATGGCGATTGCATTGCCGCTAACTTGCGGGGCGTCTCAAGCCGCCGAATCTCCCGCCCCCCGCCCCCAGCCCCCAGCCTCCGCGGAACAAACGGTTGATGGCGTCAAACTGCGCGCCATCGAGGCCAATCTGGTGTCGTACACCAACAATGAGCGGGCGCGATACGGCCTGCCACCATTGCAGGTCGACAAGGCGTTGATGGAAACCGCCCGAGAGCAAGCCTCATGGATGACGCGTACTCAGAGCCTAGTTCACACCCGGCGACCACTGGCGGAGAACATTGCCATGGGCCAATCGCACAGTAGCGAAGCGGTGCAGTCGTGGATGAATTCGGCCGGCCATCGGGCGAACATTCTCAACGCGGCCCATCGCAGAATCGGCGTGGCGGCGTTTCGCACGGCCAGCGGCACGATCTTCTGGTGTCAGCAGTTTCAAAGGTAGGGTTGGGTTCCGAACAGGCACGCGATTGGTCCGTTATTCAGCTTGAAACTCCCCTTGGCACGCATGCGTTAGGCCGAAACGGCGGACCGGTCTCCGTTCCCGGCGCGGCTGGCGCGGCCGGCGATTTTTGGTTGAAACCCGGGATGGTTGGCGAGGCGTGCGATCGCGCGTGCCAATCGGCGCGTGGCTTCTGGAAGCAGCGTCTGCTCGTCCTCGTCGCCGCAGGCATCGGAAAGATCGATCGGCGGCCCAATCTGCACCCGAACCGAAGCCGGCATGAAAAGGCAGCCCAGCGTGGTGCCGTCGTACGGCGCGCCCTGGATATAGAGGGGAACCAGTGGAGCCTTGGCTTTCAGGGCCATCAATGCCGCGCCCGGGTGAAAGGGGAGCAGCAAGTCGTTGGTAGTATTAATTCGTCCCTCCGGAAACACACCGACGAGTTCGCCGCTTTGGAGCAAGCGAATCGCGGAACGCATGGCACCCATATCGATCCCGCCACGGCGGACCGGAATCACCTCGCAGGTGGCAAGTAATCGGCGGAACGCCGGATGCTCGCAGTACTCCTTGGCTACCATCCAATGGATCACGCGAGGGACGGCGAGCTCGACGAACGACGGATCGACGGGGCAGCGGTGGTTGCAGACCAGCACGGCTCCGTGGCCCGGCGGAAATGGAAAACTGCCTTTGATTTGTGTTCGCCACAGTATGCGAACGATAATGTAGTTCAAGCCGAACAGGAGCCATTGTGCAGGCGAAAGCGGCGGACGCCGCAGGCGTACCGTGATCCACACGGTAAGTCCTGCTGCCGCCAAGGCAAGGGTGCCAATCGCCAAAATATCACGGACATCGGCTGACAACATGATTCTCGCAAATGAGATATTGCTACTCTACTAGGCTGTGCTTTTCGCCGCCAGTGGCTAGGTGCCACCGGAGTTGACGGTGGGGACGTGCATTCACATAGGCGTCAGCGCATGAAACTCGGCGTGCTAAGCGATACACACGGTGACGTTACGTCAGCCCAAGAGGCCGTCGACGCCTTACGGGCCCACGACGTGAGCATGATGATCCATTGTGGCGACGTCGGCTCGGCGGTCGTTCCCGTATTCCGCGGCCTGCCGGCGCACTTCGTGCCTGGCAACGTCGACGATCTCGCGCGCCTTCGCGGCATAATGACCGCGCCAGAGCATCGGCTACACGAGCGGCTCGGCACGCTGGAGCTCGAAGGGCGACGTATCGCCTTTCTCCACGGCCACGACGTAAGACTGCTGCGCGAGACCATCCGATCGGGCCAGTGGGACCTCGTATGCCACGGGCATTCGCACGTCTACTCGGAACACAGTGACGGCCCGACGCTGGTGCTTAACCCCGGCGCGCTCTGGCGAACGAGCCACCCCTCTTTGGCCGTGGTCGATTTGCCGTCGCTGCAAGTGGCAAAGGTCCTGCTATAGGGCAAGACAGCCGCTTCGGGATGCGATCGGCCGGATTTCCGCCGTGTGCTGGCGATAATCCAGCGCTTCAACGGCCCTTTCGCGCTGCTCTATCCGGCTTCGCCCCGCTTCGGCTAATTGCCAGCCCGATTATTGCCACAATTGTCAATTATTGTTGCCATTTTTGCAAAACAGAATTATACTGCGAGGTATGGTTCGCGGGCGATGATTGTGCGGTCTGAGGCACGCACATATAGGGGGCTAGAACCGGCCGCTAGCCACTCGAAACGGGAGCCGTGCGTTTGGCCGCTGCTGGCGGAGTCGTCGCCGCGGATCGAGTCAAGTGCAGGATGCGGGACAGAGTGTTTTAAGGGGAAGGCAAGAGGCTTCTACGTTGCCGATGGCGAGCCGGACTGCGCACAGGCATTCCGTCGCGAACCGAGGCGTCGAGCGAATTATACCTTGCGAAGACATCCGACCGCTGCGTGATCAGTTCGTCACAACGATCGGCACCACGACCAAGTCACGATCATAGCAACGTATGCGATGCGAGGTCGCACGCGAGAACGAATCTCTCGGCGTGTCGCATTAGGCAGATGTTAGATCAAGTTCTGTAAGTTTCTAGAAGCGAAGATGTTGACTAGGTGAGTCCGTTGAACCAGACGTAGCGAGTTGGATTTTACTAGGTGATTGAAGGAGTTCCTTGATGTTCCGCAGGTCGTTGCGCGCTGCCCGCTCTCGCTCACGCAAGTCACCGTCTAGCCGGGTGACGCGTTTTCATCCGACGTTCGAGCCACTTGAGCAGCGGACATTGCTGTCGATCAATATGGCGCAGTGGTCCACGCAGGACATCGTTTTTACCACGACCAACACCTCCTCAAACTGGTATACCGATTCGCGCTATCTCCAGGCGACATTTACACCGCCTGCCGGTAGCGGGCTGTCGAACATCGTTGCCAAGGGCTTTTGGGACGGCGGCAGCACGTTCAAGGTTCGCTTCACTCCAACGACCACGGGGACGTGGACATACACTACGACGGGCTCGACTGTCACCGGCTTGACGAACACGACCGACGGCACGGGCCAGATCGTCGTCAGTGCGGCCGTCAGCGGCGAACACGGCTTCTTGCGAGTCGATCCCTCGCATACGGGAAGTTTCATTTGGGATGACGGCACACGATATTTTATGTGGGGACAGAGCTATTACAACGAGATGGATTTGGCCGCCGGCGGATACGACTGGAAGTCGGCCATCGATGCTTCCGCCGCCTACGGCATAAACAAGCTGCGATTTGAGGTTTATCCCTATACGGTGCCGACAACGCCCAATGGTACTGCTGAATTCAGCATCTATCCGGATTTCCAACCGTACACGGGCACATCGACGAGCCCCAACCGCGACTCTTTGAATCTCTCGTTTTGGACCAAGCTGGATGAAGTGGTCCAGTATCTGGATTCCAAGGGGATGGTGGCCGACCTGATCGTGACGACCGGTTATTCCAACAATCGCCAGTTTGGCACGGATACTCAGAATGACCGCTTCATCAACTATGTGGTGAACCGTTATGCGGCCTATGACAATGTTATTTGGTGTCTGGCAAACGAGTGGGCTGTCGCCAGTTCTGGGCCCAACGCCCAAACGCAGAGCGACTTCAACCGCATGGGCGGGATCATTCACAGCAACGATCCCTGGTTGTCCAACAGCACGGCGCTGCGGCCTTTGTCGATACATCAGAACACGGGGATTGATTTCCAGTTCTTTGGTACTGGCTGGCCGACGGAGGCCATCATCCAATACGGCTTCCGCAACGGCGCCTACAATACGGGCGACGGATGGGGTAATGCGGGCATCGTCTACAACCTCGGCCACAACATGCCGGTGGTGAATGATGAATATGGCTACATTGGCGAACCGAGCCAAAACGGCGGACCTGCCGAGACGCGTACCGTGAGCCGCAATATTATCTGGGGCATAGCCGCTGCGGGCGGATATGGAAGCGTGGGCGATTTTCGCATTCCCCCCAACAATCACGGCCAACCCGAAGTCACCGGCGAATGGTACGATGCAACACAATACGCCGACATCCAGCGGCTGATCACCTTCTTCACTACCAAGGGCATCGAATATTGGAAGATGACCAGCCACAACGAGCTGACGACCAGCGGCTCGCGCGACTATCTGCTGGCCGAGCCCGGCCGCCAATATGTTTTGTACACGGCCGCAGGCGATTCGGCCGCCAAGATCAACCTCAGCGGTTATAGTGGCAACTTCAACGTCGTCAAATTCGATCCGACCAATGGAGCGATGACGAACCTCGGTCCGGTCGCCGGCGGCGCCACGCGAACGTGGAATCTTACGGGCACCAACTCCGCCGGCGGCGCCGACTGGGTGCTCCTGGTGACCGCGCTCGACGTCCCCGGTGTGCTCCCGGCCGTTCCAGCAAGTCTCGCCGCCACGGTCATCTCCACCAGTCGCATCGACCTCGCATGGACCGACCGTAGCTCCAGCGAAACCGGCTTCGAGATCGACCGAGCCACGAACAGCACATTTACCAGCGGATTGACGACAGTTACCGTTGGGGCCAACGTCACGACGTACCAATCGACGGGCCTGACTTCGGGTACGAAGTACTATTATCGCGTGCGCACAACGATTGGCGGCACGACCGATTCGGCCAACAGCAACACGGCCAGCGCCACCGCTGGCGCACTTCCGCCTGCCGCCCCGACCGGACTAGTTGCCGCGGCCGCCTCCTCCAGCCAGATCAATCTTAGTTGGACTGACCACAGCACGAACGAAACCGGCTTTGAGATCGATCGGGCGCTGAATAGCACGTTTACCAGTGGCCTGACGACCGTTACCGTCACGTCTAACGTCACTACTTTTCAGTCGACGGGCCTCAACTCCGGCACCACGTATTACTACCGCGTTCGCTCGACGATCGGTGGCACTAACGATTCAACTAACAGCAATACGGCAAATGCCGCGACCTTTGTGCCGGTCGTGCAGTTGCTGAGCGACTACACCTTTGACACGAGCAATGGCGGACAGATCGCCAGCGGTGCGCCGACGGGCGGTACGGTGGTAGGATCTGCTTTCAGCGGCGCTGCTGGCTCGGCCCTAATCGGCGCCGGTGGACTATCATTGGCTAGCTACCAGTCGTACTTCAACGAGGCCTCTGGTTCGCGCCCCAACGCGACTGACGGCGGAGCGGTAACCGGCACCGAAAGCATCTGGATCAAAATCAAGAAGAGTGGCACTATCAACGATCCCATGCTATGGGTGGCCTCGGACGGCAGCGATACGATTAACCACGGCGCATACGTGGATTTCTCGACCGGCAAGATCTACTGGTACACCAAGAACAACCGCAGTAACAGCTGGGTGATGTTCTCGGCCACCGCCAGCGGTTGGAATGACAACGGGGCGGCGTGGCATCTATTGACCGTCACCTACAGTATTGCCGCGGGCGGCGCCAGCACGGCGCAGTTCTACTTGGATGGCAATGCGCTGGCGACCACCAAAACGAACGACAATTTGGCCAGCACCACGAACATCGGCGCATTCAACGAATGGGGCGTTTCCCGCGACCACAGCGGCAACGCCCCCTGGGGCAGCCAGGGATCGATGGACGATTTCGCCGTTTGGGGAACACGGCTCAGCGCGACTCAAGTCAAGGCCCTGTATAACTTGGGGATCGCCGGCGTGGCGGGCACAAAGTACAACGGCGTGGACGCCAGCGCGTTGTACGACGCGTTTGCGTACGGGGTCGGCGCTACCACTAGCGATGGACGCAACTGGTACTACGTCACCAGCGGCTTGGTCGGCGCAGTTGGCGCGGTCGGCAGCAACTATGTCGTGCTCAACAGTAGCGGAGCAGGAATGAAGTTCGGCGTACCGGTCGATGTAACGTGGACGGGAGTCGGCGGATCGACTTGGAGTACGGTCGGCGGATCCGGCAACTGGAAGAATACTAGCGACGCCACGTCGGCCGATTATTTCAACGGTGTCAATGTACTTTTTAATGATACGGCTACCAGTACGAGCGTTTTCATTGACGGCGCAGACGTCACTCCCTCGACCATCACCTTCAACAATACCAGCAAGAACTACACCGTTACCGGCGCCAAGGGCATTGCCGGCGCTACAACAACCGTCACGAAGCAAGGCGCCGGCACAGTGACCATCAACACCTCCAATACCTACGGCGGCATGACCACGGTGGAAGCCGGCAAGCTGGTATTGCAAGACATCGTGCAAGCCATGGCGCCGGTGCTGACCGGCGCCGGCGCGGATATCAAGGGCGGCATGCTCGTCCTCGATTATAGCGGCGAAGCCAGTCCGGCAGCGACAGTCAACACCTTGATCAACAATGGCAAGATCCACAGTTCGGTTGCCGACACCACGCAGGGCTTGGGCTGGATCGATAATACCACCACGAACACGATCAGCATTGCCTACACGGTGTACGGCGACACCAATTTGGATGGCAGCGTGAACTTCACGGATTTGAGCAAGTTGCTGTCGAATTACGGCCACGCCGGCGTGTGGGCTGACGGCGACTTCAATTACGATGGAATGATCGATTTTGCCGATCTGAGCAAGCTGCTATCGACCTATAACCAGTCTATCGGCTTGCTGATCCCGGCTGCCAGCCCATCGAGCATTGTCGATTTGTCGGCGCCGCAAGTTGCCGGCGATGATGGAAGTGCGACGATAGTGCCTGCCGCGCCGGTGACGACTGCCGCGCCGGTCGAAGACTCTCTTCCATCACGCAGGCCGGTGGCTATTCGCCAAGCGGCAGCAATTCGACCGGCAGCCGTTGACCGCATCGACCTTTTTGCACTCGCGGCCTACGAACTAACTCGCCGTTACGAAGACCACGTTCCGGTGAGCAGCGATAACGACCAGACTGACGACGTGTGGAATTTTCAGGTGATTAGATAGCTGACCTCAAGGAGAGTGCCCGTGTTCGGTAAACCCCTGTTGACGGCAAGCTCGCGCTCCCGCAAGTCGGCTCAATCGTCTTCTGCGCAAGGCCAATCATTTTCATCCGACGTTCGAGCCACTTGAGCAGCGGACCTTGCTGTCGATCAACATGACGCAGTGGTCGACGCAAGACATCGTTTTTACGGCCACAGGCCCCGCCAATCCGTACGTAGACGCGAGTGCGGTTATCACTGCTACGTTTACAGGGCCGGCCGGAAGCGGCATCTCGCAGAGCGTCAAGAGTTTTTGGAACGGGAGCAACAACTACGTCGTCCGCTTCACGCCTACCGTTCAGGGCACATGGACCTACACAACCTCGACAGGCTCCAGCCTCAGCAACGTAGTGAACACGACCGACGGCACGGGCCAGATCGTCGTCAGTGCGGCATTGAGCGGTGAGCACGGCTTCGTGCGCATCAATCCTAGCTATACCAATAGCTTCACGTATGACGACGGCACGCCCTATTTCATGTGGGGGCAGACGTATTACGACCTGATGCAGGATGCCATGGTCAATGACAACTGGCAGACGGCCGTCGACAATTCGGCAGCGTACGGGATGAATAAAATCCGCTTGCGGGCCTATGCCCAGGGCGGCTTTATCGGACTTGACAATGTGGACCACGGCTATCCCGACGTCGTGCCGTATGCCGGCACGGCAGACAGCCCAAATCGCGACGGCCTAAACTTCGCTTACCTGCAAAAGCTCGACCAAGTCGTCCAATACCTCGATTCCAAGGGGGTGGTGGCCGACCTGATGCTCCTGAGCACGTATGCCAACTCGACGATGCCGGGCACGCTGGCACAGGACGAGCGCTTCGCATCGTACATCACGACGCGCTACTCGGCCTATGACAACGTGATCTGGTGTTTGACCAACGAATGGGCAGACGGAGGCATGACGCAATCGTACTTCAACGACATGGGTGCGATTGTCCGAAGTGGCGATCCGTGGTTGAGCAGCACAGCGGGCTTGCGACCGTTGTCCATCCACCAAAACACTGGAATCGATTTCGAATACTTTGGAACAAGTTGGCCGACGCATGCCATCATTCAGTATGGCCCGCGGAACAGTGATAGCTACACCACTGGCGATGACTGGGGCAACGCAGGCATCGTGCAAAATCTCGGCCACGATATGCCGGTGGTCAACGATGAATATGGCTATATCAACGATAGCGGCGTCGGCATGGATCGGGCGAAGAGCCGGCAGACAATCTGGGGCATCGCCGCCGCCGGGGGCTATGGAAGCATGGGCGACATACGTCTGTTCGGCAGCGGAGCGACCCAATGGACTCCCTGCAAGACTGGCGAGTGGGCCGACGCCCCGGGCGAATACGGCGACATCAGCAAGTTGGTCGCTTTCTTCACTACCAAGGGCGTTGAATTCTGGAAGATGACCAGCCATAACGAGTTGAAGATTCAGAGCACCGGCAAACGAGACTATCTCCTGGCCGAACCCGGACGTCAGTACGTCTTGTACACGGCGACCGGCGATTCGGCGGCGCGCATCAACCTCAGCGGCTATAGCGGCAACTTTAACGTCGTCAAGTACGATCCGACCAACGGAGCAATGACAACCCTCGGCTCGGTTGCCGGCGGCGCCACGCGCTCGTGGAATCTTACGGGCACCAACTCCGCCGGTGGCACGGACTGGGTGTTGCTGGTGACCGCGCTCGACGTTCCCGGCGTACTCCCGGCCGTTCCAACCAGTCTCGCGACCACGGTTATCTCCAGCAGCCGAATTGATCTGGCCTGGACCGACCGGAGCTCCAGTGAAACCGGTTTCGAGATCGACCGCGCCACCAACAGCACATTTACCAGCGGATTGACGACAGTTACCGTTGGGGCCAACGTCACGACGTACCAATCGACGGGCCTGACTTCGGGTACGAAGTACTATTATCGCGTGCGCGCGACACTCGGTGGAACCGCCGATTCGGCCAACAGCAATACGGCCAGCGCCATCGCCGGCAACATTCCTCCTGCCGCGCCCACGGGACTCAGCGCCACGGCTGCCTCTGCCACCCAGATTAATCTGAGTTGGACGGACACCAGCGGTGACGAGACTGGCTTCGAGATCGACCGGGCCACGAACAGCGGTTTCACCAGCGGCCTAACGACCGCTACAGTGACTTTCAACGTCACCACGTACCAGTCGTCCGGCCTGACGGAAGGCACGACGTATTACTACCGAGTGCGGTCGACCATCGGCGGCAGCAACGATTCGGCCAATAGCAATACCGCCAACGCCACTTCCAATCCTGCCACGCCCACCGGCTTGGGCGCTACAGTCATTTCAGGCAGTCGGATCGATCTGGCTTGGACAGACGCCAGCACGCACGAGACGGGCTTCGAGATTGATCGGGCCACTAACAGCAGTTTTACCAGCGGCTTGACGACGGCCACCGTCGGCGCGAACGTCACCACGTATCAGTCGACCGGCCTCACCCTTGGCACCACGTACTACTACCGCGTGCGCGCCACGATTGGCGGCGCCAACGATTCGGCCAATAGCGGCACGGCTAGCGGCACTCCAATCGGAGCACCCGTGCAGTTATTGAGCGACTACACGTTTGATGATTCGGTGGGCGGTCAGATCGCCAGCGGCGCGCCGACCGGCGGTACGGTCGCAGGCTCCGCCGTCAGCGGCAGCAGCGGCGCGGCACTCATTGGCGCGGGCGGCCTCTCGCTGGCCAGCTACCAGTCGTACTTCAACGAGGCCTCTGGCTCCCGTCCCAACGCTACCGACGGTGGAGCCCTGATTGGCACCGAAAGTATTTGGATCAAGATTATCCAGAGCGGAGGCAATAACTATCCGATGTTCTTCGTTGCCTCCGACGGCACCAGCACCATCAATCATGGCGCGTTTGGAAATTTCTCGGCCAACACCTTGAATTGGTACAGCAAGAACAACGGCGGGAGCAACATGGCCGCCTACAGCGCCAGCACCGCCGCTTGGGACGACGGCGGCTCGGCCTGGCACCTGATGACGGTGACCTATAGTCTTGCGATAAACGGCGGCAGCACCGCAACGATTTACCTGGATGGCACTGTGCTGACGACCACTGAAGGGCAAGATAACCTCACGACCACCGCAGGCATTGGCGACTTCAGCACCTGGGGAGTTTCCCGCGACTACGTCAACCCGGCCGGTAGCCAGGGATCGATGGACGACTTCGGCGTCTGGGGCACGCGACTCAACTCGGCTCAGGTCAGCGCCCTGTACAACCTGGGAATCGCCGGCGTGGCCGGCACAAAGTACAACGCCAAGGACGCCAGCGCGTTGTTCGATGCGTTTTCCGCGGGAGCCGGCGTCGCTACCAGCGACGGACGAACTTGGACGTATGTAGCCAGTGGTTTGGCCGGCGCCGCCGGTTCGGTGGGAGCAAACTACGTCGTGCTCGACGATAGCGGCGGCGGCATGGTGTTCGGCGTTCCCGTCGACGTTACCTGGACGGGAGTCGGCGGCTCGACTTGGAGTACGGCCGTCGGATCCGGCAACTGGATGAAGACGAGCGACTCCACGTCGGCCGACTATTTCGACGGTGTCGATGTAGTCTTCAATGATACGGCCACGGGGACGATCGTAAACATTAGCGCCGAAGACGTTACTCCGACCAGCGTGACTTTCAATAACTCTAGCGATGAGTTCGTGGTAACGGGCGTCAAGGGCATCGCTGGAACCAGCACCACCGTGCTGAAGCAAGGCAGCGGCACGGTCATCATCAGCAGCGCGAACACTTATGGCGGCGTGACAACTGTCGAGGCTGGTACATTAAAGCTCAACGGCGTCACCAACGCGCAGGTCCCAGTGCTCACCGGCGCCGGCGCGGATATCAAGGGTGGCATGCTCGTTCTCGATTATAGCGGCGAAGCCAGCCCGGCAGCGACGGTCAACACCTTGATCAACAACGGCAAGATTCATAGTTCGGTTGCCACCGCCACGTACGGCTTGGGCTGGATCGATAATACCACCACGCACGCGATCAGCATTGCCTACACGGTGTATGGCGACGCCAACCTGGATGGCAGCGTGAACTTCAGTGATTTGAGCAAGTTGCTGTCGAAATACAATCAGCCCGGCGTGTGGGCTGACGGCGACTTCAATTACGACGGCGTGGTCAATTTCGCCGATCTGAGCAAGCTGCTGTCGACCTACAACCAGTCTATCGGCTTGCTGATCCCGGCTGGCAGCCCATTGAACGTTGTCGATTTGTCGGCGCCGCAAGTTGCCGGCGATGATGGAAGTGCGACGATCGTGCCAGCCGCACCGGTGACGACTGCCGAGCCAGTCGAAGACGCTCTTCCATCACGCAGGCCGGTGGCTATTCGCCACGCGGCAGCAATTCGACCGGCAGCCGTTGACCGCATCGACCTTTTTGCTCTCGCGGCCTACGAGTTGACCCGACGAACCAGCGTGGAGCATCTATTCTCTGCCACCGACGAGACCGATCAGCCCTTCGGCCCTCAGATTACGGCCCATCATGTGACCGGCCAGCATAACATGAGATCGGCCCGAGGCTTTGCCGACTATTCGGGCGGTCACCGATACTAGGGTTTGTCGGAAAACTTCGGAATCTCCCAATTGTCATTCTGAGCGTAGCGAAGAATCTACGAGCTTTTCCGGCCTCGGAGGAGATCCTTCGCCGCGCTCAGGATGACATGCTCGCCCTTTTCCGACAAAGCCTCGTTCTGCTGCATCCGTGGGTCGCGCAGAGGTTTCTACGGGCGAGCCTTGGCTGCCCGGTCAATTATGCTCGCCCGACGCCCCATTGCCATTCTCCTTGTTGAGAAAGCCGCGGAGGTAGCGAGCGCGGCTCGATGTTGCGGTCGACCGTATCGAGTTCGCCGCCGGTGAGTTTCTGCAAATGGGCCGGCTGCGTGCGGATGAACAGCTCATTGACGGCCGGGATGTTCAGATCGGGGATCAATCCCAAGTTCACGCCCATCCGCACGCTCGATAGCAGGTGCATGGTCTCTTCCGAACTGATTGTCTGCGCCGTGCGCAAGATTCCGTACGCCCGGCTGACGCGATCGTGCAAGTTTTCGTGGCTTTCCTTGATCAGAAATTCGCGGGCTTGCCGTTCGTAGTCGATGATCACCGGCACAATGTCTCCGACCTGGCGGATTAACTCGGCCTCGGTGCGACCGAGCGTGACTTGGTTGCTGATTTGGTAGAAGTCACCCATTGCCTGCGAGCCTTCGCCATAGAGGCCGCGCACCGCAAGGCTGATCTTTTGCAGACTGCGAAAGACCTTGTCGATCTGTCGCGTGATGACCAGGGCGGGCAGGTGGAGCATCACGCTGACGCGCATGCCGGTGCCGACGTTCGTAGGGCAGGCCGTCAGGTAGCCGAGCCGATCGTGAAAGGCGTACGCGACCTTCTCTTCGATCAGGTCATCGATGCGGTTAATTTGCTCCCAGGCGGTTCCCAGGTCCAGTCCGCTCTGCATCACTTGAATGCGGAGATGATCCTCTTCATTGATCATCAGGCTGAATTTCTCGTGCGAGTCGATCGCGACGGCCCGGACACCCTGGCCTTCGGCATGTTCGCGGCTGATTAGATGTCTTTCGACGAGAAACTGGCGGTCGACTTTCTCCAACTGAGCGACATTGACGTACAGCAAGTCGGTCTCAGCGGCCACGGCAAGGACGCGTTCGTGCAGGATCTTTTCGATCCGCGTGCGATCCTGAGGCGTGGCGCGGCTGATGAAGGGAAAATCGGCCAGATTTCGGGCTAAGCGGATGCGGCTGCTGATGACGATGTCGGCCTCGGGTCCTGAGCCCTTCAACCACTCGCCACTTGTGTTTGTCAGGTCGTCCAATTCCACGGCTCAATCCCCCTGACTTTCGATCCGTTGGATCTCATCCCGCAAGGCCGATGCCCGTTCGTAGTGTTCTTCGTCAATGGCTTCCTTCATTTCGCGACGCAGGCGAATCAATTGTGTGCGACTTTCGCTGCCGCCGGCGGGACGTTTTGGCCGCTTGCCAATGTGTTCCGATTCTCCGTGGATGTTGACGATCAGCGGTTCGAGTTGAGCGTGAAAACAGACGTAATCGTGAGGGCAGCCGAGCCGCCCCTGGCTGCGGAACTCGTAGAACGTGATACCGCATACCGGACAGGCCTGCTGATCGAGCCGGGCCAATTCCTCGGCGGTCTGCCCGACGGCCATCTGCTGGGCCAAGGCCGCGGCCATGCCGGCCGTACCGGTTGCCTCACTCGCCGAGGCGGTCAGATACTGGCGCGCGTGGTCCTCGCACAGATGCAACTCTTGCGGCTTGCCGCCGGTAAGTTCCGTAATATGGAACGTCGCCTGCTTGTCACATTGCTGGCACTTCATGCGTTTGGCCTCAACTCTTCCCTAAGGATTCTATCAAGCACCCCCCGGGTGTCAAGGCGGGCCCGTTTTCCGAGCCATTCTTGGCTCTTGCCGGCGGCTTGGCCGCGATTGCGGCAACCGTTGGAGATTGATAAGCGGTGGTTTTCACGGACATGTGGTCCCATGAGGACTGCAATGTCCTGACGCGACGGGTCAAGCCCGAGTTTTCGGGGCAAACGCAAGGGCCATTGCCATACGCATGAGCCGAAAGTTGGGTTAGACCTCGGACCCTGCAATTCTCACCTACACGTATTCGCCGCTCGCTGGAAAACGACGATGGATGTCAAAACCGCTCCACATTATCCCGATCTCGAGAGCTTTCAGAAGCTGGCTGTCGACGGCGCACAACTCGTGCCCGTCTACCGCCGGTTGGTCAGCGACGCGTTGACGCCCGTATCGGCCTTCCACAAGATCGACTCCGGGCGGTGCGCGTGCCTGTTCGAGAGCGTCATCGGCGGTGAAAAGGTGGGGCGATACAGCTTTCTTGCCACGGATCCCTTCTTCGAGATCGAGGCGTATGGAAAACGGGTGACCACTAACGCATACTCGGGCGTTTCGGCGGGAGGAACGCCGACGCTTGTGACGCGGCAATACGATTGTGAAAATCCGCTGGACGAGCTGCGGCGAAATGTCGAGGCGATCAAGGCCGTTCATCTCCCCGATCTGCCGCCGTTTTGCAGCGGCGCCGTCGGCTATGCCGGCTACGACACCGTGCGATATTTCGAGCACTTGCCGCATGCGCCGGTCGACGATCGCCAGGTGCCCGATATGGCTTTCGCTTTCTACGATCAGATGGTCGTTTTCGACAACATCACGAAGGCGATTGTGGTGGTGGCGATGGCTCGGCTTGACAGGCCGGGTACGACCGATGCTGAGGCATACCACACGGCATGCCGGCGCGTCGATCACTTGGTCGAGCAGCTTTCGGCCCCACAATGCGAGTTGACGCCGTTCGACATCCGCACCAGCGGCGACGTGACGTTGCCCTACCGATCGAACTTCACACAGCCCGATTTCGAAGCGGCCGTCCGAAAGTGCGTCGAATATATCCGGGCGGGCGATATCTTTCAGGTTGTCTTCAGCCAGCGGCTTGAAGTTCCCCTGCCGACGCACCCCTTTGAAATCTATCGCACGTTGCGGGTCGTCAATCCCAGCCCGTTCATGTTCTACGTCCGCACGCCCAGCGTCACGCTGGTGGGCAGCTCGCCGGAAGTCATGGTCCGGGTGGTTGACGGCTTAGTCACGGTGCGTCCTTTGGCCGGCACACGGCCGCGCGGCGCCACCGATGCGGAGGATCGCCGGCTGGCCGAAGAGCTGCTGGCCGACCCGAAAGAGCGGGCAGAACACGTGATGCTCGTCGACCTTGGCCGCAACGACGTAGGCCGCGTCGCCCAATATCGTTCGGTCGAAGTGAGCGACGTGATGACCATCGAGCGTTACAGCCACGTGATGCATATTACGTCGAACGTCAATGGAAGGCTGGCGCCCGGGCGAACGGCGTTCGACGCCTTGCAGGCCTGCCTGCCCGCCGGCACCGTATCGGGCGCGCCGAAAGTCCGCGCCATGGAGATCATCGACGAGATTGAGCCGCACCGCCGGGGTCCGTACGGAGGGGCCGTGGGCTACGTTGACTTCGCCGGCAACATGGACACCTGCATTGCGCTGCGGACGATCGTCATTCACGACAACAAGGCCTACGTGCAAGCCGGGGCCGGCATCGTGGCCGACAGCGTGCCCGAGAGCGAATGGAACGAGACGCTCAACAAAGCCCGAGGGCTGTTAAAGGCCATCGAGCTGGCGGCGCGGAGATGTGGCTAGGGGACCAACTGTGGCACCCGACGTCCTTCGCTCATCAGGGCGTGCGATATGGCCGGCGCTCCGGCGGCCGCTAGACATGTGGCATCAAGTCTCTGGAACCGCTCCGTCCTGCTCGGAATTGCTCGTCGACCAGCCGCGTTCCAGCACCCACTGGACGGCGCGGCGGTTCAGTTCGGTGCTGCTCTTGAGGTTGAGCTTCTGTTTGACCTTTTCGCGGTGCGTTTCGACGGTCTTCGGGCTCAGGTGCAGCCGGGCGGCGATTTGCTGGATCGTCAGTCCCTGGCCGATCATTTCATAGACTTCCAGTTCACGGTTTGACAGGCCGTGCACCGGATCCTCATCGCCCGGCGCGCCCTTCGACCACGCGATGCAGCATGCGGCTGGTCATTCGCGGGCTAAGGTAGAGTTCGCCGCGCACAACCTGGCGAATGGCGCGAATCAGGGCTTCGGGTGGCTCCTGCTTAGAGATGTAGCCCATGGCCCCGGCCCGGAGGACCCGTTCGGCGAACAGCATTTCGTCGTGCATCGACGAGACGAGGGTCTTGATCTGCGGATCGTGGCTCTTGAGCTTTTCGATCAGCTCGATGCCGTGACCGCTCTTCAAAGTAAGGTCAACGACGACCACGTCGGGTTTGGTGCGTTCGACCTCGAGTACGGCTTCGTGCACGTCGCCCGCCTCGCCGCACGTTTCCATATCGGGTTCGCGGGCAATCACGTCGGCCAGCCCGCGGCGGACCAACGGATGATCGTCGACCAGCAAGACGCGATACTTTTTTGCGGAGCCTTTCATACGATTGTCGAATGTCATGGGTATCATCCTGGAGAAGCTGTGGGCGCGGACCGCGGTTGGCCGCGGCGCAATGGAGGCGAACCGGCAGAGACCTCATTGCCGGGCGCGGAAACAGTGACTTCGGTACCACGGCCTGGCGCGGACTCCAATTGCAGACGGCCGCCGAGCAATTCCAGTCGCTCGCGGATGCTGAAAAGTCCAAAGCCAGATTCGGCGTTTTTTTCCAACTTGGAGAGCAGGTTGAATCCCGACCCTTCGTCAGCAACGACCAGGCGGATTTGGCCCTCGCCCGACGGCTGCATGGAAATCCGGGCACGACCTGTCTCGGCATGCTTGACCACGTTAAACAATAGTTCACGCGCCGCCTCGAAGAGCAAGATGCGCAGCTCCTCGCTATCGGGCTCGGCCTTGGGATCGACGTCAACTTCGACCGCGAGTCCGCAGGTCTGTTCCATGTGTCGACCGAGCCATTCGATGGCCGCGGCCAGCCCGGCTTCGTGGAGCACCGGGGGGCAGAGTTGTACGGTCAGCGACCTTGACTCGGCAATGCACTCGCCCAGCAGTGCGTCGACGCGATCGACCATTTCGAGCAACACCGCTTTCTTGGGATGGCCATGCCGCAACGTGTCGAGGCTGAGCCGGGCGGCGTAGAGAATCTGCTGTAAGTGATCGTGAAGGATGTGGGCCAGGCGGCGGCGCTCGCGGTGTTCGGCCTGCGTCAGTTCCGCGGCCAGCGCCTGCAATTGGGCAGCACGCCGCGTGGCCGTGGCCGTGCGCTCTGCAACCCGCTGCTCCAAAGTTTCGTTTAGCGCCATCAGATCGCGTTCCGCCTGCTTGCGCTCCATGGCATAGCGAATCGCGCGGGCCAGCAAGCGGCCGTCGCCGTGCCCTTTCAATAAGAAGTCCTGGGCGCCTTGACGGACCGCCTCCAGGGCCGTCGACTCGTCGTCCAAGCCGGTCATCACCACGATCGGCAGATGGGGGGCCACGGCGTTCGCCTGGGCAATCGTATCCAAGCCTCGGCTGTCCGGCAGCGAGAGGTCCAAGAGAATCGCGTCGAACGATTCGCCCTGAAGTCGCCGGATCGCCTCGCCCATCAGTTCCACGTGCGTGACGTCGAACGTTTGGCTCTCGGCCTCGGCCAGCATGTGCTTTAGCAGCAGCGCGTCGGCGGCGCTGTCTTCGACCACAAGCAGGCGAATCGGCGAAGTCGTCATAGGCTACTTTTCATCCGGTAGTCGCACCACAGTCAACCAGAAGTCTTCGATCGATTTTACCACTTCCATGAAACGGTTAAAGTCCACGGGCTTGGTAATATAGCAGTTTGCGTGCAGATCGTACGCCCGGAGCACGTCCTCCTCGCTCTTTGAAGTTGTGAGAATCACCACGGGAATGCGTCGCAGCGAGTCGTCGGCCTTGACCTCGCGGAGCACCGCGCGTCCGTCCTTGCGGGGCAGGTTTAAGTCCAAAAGGATCAGGTCAGGACGAGGCGCGTCGGCATAGGGGCCTTGCCGTTGCAGGAACTGGATCGCTTCGACGCCGTCCTCGACAACCCAGAGGCGATTTTTGACTTTTGCCTCGTGAAGCGCCTCTTTCGTCAGACGCACGTCCGGCTCGCTGTCCTCGACCAAGAGCAACTCGATCGGCCTTCCCGAAATAGTCTCCATCTTGCCGTTCTCCGGTGTTACGAAAGCGTGAAATAGAATGTCGATCCCACCCCTGGTTCGGACTCGAGCCAAATCCGTCCGCCGTGGCGTTCGATGATGCGTTTACAGATGGCCAAGCCAATGCCCGTGCCGGGGTATTTTTGCCGCGAATGAAGCCGCTGAAAAATCAAGAATATTTGATCCCAGTACTGCCGCTCGATGCCGATGCCGTTGTCGCGCACCGAGAATACTTGTTGATCTCCCTCCTGCCGCACTGAAACGTGAACCTGCGGAGCGCGGTCGCTGCGAAACTTGATGCCGTTGTAAATCAGATTCTGGAGCAATTGCACGAGTTGCGTCTCGTCGGCTTTGACTTTTGGCAATGTATCGTACGTTACCATGGCCCCGGCTTCTTCGATCACCCTGGTCAGGTTCGCCCGAGCGCGATCGACCACGGCTTCCATGCTGACCGTGCGGAAGGGCATCCCGCGTGTGCCCACGCGCGAGTAGTTCAGCAAATCGCTGATCAACTGTTGCATCCGCGTCACGCCGTCGACAATGTAATGTAGAAACTGGTCGGCATCCGCATCGAGGCGCGTCTTGTATTTTCGCTCCAGTAGCTGGACGTAGCCGGTGACGATGCGCAGCGGTTCCTGTAGGTCGTGCGACGCCACATAGGCAAACTGTTCCAGTTCCTCGTTCGAGCGAGCCAATTGGGCGGCCGCCTTCTTAATGTCATCCACCGCTTGCTTGCGCACGGTAATATCCCGCCCGTAGATACGATAGCGTTGCATGTCGCTCAAGTAATGTACCGATTGCTCGTAGCAGCGGTCCGCAATTGTGACCTCGCGGGTGTTAACGAGCGTGGGGCACTGCCGACACGCTTGGGCCGCCGACTCCCAATCGATCAGCCATGGATGGTCGCGTCCGCCCTGTTGGAGGTCGGGGAACAGCCGTTCGGCACATGGATTGACGAAGTAGACGTGCCCTGCGTCATCAACTTCGATGATAGGGTGTGGATTGAGCCGGGGAAATGACGCCAGTCGTTCCAATTCGACAGCCGCCCGCTTGCGCTCGGCGATTTCTGCCTCGAGCCGCTGATTGGCCAGTTCGAGCTGTTCGGTTCGCTCGGCCACCAATTGCTCCAGGTGCGCACGGTGCTCGGCCAACTCCGCCTCAGTCCGCTTGCGTTCGGTGATGTCGGTGCACGTCCCGACCCACTCGCGCGGTGTGCCGTCCTGGTCCAAGACGGGAACGCCACGCACGGCCATCGTGCGATACGCGCCATCGTGACGGCGTAACCGGTACTCGACGTCGTAGAATGATTGCACCTCGACCGACCGCCGCCACACTTGCTCAACGCGAGGACGATCGTCGGCGTGCAGGGCCTCGATCCAGCCCCAGCCCTTGACTTCCCGTGGGCTTTGTCCGGTAAATGCTCGCCAGGAAGGTAGATCGTCATCGACCTCGCCCTGGGCATTCGTCGTCCAGACGACCTGCGAAGTGGCTACCGTCAACGAGCGATAACGCTGTTCGCTTTCCCACAGTGCCTGTTCGGCGCAATTGCGTTGTGTGACGTCCTCGAGCGAGAATACGAGGAAATCGACTTCTCCCTCGGCGCTGAGGATCGGCACAAGCGTCCAGTCCCAATATGTCGTTCCCCACTCGGGATGATCGGGAAATACAAAAGGCTTGGCGACGGTCTGATAGGGCTGTTTGGTTCGGATTACTTCACGGAAAATCGCTTCGTTCTCTGCATTGGGATAGAGGGCGAAGTGATTCTTGCCTGGAAAATCGGCCATTTCGCGCTGGCACGCCGTGGCATACGCGTCGTTTACTCGGATGAAATTAAAGTCGCGATCCAGGATGACCAGGCATGTCAAGGAATGTTGGAAGAACGCATCCAAGACCCGCGACTGCTCCTCCAACGATCGCTGTTGCAGATCCTGCTTGGCGCGGACAGCGGCGCCCATCTGATTGAACGCGGTGGCAAGCTCCGTCAATTCGCGAATACCGTCAGCTTCCGCCGCATGGCTGAAATCGCTGTGGCCGATGGCCCGGGCATGTTCCTGCAAGCGACGGAGTTGACGAATGAGCGTTCGGCCGGTCGTGGCTGCAAAGGCCCCAGACACGAGCGCAACGATCAGATTCAAGCCGGCGGCGATCCAAAGTCCGCGGTAGACGCTGGCCATGGCCATGCGCACCGGGCGGCGGGCGCCGGCGACCCAGCCAATGTCGCCAACCGGAACGCGCGCGGCGACATAGTCCTGGGTTCTATCACCTACAGTCAGCGTTACCGTTCCCGAGTTCGGTTTGCCGCTATCCAGCACTTGGGCAAGCAGCGGGTCGATATTGCGCCACGGCTGAAACAGCCTTTCGGGCTCCTGGCTGTTGTATACCAGATCGCCATGGCCATCGAACAACGCAACCGCTTCGCCTACCGTGTGATACAAGGCGACCGCGCGTTCGCCGAGGCCGGCTGCATCGACAGCAGCCATCAAGGTCCCCACGAACTCGTGATTGTCATCGTCGATTCGTTGGGCTATGACGAAAACGTGTTCGCCGCCGTTCGGGTCCTTGTGAAGATTGCTGATCCATGAAGAGCGGCCGCCGCGAAGCTCGTGGAAGAACTCTTGATCGGACATGTCGACTCCAATCAACTTCGATTGAGTCGACGCGACGATCTTGCCACTGACGTTCGTCCAATTCCAGGAACGAATGGAATGATACTGCCGTCCGGCCGCCGTCAAGAGATCGGCGGCTTCCTGCGGTGAATACTGGTGTGGGCCGGTCAGCGCCGCGCCAATCGCCGACTCCTGCCGCAGCACATCGGTCACGTAGGCTTGGAACGTGCTGGCCGCCTCGCGTGCGGTTTCCATCGTGGCTGTTCGCTGCTCGGACCACTGCGAATGGTACCAAGCGGCATAGATGCCGGCTTGCACGACCAGCAAGGGCATGAGCACGACCAGTACCAGCAGCATGAGCGCGGCGCGCATGCTGGTCGCAGTTCCACGATTGGCCGCCGGTCGTTTCACAGAGCGTCCTCAGGGGCGCTAAGAGTGAATAAAAGACAGGGAAGATGCCTCCTAGTTTACACACCAGCGCGCTGTTTGTCAGCAGATGTTGGGCGGCACCGTCGCGATGTTCGGCCGTCGTTGCTCTGTCGGGCCTTTTGTCGACGGCATCCGCCGACCGTGGTAGGGGGATTCCCGATGTATCGCCCGGTCAATTGCCGGATAGGGCGGCCATGAAACTCTCGATTTGCAGTAGACATGCAGTGACTACAATCAGTCGTTATGCTCGTAGCGGGAATGGACTCGCGAGAAGACGCCAATACTACACTGCACGACGCGATGTAAGGAGAAGACATCAATGGCATATAAACCACGCACGACGGCCACGCTGGACCGTCCCAACCCGTTCGCCACGCTGTTCCAAGAGATTGCTGACATCGCCCGGGCGACGTTGCGGCAGTCATCCTATTTTGAGCTTCGCGACATCGATTGCGATTTTTCTGGCGGCATTCTCACGTTGTACGGCCGGGTACCCAGCTACCATTTGAAGCAACTGGCCCAGTCGTTCGTAGCGAACGTGCCGGGCGTCGTCGAAGTCCACAATCGCTTGGAAGTCTCAACTCCCAGCGTTCCTAGGAGTGTCGGCGTCGAGCGGTCACACTCGCTTACGCCGGCCCGAGCCGGTTAGCCAACGAAGGCAAGTTCGTTATCAAGGAGGGTTTCCCATGCTCGTTCTATCACGCCGCAACGGCGAGTGTGTGCACATCGGCGCGTGCATCGAGGTCAAGGTGCTGGAAATCAGCGGTGGCAAAGTGAAGCTCGGCTTCACGGCCCCGCCGGACATGTCCATCCAGCGCGACAATATCCGCGGCGCTTATCCGGTCGCATCGGCCGCGTGGGAGCCGTGCACGTCCGTGTTGGAATTGTGCACCCATTAACTGATGCACGCGGGAAAGGCACACAGCCACGTATGGCGGTGATCGAGCCCGTGACTACTGCCGCTGCGCTACCATCAACAGATCGGTGCTCTTCTCGCGCTCGTACGGCTGATCCTGATAGCCGCCGAAGAAGCGAATATCGCTGCCGCCGGCGGCGTGCGTCATCGACTCCAACTCTGCAGCGTTGAATCCCAATAACTGCACGGACTCCGTCTTGGCGAAGCTACCTCCCACGGCTGGCGTTACGATCAGTTCGACATAACCGCGCGAGCCGCAACGATGCACCCCTTTGATGATAAGTGCCTCGCCTTCTGGCAAGTTCGCCCGCTGGCTCTTTTGCCAAAAGCACGGGCCGTCCGGCAGTCGCCACAAATTCAAGACTTGGACGACGAGCACGCCGCCTTGATGCACTGCGGCTAGCATTTGGCGAAGGGCCTTTTCGACCGTCGCCATGTCGTCCGCAAGCGGCAGAGAGTTGCCCACACAGATGGCCGCGTCAAACGGCTCGACGTTCGGAATGTTTTCGTCAAATCCGCGCACGACCCACCGCAGCCCGGGCTGCTCGCCAAAGAGTCTTCGGGCACGCTCAATCATCGACGGGCTCACGTCTGCGGCCTCGACCTGCAAACCCCACGACTGAAACATGGCCGCATGGCGTCCGGTGCCGCAGGCTACGTCAAGCACGCTTCGCACTTTGTGCCGCTCGAACAGTCGCCGATAGAATGGGCCCTCGTGGGCCAGCCGCTTCGGCCAATCGACAATCGCGTCATAGATATCGGAAAGGTCGTCGAACATCTTTGCTTACGCGTCAACCCGCTCCACGCGACTAATTACTTGGCCGCGAACGAACCGCGTTGTAATTTGCTCGCCATTGGAGAGTTGCTCGGCGGCACGGATCACCTGGCCATCGGCCATCCGCTGTGTAATGCTATAGCCGCGGCCAAGGACGGCCAGCGGACTGAGCGATTCGAGCCGTCCCGCGGCCGTGTCGGTCTGCCGTCGGGCGAGACGGAGGAATCCATGGCTGGCTCGCAGCAGCCGCGCGTCCAATTCGTCCAACCGCCGGCCCAACTCAAAGATTCGGTCGTAGGGGCGGCGAAAGGCGGTGTGTCGGGCCAGGGCATCGAGGCGGGAGCGAGCCGAGCTTGCTCGGGAGCGAAGCGCCGAGGCCAGCCGTTGCTGGACTTGCCACAATTGTGCGGCGAGTTCTTCAGCCGCCGGCGCGGCCAGTTCGGCCGCCTCGCTGGGCGTCAACGCCCGCACATCCGCTGCCAGATCGGACAGCGTTACATCGATTTCATGCCCCACGGCCGAAATCACCGGAACCCGCGAGACCGCGATGGCGCGGACCACGGGCTCTTCATTGAACGCCCAAAGGTCTTCCATGCTGCCGCCGCCGCGAGTAACCACCAGGCAATCGACCGGCGGGTCGAGGCCATTGACCGTTGCGATGGCGGCGGCGATCTCGGCGGCTGCTCCTTCGCCTTGCACGCGAACGGGCACCACCAACACGTCTGCCCCGCGCCAACGCCGGCCAAGCACCTGGAGGAAGTCCCTGATGGCCGCGCCCGTCGGGCTGGTCACCACCGCGATTCGCCGCGCCAGCGAAGGCAGCGGCCGCTTGCGTGCGGGATCGAAGAGTCCTTCGCGAGCCAGCTTTTCGCGGAGTTGCCGTAGCGCCAGTTCCAACGCCCCCACGCCACGCGGTACGATGTCCTCGATGATCAACTGGTAGCTGCCTCGTGGCAAATAGACGTCGAGCCGTCCGCGACAAATCACTTCTAAACCATCGTGCAACCCGAACCGCAATCGCGCGGCCGCTCCACGCCACATCACGGCCTTCAGTTGGGCCCGATCGTCCTTGAGTGTCATATAACAGTGGCCGGACTGCGGCCGAGTGAAGTTTGACACTTCGCCGGATACCCACACCTCCGGGAACGCGGCCTCGAGCAGGTCCTTGATCTGCGAGGTAAGTTCGCAAACGGAAAGCGGGCGATGTGTGCTAAGGTCTACAGAAAGCATGATTGTTAAGCATGATACAATCGCTTAGCTGGGAAAGCCACCCTAACGTCTCAAGGGGCGGCCGCGGCGGTCGAGATTTGTTTGTCCGGCGCGCCGTGTTCCGGCTTCGGCCCAGGCTTCGGCTTCGGCCGTGAGGCGATTGAGAAGTTGCTCGATCTTGTCGCGGAAGTGTTCGAGGCCCTCGCGATCGAGGTTCGGCGGCACGAAGATTTCGCCACTTGGAACGGCGCGGGCGCGGCTGTGGGGGCGGGGGATGGCAAATTGGTCCCAGGCGCTTCGGACACGCCAGGGACGATCGTACCCGTAGCCCATCGCCACCAGCGGCAACCCGAGCTTCGAGGCCAAGTAGATGCAGCCGGGGGCAAGACGCCGACGCGGGCCGCGCGGGCCGTCGGGCGTGATCGTCAGATGCATATTCCGGCTCTTTGCCAACAACTCGCGAAGGGCCGTTACGCCGCCGCGGTTCGTCGAGCCACGAACGAAATCGAAACCCAAGTGATGAGCCGCATGCGAAAGAATCTCCGCGTCGCGATGGCGGCTTAGCAACATCGCAAGGTTACAGTGTCCACGCAAATACAGCGGGAAGAGAATATATTCGTGCCAAAAAATGTAGATCTTTTGTCCGCGACACTGGGGAAAGATGGGGTCGATGACGCGATCGTAGTAGGCAACCTTGTATTCGAGCGTGCTCATCCACGAGCGGACTGCCGCCGAGCCCAACAGACCGCCGATCTGGTTGAGGAAAGGGCTTTGGAGCTTCATGCTACAGGACCGAGGAGAGGTGAACGAAAAGACGGGGCAATTACTGCCACTCGCCGCTAAAGACTTCCACGGCCGGACCGGTCATGTATACACGATTGTCGTCAGCCCACTCCAGTTCGAGATCGCCACCGGGCAGATGAGCGATGATCTTGCGTTGCGTCCGTCCGGTCAAGGCGCCTGCCACGCAGACGGCGCAGGCCCCGGTGCCACAGGCGAGAGTTTCGCCCGATCCGCGTTCCCAGACGCGCATCCGCACCTCGGTTGGTGAAAGAATTTGGGCGAACTCTGCGTTGACGCGATTGGGGAAATGCACGTCCGTTTCGATCTTCGGACCGATCGATAGCACCCAGCGATCGGTCGGTTCGTCAACAAACGTGATGCAATGTGGATTGCCCATCGACACACACGTAACTTGCAGCCGGCATTCGCCCAGATCGAGGTCGACATTGGCAGCCGGGCTCCCGGGCAATGCGGAATTGCCGGGCAGGGTGGTCGGAACCTTCGACGGTTCGAGGATTGGCTCGCCCATATCGACTCGGACGCGCTCGACCTTTCCGTTGACGAGTTCGACCCGCAGTTCCAGCACACCGCGGCCAGTTTCAATCTGCAATGTCTGCTTGCGACAGATACCGTGGTCGTAGACGTACTTCGCGACGCATCGCACGCCGTTGCCGCACATTTCAGATTCGGAACCATCGGCATTGAACATGCGCATCCGGGCATCGGCCGAGTCGCTCGGACAGATCAATATCAGGCCATCGCCGCCAATGCCAAAATGACGATCCGACACGCGACGGGCAAGCTCGGCGGGGTCTGCCGGCAACGGCTCTGCAAAGCAATTGACATAGATATAGTCATTGCCGGCGCCTTGCATTTTTGTAAACCGCATCACGTTGGCTCCTAGCCGGTCAAGTCGAGGAAGTTGCCGCTCTGGCCGGTCGGGTCTTTGCTCGGCCGCTGGACGGCCGTTGTGTCGTTCTTTTTTGCATCCGGCTGATCCCACGGCAGTCGGCCATCGGCGTCGCGCTCGGCCGTTTCGTGGTGCTCACCGTCGGGCTCGCCGACACTCGCGGCGGCCTCGGCCTCCTCTCCATGGTACACTGCCCGCTGCTGCGCGCCGACCTCCACCGCGGCGCGATCGACTTCCGTCCCCTTTGTTCGGGCCAACGGCACGCCAGCGGCGCTGGCAGGAGTTATCAAGGGTCCGATGCTCATGGGAGTATTTTGAGGGTCAGGGGCAGGGGGGCCACCGTATCGGCGACTGCGAAACCGCATCTACTTTTCACTACTTCCCCCGTTCAATTGTTGCAGCACGCGATTGACGCCGGGCAGCGCTTCTCGGCGGGTCTCGGGGTTCTGCAGCGTACCGCCAACGTGGATCACCATGATTTGTTCGCTGGCGCCCTTGAACAACTGGTTGACAAACGGCAGCGCGATCTCGCCGGAACCAACCTTCGTGGAAAACGTCAGATCGAGCTGCGACTGGAAATCCATTTGCCCTTCGCCGCGCAGGCTGATGACGTCCCCCCGAAAATCGATGCGATCGAAGTAGATGTGCTCTCCTTCGATGCGGTAGTCGATCGTGGCGGCGCTAAAGGCATTCTGATCGGGCGGGCGGATGCCCAGCAGTTTCAGCAAGGCAAACATCACAGGCAGTTCATAGACGTTGCCGTCGGAAAGGCGGACCGTACCCTTTCCCAGCAACGCGTTGCGGCTGCGCCCGCTGCCAGTCAAGAGTGTCGTGGCGAAGACAGTGCCTTGCAGATTGCGACGCGACGCGCCGACTTCGCGCGCACAGAGGGCAAGATCGCCATTGGTCAACTGGGCCTTGACCGCGTATCGCGGCTCTGGTCCCAGAGTGATCCATCCCTCCTCGATCGCCAGTGCGCCGCCAAATAGCTTGGCCGTAATCGACCGCGGCGTCTGGGGTTGACCGGTCGTCGCGGAGACCATGGCAACATTATTGCGTCGATCGACCCAGGCGCCCAACAGCACCTGGCTATCGTTGATCCAGATCGGGCCCATTACTTCCGTAAACTGACAGTCTCTGTAGTTCAGCGAGTCGAGGGCCAACTCGCCACGCGACTGAATGTGCTGCCCGTCGCTCTGCCCTTGCAGTGAAATCACCCCGTGAACGTTCTCCGCGAGAATGCCGCCGCAATGGACGTTCGATTGCTGCAATCCGAGCCGCACATTCCAGCGCGAATGCAGCGGCTCGTCTCGCGCCGGTCTGTTTGAAGTCGAGATTCCCGCTGAGACTGAGCGGTCCGGTCGGTTTTAGCTCCTCGACGGCTTGGCGGAGCCGTTCGGGCAGGGCCTGAGTCAACTCGCGGTCGGCCAGCATTCGCTCGGCCCAAAGTTTTGTGAAACGGATGCTCCAGCGACCATCGGGCTGGAAATCGCAGTCCGCATCGGTCGAAATCTTCACGTCGCCATGCGTAGCCTTGAAGCCTTGGATGGTAACGTGCCGGTCGTGGTATTGAAGAACGCCCTGAAGATGATCGAGGCGATATGGGAAACGGACGAGTTCAATTGACACATTGCTCGGCTGAGGCTCGGCCCGGACGTCGACGCTGAACGCCTTTTGTTCGGCGAGGTACCGGATCTCGGCCGTGACGTCGATCGTGCCGGAGGGCCGGATGTCGTGCCATATCTGTTGAATGTTAGGGGGGAGCGCGTCGCGCAGGTCCTCTTTCAGCGACACGTCCTTGCCCGTCAAGCTCAGTACCAATTCATTGCCTTCGAGGCCCGGCCCGAAGCACCCCTTGAAACTTACGCGGGATTTTTCGTTGCTGCCCTCGAGATTGCGAAACGTCCACACGCCGTCTCTCATCTCCAATATGCCGCGAATGTTCGAAAGAGGGTAAGGGAATTTTTTGTAGCGGATCGAACACCCGCTGGGGGCCAGTTGCACCAAGCGGTGCATCGGCTCGTTCGATTTGTCGCGCCAGGTCTGGATGTAGAAGTTCACCGTGCCGTGGGGATCGAACGCCCGGGCCACGTCGCGAGATTTCTCGGGCAGCGCTGCCAAGATCGAATCGTTGAGTTGGATATTGTCTCCCTTCGCCTCGAACGAGCCGACCGGGCCGTCGAACGGATGAACGAACTCGGACTTGAGGCGAATCGGCTGGCTGCCGCTATAGGCCGTGATGTTCATCGTGAGCCGATCGTCCTTCAACTCCACGGTGCCCGAGCCATGTTCGAGGCGGTAGGGAAACTTGTGGTAGGTGAATGACACATCGAGACATCGTGCGGCCATTTGCGGATGCCACGTTCGGCCATCGAATGCAACCTGCAGGTCGGCATCCACCGTCCCTGCCGGCAGATATTTGTGCCATTGATCCTGCAACGCCGGTGGCAAGATGGACAGCAGCGAACGATCCAAGTCCAATTGACGCACGGCGGCATTGAGCGACAGCGGGCTATCGGCATCGAAGCCCGATCGCCGGCACGTCAGTTGAACGGTGCCCTTCCCGCTGTGGGCCACCAGATCGTCGATCTCGTAGCCGGCGTTGCTGACGTGCAACTTCGCGCGCAAGTCGGTCAGCGCATGCGGCAGGTGCGGATCGTCGATGCGGCCGCGCACCAATTCACCAACGACGTCGTACTTCAGTGGCGTCGCGGCGGTCGGGTCGTACTCGAGACGGAAATGGGCCTTCGCTTCTCCGCGCAGGTCGCCTAGCGATGCAAGTTTCGATGCCAACGGGTTGGGCAACGAATCGCGCAATTCGGGCGAAACGTCTACCCCCTGCGCATCGCCGTGAAGCTGACAGGTCGACGCTTGCATATCGACCAGTCCTTCGATTTCGACGTGTCGCACGCCGTCGCCGGTAAATACGCCCTGTAGCTTGCGCAGACGTTGATGGCCGCGCACATTGTCATTTTGCACGGGCACGAGCGAAAGGTTCACCTCGCGCACGGTGTGCGTGCTTATGGGAAGTTTGAGAGGATCGCAAATTTCGATGACGCCGCTATCGATAATTACCTCGGGAGGGTGGGTGCCAAACTGAGGCGCCGGCAAGAGTCGTGCGGCGCTCCACGTGCCATCGTGCCGATGCGTCACTCGCAATGTCGGCCTATAGACGGTGACACGATGAACCGGCGGATCGCCCTCGATCAGTTCTTTCCACTCTGTCGGGCACTCGAACAGGGCCTCGTCAATATGCAGAATCTCCGCGCCAGGGCCTTCCGCCCCGGGTTCGAGGATCGTAAGGTCGTGAATGCGGATGCCTTTGCCTTTGACCAACTCGGCCGAGCGGAGGCTGACCTTCAGGTTATGGTAGTGTTGAGCAATCTTCGACTCGATGTGACGCCGAAGCTGTTCGTCGAAGTTACGATAGAAGAAGAACGCCGCCGCCGCGCCAGCGACGACCGCCAGCGCGATGGCCCACTTGAAGCCAACCCAGCAGCAATTGACCACTCGGGCGAAAATGAGAAGGACCTTCCGTGGTTTCGGGATTATGTGCGGCGAACACCGATGCGCCGCGGAATCCTACCCGCTTCAAAATCACCATCACACGCCGTGCCAGCATTGCTAGCACGGCCAGTTCTCAGTAGCAAATCGATTTGACGAACACCGTGCGCCGTAGCGTGAGGCACGCCGCCGGCAACCAGCACAATATCTACGGCCAGCCCCGACCGGGCGTTCTCCAGTCGCCAATTATCGCAAAAATCGGCAACGGGGTATACGTGAATACTACAATCAAGGGCGCACCGTTACGGGCCCAGTTCCGAGCGGTGAGTTGGTTCGTTCTGTCGGCAATCTAACTAATCAGCGAACTTCCCGGCGATGGCAAATGATCATGGAGGGCATGATATTTGGCAAAACATGGTTCTGTGGAAGATGCGCAAGACGCGCAGGATGGCTCTGCGGTCGCTAGCTGGTGTTTCTCATTTTTCGGCTGCGTAGAATTGCACGAGCGGGAACAATTGGAACACGAGGAGAACGAATTATGCTATCGCGCAAATCAAACGCCGTTTGGGAAGGAAGCTTGAAGCGGGGGCATGGAACGATCGCGCTGGGTAGCGGCGCTTTTGAAGGTCCTTACTCTTTTACTTCGCGATTCGAGGAGGACCGACGCGGCACAAACCCCGAAGAACTTGTGGGCGCGGCCCACGCCGGTTGTTTTTCGATGGCTCTAGCGAACGCGCTGGAAGAAGCAGGGCATCCGCCGAGTCGCATCGTTACGACGGCCACCGTCCAGTTTGGTCGGCTTGGCAAGGGCTATCGCATCCATCGGATTGACTTGGAAACCGAAGCCGATGTGCCGGGCATCGATGACGAGACCTTCGCCGCTATTGCGGAACAAGCGAAGGAGGAGTGTCCCGTATCGAAATTGTTTGCTGGCGCCGAAATCGGCCTGCATGCGAGGCTGTTGAGCCGCCAGCATGCATGAGTCGGAATCGCGCGTGCGCACAGTTAGCAGGCCTGAAGAAAATTCGGCACTAGTGGTTTGCGATCAGGTAGACGACCCAGTCGCTGCCATTGGGCACGCGGAACGACCGCGAACCGCCGCCAGCCATCGCGCCCAGGTCGATTTCGGCCCCGGTTTGCGGATCATAGCGTCGGGCAGAGTACGTACCAGAAGCCAGTTTGACCGCAAACTCGCCGCCTTCGGCCGCATAAATGACGTACTGCCGACCGGGCTCGGCCAACACATAGGTTCGCTTGCCTGAAGTGAGCAAGCCGTTTTGGCTCGTCATCTTCCAGTATTCGATATTCTTGCCGGTGAAGAAATCGATCAGCCGCTTCAGATCACCGTAGTCCGGTGAGTCATACCAGTCGCCGGTGATCTCGGGATTACCCTTACCATTCGGAGTAAGGCGGATATCGCCGACGCTGCCATAGCCGCCGGCCGTGGCGATGCCCCAAATCGTGTTACGATCTTTCGTCTGCGTGTAGTTCTTATCGCCGAAATAGCCGTATTCATCGTTGACCACGGGCATCTTGTGGCCGAGGTTATAAACGATGCCGGCGTTACCCCATTGGTCGCCGTTGGCATACTTGCCGTTGCGCACGCCGTATTGAATGATCGCAAACGTGGGCCACGACGAGCCAAAGAATTGGAAGTCGATGCGGGTTTGCTGGTGAGTCGACAGGAGACGAAGCAAATCGCCATTGTTCATCCAGGGATCCTCCTTGCGCACGATGGTTCCCATTCGATCAAAGTCGGCCTTCTTTTGGGGATACTTGCCGCCATACGCGGCCGCATAGTTCCATTCGTTGCAGAGACACCAGATCACGTGCGGATACGCCGCATAGCGCGCGATGGCATAACGGATAAGGCGGTCGTTCTGGGCCGCAGTGCCGAACTCGCGGTTCTTTTCGTAGGGATTGGCGAGAATCAGGTCGGCCACCATGCCCTGCGCACCGAGGTGGGCTACCAATTCGTCGAATTTCTTCCAGTACGGGATGTTAAGCTGGTCGCGATTCGGCTCCCTGGTAGTGCCGAGGTATGGCTGGACATCGGGATAGCCGCTGAATTCCTTCGGCGAGTAATAGTGCTGTGAATACAGGTGAAACCGCAGCTTGTTCATCCCATACGCGAGGCTGTGTTTGATCGACGTCTTCCAATTATCATTGCCCATCGCGGCCTGCATCACGTCGTAATATGTCTGCCCCCACATGAAGTACCGCGTGCCGTCGTCCCAGACAAAGGCCGTAGGATGTTCTACGTCGACGCGGAGAAAGCCGTGCGATCCGCCGGCGGCCGGGCCGCATTGGAAGCTGCCCGTCTTTCCGTTCAGGCCCGCGTCCGGCGACTTCGTCTCGTACGACCACACGCCTTCGACCGTAGGCGTGAAGCGGATTTTGAATGCTTTGCCGCCGTCCCAGAAACCGCTTACGCTCTTGGTGATGCCGCCCGGCCCCTGGAAAACGGCTGTAACCGAGGCCTCGGTGTAGGGATTCTCGTAGTTTGCCGTTGCCGTGAGTGGGATTTCATGCACCGACCACTTCGGCACGTCCGATGCCGCACGCAACGCGGACGACGCCAAGGCAAGACCAACGAAAAGGGCGCATGTGACAGATCGGATCATGATGGTTTCCTTTCTGGATTCAGTGGGCAACGCTCCCCAACGCACTATTTGAACGTCCACAATGCCAATACGGACTTTACAGCCCACATTGTTCCAGAACTCTTTGCGATTAACAACCAGGGTCGTGCGTAACCAGCGTTCTTGGCGGCCTTAAGTGGTGATGGGGCTGGCGTTTGGCCAGACTTTGTGCCATTGGCCGTTTCTGTCCAGCGTATCGAGGGCCGCAACCGCGGTGGCATTTGGTCGATCCCAACGGCGGCCATAGCCTTTAAGCCGTTTCGTGCAGAGTTTGCACTGCGATTCCGTCGGACCGCTGCCGATCTGCCAGCCGCGTCTTCGGAACGCTGGATAGCGGATCATTTCCTTCCGCGTCGAGACGAACTTCAGCAGTCGATCCGCGGCCTCGCGTTTCCCTTTGCCCCGCAACGTGGCACGCCACTGGATGATTTTCTCCCAAGCCGCCGCGTATCCCTCATGTTTGAACACGTGCATCAGTTCATCCGCCCATGCGCTGCCCTCGGGCGATTCTTCACCGAAAACCTTACGCCGCGCACGATGCACGTTTTCACTCAAGTGAAAGAAGTCCAAGCCCAACGCATCCAACTCCGCGAGATGCAACTCCATCTGTTCGCGAATCCACGTCGCTCCATCCACGAGTCCCACATGTTCATCCGCTTCTCGGAAGAACAGTCGATCCGCTTCGTGACGGAGAAGCGTTCCCGCTGCGATATGATTACCGTGGGTGAAGGCCACATGCTGATGCTTCGCGTCTTCGCTATAGAAGAAGATGACCTTGAATTCTTTCCAAGCCAGGTCGGAGCCACGCTTTCGCGGTGGCAGGGGTTTGCATTTCTTGCCGCTACGGCGGCGCTTGGCCTTGATGCCATCGCGACGTTTCACTTTCTCGGCGTCGGTGATGATCGGCACCATCACGCCGTCGCAACCCGTGTAAACACGCGTTTTCTCGCGTGTTTTGCTGTCCGGCAGGATGCAATCCTCCGCGTGCCAGGTCACGGCGATGGCGTCGTCTTGCTGGGCTTTCAGCACGCGACGCCCGGTCGCTTCCACCTCTTGACGCAACCGCTCGCCGCTGAGCTTCACTTGGGCCGTGCGCTCCAGGGCCGCTGCCGCCCTGATGAAACTCGTCGCCGATAAGTTCAGTCGACAAGCCATCTCCAAGACACCGGGCGTGATCGTTGCCCCGCTACGATCGAGAATCTCATCCGCCGGCGCGATACTGCCGATCTGTGGTCCATGCCACCAGCGTCGCGCGATATGGATCTCGCCGTTGACGGTAAGAACCCGGTGCGACTGCCGGCCTTTATTCGCCAGTCGCTTGCCCGTCGTCGGATGGTGCGGAGGGGGGAAAAGCGGCTTCCGCCGCATCGACCCGCTTCTGCAAGGCACGCTCGAAGACCTTCCGACGCATCTCCGCACAAAGCTCCCGCACCTGCTCTTCACTGCCGGCAATCCACTGCCCGTCCGGTGCGTCGTTGACGGCTTCCATCACCTCATTGGCGAATACCTCAAACTCTTGCTTCATCGATTCGGCGAACTGCCCCGCCGAAACTCGTGGCGACGTTTCCATCTCGTACTCCTTGCGCGTAGGAATGTAATCGCAAACACATGCGCAAGCAGCTTACCCAAATCCCGCAAATAGCGCCAGTCGAAATGGTCAGACCCCCAGGGTCGTGCGTGACTAGCGTTCTGGGCAGCCTTAAGCCGTGGCGGGGCGGACGCTTGGCCAGACTTGGCGCCATTGGCCGTTTCTGTCCAGGGCGTCGAGGACCGCGTCGGCTGTGGCGTTGGGCCGGTCCCAGCGGCGGCGAGCGCCTCGTAGCATTAGGCCCCTTTTGCGCCTTAGCGACTTTGCGTGAGCATCTTGATTGTGGGTGGGAAATTCACGGGGTTCCCGGAAGACGGCGGTCTGAGAGCTTTTCTCTAGCCCGGGCGTTTTACGCCTGGGCTAGAGAAAATGTCCGAGCTTATCAGTCTTTCAAAGATTCATCCACAAACTTGACGTTCTCAAGGCGGCTTTCCGTGATATTTTTTGCGCGTTCGATTGCTAGACCGGCTGAGCTCATCGTAGTGCATAGTCAACTTCGCCAGTTGACAAATTTTTCCACATTTGTCACAATGGTTCACGTGGGTGTAAGTTAATCTCTATCGGGGGGGGGGATTGCCGGGCTGGCGGACACCTGAGTGACTTGCCGGCGCCGACAGTGCTCTCTGAAAATCGCGTTTCGTGCTTTTCGTAGTTCCACCGTTCTTTTCGGAAACAGAGGAGGATCGAAAAATGAGACGCACTGCAATTCTGTGTGTGTGCTTCCTCGCGTTAAGCGCGACGGAGTCGAAGGCATGGATGTACTTCAGCTACACGCGTACATCCTACGACGCTAGCTTAGACAAGATTGAGTTCCACATCACCGGTCTGACCGGTGCACAAGCTGGCGAAAAGATCAATGGCCTCAGCGGCACGTGGACAGCGTACGGCGGTACGATCAATCTCAGCACCAGCAGTGTAAGCTGGAAATGGCTAACGCAGTTGGACAACTCATTCAATCAGCCGGCCCCGCCGTTGTCTTTCGTGAACCTGAACGTGAATGCGGGCGACCTGACTCGCGTGGGTTCGGGCAGTGCATACACGTCGTTCTCCGGGACTTGGTTCACGACCGAGCCAGCCTCGTGGCTCCAGCCGGTCGACCCAGACCTTGGCGACGGGATCGATCAGACGCTGCTGGCGACCATGTACGTAACCAAAGGGGGGGGCGTGAACTTCGTTGGGCAAGTCAGCCAGGCGATTAGCGGCACAGTCTACGATATCTCGTCGAGTCCTCTATCGCCGCCACCGGAAGAACCACCGCCGGACGACCCGGAGCCAAGCACGCTCGCACTCCTTAGCGTTGGCGCGGTCGGCTTCCTGCTCCACACTTGGCGGAAGCGCAGGAAGAGCGGAGTCGCAGGCTGACGCGCACCGGGTATTATCGTTGTTATTGATAGGCGTCTTGTGGAGGCAGCGCTTCGAGCTTTTCGTAATTCCACCGTTCTTTCAGAATCAGAGGAGGATCGAAAAATGAGACGCACTGCAATTCTGTGTGTGTGCTTCATGGCGTTGAGTGCCACCGCCGCCAAGGCAGCGGTATACGGCAGCGTGACGCGTACATCATACAACGCCAGCCTGGACAAGATTGAGATCCACATCGGTTCGCTTACTGGAGCTCAAGCTGGGCTGGCAATCAACGGCTTCTGCGGCACGTGGTACGCGATCGGAGGATCAGGTGCGACGATTAATCTCAGCACCAGCAGTGTAAGCTGGAAATGGCTAACGCAGTTGGACAACTCATTCAATCAGCCGGCCCCGCCGTTGTCTTTCGTGAACCTGAACGTGAATGCGAACGATCTGACTCGCGTGGGCTCGGGGAGTGCATACACGTCGTTTTCCGGGACCTGGTTCACGACCGAACCGGCCGTGTGGCTCCAGCCCGTCGACCCGGACCTTGACGACGGTTTCGATCAGACACTGCTGGCAACCATGTACGTGACCAAAGGCTACTTCGCGATCTCGACCCCGGATTCACAGGTTAGTCTGACGAATGGGACTGTCGCCCCTATTTACTATGGGCCCGAGCCTGGCACGCTGACGCTCCTTGGAACAGGCGTGATCGGCTTCCTGTTCTACGCTTGGCGGAAGCGCAGGAAGAGCGGAGTCGCAGGCTAACGCGCACCGGGTATTATCGTTGTTATTGATCGGCGTCTTGTGGAGGCAGCGCTTCGAGCTTTTCGTAATTCCATCGCTCTTTTCGGAATCAGAGGAGGATCGAAAAATGAGACGCACTGCAATTCTGTGTGTGTGCATCATCGCACTAAGCGCGACGGTGACGAAGGCGGCAATGTACGTTGACTTCACGCGTACCTCTTACGACGCCAGCTTAGACAAGATTGAGTTCCACATCACCGGTCTGACCGGCGCACAAGCCGGCGAAAAGATCAACGGCCTAAGTGGCACGTGGACGGCCTTCGGCACCGGTGCGACGATTAATCTCAGCACCAGCAGTCTGGGTTGGAAGGGTGCGACGCAGTTGGACGGCTCATTCAATCAGCCGGCCGCGCCGTTGTCCTTCATTAACCTGAACGCGAATGCGGGCGACCTGACTCGCGTGGGTTCGGGCAGTGCATACAGGTCGTTCTCCGGGACTTGGTTCACGACCGAGCCAGCCTCGTGGCTCCAGCCGGTCGACCCAGACCTTGGCGACGGGATCGATCAGACGCTGCTGGCGACGATGTTCGTGACCAAGGGCGGCATCGTACAGTTCGTTGGATACGCGAGCCCCGCGATTAGTGGCAACGCCTTCGCCACGATCTTCCCTGTATGGCCCGAACCGAGCACGCTAACACTCCTTGGAACAGGTGCGGTCGGCTTTCTACTCTTTGCATGGCGGAAGCGCAGGAAGAGCGGAGTCGCAGGCTGACGCGCACCGGGTATTGTCGTTGTTATTGATAGGCGCCTTGTGGAGCTGGCGCTTTGTGCTTTTCGTAATTCCACCGTTCTTTTCGGAAACAGAGGAGGATCGGAAGATGAGACGCACTGCAATTCTGTGTGTGTGTATCATCGCGCTCGGTGCCACAGCGACCAACGCGGCAATGATTGTCGGCTTTACGCGCACGTCTTATGACGCCAGCTTAGATAAGATCGAGTTCCACATCACCGGTTTGACTGGCACCCTGGCGGGAGCGCGACTCAACATCGTCAGCGGCACGTGGACAGCATTGGGAACTGGCGCGACGATTAATCTCAGCACCAGCAGTTTGGCCTGGAAGAGATTGACGCAGTTGGACGGCTCGTTTCAGCCGCCAGCCGCGCCGTTGTCTTTCATAAACCTGAACACGAATACGAGCGACTTGGCCCGCGTGGGTTCGGGCAGTGCATATACGTCGTTCTCCGGGACCTAGTTCACAACCGAGCCGGCCACGTGGCTCCAACCCGTCGACCCGGACCTTGGCGACGGCGTTGACCAGACGCTGCTGGCGACGATGTACGTGACCAAGGGGATGGACGTAGCTTTCAGTGGAACGGTCGCCTCACTTGGTCCCGGCGAGGTTTCCACATACTTCGACAGTCTTCCTGAACCGGAACCAAGCACGCTCGCACTCCTTGGCGTTGGCACGGTCGGCTTCCTGCTTCACGTTTGGCGGAAGCGCAGGAAGAGCGGAGTCGCAGGCTGACGCGACGACTTCTGATCGTCGGCCGGCAACGCTTCTCGAATGCGAGCACCCTGCTCCGTTGACAGCCGCCGCCTTTGTGGCGTTTCGCCTGCAAATGCGCGCCTTGGGACGCCATCGGCGACTTCTTCTCGGCATCAGGCCGCGGGGAGCGTGAAATAGAACGTGGCGCCTTCGCCGAGTTGCGACTCGACCCAAATCTGCCCGCCGTGGCGGTCGACAATTTTTTTGCAGATCGCCAGTCCGATGCCCGTGCCTGCGTATTGCTGTCGCGTGTGCAGACGCTGAAAAATGAGGAAGACGCGCTCGCGGAACTCGGGGGCAATGCCGATGCCGTTATCGTGAACAGAGAAGACCCAGCGGTCGCTTTCGCGGCGTGCGTCGACGTGGATTATCGGCGGTGCGGCTCCGCGAAACTTGAGTGCGTTGCCGATGAGGTTCTGGAAGAGTTGTGCCAATTGCGTGCCGTCGCCGTGCACGTTGGGGAGGTTGCCGTGCGTGATTTCTGCTCCGGCTTCGTCGATGCTGGCTCGCAAATTATCCAATGCCCTCTGCAGTGCCGCTTCGACGTTCGTCGGCGCCAGTTCGCGGCCGCGAGTGCCGACCCGCGAATAGGCCAGCAGATCGCTAATTAGGGTCTGCATCCGTTTTGCGCCGTCGACGGCATACTCGATAAACTGGTCGGCGTCGGCGTCCAACCGGTTTGCATACTTCTTTTGCAGCAACTGCATGAAGCCGGTTACCATGCGCAACGGTTCCTGCAAGTCGTGCGAGGCGACGTACGCAAATTGGCCCAGGTCTTCGTTCGACCGGGCCAGCTCTTCGGCGGTCCACTGCAGGGCTTCTTCGGCCTGTTTGCGCTCGGTGATGTCCTGAATGGTTACCAACACGAGCGGTTCGTTTCGGACGCTGACTCTTGTGGTGGACAGCAGGAACGTGACTGTTTGCGTCTTTCCCGCAATGACCAACGGCAGACTGGCTTCGACCTGAGTGTGGCTGCGACCTGTTTCCAGGGTTTCCTGGATCGACCTGCGCACTGTGCAATCGTTGCAGTGTGGACCGGAGCCGCAGCCGTTGGGCGCATCGAGGGCGTTGACGCAGTGCAAAGCTTCGCCGCCGCGTTGGCCCAGCAAATCGAGCGATCCATCGCCCGCAAATTGTTCAGCAAGTCGATTCGTCTTGCGCACGCGGCGCTCGGCGTCGACAAGCATCATGATCAGTGGGGCGTTCTCATAAATGGCCGCCAATTCCTCTTCCCGATCGGTGATCGCTTGCTCGGCATGCTTGCGGTCGGTAATGTCTTCGGTAGTTCCAAATCCGCCTTGCAGCACTCCGTCCCGATCAACTTCCAACTCGGCCTTCTCGCGGACCCACCGCACGTTGCCATCGATGACGATACGGTGCTCGATGTCGTAAGGCTCGCCGTGCAGGGCGGCCATCCACCGCTGGTTCACGTATTCGCGATCATCCTCGTGCACGGCGTTGAGGAACGTTTCATAGGACAAGGGAGTGCCCTTGGGGATGGAGAAAAGTCGGTGGTTCTCGTCCGACCAACGCAGTTCATTGTGCCGCACGTCCAGTCGCCAACTTCCGACTTGGGCCACGGCCTGGGCGCGGTTCAAATCTTCGCGGCTCTCGCGTAGCGCCTCTTCGGCGCGAGCGTGCGCCGCGCGCAAACGCAGCGATGTGATCCCATAAGCGAAGTCGGCAACCAGTCGGTGTAGTAGCTTCAATTGTTCATCGCTGACCGAATTTGCCTCTTTGCAGTAGATGGTCAACGCGCCGAAGGCCGTTCCATTTGCCAAGAGCGGCAGCGCGACGGACGACGCATAGCCGCGTTTTACGGCCTCGGCTCGCCAGGGAGCGAAGGCAGGATCGGTAAGCATGTCGCGACAAACACAAGCCTGCCCGGTGCGGATGGCCGTGCCGGTGGGCCCTCGGCCGCGGTCAGTGTCGGCCCACGTAATGTTGAGCGTGTCGAGATACCCCTGCTCGAAACCTGCGCAAGCGACTGGCCGGACGCGTTTGGACGGATCGTCCTCAGCCATACCGACCCAGACCATCGCATGTCCGCAATCCTCGATGATGATCTTGCACACTTCCTCCAAATAGTCGGCCTCATTCGTCGCCCGCAAAAGTGCCTGATCGCTGTGACTGTGGGCCATCAAGGTGCGGTTTAGCTGACGGAGTTGCTGCTCGCTTGCCTTTTGCGCCGTGATGTCACGGGCAACGTGCACCGTTCCAGTCAATTGTCCCGCCAGATCAAGCAATGGCGTGGTGCTCACCAGGAAGTCGCCGCCCAACCGGTCCTCGTGCACTTCGGCCGTGTGCTGTTGGCCGTCGGCGATCGTTTGCGCGTGGGGGCAAAACTCCGGCGGGTGGTCGGTCCCGTGAACGGCCTGATAACAGGGGACGCCCACGCACTGTTCGGGCGACACGCCCAGCCGCTGGGCCATTGCCTGATTAGCACGTACAACCCGGTGTTGGTGGTCGAGAATGGCAATAAAGTCGGGAACGCAGTTGAAGGTGTGTTCCCATTCTTCCTTGGCGCGGCGAAGGGCTTCTTCGGCGCGGGTCTTGGTCAAGGCGACGGCCAGGTAATCGGCCAACCGCTCCCACACGGCGATATTTTGCGGCGAAAACTGATCCTTGCGCCGGTCGTTGAGTTGCAGGAGACCCAATCGCTTGTCGCCCACGTGGAGAGCGATCAGCGCCACCGATTCGTATCCCTCTCCGTTGCAGCGGTTGCGCGTCCGTGCCAATCGGTCTTCATCGCTGGTGCTGGCCAACAGTTCGGTGGTGCCGTTCGTCCAGAAGGTGCCGCAAGGGGTGAAGTACGGCTTCGAGGGATCGAACCGTCCGCAGATCACATTGCCGCACATGCACTCAAGAAGCGAATTGCCCCCGCTGTCGCGCGCGATCTGGCCGTCCGCGTCCCGGGCGCAGAGGCTGTTCTCGGCTTGCACAAACTCCGCGGGGAACCCACGGACCTCGAAATAGGGATAGTCGTCACCATCTTTGAGCCGGACGCCTATGGCCTCGCAGCCCGACTGCTCTTGGAAGAAGCGGCTTGCCGTCTCGATCAGGTCGACGCTCCCCTTGCTGTCGTTGACGAGTCGCAGAAATTGGACGGCCGTCTCGCGTTCCGCCTCGGCCCGGGTGCGTTCGACAATTTCGTCCTGAAGCCGAGCGTTGGCGGCTTCCAACTCACCGGTTCGCTGTTGGACCAATTCCTCCAGATGATGGCGATACTTCTCCACTTCCTCCTCGGCCCGCTTTTGCTCCGTAATGTCGAGGCCCATTTCGAGGATCAACGTGGAGCCGTCGGCATCGGTAAAGGGAAAATCGTGGATATCGTAGTCACGGCCGTCCGGGCCGGTCCACTCCCAGCGATGGGGCGCCATTGTTTTCAGAGCGGTAAACGTCTCGCAAGTCTCGCACGGCTCGCTGCGCCCAAAGAGATACTCGAAGCAGCGTCTTCCGTTGGACTCGCCAAAATGCTCGCGGAAGAAGCGGTTGGCGAAAGGCACATGATAATCGGGCGACAGCAGCACGACGTATGCCGGCAGCATGTCCAAGACTTCGTTGAATCTGCGCCGCTCGAAAGCCAGCGCCTGGTTAGTCGTCGTCAGTTCCGCGGTGCGCTGCGCAACGCGGGACTCCAGCTCGTCGTTCGCTTGTTTCAGGGCTTCCTCAGCCCGCTTGCGTGAAAAGGCTTCAACAATGGCCGGCGCGAGACTCTCCATCGCTTCCAATTGTTCGTTGTTGTAGCCGCCCTCGCGATTGCCGAGCGCCAGCATGCCGACCGTTTTGCCGTCGCGGACCAGTGGAACGCCGAGAAACGCGGTCAGCGGCGGGTGGCCCTCAGGAAGCCCAACACGATCGGGATGCGAGGCAGGTTCGTTGGTGAAGAAGCCCCTTCCGTCCTGGATGGCTTTTCCGTAGATGCCGTGGATGGCAAAACTACTTGGCGGCTTGCGCTCGGCCGCAGGATCGATCTTGCAGTGTTCCCAGCCGGGATCACTAATAACGATGTCGTCGAGCCGCCCCTCGGCGTTGATCTCGCCCAGGAATCCGAACTTGCTGCCAGACACTTCCTCGGCCACGGCAAGGCACGTGCGTCCCAGGACTTCGGTCGTCGGCGAGGCTAGGGCTGCCTCGAAGATGCGGGCCATTCCCTCAAAGACGACGTTTTGCGAGAGGACTTTTTTCTGAGCCTTCTTGTTTGAGCTGATATCGAGGCCATACGTGCGCACCCGCCCGGTCTCTGCGACATAATACATTGCCTGCTGGTAGCAGTTCTCGCCAATCGTTACCTCGCGAAGCTGTGACGGAATATCTTGGTCGTGGAACGATCGCACGACCGAGTCCCAATCGAACAGCCAGGGATGGTCAGGGCCCAACTGCTTGATGTTTGGGAACAGGCGTTCCGCGGCCGGGTTGACGTAGAGCACCTGACCAGTCGCATCGGCTTCGACGACTGGGTACGGATTGAGCTTAGGGAAGGAGGCCATTTCGGCGATCGCGCGCTCCATGCGATGGGTATCAGTTACGTCCCGAAAGACCAACACGACGCCCGTCACCCGGCCGCCGGCATCGTGAATCGGCGCGGCGCTGTCAGCGATGATTCGTTCGGCCCCCGACTTGCTAATCAACACGGTATGATTGGCCAAGCCGACCACATGGCCGGATTGTAGGACCTTCGCGACGGGATCCTCGCAACGCTGGCGACTTTCCTCATTGATGATATTGAGCACGTCTGCCAGCGGCCTGTCTAGCGCTTCCTCTTGTGACCAGCCGGTCAAGGAATGGGCAACGCGATTGAGCAGCTTCACCCGGCCTCGGACGTCTGTCGCGATGACGGCGTCGCCGATGCTGCCGAGCGTTGTGCGAAACCATTCCCGTTGATCGAAAAGCACCGCGGCATCCCGGCGCGGTCGCGGAGATTGCGCCACATCACGCGGACGAAAAAGGCGATAACCAGCAGGTCGAAAAGGGTCGAGAGGATCGCGACCCATGCCGCAGCGACGTGGGATTGCCACGTGGTCCAATAGGAGAGGCCGCCGTTGACGACAGCAGCGGCAATAAGCAATCCTACACTGAGCAGCAGCAGGTGATTGCGAGGTCGGTCCATAGGTCCTACCAGGGTTCCGCCCGCTACCCGGCCGGAAATCGCTACTATAGAGCCTTCAACATAGTGGATCGCAAAAAATCTCGCAACTGGTTGGATTTATCACATGGATACGCTGGAACAGCTTCGACCGTCTTGCTTGGGGGGGCGATCAGTCGGCCAGACGCAGCTCGATTGGCAATTCCAAGAGCCGATTGCCGCGGAGAACGGTAACCAGCAGTTGCCGCGACGACGGGTAGCCGGCGAGCAGTTGGTGCAAGTCATCCACGCCGGCGATGATGCGACCGTTGACCATAACGATTAAGTCGCCGCTCCGCAGACCGGCGTTGTGTGCGGCCCCGCCGGGCGCAACCTCGATGATTGCCACGGCCTGATCACTCAGTAGATCGTGCTGGCGAGCGATGCGCCGGGGCAGCGGAGCGACCGTGGCGCTAATGCCCAACGAGAGCCGTCGGACGCGGCCATACGCGACTAACTCGCTGACGACCCATTGCGCCGTCTTGGCCGGGATGGCGAACCCCAAACCTTGGGCCAAGGCGATAATGGCCGTATTGATGCCGACCACAGTGCCGCGCGAATCCAAGAGCGGTCCGCCGGAATTGCCCGGATTCAGCGGGGCCGTGTGCTGAATGATGTTCTCGATCCGCCGTCCGGCCTCCCCGCGCATAGCGCGGCCCAAGGCACTGATAACGCCGGTCGACACGGTGGATTGGAAACCCAACGGATTGCCCATGGCAATCACGAGTTGGCCTACCTGGAGGCTCTCCGAGTTGCCAAGTTCGGCGAAGGGCAGATCCCGGGCGGCGATACGAAGCAGGGCCAAATCGGTAGGCGGATCGTCACCGACCAACTCGGCCTCCAACGTATCGCCCTCGGGAGTGATCGCACCCAGCTTGCCGCGGCCATGCGCAACGTGGCTATTGGTCAGCGCATAGCCGTCGGGCGTTAGCAGGAAGCCCGACCCAACGCCCCCGCGTTCATCACCCCGCGGGCCCACGATTGAGACAACAGCCGGGCCGATTCGGCTAACGACGCCAATCACCGCTCGCGAGTAGGCGTCTAGCAGGTCGGCGTCGGATGCTGCTGCCGGACGAGCCGGTGCGGGCTTCGCAGGCTGATCCGCGGGATGGTCATCGTCGATATGGAGGAATCGATGGGCGGTCATTTTTCACACCAAACCCAAGTTTGCGCCAAACAATGTGCGCACTTATTCTACGCAAGACGAAGGCGAAAGTTCATCGATGGAGGAGCGAGACGGGGCGGATGACGGGCAGTCGCCCGCGCGATTGACCGTCAGTGCCACGTGATGGTACGATGGGCGCGTTGCAAAGTGTAGGCCCGGCTGATTTGCTAAACGTCTTTCTCCCTGATGGCAATTTTGGTTCGCGCTGTTTTCATTAGGAGGTCACAATGAGCCGTTTGACGTGCACACGCTGGCGTACCTCGCTATGCAGTCGCCTGGTATGCGTTGCACTATTCGTCGCAACGTTTGTGCTTGGTCGCGCCGATGGCGCGTCGGCGACACAGCCGAAACATCTCTTTTTCGCCTTTGATAATGGCACCGGCCGCGACGAACACGTGCCCTTGGAAACTCAAGCCGCGATGCTCAAGGAGCTAGGCTACGCCGGCATCGGCTATACAGGCACGAAGCGCATTCCCAAGATGCTCGCGGCGCTCGACGCGCGCGGACTCACAATGTTTAGTATCTATGTCGGTGCGTGCGTCGATCCCGGCAAGCCGGCGTATGATCAGGGACTGAAACAAGCCATCTCGCAGCTCAAGGGGCGTCCCACGGTCATTTGGCTATTTATTACCGGCGGAACACCGTCGTCGACCACGTTGGACGATCGAGCTGTGGCAATCGTCCGCGAAGTTTCCGACATGGCCGCAAAGTCAAATCTGCGCATTGCGCTCTATCCACACATTGGGTTTTACGTCGCCCGGGTCGAAGATGCCCTGCGGCTGGCGAAGAAGGTTGATCGCAAGAACGTCGGCGTCACGTTTAACTTGAGTCACTTTCTGAAGCTTGACGACGAGAAGAACCTGGAACAGCGACTGAAGGAGGCCGCGCCTTATCTGTTTCTCGTCAGCATCAATGGCGCCGATAGCGGGCAAACGAATGAGATGGATTGGGATCGCCTGATTCAGACGCTTGACCGCGGAACGTTCAATGTTCGCCATCTGCTCCGGGCGCTCGACCAATGCGGCTATACAGGCCCTGTCGGACTGCAGTGCTATGCCATCCCCGGCAACTCCCGGGAGAATTTACAGCGTTCCATGCGCGCATGGCAGAAACTCGGCGATTAAGACGGAACGTCTGCCGACATATCGCGGCGCAAGAATGTGCTCAGGAGCCTTCTGGCCAAGCTGCTCAACGAGTGCGATTAACGCGCTAACCAGCCGCCATCGACAGCGATGGTGTAGCCAGTCACGTAGTCCGAGGCGGCTGAAGCAAGGAACACCAGCGTTCCCTGCAAGTCTTCGGGGTCGCCCCAGCGACCGGCGGGAATGCGCGCGAGGATTTCGGTGTTGCGCGTGGCGTCGGCTCGCAGAGCGGCCGTGTTGTCGGTGGCCATGTAGCCCGGGGCAACGGCGTTGACGTTGATGCGATGGGCGGCGAGTTCATTGGCCAGCAGGCGGGTGAGGCCCATCACGGCGCTCTTGGCAGCGGTGTAGGACGGCACGCGGATGCCGCCCTGGAACGAGAGCATCGAAGCGATGTTGATTATCTTGCCTCCACGTCCCTGTTGAACCATCTGCCGGGCCACAGCCTGGCTGAGGAAGAAGACCGCGCTTTGATTGATCTGGATGACTTCGTCCCAGTCTTTTTCGGAGAACTCGAGCACGGGAGCGCGGCGGATGATGCCGGCGTTGTTCAACAGGATGTCGATGCCGCCCAATTCCTTGACAGCCGTATCAACGATGTCTTTCACACTGGAGCGTTCGAGGAGATTGGCCGGAATCTGGCAGACACGTCGGCCTAGCTCGCGAATCCGCCGGGCAGTCTCATCGGTGCTAATCACATCGACCACCGCGACGTCCGCGCCAGCCTCGGCAAAACCGACCGCCGCTCCTTGGCCCAGGCCACGTCCCGCGCCTGTCACCAAGGCCACTTTTCCGTCCAATTTGAACTTGTCGAGTATCATAATTTGCTCGGGCTCCAAGAGAGGGTTTGGCTAGTGTCAGCGCAACTGGTCCAGCGGCGCCGGGTCCATGTCGTCAAAAGTCTGGTTTTCGCCGCCCATGCCCCAGCAGAAGGCATAGGCGCCGGTGCCACACGCGCTGTGAATCGACCAACTCGGTGAGATGACGGCCTGCCGGTCGGCCAAAATGATGTGCCGCGTCTCCTGTGGCGTGCCCATGAAGTGCATCACGCGCCGACTTGGGTCCAGGTCGAAATAAATGTAGATCTCGGAGCGCCGAGTATGTGTATGCGGCGGCATGGTGTTCCAGACGGAGCCTTCGTGGAGCTGGGTGAAGCCCATGACCAACTGGCAGCTCTTGATGCCGCCGGCGTGAATGTGTTTGTAAATGGTCCGGTGGTTGGCGTCGGCGGCGGTACCCAACTCGGCCGGAGTGGCTTCGGAGCGGCGACTCAGCGCGGTCGGATATGGTGCATGCGCCGGGTAGCTTAGCAAGTAGAACGCGGCGGGAGTAGCGGCGTTGCTGCTGCTTAAGACGACCTTCTGGCTGCCACGTCCCACGTACAGGCAATCCAGACGCGTCATTTCGAGTCGCTGTCCATCGACCTCGACCGCGCCATCGCCGCCGATATTGAGAATGCCGAGCTCCCGCCGCTCACAGAAGCAGGCGGCGCGCAGTTCGGCGTCCGGAACGAGTTGAAGCGGGGCCGCCGTCGGCACGGCGGACCCAACGATGGCCCGGTCGGCGTCGGTGTAAACAAGTTCAACCTGCGCCGGCTTGAACAATGAATCCACCAGGAAGGCCGTTCGCAACTGCTCGGTGCTAAGCGTTCGGTATTCCGTTTTACTTGGTGAATAACGAGTTTGCATGAGATCGCTTTCTAAATAGGTTCACACAATCGCGAAAATGTTGGCGAGCGAAGACCGCCGGCAATTGTGTGGTTTTATGGTTTGACGCTCTTTCGTACTTTCGCGGTCTTATTTCGAGGCGTTCACTTTGGCGGAAAACTCGGACACGTATCGGATCCATGCCTCTTTATTCGGAAAATCGCCACTTCGAGTCCAGCCCGCGCCTGCGTAGTACGTAAGCGGCTGGCCGCGTTTGACGACCGTTTGCAGAAAGCACTGCTCCTGGGTATCCAACGCCTTAGCAGGCGTAGTCATGACCACGCCGCAGCCAATTGTGCCGTTGCCGGGCTGCTCCGGCTCCCAATAGGCCATCCAGGACCCGTCCTTGGCATAGTCCGGCGCGCCGCCACGCTCACGCTTCACAATCCCAACGACCGCCGGCAATTCGTCGGGGCCTCCGTCCCAATCGAAGCGGGTTTCGATGCGATTGAGATTCGATCCCGTTTCAAGCGAAATTCGCCGGGTCTCTCGGATCTTGAGACCGGCCGCATCGTACGGGGCGTATCCCAGTTCGAACGCGACTCGCGACGGCCCGTTCTCCAGAATGCGCCACGTCACGAAGTTGTTTGCCACGTAGACCTTGCCGTCGCGCAAAATGCCAGTGCCGCCGCACCCGCGGCTTGGACCGACCTTGTACATATCGCAGCCTTCGCCGTGGTCGTTGTGGTAGTCGGCCTGGTAATACCATTTCTCGATGATCGGTTTGCGAGTGCGTTTGCACCATATATCGATTCCGCTGCTGATCTCGCCAGTTGCTTCCAAGGCCGGCCCGTAAACGCGGAAGGCGATGCGGTCGTTTTCCCATGCAAAATCATCCTTGCGCTGCGGCATGAACGCGCAATAAGCGGCGGCTGGCAATTCGCCGAGCGCGAGCCGATAGACTTCGCTACCGGCCAGCAAGAAAGCGCCCACTCCGTAGACATCGGAGTGCGTGGCGTCGAATTTTTTCGGGTCAGCGCCGATAGGCTGCACGTGCTCCAACTTGCCGTCCGGCGCGACGCATCCCACCAACCCCTTCCACGCCTTCCGCACCACCGGCTCGTAGGTGGCCCGGTCGAGCAGGCCGCGGTTGATGCCCCAAGCCAGCGCGAACGTATAGAATCCGGAACCGCTCGTTTCCTTGAGCGGATATGACTCGGCGTCCAGCAGACTCGATCGCCACAGGCCGTCCTCCTGTTGCAGTGAGGCAATCCGGGCCGCAATCTCTTGGAATTGCTGCTGGTAGAACTTGTGCGTCGGATGCTCTGGCGGCAGGACTTGCAGAATGCGAGCCAAGCCGCCCATGACCCAACCGTTACCTCGGCTCCAGAAAACCTTCTTGCCGTTCGCCTCCCGCTGATTGAAATATGAACTGTCACGGAAGTACAGGTGCTCTCCCTTGTCGTAAAGGTAGTCCGACGTGGCCTTCCATTCTCGGTCCATAAAGTCCAGATAACGTTTGTCGCCGGTTGCCAGGTAGAGACGCACCCAGGCTGGAGGCGCCATAAACAGCGAGTCGCACCACGACCAGCGATCTTGTGAGTTCTTAAGGCTAAAATCAAGCTCGTTCGTTGGCTGGTGGGCCAGAATATAGTCGAACTTTGCTTTCGTCGGCCCGAGCATCGCCGGGTCGCGGTGTTGCATGTAGAGGTCCAGGTAGGCCTGACACACGCAATGATCATCCGCAAAGTATTTTCGAAGAGCCGGTTTCCAGTCGTTCTGCCGGCCCATTTTCATCATGGCATCATGATACTTGGCACTATTTGCCACATCACTCAAGGCCATCATCCCGGCATACAGCGCCCCGTACGTCCAATCATCGGTCTCGTATCTCGGCGGCTGCGCAAGCTGCCAGTCGGCCACCTTCTCCATGACATCGAGAATAGGCAGTGGTGCGATCTCGGCCGAGAGCTTGTCATTGGCGGAAGCAGGCTGAGCAGAAAGTTGGCTAAGAAGGAAGCAACCAAGCAACACAAAAATGAAATTGGCAAGTTTGTTCATCTTCGATGATTCCCAATGTTCTGATGAGCATCTCACAGGTTCGTGTCTGCGCCAAGTTACCGTGGCGAAAGCAGGCTGAAAGCCGACGGGCGTATATAAATATACTGACTGATGCTAATTGATTGAGACTGTATTTCGCTCGTGTGCTGTCGAAATGGTCGAACAGTCCTGTAGATAGTTCCCCACGGACTAGAAAACCACAGACAGATAGAGCGGCAGATGCGAATCTTAGGCTATCAGTCGGCCGGCCAAGTGTCAAGCAGTGGCCGAGCCGCTGGCTTTGGCGCATTGCAACTGCGCAGCGAATGCAGTCCTGTGTGACCGGTCGTCTTGCGACTACTTGCCTTCGGCCAGATTCGCCGTCAACTCGTCGAACTTCAGAGCGGCTGAGTTGATGCAATATCGCAGGCCGGTGGGCGGCGGTCCGTCGCTGAAAACGTGGCCAAGATGCGCGTCGCATCGGGGACAAACTACCTCGGTCCGCTGCATCGAGTGGCTATGGTCTTCTCTCTCGGCGACGGACTTCGCGCTAACGGGCGCCCAGAAACTTGGCCATCCGGTGCCCGATTCAAATTTGGTGTCGGAACTAAACAGTTCTGAACCACAGCAAACGCAACGGTACAGACCTTTCTTCTTGCAGTCCCAATACTCTCCGCTAAAAGCCGGTTCCGTGCCCTGACGTCGGGTCACGTTGTATTGAACGCGGTTCAATTGTTTCCGCCACTCGGCGTCAGATTTGGTGATCTGCCGGTCGGCTGTATCGCCGTCTTTCGGTGCGACGCTTCCGGGAACGTCATCCTCGGCGAGCAATTCGGCAATCTTCTCACGATAGAGTTGTTCGCCCTGTGCACCTTGCCAGTTCAACTCGCCGTACCACCAATAGCGAACGTAACCTTCCTTGTCGATCAGGTATACCGCCGGCCACATGTGATTGGCCCAGGCGTCCCAGTTCTCCTTTTTGTTGTCGACGGCCACCGGGTATTCAATCCCCTGATCGTGTATTGCCTTGCGGATGCTGTCCAACTTGCGATCGCCCTCTCCTTCCGGCGTCTGAATGCCGAGCACCACTGCGCCCTCGTGGGAAAATCGATTGTGCCAATCCTTGTACGCGGGCTGATTGTGAATACAGTTGCTACAGCCGAAGGTGAAGAAATGCAAGACAACTACCTTTCCGCGCAGATCGGCCAAAGCAAGCGGGCCGGAGTTAAGCCATTCCTCCACTCCGCGGATCTCGGGCGCCCGGACGTAGCGACGGGGCAATCGGCTGAAGTCGTAGGCCCTGCCTCCTAGCTGCAACAGTTGCCGCTTCTGATCGGCAGTGAGGAGGCCGACCAACTTCGCACGTTGGGCGGTCAGCAATTTCTGAATGTGCTTCGCCAGCTCTCCGTCCGCCTTGCCCGTCGATTCGTTTTGCAGTTGTTGCGTCGCCTTCCGAGTTGTCTGGAAGACGTCGGCTATCTGTTGGACCTGATTGGGCGAGAGCTTCAGCCTCTGAATCACGTCGCTAGACAGCAGAGCATGGATCCCTCGGGCCTGTGCTGCAAGTTGCCGCAGCCGTGTGTGCTGCTCCGCAGTTAGAATATCTCCGAGCCCCGACTCGACCTGTTCGATCAGTTGCCAAGCCGCGGTCGAGTTCTCGGCGTTCAGGAATTGAGCGTCCCGTAGTCGCCATAGCGGCTCGTCGACCTTGCCGATCAATTGTTCGAGCGACTCGACCTGGTGCCGTTGCAGGCGTAGCTCTCGATGGATTGCGGGGGCACGCAATATTAGTAGGAGTGCGTCGGAGGTAGCGTCACCTTTGGTAAACGTCGCCACAGGCGGCGCGGCGCGTTTCCCGTTGCGCGATTCTTCCGCCCCTCTCAGGGTCGAGCAGAGCACTAAGCCGGCCAGTGCGACGGTAAGAAATAGTCGGCACGAGTACATCGTTGTCAATTCCCCGAAGATCGAAATGCCGCTTGCCGCGCTGAACCGCCAGGAACGTGTTGTGTAGAGCACCGTTGTGCGCAGCCAACAAATCTGTGCGCAGCCAACAAATCGTAGACGTCGTCGCGGGCCCGTCAAAACGTCGCGGGAGACACGATGAAAAATGCGACGAGATGTCCACGTAACGTATTGCGTGCTGCGAAGTTGTGAGTTCATCGTGGGACAGCCGCCGCTCGACCTGTTCGCAGGACAGTCCGGTGGAGTTGCTGCGCTTGCTCGGACCGCCTCCCGAACTCTCCGCACTATACCACTGTCCGCCTGAGATGCAGCGTGGGTCGCCTGACATCCAGCCAGTGTCGGCAAGCGTCCCTGCTGAAGTGGTGTGTGTCAATTCACTCGCAGCGCCTGATGGCAGGACGCTTCGGCGCCGGTGGCCGTGATAGGCTGCCATCTCGCGACATTCGTCGACGCCAATTGGCCCAGTCGCCCCGTCTTGCCGCCGTTCTGGATAAAGGCCCAAATCGATATAGTTGCGTGCGAGCGCATCGATTATCCTCAACATGCACGCGCATGACCGTCAGGCATGATCGTGACGGACCCGTTCAGCAATCGATGCAAAGAAGTGTATTATGAAACCACTTGCCATTGTGACCGGAATCCTCTCTTCAACGTTGATCCTCGGGTGGTCCACGACGCTCTTCGGGCAAGTTGCGTCACCGGTAGTCACGGAATTCCCAAGCCGCGAGACGGAAATCGTTGCAGCGTCGAACCAGGTATTGAAAGAGATCATGGAAATTCCGGCCAAGGGCATTCCGATTTCGCTCTTGGCGAACGCCCAGGGAATTGTTGTTATCCCGAAATTGCTCAAAGGCGGCTTTGTTATCGGTGTTCGGCGAGGTCACGGGGTGGTGATGGTCCGGGATGAGAAAAACGCGTGGAGGCCTCCGCTGTTTGTCACTGTTACCGGAGGAAGCGTCGGCTGGCAGATCGGGATTCAGTCGACCGATCTTGTCCTGGTCTTTCAAACGCGGAAGAGCATCCAAAAACTCCTGCACGGGAACTTCACGATTGGCGCCGACGCGGCCGCCGCGGCCGGGCCCGTTGGGCGAGAGGCGACTGCGGCCACCGATATCTTTCTTAGTGCGGAAGTCTACTCGTACTCTCGCAGTCGCGGTCTATTTGCGGGCATTTCGCTGGATGGCTCAGCGATCCAGATCGACTCGGCAGCGAATGCGCAGTACTACCGCACTGCCACCTTGGCTCCAGGGCAGCCCCAAGCGGTTCCTCCATCGGCACAAGCACTGCTCAGCGCGGTTACGCAGTACACTTCAATGGAATCGGTCCCGGCATCTGCAATTGCTCCCGTATCGAACAACGCAACGGGCAGTTTGCGAGATAGCCGCTAGTGCTGTCCGCCCATTCAGGCTGGGTTAGACCCTGGGCCTGACGGCCAGCAGATCAGACGGCCCTGCGACCATCGGTCATTGCTTCGATTCGTGCATGTCCGGCTTATCGTTGGCCTCAGCAGCGTCGGTTGGGCGAGGGCGACGACACTTGGCGCCCTGTGCCTCGATGCGTTTCAAATGCTCGTCGAGTCGAGCGAGAAAACCGTTCCAATTCTTCTTCTCTGGATCGCTCCAAGTTATCTCGGCCATCGCGCAGGCGCGGATAGGTCATGTATTGTGCGATGCCGTAGTTGGGCACGAACTCGGACCACAGGTTGGCGTCGGCCCCGATAATGTACCTAACCTTATCGGCGGGCAATTTGGCCGGCACCGGTTCAAAGGAATACACCCTCGCCAGCGGCAGGAACACCGGGTACGATTTTGGCTCGCCCGTCTTGGATTGGTAGAAATTGAAATAGCAGAACCTGCTGGGAGTCATCACCACGTTGTGACCGGTGTTGGCCACGCGCAGGGCCCCGGCAACTCCGTTGCCATGCCAACTCATTCCCGCCGCCTCGGGATCCTTGGCGCCGGTAATAATCTCTTCCCAGCCAATCAGCGTTCGGCCGTGAGCGGTCAAGAATTTCTCAATGCGACGCACGAAATAGTCCTGCAATTGCTCTTCATCCTTGAGACCCTCCGCTCGGATGCGGGCTTGGCACTTCGCGCACTTCTTCCAGTTGTCCTTCGGCACTTCGTCACCGCCGATGTGGATGTACTTGCCTGGAAACAGGTCGAGCACTTCGGCAAGCACGCCATCGAGGAACTCAAACGCGGCGTCATTGCCAGCACAGTAGATGCCGTGCAAAATGCCTTGTTGGCAGTCGGTAGTGAATGGCCCACCGGTGCAACTCAACTCGGGATAGGCTGCCAGCGCGGCCGTTGAATGGCCGGGCATTTCAATCTCGGGCACGATCGTCACGTAGCGCTGTTTCGCGTAAGCGACCACCTCGCGGATGTCGTCCTGCGTATAGTAGCCGCCGTAGCGGCCATCAGGTCCATAGGCCGTCGTGTCCTCGGGCTTGAGCCCAAAGCCGATCCCCGTACGCCACGCCCCAATCTCCGTCAGCTTCGGATAGCGCTTGATTTCGATCCGCCAACCCTGATCGTCCACCAGATGCCAATGGAACGTGTTGAGCTTGTGCTGGGCCATAAGATCAATGTAGTTCTTGATCTCGTCCTTAGTGAAGAAGTGGCGTGAGACGTCCAGCATCAGCCCACGCCAGCGAAACCGCGGCTTGTCCTCGATCCGCACGGCGGGAATCGACCAAGCCACGTTCTCTTCGACCTTCTTCGGGCTGAACACCTGTGGCGGCAGCAGTTGAAGCAACGTCTGCGTGCCATAAAACAGCCCGGGACCGGCCGTTGCCGAAATCACCGCGCCCTCGGGCGAGACATCGAGCGTGTAGCCCTCTGGCCCCAGTGCCGCTTTGGCGTTCTTGCTGGTTAGAACAATCGCACCCTTGGTTAAGCCGTCGGCCGGCTTGACGACCAGCCCCAACCCGGTGCTCTGATTGATCCGCTCGGCCAAGAGTTTTGCGACAGCGAGTGCGTCGGGCGCGTCCTTGTCGACTACAATGGCTGCGCCGTTGGTCAACTGCAACGCGCCGGTTTTGACCGCGACATGTGACGGCATTGGCACCAATCCGAGCGAAGCCGATTCGTCGGCTTGGACGGACATAAAGCCCAACAACATTACGACCATACCCAACGCAATCGTTCGCCCACGTCTCATGGCAATCTCCTAGAGTGGTGGAATCTGGCAGGATTATCGTCTTGGCGAGGAAATCGGCGTGCGTCTACATCTTCGGACCGTCGTCAGCCTCGGCGGCATCAGTCGGGCGAGGTTGTCGATAGTTTACCGCTTGGTATTTCAGCCGCGGGAGATGTCGAGCCAGCCTTGTCTGAAACTCATCCCAGTCTTTGAGCTTGGAATCGGTCCACGTGACCTCAGCCATTGCACACGCCCGGGGATACGTCATATATTGCGATGCGGCATAATTTGGCAGATATTCGGCCCACAAACAGCCGCCAGCGCCAATCACTCGGGCCTTCTTGTCCGCTGTCAATTTCGACGGAATCGGTTCGAACAAGTAGACCCGCTTGAGCGGCAGAAAGTAATCGTACGTTTTTGGCTCACCCGTCTTGGACTGATAGAAATTGAAATAGGAGTTCTCGTGGGGAGTCATTACCACATCATGACCCGCGTTGGCCACGCGCAGGGCCCCGGCAACTCCGTTGCCATGCCAACTCATTCCCGCCGCTCCAGGTTCCTTGGCTCCGCTAATAACCTCTTCCCAGCCAATCAACGTTCGGCCGTGAGCGGTCAAAAACTTCTCAATGCGACGCACGAAATAGTCCTGCAATTGCTCTTCATCCTTGAGACCCTCCGCTCGGATGCGGGCTTGGCACTTCGCGCACTTCTTCCAGTTGTCCTTGCGTACCTCGTCACCGCCGATGTGGATGTACTTGCCTGGAAATAGGTCGATTACTTCAGCAAGCACGCCATCGAGAAAATCAAATGCGGCATCATTGCCCGCACAGTAAACGCCACAAGTATTCTCCAGTTGGACGTCGATGTTGTAGGGCCCACCGGTGCAACTCAACTCGGGGTAGGCCGTCAAGGCCGCCACCGAATGGCCGGGCATTTCAATCTCGGGCACGATCGTCACGTAGCGCTGTTTCGCGTAAGCGACCACCTCGCGGATGTCGTCCTGCGTATAGTAGCCGCCGTAGCGGCCATCAGGTCCATAGGCCGTCGTGTCCTCGGGCTTGAGCCCAAAGCCGATCCCCGTACGCCACGCCCCAATCTCCGTCAGTTTCGGATAGCGCTTGATCTCGATCCGCCAACCCTGGTCATCCACCAGATGCCAATGGAACGTATTGAGCTTGTGCTGGGCCATAAGATCAATGTAGTTCTTGATCTCGTCCTTAGTGAAGAAGTGGCGCGAGACGTCCAGCATCAGCCCACGCCAGCGGAACCGTGGCTTGTCCTCGATCCGCACGGCGGGAATCGACCACGCCACACTCGCTTCGACCTTCTTCGGGCTGAACACCTGGGGCGGCAGCAACTGGAGCAACGTTTGTGTGCCATAGAACAGCCCGGGACCGGCCGTTGCCGAAATCACCGCGCCCTCGGGTGAGACGTCGAGCGCGTAGCCCTCCGGCCCCAGCGCCGCATTGGCATTTTTCGTGGTTAGAACAATTGCGCCCTTGGTCAAGCCGTCGGACGGCTTGACGACCAGCCCCAACCCGGTGCTCTGATTGATCCGCTCGGCCAAGAGTTTTGCGACAGCGAGTGCGTCGGGCGCGTCCTTGTCGACTACAATCGCTGCGCCGTTGGTCAACTGCAACGCGCCGGATTTGACCGCGACATGTGACGGCATTGGCACCAATCCGAGCGAAGCCGATTCGTCGGCTTGGACGGACATACAGCCCAAGAGTAGCACGACCATGCCCAGTGCAATCGTTCGCCCACGCCTCATGGCAATCTCCTAGAGTGGTGGAATCTGGCAGGATTATCGTCTTGGCGAGGAAATCGGCGTGCGTCTATACCTTCGGATCGGCATCAGTGTCCGCCGATCGAACCTAATGTCAGTTTACCACGTGGCACTTTGTTCGCAATAGACGCCCCGCCAAGGGTGTGGTGCGGGATTACGGCGGTTCGTCCGCTGACCGCACAATGCCGCAACGGTTTAGCAGCCGACGGAACGTCGGCCCTGCTGCAAAGCTGCCATACCGGCGGCAGCTAAACAATACAATTTATTCCTTGGTGGTCCTGGGCGACCAACGCGTTCGCAGCACTGTGCGACACGGCTACAGCGGTCACCACGTGAAGATGCGGATCGACGACCAGACGAGCCACGCGAAACTGATGCCGGGGCGATTGTCGCCTAGCTACCCTCGGCTGCCCTCCGCTGGCAGTCGCGCCGGCACGGGCAGCTTAATCGTGATCCGAGTGCCGCGACCGACTTCGCTTTGTAGCATGATGCGGCCGCCGTGGCCTTCGATGATTTTTCGCGTTGTGGGCAGCCCGAGACCGGAGCCGCCATGCTTCGTGGAAAAGAAGGTATCAAAGACTCGTGCCTGCGTGTCCTCGTCCATGCCGCAACCGGTGTCGATCAGTTCCAGGGCCACGCCGTCGGGCGTGCCGTACGTGCGAATCACCAGTTGGCCGCCCTTGGGCATCGCCTGCTCCGCGTTGAGCGCCAGGTTCAGCAGCGCGCCGTGAAATGCCTCGCGGTCTACGAGCACCGTCGGCAGATTGTCCGACAGGTAGTCGACGATTTCGACGCCCGCCTCGTTCGCCTTGGGGCGATAGAACTCCAGCACTTGACGAACTTGCGAGTTTAGATCGCTCGGCTTAAGGTTCAGCTTGTGGGCCTTGGTGAATCGCAGGAAATTATCGAGTAGATCCTGCAGCCGCCGGCATTCCCGCTCGACCAACTCGACCTTTCTCAGCGCCCGGCGGTCGCGTGGATTTTCGGACTCGCGAAAGTCCTCCGCCAGCAACTCCATGTTCATGCGGATGGTCGACAGCGGATTCTTGATTTCGTGGGCCAGCCCGCCTGCCAAGCGCGCGATCTCCGTGTACTGGTCGACCAGCCACTGGTTGATCTCGTTGCTGGGAGGCTTGGACGGCATAGAAAAAAGGGATTAGGGATTGGCGAAATAGGGACCAGACGCTAATTCCAATCCCTAACCTCGAATCCCTAATCCCTCCTGGGATCAGTTTCCGCTCTTGACCTCGTCGCCTTTCTGGGCGGCGGCTTGCTCGCGGAGCACAGCCTTGCGGCTGAGCTTCACCCGGTCCTGATCATCGATGGCGATCACCTTGACCTGCATCTCGTCGCCCACCTTGCAGACGTCGGCCACGCTGTTGACGTAGCCGTCGGCCAACTCGCTAATGTGGCACAGGCCGTCCTTGCCGGGCAGGATTTCGATGAACGCTCCGAAATCCTTAACGCTGGTAACGCGGCCGTCATAAATCCGCCCCACCTCGACCGAGGCCGTGAGCGCCTCGACGCGCCGCATGGCTTCCTGCGCCCCGTCGGCGTTGGACGAGGCGATGCTTACGGTGCCGTCGTCGTCGACTTCGATCAGGGCGCCGGTGGCCTCTTGGATCGAGCGGATCATCTTTCCGCCCGGGCCGATCAGCAGGCCGATCTTCTCGGGGTCGATGTGCGTCCGCAAGAGTCGCGGGGCCCACGGCGAGATTTCCGACCGAGGTCGCGAAATGGCCGAGAGCATGTTGCGGAGGATTTCGATCCGCGCCTCGCGCGACTGAGCGAGCGTCTCGCGAACGATCTGCTCGCTGATACCGTCGATCTTCAGGTCGAGTTGAATGCCGGTGATGCCGTTTTGCGTGCCGGAGACCTTGAAATCCATGTCGCCGAAATGGTCCTCATCGCCGATGATATCGGTCAGGAGGACATAGCGATCGGGTTCCTTGACCAGACCGACGGAAATGCCGGCCACGGGATTGCTGATTGGCACGCCGGCAGCCATTAGTCCGAGGGTGGCAGCGCACACGCTCGCCATCGAACTCGATCCGTTGCTCTCGAGGATGTCGGAGATGACGCGGATGGTGTAGGGGAACACGTCCGGCTCGGGCAGCACGGGCTTGACGCTCCGTTCGGCCAACGCACCGTGACCGATCTCGCGGCGACCCGGTCCGCGAATGGGCCGGCACTCGCCCACCGAGAACGACGGGAAATAGTAGTGCAGCATGAACTTCTGCGAGTATTCGTCCACCAGGCCGTCGACACGCTGCTCGTCGCGACCAGTGCCCAGGGTGACGGTGACGAGCGACTGGGTTTCGCCGCGTTGGAACAAGGCCGAACCGTGGACGCGCGGCAGCAGGTCCACTTTGCACGAGATGGGCCGGAGTGTCTTATGATCGCGCCCGTCGGTTCGCGTGCCGCTGAGAATCTGGTCGCGGACGATCCGCGTTTCCAACGCCTCCCACGCCGACGCGAAGGCCTCGGCCGTAATGGCATCATCCGCCTTCGGGTCGGGAATCAGTTCGGCCATGGCCTGTTTCTTCACGGCTGAGGCCGCCTCGGCTCGGGCATGCTTGCCTTCGGTCTGCTTGGCGACGCGAAGGGCGTCGTAGTACTTCGCCCGCAACGTATCAATAAGCTCGCTGTGCGACTGCACTTCGTACTGTTTCTTTACCGTCCCCACCTTCTGGACGAGCTCTTCTTGCATCTCGCAAATCTCGCGGATGACTTTGTGGGCCGTGGCAATCGCCTCGACCATGCGGTCTTCCGGCATCTCTCGGGCAAACCCCTCGATCATCAAGATCGATTCCTTGCTGCCAGAGACGATCAGGTCCAGTTCGCTCGATTCCAGGTCGTCGTGAGTGGGGAACGGGACAAATTGGCCGTCGATACAACCCAGCCGCACCGAGGCGATCGGGCCCTGGAAGGGAAGCGGCGAAATCTCCAAAGCGGCTGACGCTCCGTTCATCGCCAACACGTCGCCGTCGTTTTGCCGGTCGCTGGCCATGACAAAGGACTGAATTTGCACTTCGTCGCGGAAGCCCTCCGGCCACAGGGGCCGAATGGGGCGATCCATGAGCCGGGCGGTAAGTGTTTCTTTGGTCGTGGGGCGGCCTTCGCGCTTCAAAAAGCCGCCGGGGAACTTGCCTGCCGCGGCTACCCGCTCGCGATAGTCGCAGGTTAGGGGGAAAAAATCGCCTGGCCGAGGAGCCCCCGTGGCGGTCGCTACAAGCACGACGGTGTCGCCGTACTGCACAAGACAACTACCGGCGGCCTGTTTCGCCAATTCGCCGGTCTCAAAGGAAAGAACAGACGCTCCGATTTGCCGCTCGACACGTACTTTCAAGATATTCTCCTACCTTCTTCGTGAGTTGCTAGCGCAGCGGAGAAGAGGCGGTTGATGGGTGGGGCAGACATTCCTGTCTGCACGCAGCAGGCAAGGATGCCTGACCCCCCGGCAACCATATGATTCCCACGAGCCACGGTGCGCGAATCCGTCTCGAATTACTTGCGGATATCGAGACGGTGGATGATATCGAGGTAACGCTGCGGATCGACCTTCTTGAGGTAATCCAACAACCGCCGCCGCCGACTCACGAGCATCAACAGGCCGCGTCGACAGGCAAAGTCACGCTTGTGACCCTGTAAGTGCCCGGTGAGACTGTTGATCCTGGTTGTCAGGATGGCGATTTGGACCTCGGGGGAGCCGGTGTCGGTCTGGCCCCGCTGGTACTCGCCGATCAATTCCGTTTTCCGCTCTCTGGTAATAGTCATGTTACCGCGACTGCTGCACTTGGTGGGCTGGGGATGCTTCTACAGGAAGCACGCTCCTCCTACCGCGTTTACTACAACTCTGCCTACTGATTGTTACCAACAACTACTAAGCCTAACAGTGTACCAAACGCCCCAAGCAATGCAACGGGGGTAAGGGCGATGCGGTGAGAGCGTGTGAGACGGCTATATTAGACAAGTGCCAGTACTTATGGGTGGTTTGGTGTAAGGTGGGCTGGGCGAACCTGTTACCGCATAGCAGGATGGCGTTCGGTGCCATCATTCATTACACGTTCATTACACGGAGCTTCGGGCTATTACCGCGGGTCTATGAATTGTGAGACGCGGACGCCCGCCGCGTCGATTTGAACGTGGATGGCGCCGCCACTGTAGGTGTGGAACACGGTGCCGCCGACGGCTCGGTACGTGGCCTCAGTCTCGGCTATGCTCCAGCGACCGTCGCCGCTGAAGACAACGTACTCCGGCGTGCACCAATGCGCCAGCTCCGGCGAATTGCTCTTCCGGCTGCCATGGTGCGGGGCGAGCAAGACTGACGCGTGACGAGGTTTCTCGGACAGTAATTTGTTCAGGCCGGTGGATTCGACGTCGCCGGTCAAGAGAATTTCGCGATCCAGGTAATCCACGGAGAGCACGAGACTATTGGCATTCTCCGAGCCGAAGATGCTCTGTCGTGGTGGGTGAAGCACTTCGATCGTGCAGCCGTCGGCTGCCCAGATGCGATCGCCGGCTTGCACTTCGCGCACCGGCACGGCATGCTCGTCGATCGCGCAACGCAGGGCAGCGACCGCCCCGTTGTCCTTCTCAAACATTTGTGGCGAAACGTACACCGTGCCCACGGAAAACTTGTCGAGCAAGCCCGGCAGGGCGTTGTAGTGGTCGATATCAGGATGGGAGAGGACAACCGCGTCGATGTGCATCTTGCCACGGTCCCAGAGGAACTCAGAGACGCTGCGGGCGCCGACCCAAGGGCTGCCCATCTGGCCGGCGTCGTACAGCATCGTTTGTCCCGAGGGCAGTTCCAATAAGGCCGCACAACCGTGGCCCATGCTGAGAAACGTACAGTCCAAGTGATCGTGGCGCGACGGCCAGGCAGAGGCGGCAAGCCCGACGGCGATCCACACGGCCAGCAGCGACGCACACCAGCGCCGCGGCGGTCGTAATCGCGGCAGTGCGGTCAACAGGCCAATCCCACCGTAGAATCCCCACAGCCACCAGTCGGCCGGCCCCGGCACCCAGAAATGGCTGCATGGACAGCGATCTGCGAAGTTGATGCTGTCCTCCAAGATCCAGAAGCTGACGTTGCACAGCCAACCGCAGAGGGACCCCAGCGGCGACCATATCGCGCCGAACAATAATGTACCGAAGCCGCTGAGCATACTTAGCGATACCGGCACCCAGAGCAGCGCATTTAGGATTAGGGCCACCGGCGACAGGATGTGGAAGCGAGCCATCACCAGAGGTAGGCATAGCGACCAAAGCACCGCACCGGCCAGAAGCAAGCCGACCAGGGCTCGCCAAATTCGGTGCCGCGCCCGAGAAAGCCAGCCTAGGTTCGCCATCACGAGCCGATCCAAGGTCTTTTTCGCCCTGTCATCCGAGTGCGGCCGCCGTCCGGCATACCAAATCAATCCGGCCACACACAGAAACGACAGTTGTGCACCGACGTTAAACAGGTGCGCGGGATTGAGAGCCAGAACGACCAGCGCCGCGGCGGCCAGTGTGTTCATTCCCAGAGTGCGCCGGCCGAGATACAGCGCGCCGCAGGCCACTAATACAAGCACCGTGGCACGGATGACCGGCGGACGCGCATCGACCATCAGCGCATAGAGAAGCGTGACGACCGCTATGGTAGCCACGGCCCAGCCGCGCGGGAGCGGCGTTCGCCGCATGAGCCAGAACATCGCGCCGGCAAGGATGCCGACGTGCAGGCCGGAAATCGATAAGATGTGGACTGTGCCGGTGGTAAGAAAGGCTTGGGTGCGCTCCGTATCGAGCTCTTCACGGAGTCCCAAGAGCACGGCGGCAGCCAATTGGGCCTGTCGTGGCTCCAGACATTGCTTGAGCACTTGATCGCCGCGCAGACGGAGAGAGCCCACCAGCCTTGTGAGCGACCATGGAGAGCCCGAGTCGACCAGCGTCAGACACTGCGGCACCTCGGCCACAAGGCGGCCGCGAATCCGCTCCGCGCGAAGATACGCCGAGCGATCCAAGGTTCCGGGATTCTGCGGGCGGGCCGGCGCGGACAGGCGGACGAAACACCGCAAGCGGTCGCCGGCCTCGATCGCTGGTGGCTCGCCCAGTACGATCAACGTGGCCCGACCGGAGGCAGCCTGCCACTGAGAACCATTGCGCAGCGCGATCACGTCGACGTCGAGCCGCGAATACTCGCCCGACGGAATCGACTGCATAGGGTCGGGCGCCGATGACGGAGCACGGCGCGGTGGACCAAGGGCTATGACGTTGACGGCAATCGGCTGGGATGCCAGGTGCGCATAACAACCGATATCGTCACAGAAATACAGGTTCCAGCGGCAATGGTGCCAGGCGGCCGCCGTTGCGGCAACGGCCAAAAGCAACGCGACATTGGCTACGAGTGCCACGGGCAACCAAACAGGAAACCGAGTGGACTCAGCGGAAGCCTCAATCTTGCTGGCTTCGTCATCCGATGCGGAATTCTGCCGAGATCGTAAGAACGCCGCCACGAGCAGCCAGAGCCCTAGCCCGCCGGTCGCTATCGTCGACCATGCGCACAGCGGCAGTGGCCAAGAGCGGTCGACGATGATGCCGGCCACGACGGCCACGAGCACAATTACCAACGGATGATACCGCGGCTCGTGAGGCGACGGACCCGAATTGGCGGAGGCGGCCAGCATGTGCAGCATTCTGCCGTTACGATGCCGTGGGCACAAGCGGGGTCTAGCTTGACCACGAAACTTGATTAGCCTATCATCCCCGCCATTGGACGATCGGCCCGGGCAACTCGCTGCGCAAATGATCCCCGAGTGCTTTTGATGAGCCTTAACGTGCTAACGCTTGTTCGCTACCTCATCAGGCTCTCGCCGCTGCGTCACGCGCTGAATCTGTGGATCATTTTGGCCTTCGCGGTCTGTCTAAAACTGGTCATCATGGGCGGCGACTATTCGGTCTACCGCATGTTTGCCGGCGGATCGCGTCATTGGTGGGCCGATCAATCGCTGTATGCCAGCTACGCGGTGAGCGAAAACCTCGATAGTTTCCGCTATAGCCCCGCGTTTGCCGTCGCTTTTACGCCTTTCTATCTGCTGACCAACCCATACGGCCCAATTGCCTGGAGCCTCGTAAGCATTTTTGCTCTGGTCTGGGCGATGCGAGTGCTGGTGCGCGATGTTCTGCCCGGCAATTGGCCACCGCGGCGCGAAGGATGGTTTCTTGGCTTGGTGATGGTCGGCTCGATCGTGGGCATCTGGGCTTTGCAAACCAATGCGATAGTCACGGCCTTGCTCGCCGTGGCGCTGTCGGCCATTGTTCGCGAGCGTTGGTGGACGGCGTCGCTCTGCCTGGCCGTGCCGGTGTTCATCAAGATCTGGCCGATCGCGCTGGTCATGCTGCTGGTTGTGTTTTGGCCGCGGCAATTGACTTGGCGATTTTCTGTCATCTGTTTGTCGCTGGTTGCGATCCCATTCTTCACGAGGCCGCCGAACGTAGTGCTTTGGCAGTATCACGAGTGGTACGTCGACCTGACCGGCCCGTTGCAAGGACGTTGGCCCGGCTATCGCGATGCCTGGACCATTTGGGAGATGCTTTGTTCGTGGTTCAACTGCCAAGCAGATTGGAACAACATGACCGCCCGGCATGTCTACATGGCGATTGAGCTTGCCACTTCCGTGGGCGTGCTAGCGTGGTGTCTGTGGCAACGTCGTCGCTTGCGATCCACCGGCCACCTGCTCACTCTCGTTTTTTCGATGTGGGTCTCATGGCAATTGATCTTTGGTCCGGCCACAGAGCAGCTCACCTACGGCATCATCGCTCCTGCGGTCAGTTGGGCCGTAATGGTCAGTTTTGTGGAAAAGCGAGCCCGCTGGCTGACACTCACGGCCTGGGCAATTGTCTCTCTGCTGCCGGCCGGCGACATCGAGAAGCCGCTGACCGACCTTTTTCACGACAACGGCAAAGCCGCGCTTCCGCTGGGTGTGGCAATGTTTGTGGTCTGGCTCGTCTGGCACGAATGCGGATCGAACGGCAGCCGCCGATGTGCTAATGGCACAGACTACAACGATTGACTGACCGCTGACATCGCTAGATGCTCTGGACGTGGCAGGGCATCTACGTCTTCATGGCCGTTCAAATGGCCTGGATTTTGTGTGCGTTTGTCCGCGCGACCGGGTCGCCGGTCCAGTCTTTTCGCGAAGAGAGTTGGGGAAATGCCTATACCATTGTCGCGCAACTGATATATGGCTTGTTGACCGGGTCGTGGTAAGAGCATTTTGGAAAGTACGAGCGGCCGTTGACGCATGCCGGGCCTCCTGCTAAAGTATGGGATTCACCGCCTTGAACGGTCCAGGGCAGTGGTTGGCAAACTGCATTGACCGAATCCGCGTTTTAACGCCGGACGCCCCAACGTGGGGACATAGCCGGTGTGCCTTACAAGGAGCTGTTATTTGGCTACCGTTTTAGTAAAAGACCTCATCGAGGCGGGCGTACATTTTGGGCATCGGGCGAGCCGCTGGAATCCCAAGATGCGGCCCTACATCTACGCCCGGCGAAACCTGATCCACATCATCGACGTTCGCGAGACCATTCGCGGCCTGTTGCGGGCGCGGAGATATCTGCAAAAAGTCGCCTCGCAGGGAAGTCTGGTGCTGGTGGTCGGCACGAAGCGGCAAGCGTGCGACGTGACCGAACAACAAGGTCTCCGTTGCGGAATGCCTTACGTCAGCGACCGCTGGCTAGGCGGCACGCTGACCAACTTCCGCACGATTCGCAGCCGGCTCACGCGGCTCGAAGAGCTCGAAAAAATACGAACCTCGGACGAGATATCGACCTATTCAAAGAAAATGCAGTCGTCGCTGAATCGCGAATACCGCAAGATGTATCGCAACCTCAACGGCATCCGCACGATGAATCGGCTGCCCGAGTGCCTGCTGGTGATCGACCCGCGGAAAGAGAAAAACGCGATCGGCGAAGCCCGCAAACTTGGCATCACGACGGTGGCCCTGATCGACACCGACTGCGACCCGGACGAGGTTGATCTGCCGATCCCCGGCAATGACGACAGTATTCGTTCGATCGAGTTGATCGTTACGCTCTTGGCAGACGCCATCGTGGCAGGCAAGACAGCCTCGGGCGCCATGAAGCAAGAGCAAGCCGAAGGGGCCGTAGCGGCGTCGGTGTAAGTCGCCCGCGTGCCTATGAGCCATTGACCCAATCAGTGGCAGATGGTCGAGTAGGCGTATCATTAGCCGCTAGACAAACAATTTGCGTTGCTCGCTGGTTGGAAGACTCCGGCTTAGGAACCAGGCAACAAATCGTACGCCGCCGCGGCATGGCCGCAGAAGGCGGCATGCCAATACAACAACAAGGGAGAATTCTCAATGGCCGAAATAACCGCAGCCGCCGTGCGAACCATGCGTGAGCGGACTGGACTGCCGATGATGGACTGCAAGAAGGCCCTGCAAGACGCCGACGGCGATGCCGAAAAGGCAGTTGAGCTGTTGCGCAAAGCCGGAGCCAAGATGATGGAGAAGCGTGCCGGCCGAGTTGCGACTTCCGGACGCATCGCCATCTTCGTGGCGCCCGACGCGCACGTCAGCAGCATGGTCGACCTGCGCTGTGAAAGCGCTCCGGTGGCTACCAACGATCAATTCGTGCAGTTGGCCAACGATCTGGCCCAGCAGTTGGCGCTCGGTCCCGGGGCGGCTTCGCCCGAAGCGCTCTTGGCACAGCCGTCGCCGAGCAAGGCCGCGCCGACGCTTAAGCAGCAGTTTGACGATCTCAACAACCGCATTCGCGAGGTGTTCAAGCTCGAACAGATTGTCCGCATCGACGGCCGTTCTGGCGGTTACGCGCATCACAACGGAGCCGCCGGCGTGCTGCTTCAGTTTGAAGGGGGCAATCCGGAGTTGGCCAAAGACATCTGCATGCACGTCGCGGCCATGCGGCCGGCCGTGCTCTATACGGAAGAACTCGATCCGGCTGTTGTGGCCAAGGAACGCGAGATTCTGGCCGAGGCCGCCCGCAAGGAAGGCAAGCCCGAGAAGATCATCGAGAAGATGGTCGAGGGACGGCTGCGAAACTTCTATGCCGAGTGCTGTCTGGCCGAACAGCCGTTTGTCAAAGATGACAAGAAGACCGTGGGCGAAGTGGCTAAAGAGGCCGGCATGAAGCTTGTGCGTTTTGTCCGCTGGGAGTTGCCGAAGGAGTAAGCGACGATGTCTGAGCAAACCTCGCCGGAGCCTGAAGGTTTATCGGCTGCCGATACGGCAGGGCCGAAGTACCGCCGCGTGGTGCTGAAGATCTCTGGCGAGGGTTTCGTCCATCCGGGCGAACGTGGCATAGCCATGGATGCGGTGCTGCACATTGCCCGGCAAACGTACGACGCCGCCCAGCATGGCGTGCAAATTGCCATCGTCATCGGCGGCGGCAACATCCTCCGTGGGGCGCAGTTCAGTTGCGGCAATTCGTGCGTTCACGAGGCCACGGCTCACTACATGGGCATGCTGGCAACGGTGATCAACGGTTTAGCTCTACAAGACGCATTGGAGTCGCTTGGCTGCGACACGCGACTGATGACCGCCATCCGCACCGACGGCGTGGCCGAGCCATATATTCGCCGTCGGGCGCGGCGCCACTTGGAAAAGGGACGGATCGTCATCCTTGCCGGCGGAACCGGCAGTCCGTTTGTCACCACGGACACGGCTGCCGCTCAACGGGCGCTCGAACTAGAAGCTCAAATCCTGCTGAAGGCCACGCGGGTCGATGGCGTCTTTAGCGATGATCCGGAGAAGAACCCGCATGCCGTTCTCTACGGTGAGCTTCGCTACGATGACGTTCGGCGGCAGAACCTCCGTGTAATGGATCACGAGGCGATTACCAAGTGCGCCGAGTACGACATGCCGATCCTCGTGTTCAATTTCCGCAAAGACGGCAACATCGAAAACGCCGTGTGCGGCCAGCGCATCGGCACGTTGATACATGAATAGAAAGAGGGGTTAGGGATTGGGGATTGGGGATTAGCGAAAAGAGGCCCAGTACCAATGTCCAATCCCTGCTCCCTAATCCCTAATCCTTCCTCATTCCTATGACCAGCGACGAAATCTTACTGGACGTCGAAGAGCGCATGGAGAAGGCCATTCGCAAGTTCAAGGGCGACTTGGCCGGCATTCGCACCGGCCGGGCGAACCCCGGTCTGGTCGACTCGCTTCGGGTCGAGGTCTACGGGTCGGCCGTGCCGATCAAGCAAATTGCTTCGGTCGGGGCGCCCGAACCGACGCAGATCGTCATTCGCCCCTACGATCCCAGTACGCTCAAGGATATAGAGAAGGCGATTCAAACCAGCGACCTTGGCTTCAATCCGCAGAACGACGGCCGGCTCATACGGTTGAACGTGCCGCCGCTGTCGACAGAAGTTCGCCGCAAGATGGTAGGCCGCATCAAAGATCTGGCCGAGGAGGCCAAGGTCGCCGTACGAAACATCCGCCGCGACGGCAACAAAGCGGCCGATCAATCGGAGAAGGACAAGGATCTGTCCGAAGACGATCGTGATCAAGTCAAGGAAGAAATCCAAGAGCTCACGAAAACCTACGAAGCCCAGGCTACCGATCTGGCCAAGGCCCGGGAAAAAGAGGTCATGGACGAGTAATGGTCGACGGCCGCCCTTCCGGCTATGCAATCCGTAGGCCTGTCGGCAACGCCTCGCCAAAGACAAGACCCTGTTCGTCGCTGTCGAGTTCGCCGCCGTTGCGGACAAGCTCCGCAAAGTGATGCGGGGCATGCAGCAGCGTGAGCCAATCGGCCGTTTCGCCGCGGAGTTTGTCGGGCACGTCGCGATAGCGGTCATTGGTTCGCCGGGCAAGCTGCATCGCGGCCAGTTGGCCCTCCGGACTCTCACCTCGCGCTGCCAATAGTCTTGCCAGCCACCCGGCGGCGACATCGGCCGGAACAACGGCGTTGAGTGGTCCGTACAGGGGCACACGCGTCCCTAGTCGTCCCAGGGCCCAAAGAATCGCCGGCCTGACCCGTTCCAACTTCCGTTTCGGCAACATGTCGAGCATCATCGTGCCGAGTTCGGTTTTCGTACTGGCCGCCAAGAGTTCCAGCGAGCCCAGCAACCGCCACATCTCAGCCGTCTCGCCAATGGCGAAGCTGAAATCGCTGCGACCTTTGCCGGTGGTTAGTTGACGGTGCAAACTACGGATAGGTCCCAAGAGCGGGTCGGCCAGGGCCTGCTGCTGCCCTGCCATCAGCCCTCCGCCGATGCGCCGCCAGAGAATCCAACCTTCGACGCGCACACTGGCCGACGGGTGCGCAACTTGCCTTGCAGGGCAGTCCACGTTTGGGCGACGCGCCAATCGTCGACCGCCAGCCCATAGCCGGGCCGCAATGCAAACCCCAGCAGACTCAACCAGCGCGACTCGTGGACCGCGCTCCGCCGCCGGCCCGCCTCGCGTTCCATGAGCGCCTCCCAAATGCGCCGGCAGAGAGACGTAGGCCACGAGTTCCGGGTCATGCCCGTGGCGGCCGCTAGCCGCTTGACGAGCCCTTCCGGCTTGTCGGCGCCGGCCGAGCCAAAGGTGTTTTCCAGCAGCGTCTCGCAGTGCTTCCACGTGGTTTCATCAACGACGCCTTCATGTTCCGCCTGCGACTCGTGAGCCGCGACATCTGTTTGCGTTGTTGAGCGGACGTCGAATTGCAGCCGCCAGCTACGCCGACCGCCGATCTGGCTGAACCACAAGTCGAGCGTGCCGATTTCTGTAAGTCGCGCGTGCAGGTTGACGGCGACGGTCTCAGGCACGGCCTTTTTTTGCGTTCGGAGCACAGTCCGCATCGGGGGCAGCGGCGTCATCCGCTCACGGTCGACCGGCACGAGCTCGCCCGGCTTGTCGGTTAATCGCGTGCTGGAAAAATAGAGCGGGAACTCGGCCGGCTCGGATACCACAAGATCAAATCGTTGCTTCGTCAGAGCGACGTCGTGGCCTGGCTCGATGCCCGCCGGAAGCAGACAAACGGCCGAGGTTTTCGGCTCCGATGCGCCTGAGGGTGTAGCGGCCTCCACGCCAATGTAATACGTGCGAGCCAGTCCGGCGGCAATCCGCACGCCTTGGCCGCGACGCACCATGCCGTAGTAGGCGGCGCCTCGGGCAACCGCCAAATCGAGCCGGCCGTTCTCCAACAGAATTGGGCGCCAGTCGCCCGATCTTGCGGTCGACGACACGTTGGCGTCGGTTTGCCCAGGAGCGAACCAACTGCCCAACACCTCGAGCAGACGGTCGCGGAGTTGGGGCGACTCGAAAACGCCGCCATTGAGGAGCACGATGTCCGGCCGGGCGGGGTCATGATCGGTCGGAGCGTCGCCCTCGTCGATGGCCACGTGGCGATGTGCAGTCAAGAACGCCGCCAGATATCGCGTGATGGCAGCGTCAGGCGCAAACGGCAGCCCAAACTCTTGAAAGCCGGACCGCCGGTTGATGGGTTTTTCGTTCAAATTCACGCTTGGAAAGAACCCTTCGACGAGCAGGTTACGCACCTCGTCGCGCGTCACATCAACGTGGATGCCGCCGCCGATGAGCTTTGTGCCCGCACCGGGCAAATTGACCGTCAACTTTTCCGGGGCGTTTTGACCGAGCAGCGTTTCTTTGACGGCGCGGCAGGTCCGCACGAGCACGGCCCATTGTCTGGGCTCTAGCTTGCCAAGCTGTCGTTCGATGTGATGTGCCAATGCCAGATCGAGATTGTCGCCGCCCAGGATCAGATGGTCGCCAACGGCGACGCGATGGAACTGCACCTTGCCGTCTTCACCGCGGCGGACGCGAATCAGCGTGAAATCGGAGGTGCCACCGCCTATGTCGCAAACGAGAATTTTCTGGCCCGGTGTGACAAGCTGATCCCAGTCGTCGGCGTGTGCATTGATCCAGGCGTAGAAGGCCGCTTGCGGCTCTTCAATCAGTACGACGCGTGGCAGGCCGGCCATCGCCGCGGCCTTCACGGTCAATTCCCGCGCTACCTCGTCGAACGAAGCGGGGAGCGTCAAGACCAACTCCTGTTCGGGCAGCGGATGGCGCGGAAACCGTTCATTCCACGCATCGCGAACATGGCTCAAATAGCGCGCACTCACGTCAACTGGCGACAGCCGCGCGACGTCGGCAGCCCCCTGCCACGGCAACAGCGGCGCCGTGCGATCGACGCCCGAGTGGCACAGCCATGACTTTGCCGACGCGATCAGCCGGCCGGGCACTAACGACCCGTGATCGCGTGCGAAAAAGCCCACGGTGAATGTCGGCTCTGTTTTGTGCCAAGGACATCGCAGCGCCCCGGACGAAAATTCGCCGTCCGCCGATTGGTAGTGAAACGACGGCAGCGTCTCGCGGGCCTCGACCTGTCCGGCGCGACCAACTGTGGAATGGCAAGCGTTCGGATTCGCCAAGCCACTTCTGTGGTATCGACATAGGTTACGGCCGAGTTCGTCGTGCCCAAATCGAAGCCGACAACAAACCGACTGGCCGACGGTGGTGACGGTGCAGTAGGTTTCACAATCGTAGTTCTTCCTCGCTGAGTCCGGCGCGGTGAATGTCGATCTGTTGTCCTTTTGCTGCCGTGCAAAGCAGTACCGCGCCAACATCCGAATGTTCGCGGCAATACTGCAATGATCGCTCGGGCCCCATTACGTAAAATGCCGTGGACAAAGCGTCGGCCAGTGCGGCCGTTGGTGCAACAACGGTGGTGGACAGCACATCTTGGGCCGGCCAGCCGGATCGTGGATCGAGAATGTGACCGTAGCGCCGCCCGCGATGGCGAAACGATTGGAATTGCCCTCCAGAAGTGCCCAACGCACGATCGCGTAGCCGAACGACTCCCAGCCGCCGTCCCGGCTGCTGCGGGTGTCGAATGCCGATCTCCCACGACTGCTGGGCTTGGCCGGGATTTTGCAGGCCGCGGGCCAACACACTACTCTGGCCGCCGTGTAACAGGAAATCGGCCATGCCGCGACCGGCCAGATGCGCGGCGCAAACGTCTAGGGCATATCCCTTGCCAATGCTGCCAAGATTTAGCCGCACTCCCGGCTTAAGAAAGCGGATGGTACATCGAGTGGCATCGAGTTCGACCCACTGTCCACCGACGCGAGAGCGGGCCTCGGCCAGTTGTGCATCGGAGGGAATTTCACCAGCGCGCCGGGCGAATCCCCACGCCTCCCAGAGCGGCGCAGCGGTGATGTCGTACGCCCCCTGCGTCTCCGCATACAGCCGCATTGCCGTTTGGAGCAGATCGAACAGCCCGGGGTCGACTTCCACAGGTTCCTCGGCCGCCAGCAGATTGATCCGGCTGATTTCGCTGGTCGGGCGAAAGTACGACAGTTGCTCTTCCAGCGATTCGACCAGGTCCAGGGCTTCCAGGGCGACTTCGGTGCCCTGTGCATAGCGATCGGCCGGAAATCGCACCTCGAAGTCACAGGCCATCGCCCGACGCGAAACGTGGATCAGCAGGTCGCTCATGCGGAAAAACTATTTTCTCCGGATGCGGAGGAAGTCGAGCGGCTTGAGTTCGATCATCTCGGCCAAGCCGGCATCGGCCAACTCCGCGCCGGTCACGTACCGATTCGAACGGACCCAACGATCGATGATCTCGGGCTGGCAGCGAAACAGATCAGCCAGAAGGCGATCCATGTCGGTCTCCAGTTGGGCAAAATGTCTCGCCCACTCGGCCGCCTCGCAAAGGCCCACGTTCTCTTCGGTCTGCCACTTCATCGGATGAAAGAGCAGCACGCTAAACGGCGTGACCATGCGCCGGCCACAGGCGGCAAAGGGCCACAGCGCCGCCGACGAGCACTCGCCGGCTACGATGCCCGTGGTCTTCAGCCCGCGGAGCAGTATGAGCGAAGTCAACGCGATTGCGCAGTAGGGGCTGCCGCCGAGCGAATCGAAATACAAGATGCACTCGCCGCCCGGCGGAACGGCCAGCACTTTGTCGCACAAATCGGCGGCATTTTCCGTCAAGTCGCCGACCAGCGGAATCTCGACTGGTCCTTCGTGCTCGCGTTCGGTCATGGTTAGAAGATAAATAGGAAGCGTGAGTGATTAACAACAGAGCGAGTCAGTCAGTGGGAAACGAACACTCCCGCCGTGCCCCAATGGCTCGGTAGGCGATTGACTCTCCGGACCTCGACCTGCCGGTTCGCCAGTCTACCGCCGTCCGGTCGTAGCTCCTAGGCGAGTATCGAAAAAAATGGGCCGCGCAGGGGCGACCCATTCTCGAAATCCGTGATACTGCGGCGTTTGCCCCAGTTCTGCCCTATTCGAGGCTGATAGCTTCCACCGGACAGACGTCGATGCACGCGCCGCAGTCGCCGCACGTATCGGCGTCAATGACCGCCAAGCCATCCTTCATTGCAATTGCATCCAACGGACACGAATCAACGCACGTTTCGCATCCGGTACATTTTTCGCCATCAACTATTGCTGCCATCAAATAATCTCCCACAAAACGGGTTGGAATACGCACCGAATCTTCTCACTTTACTCGCAACCTGCACTGAACGACTATACCTAGTAGGTGGTAGCCGCATACAACCATATGGGCCGGTGTGTCGCGATATGTAGCCCGGCGTAAAGTACAGTTGACTATGCTCGAAGTCCAGGAGTTGTCCGAGATCGACGAATTGGACCGGATCCGTCCGGAGTGGGCCCGGCTGCTCGCGCTGACTCACGGCGCTGGCTTCTTCCAGTCGCTCGAATGGCTCGAAGTCTACTGGCGGCATTTTGGCAGCGGTCAAAAACTGCGTGTTCTCGGCGTGACGTCTGGGGGCAACCTCGTTGGCATATTGCCGCTGGTCGTCCGCATCGAAGACAGCAAAGTCGGTCGGCTGCGTGTCCTGACATATCCGCTGCATGATTGGAGTTCGTTCTACGGGCCCATTGGCCCCGAGCCCGAGAAAACACTGGCAGCGGGTCTGGCTTATCTTCAGCGGGCACGTCGCGATTGGGACGTGCTTGACCTGCGTTGGCAGGGTGGTCCCGACACCGAACCTGCGTGTACTGGCCGCGCGATGTGCGCAGCCGGCTTCCAGGCGTACCCAACGATTTGGGACTGGACGCATGTGGTCGATGTAGCGGGCACGTGGGAGTCGTACTGGTCGGCGCGAAAGGCGCTTGGTTGCGCCGGTTTCGCCACGCCGAGCGGAAGCTCGCACAGCAAGGCGAAGTTTCGCATGTCCGCTATCGACCGCGCGGTGCGGCCCACGGTGATGGCTCTCCCCGGTGGGACCTGTATGACACTTGCGAGCAAATCGCCCAACGAAGTTGGCAGGGTGCCGCCACCGACGGGACAACGCTCTCGCATACAGAAATTCGCGGTTTTCTACGCGATTCTCACGAAGTTGCCGCAGCGGCGGGTGCGATCGACCTGAATCTGTTGCTAGTGGACCGCACGCCCGTGGCGTTCGTCTATGGATATTGCCGCAACGGCTGCATTTATGGGCTGCGGCGGGGATACGACGCACAGCTCTGCCGCGATGGAGCGGGCAACATTCTGCTGGCCTATACGCTCCGCGACAGTTTCGCCCGGGGCGATCGGATGTATGACATGGGCGTCGGCTCGCTGGCCAGCAAGCGACATTTCGAGACGCGGCCGCTGCCGATTCTCCGCTTCAGCCACTTTCCAGCGATGTCGCTGCGCGCACAACTGCTACGAGCAAAGCGCTGGTGGCAGGCCCGGCGGCTCCCGGAGTCCATCGCGGTCGGCCGTGTTGCGGATGTCGCGGCCGACGCGCGATGAACCAGTATGTACGACGACATCCGGTTCGGGTTGCTGTTATCGCACCGGCACAGGGCCCGGTACGATCATCGGGGCGGTTGTCGAAGCGCCACAGCCACTGGTGCACGGGCTGGCGGTCGGCGCGCATGGCGTGCAACAGGAGTCGGTCACCACGCATGGTTCAGACACGACTACAGCCTGTTGCTGTTGAGGGTGGAACCGAGAGTTCCATGCCTCGCGCCAGCATTCGCAGACGCGGCATCCACTGGCCGCACCAATAAGCATTCCAAAGCAAGCTAAGACTAACAGTTTCTTCATGATTGGCCTCCTCCCAATCAGCGCGCCGGGGCATACGCTTCCGGGCCTGGAGTGACGACGGTCGTACCGGCGCAGGGGTCGCAAGGGGTGTACGTCGGGCAAGGGCTGGCACACGGCGCGGTTTGACGGCATGCCGGTCCACGCCACAGGCACTCCAAGAACCGGCATCCGGCCACGCTGCTCAGCAGCATCCCTACAGCCATCAAAATCAGTAATCTCTTCATACCACGTTCTCCATCGAAGCGGTGTCATGCCATCGCCAAGCTGCCGCCACCGAAACTCTACACCAGGATTGACGATGTGCAAGTGAAACGGAGTTTCTTTCCAGAAACCCCGACGTTGCCATTTTGCTACCCTCTGCGCGAATTTCAGGCTACACTTACTGTGAAACCAGGGTGACTTTACCGCTGGCGAAAGAACTGCCGGTCTGGAAGGATGGGAGGCGTGCTGCGATGGTGAGTGAGAGACTAACGTCGAGAGGCTATAGCCGCAGCAGCCACGCTCCGTGTGCCGTGGTCCACGCGATTGCCGCCGCTATCCTGATTCACCTGTCCGGCGTTGCGGCAGAGGCCGCTACAGCACAACCGGATATTTGGTTCGTCAGCACACGCCAAGCCCCCCACGGATGCTGCGACGGGGCGACAATCGACAAACTCGGCTATTGGCGATTGGACGAGAGCTGCCAATGGTCGCCGGCCGAGCGAGACGCATTTCGCGCGGACGACAACAAGGCCGTGCCGACGGTCGTCTTCATCCATGGCAATCGCACCGATGCCGACCAGTCCATTGTCAAGGCCTGGTATGCCTACCAACTCATTCTGGCCCGGGCCGGCGGCCGACCGTTGCGCTATATCATCTGGTCGTGGCCGGCCGATCGCGTAATGCGCGGGCGGGCCGACGTCCAATTAAAGGTCGACTACTGCGATGTAGAGAGCTATTACCTGGCCCAATGGCTCGACGATCTCACGCCGGGCGTCAAGGTGAGCCTGATTGGCCACAGCTTTGGCCCACGGATTATCGCCGGGGCTCTGCACCTGCTCGCTGGCGGAAACGTGACGGGCCGGCGCATGTCAGAAGGCACCGTCACCGCGTGGAAGGATGGCCGGCGCAATCCGGTCCGCGCCGTGATGCTGGCCGCGGCGATGAACGCTGATTGGCTGGCCCCGGGCCATTGTTACGGCTTGGCTCTGACAATAACGGATCAGATGCTCATTACGTGCAATCCGTACGATCGCGCCTTGAAGCGCTATCCGCGGCTCTACGGTCGCCGAGGCCCAGAAGCGATGGGCTTCATTGGCCCATGCGGAGTTTGTGGCTCGCAAAACGTGGAACTGGTGTGCGTCTCATCGCGCAAGCACGATTGGCGATGCTATTGTTCGGCCCCCAGCGTTTGCTGCCGATGGGCCCAGTACACGTTCTTGGATGACTAGGTGGCGACATCGCGCAAGCCTTGAAGGCCGCATCGGAATAGAATAATATGCCAAGGAACGGCAGTTCGAGCCGTCAAGGTGAGTTATGTCACAACATGAACTTGCTATCTCACCGGAGCAAATCGCGAAATTCTGCCGGCGCTACCATGTCCGCAAATTGATGCTATTTGGCTCAGTCCTCCGAGAGGACTTCCAAGCGGACAGCGACGTGGACGTACTGGTGGAATTCGAGCCGGATCACACGCCCGGTTTGGCGTTCTTTGCCATGCAGGACGAGTTGACCTTGCTCCTTGGCAAGAAGGTCGACTTAAACACGCCACACTGCCTCAGTCGCCATTTTCGGGATGACGTATTGGGTGAGGCGCAGGTGGTATATGCCGCGCCATGACGATTTTGTAAGCATGCAGCAGATGTTGGATCGCGCCGAGAAGCGGCGCAACTCGGCGTAGACCACGAGCGTGCTGAGCTAGATTCAAATCGGCTGCTTGGCTTGGCCCTCTTGCATCTGCTATTGATTCTTGGTGAGGCGGCGGCACGTGTTTCGCGAGATCGTCAGCAACGTTATTCGGCAATTCCTTGGGCACAGATCATTGCTTTGCGCAACCGCCTAATTCATGGTTACGATACCATCGACTTCGACATTCTTTGGGCCGTGGTAACCGCAGATCTTCCGCCGCTGATTGCTGAATTGGAAAACGCTATCGCATCTTGGAAGGAATGAATGCAGGAACCGCTAGCCTTTCTCAATGGCCGTTGGATTTCCGCGTCTGCCGCAGCCGTGCCGGTGACCGACGCTGGATTCATCCAGGGCACCACTGTCGCCGAACAGTTGCGGACTTTTGGTGGAAAGCTCTTCCATCTAGACGATCACCTCGCTCGGTTGGCTCATTCGCTGGGAGTCATCGGCGTGAACCCCGGCATGACGCTCGATCAATTCGCGGCCACAGCCCGAGAATTGGTTGCCAAAAATCATGCACTTCTGCCGCCGGGCGATGACCTGGGACTCTCCATTTTCATTACGCCCGGCACGTATCGAGCCTATGCGGCGCGGCCTGTCCCGGTTCTTGCCAGGGGGAAAATGGGATCGTCGCCCTCCCCGGGAACGGCCGATGTCTTTGGTCCGCTCGTTTGTCTGCACACGTATCCCTTGCCGTTTCATCTTTGGGCCGATAAGTACGAGCAAGGTCAAGCATTGGTGACGACCGACGTCCAACAGGTTCCCTCGCACTGTTGGCCGGCGGACTTGAAGTGTCGTAGCCGCATGCACTACCATCTGGCCGACATGCAGGCCGCTGCCATCGATCCGCAGGCGCGAGCCTTGATGCTCGATGCTCATGGCTTCGTCACCGAGGCATCGACCGCCAACTTGCTGATCTACAACGAGCGCGAAGGACTGGCCTCACCCCCTTCGACAAAAATTCTCCGCGGCATCAGCCTATCGGTCGTGTGGGACTTGGCCGCCCGGCTGGGCATCGAGGCTTCGCAGCGTGAACTGGCAACCGACGACGTGGCCTCGGCCGACGAAGTTCTGCTTACAAGCACGCCGCTGTGTCTATTGCCGGTGGTTCGTCTGAATGGCCGCCCGATCAGCGGCGGGCGCCCCGGCCCGGTCTTTCAACGCATACTAGCGGCCTGGAGCGAGATGGTCGGCGTCGACATCGCCGAGCAGGCACAACAGTGGCAGCGGTAAGTGAGAATCGCGCGGCCGCCGGGCAATTTCCGGTCTTTGCAGTTCGTGCGACTCACGCCGTCTGCAATCGTCTACGTGATGACGACGGAACCCAGCAGTCTTCCACCGGCATCGGAAATCGCGCGGGTTGCCTGACGCACGGCGATCCGGGGTGTGCGACCTAGCCGCACGACCAGATACACGCCATCGCAGCAACGCGTTAAAGGGCCAACGTCCGGATTGGCAAGCGAAGGCGTGTCGATGAGCACCAGCGGCCAGGTTTGGCGGAGATCGTCGATCCACGATAGGCCCTTCCAGCACGACGAGGCCGGCAAGAAGTTGAGTCCCAAAACGCTCGTGGGATAGATCAGTGCGGGCCCGGTGTCCGCGTCTTGCCAAGAGGGCAGGCCAAGTGTCTCGCTTAGATCGGGCTTGCGCTCGTTGGCGTCGACCACCAGCAGGCTGGCTGTGATCTTTTGCGCCAGTTGCGGCGCCAAGCCAGCGAGCACACTTGTTTTGCCGTCGCCGTCGCCAGGGCTAGTAAACGCTATCACGGTTGGCCGATGCAGGAAACAATCGGAAAGGTCGGCCCCGCGCGAAAGTTGGTGAAGAATCGCATCGGCCGTTTTTGCATAGCACGGCTCGTGCACGGAAGTTCCTTCCGGCCAAGCGAGCGGCTGGCCGGTGACAAATGTCGGAGCCAGGGACGCGTAATCATCAGGGGATTCGGCGATGCTCGGGCCGGCGCTGTTGACAAAGCCCGGCTCGACTGCGGCTTGTATTTCTTCGCGCCGGTGTTCCGTTCTTGGCGCATCCTCGCCATGCACCAGGGGAAGAATCATCGGCACCGAGGTCCTCGACTCGATCTGTTTGAGCGCGTCGAGCATCAAACCCATGGCATCAACCTCGGCGGAGTTGGGCAAACAACTGACGATATTCGCGGCGGCGCGGCGGCACACTGGGCGGCGGCGACGGCGTGACGGGCGGCGGCCATGGATCGGGGGCTGCGATGTCGACGTCGTCGGCCGAGGCAGCATGCCGCTGCGGCAAGCTCCCGCTGTGCTACCATCGGCCTATCCGTTGCCACGGATTGTTCGCAGTGCGGGCGGGCACCGCGATTTGCCTGTCCCGTCGCCTTTGGCGAAACAGCTTGCGAGGACGCATAGCGATCGGCGACCAACTCTTCGTGTTGAAATTCTTCGAGGAATGGGTTGTGCGTGTCCTCAAACTGCAATTCGATTTCGGGTCCGATCGAGCCGGCCGGTTGAAAATCGTCCGCCTCGGCCAGTAACCGCTCAATGCGGTGGATTTGCTGGGCGGGCTCACGTTCATCGGTCGGACAATCGTCTTCGTCGGCCGTCGTCAGCCGCAATGATGGCATGGATACCGTTGCTGCGGAGGCCGAGTTGGAAGCCCCATCGTCCTGATCGTCGAGCGAGCCGAACTCGATTACGCCTCCGACCGACTCTGTCTTTGCCTCGCCATTCCACGGCGTGGGCAACTGCTGAAGATCGCCCCAGGCCTCATCGATGTTAGCCGGCTCAATGCGATGGCGACCGGCCACATAGGCCAGCAGCAAAGCATGATCGCAGACCTGGTTTACCAACCGCGGCACACCGCCGGTAGCTTGAAAAACGCTTTGGCAAGTATCCGTCGGAAACGCTTCATCCCCGCATCCGCCTGCGGCACTAATTTGCGACTGAATGTAGGCCTCGGTCTCGGTCCGATTGAGCGCTTCGAGATAGCAGCGGGCGCTAAGGCGTTGGCTGAAGCAGTCGAGCCTTGGGCTGGCGAAACGCTCTTCCAAGGCCGGACCGCCTGCGAGCACAAGCCGTACCATCGGCTGGCCGCCGTGGATCAGATTTGTCAACAGCCGGATTTCCTCCAACACGCGTAGGGGCAGGGTGTGGGCCTCGTCGACCAACAGCACGACGCCGCGTGAACTGCCATCGCCGGCAGTGAGGTAATCGACCAGAGCCAGACGTGATTCGCCCTCATCGAGACCGCGATATGGCCGTCCCAATTCGTACAAGATGGCCTGGAACAGGGCGCGGCGACTGCTTACGCCCAAGCTGGCCAACGTTGCCACTTGGAATGACCGTCGAAACTGCTCGGCCAGAAGCATGCAGAGCAGCGTCTTGCCTGTGCCGGAAGGACCGATCACCAAGCCCGCCCCTTCACCGCGCTGAATGCAGCGGGCCAAGGTCGTACGTGCGCCTTCGATGGCGCCGGCAGGAAAATAATGGTCGATCTGAGGGACCGACGCAAAAGGTCGCCGGTTCAGGCCGAAACAACCGTCAAACATTGCCAAGCTTCCCTAGAATTCCGCCCAGGCGATTTCGCGTTCCGGACTGCAAGTGAATGTACTATCCCATTCCATCAATTCGGCAGCGGCGGCGTTAATGATAAAGCCAGTCGCCAATAGCCCATCGCCCAGCACATTGCGAAGTTGATGTGTGCCGGCAAGCGAGAGTTTGCCGCATGGCGAAGATACAGCGGCCAGGAGGAGTGGAGCGAATAGATCACACCGCGGTGGCACGACCGTGAGCAGCCGGCTTGCCGGAGTGCTAGGCTTTCTTTGACAGCCAAACGGTACGATACGACAGTGCCGTGTTGCGCACAGCGTCGATCATACCAGCGACCGACGTGGCCGAGCGTGCGGTGATCGTCGATACCGACGCATTATCCTGATGCCGACGAAGCCCGCCACTATTGCCAGCATGGCAGCACTAGACGGTTCGGGGGCCGGAGTCAATGTGCCGATTGACCGGTTGTACGTCGACAGCATCTTACTCAGATCGGCGAAGTTCACTATGCCGTCGTAATTGGTGTCGCCATCCGCCCACACGCCAGGCTGATTGTACTTGGATAGAAACTTGCTAAAGTCCGTGAAGTTCGTGGTACCATCCAGGTTGGTATCACCGTACACCGTGTAGGCGACGCTAATCTCGCTGGTCATCGTGTTGTCGAGCCAACCCAGGCCGTGCATCGTGTCGGCAGTCGAGCTTTGGAACCGCCCCGTGTTGAAGTGGATTCCGCCACTACCGGTATAGCTCTCGGCAAGCAGACACTTGACCATCGCCGACGGTGTGGCCTCGCCGGTGTAGTCGACGACGAGCGTGCCGCCCTTGATGTCTGCACCACCGTTATTGAGAACTGGAACCATCGCCTCGTCCGTGCCTTGCAGAATCAACTTCCCAGCCTCGATGGTCGTGAGGCCGCCGTAGGTGTTGACGCTGCCCATGGTTACCGTACCAGCACCTTGCTTCAGGACGGTCGTCACGGCTCCAGCGATGCCTTTGGAACCAATGATCGCGAAGTTCTTGCTAGCGTTATTGAAGGTCACGCTAAGGGGCAGAACATCGGCGCTGCTAATTTCGGCGACGGTTGTCGTAGCGGTATCGTCAAATGTTACGTGAAAGCCGTTGTCATAATCGGCCGCTATGCCGTTGGCGGTTTTCTTCCAGTTGCCCGATTCCGTCGATGTACTCCATGTCGGGTTTGTGCTTCCGCTCCAAGTAACATGCGCCGGTCCGGCCGTTACGGCGTAGCCGCTGAAGCCCGTCACGGTGAAACTTGCCCACTGTCCGTTGCAGGTCAGGTCGGTAGCGTTGTACTGGCTCCAACCGCTGCCGTCGTAGTGCCAAACGGACAGATCGGCGGTTGTGTAGTTGCTGGCCCCGTTGAGCGAGAGGTATGCTGGATCGCCGCTCGTATAGCCACCGGTCGCAGTGCATTGCCAAGCCCCCAGAACCGAATCATCCGGGCCCAAGACGCTTTGTAACGCGGCCAGCGTCCCGCCGACAATCGTCGAACTGGTAAAGCTTAATGGCTTGGAAACGGTCGAAGACAGAAAACTCGCACCAAGCGACCAACCGGTCGCTGCATCGTCGATCCGCACGCGTTGATCGCTTAGCAGGTCAATCGACACCGGACTACCGGCAGTGGCCTGCTGAACATGCGAGACCACAAACTCATGCGTGGTCGTATTCCAGATCCCACCAAGGGCCTGATAGGCTCCGCTGCCCGACCACGTCATAGCGGAGATTGGGCGGCAACTTTGGTCCTCTGCCGTGCCGGCGCCGGCCATGAAACGGACGGTGCCATCGTTGGTGAGTGTCCCGCTGCCTCCACCAATGGTAAGATTGCTTCCATTGCCGATATCCATCGTCAGCAGCGATCCAGCACTACTATACACCACAGCACTGGCTGCTGTGACCGTGCCGCCGCTCAAGATATTGAGCGTTCCGCTGTAAGAGTCTCCCGCGTAGGTGTACCCCACATATAAAATGCCGCTGTTGACCCACGTCGAGCCGGCACCGGCGACTGTTGCTTCGCTCAGCAAGCCGGACGACGATTGCGAGCCAATCCAACCATCAGCATCGCCGACGCTGCCGCCGTCGATGATGCTGAGCATCCCATGGCCATTATAGCCGACATCTAACTCGCCTCCATTGATCCACCGCGAGCCGGCGCCGCGTACGGTCACAGCGCCTGTCGATCCTGGGTTGCCGCCGATCCAACTGTACTCTTTGCAAACGACGGCACCACCACTCACGATGTTTAGTGTTCCCTTGCCATAATTACCAACAGTTAGGCCTGAATTAATGTCCCATATTGAGCCGATTCCATCGACCGTCACCACGCCAGATGAGCCGGAATAGGTGGCGATGGAGCCAACGTCGCTCCGAACGATACCACCACTACTGACGTTCAGCGCGCCATTTCCCATATGACCTACGGTGAGATACGTGCTGACTAACTCGGAGCCGACACCGTCGACCGTCGCCGCGGCGGTCACACCGGAACCGGAAGCAATGGTACCCCGGAGGATACTCACCTTACCGCCGCTCGTGACCTCTAACTTGCCTTGTTCGATGATAAGGCGATCGCCAATGCTCAGCGTCGAGCCAGAGCCATCAACTGTAACCGCGGCCGTGTCCCCGGTGGTGTAGCCTGCGATACTATTGACCGCGCCACCACCCGTTATCTTGAGTATCCCGCCTAACATGATGCTGCTGCAAGTCCATGTTGAACCGACGCCATCGACTGTTACCATGCTCGCCGACCCGGTAATGTCGTTATTGCTCGTGACTGTTCCACCGTCAATAACGTTCAACACCCCGCTTCCATAATATCCTACGTAGACTGAATCGCTGATGGCCCATTTTGAACCGGTACCAGCGACCGTCGCTGTTCCGATCACCCCGGAAAAAAAGCCGACGTACCCGTACGCAGAGTTGACGGTTACTGCATCGCGAATCATAAGTGAACCGTTCCCCTTCCACCCGACTGCCAGATCGCTCGCACTATTGGCATCGCTCACATCGACATTCATTGTGATGTTCTGGCCCGGCAAGCTGTTCAGAATTAACGTGTGATTCGCACCATTGTTGGCATCGAATGACAGGCTAATATCACTGCACAAACCGTGTGTCACTATTGTACCCACGCCCGTCAGTTGGTTCGACAATACCATAAGCTTTTTCGTCGTCAGCGTTCCGTTGTTGAAGTTGATTACACCGACTGAACCCTCAGTAGCGCCGGCGTATGTCGTGCCATTAGCCACTGAGACCATGCCACCACTGCTAATGTTAAGTGCCCCGCTGCCGGCATATCCAACATAGAGGTCATTGTCGTTGGTCCATGTCGAGCCAGCGCCGTCGACCGTCGCCACGCCGGTTGAACCGGACCGGAAGCCGATGTACCCTCTACTACTGCTGACGCCGCCACCGTCGGTGATGTTGAGTGTCCCGCTGCCAGAATTTCCAACAAAGAAGTCATTGTCGTTGGTCCATGTCGAACCAGCGCCGTCGACCGTTGCCACGCCGATTGAACCGGACTGGTTGCCGATGAAACCTGTACTACTACTGCTGACGCCGCCACCGTCGGTGATGTTGAGTGTCCCGCTGCCAGAATTACCAACAAAGAGCATCGAATTGTTGGTCCAAGTCGATCCAGCGCCGTCGACCGTCGCCACACCGGTTGAACCGAAATTGTAGCCGATGAAGCCTTCATGTGAGAGAAGATCGCTGCCCGCGTCGACCGTCAAGGTGCCGTTCGACGTCTGCCCGACGTAGCCAAACGTGGAACTGTTCCAACCGGCCGGGTCGGTGGGATAGACATTGTCTGTGCCGATGATTGCCGCGCACGTCGGCTGCGGTTGAGCCAATAGACAGAGGGCGGCCAAAAGTACGATTAAAGGCAACTGCCGTCGCTGCATTTTTCTCTCCCCCCCAAGATCCGCTTGCCCGCTGCGCCCATGCAAAATTACTTGCACACCCTAAACTAGCTACGACATGTGAAAATAGCAATGCGTCTGTGGAGGGAGACGCCGGCGACATATATTCCGGACACGTTGCCTAATTAACTACGGCGTGGCACTGCGAGAGTGTGCTGCCGGCGTTTGCCAGTGCTCGTTCGGGTCGTTCTCGGGCGATGGCTCGTTCCGGCAAACCAAGTTTGGACCGCGGTGCGGCCAGTCTGCCGACACGTCAAGCGTTGTTCGACCGCCGAAACGTATTATCCGACAGAGTCGCGCGAGCGAGGTAGGATCGTCACATTTCCGAAGGCCGACTACTCAAAAACCCCGGCTCCGAAACCGCTGCCGTTCAGGTGGCGCGTGTGCCTTGTGCCGGCCGACTTATGGTGCGGGCCGTGCGGCTTTTCGGCGCCCTGGACCTGACTGTGCGCAGTGTTGACCGAGCGGGTAGCCGCGGCCATGTCGTCGGAGTCGAATTCGTCGTAGCTGGGCACGTAGCCGGGAAGTTTCGAGCGGGCTTTCTCTTCCTCGAACGCCCGGATAACACGCATTTGGATCAATTCTCGGCAGGCGGAATTGATCGGGTGGGCGATGTCGGCGTAGAGCTTCGCGCGGCCCTCCTCGTCCTTGACCATGGACTGCTCCCGCTGCCGCGCGCCACACTGGTTGCAGAATGACGCCCGAAGGTGGTTCTTGCAGCGACACTGTGGACAGTGGGCGGTCAGCTTTCGGCTGGGCATGGCGACGAACGGGCCCGTCGAGCCTTCAATGATCTTCAAATCGCGAACTACAAAAGCATCGTCAATAGTGATGGAACAGAAGGCCTGCAGGCGCTCTCCCGGTTCCTCCATGAGTTTGACGCGAACCTCGGTGATTTCCACGGCCGTTCTCCTTGCGATTCGGTGCTTCAATGGCAACTCCTCAGAGCAAAAACTACGCCGAGACCTCGTGCTTCTAAACGTCGCGCGCTGCGCCGCGCATGGCGGGCGTGACGGCAAAGTCCGAAATACGATGTGCCACTTCCACTCATCCCGTGTCCCAAAAAATCTAACCGCGAGAACTCGACCTCCAGTCGCCTAATCCAAGGCGACAGCCTCGCTGCCGCCGGCTGAAGGCGATTCAACAGCCGACGCCCCACTTCACTCCAATCCGCGCTCTGCCATGCATCAACCACCGACGCCGCCGATTGCGGCGCGGCTGGCGCTTGGCACACGCCGTACACGGCCGCCGTCGCCAATCCTTCCGGCGGCCGAACCACTACGAAATGAAGTCCTTTAAGCCCCGCGACTTTCGTCACTTGCTCACCGCGTCCGCGGCAAACGGCGGCGCCGCCAGCGAGAAAGAACGGGACATCGCTACCCAATTCCGCTGCCCATCGGAGTAACTCGTCAGGCGATCGGCCGAGGCCCCAACCGTCGTTGGCGGCGACCAGTGCGGCAGCGGCGTCGCTCGAACCCCCGCCGAGCCCAGCGGCCGCGGGAATGCGCTTGATCAGCCGCAACTTTGCGCCGCGCTCGACGTTTGCACGGCGCCGCACCAATTCCACCGCACGCACGACAAGATTATCGCTGCCGCCTGGCAGACCGCCGAAGCCGCGGCCACCGGGACCGCCGACACCGAATGCCAGTCGGCACTCGAACTCCAATCGCCCGCTCGGGTTCTCCTGAAAATGCAACGTATCGAACAAATCGATGGGACACATGAGCGTTTCGATCTCATGGAACCCATCGCTGCGTTTGGCGAGTACCTCGAAGAATAGATTTAGCTTTGCAGGGGCGTGAACGACCACACCCTCATGCGACCGATGGACCTGCATCCGATTTGATACGTCCCCCCACCCTTTCGCACTCACTTAGAGCGCGCTCCCTCATCGGCATGGCGGGATATCCATGCGGACATCGGCGATTCTATCGCTGCTTGCGAACTACGTCAATAGGGTAGCTGGGTGGGCACCGAGGAAAGTATGAGGAAACCTGTGACGACCCCTCCAAGATGGTTGCATATTCTGCCGATAATGCGTCTGTGAGCTGAGGGTGCACGTTTACGCAGACGGCAAAGTCCGCAAAGAAACTCGCTAAAAATGCCTGCTGCCCCGCTTGGTGATTCATTCGCGTGTCGAGGGCCTTGCAAAAGCGCGGCGGCTACACTACTTATAGGGCTTGTTGGTGTGCGCGGAGTTGCATCTGCCCACCGATGCCCGCCGGCGATATTGCGGTACTTTCCCCCCAAGGCAACGATCATGGCCGATCAGAAACCCAGCGACGAGACTCTAGCGAAGGACCGAAAGCGGATCCTATTGGTCGACGATGACCGGGAAATCATCGAATCGATGCGGATTGCCTTGGGGGCGGCCGGCTATGAAATTCTGATCGCCCGGGATGGGAACCAAGGACTTGCGCTGGCCGAACGCGAAGATCCGGACCTTATCATCCTCGACATGATGATGCCCAAGCGGAGCGGCTATCTGGTGCTGGAAAAACTGCGACGCACCCGGCGGGTGCCGACGCGGGTCATCATGGTCACGGCCAACGAGGGCAGCCGCCACAAGGCGTATGCCGAACTGCTGGGCGTCGACGACTACATCCGCAAGCCGTTCGCGATGGATCGGCTGATGGATAGCGTGACGCGACTGCTAGGCTAGGCGACTGTGGAATATAGGGCCACGGTTGGGTCGTGGCTCGGTAGAAGCATCGTTTGCCCGGCCTGCATCGTCACCAATTGACTTCGATCACGTCGACCAAGGCCGTGCGAAGGCTCTTCGGCACGTCAATCGTCAGCGAATTGCCGTCGAGTTGCGCGTCGAGACTTGCTCCGGTTCCCAACATGGCAACATGCTTCGGCTTGCTAACGCCGGTAAGCACCACCGGGCCGCTGGATCTCCGGTGGCCGCGGCCCATCGGCAGGAGAAACAGATACCAGGTCTTGCCGCGCACGGTCACCGGTACGTTGCTTTTTTCGGGATACGGGCCCGGCTGAACGTCGATGACCGACTCGCCGTGGCTGTCCATCCACGCCTTCACGTCGGCCAGACAGCGATAGACCGAGTCCGGCATCTCGCCTGAGGGCCGCGGGGCAAAGTTCGCCAGCACGTTGCCGCCCCACGTGCGGCACTTGACCAATTGAGTTATCAACGCGACTGCCGGCTTGCAGGCCTCGGAATCTCGGTATCCCCAGCGTCCCGACATATTGAAGCAATATTCCCACCAACCGTCAGGTCGTTGCTTCGGCATGCGTTGTTCATAGGTTTCAAAGTCACCTTTGCCATGCTGGCGGCCGTTGATGACGATGCCGGGCTGCATGGCGCGGATCTGCGGTTGCGAGAGTACCTTGGGACCCGCGGTGCCATCGAACCAGAGCAGGTCGATCTTGCCATATTTCGTCATTAACTCCGTGATTTGCCCATTGAGATAATCCACGTAGCGGGCTTGAAACTCGGCCGGCTTCTTGGGCAATTGGACGACTTCGTGTTTCAGGCCCCGATGTGGCGAATCGGGAGTTCCTTTGGTACCGACGCGGAACGACGTGTAGTCGCGGTTAAAATACCAATCGGGCGGCGAATAGTAGAATCCGACTTTCAGGCCGACTTTGCGACATGCCTCGACGAACGGGCGGACCAGGTCGCGTCCGCCCATCTTGGTCCTCGTGCTGAAATCGCCGTAGGCGCTGGGCCACAAGGCATATCCGTCATGGTGTCGTGTCGTGAGCACGGCGTAACCAAAGCCGGCCTCCTTCGCGGCCCTCAGCCATTTTTCCGGATCATAGGCTTGGGGATTGAAGTGATCGGCCAGTTTGAAATACGCCTCGGGCGTAAGCTGCGGCAATCCCAATTCCTTTTCGAGCCAGGGGCAGTTCTGCATCATACCCCACGAGAGTTCATGCTTTCCGTCCACGCTGGAAATGCCCCAGTGGACGAACATGCCCAGGCCAGCCTTGGGATACCATTGCATGGCCGGGTCTGTCGGAGCGTTGCCCGCTTCGTATGGCGGCGCAATGCCGAGCAGCGCGTGTTCCTGTGCAACTGGGTCTTTGTTCTGGGCCCAAGCCGGCCCGGCGACAACCGCGCAGAGCATAATAGCGACGCAGAGCACATAACACCGGCGCACTGCTGTACCGTTCACGCTTGTGGCATAGTTCATTCTGGCTTTCTCCGAATTATGGGCCGATTTGGAGGAAACGCGATTATTGCCCGATCGACGTCACCGTAACAAACAGCAAGTCGTCAAGGTCCGGGAAATTTCTCGATGCAAGGCGGGGGGGCGTCCTTGGCTTGGTGGGAGTCTTACCACGATTTTACCATTGGACGGCAATCACGTCCACCGATGGCGTGCGAAGCTTCTTGGGGACGATAATTGTAAGAGAATCGCCATCCAGCCGAGTGTCGAGGCTTTCCCCGGTTCCCAGCATCGCAACATGTTTCGGCTTATGTACGCCGGTGAGCACCACGGGGCCTTCGAATCCAGCGTCGCGTCCAACCTTTGGCAATAGATGCAGGTACCAGATCTCGCCGCGCACGGTCACCGGCACGTTGCTCTTCTCGGGATACGGCCCTGGCTGAACGTCGATGACCGATTCGCCTCGCGCGTCCATCCACGCCTTCACGTCGGCCAAACAGCGATAGACCGAATCCGGCATTTCGCCCGAAGGCCGCGGGGCGAAATTCGCCAATACATTGCCACCCCAGGCACGGCAGCGAACCAAGTGGCTCAGCAGCACGACGGCCGGAGAACATTTCTCTGTCGTATAGCCCCATGCGCCCACCATGCTGAAGCAGTGCTCCCACGTGCCGGCGGGCCGGCTCTTCGGCATGTTGCCCTCATACTTCGTGGTGAAGTCGCCGCGGCCGTGCTGACGGTCGTTGATCACAATTGTGGGCTGCAATGCGCGAATCTGTTTCTGCGAAAGGACCTTCGACCCGGCCGAGCCATCGAACCATAGTACGTCGATCTTGCCATAGTGGGTCAGCAACTCGGTGAGCTGGCCGTTAATGTACGCAACGTAGCTGTCCTCGAAGCCGGCCGGCTTTTTCGGAAGTTGCACCGGTTCGTGTTTCAGGCCCAGGTTAGGTGCTTCCTTCGTTCCCTTGCCGCCAAAACCGAACGACATGTATTGGCGATTGAAGTGCCAATCGGGCGGCGAGTAGTAGAAACCGACCTTCAATCCAACCTTGCGGCAGGCCGCGACATACTCGCCGACCAAGTCGCGGCCGCCGAGCCTGGTCCGCGTGCTGAAATCGCCAAAGGCGCTGGGCCAGAGCGCGTAGCCATCGTGGTGCCTTGTGGTAAGCACCGCATAGCCGAAGCCCGCCTCCTTGGCGGCGCGAAGCCATTTTTCCGGATGGTACTCCTGCGGATTGAACCGATCGGCCAACGCAAAATAGGCTTCCGGCGTCAACACTTTCGCCGATTTCGGCATCCACGGGCAATTGGCCATCATGCCCCAGGACAGATCATGCTCTCCATCGACGCTGGAGATTCCCCAGTGAATGAACATTCCCAAGCCGGCCGAGCGATACCACTGGGTTCCCGGACTTGCGGCACGGTCCGCCCGATTGTCGTGCCGTTCGACACCGATTATCGCATGCTGTTGTCCGGCGGCGTCGCTGTTTTGCGCGAGAGCCGGCGCCGCGATTGCTGTAAGCGTCGCGAAAATTGCGCACCGTGCGGCGCACCTATACTGATTCTTCCCCGCCTTCGCCTGTGCAATAAACATGCTTTTGATCCTTGTATGGCTTTTTGATAGCCGCCCAACAGGTATTGTAACGTTTCGAGGCCTATGCCCACAACATTGTACATGGAGGCGTTTCTCCATCCCCTTGAATTTCCTCAAGAATCTGGCAGACTAGGCCTTCCCCCCGGGGCGAAAGTCCTCGATTATATCAAGCAGGCTCGCCCTACCACGACACCAGCCTCGGCTCCCGGAATGAACCGTCAACAACACTAACTGCTATCAGGGATCCTATCATGAATGCTACACGACAATGGAAATCCCGCTTGATTTGTGCGGTCTATCTTGTTGCGACAATAGCCCTTGCCCAGGCTTTACCCGCCAACGCCGCTGATACGGCAGCGAAGGGCCAAAACAAGAAAGCGCGAAGAACCGCGGCACGCATGGTCGGCATTTCGTGCATTTGCTATCCGAGCGGGGCGAGCTTCGAGAAGATGGAGACGTTGATCGACACGGCTGCACTCGATCGCCCCGACATCATCATCTTGACCGAAGGCTTCATCCATAACACCCCTACGACGGCCAGTCGTCAAGAGAAGGATGACAAGTCGGAGCCGCTGCCGGAGTTTGGGCCAATCACCCAATTCCTCGCCCGCAAAGCCAAGCAGCATCACACCTACATCATCGGCAGCTATTGGCGCAAGAACCTCAACGGGTCGGGCCGGTACAACAGCGCAGTGCTAATTGATCGGGAAGGCCATCTGGCTGGATATTATGATAAGACCTTTCCCACGATCGGCGAGATGGAGCACGGCATTCTGCCGGGCCGCGGCGCCGTCGTCTTTGATACCGACTTTGGCCGTGTCGGCGCCCTGATTTGTTTTGACTTGAACTTCAAGGAACTGCTCGATGACTACAAGCGACAGGGTGCTGAGTTGATCTGTTTTCTGTCCGCCTTCCGGGGTGGAGCAAGAATTCCGTCGCTCGCGTTCCAAAATCAATGTTTCGTCGCCAGCGCCGTGCCCGGCGAGAACGGAGTGATCGTCGATCCGCTGGGCCGAGTACTGGCCGAATCGAGCGACTATGGGAAAATCATCTTCGCGCGCGTCAATCTCGACAGCCAGATTGTCCACATCGACTATAACATCGACCGTGTCCGCCGCATGAAGGAAAAATATGGGCCGGATGTAAGAATCGAGACCGCCAGCCCGGAAGCCGTCTATTTTCTTTCGTCGCTGCATCCGAAGGTGTCGATCCACGATATGATCAAGGAATTCGGCATTGAGAAACTCGACGACTATCTGGACCGCTCCCGCGACGTGCGTCGCCGCCATTTGCCAGCGAACAATTGACGATCATGAACCGCTCTTTCCCCGCCTCCAAGTCCATTATTTGCCCTTGTTCTTCATCAAATTGCCCTGATGGTCCAAAAACCGCGTTTCGACAAGGCCGCTCCGATATGATCGCCACCGAAATTACGAGTTTGAGACCGAGCTGAGAGAAACGGGATGATATCCTTATGAGCATCGCACTTGGCAGGATGGGACGAGAGCCGCGCGCGGTCGTCTCATCGCCGGAACCCGTTTGGCATGAGTCCGCGCCGCGGGCCGTTCGCAAGGCCTATTTGGCCGGACACGATTCCGATGGCTGGAAGGCCTGGCAGCAGCACCTTCGCACGCGGAAGCTAATGCCTGCCAACGAGTGGGGCAGACGTTTCGGCCTGCCGCCGAGCGACATCAACGATATGCGGGTCTCCGAGGCAGCCACGACATTGCGCCAGTGGCTCCTCGACGCGGAGATGGGCCAACTCAGCGCCGAATACGCCGCATCGGCCCTAGCTTGGTGCCATCGACTACCGCAACTATCCGCCAAATTGCATGCGGACGAATGGTGGCAGTTGCTCGATCATCTGCTGCACGCGGTCGCCGAGGCAGACGAGACATTCGTTATCGACGGGGCGTCGGCCGATCGCGCTGGTCCATCAAATGCTTGCCGGTGAACTGGCGCTGACGCTTGCCTGTCTGTTTCCCGAAATTGCTGCTTGCCACAAGTTGTTGCCACAGGTCCGTCGCGTGCTGGCCACGGGCTTCAGCGAACAGCTCGACGGCAAAGGGCTATTGCACGCACGGCATATCGACCAACTCCGACATTTTCTCGCTTGCTGGACGCGCTGTCGGGATCTCAATCGGGAATGCTGGAATGACAAGGCCGAGAAGCAATATCGGCAGTTCGTGCGCAATGCGTTGCGGCTGGCTCGCCGCGACGGCTCGCACGTTTTCTCCAATACGGCGAGTGGCCGCGCTGAGAGCGACCTGCTGGACAGGGCCGCCACATTGGCCGACATATTGAGTGATCGCAAGCTTCACAAAGCGGCAGTCCACTCGGAATGGGCGTCTGTGGCTGTAATGCGGCCCGACTGGTCGCGAACCTCGCCGCGTCTCAGCGTTCTTTACCCGGACGCCACTTGCCACATCGAGCTAAGCTGTGGCAAGGACGTGCTCTGCTCGGGCCAGTGGGACTTGGACGTTCGCTTCGACGGAGTCGCCACCGCGCCGACGTCCGAATGGACCGAACTCTGCTGGGCATCGGATAAGGATGTCGATTATCTCGAATTGGAAATCGACCTCGGCGAGCACGTGCAGGTTCAGCGGCATATCTTGTTGGCGCGCAAAGATCGATTTCTGTTCCTGGCAGATGCCATACTAGGGACGCAGCCGGCGGAGATTGCGTATCGCGGAATCTTGCCGATGTTTCCAGGAATCGCCGTTCGTGGGGCGGGCGAGACGCGTGAGGTAACACTGGTGGGCCGCAAGCCCCGTGCGACAGTGCTGCCGCTTGCACTGCCGGAGTGGCTTGCCGATCGGCGAGTGGGCGAACTGCGACCACTGCCGGCCGGGCTCGAGTTGCATCAGGCAGCCCAGGGCCGAGCGCTGTTCGCGCCACTGTTTCTCGATCTGGATCCCGCCCGCATGTCCAAGCGGCTGACATGGCGGCAACTTACCGTTGCCGAATCGGAGATTGTCCAAGCCGCTGATACGGCGGTCGGTTATCGCGTGGCGATCGGCAATAGACAATGGCTGATCTACCGTTCGCTGGGCGGATTGCAGAGCCGTACGTTGCTCGGCCACAATCTTTACAGCGAGTTGCTCGTGGCGCGGTTTGATCGCAAGGGCGAAGTAGAACCACTCATCGAAGTCGAATAAAGCGCAGAGCGTCCGTTGGCTTCGAGCGGTTCATAGTGCTTCCGGCATCAATTCCTGTAGTGCTGCTGCGAAGGCACCGTAGGCGCCGGCATCGAAGAGCACGAAACGAATCACCGTCGGTCGGCCGTGTTCCTTGAGAAAATCGATCGCCGTGCGAAGCGCGATTCGCGCTGCCTGGTCCATCGGAAACCGATATGCCCCGGTGCTCAAGGCTGGCAGGGCGATGCTTTGGCAGTTGTGTTGGGCTGCCAATTCCAGGCTGCGGCGATACGCGTTGGCCAGTAGCGACGCCTCGTCGCGCTGTCCGCCGCTCCAAACGGGTCCCACGGCATGGATCACGTACTTTGCCGGCAGATTGCCTGCGCAGGATATAACGGCTGAACCGGTAGGGCAGCCATTGGGATATTGAGCGGCGGTGTCGCGCATGATGGCCGGTCCTCCGCGACGATGGATCGCGCCGTCGACACCACCGCCGCCCGCCAAGCGGCTATTTGCGGCATTGACGATTACGTCAACCTGCTGGAGAGTTATATCACCTTGCTGTAGTTCGAGCGTCTGGCCATGGACTTGCGTATGCATCATAATCCTCCTTCTGCTGCCTTCCACCCGTCTGGGACATCTCCGAAACAGATATGCTACAATTAAGAGATACAGGTGAAAACCCTCCGTGAACCGCTCTCTCGGATACAACCATTATGATGCGTGAAACCGTTGGCCGCCCCATGGAGATCCTCCTGGTCGAGGACGACTTGGAGGATGCGGGGCTAACGATCGAGGCATTGCGAAACGGCGATGTGCCGTGTCGGATAAGTCTCGTGCGCGACGGCGAAGAGGCGATTGAGTTCCTCGTGCGGCATAGCAAGTACCGGCGTGCTCCGCAGCCAGACTTGATCCTGCTGGACCTCAATCTTCCCAAGAAGAGCGGCCGTGAAGTGCTCGCCGAGGTCAAGGCGGACGAGCGTTTGGCTCGGATTCCCGTGGTGGTTTTGACTGCATCCCGCACGCACCAGGAGATTCTTGAGGCCGAAAACCTTCACGTCGACAGCTACCTGACCAAGCCGGTCGATCTGCCGCAGTTCGACGAAGTGGTCAAGTCGCTTCGCAAGTATATGTTGTCCGACGTGATCCTACCCCAGTGAAGCGAAGAACGGATGTGCAGCGCATCTTGTCGCGTGCGAATCGCCGGTTGCCGAAGCGGCCAGCCCTCTTGCCCAACGCCAACGCTTAGAGCCCCGACTTACTGCTGAGGCAGTTGCTCAAAGCCGGGGTAGTATTTTCCGTAGTTCATGTAGAACTGCGGCGTCGACACGCCCTGCAACTGTTGCCGCTGCGGCTGTTGAGCGTTCATCACCTGCATTTGCGTGGTGCGTTGCAAGTTGTTGATGTCTTGGTTGAACTGAGTGTTCAGATAGCGCTGTTCAAGCTGCGGTCGGACCAACGTCGTGTAGTTATCGACCGTACCAAGACTATCGCGACGGTACAGATTCATGTAAGGGCTAACGCCCGATTGCGGTTGAAAGTTTGCAAACGCCTTACCCTGCGACTCGGAGGAGGGAACTGGCGGTGTGACGGTGACAATACTCTGTTGCATCGGAGCCTGCGCAATCATTTGATGCGACTGCGGGTGGTACGGCGAAGTGTGCCCCTGCGCCATTCCTCGTTGCATGCTGCCGCGACGCTGCCCGGTAGGTGAACGAGGATACGGGCGGCGCCCATCATGCCCATCCCGGGAAAAAACTCCGATTCGGGGGCCGCAGTCGGTTGCATCGGCTGATTTGCCAACGATTCGGCGTCGGGCGCCGATTCGGTCGGCGCGACGATGTCATCGGGCGAGAGTTGTTGTTGGCTGGAAAGTTGAGCCCCGCGATTTGTGCCGCCGGTGTCTCGATTTTCTCGTGCGGTACGTTCACCGCGCGTCCTCGTCGTTCGACCCGACGATGGGGCGGGCGCGGCCGTCTCCGGCTCGGTGAGTTGATTGATGTCAGCCACTGGCTGAGTCTTTTGAATGACAGAGGTCTGATCCTGGTCTGGCGAACCCAAAACCCAACCACCTAATAGAAGAGTTCCGACTGCGATGGCTACCTGCATGGCGCCCGCTCCTTTTTTTCAAAAGATGCTCGCCCCCGCACTGGTTAATTGTACGCGTGTCCGATCATCTCGGCAATAAGATTGCATGCCCCTCAGTGGAGTTGTAGCCTGCGGCAGGTGCGGAAGAGGCGAGGGAAGGGTGAATGTCGAAAGTTATGCGTCATTTCGGCATTCGTCCTTCACGCTTCTCTCCCCTCTACACTATAGATTCCGTTGTCGGTTGTAATTGCGGCCGAGGGTCTGGTAGCCGCGTATGGTCGAGGCGCTTAGGCCCGAGGTGCCCAAGAGCCGTTCGATCGGCAGCGTGACCTTCACCAGGAAGTTGTTGAACGCGCTAATGTTGTCCTCGGCAATGAACACCCGGTCGCCGGGCATGAGCTGGTAGTTTGTGGCCGCGACCGCTCCTTGCGTGATCCCTTCAAAATCGACCGGCAGAATCTGCTCGCAGCCAAGCCCGCCCGGGGCCGGCCGCGCAATCCAAATCTGCTTGCTCGACACCTGCGACAGGCCGTTGACCATGCTCAGGGCATCCAGCACCGTCTCGTTGCCGCTGACCGGCAAACGGCGGACGTTGTCGCCCAGCCCGGCCCCTTGGGTGATCACGTAAAACACCTTGCTGTTGTAGGCCAGCACGTCGACCGAGACCTCCGGCGAATCGAAATACAGCGAGAGGTGCTTGCGCAGGTCCTCGCGAATCTCGGTGAGCGTCTTGCCGGCCACGGGCAACATGCCGTACTGCCGCAGGTTGATCGTGCCGTCGGGTCCGACCAGATACTGACCGGTAACCGGCTGCGTGCCGGCCGTCCGAGCCAACTGCACCGAGACGTCCGGCTGTGCCAGAATTTCCTTGAGCTTGCGGGTGATGGCGGTCGTGGCCTCTTCGATCGTCATGCCGACCACGCGGACCGTGCCGTAGGCCGGGCCGAGAGTGACAATGCCCTCGCCCTCGACCAGGAAGAAGCCGTCGATCGGCTGATCCAACAGGGTGCCGAAGACGCGGACTTGCAGCACGTCATAAATGTCGATGCGATACGGGGGCAGCGGCACGAGCTTCAAGACTTCGATCTGCAAGAAGTCGGGCGGCTCGACGCGGTAGGCGGGCAGCGAGACCATGTTCCGTTCCCGCGGCGGCTCCATGTTGGGCGGCGGCGGCTGCGTCAGCGAGGCGTCGTAGAAATCGACCGCATGGCAGCCGAACGAGGCCAATACCACGGCGACGGCGAGAAAGCGAAGCGTATTGCTCGTGGTCATGGGAATCTTCCGAAGGGCCGCACGCCGAAAAATGGGCTCACGCCCAGGCAACTCGATACAAGTTGAAGACAGGTTCACGCCAAGACGCAAAGGCGCAAAGCGATGACAAAAAGGTCGAGAGACAGACCGAGCCACACGTCGTCCGGCTGCCGCTCTTCTTTTGCGTCTTTACGAGATCCCTCCGTCAGGTTTTGTTGTTAATTTAGGCAAGATTCTGCGGTAGGCGCAGCACGCCGGCAGACTCACCGCAATCGATACCGTCGAGATAATCGGCAAAGTCAGCCGCCGACTTTCCCCCGTTTGCCCGAAGAATGAAATATTCGAGGCGATACGGCCAATTTTGGGTCGAGGCGCTCCAGCCGCTAGATCGCCAGCCGCACAGGGATGCCGACGAGCCCACTTGCCGGGTTGGGCTGTCGAGGGTCTGACAGCGGCTAGGCTCGACTGAAGGGTCATCCTTAACGCAGCAAAGGATCTCGGATGTGAGCGAAACGCTAGATTCGTCGCGTCGCTCAGAATGACTACCTGCCAGCGCCCGCCAAGGCACATTGCCGCACGCGCTGGCGGGTAGAATTCTGCCTGCTGAGAATGGCAAATGTCTTTCTCAAACCAGCAGAACCATCAAGTTTGGGCACGTATGATCCATTCTTGGGCTCGTGCGTATTATCATGGTGTTTGTGTCTGCGCCGAGATTATGGAGCTGACTCAGTCACGTCAGAAAATTATGCCCTTTATACTACGCCTCATGCGGCGTTGGCTGTTGCAACCTGTTTTGAGTGGTATACTTGTTAGTTCGTCACCGTGAATTTTGCCGTATCACCTTCTTTGACTACGGAGGATTGTTTCGTGGCTAAGACACCAGATGAAAACCCAGAACAGAATGCCAATATTTCACCTGCGACGGACGGCGGCGCTGCACCGGCTGCCGGGCAAGCCGCTCAGCAACGGGTGCAAGTCGAGATCGACGATTCGAAGGTGATGGCTCTGTACGCCAATTTCTGCCGTGTGACCGGCACGCCCGAGGAACTGATCATCGACTTCGGTCTGAATCCGCAACCGTTCGGGATGCCGACGCATCCTATCCCGGTCACCCAGCGGATCATCACCAATTTCTATACCGCCAAGCGAATGTTGCACGCGCTGGGTTTGACCATCCAGCGGCATGAAGCCACCTTCGGCGTGTTGGAAACCGACGTTCAGAAGCGTGTCCGCGCCGGCGGCCAAACCCACGCATAAGACAATTCCAAGACTCGCCACGGAGGCACGGAGCACGCGGAGAAAGTAGTGTAAACGCGGATGACATGTGACGAATGCCTTTGCTGATGAAGGCAGTCGGCCATTCCTCTTTCTCTGTGAGTTCCGTGCCTCCGTGGTGCTTGATTTCTATGGTGCCGGCGTTCTTTTCGGCCGGTAAAGGTCGGTAGCGGTGCCGAAATACACTTCCGCGGCGGCGCCGAGCGTTTCGCTGAGGGTGGGATGGGGATGGATCGTTTCGACCACGTCGCGGACGGAACAGCCCATCTCGATGGCCAGAACGGCTTCGGCGATAAGATCACCGGCGCCGGCTCCGACGATTCCGCAGCCGACGACTCGCTTCGATTCGGGATCGACTAGCCATTTTGTCAGCCCCTCGGTGCGGCCGATTGCCTGCGCCGCCCGCTGGCGGCCCAAGGGAATTGAGCAACCTCGAAGGCTCGGCCCTTGCTCTTTGCGTCGGTCTCTGTCAATCCGGCCCAGGCGATTTCTGGGTCGGTAAAGACGACGGCCGGAATTGCTCGCGGTTCAAAGGCGGCGGGATGTCCAGCGAGAGCCTCGACGGCGATTTTGCCCTCGTGGCTAGCCTTGTGCGCCAGCATCGGTTGGCCCGCCACGTCGCCGATGGCCAAAATATGCGGATCGGCCGTACGGCGTTGCGCATCGACTGCGATAAAGCCGTGGTCGTCCACCTGGACGGCCGTATTTTCGAGCCCCAACCCAGAGGTGTTGGGCCGACGGCCAACGGACAACAACACGCGGCCAAAACGCTGAACTTTTTCCGCCACGTCGCCCTCGAAGGTCACTTCGATCGAATCCTTCTTGTCGACCAGGCCGGCGACTTTGGTGTTGAGATAGATGCCCGCAAATTCGCTTTGCAGTTTCTTGTGCAACGGCCGAACCAGGTCGCGATCGGCGCCGGGCAACAAACCGTCGGTCAATTCGACGACAGACACCTTGCTTCCCAGGGCGGCATAGACCGTGCCCATTTCGAGGCCGATGTAGCCGCCGCCGATCACCAGCAGCGACTTGGGCACGTCGGGCAGTTCCAACGCCCCGGTCGAATCCATCACTCGATGTGTCGGCAGGTCGAACGCCGGGATTCGCGTGGGGCTCGATCCGGTGGCCACAATGCAGTTCTCGAACATGATCCGATCATCCGCCAGCGGGGTGCCGTCGACCGACTCGAGTTTAAGCGTTTGCGAGTTCTCGAATGTCGCCCGAGCGCGGACAACGGTGATTTTGCGCTTCCCGCTAAGCTGTTTCAGCCCACCGGTGAGCGTGGCGATGACCTTTTCCTTGCGGGCGCGAACGATGTCCAGATCGATCTTTGGCGGCGGGAAGTTGATGCCCCAATCTTGCAGGTGTTTGGCCTCGCCCATCGCTTTGGCCACGTGCAGCAGGGCTTTCGACGGAATGCAGCCTCGAAGAAGGCAAACGCCGCCGAGCCGCGACTCAAGATCGACGATTGTCACTTGCATGCCGAGGTCGGCGGCGAGGAACGCGGCCGCATATCCGCCTGGGCCAGCACCGAGTACACAGAGCTGAGTATTCATAAGGAATGGTTGGGGATTAAAGGACAGGGATTAGAGGCTGGGGCTGTGAATCGCTCGGCGTGACGGCCGATCTCAATCGCGAATCCTCCAGTCCCCAATCCCTCTCTTTACAATAGTAGCGTTGCTGGCGACTGTAGATAACCAATCACGTCGTTCAGGAATCGTGCGGCCGCCGCGCCGTCGACGATGCGGTGATCGTAGGAGAGACTCAGCGGCAACATCAGCCGTTGCTCGATCTTGCCTTCGTATATTCGCAACACCGGCCGCGACCGGCCGAGCAGCAGAATGGCCACCTCGGGATGGTTGACAATCGGCGTGCTGTAACTTCCGCCAAAGGCGCCAAGGTTGCTGATCGTAAAGGTACCGCCGCGGAATTCCTCCACGGCAAACTCTGCCGCCCGGCGCGCGCGGCCAACGACGTCAACTGTCCGGCGAGCTGCGGCACGCCAAGCTGATCGGCATTTCGCACGACCGGCACCACCAAGCCCCGCGGCGTATCGACCGCCACGCCGATGTTGACGTATTGCTTGTAGACGACTTCTTCCTTGGCATCGTCGATCGTCGCATTGACGACTGGATGCTGCCGCAGGGCCAGGGCCACTGCCCTCATAGCGAAGGGCATCGCTGTCAGCTTGACATTTGGCGGCAGATAAGATGCCGGAATCGACTTCCGCATCCGTTCGAGGTCTGTCACGTCGGCATCGTCGAAGTTCGTCACATGCGGGACAGTCGTGGCCGATTTTACCATTTGGGCAGCAATGGTTCGGCGAATCTTCGACATCCGCTCGCGCACGATTGGCCCATAGGAATCCTGACCGGGCTCGCCCGGCGGAACAACCGCGTCACCCGGTGCTCGCATAGGACTGGGCCCGTGGGCGGCATGGGCTGCGTCGCGAACGTCATCGGCCGTAATCCGCCCCCCTTTGCCGCTGCCTCGGACCTGCGCGAGATCAACGCCAAGCTCGCGTGCCACGCGGCGGGCGTCTGGCCCGGCTGGCAACGTTTCAGCAACATGCGAGGTGGTCGGCTGCGCCGCTTTGGGCGTCACTGTTGTGTCACCTGCGGTTCCCTGTCCCTTCGGGCGAGAGGTCTCCGCGGCCGCTTCTGCCGCCTGCTCCTTCGCTGGCGGCTCTTCCGACTCCTCGGTATCGATGCTCAGGACGGTCTGGCCGACCTTTACAGTCTGTCCTTTGGCCACCTGTACCTTGACGATCTTGCCGGCATGCGGGCAGGGGATCTCGACCACCGCTTTGTCGGTTTCGAGTTCAATCACGCCATCATTGCCAGAGATCACGTCGCCTTCGTGCACAAGCACCTTGACCACGTCGCCGCTGTTGATGTTCTCGCCAAGCTCGGGGAGTTTGAAATCGATTTTCATATTTGGTGTTCTGCCATTTCCGCACATCAAAAGTCTAAAGAACCGTCAGGACTCCGTTGACTGTGTCGGCCAAAAAGGCTTCGATATACGAGCAATGTTCTCGCATTGCGGCCTCGATCCGGCTAGTGCTGCAATTGCCGAGGCGCAGCCACTGCACCTTCGGCGGAAAACCATGTAAGACGCGGTAATCGTTGAAATCCGCATCTTTGGTAACGATTGCATAATCGTTTGCTCGCGCGTACGCCCATACGACCTCATCCGGTGCTCGGTCGAGACCCGCCAATAATACATGGCTTGCGTTTGGGAAGATGGCTGCGAGGCGATCGACCAGCCGGCGCGACAGGTTCTGATCAAAAAGCAGTCGCATCAGTGCGTCACCAGGGCTTGCCGTTCACGGTCAGCGGCGTAACTCAGGCAGGCGAGAATGTCGGCATCGGTCAACTCTGGAAAATCCGCCACGATTTCCTGATGGCTCATCCCGGCTGCCAAGTACGAGAGGACGTCGTATACTGTGATTCGCATACCGCGAATGCATGGCTGTCCCGAGCGTCTGCCCGGTTCAATGGTAATCACTTCTCGGTAGGTTGTTGTCATTGTCAGCTTTCCACGATCGCGGATATGCGCATTCAATTAGGTAACCAGATCAACTATCCACATTATCCATACAATTTGACCGCCAGCAATGGTAGACAGCATCTCGTGAATTACCGCCCTTGGCCTCTAGAGAAGCTCCGCAATAGCATCCAAGAACCACCCAGGAAACTCGCCACACCGATAACAACAAACAGCAAGAACGGAAACCACGCAAATGCGTCTGGCTCGCTTACGAGCATTCCGACTTCGAGCAGAATGAGCCAGATTCCTACAACACATAGGACAATCGCTAGTGCCCCCTTGAGTAGGCTCATTCTACACCATAACTGGATTTGGCTTGTCTACGTCGAGTCCTAGTGTCTTAATGGCCGCTGGAAGCTTTTCTTGGGGATACTCGCCACTTTGAGCAAGTTCGGCCAGCGCCGCAAGGGCAATGTTTTCGGCGTCGACCTCGAAAAACCGGCGCAGCTCTTGGCGGGCTTCGCTGCGTCCAAAACCATCGGCGCCAAGGACGGTGTAGGAGCGAGCACTCACGGGCCGTCGCTCATCCAAAGGCAGATCGATATACGGCGCAATCGAAAGCCCAACGGCCGCTACGTAGTCGAGGGCCGCCAACACTGGGCCGGATTCGCCATCCAGCGTCTGTGCCACGTAGGGTCGGCGCGGCGATTCCTTTGGATGTAGACGGTTCCAGCGGTCGCAATCGCGGCCGTCGTCGTACAGCGATTTGTAGCTGGTGACGCTATAGACATTGCTGCCGACGCCGAAATGCTTTTCCAAAAGCTCTTGGGCACGGAGGGTTTCGCGCAAGATGGCCCCGCTCCCAAATAGCTGCACCTTGGGCTTCTTTGAACCAAGATCGCGCGACGCAAGCTTGTAGATGCCACGGCAAATGCCTTCCGTCGAACCCATCGGCAGAATCGGCATCTCGTAATTTTCGTTCATCAGCGTAATGTAGTAGAAGATGTCTTGCTCTTCGTAATACATTCGCCGCAGCCCATCGAGGACGATCACCGCCATCTCATAGGCGTAGCACGGGTCATAGGCTTGGCAATTTGGGAACGCCAAAGCATTCAAGTGGCTATTGCCGTCCTGATGCTGCAGCCCCTCGCCAGCCAAAGTGGTTCGGCCCGCCGTGCCGCCGAGCACGAAACCTCGGGAGCGCATGTCGCCGGCCGCCCAAATCAAATCGCCGATGCGTTGGAAACCGAACATCGAATAGTAAATGAAGAACGGGATCATGCTGATACCGTGGCTCGAATGCGAACTGGCAGCCGCGATGAACGACGACATCGAGCCGGCCTCGTTGATACCCTCTTCGAGGATTTGTCCGTCCTTCGCCTCGCGATAATAGAGCACCGTGTCGGAGTCGACCGGCTCGTAGAGTTGGCCCGTGTGCGAATAGATGCCGAACTGGCGGAAGAGGGCTTCCATGCCGAAGGTCCGTGCCTCGTCAGGCACGATCGGCACCACGTATCTTCCGATGTTCTTGTCCCGCATTAGCTGTACCAGCAGCCGCACGAAGGCCATCGTGGTCGACACCTCGCGCCCCTCGCTGCCGGCGAAGAACTCGGCAAAATCCTCCCACTTCGGCGGCTTCAGTTTGACCGTTGGTGTGCGGCGGCCAGGCACAAATCCGCTGAGCGACTTTCGCCGGCCCATGAGGTACTGCATCTCCGGGCTGTCCTTGGGCGGCTTGTAGAATTCGGCATGCCGCGCAGCATCTTCGGAAATGGGAATGTCGAACCGCCGGCGAAACTCGACCAGTTCGTCCTCGTTGAGTTTTTTCTGTTGGTGGGTGATATTGCGGCCTTCACCGGCCTCGCCCAGCCCATAGCCTTTGATCGTCTTGGCGAGAATTACGGTTGGAGCGCCCTTGTGTTCGACGGCCGCCTTGTACGCGGCATAGACTTTGGCCGGATCGTGACCGCCGCGCTTCAGCCGGTGAATTTCTTTGTCGCTCAAGTTGGCCACCATCGCCTCTAGCCGCGGATCGACGCCAAAGAAATGGCTACGAATGTAATCGCCCGAACTGACGACGTACTTCTGGTACTGCCCGTCAACCACCTCGCTCATCCGCCGCATGAGGACACCATCGGAGTCATTGGCCAAGAGCGGGTCCCAATCGGAACCCCAAATGACCTTGATCACATTCCAGCCGGCGCCGCGGAAAGCCCCTTCAAGTTCTTGAATAATCTTGCTATTGCCGCGGACCGGTCCATCAAGTCGCTGAAGGTTGCAGTTGACGACGAAGATCAGATTATCGAGTTGCTCCCGCGCGGCTAACGTAATGGCGCCGAGCGTCTCGGGTTCGTCGGTTTCGCCGTCGCCCAAAAACGCCCACACTCGCGAGGCCTTGGCATCTGGCTTAATGCCGCGGTCGACGAGGTAGTGGTTGAATCGCGCCTGGTAGATCGCCATGATTGGACCCAGGCCCATCGACACCGTGGGAAACTCCCAGAACGTGGGCATCAACCACGGATGTGGATACGACGATAGACCCGGCTTGTCCTGTAATTCGCGGCGGAAGTTCTTCAGATGATCTTCCGTCAGCCGGCCCAAGAGATACGCTCGGGCGTAAATACCCGGCGCGGCGTGGCCTTGGAAAAACACCTGATCGGGCGGCTGACGGCCTTCTTTGCCGTGTAGGAAGTGGTTGAATGCCACTTCGTACAGCGTGGCCGCAGAGGCATAGGTCGAAATATGGCCGCCGATGCCAGGGCTGAGCTTGTTGGCCCGAACGACCATCGCCATCGCATTCCACCGCAAGATGCTCTTGATCCGCCGCTCGATATCACGGTCGCCGGGATAGGGCGGCTCCTGATCGGGCGGAATCGTGTTGATGTACGGCGTCGTGGCCACGCCGGCGTAGCGAACGCCGCGATTGAAAGCGCGGTGTTTGAGACGCGTCAGAAGATAGGCGGCCCGGCTCGATCCTTCCCGAGCGAGCACGTCGTCGAGTGCTTGGAGCCAATCGCGGGTCTCCTGGGGGTCGCCGTCCTCCGTGGTCAGCGGAAACATGCCGCTCGGCAGGACGCCATTCGGTACATTGCTCTTTGTCGGTTGTCGGCTTTTCATGGCACCATTGTACGAACCGAGCCGCAATGGTCAATTGACCACAATTGTCGAGGTTTTGGGCCGATGGTATGATAGGAACGTCGAGGAGAGGATGGCGACCGATGGCAATTCCCTAAGTTGCGAGGTGCTCGACTGCAGCCGCCTGCTCAGTGCTGACCGAGTGGGGCGGACAATTCCTGGTAGGAGATAATTTTGGCCGAACCGATCATCAGCGTCTCGGGCCTCCGGGGCATCGTCGGAGAGACGCTCACGCCGGAGGTAGCCATGCGGTACGCCGCGGCCTTTGCCGCCATCGTGCCGCGAGGCGATATCCTGGTGGGGCGCGATAGCCGGCCATCTGGTCGGATGCTCGCGCTGGCAGTTCATGCCGCATTGCAGGCGGTCGGTCGGACGACGATCGACGCCGGTGTCGTGGCCACGCCCACGGTTGGCGTGCTGTTGCGGCAGTTCAAGGCTGCCGGGGCCATTGCGATTACCGCCAGCCATAACCCCCCGCCGTACAACGGACTGAAGCTATTTTCGGCCGATGGTCGCGTGGTTCCCGCGGTCCGAGGCCAGGAAGTGTTGGAACGATACCGCGTGCTTGCCACTGCAGGCGCGTTGGCCAGCGTCGGCTGGCTGCCACACGACCGTGTCGGCACGAGTCTGCGTTGCGACGATACCGTGACCGCCCATCTGTTGGCCGTTCTCAACACGATCGATGCCGACCGAGTTCGCCAGCGGCGGTTCCGCGTCGTTTTGGATTCGAACCATGGGGCTGGCAGCATTCTAGGCCGGCGCTTGCTCCACGAACTCGGATGCCGAGTTACCGTGCTTGGCGAGCCGCCCGACGGTCAGTTTGCCCATCCGGCCGAGCCGACCGCTGAGAACCTCGCCGGCGTACTGCAACAGGTGACCCATGCCGGCGCCGACGTCGGTTTTTGCCAAGATCCGGACGCCGATCGGCTGGCAGTGATTGACGCCTCGGGCCGCTACCTCGGCGAGGAGTACACTCTGGCGATGTGCGTCGATCACATCCTACGGCAGCAGAAGGGCCCGATCGTCGCAAATTGTGCCAGCAGCCGGATGTCGCAGGACTTGGCAGACCGATACGGCGTGCCGTATTTTGCGCGGCGGTGGGCGAGGCCAACGTGGCGGACACCATGTTGGCCCACTGGGCGGTCTTTGGCGGCGAGGGAAATGGCGGTCCAATCGATCCACGCGTAGGCTATGTCCGTGACAGTTTCGTCGGTATGGCCTTGCTCTTGGACGCGATGGCAGCGCGCGAGATGCTGATCGGCCAACTGGCCGACGAATTGCCGCGCTACGAGATCGTGAAGACGAAAATCCCGATGTGCCCCGAGAGGCTTCCGGCGGCGTTCGACGCGCTGGAACGACGTTTTCCCGAGGCCGCGGCCGACCGTCTCGACGGCCTGCGACTCGACTGGGCCGACCGCTGGTTGCTGGTCCGCGGTAGCAACACGGAGCCCATCGTCCGCGCTATCGCCGAGTGTCCTACGGCCGCCGATGCCGCTGCGCTATGCGAGATTGCCGCGCAAGTGCTGACGGTGGCCTAGAACCGGCGTCAAAAGCTCTCCAGCCAGGGCATTTCTGGTTCAGCCCAGCCACTATTGTGTATCGCGATATTGCTTCTCGGGCAGTGAGTCAGCCGTAGCGATTGCACGGATTCAACCAGTCTTGCGGCTGTGAACGGCTTGCGGGGCATCGGCAACGTGGTTGTCCCCGCAGCGAGCCCGATACGGACCTATGTTTGTGGGGCTCCCTCCTCGCATCTCCAGGCTGGAAAAAGTGTCATCGCAAGGCGCGGGGGTGGGCCATGCTAACACGATCCCGATATGGAGGGACTTGGCCGTGCTTAGTCTACTGCGGCGGCAATACATCATCGCGGTGGTCATCTTGCTGGTTGGGCTGACGTCATCCGCGGCCCTGTTCACCGTGCTCCGGAACCAAGAAACGTTGGCACAACCGCTTAGAGTTTGAGCAGAGCAGTCACGATCGCATCTCCGCTTTGTGGAAGACCATCGAGGTCGATTTCCAGGAGCTTCGATCCGTGAAGTCGTTTTTCGATTGCAGCAACAAAGTGGAACGGCAGGAATTTAGCCTCTTTTGCGTTCCCTTGCTGAAGGATCGGCACGGCATTCGGGCTTTGCAGTGGGTCCCCAGGGTGCGTGATTCCGAACGACCGAAGTTCGAGAGCGAAGCGGTGCAAGACGGTTACTCGCACTTTCAGATTACCGAGCGCAATGGGACGAGCAATGCAGTTCGCGCACGGCAGAGCGATGAGTGCTTTCCGCTCTATTATGTCGAACCCGCCGCAGCAAACGTCATGGCCTTGGGGTCCGACATGGCGGCCGACCCGGCCTGCTGGGAGGCGATGCGTGAGGCTCGCGACACCGAGCAGCTCGTTCTGACGCCAAAAATCACAATTCCCGACCATTCAAACGATCCAACCTACTTGCGGCTCTTCCTGGCCGTTTATCGAAAGAATGTCGCCCTGAACACCGTTGAAGACCGACGCAAAAATCTAGATGGGTTCGTTGTGGCAGTGCTACGCATACCACAACTTGTCGAAGGCGCTCTCTCGACGCTAGCGCCGGGCGGAGTCGATATCCGATTGATCGACAGCACGGATCCCGACCGTGAGCAGATACTATGCGAGCACCTGTCGCGCATGCAAACGTCGAAAAGCGCGTCGAGCGACGATGCGCTTTCGCGGCAACAAGCGGGCAATACTATCGCTGTATCGAGGGAGTTGGCTGGGCGCCGCTGGACGATCCTGTGCGCGGCCGCCCCGCAATTCGTCGCGGCACATGCGACCTGGTATCCATGGGGCTGCGCGGCCGCCGGCATCGTGATGACGCTTCTTCTCGCGGCGTATCTCCTGGGGATTGCGAATCGAAATGCACGGACGACGCACCTTGCCACACGACTGAAAGAGACGAATAGCCAGTTGGAGAAGGAGATCGACGACCGAAGGCGATTGGATCTAACGCTACAAACGAGCCAGACAAAATACAAAGCCGTATATGATTGGTCGGCCGATGCCATCGTGTTGATGGCCCCCGACGGGCAGTTCTTAAGCGGCAATCCGGCGGCCATCGCCATGTTTGGCTGCACGGACGAATCGCAGTTCTTACTTCATGGGCCGACGAGCGTATCGCCCGAATATCAGCCGGACGGGACTCCGTCATCTGAGAAGGCCCAACAAATGATCGCGCTGGCCATGCAAGAAGGGTCGAGCCAGTTCGAGTGGACGCATCGGCGAATTGACGGAAGCGAGTTTTTTGCTCATACCGCGTTGACAAGGATGGAAATTGAAGGCAAACCGGTCCTCCAAGCGACAGTGCGCGATGTTACGGAACAAAGACAGGCGAAAGAAGCGCTGAAGGCCAGCGAACAGCGTTTTGGGCTCTTCGCTGAGAATGTGACGGACGTAATGTGGATCATGGACGCCACCGGCCGATTCACCTACATGAGCCCTTCGTTAGAAATGTTGCTAGGGATTCGTTGGGAAAATAGCATGCAACTTACGCTGGCCGACATCATGACGCCCGCATCGTTGGCCATCTGCAATGAAGAGATTGCGGCCTTCGTCGCCAAGGCTCAGCGCGGCGAGCATCCCAAAATGGCAGTCTTGGAACTAGAATTGCTCCACAAGAATGGCTCTATCGTTTACGGCGAAGTCATCGCCAATGGCTCGTACGATGAGGCGGGCCAGTTGACGGGCCTGCTAGGCGTCACACGCAACATGAACGAACGCAAGCAGGCCGAGGCACGGCAGGCACAGTTAATTCGCCATATGGAGGGCATTAGTCACCTTCGCGAAGAGTTGTTGTTGCCGGTGACCATCGAGGAGAAATTCAAGAAGATTACCCAGGCAGCCGTCGATTTGTTCGACATCGATTTTTGCCGCATCTGGATTATCGGCGCCGGCGACCTTTGCGATAATTGTGTCCACGCGACGGCAGAACTGGAATGTCACCTCTGCAAACAACGCGACAAATGCCTTCATTTGGCTGCCAGCTCGGGACGCTACACGAATATCGACGGAGGCCACCGCCGGGTGCCATTCGGCTGCTACAAGATCGGGCGCATCGCCAGTGGCCAAGACGCTAAGTTCCTGACCAATAACGTCACGACCGATTCACACGTCCACAATCACCAGTGGGCGAAAGACCTGGGACTCGCGTCCTTCGCGGGCTACAAGCTCCGCGATTCGCACGGCAACCCGATCGGCGTGCTGGCCATGTTCTCCAAGCACCCGATCTCCGAAGAAGATGACGCGCTGCTGTCTGGTCTGGCGGAAAAGACTTCGCGAGTCATTTTGGATCATCAGGCGGCCGAGGCCTTGTCGCAAGAGAACGCAAAACTTTCGGCGATGATTACCGGCATGGAAGAGGGTGTGATTTTTGCCAACGCCCGCGACGAAATCGTTGAAATCAACGCCTTTATGTGCCGAATGCTGGACAAGCCGCGAGAGGCGATAGTCGGCAAACGGATCAACGAAATACACCAGGGCGAGATTCTCGGCCGCATTCGCGAGCACATTGACCGGTTCCGCAGTCAGGTCGACTCCGACCCATTCGTGCTCCAGCGGCCTATCGGCGACAAGGAAACCATTCTGCGCGTGCAGCCCATCTACTGTGATGGCCGGTATGACGGCGTGCTTCTGAACGTGATCGACGTGAGCGAGTTGGTCAAGGCTCGGCGTCAGGCCGAGGTTGCCAGCGAAGCGAAGAGCCGGTTCCTGGCTAACATGAGCCACGAGATTCGCACCCCGATGACTGCCATCCTGGGCTATACCGACCTCTTGAACGACCCGTCGATCGACGCCGAAATGCGCAAGAGCCATTTGGACGTAATTCGACGAAACGGCGAGAATCTGCTCGCGCTGATCAACGACATTCTCGACTTGTCGAAGATCGAGGCGGGCAAGCTCACATTCGATATCCAGCCGTGCAGCGTGGTGTCGTTGCTGGCCGACGTGGCGAGCGTGGTGCGGCCACGTGTCGAATCAAATAACGTCTTGCTGACGGTGGAATATGCCGGAAGGATTCCGAATACAATTCTTAGCGACTCCGCCCGGTTGCGCCAGGCCGTTCTCAATCTTGCCGGCAACGCCGCCAAGTTCACGCAAAAAGGGACCGTGCGCATCGTGGCGTCGTTCTTACCATCGTGGCGCGACGGCCAGCCGGCCGTGCAAATCGCGGTGCGCGACACGGGCATCGGCATCTCGCCAGATATCTTCTCTCGGCTCTTCCGGCCGTTCGAGCAGGGCAGCTCGACCATTTCCACGAGGTTTGGCGGTACGGGCCTAGGGTTGGCGATTTCGCGCCAGATTGTCCATATGCTGGGCGGCGAATTGACCGCCGCCAGCGAGTTGGGCCGAGGCAGCGAGTTCACTCTGACCGTGCCCACTGGGTCACTCGAAGGCGTTGCGATGCTCGAACATCCCGTTGAGGCTGAGTGCGACGACGCAGATGGCGCCAAATCCCCGTCGGCCGAAAATCTCAAGGGGTTGCGCGTCCTATTGGCCGAGGACGGGTACGACAACCAGCAACTGATCAAGGCCGTTCTGCAAATGGTTGGAGCCGACGTGGAATGCGTTGAAAACGGTCAGTTGGCCGTCGATCGCGCCGAAGCCGAACCATTCGACGTGATCCTGATGGATATCAACATGCCGGTAATGGACGGCGAGGTAGCAACCCGCCTGCTCCGTGATCGCGGCTACTCTGGGCCGATCCTGGCACTGACGGCCAACGCTATGGAGGGCGACGGCGATCGCTGCATAGCGGCGGGCTGTGACGAGCACTTGACCAAACCGATCAATCGCATGCAGTTGATTAGAACCATCGCCGCGTACGCCGGAAGAACGCTCGCGGAGCCAGTCGAGCCGACTCAGGCGGAGCCAGTCCCTGAAGTCAATGCGGCAGAAGCAATCGTGTCGCAGTTTGCCAATGATCCCGATATGGCGGCAATCCTCCCTGATTTTGTGAGACGGCTTCAAGGGCAACTGGATGCGATGCGTCGAGCCTACGCCGACAATCAGCATGAAGTTCTGCAACGCTGCGCCCATCGACTTAAGGGCGCTGGCGGTTCCTATGGTTACCCCTCGCTGACCGACGAGTGCAAGCGGCTTGAGGTCGCCGCAAAATTGCGCGATCGCCAGCAAGAAGGCGAGCTGATCGATGCCGTGGTTACACTAATCCAAGCGATTCAAAACGGATATTCTGCAACTGTACTGGCAGGGAGTACAACGTAATGAAGATATTGATTATTGACGACGATCCCGATGCGTTGGACGTCGCTAAGACCCGTCTTGGGAAGGAAGGGCTCGACATCGTCTGCGCCGATGGCGGGGCATTGGGGCTCAAGATCGCCCGGCAGGAGATACCGGACCTGATCCTCCTCGATGTAGATATGCCCGACATGTCGGGGTTCGACGTCTGTCGCGCCTTGAAAGCCGACGCCGAACTTTGCATGATCCCCGTCCTGTTTCTTTCCGGCTCGACCACTGCCGAGGACAAGATTCGAGGGTTGGACTTGGGCGCGATCGACTACGTGGCCAAGCCGTTCGACGCTTTTGAATTGCGGGCCCGCGTTCGCGCGGCCCTGCGCACCAAGCACCTGCAAGATATGCTCTTCGAGCATGCGCATTTTGACCCCTTAACCGGGCTGCCTAACCGCCGAGCGCTCGTCGAGCGCATGCAACAGGAGTGGGCCCGCATCGAGCGGCACGGCGGCCGGTTGTCGTTTATCATGGCCGACATCGACCACTTCAAGCACGTCAACGACCGCTACGGCCATAATGTCGGCGATCGGCTTCTGCAAGAGGTGGCCGCCGCCATCGCTGCGGAATGTCGGGAAGTCGACCTGCCGGTCCGATACGGCGGCGAGGAGTTCGCCATCGTGGTTCCGAATCAAGACGTGGCCGGCGCCGTTCATCTCGCCGAGCGTTGCCGGCGAGGGATCGCCGGGGCGTGTACCGCAGTACACAACGAAGTAGTCTCGGCAACCGCCAGTTTCGGCGTGGCCGATGCCAGCGGCGCGTCGTCGCCCGAAATCCTGATGCAACGGGCCGACGAGGCGTTGTATCGCGCCAAGGAGGCCGGGCGCAACCGAGTTGAAGCTGGCGACAACTCGGCCCCGCTGCCAATTGCCCCGGTCGATGGAAACGTCATGAACTCGCTGCAAACCAGTCCGATCGGCACCGACTAGTCCTTGATGAATCCTAGAGTTCGGCGTTCGTGTTGGTCAGCAAGGCCGCCGGAAACTCGGCAAGCACCGTGCCCACGGAAATCTGTGAGCCCTCAATGCTACACGTCTCCCCGGTAAAGAGATTTTTGAGCGAGACAGAGGGCAAGTCGGTGAGCGCAACTCGCGTGTCGCCCCATACTTGATGGCCCAGTGGTGGCGGCGGAATGGGCGAGTCGGTCGGTGGCGGCGTCAACTGAGCTAGCAGACGTGGTGCGATCACGATTGCCAGCGCGCCCGACGTCGAACGGCGTGCGAATGCGCAGACATGCTTGGCCCGCTCTCCGAGCGTCTGCAAGGGGATATACTGCCCGTCCTGGAAGAGTTCCGCATGGCGTTGGCGAAACGCCAACGTTCGCCACGTGAGGAATAGTTTCGTTCGCGGGTCACGAGGGTTATTGCCCAACTCGCGGGCGAGGCCGACGAGCGCCATGTCGCCGCCGGCAATGTCGCTTTGGATGTCGCGCAACATCGCCTGATGCGCGGCAAAATCCACCGGGCGACGATTGTCCGGATCGACGAGGCTGAAGTCCCAGACCTCTTGCCCTTGGTAGAGGTCGGGCACGCCGGGCACCGTCAGCTTCAATAGCACTTGCGAGATTGCCGTATACAGCCCCCAATTCACCACCTGTTCGTGAAAACGGCAAAACTCGGCGAGGAACCGGTTCTTCGGTTGGTCGTCGAGTGCGCTGGCGACGAAATCCCGTATCGCGGCGTCATACTCGACGTTGGGATTGATCCAACTCGTGTGCAGCTTGGCCTCGTGCGTCGCCTTTTCCATGTACGCCCGGATGCGATCGGCCAGATTGAGCAATTCGTGACCCATCGGCGGCGCCAGCGGCCAGGCGCCCACCAGCGTTTGGTAGAAGAGGTACTCGTCGTTTCGGCTGGGAGCAGGTTGGCCTTCGACTTCGCGGCGGCGCCGCCGATTCAGCCGCGTCCAGCGGTTGACGGCCGCCCGCCACAGGCGAGGGATTTCGGAGAGAACATTGATCCGCGCCCGAACATCCTCGCTGCGTTTCGTGTCGTGAGTGGTCGTCGCCAGTAGCGACCGCGGCCACTCGGCTTGTCGGGCGAGATTGCCACGGTGAAATTCGTCAAGCGTCGTGGGCCCGTGATCCGGGGAGCCCCCCACTTCGTTTAGCGAACTTAGCGGCACGTAACGGTAGAAGGCCGTGTCTTCAATCCCTTTGGCCATCACGGGGCTGGTGACCTGTTGGAAACGGCCAACAAGCAAGTCGCGCTCACGGCGACCTGCTTCGGCCATGTCGGGCGGTGCTTCGAGCAAAAGTACGCCGCGAATGAAGTCGAAAGCCGCTGCGTCGATGGCCGGGTTGCGCCGCTTTGCCTGTGCCACCGCCCGATAGATCACTTGGCGGTCGCGTTCCGACACAATGTTGGGTCCGATGTACGTGCGGTAAACGGGGAAGCTGGCCAGAATTTCGCGCAGTGCCACGCGCAGCGTATTGAGCGTGAAATCGCGCGACCGCCGGTATCGCTCCGATATGCGATTCAGCCGGTGCGCCAGCAACTGCAAATCGCTCGACATGGCAGCACGCAAGATCAGCATCTTCGACTCGTGCCCCACTTCGCGAAATGTGGTCCGATCGTCGATATAGCGGGCGTAGATTTTAACGAGCTCGTTCAGTCCCGAAGACTCGACGAACAGGCCGTTGATAAGATTCAAGAAGTCATAGCCGGTCGTGCCTGCCAGCAGCCATTCATCGGGTAGGACTTCCTCGGTCCCAAGAATCTTCTCCACCACGACGTACAACGGCGATCGCGTCCGATCGGAAAAAGTCCGCGCTGTTGCCTTGAGAAGAAATTCCGGTTCGATTTCATTCCACGGCGGTGGTGGAGCGCCGGAAGCGGTGGGTGGCGCGTGGGACGTGTGGCCAGTGGGCAATGGGAGTTTCTCCCCGCACGATTCGTCTGTCGTCGGCTCTGTCGCCCGTTGATACAAAGCTTGGCCCAGCGCACGAAGATAGCCGGCCTGGAGCCGTCGCAGATATTCCGTCGGGTCGTACAGACCATCGATGTGATCGATGCGCAGCCCGTCGATGTCGCCGCGAACGAGCAACTCGAACAACAGACGGTGACTTTCGGCGAAGACCTGCGGCTCCTCCATGCACACAGCGGCCAATTCGTTGATATCGAAGAAGCGGCGATAATTGATCTCGTCGGAGGCTGCCTTCCAATGTGATAGCCGATAGACCTGGGCGTCCAGCAGCTTGTCAAGACCGTCAAGACTGTGTGGCTCGTTCGGGCGGCCATTGAGCTCTTCAACGTTGCGGCAGATAAACTCCTCCAACGGCGCCGCACGCTCGGTCAACGCTGCGCAACCGGTCCTTGATCACTTCCTTTTCCCGCTGTCGTTCGGCTACGCTGGCCGCATCGGTTTGCGTGCGTTCGGGCAGGTGCTCCAGCGCCGTGCTAATGCTTTCCAATTCCCGCACGTCCTCGGAGTCGGGCGGCAACGCTGCCTTGAGTTCGTCCAACCCCGGCGTGAGCACCGCGCGATAGGTGCGCGGGTCCAACGGCAACAGCGTTTCGTAGTAGCGTACGAAGAAGGCCCCGTTGCGATACTCGAGCTTCAGGGTTCCAGATTCCAGCGCATCGCCATACTGATCGCCCAGTATCGGCAAAAGGACTTTATTCCGAAGTTCCTCCTTCACTGGCCGCCAGTCGATGTCGAAATAGGCGGCCTGCGGTGAGCCGGGCCCATTTTCCAGCACGTTGGTCCACCAAAGATTCTCGGCCGGCGTGGCGCTCATGTGATTGGGCACCGTGTCGAGGATTTGGCCCATGCCGTGACTGTGCAAGGCCGCTGCCATCGCCCGATAGTCGTCCTCGCTGCCCAAGTCGGGATTGAGCTGTCCGTAGTCGACGATGGCGTAACAGTTTGTGCTTTCGCTTCGCGTCTTCAAGTAGGGCGAAGCATACAGATGGCTGATGCCGAGTTCCTTCAGATACGGTACGATCGTAGCTGCGTCGCGAAACGAGAGGTTGTCTTTCTCGAACTGCAAGCGATACGTAGTCACCGGACGGCAAAACCGTTCGGACACCGTCTGTGCCACTGCGTCCGCTAGCCACTCGGTCCACTGCGGCGCTTCGTTCATAGCCGGCCTCCGCTGCGATCGAAAATGAGCAATTCAAAAGGTAGAATCTGTATCAAATTACATCGGCGGGCGGAGTCGCCGCCGGTCATGCTTTCTACCGTTCGTCTTCCGCCGTAGCGAGAATCTTCTGTGCTAAGCCGCAAAGTGTCGTTGGCCGGCGCCAATTCTCCCAGCGCTACCGCATTTGAGCTGAGATTGGCCACGGCCAGCAGGCCGTCGTCGCCACCTCGTTCAAGAAGCAGAAGCGGCGTCTCTCCGTCGTGATACTCCGTACCGCGTTGGTCGACGATTCGCGCCACGGTATGCTTGCGATCCCGCAGCCCAGGCCATTGGCGCCGCGCTGTCAGCAGGTCTTGATACAATCGGCGACGCGCGGCCTGCGGCGAGCCTTCCGGCCATGACCAGCTCAACTTGGCGGCCTGAAAGGTCTCGGGGCTTTGCGGGTCGGCCAGTTCGCCTTTCCACTGGAATGCCAACTCGGCGAACTCCTCGCGCCGCCCTTTCCGAACGGCCTCGATTAGTTCGGCATCGCCAAACGAACAGAAGAAGGGAAACGGACGTTGCTCGCCATATTCTTCGCCCATGAACAACAGCGGCACGCACGGCGACAGCATCAGCAAGCCGCACGCCAGTCGCTGTGCTGCCGCTGGAAGCAGCGTCGAATGCCGATCCGATGCTGCCCGGTTTCCCACCTGATCGTGATTCTGTACACAAACGACAAAACGCGTTCGCTCGGTCGTTCCTACGCGGCTGCCTTGGCGGCGGCGAAAGAACGGACTGTAGCAACCGTCGTAGACGAAAACATCGTGATACGCCTTGGCGATTTGTTCCGGCAAGCCGAAATCCGCGTAGTAACCATCGCGCTCGCCGGTGAAGAACGCATGCACGGCATGGTGAAAGTCATCCGACCACACGCCGTCGAGACCGTAGCCCCCTTCGGCGATCGGCCGAATGTGCCGAACATCGTTCTGGTGGGTCTCGGCGATGATGTGAACGAGGCGTTCCTGCCGGGCTGCCTCCTCCTGCGCCGCCTGTTCGATTTCCGCCAAGATGTGATAGGGGCTACGATCGTAAATCGCATGCACGGCGTCGAGTCGCAAGCCATCGGCGTGAAAATCACGGATCCACATGCGTGCATTGTCGATGACGAACTGCCGTACCGGGTCGCTGTCGGGACCGTCATAGTTGATGGCGTTGCCCCACGGCGTCCGATAGCAGTCGGTGAAGTAATGCCCAAACTTTGCGAAGTACGCTCCCTCTGGTCCGAAGTGGTTATAAACCACATCGATAAGGACGGCCAAACCGGCGCGATGCGCTGCATCGACCAACCGCTGAAGAGCCACGGGGCCGCCATAGCTGTTCTGCACCGCGAAAGGATGCACGGCGTCGTATCCCCAGTTCCGCTCTCCCGGAAACTGGACGACCGGCATCAGTTCGATGGCCGTCACGCCCAGTTCGACCAAAACAGCCAGACGCGACGTGATGGCTTCAAAGGTTCCTTCGGGCGTGAACGTGCCAACGTGCAACTCGTAGACCACAAGGTCATCGGCAGCCACACCGCGCCAGCGCCGTCGGACCAATTGTACGTGCTGGGCGAGAAGATGGCCGACGGCGCATGCACGCCGTCCGGCTGGTACCGCGACGCCGGGTCGGGATAGTCGTGGTCGTCGTCGAGCTTGAAGGCATATCGCAAGCCGTCCTCGACCGACGCCTGTCGATGGACGAAATGGCCGCGTGGCTCGGCAGCCATCGGCGATTCTTGTCGCCGCCCGCCGGGGAACGTCGCCAACGACACGGTCTTGCATTTCGGTGCCCAAACGCGCCATGTGACGCTGCCATCCGCTTGGCGAAAAGCACCCTGAGACGGGCTATCGTCATCATGCCGCATGAATCCCCCTTCGGCTAGCAGCCGTAAATATAGCGGGCGAGCATAGTCGGTCAAGCCGCTGGCATGTGGAGTGCAGCGAAGCAACTTGTGTTTGCATGGGCGTGTTTGCCGCACCCAGGACGAGCGACACGCCCAGCCGGACCCCCTCGTTGACGGGCCGTGCGACGATCTGCTATCGTGGCAGTCATGCTGACACGCCGGTCCTTGAGCACGCCGATCCTGCTGGCCATCGCCATGATTGCCCTGTTGGTGGTCGTGGCCGTCGGTTGGGTGCTTGTGGTTGTGATTGGTGCGTTGAAAGATGCCAGCCTCTCCGGCGTCTATTGGGCGTTGCTGCCGATCGGTTCGTCGTTTATTGCGTTGCTCGTCGTCGGCGTTGTGTTGTATTTGATCCTCTCGATCAAAGCCATCAACCTCACGCGCCGGCAGTCGAACTTTATCGACAGTGTGACTCACGAGCTGAAATCGCCCATGGCGTCGATGAAGCTCTACCTGCAAACGCTGAGCCGCCATCAAGTGAGCCAGCCGCTACAGGCCGACTTCTACCGCTTCATGCTCGAAGATCTCGAACGACTCGACCATCTGATTAATCAGATGCTTGACGCCGGTCGCTTGGATGCCGAACGGCCGCGGAGCGAGGAGGAAGACATCGATTTGGCCGAGGTGCTGCGGGAATGCGCCTCGACGGTGTGTATGAGTTATCGCGTGCCAACCGATACGGTGCAGCTCGATTTGCAGCCGGGTATCGCTCGTGCTCGGCGCGTCGACCTGGACGTGATATTTCGCAACCTGATCGACAATGCGGTGAAATACGCGGGCACGCCGCCAAAGGTCGAAGTCAGCGTTCGGCCTTCGGACAACGGCTGCCTACTAGTTCAAATCGCCGACAACGGCCGGGGCATTCCACCCAAACTGCGGCGCAAGATTTTCGGCCGCTTCGTGCGGCTGGGCTCGGAACTGGAGCGGGAAAAGCCCGGTACGGGGCTCGGCCTCTATATCGCCCGCACGCTGGTGCGCAGCTACCACGGTGGCCGCATCCGCGTCCGCGATCCGGAGAAAGGCCCGGGCAGCGTGTTTGAAGTGCTGATACCTGGAAGAGCAAGTCAGTAGTAAGTAGGTGCGTCCCCGACGCACCACAATGGCCGACGAATACGGTGTGTCGGGGACGCACCCTACAGGTTGCCCATGCCCAACGAACACATCCTTGTAGTCGAAGACGAAGAGCACCTTGCCACGGGCATCAAGTACAACCTCGTGGCCGAAGGGTATCGCGTGAGCGTCGTTGGCGACGGACCATCGGCGCTGCACATCCTACAAGAGAATCCAGAAGACGTTGATTTGGTAATTCTCGACCTGATGCTGCCCGGCATGAGCGGCTATGCCGTGTGCGAGTCGTTACGGGCGGTCGATATGGACACGCCCGTGCTGGTCCTCACTGCCCGGACGCTGGCCGAGGACCGCACTCGCGGCTTCGACGTCGGGGCGAACCAGTATATGACCAAGCCGTTCGACCTGGACGAGTTTCTCAGTCGAGTGAAAAACCTCTTGACGTTTCACAGCCGCCGCGACGCACGGGGATGGAAGCAGGCGGGCAAAGTGGCCACTTTCGAGTTTGCCGAGGCCAAGATCAACTTCGAGACATTCGAGGTCAGCGTCCACGAAGAGCCCGTCCGCCTGACGCAGCTCGAGATGACATTGCTTCGCTACTTTGTCGAGAACGAAGGCCGCGTCATTCCCCGTCGCGAGTTGTTGGAGAAGGTTTGGGGCATGCCCGGCACAATCAACACGCGTGCCCCCGATCAATTCATCCGCCGCCTCCGCAAGACCTTTGAGCCCGACCCTTCGCAGCCGATCCATTTCCTAACGATCCGCGACGCGGGCTATCGATTTGTGGCGCGGCCTGATGGAAATGAGGAGAAGGAACCGGAGGACGCGACGGATTAAGGTGATCAGGCGATTCTCAGAAGAGTAGCGAACGAATGGGTTAGAATGGGAATTTGATCGAGTTGATGGCCAACCGACTCCGCTTTTGGGAAGAGTCTAAATCTTGCGTCTGAAACTCATTGCCTGCGAAATCTTCTACCGCGAACTGTGTGCCGCCGTTGCCCGGTCGGTCAATCAGGTCGACGTGGATTTCCTGCCCAAAGGATTGCACGACATCGGACAGGCCGGCATGTCGGGGCGGCTGGCCGAGGCTTTGGCCGCCGTCGATGAGTCGAAATATGAAGCCGTCCTGTTCGGCTATGGCCTATGCAACAACGGGCTCGTGGGACTCTCGTCGCGTCGCATCCCGCTGGTGATTCCTCGCGCCCACGACTGCATCACCTTATTCCTTGGCAGCAAGGAACGATACTTGGAGTATTTCCAGTCGCACAAGGGCGTGTACTTCAAGACCTCCGGTTGGCTCGAGCGCGGTGAAGGGCTCTCGCAGTTTCCTCTCGACTCGGTCACGCAGCAATCTGGCATGTCGCAGACGTACGAGCAGTTGGTGGCGAAGTATGGCGAGGACAACGCTCGATTTCTGTACGACGAGCTGTGCAACATGACGCGGAACTACAGTGGCATGGCGTATATTGAGATGGGCATTGAGCCGGACGACCGCTTCGAGCGCCACGCCCGGCAGCAGGCCGCCGAGCGCGGTTGGAAGTTTGAAAAGCTCTGCGGCGATATGACGCTGCTAATGCAATTGGTTGACGGCCCCTGGGACGCTGAGCGGTTCCTCATTGTCCCGCCTGGCGCCTGCGTTGCGCCAAGCTATGACGAGAGCGTGATCAAGGCAGTGGCGCTATAGACTAGAGATCCGAGATCATTTCCTGACATTACTTATCTTGCCGGCTCCTACGGCCGCGGGGTATACTTGCCGCCATGGTCCACGAGGCAGAAATTCAAGAGTTCGTTAACCGAGTCGCTCAGGAGTTCGCTCCCGAGCGAGTGATCCTCTTTGGTTCATACGCCCGCGGCAACGCGACGCCGGATAGCGACGTGGACCTGCTAGTTGTGATGCCGACCGAGAGGAGAGTGCTGGATCAAGCGGTGGAGATTCGCCAGCGCATTCGGCGTTCGTTTCCCTTGGACTTGATCGTCAAGACACCCGCTGACATGACGTGCCGACTTTCGCTGCATGACGCTTTCTTGACATCGGTCATGCGTGAAGGCAAGACACTGTATGAATCCCTTGGTTGATGAATGGGTGGCGAAGGCGGAAGGCGACTACGCAACCGCGTTGCGTGAGATCCGCGCACGGAAGAACCCAAACTATGATTCTGCGTGTTTTCACGCTCAGTAATGTGTTGAAAAGTACCTCAAGGGCATACTGCAATCCCGAGAAGTCTTGTTCAGTAAAACGCACGACCTTTGCTTGCTGCTGGACGCATGTCTCCAGGAGCATCCGCTTTGGGAGTGATTTCGTCCTCGGTTGGAGAGTCTGACTCAGTACGCGGTCGCTTTGCGATACCCCGGTCTTACCGTTGATCGCGAAACAGCCCGAAACGCGGTTGCACTGACGACGAAACTGCGAAAGGAGTTCAGATCAGTCCTTTCTCTGGAATGTTAATGGCTCCCGATTGACGGCGTGCCGGCCGAGCGTCATTGCCAAGCCGGACCGCAGTACCTTGTGGGCGCCGATCGCCTCAACCTTGTGGATACTGGCGACAGAACTCGTAGAGCGCCATTGCGGCGGCCGTAGCCGCGTTGTGGGCGTACGGAAGCCCATAAACGGGAATTTCGACGGCGTGGTCCAGCAGCGCCAACACGTCGCTCTCGATTCCGGATCGCTCGTTGCCGATTACCAACGCGGTTCGTCGAGAAAAGTTGAACTCCCAAATCGGTTTCGCGTTCGACGTCTGCTCGAGGCCAACAATCTGAAAACCCTCCGCCCTCAGTTTCAGCAGCACCGGCGGGAGCGTTCGATGCGTTTCAATATTAAGGACATCGGCCGCATCGCGGGCGATCTTGCCGATGACCTTGGCGTTGCCGCAGCAAATCATTCGCTCGACGCCGCAACAGCCGGCCGCCCGGGCGATCCGTGACAAGTTCACGTTGCTTCGCATTGGAGGACAAGCGACTACCAACTCGCGCGGACGATCGAGCCGCGCCGGCGGCTTGTGACGTTCCTGAGTGTATTCGGACATTATTGGCGCCGATGGTTGGAAAGGTTGCCCACGGCCATTGTATCCAAAAAAACAGGCCAGGAGACGACTGTGCGGTTGGGTAGACCGACAGAGCGTCCCTGGCCCTTGTAGCGATAAACGCTACGGTACCTGCATGTACGCCCTCGAATTGGCGCACATGCCGACTAAAGTGCCGGAGGGAAAAAGGGGACAGTCCCCATTTGCCGGAACGGCCCGAAGGGTGCTTCGCACAAATGGGGACTGTCCCCTTTTTCCCCGGGGAAGCGCGAGAGTCGAATCGAATCTAAGAACCACCGGAAGAGCGGCAAGAGATAGGCTCCGACTGGGCAAACACGGAGCAGCGACCCTCAGACCACGGATGATGCGTCAGGAAGCTGGCCCGCTCGCCTCGCGCCGATTGCAGTCTACACCGACGCTGCATTTCTGAAAAGAGATAGCCGCGATTTTTTGGAACAAGCGAAACCGAAGAGGACGGAGGGGAGGAAGATAACGATTATGTAACATGGATGAGGCACGTTGCGGACGGCGTTCAGCTCTCCCCTCTGTCTCAAATCTCGTCGGCATCCGTCAACTGCATCAGCCGCGGGATGATTGCCGCGGCAGCGCGAGATCGGTGGCTGAGGTGCGACTTCACCAGTGGGCTAAGCTCCGCGAACGAGCGGTGATACTCGACGATCTCGAAGAGCGGATCGTAGCCGAAACCATGCTCGCCGCGGGGCTCGAAGAGGATCCGCCCACAGCAGGCCGCCTCGCTCTCGGCGTGCACGGTACCTTGTGGATCGGCTACCGCGATGTGGCATACGAATCTGGCGGTTCGCTTATCCAGCGGCAGGTCGCCCAATTGTTCGAGCACCAGCCGATTGTTCGACTCGTCGGTAGCGTCTGGCCCGGAATATCGGGCGGAAAAGACTCCCGGATCACCACCGAGCGGATCAACCAGCAGCCCGCTGTCATCCGCCAGTACCCAGCGACCCAGGTGCCGGGCGTAGCCAATCGCCTTGAGTCGGGCGTTGGCGGCAAAGGTGTCGCCGTCTTCCTCTACCTCGAAATCGGCGGAAAAGTCGGCCAGCGATTGCAACTGCACGCCGACGGGCCGTAGCAGACCGGCCAGTTCCAAGCCCTTCTTCCGATTGGCGGTTCCGAGAACGAGCATGATCAGATCGCTACTCGCGATTCCTGTTCCGCAAGGCGACACTGATCGAGCGTTTCGGGACCTCGACGGGGATTGGCTGGATATCGAAGGGGATGCCCACGAGCGTTTTTAGGGGAGTCACCGGCGTAGTCTGACCTGGTAGCGTGGTGGACTGGGCGCCGAAGACCTCCATGATCTTGTGGACTTGGGGGTTGATTTCAGTCTTGCCGTCGGGTCTGGGCGTGCCGACCGAGGTGAAGCTCCCTACCGTTACGATGCTCGCATAGCGGTCGTGGAACTCGTAGGCCTCATAGCCCTTCTCCCGCAAGGCTTTGGCCAGCAGATGGGCCTTCTCGGCCGCCTCGGCCAACTCACTTTTCAACTGCCTATTGCCGTTTTGAATTTCCTTAATCTCGTCCTGCTTGATAATAACTTGTCCCTTGAACGTGGCGACTTGAACCGTGTACTTGCCGGGGCAATCTAACAGACTGAACTCGGCGTCCTTGTTCATGTCGAGAACCAGGGGATCGATTCCTTGCTTGGGAGAGAAAAACTCGGGCGGCAGCAACGGGTTGGGGACGACAAAGGCGTGGCCCATTGGCCCCTTCTTCTTCTTCTCGCTGCCGATGGCCTCATATACTTGACGCTGCATCAGGCGCCAGCCAGTGAGTGATTGATAGGTCTTCTTTTGGCCATCTTTATCGACAGCCAAGCAGTCGGGCGTTGCATACTTGATTTTGGCAAGTGTTTTCTGAGCGGCAGGGTCTTCGACATCTTGGTAGTTGCCGACCAGCACCGCCACCTCGGTAAGATGCGGGTGCCTGGCCTTCTCCTTGTCTTTGCTATCTTTATACTTGTTGTACTGAAATTTCCGCGGATTGCCCAACTCATCGAGGCCGCGGCCTTGGGCCTCGCCGGGATCAAAGCGGCCTCTGTACGTGTAAGCCGGCAGCTTGTACTTCTTGCGAAGCTCGTAGACGAGTTCCTTGGCCTGTTTCTCGGCTCCCTCGCCCGAGAAGCTACAGGCCATGACCATCCACGGCCCGTTGTCCTCGGCGAGCGTGTATGCTTGATTAGGATCGGCATCGACGGTCCGGAACGAAATCAGATCTCCCCACGGAGGCGCTGCCACAACGGACCCGCATGTCGCGACAAGGGTGATGAAAATCCATAGCCGGAACATCCGTTTTCCGCTCATGGCTAGCTCCTGTAACCACCTATGAAAAGCGACCGCGGCCGCCGATGCGACTTCAAGCCGTGAAAAGCGGCGGGAGTGTAGCAAAATGGGCAGCACGGTGCCAGAGCGGTTGCCGGACGGTCGTTTCTGCTAGCGAGGACGAAGAAGCTGCTCATCCAGAGGTCAGCAGGACCATTACCCTCCCCACTACAGGGCCGGCTCGATGGTTGCCGACATCGAGCCTTTGCAGCCGGCAATCAGCACGTCTTTGCCAAAAGCGTGGATCTGGTCCCGTTTTAGCTCGGCATGCTCCCGGGTAGTAGTCAACACAATCACACGACCACGGGTGTCGACCTCGTTTGCCAACAGAAACCCCTTTTCCGGTGGGTGAGCGAAGAGATCCATCAACATTCTGATCACATATTCGTAACTGTGGTCGTCGTCGTTCCATAGGACCACATGGTACGGAGGTTGCCGCTTGGCGTCGGGCCGCGTGTGCGTCTGACGCTCGGCGACCGTCTGGCCCGATGGTTCGATGGCCACGGCGGCTTGTTGACTCATGATTTTTCGTCCCCACAGAAGGACCATCGCGACGAGCAACGAGCACCCGGCCCCGTGGTCGAAAGGGCCGCTTCCCATTATATTAGGGTGGGTCATGAAAACCAACGGGCCGCTTTGCTGTCTGAGCGAGAGGCCGGCGGTGGCGATGCATTCCACACCGGCGGAACTTCGTCGCCACACTCAGCAATGATGTGGCCGCACACTACGAACCAGAAAACGGGGACACCCCGATGCCAACAATCGATCAATATCTTGAAGCTCATGCCGCTCGGTTCGAGGAAGAACTGTGCGAGCTGTTGCGGATTCCGAGCGTCAGCGCCGACCCCGGTCATCGGGCCGACATGCAGCGGGCCGCAGACTGGGTGGCCGACCAATTTCGCCACCTGCATTTTGCTACCGACGTCATCCCCACCGACGGACACCCACTGGTCTATGCGGAGTCACCCCGGATACCCGGCGTGCCGACAGCCTTGGTTTACGGTCACTACGACGTGCAACCGCCCGACCCATTGGATAAATGGATTAGTCCTCCGTTTGAGCCGACGCGACGCGACGGAAACATCGTTGCCCGGGGCGCCACCGATGATAAAGGACAGATGCTTACGCACGTGAAGAGCGCCGAGGCGTGGATCACCGTCGAAGGCCGTCTGCCGCTGAACCTGAAATTCATTATTGAGGGAGAGGAAGAGGTCGGCAGTGACGGTTTGGAGCGATTCCTGGCCGAACACGCCGACCGCTTGGCTTGTGACTGTGTTGTCATTAGCGACGGCGGACAGTTCGCCACGGGCATACCCGCCATTACGTACGGGTTGCGCGGCATCGCATACTATGAACTTTGCGTTACCGGACCCGATCGCGATCTGCACTCCGGCTCGTTCGGCGGTTCGGTGACGAACCCGGCCAACGCCCTGACACGGATCATGGCGGGGCTAATCGACGCCAAGGGGCGCGTCACCGTTCCAGGTTTCTACGACGATGTCGTGTCGCTTACGGATCGTGAGCGACGCGATATGGCGGCGTTGCCGTTCGATGAGCGAGAGTACTTCCAACAGATCGGCGTGACCGGGGCCGTGGGCGAAGAAGGCTATACCGCATTGGAACGCCGTTGGGCCCGCCCGACGTTCGACATCTCGGGTCTAACGAGTGGCTACCAGGGTGAAGGGGCCAAGACAGTCCTGCCCGCGTCGGCCTCGGCCAAGTTTAGCTTCCGCCTGGTTCCCAATCAGGATCCCGCCAAAATCACTGCTGGTTTGAATCGCAAATTGGCCGATCTCACTCCGCCGGGCGTCACGTTGAAACTGATCGAGCACCACGGCGCCCCCGGCGTGCTCGTTCCGCTCGATAGCCGTTACATCGAAGCCGCCGCCCGGGCGGTCGAACAGTCATTCGGTCGTCGCCCCGTGTTCACGCGCGAAGGCGGTTCCATCCCGATTGTGACGACTTTCGCCCAGCAGCTCAAAGCCGACACGCTCCTATTAGGCTGGGGGCAGGATGACGATAATACCCATAGCCCCAACGAAAAATTCTCCCTAGCCGATTTCCACCGCGGCATCAAAGCCAGTGCGCGGCTATGGGAAGAATTGAGCAAAGTATGAGTGCGATTCGCGAAAGTTAACCGCTCGTGTGCTGCGTTCCCGTCCTCGAACCCAATTTTTCCCCATGCTCGATCGCCGATTCATTGTTGAAAACGCCGACCTTGTCAGGCAGAACTGCCTCAACCGCGGCGTGAACGTTGACGTTGATGGATTCGTCCAACTCGAGCAGAACCGCAAGGCACTGCAAACCGAGGTCGAAGATCTCAACCGCAAAGCCAACGAGGTCTCCAAGTCGATTGGCAAGGCAAAGGACGCCGCCGAGCGCGAGGCACGGAAAGCCGAGGGGCGGCAGCTTCGCGATACGACGCAGGAGTTGCAAGCGGAGCTCGATGTGCTTGCGGCCAAGGCGGATGCGATCTATCGCCAGATTCCGAATCTTTCGCATCCCGATGCCCCGATTGGCGTGGACGACAAGTCGAACTTGGAACTTTTCCGCGGCAAGACACCGCAGCCGACGTTCGATTTTCAGCCGCTGGACCACGTGGAACTGGCCGAAGTGCTCGATCTAGTCGACTTTGAATCCGGCGCCAGTGTGGCGGGGCACGGTTTTTACTTCCTTAAGAACGACGCTGTGCTGTTGGAACTCGCCCTGCAACGCTATGCGGTCGGCGTGCTCCAAAAGGAAGGATTTACACCGCTGACAACGCCGGATCTCGCTCGCAACGACGTGTTGGCTGGCACGGGCTACATCCCACGCGGGCCGGAAACGCAAATATATAGCATCGACAACAGCGACCTGAGCCTTGTGGCCACGGCGGAAATTACGCTCGGCGGCATGCTGGCAGGGCAGATGATCGAGACCGAGCGGTTGCCAATCAAGCTATGCGGCATAAGCCACTGTTTTCGAACCGAGGCGGGCGCACACGGGCGGGCGACTCGCGGTCTCTACCGGGTCCACCAGTTTACGAAGATTGAGATGTTCGCCTTTACGCTGCCCGAAGAGAGCGATGCCATGCTCGAACATCTCCGCGACCTGGAATGCCGGCTGTTCGATGGTCTCGGCATTCCATATCGCGTTGTCGACACGGCTACCGGCGACCTCGGTGGTCCGGCCTATCGCAAGTACGATCTCGAAGCGTGGATGCCCGGCCGCGGCGAGTTTGGCGAGGTGACCAGCACAAGCAACTGCACTGACTTCCAGGCCCGCCGCCTAAATATCCGCTACAAGCAGAAGGGGGAGAAAGGTACGCGATTCGTCCACACCCTCAACGGCACGGCCATCGCCATCAGCCGGGCGCTAATCGCGATCTTGGAGAACTATCAGCAGCCCGATGGCACAGTGATCGTGCCCGAGGTGCTGCGGCCGTTTGTGGGCAAAGACCGCATCGTGCGGCCAACCGCGTAGAGTTGCGCCAGCAACCCGCCGCCGGCGCCTTTCGGCTAACATTGCCCTCTGTTAGATTCTGCGGCGGACTTGTGAGTCCGACGTACAGGACATACTGAGCACACAGAAAAACGGATGGCGAGGTGGTCGTCACCTCGCCATCCACCAACTTACGGAAGTTGCGCGAGCCCTTATAAGGCTTACTTCCACTTCCTACACGCAAAGACCAAGAGGCCAATCGCACTGGCCAAGAGCAAACTGAGCGTGCCCGGCTCGGGAACGACTTGGACGCCGCCGCCGCTGCCATTGAGGACCACATAATTCGCACCGACGCTGCCGGCGCCGCCTGCAAGGCCGTTGCCCGCATCGGCCAGACCAGTGGCCGGAGCCCACGTTTGTCCGCCGACCACGGCCGTGCCGCTACCGGCTGCGAACAGGTCGAACAGCGATTGGGCGTCCTTGGCGTTATAGTTCAAGGCGGTGTTGCCCAGATTGAAAAGGGCCTTTGCCTCGGTGCCGGTCAACGGTGTGTTCCAATCGGCCAGATCGTCGAGCGTTCCCTCGAAATACGACTGCAACGCGCCGCTAAAGAGCGCGCGGCGCCGATCCGTCCCGGATACCCGTAGGCCACGAACGAATCCGAGGATCGCATTGCATTGTTGACCAGCGTTACAGCCTTTGAAGTGCCATCCACATAAATGGCCCCGCTGCCCGTATTGGTGGCGCCGGTCGTCGCATTCCAGGTGTAGAGGACTTGGTGCCACGATCCATCGCGCCAACCGTTGTCGGCCGAGGCGAGTTGCATTGTCAGCATGTGATTCTGACTGCTGCGGACGGTCAGGGCCATTTGGCCCACTTGGCCCGTCCCCGTGATATTGTCGGTGTTCACATAGACGGTGAAACTGGTGTCGTCATTCGACGAAGGTGTGCCGCCGCGGAGTTTGATGATGTCCGGCGCCGTAGTATCACCAGCCGCCGCTGTCGTGGTCTTGATCCAGAAGGCGATGCTGCCGCTCCACAGACCGTTTGAGGTCGCGCCCCAGGCGTTTGGTTGGGGGAAGCCGCCGGTGGTGATGTTCATGGAGTCGTCGACGCCATCGAGCTGAAGGGCGCCGGCGCCAACCTTGCCCGTCACATACTGGGGCAAACCATTGGCCCCTTCGAGCGTGCCGGTCGGCGCGGTGGCCACCGCGTTAGCGCCCGTATTGTCGAACGTATACAGGCTCAGCAGCGCCGCTTGGGCCGTGGCCGTGATCAGGCTGGCCGCTACGGCGAATGTAAGTATGGTGATTTTTTTCATGGTTCGTCCATTCGGAGGTTGCTGGGAATCCAATCTGACGCAAAAGAGAAGATATGGACGGTGGGGCGACTGTTCGTCGACCCCACCATCCACGATATCAAACTCAGCCCTTGTTCGCTAGGGTTTACTTACGCTTCCTCCATGCGAAGACCAGTAGGCCAATCGCACCGGCCAAGAGCAAACTGAGCGTGCCCGGTTCCGGAACGACTTGGACGCCGCCGCCGACACCATCAAGGACCACGTAGTTTGCGCCAACGTCGCCGGCCGCGCCGACAAGGCCGGTGGCCGGAGCCCAGGTCTGTCCGCCGACCAAGGCTGTGCCGCTACCGGCTGCGAACAGGTCGAACAGCGACTCGGCGTCCTTGGCATTGTAGGCCAAAGAAGTACCCAGGCTGTACACGGTCTTGGCTTCGGTGGCGGTGAGGATGTTGCTCCAAACGCCAAAGTCGTCTACCGAACCGCTGGCCCAGGACTCCACAGTCTTCATCGAGCCGTTGCCCAGATTGCAGGCGCCGATCGAGCCGCCCGTCCAATCTAGGAACGCATCTCCGGAGGTGAGGGTATTATCCCACGGCGAACTAACCGCCAATGAGACGCCGTCCACGTAAATGGACCATTGATTCGCGCCAGCCGTCGCCCCAAGACTCCAAGTCTGGGTGATTTGGTGCCACGCACCGTCATTCAACGTGGCCGTGTCGCTAGCAAGAGGAAACGATTCGTTCCCGTTATCCGCTCGGAGCATCATATACGGCGAGCTACCGGCACTGTTGAACAAGACGGACGTGGTAATCGTGCTGTTGTTTGTTTCCGCGAGGCGCATCGGCGTAAAGTCGCCATCGACGGTCGTGTTCACCCAGTAGGTGATCGTGCCCTGTGTAATAGCCGAAGCTGCCGGCAACGCACCCGTGATGTCAACGCGATCGGTTCCGCTGCCACCAGTCGACACAGCGTTGCCGATTGCACCAGCGACGTAGCCCGCCGCGCCGACCAACGTACCGTTGGGCGCGCCGCTGACTGCGTTATTGGTGGTGTTGTCAAACGTGTACAAGCTCAACAGCGCTGCTTGGCTCGTCGCGGCGACCAATGCCACTACCGCAACGGCGATTAGAAACATACCGAACTTCTTCATCGTAGTTTCTCCATGTGAGTGGGCAAAAAACGGCCGGGAACGTTTCGTTGTCCTATCTTGTTGATCGTAGCAGTAAACCTCAAGGTGTCAGAGCAAGAAGCGGGTCCCGACGACTCCGCTTCAGCTCAAATCATGGGAAAAGACGTCTTCGCCTGTTGCTTCTCATCGCTGTGCGATGATGGCAACACGTTGACTAGCACGAAACCCGAACGGTCGAGGCCAAACCACCGCTGCCCGTTTGCCGGACCACACCGTCCACCCAGGATCCTGCGATTGCAAAACAGAGGAGGTCGCCGTTAAGACGGCGGGATTCGCGCGAAGAGACCGGCGCTACCTCAACAGAAGTTAGGCGGTGGCCATCCTATTAAATACAGCCCCACCTGACGTAGTATGTTTTCAACCAAGTATGGTACATTCTACTTGGGGTTACGGCCGTGTCAATCGATTGGCGCCGCGTCTTTGAAAATTGTCACAATTACAAAGGTGTTGTGCCGAATTGCGCCCATTTAGGGGCGGAAAAATGACATACAGTCGTCATCGCGATCACGCGTGAGCAGTAAAGCGACTGGCTCGCGAAATGACTGATAGTTGGCTGTGGTGCCCAAGAAAATGGATGGCGAGGTGATCGTCACCTCGCCATCCGCCAGCTTGTCGAAGCTATGTGAGCCTTGGGAGCTCTACTTACGCTTCCTCCAGGCGAAGACCAGCAGGCCAATCGCGCCGGCCAAGAGCAAGCTGAGCGTGCCCGGTTCCGGAACGACTTGAACGCCGCCGCCGGCGCCATCGAGGACCACGTAGTTCGCGCTAACCGTGGCGGCCGTGCCGGCAAGACCGGTGGCCGGAGCCCAGGTCTGTCCGCCAACCAAGGCCGTGCCACTGCCTGCCGCGAACAGATCAAACAGTTTCTGGGCATCCGCAGCGCCGTAGTTCAGGGCTGAGTTGCCGAGGTTGTACATGGTCTTCACTTCGGTGGCCGAGAGCACGTTGTTCCAAGCCGCGTAGTCGTCGTACGAACCGACGATACTGACGCCGGTCTTTGGGACGCCGCCGCTCGTGACATCGTCGCCGAGAACAGTCGCGCCGCCAGCGGTGTAGGCCGACGCCGAAGTGGCCGTACCGACGTTCGAGACGGAATCATACTGCTCACCATCCACATAGAAAGCAGCGCTCCCCGTTCCGCCGGTGCCTGTTGTCGCGGTCCAGGTAGCGGTAATCAAGTGCCACGTGTTGTTCAATGTGGCCGGGGACGTCGAATAGGCATAGGGACCACCCGGCATGTAAAAGGCCAGCGCTGCGCCATCCGTTGCACCGGTATTGATGCCCGAGTTGTATGCGCCGTTGCGAGTGGTGAAGAGATTATTGTCGGTGCCAGAGGCGCCAGCATTGATCCAGAAGCTGAGACTGCCGCTCCACAAGCCGTTGTTGTTTGTGCCCCAGGGCTCGCCCGTAGGTACATTGACGTTAATGTACCCGCTTGTGGTGGTGACCGCTCCTGCGTTCGTACCGATTTTGCCGGCGGCCGTGAAGTTGCCACCAGAAACCGTAGCCGCGGTCGACACGGGCAGACCTGCTGTAGCGTTTCCATTACCTTCAAAGTTATACTCGACTAAAAGCGCTGCTTGGCTCGTCACGGCGACCAGCACCAGCGCCGCCACTGATAGCAGTAGGAAACTGACTTTCTTCATATACACTCTCCTTGTGTGTGGATGAATGAGCGGCCGAGTCCGCTGTTTCATCGAAACCTTCAAGTTGGTGCGACGAACGCACTACGAAGTGAACGCGCCCAATGAACCCGATTCCGCAACGAATAGCTGATAAGGCCTCTTCTTCTGTTTCTTTCCTTCAGTGAATATGGACGGCACGCACTTGAAGGCACGGCCGACGATTCGTGGCCAACGCAGCCCCCTTGTGCCCCCGGTCGTAGCAAGACAATGACGTCGCGACAGATTGGCGGGCTTCGCTTGCATACGTTTGATATGCTCTTTTGGACTAAATGTCAATGATGGTGTTGCGCCGTGCGTAACGAGCGTTCTTGGCGGCCTTAAGTGGTGATGGGGCTGGCGTTTGGCCAGACTTTGTGCCATTGGCCGTTTCTGTCCAGCGTATCGAGGGCCGCAACCGCGGTGGCATTTGGTCGATCCCAACGGCGGCCATAGCCTTTAAGCCGTTTCGTGCAGAGTTTGCACTGCGATTCCGTCGGACCGCTGCCGATCTGCCAGCCGCGTCTTCGGAACGCTGGATAGCGGATCATTTCCTTCCGCGTCGAGACGAACTTCAGCAGTCGATCCGCGGCCTCGCGTTTCCCTTTGCCCCGCAACGTGGCACGCCACTGGATGATTTTCTCCCAAGCCGCCGCGTATCCCTCATGTTTGAACACGTGCATCAGTTCATCCGCCCATGCGCTGCCCTCGGGCGATTCTTCACCGAAAACCTTACGCCGCGCACGATGCACGTTTTCACTCAAGTGAAAGAAGTCCAAGCCCAACGCATCCAACTCCGCGAGATGCAACTCCATCTGTTCGCGAATCCACGTCGCTCCATCCACGAGTCCCACATGTTCATCCGCTTCTCGGAAGAACAGTCGATCCGCTTCGTGACGGAGAAGCGTTCCCGCTGCGATATGATTACCGTGGGTGAAGGCCACACGCTGATGCTTCGCGTCTTCGCTATAGAAGAAGATGACCTTGAATTCTTTCCAAGCCAGGTCGGAGCCACGCTTTCGCGGTGGCAGGGGTTTGCATTTCTTGCCGCTACGGCGGCGCTTGGCCTTGATGCCATCGCGACGTTTCACTTTCTCGGCGTCGGTGATGATCGGCACCATCACGCCGTCGCAACCCGTGTAAACACGCGTTTTCTCGCGTGTTTTGCTGTCCGGCAGGATGCAATCCTCCGCGTGCCAGGTCACGGCGATGGCGTCGTCTTGCTGGGCTTTCAGCACGCGACGCCCGGTCGCTTCCACCTCTTGACGCAACCGCTCGCCGCTGAGCTTCACTTGGGCCGTGCGACTCCAGGGCCGCTGCCGCCCTGATGAAACTCGTCGCCGATAAGTTCAGTCGACAAGCCATCTCCAAGACACCGGGCGTGATCGTTGCCCCGCTACGATCGAGAATCTCATCCGCCGGCGCGATACTGCCGATCTGTGGTCCATGCCACCAGCGTCGCGCGATATGGATCTCGCCGTTGACGGTAAGAACCCGGTGCGACTGCCGGCCTTTATTCGCCAGTCGCTTGCCCGTCGTCGGATGGTGCGGAGGGGGGAAAAGCGGCTTCCGCCGCATCGACCCGCTTCTGCAAGGCACGCTCGAAGACCTTCCGACGCATCTCCGCACAAAGCTCCCGCACCTGCTCTTCACTGCCGGCAATCCACTGCCCGTCCGGTGCGTCGTTGACGGCTTCCATCACCTCATTGGCGAATACCTCAAACTCTTGCTTCATCGATTCGGCGAACTGCCCCGCCGAAACTCGTGGCGACGTTTCCATCTCGTACTCCTTGCGCGTAGGAATGTAATCGCAAACACATGCGCAAGCAGCTTACCCAAATCCCGCAAATAGCGCCAGTCGAAATGGTCAGACCCGTTGCGCCACTTTCCACAACCCAAACTGCCATTTCGTTCCGGTGAGGTAGGCACGGTGAGTCGGTCTAACTGCAATTCGCCGTCGGCTCGCGCCGACAAAAATGGGCGAGTGACTGTGGGGGTGGCAATTTTTCTTGGCGGGCGCCGGCAGGTCGTCATTCTGAGCGCAGCGAAGTATCTAGCGTTTCGCTCGCATCCGAGATCGTTCGCGGCGCGCAGAATGACCGTTCAGTCGGGCCCAGCCGCCAGAAAGAATTGTCAGACCGTCCCCCTTTGACGTTTGGCCCGCAGCCGCGTACAACAATAGGGGCCGTAACACGACGGCGTCCGATGAGAGGTCCCCGCAATGGGGGCCTGCGAACCTGGTCAGGGGCGAAAGTCAGCAGCCATAAGTGGTCACCTCCAGGTGCGGCGGGCCTCTCATCGGCAGCCGTTGTGAGGGATAAGGGATTGGGGCACAGGGATTAGAACGCCGAAGCGGCATCCATCACGACTCCAATCCCCGGTCCCAAGTCCCCATTCCGTTCACATGAGCAACGCCGAAGCCACATCCGCCGAAGCGACCCCCGCGCACCAATACGTTGTCGTCGCTCGGCGATACCGGCCGCAGACGTTCGCCGATTTGATTGGCCAGGAGCACGTTGCTCAAGCACTGTCGAACGCGATCGCCACAAGTCGCGTCGGCCACGCGTATCTATTCACTGGCGCCCGGGGCGTAGGCAAGACGTCGGCCGCGCGGATTTTCGCCAAGGCGCTGAATTGTGAACAGGGGCCGGCTCCAATCCCCTGTAACCAGTGCGATATTTGCCGCAGCATTAGCACGGGCGAAGATGTCGACGTTTTGGAGATCGACGGCGCCAGCAATCGCGGCATCGACGAAATTCGCCAGTTGCGGCAGAACGTCAATGTGCGGCCGAGCCGGTCGCGGTTCAAGATTTACATTATCGACGAAGTCCACATGTTGACGCGCGAGGCATTCAATGCCTTGCTAAAGACCCTCGAAGAGCCGCCGGAGCACGTCAAGTTTATCTTCTGCACGACCGAGCCCACGAAGATTCCGATCACGATTTTGTCGCGGTGCCAGCGTTTCGATTTTGCCGGCATTCAGACGCAGTCGATCCAGCAGCGGCTGCGGCAGATAGTAGCCGCCGAAGGAGTCGAGGCCGACCCGGAGGCGTTGGAGGTGCTGGCCCGACGTGCGGCCGGCTCGATGCGCGACAGCCAATCGCTTCTGGAACAACTGCTGGCCTTTGCGCCGGGTCGGATCACGGTGGCCGACGTTCACGGTATGTTGGGCACCGCCGGCGAAGAGCGGCTGGCCGCGATAGTTGCACATTTGATTGAGCGCAATGCAGCCGCGGCCCTGTCGGATTTGGACGCGGCCTTGAGCGCCGGAGTCGATGCCGGCCAACTGATCGAGCAACTCTTCGGCTACCTGCGCGATTGCATGGCGGCCGCCGTAGGCTGTTCGAGCGACGCATTCTTGTACTCGTCTCCGTCCGGGGCGACGCAAGTAACCGAAGCCGGCTCGCGCTTGGGACTCGATGCCTTGCTGGCCATCATGCAGATTCTCGATCAAACGCTGTCCCGCATGAAGTACAGCACCCAGGGCCGCATCTTGGCCGAGTTGGCCTTGGTGCGCATCAGCCATCTGGAAGATCTCGAAGAGCTTTCGGCGGTGATTTCCGAACTGCGGTCTGGAGCGTCGATCGGATCCGGCGCGGCCGTCCCTGGGGCACGGCCGGCAGTCGACGCAAAAAAAAAACGTGAGGCGCCCATAGCCGTTCCGACCGATAGTCGCGAGTCGCCGTGGTCAACGAGTGCCGCTGCAGGTCTGCCCAGCGACGCGATTGAATCGGTGGCAGTTGTCGAAGGCGGCTCCAGTGGCCGAGCTAATGCCGGAGCGCATGTTGGCAGATCGGCGCTAGCAATCACGTCAGACAATGCAGCGGCTGTTTGGAGCCAAGCCGTGGGCCGCCTTTCTGGCATGGCCGCAGACCAAGCCAGACAGTTCGACTCGATCGAGGTGCCCGGACCGAATCGGCTGATCGTTCGCTTCAAGCCGGGCTATGCAGTGTGTAAGAGCGCCTGCGAACGTCCGGAGCAAGTGTCGCGGTTCCAGCAGGCGTTGGCGGAGGTAACGGGTCAAGCAGTTCGTGTGGAGTTTGCCTTGGCGGCGGACGAAGCAACAGAATCGGGGCGGCCGGCAGCGGTCCGCGGCGTCTCGCCCCATCAGCGCATGCTGGAAGTGATGCAAAACCCACTTGTTCACAGGGCCGTAGAGTTGTTCGGCGCCCAGCCCATTCGGATCGACGAGCCGGCGTCGCGGGAGTAAATTGCCATGTTCAAGGGACTTGCCAACCTGGGTACTATATTGAAGCAGGCCCAACAAATCGGTGGCCAGATGGGCCAGATTACTGAGGAGATGCGAAAGCGTCGCGTCACGGGCACGGCTGGCGGCGGAATGGTCGAAGTCGAGGTGAACGGCCTGATGGAGGTCCTTCACTGCCGCATCGATCCCCAGTTGATTACCCAGAAGGACCATGAACTGTTAGAGGACCTGATCGCGGCGGCAGTCAATCAGGCCATATCGAAAGGCAAGCAGATGCACGCCGACGCGGTTCGCGATTTGACTGGCGGACTGCCCCTGCCAGCGGCCTTTCAAGATGTCTTGGAGAAGTTCAGTGGGACCGAACCCGAAGACGAGGGGCCGGAGAACGGGGGACAGGCAGGAAGTGGCGCGTAGGGCGTGTGCAGCATGCCACGGTTTTCCGGAAAATTACGCACTGACGCGAAAAGCCGTCTACAACAATCCAATCGGTGCGTTTCACGCACCCTAATGTTGCTCTCATGTCCGAACTCACACAATCCGTCACCCGTCTCGTAAACGAGTTTTCAAAACTGCCCGGCATTGGGAAGAAGTCGGCCGAGCGACTGGCGTATCATATTTTGCGCGTCCATCGCGACGAAGCTTTGGAGCTGGCCGACGCCATTCGCAGCGTCAAAGACAATGTTCAATACTGCCGTCGGTGCTATAATTTGGCAGAAGAAGAGTTGTGTTCGATCTGCCGCGACCCGAGCCGGCAGCAGGATGCGGTTTGCGTGGTGGAACAACCGCGCGACCTGATCGCATTGGAACAGTCGGGCGTGTATCGAGGCCTGTATCACGTCTTGTTGGGAAGAATTGCGCCATTGGATCAAATCGGACCCGAGCAATTGACGATCGACGCCTTGGTGCGACGAGTGCGTGAAGAGGGATTCAAGGAGGTGATCATGGCGACCAACCCGACAACAGAAGGTGACGGTACGGCCCTTCAAATTTCAAACATGTTAAGCGGGTTGCCGGTGCGCATCACCCGGCTCGCGAGGGGAATTACCAGCGGAAGCGTGTTGGAGTTTGCAAACAAGGAAGTGTTGGCCGACGCATTGACCGGCCGGCAAGTATTTTAATGGATGGCGCAGGATGTATCCATTGGCAGGGTGCATTCAGCACGGTTGCGGATGATACGGGCGCGTCGCGGACGCACCCGACAACATAGCGAGGTCCCATGCGTCTTTCGTTTGGCCAAGATCTTCGACTCGTCCAGAAGCAAATGCTGGCGCCGCGGATGATCCAGTCGATGGAGATTCTGCAGTTGCCCATTCTGGCCTTGCAGGAGCGGATCGAGCAGGAGATGGAAGAAAATCCAGTTCTGGAAATCGTAGAAGAAGAACCGGAGATCGTCGAGGAACTGGGCGAAGTGGACGAGCGTCAGCCGCCCGACGGGCCAACCGAGGAAGAGCGCGAGTTGGTTATCGACGAGACGCACGCCAACGAGGGCGACTTCGAGCGGCTGATGAAGATGGATGAGGAGTGGCCCGACCACTTCGAGGAACGCTCGCATCCGTCGCGCGGCGAGATCGAAGAAGCCGGCGAACGCAAAGTCGACGCTATGGCCAACATGGTGGCCCGACCGCAGACTCTGCTCGATTATCTGCACGATCAGTTGGGCTGGTTCGACTTGGAGCCCGAACTGCGAGCGATGGCCGACCGCATTATCTACAATCTCGACACCAACGGATACTTGCAGGGACGGTTGGAGGACCTGCTGGGCACGGATGCGGGGCCGGAGGAACTATCGCTGGCGCAGCGTGCGCTGTCGCTGGTACAGAGATTGGATCCGCCCGGCGTTGGCGCCCGAGACCTGCGCGAGTGCTTGCTCTTGCAATTGCAGCCCGGCATGCCGTGTTACGAACAGCTTCACACGTTAATTTCAAATCATCTGGAAGACCTGGAGCACAACCGTTTGCCGGTGATTTCGCGTCGCACCGGCTATTCGATCGAGTTGATTCAAGAGGCGTTGGGAGAGCTTCGCAAGCTGAGCCCGAAGCCCGGTGCCGATTTCACGAAAGTCGTGGCGCCGCCCGTTACGCCGGACGTGTTTGTCGAGCCGGACGAAAATGGCCAATATCGCGTGCGTTTGGAAGATGGCCACACGCCGAGCTTGTTCATCAGCCCGTACTATCGCAAGCTCTTCCAAAGCTCGGACACGAGTCCGGAGACCCGCGAGTACATCAAGCGGAAAGTCAATTCGGCCCAGTGGCTGATCGATTCGATCCAGCAGCGGCGTTCGACGCTGACAAAGGTAGCCCAGGCGATTGTCGATCACCAGCGGCAGTTCCTTGACAAAGGTCCGGAGGCGATCGAACCGCTGAAGATGCAGCAGATTGCCGATAAGGTGGGCGTCCACGTGACGACCGTGAGCCGGGCGGTGGATGAAAAATGGATTCAAACGCCGCGAGGCATCTTTCCATTGAAGCGATTCTTTGTCGGCGGCACCACGAGTGCCGCGGGCGAAGAGGTCGCATGGGACACCGTGCGGCTGAAGCTGCAAGAAATTGTCGACGCCGAAGACAAGCAACATCCGTTGAGCGATGATCAACTCGTTCAGCAACTCGCCTCGCACGGAATCACCGTCGCCCGCCGCACCGTGACGAAGTATCGCAAGGCGATGGGCATTCTCAGTTCACGTCAGCGCCGCGACTGGAGCGCGGAAAAGACGTGAGCGAAGCGGCTGCCGCCTTGCTTCGCAATTCCGCCTGGCACTGACGCACGCGTCGTTCAACTTCCGCCACGAGTTCTCGTTCATCTCGCCCGGCAAACTCGTCGGGCATGATCGGTTTGCCGTAGTGCACGCGGACGCGGCCTCGCCCTGGGAACTTCCGCCAGCGCGGCCACGCTGTAAAGGCGCCGTCAATCGCCACCGGCAGGATGGCCGCCTTGGAGCGTACGGCCAATGTAGTAAAGCCGGGACGAAACGGTGCGATCTCGCCGTCACGAGAGCGAGTGCCCTCGGGAAAAATCAACACCATCTCGCCGCGTTTCAGACGCTTGAGCGCCTCCTTGATGCCGCCTAGCCCAATACCGTCGCGGTCAATCGGAATGGCGTCGACCGAGTTGATTAGCCACGCAAATGGTGTGAAGCGGAAGAGGGTTACGCGGGCCAGATAGTTCATTCGTCGGCGACAGCCAACGCCGACCAGCGGCGGATCTAGATGGCTCTGATGATTTGAAACCACCAGGACGCCCCCCGCGTCCGGGATATTTCTCTGTCCGGTGTGACGCACACCGTAAGCCAACAGGGCAAGAACATGCAATAGGAACTGGAGCAGTCGATACCAGAGGCGGCTTATGAGTGAACGTTGAGACATGAGGGAGTGAAGACGGGCACTTCGGCAACCGACGGGGCTTTCCTTCGGGTCAGGCGATGTACTTGCCTCGCGGTGTGTACGTGGTATGAAGCAAGGAGTGACTCTTGTGACCGCAGGGGCCGTCGATGAGAAATTGCTCGTACACCTGCGCGATGGCCGGGTTCTCGTGGGACTTGCGTACCGAGTAGGCATGATCTTCGGAGTAGATCGCCTTGGCGCGAGCGGCACGAATGGCCGGGCTCGTGGGCGTGGGTTGTCCGCCGCCGCCGAGGCATCCGCCGGGGCAGGCCATGAACTCGATGAAATGGCACTGGCTAAATCGTCCACCCGCTACAATATCTTCCATTACCCGCTTCGCGTTTGCGGTGCCGTGACAAACGCCCACTTTCAGCGTTGCGCCGCGGAGCCAATCCCAATCGGGAAATAGGTGGGAAACGAGATCGGGTACGGGGCCAACGGTCGTCACCGGTACTTCGGCATAGCGCACTCCTTCGAAGCCCCGAAGCGGCAAGATGTCGGCGTCGGCAAAGAGTTTTTCGATTTTCTGGCCCGTGACCAGTTCCAATACGGTGCGCAGGGCCGCTTCCATTACGCCGCCGGTCGCGCCAAAGATCACTCCCGAACCGGTGGCCGTGCCAAACGGGTCGTCGAAATCGGATTTGGGCAGTCTCGGCAAATCGATGCCTGCCTCGCGGACCATCTTACCCAATTCCCTCGTTGTAAGTCCGTAGTCGATATCCTTGTAACCGCTTGCGCACATTTCGGGTCGATTGCACTCGAACTTCTTGGCCGAACACGGCATTAGCGCCACAGTCACAATGTCCTTGGGGTCGATCCGATTCTGCTGGGCGTAGTAAGTTTTGATTAACGCCCCGAACATCTGCTGTGGACTTTTGGCCGTTGAAAGATGCGGGATGAATTGCGGGAAGAAGTGTTCGAGGTACTTCACCCAGCCGGGCGAACAACTGGTGAATTGCGGCAAAGCGGCCGTCGTATCCTTTTGAACTAGTGCCCTGTAAAGCCGCTGCAGGAGCTCTACGCCCTCCTCGATGATCGTGAGGTCGGCGGCGAAGTTCGTGTCGAATACACGGTTGAAGCCGCATCGCCGTAGAGCGGTATTCATCTGAAACGTCAGCGGATGCCCGGGTTCCAGTCCGAAACACTCGCCGATTCCCGCCCGGGGGCTGGGCGCGGTCTGGATCACGACATGTTTGCTCGGATCGTCGATGGCCGCCCAAACTTCGTCCGTCGGGTCGTTGGCCCGCAAGGCGCCGGTCGGACAACGATTGATACACTGGCCGCAGTTGATACAAACCACGTCGGCCAGCGGCTTATCCATAAACGTGGCAACTTTGGTTTGAGATCCGCGGTGCAAGGCTTCGAGAACGCCTACTTCCTGCAAGTCGATACACGTGCGAACGCAACGGCGGCAGAGGACGCACTTGTTCATGTCGCGAACCACGCTGTGGCTCGATGCATCGACAGCATATCTCTGCCGATCTACGTGGCCGAAACGGAAGAGATCGACGCCGTATTCCGCCGCCAGCGCCTGAAGCTCGCAATGGTTGTTGCGGCTGCAAACGTAACACTCTCCATAATGGCTGGCCAATAGCAGGTCGAGCACATTGCGGCGGGCCCGGCGAACCTTGGCCGAATGGGTGCTTACGTCAATTGGAGAGGTGATTGGATAGCTGCAGGCCGACTGGAGAGTCCGCTGACCTTCGACTTCGACCACGCACACCCGGCACACTCCGGCCAGGCACAAGTCCTCGTGGAAGCAGAGGGTAGGGATGCGGATCTGCAATTGTTGCGCTGCTTCAAGGATCGTCGTTCCCAGCGGTACGGTGACCGGATTTCCGTCAATCGTCACAGTAATCGTCTTGCCCAACGCCTTGGCATGCTCGATCAACTCAGCGGTGCGCGAGCGCTGACTGGCTGGGGCCCGCGTCGGCTGGCCGATGGGCTGAAGATCGTGATTCACAGATGGTCCTCCCTAGTGGATAGGCGCTTGAGTCGCAACGACGCGGCCAAGAATCTCGTCCTGGAAGTGTTCAACGACTGATAGCAGGGCGTTGGGGGCCGACTGGCCTAAGCCGCATTTCGAAGCCAACTGCATGGTCTCTCCCAGAGCACAAATTTCCTTGAGATAATCCATGGAACAACGGCCGTCTTGCAGGAATTCCACACACTGGATTAGCTTAGGGATCCCCTCCCGGCAAGGCGTACACTGGCCGCACGACTCCTCCAAGAAAAAATGGAGGAAGTTCTGCGCCACGCGGAGCGGATCTCGCTGCGGTCCGAGCACGATAACGGAACCGCCAGTGGGAATATCTTCGTAGGCCAGGGTGCGGTCAAAATGCGCAGCGGGGACGCATTGCCCGGCGGCGCCTCCGACCTGTACGGCTTTGGCGCCTTCGCCGCCGACTTCTCTCAACAATTCAGCCACCGTGATGCCCATGGGGAATTCGTACACGCCGGGATGGGTGCAATCGCCAGAGACGCTGAACAGTTTGCGGCCTGAGGATTTCTGCGTGCCGATGTTTCGGAACCATTCTGACCCGCCGGCCAGAATGCAGGTCACCCACGCGAACGTTTCCACGTTATTGACGATCGTCGGGCTACCTAGGTAGCCCGTGTCGATTGGAAACGGAGGCCGATTACGGGGTTCGCCGCGCTGACCTTCGAGCGACTCGATCAGGGCCGTTTCCTCGCCGCAGACATACGCCCCGGAGCCCATGTGGATCGAGATGTCGAAGGCGAAGCCGGCTTTGCCGGCCACGGCGGGTCCGAGCAAACCGGCCTCGCGGCGGCGTTGCAAGACCTGCTCCAAATGTGGGCGGAGATAGGTGTACTCGGCCCTCAGGTAGACGATTCCTTGAACCGCACCGATTACCCATGCGCCGATGGTCATGCCTTCAAACACCAGATCGGCGAACTCGGACAAGATGACACGGTCCTTGAAGGTTCCCGGCTCGCCCTCGTCGGCATTGCAGACGACGAATTTTTTGTCGCCGGGCGATTTGGCTGCTAATTCCCACTTGAGACTGGTTGGGAAACCGGCCCCGCCTCGTCCCCGCAAGCCCGAACTTTCTACCTTGCGCAGGGCATCGGCCGGGGGCCGTTCGACCGCGGCTCGGAGCCCGCTACCCGGCTCGATTGAGCTAAATGTCAGTTGGCTGGTGGTGGTGCGGATGGTCATAGCCGGTGCTCCTTGCGCGACGTGGTGGCGTGGACGCCAAACATCTGCCGGCATTCGGCCAGAATGGCGTGAACCTTCTCGGCCGTAACCCGGGTGAAGATCCGCTCGTTGACCAGCAGCGCCGGCCCCTGATCGCACATGCCCAGGCAATTCGCCCATGCCAGCGAAAACTTGCCGTCAGGCGTCGTCTCGCCGAAGTCAATTTGCAGGTCGTTTCGCAACTGTCGGGCAACGTGGTCCTTGCCGGCCATGTCGCAAGTCGCCGTCCGGCATAGGCGGATCACAAACTGCCCTTGAGGTCGCTCGTCGAGAAAACTGTAGAACGAAACGACGCTATGAACTTCCACCGGGTGTAGGTCCAGCAGGTCGGCGATTACCTGCATCGAGTATTCCGATATATGGTAGTACCTTTGCTGGACTGCCTGAAGGATCGGCAACAACGAACTGCGGGAGCAACCGATCTGTTCGACAATCTGGGCTAATTCCTCGTGTAGCCGGTCGCGTTCTGTGAGAAACATCAAACACCTCCCGGGCGTTTCGCATAGCGGAAGAGCCGACCTCGACTAATTCTGCCCTTTCTTGACGTTCTTTGCAAGCTAGTGCCTCTTCAAGCCTGAATTGATGGGTAGAGGCGTTTGAGTTTGATCCTTGCGTCGTCAGTCGTGAACCGCCAGTCGATGGTACAATCCGCGGCGTTACGATCCGTTTCCCAAGCAGCTACCTCCCGAATGAGCATGGGCTGATCGGGGATGCGACGATCCAGGCATTGTTTCGTGAGAATGCTCAACTCCGTCTCCGCCATGTTCAGCCAGCTTCCATGTTTCGGCGTGTAATGGATCTCCAGCCGTTCAACTAACCGACGCGCCTCGGCCGGCTCAAACGCTTCGTACAGGGACGCCGGCTTGTGGGTATTCAAGTTGTCCATCACCAACACGATCTTTTCCGCCTCGGGATAGTGTTCGTCCACCAACTCCCGAATCACTTGGGCGAAGTCAATCTTGGTGCGTCGATCAGTTACCTTAACGTGGCGTTGGCCTCCCAACGGCTCGAAAAACATAAACAAGTTGGCCGTGCCATTTCGCTCGTACTCGTAGTCGACCCGTTGTGGTTGTCCCGGCTCGCATGGCAAAACAGGCCGTGTGTCTCGCACCAACTGCTTGCTCTGCTCGTCGAAACACACTTGCGGCCGTCGCGGATCATAGGGCCGCTTGTACACCTCCAGCACGTCTTCCATCGCCGCCACAAAGTCGGCATTCTGCTGGGGTGGAATCACCCATTGCTCTCTCAAGTGAGGCTTAAGTTCGTTTTTTTAAGCGTGCTACGTACGCATTCATGGCTGATGTCGTCCACGATTTGCAAGGCCACCAAGCGGTCGGCCAACAGGTGCAGTGTCCAACGGTTCCGGCCCTCCGGCGCTTGGCTGCACGCCAACGCTATCAGACGCGCTTCTTGTTCGCCGTCCAACTTGCGATACTGTCGGCCTTCCGCCCTCTTGCGGCAGACAGCCGCTGCCGCTCCGTCTTCCACAAAGCGTTGCCGCACACGGTACACCGTAGACAGCCCGACCTCGGCAAACTCGGCAATTCGTTCGTCGCTCCACCCCGGCCCCTGCTGCGACTGGTCGGCCTTGAGCAACACTCGCGCCCGTTTCAAGAGCGATTCGCTCTGGCCTCCCTTACGCAGCAGCGACTGCAACCATTCTCGATCTTCGACTTTCAGCCGAACGACGTGCTTGGCTTCCTTGCCCATAATCCCTCTCCTGTTTGAATCATCCAAGACAGGAGAAGGCATAATCGAAAACAGTAAACAAGTCAACTCAGCCTTGAACGCCCACTAGTTGTGTTTCAGCTTGTCACGCACCAACAACTCCAGCTTGTCAACGACTTGGTTCAGCGTGAGCCCGTCCGTGTAGACTTTTACGGCATCTCCGGCCGCTAATAAAGGGCCGACCCGCCGTTGGGCGTCCTCACGATCGCGCCGCTCTTGCGCGGCCAAGACTTGCTCAAGTGTTACAGGCTCGCCTTGGGAGTGTAGGTCGTTCAAACGTCGACGGGCCCGCTCTTGCGGTGTGGCGGTGAGGAATATCTTGCACGCAGCGTTTGGGAAAGCTACCGTCCCCTGGTCGCGTCCTTCGGTGACGACGTTGTCATTGCCTGCAATTTTGCGCTGGAGTTGCACCAAATGCGATCGGACCTCAGCATTATCGGCGGCGTAGCGAGTCACGGCGGTCACTTCGGACGTCCGTACGGCATCGGTCACGTCCTCACCGTCCAATAAGATCCGGTCGTCGACCACCTTGATATCTAGCTGCCGCGCCAGTCGGGCCAGATCTTCAGGCATGTCCCAATCCAATCCGCGGCGTAAACCGGCCAAGGCCACAGCCCGATACATCGCGCCGGTATCGAGAAAACGAAACGACAGCCGTCGGGCCAGCGCTCGAGCAACCGTGCTCTTTCCAGCGCCAGCGGGTCCGTCGATAGTCACAATCATTTCAGATGTGCCGCCGTGCAATCCTGTCGCAGGCTGTCTCGATAGCTTGCATGGCGGCCTAACGACGTCGAAGTCTGCTCTCGTTCGCCTGAACCAACAGATTATACCCCTCGACTGAGCGGCAGCAAGGCCGGATGGGCATTAACGATTAACTTCGCTCACCCGTTGGATGAAAGAGTTGACCTCCGCAGCGTGCGTGACGTTGATCAAGTGACCACCGTCGGCGATGACCTTGTCGGGAGCAACGCAACGTGCCGGAAGGATGCAGTCGCGGCGGCCGTGGATGTGATACACGGGCGTGCCCTCCAACGAACTGGGGCGCCAATGAAGGATCGCGCGAAGGACCCAGTGCATGAAGCGTGAGTCCATCTCGCGGAACATCGTGACGGCCAAATCGCGGCGCTGGCGCGATATGTCCGTCCGCAGATTTACCGCCGGGCCGGCCAGCAACTTAGCGATTGACCACGCCTGCACGGGAATTAGCGGCAGCAGCACACGCCCGGCACGGTAGGCGCGTCGCAGGCCTTGCCGCGTGCAGCAACTGGCGATCAGCACCACGGCCCGCGGTTTCAGGTGCCGGGCCATTTCGTATGCCAACATGCCGCCGAACGAAACGCCGCCAAGGATCGTCGGAACGTCGGTTAATTGTGGAAGTGCTGCCGCCATACGCGCCGCGTATTCGGGCAACGGCTCCTTCTTCATCGGTGAAATCCAGGGCGGAACCAACAGGTGCGGGAAGGCCTGGCGCTGCGGCTCAAGCAGCCGTTGATCGGCGCCGAGACCGGGCAGTAGAATGAGCTGGAACGCGGGTTTCATGCGAAACGGGCTTCAATTTCGATCCACTGGTGCGGACCAATAGAGACGTTGATTCGATCGCCTTCGACGGTAAGGCCCAGCGGCGGAACGTCGCCAGGATTGATTTTCTGTGCCGAGGCTACCCGACGAAAGCAGCGTAGTCCAAGTCGGACGCCACGTCCGTCCGTTTCCAATAGTCGAACGCGGAAGCCGCTCGGCTCCTGCGGACTCGATGCCGCCGACACAATTGCTTCCCAATGCGTAGCCAAAACATTGCGGCAGTCGAGATGAAACAGCCAGCCGGTCGGCGTCGGTGGAGCTGGCTGATCAGAAATTATCAACCGCGGAGCCATGAACTCGATCGCAGCCGACATGGGATTGGGTGCGTCGATTGCAATTCCCAGGCGAAACGTGCGCTCGGTCTCGCCGCGCGTGACCAACAACGTATCGAGCCGCCGTGGTCCTATGCGGCGATGATAGGGCGACCCGCCTGCAAACAGCGTAGTATGCTGCGCATCGCGGCAAATGTCGACAAGAAAATGGCGATTCAAACTGTTTGAGCTCTGTCGGTACAACCGCCATATTTACACTGCGATGGAGCTTGGCCGTTTCGTTCTTCCAGGCGATGCGTGCGGCGTAGTAGGAATTCCAGGGATTTGGTCCCGGCTCGCGGTCCGTCTCCAGGTCGATTTCCAATTCGATAACACGGCTGCCGCGGCGCACGCGCGTCGTTTGCCGAAAGCCGGCCACGCGGCGGCCATCATGATCCAATAGACGGCCGCGACTCAACATCTCGCCAAGCAGCGGCGTCGCGGCCACGACACGCAACTCGTCGGCTGCCATGCGCGAGTAGTTGGCATCAGTCTCTGGATCGCTGCCGCGCGGCTCTCGCAATGCGATCTGTTGGGCCAACCGAGGATCACGGCTACGGTAGTCGGAAACGGCCCGAATGGCGCCGGTAAGCGGGTCAAAGGTGATCTCGAAGAACTCGTTGCGCAATACGTTCCCTTCAGCCAACGGCGGCGCCTCTTTTGGCTCTCTGCTGCGAAACCACCCCGTTCGCTTTGTGGGCAACGGCGACGGTTCCGGATTCGTACTAACCCAGGCAAAGCCCATCGCCGGAACGTCAACCGACTGAAGCGACCCTTGTTGCGAGGCGTTCCAAGGATTCACCAATAGGCGGCCGCTCCGTTGTGATGGGCTCGGGCCGACAACCGATTTCGCAAAGCGAACCAGCGATTCCTGCAACGACTCTGCCAGCGCGACGTCCAAGGCCGAACGCAGATCATCGGCACTGAGGGAATCTTCAACGGCGATGACGAGTTGGTCAACATCGCTGCTCGCTTGTGTCTCAGGGTTATCGTTCGTTGCCCCGCTTCTTTCGCCCGTCGCGACGGCCGTACTGCACATCATGCTGAGCGCGTTCAAAGTCTGCAATGCCGTGATCGAAGCTCGACGACGAAAGTAGCGAATCCAACGTGAGATCGGATCGCGGCGACTCGCGGCAACGTCCTGTCGCAGATACGGCGGGCGATATTCATCCGGTCCATACGTATTCCGCTGTCCGGAGTTTGCGGTATGTTCGAAGTAATCGCCAATCGTGCTAAATGTGCCGAAAATCGAACCATAGGTGGCGATGCGACGCAGGTCGTCGTACCAGGGGCTGGCCCTGCCCGACCAGTGGGCAAAGACCACAGTCGCCGACGGATCCAGGTTCATCGCATTGCCGAGCGTTTCGGCCAGACGCAGAAATGAGTTGGCCTTGCCGGCATCAATCGGCACGCAGCCGATGGCGTCGATCGTCGTTCCATCCATGCCCTCCCACTGGATGCGGCTCTGGCTGCTCGTGGGAAAGCGGCCATCGTCGAGCGTGCAATGGATGGCGGCGGTGAAGCCACTGCGAGCGAGGATTTGAGGCAAGGCCGGCGTCAATCCAAAATGCCGACGCCCGAAAACCGTCGGTCGCCACTCCAGGTGTTTGCGATACGCGGCCAACCCGACGCGGAGTTGATGCTCGATGGCCTCGGGCTCGATCAGCGGCAACGGGGCTTCAGCAAATTCGCCGCCGACGACCGCCGCCAGGTTCCCGGCCAAGGCCAGTTTCAGCGCTTCAACCGTCGCAGGCTCACGGTGGGAAAGTTCTGCCAACAATTCGCCGGAAAGCAATATATTTCGTGGCAGCGTGCCGCTCAACTCTGCCTGCAATGCGGGGCCCAGTGTGGTTTGCGCCACCAAGGTCAGGTCGAGCAGTTGGGCGTCGCTGGGGTAGAAATACTCACGGGCTTCGTATAGCCGATCAAAAGCCGCCTGGAGTTGCTCTCGCGCGGCCGTCACATCACCCTTCAGCGCTTCGTCGGCCGCCGCCACCACCGCCGTTTGCATCGCCGTCTCGTCCAAATTGCTCATGTACCGTAACTTACGCGTGAGCAGCTCGACCTGAAGGTGGCAGTATCCAAGGGCCAGGAAATCGGCGGCCAGTTCGGAATCGACTTTGGCCGGATCAGCAGCAATCTGCTGGAGGGCCGCAGTCAGCACTTCGTCGCGGCCGGTCATGCGCCGCAGGACGCAGGCATCGACCGACTCAGCATGTTCCAGCCAGCCCTCCGGGAGCGATGCCTCGCAGCAATCCGGCACGACAACCAGATGGCCCGCCGGATCGGGCGGAGCGGCAGCGGGCAGCCACCGCGGAATCCGCCCGACGGCGGATACCAGCAATGGGTGCCACAAAGCCGACCACGCTGCCAATACCTGTCCGGAATCGTGCTCGCTCCGCTGGAGATCGAAGTTTTCCAGGCTTGTGCAAGGCAGCAGGACGGCTAGTTGGTTGAACTTCATCGGCAGGGGGCAGGCCGGGATTGGGAAATCGGGCGAGCAGCCTCGGACGCACGGAGCCGCGGCTGCTGAAGCGTCGGTTGACGGATGGGCAAGCAGATATGCCTATCCCATCGTCTCTACCATAACCTTACCCGGCGAGCAGGGCAATTAGTTGACATTCTGGGTCCCGGGACGATACATTGGGTATTGTGGGCATAGGCAGCCCGATTCGGATCATTTCTTGACAGGCCAGCTCGGGCCTTGGGCTGTCGGGAACAGGAAGAACGGTCTATTCGTCGAACGTTTATGAATGACACTGGCCTTCCCATCCTTGGGCGGTTAGTGCTAGCTCAAATCTTTTAAAGTATAATCTTTTCACGCCTCGATCCGGCGCGATAGAGGAGTTGTGTATGACAAATGGGGCTGTATGGGGCATTGATATTGGCCAATGTGCGCTGAAGGCCCTCCGATGCCGCGTCAGCGACGATGGCGACAGTCTCATTGCCGAAGCATTCGACTACATCGAGTATCCCAAGATTCTTAGTCAGCCGGGCGCCGAACCGGCCGAATTGGTCGGCGAGGCCCTCAAGCAGTTTCTCTCACGCAACTCTCTCATTGGCGATCGGGTAGCGGTATCCGTGTCGGGTCAGGCAGGCTTGGCGCGGTTTATCAAGCTGCCGCCAGTCGAGGCCAAGAAGATTCCCGACATCGTCCGTTATGAGGCCCGGCAACAGATCCCCTTCGATCTCAATGACGTCGTTTGGGATTATCAGCGCATGGGTGGCGGTAGTGTGGAAGAAGGCTTCGCTTTGGAGACGGAAGTCGGCCTGTTTGCCATGAAGCGCGACGCAGTGCTTCGCGCTTTGGAGCCGTTCGCCAAAGCCGGCATTGAAGTTGACATCGTGCAGCTCACCCCGCTGGTCCTCTACAACTTTCTGGTATTTGACCAACTGCGTGATTTGCCTTCGCCCGAGGAATATGATCCCGAGGACCCGCCGGAGTCAGTAGTGATTGTGTCGCTGGGCACCGACGCGACCGACCTAGTAGTGACCAACGGCTTTCGCGTCTGGCAGCGAAGTATTCCGCTAGGCGGAAACCATTTCACGAAGGCGTTGACCAAAGAACTGAAGCTCACCTTCGCTAAGGCCGAGCACTTGAAGCGCAATGCCACAGCGGCGCCCGACCCCAAGGCAGTGTTTCAGGCGATGCGGCCGGTGTTCGCCGATTTGCTGACCGAGCTGCAGCGATCGATCGGCTATTTTTCCAATGTAGATCGCTCGGCAAAGATTGGCCGCGTGGTGGCGCTGGGCAACGCCATGCGACTGCCCGGCCTGCGCCGCTATCTCTCACAAAGCCTTGGTTACGAGATTGAGAAGTTGGATTCGTTCCAACGATTGGGCGGCCCACAAGTCGTTAACGCCCCATCGTTTAAAGAGAACCTGCTGTCGTTCGGCGTGGCCTACGGATTGGCACTGCAAGGGCTTGGAAAGGCCGCGGTTCACACCAACCTACTGCCCAAGGAAATCATTCTTGACAGGTTGATCGGTCGCAAGAAGCCTTGGGCAATTGCGGCTGCGGCCTTGTTGCTGCTGGGTTGCGGCATCAGCTTTGCCGCGTATTCGTTGGCGCTGGCCGGCGTCGACGCCTCCCGGTGGGGCGCCGCAGAAGCCGAGGCCGCGCAACTCGTCAAAGAGAAAGCAACCCTGCAATCCGGTTTTGACCAGGCGATGACCGACTTCAAGAAGACGGACGAAATTGGTCAGCACCTGGTGGGCAATGTTGAAGGGCGCATCCGATGGCTGGAGCTGCTCAAAGCCGTCAACCAGTGCCTGCCGAAAGATGAGCACAAGCCAGATGCCCCTCTTCCACCTATCTCCGAACGCAATGAACTGCACGTCACCAACTTCGACTGCACGCGGTTCGAGGATATAGGGCAGTGGTACGACCATGTAAAGCGGTACGACCAAGCGCCGCAAGGCGCCGAAGCGCAGGCTCCGAAGCCAGCGGGCGATGCGACGTCGGAAACGGGTGAGGGAGACGAGGCCACGGCCGGGCCTCACGGTCCGGGTTGGATGATCCGGCTAACGGGCTACCACTATCACAATGCAGATCAGATTAATCAAGGGGCAGAATACGTTCTCAATACGCTTGTCGCGAACCTCCGTAAGGCCAAGGTCAAACTACCCTCACCCGAGACACATGCCATGAAAGAATTTAGCATGGCGCAACTTGGCATTAGCTATCCGGTTTTGGTGAACCCATTACGCGTGGAAGACGCGGAAGTAGCCGATCCGAACGCCGTGGCAGTGGCTGCGCCGGCGGTCAATATCCCGACCCGCGGCGCAGGTAAGGGGGGCGGCGGCGGAATGGTCCCCGGAGCGATGATCGAGCATGAGGCGGCCGACGCCGCCAAGATCAAGTTGCGAGTCTTTAGATTCGACGTTCAATTCTGCTGGCAACCCGAAATTGCCGAGCAAGCAAGGACAGGAAAGCCCAAGCCGCCCTCCGATGCCTCAACGGCTGAAGAAGAATAACCCAACTAGCAGCCGCGCCTGCGGCCGTCCCACGCGACATGGACCAACTCAATAAATACCTCGTTGTTCTAAAGAAATACCAGTTCTGGGCGATATGTCTCATCGTGTCGTTGACGGCGATGATATGCTATTTGGCGGCCAGCGGTGGCCTAGCCAGGCAGACCAGCGAACGGGCGAAGAAGCTGGCCAGCCAATTCAACGCGGTTAAAGTCGAGGCAAATTATCCCAATCAAGGGGTAATCGAGGCAATCGAGAAGAAGCACGACGCATTGAAGCGCAGTGTCGATGAAGCTTGGGAGATGCTCTATCACGAGCAAGAGAAGAACAATCCACTCCCTTCCGTACTTAATGCGGATTTCAAGGCGCATTTCGAAAGCCTCAAGCCCAAGGAGCAACTCGCGTTCGTCTATCGCGCACAGTATCAAAACTTCATCAGAAATGAACTGCCCTCCTTGTTGACCCTCGTCGACGCCCGACGCCCGGCCGCGGCTGGTGGACAACCGGCTGGAGGCGGGGCTGCTAAAGGGACGGATAATGGGCCAAGGGGCGGGCTAGGGCAACCGGGCGCGGCGCTCATGGTGGGTCGTCCGATGGCGGGCCGGCCCGATGCCAATGCCGACGATGGTTGGATCGGCATTGTGGATTGGACTCCGGCCGACTTCGCCGCAATTGAAAGCGGATTCGATTGGCGCGCGACCCCTTCGACGCTGGAGGTTGTTCTTGCCCAGGAAGATCTTTGGGTGATCCAGGCGTTGCTCCGTGTCATTCGAAACACAAACGATGGGGCTACTAGCAATGCCACCGCGGCCGTCAAGCGAATCGATGCTCTGCAAATTGGAAAAGTTGCCGCGGCCGCATGGAAACAGGGCGTTGCGGCCGTTTCCTCCGAGGCTGGCGGGGGCTTTGGAAAAGGGGAAGGCGGTGTCGGCAAGGGGGGCGATGAGTCCGTGAGTAGCTCGGGAGGCGATGCGGCCGCGTCAGCCGATGAGCGAGTCCGTCAGTCACTCATCTCACGGCGATATATCGATGACAAGGGGGACCCAGTGCCGTATTCTGAGGAATCTCCCTACTACGCCGCACATCCCTACAACGAGTTTGTCATGATGCCGATTCACATGAGCCTGCTGATGGACCAGCGCAGGGTGCCAAAGCTGCTCGTGGAATGTGCGAACTCCAGTATGCCGATCGAGGTTCGCCAAGTGCGTATGACAAAGACCCCGGGCAGCGTGTTGGACTTTAGCGGCGGTGGTGGCGGGGGCCGGGACCGAGGTGGCGGCGGCCGGGACGGTCGTGGTGGTATGGCTCCTGGCCGAGCGCTGGGTGGCGCACTCGCCATGCCGGACGGCGAAAAGACCGATGTGTCACCCTACGACGTGCCGGTTGACATCCTTGGCGTGATCTATATTTATAACCCGCCAGTTACGCGTACTGCTTCCACGGAAACCGCAGCGGGGCCGGCAGAACCATCTGGCGAGACCCCGTAAGTGGACGGGAAACGAACTGATGAAACTAAAAGTGAAATTCGACCAAAAGGCCATCCAGGATTTTCTCCTGCGCACCATCGAGAAGATCGTGCTCGGCGTGGTGGCAGTAGTGTTCCTGTGGATGATGTATTCCGCGCTGTCGCAGGCGGGCGGCTTCGGCAAATCGCCGGCTGAATTGCAGGCCGACGTGCGCAAGGGAGAGAATACGATCAAGTCCACCCCGGCGGAGTCCGACTTGAAGGTTGCGGACTACGCTGCTCTGGCCAAGCGAAGCCGCGATCGTATCGAAGAGGCCCCGTATCAGGACGTGACGTTGTGGGATCCGCCACTGTTTGAGCGAAGGCCCCAGCGTGAGGCGCCGCTGTTGCTGGCGGTACAACAACTCCGCGGGTCGGCTGGTGTGGGTGCATTTCGCGCCGCCGGCGGCGGAGTGATCGCTCAGCGAGGTGGCCGTGGCGCCCGGCCAGCTATGGCTCGCGCCGCCGCGGGTGATGCGCTGCACGGAAAACGATGGGTCGTCGTTACCGGTTTAGTCCCGATCGAGCGCCAAGAAGCCGCCTACGCTGAGGCCTTCCGAACCGCAATGGGCTACGATCCGCAAACAGATTATCGCCCCAATTATCTGGGCTACTGGATTCAGCGGGTGGAGGTGGCCGGGCCGAGTGAGGCCGCCAATCCCGATTGGAGCAAAGCCACCGAGTTCATTTCTACGAAGGCAACGGCCAAGGCCATGGAAGAATGGTCGCCAGCCGGCGAAGTGCTCAATCCCGAGTATATCGAGCAGAACCTCGTCTTTCCGCTTGGCCCGCTGGTAAATCGCACGTGGGATGCCAGCGTGGCGCACGAGCCAGAGATTCCCATGCCAAAGGCCGTCGATCCAGTCCAGGAACGCGGCGGGCGTGCGACGGGACCGTTGACTGGAAAAGGTGGATTTGTTTTCGCAGACAAGGGCGGACGTCGCGATGCCATGGGCGCCGATGCTAATGTCGATAGCACGCCATTTGGCTCTGTCGACGCCACGGCTGCCGAGCGCCGTGGCGCTGGACGCGCGGACGTGGCAACAGCCCAACAGCCCAAACCTTCTTCCTACAAGCTCTTTCGCTTTTTCGACTTCGACGTTGAACCGGGAAAACAGTATGTCTATCGCGTTCGTCTCGGCGTGCAGAATCCCAATCATGGCCAGCCGATATCAAATCTCAAGACACCCGAGCTCGCCAAAGCTACGTTTCTGAAGACGAAGTGGTCAGACCCAACTTCTGCCATTCCTGTCCCCCGCGACACGCGGCTCTTCGCAGTTTCTGTTAAGCCGCCGCGTGGCTACAACGAGCCGTCGGGCCAGATCATGGCCGTCTCATGGGTGCATGACAAGGGCCTTGAATTGTACAAGGACTTTGGCGTAATACGTGGTCAAGTAGCGAATTACCTGAAAGAGACAGTCAGCGGCACGAGCGTCGACTTCATTAGCGATGCGACCATCGTCGACATGCGCGGAGGCGAGCGGTTGCCCGGCTCGCGACGCAATACGATGTACGCCTCCGGCCAAATTCTGATTCTCGATCCTGCTGGAAACTTGCGACTGCACGACGAATTAGATGATGCTCCTGATCGCGAAAGGGTGATCAGCGAACAAACTGTGGAGGAAGGACGAGGCGTCACGCCGGGCCGGACCGGGGGCAAGGGACTGGAAATGATCGACAATTCTGGGTCAAAAGGCAAACGCTAAGCGGCGCCATCTTCTGAGCCAGAATGCGGCAATAGTATCGCTCGCCGCAAATCATGTTCCTTTGCGCATCGAAGGTGCTTAAGTAGCCAGCCAGAGTACATGAACGGATCTTTCTCGGCACTCCCGCCATCGCGATGCGTGGCCGAGACGCTTTGCTGCCCTCAGAATCGCCTCGGGGACTCTTAGGCACGGTCGCGTACCGTTGCCAGGCGGCCCCGCCTTTACCGGGCGAATTCCCCCATCTTGTGCTGTACGTTGCGGCATGATCGGCGATTTAGGCAGGCATTGGCCATGGTGCGCACGGACTTTTCCGCCGATTCGCCTGCTCGGCGATGAATCTTCGCAGAACTGCCCTTGACCGAACGCGCCCCCCCGGGTATTTAACCCGCTCTCATCTACGGAATTTTCAGGACTGGGTCTCAAGAATAGCCTTCTTCGATGTCTGGCGGGCGAAAAAACGACCGGCGCGACACGGTGGATCTGAAAAGGAGAGCTCTGTTGAAAACGACCGCAAATAACCTTGTCGGCGGGATCGCAATTGCGATCGTACTATCGGCGAGAATCGCGGCGGCTGGATCCTTATGTTTTACGTCGCCGTTGTGGCTCGGCACGGCAGCGATGGGCCAGTCAGCGCCTACCGACAGTCCGACGCAAAATCGCGGACAAGTGGCTGCCGATCTTCTGCACCGAGCCCGGCAGGCCATGGCCGAAAACGACCTGCCCGCTGCCGAAGCCTTGATCTCGCGAGCCGAGGCGCTGGGCGTCACTTACCACCCGCTCTATATGGGCGACACCCCAAAGAAAGTTCGCCGTGATCTCGAACGCAAACGGAACTCGGCCGCGGCGGTGCCGGGCAAGCCGAGCCAGTTGTTCTCGCCGATGACGGCGAAGCGAGCTGCACCAAAAACTGATCCGTTTACCGGCCATACTGCCGAGACGCCCGCCGGTGCCAGCAGCGTAGGTCAAGTGCCATTGCTGCCGAAGGTGGACGCGGCCAGCTCGCTTTCGGCGGAAGGACGCCGGACGATGCAATCGCCGTCCGATGGGACCTGTCGGATGATGGAGCCGGGCGAAAATGACGCCCGCGCACCCGGCGCAGGCATGGCCTCGCAAACTCCCGCAGACGGCGGCACAGCGAACGCCACTGGAAATAGTCCGCTTCGCTCGGCACGTCGGGCGTTAGCCGTTGGCGACGTCCGTCGAGCTATGGAGTTCGTTGTGCAGGCCAAGGGAATGCGAATCAAGTACCAGCCCTTGGATGACACGCCCGACAAGGTCGAAGGCACGATTCGTAAATATCAAGATCTCGAAAGCTTGGACAAGAACACTGAAGCGTATCACCGGGCCTATGCCCGCAACATGCTGGAGCAGGCCGACGCCTTGCTTCGTTGGGGCGAGCGGGATGAAGCCGAGCGACTTGCCAGCCAGGCGGCCGGCATGCGCATTATTTACGGTCCCTTTGAGCAGAAGCCGCAGGATATGCTAGAGCGGATCGCGGCCGCGCGCCATCAGGCCAGCGCGTCGCCCGCCACGGCTGCTGCCGCGCGGCAACAGGCAGCGGTACTGGTCCGCCAAGCCCGTGACGCAATCGCCGCGGGCGACTTCGATCGCGCCGAAGGCCTCGCTCATCAGGCTGAGCAGTTGCAGGTGCCCGACTCCGCCTATTCTGCCGGTGAAGATCGACCGGGGCTCGTACTGCTCGATCTGCGGCAACTTCGTTCACGACAGTCTTCTGGGGTCGTGCCGGCTGGCGGCCAGTTCATGGCTGCGCCGGGCAACGAACCGAGCCAAATGGCAGCGCACGCCGTGTACGATCCGGGCATGGACCAGACTCGGAACATGCAGGCATCGAATCAGCAACCGGGGTATGGCCCCGATCTACGTGTGACACAAAATGCTCCGGCCCGACCGCCGCTTCCACCGGAACCTCCGGTGCCGTCGACGGAACCAGAATCAGCGGGATCCACCAAGCCGTCTAGCACGGGCATGGCATTGTTCGCGCAGGGTGAGGCAGCCATGAAGGCGCGCGATACCGCGCGGGCGTACGATCTATTCCGTCAGGCCGCCACGCACATGAGTGAACTGGATGCCGCCACAGCCCAACGTCTGCAAGACAATCTGCAAATGCTCGCCGCGCCGTCCCACGCCGCAACGAGCCAGACGCCGCGTGCAGGGCAGAGTCCCACGATGGCCGACCAGGCGCTCGCCAAACAGCAAATTCTGGCTAAGAGTGTGGCCAGTGAGTTGGCACATAAGGAATCGAACGCGCGGGCGATGCGCGAGACCGACCCTAAGGGCGCCCTGGCGATGCTCGAAGAAGCCAGAACTAAGGTGGAATCGTCCGGTCTAGACAGTTCCGCCCGCGACCAGCTACTACGCCGAGTCGACCGCGCGATTGCCGAGACGAAGCAGCTAATCGAGCGCAATCGCCCACAGATTGAGCTGGCCGAGAAGAATAAGCAGACCACGCAAGACATTCAGCGACAAGAGCGTCTGAAGGTCGAGGTGGGTGAGAAGCTCGCTCTGATGGTCGACGAGTTCAATAGACTCATGGAGGAACAGCGCTACGAGCAGGCCGAGGTTGTTGCCAAACGGGCTGCCGATCTCGATCCGAAGAATCCCGTCGTGGTGCAATTGGTCAATCAGGCGAGGTTCGTGCGCAACTATCGCAATCAGATGAGCATTAAGGAGAAGAAGGAGGAGGGTTTCGTAGCGGCCCTGGAGGGCGTGGACGAATCGTCGATTCCATTCGCGGATAAGAATCCGCTGGTATTCCCCGATGCCAGACAATGGGAGAAAATCAGCGGCAGCCGCCGGAAACTCCTTGCCGATACGAAGCGGCAGCGGTCGGAAAGCGAAATCGAGATCGAGAAGAAGCTTCGCACGCCGGTATCGCTGCAATTTACCAACGCCCCGTTGAGCAAAGTGCTGGAAAGTCTGTCGAAGATGGCAGACGTCAACCTGCACGTCGATCCCCAAGGATTGGCCCAGGAGGGCGTGACCAGTGATACGCCAGTGACGATCGACTTGTCGAAGGAGATCATGCTCAAGAGCGCGCTACACCTGATCCTGGAGCCGCTGCACCTCAATTATGTGGTTAAAGACGAAGTGTTGAAGATCACCAGCGAGCAGATGCGCGATGGGCAAGTGTATACGCGCAGCTATAACGTGGCCGACCTGGTCATTCCAATTCCGAACTTTGTGCCCACCCAGATGGGCTTGGCCAGCGCGTACAATCGCGCGATGTCCAACGTGAACGCGTGGCCGAGTGCCGGAACACCGTTTGGCTCCGGTTCGACCGCCACACCAATGGCCGTGGTGGCCACCAAGGACGGTAAGGGCAATAACGCGATGCTAAACTCGGCCATGCTCGCCCAACGAATGGGTACGGGTGCGCCGATGGGGCCGGGCGGCGCCGGAAGTCACGTGCCGGTGGGACAAGGCCCCGGAGGACTCGGTGGTGGCGCCCAAGCGGATTTTGACAGCCTCATCGAACTGATCACCTCAACCGTAAAACCCACCACGTGGGACGATGTGGGCGGTCCGGGGTCGATCAAACAGTTCGAGACGAATCTGAGCCTCGTTATCAGCCAGACGCAGGACGTACATGAAGAAATCGAAGATCTGCTGCAGCAGTTGCGGCGATTGCAGGACTTGCAGGTTACGATCGAAGTGCGGTTCATTACGTTGAATGACAACTTCTTTGAACGCATCGGCGTGAGCTTTGACTTCGACATCAACGACAACGTCGACGGCAAGGGAATTTGGTTCGGAGCACGTCAAACCCCCAACGCCGGCGCCAGTTCGACTTTTGATATTAACCAAGGTGCAGCGCGAAACGTGCAGGACCAGGATACGAATCGAACCGTCACCGTCGGCATGAGTTCGCCAACAACATTCAGTTCGGACCTCGACATTCCATTCACGCAAAACAGCTTTGGCTTGGCCGTGCCGCAGTTTGGCGGTTTCGACGCTACGGCAGGCGCTCAATTGGGCTTTGCCATCCTTAGCGATATCGAAGCCTACTTCTTTATCAACGCTGCCCAAGGCGACCGCCGAAGCAACGTTCTGCAGGCGCCAAAGGTCACGCTCTTCAACGGTCAGCAAGCGTACGTCTCCGATACCTCGCAGAGCCCGTTCGTCATTAGCGTTATCCCGGTCGTGGGCGACTTTGCCGCTGCACAGCAGCCGGTGATCGTCGTGCTTTCCGAAGGAACATTTATGACGGTGCAGGCAGTGGTTTCCAACGATAAGCGTTTTGTCCGTCTGACAGTCGTACCTTTCTTCAGCAAGATCGGGGACGTGAACACGTTCCAATTCACCGGATCGCAGACGACGACCACCGATACAACGCGTTCAGGTATCCAAGCGGCGGCCACCGATCCAACTAAACTATGGAATAGCACGGCCGACAACACGACTAACACGAAGTCGGGCACGACCGTGCAGTTGCCCACGTTCTCCTTCGTCACGGTTACCACTACGGTGAGCGTGCCTGACGGGGGTACGGTGCTCTTGGGCGGCATCAAGCGTCTGAGCGAAGGCCGCAACGAATTCGGCGTGCCATTGCTCGACAAGCTCCCCTACATCAACCGACTGTTCAAAAACGTCGGCATTGGTCGTGAAACGCAAAGCCTCATGATGATGGTCACTCCGCGTATCATCATCCAAGAGGAAGAAGAAGAGAAACTGGGCGTGGTCAGCCAAGGGCCGTAGGAGATTCGCGTCGGCTTTCCATAAATCGAGGATAACCGCGCATACGAAACACGAGCAGCGCCCTCCCTGTGCCGTCGCCGGCTTACCCCCCCCAAGCTGGCGACGGCCGCTTTTTTTGCGCAAAGCGCTAGCGATCGAGCCACTTTTTCACGACGTGCTTCGTAGCTTCACGGCCGGCACGGCCGATGGCGGTCGTCAGCGGGATGCCCTTCGGGCAAACTTTCACGCAATTCTGGGCGTTGCCACATGTCTGAATGCCCCCTTGCGCCGTCAACGCATCGAGTCGCTCACTGGCATTCATGGCGCCAATGGGGTTCGCGTCAAACAACTCCACCTGTCCAATAGCAAAGGCGCCGATGAAACCACGCATGTTTGCTTTCCGCAGTCGGGCGTTAAACTTCTCCGGCGTTTCTCCTTCCTCGCACGGAAGCTCGATCTTCAAGAACTGCGGGCATGCCTCGAGGCAACAGCCGCAGGTCATGCACTTGCTATAGAGATACGCCATCTGCTGGGTGTCCTGCGACTGCCGCGACCCGGGACCAAGGTCGTAGTAACTGTCGATGGGCAGCCAAGCGCGGATCTTCTCCAGCACGGCAAACATTCGCGACCGATCCACCATCAGGTCGCGTAGCACGGGGAACTTTGTCATCGGCCGCAATTCGATCTCGCTCGGCCGTTGGGCGAGCAGATGCACCACCAAGGCCGTGCATGCCTGCCGCACGCGGCCGTTGATCAGCATAGTGCATGCACCACAAACCTCTTCCAGGCAGTTGCACTCCCAAACCACGGGCGAAACGCGCCGGCCATCGATTGTAATCGGGTTCTCGGCAATTCGTTGCAGCACGCTGATGCAATTCATGTCGGCCTCGTACGGAAGCTCGAACGTTTGCCAATATCCCTTCCGTCCCGGCATGTCCTGACGCAGAACGTGCACGCGGAATCGCGTGCCGATGGCGATTGTCTCACTCGTAGGCTCTTGGCCCGACATGGCTACTTTCCTATGGTGCGTTTCCGATGTTCGCCGTTTGCGCGGCCTGGCGCTCATTCCAGGCTTGTTCGATGGCTTCGCCGCCTACTACGCCGTACAGCCGCGGCCGCGGCCGTATCAGCGCGGTATCCACGTCCTGGTAGGTCAACTGCGGCTCGCCGCTGCCGTCGAGCGCCGCAAGCGTTGTCTTGAGCCACTTCCGGTTGTTCTCCTCGAACCGACGGCACCACTCCTCGGCTGCGCGGCGACGCTCGGCCGGGTCAACGCTTGCGACTTCGGGCATGGCGAACTTCGGCTTGTAATGGGCGCCGCGGCATTCGTCCCGCATCCGGGCTCCTTTCACAATTGTCTTCGCCAGCGGGAACATATCCTGTAGCGCCCGGAGGTAAACCACATCCTGGTTGGCCCAATCGCTGTGATCGGCAAGCGAACACCGGTGTGATTGCCGTTCCAATTCACATAGCGACTGATAGCAGGAGTCGAGTTCCGAATTGTGCCGGACAACGGTGGCGGTTCGGGTCATCAGTTGCCCAAGTTCGGTATGGAGTCGATACGGATTGGGTCCACCGTCGGGCCGCGCGAGCAATGCCTTGTATTGTGCAAGGTGTTTGGCCGCCGCACGGTCATAGAGCGAAGCGGGCTGGTCCGCCGCGTGGCCACCGGCCAGATTATCGATGTAGTGGACGACGCCGGGCGAAACCGAGAGGCCGCTAAAGATGCAGGCCACGAGCGAATTGGCCCCCAGCCGGTTCGCGCCGTGGAACTGATAGTCACATTCGCCGATGGCGAAGATGCCCGGCACGTTGGTCTGCTGATTTCGCGGCGACCCGGCGCGCAGTCCTCCCTGGCCGTTGGCCTCGTAGTCGCACCACAGGCCGCCCATGGAATAGTGGACGGCAGGGAAGATCTTCATGGCCGAGATCGCCGGATCCACCCCCTGAAACTTCTCGTAGATTTCCATAATTCCGCCCAACTTGCGTCGAGCAGATCGCGGGGCAGTTGGGTCACGTCGAGATAGACGCACATGCGGTCGGCCTGAACGCTCAGCCCTTCTTCGATGCACACTTTGAAGATCTCGCGCGTGGCGATGTCGCGGGGCAGGAGATTTCCGTACTTTGGATATCGCTCTTCGAGGAAGTAGTAACGCTCGCTTTCCGGGATCGTCTGTGGCGGACGTGGGTCGTGCGGCGTTCGAGGGACCCAAATGCGTCCTCCTTCACCCCGGGCGCTCTCACTGATCAGCCGCAACTTATCGGCCCCGGGGATCGCCGTGGGATGGATCTGGATAAATTCGCCGTTGGCGTAAAAACACCCTGCCTGGAAGGCTCGGCTGGCTGCGCTGCCGCTACAAGCCATCGAATTGGTCGATTGTCCGAAAATCAGGCCGCATCCGCCCGTAGCCAAGATCAACGCGTCGGCCGGGATCGCCCGAATCCGCATCGTAACCATGTCTTGAGCCACGCAGCCGCGGCAACGGCCTTGCTCATCGAGCAGCGGGCCCAGAAAGTCCCAACTCTCGTACTTCGTAACCTTGCCGGCCACTTCCCAACGGCGCACTTGCTCGTCCAAGGCGTACAACAATTGCTGGCCGGTTGTGGCTCCGGCAAAGGCGGTGCGTTGGTAGAGCGTGCCACCGAAGCGGCGCTGGTCACGGAAACCTTCCGGCGTACGATTGAACGTCACCCCGAGCCGATCCATCAAGTCGATGATCCGCGGGGCCCAATCGGCCATTTCTTTGACCGGCGGCTGATGCTGGAGAAAGTCGCCCGCGTAGACGGTGTCCTCGAAATGCTTCCACTCGTTGTCGCCGAGTTGCCGCGTCAGGTCGTTGACGCTATTGATACCGCCCTGGGCGCAAACGCTATGCGAACGTCGCAGCGGCAAGAGGCTCATGATGCTGACATCGCATTCCAGTTCGGCCAACTTCATGGCTGCCGCCATGCCGGCCAGCCCGCCACCGATGATCATGACCGAGCGTTTTGCCACGATTTGTTCCTCTTACGGAAGTGCGACCGCGTACATACCCCACAGCGAGGCGAGGCCCATCGTCGCCAACACGAGGCCAATGCCCAGCGCCAGGACGCTGGCTCGACTTTGTGCATTGGCGCTGGTCCATACACCCCAAGTGATGCCTGACGTCCAAACGCCGTTTGACAAGTGATACGCGGCGGCCAACACACCAACCAAGTAAGCAATGCTGACCAGCGGCGAGCTCCGAATGGCCTCGGCAGCCGTGGTGGCTGCATGTTCGTAGTTGAACGTGCCGCCACCCAGCGGCCTTGTGACGTGTGTGAGCCACCACGGCGATGTGAACCAGCCGCGGGTGTGGAACACGTGCCAGACGACGAACACAAAGATCACGACGCCCGTCCAGCGTTCCAGCGAGTACCGGAGATTTTCGCGGTAGGGATAGTTCCCGAGATTACGCTTGCCTCGCGATACGATTAGCAGTCCGATCGATCCATGGAACAGGATGGGCAACAGAATAAAGAGCCATTCCACGATCAAAAGCGTGACTGGACCTATGCTGTGAATTTGCCCGACGCGATCCTGAAAAGTCGCAGGCCCGTCGAGGATGCTCATGTTCGTGATGAAATGCACCACGAGGAACGCACCGACGGGCACTAGCCCGGTCAATGAATGCAGCCGACGAATGGCAAACTCATTCTGTCCGAAGACGGCAGTAGCGTCCGGCCGAATCACGAGCAACTCCCCCCAGTAATTTCAGGGCCAGCGGCGTGTCGGCCCTTTTTTCACACATGTGCTGCGAAAACAGGCCAGTTTAGGACGGAGCACGCCCAACCGATAATCTACAACTCCTTCGAGCGAATAACAATCAGCTTCCTAGATTGCATCTCTTCCATAGCATAAGGGATGCCGCCGACGCCCAAACCCGACTCCAATAATCCGGCAAACGGCATCCAGTCAACGCGGAAGGCCGTGTGATCGTTCACCAGAACAGTGGCGGCACTCAAACGCCGGCAGCAGCGCAACGCCGTATCGAGATCGCGGGTAAACACGGCGGACTGGAAGGCGTAACGCAGTGCATTAGCCCGAGCGATGGCGTCATCGAGCCGATCGAACGACGATACGCAGACGACCGGCCCAAAGATCTCTTCGGTCATCACGCGAGAGTCGTCCGGTGGATTCAGCAGCACGGTAGGCGCATAGCAGCTACTGGCGACCCTGCGGCCGTCGCCCAGAAGCTTGGCTCCGCCCTTAACCGCGTCTTGCACCCAATGGTCCACGCGTTCGATTTCGCGACGTCGGATTAGCGGCCCCACGTCGGTATCGGGCAATGTTGGATCGTCGACCTTCAACGCACCGGCCAATTCGGCAAGACGTTCGGCGAGCGTTTCCGCGATATCCCGGTGTGCAAACACTCGTTGCACCGACACGCACACCTGCCCGGCATGGTAGAATCCGCCCTTCACAAGCAGCGGCAGCGCAGCGTCAAGGTCGGCGTCGGCGGCAACGATCACGGGCGCCGCACCCCCGTGTTCCAGGGCGCACCGCGTGCCGGGCGCTAATCGCGAGCGGAGATTCCACCCGACTCTGCCACTGCCGACAAAGCTGAAGAATCCTACTCTGGGATCCGCCACCATCTCTTCCAGCAGACCATGGCTGTTGACCAGGATCGGTTGGCACCATGCCTCCGGCAGACCAGCCTCGCGCAGGATGGCAACGAACCGCAAGCAAGACAATGGGGTGGCGGCGGCCGGTTTCACAATTACCGGACACCCGGCCGCCACGGCGGGGCCCACCTGATGAACGATCATGTTCAACGGATGATTGAAGGCGCTAAACGCCAGCACCACGCCGATGGGCTCATACTGCGTGAAGGCAACCCGATTCGCTGAGGCCGCATTGCGGTCCATCGGAATTTCGCTGCCGGCCTGCATCTTCAAATATTCGGCGCACAGTCCGACTCCGTCGATTGCACGATCCACCTCGATCAAAGAATCCTTTAGCGGCTTGCCACCTTCACTGGCGGCCTGCAGGGCCAATTGCTCACGGCGCTCCTGCATCAATGCAGCCGCACGACGCAGAATGGCAATACGTTGGCTTGGGCTAAGCCATTGATCCCGATCTTGGAAAAGCGCAGCAGCGGTCGCCAACGCGCGGTCGAATCCCTGGCGGTCGACCTGCTCAACCGTGGCCAACGGCGTGCCGTCAAACGGCGCACGCACTTCGGCCATCTGCGGCACGGCCGACGCTCCCGGCACCATCAACGAAAAATGCTCGACCACGGCCTCTTGTCTCCTCAGCCTAATGGCACGGTCATACGGGGCACACCATTTTGCCCAACTGCTCGGTAAGCTTGATATTCTCGGAGTAATCCACCGGACAATCGATCACCACGACCGTATTGTCGGCCATAGCCTGTCGCAGGATCGGGATGAATTCATCGGCGGCCCCGACGCGGTAGCCCTTGGCGCCGAAACTCTCGGCGTATTTCACGAAATCGGGATTGCCAAAATCGACGTAGCTACTGCGGCCAAAGCGTCGCAACTGGTGCCACTTGATCAGGCCGTAACCGTTGTCGTTCCAGATCACAATCACTATTGGAGTGCCGATCCGCAATGCCGTCTCGATCTCCTGGGAATTGATCATGAAGCCGGCATCGCCCGTCACGGCAACCACCGGCTTATTGGGAAAAGCCAGCTTGGCCGCGATGGCCCCCGGCAGCGCAATGCCCATCGCAGCGAAGCCGTTTGAGATGATGCACGTGTTTGGGTGCTCCGGCTGATACATGCGGGCCATCCAAATTTTATGCGCCCCCACGTCGCATACGACGATAGCTTGTGCGGCCAGCACCCTCTGCAAGTCCCAGACGATCCGTTGCGGCTTCATGGGAAAGCTGTCGTCGTCGGCATGGGCGGAATGTTCCTCCATAATTGCCTGCCACAGGCTCGCCGGAAAATACGCGCTGGGCCGAGCATGCAAACTAATGGCATCGAGCGACGCGCCGATCCGACCGACGACCTCGACGTCGGGCACATAGAACTCGTCCACTTCCGCCGGAGCGCTGTCGATATGGACAATTTGCTTCGTGAGATTTGGATTCCAGCGGTTAGGGTGGTACTCGACCATGTCGTAGCCGACGGAAACGATGACATCGGCCCGCTCGAAACCGCAGGACACGTAATCGCGAGCCTGGAGCCCCACGGCGCCAAGCCATAGCGGGTGCGAAAACGGCACCACGCCTTTGGCCATGAACGTATTGGCCACGGGAATGTTCAGCCGCTCGGCGAATCGCAGCAATTGCGCGGCCGCGCCGGCACGGATCACGCCATTGCCGGCCATGATCAATGGATACTTGGCCTTGTGGATAATTGCCCCGGCACGTTCGATGGCTGCGGGCGAGGCGACGGGTTGCAGCGGTTGCTGAACCTTGAGCGGGGCTTTGCCATCGACCTCCATTTGGGCGATGTTCTCGGGCAAGTCGATAAAACTCACGCCGGGCTTCTCGCTTTGGGCCAACTTGAAAGCCTTCCGCACGACTTCCGCAATCGTCGCTGGCTCAATCACCTGCACGGCATACTTCGAGATGGGGCGGAACAAGTTCACCAGTTCCAGGTGCTGGTGCGTCTCCTTATGGATCCGTGTCGTCGACGCTTGGCCGGCAATCGCCACGAGGGGGGCATGGTCCAATTGGGCGTCGGAAACGCCCGTAACGAGATTCGTTGCCCCAGGCCCTAGCGTTGCCAGACACACGCCGGCTCGCCCCGTCAGCCGCCCATACACATCGGCAATGAAGGCCGCGGCTTGCTCATGCCGCGTGGAAATGAAGCGGATCTTGCTGTCCTGCAGGGCCTCCAGAATATCGACGTTCTCTTCGCCGGGTATGCCGAAGATGGCTTCCACGCCTTCGTTTTCCAAACAGCGCACCAGTAGTTCAGCAGCTTTCACGGTGTCGGTGTTCTTCTCTCACGGCTAGGGGATCGCACAGATTGGCCGCGGCCGCAATAAGTATAGGGAGGAGCCGCCGTTGGTCAAACGACGCCCACCCTAGGATGGGTTCGGAGCCGAAAGTAATATTCCTGTAGGGCGTTGACGGATTAGGCGAGCTGGCAATAATACCTGCAGGAATAGGAAGTTATCTACTTTCTCCCTACACTTTCTTCCTATACGACTCCCGTCGCCAACCGGATGGCAAACACTTGATGCATCGGCGACGGGAGTCGCTTCTCTATAAGCCTTATGGCAGCATGTAGCTGCAACGTAGTGTCTCATCGCGGTCTGTGGGCATATATGCCGAATACGTAGAAGTTGGCGTCTTTGACGGCGAATGGGAGTGTTTGCCCCGTCAAATGCGCGGATAGTAATGCGCCCCGCGTGGTGGAGGATGCCGTCTTAGGCGGGAAAGCGTCACAGCGTGGAGAAACGGCTCCATCAGCCGAACTTGTAGTGCTTGCGAATTGCCTTCTTAACGTTCCAAGTGCAGTCCAAGCCTTCTGGGAAGACAACGTAGTCGCCGGGGCCGAACGAAACCGTCTGGCCAGGGGCATCGACGGTGACTTCGCCTTCCAGGACCAGGCACGTTTCTTTCTCGTCGTAATGATAGGGGAACTGCGACGGTTCCTTTTCCCACGTGGGGCACTGCCTCATCTGTGATTCTTCTTGCGGCGTCGGCTTGCGAACTTCGATTTGCATGGGTTCATCTCTCCTTTCGATTACGGTTGTCCTCGTTTGAGCAGCGGTGGTCCCTCCTTCTCAATTCTTAGTGGTCTTGTCGAGCTATTTAAGCGTTTGATGCGTAGAACAAGGAGGATTTGAATAACAGGAAACGTCTTGAAGGAGTCTCGACATGGCCGGTACACGGAAAGGTACGTACAAAATCACAAATTGGAGCAAGTACAACGAGTCGCTCGTGCAACGCGGGTCGATTACCTTCTGGTTTTGCGAAGAAACGATCGAAAAATGGCGTCACGATAACGCAAATCCCGGAGTTGGGCATCCGTTTGTGTACAGCGACACCGCCGTCGAATGTTTGCTCGTTCTGCGAGAGCTGTTTCAACTGCCGTACCGCCAAACCGAAGGACTCGGCAAATCGCTCGTCGAACTGATGCGAATCGAACTCGATATTCCAGACTACACGTCGCTGGCCAAGCGGGCTGCCAAAATGGGCATCTCGCTCGACATTGCGAAACACACGGGATCGATCGACGTGGTCGTCGATAGCACTGGCCTGAAGGTTTTCGGGGAAGGCGAATGGAAGATGCGCAAACACGGCAAGAGCAAACGCCGTACTTGGCGAAAATTGCATCTGGCGGTGAACCCCGATACGCACGAGATCGAAGCGGAGACATTGACGGACAATAGTTGCGACGATGGCGGCCAAGTGGATGCCCTTTTGGATCAAGTGGTGGGCAAGATCGATGGATTTTACGGCGACGGCGCTTACGACAAATGGAAGGTCTATGAAACGCTGGCCAAGCGGAGGATCAAGGCGATTGTTCCACCGCAGCGGAACGCAAAGATTAAGCAGCACGGCAATTCGAGCGGTCGTCCGCTGTCGCGGGACGTGGCGATCCGAGCGATCCGCCGTCGCGGACGTCGGCGATGGAAGGAAGATGTCGGCTATCATCGCCGCAGCCTTTCGGAAACAGCCATGTATCGGATGAAATGCTGTTTTGGCGACCACTTGAAAAACCGCGAAATCCACAATCAACGCACCGAAACGCGACTGCGAAGTAAAATCCTCAATAAATTCACTCGCCTCGGACTTCCCGCGTTCGAGTGGAATTAGTCAACAAGGCCATTCTTAGTCGACAATCTCCCCCGCTGCTTCACATCGGCGGCACGCGACGCAAATCCGCGTCCAGGCGCACAGTTTCCCCCGGCTGGAACTTCACGTCGACCGTTCTCTTGCCACAACGCACTGCGCATGACGTTCCGGATATGCTGTGGATGGTGGCAGAGGCCAACTTTCCATCTTTCCACGTCAGAGCAACCTCGAAGCCGCCGCGGGCTCGCAGGCCCGTGACCGAGCCAGCCGGCCAAGCCTTCGGCAGGGCTGGCAATAGGTGGATCAGATGGCTGCAATCTGCGTTTGTAATATGGCTCTGAAGGAGCATCTCGGCAATACCGGCACACGCGCCGAAGTTGCCGTCGATCTGAAACGGAGGATGGGCGTCGAAGAGATTTGGATACATCCCGCCCTCTTCTCCGCCCACAGGCTTGAGCAGATTGCAAAGGACGCGGTACGCATGATCGCCGTCCAGAAAGCGCGCCAGAGATTCACCTTCCAGCCCATCGACCAGCCGGTGGCCGCATCGCCGCGGAAAATCAACGATTGTCGCGCCGCCTGGAAGAGCTCCGGCTCTCGCCATGTGATCTCGCATCCGGGGTACACGCCCCAGAGGTGCGAAAGGTGCCGGTGCTCGTTCTTCGGGCTATCAACGTCGGTCAGCCACTCCTGTAACTGCCCGTAGCGGCCAATCTGGTTGGGAGCGATTCGTTTGCGCAGACCGATGAGGCGGTCAGCGAACTCCCGATCGACGTTGAGAAGTTGGGCAGCCTCGATACATGCGCCGAAGAGCGAACGTATGATCTGGTGGTCCATCGTGGGACCCATCACCAAACCGCCTTGCTCGGGGCTGTTCGATGGACCGGAAATCAGCCAGCCGGTCTTTGGGTCTTCCACCAGGAAATCGGTAAAGAACAGGGCCGCTTCCTTCATGATCGGATAGGCCCGTTGGCGGAGAAACTCCTTATCCTGCGAAAACTGGTAGTGTTCCCAGGCGTGAAGACTCAACCATGCTCCGCCAGTGACCCAGATGCCGTGATCGGCGCGATTGATCGGGGCCGTGCCACGCCACAGATCGAAGTTATGGTGTAGAACCCAACCGCGGGCGCCGTACTGGGTCTGGGCGGTCTTACGTCCTGAAATCACCAGATCGTCGAGCGCATCGAACAAAGGGCACGCGCACGTGGCGAGATTCGCCACCTCGGCCGGCCAGTAGTTCATTTCGGTGTTGATGTTGCACGTGTATTTGCTGCCCCAAGGGGGCGAAAGCTGCTCATTCCAGATCCCTTGCAGATTGGCGGGCTGACCGCCCTTTCGGCTGGAGGCGATCAGCAGGTAGCGCCCGTACTGGAAAACGAGGGCCGCCAATTGCGGGTCATTGTGGCTGGCAAATCGTTCGATGCGTTCGTCGGTCGGTTTGCGAGCGTCTTCCGTCCGGCCTAGATCGAGGCTGGTCGTGCGGAACAGCTTCTGATAGTCGGCCAGATGGTCGTCCTTGATCTGCTGCCAGGTCTTGCCGACAATGTGTTGCAGCGATTCCTGGCAGCGGACCGTCGGATCGGCTCCGAGTTGGTGAAAGTTTTGAAAGTTTGTGGCGGCCACCAGCCGAATCGTGCAACTCGTCGCGCCAGCGAGACGCAAGCAGTCGCCCTGGGCCGCTAGATGGCCGCCGTCGGCCAGTACTTGTGCGCGCGCCTCAAATTTCACTCCGCCGTCTTCCACTTGCCCGTCGGCGATCAACGTGTTCCCGCTTTCGACCTGCACGCGCGAATCAGGATGTGGGCTCGTCAGGCGCACCACGCAAGCGAGCCGGCCCGGCTTGTCGCAGGTCACGCGGAGTACGATCGCTCGGTCGGGATACGAGGCGAGCACTTCGCGTCGGTACGTCGCGTCGCCGACCTGACACTCGGTCGTCGTAATGGCGCGATCCAAGTCGAGCCAGCGGCGGTACGAAGATACCTTCTGGTGATTGGGAAACTCCAACCATAGATCGCCGCACGGCTGGTAGGCCATCTGCGTGCGCGGAATGCTCATGAATTTGGCCATGGCCAGTTTTTCCGCCTCACGTTGCTTTCCTTCGGTAAGCAGGCGGCGGATTTCGGGCAAGAACTTAGCAGCCCCTGGATGTTGATACTCGTGTGGCTTGCCCGTCCAGACAGTGTTTTCGTTGAATTGGATTCGCTCGGCGAGCACGCCGCCAAAGACCATCGCTCCCATGTGCCCGTTGCCCAGCGGAAGCGCTTCCTCCCATTGTTCGGCAGGCCGGCGATACCAGAGCACCCAATCGCCCTCAGGCGCAACCGCTTGGCCGGTAATAGACACCTTGGCAGGAAAAGTGATAGGTGCCTCGGCCGCGTCGGTCTGGGGAAAGGACAGAACGCTTGCAGCCAGTAACAACAGCGGCAGGACGATCACTGAGGGTTTCATTCGTTCTCCAGCTTTCGAGATTGCGCGTCCCTAAAAGTCAGTGTAACTCGGCGACGCCAAGAAGCGGAGAGGGGTAAGCAAATCGCATTTGTGCGACGATTCGAGTAGTTATCATCATTTTCATTCTCTGCCTGGGCTGCAGAAGCAACGAAGGTGCTCCCCAACGTCGGTCCACCTGAAAGGTTAGCCAGCAGGGCTTTGCAGGCCGCTCTCGCTGCCAACAGCCAACCATCTTGTCGTTTCTCGCATTCTGCCTAAAATTGGGGATGCCTTAATTGTGCCGCACTTGCTCTTTCGCTTAGAAAGGTCACTGTCATGATGACGCCAACCATGGGTCGAACGATGTGTTTTCTTACGGCATTGGTTGTCAGTACTGTTTTGGCCGGCTGCCCAACGGGCGAGAAAAAGCCGGGTACGGAGGAAATGCGGAAGGCGACCGCTGCGGTCAAGCAGACGGCGGAGCCGACGAAAGAGCGCTCGGCTCAACATCCGCCGGCCGTGGAGAAGGGGACTGCGATGAAAACAGCGAATATGCCCGCGACGCAGCCGAAGGCGGCCGCGAAGTCGGAGACGCCGGAGAAGGAAATGTCGGAAGCGTTTGAGCGCGAGGAGGAGAAGCCTGCGCGATCTTGGCCCGCCGTTGGTGGACGATGTTAGCACATTGCGACGTTTGGATCCCGAGCAGCCGGTGTGGCTTGACGCCAAAAATAAGCATATCGTTTTGCAGGGCGAAGCGTGTCGGGCCGGATATCCGCTGGAGTTCTTTGCGACGTACAGCAATCGCTCATACGAGGCGGTCGTGGCGCTAAACGTAACTCCACATATCATCCACGCAGGTTTGCGGGCGGTCGGCGCCGTGCCCGGACATCCGGCACAGTTCAGGCAGCAACCGGGGTCGGATGTGCCGGAGGTTATTCCGCCGACCGGCACGGAAATCGCCATCGAACTTCGCTGGAAGGACGCCAACGGCAAGATACAGTCCGCGCCCGCCCAGCAGTGGGTTCGCGACCGACAGACAAAGAAGGCGCTCAATAGCAATTGGGTCTTCGCCGGAAGCGTGTTCGTGACCGACGAAGACAGCGGCAAGGAATACTATCGGGCCGACTCGGGCGAGACGATCTGCGTGTTGAGTCTGCCTGGGGCAATGCTCGATCTGCCGATCAGCAACTATCGGGCGATGGAGGCGCGATCGTTCGAAGCGTTTGCCGAGCACATGCCACCTCCGGGCACGCCGGTGACACTGATATTGAAGCCAGTCCTGTCGACCAGTCCAGCCGGAGAAGCCGCCGCGCCCTCAAGCGACAAGCAGGCCGAGGCCGAAAAGGCAGCTATCGAGGCAGCCGGGGCGTGGTTGGCGTTGGTAGACGAGGGCGAGTACGCCAAGTGCTGGGAGACGGCGGCCGAGTATCTCAAGGATACCGTTGAGCGGAAGGAATTCGTGAGGCTGCTTGGCGCAGTTCGCAAGCCACTGGGCGCGGTGAAGTCGCGAGAACTGCAATCGCAGCAATACATGTTGCGAATGCCGACTGCGCCTGACGGGCAATACGTGCGACTCGAGTACAAAACGTCGTTTGCAAATAAAGCAGTGGCCATCGAAACTGTCACGCCCATGCTCGACAAAGATAAGAAATGGCGAGTCTCGGGCTACTATATCAAGTGAGCGAGACCCTTGTCGGCGGTGCGCGGAAGATCGTTTAGCACGGCCGCTTGCGGCCGGTTCAAATCGCGGGCTCCTGTAGGCAAACTTCTAACTGTCGCATTGGCCGCCAAAGCCCAACAGTCGGAGAGCAAAGGCGGTTGCGGCCGGATTGGTCTGCGTCCGGTGCGGCAATCGTACCTGACAGATGCGGTAGACGCCTCGGCCGTGGTGTTTTTCGATGGCCGCCGGTACACTGCGCCACTCGGTTTGCCAAGAGCCGTTGCCGCTGCCCAGAACGACGGCCCAGTCAGACGGCGGCGGATCGATGACGGTCTCCAACAGCGGCGTGGGATAGCCGACCGAATCGTCGTGCCAGAATCGAAAATCATGCGGCAGGCAGCCGGCGACGAGGTCGTGTCCCGTGCCGCACGAGACGAAATGGCGGTGGCCCATGCCGCCCGGGACAATTTGAATGGCATCGCCGGCGACCTGGTGCGTGCCCACCGGCAGTTCTAAGAGTACGGCCGTCGCGCCTGCGGCGACTGCTTTGGCCACGGTCCGCGCTTGGCGCTTCCAAGCGTCCGGATCGTCGCCGAGTATGACGCCGGCCGACGCGGGGTCGCCGGAGAAAACGGCAGCCAGGCCGAGTTCGCGGCGAGCGTGGCCGCTTTGCCGTCGCGGGCGCCGATGATGAACGCCCGCTTGCCTGTTGGTTTATGGACGGGCGGAAACAGTTCGATCTTTTGCGCCGTATCGTGCAGGACTTTGCCAGTCCGGTCGCAGAGGGCAAGCCGCGCCGTGGCCTTCATACGGCGTTCCACTTTGGGCAGCGTGAAGCGGACAAGCCCTTGGGGCTCGGCCGAACAAAGCGGCACCTCAGCGCGAGCGTGGCCAGCTTGTACTACCTGACCTTCAATCTCCAATTGATAGCGGAGCACCGCGCCGGCCGGCTTGGCAAGCGTGTCGTTGCAGACCCAGGCCTCCATCTCGATCGTCTCATTGGAGAAGAACGACCAGCGGTCGGTGCGCAGCGAGACCATCAGCGGCGTCAACGCGTCGCGGTAGGCAAAATAGGCCTTCTTCGGCGTCCGATCGGTATCCATGATCGTCTTCATCCATCCGGCCGGCCAAGCGTCGATGAAGAGGTGAATGGCGAAGGAGTTCATGCGGCGATCGCGGCGGAACGCCTCGGTCATCATCCGCATGACCCAAGCTTGGTGATCCTGACTGGCGTCGATCCACTGCTCGACAGTGTCGTGCGCCTCGAACCAAAGATATTGAAACCGATTGGTCTGCGACATGCTGATCTTGTTGGGCCGCCAAGGCGCCGTTTGCGGGCCAACGGTCGACGGCAGCCAATCCTTCGGATAGTACTTTCGCATTACCTCCAGGCTGTCGAGACCTTCAGCTCCAAACTCTCCGCAGCCGTAGTGCCAGCCCTCGATCACCGGCAGCCAGTAGCCGCGATTCAGCTTGCCGAGGTCCAAGGCGTGGCCGATGTACCAGCCGCAGTAGCAGTGATTGTCCGGCATTCCGCCCGAGGCCGGCGGGTCGTAGTCTCCGTCGACATACTTGATCACGCGATCCGGATTGGCGATGCGGATCGCACGGCTGGCCATGTCGAAGAAATCTTCGAGCTCATGTCGCACCAGGTTTCGATGGGGCTTGCCTTGGCCGTTGGGGAACGGCTCGTTGATATAGCTGACCAGCACGTTGCAAGCATGGGGTCGCACGAGACGTTCCATCTCTTCCGCCTGACGAACGGCCTCGCACAGTTGGTTGCGGTGCAAGCATCCGAACAGCGGCAGATCAGTTTGCGTTAGCAGCCCGAGCCGGTCGCAATACTCGTAGACCTGCTTCTGTACGGGGCGTTGCGTCAAACGCAGATAGTTCATATTGCACAGCCGGGCCAGCAAGATATCGTCGATGAGTTGGTCCATATCGCCACGGAAGACGCACTGTTGCTCGTGTCCCATGGTGTTGGCGCCGCGCAAGCGGATCTCGCGGCCGTTGAGATAGAACTTGCCCTTGGGATCGGAGCGCTCATCCTGACGAAAGGTCCGCATGCCAAACTGCTGGGTCCGAGCGTCACGGATTGCGCCCGTTTCGTCGGCAAGTTTTACCTGCAACTGGTAGAGCCACGGCGTCTCGGGGTCCCAGCGGCGCGCATTGGGCAAATCCAATAGCAGTCGATAGCAGTTGATGCCGGGACCTGCCGGTTCCGCGATGCAGGGCTTGAGTTGCTTGTCGAGATCGCCGTGACCACGAATGTCGGTTGTCGTGGGATCGATCCGCCTTGACTTGATGGCGGTGGCTCGGAAGTTCTGTCCGTAGACCGAACACTCAAAACTAACGGTGCGCTCGCTGGCATCGCAATTGAACACTTCGATCCAGGCCTCGGCCCGTTCGTCGTCGGGCAAGGGTCGGACGAAGACATCGCGCAAGAACAGCCGCGAACGCCCTTCGACCCTCACACCCTGGCAGATTCCCATGCCGGGCGGGCAATGGTGCCAACCGAGGGCCGGGTCGTCGTAACCCAGGCCCGTGGCCGCGTAGATTTTGTCGCCGTCGAGCGGTTGTCCCCATTGGCCGCTGCCGAGGCAAACAAAATCGTTGTGCACTTTCACCAATAGAACGTTCTGGCCAAGCCGCACGTGGCGGGTGCAGTCGAACTCGAACGGAGCGAAGAAACCTTCGTGCGAGCCCAACAGGGCGCCGTTGACGAAGACGTCGGCCCGATAATCGACGCCATCAAAGGCTACGAAGACGGCGCCTCGACCGAGCAACTCGGCCGTGACCTCGAACGTGGTGCGATAGTACGTGATTGCGGGCCCAAGTGGCGGGCCGTAGTGCGGAATGGTCACTCGCTGCCATGCGCAGCGCCCGAGAGCGTTCCGACGAAGTCCTGGCGATCATCATCGGTTTCCTCGCGCCAGTCGAAGTGCTTAAGGTCTAGGACGACGCGACGGCTTTCGAGCGGCGGCGCGCGATCGACCAGGAACGGCGCCATCTTCCTGCGATATTGCGCTAGCTCTTTGCGGAGCGCGGTCGCGGTATTCGTCTTCGCCAACGGGCGAAACGCACTCCGCGCCGGTTGCCGATCGAGCGGTAGGACTCGGGGCGGCGCTTCGATCGGCTCGGGCATGACAAGCTCATCCGATCGCTGCGCGTAGCGTTGGGCCGCAATGCCGGCAAAAACGTCCATCTCGGGCTTCATCGTAGTCTCCTGGCGCGTGTAGCACGCACGTATGGCACGCTACCACCTTGCATCACAATTCTCCGCGTATTTTTGGCACAAGATGCCACACATAAATCGAGGCTGCTCCGCGACCGCGGACAACTTCGCCAGCGATCGTCGGCGCCGGCTCCTTATCCCACACTACTCGCTCGCTGAGGCTGCATGCCGCTCATCCAACTGCCGCCGAACTTCTTCGGCCGTCGCTCGGGTGATCGGATAAAACAGGATTGACACGAAACCAAGCAGAAAACCGACCGGTTGCGTTAGCACAAGGGCCAACATCCAGAATGCAATCGTTTTCGGCGTTTGCTGCACGAGTGTGTTGTCAAAACCTGAGATACTCAGCAGCAGCCCGCCCACCAGCACAGTTGCGGCCAACGCAATCTTGTCGCACGTAACGAAGACAGCGCTATAGAAGGCTTCACGGCGATGGCCGCTTTCCAGCTCGTCGACGTCGCAGACATCGGCCAGCATCGAGTTAATCACCAGCAACATAGTGTTGGTGAAGATGCCGATCGAGGCCGCCGTGATCAACGAGGGCCACGCCTCGGCAACGATCGTCGGAATCCGCAGGGTGCCGTGAAGTGTGCCGGCTACTTGCAAAACCCATCCCGTGGTTTGCGGGCGGAGCGTGAACCATACAGAGCCGTACGCGGCGCTGCTAAAGAGCATCAACGTCAGCAAGGCGCAGCTTCTTGCCCAGGCGATCCGTGAGACGCACGATGGGGCCCATGGCGAGAAAGGTCGAAATGTTGATGACGTTGCAGAAGACGCCCCATTGTTGCGACCCCTTCTGCATGTCGCCCTCGCTGACATAATACATCATCAGATAATAGAAGAAGATGCCGGTGGAGATCATGCCGGCTTTGTAGAGGAAGTTGCCGGCAACGATCGGCCAGAACGCCTTGTTCCGCAAGGTGTACTTCACGGCGTCACGAAAGCGGACCTTTCGCTCGCGCTGATGTTGGCCGCCCTCGCGGGCGCCGAAGATCGGTCCGGCAGCCGTCAGTAGGATCACGCCGGCGATAACGAAACTGATCCAGTGTATGCCGATGCTCCCCTTGGTCACCTTGGACTGAGCTTCTCCTTCAATCGTCAGGCAGAGCCAGGGTATCCAAGGGGTCAGGATTCCGATTGCCGCATAGGAATACTGGCGCCACTTGAAAATGTGCGTTCGCTCGATATAGTCCGTACTCAGCTCGTAGCCTTGTGCCGTATACGGGATGGTGAAGAGCGAATACCCAAACGTGTACAGCAACACGAGCATCACGACAATAAAAATATTGGCCGCTTGAGTTCCAAGACTGAGCGGCGGATACCACATCACGATGGAAATCAGCGCAGCCAGCAACGCGCCGCAAAACATCCACGGGCGCCGCCGGCCAAAGCGCGAACGCGTATTATCGGACAGGTGGCCAATTATTGGATCGGCTACGATGTCGAGCAGGCGGGGAATGCTTTGTGCCAAGGCAACTGCCGCCGGACTTATGCCCAACGCGATCACGTAAATCTGCTGACACATCGCCAGCGGCGTCTGATAGATCAGATAATCCGTGGTTCCGCCGATCCCCCAGAGAAACCGCTCTTTCGTGGGAATCTGCGGAGGGCGGGCCATTGTTTCCTGCTCGGCGTTCTCGGTCGTCATGGGCAAGTCTCGCCTAGGGTTCCGCCCAATTTACACCAAGGGGAGCAACGGCGGAAGATGCCGCGGGAAGGATCGCGACGGAAGATTAGCAGAACGGGGCCGGCCCCCGGTATTTGTATAACCGCCTGCCGAGCCTTCAGATTACGTGAGCCTCGACGAAGACCTTCGCATCGCGCGGACTGACGAACACGACGTCGCCGACCTTGGCTGCCGTGGCGGACTTCAATGGTCATGCCCCGTCACTCTCGTCACTTGCCGTTGGATGGCCCGCTGAGCCCCTCGAACAACGGCGTCGACAAGTAGCGCTCGCCGAAACTGGCGGCGATGGTCACGATGACTTTGCCGCGGTTCTCCGGCCGAGCTGCCACGCGGGCGGCGGCCGCTACGTTGCCGCCGGAACTAATGCCCGACAGAATGCCCTCCTCGCGCGCCAACCGCCGGGCCCAGGTAAATGCCTCATCGTTTGTGATGGTTTCCACACCGCTTAGCAGGCTGGTATCGAGGTTCTTGGGGATGAACCCGGCACCGATGCCCTGAATTTTGTGCGGGCCCGGTTTGCCACCGGAAATTACCGGCGAATCCGCCGGTTCGACAGCGTACGCCTTGAAATCAGCATTCTTGCCGCGAATACAACGCGTGATGCCCGTTATGGTGCCGCCGGTGCCGACTCCGGCGACGATCATGTCAACGCGGCCGCCGGTATCTTCCCAAATCTCTTTGCCGGTTGTCTGCTCATGTATCGCTGGGTTAGCTGGATTTTCGAACTGCTGAGGAACCCAACTGTTGGGCGTCGACGTCGCCAGTTCTTGCGCTCGCGTGATCGCGCCTCGCATGCCGTCCTTGGCCGGCGTTAGTTCCAAATTAGCGCCAAGTGCTCGCAACAAGGCACGCCGTTCCAAGCTGAACGATTCGGGCATCACGATAGTCAGCCGATACCGCTTGGCAGCGGCCACGAAGGCCAAAGCTATGCCCGTATTGCCGCTGGTGGGCTCGATGATATGCGTATCGGGATTGATCGTGCCCGCTTTTTCGGCCGCCTCGATCATCGAGCGTCCAATCCGGTCCTTCACGCTGGAGTACGGATTGAAGAATTCGAGCTTCAGCAGCACAGTGGCCCCGTCGGGCGGGATGACATGATTTAGCCGCACCAGGGGCGTGTTGAAGGTCGTCTGGACGATATCGCCGAAAATTTTTCCCGATGGCATGGTTTGAGCCTCCTACAGTGCCTGCCTGAAATATCGACTGCCTGATGGCGCATACTTTACAATGTGCACAAACTTGATGAACGATTTTAGTGCTGTCGCCCCACGGCGTCAATAGACGCATGCCAAAAATCGACACTCCGGTGAAGAGCGGAAGTCCTTTTCTGACGAGACGTTATGATGCCTTTCTCCCACCACGGTGAAGTTGGCCGTTTCCTTGACATGGCGAAAGCCGAAAGAGGATACTGAGTAGCTGTTTAGCGGAGGACCGGCTGCTAGTCCAGTTGGCACGGCCGCTGTCTGCGCTCCGGATGACACTATGCACCAGCCTGGTATCGTAGAACAGCCCGCCCAGTCTTTCGTAGACCTTGGTCGGGCTCGTCGGCCCGCCCTACAAAGGGTTTACGTTCTCGTGGCGCAATCGTCTGTGGGGCGATGTTAATCGTTGCCACGCCCCGCCACGCCCAAGCACAGGACGGCAAACCGACGGCCGAGGCAAATGACGCGGCGGCGCCGGCCAGTGCCAAGACCGAGGTTCAGCAGCAGAACCGTCTGGTCTGGATCATTCATTGTTCGGGCTTCATCGGCCTTGTGATCCTGTTGCTTTCGATGTACTTCGTAACGACCGTCAGTCGGCTGTTTTGGGAGATGCGTCTCGATGTGGCTGCACCATCGGAAACCATCGATCAATGCGAAGCCCTGTTGCAACAGCGCGATTTCAAGGGCATCTACAATCTCGTCAAGGACGACGACACGTTTTTCGGGCGGCTGTTGACCACCGGCATCAGTGAGTTGCCCAACGGATTGGCCGAGGCACGCGACGCGATCGAACGGCTCGGCGACGCCATCACCGCCGAGATGGAAAAGAAGATCAGCATGCTGGCGGTGCTCGGCACGTTGGGACCGATGATCGGCCTGTTGGGAACGCTCAAGGGGATGATCACCAGCTTTGGCGCGATTGCACTCTCATCCGGCGTGCAGTTGGACGCTGGCCGAGTGGCCAACGGTATTTCCGAGGCTCTGTTGCTGACGTTCGAGGGTGTCGCCCTGTCGGTGCCGGCCATTTACTTCTACGCGCTTTTCCGCAACCGGGTAATCTACATCTCCACGTCCGTCATGCTGACCGCAGATCAATTTCTGCGTCACTTTTCGCATGCGGGCCGGGTGAAGTCGCCGCCAGCCGCGCCGCCGGGCAGGGCATCGAGTTAACGCTATGTTACATGTCATCGTGAGCGCAGCGAAGGTTCTCGCCGGCAGGCATCCCAGAGATTCTTCAGTGCGATCAGGATGACAATCGAAGGAGGGTGGGGCCATGTCGGCGAAGCTATCGGAGGATGTCAAGGCTGAACCGAATCTCACGCCCATCCTGGACATGGTGTTTCAGTTGATCACCTTCTTTATGTTGGTGATCACGTTCAAGTCGGCCGAGATTGATTTGAGTCTGAAACTGCCGGTCGTCGGCTCGGCCCGGCCGGTGGAAACGCATGGGCAGCGCGGCTTGTTAGTTTTGAACGTCGACAGCCACGGCAACTTGAACGTGTACGGCCGCGCCGTCACAGATGTTGATAGCTATATCGCCACAGAGGCCTTGGCCGCGAGAATGGCGGCTCGCCTCAAGCCGAGCGACACCGAAGCCGCTCAGGACCTGCCGACCACCGTGGTCATTCGGGCCGATCGGGCCACACCGTTCAAGCTGCTCAATCGCGTGATCAAGGCCTGCCAGGAGAATGGTTTTCGCCGCTTCGCGCTCAAGGCCATAACCAATGAGGCCTAGAATGCGGAGAAGACGGCGAAAGCGACGCAGCCAACCCGGCGTGGAACTGAATCTGGCCGCTATGCTCGACATGGCGTTCCAGTTGCTCACGTTTTTCATTCTGACGTTCCGGCCTTCGCCGATCGAAGGGCAGATATCGCTGCGCCTGCCGCCGCCGCAGCCGGTCGTGGTGGTCAAGCAAGGCCAACAGGCGGGCCGAGAGACCAACAATACCAATCCGGTTCAAGGTCTTAACACGCTGACGATCAGCGTGATGGCCAATCCGAAAACCGGCGAGATTCAGAGCCTTGCCGTCGGCGAGGCCGCAGTGCCGGGCATCGCCGCCCTCGATGGCAGGCTCAAACAAGTATTCGCCGACCCCGGCAATCCGTTCGATCAGGTGATCATCCAAGTCAGCGAAGCCTGCCGCTACGACGCATTGATGAAGGTTGTCGACGTTTGCACCCATCAGGTATTACCGAACGGTCAGAAGTTATCGAAGTTGAGTTTCGTCGAACTGCCCGGCGGGTAGAGAAGCATGCGCTTCCATTGGCACCAACAACAGGAACACGGCATTTTCCGCGGCGCGGAATTGCCTCGGCTGATGACGGCCATTGTCATGCTGGCCGTGCTCTACATGCTCATCGTGCGCGCTGGCGACGCGCGCATGTGGCGCTGGCTGGTCGGCAATGGTAAGAACGGGCCGATCGCCGCGCACTCCGAAGCACCGCGGCCGCCCAAGGCGCTGACACCGGCCAATGGGCCAACCGATAAAGACGCCGATCAACAGGCAGCCGCCCGAGAAGAGTTTCAGGCCATCACCGACGGCACGCTTACTATTCAGCCGGAAGAAATGGAACCGTACAAGCGACTGCTGGCATGGGTGAGGAACCAGTCGTTCGAGCAACTCGATCAGCGGGCTCGGTCAGACCTGTTGTTCACGCAGTTTCACGACCAACCCGACAAATATCGGGGCCAACTCGTTGCGCTGGACCTCAACGTTCGCCGCGTGCTCGACGCTGAGACCAAACCTCAAGGGGTGGCGCTGTACGAAGTCTGGGGCTTCACCGCAGAATCGGGCGATCGGCTGTATGTGGCGATGGTTGTCGATTTGCCCCCGGGTATGCCCATCGGGCCATTTGTCAACGAGAAGGCTCGATTCGCCGGCTACTTTCTGAAGTTGCAAGGATATCTTCCGCCGGGGGCCAAGCCGGGACAGGCGCCGGAGAAAGCTCCGCTGCTGATCGGGCGTTTACAATGGAAACCGCCGACCCCAACGGAGAACGACAATGCGACCGAGTGGATTTGGGGGCTCGGCGCTAATCACAATCGCATTGGTTTTGGGCGTTCGCACGATTTACTATAGAGTCAAGGGACACAAGCCGGCTGTACGCTCGCTGATTTCCGACGCCCAGTCCGGCGAGGTGATTCCCATCGAACAATGGCTCGACCAAGGCGGATTCGGCGAAGACGATCCGGCCGACCAATAGGGAGCATCGACGGCAGTGGCACAGAATGATTTGGCCAATGAGCCCAATCGATCCGACGGCAGTGCCGATGCGCCGCCACCGTTGCCCCGTGCCGGCATCACTGGGCACGTGGGAAGTTGGTTTCGCGAGGATGGGCCGTGGTGGTTTTGCAGTTTCTTGTTCCACCTCACCCTCGTCTGTGTGCTGGCATTGATGGGCCCAGCGGTAATCGAGAAGGTTGTCGATCGGGCGCCGTCGTTCGACGCAGTGAAGATCGAACCGCCTGTCGAAGCGCCGCAAGAGATCGAGCGATTCGAACTCGGCCATACTCCCGACGAGCCTACAGAGTTGAACACCGACACGCTATCGCTGGAAAAGCCGGGCCAGATTGCTCAAGAAGAACGGCATTACGACGATAGCGAGACATTCTCGGAGAGAGGCGGTGGCATAGCGACCACGACCAGTCGATCGAATCTCGCGGGCGTTGCCGGCTTGGACATCAGAAGCCTGACGGCTGGTCCGGCCGTACGAGGCAAAGGCGGAGTCGGCGGCGCCGTGGGAACTGGCATTCATTTCGGCGCCGGCGGCGATGCCGTCGGCTTTAGCGGACGTGGCACCGGCAATCGTCAGGCCTTGTTGGCCAGCGGCGGCGGGACGCGACAATCGGAGCGAGCGGTGGCCGGCGCGCTGAACTGGCTCGCACGGCACCAGTCGGCCGACGGCAGTTGGAGCCTCACCGCCTACAAAGCTCGCTGCAAAGACGGGACATGCACCGGTCAGGCCAAAGCCGGCGGCTATGAAACCGCGGCAACCGCCTTGGCCCTGCTGCCGTTTCTCGGCGCGGGACAGACGCACGAGTCGAAAGGGCGGTACAAGCGGACCATTCAGGCAGGCATCTCGTTCCTGATTGCCAGTCAAAAACCCAACGGCGATCTGCGATTGGGCACGACGATGTACGCCCACGGATTGGCGTCGCTGGCCCTGTGCGAGTGTTACGGCATGACCAATGACAAAGTGGTCCGCCGGGCCGCGCAAGCTGCGCTGAACTTCATCGCGGCCGCTCAAGATCCAATTGGCGGCGGGTGGCGCTACGATCCGCGGGAGCCGGGCGATACTTCAGTGACCGGATGGCAAATGATGGCGCTCAAGAGCGGGCAGATGGCCTATCTGACCGTCGATCCGGCGGTGTTCGAGCGGGCTCGGATGTTTCTGAAATCGGCGTCGACCGCGCCGGACGGTTCAGCTATTTGGCCGGCGGCAAATTGCTCAAGGACGAAGATCGGGCGGTGACAGCCGTCGGACTCCTTTGCCTGCAATATCTGAATGTGCGGCGGACCGATCCGGCGATGATTGCGGGGACGGCATTGCTGATGAATAACCAGCCCGATAAGAGCGGCCGCAATACCTATTACTGGTACTATGCGACGCAGGTGATGCACAACCAGCCCGGCCCCGATTGGGACACGTGGAACCGGAAGATGCGGCGTAAGCTGATCGAGACGCAATGCAAAGACGGCGGCTGCGCGGAGGGAAGCTGGGACCCTGCTTCCCCGCAAGAAGACGCGTGGGGGCCGGATGGCGGACGTCTGATGATGACCGGCCTCTCGGCCTTGACTTTGGAAGTGTATTACCGCTATCTGCCGCTTTACAAGCTCGATAGCGAGGCGGGCGGCGAGTGAACATTGTACGGTGCGCCAAGCGCGCACCCGGCAAGCGACGAACCAGGAATCGATGAAAACGCGTCACGCGATAGCCGCTGGACTTCTGACACTCGTTGTAGGTGTTCCTACCGCGTTGGCGGCAAGCCCACAGCGACCGTTAGAGTTTGTCCATGCCTTGCAAGAGAATGGCTACGGCGACGTGGCGGTCGATTACCTGAACATGCTTGCCAAGCAGCCGAGTCTGCCGCGTGAGCTTCGCGACGTCTGGGACCTGGAATTGGCCAAGAGTCTTCAGGCAGCGGCTGCCGGCGCTGCGTTCGACGCCAAGGAATCGGCCGCATTGAAGGAGGCCGCCTGGGCGCACTTGGCGAAGTTCATCAAGGAAAAGCCAAACCATCCCGAAGCGATAGTTGCCGTTTCTTCCTGGGCGGATTTTCTCGTGAGACAGGCTTTGGAGCTTGTCCATGCGGCAAATGCCGTCGGACCGAGCGACAAGCGACAATTCGCCGAGCGAATGGCCGATGTGCGCTCGACGTTGGCCGATGCAAAGCAAAAATATCAAGAAGCGCAGTCGAAGTCCAAGGCGCGGCTCGCGCAGCTACCGCCACCGTCGAAGCTGCCGACGACGAAGGCCGAGCGCCGCCGAGGTGGCCGAGGCCCGCGAGCGTGCCGAGATGAGCCTGCATCAGGCGGAGCTTCAACTAGCGTTGATCAACTACCATCTCGCCCAGACATACGCGGATCCCAAGGACCCGGCTCGTCTCGCTTCGCTGAAAAAAGCGGCGCAGGCCTTGGATGCTATTTATCAGCGGAACCGTGGCAACGTTGTGGGGCTTTACGCACATCTTTGGCACGGCAAGGTGACTGACGTGCTCGGCGACCATCAGACGGCTCTGGATATTTTCGACGAAGTGCTCGTCAAAGAGCCGGAACCCTTTGATCGCGGTCCAGCAACCGGTCTAGAGCCGTTGTTCGCTGAGGCGGAGCGTTCGCGATTGGCCGCGCTTGCCAAACAGAAGCCGCAAGATTCGCTGGCCGAGGCACTTGTCTGGCTTCGCGATTACCGCCGTTTCAGGCAGACCGAGGGCTATCAGGGCATAGCATTGGACACAACCAAAGCCATGCTTGCCAAGGCAAGGAAGGCTCCGGGGCCGGAGCGAACAAAGTTGCTGGGCGAGATTTTGCAGATCGCCACGGACGGCTCGAAAGTCCGCAGCCCGTTTCAGCAGGATTTGGCGCTCATGCGGCAGGAGACGCTAAGGCTCTCCGGTCGCGGGCTCGAGGCCAGCAGCTTCGAGGAGGCTGCTGCGCTGGGCGACGCCGCAGCGGCAGGCGCCGAGTGGCAGACGGCCTTGGACGCCTACGCAAAGGCAATCGAACTGGCCGAAAAGTCCAACCTGAACAACCCCAACGCTATCGCCGCAGTACGCGAGGCGATGATCCGCGTACAAGTCGTCATCGCGCGCGAGCTTTTTAACAAGGGCCTGTGGAACGAGTGCGCCGCGATGGTGGCGCAGCTTATCCGCGATGGTGACGGGAATATCAGGCGACAAAGCGCGGCGGCGGCGCAAGCGGCAGCCCTCGGCGTAGCCGCGGCGCTGAATCAGTATGTCGACGCTCCGCAAGCGCAGAAGCCGACTGCTCTAGAGAAGCTGCTGCAAGCGGCCAAGCTGACCGAGGAAAATTGGCCCGACCTTCCCGAGGCCGACGACGCCCGCATGGCCCGGGGGCAAGCGAAACTTGTCGCCGGCGAGGTTCGCGGCGCCATTGCGATTTTCGAGCGCGTCAATCCGAAGTCGGAGCGGTATGCGGCGGCGATGCACCTAGCCGGGCAATGCTATTGGCATCTTTACCTGACCGAGTTAACGAACGCAGCGCCAGGCTCGCAGCCCACCGCTGAAATGATAGCCGATCGCGATAAAGCCATTACCTGCTTGCGGTTGGCGATCAAATTGTTGGACGACCGAGCGAAAACCGACGTAACGCAGCGCAGCCGATTGTTTGATGCCGCGCTGCTGCTTGGGGAAATCTACTACCACGGCGGGCAAATGAGCGAGGCGGCCAAGATATACGAGCCGCTGATCGAGGCTGTCGGCGATGGCAAGATCGAGGCGTCCGACCCTCGTGCGGCTCGTGTGTATGCCGGTGCGCTGCGGGCGTTTTGCGCTCTGGGCTGGGTCGACGAAGCCAGCGGGCTTAGCAGCGTGCTGTTGGAGAAGTGCCCCGATACGCCAGCGGTTAACGACGCACTTGTCGAGTTCGTCCGGCTGCTCAGTTCCGATCACCACAAGGCCGACGCTTCGCCCAGACCGGTAGCGACGCAGTCATTGCTGGCCCGAACACTGGTCGGGCTGTCGCAGCGTCAAGAACTGAGTTTTGGCCAGATGATGTTCGTCGGCGAAACGCTCGGTGCGCTGGGGATGTCGGCCGAAGCAAGCCGTGAATTCCAGAACATTCTGAAGCGAACGCAAACGGATGCCGAGTTTGCCAGGCATGCGGAAAAGGGGATGACCCGCCTGCGCACCGAATTGCTCAAAGTGCTCCGCCACGACGGAAAGTTTGACGAGGCGTTGCGCCAGGTCGAACAGCTTATCCGTGACAATCCCCGGGCGCTCGAGCCGCTTATGGAGAAAGGGCGTATCTTGGAGGCGTGGGCGGAAAATGATCCGGCCCGATTCGACCAAGCCGTGAACCATTGGGTTACGGTCCGCATGCGACTTCAGGGCTTGCGAAAGAAGCCGGCCGAGTATTACGAAGTCATGTATCATGTGGCTCGGTGTCTGGTGCGCGAGGCCGAGACGAGCACCGATCCGGCTGCTCGCGCCGACCGTGCAAAGAAGGCCGAGCAGGTGCTTAAGGCGGCCCTCGTGCTCAGTCCGCAACTCAGTGGTCCCGACATGGTAGCGGAATACAATACCCTGCTGGCGAAAGCCATGGTATTGCAGGGCAAGCAGCCGAACGTTGGAAAGCAAGTCGAGAAGAAGCCATGAAAGAAATCTGTCGGGCGCTGGCTGCCGTTCTGCTTGTGATGGCCACGAGCGTCGCTGCATTGCAGGCTCAGCAGGAGCTTAGTCCCGGGGGCAAGCCGCAAAACGGACTGGAAGGACTCGGCTTTTCCATTGCACCGAAGGAAGGCGGCAAGGCCCGAACGAGCCTTTTCGGCCTGGTTGGCGAAGGATACAAGTTCGTGTATGTATTCGATCGTTCGGGCAGCATGGGCGGCTCGGGGCGAAACTCTCTGAGACTCGTAAAGGCCGAGTTACTCAAGAGTTTGAAGAATCTCGATACGGTTCACCAGTTTCAATTGATCTTCTATAATGAGCGACCCGCAGTCTTCAATCCGACCGGCACGCCCGGCCGATTGGCGTTTGCCACCGAGCAGAACAAGCAGAGGGCGATTCGCTTCATCGAATCGATCAAGGCCGAGGGGGGCACCGCACATGAAGATGCTCTCCAACAGGCTATCAATCTGCAGCCCGATGTCATTTTCTTTCTGACCGACGGCGACGAGCCGAAACTTAGCGCTGAACAGTTGGCAAGGATTCGCCGCATGGCCGCCGGTATCGTGATCAATGTTATTGAGTTTGGCCCTGGCCCGAAGCCCGCGGGAACAAGCTTTCTTGCCGACTTGGCCCGGCAAAACGGCGGTGGATATCGGTACGTTGACGTTTCAACGTATGGATCGAGCGACGCGGTCAAGGCTCTCCGACAGGGCAAACAATAAGTCTGACGTAATGTTGCGTTCGCCGCGTCGCAGCTTCATGCCGCCTTGGCAGCCGGACGGTGGTGTGGGATAATCAGCCGACCATGACAGACCCGTCGATCGCAGCGTCACCCTTGCCGCCTACGCCGAGCGGCGATGCGGCCGCACGTGTGACGCTTGCTGAGCTGGCAACTGCGGTGCGTAGGACTGACTCGGCGGCGCTGCTCGTTCTTCCGCGGATTTTGCGCCGCGTCATCAAGCAAGATTGCGGTCTGGTCGGGTTCGGCTTGAAGGTTCCGCATCGCAAGAGCTACGTCATCGGGCGTGACGCACTCCTGGAAATCGTCGATAGGGCGGAGCTTGGTATAGCGGACGAGACGCGGCTGCCGGACCGCGTGATCCTACTGGCGCGGCCCAGTCCGCGCAAGCTGGCCGATACACCGGCCGGCGCCGCGATGGCACACTGCTGGCGGCTGCTGTTCCATGCGCGCGTGCACGTCGCACTGGAGGAGCGGATCGCTTCGGGCGCGTTATCGCCGGCAACAGTTCGCAGCCGGATCCAGCAACTCGGCACCGCTCGGTTCGACGAGGTCCGAACCGTTCTCGGCCAGGAAGAGTTCCTACTGCCGCCCCGCGACGACACGTCGGTCTACACGGAGTTTGTCGCGGTTTACTTGGAGCTACGGCATTTTGCCCGCGGCCTGCTACCACGCTACTTCCCCGGCTTGGACGATCTGCCGGCGGTCGACGCGCTAGTGCGGCAGGATGTGATCGATGAGGACCTCTTTACCGCGACGCGGCCCGACGGCGCTGCTGAGCCAATCGCGCGCGCACGGCCCATCACAGCGGCCGAGTCGCCACCACATGACGTGTCGGACGACGCTAATCTGCTGCCAGATGCGGATGACCGATCGGCATCGAAGTATCGTCGGCTGCTGCGCAAGGCACAGACACCGGCCGCGCTGGGCAATGTGGTGCGAGCCGCGATCTACCGAGCGCGGGCCGCACGCTCCGCGCCGCTGCATTTGAGCGGACGCGTCGAATCGGCCATCAAGATGGACGTCTATCGGCTGGTCCGCCGGCTTCAAGCGGCGTTGGACGCGGACGAAGCTGAACCCGGTCCGTGGGAAGAGCCGCTCCTGGCCCTGGTGAAGCAAACGACCCGCGGAATCTGGACACCCGAGGCGCGCCTGCTCTACGACCTGCAAAAGGCATGTGTCGATAACGAGCGGGAAATCTACACCATCGACCTTATTGGATGGGCGTTATCTCGGGGACGCCGCCCGATCAAGCGGCAATTGCCGAACCAGCGCGACGTGATCATGCTCAAGCATCTGCGCAGCGCCGCGCAGACTCAGCGCGGTGCGACTTACGGACCAACGGCGGCGGCAATTGGGCCGACTGCTCGACGATGCCGTGCGATGCGTGGAAGCGCGGTTGCGGCGCCAGTTGCGGCCGAAGCTTGTTGCCGCTCTGGACGATGTCAAGCTGACCGCGCACAACCTGCCGGAACGGGTGGCGCGAAAGAAGCTCGTTGAAGAACTGCTCGACCAGGCCAGCGAGCGCGGCTTCTTAACGATGGGGGACCTGCGCGATGCGATTTCTCGCAATAATTTGAAGCTGCCCGATCTCGCAGAGCCCGGCGACTTCTTTCGCGGCGATCAGCTTCTTCAGGCCAATCGGAAACTGGCGACGTCGCTGGACGGCGTGTATCGCCACGGCGAGTTCTACCTCCGCTGGATGCAGCGTATTAGCTCGCTAGGCTTCGGAACCCGCACGGGCCGGTTTGTCACCCGGTTCGCTGTTGTGCCATTCGGCGGGGCATACGTCACCCTGGTGTTCTTGCATCATGTCTTTGAATGGCTAAGCGGTGCGCAAGATGTGCCGGAATCGCTGGCCGACAGTGCCGCGGCGGCCGAGCACGCCGTCAAAGGCGTCCGGATGATGTCGCTCGATGTCTTGACGTTGGGGCTGTTTCTTCTGTGTTTGCTGAACTCCGCGGCGTTCCGCCGCGCCATCGCGTCAGGTTTCAAAACCGCATCGCAGATTTGTCGGGCCGTGGCCGTCGAGCCGATTCGATGGCTCGTCCAATCGCCGCTGTTTCAGGCGATCTTGCACAGTCGAGTGTTTGCCCTAGGGCTGCGATTCGTGGTCAAACCGCTGGCATGGACGGCCGTCGTTTGGCTGCTGCTTCCGATCGACGTGAGCAATCGGCCGGCGTCGGCGGGCACCGCGCTATCGATCTTCCTGGCCGTCAACCTGTTGCTGAACTCGCGGCTGGGGCGAAACGTCGAAGAGGTGGTGTTTGATTGGATCGTTCAAAGCTGGCATCGCTTCGGCCTGCGCCTGATCACCGGCCTATTTTGGCTGGTGGTTGATCTGTTCAAAGGGATCCTGGAAACCATTGAGCGATTGATGTATGCGGTCGACGAATGGCTGCGTTTTCGCAGCGGCGAGAGCCGTACGTCGCTGGTAACAAAAGTCGTCCTGGGGATGGTGTGGCGGCCCGTGGCCTACGTGCTACGATTCGCCGTCAATGTGCTGATTGAACCGCAGATCAACCCCATCAAGCACTTCCCGGTGGTGACGGTGGGGCACAAAATGCTGATCGGCCTGTACAAGCCGTTCGCCGACCTATTGGAAGTGCAGATGGGCATGACCTCCTTTGGCGCATGGTCGGTGGCGACGACCACGGTCTGGTGCATCCCCGGCGCTTTTGGGTTCCTTGTATGGGAGCTGACGGCTAACTGGCGGCTGTATGCGGCCAATCGCTGGCCCGATCTCTATCCGGTGAGCATTGGTGCGCACGGCGAAACGATGGCACGGCTGTTGAAGCCCGGGTTCCACAGCGGCACCGTGCCGAAGCGTTATGCCAAGCTGCGCCGTGCCGAGCGTCATGCTGAAACCGACGGAGACTGGCGCTCAGTCGGCAAACACTTGCGGGCGCTGGAGCGCGTCGAAGTCGAGATTCGCCATTACATCGAGCGCGAGTTTCTGGAGTTGTTCGCCCAAAGCAGTGGCTGGCAGGCCCCGCCGCCGACTTTGAGCAGCGTGGGCCTCGGCACGAACTGCGTGACACTGGCGTTCGCGATCCCGGACCTGTTCAATGGGCCTTTGCATCTTGCCTTTCAGTCGCAGTGCGGTTGGATTGTAGCCGGCGTGACGAGTCCCGGCTGGGCCAATCGCCTCCTGCCCCACCAGCAGCAAGTTTTGACTGCCGCGATCATTGGCCTGTATAAATCCGCGGGCGTTGACCTGATACGACAGCACATTGAGTCGCACTTTCTGGCTCCGATGCCGCCGTACGATCTAAGCGCGGCCGGCCTGATGCTTTGGCCCGACGCCGTTAACGACGTGGAGGTTCTCTACGATCTACACGACGGCTCATGGGTTGCGCCCCAGGCAATTCGCGGACTTGCGCGGCGGTCGCTGCCAACGGTGGAGCGGCAGCAGTTCGTTTTTCGCGACATTGTCGTGCCCTGGGAACAGTGGGTGGCGGCCTGGGCCCGAGATGAAGCCGGCCAGGGTCTCGGCGAATTGCTGCCGAAGGTTGGCATACTGCCTACGTGAAGAGGGCTCAGGTCGCACGCCGTATTGTTGCAGACGCTGTCAGGCACAGCCTCGCGCACGCGTCTGACATCAAGCTTGCCCGACTTGAGCTTCGAGCATTTTGTGGCGGCCGACCTTGCGGACAATGACGCACAGACCGGCCGTCTCGATGATGTTGCCGCCGCGTATGCCGTCACCGGGCTGCACCCGATCAACAACGTAATTCGCTGGAATCCGAACCGCCTGTGCCGGAACCTCCGGTGGCATGAAATCCTCGGCAAGCCTCGGAGGCTCAAATGAAGCCAGTCTAGTCGTCGTGTTGTTGCTCGTGGCTGTTGTTGCCCAAAGCTGGAGAAAACCTTCAAACGTCGGAAGACAACAACACGCCGGCTGTGGCTCAGAAAACGCATCGACGGATACTTGGCGATCGACTTCGACTGTGCGCGGCAAGCCGCTACGGATCTACGGACCTGCTTGAGGTTGCATAGAATTGCCGCGCCGGTCCACGCTCACACGTCGATTTCCTCTTGCGAGGCGATAAATTTGACGTTGAGCACAGACAGGTTTCCCTGGCCACTGAGTTCCATCTCTTCTTCGGCAATCGCCTGAGCGAGTTCCGGCGTCCACGCCTCGATTTCGACGACATGGCCATTGCTGTATGTCACTTCGTATTCGTTCACGTCATTTCTCCAGAGAGGCGGTTGACAACCTTTATCCATCGGAGATTGTGCGGGCTTATCTTCAGCCGAACGCTGACGATTCTTGCGGTCAGTTTACCCTGCCTACCCAGTTTTGTGTCGATATTTGCTAGCACGCAGCCATGGTCTCCTAGATCACGTCCTCCGTTGCGACGCCGATGCCGTTGCGTGGCGGATGCTCAGGAAATCTCTGATAAGCACTTCAGCACGCTCCCGGCCTGGGGAATTCTGGCGCGGCGTACAATACGGCCAATCTGAGATGTGATTCTCAGGAGTTCAGGACAAGGAGGGACAAACCATGTTAGTTCTCAGTCGTAAGCTTGGAGAAACAATCGTCATTGGCGACGGCATCACGGTAACCGTGTTGGCCGTCGACGGAAACCGCGTCAAGATTGGCGTCGTTGCCCCGTCGGAAGTGCCAATTCATCGAGAAGAGATTTATCGCGCGATCGAAGACTGCTCTGCCGGATTCCGGTTTGCCGAGTGTGCCTAGCACATCGTGCTGACTGGCCGGCCTTAACTCCACGACCCAGGAGCCAAACCATGATACCTTCGACGACTACGGATACCAGTTGGATTGAACTGCAATTCCAGGCGGTATCTCAGCCAGATGCAGCGCAGGCAGAACAATCATTGCTGGAGTGTTACAAGTGCCTTTCAGAGAGATTACCGCTGCCATTTACGGCTTACTATCCCGAGCCGACAAACTCGCAGGAAGAGACCGAGTATCGGTGTACTGTTGTGGAGTTGCTCGATCCGACCAAGTACCTTGGCGACGAGATTGACGGCGTCTTCTGCAAGGTCCGCAAAGGCACGTTCGAGGTCAATTTGCCCTTGATCGACCTGTATGTGCCCCAGAACAGTCGCAGCTTCCGACTGATCGCAGACTATTGTCGGTGGTTTGGAAACTTGCAGACGGTTTGCGGCGGCCTCACGTGATCAATTAGTGCTGCCGCTCCGTCGTGATTTTCTTATCAGCATCCTTCCTTGGAAAGGGTTGGAGCCGTGAAGGTTTTTGTACAAGGCAAGGGCGAAAGCATTATCATAAATGACGAAATCACTGTGACTGTCGACAACATTCTCGACCAAGAAGTCGTGTTCGTCATTGATGCGCCTGCCTGGATCGCCGTCTGCGACCAAACATCACTTGAACCACGGTAGACGAGACAATGGGGCCATTTCACGATTTGCCCCCAGAAAAACGTTGTTCGATTACGGCCGTACTTGCCGTTCGGCCGACGCTGTATCCAAGTGATGAAACAGCGTGCGGCTGACCTAAACTAGCCCGTTGCGGAAGCCGCAGGCAGTGTGTGCATGAAGCGGGTGGATCAAAGGGGTGGGGACATCCTCGCTAGCCAGGGTGAGGTTCATTTGGCCTTCCCAAAAACCTTGTCCGCAAAATTCATGTAGCATTCCCAATCGAAGAGCGTCAGGTTGTGCTTTCCGCCGCGGATGTGATAGTGGGCCCCGTCGCCGTCGAGAGGCTCGTTGATGGCCGGCATCTTCGCCGATTCGCCCAGGCCCTGCTTACCAAACAGCCGGTATACGGGCGTGGCAAGGGCGATGCTCGTGAACTCGCCGCGTGGATCGGCCGAGAGGTCTTGGTCGGCGCTTGCCACACACACGGCCCGCGGCGCCATGAGCGCGATGAGCATGTGTTGGTCCACCGGCAGCGCCTCCTCGCGACCGTTGTAGGTCTTGAAAATCTCGTTGAACCAGTGCGGGAAACTCGTGTTGATCATGGCTACCGATTCCTTCACCTTCTTCTTCCGTCGACTGAGAGAGGCCCCGCCGCAGCCGGAATCGTTGGAGCAGGCCATAGCAAATCGTTCGTCCTCGGCGCCAGCCCATAACGCGGTCTTCCCGCCGCGTGAGTGGCCGATCACCACGACCTTATCACGTGCAACGTCCTTATCGGTCTCCAGGTAGTCCATGCAGCGACTTGCTCCCCATGCCCACGCAGCGATCGTCCCCCAAGCATCGGGCGGTCGCTTTCCACCATCTAGCATTCCATGGATGCCGTTCTTGAAGCCGTCGTCCTTGTCGGGGTCCACGTCGGCATTGTGAAACGCAGCGATTCCGTAGCCGCGCCAATCACTTCTTCCGCCGGCCAAAAGTCGCTCTTCGTGGCTCGCGTCGGGTCGATGTTCTTCACGCCGCGGTTGCAGATTAGCAGAAACGTCGGGACGGGCTTCGAAACCTTGTTAGGGACGAACAGCACAAGGTGGATTATCAGCGACTTCCCGCCGGCGGCGATCGTGATGTCAACTTGCTTGAGTGTTGCGGCGCCGTCCATTGCCTTCGAGTCTTCGTTCACGACCTTGAAGCTCTCCTGGTACGGCGTGGCCGGGACACGGCCATAGACGTTCTTGCGAAACAGTTCGAGGATTTCCGGACGACGGATCCTTATCCAGTCGTCGCTGGTTGTGATCTTTCTGCCGTCGGCCGCCGTGAGAACGTCTGGCAACGTGTAGGCCGGCATGTCGGGCGGGTCGGGCTGGAAATACTTCTTCGCCTCGGGCTGGGCGGCGTGGAGGCACCACGGAAAACAAGCGATTAAGGACAATATCAGCGCGGCGAGCATAGCGGACGAGGTTCGTGTCATGGTCATGTCCTTTTCAGATGCGGTTCGACACCTGTATCGTGAGTGGGTTCGCAAAAGTTGCTGCGATGACGTCGTACCCTGATAATTGCGACAATCAAGCACGCGCAAGACGCCGTCGTTATCACCTCAATGTGTTCGTCCTAGTAGCTGAGCGCGCCTGAAGTAGCAACTGTGCGCGCCAGTAGCGTTGTTCTTAATGTTCTACAGCAGGGGGCATGGCTCGTCAATGTTGAGGCTCGCCAGGGCCGCGGTAATCGTGCGGAAGTTACTGCCACTGGACTGGAATCCGGCAAACTACATAATTATGCTGGATCAGGCGGCTCAAGATCTCGTAGACGGCTTCGAGCGCGTGTTGCACCGGGAGGAGAGAGATGGAGAGGATCGTGGCAGCGTGGTGCAGGCACCCACTGGCGTAGCGCCCACAATGTGAGGCGTTGACTAACAGGTGGTTAGGGTGTATTAGGAATGTGGCGACGGTGCGCGGACGTGGTATAGTGCGATCTCACGCTGGACGTCGAGCGTGCCGATATCCCAACTATCGGAGCCGCGACGCCGTTGACCCGGAATGTGTTGAATGACCGACCGCCATATCAAAGCGCAGGCCTCCGGCACATCTCGGGACGTCCTGCGCCTGGGACAAGGAAACCATTGGGCGTGGCTTGTGATGGCGGTTGTCATCGTGGCGGCCATCGGCCAACTGCGTTTCCAAGGACGGTCATGGTGGTGTACGTGCGGGCAACTCCGGCTGTGGTCGGGCGATGTGCTGAGCCTGCACAATTCACAACATCTGTTCGATCCATATAGTCTTACGCATATTCTACACGGTGTCCTGTTGTGCGGCCTCCTCACATGGGCCTGCCCAAGATTACCGCTAGCCTGGCGACTATTTTTCGCTGTTGGCCTTGAGTGCGCTTGGGAGATATTCGAGAACTCCGCTTTTGTCATTCACCGATACCGCATGTTGACGATAGGGCTCGGCTACCAAGGCGATACGATCGTCAATTCGCTAGGCGATATCCTGAGCTGCGCCATCGGATTCATGCTGGCTCGACGGCTCGGTCTCTGGGGTTCGTTGGGGTTGTTTTTTGGGATAGAGGCTCTATTGTTGATCTGGATTGGCGATAGCCTGCTTCTCAATGTGGTAATGCTCGTCGGCGCACGTTGAGCGACGCATGCCATGTTCGCCGCGCGGCAGCGCTAATTGCTCCATTTCCCCGTCTGAATATGCCTGCTTTGCGATCTCGGGGGGGTAGTTGCCCTGCCTGATCGCGATTGCTAGAGTAGACTTTCGCTGAGGCGAGTGTCAACCGATTGCTCGGTACTGGTTCTTTGCGCAATCACCGATTGTCTCTCCTATTTGAAAGGGTGATGTCATGATACGGGCGACAAAGTGTTTGGCGTTTGCTCTGGCCATTTCCCTGATCGGCGTAAGTGTTGCGTGGGCTGACGGAGACAAGGGGAAGACGGATGCGCAGAAGGCGTCGATCGCAGTCTTCACGTTCGATGGGCCGATCGTGGAAAGGCCGCAAGGGGAACAATTTCCTCTACTCGCAACGGCTGCCCGACCTTCGCTGAAAGACCTCCTGGAGCGAATGGCAAAAGCGAAGGACGACAAAAGCATCAAAGCCGTCGTGCTTTTGCTAGACAATGTTCGCCTTGGTCTGGCGCAGATCGAGGAGCTTCGTCAGGCAATCGATGCGATCAAGGTATCTGGCAAGCCGGTATACGCCCACGTTGATGCAGTCATGTCGATGCCGACACTGGCATTGGCCGCGGGCGCGTCGCGAATCAGCGTGACTCCGACGGCCGTTATCATGATCACGGGATTTAATGCCGAGTCGCCCTATCTGCGCGGCCTGCTCGACACGATCGGTGTGACGCCCGATTTTCTCACCTGCGGGGCCTATAAGAGCGCCGCGGAGATTTTCATGCGCAGCGGTCCAAGCCCCGAGGCCGCGCGCATGATGAACTGGCTCTTGGATAGTATTTTCGAAAGCTACCAGAAAATGGTCGCCAAAGGCCGGGGTGTGAAACCTATGCGGGTCCGGCAGTGGATCGACCTCGCGCTGTATACACCGGAGCAAGCCCGAGAACAAGGGATTATTGACGCGGTGCAACACCGTCAGGACTTCGAGGCCGAACTCCGTCACAAGTTTGGCGAGGACGTTAAGTTCGATCACAAGTACGGCAAGAAACAGTCAGAGACCGTCGATTACTCTTCGCCCTTTGCCGTATTTCAATTCTGGATGAAATTGTTGGAGGGGAGCAAGAAGGCGACGGGCAAGAACGTGATTGGCATCGTGTATGTTGATGGAGCGATTGTGCCGGGCAAGCCGGAGCCCAGCCCATTTCGTACGGAATCCGGGGCCTACAGCACTCCGATTCGCAAGGCGCTCGACAAAGTGGCGGACGACAAGGACGTGAAAGCGGTTGTGCTGCGGGTTAACTCACCGGGCGGGTCGGCCGTGGCCAGCGAGATTATTTTCAACGCCGCGAAGCGAGTCAATGCCAAGAAACCGCTGGTCGTATCCATGGGAAATGTGGCCGGCAGCGGCGGTTACTATGTCTCCATGGGGGCTGAAACGATCTTTGCCGATCCGATGACGATCACCGCATCGATTGGAGTGGTTGGCGGCAAGTTTGCCACGACGCCTATGTGGAAGAAGATTGGGGTCACGTGGTCGAGCAATCGTCGCGGTGAAAATGCAGCGTTGCTCAGTTCGGATGCGGTGTTCTCGACCGGCGAACGCGAAAAGATGCAGACATGGATGAACGATATTTACGGCGTATTCAAGGGACACGTGGTCGCTGCACGCGGCGCCAAGCTCAAAAAGCCGATCGATGAGTTGGCTGCGGGACGCGTGTTTACCGGCCAGCAGGCCCTCGATCTTGGCTTGGTCGATAGGCTCGGTAGCCTTGAAAGCGCAATTCACTACGCCGCCGAACAAGCGAAGCTTAAGCATTACGACGTCCGAGTGTACCCCGAGCCGAAAAACTTCATGCAGGCCTTGTTCGAGGAACTCTCTGATTCGGATGGCGAGCCCAACCATCTGACGCTATCCGTGGGTGCGCCAGCCTGCACAACATCAATTGTTGACTTGGCCCTTCCGTATCTGAAAGGCATGGACCAAGAGCGGCTCGATACCATCATGGCGTCGCTACGTCGTCTCGACCTGCTCCAGCAGGAACATGCTGCATTGATGATGCCGGAAATCGGCATACGAAGTCCGAGTCGGTAGCCTGGAAAGTTTAGAGCGTAGCCGTCTGGTTGAGCGCGGCAGTCGGTCGCACTCTGATTGCGGCTACGTTCGCGGTTGAGCCGGCCCGTGGATGTGCCGCAAGTAAGCGCTGGCAATCTCGAATCGCCGCACGACTCCCAGCACGTTGCGGCGTTCCAAATCATTGACGACCGGAAGCGCCATCAGATCGTTCTCAATGAACAATTCCAAGGCGCGATCCAACGTGTCTTCGGGCAGCAGTGGCCGGATGTCGCTCCGCATAAGGTCTGCGGCCAAAATCAAGGGCTGCAAGGTAGGTTCGTGTGAGGCCAGATGGACCTCCTCGAGGTTGACCACACCCAGTAGTCGATTGTCGCCATCAACCACCGGCAACACGGGGAATGGGGCGTTGCTTAAGCGATCGATTACCGTGGCGAGCGATTCGGAGGCGAGTAGAGGGGTAACAGGTTGTGCCGGGTTAAGAAACCGTTCCACGCGCACCTCCGACAATACTTGTCGGATATAGCTTCCCTGGTGGGCTGGTGAGCGGGAGCGGCTCTCCACCTGCGAGTCATAGATGGACTGTTGGTCGGACAGAATGAAGGACAATGTGCAAACCCACAGGGAAGGCAAGAGGAGCGAATAGCCCCCCGTCATCTCGCTGACGATGATGAGCGTCGAGAACGGCGTCTTGGCTGCCGCCGCGAAGAAGCCGGCCATGCCGACAATCACAAAGCTGGCAGGATGAGGCACCAGTGCGGGCCATAGGTTGTGGAGTGCAATGCCCAGCGCGCCGCCGCCGCACCCGCCAATCACGATCGAAGGTCCGAATACACCGCCCGAACCGCCGCTTCCAATCGTCAACCCTGTCGTGGCGATCTTTCCGAGCGCAATCAACAGCAATACCAGGGCACCCACGTTCGTGTCTTGCGTGACCGCATCCTGAACTGCCGAGTACCCGAACGACAACACCGCCAGCAACTGCTGCGGCGGGCTGGCGAGCACGTAGCTGGCAAACAGATACAAGAGAACCGCAACCAAGCCGGTAAGCAGCGCACCAATCGCTGGTCGAAAATGCGGACGGATTGGAAGCCGCTCAAACAGCCGCTTGCAGCCGTAGAACGTCCGCGTGTAGAGCACGGCCAAGAGGACCATGAGCAGAGCCAACAGCAGATAGGGCCCCAGTTGCCATGGATTGGTGAATGCGAGGTCAGGAATATTGAACAGAGGCTGCCAGCCGCTGTACAGTCCGAAGATGCAGTAAGAGATGACGCTGGCGATTCCCGTGGGAATGATGACTTCGGGCTCGAATTCCGGCGAAAAATACATAACTTCGGCCGCGAACATTGTTCCGGCCAATGGCGCGCGGAAGATCGCTCCAATGCCGGAGCCCATGCCGGCAGCCATCAAGATACGGCGTTCCGCAGGCCGCAGGTGCAGTAAGTTGGCAAGCAGCGACCCGAAACCGGCCCCGATCTGCGCAATGGGGCCCTCGCGACCTCCTGATCCACCCGTGCCCAACGTCAAAGCGCTGGCAACGATCTTTACCAGCGGCACTCGGGGGCGAATCTGGCCCTGATGATAGTGGTAAGCGGCAATGGCCGAGTCCGTGCCATGTCCCTCCGCTTCGGGTGCCAGCGAATACACAATAATTCCGCTGAGGAGTCCGCCCACGGTCGGTATCACCAGCAGCATCCAGAGGTGAAATGGACGATGCACTTCCGGCAGCCAAGCGATTGCCGGTTCACCGCCCGGCCTGGGTTCGGCGCTATAACCGGCGACAACGCCCAACGCATAATACTCAGCGGCCCGCGTGGCGACGTAAAAGCCAATTGCGCCGATGCCCGCTACTACGCCCACCAAGCCCGCCAATGCCAGCAATCGAACTTGATTGCGGATGCGGCCGCTGCGAATTATCACGATCTCCGGGAACCAATCGGGAAACCGCCAAAGCGACGCCAAGCGTGCCAAACGTAATTTCATGGTTTGCGATTTTTGAAAACGCAAGAAGTCGCCTTATCCGGCGGCATTTCGCGCAACTTTGATAGTGCTGTGTATGCAGCCAGCGGAGAGCCGGCTTCGGGTTCGGGTTGTTCCAAGGCAGCCAATAGAGGCCGCAAGATTGGACCGAGCCCTCTCTTTTTTTGCAGGGCGCAACAGACATGATGTGCGCCCTTGCAGAGCGAATCCGATTTGCTCCGTTCGATCAACGCCGACAGCAATGGTTGCAGCGCGTCGCGGCCCAGTGCGGCCAACCCCTCAGCCGCCAGCCAGCGCACGTCGTCGTCACGATCTTCCAGGGCATTCACCATCGCGGAAGCCGCGAGTGGATCGGCGATGTTGGCAAGAGCCTTCGCTGCTTCCCATCGAATGTGTGGCTTAGGGTGCGACAGAAGCTGGATAAGCGCCGGTACGGCCAACTTTCCTTGTGCCACAAGCGCTTTTCGGGCTCTCGTTCGTATCACGGGGCCAGGACTTGCCAACTCGACAACCAGATCCTGGATGTGGGGCGGCAATTCTCTTAGGGATGTTACAGGGCCCGGTCTGGATTCAGGCGTCATCGCCGATGCGTTCCTCCCCTCCGCCATAGACTCCACCATATCGCACAAATCTTCGTATTCCACCGAATCGTCGCAAGCTGCCGTGCCCTTGCAATTTTACAAGACCTAACGCTGGAGCGTGCATCTCAATTTTAGCGAACTCGCTCGACGAGCGATACCCGGTCCAAGTCGCCCACCCATTCACTTTTTCCGCTGGTTGTGAATAATGATGGCGCAGCTCATGTTTTTGCAGTTTTTTGCAGTTTCGGCGTTGGCAGTGCCCGGGCGCGTCAAAGAATCGGGCGACGCGGGAACACGGGGTGTCGAGACCGCCATTTCTCGCTGTTTTCCGACCTATTCTTCAGGGGGAAAAGTGATGAAGCGAAACGCGACGATTCCGCTGGGACACTTGTTTGGCATCCCCGTCGATCTGGACTATTCCTGGTTCCTCATCTTCGGATTGCTCACCTGGGCCCTCGCGGCGAACTACTATCCGGCCCAATTTCCTGACTGGCCAATAGTGCAGTATTGGGTCTTGGGCGCGATCACGGCGATCATGCTCTTTGTCAGCGTCGTGCTCCACGAGTTGGGCCATTCGGTCGTGGCGATGAGTTATCGGGTTCCAGTGCAGCGGATCACACTCTTTATTTTTGGCGGCATCGCCCAGATCGGCGCCGAGCCACCCAGCGCGAGTGCGGAGTTCTGGATTGCAATCGCCGGTCCGGCGGTTAGCTTGGCGTTGGCGGTTCTATTTGGGCTAATGCAGCCATTTACGGTGTCTTTTCCCGCCCTTTTCGCATTCGTCACGTATATGGCGTATATCAACGGTGCGCTCGTGCTGTTCAACTTGATTCCTGGCTTTCCGCTCGACGGTGGCCGCGTTTTCCGGGCCATTGTCTGGGGCATAACCCAGAACTTTCGGCGGGCCACGATCATCGCCGGCAGCCTGGGACGGTTCATCGGATTTGCCTTCATCTTTCTGGGTGTGTGGCAAGCCTTTGGCGGCAATTTTATCAACGGCATGTGGATTGCTTTCATCGGCTGGTTTTTGGAGAGTGCGGCCAACGGCCAAATACTTCAGCTCCAATACCAGGCTATGGACAACTTATTGGCTGGCCATAAGGTGACGGACGCCATGAACCGAAACTATGCCGAGATTCCGGCCGCCGCCACCCTGCAACAAGTCGTGGATCAGCATATCCTGGCCAGCGGCCAGCGCAGCGTCGTGGTCAAGAGCGACGATCAATTGGTCGGTCTCTTGACGCTACATCGCATCAAGAAGTTTGCCGCCACAGACTGGCCAATCACGACAGCTTCCCAAGCCATGATCCCAACAACCGAAATGAAATGGATCGAGCCTGACGCGCCGTTGTGGGGGGCACTCAAGGAAATGGATGCCGATGGCGTGAACCAGCTTCCCGTGATGTCGGACGGCCATGTGCTCGGGATGCTCACCAGAGAAGGCATCGTCAGCTTCCTGCGCACGATCCAGGAGTTTCAAACCTAGGCGATCGGCAAAGGTTGCCAGCGCGGCGAGTGCGCGACGAATCGAAAACCAAGTAGTCAGGAGATCCCGCTTGATGAGTACACCGACGGCCAAGAATTCCGGTCATGGTGGTGGACCGGACCTCTCTAAATTGACGCTCGCGGAGTTACGGCAGCAGCTTGGGACTCCTCCGACGGGCCTGGATGTCGAGGAGGTGCGTCGCCGTTTGAGCCAATACGGCTACAACGAGATCGCCGAGGAGAAAGTCAACCCGCTGCGGAAATTTTTCTCGTACTTCTGGGGGCCGATTTCCTGGATGATTGAAATCGCGGCGATCTTGTCGGCGGCCGTGGGGCATTGGGCCGACTTCAGCATTATTCTCGTACTGCTCTTCGGCAACGCCGCCGTCGGTTTTTGGGAGGAGTATCAGGCCGGCAACGCCATTGCCGCCCTCAGAAAACAACTGGCGCTGCGTGCCCACGTGAAGCGAGCAGGAGCGTGGATCGCCGTTGCCGCCCGTGAAGTAGTGCCGGGCGACATAGTTCGTCTTCGCATCGGCGATATCGTGCCGGCCGATGCAAAATTGTTGGACGGGGACCCCATCGAAGTTGACCAATCGGCGCTGACCGGGGAGTCGCTACCCGTCAGCCGCAAAACGGAAGAGACGGTCTACTCGGGGTCAATTGTCCGCCAAGGAGAAATCGACGCCTTGGTGTATGCGACTGGCGCGGAAACGTACTTTGGCAAGACGGCGCATTTGGTTGAGTCGGCCCACACGGAGAGCCATTTTCAGCGGGCCGTGCTCAAAATTGGCGACTTTTTGATTCTTCTCGCCGTGGGGTTGGTGGCTTTGATTATCGTCGTGGCGCTGTGGCGCGGCGATCCCATGCTGCAGGGCACGCCCGGCCATGAGTCTGTTCTCTTGTTCGCCCTGATTCTTACGGTGGCGGCCATACCCGTGGCAATGCCCACAGTGCTCTCCGTGACGATGGCGGTCGGTGCACGAGTCCTCGCCAACTACCAAGCGATTGTTAGCCGGCTGGCATCGATCGAGGAATTGGCGGGCATGGATATCCTCTGTTCCGACAAGACCGGCACCCTGACACAGAACAAACTGACGCTTGGCGAGCCGTTTCTGGTGGATGGAACGACCCGCGAACAGGCGATCCTCGCCGGGGCGCTGGCCTCAAGGTCCGAAGACGAGGACCCCATCGACCAGGCGGTCCTCGCCGGGTTGCGGAAGCCTGAGCTTCGCGATGCCTGCGAGGTGCTTCATTTCCAACCATTCGACCCCGTTCACAAGCGGACGGAGGCCAAGGTCAAGTGTCGCGATGGGCGCACCTTCGCCGTGACCAAGGGAGCGCCTCAGGTGATTCTGGCGCTGGCGGCCAATGCGGACATGATCCGCACGAGCGTGACCCAGGCGGTAAACGAGTTCGCGGCGCGGGGGTATCGGGCCCTGGGTGTTGCGCAGACCGATGCGCAGGGCCAGTGGCAGTTCCTTGCCATTCTCCCGCTATATGATCCGCCGCGCGAGGACTCGAAGGCCACGATCCGAACGGCGCAGGAAATGGGCAGCCGCGTGAAGATGGTTACCGGCGACCAAATGGCTATTGCGAAGGAAGTTGCCAAACAACTGGGCATGGGCACGAACATTCTCGACGCCAGCCTCTTCGGAGACGTCAGCCATCACGAAGGGGGGCAATTGGCCGATGCGATTGAGCGGGCCGACGGCTTCGCGCAGGTCTTTCCCGAGCACAAATATCATATCGTCGACGTGCTTCAGCAGCGCGGCCACATCGTCGGAATGACGGGCGACGGCGTGAACGATGCGCCGGCCCTAAAAAAAGCCCATGCGGGAATCGCCGTGGCCGGCGCTACCGATGCCGCTCGCGCTGCTGCCGACATTGTGCTGTTGAGTCCGGGTCTGTCGGTGATTATCACGGCCATTCAGGAGAGCCGCAAGATATTTCAACGGATGAATAGCTACGCCATCTACCGCATCGCAGAGACCATTCGCGTGTTGCTGTTTATGACGCTGTCAATCCTCGTGTTCAACTTCTACCCGGTCACTGCCGTGATGATTGTCTTGTTGGCGCTGCTGAACGACGGCCCCATTCTGGCAATCGCCTACGACCGCACTCGCTATTCAAATGAACCCGAAAAGTGGAATATGCCGCTGGTCTTGGGAATTTCCAGCGTTCTCGGGTTGTTGGGGGTGATCGCCTCCTTCGGTCTTTTCTACATCGCTGAACGCAGATTCCATTTGGGGCCTGAAGTGATTCAAACGTTTATGTTTCTGAAGCTGGCCGTGGCCGGCCACTTGACAATCTTCATCACTCGCACACGCGGGCCGTTCTGGTCGATCGCGCCGGCGCCAATTCTGCTCTGGGCGGCCGTGGGCACGAAGCTGCTGGCCACCCTGGCAGCCGTCTATGGTATGGCAATGATGGTTCCAATCGGCTGGTCGTGGGCAGGGCTGATCTGGGGGTACTGTCTTGTGTGGTTCGTCATCAACGATGGCGTAAAGCTTATTGCCTATCGGATTTTGGACCCGCAGAAACCAGTGCTGCGAGCGAATTCGATGACTTAAAGATGGGAGCCCTGGGTGCATGGAGGGTTTGCCGCATGGACAGACTTCCGCAGATTTTTGCCGCGCGTCATGGGGAAACAGCCTGGACCATTTCGGGACAGCATACCGGGCTGTCGGATATTCCGCTGACGCTGCGCGGTCAAAGAAATGCTGCGCAACTCGGTCGGAGGCTCGCTGGGATTGCGTTTCATCGCGTGCTCACCAGTCCGTTGCAACGCGCGCGGCAGACCTGTGAACTGGCTGGCTTCGGCGCCCGGGCCGAGGTCGATGCCGATATTGTTGAAATAGATTACGGCCAGTACGAGGGGCTCCGGACGGAGGACATCCACGCGGAGTCGCCGAACTGGAACCTGTTCAGCGATGGGTGCCCTGGCGGCGAATCCGTGGCGGAGATTAGCGCTCGGGCCGATCGCGTGATCGAGCATCTCCAGAGCGACGTGCAAGGTAACGCGCTGCTCTTTACGCACATGCACTTCTTAAGGTTCCTCGCCGCCCGTTGGATACGCCTGGCGGGAGCCGAGGGCCGGCGATTTCTGCTGACAACGGCGTCCTTGAGTATCCTGGGCTATGAACATTCATTTGACAATCCGGTGATCCGGCTGTGGAATGACGATCGGCATGTGGAACCGTAGAAGGACCATGGCCCATGTTTGAGCGCCTGCACGAACCATTGCTATCGAGGTCGCGGTTTGCGTTGCGCATGGCCAAGTTTCTTGCCGCGGCCGCACTGATCGATTGCCTGGCAGTGGCTATGGGAGCAGTGGGCTATCGGAGCCTGGAAGGGCTCAGTTGGCTGGATGCCATTGTCAATGCGGCAATGGTAATGACGGGAAACGGTCCGATGAACGAACTGAGGACGCCCGGCGGCCGATTGTTCGCTGCTTTTGATGCATTGGCAGGAGAAGCCGCGTACGTACTCGTTGTCACAGTGCTTCTGACGCCCCTGGTGCATCGCTTGCTGCATGTCTTTCACGGGAAGACGGTAGAGCAAGACTTGGACAGCGCGGAGTGACCGGCGTCGTCGACTCACCGTTGACACGCAACGGCCGATGTGCGGCACTGGCGTAGCGGAATCGATCGGCCTTCATGGGATCAATCTTGCATTATCGCCGCGACTTCGGTCAGGTCTCCCCACACGACGCATTTTGCGGCATCCCGAACCTGTTCGGTTGTAGGACGTAGAGCGACGGATCGCCCAGCGGCCTCGAGCAAGCAAATGTCGTTGTCACTGTCACCGACTGCGAGTACATGTTCCGGACCGATACCCAGCTTGTTCATCAAATGAACCATCGCATTCCGTTTGCAATAGACGTGCAGCGGGCAACCGCGCGCATGAAACATGGCCGGAGAGAACGTGAGCCGGCCGGTGGCCAATCCTTTGTGGAACTTCATGTGATGGCCAATACTGAAATCTGCAAAGACCCGACGACGAACGATCTCCGACGCCACGGAATAACTGTCCGTAATGATGCCAACCTGGAAGCCTGCTTTGCGTAAGTCAATCACTGTTTGCCTGGCTCCCAACATGAGCGGAGCCGCACGTGCGACCTGTTCAAAGGTCGCTCGCGGCACGTCGGCAAATACGGCGGCGATCCGTCGGGCGCGTTCCTCGGCGGGAAGGTCGAGATTGTCGAGCAGGCCGTTCAATTCGCGGCTCCTGCCCACGCGGTCGGCAAGATGGACAGCAAAGCGACCGTCGAGCAGGGTTCCGTCCATGTCGAACAGGGCGAGTTCCCTCGTAGATCCCGCGGCTGGCAGGCCACAGGAGATGGCAAGCTCCGTTTGGCGCTGCACCTCGTAGATCTCCCGTAAATGGCCGGGATGCAGACGTCCGTAACGAGCGGCGCGGTCGAGGATCGTGCGAGTGACTTGCGTTGCCATGTCACCGAGGACATCGAGCGGCTGGCTGTCATGCTCGATATGGCCAATGTGAGCCTCGGCCAACCGGGCTTCGGCGTGGGCGGCGTCGATCAATAGACCGATATCCACGCCATAATCAGTCTCGAATTGCAGTCGCTGGAGCAGCGACCGACGCGCTGCGACGATTCCTCCCAGTGGCTGCTCGAAAGCGGCCAATTCTGGGAAGAATGTCGACAGCAACGGCCGCGCCGTAAGCGTGGTAACACGACCGGCGCATCGCGAGAAGTTCGCTTTCACGAAATCGGCCCATCCGCTGACGATCGGGGCCGTCATGGATTCGACAAGGTTATCTCGCAGGCCCACCAAGTCGCCGTCGAGATATAGCAAGATTTGGGAATTGGCGGCGCGCATTCCGTCCTCCATCGACGCGCCCTTGCCGAGCAGTGTGCTGGTGATCACTGCCGCTCCGGCGGCCGCGGCCATCTCCGGTGTGCCGTCAATGGAGCCATCATCCACGACAATGACCTCGCGGACATTGGGAGCACGGCGCACGAGTGCGACCACGTTTCCGATCGTTTCCGATTCGTTAAGAACGGGGATAATCACCGAGATCATATCTTGGCTCACATGGGGTCTATCGGGCGCGTGGATTTCTGAGTGCCGTACATGCCCGAGCAGTTCTTGGACGATCGCGTACCGCACGGCTTGCGCGTCTTGAATGAGGCATCCAGCCTACCGAGGAATTCACAGAGAGCGGCATGATTGGGCAATCGATATTCGGCGGCCGATGGCGCATCCGGGCCGATGCCCACCGTGATTCCACCCATAGCGGCCACTTCCTCGATGGCCTCAACGTCGTTCGCTCCGTCGCCGGCATAAAAAAGGACATCGCTGCCTGCTACACAATCCGCAAGGATCAAGCGAACGGCCGTTCCCTTATTCCAACTGTTTGTCGGAGCGATTTCCCACGCCTTGGGTCCCTGGACAATCCGCAGCTCGCCGGCAAAGCATCGTGTCACCTCCGCAACGGCGGCCTGGAGCGAACCGATCAACTGTTCCGGCAACTGCCGATAGTGGACCGTGAGGCTTAGTCTTTTGTCCTCCAGCCATGCCCCGTGGTGCGCCGCCAAGTGGCTCTCGAGATGCGCGGCACAACGCTTTATTATCTCGGCCATTCGATCGGCGTGGGGATGGGCAATACGGAGGCCTCGTAGTTCCAGTTCCAGCCCGCCGGTTCCGGCGAGGTAAAGACCTGGGATCTGGACCAGCAATTTCAGTTCGTCGAGATCGCGGCCGCTGAGCACCCCAACGTGGACGCGAGGATGGTCGGCCAGATTGGCCAGTAGCGCTTTTGTCTGGGCATCGAGTACGGCCAGGCGCGGGTGTTCCACAATCGGAGTCAGCGTGCCGTCGTAATCGAACAACAGCACCAATGAACTTCCGCTCAGGTAGGCGTCACGGAGCCGCTCCATAACTTCGTGTAACGCGGCGGTCATACTGCTTCTCCAACGGGTTGCCTCGTCTCGACAAGCTTGCTAGCATCGGAAAGCAGTGTGCCAGCCCAGTGGTAGATGTTATTCTCGTTGATTTGCTGCTGCATTCGGGCCATGCGCTGCTGCTGCTCTTCAACGGGCATCGTCAGGGCCGTGTATAGCGCCTCGGCAAATTCGTCGGTTGCATAGGGGTTCACTTGTAGAGCATCGCGCAATTCACGTGCCGCTCCAGTGAACTGAGACAGTATCAAGACGCCCTGCCCGTCGTCACGCGCGGCAACGAACTCCTTTGCCACCAGGTTCATGCCATCGTGCAATGAGCTGACTACGCAGCCGGCCGCGATGCGATACAGCCCGAATACCTGCTCGGGGGTGTAATGTTCGTTGACGAAAAGGATGGGGCGCCACGTACCTTGGCCGTGACGCCAGTTGATTTCGTCGGCCGCCGCCTCCAAGTCTTCGGTGAGTCGACGGTAGGCCGGTATGTGGACTCGGCTTGGCGCGCCAACCTGGACAAGACTGAATTTGCCTTTCAACTCCGGATGCCGCTGGAGCAAGCAATCGACGGCGGCGAAACGTTCGGGGATGCCCTTGGTATAGTCCACGCGATCCACGCCGACGAGAATCTGCTCGTTTTGCAGCCCGAGTCGCCGACGCAGTCGCCCCTCGGCTCTGTCCTTGTTAAAAGGCAAATACGACTGTACCAATTCCGGATCGATGCTGATCGGATAGGGCCGCACTCGCGTTGTCAACCCGCCGCGAGTTACCGAAAAGTGTTCCCAATCCACCTTAGCTTCCAGCGTGCGGTCGATGGTATCGAGGAAATTGTTGCAGTGGTACTGAATATGGAAAGCCAACAAATCGTTGCCGAGCAAGCCATCAAGAATCTCCTCTTGCCAGGGGCAAACGCGGAAAACTTCGGGATTCGGCCACGGAATATGCCAGAATTGCACCACGACCAAATCGCTGCGAGCGTTCTTAAGCATCCGCGGCAGCAGCGCAAGGTGATAGTCTTGCACAAACACTACGGCTGGCCCGTCGTCCACCTCGGCGAGAACCGCGTCGGCAAACTTGCTGTTGACGCTTTGGTAGTGTTCCCAATCGCTGGAGTTGAATCTCGGTCGGGTGTAGGCTACGTGGCACAGCGGCCATAGGGCCTCGTTCGAGAAACCGTAGTAATATCCCTGCTCTTCCTTCTTGGTAAGCCACACCCGGCGCAGAGTGTATGCGGGATCTTCCGGCGGCACGGCAACGCGGTCCTGTTCATCCGTCATTGCGCGGTCGGCATTGCCGCTGCCGTGCGCCACCCAAACTCCGCCACAGGCGCGCATGACTGGGTCGAGGGCTGTGGTCAGGCCGCTCGCGGGTCGCATGCAGCGAATCTCGTCCTCCTCATATACGTGGATATACGGCTCGCGATTGGCCACCACGACGAGCCTGGCGTCGCCGAGTCGCTCTTGCACGGTGTCTTCGAGTCGTTCTCTTGTCCAGGCCATGTCGCTCTCCTTTGTGCTCGTTGTGCCGCCAAGGGCCACCCGGCAGACTCTGCCGACAACTACTCCAACACTCGACTCTACGCCAGTACTTCCGGTTCCTGACAATCCACACAGAGCAACACATTGAGGTAGTCACGCAGGTAACGCGTAGGTAAGAAATGATTACGAACGAAGTTGTAGCCGCCCCGGCGCTCGTGCCGATTGGAACAGCCGCTTCCAATGCCACAACACGTCAGTCTACAGTCGATAACGGCGAATGGTCTCATTGCAGTTGCCGTGCCTCCCTAGTGACCTTTGTGGGATTTCGTTTGGGAGGAAACCAACTGCCGCGCCACTGTGGCAACGGCCCCATTGCCACGGTCTCGCACAATTGCCATCCGCCAACATGCAAGCGCCTTGGTGCGTTTTTTCTGGTATGCGAACGCATCACCCAGCACCAGACAGGCAAGAGGCAGATCAGGATAGGCGCGAGCCACCGCGGTGAGCTCCGCAGCGGCGTCGGGCCACATGCCCAGGCTGACGTAGACAAAAGCAGCCTGCAACTGCTCGACTTTTTCTGCCGCATTGTTCGGAAACACGTTGCACAGTTGGTCGTTGCATGCCTTATAGTCCTTCAGGCCAGCCTTACAGTATGCCAGCATGATTGCGGCCAAACCGCCGGGATCGCCCGTGCCGGCCAGCGACTCAAAGACCTTTGCCGCCTCTTTGAACTTTCGCGTTCTCGCCATGCCATAGCCGAAACGGAACGCCTGCTGATAGTCAAGGCTGTAATTCTTGCCGCCGGCGTGGATATTCAGTCGGTATTCGTTTGTTGCAGTTGCCATCATCCACCCCATACCGTCAGAAGGTGGTTTCCGATCACGTTTGCCACGATCCACGCCCCAACCGCCACGATGGGCATCAGCAGCGCATAGCGCCGGACGTCTGCCCAGGTCGAAGCCTCGCCGTAAACCGTCGTTGCTTGACCTGATCGTTGGTCGAGCCAGCGGGCGCAGAGCATTACAACCACCACGGCCAGCAAGCCGAGGTCGAGTCCGGTCAGCCAACCTGTTCCCGACTGCGCAATGTTCAACAGCAATCCCCCCATGGCAATCGGCCCGACAAACAACCAAAGCAGATGCACACCGACGACGCCGAGGCTCGTCGTGACAACCTGATCTCTTTGGTTTTCCGGCCGATGATCGTTGGCCATGGCGATCTCCCAGACTATTTGTGTATCGCGATTTGTTGGCTGGCCAGTGACTGGCTTTCGTGAACTGGACTTGCCGTGAATGTGGGCCGCGGCGCGATGGCACGAATCCGCTCCGCAAGCCGCCGGGGCCGCATAGGCTTCACTTGGTAGTCGTCGATCTTGTATGGGGCCAACCGATACAGCACTCCACGGTCGCGACCGTACGTGAGCACGAGCACGGGAACCGAGGGGATGTCCGACTCTTCATGCATCATGGCAAGAACTCCGTCGCCCCAACCCCAAGGGATCGACGGCTCCAGAATGAGCACATTCGGGGCGAACTCACGAAGTTTTTCCACACATTCCAGGGCGGTCGTCGCGGTGGCCACCTCGAAACCGTGCTGCTCCAGGTAATCACAGTAGTCGCTCACCAGATACTCATCCGGGTCAGCAATCAAAACTCGAACCGGCATCGAAGGGTCCTCCGAGACGGATGTTGTTACGGCCTCTCGACAAATCTTGGATGGATCAATGGGATGCGAATTCTCGCGGCCATACACATGGATGTCAGGCGGTGCCGAGATGCCAAGCCGGATGCGTTGGCCTTGGATGTCGAGCACCGTGAGCGTCAACTGACACTCCGGCACGACAATCTGCTCGCCTTCCTTGCGACTAAGAATCCACATCGAATCGTTCCCTTACTTCGCCATCTTCCCTCGCCCGCTACTTTAGGGAAGAACAAGCACCTCCCTCCTCAACAAGAGGAGGAAGGTGCTGTTCACATTGGAGGCCATGAACTCTTACTGGCAACCGGCGTGCCAGTTACCGCGCTGACGACCCTAGTACGTAGCCATGGCCTTGTGTACAAACGACTTTGGGAGACGGATAATTTTTGAGATACGGTGCAAGCCGACGATTGGCCGACGAATGCGAGGAAAGATTATTGCCCCAGAGGAAAGTTGTTGCGCGTGAACCGCTCCTCGACGGTCAACTGGTAATTGTCGACGGAAGATTAGGTAAGCGCTTTACTAGAAACTGCTTGCGCCATTTCAAGTATCGCGAATATGTCGAAGGCATTATGATTGCTGACTACATTACTACGGCGTCAGCGCGGTAGAATAGATGCGCAAAAGAGGTCGGCTGGGCAATCCGGCGTGCAGCCATCGGAAGTTACTTATATGTGGAAACGAGTCGTTGCTCCGGCGATTGTAGTCAGCGTCCTCTGGATCGCGGGCAGCAGTATCTCTACGTACTACATCCACCGGGTCTACGAGTCGCATTCTCGGGTCCTCGCCGAAAACGTAGCTACGATACGCGCGGCATGGGCCATGCAAGACGCGCTTTGGAGGTTGCACGCGATCGTCATGGAGTCGCGTGACAAGGAGCAGCGTGAATCTCGCATCGAGGCCACTGAATTGGAATCTGCGTTCGAACGGCAATTGGCCGAGGCCGAGAAAACGGCCTTCACGCCGGAAGAGCAGGATCTGGTTAAGGCGGTGCGCGAGCATTTCATGGTCTACCGCGATCAAATCGAGGCCCGCTTACAGCCTCCGGGCTTAGCCGGTTTGCTAACCTCGCAGACTGCCGAGCAAGAGAAGACGATTCGCTTGGCGCGGGCCGTGGCCGAACCGTGTCGTCAACTTGTCGAACTCAACGAGCGAATGCTGGCCGACGCCACCTTGCGAAGTACCCGGCTCAGCACTCTGGTGAATCTTATTCGGCTTGCATTCCTGATCGGTGGACCAATCGTGGGAGTGGTTTTCGGCTTGTGGATGGCTCGCAGTCTGCATCGCTCTATTTCGCAGATCAGCGTCACGCTGAGCGATGTCACGGGCGACTTGAACCGCGAGGTCGGATCCGTGGAGATACGCAACTTGAGCGACCTGCCGGGCTTGCACCAACAAGTGCAAGTGGTAGCGACCCGGATTCGCCAGGTAATGGAAGAATTGCAGCAGGCGCGCCATCATGCCATGCTGGCCGAGCGATTGGCGGCCGTTGGTGAATTGGCGGCTGGCGTGGCCCATGAACTTCGCAACCCATTGACTTCCGTCAAGCTACTGATTCAGACCGCAGCACAGCGGCAGCCCCAGACGGCGCTGGGCGGCCGGCAACTCCAAGTGGTGCAGCAGGAAGTGGCCCGGATGGAAAGTACGATTCAAGGGCTGTTGGATTTTGCCCGACCGCCCGTCTTGCACCGGGTATCGCACGACCTCCGTACCACGGTCCGCCGCGCGCTGAACCTGGTCGAGGGGCGAGCAAAGCAACAGAAGGTTGCGGTGATCGAGGCCATGCCGAATGCGCCTGTCATCGTCAACGGCGATCCCGAACAGCTCCATCAGATATTTGTCAACCTCCTTCTGAATGGGATCGAGGCCATGCCGCAGGGAGGATCGCTAATTGTTCGTGTGGAACCTGACAATGCCGGCAACGGCATGTGCCGAATTTCGGTGTCCGACTCTGGCGACGGCATCCCCCAGCCAATTCTCGACCGGATCTTCGAGCCGTTTGCCACCAGCAAGGAGCACGGAACGGGCCTAGGCTTGGCGATCAGCCACCGGATCGCCAAGGAACACGGTGGCGAACTGCTGGCGGCCAATCGAATCGAGGGCGGAGCCGAGTTTACGTTGGAGTTACCTCTGAGTACGGAAAATACAAATGGCAAAACTGCTGGTAATTGATGACGAACCAAGCATTCATTTCAGCATTGCACAGGTCTTTGCAGAACAGGGCGTTCGGGTGCTCGGCGCCGAAACCGCCGCTGAAGGTCTGCAATTGGCCGACGACGAATCGCCCGATGTAATTCTGTTGGACATTCGCTTGGGCGACCGTTCGGGCCTTGATGTATTTCACGACCTTCGGCGTCTGGACCCTAGGAATCTCATCATCTTCATCACGGGCCACGGAACGACGGATACCGCGATCGAGGCCATGAAGTTGGGTGCGTACGACTATCTTGTCAAGCCGCTGGACGCGGAACAACTCCAGCAAGTCGTGGGTCAGGCATTTGCCATTAGCCGGCTAATGCACGTGCCGACCATCCTGGAAGAGGGAGACCGGCCCGAGGACAAGCCAGACCGGCTCATCGGCAGCGGGGCTGCCATGCAGACGGTCTGCAAACAGATCGGCCGCGTTGCGCCCCAGGATGTGAATGTCCTTATTCTGGGCGAAAGCGGCACGGGCAAGGAGCTGGTTGCTCGCGCCATCTACCATCATAGCCGGCGGAACCAGGGAGCTTTCTTAGCCATCAATTGTGCGGCCATTCCCGAGCCCTTGCTGGAAAGCGAGCTGTTCGGCCACGAACGCGGCGCTTTCACCGGAGCCGACCGGCGCCGCGTCGGAAAGTTTGAACAGGCCCACGGCGGCACGCTATTGCTCGATGAAATCGGCGACATGGTCCCGCACACACAGGCGAAAATACTGCGGCTGCTCCAAGAAGGGACTTTCGAGCGGCTCGGAGGCAGCGAACCAATCTCGGCCGACGTTCGCATCGTTGCCGCAACAAATCAAAATCTCGATGCCCTGATCGAGGCCGGCAAGTTCCGCAACGATCTGTATTATCGGTTGCGCGGCGTGACCATTCACCTGCCGCCGCTCCGAGAGCGTCGCGACGACATCGCCGAGCTGGCTCACTATTTCCTCTTCCGATTCAACAAACAGCTCGGTACGGCCGTACAGTCGATTTCCCCCAAGGCGCTGGAGTTGTTGGAAAACTACCCCTGGCCGGGGAACGTGCGTGAATTGCAGAGCATCATCCGCGAAGCATTGATCGTTTCTGCCGGTTCCACGATATTGCCCGACTTTCTGCCGGGCGAGCTACACCAAGCCGAGCTTGCTGATACCGAGTTGGATTCGGAAAGCAGTCCGATGCCCGATATGGAATGGGGCACATTGCCGGAGTTTGTGGAAGCGTGCATCGCCAATGGTGAAACAGATGTCTACCGTCGGGCGATTGAGCGATTCGACCGCCTGATCATCTCGAGCGTTATGCGAAACGCCGGCGGCCAGCAAAACCGTGCGGCTCAGATTCTCGGGCTCAGTCGCGTTACGCTCCGCGCGAAACTGCGGCACATGCAGTTGGCGGTCGAAAAGGTGCTGACGCTTCAGGATACCGAACGCCAGCCAGAGCAGACGCCGTAAGATCGACAGGAGAGCTTCGGCGGCCGCTGGCACGTCAAGCCGTCGCCACAATGCTGAGCCCGTACATGGCGTGCGGCAGCGTCCGATAAACTGACACAGAGCACCGAAACTAATCCCAGACGTGCGCTTCATCCACAAGTGGGAGCCGCACTGGTTCGCCCAAGCGGGCCGACTTGTACATCGCCAGCGAGATTTCCAGAGTGGGCCGAACAGTTTCGCAGGGGATGGCGATTTCGCGATCATTTTCGATCGCGTCGGCACAGTCATCAATAACTCGCTGGTGATCGATGCTAGGCAGTGCTGTGGGAGAACTGGCAGCCGTCGACTGAGCCGCGTCGCCGCAGCGACGAATAACTTCGTCCTCGGGCCGATCATCCTGAAACTTCCACACCACCAGGGCCGTGCCTTGCATGACGGCGGCGCCCTTTTCGCCGAACAGTTCGATGCGCACGTCGGCTCCCGGCCATAGTGCGGTGCTGGCCGCTACCGAGCCGATCGTGCCATTCCGAAACTGCACGAATGCATCCAAGGTGTCTTCGATCTGAATTTCGAGGGTGGCCGAGGTTCGTCATTCGGGCTTGAACCGACTCGGCCGGACCAACCAGATATTGCAGCAGGTCGACATAGTGGAAGGCGTGCTGGATCGTCACGCCGGCGCCACTTTGCCGCTGAGATCGCCATGCGTCGCTCAGATAATACTCTGTACTGCGATACCATTTCATCACGGCGTCAGCCCGGAGCAGGCGGCCGAACCGTCCTTGGTCCAGGGCGCGTTTCATCTGTTGAATGGGTTCCCGCAGACGGCATTGGACGAAGATTCCGAGCTTTCGATTGGCCTGACGTGCGGCCTCGATCATGCGGCCGGTATCGCGGAGGGACATCGCCGGCGGTTTCTCGCAGAGGACGTGCTTGCCGGCCTTGATGGCGGCCAACACGGCGTCGGTGTGCAGAGAGTTGGGAGTCACGACGTCGACGACGTCGACCGCCGGGTCGGCCAGCATGGCGTCCAGCGCGGTGTAGACTTTGGCGTCGGGAGCGAAGTCGTGTGCCAACTTTTCGGCCCGCTCACGGGCGACGTCACAGACGGCCGCCAAACGAGCCTTGCCAGAATTTTCGAGCGCATCGGCGTGCAACCCGGAAATCATACCCGCGCCGAGGATGCCAAAACCAACGGTCATTGTCGATCTCCTTGAAAAAGCACTTTGTTCTAGGGGTGCAGGATCACTTTCAGCGCCCGCTGGGCCTCGATCTCGGCGAACGCCGTTTCCCACTGGGCCAACGGAAGGCGATGGGTAATGACTTTCGCGGCGGGAATCTGGCCGCTGGCGATCAGGTGAATGGCCCGGTCCCAACTCGTGTAGCTCGTCGAGAGGCAGAAGTGGATGTCGAGCACTTTGAATGCCGCCTTCTCCCACGGGAAGTCGACGTTCTTGCCGCCTGTCAAGCCGATGGCGCAGACGCGACCTTTCTTGCGAACCAGGTCGACCGTACCTGCGATGGCCGACGGCGCGCCCGAGCACTCGATCACCAGATCGGCGCCGATGCCGCCGGTCAGGTCCATCACCGCTTGCGGCACATCGTCTTTTGCTACGTTTAGCACGGTCGGGAAACCGAGCTCCCTGGCCTTGTCGAGCCGCAGGCCCTCATCCGGTGGAGCTCCTACGACGACGACATGTCGTGCGCCGGCAGCCCGGGCTGTCAATCCGGCGAGCAGCCCGATAGGTCCCGGGCCGAGAACCACCACGAAATCTCCGGCCGTGACTCCGGCCCGCTCCAAGACATCATGCACAGCGTTGGCAGTCGGCTCGACCACGGCGGCCGTGTCGAAATCCAGATCGTCTGGAATGTGGTGCAAGAGTTTTTCCGGCATGACGCACAAGGGGGCCATCGTGCCGTGGATTCCCCAGCCCGGGCTGCGCTTTTCCGGGCAAATTTGCACGTTGCCCGTGCGGCAAAGAAAGCATTGGCCGCAGTGTCGCGTGTGCGGCTCGCCCACCACGCGGTCGCCCACTTGGAAGTAGCGGCATTCCGGCCCCAACTCGATTATCGTGCCGGAGAACTCATGGCCCAGGATCACCGGCGGCCAGTAGGGGAAGCGATCGTGCTTCACGTGTACGTCGGTACCGCAAATCCCGCTGGCCCGAACTTCGATCAGCACCTCTCCAGGTCCGGGCCTGGGCTCGGGCATGTCCATCAGGCACAGGTTGCCGACACCTTTGGCTGTTTTGAGCAATGCTTTCATGGGTCCTACCTATCCGCACCATCGTGTGGCGAAATCGGCGAGCACGCAGCCCGCATCGGCGATCTCGCTGAGGGCAATCTGTTCTTCGTTGCTATGGGCATAGCGAAGCGTTCCGGGGCCATAGACCACCGTGGGAATCCCGAGTTGATTGTTGTAGAACCACGAGTCGCATGATGCCGTCAGAGCATCGACCTCCGCGGAAAGTCCCCAGTCGCCGCAGCACTGCGACAAACGCTGTACCAGTGGGTGTTCGGGGGCCAGCACATGGCTGTCGTGCCGGTACATGAACTCCAGGCTGACTCGCTCTCGCAACCGCACGTCGGCGTCTTGTTCGAGCACCGCACGCATCTCGTCCATGACCTGTTGGCGAGTCTTGTTGGGCAACAATCCCAAGACACCTTCGGCCATGGCCCGCGCGGGCGCCGTGGCCGGCCAATCGCCCGCTATGCAGCGTCCGAACGTGATAGGCATAGGGTTCTCGTATTTGTCGAACAGCGGAATCCCTCGCGAAGCAGCCAGCAGATCGTCGTGATACTGTTCAAAACGGTCCATTGCTTTGCGAGCCAGCGTCAAGGCGCTCACCGTGTCACCGGCGCGACCAGAGTGGCCGGCCTTGCCTTGGCATAGTATCCGGAACCACACCGCGCCCCGGACGCTCGAAAAGATCTTGTTGCTCGAGGGCTCCATGACGATGCAGGCGTCGGCCGTCTCGCCCGCTCGGGTCATCGCCAACGAACCGTTGCCGCCATTCTCTTCCTCGTTGACCACATGGACGATCACGTCGCCCGGCAATTGCGCACCGAGTTGCTTCAGGGCGGCCAACACAAGATAGATGGTGGCCACCTGCCCCTTGGCATCGCAGGCGCCGCGGCCGTAGAGGATGCCATCCTTCTCGACCGCATCCCACGGCCTTTCTTGTCCCTGCGAAGGCGGGACCACGTCGGCGTGGGAATTCAAAAGCAGCCGTTTTCCACGGCCGCTTCCCGGCAGACAGAGTCGCAAGTTGAATCGACCGTCGTAGCCGATGTCTGCCACCGGGCTGGAATAGTCTTCGTCCTGCTTGATTGCGTCCGAGAGCGGTACGCGTTGCACCTCGACACCCAGCCGTTGGAACGCCTCTTCAGCCCAGCAAAACAGTTCATGCTCTTTGCCGGACGTCGATGGAAAAGCGATTAGTCGGCAAAGGAACTCCTTGGCCGATGGCATCAACTCGGCGATAGTCTGACGAATGGTTTCGCGGTCGATAGACATGAACTGCTCCGAAAATCGCCAATTATCGGCGTCAAGACAGCGGCTGCGGCACAGGAAAAAGGCGATTTTACCATGCCTGGGTCCACCCCGCTAGCGATGCAAATGGCGACTCCTAGGACCATAAACCCACGGGATAAGACGATGTGGTAGCTTGCGGCAGATCGCCAGCAGAAGGGATGTCTTGCCGTATTTATTACCGCCCGAGCTTGACCGATTGGCTCGTCAAGGGTTGGCGTCCGGCGAATACGCCTCGGAGGATGCCTTATTGTTGGAGGCGACGTTCGCTCTTCCCGACCGAGACGAGGCTGTGACCGGCATTCCGCAAGGCCTTGCAGACCTCGCTACGGGTCGAGTGCGATCGCTTGGCGACGTGGACGCAGAGTTGCGGAAGAAATACGATATTGTGCGCAACGCATGACGTACCAAGTCGTCGTTACCGACCGGCGATTGGCACTTCAACGTTCGTACCATGCCAATCATGTTTGCACCGTAAGCATTGCCGTGCTAGTGGTGAACACACAATTCGCTGGCAGGCCGGGCAGCGGTTAATGAAGACCTCGTGTGGATGCTGCTTGAGCAAGCGATTTCGCACTTGGTCACGAAGGGCATCGCGGCCGTCGCGGAGGGCGTTCAGGACGGCGGTCTCATCAACTGACCCGCGCTGCATTGCGAGTTGCCTGTGAATCACTCGAACCTTCTGGTTGTCGGAAGACTCGATGATCGGAACTGCATATTGACCAGCCCGAACCTCGACGCCGCTCATCAAGTGCGTGTAATGCTGCCAGATATACTCGGTCATCGCACATTCGTCATTGTAGCGCCGAACATCCGCGCTGGGGGCCATTCGATCGTTCTTATGATAGCGGCTCATCTAGTTTCACCTCGCCCGGCCAGGGGGCCATGAAGCTGCGAGAGATTTTGGCCAAATCGAATGTGCGGCAAAGTCAAGCCACCCTGGCCACGACTCACCATTCGATTCAACGTCGCTGTTGGGAGTAGTAACCGCGAATGGGCCCCTTTGCGCAGCTCCCGCCCTACTTGCTGTCGATTACTTCAGTTGCTCTGCTCGACAAGTTCTAATTCGAGATTGAGGATTGCGGCGACGGATTGCAGATTGGAGAGCTTTACATCCTTGCCCTGTTCGATGTTGCGGATCGTTGCCTGATTGGGAATGCCGGCCAGTTTGGCCAGCGCGTACCAAGTGAGGCCTTGCGCTTCGCGGGCCGCTCGAATTTGGGCGGGAATGCCCGGTGGAGAAGGCCGCCGTCTTGGATCCCGCTTGGGCGGAATGTCCTTCTGAACGGCATCCCGAATTAGCGCGTGCCGCGCCCGTTCCTCTTCCGTCAGCCGGCGATTGATGTGCCTCAGTCGCTTCTGCGTCATGGCATTCTTCCGTCTACAACTCTGGAACTTCATAAGCGGTCACGGGAAGCACCGTATCGTCGTCGATTTCTTCATAAACGACGACAATGTACCGACCATCGGGCGTGTGGCCGAAGACACAAGACCGACCGCTGGACTGGCTAACGTCGGTCGCTTCGTAGTGCTGCAAGACGCAATCAACTTCGTCAGTCGTGAGGTCGTGTTCCTCCACGTGATCCACGTTGCCGCCAGTGGTGTGGTCCCAAATGACACGGGTCCAAGCCATCGGCCGCTCCGTTTCTGCCTGACAATATTATAGCATCCTATCGCAGTGCTGCAAGCCAATGCAGTATTCGCTACAACCCCAAGAGCACTTTCTCCATGATGTCGCAGCTTTCGTGGGCCTGGGCTTCCGTGATGACCAAGGGCGGGGCCACGCGGATTACGTTGCCGTAGATGCCGACCGAGCCAATCAGGAGCCCGGCCGCTGCGCAGTGATCGATCATCGGGTGGATCAACTCGGGGGCAGGCTCCTTGGTCTTCTTGTCCTTGACCAGTTCCATGCCCATCACGAGTCCGCGGCCGCGGATGTCGCCCAGATGGCGCGACTTCTCCTGCATCTTGCCCAATCGCGCCATGATCAGCTCGCCCATCTTCCGAGCGTTTTCGCAGAGGTTTTCCCGTTCCATGATCTCAAGCACGGCGATCACCGCGGCGCTGCCGACCGGATTGCCGCCGTAGGTGCTGCTCATCTCGCCCTTTTTCAGACTGGCGAACACCTCGCCGCGTCCGGCAATGGCCGCTACCGGGTAGCCGCTGCCAATTCCTTTGCCGATACACATCAAGTCGGGCTCAAGACCTTCCGAAACGTGGCACCACATCGCGCCCGTGCGGCCGTAGCTCGACTGCACTTCATCGATGGCAAACAACAGTCCCTTGGCGCGGGCCCAGTCTTGAACGCGCTTCAGATAGCCCTTGGGCGGAAAGATAAAGCCTGCGGCGCCCTGATACGGCTCGACGAGCACACCTGCCAGGCTGCCGCACGAGTTGGCCCTGACGACGTCGTCCAACCGCTCCATGTGTTTGTCGGCGCACTCTTCTTCGGTCGTCGAGCCGAACGGGCAGCGGTAAAAATAGGGGAAGGGGACGCGAATCACGCCCGGCATCGGAGGTCCATAGCCGCGTTTTGGGCCGGCCAACCCGCCAACCGATGCCGCGGCGTACGTCCGACCATGGAATCCACCGTGAAAACCGATGATTTCGAAGCGGCCGGTCTTGCGTTTCATCAGCCGAATGGCTGCCTCGGTCGTCTCGCTGCCAGCGGAAAGGAAGAAGCACTTGTCCATGTGCGAAGGCAGGACGCCGGCCAGCTTTTCAGCGGCCAGCACACGATACTCGGTGGGACACTCATAGTTGTTCAGCAACTTCTCACTGGACTCGCAAATCGCGCGGACCAGATGCGGATGGGCGTGGCCGACGTTGGTCACCAGCACACCGCTCGTCCAATCGATATACGTATTGCCATCGACATCGGTTACGATCACGCCTTTGCCCCGCTCCCAAACAACCTGGGCCTGGTAGCCAGTGGTGTCGGCTTCGACACGCGTCCATCGTTCGATCAGTTCACGCGATCGCGGGCCGGGAATAGGCGTCTTCACGTTGGCAAACGTCATTGGCAGTTCCTTCAAGGTTGCAGGGCCAGCACTTCCTTATTGACACAAAACCGCGGCGGCTTGCCGGCGAGGGCAAGGTCGATATCTTCGACGATCTTATGGCGGATGGTCCAAGCCGCATCTTCGCTGTACCAGGAAAGGTGGGGCGTAAGAATGGCGTTTTCCAGCCCCAGCAGCGGATAAGTCTTCTCCGGCGGCTCATTGTCGAAGACATCGATGCCGGCCCCGGCGATCACGTTGCCGCGCAGAGCTTCGGCCAGAGCTTCATGGTCGACCACCGGACCACGCGACGTATTTACCAAATAGGCCGTGGGCTTCATCATCGACAGTGTTTGCCGGTTGACTAAGTGCCGCGTCTCGTCCGTGAGCGCCACGTGGATCGTAATATAATCGGAATGGCGGAAAAGCTCTTCGTGCGAAACCATCTTAATGCCCAAGTCCGCAATTCTCTTTTGCGAAAGATATGGGTCACAGCCGAGGATTTCCTCGAAGCCAAAATGCCGCATTTTCTGGAGGAAGCGGCTGCCGATCCGGCCGCACCCGATTATTCCCAGCGTCTTGCCCGCCATGCGATAGCATTTGGCCAGCGGGCTGAAGTCCCATTGGCCGCGGGTGATGGAGTCGTCGAGGATTTTCCGGCTTTGCGGTACCTGTCGGGCGCAGGCGAAGATCAACGCCATCGCCTGTTCCGCCACTTCGTCCATGCAATAGTCGGGGCAGTAGGCCAGAGGAATGCCCTTGGCCGTGCAAGCCGCGGCATCGACGTTATCGTAGCCGGCGCCGTGTCGAATGATCCGGCGGCATTTCTCAAGAGCGCCGATGATCCGGGGAGTCATCTTCAACATGTTCACCACGATGACGTCGGCATCTTTGATCGTGGCGATCACTTCTTCATCGGGCAGGAATTTTAGTTGGTGCGTGACAAAATCAGCGCCGCGTTTGGTCATCTCCTCAGATTCCCAATCCAAGTCCGGCTCGATGTAGTCAGTGACAACCACTTTGGGTCGATCGCCCATTATCACTCCTTAAAGTTGCAACTACTCGCAGGTTGTGTTTCAACAAGACCGGAAAGAGGTGTGGGGACGTGGAACATACCTAGGCACGCGTTTCACTGGAGTTGCACCGCGCTGCCAGTGCTTGCCGAGCGGTAGATGGCCTCGACGACTTCCAGCGCCTTGATGGCATCATTGCCACCAATAAGGGGCTGCCGCTTGTTGAGTACGTCGTCGGCGATTTCGGCCACGTAGTCGCGGCCGAGCGATCCGCTGTAGCCGGGCACGTCCTCCAACTCAAATTGCATCGTCTTGCGCGGCGCACCGCCGAACCGCGGATCGTTGCTGCAAACGAACAACGTCTGTCGAGTGCCCTCGAAGGCAGGCGCAAAGCTCATGCACCCCGCGGTGCCACGGATCGAGAGAAACAGATCGCGCCCAAAAGGAAAACTGTCCGGCACGGTATAGCTGATATCCAGCGCCAGCGTTGCGCCGTTGTCGAATGTGCAAATCGCAAAGGAGTTGTCTTCGATGTCATACGCTTGATTGACGTGCACGTTCTTGCCGAGCACTGAGGTGACTTCGCTGCCCAAGAGCCAGCGATACAGATCGATCCAGTGAACGCCCAGGTTATACATGGGGCCACCACCGCTTTTCTCCCGCTGTAGCATCCACGGTGCGTGGCCGTCGATATAGCGATGCAATCCGCCGGCGGCACAGCGGCCCTCGCACCCGACAATTCGGCCGAGCACGCCGGAATCGCTTACCCGTTTCATCTCGCGGCAAACAGGGTGGTAGCGCCAAACATACGGCGTGCTGAACAAGACCGATGCGCCGCGGCAGGCGTCGACAATCTCGCGAGCGCCCGGGCCGTATTGGCCACCGGCTTTTCAACGACCGCATGGACACCCTTCGCGGCACAGGCACCTGCCGCCGCCGGGCATTCGTCGTGCGGCAGAAAGATGTAGGCCAGATCTACCGCTTCGTTGGCAAGCAATGACCTCCAATCGGCGTAGGCGTTCACACCGAAGTCGTGCTCGAAGCCAGCCCTAAGGGACTGCATCGGATCGCTTACCGCTACGACCTGAAGGGTATTTAGGGCCTGAAAATGCAGCATGTAACTGCGCGGATGCAGGTGCTGCAAGCCAACGATTGCGACCTTGAGCGGACCGACCATGCGCATTGCTCCGTTTCGGTGGTTCGCAATTGTACCCGCAGTCGATTGCAGCCACAAGCGTTCGAGGTCGTCGGTAGGCTACCGCAACGGCCACCGAATATGCTGCCCGCGCCGTTGATTCTCTGGATCGCCACTGTGATTGAGAAGAGGCGCATGCCACGGCAGACTCGCAGCAATGCTCTCCACAGTTTCACATGTGGGCTGAAGATACTCTCGAGCCGGTTCGGCAAGCGACGGACGGGTCATGGTCGATAAAGCAACTTATCTATTAAAGCCACGCCCGCTCAGGCATCACCTCGGCCCCCGCGTGATGGAGGACATCAGCGAGGGCTGAGCCACGGATTGCGCTTGGGCTTGGCGGCGGGCGCAAGAAGGGACTCAGCGTGTGCAATGCACCCGTCTAACTCTCTGTCATATTGCTCGGCCGCAAAGACCTTCGCCAGCTCGGCACGCTTGCCTCGTGGATCATACCCGTAGGTGTCCTTCCAGATGGTGGCAAAGTCTTTGCTGGTGATCTTTTCTAAAAGTGCTTCAAGCCTGTCTCGTTTTTGCATTGGGCATATACCTTTCTTCGGGCGCTATCGCAAAGTCTGCCCCGGCTCTGCGCTACCCCGCATTGTACCAACTTTTGACACGGTTCGCACGTGGGTGACTGGTTCGCGGATATCCCGAAAGCGGTCAGATTGTTGTTCACTACCTATATTGGTTGTGGACAGTAGAGGCGAAAGAGCAGGTGCGGCAACCGCGACCGGAAGCTTTCCGCACGCTGGTTCGGCGTGCGGCGGCTGAGCGCAAGTTGCACCCGCGCAGCGGCAAAGAAGAGCCGCGCCGGTGCTCAATGCGGGGCGCGCACGCCTGCATACAAGAGAGAAGAGCCCCGCTGATCAATTGGTGGGGCTCGTTTCAGAATAAATCGCCTACTACGCTCGATCGCGCTGTCGTCGGGCATAGATCGCTAGCCCAAAGGCGCCGATGCCTAATAGGAGCAGCGTCGAAGGTTCGGGCGTGGGGATCATTTCCTGGCAGTAGTGAACGGTTCCAACGAACTGCATCTTGTAGCTGAAGTCGAGCGTGCCGCCGAACGGAATCGGCGTTCCTGCTACATAGTCGACTTGCCCTACGTATTCGGTGCCATTCCATGCGCCCGGCGTTACCGTAATCGAGCCGGACCAGCCAAGCTCCGACGTGAGGGGCGTATACACTACGGCATTGGAAAGTGTGAACGGTTGGTCCATGTATACGTTGATGTGATATGCCGTCCACGAAAACGGAGTGTCGTTGTCGATGGTGGTGTGCAATGTGACCGTCGGATCCGGATCGTCGACGGGGGTGATGAACGCTGCCGTGTCGTCGAGCGACAGACTGCCGATATGCCCGGGCGCCGCGCGCTGATTGCCGACGATATTCATTGTGTAGGTTCCGTCGTCCCAGGTTCCGGTGCAGACGACGTCACCATCGCCGTCGTCGGCGATCGGCGCGCTGATAATCGTCGCCTTGCCGACGGATGCCCAAAGAACCAACGCGGCGGCAAGCGTAATGGTGCGTACCTTCATTGCCCGAACCCTTTCGTCGAAAATGCTGCAAGAGGGTGAGACTGTTTCCCCGTTGTCGGAGCGATCGGCGCGCCCACGACCAGCCCTAGCGAGAAACAGCAACCCAACACGGCGACTTACGAAAGAGACCAGCCAGCGCGACCATCCAGCGATTGGGATGACTGTTTCTGAGAGCGACGGATCGTCGACGCGCTGCCTCGTATCCGAGGAACTATTGATTTATGGCGTTATCATAACCAATCTCTGCATTCCTTGCAACAAACTAGCAAAACTATTTGGAAAAAATCGGGGGCAGAAGAACACACCGAAGACATATAGCTATACCAACCGATGGTGGCATTTTTAGCCAAGCCTGTTTCTTGCTCGGGAACAACTCCGACGGGATCTGCCAGAATGTTGCTTTCGGAATTGGGGCCCACTATTGCGGGAAGCAAACATTCGATTTTGCGGACATTAGTGGGGGGCACGTTCGACTATTTTTGGATCGGCCTTGCGCGGGCCGTTGACATACTTCTCAAGTATGGATAAATTATCCTCCGCAATTTGCGTGAACCGTGCAATCATCCTGGCAACTTTTCCTGATGGAGGCAGCGAGCCATGCGTTTCATACTCGCCGTACTATTGGCATCGGCGCCGACGTGGGCCTCAGCCGGGTTGATTGTTACCGTAGAGAATACGCAACTTCCCTTTTCCACCGCGACACAGACTGGCAGCTTTGAGGTGTACGTCCAAAGCAGTGAGTCGGTGGCTCCGCAACTCACTAATTTTCAGGTAGCCTTGACTCGGGCCAATACGGCGATCAACTTTACCGGTGCGGAAACTCCTGCCACTCATCCTTACGCGCTTAATTTGGTGGGCAGCCTCTTCGGAGCAAGCGTCTCGAACGGTGGCGCGACAATTACAGGGAGTGATTCCGGGTTCTCCAGTTCGCAAGAACTAGTTGACGGTGCGGGACTGCTTAAAGTCAACTATTCCGTGGCAGCCGGTCTAGCACCAGGCAGCTATGTGTTGAGCATCGATCCTAGCCCAAATGCTACATTTCTCGCTAATGCTTTCTCTGGTAACCTCGCCAACGTGACCTTTCAGAACGGCATGATCACCATTGTGCCTGAGCCGACGAGCATCGTCTTGTTACTGATGGGAATGCTCTCGCTGGGGGCGATCAACGGATGGCGGCGTTGCCGTATTGGATGATCGAACCTTCGCATGTCTCATCGCGTACCAACTCGGCCTGTGGGGCGAACGTCGTCCACACGTCGGTCGGCTGTACGCCGAGTCAACTCCGTGCTGGGCAATAGCTCCCTGCCAGATACACTCGCGCCGCCCGGCTAGAGCCACGGAAGGCGAAAGAGCTGGGCTCCACCAATCACCTCGCGGCATCAGGCTCGATTGCATTCCAATGACGATAGAGCCTTCATCACCACCGTGCGTTTCCTCGCACTGCCGTCGTGTACTAACGATAGTTCTTCCTTTCCGAGCATAGTATGCCCCAGCGCTTCTATATCACCACGCCGATCTACTATCCCAACGGCGAGCCGCACCTTGGCCACACGTACACCACCGTGTGTGCTGACGTCATCGCCCGCTATCACCGTCTGGTCGGGCACGACACGTTCTTCCTGACCGGCACCGATGAGCATGGCGTGAAGATGGTCAAAACGGCCGCGGCGAAGGGCATTCAACCTCGGCAACTCGCCGACCAGATGGCGGCCGTGTTCGAGAGCTGGTGGAAAGAAACGCAGATGACACACGACGATTTTATCCGCACGAGCAGCGATCGTCATCGCGTCTCAGTGCAGGAGATCGTGCGGCGATTGCACGCCAACGGAGACATTTACCTCGGCGCGTATGAAGGTTGGTACGATGAGGGACAGGAGGAATTCGTCACCGAAACCGAGGCCATCGATCGCAACTATTTGGCGTTCAACAAGAGGCCGTTGGTGCGCTACAAGGAGCCGACGTATTTCTTCCGCCTGAGCAAGTATGTGCCGCAAGTGCTGGCGCACATTGAGCACCGTCCCGACTTTATCCGTCCGGATTCGCGGCGGAACGAAGTGATGAGCAAACTGAAGATGGGCGTGGAAGATCTGTCGATCAGCCGGGCCACGCTCAAGTGGGGCATTGCGCTGCCAAATGATCCGGGGCACGTGCTTTATGTCTGGATCGATGCCCTATCCAATTATATCACGGCACTGGGCTACGGCACCGACAGCGCCGAGCGCTTCAAGCGATTTTGGCCCGTCGACGTGCATCTGATCGGCAAGGAGATCCTGTGGTTTCACACGGTCTACTGGCCGGCAATGCTTATGAGCTTGGGCGTGCCGTTGCCGAAGCAGGTCTATGCGCACGGTTGGTGGACCAGCGAAGGCCAGAAGATGAGCAAAACAGTGGGGAATTTTATTGATCTCGCGACGCTACGACGCGAGATCGCTAAATATGGCTTCGATACTCTGCGGTTCTACATGCTGCGGGCGGCGCCGTTCGGGGCCGACCTCGATTGGAAGGAGACTGAACTAGCATCGGCGCACAATGAACTGGGCAATGTCGTCGGCAACTGCCTCAACCGGATACTGAACATGGCGGAAAGTTACCTCGGCGGCGCCGTGCCCGAGGCGCCGCCGACGCTGGATGCGGCGGATGCGTCACACGCCGCTTTCATATCTCGCAACGAAACCTTTGAACGCGATCTGGATGAGAAGTACCGCGTGCTGGCACTACAGGATCTGCGCTGCTGCCAGTCGAGTTGGCGCGTCTGAACAACGGTTACATCGAGGCGCGGGCGCCTTTCAAGCTGGTCAGGGATCCGGCGAAGGCTCAGGAGTTGCGAGCGGTGATGTGGCGTTCGATCCTGGCGATCCAGCGCGTGCTCGCTGGATTGCTGCCTGTGATGCCGGAAAAGGCGGCCCAGGGACTGGCGCAGTTGGGTGTCGACGTTGCCGGCAGGACATTCTCACAGCTATGTCAGCCGTTGCCGGCCGGACATAGGCTCGGTGCTGGAAAGCCGCTGTTTCCGAAGATTGTGTAGCGGCGTGCGGAGCGCAACCCCCCCTTGGCGCAAGGTTGCTTGACCTTTTCGCATACTCGCGATAGGTTAGACGCGGCCCTCGTCCCTAATGGATCTTATTGGTATTGGTTGGTTTGGCAGGAGGCAGCGCTGGCGCGATTTTCATTGCATTCGCCGGCTCGGCTATGCTCGTGACGCGTTCCTGTCGCAACTCCAAAGTGCAGAACAACGACGAACGCGTTAAGGCAATTCAAGAATGCATCGCAGGACATTGACGAACCATGCCAACCTGCTTGTGCGAATCCATGACGGCGGATTCCACTCTCGACGAAACAGACTGACCGGGATGATCAGCACCTAGGAGGCAGCGATAATGCGTTATGAGTCTGTGGGGCGCAGAGCCGCGATTGCGCTCATTCTTATCGCGCCGGCATTCTTTCCTGCGTTGGCGCAGGCTGCCGACGTGCCCAAATGGTCGACGTACGACATCAACCTTGCCTCCAGTACCAGTTACTCGAATGGGTACGCGTACGGGCCGAGTTCCGAACTCACTGCCACATTTACCGGGCCGGGCGGGATCACGCAAACCGTCAGCGGTTTCTGGAACGGCGGCGCCAACTTCGACATTCGCTTCACGCCTACCGTGGAAGGATCCTGGACCTACACAACCAGTTGCAGCGATGCGAGCCTCAGCGGCCAGAGTGGGACAATCAATGCCACCGCTCCGAACGCGGGAGATCACGGCTTTCTGCGAATCGACCCGGACTACAAGAACAGCTTTGTGTGGGACGATGGCACGCGCTACTTCATGTGGGGCCAAACGTATTATGACTGGATGCAAGCCGTGTCGGTCAACAACAATTACAAGGCGTCCGTCGACAACTCGCTTGCGTATGGATTGAGCAAGATTCGCTTCGACGTCTATGCATGCAACGTCTCCTCGGAGCACAACGACTACCCGGATGCACAACCTTACGCCGGCTCTTCGACCAGCCCCGATCGCGATGTCTTGAACCTGACGTACTGGCAAAAACTTGATGAGTTGGTCCAGTACATGGATTCCAAGGGCATGGTGGCGGACCTTATTGTCACAACTCCATACCTCAATGGTCGGACGTTCGGAACGGACGACCAAAACGATCGCTTTATAGACTACGTTCGCGCTCGCTACGCGGCCTATACCAACGTCACGTGGTGTGTTGCCAATGAGTGGAACTATGCGAACAGTGGCTCGTATCCGCAGAATCAAGCGGATTTCAACCGGATGGGCGCGCTTCTTCGGAACAACGATCCCTGGATGACCAGCGGCACGTCGCTACGACCCCTATCGATTCACCAGCAAACGCGTGACGACTTCCAATTCTTCGATGCAACATGGCCGACGCACGCTGTTATTCAGTACAGCCCTCGAAATGGCGTCACCAACAACGGTGACGAATGGGGCAACGCGGGAATTGTGGCGAACCTTGGCCATGACATGCCGGTGGTCAATGATGAGTACGCCTATTTCGGCGAATACAACAATGGTCATATAGTCACACAAACCATGCATCGCAACGCCATGTGGGGCGTGGCACTGGCCGGGGGCTATGGAAGCACGGCCGACTTCTATGAAAACCCCAACGGCATGGGAATCGCCGAATCGACTGGCGATTGGGCCGACCGCGCCGAATATGGTGACATCAAACGCATGGTCGACTTCTTCACCACCAAGAACGTCGAGTACTGGAAGATGTCGAGCCAAAATTCGCTGCTTAACTCCGGTTGGCGCACCTACGTGCTGGCGGAACCGGGTAACCAGTACGTTGTCTACGCCGCCGAAGGCGGGGCCTTCTCGCTAAATCTGGCCGCTGGAACGTATGAAGCCCGACTTTATGACCCGCAGACGGGAGGAGACGCCCGCATCGGGACGGTCGTCAGTTCTGGCCATCGCCCCTGGAGGTACACCATGCCTAACACGGATGATTGGGTCGTGTATTTGGTCAAAGCTCCGGAACCGACAACATTAGGCCTACTCGGCGCGGGCTGTGTAGCGCTGGCCATTTACCGATGGCGGCGGAAGCTCCGACCTCAAAGACATTGATTGGCACAACAATCCATGACGATTCGGTTGCTCGGTTCTTGTTTGCTTACAAAGGAGTCAATTCGTGTAGCCGCTGGACAATCGGTTGGAGTGCCGCCGTTACGAGTGCCGGCATCTGACTGTCCGCAGCGCTCGCCATATATCATGATCAGAACAGCGACCCTGGGTTACCAATTTGTGGGACGTAGAGCCGCGCGTGCGATTATTTATATTGCACTGGCATTCGCACCTTCGTTGGCGCCGGCAACCGATGTGCCCAAATGGTCGACCTACGACATCAAGCTCACGGCCAGCGGCGATTCGATGAACTGGTACACGGATCCCAATGCCGCGGTGACGGCAATCTTCTCCGGTCCCGGCGGCGCCACGAAGACTGTCACAGGCTTTTGGAACGGCAACAACACCTTCGACATTCGCTTCACTCCCACGATCGAAGGAACGTGGACCTATACGACCAGTTCCGGCAATTCAGGCTTGGACAACCAATCGGGAGCAATCAATGCGATCGCCGCATTGCCGAACAACCATGGTTTCCTGCGAATCGACGCCGCCCATCCCAACAGCTTCGTCTACGACGACGGCACGCGAAACTTCTTGTGGGGTCAGACGTATTACGACCTGATGCAGGACGCTATGGTCAATGACAACTGGCAGACGGCCATCGATAATTCGCTGGCGTACGGAATGAATAAGATTCGCTTGCGGGTCTATGCCCAAGGTGGTTTCTACGGATTCGACAACGTCGACCACGGCTATCCGGACGTCGTGCCGTATGCCGGGACGGCCGCCAGCCCCGATCGCGATAGTCTGAACTTTGCCTACTTGCAGAAGCTGGACCAAGTGGTCCGGTATCTCGATTCCAAAGGCGTGACGGCCGACTTGATCCTCCTGAGCACGTATGGCAACTCGACGATGCCTGGCACGACGACGCAAGACCAACGGTTTGCGAAGTACATCACGTCGCGCTATTCAGCCTATGAAAACGTGATCTGGGACCTGACGAACGAGTGGGCGGACGGGGGAAAAACGCAGTCTTACTTTAACGCGATCGGCGACTTGGTGCGCAGCAACGATCCGTGGCTGACCCAAGGCGAGCAACTGCGGCCGCTATCGATCCACCAGAACACGGGCATCGATTTTCGATACTTCGGCACAAGTTGGCCGACGCATGCCATCATTCAGTATGGCCCGCGGAACAACGATGGCTACACCACTGGCGATGACTGGGGCAACGCAGGCATCGTGCGAAACCTCGGCCATAACGTGCCCGTGGTCAACGATGAATACGGCTATATCAACGACGGCGGCGTCGGCATGACTCAGGCGAAGAGCCGGCAGGCAATCTGGGGCATCGCCACCGCCGGCGGCTATGGAAGCATGGGCGATATCCGCATGTTCGGAAGCGGAGCGACCCAATGGACTCCCTGCAAGACCGGCGAGTGGGCCGACGCCCCGGGCGAGTACGGTGACATCAAACGCATGGTCGACTTTTTCACGACCAAGAACATCGAATACTGGAAGATGTCGAGCCAGAATTCGCTACTGAACTTTGGTTTGCGCACCTACGTGCTGGCAGAGACCGGCGCGCAGTACGTTGTCTATGCCGCCGAAGGCGGGACCTTCTCGCTCAATCTGGCCGCTGGGACGTATGAGGCCCGACTTTATGACCCACAGACGGGAGGAGACGCACGCATCGGGACGGTTGTCAGTTCCGGCCATCGTCCCTGGAGGTACACCATGCCCAACACGGACGATTGGGTGGTGTATCTGGTTAAAGCTCCGGAGCCGGCAACATTAAGCCTGCTCGGCGCGGGCTGTGTAGCGCTGGCCATTTACCAGTGGCGGCGGAAGTTCTGTCCTCGAAGACATTAATTGGCATAGTGAATTGCGAAAGTTCGGTTACTCGGTTCTTGTTTGTTGACAGAGGAGTTAGCTTGTGTTGCCGTCCACCAATTCGTTGGGGCCGCCTACACAGATCGTAATTTGGAGCATGCAAGATGTTTAAGCAACGCAGCGGTTCTGCCGGACGATCGTCCCACCGGCGTTTCAAGAAGCAGCGTACAAGCTGCGGGCCGGGTGCCAAGGCGGTTTCGCTGCCCTGGCTACGGCGTCTCTCCGTAGAACCGCTGGAACAGCGCACGCTACTCAGCGCCACGTTTCAGTTTGATCATATTGTCTACGGTTCCGGCGGTTCGACAACGCCGCCATCGACGGCATTCACTCCGGACCAAATCAAGGCGGCATACGGAATCGACCGGATTACCGACCTCGGCATCCGGCAGGAAGGCGCTGGACAGACGATCGCCATCATCGAGGCCTACGACAACCCCGAGTTCGTTGGCCGCAACAGCAATGCGGATGTCAGCCAGGACGGGGCCTTCCTCACCAGTGACCTGCACAAGTTCGACGAAACGTATGGCTTGCCGGAGCCGGCCGGCTTTTTCACGAAAGTTGATCAGCGCGGCGGCACGAATTATCCGGTTAGCGACACCGGTTGGGGAACCGAGATAGCATTGGACGTCGAATGGGTGCACGCTATTGCGCCGTTGGCAAACATCATACTCGTCGAGGCTGACAGTGCTAGCGTTGCCGACTTGCTTGACGCGGCTGCCTGGGCCCGCGACTATTCGGGCGCCTCGGTCATCACGATGACTTTTGGCACCGGCGAGGAAGTTGCCAACACAGCAATCGATTCTATTTTCCATAGTTCTGCGGACCGTGGGATCACTTGGGTCGCTTCGACAGGCAACGGCGGTGCGACGAGCGTCTATCCGGCGACTTCTCCCAATGTCGTGGCCGTTGGCGGAACGACCCTCGTGGCCCCGGGCGGCGTCTATTCTTCGGAGATCGGTTGGAGCGGCAGTGGCGGCGGCATTAGCGCATACGAATCCCAGCCCAGCTACCAGCAAGGACTGGTCATTCACGACGGCAGCAACGTCGTTGATCAAAGTGGCATGCGGGCCGTTCCCGACGTATCGTTCGACGCCGACCCGAGCAGCGGCGTCGCAGTCTACGACTCCTTTGCACATGGCACCTCGGCGCCCTGGGTTCAAGTCGGTGGCACCAGCCTCTCGGCGGCAGCCTGGGGTGGACTCGTCGCGATCACCAATCAAGTTCGCGCTAACCATGGCTTGCCGTCGCTCGACGGCGCCACCGGGACCTTGCCGAATCTCTACGACTCTTACAATTTCCACGATATCGTCGTCGGCAATAACGGTTACGCCGCAGCGACCGGCTACGACTTGGTAACGGGCATTGGCACACCAATGGCCGACATTCTGGTCCGCGAGTTGGCTGGCGTCGCTCTCACGGTGGGCGGTACCACGCCGTCGCGCGGCAGCATAGTCGCCGCTCCGCCCTCCAGCTATGTGACGACGTTCTCCTTCCCGATCGATCCCACGAGTTTGCAGCCGGCCGATTTGACGGTCAACGGGATCCCGGCCACCAGCGTCACGCTGAGCGCGGATGGCATGACGGCGACGTTCACCTACGATAGCAATCCGGTTGCAGGCGAAGGTCTGCAGGCGATGACAATCGCCGGGGACGCCATCACTAAATTGGATGACCCGGCCACCAGCATCGAACCGTTCAGCACCACGTTTCGCTACGACGCCGAGCTCCTGCAAGTCACATCAACGAGCCCTGCCTCCGGCAGCATTCTCACATTGCCCGGCCCGCTGACCTGCGATGTCACATTCAATGAACCGATCGCTCCCGCGTCGGTTACGGCCAGTTCGCTAGTTTTGTCGGGCATTCCGGGCGCCACGGTCACCGGCGTCACGTTGCTTTCTGGCGATACGACGGCACGTTTTACGATTGACGGTCTTGCCGCGGAAGGGACATTGGTTGCGAGTATCGCGGCCGGCGCCGTCACCGACCAATTTGGCAATCCGGGCGAGGCATTTGTAGTAAGCTACTCGGTCGATAGCGGCACGGTGTCGTTTCCGGGCCCGGCGATGCCTTTGGCGCCAACCGGCTCGTTGATTTACTACACTCCAACCGTGTCGGCCATTATCAGTCCCGGCGGCGACACCGACACGTTCGTGATTGACATCGACCCGGGCCAGACCATCAGCGTACTGGTGACGTCGACTGATGCGGGGTTCCAACCGACCTTGCAAGTGCTTGATCCCAACGATGCGGTGCTCCGCACGGCCACGGCCGGTGCGGCCGGGCAGAACGTGCTTGCCCAAACACTTCCCATTGCTATCGGCGGCACCTACACAGTTGTCGTCAGTGGCGCCGCCGGCACTAGTGGCAGCTACAATGTGGTCGTTGCGCTCAATGCGGCATTGGAGGAGGAATCCAGCCTCTCCGGCGTCAACAATGATGACTTGGCGTCGGCCCAGCCGATCAGCGAATCGTTCATAGATTTAACGTCATCGGCTACGATGTTTCGAGGGGCCGTCGTAGGGGCCAACGCGGACGATGCTACGACGCTCTTGACGTCGGCCGACTTCGAGAGCGGCCAGACCGGCTACGTGATTGATAATAGTCTTCTTGGGACCGACGCGAGTGCCGGTCTGTGGCACCTTTCAACTCGTCACGGTGCCGAACCGAATCACTCCTCGACTGCCAGCTTCTATTATGGCAGCGAGACAACGGGGACTTACGACACGGGCGCTGCGAACGCTGGCTCCATCACGTCGCCGATGATCGCTCTGCCGGCCGTTCCCTCCATCAGCCTCTCGTTCAACTACATCCTGCAGACGGAAAGCGACCTCGATTGGGATTCGGCGAGCGTGCTCGTCAGCGATAACGGTTTCGCGACGTCTACCACAATCGCCAGCCGCGGCGTCAATCTTCCCAATAGCAGTACCTGGACAAACTTCACGGCCGATTTGTCGGCGTTCGCGGGTAAGAACGTGCAGATTCGCTTCGTCTTCAACACCGTCGACGGCGACTTGAATGCCTATGAGGGATGGTACGTCGACGATATCCAAGTATCCACACCGACCCAATGGATCGACTACTACTCGGTCCTTGTAAACAGCGGCGATACCGTTAGGGTTGGATTGAAGAACTTGGCAGGCACGGGCACGACCTGCACGTTGCTCGACGGGTCGGGATCGCCACTGGAATCGAGCTGGCCAAGCTCCACTAACCTGGATCAGATGATCAGCGACGTCTATATTCCATTTTCGGCCAAATACTACATTCGCGTTACCGGCACGGTGGCTGCGACCTACGATCTCATTATCACCACGAACGTTACTTTCGACAACGACTCCAATCACACGCTTGCAACGGCCCAGCCACTGTCCATCGTCGGTGACGCGTCTGTCCTGGGATATATCGGCCAGACCACAAGTGGAGTCGAGCCAGACGATTACCCTGCCGGCGCCGCACTCACCAATGCGGTGCCTGGCATTCGTTTGACGGCTCTAGGCGGTTCCGGGGCAGTCACGTCCCAAACATCGCAGTTCACCTCCACGGGAACCAAGGGCTTTGCCAATGGTACAGATACGTATTGGAGTGACACCGTTTTCCTGCGCGCGGATTTTGCCTCGCCGGTATCGTCGGTTTCCATCGATTTGGTGCCCGACGATAGCGAGGATCCTGGATTCCTACGAGCCTACAACTCGGCCGGCACGTTATTGCAGGATCTGGAGACCGGCATACCGCCATATCCGGGCTTCTTGACCATGACAATCAGCCGGCCAACGGCCGACATCGCCTACATTATTGCAGGCGGCCAGAGCGGACAGGTCATGCTGTTGGATCATTTGGTCGTCAACGGTGGCGCGGGCAGCAGCGATTATTACAGCGTCTATGTCGATGCCGGCAAGTCGCTGACGATAAGCACGACAACACCCGGCGATGGGCCCGGGGAGTTTGTCAACACACTGGACCCGAAGCTGGAGTTGTATGACCCGAGCGGTACATTGGTCGCCGCTAACACCAACAGCGCGGCGGACGGCCGCAACGCTTGCTTAGTCTTTAATACCCTAGCTTCGGGGACATATAAAATCCGAGTCATGTCGGAGGCCAATGCCGGTGCGTATTTGCTCACCGCTTCTGTCGGAGTGGTGGTCGCGATGCCCGACCTTGCGGTCACCAAGACACATACGGGTAATTTCAGGCGTGGCGAACAGGCCGACACGTATACGATTACGGTTAGCAATTTGGGCACGGGACCGACCACCGGCACGGTTAGTCTGACTGACGTGTTGCCAACCGGATTGACCGCAACTGACTTCAGCGGGGCAGGCTGGACGACTGATCTGTCGACGTTGACGGCAAGCCGCAGTGATGTGCTCTCTCCTGGCGAAAGCTATCCGGCGCTGACGTTGACTGTTCGAGTGGCTGCCGACGCGCCGTCTAGCGTCACAAATACCGTCACCGTGTCCAGCAGCGGCGACCTAAATACGCTCAACGATACCGCCGCTGACACGACCGTCATCATGGTGGGTTGGCCCATCATCACCGGCACCACTCCGTCGCTGGCAACAGGCAAAGTCGGAGTCGGCGCGACAACGCTTGCCCTGACTTTCAATCAAGCAGTGACTGGCGCCGGAGACGTTGCGAATTATGAGCTCCGCAGCTTGGGCACTGACGGGCTCCTCGGCACATCCGATGATGCAATCGTTCCATTGAGTGCAAGCTATAGCGGTACGACGGCCACGCTCACCTTCCCGGCGCTGGCCGAGAACGTATACCGCCTGACCGTACGCGACGCAATCATCGATACCTTCGGAGTGAACCTCGACGGCAACGAAGACGGCATACCTGGCGGTAACTGGCTCAAAGATTTTGTCACAGTAGTTGGCATCTCGGGCGGCGGGCTCTTCCCGAGTGTCACCACCTTCACTGCTGGTGCGAGCCAATGGGAGGTGACAACGGGAGATTTCAACGGCGACGGAAAGGTGGACCTTGCTACGTCCAACGGCAGTAGTACGGTCGGTATACTCTTGGGCAATGGCAGCGGTGGATTCTCGGCGCCATCGACCTTCAGCTTGGGCAGCGTGTTTCCTACGGGCATTGTATCGGCAGACTTCAACAGAGACGGCATACTTGACGTGCTCGTCACGAATGAAGCAGGAAGCACGCTTCTGCTACTGTTGGGCAAAGGCAACGGCACGTTTTCGGCTCCCAAGACCTTCAGCTCCGGCGACGACAATCCTTTAGACGCAGTCGTGGCCGACTTCAATGCGGACGGCAATCTTGACGTCGCCGTGACATGCCTTAGCAAGAGCTCGGTAGCAGTGCTGTTGGGCGACGGCCAAGGTGGCTTCTCGGCACCAACGGTCCTCGGTTCCGGTGGTACAAGTCCGTACGGATTGGCAGTGGGCGACTTCAATGCAGATGGCACGCCCGATTTGGCTGTGGCCAATGTCAGCGGCGCCGTTGGAATACTGCTGGGTGACGGCAGCGGTGGCTTTTCTGGGCCGACCCCTGTTACCTATAGCGGCGCCTCGCCTGTCTACGTCGCGGTTGGCGACTTCAACAATGATGCCAAACTTGATTTGGCTGTGACGAACCTCGGCCATAACACGGTGAGCGTGCTGTTAGGAAATGGCGATGGTTCCTTTGGCGCTGGTGCCAGTTTCACTTCAGGCGGAACAATGCCGGTTGGGATCCTCGCGTGCGATTTCAATAGTGATGGCAACACCGACATAGCAGCAACCAACTATGGCAGCAACACGGTCGGAGTGCTTCTCGGAAACGGAGACGGCACCTTTGCAGCGGTCACCACATCAGGCAGCGGCGGCTCCTACCCGACTGGCCTCGCTGCGGCCGATTTTAACGGTGATGGCCAACCGGATTTGGCAGCGGCCAATGCGCAAAGCACTGTAGTGGGAGTCTTGCTCAATCAGAACATTACATCGTGGAAATCGCTCACGTCCGTCCACGGACTCCCGTTTGATATCGCACTGGGAGCCTTCGGCGCCGGCGAACTGCTCGACGGCTCCGACAACGCTTTCGACGGCGACGGGCGACTCATCGTCGACGGCACACCTTTCCAGCCCGGCAGCCTAGACTATGACACCGCCGACGATGGCCAAAGCTTCGTGACCGCCAATGGCACCGTCGCCGGGCTCACGGTCAGCCGCAAGATTACCGTGCCCAATACGGGCAATGAGGATTTCGCCCGAACCGTCGATGTCTTTCAAAACACCACCGGCAGCGACATTACCACTACGGTGACGATCGTCGGCAACCTTGGCTCAGATGCGGCTACAACCGTATTCGCCACGTCGGACGGCGACACTATCGTGGAAACGACCGATCAGTGGATCGGCACCGACGGCGGCGCCGGCACCCCGGCCGTGATCCACTACATCCACGGCCCGCTTGGCTTGCAACCGTCGTCGGTCGACCTGATCGGCGACAACATCCAGTGGACCTATTCAATCACAGTTCACGCCGGGCAAACAGTTCGGCTGGCCTATTTCACCATCGTGGACCCGTCAGAGGCAGCAGCAATGGCCGCCGCGAACAGCTTGGTGACGCCTAGCGGATTCGGTGCCCAGGCTGCGACATTTCTCACGTTGTTTGAAGTCCGATCGCTGCTGAACTTTGCCACGATGCAAAGCGGCGACTTGTCGCCGCCCGAAGCCACCCGCGACATTCCTTTCGAGAATACCGTGCTGTTCCACTTCACGGATACATCGCCGCTGGCCGACACAGGCGATTACACGGCAACGATCACCTGGGGCGATGGAGAGACGTCAACGGTCGGCAACGTGGCGAGCGTTGATGGTCAGATCGTTCGACACAATCCAAGCGACCTCAGTCAAGGCTTCGACGTGCTCGGCTCGCACACCTACGTCAGCACCCTAAGTGGCGCAACGTTTGCCGTGCAAGTCAACGGCTCCTACGGAACGCTCGAAGCCAGTGAAGACAACTTCAGCGTGACCGACGGGCAACATGCGGTGATCGAGGGCCGACACATCTTCTATAACAACTCTGCCTTCGACGGCAATACCCCGGCAGCCGATCCGCAGGACGACAACGCCATTGCACCGGAAAACGCCGACGATCCGCTCCTGAGCAAGGTCGCCTTGCTGCCCGGTCACACGGCAACGTTCCAAAACTACACGAATTACAGTCGCGGCATCAACGGAATCATGGTGGACCTTAGCCACGTTTCCGGTCCGATCAGCGCATCGGACTTCGAGTTCCGCGTTGGCAATTCGTCGACGCCCGACACATGGGACCTCGCGCCGGCTCCGCTGAGCATTACTGTCCGAGAGGTTGGCGGCGTGCGACGAGTGACGATCATCTGGGCCGACGATGATCCCATGACGCCCGAGCGAGAGGCCGGTTCGATCTCGAAAGAGTGGCTGCAAGTAACCGTAAAGGCGACCGAAAACACCGACCTTGCCACCGACGAAGTCTTCTACTATGGCAACGCCGTGGGTGACGTGGGCAACTCGGAATTCAATGCGATGGTCAATGCCACCGACGAAATTGAAATCCGCAATCACCCGGCGTTTGTACCTCCGGCAACTCTAGATAGTCGTTACGATCTCAACCGCGATCGCAAGGTGAACGCCACCGATCAGATCATCGCACGGGCTAACACAACATTTGCCGATGCCTTGATACTGATCGAGGCGCCCGCGGCCACGATTCCCGGAGAAGCCGTAGCAGGGGCCACCGTATGGGTCGACGCCGTGGTGACCGGTGCGACAACCGATGCCACGTTGCAAGCGGTGAACGAGGGCGTCCACACACAGCGTATTGCTGATGGTCAGCGGGTGGGGGTCGCACTGTGGCCAAAGGCGTCGGACGTTGACGCCGATAGCTTGAGGCCGCGGCGACACATCGCCATCGAGGCCCTCTTGGCCGATCTTGTGCTTCGCGAGCATGCAACGTACGCCGGCCGGCACATTCGTGATCTGCCTGACGATATCCTCCGGCCATCGCAGGATGAATCCGCGGCGGTAGCTGATATTTACGCCATCCGATCTGGCCCGACAGCCGGCAGATCGACGGTCGGCTCGCAATTCCCGGCCTCCGAAACCACGAGTTTGGGTCTACGTTTCCGCCCAAGAGGCATTCCATTTTGACCCGATGCTTGACGTTTTTACCGGTTCCACCTAAATTGACATTACTCGTCCATACTAGCTATTTTGGTCAACCCATTTGGGAGGCAGCGATCATGAAGAGGGCGTTTCTACTGTTAGGACTTGTGCCATTCTTGGCTTCGTCGGCCGTCTCGGCGCCCGTGCCGCAAGTACCGACTATCGAGGTCGGCGACCATCTCTTCCTGCCCGGTGAGACGAAAACCATCGCTCTCTACGCTGGCGGCGATATCGCCGTCCAAGGGCTAAACCTCTACGTCCAGATTGGCGACGGCGGCGCGATCAACGGCGGCGTCGATACGAAACCCAAGCTCACGAGCATCGACGTCATCGGGCCGGATCGGACAGGTATTGGCCCAGCGACAATTTTCAACGGCAACAATACTTCGCAAACGAACACCTTCACCGATGATTTACTGTGGGCCGTCAGCGTCACGACCAACACCGGCTCGGTGACCGCGAGCGATACGCGAACGCTGGCATTCCTAACGATTGACACCACGGGCACTATGCCCGGCGATGTCTATCCGCTGCTACTCTCAGGAACGGCCAAGGGGATTTTCGGCGCCGCCGGCGCTGATACCGATTTTGCCACCATGGGAGCCGTCATCACCAACGGCACGATAACGATTGTCCCCGAACCGAGCAGCATCACGTTGCTGCTGCTGGCTCTTGGAACTGTTGCGTTGGCGGGCCTGCGACGCCGCCGTCAGCAAGCTGTTAGTGCCTAGCACATCCGTCGTGTGTCGGACGAGATGGAATCTCTTCGCTGCTGAGCGGAGTCCATGCCGTGGAAAATATCGCATGAAGTTGCACCCCTTTGCCCGTGGCTCCTTTGTTCCCGCGGGACATGAAGATCCGCTGTCGCCCGGTGTCCTTAAGAAGGTTCTGCTAGAAAAGGCCGACCTCCAGCGAGGGCGCGTGCAAATGGTCAATTGGGCGAATCTCGGCGTGGGCAAGTGCTTTGCCCGACATTATCACGAGGACATGCAGGAGATATTCATCGTTGTGCAAGGAGAAGCAGAGATCACGGTCGGGACAGAAGCCGCCATACTGGGTCGTGGCGATGCCGTGGTGATTGATCCCCGTGAGATTCACCAGATGCGAAACGTGGGCACGGAACCGGTGGAGTACCTCGCAATTGGCATCACTCAGGAAGCTGGTGGCAAGACGGTGGTAGTGGAAGAATCGAACGCTTGACGGTCAACCTGTCACGTGCCATGAAGACTAACGCGATGCGAATTCTCGACTCGCTCGGTATCCACTACGAGATTCGAGAGTACGAAGTCAGTCCCGACGATTTGATGCGCGAGCACGTCGCCCGTGACATTGGCTTGCCGCCGGAGCAGGTATTCAAGACTTTGGTGGCCCGAGGCGATCGTCATGGGGTGCTGTTGGCCGTGGTTCCAGCCAATGCCGAGGTGGATTTCAAGGCTCTGGCTCGGCAATCCAATAATCGAACCGTGGAACTGGTCTCTCTGAAAGAAGTGCAGCCGCTTACCGGCTACATTCGTGGTGGCGTGACAGCCTTGGCCGGCAAGCGAGACTATCCCGTGCACGTTGACGAGCAGATGCAACTGTTTGATGTCGTGGCGGTTTCGGCGGGCGTGCGAGGATCGCAAATGCTCTTGGCGCCGGACGATTACCTGCGAGCCACGCAGGCCACTGTTGGTCCGATAAGCCGAGACCGCTGATCGGAATGACCTGTGTGTCGGGTGGCGTCCGACAAGGATGGACAATGGCCAATCGAGTCGTGGTCATGGCGTCTCAAAGGAACGGGCGGCCGAAGAAAGGCCAAACCCCGCCTCAGCGAAGCGGGGTCTGATGAATGTCATTGGATGTTGGTCAACAGACAAAACCTATGAGGAGCGGGCTGCCCCCTCCTCACCACAAGTCAGCCGGTGGATCTTGCACGGTTTGTGCCCTCCCTTTCAAAGCCCCCAGAACAGATCGCTCTGAACCGTCAAAGAAATAATACCATGCAGAACAAGGGCGAGCTGTGCTAAACGGGTTCCACACCGGCGTTGTTACCAAAAAACGCCCACATCTGCTGGTTTGGAAAAGCGTGCCGGTGATTGGACACTTTGGCGATCTAATAAGATGCTGAGATTGGGGAAGAGCGAGCGGCCGATGGCTGTGCTAACCTGGACGGTTTGACCTTCAATCCGTGGGTTAGCATCAGATTCGGTCCTAGCTAATCCGCGTTAGTTTATGTCCAGTCCCTTTCGGCCGCTCTATTTGGCCGGCATGCGAACGCGTAGATCGTCGCAGTCGTCGCCTTCCCCCTCCCACATTGACTTGCCACCGTCGTCCTTGCCGTTATAGCCGACGCTATAGAGCAGGTAGCCCGAACCCTCGCGTTTGTAGTGCAAGGCAGCGCAATTATTGAAGATATCCTTCGGCACCTCTGCGAGGTACTTTGGCGAGAGCGCGGCCAGCGTTTTCGGATATGCGCTGCGGTCGGCCCTATACTGCGCGTAGCGCAAAGGCCAACTTCGTCAGCTCAAACTGCATTGTTGCGCGGTCGTCGACGTTCGCGCACGCCGAAACACTCGGGAAGAAGAGAACCACAAACACTTGGCCGATTCGATCAGAGATCGCCTTTTGTGGGTTTGCCAGAAACGACAGTGCAAAGGACGTAACGTTCTTGCTTGACTCCGCTAAAGTCTTCACATCCGCATCGCGTTTGCTCAATGCCCCGGTTCTCTCTGCCCGCGTCGGCTCACGAAAAGCCGCAACGATCCGATCGCACCACGAATTAGCCATGCGCAGCACAACGTCCCAGTCCACGGCTTCGGGCACGACAAAGTCCAAAGCGGAATTTGGGACGACACCTCCACCAGCCAACTTGCTTATCTCTCCAAGCCCATTCCTCGCCACGGTCGAAATAGTATCCAGACAGTAGAAGCGTTCAGTCACATCTATCTTGTCGACCATTTTCGGCATGGCAGGCAGTCGTCGCAGGTCTTGCCACATGGCGGCGATCTTGGTTGACGGGAGTGTGTAGTCGCTCAGAAGAATCCTATCGCCCTGGCACGCAATTCCTTCGATCGTTATGCCGACGAGCTCTTCAACAAGCGTTGGGCCCTGTGCAACTAGTCGTCCCAGCCGATGGCAGGTCAGTGCATCATGCCACGCCTCATTCAGCTTTCCCTCCGAAATACGGTGCGTAATTCGGATTTGCAGTGCGCGGACCACAGCGCGAACTCGGCTGAAACGTGACAAAAACTCCATATCCAACAAGGAACCGGTTTTGGTGGAAATCAGCGGCTGGTAGAATCGAGGGCGTTCAACGGCGGCCGCCACGAGAGCGAGCGGTTTTTCGTTCGCATCCAGCCAGCCGGCCAGGACGGGAAACTCCTTTCTCGACCATGGCCGTTCTGAGGCGGACCTCTGCGCGTCCCAAAGCTTGCGCGATTCCTCGTCGTCGAGTTTGGCTGTCTGCGAGCCATTATCGTGCTTCTGACGAGCCGCGAACTCGTCCAGGTCGATGAAATAATCGCCCTTTTCAGGCAGCGGCGGGATGCCGAGCATCTGAAAGAACTGTTTGCGGTCTTTCTTTGGAATCTCGGCGGGGCCCATCGCCTTCCAAAACGGCACGGCCGCATTGTTGTCCGGCGTGACGCCTTTGCTGCAGCGCTCGTTGAGGGCAGCGATGTAGTCAGGGTAGCCGTCCTTACGCAGCGGCTCGGTGATGTAGGTTGTCTCTTTCGAGATCGTGACCAGAACACGCGGCTTCTGGACGGGAGGTGCGACCGTCTTGCCCGCGGGTGTGTCCTGCGCAAGTAGCGAGCACGGCCCGATGGTCAGTAGGCAACTCGCACTCAGGACGAACGGCCGAAGAGACCTCATCGCGGACCTCCGATTCATGAACGCGGATAAGGGACTACGCGGATGACGGACGAAAAACGTTGGACGCTGGACGGTGTTGGATCGTTCCGGGAAATCGAAGTTGCTCGCTACTGCCCTCATCCAGTCAACAACTGCCCTCACCCGATTACCAAGTGGAAATCCGATTACCAAGTGGAAAGAAAACAGCAAACGAATATACGCGCAGTAAAAGTCCTCCCGAAGGGCTGGGGACTTCAGCGTCGGGGCTGTTCGACCATCAGTTGCTCGGTCTTGGGATCGTAAATGTAACGCTCGTCGGGGTTGAGTTCCGGCAGCTTGATCATATTCTCTTTAATGATCCGCTGCATGAACTCTTCGTTGCTCTTCGGCGCGCGGCCCTCGGTGGCCTTGAAGAGTTGCATCGCTTTCGGGACTTGGATTTCAAAGGCAATCCGCTCCTGGGCCCGGAAAAACACCGATACGGGCGTCGTTACCACGCCGAGCCCGTCGTAATGGCCCTTGGCTCCCACGCCAACTTCCGCCTTCGTCTGTACGGTTTCCGCCGGTTTCTGCGGGGCGGGCGCAGCAGTGACCGCGGGCTTCGGAGTCTCCACTGCCGGAGCGGTCGCAGCCGGTTGCGGAGCCGCAGCCTTGGGTTGCGGTGGTGCGGCCGGTGGCGCTGCTTTGTAGTTGCCGCAACCGGCCAGAAGGCCGAGTAATATTGTTGCTGTGCCCGCTACTGCGAAACTTCGAGAAGCTGCGCCGGCAACTGGCAGTCGAATTGTCGCTTGATCCGTGTGCATTGGCTTACCCTTTCTGCTACTTATTACATTGTGCGGGCGTGTTATCGTTGGATACGACTTCGCTCTTGGCAGCACTCTCCGAAATCCGGAAGTCCCACTGCTCCATCTCCATCAGAGCCGCGGTGCGGGTCATGTTGTAATCCAGCGGCGTGACGGTCACTTTTCCTTGGGCCAAGGCCGACAGATCGGTCTCGTGGCCTGCCATCGTCGGCGCCGGACCGCCGGTCAGCCAGTAGTAAGGCCGGCCCCAGGGATCGATCCGCTTCTCGAAACTGTCGTCATAGCGCGTGATGTTCATCGGCACCACGCAGACTTCGGGCGTGCCGAGGAGCGCGGCCGTTGGAATATTGAGATTATAGAGTTGCGTGCCCGGGCCCTTGCGATTGATGATCGTCTCGATGACTTGCCGCGCCAACATGGCGGCGCGATCGAAGCGGGCGTGCTCGTCGAACTGTAGCGACACGGCCACACTAGTGATGCCGAAGAAGGCGCCCTCGATGGCGGCGGCCACGGTGCCGGAGTAGAGAACGTTGATCCCGGCGTTGAGCCCGCTGTTGATGCCGCTGACGACCAGATCGGGCGGACGAGGACAGAGTTGGTGGATGCCGATCTTGACGCTATCGGCCGGACTTCCCTGGACGGCCCAGCCCAATCGCCGGTCGCCCTCCAGACTGCCGTCGCTGCGAAAGACTTCCTTGACGATCAGCGGGGTCAGGTAGGTGATGGAATGGCCGACGCCGCTTTGTTCGGTGGCGGGGGCCACGACGATTACCTCGCCCAGCTTTTGCAGTTCCCGTTCGATGGCTGCCAAGCCGGGGGCAAAGATACCGTCGTCATTGGTCAAGAGCGTCAGCATGGCGGTATTGGTTATGGCTGTAATCTGCCGCGGCCACGTTCTTCGTACTGCGGGCGAGACGCCCCACATGGAATCGCGGCCGCCGGGCCTCCAACAGCATGATAATGGCAAGTGTCCGCGACGGCAACGGTATCACGCTCGGCTAACCAGTCCTTGACTCTCCGCGACTAGATTAAAGCCGTCGCGGTGACTAAACTGGTAGGTGTGGCAACCAATTTCTCCTCGACCAACATCGTGCCATGAAGCTTAGCGCGATTCCGCAAATCTACCGCCACGTGGGCCGCTGGTATGAAATTGTGGCCGTCTTGAGCAAGTATGAACTTGCGGCGTGGATTGGGCGGCTTGGGCCGAACTTTGCGAAGGACCTGCTGAAGGCGAGGGGCGGCGCGGCCATCGCCCGGCATCCGTGGGAGACGCGCGTCCGACTCGCCTTGGCCGAGTTGGGGCCCACGTTCATCAAGCTTGGGCAAATCCTCAGCACGCGGCCCGACCTTGTGGGTGTGAAGCTTGCCGACGAATTGCAGAACCTGCAAGCCAACGTGGCGGCCGATCCGCCGGCAGCCGTGCGCAAGGTGATCGAAAGCGAATTGGGGCGGCCGGTCGAAGAGCTGTTCGCCGAGTTCGAGCCCGAGGCCATGGCGTCGGCATCGATCGGCCAGGTGCATCGGGCGCGGCTCCATTCAGGCGAGTCGGTCGTGGTGAAGGTGCTCCACTCCGACATCGAAAAGAAGGTGGCCGTGGATATGGACATCCTGGCCGGACTGGCACAACTGGCCGAGATGGTTCCCGAGTTTCGCAACTACCGGCCGGCGGCCATCGTAGCCGAGTATCAGCGAACGATGCGGCAAGAACTCGACTTTGGCCGCGAAGCGCGGAACATCCAGCAATTCGCCCACGACTTCTGCGACGACCCAACCGTTCGTTTTCCGCGAACGTATCCCGAGTTGTCGACACGCCGTGTGCTGACGATGGAGATGATCGAGGGAATCAAGTTCTCCGAGGCCGCACAACTGGCTTCCGCCGGAATCGATTTGGACGAGGTGGCACGCCGGGGGGCAGCCATCTGTTTGAAGATGATTTTCGAGTATGGCTTCTACCATGCCGATCCGCATCCGGGCAATCTGGTCGTTATGAAAGGCTGCCAGATCGGGCTCTTGGATTGCGGCATGGTGGGCCGAATCGATGAGCGGCTGCATGAGAGCGTCACGGAACTGCTGGCCGCATTGGCAAGCCTCGACGCAGATCACATGACGGCCATGATCATGCGATTGGGCAAGACGCCGCCCGACTTGGACCGCTCGGCGCTGAGCATTGACGTAGCCGATTTCCTATCATACTACGCGACACAGCCGCTCGACCGCTTCGATCTCAGCGGCGCGTTGAGGGAAATGGTCGAACAGATTCGGCGCTACCATATCATGTTGCCGGCGCGGATCGCCATGCTGCTGCGGGCGCTGATCACGTTGGAAGGCACGGCCCGGCTGCTGAGTCCGAAGTTCAATCTCGTGGAGATGATGCAGCCGTATCGACAAAAGTTGACATGGAGACGTTTTTCGCTGCGGCGACGGCTGCGAAAAGTGCAGCGGCTGTATTCCGAGTTGGAGCATCTGCTCGACATTTTGCCCCAGGCCATTCCGGATCTTCTCGAACAAATGCAGAGCGGCCGGTTCGACATCCACCTGGACCATCGGGGACTGGAGCCGTCGGTGAATCGGCTGGTGCTGGGGATGCTGGCCAGCGCGCTGTTCGTCGGCGCTTCGCTCTTGCTCAGTCGCAATGTGCCGCCGTGGGCCTCCATATTGGGAAGCGCAGCCGCAGTGGTGAGCGCGCTATTGGGTTTTCGACTGTGGCGTGCGATTCACCGCAGCGGCCATCTGGACCGCAAGAAACGGGACTAGCACGCAAGCACAAGCCGTAGCGAGAGCGCTATCGCCACGTTCTTTGTCTTTAGCAAATGTCATGCGATGTCGGCTCATTTTCGCGCGAATAATCGCACTCCCCGCATGTCGCCCTATCGTTCGCCGCCGCAGTGAGTGTGTCAAATAGTGGTGACGGTCGTCCGTTGTCCTTTCTCGGCGGCCGCATAGAATACTATGCGCGCTTAGGCAAATACGCCCCCGCATTCATTGCATCGGCAACAAATGGATTTTGTTGGGTCTCACGAACGGGCGGATCAATTGGTAAGTCTTTACGTTCGCGATCCGCACCTACCCCAGGCCGACGAGGTGCGTCGTCTGGTCGATGAGTTGGCAGCCCGATTGGATGAGTTGGAGCATGAGCGGCGTCAGTTAGAGGACTATCGCGATCGGTACATCGACCTTTACGACTTTGCGCCACTGGGCTACGCCTCGTTGGATGAAGAGGGCTTTATTCAGGAGATCAATCTGGCCGGCGCTCAACTGCTGGGCATGGATCGCAATGCGCTCACGGGGTATCCGTTCGTCGATTACGTTGACGCCGAAGACATCCAAGCATTCCGCAGCCATGTGCGCACGTGCATCGAACAACACGCGGAGGTGACTACCGAGCTGCACCTGGTTGTGCAGGGCGGTTTCTCAAAGGCAGTGCAACTCCGAAGCATACCGATCGAAGACCGCAAGCACGAGATCGTCATCTGCAAGACGGCGATCGCCGACATCACCGAGACAAAGCGAGTGGAAGAGGCCCTTCGCAACAGCGAATCGCGGCATCGCGCTATCCTGGAATCGTCGGTGGATGCCATCATCACCATCGACCAGCACGGCATTATCGAGTCGGTTAATCCGGCCACGCAACGGCTGTTCGGTTATACGCCCGACGAGCTCATCGGTCAGAATGTCAGCATCCTGATGCCATCGCCCGACCGCGAACGGCACGACACCTATCTGGCCAATTATCTACAGACGGGGCAACGGAAGATCATTGGCATCGGGCGTGAGGTCACGGCCCGTCGCAAGGATGGCACGACCTTCCCGATGGACCTTTCGGTAAGCGAGATGAATGTCGCGGGCCGCAAAATGTTCACGGGTTTGGTACACGATATTACCGATCGTAAGCGGGCCGAGGATGTGCTGCGCAGGCCCGCGACGAGTTGGAAATCAGCGTGCAAGAGCGCACCGCGGAACTGACGGCTGCCAACCAACAGTTGAAATATGAGCGGTACTTGTTTGACATGCTGATGGACCACCTGCCCAACAGCATTTACTTCAAAGACGCCGAAGGCCGATTCATTCGCATCAACAGGGCGATGGCGGCCGCTTGCCGCTTGGCCAGCGGTGAAGAAGCGATCGGCAAGACGGATTTCGATTTCTTCACGCCCGAGGATGCCAGTGCGGCGGCGGCCGACGAGGAGGAGATTCGCCGCACAGGCCAACTGATGGTCGACAAGGAAGAGCATGAGCAGTGGCTCGACGGCCACACTCGCTGGGTGTCGACCACCAAGATGCCGCTGTACAACGAGACGGGCCAGATCGTGGGCACGTTTGGCATCTCGCGCGACATTACGGATCGCAAGCGAATCGCCGAAGCGTTGCAATCGGCCAAAGAAGCGGCCGAAGCGGCCAGCCGGGCAAAGAGCACGTTCTTGGCCAATATGAGCCACGAGATCCGCACGCCGATGAACGCCATCATCGGCATGACCGAATTGGCGCTCGATACGCCGCTCTCGCCGCGGCAGCGAGAATATCTTACGGTGGTGGAGGAGTCGGCCGAGTCGCTGTTGGCGATCATTAACGACATCCTCGATTTTTCCAAGATCGAGGCTGGCCGGTTCTCGCTCGACAGCGCACCATTTGATATCCGAGAGCATCTTGGCGATACGATGAAGACTTTGGCGCTGCGGGCCGACCGAAAAGGGATCGAACTGGTCTGCCGTGTGCATCCGGAAGTGCCCGACATTGTCGTCGGCGACGCCAACCGCCTGCGGCAAGTCATCATCAATCTGGTCGGAAACGCGATCAAGTTCACCGAGGTGGGCGAGGTCGTGGTGGATTTGGAGCACGAAGTGTTGGCCGACGACAAAGTTTCGCTGCACTTCAAAGTCAGCGACACGGGCATCGGCATTCCGGTGGAAAAACAGGCCACGGTATTTGAGGCCTTCGAGCAGGGCGACGGCACGATTTCGCGCCGCTATGGCGGCACCGGTCTGGGACTGGCCATCTCCTCTCGATTGGTGAACATGATGGACGGGCGTATCTGGGTGGAAAGCCAACTGGGGCACGGCAGTACGTTCCATTTCGACGCTCACTTTGGTCTAGCGGTCGGTGAATCGGCGGCCGCACCGCGACAGCAGTCGACGCTCCTGCGCGGCACCAAGGTGCTCGTGGTCGACGACAATGCCACGAATCGCATGATTTTGGAAGAGATGCTAGGCAACTGGATGCTGCAACCCACGGTGGCTTCTGGCGCCGAAGAGGCGATCGCGCTGCTGCGGCAGGCCCACGACGCGAATGACCCGTTTCGCCTGGTGCTCACCGATGCTCACATGCCAGCTATGAGCGGGTTTTCCTTGGCTCAACGAGTGAAGGATGATGAGCGACTCGGCAGCACGGTGATCATGATGCTTACGTCGGGCGACCAGCCAGGCGACACGGCGCGTTGCCAGGAATTTGGGATTGCCGCCTATCTGTTAAAGCCGGTCAAGCAGTCGGAACTTTTCGACGCCATCTTGCTGTCGCTGGGCTTGCGGGACAGCATCGCGGAAGCGCCTCCGAGAAAGGGGCCGCGAATTCATCTGCGCCCCTGCGCATATTGCTGGCCGAGGACAGTCTGGTGAATCAGAAAGTGGTAGTTACGATGCTTGAGAGGGAGGGACACATCGTGACCGTGGCGAATAACGGCCGCGCCGCTTTGGGCTATCTCTCATCGGAGAAGTTCGATCTCGTGCTGATGGACGTGCAGATGCCTGAAATGGACGGACTGGAGGCCGCGACCGCCGTTCGTGTTCAAGAACGACGGATCGGCACACATGTACCCATCATTGCCATGACGGCCCATGCCCTCAAAGGCGACCGCGAGCGGTGCCTGGAAGCAGGTATGGACGAATATATTGCCAAACCAATCCACTGGCACGAGTTGATGGAGACGATCGAGCGAACGATCGGCAGCACGGCAGTCGCCGAGCAGCCATTCGAGCTTGCGCCACCGGGGAGAGACGTAATGGATTGGAATGAAGTGCTAAAAACGGCCAAGGGGGACCACGATGTGGCGGAGGCGATCGTCACTGCGGCACGCGAAGAGATGCCGCGTCTACAGGTGGCGCTTCGGGATGCAACGGTCGCCGGCGATCACATGGCCCTGCGTTTGGCCGCCCACACACTGAAGGGCTCGGTGCAGTACTTTGGCGCCAGCCGTCTCTTTGAACTTGCTCGTGAACTCGAGCTTCTTGGACAGGAGGGTGATTTGGATTCCGCGCACGTCGTGCTGCCGCAGCTCGAAGAAGAACTGACGCGGTTTGTCGACGTGTTGGCAAAGCATCAGCGTGGAGAATACGACAATGATTAGCACCGCCTTGACCGGAATGATGGAAATCCTTCTGGTAGAAGATAACTTGGATGATGCCCGACTGACGATTATCGCCTTGAAACAGGAGGAGGTTCGCTGCCGCGTGCACTTGGTGTGTGACGGTGAAGAAGCGCTCGACTTCTTGCACGGCAGAGGCGTATTCGGGCGAGCGCCGCAACCCCATCTTATTCTGCTGGACATCGAACTTCCCAAAAAGAGTGGGCAGTCGTTGCTGGCTGAGATCCGCGGCGATCCGCGGCTGCACGACACGCCCGTGGTCGTGTTGACGGGCTCGGCCGTCCATAAGGCGGTGTTGCAGGCAGAGTCTCTTCATGTCGACGGCTTTATGACCAAGCCAGTGAGTTGGGAGAAGTTCATCGACGTGGTAAAGTCGCTGCGACGCTCGTGGCTTGAGGCGCTAGTAATGCCCGCGGAAAAGTGAAATGCGCTTGGTCACATCTCGTAGCGCCATTGCGCTCGTTGTAGACGGACAACGCCATTTAGCTCTGTGCTGGAGCATGACGGAGGCACATCCGATACAATTTTAGCGCGGGCGGTGGGCGTCGATCACGCGGCGCACCTGGTCGTGCTCGCACTCGTCCAATAGCTCCACGCGGAAGTGCCGGATGCCGTGGCTTTGCAGACTGGGAATGGCTTTGGACAGACTTTCGGCCTCGGCATGAAAGACGGTGTTGCGGCATTGGCTGTCGACCAGGACAGGATGCTCGACGCCTAAGCGGTCGCGAAGCCGCAGCGTCCGGCGCCGGCAGGGGCGGCCGCAATCACGTTGGTCCTTGCCTTGCGAGAATGAACGGCAGTACAGACAATACTCCGTGTGGAACATCGGCGTATGGCGATGGACGACCACTTCGAGGGCGTTCGGGGCTACGGTGTCGGCCAGCTTGAGCAATCGCTCGCGACTCAGATCGTATGCCGCCGTCACGCGCACGGCACCCTGAGACAAGAGCCAATCGACGGTCAGGTCGTTGGCGGCGTTGAGCGAGAATTCGGCCACCACCGGTATGTCCTGGCCGCGGAAGTAGGCCAGGCCGGCAAGATTGCGTGCCAAGACGCCATCAGGCCGGCAGCGGGCAAGCATCTCGAACGCCTCCGTTTCGCCCGGCTTGTGAATGCGCGAAGTAGCCGGCCATGCTTCGACGCCACTAGAACGTACGGCCTGGACCGCCTCGGCGCAGCCACGTACGTCGCTTAGATCGACGATGATGCTCGATACATCGCAGGATAGAGCAGCGCCTATTTGCTCCAGCGTGCGGCAAAGGACGTGAAGATAGCAGAGTCTTGAGCCGTCTTTGGCCGACGTGTCGTCGGCTGCTAAACGTGGAATCGCGGACGACCGTAAGCAGCGAAGCTCGGGCAATACCGGCTCTGTAACTGTTGTCCTATGGGGTGGTTGGGCGGTTGCGGCGTCCAGTTGTCGCACTAGCTCGTGCCGCAGCTTGCCAAGGATACTGAGCGGGATCATTGGTCGCCCGTCGATTCTGGCTTCTACGTGGCGCAACACATAGGGCGTCTTGCCCAGTCGTCCAAACTGCTCGGTAAGGGTTTCGACGGTGAGCGGATGCTTGTCGGCCTCGACCGACGGCCCGGGCGACTCAAGAGAGCAACTCGCACCGGTGGCAGCTACGGCAGAAAGTCGGAGTGGGCGTCCGACCGATGCTTCGATTGTCATGTCCACGGCCACACGACGTTGTCGGCTGGCGGCTATAGCATCTTTGCGGAGGCGTCGCGCGGCCTGAGGGTCGTTGGTCTTCCAAACTTTCTGGCCTTGTCCAATCTTTGCGGCGTCGATAGCGCCGTAGCGAAATGCCAATTCGACCATTCCCGTTGGCACCTCGTCCGCAATGGATCGCCCGCCCTGGAAGACCTCGTAGACACGTCCGCCTTGTTCAGCACCCTCGAATAGCACTCCGTCGCCCCGCCGGACGGGCGCAACCAGATCGACAACGACTCGATCGCCGCGGACTGTGCTGACGACACCAAGGTATGTGCCACGATGGCCCGAATTATCGCCGGATACCAATGCTTGGTGATCGTCACCGTCGAGCCACCCGTGGCAAAAGCCGCGTGAGAAAGTACGCTCAAGATCGGCAATAGCGGCGGTATCGCAATGACCCTGAGCGAAAATGCGCGGCTCCTGGGCGTCAGCGCAAATAGCATCCAGCGCGGAACGGTAGTGACGGGTCACGCACGCAACATATTCGGCCGATTTCAATCGCCCCTCGATCTTCAGCGCCGATACGCCGGCAGCGATCAATTGAGGCAAGCGATCGTAGGCGGCCAGATCATGCGGGCTAAGCGGATATCGGGTGTCGGCGGATTCCGTTGTTGAAACGGCAGGATTGGCCTTCTTGTCGGCCGGCAAAAACAAACTTTTGCCCGACGGGATAACTTCGTTTTGGCCAACCAGCACTTCGTAGGGCAGGCGGCAGGGCTGGGCACACTGGCCACGATTGGCGCTGCGTCCGCCCAGCGACAGACTCGCCAGACACTGGCCTGAGAAGCTGATGCACAACGCCCCGTGTACGAAGGTTTCGAGTTCCACGTCGGTCTGACGATGGATTGCGGCGATTTGCTCGATCGAAAGTTCTCGCGGCAGCACGACGCGGCGAACGCCCAACGGCTCAATCTCGCGAATGTTCTCGGCGCTGCTGAGCGTCATTTGCGTGGAGGCGTGCAACGGCAACTCGGGGCAGAGCCGGTGGATGAGCCGCAGCAGGCCAAGATCCTGCACCAGCACGGCGTCGATTCCGGCATCCACCGCCAGCCGCACGACCCGCTCGGCCGCGGCCAACTCGTCGTTGAATAGCAACGTATTGAGCGTCAGATAGCCGCGAACGCCCCGCGCACGGAGAAACGTCATCAGCTCCGGCAGCTCGGCGACCGTGAAGTTGGCCGCCCTGGCACGCGCATTGAAACCATCCTGCAGGCCGAAATAGATGGCATCCGCGCCGTTCTCGACGGCGGCCCGCGCAGTCCCAGTCGCCAGCCGGCGCCATCAATTCTGGAAGATCGGGAGCGGACATTAAACGTTGCCTATTTCGCCGTCGCGCTAGCCCTCTGCCGAAGGGAGAGAGGAATGTTCCATTCTATCACCATCCGACATGTCGGGCAGGAACACGGCGAACGCCGCGGCGGGGAGGAAGAGAAATCCGGCGTAGAGCAGAACGAAGCGGTAGTCGTTGACATTGCGAAATAGTCCAAAAAACACCGTGCCGGCGGCCGCAACGATGCGGCCGATGTTGTAACAGAAGCCCGCGCGGTCGTCCGCAGCAGCGTAGGAAACATTGGCGGCAGGTACATGGTGAATAGGGCGAACAAGCCGGACGACGCGCCGAGGACCGGCAGCCACCAGAAGATGCTGACGTAGGTGCGCACCACGCTATAGGTGCCGAAGATGGCGGCGAAGTAGCCGACGCACATCCAGACGATCGTTCGCCGGTAGCCAATGTGCCGAGAGATGGCGGCGGCGATGAAGTTGCCGACGATGGAACTGACGATCAGGAGGATCATGCCGGAACTTGCCAGGGCCGTTTTTTGTGATTCACTCCACGCAATCAGGTCCGGCAGGTTTCTCAGGTCTTGCAGCCACCAAAACATAAAGGCCCAATGTCCTGACAGCGACAGGGCGCAAACAAGGACAGTTAGCACCGTGATGCGGCGCACTGGGCCGCGGAAGAGGTCAAGAATTCCCGGATCGACATGACCGGCTCGTAGCTTGGCGGCACGCCACTGTTCGGGTTCGGGCACACTGCGGCGAATCCAGACGACGATCAGAGCGGGCAGGATTCCGACGAGGAACAAATAGCGGCAGGGAAGTTCGTTCATCGCCAGTCCGGCGAGCATGGCCAGGACAATGCCGCAGTTGACAGCCGATTGCAGGACCGCCGCCAGCCAGGGTCGCCAGCGATGGGGCCACGTTTCGGCCAACAGCGCGGCGCCGACAGCCCATTCACCGCCGATGCCCAGGGCGGCGAGAAACCGGCAGATAAGCAATTGCCACCAGGTCTGCGCGAAGGCCGAGAGCCCCGTGAATATTGCGTAGGTGAGAATGGTCAAGACCAGCGCTCGGGCTCGGCCGAGTCGGTCACCAATGCGGCCAAAGAACCCGCCGCCGAGGGCCCAGCCCAGCAGGAACGACGCTTGGATCCAGGAACTGTAGTAGCCGACTGCCTCATTCCTTTGATCGACCGCCAGCAGTTCGGCCACGAAAGGAGCGGCCACAAGCGTGTAGAGGTGCATGTCGAGGCCGTCGAACATCCAGCCGAGCCAAGCCGCGATGCCAGATTTCCACTGCTGCGGCGAGATGTCGCGGAGCCGCACGGCGTCAGACGTTTCACTCATGGAAGTCGAGGCTCGCATGGCGGTCCGTGGGCTTTGGGCTCAGGTCGCGTTCTCCGCCAAACACTTAATCGTGGCATGACAAGGATGAGGCGAAGATTGGGCCATATCCCGACCGGTAGGTCCAGTTGTCGTGTCGGCGGGAATCGACTACACTACTGTTCCAATTCGTGAATGTCAACTGAAATGGGGATTGGTAAGACTCGTCGACCGACGCTGTGCATCGGTGCCCGTCGACCCAACCTACGCTGAAACAGGAGAGAGTGCTGCTATGGGAACGCGTCCGCGCACCGATCATGTGATGAGCCTCAAGAGCCGCCGTTGCCCCAAGTGTGGCGGGAAGATCAACTCTCAGAAGACGCGCTGCAAGCGGTGCCATGAGGCACAAAGTCGGCCGAAGAAGAAGAAGTAGGCACGCCGCAGCGGCAACTGGAAGAATTGGACCTTGCAACGGCCTCGACGGCCCAACGGGAAGAACATCGCAAGGCGGTGCAGTGCTTTCACAATCGCGAGCACCGCATGGACTAGCCGACCAGTATCCGCAACGGTTGGCAGATAGGTTCAGGGCCGGTGGAGTCGGCGTGCAGAACGGCGATCGGCAACCGTTTGAAAGGCGGCGGCATGCGTTGGGGCCAGGACGGTTCGGACGCCGTCTGACACCTCCGTGCCCTGTACCTTCGCGAGCCCGTCTGTTGCGACTCCTTCTAGAATCCCCCCCACCTGATGCTACCCATAAGCTTGACGCTCACACGGTTGCCAAGTGTAGAAGGGCCGGGAATCGGGCGTTTCAATTGCGGGTGCCAGGATCGCGACACATACAACGTGTCGGGCAGCATCCGCCGGGAGGCGTTCGTTCCTCCATGTCCTGAGCGTCAGGCGGCCCATTCAGGCATAGGGAATATTGCCAGGCTTCGCTCCAGCGGCCGACGACCGGGGCAAATGTCGCTCCAGCAACTCGACGGCCACATCTGGCGCCGGTCGCTTTTGCCGCTCCGCCGTCTGCGTCAATCGGGCCGCCACTTCGGCCGACAGGTAGATTGTCAACGGGATCTTTCCGCCGGTGTTCTGCTCGCCCATAGTATTGCGCTCTTTCTCCAGAAAAGTATACCCGCTGGCAGCGCGGCCGTCGAGCGAGGACGGCTCACGGCGTCGGTTGGCCCCCAGCGGCGCCCGGGACGGGTCGATGCGGGAATTGATCTGGCCTGAAGGATTCGTCGGGGTATAGCGTGGCCCGATTGCCTTCCGTGCTCGACATCTTCAAATCCTCGTTCGACTTATGACCACATGGCAATCGGTATTCCGCCCCAGTAGCTTATCCAGCCCCAGCCTTCACCGCAAACTCGTTCCTGCGCCCTTTTGGCCTTGACACCACGCCGCATCTGTACTATGATACATAGTACAGTTAGTGAGGTGCCCGTGGAGTTCTCCATCAACCCATCGAGCCGGTTGCCCATTTGCCGGCAATTGACCCAACAAATACGCGAGGCCGTCGCCCGGGGTAAGTTACGGGCGGACGAGCGCCTCCCCTCGGTCCGCGAACTTTCGCGGTCCGTGGTGGTCAATCCCAACACGGTGGCACGCGTCTATTCCGACTTGGAACGCGAGGGAATCCTCAACACGCGGCCCGGGCTCGGCGTGTTCGTCGCGCAGCCCGGCAACGACCTGTCGCGAAAAGTACGTAAAGAACGCCTCAATGACGCCGCCAATCGTTTTCTGACCGAGGCCGTGCATCTAGGTTTTTCCGAAGACGAGGTACTGTCGCTCGTCGCCGAACGAGCCAAGCAATTTCAATGGTGCAACAAGTAGCAGGCACACTCCGTGTGCCGTGGCAAAAAGTAGGGTGCGTGCAACGCACCACAGGGTGATTTGACCGGTGCGTTTCACGCACCCTACGAAAGGTCTCGCCATGCCCGACGTCATCGTAACCCATCGTCTGACGAAGTACTACGGCGGCTATTGCGCCGTCGACGGCCTCGATCTGCGCGTCGCCCAAGGCACCGTCTACGGTCTGCTGGGTCGCAATGGCGCCGGCAAGACGACCGCCATCAAAATGCTCCTGGGCATGGCCCATCCCAGCTATGGCCACGCAGAGATATTTGGCGAAGACACGATGCACTTGCAGCCGGAAACGTGCGCCCGAATCGCCTATCTGGCCGAAGGGCATCCTCTATATCGCCGGATGACGGTCGGTCAAGCGGTCCACTTCACCCGGGCGTTCTACCAACGTTGGAATCAACACTTGTTGGAGCAGATACTCGACCACTTCGAGCTGTCGCCGAAGCGCCGCATCCGGCGGCTATCGCGCGGTCAGCAAGCACAAGTGGCCCTGGCCCTGGCCGTAGCTACCGACCCTGAGGTCCTCATTCTCGATGACCCCACGCTCGGCCTCGACACGGTGGTCCGCCGTGACTTCTTGGAATCGCTCATCCAGATCATCCAGCGTCGCGGCCGAACGATTCTTTTCAGCTCGCACATCCTCGGCGACGTCGAGCGCGTAGCCGACCGAATCGGAATTCTGGTCGACGGCGTGCTGCGGGTCGACTGCCCCACCGATCACTTCAAAGAATCTATCCGCAAGGTGCTGTTGGAGTTCGACGGCGATCCGCCGCAGCTTCCGCCCTGCCCGAGGCTGGTCAACAGCCGCCAGCTCGGCAACCGCCTGGAGCTTGTCATCGTCGACTACAACGGCGAGCACCGCCTGTTGTTCGATTCGCTAAAGCCGCGCAGCGTCGAGGTGATCGACTTCAACCTGGAAGACGCCTTCATCGAATACACCCGCGGCCCGCGCCGCAGCTTGCCGCTCTTCGCGGAAGAGGAGGTGCAAAGTGTTTAGAGCAATGGCGATCAAAGAATTTCGGGAGACACGGGCCATCCTGCTATTCGCCCTGGCAGCGTTTGTATATCTTGTCGTCAGCCAAGTGTATCCATGGCTGTTATTCAGCCGATCACGCATGGCTGTGCCATTCGTTCAGGACGCGTTTCTGCCGCTGTTCATTTGCATTACCGGGGCGGCGACGATTGGCCTGGGACTGCGTCAAACGTTGGGCGAGTCGATTGGCGGCACGTATCCGTTTCTATTGCATCGTCCCGCCCGGCGGCAGTGGCTGATTGGTGTGAAGTTGCTCGTCGGAATCGTCGGCTACCTCGTTCTCGCGGCGATGCCCATCGTGGCTTACGGGCTCTGGGCTGCCACGCCGGGCACCCACGCCAGCCCGTTTCAATGGTCCATGACCGCGCCAAGTTGGTTCTGCTACATAACCATGCCACTCCTCTACTTGGGCGCGTTTCTGACGGGTCTTCGGCCGGCGGGATGGTACAAGTCTGCGCCTCCTGCCGTTGGGAGCCGCCGCCCTGGCAACCGTCTTCCCGATTGCCTTGGCTCTTGAGTTTGGAAGGCCGTTTTGGGCGATGTTAATAATCGTCGTAGCTAACACGCTATTGTTGATCGGGATCTTCTTCGTCGCGCGAACGCGCGATTATTCGTAGACCAAGGCTACTTCCGGCAGAGAGCGAAATCATGCAATCACGGCCCAAGCAACTTTCAGCATTTGTCTTGGCGATCATCTTAGCAGCCGGTGCGGGCGTAGCCTGGGGCATCGCATCTACGCTGTGCATTGCCATTATCGACGACGCCGTCCGGCCGTCCGACGAAGTTCGCTTTAGACAACTGGGAGTCATCGAGAAGAGCAGCACGCCGATCGTCCGCACCTACTTGCGCGACGGTCGCACGGAATACTTCACCCTGGACGGTACAGCAATCAACGCTACCGGTTTCGCAGACGCAATGGATATATCGGCGCCGTCTGGCAAGAGCGACTACAACCGAACGCTGAGCTGGCCTGCTAGGCTTGCCCAAATCTACGGTGCGAGTGAGCAGGATGAGGCTTGGTACTTCGTGCAAGATGGCAGCGCCCACGGACATGGCTATCTCGTGGGCTATAACTCGATGACTAACCGCAAGATCGGCTACATCGGATGCACCGGCTTCAGCCCAGATGAGCCGCCCAAAGAAGATCAGTTCCGTGTCCACGGCCGTTGGGCTATCTTCGAGATGATTTGCTATCTGCCCTGCGGAGGAGAGCATGAGGAACATCCTCGCCCATCCGGGTCGACCTACTGCGCACTGCCCTTGTCTTGTGACTGACATCGGCTTGATGCAGCTCAATCTACGTGAACGAACGGCCAAGCCACTGTACAAGCATGCGGACATTGCATGCGCCATAGAATCGCATGAGCCGCAATCGCTCAAGCAAGAGCCGTCCACAGCACCCAAGCCAGCGCCGACAATTGTGGTTCGCACGGCGGATCAAATCATAATTCTGAGTCCCAGCGGTCGAGAACTGCAAGTCTTTCCACTTCCGGCGGACGTCAAAGACTCCAACATGCTGTGGTTTCAACTCGCGGACGACAAGGCCCTGGTTCAGAGCGGGGAGGATCTGTATTGGATCCAGCCCGGCGGCAAAATTGTTCGGCACGAGCATGACGCATCACTTGGGTCGCCCCCTAGGTCGGCCATAAGAAAAGCACTTGACGACACCCTGTTTCCGAGCGTGATCGTCCCGTCGCCGGGTGCGATATTCGTTGCTCTCGCCTTTAAATATTGGGACAAGATACAAGACCCATCGCTCAATTACTTCACTGTCCTCGGCTGGGCATTGCAGCGAGCGTGGCAGGCACTGGTACTCACCAGTCTCATTAGCATAGCTCTCGCTTGGCTCACCTATTGCCGACAGCGCCGTTATGGCCTTCCGTGGACAGGCGTTTGGACCACCTTCGTGCTGTTGTTTGGTCTGCCGGCGTATCTCGGCTATTTGGCCCATCGATCATGGCCGGCGCGGCTGGCATGTCCAGGCTGCGGAAAATTGGCGCCGCGCGATCGGCCAGCGTGCTTTTCCTGCGGTACCGAGTTTCCACCGCCGGCGCCCAAGGGGATTGAAGTCTTTGCGTGAGATGCCCCTTTGGAGTGCGGCGATTCATCGCTGCTTTTTGATTTCAAATGCGGTACTGGATTGCCGCTTTGCCCATAGGATGGCGCGACGGCGGGGAACGTCGGTTACGCACCGCGAAAAGCGGCGATGCATCGCCGCACTCCAAACCGCTACAGATCGATCCGCCGCCCTTCCTGATGGCTTCGCCGAGCGGCTTGCACGATGCAGATCGCCTGGTAGGCGTCTTCCAAGTCGCACGTGCGACGGACCAAGCTTGTGACTGAACGGTAGAAGTTCGTCAGCAGTTGCTCGCCGACCGGCCGCTCGCTATCGAGCGATTCCTGGTGCCGGCCCGCTTCGTCGAACCATACCACCGTCGTGGGCAAATCGACGAAGGCGATGCCCTGGGCACATGAGACTTGCAAAGCAGCCAGCGGGCGGTAGTTGATCGCCTCTTGCCAGCCCGGCGGAACGTAGCGACCGCAACTGATTTGAGCAATGGCCCCCGTGCCCGGCTTGCCGCGCTCGGAGAAGTCGAGGCTCATCATTTGATAATCGTCGGCGGCTCCCCCGTCGCCCGTACGATGGACGACGCCCGTCACGCCCGTCGGCTCTTGATTGGCCACGTACCGGCACCAATCGACCTGTTCGATCATGTGGCGAAATGAGGGATCCTGGGAACCTTGCCCCGATCGATTTTCGCCCGCCGGGTCGGCCACCGATCGCTGATGGCAGAACAGCAACCGCGGGGCACCGAGCCGACTGGCAATCAGTTCCCTTAGACGTAGCGTGGCTGGTGCTTGGCGGCGGGGAAATTCGGCGACAAAAGCAATGCCCGCCTCTTCGACACGCCGCTTGATTCGCTGGGCTTCGTCTGGCTGCAAGTCCAAGCCCGAGGCGCAATAAACGTCCTTGCCCGACTCACACGCGGCCAGGATCGGCAGCGCCCCGTACCACTGCGGCGAGAGGATCAGGACGGCATCGATGTCTTCTCGCTGTGCCAGGACGTGGTAGCCGTCGACGACTTCCGCGTGAAACTCGCCCGCCGCCTGCTCCGCCCGATGACGGACCTGATCGCAAATCGCCCTAACCTCGAAGCGGTCGGCCAACGCCCTCAGGGCGGCGGCATGCCGCACTTGCCACACTTCCCCAAGGCCCACCAAGCCAACACGCAGTTTCATATTCGGATTATATCGTCCGGCCACGACCCGGCTCAATCGGCCGAGCGCGCCGGAGTCGCCGTTTTCCAAAGGTATTACACGCCGCGGGTCAGCCTCTGCCCACGATGTCTATTTTGCGTATTATGATACCAATATGTCCCATTTTCACATAGGCTTCCCTCTGGCTTCTTCTTTATCGAATCGGTCTGAGGGGTTAGAAAAAATACCCATGTTGCTCATCAGGTAAATTCCCCGTGCGCCTACTTGTCATTTCACTTTCTCCAGTTACACTGGATCGGTCCTCGCGTGGGAAGGTAGTTAGGTTTTTCAGTCGTTTACAGCGCCAGCGCTTGGATAGGTTCTGTTGGCGCAAAGTCGGGAGCAAGTCTCCCGGCCAGTTAGTTGACCGGCTTTCCCGCCAATTTCTCAAACGGAAGAAGGAAGCTCAGCATGACATCCATCCTGTTGGCAACTATCGTTCAAGCTGCCCTGTTGGCCACCGAAGCACCCGCTGCCCCGGCCCCGGAAGCGGCCGAAACCTATGCAGCCGCCCGCAAGACAATGGCCGAAACCGGCAAGCCGATGGTTGTCATGGTGAGCACCGACTGGTGCCCGCCCTGCCAAGTTATGAAGAAAACGATCTTGCCGCGCGTTCGCGAGCGCGGGCTATTGAGGAAGGTGGCCTTCGCCATGGTCAACCCCGATCGCGACAAGGAACTTGCCCAGAAGCTGATCGGCGGAGGCCCGATACCGCAACTGCTCATGTTCCGCAAGACGCCAAAGGGCTGGGTACGCAATGAGCTCGTCGGCGGTCAGAGTGTCGAAAAGGTCGAGGAGTTTATCAAGGACGGACTTGTCCAGCAGGACAGCGAAAAGAAGGCCTCGCCGGCGCCGAGCAAAAAGGCCAAGCGACCCGTTGAGCGGACTGCCGCACACGCGGAAGTGTCGGACGATTTCGAGTCTGAGCGCACCTGAGCGCGTGTCTGCAAATTGGCCGCTCATACCGCTTGGCAGCGGCCTAGCGTGCGGGCCGAGCAGTTGGCGAAATGCACCCCGATGCCGTCCCCGCCTGCCGACTCGCAGTAAGCGAATCCGGCAACTGTTCCACAAACGCCTTGATTTCGTCGCGAACGCGCCGGTAGGGCGCCAAACGCTCGTTTTCCGTGCCCGCGCCAGCAGCCAACCGTGGTGGATCGTCAAAAGGGGCGTGGACAATCGTCGCCTTGCCCGGAAAGACCGGGCAATTTGCGCTCGCACTGTCGCACACCGTGACCACGTAATCAAAATCGAGGCCTGTTAGCTCGCCGACATGTTTCGAGTGTTGACCCGATATGTCAACGCCAGCCTCGGCCATGACTCGCACGGCGTCGGGATTCAAACCATGAGTCTCGATCCCGGCGGAATAGGGCTCAATCGCGTCGCTCTTCAACTGTCGGGCAAACCCTTCAGCCATCTGGCTCCGGCATGAATTGCCGGTACATAGGAACAAGAGCCTGACTTTTTCTCTCATCGATTCTTTCCAATGGGATGAATATGGCCGATGCGTCGTTGCACCCAGGCCGCCAACACGATCGACTATTGGAATGTACGGGCCGCCGGCAAGCGAGGCAAGCAGGGGGACAAAAACCTTCGACAAAAAGAGAAAGGGCGTAAAGGGCAAACATTAACGGTGCCGATAACTTTGCCAGCGCCTCTTTTCGGATTAAAGTCTCATCGTGGGGGGTCGAGGTCATGTTAGTCAACCTCATTCTTGCGTTCAGTCTGCACCGACGTGCTGTTATTGTTTGCGCAATAATGTCTATTTGCGCCGCCTTAGCATCTTCCCACGCCGCAGCTCAGTCCGATGTGGGCCAGCGGGCTCCTTGGCAAGCCGCGCCTGGCCAGCGCATGGCATCCATGCGCCGGTCACCATCGCGTTACACCGATGCCAGCGTTGGCAGGGAGTTGCGCGTGGCACAAAACGTATCCCCCGCGGTCGATCGCGCTCAGACGACCGATCAATCCGACTACTCCGGAGCCGTTGGCGAACCAAACGGCGTGCCGGACCAGACCGTCGCGTATGGCGACGGCGAGTGTGGCGATTGCGGGTGCAGCACAGGTTGTGATAATCCGTGCGAGTTCGGGTGCTCGTCGCCCGATCGACTCTGGGTCCGAGCCGAGTACCTGATGTGGTGGGGCAAGGCAGCCAGCCTGCCGCCGTTGGTAACCACCGGGCCACTGTCGAGCACCACATCGACTGCCGGCGTACTCGGCCAATCAGGCACAAGAACGCTCTTTGGCGGCGACAGCGTCGAACTGGGGGTCCGCTCCGGCGGCCGCTTCAACGTCGGCTTTTGGTTTGATGAATGCCAGGGCACGGCCATCGAGGCCACCTATCTGTTCCTCGGCAGCAAGTCAGTGAACTTCGACCAAAGCAGCCCTGGAGACCCGATCCTTGCCATACCGTTCTACAATACCCAGACCGCTGCCGAAGACTCGATTCTCGTTGCCTATCCGAGCGAGAAGTCGGGTTCGGCATACGTCGATTTCTCCAACGAACTCCATTCCGCGGACGTCCTTTTCCGCCAGTGCCTGATCGAACAGTGTTGCGAGCACCTGGATTTCCTCATCGGTTATCGCTATGCCCGCTTCAACGAAACCCTCAATATCGCGCAGTCCAGCACTTTTCTTAGCCCGGTGGGAGACATCCGCGAAGGGACCATGCAAGATGTCGCAGACACGTTCGCCGCTACGAACGAGTTCCACGGCATCGAACTTGGCTTTGCCACACGGAGTCGCCATGACCGCTGGACGTTGGAACTGCTGACCAAGCTCGCCTTGGGTAGCATGCAATCGCACGTATCGATCAACGGATCTACGGTGACAACGGTGCCCGGCGAGACTCCGGTGACGGCCACTGGCGGTCTGTTCGCCCTGCCGACGAACACTGGCGATCACGGTCGCACCAATCTCGCGGTCATTCCCGAGTTCGGCGCCACAATCGGCTATGATCTCACTTGTCAGTTGAGGGCAACGTTCGGGTACACGTTCCTGTATCTCAGCCAAGTCGCCAGACCGGGCGACCACCTCGACAGGAACGTAAATCCCACGCAGTTTCCCGGTGAAACGCCCAGCGGCGTCCCGGCGCCTCAGTTCAACTTCTGCACCACCGACTTCTGGGCGCAGGGCATGAACTTTGGATTGGATTACAGGTTCTAGTCTGGCCGAATTCGCACGCCGTTGTGGACGCGGCAAACGCCCCGCCACGGCAACGGACATGGCTTTTCGCCCCGAGCTATAGACCGCTCTCCAAGGCCGCGTCGACCGCAGCCAGCTTGACCGATACGTCCACTGTGGCTGGTGCACTGCTCGTAATGCCGTCGTCCGCTACGATCTGGATGCTACGGTTTTCGAGCGTTGGCGACGACGCAATGTCACTGTACGTCAGCGTTCTGAGAACGCGCTCATACTCGGCCCGATCCGCCACGCCGGAAAGCGTCAGAAGGCCATCAGCATAGCTCGACGTAATCGCGGAACCGCTTGTATCGGCTGCAAGCTTCTCCGACGCGCCATCGCGCAAATTGGTGATCGTCGCCGTCAACCACGCCAGCATTGGGCTATCCGCGTCGGCAATCGTAGCGCTCAGCGCGATGGCAGCAGGCGAACCGCCCGTTTCAAACGTTGGGACCGCCGCCGACAACGTCACGACAGGCGCGGCGTCGATCATTGTGATCAACTCAGTGCTCATCAGAGTGGACGCCATAGAATAGCGGAGCGAGATCATCGCCGGCTTTAGCCCGCGCTCGCCGAAGTTGTAGCCGCTGGCTTTATCGCCGACGCCCAGTTGGAGTTCGAACTGGTCGGCTCCGGTCGTTCCAAGGGGCACCGGCGCGGTCGGTTTGCCGCTGGCGACGGTCCCGGCAGTGTCCATACCATCGAGGTAGCCCACCGGTTGCACCTCTTCGACCCGATACGTACCCACGGCCAGTCCATCAAATTGGTACGATCCATCGGCACCGGTCATTACGGGCGACTTGCCCGCCACCTCGGTCCAGTTGCCCTGGGCGTCCTTGGAGAAGAGCTTGACGATAGTGCCCGGCAGCACGCGATGCGGTGCGCCCGTAGATGTCAGGTAGTTGCCGTCGTTGTTGGCATCCACGTACACCAGTCCGGAAATGCTGATGCTACGCACAAGGAGTCCCGCGCTGTCGAGGGCCGTGCTGAAAGCGGAGCCGCCGCCGTTTGTGCCGGTATCCAACTTGTCGCCTGCCTGACCCGTGGTCGTATCCCACGCTCGGTACGTGATCGTCGCCGTTTCCTCGCTAGTGCCATCAGGTGTGTAGCGGAGCACGGCGTCCTTCGGCAACAGAAGTGCCGAACTCTCCGAGACCGTGCCTACATCGGTGAAGTTGGTGCCGTCGGTGGAGTAGGCCCAGGTTCCGTGGCCGGTAACGCCCGTCAACGCGATTCCGCCGATCACAGCGTTTGGATCCGCGTCGGCGATCGTATCGCCTATGAACGCTGCGAGGCTGATTGTCGTCGCGACGCTTGGAGTAGTTCGGCCCAATCGGGGATCGCCGCCGACCGGAGGCACGGCCGGCGTAAGAACGGGAGCCGTGTTGGGGTCGGTGATGCTGAGCGAGGCGTTCTCCACGGCCGTGCTGAAAGCGGTTGCCTCGCCGCTGATACTCGCGTCGACGACGCTTCCGTTCTCGCCGGTCGTCGTGTCCCATGCTCGATAGGTGATCGTGGCCGTCTCCGTATGGCTTCCGTCGGGCACATATCGCAATTGGGCATTGGCAGCCAACAGCAATGCGGTTTCTTCCCGGACGGTGCCCAGATCGATGAAGTTCTCGCCGTCGATCGAGTACTGCCAGGTTCCGTAACCCGTCGAGCCAATCACGGCGATTCCGCCCAGCACGGCTCCTTCATCCACGTCGGCAATGCCTGTGGTGCCCGAGCCATTGTTAATTAGCGTCGACAAACTCTTTGTCGTGGTGGTATTGAAATTGACGCTTCCCAGCGAGAGATCGACAGGTGTGAGCACCGGTGCGTCGTTCACGTCAGTGACGAGCAGCGAGGCAGTATCCGATGCGTTGCTGAACGCCGTCGCGCCGCCGACCGCATCGGTCTCTGACAGATCGGCTCGCGTGCCGCTGGCGCCGCCGGTCGTGTCCCACGCCCGGTACGTAATGCTCGTCGACTCGCCGTTCCGGCTATCGGGCGTATAGCGAAACACGGCATCCTGAGGCAGCAACAGGGCGGAACTATTTGAAACCGTGCCGAATGATAAGAAGGTCACGCCGTCCAGCGAGTATTCCCACGTTCCATTGCCGGCGGTCCCAATCAAGGCGATGCCGCCGACAACGGCGCCGTCGTCAGAATCGGTAACCGATGTGGTGCCTTCACCGCCGTTGATCAAAGTTGTCAGCGCGATGGTTATGGCCGTGTCTTCATCCGTACTCCCCATCGAAGGATTTGCCGCGACGAGGACCGGCGCGGCGTTCGTTGCGAGGACGTTAATCGTGTACTGGTACTCCGACGTATTGCCCGCGAGGTCTGTCGCCCGAAGGCTTACTTCCACCGATGGCTCCTGGCCCTCGCTCGGAGTCCATGCGATCTCGCCGGTGGCACTGTCAATCGTCATTCCTTCGATCGACGAGAGCAATTCGTACGTCACATCCGAGGCCGGCGTATCGGTCGCCGTCACCAGGCAATGATACGGAACGTTGAGCACGGCGGTTGTGGCTGCCCTGAAGTAGAACTGTGCGGGCGCGGTATCGATGCGAATCGACAATGGCGCACCAGTTTGGCTAACCAGGTCGGTCGTTGTGTCGAGATTGCCGACATGTACTGCCTGATCGCTCAATGTCTGCCGTGCACTGATCGCATGAATGCCGTCGGTCAGCGTCGTGGCACCGCTCGTGGCAATCACCACGGAAGTCCCTGTCGCGGTGGTTTGGCCTACTAAGGTTCCGTCGGCAAACAGTTCGACGAGGGCGCCGTCGAGCACTCCATCTACCTGGAATTGCAACTCAGCTCCCGCGGCATTATTGAGATTCGTCACGTCATCCGAATTGCTCGCGCCTGAATTGGACGTCGGCAGCAAGCTGACGCTGCTCGGCGCGGCGGGACTGATGTAAACCGGGACGGATTGAAGATCCCACGTACCAGAAGTAGGCGATAAGACGCCCACGACCACACTATACACGCCCATCGCCCCAGCGGTCGGGGTTAGCGTTACATGCCCCGTGGATGAATCGACAGTAAGAGACAGATCAGGATTGGCGCCGTCGGGCGCGACATACGCGTCGTAGAGGATCGCGTCGCCCTCGACGTCAATGGCCGGAATATCGAAGCTCACCGGCGTGCCGGCAGCGACGTGTATCGGGTCGACTGACTCGAGAAACGGCGGATCATTAGTGTTGTCAGCGGCCACCGTAACGTGGAATGTCGATGTCGCCGAATCGCCCGTAACACTGTCGGTTGCTGTCACCGTCACGTCGGCCGCACCGGTCGTGCCGTTGGGCGTCGAAAACCGCAAAACGGCATCTTGAATGTCCGTAAAGACGCTAACGCTGGTAAGCGTCACGGTGTGGTCTGGCGAACTCACTTCGCCGTAGGCGTTTGCATGAACGGGAATGTTGGAAATTTGCTGTAAGATGTCGTTCCCCTCGGTGAGGAAACCAAAAATCGTATAGCGGAAATCTCCATACCGGTACGGCGCCGATGTAATAAAGAACTGCGAGCCGTTAGTATCCGCGCCGCTGTTGGCCATCGCCAAGATGCCGGAGCTGGTGAACTGTAATGAAGCGTTGATTTCGCTGTCAAATTCGAACCCCGGTCCCCCGGTGCCGTCACCGCTGGGGTCTCCACCTTGGATCATGAAATTCTTGATCACGCGGTGGAAGTCGAGCCCGTTGTAGAATCCGCTGTTGGCCAGACTCATAATCTGGTCCACCGTCTCCGGCGCCAGGTCTTCGGCAAGCTGAAACACCATCTCGCCATGAATGTTGTCCTCCGCGTCGTCGATCACCATCCGCAGGCTTGGATTGCCTTGCGGCACCGACGCCGTCAACTGCGGATTGGAGACCGTGGGGTTCGTTAACGAGGCGTTCGTGACCGAGATCGTGTAATTGACGGCGTTCGAGGTGCCGCTGGTGTCGAGTGCTACGCTCAGTGGTGCACCGGCCAAGACCGTTTGATCCGCCAACGTGGGCAAGGTAATGGACAGAAGGTGCCGGGTTTCAAGCGTTTCAAAGAAAGCGCGACGGTGCAGCTTCTCGGAATGACTTGCGACACCCAAGCGGCGCCAGTGACCGCTACGAAGGAAACCTCTCACGGAACCTGATCGCTTCATGGTCAGACCTGTTGGGGGTTGGAACTTTCTATCATAACCGCGATCCGTTCAAACTGTCCAAGAGATTTCCCCAACGTACGGCGCGATCGTATCACACGAAACGATTTCAGCGATTTTACGCCAAGAAATGGCACAAAACGGGGGGGCTCAGGCGATTCGCCATAGCGACGTGACGACACTGAAGTGGGGGCGCGGCCGCTACGACCCCATCGAAATAACAGGCAGCAGCAGGGGCATCCTGAGCGCAGCAACGAATCGATTCTGATGCGGCCGGACCCGCAACTAGATCGCGCCGGCCATTGCCGCCTTCTTCCGGTCGGCGATCACCTCTTCTTCGAGGCTTCGCGGCAAGCGCTTATAGCGAGCAAATTCCATTGTAAACGTCCCCTGGCCCTGCGTCATGCTGCGCAAGTCGTTTGAGCGGTCGTCAGATGAAACGCAGCCGCCCATTCACCGAACCAGCCTTGTTGGTGGGGCTGTGGATCTTGCTAGCAATGCTCGACGTACTCGACAACTACACAATCACCGATCTTCGCCGCGCCGCCGCCACCTGCTTCCCCGCCGTGAAGCAAATCGGATTTGTGTAGATACTAATGGGCAAAGCCCGTGGCACCCTATCCGATGCATCTCCTTTCCACGCCATTGCCACCCAGCGCCGTCGAGTCGCGTGGAGTAACAGGAGCATGCCGCCGATGGCCAACATGGCCAGTGAGGCCGGCTCGGGAACCGTCACGCTGGATGAGTTCATGATAACGTCACGTCCCGCGAATAGCCGCCCGGTAACTTCCGAGAAACTGTTGAGCGTGATGTCGCCGTTGGGTGCGAAGACCGTACCGTAAATATCCGTACTCGATGTAAAGGAGCCCGCGACCTCCATGAAGATGTCGAAGGCATTGTTGGGATCGGGATTTCCGCCAACGAACAAGGGCTCGCCGTTGACGTCCTGCACGAGGTTGAAGTCAAAGTCGTCGTCGACATAAAGGTTGATGGGCCCGCCGCTGGTGTCGAAGCTCAGATGATTCAGGGAGAAGGAATTGGAGATGTCCGCGAAGACATATTGGCCGGCCGAAAGGCTCACGGTGTTACCCGAGGCGAACACGAGATTGCCGTAGGTACCAGGCAGGAGCGAGATGTCCTGGAAATTCGACAGTGTGATGTTATTGACACCCGGCGTGAGGTCACGGCCCGCCGGCAGAGTAATGGGAGCATAGGCAGGGGGAACAACCGGGCCGCCATGCGTGGTGGCGCCATTGATCGTGGCGAACGTGCCCTGGGTAAGCGTGCCGCCGTACTTCACGTCACCCTGAACGGTTCCCTGGATGTTGACGTTGCCGCCCGCTAGGACGCTGCCCTGAATCTCGGCAAAGGAAAAAGGTTGGCTGACGCTGCCGGCGGCGATCACGTCTCCGGCGACGGTAGTGCTTGTGATCTGAAAGGTGATGTTTCCACCCGAGATCAGGTTGCCGCCGATGACGGATCCGGGCCCGCCAATGTCCACGATGTTGCCACCGAAGAGGATGTCGCCGATGGAATTCTGAAAGCTGGCACCGGTGCGGGTGAACGCGCCCGCGGCGAAAATCGAATCCACGTTCAGGGAGCCGCCGTTGTGCATGACGTTGCCGTTTGCGATCACCGGCGCTCCGATCACGTCATTGAAGCCATTGAAGATGATGTTGCCCCCTGCAAAGACTGCGGCGTTCGGAAGCTCCACGCCGCGCGCGAGGCGAGTCGACGTTATCTGGGCGGCAAGACAACAAACGAGTGTGAACAGGACAGACCTCATGCGCATCCTCCAAATGCCCGGCGGAAATTGCCGCCAGAATTCCAGAAAAAGGGGTAATTGACTCGGGATGCTGGAATTCTGCTTACCGATAGGGAATTTGATTTTCCCCACACCTGAATGACAGCCTGCCGAGACACAGAAGATGAAGGCAGAAGAAGACAGGCAACGGCCAACGCCGCCCCCTGCAACCACAAGGGCGCAAGCAAGCATGAGAATACACCGCTGCCTCCTGTGGATTAAATAAGCCCGTGGGGCCGACCAACGCTGCCTCGTAAATGTGCAATCCATGCGGAGAAAACTCCGCACCCACCAAAAACTCATACCGCTATTAGGGTAGACACTTTCCGCAAATCAGTCAATGATTTTTGCGCAGTGATAGCGTTTGGTTGCGCACGCGGCGGCCGGTCGTTGGTTTGAAGTTGGGTGCGGGTTGTGGCCGCCGCGGAACTGTTAGTGATAGGAAAAGTGATAGGAAATTTGATTTTCCCGATGCTGGAGTGTATCTCTTGTCGCACTCGTCGGACGGCCCCGTGGGACACAGCGGGCGACAAATCGCGGCTCGGCGCAGACCGCGAGCGAGCCGACTTGGCGTCGGTGAAGATTAGAAGGTGGCCTCGAAGGTGTCGATGTCCACGTAAGTCCAATCGCCCGATCCACTGCTGGTGGGCGGTGCCCGCCCTACAAAGATTCTGCGGCGACTGCACACGGGCCGGACCCGCAACTAGATCGCGCCGGCCATTGCCGCCTTCTTCCGGTCGGCGATCACCTCTTCTTCGAGGCTTCGCGGCAAGCGCTTATAGCGAGCAAATTCCATTGTAAACGTCCCCTGGCCCTGCGTCATGCTGCGCAAGTCGGTCGAATATCCGAACGTTTCGGCCAAGGGAACCTCACCTTCGATGCGGGTCTCGGCTCCCTGCGCTTCGGTAGCCAAAACCAGGCCCCGCCGCGACGTCAAGTTGCCCACCACCGAGCCCTGGAACTGGCTCGGACATTCAATCTCAATCTTCATCACCGGCTCCAGGATCACCGGCCGGGCCTTCGGAAACGCCTCGCGCATCGCGGTCTGGGCGCAGACTTGAAACGCCATATCCGAACTATCGACCTCGTGGTACGAGCCGTCTTCCAAGTACACCGCCAGACCGACTACCGGATACTTCGCGATCGGCCCTTTAGCAAGCATCGAGCGGAAGCCCTTCTCGACGGCCGGTATGAACTGCTTGGGGATGCGTCCGCCCGTCACACTGTCTTCAAAAAGGAACGTCCCTTCGGCGTCCTCGGGCAGAACATCGAGCCGACCGACGATGTGGGCGTATTGGCCCGAGCCGCCGGTCTGTTTGCGGTGTCGCGTGTTAAAGGCCGCGGCCTGCGTGGGCGCCTCGCGATAATTCACCTTCGGCGCTCCAACTTCCACGGCCACGTTGTACTCGCGGCGGATCCGCTCGACGTAGACCTCCAAATGCAGTTCGCCCATGCCCGCGATAATCGTCTCGCCCGTCTCGTCGTCGGTGCTGACGTGCAATGTGGGATCCTCGCGTCGGAAACGGTGCAGCGCCTTGCTCAGGCGGTCGGCGCCGTCGCGATTGAGCGGCGAGATCGCCATGCGAATCACCGGCTCGGGAACGAACATGCTCTGCAACGTGCAATAGTCACGTTCCGAGGCGTATGTGTCACCGCTGGCGCAGTCGACGCCCAGTACGGCGACGATGTCGCCCGCCAACGCTTCGTCGATGTCCTCACGCTGGTCGGCGTGCATTCGCACGATGCGGCCAAAACGCTCCTTGCGGCCGGTGCGCTGGTTGATATACGTATCTCCTTTGACGAACCGCCCCTGATAGATCCGCATAAACGTCAGCGTCCCGTACGGATCCTCGAGCATCTTGAACGCCATAGCTACGGTCGGCTTCGAGGGGTCGGGCGTTAGTTGCATCTCCGTCTGATGCCCCTCCGCGTCCTTGGTGAACGCCTTCGTGGGGCAGTCCAACGGCGAGGGCAACATACGAACGATCGCATCCAACAACGGCTGCACGCCCTTGTTGCGATAGGCGGAGCCAAGAAAGACCGGTGTGAACTCCAACTGCGCCACCGCCGATCGTACCACGTCATACACCAGCGACTGCGGCACCTCTTCTTCCGCCAAAAGCAACTCCATCAACTCATCGCTATACATGGAGAGGGCTTCGAGCAGATGGTGGCGTGCCGCTTGCGCCTCGGCAGCCAACGCCGCCGGGATAGCCTCAGCACGGATGTTTTCGCCGTTGCTCCCGTCGAAGTAATACGCTTTTTGAGTGATGAGATCGATAACGCCCTCGAACGCCGCTTCCCGGCCGATCGGAATCTGCATCAGCATTGCATCGCAACTCAATTTGGCACGTAGCTGCTCGACGACCTTTTCCGGATTCGCGCCGGTGCGGTCCATCTTGTTGATGAAGGCCAGTCGGGGAACGTGGTAGCGACGCATCTGCCGATCGATCGTCAACGATTGGGCCTGGACGCCGCCGACAGCGCAGAGCACGAGCACGGCGCCATCCAGCACGCGGAGGCTCCGCTCCACCTCGACCGTGAAGTCGACGTGGCCGGGCGTGTCGATCAAGTTGATCGTGGCGTCGCCCCATTCGACCGTCGTGGCGGCACTGGTGATCGTGATGCCGCGCTCTTTTTCGAGCTCCATGTGGTCCATGGTAGCCCCACCGCCGCCTTGGTCATGGACCTCCTGCATGCGGTGAATGCGTCCGGCGTAGTATAGGACACGTTCGCTGAGCGTGGTCTTGCCCGAGTCGATGTGGGCCGAAATGCCGATGTTACGAAGTTTTGTCAGGTCCATAGATTTGCCCCAGCTCAATGTTTCGAGCCTTACAGTCTACCAAGTTCCGCGTGCCCTATCAAGGGGAGCATCGCCCAGCTCGACAGGCCGTGTGAGCATCTTGATTGTTGGTAGGAAATTCGGTAGTAAGCGTCTTTCAGGCTGAGGTTTGCCTATTTTCCGCCGAATTAAGGAGCGAAGGTCATGGAAGGCCGCAATCAGATTGCCGGGATGATGCCGGAGAGATCAGAGGAAGTTCAACGGGTGCATGATGTTATGTTGAAAGCAATGGAGCAGGAGATCTGGCGAATGGCCGAGTTTATGGTTACTCGCCGCGATGACCAATTGTTCGGCGAGACGGAGTTTGCGCTGCGCGAAAAGGTCCTTCGGATGGGGGCACAAGCCCTGGAGGCAACGGTCAACGACCGGAAAAAAAGGGGTACCAGGGCAGCAGCATCGTCTGTCCCAACTGCGGTCAGGACGGACGTTTCGTCGACTGGCGGACGCGAAACATTATGATCTTGATGGGGCCGATCCTTGTCCGAGCGGCCTATTACCATTGCCCCTCTTGTCACTCCGGCCATAAGCCCTGGGAGCACGTGTTACAACTAAAACGGCTCGCGCTGAGTCCTGCCGTCGAAGAGATTACGTCGATGGCCGGCGTGTTGGGCAGTTTTGGCGAAAGCGCGGAGCGTGTGTTGAAGAAAATGGCGGCGTTGCGACTGAGCGAATCGACGGTGCAGCGGACCACGGAAGCCGCGGGCGAGCGCGTGGCAAAACGTTTGCAAGCCGGTGAATCCTTGGGACCGCAAGAGGAGTGGGCGTGGCAGAAAGATGCCAACGGAAAACGTTGCGCTTATGTGAGCGCGGACGCCACCGGCGTGCGTCAACAAGGGCCGGGCGGCACGCGTGTGGACGGAAAGATGGCCTACGTGGCGATGGTCTACAACGCCCGCAGCGAGCACGATTCGACGCGGCCGCCACCCCGGCAAGTGCGGTATTTATCGGGTTTTTATGACTTCCAGATGCTTGGTCGCCAACTCCATCGCGAAGCTTTGGAAGTCGGTTGGACGGCGGCAGAGCAGCAAATTGCCATCTCCGACGGCGGCGTCGGGCTGGAGGATTTCTTCCGCACATACTTCCCCAAGGCTGAGTGCATTTTGGATTTTTGGCATGCCAAGGAGTACTTGGTCGAACTGGCCAAAGCGATCTATCCTGGCGACGAAACGGCGCGGCAGAGTTGGACAGATGGGGTGTGTCATCAACTCAAGCGTGAGGGCGGCTCAGCGGTGCGAGCCCGACTGGAGACGCTGGACGCGAGTTCGGCTTCGGCGGAAGCGCGGGAGACCTACCGTTGCACAGTCCAATACTTCCGCAACCACGAACATCGGATGGACTATCCACGCTACGTTCGCAATGGCTGGCAGATCGGTTCCGGCCCGGTGGAGTCGGCGTGCAAGACCGTGGTGGGCAATCGGCTCAAGGGGGGAGGCATGCGATGGGGCAAGCAGGGAGCCGATGCCGTCTGTCACCTACGAGCCCTCTATCTCAGCGAGCCGGCCTGCTGGGACTCCTTTTGGAATCCGTCCCCCAACTGACGCCACCACAAACCGGACGCTCACACATGCCTCGGCGTGCGTTTGAGCGTCTTGATTGTGGGTGGGAAATTCGGCCTTAAGCCGCTTTGACAAGGAAGTCTATCCGGCGTACGTCCGTAACGGCTGGCAGATCGGTTCGGGACCTGTCGAGTCGGCCTGGAAGACGGTGGTTGGCAACCGATTGAAAGGCGGAATGCGCTGGGGCAAGGAGGGCTCGGACGCCGTCTGCCAGCTCCGTGCCCTGTACCTTAGCGAGCCCGTCTGCTGGGACTCCTTCTGGAATCCGCCCCCAACTGACGCCACCACAAATCGGACGCTCACACTTGAATGCCCACCGTCTGTTTGCTATGGTGGTGCTTGCCCCCCGGGGCGGTTTTTGAAGTCGTACTCATCCTCTTCGCGTCGAAGGAGCATAACGATGACCGCGGTACCCGCAGCCGGTACGGCCATGAGTTGGATTGTGGTGGTTTGGATGGCGATCTTGGGAGGCTTGGCGACCCCGCAGGGCGTGCCACCGTTGCCCGATTGTCCGGTGCTGGCCAAGATCGCACCCGAGCAATGCCTGGGCTATCTGTCCGTGTCGGGCCTTGCCGTGCCGAACTCGAAGAGCATGAATCAAACCGAGCAGCTTCTAGCTGAACCGGAAGTTCAGGCTTTGAAGGCTCAATTCGAGGAAGTGATTCGCGCGAGCCTCAATCAGCAGTTGCCTGCCGGAGTGCTGCCGCCAGACGTCTCGTCGAATGACGTGGCCGATTTGCTCAAGATCATCATGGCCCGACCGGTGGCCGTCTATGTTTCAAGCGTTGAAATGCAACCGGCCGGATTGAACCTACGCGGCGGAATGGCCATCCATCTCGGCGACATGGTGGCCGACGTCCAGGCGAAGTTCGAGAAGCTTGCCACGGTCATTCCCCCGCAAATGGTCCGGGAGATTACGATCGGCGGCGCAAAATGGCGGTCGATCGAGCAATTGCCTATCGGGCCAGTTGTCTTTGGCTTTCGCGGAAAGTATTTCTTGGCTGCCGTGGGTCAGGGAGAATTGGAAGCTATGATCGGGCGTGCCAGGGGCAACGCGCCGGCATGGCTTAATCAATTGCGTGAGCAGTCGCCGGCCGAACGCGTGTCGATGATCAGCTACCTGAATCTCAAGGCGATCACGGGACTTGCGATGCCGATGGCCGGACCGCAGGTTATGAAGACCGCGTCCGATCTGGGCTTCGACGACGTCATGGCGTTGGGGTCGGTCGTAGGTCTGGATAAGAGTGGTTGCGTCAGTCGTACGATGCTGCAAATCGAAGGCCAACCGCAGGGTCTGCTGCGTTTTGTCGACATCAAGCCGCTGGCGGCGTCCGATTTGGCGGCCATTCCGGCCGACTCGACTGTAGCGTTGGCCGTGAAAATCAATCCATTGAGCGTTTTCGATGCCTACCTCGATGCGATGGAGAAGGTCGACCCTAAGGCCCAGGCCAATATGCTCCGGGCCATCGCACAAATGGAAAGTCAATTTGGGCTGAAGGTACGCGACGAAGTCCTCAAATCGCTGGGCGATACGCTCGTAGTATATGGCTCGCCGGGCGAGACGCGACCGCCGATCGCAGTGGCGACACTTCAGGTCAAGGACTCGCAACAGGCGACCAAGACGTTTGCGAAACTCATGCAACTGGCCGAAGCACTGCTGGGCCGCGACAATCCGGCTGGCGTGAAGCTGATTAAGAACAAGGTAGAAGGCAAGGACGTGTACGTGCTACAGGCTCCAATACCGGGCGTTCCTCCCATTGTCTGGTGCTTGACCGAGAAAGAACTCGTCGTGGGCGTGACACTGCAAGCGGTCCAGTCGCATCTCGCGACATCGCCTGGATTCAAACCGCTCGACCAGTCGTCCCAGGTGGCCGCGGCGCTTAAGAGCGGGTCCGGGCCGTTAGCCCTATTGTATTGTGACGTTCCGAGACTGTTCGATCTCATCTACCCAACGCTGCCACAGGCGGCCAGCGCGATGCAAGCCCAGGGGATCAATCTCAATCCGGCCAGCTTGCCCTCGGCGAAGACGATTCGTGCGCACTTGGCGCCGCTGGTGGCCGTAGTCGAGAAGACGCCGTCCGGCGTAGCATTCGAGGAGCGATACAGTTTGCCAGGGCTCAGCGTGACGTCGTCGACCCCGATGGCCGTGGGGCTATTGCTGCCGGCCATCCAGGCCTCTCGCGAATCTGCACGCCGGGTTCAGTCGATGAACAACATGAAACAGATTGCGCTGGCGATGTTGGTGCACGAAAACGCCCATGGAAGTTTCCCGGCGGCCTACAAAGCCGATAAAGGCGGCAAGCCGCTTCTGAGTTGGCGCGTGCTCATCCTGCCTTATCTGGACCAAGATGGTCTCTACAAGGAGTTTCATCTCGATGAACCATGGGACAGTGAGCACAATAAGAAGCTGATTGCACGGATGCCCAGCACGTATAAGAGTCCAACCAGCCGCATTGCAGCCGAGGGAAAGACGAACTACCTGACGGTGCGCGGACCGCGGACGGCCTTCTCCGATGGCAAAGGTGTGAAGCTTATGGACATCAAAGACGGCACGTCCAACACGGTCATGACCGTCGAAGTTCCGGACGATAAGGCCGTGATCTGGACGAAGCCGGATGATTTCCAATATGACGAGCAAAGCCCGGGCAAGGGCCTCATCGGCATGCGGCCGGGCGGCTTTCTTGCGGGAATGTGCGATGGTTCCGTGCGATTCCTGCCGGCAACAATCAACGCCGACACGCTCAAACTGCTTTTCATGCGCAACGATGGACAGCCAACAAACATCGATGGTTTTGGCCGTTGATCTACACTATATCTGAGCCGAACGTGAATGTTAGGACGCCCGCATGAGCCGTTCGACCAATACGATAGGTTTTCTAAAGACGACTGCCATCGGCGGGCTACTGTTCTTGCTGCCGCTTATTGTCGTTATCGCGTTGATCGGTCAGGTGGTGCCGATAGTACTGACGATTGCAGGAGTTCTCGGTGACGTGATTCCGGTCAGGACGGCCGGCGGAATCGCGTTGCTCATCTTGCTGGCCATCGCCATTTTGCTGCTGGTATGTTTTGGCGCGGGGCTGCTGGCTCGATGGTCGCTTGGCAAGCGGGTTTCGGCAAGCTTCGAGAAAACTCTTCTCGTGGTCTTTCCGCGATACGCCATCCTCAAGGATCGGATGGCCGGCACTATCGGCGGCGACGAGACGAAGCCGGCGATGACACCCGTTCTGGCCACACTTGTCGATTCGCAGAGAATCGGTTTCGAGATCGAGCGCACCGACAAGGGACTCGTGACCGTCTACCTGCCCGGCTCACCGGATCCGTGGTCGGGCAGCGTCGTGCTGCTTGACGCGGAACGTGTTGACCGGGTGGAGGGGGACTTCGCCAGCGTTGTCGCGACATTTGAGCGACTCGGTCGCGGCTCAGCATCGTTGCTTGCGGGCAATGCCGCGAAGTCCATGCAGGAAACGCCGAGTTCAAGGGACGTTTCGGCAGAAGTTCGCGAACTTGATTGAGCTACGCTGTGCTTCGGCGCCCGGAGTGTGCCGGCTGGTCACGTTGCCAATTCGCGATAGACCTCTTCAACCACACCGGCGTCGATGTGTTCGAGATGCTGGCTTGCGCCGGCCACTAGCGCCAGATCGGCCAGTTGCGAGATGCGGCGGGGAATGCCCTGCGATAGCTCGTGCAGACGGGCGACGGCAGCCGTGTCGAAGACCGGCGACTGGCGGCCGGCTTCGGCCAAGGACGAATTGAGGAACTCCTCCGTGTCGGCCGGCTCCCAAGGCTCGAGGTCGATTCGCAGATCGGCCAAATCGAGCAGCCGGGCGCCGAGCTTCATCATCGCCTCGGCGCGGCCGGCCAATACGACGGTGAGCCGCGTGTCGGGCGAGCCGTCGAAACGGACGAGGCGCGTGACGTGTTGCAGCACTTGTCGGTCCGCCTGATCGGCGTCGTCCAGAAGCACTACGGCCTCAAGATGCTGGTAGCGGTATTCGGCCAACCGGTCGGCCACCGCCCGCCATCGCGTTGATAGCGTCTGCGCTGGGTCGAGGCTTACGCCCCAGCCGGCCGCAATGAACCACAGCATTTCGGCCGGTTCGATGCCCAGCAGGCTGAGCTTGGCGACTGGCCGACCGCTTTGGCGGACCTGCGCGGCAAGAATCTCCAGCAGGAGCGACTTGCCACTGCCCGCGGGTCCCAACAACAGCCCAAGCCGGCGTTGCTGCTCGACAAGAAACTGCAAACGGGCCAGCGCCTCGTCGTGCGTTGGACTCGGGTGGAACCGCTTGGTGTCGGGGATTGCCCCAAACGGCGGCTCGCGCAGTCCCCAGTGCATTTGGTACATGGGCATAATGCTCCCGGCACAGTCCCTGCCGTATATCTGTTCTTGTCGGTACAATCGAGTAGGAAACTTGAAGAGTGGTTGGCGGCCGGCTGCCAACTGGACTTGGCTGCTTGCCAATAATCACTCGCCCCTTGCCCCGATCCCTGCATGGCTGACCGCTACTTTGTCGACGAACCGATTTCGTTGGGCCAAATAGTATTGGCCGGCCCAGAAGCCCATCACTTGATCCATGTGATGCGGGCGACGGTGGGCACGTGCGTAGTTCTCTTCGATGGCAGCGGGACCGAGTTTCCGGCCGTCGTCGAACGCGTTGGTCGCAGCAACGTGGAGCTTGCGGTGATCGCGCGAGAAGAGGTTGATCGCGAATTGCCCTTCGATCTGACGCTTGGCGTGGCGCTGCCCAAGGGCGATCGACAAAAGTGGCTGGTCGAAAAGGCGGTCGAACTTGGCGTGACGCGGATTGTTCCGCTGGAGACCGAGCGGTCAGTCGCCCAACCGGTCGACCAAGCGCTGGCACGCTTGCGGCGCAGCGTCATCGAGGCTTCAAAGCAATGCGGACGTAACCGCCTGTTACGGATTGAACCGCCGCGGTGCTGGCCCGAGTTTGTACGCGACGGCGAAGTGTCGGCATCCCGCTTGTTGGCACACCCGGGAGTTGCGGGCAAGGCCGAGCGAGTCGACTTGCATGCGCCGGATCAAACGATGGCTCCTTGCTCATCGGCTCGGGCAGCGGAACAAAGCAATGTTCAATTGGCCGTTGGACCGGAGGGGGGATTTACCGAGGACGAGGTGGCGCTGGCCGTCGCTGCCGGTTGGGGCACCGTCGACCTGGGCCCACGAATTCTTCGCATCGAGACCGCTGCACTACTGCTAGCGTCGATAGTTGCTACGGCTCGGCGAACATAGGCAATCGCCGACAAGTGCGCCCAAGAGCAGCCGAGCGTGGCGAAATCGCGCGACAGGGCGATCCCGCAAGGACGTTATCCTACGCCGTCCGACAAGGCGCCACAGCTCGGTTAGTCATTCGAGCAGAAACCGAACTTCGCTCCCGGCCGTGTTCAGTTTGTGTCATAGGGGAATCTCTCACCTGGATAACAGGATGTTGCTGCATCTGGATTCCCGAAAATCCTGATTCTCTTTTGTGCAGGGTCTGTCACAGTTACCTTTAGTCCCGCGCCGGCCCAATCCGGGCCGCGCGAGCTGGTCGGGTTCGGCTAGTAAAGGAGAAGACCCAGATGGCGACGGTAGAAAAAGAGACGCATGAAACATTGCACGAGCCGTGGACGCAAACGGCTTCCACCAAGATCTTGCAGGGGAAGAAGGCGCTGGTTACGGGTGGTTCTCGAGGGATCGGGCGGGCAACGGTCCTGGCACTGGCCGAAGCAGGCGCCGATGTAGCGATCAACTACCAGCAATGCAGCCAGGCGGCCGAGGAGGTCTGCCATGACGCAATTGAATTGGGCGTCCACGCGTGTACCTGCCAGGCCAACGTCGCCAACGAGGACGACAGCAAGCACTTGGTCGACAGCGTGTTGAGCGAGTTGGGCGCGATCGATATCCTGGTGAACAATGCGGGCATCACCCGCGACAAGTCTTTCCTGAAGATGACGCGAGCCGCCTGGGACGAGGTCTTGGGCGTGAATCTGAACGGTGTGTTCAACATTACCCGAGAAGTCTTGCCGGGAATGGTAGAAAGTGGCTGGGGACGGGTCATCAACATGGCCTCGATTGTCGGTCAAACGGGCAATTTTGGCCAAGCCAACTACGCCGTGACCAAAGGGGGGCTCATCGCGTTCACCATGACGCTCGCCCGTGAAGTATCTCGCAAAGGAGTCACAGTTAACGCAGTTGCGCCGGGATTCATTGATACCGACATGCTCAAGGATATCCCGGAGGCTTCGTTGGCCGCAATCAAGGCCATGACACCTGTAGGACGCTTAGGGCATCCGGACGAGGTTGCGGCTGCTGTAGTATTTTTGGCGAGCCCCCGGGCTAGCTTCGTTACCGGACAAGTCATTCCGGTCAATGGGGGCATGTACATGTAGGAGTTGCTAGGTCATAGGGAATGCTTTTTAGGGCTGGAGACCGATCATGACGGTTGAAATTGTCGAGATGACCGTGAAGTGCCGCGTCCCGCGCGATGAAGCCGAAGACTATATCATCAAGCTCCGACGCGATGAAGAACGATTGCCCGTGCCTGCCGGACTCGTCTGCAAAGACGCGTACGACTGCTACGAGTCCAGCGATCCGGAGACGATTGTCATTCGGGCGGGTTATCGGTACGGTTGCATGCCGACCTGATGGGACGCTACCAAAGCGCCAGGGGGAAAATAAAGTGGAATCCCCTTGGCGCGAAAGTGTCCAGGTTGGTGCTGCGCAATCGTGGAACCTATTGTGTTATCGTTTGGCGTTTTTGCAGGCGACAGATCGAAGCATACTCACCGCCCCCGATATTTCCGATGTTGGCATTGTGCACGGGCACTAAGCCGATTTCAACTTTTCACTCGCTTCCCTATTTTTCCGGCTTGGGGCGGGCCGGCCAGCCTCGTCGTATTTGTGTGCAGTTGCGCAAAACTCGGTTGACTTCTCTCGTGCCGCTCCAAAGAATTGGGTAGCCGCGGCGCCCTTAGAAAAAAGGAAAAAGCCATGTCACAAACGCAAACCCCGTCATTCAGCTTGGACGTGCGGGCACCGGTGGCGGAACCGTATGCGGATATCCTTAGCCCCGACGCACTGCATTTTGTCGAGCGCCTTGTGGCCGAGTTCGATACGCCGCGGAAGCTCCTGCTTGAGCGTCGCGCCCAGCGACAGCACGAGATTGATTCCGGCGAGTTTCCCGATTTTCTATTTGAGACCAGCCGTATCCGCGAGGGTGATTGGTCCGTGGCGCCAATTCCGGACGATTTGCGGGATCGCCGGGTCGAGATTACCGGTCCGACGGATCGGAAAATGGTCATCAATGCACTGAACTCGGGCGCGAACGTCTACATGGCGGACTTCGAGGACTCGAATGCGCCGACGTGGCACAACCTGATCGATGGACAGCTCAATCTTTGCCATGCCGTGGATGGCACGATCGATTTCACAAACCCCGAAGGAAAGAAGTACCGGCTTAATTCCCAGACCGCGACGCTCATGGTGCGACCTCGGGGTTTGCACTTGCCCGAGAAGCACGTGCGCATGAACGGAAAACCGATTTCGGCCTCATTGTTCGACTTCGGGCTTTTCGTTTTCCACAACGCGCAAAAGCTGCTGGACAAGGGCAGCGGCCCCTATTTCTATCTTCCCAAACTGGAAAGCCACCTCGAAGCCCGGTTTTGGAACGATGTCTTCTTGATGGCCCAAGACGAGTTAGGCATCCCGCGTGGCAGCATCCGCGCGACGGTACTGATCGAGACGATTCCTGCGGCGTTCGAAATGGACGAGATTCTCTATGTGCTTCGCGATCACTCGGCGGGCCTTAACTGTGGTCGATGGGATTACATCTTCAGCATCATCAAGAAGTTCTGCAGCTATCCAGAATTCGTCATGCCCGACCGTGCGCAGGTCACCATGACCACGCATTGCATGCATTCGTACTCGCTGCTGGCAATCAAGACTTGCCATAGGCGCGGCATTCACGCGATTGGCGGCATGGCCGCACAAATTCCGATCAAGACCGATCCTGAGGCGAACGAGAGGGCACTGGAGGCGGTGCGAAAGGACAAAGTGCGCGAGGCCGGCGACGGGCACGATGGCACGTGGGTTGCGCATCCCGGCCTGGTTGGGTTGGCCAAAGAGGCGTTCGACGCGAAGATGCCCGGGCCGAATCAGATCAGCCGCCAGCGCGACGACGTGCATGTCACGCCACGAGACTTGCTGACCGTGCCCGCCGGCGACATCACGGAGCATGGCGTATGCCACAACATCGACGTGGGCATCCAGTACATGGCCGCCTGGTTGGGCGGCAACGGCTGCGTGCCGATCTACAACCTGATGGAGGATGCCGCGACGGCCGAGATTTCTCGTGCCCAACTGTGGCAGTGGCTGCATCAACCCAACGGCATCCTTACCGATGGCCGCAAGGTTACGCGGGAACTGTTGCATTCACTGTTCGACGCTCAGACGTCTAAGTTGCAGGAAACGTTGGGCAGAGAGCGCTTCGCCAAGGGGAACTACCAACAGGCGCGAGAGCTGATCGAAGAGATCGTGCTCAAGGACAACTTTACCGAGTTCATGACGCTCGTCGGATATGAGCACCTAGAGTGAGCCGCCGCGCCGACGGATCGGCACACGGGACTCGCGGAGGCGATGTTCTATGGAAGATAACGATCCGCAGACACTAGAACGCTCGTGGAGGAGTGACAAGCGATGGGCCGGGGTCACCAGACCATACTCGGCCGAGGACGTGATTGGTCTACGCGGCGCGCTGACGATCGAATACACATTGGCGCGTCTTGGCTCCGAGCTGCTATGGAAGCTCATCCGAACCGAGCCGTATGTCCGCACGTTGGGAGCGCAGACCGGTGCGCAGGCGGTGCAGATGGTCCAGGCGGGCCTGAAAGCGATTTATGTCAGCGGCTGGCAGGTGGCCGGCGACATGAACACCGCCCAACAAACGTATCCGGATCAGAGCCTCTATCCGGTGGATAGCGTGCCGAACCTGGTGCGGCGCATCAACAACGCGCTACAGCGGGCCGATCAGGTCGCCCACAACGCGGGCATCAGCCATCAGATGCCGTATTGGTACGCGCCTATCGTGGCCGATGCCGAAGCCGGTTTTGGCGGCATCCTTAATGCGTTTGAGTTGATGAAGGCCATGATCGAGGCGGGTGCGGCCGCCGTGCACTTCGAAGACCAATTGTCTTCCTCGAAGAAGTGCGGTCACATGGGCGGCAAGGTATTGGTGCCAACCCAGGAGGCGATTGCAAAATTGGTCGCCGCCCGGCTTGCCGCCGACGTGCTTGACGTGCCGACGGTCATAATCGCACGCACCGATGCGCTGGGTGCGAAGCTGTTGACCAGCGACATCGATCCTCGCGATCGCGAGTTTCTTACCGGTGAGAGGACGATCGAGGGCTTTTGTGTCGTCGAACCGGGGCTCGATCAAGCCATCGCCCGCGGCATTGCCTATGCCCCATATTCCGACATGGTTTGGTGCGAGACGTCGACGCCCGACATCGACGAGGCCCGCAGGTTCGCCGAGGCTATCCATGCCCGGTATCCGAACAAACCGTTGGCGTACAACTGCTCGCCGTCGTTCAATTGGCAGCGGGCCCTCAGCCGCGAACAGATCGCCGGCTTTCAGCGAAATCTGGCCGCGATGGGATACAAGTTCCAGTTCGTTACGTTGGCTGGCTTCCACGCTTTGAACATGGGCATGTTCGAACTTGCGCATGCCTACCGTGACGAAGGAATGGTTGCCTACTCGCGGCTTCAGCAGCGCGAGTTCGAATTGGAGCGTGACCACGGGTATCGCGCTGTCAAGCATCAGGCGTTTGTCGGCGCGGGATACTTCGACACGGTCGCGCAGATCGTCTCGGCCGGCCAGAGTTCGTTGGCCGCGCTCAACGGTTCGACCGAGCAAATGCAATTTACTGAAAAGACGCCCGCCTTTACCGAGGCTGAGATCCACCACGTGGCCGGAGACGACCTCGTTCGACTTGCTCCGGAGACTCCACTGGTCAAGGAACCAACCGCGAGGTGACGGGCACTGCGGGGTGGGGCGAGCGCAGCGGGCCCTGCCATCAATAATTTGCTAATCATGTGGGGGTTCGCTGCGATCGGCCCACCCTGCAAGGGTTGCTATTGGGAGTCACGGCCATGTTTGATGAGTTTCAACAGGCGGCGAAAACCATCTGCGAGACGGCCCAACGCAGTGGCGCTATTACCCGTAATCCGGATGCCGCCTGGTTGAAGGCGATTGCGTTGCAAGAGCCGGAGGTCAAACAGACTCGATACGGCAGCATTTACGCCGACTCTGAACCGATGTCTCGGGCGGCCAAACGGACCGAGAACAACGTCGACTCGGTGTTCGGCCACAACGAGCGCGAACTGATCGAGCACGCCAAGCAAATCTTGGCAAAAGAAAAGCTCGTTTCGATCGACGTCGTGGTAGGTGACGGGGTCGACGGAATCACCGCCCGGCTCGTGGTGCCCGAGCGGTTCGCCCAGGTCGCGTACGGCGGCCTGAAGTTGTTCAAGCCGACCGTGAGCGACGACCCGACGTATACGGTGGTTATGTTTGCCGACGGAGAGTTTGAACGGAACAAGACCAAGGCGCTGCCCGAGAAGGACATTACCATCAGGCTTGCCCATGCGCCGGACGGCAGGCTGGTCAAGTTTGTCCGCAACAGCAACTATTTTGGCGAATGGAAGAAGGGGGTGTTTGCCGGCGAGAACTATCGGGCGAAACTCCACGGCGACGCCATATTTCTTCACGCCGGCTGCCGCAAGGACACTCTCGAAAACCGCCGCGGCGTTTATGTTACGAGCTATTCGCTTTTCGTGGCCTTAAGCGCGAATGGCAAGACCAGCACGACGTGCCGGGTGTTGGCTCGCAAGGGACGCGAACGATCGTGGCTTATCCAGGACGATGGCGGCACGCTGTGTCGCGATGGCCGCTTCCGCGGTTTCGAGGCCGGTGGGCTGTTCATCAAAACCGATTGCCTCAATCCGGGCGATCAAATCGAAGCCTATTACGCCTGCCTTCGCAAGGATACGTTCTTGGAAAACGTATTCGTCACCGAAGATGGCAGCGTTGATTTCTACGATCTGTCGCGCACGAGCAACGGCCGCGCCGTCGTCGAACGCCGCGACTTCATGCATTCGGCCAACGAGATCAATGCCCGGCGAATCGACAATATGTTCCTCATCACCCGAGGCAACATCATTCCGGCCGTTGCGAAACTCACCCACGAACAGGCCGCGGCCTTCATGGTGCTCGGCCAATCGATGGAGTCGTCGGCCGGCGATCCGACGCAGGCCGGCAAGATCAAGAACGAGTTTTTCTACGACCCGTTCATAGCGGGCGACCGGGCTGAACACGCCAATCTGTTTTACGACATTCTCAAGAGCGGCGGCCACATCAACTGCTATCTCTTGAACACCGGCTGGGTGGGCGAGGGGAACTCGTTTCGCGACATTCGGCTGGCCGATACGATGGGCATCCTCGATTCGCTCCTCCGCGGCGGCGCCGAGGAGTGGTATATGTCGGACAAGACCGGCCTGATGATCCCGCGCTCGGTGCGTGCGATCGACTCGATCTTGATGCGACCGGAGAAGCTGTTTTCGGAAGCCGATTTCGACGCCCGCCAGCGGTCCCTTGATCATCAGCGGGCGGAGTACATGGATCGATTTCCGGGTCTCGATCCACGGATCAAGGCCGTATTTCAAACCAAAGCGGCCGCTGTTGGCCAGGTGGTATAATGGCTGTTAAACATCTAGAGAGAGGTCACGCTATCCACGGGCCCGATGAGACGCCTCAGGCTGAGGCCGGCAACGGGCAGCAATCGGAGCCGGAAAAGGCGATCCTAACGTACCGTGGCCATCGAATCGAATTGCCGGTGTTTACCGGGACTGAAGGCGAGCAGGCCGTCGACATCACCAAACTCCGCGATGAGACGGGGCTGATCACCTTCGATCCGTCGCTTGGCAATACGGGCGTCTGCCGCAGCGACATTACGTTTATCGACGGCGAGAAAGGCATTCTTCGTTACCGTGGCATCCCCATCGAACAGTTCACGACCAAACCAAACTTCATCGAAGTTGCTTGGCTGCTGATCTTTGGACGCCTGCCCACGCAAAACGACCTGGACCGTTTCAGCGAATTGCTCACGGCCAACGAGCTGATCCACGAAGGGGTCAAGCACCAGTTTCAGCATATTCCGTCCGACGCTCCGCCGATGGCCATCCTCTCGGCGACAATGAACCAGTTGGCCTGTTTCAATCAGGCATATTTCGGGCTGAACGACGATGATCAGTTTGAAGAGGCCGCCGCGCGACTGATTAGCAAAGTCCGCACGATCGCCGCGTTTACCTACCGACGCTCGCTTGGCCTGCCATTCAACTACCCCGATCCGGGCCTCCGCTACTGCGCGAACTTCCTGCACATGATGTTCTCGCTGCCACATCGGCAGTACATCGTGACGCCGGAGGTGGAGGACGCCCTGAACCTGATCTTTATTTTGCACGCCGACCACGAGCAAAATTGCAGTACGTCGACCGTGCGCGTCGTCGGCTCGTCGCGTGCCAACCTCTTTGGATCGTGCGCTGCGGGCGTCTCCGCACTATGGGGCCCTTTGCACGGTGGAGCGAACGTCGAAGTGATGGAAATGCTTCGCGGCATCCAGCAGGGTGGCATGTCGCCCGAAGACTATATCCTTAGGGCAAAGGACAAGGATAATCCCAAGCGTCTTGCCGGTTTTGGCCATCGCGTTTATCGCAACTACGATCCGCGGGCGAAGATTCTCAAGGCGGCTTGCGACAAGGTCTTTACCAAACTCAATCGCAAAGACCCGCTGTTGGACATAGCCCGCAAGCTGGAAGAATTGGCCCTGGCCGATTCCTATTTCGTCGATCGAAAACTCTATCCAAACGTCGATTTCTACAGCGGCATCCTTATGCGGGCGATGGGTATACCGACCAACGTGTTCACCGTCTGTTTCGCCATCGGCCGCCTGCCGGGCTGGATTGCACAGTGGAAAGAGCAGCACGACGACCCAACGACGAAAATCTTCCGCCCCCGGCAGATCTACACTGGCCCCAACGAGACGCAGTACGTCCCGATCGAACGGCGCTGACGCCGCGGCGCAGGAACTTGTGTGGTCGTTCGCCAACAGTGGCCAGTTCGACGGATTGCCCAGCTTATCACAATTGGCTGCGTCCGCGATGCGCCGTCCTTGTCGTCGCCGCAACTGGTTGGCAGTTAAACGCTTAGGCGATCCGCCAAAAGAAGCGCTGACGAGGGCCGGCCTGCTTGGTAGAATACTGTGGTGCTTGGAGTTTCGACTCCCGGCGTCCCGCCGTAGCAAAGTCATCGGCGGCAGGTAGTGGGTAGTTGGCTGACGGTCAGAAAAGCCTAATCGACGAAGACAACGTAAATGGGCAACGCTTGGCAATCCCTTTTGCCCACCGAAGAACCGGGCAAAGTCTTTCTATCGGCTTGACCGCCACGAGCTCAACGCCCTAAAGTCAGGCCGCTTCCTATGGATTCTCTCCAGACGCTCGACGAATTGCACGCTGCCGTTCCGCTGGTCCTGCCCTCGTTGTTGGCGTGCGACTTTGGCAACCTGCGCGAGGAGATTCGCCGCGTCGAAGAGGCTGGGGCGAAGATGCTCCACCTGGACATCATGGACGGCCATTTTGTGCCCAACCTCAGCTTTGGTCTGCCGGTGGTCGAGGCCATTCGCCGTTCAACCACGCTGCCGCTCGACGTGCATTTGATGATTTCGGAGCCGGCGCGATATGTGCGGCAGTTTCGCGAGGCGGGCGCCGACATCATGACGGTTCACATCGAAGTGTTGCCCGATCCACGGCCGCTGTTGGAAGAGATTCGCAAGTTGGGCGCCGGGGCCGGAATCTCGCTCAATCCGCCCACGCCGATCGACACCCTCGAAGTCTGCCTCGATGTTTGCGACCTGGTGTTGGTGATGAGCGTCATGCCCGGCTTTGGCGGACAGACGTTCGACCCGGTCGCGCTGGACAAACTCCGCCATCTTCGCTCGGTGGTTGGCTCCGATGTGCTGCTGTCGGTCGACGGTGGCGTAAATGCCGAGACGGTCGGAGCATGTGCCGAGGCCGGAGCCGACCTGTTCGTAACCGGCTCGGCCCTGTTTTCACAGAAAGACTACGGGCGCTTGATTCGCGAGATGACCCGGCTGGCAAAATCAGCGAAGGAACTGCGGGTGTAGAGATGTTGAGACTCGTGTTAATTCGTCCGGGCTCGACCGACTACGATGCGCAGCAGCGCATCCAGGGAAGCCTGGACATTCCATTGAACGAACAAGGCTCCACGGAAACGGCGCAAATCGTCGAGCAGTTACGCGATAAGGGGATGGAGGCCGTCTATTCGCCCGTCTCGCAACCATCGCTGGCCACCGCCCAAATCATTGCAAAAGCTCTCGACGTGAAGCTAAAGAAGATTGAACGGCTTGACAATCTTCATCAGGGGCTGTGGCAAGGCATGCTGGTGGAAGACGTTCGCCACAAACAGCCGAAAGTCTATCGGCAATGGCAGGAGCAGCCCGAAAATGTTTGCCCGCCGGAAGGCGAGATGTTGGCGGCCGCCGACGAGCGAGTCGGCACAGCGTTGAACAAGTTGTTGAAGCGGCACAAGGAAGACACGATTGGCCTGGTGCTGCCCGAGCCGCTTTTGAGCCTCGCCCGCCGCTTTCTCACTCACGGCGAATTGGGTGATCTATGGAAGGCGCCGAACGGCCACGGCCGCTTTGAAGTGCTGGATGTTTCGCCGGACGGGATCGTCACCGCAACGGCGTGAAGCCAAAGGTAGGCAGGCACGCGTGCCGAAGATTGTCAAAGGAGTGTCATGATGGCGACACAGACGCCTGATCCGAGCAACTGGAAGAACGTTTTGAAGCGCCCGAAGCGCGGCGTGCCGGAAGGACTGTGGAAGTGCTGCCCCGGCTGTCAGGCGACGATCTTTCGCAAAGAGGCCGAGAAGCGGCTGGGCGTCTGCCCCGAGTGCGACTATCACTGGTACGTTTCGGCCCGCCAGCGAGTGGCCCAAGTGCTCGACGAAGGGACCTTCGAGGAGTGGGACGCGAATCTTGAATCGGCCGATCCCCTGCAATTCGTCGACAAAGTGCCTTATCCGCAGAAGATCGAGGAGGAACAGAAGCGCACGGGTCTGCGCGAGGCCGCCGTGGTCGGCACGGGCATGATCCGCGGCCGCCGCGTTGCCTTCGGCGTAACCGATTCCGCGTTCATCATGGGCAGCATGGGCGCGGTCGTCGGCGAAAAGCTCACCCGCACCATTGAACGCGCCACGGCCCAACAGTTGCCTCTGATCATCGTTTCCGGCTCGGGCGGCGGCGCCCGCATGCACGAGGGCATCCTGTCGCTGATGCAAATGGCCAAGGTGTCGGCCGCGCTGGCCCGTTTTAACACGGCCGGCGGCCTGTTTATCTCTGTGCTCACGAATCCGACGATGGGCGGCGTGGCTGCCAGTTTTGCTTCCTTGGGCGATGTCGTGTTCGCCGAGCCGAGGGCCCTGATTGGTTTCGCCGGACCGCGAACCATTAAGGCCACGATCCGCATCGAGCTTCCCAAGGGCTTTCAAACCAGCGAATTTCTGCTGGAGCACGGCTTCGTCGACCGCATCGTTCGCCGCCAAGACTTGCAGAGTGAACTGGCCCGCGCGATCGACTATTGCGGCAAATAGACAATCGTCCGGCCGCTCCCTGACGGACCTGTTCGCGGCGCTACGTGCGAGCAATCTGGCCGACGCTGGCCTCCGTGCGGACGCCAACCGGCGTTAATACCCGCTTCAGTGTCAATTCCCGCGCACAACTTGCCGTACGTTCCGGATAATCTCGGGAAGCCGAAATATCTTGAGAAGCTTGGGAAGCCTGATTATCCCAAGAGTCTCACAAATCCAAATTATCCCAACTTGCTGGACTTGCCGTGGAGACAACCTATGCTCGAAACAGCGACGCGTTCGTTTCGTTGTTCTTGCATGAAGGGAAATGACATGGATATTCACAGCCAATACAAGCGGTACAAACCATGTGGTCTGGCACAGGTTGAGTGGGTTTGTCTCGTCGCCGGCATCGCTCTGGTATTGATCGTTGTCATTGGGCAACTCGGCGGTCAGAACGCCGACAAGATCAACAAGACGGCGGAGGGCATTGCCGATCCAGCACAGTTGCTCAACAATCCGATGCTTGCGGGCGGAGGTTCAACAAGCGGCGGCAGCCAAGCGGGGTCGGATCCGAGTGGCGCCGACGGTGGAACGGGCGACAGCACTGCCGGCTCCGGCGACACTGCCGGCTCCAGCGACACCGGTAATAGCGGCGGGTCGGACTCGACCGGCGGATCTGGCGGTGGCGGTTGGGGTGGTGGCTGGGGTGGCCACGGACGGCGATGGTGAGTGGCGACACGGTTGCCCGCGGCGACCGAGAAACGAGCCTATCTCGGGCCGGCTCACAGCACCACATCGGCGAACGTTTTCTCCAAACGGAAAGCGGACGCAGCAGGCGAACGTGCGATCCACGCCGAGGACTTTCCGTTTGCCGCTCTTGCCTTTCGGCTTACTCGGCACAGGGCGGAAGTCGGCAGCGGCAGAAGGTCAAGGGAAAGCTCGCGCACACGCGGAAAAATATGTGTCGCCAGAGGGCCCCCTGGCATGCCCGCGAGGAAACCTGCAAAGCCTCGGGCACAGTGGCAATATATATGGCCTCCCTGGGGAGAGTATCCGGCCAGCGAACCGACAGCCTGGCGTAGTAGCACACCTTGGCTACAATTGGAGACTAGAGATTGCAGGAACCACTACTGCGGAGGTAACATGGCCGTGTAGTGAAGGAGGCCTGGATATGGAATTGCTACTTGCGACATCCAGCCCTTGGTTACCTTCTCTTCATCTTGCATCTGCCGTTTCGGCCGCTGGAGCCGCGATTCTTGTGGTGTGGATGTTCTTCGACTGCTCGTTTCCCACAATAGTGCAGATGGCAAGCCAGGACATCCGACTTCGATTTGTTCGTGATGTCCATCTCCGCTACTGGCACCGATGGGAATGGTACGGCTCTCGACTCTTGGCGTTTGCGGTTCTCGGTGGTCTGAGTGCAATGGCGACACTAATGGTATTCGTCCAACTTGCCCTCGGGGCTGCCTCCGAGCGAACGTTGGCCAATACTGTGCTTGCGAGCACAGTATTGGCCATCTGGATCGGGCTATTTGTGCTCTATCGTAGGCTATGGTGGATGGCTTTCAAACGTCGCATCCGCCGGCTCCAACCTGCGATGAAAGCGGCTGTGGATCAACTTTTGGAACGATGGCCTGAAACGGATGTGTTCTTGCCGGGCTTGGGGAACTATGGTGTATCCTCTCACGATCCAGATCACCTGCTACACGCGGACCGCACGCCCGTGCCCGACTTGTGGGAGACTGTCGGAAGCATCTCCCGCAAGCAGAATCGTTATTTCGGGTTTGGCGTCTCGTCGTATACCGACTTCGGCACCGAAACCCTAACCCTTCGCCGCTGTCAGGTCGAATACCGGATGCACGGTTGGTCTCCTCCGCCAATGTCCGTGAAGGTGGTTCGCTCACCTCCAGTTACAATGACTATTCAACACGAATATGACTGTTCGCTAGGCGGTCCGTAGTATCTGGCATTCTACAACATCAAGACGGACGTTAGGAACGAATTGGACCCAGACTTGCTGGAAGAGATTGCCAAACGGCCGCCGGGAATACGATTGCCGCATTGCGGTGGTAGGTTCCGATCCCTTGCCGACATGGAGGTTGGAGTTTGGATTCTGCACTCGATGCCCGGCCAAGAATCGCCATCTCCAATGTTCAGCGAGCAGCACACTCTTCCCAAAGGCCAAGTAGTGCATCTTGACTACGAGCCCGACCCGGCACAATCAACGGATTGCACACTGATACCGGAGGACCGTGCCGGACTAGAAGACCAGTTGGTGGATTCCAAAGACAAGAAGCACCGGGACTACGCGGGCTACCAGATTCAGGTGTCCTACATTGAACTGGACAAGAACTTCGAATGGCTGAGGGCGAGCAACTGACTTGGTCCTTGCGGCAACACCGCCACGAAGAAGCACCTTGGTGTCAGATAGCCCCGCGAACCTGATGTGGTAACCACGACAACCAGCGGCATAGGACTTCTTGCCTTCGACGATACATGGCTGCCCACCGTGGCCCGGCAGCGAAAGCGGGCCGGATTGCAGATCTGCTTTCCCCCATGTCGCGTTCCTGGTTCCCTGCGTTTCGATAACCCCCACTCGCCGTTCGCCGCGTACCAATTATCCGCTCTCGGGTGTTCCTACTTGTTGGCACCCCGTGCTCTGTGTTCCGATGGAGCCGACGTGGCCACTCTGCTACGGCCACGTTTCGCTACACCGCGATATGGGAGTTCGCTGCTCGTACGCATCGAGGGGGACAGTCCCATTTTCGCTGGCAAGAGAACGCGCGGCCTCTGATCCGGTTTCTGTACGTCAGGTCGCGGTTTTGCTCCGCACTTCCTTCCGACGCCACCTCGCGGTGACGCCACTGTGCTTCGCTACCCTCCACCTCCATCAGGCTGGGAGAGGACTTGCACCTCCAATCCGTCAAACATGCTCGGCATACAAAGGACAGGCATCGATCGGAATCGATGCCTGTCCCTGTCTTAAGTCAATTTCCCGTTGCTCAGCAACGCTGCCCGATATGCCGCTGCAACGGAACTGGCCGCGGAATTAGTCGATCGATGCGTTGACCGACTTGCCTTCCGCACGGCTCACCAGATAACGCAGGGTGACCGGGTTCATATCGTCGCTCAGGAAATGCACGCTGCCGTCAACCATAACGCAGTTGCAGCCGCCCTTGTGGAACGAGAACGGCTCATCATTGAGACCCTGGTTATTCATAGACCAGTTACCCCACGATGCCGCGGCGCCACCGCCAATCGGCGCGGCGTTCTGGTTGATCACCTTGCCGATATAATTGCCGCTGGCGTCTTGTTGATCGGCCGGGACGGTTACGTGGCTGTTGCATGGTCCGGAGATGCCGCTGCCGCAAGCGTCCGGATCGGCCCAACGCCAAACGGCGAACGGTAGCGAACCGCCAATGGCGGAATTGTTATCGACAGTATCTCGCGGCAGCGTGCTGTCCACCGGCGAGGTGATGCTGCCGTCCGGGTTTTTCAACGGGTAGCTGTAGTGCGAAGGCGTACCAGCGTATGCAGAACCGCTTGGCAATGCCAAAGGATTGACGCGGCCCGCATCCTCGATGAAGGCAATCGTGTTGGTCGTGCCATCCAACACAGCCGAAATCGGCACACTGGTCGAACTCTCGTAGAAGCCGTCTTCGCCGCCATCTGCTGCGGTGGCGAACTGCTTGGCCGTGTTGTCGACCGCCAGTGCGCCGTCCGCACGGTAATTCGTCTTATCGTCATAACCGATGGCCTTTGCGCCTGCGGCAGTACTTGTGCCGTCGCTGATCGAGGTGTAGACCGTGGCGAAGTAGTCAGAGCCACCCCAATACTGACCTGCACCGGTCTGGGTGGTCGTGAGGCCCGATATGTCATGGTAAGCCTGGAACGGGTTGCTCGGGCACACAAAGGTGGCGATGTTGCGAGCGCAGGCATCGACGTTCGCCGCCTCGCGATAACACTTCTTCAGGTTGATTTTGTCGTAAATGTCGCTTCTTTCGAGGTATGGCAAGAGGTAAACCATCACGCTATGAGCAGAGAAAGCAGTCTTTGAAAAGTTGGCGCCCGCGCCGTTGCCTTCACCGCCAGTAGGCAGTTTCTTGCGTGCGGACTCAAAGTTCAACACGGCCAAGCCAATCTGCTTCATGTTGTTGGTGCACTGCGCTCGGCGTGCAGCCTCGCGGGCGGCTTGCACCGCCGGCAGCAGCAGCGATACTAAGATGCCGATGATGGTAATCACCACCAGCAGTTCGACCAGCGTGAAACCACGTCGGGTCTTGTTTCCAAGAATCATCTGTCGTCTCCTAAGGGAAAGGTTTTGTTCGACACACGCGCCGAGAAGCACGATTTCGACACCTGGCCAACTCGCACAATGTTGATTAGGCTGGTTCCCGCGCTTCATTGAGCACCGGGAATCGGTCAGCCTTCAACAGTCGGGGGCGGTTCTCCACAATCGATCTGCTCTGGAGGGCCGCCGGACGATCCGGCCGGATCTCGTCGTTAGCTCTCCATTGCTTCCTGATCGCCATCGTGGCCGTCCTCCGCATGCAAGAGTATCGATGGTCCTCTCGGCTGCTACCTGGCGACCACACGCGGCCTTCAGGTTGCTCGGATTATCGGAAAGTCGCGCAAGGGTTTGATGTGCTCCGAAAAAGTGTTCGGTCAACTTTATGTTAGAAATAGGTTTTCTGAAGTGGCCCGAGCGAATCGCGCGTAAAGTGTGCGTCGTCTGCGACGGGGTCAGCGCGCAGGAACAGACCTGCAATCTCCTCTTCATTGTGGATTCCGACTACGGAAGCAGCCGCACAGGACGCCGGGGGCTGCCGCCGCGTTCCATCAGCAGGCGAACTCGGTGGATGTTCTCCCGTGTCTTGACCAAAGACGGATCGATCGTTAGGGCCCGTTCGTACTGCTCCAACGCTTCGGGCAAATTCCCGCGCTCTTCCAAAACTCCTCCGATGTTGCTGAGAGCGCCAGCGTTTTCGGGATCGAGCGCGAGCGCCGTTTGCAGATAGCGGTAGGCTGCCTCGGGATCGGTCTTTCCCAACAAAGCGCCGAGGTTGACATAGGCCACTGTGTAGGCAGGATTCAAGGCGATCGCCTTTTCATAGCATTCACGCGCCCGACGTGGGTCCTTCGAGCACAGAAGGTTTCCGAGATTGAGGTATGACGGCGCATAGATCGGCTGCATATTTATGGCTGTTTCATAGTGGCGTCGTGCTTCTTCGGCCCTCCCAGTCGCAGCAAGCGCGATCCCCAGGTTGTTGTGAATCTGGCAGAACGATGGCGTATGGTGCAGCAGGGGAAACGCTTGGGCGACGACCAAGGCCTGGCGCAGTGGAGGTACGGCCTCGGCGTCGCGCTGCACTCTGAGCAGGCCGGATCCAAAATTGTAGTACGCTTCCCAATTATGCGGCGACTTCTGCATCACATCGCGCCACATGCCAACATAGCTGGAATAGACGGTGTTGCGTGCATAGGTCGTTGCCGCCAAAGCCAACACAATTGATGCCACGGAAAGGGCTCGAAACTTCCGCCGACGGGCATCGGGCAGATGCGACCAGAAGCGGTCCGTCAGGACATAGCCGCCGAGAACGACCATCACGGCCACTGCTGATAGGGACAAATACATGCGATGTTCGAAGGCAAGATCGCGCACCGGAACGATGCTGGAAGTGGGCGCCAAAATCAGAAAGAAGGATCCGGCGGCGAAGCCCAAGGCGGGGCGCCGAAACATGCACCATCCGGTCGCTGCAACCAAGAGCGAGACGATAATCCCAGGAATGACAATTTCGGCAGCCGACGTGGCATCCGGCCAATAGTCAAACAGACATTGCCCGCGAGGAAAGAATGTCAGCCGCAAGTAGTGCAGAATCACTGCTGGTTGGCTCAGGGCATATTCGAATGGGGTGCGAACAGGTCCGGAGAATTCGCCATAGCGGTAGGCTTGACACCGCACCACCACATAGAGAAGGGGCCAGGTGGCTGCCATCGCTGCATAAAAAAGGCAGCGGCGGCGAAGGATCTCGCCCCACGATCTTGCTACGAAAACGCGATCATACCACAAGACGAGCATGGGCGCAGTCACCATGACCTCTTTTGTGCCCATGCCGGCGGCGCAGCAGGCTACGGCAGCTTCCAGCCACAGCCGCGGTCGCGGTGAGGTGGCACTTCTTACAAAGCAGTACAACGTGAGCAGATAAATAAGGCCCATCAACGATTCCATTCGTTGGTATACGTACGTGACTGCCTGCGTCTGCAAAGGATGCACAACCCAAATCAACGCGGCAGCCAGAGCCAGTTGGTCTGCAACAGCGGCAAAGCGCGTTGGCACACGAGGCATGCGCAGCGTTCGCCGGATGACGCCGAACAATGCCAGCCCGGCGGCCAAGTGAATCGCCAGATTCACTGCATGATAGCCCCACACGTCTGTGCCGTGCAGCGCATAGTCGATGGCAAACGTATAATAGGGCAGTGGACGGCGCGGCAGCCCCGGACCGCCGAACATTGCCTCACCCGGGGGCCAGAGGTGACGGATGGCGGGATTCACGCCGATTTCCTTCACGTCATCGAACACAAAGACGCCGCGAAAGCTACTGGAATAGGCCGCCGTCCCTATAGCGATCAACAAGGCTGCGGCAAGACTGAGTCTTTGGACAGGTCTTTTCTCCGTCTCGCTGCATCGCTCGCGGTCTGTGACCGACGCCGGCTGCCGAGAGCCAGTTCGCCGCGGGCGCGCCGTGGCGGAGAGGCTCGGGCTGCGTTTTCGTAACATCGGAGTGTGCTTGGTGCGGTTCAGGCGATCAAAAACAGCGAGATTGTCAGTCTACAAGAAGCCTCGGAGAAGACAAGCGTTTTCATGCTAGGAAATCGTTACGGTTGGAATACTAATCAAATCTTCATCGTGGGCTTACACAGATCGGGACAATTAGCATGCCTGCCAGTCGCGTAACTTACGGCAGTAGACGATTGCGGCAATGGCGGACAGGGCTGAAACGTTGCAAAACACTTGCAATCACGAGAATGCGGGCGCGCACCACATATGCAAGCCGGACGCAAGCGTGCCGCCGGATACATACTGTCCTTGCTGTCGTAGTTTGTCGCTCAGTCGCAAGTGGGAAGCGTTCTTCCACTGCCGTCGGTGTGGGCTTATGTGGTTCGCAAGTGCGCTTTCGAACAGGCAAATGCGAGCACTGTATCAGGAAGAGTACTTCCGCGGTGAAGAATACGCCGACTATCTTCGCGACAAACCGATTCAGTTGAAGACGCTACGGCAGCACCTGACGCTTCTACAGAAGTGGGTAGCACCGGGAGCGCGGGTGCTCGAAGTGGGATGCGCCTACGGCTTCTTCTTGCAGTTACTCGATGTCGATTACCCGGGGTCGGTGGGAATAGACGTTTGCAAGGACGCAATCCAATTCGCTGCCGAAAGTGGCTGGGATGCGCGCGAAGCAACGATTTGCGAGATGCCACTAGCCGAGACGTTTGACGCCGTATGCATGTGGGATACGTTGGAACACTTGGCGGAGCCGCTGCGAGTAATGGAGACGGCATGGAATCTGTTGGAACGCGGCGGTTACGTCGTCCTCACGACCGGAGACATAGGCGCGTGGCTTTCACGGGTTCAGGGAAGACGTTGGAGACAGATTCATCCGCCGACGCATCTGTACTACTACACTCGCCCCGCGCTACAAGCGTTGTGCGAGCGCGTGGGCTTTGAAGTTGTGCGTTTCGGGACCGTCAAAATATATCGCCGAATCGGTTCCATGCTGCATGCTCTCGCTAAATTGGGCGACCAGCGGTTTGTGCAATCACTCGCCAAAGTGGCACAAGTCTGCCTGCCAAGCTCATGCCTGGAACGTGATATCGGCATCGATCTGCGCGATACCCTCTATCTTGTGGCGAGGAAGCCGTTTGCCAGCGAGATCTAAGTCATGGTCAACGTAACCAGCGATCTGGCCGTCACGAGTGCGGAGGGCGCGTCGATTCGGCGAACCCGCCTAACCGTGGTGTGTCCGTGCTTCAATGAAGAAGAGGTAATCGAGCCCTTCTTCCACGCACTGTGCGACGCCCTGCAATCGATTGGGCGGATTCGCTACCGCATACTTTTTGTCGATGATGGAAGCACGGATGCCACTGCGACGATCGTTGGCCGGTTGGTCGATGCTCATCCCGAAGTCGCGCTGCTCTCACTCGCGCGGAACTTTGGCCATCAATCGGCTCTTAGTGCGGGTCTGGACTTCGCTCAAGGCGACGCTGTCGTTCTGATGGATTCGGACCTTCAGCATCCTCCAGCGTTGCTTCCGCAAATGGTGGCCAAATGGCGTGAAGGCTTTGACATCGTCTCCACCGTCCGCGATCACACGTCCGATGCGGGTTTCGGTAAGCGAGCGACATCTGGCGGTTTCTACTGGCTCTTTAATCGATTGAGCGATACGTATTTAATGCCGGGCTGTGCCGACTTCTGCCTGCTATCGCGGGCGGTATATCGACAATTGCGTCAGATGCCCGAGCGACACCGCGTCCTTCGCGGAATGGTGTCATGGTTGGGTTTTCGGCGGGCATTTGTGCATTTCGAGGCGCCTCCCCGCGCTGCCGGCGTATCGAAATATAGCGCGGCCAAGATGATAGGTCTCGCATTGGATGCGGCTTTCTCTTTTTCGACTGCGCCCCTTCGTATAGCTACCCGAGTAGGGGCAGCGATCACTGCGGTCGGCGGCAGCTATCTGTTCTATATCCTTGCCAGCTATTTTACAGCCGGCGTGCTCGTTCGTGGGTGGGGATCATTGATGGCCGTTGTCTTGGTTTTGGGAGGCATCCAACTGATTACTGCGGGTCTAATCGGCGAGTACGTGGCCCGCGTGTTCGACGAAGTCAAGCAACGTCCGCTCTATGTGGTCCGCGAATGCCGGAGGAGCAGACAAGGTCGTGCATCCTCATTTCGATCTCGGGAGCAAAGCGACGCTGGCAGACTTTGGCCGAAAGCACCCCTCTACACATCGCGACGTAACCCATGAGACCGACGAGTATGCCTGCGAGGAGGGCCTGCCTCTCGCAAATCGCACGGCTTCGGTCCGAGGTGGGGTGGACGGCGCTGGCGGGCTTTCTCACGGCAAGTATCTGCGGTTGCATCATCTTCTTCGCTCCCGCCGAGTACTGGCGTGACGACTTTCAATCTTATTTCATGCCCAATTACGTGGACATGAACAGGGCGATCCAGGAGCACAGTTTCCCACTAATCAGTGCGAGTTCCTGGATGGGTGGGCAAATCGCCGGCGACAACATGTCCGGTGTATTTTCCGCAGTTCACTTCAGCCTCCTGCTGGTTATTTTTCGGTTAGGATTGCCGTTGTCGCAGACCGCAAACGCCATCATTATGGTCTATGTGGCGATCTGCGGCGCGGGGGCGTTTCGACTTGGCCGCGCATCCGGGCTTCGGCGACCAAACGCGCTCGTCGCGTCCTTTGCGACTGCACTAAACGGCTGGATGCTCGGGTGGGCTTGCCGAACATGGATCTGTTTTCTCGTTTCTTGCGCCTGGCTTCCCTGGGCGTGGTGGGGGCTTCTGATCGCCCAAAATCGCCGGCTCGGCCGATGGCGATTCGTTCCGGCAGGTCTGTTTCTCTACCTGCTGCTCGTGGGTGCTCATCCGCAAACTGACGTGATGATGGCTCTAGTGACGGCATGGATCGTGCTCCGGCACGTGTTGCCGCCTGCCCGCATGCGGACGGCGTGGCGCCTCGTATCAACAGGGACTCCCGTGTTGGCAGGCCGATTGTTGCTGCGGCGGCGCACGCTGGCCGACCTGTGGCCCATCGGTGCGGCCTGGGCGTTAGGTATGGCATTGGCCGCGCCGGCAATCCTCATGTTTGTGGATACGTTTGCTGGTTCGACGCGCGCGGCGGCGCTCTCGGCACCCGACATGGCTTGGGCCGTGCCGCTCGATGCGATCGCCGGGCTAATTCTGCCCGCATCCCAAGCCGCGTGGCGCTCGTTTGGAGGGTCTGTCTCGCGAGATTGTTTTGAGTTGTATGCCGGTTTGGTGCCTGCAGTCGCGGTCTTGGCAATTCTTGTGCATTCGCGATTCCGATTTCTCTGGCGACATGGTTGGGAGGCCGCACTCCTCCTTTGTTCCGCAATATTTTGTATCTGCGGCAATTGGGGGCCGTTTCGTTATCCGTTCAAGTGGCTTGCGCTCTTCCACATTGTTATGGGGCTGCTCGGCGCATACGCAATTCAAGAATGGTTTGGTAAAGAATATCGATCATATCGACGATCATGGCGGAAAGTCGGCAGCTACTTGGGATGTTGGGGTGTGCTCCTTGTTCTTGGCGCTCGCGAATTGGGGCTCCACTCCATGCTCCCGGTTTTGTGGCTGGAATGGTGGCCCGCGCTTTTCTACAGTTGCCCCCAGCACTTGATGGCAATGTGCTTCTGCGCGGCAATGCTGATTCAGATCTGCGCATTGTGGATAGTCCTAGACGTCATCACGCGGGGGCTACCGCGCCTTCATCGCTGGATCCCGGCGGTCATCATGGCCATAGCCATTGTGACTCCCCAAAAGTTTTTCACTGGTGACGCGACGATGCAATGGAGTGTAGGGCAGCGGGTGCTCGACTCGGGCCAACTGGATAAGCAGCGACTTTACTTCGCATTCATGTCTAGCGCAGACGTCTACTCGGGCGATTCCAAGAACGGCACCGTGCGGCGGTTCGGCAATGCTCCACTTTACGCCGGGCGTGAAGTTCGTCAACGGCTATAGCGTTTTGCCCGGTCGGAAGGGGGCCTTGCTGCTAGACATTGGCTTTTGTGGATTCATGGCGCCGGCGAGCGTCCAAAGACTCCTGCCAAATGAGGCGGGACCCGACGGTTTACTCGAACTCATGGGCGTTGACGGCATCGTTCTCGGAAGGGACTATGCCCAGTTTACCCGGCAACTGGAAGATCTAGGATGGATCGTCGTCGCCAAAACAACTCGCGATGTGCTCCTACACCGCTGCGGACCTCCGCTGCCGATCGCCCGATCGCTTACCGAAATCGACTGGGTCGCCCGCGACGACGAGATTCCCGGCTGCATCCGCGCCGCGGCGATGCGCCGGCACCAGCTATTCTGGCGGCGACGGATCCAAAATGCATCGGCACAACATCACACTTCGCAAGCATGACAGTCTCGTCGATCCATGAATCGCGATTGGGAGTGCGCTGCCGCGTAGCCAATCTCAGCCCGCAAGAAGAGGGAATGGTGCTGTTCTCGCGGGCTTGGTATCCGGGTTATCGTGCATTTCTGGATGGCAAGCCATTGGACGTGTTGGTTGTCAACGGCCTCCAACCGGCCGTAAAGGTACCGCCTGGTGCTGCGGGGGAACTTACATTGCGGTTCGCTCCGAGGTCGCTACACTATGGGCTGGTGATCGGAGTTTGTGGCATCGTAATCGCCGCGATCGGGCCGTGGTGGTTATCACGTATGAACCACAATATCCGCCATGGCTGTCAATCGTGCGCAGCAGAACAATCATGCCGCTCTTCATGATATTCGGCCTCTTCGTTGACTTGCCAAGGATCAACGTGTTCTCCTTGCAGCCGGCGAACTGCCAAGAGCGCCGTCATGATCGAATGGTCCATGTTGTTATAGCGGAACTGGCCGTAGCGGCCGACAGGGGCGAGATTCACCAAAGGGTCGAGAAAGCCACGGATCGTTTTCAGGCGATCGCGGTACCCGGCGTCGTAGATCGGGTATGCTTTCGAATACCGCACCACAAAACCACCGTCCACCCTGCTGAGGTCAACAATCCTCAATCGGCCGAGATCCTGCCTGGCGATTTCGACCAACTGTTCGTCGGGCAACGTCCAAAAAGCGTCATCTTCAAACGCAAAATACTCTAGTCCTAGCGAACTCCATTGCGCGTTGGGAACCATGTTGGGGCTCCAGTTCTTATACAACTGCAGTCGCCCTGCGCGAACGTCTGGCGAATGGATGTAGATCCACGTGTCGGGCGCAATGTTCTCTTTCCGCACCAGGAGATTTACCGTTAAGATCGACCGATAGCGAAGTCCATTCGCGGCAGTTCGGACCTCTGGCGGCGGCGGTGGTTCGAGAGCCAGCACCAGTTCGGACAGGGGCATCGACGAAATCAAGTTATTGACAGGCAGCGTCCGAGTTCCGGACGGTTCGCTTACGGTTGCGCTCCGAACGCGGCCGTCACGATGTTCAACTTGCACAACGCGGCTCCGGAGTCGGATTTCGATTCCCAAGGCTGCGGCCTTCTGCGCCATCTGCTCGTACATTTGGCCCGGCCCGTGCCGAGGGTAGTCGAATTCGTCGATCAACGATGCAACCTTCCCACTGCCGTGGATCCCAATCGCGTTCAACAGAGCCCGTCCCAGGTTCAAGTTCCGAATGCGCTGGGCCGCCCAATCGGCCGAGAGTTCCTGACAGGGAATGCCCCAGACTTTTTCGGTATAGGTCTTGAAGAATATCCGATAGAGGTTGTCGCCAAAGCGGTTGCTCACCCAGTCCTCGAAACTCCGCTCTGGCTTCCGGGGGAACACTTTCTCGCCATGCGAAGCTTCCGACCGCGCCGACACTGGTGCATGGCCCCAGGCCCACCAAAGCGTTAAGCGGTTTCAGCGGATAGTCGAAGAGTTTTTCCCGATAGAAGATGCGCGACTGCCGTGGTCGGCGAAGAAACTCCTCGCCCAGAATGTCCCGCCACAGAGTGTTTATCTCGCTGTTCTTCGTAAAGAAACGATGGCCTCCGATGTCAAAGCGGAAGCCCTTATACTCGACTGTCTTCGACAAGCCACCGACTTGGCCATCTTGTTCGAGAACAGTGGCTTGGCAGCCACTCTTTGCCAGCGCATGGGCAGCCCCCAGGCCGGCGGGCCCGGCACCGATGATCGTAAAATCGTTGACCGTGGACATGGTATACCGTCGGTACCCTATTGATCGCCACATTCGACAAGCAGCGGCAGATCTTAATTGTCGATGGTAGCCATGAGGGCTTGATAAGCGGCATGAGAGAGTTTGATTAGCTTGGGGTTACAGATGCATTGCCGAACGAACCGTACGTTCGGTGGGCCCGGCATTCCTGTCTGTTGTCGTAGCCAAGATTTCTGAGGCAGACAGGAATGTGTGCCCTGGCGTGGTGATCAATGCTGGGCGGAAGGGCCAGGGCGAATCAGCTATTGAAGGTGGATGACGCTGCAGAGTGGTTCGAGCGCAGCGAACCCCAGCGCTTTGTCGGGAATTAATGGTGGGGCTCGCTGGGCTCGGCCCCATGCGCACGAACCTAAGCGGCTCCAATTGAGAATTAGAGGAAGGAGGATATCCGCAGATTACGCAGATAAACGCAGATTCGCGCGATGCGTGCTCCTGTCTGCGAGAATCTGTGACATCTGCGGATAATATCCGGCCTTTTCAAATGGTTAGATGGTTACCAAGTCCTTAACTTCGTGCGTATTGGCGGCGGTCGCGTTCCGGCGGAAATTGTCTTCAATTGGTGGCCTTGCCGAGTGCCGCCCGCCAGAGGGTTTCCGATTCGACCGATTGTATACGGTCGGCGGCGTCAAGGGATGGGCGCCGCCCAGCGGCGGCTTCCGTCACCCTTCGCTGCTTGATGTTCTGATCTTGTTTGCGGATCCAGTCCGTCAGTTCGATTCGGATTCGGGCGTGCCCAGCCCGCATCTTTTCTTCAAGTTCGTTAAGTTGCCGCTGTGCTTGTTTCAGGTCATCGCTCGTGCCATTGATGTCGGAAGTCGAGAGGATAGCGGGCATGTCGGACTCGTAGTTCACGAGATATTCGTGCTTGAGCTTGGCGTTGTTCCACTCCTGCACCAGCCATGGTTTCTCCCCGCGGTACAGGCAGATTAGGCCGTGTTTGCTGCCATTCTTGTACTCCGCATATAGTATCCGCTGTCTTTGGTCTGTCCAACTTCGTGCTGGGCCATGTAGCTTTCCATCGCGATAGAAAGCAATCGTCTCCAAGCGGCCATTGTCGTAAAGCGTCACAGATGCGCCATGCAGCTTTGACTTGCTATATGCAAAGACCCCTTGCACTCCCTGGCTGCCTTGCTTGGCGACGTAGACGTCAGCCTTTGGCGGAAAGAACTTCTGCTGCCACTGGGCAGGCGGCGAGAACGACGGTGCCGAGTCGGAGAGCACTTTTTTCGAGGGCAACTCAATGCGGAAAGGTCCGGAACGCTTTAGGACGGTCGTTGTCACAAGTGGCTTGGCTGGGGGTAGACGAACACGCTCTTCCGGCCGGTGCTGGTTTGCAAGATCGGCGGCAGTCACAGGCGCCTTGTCGATCGTTTGAGCCGGTCTGATACGAGGCTCCAAAGGCGCGTTGTCCGGGGTCGAGGAATCTGGCAAAGTCTCCGACGAACTGCTGAAGAACGAACCACCGTCGCGTTTCGCCAGCGCCTTTCTGCGCTGATAGCGGGTAACGTTCGCTTGCCGTTTGCGAGTCTCTTCGGGACCATCAAGTCTGCCGGTAGTTACGGCGGTGTAGCTCCTGCTGTGTTTGGACGTGCGCGGGCCACAATAGATCACTGGGTAGTTGCTGACGCGATACTCTGCGGCGGTCAGTTTTTCGCCTTTAGCTGAGAATAGTGTTCGGATGCTCTCATCATTCTGGCCTTGGTATATCCTTATGACGTCGCCACGGTCACCGGCAGCGGCTGGCTCAATCGTGCATTGCAGGTTTGGAGAATCGGGTTGTTGAACCTGTAGTAACGTTCCGATCCCAGTGGAGTCGGCCTGCCCTAGGATATTTTCCACCTGATCCGATGACATGCCGGCGCGGAGTCGCTCGAAATTGCGTTCGTTGACCCGCTGATTTGGCGGTCGGACAGGCTCCGTCGGGTTGACGAGTTGGTATGCGACGCCGGCACCACCGAACAAGAAAAGGAAGACGACAATCTTCTGCGTACTCATGGCCCGAGTCTCCTGTGTGAGTGCGCTGAACGAATACAGAAAAGTGGCTAACCGACCCCTTGTACTGCGTTGTGGCAAACCAGATACCCGAGATCGGCGTACCCAGTCTAGCCGAAAAAGAAATGAACTCAAGAGGGGCACGGCGACGAGTTAGCGGCGCTGAAGGCGGACTAGAGATCCCAAAGCCATTGGCCGGTTGAAATGCCTATCCGCTAACGGCAGAGTTTGCCAAGGCGCGTTCCCCCCACCGCAGCGGGCGAGATCGATACGGCGCACGGAATTGCCGCGTGGTTGCAATGGCTGCTCGGACTTACGGTGGAGCGATTACCGCTACACTTTGGCAACGGTCTCGGCGTTGGCCAACATGCCGGATTGGATTTCGGCAGGCGTCGATGCGACCTTATTTCCCACGACAAGCGGCTCTTTGCCCGGCTGACCAAGGACCTGCTCGATGACGTCGGCCGAGTTTCGGGCGGCCAAGTACTCGCGGAGCCACTGCACGGTCTGGTCGATGGCGTCGGCCTGAAGAAGCACTAGCTCGCCGGGCTGGGACGATGCAAGAGCCGTTTCCGCGGCGTTGGTGGCTCCCGTGACTTCGATGATTTCCGTCGTCCGTGTGGCCGATTCCAGTCCCTTGCGGAACAGGCCGATGATTTCGCCCTCGGTGCGGCCGCGGAGATAGTTGTCCGCATAGAGAATTACACGGTCGAAAGCTCCGCCTAAGAGCTGGCCTTGCTCGATCATATCGCAGTCGCGGCGATCGCCGGCCGTCGAGTAGACACAGGTCCGCCGCTGGTGCGGAAAGGCGTTCAGAGCTTCAATCACGGCTCGGAGCGAGTGGACGTTGTGGCCGTAATCGACCACGACCGTAGCCCCGTCGATTTCCAAGACGTTGAAGCGGCCAGGCACCTTGTCGATGTCGGCGGCGATTGATTCAGCCCGCGCGCGGATCACATCGAGCGAGATGCCGAGGCACCAGGCGGCGGCGATCGACGCCAGCGAGTTCTCCACCTGGAACATGATCTGGCCGTTGCGGGTAAGCGGCAGCCGGTCGAGCGAGAGGATAATTTCCTCGCGATCGCCGTCGGCCAGAATCACCTGCCGATTGCGGACGAACGCCGCCCGGCCTCCGACGGCGCGGTGGCGAGTGATAACTGGATGGTTGTCATCGATGGCGAAGAACACGACGTCGCCGGGGCACCGGGACGCCATCTCGACCACCAACGGATCGTTTGCGTTAAGAACGGCATAGCCGGACGGAGACACCGCCTCGACAATGCAGCGTTTGACCTTGGCCAAGTCCTCGACCGTGTTGATGTCGGAAAGCCCAAGGTGGTCGCCATCACCGATATTGGTCACAACGGCCACGTCGCAGAAGTCGAAGCCGAGCCCCTCGCGCAGAATGCCACCGCGAGCCGTTTCGAAGACGGCCATGTCAACGCTGGGATTGATCAAGACGCTCCGGGCGCTTTGTGGGCCGCTGCAATCGTCGCTGTCGACTCGCCGGTCGTTGATGAAAATGCCGTCCGTGCAAGTCATGCCCACGCAATTACCGGTTCCACGCAAGATATGAGAAATAAATCGCGTGGTGGTCGTCTTGCCGTTGACGCCGGTCACGGCGACGATTGGAATCCGGCCCGTTTCATTCTTCGGAAACAGAACATCAACAATTGCTTCTCCGACGGGCCGCGAGATGCCGACCGACGGATTGAGATGCATGCGCAGGCCTGGCGCCGCGTTGACCTCGACAATTACTCCAGCCTGTTCGCCAAGCGGCCGCGAGATGTCCTGGGCGACTACGTCGACGCCGGCAACGTCCAGGCCGACGATTTTGGCAGCGTCGACGGCGCAGGCCGCCACGGCCGGATGCACGCGCTCGGTCACGTCGATGGCCGTGCCGCCGGTGCTGAGATTTGCATTGCGACGGATCAGCACGATGGCACCGGCCGATGGAACCGACTCGGGCGTGAAGCCTTGATCGGATAGCACGGCCAACGCGATCGCATCGAGCTTGATCTTGCTCAGCACCGTGGCATGATGTTCACCGCGGCGCGGGTCGGCGTTCGCTAGATCGATCAGTTCCGACACGCTATGGGCGCCATCTCCAAGGACTTGGGCGGGTTCGCGCCGAGCGGCCGCCACGACTCGATCGCCGACGACCAGCAGGCGATAGTCGTGCCCCGGGGCAAACTTCTCGACCAGAACCGAGTCACTCTCCTTGTGCGCTGCTTCAAACGCCTCGACGATTTGTTCGCGGGTCATAAGGTTCGTAGCGACACCTCGACCTTGATTGCCATCCTGCGGCTTGACGACCACTGGGACGCCAATATCCTGGGCCGTGGCCCAGGCGTCGTCGGCGTCCTTCACTGGCCGGCCGTACGGAGTCGGCACACCGACCGCCCCCAACAGCATGCGAGTCATTTCTTTGTCCTGGGCGATGGCCTCGGCAATGGCGCTGGTGCGATCGGTTTCCGCGGCCTGAATCCGTCGCTGTTTTCGGCCATGACCGAAGATCACCAAACTATCGGCATTCAATCGCCGGTAGGGGATATTGCGAGTCTGCGCCGCCTGGATGATTGCGCGGGTGCTAGGGCCGAGGCAAACTTCCTGGACCAAGACGCGAAGACGGCTGATGTGCTGGCTCACATCGAATGGTCGATCGTAGACCGCGGACATGCACAATTCGTGCGCCACGGCCAAACACTCCCGGGCAACGGTCTCTTCCAGATACTCGATGATGACCTTGTAGACCCCCGCTTCAGAAGTCTCACGGGCCTTGCCAAAACCGACCTCATTGCCGGCCAAGCTCTGCAGTTCGAGCGTGACGTGCTCGAGAATATGGCCGAGATATGTGCCGGTGCGAAGGCGCTGAAAAAAGCCGCCACGCTCTCCAATGCTGCAACGATGCTCGATCATGCTGGGCATCCAGCTCATCAAGCGTTCGCTGAAGCCCGGCAATTCAGTTGAGGGCTTGTCCAACGCGCCCAAGTCGACCCACGCCTCCAGCACAGGGAAGTTGGCCCATAGGTTGGGCCCCCGAAGTGCCAGCACTTTTCGGAATTCCATAGCCGTTTCTCGCTGAATGACTTTCCCATTGCGCTGTAGCAGAACGGATCGAGCAATCCTTAGATGATCTACGCTGCAAACAGTCAAATGGTTGTATCGGCAAGTTTCACCTACCCGATAACAACGCGAACTTCGTTACTGAGCGTGCGTCCTCCGCTCAACCCAAGATGATCATTGTGCTAGTGCTTCGTGCAGATTGAGCCATTCCGTGAAGAGCTGTGAAAGGGGCATTCGGGGCGTCGCCCCGCATAGCCCGCCCGTTTTACCCGCTTCGCCATATAGTCGGAGCGATGCGCAACATGCCGCGCTTCGCAACAGCGAATTGACAAGCAGACGGCAGCCATGGGCCAAGAACGTTCCGGTAGAAGCTATTGCCTAAACGGCATATATACCGCAGTCGGCAACACCAAAGCCCCATTTGAACCTCATATACGCGAAAAAGCAACAGCTTCGATGACAAAATCTTAAACCTCGAAAGATAAGCGAGGTAACGCGAACGAATGACGGAATAGATGATTATGTGGAAATTCGCCACATTGACACCCACCATTAGAGGTACTTGCTCGCTTGCCCCCGGACCCGCTGCCTTTCTCGGGAGATGAGAAGATTGACGCGGCTACAAGGAAATCTGCTCTTTCGGGCAAAGCTATCTTGCGGCCTGCGGCGTAGCACACACGAATTCGCAGGTGGCACTTTGATGATGTCCTTTGGTCAAGGATAGTTTATGATTGGTTTTCAGAATGGCAAGCGTTGCATGGGGTGAAATTGGAATGGGCGTTACAGTCTAACCCCCTCTGAAGTGTAGTTCGACGGAAAATTTGATTTCCCGCCCGTTCGGCGCTCTCCTCCGAGAGAGTGGCACACCTGCAAACCGACTCCGACCATGCTACCGCGCCGAGGCTTGTATTGAACGCAACGCATACCACTTGGCAGCAACTCCCGGCAAACGTACGCGGCCTCGTAGACGCCCAACTCGAGGCGGGTGAAACGCCGTTGGCGTGGCTCGAAGTTGATTTGGATAGCCGGCTGCATTATGCCGACGGACTCGTGCTGCTAACGGATCGTCGGCTGATAGACGTGGGGCCGACTGAGCGCGCCGCCCAGACCATGCCACGTGATGTGGCCACGATACCAGTGCGCTCGTGGTCGCTAGACGCGATTCGTAGTTTGCGAACGAAAGAGCAAGCGGGCGTTGGGTGTTTGGAGGTGCTAGGCGCCGACCGCTTGCTGTGCCAATGGCGCTATACGATCGCACGTGCTCCGGACGCGCACCGGCTGGCGGAGCGGTTCACATGGCTCCGTGAAGGTGAGGCGGGCGGGGAGGAACTCTCCGAGCGTCCCACGAGAACATGTCCGGGATGCGGCGCCATATTGGCGGCCGACCAGAAGACCTGCCCGGATTGCGGCTCGGCAAAAGAGAAGCCGGCTTTGGGGGCGCTCTATCGATTGGTCGGTTTTGCCAAATCGCGGAAGTGGATGATCCTGCTGGGATTCGCGTTGATGGTGGCTAGCAGTGCCGCCAGTCTGGTGCCTACCTACCTCACCATACCGCTGATCGACAATGTCTTGAAGCCGGCCGAGCGCAACGAAACCGTCGCGTTCAACCAAGCGTGGTGGTATCTGCTGGGATTTGCGGCCGCGTCAGTACTGAGCTGGCTGCTGACGTGGGCTCGGACCTTTGTGCTGGCACGCGTTAGCGAGCGAATTGCCGTCGACATGCGCAACCAGACCTATAGCCACATGCAACGGCTATCACTGGAGTTCTTCGGCGGCAAACGAACCGGCGACTTAATCGCACGAGTAAGTACCGATACCGACCGGATATGCTACTTCCTTTCCGTCAATGCACTCGATTTTGCCAATGATGTGTTGACGATCTTGCTTGTGGCGACGTTTCTCGTTTCGCTCAACCCAACGCTGGCGTTGGTGACGCTCCTGCCGTTGCCGGTGATTGCGTTCTTGGTGCATCGGGTGCGCAACCGCTTGCGTCGTGGGTTTGCGCTTGGTATGCGGGCATGGAGCGAGATGACCAGCGTTTTGGCCGACACCATTCCCGGCATTCGAGTTGTCAAGGCCTTTGCACAAGAAGACCGGGAGATCGAGCGGTTTCGCACGGCAAACGATCGAGTGCTGCGTGCCAACGACCGCGTGAATACGGTTTGGACCTTTTTCGAGCCGATCGTAAGTCTGCTAACCGCGATGGGACTGCTGGTGGTATGGGGATATGGCTCATGGCAAGTGGTCGGGCACGAAGGGCTTACCGTCGGTGTTCTGGTTGGCTTCGTGCAATACATCAGCCGCGTCTACGGCCGGATGGACTCGATGAGCCGCATGGTGGCCGCCATGCAACGGGCCGGCGCCAGCGCCCAGCGGATCTTTGCTATCCTCGATCGCGTGCCTAGCGTGGCGGAGCCCGCTCGGCCGGTGCATCCCGGCCGGCTGCGCGGCGAAGTTGAGTTCCGCGACGTCGGCTTTCACTATGGCGCCCGGCCGGTGCTTAGCGGTGTGAACTTGACCGTTCAGCCCGGAGAAATGATTGGCCTGGTCGGACCTAGCGGTGCCGGCAAGACGACGATTGTCAATCTTGTATGCCGGTTCTACGATGTTTCAGAAGGGGCGATCGCGGTCGACGACATCGACATCCGCTCGTTCCCGTTGAAAGAGTACCGGCAGCATATCGGCATCGTATTGCAGGAGCCGTTCCTGTTTTATGGGACGATTGCCGAGAACATTGCCTACGGCCGGCCCGACGCCGCGCGATCCGAAATCATAGCAGCGGCCCGGGCCGCTCGTGCCCACGAGTTCATCCTCCGATTGCCCGACGGCTACGATTCATTGGTGGGCGAGCGTGGGCAGTTTCTCTCCGGCGGAGAGCGGCAACGCATTAGCATCGCCCGGGCACTGTTGATCGATCCGCGGATCTTGATCCTCGACGAGGCCACCTCGTCGGTCGACACCGAGACCGAGCGCGAGATTCAACTGGCGTTGGAAAATCTCGTTCAAGGCAGAACGACCATTGCGATCGCCCACCGTCTTAGCACGTTACGGCGGGCGGATCGGCTGGTGGTCGTCGAGCGCGGCCGGATTACGGAAGTCGGCCCCCACAGCGAATTGCTCGAGCGCGGGGGTACGTATGCCAGGCTGTACCGCGCCCAACTGGAGATGAGCCAAGGGAATGGAACGACGAGTGATGAAAAGGCACTGACGAATGACGCTAAGGAATAGCGGATAATGGATACTGCGAGCGGTGATAGGTACGGCAATGCCGATTTTTCCTTAGGTCGCAATGTTTGGGGACAGATCGTCCTCGTACTACCGGACGGTCGTCGCGTGGAAGGTGTCGAGATTGTGCGGGCCTTTCCCATTTCGGAGCCTGGCGAATATGTCTCGATCTGCGATGCTGAAGGGCACGAGGTAATTTGCGTCGAAGACCCTAGCTCGTTGCCGCCGACGTTGTTGGAGTTGCTAGACGAGGAATTGAAGCGTCGCGAATTTGTGCCGGTGGTAGTGCGGATCGATGGCGTTTCGGCCGATACCGATCCGGCACAGTGGCAAATCCTCACCAATCGCGGTCCGACCACCTTCCTGATGGAAGACAGCGATCACGACGTGCGGCGTTTAGGCCCTAACCGCTTCCTGCTGGTCGATACGCACGGAATTCGCTATCTCATTCCCGACGCCCAACGGCTCGACAGCGGGAGCCGGCGCATTCTCGATCGGTACCTGTAGAGCGGTCAACCTGAGCCGAGATAGAGTTCTAGCGCGTCGCGGCGATTACACCTTCCGTTGGACTGCTGGCAGTGGCGTAGAGTTTCTTGGGGATGCGGCCGGCGAGATGGGCCAGTCGGCCGGATTGGCACGCTAGACGCATGGCCTCGGCCATTTGCAGGGGGCTCTTCGCGTGGGCGATGCCAGTATTTAGCAGCACGCCGTCGACGCCCAACTCCATTGCCGTGGTGACATCGCTGGCCGTGCCCACGCCGGCATCGACGATGACGGGATACTCGGGGTCGTTCTCTTTCAGATACTCCAGGCAAATCCGGATGGCGTTTGGATTCAGCACGCCTTGGCCGGAGCCGATCGGGCTGCCGGCCGGCATCACGCTGGTGGCGCCAGCCTCCTTCAGGCGACGGGCCATCACCGGATCGTCGCTCGTATAGACGAGAACCTGGAAGCCCTCGGCCACGAGCTTTTCTGTGGCTTGGAGCGTGGCCAGCGGATCGGGCAAGAGGGTCCGTTTGTCGCCGAGCACTTCGAGCTTCACCCAATCGGCGCCAGGGTTCTGCATTTGTGAGAGGATTTCCCGACCGAGCCTCGCTACCCGCACGGCATCGTCGGCCGTGAAGCAGCCTGCCGTGTTAGGCAAGATCGTATACCGCTTGGTGTCAATGAAATCGAGGAGATTTTTGCCTTGGGCGTCGATCAGCCGCTCGCGGCGGACGGCCACGGTGATGCACTCGGTGCCCGAGACGTCGAGCGACTGTTGCATGGCCTCGTAGCTGGAATATTTGCCCGTGCCGACGATCAGGCGGCTGGCGAAGGAGTGGGATCCGATCCGCAGTGAGTCGGTCTTTGTTTCTGGCATGTGTTTCCTCGTTGGTGGGAGGTCCGCGAGGCGGACCCTACGAATGATGACTTGATGCGATGGAGCGTCACCCGCGCCCTATCCAATGCCCGACCAGCGTTTGGTCGCTGCCCTGAGCAGAGAACTTTATTTTATCCGCCGCCGACGAGGGTGACGATCTCCAGGCGGTCGCCATCGGCCAACGGCCGCTGGGCGTGATGTTGCTTTGGGACCAGCGCAAGATTGACTTCGACGGCAACCGGCTTGTCAGCCAACTTCAGTTCGTCGAGCAAGGCGGCGACAGTAGCGCCCGGGACAATCTGGCGGGGCTCGCCGTTGACAATGACTTGCATAGTTGCGTCTGCCTGATGCGTAACGTTGATCTTACGGTTTCTCGCGAGCTTTTGGCATGGTGCCGAGTCCCATGCCGCCGCTTTGACGGAATTGGGTGACGCCGACCAGCTCGAGTTGCCTGGACTGCAATTGTCCGGCCGCAAACATTGGTGGCGACCAAGGTATTGCGTAGACTGCCATTCGGCCGCTGGTGACCTCGGCGACGTAGCAAACCGAGCCGCTCCAGGGCGTGCGAGAGCCGCTGCCTCGGCGCAGACCGGCCAATCCAGTGACCATGAGAAATTTTGGGTTCTTTTGGGGGTCTACGCCCAGATCGGCCGACACGTTACGCTTGAATATTCCGCTCCAGAGCCCGGGCTGGCGACCGAGGACGAATGCACCCAGATCGCCGGTCAGGCAATCGAGCAGATAGACTGCCTCGACATCCGGGTCCAAGGGACCTGTCGCCATAACGTACGTGTCGTTGCGGTCGGTCGCGACCGCGTGCAGGGCGGTGGAGGGCCAGATGCCGCTGAGCACCAAACCGGCGATCAAACCGATTCCGATTGCAACAGGCCAACGCCAGTTCTTCCGGTGAACCATGACGCTATCCTACCAGGGATTGGGGGATTAGGGTTCTGGGTTAGGGAGTCAATACCCAGCATCGTACCGGGATTTTCCCGGCATTGCCAGACGAACCGCATGGTTTTCCGGGACGATGCAGCCATTCTTGACCGCTTGGATAAAGGATAAGCGGGAACAGGCGGGGCAGAAACAACCGTGTGCCCGCCGAGGCGTCCCCGTTTTTTGCCCTGGCACTTGCGGGCGGCGGCAAATCGTCTTATAAAAATCGTGCGCGTCACGACAGATGCCACTAATAACGAGTCGGGCAACGGCACGCGGATTGTGTCGGCTAGGACTCTGCATAACAAGGGAGCATTCGATGGCAACGATCAACGTGGCCTTGATAGGGCAAGGCTTTATGGGGCGGTCGCATTCCAACGCTTGGGGGCAGGTTGCGAAGTTTTTCAAGCCACCGCTCCGGCCCGTCATGCATACGGTCTACGGCCAGCCGGAGGAGAATCCGCAGGTTTTTGCGGATAACTGGGGCTGGCAGAATGCCTCGACCGACTGGGAGCAACTGGTACGCTCGCCAGAGATTGGGCTGGTGGACGTCGTGACGCCGAATTACATGCACGCCCCGGTGGCACGGGCTGCAATTGCCGCCGGCAAGCCGGTATCGTGCGAGAAGCCGATCGCCGGTTCGCTTTCCGACGCCCGCGCTATGGTCGAGGCGGCGAAGGCGGCGAAGGTGAAGACGTTCGTTTGGTTCAACTACCGGCGATGCCCGGCGGTGGCCTTTGCTCATCAACTGGTGAAACAGGGTAAACTTGGGAAAATTCGCCATGTTCGAGCCGTGTATCTGCAAGATTGGGCCAACGAGTCGGTGCCGCTGCTGTGGCGGTTCGACAAGAAGCTGACCGGCTCGGGCGCGCACGGTGATCTGAACGCCCACATCATCGACATGACGCGTTTTGTCACGGGCGAGGAGATAACTGAAGTGTCGGGGGCAATCGCGGAGACGTTTATCAAGGAGCGGACATTGCCCACCAACGCGGCGCAGAAGGGCAAAGTGACCGTGGACGATACGGTATTGTTCCTTGCCCGGTTTTCCGGTGGAGCGGTGGCCACGTTCGAGGCCGCCCGACAGGCGACGGGCAATTTGAACCGTAACGCGTTCGAGATTAACGGCACGAAGGGCTCGATCAAGTTCAATTTTGAGCGGATGAACGAATTGGAATACTATGACGCGACATTGCCGCGCGGCGTGCAAGGTTGGAGCTCGATCATGTGTACGCATGGCGGCGACCATCCCTATGTGGCCAATTGGTGGCCAGACGCACATCTGATTGGCTACGAGCACGGCTTTACGAATCAAGCCTTCGATATTCTCAAGGTGCTTGCGGGCGAGGCGCCGACATTACCGATTCCCGACTTTGAAGATGCCTACCAGACGCAGCGCGTGTTGGAGGCGGCCATGATCTCGGCTGAGGAGCGTCGCCCGGTGACGTTGGACGACGTTAAGTAATGCGAATTTTGATCATCGGCCTTGGAAACCCTCTGATCACCGACGACAGCATTGGTCTGCGCGTGGTGAAGGAGTTGACGCCGCTATTGGCTGGCCGTAGCGACGTGGAGGTGTCCGAGGACTTTTGGGGCGGGCTGCGACTGATGGAGCGGATGATCGGCTTTGATCGAGTCATCGTCATCGACGCGATTCAAACGGGCGCAGCGCCCGGCACGCTTCACTTGCTGACGCCCGAAGGACTTGGCACGCAGCGCAGCGCGTCGGCCCACGACGTGAATCTTTCGACCGCCCTTGAGTTTGGCCGCCAAGCGGGCGCCCGGTTGCCGGAGAACCAGCACATCCGGCTTGTGGGGGTTGAAGCCGAAGATATACTTACCTTTGGAGAGCAGTGCACCCCGGCTGTTGGCGCGGCTTTGCCTCAAGTGGTTCAGACCGTGCTGAGTATCTTGGATTCTATTTCTGGAGGAGCGGCACATGATATCGCCTGAAGTATTGCGGCGCTATCCGTACTTTGCTGGGATTGATGACGAGAGCGTTACGGAATTGGCCATGATCGCCGAGGAAAAGGTCATCCCGGCCAATACCGTGATGTTTCGCGAGGGCGATCCCGCCACACACTTTTCGATCATTCTCAAGGGCGAAGTCAATATCCAGTATTATCTGGGCAGCGGAGAACTGCGGACGGTGGACACGCTAGTGGAGGGCGATCTGCTGATGTGGTCGGCGCTGGTCGAGCCCTACAAGGCCACCGCACTGGGCACTTCGACCAAGGAGACCCGCTTAGCTCGTATCGATGCCACAAAGCTTCGTCTGCTGTGCGAGAACGAGCCGATCCTCGGCTACCGTTTTATGACGCAAGTGGCAAAGCTTCTGGCGCATCGGCTGGAAGGAGCTCGAGTGCAATTGGCGGTGGCCTAGACATGGGCTCGCGACTGCCACGACTGATTCTGGCGAGTCGATCACCGCGTCGGCAGGAGTTGTTGGCGGAGGCTGGCTACCAGTTTGACGTTCGCGCTCCGTCGGAAGCGGCCGAGTGTGGCATGTGCAGCGGCGAGAGCCCTTCCGAACTTGTCGCGCGACTGGCGTATCAGAAAGCGGCCGATGTGGCGGCGCGGGTTGAGCATGGCCTGATTCTCGGTTGCGATACCGTGGCCGAATGTTTGGGTCAGATACTCGGCAAGCCGGTAGATCAAGACCACGCCCGGGCGATGCTGCAAGTCCTTAACGGCCGTGAACATCGAGTGTTCAGCGGCTTGTGCCTGCTACAGGTTCCTGGCGGCGCCCCGAATGTGCGCGTTGCCATTACAAGGCTTCGGATGGACCAGCTTACGCCCGAGCAACTCGACAACTACCTGGCCACTGATCAATGGGAAGGGAAGGCGGGAGCGTTTGGCTACCAGGATGGTCTCGACTGGGTACACATCATTGATGGCAGCGAGTCGAACGTGGTGGGTTTGCCGATGGAACTGCTGGCAGAGATGATTGGGGGGTAGCGGGAGGGGGCTTGGCGTTGTGATGCCCTTCCCTGCGTTGCAATAAAAGAGCCGCTCGCCTGTCAGCACCCCGGGCATGTGGCGACAGATTGCCAGATGCCAGGGAACCGCAGACGAACGGCTCACGGCTTGTGCGTTCGGACCTTCAATCGTCAGGCCGACATGGCTGCCCGACGCTGATGGGGCCTACTTCTGCACCATGTCCTTGAGGTTTCGCAACGCCCGGACCTTGACCTTGCTGTAGGCCGGCTTGGCGGGGCGGTCCTGCAATTCCTTGGTGAAGGGGTTCATGACGTTCTTCTGAGCCGGGCGAGCAGGGACCTTCTTCTTCTCGATCTTCAGCAGACCGGGAAGGGTGAAGGCGCCCGCGCCGCGACTTCCGAGGCTCTTGCGAACTTCGTCGGTCAGCGCGTCGAGGACGGCGGCAACCTGCTTCTTCGTCAAATCGGTTGCCGAAGCGATGCTCTGAAGAATCTCGGTCTTCGTGGGCGCTTTCTTGGCAGCTTTAGCCATAGTGGATCGTCTCCTTGCGAGGCCATAAAGGTGAAAGTTTATCCGTCCGACAAAGTGGACGTGATGATTAAAGTCTGTTCATCGAAAAAAGCAACCCGAAAACAGTGTAAATTCGCCCAAATTAGGCGGAATTTCGATGGGTACCAGCCAAATTCTCCGGGTTTTCGGTGAATTCCGCATAACGGGGCATTCCCGGCGGCAAAACGGGCCATTTTTTGGGTGGACTTCGGGGGTCACCAGGAACCGGTCGCCAGAGCGCTCGGCCCTGGGTGGAGTCGGCTGATCGCAGGAGTTGGAAGCTAATTGGTCGAGGCGTGGCGGTATCGCATCGGCTCGGGAAGAGACGGGGGCAAGTCACCGCTAGTCGAGCCGGCATGGCCGAAACTTGCCCCCCGCGCGGCTGTCATCTACCATATACTTGTGTAGTTAAGCGGCGATCTCACGCCGGGAATAGAGAATGACGAATGCGCACTGCCGACAGACGGACGGTCCTGATCGGGCTGCGGATTGTCGCGGCAGCCGTATTGGCGACTTTGGCGGCCGATGCACGGGCGCAATTGCCACGGCCCAACGCGATTCCGCGCATGCCATTGCGCATTGTCGGACAGCGCCCCTCGACAGCGTCTGACGAAGACGTGTCGGAAAACGTCTTTCTTCCACCCGACCGGCGAACACTTCAGCAATTGGCCGATGCACGGACGCTGATCGCGGAAAGCCGTTTTGGCGAGGCCGTACGCTATCTTGGGGCCATTCTGGAAAGCCGGGAGGATTTCTTTTATAGGCCGGATCAGACCTCTACGATGTACCGTAGCCTGCGGGCCGAGGCGCAGCGTTTGATTGGCCAGATGCCGCGCGAGGGACGCGAGGTGTATGAATTGCAGTATGGCGCCCAGGCGAAGCAAATGCTCAATGCTGCGTTGACTGCGGGCGACATGGCGGCGGTGGCCGACGTCGCGAGGGAGTTCTTTCATACGCGCGCCGGCTATCACGCCACGCTTCTTCTGGGTTTGCACTATTTCGATCGTGGCCGCCCCTTGGCTGGCGCGCTAATGCTTCAGCGCTGCGCAAGGCGGCGCCGTATACCGACGAATTAGAACCCGGGCTTTCGCTGACCGCGGCGGCCTGCTGGTATCAAGCAAACATGGTTGAAGAGGCCAAGCACTGCTTGGTGTCGTTGCGGCAGCGGCGGCCGAAACTACGCGTCGAGGTCGCAGGGCGTGAGGTCCCGATCTACACGGAAGACGCGGATGCGATCCAGTGGCTTACCACGATCATCGGTTCGCAGCCAGCGACGCAGGATGTGAAACTCGATCGCTGGTTGATGGTTGGTGGCAATGCGGCGCGCAACGCGTCCATGGCGGGCGGCATTCCCTTGCTGAATATGCGTTGGCGGGTGAGCATGACGGATGATCCGGTGCTGGAAAACGACTTGCGGCAGTTCCAGCGGCTGTGCATTGAACAGGACGCTCCGATCTTGCCCGCAATGCATCCGCTGGCGGTGGCCGGTGTGCTGTTGATGCGGACGTCGCAGAACTTGTTGGCCGTCGATTTTGCCACGGGTAAGCGATTGTGGGAGGTTCCGGATGAGCTGGATAATGACGGGGCGCCCGTTGTGCAGATCGGTGATCCGCGATCGCAGCGGTCGATACTCGCGGCCAGTCTGCGACAGCGCATGTGGAGCGACACGACCTATGGTACGCTGAGCAGCGATGGGCGCCTGGTCTTTGCTATTGAGGATCTCGAACAAGGTCCGGGGCAAGGGCAGTTGGGGAGCATTGTCGTGCGGGCTGGCCCGATGGGCGTCAATCCGGCGATTGGCGTAATGACTGATGGCGATCAGGGATCGCTTAGCAACCAGTTGGCCGCGTACGACATACGCACGGGCAAGCTGGCGTGGCAGTTGGGCGGTCCCGCGGGCTCGGACGCGCTGCGGCAGGCCGAGACGTTCTTCCTCGGTCCGCCGTTGCCGCTGCTCGGTCAGCTTTATGTCCTAGGCGAGATTAAGAGCGAAATCCGATTGATGGCTTTGGACGCCGCGACCGGCAGCTTGCTGTGGTCGCAACAGTTGGCGGTCGCGGAGCAGGACGTGGGCCAAGACATCTGGCGTCGAACATCGGGCACATCGCCATCTTATGCGGATGGCGTATTGGTGTGCCCCACCTCCGCCGGTGCAATCGTCGGTGTGGACATGGCTACGCGATCGCTGTTGTGGGGATACCAATACGGCCGCCGCAATGTCCGCCGGGCCAATGCTCTGATGGTGGGCACGCCAGCGGCGCCACGGTGGCTCGATGGAAACGTCTCGATTGTGGATGGCCGTGTGATTGCCACGCCGGTCGATTCGGATTTGCTGTATTGCCTTAATTTGTCGGATGGCGAAGTGGTGTGGCAAGCGCCGCGGCAGACCGACTTGTACGTGGCCTGTGCCGATCGGGATAAAGTCGTGGTAGTCGGCCGGCACGCGCTTCGAGCGCTGCGCATGGCTGATGGCAAGCCGGCTTGGCATGGGCGTATCGTGCGGTTGCCAGAGAAGAGTATGCCCAGCGGCCGCGGTTTTTTGGCAGGGGAGCGATACTATGTGCCTTTGACGAATGCGGAGGTGGCCGCAATCGATACGACCAAAGGCACGATCGTTCACGTGGCGAAGTCGCGGAAGGGGGACGTTGCCGGGAATCTCGTGTGTTACCAAGGAAAGATGATTTCGCAGGGGTTCGGCGGCGTCGATGCCTACTATCAGTTGGACGCCGCGAATGCGGAGGTGCAGCGGAGATTGGCGGCCAAGCCCGACGATGCCGAGGCGTTGTCGCTGCGAGGAGAGATTCTGTTGGACGCGGAGAAGCCTCGGGAAGCGATTGCATGTTTTCGCCGCGCTTACGAACTTGAGCCGGAGCCGCGCACCCGCGAAATGCTGCGCGATTCGTTGATGGCGGGCATGCAAACCGACTTTGCCGCCTATCGCGATCGAGCGAGTGAGGTTGAACGGCTATTGGACGATCCGGCGCAGCGGGCCGCCTATCTGCGTCTGATGGCCGAGGGGCTGCGAAAGGACGGTCATTGGGTCGACGCCTTCAGCTACTGTCAAAAGCTGATTGATCTGGAGCCCGCGGAGCGGCCGTTAGACAAGATCAGCAGCACGCATTCAGCGCGTTGCGATCGATGGCTCGCCGCCGAACTTGCACTATTGCGCGACGAGGCAGATAAGACAGCGGCCGCAAAAATCGATTCGGCCATCGAGCAACGACTGAAGGATGCAATCGCCGCCGGTTCGATTGCGCAGTTGCAGCTTTCGCTGGACTATTTTGGAGGTCAACCCGTGGCCGCAGCAGCACGTAAGGTGTTGGTGTCGCGGCTAACGAGCGCGCACCGACTGCTTGAGGCGGAAATCGCCGGCAGCAGCGGGCCCGATCAGGGCACCGACGTCTCCTGGGGCGATATGGCGCGGCCACTGAAGTCCAAGCAAGATAACGACTGGCCGGTGGGAAAGATCGTAGTGACTAAACCGATTGCGACCGCGTCTCCCTCTCCGCGTTATTTGATCGAAATGCGCGGGAGCGCGATGCCGTACCTGTCCGAGTTGTCGGCGCGCTTCGACGATAACGGGCGAACCATTGTCGGTAGCGACGGATGGGGCCGCGAGCAGTGGCGGATTCCGTTGCCAACCGATCCGCACCGCACGAACATGGGCTACAACCGCGCCTGACTTATGCGAGGGCGCAGGGGCATCTGCTATTCGTTGCCTATGGTTCAAATGTTGCAGCAATTGATACGCTTGGCGTCGACGCCGTCGCCAAGCCGCGGCTGCTTTGGAGCAAAGAGTTGGCGTCGCCCGGGAGTGGGTTCGAAGGCGGCAATTCCTTTCCGGTGGCGTTTGGAAATCTACCGTGGCGATGGCAGCAGCATTTTGCAGAATCGTACGGGCGCAACGGCACGTTTGGCCCAGTGACGAGCCAGTATGTCTGCTTCCAGCGGTCTCACACGCTCATGGCTGTAGATCTTCGCAGTGGAGAGACGTTGTGGAGCCGCGACGACGTGTCGCCGGGGAGCGATGTTATTGGCGACACTGAGTTTGTACTTGTCATGTCACCTGACCAAGAAGACGCGACTTTGCTGCGGGCGGTTGATGGAGAGCGGCTGGGTACGTGCAAGGTGCCTCGGCGCCGTGGCCGGCAAGTATTTCCCAGCGGTCAGGAGCGAGCCGGCTATGGGCGGTTGGAGGCCACGTGCCTCGCGGCGCTCGGGCGACGGCTGCTGTTATGGTGGCCGGAAGGAGATCAACACGTGCTGACGCTGGTCGACCCAGTCGAAGGGCGCGACCTGTGGCCGGAGCGGCGATACTCGGCCGCGGCTCGCAGTTGCATTGTGGGCGAGGAAGCGGTAGGCGTGATGGAACCGGACGGCCACTTTCTACTGCTGGGTCTACCGGATGGCCGCACACTTGCCGACGTGAAGGTTGACAGCGAGCCGGGGCTGACCGACATTACCGTGCTGCGCTCCGAGGGTCAATATTTTCTGATCACGCGCAGCACGCGTGTCGGTAATCCGTCTCGCATTCAGCCAATGGCCGGCTCCAGTTACACACCGATCTACCGCGGGAAGATGTACGCCTTCGATGGGCAAGGGAGGCTGCAGTGGCCCCGGCCGGCGATAATCCAAAATCAGTTTCTGCTGCTGGAGCAGCCGCAGCGTTTGCCAATCCTGACGTTTGCGTGCCAGCGATACCAGCAAAACGCCATGGGAGTCAACCTGCTTACAACCTCCCTGCTGTGCATCGATAAACGAAACGGCCGCACGGCCTATAAGAAGGATTTGACCACCAATTCCGGCACGATCGACGTCGTTGGCGACCGCGGTAAGAAGACGGTCGACTTGGTGCTGCAGCGCAACTCGACGATTCGGCTCACCTTTACCGATAAGCCGCTGCCGCCCGGCGCCCAGACCGAATCGGAGACGCCGGCGGCGCCTGGCGGCGAAGCGGCCGAGGCACTATGGGACACCATGCGCAAGACGATCGGCCGGTTGATGGGCGAACCGGACGACGACTATGGGGAGTGAGTGGAGCGGGACGGGAGGGGAGAGAGGAGAGAGATTCTTCGCTACGCTCAGAATGACAAAGCTACGCTCAGAATGATCACGGGCCATCAGCGACCAGATTCGCCTGCTACGAACGACGGAACATGATAGACAACCGCAGACTACGATTTGTCATGATGACTCTTGCCGCGATGCTGCTCGTGTGCCACACGGTGCAGGCCGCTGTCCGTGACGCGGAGGTTGATCGGGCCGTGGCTCACGGCCTGGAGTGGCTGGCCGCGCACCAGTCGCGGCTTGGGCACTGGACGGCGGCCAACGACCACTATCCAACGTCGATGACGGCATTGGCCGCCACGGCGCTGCTTTGCGAAGGCTCGACCACGACACAAGGCAAGTACGCCAACAACATCAGTAAGGCCGTCGACTACTTGGTCGGGCGTAGTCGTGCCAACGGTCTGATCGGCGACCCGACACGTGATGACCGCTACACGTACGGCCACGGGTTCGCCATGCTGTTCCTCTCCCAGGTGCTCGGCGAGGAGGAAGACGCCGAACGGCGCGAGCGGTTGATCGACGTGCTGACCAGAGCGGTGGAGTTCACCGGCCGTGCCCAGACCGTCGGCGGAGGTTGGGGCTACGTTAGCGCTAAGGACGGCGGCGGCTTCGATGAAGGCTCGACCACGATCACCCAGGTGCAAGGCCTGCGCGGCTGCCGCAACGCGGGCATTCCGGTGCCCAAGGAGATCATCGACAAGGCGGTCAACTACATCAAGAAATGCACCGGGCCCGACGGCGGTGTAAGGTACAATTTAGCGGGCGTTGGCGGCGGGGGGAGACCACCCATCACGGCGGCGGCGATCGCCTGTTTATTTAACGCCGGCGACTACGACAGCGATTACGTTCCCCGGCTGCTGAGCTACTGCAAAAAGAACCTCGATAATATCAACAACCAGGGATTTGGCCATTGGCACTACGCCCATTACTACTATTCCCAGGTGCTGTATCGCCAGGGCGGCCGAGAATGGGAAGACTATCGCAACAGGATCTTCTCGAAGATCGTTTCGGAGGCGGGCACGGACGGATCATGGAACCAAGGATACATCGGCCCCGTCTATACTACAGCGAGCAATTTGATCATCCTGCAGTTGCCCAAGGCGACATTGCCGATCTACCAACGGTGAAATAGAGAGGGGAGAGAGGAGAGGGCAAAGGGCTTTCCTCTCTTCTCTTGCCTCCCGAAAATGGAAGGACGTTCATGAGCGATCATCAGTTTGACGGACATTCCGGCACGGCCATCGAACAGCTTGGCAGCGCCCGGCAGAAAATCGTGGACCAACTGGCGCAGGTCATTGTCGGGCAGACCGACGTGATCGATGAGCTGTTGATCTCGTTGTTCAGCCGAGGCCATTGTCTGCTGGAGGGTGTGCCGGGCTTGGCCAAGACGCTCATGATCAGCACGCTCAGCCGGACGCTGAACCTCACGTTCAGCCGCATCCAATTCACGCCCGATCTGATGCCGGCCGACATCACGGGCACCGACGTGATCGAGGAGAACCGCAGCACCGGCACGCGCGACTTCCGTTTTCTCGAAGGGCCGCTGTTTAGTAATGTCATTTTGGCCGACGAGATCAACCGTACGCCGCCGAAAACGCAGGCGGCGTTGTTGGAAGCCATGCAAGAGCGGCAGGTGACCGTGGGCCGAGTGCGTCACAAACTGGCCGATCCGTTCTTCGTGTTGGCCACGCAAAACCCGATCGAGCAGGAGGGGACGTATCCGTTGCCCGAGGCCCAGCAGGACCGCTTCATGTTCAAAGTCTATGTGCGCTATCCGAACTTCGATGAGGAGTTCGAGGTGGCGCGGCGCACCACGACGACGATGGTCGATTCGATCGAGCCAGTACTCACGGCTACTGAAATTCTCGATCTACAGCGTATCGTTCGTCAGGTGCCGGCGTCGGATCACGTGATCCGGTATGCGCTGTCGATCGTGCGACAGACGCGCGTGCGGGAGTCGGGCGTTCCGGACTTCGTGGATGAGCAATTGAGTTGGGGCGCAGGGCCCAGGGCCGTGCAGTTTCTGGTGCTCGGGGCCAAGGCTCGGGCGTTGTTGCAGGGCGCACTCACGTCACGTGCGAAGACATCCAAGCCCTGGCCAAGCCGGTGTTGCGGCATCGCCTGGTGCTGAGTTTCACCGCAGAGAGCGAAGGGGTGACGCCCGACGACCTGATCGAGCGGATACTTGCGATAACCCCCACGCGGGAAGACGAGCTGACCGCGGACACGCGATTCCAAAAGATGTTTGCGTCGTAAAGGAGCAGGGCGCATCGAGGATGCCCACACTTATGGAATCGAAGCGATTTTTACATCCCGAGGCGATCAAGCGGATTGCGCGGCTCGATCTTCGCGCGCGGCACGTTGTCGAGGGGTTTCTCTCGGGGCTGCATCGCAGTCCTTACTTCGGCCAATCGATCGAATTTCGCCAGCATCGTCAGTATACCTATGGCGACGATCTGCGATACGTCGACTGGAAAGTTTGGGCCAAGCAGGACCGCTACTACGTCAAACAGTTCGAGGAGGATACGAATCTCCGCTGCACATTGCTGTGCGACGTCTCGGGCAGCATGCAGTATGGGCGTGGAGCGATGAACAAATACGAGTACGGTTGTACGATTGCCGTGAGTCTTGCCTATCTGCTATTACGGCAGCAGGACGCGGTTGGCTGCGTGGCCTTTGATGATAAGGCGCGAGCCACCGTTCCGACGCGCACGAAGCGGACCCATTTGGCTTCGATCATTCAGGCATTGGAGCTTAGCAGCCCGCGCCAGAAAACCGACCTGTACCAGGTCCTGCGCAATGTGGCCGAGAGCAATACGCGGCGTGGGTTGATCGTGCTGGTGTCGGATCTGCTGGTCGAGCGGCCGGGCCTGTTTCGCGGCCTGGGGCTGCTGCGGAGTCGGGGTCACGACGTCATGGTGTTTCATATTTTAGACGATGACGAGTTGGATTTTCCTTTTAATGGGCCGACGCGTTTTGACGGCCTCGAAGTGCCGGAGCAGCTTCGCTGCAATCCACGCGCATTGCGGGAGGGCTATCTGGCGGCTGTGAGTGCGTACCTGGACGAGGTCCGCCGCGGCTGCACCCGGCACAACGTTGATTACGCACTTCTCCGCACGAGCCAGCCGTTGGATGCCGCGCTAGCCGCCTATTTGAGCAACCGCTTGGGAATGCATCATAAGAACTAGGGATCAGTGACCGGTGACTGGTGGCTAGTGCTGCTGCCGGCCTTGGATCACTGACCGTTGGCCACGAATCACTAACCGCTAACCACCAGCCACGACTCCCCGTGCCCTCCTTCCTCCATCCCACTTTGTTTTGGACCTTGGGCCTGCCGACGCTCGGCGCGGTGGCGATCCCCGTGTTGATCCATTTGATCAATATGATGCGGCACCGGCGGATCCAATGGGCGGCGATGGAGTTTCTGCTGCTGAGTCAGAAGAAGAACCGCACCTGGGTCTTGCTTAAGCAACTGTTGCTGCTGCTATTGCGGATGGCGGCCGTTGCCGCGATTGTGCTGCTGGTTGCCCAACCGGTATTGCGAAGCCGATGGGGCGGCCTCCTTGGCAGCACGCGAACCCATCATGTCGTGCTGTTGGACGATAGTTTTTCGATGTCCGACCGCTGGGACAATACCGATGCGTTCACGGAGGCCAAGAAGGTCATCGACCGCATCGGTCGAGAGGCGGCTCGTCAAGCACCACCACAGGCGCTGACACTCTTGCGGTTTTCGAGAGCGGCACGGACGGATCAAGTCGCCGAGCCCGACGTCTTGAAGCAGCCAGTCAGCACGGAGTCTGTTGACAGTCTCAGCGAATTATTGACCAGGCTCAAAGTCACTGAGACGGCCGCCGGACCATTGCCGGCGCTGCGAGCCATTCCAGAATTGCTTGGTCCCGATGAGGGCGACCGCCGCGTGATATACCTCGTATCCGATTTCCGCACACGGCAATGGCAGGATCCGCGGGATTTGCGCGACGAGTTGCTCCGCCTCAGCAAGTCCGGTGCGGAGGTCCATTTGGTCAACTGCGTCGATCGCGCCCGGCCGAACCTGGCTATTGCGTCGCTTGAGCCGGCTGCCGGCATTCGCGCGGCTGGTGTGCCGTGGTTCATGGAGGTGAGCGTCGAGAACTTTGGCACCGGTACAGCGCAGAACGTTTCAGTGGTCCTGGGCGAGGATGGGCATGGGCGGCCAGCCGTCACGCTGCCGAAGGTTCCGCCGGGAAAAGTGGTCAAGGAGCGATTTCTCGTTCAGTTTTCACATGCAGGGCGGCACGATATTACGGTGCGCCTGGAAAGCGACGCCGTCGCGGCCGACAACTACCGCTACTATTCCGTCGATTTGCCGGTCGATGTGCCGGTGTTGCTGGTGGATGGGGACGCCGAGACCCGCGATGCTCGGTATTTGAGCTTGGCCCTGTCGCCCAGCGGGCCGGTGCGGACGGGGATTCGCCCGCAGGTCGAGGCGCCTCGCTATCTGAGCTTGAAGCCGTTGGACAGCTACGCGACTATCAACTTGGCGAACGTCGAACGATTAGACGCATCTGCCGTCGCGGCGCTAGAGAAGTATGTGGCGGCCGGTGGCGGCGTGGCATTCTTCCTTGGCGAGCACTCCGATCCCAAATACTTCAACGAATCGTTGTATCGCGACGGCAAGGGACTGTTTCCTATTCCGCTGAAGCGGCCGGCCGAATTGGTGGTCGACCGCCTTGAGCCGGCGCCCGATGTAGAGGTGAGCGACCATTTTATTTTTCGCGTATTTGCGGCGAAACAGAACCCGTTGCTTCGAGCGGTTGCGGTCGAACGATACATGGCCGTACCGGACGGTTGGCGGCCGGCACGCGATTCGACGGTGCGCGTCGTGGCGCGTTTGCGGAACGGTGCGCTGCTCGTGGTCGAGCGGTCGTTTGGCAAGGGCCGCGTCCTGGCTTTTTTGACGTCTGCCGGACCATCGTGGAACAATTGGGCCCGCAATCCGAGCTTCGTTGTCGTTATGCAGGATTTGCAGTCTTACTTGTCACAGCGCCCCGGCGAGGATCGTCAGAGGCTGGTCGGTTCACCGTTGGAAATTAGTCTGGATCCGGCAGTCTACCAGCCGTCGGTTCGCTTCGAGCTTCCAGAGTCTTCTATGGGGGAAGGGGGCAACGCGGCAGCCGTCACGCTCAACGCGTCACCTTCGCGCGATGGACCTTCATTGGTGTCGTTGCGCGATACGAGTTCCAGTGGATTTTATGAGGCACGTTTGGCCCGGATTGACGGTGCTCCGGAGGCACGCCGCTATGCCGTGAACGTTGATGCGACGGAAGGCGATCTGGCCACGAGCGACGCCGAACAACTTGCCGCCCGATTGGAAGGCGTCAACTACCATTATGACCAAGCCGCGGCGTTCCAGAGCGCCAATGGCAATCATTCGGGCTACAACCTGAGCGATGCACTGCTTTACGCATTGGTCTTCTTGTTGCTGGTCGAGCAGGTCTTTGCATGGTCGGCCAGCTATCATCCGGTTCGCCGCGCGACGGGCACGGTGGGGCGGACATTGGCGCCTGCCGGCGACCGTCCGGGGCAAATGGCGCAGCTTACATCGAGAGGAGGTGACGCATGATTGCCTTACCTCTTTTCGCAGAAGGCAGTTCCCGAGCGATTTTCGAGTTCCGTCGCATCCAGTCGAACGCTGACTGGATTCTACCGATTGCGGTCTGCATGGTCATCTTGCTCGTGGTGCGATACTTGTATCGGCGCGATGCGGTCGAGTTGCCCTCTTGGCTCGGCTGGGTATTGACCGGCTTGAGGGCCGCGACGTTCTTCGGCCTGTTGATTCTATTTCTCCAGCCGCATTGGCGATTGGAACGCGAGGTGGTGCGGAACTCGCGGGCGCTAATGCTGGTTGATACGAGCCTGAGCATGGGCTTGACCGATGTTGAATCGCGATCGTCGGCGCTCGCGAGCCGAGCGAGTCAAGTTGCCGCAGCGCTGGGCGAAAGCGACTTTCTGACCCAACTCCGCAAGGTTCACGATGTAACCATCTTCCCCTTTAGCGAAGACTTGAAGGCGGATCAGGCCGTCACGTTAGGTCGCCTGACGGACGGTGATGCGCAGCAGCGACCAGAGTCGTCTCCTACCGGGCAGCAGTCGCATCCTTCAGATCGTGTCGAGTGGGGTAGGCTGTTGGCGCCCACCGGCGTCGAGACCCGATTGGGCCAGGCACTGCGGCAATTGATTCAAACGCAGCGGGGCACGCCGGTCTCGGGCATCGTGGTTTTTAGCGATGGCGCTCAAAACGCTGGCATCTCGCCGGAGGCGGCGGTCGAATTGGCCCAAGAAGCCAAGATCCCGGTGTTCACGGTCGGCCTGGGGTCGGATCGGCAGCCGACGAACGTGGCGGTGTCCGACTTTGCGGCGCCGGCTCGGGCATATCCGGGCGATCGTTACACGGTGACGGGATACGTTCAAGCGCAAGGCCTCGGTGGCAAGTCGGTTACAGTGCAATTGTTGACGCGGCCGGCGGGCGATAGCGGCGGTCAAGGGAGCGGCGACGTGGTGGAGACGCGGCGGATTACGCTTGGCGGCGACGGCGAAGTGCTGCCGGTGAAATTCGATCTTACGCCCGACAGTCCCGGCCGACGGACATTGTGTTTTCGCATTCAACCGCCACCGGAGGACCGAAATCTGGCCGACAACTTCCGCGAGGCGGATGTGGAGATCGTCGACCACAAAAATCGCGTGTTGCTGCTGGCCGGCGGGCCGACGCGCGAATACCAATTCCTCCGCAGCCAGCTCTTTCGAGATCGTTCGACGGCACTCGACGTCTTGCTACAGTCGGGCGGGCCGGGAATGTCGCAGGAAGCGCGAAAGCTGCTGACGAGTTTTCCCACCACGCGAGAGGAAATGTATCGGTACGATTGCGTCGTGGCGATGGACCCAAATTGGCAGGCGCTTAGTCGGGCGCAGGTCGAGTTGTTGGAAAAATGGGTCTCGGAGCAAGGGGGCGGACTGATCGTAGTCGCTGGATCGGTGTATGCCGGTCGGGGCGTCGGCGGTTGGACACAAGACGCCGCGATGGGGCCGATCCGCAACTTGTATCCAGTCGTTTTCCCCAGTCGGTTGGTGGCGATGGAGAGCAATGTCTATGCCAGCAAGGAGCCTTGGCCCCTGAGTTTTACGCGCGAGGGGCTCGATGCCGATTTCCTCTGGCTGGGCGACACGGCCACCGCGTCGCGCGAGGCGTGGGCCGACTTCCCGGGGGTCTACAGCTACTGTCCGATCCGCGGGCCAAAGCCGGGGGCCACCGTATTCGCTCGGTTCGCCGATCCCCGCACAGCCGACAACGGTCAGCAGCCCGTCTATCTTGCCGGGCAATTCTATGGCTCGGGGCGGGCGTTTTATCTCGGCAGCGGCGAGATGTGGCGGCTGCGCTCGGTCGACGAAACGTATTTTGAGCAGTTCTACACGAAGTTGATCCGCCATGTTTCGCAGGGCAGGTTACTGCGCGGCTCGAACCGTGGCGTGTTGTTGGTGGCTCAGGACCGCTATACGTTGGGCAACAGCGTCGAAGTACGGGCACAGCTTACCAATGCCCGGCTCGATCCGCTTGCGGCGTCGAGTGTCAACCTGCAAGTGCTTCAGCCGGACGGCTCGGTGGCCAGAGTCGTGATGCGCGCCGATTCGATGAGACCGGGCGCTTACTTGGGGCAATTTCCGGCCCTTCAAGAAGGCACTTATCGCCTCGATCTGCCCGTGCCAGAATCGGGTGGTCAGCGGCTGACCCGGCGCATACAGGTGAAAGTTCCCGAATTGGAGCGGGAGAATCCGCGGCGCAACGATGCACTGCTGAACCTTATCGCCCGTGGAACGGGTGGGAAGTATTACGTGGGACTGTCCATCGCAATTGACCCAAACAACCCGAGCTGTTTGGCACGACAATTGAGGGACCGAACGACGACCGTGATCCAGCCCGTGGCGCCCAATCCCGACTGGGAGGAAACGTGGCTCCGCTGGATGATGTTTCTGTTGTGCGGCCTGTTATGTTTAGAGTGGTTAGTGCGACGTCTGGTGAAACTAGCGTAAAATGAAGGTGACAATTCAGGAGGTGGCTCCCGTCGTCGATTGTGGCCGCCGAGCAAGCGTCCGATCAGCGAATGTAGTCGCCACCCACCGTTCACGTTGACTCGACCAATGGCTACGTGTGAACTTAACGAACGTCCGACCGTTGCCCCCGCCGTTCAGTCGGTGCTGGATGGGGTGCGGTGGCGCATTCGCCAATACGTCTGGCTGGAAGGGCTCGGGGGCGCGGCGGTGTGGTTGGGCATGGCGTTCTGGATGACTCTGCTGGTCGATTGGCTCTTCGAGCCGCGGCCGTTTGTTCGTGGGCTAATGTTGAGCGCGGTTCTTGCCATCTTGGTGGGCATTGTATGGCAACTGATTGGGCGGTGCGCACTGGTTCGGATCACCGACAGCAATGCAGCCACGATCTTGGAGCGACGTTTCCCGCAGTTGGACGACAGTCTGCTTACGGCCGTGGTTCTTGGCAGCGACGATCGAAGTGAGGTGGATCATCGCATGCTGGCCGAGACATGCCGACAAGCAGCTTCACGACTGGCCAACGTCGAGGTCCGTCGCGTCTTTAACCCAAGGCCCTTGTGGTCAAAATGCGGGGCCGGCGGTCTGCTGGCGGTGAGCGTCATGGCGTTTGCATTCCTGGCCAATGATGCATTTGCCCTATGGGCGCGGCGCACGCTGACTCTGTCCGACGAGACGTGGCCGCGCAGCACGCATCTGGCAGTCGAGGGCTTTGACAGCGGCGTGCGAAAGGTGGCCCGCGGCTCGGATGTTGAGGTTATCGCCAAGGCGGATACCCGAATGCCGCAAGTGCCGCAGGTGGTTGAGGTGCGTTATCGGACCGACGGTGCCGGCAACGGCCGGGCGACGATGGAGCGGCGCGGCGTCGCACGGGGCCCCGACGATCGCTTTCAAGAATACGCATACACTTTTCGGAGCGTGCTAGGCGACATCCACTTCGACGTGGCCGGCGGCGACGACTGCGTGCGCGACTGCTGGCTTCAGGTCGTCGATAGCCCTACGATCTCCGCGATGACACTTGACTGTCAACTGCCAGCATACATTGGGCGCAAACAGTCGCATCTGCCGGTGAGCGGCGTCATGCAGATTCCGGCTGGAAGCCGCGTGATAGTGCAGGCGTTGGCCAACAAGGAACTCGACCGGATCGAAGTGAGCCGTGTTGCGAATGATCGGCGCACGCCCCTGCGGACCATCGCTCGCAGCGAACTGGCGCCAGATCAGCGCGGGTTTATTTACGACTTGGGGGTGCTTGCGACGGACACCACGCTGCTGCTGAGCTTGACTGACACCGATGGGATTACGAGCCGCGAGCCCGTTCGTTTGGCGTTGGTTGCGGCGCCAGACCAGCCGCCGCAGATAGGCGCGCAGCTTGACGGCATCGGCGCGGCCGTAACGCCGCAGGCCCGCATTCCGGTCGCCGGGCGCATCAGCGACGACTATGGGCTCGGCCGCATTTGGTTCGAGTACACCGCCGGCCAGAACAAAGTGGGCAGCCACACAATTCGCCAGTTCACGGATCACCCCCTGGAGTGTACGCTTGCCGACGCCGCGCTGGAGGTGCGCGAGTTAGGTATGGCGAAAGGTCAAAGGCTGCTCGTCAGTGTAAAGGCTGCCGATCTGTGCGACCTGGGCCACGGTCCCAATGTCGCCAGTGGCGAACAGTGGACGCTCGACGTAGTGACGCCGGAACAATTGCGGGTCATCCTCGACGCCAGGGAGTTGGTTTTGCGGCAGCGTTTCGAGGCGGCGGTCCAGGAAATGACCGACACTCGCGATCTGCTTGCAAGGCTCGTATTCCGGCCCGCTGCTGCTGCGCCACGAGCCAAAGGCAGCGAGCCGGACGACGAGCCGGAAGATTCGCCGGCGCGGCAGAGTACGCTGCGGCATCTCGGAGTGCAGGGTGCATTGACGAACTGCCGCAAGAGCGCCAGGAGGTGCTCGGCATCGCCGACGCATTCGATGACATCCGCAAACAACTGATCAATAATCGCATCGACACGGAAGAACTGAAGAACCGGCTTCAGTCGGGAATTGCCAACCCGCTGCGGGAGATTGCGGGAGAAATGTTCCCAGAGTTGGAAAACCGCCTCGATGCGCTCGAGCCCGCTTTGGACAACGAGGGCAGCGGTCCTGGTCTGCGTGACCAGGCCCAGCAACAGGCCGATGCGATTCTGTTGGCCATGCGAAAAGTCCTCGATCGCATGATCGAGTTGGAAGACTTCAATCAGGCGGTCGATTTGTTGCGGAACATCATCAAGATGCAAGGACAACTGAACGACCAGACGCAGGAACGGCACAAAGAAAAGCTCCGCGATTTGCTCAAGGATTAGTGATATGATCGTTCATTGGCGACTGTTGATTGGGCTGGGCGTAATGTCGGTGGCATTGCTCGGCTCGTCGCTGTGGGCCGCCGAACGCGATCAGCCGAAATCCGCCGACAGCGATCAACGCGAAAAGGGGGCGGAGACAGCCGACAGCCTTGCGACACGGCAAGAACAAATCGCCGAGAAGTACAAGCATCTCGAAGACGTGCTGTTGCGTATGGCAGAGCTTAGCGCTGCGACCGATCCCCGCCGGGCGGTCCTGTTGAAGAAGGCTGTTGCGCAAAGCAAAGACGAGTTGATTGCCGTGCGCTTGGACCGGCTGGTGGACCTGTTGGGCAAGGAACAGTTGTCACGCGCTTTGGAGAGCCAGACCGAGGTGGAGCAGGATTTGCATACGCTGCTGGAGTTGCTGCTGAGCGAGAATCGCCAGAAACACATTGAAAACGAAAAGGCCCGCATCCGCGAATATCTCAAACGCATTGGCGCACTTATCAATCAGCAAAAGGATATTCAAGGGCGCGTGGCCGGTGGTGATGATGCCAAGCGGTTGGTAGGCGAGCAAGGCAAAGTGGCCGGAAAGACGGGTGAACTGGCCCACGACGTTCGCAAGAGTGAAACTCCAGCCAGCCCTGGTCCGGGCGAGACGGCCAAGCGTGATAGTAAAGATGGCGAGCGAAGTCAGGGCGGCGGAAAACCGCAGCCGGGACAGAATGGCGAGAAGAAACAGGAGCCGAAAAAGGGCGGCGATAGCGACTCGCCCGCTCCCGAAAACGATCAATCGCCGGCGACTGTCCGAAACCGTTTGGAGGCAGCCCAACAGCGCATGAAGGAGGCCGAGGCGAAGTTGAAGGAAGCGGAACGTAAGGGAGCTGGCGAAAAACAGGAAGAGGCGATCCGCCAGCTTCAGTTAGCCAAGGCCAAGCTGGAAGAGATTCTCCGGCAACTTCGCGAAGAGGAAATTGAGCGGACGTTGGCGATGCTCGAAGCCCGCTTTCGCAAGATGCTCCAGATGCAGGAAGAAGTATACGAGGGAACGACGCGGCTCGACAAGGTGCCGCCGGCCGATCGAACGCACAATCATGAGATTGAAGCGAGCCGTCTGAGCGGCAAGGAGTCAGATATTGTCGTCGAGATCGACAAGGCGCTGCTTTTGTTGCACGACGACGGCACAGCCGTAGCGATGCTGGAGGCCGCCGAGCAAGCCCGCGACGACATGCAGCAAACGGTTGAGAGGCTTGCCCAGGTCAAAGTTGGCAAGACCACGCAGAGCATTGAAGAAGACATTCTCGCAGCGCTAAAAGAGATGGTCGATGCCCTGACGAAGGCGCAGAAAGACAACGCGAACAAGAAGAAGGCAGGGCAACGCTCCAATGGCCAGCCGCAGGATCCCCCATTGATTGATGGGCTGTCGGAATTGAGAATGATTCGAGCACTGCAAATGCGCGTGAACACGCGGACGGCCCGGTATGCGAAGTTGATCGATGGCGAGCAGGCGGACAATGCCGACCTGCTCGACGCGCTGCGGCGATTGGCTGAGCGTGAAGAGCGCATCTACCGCGTTACCCACGATTTGCAGATGGGGAAGAACCGATGAGACGACGATTGACGCAAACGACGTCCTGTTTGTTGGCGATGCTACTATTTGCTCCCGTAGCTGCTCACGCGGCATCGGCCGCATCGGGTGTCGCTGCTAGTGCGTGGCAGCCAGCGCAAACTGGTGACGTGCGTGCCCAGGTGTTTGCCTGGCTTGAGGCCAAGAAGGTCGATGCTTCGACACGCGCGAAGGCGGAGGCGATGTGGAGGGATGCGGAGCGTCCAATATCGGAGGACGAGTTGTTGGACCGCGTGGTCCAGACGTTCGCGCTGGCGGATTCGGACGCAGCGAGGCTCGTCGCGATGTGTTTGCAGCCGCGTCTGCAATCACGACTTTCGGGGCAGGCGTGGCTTGCCGATCCTGGGCTGCCACGGATGTTTACGGCCAATTTGCGGTTGCTGTATGCGCGATGGTTGGTTCAGCAATCGTTGTACGACGAGGCCCACGAACAACTGGCGGGCCTGACGCCGAGCGATGTGGTGGCGCCGGCCGCGCTGCTGTTTTGTCAGGGCGTGGTGGACCACGCGCTGCTGAATAGAGATTCGGGACTGAGGGTGATTGGAGAGTTGCTGGATGGCGCCAAGTCGAGCCCACGGCGATATGTCGCGGTGGCGCGGTTGATGCAGGAGGACCTGAAAGACTTGCAGGACGACACGCTCGACCACATCGCGCGGCGCATGAACGACATCCGGCGTCGTCTCGACCTCGGTCGTGCCGGAGCGAAGGTCCGCAAGCAAGAGGACGGAGTGATCGAGTCGCTCGACAAGATGATTAAGAAGCTGGAAGAGCAGCAGCAACAGCAGGCCGCGAGCACGGCCAACACGATGCGACCGAGCAATCCAGCGCAGGATAGCCGGATTATGGAAGGCAAGGGGCCGGGCGAGGTGACGAAGAAGAAGATTGGCTCGAGCAGCGGTTGGGGCGACCTGCCTCCGAAAGAGCGAGAAGAAGCCATGCAGCAGATCGGCCGCGATCTTCCCGCACATTATCGGGACGTGATCGAGCAGTACTTTCGCGAATTGGCGGCCGAGGGGGAGAAGTAGGAGAGAGGAGAGAGGATGATTTCGGTATTGATGGTAGTTGCGTTGATTTCAGCGGCGCCGGCTTTCGACTTGCAGTTGCTTGACGGCAAGACGACGTCGGGCTCGCTCGTGGAGATATCTGCCGGGCGGGTTGCCATCGACACGCGCAGTGGTCGCGAATCGCTCGACACGGCCACACTGCTCTCGATTTCGGCCAAACAAGCCCGGCCGGCGAGCCGAGCTTCGGATGTCATTATCGAATTGACGGACGGTTCTATTGCGTGCGCGCGGCAATGTGTGGTGTACGGTGCCACGGCGAGCATAACCGCATCGGACGGAACCGTGTTGGAGATGCCGAGCAAGGTCATACGCACCATTCGACTGCAGCCGCCGTCTGAGAGTTTGGATGTCGAATGGACACGATTGACAAAGGCGAAAATAGAGAGCGACTTGCTGATTGTCCGCAAGGGGGCAAGCCTCGACTATCATCAAGGGGTCATCCATGATGTAACGGAGGAAGCGGTCCAATTTGATTTCGACGGCGAAATATTGCCGGTCAAGCGGTCGAAGATCTACGGGCTGGTTTATCGACACGGCGACGAGCCCAAATTGCCGGAGCCCGTGTGCCGAATTACTGATTCATCGGGTTCGCAATGGGCCGCGCGCTCACTGACGCTTTCCGACAAACTGCACTGGACGACACCGGCGGGCGTGAATGTGTCGCAGCCGCTGGACGCGATCATGCAGATCGACTTTTCCCGCGGAAAGATCGTCTATTTGAGCGATCTTGAGCCGGACAGCGTGCGCTGGACGCCGTACTTCAGTGGCATCGGTGGCGTGCCCGCGGTGGTCGAGCAGTTCTATGCCCCTCGATACGATCGCGGCGTCGACGCAAGGCCCCTGCAACTTGGCGGGGTCGAGTATCACAAGGGCTTGGCAATTCACAGCCGCACCGAACTCATGTATCGCTTGCATGAGCGGTATGGCCATTTCCAAGCAATCGCGGGAATCGACGATGCAGTGCGCCCGAGCGGGAAGATTCGGCTCATTGTTCGCGGAGACGACAGTGTGCTGCTGGACACTGTCTTGACAGGCCGCGACGCTCCCCGGTCTATCGATCTGAATGTTGCCGGGACTAGCCGACTAACGATCGTGGTCGACTTCGCCGAGGGCTTCAGTGCGGGCGATCACTTGCTGCTGTGCAACGCGAGGCTCAGCAAATGAAATTGGTCTACCTATATTCTGCCATGCTGACGCTAACGGCATCGATCGCCGTGGCGCAGCCCGACGCGTCCGTCGTGAACGCCGAGTCCCGGCGAATCGCAGTGATCGACAAGGTGAAGGATAGCGTCCTGGCCGTGTTCGCCCCCAACGGCCAAGGTGGCGGATCGGGAGTGGTGATCACGCCTGACGGTTATGCAATCAGCAATTTTCACGTGGTGCTCCCATGCGGCAAGTCCATGCAGTGTGGCATGGCCGACGGAAAGATCTATGACGCCGTGTTGGTGGGCGTCGATCCGACGGGCGACGTGGCGCTCATGAAGCTATTCGGCCGCGACGAGTTTCCTTGTGCCCAATTGGGCGACAGCGATCGCATCCGCGCGGGCGACTGGGTATTCGCGATGGGGAATCCGTTCCTGTTGGCCACCGACCTGCAGCCGACGGTCACGTATGGAATTGTCTCCGGCGTACACCGTTACCAGTTTCCTGCCGGCACGTTGTTGGAGTATACCGACTGTTTACAGATCGACGCCTCGATCAACCCGGGCAATTCCGGCGGGCCGCTGTTCGACGCCGACGGGAAGTTGATTGGCATCAACGGCCGGGCATCGTTCGAAAAGCGCGGCCGGGTAAACGTCGGCGCGGCGTACGCCATCTCGATCAATCAGATCAAAAACTTCCTTGGCACGCTTTATAGCGGGCGGATTGTGGATCACGCGACGCTCGGCGCGCGCGTGGCCAGCGACGAAGAAGGCCGGGTGGTTGTCAGCGACATCCTGGACAATTCCGACGCCTATCGCCGGGGACTTCGCTACGACGACGAAATCGTTGGTTTTGGCGGGCGGCCAATTTCCACGCCCAACGGGTTTAAGAACGTGTTGGGCATCTATCCCAAAGGCTGGCGCGTGCCGTTGAGCTATCGTCACGAAGGAAAACGATATGACATTCTTGTTCGGCTGGCTGGCGTACATGGGCAAGAAGAACTGTTGGAAGCGATATCTGGGCGACCATCGGAGATGCCGATGCCATTGCCCAAGCCGTCGGAGGAGCCGAAGCCGGGCGAACAGAAGGCGCCGAAGTCCAAGCCGCCCAAAGGCGAGTTGCCCCGTCCACGTGCAAGGCACGTACCGGCGCCACCCGAGCATGCCGTGCCCGAGGTCGTGAAGGCGCATTTTGAGGCAAAGCGTGGCTACGCGAACTACTATTTCAACATGCTGCATCAGCAGCGCGTTTGGAAGGCGTGGATTGCTGCTGCAGGTTTGACCACGAAGGGCGCCTGGACGATTTTGGGGCGATCGCAGGGCGGCGACGAGGTCCGGTTTCAATTGGACGATGCCGGGGCGTCGCTGAAGTCACCGGCGCGAAACGAAGTGGGTGGCCGACAGCGAGCCAAGTACGTCGTTGCCGCCTGCTGGCAGCGGCGGCCTCCTGCCGGCACTATACCTATGGCGGCGACTGGCCGTTGAGGGGCTCGGCCGGTTCGGCGATGTCTACTATTACGGTACGGCGCCGTTGTTGGGACATGACCAACTTTGTGATGTGCTCATCGGCTTGTACAAGGGGTTCGAGTGCCGATTTTACTTCGATGCGACTTCTGGAGACTTGTTGGGGATTGAAATGTTCGCCGACGAGGAATCCGACCCGTGCGAAGTCTATCTTTCAGAATATCATTCCGCGCAGGGCGCTCGGTGCCGGCGAAGATGGAAGTGCGATTTGGGGATCAGGCGTTCACAGTATTGAAGATAAGCGATTTTGCAGCCGGGAGCAGCGAGTGACACATGCTGGATGCGGATTGAGTCGGCGTTGTCTTGAGCGCAGCGGACGTGCTTCGTTGCCGCATGGATGCGTCGCTGCGCTTAGCATGACTTTGCTGCTCGTTCTCTGCCGATGTGCCACAAGCGCCACGGCGCTAGTCGATACGATCGACGATGCCCAGCCGAAGATCGTCAAGATCTACGGCGCTGGGGGATTCCGCGGCATGGAGGCATACCAGAGCGGTATTCTGATTTCGCCGCAGGGACACATTCTGACCGTTTTCAGCCACGTACTGGACACCGATTACATCACGGCCGTGTTGGCCGATGGACGGAAGTTCGAGGCGAAACTACTGGGGGCCGATCCACGGTTGGAGATTGCCGTGCTTAAAATCGAAGCCAATGGGGTGCCGTACTTCGATCTCGCGGGCGCTGTGAAGTCGAACGCCGGGGTGCGGGTGGTGGCCCTGAGCAACATTTTTGGCGTGGCGATGGGTAACGAGCCGGTTAGCGCACAGAAAGGGACCGTATCCGTCGTTACGCGGCTTGACGCTCGTCGCGGCGTCTATGAGACACCGTATCGCGGGTCGGTCTACGTGCTGGATGTGACGACGAACAATCCTGGCGCGGCCGGCGGGGCATTGATCACGCGCGGCGGGAAGTTGACCGGCATGTTGGGCAGAGAGCTGCGCAATGCGTTGAACAACACATGGCTCAACTACGCCATGCCGATTGAAGAACTCCGCTCATCAGTTGAACAGATCGAGAGCGGCCGGTTCGTCGCACGCGAGGCTGAAAGCGTTAAGAAGCCGGCGCGATCAGTCGATTTGGCGTCGCTGGGCATCGTGCTCATACCGGATGTCGTGGAGCGCACGCCGCCATACATCGACCGTGTCCGGCCTGACTCGCCTGCCGCACGAGCCGGGATCCGACCGGATGATCTCGTCTTATTGGTCGGCGATCGGCTGGTGCAGTCATGCAAGGCCCTGACGTCGGAGTTGGAATACATCGATTACGAAGACCCGGTGAAGATCACGGTGCTGCGTGGCCAAGACCTGATCCCGGTTTCGTTGCGACCGAGCGATGAGGCGGTGAAGAAGGTGCAACCATGACAAGGGCAATTCTTAAAGGGCGTATGGCAGATCATACGAATGCGTGGCGGGGCTCGCTAACTGATCTCGCTCGTCGGTGCCTGTTGGTTCACCCTGTGATACTGTGCCTGCTAATCACATCGTTTGCGGCGGCTGGCGATCCGGATGCGTTGGAGCAAGCGGCGTTCAGGGCCGCCGTGGACCGCATCGCACCGGCGGTGGTGCGGATCGAGACCATTGGCGGCCTGGAGCGAGTCGGACAGGTTCTCTTTGGGACCGGTCCCACGACGGGCCTCGTGGTCGATCCGGCGGGCTACATCGTCTCGAGCGCGTTCAGCTTCGTCAATGAACCCAGTTCGATTCTTGTGCGCCTGGGTGATGGCAGCCGCAAGTCGGCAAAGCTTGTGGCCACCGATCACTCGCGGATGCTCGTGCTGCTGAAGATCGACGTTGATGGGCCACTGCCCACCTGCGAGGCGGCAGCAGCGAGGGACATTCGCGTCGGCCAATGGGCAATTGCCGTGGGGCGAACTTTCGAGAGTGAGCGGCCCAACATGGCCGTGGGAATCGTGAGCGCCCTGGACCGAGTTTGGGGCAAGGCCATTCAAACCGATGCGGCGGTGTCGCCGAACAACTATGGCGGCCCGCTGGTGGATATTCATGGCCGTGTATTGGGCGTGCTGGTGCCCCTGTCGCCCGAGGCGGCCGATGAGACGGCCGGCGTCGAGTGGTACGATTCCGGCATCGGCTTCGCCATTCCCCTGGAGCAGATTCAGAAAGTGCTGCCTCGTCTGAAAAAGGGGGAGGACCTCTCGCCCGGGCTGGCCGGCATCAGTATGAAGGGGCCAAGCCTGTATACGGGCGAGCCGGTGATCGCCCATTGCCGGCAGAAGTCGCCCGCAGCCGAAGCGGGGCTGAAGGTCGGGGATCGCGTGCTGGAGATTGACGGCCGAAAGATTGTTCGCACGGCGGACCTGAAACAGGAACTCGGCCATCGGTATGCCGGTGACAAGGTGCACGTGACGGTTCTCCGCGGGCAGCAGCGAATCGAGCGCGAGCTCCAATTGGTGGCGAAGCTTCCGCCCTTCCAGCACGGCTTTTTCGGCATTCTGCCTTTGCGTACCGATAAGGAAGATGGAGTTGGCGTTCGGTACGTATATCCGGGCAGCCCTGCGGACAGGGTGGGTGTCACTACGGACGACACGGTCGTCTCGCTGCAAGGCGAGCCACTCGAAAACCGCATCGAGCTCATGACGAAGATGGGCCTGATTGAGCCGGGATCCGAGGTGGAACTTGAGCTGAGCCGCGCCGGCGTCGTGAGAAAGGTGAACGCCACGCTGACCGCGCTTCCCGAGAGTCTTCCGCCAAAGGACTTGCCGCCGGCGAGAAGCAGCGAACTGAAAGAGGATGCTGCTCGGCCGGCTGTGGGGTCGATTTCTCTTAAGGTGCCCGAGTTTGCGAACGAGACCCGGGCGTACGTTCCGGACGGATACTCGGCGAGCGTGCCCTATGGCGTGGTAATATGGTTGCACGGGCCAGACGGCGTCGATTGGCCGCAGCTACTGGCGCGGTGGAAGCCGCTGTGCGAACGCTACGATCTGATTCTGGTGGCGCCGAAGGCAGCCGACGCGGCGCATTGGACGTCGGGCGAAGCGGCCTTGGTGCCACGTTTGCTCATCGAGGTGGCCGCAAAGTACGATGTGGATCCAAGCCGGGTAGTGGTTCACGGTTATGAATCGGGCGGTTTGCTGGCCTTCGCCGCGGCCTTGCGCAATCTCGAGGCGATCCGGGCGGTGGCTGCCGTCGAGGCGGCGCCGCAGGGCGAAGTGCCAGAAAACGATCCTCTCAGGCGACTGGCCGTCTATATGGCTGCGGCCGACAAGTCGACGATTCGTAGGCAGGTTGAGAGCTCGGCTGCGGCCTTTCGTGAAAAGGGCATCCCGGTGACAATGAAGCGAACGGGCGACGTGACTCGTTATCTTGACGATGACGAGCTGGCGGAGTTGGTTCGCTGGGTGGACATGCTTGACCGAATTTAGAACAAGCTTGTAGGCTACGGCGCACGGAGTGTGCCTGCTACATAGGACGAGATCGATGCGGCGTCGAATTTTGGCCATTTCCGCGAGCGCCTTGCTGTTGGGCGCGTTGGCTGTCAGCTACTGGTGGCCAAGCGAAGAACTGGTGTTGGCCTGCTTCTGGCGGGGCGGCGCGATTCTGGCTGCTGCCTGGCTTGCCTTCGACGATGTGCAGCGTCTGCCAAACTGGCTGGTGGTCTCGTTGCCGGTTGTGCTGATTGTGCTGGTTCGCTGGCCGAAGCTGTTGTGGGCGATTCTTCCGCTGTTAATTCTGCTGGCGGTTCTGCGGCGTCTGTTTTTACCGGACGCGGCGAAACGCTCGGGCTGATCGCCCAATTCTGCGTTCGTTTCGGCGGGATTTGACGAATATGCAGGGCCCACCACTGCTGCCCGTGGCCGGTTATAGCTGCTAACCCTACTCTAACTTGATTCCCGATAGTTCCTTCCCCGAGAGATACTCTTAGGATACGTGTGGCAATGGATTAGCCGCACATTTGCAAGGTCAGGAATACGCCGATTACAGCGGATTGCTGCAAAGCAACAAAAGCTCTCAGGCGTCCTTCCAGCATACTCTATTCAGGGGGAGAGCGCGATGCACGGAGGATTCAAAGCTCACTTGACGTGGATGCTGGCCATCGCGATGGCCGGTGGAGTGACTACGGCTGTCCAGGGACAGACCTACGTGCCCGTAGCTCCCGGGAACATGACAGAATCCATGCCGGTGGATCCGAGCCGCGCACCGATGTTGGCGGCAAATGAAAACGCTTATGTTGCGGACAACTATGCCCCACAAGACTCGGCCCTGGCGGCGCGCGTGGCCGAGTTAGAAAAGGCATTGAAGAAAGTCGATGACAAGAGCAAGGCCGACAAGGAGAAGGCGGCCTCGGCCATGACGTGCACGCCGTCGGGCGCATTCAAGTAGATACGGCCAGCTTCACGAGGAGCGGCAACTATCTGGGTGGCGTCCCCGAGGCGAACGGCGTCGAATTTCGTCGCCTTTACCTCTGTCTTAAGGGTGGCGGCTTCGACGTTGTTGAGTACAAGATGGAACTCGATCTCGCTGGTACGCTGACAAATAACAAGAACAATGGCGCATATTCCACGACCGGTGTGCCGGGCAAGATCGCTGCAAAGGACATCTATCTTCAGGTCAACGAGCTGCCCATGTTGGGCCACGTGCGGATCGGCAATTTCTATGAACCGCTCGGCCTAGAGACTGTGACTAGCGATCTGTTTGTCAGTTTCATGGAACGGGCAAACACATCTTTGATAACTCCCGAGCGTCACATCGGCGTTATGGCGTTCGACCATCCCTTCGACTACGAGAATTCTTGCTGGTTTTTGGGCGCGTTTTGCTCTGCGGGCGGCGATGGCGGAATGGTCTTTCAAGAAACCGATAGCCACACGGCCACAGCAGCGACGGGACGAGTGACCTGGTTGCCGTGGTATGACGAAGCCACGGACGGCCGTGGGCTGCTCCACGTGGGCCTTGCGGGCAGTTACCGCGACGCCTGGGGCAACCAGTTCCCGATCCCGTCGGTAAGCTTGCGTCCCGAGGAGGCGCACCTTGCAGCCACGTACAACGCAACGATGAACAACATCGACTTTGTCGATGAACTGGGCGCTGAGTTGGCGTTCGTGTACGGACCGTTCTCCGTGCAATCGGAATACGTCGGCGCCTTTGCCCGCGATTTCGCCGGCGACACGCACAACATCAACTCGTTTTACGTCTACACCAGTTACTTCCTGACTGGTGAGAATCGGAAGTATGATCGCAATTCCGCCACTTTCACCCGCATCAAGCCGTTCGAGAACTTCTTCCGAGTTCGCGACGAAAACTGCTGTGTTTCCACGGGAAAAGGGGCGTGGGAGGTCGGCTATCGCTGGTCGTGGATCGACTTCAGCGACGCAGTCAGTGCCACCGGGAACGCCAGCCGGTTCTCCAACCATACCCTGGGCTTGAGCTGGTATTTGAACCCTTACACCAAGCTCATGCTCAACGACGTGTATTCGACCGAGGACCCTCGGACTGGTGCAAATGGATATCTGAACACAGTTGAGATGCGTGCTCAGATCGACTTCTGAGGCGCCGACCAAAACCCAACCTAGCAACCAAGACCCTACGCAGTCGTGCCTCGCTTCGGCACGAGGTAGAAGGAGAAAACGGACATGAGGACCTTTCTGTTATCAATGGCAACGGGCTGGTCGATTGCGGCCGCTGCAATCGCGGGGGATGCGTGCAAGATGCCAGCGGCGTGCGGCGACGTGCAGACATGTGGCAGCGAAAACCATTGTGGGCGTTGTGGCTGCGGCGGCCCCTGTGAAAAGTATTGCCGGGTCGTTTGTGAAATGAAGGAGATCAAGAAGACGGTGTGGGCCGTAAAATGCTCGGAGTTTTGCGCCACTACCGAGTTGCGGTCACGAATGCTGCTGCGCCGGCGAAGGGACGGGTGCAGTAGCCGGTGAGACGGCATGTGCCAACGGTGGCTGCAAACGCTGCGATCCGTGCGCGGCGGAAGCGTGCAAGAACTTTGTTCCGCCGAAGTGCGGCAGAGTTCGCAAAGTCAAGAAGCTGGAAAAGAAAGAGGTCGTCTGCAAGGTGCCGAGCTACAAATGCGTGGTGGTCTACTGCTGCCCGCGGTGCGGTGCTACGCAAGGTTCCGGCGGTGCCAGCCCGGCTCCCGTCGCGCCCCCGACATCACCTTTGATGCCCCCAGCGCCCGTGCCAGCCAAGACGGCGCTGATGAATTAGCGCGCGGCCTGCCGCGGCACGGTAAGCGGCACATAGCGATGTCTTTGACCGATCCCCTTGTCAAAGACGTCTGCCACCTGCCCCTCTCGCAACAAAGGGAGGGGCAGGTTTCATTTCTTGGAAATGTGCTCACGGAGCTTTGAGGCCGGAGATTTTCAGAGTCGAGACGGAATTGCCGGCATTGAGGTCGATCACTCGAATCAGATGGTTGTTCGTATCAGCAACGTAGAGCTTGCCAAGAGCGGCAGCGATTCCGCCAGGTTGGTCGAAGGCGGCGGGGTCATCGCTATGGCCGGGAGTTGCCGTGCCGGCGATGGTTTGCGTATCGCCTGTGGCGGGATCAACAACCTTGATCTTGTTGTTGTAGGTGTCGGCAACGTAGAGCTTGCCGTCGTAGCAGGCGATGCCCAACGGGTGTTGCAGGAGCACGTTCGGTCCTACTCCGTCGACGTCGCCAAACGTAAACAGCCGCGCCGTTGCGAGCTTCGCAGTGCCAACGACTGTCCGCACGCTTTGCTGTATGTCGAAGGGTATGGCCCGGATCGAACTGCCTTCGCTATCGGCGACATAGAGCCATTCTCCGTCAGAGCTGAGCCCGCTGGGCTGCGCGAAGCATACGAGTCCCGGGTCGGAGGGGCGCCGTGAGCGTGTGAGGCCATCGACGATGTCCTCGCGACCGCTGCCGGCAAAGACGCCGATGGCAGACCCGTTGCCCTTGAGAATCCAAATCTGATGAATGCCGGCCATCGCGATATAGACATCGCCGCGGTGCACCAGTACGTCCCAGGGGCTGCTTAATGCGGTGCCGAGCGGTTTTCGCATGACACCCGGCAAAGGCGGTTCGCGATTCTGACGTCCGGTGCCGGCAATCGTCGTAACGCGTTGACGCGCAAGATCGATTTTTCGGATCAGGTGATTCTCCGTATCTGCCACATAGAGCTTGTCGCCATCCAAGGCCAGCCCCTGCGGCGTGTTGAAGGTCGCCGTGCGATAGTCGCCGTTGCCGCGGCCAATTGCGCCAGACCCGATGGTCGCCAACAGCGAGCCGTCCAAACGGGTCACGATGATACGGTTGTGGCCGCTGTCGGCGATGAACAGACGCTTTTCCACGGCGTCGGCCGCAATTTTGCCGGGAAACAAGAGCGGCTGCGCCACAAGTTTGGCAGATTCTGGTTCGAAACGAATCGGGCGATTGTTAAGAAGATGACGTGCTCGGTAGACCGGCGCGGCCTTTCTCAACAGACCGTCCAATTGCTCGAAGGTCGCTTCGCCGCTTTGAGCCCAAACAGCATAGCCCTCGGGATCGATCAACACGAGGCTCGGCCACGCCTGAATGCCGTAACTTCTCCAAATGACAAAACCGGAATCGTTGACGACGGGGTGTTGCACGCGGTAGCGCAGCACCGCCTCCTTGATGCTCTTCGTATCTTTTTCGCGGGCGAACTTCGCCGAGTGAACGCCTATCACCACCAGCTCGTTGGGCCAAGCCTTTTCGAGCTTCCGCAACTCGGGAATGATGTGCATGCAATTGATGCAGCCAAGGGTCCAAAAGTCGAGGAGGACGAATTTGCCCCGGAGTTCCTGCAATTGGATCGGCCGAGGCGTGTTGATCCACTGGAGACCTTCGGGAAACGGGCGGGCGACAAACCGCTGGGCGAATGGCGACGCCGCTCCCTTGGCCGGCTGGGGAATTAGCGCCATACAAGCGGCCGCCATCGCAATGTACGAGACTCTGGCAAATCGCCCAGTGAATTCGCGCTGCATGATCCGACCTCATTCACATTGTTACAGCGGCAGCCGGGTAGTCAAATGCTAAACGCAAGGGAATCGAATGAGCGAGCGCGAGGCGACGGGGCAGGTTCATGTTTTTGAGAAGGTGCAACGGCCATCGCCGAAGGCATGGTCCGGAAAACGGCGCAGACCGCAGAGTCCGCAGTTTTTCTGCATCGGCTGTGCCCCGACTTGGATTGTGGCGGCGTGACGATATAATCGGGTTTTACAGCATGCTTTCCCCTCTCGGGAGGGTTGATTGCGGCGGCAGCACGATCGGCGAATCGAGTCGACCTCTGCAATTCCACGGAACACAAGCTGGATTGGGCCGCTGGCCCACCTCTGTCCACGATGAACAAATCTCTCGAATCAACGTTGCTCAACCATACAAAGCCTCAGGGGGCTTGCTGCGACTCGAAAAACAAGTTGAGGGCGCTCGTCGAGAATTTGCCGGATCTCGTCGCGATCGTCGACCGCCAAGGTGCTGTCCAGTTCACCAACCGTTCATGGGGAAATGGAGAGGGAAGCTTGCAGCAAGGCGGTCGCGGAATCGAGTTTGTTGCCCCGGAATTTCGGGAGGCGTGCCGCCAGACGTTGGATCGTGCCTTCGAGATCGCGTCGCCGCAAAGCATTCAAGTGCAGGATGTGTTTGGCCACTGGTGGCTCGGCCGCGCCGTGCCGATGGCGGCCGACGGAGACGCCGATCACGCGATCGTGATCTGTGCGGACGTTACCCATGAGCGTTTGGCTACGGAAGCAGTCGCCAAGGAGCAGCGGCTGTTGCGGCACTTGCTGGAACTGCATGAACGTGAGCGACGGCTGACGGCCTATGAGATTCACGACGGCTTCGCGCAGCAACTTGCCGGGGCGTTGTTTCGATTGCAAGGTTTTCGGGAAGCACACGATCGCGATCCGGCCGCCGCATGGCGGGCTTTTGATTCTGGCTTGTGCTTGATTGGCCGCGCGCTGGACGAGATGCGGCGGATGATCAGTGGATTGCAACCGCCGATTTTGGAGGAGGCGGGCGTTGTCGAAGCTATCGAATACCTTGTTTGTGAACGACGCCCATCGGGTGGGCCCAGCATTGAGTTTGTGCACGAGGTCGACTTCCATCGTCTTGCGCCGCCGCTGGAGATTGCCATTTTCCGCATCGTGCAGGAATCGCTGCAAAACGCTTGCCGGCACAGCGGCAGCGAGAAGGTCCGCGTCGAGCTTGTCCAGCGCGGCGATCACCTTCACATAGCGGTCCGCGACTGGGGTGCGGGTTTTTCGACGCAGGACGTGGATGAACAGCGCTTTGGACTGCGCGGCATCCGCGAGCGCGTTCGCCTGATCGATGGCCGTATCATGATTGAGTCGGCGAAGGACCAGGGCACGCAGATTATCGTTGATCTGCCGTTGGCCGATTGTGTCGTGTAAGAGGCACGCCGGGCCTGCTTGCCGCATAGCATATTGGAGGTCATAGCATTGAGCCGGGACTACGCCGCGATTTTCGACATGGACGGCGTGCTGATCGATAGCTACGCGGCGCACTTTCGCAGTTGGCGAGAAGTCGCCGCGACAGAAGGGATTGATTTTAACGAGACCATGTTCGCGCACAGTTTCGGCCGCACAAGCCGCGAGATCATCGATTATGTCTGGGGTTCCGGTCGCCTCTCGGACGACGAGATTGCTGCTTTGGATATGCGAAAAGAAGCGGCATTTCGTGACTTGGTCGAGGGCGACTTCCCCGTCATGCCCGGCATTCGCGATGTGCTCACCGCGCTCAGTCAATCGGGGTTTAGGTTGGCTGTGGGGTCGTCCGGTCCGCCAGAAAACATTGCTCTCGCCCTGGGTAAAATCGATCGGGGGGAGTTGTTCGATGCTATCGTTACGGGCGCAGACGTAAGCCGTGGAAAGCCCGACCCGCAAGTATTTTTGCTGGCAGCCGAGCGTCTGGGCGTTGCGCCGTCGCGTTGTGCTGTCATTGAAGATGCACCGGCCGGCGTGGCGGCGGCCAACGCCGCGGGCATGGCAAGCGTCGGATTTGTGAGCACCGGACGCTCTTGGAGCGAACTGGGTGCCGCCCGAGCGATCGTGGGCAGCGCGGAGCAAATTGCACCGCCGATGTTGTGCGAACTGATCGATCGCCGATCTTCACCAAAAATATGAGAGGACCACCCATGAAAAAATCGCTAGGTGCAAAAACAATTCTGTATCCCACTCCGGTTCTGGTTATTGGCACGTACGACAGGGAGGGCAAGCCAAACGTGATGACGGCGGCCTGGGGCGGCATCTGTTGTTCCGTGCCGCCGTGTGTCGCCGTATCGCTACGCAAGGCGACGTATTCCTACGCCAGCATCATTGGGCGCAAGGCTTTCACGGTGAACGTTCCATCGGAGCGGCATGTGAAGGAGGCCGACTATTTTGGCATTGCCTCGGGAAAGGTCGAAGACAAACTGGCAGCGACGGGTCTGACGGTGGTCCGCAGTGATCTGGTCGATGCGCCGATCGTCACCGAGTTCCCGCTGGTGCTTGAATGCCGGCTGGCACATACGTTGGAAATCGGACTGCACACGCTGTTCGTCGGCGAAATCATGGATGTAAAAGTTGACGACGATATGCTTACCGAGCAAGGGGCGCCGGATCTCGAAAAACTTCTGCCGATGGTGTATGCCCCGGAGTCGAAGTCCTACCACGCAATCGGCCGCCGTCTCGGCTCGGCGTTTTCGATCGGAAAAAATCGATAAGTGGTTGTCAACGATGGACACGAATTGACACGAAGAAGAATCGAAGCAGACAACGCGGCAGCCAGCGGTATTCGCAATCCGTGCTCTTTGCGTTCTTTGTGGATAATTAGATCCCAACTTCTTGTTTGGCCTCGGAAAATGCATCCATGACGAAGTTGAGATCGTCCGTGGTATGCGCGGCGGAAACCTGCACTCGAATGCGGGCCTTGTCTTTTGGCACCACCGGATACGAGAAGGCGACCACGTAGACGCCGCGCCGCAGCATAGCGCCGGCCATCTTCCCGGCCAGCACGGCGTCGCCGAGCATTATCGGACAGATCGGATGCACGCCGGGAGCAATGTGGAATCCGTGCTGCGTCATGCCTTCGCGGAACGTGCGGGTGTTTGATTCCAGTCGGTCGCGTAACTCCGTCGAACGCTCGATCAGATCGAGGGTTTTCAGCGACGCAGCCACGATTGGGGGCGCAAGCGTGTTTGAGAAAAGGTATGGCCGGCTGCGCTGGCGCAACATGTCGACGATTTGTTTTCGGCCGCTGGTGTACCCGCCACTCGCGCCGCCCAAGGCTTTGCCGAGCGTGCCGGTGATGATGTCGACGCGGTCCATTACGCCATGATATTCGTGCGTGCCGCGACCCGTGCGGCCAATAACTCCCACGGCATGCGAATCGTCGACCATCACCAGGGCGTCATGTTGGTCGGCCAGATCGCAGATGCCTTTGAGATTGGCGATGACGCCGTCCATTGAGAAGACACCATCGGTGGCGATGAGGCGAAATTGGGCGCCGGCCGCCAGTCGTAATTGCTCGGCTAGGTCCGCCATGTCATTATTGCGGTAGCGGAACCGCTGGGCTTTGCAGAGCCGCACGCCGTCGATGATGCTGGCATGGTTTAGCTCGTCGGAAATGACAGCATCGTCCGGCCCCAGAATTGTCTCGAACAGGCCGCCGTTGGCATCGAAGCACGAGGAGTACAGAATTGTGTCTTCGGTGCCCAAGAAGCGACTGATGCGATTCTCCAACTCTTTGTGAATCTCCTGCGTGCCGCAGATAAAGCGGACGCTGGCCATGCCGTATCCCCAGCGATCGAGCGCTTCGTGGGCAGCCGCGATAATCTCGGGATGATCGGCCAGCCCAAGATAGTTGTTTGCGCAGAGGTTCAACACGCGGTGCGGCGGACGTTCTTGCCCGCCGGATTCTAAAACTCCAACGCGGGCGCCCTGTGGCGTGGTGATGACTCGCTCCGCCTTGTAGAGTCCGGCATCGCGAACCTGCTGCAACTGCCCGGCCAGAAAGCCTTTCATCGAACCGAACATGGTTTGGCCTCCTTCCAGGTGAGGATCACTACGGCTGGGTCTCCAGACCGCTTGATCCAGTTGGTACTATACGCGAACGTAGCCAATGGACTAAGTCGTCACGGGACGCATTACTGGCGGCAACACGCAAGATAAATTCCTCGGCGTCTTTCGCGGATGCCGCGATCTCGCGGCCGTTAAGCACGAGAAATGTTTCCATTGCCGCGTGACCGACCCGCTTGTTTCCGTCGACGAACGGATGGTTGCAGATCAAGGAAAAGCCCAGCGCCGCACCCTTTTCCTCGATAGACGGATAGAGGTCCTTGTCTCCGAAGATGAGTTTCGGTTGCGCAACAGCCGACTGCAATGCTCCAAGATCGCGGAATCCGGAACTACCGCCGGACTGTTCGATAACCGCCTGATGCAGTTCGATTACTTCGGCCTGCGTCAGATAGCGCATGTGGGTCAGGCGAGCCGTTGGTATAGGTCTCGGTTTTTGCTGAGAACATATTCGGCGGCTTTACAAAACTCGTCCTCGTCGCGACTTAGCGCATCGGTCAGTGCCGCCCGCGCAAGCTCCTCGGGACGTACCCCGAGGCGCATGGCAGTGCTTGTTAAGAGTTCGACCTCGGAGGCGGAGAGTTCGATATTCATGGTTGCTTCTCGCTACCGCTATTGTAAAGTGCACCCGCCGTTTTGGGTAGGGCGCGCAACTTCGGGTCGATTCTTCATGCGGCGACTCAATCGCAACGCGGTTCTATTCCGTCCGTGCATGCCGTTCAAGACGCCTTGACCTTACCAAACCGGGGATGACGCCGCTAGTTCTTCCTACTCCTCCTTCCAGGTGAGGATCACTTTGCCAGAGCTTCCGGAGCGCATGGCATCGAAGCCCTTTTGGAAATCGGAGTAGTGGAAGCGGTGAGTGATGACCGGATCGACGTTCAAACCGCTCTGGATCATCGCCGTCATCTTGTACCAGGTTTCGTACATTTCGCGGCCGTAGATGCCCTTGATGGTCAGCATGTTGAAGATGACCTTGGTCCAGTCGATAGCCATTTCGGCGGTGGGGATGCCGAGCATGGCAATCTTGCCGCCGTGGCACATATTGGCCAGCATGTCGCGGAACGCGGCCGGGTTGCCCGACATCTCCAAGCCGACGTCGAAACCCTCTTTCATAGCGAGTTTCTTCTGCGCCGCTGCAATACTGTCGTGGCGGACGTCCAATGCGAGCGTCGGCTTCAACCTGCCGGCCAGTTCCAAACGATAGGGGTTGACGTCGGTGATAACGACGTGGCGAGCGCCGGCATGGCGCACCACGGCCAGCGCCATGATGCCGATCGGGCCGGCGCCTGTAATGAGCACGTCCTCGCCCAACACGGGGAAGGACAACGCAGTGTGAACGGCATTTCCCAAGGGATCGAAGATCGCCGCCACGTCATAGGGCACCGCTGGGTCGAGGTGCCAAACGTTGGTCATTGGCAGCGAGAGATACTCGGCAAACGCCCCCGGCCGATTCACGCCGACGCCGACGGTCTCCATGCAAAGATGGCGTCGGCCCGCCAGGCAGTTGCGGCAGCGTCCACAAACCACGTGTCCCTCGCCGCTAACGATGTCGCCGACGTGGAAGTCCTTGACGTTGCTGCCGGTCTCGACGATCCGGCCGACGAACTCATGCCCGACCACCAGGGGCACGGGGATCGTCTTTTGTGCCCAGGCGTCCCAGCTATAGATGTGGACATCGGTACCGCAGATACCGGTGCGGAGCACTTCGATGAGCACGTCGTTAATGCCGATCTCGGGCGTCGGCACGTCGTCGAGCCACAGGCCCTCGCGGGCTTCCTTCTTCACCAGGGCTTTCATCGTTTGCATTATGCGGCCTTCGCTGGCATGGGCAAGGAGCTCCAGAGGGGCAGGTAGCTCTTTGGATAGCGGAAAGGCGAGCAAACTGCAAGCCCGGCGGGAGTTGCGAGGGGCCCAGAGAGTCTGATCTTATGAAATGACGACGCCGGCGCAGGCTAAGGTCCCTGCTGTACGTGTTGGCAAGCAGCCCGTGACCCCCAGCGTGCGTCAGTTCCAGCGCGCGTGAGACACTACGCTAGGCGGCGACTAGTCTGAGGTGGTCAATCGCCCGCTCTGCCTCGTTGCGGACCCGAATGTCTTGATCGCTCAGCAGTGCGGACAGCGCCGTGATGGCGGCGATTGCTCGCGTGCCTTGCAGCCGCAGGGCGCCTGCGGCATTGCGGCGAATCAGCGGGTCCGAATCTCTAAGTTTCTCGATCAGTTTCAGAATCAGCAGGTCGGGCGGTGTCAGAATTGTTTTCATTGGTGCCAGTTGACTGCGGATCGGTTTGACGGGGTCTATTCTGACCTTATCGACCGTAGCTTGCGGCCTTCTTTGCGCGCGAGAGAAGTGCGCATCGGGAAAGATGCGGCATGCTGTCAAGGTGGGGGAATTTGCGGGCGACCGCTGCCGCGGTCGTTTCCCAATGCTAGAGCGCGGCTTTGTTGGCCTGGGCTTCTGCCTTTTGCATGACGCTTTCGATGCTCACGGGCGCACCACCCTCGCGCTTGCTTTCGTCAGCAGCTTCCATAAAGGCGAGAATCTGTAACGTTTCTGCGGCGCTAACGGGCGGCTTACCGCTCTTGAAAAACTTTACGATTTCAAGCAACAGTGGCGTATAGCCCTCGTATTTGCCGATCTGGCCGGTCTTCTTCGTCCCCTCGACAATGGCGCCATACTGATTGTCCTTTGCGACAAAAGTGCCCTGACGGCCATCGCTCCAGATGCCGACGACCTTTTCGGGTCCAACGCGGGTCACCGTTACACAGCCCGGTCCCATGATGGTGAAGAGCGACTCCACGCCGTGGATGGCATACCAGAACAGGTCGGGATGATGCGGTTCGACGTGCATCGGACTCCATGCCGTGCAACTGCGGACCTGTCCGAAGTCTGAAGTTCCCTGGCGCACCGCTTGATAGCTGGAAACGAACCGTAGCGATGATGCAGAGAAGCAAGGAACGTGTTTTTTCTGTGCCAAGCGGAAGATCACCATAGCATCGGCCAAGGAACTGGCCATCGGCTTGTCGATAAACAGCGGCTTGCCGGCGTCGATTACGAGCCGGGCTTGCGCCAAGTGCGGCCGCCCGTCGACACTCTCCAGCAGAACTACGTCGACTCGCTTCAAGAGTTCGTCGATCGAATCGACGATCTCAACACCCATGCCGCGGACCTTCTCGGTGAAGCCCTTCACTCGATCGCGGCTATCGGGGATGTCTTGACTGCCGCCGGGATAGGCGGCCACGATTTTCATTTCGGCGAGTTCGCCCTTTGCCTTGGGATCGTTGAGTGCCTGCGTGAATGCCACGACATGTGACGTATCGAGGCCAATGATGCCAGCTCGGAGCGGTTTGACAGGCTCTGCCGCTCGAGCCAATTGCGATGTAGCGATAAGAATCCCCAGGCAAAGCGTTCCAAAATACTTCATGCACGACATGGCGAAAACCTCCAAAGATTACAGTGGAAATATCAGTCGGTTTAGTGATCTCACGTAAGTCGACACGAGCCTAGCCGCTTACTTTCCGGCGATGATCAGATCCAATCGCCTGTTGTTCTCGGCCAGGGAAAGCTTACTGCCTTCGATGGTGAGCCATCCATTGTAGCCGACGTCGTCGAGGGCCCTGCGAACGGCCGGCCAGTTGACGCTTCCCTCGCGGATGTCACAGAAATGGGCCAAACCGCCGCCACGTCCATCAGGCCCCAGTTTGAAGTCCTTCACGTGGCACTTCACGATTAGCTTACCCAAGGTGTGGATCCATTCTTGCGGCGGCGCGAACTTGACATGGTTGCCAATGTCGAAGTAAGCACGGACCCAGGGGCTATCGAAGGAACTGACGAAGTTCGCAAAGATGTCTGGCTTCACCCAGAGATTGTTCCAGACGTTCTCCAAGGCGATGATGACACCCGTTTTTTTGGCCATAGGAATCAGTCGCGTGACTCCGTCGCGACTGGCATCGGTCGCTTGATTGTGGGCGTCGATGTAGTCCTGGTATTTCGAGTTATCGCCGGCAACGACCTGCTTCAGGTGGCCAGACTTCTCGTCAAAACGGAGATCGACCTTCCAAGCCTCGGGAATTGGCATGCCGCCGATTCGGCAAGGGACGTAAAGAACGGCGTCGGCCCCATAGCCTTGCGCCGCCCGCAACGCAGTCGACATCTTGTCCACGCCGTCGGCCAAAGCGGCTTTTCCGCCGTTGAGGTTTCCCCAGCCGAAGAGAACGGAGTGGATTCGCATGTCCGTGGATTCGGCCAGTTTACGGGCGGCGGCTGCTTCTTTTGGCGAGACGTTCCACTGGGTCGTCTCCATGCCCTCGAAGCCCGCGGCCTTCCATTTTTTGAAGGTCTCCTCCTGAGGCTCTCCGATGAACGCCTTATGCAGCGTTGTTTTCCACGTTGCCGCCTCCAGCCGAGACGCCAGCGTGAACCCAGCGGTGGCGGCTGCCGACGTCGTCAAGAAGTCGCGGCGAGTCATGCCGAGAGGCATCGGAGCACCCTCAAGGGCGAGGCGGGATTGGTTACTTGGCGGGCCACACGCATCCATAATGATATGGGCACTCCAGGCTCAACGCAAGCCCCGGCGATTTTGCCAGGAGACCTGCAAAGTGCCTGCGACTGGTCATTCTGAGCGTAGCGAAGAATCTCCGCACAACTGCGCATCTGCCCGCTCGCCAACGAGATCCTTCGTTGCACTCAGGATGGCTCCCTGTCATCAAACAGGGCTTTCTGACGGTGGTCACATTACGCTGAACTTGTGGAGGGTCACCTGCGTGTAGATCTCGCCTGGCCGCAGCAGGGTCGAGGGAAATTGAGGCTGGTTTGGCGAGTCGGGGTAGTGCTGGGCTTCGAGACATAGCCCGGCGTGCTTGTGATAGGATTTACCGCCGCCACGAAGCGTGCCATCGAGTCCGTTGGCAGTGTACAACTGAATCGCGGGCTCCGTGGTATAGACCTCCATAATGCGCCCGGTGGTTGGCTCGGCTACGCGTGCCGCCAACGCCGGCCCACGCTGGGCGTCGGCTTTGTTGAGCACATAGCAATGATCGTAGCCGCCCCCCATCTGCCCCATCCGTGCGCCAATGTTCTGCGGCTGTGTAAAGTCCATCGGTGTGCCGCGGACCGTTTGAAGCTGGCCCAGTGGAATCAAACCGTCGTCGACGGGCAGAAACCTATCGGCATTGAGCATTAACTCGTGTTGCAGCACGTCGCCGGCGCCGCTGCCGGCCAAGTTCCAATAGGTGTGGTTGGTAAGATTGACGACGGTAGGCTTGTCGGTCGTCGCGGAATACTCCATCTGCAACTCATTGCTGTCGGTGAGGCTGTACGTCACCTGGGCAATGAGTTTACCCGGGTAGCCCTCCTCGCCATCGGGACTTACGTAGGAGAAAGTGACGCCCGCTGCATCGGCGCCTTCGACGGGCTGGGCTATCCAGACGACTTTGTCGAATCCCTTGATGCCGCCGTGCAAGTGGTTGGGGCCATTGTTCGTGGCCAGGACGTATTGCCGGCCGTCGATGACGAAGCGCCCCTTGGCAATTCGGTTGGCGAAGCGACCGATGGTTGAACCGAGGCACGGATGCCCCTTGAGATAGTCGGCAAGCGAATCGAGCGCAAGGGTAACGTTGGACAACTGGCCGTGGCGGTCCGGAACTTCGACCGCAGTGATCGTGGCCCCGTAGGTCATGATCGTAAGTCTGAGGCCATTTGCATTGGCAACCGTGTAAGCGTCGACGTCCACGCCTTCAGGCGTTTGTCCGATCGAGTGTTTTACAATAGGCATATTGCGCCTCTAGGTCGCTTGTAAGATGGGCCTCAGCCGCCACTCTGCATCTTCAAAATCAGCTCGCGGCTCTTCTTGGCGTCGGCGTTGTCGGGGTCTAGTTGGAGGATCTTCTCGAAGTCGGCCAGAGCCTTGTCCAACTGTCCCTGCTTATAGTAGGCATAGCCGCGATTGGCGTAGGCCACGACGTATGTTGGATCGAGCCGGATCGCCCGCGTATAGTCGGTGATGGCTTTGGTCGGCCGATCCTTCTTGCGATAGGCCAGGCCACGGTTGTAGTACACCTCGGTATAACGCGGATACAGTGCCAGGGCCTTGTCGTATTCTGCGATAGCCGTGTCCAGGTCGCCTTCCTTGTGCGAGGCAGTGCCCAGGAGCGAATGCTCGTGCGCCTCGGGCTTTGCCTTTGCGAGCGCTTCTTCTAACCGATCGATGGCCTTGGACCGGGCTGCCTTTTCTGTACTGCGACCCCATTCTTTGTAGCCATCCACCGTGCGCGGTTCGAGCGGAATCACCTGCCTGTAATCGGCCAGGGCCTTCTCCATGTCGTCCTTGGCGACATGCGCCAGCGCTCGGTTGAAGTAGGCCTCGGCGAAGGCGGCGTCCAACTTGATCGCGCGATCGTAGTCGGCAATCGCTTTGTCCGTGTCGCCTTTCATCGCGTAGGTATAGCCGCGGCAGAAGAATGCCTCGTAATCATTGTCAACCAGTTCGATCGCTTTGTTCAAATCGGCCAGAGCCTTCTCAAATTCTCCCTTGAGCGCCATGGCATGACCGCGCTCGCGGTACGCCTCGCCGAACTCGGGGTCGATGCGGATTACCTCGTTAAAATCGGCTAGGGCCTTGTCAAAATCGCCCTTCTTCAGATACGCGACGCCGCGAGTGAAGCGATTGACGGGCTCGTCCGGGTCAAGCTTCATTGCCTGCTCAATGTCGGCCAGCGCGGAATCGTAGTCGCCTTTCATGAGCTTCGCATTGCCGCGCTCGCACCAAGCGTCGGCGTCTTTTGGGTCAAGCTGGACGGCGCGCGTGTAGTCGGCGATGGCGCTGTCCCAGTCGAGCATCTCGAAATAGGCCTTGCCCCGACTGGTGAACGAGGCCGGGTTGCGCGGCGTCAATCGCACGGCGAAGTTCAGGTCTTGCATGGCCCGTTCCAGATCGCCATTCATGGCTAGCACGTAACCGCGGTCGCGGTACGCCTGGGCATAGCTGGGATTCAGGCGGATGGCGTCCGAGTAGTCCGCCACCGCTTTATCGTAGTCGTCCATCTGGAAGTAGGCGAAGCCGCGATTGAAATAGGAACGGGCGCCGCCTGGATCCAACCGAATAGCGGTCGTCAGGTCGTCAATTGCCTTGTCGACTTGCCCCTTCATCACCAGGGCTAGCCCGCGGTCGCAGTAGGCCGGAGCGTACTTTGAATCGAGTTGGATGGCGCGAGTAAATTCGGCCACGGCCGCATCCAAGTCCGACTTTTCGAAGGCGGTGACACCCTTTTGATATGGGGCCTCGGCCGACGAACTCTCCGCAGGTTTGCCTGTGACCGGCGGGAAGTCCGGCTGGTCGAGAAGAATCGATGGTAGAGAAGGTTGCTTCTCCTTGTCACGATCCGCGCCGCGAAGCCCGGCCCCAAGCCGTGCGCGCGGACTCTGGGCATCGAGCATCGACGGGGTCGTCCACAAGCCAATCGCACTCAGCAAGACTCCGACTCCGAAACGCCAGAAAGTGCTTCCGTTCATCGGTCAATCTCCTTGGTTCGCCATTACCAGGCGTTTTTTGACCACGCCAGTTTACTTCGTTTGGTGCGAAACTCAAGAGCGTTGGCACTTCGGACAGTAGAATGTGGACCGCTGGGCTTGCACGATTCGCACTATTTGAGTTCCCGTGCATTGGGTGCACGGTTGGCCCGCCCGCTGATACACGCGATGGTAAGATTGGTAATCCCCGTCCTTGTTCCGAGCCACGCGGTATGTGCCATCGTGCAGCGTCGAGCCCTCATGGCGGATTGCGGCCCGCAGGATTTTTCGCATCGCGACGTGCAGCCGCCGCCACTGTGCCGGGCGAAGTGCATTGCAGGGCGCGGCCGGGTCGATTCGGGCCAAGTGCAGGATTTCGGACGCATACAGATTGCCGACGCCAGCCAATGCTCGTTGATCGAGCAATGCGACTTTAACCGGGCGGCGGCTCGCGCATAGCCGGTCACGAAGGCCGTGGGCTGAAATTGCTAAGGCATCGGGCCCAAGTCGGTCAGGCCCATAGTGCAACAAGAACTGTGCGTGCGACAGCAGACGTACAACGCCCAGGCCGCGTTGGTCCCAAAACAGAACGTGTTTGGGCGTGCCACCACTGAGGCAGACAATAAGTCGCAGGTGCCTCGCATCGGGCGGATCGTCCAGCAGCACCAGCCCGGTCATGCGCGGCTCGATCACGATGCAATCGTGCTCGGGCGACTCTCGCTCCGAGACAACGCTTTTCGCCGTCCCCTCTCCCTCCGAGACAACGCTGTCCGCCGTCCGCTCCCCCTCCGGGAGAGGGCTAGGGTGAGGGCGCTGTGCTTTTCGATCGTCCAACTCTAGCACGACACGCTTTCCCACCCGGCGCACGGCCGAAATGGTCTTACCCACGGCGTGTCGGCGGAATTGACGAAGTGCAGGCGCGATCGAGATCGATTGCAGTCGCGAGCGGGGCTGCCGGACATCGTCAATGCGGCAGCCGACCACAGCGGCAATACAGCGGCACATCGTCTCGACTTCAGGCAATTCAGGCATCGGGCGTGAACGTTAGCAACCGAGGGGGTATCAAAAAGCGACGAAATGGACGTTGCAGCGTGTAATCATACCCGCATTGTGCCCAAATACGATCGCCGGTTCTGTGGTTCTCTTGCGTCCCGCAAATAGATTGACGACTTTTTTACTCATTGCTATAATCGATGGGGCAATGCGTAATTAAGTAAGAGGGATGGCTGCGGAAGGCGGAGCGCGGCAGAGAATAATTTTGACTCCTCTGGCACTTCTTTCTTGTTTGAGTGGAATCGCACGGTAGGGACGGCATCTTTCCGTCTGCCATTGTCGGATGCGAAGACAATGGCATGAGTCATGGATGAACCGATAAAGAGTAGGAATTTGGCCGGATTGCGCCGGGGGGCTTTTGACCGACGCGCTGGTCGCGAAAATCCGTTGTAAGAAACCGTCGAGCAGAGTCATTCGCGAGGCCGGAAGAGGCACGCGCCGCGTCGGTTTGGCTTTGCCAACCAACGGACGGTTGAGTGGCACTATCAGATTCGTTGCGATTCTTCATCCGTTTCCGTCTCGGCTAGAATCATCGCTGGCTTACAGAAACCCTTGCTCAAAGAAAGGTGGTAGCGTTATGAGAACGATGTGCGGCCTGACGTTGGTGTTGTCGTTGGTTTGTAGCGCCGCTCATGCGTTGCAACTCGAAGACCCAGGACTCAAAGCGGCGGCCCTGGCGACTCGAAATGCCAGAGTGGGACAAGTAATGACCGTTACAGGCTTGATTGATCCCAGCGACATGGGCTTCACGCTCCCTCACGAGCACTTGCTGATTACACACCAAGGCTCGTACCTAGACCTCACAAGTGTAAGCGATGCGACGAGCGAGTTGATGTACTTCAAGAATGCCCTTGGCGAGGCGCCGTACAACACGGAGCCGTACCACGGGAATGGAACGCTCGTTGAGATGACGAACACCAATATCGGCCGTAACCCCATTGGCTTAAAAGCTATCTCCGTGGCCACGGGCGTGAACGTCATCATGGGGTCCGGGTACTACAAGGAAGGCACCGGTCGAATCTATTACCAAACGGCCGCGACACGTGCCAAGACGGTCCAACAGCTTGCCGCGGACATCGTCAATGATTTTGTTTACGGCGTCTCCGATGGTCGAGGCGGCACTATCTACTCCGGCGTGATTGGCGAAGTAGGTGTCAGCCGATACGCCAACACGGCATTCGAAGACAGATCGCTCCAGGCGACGGCCATTGCCCAGCAGGTCACTGGCTTGCCCATCAACCTGCATTTCGACTACGAGGATACTCCCACGCGCCGCGGCCAGGTCTTACGCAGCTCCAGCAGTATGGGGCGGATCTATCCCGCGTCGTGGTCAGTCACATGACACCGCAGGCCGACACGGAGGGCTATAACGAGCTGGTCACTCTCTTCCAAACCGGCGCCAACCTGGAGTTGGACTACTTCGGCCTGGAGGCGGTTGACGCGGGCGTCAGAGCGATCCTCGGTAACAATGGCGCCGAAGATCCAGGCCTGTTCATCATGAAGGCTTTCGAGGACGGCTTTGGAGATCAGATATTGCTCTCGCAGGATGTCTGTTTTCACACCTGCTACCATAGCAACAACCCGCCAGGATTGGGCTACGATGCTCTCCAGAGCAGATACTTGGATGAAATGCGGGCCGTCGGCGTGACAGAAGAACAGATTTATCAGATGACCGTGGTGAATCCGCAGCGTCTGTTCACCATCGTGCCCGAGCCCGGAACGCTGTCGCTGCTAATCATGGCATCGCTGGGGCTTGTCGCGTTTGGCTTCCGGAGGCACAAGCGGAGCAAATAGCGAATCGATCCTGGGGAACAATGGGGCAACGCAAGAATGGCACCAGAGTTCGTTTCGTCTTTCAGCGGAGCGAGAATCTCAAAGCCGTTGTCAGACCTCGCTCAATGCGTCCGATTGCCGCCGGTAACGGTGTATATTGCGGTCGGCCGCGGCAACGATCGCCGGCCCGTGTTCCACGGAGACGGCAAGGGTGCTGCGCGCTCCGACTGCAGAAAACTTAGTTTTCGCACCCGGCGCACGGCCGAAATGGTCTTACCCACGGCGTGTCGGCGGAATTGCACAGTGGGGGGGCGATCGAGATCGATTGCAGTCGCGAGCGGAGCTGCCGGACATCGTCAATGCGGCAGCCGACCGCGGCGGCAATACAGCGGCACATCGTCTCGACTTCAGGCAATTCAGGCATTGGCTTGAGCGTTGTCAATCTTTTCAGAGTAATGATATCAGGATTGCGCTGCTATGTTATCGCCTGCACCCGTGTCATGCACCATTAGAATTGTCCCCATTAGCGACCAATAGAAATGATACTATAACCGCCGCCGGTTGAGGTCCCTTGCCGGTGGACTGCGTGTGAAGTGTGCTAACTTCATCCGTAGCCCACCAACCAAGGAGCAGAATCATACGGCACGGTTCTCTTGGCTCATCCGATGCGGCTGCGGTCCATGATACAATGCCGCACCAAGACGGATAAGTTCAACGCCCAATTGTTGGCCAATCTCCTGCGAATCAACCAGGTTCCGCCGGCCTATATTCCCCCGGAGCCCTATTAGCAATTGCAAGACTTGACGCGCTGCCGGGGCCGACTCGGCCGAAGTCAAGATTCAGTTGTGGGCCTTGCTGGCACGGCAGAATCGAGAGTCGCCCTACCGGACGCCGTTTGGCCCTCGCGGTTTGAGTTGGTTTTGCGGTCAAAATTTCGGACCGATCGAGGGCATGATCCGCGATGAACTGCTAGAGCGGTTTCGGCATTACGCCAACCAAATGATTCTATTTGACAAGCGTCTGGAGAAGCTGCGATTGGCGTTTCCCCAGGCGGAAGCTCTCATACTCGGTCTTACTGGCCTTCGAGCCGAGAGGACCGAGACAAGCGTCTTTTCCGTCGATTGACATGACGGCTTGGCGGGAAGCTTTGTGCTTCCGATAAGAAGGCAGACGCTGTGTTAGTCTCGGCATGTGCGAACCCTCCCGAGCTTTTGCCAAACCCGTAATTGCGGGTTTGTGCCGTCGGGGTTGGGACCGCACCACGGACCGCCCGTGGGTACATAAATCCAATGTTCGGCGTAACTGACATCAAGTGGGCGATACGGGACTCGAACCTGTGACCCCTAGCTTGTCGAGCTAGTGCTCTAACCAACTGAGCTAATCGCCCTGGCAATGCTGCACGCTCCGGCGCACGCACCAAACTCTCTATTCTGGCATTCGGCGAGGCAACAGTCAACCGGGGCGATTCCTAAGTGTTGTCCACAGGTGGAAATGTCCCCCGTTTTTGCGCCAATAGAAATGTCCCGCTACTGTTGTGGTTTTCGTCTACCCTAAATTGGCGTGCGCCGCGAGGCGATCGCAGCGAGCCGAAGCGGGGCACGCCAATTTTTTGCCGCCGGTACGGCGGCTTTGCAGCAGGGCCGACGTTCCGTCGGCCGCTAAACCGTTGCGGCATTTTGCGGTCCGCGGGCGAACCGCCGTAATCCGTTACCCCTCCCAACTCTCGGCGGGCTTGCCGTTTGCTCGCCTTTCCGCTATCCAAAGGGCTACCTGCCCCTCTGGAGTTCTTTGCCCATGCAAGCGAAGGCCGCATAATGCAAACGATGAAAGCCCCGGCGAAGAAGGAAGCCCGGGAGGGTCTGTGGCTCGGCGACGTGCCGACGCCTAAGATCGGCATTAACGACGTGCTTATCGAAGTGCTCCGCGCCGGTATGCTCCTTCAACGCGAAGAGGATGAGTACGACTTCAAAAACCGGCCCCGAGGGGTAATCGCCACCATAGCAAGCAGACGGTGGGCATTCGACCCCCGCGGTCGCTAGATTAGGCTCGTGTGCAGACCGCTGTTGTTACAGGTTAGCTGCCACGGGCTGCCCGTCACCCCATGTTTCGGACCCTTTTTATCGAGCGAGCGCCGGTCGACATGCCGCCGGTGCCACCCAGATTCACCTTTGCGGCTCTCCCGGCTTGAATTGGCCGCAACTTGCCGTTACGCTCTATAGTCATGAAACAATCGATCCCGGGCGTCACACCATCGGACCTCGCCGAAGTCACGTGCAAAGTTGTTTGGCCCACGATAGCCGCCACGCGGCCTGGGCGCATTGTCGGCCAATTGGCAGCAGTACGCCTTGGCTGCGGACAGTTCTTTACACTTGGCAAATTGTTGGCCGTGGCCACGATTCCGATCAGTCTGGCCGTCTTCGTCTGGCAACTGTTGCCCTTCGTCTGTCGCCGCTACACCATCACCAACCGCCGGATCATCATCCGTAAAGGGCTGTCGGCATTGGATCAACGTTGGATCAGCTTCGACGATTTCGATGCCATCGACATCGACGTCCTTCCCGGCCAGGGCTGGTTCCACACCGGCGATCTGGTCTTCCGGCATGGCGAAACCGAGGCCCTGCGCCTGCCCGGCGTACCGCGGCCCGAGACTGTGCGGCAGTTCTGTCAAACCATGCAGACCTCGCTGCTCAGCGTCCGCGACACGATGCGACGTCAGGGCTCCGAGGCCGCGTAAGGTTCAGTCCGGGGTCCGGTCCATTTTTCGGCTCATACGTATGGCGATGGCCGTTGCGTCTACTCCGAAAACATGAACCTGACCCCTTCGCGTCTGCCTCACTCAATCCCGGTTGTCGGATAAATCGGAATCGAGCCGCCGAGCGACTGTGCAACATTGGCCGGATTGGCGTAACCTTGCGTCACTGGCGGCAGACGCCGAATGCCCACCCCGGCCGCGTTGTCCGACGCTGTCATTGAAAGAGCCACCGGCACGACCGGCACGAGCGCTTTCTGCGCCTCCCGTTGGACGGGAACGCCCTCGTCGTTCCCGGCATACAGTTCCTGCGTCCCACCAGCCGCGGCCTCGCCGACGACTTGCGGCGGCGCTGCCGTCTCAATCGGTTTGGGCGGATCAACTGGCGCAGGCAGTGGCATCGTCGACGTCACGGCCGAGCCTTGTGATGCAGCGGCCATGTCGCTCGGTTCCGCACGTCCACTCGGCTCGGTCGCGTTCACCATCTCCCACACTATGGGATATCGAACCGTATTGAAGCCGATGGAGAACGCAACCAGTGCAACCCCCAGCATCGCGGCCACGGTCCTAGGCATTTCTGTCCCCTATTGCTCCACGTCAACCGTTGTTGTTTACACAAGAAACATACACCGCGATAGCGCCGCGGCAAGGAAAAAGGACGCTGAGGAACACGGAGAACAAGTAAGACGCGCAGGGGCAAAACGGCTGCGTAAAATCTAGCGATGCAGCGGATTTCGAGGGTGGTTAGTTCACTGACCCGCCCGTTTTCTAAATTCTGAAACCTCACCCATCCCATTACGCCGGTAACTGCACATCAGCGCTGCCGCGCTCGCGGATCGCACGGTCGATCTCTTCACGCTGCTGCGCCGTCAACTCCCATCCGCTCGCGCCGGCGCACTCGCGAATTTGCTCGGGTCGCTTCGCGCCGCATAGAGCGGTCGTAATTCCAGGTTGACGGATCGTCCAGTTGATCACGAGTTGCGTAACGGTGCGGCCAGCCGCACGTGCGATGTCGCGCAGGCGATCGACCAGATCGAGATTCCTACGTCGTTCCTCGCCCTGAAACATCGGATATTTGCTGCGGCTGTCATCGGGGCCGAAGACCTGGTCGCGGCCGATTTTGCCCGTCAACAGTCCTTTCATTAGTGCCCAGTAAACGATCACCGCCACGCCGTGCTCGCGGCACCAAGGCAACGTGTCGGCCTCAATCTGCCGCATCAACATGTTGTACGGGGGCTGGAAGGCCGCTATGGGGCACTCGGCCGCGAATTCCTGAAGTTCAGCCAGCGTGGCAGTCGACACACCGACCGCCCGAGTCTTCCCTTCGTCCATCAGCCGCTTCAGCTCACCGGCCGACTCGGACACGCTGACGTTCTTGTCGGGCGCATGCAAATACAAGAGGTCCACCCAATCGGTCTGCAATCGCCGCAAGCTTTCCTCGCACTCCTGCCGCAGGGTGGCCGGCCGCGCGTCGATAATACGTTTGCCTTCAAGCGTCCAATGCATGCCGCATTTCGTGGCAATCACCATCTCATCGCGGCGCGATCCGACTGCCCGGGCAATCAGCCGTTCGCTCTCGCCAGAGCGGCCATACATGTAGGCAGTGTCCAGGTGGTTGACGCCCAGATCGAAGCAGGCTTGGATGGTCGCAACGCTATCGGCATCGTTGGCGCCAGGACTAGTCATGCCAGCCATGGGCCAGCAGCCCAGGGCAATTTCCGAAAGCTGCACGTCGGTGTTCGGCAATGGGTGATAGAGCATAATTGAAAAGTCTAGCGGATGCTCCCGGGTTGCTGCAACCATGGCCGCGACTTAAGATAGCAGGACAGGACCATACCATCATGCGATTGCTTGTTGCCTGTCCAAAGTGCAAACGCCAATACGACGCCACCGGCAAGCCTGTCGGCGGGCGGTTTCGCTGCCATTGCGGGGCAGTGCTCACCATCCGCCAGCCACTCGGCCACGACGCCGCCGTAGTGCGCTGTTCATCATGCGGCGCTCCGCGTGGCGACGGCAGCCCCGCCTGTGGCTATTGCGGGGCCGACTTCACGCTTCACGAACAAGACCTCGATATGGTCTGCCCCCATTGCCTCACCCGCGTCAGCCATGCGGCAAAATATTGCCATCATTGCGGTGTCGCCTTGTTGCCCGAAGCGCTGGCCAGTGCATCAACGCCCTGTCCCTGTCCGGCCTGTGGCAAAGTGTCGCGGCTGCGGAGTCGGCAAATCGGCGATCTGGCGGTTCTCGAGTGTCAGCGATGCGCCGGCTTCTGGTTGGCTGCTATTGTCTTCGAACACCTTGTGGAACAGGTATTGCACGATCCGTTGAGTCAGGGATGGCGTTTGCCATTGGCCCAACGGCGCGACGGCGCGTGCCGCCCAAACGGCAACGGTGGCCCACGCTATCGAAAGTGTCCGATTTGCGGAAAACTGATGACTCGCCGCAACTATGCCCGTCGCAGCGGAGTAATTATCGATTTCTGCGCCCAACATGGCGTTTGGTTCGACGCCGATGAGTTGGCACGGATCTTAGAGTGGGTACGGTTGGGCCATCTGGCCGAAGTCAGGCGGGAAGAGTCGGACGATGCCAAGCGACAGGAGCGGTTGCGCGCCATCGAGCGGAACAGTCAACTGCACGGGCCATTTACGCGCGATCTGCACGGCGGGGACAACGTGAGCGTGCTCGATGTCGTCTCTGGGCTGGCAGGGCTGTTCCGCTAGGACGGCGCCGGCAAAAAACACTACTGCGACTTGCAACAGTCTTCGTTGCACCGGTCCGGCCAGGGACCCTCCGAACCGAGCGCCAACCGCGGCGCGGTTGGATCAATTCTCTCTACGATCAGTTCGCGGATCATTCCGACAAACCGCGGGTGATTGCCGACGACCGCCGCGCGGACCATGTTGATGCCCAGCTCGGCGCAAAGCTCGCGTACTTCCACGTCGAGATCGTAAACGATTTCGAGGTTTTCAGCCAAGAAGCCCAGCGGCACAATGACCACGTCACGCACGTCGCCTGCTGCCGATAGCTGCCGAACGCCCGATTCGATACTCGGCTCCAACCAAGGTTGCGCCGGCGGGCCACTGCGGCTCTGGAACACAAGCTGCCACTCTCCTGTCTCGCGTCCCGCGCCCCCCGCCCCCGTCACCCGCTCCGTCACTAACCGGCACGCCTCGCGCACCTGCCGTTCGTACGGCGATCGTTTGGCCATCGCCACGGGCAGGCTATGTACACTGTAGATTAGGCGTGCACCGGCGCGACGTTCGGCGGGGATTTCGCGCAGCGCGGCGACAACTCGGTCCGTCATCGCCTCAACAAAGCCTGGGTGGTTGTAGAAAAGACGGATCTTGTCGATCTGCGGAGCACTTGCACCCACTTGTTGCCGCGCGATCTCGATCTCTTCCAAGTATTGTCGGCAGCCTGGATACGAGCCAAATGCCGATGTGACCAGTGTCAGCGCCCTTTGAATACCGTCCTCGGCCATCTCGGCAATAGTGTCGGATAGCATAGGGTGCCAATTTCGGTTACCCCAGTAGACCGGAAGCTGTGGGCCGTGAGCGTTCAATTCCCCGATCAAGGCGTGAAGCAGCACGCGATTTTGCCCATTGATGGGGCTAATACCGTCGAAGAGTTCGTAACGCTGCGCAACCTGCTGCAATCGCTCGGCCGGAACGTTCTTTCCTCGCGACACGTTCTCCAGGAACGGCAGAACGTCCTCCGGTCCCTCCGGCCCACCGAAGGAAATCAGCAGAAGAGCGTCGTAAGGAAGCGAGGAAACAGCGTCGCCTTGACTGCCTTCGCGATTCATCCTTTCTCCTTGATCCTTTCTCGGGCGGCGGTTGCCGCGCGCCGCACTTCGTAAAGGTCGTAAAGTCCAAAGAGCGTTTCGCGCAAGTCCCCGTTGTGCCGTGCGAGTAGCTCGGGCACTTCATCAGGCTCAATGGTCGCCTCGCACCCCCGCATCAATTCCCCGACCACTTGCTGAGCAATCTCGGTCGTGACAGCCGTGCAAAAAATCGTGGGCAGTCCCACCGACTCGTGAGCGGTGACCACCAGTCCAATCGCGCGGCGGCGGCAAAACTGCTTCAGCGTCAACCGGCTCCAGTGGCTCAACTGCTCGTAGCCGTCGATGATTGCCACCGCCGGCGCGTGGAGACGCTCATCGCCGCGAAAGTCCTGTGGCAGCCGGCGCTGTCGATCATGCAGGGTGATGAGGACCGTTGGCCGACCGGCATGCTCGATTGCCGCCGCAAGCGTTGCGATCAGCGTCGATTTGCCAGATCCATGGCGGCCAATGACTTCGCCCCACCAGTCGCTATGCCGCAACCGCTCGATCAGCGTGTCGACGCTTTCGCCTGACGGAAAGATATAGGGCACCGAGCCCGGGCGGATTCGCCGCGTTGAAAAAGGATTGTCAAACACGGCCTGTTGGTCTTGGCAACTCACGACGCCTTCGCTTTCGCGGGCGCGACGTCGCCCAACTGGAACGCCTTCTCACCCATCACTTCCTTGCCCCGGCTCGAAAACACCCGCACGCGCACGCACCAGCGAAGCTTGACGATTTGTCCTTCGTAGCTCAAGGGGCTGTTGGGCAAGGTCGTGCGGAAACGGATAGGCTGACTGGGATCGATTGGCTGCGTCACATCGGCGTCGCGCTGCCAAAACTCATGGACCGCCATATCCTCATCCCCCTTGCCTTCCGTATGCCAGAGCACTGAGGCTTCGACCGACTTGATTTGCCCGACATCGAGGGACTTGACCCAGTATTGCCCGGAAAGTGTCTCGCCTGGGAGGAAGACGAGGTCTTCGCCGTCGAATCGGATTACGACGATCGGTTGCGAAGTCATCATCCGATGCTCCCGTTGGCTGGCCGCACGATCAGGGAGAACAAACGCTTATAGTTCGGCCGCCAACCGGCAACGTCGCCCTCGATGGCCAGCACCCAGTTGACCTCGTTATGATCCGATTTGAAGGAGTGCATCGCCCGTTCGGGCACGCTGAACTCAAGCTCCGTTTCAAACGGCGCGTCGCTTCGGATCGTGACATTCTCGCCGTGGTACAACTCTTGGCGGTAAACGTCTCGCGTCTCCGTGCGCGTGTTGGTCCCTTGACGGTACGTGGCCGTTTCCTCGCACACCAGCGCCACCGACACGCGTTGCATTCTCAGGCGTCCCGATTGAGATAGGAACAACCGATACTGACTACCGCAATGAAGCGGATGATCCGAAATCTCCACGAGCGTGGGACCGATGCCCGTCACCGTCAGCAGTTGGCGCAAAAAAATCGCGATCGTGCCCATCCCAATCAGAGCAAATGGAATAACAAACAGTGTCAAAGACCAATCGGGTAGGCCTGCCAAGTGGTTCTTCACGGCAAGCACGGCGTAGACCGCCACAATGCCGTTTAGAACAATGCACAGCGCAAGCGTGCCAAACAGCGCCCAACCGGGCGAGCGAGCCATCGGCAGACGGAAGCGGAGCTTGGTGCCGGGGCTATTTGCCATGTCGGCGCCGGCCGGCACGAAAGGATAGGCCGGTCCATCTCCGTTTGTGCCGAAGACGTCGCGCTCCTGGATGCGTTGCGTCATCGCCGCGCGGTGTTCGGCCGACTTGCCCCATCGCAGCATAGTGTAGATGAGGCCGCCCGCCCCGATGGCCATGAAGGAAATCGGTACGGTAAAAGCCAACCACACCCACCGACGGTATCCGCGTTCCACTACCGCGATGCTGTGATTCGTCGGATCGTACCAGCACGGATAGCGAACCTTCGTCGCATCGTACAGGTCAAAACGATCGAGTGCCGCTTGTGCGTTTTCCCGACCGGCCGAATAGCCGCCGTCCAGATTGTAGCGATGGATGTCGTAGCGCCAGCCGCTATACGTTGCGCCGTCGGCCTCGTATTCAATTTCGATATCGGGCCGATAAAGCGGGCCGTCTTCGCCTGGCTTCTCGCTAATCCGCTTGGCAAGAACCTTGCAAGTTGTCTCGCGGAACTCGTGATTGACCCGCCACTCGGGCATGACGAAGTTGAGGACCAGCAACACCGAACCACCGCAACCCAACAACAGCAGCACGGCCCAAAATATGGCCTCGCCCATGCTGCCCAAGGTCGATGAACCGGTCCGCCGGTGCCCCCGTTTCTTCCCGTAGTAGCGAAAACTGCGCGCCAAAGTCTCACTCTCCGAAACCGCGCTAGCTACGGCGAGGCAGCCGCCGGCTCACGCCTGCCCCTGCGACGAAAACCGATCCCTTCCAGTGCCTTGTAGACTTCTTCCAGCGTCTTCTCGCCAAAATTCGAAATTCCGAGCAGATCGTCCCGCGTGCAATGGAGAAGGTCGTCGACAGTAAAAATCCCACGCTCCTCCAAACAGTTGGTCGTCCGGACCGACAGGCCGATCTCCGCCGTGCTCATCTCCAACTTATCGGCCAGGTCTTGCGCTTGCGTGTCGTCCTTGCGAAGGGGAATGCGGGTGCTCATGGGGTCCCTCCCGAAATCGGGTAACAAGAAACAAATCACCACGGCAGGTCCGTCCCGCCGGGGACGACGTAGTATAGCAGGTTTGTCGTTTTTGGCTAGCCTTTGTCGGAAAACATCGGAACCTCCCATTTGTCATTCTGAGCGCAGCCCATTCGTCATTCTGAGCGCGGCCCATTCGTCATTCTGAGCGCAGCGATGAATCTGCGAGCTTTCCTGGCCTCGGAAAAGGTCCTTTGCTGCGATCAGGATGGCAGGTTCGCGTTTTCCGACAAGGCCCAGTAGATGACGGCACTGCCAGCGGCATCGCCAACGGATATACTGGTGGGCAATGGGAAAAAATTGGCCTTCGTGAATCGTTCCATCAAACGTAGCACAAAGAGCATTCCACACACGTACAACAGGCTTTCCGCCCCCAATCCCCCCGAGGATCACATCTTGGACCGGTTGTTCAGCGGACTCACGGACGCCCAGCGCGAGGCAGTTACGCACGTCGAGGGACCGCTCCTAATCCTTGCGGGGCCGGGCAGCGGCAAGACCCGCGTCGTTACACACCGGGTCGCATGGCTCTTGCAGCAGGGCATCTCCGGCCACCATATCCTCGCCCTGACCTTCACCAACAAGGCCGCCGGCGAGATGAGCTTCCGCATCCAACGGCTCTCCAACGATCCGTCGGTGTGGGTCGGAACATTTCATCGCTTCTGTGCGCGGCTATTGCGGCAATATGCGCCGCTTGTGGGGCTTCAGCAAAACTACACAATTTACGATGTCTCCGACAGCGTTCGTGCCCTGCGCCAAGCCGTCGGCCGCATGAAGATCGATCTCGATCGCTATCCGCCAGAAAGTCTGGCTCGGGCCATCAGTTGGGCCAAGAACAATGTGATCGGGCCCGACCAGTATCAGCCGCGACCCGGCCACGCCTTGGGCAATATTGTCCAGAAGGTCTATCCCGCCTATCAGCATCAACTAACAATCTCGAACGCCGTCGATTTCGACGACCTGCTCCTCCACGTGGCGGCCATTCTTCGCGACAACCCCGAGATTCGCGCGAGCCTCGACGAGCGTCATCGTTTCATCCTGCTCGACGAGTATCAGGACACGAACTTGGCGCAATACGCCATCGCTCGGGCGTGTCGATCGATCATCCCAATCTGGCCGTCACCGGCGACCCCGATCAGTCGATCTACGGCTGGCGCGGGGCCAATGTCAACAACATTCTTGAGTTCGAGCACGACTACCCCGACGTGCGCGTCGTTCGCTTGGAGCAAAACTACCGCAGCACGCAACGCATCCTGCGAGTCGCGGCCGAGTTGATCGGCCATAACATCCGCCGCAAAGAGAAGGGACTATTCACCGAGAACGGCCAGGGATCGGCCGTCCGGCTCGTAACCTATCCGACGCAGAAGGACGAGGCCAATGGAATCGCCGCGCAGATCAAGGCCGACATTCAGGGCGGCCGGCGGCGGGCCGGCGATTTCGCCATCTTCTACCGAGTCAACGCCCTGAGCCGGGCGTTCGAGTTCGCCCTTCGCGAGTTCGCCGTTCCCTACCAGATGGTCAACGGCGTCGAGTTCTTCCAACGCAAAGAAATCAAAGATGTCCTGGCCTATCTGCACCTCCTGAACAACCCGCAAGACTCCGTCGCGCTGTTGCGGGTCATCAACGAGCCGCCTCGCGGCATCGGCAAAACAACCATCGGCCGCCTCGCCGATTACGCCGACGCACTCAGTCTGCCGCTCTTGGAAGCCGCGCCGAGCCCGGCAGATCAAGCCCATTGGCTCGCGACCCGCTGCCCAACTCACGGCATTCGTGGCGATGTTCGATCGCATGGCGGCGGCCATCGGCAGCCCAATTGAAGAGCTATTGGGCTTGGTCCTGAGCGAGACCGGCTATCAACGACGCTTGAGCGAGTCGGAGGCCGAGGAGGATCAGCAACGGCTGGCCAATATCGAAGAGCTGTTGACCGTCGCCCGCGAATATGACGAGCGGCGAGGCAAGGCGGCCGAGTTGGAAGCATTTTTAGAGGAGACGTGCCTTGTCAACGAGACCGACGCCTGGGAGGTCGATGCCGACCGCGTCACGTTGATGACGCTGCACGCCTCGAAAGGGCTGGAGTTCCCTGTCGTGTATTTGACCGCGGTGGAGGAAGGCATACTGCCCCACGAGCGAAGCCGTGAGCATCCCGAGCAACTTGAAGAGGAACGCCGGCTGATGTTCGTCGGCATCACGCGTGCCCAGCAAGAGTTGCAGTTCAGCCTGGCCCGATATCGCGATTTCCGCGGTCAGCGCAAATTGACGATCCCCAGTTCGTTCTTGATGGAACTGCCGCGCAGTGAGATGGAACTCGACTATCCCGAGCCGGAGACTAGCACGTACACACCGTATGCCGACAGTAGCAGGCTCGCTCCGCGTGCCGTTGCCGAGTGGTACGTTGATCAAAGCGACGGCACTCGGGATGTGCATGCTGCGTCGGGGCGCAACTTCGATGAACAAGACGCGGCGGCGATGCCGCAACCGCCTAGGCCCGAGCGATCGCAGACTTCACCCACCATCCACCTGACGACGGCGGCCGCATTGGCCAACGGCGGCGAGCCAACTCCGCCGGTCGACCCGGAGATTTTTCGCCAGGGCATGTGGGTGCTTCACCCTCAACACGGCCTCGGCCAAATCATCGCCTTAAGCGGCGCCGCCTCCCGCCGCAAAGCCACCATCGACTTCCAGCCGCCCGCCGGACGCAAATCCATATCCCTAGCCGAGAACCTACTTCGACCGGTCGGGACATGAGGGTGTCGACATTTTGTTCTTAGAAGGCGGGTGTCATCAAGTGTGTCAGGCTGGGCGCTGGACATTGGGCGTCACGCCCTCGCTTGCCGTGGGCATGCCCATCACCGCCGACTCCATAGGCATCAAGTTAAGGAAAAAGAGCCTCAAACGGATTCGAGGAAGAGAGTATGGAGGGAACACTAATTCTCGCTGATCCTCGCTAATCTCCTCAATCAGCGCCAATTAGTGGCGTTTAGTGTTCCCCAGTTTCATTCCGTCTTCCTTGTTTCGATAGTATTTCCTTAACTTGATGCGTATGGGGTGCTCATTGCCGCCCCCTGGACTCTAGGCTAGCCTCTCTCCGTTCCAGCGTTGTTATGATCCTGGAAAATCCGAAAATCCGGGCCTTGACTCCGCGGCGGTTATGGGTGTCCGTAGAGATACTTTTGGTCGGCCGGCCCCGGCGTGGGATTGTGACGGATGCCGACTCCCTCGACGTGCGGCCCATATCGCTTGGTGGGCGTATCGTCGATGACCGCAAGCAGTCGATCGGGCAGCGGCAGGGTTTGCAGCACCAGAAGCAACAATTGGGTTGCGACGGATTTGGTCTTGCATCCAAGTGCGGCCAGGAATTAATAATAGTCTTGGTAGTCGTCGGAGACGCCGGCCGCCCGCAGCCAGATTGTTACGGTTCGGCGTCCGTGGGCGAAGAGACTGCCTGCCAACAAGGCAGGCAGTCGCCAGCGGTTTCGGGCGTGCAACCACGCCGCCAGCCACTGGCTCCACTCGGACCAGTCGTTCGGACACTGCCAACGACATATCGAATCTGCCATCCTTGGCTCTCCTGTCACCTGCGTCCTGGAAAACGCTTTGTGATGGAAGAGCCTTTTTCATTGCAAGAGCGATTTTGTAAACCTTAGTGGCCTACGGCCGTCTTTTCAGAAAGTGCAGAACGGTTTAGAAGCCGACGGATCGTCGGCCCTGCTGCCATGCCGCCGTACCGCCGGCAGCTAAACAATTCAACTCATCCAATTTGACCATAAGAAATTATTGCGCCCTCTAGCGCCGGAGCGATGCCCGCATGCGATAAACTCCATGGCATCGTCTCGTTGGCCGCAAGGCCGTTATTCGACCGTAACGCTCTTCGCTAAGTTACGCGGTTTATCGACATCGCAGCCGCGGGCTACGGCGATGTGATAGGCCAAGAGTTGCAGCGGAATGGCGCTGACGATCGGCTGCAAGAAATCTTCGACGGCGGGGACCTCGATGAGGTCATCGGCGAGCCGTGCTGCCTCGGCGTCGCCCTGGCCCACCACGGCGATGACGGGGCCGCCACGGGCCTTGATCTCCTGCAAATTTGACAGCACCTTGTCGTAGACGTGGCACTGCGGCATGAGAAAGACGCTGGGCGTATGTTGGTCGACCAGCGCGATCGGCCCGTGCTTCATCTCGGCGGCCGGGTAGCCCTCGGCATGGATGTAGCTGATCTCCTTGAGTTTCAAGGCGCCTTCCAATGCGGCGGGAAAGTTGAACTGCCGGCCGAGATAAAGAAAGTTGTTGCAGTGAGCGTACTTCTGGGCAATCTCGTGCACGCGATCGTTGCAGTCGAGCGCTTGGCGGATCTTGTCGGGCAGTTCCTGCAATTGCTCGATGATTCGCATACCAGCCGTGAAACTTAGATGCCGTAGACGGCCGAAATAAAGGGCCAACATTGCCAAGAGCGTGCACTGGGAGGTGAACGCCTTGGTAGAGGCCACGCCAATCTCTGGTCCGGCCCTGAGATAGAAGCCGCCGTCGGTTTCCTGGGCGATGGTGCTGCCGACGACGTTGCAGATGCCCAAGGTAGGGCACCCCTTGCGTTTCATCTCGCGGAGTGCGGCCAATGTGTCGGCCGTCTCGCCGCTTTGCGTGATAGCGAACACCAGTGTGTTGCTGGCCAGCGGAGGGTTGCGATAGCGAAGCTCGCTGGCGTATTCCACTTCGACCGGCAGTCGGGCAAGCGCCTCGATCTGATACTCGCCCACCAGACCGGCGTGCCAACTGGTGCCGCATCCGGTCATGATGATGCGGCTGACAGCGCAAAGTTGCTGTGGCGTGAGGTTGAAGCCGCCGAACTTTGCCGTGGCAGCCTCGCGGTCGATGCGGCCACGCAGGCAGTTCTCGATCGCCTCGGGCTGCTCGAAAATCTCTTTGAGCATGTAATGGGCGAAGCCGCCCTTGCCGATGTCGCCGGCCTGAAAGTCGAGCACGTGAACGCTGTGATTTACGTGCCCCTGATCGCGGTGGATGACGCGCAGACTGTCGGACGTGACGACGGCCAGTTCGTGATCGGCCAGATAGACGATCTTGTCAGTGAAACCGGCCAATGGTGAAGCGTCGCTGGCGATGAAATGCTCGCCGGCGCCCACGCCGACAATCAGTGGGCTGCCCAAGCGGGCGGCGATGATGACCTCGGGCCACTCGCGGAAAAGAATCGCCAGCCCATAGGTTCCCTGAAGTTGCGCGAGCGCGGCCTGGACTGCGTCGACCAGCGGTTGGTAGTCGGCCGCCGCCATATTGGAAACGGGAGGGTGACGTTTCAGGCAACTATCGATCAGGTGACCGATGACCTCGCTATCGGTTTCCGACTGGAAGCGATAGCCCTCACTTGCGAGTCGCTGCTTGATGGCCTGGTAGTTTTCAATCACTCCATTGTGGACAACCGCTACGGCATTGTCGCCGCCCAGGTGTGGATGGGCGTTGGCATCGCTCGGCGCGCCGTGGGTCGCCCAGCGGGTATGACCGATGCCCACTTGACCGATGGCCGGATAGCTCTTCAAGCATGCTTCGAGGTGATCAATTCGCCCGGCTGTCTTGACTACGGCGAACTTGTTGTCGGGAGTGATCGTTGCCACGCCGGCACTATCGTAGCCGCGATATTCCAACCGCCGCAGTCCGACGACGAGGAATTCGGCCGCTTCACGCGAACCAATATATCCGACAATTCCGCACATAGTTGGCCGATTCTCCGAGGTCGTCCGCCGGGGCAGGTGGCTGCGTTAGTATGCACAAGTATATCATGCCCTGGAGACAAGAAAACGGCAGGAATATGGGTAGGCTGGCGTCTGCTAGGCGGAATTGCCTGAGCCTGACTGGGAACAGAGCGTCTGGGGACGAAGCTAGCAGGAGCGGCGTCGACGAATCAGCCAGACGCCGACCACGCTCGCCAGCATCGATAGCATGACGATGCCCGAGGGTTCGGGAGCCGGGGTCAATAGCCCGACCGACTGACTGTAGGTCGACAGCATCTTACTCAGATCGGTGAAGTTCACGGTACCGTCGTAATTGGTATCGCCATCGGCCCACACGCCGCTTTGATTATACGTCGACAGCAGCTTGCTCAAATCGGTGAAGTTTGTGGTGCCGTCCAAGTTCGTGTCGCCGTACAGCGTGTAGGCCACGCTGATCTTCTCGGTCGCAGGATTGTCAACCCAGCCAAGGCCGTGCGAGTCGTCGGCGGTCGTGCTCATGAATTGGCCGACGTCGAAATGATTCGGACCAGCGGGGTCATAGCTGGCCCGCATCAAGGTATCGACCGTGGCGGCGGGGCTGGCTTCGCTCGAATAGTCCAGGACGAGCATGCCGCCTGTGATGTCAGCGCCGCCGCTGGTGAGCACCGGAGCCATAGCGTTCGTTGTGCCTTGGAGAACTAGCGTACCGGCCTCGACGATCGTCTTGCCGGTGTACTGATTGACGCTGCCGATGGTCACCGTGCCTGTACCTCGCTTCGTTACGGTGGTGCCGACGCCGGCGATTCCTTTGGTGCCGGTGATCGTGAAATTGTTGGTGGAATTATTGAAGAGCACATTGGCGGGAGTCACGTCTGCCGTGCTGATGTCCACCGTTGTTTCGGTGGCCAAATCGTCGAAAGTCACGTTAACGCCATCGGTGTAGTCAGCCAACGAGCCGTTGACGGGCTTCTTCCAGTTGTTGGAAGCGGTGGCCGTGCTCCAAGTCGTACCGCCGACGCCAATCCAGGTAACATCCGGAGTGGCGGCGTACCAAGCCAGCGCGTAGTCCACCCCGCCCGAGGTTCCCGTGACATTGAGAGCATACCGGCCCGGCGTCAAATTATGGAGGCTCAGCAACTCGACGTTGTCGACGGTGCTGATGCTCTGATCAAGCATTGAGCCGAGCGTGAATCCCGACGCCGACCACAGACTAAGGTCCAAGTTGGACAAGGTTGAACTGTAGCTCGGCCCCGTGTGAGTAACGACGGCGTTCCACGTCAGCACGGCCGAAAGTTCGCTCAGCGTCGTGTTCGCCGGGACATCGAAGAAGTATAAACTGGGCGATGTCAGGGCGTACGAATTGAAGTCCCAGCCTGTAGGGGTCGTCACCTGTGAACTACTCGACATTTGCTCCCCGGCGTTGAGGATGTGGTAGCTACGGTCGATGTTCAACTGACCGGCGCCGTAGGTAGTGTCGAGAGGTTGCGTTTGCGTGTGGCTCCACGTCGATGCCAAACCGCCGACGCCCGTCGTCTTAGTGGCCCCGGCCATGAGAACCGCCTTAATTGTCTGCGAGTGGGCAGCGTTGGCCGACAGCGCTTTGGCGGGCTCCAGCAGCATCTCCGCCGCGGCGCCGACCATCGGCGTCGCATAGCTCGTATAAGGTGCAGGCGCCACGATATCCGGCTTCATGCGGCCCGAGCCATCAATCGTCGTCGTGCCGTGACTGTGAATCGCGCTGCTCAAACCTACGGAAATCGTGTTGTAGCCCTGTCCGAGCAAGTTGGGAAGCGTGGTGCTGCTGCCATTGTTCATAGCTACGACAGCTACGAAATCGTCACGATTGATCTGGTAATCGAGCCGTCGGGTAATGTCCGTGTCGGAGGCCGAATTACCGGTAGTGCCAATCCAACTGAAGTTGGCCACATCGCCAGTTTCCACAATCGGAGTCGCGGTAGCGGCGGCCTTGACACTATTTGTGATCCAATCATTGGCTTCCCAAATGTTCACCGTGCCGACGCCAGTGGCGACACTCGTGGTGTTGCCATACAGATATGTGCCGACGACCGAAGCGTGAGTCGAGGTGCCGTTGATCGCTGTCGTCTTGTAGACAAACGTCTTTGTGATCGGCGGCGCGATGAATTCGCCACCGGAAGGCGGAGGGTAATTGGGGTCAGGCCGGTAGTTGCCGAGGTGTTGGTCGCCCGACTCATCTGCCTCAACCTGCGTGGCGATAATGCCTGAACCGGTCGGCGTCGGGATGCTGAGCGCCGTCAACTCCTGAACAAGCTTGGTGTAACCGACGTCGTCTCTCCAGTCGGCGTGGGCAGCACGGCCCAGAGAAGAGATGGTGCTAGCGGCAATGAGCGAAGCGACTGCGGCAAAAAGGGCGCGCCGTTGCAGGCGCAATCGCAATGGATTTAGCACCGCCACCTCCCTCCGTCAGCCAAGCCCCGTCAATACTCCCATTATACTTAAAGAGGCACTTCGAGCAAACCATTTGCGGCCTCGCAGCGTTCAGACGTTTCCGGCAGTAATGCGGCCCGTACTTGACGCTGACCGGCTCGCTAATTAGAGTGGTTTGTCTTTGGCCGGTTACGTGCTCACTCGGGCGATGCGGATCGCCCCAACAACACCCAATGGCTCACCATGGTCGAACGTTACTTGCTTACCGGCTGTGCCGGGTTTATTGCCTCAAAGGTCGCCGACCTGTTGTTGCAGGCTGGCCACTCAGTGGTTGGGGTCGATAGCATTAATGACGCCTACGATCCGCGGTTGAAGCGGTGGCGGCTGGAGCAATTGCTGCCGCATAAGAACTTCCAGTTCCACCAGCTTGACATCGTCGACCGTGCGGCGCTCGGGCCGCTGTTCGCCGGCGGCGGCAGCGAAGCCCCCTTTTCGGCCGTGATAAACTTAGCCGCCAGGGCCGGCGTGCGGCCGTCGGTTAGCAATCCGTGGGTTTACTTCCAGGCCAACTGCGAGGGTACACTCAACCTGTTGGATCTTTGCCGACAGTCGGGCGTTCGGAAGTTCCTGCTGGCCTCCACGTCGAGCCTCTACGGCAAGCATAACCAAGTGCCTTATCGCGAAGATGCCGATACGAATCGACCGTTATCGCCGTATGCAGCCTCGAAGAAGGCAGCCGAGGCGATTGCGTTCAGCTACCACCATCTGCACGGCATCGACGTTTCGATCCCTCGCTATTTCACCGTGTACGGACCGGCGGGCCGGCCAGACATGAGCGTCTTCCGTTTCATTCGGCGCATCGCCGAAGGCGAGCCGATCGTGGTCTTCGGCGATGGATCGCAGAGTCGCGACTTCACCTTCGTTGACGACATCGCCGCCGGCACGGTGGCGGCGCTCAAGCCGGTAGGCTACGAAGTCATCAACCTCGGCGGCGACCGCGTGATATTGCTTAGCGCAATCATAGAGCAAATCGCCGACCTGACGGGTAACCGACCGCGGATCGAGTATCGCCCGGCGAATCCGGCTGACGTACCGACAACGTGGGCGGATGTTTCCAAGGCCGCCCGACTGCTTGGCTGGCGGCCGCAAGTGCCGATCGAAGAGGGGCTGCGCCGCTGCGTTGAGTGGTATCGCGCCAACCGCGACCTTGCACACTCGCTGGAGCTTGGCGACCGCAAGGAATCAGAAGGCGGTTAAGGCCGGCGACTCCCTCGCCGCGGGAGCCGATGTCTCACGGAATCCCGTGAGGGGCAGCGGGATTCCGTGGCGCGGTGGGAGAAGTTTTGCTCCGCGAAGCGATGCGCGCTTGTCATAACCGTTTACCTCGGATAAGCTTGTTGTTTCACACCTTCGTTTGCACGGTTGCGGTACGCAGGTTGCTAATGCAGCGTATCCGACTTTGACGGCAGCCAGTGCAACCAAGAGCAGATCAAGCCGGAGGATCCGAAGGAACATATGGCACACATCGCGGAGAAGAAGGGCACTTTTGTCGAAGAGGTGATGGACGCGACGCCGGACGGCGAGCGACTCGTTCACTGCCTGCAATGCGGGAGCTGCGGCGGTTCGTGCCCCAGCGGCGCGGACATGGAATATACGCCGCGCGGCCTATTCGCCATGATTAGCGCCGGCGATCGGGAGGGTGTGCTGGCCGCCAATACCATGTGGGTATGCGTCTCCTGCTACTTCTGCACTACCCGCTGCCCCCAAAAGATCCCGATCACCGATATTATGTACTCGCTGAAGAGGATGTCGATTGCTGAACGGCGCTATAAGAACACCGATGCGCCGGCCTTGGCGAAGACGTTCACCGATTTTGTCGACAAGTACGGCCGCAGCTATGAAGCCGGACTGGCCACGGGCTATCACTTGCTCCATCGACCGCTTGGCGTGATGAAGATGATGCCGATGGGCATGCAGATGTTCGCCCGCGGCCGCATGGCGATCCTGCCCACCAAGATTCGCCAAGTCGAGCAGCTCCAGGCCATCATTACGAAGGCGAAAGAGCTGAGTGCAAAGTAGAACAAGGGATTAGGGGCTAGGGATTAGGGACCAGAAGTCACGTCCCACTCTCCCCTACGCTCTAATTCCTGTACCCCATTCCCCAATAACCATGAAATACGCCTACTACCCCGGTTGTTCCCTCGAATGCAACGCCGCCGCGTACGACCACTCCGTTCGCGAGGTGGCCGACCTGCTGGGCATCAAACTCCAAGAATTGGACGACTGGAACTGCTGCGGCGCCACCGAATATTTTAGCCAGGACGAGTTGACCGCGTGTGCTGTCATCGCGCGGAACTTGGCCCTGGTCGATCCGCAGATCCAGCAGCTCGTGGCTCCGTGTGCCGCCTGCTATCTGAACTTGAAGAAGACCGACCGTCTGATGGCCGACCATCCCGAGATGAACTCGAAGGTCAACGAGTGCCTCGCTGCCGGCGGCCTGCACTACGATCCGGGCCGGGTGATTGTGCGGCACATGCTCGACGTAATCGTCGATGATTTCGGCGAGACGGCCATCCGCGACAAGGTGGTTCGCCCGCTGGCGGGATTGCGCGTGGCTCCATACTACGGTTGCCAAGTGGTTCGGCCGATCGCCGACGGCGACTGCACCGAATATCCGATGAAGATGGACCATCTGCTGACGTGGCTGGGCGCGGAAGTGGTCGATTACCCCGTGAAAGCACATTGCTGCGGCGGCCACATGACCCAAATCAGCGAGCCGCAAGCATTCGAGCTCATCCGCCGGCTGCTGCAAAGTGCAGCCGACTATAACGCCGACATGATCTTGTGCATGTGCCCGATGTGCCAGTTGAACTTGGACGGCTACCAGGGGCGGGTGAACGGCTATTTTGGTACCAACTTCAAGCTACCGATTGCGTACTTCACCCAGATGCTGGGCATCGCCTTCGGCTTGGACCCAAAGAAGCTCGGGTTTGGCAAAGAACTAGTCTCCGCCATGCCGGTGCTGACTAGCAAGCTCAACGGTAAATTGGCGGCAAGTGCGACATAGCGGTGAGAAGACGCGGTCCGCGGTGCGGACCGGATAAGGCAGGATAGGACAGAACGGTCCGCGTGGCGGACCCTACATGTTGAGGGTGCGTTGCACGCTCCCCACAGGAGAAACAAACATGGCCGAGAAAATCGGCATTTACGTGTGCCACTGCGGCAGCAATATCGCCGGAACGATCGACGTTGAAGAGGTCGCCCGCTGGGCCGGCAAGAACATCAAGGACGTAGTCGTTGCGAAGGACTACAAGTTCATGTGCTCGTCGCTTGGCCAGCAGATGATCGAGGACGACATTAAGAAAGAGGGCCTGACCGGTGTGGTGGTCGGGGCCTGCTCGCCGCATCTGCACGAAAAGACGTTTCGGGCCACCTGCTCGCGAGCCGGCTTGAATCCGTTTCTCTGCCACATGACGAATATCCGCGAGCACGTTTCGTGGGTCAATGCCGACAAGGAATCCGGTACGCTCAAGGCGAAGTCCCTGGTTTCGGCCGCTGCCGCGCGAGTCAAGCATCAGATGCCGCTCGAGCCGATGCGTGTAAAGGTCAATCCGGCGACGCTGGTCGTCGGCGGCGGTATCGCCGGCCTTCAGGCGACGCTGGAATTGGCCGACGCCGGCAATCGCGTCTACCTGGTCGAGCGCGAGCCGTCGATCGGCGGCCACATGGCCCAGTTCGACAAGACATTCCCCACCCTCGACTGCTCGGCCTGCATCCTTACGCCAAAGATGTCGGAAGTCGGCCAGCACGAGAACGTCACAATGTTGACCTACTCGGAACTGGAAGAGGTCAGCGGCTCGGTGGGCAACTTCAAGGTGAAGATTCGCAAGAAGGCCCGCTATGTGAACGAAGAGAAGTGCACCGGCTGCGGCATCTGCATCGAGAAATGCCCACGGAAGGTGATCGACGACGTGTTCGAGGTCGGCATGGGCTATCGGAAGTCGATCTACACGCCGTTTCCGCAGGCCGTGCCGCGGACGCCCGTGATCGATACGGCCAACTGCACGTGGTTTACCCGCGGCAAGTGTCAGGTGTGCTCAAAGATTTGCCCGACGGCCGCCGTCGACTACGACCAGAAGGACGAGATCGTCGAGTTGGAAGTGGGCAACATCATCATGGCCACCGGCTGGAAGCTGTTCGACTGCAAGAAAATTCCGCAGTATGGCTACGGGCGGCTGGCCAACGTCTACACGAACATGGAATTCGAGCGGCTCTGCAACGCGGCCGGCCCGACCAACGGCAAGATCGTGCTCCGCGATGGCACGACCGAGCCAAAATCGGTGGCCGTTATCCACTGCGTCGGCAGCCGCGACGTGAAGACCAATCCCTATTGCTCCGCGGTCTGCTGCATGGCGGCCTTGAAGCTCGAACACCTTATCTTCGAAAAGACCAAGGCCGAGGTGTATGCCTTTTACATCGACATGCGCACGCCGATGAAGGAATATGAAGAGTTCTATCAGCGGCTGCTGGAAGAGGGCGTCCATTTCATCCGCGGCAAGGTGGCGGAAGTGACCAATGCCGCCCGGCTGCCCGACGAGCAAGGTAAGCTGATTGTGCAATCGGAAGACACGCTGTTGGGCAAACAGCGGCGCATTCCCGTCGACATGGTCGTCTTAATGGGCGGATTGGAACCACAGGCCGACGCGAAGGAAGTCGGATTAAAATGCGGCATTTCGTGCAGCATGGCGGGCTGGTATACCGAGCGTCATCCCAAGCTTGACCCCGTGGCGACAATGACCGACGGCATTTTCGTGGCCGGCGTTTGCCAAGGGCCGAAGGACATTCCGGCCTCGGTGGCCCAAGGCGCCGCGGCCGCCGCCCGGGTGCAAGGCATGATCTCCAAGGGCGAGGTGATGATCGAGCCGATCGTGGCTTCGATCAACGAAGAGGGTTGCTCCGGCTGCCGGATCTGCAACAACATGTGTCCCTACAATGCCATCGAGTTCGACGCGGAGAAGAACGTCAGTCGCGTGATCAGCGCGTTGTGCAAGGGCTGTGGAACGTGCGTGGCGGCCTGCCCAGCCGGCGTAATTACCGGCGCGCACTTCAACAACGAGCAAATCTTCGCCGAGATCGAGGGGATACTCTGGGACGCCAAACCGCAAGCCGAGGTCCAACCGGCATAAGGCTGTCAAAGTCGAGGTGTCAGCGGTCGGCAAAGGAAATGCTGATAGCTGAAAGCCATATGCTGTAAGCTCCATTGACCACTAACCATTAGCCACTAACCACTATGTCCAACGAAACCTTCGAACCGAAGATCGTGGGCTTCCTCTGCAACTGGTGCTCGTACCGGGCGGCCGATCTGGCCGGTTCGGCGCGGATCAAGTACGCTCCGAACGTGCGGATCATCCGTGTGATGTGCAGCGGCCGAGTCGATCCCACATTTGTTCTCAAGGCCCTGGCCGACGGCGCCGACGGCGTAATGATCGCCGGCTGCCATCCGGGCGAATGCCACTATATCGAGCAAAACTATAAGGCCATGCGGCGGTTTGGCATGCTCAAACACAGCCTTGCCGCGATGGGCGTCGAGCCGGATCGCGTGCAGTTGGTTTGGGCCTCGGCCGCCGAAGGGCAGGTTCTGGCCGAAGCCATCGACAAGCTTGTATCCGATGTTCGCGGGCTTGGTCCACTGAAGTGGCCGGAAAATTGGCAAGAGGACGGCGGCCGGCTCGAGGCCCTGCAAGAGATCGTCAAAGAGCACGAAGAGGCGATGGAGGTGCCGTCATGAGCGCGAACAAGGGCAAGTTGGCAATCTATTGGGCGGCCTCCTGCGGCGGCTGCGAGATTTCGATTCTGGCAATCGACGAGAAGATTCTCAAGGTGGCCGAGGCATTCGACATCGTCATGTGGCCCTGCGCTGCTGACGGCAAGGTCCGCGACATCGAGAAGATGGCCGACCAGAGCATCGACGTCTGCCTGTTCAACGGTGGCATCCGCACCAGCGAGCAGGAATATATGGCCCAACTGATGCGGCGGAAGTCGAAAGTCCTCGTGGCCTTCGGCTCCTGTGCCAGCGAGGGCTGCATCCCAGGTTTGGCCAACCTGAACAACCGAAAAGAGATTTTTGACACGGTCTACAAGGAAGGTTCGGCCACGACGCCGGAGAACCCGAAGGACGTCCGTCCACAGCCAGCAACATCCGTGCCCGAGGGCACGTTGCACCTGCCGGTGTTTTACGACACGTTGAAGACGTTGGATCAGACGGTCGACGTCGACTACTACCTGCCCGGCTGCCCACCTGAGGCCGAGAACATTTGGACTGCGGTCGTCGCGATTCTCGAAGGCAAGCTGCCTCCGAAGGGCTCAGTGATCGGTATGAATACAACCGTTTGCGACGAATGCCCGCGGAAGCGCAACGAGAAGAAGATCAAGAAGTTTTACCGCACGTGGCAGATCATTCCCGACGAGGAGACTTGCCTTTTGGAGCAAGGATTGTTGTGCTGCGGCATCGCCACTCGGGCGGGCTGCAAAGCGCTTTGCCCACAGGTCAATTCGCCCTGCATTGGCTGTCATGGTCCGAATGACGGCGTGGCCGATTACGGCGCACGGCTGATGAGCGGCATTGCGTCGGTCATCGATTCAAACGACCCGGACGAGATCGATCAGATCATTGAGGAAGGAATTCCTGATCCAATTGGTAGCTTCTACCGGTTTAGTCTGGCATCGAGTCAGCTTCGGCGGAAGAAGAAGGAAACAGCCTCAACATAGAATATTGCGGTCGACGGCGCGTCGGCCATGTATTGAACATTAGCGGCCCGCGGCACGTTGGCCTGGAGTTATCGCCATGAAGCGTATTTCGATTGATCCCATTACCCGGCTCGAAGGTCACGGCAAGATCGATATCTTTCTCGATGACCAGGGGGACGTGGCCAACGCCTATTTGCAGATTCCGGAGCTTCGCGGCTTCGAGAAGTTTTGCGTAGGCCGGCCTGCCGAGGACATGCCGAACCTGACGGCGCGGATTTGCGGCGTATGTCCCGAGGCCCACCACATGGCAGCCACCAAGGCGTTGGACGCCTTGTTCCACGTCGATCCGCCGCCGGCGGCCAAGAAGCTCCGTGAGCTGTTTTATAGCATCTTCTACGCTACCGACCACACGACGCATTTCTACGCCCTTGGCGGTCCGGATTTCGTCGTCGGCCCCACAGCTCCGCCAGCGGAGCGCAACATCCTGGGCGTAGTTGCCAAAGTGGGCATGGACGTGGCAAAGCACGTGCTGAAGATGCGGCACGACGGGCATGCCCTCATTCAGTTGATGGGCGGCCGACGCGTGCATCCCAACTGGGGCCTGCCCGGCGGAGTGAGTCGCGGCATCAATGAAGAGCAGCGCAAGGAGATCGAGGCTCGAGGGCGCGAGGCCATCGATTTCGCCAAGTTCTCACTGAAGATCTTCGACGACATCGTACTTGCAAACTCCGAGTACGTTAAGCTGATCACAGGCGACATCTATGTCCACAAGACGTACAACATGGGCATGGTGGACGCAAACAACTGTAGCAATTTCTACGACGGTAAGATTCGCGTCACTAGTCCGAGCGGCAAGGAGCACGCAAAGTACGACTGCTCGCAATACCGCGAGTATGTAGCCGAGCGCGTTGAGCCGTGGTCCTACCTGAAGTTCCCGTATCTGAAGAAGATTGGTTGGAAGGGGATGGTCGACGGCGAGGACTCGGGCGTGTACAAAGCAACGCCGCTGTCGCGATGCAACGCTGCTGACGCGATGGCCACGCCGTTGGCCAACGCCGAGCACAAGCGGATGTATGAGACCCTCGGTGGCAAGCCGATCAACCACACGCTGGCCACTCATTGGGCTCGGCTCATCGAACTGCTTTATGCGACCGAGCGCTGGGTGGAGTTGGCGACCGATCCGGAAATTACGTCGAAGGAATATCGCGTGCTACCGACGAAGACGCCCACCGAAGGCGTCGGCTGCGTCGAGGCCCCGCGTGGCACGTTGACGCATCATTACACTACCGACGAGCGGGGTATGCTGACCAAGGTTAACTTGATCGTCGGCACAACTAATAACAATGCTCCAATCTGTATGTCGGTAAAGAAGGCCGCCCAGGGGCTGATCCAGAAGGGCAACGTGAGCGAGGGCTTGCTGAACATGGTCGAGATGGCCTTCCGCGCCTACGACCCCTGCTTCGGCTGTGCCACGCACAGTCTTCCTGGCCAGATGCCATTGGAAGTGACTATTCGCGGCCCACAGGGTGACGTCGTCGAGCGGCTGTCGCAATTTGTGTAGGTCGAGCGATTGGCTGCCTTCATTGCGTCGGCTGGGGTCACTGTCCCTCGTTGTGGAAGACGAACCAGTGCAGGCCAGAGAGGGGTGCCGTCGGGTAGACCTTGACGAGTGCAAACCGATTGCCCCCGATCCGTATCTCGTCCGCCCTAGGCCGTGGCGGCATGAACGACTCGCTTTGGAGAATCAGCCATTCGGGCCCTTGAGGTGGCCATGCTCGATACGGTATGTAGGCGAAGTTCCGTTGCCCCATGACCTCGGGACCATAAAAGTTCACTTCGGTGCCAATACGAAAATCGTGGTCTCCGCCAATCGTCATGGGGTTGGCGGTGGAGCGATCTGCCATGAAACGGATCGCGTCACGATATTGGCCTCGGCCGTACGTCAATAGGCTCGCGACATGCCAGCCATTGGCCGCGACGTATGCCAGAAGCAGAAGCACGCTAATCGCTTTACCCCAGTGGCTGCGTTGGTAGAGATCGGCCAAGACAAAGCTGAAGAGGATCAGAAAGAAGGCGATCCCGATGATGAAATACCTCACGTAGAACAAGCTGGAACCGCTAGCGACAGCCAGGAGAATGGGGAACACCAAAATTGCGCCCACAAAGAACACGCACAAGTCGGGGCTCTCACGCCAGAGCATGTCGACCCCGATGATGAGGATCACCACGGCAATGGCACACGTTGCCAGGATTCCAATGTGCGAGTTCGGGGTTCCCAAGGCCCATGCAAGAGCTGACGTGTAGCCGCTAAGCAACGTCGAGGTGGTGCCCCCGCCGACGATGATGTAACGAAGATCGGCAAAATAGATTACGGCAATAACGAGGATCGGAATGGCGTGACAAGCGATCACTGCAATCACGATCTGCTTGGGCCCCAGGCGGGACTTCATCAGCCGATAACCGCTCCAGACCAGCGCCGCGGCGTAAAAACCCAAGAACACCAACTGCGCGAGGAATCCCAGCACCGCGGTGAGGGAAAACGTCAGCGCATACGGCCAGCGTCGCGTCTCCAAATACCGATCCAACAAGTAGAACGAGAGGAAGGAAAAGAACACCGCCGGCGCATAGCCCCGGGCCTCGGATGAATAGACGATCATCACGTACGAGGAACCCGTCACCAGCATTGCCAACAGCGCGCTCGCCATGTTGCGGCGTCGGCCGATCAGCCCCGCCAGGACGACGGTGCCGATGCCTGCCAATAGAGAGGGCATGCGGTATCCGGGCCAGTTGTCCTGCGGGCCGATAAGATAGAGATACAAGGTGTTCAGATAGTGGTTGTTGTCGTGGTGGATCTTGGTGAAAATATCCACCGGCGACGAAACCTTGCGGGCCAATCCCACCGACCAAATCTCGTCCAACCATAGATCGTTCTGCGTGCCATAACCCCGCACGAGTGCCGCGACTATTAGGATTGCGGCGCACACCATAAGGTATGCCGTTTGCCGGTGGCCCCGGCCTTCCTCGTCGGACTTAGGACGATCTAACGCCGCAATCATGATTTTCCCGCGCGGCGGTTTGGCCTAGCAGTCACCCTTTGTAGGGCTACAAATAGGAGCTCCAATCCGCTGGCGTAGCGTCGGAATCGTCGAAAAGTGAAATCGATGATTCCCCGCAGCCTAGTTACAACCTTGAAAAGGTGAATAGATACGGTCGCCAGTACGAGTCATAGCCTATCTGGCGATGTACGAGATGTCAAATAGGCGGCCGTCGCCGCATCTTTGCGGTGTGGTCGGCGGAATTCGGGTCTTCAACGTCTATGCGACTGGCTATGCGGCGGCGCGCGAGACCCTTGTAGCGCGTAACAAGATAGGCTGCTCACGTCGAGGCCCCGGCGGCGGATCAACATAGTCGCTACGGAAGCCGGGAGTGGAGAACCGTTTGGAGTTCGATAGTGTCCATCCGGCTCATACCCCGTGAGTGGGTCTACAGGGAACCTTGCAGAAAACCGCAGTGAGGGAGTATCTTCGCGATACCTCCGGCCGTCAGCCTTCGATGTGGTTGACAGTGCGCGTCGCCGACCTGCAAATTGGGCAGATCAATGGATCGACCTTGTAAACGCGGCCGAGCAACGCTGCCGTGCCCCGATTAGTTTTACTGCGCAGGATTACGGCCATTTGCAGCGTATGAGGTTTTTCAGATAAATGCCCAGGTGTCGCAGTTTCTTTCGTGTTCGCTTGATGTGGCATCGCCGTGCTGTTGCATTGCGCTGTTGCCAGTGCTGGATTGTCCTTGCGGTTGCTTCAATCAGTGCCGCAGACGCCCGACCGCTAAGCCACCAACTCCGCACCAGTGATCCCATTGCCGTATGTACTTGGCACACGGTCAACTCGGGATTTTTTCCCCCGCAAAGTCTCGCGGACTCGCGCCATGAACAAGTAGCTCACCGATGTCAGGATCAAGTGTCGCTTCAATCCCAGCCAGTGACGCCCTTCCCATTGATCGAGCCCGACTTCTTGTTTTTGATCCTCAAAACACCGTTCAACACGCCATCGCGAGAACGCCACCAGCAACAAGGTTTGCACGCTCGTCTCCAACGGAGCGTCACCGAGGAAAAACTTGATCTCCGCCGGGTCCAAGACATTGCGGGCTACCGCCAGATGCAGCCGCATTCCGGGCAAGCCCTTCTCATCCTTGACCGTAATCCAAACGTGTCTTGCCTCCCAAACCATCGGCCCCTTTTCGCCGTCCTTGACGCGATACCGCACCCACTCCTGGTCCCGCAGTTCCGGCGAGTATTTGAGCATGTTTTCAACGCTGATGGCCGGACGGCTGCCGGCAATGGCTCGCGGCGTCTTGCGGCCACGCCCCTTGGCTCGCCGAAACGGGCGATCCGTTACGCGCGGCTCGTGAATCCAGCCGGTGAACGTCTTCGGCACTTCGCCCACAAAACACTGCTTGCGACCGTGCAATTCCCGCAAAAACGCGGGCTTTCCGCCATATCCCTCGTCGAACGTCAGCCAGTCGAACGTCACTCCGTTGTCTTCCGCGCGGTCGAAAAGCTCCAAAGCGATTTTCCATTTCGGCCGATACACCACATCGTCGGGAATGCCCGCCGCGCGGCAACGGGCGCGGTCGTCCGACCAGTCCTCGGGCAGAAACAAGTCGCCGTCCAACAGGCAATGGAAATCGCCGGTGGCGTAGGCGAGATGCACGGTGACGATGCAGTTTTCCGTCTTACCAACCGTGCCGCACCACTGCCGTTTGACGCCAGGGGTTTTGCCTCCTTGCTTCACGTCGCTGGTTTCGTCGATGATGCCGACCGAATTGCGACCAGCGTGGTCCCGGATCACGATCTCTTGCAAGCGATTTCGAGTGCGATCTTCTTCCCACTTGTAGGTGGACAAAAACTCCTGCAAGTTTCGCGGGGGAATCCCGGCGGCAACGGCGATCGGTTCACAGCTTTTTTCGCTGAGATTGGACAATTGGCCCTCGACATAGGTCGAGAAATGAGCCCGCGTCTGCCGTTGGGTAAAGCAATCGTCGAACTGTTTCAAGTAACGTGTCAGCATCGGCTTCAAATGGCGAATCTGTTTGGCGTCCATGCCAAGCCCTCCGTGTTGGATGCCTACAGCTTCGCCAAACTCGCCGATTTACGCAATATCAATCCTGCGCAGTAAAATTACGGCGCCCGACCTATGGCAGTGTGATTTGGAAGGCGGCCCTAGGAACGTGCGGGCCTTGTCTCGCCAACGGCTGGCTTGCATAATGGGGGATTATGACAGCCAAAGTGGAGCAGGCCGCCTGTTCGTGGATTGGCACACTTGATGGGTATGATCGACTGCGTTCCGGACCATAATGATTGGCGCAACTTGGACGATTTCTGATACGTCATCGGTAACTTGGCAAGATTGGTCCCTTCGATTTCACTGCTAGCAACCGACCCTGGTAATGGCCAAAGCCCGAGCCTTAGACCGACGCCGCAAGGCAATTCGCAATATCCGCAAGATCACGCGGACGATGGAGTTGATTTCCACCGCGCGGTTCAAGCGGGCGATGGATCGGGCAACGGCTGCCACGGCATATACCGACCGTATCATGGCCCTGGTGGGCCACCTCGCCCGACGCGGTTTGGAAGTTTCGCACCCCTTGCTGTTGCCCCGCCCCGAGCCGAAGCGGGCAATACTGCTGGCCTTGACTGCCAATCGCGGCTTGTGTGCGGGCTACAACGGAAATGCAGTGCGGTTGGCTGCGACGCGCTACCGGCAGCTTCGCGAGATGGTGCCGGACGTCAGACTGGAAGTGGCTGGCAAACGCGGCATTGGGGCCTTCCGCTTTCGCAAGATTCAGCCGGACGAGGCGTTCACGCATTTTGAAGATCGGCCCACCTTCGCCGAAGTCGGCGTGCTGGCCACTCGCTACCTGCACGACTTCATCGATGGCCAATTGGACCGGCTGGACGTTGTGTATACCAAGTTTGAGAGTGCCAGTCATCAGCAGGCCGTGGTGGAAACGCTGCTGCCGCTTGGCGCCTTGGAGGTTCCCGAAGAAGAGTTGCTTGCCGGCGACCCGCATTACGAATTCCTTCCTTCGCCGGAGATGATTCTCGAAGCGGTTGTGCCGACGAGTTTCAAGGTGAAGCTGTTCAAGTGCTTTCTCGACGCAGCCGTCAGCGAGCAGATCGCCCGCATGGTTGCCATGAAAGCCGCAACCGAGAACGCCGACAGCATGATCTCGCATCTATCGATGGCGTACAATCGCGCCCGGCAGGGGCAGATTACGAGCGAACTGTTGGAGATTATGGGGGGCGCAGAAGCGCTCAACGAGTAAAGAACGGACTTTCCATTGCATCGCTGGCAGTGCCAATTGGCCAGCGACCGATGACAAAGTCGCAATGACCAATTCACGATCGTCATCAAGAGAGCAGAGCCACTATGTCGAGTAATGCCGCGATCAAAAAACCCGCCGCTCCCCACAACATCGGCCGCGTGACACAGATCATCGGGTCGACGTTTGATGCCCACTTTTCCGAGGGCTCGCTGCCGCTGATCTACAACGCCGTGAAGATCATAAGCGACCAAAAAGGCATCAAGCTGAATCTGACCGGCGAGGTGCAGCAGCATCTTGGCGGCGGGCGGGTGCGCTGTGTGGCCCTGGGCAACACCGACGGCATGGTCCGCGGCATGGATTGCATCGATACGGGCGCGCCAGTCAAGGTTCCTGTCGGCAAGGCAGCGCTCGGTCGCGTCTTCAATGTCACCGGGGAATTGATCGACGGACGCGGGCCAATCAAGGCTGACGACTTCTGGCCTATCCACCGTGAGTCGCCAGAAGTGACCGACCTCTCGACCCGGACGGAAGTCTTCGAGACCGGCATCAAGGTGGTCGATCTGTTGACGCCGTTCGTGCGCGGTGGCAAGGCAGGGTTGTTCGGTGGGGCGGGCCTCGGAAAGACCGTGATTTTGACCGAGTTGATCGCGCGAATCGCCAGTAGCCACGGCGGCTATTCCGTATTTGCGGGCGTGGGCGAGCGGACGCGCGAGGGGAACGACCTTTGGCTGGAAATGCAGCAGTCGAAGATCGGCAATACGGGCCGCCACGTGATCGAACAGACGTGCATGGTCTTTGGCCAGATGAACGAACCGCCGGGTGCACGGCTCCGCGTGGCGCTGTCGGCCTTGACAATGGCTGAGTATTTTCGCGACACGACCGGCACCGACGTCCTGCTGTTCATCGACAACATCTTTCGTTTCTCGCAGGCCGGTAGTGAAGTTTCGGCGCTGTTGGGCCGCATGCCGTCGGCCGTCGGCTATCAGCCCACGCTGGCCACAGAGATGGGGCAATTGCAGGAGCGGATTGCCTCGACGAGCAAGGGGGCGATCACCTCTGTGCAAGCGGTGTACGTGCCGGCCGACGATCCGACCGATCCGGCCCCCGCCGCCGCTTTCGGACAACTCGACGCGTTTATCTACCTGGAACGTGCAATCAGCGCCAAGGGTATCTATCCGGCCGTCGATCCGCTGGCCAGTTCCAGCCGAATTCTCGACCCGCAATACGTTGGTGAGCGGCATTATGCAATTGCCCGTCGTGTGCAGATGACATTGCAGCGCTATCGCGAGTTGCAGGACATTATTGCGATTCTCGGCGTTGACGAGTTGAGCGAGGCCGACAAGCTGGTGGTGCACCGAGCACGGCGGATGGAGCGATTCCTTTCGCAGCCGTTCTTGGTGGCCGAAGTGTTCACCGGCAAGGCGGGCGAAATCACTCCCCTGTCGGATACGATCCGCAGTTTCGAGGAGATTGCCGACGGCAAGTGGGACCACCTGCCGGAGCAAGCCTTCATGTACGTTGGCCCGATTGAACAGGCGGCGGAACAGGCTAAGAAGATGGAAGCCAAGTAGGTCCTGCTATCGAGTACCCAAGGTCAAATCATCCCTAGGCTCTAACCCTTTCCCATCGCATGCTCCAGTGCATCGTCGTTACACCTGAGCAGACCGTCTATCAACAGGCGGCCGATTTTGTCGCGCTGACGCTACTCGACGGTGAGGTCGGCATTGCGCCAGGCCATACGCCGATGATCGGTCTGTTGGGCTGTGGCGAGATGCGGATTCGCACCGAGGATCGCACGGATCGCTATTACGTTGAGCGGGGATTCGTCGAGGTGCTTGGCGACGTGGTTTCGGTGCTGACCGAGCGGGCGGTGCCAGCGGCAACGATCGACGAGGCGGTCACTCGGGAGCAGCTTGTGTCGTCCCAGACGTCTGCCGCCTCCACGCCCGAGGCGGCGGCGGCTCGACAGCGTGCCGTCGACGCCAGCCGCGCCAAGCTGCGCGTCGCGCGAAGGGCAAGCCAATAGCAGGTGGAGGCAGCTTCTTTCGGCTGCCCCCACATATACGCCCTGGCAGACTGCCCGGTCTACCACATTCGCTGTAGATCTGGCTCAGAACGTCACGACCATGTCCATGGCCGCGAGGAACTGCTCTCGCTCCGTGTAATCGCCGAAGGGGAGTTGTCCCGCAGCGTTCGGCAGACCGTCGTACCAGTCCCAGCGGACTTCCGGGCGGAACACGAAATTGGGATGCGGTCGATAGTTCAGGCCGAGGCTAAGATCGTTGTAGGCGCCCGCCATACCCGGCAAGCCACCCCAGCCGCGAGCGGTTCCCATCAAGGTCCCAACGCCGGCAACTCGTGCGCCATCGTTGTCGCGAATCCACTCGTAACGCAGGCCGGCTGCCCATTTGTCGTTGAGCTTGTAGGTCAAGATCTGTTCGGTGCCGTACCACGAGGCGTTCTCGCCGGGTCGCGTGACGGAGCCGTCCTCCTCGATGCCGGCGGTATATTGCGAGCCGTAGGCAAATCGGTCGGTGAAGTTGTGCGTGAAGACCGTGATGACACTTGTTCGATCGTTCACGCCTGTGAAACCAATCTGTTTACCGGCATCGACCATCACCGATAGCACCGATTTTTTGTTGTCGCTCGTCGCTTTGACGCCGCCGAGGAAGTTCATCGTGTTGCTAGGGTCTTCAAACTCGAGCCATCCACGATTGAAACCAGCAACGAGATTCCAGTGATCGTCGAGCTTATAGTCGGCCTGTAGGCCGGTGACCAAGAGCGGATCGAAGTAGCCCGAGACGATGTAGGTATGCGAGTAGAAGAAGTTTACCGGCGCCGGCACAAGTTCCAGGCTGGTGAGCGTGGCAAAGTGCCCCATCTTCACCGTGAGATCGTTGACGGCCACTTCCAGGTAGAACTGCGGCAGGACGAGCCCGTAAAACGAATTGGGATCGTCGATTTGCGTTTCGAGGCCGAAACACTGTCCAAATCGCCAGTCGGTACCGTATACGACGTCGATTCGGCCACCGATATCCCAACCGCAACCGTCGGTTTTCGTCGGCCGCACGAAGTACATCCACGCCTGATTCAGTTGGTATTCCGAGGAGCGATCGTTCGTGGCCACCGGGCCATTGAACCGATCCGCCGGGTTTAGTGAGTTGAACGTGATGCCTTGCTGGATCCATCCACCCATGTCGATGCCCAGCTTTGTGAGAATCTCAGGCTGGGGAAGCTCCCAAGGTTTGGCGGCAACTTGATCGGGTAGCTCGTCCGACGCCACAACAGCAGCGGCGCTTTCCAGACTTTCAGAAGTTGGCGGCGGCGGCGCCGGCTCGGTCGGCTCGGCGACGTCTTGCGATCCACCCTGTAGAAACGCCAATGACCCATGAAGCGATCCATCTTGTGCCGCAATCCCGTTCGATGACCACACAACCGTCATAACCGTTGCCACTGTCATTGCGAGGCGTTTCATGTCTGATCAACCTTTTCAGTACTTGGCAGGGTGCTTGCTCACACCATCCATCCTGGGATGGATGGGTAGCGTCATCCTCGTCCGCGCGGGGCGAACGCCGAGGTAGGAGATTTCCGTATCCCATGTTGCTATCGGAGTATCAGGCAATGGCGGATGATTCGGCCAAAGCGGAATATGCTCGAAAAGCGCTGCTTCCGGCTTGTTCGCCGTAGCGTGGTGACGCCTACGTAAAACGTATGGCCGGGCCGAGACGTATGGGTGAACGTGCCATCGTTCTATCTGCTGAGCTATTGCGGATTGCACCATATAGCGTGATTGGCCGGTACCGGTGCGCGGTGCTTCGTTATGCTTGGAACATCAAGCCGAAGAGCCCCAGTCGTTGCAGTTTGCCAGGAGGGTGCCGGCAGGACGAAGGTCAAAAGAGACTGCCGGTGCCTGATCCGCCAAGCCTGCGTCACGACGGCACAAACGCCGGTCGCATTCTGTCCCGTGCCGCTTGGCCCACCTCCAGGGGCAGGAAAAAAACACAATTTTTCCGCTGTCGGGCTGGTCCTTGGCAATCTTGTGCGTAGAATTCTGCAATCAAGGGGGGAGGGACCAAATCATGCCTGGCAGATTCTTTCGTATCCTGACACCCGGTGGAACGCTTTCGCAAGATCGATTCGTCCTGCCGGCGCGTCAACCGCAAGGCCTCCCGGCCGATTGTGTCGCCGTGATGCACGAGCAAACAGGAGCAACGCTCGTGGTGCACGATACGCGATTGTTTCCCGCCGACGCGGCGAGAACCATGCCGGTCCTGGGAGAACCGCGAAGCGTGTGCCATAAATGTGGCCGAGTCATGGGCGTGGCCGAAGATCACGTGGGGTGCCCTGAGCATGAGGGCACCGAATGCGGCATCCGCAGGGCGGTTAACGGCTTGGGTGTTGCCAAGTGCGTCTGATGCGGTCGTTCGCTATGTCCCGGTCATGACGCAGATCACAAACTTGTGTGCCAAGGCTTGAATGCCCGGGGATTGGGTCTCGCGCGGGCCGGCGATGTTCAGTGTCGCGATCTTGTGCTCAGTGAGCCACACACCGATGCTGGCCGGATCGGGATCGCTGTCGAGGTCGATTGCCAATAGAGGCACGCCAAGCCGCTCCGCCAATCGGATCGTAAGGTCGGTGCCGCCGCTGGGACGCCCGCGAAACAGAACGAGCGTCGCATCGCTTTCGCGCACGTTGAGTTCCGTGCGGACGGGATACTCGCTGGACTCCGTTTCGCGCAGTTGGTACCGATCGGGAATGCGACCGTCCTCGGCCAATCGGCCGCGCGGGCACCAGCCGCCATGGGAAAGGCCCAACTCGATGGCGGCGTCGAGCGCACCGCGGTCCACGCCGGTTTGTCCGCCGGAGATTATCTTCATGGGCGACGCCGATTCATGGCATACCTAGTGCCGTGACGCTGTTCGAAACTCCCGCAGGGCCGCGAGCGTTGCAGCGATATCGTCGGACAACGGCGCCTCGATTTCAAGTTGTGCACCCGTAACCGGATGCTCGAACCGCAGGCGGCGGGCGTGCAACGCTTGACGTTCCAGCAGGACGCGGTCGTCGGCCGGATCGCGGCGAATCTCGCCCAAGCTGATCCGGCTGCGTCCGCCATACTGTCGATCGCAGAGAACCGGGCAGCCGATATGGTGCAGATGCACCCGGATCTGGTGCGTGCGGCCGGTTTTCGGAAGAACCTTCACAGCCGCAAAACCATCAAAACGTTCCAGCACCTCATAAAAGGTCTGGGCGGGTCGGCTTTCGGGCGAGTCGCGACGGATGGCCATCATTTCGCGGATGTGCGGATGAAATCCGATTGGCGAGTCGATATAGTCGCGGTCGTGCGCCGGCCCGCCACAGACGATCGCAAAATATTCTTTCTCAATCTGACGCGAGGCAAACTGTTGCGCCAGCTTCGCGTGGGCCTGATCGTTGCGGGCCACGATAATCACACCGCTGGTGTCACGGTCCAATCGATGCACGATGCCAGGACGGCTCAGTCCACCCGTCGTGCTCAGCGTGGGCCCAAAGTGAAATTGCAGCGCGCTGGCCAACGTGCCCGTCCAATGACCCCGGGCGGGATGAACGACCATGCCGGGCGGCTTGTTAATGGCCACCACCTGATCGTCCTCGTAGAGCACATCCAGTGGAATGTCTTCGGGGCTCGGCGCTTCGCCGGAATTTCCGGCAGCACAAGAGAGACCCGCTGCCCCGCCTTCAGCCGATACGCCGGCTTTCCGCCGCGGCCGTCGACCCGCGCGCCGCCGGCCGAAATGGCACGGCGAAGATATACGCGGCTGTAATTGGGAAACCGGCTGGCCAGAAACGCATCCAACCGATGACCGGCCTCGGAAGGCTCAACCGTCAATTCGACCGGCTCAGATGAAAGAGACATCAAGGCGTGAGATGCCAAACTAAATTGCGGCCGCGACCCGGCGAAGCCGTTGCGACGAAGAACTCTACTTTTTGCCCGCTTCGCCCGTGGGCTTAGCGCCTTCGGTCGTCAATACCTTGCCGGTATTCTTGTCGTCGGGCTTCAAGTTGTACGTGGTGTCGGGAAGTTCGACGGGAGCTTCGCTGGGCAAGCTGTTCATGTCGAAAACCGGTTTCGCGCCCGGCTCGCTCGAATAGGCCGGCTTCGGATCAAACTTGGCAAAGCGATCGTACATTCTTTTCGTGTCTGGCCGCTTCAAGTCGTTCAGGCGTTTTTGGGCTGCCGCGGCGAACGCACCCTGAGGCCATTTCGAGACCACATCGCTGTACAATTGCTGTGCCTGCTTCAGGTCCTCGGGCAGCGCCTTGGCCTCCTTGGCTCGGGCAAGGCCGAAGGTAGCACGTTCCTGGAACGATGGCACCGTGCTCTGATCGAGAACCAGTTGGTACGCTTCGATGGCCTTGTTGAGGTCTGTTTGCGCAGTCGCCTTATTGACGAACAGCTTATTGCAGCCCTCACCGAGGTAGTAATCGCCCAAGACCAAGCTGGCCATGCAACCCGCGTTGGTATTGGGATAATCCTCGGTCACCTTCGCAAGTTTCGCAACATTGCCACTGTCAATAATGTCCGACGTTTCATCCCAGGCCCGGGTGGTTGCAGCGGCGCTTTGGCGGGACCAAATCGTATAGCCGAGCATGGCAACCACGACAACCAAGACGACGACCAACACGATGTTCTGATATGGTTTGAACGCCGCGCCGGTCTTGATCAGCCAGTCGGCCAGTTCGTTATGCTGAAGTTCATGGCGGCGTTCGCTTTTCATCGACCGTATTCCTTTTCAGGTGACGATATTTCCTGACGCGTAAACATCGCAGTATACGGGGGGGCGTGCAACGACGTCAAGTCGTAAGCCGCAGAGTTCGCCATGGGGCGGCACCTTGCAGTCTGCGCGGTGCGGGGGTTTACGTTTTCAAGAGGGGGGGCATTTTGCGCCGTGGGATTCCGCCGCGTGGAAACTTACGTGATGGAGAAAGCCAGGGATGGCAACAATGCAACAATTTCAGGAGCGTTTGCGGGGAGCGGTTCGCGAGGCGTTGCAGAGATTCTTGGCGGAAGGGGACCTGCCGGAGTCACGGAGGGGGAGGCGGGATTCACCACGACCGAGAGGCTCGCCCTGGCGGCGGGCGATTCGGTCAGCTCGGAATTCTTCGAGCAGCAGTTGGTGGAAAGCGGCATCGGGCCGCCGCATTGTCCGCACTGTGGCTTTGAGAAAAAGCGAATCGAGCAGTGGGAGCACACCGTGCAAACACGACGCGGCTTGGAAGTGCCGCTGAACGAGCACCAGTGCTACTGCCCCGGCTGTCGCCGGGCCTTCTTTTCGCGGACGAAGACCCTCGGTCTGGACGTGGACGATGACGACAGTCCCACGGCCTTGAAGAAGGTTGTGTATGCGCGGACGCAGGCGAGGTGTTTTCCGCAAGGCTCGCGCGACTGCAAGTGCTTGCCGAATTGGAGGTTTCTCCCGAACGCCTGCGTGCAAATGGATGACTCGGACGCCAACTGAGGCGTGTGGCGCCGGCACTTCTCCGACTATGTGCCGAAGTTCTGGTCGCACCGCGTCGAGTCGATGCTAACTCTCTTTGCGGGCCATCTTGGCGATATCCCCGCACTAGCCCGCTTCTGGCGTAACCGCCCGCACCGCCTTACCGGCTGCCGTGGCTGCCACACCCACGCCGCCTAAAATCGCAGAGGGCATGGTGCGCCCGCCGCCCTCCGCCGCATGGGCGTTTCATGCCATTTCGCACTAGGCTTTGGGGCTATCGCGATTGTCGCGATGAGGGATCGGCAGGCTTCTTATATAGAGAAGTAACATGCCGATGACGATGAAGATCGGGACGAGCGACGCGGCCAGCCAGACTCGCCGAAACGAATGCTCCTGCAAGGCCTGATCGGCCTTCAATTGGACCGCGATAGTTACCTTCTCGCCGTCGGTAAGGGCCGTTGCTACCGGTTTAACAGCGAACGAGTGAATGAGAGTTCGAGCATTGGTCAGCGAGTTCGTAGCGCTGCGCAATTCAAATTTCGGCTCGCTGACCTCCATACCAAGCCGTTCTGCCTTGGAGAGCGTCTCCTTAGCGGTCGCGATTCGCTGTTTCAGTTCATCCAGCCCTTGACGGATCTCGCGGGCTGCATTTGCGCCGGCGATCGTCGCACCGTATTTGCCATTTTCATGACACTTTGCGCAGACTGCTCCCGCTGACATGCCCAACATCTTGTCCGTCGGCTGTTGGATTTGGTGGCTTGTGTGGCACGTGGCACAACCGGGAAGGTCTTCCTGCTCGAAGCGGTGCTTCATCTTGGTGTTGTTGAAGAGTTCGGCAATTTTCCCGTGACAGGTTCCGCAGGCATTGGCGACGGAGTTGACCGCTGGAGGAACGGCGCCGTGGTTTCCATGGCAGTTGTTGCACGTTGCCGCACTGAGGTCGCCTTTGTCCATCAGGGCACGGCCGTGCACGCTCTCTCGCCAGTGCTGATATTGCTCATGCCCCAGGGGGCGACCGTGGTATTGATAGCCAGCCATCAGCTTGGCGTCGGCATGGCATTGGGCACACGTCTTTGCGACGTGAGTTCGATACACTGGCGACTCCAGGTCGTCGACCGGCAGGATGCCGTGCTTTGATCGATCTTCGGCCGATCCATGCGGCTTGCCATGGCACGAAATGCACGTGGCAACTTTCGGATCGCCTGTGGCTTTCAGAGCCATCCCATGACCGCTCGTCCAGTACTCGCGCAATTGATCCGTACGAGGCGAGGGCCGAAAACGTCGCATATATTCGATATTGGCGTGGCAGTTGCCGCAGAACTCGGGCACATCGGCCGGCGATTTTACGCTCTTGAAACCCGCGTCCTTGGAATGGGCGGCGGTAACCTCAAAGTTGCTCGGATCGCCGCCATGACAGTCCGGGCAACGGAGGCCGCTGCGCCAATGGACGTCGTCGGCAAAATCCTTTGCGGTGATGAAGTAGCGTTGCTGGTCCTTGTCCCATACGTCGGCATTGCTATGACATTGGACGCAGGAGGACTCGTCGTCCGGCGGCGGCGCCGGCAGCTTTCTGTTGCTCGGCCTGCGCCGACTGCCACACAGCCATGAAAGCCATGAAATACAGTGCTGTCAGAAACGTTTTCATGGAGGCCTTTGGCTCAGAAAAGGTACCGGGAAAACCAAGCGTCCAGCGGATCGGACAGTCCCCGCGCCGTCATGATAATGAAAAAGGCAACCGCCACCACAGCCAGAAAATTGAGTATGCGTCGGGGCCACCGGCGGCGACCGTTGAGATCTAAGAACGGTACGAAAAGCACAAAAAGACCGCAAAATCCAAAGAACAGCACCCCGACCACTTCTCCTTCCAACCACTCGATATTGAAAATATGGGCCGGCAGTTTCTTGAGCGCCTGAAACATGAACAGGAAGTACCACTCGGGCTTAATTCCCTCGGGGGCCGATCCAAAGGGAGTTGCCTTTGAACCAAGTTCCCATGGAAACAGTGCCGCTAAGATTGCCAAGATCCCCAGGGCCAAATACCAGCCAACCATGTCGCGCAGCAGGAAATGGGGGACGAACGGCATTGTGGGCACTTTGTTCGCGCCACCGTACCGCTGGGACGCACTTTCCGGAATGCTCATGCCGTGTTTCTGCACAAGGTAGAGGTGCAATCCGATCAGGGCAAACGCGACCAGGGGCAGAATGATGACGTGTAACGCGTAGAAACGCGCCAACGTATCGCCGGTGACGTCCTCACCGCTGCGTGCAACAAGCAACAAATCCTTGCCGACCAAGGGCACGACGCCGACGATGGCCGTACCAACCCTCGTGGCGAAAAATGCCAGTTGGTTCCAAGGGAGCAGGTAGCCGCTGAAGCCAAAAGCGAGGAAGAGGAAGAGGAGCAGTGCGCCGCTCATCCAGGTTATTTCGCGCGGCCCGCGATAGGCTCTCATCGTGTACGTTGTGAGAATGTGCAGCAGCAGCACGCCAATCAGCAGGTTCGCGCTCCAGACGTGGATCGAGCGGATCAACCAACCGAAATTGATTTCCGTCATGATCGAGCGGACGCTCTCGAAGGCCTGATCCGGCGATGGCTTGTAATACAGCGATAGCAGTGTGCCGGTGGCCACCTGGATGAAGAATAAGAAAAGCGCCATCCCGCCCAGGAAATAGAAGATCGTGGTGCGGTGGATGGGGACGGTTTTCTTTGCGGCAAGCGCCCCGAGGCCGTCGAGCCCAAGGCGATCGACAAAGAATTCGACCAGCCACTGCTTGGACGTTGTTAACGCAGACGTCAGTTTACGCGTTGCGGGAGACAATGATCTCCTCCTGACCAAGCTGTCCTCGCAGGGCCACCTTGTATTCTTCCAACGGTCGCGGCGGTGGGCCCGACACATTGCGGCCGTTAAGGTCGTAGACGCCGTTATGGCAGTTGCAGAAAATGTCGGACTTGGCCGGGCGAAACTCGACGGTACATTGCAGGTGCGTGCACACCGCGTTAAAGGCCCTCACGTCTCCTTCGCTCGTGCGAATGAGCAGGCATGGCGATCCGCCGAAGTTAAACGGAGGTGGCCACCGTCCGCTTGCGTCCGGTTTCAGGTCGCTGACCTTATACGGCGCAATGACCTCCAACGCGGAGGAAGTCGTTGAGGTCCGCGGCCAAAGAAACCGGACCACAGGATAAAGTAGCGCCCCCAGCGTCGCTGCGACGCTCGTCTGCAGACCGCGCAAGAGCCAGTTCCGCCTCGTCTGCGCCGGAGGAGATTCTGCCATGATCGGTTTTTCAGCAAGCAAGTTGCAAAGCAATTACCCGTTGGGGCGTTAAATTATCCGCAATTAGAGCGATCCACAATTCAGCGAGAAATCCGGCTTTGGCGCATAGCCCCGGAAACTGGAATCAGGCCCCGCCTCGGATCGGGGCCATGATTGCGGGCAGTCTAACAATTCGCTACCCAACTGTCAAAGCAGATCGATAGCGAAAATTACTCCGACTCGCTCGCGACAAAAATGGCAACTTAAGTGATAATCATAGCGATTGTCGGAGACCTTCAAAGTGTCCGCTTGATTTTCACATATTATCTAGCAGTAACACGTTGTGATATCTGCGGTTGGAAAAGCAGAACTTTCACCGTTTTAGTGCAGATTGGTGGTTGACGAACATAGCAAATTACGATACGCTTGCGCCAGTTCTGAAACCCTGTTGCCCTCGGGCGGGGGTTTGCTAAAGTAATGCGTGGTCGCGTTGCCGTGGTTAGCGTACGGCCGATCTACTCTCGCCGCCTGAAATATTCCGCTCAACTGCAAAGGAATGGAACTATGCGCAGTCTGCCGAAATGTGTGATTCTGGGAACTGGCGTTGGCGCGGTTATGGCGATGTGCATGCTCATCGGTAGCACCGGCAATTCGCAACCACCGATACCTGCGGAGGCGGTAGCCGAACCTGCGGCCCCGACAGGGCAAACCTATGTGGGAGTCAAGCGTTGTTCGGCCTGTCACTTCAAGCAATTTATGAATTGGAAGAAGACGAAGCATGCCACGGAGGCTTGGGACGGTGTGCCTGCGCAGTATCGAACGTCCGCCGAATGCCTCCCCTGCCATTCCACCGGCTATGGCCGGCCGACGGGCTTCAAGGACGAGGCATCGACTCCCAATCTGAAGGGCAACACCTGCGAAAGCTGCCACGGCCCAGGCAGCATACACGAGGAAATCTGCAAGCCATTCCTCAACGTGAAAAAACTCTCGCCGGAACAAGAAAAGGCCGCCCGAGACTCGATCTATAAGATCTTGCCCGGAAACGTATGTGTCGCCTGCCACATCACGAAGGGCCACAAGGAACATCCCAAGTACCAAAAGTAGAAGTGGCGGCCACCGCAATCGTTGGCGATTTTTGCTGAATCCGCAGCATGACAATGTATCCACGCATATTGCTGCTGCTGGTTCTGTCGGTGGCAGGCGTTTCTCAAGGCATTGCCGCTCCGTCGTCGAGCGAACCGGACAAGTCCGCGCCCGCTACTGCGCCGCAATCAGTTGCGACAGTTCGCGTGCCGGCCCAGCCGCCGAAGACCGGCTCGCACATACCTAACGACGAGAATCTTTGCATCCAGTGCCATGGCGAGCCCGATTTGTGGGATGCCAAGACCAAGCACTCTTACGTGTCGCGTGAAGAACTCGCCGAAGACGTCCATTGGAAGAAGGGTGTCAATTGCAGTGACTGCCACGGCGGCGATCCCAAAACCACCGAGGTCAACGAGGCACACGCCGAAGAAAGCGGTTTCCGCGGCGCAGGGGCGGCTGCGCGGAAGATGTGCGCCTACTGCCACGAAACTGAAGCGTTGGATCTGGTGAAAAGCCGTCATTCGCATGCCGGCCCAAAGGATGAGCAAGGTCGCGGCACCCTTCTGAGTTGCGGCGAATGTCACGGCACGAATCAGCACCACATTCTTCCCGTCGCCGACAGTCGCTCACCGGTATTCGTCGATCATCAGGTTCACACTTGCGGCAAGTGCCATGAAAAGCAAGAGGAGACCTACGATCGTACCGTACACGGCCACGGCCTGTACCAAGCAGGGCTGTTGGTCACGGCCTCGTGCGCTAGCTGTCACGGCGCACACGGCATCTATTTGGCGACGGACCAGCGATCCACCCTCAATACGGCAAACGTAGCAGGCACGTGCGGCAAGTGCCACCGCTTCATCGCGGAACGCCTTAGAGAGAGCGTCCACGGTCAGGGAACGGGTCCCGGTGAAATGGCCGAAAGGTTGGCCCCCGGTGGAAAATCGCGGCAGCGGCCAAGCTGCACGTCCTGCCATCAAGGGCACGAAATCGCCATGGCGACTTCGTCACGATTTCGACGCCAGTTGCCCAATCTGTGCGGCAATTGCCACGCCGATCTCTCTAGCCGCTACGCCATGAGTATCCACGGCGAATTGACCAGTCTCGGCTACCGGCCGGCGGCCAACTGTTACGACTGCCATGGCGCCCATACGATTCTGCCCGTCACGAATGCTGCCTCCTGGGTTTCACCTGAAAATCGTTTGGCAACTTGCCAAAAATGCCATCCCTATGCAACGGCCAACTTCATTCAGTTCGATCCGCACGTCAACTACCACGACCCCAAAGACGATCCCATCGTTTATTGGGTGTACAGGGTGCTGCTGACGCTACTGCTGACAACCTTCGGGTTCTTTGGCTTGCACGCGGTGCTGTGGTTCGTGCGCGGTATCGTGGAAGTCTTCCGCGAGGGACGACCGAAGGGCTTGGTGCCAGGCACAACGGCCTACGTGCGATTCGTACCCATGCATCGACAGGCGCATGTTATCTTGTTGACATCGTTTCTCGGCCTTGCGCTCACGGGCCTGCCTCTGAAGTACAGCGAGCACGATTGGGCCAGATCGCTGGCGTTTCGCTTAGGTGGGTTCGAGTCTACGAGCTTCTGGCACCGAGTATTTGCCTTGGTGACATTCGCCTGTCTCGGAATCTACATGGTGCGATTAGCGCGGCAGTTCATGGCCGGCCACCGCACAGGAAAGCCTTGGTTGAAGGTCGTATTCGGACCCGATTCGCCGGTGCCGAATTGGCGTGACGCGAAGGACGTGCTGAAAATGCTTCGCTGGTTCGTCGGACTAGGGCCGAAGCCGGGCTTCGAGCACTGGGCCTATTGGGAGAAATTCGATTTTTCGGGCGCCTGTGCCGACATCGTCATCATTGGTTCCACCGGCCTAGTCCTCTGGTTCCCCAATTTCTTTTGCAGCTTTATGCCCGGCGTCACGCTCAACGTCGCCAAGGTGATTCATTCCACGCAGGCATTGCTGGCCACGGGTTTCATCTTTGCCATTCACTTTTTCACAATCCACCTGCGCGCCGAGAAGTTCCCGGCCGATATGTCGCTCTTGGTTGGACTGGTAAGCAAAGAAGAAATGTTGGCCGAGCGGCCCGAGTATTTCGAGCGACTGAAACGCGAAGGTAAGCTGCAAGATATGGAGGCGATCGTGCCTTCAAAGTGGAAAATGCGGTTGGTAAAGCTGGCAGGCTTTCTGGCACTAGCCGTGGGGCTGGCTTTACTCGCGGGAATCGTCTTCGCAAGCCTCGGCGGCTGACACGGCAACTGCGGATAACAAGCACTTATGGGCAAACCCGGCATCGATTTTTCGAGGTTTTGGGCGTTGTTGCGCCATTGGGAGTGCCCGCCATGCGGAAGCTTCGATGGTTTCTGCTGTGCGCCGCGGCGTTGCTGGGGGCATTCTTGTTATTGCTGCTCTTCATGGTTGGCGCGGCAGGGTGGTACACGTCGCGTTCTGAGTTCTGCAACTCCTGCCACATCATGGAGCCGTACTACGAGTCGTGGCAGAAATCAAGCCATAAGGATGTGCCCTGCATCGAGTGCCACTTTGCGCCCGGCTTCGGCAGCAAGATACGTGGCAAGATGTTGGGGCTTGTGCAGTTGGCCAAGTACGTCACAAAGAGCGAAGGTCCTCGACCAGCAGCCGAAGTGCCCGACGCCAGTTGCCTCCGCTCTGGCTGCCATGAGACGCGCCTGCTCTCGGGCCGGGTCGACTACCAGGGGATCCACTTTGACCACTCGCCACACTTGGGCGAGGTTCGCCGTGGAATGAAGCTGCGGTGCACCAGTTGTCATAGCCAGATCGTACAAGGTGCGCACATGTCGGTGACGACGACGACGTGCTTTCTCTGCCACTTCAAGAATGAGCCGTTCAACGAAGGTTTGGCGGCTTGCACCCACTGTCATCAGATTCCCGAAAAAGCCTACGACCTGGGCGGCGGCATCACATTCACTCATGAACTGGCGTACAAGAAGGGCGTCGATTGTATCAATTGCCACGTTGACGTGATTCGCGGCACGGGCAACGTGCCTCACGAGCGTTGCTTGGTGTGTCACAACCGCGAGGGCGACCTGGCGCGGATCAATGACCACGCTTTCATGCACACCAAGCACGTGACCGAGCATGCCATCGACTGCCTCGACTGCCACCTCCGCATAGAGCATTCATTCGACAAGCAACGCCTTACCCATGCCGCTGCGGACTGTGCAGGCTGTCATCCTAACCACCACCAGGAACAGATCAAGATGTTTGAGGGGATTGGCGGTAAGACGATCCCCGAACATGCCGGCGGCATGATGGTAACCCGCGTCAGTTGCCACTCATGCCACCGCGTCAAGGAGGTCTCGCCGACCGGCGCTGTGCTATGGGGCTCGTCCGCGCAGGTTTGCTCGATGTGCCACTCCCCGTCAGAAGTGGAGCGACTGCGTTCATATCACGAAACCTTGAGAGCGGCGCTCCCAGATCTGGAAATCGCCTTGATTCGCGCGCGCAAGGCGTTCGATTCGGCAAAGCTCCCCGAGCCGCGTGCGGCCGCGCTCAAGACCGAACTCGATCGGACTCAATCCGACTTGGAGTATCTGAAGAAGGGGAATGACATTCACAACATCCACTACGCCGCTAAACTCGAGCGCGCGTTGTTGGAAAACATAACGCGAATCTGCCACGAACTCGAAGGCGCCAGAGCCAAAGGTCACGCTCCCGCCGCTGAATGTGCAGCAGGATTAGATGCCTTGGACCACTATCTGCACCGCAGGGACACGGTGTCCACGCTTAAAATAGTGCCGAGAAGCCTCCCAAAATGCCCTGGGCCAAGCCGGTCTGGTAGCCAGGGGCGACGTCGTCGAAGTTGTATACTTCGTATCTGCCGTACACCACCATACGGGGGCGAAGGGTCCAGTCGACTCCCAGGCGGAGCCGCGTGGTTTCGTTCAGCACTTCGGAGAACGTGCCCAGGTCGGTGATGGTGGTGCCGCTGGGAAAGAGCATGGTCGAGTTCGTGATCTGGTTTCGGCCCCGCACCCATTCTACATCACCCGTCAGTCTCACTCGCTCGGTGAGGCAATAGCGGGATCCGATAGTAACCACTTCTGCGCGCCCACCGTAGTTCCATCGTCCGGTAACCGGCGGGACGGCGCTTCCAACTGCGTCGTCGCCCACCATGATGTCTTGGGCAACGAAGTTGGAAAACACGGCATAGCCGGCCGATAGTGACAATCGCTCAGTAATGGCATACCACGCGGTGACGTTCACGGGGTAATTTTCCTGGTCAAAATCGGCATACGCGGAGTGGTTATCACCCCTTTCGATGCCCACGCTGACGTTCATGATGAACGAATCGGAAGGATACCAATCAAAGCCGAATTCCACGATGTGGTCGTGCTGTGGCAAGATTGTATTGTACGTGCCATTGAGCGGTTTGAAACCGATTAGCGGCTGTTCCGCATCCTGGAACTTATAGCGTATGTGCGTATCGAGGCAGCGCGACCAGCGATACGTCGGGCCAACCTGGAAACTATGGGTAATCGTTCGTGAGTCGTCAAGAGTCACCGCCCCGCTATCGGATTCAAAGATCGCGTTGGCTCGTTCCAGATCGCCGTACTCATAGCCGGCAACAACCGCCAGTCCGCCCAGGGCGAAGCCATATCCGCCGGGCCGCCAGACGCCCTTCAGCCCCGTCGTCGTGTTGTGATAGTTGATAGGGGCGTCGAGCGTCGGTTCGAAGTTGGCCGTGCGAGTGTTATTGTACGTTTCCAGGGCCGTCACGTTTGCCAGGCTCGGCATTTGCTCGTCCTCGTTGTATATCTTACCGTATGCAGTCAGCGTTGTGCTCTCCAACGAGGTATTCGTCACCCGCATGTCAGCATTGTTGAACCAGCGGGTCATGTCAATTTCGCGATTGACTGTGCGGCCCATCATGAGAAAGGCGTAGGCCTTTGTGTTTTCAGTAAGGTCGCCGCTAATTTTGACCTGGTCCATGTCGGTATAACTGTCTGGCACCACGCCGGTCGCGTATGGATCAGCATTGGGAGGATTCGTTGGAGGATTGTTCGAACTGGTAGCATTGTACGTGAGCGAACCCGTGACGTTGTAGAAGCGAGAAACCGTCTCATCGTCGGCCGTAAATCCTCGCATCGGGCGCGAATATTCAACGGTGAAGTAGTCGCCGAGACGGATCTCGACGACAGGCTTGATTTCCGTTGTGGTCCAGTCGATGTGTTGCGCCTGGCTGAGGACGTGGCACCTGCCGCCGGTGAAGGTTCCGAGATTCGCGCCGCCCATTCCTAGATGGTCTGGCGGGATGCTCGCTCCGGTCACGTTGCGGTTGTAGCACATGGCCGTCATGTTCGTCTGCCGGGTGCCTTCCTTCTTCAGACCCCATACATCCAGGCGAACTTTGATATTGTCAGTGGCATAGATCCCCTTGATCGATCCCTTGAGTTCCTGGACCCGCACCGCATAATCCTGTCCGACGTTCAGGTCCTGTTTCATGACCAGGGGATCGTCGCCACCCGGGTTGTTGGGCAGGCTGGGATCTAGGTCGGCCATGTTGTCCAGTGGATCGTGGTCGCGCCGATGCAGGTAGCGGTCATAGTCGAACGTAGCGGTTACCCCGGGCCGGTAAATGTAGAGATTGGCCGCCGTGGTCTCGTTGTCGTTGCCGGTAGCTGTCAATGCGAGAGTCTGATGGCCATCGCTGGAGAATCCATCCGCGTCCCAAAACGGCGAGGGACTTAGATCCTGGTACTCACCGACCTTCGAGGGTGAACCGGTATGCCAGAACGCCCACCAGCCGAAGCGCGCGTCCCACGCTCCGTAGCGTTGGGTCTGCGTGACGAGTACCGGCTCGCCGGTGGTGCGCGCCTTGATGTCGCCAAACACCTCGCCGGAAGCGGGCTTGGCATCAGACGGGGATCCCTGCTCGTCTGCCGCCCGCGCCATCGTAGGAAGCGAGAGCAGCATCAATACGGCAAATATTGATAGCCGGCCAGTCATATCCCCCCCGAGATTTCTTTCTAGAGTTTTAGGTGTGGTCGGAGCTTTGCATTGGCTTATCGCTGCATCCAGCCGGACCCGTGTTGCGAGACGCGATCCGAACCATGGATTTGTTGGTGGCACTGCGTACAATTGGTATAGAACTCCGGGCCAAGCGAAGGATTGTTGTCGAGACGTAGCGGGGCGACTCCACCGCTGAACGTATGCGCCGCATGATGGCCTGCATGGCACCGCAAGCAGAGGAAGTTGGCCGGCTGTCTCAACAGATTATTAGCCACCGTACCATGCGGTTCGTGGCAAATCGTGCAATTTTCGCGAACCGGCGGGTGCTCGAAGGCAAATGGGCCCTGCTTCTCGGCGTGGCACTTGTAACACAGCAGATTAATGGTCGCCTCTTTAAGATTGCCGGTTTCTTGGCCGTGCGGATCATGGCAATCGGAGCAAACCATTTTGCCTTCCTTGATCGGATGATGCGAAGGAAGCGCGTTCAGGCCATAGATCTTTTGATGGCACTTGTAGCAGGCCTCGGGCTCCTGCACCGACATCATCAACCGCTTGGGCCGCACGACCTGTGTGTGACTAATGTTAACGACCTGCGGCACACAAGTTCGCGGGTGTGGATTGTGGCAGTCCGTGCAGGCAACGCCGTTGTGCTCGTGGATCGACGAGTGCCAGGCCATCGTCGGTGCGCCAGTGTGACAACTGAGGCACAGATCCTTCCGGCTGGATTCCTTGATCTGGCCATGCGGGTCGTGACAGGTGGTGCAGTTGAATCCATTCGGGCCGCAAATCTGATGCGGACCCGCGATCTTTTGGAACTCCTGCATGTCACAATGACACTTATAGCAAATCCCGGCGCCACCGCGCCGAGATGCTGCGACGTTCCGCGCAGCGACGGCAAATTCTTCGTTTGGCCGCTTGTATCCTTCGCCGGCCGCCGCCGTGCCTTGGTCACCTTGCTGAAGCGCCGTCATGGCTACCGTGGGCAGGTGTTGCATCATTGCAGAGCCTGGCTGAGTCGTCGCTGGAGTTCCCGCCGGCACGTTGTAGTGGCCGCGGTGGCAGTCGACGCACGTCACCTTGCAGTTGGCGTGCTTCGAACGTCGCCAGCGGGCACCCTCGCTGCAATTGTTCTCTTCGTGGCAACGGAGACAGGCCTCGGCTCGCGCCACCGGATCACCGCTCTTGAAGCTGAAAATCAACCCCGGCTCCCGGCCTTGCGTCTCTAGATGGCGGCTGGCCGGTCCGTGACAGCTCTCGCACGTGTCGCCACGATGCACGTTCTCGGCAAACGTCTTCGCGTATGTCTCGTGGCATTGTGCGCAAAGCTCATCGTCATTGACGTACTCGGTGCCGGCTAAGACTGGCACCGTGCCTTTGACTTCCTGATAGCAAACCTGCGTAAAGAAGGGATTTGGCCGGGGCCAACCGGGATCGAGATTTGCCTCGGTGCGGCGGGTCGTTTGTTGCGGAGATCGGCAAGATACCGCCACCGTTACCAGCAGGCATGTGCCGAGAATCGCTGAGACTGAGACCCACGCAGGGCTCGACCTTAATTTCCCAGTGCCCACAGCTTCACCTCCTTGTGATAACTGGCATCTGACCGCCGTACTGCATCGCCATGCCGATCAACGGCCAGCGACACATGTTCATCCCTGAACATTTCCGCGCAGGCTTCCGGGCGGTTTTCGCGCCTCGGACCAGAACCGTCGCAATACGCCATCCTGAACAAAGCAACGCATCACAGAATTGTGGAGATTCTTCGCTTCACCCAGCAGGGGCACGTCCACTCCGGATGCGATCCCCCCTCATAAAATCCCTGAACGCCGATTAAACATTACTCAAGATGTGATATATATCCCTACGAGGACCGGCGCAGGTAATCTTGATTTCGCCCATATTTGCACAAGACTCCAGACTTTTCCGCAAAATCGTTGTTATCGCGCGAGAGAAGTGGTAATCTCGGAACCGTCGCTCGCCTTTGGCGCTTAGCCATTTCCCCCTACGCTTCCACTTACATCACTATTCTGATCGCAATTCCCCCAATTTTGCGCGGCCAGCGGAACTCTAAACCGGCATTTACTTTGCGCTCGCATCGCGACTATTATCCACGCCCCAAACCAAGGTTCAGGGATGGGCTGTTTTGTCCATCGCAACGTGGGAGGGATGGTATGCGCAGTGCAACGCCAGAAATGAAGATCCAAGTATTCGGTTGCAGCCACCACACGGCGCCAGTCTGCGTTCGCGAGCAACTCGCCTTTGGTCCAACCGAAGTGGAAGTGGCTCTGACAAAGCTTCGCTGCGAGTTTCCCACGGTGGAGGCCGTGCTGTTATCGACCTGCAATCGCGTGGAGTTGTACAGTGCTGCACTGCCGAGCGATGCCCCAACGTGCAGCCAATGGGTCGACTTTCTGGCTCGTTTCCATGGCATGGATTCGCTCCGACTCCGCACGCATCTGTATGCGCACGAGGATCGCGCCGCGCTGCGGCATCTGTTCCTTGTAGCCAGTAGCCTCGACAGTATGGTGGTCGGCGAGCCGCAAATCTTGGCCCAAGTCAAGCAAGCCTATCAAGCGGCCGCTCAACAGCAGGCTGCCGGTCCACTGATCCATGCCATGTTTCAGGCTGCACTGAAAACGGCTCGGCGCGTGGCCCACGAAACGGCCCTGCACCAGCACCGCGTGAGTGTACCGAGCGTGGCGGTTGCCGACTTCGTGCCACGGGTCTTTGAGCGACTCGATGACAAGCAGATTCTAGTGATCGGCGCCGGCGAAATGGCGGAAGAGACGCTGAAGTATCTGGGGGCGAAGGGGGCGGTAAACATCACGGTGGTCAATCGTCACGTCAAACGGGCTGAAGCCCTGGCGGAGCGATGGCAGGGCCAGGTTATGCCTTGGGAGCGGCTCGCCGAAGCGCTGGCTGCCGCCAACTTGGTGATCAGCGCAACCGGCTCGCCAACGACTTTGGTATCATTGTCGCAGTTTCTCTGCATCAAACCGGCTCGTCGAGAAGGGCCGCTGCTGATTCTTGACTTGGCTGTCCCCCGCGACTTTGATTCAACAATCGGCGAGCAACCGGGGGTCTACCTATTCTCGATCGACGACATCGAATCGGCATGTGATCAGAACCAACAGGCTAGGGACAGCGAATTGCCTCTCGCCCTGCAAATTGTCGACGAAGAAAGCGAGTGTTTTTTTGCGGAGTTGCGTCATCGCGCCGTGGTGCCGACCATTCGACGGCTCCACCAGGGGTGGCAATTGCCGAAAGACGCCGAACTCGAACGGCTATTCGTCAAGCTGCCGCAATTGAGCGACCGGGCCCGCAACGAAATTCGTCAGGCCTTTGATCGGCTTGTTGGCAAGCTACTACATCCTCCGTTCGAGTCGTTGCGTGCGGAATCCCGCAATGGGGCACCGATCGCTCTGCTCGATGCTGTTGACACGCTGTTTCAGTTGAAGGACTAGGAAATCTCTGATGGATGACTCGCGGGCAGAGACAGGCCTTGGGCTGCGGGCCGTCGTTTGGCAAACATTGCGATGGTTTGCATCGACGAAACTTGCATTGATAATCCTGGTCGGCTTAGCAGTGGTTCTTGCTGCCGCTACGCTGCTCGAAAGGGCCAAAGGCAGCGAGTACGCCCAGTGGTATGTCTACAAAAACCCCTGGTTCATGGCCATGCTGGGTCTGCTGGCACTAAACATCGTGGCTGCCACTATCATCCGCTTCCCGTGGCGGGGACATCTCGGGTTCCTGCTGGCCCACACCGGCGTGCTGCTCACCTTGGCCGGGGCACTGATCAGTTTCATGGCCGGCATCGAAGGCCAAATCGGCCTCGAAGAAGGCCAGACCGGCGATACGTTAGTGATGGCCGACCGCAACCAGCTTGCAATGGTCACAGCCCAGCACAAGAATGTCCGATCGGTCGCGACGTTCGAGCCTGGCCCGGTGGACTGGCCGGAAGGTACCACACTGCGATTAGCATGCTGCGGACGATGTAGAACTTCAGGTTCTGAAGTTTTACCGCCATGCCCGCACAGACGAACAGTGGGTCGAGGATTCCTCGTCTGCCGGTGTCCCGGCCATCGAACTGGCGTTGACGACTGCCGACGGCACGCCGATGGTCCGGCAATGGTACGCGGCAGACCCGCTTGCCGACGAGGCATTTTTGGGCCCGATCCGACTGGCATTTCAGCGTGCGCCGGCGGCCTCGATGCTGGAAGACTTTGTCACTCCCCCAAGCGCCGACCAGGAGAAGCGGCCCGACGGCATCCTCTCGATGCACTATGATGGGAAAATGTACCGGATTCCGGTACGCGAAAACATCGGAAAGAAGGTGCCCGTCGGCAAGAGCGACATCAGCGTGGAAATCGTGGCTTATCTGCCGGATGCCCGGCCCGATGCCGCGGCCCATTTCACCACTGCCAGCCAGCAGCCGAACAATCCCATGCTGGAATTGAAGGTCTATTTGCCCGGCAAAGAGCAGCCGCTGCGGCAAATCGCCTTCGCCAAGAATCCGCTCTTGAACCTCGATGGCATTCACGGCTGGAACTGCCCGGTCAAGTTCTGGTATCACCATCCGGCAGTTTTGCCGGAAGCCGGTACGCAGTTCCTGCAGACGCCCGACGGCAAACTCCATTACCGCGTCGTTGCCGACGGCAAGCTGCTCGCTCATGGAGAGGTGAAGGAGGGCACTCGATTCGGCGACCGACCAACTCGGCCTTTCGATCGTCAAATATCTTCCGCACTGCCCGCCAAAAGATCACCTTCATCCCGGTTGGCGCGTCGGACAACGATACGTCCGCTCCCGAATCAGCCGTGTTGGTCAAAGTAGATGCCGGGGACGAGAGCCACGAAGTGTGGCTGAAGCGAGCGGACCCCGAATACGGATATCAGCAAATCAACACTGCGCAGGGCCCGTTGGCCATCGCTTTTGGGTACGAGACCATGCCGCTGGGGTTTTCGCTGAAACTCGTCAAGTTTCGGCACGAAATGAACCCTGGGATGATGGGCGATGCTTCTTTTGCCAGCTCGGTTCGCGTGATCGACAAGGCTCGCAACATTGATAAGCCCGCAGACATCGCCATGAACCAACCGCTCGACTACGGCGGATTTTCGTTCTACCAATCCAGCTACAATACGTCGGCCAGCGGCAAGCAAATCTCGATCCTCACAGCCGCTTCTGATCCCGGCCGATTTCTCAAGTATCTTGGCTGCCTCATGACCGCTCTTGGCGTCTTCGTCGTGTTCTATGGAAAATCGCTATCGGCGCTGATAGCCCGCCTCATGTGGCGTCGTCGCGTGACAGTCGCCGTCTTCGTTCTGGCAATGCTGGCCGGTGGAGCGAGAACGGCGCCTGCCGGCGAGGGCCACGCCGTAGCCTTTAATTGGCAACCGTGGCAATCGCTCGCCGTGCAAGACGGCGGTCGCCAAAAGCCGCTCGATACGTTGGCTCGGGAGACCCTCCGCACGATCAGCAACAAGACGAGCATCTCCGATCCGCAGACGCAACAAACACTTGATCCTGCCGGCCTTTTATCTCTCATTGCTGTTTAGTTGGCAGGGCTGGGATCGACCGGCAGACCCTCACGGAACGTCGAGTGCCGAAACTTGCCCAGGACAGCCTGCCGCGCATCAGCCCGACGCCTGGGACCGCGATCCCCTGTTGTTGATCGGCTCGGTACCGTTGCGCGCGGCGTTAGGCTTGCCGGCCGACCAGAAGTACATTTCCTTCGTTGATCTTGGTCGCGCGACGATTGAACTTCCGCAGACCGGGGAAAAGAGCCAGTTTCTCGCCTGGTGCAAAACATTCCGTCGCGATGGGCCGCAACGACCGGACGCGCTGCAAAGGAAGGGTTTGGAGTTGGCCGAGCGCTATTGGACGTACCAGGACGTCCGACGCGGGCAAAAACTCGAAGTCTTGCCGGTGCCCGACACTAAAATGCAGCAATGGATCACGGTGGCCCAACTGATGCAAATCAATTGGGACGACACGTCGGATGCCACTGGCGCGATTCGCAAGGCGAAAGCCGAACTGCAAAAGGCCCGGACGGCGTACTTGGCAAACGCGGCCGACGATTTCAACGCGGCGTCGGCAAACTTCGTTTCGGCGCTGCGCAGTCTCGGCCCGACGTTGGGCGACTACCCCTCGGCCAACATCATCGACCTGGAAGTGGCCTACAACCGCTGGGCTCCGTTCCGCATCGCCTGGGTCTTCACGCTGCTGGCGTTGCTGGCCGCGCCACTGAGTTGGAGCTCGCGGTGGCGTCCGTTCGCTTGGGCCACCCCCGCCTTCTATGGGCTGGGCCTACTGGCGATGTTGATTGGCTTCGGCATGCGCATGGTAATCGCCCAACGGGCGCCGGTCACGAACATGTACGAATCGGTCGTGTTCGTCGCCTTTGGAACCGCAGTAATGGGGCTGGTGTTTCAACTCATCTACCGTAAGTCATACGTGCTTACGGCTGCGGCCGCCGTCACAGCCCTGGCGCTGATCCTGGCCGACGTTTGCCCGACGATCCTCGACCCCAGCATTCGTCCCTTGACGCCGGTGCTCCGCAGCAATTTTTGGCTGGCTATCCACGTGATGACCATCATGCTTAGCTATGCGGCATTTGCCTTGGCATGGTTGATCGGCAATATCGCGCTCGTTTTTCACGTGCGGCGTCCCGCCAATCAGGCCGCGATTGCCGTTCTAACCAAGGTGACGTACAGGTGCTTGCAAGCGGGCATTCTGCTGTTGATCCTCGGCACGTTCCTTGGAGCGAGCTGGGCCGATTACGCCTGGGGCCGATTCTGGGGATGGGATCCCAAAGAAGTCTGGGCACTGATCACGTTGCTAGGCTACCTGGCCCTATTGCACGCTCGCCACGTTGGCTGGGTCGGCAACCTTGGAATGGCCGCCGGTTCCGTCCTCTGCTTCACGTTGATCCTGATGGCGTGGTACGGCGTGAACTTCGTGCTCGGCATGGGCCTGCACAGTTACGGTTTCGGCTTCGGCGGCCAAACGTCCATCTTTGCAGCCATAGCAGTGCAATTTCTATTCGTGGGCGCAGCCGTACTGGTTGCTAGTCGGCAATAGCGCAATTGGTGAGGCTGGCATTCCTATGGCCCAAAGAGCCTCTGCAACGGTGGCAGACAAGAGTGTCCCACCGTACGTAGAAATCCCAGGCTAAGTTATTACGAGGAGCAACCGCATCGCAAGAACTGCGCAATCGTTCTTCACGGGGGCCAAGGCAGGTATATTCATGATCTGCTGGTAGTCGAGCTTTCCCTGCATCGCCTCGGCCAGGAGATCGCTCCACTGCTGGAAGTCCTGTTGATCGAGCAGGTAGCCTTGCGAGAAGAGCGGCGCCTCGACCTGTGACAGGTCGCAGTCGACCTCGCAGGTGGAGAAGCACCCGGATTCGATCTTGCTGTGCGCGCTCTTGAGAGCTTCCATAACGCTGGGAGGCACTTCGATGCCCTTTCGGATCATGTCAGCGGTCATGGCGGCAAGGACCGCCCACTTGGCGCCATATCGCTTGAGCATTTCGAAGTCGAATACGCGTCGGTCGGCTGTTTCGGACATAGTATGCTCTCCCAGATATCGTGGAGGTCAGATTCCGCGAATCACACCAGTTATGGATGCTAGCAGAATCGGCAGATTCTGACAATGGCGCGGGGCATCAGGATGCGAAACGACGGCAGCATTGACTTAGCACGACGACTTTATGAAAGCTTGTTGTCGCCTGTCGTCCACACTAAGATGATCTGTGGAAAGCGGATGATGTCTACGAGCACTGATTCCGATTGCCGCCGTCCCATACTCAGGGTCTCCGGATGCATCAAGGGCCAACTTCTTCGCTGCGACCATCGATTCGCCGCTTAGCGATCGAAGTCCGAGGGGTTGTACAGGGTGTCGGTTTTCGGCCGTTCGTCTACCAGGCGGCCGCGGCGCTGCGACTCTCCGGCTGGGTTCGAAATGAGGCGGCTGCGGTGCGGATCGAGATTGAGGGCGAAGAAGTCGCGGTCGAGGCATTCGTCGACGCCCTGCGACACAAGCATCCGCCGCAGGCACGCATCGAGACGATCGACATTCGAGACGTGAAACCACTTGTCACTGCCGATCGTGGTGAGAGCGATTTCACAATCCGCGCCAGGCGCAGGAGTCGGTGCCACAGCCGGCCATTCCCGCCGACTTGGCAACCTGCGAGCAATGCCAAGCCGAAATCCGCGACCCGACGCAGCGGCGCTATCGATATCCGTTTACGAACTGCACCAACTGTGGGCCGCGCTGGTCGATCATCGAACAGGTGCCCTACGATAGGGCGCGGACGTCGATGGCCGGCTTTGTCATGTGTCCAGCCTGTCGGGCAGAGTACGAGAACCCGGCCGATAGGCGGTTTCATGCCCAGCCGATTGCCTGCCCGGTCTGCGGACCCCAGTTACAGTTGCTCGATTACGCCGGGCGTGAATTGGCCACCGGCGACGAGGCGTTGCTCGGAGCGGTCGAGGCGATTTCCAACGGGCGCATCGTCGCTCTAAAGGGCCTGGGTGGCTTCCAACTCTTGACCGATGCCATTCTGGCCGAAGCAGTCGTACGGTTGCGAGAACGAAAGCGCCGGCCGGACCGCCCTTTCGCTTTGATGTTACACTCAGTGGATAATGTGCGGCAGTATTGCCGTGTTTCGGATGAAGAAGCAAAAGTCCTTTTGTCGCACCAAGCCCCAATCGTCCTCTTGCGACGTCTTGTCGTTGCGTCAGAACCGACGTGCCATCAACCGCCAAATGACCATCAAAACACACCGCCTGCTATTGCGGAAAGTGTCGCCCCGGGCAATCCTTATCTCGGCATCATGCTCCCCTACACGCCGCTGCACCACCTTTTGATGGACGCGATACGGCGGCCGATTATCTGCACGAGCGGAAATCTGAGCGAGGAGCCGATGGCGACAACCACGGAGGATGCGCTCGAGCGCCTCGGAACGATCGCCGATGTGGTTTTGACGCACAATCGGCCTATTGTTCGCCCCATAGACGACTCTATCGTGCGTCTGAGCGACGGCGAGATGCAGGTCTTGCGGCGGGCGCGTGGCTTCGCACCCTTGCTCATGCGGCTTGCTATCAAGACCGACCGCGTTCCTGTCATATTGGCCGTGGGTGGACACCTAAAGAACACCGTAGCGTTGTTACTCGAAACTGGACACGTAGTGATGAGCGCTCACATTGGCGATCTAGAGAGCGTGTCGAGCGTCGACGTGTTCCGGCGCGGTGGCCGACCTATTGGAGTTCTTTCATGTTGTCCCCAATGCGATCGCCTGTGATCAGCATCCAGACTATGCCTCGACGCGACATGCCCAGCAACTCGCCGCAGGATGGAACGTACCGCTGTTGCCCGTGCAACACCATCACGCCCATGTAGCGGCCGTCATGGCCGAACACGGGCTGCCCGGGCCGGCGTTGGGATTCTCCTGGGACGGCACGGGGCACGGTCTGGACGGGACCGTATGGGGTGGTGAAGTGCTATGGTGCGACGTCGCGACGTTCCATCGCGTGGCTCACCTTCGCACCTTCCGGTTGCCCGGCGGCGACGTCGCAATGCGCCAACCACGACGGTCCGCGCTCGGCGTCTTGTTTGAACTGTTTGGCCCTAGCGCACGACAGCATGCGACCGCGTGGTTTACGTTGCGCGAGTTGGACACGCTCGTATCGATGTTGGTGCGCCAAATCAATGTGCCGCGGACTAGCAGCATGGGACGGCTTTTCGACGCTGTGGCGGCAATCTGCGGTCTGCCGCCGGTAATTAGTTTCGAAGGTCAGGCGGCGATGGCCCTGGAGTTCGCAGCCGACGAGAACGAGCAGTCGGCCTATTGCTTTGACATTTCGCCTGCATCGTCGCCGGGTCAGGCCATGGTCATCGACTGGGAGCCCGTAATTCGCGAGGTGCTTAGCGACCGAATCGCCGGCATACCCGTCGGCCGGATCAGTGCCAAGTTCCACAATGCGGTGGCCGAGATGGCGGCGGAGATAGCCCGCCACGTGACGAAGGATACGCCTGCCGGATCGGCGCCATGCGCGCTCAGCGGTGGCTGTTTTCAGAACGGGCTGCTGAGCATGGGAGTAAGCTCGCGGTTGGCCGCCGGTGGGTTTTCAGTGTATACTCATCATCAGGTACCGCCGGGCGACGGCGGCATCGCCCTGGGGCAGGCAATGGTTGCCCTTGGTCAACTGCTAGGATCCCACAATGTGTCTCGGAGTTCCGGGTAAGCTCGTCGAAGTCCACACGCAAGACGATTTGCCGATGGGCAAGGTCGAGTTCGGCGGCATTCAAAAGAACATTTGCCTTGCCTACACACCCGAGGCAGTTGTGGGGGATTATGTGTTAGTCCATGTCGGCTTTGCCCTCAGCCGCATCGACGAAGCCGAAGCCCAAGAGATATTTGGCTACCTTAATGAGATTAGCGAGTTTGAGGCGGAGAGTACGCCAGTGATTGGGGAATAGAGATCGGCGATTCGTCACTGCTACCGTCCGTCCACATTGCCGCCATCGACCGCTTCCCTGCTTCACCATTCAATTTCTCTTGAATCCTCAATCTGTTCCCATTGAAATACGTCCACGAATATCGTGATCCCGAAGCTGCCCGGCGTTTGGCCGGCGCTATCCACGCTGCCGTCACGCGGCCGTGGAACATAATGGAGATCTGTGGTGGGCAGACGCATACGATCATCCGCTTCGCCCTGGATGAGATGTTGCCGAAGCAGATTACGCTGATCCACGGCCCCGGCTGCCCCGTCTGCGTCACACCGATCGAAATCATTGACAAGGCCGTGGCGATCGCCGCCCGGCCTGGGGTTATCTTCTGCTCGTTCGGTGATATGCTCCGCGTGCCGGGCTCGCAGAAGGACCTGTTCACGGTGAAGTCGGAAGGGGGCGATGTCCGGATCGTCTATTCACCGATGGACGCCGTAACCCTGGCCCGCGAGCATCCCGAGCGGCAGGTTGTATTCTTCGCAGTTGGATTCGAAACGACGGCGCCGCCTAATGCTATGGCGGTCGTCCAGGCAGCGAAGCTCGGCTTGGACAACTTTTCGGTGCTCGTCTCTCACGTGCTCGTACCGCCGGCGATCCACGCCGTGCTCAGTTCGCCCGCCAACCGCGTGCAAGGTTTTCTAGCGGCCGGTCACGTGTGTACGATCACCGGCATGGACCAGTATCGACCGATTGCAGAGCAATTCCGCGTGCCAATCGTCGTCACAGGTTTTGAGCCGTTGGATATCCTGCAAGGCGTGCTGATGTGCGTTAAGCAGCTCGAAGCGGGGCGGTATGAAGTCGAAAATCAGTATGCCCGAAGCGTTCGACCCGAAGGTAACCAGCCGGCGCTGGCAGTGATCGGGGAAGTGTTCGAGCCCGTGGCGCGAAAATGGCGAGGCATTGGCGAGATTCCCGCCAGTGGTCTAGCGTTGCGGGCGGCGTACGAGAAGTTCGATGCGAGCCGCCGTTTTGGCGTGGAGGGCATTTCGGCCGATGAGCCAGCCGAGTGTATTGCCGGCGAAGTGCTGCAGGGTCACAAAAAGCCGCACGATTGCCCGGCATTTGGCATTCGCTGCACGCCCGAACGCCCCCTCGGGGCGCCGATGGTATCAACCGAAGGAGCGTGCGCGGCATATTATCGCTACCGGCGACACAGCGCAAAGGATGACGGATGAGCGACGATTTCAATCTTGTATGTCCGGTTCCGTTGCGTGACTACGTTACTGTGCAATTGGCGCACGGCGGCGGTGGGCGACTGATGCGGGATTTGATCCAGGGAATGTTTGTGCGTGCTTTCGCTTTGACCGGTACGGACGGATCGGAGGTCGAGTTGCACGACAGCGCCGTGGTGCCGACCGGCGGCTCGCGGCTTGCCTTCACCACCGACAGCTACGTTGTCCGTCCGCTCTGCTTTCCCGGCGGCGACATCGGCAAGCTGGCCGTCTGTGGCACGGTGAATGATCTGGCAATGGCCGGGGCTCGCCCCCAGTACCTTAGCGCGGGCTTCATTCTCGAAGAAGGTCTGTCGATGGACACGCTACGTCGAGTGGTCGCGTCAATGGCTGATGCGGCCTGCACGGCGGAGGTGCGAATCATCACTGGTGATACTAAGGTGGTTGATCGCGGCAAAGGGGATGGCATCTTTATCAACACGGCGGGCATCGGCTGGGTTCCGGCGGACGTTGATATTTCGCCACGCCGGGTCGCTCCCGGCGACGCCATCCTTCTGAGCGGCGATATCGGTCGGCACGGCGTGGCGATCATGTCGGTCCGCGAGGGGTTGCAATTCGACGGGGCATTGGACAGCGACTGCGCGTCGCTGGCCGGACTTGTCGAGTCCATGCTCGCTACGCGCGCCGACGTTCACTGTCTCCGCGACCTGACCCGCGGTGGGTTGGCCGCCGCACTAAATGAAATTGCTATCGACGCCCAGGTCGGCATCGAGATCGACGAAGCGTCGATTCCCATCGCGGAACCAGTCATGGCAGCGTGCGAACTATTAGGGCTGGATCCGCTCTACGTGGCCAACGAAGGGCGGCTCGTCGCGTTTGTCCCGGCCGGCGCCGCCGATCAACTACTCGATGCCATGCGGCGCCATCCGGCGTCGAGCGGTCCGGCTCGAATCGGCACGGTCACCGCGGCGCATTCCGGCACGGTCGAGCTTCGCAGCCGTTTTGGCGGCGGACGCATCGTCGATCTTCTCACCGGCGAGCAGATGCCACGTATCTGTTAGGTTGCAGAAGTCAGAGCCTGGGTAGAACGCCTGAAGGGACGAAGGGAATAAAGGGGCACCCGGCGGACCACGCACTTCGCGGGCCCTTGAGCAACCGAGCCAAACAGCCTACAATCGCTGTCTTCTCGCCACGGCAAGAGGAACGAGGATTAAAATGGAACGCACGCTCGTATTGCTGAAACCCGATTGTATCGATCGCCGCTTGATGGGCCGCATTATTGCCCGATTTGAGGACAAGGGCCTGGTCATTGTGGCGATGAAGCTGATGCTCATCACGCCGGAACTGGCAAAACGCCACTATGCCGAGCACGTCCAGAAGGTCTGGTATCCGGAACTGGAGTCGTTTATTACCAGCGGTCCAAGCGCGGCAATGATCGTCGAGGGCCCCGAAGTGATCCGTGTAGTCCGCGACATGGTCGGAGTAACAAACGGCCTCAAAGCCACCCCCGGCACGATCCGCGGCGACTTTAGCACGAGCCAGCAGATGAACCTTGTACACGCCTCCGACGGGCCTGAATCGGCCCAGCGTGAGTTGGCGATCTTCTTTCCGAACCAGTCATAGGTTGCCCGCCGGCGTCTCGGCGTGAAGCTGGTCGATCATGTCGCGCGTGGCAGCCTCGACGGCCTCTTGCCATCGTGTGGCGCCATAGCGTTCCGAGTATAGCTTGCTATTGTGGGCGAAGATGATGCCTCGGGAGTTGTTTACAATCGCGCCATATCCCTTGGCATCAAACGCCGGCGCCACGTCTTTGGCGGTGCCACCTTGGCTACCGAATCCCGGCACGAGAAACCACGTGTGCGGCATCTGGGCCCGTAACTCGGCCAACTGCGCCGGATAGGTAGCGCCGACGACAGCGCCAACTGCCCCATAGCCGCAACTGCCCGCCGTTATCGCGGCTTGACCTTCGACGTAGTCGGCAACGTGTCGATAAATCGGCCGGTTGTCGGCCACAAGGTCCTGGAGCATGCCGCCTCCAGGATTCGACGTTTTCACCAGCACAAAGACGCCTGCGGATCGCTGTACCGCTACGTCGAGAAACGGCTGCAGGCTATCGTCGCCCAAATAGGGGCTGACCGTCAGGGCATCGGCGCCCCATGGGCTTTGGCCGTCCGAGCCAAGAATCCCTTGGGCATACGCCGTGGCGGTTGAACCGATGTCGTTTCGCTTACCGTCGAAGATGACCAACAGGCCCTTCTGTCCGGCATAGGCGATCACATCGGCCAGCACCACCATACCGGCTGGCCCAAGCTGCTCGAAGAAGGCTGCTTGCGGCTTTACTGCCGGCACGAGCGGTGCCACGACGTCGATCACACCCCGGCAGAATGTGGCGTAAGCTTCGGCCGTTGCGCTTGCGTCGCCCTTCTTGGTATGCGAGAGAAGGCCGGCCGGCAGGCTCTCCGCGCGTGGATCGAGCCCAACCAGCACAGGGTTTCGGCACCGCGTGACGGCGGCAAACAGTCGGTCGGAAAAAGGCGTCAAAGCAGTACTCCTTGGTTTGGACGTCATTGTAGCCGCTGTCGAGGCGGCCTCAAGAGTCCCGCAACAAAAAACGCAAGGCACATGGCCGAGACTGCGCGGCCGCCGATTGCGACACCCGCAGCTTCGTCACCAATGCCCGGATATGCTCTTCCAGAACGGGCAACGCTTCTTCGGGTCGCGCAATCCAGATCGTCAATATGCCAGTACTCCACGGAATCTTCCCAGAGCGGAAACTGTTCGGCCACCATCGGGCGATGCTCCGCCTCCTTGACCGCGATGACAAGATCCGCGTTGCTGAGGTCGGACAGTGTTAGGGGCTTTGGTTCGCGATGCTCGACGCCCAGGTCAATACCCCGCGATGCCAAACCTTCGACGGCGAATTTTGAAATAGGGCCGATGTTGCCCCAATGGCCTGCAATCAAGCCGCGCGAATCGGCACGCCACGACAATCCCTGTTGCTTGGCCAAGTGGTTGAAGAAGTGTTCGGCGAATCGGCTGCGGTAATAGTTGGCCGAACAAAGGAAGAGAACCTTATTCATGTTGCGCAACGTGGTGTCTCGTGAGCCATTAAAATGACAAACCCCGCCTCTTGCTGCCAGAGGCGGGGTCGGTCCGGTCGAGGCGGCATATCATCCTGACAAACTGGCTCGACGGTGTTGTCCTGGCCGCATCCATTCGGCCACCGGCCAATGTTCCAAAGCATATTGATGGTTGGAAAAATGTCAATCCCGATTCGGTTGAGGCGTGCCATGGCGCGTAGCTATGCTGGCGGCGTTCTGGCCTCAGCCGCTCTGCTTCCGTGGCAGGCCTATCATGGAAGAAGCCGCAATTCCATGCGGCCCTCGGTGACCGAGGCCATTACACCACCGGGTAGCACTCGACCGGCGTGTGGGCCCGGTGAAACTGCCAATCCACACAGTTCATCCCATTTTTCTCGCCCCATTGCCTGCATGGGCCAACCTTGCCGTCGCCAAACGGCCATTAACAGTTCGCGTACCAGATAGGGTGGGCGATCCGCCAGCGCGGCTAAGTGTATCTGTGCTACACGGGGGCTTTCAATCGTCACACGCTTAACAGAAAGCTCGTCGACAAGTTCGCCGACAACCGCCTGGGCTTCGCCGGCTAGCGTGCCCAACCGCAAGAGCGCGTCGGTAACGCCGCGATTGAACTGCCGGCGCAATTGCGGCATGGTCTCGTGGCGAATGCGGTTCCGTGTGAAACGGAGGTCGGCATTGCTCGGGTCGTGGCGATACGGCTGCCCAAGCTGGTCGAGGTAGGCGTGCACGTCGCGGCGCCGAATAGCCAATAGCGGACGGATCAGGGTCGCGTGACCAAGCGGGCGCGTGCGAACCATGCCGGAGAGGCCGCGGACGCCGGTGCCCCGTACGATCCGGTGCAGAATTGTCTCCGCCTGATCATCGGCCGTATGCGCCGTGGCCACGAACCGGGCGCCCAGCCGCCCGGCCGTTCGCTCCAGAAAACCGTACCGAGCCGCTCGGGCTGCGGCTTCTATACCGTCGCCCGTTTGTGCCGCCACGCGCTCCACCGCGATCTGCTCCACCTCGCACGGCACGCCCAAGCCGCGACAGAGTGCTGTGACGAATTCCTCATCGTCATCGGAGTCCGCCCGCAGTTTGTGATTCAGATGCGCGGCGCAGATACGGCCGACACCGCCAGTCTTCAGCGCCATCATCGCACGCAATAGTGCTACGCTGTCGCCACCGCCCGAAATCGCCACGACGACGGTCAAGTCAGTCCATTGGGCCGGCGGCCATGCACGGGCAAGTTCGGATTCCAGGCTAGGTGGCATAAATCGAGCAAACGCTATTGTTCGAGCAATCGCAAGCCGCAACCGTTCTCGTCAGGAAAGATGATCCGGCCACGGTCGTACCGCACGCCCGTAGCCGCATCGCGCGACAGCAACAACGGGCCGTCCAGATCGGCATAATCCAACAGCGGCAGGAACTGTGCAGCGGCCGATATGCCGACCGTCGATTCGGCCATGCAGCCCATCATTACCTTCAGGCCCAATTGTCGCGCCTGGGAAATCATCCGCCGCGCAGGCGTCATGCCGCCGCACTTGACAAGCTTGATGTTGATGCCGTGAAAGTGGCCGGCACATCTTTCTACGTCCGCCTCCGTCCGGCAGCTCTCGTCGGCGATCACCGGCAGTTCGCAGCGGCCGTAGACCTGATCCATGCCTTCCCAGTCATCTGCCGGCAGCGGCTGCTCGATCAGCTCCACACCCAATTCTCGTAGCGTTGAGCTGTTGGCGATTGTCTCGGCAGCCGTCCATCCACAGTTCGCGTCGACGCGAAACACCGCATCGGTATGTTGTCGCAGTGCTCGAAGTATGTCGAGATCGTGCGGCGTGCCGAGCTTGATTTTGTAGATGGGCCAGCCGGCAAACTCCTGGAGCTTCGCCACCATGACGTCGATCGTATCAATGCCGATCGTATAGTCGGTCGGCGGCGTCTGATCGAGCGAGAGCCCCCACAGGTCCCAGATAGGCTTGCCGCGCACCTTGCCCCAAAGGTCATGGCATGCCATATCGACCGCACATTGTGCAAAAGGGCACGAGCCCAACAGGGGCCGAAATTCTTCCCACAGCGCAGACGGATCGTCGACGGTCCGGGACTCGATGCGCGTCCGATGCTGCTCCACGAGCGCCGCCATATCGGGCACCGTCACGCCGTAGTAGGAGTTCGCGCAAGCCTCGCCATACCCGCGATATCCTCGGTCCTCCAATTCCACGATCAGCGTGGCCTGCACGCTCGTCGAACCGTACGATATCGTAAAGGCATGCCGCAGCGGCAGGTCAAGCAGATGCAAAGTAAGTTTCATGGAACATGCTCGATGATACGAGGGCAATGGCTTGCCATTCTCCCCACCATCGTATTCAATTACGTCGTGCCGCGAAAGAGCCTATTGCGACGACGGAAGCATCGGCGGAGGACATTCGGAGGGCGTGCCGCCGGTACGCCACGATCAATAGGGAATCGACTTGCGCAGCCGCTGTAGCAATTGCCGACCGGCATCGAGCGACGACGCAACAGCAGTGACTACGATGTTTCGCTTCGCTGGCCATTCGCCCGCGAGCAAGCGATTCAATTCAGCGGAGCCTTGCGCAAGCGGTTCGGACGAAGTTAGCGCTAGGTCGGGTCGGGCACGCTCGCATAGTTGGAAGAAATCGTGGCGGCGATAGTCGACGTCCAGTGCGCTGATCGCCTGGAATTTGAAGAACTCATCGATCACCTCGCCGGTGATGCCACAGTAATGCATGCGGCCGCCGCCCACCGCCTTGAAGAACCGATTGTCCCGTGGCAGCACGTGCTGCCGATATAGGGCCGGGGCGATCATTTGCATCGAACAGTTGCTGATGCGTGCAAAGCCCTTCCACAATGAACCCCAGTCGAAAAACCAATTGGGGTCGTTGCTGATCGTGCTCTTGGTGTGCTTCGTGATCGCGATCATGAAATCGGTCACCCGATCCAGCAGCGCGTCGACCTCGGCAGGGTGGTCGTAGAAATCCATGAAGATATCGTTGCCGCGAATCAGGTGTGCGGAGTTGAACGCACTCTGAATGTCCGGATGCTGAATGTGGATGCCCTCGGGAATGTGCTGTTTCCAGAGCTCGGTCCATTCGGCCAGCTTGCCGTACCATCCGGCGTCGAGCGACGGCATCGCCAATTGATACACGTCCTCTGCCCGCTTGAGAACGTGGTCGCCTGCCGCCGGCAAGTTATTTTCCGGGAGGACAATCCGGCAACCAAAGGCCGCAGCCACTTGCGGGGTGCCAAACTGCACTCGCACCGTCGGTACGCGATCGTCGCCAATTTCCACGTGCGGCCGAAGAAGGTCCAACTCTGCCCGAAGCATGACCAACGGGTCGGCGAGCCGCTCTTCCCAGGTCGGGATATCGACCGGAACATTAACGATAATCATCGGCCGGCACATTTCCGGCGCCTCATACATCAGCCGATACCGAGCATAGACATCCTCGAACCGTCGCAGTTCGGCACTATCAATTCGCAAATAGCTCTTCAAGTCCATTGTTGTTAATCGGTTGGCCCAATGAGCAGTGGTCAAGGGCAAGACACACGGGGGTAAAGCAAATCGGGTCTCAAAAAGCAGCGTGCGACGATCTTTGCGTAGCGACTGGCCGATTGTACCTTACGGCCCGCGTGACGAACAGCATGGTTACCGTCCGCGCCGACGAATCGTCAAGGCGCCGGCCAGGCCGATCATTGTCGACAGCAGGATAAGGCTGGATGGCTCAGGGGCCGGAGTCAATGTGCCGATTGACTGGTTGTAGGTCGACAACAGTTTGCTCAGGTCGGCAAAATCGACGACGCCGTCGTAATTGAAGTCGCCATCAACCCACACACCCGCCTGATTGTAGTCCGATAGCAACTTGCTCAAGTCGGCGAAGTTTGCCGTGCCGTCCAGATTGGCATCGCCGTAGATCGTGAAGGCCACGCTAATCTTGCTGGTCGTCGTGTTATCGATCCAGCCCAGGCCCCGAGTGGAATCGGCAGTTGAACTCAAGAACTTGCCGATGTTGAAGTGGTTTCCGCTGCTGCCGAGATAGCTCGCCGTCAGCAGGCTCCTGACCGTGGCCACTGGGTCGGCTTCGGTCGAGTAGTCGAGCACTAGCATGCCGCCCTTGATGTCCGCGCCGCCGTTGTTGAGCACCGGAACCATGGCCTTCGCGTTGCCCTGCAAGATCAGCGTGCCCGCCTCGACCGTCGTGACGCCGCCGTAAGTGTTGACGCTGCCTATGGTCACCGTACCCGTGCCTTGCTTCAACACAGTCGTTGTGGATCCGGCGATGCCCTTAGTGCCGGTGATCGTGAAGTTCTTATCGGAGTTATTGAAGGTCACGCTGGTGGGCGTAACGTCTGCCGCGCTGATGTTGGCGGTCAATCCGGTGGCCGTGTCGTTGAAGGTCACGGCAGTCCCGTTGACATAGTCGGCCGACGTGCCGTCGCTCGTCTTCTTCCAGTTGTTCGATCCGATAACCGTGCTCCACGTCGTCCCCCCGAGGCCGGTCCAAGTGACGTCGACGGCGGTCGGCGTGAGTTGCATGCCGCCGCCGCTGCCGCTGAGCACGACGTAGCTGGCGCCGACGCTGCCTGCCGCGCCCGACAGACCGGAGCCCACATAGGTCCATGACTTTGTATCGCCAGTGGTCGCGCTGGCTTCATTGAGAAAAGCATCGAACAGTGCTGCGGCATCCGTGATGCCATACTTAGTGCCAGACACCCCGGTCCACCCCAAGTTGTAGAGGGCGGCAACCTGTGTGGCGCTGAGTTGGGTATTGAACACTCCATAGTCGTCAATTGACCCCTTGTATCCCTCCGCGGGAAGGACAGTGTTGCTGGGGTTGATGTCGGCGCCGAGCACCGAGCGTCCACCGGCGGTCATAACATCAGAAGAGAGTACGGTGTTCGTATAAATGGTCGCTGCTTGGAGTACCCCGTCGACGTAGATCTGACCGGTGCCTGTTCCCAAACCGCCAGTGGTCAAGTTATACGTGGCTGTAATCAAGTGCCAACCGCTGTTCTCTTGAATTTGGTTTGCCGCGTCGGCCGAAATGCTGAATCCATGCGAGTTTGGACCGTTCAAATAGAATGTCAGACCGTTGAGGTGGTTATAGCCCGCATACCACCCCAAGTTGGTGTCGCCTATTCTGGCACAGGCGATGTTCTTTCCGCCGGCGACGTAAATGTCTTGCGTCGTGTTGACCCACATCGACTGAGTGCCGGTCCACAAGCCGCGTGAACCGCCAAATGTGTCGCCGGTCAGTGGAACGACGTCGCTGCCCGTTCCGAAGTCGATGTAACCGTCATTGGCTGTCACATCGAGTTTAACGGCTTGGCCGATCTGACCCGTCACGAATGAGGTTGTGCCCGTCCGTGTACCATTGGCCGCGCCCGCCACAGAGTTATTTGAATTACCGTCGAATTTGACCGCGCTGATCAGCCCGATGGACGCGGCCGGGGGCGCGGTGTTGGTGAGACGCAGTACCCAGTCATTACTGGAGTCGGGCATGGTGAAGGGTCGCGTGCCGCCGCTGACGTTAGCTAACACCGTTGTCTGTCCAGTTCGCGGGTTGTATTGAGATACACTGTAGGTTCCGGGGGCGAGATTCAGCGAAAACGACCCGCCGACGGCCGCATACGCAACATACTGTCGACCAGGCTCGGCCAATACGTAAGTGCGGGCGCCGCTCGTGAGTTCGTTGTGGCTGGCCATCTTCCAGTACTCAAGCCCTGTGGTCGTGAAGAAGTCGACCATGTTCTTGATATCAGTGTATTGCGGCCCATCGGCCCAATCGCCCGTGCTTTCGGGTATGCCTGTGCCGGTTGGGTTCTCATAGAAGTCGGCCGTGCTGCCGTAGCCCCCGGCCACCGCCACACCCCACATAGCGTTGCGGTGTATCGTCTGCGTGACAAGCTGGCCGTCGTTGACTTCGCCGGGATACGCGTACTCATCATTGACCACAGGCATGTTGTGGCCTAAATTGTACACAATTCCCGCGTTCCCCCATTCATCGCCGTTGTTCGTGACGCCATTGCGAGGACTGTATTGTATGACGGCATGCGTAGGCCAAGCCGCATTGAAGAATTGGAAGTCAATCCGCGTTTGCTGATGTGTTGATAGTGGGCGCAACGACGTGCCGCTGGTCATCCAGGGATCGTTATTGCGAAGTAGCGCACCCATCCGATTAAAGTCCGCCTGGTTCTGCGGGTACGTGCCATCCGTTGCATAGTTCCATTCATTGGTAACGCACCATGTAACATTGGTATAGGCCGCGTAGCGAGCGCGAACGTAGTTCACGAAGCGATCATTTTGTGTGTCCGTTCCGAACACTCGACCATCGCGGTACGGATTCGTTACGATGAGATCCGCCACCATGCCCTTCGAATCCATGTACTGAACCACTTCATCAAGCTTCTGCCAGTACGTCAGATTTAAGACATTGCGATTGGGGCTAGTCGAGGTGCCTGTGTAAGGCTGTGCATCAGGGTAGACATTGTGCTCCACGGGAATGTCACAAGCATAGACTTCAAAGCGAATCTTGCTCAACCCATAGGAAAGTGAATTGTCGACCGACGTCTTGTAATTGTTGTTGACCAACGCGGCTTGCATCAAATCATAATAAGTTTGGCCCCACATGAAGTACCGCGTGCCATCGTCCCACACAAAACTGTTCTTATAGTCAGGGTCAACGCGCAGAAAGCCGTGATCTCCTGCATTCGCAGCGGTGGCATTGATCGTGCCCGTCTTGCCGTTGAGGCTTCCATCGCTGCAACTTGTCGTATAGCTCCAGGATCCTTCCACGGTAGGCGTGAAGCGGATGTCGAAGTTGGTGCCGCCGTTCCAGAATCCGCTGACAGTCTGCGTGATCCCGCCCGGCCCGGTGAATGTGGCGGAGAGTGGGGTACTCGGCCCGTACGCGTATCCGTTCGAGTAACTGGTGCTGGAAGCAAAGTTGATGTCGTACGTCGACCACTTGGGCACGTCGACTGCCTGAGCGAACGATGGCACAAATGCCAACACTGACACCAGCAATGATCTCTGAATGAGTTTGACTCGCATTATTCTCACCTCGCTCTGCTGCCAATGCCAACGGCGAAGACACCGATTCTCCGCCCCCCGATTTGACTGCTTCGTCATTCGCGGCTGCAGGACAACTGGTACGCAACCGGGCTGAGTTCCGAACCTAATATAGACGACATTTTCAAATATTGCCAACAACGGTACAGGAAAAATGGCGCAACAGCGTGTTAGCACCATCTGCCGTTCGGTGGATGAGCCGTATGCCTGCCCCGGTGCGCGCCCTCGTGCATCCGCACCGGCATTGGAAAAGTGCGCACACCCTGCCCTGCGACATCGATCTCAACGCCCGTCTTATGAGGTACGGACCGGAACCACGAAGCCACGGCGGATGCCAAATAGCAAGCAAGCCAGAGGCTTATCGACCCACCGGGCGGGTAACAGGCACGAGAGATTTGGCACCGTCAGCTAATGGCACTGGCCCAGCGTATGCACTTTGCTACGATCGCGCCGGCGGGTTGGGCACAGTGTCGCCGTTGTCGGCGGGTGCTTTCGCGACTTGGCCTAAGTTGGCCAACGTCTCCGGAATTTCTACCCCGCCAATGTCTTTCATAACTTGCATCATAGGCGGCAGCGTGCGGGCCATGTTGTGCAGCCAGTTCGCCGTAGCTCCAGCGCCGTTTTGGCCGCTGCCCTCCCAGACGACCACTTTGTCGAACTTGATGTTTGAAATGGCCTTGGCCGAAGCGTCGACGAGGTTGTCGAAGTGTTCGAGCATGAGCATTTTGAATGCCTGTTCCGAACCGCCACATGCCTCAATGATCCGCTGCAAACCTTCACCCTTCTTGGCGAGGATTTCGTACTGGCCGCGGGCCTCGGCTTCGAGCCGGGCGAAGATGGCAGACGCCTCGCCCTCGGCCTCGATGCGCCGTTTGGCAGCCTCGGCTGCGGCGTCAACTTCGATGCGGGCGCGCTGGGCCTTGGCCGGGGCTTCCAGTTCGGCCCGGCGTTCGGCTTCGATCCGCTGCGCCTCTGCCAAGGCGGCTTTGGCCCTCGCAAGGTGCTCGGCCTCGAGCACGGCTCCCTCGGCACGAACCTTGCGAGTTTCGCCCAGTTCGTAGGCCTCGGCCTTCTTGACTTGCAGCCCGGCCTGTGAAGCGGCGATGTCGGCCTTCGCTAAGTTTTCGCCCTCGACTGCTTGGGCGTCAGCCTGGGCCAGCTTGATCCGCATCTCGCGTTCGGCGGCTTTCACTTGGGCGTCGCGCTGGAAACCGGCCGTCTGTTCGCCGATCTTTTGCTCCTTTTCCAGTTCGGCGATCCGCACCGCCTGTTCACGCATCGCCTCACGGGTGCCGATCTCGCGAACCTTGTGGGCGTTAGCCACACTGACGGTTCTTTCACGCTCAGCGTCAGCGACGCGAATCTCACCCATCTTCTCGTTGTCGGCCACGTCGCCGCGGGCTTTTTGGATCGCCTGCGAGGCAGCCTTTTGGCCAATGGCTTCGATGTAGCCCGACTCGTCGGTGATGTCGGTAATGTTGACGTTGATTAGCACCAGGCCAATCTTCCGAAGCTCCGGTTCCAGCGAGTTCTGAACCGCTTCGAGGAACTTGTCGCGGTCGCGATTGATGTCCTCAATCTGCATCGAGGCAATCACCTGGCGGAGCTGGCCGAAAATCATGTCTTCGGCCTGCTTTTGGATTTCCTTCGGGGTGAGATCCAATAGGCGGATAGCCGCATTCTGCATCTGCTCGGGCGTGGTGCCGACGGCCACGGTGAAAACGCTCGGCACGTTGACGCGGATATTCTCCATCGACAGGGCCCCGCGCAGCGGAATCTCGATCTGCATCGGCTCCAGGCTGAGCCACGCGCAATCCTGAATGAGTGGATAAACAAACTTGGCGCCGCCGTGGACGCAGGTCGCCGCATCGTGCCCGCCGCCCGACTTGCCGTAGATCACCAGCACTCGATTGCTGGGGCAACGCTTGTACTGCTTCAAGAGCAATACGACGAACGAGAACGCCACGATGACGGCAAGCACGACGATGATGGCCAGCCACGTCTCGAAAGATCCCAGGGCAACGCGTTGAGCGAATAGCAGCGACGCGATCATGGCGATGTTCTCCGGTATGGTATTGTGCTTTGCTTGTACTTGCGGCCGGCGGGGTCGCTATTGGCGACAAACTTCCAGCGTTGTGGGGTTCACCACGCTTACTACCACAACTTTAGTACCTGTGGGGAGCTCGGGGCCCGTGGTGATGGCCAAATATTCCATAGTCCGGTTTTGCAGATTAAGCTGGATTTTCCCGCTCCCGGAATTGTTGGCCGGCACGCGGAGATAGACCGATCCGCCACGGCCCACGGCATGGCTGATTCGCACCGTGCCTTCCGACCGCAGTTCGCGGAGTCCGCGCATCATCCAGTAGACGGCGGCCATAGCCGCGGCGCCGGCGGCAACCGCGACCAGCAAGGTCGTCGAAGCGGGCGTATCGGCGGCTTCGGCCGCCAAGCCGGCCAAACCAAAAAAGGCCAGCGCCGCCACAATGGTTCGGAACGAAAGGACGCCGAAGAGCCACGTTGTCCCATGTTGGCCGACTTGTGCGTCGTGGTCGACCGTTGCGTCGCCGTGATCGCCGTGAAAAACATCGGCATCCACGTCGCCGTCGCCTACGTGGAAATCGTCCGCGTGAAAATCACCGCCGAACCCGTGCCCAATATCGTGCGGCACGTCGGCATCGAAGGCGTGTCCGCCGAGACCGATCAAGGCCATGACGAACTGCAGGACCAGGACGGTTCCGCCCAACGCCGCGCAAACGATAAAGACGGCGGTCATAGTGTTTCCCCCCCAAGAACCAGGGAACTAACGAGACCGTCATGATGAGCGAAGCCACGCCAGAAGTCAATGCGCCACCCCCCGAAAATGAAGGGTAACGATTTGTCGCTGCGACCGCCGCGGCCCCGGCTATCCTGCCAACCGCGTGGGGCGGCCAATGGGCTCGGATGCCATTTTGCGCTCCGGCCGATAGCGGAACTGCATCAAGTACGCGTCTTCCGGCGAATCGGCGTAGTAGCTGCGGAGCACTGAGACGGCACGGAAGCCGTTCTCGCGAAAAAAGAGCTGGGCAGCCAAGTTCGTCTCGCGCACCTCCAGCACAACGCGGCTGCGCCGTTGGGCGGAGAGTTTTGCGGCCAGCTTGGCCAGCATCTGGCTACCCACGCCGCGGCGGCGATATTGCGGAGCGACGGCAAAGTTCAAGACGTGGATGCGGGTCTTGTGCAACTCATAGATCATGAAGCCCACGATCCGGTCTTCATGTTCGGCCACCATGCCGATGCAGTTGCGCTGCCGTAAACAGCGGATGAAATCCTCTTCAAGCCATGGAAACTCAAAGCTCTCAACCTCCGTGGCGAGAACCTCGGTCATGTCGCGGCGGATCATCCAGCGGATATGAACCCGCACTTCTTGCTTCTGGTCGAACTGCATGGCGGCCTCCTTCCTTGTCGGCCGTCGGAGCAAAAAGCGAGGCCCAGACCGCGTCACGTGAAGCGTTCCATACTTGTCACGGTCGCAAATGATGAAGGCCGTCCGGCGATGGGAAGGTCAGCATCATTCTTGGCCGTTTACAATGCCGGATGCTCCAGCAAATCGGTCCGTCGCTTATTTCTCCGACTGAATCCAGCCCGGGACGCTCCCTCACGTCCATCGGCCTTCGGCAAGCAATTTTCCCTGCCGCCGAATGTGCCATTCACCAGCGGGGCCCACACAGTATCATAATGGCAAGAAGTCGCCAATACGAAACTCTGCGCTTTGAAGAAGCGTACAGCAAATTTTCTTGGCAGGTCCGGCGTCCGCTGTCGCGTACCAACTGCCGGTCGGTCACCGGGGTGTGGGCGGCGGGTCGGGACGTAGGCTCGTAGTCATTTTTATGGCCGGCGGCTGCGGTCCATCGTACGAGAAGGCATCGACAAATTGGCCTAACGCTGAGTCAGCCATTTCGTTGGGCATTGGCACAGCGGCAGCGGTGTGCTTATCGCCTTGAATGGTCACTAGCACCATTGGATCACGGAAAATGCGAATTGTTGTCGGTCCGAGTTGGCAGTGTTCGAGACGTAGACACGGCAATGGCACGGTTTGACCGAGCGCCGTAGGCAAACGGCCGCGCAACACGAACCGCTGCTCGCCCGAGACAGCCCCATTGAGAAATACAGTGATATGGCCCGCGGCATCTTGTGACCAACGGCTTACGCGGTTGATGTCCTCTTCCAAGAGCGAGACGTCGTCGATCCTCAAATCCTTCGGCCCGGTAAGCTGGTATTGGAATAGGTATCCCAAAGCCGTCGATATATGGGCATCGAGCACAACGTCCACGTGATCGATATCGTAGGCCAGAGATAAATGCGATTGGGCCGAGCTATGCGCCTCTTGCGGCCGGGTGGAAATGTGCCAGGCGATCTCGCCGGATGGCAGACGGTAAGCGGCGATTGGGTTGGCATCGCCCCCAGTCTTCAGCCCATCGCTTTCAAGGCCGGCGGCATGCCATGCGCTCATAAACTCGGAGACTCGCATCGCTTCGAGCCTCCCTTTCTGCTGTTCTTCCCGCTCCAATGTTGGCTCAACACTCACGGCCATCCAGCGCTTGGTCGATCGAGCATCGAGCAGTTCGACCGGCGGCAAATGGAACGTGCCCACGCCAGTTGCGCCGCTTAAGAGAAATGTTGCTTCCAGGACTGTTGGATCCGCGATGGGGCGAGGCCAACGGAAAACAAAGAGACGCGAGTCGCCCGAGTCGCGAGCCAGAAAAACCGACGGCGGGTTTTCACCCGAAAGCGGCAACAGTCGCAATCGTGGATCAACTGACACGCGCACCTGCTGAAGCCGGCCATCAATGACGTGGAGCTTGAACCGTGTGATAAGGACGACCGAGCCGGGTTGTATTTTCAGCCAATTCAACTGCTCGACATCGAAGATGGGCGCGTATGGCCGCTCGCTCATTCGGCTCGCGCCATCGCACAGTCAGACGCTCGGCGGGCCCCAGATCGACCGATAACCGGGCCGATTCGCCATCCACGCGCACTGCGCCGCATGCCGATGGTACTTCCACAAGCGGAACGCCGGCGTTCGTCCCGCGATTGCTCTCCGCAGGGAGGTCCAAATCGAATCGCGATTGCGCGACGCGCGGTATGGCGATGTCGAAGCCGGTGACGCCCGACGTACCGTTCTCCGTCAGCCTCATTGACACGTCCACGCGGTACCGGCCAGGCTCAGCGACATCGAATGCCAGTGTAGCCGCGTCGGGCTCCATCTGCGGCTCGATTGGACGACCATCGAGCAGAACTCCACCTGGCACCAAACTGGTTCCTGCGCCGCCGAGGTTAAGTCGCACACGCGTCGCCGCAGAAAAGACCTGCACGTCATAGTGGGCTCGCAAAATGTCGACACCCATATGTCGGGACGGTCCTTCATCGGTCAGGGCGCCACGGTACCTCGCACTGAGGATCAGATAACCCTGCGGCCTTTCCGTGGCGGCCCGGCGACGAAACAACTCTTGGTAGAGCGGTTCGGGCACTTGAATATTGCCGCCGGTCGGCTGCTTCTTAGCGTCGATCGGCACCAGAACTCGGTACAACGGCGGTGGGTGGTTCAGCGTTGCCGCTGCCTGTGCTGCGACCACCGGCTGAGTTTCCGCTCCAGTCGCTATTGCTGGGCAAAGTGCAACAGCCATTGCCAGCATCAGCCCGAGCGAGGCGGCTCTCGTTATTGTACTGCCGGGTGGCGGAATAGGTGCGGGACCGTGGGATATGCTCTCTTCCGTACACCGCGGCGCGATCCGACGTTTCAACGGTCCCCAAACTAGAGAGAACGCGATTCCCAACATAGCCCCCGATGCAAGTGGCGCATAAGCGGCCGGCACGGCTATCGCCACGACGGCAAAGACAACCACGCACAACGACAATATCAAAGGCCGCGACGCTAGCTTCCAGCAAGCGATGCCGGCGGTCAGCAGCAGAACCACGGTTCCCAGCAGTTGCATCGATGCGGTGCGAACAAAGTCCAGTTCGACCGGCGCCTTCGCCGATAGGTCGGACCGCCAAGCCGTCCAGCCTGCTGTGTCGTCGCCGTCGGCGGCATCGGCCAAACTATCACGGTCCGTCGGCGCACTGAGCCAAGGCCCCCACAAACTCAAGAGGCGTCTGCCCCACGGCCAACTAGGACTTCTGCTTGCAGGTGTGCCCTTCGAGCCGGTGACCCCATAGCCGGGTGGCAGCCATGCCGTCCAGCTTCCGCCTTGCATCGGCAGATCCGGCTCGGGCAATGCCGCCGCAAGCGTCCCGACAATTCCCAAGCCAGTTCCTGACGCCGTCCACTCAAGCCTCACCTGCAATATTCGCCGATTCACCGGAAGCGGAATCAGAACCTGTCTGCGCTCGTCGCCCCCGGTGACTTGCCAATCGGTCGGTTGGCCGTCAATCCAAACGCCGTGAACATCAGTGCTTACCGCACCCGGCGGCAAATTAAGCCGCAATGATCGACGTCCCGCGGTTTGGACGTTGTACGTCGCCTGATACAGTGCAAGTCCATCAGGCTGGTGCCACGATTCCAAGTGAAATTGTGTGACCAATGGGTCTGGTGGTGTCGCCGGTCCGTTTTCGATTGCGCGTGCGGCGGACGTCGGCGTCTGCGCTGGTTTGCCGACAAGCGAAATCACCAGCGGCTTTGCACCTGGGCCAACTTCAAACAGCAAGTCTCGCGGCGTTTCCGCAAAGAGCTGGCCTTCGTCCGGCGCCAGATTGGCTGCATTAAGGCGTTTCAACTGGCGGTCGCCCGAAAGCTTCAAGCCGTAGCCGGGTATCGGTTGCACACCGACCAATTGCTTCGCGTCGGCAATGCCTGTGAAACGAACTGGCGTGAGATCGCCAATTCCAAGCTTTTCCCGCGAGGCTGCAAACGGTCGCCTTGCCTGAACCACAAGCCGCAGTGGCCTGGCTGGCGACAACGCCGGATCCAGCCGCATCGTGAGCCGCTGGCCGGCCCCTGCCTGCGCTGCAAGCGTCCAGTCGGCCACCGCCCCGACAGGACTCGACTCGATGCTGTCGATAATCCAGCGCGGTGCGACGTCCGCCTGTATCTGAAAGCGAGCTGTTTCCGTGGCGCGAAAGCTCGTGGCCACTCGCGCGGAGACCTCGTTGTTGGCCATCTCAATCGCCACGGCGCTTAGAGCATGCACAGCGGGTGCAGGTCGTACAATGGAGAGTGCGACGCTTGCGTTTGGCCCGAAGGCTTGGAATTGCAGCGACTCGCCGATGCGCGGCGCCGCCAGTGGTCCAACCGCAATCTGGGCGCAATGAACCGGATCGATTTGTTCGATTTCCAACGGCTGCGGCATCAAGACCGTAATGGTTCCGTCCTGCCAGAACAAGCCTTCCGCACGGACTCCCGGCAGCTTCCAGGGCTTATGCAGTTGAACGGGACCGACCAGGTTCAGGCGAACCGTCCGTTGATCGTCGCGAATCGGCTCGGGAAGCGTCAGAATAATCCGCGTGGACAACGGTTCGGATGCTGACGCGACGGACATTGGCAGCGGCAGGTCGCCGCAACGGGCGGAAACCAAGTGCAAGCCGGAATCCAGTGCGACCGTGATTTGCCGAAGAGGCTCATTGTGAACCTGGAGTCGCCATTGGACCGATAGCTCGACTCCGCGTTCCGAGAAATCGTAGGTCCGCGACTCTCGCAGCAATGCCAGTTGTGGACGCCGAGCAGTACTGCCCGTAGGAAACACTCGCAGCCGGAACCGGTAGCTTCCGCCCATTTCAATCTGCCAACGCCGCGATTGCTCGCCGACCGGCTTGCTGCCCGCTATCAGTCCATGGTCGACTGCCGGCTCCATTCCCTTGGGCAACTCGATTAACAATTCATTGGCCGGAGCCTGGGGTAGTTCAAAAACAAATACCAGCGCATCGGCTGAGTCACGGTGTCCGGCCATTGACCAATCGAAGCGCAACCGCCCCGAATGCTCTACCATCACTTTTTGTTTGCCGTCGGCGGCCAACCCCAACGCTGCGGGCCTTGCGGCGATTGCTTTTGAGGTCTCGGCTGCGACAGCGTCCGTTGTGCCGGTAGAGTCCCACTCGGCTTGTCGCAGCGCCAGATTGCAGGGCTCGAACGTCAGCATCGCGGGCGTCGTGCCCGATAGGGTTACGCGTGCCTGCGCGTGGCCAACGAGTTGGTCGCCCAGCAGCGTTGCTTCGTATCGGGCAGCGGCGATTGCCACGGTCGGCGGCACTGTCTCGCTGCCAGTGCGCGGCTGCGATGCCGCTAGCAGGCGCTCAAATTCGGCCGGATCGACGGGCAGATACTTGCTCTGGACCGTGGGCCAATCCTTGATGCGGTCCTCGGGCACAAAAACCCGTTGGAAGCGGATCGCTCCCGCTGCATCGTCGGCGGTGGCCGCGTGCCCAACGAAGATCAGCAGCAACCCCATGAGCACCGGAAGCATTGGCGTTCTGCCGCTCATTACTCACCATTCCCGTGGCTCTGGGGCGTGACGACTGGCATCGCCTCTGTGAGCGCTCCGCTCAACGGCTGAACTGGGGGCGTACGCGTAGAGCCAAGTTCGGCCAGCCGACTGGGTGACTCGGCACGAGGAACGAATCGCCGGTGCCGGGCTACCACACGGCGCTCGAATAGCCCTGCCAAGAGTGCCAGGACTAGCCCCAAGCTGGCCGCTTGCGCAAATAGCAACGTCGGCTCGGGCGCCACGAATCCCGCGGCCACGATCCCAATGCACGCCGCCAGCAGCGTCGCCGGATGCCGGACGACTGGGAGATAAATCAGCACGAGCCCGGCGACCAGGGCAGCACCGGACGCCCACAACACGATCCAAGTCCGGCTGGCCGTGCGGATTTCGGCAGCTCGCGGGCTTCCGAGGGTGCTAAAGAGGTAGACGTTTTCTTGCTCCGGGATTGCGGATAAGTACGTCGCACCAGCCCAGGCCTCCAGGTCAGTCTGGTTCAGCAACGGTTGGCGCTCCCAGAAACAGCCCTGCCACGTCCAAGCGAACTCACTCGTGAAGCCGGCCGGGTTGCCGATGAGGTGTTCGTTCGTCGGCAGGACGAGTTGCCAGTAAAAACGTCGCGACCATGCCTTGGCAATTCGCGGCAGTTCGAGCGAAAGCGCGCCGCGTTGCGGTCGTCCAGGAAAGTGATACTGTAGTTCGATGACATAGGCGCGGCCGCTGGCCGGCGCAACCAAAGGAACCAGCAAGCGATGGTCACTCACCGCTCGAACGCCGGTCAGTTTGCCGTTTACAAGCACGCCGTTGGCGTCCATCTGAGCTTCACTCGGAAGGATCACATCGAGTTCTTTTAGTCTTGTCGTGAGTTGGAAAACGGCCCGGTCTTGACGCTCCTGTGACGTCAGCCACGATTGCACCCAGGCGCGGTCAATAATCACGGCGTCTCTTGTTTCATCCGCTTGCCAAGCGAGATCGAGCTCGGCGTGGTCCGTGACCCTGTCTGCAACCAACCGTAGCGCCCCCGACTCGCCATTGTCGCTCGCGGCGATCCAAAGGCCGCTACCGGCGGTGGCACGAATATTCCCTGCCGACTTCACCGACAGCGTGTTCGCTGTAAGCCGTCCATCCCGCGGCATCGGTAGCGGTAGAGCCAACGTGGTAGTCTGTTTCAACGTCGGCGCCGTAAGGGGAACCGAGTACGAAATGACCAACTCACAGCGGCCGATACGAGGGCTGGGCAAAACTACGGCAAAATACCGCGAACTATCAACACTGCCCGTCGGGGCAACCGCTGCGGGCACGGGCAGAAGCGGTTTGCCATCGCAGAGAATTTGGATCCGCCTTTGCACGGCCAACACGCGAGGCAACGCGATCGTTAGACGATCGGCGGGCTCGTAGGCAATCGTGTAGGATTGCTTCTGTTCGACTTCCGCCGCACGCGCACCCAACGTCACTTGGCTGGCTACGTCGACTTGAATCTGTTGGCGATGCACCTGAAATCCGGCGGCGAACTCCGCGGCGCCGCTCGTCCCCCGATAAAAAAGCGGGATTTGCTGTCGCTGGGTGTACGTCCCCGTCGGAGGCGATTCCTGACGCAGCAGTCCCTTGATGTTTGGCACGTCTGGGTTCAAATCGACGTTATCGGCCGCCACCACCGTTAGCGACATCGGCAAGGCCGCATCACACTTCGGTAGTGGCATAGGAACGATCAGCGACTTTGTCCCGGCCTTGATCGGACGATGTGCTCGCACTTGCAGTTCCACCCTTCCCGAGGTTGGCCCAACTAGGGGAACGATGACATCGCTGCCGTTGACGATCACTCCATCGGCCGATACAACGTCATCCGGGCCGACGCCATCCAATTCCCAACCGGGGATCGAGACTTCGAGGGTCGCCAGCTTTGGCCCAACGATGGTGTAACCCAGCCGGCCTTCCAGCCGCATCTCATCCCGCCCGACCAACAGCATGTACTCTGGAGTGACCCTCACGCGTGTCTTCCGCGGCGCCAGGCGGACGGTCAAAGAGTAGGGCTGTGCGGCATATTCGAACGCCGCCACGACACCATCGGTGCGCAATTGGTCGGGCAGCGGCGCAGTCGAACGAACGTCGCTGCTGGGACCCCACAACGTTTGCCATGTGCTCCCGGCCGAGACAACGATGGTGCCCGATTGCCGTACCGCTCCGACGACTTCAAACCCGGCCAACTCACGCCAATCCTGTGTCTTCAGCAGGTCGCACTCGCGGCGGCACGCGATGCGCACCTCCACCGGTCCCACTGTCTTCTTCGGCAAGCGAACTTCGACCGCTCGCCGCTCACCGCTCAGTTTTGCAGCCGCATCGAGAGGTGTTATGACATACGCACCCGGACTGCCGGGTGTCAGTTCCGCGCCCGGCGGCAGTCGTACCGTGAAGTGCTCGAAGGGCGCACCATGACTTCGGACTTGAAGCGTTGCTTCGGACGTGATCGATTGACTGTCGAGCTTTGCGCGGACGACCGCCGACGACTCGAAGACCAACGGCGCATCGACGGTTGGCACGCCGGCCTTCTGCCACATCAACTCGACCTCTCCCCCCAGGCCAATGGCACGCAAATCTGTCGTGTTGCCCTTTGACTCTTCCGTAGGAAGCAGCGTAGCCCCCTCTGAGATCTGGCCAACGGCCTTCGGCATCGGCACCGTCAACGTTAGTTGTGACTCCGCCGCATGCGGGACGAACAACTTCAGGCGGGTCTCATCGCCCGTCGAAACCAGCGGTACCAGAACGCTGAGGGTGATTTCGTGCTGACTTTCGGCCTTGCCGCGGAGCCAGCATACATAGCCCCCGCCGTCCGATTCATACTGCAAAAACTTGCTGCCCCCTCCCGCATACTTCATCGCACCTCGGAGCAACGCCTCGTCGAGCCGCAATGGAATCCTGATCCAATCGTCGTCACGCAGGAGTATCTCGATGCGAATCGTCAGTTCGGCAAATTGCTTGCCGGCTGTGCCTGCCACGTCAATCTTTTGCAGAACATATTTGGGCGGTTCATCGCGCCGCTGAAGCCGATTCTTCAAATTGTAAAGATCGACGAAGTCCTGGTACTTGAAATCCAGAACCGGCTGCAGCTCGCCCCGTTTGTCCGGCAAGTAAAAGATGGACGGTTTCGACTCCTCGATCCGCCTCTCGGTGGCGGTGGCGTTGCCACCGGCGTCGGGCGTGCTCGCCACAGGCTGCTGCGCCCCGGCGACGCAACACCACATGAGCATGAGCACAAAGGACGCACCAATAGGCCGCAGCAGATTCGACAAACCAGTCCTCCCGCCGGCTTGCCACAGACCGGCTCAGCCGCCCGGTATACCAGATGACCGATGAGATTAGACAGATGGGGCTAGACGAGACTTGTTCCTATTTTCCCAGTGTACTTAAGAAAGTGCGGCAAATAAAGCGCGCGTCACGGCGAATCGGGTGAATCGCGGCATACAGCCCGTGGGGGAACCTATCCTACGACCGTCGCAGCGACCTCGCTTAGTTGGGCATGCAGTTGACGGGTCGCCGCTGCCAGAAAATGAGTCTCTTCGAGGCAAAATGCCCCTCCGGAAGGTGAGGTAACATAGCCACCGGCCTCTTTCACAATCAGCACTCCCGCGGCTACATCCCAGATTTTGGCCGAGTACGACCAGTATAGATCGAACCGTCCGGCGGCCATGTAACAGAGGTTCAGCGCCGTTGAGCCCGTGCGGCGAATGGCTTGGCAGCGTCCCAGCATGGCCAGAAACAGCAATACGTCGGGCGCGTCTTCTGACGGGTTCGGCGGAAAACCCACGGCCGCCAGCGCCTCCGACAGCGAGGAAACCCCGCTCGTGCGAATCGGCCGGCCGTTCAGCCGCGCGCCTTGCCCCTGAGCGGCGGTAAAACACTCGTCGACCACTGGGTTGTACACTGCTGCAACCAGCAATTCGCCATTGCGCTCCAGCGCCAGCGAAACACTATAGTGTGGCACGCCGTGGACGAAGTTTGTCGTGCCGTCCAACGGATCGACAATCCAGCGATACTCGGCGCGATCGAGCCCCAACGCGGCCGCATTGCGATCGTGCTCTTCTCCCAACAGCGAGTGTTCGGGAAATGCGCCGAGAACCGTTTGACGGATCGCCTCTTGCGACGCCAAATCGGCCTGAGTCACCAGATCGGCTGGCCCCTTCTTACGGACGTCAAACTTGCCAACCCACTCCTGCACCACTCGGCCGCCAATTCGGACCGCTTCCTCACATACCCGCAAATACTCATCAATCGTATTCATCGCTGACCCGGAAGCTCCCGTCACTCAAGTGGCTTATAACGTACTTGTGAAGCTAATAGCGTAGGGCGTGCGCGGATAGTTCGCAACCGGGCAAGGGGCCAGGTGACGGCTCGCAACAGATTGACTTCGTCCGTTCGTCCGATTCCTCTCGTCGTCATAGTGAGCGCCACGAGAAATCCGCTTGATGTTCAACGCGATACTTTGCTTCGCTCGCGACGACGTGTCGACGTATTGCGCCCTATTTGCACGCCCAACCGTCAGAGTCTTCCATCTTCCCTCAGAAGGCAAAAAAATAGGACGCCTCATCCCCTATATCGGGTTAGCTTGTTGGCGAAGCTTTCCCTGAAAAAAGCCGATATTTCTTGGGGGTGGCTATAGACACATTTGGGAAAGTTGGTATCATCAAGCGTGTTGGCCTCTTCTCTGTTCCGGCCCCGCCGTTTCGCTTCGCCGCGAGCGGCGGGGTTTTTTATTTGTACCCGATGCCATCATGCACGATAAGCCGCGGACCACAGGCGAATTTGGCTCGCGACGGGATGCCTGCCCTGTGGTCGATCCGACGCGCCCGCACGATGGTATCACCAACATTGTGCTTGCCAGCGAGCAACTTGCCGGCGCTCATCTGCTCGGAGTCACCGGCTCGTTTTGTGCCGGCGCCGCGGAGATCAAACCGGTCGACAGCTACGTGCGGGCAAGCGACGTGGTTGCCGTATACGCCGTGCCGCCACCCGCGGACGTGCGCATCGACGCGCTGTGGCGTACGGCGTCTGCCAAATTGTCGGCCAGTGTTCTTGCCGTGTTTGATCTAATTGTATCCGTGTGGACACAGGCGCTCGATTGCTGCCCGGATGTTTCGGTGCAGAGTCGTCTTGCCGCCGACGAGACGCTACGACTTGTGAGTTCTTCGCCGCTCGCCTGGGATACTTTGGCTTTGAGCAGCACTCCGCACACCCTCAGCCCGGAAACCGGCACGGGCTGCCTGCTCCTCCGGGTACCGAATTCCACGTTGACATACGTCGAGATGATTCACCCTCTGGACTTCCAAGTGAATGAGGTAACAGCCAACGAAGGCAGTAAATCTGTGCAGATTTCACGCCGATTGTTCCGAACGCATTTAGAAAAGGGTGTGATCCTTCGCGCTCGCATTCGCGGCGCGTTTGTGAAACGGCACGACGACCAGCGGACGGCTGCCAACTGCTACGCTGCCTTTGCCGTCGCCGATCCACCGCTGGGCACGTGAACCGGCGGCACGGCCGCCATCGGCCGGAGAGAGACTAACAACCAAGACAAGCCGCACAGCCGAGAGCGACTGTGCCATGCGAGGCATCGATATGATCACCCCCCTTATTTCCGAGAATTTCCTGCTGCAGAACGACGCCGCGGTCGAATTGTATCACCGTTTCGCCTGCGATCTGCCCATCATCGATTACCATTGCCACCTGCCGACTGACCAAGTTGCCGACGATCGGCGCTTTGAAAATCTCTCGCAAATTTGGCTGGCCGGCGATCACTATAAGTGGCGCGCAATGCGGGCTGCCGGGGTGCCGGAGCGCTGCTGCACGGGCGATGCCCCGGACCGCGAGAAGTTCCAAAAATGGGCCGAGACGGTCCCACAAACGCTTCGCAACCCGCTCTACCATTGGACCCATCTGGAACTCAACCGCCCACTGGGCATCAACGACCGCCTGCTGGGTCCCACCACGGCTGAAAGCATTTGGCAAGAGTGCAACGCCAAGCTCGCGCAGCCTGCTTTTTCGGCACGGGGAATCATGCGGCAGATGAACGTCGTATTGGTCTGCACGACCGATGACCCGACCGACACGCTCGAACACCACCATCGAATCGCCGCCGATCGCTACTTTCCGGTCCAGGTGTTGCCCACGTTCCGTCCTGATAAGGCGATGGCCGTGGAATCGGCCGTCGCGTTCAATGCCTGGGTCGACCGGTTGGCCGAGCGGTCCGGTATCGAGATCGGCGATAGTTTTGACCGTTACCTAGATGCAATTCAGCAACGACACGATTTCTTTCATAGTGCCGGGTGCCGGCTTTCCGATCACGGCCTCGACACCTTCTACGCCACGAACTATACCCCGGCGGAGATCTCGGCCGCGCTGCGTCGCATCCGCATCGGCCAGGAGTTGGCGCCCGATGACGTGGCCAAGTTCAAGTCTGCCATGCTCTATGAATTGGCAGTGATGAACGCCAAGAAAGGCTGGGTTCAGCAGTTTCACTTCGGGCCCATGCGAAACAACAACAGCCGGATGTTCAAGGCCCTTGGCCCGGATACGGGCTACGATTCGATCGGCGACCTTCCCTGCGCCGGACCGATGTCACGGTTTTTCGACCGGCTCGATTCGAGCGGCCAACTTGCAAAGTCGATCATTTACAACCTCAACCCCGTCCACAACGATGTCGTGGCCACGATGATCGGCAACTTCCAGGATGGCACGACGCCCGGCAAGATGCAATTCGGCAGCGGATGGTGGTTCCTCGATCAGAAGCAGGGCATGGAGCAGCAACTTAATAGCCTCTCGAATCAAGGGCTATTGAGCCGGTTTGTGGGCATGCTGACGGACAGCCGCTCCTTCCTGTCCTACACCCGGCATGAGTACTTCCGCCGCATCCTCTGCAATCTGCTGGGCGTCGAGATCGAACAGGGCCTGTTGCCCCGCGAGATGGAGTTGATCGGCCGAATGGTCCGCGACATCTGTTACGGCAACGCGGCCGAATATTTCGGGTTCAACATACCCAAACTGGAAAGCCTGTAGTCTGCTTGTGCCTGCCTTGCAGGTCGTCAGGCCCCTTCGGGTTCGTTGTTTGTGGGTGAAATTGACACTTCCAGGACTGAGCCGCTACACTAGAGCGATTCCTTCCTTGGTGTAGCGGGTGCCATGGCAGAACTGTCTTACGACAAACGTGGACATGCTGCCCAACACGCTGCATACGAGGTGGCATCGCCGTTGCGGTTTTGATTGCTGCGCCCATGCCGTTGACACAACAACTACCCTTGCAGCCCGCTAAACACAATCTCGAAGTTCGACTCGGCCGCCTCTGCCTGGCCAACCCGGTCACTGTCGCCTCGGGCACATTCGGCTACGCCCGGGAAATGGCCGGGCTGCTTGACATGTCGCGGCTGGGTGGCATCCTCCCAAAGACGATCACCAAGCAGCCTCGCGTGGGCAATCCGCCGCCCCGGACGGTTGAAACCACCGGCGGGATGCTCAATTCGATTGGATTGGACAACGACGGCATTGAAGCTTTCATTGCCAAACAGTTGCCGTACCTGACGTCCTTAGAAACCGCCGTGATCGTCAGCATTGCAGGCAAGACGGCAGACGAGTTTGTCGAGATGGCGCATCGTCTGGCGGACGAGCGGGGGATCGAAGCGCTGGAGTTGAACATCTCGTGCCCAAACGTCAGTGGCGGCGTCGATTTCGGCACCAATCCGGCGCAGTGCGAGAAGGTCGTGGCGGGGGTGCGCGGCGCCTGCTCCTTCCCCATCCTTGCAAAGCTGACGCCGAATGTCACCGATGTTACGGCGATCGCGCGTGCCGCCGAGGCGGGCGGAGCCGACGGCCTTTCCTTGATTAACACGTGTCTCGGCATGGCGGTCAACTGGCGCCGCCGCAGGCCGATCCTCGGCAACGTGCTGGGCGGTTTGAGTGGTCCCGCTATCAAGCCGATTGCGCTGCGAGTGGTCTATCAGGTTTCCAAGGCTGTGAAGATACCGTTGATGGGAATTGGCGGAATCGCGGGAATTGACGACCTCATGGAATTCCTCGTGGCCGGCGCAACGGCGGTGCAAATTGGCACCGCGAATTTCTACAATCCGACCATTTCCCTACAAATCCTCGACGCTCTACCGGCGGCGCTCGACGTGCTCGGCGCCGGTTCTGTGGCCGAAGTGATAGGTACGCTGGATTGTTGAATATTTGCTAACAAATGACAGGCGTACGATCACACAACTCTCACCGATCATCGACGCTCATACAAGTCACTAAACAACCTTCAACCATCAACCATCCATGCGTGTTCTTTCCGGCATACAACCCACGGGCCGATTCCACTGGGGCAATTATTTCGGCGCGATTCGCCAGTACATCGACTTGCAGGGCGATCCGAATGGCGCGTTCTACTTCATCGCAAATCTGCACGCTCTGACCACGGTACGCGATCGGCAGACCCTGCAACAGTACACGCTCGATGCGGCCATGGACTTATTGGCGCTGGGCCTCGACCCAAATCGCGCCACACTGTTTGTCCAGTCGGACGTGCCCGAGGTCTCGCAGTTGTCGTGGTTGCTGATGACGGGAACACCCATTGGGCTGTTGGAGCGGTGCCATGCCTATAAGGACAAAAAGGCAAAGGGGCTCACCGCCGACGCCGGCTTGTTCACCTATCCGGTTCTGATGGCCGCCGACATCCTGATGTATGACTCGGACATTGTGCCCGTTGGCGAGGACCAAGTGCAGCATATCGAAGTCTGCCGGGACTTGGCCGCCAGTTTCAACTATGCGTTCGGTGAGACGTTTGTGCTGCCAAAGGCCAAATTGCTGGACACTTCTGCTCGGGTGCCCGGCGTCGACGGCGAAAAGATGTCGAAGAGCTACGGCAACACGCTAGAGGTTTTCGAGGACCCGAAGGTCTTGCGGAAACAGATCATGCGAATCGTGACCGACTCGCGGCCGATGGAGCAGCCCAAGGAGCCGGGTACCGATCATTTGTTCCAGCTCCATTCGCTGTTTGCCAACGACTCACAGCGCGCGGCGATGGAGGCTACCTATCGCCGAGGCGGCTTCGGTTATGGCGAAGTAAAAAAGGCTCTGGCCGACTTGGCAGTTGACTACTTCGCCGCAGCGCGGCAGCGCCGCCGCGACCTGGAATCGCGTCCCGACCACGTCCGCGAGGTCTTGGCCGACGGTGCGGCAAGAGCCCGAAAAAAGGCGGCTGAGGTGCTACTCCGCGCTCAGATAGCCTGCGGGGTGAAGTCCTAGCACAGCCGGAAGCGGGCGATGCCGGCCGCCCAAATTCCGTCAGCGGGGTGGGGTTCCATCCGCGGCGAGTCTTTTCTAGCATGGAAGCATGGAATCCGCCACGATCCAACTTGCATCACCTACCGCCATGAAAGGCCGATTCACTTGGGGCGGGCTGCTGTTGATGATCTTTGCGGCTCCACTCGTCGGTTTGGCCGCAGCCTGGATCAGCAATGTCGGCCAGTCGTATTTCGCTCCGATATTCCTATTCCCTATCCTCGTCGGCATGTTCGTCGGGTTGTGCATCGTTGGACTCGTGCGACTGGCCCAGGTCGGGCATCGAACAACGGCGATTTTTGGCGGGTTGCTGGCCGCCATTGTGGCCGTCGTTGGGCAGCACTACATCGCCTATTTGCTCACGTACTGGGCACCCTCGGCCATCGATCCTTCGGCCGTGCCAGGGCGCGATCTATCGCCGCTGCTATGGAAAATGGCTCCGACCTTTACTGAGTACATGTCGGCTCAAGCTCTGCGCGGGCGTCCACTGCTGCACGGCTATCTGGCTCAAGGCTGGGCCGCATGGCTGACGTGGTCCGTCGACGCCATTTTGCTCATGGCAGCAGCGGTCGTGGTGATGGCGCCGGCCTTGCGGGTGCCCTACTGCAACCGCTGCGGAACGTGGTATCGCACGGTTCGCAGCGGAAAAATCGACCTGCCTACCGCGCTGCGGTTGGCAGAACTGATCGGCGTCGAAGAGATGGACAATCCTCGCTCCCCTCGATGTCGGTTGTCGGCCTGTCAGAGCGGCTGTGGACCGACGCGCTGCGAGCTTTCCTGGGAGGAAAGCCCCCGTTCCATCGCGATGGTGCGTGTTTGGCTCGGCACTGCCGGCCGCAACGAAGTGGTGACAATTCTCGACCGTGTCGAGGGAGAGCGGCAAAGCACTCCGGATGCCGGCGAAGCGGAAACTTAGATGGAACTACCCTATGCCTGAGCTAATTGGAATTGGTACGGACATCACCGAATGCCTGCGGATTGCACGCATGATCGAGCGGCATGGCGAGTTGTTCATCGATCGGGTCTACACGCCACATGAAATCAAGTACTGCCAAAGCCGCAAGCAGGCGACGCAGCACTTCACCGGCCGCTGGGCAGCCAAGGAAGCCATTCTGAAAGCCCTGGGAACCGGTTGGCGACGCGGTATTTCGTGGCGCGACGTTGAGATTCGCAACGAGCCCGGCGGCAAGCCAATCGTGGCTCTCCGCGGTGGTGCGAAAGACGTTGTGCAAAAGCTTGGAATCGGCGAAATCCAGGTCAGCATCTCTCACTGCCGCAGCCACGCCACCGCCTTCGCCGTTGCGATCGGCAGGGAAAAGGCCGCCGGGAGGGAAGAACCCTAGGATCTGCTTGTGTCCCGGTCCGGCCCTAATGCATTTCTTGGTCGGGCCGCAGACCATTCGAAGAGCCCCGCCGGGCTGCGAATGTTGCCAAGAGGAGACACGGCGCGCCCATTTGGCAACGCTTTTCCACCCTAGCAATTGGTCAATCGACCGCCGCGGACATCAAGTCGTTGCCGAATAACAGGTTGCGCACAGCCATTAAGGGCTGGCACGCGATCTGCTAGTAACGCCGATCAGCGGGGAATCGGTGGCAAAGTTATCGGGTCGGCAAGGTTTAGGAGGACTGCGATGAGGAACCGGGGAATGAAGTTTCTCGACCCAATGCTCGATACGATCCAGATCGATTGGCTTGTCGTCCCGGCCAAAGAGTGCCGCGATGATGACGACGAGCGGCTGGTAATCGGCCGCCATTTCCGTACGCCGCATGAGGCTTGGGGTCCAAGCAGGGCGTTTGTGCTGCCGGTGCGAGTTCGCCGCACTTGCAGTCGCGTGCTGTTCTTGCAGCAATCTGGCCTCGAGTAGGCGCAGACCAACACAGAAGGCGATGTACTGGGCAATCGGAACGAAGAACGCCCTTAGGCAACGCTAGAGTCCACGACTCATGGTACTGCCACGGCGGCTTCGGCGCTCGGCACGAAGGCGGGCACGCCGTTTGATTTCGCTGGGCTTCTCGTAGTATTCACGGCGACGCATCTCTTTTTTGATTCCGCTCCGTTCAACCAACTTACGGAAACGACGCACCGCTTCTTGGATTGACTCACGCTCGCGCAACGTCAGTTTGACCACTCATGGCTCCTTTGGGTTAAAAGGGTTGTCACGCAACGCCCGATATTTCTGACTCTCACGCCGAGAGCCTTATAATCTACACCGTAAGCTGCGGCCTGTCCACCCCTTATCGGCCATTCTATGCCCCGGCGTGCGTTTGAGCGTCTTGATTGTGGGTGGGAAATTCGGACTTAAGCCGCTTTGGCAAGGAGGTCTACCTGTTTTCCGCGAAACCAAGGATGGAAGGCTATGGATCGCGCACCCGAGGAATTGGCCGAAGTCCAACGTGTGCACGATGTTTTGTTAAAAGCGACGGATCGAGAGATTTGGCAAATCGCCGCACTGATGGTTGGCAACCGATTGAAAGGCGGCGGGATGCGCTGGGCTGCTGTCGGCCCCGCCGCTCGAGCACAGCACAGTTGACGGGACATTTGGAAAGGCCCAGCCATAGTGCGGCTCCGCCAAAGCTTTGAATTACCGGAATTCGCCCCCCCCCGCACACTGACAATGCTGATGTTAATTTGAGATATGTGAAAAAACTTTTCTGATTGTGTAGATTTTAACGAAAGTTACGACTGGGTCGGCTCCGATAACCTTAACGTCCGAAAATCGGCCACGGAAACGCCGTGTGCCGATCCCCTGATCGGAGGATATTGTGATGACTAGGTCCAACAGCTTGTTGGCGGCGATTGTGCTTGCCGCCACGGCCATGTGGGGCGCATGCGGAAACGCGCCTGCTCAGACATGGCACCGGGCGAAAAGCCCGGAGAACACGTCGAACAGCGACAACTCGGTAACGACAGACAGCGACGTAACGCCCGTCAGTTGGGATCAACGGGTTCTCAGACGTCCGCCTTCCCAGTTGCAATGGCAGCCGACTCAACGAACGGCAGCGTCTTACAGTCAGCCTGTTACCCGGTCGCAACCCGTGATCGCCGCGCAGGCCCTGTCGAGCCCACGGCAATCGGCCAGCCGCTATCAAACAGCTCAACGCCCCTCGTACGACGAGGTGTTTGGCACGTCCTCTGTGGCAAAGCCCGTCGTCGAACCGTCTCCCCAAGTCGCAGTTGATGATGGGCAACCGCTGATGGCGCCCGACACGACGCAGTTCGAGCCGATGGCGGTCGACGGAGCATTCGCGGGACCCGCGGACTGCGCTTCATGTGGTGAGCCCGACGGCGCATGCGGCAGTTGCGCACCATGCGGTGAAACGTGCGATTATGGCTATGAACTGTTTGACGGACGTTGCGGCCGATGGCTTCGCGACCTGTCGGTCTTCGCCGGCGGCGATGCCTTCAAAGGTCCATTGGATCACGGCCGCAATGGCAATTTCGGGCTCCACGAGGGTCTGAACTTTTCCGGGCCGCTTGGCGATCCCTGGGGCTGCGGCTACCAGATCGGCGCCAATTTTGTCCAGAGTAATTTTTCTGGCACTACCGCTGTGACGATCGATGACCACAATATTCGTGCCGCCGATCGGCACCAGTACTTTCTCACGGCCGGCATTTTCCGCCGCGCCATCTGCGGTGGGTTGCAAGGCGGCGTGGCCTTCGACTATCTTCGCGACGACTACTACGACAATTCCGACTTGAAGCAGATTCGCAGCGAGACCGCCCTGGTGCTCGATGACGTCTATGAAATTGGCTACTACGGGGCATACGGCGTCGGAACCGATCGCGTCATCGACGGCCGCCTGGATCCGACCGACATGTTCGTCGCCTTCGTACGCCGCAATTTTGAAAACGGCGGCGACGGGCGCATCTGGGGCGGTGCAACTGGCAATGGCGACGGTTTGCTGGGCGCCGACCTGTGGGTCCCGCTGGGACGTGGTTTTGCCCTGGAGAACCGGATCAACTACTTGATTCCGAAGGAAGGCCGCGGAGAAACGGCTCAGTCTCAGGAGTCGTGGGGTTTGGTGATTCAACTTGTGTGGTACCCGGGCCAGACAGCCACGTGCCAGCACAAGAATCCCTTCCGCGCGCTATTTGATGTGGCCGATAATTCGCTCTTTATGGTCGATCGTCTCACCAATCATCAATAAGGAGTAGGCTTGCGATCCATGGCTTCGGATCGCGAAAAATGAGTAGATCAGGGGCAGCGGGGTGGACGTTCGCGTCTGCCCCGCTGTTTTTCGTATGCCGAGCATGTTTGACGGTTTGGAGGTGCAAGTCGTCTCCCAGCCTGATGGAGGTGGAGAGTAGCGAAGCACAGTGGCGTCACCGCGAGGTGGCGTCGGAAGGAAGTGCGGAGCAAGACCGCGACTTGACGTACAGAAACCGGATCGGAGGCCGCGCGGACCGGGCGAGTCGGCCAAAGGCGACAAAGCCCATATCCGCCAAAGGGCCGTGGGGTAAATGCGGCAAGTGTGCGGGGAAGGCAGTCAAACTTACCTCGGGAGGTCTGCATCGCGTCTGGGATTCCAGTTGTTTGCGTTTCGCCTCCGTCAGTCGCACCACATACTTCATACTTCTTGTTCATGCCTGATTCCTCCATGAACCCTCTTGGATACATGAAGGAATAGTAATCTCACCAAAATCGGTCAACTGCTATTGTCTAATGCAACAATGTGCTATTGAAGCGGGGCGGGCTCACGGGGGCGGGGCATTGCAGGCGAAACGTCGACCGTATGGGGAAGGCCGCTATCCACGTCCACCGCTTGCTTGATCGTGATGCCGAGTTCGCGGATCTTAGTGCGCAACGTGCCACGCGTAATGCAGAGAACTTTTGCCGCCTTCGATTGGTTGCCGCCGGTTTGCCGCAATACGTGCGTCAGCAAAATCCGCTCGGTAAACGTCACCGCTTCGGTATAGAGGGCTCGCGAGCCGGCCCTCAGCCGATCTTCGATGAAGGTCTCCAGCCCCAAGGTGTGGGATCGTTTATTGAGGTCCAACGGCAGGTCCTCGGGCGCAATAACGGGCCCACTCGATTGCAGCACCGCCCGCTTCAGCACGCTCTGCAATTCCCGTATGTTGCCCGGCCAGGAATAGCGCATTAGCAGATCCATAGCTTCCACCGAGACTCTGCACGTCGCTTTTCCCAATTCCCGGCAAAACGTCCCCAGAAAATAGTCGACCAACAACGGGATATCGGACGTACGCTCGCGCAGCGCCGGCAGATTGACGCTGAACACGTTCAGGCGGTAGTACAGGTCGGCCCGAAACTGTCCGGCGGCTACCATCTTTTCGAGGTCGCGGTTGGTGGCGGCGATAATGCGCACGTCGGTCTCGATCGTATTGTTGCCGCCGACGCGCTCGAACCGTCCTTCCTGCAAAACGCGCAAAACCTTGCTCTGCATCATGGGCGTCATGTCGCCAACCTCGTCGAGAAACAGCGTCCCGCCCGAGCACTGTTCAAACTTGCCAATCCGCTTGGCGTCGGCGCCGGTGAACGCGCCCTTCTCATGTCCGAAAAGCTCGCTCTCCAACAACGGCTCAGGGATGGCAGCGCAGTTGACAGCTAGAAAAGGGGCTGAAGTGCGCGAGCTATGTTGCTGGATGGCCATCGCGACCAGTTCCTTGCCGGTGCCACTCTCACCGCAGATCAGCACGTTGATTTTTTTCGAGGCGACCCGGCCGATCGCCTTATAGACTTCCTGCATGGCGGGGCAGCGGCCAATAAGCCGGTCCGTGCCGACGGCCTCGCCACGGCCGGCGCCATCGCTCGGCAGCGGCACAAGCTGGCGAATCCTCAGTGCCTGGGTTACCAGTTCACGAATTTGCGAGATTTGTAGCGGCTTAACCACAAAATCGAAGGCACCTCGCTCAATGGCCTCAATCGCGGCGTTGGCCGTGCTGCTAGCGGCAACAAGAATCACAGGAATCGCCGGGTCACGTTCGTGGACTTGTCGAAAGACCTCCAATCCCGAACGATCCGGCAACTCGGTGTCGAGCACCACAACGTCGGGGTGATAACGGGCCACCAAGTCCATGGCGTCCGCGCCCGTCTGAGTTGAGAAGACCGTTACTTCAGTATTTTGAAAGCCGCGGCGAAACGCATGCACTATCGCTCGATCATTATCTACTACCAGTAGAGAGGGCATTTTATAAACTCCGTTAATGGTCTTTGCAGGGGCGTTGCCCAACCGACATCCAAGTCTCGGTACTCCAATCCCTATAGGACTTGTTGCGATCGCGATAGACTGCGATACGACTTGCGAGGGGAAACCCCGAGCGACTGAATTCTAAAGTCGTTAGGTAGTCGGTCAAGTGTTCAACGTGTCGGGCCGCGTAGGGAAGTTCCTCGGCAGTGTCTAGGGCGATGTCTAGGTAAATATCTATCAGCGTTTCCTGACAGGGCTGTGGCTCTGCAACGTTCACGCATTCGGCCGCGAAATGACCCGTCACCTTGATCGTGGCCCGAAAGCAGCCTAGAACTTCCAAATCGGAGCCTTGGATGGGGCTCACTTGACGCGATCGCGCCCTCGCACTGGCTGCCAAAGTATTCACCACGTGTTATCATGAACTGAGTAGCCCTTACTGCGCCGAATGGCATTTGCTTCATTGAGAGAGAAATCGCACGTGACACACAAACCTGACCACGACTATTCGTCGCACGATTTCGGCCTTAACCCGCTGATGTTTTATTACGAGGTCACGCTGGCCTGTGACTTGGTGTGCAAACACTGCCGAGCATCGGCGCAGGAGATGCCCGATCAAGGTGAGCTCTCCACAGAGCAGGCGAAGGCCCTGCTGGATCAAGTCGCCGGTTTTCCGCGTCGGCCGATGCTCGTGATGACTGGTGGCGACCCGCTGAAGCGGCCCGACTTGTTTGAACTGATCGAGTATGCGGGGGCGGCAGGGCTGCAGGTGGCGCTCACGCCTTCGGCCACTCCGTTGGCCACGTACGACGCATTCAAGCACGCCCGCGAAGCAGGGGTGCGCCGCCTCGGCATTAGTCTTGATGGCGCCGACGCGGCCACGCACGATGCCTTTCGCGGCTGGCAGGGTAGTTTTGCGCGAACAATCGAGATGCTGGCCAACGCCCGGTCGCTCGATATGGCCGTGCAGGTCAACACGACGATCACCCGCCGCAACGTCGGACAAATCGACGCCTTGGCTGCACTGCTGGCCGAGCAGGGGATCGCCATGTGGTCGGTGTTCTTCTTGGTGCCGGTTGGCCGTGGCGTCGAAGAGCAACGGATCGCGCCGGCTGAATACGAGACGGTGTTCGATGCGCTTTGGCGTCATGCTCAGAAACAGCCGTACGCGATTAAGACGACCGAGGCCCCACACTACCGGCGTTTTGTTCTCGAGCACGGCGGCGATCCGCTGGCCGGGCCACAGCTGCGGGAACTGGATGGCCACGCGGTTGCCCAACCCCCGCGCCGTGCGCCGCTCGGGGTCGGTGATGGCAAGGGCGTGATGTTCGTCAACCACATGGGCGAAATCTATCCTGCCGGCTTCCTGCCGCTCTGTTGCGGCCGTTTCCCACAGGACTCCGTCGTCGACATCTACCAGAAACACCCCGTCTTTCTGGCCCTTCGCGATCCCGATCGCTTCAAAGGCCGCTGCGGCGTGTGCGAGTATCGACAGGTCTGCGGAGGCAGCCGCGCCCGGGCGTACGCCGTCACCGGCGATTATCTAGAAACCGAGCCCGACTGCGTCTACGTGCCACGTCGGGAGATGGGCGACGAGGGACGGGGGGCGGGTCTGAAAACTGGAGTCTGATCCTCATCCTCTCTCAGGATGCCGCTTGTCGGGCGGCGCGGCGACGATCGGTCTCTTTCAGCAGGACTTTGCGAAGGCGAATCTGCGTGGGCGTCACCTCGACCCACTCATCGTCGGCGATAAACTCCAACGCCTCTTCCAACGACATGCGGCGGGCCGGTTTTAGAAGGATATTGCGGTCGTGACCGGCGGCCCGCATGTTACTGAGCTTCTTCTCCTTGGTCGGATTAACGTTCATGTCCTCCGGCCGACTGTTCTCGCCCACGATCATCCCCTCGTAGATCACGTCGCCAGGTGACACGTGCAGCTCGGACCTCTGCTGCAGACTGTCTAGACCGAAGGCCACGGCCTTGCCAGCCGCAATCGAGACCAACACCCCCGTGGCCCGTCCGGGGATTGCGTCGGCCATTGGACGGTAGCCCTCGAAGCGGTGATGAATTACGGCCGTTCCCTGGGTGGCGTTGAGCAGCCGCGTGCGAAGACCGATCAGGCCACGCGCCGGGATCGAAAAGATCATAAACGTGTATTCGTTGTGAGCCGTCATTTCGACCAATTGGGCGCGGCGCTCGCCGATGAGTTCCATCACGGGCCCGGTCCGATCGCTGGGCACTTCGACCACCAGCGACTCAAACGGCTCCTGCATTGTCCCATCGATTTCGCGAAAGATCACTTGCGGCTTGCCGATCGAAAGCTCATAGCCTTCGCGGCGCATAGTCTCGATGAGCACGGAAAGGTGGAGCACGCCGCGGCCCGCCACGGAAAACTGTTCCGTGCCCGTGATCGGCTCGACTCGCAGGGCGACATTGCGCTCAAGCTCGCGCATAAGGCGCTCGCGGAGATGCCGGCTGGTAACATATTTTCCTTCACGGCCGGCCAGGGGCGAGGTGTTGACGCCAAAGGTCATTTTGAGCGTCGGTTCGTCGACCTTCAACCGCGGCAACGCGCGGGGATCGGTCGGCGCGGCCACCGTGTCGCCAATTTCTACGTTCTCCAGACCGACAAGGGCGGCAGATATCGCCGGCGTCGACTTCGTGAACTTCGGTACGGCCGAGGTCCTCGAAGATGTAGACGGAAACTACCTTCGTCTGCGTGATGCGTCCCTCCGATTGCATAAGCGCCACGCTCTGCCCCTTGCGCATGGTGCCGCCCTGCACGCGGCCAATGGCAATGCGGCCCACGTAGTCGGACCAGTCCAAGGTGGTTACAAGCATCTGCAGTGGCCCGGCGACATCAACGTCTGGCCCAGGTATTTTCGCCAGGATCATGTCCATCAACGGTTGTATGCTGTCGGTGGGTTGATCCGGGTCGGTCGTGGCATAGCCAAGCTTCGCGCTGGCAAACAGGAACGGGAAGTCGGCCAGCACGTCGTCGGCGCCCAATTGCAGGAACAGTTCCAGCACCTCGTCAACGACCTCGTGCGATCGGGCGTCGGGTCGGTCAATCTTGTTAATCACGACCAGGGGCTTCAAGCCGCATTCAAACGCTTTCGAGAGCACGAACCGCGTCTGCGGCATGGGGCCTTCCGCCGCGTCGACCAATACCAGTGCGCCGTCGGCCATGCGCAGAACCCGCTCCACCTCGCCGCCGAAATCGGCGTGACCGGGCGTGTCGATGATATTGACCTTCACGCCTTGGTACGGAATCGCAATGTTCTTGGCCAGGATCGTGATGCCGCGCTCGCGTTCGAGCTCGTTCGTGTCGAGAATTTGCTCGCCCACCAATTGCGTATCACGATATCGCCCACTCTGACGCAGCATGCAATCGACCAGGCTCGTCTTGCCATGGTCGACATGGGCGATGATCGCGACATTCCGGATATCAGTGCGGCGCATGGGGTTCCAATCGCTCGAACATGGGCCCTCTCGGGCCAGGGAAACTCCTAAGCCTAGCAGACCTCCGGGGCCATCGTCAACCCGCAACCCCCTTCTGGGGCATCGACTTTCTGGGTTCAGCAGGGTCCGCCGGCAGTTCCGACGTCTTATCGGGAGCGAAGATCCTCGTCATTGCCGTTTGCGGAGGCGGCCTTCGCAGCGCGTTGCCAAATTGCATCGTAGAGTTGTCCTGACCGTTGTCCCTCCCGCTTTCGGCAACCAGACCGCAGGCTGCAACAGCGGAAGAACTGACATAAACCTCAGCGATGCTACGCCGATTTCATAAATTTGCTCGCCTATTCAGCCTGATCGCCGCATTGGCGATCGGCGTTGTGCGCGCTGCACCCGCGACGGAGACTGCATCGGCCCGACCGGCGGCGCCAACCGCGTTTGACACGCCCGCTTGTTCGTTGGAGGAACGCTTGTTTGCCGACGCGGCCGACGGACGATTGGACGATTTCCAGCCGCTCACGGCAGCATTGGTCGCCAGCGGCGTTGAGAATGTTGACGACTTGCGTCACTATCAAGAGAAGGCAGCCGCACTGGTCGAGCAACTGAGACGTTCGCCCGACTTTGGGAGCACACTGCGAGACCGTGCCAACGCTATCTTGAACTTCTTACATCGCCGCGTCTTTTGTCGCGGTTATGATCTGGCGTACACCGACTTGCGACGTGTGTTGGACGACGGCCGATTCAATTGTGTCAGTGCTACGGTGCTGTTTAACTATTTTGCCGGCGAACTTGGTTTGACGTGTCACGGCTTGGAGATGCCCGGCCATGCCATGAGCCGAGTTGTGCTTGGCGACGGCGTACTGGACGTCGAAACCACCTGCCCGACTTGGCTTCGAGGAAACGTTACTCCCCAGCAACCAGCGCGGGCCCTCACCGCGATGATCGGTAGCGCGACCACGGCCGACCATTCGCGTGCCCGAGAGATTTCGGCGATACAACTGACCGCAATGATCTATTACAATCGTGGCATTGATTCATTGGCCGAGAAGCGGTTTGCCGCAGCGGCCGCCCTGAATGCCAAGGCCATGCGGCTTGACCCGCAGAATGCCCTGGCCCGTGGCAATCTATTGGCCACGATCAACAACTGGTCGATCGACCTAGGCAACTCCGGCGAATATGCAAAGGCCGCCGCGCTATTACGACGCGGACTGGCGATGGACGCGACGTTCCAGCCCTTCGTGCGGAATTACATCCATGTCCATCGGCAGTGGATCGATTCACTATGTCGTCAGGGGCGCTTGAAGGAAGCGGACGATGTTCTGACTGCGGCCATTGCCGAAATGCCCGACGACGACGTCTTGCGACGGATGCAACGCGAATTGCGGCAGCAGCGTGCCGCCACGGAATAGGTAGACTCCACATCCTGCCCGGCATCCCGTTTTGCCTCGCACCTATTGCTTCTTGGTAGGCACGCCCGGCGGTGTTGCGCGATATGGCGAACGGTCCTGGTAAAGTTTCATTCTGCGGCGGAGACTGTCTGCCAGGGTGGATTTGCGTTGGGCGCCAGCCAGCTCAATTGCCTGCTCGGCGGTCTTCACTGCTTCTGAAAACCGTCCGGCTTCGGCATAGGCAGCGGCTAAGGTATCAAGAACGGCCGGATCCTTGTGGTTAGAAAGTTCAGCGGCCCATTCGGCCAGCGACACCGCCTCGGCGCCGTCACGAATCGACCGATCCGGATCGGTGGCCAGCAGCCACGCTGTATCGTTCAACAGTGAAACGTCGGTGGGATGTGCGTAGATCGCTGCACGCTGGGCTGCAAGCGCTTGCGCGAGATCTTCCCGCTGCGCAAGGTTGCGCGAAGAGCCTCCTGCGCCTCAGGATACTGCGGTCGCAACTCCAGGGCCTTCCGGAAATGGGATGCGGCTTCATCAAGACGCCCCATGGCAACCAACGCATTGCCGAGATTGTGATGGGCTTCGGCCAAATCCGGTTTGAGTTTGACCGCCTCTTGAAAGTGTTTCAGCGCATCCTCAATCTGGCCGCGATGCGCCAATGCCGCCCCAAGATTATTATGTGCGGTGGCCAAATCGGGCCGAATCCGCAAGGCCGTCTCGTAGTGGTCGATCGCTTCGGCAGACTTCCCCTCCTTGGTCAGGGCGATTCCCAGGTTTACATGCGAGCCTGCGTCGTCGGGCTTGATCGCGAGCGCCTTGCGATAGGTGGCGATTGCCGCGCTGAGTTGCCCGGAAATGGCTTGCGCGTTGCCAAGGTTGCCAAGCGCCTCGACGCAGTCCGGCTGACGCTGGAGGGCTTGGGTGAAATGCCGGACCGCCTCGCCAATCTGCCCTTTCTTGACCAGCGTGTTGCCCAGGTTGTTGTGGGCGCCGACGTCGTTCGGGTCAATCGCCAACGCAGCCTGATATTGCTCGATGGCATCGTCAAGTCGGCCGCGATTGGATAAGACATTACCGAGCCCGACGTAGGCGGTTGTAAGGCGTGGATTCAGTTGCAGTGCCCGCTCAAAATGCTGTTCTGCCGCATCAAAATGGTCGCGCCGCGCCAGGGCGTTACCCAACGCATTGTGAGCGCCGGCATTGTCCGCATCGATCGCCAACGCCCGAGTGAAATGCTCCAGCGCCGCGTTCCACTTGCCTTGCGCGTCGAGGGTCATGGCGTATGCGGTCTCGGCGTCGACGTACTGCGGCCGGACTTCCAACGCCGCGCGATACTGCTCCAGGGCGTCGTCCGGCCGCCCAATCTTTTCCAAGGCATTGCCCAGATTGTAGTGTGCGTTGGCATGGTCGGGCTTGATTCGAAGCGCCGCTTCAAAGCACTCGATCGCGTCAGCAGTCTTGCCGCGGTCAGACAGTATGACTCCTAGATTGTTATATGCCATCCAACACTGTGGGTTGCGATCGATGGTCGTCCGATATAGCGTCTCCGCGTCGGTGTACATGGCGCATTGCCGCCACGTGAGGATTGCCAACGGCGCCAATAGCGCCAAACACACAGCATATCCCGCAGGTTTGTCCCATAGCCGCTGGCGGGCCAGCAGCAGGGCGATGCCGGCCGATAGCAGCGCGATGATCCCAAGACTGGCGAGGTACTGAAAATGATCGGCGACGAAAGAGAAGATAAACGGATACACGTTGCAGAAACCGAGCACCGGCACCAGCGTACCAATGAAGAACAGCACGGCTGCCAGCGGTGCCCGCCACCGGCGGCGCACAAACCATAAGATGGTCAAGAGCGCGACCACGCCGGCCGGAAACACGTACTGCCACCACACGGCCGCGCTAAGGTTCCAGCGAGGATAAATGAAAAGCAGGTCCGTGGGCCAGATGAGCTTGCCGAGGTAGAACCATATCACCCTTCCCGCCAGCAGAGAGCGATCTAAGAGACTGATCTCAAACGGTTTGCCCTGGGCGCCGATAAGCGTGTGCTCCACCCAGGCCGTGAATATGCCGGCGACGGCCCCCAGGACAAAAAACGGTACAAGTGGAACGACGTCCTTCCGCCACGATAGCCGCCCGCGCTGCCACCAAAAGACCACCAGCAGCGCACCGGGCAACGTCGCCGTGACGGTCTTGCTCAGCAATCCCAAAATGAATAGAGCCAGCGCGGCAGCGTAGAGTCGCCGACTCCGTGATTGGTCGAAACGCAGATACATCATGAAAGCGGCCAGATAGAACACGGCCGACAGGGTATTCTTCAGCTCCGTAATCCAGGCCACCGACTCGACGTTGACTGGGTGCAAGGCGAAGATGGCTGCCGCGAGATACGCGCCGGGGACGGCCAGACGGCTGAGGATTGCGGCCACCATCAGTGCCGCCACGCAGTGCAGCAAGATGTTCACCAGATGGTAACCGAGCGGCGAATCACCCCACAACTTATGCTCGATCCAAAACGCGCTGTGCAGCAACGGATAGTACTGTTGTGTGGCGTCAAGATCGAACCAGATGCGGCCGAGCCCCTGCCAAGAGCGGAGTTCCGGACGCGTGACATGTTGGGCGTCGTCCCAGACAAAGCCACCATTCCAGGCCGGCCGATACGCCACGAAGACGGCCGTCAGCAGAGCCGCCGCGAAAAGCCATTGCTTCAGCCGGTCGCGGCGCGGGACGGGGATTGATTCAAGAGTTGCGGCGTCAGAAGTAGCCTGCGGTACTCCGGCCGCCTCGCGCTTCACTTTCGAGCGATACCGATTGCCTTTTCGACTCACGATTGAGTCCTGCACTGGTAATGGAACGAGGGCTCGTGAAACGAGCCCGGTTTCCCGGGAGAAAGCGTCGGAACTGTTCCATAATCAACCACGGAACCAATAAATCCCCTCACCGACGGCCAAGCCATACGCTTTCATGGTAGCCGGACTCACTTGGCTTACGCAAGCCGGTGTCGGCGAGCCGAAAGCATTTCAAATAGGCGATGGCAGCGTTACCGTCCCTCAACACGTCAATCGCGGACCAGCGAGATCGACACGCTCGCGCTATGGCTCAGACCCTCTAATGGGATTGCAAGAGAATTTCGCCAACTACCTTGCTTTTCCCCAATTTTTCAGTATCATCGCGGTTGCGCTAATCCGCAATCCTCTTGCTCAAGAACTGCGGGCCTAACTCAGATCCTTTGAGGAGATGACGATCATGCCGAAATGGTTGATGTATGCCACGATCGCGATGTTGATCTTTGCCGTTGCCTTCACCATGATGCCACTGGCAGACAAGGGGGCAAAGGCTTTGGAGCATAACATGTTCGGCCTGCCGACGCCGACGGTAGAGAACGGCATTTCGCCCATTATGACCCAGATTCTCTCCTCGTTCGGACTGGTGCCGTTCGCGGTGTTGCTGCTGTTTTCAAAGAAGCTGTTGAAAGCCACAAACTATACGTGGGGAATCCTTTTTGCATCCTGTTGCGGCATAACGGCGGGACTGGGAAACCTCATGTTCTTTCAGGCGTTGGCCGCCAAAGGGCCGGTGAGTTTGGTCGTGCCAATCAGCGCCTTGCCACTGCTGCCGGTCATAGCCGGCCCGCTGCTATTCAAGGAACGCGTCAGCAAAGCCCAGGCGGTTGGCGTGGGGTTGGCGTTGGTCGCCATTGTCCTTCTGAATACAACCGCCGATGCGGGTACCGATCTGAAGAATGTCAATTGGATTTCTGACTGGATGTTATACACGTTGCTCGCACTGGGCTTGTTTGGCGTAGCGATGACCGCGCAGAAAGCCGCGACGTATCACATCTCCGATGAGCTCTCTACGGTGATTTACACGGTTGCCTTTCTGGTTCTCTCGGGCTTCTTGATCCTCTGGGACAAAAGCTTGAACTGGGCGATTCCTCCATTGGCCGGGTCCGTGGCGCTGCTGTTCGGCGTTTGCATGGGGGCGGCAACGTTGGCTTTTTATGCCGCCTATCGTTACGGAAAAGCCACGGTTGTAACGCCATTCGTGCTCTTATACCCGTTGATCACGGTGCTGGTTGCCGTTCCGGCTTTTGGCGATAAAATCGACCTGCCTCGCGGCATCGGCATTTCCCTAGCTGTCGCAGCTTGTGTGCTGCTGAGCATCGAAAAGGCGCCCACGCCGGCTGCCGCCACCTAGCGCGACATTGTTGCCACCCGAGATTGTAGGGCATGGCGGTTGCCTTGCCAGTTCGCGGATATACCGACGGATGAACGACACGAGCCAGCAGCGGCCGGTGAAACTCCATGCCGGCGGATTGTCGATGCTTTTCGATCCCCGCAGCGCCGCTTTGCGCACGCTCTGCTGGGGAGACCGCGAGGTGCTCCGGGGGATCTATTCCGCGGTGCGCGATCCCAATTGGGGTACCGCGGCGCCCGTGCTCTCGCAGCTTCATATCGAGCAGTCGGCCAACGCGTTCAAAGTGGCGTTTTCTGCCCGATGTTCGCAGCCGCCGATCGACTTCACCTGGGATGGTGTGATCATCGGGCAGAGCGACGGAACCATCCGCTACGAGATGGACGGTCGGGCGCTCAGCACGTTTCTACGGGCGCGCATCGGCTTCTGCATCTTGCATCCGATTGGTCCGTGCGCGGGCCAGCCATGCGTGGTTCGAAAAACCGATGGCAGCATCGAGCACGGCACTTTCCCCCTGGAAATCGCGCCCGATGCGCCGTTGATGGGCATGCAATCAATCGCCCACGAAGTCTTGCCCGGTCTCACGGCTGAAGTCCGCTTTGAAGGCGAAGTTTTCGAGATGGAGGATCAGCGGAATTGGACCGACGCCTCGTATAAGACGTTTTGCACCCCGCTGGCGTTGTCGTACCCTGTCGAGGTCAGCGCCGGCACGACTGTCCGGCAGGCCGTGACCCTGACGCTGACAGGCGATGCAACGAAGTCCGCGCCCCAAAAAGAGTCCGAACAGCCACCGATCGAGATCCACTGGGGACCAGAAATCTCGCTGCCGCTGCTCGGTCTTGGCATGGCCAGCCACCGCCAGCCGCTAAGCGATGGAGACCTCTCGCTCCTGAAGACGCTGAAGCTCGATCACCTTCGGGTGGACCTCCATTTGTCGGCTCCTGAATGCGCTGACGAACTTCGTCGTGCGACGCGCGAAGCACAGGCGCTCGGCGCGTCGCTACATGCGGCCATCTTTCTCAGTGACGACGCGGCCGGTGAGTTGAAGGCGTTGCGTAAGCTGCTGGAGGAACTGCGCCCACGCGTGTCCGTCTGGTTGGTGTTTCCGCCGACGGGGCTCGCCACGCCGCTGGAAGCGTTCCACCGTGCGCGTGAGATTCTCGGTCCGTATGACTCGGCCGCCAAATTTGCGGCGGGGACAGACGCTGACTTCTACGAGCTCAACGTCAATCGCCCTTCGCCCGGTGTGGCCGATTGGATCTGCTTTTCGGTGAACCCGCAGACACACGCGGACGACGAAGAATCGATAATGCAGACGCTCGAGGCGCAGCCGCAGACGGTGGAGTCGGCCCGGCAGTTCGCCGGTGGTGCCCCGATCGCGCTCTCGGCTGTCACGCTAAAGCCGCGGTTCAATCCCTACGCCATCGTGGCGGAGGCTCCGCCAAGGCCAGGCGAGTTGCCGCGGCAAGTCGATCTGCGGCAGGCGTCGCTCTTTGCCGCCGCCTGGACGCTCGGCAGCATCGCACAGTTTGCCCGGGCAGGGGCATGCAGCGTCACATATTACGAAACGACCGGCTGGCGCGGCGTTATTCCGTCCGGCGTCGAGCCACCGCCCGCGACGGACTGGCCGCACGAGCCCGGTTCCGTGTATCCGGTGTATCACGTATTGGCTGACGTTCGTGAGCTGGCCGCGGGCCAGCTTCTCGCGTTGGACGTCACGCAGCCGCAGAAGCTGCTGGGGCTGGCGTCGCACGGTCCGAAGGGAACGCAGGTACTGTTGGCCAACCTGACCGATCAGCCGCAAGTTGTACGCCTGCTAACCTGGGACGATGCGCCGGCTCGGTGCCGGGTCCGGGCTCTCGACTCGAGCACTCTGGCCGAGGCCACGACGGCTCCCCGGCAATTCCGAACTGCTACAGGACAGCCGCAGGTTGGGCCATTCGTCCTGAGGCCCTACGCCGTGGCGCGTTTTGGCGACATGGCGGGCTAAAGTGCTACGGTCGCTCAGTTACGTGCCGCTCACACGCCGGCAATTTCCTTGTCGGCACGCGTTACGATCGCGGCAAGCTCCCGCAACACATCGTCCGGCAACGGTGGCACCTGGTGATTCTTCACCAAATCCAAGCCCTTATCTCGTGCTCGCGATTCCAGCGTCTTCTTGCCGGTCTTTTCCCAAACCTGACGTCGGCTATCTCGCTCAGCGAGTTTCAGATCGGCCATCTCGCCGCCGCGGAGGCCGGCTATCGTGTGCTCGTCGGTCAGGAAATTGCCACGCGGGCCAACCCGTTTGACAGATTCCACCGCCAGCGAATCGTCGTCAACTCGGATGCCGCGCAGCCATCGCTTGGCAATCATGATCAGCTCGTCGTCGATGACCAGTTGGATAGGGCTGAGGGTCGTAATGCTCTCTATGCAGCCGGCGCCAACGATCATCTTCCCGCCAGACAACGCCTGAAAGATCAGGTTCTGCGCCTTCTGATACATCGTCTGCGGGCTGCTGAAGCCGTCGGTATCGAAGCCGATGGCTTCAGTGGGCAAGCCGAGCAGTTCCGTGCCAAGCTGGCACGTCGCGGCAATCGACAGGGCCGATTCCGGCGCCCCGCACAAGGCTTCGGCCGTGCGCATGTTGCCCACGACCGGATCGAGGAAGAATGCCATCGGGTGGCCCGCTCGGATCGACTGGATGAGTGTGATCATGCCAGGCTCCTCGGCCAAGTTTTGGGCGAGGCTGCCGGCCAACACGAACTTTCCCGACAGTGGTAGTCCGGGAGATGTCTCCACAGATTGGAGTATGGTGTGGCTTCACGACGAGCCGAGGCCTCCCGAGCCTATCAGCAACCGAGGGTTAATCGTTGGGCAGGCCACGCTCAGGTTGGACGGGTTTCAAGGAAAGCACGAGCAATATTCGCGGCCTCTTACGGTGGTCATAGCATCCAAGACCGATGGTTCCGAGGACTCGTCGGCCGATACCATTGAGGTTCCGGCTGACCCAGCGGGCTTCTTTGCAGTTGGCAATCTGTCGACCGAGAAGCATTATTGGGTCAAGGCAGTGAAGGGCAAGAACTTTACGGCATCGATTCCCTTTCAGGCCAGCGGGCCTATCCGTTCGGAGGATTCAGATAGCGACAAGCGAACCGATGTGATGGATGTGGGCCAGTTTGCACTCTCGGTGGATAGCGATGGTTCGATCGGCTGTGAGCTATCCAGCCCAACCGCAAGTCTTAAGAAGAAGCCTGGAGATTCAAGCATGCAGTTGCTGTTTGAGTCTCCTTGTACACTGGATCGGCACAGATGGTTTGAACAGGCCTATTCCCGCAGCGGATGGACATCAAAAGTCCGCGCGGATCGAGAGAGAATCGAACGTGAACGCGAGAAGAAGAAGGAGGGGCAGGGAACAGGAACTGCGCCACCTCCAAAGGCGGCACCGTTGCCTGCGGCCCCGAAGGCTGGTCCCTCGGCATGACATCGCTCTGATTCATGGGTAAACGACATGGCTCTCACAACGTGCCCCGAATGTTGCCAGAAGATTAGCATGCTTGCAAAGTTCTGCCCGCTTTGCGGCTACCCCTTCGCAGAATTGGCGTCTGACAACAGTGCTACGAGATCGCTTCATTTGAAGATGGACGCCACTCCCACTGAACCATACTCCATCAGGCCAAATACGGTCTCCGAATCGACTGGCCTTGGTCCAACTGAAACGCAACAGCGGATTGTTGGCGGCAAACCACTATGGGTGTTCGTGGCGGCTGGCCTCTACTTGCTGGCGTTTCTTGCGGTGCTGTTTGTGCCACTTGTCGTCGGCTTCGGCGATTTCCTGGCGGGATTGACGCTTTCTGACGAATCTGCCTAGTATGACATTCGATTTCTGATGTGGAGTCGGATGGCAGATAGGTACCATCGCCGAAATAATTGGGGGCGGGGGTGTGATTCAATTCTGGCGGCTTCGATGGGTCCCCCGCGACCATTTATTCTTATTCGCCGACCGGGTGCTTGAGATGCAATCCCAAACCAATGGGCTCGCACAACTTGTCGACCTTGTCGATGCGGATATCACGGTGGGCGGCTGCTGCGCCCGGTTGCGAGAAAAAGCACAGTGTAATGAATTGCATCACGTTCAGCGATTACGGGCTTCGCGCCCTGCGCATGCCCTGCGCCCCCTTCGGAAACCACTGTATTGCAAGGCTCTTGACTGTGCCTCATAATCCCTTGGTCGGAGGTTCGATCCCTCCCGGGCCTATTTGCGACAAAATTCTTCTGAAAGGCAGGCGTTGAATGAGCACGAAGCACGAACACACGGCGGCGGGCGAGCACAAGCATCATCACGAGCACCACCCGGCGTCACAGCGGAAGGGGCTGCACCGCGACTGGCGGGCTTGGGTCGTCGTACTGTTAATGTTGGCAGCAATGGCGGCCTACGTCCTCTCGGACGACGAGGCGTTGCAGCCCGGCGGCGGAATACAGCAACCGGTGCCGGCCGCCGCAGGGCCGTAAGGCGAGCTGCTTCTTGCTTTGGCGACGAACCAACTGCCTTATATAATACCTCGGAATGGGCGAGATCCTGACGAGTTGGCGCTTTGCGAGCCGCTCGTGTGCATTATTGGCTGAGAGACTCCATGAGAGTTCCCATCGCTCTAATTAGCGTGGTCGTTCTGGGAGTGTGCACACCCGTGCGGTCCGGCGAGGTGCTTGAGCCGATCGAGACTGTTCAGATCGGCAACCACCGTGAGTTGAGGGTCAACGGCAAACCCTTCCTAGTCTTGATGGGATGGGTTCAGCCGCTCGATCTCTTTGCGGCAGAGAAGAAACTCGGGTTTAACACTATGGCCGGATACGCTGGCAAACCCGGAGAACTGGGCGAGTATATTGCGGCGGCACAGAAACAGGGGCTGTATGTTGTTCCATCGATCGATAAGAGCATCCGAGCTGACGGCGACAACGTCGTAAATTCGACGAATGTTCTGGGTTGGATTCAACCCGATAAGCCCGACATGCCCGCGGCGCAGAGCGGTGACAAACCGCGTGGATCAGAAGCGGAATTGGCCAAGAACTACCGAGAAGCTAAGTCGATCGACCCGTTGAAGCGTCCAGTGCTGATGACATTCACACCCGAGTTTATGAAGACCTACGTAGGCCGGCTAAATCTGTCAACGAAAGGTGCAATGTACCGGGCGTTCTCCAAACACTGCGATATTCTTGGCTTCGATATCTATCCAATCTATGGGTACGGCAGTCCCTCGCGGTTGACGGATGTGGCAGATGGAGTCGCCGAGTTACGGAGTATCGCCGGACCCGATAAGCCAGTTTATGCGTGGATTGAGACCAATAATGGCGGCAAGTTTGTGACCTTCGGCAAGCAGCCGGACGTGGGGCCCAACCACACGCGCGCTGAAGTCTGGATGGCAATAATTCGCGGCGCAACGGTCATTGGGTATTTCACCCATCGCTTTCAGCCTGATTACCAGCCTTTCGCGCCAATCGAAGCGATGCAGGATGAACTGAGGCGGCTCAATGCACAATTGACGCGGCTTAGTCCGGCCATCTTGGCGGCGCCGGCCGATGCCAAGATCGAAATGACGCTTGACAATGGTGGTCTCAAATGCCACATGATGGCCACGCAGCATGCCGGGGCCATCTACATATTCGCCCAAAATATTGATTTGGGGCCGGGGGCCGAAAGACGCGAGCAATTTGCGCCGATTAGCCCGCGTCCGGCGAGAGCCACATTCACCATTCCCGGCTTGGCTGCCGGCAGCAAGATTGAAGTGGTCGACGAGCACCGGACAATTGAGGCCGACGCGGGCCAGTTCAGCGACGAGTTTCCTTCGTTGCGCAAGCGCGTATACCGCATCGACAGGGCCTCGATTCAAAGCAACTGACTGCTCAAACGGGCCGGGGCCCCCAGGCCGGAAGCGACAGATCGACGCCTGGCGACTGGAGTACAACCACCGGCGGAGTTTGCCGCCGGCTGTGCTGCTGCTTCCACTCCGGCTGCGCCTACGCTCCAGCAGCAGCACAGCCGAAGCATTGAATACTTACCATTACCCGTTACCCAATCAATACTCTCATTACCCATGGTACAGAAAATGGGGGCAGGTCACCGCCCTGGGCCACACACGGAATTTTCACCATAGGGGCAATCCGCCAACCGGGCCGACTTTGCGGCCGCAAACACCGCAAAGTCTTCGTAAACCATACACCTCGCAAAGGATGAGGCACGGGGCAAAGTCGTTGTCATGCCAGGGCCCGATGGCGTCCGATGCAGTTACCAAGACCGACGAAGCATCGGCCTTGCCCACCGCGGATTCCGAAAGGACCCGCCACCGTCTTCCACCCACGTGACTAGCAGCACCATTAACCCCGGCCGATCTGCGATGGCATCCATTGATCTGCTTCTTGATCTTGAGGCACAACATGAGGAATTGCTCAGGCAGATTGACGAACTGGACAAGCGCGTAGAACGGACTCTAGCCGAATGCCAAGTATATCGTAGTTCGCCAGTGGAAGTGCCCAAAGCCGACGCGGCGTGATGCGTGCGGGTCGGCCGTGAGTTGGGAATGCTCGGCCGTAGGCCTATCGCCCCTTACTGCTGCTTCGGCAAGAGCCCGTACTTCTCCAAAGTCGTCCGGAGCTTCGCTTCTTCGACAGGGCTCAGCGCGACTAGCGGCATGCGGAGTTCGCCGCTATCGCGGCCAAGCATCTTCATCGCGGCCTTGATGGGGATTGGGTTCGTCGACAGACCCAACATATCGCGGCAGAGCGGAAAGAGCTGATGGTGCCAGCGTTGGGCCAGCGCGACGTCGCCTGCCTCGAAGGCCTCGATCAGTGCGGCCATGTCCTTGGGCACAATATTGCCTACCACTGACACAACGCCCCGGGCGCCGATCGACATCAGCGGCAACGTGAGACTGTCATCGCCGCTGAGCACGGTCAAATCCGTGGAGTTTATGATCTGCGAGGCCTGATCTAACGAGCCGGTCGCCTCCTTCACCATCGTGATGTTTGGCAACTCCGACATTCGGACGATGGTGTCCGGCTCAATATTCTTGCCCGTCCGGCCGGGAATGTTGTAGATGCAGATGGGAATGTCGACGGCTTGGGCCAAAGCACGAAAATGCTGAAAGAAGCCCTCTTGAGTCGGCTTGTTGTAATACGGGGCGACGATCAAGGCGGCGTCCGCCCCAGCCTTGGCGGCCCACCGCGTCAACCGCAGGGCCTCCTCGGTGCTGTTCGAACCCGTGCCTGCCATCACCTTGATGCGTCCGGCGGCCGCCTCCACCACTGCGGCGATGACCCGCTCGTGCTCGGGATGCGAAAGCGTGGGACATTCGCCCGTCGTCCCAACCGGGCAGACGCCGGTCGCGCCCGCCAATATCTGGAACTCTACCTGTTGTTGCAACGCTTCGACGTCCACCTCCCCATTACGAAACGGGGTGATCAAAGCGGTTGACAGGCCGGCAAATTCTTCACTGCGCGTTGGCATAGTTGTCTTCTCGATGTGGATTATGTCCTGGCGTAACGATGATGGTGATGTGAGTGATGTGTGTTATCGGCGAGTGTGGACAACGAGTGCGGTCGCCACAGACAGTCCCCTTTACGACACGAGCCGTTTCATCTCCCGCACCGCCTCTTGGATGCCCACCATGATGGCTCGTGCAATGATGCTGTGGCCGATGTTCAATTCGTGCATGTCGGCGATTGCCGCCACCGGCTTGACGTTTCGGTACGTCAGACCGTGGCCGGCATGTAGCGCCATTCCTGCATCGCGGACCATGGCGCCAACCATTCTCAGGTTGTCCAATTCTGTCTCCTGCGCCGCTCCTGTGGCGAGCGCATATTGACCGGTGTGCAGTTCCACGGCGTCGACCGCCGTGCGGGCAGCTTCTTCGATTTGACGGGGATTCGGATCGAGGAACAGACTGACCGAGACGCCTGCTTGCCGCAGGGTCTCGACCGTATGGGCCACGCGATCACGGTTGGCACAGACGTCCAGCCCACCCTCGGTAGTGATCTCTTCCCGCTTTTCGGGCACGAGCGTTGCTTGGTCAGGCTTGACCTCGCAGGCGATCCGTGCGATCTCCGCTTGGCAGGCCATCTCCAGATTCAACTTCACCGAGACTGTCTCGCGCAGAATGCGCAAATCGCGGTCAGAGATATGGCGGCGATCTTCCCGCAGATGAACGGTGATGCCATCGGCACCGCCCAATTCCGCTAGGGCCGCAGCCCAGACAGGATCCGGCTCGTACGTGCGCCGCGCCTGTCGGACGGTGGCCACATGGTCGATATTCACTCCAAGTTGAGACATGGGCCCTGATTATAGCGACCCAGCGGCGGCGATCAAGGCGTTGGAAGGGTGGGGGCCGACCTAGCGAATCGCGTACGCGTCTAACCATCGCCCTCGGTTGATGAGGTCGTTGGCGACGCAGCGGAAGATGCTGGCGTCCCATTGCCGGTCGATACGATATTGGTGCGAGGGGCCGAGTTTTCGGCATGCCAACCCGCGTCCGCCCACAGTTCCCCGCTCACGGCCGAGTTGCCGATCATAAAACAGATTGCGCCGGCGATTTCTTCAGCCCTGATCAGTCGTCCCAATTGGGTCTGTGGCAGGATACGTTCTTGAATGTACTGCTCGCCCAAGGCACGGACCATTGGCGTATCGGTAAATCCCGGGTGGATTACCCCGCAACGCACTCCGTGATACATAGCTTCCAGAGTCAGCGTGGCGGCTGCACCCTCGAGGCCTGCTTTAGTGGCGGCGTAGGCAATTTGTCCTTTGTTGCCCCGCGAGGACACTGAGCCAATGAAAATCACGGTTCCCTGTATCTTTTCTGCCGACTGCCATGCGGTCAGTCCGCGGGCAAAGCGATCCTCGGCGATCCGCCCTACCATCTCCAGCGCCCAGTAAATCGGAGCAATCAGGTTGATCTCGACTACGCGACGGAACTCGTCAATTGGATAAAGCGAGGCTTTGCCCGACGTCTTGTCCACGCGCGCGGCCAAACTGTCCCGGGTAACTCCGGCGGCGGGTACGCAGATACGCGGAACCCCCCAACGATTGGTGATATCGTCGAATATCTGGCGGCGAAACGTGTCGTCCGACACATCGCCGACGTAGGCCTGGGAGAGGATTCTTTTGCCCGTAAATTGGTCGATCGAGTCCGACAGGTGAACCACCGAGTCGGAACGGTCAACCAGCGCGATGGCCTTTACTTCGCGGCGTGCCAATTCGAGCGACACAGCTTCTCCGATGCCGCTACCGGCGCCGGTGACGATGGCAACCTTTCCTAGAATATCCATATCGTGATACCCTTATGCAAGATGGTCTTACGACCCCCACTCTATGGTTACTAGCGATATAGTATGCCGCTGCGAAGCTGTTGGTGCGTATGCACTATCTACTTCCGAAGTGCTCCCACACGAAATTGTAGCGATTTTCCGCCTATTGACAAGATGAATGATACAGCCTACTATTTCCACAGACCCATTTTTGTGCAAACGCACAAAACCCTGTCATGAGTAGTGAACACCAATCTTCCGATGGTATGCAAGTAGAACTGCGGCGGTATCCCAATCGCCGGTATTACGATTGCACGCGCAGCCAACACTTGACACTCGACGACATCTACCGGCTGGTCTGCGATGGATATAGCGTTACGGTAAGCGATTCCAAGACGGGAGATGACATCACAGGACGTATTTTGACTCAGTTGATCCTCGATCATGACCCCCTGAAACTGGCTGCTTTTCCCACCGAACTCTTACACCAGATAATTCGCTCGAATGAATCCTTGTTGAAGGACTTCGTTGAGAAGTACTTCAATGGTGCGTTGACGGCCTTTCTAAAATCGCAGCGGGAGTTTGACCGCTACCTGGGTCAGACATTGGGCATCTATGGCATGCCAATGATGGGGTGCGGTTGGGCCGAGGCAATGATGGGACCCTTTATGCGAGCCTTCATGTCGCCTAACCACCAGACGCCGTCTGCGGAACAACTGGCGGCAGAGAGTCAAGGCGTCGCCGAAACGGATCTCCGCAAGGCAATCGCTGAACTACAGGAGGAGGTCGCCACGCTGCGAAAAGCATTGGAGCAACGCTGAAAGCTCCACCCCCGCAGTGGAGAACTGTATTAGGCGGCAAACAACACAAAGTCTACACGTTCGTTCATTGCGTTAACTTGAGTCTCTCACCAAAAACAGGAGTTACAGTCATGGCAACGGCTACCCAAAACAGTGATGAGCTATTCCGGCAGGCAATGGCCGCTTGGCAATCGGCCGTCGAGTCCGGGGTCAAAATGCAGGAGGAATCGGCCAAGTGGATGAGGCAAATGTTCGATTCCGACTCGCTCAGCGAATGGTACAACAAGGGGCAGGCTGCCGCCGGTGAGGCGATGGCCAAGGTTCAAGAGAACATCGACGAGGCCATTCGCGTGATCAATCAACAGGCCGAGTCGAGCATGAAACTGATGCAGAAGGCGCTGGAAGCCCGCCAGGGTGAAGGTGGCGTCGACGCTGGAATTCGTTTCGCCGAATGGTGGGAAACGGCGATGGATTCGATGCGGATGAACACCCAGGCGATGTTGAAGGCCAATAGCCGGATTATCGGCACTTGGTCGGAACTGGCCCGGAAGGTCAATGCCGATACGGCCGACGCGATGTCGCATTTGGCCCAGAAAACTGCCCAGCAGGCCGATCAGATCGCGAGATCAGCCACCGAGCGTGTCAAGGAAATGGTCAGCCAGAGCAAGCAAAGCTGACCCACGGTTTGCTCGCATCGCAGCGATTCGTCGGGGGGAGCGATCGCCGCAACTTCCACCAAAACATGCCTAGGTCCGACGGGAGGGCTCGGTGCGCTCTGCCTATTCCACAAGAGCCTCGTCGCTGGTTAAGGCGCACAGTCAACGGCCCTCGGATGCATCGAAAATAATGTTCTAGCAAAGGATTCTAGCGATGGCCACGGATATTGTTCTAGCCGGTGGTGTGCGAACACCGATCGGCAGCTTTTGTGGTACCCTTTCGCAAGTTCCAGCACCGACGTTGGGGAGCATTGCCATCAAGGCTGCGCTTCAGCGTGCCAACGTGCCGGCCGATCAGGTTCAGGAGGTCATCTTTGGAAATGTCCTAAGTGCTGGACTCGGCCAGAACGTTGCAAGGCAGTCGGCCATCGGCGCGGGGCTCTCGCCGGCGGTCGGTGCGACAACCGTCAACAAGGTCTGCGGGTCCAGCCTCAAGGCCGTAATGTTGGCCACCCAGGCAATCAAGTGCGGCGATGCTGAAGTGATCGTCGCCGGCGGCACAGAAAATATGTCGTCTGCGCCATACTTGTTGCCGAAGGCCCGGCTGGGCTACCGCATGGGTAACGGCGAGATCGTGGATTCGATGGTTCACGACGGACTGTGGGACGTTTACAACAACGTCCACATGGGCATGTGCGGCGACCGCTGTGCAGAAAAGTATCAATTTTCGCGCCAAGAGCAGGACGATTTCGCGGTCGCCAGCTTCCAGCGAGCGATCGAGGCGCAGCAGAACGGCGCATTCGCGTCCGAAATCACTCCTGTCGAGGTCGTAAGCCGCCGCGAGACGACCACCGTTGATCGCGACGAGGGCCCGGCGCGGTTCAATGAAGGCAAACTGCGGGCCCTACAGCCGGCGTTCGGAAAAGAGGGAACCGTGACGGCCGGCAACGCTTCGAGCATCAACGACGGCGCCGCAGCCATCGCGGTGCTGTCGTCGCAGAAAGCCGAACAGTTGCGTGTGACGCCGCAGGCCAAGGTGCTCGGGTACTCAACCTGGTCGCGCGAGCCGGAATGGTTTACGCTTGCCCCAATTTGCGCAATTGAAAACTTGATGGCCAAACTCGGCCTCAAGGTCGCCGACGTAGACCTTTTCGAGATCAACGAGGCGTTTGCGGTCGTGCCTATGGCGGCCATGAAGGACCTTAGCATCCCGCACGACAAAGTGAACGTGCATGGCGGAGCCGTGGCCCTGGGCCATCCGATCGGGGCCAGCGGCGCCCGCGTGTTGGTTACCCTGTTAGACGCCCTAAAACGGCGGGGACGACGGACCGGCATCGCATCGCTGTGCATCGGCGGAGGCGAAGCCGTAGCCGTGGCAGTCCAGACTATCGGCTGACGAGTTTGCAGCGTCGCGGAGGCACGTGTCGTGCTATACTTTAGGGGTGGCGCTATACATGCTCTCAAGAGGGCCGATCGATGAGTGATGACCCGAAAACAATGCCGGACGGTATGGCGGACATGATGCGGCTATGGTTTGACATGGCGTCGCAGGCCACGGACGCCTGTCAAGCCATGGCCGGCTCGCTATCGCCCGACGCGTTCCGCAGCAACCGCGCCAATTTGTTCAAGGTGTGGGGCGACTACTGGGAACAGTTTCTCCGCTCGTCGCCATTTTTGGATGCCCAGAAACAGTTCCTCACTGGCGGCACGGAGTCGCGAAATCGGATGCGAGAGTACCTTGGCTGGCTGCACCACGAAATGCAACTGGCCAGTTCTCAGGACATTGACCAGGTCATCAAGGCCCTGCGCCGCCTGGGCGAAGACATCGGCGAGCAGTTCGAGCAGGTTGATCGGCGGCTAAAAAATCTGAATGCCCAATTGGATAGTCTCGGCGATCGCTTGGAGGCGATGGAGAAGAAGGCACGCGTGGAGAAGAATGCAACCCCCGAACCATCGCAGTAGCACAGAGCAGAACCGCTCACGCAGAATAACATGAGCAGCAACGGCGAATCTGGAAATCCTTGGCTGGAGGTCCAGCAGGCGATCTTCGACGAATCGATGGCGAACGTTCGCCGCATGTCGCGGCTTCCGAGCCTTTGGTCGCAGACCAAGAATGTCCGCAAGGGCGTGACGCCCTCCGAGGTCGTCTTCGAGGAAGATCGGCTGCGTTTGCTGCGATACGTGGCCGAAGGGCCGGTGCGGCACAAGACGCCGCTGTTGTTCGTGTTTGCCTTGGTCAATCGACCCTACATCCTTGACATTCTGCCCAACAAGAGCGTCGTTGCCCATTTCGTCAAGGCGGGCTTCGATACCTATCTGATCGATTGGGGGAAGCCGACGTACGCCGATCGCAATCTCGATCTCAATACGTACGTCAACACCTACATGCGAAACGTGGTGAAGTTTTTGCAGAAACGCACGTCTTCGCCCCAAGTGAGCATCTTGGGATATTGCATGGGCGGGACGATGAGCGCGATGTTCACCGCCCTTCATCAGGAGTATGTGAAAAACCTGATCCTGCTTGCGGCAGGCATCGACTTCTCGACGCGCGAGGGCTTGCTGAACCTGTGGACCGACCCACGCTATTTTGACGTTGACGCCTTCGTCGACGCCTTCGGAAACTGTCCGGCCGAGTATCTTCAGGCGTGCTTCCTAATGCTGAAGCCGGTGCGAAACCTCGTGGCCAAGAATGTCGCACTGCTGGAACGGCTCGATGACACGAAATACGTCGACGAGTTCGTCACGATGGAGACGTGGCTGAACGACAACGTGCCCGTGGCAGGCCAAGCCTTCCGTGAGTTTGTGAAATATCTGTACCAGCAAAACCTCTTGGTGCAGAATCAGTTCGCGCTTGGAAAACGGACCGTAGATCTTCGCGACATCAAATGCCCGGTGCTTAATCTGCTGGCCGAGCAGGACGACCTCGTGCCGCCGAGCCAGAGCGAACCGTTCAACGACTTGGTCGGTTCGACCGACCGCGAGATGATCAAGCTGCCCGCCGGCCACATTGGTTTGGCAATGGGTTCGGCGGCGCAGCGCGAGCTCTGGCCGCACGTCGTACAATGGCTGGCGAAGCGATCCGAACCGCTGCCATCGCCGCCCGCCTAATTCACGTTCCGCGGCTTGTCCTTGCCACTTTTCTCGGCCCCGAGTCGCGGCGAGCCTGTCCCGAGTCAGGAATCCTTTGCGTACGTCCCGTGCTCATTCTTGAATCGAATAAGATTGAGGTAACAGAGGATTGTTCCTGCCATGATTCGCGCTTCGACCAGGATTTAACTTCCATTTTCCGCTATTCTAGTTCCGTCTGTTACCGCATGCGCTGATCTCCGGGCCGTTCAGGCGGCGGAGGATTGCAACTGAACCGCTGGCCCAATTTCCGGCAAACGTCGCCACCATCGGCTCAGTGGACGAATTGACGCCTCGTAAAACTAAACAACTCCTGACTCTTCCTCGGCACACTTGACACCGGGTGGGCCTCCCAGAGCCACTAATGCCCACCCTTTTTGTTATCTCGATAACTCGGAACAATCCGCCGCAGGGCTAAAGCCTTCTGCGAATCGAGATTCGCAAAAATCGCCGCCAAAAGAATCGCCGGGCCGGTAGGGTCGCACACGTGGCGATTGTGACACTTGACCTCCTGGACAGTGGAGAAAGAATGACGCCGGACGACGCCCGTCCAAAGACAGTCAGTCAGGCAACACTGCTGGAGATGGATGGGCCTTGTCGGTTTTTGGAGCTTCGTGGGGATTTTTCCGCCACGGGTTTCACGCCGACCAGCAGCAGCCCGGCGAGGCAGCACCTATCCGAAAGTCTGCGGGAAGACTTGTTCGCTGGCACCATCATCTACGCTTCGACGTTTTTTTTCGCAGCACGATGGGCAAATCCACGACAATTCGGGTTCCTCTGCCAGGAGTGCTGTCGATCTTTGAACTTCCGCCAAGTAGTCGGGCTCGCTCCCGAATGCCTTCCAGGCCGAAGCAACCTTCCGCAGCGGTCTTCGGATCAAAACCAATGCCCTGATCCCGTATTACGATGCGAACGTTTTCCTCCCGTTGCATCAAACTGACGCTAACCTGTGTGCTCCGGCTGTGCTTCAGGGCATTTGCGAGGCCCTCTTGGACGATCCGATAAATGGAGTTTTCCAAAACGGGAGCGAGGCGGTCGAACTCAACCTTGCTGCGGAACTGGACCTTCGGCCCTTTGTGCGTCCGGAATTCGTAGACAAGATGGGCCACCGCCGCCACCACGCCCGACTCGTCGAGAATTGGTGGCCGGACTCCGCTGATCAAGCGCCTCGCCTCGAAATGGCTTTGACGAAGCAACTCCATGCCAGCTTCGTAAGCCGTCGCCGACTCCTTTGGCCTCTCCTCTCGTATGTTGTGGGAATGTTCCAACTGCATGATGGCCCCAGCCAAATATTGCGCCAGGCCATCGTGGATTTCGTAAGCGATTAGTTGTCGCTCATGGTCGCTAGACTGCAACATGTGTTCCAGAGTGCGCCGTTCCCGGAGCAACGCCTCTTCGGCCCGTTTGCGCTCGGTAACGTCATGGAAAAAATGGATCAGCCCAGGCTGCCTGTCGTAGAAAATCGGGCGAGAGATGACATCGGCATACACGATACTGCCGTCGTTGCGCAAGAATGGCAGATTGTCAATCCGTGTAGCGGTTCCCTTCTTGACGGCTTCAAGGTACTCCCACACCCTAGGCAATGCTTCTGGCGGATGAATCTGGTCTGGCGATAACGAGTACACCTCCCCTCCAGAATAGCCCACCAGACGGCAGTAAGCGCTATTTGCCCGAAGGACGTTACCGCTCTCGGCGTCGGTAATGATGATGCCATCCACCACTTGATCGTAGATCGCACGAAGCTCGTCGTGGCTCTGCCGCAACGCCTCCTCAGCCTGTTTGCGTTCGGTGACATCACGGAATAGAGCAAGCAGGCAAGGCCGCCCCTCGTAGAGGATTGGATGACCCGTAATATCCGCATAAAAAATGCTACCATCTTTCCTGAGAACGGGTCGCTCCTCGTTGATCGTGACTCGGCCATCGGCTGCTGCCTGAAATCTCTGCACGTCGTTGGGCACTTCCTCGGGTGGGTGAATATCCCTGACGGACGCCGCCAACAACTCCTCCTCGGAGTAGCCGAGCATTCGGCACATCGAGGAATTCGCACGAACAAAACGCTTTGTCTTGATGTCCGTGATGAGTAGGCCCTCGATCATCCCCTCGTAAATGGCCTGAAGCTGCTCGTAACTCTGCCGTAAGGACTCCTGCGCATGTTGGAGTTCCGTAATGTCGAGGCCGTAGATCCGAACGACCTGATCTTGGGCGATGTAATGAAATGATTTTTGATAGTGGCGGTCTGCAACGGCTACGGTCCGTACGATATATTCGCTTCGCCCCTCGCATAACGGGCGTACCACTGCTTTCCAATGCGTCAACCAGGGATGCGACAGTCCCTGTTCACGCAACTCGGGAAATAGGCGCTGCGCCGTTGGGTTCATGTATTGGATGTCCCCGCCCAGGCTCACCTCCACAATCGGGTTGGGATCTTTCTCCGGAAACGACGCCAAGTATGTCAGTCTGTCCTCTGCGTGTTTTCTGGCCGTGATGTCTTCCGTCAGGCTGACAATGTGGTCAATCGATCCGTCCTCCTTGCGGAACGCTCGGACATGAATCGTGGTGTAGACGATGCTCTTGTCTCTTCGGAAAAAGCGCTTGTCGAGGGTATAGTGCTCGATCTGGCCTGCAAGAAGCTGGTTGAACAACCGTATGTTCGGTTCAAGGTCATCAGGATGCGTCAGTTCGGCCCAATTGCTTTGAATGAGTTGCTCTCTGGTATGTCCCATGATTTCGCAGAGCCGGTCATTAACCTCCAGCCAGCGTTTATCGAGCGAGGTCACGGCCATCCCAATCAACCCCTGGTCGAAGTAATTGCGGAACCGCAGATCTTCACCGATCTGCCGATCTTCTGTTTTGATCCCTTCCAACAACGACAATCGTTGCCGTAATTCGACGACTTCTTCGAGGAGTTGCTGCTTTGTCTTGTCCTGGTCGCTCATGCCGCCACCTGCTCTTTCGCTTCTGCACCTCGCAACCCGATATCGGTATTGTACACGACTTCGGAACATCAAGAATGCGTCCCGTGCCTGCAACGATTGCTGGCATTCCGAGGATTTTGCCTCTTGACTCCCTGGACCGTGTAGCAAGAATGATGGCAGACAAGGCCCGTCCAAGAACAGTCGGTCAGCTAGTCTGATCAACACTGAAACTGGATGGGCCGAGTCGTTTCTTGGGGCCTCTTCCCGGTGCGGTTCTGACGCCGAACCGTAGCCGCCCGGTGAGGTGGGAACGAAGACTCTGAAAGCGGTCAAGGCACGGACGTGAGGATCATCTCGCTGGCAACGTCGTCACGGAACTGCCACGTCTAATCGAAAATGGCTGGAGCTTCTGTCGTCGCAAGCTGCTCCGTGGCAATGTCACCGACTGCGTCACAGAGAGGAAAAGCCTCGGCACGCCGTTCGACATGCGTTGCGATAGTCTCAATCAATGCTGTTCGGTCAATCGGTTTGCTAAGGTAAGCGTCACATCCGGCATCCAGGCATTTCGTTTTGTCTGCGTCCATGGCGTTGGCAGTCAAGGCGATGATTGGCCTGTCATATTCTTCAGACCGCAGGCTTCTCGTGGCCTCGTAACCATTCACGACGGGCATCATCATATCCATGAGGATAACGTCAAACGGTTTCCCCTGCTTCTGTGCGGACTTTACGCATTCGATTGCCAGTTGCCCGTTTTCCGTCACCGTAACCTCGGCTCCAGCCTTTTGCAGCATCCGCACGATCAGTAGTTGATTGTAATCGTTATCCTCGGCCAAGAGCACGTGGCAGTTCAACCTGATATTGGCGACATCACGAGTGCTATCTGCCGTCTGCGTTTCAGCGTAGTCTTGGGGCGTTGCCAGATCGTTGAGCGATCCAATGTCCATAACAAGACTGAACGTGCTGCCTTGGCCCAGGTTGCTCCGAACGACAATATCGCCACCGAGTAGCCCGGCCAGCCGTTTACTGATTGCCAGCCCCAGGCCGGTGCCACCGAAACGACGACAGGACGAGCCATCCACTTGGGAAAATGGTCGGAATAGCAGGCCAATTTGTTCCTCCGACATGCCGACGCCCGTGTCGATCACGTCGAATCTCAACTTGGCGTTGTCTTCGGACGCTTCGTCCAACCACATGACGAGCCGAACGCTGCCCAATTCCGTAAACTTGATGGCGTTGCCGATGAGATTAACGAGGATTTGCCGCAGGCGGATCGGATCGGTCGTGATCTTCTCGGGGATGCTTCCCCGGACTTCCAGCGTCAGCGGCAGTCTCTTTGCGTCAGCACGCACCTTCATCAATGAAATGACTTCGACAGCGATATGGCTGGGCGAGCATTCCTGGAGACCAACCGTGCATTTTTCCGCCTCGATCTTCGATAGATCGAGAATGTCATTGATGATGCTCAGGAGGTGCTTTCCGTTCCGCTTGATGATCTGCGCCGCTTCGACGGCCTCCTTCGTCACGGAGTTGTCCAAAAGGATATCCGCAAACCCGAGGATCGCCGTCATCGGAGTGCGAATCTCATGGCTCATGTTCGCCAGGAATTCGCTCTTGGCCCGGTTGGCAGCCTCGGCAGCTTGTTTCGCTCTATTGAGTTCTTCCTCGGCCTTCTTGCGGCCACTGATGTCACGGGTGACGCCGACTAAACTGGCTCCACCCCCATCCGATGATCGTACAACGTTAACGTTGACTTCGGCCCACTTTGTCGAGCCGTCCTTACAGATGTACTCCACTTCAAGCCTTACAGGGCGATGCAATGCACGCTCGTCCGCCGCTATGGCTGTTATAAATTCAGCCATAGCCTTCTTGGCAACCTCAGCGGAGGCCGGTGTCACTAGTTGATCCACGGAGTGATTCATGCTTTCCGCCGCTGTAAAGCCTCGGAACCGCTCCATCGAAGGACTAATGTAGGTCCATCGCAGATTCAAGTCGGAAGTCCAGATTACATCTTCAACATTCTCTGCGACGACACGGTAGCACTCCCTGGTTCCCCAAAGATCCTGTTCCATTCGCTTGCGTTCAGTTATGTCCTCGACGACCTCAATAAATCCACTCGGTGTTCCATCGGAGTCAAAGATGGGAAAAGCCCGCAGTTTTACGGCAAATGTGCTACAATCAACCCGCACGCCTTGCGATTCAACTTCAGCAGGGAGTCCCGTTCTCATGGCTTGTACACCGGGACAATGAGGACACACCGCCTCCCGTCCCTCAAACAACCGGAAGCATTCCTGGCCGATACATTCCCTAGCCGTCCTGTTGAACATCTTGGCGTGTCCTTCATTGACCATCACAACCCGGTGTTGTCGATCAACAAGCGTGATGCCCAGGTCGATGTTCTCCACCAGGGTGCGGTAACGTTCTTCACTTTCTCGCAGCACTTGCTCTGCCCGCTTGCGGTCTGTTATGTTGCGGGCGATAGTCGATACGCCAACGATCTTCCCATCGACGTCTGTGATCGGGGAAAGCGTTAGGCACACGTCAACGAGACTGCCATCTTTACGACGACGGATCGCATCGTAATGCTTTACACGCTCGCTCTGCCTGATATCGCTAAGGATATCTGCAAGCTCGTCGGGCCGGTCTGGAGGCAATAAAATCAGGATGGATCGCCCCACCACTTCTTCCGCCGTGTATCCGTAAAGATGCTCCGCAGCGTCATTCCATGACGTGATAACGCCATCCAGAGTCTTGCCAATGATTGCGTCTTGAGAGGAGGTCACGATGGCTGAAAAATGGGCTAGTGCTTCTATCGCTCGTTCACGCTCTAATCGGCGTTGATTCATGGACCTGCCGATCACGACAATCGTGATTGCCCCGAGTATCCAAATACCCCCAAGAGCGAGGAAGACATTGCGAGCCTGTTTTGTCTCGGTCTTCCATATTGAATCGACCGGTACGGTGACGCTAATGCCGCCACGCACGTCGCCAATTTTGTAGCCTTGCTGCTCGTGGCACTTCAGACAAGACTGCTCGACGTAGAATGGTCGCATGAGACGGGCCGTGTGGTTGCCGTCTTGGTGAAAGACAACGCTTGCCTCCGTCTCGCCTTTCGCAAAGGCAAGAAGGGCCTCCTGCTCCCACTTGTCTGCACCGTTCTTGGGGTTAAGAGGCTTGAGGCTCGTGATATGGGCATGGACGCTGCCAACGTTTGCCTCAAGCTCGTGGGCTTGGCGAGTCATGTAGGCCTGGTTCACCAGCGTGAGTGTGCGACCAGATGGAGTCGTCACGTCCCGGTCGGTAACCTGAAGGTACGGATTGGGCTGAGAGTCCTTCGATACAGGCACGTATACGCCACCCTGGGCTGCATTCCAACGATGGTAGATCAAATCCTTCTCGGCGCACGCTCGGGCATAGATGCGTGCCATCTCGGACATGTTGTTCGCTTGGTCCGCAGAATACCACCAAGCTAGACAGCCGATGGTTGCCGACCACGCCAGAAGAATGGCGAGGATCGTGCGGTGATAGGTGAATCGCCGCTTCGAGAACTCTTTGCCCCTCATCGAAACCTCCGACTGGATAGCGAAGGAGAGTGCAAGCTCGGCCCAGAACGTGCCTGACCGGAGACAAAAGCCTACCCCTCCAACAAGGATACATCGCTCGATGTACTATTCGCACGGTTAGCTTGGGACAATTGCAGTCATGCTAGTTACTTGCGAGGATGGTGGCGGTCGTGACGGATATTGGAACGATCAGCGAGATCGACGAGCCTCGACGACGCTATGCTAGCGTATGCGACAAATCTCGTTCTCGGTGTGATATTCGACAGCGAAGATCGGAAAAGGGATCGGAAAAGGTGTCACCCATAACCGCCGCGGAGTCAAGGCCCGGATTTTCGGATTTTCCAGGATCATAACAACATCGGAACGGAGAGAGGCTAGCCGGGGTCCAGGGGCGGCAATGAGCGCCCTGGTCGGCGAATGGATTCGCCGAAAGGCGCCGGCATGGACTACGGCCCGTGACGGCGCGGTCGGCGAAAACCAGTTCCTCAGGGACGTGGACGCCGTTACGGTCGGCCCATTCCCGACAGGTGCGGACCTGATCTTCGATGCTGTGCTGAAATCGGCTCGAATAGCGAGCGTAGATAGCCCCGATCTTCGTGATCGAGGTCTTTCGCTTGGATGGCGAAACCATTGGTGTCTCCATGGGGCGATAACTTGGTTAACGCCTTCAGGAGGACGATTTGGGAGGTGCAGGTAATACTGTATCCGCCGCGGAGTTCATCGAGCACTAACCACAAACCGTGGCCGTGCTTGGCATAGCGATTGATCTGACGTTGAATCCAGGCCCCGGCCTCCTCGCGTGAATAGCACTTAGGATAATATCGCATGACCTCGGGATCGGCGAGCAGTGTGGCCACGAAGTCTAGGTCGCCGAGCGACATTTCGCGGATCATGAGACGCGGAGTTTCCAGAATCTGCTTTTGCACGGTCGCACTACCTCCACCCTGGGATATTGCTGCCGAATGAAGTAGTCGGCATCGCCATGAACACCCGCAGGCTAACGTCTCAACTTCTAGCGGTTTTTCTACTAGCCACCGGATTATGGGTCGACAACTGGCGTCCAATTGACTGACGAAGGTTCGCAGACCTCTTGAACTTTGCCACGGCGAACGGCTTCGTCGCGATCAACACGGGCTTTTGCGGTTTCGCCCAGACGCTCATACACCCGACCGCGGGCCTCGTAGGGTGTCGACCATTGGGGCCAGCGGCGAATCGCCTTGGTGAAATCGGCCAGCGCCCTACGCAAGTTGCCTTCACCCTCATAGGCCAGCCCGCGGAAATAATACACGGCGCCGGGCCGCGCTGGATTGGAACCCATGGCATCCTCTTCGCTCAGATAGCGGCTGAAGTCCCGGATTGCCGCAGCATATTGCTTGCAGTAAAGATATGCCATCCCCCGAGCCCGGTATGATTCCGATTCGTCCGGCAACAATCGCACGGATTCCTCGGCATCGGCCAGGGCCTCCGACCACTTGCTCAAGCTGATGTAGGCCAAGGCACGTTGCTGGTATGCCTCCCCATCCTTATTGTCGTGCAAGATCACGTTGGACAACCAATGTAGGGCCTCTTCCGGTTGGCCGTTCTGCATGTGGATCGTGGCCCGGGTAAAGCTGCCGTCGGCAGTTGCACAATCCTCTACTTCGTCCTCGGCAGTACCCGAGCCGATTTCGTCACTTCCGGCGCTACCTTGCCGATGCCCTGTCGATCGGGGAAGCAACTCAGCCGGACAAGCCGGCGGCCGATCGTCACATGATTCGGGGGGCAGGCTAAGGGCATCCTTAGTCTCGACGAAATAGGCCAGAGCCTTGCGGAAATACGATCGGACGTCCCGGCGAAGATAATCGGCCCACTCGGGTCGCGTCTCCTGTCGCAGCCAGGCGAACAGCCCTAGGGCATAGCCCAAGATAGGTGCTGTGAGATAACCTTGCCGCGATATACTCCAGGCCTCCCAATTCGCTACACGCCAACTTTTGTCGCGGAGCATCGCATTGGCAGTGAAGATGCCCATTCCCCACACTACAGTCGCTAGGTCCGTCAAGGGCTCAATGTCTTCCTCATCGCGGGAGAGTCGAGCGCCGCCCAGAAGATGCACATGACATAATTCGTGGGCGAAGGTCGCGACGACTGCGGTGGGATCGGCCAGTTGGCTAACCTCCAGCCCGATGATGGTCTTGCCATCCTGCTCGCTGTACAAGCCAGCAGTCCCTCCGTCGGGCCTCGCCAATTCCGTGTTGAAGGCGACGCTTTGCCTTTCCGAGTAGAAGGCCAGTTCAATGTCCTTGCGAGGGATATCCATGTAGCGGCAGACACAACCCAATAGTACGCAGGCGTCATCCTGTGATCCGTGGTACGGATTGGAGAAATATTCTTCGGTGGGCAGTACGACCGTGCCCTCCAAAAGGCGCGTCGCGGCCGAACTGGCTCACGAGCCACATCATTCGCTGGTCAACCCAGGATTTTGCGTCCGGCTCGACCGGGCATTTCGCACGAAACCACTTGAACATGATGTTGCTCGTAAATAGACGTCCCTGGTTCCACTTCCTCGCATCACAATCGATCAGTCGGCCAACTTCACCGGCTCGATTTCATCTTCGACAACGGGCGGACGTTCACGGTGCCGTCCCGAACTAAGCGAACCCTTCCATGGCCCGTTAGCGGTCAATTGTATTAGACGTGCGAGGCTTCCACTACGGCGAAGGATGAGTTTCCACGGCGGCTTGGACACGCCGACGCCGAAGGACGCCTTACGTCAGGAAAAACGCCCAGTCCAAGAACGGCCCGCAGTGCCTCGCACGGCGAGCAACGGGGACTAGGTACGCTGACGCTACCTTACGATTGGAGCTGCAAGATATTTCTATTTACAGTACTGTCCGGTTAACGTGTTCGGAAATCGTCCGAAGTAATGTAAGGGTGAAGGCTTGCAACGTAAAATGAGCGCGCACGACTTCAATTCGGATGCATGCTTTCGTCATTCTGAAGCCACCTCTGGGTGGAAAAGGATGACGTATGTATTCCGGCCAAGTAGTGTTTGCTCAGTTGATGGATTTTCTTCCGCGGCACGACTTCAATTCTTGTGTGCGACGGTATCGCGGCGACTCGCGCGTGCGAGATTTCTCTTGCCGCGACCAATTCCTTACTATGGCCTTCGCGCAGCTGACCTATCGCGAGAGCTTGCGGGACATCGAGACCTGCTTGAGGGCCATGGAGCCGAAGCTCTATCATGCAGGCTTTCGGGGCAAGATCGCTCGCAGTACCTTGGGCGATGCCAACAAACATCGGGACTGGCGCATCTGGGCAGACTTCGCTCAGGTGTTGATCGGTCGCGCCCGGACGTTGTATGCTCAGGAGGACTTCGGACTTGCCTTGAAGCAGGCTGCCTACGCCCTGGACTCCACGACGATCGACCTCTGCCTGGCCCTGTTTCCGTGGGCTCGTTTCCGTCGTCACAAGGGGGCGGTGAAGCTGCATACACTGATCGACCTGCGGGGCAACATCCCCTGCTTTATCCGCATAACTCACGGGAAAACGCACGATGTGAATGTCCTCGATCACCTGCCCATCGAGCCGGGTGCCTTCTACGTGATGGACAAGGGTTACATCGACTTCCGCCGCCTGCATGCCTTCACTCGGCAGATGGCGTTTTTCGTCACTCGCGCCAAGCGGAACCTCGATACCAACCGCCGCGAGTCCCGCATGGTGGACAAATCCACGGGGCTGCGCAGCGACCAAACCATTGTTCTTCAAGGTCTCAAGACGTCTCAACTTTATCCTGCTCCGCTTCGTCGCGTTGCGTACTACGATACCGAACACAAACGACGACTGGTGTTTCTGACCAACAACTTCGACCTTCCGGCGCTCACGATCGCACAGCTCTACCGCTGTCGCTGGCAAGTGGAACTCTTTTTCAAGTGGATCAAGCAAAATCTGCGTATCAAGTCGTTCTATGGCCATTCCATGAATGCCGTAAAGACTCAGGTGTGGATTGCCGTGAGCGTCTACGTGCTCGCAGCCATCCTCAGACGCGAATTGAAGCTCGACCGCAGCCTCACCGAAATCCTCCAAATTCTGAGCGTGACTCCTTTCGAGAAAACCCCTATTTTTCAGGCGCTTTCAGCGTCTTCTACAGCAGATTCCGAAAGTCCTCACTGTAACCAATTGTCACTATTCAACTTATAACCAGACAGTACTGTTCTATTTACTTTGATCGCTGCCGCCGCCAAACGCGGGCCAGCAGGCCGATGGCACCCATGCCGAGGAGGACGAGGGTGGAGGGTTCGGGAATGGGGGTGAGAAGGAAGGCATGCAATTCTCCCCTTGGGCTAACGCCGTTCCCTACGATCTGTCCGGCGTCGTTGATGGCCGTCGCCCGATCAAGGATCCAGCCCGAGGACGAGCTTATTGAGTCGTTTAAGTCCTGCATCACCCCGCCGCTATATAGAAAGGCATGTTCGATGCCGGCGTTCGTATACGCATAGCCAACGACGTGCCCGCTATTGTTGATTCCGTATGCCCAGCTGCGTTCACCTCCGAGAGTGCCGAGGTCTTGCATGACGCTGTTGCTGTAGAGGAAAGCACGGCCAGCAGCAGACGAGCTCCACTTCGAGGCGTAACCCACGATCTGCCCGTTGTCGTTGATGTCGTTCGCACGGCTGTAATTCATCCCGGCCAGTGTGCCGAGGTTTTGCATGACGCCGCCGCTGTAAAAAAAGGCGTGCGAGTTTGCCTCTCCGATGATCTGCCCACTTCGGTTGATGCCATTAGCATAACTATCGGTGCCGCCCAAAGTGCCGAGGTCTTGCACGTCGCCGCCGCTGTAGAGAAAACCATGGTAGTAGTAGTTACTACTCGTATATCCGAATCCCACAATCTGCTCGCTGTCGTTCACGTCTTCGGCAAAACTGATGCTTCCTCCCGGAAGTGTACCGAGATCCTGTAGGATTCCGTTCTTGTAGAGAAACGCATGGTAGGAGAAGCTGTTGACGGCTGCGGAACCCACGACAAGCCCGCTATCGCTGATGCTGTAAGCGGCACTGCTCGACCCGCCAAACGTGCCAAGATCCTGCATCACCCCGCCGCTGTAGAGAAAGGCGTGGTCCTTGCCGTCGCCCGTGTGGGCGGCTCCGACGATCTGCCCGCTGCCATTGATGCCGTAGGCCACACTTCGATTGCCTCCCAGCGTGCCAAGGTCGGTCAGGGTGTACTGAACGCCGCCCCAGGCGTTTCCGACAACCGCCAATATCAAGACCACCATCATCGCCACGGTCCGCCGCTTCATTTCACAACGCCTTTCAATCTGCGGGCAACTTCTCGCTTTGGAATGGAAAAACTACGAAATACAACAAGGTGAACTACCGACCGCTTCGCAGACCGACAAGTGGCGGATGACGAACAAGGGAAAACTCCCAGCCCAAGAAACGCCCTCAGTGTTTTGCACTGCGAGCAACGGGGACTAGGGTACGCTGACGCTGCCTTCAGACTAGACTTCCATAGAAGTTAATGTATGGCGGCCACTTTAGCGAACCCCTCATTTTTTGTCAACAAACCCCCTAGAAATAAGCGTCTGTGTGGCGGGGGCAGTCGGGGGAAAGCGAAACGCGAGATCGCTGCCGGCCGTGCGTACGCCTTACGCCAGGAAAGAGCGCCCAGGCCAAAAACGGCCCGCAGTGTCTCGCACGGCGAGCAATGGGAACTAGGTATGCTGACGCTACCTTACAATTGGAGCCGCAGGTTGTTCTCGATCATTGCGATCGCGGCCGACGCCACGCGATGGCAATCATCGCGACGGCTGCCGCCACCAACAACGCAAGGCTGGACGGTTCGGCAGCCGGGGTCAACAATCCCACCGACTGGTTGTAGGTCGACAACATCTTGCTCAGGTCGGTGAAGTTCACCGTGCCGTCGTAATTGGTGTCGCCGTCGGCCCACACGCCCGACTGGTTGTACTTCGACAGCAGCTTGCTCAAGTCCGTGAAGTTCGTCGTGCCGTTCAAGTTGGTGTCGCCATACACCGTGTAGGCCACGGTTACCTGACTGGCTGCGGTGTTTTCAACCCAACCCAAACCACGATGAGCCGTGGCGGTCGAACTCTTCAATTGGCCGGTGTTCCACGCACCAGCGTGGTAGCTCGTGGTGAGCAAGCCCGCAATTGTCGCGGCCGGGCTGCTTTCGCCCGTGTAGTCAAAGACTAGCTCGCCAGCTTTGATGTCGGCCCCGCCGCGGATGAGCACTGGGGCCTGGGCCTTTGTCACGCCATTAAGTTGCATCGCACCCCCCTCGACGGTCGTCACGCCAGTGTAACTGTTTGCCCCGCTTAGGGTCAATTTGTGGTCGCCAAGCTTGTTCAGCCCGCCAGAACCTGAAAGCTGGCCGGAAAGCGTCACGGCGTAGGAATTCGCATCAACATTTGCATTGCCGCCGACTCCGGTGAGCGTCATGGGCAGGGTGGCGGAGAATGCCCCGGCGGCTTTCAGAGTTCCGCCACCAAAGTTGAATGTCGCGTTTCCAGAACCCTTCGACATGGACGAAAGGATGAGCGTTCCACCGTTAAGGTTATACGTGCCGACGGCGCTGGAACCGTTGGCGAGGATCAGACTAACGCCAACCGTGTTTGCCCCGTCGCTTTGTGTGAGCGTTCCCCTGCCGGAACGGCCAACGTACAGGCTGCCGCTGTTGGTCCAGGTTGCGTCGGCCCCGATGATGTTGACCTCGCCCGTTGAGCCGGAATTGTAGCCGATGTAGCTGTTGGCATTGCTGACGGCTCCGCCGCCGGTAATGTTGAGCGTCCCACTGCCGGAGAAGCCGACGTAGAGCGTACCGATGTTGGTCCATGTCGAGCCGGCGCCCTCCACCGATACGTTGCCCATCGCGTTGGACAAATAGCCGATGTAGCCGTTGGCATTGCTGACGGCTCCGCCGCCGGTAATGTTGAGCGTCCCACTGCCGACATCGTAACCGACGCGGAGGCTGCTGCTGTTGGTCCAGGTTGAGCCGGTCCCGTCTACCATCACCACCCCCTCCGAGCCGGAAGAGCGACCGATGTAGCCGTTGGTATTGCTGACGGCTCCGCCACCGGTAACGTTCAGTGTTCCGTGGCCAGAACGTCCGACATCCAGGAGGAACGTTGTGGCCCAACTCGAGCCGGTCCCATCCACGGTTACCGCACCGGTTGAACCGGAAATAACGCCGATGCAGCCCTCGGCATTGCTGACGGAGCCGCCGCCAGTGATGTTGAGCGTTCCATAGCCGAACTCGCCAACATAGAGGCGGCTAATGCTGGTCCAGGTGGAGCCATCTCCATCCACCGTTGCCGCACCGGTCGAGTCGGAACCATAGCCGACGTAGCCGTGGGTAGTGCTGACGGCTCCGCCACCGACGATGTTCAATGTTCCACTGCCAGCGTAACCGACGTACAGGCTGTTGCTGTTGGTCCAGGTCGAGCCGGCACCGTCCACCGTCGCCACGCCCGTCCCACCGGCGGATCCGTAACCAATGCAACCATAGCCATTGCTGACCGTGCCGCCATTGGCAATGCTGAGTGTCCCGCTGCCGAGTTGGCCCACCAAGAGGTTGTCGCTTATGGTCCATGTGGAGCCGGCGCCGTCGACCGTGGCACTCCCCGTGGAGCCGGAATTGGAAGCGATGAAGGACTGATTGGAACTGAGATCGCTATCCAAATCGACGCTGACACTGCCGCTGGACGCTTTTCCGACATAGACCGTGGTGGAACTACTCCATGTCGCCGGATCCAGGGGATCGAGATCGCCCGATCCGGTAATCGCCGCCAGCGCCGTGGCGGGCTGAATGACGAGGCAAAAGACTGCCGCCAAAGTAAGGCGAAGTAATATTGATCGTGTCATTTTTTCACCGCATTGACTCTCGGCCCCGGCGTCACCCTTTCAGACCGCCCGCATCCGTCGCCACCATACATAGCCCAGCACGCCCATCAATCCGGCAATCAACAGGGCCGGCGTCCCGGGCTCAGGCACGGCATAATTCTTGAATTGGAACACCCGCTGTGGATTCTCCACCATAATCGTGTAAATCTGATCGTCGGTAATGCCGGCCGCTCTGAACTTCGGCAGGATATTCGTCAGTATGTCGTCATATCCATAGCCGCCGTTCAACTTGTAGCACTTCTGGAAGCACACGTCCTGAGAAATCAGCAGGTTTTCCACGCCGCCCCGGTCTATCAGCGACTTGATCGTAGCCACTGGGTCAAAGTTGTCTTCGAATTTCGCCGCTAGTGCGTCCTCCACCTCCAGGCCGAACTGGTCGAACTCCAGGTAACAGCCTCGCTCGATCATCGCCATGAAACGGTCAGCATCGCTGAGGCGAGGCATAACGTGACTGACGACCACGCGAGAGAGGTCGCCGCCGGCGCCTTCCACAATGTCCAACGCGGCATTGCGCTGTGTGAGAGTGCACTCGTAGTCAAAATGAAAATTGATAGCGGCGCCGGTTGCCTTCTGGGCGATGGCTACAGCCTCAAGCTGTCGCTTTTCAAAATCGGTGGGATTTGTAGTATCATCTTGGCCGCTAACGCCGATCTCGCCGATCACGCCCGAGTGAATCCCGTCGACGCCGTCGACGATGTCTCGGACGATGTCCTCGGCGATTTGGTCGACCGACTCGGCCCGGACGGCGGGCGTCTGCCAAGCATCCTTATAGTAGCCGGAGCCCATAACGACTTGCACACCCGTGGCCTCCGAAATCCGCTTCAACGCCGCCGGCTGGCGGCCAATTCCCCCGTTGGTCATCTCGACGAGCGTCTTACCGCCGGCCAACGCGTACCACCAGAGTTCCGACGTGGCCAGCGACTCATTCGTCAGGTCTATAGTGGCCCCTTGATGTTGGATTAGCAGGTGTTCGTGGGGCAGCGTGAATCCCATTTGATCGGCCGGAATCAGCCCCGTAACCGTCATGACCTGGCCTTCCCACGCGGACATCGCGGCAGCCGCCGAAGCCGCCAGATCGGCGTTCGACAACTCGACGCCTCGAACCGACGTGGAAACTAACAACACAATGGCTGTCAGCAAGAATATCTTTCTCACGGCATTCACCTGCAAAACCTCTCTTGCGATGAACATGCATCGCAGCAATGAGACGGCAGCCTCCGACAACACAAACAGAACGACATTCACTGCCTCTGTTCAAAAAAAGCGGATGGTGAAGGGATGGAACATCGCCTTCACCATCCGCGAGGTTGCAGTTTATCAGACAAAGGACTCCATTACGCTACCTCCGCTTTTTCGAGGCGAAGACCAGAAGTCCCGCAACGGCGAGCAAGACTACGGTGCCGGGTTCCGGAACCGTCGACACGCCAACTCCGCCGTCAAGCTGCACGGTCCAACACGGATCCTCAATTCGTCGTGATAAATAGGTGGATAGCGGTGCGACGCGGCGTCACACTCGCTATCCACCCCACGAACGAGATTGATTCACAATCTGCGTTCCTAACCAACGAAGTGTGAAAAACGGAAAACCCCTCAAGCGACGCGGTTGCGACGACGGATGAGCCAGCCTCCCATCAGCGCCACCGAGATGGCCAGCATGATCAGGCTCGACGGTTCCGGGGACGGGGTTAACGTGCCCACCGACTGGCCGTACGTCGACAGCATCTTACTCAGGTCGGTGAAGTTCACCGTGCCGTCGTAATTGGCATCGCCATCAGCCCATACGCCGGACTGACCGTACTTCGACAGCAGCTTGCTCAAATCCGTGAAGTTCGTGGTGCCGTCCAAGTTCGTGTCGCCATACACCGTGTAGGCGACGTTAATCTTGCTGGTGCCCGTGTTGTCGGTCCAGCCCAAGCCGCGCGATGCGCTGGCGGTCGAACTCTGGAACTTGCCCGTGTTCCACGCGCCGGCGGCGTAGCTGGTGGTCAGCAAGCCCTTCACCGTGGCGACCGGGTCGGCTTCCGCGGCATAGTCGAGGACGAGAATGCCGCCCTTGATGTCCGCCCCGCCGTTGTTGAGAACGGGAACCATGGCCTTGGCAGCGCCGGTCAAGATGAGCTTGCCAGCCTCAACGGTGGTGACACCGCTGTAGGTGTTGACGCTGCTCATGGAGACCGTGCCGGTGCCTTGCTTCAGCACGGTGGCCGTGCCGCTGATGCCGCTTGCGCCGGTGATGGTGAAGTTCTTGCTGCTGTTGTTGAAGACCACGCTACTGGGCGTAACTGCCGAAGCGATGTCGGCCGTCAGGCCCACGGCCGTGTCGTCAAACGTGTTCTTCACGTCGTTGGGCGTGCTGGCAGGGGTCCAGTTGGCCGTGTTGCTCCAGGCCGTGCCGCCGGTTCCGGTCCACACGACATCGCTGATGGCCGCGGGCTCCAACGAAACCACGCGAAAACCATCTGAGTAGGACGACCAAAACGGGAGGTTGGAGGCCGTCTCGCCCGCCTTCATAAACTGCCAGAATGTATCAGTTACTGGAAGGCCCTCGGCAGCCCCTCCGCCAATCAAAAAACGCGAGGAGGACTCCATATTCTCGCACCACTCCAAGACGTTTCCATTTTGGTCGAACGTCCCATAAGGGCCCTCCGAGTTCTCAAACTCGCCAACTGGAGTATGGACATACGGCAGGCCGAGCGTGTAGGTACTGGCTTCGCCGCTGGGGCGATAATTTGCGTTGTTACCTGGATCGGGGCTGGTTAACACGTTGCTCGGGATGGTATTCGACCTCGTGGCGGCATCCCAGTAGTTCGCTGGGTCTCCAGTGACGCCACTATCATTGCCATCATTCTTGTGATACGCTGCCTTGTACCACTCGTCATACGTGGGCAGAACGTACCGGGCGCCTTCTTCGTACGACTTTCGTACCACGGCGTCCATCGCCGCTTGGTCGGTCGGTAACGCCCCGTCGATTAGATACGAGCCGTCTTCGGTGGTCGTAAGGTCTTCGACGCCCGTCGTCAACTGGCCATTGGTCAGCCAATTGCAGAATCGCACGGAATCGGCCCAGTCGATATAGGCCACCGGGAGGTTGGTATAGCCACCCGCTACTCCCCCGGTAGGTGTTCCCATCGTGTAGCTATAGCTGCCAGAGGTACCTGAACGTAGGATCATTTTGCGCGTGATGCCACCCCACGTACCGGTGTCCATGAGGGGATCCCACAGTCCATAGGGGTCTGTCTTGGCCACGGCATTGAGGAACTCGGTGTATTGCCCAACGGTGATTTCGAACTTGCCCATCTGGTAGTCGTAGCTCACCGCACCCCAGCCGGTGTCGTCTGCTACATTGCCCGCGTTGCCAACCGGAACGAGATCGATCGTCACGGTTGCTTGCGCAGCGACCGCGCAAGACACCATCACAAACGCCACGACCATCGAATTAAATTTATGCAATCTCATGTCTGTCTCCTAGCTTTAGATGAAACGGTTAGGATTCGTAATCTTGGAATAGTCGACGCCAAACCCATCGAGCAGCGCCTTCCGCCACTTAGGCTGCCCCCACTTCAGCAACGCGGAATCGGCCTGTACTAAACGCCGCCGCCCTGCCGCGTCCCAAAACCAGCCCTGGTGCGGCCCGGCGTACGCGCACCAGCACAAGTGGTCCCCTCGATGCCATGACCGAGCTAAGCTGCCTCCTCGACGCTTGAATCGCGTTCATGTGTGTCTGGTTCTCGAAGTAGACGTTCTGCAGATTGACGCTCCATGCCAACACGATAATGCGGCGTGGTTCGGCCATGTTCCGCGCTAATGGCTTTTCGCAGCCAATGGCTTTCAGTGCAGCGCCCGCTCGAATCGCATCGACGATTTCCTCGACCACCTCCAGCCGCGCGAGTTTGGGCATAAAGATGGCCGCCACGTTCATATTTGGCATCGTCTCCCGGATACTGGAATAGTTGCGACCCTCGCGGCGGTTCTCCCAACGTGGGCAGCAGCCCTCCGTCCTGATTGTCGAGGGCGACGACTGTGGAGCCGAGAATCTCGGAGGCCTCTTGGACCTCAGTTGTGCGCCGTTGTGCCAGGGCGACGCCAGCCATGGCGAAATGCCTGATGTCGCCGTTGGTCACCGAGACCATCACAACGTGGTGGCCCTGTTCTGCCCAAAGCACGCCGGTGCCGCCTGCGTTGATTTCCGTGTCGTCGGGGTGCGCGCCGAGAACGACTGCGTTCAGCTTCGCGCCAACTTGCTCCTGGACGGCACCCGCGGGATTGCGGGCCGCTGGCAACGTCGCGGCCGGCTCCGCGGCGCTGGTCGGAACGACAAAAGCCGCTACGACCAACAAGCAGGAAGACTGCAGCTTCAAGGAAGCTAACTGGCACATGGTGAAACTTCGATGTGGTAATTACGGGTGCGGAGTATAACTGCCTACCGATGCACGGCATACGATGATGTCAAATCTCCATCGCAACGCCGAAACGAGCCACGCTGCTTGCAAACCAGCACCGGCCGCAGGCTGCCAAGCTAGGAAACTTCGAAATAACAGGAACTTCAAGATCGCCCACTGCCAGCGCTGTCGTAACTGCCTAACAGATCAAGATTTAAGATCTTCGTGATTGAGATTTGGCATCACCATTCACCGAATTATCATGCCAGAGAATAAACTCTTTTATATCCGTTGGGCGTCTCGATTGCAATCTCGCGATTGTACGAAAGAGTCTCACTATTGTCCGAAATCGACTAGTGCCCTATGGCAAGAATCCAGAGAAATATGGTCTAATGACGTCGCTCGCGTCTGCTAGTCACTTGGCCTGCCACTATGGTCTAACGTTAGAGCCTTGCCATGAACTGCTTCTTCCACCTGAGCTACAACTACAATCCACCGGGCTGCAGGAATGCCAACATCCCTCATGTTCACAAGCATCATGAACTGCTCTACTGCACGACCGGCGAGGGCGGCCAACTCGCTAACCATCGCAAGTTTCCTTTGCGAGCAGGGGATTGTTTCTTCTTTCCGGCAGGCATGCGTCACTGTTCCGTGTTTCTTCCCAACCGCAACTTTGAATGCTATGTCGTCAGCTTCCAGAGCCAAATGTTCACACCGGCGCTTTCGGGAGACGAGGAAGCCCTCAATATTGTCGAGAAGATGGCGCGATGCAACGGCATGGTACCGCTCTCAATCAACGGCAGAACTATCGTTCGAAAAGTCATCGATGACTTCTACTCGGAGTTTCGGAGCAAGGCCCTGGCCTATCAAGCCACAGTGAAAATGATGATGATGCAGTTGCTGGTCTCCATCGCCCGCGACGAGGACTTCTGTCGCCAAGGAACCTACATCTGCCCGCCGCCTTCGAACGACTACTTGATCCGTGAGATCCTCCATTACATCGATGCTTTCTACATGAATCACATTATGGTCGACTCCGTGATCGAGTTCTGTCCAATGAGCCGGAGCCATTTTCACGCTACGTTCAAGAAAATGACCGGCAAGACCCTGATCGAGTATCTTACCCATATCCGGCTGCAGAAGGCGAAGCAACATTTGCGAAGCTCGGACATGTCGATTGCTGACGTCGCATCGCACACAGGTTTCGCAACCCCAAGCTACTTCGGCAAGAAATTCCGCGCGGCGACCGGCATGTCGCCCGGAGAATACCGAAAACGGTACGCCCGCGTCTCATCGAAATGCACAAACTAAATCGTGGCAACAGGTGTGGCCCCTACGAGATATTGGCTCACTGTTTTCGTTTAAGTGGTAGAGAAATGGACCTCCTTGTGATGGTTAACAGGCCGAGTTCGAGCAGCGCCCGACGGGCGGCCTGGCGAAGTACTTGGTTTTGATAGTTTTTGTGCTTGGAGTCGAATGTCTCTTGCCGTTCGGCAATCAACTGCTGCTAATGACACGCGATCGCGGCGACGAGTTGTTCTCGTTGTGCCGGGCTGACCGGCGTACGAGCAGCCCAGCGTTGGCTCGGCGTGGGACGGAGGTGGCCTTCCGGACGTGTCAACTCATTGGCCTGGTGGCCAACTGCCAGTTGTGCGAGACAACTCCGTTCGACTACCTCACCGAGCTTGAGCGTCATGCGGACGAGCTTTCATCCAACCCGCAAGATTGGATACAGTGGAACTACCGGGCACCGCTCGCCACCACCCCCGCGTTTTGCGCCTCGCGCTGCCCCGCACCAAGACGCCATCCCGAGCCAGCATGCTGAAAAGTTTTTCACGCCTGCCGGAAGCGCACCGATTAACGAACGAGCGAACGGCCAAGTGATCGTCGCGACAGTCTCGCCAGAACGATGTCCTCTATTCCGCGATGACCGGCGCCACGACGGTCGATTGAAGCGAACGGACCTCGTATTTCAAGTAAACAATCTTCAGGCATGCGCCCAGCACCTCGTGCTATCAGCCAACGGCGCCGTGTCGCCGATGATATGAGTGCCGACGATCGCTCATGTGTTGGAGCCTGCCAGAACCTCGCCGATGGCGCTAGCACGGCTTGTCGTCGCCTCGCGCCGGGCAATCCAGTCGAGGTCCCACGGCGAGTCGAAATATCCCAGCGATTCCGCCGGTTCTTCCGAATCCAGCACGGTATCGCCGGCTTCAAGAGACATGAGCCGGTCGACCATCTTGGCCACCCACGGCGCAGATTCAGATCGCACCGTCATGGCTCCATCAGTTGACCGATGCTGCTTCAACATTCCGTCCGAATGGTGCGTTTGCGGGTCGACTGGAACACATGCAGAAACCATTGGAGATCGCAGATTCGCTTCCACACTGTCCCGAAGCACCCAATGTGCGAGCCGCGCATCGAGCGCCGTTGTCACGCTCTGGTACTGGACTGCTAGTAGAGTCGTTATTTTCTCGCTCTGCTCCGCGTGTGACATGTCCACGAGCGTCGGACTCGTGGTCCTGGCGGTATCGGCAGGTAAATTGCCGATCCGTGCTGTTGCTGGCTGCAAGCTCAGTACAGTTGTTGATGCCTGCGCATCGACTGTGGGGATATTCAGCGGCGCCGGTGTTTCAACAGATGCCGGCGGCACGTCGCTGGTGCTGCCAGCCGGGATCAGCAAGCCGATCGACTGGCCATAGGTCGACAGCAGCTTGCTCAGATCGGCGAAATCGACCATTCCGTCGTAATTGAAGTCGCCGTCAGCCCACACGCCAGCATGGCCGTAATTTGAGAGCAACTTGCTCAAATCGCTGAAGTTCACGCTGCCATCCAGGTTGGCGTCGCCATACACCGTGTAGGCAATGCTGATCGCGTGCGTGGTGGTATTATCGATCCAGCCCAAGCCGTACGTGGCGGTGGCAACCGAACTATGAATCTTGCCGTTGTTGATCAAGGTGTTGACCGTCGCTGCCGGGCTGGCTTCGCCGCTATAATCGAGAACGAGCATGCCACTCTTGATATCCGCGCCGGCGCCAGTCAGCACTGGGACCTGTGCGTTGGTGACGCCGTTGAGCTTTAATGTGCCAGCCTCGACAGTTGTCACGCCGCCATAAGTGTTCGCGCTGCTGATGATGACCGTGCCGCTGCCTTGCTTCAGCACGGTGGTGCTGGTTCCAGCGATGCCCTTGACGCCCGTTACCACAAACTCATCGCTAGAGTTATTGAAAGTCACGCTGGTCGGAGTAACGTCTTCGGCGCTAATGTTTACGATCGTTCCCGTGGCCGTATCATTGAAGACTACATCGACACCGTTGAAGTAGTCGGCCGACGTGGAGTCGCTGGTTTTCTTCCAGTTGCCGGATCCGACGGCCGTACTCCAAGTCGAGCCGCCGACTCCCGTCCAGGTAACGTCGACAGGCACGAGAGTGGCGATGCTATACGCATTGCTGTTGGCTGAATCGTTGCTGCCGCCGATCGTCGAGCGGACACGGTAGTAATACGTCGTCCCTTCCGTCAACCCCGTAGACGAGTAGCTGGTCACGTTCGACGAGACCGTAGCCGTCGTCAGGCCACTGGTGAAACTACTGTTGGTGGCCCGATCGATCTCGAAGGCGGTCTCGTTCGTGCTGTTGTCGGTCCAACTCAGGTTGATCTGGCTGCTGGAGACGGCCGTGGCGCCGAGTCCGCTGGGCGCCGTCGGGGCAGCCGCACCGGTTGTGTAGGTGATCACCAGTTCCGGTCTGTAACCCGCACTACCATCGCCGGGGTAGAAACATATCTGATCGTCAGTGCTGTTGTCGTTGTCATCGACTTGGAAGTAGATGCGGAACTGCGTCTTGCCCGTCAAATTGATGTACGATAAGCCGCTGTCGAGCGTGCCTTCGGCCCAACTTCCATCGCTAATGGGGATGGATAACTGGGCGACGTTCACGGCGTCCGCCGCAGCCTGGAAGTCGCCCGCAGCCAATGCGGTAGAGCCGCCAAAGCCACTGCCTCCCTTGATGTCAGCGCGGAGTTGGCCTCCCCAACTCGCGGGACTGGTGCCGTAGACGGTATATCGGCGCAGTCGCAAGATAGCCGAGGTGATGATGGCATCATCGGGGATTGCCGAAGTATCAAATGACACCACACTTAGGATCTGCGCGTCGACGGGACTGGCGCGATCGCCTATGCGAAGGCCGCTTGTGGTCACATTATTTGCCGCGAAGTCGCCGACGCCGGAGTTCTCCGACGATTCGACGATGTACCCGTCCTCAGCGGCAATCGAGTAGTACGTAACCTCCGTTGTGCCGTTTGAATCTGTTGTGGCGCCGGCGTATGGGACGCCAATGGGGTTGTAGCTCGAATGGCCCGAAGCGTTGACGGCTCGGATGCAATAGTAGTAGGTCGAGTTTTGGTCGAGACCGGTATCCGAGTAGCTCATCGTGCCGGTGCCGCTGTGGGACGCCACATTGATCCGCGTAGCGTCACGCATGCCGACATTGGTTGCCCGGTAGAGTTCGAAACCCGTTTCGGTAATGCTGTTGTCGGTCCAGGTCAGGTTAATCTGGCTGGTGGACGCTGTCGCGGCCACCAAGCCGCTGGGCGCCGTGGGGAGATTGTTGGCCGACGAAAAACTCACCGTGCCCGTGAAACCGGTGGAGGGCGTAAGCGAGTCGGTTGAGAGCCTTACAAACATGTACCTTCCCGTGCTTTGCAATACAACATTAGGAATTGCAACAGCAGCACTTGCATACGTTGACGTTTCATAGATCAGGGGCGAATCTGTCTGGTTTCCGTCATACACGAATAGGTAGTCATTTGTTCCAATATTCCCGCCCATGAGATGATAATTGACGACATTGCCCGCGCCGGCGTCAATCAGATACGTTTCGTCCGTGCAAGCAGCATAGTTGCTGCCATAGGCGGAGTTCTGCAGAGTGCCCGTAGTTGTCCTCAACGTATCATAGACCACGGTTCGGCCGGTGATCGGAACAAGAGTCGTCAAAACGACATTTGGATCGTGCACGTCATGCGTGCCCACCGTGTCGTCGTTATCGGGCAAGTACACTCGAAAGTTGTCGAAATAGGTATAGCATTCGCGCGGGGGCGCCCATCCCTCGCCACTTCCGCCAAGGAAACTGGAAATGTCAATATCGTCGAGCTTATAGGGTTCCCCGTTCACGGATTCCAACTCGGCAAACTTCATATCGGTCTTCTGGAACAGCATCCTTCCATCGATCCAGACCTCTTCGATCCCGTCGTCATTGGCTACGCCATTGGTAAACGTGTTCATCACGGCCCTTTGGGTGATGTTGTACCAAACGCCGTTGATCAAATGGATATCGTTGTAGTCGTACGCGGAATTCGACCAGTATGGGTACTCGCTGCCAAAGTTGTTATCGGTTCGGTCGTAGTGGTACGTATGTAGACGCCCGCCAGAGTTGAACATCAGCTTATTAACAAAACCATCCTCCGGCCCAATAAACTCCCCCGCCGCAACGATCGGCAATCCCTCAATACCACACATTTTTCCGCCGTATGTCGAGCAGAATTCCTGGTTGACCTTGTAGTTGTAACTGAGCCAGAGTTCGTCTCGGTCAGTTTCCAAGTCAACATCCATATTGAACCCGCTCGAAAGTTGGTTGGCGGGTTGCGTGACTCGCAGCACCTTCGTTGACTGTCCGTTGATCGTATCGTTCACAATGTCGGTACAGAGATTTCCATCCCCCGACCCCGGGTTGACTGGATTAGTCCAGATCGAGTGCGGAAATTGCTCACTATAGTATGCCCCGTTAAAATCCTCGCCAATTTCAGCAGTGGTATACTCGCCAAGCGTCTCGCCTTCGAAATCCCATTGATTGAATACCGTCAGCAGCATGCGCTGTTCGAGCGGCTCCAAGGCGGGCCTGAAGTGTTGCATGGCCAATGCAGACGGCCGACGCGAATTACTGGAATGAGACTGCAACGCGTGCTGTGGTTTACGAAACACGGGACAGTACTCCTGACTCCTAAAAAGGACAGAGCCTTTGACTTAAGAATGCCACGAACAACTGCGTTCGCTTATGGCGCCTTCAATTCATGTTCCGGGTAGCGATCCGGTAGCGCCGATCTGCTGAACGGTCCAACATAGCGAAGCCTCTTACGATTCGCATGAACCAGCAATCAGGGGGCCTGCCACAAAATCGGATTTGCACCGTTTCTACCATAGGTCAGCGTGGAAGTCAACAATTCGAGCTGGCATTATAGGGGGGTGCAAAATTGCACCGCTAAACGCTGGAAGCGAGGAGCCTTTTCGCTGCTTGGCGCGACTCGGTGGCGCTCTCGACGGCGGTTCGTCACGCACCGTCGATCGGCGGCCGACCGGCGTTAACGCGCCTTCCTATACACGCTGGATGCGTGCAACACAGAACTCGTGGACTCTGGGGATGCCATCGAACTGCGCGGTTGACGGTGGTTCTGTACTCGCTCGGAAGGAAAGATGTTCGACGAATAAACAGCGGCACAAGTTTTTGAGGCTCGCGAAGAACCACTCACGGCACCCTCCAGGCCGCTGTCGCTGCGACCTCCAAACGCTGACTTATCGCCGCTTAGTGTTTCACGTCGGTCAATCGATGCCAACAAGGTGGATGTAGGCCAGAGCCCAAATCGGCAGCAGGCCGTCGATGCTTTCAGCCCGTTAGACTCGGATGTTGCGCAGGGCAACGCTTGCGAGCGGCGTGGTTGCGAACAAGAAAACGATCGCATCGGAAACCTACCGCGGCTAAGCCAATGGCCCCAATGGCCAAGAGGACAAGTGTGCCAGGTTCGGGCACGGTATCCGGTTGCTGCGGCGTGACCAACACGGCTGTTGGGTCGGGATCGACGGCGAAGATGCCGCTGCCGGCAACGATCGCCCAGGAGTGACCTGTGCCCGTCGCGCTGGTCAGTGGATCGACACCCCAGCTTCCTTGTAGGTCTGCCAGCGGCGTGCCGGCATTTGCAGTTAGGAAGCCGCTTAGCGATTGAAGGACGCCTTGCTCAGCATCGGCACCGATCGAGTTGAACGTCGCTGCGTTGGCCCAGTGGTTGGTGACCGTGCCGTACTCGGCCACATCAAGCCTTCTCCGACAACAACTCATTGGGTCGTGGAACGCCGAAGCCGAACTGAGCACCGATGAGCCCTTCCGGATCGCTGCAGTGGTGATCCAGCATCCTGGCAACCACTTGTGGCCAAAGCGGTCGGCGGCGGATATTGGCCACCTCACCGCCATCTAGCACAGGATGGTGCCGGCATGGGTCCAGCCACCACGATGACTGAAGAAGGGCCCAATAGTTCCGTTTCCGGAAATAGGCGGCTCGGGTTCGGCGTTCCAACTGTAGTCGTTGTCGGTAATCTACCAAGGCTTCCTTTGATTGAACCGTCAATCCGGCGGAGTCCGTGGGGGTGGTTACATTCTCACACTTCATAGAAGCGTCTCCTCAGTATCTTGCGGCCAACAGCGATTTAGCGTCGCAGCGGGCCTGGGGCCAGTGTGGTCGTTGCTCACGAATGACGTGACTGCGGGTGTTGAGTCCTAACACCGATGCGGCCGAGGTAACGATAATGACATCAGTCAGGTCTATTATCTTGCCCGTCGCTGCGAATGCAAATGCTTTCTGAATGGCTTGTGGTTCTTATTGGATTTTGCAAAATCCAAATCTGGCGGCCGCTGCCGGGCACCTTATGTGGTATTGGTCGTCCGATGCTTTGCCATCACACTGGTGCTAGCCGACGTGGATGGTATTCTTACAACGACTAGGAGAAAAATAACATTACTGGCGACGCGAGAGCGACCGCCAGTTTCAATTCTTAATTTGTCTGAGTCTCTGTAGATAGTGATTGTTTAGTTACTGTATTAAAGTGACGATTGTGCACCGACGGTACGAAGAAAGTGCCCCCATCGAAACATGAAACTGCACCCTCGCTCAGTGAAATGTGCACCAAAGGATAAGCAGGACAGCGAATCTAGGAAGATGATTGTCTGAGTCAGGTGTCTCTCCGGACTACCGTGCTATGCTAGGCGATCGAAGTCCGCGAAGCTGGCGGGACGTCGGCACGGTGGCTGTGACGGCCGAGGCATGGGCGAATGGCAGCAGTAGGTTCGGGCATTTGATTAGCGTAGGGTCAATTCTCGGGTATCGACCCGTGCAGAGTCTGGCAGGGTGTTTCTGAAGCATTGCATGCCTGCCAGGAGACTGAGCGACACGTAATTTCGACCGCGATGACTCAGATTTGCAGGCAGCCACGTGGTCGAGTGTCGATGACGGCATCTGGCCGCGGCCCTGGCAGGGATTGACGACACGTCTTGACGGCGTCCTGCGGGCTCTCAGGCGAAGCGGTGCCAACCGTACGTGACTCTGGCTCTCCCAAGGAAACTACGTGAGGCTGTGGGCGATGCACGAGTTCACCTTGTTCGATCGTCGCATTTTGCAAAATGCAAAGTAGCAGCACCGGTTTGCGGTCGCAGCTTCGCAATTCAAACCGATTGTCGTATGGGAATGCTCACTGCCGCACGGCAACTCCCTCTGGGCATCAACGGTCCTTAGGTAGGTTCGCCGGCCGGGAACGACTCGTAGGGCACTTCCATCGTCGTGGCCGCAGTGTAGGTATGGCCCCCGTTGCATACCGCAACGATGGGTAGCCCTCCGCAAGTGTAATGCGGTTGTTCGATACGATCGGGTCGCTTTGATTGCCTGGCGGCCAGCCGGCCGTGTCGGGCTCTGCCACTGACCGCCGTGGTTTTTCCCTTCGCATGGCAGAGCAGCTTGGGGAAGCGATTGTTCTAGGGATCTTCGCCTCACCATAAGGGATAAAGCACAAGTGCGACTCGATCAACGCTTTCATCATCTCGCTGGCTTCGTCGACGATTACCTCGCTGCGGTCGCCACAGGAGGCCTTGCGACTGGTCCAATTCGATCCTACCAGGGGAGGATTAGGCCACGAGCCCAATGCAAGCGCTCAAGTCGCCACGGAATCTTCCATCGGGACGACGCTAGAGCCAGCGGTACCACAGGGTTTAGACTGACTCAGGCATGCTCGTCACGATGACAGAGGCGTTCGAGTTCGACGTGGTCTTGCTGATGCCATTGCTCAAGGAATACCGACGATTCCAAAAAAATGGACAATGCACGGGAGCCAGCAAACACATGGCACTCCGTTCGGACCAATCCGAGGCTACGAAGACGGTGCAGGGCGGATCTCACTTGAGTGGCGGTGAGGCCCGTTTCCAAGGCAAGTTGCGAGTGGGTCTTTGCGAGGCACCATTGGTTGTGTCTCGATGCTCGCAGCCGCGTCGTACCGTCACGGCCGTCATCGAACCAATAGAGAACGCGGGCCAAGACCATGGCCGTGTTGGCATTACCGACCATACGGACAAGCCGGCCGTGGACTAAGAATCCCATCGGTGTGGCTGTGGCACGGGCTGCACCTTCGCTGACCGCAGGCGTTCCAGGCTCGATTATCATCGACTGCAGAGCCTCGATGGCCTCCTCCGTTAGCCGTATTAGTTTTACTGCGCAGGATTGATATTGCGTAAATCGGCGAGTTTGGCGAAGCTGTAGCCATCCAACACGGAGGGCTTGGCATGGACGCCAAACAGATTCGCCAGTTGAAGCCGATGCTGACACGTTACTTGAAACAGTTCGACGATTGCTTTACCCAACGGCAGACGCGGGCTCATTTCTCGACCTATGTCGAGGGCCAATTGTCCGATCTCAGCGAAAAAAGCTGTGAACCGATCGCCGTTGCCGCCGGGATTCCCCCGCGAAACTTGCAGGAGTTTTTGTCCACCTACAAGTGGGAAGAAGATCGCACTCGAAATCGCTTGCAAGAGATCGTGATCCGGGACCACGCTGGTCGCAATTCGGTCGGCATCATCGACGAAACCAGCGACGTGAAGCAAGGAGGCAAAACTCCTGGCGTCAAACGGCAGTGGTGCGGCACGGTTGGTAAGACGGAAAACTGCATCGTCACCGTACATCTCGCCTACGCCACCGGCGATTTCCATTGCCTGTTGGACGGCGAGTTGTTTCTGCCCGAGGACTGGTCGGACGACCGCGCCCGTTGCCGCGCGGCGGGCATTCCCGACGATGTGGTGTATCGGCCGAAATGGAAAATCGCTTTGGAGCTTTTCGACCGCGCGGAAGACAACGGAGTGACGTTCGACTGGCTGACGTTCGACGAGGGATATGGCGGAAAGCCCGCGTTTTTGCGGGAATTGCACGGTCGCAAGCAGTGTTTTGTGGGCGAAGTGCCGAAGACGTTCACCGGCTGGATTCACGAGCCGCGCGTAACGGATCGCCCGTTTCGGCGAGCCAAGGGGCGTGGCCGCAAGACGCCGCGAGCCATTGCCGGCAGCCGTCCGGCCATCAGCGTTGAAAACATGCTCAAATACTCGCCGGAACTGCGGGACCAGGAGTGGGTGCGGTATCGCGTCAAGGACGGCGAAAAGGGGCCGATGGTTTGGGAGGCAAGACACGTTTGGATTACGGTCAAGGATGAGAAGGGCTTGCCCGGAATGCGGCTGCATCTGGCGGTAGCCCGCAATGTCTTGGACCCGGCGGAGATCAAGTTTTTCCTCGGTGACGCTCCGTTGGAGACGAGCGTGCAAACCTTGTTGCTGGTGGCGTTCTCGCGATGGCGTGTTGAACGGTGTTTTGAGGATCAAAAACAAGAAGTCGGGCTCGATCAATGGGAAGGGCGTCACTGGCTGGGATTGAAGCGACACTTGATCCTGACATCGGTGAGCTACTTGTTCATGGCGCGAGTCCGCGAGACTTTGCGGGGGAAAAAATCCCGAGTTGACCGTGTGCCAAGTACATACGGCAATGGGATCACTGGTGCGGAGTTGGTGGCTTAGCGGTCGGGCGTCTGCGGCACTGATTGAAGCAACCGCAAGGACAATCCAGCACTGGCAACAGCGCAATGCAACAGCACGGCGATGCCACATCAAGCGAACACGAAAGAAACTGCGACACCTGGGCATTTATCTGAAAAACCTCATACGCTGCAAATGGCCGTAATCCTGCGCAGTAAAATTAGCGACCAGTAGAAATGTCCCCTAGGATCGTTTGCCAAAGGAAACGAGAGAATGGGGATGATTTCAATGAGTCGCAAGGAACGAAAGCGGCTGGAGGCGTTTAGCCGGGTAAAAACGGGGGGGATGACGCTGGTCGAGGCGAGCGAACTGCTGGGACTGAGTTATCGCCAAACGAAGCGGGTGTGGTCGCGGTATCAGAGCGAAGGCGATGCCGGCCTAGTGCATCGGCTGCGCGGCCGAGCCCCCAATCGGCACTCGCCGGAGAAGACCAAACAGCGGTCGCTGGCGTTGTATCGGGAGCGGTATGCCGATTACGGGGCGACGTTGGCGGCGGAATGCCTGGAGAAGGAAGACGGCGTGAAGGTCTCGGTGACAACGCTGCGGCGGTGGCTGTTGCAGGCGGGCTTGTTGGATCGGCGGCGCAAACGGCGTCAGCATCGTCGTCGTCGAACGCGGCGCGAGCACCTTGGCGAGTTGGTGCAGATGGACGGTTCGTTTCACGACTGGTTCGAGGGGCGGCGCGGCTGGGCGGTGCTGATGGTCATGATCGACGATGCCACGGGCCGGGTGACGGCGCGGTTCTACGAGAAAGAATCCTGGGCATCGTCGTCGGACTTGTTCCAGCGTTACGCTCGGCGGCACGGCTTGCCGCGCGGTCTGTACGTGGATCAGCACAGTATTTATCGGCCGGACAGCGAGCCGACGGATGCGGACTTGCTCGACAATTGCCCGCCAGAAACGCAGTTTGGGCGAGCCATGCGCGAGTTGGACGTGGAGCTGATTCTGGCGCGGAGTCCACAAGCGAAGGGGCGTTTGGAACGCATGAACGGAACGCTTCAGGATCGGCTGGTCAAGGCGTTGCGGCGTGCGAAGAAATCCAGCTTGGAATCAGCGAACCGATTCCTGGACGAGACGTTTCTGTCGGAGTTCAACGCACGCTTCGCGGTTGCGGCGGTTGCGGCGGAGGACTGGCATCGCCCGCTTTCGGCCGCCACGGACCTGGCGCGCATCGTGTCGATTCAAGAATCTCGCGTGGTGGCGAAGGACTGGACATTGCGTTGGCGGAATCGCATCTTGCAATTGCCGCGTGAGACGGCCGAGTTCATTCGGAGCGGTCAGCGGGTGACGGTCTGCGAACCGCTGGACGGCGTGCTGCGGGTGTTCGCTGGCCAGCGCGAAGTGCGTTGGTCGCCGATCCTGGCCCCACCGTTGCCCAAGCGGTCCAAGCGTACCGGCCCGACGGGATCAAGCCAGGGCCAGAAGCCTGCCGCCAACCATCCCTGGCGTGGGCGGCGAACGGCTGCGGCGCGACCAGAGCCTTCCGCCCCCCTCCCGCCGCCGGCGGAAAAAGTGGCGTGCTCCGCTTCGGCTCGCTGCGCTCGCCTCGCGAAGCACGCCACTTTAGGATAGACGAATACCGTAACAGTAATGGGACACTTCTATTGACGCAAAACAGGGGACATTTCTATTGGTTGACAACAGCCCGCGGCCCCCACCTTCCAGCCTCGTTTGAGCGTCTTGATCGTGGGTGGGAAATTCGGTAATAAGCCGCTTTGGCAAGGAGGCTTACCTGTTTTCCGCCGAACCAAGGAGGGAAGGCTATGGATCGCACACCCGAGGAATCGGCCGAAGTCCAACGTGTGCATGATGTTTTGTTGAAAGTGATGAATCGAGAGATATGGCAAATCGCCGAACTGATGGTTGGCAATCGATTGAAAGGTGGCGGGATGAGATGGGGTGAAGACAGCGCCGACGCCGTCTGCCACCTCCGTGCCCTGTACCTCAGCGAACCCGTCTGCTCGGACTCCTTCTGGAATCCGCCCCCAACTGACGCCACAACAAATCTGACGCTCACGCGAGTTGTGCCTACTCCGGCCTGCCGCTGTCCGACCCTCGCAGATGCAACTCGGGCGACTTTAACAAGTTATACAATGATGCACAAGCAAACTCCAGTCGCCGAGCGCGATCCAACCCATCTCCTATCGGTGACAGGGGTCGCCGGCCACACGTCTAATGGTTAGGCAAAGTTGCAGTCCGCGAGGAAGTTCGCCAGGCGTCCCGAGGCGACCAAAGCGTTTTCGCGCAGTTGATAGAGATCTACGGCGCTGGCCGGCCGGTGCCAGATTGCTCCCAGCGCCGCCCCTGCCCGTGCGGCGGCGCTCGTTTGCGCGAGAAGATGTTCCACGTCAGGCGGTAACGTCTCGTTTGCCGGATCGCCGATAACACGAACGGATGAGAATGGCACGTTACGGCGTCGACAGACTTCAGCCACGGCGAAGTTCTCCATGTCGACGCCTAGCGCACCAGAGCGATCAAACAGGGCGTTCTTTTCACTCGGCAGGCGGACGACGCGGTCAACGGTAAGCATCGTGCCGCAATAAACGCCTTGCTGCGATAGCACGGCCGATAGCCCGTCAGACACTTCAACGTGCAAGTCGTCTCTCTGTGCCATGAGAAGGCGATTGGCGATGACAATGTCGTTTCGGTGCAACTTGGGACAGACGCGCCGGCGAATCCGGCCGACACCACGCGCGCGGGCGGTGCCCATCGATTAGTATCTCCGTTGCCCGTGCCGCATTTTTGCAGCCCGGCCCGGAAAGAATCACTGCGATGCGCTGGCTTCGTAGGCCCCCTTCGCGAATTACCAACCCGCCGCCGCGGACGGTGACCATGCCTTCGAGCAGATCCTCGAAACATCCCGATTCGATCCCCAGCGCGAAGACGAAGCCGAGGTGACACGGCTTGGGTTCTTCACTTTGCGGCTCGATCGAAGTTGGCTTCAACTGCTCCCGCGCTGCGGCAACCGCCTCACGAATATTGGTTTTCGCTACGGTCTGAAGCCAACTTTGCACGAGTGAACGCAAGACCATGACGCGAAAACATTGCAGAAGGCCAGTTCCATCGCCGCATGCCCAGAGCATCCCAACGCTCGGCGATATATTCCGAACGTTTCATGGCTCCATTTTACTACGTCATCTGCCACATGGCCATCCGCACCACGTCACGCAGCCCCTTCTGGGCAGTGAGTACGGCGGCCGGCTCGAAGCCGCAATGAACGAGGCAGTGTCGGCAGCGATCATCGCCACCGTGGCCGAAATGGTTCCAGTCCGTAGCCTGTACCAACTCACGGTACGACGAGTAATGAGCGTCGCCGAGCAGGTAGCACGGCCCACGCCAGCCTTGCACGTTGTAGGTTGGATTGGCCCAAGCAGCACAGTCCAAGTCGCGCTCGCCGCAAAGAAACTCCATGTAGATTGGCGAGGCCGTCAAACGGAATCGCCGCAGGAGCGTCCGAGCCGAGCGAAACTTCTTGTGAACTTCCTCACGAGTCATGAAGATCGTCGCGGCATTCTGCGGATCCGAGGCGTTCACCGACGCATAGCCGAAGGCTGGCGAGATCATGAAGCCATCGACGCCCAGCTCGTACAGATAGTCGAACAGCACGGCGATCTCGTGCATGTCGGTGCCTTTGTAGATCGTCGTATTGGTGCAGACCTGGAAGCCGGCGACCTTGGCGTCGAGGATTCCGCGCACCGCCGCGGCAAACACGCCAGGCCGCTCGACCAGCCGATCATGCGTGCCCTCCATGCCATCGAGGTGCACATTGATGAACAGCCGGCTGCTGGGGCGAAGGCCGCGGAGCTTCTTTTCCAGCAGCACGCCGTTGGTGCACAGGTAGACGTGTTTGCGCTGCAAGACGAGGCTTTCGAGCAGGATCTCGATTTCCGGGTAGATTAGCGGCTCGCCGCCGCAAACGCTGACAATTGGCGCCCCGCACTCCTCCACCGCCGTCAGACACTGCTCGATCGATAATCGGCGGTGCATCGTCTCGGCATATTCGCGGATGCGTCCACAACCCATGCAGGAGAGGTTGCAGGCGTGCAGTGGTTCGAGCATCAAGACCAGCGGAAACCTCTTCTCGCCCGCCAGCTTCTTGCGAAGCAGGTAGGATGTCATCGAGCGAGTGAGGGAGAGAGGAAATCGCATGGTAAGATGAGTGCGGACACTGTGCTCGGCACAGCCTAACCTACGGCTTCATGACTACGACGGCTGGCCGCTGACCGCTAACAGCCGATCACTGTCCGCCGAATCGCTGTTGACCGTCACGGCCCACTGCGACAGTGCTAGTAGCGGGAAGTAGATCGGATAGTAGTGGTATCGCAAGTAAAACACCCGCGGGAAGCCGGTGCCGGTAAACTCGGGCTCGTCCCAGGTACCGTCGCTCTCTTGCGTCGTCAGCAAGTAGTGCACTCCGCGGATAACGGCCGGATGGGCTTGCAGACCGGCGGCCATCAGGCCCATCAGCGCCCAAGCGGTTTGCGAGGCCGTCGTGGGGCCTTGCCCGCGAAGATGCGGATGCTCATAGCTGTCGGGTGATTCGCCCCAACCACCGCAAGCCTGCTGGTGGGCCAAGAGCCAATTGGCGCCAGCGACAATCGTCGGGTCGTCGGTTGGCACGCCGACAGCCGTCAGGCCGGTCAGCGACTGCCAGGTGCCATAGACATAGTTGACGCCCCAGCGACCAAACCAGCTTCCGTCGGCGTTTTGGGTGCGGCGAACATAGGCAACGGCTCGATCGACCGCCGGATCGCCGAGGCGGTGCCCGAGGCGGCCCAATGCTTCGAGCACACGGCCTGTAAGGTCGGGCGTACTCGGATCGATCATGGCGTTGTGGTCGGCAAACGGCACATGGCAGAGGAACTCGCGATCATTGTTCCGATCAAATGCGCCCCAGCCGCCATCGCGATTCTGCATGGCCATAAGCCATCGCAAACCCTTGTCAATTGCCGCCACGGTCTCCTGCATCGAGACGATCCGCTGTTGAGAGTCTTCAACGGTTTCACCGGTCGAGGCGGCCAACCGCAACTCTGGCGGCAACGCATCGGGCGTCGCCGGGTCAGCAAACTGCGTTTGCAGCGCCAAGAGGACCATCGCCGTATCGTCGCAATCGGGATAGAAATCGTTGGCGTATTCGAAACACCAGCCGCCCGGTTCGACATCGACCGTTTCCGCCCAATCGCCGCGGCGGGTGATTTGCCGTGCCAAGAGCCACTGGATTGCCTCGCGAATGGCCGGATTTTCTGGCCGCATGCCGCTGGACGTGAGGGCCCGAATCGAGATGGCCGTATCCCAAACCGGCGATGTGCAGGGCTGTAACCGCGCCGTCTCCGTTTCGTCGTTCTCCAGCACCAGGGCGTTCAATTGGCGTTGGCAGTATTGCATCTCTTGGCTGTCGTCGGGATAGCCCAAACACTTCAGCGCCACGATACTCCAGACGATGGGCGGATAAATCGCCCCGAGACCGTCGCTCTCGTCAAAATGGGCGAGCATCCACTGCTCGGCGGCCGCCAGAGCCCTGTGCCGCAACGGCAACACCTTGCGACGTTGGCACCATTTGAAGAATCGATCGGTCGTGCGGAAGAAGCGGTCCCAACTGAGCAGACCCGTTCCGCCCGATAAGCCCGGACACCGCAGCACGGGCCAGTTCTCAGGCTCTTTCAAGAACAACTCGCGGATACCCAAACGCGGTTCCAATCGTCGGACGGGCCGCAAGGCGGAAATGATCGACAACGGCACGATGATCGTCCGTGACCAGGAGCTAACGGCGTATGGATTGGCCGGAAACCATTTCGGCAGCAGCACAAACTCCGGGGGCACCGCCGGGCATTGTTCGTATGGGATCTGCCCCAGCAGGGCAAGATAGTAGCGAGTGAAACTGTTGACGGCATCGGCCCCGCCATGAGTGAGAATCGCCGCACGGGCCCGCTGCATGTATTCCGAACTCGGATCGTGGCCGGCCAGCTTCAAGGCGAAATAGGCCTTCACGCTGCCGCTGATTTCGACCGTGCCGCCCGGATACATTGCCCATCCACCCTCGGCTAACTGCCTGTCGACCAAATAGGCCGCACAGCGTTGGGCCAAGTCCGAGTCTTCGTAGCCAAGAAATGCGAGCAAGAGGATCGTTTCGCTCTCGAGGATGGTGTCGCCTTCCAGTTCGGCGCACCAACAACCGTCCTCTTTTTGCTGGCCCATCAGCCAATGCCGAGTGCGGTGGATCGCCCTGCGAACCAAAACGCCCAGAGACTTGGCGTTGGCGGTCTCCAGCGAGGCGCTGTCAAAGTGGTCGTCCTGCCCGTCCTGTGGCACGACACACGCTTTCTGGCTCGAACTCATAGACGCCCCTCCAAAGGCACCTAGTCCTCCCTGACACGCCGCCCGACGACAGGGCAAGCGAGTGTGCGTAGCTTATGCGAACAAGGCGTAATGGACAAGAGCAATTAGAGAGAGGATAGAGGGAGGGGTGCATTCCGCACTTTGTCGTTTCTGCCGAGGGGAAGACTGAATGTTCCCACGCCTGTTCACCGGCGTTTCCGCGTTAGCGGTAATCGGCCCGGCGTTTACGCCGGGTTGAGCCGCCCACCAGACTACCACTCTCTCATCTGCTTATGTCACGCCCGTTTACGGGCGTCCTGCTGCCTTAACAACGCCAGGAGGCCCGCAAGCGGCTCTGACAATCCAAGATCAACTTGCCGCCAACCCGACGTCAACGTCGGACCTAACACCGCCTTCGGCGGAAAGGGTCGCAAACGACCCTACAAAGTGCGGAATGCACCCCACTTTGTCCGTTGTCGCATCTCCCCTTGCTGCGAGCGGGCAGGAAGCATAAGATTACGGGTTTAGCATAGTCCGATTTGGGAGATTCCCGTGGAATCGATGTTTTTGCAACTTGTCAGCACAGTGGCACTATTTGCCGAGGCCGATGGCGGAGCAAAGGGCGCAGGAGGCGACGCAGGCTCGTCGTTTCTGCAATCTCCGTTTCCATTGCTAATTGTCATGGTGCTGTTGTTCTATTTTATTATTCTTCGCCCTCAGCGGCGCGAGCAGGCACGCCGAACGGCCATGTTGTCGGCTGTCAAGAAGAACGACCGCGTGGTCACTGCCGGCGGCATCTATGGCATCGTGACCAACGTAAACTATGAAGCCGACGAGGTCACCGTGAAGGTCGATGAAACCACGAACACTAAACTCCGCCTGACCCTCAGCTCGATCAGCCGCGTTGTAGGCGACGAATCGACGGAAGAAAGTCCCAGCAAATAACGTACGGTGGGGCGACAGGCGCCGGTCGGCAGCGTTGGTCGGCGAAGTCCCGCCATGATTACCATTTCACCGCTTCAGGACGCCACAGGAAATCTACTCTCATGCCTTGGTATGCCAGCCTGCTATGGGCGCAGAACGCGACGCCGAATGCGCCTTCGAGTTTTTGGGTTGTTGATTTTCTCGTAGCCGCGGCCACGCTGGCCGTATCGTTCTTCCTCGGCAGCTATCTGGGGAAGAAACTACGCATGAGCGATCACGGCTGGAAGATCGGCCTTATCTTCTTCACGCTGCTGGCCAGCATTGTGGTGCTCTTAATGGGGCCTCCACTGAAGTTGGGCATCGACCTTAGCGGTGGTGCGATACTGGTGTACGAGGTCGACCAGAGCCGGAAGACGTCCGAGCAGCCGGTCGACATGGACAAGCTCATTGCGGCCATCAGCCAGCGAGTCAACCCCGGCGGACAAAAAGAAGTCACGATACGCAAGTACGGCGTCGAGCAGGTCGAGATCATCGTTCCCGAAAAGGACGAAGCCGAGGTGCGTCGCATCGAGGACATTATCACCCGGGCTGGCAATCTCGAGTTCCGCATCCTGGCCGACGTGCATGACAACAAGGAGCTCATCGAGCGTGCCGCAGGCCGAACCGTCGAAGCGGCAGATTTTCGACGCCTCGGGCGAGCATCGCCTTGCGTGGTGGGTGCCGGTCAGGCACGGCGATGAACGCAGCTTCATGGGACCGGGCTACACGGGCATCGCCCGGCGAACGCGAAAGATCGGCGACCGCGAAGTGATGGAGGTGCTGGTCGTTAACGACATTTACAACGTTACCGGCGCCTACCTGACCCGCGCTGACGTCGGCACTGACCCTAAAGGGCAGCCGTGCGTCAACTTTACCTTCAATAGCAAAGGCTCACAGCTTTTCGGCGAACTGACCGGCACGCATTTGCCCGACAAGCTTACGGACTATAGCTACAAGCTGGGCATTATTCTTGATGACGAGCTTTATTCGGCCCCGGCCATCCAAAGCGCGATCTATGATCGCGGTGAGATTACCGGATCTTTTACCCGCGTCGAGGTGCAAGATCTGGTCAACGTGCTCAACGCCGGCAGCTTGCCGGCCGCCTTGACCAAGGAACCAATTCAACGGTTGTATAGCGGGCCGACCCTGGGACGCGACACCATCGAAAAGGGCACCCAGGCGATGATTATCGCGGCCATCCTGGTGCCGCTGTTCATGCTCTGGTACTACCGCTTCTGCGGCTTGGTGGCCAACATCGCCTTGGTGCTGAACATGCTCATGCTGTTTGGCATCATGCTTACGATCAAAGCTGCTTTCACACTTACTGGTTTTGCCGGCTTGGCATTGGTGGTCGGCATGGCCGTCGACAACAACGTGCTCGTGTACGAACGATTGCGCGAAGAATTGGATCGCGGGGCCACACTGCGCATGGCGATCCGCAACGCATTCCAGCGGGCCAGCGCGACAATCATCGACGCGAACCTGACCACGTTGATCGCCGCCACGGTGATGTATGCTCTCGGCACCGATCAGGTAAAAGGCTTCGCGGTGAGCCTCTGGCTCGGCGTGGCCATCAGCATCTACACCTCGGTCTTTGTGGCCCGGGTGATTTTCGACGTCGCCGAGAAACGCGGCTGGATAACGCAGGTGAAGATGCTTCGCGTCATCGGACATACGAACATCGATTTCATGCACTGGTTTCGCTACTGCCTCGCCGGTTCATTGATTGTTACGGCGATGGCGATCACTGTGGCGTTCTATCGCGGCAAGGGACTGTTCGACATCGACTTTACCGGCGGTGTTTCAGTTCAGGCGTTGTTCGACAAACCTCAGGACACGGGCGTCGTCCGAGATTTGTTGACCGATAAGCTGCCTGACCTTGCCGTTAGCGACGTGAGATTTGGTGATGAGCCCGAGGGACTTCGCTTCGTGATTAACACGTCACAGGCGGAAATGTCCAAAGTTAAGCAAGTGCTGACGGAAGTGTTTGGCAACAAGCTGGCGCATAATACCGTCACGTTCACTGAGCCGAAGCTAATTGAGGCGTCGACCAAGGCTGCCACGCCGTCAACACCGGCGAGCGTGCCTGCGGCGCTGCCGTCGCCTCCCGCCGAGCCGGCGAAGAAGGGGCAGTCGCGCAATGATCTGCCGCCACGAACCATGCTGGCCTTGGCTGGCGACAATATGCAGGAACTGGCGTTGGCCGATGAGCCGGTGAAAACCGAGGCCGTGAAAGAATCGCCGCAAGAGTCTGCACCAGCCAACGTTCCGGCGATTGAAGCGCCGCCGGCGTCTCCGGCTGGCGGCCAGAAAGAAGCGGCGAAAGAGAGCACGCCGGTCACGCCCGCCGAGGCGCCGACAAGGGGCAAGCGCCAGCCGAAAAACCCGCTGAAGCCACCGATCCCTACGTCGGCGGCTACGAGTCGCAATTAACCTTCGACATTCCCGTCAACCACAATGCGGCCACGCAGTTGGTCGACGCAGCCATCAAGGCCGCAAACCTGGGTGTCGAAGCGGTCGATTACCAGCTCTCTAATGAGAAGTACGTGGAAGGCGAGCATACTACCTTCAAGAATTGGACCTTGAAGTTCCGTCTTCCACCGGAAAAGGCCAAAGCTCTGCTCTCGACCCTCGCGCAACAGGTCGATTCAAGCCCCATTTTCCCGGCGTCCAGCACTATCGGGGCGGCCGTGGCCAGCAATACGCGATTGCAAGCGGTTTACGCGTTGGTGGCGAGTTGGATCTGCATGATCATCTATCTGTGGGTCCGGTTCCAGGGCGTGGCGTTCGGCCTGGCAGCCGTGGTGGCGTTGATCCATGACATCTTCGTGATGCTTGGGGCCATTGCCATCAGCTACTACGTGGCGCCTTACCTTGGCTTCTTGATGATCGATCCATTCAAGATCAACCTGCCTATCGTGGCTGCCTTCTTGACGATCATCGGCTACTCGGTCAATGACACGATCGTGGTTTTCGACCGAATCCGCGAAATCCGTGGCAAGGACCCCGATCTGACACGCAAGATGGTCAACGACAGCACGAATCAAACCCTGAGCCGCACGTTGTTAACGTCATTCACGGTGCTGTTGGTGGTTGTCGTGCTCTATCTGTTCGGCGGCGAAGGGGTGCACGGATTCGCCTTCGTGTTGATTGTCGGCGTGGCCACTGGAACATACAGCTCGATTTATGTGGCCTCTCCGATCTTGTTGTGGCTCGTCGGCAAGCACGTAAAGACTGCCGCCGCTCAGTAAAGACATTGCCGCAGCAGGCCGTAATGAGCCCGGCGGGCGTATCGCGCCGTGTCGAGTCGTTGGCGTAGCAGAGCCTGCGCCCACGGTAAGTGGCGTCGCCACGAGCGAGCCTCTTCCCACTTCATTCCAGAGTGGATGCCACCACAGGCTCCCTCCCTTGGCATTGACCGTCGCCATACAATTCGGCAAGGGCAGATCGAGCGGTTTCGGACGCATTGTGTGTGCGTCTTGATTGTGGGTGGGAAATTCACGGGGTTCCTGGAAGGCCGCGGTCCGAGAGTTTTTCTCTAGCCCAGGCGTTTTACGCCTGGGTGCGGAAGCGATGGTGGGGTCGGGGGTTTGTCAGGCCCGTTTTACGGGCCTCCTGCAACAGCCGAGGGACGGACGCCCGTAGAACGGGCGCGACTGGAAGATGAACATCGTCCGTTCGCCTTCCCAGGCGTAACACGCCTGGACTAGAAAAAATGCCCCAGACTCCCCGGTCTTTCAGAAATCCACCCACAAACCTGACGCTCACACAGACGCCTTCGGCCGTGCGCCGAGGCGTTTCAAGAACGAAGGAGAGACACATGGAACGGCGGGATTTCCTTAAAGCGGCGGCCGTCGTGGCTGGTCCGCTGGCAGCCGACCGCGTCTTGGATCACCTGACGACAACCGTCTTGGCCGCAGAACCGTCTCGACAGCCGGTCGCATCGGTTGACGCTGTCCCGGGTGAGATGATTTATCGTCCCTTGGGCCGCACGGGCGAAAAGGTGTCCGTGTTGGGCCTTGGCGGATTCCATATTGGCGTGCAGCGCGACGAGCAGGAAAGCATCCGCATCATTCGTGCGGCTATCGACGCCGGCGTCAACTTCATGGACAACTGCTGGGATTACAACCGGGGCGCTAGTGAAATCCGCATGGGCAAAGCATTGCAGGGTGGATACCGCGAAAAGGTGTTTCTGATGACGAAGATCGACGGCCGCACCAAGGAATCGGCCGCGCGGCAGATCGACGAGTCGCTCAAACGCTTGCAGACGGACAGGTTGGACCTCTGTCAGTTCCATGAAATTATTCGTTTTGAGGGCCCGGACCGAATCTTTGCCCCCGGCGGCGCCATCGAGGCGGTCGTCGCGGCGCAAAAGGCGGGCAAGATCCGCTTCATCGGCTTCACAGGGCACAAAGACCCCCTCATTCATCGCCGGATGCTTGAAGTAGCTGCGAAGCACAAGTTCCGCTTCGATGCGGTTCAGATGCCGTTGAACGTGATGGACGCCCATTTTCGCAGCTTCGCCCAACGCGTTCTGCCCTTGTTGATCAAGGAACAGATTGGCGTGTTGGGCATGAAGCCCCTGGGCAGCGGTGTGATCCTCAGGAGCAATACGGTCAAGCCTGTCGAGTGTCTCCACTATGCCATGACCCTTCCCACGTCGACCGTCATCACGGGCATCGACAGTATGGCCGTGTTGCAGCAAGATCTTGATGCCGTGCGCACATTCAAGCCGCTGAATCCGGACCAGATGGCCGCCCTGCTACGGCGGACGGCAGTAGCGGCCAGCGAGGGGCGATTTGAACCGTTCAAGACCACCGCCGGCTTCGATGGCACGGCCAGAAACCCACATTGGCTGGGGTAGCTCTGTCGAGGGGGCTTTGGGTGTCGGTCACCGCTCTTTGAACCACACCTTGCCGTGCGGCGGCTTTTTGGTAAACTTATTGGTTTGGCCGATGGGAACATAAGACGCGTATTAAGGAATCGTTATGGCAAGGCGACTTCAGGTCAACAAGGTGAGCAAGCGGCGGGCGAAGTCAAAGGTCCGCACCAAGAAGAAGGACCCGATCTTCGTCGATGGTCAGCGGCCGCGGCCGATGTACGTCGACTACAAGGACATCGAGTTGCTGAAGAAGCTTACCAATCGGCAGGGCAAAATCATTAGCCGTCGCAAGAGCGGATGCACGGCCATCAGCCAACACGCGGTTACCAGGGCGATCAAGCGAGCCCGCTTCATGGCCTTGCTGCCGTACACCGGCGAGTAGAGCCACGGCGTTTGCTTTCGCAGCAGGCACACTTCGTGTGCCGTCCGCTGGTTTCGGCACGCGAAGCGTGCCTGCTTCATTCCAGCCGCCTGAAATCAAGGCACGACAGGCGCGCCTCGTGTTGCTCTGGACGCCAGAAGCAACGCGCGGCCCGAATTGTCCCACAAACCGCCGCGGAGCGGCGCAACTCGAATAGCCGGGGGTGGAGCGCAGCGAAACCCCCGGTTGCTTCGCTCCGCACGGGTGCCACTGGCTTCGCCAGTGCTTCATATGATTTCCTCCGTCCGATCGACCATTACCAGGGGCCCAGTGATAGCCAGCCATACGCTGGCGGAGCCAGTTGCACGCCGGCGTCCTTCGCGGACCCGCAAAAGCATGGCCTAAAAACCGGCCTGGAAATCGTATAGGCGACGATGTACATTGACCCCGTCGCCCGCTCTCTTGACCTCTCCCGCTTCGCTCCGCAGGAGCCTCACCGGCCCGTCCCCTGTGGCGCGCAGGTGCCACTGGCTTCGCCAGTGCTTCATATGATTTCCTCCGTGCGATCGACCATTACCAGGGGCCAGTGATAGCCAGCCATACGCACGGGTGCCACTGGCTTCGCCAGTGCTTCATATGATTTCCTCTGTGCGATCGACCATTACCCGGGGGCCAGTGCTTCTCATCATCTCCTCCGTTCGACCAACCATTACCAGGGGCCAGTGACGCTGGCGGAGCCAGTTGCACATCGGCGACCTTCACAAATCCGCAAAAGTATGGCCTAAAAACCGACCTGGAAATCGTATGGGCGACGATGTACATTGCCCCCGCCGCCAGTTCTCTTGACCTCTCCCGCTTCGCTCCGCAGGAGCCTCACCGGCCCGTCCCCTGTGGCGCCTCTGCGCCCTGACATGAAACCACCGATGTCAAATGTCGACCCTTCTTCCCCCGCCGCGCGCCCCCCGTCCCCCGTCCCCGCTTCCTCCTCCGTGCGATCGACCATTACCAGGGGCCAGTGATAGCCAGCCATACGCTGGCGGAGCCAGTTGCACATCGGCGACCTTCACGAACCCGCAAAAGCATGGCCTAAAAACCGACCTGGAAATCGTATGGGCGACGATGTACATTGGCCCCGTCGCCCGCTCTCTTGACCTCTCCCGCTTCGCTCCGCAGGAGCCTCACCGGCCCGTCCCCTGTGGCGCCTTTGCGCCCTGACATGAAACCACCGATGTCAAATGTCGACCCTTCTTCCCCTGCCGCGCGCCCCCCGTCCCCCGTCCCCGCTTCCTCCTCCGCTTCTTTACCCGGCGTGCTCGACCAACAGAAGCGAGACAAAATCATCGCCCTCTTGTCCAATGGAAGCAGCCGACGTATTGCCGCCCGGTATGTCGGTTGCGCGGCCAGCACGATCACCCGCACCGCCGCCCGCGATCCCGCCTTCGCCGAGCAGATCGCCGCCGCAGAACAAAACGCCGAGGTCGAGGCCCTGCGATACATCCGCACCGCTGCCCGCAAAGACCGCTACTGGCGCGCGGCCGCATGGCTGCTGGAACGCAAGAACCCCGACGACTTCGCCCGTCGCCCCGCCAACATCATCACGCAAGACCACCTCGCCCAAATTTCCACCCAAATAGTCGGCATACTCTATCAGGAACTGCCGGAGGGCGATTGGGACCGCGCGCTCACGAAGATCGAAGAAGTCATCGAGTTCCACCGTCACGAGGAAATCGCCCGGAATTGCCGCCCGCAGGCCGAAGCTTCACCGTATCCACAGCTTCCCAATTTCGAGGAACTTTGGGCCGAGGCCGCCCGAGTGCACGACGACGCAACCCATTTAGCGCCCGCCGGCACGGCGGCCGAATGCGAAACGACCGGCGACGTGCAACACCCTCCGCCCGTGCAACACCCTCCCACAGAGCAAAACGACGTTGCCGCTCCGCCCCTTTCCGTAACCGCCGCAACCCCAAGCAGTTCCGCGGTGCAACAGTGACGCAAGAAAACGATCCAGTGAAAGGTGCGTTGCACGTTGCACGTCTACTCGTACCGCAGGGCTTCGATCGGATCGAGCCGCGAGGCCTTCCACGCGGGATAGAAGCCAAAGACGATGCCGACGCCGGCCGAAACGAGAACCGCCATGATGATGGCCGGGAACGATATTTCGGTCGGCCAGTGATTGACGGAGCGCACGGTGATCGACACCGCCCGGCCCAGCACAATGCCGATGGCGCCGCCGGTAAGACACAGGAGCACGGCCTCGATCAGAAACTGCCGCAGGATGTGGTGACCGCGGGCGCCGACGGCCATTCGCAAGCCAATCTCGCGTGTTCGCTCGGTGACGGAAACGAGCATGATGTTCATGATGCCAACGCCCCCAACGATCAGCGATATGGCGGCCACGACCAACAACAGGCTCCCCATCAGCTCGGACGTGGAACTCATGGTCTTGCGGATTTCGGTGAGATCGCGAATATCGAAGTCATCTGCACGGTCTGCCGAAAGGTTGTGCCGTTCGCGCAACAGACCTCGAATCTGATCGATCGCCTGACTGATTTGGTCGGAGCTAGCCGCCTTGGCAATGATCATATCGATAGTAGCGAAGCGGACAGCCTGCGGCATGTCGGCTGCCTGGGACGCCGAGGGAATCGGATAGAGGGATGTCTGACCAGGATAGAGATTATTGAGCGTGTTGATGGTGCTGCTGGGCGCCGCGGCGGCTTGGGTGTTGTTGCCAGCCCCATTGACCCTGAACTTCATCGTGGTCCAAGGGGCAAGCACGATATCGTCCTGATCTTGCCCCATCATGTTGGCGCCTTTGCGGCTGAGGACACCGACGACGCGGAAGGGGACATTGCGAATGCGGATTTCCTTGCCGATGGGCGATTCCCCCTCGAACAACTCGCGTTTCAGAGTGCTGCCGATCAAACACACCTTGCTGCCGTTCTGAACGTCGCGATCAGTAAAGATATCGCCTTCCTCCAAATTATCCCAATCGCGCACCGTCAGGTACGCTGGCGAGGTGCCGGTCATTCTTTCGGGAAACCAATTTCGATTCTTATAGGCCACCTGGGCACGGGCCCAGACGATCGGGGCGACGTCGCAAACGGCCGGACACTGGCGAATAATCTCGTCCATGTCGGAAGGCTTCAGCGTTTGCACGCTGCCCGTGCCGAGGCTGACGCTGCCGTGACGGAATGCGCCTGGATGGATCATCAGCATGTTGGTGCCCATGCTGGCGATGGTCTTCTCGAGCGCGAACTTGGACCCCTGTCCGATCTCGGTCATGGCGATAACGGCTGCCACGCCGATGATTACGCCGAGCGCGGTCAGGGCCGATCGCATCTTATTGCGTCGCAGCGCGCCCAACGCCGTGCGGAACGTAGGCGGAACCAAGGCTGGGACGAATGAGCGCCGCGGTTTCGTTTCCGTTCTTTTGGCCCAACTGCCCACGCCGATTTCAGATGCCGGCTCCTGCGGCGTCGACGGATCGTCGTCCATTAGTGCGGCAGTGGAGGTTGGGGCCTTCGACCAGGGCATTGCATCGTCTGCCGAGCCATCGGGGGCTTCCTTGTGAGAAGACCGCGGCGATGCGCCAGTGAATTGTGTGGTATGGACGCCCGCGATCGAAAGGCGGCCGTGCGATCGCGGCAAGCGGGATTGGTCACCGCGCACCAAACCGTCGGCAACGCGGATTGTCCGATGCGCGTAGGCTGCCACTTCGCGATCGTGCGTTACGAGAATTACGGTGATTCCCTCGGCGTTGAGCCGCTGAAACATCCGCAGGATGTCGACGCTGGTATGAGAATCGAGGTTTCCGGTCGGTTCGTCGGCCAGCAAGAGCGCAGGCCGGTTGATCAACGATCGCGCAATGGCCACGCGTTGCTGTTGTCCACCCGACATCTGCGACGGCTCGTGGTCGCATCGGTCGGCCAATCCGACGCGATCCAAGATCTCCTGCAGCTGCATCGCGGCATTGTTTCGCCGCCAAACGGCTCGGCGAGTAGTCCAATGGCATCAACACGTTGTGCGTTGCCGTGGTGCGCGGGAGTAGGTTGAAATTTTGGAAAACGAAGCCGAGCTTTGTCGTTCGCACCAGGGCTCGCCCATTTGGGCTCAGGCAACTCATCTCCTGGCCGTCGAGCCAATAACGGCCCGATGTCGGGCGATCGAGACATCCCAGGATGTTCATCAGGGTCGTCTTGCCCGAGCCGGAGGCGCCCATCAATGCCACCATCTCGCCGCGCTCGATGGTAAGAGAGATGCCCTTGAGCACCGGCACGTCGATTTCGCCCAAGTGATACGTCTTCGTGATGTCTTCGAGGCGAATCAGTTCCACTGAAGCTCTCCACTTGGCGGGATCCGCGAAGTTTCCAAAGCTCCGATTTCCTCCTGCGTGCGAGCCATCCTCAGGAACGGCTTTCTTCACGACTCGGCAATCGGTCGCAGCTAACGCTCGTCCGCGGGCGGCAGACTTTTCGGGCGGGACTCTGTTGGCGTGTCAAAGCTGCATTCCATTTTAGACAATTATGGCGGTCGATGCAACCGCGTGCAGGCAAGATAGGGACTTGCATCGCGCGGCGCCGCATGCCTTCTTGTGAGGGGGACGAAACGCTTCGCTGCGATCACTGCCTACATGGATGGGTCGTGATGCGATCCGGAAAAGTCTGGCGGGGAATCAGCGATAGAACTTTCCGCCGTGGCTCGCCCAGGTGCTTAATAGAGGCGTTGGCTCGGCGCGAGGCCCTAATTCGGCGAGCGATCCGAGGCTGCTCAGGATTCGCTTGGCCCCCTGTGTGTCGGCCCAGAACATTAGTCCGCCCGTTTCCACGGGAAATCCGAGACCGAAGAGAACCGCGAGATCGATGTCGCGAGGATGTGATGCCCTTCCATCCCCAAGGATGCGGGTAGCTTCCAAGAGCATAGGCAAGATGAGCCGCTCGGGCGAAATGTCGGTCTCCGGTCGCTGAGAATACACGCATCGGGCAACCATCGGCGCGATCTCTGCGATGGCCGGGCCGATGACTTCGTCGCTCATCGGTTCACGGTAGGAGAAAAAGCCGCCTCCACTCTTCTGCCCCAACCTGCCCGCCTTGATCAACGACACCAACAGTGGCGAAGAGACGATCCGCTCGGGAAACGCCGCGGATAAGACCCACGCCGCCTGAAGCGTAGTGTCCAGTCCAATCTCATCCATCAGCCGCAGTGGTCCCATCGCCATGCCGAAGTCGGTGGCGGCTCGGTCAATCGCTTCAATTGATGCCCCTTCGCGCAATAATTCCAGTGCTTCGCCCAAATAGGGGAACAGCAGTCGATTGACGACAAAGCCCGGCCCGTCCTGCACGACGATCGGGATTTTTTCGATTGCGAAGGCGTGTGCAACGGCGGTCGTTGCGGTCTCGTCACTTGTCTCGGGGCCGCGCACGATTTCCACCAACGGACGCCGGTGCACGGGGTGACAAAAGTGCATGCCGCAAAATCGTGAGGCGTCGGTAGCGCCCTGCGCCAGTCGGCCAATTGGAATTGTCGAGGTGTTCGAGGCGACAATCGTGTGCTTGGCAAGATTGAGCTGCAATCGTGAGTACACGTCGAGTTTCGCGGCAAGCGTTTCGGCAACGGCCTCCAATACGAGATCACAGCTAGCCATTTCAGCCAAGTCGTTCGTCAAATGGACGAGTCGGCCCACAACGGACTGTATGTCGGCTGTGGATTTTCCCAACTCGGCCGCAATCAAAGGCCAGGCGTTTTGCAGGGCGGTATCGCTCAGGTCGTGAATCACGACCGGTATGCAATGCCGCAAGTGCGCCGCAGCAATTGCGGTCCCCATTCGGCCAGCACCAACAATTCCCACGCGTTTGACTGTACTTTTGGCGTTTACCTCCTGACCCACACCGTGCTGCTGTCGGTTCTGCTCAACAATCTGGCGAACGTGCTCAATGGCGGTATTGGACATGGCGAGACAGCCAATCGTCGGCGGGCTAAGGAGATGCAAAGACGCTAGAGGCTATTGGTGGGGAACTGCCGCGTTGCGCCGGAGGTCGCCCTATCCTGCGATAGTGACAGGTCCACCATGGCCGGTCTGGCAAGGTCCTTCAGCCTAATTGTTGCGCGGCCACCGTACAATGCAGTGAGGCATCCTTACCGCCCTAGGTTATACCTGCGGCCCAGGGTCTGTGTGTTTCGAATTGTCGAGGCGCCAAGCGATGAGATCTGTAGCATGGCGCTCGATCGGATTGGTGAACTTCGACAGAAATTGTTCCGTTGCGATAAGTTTGTCGTCGACGATGTAGATGCGATCGCCAGGCAGTATCTGGTAATTGCTGTCGGCACGGGCGCCGCGCGTAATTGCCGCCCAATCGATGGGTAGAATCTGCTCGCACCCGAACCCGTTTGGCGCGGGTCGCGCCAGCCACATGGTCTTGCTTGATATCCTTGGCAAGCCATTGATTTGGCTCAAGGCGTCCAGGACCGTCTCGTTGCCTGTGATGGGCACGGGCACGATCGGCTCGCCAACCTCGGCACCGGCGATGATGATATAGTACTTCTTACTGTTGTAGGCCACTACGTCCAAGCCAATTGTCGGCCCGTCAAAGAACATGGAGAGCCGATCCTCAACGGCCAGTCGGGCCTCCGTAATGGTCTTTCCGGTGACGGACACCATGCCATATCGGCCCAGATCAACCGTGCCGTCGGACTGCACCTGGTAGTTGCGGTTTACCTGCTGCACACTTGCCGCGCGAGCCAAGAGAAGGGAAACAACCGGCTGCTGCAACAGGGCCTTTAGTTTGCGTGTGATTTCGTGATTGGCCTCATCCGCCGTCATTCCTGCGACGCGGACCTTCCCGTAGACGGGGCCTAAGTCGACCGTGCCATCTGCTTGCACGAGATAGTAGTTGTTGATCGGTTGATCCAGCAGCGTCCCCAACGCTTGGATTTGCAGCATATCAAACTCTTCGATGTGGTACGGCTGGCGAGGCACAAGCTTGACGGCCAGAATCTGAACAACATCCGGAGGTTCAATGCGGTAGGCGGGCAAGGAAACCTTCGACAGTTCGTGGGGCGGTTCGTCCGGTTCCGGAGTTTCGTCCTCCACTGTCTTCACAGCACGCCGTCGGATTAACAGTTCGGACGCCTCACTCGCTGGTGCGTACCGAGTTCCGGCGTTAGCGCCGGCAAGTAGGTCCCGCGACGAATCGACCTCGTGCGAACCGAGACCGCGTTCGATCGCTGGCCCGTACAACTCGTCTGACTGAAAACTGGTCGGAAGAACACGTGGTGTTTCCGCGTCGCCCACGATGAGATCGGCAATCGCTGGCTTGTATAGGTCTTCCGGACGTACGACCGCGGACGGCGTGCGTCTCGGCGTCATGTCATTAACGATCGGCGGCGGTAGCGATGGCCGGTAAAGGTCCTTGTAGCGTACGCCTCTGAGCAATGTCTGTGGCGATTCGCCCTGACGCCCTACATCGGGTGATGGCGAGGCCTTGTAGAGGTCCATGCCACGGCTACTGACGAGCAGTTCCCGCGGTGACTCGGGTGCCGGCCTGTCCGCGGCCCGAAGCAGTTCAGTACTTATGGCGAATAACGACACGGCCAGCGCACACGCGGCCCACATGGTAAGAATTGGTCGGCGAATAAGGGATGCACGGGTCATGATTGTCGATCGCCTGACGTAGCAGCACGCCGTAAATCTGTCGTGACAAGATCGGCAGGATGGGGCGAGTTGCGCATTTCCGCCGACTTTGCCGGATGCGCGTCGTCGAAATAATCGACCGTTGTGTGCCTGGACTTTGTCTATTCGGTGTAAAATGTCGCTTCACCGTCAAGCATCCCGCTCCTTTGGGGGCTGTGTACGTGAAAAATGCCTTGCGCCACCAGATCGGTGTGCGAGCCGTGATGCCGTTGCAGTCGTCCCAGACCGCGACTAAACTCGGCATGGGCATAAATTGCTGGAACGCGAGGTTGGTATGAGTCGCAAGGCGTTGATTACCGGCATTACCGGGCAGGACGGTTCGTATTTGGCCGAATTCCTACTCGAACGGGGCTATGAAGTCCACGGCATGGTCCGCCGGGCCAGCACCGAAAATTTCGAGCGCATCGGCCGCCTCCATGGGCGTCTCCAACTCCATCAGGCCGACTTACTCGACCAGTTGTCGATTATCACCATTATCCAAGAAGTCCGCCCGCACGAGGTCTACAACTTTGCCGCCCAGAGTTTCGTGCCCACCAGTTGGTCGCAGCCCTTGCTGACTGGCGAGTTCACAGCGTTGGGCGTCACTCGGATGCTGGAGGCGGTGCGGCTAGTCGATCCGACCATCCGCTTCTATCAGGCCAGTAGCAGTGAGATGTTCGGCAAGGTGCAACAGGAGCCGCAAAACGAGCAATCGCCGTTTTGGCCGCGGAGCCCTTACGGCGTGGCAAAAGTATACGGGCATTGGATTACGGTGAACTACCGTGAGAGCTACGATATCTTTGCCTGCTCGGGCATCTTGTTCAATCACGAATCACCGCTGCGAGGCAAGGAGTTTGTCAGCCGCAAGATTTCTGATGGCGTGGCCCGGATTAAGCTTGGCGTGCAGGACAAGCTAGTCTTGGGCAATCTCGAAGCTATGCGTGACTGGGGCTTCGCCGGCGATTACATACAAGCGGCATGGCGCATGTTGCAGCAAGATCAGCCCGACGACTTTGTTGTAGCCACCGGCGTGAAGCATTCGGTGCGAGAATTGGTGGAGTTGGCATTCAACCACGTCGGTTTGGACTGGCACGAATACGTGGTCAGCGATCCGAAGCTATTTCGCCCCGCCGAGATCAATACGCTTCGCGGCGATGCCAGCAAGGCCCGGCGTATCCTCGGTTGGGAGCCCACGGTTTCGTTCGCCGAACTGATTCGCATGATGGTGGACGCCGACCTGGAGCGCGTACGGCACGAGTTGGCCGACGAGCATCGCACGGACGGCTAGGCCGTTTCAAATCAAATCGCCGCCCCAGCGCTCGGCAACTTGCCGGTGCAATTCTTTGATCGCTTCGGCCGAATCGGCGCGGCAGACCAACGTAGCGTCGGTTGTGTGGACGACGATCAGACCGTCGCAACCGATCGTGGCAATCAAATGTGACGGATCGCTGGAGGCCACAAGTGTCCGATGTGTATCGAGCAGCAGCGCGTGCTCGGCGGCCAATGCATTGCCCTGCGCATCGCGAGGGCACGTCTCGGCAAAAGAGGGCCAAGAACCAACGTCTAACCATCGCAACTGCATGGGAATGGCCGCAACCGTGACGGACGAATCTCGCGAGGCCGGCTCCATCACGGCAAAATCAACGCTGATCTTTTTCAACGTCGGATACACGTCGTCGAGAACGGCTTGGCGGCGCGGCGTGTCCCAGGCATCGGCGATCCGCATCAAGTCGGCGTGGTTCTGCGGCTCGTAGCGGCGGATGCATTCCAGAAGTGTTTCGGCCCGCCAGACGAACATCCCGCTGTTCCACAGGAACTTGTCCCCGCCCGCTTGAACGTATTGACGCGCGGTGTCCAGGTCTGGCTTCTCGCAAAACTGGTGCAACCGCCGGGCGCCGCCGGCGATCGGCTCGCCGAGCTCGAGGTAACCGTAGCCGGTTGCGGCGGCCGTGGGAGCGATGCCAAACGTGATCAGCGTATCGGCCTGCCGCTCGGCCAAAGAACATCCGGCGCCGACAATCTTTTGGAACTGATCAACTGGCTCGATGATGTGGTCGGCCGTAAATGTGGCAATCGTTGCATCACGATCGCGGCGCAGAAGCACCGCGGCGCTCAGTCCCACCGCATTCAGCGTATCACGGCCACATGGCTCGCCGAGGAATTGCGCGCGTCCGAGTCGCGGTAAGGCCCGTCGAATCGCGTCTTCGTGCGTTTGCCCTGCGCACACGAATCGCTGTTCTGGCGGCAAGAATCCATCAAGGCGCTGGAAGGCGATTTCCAGTAGGCTGCGACCGCCGATGAACGGAATGAGTTGCTTTGGCAGAGCGGCTCGACTCATTGGCCAAAGGCGCGTACCGGAACCGCCGGCAATTATTACCGCGTATCGCATCGATGTCACCGGCGTTGAGGCCGGCCCCTAAACGGTTTTCCAGTTGATACCCTGTTCGTCGCGTACCACAGGGCGGTACGTCGAATCGCGCTCGACCGGCTCGCGACCGGCTTCGACGATCATCGCCCGCAGTTTCCCGATGGTCAGGGCTTGTGGCGAGGATGCGCCCGCGTCGTGGTGGATCTGCTCATGGCGCACCGTGCCATCGAGGTCGTCGGCGCCATATCCAAGAGCGACTTGTGCCGTTCCTGCACCCAGCGAAACCCAATATGCTTTGATGTGGGCAAAATTATCGAGCATTAGCCGGCTAACGGCGATGACTCGCAGATCCTCCAGTGCCGAGACACGATCGAGATGCGACATGGAGGTATTTAGGGGATGAAACGCCAGCGGGACGAAGGCTTGGAAACCGCCCGTGGCGTCCTGGAGGGTCCGCAACTGGACAAGATGATCGATGCGATCCTCCACGGTCTCAACGTGGCCATAGAGCATCGAGGCATTCGTGCGGAGCCCCAATCGATGCGCGGTGCGATGAACGTCTAGCCATGTGCGTGCATCGGCTTTGCGCGGACATATCGACCTGCGGACACGCGGCGCAAAGATTTCCGCGCCCCCGCCGGGCATGCTCCCCAATCCGGCCGCGACCAATTCATCGAGCACAGATTGCACAGACTGCCCACTCACCTGGGCGAAGTGATCGATCTCGACAGCGGTCCACGCTTTCAGGTGTAGCCGCGGAAAGGCCGCGTGTATATCGCGAATGATGTTCACGTACCACTCGAACGGCTTTTCCGGATGGACCCCGCCGACGATGTGCAACTCGGAGCAGCCGGCGTCCGCGGCCTCTTTGGCTCGGGCCAACATCTCGGCATCTGACATTACGAACGCCTTCGGATCATCCGAGTCACAACTGTAGGCACAAAAGTCGCAACGGAAAATGCAAACGTTTGTCGGATTCAGATGCAGATTGAGGTTGTAGTAGGCTTTATTGTCGTTCTTGCGGTGTCGGACGATGTCGGCCAACTCGCCCAGTTCGTGCAGATCAACTTCGGATGATAAGAGCACCGCGCCGTCGGCCGCCGATAGGCGTTCATCAGCCTCGACCTTCGCTCGTATATCCCTGAGTACCGGCTGCGACACGATTAACGCCTAATACAACAAGTCGATAAGGCCCACAAGGAATAGCCCGATACTGACCACTGCGTTGACGTGGAAGAATGCCTGATTCACCCGGCGCAAGTCGTCCGGCCGCACAAGACAATGCTCGTACATTAGCAGCCCGCCGATAGCCGCCACACCGGCCAGATATATTCCATCAAAAGCATCGTACACCAACGGCATTAGCAGCAGTAGGGCTACCATGCCAAAGTGGCACACGGCGGCAAGCCGCAGAGCCGTAGCAATGCCAAATCGAGCGGGCACGCTCCGCAGTCGCATCGTTACGTCGAACTCGTAGTCCTGACAGGCGTATATGATGTCGAAGCCTGCCACCCACAGCAGGACCGCAACGGCCAACAAGATCGGCGGCCACGCGAGATCTGCGCGGATCGCCACCCAGGCCGCCAGCGGCGCTAACATCAAGGCGGCTCCCAGCCAGAAGTGTGACAGAGCGGTAAACCGCTTGGCATAACTATACCCAAACAAAAAGGCCAACACGGGCAGCGATGCGTCGAGCGGAATTGGATTCCGCGGCAGAAACAACAGCGTGCCCGCGACAAAGCCTAGCGAGCATGCCGCTGTGAAGATAACCACGCTCCCGACACTCAACAGCCCTGTCGGCAGATGCCGACTCTGCGTGCGCGGATTGAGCCGGTCGAGACGTTGGTCGACTAATCGGTTGAATGCCATCGCGGCACTGCGGGCTGTCACCATGCAAACTAGAATGCCCAGCAGGTCTTGCCAGCGGAATGGAATGGGCGGGTTCGCTCGCGCATTGGCCGACCAGGCCATCGCTGCCGCTAACAGCGCAAACGGCAGCGCGAACAGCGTGTGGCTGAACCGAATCAGTTCGAGCAGTCGGCGGATCGTGGACAACGGAGAGTGGCTGATCGTTGTAGTGTAGCCAAAGCCAGTGTGCTTTGCGTATCCCGGCATATTGTAGCAGGCATGCACCATGTGCCGTAGCCGGGGTTTCGGCACATGGAGTGTGCCTGACTCACTGAGCGGCCGACTTGCTGCCGTCGGGCGAACCGCTGATCGGTTTGCCGGCGGGCAGGGGCCGAGCGGCGATCGTGTAGCCCAGTTGGTACAGTTCCTTGCGGATTTGGCGGAAGGCAGCGAAACCGTCCGGATAGACCCAGATCGTAATCGTGGCCCGGCCCGGTAGGATCTTGGCTAAGGCCTGATGAAAATCCGAGCCATGTTCGAGAGCCAACCGCACCGGCTCACCCAAATCGTCCGAGGTGGGAATCAATGTCCACCTTTGTAGCCGCACATAACTACCGCCTCGTTCCCTGGGCGATTCCGGCACAACGTCGTGACGCTCCAATGTGTAGCGGAGGCGGAAGCCGTTTACCGGTCCCACCATGTCGGTAAGCTCCGGTTGGTCGCGGAGTTGCCCGGCCTGACGTCTGGCCTGCGACTGAAACTCGCTCAACAGGGGCTCAAGCGGGATAAACGTGACGCGTCCATGGCTAATCAGCAGGTGGGCCTCTTGACCATCAACGGCATGACTCAGCGGCGTCGGATAGCTTTCAACAACCTCGGGCCGCGAAGGAGTGTCTTCCACCTGATGCCGCTGCTGTTGGAGTTGCTCAAGCTGATATCGCGACTCCGAAAGACTGCGAGCGACATCAAAGTCGGTCCGCTTCGAGGCATCGAGTTCCTGGCGGTGTTGCTGAAGCTCATGCTCGACGGCCGACACCAGCGTGGCCGCAACATCACGCTGCATGGCGCGGCGGGCCGTCTCTTGCTCCAACTGGCATATCGCTGTGTCAGCGTTTACCACGTCACGACGCAAGGACTGCTCGGCGGCCAAGTCCTTATCGAGTTCGACGGCTACAGGACTGCCGGGCACTGACAGCTTGATCGGAGTGTTCTTGATTCGCATGCCCTCCATGACCACCATGATAATCATGATGCTCACGACGCTAGCCACGATGTCCAGGAAGGAATCGCTGTTGATCGGCTCGGAGTGTGGGGTAGGGCGACGCATACAGATTGCAAAACTTGTTGATATCTAGATGGATGATGATCCGTCAAACAATGGTTCTAAACGTGTCGTCAGGCCGCGCGTTATACAACTCGCGATGCTTTCACTATCTCTCGATCAATACCCCGCTGCCATCCAACAAGGCACTCAATTCGGCGAAACGGAACTCTGCGTCCGGAGCGACGTAGACGTGCAGCTTCGGACGCCAGTACATCCCTCTGCCCGCCATACCCCATGACTCCATGTGCTCCCACACAGCCAAGATCAGCTTATCAATCGATGCCTCGGTCCGCGGGCCCAGCGGAATCACCGTGTTCGCCGCTGGTCCCCGATCGGAAACTACGATTAGACGGTCGGCATAGCAGTCGACGCGGATTGGACGAGTGACACCGACGGATCCATGGGCAGCCTCGCGCACTCCCCAGTCGACACCGCGCTCCTGCGCAAGACTCATGATTGTTTTGGCGGTGTGCGACTTATCGTCCTTGCCGTCATGGCGCGACACAGGCCGCTCCGGTGCCGGCTGCCACTCACCCGGCAACAGCACATGTCCGCGCGATGCGGTATCGGATGAAGCAGGCTGATTCGATGCCGACGTGCTCGCGCGCTGGTTGCCCGACCACATATCCGTCCGGCCGCTCTGCTCCCTCTCCATTTGCGAGAGAATTGGAGCCTGCCTCAGACCCGCTGTATGTGCCACTCGCCCTCAACTGTCCTCCGCGACTCTTCGTGCCCGAAGTTGATTGTGTAACGGTCTCGGATTGGCCGTTTGGGTTAGAGACGCTGCTGCCCGTAGACGCCGACCCGCCAGGGTACGGACACGGAGGCATTGCCGATGCAACGGAGTTTCCGCCCGGCATGCCGGTTTCGGGCCGATCTCCGGTTGCTCCATACGGAGAACTGCCACCGCCAGCGCCCGACAGCACGGGACCACTGCCGACGTACGGTGAATCGGAACCGCCAACGCCTGACGCCGCGGGACCGCCGCCGTCGAAAGGCGACTCGGCACCACCTGCGCCAGTCATCGCTCGACCGTCGCCGGGGTAGCCCGATCTCAGGCCTACGGCGGTGCCCGCCGCTGGCGTTCCGCCACCGGATCCAGCGGCTGCACCAACAGGCCCGGCAGGCGTAGCCGAGGCGTAGCCGCGGTCCTCGTCCTTTGCGGGCACCGTCTCACGAATAAATCCGCCACCGTTGGCTGCGCGATACGTTGTAATTGTTCCGCCGCCATATTGCCGGGGCGCGGCGGCGGCCAATCGTGCCTGACTGACGCGGGCCGAGGCCACGACCTGACGCGCTACGGCAGCCAATTTTGGATCGGGCGGTGGAAACGCCAGCTTCCAGTCGTCATCGACCAGCTCGTAGCCGAAGTCAAACCCCCAAGACTTCATCGCTGCCCGCGCGGCATAATAGGCGCTGATGCCTTCCGGGCGGACCAACAACATCGGATACGGGTCGCCGCCTTGCGGATCGAACTGGCGATTGGCGAGCATGTATTCGCGAGCCGCGCGGAGTGTGGCGGCCAATGGATTGCCAGGCCCTTGCGGTCCTTCAAAATCGCTTTCCGTCAGTTCTATCCCTTCCGGTTGCAAGATGACGGCGTCTGCGCGGCACTCGAGATAGATTGGCCGGCGATGCGTTTGATTCGGACCCTCATAAGGTATCACGGCATAGCATCGGTTGTTGCCAGCGGCTGCCTTGCTGGCGTCGGCGACCTGCTGTTGGGCTGTGACAATCTGCCGCTTCACTTGCTCCAATTCCGTTTGGGATTCGCGAAGCCGCTCTTGATCGAGGTTTTTGGCAGTCTGGACGTCGGTGATGGTACGCTGGTACTGGGCGAGTTGACTGCGAAGCCGCCGCGAGTGGTCTTCGATGTGCCCCAATTCTAGCCGGGCGTCGGCCAGTTGTGTTTGCTTTTGATCCCGCGACTTTTTCAGCATCTCAATCCGCCAACGAACATCCTCCTGCTGCGTCTTCAATTCCGTTCCTTGTTCGGTCGCCTTGGCAAGTTCCGCTGCCTCGGCCTGAAGCCGGGCGGTCCGAGTAATGGCCAGCAATAGCGGCACTAGCGCGCCCATCGTGCAGATGAGCACTGCCAGGAACGGAAACAACGAAATGCCGGGGCCAGTCTGCGACCGATGCCGGCGTGAAGTCCGCTGGGTAGCTTTCATGCAGCCTGCGCCGTGCGACGCTTGGTTTCCAACTTAATAGGCTCGGCCGCACCGGGCGTTTCGACACTCCGAGCGCTTAGCATGTTGACCGCCGCCGCCAGGCTCAATACGGTCTGCTCAAAGTGCTTCGCCCCCGCCAAGGCCGCCAGATTGTGATTCAGAGCATCCTCTAATCGGGCAATTTCGCCAGCGGCCACAACCGCACGCTCGAGCACGGCGGCCGGGCGCGCCAACTCGGCTACGGCGGATGCCATGGCTGTTTTCACCTGTTCGCTGGCGCCGGCGGCCATTTCTGCCCAGCGCCCGGCGGCCGAATCGACGGCGGCCTGCCATAGCTCGGCTTGCCGCCGCAGGAGCGTTTCGCTGGTTTGAAGCATCACGTCGGCCACGTGGCGGATGGCCATGATCTGACCATCGCCGCCCGAGGGAATTACCTGGAAGCGGCCGGCAAACTCCCGCCGGACGCGTTCGTCCACCGCCTCTAAGAGCGAAGTTTCTGATCGCTCTACGTAGAAATGAATGAACATCAAGACCATCGACAACGTCAGAGCCAGGGCCGTTGTGTCAAACTTCAAGCCCAATCCCTCGAAAATCTTGAACATCGACGATGGATCCGACCCGGTGGCCATCTGTGCGGCGCCGGTGAGCATCATCGTGATGCCGATCACCGTGCCGAGGAATCCGAGGATTGGGATCGCCCAAACGATCACGCGGAACAGGCCATAGCTGCTTTGTAGCCGCGACGCGTCCATGTCGGAAAGGTACTTGAGCTCGTCGTCCAGCGAGTCGGCCGCGCCTCGACGGTGGATGTGTTCCAACGCGGCTCGAACTCGGGCGACATAGTATTCATCCCGCCTCCGACCGGGCAGCTTATCAAGTCGCGCCAACAGGGCATCGCAATCATTGGTTCGGTCGGACACCGCTGCACCAAGCGGTGGGTGGCGCAAGCCCGCACGTTGCGCTACAATGTTGAACCCCTTCAACACCAGCGCAGCCAGGCCGACGGCAAACATCACCGTTTCCATGTACTCAACCGGATGGTGGGCAAAGTAACGCTTGATCAAGTCCACCACCGGGGTCGGCAAGACATCGAGCATCCCGGCATGGATCAGCGTATAGAATCCTACTGAGCCAAGCACTCCCCACAGAAACGGCGATCTTGTAACGCTCTGCACCAGACGGTTTGGTCGGTTCATATTCGATCAAGTCCTTGTCGTTAACTGCTGCGGAATTGGCCAACGGCTGTTAGCGCGCACGCCTACCGTGGTCTTCCTCAAAATCGGCCTAATCGGCAAAGTTGATGAGTTGAAACGCGAAGCGGCGAGACAATAGGAAGACCTGGGTACATAGGCAGCAGCAGTTCGGTCGCAGCACTACGGAACGCTGACGAGCCATACAGGGCGTTACGCCGAGGTGTTGAGTACAGATGGCTTCAGACGAGTGTGTCTCCTTCAGCGAATACGGCACGCGATCATTGAATCGACATGGCGTTCTTCTGCCGTAATGTGCCATCCGGAGGCGTCTCTCAATCTGGATGCTCTGCTCCAGCAAATCGATAGCGTGCTTACCCCGGCTAGCCAATCGGAAGAGTTTTCCCAAAGGGAAAGGGCGCTGATAACCGATGATGTGCACTCATGGAATAGTTCGTACATCGATTAGATTCCCAGGGGGGGAACAGTCCGGGCTCAGGCCACAGCGGCCTGCCCGGACTGTCGCGTTTCTTGGGCTCCGCGCGAGATCTCGACGCGATGCGGGGCTGGGCGTCGATACATGAGGCAAGGCACAATCGGCGGCTGGCAACCCAACGTTGAGCTGCCTTTCGGACCAAATCACCAGCGTTCCAGGCACTGCCGCCCCTTGGCACGTTCTTTCTCTTCCCGTTGTTGGGCGTTACAATGTACGGCGCTCGCGGGGGTGTCCTCCCATTGAAACTGACCGGACGGTTGGGGCGACATTCTTGCTTATCTGCCCATGGCGGGCTGAAACGCCTGCTCCACCTTGCCATGCAACTCGATCACACTCGGATAGTCATCCGCGAGCGTGGCCTGTTGGACTTGCTCGATCTGGGGCTATGCGTCGTCCGCGCGTACCTCTGGCCGCTAGTTTTCATGCTGGCCATCGGCATTCTGCCAGCCATGCTGTTGAACGCCTGGCTGCTTCGCGGATTGGCCGAGGCGGCGTCGGATAGCGATGCAATGAATCCAATAATGATGGCGTATATGTGGTGGATGCTGCTGTTGGTACTCTGGGAGACGCCGTTGGTCACTACCCTGGCAACGTTGTACTTGGGTGAGGCCGTGTTCCTTAAGCAACCGCGGGCGAAGGGGATCATTGGATCGCTATTCGGGGCGCTGCCGCAGTTGTTTCTGTTCCAGGTTGTCCTGCGAGGGCTGTTGCTGCCAATGGTAATCACGTGGCTCGTTCCGTTTGCCGTATGGCCCTACTTGAACGAGGTGCTTCTCCTAGAACGGAATCCACTTCGGCGGCGCCAGCCGGGACAGATGACGACGTTGCGCCGCACACAGGCCCTTCACCGCGGCAACGGCGGCGATCTGTTCGCACGCTGGCTGGTCGCCGTTGCGCTAGGCGGACTCTTGTTTGTCTCGCTGTGGTTGTCAACGAGTTACTTGGCCGGCGTGATCCTCGGTGAGGAGGCTCAGCAACAGGCGATCTACACGGTGTTCTACCCGATGGCCTTATGGACCGTGGTCGGCTATCTTACTGTGGTGCGGTTCTTGGGCTATCTCGACTTGCGAATTCGTCGCGAAGGGTGGGAGGTTGAGTTGATGATGCGTGCGGAGGGTGCCCAGTTGTCGAGGCACATGGCATGAACGACCCTGTCGATGGTGGCCGCGAGGCCCTTGACCACTGGTTCGGCTATCCGTGGTACGACGCCCAGAGCGACGGCATCCGCCGTGTCGAGCTGTCGCCGCCGTGGGATTTGAACTGGAAGCTGCCATTCGACCTCCAGTTTCCTGCCTCGGTACTGCAATGGTTGGCGTGGATCGCGATCGCCCTGTTGCTGGCCGCCGTGGCATATGTGCTTATCCGAGCGTATTGGGGGCGGTGGAGACTCGCGCGGTCGGCGAAATCTCGCAACGATGAGCCGATCGGCATAGCCGATCGCACGGAGTCGCTGCCAGTGCCACTGCCACGAGGCCGGTTGAATTTGTTGGAAGAAGCTCAGCGATGCTATCAGCGCGGCGACTTTGGGCAGGCCGTCGTGTATTTCTTCAGCTATCAGCTCCTTCAGCTCGACAAGCGTCAGTTCATCCACCTCGACCGAGGCAAGACGAACCGGCAATATCTGCGCGAAGTCGGCGCGCAGGCCTCCTTGCGGGCAATGCTTGAACAGACAATGACCGTCTTTGAGGACTTCTATTTCGGACACCGGCTGATCGACCGCGGCCGGTTCGAAAGCTGCTGGCTGCGTCGGGATGAATTTGAGCAAGCCGTCGCGGGTGGATAACGAACATGAATGCCATTGTCGTACACCGTTCGCGGCCGTCAGGCTCTCTTCGACTCGTCGCTCTTCACACGCCACTACTCGCAATTCTACTGGCCGGATGTTCGCGTGACATCGACACGCTGTACGGCCGGCGCGAGGGGCTGGGCGCGTCGGCCAGCGTCAACGGCACGGCCGTCTTGGGCGAAATGTTCGAGCAGGCGGGCCATCGGGTTTACTCTTGGCAGACTCTTTCGCCGCGATTATCCCAGCGAGCCGACTGTATCGTCTGGTTTCCCGACGATTTCCAGCCACCGAGCAAAGAAGTACGCCAGTGGTTGGAAGAGTGGCTTGCCGAGAAGCCCGAGCGGACGCTAGTTTACGTGGGGCGCGACTTCGATGCTGCCATGTGGTATTGGCAGCACGTCCTGCCCAACACGCCGGCGGAGCAACGTCCATTGGTTGCCGAGCGGCTCCAGGCCGCAAAAACCCGGTTTCGGGAAAGGCGAGACCTGGATAAGAACACGGAAAAGGACTGCGGCTGGTTTACGCTCAACGACTCGCAGCCGATGAGGCAGGTGCAAAAGATTACCAGCGATCCGCAATGGCTTGACGGCGTCGACGCATCGCGACTGGAGATCGAGTTGCGTCGCAGGCTGTCTCCGCCGACAGACGCCGAAGTCCTGTTGAAGTCGGGCGACGACGTGCTCGTAAGTCGCCAGACGATTGAACAGGGCCATTTAATCGTGGTAGCGAACGGCTCGTTTCTTCTGAACCTTCCGTTGGTAAACCACGAGCATCGCAAGTTGGCTGGCCGACTCATTGACGAGGTGGGATCGACCGCCAAGAGGGTTGCTTTTTTGGAAAGCGGCTCCGGCGGACCTGCCATCCGCGACCGCGATCCGGCGGCTGCCGCGCCGACGGGGCTGGAAATGTTCGACGCCTGGCCGACCAACTGGATCCTCTTGCATTTGACTGCGCTGGGCGTCATCTTCTGTTTTTCGCGATGGCCGATTTTCGGCCGTCCCGGGAGTTCCGAAGCCAACGGCGCCTCCGACTTCGGTCGGCACATCGACGCGTTGGCACAACTGCTGAAGCGTTCCCGCGATCGCGATTACGCCACCGAAAAAATTGAACACTATCGACGAAAGACTGGAGCAGATAAGTAAATCCAATGACCGACGCAACTCCACTCCCGACTGCTTCCGCCACCAAAGAGCTCTTTGACCGCGTCACGGCTGAAATCCGTAAGATCTACGTCGGCCAAGACGAATTGGTGCTCGGCACGCTCGTCGCGCTATTTTCCAACGGGCACGTGCTGATCGAGAGTGTACCGGGCCTGGGCAAGACGATCTTCGTGCGGACCCTGGGACGCGTGCTCGGCTGTCGCTTCGGCCGCATCCAGTTCACGGCCGATCTGATGCCGTCCGACATTACCGGCGCTCCGATCTTCGACCTCAAGTCGCAGGAGTTCCGCTTTCGGCCGGGGCCCGTATTCACGCAACTGCTTTTGGCCGATGAAATCAACCGTTCGCCTGCCAAGACACATGCGGCCCTGCTGGAGATCATGCAAGAATATCGGGTCACGGTCGACGGCGCCACGCATCGGATCGACCGGCCGTTTCTGGTTATGGCCACACAGAACCCGATCGAGTCGGAGGGCACGTACAACCTTCCCGAGGCCCAGTTGGACCGTTTCATGTTTAAGCTGGTGATCGACTATCCAAGCGCCGAGGAAGAAGCCGTCGTGCTCCAGATGCACGGCGTCCAGGTTGAACTCGATCGGCGGCTGGAAGCCCTGCAAACAGTGACGGGTCCGCAGGAGATTGCCGACATAGCGCAGCGTAACGGCGGCGTATTGGTCGACCCTAGGTTGCTTGACTTTATCAACGCCTTAGTGCGCCAGACGCGCCAATGGCCGCAATTTCATCTCGGCGCGTCGCCTCGGGCAGGCATCGCCCTGATGCAGGCCACTCGGACGCTGGCCGCCTTTCGTGGTCGCGACTACGCCGTGCCCGACGACGTTGTCGACCTCGCGCTGCCCGTGCTCCGCCATCGCGTCATTCTTTCGGCCGAAGCCGAAGTGGAGGGGCACTCCGCCGATGAACTGCTCAAGGAACTGATCCGAACTGTGGAGGTTCCACGACTGTAGCCCACGGGGACTGGTCCCGTCCTTGGACGGGAAAAAACACATTTTTTGGGCAAACGTCCTTCGTGAATAGGTTGCTTCATGACTTCGCTGGCCTTTGTCGTCCTGAAATTCGCAGTGATTGCCTTGCCGTTGGTCGTTTTGGCCGCCGGACTGCGGGTGTTTCCACGGGCAAGGCTAGCCGGCGCCGCGCTGGTTCCTGCCGTCGCGACTTGGATACTGTTCATCGGCCCAGAGCTACTCTGGCTAGTGATCGTCGTCGATGCTCTTACGGCCCTGGTGGCGCTGGCCGACCTACTGACGCTCCCGAGGAAGGGGATGTTTTCTGTCGAGCGGCATGCCGGGCGGATCGCCTCGCTGCGCAAGACGCATCCGGTTTCCGTAGTCGTTTTCAACCGCACTCGGCGGACATTCGCCCTCTCGATCCGCGATGGAGTGCCTCAGGAGCTGCATCCCGAGCCGGCTGAGTTCGCGCTGCGAGCACCGCCCCACAGTCGTTCGACATTGCACTACATGTTGCGTCCCAGCCGCCGCGGCGCCTTCATTATTGATCGCCTTTACATTCGGGCCAGCAGCCGCCTGGGGTTGTGGCAACGCATGCTCGATTACGCAACCCAGACGGTAGTGAACATCTATCCCGACATGCGGCAGCTCTCGCAATATGCGATTCTTGCCCGAACGAACCGCCTAAGCCTCGTGGGCGTGCGCCGCACCCGCCGTATCGGACAGGACCACGATTTCGAGCGGCTCCGCGACTACACGATCGATGATAATTACAGGCATATCGATTGGCGGGCAACCGCGCGCGCCATAAACTCACGGTCAAGGATTTTCAGACCAGCCAGAGCCAGCGGATTATCTTCCTGATGGACTGCGGGCGGATGATGACTAATCAGGCCGCAGGTCTGAGCCTTCTCGACCACGGGTTAAACGCCATGCTGATGCTCAGCTACGTTGCCTTGCGGCAAGGCGACAGTGTCGGCATGGTGGCATTTTCCGACGAGATACACAGCTTTGTGCCGCCACGTGGAGGCATGAACCAGATGAACCGCCTGTTGCACGCCTCGTTTGATCGCTTCCCCCGATTGACCGAAGCCCGCTACGATCTGGCCTTTCGATATCTGGCGGCTCAGTGCCGCAAGCGGTCGCTAGTCGTGCTGGTGACAAATATCATTGATGACGTCAACTCGAATCAGGTGGAGCGATATCTTACCAATCTTGTCGGCCGGCACCTGCCGCTGTGCGTGTTGCTACGCGACCGGAGAATGTTCGATGCTGTGGATAGTGACGACACCACCACCGCTAGTTCGGCCTCGGTTGACGACCACCTATGGCGGGCTGCCGCAGCAGCCGACGTGCTGACGTGGCGGCATCAGGTGCTGACCGACATGCAGCGAAAGGGCGTGCTGGCGCTCGACGTCTTTCCCGAGGCGATGACCGCCCCGCTTGTAAACCGCTACCTGGAAGTCAAGGCGCGGCATCTGCTGTAGCGCGATGAGAGCAGTTGCCGCACACCTTGCTTGTTCACCGAACTCCGAATCGCTCACCGAGCGCGTACTTTTCTTCCACGCCAATGAGTGCGTTGAACTCCTGGAACGACATGAGGCGATGCTCCTCGCCCAAGGTAGTGCCATCCGTGCGAAGCTTTTGATAGAGATCGGCGATAGCCTGGGCCGCGGCGAAAAGCGCCGTTAACGGGTATAGGATCAGTTGAAATCCCATATCCGCAAGCTGCTGCTTGGCCAGCACGGGCGTCTTGCCCCCTTCCAACATGTTAGCCACAATCGGGCTTGGCGCCCGGCGGCCAATCTCGGCCAAGAGATCGAGCGAGGGCGGCGCTCGACAAAGCTGGCATCCGCGCCTGCCTCGCGTGCGGCGGCCACCCTGGCAATGGCCTCGTTGATGCCGATCGGGGCCAAGGCGTCGGTTCGGGCCACGATGAAGAAATCGGCCGTGCCGCGAGCTTCAGAGGCCGCACGGATCTTGTCGACGTACTCCTCGCGCTCCACAACCCGCTTGCCCCGCATGTGGCCGCACTTCTTGGGCCAAACCTGGTCTTCGAGGAAACATCCGGCCGCCCCGGCCGACACCAACTCCTTGACGGTGCGATAGACGTTCAGCGGATTTCCGTAGCCCGTGTCGGCGTCTACTATGATCGGGATATCGACGCTGCCGCAAATCCGCCGGGCGCGTTCGATCATCTCAGTTTGCGTCAACAGCCCAAGGTCCGGCTCGCCGATGGCCGTCGCCGCCACTGAATAACCGGAGACGAACGCCATCGGAAAGCCGGCCCGTTGGGCAAGCTTCGCCGACAGCGTATCGTATACGCCTGCAAAGGCGATGGAGCCAACCTCGGCAAGTATCCGATGGACGCGAGTTGTCGGCATACGCTTTTCCTAGCTACGTTGTTTGAGCAAGTCCCACAAATCGTCGTTTCTTAACCACCTGCCGGGGCATCGTGCGGCACGATTCCCAGAACTGGCAGGAACCATTGGTACCCGCCCCCGTCTGTGCACCTCGAAATTTCGCACGTCGCAGCGAGCAGCGGCACTACCTCGCCAACCCCGTCCGCTATATCATAACAGCGCTGTCCGGTTATAAATCGAATAATTTTAATTGGTTACAGCGAGCACCTTCGGGATTTGGGGCACGAATCGTCGAAAGTGCCTGAAAACTAGGGGTTTTCTCGAAAGGAACCACGCTCAGAATTTGGAGAATTTTGGAGAGGCTTCGGTCGAGCTTCAGTTCCTTGCGGATGATGGCCACCAGGACGTAGACGCTTACGGCGATCCACACCGGGGTCTTCACCGCATTGACGGAGTTGCCGTAAAACGCCTTGATCCGGAGGTTCTGCTTGATCCACTTGAAGAACAACTCGACTTGCCGACGACAGCGATAGAGTTGTGCGATGGTCAAGACGGGCAGTTTGAAGTTGTTCGCAAGGAAAACTAGTCGCCGATCGTGCTCGGCGTCGTAGTACGCCACGCGACGAAGCGGATCGGGATAGAGTTGAGATGTTTTGGGACCCTGAAGGACAATCGTTTGGTCGCTGCGGAGCCCCGTGGACTTGTCCACAATGCGGGACTCGCGGCGATAGTAATCGAGATTCTTTTTGGCACCGCAGCAGGCCGGAAGTGCAGAACCGGCGTATTGGATAGCGACGGCGCGGAGCCTGAATCGCCCGGTCTCTACTTCTCGCACGCCTCGCTGATTTGCTCGGCCAGCACGGCGGCACCGACTAGATTGGCATTGAAGCCACGTTCGTCGATAACGGACGGCCTCAGATAGCTCATGACGCCTGCCGCTCCCAACCGGCGTTGGGCGGTGGGACCGAAGTAGGGCAGCGCGTATGACGGTTTGCCGCCCAGACAGATCGGGAGGGTCTCGGGCAGACCGTCGCGGCGGGCTTGCCGAATCATCAGCAGGGTGGCTTCGGCCAGCATGCGGCCGAACAAGCGATCCGTGTTCACGGCCGACTCAACCCGCATGGTGCTCAGCTTACTGATCAGCCTGCCGGCGATCGAGGGGTCTGTCATTTGTTTCGTCTCGTGAATATCCAGGAACCGCTCGTAGAAATTATCGTCGCCGACGACAGCTCGAAACAACCGGCATCGGCCCGGACCGGAAAGGATCACCTCGGCGCGGATCGAGTCGGGATCTCCGCCCGGGCCGGTCAATTTTGGTTCGGGCAAATGGAGGTCTTCGGCCACGATTTGTTCAAAGCGATCGAATGAGACGCCAAATTGGTAGAAAAGGGTCTTGAGCGTCAACTTGCTCAGCGGGATCGCGAAGCCAGGCTCGTTGGTGTAGTGCAGCGATGTGTCCTTGCCATCCCAATCCAATGCGGGAAACTTGACCGTGCCCGCCTTGTCGATCCACACCCCGCCCCAACCACCGCCAAATACCCAATAGATTAAATCGGTCTGCAGGACGGACCATTCGGCCAACCCGCCGAGATTGGCATCGTTGTCGATCGCCACCAGCAATCCTGTCTGCTCGGCCAGACGCTGCTTCAGATTGTGGCCAGTCAAGAAGGGCAGGTTGGCCGCCAGCAGGTAGGTGCCGTCCGACCGGAACAAGCCGGGCGAAGCGATGCCGATGGCCCGCGTCTGAACTAGCCGCTTGCCGTGTTTGTTCGCCAACTCATCGAGTACCTGGACCAGTTGCCCAGTGAAAGACTCGAAGCTATCCGCGAACTTCTCCCGATGCAGCAGGTCCGCGCCGAGCTGGTGGTGCGCGGTTGTAAAGAGGCCCACTTTTGCGCCCAGCCCGGCACCCAGATCGATCGCCAGCAAAAAGCCGCCTTTGTCCATCGTCCAGCCGCCTCCTGAAAAAAAGGGTGGCCATCTTAACCCACTGCCGTGAACATCTTCACGGGCCGCAGGAGGCCAGAAGACCATGAAACCGTCATATCCCCGGACATCTGCAACTCGACGCTCCCGTCAATGTAGCGGGCGCTCGCCGGGTGTCAAGAATCATTGCTTTGATGGGCCCGTTGCCGGCCTATTTCCCCCGAACGACGCCCCTTCGGTCTCAACGTGCTCGCCGGTAATCTTTGATGGCACCAGAAGAGCGGTGCCGGAAATAGGCTTGTTTACTGCGATTGCCGCAATACGGCTGAACTGATGAGACGATCATAACCAGTGCTCAACCTCGTGGCACGGCGTTGCGATACTGCCACTGCCTCCGCCGCCACAATATGCGGCCTAGCAGTCCGAGTGCTCCAGAGCCAAGCAGGACAATCGCACACGGTTCGGGCACGGGGCTGGCCACATAGATTCCGCCCACACGGTCGCCCGTGACCTGATCGAGATACTCGGCATAGAACGCAATTTGTCCGGCGTCGTTCATGCCTCCCGCGCCCATGAAGATCGACTGAATGGTTCCACCGAAAAACGAGTCTCCGTAGCCGAGCAGTCGATCTTCGGTACGATCCGGTCCCGTATAGATCGCAGCCTTGCCAGTCGTCGCATCCCAGCCTACGAAAGCATACTCGCCATTGTCGTTCATCGCCGGCTTGATTCCTTTGAAATTACCCTCGGAATCGACCAATATCGTCGTCCTTTCCTCGTGGTACAGGTAGAGATTCTCGCGGCTTGACGTCGTGCTGGCACTGAAGATTACGTCGCCTGCATTGTTGATTTTCGGGTTGCCAACATTTGCGAAGACGCCTGGCTCTGTAATCGTCACCAAAGGACTGCCGCTCCTTTGCAAAAAAATGCCATCGCTCCCGCTGTTATAGAGGCGGGCCCGGAACGCCATCGTGGCATCGTTTGCCACGGTCGGCATGAAGATAGTCGAAAAATATGGAGGATCAGAGTTGTCGACGCGCAACACTCGCGCGCTGCCTTGCGCCGTCCCCTGAAACAGCCCGTCCCGCCACCCGGTGCCGACAAACGCAAGAATGCCGGTATCACTGCTGATGGCGGGATAGATGGCGATGCTGCTGAGGTCCGCGGGCTGGCCTCTCGTGTACGTGTCGTAGAGCGAGCGAACCGAAGTGGCACTTGCCAAGACAATTCTTTCCGTATTGACGTCGCCCCAGAAAACCACTTCGTTCTGGTTGGTGAGTTGCTGGGGGCCTACGAACACTGTCCGCGTGTTGTACGGGTTCTGGCCCCTCTCGTAGATTTGCGTTATTAAGCCATTACTGCCGAGAAAGATCGTATCGTGCCCATTGGCTAGTTCCGCCTGAAACGCGACGGCACCCTGGTCGTTGATCAGTGGCTCTTGTCCGGACAAAGCGCGAAACTGCGAGGAGTCTGCAATCTTCGTTATGATGTACTGACTGTTGTCGCCCGCGTGGAGATATTCACCGGCCAGGAACGTGAGCAGAGTTATGATCGTGCGAACGCATATTCTCATGTCCCAATTCTCCGCATTACATACTTTGTATTCCTGTTAGACTTCTTGCACACTCTATTGCTTCTTCGCAAGGACATTGCCAGGATAACGGCAGCCTTTTTAGCGCAAGATGTTCCTCTGAGCGGCTCGGGGGGGACGACTCAACGAGAGAGCGGCCGGCAGCAGGTTTTGCATTCTGCCGCGATGGCTTACGGGCGTTGAGCGTAGTAACGCTGCCTCAAAATGCGAATCGCGGGCGGCACGCGACTGAAAGAAAGCGATCGGTCAGAAGCCGCCAGGAATACGCCATGCGTACTAGCCTAACAGGCTTCCAAGTGGTGATCAACCCCGCAACGGCAACTGCTTTTGGAGTCTTGTGTCTTCCTGCCGAATGGCAGGCGCTGCTACTTTTAGATGTAGGAGCATCCAATCTCAGCAATCCTTCCTTTCTCCGGCATCGGCTCATCACTGGCTCATTAGCCAGTTCCTCTGCCACGGCGACTCCCGACTTGCCATCTCGGCAATCAACTCTTCTGAAACTCGTGCGACGAGCCAGTTCTTGGGGTGGGCAGAGCTGGCCTCTACCAGCCCGTCCCGCAAGCCCGTAGCCGACTCCGTCGCGATTCTCTTCTGATGCCTTTCCCAATTTTCAAGGAGACTCTTCATGAGCACGGTTCTCGATGAAACCGTTTCGCACCAAGCGACCGCCCCTGCGCAACGCCTGAGCACCACGATGGCCGCCGTGCGGGTGAGCGTCATTTGGCTCGGCGTCCGAAAGACGCTTACGCCCGAGCAAAAAGCCGAAGCCGCCGAACCATTCGGCACTGACGCCCGCTTCCTGAGCGCCGGCAAACGCCTTTTGGATACATCGCATCCGGCCTACAAGGCGGTCACGGCCGTCCGCGGTCGAATCATCGCCTTCTGGAGGGCCATGAGCTTACCGTATCCGGAAGCCGGTATCCGGCTTATCCGCCAGGATCGGATCGACGACTTCGCCATGAAGATGCGGGAGCTTCAGCAGGAATTGGCTGACGGCGTCGCCACGCTCGACCGCCACTACAGCGAGCCAAAGACCACAGCCCGGCAGCGGCTTCCCACGTCGAGGCCGGCAACGCGTGTGACCGCAAGATACGTTTCCAGCGCGTGTCGTGCACCGGCCGAAGGTACTGTACGCCATCCGCCTGGGCATCGATTAGCAGAGGTGTCGGTCGAGAGCGGATCACTGGCAGCAAGGACTGCTCGGTGCGTAGACAACTGGCGCGGGCTGCTGGCACGCCGATCTTTGTCCGCAGCAGCCCACCATCCCGCACAACAATGTTCCCGCAATCATCAGAACTAGTAGACTCTTCATTTCTGGTATCTCCCATCGAATGGTAATGAACCAATGCCATGCAATCGCCATCGAAACTCTACAGCCGGATTGACGAAGTGCAATGGAAACGGGCGTGGTTCTCAGGACGTCGGCGAAAGGGCCCGCGTCGCGCCGGAAGCATTGTCCAATATTCCCCAAGCGGTATTTCCGGGCCGGCTTCATCGGGCAAGGCGGCCTGCGTCTCGTGCGTTCCTCGCGCCTCGGACGTCTTCCGATACCTCGGCTCTCTGCGTTAAATCACTTCCCACGGCCTTGGGCATTTTGACCGGCGGCGGCCGATACAACCCTTGTTCATCGGCACACCTGCCGGCCGTTTCACCAGGGCGACAGCCGCCGTAGGAAAAATGGCTCACAGGAATAGCGGCCGCCATGATCTCGCGTAACGCCTCGGCTGCCGAACAAGCAGAGGAGCTGCAAAACATGAGCTGCTCCCTCCACAATGTCCGTCGGCTTGGGCACCGGTTCGTCCTCACGGAGCAGAGCGACGACAGTACGGGCTAGGAGAGCCAGCTTCTGATTACGCTGGAGCTCGTCGAAGGGCGGGGCGTTGAACTGCCAAAACCCTTCGCTGTCGTCGCGGCCGGAATCTGCGACCGTGCCCAACAGCCGGGACCATCTGGTGTCCTCTATGGGATCACTCATGGTTACCGTACACGGACTAGATCTTCCGCGCCGGTCGAGGCACATTCTTCTCTTGGTCCCAATACGGGGAGAGTCGCCGCAGGTTTGCGACGATTTCGGGAAACACCTCGATGATGCGATCCACGTCCTCGTCTGTGTTGTAGCGGCTAAAACTAAAGCGAACGGAACCATGGACGGCAGTGAATGGAACCTTCATGGCTCGCAACACATGGGAAGGCTCCAGCGATCCAGACGTACAAGCGGAGCCGCTGGAGGCGCAGATCCCGCAATCGCTCAATTGATAGAGCATGCCTTCCCCTTCCACGTAGTGGCAGGAGACATTTAGCGTGTTGGGCAGCCGAGGGGCCGCCTTGCCGTTGACTTGCACGCTGGGAATCCGTTCTTCGAGCGCCTTCTCCAGGCGATCCCGAAGGCTATGTACTCTCGTCTCTTCGTCTTGATAGCTTTCGGCGGCTAGCTGCAAAGCCTTGGCCAGCCCCACGATGTAGGGCACGTTCTCCGTACCGGCGCGGCGACCCTCCTCCTGGTGTCCGCCGATCATAAAAGGTCGGCAGGCTGTGCCGCGACGGATGTAGAGCGCACCAATACCCTTCGGGGCATGCAGCTTGTGGCCCGAGAACGACAACAGGTCCACGTACTGATACTCCCGCTCCAGGTCGATGGGGATTTTGCCCACCGATTGGGTTGCATCGGTGTGAAAGGCGATCGAGGCATCAGTCTCCTTCGTGATCCGGGAGAGCTGCTCGATGGGAAACACGACGCCCGTCTCATTATTGGCGTGCATGATGGTGACCAGAAGCGTCTCCGGCCGCAGCGCGCGGACGAACTCGTCGAGGTCAAGGTTCCCGTTTTCATCGACCCCGAGCAAGGTCACATCATAGCCGCTCCGCTGAAGATCCTTGCATACTTCGAGCACGGCTGGATGTTCGACCGCAGTGGTGATGATATGGCGGCGGTCTGGATTTGCCTTGGCCAAGCCGAGGATCGCTGTGTTATTGCTCTCCGTGGCGCAGGATGTAAAGAGAATCTGTTTCGGGTCACTGACACCGAACTGCCCGGCGATCTGCTTGCGGGCCTGGGCCATCGCCGCCGCCGTACGCCGCGCTGGTTCGTACATTGAACTGGGATTGAAATAGTCTTCAGTGAAGAAGGGCGTCATCGCCTCGTAGACTTCCGACGCGACTCTGGTCGTGGCGTTGTTATCAGCGTAAATAATTTTCATGGGCAAGATTCCTGTTTACACCTCGATGACGCGGATGCGTTCATCGACCATATCCTTGAGTGTTCGTTCGACCATCATGCGTAAGGTTTGGCTGGCGTTAGCGCAGCCTCGGCATGCACCCGCCAGGCGGCAATAGACAAGCATATCCTTGATGTCGATAATCTCCACGTTACCTCCATCCTGCCGAAGCATGGGCCGAACGTACTCGTCCACCGTCATCTCGACCTTCTTGGTGAATTGGTAAGGTGACAGAGTCATCTTTTCGTCCTTGGCCACACTTGCGCCAAGTGGGCTGATCTGGGTCAAAACCTTGGTGCTCACCGGCGGCCGCCCCCAGGTTTCGTCGAGAAGATCCTGGAGCCCGCCGGGGACATGATGGCAAGCCATGCAGGCCCCGCCCGCCTTGATGGCGTTGGTGATTTCCTGAATGGTGCGGAGGTTCAACTCCTGGATCTTACGCCGAATGTAAGGTTCCGTGAGCGAAAAGCACTTACAGACAATCCGACCGTCTTGCTGCTCGTCCGAGCGAATGTCGATTCCCAAATTGGCTAAGTCCACGCCCCGCTTCTGGGCCCAGTTGAAGACGGCAGCCTCCAAGGCCTCGGCCCCCATCACCGAGCAGTGAATCTTCTGCGCGGGCAATCCTTCCAGGAAGTCTACAATGTCCTGATTGCGGATCGTCAGGGCTTCGATGGGTGTGTGGGCGCGTTGTTCGATCAGTGTGCAAAGTGCCTCCGATGCGGCAATCGCCGATGTGCAGCCGAAAGTCAAATATCTAGCCTCAGTAATCACGTCCTTGGCTGGGTCCGTGGCGTGGCGATTGACCCGGAACGTGAACCGCATAACGTCCCCGCACGCAATCGAACCATGTTCGCCAAAACCGTCCGGGTCCTCAATCTCGCCCAAGTGTGTCCCAGGCTTGCCATGAACGGCATCCATGAAGAGTTGTTTGGTTTTCTCGCTATATTCCCAAGCCATGCTGGCCCTCCAATTTTATCACCCATGGAAAGCGGATGTTGTTTTCGAGGCGGATGCTACGTCATCCTGTTGCCCGTGCGATACCCGCCAACACAATTCTACCTGCAACTGCGGCATCTGGCAGCCACCGGGCTGCCGACCGCTGGGTCAGCTCGATCGGGCCCGTACACAACAGAAGCCAGCATACGCGGACGAATGGTCGTCTGCCAGTAGACTGCCGCGGTAGTGCTGCGCCGATTGAAACCAAGTTCGGCTCTTGCTACAACAGTAGGCGGCCGGAACGAGCCGGTTTTCCACGGTGCAGCAGGATGCTGATCGTCCCAACCGCTTTCTTCGCAGACGCTTCCAGGAGCCCAACATGCGAGTTTTAGGAATCTCAGGTAGTCCACGACGCGGCGGGAATACTGACACGCTCATTCACACGGCCTTGGCCGTCCTGGCCGACGAGGGACTCGACACGGAGTATCTCTCGCTGGCGGATAGGCCTATCAAGCCGTGCATGGCCTGCGCAGGCTGCCTTAAGTCGGAAGAGATCTGCTGTGTGCAAGAGGACCCGGCGTTTGAAGGCCTGATCGAGAAGTTCGCCGCGGCCGACGGCATTCTCGTCGGCTCGCCGGTTTATTTTGGTTCAGCCACGCCGCAGACGATGGCGCTGCTGGATCGGGTGGGCTATGTCGCTCGACGGCACCCAGGTCTCCTGCGACGCAAGGTGGGAGCGGCGGTCGTAGTCGCCAGGCGTGCCGGCCAGAACTTCACCTTGGCACAGCTAAACTACTTCTTCTTGATTAGTGAAATGGTTGTGCCCGGCTCGACGTACTGGAACATTGCCTTCGGTCGGGAGAAGGGCGAGGTAAACAGCGACACGGAGGGCATGGAGAACGTTCGGACATTGGCTCGCAACATGGCTTGGTTGATGAAGAAGCTGGCCTGCTAAGCCCTGGCCGGCTGCATTGACCACCGTCTGCCGGCTATGTGTCGTTCTTATACGCCACTATTCGTCCAAAGCTGCGCATGTCCACCACCATATCGTTCATCTTGCCTTGCCGTGCCCTGATGGACTACCATCGTCGAGATGAAACGCCGTCGAGATGAAACGCCGCGTTGCCCAACCTCGCAGTAGCGGACGCAAAGGCAGGAATATCATGGCACCACGGGCTTGGAAGTATCAGGTGTTCGGCCTTGTCATCCTGCTTGCCGTTTGCTTTGCCGTGGCGGTGGTAGGCGGAATGGTCACGGCTTCAAGCATCCCCAACTGGTACGCCGGACTTACGAAGCCATCGTGGACTCCGCCCAGTTGGGTATTCGGCCCGGTGTGGTCCATTCTCTACCTGAGCATGGCCGTCGCGGCTTGGCTAGTGTGGCGGCGAGGTAAGGCCCTCATCCCCCTGGCCCTGTTTGCCATCCAGTTAGCGATTAACGCAGCATGGTCGTGGCTATTCTTCGGTCTCCACAACCCCGGCGTCGCCTTCGTTGACATCGTTTTTCTGTGGGCCGCCATTGCTGCCACGACGGTGGCCTTCTGGCATCGTTCAGCGCTGGCGGGAATTCTCTTCGTACCCTATCTCGCGTGGGTGAGCTTCGCCTGTGTACTGAACTTCGCCGTCTGGCAAATGAATGGGTAGTGGAGCAAACGCCCATGGTGCAATTCGAGCGCTTTCAGCCGACGCTTTTCGAGTTCCTGGAGCAGTTGGCGGACAACAACAATCGGCCCTGGTTCCAGGAGAACAAGCAGCGGTACGAACACGATGTCTTGGAGCCCGCGATGGCCTTCATCCGCGCTTTCCAGCCCCGGCTCAAGCGAATCTCGCCGTATTTTGTGGCCAGTGACCGGCGCGTAGGCGGCTCGGTCATGCGGGTCTACCGCGACACGCGGTTCGCCAAGGACGCCGAGCCGTACAAGACGAACGTAGGCATTCAGTTCCGGCACGAACAGGGTCGCGACATCCATGCTCCAGGTTTCTACGTCCACATCGCGCCGGGCGAGTGCTTCCTGGCTGTGGGCTTGTGGCGACCGGAAGCCGTGCCCCTCGGCCAGATCCGGCAGGCGATCGTCAACTGGCCCGACCGTTGGCGCCGGCGCGCGACGGTCGGAAGTTCAAAGAGCGGTTCTCGCTGGACGGCGGCAGCCTGAAACGTCCGCCCCGCGGATTTCCGGCCGATCATCCGTGGATCGATGATCTCAAGCGGACAGACTTCATTGGCGTCGAAGAGCTGAACGAGCAGGACATTCTACGCAAGGGATTCCTGGACCACGTGGCAGATTCCTTCACTGCGAGCCGTCCTTTCATGCGTTTCCTATGTGATGCGTTGAAGGTGCCGTTCTGAAGCAGGGCCCGCTTGCATCGGCGGGGCACGTCGTTGCTGATTTCGATGTACAGCGAGCCATTTGCACCCGGCACAACGTACAGAAACCAAGCCTTATCAGTCGTTTCAGCCATTTGCCAAACCTCATTGGCGGCTTAGTTTCATCCGTGCCACGCTATCACGGCGATGCCCACGCTGGCACGAACTATGGTCACGCCGCCGCAGCGGAAGGTGTTGACGGTGACTGTTCGCCATCTACCGCTAGCACATTCTGATAAGCCATCCTCGCCCAATCCGTGAATCTTTCGGACACAACGCCACCGCGCTCGATCGTCAAGTATTTCGTCAGTCCTTTGTAGACGGTCCCTAGCGGCGCAGGCCCAAGTTCCTCCGCTTCGTATGCTTCGGGCAAGGCCAAGCCGACGATCAGTCTCCTGGTGGTTTTCAGCCAGACGGCGGCATGAGGCTGGCTTTTCGGCGCAATGCTTGCTGTGAACCTGGCGTAGGACCCGAATAATTCGCAATTTGTGTCGGAAGACACATTCATGAGCAACCGACCGATTTCCATGAACTGGCCGCGAAGCGGTTCCCAGGCAGGCCCGCTTACTTTGGCAATAACGGGCTGCGGCAAGTCTCCCATCATGTTCTTCCATTCTCTCAAGGATGCTGCTCTATCCAACGCACAGGATCGGCTCGACGTACATCATTGGGCGTAATGCGGCGGATGATACCGAAGAATCATCGCTCACCCTATAGCCTTTTCATTCGGACGGCCTTTAGCACACCCCCCAGTCTATGGTCGCACCGCTGCAAGTGCGGCCAGAAGAGGACCGAAGCGACAACGCAATTAGCCTACACTACGCGCCGCACAGGCATGAACTCGTAGAGCCGGGAGTGCCCATGCGTGCCGACTTCGCACGCTGCGGCTACGTGGCGCAGGCAATACGCAATCCGTTGTGCGGTCCGCGCCGCAGTTGCGGATCGGTTTTCCTGCGGAGTTTGCCCAGCGACCGGACGGCTATCCGGGATTGAAAAGCGGAGCCGGCCGGAGGTGGCCCGGCAGTTCCTCCGCTCCGAAGGGCTGGTGGCAGAGTAGTCATTGGTGAACGACCGTACTATTTGGACCTTTCGCCAGGACAAGCACAATCGTAAACCTTCAGCGGTTCTGGAGCGGTTCAGCGGCCAGCGCCGAAGGAGACAGTGATGCATTCGGCCACGTAACCGTTCACGGGGGACGGTCCAGGTCTTCGGCCGGCCACTTTCGGGCAGATTGCCCTTTGTCGCCGAAAAAATAGACCAGCCCCCACCGCCCCGCGCCGCTGCCGTTAGGAGACCAAGCCCATGGACCTCGAATCGAGAGAGTTGCGCGATCTTCCCTGGGGTCAGATCGTGCCGATGGCGGCAATTGTGCTGCTGGTAATGATCGCCCTCTATCTGGCGGCTTCGAGCGTGTATACCGTCGCGCCGTACGAGAAAGCTGTCGTCTTACGCTTCGGCAAGTATCACGCCACGGTTGATTCGGGCCTGAACTTCTGCATCCCGCTGGTCGATCAGGTGCTGAAGGTCAGCGTCGAGGAGCACAGCTTGCGACTGCCCTTTGGCGAAGGCGCCGAGCGACCGCGGCGGGCGTCCGAGGAGGAGGCCCTGATGTTGACCGGCGACTTAAACGCGGCAGTGGTCGAATGGACCATTCAGTGGCAGGTGGTCAAGCCCGAGGAGTTTCTGTTTCGGCTCTATCGCAAGAATGATCAACAGTATCCCGAAAAGGTCATTACCACGGTCGCCGAGACCGTGATGAACCAGTTGGTAGGCGACTACTCGATTGACGAGGTGCTTACGCAGCAACGCGGCGCCATCGCCGCCATGGCTCGCCAGCAGACTCAAGAGCGGCTGGAAGCCTTCGGCTGCGGCATCGGAATTACCGACTTGCAGATGCAGCGAGTTGCGCCGCCAGATAGGGTCAGGGCCTCATTCGACAAGGTGAATGCCTCGATCCAGGAACGCGACAAGCTGGAGAACGAGGCCAACAAGGAACGGAACAAGTTGATGCCGGCGGCCTATGCCCAGAAGGACAAAATGATTCGCGAGGCCGAAGGCTACGCCCAGCGCCGTCGGGCGGAGACCACAGGTGAGATCAAAGCCCTGCTGGCCAAGTACCGTCAATACGAGAAGGCGCCGAGGGAAACGCGCGAGCGACTGTATCTCGAGGCCATGGAAGAGGTTCTCGGCAGGGTCCAGTCGAAGGTGATCGTCGATTCTGCCTTGCTCGGGCGAACGCTGCCCCTGCTGCCGTTGGATCAAGGAGACAGACCATGAGCAAACGCATTTCAGCGATTCTAACGCTGGCCGCCGCGGTCCTCCTGGTGGGGATTGTGCTGGCATGGTCGACTCTATTCACCGTCAGCGAGCGAGAGTTGGTGGTGGTCCTGCAATTTGGCGAGCCGGTGGCCAGCTACGACAAGCCGGGGCTGAAAGTCAAGATCCCGTTCGTTCAAGAGATTCATCGGCTGCCCAAGACGTTGCAGTTTTGGGCGGGCACGGGCGGCAGCGTCCTGGTCGACCTGCCCACGGCCGACGGCAAGAAGATCGAGGTGACGCCCTGGGCCATCTGGCGGATCACCAATCCGCAAAAGTTTGTGGAAGTTCTCCGTACGGTGGACAATGCCGAAATCCGCGTGGCCACGTTCGTCCGCAGCGAAATGCGCGATGCGATCACGGCCAACGATCTGGTGGAAGTCGTCCGCAGTTCTAACCGTCCGTTGTCGTATACGTTTCAGGTCGAAGAGGCGGTGCGGCCGAGCGACGAGAATGCTGAAGACCGCGCGGCACAGCCAAAGCCATCGGGCACTGGAACACCCGCGGCGCAGCAGCCTGAGGCCGACAAGAAGGTGCGGGTAGGCCGCGCACAGATCGTCGACAAAATAAGGCAAACCGTACTGCAACGGCTTCGCGAAACCAAGGGCGACGCCGAGGCCGGTCGTGGCATCGAACTGGTCGACGTGGGCATCGCGCGGATCGACTTCGTGCCGACGGTCCAAGAAGCGGCGTTCGAGCGACTGATCGCTTTCATGGAATCGATCGCCAGCCGCTACACAAATGAAGGGCAGCGGCGCAAACAGGAGATTCTCAACCAGACCGAGGCCGAGGTGCAGAAGATCCTGGGCGAAGGCAAACGCCAAGCCAATGAAATCCGCGGCAACATCGAGGCCGATATCATCCAGAACTACGCGGCCGCCATCCGAGAAGCGGGAGATTTCTATAATTTCGTCCGCACGCTCGACGTATACAAAGGGGCCCTAGGATCGAAGACCCGACTGATATTGACGACCGACAGCCAGTTGTTCAAATTGCTGAAATCGGTTTCGCCAACACCACCTGCCGCTTCGACCGGATCGCCTCGACAATAAAAACGATCCGGGCCGCGTTGCTTCAGACGATTTCTACCGGTTCTGGGTCAAGTGCCAAGTCCCTTCCGCCCAATAGATGATTGATGCCCACCGTGACGGTGGCCTCGGAAACGTCCGCCACCACAGCGGAGAGTGGTGCTCTTCCCGAGGTCGTCCAATAACAAACAGGTTTGGGCGTGCGGCCACGCGGCGTTACTCATCCTCTCAAACAGCGACCGATCGCTGTCGGCGGCCTCGCGCAGGGCGGGGCGGTGGCGGACTCCCGTCGCTCTACCGCTCAATTCCCTTGACCGCCTTCTTGATCAGTGCGGTCGCTTGCTTGGACGCCGCCTCATCGTCGAAACCCATGACGGCCGAGAAGCGTTTGTCGATCACTTGTGCCACGAGGAACGTGACGTTGATCCCTGCCTCGGCGATGGCCTCGGCAATGGCGTGTCCCAGACCGAGTTTGTTGTCGCCTTGGACGAGCAGCGTGGGGATGGCGGAAGCGGCCAGACCGGCCTTGCTCGCGGCAGTGGTCGATTTGTTCCCTGACACCGGACAGACCTCGATCACAGCCTTGCGCTTGTCGTTTTGATAACGGTAGCCCATCACAACCTGCAAATCGGCGCCAGCCTCGGCCAGCGGGGCCAGAACGTTGCTCAGGACTCCGGGCTGGTTCTTTACTTCGGTTCGCCACAAAGTGACTTTCTGGACAGTGACGGCCATTGCTTAGCTCCTTCAGTTTGGATCGGGATATTGTGACGCATCGACCGACCGTAGCAGAGACCATCGCTATGGCATGTCTGCATGCCGCGGCCGGTAGAAGCCCGCAGAATTATAGCAACCGACGACCGGACGGCCACGGCGGCCCCAAGAAGCGGCCGTTTTATAGCGTGATTCGCCGCAAGCAACGTAACAATGGCCGCAACTATCCGGACACCTAAAGAAAAGGTCCTTTTCCTGTCATCGTGGGCGTAACGCGCCGGCGTTAGCTGCTGAAGGGCAACTTTCGGAAGCTCTTGCATCTCGAATCGACCATCTGACCGCATTCGGGCTCTTTTCGCTTCGTGCTGGCGTATTCCCAGTGTTGTTCGTGCTTCGATCGTTGCGCCCTTGCACGGTGCGGGACGGTGTGTGTGTCCCATCGCACGCCGTCCCCGCCATAGGGACAGCCCATCTACGGAGTCTTCCTCATGGTCGTTGCAGTTATAGCCAGAACCGCCGCCGAGAGTGTGGAACGGTTGCGTACGTGGGCGTCAGGCCGCTGCCTTAGCGCCGACGGGACTGGCGGTATCTATCAGCGGAACGGATCAACGGAAACCGGTAAGCCAGGCCGCAAGGTCCGGCCAGATCCGTCGAACAACTGAATGTCACCGAATGTTCTACCGGGGTGCAGGAGCGGCCCAGCGCTGTGCCTGCGCCCCGATCTTAAACACCTATTCCGAGGAGAACGGCTACAGGGCTCGCCATGCTTCTGGCCGAAGTGCAGACCGTCCTTCGGCTAGCGCTTCGTCAATAGCAGCCAGCAACTCGCATTTATCTCGCGACAGTGTTCCTGACAGCGACAGGTAGTTCGAGGCGTGGTCGGTGCGGAAGACACAACGGGAAAGACCGTCGCAGTGGGCAATGACCTGCCGCAGTTCACGAAGCAGGTCTTCCGGTTGCGGTAGCTCAAATGTGCCTTGCCGCCACTGTCGGTACAGTTCGGTGTGCGGGATGAGCATCACGGTGAGCATGGAGAAGTACTCGGGGTCCATCGCACTGACGACACGACCCGTCTCTTCGGCGTGCTTAGCCGAGAGTTCCGTTCCGCCAAGCCCCAGCAGCGCGATAACCGAGGCCCGTATTTCAGCGCGTTTGAGCTTTTGCACGGCGTCCACCATCTTGACCGCCGTGATCCCCTTGTGGATGCGGCGGAGAACCTCATCGCTCCCGCTTTCCAAACCCAGGTAGACGATGGTCAATTTCTGTTGTCGAAGTGCGGCAAGCTCGGCATCGGTCTTGCCGTGTCGGGAAGTCGTGCGTCCGACAATAATTCGGCAATCTGAATTCGCAGCTTCGCGCAAGACGATGTGCCCGCCATCACACAACTGGAACGGATAGACCAAGATCTTTCCAGTAACCTGACGCATCCGCTTGGCAAACTCGTAGCTATCAATTGCCAAGTCCGAAAACGCCTCGCGCGCGATTTTCTTTACCTCTTTGGCGCACGGTACCACGATTGCCCGGCTGGGCGTAGCCTCGATTTCATCCTTCTCGCGGAGGAGGTTCTTTTCCCGGACTTCCAACTGTCGCAACTCAACTCTTACCCGCTCACTGCTGTCGCCACCACGGATAAACTCTACGACGTTTTCGATCTCCTGGCGGACGTGACGCAGCTCGCGGTTTGTCTGACGCAGGCGATCTTCGCGAGTTTCGTCTAGCCGAAGAGCCTCTTCGTTGACCATCGCCTGGAACGAGCGGTCGAAGTCCACTATCGTTTCGATCTGGTCGAACACCGCCTGAGATATTTTCTGCGCGGCCAGTGGGCCATCGACTGAGATGGCGTTCCAACAGCGATACTCGCGAGATCCAGTACATTGCAGGTGGTCCTTTTGACCATGGCCGCCAAAGACAAACATCCGACCACAGATGCCGCAATAGATCGTCTGCCCGGGGAATCGGGTCCGCTTCCGCGGGCGATTCTCTAAAGGATCTGGACCGTTTGTGCCGTTGCGGCAGAACTTCGCGTTGCGGGCGTCCGCCTTTGCTACCACGCGGTCGTAGTACGCCGCCTCGAAGAAGGCCAGGTGCGGAACGGGGCGAACAACGAGTTCGCTCGGGTCGGCCTTTTCTGACTTGTACCTCCCGGTCTCGTTGTTGCGATTGCTCTTCCGCTTGTTGCGGAAGCGAACGCCCTTGAGAAGCCAGTTGTGGGTAAGACGGCCGACAATGCGGCAGTCCCAATTCTGTCGTCTGCAGTATGGCCCCAATGGAACTCCTGTCGCATTCAACCAGTCAGCGATGTCCGAGTACGTCGCGCCGTTGTCGAGGCGGTCAAACCACTCCTTGTAGATCGCTTCCGCTTCGGGCAACCTCTCAACATCGTCGTCCGATTTGGCGCCAGGCTTCTTGACATATCCGTAAATTGGCACCGACAGACAGCTGCCCTGGAGGAACTTGGCGCGGTGCGTCCGCTTGATGCGGTTGCTCGTATCACGGTTGGACCGTTCATGGTGCCACGCCGAGAAGATCGAGCGGTCCTCCCACCCGTCCTCGGCCTTGTCCACGTGGTCGTTAAGTGAGATCAGCCGGGTATCATGGTCCACACAGTGTTCACAAACCAGGTGGGCGTGGATACGGCGGACAATCCGGCCGAGGTCCTTCGTCAGAACCAGATCGAACCGGTCGGTTTCAACCAGTTCGACTAGTGGGCGTTCAAGGCTGAGTTGACTTGTTTACTGTTTTCGATTATGCCTTCTCCTGTCTTGGATGATTCAAACAGGAGAGGGATTATGGGCAAGGAAGCCAAGCACGTCGTTCGGCTGAAAGTCGAAGATCGAGAATGGTTGCAGTCGCTGCTGCGTAAGGGAGGCCAGAGCGAATCGCTCTTGAAACGGGCGCGAGTGTTGCTCAAGGCCGACCAGTCGCAGCAGGGGCCGGGGTGGAGCGACGAACGAATTGCCGAGTTTGCCGAGGTCGGGCTGTCTACGGTGTACCGTGTGCGGCAACGCTTTGTGGAAGACGGAGCGGCAGCGGCTGTCTGCCGCCAGAGGGCGGAAGGCCGACAGTATCGCAAGTTGGACGGCGAACAAGAAAGCGCGTCTGATAGCGTTGGCGTGCAGCCAAGCGCCGGAGGGCCGGAACCGTTGGACACTGCACCTGTTGGCCGACCGCTTGGTGGCCTTGCAAATCGTGGACGACATCAGCCATGAATGCGTACGTAGCACGCTTAAAAAAACGAACTTAAGCCTCACTTGAGAGAGCAATGGGTGATTCCACCCCAGCAGAATGCCGACTTTGTGGCGGCGATGGAAGACGTGCTGGAGGTGTACAAGCGGCCCTATGATCCGCGACGGCCGCAAGTGTGTTTCGACGAGCAGAGCAAGCAGTTGGTGCGAGACACACGGCCTGTTTTGCCATGCGAGCCGGGACAACCACAACGGGTCGACTACGAGTACGAGCGAAATGGCACGGCCAACTTGTTTATGTTTTTCGAGCCGTTGGGAGGCCAACGCCACGTTAAGGTGACTGATCGACGCACCAAGATTGACTTCGCCCAAGTGATTCGGGAGTTGGTGGACGAACACTATCCCGAGGCGGAAAAGATCGTGTTGGTGATGGACAACTTGAATACCCACAAGCCGGCGTCCCTGTACGAAGCGTTTGAGCCGGCCGAGGCGCGTCGGTTAGTTGAACGGCTGGAGATCCATTACACGCCGAAACATGGAAGCTGGCTGAACATGGCGGAGACGGAGTTGAGCATTCTCACGAAACAATGCCTGGATCGTCGCATCCCCGATCAGCCCATGCTCATTCGGGAGGTAGCTGCTTGGGAAACGGATCGTAACGCCGCGGATTGTACCATCGACTGGCGGTTCACGACTGACGACGCAAGGATCAAACTCAAACGCCTCTACCCATCAATTCAGGCTTGAAGAGGCACTAGTCGCAGATACTCCGTTCGCTCTATGCGTTCTCCGCTGCCGCTGCCGGCCAACACAGTGGCTTCCCACGGCACATCCATGTTGTCTCCGAGCCAGCCCCGCAGCCACGACTCCTGGTGCTCCGGTGAATGCTCATCCTGTTTAGTGGGATCGCTTACTCGGCAGACGAGTATGACGTTAAGCGTATGTCCGTTACGGGCCGTCAATGGCGGCTGCAACGAGCCGTGAAAACGATGGGCGATCATCATAATTCTCCCAAGACCGGTCCCTGAAAAACCGGTAGGGAAGGACGATGAGAGCGTTGGGCAGAGTGATCTCACGCCGGCGCGGCGCGCGCGCACGAAGAATTTATCTGCCGAGAACTCTTCGACTTGCGCAATTGCAAGCTGAAAGAGCCCCGCGCCCATCGGGTCGTTAAGAAATGTCCATCGCCAGTCGCTCCGACATCGTAAGGCCCACTGTAACAATTTGTTACGGCGGCCCTGTTTCTTTGGTGCGTCAGGCATGACGCGCAGCGTCATACCTGACGCTGTCAACCGGGTAGCGAAAGCGAGCCGGGAAGTGACTGGCCGGGTGAGAGTCCCGGCGGAGACCTTAATGACAGGAACTCCTAGCCGAAACGCAAGGGCGTCGGGTCTGACCATTTCGACTGGCGCTATTTGCGGGATTTGGGTAAGCTGCTTGCGCATGTGTTTGCGATTACATTCCTACGCGCAAGGAGTACGAGATGGAAACGTCGCCACGAGTTTCGGCGGGGCAGTTCGCCGAATCGATGAAGCAAGAGTTTGAGGTATTCGCCAATGAGGTGATGGAAGCCGTCAACGACGCACCGGACGGGCAGTGGATTGCCGGCAGTGAAGAGCAGGTGCGGGAGCTTTGTGCGGAGATGCGTCGGAAGGTCTTCGAGCGTGCCTTGCAGAAGCGGGTCGATGCGGCGGAAGCCGCTTTTCCCCCCTCCGCACCATCCGACGACGGGCAAGCGACTGGCGAATAAAGGCCGGCAGTCGCACCGGGTTCTTACCGTCAACGGCGAGATCCATATCGCGCGACGCTGGTGGCATGGACCACAGATCGGCAGTATCGCGCCGGCGGATGAGATTCTCGATCGTAGCGGGGCAACGATCACGCCCGGTGTCTTGGAGATGGCTTGTCGACTGAACTTATCGGCGACGAGTTTCATCAGGGCGGCAGCGGCCCTGGAGCGCACGGCCCAAGTGAAGCTCAGCGGCGAGCGGTTGCGTCAAGAGGTGGAAGCGACCGGGCGTCGCGTGCTGAAAGCCCAGCAAGACGACGCCATCGCCGTGACCTGGCACGCGGAGGATTGCATCCTGCCGGACAGCAAAACACGCGAGAAAACGCGTGTTTACACGGGTTGCGACGGCGTGATGGTGCCGATCATCACCGACGCCGAGAAAGTGAAACGTCGCGATGGCATCAAGGCCAAGCGCCGCCGTAGCGGCAAGAAATGCAAACCCCTGCCACCGCGAAAGCGTGGCTCCGACCTGGCTTGGAAAGAATTCAAGGTCATCTTCTTCTATAGCGAAGACGCGAAGCATCAGCATGTGGCCTTCACCCACGGTAATCATATCGCAGCGGGAACGCTTCTCCGTCACGAAGCGGATCGACTGTTCTTCCGAGAAGCGGATGAACATGTGGGACTCGTGGATGGAGCGACGTGGATTCGCGAACAGATGGAGTTGCATCTCGCGGAGTTGGATGCGTTGGGCTTGGACTTCTTTCACTTGAGTGAAAACGTGCATCGTGCGCGGCGTAAGGTTTTCGGTGAAGAATCGCCCGAGGGCAGCGCATGGGCGGATGAACTGATGCACGTGTTCAAACATGAGGGATACGCGGCGGCTTGGGAGAAAATCATCCAGTGGCGTGCCACGTTGCGGGGCAAAGGGAAACGCGAGGCCGCGGATCGACTGCTGAAGTTCGTCTCGACGCGGAAGGAAATGATCCGCTATCCAGCGTTCCGAAGACGCGGCTGGCAGATCGGCAGCGGTCCGACGGAATCGCAGTGCAAACTCTGCACGAAACGGCTTAAAGGCTATGGCCGCCGTTGGGATCGACCAAATGCCACCGCGGTTGCGGCCCTCGATACGCTGGACAGAAACGGCCAATGGCACAAAGTCTGGCCAAACGCCAGCCCCATCACCACTTAAGGCCGCCAAGAACGCTGGTTACGCACAGGGCGTCCGCCGTGAGGCGGAGTCCGAAGGAAGCGGCAGGCAAACTCCTGGCCCGAAGAACATGAATCGCATACGAGGCGTCGAACCGGTGGGCGAGAGGGCCAATAGACTCGAAGCCCAACGTCATTCGGACCGGTTCGGCGTATATGCGGCGGGTGTATGGGAGGAAAGTCACGCGCCTTACCCTGAGAGATCTGTCGTCCTGCCAATGGCTAGTGCCTCTTCAAGCCTGAATTGATGGGTAGAGGCGTTTGAGTTTGATCCTTGCGTCGTCAGTCGTGAACCGCCAGTCGATGGTACAATCCGCGGCGTTACGATCCGTTTCCCAAGCAGCTACCTCCCGAATGAGCATGGGCTGATCGGGGATGCGACGATCCAGGCATTGTTTCGTGAGAATGCTCAACTCCGTCTCCGCCATGTTCAGCCAGCTTCCATGTTTCGGCGTGTAATGGATCTCCAGCCGTTCAACTAACCGACGCGCCTCGGCCGGCTCAAACGCTTCGTACAGGGACGCCGGCTTGTGGGTATTCAAGTTGTCCATCACCAACACGATCTTTTCCGCCTCGGGATAGTGTTCGTCCACCAACTCCCGAATCACTTGGGCGAAGTCAATCTTGGTGCGTCGATCAGTCACCTTAACGTGGCGTTGGCCTCCCAACGGCTCGAAAAACATAAACAAGTTGGCCGTGCCATTTCGCTCGTACTCGTAGTCGACCCGTTGTGGTTGTCCCGGCTCGCATGGCAAAACAGGCCGTGTGTCTCGCACCAACTGCTTGCTCTGCTCGTCGAAACACACTTGCGGCCGTCGCGGATCATAGGGCCGCTTGTACACCTCCAGCACGTCTTCCATCGCCGCCACAAAGTCGGCATTCTGCTGGGGTGGAATCACCCATTGCTCTCTCAAGTGAGGCTTAAGTTCGTTTTTTTAAGCGTGCTACGTACGCATTCATGGCTGATGTCGTCCACGATTTGCAAGGCCACCAAGCGGTCGGCCAACAGGTGCAGTGTCCAACGGTTCCGGCCCTCCGGCGCTTGGCTGCACGCCAACGCTATCAGACGCGCTTCTTGTTCGCCGTCCAACTTGCGATACTGTCGGCCTTCCGCCCTCTGGCGGCAGACAGCCGCTGCCGCTCCGTCTTCCACAAAGCGTTGCCGCACACGGTACACCGTAGACAGCCCGACCTCGGCAAACTCGGCAATTCGTTCGTCGCTCCACCCCGGCCCCTGCTGCGACTGGTCGGCCTTGAGCAACACTCGCGCCCGTTTCAAGAGCGATTCGCTCTGGCCTCCCTTACGCAGCAGCGACTGCAACCATTCTCGATCTTCGACTTTCAGCCGAACGACGTGCTTGGCTTCCTTGCCCATAATCCCTCTCCTGTTTGAATCATCCAAGACAGGAGAAGGCATAATCGAAAACAGTAAACAAGTCAACTCAGCCTTGAACGCCCACTAGGCCCGTCGCAAGGCGGGCCGAAGGGACGACAGAAGTCAGCCGAGGCCATAGTAGTCGCGGGCCGGCGGCCCGCTCGATCGAGACACTCGCCCGAAAGGGGAGAAACGGCCGGGGATCGCAAGGCCGCATCGACGTGCCGAAGGGCCGAACAGATTAGACCGAACCGACGCAGAGCATTCGATGCCTGAACGAGATGCAGACAAGATGGCTGGAAAGCCGGATCGCAACCGGAGGGTAGGCGGCGGAACCGCCGAGAGCACGGTCTGCGCACATCAAGCAGGCACGGCATGTAATGAGCACGTCGGCGAGAAGACCTTGATGACGATGGAGGAGGTTGTATGCCCTAAGAACATGCTGGCGGCTTACCGGCAGGTGGTTGGCAACAAGGGCATCCGGGCGTTGACGGAATCACCGTTGACGGCTTGAAGCCCTTGCTCCAAGCCTGCTGGGAGGCCATCCGGGAAGAACTGCTCAGCGGTACGTATCGTCCCTCGCCGGTTCGGAAGGTGGAAATCCCCAAGCCGGGCGGCAAAGGCGTGCGGATGCTGGGCATTCCGACGGTTCTCGATCGACTGATTCAACAGGCCCTCAACCAAGTGTTGCAGCGATACTTCGATCCTCGATTTTCGGACCAAAGCTTCGGCTTTCGTCCGAGACGCAGCGCCCATCAAGCGATTGATCGGGCGCGGGAGTACATCGAGGCCGGGCATCGCTGGGTGGTGGACATGGATCTGGAGAAGTTCTTCGATCGGGTCAACCATGACATCTTGATGTCGCGGATGGCTCGGCACATCGAAGACAAACGCATCCTTCGTCTGATCCGCCGCTACTTGCAGGCGGGCATGATGGAAGATGGACTGGTGACGCAACGCACGGAAGGGACGCCGCAAGGCGGCCCGCTCTCGCCGCTGCTGAGCAACATCCTGCTCGACGAGTTGGATAGCGAGCTTCAGCGGCGTGGGCACCGATTCGTCCGATACGCCGACGATTGCAACATCTATGTGCGGTCGAAAGCGGCGGGCGAACGCGTTTTGTCGTCGGTCGAGCGATTCCTTCGGGAACGTTTGCGTTTGAAGGTCAATCGAGAGAAGAGTGCGGTGGACCGGCCCTGGAACCGCAAGTTCCTGGGCTATACGGTGACGCCGCATCGCCAACCAAAGCTGAAGGTGTCGCCTCAGTCGGTGAAACGATTGAAGGAGAAACTTCGGACGATTTTCCGGCGTGGTCGAGGGCGTAGCCTTCGTCGCGTGTTGGAGGAATTGCGTCCAGTGCTTCGCGGTTGGGTGTCGTACTACCGGAAATCGCAGATTCGGATCACGTTCGAGGAACTGGACCAGTGGATTCGCCGGAAACTGCGGGCCATTCTTTGGCGGCAGTGGAAGCGAAACTGGACTCGCGCCCGCGAACTGATGCGACGCGGACTGGACCACGCCCGAGCGTGGACTTCCGCGACCAACGGGCATGGCCCTTGGTGGAATGCCGGCGCAAGCCACATGAACCAAGCGGTCCCGACCCGTTATCTGCACCAGCTCGGTCTGGTGAGCCTTATTACCGAGTCACAGCGTTTTAAGCGTTTAATCTGAACCGCCGTGTACGGAACCGTACGCACGGTCGTGTGGGAGGACGGGGGCGGCAACGCCCCCTCCTACCCGATCCAGGCATGTTTTGAGCCTTGAAGGTGGAAGTCCCTTGCGGGCCGCAGTGACCGGAACCGCGAGGCTAGGCCAGGGTGTCCACCGCGAGATGGAATCTGAAGGGAGCCGATGCCAAAACTCAGACTCGACGAATAGAAATCGGATATAAGGCCGGACGCACCGGGTAATGCGGCAATAGACGCAGACGCCCAATGGTCACGCGGAGGTGCAACGGTAGATCCGGCGAGGCCCGAGGGAAAGGACCAATACTAGCCTGGGGGGTCTCCCATCCTGTCGGGGCGAACCGAGGGGCGGGGAACGGGAGACGAGGGACGGGATGGTCTCGATTGGTTGCCAATCGGGGCGCCGATACGAATATCAGGACGCGGTAGATCGCGAGACCTGTTGCGGCTCCGTTGTCCCGATATACGAGCTTTCGGAACTGCCCGCATCGCCCAATTGTTGATGATTGGCGGCAATTCTGGTAGGTTCTATGCATGAGCGATAGTGCTCCCGTGACGCGTCTCGGACAATGGAACAAGTGGTTTTTCTTAGCGAGGATTCCGGCGATGGCGACGACCAGTCGGTTATCGTTTTGGTTTGCATTCTCGGTTGCTCTCCTGGGATTCTCGGCCGGCACGGCCGTGGCCGACCCGCCAATTCCGGTCGCCTACGGGGCGTGGAATCCCCAGCCGAAAAAGGCGGAGCTGATGCTCATCAGCACCCATCCGGATGACGAAGGGATTGTCTTCGGCGGACTAATTCCGTACTACTCAACGGTACTTAAAATGCCGATGGTACATGTCTCGGCCACCAGCGGTGAAAGGCTTCGGCCCGGCCGAACTGGGCATTTTATCGAGGGTTCCACGCGAGAAGAAGAGTTGCTTAACACCGACTGGGCATACGGGCTTCGGAACCCGCCCATCTTTGTTCGACTGCGCAGCGGTGTTTCCAAGGGCGGCAATCCCGAGACGACGCTTGAGGGATGGGCGATACCGTTCCCGAAACCCCTGCCCGCGCAAATCGATTCCGACTTGGTTGCCCGCGGAAAACTGAACGCCGCTACGAAGCTGGCAACTTTGATCCGAACGTACCGACCCGAGGTGATCGTCACGCACGAACCGCGCGGCGATCGGGCAGGTCATCCCGATCACAAGGCAGTGGTGCTGGCAGTAGTCGACGCCTACAAGATGGCCGCCGATTCAAGCCTGGCCCTGGACGGTTTGCCTGCATGGCAGACGAAGAAACTTTATATGCACTTGCAGAACCGCGACCCCGGGCTGCCTATGATCAGCAAGCTCTGGCACGATTGGAGCAAACCGTACGACGAACTGGGCGGCAAGACGCCGTTGGAGGTTGCCGACGCGGGTCTTGCCTTTCACAAGCCAACCGAAGGCGACGTGGTGGCCAGTTTCGCCGGGAAGAGATGCTCCGAACAATATGGCCTCTATGCATCGACGGTAGGCGCCGATACCGTCGACAGCGACGGCTGGGCCCACGGCGGCTTCTTCGAGCACATTTCGCTGCCCGTCGCCGAACCGACCGGGCAATCGGTCACGAAGTAAGCGCGAAGCCATTCAATACGGTAGTTCACGGAGAGTTCAGGCCCGCCTTGAGTCCGAGTCCGAACGGTACGGGCTAACCCTAAAAGAGGTTTCAGGCTTACGCGGGTGCCCGCGATTGCTTGCCATCGCAGTGCGGACAGGCAGACGAGGGTGAAGTCGCGAGGAATACCTCTTGCGGCTTCGCCGCCCCGATAGCCGATCTATCGGGGCCACCGGTGCGTGACATCGTACGCACGGAGGGGCCACAACACGATCAAGCATTGCTCGTTCAGGCATAAGCAGCTCGCCCCCGTACCGGCCGTGTGGTACGCACGAACAGGAGTCTAGGTTGAGTGCAAGCCAGCCGGTCAGCCGCGGAATGTGCAGCATGACATATGACCCCTTCTAGCTCCTCCTTTCAACTCCATTCTCGTTATCCCCTGAAGTAGCGCCCTCTGAACCCATGGCCCAGGAAAGACAGCACCGCGAGGATGAGGAAGACGACGAAGAGTATCTTCGCTCCCGCCCAAGACAGGGATGCCACTCCCGCGAATCCAAGAAAGGCGGCGATCAGGGCGATCACCAAAAACGTAATTGCAAGCTGTAACATGTCAAGTTCTCCTTCACAAAAAGGGTTGGGCCAAGGTGGCGAATTGCCGGCACGGCCCGCGATCGACTGCTCATAAACGCAACAAGGCCTTACGGTCGGCGCTCCTGCTATTTGTTCTTGTCGCCATGGTCATTGTCCTTGGGTTTGCCCTGCCTCGCTGCCGCTGGGTTGCCCCGTGGTTGCGGCGCGCGCCGATCCGCTTTGGGCTGCGGCTGCCGCTGGGGCGTTGGCCGATCAGCTTTGGGTTGCGGCCGCGGTTGCGGGGCGGCCCGTTCGACCCGGGGCTGCGGTTGCGGGGCCGCTCGCTCAACTCGCGGTTGTTGCTGCGGTTGCACGGTGTCGAGCGGCATCCGGTTTACCGAGCGTTGCTGCGGTTGGTTCGCCGATCGATTCACTCGCGGCTTGGCAGCCACATTGGGATCCGGCTTGGGAGTCTCGTACATCTTCGGCGGAGCGTGGTCCCTACCCAGCTCAGCGCCGGATTTCGCCACAATCGGAGACCCATGAAGTCTCACTCTGGCTGGTGCGACTTCCTTGGTGCGCGTTCCGGCAGGAGCACCCACCGCGCCCGTTTCCAGATTTTGCCGCTGTTGGCGGAATCGTTGAACATCTTGCGCCTGCTGAGCAAGTCTTTGTCGCTCTGCCTGATTTACCGACTGGAATCGCAGTTGGCTGTCTCTGTTTCTGCTCAGATCGTTAAGCAGCGAGGCAACCCCGGGGAGTCCTGCCCCTGAAGTGGCCTCACTCGCGTTTCGCAATCCCTGGCCCGCCCATGTGCGCGGCGGTCGCAGATTCTCATGATCGCGGCGGTTTTGGAAGTCCGCCTGTTGGCGTTGTTCCCATCCACGGTCCTGTCGATGCTGCCAGCGGTCATGCGCGTAGATCGGGTCGTAGCCGTAACGGCTGGAATTGTACGAATAGGAGGGGTAGAAACCGACACTGCGGTAGTTGGCCGCGTAGTAGTCGCCGAAATAGTAGTGTTGATATTGCGGCCGCAAAAAGAGATGGTTGGCGAACACGCCCAGATTGATCACTGCGGTCGGCGAATAGGAAAAACCTCTCCTCCCATACACGTTCGCATTGAAATACACCGGCGCGAATAGCGCGCCGCGCCGAACGACCGGGTAATCCCAATAGCCGTCGACATAGACGTAGCCTCGCGGTGCCCAAACGTAGTGGGCAGGAACCCAATCCCAATTCGGCTGCGCGTCGGCCCAGAAACCGGGTCGCCAGGCATAGCGGCCATTCTGCCAGATCCAACAGCCGGGCAGCCATGTTTGGTCGGGAGAAGAGGCGGCGATGTTGGGCCCATTTTCGACAGTCGCAGGCGGCTCGGGCAAGTATTCCACCTCGCTCGCCTGGGCATCGGCCCAGTACCCGGAAGTCCATTGAGAGCCTTGCGCGGACTTGCCCCAATAGCCGGGCACCCATTGGCGGCCAGGCGGCAGATTGCGCCAGATGCCGCTGACCCAAAGGAAATCTTTTCGCTCGTCGTCCCAACCCCAGTAGCCGGGTATCCACGCAACGTTGGCTCCCTCCAGCCGCTGTTCTGGTGGCACTTCTTCGATGGCAGCCGGCGGCGCTTTCGGCACCACGACGCCCGGCTCGGGATCGTAAGTCACCGTTTCCGCGAACGCCTCATGAACCGGCCCCCGCGTGAGCACTTGCACCCCTTGCTCGGCGTTCGCCGGGGCCGATTGTGCGAATAGGGCCTTGTTCAAGCCAAAGCTTGACCCAAGAACTATTACTGTACTGATCACGCACCATTTGCAGACATGACGCAGGTTCATACTAGGTCTCCTTTGTGAGAGCGAGTTGACTTGTGTTGGCGATTTCATCTGAGAAAGTCTCATTCTTTGTTTCGGATAAGGTACACCGCCGGGCCTGCCATCCATTAATTGGCGTAACTTCAATGTCCAACTCGATCCTTTCGGACTGGGACTTAGAGGCTTCAAACGCTTCCCGCACGGCGGCCAGCGCCAACTGCTTGACATGGTGCGAGTCGGATCGGCCATGCACAATGATTCGTCCGTCAACGGTCTCGACACGCAGGTCCCGGACGCGGCCGCCGGTTCGCCGGGTGATCGAACATTCCAGGCGGCCGTTTTGTTCGGCCAAAGTGAATCGCAGCTTGGGATGAGCGAGTATGGTGCGGAGCCGTCCCGCCAACCGATCAGGCGCCAGCGGTTTGAGTTGATAGTCGCTCACCGGAAACCGTGCTACAGCTTCCAAGAGACGAGAATCGCGGCACGAGGTAAGGACGATTACCGGCACGGTTGCAAGCTCGGAAACTTCGCCCATGATCGCTAAAACCCCCTCGCCGCCGCCCCACGGCAACTGCGGTTCGAGCACGAGCACGTCCGGTACGCGCTCGCGCAGCCGAGCAACGCACTCTAGCCCGCTTGATGCCGTGGCCAGTTCAAAGCCCTCCTGCAGGAGACGCTCTCGATACAACGGTTGAAGCGACTCGTCGGGATCGGCCATCAAGACTCGAATGGGCTTTGAACCATTCGCCCGCTGTTGAACAACCGTTTCCCTATTCACGATACAGACCCTCCGTGATTTTGTTCGTTCCGACGCAACGTGAGAGAGCTTCTGACGATAGACGCTCCCCCGCTACCCTCTGAAGTACCGCCCTCTGAATCCATAGCCCAGGAAAGACAACACCGCGAGGACGAGGAAGATAACGAAGAGTATCTTCGCTCCCGCCCAGGACAGAGACGCCACTCCCGCGAATCCAAAGAAGGCGGCGATCAGAGCGACTACCAGAAACGTGACTGCAAGCTGTAACATGTGAGGTTTTCCTTCGTACACAAAGTGTTTTTAATCCGTCGGCCCACGCTTCGCACTGGATACAATGTGTCCCGCAGTCAGTACGCCGATCGCAAAACCGATGATCAACGTTCCGAACAAGAGGGCCGCATTGGGCATCGTCACCTTGAGAAACAGCAGCTTCGTTTCGACAGATTGCGTGTTCTGCAAGACCACGACCACAACCACCAAGGCGATCGCGGCAATGGCCACGATCTTCAATTTGTTAATTGTCCCCTTCAACATGGTTGGCTCCTACCGGTTCTTTGACGCTGCCGGCCCGGTCGCCGATCTTTTCCTTGGCCTCTTGCCCGAAGTCTCCCATCTTCTCCTTGACCTTTTGCTCATCTGCGTGGATTTTGTCTTTGTCCACCGTGACTGTAGCGCTGGGCCTTTGGTCCGTGTTGTCCGTCGAAACCTGAAACCAACCTCGGTAAAAACCAACGCCGACGATGCCAACCAGGAGCAATACCACCACAAACATTAACGTTCTCATCCTGTCTTCTCCTCTTCTCCTTTGATCTTCAGCCATGTGATGGATCACAGGCGTCCCATCAACAGCAGGACGAGCAGGATGACCACAATCAATCCCAGCCCGCCGCTCGGGCCATAGCCCCAGCTTCTGCTGTGAGGCCAAGTGGGCAACGTGCCCACGGCACCCAGAAGCATCAAAACCAAGATCACGATCAGAATAGTACCGAGCATTTTAGCTCTCCTTTACAACAAGGACTTAACACACACGGGTGTCACACCTCTATTTTCTCACGTAGCTCTTCCTGAATCTGCTTTCCTCTTCCGCCCATTCTCGTTCCGGCCCCGGCGCGCCTCTTTTGGTAGCTCGCTTGCTCTTTCTTCCTTGCGATCCCCCGCTTCGCTTTCAGGGTCTCTGCGGCTTCCTTTCCTGCCGGACTGCGCTGGATTGCCTTCGCAAGGTCCTCTGCCCTGCCTTATTCCTTCCTCTTCTCATTTCTGGCCCCGCTCATTACTGACCTTTTTGCTCCAGCCCTTTCCGTTCTACGCGTACCAGATTCTCTTTCCTGCTTGTTCTCATTGGTCCTCCTTCCGTCGTACAGCAAAATGCCCGACAAACCGTCAGGCGACCTGACCGGCCTCGGCGTTGATTCGTTCCCACACTTCCGAACGATGGACCGGAACATCAGGATCGACCTCGAAGCCCAGCTTCACTTTTGTGCCCTGAATACCGAGCACCGTGACTTTCATCAGGCGATGAAAACCATCGGCCCCGCCGATCACCACGGATTCCTGATTCTTCCTCGATAGAACTAACATGGCAAAACCTCCGTTTTTTGTGATTGACTGTCTGGTCCACTCCCGTTCCAGGCCCCTACAGCGATTTTCCCGGCGAGCCGGAAGACCTGTACCATCGTGCCACTCGTGAAGGCGTGGACGACGGCGCCGGTCGTCGTTTCCACTTCCGCGGCTGCCTCACCCACCGCGACTCCGGTGATGCGTTGGATCTCCTCTCGCAGCACGTCAACGGAACTCTTAAAGAGTTGCCGGTGAAACTCCTGCACCTGAGCGGCGCCCTCTGGGGTCCTGGCCAGGGCCTTCTCGGCGGGCGACAGCGCCTCGTGCAGCGTAACGACCAGCGTGTCATCGCTCAGGACCACGGTGACGGCCTTGGGCGCGTAGCCAGTCCGCTGCTCTTGAAAAGAACTGATCGCCTGAGCGACCTGTTGCGCCATGGTTGGGTCGAGCTTTTTCATGGGGCTCCTTCCGACGTGGTGAGGAACGACTTACGCGATCAAGAACAAAAAAAGCCGACGTGGCGGAACACCCGAAGGTATTCGACCACGTCGGCTTACTCTCGAACGAGCCCCCCGGCACGGCCGGGTTGCCCTCTATCTAGTCTATCCGACGACTTCGCGGGAAAAGCCGCGACTAAACAGTTCGCGGACCTCTCACCACTGTAAATGTACGCCGCCGCGTGGGGAATGCAATAGGGCTTTTTCCTATTTTCCGCATTTGGTATCATTATTACCTGAATTACTATGGAGAACCTGATGGCTCATGTTTCGTTAACCGGCGAGAACGTTCGCCCGCCTTTCTCACCTGTCGCGGGTATCACCATGAAAACCCAGGGAGAAATCGAGGCCGCCATTTGTGAGGGAGTTAGTCACTTTGAGCAGGACTACATGGGCCGGGGCCCCAAGGACATTTATGCCTACTTGCTCGGCGATCTCCTCGTGGTCCGCCTTGAAGGCGTGTTGACAGCGGCCGAACAGCATCTGGTCAAGTCGCTTTCGGCCGAGAAGGGGCGGGATCTGCTGAAGCAAGTGCGGACCCATCTGATCGAAACGGCCCGACCGGTCATGGAGGACGATGGTCCAGAAGATCACCGGCGTCAAGGTATTGAGCCTGCACCATGACATCAGTACGACAACCGGCGAGGAGGTCGTTCTCTTTACCCTCGCCGAGTCGCCAATTCTCCGCGACGCTAAGAAGAAGTAGTAGGTTATCCTGGCAAGAGGGCCGCAATGGCTTTTGCAGATTCGGGCCGCCGGCTCGGATCTTCTTCCAAGCACTGAAGGATGGCCCGTTCCAGGGCGGGCTCAATGTCGGGACACAGCACCGACGGTGGAATCAGCGTTCGATCGGCTGGGCGACCGTCGGCCGGCACGCCGCCAAAGGGTTCCTTTCCCGTGGCCACCTCATACAGCACAAGCCCGAGCGCATAGAGGTCGCTTTGTTTCGAGGGTTGCTTGTGGTGAAACAGTCCGGGGGCCATGAAGGCGGGCGTCCCGGCCAAAGGAATCTCGCCTCCGGCAGTCGGCACCAGAGCCGCAATGCCGAAGTCGGCGATATGAACATGACCGTCTCCGTCGATCACGATATTGGCCGGCTTCAGGTCCCGATGTAACACCCCATGATCATGGGCAGCACCAAGTCCAGCGCACAGTTCCCTGGCGATTTGCACTGTCTTTTCACGCGAGAGTCTGCCGGCGCGCCGTAGCAGTGACGCAAGGTCCTCGCCATCCACGAACTCCATCGCTATGAACACCTCGCCATCGGCAAATTGGCCGATGTCGTAGACTCTGACTACGTTCGGATGGGTAACTTCACGGGCCATCGCGACTTCGCTCACGAGACGACCACGCGTTGGAGTGCCGCTGCTCTGCCCGAGAGCGAGAAACTTCAACGCCACGTCTTGATCCATGATCTGATCGTGCGCCCTGTATACCTCGCCCGCACCGCCTCCACCCAGCGGCCCCAGAATTTTGTATCGCTGGGCGGCAATGATTTCACCCGGCGAAAAACGCCGCGGCTTCTCAGCCTTTGCTGCCTCAACGGGGGTGTCCGCGGGAATAAGTCCCGGGGAAAGGTGAGCGATGGGAGAAAGGAACTTGCCGTTGCCGGTGACAGACGGCAAACCAGTGCTTGGCACCTGGCAGCAGATTATCCACTTGGAGTGCGACGTTCGTGCACGGCAACGGACAGTCGTGGTGACGGTCATCGGGGAGTAGGAAAGACCTTCCTGATCGAGGTCGCCATGGCAATCATCTGTCTGTCGATGCGACCACATGGAAGCCGGCCATCAGTTGAACATCTACTCGGCGCTGTGCCTTGTACCCCCACGGCCATGCGTCAGGAGCTCTTCCAAAAGACTCTACTACAGGGAGCCGGCCGATACTTTCTACTCGTCCACGAGCCTCGCTCTATAGGGGGGCATGTCACCGTTGCGAATTAGTGCATTGTTGATTAAAATCGAAGCCGGTTGTGCATGTCGGGGGCCGTCCGGAAACATCGACTCCTGACGCCATCGCATGCACGGCCGGGGCGTGCCAACGTGTTCGGGCAGGTCTTGTTGAGTGGAACCTATTGAGTGGAGCGGTGCGAGTCTATCGGATTCCGCGCCGTCGAAGTGCCTGGGAGGAACTTTTTGCACCAGCCCTACGTCGAAGCGTTAAACGCCTCTTAAAGAACTAGTCGGGGGAGAGCAGTATGTTCGGTCGACGCCGCGGTTGTGGATGGCAACGGTCCGATTCTCGTTCTAAAGCCTGCGGCACCGGGCGCGGCGCCGCTCGCAAGGTGTCGTTGTCGCCGTTCTCACGGCATCTTGCGATCGAGCCGCTCGAACAGTGCGCGCTGCTGAGTGTCGGCCCACTATTGGCAGACACGCCGATGCTGCAACCGGCGGCGGACACAATCCCGCCAACCATCGTGAGCACGACGCCATCGCTGGACGGTGGCACGCTCAACGTGGCGAACTTGACGCTTGCAATCACCTTCAGCGAATCAGTAGTACACTATGCCGCAAATGCGTCGTATTACCTATTACAGAGCGCCGGCGCGGACGGCTTCCTTGGCACGGCCGACGATGTGCTCACTCACCCTGGTGTGACGTATAGTGGCACCACTGCCACGCTTCACTTCACGACGTTTTCGGAGGGCGTTTACCGTCTGACCGTCTACGATGCGATCACGGACACGTCTGCCAATAAGCTCGACGGCGATGGCGATGGGATTGCCGGCGGCAATTGGACGACCGATTTTGTGGCTGTCCGCGATGGGTTTGCGGCCCCCGTGACGTATCTGACTGGCAGCGGAAACTTATATGATGTAGCGACTGCTGACTTGAATGTAGACGGCAACCTGGATCTGGTGGTAACAAAGGGAGTTGTGGCGGTCTTGTTGGGCAATGGCGACGGCACATTCTTGGCAGCCAGTACGTTCAGTTCCGGTGGCACGCAACCCTACGGGCCGACGATTGGTGACTTCAATGGCGACCTAAAGCCTGATGTGGCCGTTGTCAACTTGTATAGTGGCACGGTCGGGGTTCTATTGGGCGACGGCATGGGCGGGTTCTCACCCGTTGTCACGTATGCCGCCGGCGGTTGGTACCCCTCTGATTTGACAACCGGTGATTTCAACAGCGATGGCAAGCTTGATTTGGCGTTGGTCCACTCCGAAGCACCGGGAACATTTGGCGTCCTGCTGGGAAATGGGGACGGGACTTTTCAGCCGGTAACCACATTCAGTTCAGGAGGCAACTACGCCTACGCCATTGTCACGGCCGATTTCAACGGCGATGGCGTTTTGGACCTCGCGGCAACAAACCATGGCAGTGCGACGGTCGCAATTTGCCTTGGGGACGGAGCCGGCGGGTTCTCGGCGGCAACCACCATGGCCTCTGGCGGCTCGTCGCCAGACTACCTCGATGCGGGTGATTTCGACGGTGACGGCAACCTCGATTTGGTAGTGGCAAACTACGGGAGTTCAAATATTGGTGTCCTTCTTGGAAATGGCGATGGCACCTTTAAGTCCGTTACTACGTACACCACGAACGCGACGTACCCCGACGGGATTGTCGTGGGCGACGTCAACGGCGATGGCAAGTACGACATCCTCGCTTCGACGTCCGCCGGTCTCAGTTTATTGCTCGGCGAAGGCAATGGGACCTTCGCACCCAGCGCAATCTATAGTACCGGTGGAGCGTCGAGCGTGACGGCCCTTGGGGATTTTGATGGTGACGGCGATCTCGACGCAGCGGTGGCCATCGGTAGATCAGTGGCCGTTCTGCGTAATACCTTTAATGAAGTCTGGACGACTTTCGGATCGCCTCATGGCCTTCCCTTTGATGTTTCCTTCAATTGCTTGGGTGCCGGAGAACTACTCCAAGGATACCACAACGCCTTCGATGGCGATGGGCGTCTATTGGTCGGCGGTGTGACGTTCGAGCCAGCCAACGCGAGCTATAGTCTAACCGATGCCGGACAGAGCATTGTAACTGCCGACGCCACGTTGGCCAGGCTGACCGTCCGTCGCAAAGTCACGGTGCCCAATACGGGTAATGAAGATTTCGCCCGCACAGTTGATACCTTCACCAATTCTACGGCGTCGGCCATCACGACGACGGTGACGATCGTGGGCAACCTCGGCTCCGACGGTGCCACGTGGGTATTCACCACCTCGGACGGCGATACGATCGTGGAACCGACCGATCTGTGGTTTGGCACTGACGGCGGGCCCGGCACACCGGCAGTGATTCACATCATTCAAGGGCCGGCGGCCTCGCTGCGGCCAACTGCGGCTCATGTCACCGGCGACAACGTGTCGTGGACGTACCAAACGACCGTTGCGGCCGGGGAGACTGTTCGGCTTGGCTACTTCACGATCGTGGCCGACACGCGCGAGGCCGCCATTAGCGCCGCCGCCGCGCTGATCGTGCCCGGCGGCTTCGGCGGTCAGGCCGCGGCGTTTCTGTCGCCCGAGGAAGAGCAATCATGGGGGAACTTCCTGAACACCAATCAAGCGCCGGTATTGGCAGCGGCCACACCATATCTAGGTGAGATCGACGAGGATTGGCCGCTGACGCTCGACCTCTCGGCCGGTTTTATCAACCACGGTGCGGGCACGACGACCATCACCGACCCGGATGCCGGCGCCACACTCGGTGGAATCGCTATCGTGACGGCAACGGGCAACGGCGTCTGGTATTATTCGCTCGACGGAAAGGTCTATCAACCGATGGGGACCGTCAGCGACAGCGAGGCCTTGCTCCTGCCGAACACGGCCCGACTGCGCTACACGCCCGATCGGACGGGCGTAGAAACCGCGACGATTACCTACCGTGCCTGGGACGCTACGCTCGGCATGCCCGGCTCAAAAATCGCCACGGCCGTAAATGGTGGCACGACGGCGTTCAGCACGGCCACCGATACGGCTTCGTTGAGCGTGATTAGTGTTAATGACGCCCCGGTATTGACGCCCGCCGAGCCTCTACTGGCAACATCTGACCAGAATACGCCGCTCACCTTTGACCTGGCCGACTTCATCAATCACGGTGCCGGGACCACGCTCATTACCGACGTGGATCAGGGGGCCATCGTCGGCGGCATCGCCTTGGTAAGAACTGTCGGCCGTGGCGAATGGTCCTACTCGCTCGATGGTGTGAACTTCAGCCCGGTCGACGCGGTGACTGCCCATGCGGCGTTGCTCGTGCCCGCTTCGGCGAAGCTGAGCTACACGCCGGGCGTGCTCGGCGAAATCGCGTCGATCGTTTATCGGGCATGGGACACGACCAGCGGAACTGCTGGTGATCGAGTGGAAGCGTCCATCGGCGGTGGTGCGACGGCTTTCAGTCTGGCCACTGATACGGCTGCGATAGCACTCCTCACGGGGCCGTTGATCGTTCGTACGACGCCCTCGTTGACTTCCGGTGTGGTCAACGTGGGTGACACCCAGATCGCCATCGACTTTAGTGGTACGGTATTGGGCGCCGACACTGCTGCAAACTACCACCTGCAAGGCGTTGGTGCCGACGGACTATTGGGGACGGCCGACGACCCGATTATTCCGGCAACCGTTAGTTACGCCGGCGTTACGGCTACCCTGACATTTGGCGCACTGGCCGAAGACGTGTATCGTCTCACGGTCTATGATGCGATCACGGACTTGGCTGGCATGAGACTTGACGGCGACGCAGATGGAGTCCCCGGTGGCAATTGGACTATGGATTTCGTTGGGACGATCAATATTTTCTCCGCCGTCACTGACAATCTTTCCATCGGCGGAGCATATGACTTTGCCAGCGTAGACCTTAATGCTGACGGCAACCTCGACTTAATAGCGGTTAGCGGCGCAGTGGCAACCTTGCTAGGAAACGGCAACGGCACCTTCTCACCAGCCAGATTTTTCGGTTCTGGCGGCAGGCAACCCTACGGGCCAACGGTCGGTGATTTCAATGCGGATGGAAGACCCGACGTAGCTGTAGCCAATGCGTTCGACGGCACGATCGGAGTTCTGCTGGGCGACAACATGGGTGGATTCTTGCACCCTATCGTATACGAGGCCGGCGGGTACGGGTCATCGGACATGGCAAGCGGTGATTTCGATCGCGATGGCAACCTCGACTTGGCCGTGGCCAATGAAAGCAATAGCAGGGTCGGCATCTTCCTAGGGAACGGAGACGGGACTTTCAGGCCTGTGACCACATTCAGTTCAGGTGGGTCGGACCCATGGTTCCTTGTCGCAGCCGATTTCAACGGCGACTGTAATTTGGATCTGGCGGTCACGAACAATCACAGCGACAATCTTGCAGTCTTCCTGGGCAATGGAAGCGGTGACTTTTCAACGCCGATAACTACTTCGACGGGTGGTGCTTATCCGCGCGATTTCGACGCTGGGGATGTCAACGGCGACGGCAAGATCGATTTGGTGATAGCAAATCATGGGAACGACAGTGTAGGAGTTCTCCTAGGCAACGACGATGGAACGTTTCAGCCCCCTATCGTCTATGCGACCGGACCCGCTCCGAACGCTGCCAGGATCGGCGACATCAACATGGACGGTAAGCCCGACATCGTCGTTGGTATCTCCACCGGTCTTGAAGTCTTGCTCAATCGGGGCGATGGCTCGTTTGTAGCCGCTGGCATCTGCAATACCGGTGGTTTCACGTATGCAGCAGCCCTTGGCGATTTCGATGGCGACGGCGATCTCGACGCGGCGGCCGCCGGTGGACCAGTCGCAGTCCTGTTGAACAATACGAATTCGGCGTGGACGACCTTGATGTCGCCCCACAGTGTGCCGTTTGATGTTGCGGAAGGAGACGTCGGGGCCGGCCAGCTACTTCAGGGCTACAACAATGCCTTCGACGGTTATGGCCGATTGATGATCGATGGCATGCCCTTCCAGCCCAACAGTGCCCACCTAAGCACGGCCGACAGCGGGCAGAGCCTCGTGACGGCCAGCGGCACCGCCGCGGGTCTCACTGTCAGCCGCGAAGTCACGGTGCCCAATACGGGCAACGAGGATTTCGCCCGCACGGTCGACGTCTTCCAAAACACGACCGGCAGCGATATCACGACTACGGTGACAATCGTCGGCAATCTCGGCTCCGACGCCGCCACGCGGGTGTTTGCCACCTCGAACGGTGACACGCTCGTCGAGGCAAGCGATCAGTGGTTCGGCACCAACGGCGGCCCGGACACGCCGTCCGTGATTCATTACATTCACGGTCCGATGGGCTTACAGCCGTCCTCGGTCGATGTGATCGGCGATAATGTCACGTGGACCTACACCCTCACTGTTTACGCCGGCCAAACCGTGCGGCTGGCCTACGTCACCATCGTGGCCGACACGGAGGCAGTGGCCATCGCGGCGGCAGAGACTCTGGTGTCCGACAACAACTTCGGTGGAGAGGCCGCGGCATTTCTCACCACCGACGAACTGCATTCCCTGCTGAACTTCGATTTCGCCACCACGCGCACCTGGGATGGCGGTGGAACAGACAACAACTGGAGCAGCCCGGCCAATTGGGCCGATGACATCGCGCCGGTTGCCGGCGATTTACTGGTGTTTGCCGGTGACGTGCAAACATCATCCAACAACGACTTCCCGGCCGGCACGATGTTCGACAACATCACGTTCGCCGGCGATAGCTTCACTCTCTCGGGCAACAGCGTGGTGTTGAGTCCCTTGGATGGCGTCGCGATTGCCAATGTGCTGGGGCAGAACCGGATCGAACTGGCACTTGCTCCCGAATCAACAGGTGCCGTGGTTGTCGAGGCTGGCACTTTGGAGCTTGGCCCGAACGCCCAGGCATTGGTGCTCAGCGGTAACGGGGCGGATATCCAGGGTGGAATGCTCGTCCTCGACTATATGGGCGAAGCTGACCCGGTGGCGACGGTAGTGAGCTTGTTGACGGCGAGCTATACGGCGCAAACGGCGATCACTTCAACACGGGCAAGTTTCGGAGTTCGACGGCCAGCGCCTCGCGTGGCTTGGGCTGGACCCACAACCCAGAGACCAGCAGGATTAGCATTGCCTATACAGTGTATTGTGACACAAACATGGACGGCACGACGAACTTCACGGACTTGAGCAAGTTCCTGTCGAAGTACAATCAGGCCGGCGTGTGGGCTGACGGCGACTTCAATTACGATGGAATGGTCGATTTCGCCGATCTGAGCAAGCTGCTGTCGACGTACAACCAGTCTGTGGGCTTGCTGATCCCGGCGGGCAGCACCAGCGATGTGCCGCCGGCATCTGTTGAAACAACGGTAGCGCTGAATGTCCAAACACGTGATACGCTACCGCCAATAGCGACACCGCCTTTGCAGACTGCGACGTCCCAACTCGTCAACGCCTCTGCCACTACCAGCGAAGCCACGAGTCCGAGCCTAGTGGATACGTCACGTGCCGCGCCTGACGATAACGTGGTGGCTCTACCAGCAGTTCAACACCAGAACGTGGCAACGGTACTCGATGCGCGTCTGGCACAATGGGCGCTCCGGAATACGCGAAAGTCGAGCTGCACTACCCGCTGCCCGCTGAACGAGTCCCAGTGGACCTGCGACTAGACCATTCGGATGATACGTTGACGCGGCATAAGACCACTGACGGCGCCGTAAAGGTACCATCTGACCCTGCGCCGTGGGTGGCCAAGATGGTCGACCGGCTCATGTCTTTTGAAGTCGGTGATGGCGTACTGAGTTCGGAAGGGCCGGCGGTATCTCGGGGATACTTCGACTCGCCGTGGGACCTCGACTGGATAGCCCGGCGCGAGGCGACGGCAAGTTGTGTCAGTGCCATCGACGAGGTTCTGGCAGGCTCCAGCCGGGTCCATCTCACCTAACAGGATCCCATCTCAAGCGATCATCACCTACCGATAGCTTTGCCGAGAAAGGACTTGCGATTTCTCATTACCACAGGTGGGGCGATTCAACAGCAGTTTATCCCCCCAACGGAACTGATTTCCGTTATTCTTGCGAGCTACCCACGCAAGAACGTTGACGGAGCCACTGATTGCGGTATAGTGGCCGTGATGGGTGTGGTGTCTTCAGGTATTGTTACATCACCTTTTAACTTCCAGTTAACTTCAAGGTAGCGTCGGCATACCTAGTCCCCGTGCTCGCCATGCAAGGCATCACTTTGCCGCGAGCCTTTCTTGGGCTGGGTGTTTTCTCTTGTGCGTAATCCACCGCCGTTCTGCCTGCGCAAACGGATCGGTGGTTCACCTTTGTAGTTGGTCGTCAGTATTGCGCGTTCCAGAACATTTATCCGAAGACGAGAAAGAAACCGCAAGCGGAGCAGAACCACGATAAGCGTAGCGCGTGCATGGGATTGCGAATCGGTCGTCACGGACAACGATGATTTCCCAGCAAGCATGAGCCAAAAGACGGAAGCGGATTGCCGAGACCGTACGTGTGTGTTACTTCGTAACTTCCGAATCGACTCAACGGCCCGATACGGGTCAAAGGATTCTAAAAAATGAAACGTTCACTGATTGCAGCAATGAGTGTGATAGCGGCGTTGGCCATCGGCTCGGCGGCACAGGCCACGATTATTCTTGATGACTTTACTTCAACGAATCCTGCTGGCGGCTGGACACTTAATGCGGTAACGCTTGGCGTCCCCGTAACAAAGTCCGAAACCGGCTTATCCGGTGTTTACGGCGGTACCCGTGATACCGTGTACACTGTAAACGGTACAGGGCTGTTCGGTACAAGTCTGAACATGGGGTACGGCTGGTGCTCCGAGAACAACGGGGCATCCAGTTGGAGCAAGGCCACCTTGACGTATAACGGTGGTGGCGGCGGCGGTGGGCTTGGACTCGACCTGACAAGCGGAACAGAGTTTTCTGTCGATACGTGGTTTGACCATGTGGGGTATCAGAAGAATAGCGTCCTCAGCTTGACTCTGAACGACGGCTCGCAGACTGCGACTGTCTCTAAGATATGGACGACTTATCAAGCCATTGGCGATTATGGAACCGAAAGCTTCTTGTTCACCAACTTTCTGAGCGCCAATCCTGCTCTTAATCTAAGCAGCATTGACTCGATAGCAATTTATCTTGAAACCGACATGGCCGGTGACTACGCAATGGTGACTGGTCTTTCCACAAACGCCGTCCCCGAACCGTCCTCTCTCGTCCTCCTCGGCATCGGTGCCCTCAGCTTACTCGGCTGGGCTTGGCGGCGAGCGACATAGAACAACATATCCTGCGACTCCAGCATTGAGGCAACATCAGCATGCCTAGCCCCCTTTGCTCGTAACGCAAAACCTCGCCGAGAGCCGTTTTTGGGCTGGGTGTTTTCCCTTGTGCTAAATCCGCCACCTACTGTTGGGCAGGGCACGCAAAATGACTCTCTTCGTATCGCAACATCTACGAACTGCGAAGGGTGCTTCGACGCCCACACCGCACTGGGACGCCGAGTATCGGGTGTTGCGATTGGGCCAATGCGTGGTCAAGGAGTATCGAGTCCCTTGCCGCAATCAAGAGGCCGTTCTGGCGGCCTTCCAGGAAGAGGGCTGGCCGCATCGCATCGACGATCCTCTCTCGCCGCAAGGGGACATCGAGCCGAAGAGTCGCCTGCACGACACCATCAAGAGCCTCAACGGCCACCACAAGGAACGGCTCATCCGATTCCGGGGCGACGGCACCGGTGAGGGCGTGTGCTGGGGGTATGTGGAAGCGGCCACTCTCACCCTTCCCGTCGACGCCGGGTCTAAGAAGAAGCTGCGGCTCGCCGCATAGCGTGGCCCTCGGGCGATCATCCGTGCTGAGCGGGTGAAGCATTCTGGACGTTTGCCACGGATTCTTTTGGCGGGATTCCGTCGCGATCGGCCCCAGATCGTCCCCAGACAAAATGAAAGACGTGTGTCAGACTGCAATTGGGCAAGTGTCGCCGATCAACCGTAAACGGAGGCAGAAAAGAGACGAGCGTAGCGCGTGCATGGGATTGCGAATCGGTCTTTACGGAAAGCATCGTTTTTCACCCATGACAACCCACAACGAGGCAACGTCTTTCCCTGTGAGCGTGCGTGTGGGTCTTGCGTCCATTCCTGATTTCCGAAAGCGACTAGACGGCCCGATACGGGCCAAAGGAGCCTGAAAATGAAACGTTCAATGATTGCAGTGCTGAGTATGGCGGCGATGACGCTTGCGGTCGGCAAGGCGTCGGCCGTGACCACAACCGGATGGACCGAGTATAGCTCGAATCCCGTTTATGTGCCCGGCAAGGCGTATTACCCGACGGTCCTCAAGAGCGGAAGCACCTATACCATGTGGTCGGACTCCGCCACGGGGGTCCAGATGGCCACCTCCGCAAATGGAATTGACTGGACAACCGTCGGGAACGTCGCGGGACTGACCGCGCCCACGCACACGCTGGTCGAAAACATCGACGGCGCCTACCGCATATGGTATCACCCCTCGACGCTCACCTACAGCATTAATGACATCCGAACGGCCACGAGTACGGACGGCTTGACCTGGACTAACGATCAGCCACTGACTCAAGTCGGCACCAGCGTTATCAACAATGACAACAACAATAGCACCTGGAACCGCGGGTCTTACGGGGCGGCAGACGTCGTCTATAACCCCGCCGGCAGTTCCACAATTGTCACGCCGGTGGATAAGGCCAGCGTCTGGTCAAACAAGTACGTCATGTACTACGACGGCACGGGTGGCAGCTTTGAATCCCTCGGCCTGGCCGTTTCCAACGACGGCATCAACTGGCAAGGCTACAACGGCGGAACGACGCCCGTGCTGGCCGGGTCGGGCGTGGCGGGGACATGGGATCGTACCTACGTCAGCCGCGCTACCGTTCTAAAAGAAAACGACAATGCCTTTGACATTTGGTACAGCGGTGGCGTTACCGGGATGGATAATGGCATTGGCTATGCATCCTCCACCGACGGCATCACCTGGACGCGCGATCTCGATCCCATCTTCGACAAAACCGACGGCGTTGCTTGGCGCAATGACCGTACCTATACACCCATGGTGATTGGCGACCAGATGTGGTTCACAGGCAAGGACTTGGCAACGGGGAGCTACACCATCGGTTACGCCACGGGCGTTCCCGAGCCCGGCACGCTGGTGTTGCTGCTCACGGCCGCCCTTGGCGCGATGGCCTGCGTTTGGCGTCGCCGCCGAAGCTGAACCGCATCTGAATCCGCTGTTTCTCAATCTCTCGTTGCCCCTCCGGCGCGGTTTTTGAATCGTTCCGGAGAGGGCGGCGTTGGACCGATGTCCACCAAGGGCGCACGCTATCGACGCATGAGAACAGAAGGGACGTGGCCGCCGCTGAAACGGTTAAGGGGGTTCGATGAGCCCCGACGCCGGAGTGAATCGCTGGCCAATGTGGCCCTGAAACCGTGAATCCGTCGAGTATTGCGACCGATGCCCGCCATTACATTGCGGTGTGGCGGCTATCGAGGATAGAGATCTGTCGGCTACTACTCGCTCACCGACTGTCGCGGCCGTTCCATCGGCCGCGGGCGGGCGACTTCCGTCGACACGGGCTCAGCCGGGTAATCCACCATAAGACCACTGACGGCGCCGTAACGGTGTGATCGGACCCTGCGCCGTGGGTGCGGTCAGCATGCGCGATGGCGACACAGTTGTCTGGATCTGGATTGGTTCCCACAACGACTTCGACAGGCTCTTTGGCTGACGACGCCCGAGCGCCTCGCCGCGAGTGTGACACCCTAACCCGCTTCTGGCGTAACTGCCCGCGCCGCCCAAAATCGCAGAGCGCATGGTGCGCCCTGATGGCAGATTCCGCACGACAAAGAAGGCCAAGGCGGCGGCGGTCATGCAAAGCCAAAAACCAATCCGCCGCGGCAAATCGCCGGGAAGCGGACGGCGACCGGAGAGCACGCGAAGCTCGGATATGCCGACGTATATCACGAGGGGCAACGAGAGGACCCACAAGGCATTGTAGCGAAACGCGGCAGCGACTCGCCCATGGAGCAGTTCGTGAGTCGCCCGCGTGGCCCCGCAACCAGGACACTCCAGCCCAGTCAATGTGTGAAAGGAACACAAGGGCACGTTCACGTCGGCCGGATCAAACCACCAGAGGAGCACGAGAATAAGGCCGATCACGGCCGTCAACATAATGGCAGGCTGCCGGCGATTGACGACCATCGGCGTGCCTCGCGTGCCGCCGCGTATTTCGGCTGTTAGCTGCCGGCTATTAACAGATTCCATCTCAACTCCGGAACGCGGCTTTCACCGATTGGTCGTTCAATACGACCAGGGCCCAGATGCCAAACGGCAATCCCAACAGGCAGCACGGTGAGAGGCAAGGGAGCATTGCCACGATGGCGGAAGCCATGGCCAACGAGTAGCTTTCCAGCCGCTTCATCTTCAGGGCGCCGACTAATACCAGCACGCCCATTGCTATCGCAAAGGCTCCTATTCCGATTGCGATCTGAGGGCCAAAGACCATATCGAGATCGTTCCGGCCTTGCATTGGCGGGCGAGCGCCGACGGCGGCCAAGCTCATCAAATTGCCAAGCACACCCAGCGTCTGGAGCGCCAAGCCCGAGACGGCCGTGACGATCAGCCCTATCGCTGGCCCGGCGACGCGCTGGCCGGGTCCAACCGCATAGACATTGCCATAGGGCGACTGGTATGGATTGTCCGAGTAGGTCGCTGCGGATGGCGTTCCCGGGGCAAAGGGGCTTCCCGATGTTCCGGCTTCGTCGGCCGCGCCGCCCGGGACGTAATCAACCATAGGGGGGGATGCTCCGCTAGTGCCTGCCGCCGGCACTTCCGTAAGCGCCCCGCACTCAGGGCATTGAGCCTGTCGCCCGACCGTCTCGTCGCCAGTTCTCAACAGCTTGCCGCAGTGGCTGCAACGGAATTCGATTGGCATGGGGAAATTCCTCCTCGGCCGCTAGCATAGCAAAGGCATTGTCGATTGTCGATTGTCGACAGTTGATCGATAATGCACACCTCAAACAATAATCGGCAACAACCGTCAACAATCCATGCTCTCAGCTCGCGAAATCCTCGGTCCGGACGGTCGGATAGCCGCCAGACTGTGCAATTATGAGCACCGAAACGAACAGCTCGACATGGCCGAGGCCGTCGAGCGGGCGATGGAGCAACGGCACCATTTGGTTGTTGAGGCCGGTACCGGCGTGGGAAAAAGCTTCGCTTATCTCGTGCCGGCCATACTTGCCGCCGCCGCAGAGAAGAAGTCGGACGACGAGTCGCCGCGGCGTGTGGTCGTTTCCACTCATACGATCAGCCTGCAAGAGCAATTGATGCAGAAGGATCTGCCGCTGTTGCGCAGCGTCATACCGTTGGAGTTCACCGCGGTGCTGGTTAAGGGACGCGGCAATTATGTCAGTTTGCGGCGGCTCAATAGCGCCATGACCCGAGCGGCCAGCCTGTTTGACGGTCGTGAAGAGGCCGAGCAGTTACAGCAACTGCACAAATGGTCGGCGCAAACGTCCGACGGCTCGTTGGCCGATCTGGATTTTCGGCCGGCGGCGGCCGTATGGGACGAGGCGGCCAGCGACCACGGCAACTGCATGGGCCGCAACTGTCCGACTTACGGCAAGTGCTTTTACTACAAGGCGCGCCGGCGGATGCAGAACGCGCAGATTTTAGTGGTGAATCATGCCCTGTTCTTTACTGATCTTGCATTGCGTCGCGCCGGTGCGAGCATCTTGCCGCAATACGATACGGTGATCTTCGACGAAGCCCACACGATCGAAGCGGTTGCCGGCGATCACCTTGGCCTGCGCATCACCGATGGCCAAGTCGAATACACGCTACGGCGGCTGTACAACGATCGCACCAATCGTGGGCTGCTGGTGCACCGCAAAATGACCGAGGCGCAGAAACAGGTGTGGGAGTGTCGGCACCGGGCGAGCGACTTTTTCGATCGTCTTGCCGCGTGGCTGGCCGAACAACCGAGAACCAACGGCCGCGTTCGCCAGCCTGGCATCGTCGCCAATCCGCTTGGCGAAGGACTGCGAAAGTTGGTTGGGATGTTGCGCAAGGAAACAAAACGCATCGAGTCGCCCGATGAACGGCAGGATTTCGTCGCCGCCGCCAACCGCCTGGACGCGATCGCCATGGACATCGATACGTGGTTGGGCCAGCAGGCGGAGGACTCGGTCTATTGGGTCGAAGTCGGCGGCGGGCGCAGCCGGCGACGGGTCACGTTGTCGTCGGCGCCGATCGACGTTGGCCCGGTGCTTCGCGAGCAGCTCTTCACAAAGATCCCAACAGTCATCATGACCAGCGCGACGCTGGCGACCGGCGGGAAGACGCCGTCGTTTGAGTTTTTCCAATCGCGGGTGGGCTTAACGCAAACCGACACGCTTTGGGTGGGCAGCCCGTTCGACTATCGCCGCCAAGCCCGGATCGTGATGCTTGACGATATGCCGGACCCCACGGCCGACGCCAAGCAATACGAACGGTTGGCGTTTGACATGGTGCGCCGCTACGTCGCCGAGACCGACGGCCGGGCGTTCGTGCTCTTTACGAGCTACGAAATGATGAAACGCGCCGCGACCGCGTTGACACCTTGGCTAGGCCAACAGAAACTGGCCCTATATAGTCAGGCGGACGGCTTGTCGCGGAGCCGCATGCTGGAAATGTTCAAGGCTAATCCGCGGTCCGTGCTGTTTGGCGTCGATAGTTTTTGGCAGGGTGTGGATGTTCCGGGCGACGCGCTCCAGAACGTGATCATAACGCGTCTGCCTTTCAGTGTGCCGGATCGCCCGCTGTTGGAAGCCCGGCTGGATGCAATTCGCGAGGCCGGCGGCAATCCCTTCCGCGACTATCAACTGCCTGAGGCGATACTGAAGCTCAAGCAAGGTTTTGGGCGTTTGATTCGCACAAAGCAGGACACGGGCATGGTAGTGATTCTCGATCCGCGCATACGAACGAAGCCGTACGGCCGACTATTTCTTGCGTCGCTGCCGACGTGCCAGCAGGTCGTCGAGACAGCAATGAGTGACACACCGTGAGGAACGAAGGACGCGGCGGGGCAGAAAGCGACACCTTCCTTGGATAAGCCCCGGCGCTCGCGGCGTACGGCGTGTGCCAGCTACATGTGCAATTCCACGATATCCTGATCGTGCAGCACGTAGTCGGCCTTGACCTGAGTACCATCGTGGACGGCAGACCCCCAGACGCGGGCGAACTTCAGGCCTTCGAGGAAGTCTTTGTGGACCAGTCCGGCGACGTCCAGAAGGGTGCTGCCACGGCGGACGGTGAAGGGGCGTTCGCGGTCGGGCTCTTTGGCGGAAGGTAGTTTTGAATATACCCGCACAACGTCGAGAGAACGATAGATCGCGTCGCGCAGCGCCTCGAGTCCGATGCCGGTCTTTGCCGAAATGACATGCTCGGTAAAATCCAGCGGGAGCAACTCGTGCAGCATGGCGAGCCGCTCAGTGGCCCCGGGAGCATCGATCTTGTTTGGGACGGAAAACGTCTTTGTGTACGACAAACCAACGTCTTGTTCGTCGAGTGACGAATTGGCTGCCAGACGCGTCTTCGTTTGCAAAAGATGGTCCAGGACGTCTTGGGCCAGTTCGATCCCGTTGTCGTTCTCCAGATCGACGACGAGCAAGGCAAGGTCGGCGGCGCGGACCAACCCTTGCAAGTGCGCATCCATGTAGTCAGCGGTAATCGGCGGCGTGTCGATCAACTGCACCGTTACGTCTTCCCAGGGCATCATGGCGGGCGCCGGCACGGTTGTCGTAAATGGATAGGGTGCGATTTCGGGTGTTGCCCGGGTAAGGCTGGCGATCAGTTGGCTCTTACCGGCGTTGGGTCCGCCGAGAAGCGTCACTGTGCCGGCTCCCTGCCGCGGGATGCGCAGGCCGTGGCCCTTTTTGCCGGAGCTCTTTTCCGTCGCCAACTCTTTTTTCAGCTTGGCGATCTTCGACTTGAGCTCGGCTTGAAGGTGATCGGTCCCCTTGTGCTTGGGGATCTCCTTCATCATCACCTGGAGGCACTGTAGCTCGTCTTCCAGGGTCGCTGCCCGACGGTACTCCTCTTCGGCCTTGAGATATTGCTGGGTAAGGTTGGCAGGCATGGGACAAGACAGGGGCCTGACTCGATCGAACCAATCCGGCTTAGTTTAGCCGACCTGCGAGGTTTCGGCCAGCGGGCTGGGCAAAGCCGGAAGCACGGCCCGTGTACCGTGACAAAGGGGCATGCGCCACAACAACAAAGCGGCCCGTCGGCGCGGGCCGGCGGGCTGCTTCGCTCTTCGGGAAACGCTCGAGTCGTGTACTACTCGTTGGCCGGCTGCCAACCGTCGTTGTCGACTGCGACGGGCTTCGCCACCGGCCCGCCAATCAATTGCACTCGCGCGGTCGTGTAGCGGGCGTTGCTTGCCGTACGGTCGCCCGGGTTTGGCAATACCGGGTTCGGCATCGAGTTAAAGCGACGCCGGGCTGTTCCGGAATCGGCTTCAACTGCTCGGTGCTGCTCGACGGTTTGTTATCTTGAAAAGTCCTTTGAGATCCCGTGTCCGGCGTCGGCGTATTTTGCATGGCGGGCGCCTGGCTGGGCCCAGGGTATGGACCGGGCACAACCGTTGCCGCGCTGCTTGGGGCAACCATCGTGGGCGCGACGGGCGCAACCACTACCGGAGCGGCGGGCGCGGCTGACTGGCATGTGGGGCAACTCGAAACCGGCTCGCCGTAGGATGCCGCGGCACATCCGCCGCCGCACGAGGTGCATGGGCTGTAGCCGGCGCAAGTGTTGCAACTCGAACAAGCGTTACATGAGCCGCATGCGACGGCAGGAACAACAGGCCGATACGTTGTGTATGCCACGACACGCGGTTCGCTGATCCAGCCGAACGCTGGCCGATACGTTGTCGTCGCATAGACGGGAGCGCATGTGCTACAACCGGCCGGCTGATAGGCCGCACAGGTGCTGCACGGAGCGGCGCAGGCGGCGCACGGAGCGGCCGGTTGGTACAACGCGCGGTAGACAACCGTTGGCATATAGCCGCAAGCACGCGGCGCACAGGTGGCACATGCCGGTGCTACGGCCACGGGCGCCGCGCAGGTTGGCGCTTTGCACGCCGAGCAACCGCCGAATAGCCAGCCGCAGAGACTGGCGGAGCTAGCTGCTGGCAACGCAAGCGTTGCTATCATTACGCCACACGCGATTGCGAGAACGCGTTTCTTCGAGTTCGACATACATACACCTCCATACGCAGAAGAGATTTTGTTCGTATTCATCAGACCGCCACGCGGTCACAATGTCAAGCAATTGCCTCGCCTCGAGCGGCAAATGGTCATGCTTTCCGGTCGTGACCATTATACGGGCCGGGCAAGCTTTGCCGTTCGCGCCGATTATGTTGGCGCGCATAGCAAAGCTAAAGTACCGGCGCGTTAGTCAATCATAGGTCATAATTTGGCCCAGGAAAGTCTGGCTTCGCGGATCTGCCTGATCTTTTGTGCGCTCTCCGTCGATCCAGGCCCGTATATAATGCATCCGGAGCATGTATCCCTCGCGACGGAGCACAGGAAAATGGAAAAGGCGACGTTTGGGGCCGGCTGTTTTTGGGGGGTCGAGGCCGCGTTTCGCCAAGTCGACGGCGTGACGTCTACTAGCGTCGGATACAGCGGCGGCAGCTTTGATCATCCCACGTACAAAGACGTATGCTCAGACAAGACCGGACACGCTGAAGTCGTGCAAGTGGAGTTCGATCCTGCGCGAGTGTCCTATGGGCAACTTCTAGAGGTCTTCTGGAAAAACCACGATCCAACCACGCGGAATCGGCAAGGGCCGGATGTTGGCAGCCAGTATCGCTCGGTAATTTTCTATCACACGACCGAGCAGAGCGACACGGCGACTGCATCGAAGGAACGGTTGGAAAGCAGCAGAGTTTACCGACGGCCGATTGTCACGGAGATCGTGCCGGCGTCAACGTTTTGGCGAGCCGAAGAGTATCATCAGCAGTATCTTGAAAAGCGTGGGCTGGCCAGTTGTCACATCGCCCGATAGCTGCGGGGATCGACCGCGTTCTACTTCTGCTGTTCCAGGCATTGGAGATAGTACTTTTGCACCCAGGCGACGCAAGGCTGACCGTTGGCTGCGAGTTGCGCACATCGGGCATCGGGCAATTGGGCCTTTTCCAGGATGCCTTTTAACCGGGCACGCACTCCCTCGCGAACATCCTGCTCGATGTCGCGGCGCGTCAGACCGAAGCAAGCGCAGATGGGTGCCTCGACGTCCTTAGGGTAAACCGGCTTGTCCAGGTCCGCGGCAAGAATAATTCGATCAAAGGCATCGAAGTAAGCGACCTCGCACCGCGGAGAGGGACAGAAGTTGGCCGGATCGGCCACCCCCTGAGCCATTGCCGAAGCGTAGCGTTCGACGGTCGTTCGGCCGACCTGCTGGCCCTTGGCGCCACAACGCGGGCAGTACTCAGCGTCCTGCTCGGGTTCACGAACGAATGCCTTGTTCATCTGCGGCGACCCCGCCCAATAAGCTGCCTGATCGAAGACCGACGTACCGCTAGTATAACGGGATCGTCGTCATCATGATATGTCGGCCCGGCGCAGGTGGCCTAATAGGCCGTGGACGCATGCGCCACCCCCGACGAGCCACACACGCTCGATGAGCACTTGGGGGCGTGACTTGCCAAATAGCGCCAGCGACTGACCAAGCTGTTTGGCGAGATCGGCAAAGATGGGCTCGATGGACTTATGGAAGTGATGGAGGCTGACGGCGGCCGTCGGCTCGCGCTTCCATTGCTCCGAGGCGGCGAATGTTAACTGGAAGTCGCGCACGAGGGCCGTGTTCATCGCTCGGCCGCCGAGGCCGCTGCTGCGGATCCAAAGGCAACGTGACGATGCTACGAGCACATACGAGGAATCGTCGCCGACGTCGAGTATGGCAATGGCTTTTTGTGGTTCGTCGGGATCGGTTGTTGCGCTCTGGTCGTTTACAAACGACTCGAACGCAAGGAAGTTGTAGAGTGCCAAGCCATCGGTTTGGATCATGTCGGCGCGTAGACCCGCTTGTTGCAGTCGCTCGACAAATTGGGTGGCTAATGCCTTTTTAACGGCTACGAGCAGAATGTCCGAGGATGCGGCAACCGCGTTCTTTGAACCATTCGACGTGGCTGCCGGAGGAGTCGATGCGCCGAACTTCTGATAGTCCCACACCAATTGATCGAGTGCGAGCGGCAGCATGTGCTTCGCCTCATGTCGCACTAGCGCATCAAGCTTGGCGTCGCTGGATGCCGGCGCCGTCCACTGACGGATAACTGCCCAGGAACTGGGGATGCCGACGCATATCCGGTCGGTCTTGAGGTTCACGTGCGTTGCGAATTCCTTGAGGGTTTCGGCAATGATGAAATCCTTTTCCTCTTCATTGAGCGCTTGGCTGAGTGGTTTGCGATATTCAAGCAGCTTGACGGCCGTGACGAGCGCACGGCCCTGGTGAGCGTCCGGTTGAAGTTTCACGGCTTTCAGAGCGCTCGAGCCGACATCTACGCCCCAGGCAGGCGGAGTGGATCGATCGAGCCGCACGCGCATAAGTCGTCCGACGTGTTCGCGCCAGCCGCGCCGGTCGGATGGCATGAGATTGATGCTGATGGGTGCTTGGCCCAATCCTTGGAGTGCCAGGCCGGCGGCCACGAAGAAGCGTCCCGGATTATCTCGCAAGACTGAGGAATCGAGACCATCCTGCTCGGCGAGGCCGCGCCACCCGGTGCGCCAGTCGACACGGAAAGCCGGCTCGTGGCCTTTTGCGGGCGACGCCCAAGGAATCGCCACCTGCGGGGGCGAACCGGTGAGCAGTTGGGCGCGGCGATTGAGTTCGGTCACCAATTTTGCGACGGCCTGATCGTCGACAACGGCGCGCTGGAATCGCGCGGCGATGGCCAACAGCACCGGGGTGACTGCCGGCGCTGTCCGCACCTCTCGGGCCATCCAAGCCAGTTCGCTAATCTGCTCGTACAAACCGGCTATTGCCGGGCTTTGCAGTTCGGAAGGAAAATGCTGTAGCAGAGTGAAAGCCTTGTCGTATCGATGGGCCGCCAGTTGCACCTTGGCTGCCTTGCCAACGCGCTCCCGCAGATGGTCGGCCAAACGTTGAGCCCGCGCATGGTTTGGCTGCAAGCTAAGAAGCCGCGCAACGGCCGCCATGACAATCTCGACCTTGCTGTCAGCGGCCTGTTGAAGTTGGCAGTTGAGTTGCTCGATTTCTTCGGCACGCGATCTGGCTTCGTTGAGGAGCTTTTCCATCGGCGGGGTGCGCATCGGAGCAGGCACGCCTTCCAGAATTTGTGCGGCCCCGGAATAGTCTCCTTCGGCCAGACGTCCCTCGACATCTTTGTATGCCTGATCGGCGACGAGGCGGCACATTTCGCGCTCAGCGGTCAATTGTTGGATCAGGAGCGCGACGGTCGCTCTGTGCTCCTTCAACCGAGGGTGCTCGATTGCGGTGAGCGTCTTGGCCAAATCGATCGCCTCATCGAAGCGACTTTCCCGGCGCATCTGGTCCAATGCGATTGTCGATATTGCAAACCGATTCAGATGCTCCTCGACGGTGGCGGCGAGATTTACGCCGCAGGCGCCGCAGAACTTCTCTCCGACGGTGCTCAACGTGCCGCATTGGAGGCAGGGTTCCCATAGGCCGGCGCCACAGTTGACGCAGAATCCGCGTGTGGCCGGATTGCTAGTGCCGCATCGTGCACAAAGAAGCACGGCGCCATGGGCAACGTCTTCGGATGGCACGAATGGGTGCCGCGATGGGCGTTCTTCCATCCGCATCGCCATGTCGTAGGCTGTCTTACGGTCGGAATCTAATAGAGTTGCGATAGCTTCCTCCATTTCTTGATGCACTTGCTCCCATATTGCTGGCGGTGCTTCGGCACGGTGCGACTGCATTGCGGCGCGTTTCAGCCCGGCCGCCGACCGGATTGCGTCGACGTCCGCCTCGCCTGCCGACAGCCCCAGCAACTGGTAGGCAGTGAGCGGGCGGTGGGGTTCGTTGACTCCTAACCATACTCGGTAGGGATCAAAGCCGCTCGGTACCTCAAGCGTCATGGGCAGGTCACTTGCCTTCGGCGACCAGTTGGCTTGTAGGCAGACCGCCGACTCGGATGGAAAGCACCTCGACGATCAGCCGTTGCTCCTGGTCGGAGAAGTTGCTAAGACTCGTGTTGGATGGGGTGATCAGCACATCTGTCGACCGCACAGTTCCTTCCTCGTCGGTGCGTGCGATCATGTCGAGCCAAGTTCCTCCCTGAATCGTATGCTCCTTGCAATTAGGCAGTTGGTGGCGGTAATACGCTAGCAATCGTGCGGGCCGCGCCCTCAGTTGCATGCGCAGATAGCGAACCTTCATGGGCGAAAGACTTAATCCATTTGCTTTGGCATCGAGACCCTCCGGCCAGTCAGCTCGGTATGTTGTCAGGACTTCTGATTGCGGATGTATTTTTAGATGCAGATCGTCGCTGTCCGGGCTTGCCTCTCTCAGATTGCTGCCACCTCCGGCCGAAGTCGCGACAGAACAAAATTGCTGCCGCATGGTTTGCAACACGCTTTCGGAAAACTTCATCCATTGTTGTGCACTGTGGTCGAGTTGTTGCCTCGCTTGCAGTACCGCAGCCAACCTCGCGGGCTTTGCAATTGCCGTTGTCCTGGCATCATCAGGATCCTTGCGCGGCAGCATCTTCACCACGATCAGAAAACCCGGATCGAGAGTGACGCGATTGAGAGCACCTTCCGCGTCCAGGCCGGGTGGTTGTTCGTCACAATGAGACTGTAGCAATCGCAGCAATGCGGCGCGTACGCGCTCGTTAGGAATGGTGGCTGCCAACAGCACTAGATCAGCCCGAGTGCGCAACACCTCGACCGATACGAGCCCATGCTCCAGGGCCTTCGCAAGCCCTGCACCCCAAAGATGCTTGGCCACCGCGTAGGGGTTGGCTGTATACTGGGTAACCTCGGTGGGTGAGCGAACGCCCAGCAGCCGGCTCATTGCGGTGCTGCTTGCCGCCGAGAACTGCGTTTCCAGCAGACGCTTGTCCTGGGCGCGGGACGCCGGCAATTGTAAAGCACGACTTGGGCCGCCAGATTCTCCGGCCACGACTCTCGCAAGCACGTCCAGAGCTCGTCGTAGATCGCCTGCGGCGTATCGGAGGAAGCCATGTAGTTTGCCAAGCGAACTCGGAGCATCTCGGACGCGGATGCCGCGACCGACGCCAGCATGTCTGGCGGAAGACGCTCTCCGGCACGGGTTGCAGACGTGATCGCGCGAAACAGCAGGTCATCGCTCTCTTGACCGGCGAAACCGAATATCACCTTCAGCGCCATTGTTGCCAACGTCGGATTGCCTCCGACTTTCGACTCGTTGACCAAGAATCGTTCGATTGTCTGTCGTGCCTGCGGAGTGCCATTAGCGGCCAGCGCGGTAATGATTGCTTGCGCGAGTTGAGGAGTGACCGCCGCCGACTGTTGCGAGTGCTCGGCAAAAGGATCGTCCCTCGGCGGCTCCAACAGCCGGGCGAGCAAGGCGGCCGCACTCTCCTTACCGGCAAAATGCTCGCCAAGGTACGCCACGGCGGCCACAATTCGCGGATCGCCTTCCCGCTTCGCGGCATAGTAGTCGTCACGTTTCCATTGGGCGACGTCGTCCGGCGCACTGGCTGTTGGGGTTGCGGCGACGGCGCAACAGGAGTCTGCGCTGCTGCCGCGACAGCCACAGTCGCGGTCGCTGGGGCCGGGCTTGCGGGTGGCTTCGGTCGCGCTGCGCTGGGATGTTGCGCCTCCCAGCGTGCCTTGATTGTCGCGTACTCCTGCTCCTCCTCGGCCCTCGCTTTCTTTGCGAGCGCATCTAACTCTGCTTTGGGCAGGCCGCCCTGGCCGCGCTCTTCACTCGGGGCAGAGTCGGAACTGCAGCCACCCATAGTGGCCAAGGCAAGGCCCAGCACACATAGGCCCACGGCAAACGTTTTCTTGCAGAATCGCCGAACCACGGAGTACCTCCTCTTCGACGAACTACTTATACCACCGGCAAATTAGCGTAGCGTTAAAATGGCATGAGAAAAATGAAAGCGAGGAACAGAGTGGTACATGCCCGAGCTGTTGCTGCACGCACGTAGAATCGACATAGGCAAGCCCTCGTGGGCCGTCCCTGTCACACCACCGTGCGTACGGGGCCGTACACGGCGGTTCGGCTGGTTACACCGGCGGCCGGACAACCAGAGTCGGCAGGCCAAGCGATTGGAAATAGGCATTCGGCATTGCAAAGCTCAGGTTGAGGCTGCGTGCGATCCGCCACGGACCATGTGGGCTGTCGGCGGTTCGGGCCCTCTGCTGACTTCTGCCGCGCGGCTTCCTCCGTCTGGAATCCCAGACGCGATGCAGACCTCCCGAGGTAAGTTTGACTGCCTTCCCCGCACACCTGCCGAATTTGCCCCACGTCCCTTTGCCGGATTTGGGCTTTGTCGCCTTTTGCCGACTCGCCCGGTCCGCGCGGCCTCCGATCCGGTCTCTGTACGTCAGGCCGCGGTCTTGCTCCGCACTTCCTTCCGACGCCACCTCGCGATGACGCCACTGTGCTTCGCTACCCTTCACCACCATCAGGCTGGGAGAGGACTTACACAAACATGCTCGGCATACGAAAAAAGCGGGCGGCCTTTGCCAGCCGCCCGCCGTGGTGACCACACCGGTTAATCTCCGGTGGTGCGACTTTGTGCCTCTTCCATCTTCTTCGCCAACTCCGCCTTCAAGGCATCGAGATTGAAGCTCGCGCCTCTCTGCATGGGCGGATATTCAATGGCCGTCCGGGCAAGTTTCCCAACCTGCTGCTGGACAAAAACAAATCGCCAGAATTCATACTTGAACCAGTCGAAGTATGCCTGCGATCCATTCTTAGTTCCGTCTACTGGCCAGCCCGTTCGCTCGAACGGATCAAGGCGGAGGTTAGTTAAGTAGGGCACGTCAACGTGCGTTTTCGCGCCTAGCCAGCCGTCGGGCTGGTCAATGAAACGATACTTGAAGTCGTCGATGCGCACCGCTCCGAGAGTGCTCTCACCGAAATACCAGATTTCGTGACGGGCCGACGGACCGTTGCCGGTGATGGCGCCCATCTGGTTGTAGCCGTCCAAATGGTTCTTGTACGTCCGGTCGCCGAGGGTTACGCCCTTGAGCAACTGATCGGTTATGTTTGGGTTGCCGGCGGCGGCGACGAAAGTGGGAAACCAGTCCATGCCGGAGAAGATGCCATTCTGCACGGAATCGGCCGGCACATGGCCGGGCCAGCGCAGGATGCAAGGCACACGGAAGCCACCCTCCATAACCGTCCCCTTGCACTGCGCAAACGGTGTCTGTCCACCGTCCGGCCACGTGAAGGCTTCGGTGCCGTTGTCGGTCGTAAAGACTACGATGGTATTGTCGTCAAAACCATTGTCCTTGAGATATTGCATCACCGATCCGACGATGTCATCAATCTGTGCCATGCCAGCTTCATGAATCGTCCATCCATTCTGCGAGTTGCGCATCGCCTCGTACTTCGGCGAGAGATGGGTGACAATGTGCATGCGCGTTGGGTTAAGCCAGACGAAGAATGGCTTGTTGGCGGCCTTTGCCTTGTCCATGAACTTGAGCGTCCAGTCAAGAATCTCATCGTCTACGGTTTCCATCCGTTTGGGATATAGCTTGCCCGCGTCCTCGATCTTCTGCTTGCCGATTTTGCCCCACCGTGGCATCTCGGTCGGATCGTTCACGTCGGTCGCCCAGCAGTGGACCATGTTGCGTGGGCCAACGACGTTCAACAGCCGCTGCGGATAGGCGGGATGTGCCGGGTCTTCCATCGCGTCGAGGTGATAGAGGTACCCAAAAAACTCGTCGAAGCCATGAACGGTCGGCAGAAACTCATTGAGATCGCCCAAATGGTTCTTGCCGAACTGGCCCGTAGCATAACCCATGGACTTCAGCGCGGTGGCAATCGTGCAGGCCTCGGCCGGTATGCCAATTTTTGCGCCCGCCTGGCCGACCGTGGTCATGCCGGTGCGGATGGGGAGTTCGCCGGTGATGAAGTTTGCGCGACCGGCTGTGCAACTGGCTTCGGCATAGTAGTCCGTAAACAGCATTCCCTCCTTGGCGAGTTTGTCGAGGTGCGGCGTCCGCCCGGCCATCATTCCACGGTGGTACGCGCCGATGTTCCACATACCGATGTCGTCGCCCATAATCACGATGATATTGGGTTTCTTGTCGGCTGCGTACGACGTGGCGGTGGCACCTACGACCCCGGCCGCCGTCAAGGCAATAGCGGCTAGCAAGACACTTCTGAATCTGAACATGGGATGTTTCCTATTGCGTTTTGAGGATGGTTGAGGGCACAACGCGACGTATAGCTGACGCTTCTAACGGGTGTCGCCGAAAGGGCGATCTGCACAAACCTTGCCTTCGACTTAAGTACCTTGATTGATGCGTTCGAATGAAAGGCCTTTGTCATCTGGCGGACTGCCGGCTGCGACGAACTGGAACTGGTCTGCCCCGCCCGACTTGACCTTGGCGACCATTGTGCCCTGGTCTTTGCTTTGCAGAAGAATGGCATCGCCGGCAGCGGCCATTGTGCCTTCCAACGTGACCGGGGGTTTGCCCTTTGGCGTGGCCTTCCAGGTGAACTGGCTATCCGGATCGATAGAAAGCTCGAACACGTCGCCGCTGCGCTCGGCCCGCCAGTTTCCGACCAGGTCGGTCTCGGGCCCGGCCGCGACTGTGGTCGACTCGGCTGTTTGGCCCGGCTGTGGAGCCGCCTCTGCCGCTTCGGTGGGCGGGGTCAACGCTTCGAGCATGCGTTTGGCCACTTGGTCACGGGGTTGCAGGGCAACAACTTGCTTTAGCCGTTCGGCCGCCGCATCGCCGTGTCCCATAACCAAGTACTGATAGGCCAACACAAATTGGGCTGCGGCATCATCGGGCTTCTGCTTGCAATGCGCCTCCAAGGCACGCAACTGTGTCGTGTATGCGTCGATGTTGTCGTACAGGCCGGTGAGCGTTGTCCAGTCCATGCCGGGCGCAACGGCCAGCAAGTTGTTCAAAACCGCCGCCGCCTCGGTATAGTCGCCAAGAGCAAACATACACAGGGCAGACACCTCATGTATGATCGGATCATGCGGCGACTTTCGCAGGGCCTGCTGATCAAGCCGCAACGCGTCTTGATATTTGCCTTCCTTGAAAGCCGCCAACGCTTGATCGAAAAGCTGGTAAGCTTCAGTAACTTCGGGCGACTCGGGTGCAGGCTCGCCCTCACCGGCGGTCGACTCGGCCGACACGTCAGTTGCAGGCGTGTTGTAGTTATTGATGACGATCGGGTCCGAGTAGTTGTACGCCGGCGCCGCCGATTCAACGTAGTACGGATTGGCGTAGGTGTAGCCGTACGAGTAACCCCAAGTAGGCAACACGGCGCTCAATCCCCACGCCGTAGCCCCGGCCACGATCGGCGCATACCAATAGCGGCCCCAGTTGCCGCTCCAACAGCCGTGATACCAACCGTGATATCGCGGGGGCACATAGCGGTTGTACCATTGGTTGGCCCAGTGGCCATGTCCGCCGTAACCGAGTCCCCAGCCGGGACGATTGTTGATGTTGACGAAGTTATTGACTCCACCGGGGCGGTTGAGAATGTTGTTACCGCCGCCGATAACGGGACGGTTGCCGCCGCCAGGGCGATTCCCGCCGCCGATGACTGGCCGATCACCGGGCCCCGGTCGATTGGGTAAAGTGCCCGGCCGATTGTCGATACCAGGTCGGTTATCAATGCCGGGACGATTTCCAACATTTGGCCGCTCGCCTGTTCCCGGACGGTTGCTACCAACTCCCGGCCGTTCGCCGATGCCTGGGCGTCCACCGCCGGGCGCGGGGCGAGTTGCGACGGAGGGTGGCGTCACCGCGGGGCGGCTCACATTTCCGAAGCTAGGTCTGCTCTGAGCGATGTTGGGCGCAGATGGCCTTTGCGAGACAGTCGGGCGGGAGACAGGTTGCCCAGCCGGTCGGGATGGATTGGCAATTCCCATCGACGGTCGTGGCGTGGAAGCTGGAGTCGGTCGAGCGCTCGGCCCGCTCGCCTGAGAAAATGACGGCCGCGAGGGCGCTGACGGTCTTGAGGCCGGGCGCGAAGCAGCAGCCTGCGGGCGGGAGTAATTTGCCGACGGCCGCGACGCGCTTGGTCCCATCGAAGGCCGTGCGGCAGGGCGCGCGCCACCACCACCACCACGTCCGCCTCCACCACCGCGACCATACAACGTCGGCGTGGTCATCACGATGGCCAGACTTGCGGCCAGGACGGTCGCCAGTAGCGTAGCATTCTTATGAGTCATCGGTTTCTCCTTCTCGCTTCAGACTTGCACGACTCTGGCCGATTTACTTCGCTGGCGCCGGTGGCCTGCGGACGATTGGCACCTCAAAATCCGGCTCTGCGGTCGTGCCGCGAATCCGATCGAAGCCCTTCATGACATACGAGTCCTTGTCGCGCGGCTCCAACACGATCGTCGCGGAGCCCGTCTGTCCGTCCGGCAGCACTGCCGTGGACTTGATCACCCACCGGCTGCCGACTTGCGACCAAATCCCCTCGCCATGGCCGCCATCGGAGTCAAACACCCATGATTTGATCTTCTGAGTAAGAGGATCCCAACCAATGCGTTGATTGCTCTTGAGAGCGGGCTTGCCTTGGACCTTGGCATTGAAGTCCACGAGGAGGTAATTCTTGTCGTCGGACCACTTGCACGAGATCTGGACCACGGCATCAGAATCCTCGTCGACCCAATCGCCGACAAGCCATGCCAGCGGCATGAGATGATCGTGCGGTGAGAGCAAATCATCGTCTTCCACCTCGCGCGCCGACGCAATCTTCCATTGACCTTTGTCCTTGATCATCACCAATGTATATTTCGTGGCAGCGGATGACTGGTCGCCTTTGGCAGATACGATCCGTTCGCCTTCCTCAATGGCCAGCCCTGGACTGATCATCCACACCGAGTCGGCGGTCATGGTTGATGTTGCCCGGGGAAACTTCTCGAAGAAACGTCGCAGCACATCCTTGATCGCGGCCGCACCCTTGTGAGCATTTCCCGCGTCATCGATCAACTCTGCGCCGCTATAGAACTGGGCGGCGGCTTTCTCCACGTCACCGGCATTGAACGCCTTGACGAAATCCTGTGTAACTTGGCGAACAGCCTGCTCATCGGCACTTGCCGCGTTGGCCGTGGCTGGCGTCGCCGCTTTCTCGCCGCTCGCTAGCGCTGCCCCTGACATGGCAAGCAACGCCGCCAGGACCGGAATAGTGATGCGTGACATGACTTCTCCTTTGTTTATCGAGCTAGCCGTAAATACCGCTTATTAGCTGGTCATCCAAGCAACAATCCCCATGCGTTTGCTGCAGCCATCAGCTAAGTCTACCAACGAAGTCAACATTGGCATCTCCAGCGAAAGCCGAGAACGGTCGACGGTTACCGCGGCTCTGTACATTAAGCCAATTCACCCCGCTCTCGTGCGCTCGTTTTGGCCGTTGAGCGGGAATTTTACGGCCTCTCGTGCCGATTTGTCCGACAGGGAGAGCGATACGCAGGCAGGGCGCCGTCGCCGGACACTTAGGCGATCGGGAGCAGGCCGTGGCAGTGCGAGCAGCCGCTGGCACGAAATGTGAAAGTCTGACGACTTTGCCGTGTGTGACGACGCGGGCGTCCGCCAGCTCCCCGTTGCAGGAACACTTCCTTCATGTCGGTTATTCAGCACATCCGATGAAACCGTTTGAGTCCGAACCTTCACGGAGACTTGGGGAGCGGTCGCTCTACGCGGCCAAAATTGCCATGAAACGTCGATATCACCTCACGGCCGTTATCTTGGCAGTGGCAGTCAGCACGCAGGGGCAAATCGCGAGGGGGCAGGGCTATGGCACCGATACACAGAACGTGCTGACGCCAGCCGCGGGCGGCATGGCGGGCGTCAGCCTTGCTGAGCCGCAGGATGTGCCGGCGGCAATCTTCGGCAATCCGGCCACGCTCACGCAGTTTCGCGGCACGCAGTTTACGCTTGGCGGCGCTTGGGTCGAAGGCTATCCCACTGTTGGCAATAACGGCTCGCTCAATGCTGGAACGCCTTTCAGCGTCACCTCGCGAACGCAGGGATTTGCGATCCCGGAAATCGGCGTGATTCAAGATCTCCGACCGGTCGGACTGCCAGGCGATTTCGCCGTGGGGTTTGCTGGCCTGAGCGGTTTGGGCGCCGAGTATCGAGGCCGAGCGCCCGATGGTGGTCTTCTGAATAACGTTAGCAGCGAATACATGGTCCTCGGCATCAACGCCGCCGTCGGCGTTGAACTCGGAGAGCGACTCTCGGCCGGCGCCGCACTGACCCTCGGCACCGGATTTGAGCAACTGGGATTCACCGGCCCGTTGGCGAGCACCGCAATGGTTCACGACTATGCGCTGCGCGGTACGTTCGGGCTTGACTATACGTTAAATGCCTGTAATTCGGTGGGGGTTTTCTATCAGACACGGATGGACTTCAACTTCCCCGATGCCGCGCGCTTTCTGGACTCCTATCATAATATTGGCGTTTCTCAGCCTGAAACCGTCGGGCTAGGTCTGGCCAATCGCAGCTTGATGGATGGCAACCTATTGCTCGCCGCCGACGTCTACTACAAGCTCTGGGGAAACGCGCCGCTCTGGGACGACGTGTACGTCAACCAGTGGGCCTTTGCCGTCGGCGCGCAACTCACACGGGGCAAGCTGAAGTACCGGCTCGGCTACTCGTACAACACCAATCCGCTCAACCACTCGGTGGGCGACAATCTCGACGGCTTTCCCATCGGCCAGGACGCAGTGCAACTCTTTCAGGCGGCCAGCACGGCAACGATCAGCCAGCACCGCATCACTGCTGGCATCGGTCGACAGGGATTCCTGTTCCCGAATCTCGATTTGGACATTTTTGCCGGTGGTCTCTTGAACGCCCACGACACGTTTGGCGACTCTGACGCGTCGGTGGCCGCATATTACGCCGGTCTGGGCTTGACCTGGCGATACGGCGATTGTGCGCGGCAGTCTGAATAACGAATCGAGACTCAGGCCCTGCTCGACTAGCGTCCAATCGTGACGGCGTGCAACGGGCCCTCTAGACCGTCGATCACGGCTACTTCGGCTTGAGTTGTTGCGCCGTCAATTTTGCAGCTTTGCGCTTGGCCAACTGCATTCGCGTGACCCAGATAGCAACCAGAAAGAGCAACGACCCAACCACGCCGGCGATTACTTCTTGCAGGTTGACCGTGACCGATCCCAGAACCCCAAGTTGGATCTTGAGTACCTTGAACAGGAACCCACCGATCAATGCTCCGACCAAGCCGACGCCGAGGTTGATCAAACCGCCGAAGCCCTCCTTGCGACGCTTGACCAAAATGCCGGCCAGCGATCCGGCAAGGGCGCCGACGATCAACCAGGTAATCACTTCATCCAGGGTAATGTGCATGTGTCACCTTCGTTTCACTGTTGGCGATGAGACCTAGCGTTGTATAGCCCCGCCTCAACCGTGTCAATCGGCGCGACGCACTGCCGGCGGGCTCCACTCGCCATCAATGATCGACTTGTCTGGCCAGTAGAACCGCAGGAGGAAGATGGACCTCGCCATCGATGCGGCGTGCGCGCTACACAATCGTCCCTCGTTGCGCTGAGGCTTCTGTCGCTTGGCGATGGCCCACCGGCGCCAGCGATTCTGGAGCGACGCATTTTCTCGACTCGGTGTTATTTTATTCGTTCCGAGCAACCCCCTCATTAGGTTTGTCACTTCGGGTAGGTACGAAGCCGCAGTCGGGGATTGACTACGGTTGTTGCTAATGGCACACGTCTGATCGAAGTGATTGTCGAACGGCCTACGCGAGGCCAAGGGCGTGCACGCAGGCACGAGCCGAGGTGGGCAACCGACGCTTGTGTCTTTTAGCGACCCACTTACGCCCACTTAACGCTGTCCCGCTCAATCCAGTGTGGAAATTATTGACAGGTTTGTCACCCATCTCTAGAATCGGGGCTTTCTCCGCCATTCCATTGGGCTGTCACAGCAACGGGGGCCCCTATGTCGAGTCTCGTCTTGTTCGGCGTCGCGGAGTCGACTGCTGCACGACTGTTGACGATGCGCCCGGTCGACTACGTCATCGTGGGCATCTACTTTCTCGTGGTGCTCGGCATCGGCGTTTACCTGAAAAAGTTTGCCAGCACGGGCGAAGACTTCTTTTTGGCGGGCCGCAAGATGACCGCCTGGATCGCTGGCCTGAGCTTTATCTCGGCCAATCTCAGTTCGCTGGAAACCATGGGCTGGTCGGCCATGGCTTACCAATACGGTATGCTGGGAGCACACGCCTACCTGATCGGCGCCATTCCCGCCATCCTCTTCTTGGCGATGGTGATGATGCCATTCTACTACATTTGCAAGACGCACTCGGTGCCAGGCTATTTGAGCTTGCGTTACGGTAAGGGCGCCGCTTCTTTAGCCGGAATTTCCTTTGCCTTTATGACCGTATTGGTCAGCGGGGCCAGCATGTTCGCCATGGCGAAGATCTTGCATTTGCTGCTCGGCTGGAATATGGATGCCAGCATTTGGGTGGCTTCGCTCACAGTGGCGATCTACGTTACTCTTGGCGGACTCGTCTCCGCAGTCTTTAACGAGGTGTTGCAGTTCTTCCTGATTTGGTTCGGCTCGCTGCTGATCCCGGTTCTCGGTCTGATTCAGGCAGGCGGGTGGCACAAGATGATGGCCACCATTCAGGAGAACGTCAAAGTAATTCACCCGAATGTGCCTGGCGCAGACTTCACGAGCCTGTGGCACAACCTGGGCACGTTCGACAATCCGATGGGCATCGACTGGTTCGGCATGGTTTTCGGGTTGGGCGTGGCCGTCAGCTTCGGTTACTGGTGCACCGATTTCCTCCAGGTCCAGCGGGTGATCGTGGCTAAGAACCTCCGCGCGGCGCAAAACGGCACCATCATCGGCGCGGTGCTCAAGATGGGTGTGCCATTGATCGTCACCATCCCCGGCCTGCTGGGGCTTGCCGTCCTGATGAACCCCAACGGATCGCCGATGGTCTTGGTCGCAGAAAACGACGTGCGGGCTAACATCACCCATCGAACCTACAACGATGTTTTGCCGCTGCTGATGGGCCAATATCTTGGCCCAGGTTTGCTCGGCCTTGGAGTGACGGCTATGATTGCCGGTTTCATGTCAGGCATGGCCGGAAACATCAGCGCCTTCGCGACCGTTTGGACCTACGACGTCTACCGACCGCTCATTCGTCGCAAAGCCAGCGATCGCCATTACCTTGCAATGGGCCGCTGGTCATCGCTGATCGGCGTGCTAATTTCCATTGGCACCGCGTATGCCCTATTCTACTTCTCTAACATCCTCGAATTTCTACAGGTCCTGATATTTTTCTTCATCGTGCCACTGTTCGGCGTGGTGATCTTGGGCATGTTATGGAAGCGATGCACCCCGGCGGGTGGTTTTTGGGGTTTCCTCACCGCGATCCTGCTGTCGATGGCAATGTGGGGCTACGTCCACACGTTCCCGGAAGGCTTCCGTCCACAGCCTCAGGTCGTGCTCGGCAGCAAAGCCGTGATAACGATCGAGAACACTACCAATTCGCAAAACAGGAAGATTACCAAGGTCATTGTGGAGAGTGGCAGCTTAACGACAACGAACGTGCCAATTTCCTCCGGAGCTATCGAGCAGCCCGTTGTATCGGGCAAATCGGCGCGAGTTGTGCATGAGGTGTCGTTGCCCGCAACGATCACGACTAAGAAGAACGAAATCGTTCCAGTTCGCGTGCTCGCGCCCGACGTCGTTTTGGCAAAGAACAATGAATCGGCCAAGTTTGGCGAGGACGGCTTGACGGTCGTTCTCAAGCCAGGGGTCGAAGTGACGCCGATCGAGGTCACTGAGCGATTCAATCCGGCGGAGTTCAACAAGGAACACGTCAAGTACATCGCCCGCTCCGAGAAGGCCAAGCCTATGGCGGTCAACATGTATAGCGCGTTTTGGACGCTGATGACCTGCCTGTTGGTGGCCATCGGCGTGAGCCTATTCACGACACCTAAGCCGGATTCAGAGCTAAAGAACCTCGTCATGGGGCTGACCCCGTTGCCCGACGAGGGACCGTGCCCGTGGTACGAACGTCCCGGCCTGTGGGCCGCTATCGTTCTCACGGCGCTTGTGGCGATTAACATCCTATTCTGGTAAGGCAAAACTCATGGATTCCGAACATCAAGTCCCAATCTGGTTCTTTATTGGTGGAACCCTTTTGGTTTATGGTTTGATCATTTTCGGCACGGGCTTGTATGCGCTGGTGGACCCCGAGTTGGAGGCCGGTCTGGTGCTCAACTGGGTTCACGCCGGCATCTGGTGGGGCGCGCTGATGGCCGTGGTCGGTGCGTTCTACTTTGTCCGCTTCTTTCCACGGTCCGGCCAGCGTTAGGTCGGATCGGCGGCGGAAGGGGCTGGCAGTCTTACTGCTTAGCGGCTCAGGTCCAAACCAACTGCGACGAGGATCGCTCGTGAACGACGCCCCGGTCGAGCCACTTGCCGCGGGTTCGTCTGCAACTCATATTTGAGCCCGCCCGATCCGAGTCGCCAACGTGGCGGCCAAGGCCCTATTGCGGCTTGTCGACCGATAGACCTCGCCTCCCGCGTCATACTTGTTCGACGCAGAGCCGTGGCCTATCCTCTTAATGGCGGGGACCATAGACCATTGCCGGCTGGCGGTCCCGCCCACCGAAGGTCGTAATCGACATGTCTGTGCCATTCACTGATAATTCGAATCGCGCATTGGTCCGTCTGGAGAACGTTAGCAAGACGTTCCAAATGGGCGAGGTTGCCGTCGAAGCTCTGCGAAGGGTCTCGCTCGAAATCTACGCCGGCGAATACGTGGTTATGGTCGGGCCAAGCGGTTCGGGCAAGACTACCATCTTGAATCTGGTTGGTGGACTGGACAGCGTTACCGATGGGCGCGTGTGGTTTGCCGACCGCGAGATTACGGCCTTCTCGCCCACCGAACTGACGCGATATCGCCGTGACACCGTCGGCTTCGTGTTCCAGTTCTACAACCTCATCCCCAATCTGACGGCCCGCGAGAATGTCATGGTTTCGACCGAGCTAAGCAGCGATCCGATTGACGTGACCGAGGCTCTGCGGATGGTGGACCTCGACGAGCGGATCGATCACTTCCCTTCGCAGCTTTCCGGTGGCGAGCAGCAGCGAGTGGCCATTGCTCGGGCTCTGGCGAAGAATCCGGCTTTGCTCCTTTGCGACGAACCGACGGGAGCTTTGGATTTTGCCACTGGCAAGCAAGTCTTACGGACGTTAGTGGATTTGAAGGAACGCTTCGGCAAGACAATTGTGCTCATTACGCACAACTCGGCGTTGGCCCAAACGGCCGATCGCGTGGTGCGGCTCCGTAGCGGTCAGGTTGTCGAGGTGCACGCGAATCCGCGACCGTTGCCGCCCGAGGAGGTGGTCTGGTGAAAGCACTCGATCACAAGTTGCTGCGCGAGGTTCGCGGCCATGTCGGCATGTTGCTGGCGGTCACGAGCATAATCGCCGTGGGGGTGGCCTGTCTTGTCACGATGGCCTTCTCCTACTTGAACTTGAGCGAGGCCAAGCGGCTCTACTATGCCCAATGCCGCATGGCCGACTTCTCGGTCGATCTGAAGAAGGTGCCGCTGACAGAGCTGTCGGCGCTGGCGGCAATGCCGGAAGTGGCGGAAGTGCGTCCGCGAATCCAGCAATATATCACGGTCGATTTGCCGGGTGTGCCTGAGCCGCTGAGCGGACTGGCGCTGTCGCTTCCCGATCGCCGGAAGCCGATCCTCGACGACATCGTGTTGCGGCAGGGGGGCTATTTCAGCGACCGCCGTGACAATGAGGTGATCGTCAACGAGCAGTTTGCCAGGGCGCATCGGTTACAGCCGGGCCAATGGATTCACCTACTATTGAACAACCGACAGCAGGAGTTGTTCATCGTGGGCACGGCTATCAGCAGCGAGTTCGTCTATCTGCTTGCCCCGGGGGCAATCACACCCGATGCCGAACATTTCGGCGTATTCTATTTGAAGCGTTCGTACGCCGAAGAAGTATTCGATTTCAAAGGCTCGGCCAACCAGGTACTCGGCCGCCTCGGCGCGGCGGCGCACGGCAGCCCCCGCGACCTGCTTCGTCGTGCCGAGAACATGCTTTCGGACTATGGCGTGTTTACCACGACGCCGTTGGCAGATCAGCCGTCGAACAAATTTCTCAGCCAGGAGATCCAGGGCCTAAAGAGTTTTGCCGTCATCACGCCCTGCATGTTCCTGGCTGTCGCGGCATTGGTGCTCAACGTACTGCTTAGCCGGCTCGCACAGCAACAGCGCACCGTGGTGGGAACGCTCAAGGCCCTCGGCTACTCCGATTTTCAAGTCTTCTGGCACTTTCTAAAGTTCGGCATGGTCGTGGGCATTGGCGGCGGACTGTTGGGCTGCGGACTGGGATGGTGGCTTGCTCGAGGAATGACCTCTATCTATCGCACGTTCTTCGAGTTTCCCGAGTTGCATAGTCGACTTCATTGGAACGTCTGCGCACTGGGCATGTTCGTGAGTGTTGGTTGCGCCGCATTGGGAAGCCTACGCGGGAGCCGGTTAGTGCTGCGGCTGCACCCCGCCGAGGCCATGCGTCCCGCTCCTCCACGGCGCGGCGGCGGCATATTTCTCGAACATCTCCCTTGGTTCTGGCGCTCGCTTGGATCGGGTTGGCGAATGGTGTTGCGCAACGTGCTGCGAAGCCGACTGCGCACGGCCGCCTGCATTTTCGCGGCTGCTATGGGCGCGAGCGTGCTGGTCGATGGATTCATGATGCAATTGTCGCCGCAGTACCTTATCGATTTTCAGTTCCGCAAGATCATGCGCAGCGACATCGACTTGACGTTCAAAGACGAACGCAGCCAGGCAGCCCTTACGGAAGCAGCGAGACTGCCGGGCGTGGATCGCGCGGAACCGGTGCTCGATGTCGCTTGCACGTTCATCAACGGCCCGTGCCGCAAGAAAGCGTCGGTTACCGGTCTGATGTCGCACGCCACACTGACCGTGCCTCGCGATCTTGAAGGTCGCCCAATCCGCGTCCCTTCCCACGGGCTTGCCATGAGTCGCACATTGGCCGACGCGCTGCATGTCGGTCGCGGCGATCTTGTCGGCATGCAGCCGATCAAAGGGCGGCGCCGGTTGAGATATGTGCCGATCGTGGAAGTTTCTGATAGTTATCTCGGTACGGCCGTTTATGCCGACATTGGCTATCTCAGCCGATTGATCGACGAAGAGCTCGCCATCAGCGGCGTGCAGTTGGCCGTCGATAGCGATCGCAGCCATCGCGACGCATTGTACCGTGAGCTGAAGCGATTGCCTGCTCTGCAAGCCGTCAATGAGCGGGCGAACGTCATTCGGAATCTGGAAAAGACGATCCTGGAATCCCAGTCGGCCACGATCACGCTGCTCGTGCTATTTGCTGGCATTGTCTTTTTCGGAAGCATCCTTAACGCTTCGCTGGTCAGCCTTGCCGAACGTCAGCGCGAGGTGGCCACGCTGCGCGTTTTGGGCTACGGACCGTGGCAAATCGGCAGCCTGCTGTTTCGCGAGAGCATGATTACCACCGTGCTCGGAACGCTGCTCGGAATGCCCTTGGGCTACCTGTTGACTGTGGCGATTGCCAAAGCCTACGCCAGCGACATGCTCCGCCTGCCGATTATCACCTCTCCGGGCTTGTGGGCGATCACAATGCTTCTCGCCGTGGTCTTCGGACTGGTGGCACATTTGTTCGTTCAGCGGGCAATCCACAAAATGAATTGGCTCGACGCACTGAAAATCCAAGAATAGTCGCGATTTCAAGAGAAGACCATGAAGACGAAACTTTGGCTCCTGCTCGGCGGCGTGTTGATTGCTGCCTTTCTGATGTACGCTTTCTGGCACGGCTTTTCTTCACCATTGGCCGTTGAAACCGCGCCCGCGAGGGTCGGCTCAATACGCGAATTCGTCGATGAGCAAGCCAAGACTCGCCTGCCGCAAACGTACCTGATCACGATGCCGATCACGGGACGCATCGAGGCCATAACGCTGGTCGAGGGCGACCACGTTGAGAAAGGGCAAGTCGTCGCCCGAATTGTTCCGCGTGACCTGCAGTTGGCAGTCGAGCAGGCCACCGCGGCCGTGCAGCGTCTCGATGCGAGCATGCGCGAAAATGCGTATCTGAAGGTCGAGGAAACAGCGCTTCGCCAGGCAGAACAGTTTGTCATCTCGACTAAGGCTGCCGTGCAGGCCGCAGCCGAACGGATGGTCGCCGGCAAGGCCAAGCTCGACTATACCACGCACGATTTGGCTCGCGTCCGCCAGCTTGCTAGCACTGGCGCCCGAACGCAGGATTCCCTCGAACAAGCGGAGCTCGCCAAGGTGCAAAGCGACGTGGATTACAAGGAAGACCAGTTGGTCCACGCCTCCACGGTGGCCATCGGCGCTGCTACCGATTTGCTGCCTTCGATGGTTCGGCAGTACATCGATCGCAAGAAACTCACTGGAGCAGTGCTGGAAAAACAAAAGGCCGAGGCTGAAGCCAAACTGCAACAAGTTTTGCAGGAACAGGATCGCGGGACGATGCGCAGCTTGGTTGACGGCGTGGTGCTCGACCGGATGGTGAGCAACGAGCGCTACCTGCCTGCCGGCCGGACACTGCTGGAAATCGGCCGGATGGAAGACATGGAAGTCGAGGCCGACGTGCTGAGTCTTGACGTGGTTGCAGCAAAAATTGGCGACCGCGCGGAAATCTACGGACCGGCCATTGGCCTGCCGCCCGCGAAGGGCATTGTTGATCGCATCTATCCGGCCGGTTTCACTAAGGTCAGCTCGTTGGGCGTCGAACAACAGCGGGTGAAGGTGATCCTTCGTTTCGAGCACAATGAGTTGGAACGCCTGCTGCACGATCGGCGGCTGGGCGTGGGCTATCGCGTGCGGGTGCGGATTTTCACGGCCGACAAGCCCCATGCCCTCTTGATCCCTCGGTCCGCGTTGTTCCGCTCGGCCGACAATGCGTGGCAAGTGTTCGCTGTTCGCAACGGTCAGGCCCAGCTCCAGTCGGTCGAGGTCGGCCTGATGAACGATGAACAGGTCGAGATTCGCAAAGGCCTGACCGAGAACGAGCCGGTAATTCTTGCTCCCGAGAGCAATTTGACGGACGGCGTCCGCGTGTCCACGACTGGGACCTGAAGCGGCTCAAACTTGCCGCTGGCGCCGAGCGCGCCGTTAGCCGTTATTGGTGACATTGGCGTGGAACCGTCACGGGATAAGGCGGCAGGCGAACTTCATCATGCCGGGAACCACCTGCGGACCATCGCACGCACTTCCCCAAGCCACGTTATGCGTTGTTCCGGAGTGCTGAGAATAATCGACTCGAAATTGCGGCGTTCAAAGTTGTCGATGCCGCAGAAATTGCAGATGCAGGCCTTCCACAAGTTTTCCAGCGGGTCGCCGAAGAGCTTCAACTCATCCTCGCGGGGCGTATTCGATGTGGTGAAGATGACTGCCCGCTTGCCCACCAACAGTGGCTCGACTCCGCCAGGGCCAAACTGATAGGCCACGCCCTGCCGCAATACGCGATCGAGCCAGCCCTTGAGAATCGCCGGTGGCATTGCCCACCAGTTAGGATGCACGATGATGTAGCCGTCGGCAGCCGTGATCTCGCGGCAATGTTGCTCGATCACCGGATCCAGCAGGCTTCCTTTAGGAATCTCCTCGTGCAGGAGAAGCGAGTCGAACTTCTCAACGTATAGGTCGTGATAGACGACATCATGCCCCGCCGCCTGTAGCTCTTCGATCGCGGTTGCCGCGATGGCGTGGCAAAAACTTCCGGTTTTCTGGTGACCTATCAGGACGTAGACGTTCATTAGTGGCGAGTGGATAGTAGTTAGTGATTAGTGTCGAGTGGTTAGTGTCCTGCCGGAGCCGGATCTATGAACATTAGGCTAGAAACTATCAGTACGAAAATTGACCACCATATCAGGATTTTCCACGTCCTGCCCTCCATCAGGACCAGGGGAATTACTGAGAAAATAACCGGGCCAACGATAACCCGACACCAAGTTATTTTGGCGGGCAGCAGATCGTGCCATTTCATTGGAACAAGAACGGCATAGCCAATCGCGATAATTGCCGCCCCACCCCAGCAGGCAATGCGCCTAGCTCGCCACAGATTGTTTGGCTTGGAGTTGTCCACAAACTTGCGTCGCAAAATTGGATCGCACTAGCCACTAACCACTTCCTATCTAACGTCCATGTCGCAGCTCAACCCGCCAGCGGCCGGCAGATAGGTATGGCGGACGTAGTCGGCTACCATGCGGTCGGCGCTGAACCGCCAGGCCAACGAACTGATGGAGTTCATCATGCGCTTAATCCAGTGGCGGGGCAAACCGTCGATGTCGCGATCGTAATACAACGGAATGACTTCTTCCGTCAGCACACGATACAGATCGGCCGCATCGCGGGCATCCGTGACGCGGTCGTCGACGTGCGAGGTTCCCTTGCCGATGGCAAAACCATTTGAGCCGTCATAGGCTTCCGCCCACCAGCCGTCGAGAATCGAGAGATTCAGCGCTCCGTTTAGCACAGCTTTCTGCCCGCTGGTTCCTGATGCTTCGAGCGGCCGCCGCGGGTTGTTCATCCACACGTCGACGCCTTGTATCAGGTGCCGGCAAACGTTGATGTCGTAGTCTTCGACAAAGGCGATGCGACCGGCGAAACGCGGATCGTGGCGCAAATTGGCAATTGTCTGGATCAACTGCTTGCCGGGCTCATCGGCCGGATGTGCCTTGCCGGCAAAGATCACCTGAATCGGCCGCTGCGCGTCGTTCACGATGGCCGCCAAGCGATCGAGGTCGCTCATAATCATTGTCGCACGCTTGTACGTCGCAAACCGGCGGGCGAAACCGATGGTCAGAATGTTCGGATCGAGAATATTGCGCGCGGCCTCCACGGCATCGTCGCTCTCGCCCCGGCGGCGACACTGGCGGCTTACTCGCCGGCGGACGAACGCTAGCAGCAAGTTCTTCAAAGCGTAATGAGTTTCCCATAGCTCGCCCGGATCGACTTCACGGATCGTCTGCCACACGTCGGGCTCGCCCATGCGGCGCATCCAGTTGGCCGGGAAGTAGCGATCGTAGAGTTGCTGCATCTGCCAAGCCAGCCAGCTTTGGATATGTACGCCGTTGGTGATATGTCCGATGGGGATTTCTTCCTCCACTCGCCATGGCCACAAATGGGCCCACATCCGCCGACTGATATGTCCATGCAGGTTGCTCACGGCATTGGCGCGCCGGGACAACTTCAGGCCGAGCACGGTCATACAGAACGTTTCATGCTCGTTTTGCGGTTCCACGCGGCCCAGGCCCATCAGTTGCTCGGTCGAAATGCCGAGTTCATCGCGCAGGGGGCCAAGGTGCTCCTCGATCAGTCCGCGATCAAAACGATCGTGTCCGGCCGGAACGGGGGTGTGGGTAGTGAAGACCGTGTGCTGCGCTTGCTCGCGCAGAGCAGTATCGAAGCTGAGGCCGTCGTCTTTCATCCGCGTGCGGATCGCTTCCAATGTTGCAAACGCGCTGTGACCTTCATTGAGATGATACACGCCCGGCGCAATTCCCAAAGCATTGAGGGCGCGGACGCCTCCGACGCCGGCAACGAGTTCCTGGCGAACGCGAGTGCGGATGTCGCCGCCGTAGAGCCGCGCAGTCAAGTCACGGTCCTCCGGACTGTTGCCCGGCACGTCGCAGTCCAACAGGTACAAGTTCACGCGTCCCACGCGCATGAGCCACACCTTGGCCAGCAGTTTGCCCGTCCGCGTATCAATGCGCACGGTGATAGGGCGGCCATCGACGCCCAAGGCGGGCTCCATCGGCAAGTTTTCGACCTTTGTGTCAAGATATTCCTCGTGCTGCCAGCCGTCGGCATCGAGATGTTGCTTGAAGTAGCCTTGGTCGTAAAACAGTCCGACGGCCACCAGCGGCACGCCGAGGCCACTTGCGCTTTTGATATGATCGCCCGAGAGCACACCCAAACCGCCCGAGTAAACCGGCACGGACTCGTGCACGCCGAACTCGAGCGAGAAATAGGCGACCGGTTTGGAGCCGAGCACGCCGGCGTGAGTTCGACTCCACGGCGGCACCTCGTTCACATATTCTTTCAATCGCCGATACGCCTGATTGATTCGGCTGTAGAGGACGAGTTCGGACGCCCGCATTTCAAGCCGATCAGCGGTAAACTCCGAAAGCAGCGCGATCGGGTTGTGATCCAATTGCCGCCAGCGGATGGGGTCGAGATCGCGGAAGAGATTGATTACATCCGCGTGCCAACTCCACCACAAATTACGTGCGAGCGAGACGCATTTATCGTAGAGCGTTTCGGCCGTAAAGCCAAGTGACGCTGGGGGTTGTGGCGGTCGTGCTGGAAGCGTTTCAAGCTGACTCATAGTGACCTGCTCAGGAACAAGAAGTATACATCCAATCAAAACGCCGGATTATAGCCGCCGAAAGCCACCCGGGCGACCCCAGATCGCGTGCGATTTCGGCCGCCTTCGGCGTCGGGCATGATGCCTGATGGCTTGGCCGCGGCCCGAACAACGGCGCGACGATGGCCTACTAAACGACTGGCCGACAGACCATTCACGTGCTGTCGGCGATTGTTCGACCACCATCGACCGGTAGACAGACTCCGGTTATATAGTCATTTTCGACCAGAAACACAACGGCGTGAGCTATATTCTCGGCCTTCCCGATGCGTTTCAAGAGCGTGCCCGCTATGGCACCTCTCAGATCGTGATCCGACACATCGGCCGGCAACATGACGGGACCGGGAAGGATACAATTGACGCGGATCGCCTGATTCCGCTGGGCCAGTTCCACGGCAAATGTTCTAGTGATGGTCGGAATTGCCCCCTTGCTAAGAAAATAGGCCGCGTAGTTCGGATATGGTCGGACGTCGGCCCAGTCGCCGATCGTCACGATTACACCCCCTTCGGGCTGGCCGACCATCAGTAGTCCGGCCTGCTGGCAACAGAGGAACGTACCCAAGGCATTGATCTCAAAGTGGCGTCGGATGTCCGCCGCCATAATTTCTTCCAGCGGCTTTCGCTCCCAGATCGCAGCGGCCGTGACCAGCACATCGATGCGGCCAAACTCCTTAACCACCTCGCCGAACAGCCGTGCAACATCCTCCTCAATAGCCAGGTCGGCCTGGAACGCCGTGGCGCGGACACCCATTTTCGCAAGTTGCTCAACAGTCTCTTGCGCGTCCAATTTCGAACGATTGTAGTGCACGGCGATGCTATAACCACGCTCGGCCAATGCCGTCGCAATGGCATTGCCGACACGCCGTTTACCGCTGCCGGTGACTAGGGCAACTTTTTGATTGAGCATGGTCGAGACAATAAAGCAGGTTGTTCGGAGATGTGGTTCTATGTGCGGATCGGCTCCGCGGCCGACAACTGCCGCCATTCGGTAAAATACTCGGTGAGTGCCGCTCTCCAATCGGGCATCGCTGGGCCGCCGAGCCGGTCATACGCGGCTGTGTCTAGCACACTGTAGGACGGACGGGCGGCCGCGGCACCATATTCAGCGGAGGTTATCGCGTCGATTGTCACCGGTAAGCCAACTTGGTGAAAGATCTCGCTAGCAAAATCGCGCCAGGTCGTCGCGCCCGCATTCGTCACATGGTACGTCCCCCAAGGCGCGGGGCAGCCGCTCGTAGCGCCGACCAAGAACAGAAGTGCCTCGGCCAGATGCGGCACATACGTTGGCGTGCAATGTTGGTCGGCTACAATCCGCAGGCGCGGCCGACTGCTGCCGAGGCGCAGCATTGTGGCGACGAAATTGGACGCACGCTTATCTGATGGACGAGCGTAGAGGCCGCAGGTGCGAACAACCAAATGCTTCACATGCTTCGCAGCCGCGCGTTCGCCCTCGAGTTTCGTTCGCGCATAGACGCTTTGCGGCGTGGGCCGATCATCTTCCCGCCATGGCCGCAGGCCGGCCGCGCCGAATACGTAATCCGTGCTAATCTGCACCAAGGGACAATCGAGCAGGCGACACGCTTGGGCCAGATATTCGACGGCCGTGGCATTCACGGCGCGGCACATCTCGGGCTCGCTTTCGGCCTTGTCTACTTGCGTGTAGGCGGCACAGTTAATCACCGCCTCAGGCCGCAGCACCAACATTTTATCCAACACCGATTGTCTGTCGGTAAGATCGAGCGAGTCGATATCGAGTCCAATTGCGCTGGGGCCAAGGCGGCGGCACAGCTCTCCACCCAATTGACCGTACGCTCCAGTAACGGCAATTCTCATGCGACGATGATCCCATTCAAGCACACGGACGCTGCGTGAGCGCTCAGCATATCGTGGTCGACAGTGCCCGACAAGCGCCCAGGTAAACGTCACGTGCCTGTTGCGGGCTACATCCCGTCGCCGAACAGGAGGGAGAGAACGTCGAGAGCTTGAATGGCTCGGGCGGGATTGCGGATATCGTCGCCGTCGGCGCATTCTTCCCAAATCGACAGGGCGTAGCGGAGATACTGCTCCCGCGACTCGACCAACAGCCCATCGCCCAACTCGTTAAGTATCTGGGGCCAGACGGTACGCAGTTCTTCGAGCGAGTCGGCCTGGCCAGAAATGGCCTCGTACACAAGATCGTCCAGCCGTTCGAGCTTTTCCAGGATTCTAGTTGCGTGCAGCCCCGGTTCGGCCGCATTGGCATGACTCTGCAACGCGGTTCCAGTCCTTGCACTCTTCTGAAACTGCCGATGGGCCGCGTGGGCGTGTGTGGCACTTGTCGGAGATCGCGACGGCCCTTCGATATTGTCCTCTTCGTGGCGCTCCGTCCAATCAAAATGTTCCAGCAATTGCAGGCCCAACGCTGGTAGGTCGTCAAGCGACAAGTCGAAGCGGCGTTTTGATATCTGGGCAGCGAGGAAATCGACCTGATTGGTGTCCAAGGCCCGTTCGATCAATTGTGTCCAACCATCGCTCGGCATCGACTTTATGGCCGACGACGTCGGATCCAGAACCATCACGTTGGGATAGCTGGCGACCCAAGCCTGCTCGGCCGGATCGTCGGAAAGGGCCACGATGCGAAACGGCCGCTGTGGTGAAAACTTGAGCCCTGTTGTAAAGGAAAACTCTAGGCGGCACTCCGTCGGCAGACAGCTAAACAGACCTGCGATCCAGGCGATAGGCTGCGGGCCGCCAACAGCCAGACACACGGCATCTCGTGCCGCCTGCACCAGCGCAGCCATCGGCCGAGGCCCTGGGTCGATCGCCAGTTGATGAAGCAAGGCTTGATCAACTGGGGCCGTACCACCGGGAATTGAAAAGGCTTCCAACCGCGCGTGGGCAGCGCCCGGTTGCTGCCACAGATCATGCTGCGTCATCACGCGCGCCACTGCGAATGGATTGTTCGCAAATCGTGTAAGCACGTCGGCGGGAATAATCAGACAGTGGGTGAATATACGCCTCGATCCGTCGCGATGCCGGCCCGAGGGCAAACTGCGTGAGATGCAATACGCTCCGCTCGGCAATGGATGGAAGTTGAGACTCTCGGCATCAGGTGCATCATCGAACAGCGAATCGCGTGACGGTTCCCAGACGGCTAGCTCCCGGGCATCGGCCGAACAAACGCCTGCGCTCTGCGCAAGAACGTGGTATCTTGGCTGTCCATCAGTGTCGAGCGATGCAAAAATGGCTTGTTCTACGGTGTTCATGCGATAATGCGACTCAGGCTAGTCGTCGGTGTCGAGCTCCGAAAGTTCCCGTGTGCCGTTCCGCTTGTTCTGCTCCTCCAGAGTTCGCGAAAGCTCGCTGGCAATGGAGGCTAATTGGTCAATCTGGGCTTGCAGTTCTCTGGGATCCTTCTGTGTCCGGGCTTGTCCAGAGGGCCTCTCCTGGTCGATCACCTCGGTCGTGAGCCCATCGAACCGATTGAACATATCCGAGCGGAAGGCGTGAAGCCGGTCGGGGTATGACCTCATCTCCGCCAGGGCCTCTGCGGCGCACTTCCAGCCATCGGCCTGGTGTGAAAACTCGGTAGACATGTGGGTTTCGACGAGATTCGAGGGAGAAGACCATAAAAAGCCTAGGTCATGTTTTGCCCAGTGGCAAACCGGCTTCAGCCGGAGAATTTGGGCGATTCCCGAGTTTGGCTTGAAATGGGGACGAAAAAAGACGAAACTCCGTCGCCTCAGCCCAATGCACAGAGGGCGTAGGTATCCCGTTCAGGTCAACGCAACATGCCGTTTAATTGGCAGGAGTTCCATACCGACGAACATCGCGAGCGTCCGGTCGTCGATCCGCGGCACAGGCTGCGGATTTGCCTGACGGTATTCGCGGTTGCGCTGTTGATCATTTTTGCCAGATCGGTGCAGTTGGAAGTGACGCAGGGAGCCGGATTTCGAAACGAAGCCCTTCGGCCGACTGAGAGCAAGGTGGTGCTTCGGGCGCTGCGCGGCCGCATTCTGGCTCGCGGCGGCGAGGTGCTCGCCTACGATCGACCGATCCAATGTGTGGCCGTCGCGTTTCGCTGGTTGCAGCAGCCGCCTGATCCGCGGTGGTTGCGAGCGACGGCGCGCGCGCGGCTGCCACGAGCAGACCGCCGCAAGGCCGAGCTTCTGGCATCCGCAAACGCCGAAGTGGTTCGAGAGCGTTCCGAATTGGCAAGTCGTCTGGCGAAGCTTTGCGGCCTTTCGGCGGATGAGTGGAAGGCCCGCACCCAGCGGATTCAAACTCGCGTAGAACGCATTGCGGCCGACGCCAATCGCCGACAAGCGGAACGTGCCGAGTCGGCGCCGCGACAGTCGCTGGCGTCCGATGCCGATGATGCATCCGGCTCTTGGGCAACGTGGATACGCGGCTTGCTCATCGAGGATGCGCCGCCGCCTCGCATCGTAGTGGCCGAAGAACTGTCGCCCCATGTGGTGGTCGCCGATGTGCCGGCCTCGGTCGTTGAAGAAATCGACACCCACGCGGAACGATACCCGGGCACGACCATAGTTGAGCGATTGCGGCGGACATATCCTGCTGGCGCACTTGCAGCTCACGTGCTGGGACACTTGGGACCAGTTGATGAAAAGGAACTGGCCAACCGCGCCGCATCACGCACTGACGAGGCGCCAGAAACACTTGCCCCATCCTATCTTCCCGACGATCTGGCTGGCCGCATGGGTGTCGAGCAACAATACGAGGCCGCTCTCCATGGCCGCCACGGTCTGGCCATCCAGCAGTCAAATCGCGGTAGGCGGACTATTGCCTCGTACTGTGCTAAAAGACCGCAGCCGGGACGCGATATCTCGCTCACACTCGATCTCGCCTTGCAGCGCACGGCGGAGGAGTTGCTCCGCGACGCCAGCGAGCGACGAACGACGGACAGCGATCGGGAGTCGGCCGGCGGTGCGATCGCTGTCATGGAAGTTCGTAGCGGGAATATGCTTGCTCTAGCCTCCAATCCGGCATTCGACCCCAACCTCTTTGTCGGCGGTGAGACCGGCGAGCTTGCTACATTGTTGTCCGACAAGTCCCACCCGCTGTTCGATCGTGTTTGCCGCATGGCGATTCCGCCTGGCTCAGCATTCAAAGTACTCACGGCCGTCGCCCTGATGGAATCGCGCACAGTCCGTCCAAAAGAGCCCTACTTCTGCCAGGGTTATCTGCACACGCCGGACCAGCAGCGGTGCGAAATCTTTGTCCGCCAGGGCATCGGGCATGGCGCCGTCACGTTGGCCGATGCACTGAGCGTTAGCTGCAACGTCTATTTCTTTCACTTCGCTGAGCAGATGGGTGCTGGGCCGTTGGTGGATTGGGCCCAACGGTTTGGTTTTGCACGTCCGACAGGGATCGATCTGCCCGGCGAGGCATCTGGAACGCTCCCGTCGGCAGCAAGCTTGCCAGGAATCGAGGGGCACGCTTGGCGCACTGCCGACACGCAATCAATAGCCATCGGGCAAGGGGCTCTGACGGTCACTCCGCTGCAAATGCTGCGCATGATCGCCGCGGTCGCCAACGGCGGCCGGCTCGTCACACCGCACGTCGAAATGGGCAATTCAAGAACCTTCGACACCCATAACGCCATACTTGGCATACATCAAGATACATTCCGCGCGATTCGAGATGGACTGCAACGTGTAGTCGCAGATCCGCAGGGCACCGCTCATGCCACGGTCTACTTGGCGTCGACCGCCATCGGAGGCAAGACGGGCACGGCCGAGACGGGCGATGATCGCCAGAGCCACGCTTGGTTCGTAGGCTATGCACCGGCCGAAGATCCCAAAGTTGCCTTTGTCGTCGTTCTCGAGCATGCCGGTGATGCCGCGACGACGGCGGGGCCGGTTGCCAAGCGGTTAGTCGTGCGGATGGAGCAGCTTGGGCTGCTATAGGTCGGGGCCTCCGAGGATTTTCTTTCGCAGGCTGTTGCTTCGAGACCGCCGAGCTTGCACGATTTGCAGACCTCTCGCGCAGACCGCCGAAAAGTCGCATTGTAACCTCTTGCTGTTGCTTGCCTTGCAATGACAGCTTTCTCACGTTACCAGTTGTGGTTCGACGGTAAAAATACTATACTCATGCATTCAGTACTGTCTGGTTATAAGTTGAATAGTGACAATTGGTTACAGTGAGGACTTTCGGAATCTGCTGTAGAAGACGCTGAAAGCGCCTGAAAAATAGGGGTTTTCTCGAAAGGAGTCACGCTCAGAATTTGGAGGATTTCGGTGAGGCTGCGGTCGAGCTTCAATTCGCGTCTGAGGATGGCTGCGAGCACGTAGACGCTCACGGCAATCCACACCTGAGTCTTTACGGCATTCATGGAATGGCCATAGAACGACTTGATACGCAGATTTTGCTTGATCCACTTGAAAAAGAGTTCCACTTGCCAGCGACAGCGGTAGAGCTGTGCGATCGTGAGCGCCGGAAGGTCGAAGTTGTTGGTCAGAAACACCAGTCGTCGTTTGTGTTCGGTATCGTAGTACGCAACGCGACGAAGCGGAGCAGGATAAAGTTGAGACGTCTTGAGACCTTGAAGAACAATGGTTTGGTCGCTGCGCAGCCCCGTGGATTTGTCCACCATGCGGGACTCGCGGCGGTTGGTATCGAGGTTCCGCTTGGCGCGAGTGACGAAAAACGCCATCTGCCGAGTGAAGGCATGCAGGCGGCGGAAGTCGATGTAACCCTTGTCCATCACGTAGAAGGCACCCGGCTCGATGGGCAGGTGATCGAGGACATTCACATCGTGCGTTTTCCCGTGAGTTATGCGGATAAAGCAGGGGATGTTGCCCCGCAGGTCGATCAGTGTATGCAGCTTCACCGCCCCCTTGTGACGACGGAAACGAGCCCACGGAAACAGGGCCAGGCAGAGGTCGATCGTCGTGGAGTCCAGGGCGTAGGCAGCCTGCTTCAAGGCAAGTCCGAAGTCCTCCTGAGCATACAACGTCCGGGCGCGACCGATCAACACCTGAGCGAAGTCTGCCCAGATGCGCCAGTCCCGATGTTTGTTGGCATCGCCCAAGGTACTGCGAGCGATCTTGCCCCGAAAGCCTGCATGATAGAGCTTCGGCTCCATGGCCCTCAAGCAGGTCTCGATGTCCCGCAAGCTCTCGCGATAGGTCAGCTGCGCGAAGGCCATAGTAAGGAATTGGTCGCGGCAAGAGAAATCTCGCACGCGCGAGTCGCCGCGATACCGTCGCACACAAGAATTGAAGTCGTGCCGCGGAAGAAAATCCATCAACTGAGCAAACACTACTTGGCCGGAATACATACGTCATCCTTTTCCACCCAGAGGTGGCTTCAGAATGACGAAAGCATGCATCCGAATTGAAGTCGTGCGCGCTCATTTTACGTTGCAAGCCTTCACCCTTACATTACTTCGGACGATTTCCGAACACGTTAACCGGACAGTACTGTCATGCATTAACAAAATGTCTTTCATGTAGCCGTCGCAAGCTCTTTGTTGGTCCGGCTTTACACCGGCGGCTTGTAGCGCGATTTCACGGAAAGGAACCGCGGTGTCCACTGATTCTGGCCTGCCTCCCGAGCCACCCGATTCTGAGCAACCGCAGCCCGATGAGCCCCAGCCGAATGGCGAAGGCGCTCGACTCGGGCGCGTGATCGACATGCCCATTGAGGAGGAACTGAAGGGCAGTTACCTGACCTATGCCATGAGCGTCATCGTCAGCCGCGCGCTGCCTGATGCCCGCGACGGGCTGAAGCCATCGCAGCGGCGGATTCTCGTGGCGATGAACGACTTGAACCTCACGCCGGGCGCGGGGCGAGTCAAATGCGCAAAGATCTCCGGCGACACCAGCGGTAACTATCATCCGCATGGCGAAAGCGTGATCTATCCCACCCTGGTCCGCATGGCCCAGGAGTGGAACATGCGCTACGTGCTGATCGACAAACAAGGAAACTTCGGATCGATCGCTGGCCTGCCTCCCGCAGCCATGCGATACACCGAAGCCCGCATGTCGGCGATCGCCGCACTGATGCTGGACGACATCAAGCTGGATACGGTTGAGTTCGTCCCAACGTATGACGAGCGTCGGACCGAGCCCACGGTGTTGCCCTCGAGATTCCCGAGCCTGTTGGTCAACGGGGCCAATGGCATCGCGGTCGGCATGGCCACCTCGATCCCACCGCACAATCTCGGCGAAATCTGCGACGCGATGATTCGCGTCATCGACGACCCGGATATCTCGATCGACGAGTTGCTGGAAATCGTTCCCGGCCCAGACTTCCCAACGGGTGGAGTGGTCTGCGGTCGTTCCGGCATCCGCCGCGGCTATCACACCGGTCGCAGTACGATCGTCGTTCGCGCCCGGGCGCATATCGAGGAGCATGGCAAGCGTCAGCGGATCGTTATCACGGAAATCCCGTTTCAGCAAGCGCGCGATCGTATCGAGGAACGAATTGCCGCGCTGGTGAATGAAGGCAGGATCGCCGGCATTTCCGCCATCCGCAACGAGAGCGATCTGAAAGAGCCGGTGCGGCTGATCTGCGAACTGAAACGCGACGCCGATCCCGAAATCGTGCTGAACCAGCTTTACCAGTTTTCGCCGCTGCAGGACAGCTTTTCGCTGATCTTTCTTGCGTTGGTCGACGGCAAGCCCAGGGTGCTTTCGTTCAAGGAGTTGCTCCAAGAGTTTCTGCGCCACCGCGAGACGGTGATCCGCCGGCGGACGCAGTTCTTGCTGAACCGCGCGCGTCAACGGAAGCACACCGTTGAGGGGTTGCTGTTGGCCCATGCCAACATCGACGAAGTGATCCGCGTCATCCGCAGTTCATCGACTCAGGCCGAGGCGAAAGACCGGTTGATGGCGATCCAGACGCCGGCCGCACTTCTTCAGAGGGCCTTGGGCGAACAGGGCTATGCCGTCTTCGTCGAGGACCGCGGCCCAAGCGATTTCTACACGCTTACGCCTGTCCAGGCCGATGCCATTCTCCGAATGACGCTCGGCCAGTTGGTCAACCTCGAACAAGAGAAGCTTTCTGACGAACATCACAAACTGCTCGAAGAGATCGCCGAATATTGTCGCATCCTTTCGGACCGCCAGAACATTTTGGAAATGATCCGCGACGATTGCCGGGAACTGAAACGAAAGCACGGCGACGCCCGCCGCACCGAGATCAGCGGTGAAGAGGTGGGCGAGCTAAACATGGAGGACCTGATCACCGAAGAGACGATGGTCGTCTCGATCAGCAGCAACGGCTATATCAAGCGGACGCCGGCGTCGGTCTACCGGGCGCAGCGCCGCGGAGGCAAGGGACTGACCGGGGCCAAGACCGAAGAGGAGGATCCGATCCAACACCTCTTCGTCGCCAGCACGCACGCCTATCTCTTGTTCTTCACCAACAAGGGCAAAGTCTATTGGCGCAAGGTCTACGATCTGCCCCAGTTGGCCCGCGACGCTCGTGGCAGGGCCGTCGTCAATCTGCTGAACCTGGCCGAGGGAGAGCAAATCACCGACTGCCGCGCAGTACGCGATTTCGATCGGCCAGACCACTTCCTGGTGATGGCAACGGCCAACGGCCTTGTGAAAAAGACGCCCCTCGAGGCCTATAGCCGGCCATTGCGCAGCGGCATCATTGCGATCAAACTCCGCGAGGGCGATGCGTTGGTCGACGTCGTCGTGACAAAGTCTGGCGATGAGTTGGTGCTGGCCACCGCCCATGGCATGGCAATTCGCTTCAAAGAGTCCGACGCACGGCCGATGGGCCGCAATTCCAGCGGCGTGAAGGGCATCAAGCTCGTCGGCGGTGATACCGTGGTCGGCATGGTTGTGGCCCAGCCCGATGCCACGCTGCTGACCATTTGTGCCAATGGCTATGGGAAGCGCACTCCATTTGGCCCCAATCTGGAAAGCGAGTTGGAGGAACCGTTGCCCGGCGGGCCCGAAGGTGAGGAGGAAGTTTCGGCCGGACCGGAGCCCGCTGAGCCCGCGGAAGGCGAAGATATCGACGAGGGCGACGATCTGTCGTCGCAACGATCGTATCGGACCCAGCGCCGCGGCGGTAAGGGGCTACGCGACATCAAGACCACCGAACGCAACGGCCCGGTCGTGGGCATCGTACACGTCTCCGACGAGGACGAGCTGTTGATGATGACCGCCCACGGCAAGATCCAACGTATCGCTGCCAGTGATATCAGCATCATCGGCCGCAATACGCAGGGTGTGACGATCATGAGCCTTGACGACGACGACACGCTCGTGGCAGTCAAACGGGTGCCGCAAGAAGAGAACGGCAAAGCAGAGGAAGCGTGATGAAAATTACCGTCGTGGGCACGGGATACGTCGGACTGGTCACAGGCACCTGCTTGGCCGAGACGGGCAACGACGTCGTGTGCGTCGATTGCGATCGGAAGAAAATCGACGTCCTCAACCGCGGCCACGTCCCGTTGTACGAGCCGGGATTGACCGAGTTGGTCATGCGCAACGTCGCCGACGGCCGTTTGAGCTTCACTACCGACCTTGCCACGGCAGCGAGCAAGGCCGAACTGGTATTCGTCGCCGTCGGCACCCCACCGGCCGAAGACGGTTCAGTCGACCTTTCGGCCCTATGGGCGGTGATCGATCAGCTCGCTGGGCATATTGCCGAGCGCTGCATCGTCGTTTGCAAGAGCACCGTGCCGGTCGGGACAAACGCCAAGCTGGCAGCCCGACTCAAAAAACTGTGTGGCCGCGACGTCGACGTGGCCAGCAATCCCGAGTTCCTCAAGGAAGGCATGGCGATTGATGACTTCATGAAGCCCGATCGTGTGGTGATTGGCTCGCGGCGGCAGGAAGTTACCACCGTGCTGGCCGATTTGTATCAGCCCTACTTGCGAACGGACAAGCCTTTGCTGGTGATGTCGCCCGAAAGCGCTGAAATGACCAAGTACGTGGCCAACTCGCTCTTGTCGACGAAGATCAGCTTTATCAATGAGATGGCCAATATCTGTGAGCGGGCTGGGGCCGACATCAACGAGGTTCGCCGCGGCATCGGCCACGACAGCCGCATCGGATTCGCGTTCCTTTTTCCCGGGGCGGGCTACGGCGGAAGTTGTTTTCCCAAGGACGTTCGCGCGCTGGCGTCCGTGGCTCGGTGCATGGCGTCGAGCCGCGCATCCTGGACGCTGTGCACACGGTCAACGAGCGGCAAAAGACCGTACTCATCGAAAAAATCCAGCAGCACTTTGCCGGGCCGCTTTCGGGTAAGGCTTTCGCCATCTGGGGGCTGGCCTTCAAGCCTGGCACCGACGACATCCGCGAGGCCCCGTCGCTGGTCTTGATTGAGCGACTGTTGGCCGAGAAGGCGACTGTCCGCGTCCACGATCCTGAGGCGATGAGCAACGTTCGGGCGATCTACGGCGACCGGCTGATCTATTGCCAGAAGCGAGATGATGCCCTGCTGGGCGCGGATGCCCTGGTGATCTGTACGGAATGGAAACATTTTGTGCATCCCGACTTCGGCGAGATGCGCCGCGTTATGCGCGGGTCGGTGATCTTCGATGGCCGCAACATTTATAGTCCAGAGCGGATGCGGGCGGCTGGCTTCACCTACTACAGCATCGGCCGCAGTCGCGTCGGCGAAGAAGCGTAGCCACGGCACGAATTGATTCGGATCGCAAGGCTCGCTGCCTTAGGAGGAAACTCGGCATTTCTGAAGAATCAGTACGAGTGGAGCATGACCCCTGCCGGCGAGATCACTCAATACCTGAATGCCAGTGGCGCAAACTTGATTGGTTTTGCAGACCTCACTTGCTTATCGGTTGACGTGCGTCACAATCTGCCGCGAGCAGTTGTCTTTGCCATCGCCTTGGCTCCCGACATTGTGGCGTCGATACGCTGTGGTCCCACCAAGGCATACTATGCCGAGTACGACCGCGTCAACATTCTGCTGGCAAAGCTGAGCCACTCAGTCGCCGACCTCTTGCGGCATCGAGGGTTTACTGCCATAGCTTCTGCGGCAACGAACGAGGGAATCGATTCGGAGACTCTCTCGACTCGGCTACCTCACAAGACGACCGCCACGCTTGCGGGACTCGGATGGATCGGCAAGTGCGCACTGCTTGTCAATGAAGAGTTTGGCGCGGCCATCAGGCTCAACCGAGTTCTCACCGACGCACCATTGCCGACGGGCACCCCCGTAACGGAATCGCGATGTGGTAATTGCCGGGCATGCATTGATGCATGTCCGGGCATGGCTGCCACAGGAGGGAACTGGGAGCCCGGCAAGCATCGTGACACGTTCTTCAACGCCGCGGTTTGCTGCCACACAGCACGGGAGATAGCCCAGCGAAACACAGGCATATCGGACACATTCTGTGGAATGTGTATCGCCGCTTGCCCATGGACGCAAAGCTATATCAAGCGGAGCATCGCAAACTTGCCCGGCGAACGGCGTGAAGATTGATCTCGATTGTGTGACATTGATTGATGTAATTTGGCGACAAAGGACTTTTGTATCGATGAGCAATCGTGGACTGGTAACTGCCATTGTTGGCACGTATCGCAAGGGCGGCGTCGTTGATTCGGCCGTCGATGAGATTCTTGCCTCCGCGAGGGAAGCGGGGGCGGAAGTCAACAAGATCTACCTTCTCGACAAGCACATCGAATTCTGCACGAACTGTCGGACCTGCACGCAGCAGGAAGGGCCGACGCACGGCGTATGCCAGATCAATGACGACATGAAGTCGATCTTGGAGGAGATCGAGCGATCGGACGCCATCGTGTTGGCCTCGCCAATGAACTTCTGGACAGTTACGGCGTTGATGAAGCGGTTCATTGAGCGGTTGATATGCTTCGCTTACTGGCCCTGGGGCAAGTACGGCCCGAAGATGCGGAGCAAGCGGAAAGGCAAACTGGCGGTGGTTGTCGCCGCGTCGGCCGCACCTTCACTGATGGCCCGGATGATGACGCGCATGGTTGGCCTGTTGAAATCGGTGGCAGGCTTGCTCGGTGCGAAAACGATTGGCGTGCTATTTATTGGCCTGGCGGCTGACGAGCCGAACAAGGACATCGGCCGTCGGGCGAGAAAAAAGGCTCGACGGTTGGGAAAGCGTCTGGCGTCGCACACTGCCCCTGTGGCATGATTCCAGAGCCTGGGAAAAAACTGTATCATAGATGGCGAGACAACTCCCATCGACGGGCCGATGGAGTTTGCCGACCACACGTGCGAAATTGGAAGTGCGGCGCGTTTTTCTCTAGCCCAGACGTTCACGTCTGGGTTCAGGAAACGTTAGCTTGTTTCTTCGCGTTCAGCCCCTTCAGGGGTGGAATTGCCGGTTTCGTCCCTAAACGGCACGATCGGAAAATCAAGGCGATCTGGGAATGCCGCCCCCCAGGCGTTGAACGCTTGGGATAAGGAAGCGTTGAGCAATTATGGAACCGCCAATCATCGTTGAGTATCGTGGCTCAGCCGAAGACTTGATTCAGGGTTATCGTTATTATTTCCGACAAATGTGCCGTCCGATTTTCCGTGTCTGTCTCCACTTCATTTTTGCGCTAATTGCCATTGGTGGTTTCATTGGCGTCCTTCAATACTGCGATATCCTTTTCGATCCAAAGGATGGGGTGAGTTCACCAATTGCGCCCATTGGATGTGTCATCGTTGGGCTTTACTGGTTTATTCTCCGAGGATTCGATTTTCGCTGGACGATTCGGCGACGATATGCACAACGACCTGATAGGGACATGAATGTTGTCTGGAAGATCACGCAGGACAAGATCGTGGTGCAGAATTGCCTAGGACATTCTGAGTTCATTTGGAAAGCAGTCATCAAGGCAGTGCGCACACCTTCTGGTCTTATGTTGTACGGTCTGGAGAACATGTGGTGGTATCTTCCACTCCGCGGGTTCGCCAACGAGGCCGATTTTGAAAAGGTCGTAGCCCTTGCGAAGAGCCAAGTTCCAAAGTTTTGCAGTGTGACGTAACGGCGGAGGATGATCGATCATGCCACGCATCATTACAACGCCGCCGTCTGATGCACAGTCCGCCGACAGAATCCGAGCGAACGGTTGGTGGCATCCGTCGGATGATGGCAAGCGGCTCGTTTGCGACCTTTGCCCCCGCCACTGCGCACTGCGGCCGGGCGATCGTGGGTTTTGCTTCGTGCGCGAAAATCGCGACGGTCAGATCGTCTCGACCACCTACGGCCGCAGCACGGGATTCTGCATCGACCCGATCGAAAAGAAGCCGCTCTACCACTTCTATCCCGGCACGGCCGTACTTTCGTTCGGCACCGCCGGCTGTAACCTTGGCTGCAGTTTCTGCCAAAATTGGACCAGTTCGCGATCGCGCAACATCGAGGCGGCATGCCAACAGGCTGAGCCACGGCAAATCGCCGCGGCGGCAAAGCGGCATGGCTGCCACAGCGTGGCGTTCACCTATAACGATCCAATCATCTGGGCGGAATACGCAATCGACACCGCCCGTGAATGCCGCGCAATGGGCATCAAGACGGTGGCGGTTACTTCCGGCTACATCAGCGATGCGGCCCGACCGGCCTTCTACGAATCGATCGACGCGGCCAACGTCGATCTCAAGGGTTTTACCGACGATTTCTATCGAGAGTATTGCGGCGGCCATTTGCAGCCGGTGCTCGACACGCTCCGTTGGTTGGCACGCGAAAGTCAGACTTGGCTGGAGATTACCAATCTGCTCATACCGAAGGCGAACGACTCGCCGGAAGAAATCAAGCGAATGTGTGATTGGATCGCCACGGAGCTAGGGCCGAACGTGCCGCTGCATTTTTCGGCGTTTCATCCGGATTTTAAGCTGACCGACCGCCATGGAACGCCACCGTCAATGCTGCGGGCGGCCCACGACATCGGTCGAAAGGCGGGCCTGCGCTACGTATATACCGGCAACGTCTTTGATCCGGCGCACCAGAACACGTATTGCCATGGCTGTGGTCGAGCCATGGTGCGACGCGACGCCTACTCGGTCAGCGATTTTGAACTCCGCGGCGGCCGATGCCGTCACTGCCATGCGCCGATTGCGGGCCGTTGGGATGAAACTCCGGGCACGTGGGGCGGAAGGCGCGTCCCCATTCGCATAAGTGACTGATGCTTGAAAGTCGAGCACGATGGACTCTTCGCAGCAACGGCCCGAATCGAACGTGGCGCAACCGTTCCTCTTCAGCCAGGAGCAGGAGTCGCGGATTTTGCGCGCGGCGGGCTGCCGTGTCGAGGCGGCGGTGCGAAGGGACCTTGCAGAGTCGGTCCGCGACCGATTGGGCGACGTGGCCGACCTGCCCGTCTACGGTGCGTTTGTCACGCTGAGACGGACCGGCCGCCTTCGCGCCTGCTGCGGCCATGTCGACCTCGGCACCCCCTTATACCAGGCGCTGGACACGGCTGCCGATCGGGCTGCGACCGACGATCCGCGCTTCGATCCCATATCGCCCCATGAACTGAGCCAACTCGACGTCGACGTTTGGATTCTCTGGGCGCCGCAGACGGTGACGGCCATCGGGGAAGACCGCTTGAAATGTATAACGATCGGCAAACACGGAGTGCAGATTGCCCGGGGACACGCGAGGGGGCTACTGCTGCCCGGCGTGGCGGTTGAGCATGGGTTTGACGCGCGTACGCTGCTGCAACAATTGTGTATCAAGGCTGGCCTGCCCACCGACGCATGGAAAGATGAGCACACGAAGTTGCGGGTGTTCGAGGGGCACACCATTCATGGCCGCTTGGAGACGGCCGAGTCGGACTCTCGGCCGCCTGCCGTGGCCGGTAGTTTCTACCCCGCCAACCCGCGTGAGATCGAGCGCAAGGTCGAATCGCTATTCTCCCTTGCCTCGCCGGCCGCTGCCGAGCCATGGTCTGGCGTGATGGTGCCGCATGCCGGCTGGGTTTACTCTGGCCGGGTAGCCGCCGCGGCGCTGAGTCGAGTGATAATTCCGAATACGGCAATCATCGTCTGCCCACGGCATCGCGCGCACGGTGCCCCCTGGGCCCTGGCACCGCATCGGCGATGGCTTTTTCCGGGCGGTGAATTGACCACCGATCCGACACTGGCTGCCCAATTGCAGAGTGGGGTGACCGGCCTGACATTTGATGCCGAGGCTCATCGCGAGGAGCATGCCATCGAGGTGCAGTTGCCGTTGCTCGCGCGATTGGCCCCGCAGGTGCGGGTGGTAGGAATCGCAATCGGCGACGGGACGCTTCCGGAATTGCTGCGGTTTGGTGGTGAAATGGCTGCCGTCTTGGGCCAGTTGGAGAATCGTCCGCTGCTGGTGATTTCGAGCGATATGAACCACTTTGCCGACGATGCGGGGACGCGAAGCTTGGACCGCTTGGCACTGGATGCCATTGAGACGCTCGATCCGGCCCACATCTATGAGACCGTGCGACGGAACCGCATCAGCATGTGTGGATTGGGGCCCTGCGTCGTTGTGATGGAGGCGCTGCGGCAGCTAGGCTGCCTGACTCGCTGTGAATTGGCCGGGTATGCGACCAGCGCCGACGCCGGCGCACCAAGCGACCGCGTCGTTGGTTACGCGGGCATGCTATTCGGATAGCTCAGGACACGAGCAGAAGGTCACTGAGCGAAGGGATCGGCTTCGGAGTCCGCTTCGGCCTTCGGTTTTTCTTCGGCTGCGGGCTTTTCGGCCTTGGCTGCCGGTTTCTCGGCGGGCAGCGCGGCTGCGCCTTTTTCGCCTCAGGAGCCGGTGACGCGGCAGCTTTCGGTGCGGACTTTTCGCCGGCCGGCGCGGCGAACACGTCGTCCGCGGCGTCGCTTGTCGGGGTGGCTATCGGTTCCGGTGTGATAAGCGGCTCAAGCGGCGCCGGCGGCATCGGTCGCATCACCCGTTTTTCCTCGCGATGAATGGCCTCGTAGCGGGCCTTGCGATATCGCTCATTTGCTTCAAACACCGCCATGCGGGCGTCGACGCGGTACTTCTCCAGTTCGACGCGTGGAGCGCCTTGCACCCGCTCTAGCGCCTTGCTCACGTTGTAGAACTTGTTGGCATCTCTGCTTTCCAGCGCGGCGCCCTTACTGAAATCCTGCGCTGCCTCGGGACCTCGACCGAGTTTGAGATCGGCCAAGCCTCGGAAGTAGAAAACCCGAGGGTCCCGCGATCCGGCGTTGACGGCCGCGGTCAACTGCTCGTATGCCTGTGCATAATCGCCGGCAAAGTACGCGTGCACACCGGATCCATATTTTTGGCCAAGCGCGGCGTTTTGCGCCGAAAGTGTAGAGGCGGACAGCAGTGCCAGTCCTCCAATGAACACGACAATACCGCGAAACATGGCTCTCGACTCCTGTAAACAACCATCAAGACGGCGAGGCAGCTATTCGGCCCCGGGACACATAGATTCCTAGCTTCGATGGTAGTTGCTGCGGGCGCAAGATCAAGCGCCACCAGGCGGCAGAACGACGTTTCTGCCGAGACGCACGCCGGTGGTTGAACGCAAACAACGGGCTCCATGGTGGCTGCGACTCGTGGCCTAAGGATGCCACAGTGCATGCCGCTACAGTGGGGGAGCCCGCAGCTTGACGCTCGCACAGTAGGCCAACTATACTGGACAATGAGTCAGAATCTGCGACGGCTGGGCGGTTTCTCATGCCCGGCTGTGTCCACGTTTTTCTGGGGAATCTTTAATGAATCGAACGATGTCTTTGGGGACGTGGATTGCGGCTGCGATTGTCATCATGGCCGCCTCGCGGCTTGCGGCGCAGGATGCCGAAAAGCCGGCCAAGCTTGGTGCGAAGGGGACGGCCGCGAAGCCGCTGAGCACCAAATCGCCGTACCGCCGCTTGGCCCCAGGCGTGCTCATTACGATCAACCCCATGCAGAAGTTGGAAGAGACCGTCAGCCGACACGACGTGGTCGCGCTGCTGGCCGCCGATCCGAAGTTCGACTGGGCCAAGGACATCGCCTTTCACCAGGATGTGTGGGTGCTGAAGTTCGAGTTCAAACCGGTTCGAATGATCGAAGTCGATGTGCCGCAGCCAAGCGGCTTTATGCAGCGGAAGATGATCTGGTACATGGTATATGTGGTCACGAACACCGGCAAAGTGATGCACCCGGTGGAAGACGCCAAGCTGCCCTATGCGACGGCCCAGAACCGATTGCTGTACGATGTGAAATCGGTTGATCGTCCGATCCATTTCACACCGGAGTTTGTGCTCGAAGGTCACCAGCATATGAAGGATGACGAAGGCTTTGCCCCCAAGGCCTATCCCGACCGCGTGATTCCGGTCGCGATGGATGCCATCCGCATGCGGGAAGATCCGAAGCGGAAGTTCTTAACGTCGGTGGAAATGTGTCGCGACCTGGCCGTGGGCGAAAGTGCCTGGGGCATCGCCACGTGGGAGGACATCGATCCGCGGATCGTGCGATTCTCGATCTACGTGTTTGGGCTGACCAATGCTTACCGTTGGAAGGATGAACCGGGGCAGTACAAGCTGGGGGAGTCGCCGTTGCAAGCCCGCAAACGCTACCAAAAGGCCCTGAAACTCAATTTCTGGCGGCCCGGCGACCCGTATTACGAGCATGAGACGGAAATTCACTACGGGATCCCCGGCGGGGTTGACTATCAGTGGGTTTACCGCTAAAAAGAGAGATTCGAGCCCGTTAGGCTGCTGGCCGGCGGACGACAGTCGGCGGTGCGTTGCCGGCCTCGTTCGGGCGAATGTTGGCTGCGGGCTTGTGCGGTAAATCGTTTGCTGATAGCATGTTCGGCTCCGCCTCGCGCTGTTTGCATGGCGGGCGGTTTCCTTAAGAAAGATCGTCGTCATGGCACATAAAAAAGGTCAAGGCTCCAGCCGAAACGGACGCGATTCGAACGCCCAACGGCGCGGCGTCAAGCGATTTGGCGGCCAGCAAGTGCGTTCAGGCAACATCCTCGTGCGGCAGGTCGGCAACAAGTTTCATCCGGGCAAAGGGGTTGGCCAGGGCTCGGACTTTACGCTCTACGCACTGGTCGACGGCTACGTCAAGTTCGACCGCGGCGGCCGGCGCATCCAGATTGTTGACGCGGTCTAGCATTCGCCGCGGCCTTTGACACGCGGCAAATACGAGCGCCTCGCTCCGATTCTCACGGCGACGGTCCAACGTCACCGCACACTGTACCCACACGTACCGCGGAGTCTCCACGTGGCTGCTGTAATCCTCGATGGCAAAGCGCTCTCCGAACAAATCAGGGCGGAAATTGCCCAAGAGGCCGCCGCGCTGCGGACGAAGACCGGCGTTGCACCCTGCTTGGCCGCCGTATTGGTCGGCGACAATCCGGCCAGTCAGGTTTATGTCCGCAACAAACAAAAGGCCTGTGAAAAGGCGGGCATCACTAGCCAGCTTCACCGCCTGTTGGTCGATACAACGACCGACCAACTCTTGGAATTGATCGATCGCCTGAACCGCGACCCCGCCGTCCACGGCATCTTGGTACAGTTGCCGCTGCCAAAGCAGATCGACGAGGCACGGGTATTGGAAGCTGTTAATCCGCTCAAGGACGTCGATGCGTTCCATCCCGAGAATGTGGGACGCATTGTACAGGGCCGGCCGCGGTTCTTGCCTTGTACGCCGCATGGCATTCAGCAGATGCTGTTGAGAAGCGATATCAAGATCGCCGGCAGCAACGTCGTGGTGGTCGGCCGCAGCGACATCGTGGGCAAACCGATGGCCATGATGTTGATGCAACGCGGCAATGGAGCCGATGCCACGGTGACGGTTTGCCACAGCCGCACGCGCGACTTGCCGGCAGTCACCCGCTCGGCCGACATCCTGATCGTGGCGATCGGCCGGCCAAAGTTTCTTACGGCCGACATGGTTAAACCAGGTGCAGCGGTGATCGATGTGGGAATCAACCGCGTTGATGGCGGTCTGGTGGGCGACGTAGACTTTGAGGCCGTGAAGGAAGTGGCCGGCCACATCACCCCCGTGCCCGGCGGCGTTGGCCCATTGACGATCGCCATGCTCCTGCGCAACACGCTGACGGCAGCCGAATTGCAGCAAGGCTAGTTTGAAAACGTCGGTAAACGTACCCCGTCAGGCTTCGCCGTCTGGATAGGCAAGTTGCTGAGGCAATTCTCGACTGCCGACAAGCTCGGTTCCTACCCTTCCGCGGGCCTGATTGCCCTTACAGAACACATCGTCGTGGGTTGACGATAGCACGTAAGGACAAGTATGATATTGCGTTAGGCAAAAATTGACGTTTTTGGAAGGACGCGCTCGTTACATGCCGCCGGCGGTGATTGATCTGCGCAGCGCCGAGGACTGGCGCGATGTCGTGCATCGTGCGGTGCAGGCTCTGGTGGAAGGCGGCGTGGTCGCCTTTCCCACCGAGACCGTGTATGGGCTGGCGGCCAGCGCGCTGGACGAGGACGCCGTTGGTCGGCTGCTGGCATCGAAAGATCGCACAGCCGTCAAGCCACTTACACTGGCTATCAAGAGCGCCGACGAGGCCCGTGACTATGTGCCCGACATGTGCCTCTTGGCCCAGCGGCTCGCGCGACGTTGTTGGCCGGGCCCGGTGACGTTGGTCGTCGACGATTCGCATCCGGAAAGCCTGGTGCGGCAATTGCCTCGCGCGGTGCAGCAGGCCGTTTCGCCCGAGCAATCTATCGGACTGCGTGTGCCGGGTCATCGAGTTATCCTTGATGTGCTGAAGATGTTGGCCGGTCCGCTAACGCTCACCAGTGCCAATCGAGCGGGAGAAGCCGAGGCGGTAACTGCGAAGGACGTCGTTGACACGTTTGGCGATGAGGTGAGCCTCGTGGTCGATGACGGGCCGTGTCGTTTTGGTCAGCCCTCTTCCGTAGTCCGGGTTCGCCAGGGGCGGTGCGAGGTGCTGCGGGCGGGCGTGGTGCCCGAACGTACGTTGCGACGGCTTTCGAGCCTCATGGTGCTGTTCGTTTGTACGGGCAATACCTGTCGCAGCCCGATGGCCGAAATGATCTGTCGTGGCATGCTCGCGAAGCGGCTGAAATGTCGCATCGACGAGTTGGAGGACCACGGAGCAATGGTGATGTCGGCTGGCATCGCCGCGATGTTTGGCGGAAGAGCGAGTCCGGAATCAGTGCAAATTGTTGGCGAAATGGGCCTGGATCTTAGCGGGCACGAGACCCAGCCGCTGACCGAGCCTCTGGTACGACATGCCGACGTGATTTACACTATGACGCGGTCGCATCGCGACGCCGTAGTGGCCCAGTGGCCTTCGGCGGCCGAGCGCACCTATTTGCTTTCGGCCGAAGGGGCGGACATTTGCGATCCAATCGGCGCGCCGATCGAGCGCTATCGGCATTGCGCCGCCGAGATCCAGACCGCGCTCGAAACCCGAATCAATGAGTTGCCGTTGGGCCATAGTATTAAAGAGCAAGCAATGTGAACGATTGTTGACCGATGGTTCACTGAACGATTAATCACCTAACCGTCGTCCTGAATATGCGTTTCCCGTTTCACTGTTGTCCATAACTTTCCACTAGCCACTTACCACCTCATGCGAATTGCCATCGGAACCGACCATCGTGGTTTTGCCATTCGAGCAAAAGTCGTCGACTTGGTGAAACAATTGGGTCACGAAGCGGTCGACATTGGAACGTTCTCTTCCGACGCCGTCGACTATCCCGACATCGCCGCGGACGTGGCGCACAAGGTTAGTCGCCATGAGGTGGATCGAGGCATCCTCGTGTGCGGAACTGGTCTAGGCATGTGTATCGCGGCGAACAAAGTGTCCGGCGTGCGCAGCCCCATGCCACGACGACATCACGGCCGAAATGAGCCGCCGGCACAACGATTCCAACGTGCTTTGTCTCTCGGCCGACTTGCTCGGCGAACGCCTGATTGACCGGATGATCGAGATTTGGCTTAATACGCCCTTTGAAGGCGGCCGCCACGCCCGCCGCGTGGAGAAGATTGCCGAGATCGAACGACAGGCCGAGGAAGAACGCTTGAAGCAGCAAGGCGGCGGTTAGTGGTTAGTGGTTAGTGGCTAGTGGTTCTAGTGGCTAGTGGTCAGGGATCCATAATCGACGTCATGGCGTTTGAGCGACGAGGCTTGTTCGCAAGTGGCGCCTTCACTAGCCACTAGCCCCCAGCCACTATCGCCGCTGCCTTTTATGCCGGTTGTTTGGGCGGTTTGCAACGGCAGTGTCGTCGGTAGCGGTTGCTAAACAAAAAAAGGCTAAAGAAATCGGCAATTGCCTGCGGCCAACTCTTGGAAATTCGACCAAGCCCGAGTACATTCAAGTCGTGGGGCCAATCGGGAAGTCGTGGTGGGGTCATATGTTCAGCGCACGTCATCCGCAACCGGACGAAGTCGAACAACTGCTCCGCAACGCCGAGTTGCGGGATGAGTTGGAGCGATACTTCGACGAATCGATCAGCCGCGTGAACGTACAGCACTTTTCGCTGGCCGCGGAGAACGAATTTCTCGCCGCCATGCTGGCCTGGGAGCAGGCCCCGGTGCTGCCGATCTACCGTTGGTTCGAGCCGGAAATGCGGCCGCCGCGCCCCGACTCGCTCGGTGACGAGAGTCTGCACAAGATCCTTTGGGATGTTGTCCGCAAGCTATATCAGAAGCGGATTGTGTTGGACTTCACCGACCATCTGACCGATCGCGAGTTGTATTGTCTGATCTTCCGCGACATCTTGCCGGCCCGCGAGAAGAAGATTGACTGGCCAAACAACTATCTGCACTGGGATTGCACGGGCGCGAATTTCGACCCCGAGGTATGGCTTCGCTACTATGCCACGGAAGAAGAGCGCGAGGACTGGGCGGAAACCTACAATCAGCCGCTACCGCCGACCATGCCTCTGCCGTATCCGCGCCAATTGCCACGTGAGCCGGGCTAGCTCGACGCTCGTCTGTCTAAGAAGATGATTGACCGACGTGCCGGATCTCGTGAGTGTAAATAGTCGCATATCGTGAGAGAATTGCAGTGAAGGGGACGCTGGCCAACAGTCGTCGATTGCCCTCTTGCCCAATTTTGCTGACATTTCGTGTGGCAGAACTCTGCTGGTCGACAGAATCAGAGGTTCATAAGTGGATACGGTAATTTCCATTCTGTCGTTGGCGCTGCCGCTCATCCTTGCCTTCACGCTTCGAAGCAGGATTGTTGCGATTTTTGTCGGGACAGTTTCGTTCTGGCTGCTGATGATCACGGCCTGCGAATACAATCTCGCGCGTCCTGATTACGATAGTTTTGCTCCGGCGATCACTCTTATCGCGGGGTGGCTTCCCGGGTTGGTTTACTCATCTCTGTGTGTACTCGCGGTCATGCTCGCCACGGCGATTCGCAATTGGATCGCCGTGCGGTGGCAACGAGATTCGATGCGGAATAAGGCAAAGTTGAGCGAAAATGGGTAAGCTGTCCAGAGTCTCTATGGAAAAAACCTTCGAAGCTCTGGCCGAAGGGCTGCTTGTGTAACCGAGTCGCGGCGACGGAAAAAACGGCAGCCTTGGAGTGTGGCGATTGACCGCCGCTTTCTGTTCTCGTAGCGTTGCTACGAACGCCTCAACGTCGTCACTTGATTGTGCGTGTCGCCGCTGGTTCCGCGCGCGGCGCGCCGTCGGCTTGGTGACTGCCGGCTTGTCGCGGCGCGGCGGACCGGCGTCCGGTGTCTTCTTGCCCAGTGCTCGGATTTTTGCCAGCAGTTCGGCAATTTCCGCGTGAACTGGGTAGGTCTGCAATATCACGATTGCTTTGGCCGAGCCGAAATTGGCCGGAGCGATCGCGCCGGACCACCCGCGTCAATCCATGTTGTCGGCATGACTGTGGATTCGATCATGCGGATGAGCGAGTCGTAGTCATCCCAGAGTTCCCCTTTGCTGTCCTGACATGTCACCAGATCGCCGACGTCGAGGACTTGCCTCGTCAACCTTGCTTCACCTTCCTCTGGCGTGGTAATCAAAAGAACCTCATCCTGGATCGTCCACGTTAGGTTAAGGTCGCGGAGCATCAGGTCAAGCGCCGAGCGAAGCGAGATCCCCTTGATATTCTTGGTCACTGGCGTGCTGGCCTCCACGCCGGCATCAGACAAAGCACGCCCGTCGAGTTGGATCTCAATGCCGTGGTGATCCTTCAGAAATAAGATCACATCGCTCAGTGGCGTGTCGGTAAAGCACATCTCGGTCGGCTTGGCCAGAGCCTCCTCGATCGCCGTCTCGCGCTCCAGAGGCCGCAATTCTCTGCTGTCAACTTTGGCCGTCGGACTTGTGCGGTTTGTGGCCTTGGCCGCTGGCTTATCTACCGCAGGCTTTTCTGCCGGCAGTAGACTCGACGCCCCCAGCAGCAATCCGGTTACGCCTACCACAATCAATGCAAGGGACCGAGACATGAGTCTCTCCTAACGTGAAAGGAAGTTGAATAGGTTTGTCGGCAGTGGTCCGGCTGCCGGCGTTCTTCCGTCTTATAGCAGTTGGCCGAGCTAACTGCTATCAATCTGACGAGGGGGGCGATCGTGGGAGTCTGACGGTGCATCACCAATTGCGCCGGCTTGTGGCCCCCCGGGGCAAAGTGGTAAAATGCCGCCGAAGCGTCAGGCGGGCCGGTAAAACGAACCCGCCGTCTGTAGCGTCGTAGAGTTAATATATGCGCGCCGCGGCAACCTCGGCGCCCGACCGTACTCAAGCCCGAGAAAAACCTCGTTAACATGCAGGAGATTTCCATGTTTCTACCGACATTGATTCGCCGTTTGACCGTGTGCTCGGCTTTGGCCCTCACGCTGACGGCGATGGGGGCATACGCCCGTGCCTCGGCCGCGGCGGACTGGGACAAAGCCGATTCGGCGATCACACTCATCCCGGCAGACGCCGCCTTTTACTCCAGCATGCTGCGCAATCGCGAACAGTTCCTGGCGATCCGCCACAGCAACGCCTGGGCAAAGGTCGAGAGCATGCCGGTGGTGCAGATGGGCCTCTCGATGTATCGCATGCAATTGACCAATCCTAATAGCGGCCCAGCGAAGTTCGAGCAGACCCTGAAGAATCCCGAGGTCCAGAAGATCGTCAAGCTGGCCAAGCAGATGGTTTCGGACGAAGTGTTTGCGTACGGCGACGATAGCTGCATCGATTTCCTTGAATTGGTGCAAAATGTCATGGGCGCCGTCCGGTATGGGCCGACCGTGATGCGAGCCACGGGCGAGGCGGGCGCCGATGCACCGGCCAAGGCCGTCATGGCAGCACTGGCGCAGAACATCGATCTGATCGCCGCTCCGAACATGGTCGTGGGCTTCAAAGTCAAGAATACCGATCTGGCCAAAGAGGAATTGATCAAGCTGGAAACGATGGCCAACATCGTGCTGGAAATGAACGAGAAGACCAAGGGTCGCTTCAAGAAGACGAAGGTCGGCAACTACGACTACCTTGTGCTCAGTCTTGACGGCGGCATGTTTCCGTGGGAGGAAGTGCCCATGGAGCGTCTCACTGAGGCCGAGGCCAATGAAGGCGATGCCCAAAGAATCATCGACCGCTTGAAAGAATCAAAACTCGTAATCGCCGTGGGCATCCGCGATAACTACCTGCTCGTGTCAATCGGCTCGTCGCTGGAATGCGTCGAGAGACTCGGCCAAGGGACCCGGCTGGTCGACCGTAGTGAACTGAAGCCGCTGGCCAAGTTCGTCGACCAGCGACTAACGTCGCTCGGTTATATAAGCGAAGAACTGAACCACCAGATTAACAACCAGCGCCAGAGCATTGATAATGTACTAGGGCTGGTCGACAAGCTGCTGCCGATGGCCAAGCTTTCCGTTGAGCAGAACGAGCGTATCCGGAAAGACGCCACGGCACTGGCCGAGGACCTCAAGCGGCTGATTCCGAAGGTCGGGGCACAGGCCGGTCTGAGTTTTCTCTCCGAGCGAGGCATCGAATCGTGCCAGTACGCCTGGGGCGATTACAGCCGGCTAGATAGCTCGAAGCCGCTGGGTCTGCTCGATCATGTCGGCGGCAATCCCATTCTCGCAATTGTCGCCCGAGCGAAAACGAGTGTGACCGACTACGACCTGATCGTCAAATGGATCAAACTCGGCTATGGCTACGCCGAAGAGTTCGCGCTGCCAAACGCGCCTGAGGACCAGCGGGAAAACTTTACGAAGTTTATGGAAACGGCGCGGCCGCTCTTTGTTCGTCTCGACAAAGCCAACCGCGAGTTGCTCATCCCGGCGCTGGCCGATGGACAATCGGCCGTGGTGCTCGATGCCAAGCTGACCAGCAAGCGATTTGTCAAGTCGCTGCCGGCCACTGAGAAGGCGATGCCGATGCTGGAACCCGCGATCGTGATGGGCGTCAGCGACGCAAAGCTATTAAAGAAGGCGATGAGCGAGTATCGCGCGGTCGCCAACGGATTGATCGATGCGGCCCGTCAAATCGAAGGCAGCGAGGTGCCGGCAAACCTGGAGATTCCCGCGCCGGTAGAAACGACCGTTTCGGCGGGCACCATCTATAGTTTCAAGCTGCCTGAGGAGTGGGGCGTCGACGAGAAGATCGTGCCCAATTTCGGGTTGTCAGAGAATGTGGCGGTCTTTAGTGCGTCGCGCGAACACACCGAGCGACTCTTGAAGGCCACGCCGCCGGCTGCCGGCGCCGTTTTAGGAAAGGCCGATCGCCCAATGGCAGTTGCTGTGTGGCTCGATTGGGCCGGATTGGTGCAAGCTGCCACGCCGTGGATCGATTTTGCTGTCGACCAAGCTGCCACGTCGAACCATTCCAGTGACGCCGAGCGAAAGACGATCGTCGACCAAGTCCACATCGGAATCGATGTGCTCAAAACGGTTGAGTCGCTCGCCGCCGAAAGCTACATCGAAGATGGCGCGCTAGTGAGCCACGCGCTGTTGGAAATCCACGATGTAGTGAAGTAGCTGTGGTGCTATGCGCCGGCAGTGGTGGTCTGCGCCGCGACGTTGGCTGGCATTCCAAGTGGCGCACCTGCCGCGGGGCGCGTTGCCGCGGCTTTGGCTGCCGTCGGCAGTTTGAGCGTGAAGGCGGTCCCCTTGCCCACGGTGCTATCCACGCGGATGCGGCCATGGTGCCCCTCGATGATCTCTCGGCACATCGAGAGGCCAAGGCCTGTACCACCCTTGCCGCTGGCGTCCGGGCCGCTCTTGGTCGTGTAGAACGACTCGAATATCCGTGGCAGCTTTTCGGCCGGTATACCGCAGCCGCTATCGCGAACCACCAAATCGATCATGTCGTTTTGCTGGTCGTACAATAGCTTGATCCACAGCCGGCCGCCGCTAGGCATTGCCTGCCGGGCGTTGATCAGCAGGTTCAGCAGCACCTGCTGAATCTGATTGCCGTTGACGTATGCTGCCGGGATCGGTTGAAAGCTTTTCTCGACGACCACTCGGTACTTGTTCATCTCGCGTTCGAGCAACAGCAACGTATTTTCGACCAACTTCGCGAGATCAGTCGACTCTTGACCGGCCGAGCGGTTGCGGGCCATGCCGAGCACGGTGTTGGTGATCGTGGCTGCACGGTTGGCCGAGGCCAAGATCTTTTCAAAGCACTTATCGCGCGTTGCAGCGTCCTTGTGTCGCGTGCCCATCTTCGCGTAGTTAAGAATCGTCATCAGCACGTTGTTGAACTCGTGCGTCGTTGTGCTAACCAACTCACCTAGCGCGGTCAGTCGCTGCGCCTGGCCGAGTTGCTGCCTAAGGACATCGACTTGCTGCTGCAGATCCAGACTATTTCCTGCGCTGGTTGCCACGAGTTTCTCCGCTACGTTTTTCGTTCTGATCGTATTTAATGCAGGAGGCGACGGGAGCCGCTCGTATATCGCACAGTTTCCCAAAGTGCGCAAGTCGCCCCAAAACGCTCGGGCGACGCGGCCGCCCCATTATCGGTGTACTCGCTCTATTGCCGAGAGGCCGTGCTTTAACTGCAAGTTGTTGAAGTACTTACCTCGTTGCCCCTATCGACGAACTCGGCTCGCCAACTGTAGCGGAAGCCGCTATAATCGCCGCGCCTCTCATGGAAGGTGGCTTTCTTGGCGTGATTGGGAGAAGCTGGGATGCACACGGTAGATTTGCTCGAACACGCGCTGGACTTGGCCGCGCGGCTGGGGTACACCGTTCGCCAAGAGTGGCTCGCCGGCAGCGGCGGAGGGGGCTGCGAACTCAAGGGCCGCAAACTCTTCTTCCTGGATCTTGATCTTGGGCCGGACGAGCAGTTGGAGCAACTACTTGACACGCTCCGCCGCGAGCCAGAGACCGCCAATTTGTCGATGCCCTATCAATTGTGCGAGCAGCTTAAAGTGCGGAAGATCGCTTAGGGCACGAACAATAGCGGACGCGCGATGCCAACGGTCACCTTGTGCTTGAGATTAGATCCGCGCAGCACACTCGCCATCCGGCGGCAGGTGGCCGCCGTGACGCAGTAATTTCCTGTGGACAAGTTGGATGAGCTATGCGGTTTAGCTGCCGCCGGTACGGCGGCTTCGCAGCAGGTCCGACGTTCCGTGGGCCGCTAAACCGTTCTGGCATTTTGCGGTTAACAGATAGTTCACCATAATCCGTTGCCGCACCCGTCCGCAGTGGCGGCCTGCTTATCCTGTTGGTAAACTAGAGGGGCGCGATCGCGGATATCCTCGCCAAAGTCATCACTTCACCCGGCCCAGCCTCATGTGGGCCGATGTTATCCAGACTTGTGGGCCGAGGATTACACCCACCTTTATGGTGTGCAGACTTTTGAGAACGGAGAGAGTAATTTGAGCCTGTTGAAGGACGTGTTGTTCAACGAGGTCTACCCGGCCCTCGGCTGCACGGAGCCGATTTCCTGTGCCTTTGCGGCTGCCACCGCCGCAGCCCAACTTGGTGAGCCTGTTCAGCGTCTAACGCTGAAGGTGGATGCCGGCACGTACAAAAACGGAGCGGCCGTGATCGTACCGCACAGCGGCGGGGCCAAGGGGAATCGGATCGCTGCTGCCCTCGGTGCGGAGATTGCCGACCCCGCAGCAAGACTGCTGGTGCTGCAAGGTGTAACGGCCGACGTGTTGCAGCGTGCCCAATCGTTGATCGAGGACGGAAATTGTTGTATCGAGTGCGCGGATGGCGAGCCGGGATTCCTTGTCGACGTTCTGGTCGCCAGTGCTCAGCACAACGCTCGTTGTGTATTGGCCGGTGGGCACGTGAACGTCGTGCGGATTGAAAAGGATGGCCAAGTCGTTTTTCAAGCGGACGGCGGCCCTGCCAAAGCAACCGCGATGCCGTACCGCAAAGCTCTCCAACAAATGAGCATGGCCGAGGTTCTTGCCCGCGTCGATGAGTTGGACGCTGATGATCGGGCCGAACTCCGGCGCGGCGTTGAGATGAATCTGGCCATGTCGGAATGGGGCATCGAGGTTGGTGGAATTGCACATCAATTGCGTCTAATGCAACGCGAGGCGTTTCTTGCCGACGATCTGTTTTTCCGCACGAAGTTTCGAGTGGCCTCCGCGGTAGATGCGCGAATGGCTGGCATCGGTCAGGCGGTGATGACTTCCGGTGGTTCCGGCAACCAGGGCGTAGTCGCCATCCTCACACCCTATATCGTCGGACGGGAGATGGGCGCCGATGCCGATCGGATCATCCGGAGTATTGCCGTTGCCCATCTTGTGAACGCGTATATCAAGTGTTTTCTAGGAGAGATCTCCGTCATTTGCGGCTGCGCGATGGCGGCGGGAATCGCCTCGGCCACAGCGATCGTCTATCAGCAGGCCGGGATCGACATCCAGAAGATCACTTTGGCGGTCAACAACGTAATCGGTGATCTGAGCGGCTTGGTATGCGACGGCGCAAAGCCCGGATGCGCCATGAAAGCGGTTACTGCCGTCGATACGGCGATTCGCTCGGCATTGATGGCATTGAAGGGGTATGGTCTGACGGCCGACGAGGGGCTCGTGGGGCAAACGGTCGAAGAGTCACTGCGAAATCTTGGACGGCTCACATTAGAAGGTATGTTCCGCGTCGATCCAACAATGCTCACAATTCTTCACGACAAGACAATGGCCAGCGGCAAGGCGTAACGGGGCGCCCGCGCATTGCACAGGCATGCCAGCGATCGTGGCCCTATGGAACGCGTTTACCGGCCGATGCCGGCCGTGTCACGTGTGAACGCGATTTGAGTTCGATGAAAACGATAAGGTATACCCATGAATCGTGACCAATACGCCGAGGTCGTCAAGACCTTCTTCACTTGCGATCCGCAAGCGCTATCCAGCATCTTTCACGAGTTCCTCCTGGCAATGCTGGCTGAAGAAACGCTGCCGCCGTCCTCGAACATGGCACAGAACTACGAGACGGCTCAGGCCAACCCAGAGATCCATGTGCTGCCGGGCAATCTGAAGGATGCACGCGATACGGTCTTCCCGTATTTCTGGGGCACCGACAGTTGGTCCTCGCCCTTGCACTTAGAGAACGTCAAAGGCCCGGCAAACTATGCCTCGTTGGTCGGCGCGCTGGCCTGCCTACTCAAGAACCCGAACCTCTGCACCGATACCTACAGCCAACGATCCAACGAGTTGGAGATCAAGGCCGTCACTGCCCTGGCGAATCTCCTCTTCTACCATACCGAGGACCCGTGGGGCGCGTTCACTATGGGCGGGACAATCTCCAACCTGTATGGGGCGAAAATCGGCATCGAAAAGGCCTTGCCTGGCACCATGCAGCGCGGAACGCAGGGCACGAAGATCGCGGGTCTGGTCTCCGAGGCAGCCCACTACAGCAACCGCAGCATCGCCGGCTGGCTAGGCATCGGCACCGAACAGCTCCACACGATTCCCACCGACAGCGCCATGGCTATGCGTCTGGATTTGCTGGCGGAGAAACTCGAAGAGTTGCACCGCGATGGCGTCCGGGTCGGTTTCGTCACCGCGACTTTTGGCACCACCGATGCCTTCGGCGTGGACGATGTTGCCGGCATCCGCCGCATCCTTAGTGACTATTCGCAACGGAACTCCGTGCCCGAGCCGCAACTTCACGTGGACGCGGCCGTAGGTTGGGTGCTCAGTTTCCTTGCGGAATACGACACGGCCAAAAACCCACTAGACTTCGTGCCGGAACTCCTGGCGATGGTCCGGCGCACTCAGCAGCAGACCCTGGGCCTGCGCGAGGCCGACAGCATCACTATTGATTTTCACAAAATGGGCTGGGGACATTACCCCAGCAGCGCATTTCTGGTCAATCGCCGCAGCGATCTTCGCCATCTGGCAAGGCCCGTTGCCGACATGCCCTACTTCTCTGAGGCCGACGCCCGGCGCGACCCGGCTCTATTCACACTGGAATGTTCGCGGCCGGGGCTTGGCCCCTACACGGTGATGGCCTCGCTCAACGGCATCGGCCTGACTGGCTGGCAACTCCTGGTGGCACGCTCGCTGGAGTTGGCCGATCGGCTGAAGCAGCGCCTGGAGCAGCTTGACTGCTGCAAGGTGCTGAACCTCCAGACCACGGGACCAAGCGTCGTGTGGTGGGTGCTGCCCAAGGGACGCGATGCGAAGGAGATTTTCCGGGCGGTGACTTCGGGCGAACTCCCGGCGGAGAAATTTGCCCCTTACGCCGCCGAGATTCGCCGTCTGTTCGACAAGCGGGTGAAGGCGATGGATTCTGACCTGGATGCCTACCTCTCCTACACCACGAGCATTGGCCACAGCCCGCACGGCATTGCCCTGCCCGCCTGGAAGGCCGTTTTTTTTAACCCGAAGACCGACGAGGCTGTGATTGATCGGGTGGTGTGCAGTATCGAGGAGTTGGTGTAAGTGTTTCGGATGGGAACACGATTTGAGTTTGATTGAAATGGAACGGGGCACAATGAGCAACGCAAGTTCTAATCATTTTGATACGGCGGCGGCCGATTGGGATACGCAGCCGCGGCGCATCGAACTGGCGATGGCCGTCGGCGATGCAATCCTTCGCCACGTTCGGCCAACCGCAGACATGGACGTCTTGGACTATGGCTGCGGCACGGGGCTGCTTGGTCTCTTCTTGCTCCCTCATGTTCGGAGCGTCGTAGGGGCTGACAGCTCGCCGGGAATGCTCCGGGTGCTGGAGGAGAAGATTCAAGCAGGCGGTTTGAAGCAAATGCGGACCGAACGGCTTGACCTGGGGCACGATCCGGTTCCGGACTCGCGCTATCACCTGATTACGGCCAATATGGTGATGCACCACGTCGATCAGATCGAGCTCCTATTGACGGCATTTCACCAAATGTTGCTGCCCGGCGGCTTTCTGGCCGTCGCTGACTTGGACACCGAACCGGGGCTGTTTCACGGGCCTGACGTTGCCCACAGCGTCTACCATCACGGATTCGACCGCCACACGCTCAAGGATCGTTTGCAGCGAGCAGGATTTGTTGACGCAAGGGACGCGACCGCCCATGTGATTCGCAAACCGATCGCCAACGGCGACACTCGGGATTTTTCTGTGTTCTTGATGGTTGCACAACGCGACCGGTGAGCTCTGCGTCTGGCCCCCGGCGTTGCGCGTGGTATCATCAAGAACTGTAGCTAATGTCCGACCGGCATGATATAACGGCAACAGATCCTTACCTTTGCCGTTGGAGTCCCGCCATGAAATTCCGCTCGATCGTCCTGCTGATGTTTCTGGCATGCCTCGCGTTTCATTGGCCGCATCTGGCCGCTGCCCAGCGAATAGTTGTGCCCTTAGATGGAGTCTGGTCGGTTGCCGAAGGGATCGAGCCCGATGCCATTCCGAGTCACTTCGACCACACGGCACAGGTGCCCGGTTTGACCAGCCAAGCGACGCCGGCTTTTCCAGACGTGGATCAGTACGAGACGCACGAGTTTGTCTACACGATGAAGCTAAGCGGCATATTGCCCAAATCCGAGCAGTGTGACGGGCTGGGCCGAACGCGGCAGAAACGCAATTACTTTTGGTACGAGCGGACGTTCACCGCTCCGGCAAAGAAACAGTCGGCCGTGTTGGTGATCAACAAGGCCCAGTTTGGCACGGCCGTCTGGCTCAATGGAAAAAAGATTGGCGAGCATCTGGGGTGCTTCACCGCGAGCCGCTTCTCAGTGACCGACGCGATGAATTGGAGCGGCGAGAACCGTCTTGTGGTTCGCATCGGCGCCCATCCGGGCGCATTGCCAGATTCGGCGCTATACGGAACCGACGGCGAGAAACCCGTTTGGACGCCGGGCATCTACGACAGCGTGTCGCTCTTGCTGGCCGACAACCCCGTGATCGAGTCGCTACAGATTGCCCCGCGAATCGACAAGTCGCAGATTGTTGTGCAAGCGCGACTGAAGAATCAGGGCCCGGCCCGTTCGTGCGACATGACCTACCGGCTGCGAACGTGGAAGGGCAATCAGTCCGTTGGCGAACCCGTCCATCAGCGAGTGGACTTGGGGGCGGGCGAAGAAAAAACGTTCACGACAACCGTATCAGTCCCCGACGCGATCCTGTGGAGCCCCGACGACCCGTTCCTTTACGTGCTCGACGCCAGCAGTGGTGGCGACTCTTGCTCGACCCGCTTCGGTATGCGCGAGTTCCGCTGCGACACGGCAACGGGCCGGGCGCTGCTCAACGGCAAGGTTATCTACCTGCGCGGGGCGAGTATCACGCTGCATCGTTTCTTTGGCGATCCCCACTGCGGCAGCCTGCCATGGGACGAGGCCTGGGTGCGAAAGTTCCTCGTTGAAATCCCGCGGCAAATGCACTGGAACTCCTTCCGCATTTGCATCGGACCGGCGCCGCAGCAATGGCTCGATATTGCCGACGAGGCGGGCATCCTGCTGCAGTACGAGTTTCCGATCTGGAGCGATCGGGAGCCGTTCCGACACAAACTCTGGAAAGAGAACGAAGTGATCGAACAGGTTCGCGAGTTCATGGGCGACAACTGGAACCACCCCAGCGTGGTTATTTGGGACGCCTCGAACGAGACCCACTGGGATTTCTTGAAAGACAAGCTCATTCCAGCCGTGCGCGGGCTGGATCTCTCCAATCGCCCTTGGGACGACGGCTATGTGGCGCCGCAGGGACACGACGACCCTTGGGAAGACCACCCCTACCTGTTCATTAACCATCGCTACCGCAATAACTTGCCCCCGTTTCAGATGACCGATCTCGAGTCGATGAAGGGACGCATACCCGGGGCGACTTCGTTCGCGCCGCACGCGGCCATCATCAACGAGTATGGCTGGCTATGGCTCCATCGCGACGGCACGCCCACGATCCTCTCGCGCGACGTCTACGACCACCTGCTGGGCCCCAACGCCACGCCCGCCCAGCGGTTTGAAGAGAACGCCTATCTGCTCGCAGGGCTAACCGAGTTCTGGCGGGCGTATCGAAACTATGCCGGCGTGCAGTACCTCGCCTATCTTGACGCCGACCTGCCTACGGCGTTCACCTGTGACAACTTCCGGGACGTGGTGCACCTCGAACTTGAGCCGTATTTCGCCGACTATATGGGCCAGGCGTTCAAGCCGCTGGGAGTCTATATCAACTTCTGGCAGCCTAAGTTGGCCGTCGGCACGAAGCGGAGCTATGACGTGATGATGGTCAACGACACCTATGAGCAAGCTCGCGGAAAGCTGGAGCTATTGTGGCAACCGGAAGATGGCCGCCCGGAAGGTGCGAGCGTTGAACGAGCGTTCGACATCGCCCCCCTCGGCCAAACGACCCAGCAATTGGATTTGGCCGCGCCGACCGCACCCGGCAAGTACGTGCTCGTTGCGAAGGCCTATTGGGATGGAAAGTCGTGGAGTCCCACGATCGCCCGTCGCAAGGTTACGGTGTACCAGCAGCACGCGAACGAGTGAGCCGGTGCGCGGCCGTCTCTATCCCTTGTGACACAAACTCTACCGCAATGCAGTGCCACGATCGGATCACGGACCAGTGCAACATAGCTGGCCGGCAGTCTATCCGCCCCCTCGGGCGACATTGCAGCGAATCGGCAAGCCCGGTACGCTAATGGTGGCATCTCGGGCGCCCGTAGTTCAAGGGATAGAGCAGCGGATTTCTAATGAGAAGCGGCCATTTCTGTACACTAGCCCGAAAACGCGTGAAATGCCTTGTCTTAAGGCTTTAGGCGCTACTCGACGCTTCGGCTTGTACAGTGTACAACTGTGCCAAAATGGGGCCTTTCGGGTGTACGTACACCCGTTCTGCCACCCGTGTACAAGCATCAGGGAAACGGTCTGGCGGTCAGCATCGCACCTTGGTGGCTAGCTTTTTCTAGGGGGGTGTCTGTTGACAGAAAGTATGGGGTTGCTTAGTTTGGTGGCACCTTCAACTTAGCGTGATCCTATTTGCGTTGGGGCAGCGCCGCACCCGGATATCGACATCTGATAGTTTCAGTGCGACCCGGCGTGCCTTCTTGATGTGGCTCGTTTGCTGTGAGCCAGCTTCCCAGGATACTCTGCGACGGGTCCGCTCCGTCGCTTCATGGATACTGTCGTCTCTTTCATACGCCGTGGGGTATGCAATGAAAACCTATCGAATCGCACTACAAAGCTTGCAGGCGCTGTCACTTCTGCTCTCCGCCGTCCCGGCTCTGGCAATCACCATCGAGACGGTACCCGTCGGCAATCCCGGCAATGCCGGAGAATGGACGGGCGACAGCTATGGCGGTTGGGGGCCAGATCACGTCTGCGGGGCGGTGGCCTATGCCTACAATATTGGCAAGTACGAAGTCACGGCCGGCCAGTACTGCGCATTTCTTAACGCCGTCGCCGCCACCGATGCATATGGTCTGTACAACACGGAGATGTGGTCCTTCAGCGGGGGGTGCAAGATTCAAAGGAGCGGTTCGCTTGGGCGGTTACTCCTACAGCGTGGCCGCCGACTGGGCAAACCGCCCGGTGAACTTCGTTTCCTACGGCGACGCATGCGGTTTGCCAATTGGCTGCACAATGGGCAACCGTCAGGTATGCAAAATCTGTCGACAACTGAGGACGGGGCATACCGCCTCAACGGCCGCCACAACTGACGCCGCGCTCTTGGCGGTAGTCCGCGAGTCGGGTTGGAAGTGGGCCGTCACGAGCGAGGACGAGTGGTACAAGGCCGCGTACCACAGGAACGATGGTGTAACGGGAAACTACTGGGACTACGCGACGGGCACCGACACCGCGCCAGCAACGTCCTGACGAACCCCGATCCGGGAAACAACGCTAATTTCTACTTCCGCGGCTACACGATCGGCTTCCCATACTACAGAACGATTGTGGGCGAGTTGAGAACTCGCGAAGCCCGTACGGGACATTCGACCAGGGCGGCAACGTCTCGGAGTGGAATGATCTGATTGTGGCTGGCTGGTTTCGGGGGTTACGTGGTGGATCGTACTGGCGACTCGACGGCTCCGAATGCTTGTCATCGTTCTTCTGTGGCCACGACCAACCCACGCGCAAGAACGAATACTTTGGCTTCCGCGTGGTAAGTGTTCCCGAGCCCGGCAGCATCACCATGTTAGTCATAGGCGGTCTATTGGCGTGTGCGTGGTGGCGGCGAAGAGCGGTTGGGTGAAGTTGCGAACCACGTGTTCCGCGTGGCTCGGACGATGCCATCAACTGCTGCAAATGACTCAATCGTTAAGAAACCGAAAGCCGGCTGGGTGGCACTGTCGAAGTGTGCCACTAGCTATGCCAGTGCTTGCCTTGGCATGTTTCAGGGGACGAAAAGGTCGGTGACTGAACTCGCGAAGACGTCGCACAGTCACCCGATGGGGCGCGCCCAACCCTCTATTTGCCGCATGGGGGCACGTCAACCGGCAGACCGCACTGACACCGCCAGTGGCACACCGACGCGGCCGTTGTGTCCGCCCTGCCCCCGCCGACATTGCAGCGAATCGGCAAGCCCGGTACGCTAATGGTGAATCGTCGGCGCCCGTAGCTCAAGGGATAGAGCAGCGGATTTCTAATGAGAAACGGCCAATCCTGTACACTACTCAGAAACCTGGGGCAATAACTCTTGTTTTCAAGGCTTTTCTGAACGTCGGCCGATTCGGCTTGTACACTGTACAAATGGGCAGAAAAGGGGTGTATCGGGTGTCAGTGACACCCGGTTCGCCGATAGTGTACAACCCGCCTCGCCGTGCCCTCGCTGGAAAAGCCGGCCTTCTTGGCTGAGAAGTCGCGGGTTTTTTCGCCGTCGTCAGGCGGGTCGCTTAATGTGGGCAATTGACCACATTTTTCAACTGTCGGCCTTCCCCTTACGCTCGTTGACGTGCGACTCGATTGCCTGCCTGATCGCGTCCCGTTCCGATAGCGTGAAGTCTTTTCTGCCACAAGCCGGTCTGAGCGATTCGCAGATTGCCGAGCATGTCGGGGTGTCGCAACCGTTTGTCGGGAAGCTCCGCAAAGAGCTAGAGGCCGATGGTCAACTAGAAACCGTTTCTAGTCGAACCGGGAAAGATGGTCGCACCACCAACACCGCGAACATCGGCGGCAAGGCAACGACGGCATCACCGCTTGCCGTTGAAATGGAAATCGCACTTCGGGCAGTAGATCGACCCCGGCTTAGGCTGACCGCGTTTCGGGGTGAGACATGCGAGACAATGATCGAGTCGCATCGCGGATCGCCGCTGAAGTGATCGCTCGATGATGTCGGACCTGCATGTCGAGCATAGCTGCCACTGGCCCTTGCCTTCGGCCTCGTGGCACAAGAGGCACTTGGAATTGGTCAGTATGCGCGGGAAATTCGCTGCTCACTGTTCGTCTACTCCTGAAAATGATCGCCCACGATTACGCCTCGTGCGTTCCTCGTGCCTCTTTGGTGTTCCGAGTCGTCCTATGGGCTTCCGACATAAACGGCGCATGCCGCCGTGTGATTGAAAGGCGTACTTAGCCCCCATTTCCCGAAGTCGTTGTCGTTCGGCGTCCGATAGTAACCCGCCGCCGCCTGTGGTTTCTCATCAAGGTGGCCACCTCGTGAAACCTCTCTAACCGGGAATAAAACGGGTCAAACCGTCGTCACCGTCCTGGTGAAGCGTGGCAAAGTCGAGGGCGGCCAGTTTTCGGGCAGTTGGTCCTCGGCCATTGGTTGATGCTGCGAGAGTCGAGGGACCCCACGGGAAAATATGACCACGTTGGCAAAGCATGATCTGCAACCACGGATCGTCGGCCCGTGCGCAATTCGCCACGAGATTTGGCGTAGTAACTCTCCTCATGCCGCACCTTGAACCGCTTGCCGAATCGCTCCCTGAGATTGATACATTCCATCGCTAAAAGCTCTCCTGTGATGTCTGACATAATCAGGCTCGTTTCTTCTTTCCGGTGTCGGCCATGCCGCGGAGAATCAAGGCAACTTGTGATTCGCTACCCTCGGTCTGCTTCCGGCCGGGGCGTTTTGAGGTGATCCCCAGCACGTCGCCCCATTGCCTCATCTGCCGCTGGGCATCCTTGGCCACGTTCAGAGTATGGATTAGCGACGGGGAAGCCGGCCGGGACTTTTTCACGATCAAGCCTAACGCGGCCACCTGCTGCTCTGCTGCCGTCCAGCGGCTCCATGCCGTGCAATATGCCGCCAAAGCGTCCAGCGTGCCCTGGGCGACGTCGCCGCGGCCTTCGAGGATCGGCAGGACTTCCGCCCATTTCTGCCGGCCCTGCTCATCGAGGTGCTCGGGTACGTTCATTTTTTGGCCTCCATTAGCTCAATGATCCATTGCCGGTGAAACTCGAATAGGCTGCGGTCGTGGGTGAGCATGATCTGTTCGATTGAGGAGCAACTGCGAAGATTAGCCGACGATTCCACAACGTAGCTGCGGCCGTCCGATAACTGCATCAGGAGAATCTTGGCATGAATCAAACCGGCGTACACTCGATGGCCGCGGCTGGTCAGTTCGTGCGTTAGCCGCTGGCAGTTCTCTTTTTCGTTGCTGCGAAAGTAGCACGAATAGCAAAAGTCAAGCTGCTCGATCTGGCCTGCGTCGAGCATTGCCACGAGGTCTAGCATGTTGGCTTGAGAAAATGAGAGCGTGACCACGGCCGCATAGTCAATCGTCGCCGGCTCCGATAGCTTCAACGTCGCCGGGATGATGTGCATCATGCTGTACCGTTTTTCCGTGATCATGTGGAACGCTTCGCCGGCCTCGGGCAGTCTGCCGATATGCTCGATCGCATTGGTAAGGCGTCGTCGCGTCCAGCATGACGGCCCTGTCCGTGCGCCTGACGTGCTTGCGGTCCTCGGCAAGCTGGCGGGCCTTGTCTTTATCCGCCACGCCCGCGGGGAATATCTCGGGCAGGCCATCAACGGGCAGCGATTGCAGATTGTCGAGGATGCTCATTGTCATTACTCGCAAAATGCCCGCCGGCGGGAACTACCGAACTACCGCCCGGCGGCGAAGTCGAGGACTACAAGTGCTCGACTATCTCGTTGTCGCCGTGAATCCATTCTGGCGGGGCCACGGCCTCGGCGGTGATCTTCAACTCTTGGCCGGTTCTCACCACGGCCGCGATCTTCCACGTGATGCCGCCTTCTTCGGTCGGTCCCGGTAGTGGGCTGCCGATTGCAGGCAACCCGGTAAGCTGCTCGTTGTTCTTCGTGACCGTCGGGATAGGTTATCGTTGCAAGCATTGGTTGTGTTCCTGTCGTGAATGTTCTCGTGTAAAATCCGCCCGGGGGCAGCCGTCGGCGAGACATTAGGCTAACCGCCGAGGCCGCCACACCCGGGGCTCAAAGCCGCACCACGGTCATGGCTCCAACCGCAGGCGGCGAGTCGCTACAAAACTCCGGCTTGTCGTGCAGTCGCGACACTCCTAGCTGCGCTCTGTGCCCCAACTAACGCAGTCTGTGCATCGCGACGAAGCGGCTCCAAATTGAGTAACTCGGCTTCGGCCGAATCACGTTCTCCGGGTGTCGGGGCCTTGTTGTAACGTGTCTCGGCGGCAAGCCATTTCTTTTCCATCGAGTCGTGGGCCTTCTGCCGTTCGGAAAGTGTGCTGGCTTCCGCTTCGCAGAATTGGCCACGCTTGCGAAGTGTCTGAAGCTCGCTCACTTCACCCATCGAGTAGCCGGCAGCCGCCGCCAATTCGGCCAGCGTCTCGGGCGGAGCTCCGTTCTTAACGCCGGCGGCCAATGGGCCGTATGTCGGCAGGCCACGCCGCCACCCACGGAAGGTCGCGCCGAATTGCTGGTGAGCAATTCCGATTGCCTTCTCGTGTGCTTGTTGCTTTTGCCACTCTTGCTTCTCGCGCTTCGCTCTGCCTCGCTTTTTTCGGGAGACTCAATCGTTCTAACGTACGCCATTGCTCAAGTTTCCTTTTCCCGCCAAGATTTTGTGTCGCGTAACCACAAGCGGCGGAAGGCTCGCGGGGGCGATTTGGATTTGATTTGTTCAACGGTCAACCTGCGGAGTCGGTGCGGCTCGTCGGACAATGCCCGGGAGTAGATGCTGCCGCACACGAGTCCATAATTCCCGCTTGCACACAACCTGGCTGCGGGTAGATTGATGCCGGTCAACCGTGAAACGCGAAACGCAATGTGAAGTGCCAGCCGGATGAACTGTGCCGTGGCTGAACCAGGGCGGCAGATTAAGTTTTGCGCGAAGTGCCTGAGATTCTTCCGTCGTCCGCTCTGACGATGCCGCGATGCATAACCGCTCAAACTCGCGGAAAGCATCAGTCGGCGCGGAATCGTAGTATGGCGGGTCGCGGTCGGCAACGTGCGCAATTTCGTGGGCTAATGTTGTGAGTGTCAATCGCTCGATTTCCTTTTGGTCGCCTTCGGACCACTCTTTGATTGCATTGTGGTTGATCTCAATTGCGGGCCGGCGGCCTGCCCATCGACCCTGCTCTCGTAGCGAGTACTCGTAATACAGATCGAGCCTTGGATGCGTGCGTCCAAAGTGCTGCCCATCGCCCTGAACGATGTAGCACCGCATTTGCAGCACTTCGGCGGCAATCTGTTCGAGCTCGATCATCACTTGTTGCCCTTCGCTGTTTGCTTCCGCGACTTGCAAATCACGATCGCCGCGAGGTGTTCGCATGTGCCCCAGGTGCTTGTCTTGAGTGCCGCCCGGATCGCCGTCCGGTTGGCCTCGGGGGTCAACGTCAAGGCGACCGTCAGCCCCAATGGGCTCGGCCGAAGATGAGATAATCGCTGTCCATGCTGACGAACTAACTCCACGAGTCCCCGATCTGCGAGTGTTTGTGCGGCATGTGAGTATCCTTGCCGGCTCGCCTCTCCGTCTGGGTGATCTATTTTGGCCCAAGCCCTCGGCCGGTACTCGATGCCGAGACGCCGATATGGGGAGTCATACCGCGTGGCTGACGGCTGTTTCTTCAGGAGCGAATCGCCCCAGGAATCTAGGCTCGCCAGGAGCCATGAAAGAATCTCGCTCTCATAGTCGATCGGCTTCGGTTCTGTCAGCATTTTTTTCAACTCCAACGTACAACTTGACTGTGTCTATAGGGTCGGTTGTTCCCGTAGCCCTAGGGAGCTAACACTAGCCAGAGGGACCCGTTGACCAGGGGCTAGCTACTGTGCCCCCTGCCGCCTCCTGCCACCTCCTGCATCGACCAGAGGCATCGTGCCGCGGTTCGTGTGTCGCTCGGTGCGTCCTGCTCGTGCTGCACGTCGTCACGCTCCCACGGCTCCACGCCATCCCCAACGGGCACTTGACCGTCGAGGTCGCCAGTGGTGACGAGGCACAACAGCCGATCCGTCAACCGCTTGAACCGCTGCCGATCATGGGGTTCGAGAGCTATGGCGTCCTGCCCGTACTCGCACAGAAGTCGGACCACGATAGGCCGGCGGCATGTGCTCGGATTGCTTGGCGTTCTATCTGCTTGATCGTGCTCATGTTTCATCCTGCAAAATCTGAGAACTCGCTATATGGTCCCGACCCACTAGGACATGCGAACCGCGTTGTAGGCCCATCCCAATCGAGACGGAGCGGACCTGTCTCGCCGTTGCGATTCTTTGCAATCGTCAGCACGGTATTGTGCGGCTCGTCGTCGGTCGGTTCATGCTTTGACAGAAACAACACAACATCAGCGTCCTGCTCGATAGCCCCCGATTCTCGGAGGTGACTGAGACGCGGTGTCTCGTCAGCATCGGCTTGGCGGTTGAACTGGCAGAGGCAGAGAATCGGAATCTCGTATTCCCGTGCCGTTTCCTTGAGCGAACGGACGATGCGAGCGACCTGCTGCTCACGTGGTAGACGGCGATCATCGGGCGTCACCAATTGCAGGTAATCTACGATGGCCAGCGTCAGCCCACGCTTCTTGCGTTTGCGGATTTCTCGCCGGATGGCGGCCACGCTTAGCGCTGCACGATCATGGATTTCGAGCGCGACCGTTCCTTGACGGCCAGGGCATCTCCCAGACGCTTGGAGTCCCCGTCCCCGAACTTACCAATGCGAACCAGCCGGTTCGATACGCCGCTTTCTCCGCACGCCAAGCGGATCGACAATTCGGCTGCGGACATTTCGAGCGATGCGAAGTAAACCAGCCGACCTTGCGATGCGTTGTAATCGGCAATCTGTAAGGCAAGCGACGTCTTCCCGTTGCCTGGGCGAGCCGCCAAGACGGTCAGTTCGCCGGGGAATAGCCCACCTTGATCGGCGTCAAACGTCAGCAGGCCGGTCGGCACGCCGGCACCCTTGCCATGCCGCTGGATTTCATCGATGCGCGCGATGGCCTGACCGGCTGCGGCGGCCAGCGTGACGGGCTCGCCGTCGCCTTCGGCAAGACGAACTGCGGCCAAGGCCGTCTCGATGCGCTCGAGAACGGCTTCCGGCTCACCCTCGGCACGATGTGCGTCCTGGGCGAGCACTAAGCCGATCTCCTGTAGCTGGCGGAACTTCGCCGCCTGCGCCACGATGCGGCCATAGTGGACCGCGTTGCCAGCGTGAGGCACCGCATGGACGATCTCGGCAATGCGGGCCGCCCAATCATCGCTCTTAAAGTGCTGGCCAAGTAGCCCTATGTCGATCGGCTCGCCGCGGCGGTGTCGATCATGGATCCATTGATAGAGCGCACCCAGCGTATCGTCGTAGAAGTCGCCGGGCCGAAGGCATCCAAGATCGTCAAGAACGGACGGCTTGAGGATGATCGAACCGACAACCCACTGTTCGGCCTCGGGATTGGCCGGTCGGCGCGAATCCAAGATTTCGGATGTTGTCTTGCTCATGTTCATCCTCGGTACTTGACTGGCTCTGCCGGCTTGGCTTGGCCGTTGCCGTTGCTCGTACCAAAGTCGCCCCCACGTTCCCACGTGCTACGAATGGCGGCACGCCAGTCCTTCATGGGGTTCTTGCCGACCTTCCATCCATTGCTCGTATAGTGGTCGATGAAGTGCTGCGGATCGACGTGGTTTTTGCGCTCAACGCAGTAGGTTTGAACTTGCTCAAGGCTTGGGGGAGTGAACTGCTTGGAGCTATTGCTGCTCGGCTTCCTCTTGGAAGTCTTGGCGGGCGTGGTGGCGTCGTCAGACGCCCTCTTACTTAGGGATAGGGCAAGGGTAGGAATGTTAGCCCCTTCGATAGCCCCCACGTTAGCCCCTTCGATAGCCCTTTGGGGCACATTGGGTGTCGAGCCATTAGCCCCCACGTTGACCCCTTGGGGCATATTGGCTTCATCACATGGGCTGTCGTCCACTTCCCCAAAATGCTCTGGGATCGTAACCCAATATCGCCCTGCCATGCGCTGACCACGATTGCCCGGCTCATACCACAACCAGCCCGCGGCCGTCGCTCGATCTCTCGCGCGATTAAGTGATCTCCACTTCGACACCCCTACCAGTGCCATCAACTGCTCATTGAAAAAGGTCACTGGTCCGCTGTAGCGTTTGGCATCCTCCAGGTGAGCGATCGTCACACAGAGGCAAAAGGCGATATGCCCGATGTCCTGGGCCGCACAGGTCTTCGTCAGCAGCCGACAATAGCGATGTGCATAGTACGCTTGTCGCTTTGGGTAAGTCGGGCCTGGCCTATCCATGCTGGACCCCCAGTTCCCGACGCTTCGTGCGGATCAAGATTTCAAGAACGTCTGCTTCGACGCGGCGGATCGTGACGCCCAATTCCGAATCGTTGGGTTCGTCTAAACGATCAAGTTCGCGGAGGAAATGAACTGCCGCATCGCCAGCAGCATGAGCGGGGATTTCGTTGGAGGTGGTGGTCATTACTCGTGGCCCTCCGTGGGCTTGGCCGGCCAGTTCGCATGTAGCCAGTCGTCAACGATCTGAAACGCCCTCCACCGCAGACCATCGTTTTGCGGAATGCGTTTTAGGACGTCGATCGCTTCGTTCGCAAGGAAGACGCCCTTCCCTAGTACAGTGTGCGGCGATGGCTCCGTGATCTTAGCGACCGCCTCGTCCAACTCCATCGTGCCGGCCTTGACCGCGCCGATCAACTCTTGGTCGCCCGAGGCGCGGAGCGTGCGGGCCTTCTCGACCATCTCGTCGGGCTCGGCTTCGAGGAACTCCACCTCGGCCTCACGAATAGCCTTGGCGGTCAGCGGCTTACCGTCGGATTTTTCCTTGGCCCAGCCGACCACCTGGTCGCGTTTGTCCTTGGGGACGGCGTTGATCGCTCTGGCAACTCGCTCGCTGCTGACCGTTACCGTGGTAACGCTTTCCGCTGTCTTAGCTGCTGCGATAAGCTGTCGCGCACGGCTATCGTTGAAACCCCAGCGATCGCGGCAGTAGTCGGCGAAGGTTTCGTTACTGCGACGGTAGAGCTTCCCTTCGCGTATTTCCAAAAGCGCCTTTCCGACTTCAATGAATGTGCCAATTCCACGTTCGATGGCACGTTCGCATCGTGTCAGGCTACGTTCCTCTATGCCGGAAAGAGCACTAGCGATTGCAGTATTGCTGACGATCTTGCGGATGGATTTGTCCGTCTCTTGCTCGACCAGCGAAATTGCAGTACATTCAGTCATAGAACATTCTCCTTTTTTCGGCCGGGTAGATTTGCCGTCGCCCGGCCGAAACTTTGCGCTAAAAAAACTGAATTACTGAGGGGTCCGCACGCCTTCGGCGTAGTCGTGGCGTCGGTGGTTGAACTGCTCGGCCGGCCTCGAAGGCGGCCACGTCGGATATGTCGATCGCGTAGCGGGGTCTGCCGTTCCGATCGGTGGCGACGTTGATCGCCCTCAACTCGCCGGCCTTGATCCAAGAAAGAATCTTGTGGACGTCTACGCCCCACTGGGCGGCAAGTTGTGGAGGGGACAGCTTCGTCTTGCGCGAGGCTACTTGCACGATGCGGCCTCCTGGTCTGTGGATCGCTCCAGCCGAACCCCGTATTTAGTCGCCAACTCACGCCGTGCTGCACGTGCTAGACGCTTATCGCCGCTCTTGTCTGCGGCGCGAACAATGGCGACAAGTGCGGCAACCGAATCGGGGTAGCTCGGTAGTGGACAGGTATTTGTCATTTCTGCGGCTCCTACCCTCCCTATGTTCGTTCGCTTTTTGCGAGTGAACGATTGGCATGAGCGCAGCAAAAAGGGCCGTCATTCCCGCAGAATACGGCCCATTTTTAGATTTTCAGATTTTTTTGAATTGTTCGGTTGTTCGGTTGAATTGTTCAGTCATCAAGGCTATACAGTCTGGCCTTTCGCTTCGGCAGCCGTCGCCTATCAATCTTCCCGTCGAGGTTTTTCTTGTATGCTTGTTCTGCACGTTTTCCGCGCGCCACTTCGCGGAACGTGGAATATGTAATCCACGTCTTGGTGCCGACAACCGTAGAACGGGCACATCCGAGATAATTTGCCCATTGTTCCGCCGTCCACTCTACTCGTGTCGGATCGTCCTGCACGGCTTCGAGCATCTTTGCCCCGTACGTTATTCGGCGATGTGTGGGCGGTTGCCCTGCCACTTGGGCAATATCAGCTTGTGGGTCCGATACGGGGGTGTCGGACGGATTCGCCATTTGCTTTCGCTGATCGCAGAGCCGCTGTAAGTATCCTTCGACAATCGCAACGGCATGTTCTGGCGAATAGCGGCAATTCAAAACAGCGTCGGGAGACATGCCGGCTTGTACCAGGAGCCGTACCCAATCTTCGTCACTCTTAGGATAGGGCTGGCCGTAGGCGTTTTCCCATTCGGCCAGTGAGTTGGCAATCTGCGGTGCAATTTCCTCGATTGCCTCAGAAAAAGCCGCAACAATTGAGCGTTTTCGTTGCATGATTTCCTAATCCTTTCGCCGGGCCGTCCAGGCGGGCGTCGTAGGCGATTAGGTTTCCTACGAGCACCCGCCCGGTCGCTTGGCCGCTGTACGGGCGGCCGTCCCGGCAATGCGTGATCCTACTTCGTTTCTTGATCTCCGAAAAGCCACTTTCTGACGTGATCCGTAACGGCCAGCAGCCGGTCGTCGTCAATGCGCTCGCGGTACAGACTGGCCATATCGTCGCGTGCGTGGCCCATGATGGCGTCGACGGCAACTTGGTCCCGGAGTCACCCCCGATCGTCTCGAACGTGTGGCGCAGAGCGTAGAAGCCCAGGCCGTGGCGGTGTAGCTTTAGCGCCTTTATCAGTTTGGCGAACTCCTTGCACACCGGATCGTCGGCATTTTTGCGGACCTTGCCTTTCTTGTCCGGTTCGGTGACGGACCTCACACCCCAGGGCTGCCCGTACTTCGTAACAAACAGCAAACCGGCATGTTCGCGTTTCTTTGGCTTGGGTCGGTGTTTTAGCGATTCGCGGATTGCGGCCACTGTTTCAGGCCAGAGTGGGCAGCGGCGTCCGATGCTGGTCTTTTGGCGTGGATAGTCGAGCCAAGCGGTTTTTAGATTGATGGCTTTGGATGGCAGGCAGGTGATGTCGTAGTTGCCCAGGCCGGTATTGATGGCCAGCAGCACCATTGCCTTGAGGGGCGTTTCCGCCTTATCGAGGATCGCTCTCACTTGTTCGGCCTCGAACATTCGCAGCCCCTTGCCCTGCCGTTCCTTCCGCAGTACGCGGCGCGGTGGCGGCTTGAACTCGCTGCCGTAGCGAATAGGCGCGGCAACCAACTGGTTTTGCTCGGCATAGCGAAAAACTACCCGGATACGGCGGATTTCGTTTGCTAGCGTGACTGGCCCCCAGCGTTTTGCCATGCTGCGACGGAAGTGCTCAAAGTCGCTGGCATCTAGATCATCTACGATGCGTGCCGTTCCGAAGGCTTTGACGATCTTGCGCAAGTTGCGTGGTAGTCGGCAAAGCTCACCGGCGATAGCTCGCCGGCCCTCATCTTGTCTTGCCGATTGGTCAGGAAGCGATTGCAGATTTCCCGGACGGTGAACCCCTCACGCGACACCCGCGGCCTGCGGCCGGCTAGAAGTGCATCCTTTTGGTTTAGCCACTTATCGAGGGCGGCCTTGCCTTCTGGGTCGGCGGTTACGCTTCCAAAGTATTCCAGCTTGCCCCGAAATTTCTTGGCCCATCGGTTTGTCGCGTGGGGAAAGAGCGGGAAGTCAGGGCGGGGCTTGCCCACTTTGCTGGTCGCCTTATTGGTGGTAGTCTTGACCATTGCCACGTTTTTCCTATGATTGGCGTGCGGGTGTCAGAACGGGTGTCAAGCAGTTCTAACACATTGTAGCAGAATCCTGGAAACCGTCAATAAGCCCCGAGAAATACCGGGGAAAAGCGCCCGTAGCTCAAGGGATAGAGCAGCGGATTTCTAATCCGCTGGTTGCAGGTTCGAATCCTGCCGGGCGTGCTTGTAACCTATGGGATGACAATCGCTTGCGTCGATGCTCCAAGGCGGCCCAGTGTCATTGAACGTGGGACGCCACGAATGCGACCCCATACGCATCAAGTTAAGGACATACTATCGAAACAAGGAAGACGGAATGAAACTGGGGGAACACTAAACGCCACTAATTGGCGCTGATTGAGGAGATTAGCGAGGATCGGCGAGAATTAGTGTTCCCTCCATACTCTCTCCCTCGAATCCATTTGAGGCTCTTTTTTCTCAGCTTGATGCCTATGTGGACGCCACGAATGCGATTCCCCGCTGAGAGAGGGGGCGATTTTCCGCAAGACTACTCGCTTCATCGTGCTGGCTCTTAATGCTCAATCCGGCCGGAGCCGGGAACACGCCTTTGTTGATCCGAACTGACCGCGAAGGCGCATGCCAGCGCCGCGGCTTGCAGACGCATCCCAATCGGGGCAAAGTTCTGAACGTGTCGGCGTTTGCCGTACGATAATACGGTTGACCGGTCATCTCTTCCCGCGATGTCCTTTTGGTCTAATTCGCCGCCATGGAAACCTCGCTGCACCGGGAATTGAAAAGCCTGTATGGCGGCGAGGATGTCCGCTTCGAGGTGCCGCTCGGCGCGCATCGCATCGACGCCGTATCGGGCGACCGCCTGATCGAGATCCAACTGGGCTCGCTGGCGGCTATTCGCGACAAGATTCGGGCACTGCTCAAAAATCACTGCGTGACCGTCGTCAAGCCGATCATCGCGACAAGATGCTGGTCAAGCAAGCAAAGCCGGACGGTCCGGTTACATCCCGGCGGTTAAGCCCAAAGCGAGGCACGATTTTTGAGTTGTTCGACGAACTGGTCCATTTCTGCCGCGTCTTCCCTCATAAGCGTTTGACGCTGGAAGTGCCGCTCATCGAGATCGACGAGTGGCGTTATCCGGGCCACGGCCGCCGTCGGCGCTGGCGCGCGGACGACCATCAGGTGGGCGATCAGCGGCTCGTGGCAGTTCACGAGACGTACCGGTTTCGCACGGCAGCCGATCTGGCTCGATTGGTCAGTTGCCCGTTGCCGCAGCCGTTTCATACGGGCCACTTGGCCGAGGCGCTCGGTGTGCCACGCTGGACGGCACAGCGGATTGCGTATTGCCTGCGTCATACGGCCGCGGCACTAGAGGTCGGCAAGCAGGGGAATGCCCATCTTTACGAGTTCGTTGTCCAACGAAAGGCCGCGTAGAGTTCCACAGTGAAACTCTGGGCCGCGACGCATGCGAGCGAAGGGCGATGCCAATCAGCGTCCGGTCAATCAAATGTTGATTTACCGGCGAGGCCGCCGAGGAGGCGGCCGACGCACGCCTGACTGTGCTCCCATCTCCGGCGGAGGACCCGAGTTGGGTGGTCCCATCGCCGGTCCTTCCGACGAGCGCGGAAATTGATCGTTGCCTCGGTTTAGCGGAGTGCTATCAGGCTGGACGAGCCGTATGGAATTCGGATTGATGTTCCTCACCAGACGCACGAAGTTGTAGATTCGGATATCGTCGCCTTGCGGCCCACGGCCGTGCGGAAAGGCGGCCGGATCGCCGCTCTTGGGATCGCTGCACTGCGCCCCCGCGCCGTGAACGTCAAGAAGATCGATACGAGCCTGCGCCCGGTGGAATCTGCATCCATCCCAGCGCACGACCAAACGCGACGTAGACCGCCGCAGTGCCCAGGCGATCTAGCGGCCCGTCAAGATGGGTCGTACCAGACCAGAAGTAAGGATACTCGCCGTTGCCAAGCCTGGTGGTCTGAAAGATGGGATCGATGGCGGGCGAATGAGTGACCTCAGGCGCTCGCGTGTAATCGACGATACTCTGGAGCTCCTTGGCGTTTGGCAGTCGCCAGTCGCTGTAACTGAGGTAGCGTTTAGCATTCATTTTCTGAACCCACGTCAACGCGGCCTCCCAGTTCATGCCGACCTTGCTATCGCCACGGGACCACATCAGGCCTGTCGCGAGATCGCTGATGGTGCCGTTGCCGTTGTCACGAAAGTCGTTCTTGCCATAGTCGGGATTGCCGCGAACGTAGCGGACATATAGTTTGTGCGCCTCGCCCGCTCCGGGCCCCGGCCTGTGCGTCGGATAGCCCTTGATGCGCCCGTCGGCGAAGTTGACGCCGAAGACCGTAGAATTGCCGCCCATCGTCGTGCTGATGTATTTGGTCGCGCTCCAATCCTGGCAGTCAATTGGGCGTTCGCCCTTTGACGTGTCGCCGTAGGCGAAGCGGAAATACTTCGTGTTGAGATACGGCACGGAGTTGCCTTCTGGGTGGTAACCCCCGCAAAAATCGATCAGGGAGTAAAGTTCCTTGATAGTCGGCATCCGCCAGTCGGTGTGGCGGCCGACGCGACACTTGGCCGCGCCTGCAAGAGCCGCGTTCCAGGGCAATTTCGAGCCGCGCGCCTGGACCCACATGAGGCCCGTGTTCAAGTCGGTGACCGTGCCGTCGCCGTTATCGCGATAGCTTGGTTTGGACCCCTGGTAGTAGGCGTCTTGGCCATAGAACGGCTCGCCGGCCTTGGGCGCCTTCAGGAGTTGATGATTGGCGTTGAAGACGGCCGTTTGTCCGGTATCGACGACGCAATACCTCGGAGGCGTGGCCGAAGCGGAAGCAAACGATTGAGCCCACATACAGGTGCAGGCAACGAGCAGCCGCGTTATCCTGACAATGCTTGTTCCGGAGTCCATCTTTGTTTGCTAATGCTGGTTGTTGCCAATGCTGGTTGAGAGACACCAACATTCTACCATTGGCGATGACGCTGTTCGAGACGCGGACGATCTGGCCGATTCCGCGTTTTGCGACGTGGCGCAAGTAGATTGGCGGTCCCTCGAAGGTCATGGTTTGTATGTGGTCGGGTGTGCAAACAATCCACTCCACCACGGCATCCAGCGGGCTTGGCGGCGTAGCCTCCCCGCTTCGCTCAGGACGCCATGAGCATTTTCGAGACCGCTGCCCTATTCGCACTCCGCCCGCTGTGAAAACGTAGATATTTCCAGGGCGATCAGGCGGTCGATGAGTTCGCGAGGAGTTTGTGGACGGCGTAGCGGCTCTTTGGCCATCATGCGGCGGACGATTTGGACGACTTCGCGCGGCACGTGCGGGGCGACCCGCGCCAGATCGGGGGGCGAAGCCTGTCTGTGCTCAAGCATTAATTCGACCAGCGTGTTGCTCACCAAAGCCTTGCGGCCGGAGAGCATCTCAAACAACACAGTGCCTAGGCTGTAGATGTCGCTACGTATATCGGGTTTTAGGGCAGACGTAAGATACTCGGGGGCCAGATAACTGCACGTGCCCACAATCGGTCGGTCGACGGCCGAGCCAAACTCATCGCGGTGTCGGGCGAAGCTCAGGTCCAACAACGTTACATGGCCCGTTGGAGAGATGTGAATGTTGTCGGGCGTCACGTCGCCATGCATCCAACCTGACGCGTGTAGGGCATCAAGTGCTTCGGCCGACTGGCGCCAATCCATAACGCTGCGGGAACGTCGAATTCCTGGCCCTCGGCCAATCGGGCCGCCAGCGACGCTCCTTCGAGCCAAGGCATCACCAGCAATCGCGGCGATTCGAGCACCGTCGCGGATAGAATCGGCACGAGATGCGGATGCGAGGTGCTTTGTCCTACCATCGCCTCGCGTTGTAGCAGGCGGATCGCACGGATGTCGTCTTGCCAGCATGGCCGGAGTATCTTTACGGCGTACGTCGCCGGCCGATCCCGACGCGTTCCGGCAGGGCGGGCGCGAAAGACGCGTGCCAAGCTCCCCTCGCCGGCAAACTCAACCAAGTCCCACTGTCTTACGCGACAGTTAGAGTCCGCCGTCTGTGAAACGCATACCACGGCGGCACTAGGGGTTGCAGGCAGCCCAGTCTGGGTCATAGGAGTCTATGATTTGGAACGAGATTTTCGCAAAGGCTCTAGAAATAGCATCGGTTATGCGAGCTACGCTACGCCAGTGGAGCTTGACACGGCGGGCCACCAAGACACAATGACCCCAAGTTCTCTGCGACGACCAGTCTTTCAATCAAGAAGGAGCCGTTCCGTGAAGCAGCAGATTCAACGATTTGGCTCGGTTATCGGCCTGCAGCCGGCGAAGAAGGACTACTAACCTGAGTTCGGGATAACGTTTCGGGACAAAAAAAGGTATTCTCCCCAGCTTGTCATTGGCAAGGAAGCCAACTGGAGAGAATACCATGGATTGGGAAAAACTGTTTTGTGACGTAGACGACTTTTGTCTGGTGGCGGAACCTCTTTTGCGGCAACGACTTTTGGCTGATGGGCGACGGCGGCGCAACCGAAAAGGCCGCCTGACCGCCAGCGAGATCATCACGATCCTGATCGCCTTTCACCAAGGCAACTTTCGCAACTTCAAGCATTTCTACCGGATGCTGCGCGTCTCTCATAGACCAGAATTTCCCGATCTGGTGAGTTATCAACGCTTTGTGGAGTTGATGCCTTCCGTGCTGGTCTTGATGTGCGGCTATCTGAAGTCGCGGTTCGGCTCATGCACCGGGATTTCGTTCATCGACTCCACGGCCTTGGCGGTCTGCGGCAACAAACGAATCGAGAGGAACCGCGTGTTTCGCGGAATCGCACGCATCGGCAAGACAACGATGGGCTGGTTTTTCGGATTCAAGGTCCATCTGGTCATCAACGAGTGCGGCGAACTGCTGGCGGTTCAACTTACCCCCGGCAACATCGACGACCGCCGTCCCGTGCCAGGACTGACGAAACGACTCGTCGGAAAACTTTTTGGCGACAAGGGTTACATTTCGTCCGATCTGTTCGACTTGTTGTGGCCCCGTGGTTTGCAGTTGGTAACGCATATCCGTCGCAACATGAAGAACACCCTGATGCCACTGATCGACAAAATCCTGCTTCGCAAACGAGCGTTGATTGAAACGGTGAACGATCAACTGAAAAACATTATGCAGATCGAGCACACACGTCACCGCAGCCCGACGAACTTCGTGGTGAATCTGATTGCGGGACTCCTTGCCTACACGCACCAGCCGAAGAAGCCCTCGCTCCGCCTCGGTCCCGGTGCAGCCAACGTCCTCTGCCTCTTATCTCCCGCCCCAGCTTAACCCGAACTCAGGTTACTACAATCAGTTACATGCGAGTGTTTGGCCCGAGATCAATGCAATGATCAAACTGTGCAACATTCGCAACTTCTCGATCTATGAAACGGAGTTGGACGGTAAACTTTACCTATTCAGCTACTTCGAGTACACGGGCGACGATTACGCGAAGGACATGGCCAAGATGGCGGCCGATCCGAAGACGCAGGAGTGGTGGCGCGAGTGTATGCCTTGCCAGATTCGCCTTCCGGACACGCCCGAGGGGGAACACTGGAAGGGTATTCCCGAGGTGTATCACCTCGATTGAGTGGCTCGATAGGTGGCTGGACGCTCTTCGTTTGGCGCGGCCGGTGGGCAGTTGCTCGTGCAACGGAGGCTTCACAGATTGAGAGTTAATTGCCAACGTACTTGGCGTAAAGGGCCCGTGCCGTGGCGATGTCGTCGGTGCCGGAGACAATCGCCCGGCCGTCGGGAAAGATCGTCAGTTCATAGCGGTCGGCAGTCAGTCGCAACAGAAACTGATTTCGGGTAAGCTGCCCCACCCCTTCGAGTCTGCGGGCCAACTCGTCGAGTGAAATATTGGTCTCCGGATGGCTCAATTGGACGGCATTGCGGCCGCAGAGCACGGCCGTGCGACTGCCCGATCGGCCGGAGAGCCACAAGAATTCGCGGTGTTTGCATGCAGGACAGTCGATCTGATCTCGAAGTTTTTGAACATCGACCTGCTTGATGCGGTTTTGCCACAAATCGACGGTGGTCAAGCTGCGAGAAAGAGCGGATCGATTGCCGCTCAACAGCTTAATGGCTTCGGCCGCTTCGATCGAAGCGATCACACCGACGATCGGACTGAGGATGCCCGCCATGTCGCAAGTCGGCGTGCTTCCAGGCGCAGGGCATTCTGGCATCAGGCAACGCAGGCACGGCGTTTCGCCTGGTAGGATGTTCATCGTCTGCCCTTCGGCCCCCACGCACCCACCGTAGATCCACGGTGTGCTCAGCATTACTGCGGCATCATTGATGAGAAACCGCGTCTCGAAGTTGTCGGTCCCGTCGAGGATCACGTCGACCCCTTCACAGAACGATTCGATGTTGGCCGGGTCGATGTCGGCAACCACGGGCTCGACGTTCACCGTGGAATTGATCCGCCGCAGCTTTTCCGCCGCGGCGATTGCTTTGGGCAATCCTGCCCGGGCGTCTTCCTCATCGAACAGCACCTGCCGCTGGAGATTGCTCAACTCGACGAAGTCGCGATCGACGATTCGCAGCATACCCACGCCGGCGCGAACCAAACTATTGGCGATTGCGCTACCCAATGCGCCGCAGCCGCACAATAGGGCCCGCGACGCTGCGAGCCGCCGCTGTCCTTCCTCACCCAAGGGCGGGAAGCGGATCTGGCGAGCGTAGCGAACCAATTCCGCGGGTGTTGAGAAGTCGTCTGGCATAATTGGTCACTGCAAATCCGTCACTGCAAATTGGTCATTCAAGCCTCAAGTGCCTCCGCGATGACCAATGACCGTGTTTCAATCTGCAATCTCCTCCTGTTCCTTCAGTATCCTCGCCAGAAAACCTGCGGTGACTGAGCCCGATGCCCGGGCGACCATTTCAGGTGTGCCTTTGGCCACGACCTGACCACCCTCGTCGGCGGCGCCGGGGCCAAGGTCGACGATGTGGTCCGCGGCTCGCATGATCTGGAGGTTGTGTTCGACGACGATCAGCGAATGGCCGACGGCCAGCAGCGCATCGAAGCAATCGAGCAACTGGACAACGTCGGAGAAGTGCAGGCCGGTGGTTGGCTCGTCGAGAATAAAGAGGCAGCGACCTCGCCTGGCGGTGCTCATGTAGCCGGCCAGTTTGAGCCGCTGCGCCTCGCCGCCTGAGAGCGTATTTGCCGGCTGGCCCAGGCGGACATAGTCCAGCCCCACGTCAATAAGCCGCTTCAGTCTGGCCTGTACCTTTGGCTGGCCGCGAAAGAAGGTGAAGGCCTCGCGCACCGTCATTTCGAGCACGTCGCTGATGTTCCGGCCGCGATAGGTGACATCGAGGATTTCATCGCGGTATCGGGTCCCGTCGCATTGCGAACAGCGCATGTAGACGTCGGCCAGAAACTGCATGTCGATCTGGATGTATCCGTCGCCGTGACAGGCGCTGCACCGACCGCCGTCTACGTTGAAGCTGAAATGGCCCGCATTGTAGCCGCGAGTGCGGGCTTCGATCGTATCGGCAAACACGGCGCGTATCTCGTCGAAGACCTTCAAGTATGTGACGGGATTCGATCGCGGCGATCGTCCGATAGGGCTCTGGTCGATCATGATCACGTCGTCTAGCTGGCCGTCGCCAAAGACGTCGCCGTGCGGATATGGCTTCGCGGCATCCTTGCGAAGCCGGCGGCACAGGGCCGGATAGAGCGTATCTTGCACGAGCGTGCTCTTGCCCGAGCCGCTGACGCCCGTGACCAAGCACAGCACACCGAGTGGAAACTCGACGGTGATGTTCTTGAGGTTGTTGCCTGTCGCCCCGGAGAGTCGAATCCATCCGTGGTTAGGCGGGCGGCGGCGGCCGGCGCCATTGAAGCCGCGACGACCGGCCAGGTAATCACCGGTCAGGCTGTCGGGAGACTGCTCCATCTCGGTCGGCGTGCCCTGAAAGACGACTTTGCCGCCACGTTCACCGGCTCCGGGACCGATCTCAATCGCCTGATCCGCCGCACGGATGATCGCCTCCTCGTGTTCGACGACGATAACAGTGTTGCCGCGGTCGCGAAGTTGCTTGATCGTGACGAGTAGCTGATCGATGTCGCGGGGGTGCAGACCGATCGAGGGCTCGTCCAACACATACAACATATTGACGAGGCTCGATCCCAATGCCGAAGTGAGGGCCACGCGTCGGGCTTCGCCACCGCTCAGCGTGCGCAACGTGCGATCGAGCGTCAGGTAGCCAAGGCCGACCGCTTCGAGAAACGAAAGACGCGCCTGCACCTGTTCGAGCATCATGCGGCCAACCTGCCGCTCGAAATCGGGAATGTTGAGCGTGCGAAAGAACATAGCGGCATCGCGCACTTTCATGGCGGCGATTTCGCCAACGTTCTTGCCGCCGACGCGCGCCGCGAGCGCTTCGGGCCGCAGCCGCGTGCCATTGCATGCGGGACACATGCGGAAGCTGCGCCACCGGCTCAGAAACACGCGGATATGCATCTTGTATTTTCGCCGCTCGAGCCAGGCAAAGAACCCTTCCAGCCCGCCGAACTTTCGCTCGGGCACGCCCTGGAGAATCAAGCGGCGGTGCTCGTCGGAAAGTTGTCGAAACGGCACATCCAGCGGAATGCCATAGTCGGGGGCCAACACGATCAGCTCTTTCAACTCATGGGCGTACGCCGGAGTGTTCCAAGGCGCGATCGCTCCGTCGCGAAGCGATTTGGCCGGGTCGGGGACAATCAGCTCCATGTCGAGACCGATGACGTTGCCAAAGCCTTCGCATTGGGGACACGCCCCCAGCGGGCTGTTGAAACTGTATAGCCGCGGCTCTGGATCGGGATAGTCGATGCCGCAATCTTCGCAAGCCAATTGCGTGCTGAAACCGATCCGCCGCCACGGACGGCCGTCGATGTCAACGAGCGGTGAGGAATGAGGCGCATCGAGTGAGGCAGCCGCAGATGATCGTACGTCGGCCGGATCAAGTTCCACGAACGCATAGCAGCGGCCTCGCCCCTTCGAAAATGCGGTCTCCAATGAATCGCGCAGCCGGCTGTCGCTGGCGCTCCGGGTAACGAGCCTATCGACAATGGCGTAAACGGAGGGCGTCGGGCCGGCTTGTGACGACGATGGTTTGCCCTGACCCCACCAATCGGCCGTAGACGGAAGCATCTCGTCCAGATTGACGAGCCGCCCGCCGATGATAGCGCGAACGAAACCGTCCTCGCGCAGTTCAGTGATCAGTTGCTCGATGCTTTGTTGTTCGGCCGATTCGCATCGGAAGGCGACCATGTACCGTGTGCCGGTGGGCAGTTGGGCCAGCGTCTCGCTGACGTTTTGCGGGCTGTCGCGTCGGACCTCCTTGCCGCACTTCAGACAAAACACGTGGCTGATCTTCGCCATCAATAGCCGCAAATAGTCGTTTGTCTCCGTCGCTGTGCCAACGGTCGACCGGCTGGAGCGGCTTGTATTCTTGCTGGTCACCGCGATGGCAGGCGGAATTCCGTCGATGCGTTCCGCCTCGGGCTTTTCCAAACGCTGCAAGAATTGTCGCGTGTAGGCGGAAAAGCTCTCGATATAGCGGCGTTGACCTTCAGCGTAGAGCGTATCCAGGGCCAGACTGCTCTTGCCGCTGCCGCTGAGTCCGCAGACGACAACCAGTTGTCGACGCGGGATGTCCAAGTCGATGGACTTGAGGTTGTGGACTCGCACGCCCCGCAACGTGATATGACCCGCGATGCTCATACCCTGGCCCACTTGGCTAAATCGACAAAAATCCAAGCTAGCATTGTACCACGGCCGGCGTACAGGCGTCCAACAACAGCGAGGGCCCTGCCCCCGGTTCGCCCCCATTTGACAACCCGCCGGCAATCTGCTAGATTGGCCGTTGTTACGATGTGCGTTGGTGGTCGGTCTCTTCAGCGGAAGAGGCCGACGAACAGGGAACACCGGTGCAAATCCGGGGCGGCCCCGCCGCTGTAACCGAGTGGTTTGAGGACGATCCGTTTCTGATTGGCCATTGCTGTGAGCAATCACCGCGAGAAGGCCGGGTCGCCCGAACTCGGGAGCCAGAAGACCTACCAGCGCGTTACCTGCGGCCCGTTGCGAGGGACAGTGGCCGCGTAGTGGTAGGCATTCGTTGCTGTTCGGATTGGCCCTGTGATCCTTAGTCGGTGGGATCGTCCGCCGCGCCCGGTCGGTCGTTTGTGACTGCGCGGCGCGTAGGCCCACCGAAAACTCGCACGGGTCCATGCCGTTCGGCAACGCTTGGATGTTCGACGCCATGACCGATCATCGCGCGTCGCGAACGCCGGGCTTCACCCTGATCGAGCTGCTGGTGGTAATCACGATTATCGGTATCCTCATTGGCCTTCTGTTGCCGGCCGTACAGGCGGCTCGCGAGGCGGCCCGGCGACTCGGTTGCTTGAACAACCTTCGGCAGATCGGGATTGGCTTGCAGAATTACCAGGAGGCAAATCGTACGTTGCCGCCGGGCGGCGTCGAGCCGATCTTCTTAAAGCCGGGCGGTCGGCAATATGCCTGGGGCGCATTTCTGCTGCCGTATATCGAACAAATGCCGCTATATCAGTCAATCGATTTCAGCAAGCCGTATTACATTGGAAGCAACGTTAAGGCGGCCCAGACGCCGCTATCCGTCTTCATATGCCCATCGTCGACACACACCGACACGATGCTCTCGGGCGGGTTGGGAGCCAGCGATTATGGCGGCGTTTATGGGGAGCGGATCACCGGCCCTAACGATCCGCCAAAGGGCGTGCTGATCTACGATCGGCCAATTGCCATCGAGGAAGTCCGCGATGGCACCTCGAACACCCTAGCGGTCTCGGAGGATTCCGAGATGAAGAACGCCCAATGGATCAATGCCCTCAATGTGTTCGATGTGGGGTTTGCTATCAATCGCGCCCCGGCCATCGAAAACGATATTCGCAGCCGCCATCCCAACGGTGCAAATGGGGTGTTTTGCGACGGATCGGCAAGGTTTCTTTCGGAAGGTATGCAAATGCGCGTGCTAGCAGCAATTTGCACTCGGGATGGAGGCGAAGCAGTCGTCAATTTCTAGGTCCCCTCGATATCACATTTCTGTAACAGCTTTTTTCGTGAAGGAGGCAGCGTTTCATGCGATGCAATTTGACGTCTATCCAACTGGCGATCGCCTGTTTGGCCGCCGCAGGAGTTCTAACTTGCGCGGCGGGTTCGGCCGAGACCATCACATTCGATGACTTGGCGTTGGCCAGCAACTCCTATTGGAACGGCTCGGACCTTGGCGGGACTCATGAAGCCGTGATCGATCCTTGGAATCCTCCCGCGACCATGGATTTGTACCATGATCATTTCATCAGCGGGGGTGCGTCGTTCAACAACAACTACAATGCCACGTACCCGTCGTGGGATGGATTCGCTTATTCAAACCGCACTGACAACACGGGCGGCGGGCTCGACCCCAGTACGTTTGAGTTGCACGGCGAATATACGTCGATCGCCGGCAGCGGTCAGAACTCAGTCAACTACGCCGTGGGTTACGTTGGAACTGGCGCACCGCCCACGCTAGATTTTGGGGACCACGTGCAAGTCCTTGGCGGATACTTTACCAACACGGCGTACGTCGCTCCGACAATCCAAAACGGCGCGCCCCCCTACTCAAAGCAGTTTGGCGGCGAAAGCGGTAACGATGCCGACTGGTTCAAGCTAACCGTCACCGGCGAAAACAAGGCGGGTGCCTCGGTGGGTGCCGTGGATCTCTACTTGGCCGATTATCGCTCGGCCGATCATGCCCAGGACTACATTGTTGACGACTGGACTTGGCTGGACTTGAGCAGTCTCGGCAACGATGTCAGCCGCCTTAAGTTCACGCTCAGTTCGTCCGATTCGGACAGCGTATTCGGCATGAACACCCCCGGCTATTTCGCCATGGATAGTCTTGCTTTCTCCAGAGTGACGGCCCCCGAGCCCTCGGCGTTTATGCTCTTGCTCAGCGCGTCGGCCGTCGCCTTTGCATGGCGGTGGCGGCGTAAGATCGCTGCCATCGAAATGGGACGATGATTATTCGACGGCAATATGCCGGCTTTCGACCCGCCAGTCGTATACCCCATCAATGGCTGGGCGAGCTCCGCCGTAACACGCCTTGATGAACCCCCGCGCCGGGAGTAAAACAGGTAAAACCGATTCGTTTCGGTGAAGTCGCGCGTTATATGCCGGGGTGGATTGATCCTGATGAAGCGAGTGCTGCACATCTTTGGGCGTGTCCTAATCCTCCTGGTTTTCTTGGGGGCTGCGTGGCTGCTATACGCGCGGCTAAAGCAATACACGCCGGCTCAGATTGGCCACGCCTTGGTGAGCATCTCTCCATGGCATATCCTGGTTGCCTCGCTTCTGACGTTCGCAAACTATGCGATCCTGGTTGGCTACGACTGGTTGGCAGTCCGCTGGGTTGGCGAAAAAAGCCTGCCGCTAAGGAAGATTGCGCTGGCGTCGTTCACCGGCTACGCCTTCAGCTACAATTTTGGCGCCACCCTGTTCGGCACGTCGATTCGGTACCGTCTTTACTCGGCCTGGGGTGTAACGACGCGAAAGATCCTCGATCTGCTGGTGATCCTCGGCCTGACCTTCTGGTTTGGCGTATTTACGTTGGCCGGTGTGGTGTTTGTCCTGGCGCCGTTCCCGATTCCAGCGTCACTGAAAGGACTGAACATCCCCTTCGACGAAACGTTTTGGGCCGGCGTGATCTTGTTGGCGCTTGCCGGAGGCTACATCCTGGCTGCCGCACTGGGCCGCAGCCTGAAAAAACTATTTGGCTGGCAGCTCCCCCTGCCACCGCTGAGGCTGACGCTCTACCAGATCGGCATTGCCTGCGGCGACCTCCTGTTGGCGGCCGCAGTGCTGTACGTGCTGCTGCCGCCGATCGAAGGCGGCTACGTGCGAATTCTAGGAGTGTTCATGCTTGCGTTTGTCGTGTCGGTGCTGACCCACGTCCCCGGCGGCTACGGTGTGTTTGATGCTCTGATCATTCATTTTCTGCCCCAAGAACATGGGGCGTCCGTCGTTGCCGCGCTATTGGTGTTTCGCGTGATCTACTACTGGATACCGCTACTGATTGCCGCCGTCATGCTCGGCTACCATGAATTGACGCTAAGCAGGGCCACCGAAGAGCCGGAAAGCAGCGGATAGAACGCGGTGCGGTCGTTCTGGAGCGTTGTCCGGCACTAAGTGCCAGGCCTGCGATCAATAACGGGGTCAAGGCGTCCATGTTTCCACCGCTATCATCCCAAGATGTCTTCGTGTGGTGTGTCGATCTCGATCGGCCCGCTGCCGTAGTCGAGCAATTGGCCGGTTGTTTGTCTTCGGACGAGCGGCGCCGATCGCAGCGTTTTATGCGCGAGGCGGATCGGCGGCGTTTCCTTGTGAGCCATGCGGCCCTGCGATCGATCCTCGGCATATATCTCGATGTACCGGGCGGAGATGTCGAGATAGCGCTCTCGCCAACCGGCAAACCGGAGCTCGCGTCGCACCTCGCGCAGAATGGCCTGCAATTCAATCTTTCGCATTCGGAGGAAATCGCGTTGGTGGCCGTTTCGTTCAATCGCGAAGTGGGCATCGACGTCGAGCGCATCCGGCCGCTCGGTGAGATGGAGAGCATCGTCGAGCGCGATTTTGCTGCGGCCGAACGGGACGCCTGGCTGGGCCTGCCCGACGACCAACGCATTGCGGCCTTCTTCCGCTGCTGGACTCGTAAGGAAGCCTATTTGAAGGCCAGAGGCGTCGGGCTGTCGTTGGGCCTCGATCAGTTCGAGGTTTCATTTTCCTCTGATGAGTCCGTGGGAATCGTTCGTGATGTTGACGCCAACGACGCCGCCCGGCAGTGGCGCTTCTACGACGTTTCGCCCCGCGAAAACTACTTAGCGGCATGCGTTACACGACCGCATGCCAAGACAGTCCAAGCGTTCGATTGGCCGTTACCGCCAGCAATTGCGAATAGTTAGCCCGGTAATAGCCGTCGTGTTCCATGGGCTCTCACCTTAGTCATGCCGACCTGTTCAGCCCGGCGCATTGCTGAGCGGCTTTCGCCCGCCAAACAATGCCAACTCGAAGAGTTTGAAGAAGCAATCCACTTCGGCGAAGCCGACCTCCTGAAGCCATTGGCACTGCGCACCGACCGGAGCCAAGATATCGGCCGCCTTGCCGACTTGACACTGCCACTCCTCGGCAATGGACTCTCGGGACTTGATGCCGCCTTGCTTCTGATCGTGCTTCCAGAGCGACTCCACCAGAAGGTCGTAATACGCTTGCTTCGCCCACGCCGAACTGGGAGTGACGTGGTCCAAGTTGAGGAACAGTCCACCGGGCTGCAGCAGATCGAAGATCTCCTGGTAGAGTTCCTTCTTCCGCTCGTCGGCCAGATGATGAATCGCCAAGCCCGATAGGACCAGGTCGAACGGGGCGTGGCTGCCGACTGACTTCGTCCAGTCTCTTGTTCGAAGGTCTTGAACGCAGAAGGTCGCCCGGCGAGCGTCGGCCTTCTGCTTGGCCGCCTCGATCATGTGCTCCGAGAAATCCAGAAACACACCCGTGGCCTCGGGAAAATGGGCCAAGACCGCTCGTCCGAGAATTCCGTCCCCGCACCCTAAATCCAGGATACGGTTCGGCTGGGGTACGACAAGACGGACGATCCCAAGCAGCACGTCAATCTGTTCGGCGGCCATGGGAATGCCGCCCCGGATATCTTCGAGAAATCGCTTTGCCAATTCCTGCCGCTGCCAGACGTGTCTGTCGCTTGGCATACTTGACTCCATGGCGATTTTCCATTCGGCGAGTTGCCTGATGCCTCCGTGGAAGCTCTCGCAGGCCGTGAGCAGTCAACGACCACGGCTCAAAAACAAGGAAGCTGTATCGGCGAAATATTGCCACCAATTTTTGCTGCCAGTGCGGTCCGCAACGACACAAAAAAAGGACCTGCGACCGTTCGCCGTAAGTCCTTATTTTAAGTACCGAAGGTCGGACTTGAACCGACAACCTCTTGCGAGGACTGGATTTTGAGGCCAGAAAGGGCCTTCGTCACACGCTCTTACCAGCCCGTGATTTATGATGTTAAGGCGTTTCCACAAAACAGTTTGCGGCCTGTCGGCATGTGGCATTGTCGAGCATCGATAATTCGTTATGTTGTGCAACATGACGGCACATATCCGGCACCACCGCGCCGCGAAGACAGTTAGTGTAGCAGTATTGGCTCCGGCAATCGAGTGGTGTCAAAGTCCGTGGTAAGGAGCAACGCCGAGCGTGCCTAGTGCGTAAGCGCCGCGCACCTTCCGTAACGAATCCTGTCGCGGTACGATCTTGCCGGTCCACTCGCCCCCAAGAAGGTGTGCGCAAGCGTTGCGCACCTTGCGGTGCAGCCCCTAAAAAGGGTTCTTGGCTCGGCATGATTTTCCATCTGCACCCCGCGCTGCTTCCCCGGCATGAAGCCCGGCTGGTGGAACTGGAGGCCCAGTTCGACCGGGCGTTCACGGCGGGCATGACGCTGTGGACGCCATACTTGCGGGCGATATAGTTCGCCGCCGACACCACGCCCCGTTTTTCGGGCGTACCGCCCACGATGACCGGCTTGCCAACCAGTTCCGGCCGGTCACGCTTTTCGACGGAGACAAAATAGGCATTGAGGCCGCGGTGAATAATCATCGCTGGACTACCGCACTGGCTCACGGTCTTTGTCGCTGACCATAATATCTTTGTGCACCACGCTGTTCAGGAGCAATCGGAACAACGATGTGCCGCCGGGGAGGCCCCGCGCGCCACGTCGCAAGGCCCGATCGATGGCTAACCAGCTTTCCAGGGGAGCAACGTGAACGACGCCCGATCGCACCGTGGGCCACTTGCCAGTCCTGTCGTGATGCTCATTGGCCCACGCCAGCACCTGGTTGTACGTGAGATGGGGCTTGATCCCTCGCTTTTTTGCCAGCAGTTGCCGTAAAGAACTGCCGCCGGGAAGCCCGCGAGTTCCGCAGCGAAGTGCTTGATCCAAGATTTGCCAGGTAATGCCTCTTACACCATACACCGGTCCCGATTTGACCATCGGCCATTGACCGGTGCGCTGATAATGCGCATCGGCCCAGGCCAGGATTTGTCGACTTGTTAGTGGCGACTTATTCAACATTGGTTTACCTGTCATCCGCAGTCCGGCGTGTGTCGCCTTTCATCCCCGGCTCCTCGTCCTCCGGCGCGTAGGCGAGGACCTGGATGAAGACTTCGTGTCCTTGGAAGACCCCTTCGACCGAAACATGTGGCCCCTCGTCACTGGGGAACCCCAACGACTGCCATGCCGCACTGTCGACGCGGTCGAACAGGCTGCGGAACTGCTCTATGTCGAGGGAGAACCCTGTGACCACTATTTTCCCGGTTCGTCAACAGAATTTGTGGGTTGATTGACGTGTGAGAGCGGGTTTCTGGGGGAGGAACCAGTGGCCCCAGGTTCCTCCCCCAGGCCCCCACCTCCTTCCCTCTTCTCTGTTGTTCCGGGAAGAGTAAGAACCTTGGAAGCCAAAACAATCGCATCCTGCGGCGTTTCCGGTTAAAGATGGAGTTGCTAAACCAACCATCTCGCCGGGAGCCACCACAGGATGCAACTGAAGACTATCCTCAATCGGGTCGAACCTTTCAAGTCCTTCGTATATGGAAAAGCCAGATGGGTGAAAGGCACGGGGCGGCCGATGCTCGAAGTCGAGTTGCATGCCCGCAAGAATGGCCGACCGATCTGCTCGGGCTGCCACCGGCCGAGACCGGGCTACGACCGCCTGCCCGAGCGACGGTTCGAGTTTGTTCCCCTCTGGGGAATCACCGTGTACTTCGTGTATGCCATGCGACGTGTCGATTGTCCACGCTGCGGCGTTTCGGTCGAGCGGGTGCCTTGGGTCCGAGGGAAAAACCATTTGACCACGACCTATCGCTGGTTTCTCGCACGCTGGGCCAAGCGGTTGTCGTGGGAAGAGGTCGCCACGATCTTCCACACCAATTGGCGAAACGTGTTCGAGTCGGTCAGGCTTGCGGTTTGGTGGGGCGTGGCCCATCAGAACCTCGAAGGAATCGAGGCCATCGGTGTGGATGAAATCCAGTGGCGGCGAGGGCATTGCTACCTGACCTTGGTATACCAGATCGAGGACGGCATGAAGCGACTGTTGTGGGTAGCCCAGGAGCGGACGGAGGACAGTTTGCGACGATTCTTCAAGAGCCTCGGCGAAGCCCGGCGGTCCATCCGTTTCGTATGCAGCGACATGTGGCGGCCGTACCTCAACGTGATTGCCGAGGACCTGAAGCAGGCCGTCCACGTCCTGGACCGCTTCCACATCATGAAGAAGATGAACGAGGCGGTTGACGAAGTCCGCCGCAGCGAGGCGGCCCGACTGAAGCGTGACGGTTACGAGGCGGTGTTGAAGCATTCCCGCTGGTGCCTCTTGAAGCGTCCCGAGAACCGCACCGAGAAGGAAACGGTCAAACTGAAGGAACTCTTGCAGTACAACCTCCAGAGCGTTCGCAGTCTTCTTCAGAAGGAGGACTTCCAGCGGTTTTGGGAGTACACAAGCCCGCCCTGGGCCGTGAAGTTCCTGGACCAGTGGTGCACCCGGACCATGCGGAGCAAGATCGCACCGATGAAGAAGGTTGCTCGGAGTCTGCGTGAACATCGAGACCTGATTCTCAATTGGTTCCGTGCGAAAGGGAAGATTTCGGCGGGCTCCGTCGAAGGGCTGAACAACAAGGCAAAACTGACGCTCAGAAAAGCCTACGGATTTCGCACCTACGAAGCCGTCGAACTCGCCTTATTTCACACGCTCGGCGACCTCCCCGAGCCAAACTTCACCCACGAATTCTGTTGACGAGGCATTTTCCCGTCCACGGCCCCGCCGATCAGTTCGACGGGCGTCGGATACATTTCAATCTGCCAGACTCCGTCATCCTCGTCTTCGCTGTAACGATAAACGAGCGGCCCCATCGGGCAGTCCGCCACCATGCAGTCGGCCACTGCTTCGACCAGACCCCGTAGCCAGACCTCAGGCATGTTCTCGGCGTTGTTGTCCAACCCGAAGAAATACTGTCGCCCGGCGTCAGTAAGCCGGTCGAACTGCTCTTCGTCGTCGCGGAATAGTGTGGCCATCTTCCGCTCCCCGAACTCTTCCAGTTTGCGGCCGAAAACCTCGCCCCATGCCCGGTAGTATTGCTGCCGAAGGTCGGCGTATCCGGCCGGTGCCGCGCCGGAGGGCCAAACGCCGCCCTCGCTCAACCGGTACTGCTTCTCGATCGCCTTCAAGCGATTTTCGTTGTCATACAGGGTATCGTGCGCATCCCGCGTAGCGATGTCGTCGATGAGGGTGGACCGGGTGGGCTATGTCGCTCGACGGCACCCAGATCTCCTGCGACGCAAGGTGGGAGCGGCGATCGTGGTTGCCAGGCGTGCCGGCCAGAACTTCACCTTGGCGCAATTGAACTACTTCTTCTCGATTAGCGAAATGGTCTTGCCCGGCTCGACGTACTGGAACATTGCCTTCGGTCGGGAGAAGGGCGCGGTAGCCAACGACACGGACGGTATGGAGACGGTTCGGACATTGGCCCGCAACATGGCGTGGCTGATGAAAAAGTTGAGCACGCGGCCCGACTAGCCGTGTCGGCCAGCGTCGATTCGATCTGCGATCTTTGCATCGTTGCGTGTCCGTCGCCAGCAATAAAGCGCCAAACCAATAGCGCCCAGGCTCAGCAGGACCAGAGCGGAGGATTCCGGCACCGCGATCCCCGAGACCACGACGTTATCGACGCGGCCCGTACCGGCGCTACCTACAGTTCCGCCGTTGGCAGAGGTCGTCGAATTGTCGATCAGTCGTAGATAGACATTCGCGGTGTTGTCGATGGTGGTGATCGACGAGAGATCGAAGGAATAGCCGTATAGACTGCTGCTGGTGGTCGAGTTCCAGACCGGATTTGGTGAAGCGTTGGCCAGCACGCTATACGTGGTGAAATCCGTAAAGGCGCTTCCGTCAGTGCTGTACGCCAAGCGAAAGTCGCGGGGGCCAGTGTTGCTGCTGACTTGGTCAAACGAGACGCCGATATCCGTATAACCAAGCGAACTGATCTGAAACTGGTAGTAGTCGCCGACGGCTCAAGTGTTGGAGTTGAAGGAATGCAGCGAGCCGTTTTGAATAGGTTGCCGCGCCGGCGTGCAGTCCACTGGCACTCCCCAAACCGATTTCCGGCGCGAATGGCCCCGCAGTTGCCGGCTGACTCGTCTCAAAGGTCCAGTCGGCAATCATGTCCGCCTGCACCTGTCCGGCCCATGTACAAACAACGGCCAAGAAATAACCAGGAATTGAGTTGAACCGGCACATGACGCTACCTCCTGCGAAAAAATGACCCGAATGCTGATTTGTGGCTCGGCGAGTGCCAAGGTAATCCGCTTGAAGGGGACGATTACAACATACGAATGTGACTTAGGATGCGAACTAGTCGACGGTTGCGCGGGGAAAGGTGCTCGGTTTAGGATACCGGTTCATTGTATCCACGTCCGACAACTGCCAGATAATTCGCCCGATTTGTGCTTCGTCGTGCCGACTAGCTACGCGGCCAACGGGGCCATCCGATCAAAGTCCACGATGACTACCTTTCCACGTCACAAATTGTCGCTGGGTCCCCCGGCGGCTCAGGTGTTACCGGGGCGGCAGACCCGCGGGCCGGCGGATCGGCCAAGGGTTGGTGCCCCGCGTCGGCAGGCGACTCTGGAGACCCCGAGTTTGTCACGGCGCGGTCAACCGGTGGTAGATTGCCTTTGGGCTCTCGTAGGGCGGAGCTAGCACACGCGTCCCGGTGCAGCCGCCGGTGAAGACATCGCCCGTTTGCGGGTGTACCACGAGCCCACCGATGCCGACGCGGGGCAGGTTGCCGCTGATGTCCTCCCAAGTTCGGCCGGCGTCGATGCTGCGGAAGAGGAAGGGGCGACCGGCGGCGTGCAACCCCGCGTAAATGATCTCGGGGCGCCGCGGATCTACCGCCACTTGTCGCACGAAATTGCGTTGTTCTCGACGCCCGCCAGCCCGGTCGAGCACGCCGAGGCTGCGCCACACCTTGCCGTCGAACGTCGCCAGATCACCCCGACTATCGATCGTGTAGACACGGTTCTGGTCGCCGGGGCAGACCAGGAAGGTGGGCTTGGTGTCGAGTTTCATCATCGGCCATCCCGGCTTGGCGTAGAGCCGCCACGTCGCTCCGCGGTTGTCCGAACGGTACAACTCGGTTCGCTTTCCATTCATCGCATACACGGTGTCCGGATGCGACGGCGCCATGCCCAAGATCACCGCGGTATCCGGAATGTTGCGGAGGACGCGGAAGGTTCGGCCGCCATCGTCGGACCGTTTGTTGTCGGCGTAGACGACCTTCGGGTCACGCGTGTGAAATGCGACGTAGAGGTTGTTGCCCCGAGTGTCATCGATGATCGCCCAAGTGCGTCCCGAGTCTTCCGAGCGGACAAGCAGATCGTGCCAGTAGAGGCCGGCTGAGGCGACGATAACCTGCGAATCGGCTGTCGGCTGGAAGTCGCCGGAATACATGCCCGTATGGGCGATCAAGCCGTCCGGCTTCCATGTTCGTGGCAAGTGCCTACTCTCGAACCACTTGCCCCCGTTGTCGGTGACGACCATTCCGACATCGTAGCAGAGAAAGGCAAACCGATTCGGATCAGCCACGTCGAAGAGGACTGGTTTTGTGAACCAGCCCCAGGAGTAGCCGGTGAATCCGGCGGAAGTGTCGGTGAAGGTGCGGCCGCCGTCGTCGGTCCGATACAGCGTGGCGTTTGCAATGCCTACCGCCGAGTCGGGGTTACGCGGATCGGGCAGCAGGATGCTAAACTGTCCGTTGATCTGTGTCTTCCAGCCGCCGGATTCTCGGCCCCAGCCGGGCAACGGGATGACCTTCGGGGTGCGCCAGGTGACGCCTTCGTCGCGGCTGGTCAGCATGTGGGCGCCGCGTCGGCCGACGAGGTAGATTCGGCTCCGGTCGGTCGGATGCACGACAACGTACTGTGCGTTGAACTGTTTGACTTGCCGGAATCGCTGGCCGCCGTCGCGCGAGCGGAAAAGGCCAGCGCCGTCCACCGTTGCGTACATGTCCGACGGATTTGCACGGTTGATATCGAGCGACCGCACCTCGCCTTTCGGCAGGTCGCCCAGCGGCAAAAGCGTGACACCGCCATCCTCGCTGACGAACAGGCCCCGCTGGGAGTAGACGTAGAGCACGCCCGAGCGGGTCGGGTGCGATGCCACGCCGTAGAGCGGGCGATGTTCGTCCAGGCCGCGTACTTGCGTCCAGGTGCGGCCGCCATCCTCGGAGCGGTACAATGCCTTGCCGGCAAATCCGGCGTACCACCGCTTGGCCTCACTCCCGGTCAGGCTTGTCGGGTCCCAGGCAATGGTGCGCTGCATGCTGCGCTGGTGATCCACCTCGGGGAGTTTCAGAACGAGCGTCCAACTCGCGCCAGCGTCCTCCGAACGGTAGAGCCCCTGGAAATTGCGGGCGAGGTGATCATAGCTGCAGCTTACGATCGCCAACACCACATCCGCGTTAACCGGATCGACCTCGATAGATTGCCCGGAACGGACGTACATGCCCTTACAGGTTGGGTGGTGCCACGTGTGCCCGTTGTCGTCGCTGCGCCAGACCTGTCCGACGTCGTGGGAGAGGTAGATGCGATCGGGATTGGAGAACGAGCGGGTCATGCCTTGCGCGTGTTGCTCGGCTTCGCCGCCGGGCAGGCCCTTTTCAAACTCAGCCTTGGAGCGGATGGGCAGCGACCGCCACTGCGCCTCGGCCGCCTGGGCAGAGAGCGTGCCTGCCAACTCTACCGCCATCGCCAGCAGTAGAACCTTCCATGCCGCGGAAAGAACAGACGCCCACGCTTCGTTCGGCCTCATGTTGTCTCTCCTGTTCTCGGGTTCTCCAGAGGGAAGGGCGTCCTTTTTCATTCTTGGTTGCGGATATGCCGCGCTACGCTAAAGCATAACGGTACGGCTGGCTCAATGCCACTTACGGAACATTCTCCGGTCCAAACGGCGTGCGCACGGCGAACGCCAAGTTGATGCGCAGTCGCCGCAGCACCAAGGAGGGCGTCGGCGGCGTCCTCCAAAGTGATCGCGTCAATCAAGGTGGACACCAGGAAGAACGACGCTTCATCGGGCAGCGTTCCGGAACGTCAGATGGCTTGGTGCACCGCTAGGCGTTCTTCGTCACTTGAGGCCGGGGTTAGCTTCGACCGGGCATCATACCACGGGGGTGGTGTCGCCATCGCCGCAGCCACGGCCTGCAACTTGGCGTGGATCTTGTTGTCGGACGAATCGTTGTTACGAGCGTTCATGGGTCTTTGGGTCCACATTGTGACCGGCGGCGTGAAACTGCTCTTCGATCCAACCCAGAACCTTCGCTGTGTTACCCTGACGTCTGGGGCTGCCCAGGATGGTCATGATTTGCATGGTTCGGTCCTCCTATTCCAGCAGGCTCTTCCACGTCTCGCGTCCCAAGAAGCTCCCGTCGACATTCCCCTCCATCCGCTGGAACATCTTGGTCGTGACCGACAGCGACATCACGTCCTTGCCAAGCTGCCGTCGCAGATTCTTGCGGGCGGAAAGATCAACCAAGCCCACCACTGCTCGCGGGTGCTCCCTCTCGCTCTCCCGAAATGTGCAAATCCCGATGCTCTGGCAGCCGGCAGCAAACGGGATGATGACGTTCTCGTTGTGCTCGCCGTCGTAATTGGCCAGCACCACGAGGGCCGAAAGTTGGTCTGGATTGACCAGGAAGGTGATGCTGCGGACGTCGTCACGCGTGAAATCCACGTCGTGGAGCGGCTTCATGACTACGTAACGAGCAGGAATATCGGTGATGGGCAAGCAGGCGACGAACTTCCTGACCGTCTCCGGGGTCTTGAGGTACCGTTCACCCAGAAGAAAATCCTCGGCCATGGCTGTCACCCCCGAGGCCGCCATCCCCTGGCCGATCGACTGGCCCGGCTCGGTACCGGCGTTACCGCTGGAGAGGAACCGGCAGAAACAGTCCTCGCCGCCAGGGAAGTTCTTGTACTGGTCACCGAATCCCAGGCCCACCCCGCCGCCAAAGCAGCCGAACGTCTCGCGGCTGGCGACGGCCGTCTTTCCTTTGGCCGCAGCGGCCAGGAGGAACAGAACACAGCCCCATTTGCCGGGGACGAACTCCATGGCCCCCTCGGGCTTGTCGTCGGACCAGACGAGGGCCACGGGCTCCAGTGCCAAGTGAATCGCGGATGCAATTTTGCTGTCCATATAATGCTCTACCGTTGCCTCTCAATCGGCTATTTCATGGCCCGCCGCTTGTCCAGGATCAGCCAACCAATCCCCTTGGCCCTATTTGATCCCACTTCGTTCCCTGCCAATTTCTAATGATTCCATTGTGCCCGCACTTGGGACAGCGCCACACAATCTCGCCGTCCTTGGACGCCATCGAGGCTCGGATTGATCCCGTACAGGTGTCGGTCCTGCACCGGATGCGGGTGTCGTGGTCGTGCGCCGGAAAAACCTGTGTGGTGATGTCGATCAAGAGGACCAGAAAACTCGCCAGCTTTCGAGCCTCCCCCGGCATTTCGGCCAATTCGCCGTCGTTGCCGAGATAATGCGTGATGTCGGTGACGTAAGTTCCGCTCATTCTATGTTGGTCGCGAGATACAAAGGCTGGGTGTCGGCCGGGCCGATGCCCTGAGCAACCTCGTTCAAGGCACCCAAGCATCGGCTCATACGCCCTCGATGATGACGGCGCGATAGTCGGCGCCTCGGAAACGATACTCGCGGACCTCGCGATAGGCAGGGCTGTCGTACCATGCCTTCGCCTCGTCGAAGGAAGGAAACTCCACGATGACCACCCCTTCCACGTCCGGGCCTTCGAGCACCTCGTGACGACCATAGGCGGCGAGCACCGTGACCGGATGCCCGGTCAAGGTGGCGCTGACCTTTTGCGAGTAGGTCTCAAGCTCCGAGGGGTTGCGGGTGCTTTCGCGGATGAAGACGATATATGTGGCCATTGTTCCTCCCAATGCGTTTCTGCCACCGATCTGTCGCGTCCACACTTTCATGGGCAACACGCCGCCATTTTACCTGTAGCCGTGGCGTCTGCCAGCCAACCCTCAGTAATTCGCCAATGCAGCGGTGATTGCCCTACCTTACACTCCGTGGTCTTGCATCGCTGTCTGGTGTGGTTCCCCACAACATGCCCATTGGCGGATAGCACATCGGACCCCAGTCTTCGTTGGCACCGTGGTCGATCCATACCAATAGCAGCGCCGGGAGCAGACGTTGCATCATCATCACGCAGCGCCGCAACGACGTGCGATTCAGCTTGCCGCCGCAGGTCGCGGCCCCGTGAACAAGTTGGCAGCGCATAAGGTAAACGCGGTCCAGGATTTCGTCGAGCACCATGGCCCATCGGCGCTCGATGTACCAACTCTGGGCGCTGTACGCCGCCTTCCTTGACTGTCCAGCGCGACGGACTGACGGCTCCTGCCAAAAGAAGCTGCTAAGGTACTCATCTTCCAACAGGGCCGTCACCAGCCGCTTGTGCTCCAGGAGCGCAGTGGGGATATAGCTGTCGCGGTCGAGCCTGAGAATCCGATCCACGAACGCCCGCCAGCTCTCGCGGTCAGGGCGCGGTTCCCGTCTACCGGCATCCCACTGCCCATAGAGCGAGTTGAACGCGATCCAGAGGCTCACAAGCCCTAGGTCGTGATCCTGCTCATCCGGCATCTGTTCGACGCGGGCCATCCAGCTGCAGGCCCGATGGAATCGGATGGATGTCGGCTGTTCGCCGCCCACGGCCGCGAGGCGCTCTTTGTGCGGCTTCCAACGGCGGCGAAGATCACGGACGGTCTGGATGGTCGCGGTTTCACCGTTCATGTTGGCCCGGCCTTATCGGTAGTTGCTGAACGCCATCCGTGAGGTTACTGCGTGCCGTCTCTTTCCGACCATTGTCTCACAAACTTCTGCTGTTCTCCGCTCTCCGGCGACATCTGATGCCGCCGCTCCTGGTCCTGCTGACGGAGCCGCATGAGCACGTCCAGCACATCGGACGGCTCGGCCAGCCGGTGTCGCAGCAGCCAGCACCCGATCACCGTGCCGGTGCGCCCGATGCCGCCCCAGCAGTGGACGTAGACAGGTCTGCCGACTTTCATGGACTCGTCGATGGCGTCGAGGATGGCGGTCATTTCGCTAGCCGTGGGCGCGGAGAGGTCCCGGATGGGATGACGCACACAGACGGCTTCCGGGCAGAGCCGCCGCGCCAGATCCTGGTACGGCACGAATGGTTCGCCCACGTAGTTCGTCTCATTCTTCTCCATCAGGTTCACGAACGTGCGGATGCCCGCGCCCACGATGGCCTGGACCTTCTCCCGATGTTCATCTGGATCAGGATCGCCAGGGTAGGCACCGGCAAGCAGCGTTCCGGGGACCACCCAGTAGCACGACGATGTAGGCGGCAACGCGGTCTGCGAAGTCGAGTTGGTCTTGCTCATCTGCCGTCTCCCACCAGTCCCCGAAGGGCCTTCTCGATCATCTCCGGCCGGGCCAGTCTGTCCCGCCACTCCTGCGGAATCCCCGACTCGCCCCAGTAGGCCCCGGCAAGCTGTCCGCACACTGCTCCCGTGGTGTCAGCGTCATCGCCGAGGTTCACGGCCCGCAGCACCGCTTCGCGAAAATTCTCGGCGTCATGGAAGGCCCATAGGGCGGCTTCTAAACTCTTGACCACGTAGCCACTGCCGACGATCTCCGGTGGCCTCGTGCGGCGGAACCTCCCTTCAGCCACATCGGCGATCTCACGATGGAAGACGTGGACTTCCCTGAGGTCCCGCAATCCTTTCCAGTTCTCGGCCAGAACTTGCTCACGGTCGATTCCCTGGATCAGTGCGGCCAGAACCATACCAAGGTATGCGCAAGCCGACAAGCATTGTGGGCTCGCATGGGTTGGGAGACTCGATTCCGTCAGCAGTCGGACCAGTTCGAGGAGCCGGTCGGGGTACAAGTGGGCATAGCGAATCGGCACCGGAGCCAGTCGCATGATCGAGCCATTACCGCTGGCGCGCTCCGAGCTATCACCAGATATCTTGGCGTCCCCGGTCCTGGCGAAGCGATTGAGGGCGCTGCGGCATGTGATGCCAATGTCAAAGCAGCGGCCGTTCACCGAGTACCAGCCCTTCTCGTACCAGGCGAGATACCGCCGGGCCTGGTCGTCAAGATCCCAGCCGACGCTGGCGATGCTGTCGGCCAGGGCCAGCGCCATACTCGAATCATCCGTCCATTCGCCGGGTGCCAAGCCATGCGGGCCACCGCCACGGTAGCCGGTCACCTGAGGGAAGGTGCCCGGCATTTGGAACTCGACGGCGGCGCCGAGGGCATCGCCGATGGCGAGGCCGAGGAGGGTTCCACGTTGGCGATCAACTGATAGCATGACGGCCATTGTATCCTCGGCAATGTCATCTGCCAGCGGAGGCCCAAATAATCGCGATGGCCGTGGCGACTCGACAACGCCGGCACTTCCTGCCACAACGACGATCGGCTGCGTGGCGTGGAGGGAGAGTAATGCAAATTGTGGTCTGGAACTGTGCACTCAAGCTGGGCGGCAAGAAGCTTTTACCGCCCAAGTTCGTTACGACCAAGGAGGAGTACCTTGGCATCGCCAAGGCTGAGTCGGGAACGGTGATTGTCCTCGATGACTTGGATCGCCTGCCGTGAAAAACGGCTAATACTCACTATTCAGTCGAAACTCATGCAGCACCTCGGTGCAATCTACCGACATTGGCTTCCGGTTTAGCGATGCTCCGGCTCCTCAATCATTCCCGTTTTATCCACTGCACCGAACTCATGCTTGTATCGTCGATCGACATCCTCGGTCGTTCAGTCGGCGTTACAAAATGGCCGACGGTACAGCGATCCAGTCAAACCGCGACAGTGATTGGTTTCGGAGTCGGCGACTATTATCCACGCCGCCAAAGATAGTCGCAATTGCAAACTGACTCGATCTATAGCGCGTGGAATAGAAACTGAGGGTGTTGCCCGCCGGACGGATCGCCAAGGTGGTACGCAGGGGCGAACAGCGGCCCAAAACCTTACGGATCTCAACCTTACTCCACAAGGAAAACCTGTGGCGCCTTTCCGGTGTTTTGGCCTGTATTATTGATCGTGATGTCTCCATTGCCGCTCATCGTCACGCTACCGACGACAAATTGGGCGTCGTAGACGCCTTGGCCTGCGAGCTTGAGAGAGCCATACTTGTCGTAAATTGTGCCGGTGAGTTGATTTTGGTCGGAGTTGCCCGTGATTGACATTTCGCTGGTATTGGCCCGACGATAATAGAAGAGCATGCCGTCGAATGGGCTGTTGGCATCCGCAAGAGGTGTCAGTGTCACGCGGCCAGTGCCTGCAATGTCCACCGTTCCGAAGCTCGTGCCGCTGTTCGTTGGAGGCGATAGATTCAACGGGTCTATCGGATCGCTGGAATCCGGTGTGCCGGCCGTCGTGTAGTTGCTGCCGGTGAAGTAGAACATCACGCCGTAGCCGGTAACCGTTCCATTGCCCTCGATAGAAAGACTGGCGCCCTTCATCACATAGATTCCGGGACTGAAAGTCGCGTCGCCCGTGATCTTAATGTCCTGGGTGTACACTCCTGGTTGATATGCGCCATTCGGATGGCTGGGGTTTTGCGCCGGGTTAACGCCGTTGGCGAGCGTCGGCGTCGGCAGGCCCGCGAATCGATCCAGCGATGGCATGGCGTCAGTATGCAGCGGGTTGGTTGGGTTCGACGGATCGTAGTTCCGAAAGTCTGACGGATCGCCGTTGTGGCTGGCGAGCTCGGCGTCCGTGGCCAAGATAGGGTACTTTCCTATTTTGACGGCATTCGAACTGATGGAGTTGACGATTATGCTTCCGTTGACTTTAAGCTGCGCGTTGCCGGTCGTGGTAAGGGTCGTGCCCGTGTGATTGAGCGACATCACCCCCTCGTCGATCGCAATCGGCTCGAACCCGGCGATGGCCCGTGCCGTGACGTTCCGGTTTCGGTTGAAGCCGGGAATCACTTGGATAAAGTGGGTAGTGATGGGGACGGTAACGACGGCTTCGGCATAGTGTGGCAACCCGGCGTAGGGGCCTTGGCTGGGCGGAATGTTGACGGAGACCGTCGCGTCGGGAAGATTATTGTGTGCCGCATCGGTGACAAAGGCTTGGCCAGTCGCTTGGGCGCTTGCCTGTCGTCCGATCATCAAGTCCATCGCGGCGGCCAAAGCAGCGGCGTCGGCGGCGTTTTGTCCTTCGCGGTAGGTAGCCATCATCAACCCGCCATCGATCACCAAGCCCAGCATGGCAACCAAGACGGGGAGCAAAAATGCACACCATATCAGTATGGCGCCCGATCGGCGCCGGTGGCGCGGCGGCCGGATGAAGATTGTCGTCGGTTGGTCAAATCGCATGACGAGGCCCTCATGTATGCTAATGTGCGATTTGCATTGTTGAAGAAGCCTGGAGAGTCACCGCGTGCAGAGACAGCAGCGTCAGTGGGGTATATGGGGTTCTGACGGTAGCGCGGACCCGCTTCTGCAAGGCGTTGCTGTCGTCGATCCACTCCAACGTGATCTGTGTCTGTTCTAGCTTGCAGCCGACCAGAAGACGCTGAATTCCATCGGGATAGGCCGCAACATCGTGACCGTCAACAATATCCGCCGTTCCACTGTCGCTGGCCATCACGTCGACGGTTGAGGGACCCCAATTACCCAATGCCGTCGCGCGCTCGCCGTGTACGATTGCGCGGCGTGCAGCCTGTCGGGCCGCGTTGGCCAATATATGGTAGCGGAACACGCCAATCCCCAGATCGAGCATGCCGAGCGTCAGCACAATGAAGGCGGACAAAATGATCGCCAACTCTAGGACCGTCGCGCCGCGGCGATCGGCTCTTCTAAGTCGCATTGGCTTGCCTTCAGGAATAGGGGATCCCGCGCATTACAACACGCCTGTGCAACGGTAGCGGGTCGTTGTAGCCTCGCCCTCCCACCGCAGGCAGGAACGGCCATGTAAATAATGTCTGGAACGGATAAGTCACGTCGACTTGCACCCGCCATAATAGGCCGTTACTGTCTTCTTTAGTCACTACCGGCTCAGGAAAAGTCAATTTGGCTGGATCGTACCAACTGTTTGTGCTTAACTCATCCTGAACGGCTTGACGCACTCCGATAACCCAACTTGGGGCCGGCGGAATGCTAGCGCGATTAGCGGTCGCATAGGCCGCGCCGGCGCGCGCCGCGTTGGTAACTGCGATGTAGTAGTGCGCAAAGCGACCAAAATCAACGCACAGCAAAGTGATTGTCAGCAAGACGGGCAACATGAATGTGAATTCCACGATCGCCGAACCATAGCGGGGCTGGCGGCGCCGGCACACGATTCCCTCATGCCGGGCGCGGCCAATTGGCCCTTCCCACTTCACGTTTCCGATTGTTGACGACCTGCCTATCATCAATACTCTCCCTTAATGCGCATTACTTGCGCATGTTCTCGAACAATTGCAGAAGTTGGACGCCAGCGGGCCCCATGAGCACGATATACAACGCAGGAAAGATGCAAGCGACTGTCGGAAAGATCAGTTTCAACGGGGCTTTCTCGGCCTGCGTTTCCGCATACTGATGCCGTTTTAGCCGGAGCGAGTCCGCCTGAATGCGCAGCGTACGGACCAGGCTGGCGCCGAACCGCTCTGCCTGAGATATCAGCGCGGCCATGCTCCGCAACTCCTCAGCGTCAAAGCGATCAGCAAAATCGTGGAACGCCTCGCCGGTCGACCGTCCGAGTTCCATTTCCTTGCGTAGGATGAGCATTTCCGTCGCCAGCATAGGATAAGCAGCTTGCAACTCATCGCTCACTCGCGCGAAGGCTGCGGGCACACTGAGCCCTCCCTCCAGACAGACGACAATCACATCGAGTGCATCGGGCAAGGCACGGCGGATCTTTTTCTGTCGACCAGCTCTCAGGCTGCGGAGCCACACACCCGGCGCCAACGTACCGACCAAGCCTACTACCGAGCCAAAGAGCACTCCGTTGACTAACGACAGCAGTCCCAGGCTGCTCGAGCGCCATGCCGACGATCACGGGGCACACCATCAAGAGAAGTTTTGTGCCAAAGAACATTGCAGAGGTATGACGCCGATAGAACCCAGCCTGCACGAGGCTTACGTGCAGACGCTCGCGGTTAGCCTTATTACGCGGCATCAGAACGGCGCCCAGTCTGGGCAACCATGACGGCACCGATCGCAGCGGTCCGCCGTGATCGCTTCTGCGGGACAAATCTGTGAGCCGACTTTCGACGCTCGGGCCGCGCCGGCTGATCAGCGCATACAGCATGAGCACCACGCTGCTAACGACACCGAAAACTCCAAACATCAGTATGACGTCACCGTTCATGGCATTCGCCTTATTGTCTTCCGCTGAGGTACTCCTTCAGAAGTCGAAATGAATAATTCTATTGATCCATAAGGCTCCGGCACCCATCATGGCTAGTGCCGCGACGATAAGCATTGGATATTGCAGCAGAACCAGTTCATATTTGGGACTGACCGCCATCAACAGGGCGAACATGCCCACGGGCAGGCTCAGGAGAATTATCGCTTGCATTCGGCCCTGTGCCGTCAGGCTCTGGACCTTTCCTCGAATGCGAAACCGCTCGCGAACGAGCATGCCCATTTTATCAAATAATTCCGACAAATTGCCACCTGTCTGCCGCTGCACCAGGACGGCAACCGCGAAGATTTTCATCTCCATCAGTCCGATTCGCCGCGTCAAATCGTGCAGTGCCAACTCAGGCGACATGCCAAGGTTCATTTGCTCCTGGCAACGGAAGAATTCCAGAGAAAGCGGCTCGGAGAACTCTTCGGCGACGAGCCTCATGGCCTGGGCAACAGTCTGCCCGGAACGCAGCACGCGGCTCATCAGATCGAACGCGTCGGGCAGTTGGGCAAGGAGATTCTCAAGGCGTCGATGGCGGGCGTAAACGACGCACAAACTCGGTAGTATTCCGGCGACGACAGCCCCGGTCATGCCGAGCAGAATGCTTGTGGTAAGTAGATAGCAGAGGATTCCGCCAGCGGTAGATAGTCCCAGAGAAATCATAAGAAGGCGGCCTATGGAAATATCGATCCCCGACTGTTCGACTGCGCCCGCGAGCCTTTGCCATGGGGTGGACTTTCGGTTACTGGCCAAAGCGGCGATCTGGCTGAGGTCTTGATCCGCAACCCGACTTCGCTCACGCCGGCGGTGTTGCTCGCTCAATTCCTCACTAAGCCGGCGTCGTTCGCGGGCGTTCAGGTCCAGCAGAACAGCGCTAGCACCAAACACTGCCAAGAAGGCCGTGAGAAATACAAGCAGATCAAGAAGCCATGTGCTCACATCTCACCTCACTATAGTCAAACGTCAAGTGTGCGCGATTCAAACAATCCAGCTGGCAGCGATATGCCCGCCGCCTCCAAACGCTTTAGGCAATAGGGGCGGATGCCATTGGCGCGAAAGTACCCGACGGCGCGACGCTCACTGTCCACGCCCGTCTGAACGTACTCAAAAATATCGTGCATGCTGACGATATCCCCCTCTATCCCTGTGATCTCGGAAACGTTGATGATCTTTCGCGCCCCGCCGATCAGGCGCGCCGTTTGGACCACAATGTGGATCGCCGAAACAATTTGACGGCGGATGGACCAAATTGGCAAATCGAGGCCGGTCATACCCACCATAATCTCCAAGCGGCCGAGCGCATCGCGGGGCGTGTTCGCGTGGATGGTCGTTAAGCTTCCCTCGTGCCCCGTGTTCATTGCCTGCAACATGTCGAGCGCTTCGGCGCCGCGGCACTCGCCAACGATGATCCGATCTGGACGCATGCGCAGGGCATTGCGTACCAGATCGCGTGAAGTGACCTCCCCTTCGCCTTCGATGTTCGGCGGTCTGGTTTCCATGCGGACCACGTGCGGTTGCTGGAGCTGAAGTTCTGCCGCGTCCTCGATCGTGGCCACACGCTCATCGGCCGGAATGTAGCTGGACAGCGCGTTGAGCAACGTCGTCTTGCCCGATCCGGTGCCTCCCGATATAAGTACGTTGACTCGCGCAGCCACGCAGGCTGCAAGAAATTCGAGGATTTCCGGTGTCACCGACTGGTTCGCCTGCAAATCTGTGGCGGTCAACGGCCGCGCGCCAAACCGCCGAATGGACACCAGCGGACCGTCCAACGCCAAAGGCGCGACAATCGCATTGAGCCGGCTGCCGTCGGGTAGTCGCGCATCGACCATCGGCGTCGTTTCGTCGATCCGCCGGCCCACACGGCCCGCGATCCGATGGATAATGGCCAGGACGTGGGCCTGATCGATGAACTGGACATCGCTCAACTCCAGCCGGCCGTGGCGCTCGACATATACTGTCTTGGGGCCGTTGACGAGGATGTCGGTAATCTCTAGGTCGTTGAACAGCCGTTCGAGCGGTCCCAGTCCGAACACCTCGTCCAGCACGTCGGTGACCAGTGTCTCCTTTTCTTGCTGGCTCAGCAGGTCGCTGCGATGTCGCGACAGTTGCTCCGCAATGCGCCGCACTTCACTTCGCAACTCGCCCTCGCGCATTGTGCCAATGGATGTAAGATCCAAAGCGCTAATAACCTGCTGATGCAGCTCGCGTTTGATTTGTTGGAGACTGTCGTCGATATTCCGCGAGACACCGTTGGAAGTGGCAATGCGTGGGGTAGCTGCGATGGTCATACCTTTCCTTTCTCAGTTGTCCCGAGGCCGTCGCATTGAAGGACGGCAGCCATCGGCCGGTTCCCCGCAATGATGCCCGCATGGCTCGTTGGCAACTTGTCGATAGAGTATATTCATTTGACTGTCGAAACAAAGCTGCGCCAATCCTGCCCAGCACGCTGTGTTCGGAAGTGCCGTGCCCGTTGCGGCGATACAGTGGTTCACTGTCTTTGACATCGACTGCCAGGCGGGCTAGGCTCTTGGAGACGCTTGCACGTGGTCGTTCCAAGACCACCGGCACCCCTGCGTTCGCAGCGAAGTTCATTGCGGACGGGTCATTGGGCACACGATGGGCCATCGTAATTCCTAATGCCTGCTCAACCTTGCGCAGTGGTAACTCCTTCGGCTGCCCGTAGCGATTGGCCACGCCGCGGATTCGATCTTCGGCGATGCCCAATTCTTTCAAATACTCAAGCACTCGGCGGGCATTACGCAACGATGTGATATCCAGCCGCATTACCAATAGCAGAAGGTCGGCCTGCAGAACGCCAGCTAACTGTTCCGCAGACAGCGACCGTCCCAGGTCGAGCACGACGTATGGGAATAGGCTTCGGGCGAGGGGCAAAATAGCTCGCACTCCTTGTGGCGTAACTTGTGCGCCTTCGTCGTACTTGCTGGGAGCGGCCAACAATCGAACGCCGCTCGAATGGCAGATCAGCGACTGTTGGAGCATGTTGGCGTCAAGTCGGTTGAACTTGCGGCAAAGGTCGGCCAAGTCATGTTCGGGCTTCAAATCCAACAAGCCGGCCACATCCGACGCGGCCGCGCACAAATCGATCAACGCAGCAGGGCCGCACCATTTCGCTAGTAGAACCGCCAGGTTGGCTGCCAGGGTGCTTGCACCGCTGCCGCCAGTCGCAGCGAGCACTCCCACAATGCGGCCGCTATTGGCCGTTGAGACGCGCTTTGCGCGTAGCCGCACCAGGCTTGCCATAAGCTCCGTTTCCAGCTTCCCCTGATCTAGATATTCATCGGCGCCTTGCCTGAGCGATCGAAGGATTAGCTTCGCATCGTTGATTGGGCCAATGACCAGGAGGATCGACTGTGTGGCATTGCGGATTGCGTCAAGAACCTCCATACCACGTTCGGGCTCGGACGGCAGGACCACCACCGTTAATTTTACTGCGCAGGATTACGGCCATTTGCAGCGTATGAGGTTTTTCAGATAAATGCCCAGGTGTCGCAGTTTCTTTCGTGTTCGCTTGATGTGGCATCGCCGTGCTGTTGCATTGCGCTGTTGCCAGTGCTGGATTGTCCTTGCGGTTGCTTCAATCAGTGCCGCAGACGCCCGACCGCTAAGCCACCAACTCCGCACCAGTGATCCCATTGCCGTATGTACTTGGCACACGGTCAACTCGGGATTTTTTCCCCCGCAAAGTCTCGCGGACTCGCGCCATGAACAAGTAGCTCACCGATGTCAGGATCAAGTGTCGCTTCAATCCCAGCCAGTGACGCCCTTCCCATTGATCGAGCCCGACTTCTTGTTTTTGATCCTCAAAACACCGTTCAACACGCCATCGCGAGAACGCCACCAGCAACAAGGTTTGCACGCTCGTCTCCAACGGAGCGTCACCGAGGAAAAACTTGATCTCCGCCGGGTCCAAGACATTGCGGGCTACCGCCAGATGCAGCCGCATTCCGGGCAAGCCCTTCTCATCCTTGACCGTAATCCAAACGTGTCTTGCCTCCCAAACCATCGGCCCCTTTTCGCCGTCCTTGACGCGATACCGCACCCACTCCTGGTCCCGCAGTTCCGGCGAGTATTTGAGCATGTTTTCAACGCTGATGGCCGGACGGCTGCCGGCAATGGCTCGCGGCGTCTTGCGGCCACGCCCCTTGGCTCGCCGAAACGGGCGATCCGTTACGCGCGGCTCGTGAATCCAGCCGGTGAACGTCTTCGGCACTTCGCCCACAAAACACTGCTTGCGACCGTGCAATTCCCGCAAAAACGCGGGCTTTCCGCCATATCCCTCGTCGAACGTCAGCCAGTCGAACGTCACTCCGTTGTCTTCCGCGCGGTCGAAAAGCTCCAAAGCGATTTTCCATTTCGGCCGATACACCACATCGTCGGGAATGCCCGCCGCGCGGCAACGGGCGCGGTCGTCCGACCAGTCCTCGGGCAGAAACAAGTCGCCGTCCAACAGGCAATGGAAATCGCCGGTGGCGTAGGCGAGATGCACGGTGACGATGCAGTTTTCCGTCTTACCAACCGTGCCGCACCACTGCCGTTTGACGCCAGGGGTTTTGCCTCCTTGCTTCACGTCGCTGGTTTCGTCGATGATGCCGACCGAATTGCGACCAGCGTGGTCCCGGATCACGATCTCTTGCAAGCGATTTCGAGTGCGATCTTCTTCCCACTTGTAGGTGGACAAAAACTCCTGCAAGTTTCGCGGGGGAATCCCGGCGGCAACGGCGATCGGTTCACAGCTTTTTTCGCTGAGATTGGACAATTGGCCCTCGACATAGGTCGAGAAATGAGCCCGCGTCTGCCGTTGGGTAAAGCAATCGTCGAACTGTTTCAAGTAACGTGTCAGCATCGGCTTCAACTGGCGAATCTGTTTGGCGTCCATGCCAAGCCCTCCGTGTTGGATGGCTACAGCTTCGCCAAACTCGCCGATTTACGCAATATCAATCCTGCGCAGTAAAATTAGGCACACTCGGCGGTCCCCAGAGCATGGCCTGGGACATCAATAACAGAGGGCAGGTAGTGGGTTCCGCTTCTATCACCGGTGGCTCCGATATCGACGGCTATCACGCTTTTCTCTACAGCGATGGGATCATGACCGACTTGGGTACTTTGGGCGGCACCAGCAGTAGTGCTGCCGATATCAACAACAACGGGCAAATAGTGGGCACGGCCAGCGACACCAGCGGTGGTCACGCTGCGTCCATCTGGAACTATGGCACGATAAGCGACCTCAACAATTTGATCCCTTCGGGAACGGGAGTCGGGTATCTTAGAATGGCAAACGCCATCAATGACTCAGGGTGCATCGTCGGAACTGGATCGGCGGGGGGATTTCTACTAACTCCCATTCCCGAACCCTCCGCCTTAGTCCTCCTCGGCATCGGTGCTATCGGGCTGCTGATCTACATTTGGCGTCGGCCGCGAGCAAAGTAAATAGAAATATCTTGCGGCTCCAATCGTAAGGTAGCGTCAATGGTCGACGCCCTACGAGGCCCGCGGTCGGGTGCATGAGCGTCTGGGCGAAACCGCAAAAGCCCGTGCTGATCGCGACGAAGCCGTTCGCCGTGGCAAAGTTCAAGAGGTCTACAAACCTTCGTCGGTCAATTGGACGCCAGTTGTCGACCCATAATCCGCGGGCTATTGAGTCCTACATAGCTAATGTTCTGTTTTCAGTGGTAAATCAGCAAAGGTGAAGAACGATTGCAGCAGTGCTTGGTCTTTGCTTTGCCGGGTAATGGCTGCATCGACGGCCTGATAGAGGTGGTCAAGATCGTCGGGAATGAAGTTGAGTAGATCGGAGTATTTAGTGTGGTTCCAGCACTGCTCAACCGGTTTCAACTCGGGACTGTACGACGGCAGTGGTTCGAACGTAAACCACGCGGGATGGCGTTCCTCGAAGTACGCCGTCGCCGATTGATGCACGTTCCAGCGATCCCACACCAAGATGACGTGGCGGCGGTAGTGGCGATGCCGATTTCTTCATTCGACAGCAATATCCCAGGGTGGAGGTAGTGCGACCGTGCAAAAGCAGATTCTGGAAACTCCGCGTCTCATGATCCGCGAAATGTCGCTCGGCGACCTAGACTTCGTGGCCACAATGCTCGCCGATCCCGAGGTCATGCGATATTATCCTAAGTGCTATTCACGCGAGGAGGCCGAGGCCTGGATTCAACGTCAGATCAATCGCTATGCCAAGCACGGCCACGGTTTGTGGTTAGTGCTCGATAAGCGGACCGGCCAGCCTGTCGGCCAAGTCGGCCTGCTCATTCAGCATGTGCATGGTGTGGACGAGAAGGAGGTCGGCTATCTGATTCATCGTCCATTTTGGCGGCGTGGCCTTGCAACGGAGGCGGCCAGCGGCTGTCGCGATTATGCTTTTGATGTCCTGGGCAGGCAACGGGTGATTTCTCTGATCCGGCCGGAGAATGTACCATCGCAGGGAGTGGCCCGGAAACTCGGGCTAGAGCCCGAACCAGAGCGCGTCCGGCATAGCGGATTCGAGCACATCGTCTTCTCGGTCTCGCGGCATGCTGGGACGCCGGCGTAAAATCGGTGTGGACTACGAAATGCAATCTCTCCTCAGCCGGCCACTTCGTCTTCTCGCGGTTAGTTGGGCCTTCCCATATACGCTCGTCGGCCTTGTTCTTGGCGCATTTGGACTCTGTACCGAAGCCCACGTTCGTGTCCGTGGGCGTGTTGTCGAGTTCTACGGTGGCGGTGTTAATTGGCTTCTGCAGCGGCTCTTGCCTGACGGAGGCGCATTGGCACTGACACTCGGGCACACCATACTGGGGCAAACCGACGCCGCTCTGGATATTTCCTACGACCACGAAATGGTGCACGTTCGCCAGTTCGAACGGTGGGGGCTGCTCATGGGGCCGGCTTATCTTAGTTGTTCGCTGTTACTGTGGCTGATGCGCCGCAGGCCCTATCGCGACAACCCATTTGAACGGGAGGCATACGAGCAAGGAGGTGGCGAATGATCAGCAGCGAGGATTTCATCGGGTACTATAGATACAGTTTAGCTGGGATGAGACCGGCTGCCATGGTTAGGGTCAGGAAGGGCCGGCACCAGGCAGCAAATCATGCACTCGGAGCGCGACATCCGGCGTCGACAACGGTTAGTCGAGGTGTCGCGCCTAGTCAATCGCGCCCACGACTACGAAGAATGACGCCAGTGATCGCAAGAATGGGTTGAGGCTGGTTCGGACGATGGGCAACCAAGAGCAAGAGAGCCCTCAACACAAACTACCTCCAGCCTCGATACTGGGAGCCTTGGCGGTCCGGTGCGTGATCGCTGGATTGAGAAACGGTATATTGGAAATGGCGGACTTGAAATAAGAGCCGTCTTTCTTCTTTGGAGGCGATTGATGCGCGACCCGGCCGATTTGTTCGCGGCTCTGGCACACAGCAAGTTCCGCAGTCGCTTTCGGCTCGGGACCACGGAAACATCCTATCTGAATGAAAAGACCCTGGCCGTCGTCCTGGAGCACGGCAGGCGATTCGTTGTCGAGCGGCTGGCTGACGCCCAGCCACAGAACGATGGTCGGCAGACGCCGATGCGGGGGCATCCCATCTTCGTGGCGCAGCATGCCACAGCCACCTGTTGCCGTGGATGCCTGGCCAAGTGGCACCGCATTCCCCAAGGCCAGCCCCTGACGGCGGAGCAGATCGACTACATAATCGCTGTGCTTGCGCGGTGGCTGGTGGCTAGTTGAAGGATTGGATCGAACGGGCAGCGAAGCTCATGGGGGAGTTGGCGGCGAAGCGAGGTTCTGATGTCGAAGAACATTCCCAGGACTGGAAAGAAGGCACGACCCAAGACCGCCGTGAAAGGCAAACGCTTCCACTGCGCCAAGTGCCGCAAACGCAGCCCGAGACCGATAAAGGCTCCCGCCCCCGTGGTACTGTCCGGTGTGCCTTAAAGAGATCGAAGCCTCGAATGTGGCGGAGAGAACTGGATCCTTGACCGCTGCTGGCAGGCCATCGAGCGGACCTCATGCGCGCCACGTCATGGATTGAAGTTTGATGCCACATTGTTCCAGTTCGACCGCCACGTCCATTGCCACCGTGCGGCGGAGGTGGAGTATCCCGGCGCGGACCCACGGGCTGGCCGCGTCGTGGCTGAGCCGAAGCACCGGGCATTTCTCCAAGATCGCTGCGATGGGACGACGTGGAAGAGCGAATAGATGTCGGAAATGACCCGATTTGCGTGAAATGGTGGTGCCCAGGACAACGTGTGCAGCGCGGATTATACTAGCGGTTTTGGCTAGCGCTCGTTCTGAGATCGCAAGCAACGCTTGATACCACCAAGGCTGAACCGGAACCTGCCATCGTGGAAACGCCGAATAGCGACGGCAAGGTGACGGCGATCCTCGCGAAAAAAGGCCGTTCGACGATAGCCGAACTTGCCAAAGCGTTGCGGATCACCGGTACGGCCGTTCGGAAACATCTTGTGCGGCTGATGCGCAAGGGCATCGTGGGTCGCGAGCCGGTTACTTACGGTCGGGGCAGACCGCAACATCACTATTTTCTCGTGGATAAGGATCGAGATTGAGATCCGCAGCACCGCGGAGCGGCAGCCCTCGTTATGCTTCGACACACGTTCGTCCATCTGCCTCGCGTCGACCGAACGATCGAACCGCCTCGTCGGCCGGACGGCCGTCAGTAGGCTTCCAAGAAGCTCAAGAACGATATTGCCCAGCTTGACAACACGGCGGGTTAGCCAGTCTGACCGCCGGCCATGGATCGCCTAGCTGTAGCGCGGTGGCCAATGGCAAACTGGCGGGCACTCTGGCGATTTCTAGGCACCACTGACGGCACCTTTTTTTGTGATGAATCCCCATTAGGCGGGTGCGTTCTCGGCACAATCTTGTGGCGAAAAACATCATTTTCAACTATATATACAAAGGAAGCCCACCATCGCGTCCCACCTAGTGTAGCCATTCTGACCCCTGTTTGAGACGAGGTACTGATGAAGCGATTTCGATTTCGCCGTACCCTGCCTAGTGAATCATTGTGCATCGCAGGCTTTCGCGCTCGCTTTCGCAAGTCGAAACAATCTTCTTCGGCCTCCAGGGCCGGGCGTTTTCGGCCCACTTTCGAGCCACTCGAACAGCGGATGCTGCTGTCGATCAATATGACCAAATGGTCCACGCAGGATATCGTCTACACCACGACCAACACCTCCTCGAATTGGTACACCGACTCGCACTATCTCCAGGTCACCTTCACTCCGCCGGTCGGCAGCGGGCTGTCGAACATTGTCACGAAGGGATTTTGGGACGGCAACAACGTCTTTAAGGTCCGCTTTACGCCGACCGTCGAAGGTACGTGGAGCTACAGCACCACTGGCTCGACGATCGGCGGCTTGTCGAACACCACCGACGATTCAGGGCAGATCATCGTTTCTGCCGCTGCTAGCGGGGAGCACGGCTTTGTGCGCATTGATCCGACGTACCCCAATAGTTTCAAGTACGACGACGGCACCCGCTATTTCATGTGGGGCCAAACGTACTATGACTGGGTCACGACGGCAACGCTCAACAATAACTATCAGACCTCGGTCGATAATGACATTAGCGTTGGGTTTACGAAGATTCGATTCCAGGTCTACTCCAACGACGTGCCCGGCGAGGCCAACCCCTACATCAGCCAGTCCGCGCATCCCGAGCCGTACACGGGCGCACTGAACAGCCCCAACCGCGATAGCCTCGATCTGCCCTACTGGCAGGCGCTTGACGCAGTGGTTCAGTACATGGACGCGCACGGTATCGGGGCCGACCTGATCGTAACCAGCGGTTACAACAGCAACCGGCAGTTCGGCACCGACGCGCAGAACGATCGTTTCGTGAGCTATGTAGTTGCGCTACGCGGCTTACGACAACGTCACCTGGTGCATGGCCAACGAGTGGGCCGTAGCTACCAACGCTAGCTACCAAAATCCGCAAGATCAGGCGGACTTCAATCGATTTGCAAACATTGTAAAGGATAACGACCCGTGGATGAGCAATGGGACCATGAAGCGGCCGCTGGGCATCCATTCCAACACGTCGGCCAACTTCGATTTTACAGGCTTCTCCGGTTGGCCCACCGAGGCCATCGTTCAGTACGGTCCGCGCGGCGCCTATGCCAACGGTGACGAATGGGGCAATTACTCCATCACTCAAAACCTAGGCCATAGTATGCCGGTGGTCAATGATGAATACGGCTATCTCAGCACCGGTCCTTATGAAGACCGAGCCAACCTCCGGCGTGCCGCCTGGGGCATCGCCACTGCCGGAGGCTACGGCAGTACCGCAGACTTCAATGATAACGGTGGAACGAACAACCCCGAATCGACCGGCGATTGGTTTGCTCAGCCCGGCTTTTATGGCGATATCAGCTACCTCACCCGCTTCTTCACCACCATGGGGATCGAATACTGGAAGATGTCCAGCCACAACGAGTTGAAGTCGGGCAATGCGCGACTATCTCCTCGCGGAGCCTGGACGTCAGTACGTCTTGTATACGGCGCCCGGCGATTCGGCGGCCGGAATCAACCTCAGTGGCTACAGCAGCACGAACTTCAATGTTGTCAAGTACGACCCGACCGACGGAACGATGACAGACCTGGGGACGGTGGCCGGCGGCGCCATGCGCACGTGGGACCTCACTGGCTCCAACTCCGCCGGCGGCACCGATTGGGTGCTGCTAGTGACCGCGCTCGATGTCCCCGATGCTCCGCCGGCAGTCCCCACCGCGCTGGCGGCCATGACCGTCTCCACGAGCCAGATCAACCTTACTTGGACCGATAACAGCAACATTGAGACCGGGTATGAGATCGACCAAGCCACGAACATCGCGTTTAACAGCGGGTTAACCACGTTCACTGCCGGATCAAACATCACTGCGTACCAGTCCACCGGACTGAGCGCCGGCACGACGTACTACTACCGCGTGCGAGCGACAATTGGCGGAACCAATGATTCTGCCAATAGCATCACGGCCAGCGCGACGACGCTCAATCTCGGCGCTCCGGCAGCACCGTCAGTCCTCGGCGCCACGGCCGTCTCCAGCAGTCAGATCAATTTGGCCTGGAGCGACAACAGCACCAACGAGACCGCGTTCGAGATCGACCGGGCTTCGGACAGCGGATTCACCAACGGCCTGACGACAGCCAGCGTGGGGTCTAATGTCACCACGTACCAGTCCACGGGACTGAGCGCCACCACGACCTACTACTATCGTGTGCGAGCCACCGTCGGCGGCGGCAACGATTCGCTCAATAGCAACACGGCCAGCGCGACGACCCAAGTTGTCGCCCCCCCGGCAGCGCCGTCAGTTCTCGGCGCCACGGCCGTCTCCACCAGCCAGATCAACCTGAGTTGGAGCGACAACAGCACCAACGAGACCGCGTTCGAGATCGACCGGGCCCGCAACAGCACGTTTACCAACAGCCTCACCACTTTCACTGTGGGGTCCAACGTTACCACGTACCAGTCCACGGGCCTCACCTCGGGCAGGATCTACTATTACCGCGTGCGAGCGACAATTGGCGGAACCAATGATTCTGCCAATAGCAACACGGCCAGCGCGACGACGCTGACCGTCGGTGCTCCGGTACGCGCCGTCAGGCCTCGGCGCCACGGCCGTCTCCGGTAGTCAGATCAATTTGGCCTGGAGCGACAACAGCACCAACGAGACCGCGTTCGAGATCGATCGGGCCCTCGACAGCGCATTTTCCCAAAACCTGTCGACGGCCACCGTGGGGTCCAACGTCACCACGTTCCAGTCTACCGGACTGTTCTCCAGCACGACCTATTACTATCGTGTGCGAGCCACCATAGGCGGCAGCAATGACTCGACCAATAGCAACACGGTCAGCGCCGCCACGCTGAGCCAGCCTGTGCAGTTGTTGAGTGACTACACGTTCGACGATTCGGTCGGTGGTCAGATTGCCCCGGCGCGCCGACGGGCGGCGCGGCGGCCGGTGGAGCCACCAGTGGCAGCGGCGGCGCCAATGCGCTGATTGGCGCCGGCGGGCTCGCGCTATCCGGCAGCACATCGTATTTCGACGAAGCTGCCAACTCCCGTCCCAATTCGACTGCCGGCGGGGCGCTCGTGGGCACCGAGAGTATCTGGATCAAGATCGCCCAGAGCGGCGCCCGCAATCTGCCGATGTTGTGGGTAGCCTCCAACGGCACCGGTACCATCAATCATGGCGCGTACGCGGACTTCAACACCAACAAATTGTATTGGTATACCAAGAGCGGCTACGGCGAGGCTTCCTACTCGGCCACTAACTCCGGTTGGCACGATGGGAATTGGCACCTGTTGACCGTAAGCTATAGCGTCGACGTCGGCTCCGCGAGCGATGCCACGATCTACCTCGACGGCACGGCACTGACCAAGAGCATAACGTCCGAAACCGTCACCCGCACCACGGACATCGGAAATTTCAGCCAATGGGGCGTCTCACGCGACTACGCTGACACCACGTGGGGCAGCCAGGGAGCGATGGACGACTTCGCCGTCTGGGGCACGCGACTTAATACGACTCAGGTCAGCGCCCTGTATAACCTGGGAATCGCCGGCGTGGCCGGCACAAAGTACAACGCCAAGGACGCCAGCGCATTGTTCGATGCGTTTTCCGCCGGCGCCGGCGTCGCTACCAGCGACGGACGAACTTGGACGTATGTAGCCAGTGGTTTGGCCGGCGCCGCCGGCTCGGTGGGGGCAAGCTACGTCGTGCTCAACGGCAGCGGCGGCGGCATGGTGTTCGCTGTTCCCGTCGACGTTACGTGGTCGGGAGCCGGCAGCTCGACTTGGAGCACGGCCGTCGGATCCGGCAATTGGAAGAAGACCAGCGACGCCACGTCGGCCGACTATTTCAACGGTGTCAATGTAGTCTTTAATGATACGGCCACTGGTACGAGCGTATTCATTGACGGCGCAGACGTCACTCCCTCGACTATCACTTTCAACGATTCCAGCAAGAACTTCACCGTGACGGGCGCCCAGGGCATTGCCGGCGCCACGACGACCGTCACGAAGCAGGGCACCGGCACGGTAACCATCAACACCCTCAATACCTACAGTGGTGTGACCACGGTGGAAGCTGGCAAGCTGGTGTTGCAAGGCATCGCGCAAGCCATGGTGCCAGCGTTGAATGGCGCCGGTGCCAACATCAAGGGTGGCATGCTCGTCCTCGATTATTCGGGCGAGGCCGACCCGGTGGTCGCAATTAAGACTTTGATCACTACGAGCTATAACGCTGGCAGCGGAACGCACTTCAACACCGGCAAGTTTCAGAGCACCACCGCCGACACGACACGCGGCTTGGGCTGGATCGATAATACCACCACGAACACGATCAGCATTGCCTACACGATGTACGGCGACGCCAATCTAGATGGCAGCGTGAACTTCAGCGATTTGAGCAAGTTGCTGTCGAAGTACAATCAGGCCGGCGTGTGGGCTGACGGCGACTTCAATTACGATGGAATGGTCGATTTCGCCGATCTAAGCAAGCTGCTGTCGACGTACAACCAGTCTGTGGGCTTGCTGATCCCGGCGGGCAGCACCAGCGATGTGCCGCCGGCATCTGTTGGAACACCGATTCCGCTGAATGCCCAAACCAGTGATCGGCCGCCGCCAATAGCGACACCACCTTTGCAGACTGCGACGTCCCAACTCGTCAACGCCTCTGCCATTACCAGCGAAGCCACGAGTCCGAGGCTAGTGGACATGTCACGTGCCACGCTTGACGATAACGTGGTGGCTCTACCAGCAGCTCAACACCAGAACGTGGCAACGGCGCTCGATGCGCGTCTGGCACAATGGGCGCTCCGGAATAGCGCGAAAGTCGAACTGCACTACCCGCTGCCCGCTGAACGAGTCCCAGTGGACCTACGACTAGACCATTCGAATGATACGTTGACGCGGTATAAGACCACTGACGGCGCCGTGACGGTGCGATCTGAACCGGCGCCGTGGGCAGCCAAGATGATCGACCGGCTCATGTCTCTTGAAGCCGGCGATACCGTGCTGAGTTCGGAAGAACCGGCGGTATCTCTGAAATACTTCGACTCGCCGTGGGACCTTGACTGGATTGCCGGGCGCGAAGCGACTGCAAGCTGCGCCAGTGCCATCGACGAGGTCTTGGCAGGCTCCAGCCGGGTCCACCTCACCTAACGGGATCCCATCTCAAGCGATCATCACCTACCGATAGCTCTGCCGAGAAAGGACTTGCGATTTCTCATTACCACAGGTGGGGCGATTCAACAGTAGTTTATCCCCCCAACGGAACTGATTTTTTCTATTCTTGCGAGCTACCCGCGCCAGAATGTTGACGGTGCCACTGATTGCGGTATAGTGGCCGTGATGGGTGTGGTGCCGTAAGGTATTTTTACATCACCTTTTAACTTCCAGTTAACTTCAAGGTAGCGTCGGCAGCCGATCCGAAGGCTTCGCATTTCTGAGAAGCCTTCTTTCTTCCTCGGCAGCTTCTTTCCAAGCGACTTTGCCCGTCCATACGTGGATTGGGACCTCCTGGCTGCGTATCCCCAGGAAGGTTCTGTACGCGCGGTCGGGCAATGCCGGGAAGATGTGGTCGGCCTTCGACGTGGTTCCAAACCGCATAGGGGAATACTGACATGTATTGGTTTCAACGATTCGCGTTCATTGCTTTGTGCGGTGTGATGGCCCAAGTCGCCAACGCCGAAACGATCAGTTGCGATTTTGCCAATGTCGTTGGGGCATCACTCCAATTCACCGGTACCGGCGACACGATCACGTTTCCCAATACGGGGACCTATGATTTTCTGATCACGGACTCGACCGTGCCCGGTTTGGTGGGCCTCTTCGGCAACATCGGCGGAACGTTCACCGTTGGGGCGATCACCAGCCCAGTGCCGGGTTTCGAGCAAGCCGGCGTTACGACGACCGACGGCACGCTTCAGTTGTGGGACGGAGTCAGCCAACCGCTGACGGCGGACTTGGACTGGTTCAATGTCCAAGTTCTCAATGAACTGTTTGGGGCCTTGGGCACAGGCTCGGCCAACCTCAGCAACTTCACCTACTCCGGTACTGACAGCGACTTGATCGCCATCGTCAACGGGCAGCAGCAGACGGCCGTGTTGACTTTTCAGTTCTCGGCGACCAGCCAGCATTCGCTGACGGAGTTGTTGACGGATGGCCAGGTGAACGCCACGAGTTACTCCGGATCGTTATCGTCAATTCCGGAACCCTCGTCGTGCGCCCTGTTGACCGCAGCCGGATTCTTCCTGCTGGCCCGCGCTTGGCGACGACGCCGGAACTATTAGCGTTCCAACAGATAGTAGTAAGTAGTAAGTTCCAAGTATTGAATATTGTGTAGCGCCATGTTGGCGATCATCGTAAGAGGCAGCGTTCGCAGCGATTGAAGACGTCCCGCATCGGGGACGTCTTTTGTTTCTTGGCTGCATTTTTTTGGCCCGCATAATGTGGGTCAGCCACTCGTTCGCCGGATATTGTCGTTTTGGCCCGGGCTAAGTCTCGGTTCACAGAACCCAATCCAGAACGAGCCAGGTTTTCGAAAGTGCAGGAGTGTTTGTATTCGTTCTTAACTCCAAAAACGATTTAGCGGTCCGAACGGACCAAAGGAGATTGAAGATGAGACGTTCGATGATGCTAGTGGTTATCGTCGTAGCACTGCTGCTGACGTCGATGATTGGCCAAACCCAGGCGACAGTGATTAACCCGGTCGACGTGACTTGGTCAATCGCCTACAGTCACACAGCGGTTAACCCGGCCGACAATCGCGGAATCGCCGTCGATCCAAGCGGCCAGTATTTGTATCTGGGATACAACAATGGCCCGACCGTAAATAAAGTCAACATCGCTACCGGTAACGTTGTCGCAACCATCAGCGACCGCGGCAAGAGCATTGCAGTGGACGATCAAGGACGCGTCTATACCACCGGCGTCAACGGCGAGTCCGTTCACGTTTACGACGCTGACCTGAACTCTCTGTATGAGATTACGCAACCGGTCAAAACCGAGGGCATTACCGTTTTGCGCGAAAGCGGCGCGCTGGCCCTTTACACCACTGAACGTGGTGGGGCGAACACGCTGAGTCGCTATGTACTGACCGAGTCCGGCAGCACGATTACCGGCGCTACTTTGGACGGTCTGGACGGCGATGGAGTCCTCAACAGCATCGGTAGCGACATGCGCGGTGTTGGCGTGGCGCCTGACGGCACGATCTGGGTCGCCGACCCCCAGGGTTCCACCACCAGCGGCAAGGTCTCGAAGTTCAGCAGCACGGGCACCCTTCTGGGTTCCGTGCCGATGACAAACCCATACTCCATCGCGTTCTGCGGCGATCAGGTCTTGGTTACCGAGGCCTATGCCGGCCGCATCGACGTTCTGAACTCCGATCTCTCGCTGGCTACGTCGCTAACTCCCCCTTGGGCCAGCCTGGGCCTGCCCGGCTACGGCGGTTACAGCGTGGGTGACGCAATTTCCGGAATCTCGATGGCTCCTGATGGGAGCGGTTTTTATGTGACGTACGAGCATGGTCATGCAGCCGGCGCCAGTCCCAGTTTTTACGAACCGGTTTTGTTTGCCGCCGTTCCCGAACCGGGTACGTTGGTGCTGCTGGTGACGGCTGGTCTGGGCCTGCTGGCCTACGCTTGGCGTCGTCGGCGAAGCTGAGCTTGTGCACAGGGTGAGAGAGCCTTTTTTCCAAAACCAATCGGCGGACCATCTTTGTCTCTTCGCTTACCAACGCAACACATGAAGGCAGCGTTCGCATCCAGTTGAAACGGTCCTGCTTCCGAGGATTTGTTTCTTTTTGCGCACATTCTGTGGCTTGCTGACGCGTCCGCCGACGCAAAGCCGTCACGAATCTCCCAGAAGTGAACGCAGAAGCAAGATGAGCGTGGCGCGTGCAACGGATGGCGAATCGGTTTTCACGGATGGCGATCATTTCCCAGCAAGTAGATGTAAAACGACGAGGCAACTTCCTGAGACCACGTTTGTGTAATTCCTAGCTTCCGAGATGACCTATACGGCCCGTTACGGGCCAAAGTGGAGAATCAAAATAAAACGCTTAATGATTGCAATAATGGGTGTGGCGGCGGTGATGGCGGCCGGCACGGCGTCGGCCGTGGCTGACTTCGTGACCTACAACGATTGCGTCCACGGCGGGAGTCCGGCCAATACGACCATTTACAGCGCCTACATGGGTGATGGAGGTGGCTTTGAGACGCCCAGCGGCCTGCTCAAAGACTTCACAAGTGGCCCATACACATCAGTGACGGCCACGTTGACGGGGGCGAACATCTCTGGCAGCATTTCCGCCGCTCCTAGTTCTGGCACGGATGCGTACAGCGTGTTCAACGGCAAGGTAAACCTTGGCGATTGGAGTACGTCCTACAACTCGTCCTCCTCGGATTGGTACTACCAAGTCACGTTTACAGGATTGGACCCAAGCAAGTCCTACGAGTTTGTCACCACCGCCAACCGCGACAGTGTGTCCTACGACGGTAGCGGAACTTCCTCCCGCTGGACGAAGTTCAGCATCATCGGCGCCGATACGTACACCAACGCCAGCACCCTTGGCGTGACCCAAATCTCCCCTAATGTGGTCGAGTTCAATACCGGCTACAACACCGTGAACGGATACGTGGCGCGGTGGACGGGCATTACCGCAGCCGATGGTAGCTTCACAGTCATATCGCAGAACGTGGGCGCTGCTGGCCCAGGTGAGGCCAAGAAGTCCTATGGCATGGAGGGCTTCATGCTGGCCGAAACAACTGTTCCCGAGCCCGGCACGCTGGTGTTGCTGCTCACGGCCGCTCTGGGCGCGCTGGCCTACGCTTGGCGTCGCCGCCGAAGCTGAGCTTGTGCCGGGTATCGGTGGCATAGACGTTACGGCCCACGCGCGGGCATTTGGCAGTTAGCCTCTTGGCCGAAGTTCCGAGGTAGCGTCCTAATCTACGCGCAATCCGTTGCGCTCTCGGTGATCGCTTACTTACCGCCACGGTCGGTCTCCCAGCACGACGGCCAGTGCCCGGAGAATCGGGCGGTGGTGATGTGGCATTGAGCGTTCCGAGTGCTATGCGGGTCAAATGTGTTTCTCGGTATTGGGGTCGAAGCGAATTGTCGGGAACCGCTCTCTGCCTTTATCGCGTGTCGCACAACAAGATCTGGACAAAGGAGCTATCCCGTCAGCCCTTCGTCTCGCACTAAGGAAATCCAAATGAAAAAGATAAGTATGTTTCTTCTAGCCGTGGCAATGGTGGTGTTCGCCATCTGTACGAGCCAAGCGGCGCTGCTGGTCGAGTACAACTTTGAAGGCAGCGGTGCTGCCACAGCGGGCTTTCCTATCACTTCAGCCGCCACGGTCGTCGTTGGCAACTATTCCGGCGAAGGCAAGATCGGCACGAGTTCGGCGTCGCTCACCTCCACAAATGGCTCGGCGATCATCGTCAACGCTCCGTATGGCAATGATGCGTGGCCCGCGGACAGCGACAACAACTTCTGGAGCGGCAGTATGAGCTTCTGGGTCAAAGGTGCTGCCGAGAACGCCAGCGGCAACCTCTTCTGCTCTCGCAACACTGGTACCGGGGCCATCAACATGGGCCTGTACACCAATCAAACGGATGGATCCTTGATGACTTTTTACGGTCCGGGACACCCCTTCGGCCCTGCCACGACATCCACGTCGCCGGCCCTTATGAATAATGCTTGGCACCTGGTTACCGCCACGTGGACCCAAAGCACAGGCGCCAGCGGTACTGGTAGCGCGGCCTATTATGTCGATGGCGCCTGCTATCTTAACGCTACGGGCCTCGGCACGCTCACGTCGGCGTCACCCAATGGCAGCACAACCGGCACGGTTCTTCTCGGCGCCGACTCCGACAGCGGCACCGGCATCAAGCCCAATGCCAGCCAGCTTGCCATGTTTGACGATTACGCGGCCTGGAACAACGTGCTGACGGCCACCGAAGTTAAGGCCTTGTACAACTTGGGCAACGACCCGGTGCTCAATTTCGGCGCCAAGGAGGCTCAGTATCTGTTCGACCTATTCCTTGCTGGCAGCGGCACGGCCGTCGTTAGTGGCGGTACTTGGATGCCCGCCTCCGGGCTCCCTGGAGCAGCAGGCGACGTCGGGATTGCCCCAGGAGTCTGGAATTACCACTACGTCACTCTTGACGCCAATGGCAGTGGCGTGATTGGCTTCGTCGGCTACACCCCAGAACCCTCCACCATCGTCCTCCTCGGCAACGGTGCTATCGGGCTGCTGGTCTACGCTTGGCGACGCGGGCGAGCAATATGAACAAGACCCATCCTGCGGCACCCATCGTAAGGTAGCGTCGGCAAACCTATTCCCCGTTGCTCACAGTGCAAGACACTGCGGGCCGTTCTTGGGCTAGGTCTTTCCCTTGTGCGTAATGCGCTGCCTGTCGCGTTGCGCGGAGTGGGCCGGTGGCTCAACGTCAATGACAACCGCGCGATCGAAGCGAGTTTTGCTTTTTGACCACTATTGCATCGCCTTGCTCCAAAAGGAGATTCTGAAATGAAAGTTATCGCAAGTTTGAGCGCCTGCATCGTCCGTATGACGAGGTTCGGTTTGTTTCTGATGGCCATCACGATGGTGATGGTCGCCATCGCTACGAGCCAAGCTGCATTGATCAGCCTGTACACGTTCGACGATACCGCCAACAATGCAGTTACCGGGGCGCCAAACGGCGCGCTCGTCGGTTCGCCGATCTACACCACGGGCGTGGTCGGTACGAAGGCCATAACCTTCAATGGCGCGAACTATATGGACGTGACAGGTGCCGGTCTTCCGCAGCCAACTCCTTATGGGGACAACACGGGCGGGGTATGGACGGGCAGTGCGACCCTTTGGGTTAAGAGCAGCGACATGAGCATGCCCACAATCGCCCGCGGCCGTGCACAAGATGATACGTCGTGGCTGATCGGGGGTGGCTATGACGGTGGTGCAGGCACTGATCAGAACTACATGTATTTGTACGTCCGCACGGCGGAAGACAACACTCTCCTTAGCGTGGGCTATGCTCCATCTTGGAACAATGGCGCATGGCACCAAGTCATTTACACCTGGAACTTGGTAGATGGCACTGGCGCCGCCGGCACGGGCACCATGACGTTCTATTTCGACGGCGTCCAGCAGACGGGTCGATCCATCGTCAACACAATCTCGTCTGACAGCACGTTTGTCGCCCCTTGGGACAAGGCGGTAGTTGGTTCTGGAGTTGCTTACGATGGTTCGCCGAATGAGTTCTATTCCGGTGCGATCGATGACATGGGGATCTGGAACAATGTGCTGACGGCCACCGAAGTTAAGGCCTTGTACAACTTGGGCAACGACCCAGTGCTCAATTACGGTGCCGCGGATGCTCAGGCGTTGTTCGACCTTTTCGCTGCTGGCAGCGGCACGGCCGTCGTTGGTGGCCATACTTGGATGCCCGCCTCCGGGCTCCCCGGAGCGGCAGGCGACGCCGGGGCTTACTACGTAGGCAACGGCGGATTTTATTACGTCACTCTCGACAGCAATGGCGGAGGCGTGATGCTCGACTGCATCTGCATCCCCGAACCCTCCACCCTCGTCCTCCTCGGCATCGGTGCTATTGGCCTGCTGGCCTACGCTTGGCGACGCCGGCGAGCAACATGAACAAGAATACCCTGCGGTCCCAATCGTAAGGCAGCGTCAGCGAACCCAGTCCCCATTGCTCGTAGTGCAAAACGCTGAGGGCCGTTCTTGGACTAGGTGTTTTCCCTTGTGCGTTATCCGCCGGCTGCCGCGCTGTGTAGTGGGTTGGTGGCCTAGCTTTTGCAGATCCCGAGATACTTGCCGGAAGATTGGAGGAGCATCATGCTCAGACCGCTGAAGGTGGCGTGCGTAGTGGTCGTGTGGGCTTTCCGCTTCCAGCTTTCTCTTCATTCCAAGTCTGAGCGGTAATTCACCTGTAACTCAAAAGAGGATCTTGCCATGAGACGTTCGATTGTCGGTTTGGTGATTGTGATATCTATTGTGCTAACCGATGGAATGGCTTGGGGGAGTGCCTTCGAACCGGGACTTTACGCTACGAAGATTGATCCGTGGAATGCCACCACCGGCAACGGCGTGATTCGGGTAGACTCCAACGGCAGCTCTTCAACAGTCCTGTCCTTTTCCGGCACCGATTGCCCCTACGGTCTAGCGTTCTACGATGCGAACCGTTTAGGCGTCACTTTCGGCGGTGGTCCCTCTGTGAATGCCTGGGGAACATTCAAGATTCTCGGCAGTCAGGGTGACGTGCTTTCTTTCATCGACCATATTCCGGCAACAAATGTGTGGTCAAACCACAGCTGGGGTTCAGGATTCGCAATCGACACGGATGGAACCGCGTATGTCTCAACACACAATTCACCGGGCGCGACAAAAATTACAGCCACGGGGCAGGTCTCCGATTGGACCGGCTACAAGTATGACCTATGGTGGGGCAAAGATGCTGCGATTGCACCAGATCGCAAGCTCTACATGACCCACGGCTTAGAGCAATCCGACGCGCACAACTTTACCATCGATGAGATTGACATGACTACCGGTGTGGTTGCGACAGTCTTGGACAACCTGGACTGGACGGTAGGAATCGCGTTCAACGCAGCAGGCGACATGTACTTTAGTCAAGAGAGACTCAACCAAGTGTGGAAATTGAGCACCGGGTCCACTGAACCAACCCTTCTTGCCTCTATACCCTATGCCGGCCGAATGACAATGGGGCCAGACAACTACCTCTATGCAATTGGCAAGCAAAGCGACACAAGATATCAGATTTGGCGAGTGGACACAAACGTCGGCATCGCGATGTTGTATGCCGACAACCTTCCGCCCTTAACTGATATCGCATACCTATCCGTTCCCGAACCATCCACCCTCGCCCTCCTCGGCATCGGTGCCATGGGGCTGCTAGCGTACGCCTGGCGGCGGCGAACAACATGAACAAGAATACCCTGCGGTCCCAATCATAAGGTAGCGTCAATGGTCGACGCCCTACGAGGCCCGCGGTCGGGTGTATGAGCGTCTGGGCGAAACCGCAAAAGCCCGTGCTGATCGCGACGAACCTGCTCGACTTGCCGGCCTGGATCATCGCCTTGCTCTATCGCTATCGCTGGACAATCGAAATCTTCTTCCGTTTCTTCAAGCACACGCTCGGCTGTCGGTCGCTGTTGAGCCACGATCCGGAGGGTATCGAGATTCAGACCTACTGCGCGATCATCGCGTGTATGCTGATCAGCTTGTGGACCGGCCGCAAGCCAACGCTGCGAACGTACGAGATGATCTGCTACTACTTGACCGGCATGGCAGAAGAAGACGAGTTGCTGGCGCACATAGCCAAACTACAGCCCCACGTCGCCTGACGCAGACGCGCTGCCATTAATTCGGCCGACGCGGCGTTCGCCGCTGCGCCCTGCCGGCTCTCCGGCGTCCAGCACGGCAAGCGTCTGCCAATCCCCGCCCCGTTCCCGCGTTCATCACTGCCGTCGCTCACCCACCCAACTTAACCTAAGCAACTATCGAGCCGAACAGGATTGAGCACTACCCCTTTTCCCATGACTTTCAGGCCGCACTGCCGACCGTCGGCAGGTAACGTAACGTCTCGTTTCGGCTGGGTTTACATCAGAGCGGCAGAAGGGGTTCGAACCCTCGACATTAGCCTTGGGAAGGCTACGCTCTACCAACTGAGCTACTGCCGCAATCAACTCGGGGAGTTGGCACACTAACTACGAGCAACTCCCCTATCAAATCTTCGTCAATCAGTTGCGACGAGTCAATCCGGGTTGAAAATCGGAACAATCTGGCAATCGCCGCAAAGCACCATCCTAGCGAATCACTCGGCTTTTGCAAGATTCCTTCGCAACCGTCCAGTGGCGCCGCAATGTTTGGGAATTGGTCCGTTTCCCACCTCATGCGGGCGATAGCTGCTGCGTCGCTCCCGAAAGCGTGACCCTGTCTCCCTTCGCGACGGAACTGTGTAACTTAGTACGGGGATCGGCATGGCAGATGTCCGTTGCTACGGTAGCGAACCGCATCCTATTCACGGTTTTGATTGCTCGGTTCGTCTGCCACTTCCTTTTCGAGATATTCCACGGCCCGAACGAGCGGCCGGTCGACGAACGATTTTTCCTCGTCGTTGTTGGCGGCTCGACCCGGTATTGCTTTGTGATTGGCGGGTTGGAACGAGTCCCGGTGGGCCCGCCAAAGCCGCCAACGATCCTCCTCCTCGTTGCTGAGCGACACCTTGTAGCCGTCATTCGGCATAACACCCCAACTGCGGTTGTCACCATCCTTATGCGGCCGCTGGATATTTTTGCCGCTAGGACGCCAATAGCTGGAGGTCGTGATCTTCAGCGCTCCACAGCCCTTTTCCAACGGCATGATCTCTTGCACGGTCCCCTTGCCGTAGCTTCGCTGGCCGACGACGATTGCCCGGCGGTTATCCTGCAAGCAGGCGGCTACAATTTCGGCCGCGCTGGCGCTCTGCTGATTTATGAGCACGGCCATGGGGAAATCGGTAAACTCGCCGTGCCCGCTGGCAGTATATTTTTTGCTAACATAGCCGTCGCGATGCCGGGTGCTGACGATCGTCCCGGAATCCAACAGCATGTCGCAGACGTCGACGGCCGCATCGAGATATCCCCCTGGATCATCGCGCAGATCCAACACCAACCCGCGCATGTCTTGTTCCGTCAATTCGTCGAGGGCGTCTTGAAACTCGTCGGGCGTCTGATCGGTGAAACTTAGGATGCGGATGTAGCCGATTCGATCGTACCCCTCGATAAAGAAGTCCCAAGAGCCGTCGGCATTGCGCGTGTCGCCGCGGACGGTAGGAGCGTTGATCATCTCGCGAACGATCTTGGCTTCGGTCGGCTTCTGCCGACCACCGTGCAACACGGTCAGCGTGACTGCATCGCCGGGCTTGCCGCGTAACAGGGCCACCGCGTCTCTCAACGACATGCCATGGGTGCTAGCATCGCCGATTCGCAACAGTGTGTCGCCAGCGCGAATACCCGCTTTGTAGGCCGGCGAGTCGATCAACGGGCTCAATACCTTCAACTGCCCGGTTTGCGGATCTTGCGTGACCTCCATTCCCACGCCCACGAACTGTTGGTCGATCGTTTCGTGGAACTTCTGTAGATCGGATGGTCTGATGTAGGCCGAATAGTCATCCAGCGTTCCCACCATTCCGTCCATGGCCGCCTCGAACAGCGCAGACGGCCGGACTGGCTCGACGTAACGGCTCTCGATCCTGTTCATAGCCTCGGCCAGCACACGGCCGTAGCGGTTCTTCTGCACACGCTGGTAGCAGAGCAGAGCAACGAGTGATACGCCCAGCAACACGAAGAGATTGCGACGAGGCATGGCGATGATTGTCTAGCGGCCGACAGTGCGTCGGCCATGATCGGTCGAGGGTCGACGCGCTGTCGACCGCTAATCTGCAACCGACATCCTACCCCGTATCGGCCCCTCGTGACAAGTGCGGCAAGCCAAAGTTGCCAATCGCCACGCTTAGGGCTCGATAAGATACGTTTGATTGTCGAGCTTCAGCAAGACGGGCTCGTCGAAAACCATGTATTGCGACAGACGCCGACCTTGCGCACCGGCCAACTCGAAATACTCGTCGCTGAACTGCTTGATCCGCCGGGCCGTCGACTCTTGCTCTTTGGTGACCTGCGAATCAACCCACTGGCCCTCGCGGCGGAAGAACGTCCGATTTCCAATGTTCTGCATGTTGCGACTGACGAGTCTCACTTCGCTGGCGGCCTCGTCGGCAAACTTCAGATCTTGGGCTACCTCTCGGTCGGCGCCGAAATATTTCAGTGACTTGGCCACCCCAGCCGGAGCGGTGGCTGCCGTCTGGTACGCCCCCTTTAGCGACCGTTGGGCGAACCCACCCGCACCGTACGACTGCTCCAAGGCCTCAAGTCGGCCGCCGGCCCGATGGATGTTGGCTGCCATGTCATGGACGTTCGTTCTCTCATCGGCCATAAACGAGGTGTAGGGGGTGAGAATGCCGTGCCGAGCGGCCAACTCGATCAACTCGTGGACCAGTTCCTCGTTCTTGCCGTGCAGATCGAGCTCATCGAGGATCTCGCCTACGCGACGGACGGCCCAGAGCTTCTCGACGAAGGCAAGACTCTCGTCGTTGCTCTTCTCGACCAACGTGGCGGGGAAGTCGAACTTCTGCCGGTCCTCGCCTACGGAGCCCTCGACAACGATCTTCGCTGCGCCAGCCTTCTTGTATCGGCCCACGACCACAAGCTGCTCGCCTGCAAAGAGATCGAAGGAGCCTTTCGGATACAATCGGTTTACGGGGCTCCCCTCTTCCCTCTTCATATCGTCCAGGGCAAAGTCCAATTGCACGCCGGTCACTACGGGCGACTCAATGCGATTGTACAGCTTGCTCACCCGCTCCTCGATGTCCTCGTTGGGCCTGACGTATTCGCTCTGGCCGAAGTTTTCCCGCACAAGTTTGTCCAATAGCCGGCTGTTGACGTCGTAGCCCACGCCGAAGGCAAACACCCGCGCATGAACCTTGTTCCACTGCTTAGCATTGGCCACGATCTTCATTTCGTTGGTCTCGCCAGCGGTCGGCAGCCCGTCGGTCAGGAAGATGACGTAGCTCGGCCGCTTCGTGTCTTGAAGCTGGCCAAGGGCGGCCTGCATCGCACCGTCGATGTTCGTGCTGCCGCCGGCATAAAGGCCGTCGGCAAATCCTAAGGCAGCCTGGCGCGTATCGTCGCTAAATCGCTGCAATTCAGGGCGAAAGGCCTCAACCTCGCTGTCGTAGGCGATGACGTTGAACAGGTCGCCGGGGCGAAGATTGTCCAGCACACTCTTGAGTGCCGCCCGCACCTGTTCGATCTTCTTGCCGCTCATGCTTCCCGATCGGTCCATCACCAAGAGAACGGTCTTGCCCGTGTGTTTTTCGGACGCTGCCTTAATTTTCGGGCTGGCCAACAGCAGGAAATAGCCGTCTTCACTCCGGTCGGGCCGGTAGCTCAGCACGCGGGCGCTCAGCGTCCCCTTGCCCACGTCGTAGAGCAAACGAAAATCGCTGCTGGGCACGTCATTCGTGCTGCTAAAAAGCACGGTCGCATGCCGCCCGTCGGGCCTTGTAATGTCGACGTTGTGTGTGGGGCTATAGACGTTCTTGATGTTCTCTTGACTCTCGATGGTAACGCGAATCTGCACCTTCTCCACTGCCTCCGATGTATATTTCGCGGTGCTCAGCGGGAAGAGGAAGTCGGTCAGCCCTGCCTGTTTGCGGCAAAGCTGCGAGTAGCGGAGCATGACGGTTCGACGTGCCCCGGCCGGCACCGGAAACACGTTCGTGCGGAATAGCCCCGTGCCGATCCACTCCAGCAGAGCCGGATCGCGGTTGCGGCGTACTATCTCCTCGTACATCCGTCGCGCGTCTCTCGCGTCCAGCAATTTCGCCGGATACTCTCGGCCATCGATCAAGAGCGTCATCCGATCAATCGCGCCGTCGTATGGCAGGGGGAAGACGAATGCAGCTTCAAGCGATTGGCTGCCCGTGTTGACGAATGTCTGCGACACTTGAACCTGCGCCACCTGGTCGACGAGCCGAGCGTCGACGCTAAGCTCCTTTATTTTATAGCTGATCGTCGGCGGAAGGGGGCGCGGGTGCGGATGGGGTGGCCAAATAATGATCGGCCGCGGCAGCCGCACCTGAGTGGTCGGATCGTCGACGATCAGCAGGCCTTGCCCACGAGCCAACGTGGACCCAAACAACAACAAGATGGCAACCGTTGTGGTGAGCGGGCGGTTCATGATGGTCTCCCTATCACTGGTCGTGGGTTATTTTGGGCGAAAACGCGTCTTGTTAGCAGGACGAATATGAGACGGTCCAGTGCCACGCATAGTTCCCCGTCGTGTCGCCGACGTCCGTCGTTCCTTTTGAGCGTGGCCCGATCGGCCCCACTTTGGCGGGGAATCGCGAAACAAAGGAAGATTGGGGAAAATGTCCGCCTTGGAATTCCTCGCATAGGACCGACCGGATTTGACCGCCTGTGCGGCATTGTTATGCTTCCTACGGGTGGCGTTCGATCCGTACCCCTGGTTTGGACACTCGTATTTTGCGCACCATTTCACGAAAGGATCGGCGAGATGCAAACGGCCAAGCAACTGTCGGTTTCGTTGATCAACAAGCCGGGACGACTTGCTGATATGCTGGCGGCACTCAACAAGGGCAAGGTGAACTTTCGGGCTCTGGCGGTCATGGATTCCGGCGACCGGGGATCGGTCCGCTTCGTGCCCGACGATTTTGACGCTGCTACGACGGTCTTGGACAAGATAAACATGCGTTACGAAGCGGCCGACGTGTTGTTGGTCGAGGTACCCAGTCAGGCAGGCGCGTTCCGCAACATCTGTGAGAAGATCGCTGCCGAACATCTTAACATCGACTACGCCTATTGCTCGTTCAACGTGGGCGGCAAACAGAAAGGGGGCGTTTCAGCCGTGATCCGCGTCAACGATCTGGCCAAGGCCCAGCGTGTGCTCAGCGAGAACGGCACGGTCAGAAAGAAGATGCCCTTCCGCCGGCCGGTGCTGACGCGGTGAAGCATAAGTAGCAGGCATGCTCCGCATGCCGTTGCGACGGACGGCACACGGAGCGTGCTTGCTACTCTAGAATAGCGTCCTCACGATTTGGTCGACGCCTACGATCAGTTCTTCAACTTCTTCGGGCGTAGCTTCGCGACTTTTGTTGTGGCCACAGAGATTGCGGATGTCGGCAAGCATCGAGCTCGCAGTCGAAGACGCTCGTTTCAAAACGCGCGTTCGCCGAGCCGCACGAGCTTGCACAAGTCGCCACGGTGTCTGTCGAGATTTCCGGGCATGAGCGGGTATTGGCGTGCTGTTGCCGGCCACTATCCGCCAACTACTGCCGGCCGCGCGCCCTGCTCCTTGGCCTTCTTCAGATACTTCTCCAAGAGCGCGGGCACTTGATCGGGGGTGATGTCGCCGTGGATCACGTTGTCGATCATCACCACCGGAGCCAGGCCGCAGGTGCCGAGGCAGCGAGCGCCTTCGAGGGTGAAAACGCCGTCCTTGCTCGTCTCGCCCCAGGTAATCCCCAGTTCCTCAATGATCCTCTGCGCCACGCGGTCTGCCCCTTTGACATAGCAGGCCGTGCCGAGGCACACATTGATCATGAACTTGCCGCGGGGTTTCAGGCGGAAGAAGTGATAGAAGCTCGCCACGCCGGCCACCTTGGCCGCCGGCACCTGCAAGAGTTGCGCAACCGCATCGAGATGCGCTTCGGCCAGATAGCCAAATTGCGATTGCACTTTGTGCAATACGGCGATCAGTTGGCTTTCTGGCCGCGGCTGGCAGCGATACTTCGCGATCAGTTCCACGATCGGCTCGCCAAGGACCAACTTGGCGGCGGCCTCTACTTGTTCCCAGTTGTCAGTGCAGGTGCTCATCGAAATGCCTCAGGGCCGTCAATGCGTGGAGTGTGCTGGGACCAGCCACCGTACTCGTAACATCGTAGGGTCCGCCCCGCGGACCAGTCCATTTTTCATGGTCCGCGAGGCGGACCCTACAATTGTTGGTGCAGGTGCTCAGCGAACGCCTCGCGGCAGTTGCGGATGGTAATGTGTATGGAGCAAGGCATGTGCCTTGTCGGTGCCCGGACCACCGAGAAACGAGTCGTAAACCTCCTCGATCGCCGGGTTCTCATACGACTTGCGGAGTTTCTTGCCGCTGTCAATGGTATACAGCGCGCTGGCCCGGCGGCGGAGCAGGTCGGGATCGAGCACTTTGACGTCTTCCGGCGGGTAGGGCTGGCCACCGCCGCCGATGCAGCCGCCGGGACACGCCATCACCTCGATGACGTGAAACTGTTCTTTGCCGGCCTTCACTTTATCGAGCAAGATCTTGGCATTGGTCAGTCCGTTGGCCACGCCTACATGGATGTTGTGTTCGCCGATGGCCACAAACGTCTCGCGCAGCCCCTCGACGGCGCGGACCTCGGTAAATTCGAGTCGGTCGGCCGGTTTGCCGGTGACCAGTTCGCTGGCGGCGCGCAAAGTGGCCTCCATCACACCGCCGGTGGTTCCGAAGATGTCGCCGGCGCCGCTGGCCAATCCTAGCGGGGCGTCGAACTCGCCAGCCGGCAACGCTTTGAAGCTGATCCCATAGCACTTGATCATCCAGATCAATTCGCGCGTGGTGACCACGACGTCCGTGTATGGACGGCCCTCGGCGTCCATATGCTCGGGCCGGCAGGCCTCGTATTTCTTCGCCACGCAGGGCATCACCGCCACCATGAAAATCTTCTTCGGGTCGATGCCCACCTTCTCGGCATAGTACGTCTTGGCCAGCACCGAGAGCATCGACATCGGCGAGCGGCACGTCGACGCGTGTGGAATCAGCTCCGGATAAAACTTCTCCATGAAGCTGATCCAGCCCGGCGAGCACGAGGTAATCATTGGCAACGGCCCGTCCTCTAGGCGTGTGAGGAACTCGTGTGCTTCCTCGATGATCGTCAGGTCGGCTCCGAAGTCGGTGTCGAACACGCGATCGAAACCCAGTCGCCGTAGGGCCGTGATCATCTGCCCCGTGGCCGGCGTCCCGGGTGGCAGCCCGAAGCCCTCGCCGATGGCTGCGCGGATCGAGGGCGCGGTTTGCACGACCACGTGAATCTCGGGATTGGCCAATGCCTCCCACACTTGCCCAGCGCTGCGCTTTTCCAGGAACGCGGCCGTTGGGCAGACGTTGATACACTGACCACACTGGATACACACGGAGTCGTCCATGTTGGCCATGTGCGCCGGGGCGACGACCGTCGTGAACCCCCGGCCGTGCTGGCTCAGGTTGTAAACGCCTTGGATTTCGGCGCACACGCGGACGCAGCGGCCACAGAGGACGCACTTTTCGCTGTCGCGCACCACGCTATGGCTGGAAAGCTCGACGGGGAATCGCTTGCGGCGGCCTTCAAAATGTCGTGCACGAACGCCCAACGAATAGGCCAGATTTTGTAGCTCGCAGTGCCCGTCGCGCTCGCAACACTGGCAATCCATGTTGTGGTTGTCGCACAGCAGCTCGACGATGTCGCGGCGAGCCTGGCGGATTTCGGGCGAGTTGGTCTGCACCTCCATCCCTTCCCAGACCTGCGAGCTGCACGCCGCCATGTAGTAGCCCATACCCTTGACGTCAACGACGCACACCCGGCACGAACCGGCCAGACTCAGATCGGGATGGTAGCAGAGGCGGGGAATGCGAATTCCCAATTGCTCTGCCGCTTCCATGATCGTCGCGCCCGCGTCGACCTGAATCGGCGTGTCGTCGATCGTCAAAGAGATCTTATTTTTGCGATTGGCCATCGGTTACGTACGTCGCTTTCTCATCAAATGGCTGGTGAAGCAACCACCCCTCGTTTTCAGTCCCTAGACCCTACAATTTTTGCACCGCATTAAACCGGCACACCTCGAAGCACTTGCCACACTTGATGCAGCGCAACTGGTCGATGACGTGCGTCTCTTTGCGCACTCCGTCGATGCACGTCACCGGACAGTTTCTGGCGCAAACCGTGCAGCCGACGCACTTCAACGGGTCGATCTCGTAACGGATCAGGGCCTTGCACTTGTGCGCCGGGCACTTGTTCTCGGTGACGTGGGCGACGTACTCATCGTGGAAATGCTCAAGCGTGCTCAGCACGGGATTGGCGGCTGCTCGGCCCAAGCCGCACAACGACGCCCGCTTCATTAAGAGGCCTAGCCGCTTCAGTTTGTCGAGGTCTTCGAGTGTGCCTTTGCCGGTGGTGATCCGGTCAAGGATTTCGAGCATCCGCGTCGTGCCTTCGCGACAGGGTGTGCATTTGCCGCACGATTCGTCCTGCGAAAAGCTCATGAAATACTTGGCAATGTCGACCATGCAATCGTCTTCGTCGAGCACGATCATGCCGCCGCTGCCCATGATCGAGCCGGCTTTTGCGAGGCTGTCGAAGTCGACGGCCAGATCGATCCACTTGGCGGGGATGCAGCCGCCGGCCGGCCCGCCGGTTTGCACCGACTTGAGTTGCCGGTCGCTGGCCACGCCGCCGCCGATGTCGTAGATCACCGTGCGGAGCGTGGTGCCCATCGGCACTTCAACCAGGCCCGTGTGACGGATCTTTCCGGCCAGGGCGAAAACTTTCGTGCCGCCGCTTCTTTCCGTTCCCATCCGGGCGAACCATTCGGCCCCGTAATTGATAATCGCCGGGATGTTAGCAAAGGTCTCGACGTTGTTGATTACCGTGGGCTTGCCCCATAGGCCGCTTTCTGTGGGATAGGGCGGGCGCACGCGGGGCTGGCCGCGCTCGCCCTCGATCGAATGTATGAGCGCGGTCTCTTCGCCACACACAAACGCCCCGGCGCCCAGGCGGATTTCCAAATCAAAATCGAATCCGGAGCCGAGGATGTCCTTGCCCAGGAGTCCCCATTGGCGACACTGCTCGATTGCCCGCTCGATGCGCTCGATCGCCATGGGATATTCGGCGCGAACGTAGAAGAAGCCCTGCTGCGCACCGATGGCGAAGCCGCCGATGATCATCCCCTCAACAACATTCAGTGGATCGCTCTCCAGCATGCTGCGATCCATGAATGCGCCGGGGTCGCCCTCGTCGGCGTTGCAGATGAGATAACGGGTCTTTTCGGCCGCACCAAAGCCCATCCGCCATTTTTGGCCCGTCGGATAGCCGCCGCCGCCGCGGCCGCGGAGTTTCGAGCGGGTAATCTCGTCGATCACCCATTCCGGCTTATTCTTCGCGAGCACCGTGGCCAAGGCTTGGAACCCGCTGTAGTGGAAATACTCTTCAATGCTATCCGGATTAACGATGCCGCAGTGCCGCAAAGCTACCCGGCTTTGGCGATTGAAGAAGGCCACGTCGCCGTACAACTCCAAAAACTTTCGGCCCACCGTCTTGCCGGGCACTTCCAGTCCAGCAACCGGCCGGCCGCCAATGAGGTGTTCGCGAATGATCTCATCCAGTTGTGCTTCATCTTTCACGCGATACAGCACTTTGTCGGGCCGCACTAAAACATGCGAGAATTGGCCGGCTTCGGCCGTGTTGCATGCGCCGAAACAACTGGCGCGCGTCACGCGGACCTGTTCGGCCGACAAGTTGGCGGCAAGAAGCTTTTCCTTCAGCACATCTTCAAATGGCTGCTGACCCTTCCAGCCGCAGCGCAAGCTGCCGCATACGAGCAATTCATACCGGGCAAGCTTCTCGATCGGGCCATCGAGAATATGTTCGAGCACGGGCTTGCCCTGCTGCACGTGCTGCGTGAAGATCGTGTGCACCAGTTCGCGATTGACGCTCTGATACTTGACCGGCATTTCGCCGGGCACGAAGACGCCGACGATCGGCTCGCGGCTGCAACGGCCGGTGCAGCCAGTCTGATGCAGAACTATATCCTGACGGCCAGAAGCCGTGATATGCTTGCGAAACTCGTCGACGACGTCATTGCTGCCGGCGGCATTTTCGCAGGTGGCCGAGCCGACTTGAATACGAATCAGCTTATCGGCCGCGCGCTGCCGCAACGTCGCATCGGCCTTCTTGGCAAGGGCTTGAAATTGTTCAGAAACGGTATTTGTCAACGATGCGCCTCGATTATTAGTAGCCGTCAACGTGTGGCGGAAGTCTAGTCGCTCTTTGCAATGGGCCACTCCAGTGGCCGGTCACCAGTACCTATTTGTCTGGCGAGGGAAGTCGCTTTCTGCAACCGCCAGACCGAATCAGCCATTTCAGCAGAAACGGTGCTCGATGTAAAGCCGAACGGCGGCCAGGTAGTGTCCTAGCTGTGAGCGTCTTGATTGTGGGTGGGAAATTCACGGGGTTCCCGGAAGGGGGTGGTCCGAGAGTTTTCTCTAGCCCAGGCGTTTTACGTATGGCGTAATGGCAAATGTCGAAGCCAAGTTTTCCAGACAGCCGGTATTGGCGGAACGAAAGGGCACGCCGAGGTCAAGGCTTGCCGGCAGACGTGCGGAGCATTGGACCTTCAGGTTGCTTCAGTGCAAGACGTTGGCAAATGTCAAACGAGTCCAGGGCATTGTGATGGAATTGATATGTAGCACTGGCTGACTTGGACTTCTGATGTTCGAGGAACCGGTCCAACAGCCCCGCCACCGGATCGCCATTGGCAACGGGTTGACGTCCTGCCATGAGTTTGTCATATTTACGTACGCGGCTTGTTCGCCCTTTGCTTCGATGGCAAGGCGCTTACGTCGGCCGTTTAGATTGACATGCCAGGCGCGGTGAGATTCTTTGTGGTAGGATTTGGCATCCGCATGAATACTGCGTTCCGTAGCGTGCCATCGATCCCGCTCTAGTTGGATGATGGGACGCTCCGGGGACAGGTTAGCGAGCAGCACCCCCCATTACAGTAGCTAGCAGGGCAAAAAATTCGCGTAGATATGGCTTTTTTCTGCCAATAGCTTTGCCGGAGTGGCGGAATGGCAGACGCGCTGGACTCAAAATCCAGTCCTCGCAAGAGGGTGTCGGTTCAAGTCCGACCTCCGGTACTTCTTATCTAGTAAAGACTTGCGTTATTAGTTGTCGCAGGTCTATCTATCGCATATAATGGATGGTGCCGGATAGGTGCCGTCACGGGCGTTCATGTTGCGTTGTGTAGCTAATTTGGGCCTCAACGCGACGTAGACGCGCTTCTGCCGTGATGACCTCACTCACGGAGGCGAAACCATGGCCCATCTCGCCCGAAAAGGCCGGTGGTTCCTTGCGCGTTTTACGTACCAGGGCACCGAATACAAGAAGTCGCTCAAAACAAGTGATCGAGGGGATGCCGAGGCGGCCCTCCATGATGTTGAAAGCCGCATCCACGCCTTGCTTCGGGGGCGAAAGCAGATCCCGCCGAACGTCGATCCCGGTGACTATGTTGTCTGGGGTGACGCGGCACCAGTCCGCAACGTGGAGCAGCGGTTGGTCCTCACTTTTTGCGAAGTTCTAGAAAAATATCTCACGGCCCACAACGACTTCAAGGCACCATCCACGATAGAGGGCGAGCGAATCCATCTGCAAAACATTGCAGAGTGTCTCGGCGCTGCTGCCGAGGTTCGGATCGACCGCCTCGGGCATCGAGAGCTGGAAAGCGCCTTGCGAAAACGCTTGGGACTTGTCAGCGGTGCCACGGTCAACAAGGAGCGACGCACGCTACTGTCGTTCTTCAAATGGGCAACGAAGCAAGAATACCTGACGTCGTCGCCAGCCCGGGACTTGCCACAGGTCAAGATCGATCGGGAACGGCCGCCATTTCGCACGCTCGAAGAAATTGAAGGGATCATTCGCAGAGGCGAAATCGACGAAAGCGAGATTCCAGAGATCTGGGAGTGCTTGTACCTCGACCAAGAGCAGATCAGCAAGATCCTCTCAATGGTGAAGGCTCGGAGTAAGGATGACTTCATCCATCCCATGTTCGCCGTCGTGGCTTACACGGGCATGCGAAGGGGCGAAATGATGCGACTGCGCTGGTTGGACGTGGATTTTGGCCGCAAAGTCGTTACGGCGCGGAGTCGGAAACAGAGCCGTCAACGCAAGGAGACCGCCCGCGAGATTGACCTTCATCCAGAATTGGAGTGCATCCTTGCGGAATATCGCAAACAACGAAAATCCGGACAGTATGTTATTGGCCGCGCCGACACACTTCAGCCTCTAACGATTCACCAGGCAAATGACGCATTCCGCCGTGCGTTAAAAGGGAGCCAATGGGAGCAAAAGATGCCCTCGGGCAAGAAGAAGACTGTCATCGGATTCCATACCTTCCGACATAGTTTCGCCTCGAATCTGGCCATGCAAGGCGTCGACCAGCGGATCATCGACCGCTGGATGGGCCATACGACCGAGGCCATGCGCCGCAGGTATCAGCATCTCTTTCCAAGGACGTTATCCGAGAACATCCGCAAACTGTCGTTCCAGGTGTCAGGATCCGGAGCCCTACCGGTGTCGTCGCAAGCCCAATAGGATCGGCGTATTGTGCGACTGGCGTGTGAGGGGAGCGACTTTCCCGCGGCTTTGTCGAGCCGGAGGATAATGATGAGCCTTCTGGACGCCAAACACCTGTGGGACGGGCATGCCCTCAGCCGACGACATATCGCCGTTGCCATTTCGCAGGAAGGCATCGTTGACGCGGAAAACCCTCTCGTCGCAGGCGTCGCAGGCGGGGACTGGGTTACAGTGTATCCGAAGGACTTGTCGGTCTTCCTGCAGCTGCACTCCTCTTGCCGGGTGATTTGCCATGACGCAGCCTTGCTTCACTGGGGGTTATACCGGTATTTCTGTCAGCATGATCAACCAGAAGGCGCATCCGCCTTATTCATGTTGTCCGCCGGCTACCAGCTCTGGGACATCATGCTGTGGCACCAGCGTCTCTGGTATGCTGAGACCGGACGCGACAGCCGACCCCGCCCGCTCGATGATTTGATCCGTGAATACAATCGCGGCCAGACGGCCACATATTCCGACACGGCAGCCACGCTGTCCGCCATCGTCAACATTACGAAGTCGCTCTTAATTTTACTGCGCAGGATTGATATTGCGTAAATCGGCGAGTTTGGCGAAGCTGTAGCCATCCAACACGGAGGGCTTGGCATGGACGCCAAACAGATTCGCCAGTTGAAGCCGATGCTGACACGTTACTTGAAACAGTTCGACGATTGCTTTACCCAACGGCAGACGCGGGCTCATTTCTCGACCTATGTCGAGGGCCAATTGTCCAATCTCAGCGAAAAAAGCTGTGAACCGATCGCCGTTGCCGCCGGGATTCCCCCGCGAAACTTGCAGGAGTTTTTGTCCACCTACAAGTGGGAAGAAGATCGCACTCGAAATCGCTTGCAAGAGATCGTGATCCGGGACCACGCTGGTCGCAATTCGGTCGGCATCATCGACGAAACCAGCGACGTGAAGCAAGGAGGCAAAACCCCTGGCGTCAAACGGCAGTGGTGCGGCACGGTTGGTAAGACGGAAAACTGCATCGTCACCGTGCATCTCGCCTACGCCACCGGCGATTTCCATTGCCTGTTGGACGGCGACTTGTTTCTGCCCGAGGACTGGTCGGACGACCGCGCCCGTTGCCGCGCGGCGGGCATTCCCGACGATGTGGTGTATCGGCCGAAATGGAAAATCGCTTTGGAGCTTTTCGACCGCGCGGAAGACAACGGAGTGACGTTCGACTGGCTGACGTTCGACGAGGGATATGGCGGAAAGCCCGCGTTTTTGCGGGAATTGCACGGTCGCAAGCAGTGTTTTGTGGGCGAAGTGCCGAAGACGTTCACCGGCTGGATTCACGAGCCGCGCGTAACGGATCGCCCGTTTCGGCGAGCCAAGGGGCGTGGCCGCAAGACGCCGCGAGCCATTGCCGGCAGCCGTCCGGCCATCAGCGTTGAAAACATGCTCAAATACTCGCCGGAACTGCGGGACCAGGAGTGGGTGCGGTATCGCGTCAAGGACGGCGAAAAGGGTGGGAGGCAAGACACGTTTGGATTACGGTCAAGGATGAGAAGGGCTTGCCCGGAATGCGGCTGCATCTGGCGGTAGCCCGCAATGTCTTGGACCCGGCGGAGATCAAGTTTTTCCTCGGTGACGCTCCGTTGGAGACGAGCGTGCAAACCTTGTTGCTGGTGGCGTTCTCGCGATGGCGTGTTGAACGGTGTTTTGAGGATCAAAAACAAGAAGTCGGGCTCGATCAATGGGAAGGGCGTCACTGGCTGGGATTGAAGCGACACTTGATCCTGACATCGGTGAGCTACTTGTTCATGGCGCGAGTCCGCGAGACTTTGCGGGGGAAAAAATCCCGAGTTGACCGTGTGCCAAGTACATACGGCAATGGGATCACTGGTGCGGAGTTGGTGGCTTAGCGGTCGGGCGTCTGCGGCACTGATTGAAGCAACCGCAAGGACAATCCAGCACTGGCAACAGCGCAATGCAACAGCACGGCGATGCCACATCAAGCGAACACGAAAGAAACTGCGACACCTGGGCATTTATCTGAAAAACCTCATACGCTGCAAATGGCCGTAATCCTGCGCAGTAAAATTAAGACGAACAAAAGAACTAATCGAAAGCCTCGCACCGCCGATCAGACGAATACCCGAGCCACGTCCCGAGTCCGATTTGGATGCCATCCACTGGGCCTGGCTGAAATGGCGGCAAGAACAGCGAAAGAATATCTTCAAAGCCGTCTGGAGTTACGGCCCCCTGGGTATCGGAGTCGACGTCCAAGGGGCTATCGCCTTGGCTCAAGGGCACAGGAGCGGAATCTTGCTGGACGACGAAGGGGCCGACAAGCTACAGACTAGATGTAGAACGGTGTGTGAGACCATCCCCGCGGAGCTATTGGACAAGCACTCATCCCTGCGGCACTGTTTTGAACGCAATGAGCTGCAGGACGGTCTCACCATCAAAGAGAGCCAACTGCGGAAGGCGCTTGCTGAATGGCTGGTTTCCCATCCCGATCTCCGTGGTGTACCTCGTAAGGCCCCGTTGGATGGCAACGGTAGGGTTGACCTATGGCCGGACCGATGGGGAGTGATACTTCGGTGTGATCCCACATTGCGGGCCTGGGCAGATTACCGGGTCGCAAGTACGGTGGGCCGACAGCTGCTTACGTCTGTGATAGTCCGGCCGCAATATTATGTCGTTCCGGAAATCCGATCTCAGAGCCCCAACTTGGCCTCCAGCCGTCGCCTGACAGATATGTGTTTCGTCCCCAAGGATGGCTGCGTCTTCGTTGTCGGAGAACTCCGAGATTTGGAGCTGCGGTGTTGCGCCGTTGCTCTGGAGTTCGCCGCCGGGACACCGGTACGCTTCGCCAACGGATTTCGAGACGGACGCGACCCGGTCACTGAGGCGGCCGGCAAACTGCTCGACGTCTATACGGGGAACGAAGAGTTGGATCCTACACAATCGCTCGATGCGCATGATCCAGACTGCGCAAGGGCTGCGCAGCGAGCTGGGCCCAAGGCCTGGTTTGCCAGGCTCGACGAGGTTACAAGATTCGCCGTCACCCGACGACTACTGGTTGCGGTGCTCGCCGGTTTGTGGAATGAAGAGGTCCTGGCGTTGTTGAATACCGAGTTCCCGGACACCTTGCCCGCCAGAGCAGACATCGATCTGCTTCTGCGAGTACTGCTCTCTTATGTATGCCCGGAGTGGGGACGATTCGTTGAAGATCCAACTGAAGATGTTGTGATGGGAAAAATCGGGGTTTCGAGCCGCACACTCCGTGAGCACATCAACATTACAAAACGCAACACTTTGGCATTTGGACTGCGGAACATCATCCGTGGCGCTACGCGGCATCCGGTACTACGCGAGAGGTGGGAAGATTTGCTCCAGGCGTCGCCGAACCCCGATGTGCGAAGTATGCCTGCCAGTAATCAGACGTATGAGCGAATCATGCGCACTAATCCCATAGGGCCCACGGGTCAGGTGGGTGCGCCTGTTTATTGGCCACAGCGGTTGAGTGCCGAGAGCCAGCAACTGATGGACGCGGTGATGAAAACCGTACTTTACCGCCTCGTGGGCTTCCAGCTTGATTTAGTTGCCGTCGCGGAGCACAGCTTTGTAATCGAGGTGCCGGTCACCAGCAACGGCATGGCGGAGCGGGCGACTTCAATTGCCAACGAGGCGGCCAGAGCGGTGCTAGGGGACGTGGCACGCGAGTGTTGTGTCTGCCGCATCTGCGAACGATGGTAGGGGCGGCATGCGTGAAACAGTGTGCAACGGAACGTGCGTGCCGCATCAATCACCGTTTGCGGTCCTTGACACACGCACCTTGCGACATTATGCTCTAGGAGTGTTCGGGTGATGCCCGCCGATGGTGCGGGCCGGTTCCGCCGCAGCCAAATCCTGGACACGCTGGCCGCCCCTCGGGGCGGCTGGGAACTCACGCCGGCGACGTCCGCTGGCTCTCCAGCTTCGCGTGAGTTCTGCGCAGTCTTGTTTTTCGAGCTGCGATTTCCATTTTCTCTGCGATGGCCGTGCTCCAGTTGGCTCCGTCGCCTGGCCGTGGATTGCTCGCACCGCGGTCCGAAAGAAGAATTGGAGCCAAGAAATGTCTTCTCGTGCAATCAGTGCCCACAGTGGGTCACGATATGGCCTCGACCGACCCGCCGTGGAGACCGATCGACTACTAGGCCAAGTCCTCCTCGATGCGATCGGCAAGCTTCAGGTCGGGCAGCAAGCGATTTTCGACTGTCTGGCGGGCCGCACTAAGGCGCACTTTACGGTCGAGGAAGTTGGGCAACTTACCGGTCGGGCCCCGTTCACGGTCCGTCGATGGCACCGGGAAGGAAAAATTCAGGCCGTGCGCGTCGGTGGGACGGGTCCCAGGGGACGACTGTTGATCCCGCGGGAAGAACTCACGAAGTTGGTCGACGGTGGCTTGGCAGCGAAGATGCCCGCGAGCGCGTTGGAAAGGAATGACAAATGACCCGAAAAAAAAGCAACGGCCGCCGGGCAAGGCGGGCACCTTCTTTGAATCAACAACGTTTCCAAACCGCAATCCCTTGCCTAGGAGATTTTGCATGGATAATGCGAACGAAAACCGATCTGCTGAAATTAAGATCACGATGATCCATGTTGACCAGATGGATCCAAACCCTTGGAATCCAAACGAGTTCACTGACGAACAACGCGCGGAACTGCTTGCCGCAGTACGGCAACTGGGACGGTTGCCCAAGCCCGTCATCGTGCGGCGCTGCGGAGACCGCTACGAGATCATTGATGGGCAGCATGGCTGGGAGGCGGCCGTGGAGTGTGGCTTCGGAGAAATTGCGTGCGAGGTGGTTGAAGTCGATGACTACGTCGCCTGCTCAGAAACGTTTCGCCGCAATCAGCATGGCAAGCATTGCCGCGTTCGGCAGGGACGAATGTTCCGTAAAATGTTGGAAATGCGAGAGGTAAGTCAGAGGAAACTCGCGGCCGACGTCGGCATGTCGGAATCCACGTTACGAAACGATTTGGCGTACAGTGAGGCCGCCGACCTCCGCAACGACTACTATCGTGCGAGCGGCCGCTGCCCGCAGTGGGTCTGGGAGATCCAGCCCGACGACTCTCGTCGACGTATCGCACTCGGCGGCAGATTGATCATCACCGATCCCCAACAGTTCGACGCGGCTTGGGGCGATCAGGAAGTAGCTCAATTTTCTTTGGATTGCGTTCACACCTACCTGGCCTTACCCATAGAGCTTCGCGACCGATGGGCGAATGCAGGGGCGAACCTGAAGGACTTGGCGCCGCATCTTACCGATGTTGGCGTCTGCGGGTTAGATGAAGCCTTTGAAGCGGTGGTGAAGATGGGTTTGGCCGATCTCGTCAGCGACAAGATGGCTGACTTCCGCCCAACATTGAATTTTGCATTGGGTTTGGCCAAATGGGGTTGTTCGCATGCGAGATTGCCTCGTCTCAAAAATTATATTCGGGCCGTCGGTGAACATGAGCTCAGCGTGAAAACCTTAGACCTTCTGCCCTGTACGTTGCATGGACAACAGCTGAAAGTCCTGATCAGCGTCGAGGAATGGTTGTCGATCTTGTCTAACGCCAAGTTGCACACTGACCGCCGATATGATGTTGAAGAGCTGGTCAAAATCGGCGTCCGTTCATGCCTGGAAAGGAATGGCGTTTCGCCGGAGACCGTCCAAGGACCCGTAGTAGCGGCCATGCTTGACCTCCTTCAGAAGGCCCCTGGCGTCATCCGCGATGCACAGCGGTTATCGCTCGAAGAAAAAATCGTTTTGTACCAGGCCCTTGGCGGGTTTCTGAAGAAGCGACCGCGGAAGTCGCATTGGAGGCGGCCCGCCTTACCGTGGTTGAGTTCAACCAGCGGCGGACGGCCGGATCGGGCCGCGGAACATCATCGGTGGGACAGCGGCTGGACGAAGTCTTCGTCAACGTTTTGAAGCAGACCCTCAGGGCTCAGACCGCCAGGGCCGAGAGCGAGTTGTTCGGCAATCGCGAGAGGCTGCTGACGGCGGTCGTCACGAAGGTCCAATCGCTCGATGCCGACTGGGATCGTACGATTGACAATCGGCCCGCTAAGGACGTCCTTGTCGATCGGCTTGGCCGTCTACCGGACCCAGAACTGCAGCTGGTGGCATCGGTGTTAGTCAGCCGATGCGAGCCTAGTGTTGCCGCCCAACGGTGGTTAGCGGCCGCGGAACAACTCGCCTCCACGGGTTGTTAGGCAAATTTCCATCGCATGCTACTCAGATAGGAAGGCATTATTATGTTATCGCATCCACAATCGGCCGTGATCATGCCCGATGCAAGATCCAACTTCACCGCTGATGAGCAACCGAGCTTCGACAAAGTCGAGCGACTCATTGAGCAGGCCTGCGACGACTTTATCGAGGCTCACTGGGCCCTGGGAGAAACGCTGCTTGAAGAGGAACGTGACTGGACGAAAAACGGCCGTGATATCAACTCTGATGTCCTTTACCGCATGGAGAAAGCCCTGGGCTGCCAAAACGACTCGGTACTTCACACGGCCCGTCGCTTCGTCGAGGCGTACGGCAGCAGGGAGAATCTTAACCGGTATACGCGGCTCCGCGGTCCCGACAACCGGCGGCTGAGCTACGCACACCTGATACACCTGGCGGCGATCCAGGACACCAGCATTCGCCTGCTGCTGGCACGGACATGTGTGAACGAGGGCTGGGATGCCAGTGAGCTTTTACACCTTGTTGTAGCCTATCGGAACTACAGCCCGCATTGTCACGGCACTGGCCCGGCTCGTCGATCGGGCAGCCGTGCATGGCGGACGTCAGCGAGATGCGGAAACACCTGAACTGCCCCTTGCATCGGCAGTTAGGGCCTTCGGTCGGTCGTCGGGCCGCTGCTATGCGGGGTGGGCTGTCCGGTGCGTAAGGGTTACGCACCCGGCTGGCCTGGATGGAACACGATTTGGCGTGCGCAGCCCTTATGCACGGGAAACGTGGTATTGGAACCGAACAGTGTTGCACACAAAAGAGGTTCCCGGCACCACCTATAGTTTCCTATGTTGTTACAAATCATTTACGTTGCGAATCACACACGCAGCCCGATCTGTTTGCATTCCTATACGACGACCGTGATAATCGCCAGCACAGCAACGGGAACCAGTGCCATCAATGAGATTTCAAGGAGAATGCGGCTTTGCTAGCCGCCCGGATCGACGATTGCCGGGCACACAACTTACAAGCTTAGGGTCACCAGAGGCGGGAAGAAGGTCATGCGGGATTCCAGTTCGATAAGGCGATCATCGAAACGTGCGGTTGAGCTGAAGCAAATCGGGCCGCACGTCATCGACATTTTGAACGATGAAGCCGCCGCGGCCGCCGAAATGCTGACGGTCAACCACGAATTAGTCTGCTCACCGGAGCGAGGCTGTGAGCTGCGGGCCCGAAGATGCCCTCTCGGCGGCGTCATGGAGGCGATTGACCACCGTGCGGTAGCGGCGGGTCCGGTGCACCCGGCCTTCTCGGCGTTGTCGCCGGCCATCACGAGCATGCTGATGACGGCCGGCTATGTGCCCAAGTTGATCCCGATGATCGACTATCCTTCGCCGCTCGACGTGTCCGACATCGAGGCCGTGGTCGCCAACGGCATTGTCGACGTCGACCTGCTGTCGTTTATCCGTCAGCATCACCACGGGCTGATCCGCTACGGCACCCAGGTGGACCCCGCCCGGCTTGTTGGCCAGATTGCATTGGCATATCCCGCGGCTACGCTCGCGGTCGCTGCTCTCAGGCCCGACGAGGCGGGATGGCTCGCAAAGCACATATGCCGTTGGGTGAAAAGCGTCTCAATTTCTACGCGACGCCACATGGCCTGGCAACCGGAGCGGATCGCGGTCGGCACGTTCCTCTCGCTAAGCTCAGCCAATGTGAAGCTCCAAGACCGCGACATCTTCATCGCTGTCAACGCCTTCGAGATCATCAGCCGTAACGGAATCTTGCCGTATCGGTCTACTTGGAAAGGTCGATTCTTCGGCCTATTGCCGGATGACTTTCCTCTCGCTGCCGGGGAGGTCGATCTGGTGCGGGCACATTTCGGCTTCGACGAACTCCACATCCCGGCCCACGGCATGAAGCAACTGCCGGTCAACGTGCTGTTCCTGCCGGTCAACGACGGGCCCAATCTGCATGGAATTGCAGAACCGCTGACGCTGAAACGGCGGGCGGTCTGGGACAATCCAATCCGCAACCGACGGCTTGGGCGACTGGCAAAGCTGCTGGTAGCTGGCGACCGCGACCAGCTGAACATCGATTTTCCTGGAGTTGCCACATCACTCCTGAGCGATGGTCCCCAACGTGTAGCGGTTGAGGTCGAAGGCGTGGACCACGCCCGGATACTGGCACGACGCCTGCCGGACTGGCTGATCATCAGCGGCATGGACGGCGAGACGCCGTCGCCCGCGCTGAACAAGTCGATTGTCACCACGACGGCCGCCATCAACGGGCAGCTCGACGCCCGGGGGCTGGACGTGCTTATCCGGGCCGACGGCGGGATTGACGTGCCCGGCCTGTTGACCCGCCAGTGGCTCGTCGGGCAGTCATCCGACGTTCGGCTCGTGCTCATCGATTTCCAGGATCGGTTCGATCCAAAGTTTCGCCGCCAAGCCGGCCTACGGAGAGCAGCCTATCGTGCCCACGGTTGGTGCGGTCCTGGAGAGGACCCCACGTCGCAACGTGTCAAAGATTTTCTGGCCACTCGGCCAAAAGGGTGAGTATATGGCATTCGCCTTCGGATACGGATCGGCGTACGGCAAGCGGTGTCACCGTCGACGCTGCAACACGCCCGATGTCGGTTGGCAGTGGCGCCAGCGTCGCGGAGACATTTCGGCCGGCACGCGGTATTGGAGAGAGCGGGAGCGGGCACGTCGACAGTCGCCTACCCCCGTTCCACCAACATTTGAAGACGTCGCCCACCAGGAAGCTCTGCTGCACGCCTTCTCGGAATACCAGCGGCGGCCCGACAAAGCCCCGGGCCTCGACGGCATCACGGCTCAATCCCTCAGCCGCAGCGAAGCCGCCGCGGCCATGCGGGAGTTGTCGCGGATTATTGTCGCCGGCCAATACCGCCCCTCGCGGTCTCTCGACGTGAGCATACCAAAATGGAACGGCGGGACAAGGACAATCAGGCTCCGCTCCATCCCGTCCCGGGTCGTGGGGTTGGCCCTCAAGAATGCCGTGGGGCCATTTTGCGAAACTCTTTTCCTAAATGGCTCACACGGGTTTCGCCCGGGCCGGGGCACTTTGACGGCCCTACTGGAAGTCCGTCGACTCGTCCGGGAGGGAAATCACGTCCTAGCGGCTGACGACGTTGAAAAAGCTTTTGACAATGTTAGAATCGATTGGGTCATGGACGACTTCCGGTTCATCGTGTCTGACCAACGCCTGCTCGACCTCATCGAAAGGGTTCTCCGTGGCAACGAGGCCGCGGAACGGTCTAGAGGGATGGATCAAGGCTGCGGCTTTTCGCCGCTGGGCCTAAACAACTACCTCCACCATCGCTTGGACGTCCCGTTCGATGCAGGCGGAGGGCCGTCCTGGCTAATACGGTATGCCGACAACATCCTCGTGTTATGCCACGACGCGTCCGAGGCGACACGGGCAACTCGCTATGCCCAGGATCTCCTCCAGGCTGCAGGACTCCGGCTCAAGGGCATGGATGGCCCGCCAGTCGATCTGCGACGAGGGGCAACCCTGAATTTTTTGGGGTTTGCACTCTCGGAACAGGACGGACGGCTGGAACTGGATCTCGACGAAGAAGCCTGGGAAGGACTTGGAAAAGGGCTACGAGAGGCACACGGACATGCTCAACCGCCACTGCGGGCCCAAGAGGTCATCCAGGGGTGGTTGGCTGCGGCCGGCCCCGCCTTCGAGAACCGGGATAAGAGCCCAATCGTCGAGCGAGTCCTACGGCTGGGTGCGGAGAGCGGCTTCAGGGAGATCGCTCCCAGGGCCGTCGCACGACAAATCCAGTCGGCGGCTGACCAATGGCAGGCACTTTGTGCCCAGGCAGATCAGTCACAGGTCTAACAGCTGGACGCGACGGCTCCGCCGGTCACGATCGACCCGGGCATGCTACATTGCCCGAGGCCTTGGTCGCCGGGGATATTCCCGGCGACCAAGGCTCCCTTTTGACTGGGCCCTAAGAGCGGGTTGGATCTGCCAGCCCAAAGTTCATCGGCCCGCGGTTTTTCAGGCAACTTCGCCTTCCCGCCAGGCGCACTGAGCGATTACGTTATTAGTGTGCTGAAGGGTGGATGGATCGTGATACCAAATTCGCCAAACTCACAATTGGATAAACATCGCCATGGACGACGACCACACAATTTCGATCGGAGATCTCTGCGACAACTTCATCGCCGGCAAATTGCGGCAGAATGGTTCTGCCTCGCCTCGTAGTAAAAAAAAGGCTGTTGCCTCGTCTGCTACGAGTAAGCACCAGCGCCCCGGGCCTGATGGGGTATTCCCCATGGCCGACAAGCCCGCCGCTCTTGCAGTGTCTCCAGGCGTCAAGGCTGTCGATCCGTCGATCACTGCAACCACCGACTTTTCGACGGCTTCACAGGTCGCCCAGCCGCCGGCAAAACCGTTCTCTGAGCCGGTCGAACGAAGCACAGACGAACTCAAGCTTATGGCCGCCCCGGCACTGTATCTGTTCAGCCTCGTGAACGGAACGCTCAATACCGGGAACTGCCCTGACCCTTGTATCGATTATTTGTTGCGGTTTCGTAACAACTGCAACACGCCTTCGGATCCTATGGAACAAATGCTGGCGGAATCCGTGATGCTGGCCTATCACGCTCTTGGTCGCCTGCTCGTCGCCTCAGCTAGCACCACCGACACCGATAACATCGTGGGTCTGTCTGCCGCAGCCTCCCAGCTGATGGGAGAGCTGCGTCGCGGGGCACTGGCGTATCAGGCCTATCGCTTTAAGGCGAGGGAGAACAAACGTGCCGCAGCCAATGAACTGCAAGCGACAAAATCTAAGAAATCCCAACGGGCAAAACGCAATGGCGATGTCATTAAGAACCGCAAGGCGGTCGATTCGCCTCGCAAGCGGAGTAGTCGCGAAAAAAAGGCCCCTGACAGCAAACTGGGCAGTAACGGCAATAAATTATTCCCATGCATAGCAAAACGATTCGAACTCCCAGCCCCCGTCGCATAGCTGCCGGCCGGCTTAATCGGCTGCGGTGGCCAGGACTGACGCCGGCCGGTCGGCAGCGACTACAATTGGCAGCCCTAGCGAACCGACCATGGGAACATTCCACCGGCCCACGGACGCCAGAAGGCAAGGCCCGCTCGGCCCTCAACGGCAAGGGGAGCCAACTCGGTAGCCTGTCGATAAGGGAGCAGAGGGAGCAAATGGTAGCCGTCAGGCAAATGCTCCTTCAATTAGCGGCCTGCCGGCGTTTGGCCTCCGCCGCAAGTTCCAGTTGAGTCTCTCCTTTCGTGGCCCGGCAACCTACTTGCATGTTGGCACGATGTCAGACTACACGTCTGTCAACGGACGGCGGCCGGTCGGCAAAGAACAACCGGTCGCCCCCGGCAGGTGAAGCCCAGAGTCTGTTCGTCCTGATGAGGCCGAGCGCCGGTATACGCGAGGGCAGCCGTAACGCGATCCGTTTACGTTTCAAGGAAGGCAAGAACGCCGTGAAGTGGACGAAGCTCTCCTGCCGGACGTTCAGGGACAACCAAGCCCGCTTGCAACTGTTTGCGTTGGCCTACAACCTGGCGAACTTCCTGCGGCGGCTAACAGTTCCCAAGAGCGTCAGCCACTGGACGCTGATGACCCTGCGGGAGAAACTGGTCAAGATCGGGGCGAAGGTGACGCGGCACTCGAAGTGCGTGACTTTCCAACTGGCGGAGGTGGCGGTGCCCCGAGCCTTGTTCGCAGCGATTCTGGAGCGGATCAAACGACTGGCGATGCCGCCGCCATCGGTCGCAGGAGCATATGCGTAGCCGGAGGGGCCGCAAACGAATTGGCAACTGGGGGAAGCCCCGCGCACCAAGCGTCAAAAGCTGCGGTCTTCCCCCTGAGGGAGGCGTGGCATGTGGCTTTCAGGCGAAGGGAAATGGCCGCCGGGCAAAGAAAATCCGCGTGGGCGCTAGACGCCGTGGGGGGGCGCGACGTTAAAATGGCCGGACGAACGAGCCTGGATCGGCTTCAGGCTCACAGTATATGGGATATCAGTACTGTCTGGTTATAAGTTGAATAGTGACAATTGGTTACAGTGAGGACTTTCGGAATCTGCTGTAGAAGACGCTGAAAGCGCCTGAAAAATAGGGGTTTTCTCGAAAGGAGTCACGCTCAGAATTTGGAGGATTTCGGTGAGGCTGCGGTCGAGCTTCAATTCGCGTCTGAGGATGGCTGCGAGCACGTAGACGCTCACGGCAATCCACACCTGAGTCTTTACGGCATTCATGGAATGGCCATAGAACGACTTGATACGCAGATTTTGCTTGATCCACTTGAAAAAGAGTTCCACTTGCCAGCGACAGCGGTAGAGCTGTGCGATCGTGAGCGCCGGAAGGTCGAAGTTGTTGGTCAGAAACACCAGTCGTCGTTTGTGTTCGGTATCGTAGTACGCAACGCGACGAAGCGGAGCAGGATAAAGTTGAGACGTCTTGAGACCTTGAAGAACAATGGTTTGGTCGCTGCGCAGCCCCGTGGATTTGTCCACCATGCGGGACTCGCGGCGGTTGGTATCGAGGTTCCGCTTGGCGCGAGTGACGAAAAACGCCATCTGCCGAGTGAAGGCATGCAGGCGGCGGAAGTCGATGTAACCCTTGTCCATCACGTAGAAGGCACCCGGCTCGATGGGCAGGTGATCGAGGACATTCACATCGTGCGTTTTCCCGTGAGTTATGCGGATAAAGCAGGGGATGTTGCCCCGCAGGTCGATCAGTGTATGCAGCTTCACCGCCCCCTTGTGACGACGGAAACGAGCCCACGGAAACAGGGCCAGGCAGAGGTCGATCGTCGTGGAGTCCAGGGCGTAGGCAGCCTGCTTCAAGGCAAGTCCGAAGTCCTCCTGAGCATACAACGTCCGGGCGCGACCGATCAACACCTGAGCGAAGTCTGCCCAGATGCGCCAGTCCCGATGTTTGTTGGCATCGCCCAAGGTACTGCGAGCGATCTTGCCCCGAAAGCCTGCATGATAGAGCTTCGGCTCCATGGCCCTCAAGCAGGTCTCGATGTCCCGCAAGCTCTCGCGATAGGTCAGCTGCGCGAAGGCCATAGTAAGGAATTGGTCGCGGCAAGAGAAATCTCGCACGCGCGAGTCGCCGCGATACCGTCGCACACAAGAATTGAAGTCGTGCCGCGGAAGAAAATCCATCAACTGAGCAAACACTACTTGGCCGGAATACATACGTCATCCTTTTCCACCCAGAGGTGGCTTCAGAATGACGAAAGCATGCATCCGAATTGAAGTCGTGCGCGCTCATTTTACGTTGCAAGCCTTCACCCTTACATTACTTCGGACGATTTCCGAACACGTTAACCGGACAGTACTGATGGGATATGTCAAATTACTAGTGGTGAAAGGTTGTCCGGTAGAGGTCGATCAAAATGAAGGTCCTTATCGCAGACAAACTCGATGTCCAAACCGTTTCGGCATTGAAAGCGCTTGGAATGGAGGTGGAGGTGCGAAGCGGACTTCCCTCTGATGGCTTAACCGAAGTGCTCGCCGAGACGAACATCCTCGTGGTGCGGTCCACGAAGGTAACCGCCGAGGCTATTCAGGCTGCGCCGCAACTGTCGCTAATTATTCGGGCGGGCGCGGGCGTCGATACGATCGACCTCGATGCGGCCAGCGCCCGGGGCATTTATGTCACGAATTGCCCCGGCAAGAACACCGACGCGGTTGCCGAATTGGCCGTCGGACTCATGATTGCCGCCGATCGGAGGATCGCCGACGGCACGATCGCCATGCGCGAGGGAAAGTGGCTCAAGAAGGAGCTCAGCAAAGCAAACGGCTTGGCGGGCCGGACGCTGGGCATCTTGGGCTACGGCGCGATTGGCCGGGCCGTCGCTCAGCGCGCCGCGGGGTTGGGAATGTCGGTCCTGGCGTGGTCGCGCGGTCTCACGCCCGAAAAGGCGGAGGCCGACGGTGTCGGCTGCGCCGCCAGTCCGGAAGCGTTGGCCGCGGCATGCGATGCCGTGAGCGTGCATTTGGCGTTCACGTCCGAAACGAAACACCTCGTTTCCAAACAGTTCTTCGACGCCATGAAGCCCGGTGCAATCTTCGTCAACACGTTGCGCGGCTCGTTGGTCGATACCGCGGCCTTGCGAGCGGCGATCGCCGACAAGCAACTTCGCGTGGGCCTTGACGTGTTCGAGGGCGAGCCGGCCGGCGGCGAGGCACCGTGGGCCGATCGCGAGTTGGCGGCGTCGGTAACCTGCACCCCGCACATCGGCGCGTCGACGGAACAAGCATCGGAAGCGGTCGCCGCAGAAGTTGTGCGCATCGTTGAGCTCTTCCTCAAGACAGGCCATCCCGCCAACGCGGTGAATCTTTGCGAGCGCTCGCCCGCAGCGCATCGCCTCGTCGTGCGCCACTACGATCGGGTGGGCGTGCTGGCTACGGTGCTCGACGGTTTGCGGCAAGAGGGCATCAACATCGAGGAGATGGAGAACACTGTTTTCGCAGGTGCAACCGCAGCTTGCTGCTCAATGCTGCTCAATAAGTTGCCGTCGTCAACGTTGCTAGGCGCCCTTCGGAACAACGAAAACACCTTGCACGTGACGCTCAGCAATTCCGCTGACAAGGTGTAAACGCGACGCGGTTATCACCGCATTGCAGGGCGGGTCAAGCAAACCAAGAAATTGGCGGGGCTTCGGTCTCGACAACTCCATTTGGGCAGCGCCAGTTAATGCCAGTTGCGAGCCTGTACGAGTAGCCGGATAGCGGGTCCTGTGTATCATCCCGTCGGTCTGGAGAAAGGCGTGCTTTTCGCCACGATATGCGCGGTCGTCCGCAACGAAGCTGGCTGGGTGATCCGCGCGCGGCAAGCGCAGAGTGGGAAGGGGATCCGACCGCCCGGTGAACGGCAACCTGAACACACACACCAAAGGAGCGTTCTACGAAGCCTTCGCGCCGTCTACGGCTCGATCCTACGTTAAGCGGATCGACTTCCGCCACACGCCCAAGCACGGTAGTTGGCTCAACATCGCCGAGAACGAATTGAGCGGCCTGACCCGGCAGTGCGTGTCGGGTCGGCGATTCGAGTCGATCGGGAAGCTGCAAAGCGAAATCAGGCACTGGTCCGGTCATTCCAACAAGAGACAACGCGGTGTCGATTGGCAATTCACAGTCAAAGACGCTCGGACGAAACTGAAGTCACTCTACCCCAAAATTAAAACTTGACAAAGCACTAGATTCCCGCGCTGCAAGTTGGTCGGGGACAACCAAGCCGTTGCCTGGTCACCACAGTTTCACCGCCTAAACAATCTCCGTGCCATCGGGCCCCGTTCCGCGCCACACTTTTCAACCGGCGTTCACACGCGTATTGCAGCGAAACTCGAACGCGGCCGTCGCTAGTAACAGCAACCATACTGCCGAACCACTGCAATGTTGGCGGCGTACGGAAGCACATCGTTCGTTTGCCGCTCGTGCAGAAATCGTAGACGGCACCACGGAATTCAGCTTGCTGAATCGTCGAATGCGCCGAAGGCCAGTTCTTACAATTCGCGACCCAGTGATCACGGCGGCCGCCGGTGTCACTGCCGGTGGCGGCGATGGAGATGTCGCCGCAGGATGCTGAGGGACGGCTACTGGTAAAACCGGAGATGCGCCCGGACAACGGCACTTGCGACAACTCCCGATCCTCGCGACTCAGCCGGACGCCCACTTTGGCCCGAAGCTCCACCCACATCCCTTATTTTCACCCCTTGTTCCCCTTCTCTGCCGTGAGATCAATCGGGAATGGAGTCGCAGGATAAAAACGGTGAATGATCGGGCATCCCGGATTGCCGCTGTTATTTGTTGGGTCCGCAACTTCCCCGTCCTCAAATCGCACGCCGAAGTGCAGTCCCAATTTGTTCTGCGGAAAATCGTCAAGAGTAAGGTTTTTGTAATATGCCAGCCAAGACCAGCCAGGACCGGAAAATACTAAACCGCCTCCATTGCGAACGAATGTTTCGATCAGATGAAACTCCGACTCCGGCACATGATCCCATTGTTTGTAAATCAGTACACCGCACCCAGCCAATGCCTGCGGCGTCAATGGTTGAGTGCTGCCAAGAATTCGAGCGCGATAGCCACGTTTTACACACTGATCGATCCAATGCCTCTCGTAAGCTCCATACAGCCAATTTGTGCGGGTGCACAGACGCATAGCGTTGCTGGCATCCAACCAGCGAATCGTGTTAAAGCCCAATCGCTCGTTGTCGTATGGACCTGGCTTGGCCAGAGCCTTCCAAATGCCCGCAAATCGTACGTGATGTCCGGTGGCTAAGAAAAATACAGCGTTTTCGAGATCTCGCCTGCCGACGTCCGACCGCAGTAGCAGCCGAACGCTGGCAGAGTAAACGGAAGCCAAGAGATGATAGCAGTGATCTTTGCATCACCTCCTATCTCACCTCGAAAAGCCGCCCGCAAAGCAGCACACCGCCCAGAACACGGTAACCATGATGAGCAAAGGCAGGAGGCTGCCTCCCCACAGCCATGCCGCGATACTCGTGACCAACAGGACCAACGCAATTGCGAACAGGTCTCCCATACGCTCTACCTCCAGTGGCTTGTGCAAGATTGATGTTACCGCGTTCGGAGTTTGCAAAATCCTCCAAGCGTTCGATGGATTCACACTTCCAAAGTCCGGAATGACTCTCAATCCGGCGGGCTGATGTGGGGAACGAGGAAGATCGCCACGCTAACCAGCCCAACGAGCGCAGTGTGATGGCCGAAAGTCGCACATCGCGCAGCCGAACCCCGGCCGGTAGTTGAACCGGCCGGCGTCAAGGGCGTGAGGCCCGAGAGTCGGCTGCGGGCCGCTGTCAGCTCACGGACGGCCGCTACAGGGCGTTCCACTCGCCCGCCAGCAAGTTAAGCGATGTGTCGCGATCGATCTCGGCAGGGTTCTCAGGCTTCAGATGACGGCGGGCAAGGTCGAAGTGAGCCTCGCAAAACCTGGTCATCTGCCAGCCCATGCGCCTCCGCACACTCTCGTCGGTGTTCATATCGGCCGAGGTGTCGTCGCCGCACTGGCGACAGAGGCCGAAGCCGGTGTCGTGTGGATAGGGTAGTACGGCATGCGACATGTTTTCTTTGCGATTGTCACGCAACCCTCGACGACAGCAGGTACAGGTCCATGTTTCGCACATGGCGATTTTCCTTGGTGTTACCGCAAACTGCGTATTTTTCGCATGAGTCTCCGGCTGATTGTGAGAATTGTGAGGCCTGCGCACCACCAAGACAGACTGCTTGCCACTTTGGGGTAAGCTAGCCTTCACGTAGTGCTAAATTGCGTGCCGCCAAAGAATCGATATCGCGCGGAATGAAAGACACATCTATATCCCGCCGATTTGCGTCCTGGTTCAACCAGATCGCCAATATGGCCGGCGCACATGGTCCATCAGCAGGTGGCGAAGGAATCCGATTTGGGACGGCTTCATACGGTTGTGCGCGGTCTGGTCAGCGTGTGTAAGCAATCGCCGGGACGCAGCCTCGACGAAAGGATTCAGCGATGATTCCCACGGGAAACGTATCGGCAAGCCGCTTCCCAGTGAGGTTTCTCACCGTCACCGCGATGCTCAGCGTCATCGTGCTCGTGCGGTTGGGCTGGAACGCCTACCGCTCCTATCAGGCGGTCGACAGGGCCCACCAACACGCTTTCAAGATCGAGCAATTGCGGGGCACGATCATTCATCTCGACGAGGTTCTGACCATGTCCGCGCGGATGGCGGCGGCGACGGGCGATCGCTATTGGGAAGACCGCTATCGCCAGTATGACCCACAATTGGACGCTGCCCTCCAGGAAGCATTGGTTCTGTCGCCCGAGCCAGCCGCACGCGTCGCAATCCACCAGACCGATGCTGCGAATTCGATACTTGTGGAGATGGAGAACCGTGCCTTTGCCTTGGCGCGCCAAGGTCGCTTGAAGGATGCACAAGCTGTGCTGTCTAGCGATTCCTATGACACGCACAAGCAACTCTACTCACAAGGCATCCAAGCCCTGGCTAATATTTTCCGCAACACCACCGAAGCGGAACTCCAAACAGAGCAGCGCAAGGCTATTCTGTGCCTTGTGGCTGCCGTCGTGGCTATTTCCGCGTTGTTCGTTGCATGGTTGCTTGTCCTGCGAATCATGCGGCGGTGGCAGGCGGATCTGTTGGAAAACGATCGCGAACTGCGTGCCAGTGATAGACGCTTGCGAGGCATAACTTCGGCCCTGGGTGAAGGTGTTTACGTAATGGATGTCGAAGGGCGTGTTACGTTCGCAAATCCTGAAGCTGAGCGTCTGCTGGGCTGGAGTGAGGCGGAGTTGCTCGGACAGACAATTCATGACACGATCCATAACCGCCGCCCCGACGGCAGCGCGTTAGCGGCGGATGACTGCCCTATCGTTCATGTCCGTTCATCAGGCAAGACCTTCCGTGGCGACAATCAGTTCTTTGTTCGGAAGAATGGAACCGTCTTCCCTGCTGAAGTTGTTGTCGCACCGCTGCTAGAGGACAATCACGTCCTTGCCTCCACCGTAGTCTTCTCGGACATCACCCATCGCAAGCAAGCGGAAGAGGAGCTACGCAAAGCTTACGACGGCCTGGAGACGCATGTTAAGCAGCGGACGGCGGAATTGGCCCGAGCCAACGCGGAGTTGCTTCATGCTAAGGATGTCGCCGAATGCGCCAACCGTGCGAAAAGTGAGTTTCTAGCTAACATGAGCCACGAGATCCGCACTCCCATGACAGCAATTCTCGGGTTCGGCCAACTCCTGAAGTCGCCGACTTTGCCGGAAGAAGATCGCCGCCAGTTTCTAGAGTCGATTCAGAGGAACGGAAACTCGCTCTTGGAACTCATCAACGGCATTCTCGACCTCTCCCGAATCGAGGCCGACAAATTGGTGGTGGAGAATAGCGACTGCCGGCTGTGGGAGGTCGTCGACGATGTGCTCTCGGCAGTGAAAGTTCAGGCCGAACAAAAACGACTGCAGCTTGAGGTCGATTACAGATTCCCACTTCCCGACGCCGTTCTAACCGACGCCCTGCGGCTGCACCAGATTCTCTTGAACCTCGTGAGCAATGCGGTCAAGTTCACGGAGCGAGGAGTCGTTCGCATCGTAGTTCATTGCGTCCAGGAACCCTCGGAACGGGTGCGCCTGCAGTTTGTGATCAGCGACACGGGGATCGGCATTCCCGCCGAGCGACTCGGAGAGCTATTCCAGCCATTCATGCAGATTGACGGATCTAGTACGCGTCGCTTCGGCGGCACGGGCCTTGGCCTGGCCATCTCCAAGCGACTGGCAAAGTTCCTTGGCGGCGACATCGAAGTCACCAGCCAACTGGGAAAAGGAAGCACCTTCACGCTAACGATCGACGGCGGCTCACTAAACGGGCCGATGATGTTACAATCACCCAAGCCGGAAGTGGTGAAAACGATCTCGCCGAGTCAGCCGGCAGCCCTGCGTGGCCGGGTGCTCTTGGCTGATGATGTGTCCGATGTCCAGATGGTTATTAGCCAGATCCTTCGACAAATGAATCTGCAAGTCGATATCGCGGGCGACGGCCGTGCGGCTTGTGAAACGGCGGAAAAAGCAATGCTTGACGGCAAGCCGTACGATCTGATCCTCATGGACATTCAGATGCCGAAAATGGACGGCTTTGAGGCTGCTCGCTGGTTGCGCACGCGTGGTTGGCGGAACCCGATCGTCGCCCTTACGGCCCACGCCATGGTCGGCGATCGGGAGAAATGCCTCAACGAGGGCTTCGATGACTACATTTCTAAACCGGTCGATATATCGCGCCTCCACGAAATATTGGCACGATACCTGGCCCCGTCGGCCGGAATGAGTGAAAGTTCAACGGACGACCTCGTAATGCGTTCACCCGACGTCACGGCCGCGCTCATGACAGACAGCTCACCATGCGATTCACTCGCAGAGTCTTGGCGTTGAAGGAATGCTACGGCAGGTCATGGCCCGGCTCCTTTGCTGTGCTGGCAGTGGGTAGCGGTGACATTGACGGGCTTACGCCCTCGCCCCTTCAATCTTTGTAGGGGTGAAGCTTACTCCGGTCGCCCTCCTGCAACACTTGGTTGGCGGCCACCGGCTGGCGATTGACGCGGATCAAGTAATCCTCCGTACGGCCCTTGACGCGGTCGGCGAAGAACTTCTCGACCGTGGTCCCTGCCTCGATCTCCACGTAATTGGCGAAACTGCCGCCGTCGTTGTTGACGTAAAGCAAACGCATTGGGTCATCTCCTTAGTCGGTATGACCCACCATCCATATTTTATGTGCGTCGGCCAAGAGACAGAGTGCCATCCCGCAGTGACGGCGGATGCAGCAAACGTGATTGACGTTGCGGGTCAGCCGATTTCAGGCAGTTCCCAGCCCTTTCGCCGCGGCCGGCTGAGCAGGGCATTTGCCTCATCGTCGCTGACGAACTTCTCGTTTTCCGGGTCCCATCGCAGGCGGCGGCCGAGCTGTCGCGTGATGTTGCACAGATGGCACACCGTGGCTGAACGATGGCCGATTTCGACGTCGGCGTTGGGCCGGGCGCGAGTTTTGATGCAGTCGAACCAGTTTTTGATGTGCCCCTTGGCGACCCAGCCAGGTCCATCCCAGGCGGCGGCAAGTTCGGCGGACGGGCGATTCTTGACGAAGTTGCGCGGATTGGTGACGAACTTATTGCGGTTGATTTCGATTTTGCACCTTTCGCCCGAAAAGATGGCACCGTTCAAGGGGCCGCGGCGGTGCGGCTCCTCGTCGGGGATATTGAGGTGGACCTCAACGCCGTTAGCATAGCGGAAAACGAGACGGGCATTGGGGCCCTTCTCAATCGGCCAAAACTCGACCGGGCCGCTTTCGTCGGCGCCCAGGCGCATTGAATCATATCGAACGCGTGGGCTCCGAGAAACGTCATGCGAGAGCCGCAGTAATCGCGCCAGTGGCCCCAGCCATTTAATAGGTGCTCATCGCTAAACGGGCGTTCGGGCGTTGGACCAATCCAGACATCCCAGGCGACTTCCTTCGGTGTCGGCTCCGCTGGAAACCCAGGATAGACTTCGGGACTCAGAAAATTGATGCACTCGACCACCCGCACCTTGCCGATGCCACCGTCGCGAACTAACTCGCAAGCAAAACGGTCCATCTCCATCGTTCGCTGCTGCGTGCCGGTCTGCACGACCCGGTTGTACTTTCGCGCGGCCTTTACCAGCGCCCGGCCTTCGGTCACGTAGACCGAAAGAGGCTTTTCGCAGTAGACGTCCTTGCCGGCCTGGCAGGCCAACATGCTGGCGTATATGTGGTGGGGGTCCATCGGGCAGACGATCACGGCGTCGATGTCTTTTTGGTCGAGCAGCTTGCGATAGTCTTGATAGACTTGCCAATCGGCCTCGTATGTTTTCAACGCGGCTGACGTGCGGCGAAGGTCGATATCGCAGATGGCCGCGAGCCGGCCTTCCGACGGGATGTTCTTGACGAGTTGATTGCCACGGACGCCCATGCCGATTATGGCGATCACGATGCGATCGTTTGCCCCCGGTTGGCCTTCTGAGGACATCACCGAACGGGGAATAATCCACGGAGTGGCGGACGCGATGGCCGCACGCTGTAAGAAGGCGCGACGTCGAATTGGCTTCTCGATAGGCATGGCTGGTCCTCCGAGATTGGTAGGGATATCGCCGATCTCGCAAAAACCGTGAGAATTTCACGAAATCGGTGAGACCCGGGATTCCCCATTTGGACACGCTCGGATACTCTCCGAGCGACCATTCCCCTATGCTAACAAAAAGCTGCGTGAAACTCCAGTAAGTACGCTGATTTCCCCGCTGAGAATCTGGTTTCACGGGCAGTCCTGATGTTCGACGCCCAGCCGCAGAGTTAGTTTGGGCGTTGTTTGCTGTCCGAAGGCCATGCATTTCCCGTTGCTCTCGCCAAAAGCCTCTTGCTTATTCCCAACCGGGCTTCTTAACCGGATGGACACACCACGGGCGGCATAGCAAGTCGTCCGATCCGCTCCAGGATCGCTACGAACAGTTGTCGCGGGACGGCAACCTCCGCCAATTGGAACGTCACATACTTCGAGTGACGAGTCACCTTTGCACCGATCTTTACCAGCTTCTCCCGCAGCGTCGTCAACGACCACTGCCGAATACTCTTGGGCAGCGCCAGCCGCCGCAGGAAGTTGGCCAGATTGTAAACCAACGCGAACAACTGTAAACGGGTCTGGTTGGCCTTGAACGTCCGGCAGGAGAGCTTCGTCCATTGGATAGCGTTCTTGCCCTCTTTGATCCATTGCTCGGCGGTGCCTCGGCCGTTGTAGAACCGCACCACACTCTTCGACCGCCATGTCAAGTTGGTCACGATGAACCCCACGCGGGCAAACAGTTCCCCCTGATGCCACTCCACCTCGGCCACGACCCGACGCGGCTGATGCCAAGATTTCGCCTGGTACTGGAAGTTGTGGTAGAACACCTTCGACTTGTGCGAAGGCCGTCCCACAGGACGGGTGAGTAGGTGTTCGATTTCCCGCTCCAGCACCGCATTGGCCACAATCCGAATGGCGTAATGATAGCTCTCGGTTTCCAGCAAGGTCATGAACGCTGGATTGGCAAACGCCGCATCGCCGCGAGATAACTTGGGGATGTCGCGGTGACGATACCGCTCGACCACTGGCAGGAGCACACGGCGCCAGTACTTCGCGCTGTGATGCTTGCGTCGTCGCAGCATCGCCCACTCCACGTCACCCCGTTGGTTGAACAGGAACAGCGGATGGTAGCAGGTACATTCAAAGTGCCCATTGTACTCTGTGCCTTGCTGGTCGCCGTAGGTCTCGCTGACGGAGCTATCCATATCGAGGATCAGTTCCTTCAGCGGCTTTCGCTGATGCGCCTTGTCGATCCACCTGCCCGAGAGGGCCATGAGCGTCTTCAGGTTCGGCTTGGTGCTAAGGATCTCCGTCTCGAACCGGCCCATCTCGCTCATCGAAGCGGCTTGTTTGTCTTCCTGCGAAGCCCTGCCGCCTACGACATACCGCATGGCGGGATCAACGCAGAGTCGCTCCGCGTCGTTTACATCTTCATAGCCTGCCAGGCGGCTGTAAATCGACTGACGGAGCAGACCCAATGGGCCGTGCTGCGTGTTCTTGCCGAAGCGCGAATCTTCCAGGGCGTCTTTGCCCATCTCGGTCAGGCCCAACGCCTCATCAAACTCCCGATACGCCAGCAGCCTGGCGTCGGTGGTGATTTGGCTTCCCAAGGACTTCAGCTTCAATGTACGGTCCAAATTGACCAGCAAGTCCCCGTTTTGGCTGTCACCCATTGGGTTTCCCTGTCACTATGGCATGCTGATTGCAAAAGCCCATATATTCTAGGGGGCTGGCGCAAATCCCATGCCAAACAAAAGAGGTTCATCCGGCGGAAGCGTACCTGACAACGTAACCCTCAACAAACAAGGAGCTTCGGACCTCCGCTCGGGCTCGGCAAAAGGGACCGCCCCTTACCGCCTTCACCATCGCATCGACCCCTATAAACGCGGGGCGAGGGCCGATGCGACGGCGAAGGCGGAAGGGGCTAAAGGGAAGGTCCTTCATGGTTTTCACAAGTCGTTGTTGGAACAGGGGTTATCCTCCAGGTACGCAAGAACCGGATGAGCCAGAACTACTTGGAAAATAGATGGAAAATACTGGTTGACATCCTCGCAGAGGGATGGTACGAAGACAGTGCTCGAAGTTGCCTATCAAGGCACCGACTGTCAGCGATCCGGCGAGTGATAAGCCCACAGCGACCTCTGCAGGCTAGTGGCGAACGTCGGTCTCTTGCGAACAAGCGAGAAATTCCTGACACAAAAACGTAGCGGTCTGGTATTCTGCGGGGGTTGTGGTCTGCAAAATGGAAACCGTCATGGCGTCACCATGTGTGCCATGGTTCCGAGTGCTAGATCATGAAAACATCTTTTTGCCATTTCGGAGGCAGAATAGGCCGTCGGTAATGGTCCCCACCTCTTAACGTGTACGGCACCAACGAGGTTGGGACCAAGCTGCGATGATCTCGACCGCGACTTTACACACAAAAAGGAGAGTTCCCATGAAGAAGTTTGGCTTTTTCGTGACGGCCGTGTCGGCTGTCATGCTGACGACGGCGGCAACCCACGCGGCTTTGATTAGCCTGTACCAGTTCGACGGCGACTATACTCAGTCGATCGTTGACGGCGGACCGACGGGCACGGCCGGCAGTGCTGCATCGCTCGTTTCCGGTGGCATCAATGGCACCGGCGCACTCAGTCTCGTCGGTGGCGACACGAACGTCAATTCCTACGTGGACATCACCGGCGCCCGTCCCCTAGGGGCCGATTTGGCCAGCGGTGTCCTCACAGTTTCGTACTGGTTCAACACGAATCTGGCGCAGGCCAACGGTATTGCTATGCAGCAGACGACAGGGACGCAGGTATTGAAGATCAGCACCTGGAATCCTGGAGAACTGTATGCCGGCATGAGAGCGGAAACCGGCACTGGCCATTCGGTAAATGGTGTTACGGTTGCTAATACGAGCATCTACAACAGCCAATGGCACCAAGTTGTCAGTACATGGGACAACTTCAATGCTGACGACGATCAGAAGGTGAAGATCTATCTCGATGGCCAACTGCAGACTTTGCGTACCGGCGATACGCGCAACATCACTAGCGACGATGGCTTCGTCGATCCGTTGAAATACATCATCGGAGGTGAACTGAACAGCCCCACCCACAATCCGGAATGGTGCTATACGGGCATGCTGGACGACTACGCCGCCTTCGACAGCCTGTTTGACGACACGAAGGCGCTGGCCATGTATAACATGGGCAAGACAGGTTCCGCGCTCGGCGTGGGCACCCTGGATGCCGATGCGCTGTTCGGCCTTTACGACGACGCAGCCCACACCCCCGTTACGGTCAAAGGCATGACTTGGTCGTACGTGGCTTCCGGCTTAAGTGGAGCCCTCGGCGATGTCGGCAGCAATTACGTGGTCCTCGGCGCTGATGGCGCTGGCGTCCAATCTGCGACCGCTGTTGATGTCGTCTGGACCGGAACCTCCGGCACGGCCTGGAGCAACACGGCCAACTGGAATCCGGGCAGCACGTCCAACGGCGTGAAGAACACGTTTGATGACACGGCCACGGGCCTCACGGCCAACATCGCTTCGGCAGCCACTCCCACCAGCGTGGTCTTCAATAACTCCAGCAAGAACTTCACTATCACCGGTACTAGCGGCATCGGCGGCACCGCCACCGTGCTGAAGCAAGGAACCGGTACAGTGACCATGAGCAGTGTCAACACCTACAGCGGTGTCACCACCGTTGAGGCCGGCAAGCTGATCCTCTCGGGCGCCGCGAAGGCCATGGTTCCCGTTCTCAATAACGGCGGCGCAAACATCAAGGGCGGTATGCTCGTCCTCGACTATGCCACCGAAGCTGACCCGGTTGCCACGGTCAAGGGTTTGCTGACGACGAGCTACGCGGCCGGCGCGTGGAACACTGGCAAGTTCCAGAGTTCGACGGCCAGCGCCTCGCGTGGTTTGGGCTGGACCGACAACACGGGAACCAGCAAGATCAACATCGCCTACACGGTGTATGGCGACACCAACTTGGATGGCACCACGAACTTCACGGATTTGAGCAAGTTGCTGTCGAAGTACGGTCAGTCCGGCGTATGGGCTGATGGCGACGCCAATTACGACGGCACGGTAAACTTCACCGACCTGAGTAAGATGCTGTCGACGTACGGCCAATCGGTGGGCTCGCTGACCCCGTCCCCCGAACCGTCGAGCATTGCCCTCTTGCTGACGCTCGCGGGCTTGGTCGGCGCTTGGGTTATTCGTCGGCGCGGATGATAACCAACACGGTTGGATAGAGTCTTACGTCTACTGGCCTGCTGCGAACCGAGTTCGGGCGCAGCACGGAATTGGGCGACGGTGGCAAGCGGTTTAGTGCCTACGCCGCTAGCGGGTGACTTTGGGCGGCTGGCACTCGGGTGAGGCGTTCGTGACTCACCATGGTGACCAACCGGTTTACGGCCGTCACCATAAGCTGACTGCGGTGGCACCGACTGAGACGGTGCCGCCGCAAGACTTCATCAACCTGGCTGGAAACGTACTGCACTGCATGTGCCCGAACGTATCCACGGGTCTCATCCGGCGTCATCGTGATCGTTGATCGGCGCACGGCCTGCGATAGTCGCCCGTGCACCCCTGTTCTCTCGCAGAATAGTTCGTGCTCTCGCACACCCCGTTCGACGATGACAAGGCTCATCTCTGCTGTTAGCTGCAAGCCTCATTGGCTTCCTCGTTTGTGTAAACGCCGCTTGAAAACCGTGGCGCGGGACGGGGCCTGTGTACCGGTCGAAAAACGTGGCGCTCTCCACCTCACTCGTGGAAGGGTGAGCAAGGCTTGTAGCGGAATTACCGCTACAAACCTTACCCCTCCGCGAGGTAGCAGAGAGTGTACACGAACATGGAACTGTGTCCCTGAAAGAGCCGTTGTTGTCAAGGCAGTCTCCTAAAATTCTTTGCATAGCGCGATCGCCGAAGTCGGGGCTTCGATTCTTGCGTTGGTTCTTTCTCTTCGCCAATGATCGTTCGTCTTTCGGTGCCAACATTGCTTCAGAGCTGTTCACGGTCTTCTTTTCGGGTTCGATCGCGGCCGTTCTTTTCTTTGCGGCCGCACCCCAATACGTCCCTTCGTGAATGCGTTTGCCGTCTCGACAATCGCTCAGGTCCAGTGGACCTGGCACGGAAGTTTTCTCTGCGACCGTCCGAGGACCAGGATCGTCTCAATCAGAGCGACGCAAGGCTGGAGCTGTGAGACCCCGCCAAGTCCACCACAGTTCTCAGACTGATCTCGGTTCCCGGGGTGACTGCTCACAAGGATTCGCCACCGATGCAACCACTCTCGCACAATCTCCTTCACCGACTGACGTTCATTGCTAATCTCGCTGCCCGGCCATTGGACACCGGAGTCCTACCTGGAAAATCCTGAGGGCGAAGCCCTCGCCCCAACGTCGCCACAACTTTACGCAGATGCCTGTGCTGCCTCCTTCCGGCGACACTTCAGACGCGGCGGACCACCCGGCACGTAAGCCTCTTGATGTTTCACCATGTGCCAGAAAATTGTCGCCAACCGCCGCATCACCGCCACCCGCGCGATCTTCGAGCCACGCCGCCGTTTGATTCGGCTGTACCATGTCCGCATCCACGCATCCTTCCGCAACACGTGGAGTATCGATTGACCCAGAATGAAGCGGGCGATGGGACTGCCCTGCTTAGTGATCGAGCCCAACCGGTCTGTCACCTCGCCGGAGTTGCGGCACCCAGGCGTCAGTCCCCAGTAGTTTGCCAGACTCCGTGGCCGGGGGAAGTTTTCGATCGGGCCGATCCGCGCGGCTAACGCCAGGCCGCTGTACGCGCTCACACCGGGCGCTGTGGCCAACAACTGCGCTGTCGCATTGTTCTGAAATCGCTTGCCGATCACCTTCTCCAGCTCCTCGATTTGCTGATCCCAAAGGTCCCACTGGACCAATAGGTGATTCATCTCCAGCCGCTCCACCGCCGACAAGGCAACCTCGCGCAACCACTTCCGCACCTTCTTGGTCTCAAAGGTCTTCGTTGGGCACTCCCATTCCAGGTTGTGACGCCGCAGGATGTACTTGATTTGGTTCATGGTCCTCGTCCGCTGTCGGCCGGCCCGCTGCCGGGCTGCCGTGATCCGCCGGTCCTCCTGCTCCGCAGCTGACGTCAAACTCACGCTCCGCACTCCCTGAATCTTCTGGCAAGCCAACAACCGCCATCGATTGACCCACAACAGTTCGCTCATAGCATGGGCATCGCGCTGATCGGTCTTCTTCTTGGACCGCTTCTCCGGTTGAATCAACACCACCTTTCGGCAGCCGTGCTCCTTCAACAGCCCAATCAGCCAGTCCTCGAAACCGCACGTCTCGATGATGGCCACGAAGCCGCCCTCCCGCTTAGCTTCCGCCTTGATCCATTCGAGGAACTCCCGCACCCGCTCCCAACGGGTGCTCACTTGGCGGCGCAGGATCACGTCTCCCTTCTCGTTACGCACGGACACGGTTAGTTGCTTGCGGTGCAGATCAATGCCAAGGTATAACATACTCAGTTCTCCTGGGTATAACCCTGCTCGGGTGTTGCTTCTGGCGCGCCTCCGTGGCGACGCCGTACATACCATCCAGGAGAACCGCTTTTGTCTCAAGTGGCCGCTCTTTCATAGAATCAGAGCGAAGTACGGCGTCGGGTGCTGACCGGCGAGCTGTCGAAGCGTCAGGCCCGTCAAGGAGTATGGTCTGCATTGGGACACGCTGCAAAAGATCTTGCAGCATGAGGAACCGCCCGGCTACCGGAAGAAGGAGCCGCGGGAGAAGCCGGTTCTGGGACCGTTCGTGGCGTTGATCCACGAGATTCTCGAAGCCGACAAGCAGGCGCCGAAGAAACAGCGGCATACGGCCAAGCGGATTCTCCAACGTCTTCGCGAAGCCGGTTATGAAGGCGGTCGAACGGGCGTCCAGGAAGAGGTGCGGCGTTGGCTAGCAGCGGTCGGCGGAAGTGTTCATGCCGCTGGCGCATCCGCCGGGCGAAGCCCAAGTCGATTTCGGCGAGGCAACGGTCGTTTATCGGGGCCAGGAGCGGAAAGTAGCGCTGTTCGTCATGTCGCTGCCGTTTAGCGACGCGGTGTTCTGCCAGATCTTTCCCCGCGAATGCACCGAGACGTTCCAGGAAGGCCATCGCCGGGCATTCGAGTTTTTCGGTGCCGTGCCGAAGCGGATTACCTACGACAACACGAAGATCGCCGTGGCCAAGGTGATCCAGAAGCGGGGCGGCGCCTTTACGCGCGAGTTCCTGCGGCTGGAAAGCCACTACCTTTTCGCACATCACTTCTGTTTGGTCCGCCGACCAACGGAGAAAGGACACGTCGAAAGCCTGGTGGGTTATACGCGGCGGAACTTCTTGGTGCCCGTGCCCCACCTCGATGACTTCGAGTTGTACAACGAAGGCTTGGCCGACGCCTGCCGCCGGGAGTTGAATCGCCACGTCCGCGGCAAGAAGGGGACGAAGGCGGAGCTTCTCGAAGAGGATCGTTCGGGCGATGCTGGCCGCTGCCCGCGCAGCCCTTCGAGGCCCGGCGCGTCGAACCATGCCAGGCCAACTCGCTGTCACTGGTTCGTTTCGATCGCAACGACTATTCGGTGCCGACCGCACACGCCCATCATGCGGTGACGGCTGTCGGCGGGATCGAGCGGGTGCGGTTCGTGGTGGGCGGGACCAGGTCATCGCCGAGCATCTGCGGGATTGGGACAAGGAGAACGTCCATTACGATCCGGTGCATTACCTGGCCCTGTTGGAGCGGAAGCCTGGAGCGTTGGACTTTGGAAAACCCTTCGACGACTGGGATCTGCCCGAGGGTTTTGGCGTGTTGCGGCGACGGCTGGAGGGCGAACTGGGCAGCGACGGCCGCCGCGAGTTCATCAAAGTGCTTCGGCTACTGGAATCGTGCGAACTGGGGGAACTGGCCCGAGCCGTGGATCGGGCGCTGGCGATTGGCGCCTTAACGGTCGAGGCCGTCCGGCTGTTGTTGCAGGATGGCCGAGAAGTACCGGCGAAATACTTTCGCCTCGACGGTCGGCCGCATCTGCAAGGCCATGAAGTTCCCCCGCCGAAGCTGGCGACTTACGACACCCTGAGACAGCCGGAGGCATGCCATGAAGAAGCTTGAAACCAAGAGCACCGTGTTGTTGAAGCATCATCTGAAGGCATTGAAGCTGCCCACCTTCCATGCGGAGTGTGACAAGGTGGCCGCCCGCTGCGCCACGGAAAACGTCGATCATCTGGGCTTCTTGTTGCAACTCTGTGAGTTGGAACTGATCCAACGGGAAAAGCGGGCGGCCGAACGACGACTGAAGGCGGCTCGCTTCCCCAATCCCAAGACGCTGGAGGATTTCAAGTTCGAGGCCCAGCCGTCACTCAATCGGGTGTTGGTTGGGGAGCTGTTACGCGGCGAGTATATCGACAAACGGGAGTCGGTGATCCTGGTGGGCAATCCGGGCACGGGCAAGACGCATCTGGCCATCGTGTTGGGCATGGCTGCCTGCCAGCAGGGCAAGCGGGTTCGCTTCTGGCGGGTCACCGAGCTGATCACGCAACTGATGGAGGTCCGCGAAGAACACCAGTTGATGCGAATGAAGAGCCAATTGGCCAAGCTGGACGTCTTGATCCTCGACGAGCTTGGCTACGTCCCGGCGAGCAAGCTGGGTTCGGAGTTGTTGTTCGACGTGATCAGCACGGCGTACGAGCGCACGAGCGTAATCGTGACCACCAATCTTCCCTTCGAACAATGGACAGAGGTGCTTGGCAGCGAGCGACTGACCGGCGCGGTGCTCGACCGTTTGACCCATCGCTGCCATATCCTGGAGGCAAGCGGCGAAAGCTACCGCTTAAAGGATGCGCGTTGTCGTTCGATGGGGAAGAAGACGGCGGAAATCCCCGCAAAACCACGGGAAAAAGATCAATCTGCTCCTATGAACTAACCGTTGTAACCGGCCCTGCCCTCGGGCAGGGGACCTTCTTTCTTTCCCTTAATCCAGGAGTTACAATAGCGTCTTCTTTCATCCCGAGCGCCACGCTTTTCAACCGTCCAGCGCTACGTTTTCTGACCGGCGTTTACAGCTCGATAGGCAGGTAATCGAGCACCGTCACATCGGCCGTTTTTCCGTGAGTTATGCGGATAAAGCAGGGGATATTGCCTCGCAGGTCGATCAACGTGTGCAGTTTTACCGCGCCCTTGCGCCGACGAAAACGTGCCCAGGGGAAAAGGGCAAGACACAGGTCGATGGTCGTGGAGTCCAAGGCATAAGCGGTCTGTTTCAGCGCCAGTCCGAAGTCGTCCCGAGCGTACAATGCTCGCGCGCGATGAATGAGCCTTTGTGCGAAGTCGGCGTAGATACGCCAGTCTCTGCGTTTGTTGGCGTCGCCCAGGGTGCTCCTGGAGACCTTGCCGCGAAAGCCGGCGTGGTACAGCTTCGGCTGCACGGCGTTCAAACACGTCTCGATGTCTCGCAGACTCTCGCGGTAAGTCAACTGGGCGAAGGCCATTGCGAGAAACTGGTCGCGGCAAGAGAAATCTCGCACGCGATAGTTGCCACGGTAGCGATTCACCGCGTCGTCGAAGTCCCGCTTGGGAATGAAATCCATCAACTGCGAAAAAACCAGTCTCCCCTCGTGCATCGGCATCTCCCTTCCACCTCAAGGTGGACAAGAGACGCCCAATACGCCAGGGCGAGTTGAAATCGAGTACAGAAAAATGATGCGGTAAGTCCATGAACTTCATCGCCTTGCAGCAGCGTAACGTTCGCTCAACCGGACACTACTGGCCAAGCGTTGGAAAAGGAAGGATTCATGACACGTGGATCGCCATGGTCAGCGAGTCAAGTCGCGTCTGCGGATGGGTTGCTTGCCAACGCGATGCTCGGCTGCGATAATGCACTGAAGTTTTACCGCACTTCGGCGGTTGAATACCTGTTGAGCGTAAGATGAATATCCAGTACGAGACCCGTCGCACCATCTCTGATGTTGAGTTCGCGGACGTATTGCGGCGCTCGACCTTGGCGGAGCGTCGCCCCGTCGATGATCCGAAGTGCATCAATGCCATGCTGGAGCACGCGAACCTGCTCTGCACCGCGTGGGACGGTTCGACCCTCGTTGGCGTGGCGCGCTCCGTAACTGATTTCGAGTACTGTTGTTACCTCTCTGATCTGGCCGTCGACGAAAAGTATCAGAAGAAGGGCATCGGACGGGAGCTCATCCGGCTTACGCAGTCCCAGCTTGGCTCAAGAGCGAAACTGATACTTCTCGCCGCCCCGAAGGCGGAGACCTACTATCCTAAGGTCGGTTTTGATCAGCACAGGTCTGCGTGGAGTATCCCCGCCAAGAAGTTATTGAAATGAAAATGTCCAACAAGGTCACGGGAGCGAACGCGGGCGGGCCACATCAGTTGGCAATTCGGACGCGCTGGGCCGCCCACGTCGTTCCACTCCGGCGTTGCGCGCGCTGGCGTCCCGTCAAGTCATCCCTTTTTTGGGAATGCTTCAGAAACAGAATCCATGTAAGCCGTGTTTCCCTTGATAGCCAGATTGGTTATCAAGGAGTTGTTCAGAGGATCCCTTTTTTCAGGAGCACACGGCTATGTCCAAGATTCTCGCAATTGATCTGGGTAAATTCCGCTCGGTGACCTGCTGTTTGGATACGGACACACATGAGACGGAGTTCTGGACGATGTCCACCGACCGGCCTTACCTGCTCGCGGTCCTCAAGTTGACGCACACACGGCTTCATAGTCGCCACTTGACGCACACACGGCTTCATAGTGGACCCATTGATGAAGCTGGCCGTTGTGCCGCGGGAACCCATACGTTTGATGACGCTCGGGTAGAATCGCGGAAAAGCCTTTGAGGACGTAAAGCTAGTGGTCCGAGAACCCAACCATACTCGGAACCGCAAATCGGCTGCCAGCTGGGGGCGCGAGTCAGTCTGCTAAAATTGGAATGCTGTTTATTGCTCGGATCGGAACCGACCGCAGCCTAAATGGGAGACGCCGGTTTAGAACGGCGCCCCCGGAAAATGAAACACCCTGCGTATTCGACCTCTTTCCAAGTGGAGCCGAGTTATGAGACGATCAATGACCTTGTCGTTGGTGGCGGTGGCCGTCGCGGTGTTCTTGACGATTGCTTCCCGTGGCGTGGGAGACGAGTCCGCCAGGCCGATCGTGCTGACACCCAAGGCCCCGCCCACGCCGCGGATCAACGGTCCACAGAACTTCGGCGTCCGGCCTGGGCACCCGGTACTCTTTACCATCCCGGCCACGGGTAATCGGCCCATCGAGTTCTCGGCCGAAGGACTGCCGGAGGGTCTGAAGCTCGACGCAGCGACGGGGCGGATTACCGGCTCGCTCAAGGAGAAAGGGGAACACGTGGTGACGCTGCGGGCGAAGAACGCCGTCGGGACTGCCGAGCGGAAGTGGCGCATCGTGGTCGGCCAACAGATCGCCCTGACGCCGCCGATGGGTTGGAACAGTTGGAACTGCTTTGCCCACGCGGTCGACGAGGCGAAGGTCCGCGCGGCCGCCGACGCCATGGTCGCCAGCGGCCTTATCGACCATGGTTGGACGTACATCAATATCGACGATTGCTGGTCGATCAAGCCCGGCTCGAACGACCCCGACCTTTCCGGGGCGGCACGCGACGCGGATGGGATGATCAACGCGAACAAGAAGTTCCCGGACATGAAGGCACTCTGCGCTTACGTGCACGGCAAGGGCCTGAAAATCGGCATCTATTCGTCGCCCGGCCACCTTACCTGTGCCGGCTTTACTGCCAGCTACCAGCACGAAGACCAGGACGCCCGCCGGTACGCCGAGTGGGGTTTCGACTACCTGAAGTACGACTGGTGCTCGTACGGCAGAGTCATCAGGACCAATAAGCCCACCCACGAGCAATTGATGGAGCCCTATCGCGTAATGCGGGCGTCGTTGGACAAGGTCGATCGCGACATCGTCTACAGTCTCTGCCAATATGGATGGGGCAAGGTCTGGCAGTGGGGCGGCGAGGTGGGCGGCAACTGCTGGCGCACTACTGGTGACATCAGCGACACTTGGCGGAGCATGGCAGGAATTGGCTTTTCCCAAGCGGGGCACGAGAAATACGCTGGACCGGGACATTGGAACGATCCGGACATGCTCGTGGTCGGCCAGGTCGGCTGGGGGCGCCCGCATCCTAGCCGGCTTACTCCCGACGAGCAGTACACCCATATTAGCCTGTGGTGCCTTCTGTCGGCGCCGCTTCTGATCGGCTGCGACATGACGAAGATGGACAACCTGACGTTGGGTCTTCTGACCAACGACGAGGTGCTAGCGGTCGACCAAGACCGCCTGGGCCGGCAAGCGTCGCTGGTGGCCAAGATGGGCGACCTCGAAATCTGGGCCAAGGACATGGAAGACGGCTCAAAAGCGGTCGGATTGTTCAACCGTGGGCCGGTCGAGGCCGAGGTCACAGCTAACTGGGCCGACCTGGCGATCGAAGGCCGCCGGCCGGTCCGCGACCTGTGGCGGCAGAAGGACCTCGGCACGTTTGCAGACGCTTTTCACGCCAACGTGGCCTCCCACGGCGTCGTGCTGGTGCGGATCGGCAAGTAGCATACGCGGGGACGACCATTCAAGTCTGTTTTTTGCGGATGCGTGCCGCCCGTCCGCGACGATGAGTTTTAGCGTTCCGCCGCTGGGCTTCGCCACCGGCTCTGGCGTGACGGACGTGAAGAGCTGCTCCGCCAACGTCACCCGCATCAGTTCGTTGCACAGCCGTCGATCGTCGACTTGCGTCGTCGCATCCATGACCGCTGGCTCGTGAAGAACTCGTCTGCCCTCCGAGCCTACACAGCCAGCGAGCCAGGCTATGGCTAGCCCGATCAACAACAGAAACAGCGTCCTACTCACGTCGGGATCTCCTCAGGGCAAGTAGTAATTGGCGGACCAAGGATTGGAGCGCCCGCCGTAGCCGCACCTGATGGACCAGGGCAACAACGGCGAGCGTGAGGGCCAGAACAAGGCTGGCCACGACAAGTAGATTCAACTGGGGGCTCCTTGTGCGGAGGAAGGCAGTGACGTTAGCAAGAACCGGCAGGATGGGCGACTCATCGTAAGTCGCCCATCCGCCGGGCTAGAGGTTGAGTGAAGCAAGCGACGGGTGCGATGTGGAATCTCTACGCCGCCACCGGATCAACCCTGGCCGCCTGGGCTTCGCCGCGAAACTCTGCCCACGACGCTGCCAACTCCCGTCGCAATTGAGCGATCCGCCCGCCAGAGACGTCAAACCTCCTGGCGACTTCCCCGCCGCGGTTGCCGATGGCCAAGGCCACAGCGATGTGGCGGTTGCGCTTGGACAACCGCCGCAGCCAGTCGGCAAAGTCCACGCGGAAGCTCACCGTGTCGGGCACGGGCGAAGTTCGCGTGTCCTGAACGACGGCCTCACGCCAGGCATTCTCTTCTTCGTCGAAGTGGTCCAGTGACTCCAGCTTGATGCCCTTGCTCCGCCGGCAATGAGGATGCATGACGTCCTTGACGTTTTGGCGGCATCCCAAGCGGCGGTCGTCGTAGAACTGCCGGATGCCGTAGTTGGCTAGCACGGTGGGGTAGGCCAGATCGAGCTTCCCGAGCTGTGCCAGACGGACCACGGCACGAAGGGCGTAGCAGACCACCTCATGGGTCGCTTCCTGCCTCCCCTGCGGGTCGAAGGTGCGAAAGGCAAACGTGGCACGGCGTCGGATGGCCGGCAACATGGCCAAGAAAGCCTGATGCCATGCTGGCGGTGTTTTCGGTCTGGGAGGGACAATGCACTGCATGGGACAGTCTCATCGGGTAGGAGGGGGCGTTGCCGCCCCCGTCCTCCCACACGACCGTGCGTACGGTTCCGTACACGGCGGTTCAGATTAAACGCTTAAAACGCTGTGACTCTGTAATAAGGCTCACCAGACCGAGCTGGTGCAGATAACGGGTCGGGACCGCTTGGTTCATGTGGCTTGCGCCGGCATTCCACCAAGGGCCATGCCCGTTGGTCGCGGAAGTCCACGCTCGGGCGTGGTCCAGTCCGCGTCGCATCAGTTCGCGGGCGCGAGTCCAGTTTCGCTTCCACTGCCGCCAAAGAATGGCCCGCAGTTTCCGGCGAATCCACTGGTCCAGTTCCTCGAACGTGATCCGAATCTGCGATTTCCGGTAGTACGACACCCAACCGCGAAGCACTGGACGCAATTCCTCCAACACGCGACGAAGGCTACGCCCTCGACCACGCCGGAAAATCGTCCGAAGTTTCTCCTTCAATCGTTTCACCGACTGAGGCGACACCTTCAGCTTTGGTTGGCGATGCGGCGTCACCGTATAGCCCAGGAACTTGCGGTTCCAGGGCCGGTCCACCGCACTCTTCTCTCGATTGACCTTCAAACGCAAACGTTCCCGAAGGAATCGCTCGACCGACGACAAAACGCGTTCGCCCGCCGCTTTCGACCGCACATAGATGTTGCAATCGTCGGCGTATCGGACGAATCGGTGCCCACGCCGCTGAAGCTCGCTATCCAACTCGTCGAGCAGGATGTTGCTCAGCAGCGGCGAGAGCGGGCCGCCTTGCGGCGTCCCTTCCGTGCGTTGCGCCACCAGTCCATCTTCCATCATGCCCGCCTGCAAGTAGCGGCGGATCAGACGAAGGATGCGTTTGTCTTCGATGTGCCGAGCCAGCCGCGACATCAAGATGTCGTGGTTGACCCGATCGAAGAACTTCTCCAGATCCATGTCCACCACCCAGCGATGCCCGGCCTCGATGTACTCCCGCGCCCGATCAATCGCTTGATGGGCGCTGCGTCTCGGACGAAAGCCGAAGCTTTGGTCCGAAAATCGAGGATCGAAGTATCGCTGCAACACTTGGTTGAGGGCCTGTTGAATCAGTCGATCGAGAACCGTCGGAATGCCCAGCATCCGCACGCCTTTGCCGCCCGGCTTGGGGATTTCCACCTTCCGAACCGGCGAGGGACGATACGTACCGCTGAGCAGTTCTTCCCGGATGGCCTCCCAGCAGGCTTGGAGCAAGGGCTTCAAGTCGTCAACGGTGATTCCGTCAACGCCCGGACGCCCTGGTTGCCCACCACCTGCCGGTAAGCCGCCAGCATGTTCTTAGGGCATACAACCTCCTCCATCGTCATCAAGGTCTTCTCGCCGACGTGCTCATTACATGCCGTGCCTGCTTGATGTGCGCAGACCGTGCTCTCGGCGGTTCCGCCGCCTACCCTCCGGTTGCGATCCGGCTTTCCAGCCATCTTGTCTGCATCTCGTTCAGGCATCGAATGCTCTGCGTCGGTTCGGTCTAATCTGTTCGGCCCTTCGGCACGTCGATGCGGCCTTGCGATCCCCGGCCGTTTCTCCCCTTTCGGGCGAGTGTCTCGATCGAGCGGGCCGCCGGCCCGCGACTACTATGGCCTCGGCTGACTTCTGTCGTCCCTTCGGCCCGCCTTGCGACGGGCCTAGCCATTGGCAGGACGACAGATCTCTCAGGGTAAGGCGCGTGACTTTCCTCCCATACACCCGCCGCATATACGCCGAACCGGTCCGAATGACGTTGGGCTTCGAGTCTATTGGCCCTCTCGCCCACCGGTTCGACGCCTCGTATGCGATTCATGTTCTTCGGGCCAGGAGTTTGCCTGCCGCTTCCTTCGGACTCCGCCTCACGGCGGACGCCCTTGCGTTTCGGCTAGGAGTTCCTGTCATTAAGGTCTCCGCCGGGACTCTCACCCGGCCAGTCACTTCCCGGCTCGCTTTCGCTACCCGGTTGACAGCGTCAGGTATGACGCTGCGCGTCATGCCTGACGCACCAATAGGTAAAGACCGCCCCAAGCCGGGGCGGTCGTGTCCAAAGGGGAAACACAACCGCCCCGCTACGCTGCGAGGCATACTTCAAAGCAGAAGCGAATCGCCAGAGTCATCGGGGGGAGCCGTTATTCCCGAATGCTGCAAGCGATTTTCCGTCATGGAAAAGCAGCAAAACGCTGGAAATCGGGGCTAAGCCGAGGCTCCATCACTAAGTGCCACCGAAAACGCTGTTTTTAAGCGTCGCAGCCAGCACGGGTACGCAGCACTGTTGTCAGAACCTGTAGACCCGACTGCCGCATTCAGCTTGCTAAATCGCCCAACACGCCGACAGCCGGTTTTTACAATTCGCGAGGATCAACTCATCACGGTCCCGGCGGCGTCACTGCCATGGGCGGCGAAAGCGAACCGAAAGATTTTCACTCGTCCAGCTTCCTTTCATGTTCCTCGACTGCCGCTTCGTAGACGGCCACGGCCGCCTTGTCCATCATCTGCACCGTGCCGTGCGAGGGCAAAACCGGTTAGCTGCTTCAATCCCAATCGGCCGGTGACATCAAGGGTCGGCTTTTCGAGTGCCCTCTCCAGCTTGTGGATGGTCTTCGGATCCATTGGCATTGCTCCTGTCGTCGCTGCCTTTGTCATCGTCGTACTTCTAGGCATCGTTCTCGCGTCCGGCTAAATCTGTAGTCGCTTCGTAATCTTCCTCACCACAACCCGTGGCGTGAAGCGTACGGCGGCGGCAAGAAGCTTGTTCCTGAACCCTGGGACAACAACGACCCTTCCCCGCCGAAAACCACGGTGGCCGGCCTGAGCAACGGTTTTGGCATCGGACGTCCCCAGCCGGAAAAGAAGTTTGCTCTCCACCTCTGCCACTGCGGCAAAACCGGTGGTCGTAGGGCCGGGGCAGAGGCAGGTGACTCGGACGCCGGTGCCGATCGCTTCTTCTGCCAAGGCCTCGGTGAAGGAGAGGGCATACGCTTTGGTCGCATAGTACACGGCCAAATAGGGTCCCGGCTGAAAAGCTGCCGTTGAGGCGATGTTGAGAATGCCTCCCGAGCGGCGTTGGAGCATGCCGGGCAGAAACAACCGGGTGAGGTGCGTCAGGGCGGCAATGTTCAGCGAAATCGTGTCTAGCAGCTTTTCCAGCGGTACATCGACCACTGGCCCACCAGCGGCAAACCCAGCATTGTTGACCAGGACGTCCACCGTTACGCCCTCGGCGGCCAGGACTTCGAAGATGTCACGGGGACTCTGAGGATCAACCAGATCCCGGCTCAACACTCGCACCTGAACATGGTGCTCGTCTCGCAATTGCGTTGCCAAGTGGTCTAACTTCTCCTGGCTGCGGGCCACCAGGACCAAATCGCTCTTATCGGCGGCAAACAGCTTTGCCAGTTCCAGGCCGATGCCCGAGGAAGCTCCGGTGATTAAAACGGTTTCGGATGGCATGATGGTTATCCTACTGGGCATTCTTCTTGCCGGTGTACCAGCCAGACCGGCCACCACACGACGATGGCCAACAGCGATTGTACGAATGCCGCGATCAAATCGTCGAAGATGATTTTAACCTCGCCCAGGCCAGGGTCGACATGGATCAGTTCAAAGATGCCCCACCCTCCCGCCAGCCCAACGGCTAGATTGGTGCCGCGGCTTCGTCCAGGCCACCATTCATGACCCCCCTGGCCCCAAAACAGCATCGCTTAGCTGCCCGCCGGGTGGAAGAACTGGGGTGCATCAGGGTTACCGAACCTAGCAGAGCGATGCTTGCCGAGCCCACAACGCCATAATTCTAGGGGGGGTTCGTTGACGTGAATCGCGGGGTTTGCTAAGGTAACCGCTGTACAACATTTCTGCGGGCGACTAGCCCCGAGGCAGCGCGGCACCCGGACATTCAAACTCTGGCCGTTTCAGAGCGCCCCGGTGTGCATTCTTGACGTGGCTCGTTTGCTGCGAGCTGTATGCAACCGTTAGTACGCTGATACTGCAGGCACCACATTCACAGATTCGAGGAGAGGCATGCGATGAAGAGGTGGAACGCGGCCATCACAATGGCACTGATCGCACTGACATCAACGGTGGCCAGCGACACAACGGCTGCTGTGCAGTACACGTTGACGAATCTCGGCAATATTCCGAATGCCTGGCCCCACGTTAATGCCACTCCCGCAGCGATCAGCAACGTCGGTCAGGTCGTGGGGTCGGCCATACCCAATGGCGGCAGCTTCAACGCCTTTTTCTACAGCGGTGGAGCAATGCAGAACCTAAACACACTCCTAAACTCGACGTATAGCATCGCCACAGCGATCAACGAGAGTGGCACAGTTGCGGGTAACTTCCGGGCGGCAGATGGCAGTGAGAACGTCTTTCTCTACAAGGACGGAGGCATAAGCGACCTCGGAAAGCTGCCCGGCGGCGTATGGGCCGAGGCTGCCGACATCAACAACAACGGACAGATCGTCGGTACTTGCTGCGCGAGTGATCACTATGAACACGCCTTCCTTTTCTCCAACGGGAGCATGCAAGATCTCGGCTTGTTCGGCGGCATCGATTCCGAGGCCAATGGCATCAACGACAACGGACAGATCACCGGTTACATTGCCACAGGATCCAAAAACATCGGCTACGTGTACGACCAAGGGGCATTGACGACTTTTACTCTGACTGGGTACCAAAGCACCAGCGGCGACTACATCAACAGCCACGGACAAGTTGCTGGCAGCGCCATGCACGACCTCGGCTCGGTCCCCACACACGCTTTCTTCTACAGCGGCGGGCGAATCCAGGACATCGGCACCCTGAATGGCAACTACAGCGTTGCACGCGGCATCAACGAGGATGGTGTGGTGGTCGGGTATTCGACTTACACTAGCAACCCCACCTGGGGCGAGTGGCATGCTTACATCTATCAGCACGGCATGATGCAAGATCTGAATAGCTTGATCGCGCCTTTTGGTGGAGCGTTGCAAACCGCAACCGGCATTAACGACATCGGACAGATCGTCGGCGTTGCGCAACTTCCTTCCGGCGACAGCTTCGCTTACCTTCTGACGCCCATCCCCGAACCCTCCACCGTCGCCCTCCTCGGCATCGGAGCCATCGGGCTGCTGGCGTACGCTTGGCGTTGCCGGCGAGCAACATGAACAAAACCCATCCTGCGGCCCCAATCGTAAGGCAGCGTCAGCGTACCTAGTCCCCGTTGCTCGCAGTGCAAAACACTGAGGGCCGTTCTTGGGCTGGGTGTTTTTCCTTGTGCGTTATCCGCCGGGCTGCCGCGCTGCGCACATTAGGTCAATGGTTTAGCTATGTCGTTTGTCGTCGGTATTACGAGTGCCACATTTTCATGTGAAGTGATGTGAGGGCCATGAGATTGCTCAAACTGAGTTCGATGATTCTGACTTTGGCCCTAGTGGCCTACACCGTGGCCGCACAAGCGGCCGTAAGTCTCGAAACGGTGCCCGTGGGCAACGCGGGCAATGCCGGCGAATGGTCCGGCGAGAGCTATGGCGGCAACGGGCCTGACCGAATCTGTGGGGCGGTGAAGTACGCCTACAATATTGGCAAGTACGAGGTCACGGCCGGGCAGTACCGTGACTTCCTCAACGCCGTGGCCGCCACGGATACTTATGGACTTTATAACACGAATATGGACAGCTCATCTCATGGTTGCCAGATCACGCGCCACGGCACGAGCGGCAGTTACACCTACGACTTCAGCGGCCGTCCGAGCGGAACCGAGGCGGACTGGATCAACCGTCCGGTAAACTACGTCTCCTATGGTGACGCGATGCGTTTTTCCAACTGGCTGCACAACGGTCGGCCGACAGGCCAACAGAATCTGTCGACCACCGAGGACGGCGCGTATTATCTTAACGGCGCAACGACTGACGCTGCGCTCCTGGCGGTGAACCGTGAGGCAGATTGGAAGTGGGCGGTCACAAGCGAAGACGAGTGGTACAAGGCGGCGTACTACAAGGGCGGCGGGACCAACGCGGGCTACTGGGATTACCCAACGACGAGCGACACGCAACCGAGCCACCTGGGCTCCGACGGCTATACCGACCCAGGAAATTATGCCAACTACTATGACAGTCACTACACTATCGGCAGTCCGTATTATCGGACGATCGTCGGTGAGTTCGAGAACTCGGCCAGCCCCTACGGCACGTTCGACCAGGGTGGCAATGTATGGGAGTGGAACGAGTCGATTTTGTACAGTTCGTGTCGTGGGTTGCGTGGCGGGTCGTTCTCCGATGTCTCGGACCACCTGCTGGCCTCCAATCGCAACGACTACAACCCGACGTTCGAGTACCGTAGTGTAGGTTTCCGCGTGGCAAGTGTTCCTGAGCCCGGTAGCATCGTATTGGTCGTTGTGGGAGGGCTATGCGTGCTGGCCCATGCATGGCGGCGGTGGCGAGCAACATGAACACGAACAACGTGCATCACCAATTGTAAGGCAGCGTCAATATACCTAGTCCCCGTTGCTCGCCGTGCAAGGCATCACCTTGCGACGAGCCGTTCTTGGGCTGGGTGTTTTCCGGCGTGTAATCCGCCCTGTGGGTCTGTGCACGGCGAGTCGACGATTTCGCGATTTGGGATCAGTCGTGAGTATTACGAGACATACAGAAGGACCGCGATGTTCCAGCAGACGAATCCTCCAGAGGAAGAAGTCTGAGTTCGTTCTTGCACCACTTATATCATCCTTGCAGAGCCCCCAGAAATGAAAATGCAGCTTTCATCACTAATGACGTTTGTCGCTGTTCTGGTATGCACAACGGCCCATGGCCTCGAATGGACGACACACGTGGTGGACAGCGGCCCAAATGCCGGTATTAGCCCAAGTGTGGCTCTTGACTCGCAAGGCCGGCCGCAAATCGCCTACTACGGCCTAGTTGGTGGGACACGGGATGTGCGATACGCCAAATGGAACGGATCGGCCTGGGATACGCAGATTGTCGCTGCCGTGGGAGACAGTTGGGGCATGGGGACCTCGATCACCATCGACGTATACGATCGGCCGCAATTTACGTTTACCAGCCATATCAACGGCCATGGGCTCGAATATGCGGCGTGGGACGGGGCGGCTTGGCAGGTGACAACCATCGAAGGCGAGCCCAACACAAATGGTGAAAAGGGATATCACAACTCACTCTCTCTTGATAACAACGGCAATCCGCACGTCAGCTATTATGATAATCATTACGCCGATGGCAAATATGCATATTGGAACGGTACGACTTGGCAGATTGAGTTGTTCCCATCGAGCTACATGTATGGCATAGCGCCGTCATCTCTGCAGTTGGACAAGGATGGCGTGCCGCATGTTGCTGGCTTCGAAAACGGGTACTTGATGTACGGTGAACGGAGCGAGTCTGGGTGGGATATGCAACAGGTCGTCGCCGGCGGACACGATGCGTCAATGGCCCTCGACAGTAACGGGAATCCTCATATTGCTCACCGTAGTCTAGCGGATGATGTCTTGTACTACACGCATTGGGACGGGTCGCAATGGCATACGCAGAGCGTGGATGCAACCAGCAGTGCATGGTCACAGGGCTCCATTTCCATAGCCCTAGATTCAGCCGACCGGGCCCGAATTAGTTACACAACCAAGTTTGGCCCGTCAGACTACGACTACTATTTGAAGCACGCCATTATGACCGATCAGGGCTGGAACACGGAGGTTGTTCTTTCTGAACAAGCGTGGTGTACTTCCCTGGCGATAGATAAAGCGAACAACTCTCTAATTGCCTATTGTGCTGCCGCCGATCACGAGTTGAGACTTGCCGTCGCCATCCCCGAACCCTCAACCCTCGTCCTCCTCGGCGTCGGTGCCATCGGGCTGCTGGCGTACCTTTGGCGGCGGCGGAAGCGGGCAGCGTAATCGCTCTGGACGAGAGCGAAAACGAAAGGGCCGCCGGCATGGCCCCGCCGACGGAATCGCATCATGGTTTTGCACTGCTGTCAAAACCTGTAGACCCGACTGCCGCATTCAGCTTTGCTAAATCGCCCAACACGCCGACGGTCGGTTCTTACAATTCGCGACCCAGTGATCACGGCCCCGCCGCCGTCACTACCGGTGACGCATTTGACTGGTATTCAGTCTGATCGTCGGGCCGATTTCCGGTGGGCACGTTTGGTTGGTCAGGTCGGCGATCAGAAGCTCGTGATCGTTCGCAAGCCCCAACGGTTTCAGATGGGGGCCGACTTCGCCCAATTGGTCCGTTGCTAGTGCCGCAACCATTTAACATGGTGCATTTGGCTCAGTGGCTCGGTGTGCCGCGTTGAATGGCGCAGCGGGGCGCGTACTGCCTACGGCAATCCGGTAGACTACCGGCAGGTCAAGAGACACACTTACACCCGCGCCGCCTCGGAACGGTAGCGCCGACTGCGGGTGTCAGCGGGGCGAACCCGCCGGTCGTTTTCAGCGACGCGCCCCGGTTTCCACGTCCCGGCTGGAAAACGATCCAGCAGCCCGCCCCGGCGAGCATTGGGACGTTAGTGTTGTTCTCCGATACCCCAAGAAGATGCGACGTTGATTTGGGCAATTTTGTACTGAATACCGTTCGCAGGGGAAGCCCGATCAAATTGACGCTTACGAAGGTTAATCGCGCAAATGCCACTTGCTAAGCCCGTAAACAACGTCATTGAGCCGGGGCTGTTTGTCCGCCGCTGGATTTCTTGGAACTGCCGGTGAAACCCTGCCAATGGAGCCAGCAGCCGGGAAATCGAGGACAGAGAGCGTCTGCGACCGTTCTACGCCTTACGACAGTCAGCAACAGGCGGCTGCGGGTGCGGGCGCGCGGGGGATGGTTGTCAACTGATGTCTACCCCCTATTCCTGGGCGTATACATGATTTTTTGGTGGTGGTATCTTTGCGGCAGTCTGGCGCTAGTTAATAGTCGGATATCCAGTCGTAAGGCAGCGTCCGCGTACCTAGTGGGCGTTCAAGGCTGAGTTGACTTGTTTACTGTTTTCGATTATGCCTTCTCCTGTCTTGGATGATTCAAACAGGAGAGGGATTATGGGCAAGGAAGCCAAGCACGTCGTTCGGCTGAAAGTCGAAGATCGAGAATGGTTGCAGTCGCTGCTGCGTAAGGGAGGCCAGAGCGAATCGCTCTTGAAACGGGCGCGAGTGTTGCTCAAGGCCGACCAGTCGCAGCAGGGGCCGGGGTGGAGCGACGAACGAATTGCCGAGTTTGCCGAGGTCGGGCTGTCTACGGTGTACCGTGTGCGGCAACGCTTTGTGGAAGACGGAGCGGCAGCGGCTGTCTGCCGCAAGAGGGCGGAAGGCCGACAGTATCGCAAGTTGGACGGCGAACAAGAAGCGCGTCTGATAGCGTTGGCGTGCAGCCAAGCGCCGGAGGGCCGGAACCGTTGGACACTGCACCTGTTGGCCGACCGCTTGGTGGCCTTGCAAATCGTGGACGACATCAGCCATGAATGCGTACGTAGCACGCTTAAAAAAACGAACTTAAGCCTCACTTGAGAGAGCAATGGGTGATTCCACCCCAGCAGAATGCCGACTTTGTGGCGGCGATGGAAGACGTGCTGGAGGTGTACAAGCGGCCCTATGATCCGCGACGGCCGCAAGTGTGTTTCGACGAGCAGAGCAAGCAGTTGGTGCGAGACACACGGCCTGTTTTGCCATGCGAGCCGGGACAACCACAACGGGTCGACTACGAGTACGAGCGAAATGGCACGGCCAACTTGTTTATGTTTTTCGAGCCGTTGGGAGGCCAACGCCACGTTAAGGTGACTGATCGACGCACCAAGATTGACTTCGCCCAAGTGATTCGGGAGTTGGTGGACGAACACTATCCCGAGGCGGAAAAGATCGTGTTGGTGATGGACAACTTGAATACCCACAAGCCGGCGTCCCTGTACGAAGCGTTTGAGCCGGCCGAGGCGCGTCGGTTAGTTGAACGGCTGGAGATCCATTACACGCCGAAACATGGAAGCTGGCTGAACATGGCGGAGACGGAGTTGAGCATTCTCACGAAACAATGCCTGGATCGTCGCATCCCCGATCAGCCCATGCTCATTCGGGAGGTAGCTGCTTGGGAAACGGATCGTAACGCCGCGGATTGTACCATCGACTGGCGGTTCACGACTGACGACGCAAGGATCAAACTCAAACGCCTCTACCCATCAATTCAGGCTTGAAGAGGCACTAGTCCCCGTTGCTCGCCGTGCAAGGTATTAGCTTGCCGCGGGCCATTCTTTGGCTGGGTGTTTTTCCGTTTTGTGTAATCCGCAAGCTGTCGCACGGCACGCAGCGGGTCCGTGGTTTGTGTCTTCTTTTTCGTGTTTCTCAGCTCTTCCATTTCCAGGACGCCAGTTCGTCCGCAACGTCAAGCGAGTCGCATTATGAGAAGTGTAATCGTGATGATCAGCGTGGTATCTGTAATGATGATATCTGTCGTCAGTTCGAAGGAAGCATTGTCAGCAACCTTTAAGAATCTCGACTTTGAGAGCGCGGTTGTTCAGGGTGCTGACTACCCCTGGCAGATTGACGCTGCTGCGGCACTTCCCTTTTGGACTGTGCGTGAAGACAATGTCGTACGCACGCAACTTTGGTACACGACGTTTCCGCTTGATACAACGGTAGAACTCTTACTCTCATCGAGCAATCCGAACATCGGTTCTCCGATACAAGGTCGGTACAGCGTGAGTTTATGCAAGGCAAATGGGTACGGCACACCTTCGATCTCTCAAGTCGGAGATGTCCCGCTTGGCACCCGGTCAATCCAATTCTTGATCCACCCTCCCATCTATGGCGATGCGATGTTTTTTGGACGACCCACGGTGTCAATTAACGGACAGACCATTGATGTCTTCGAACTGTCATCGAGTGGCGACGTGATCACGATGGTCGGAGATGTTAGTTCGTTTGCCGGGACGACGGCGACGCTCACAATCCAAGCTCAGGCTCGGCTATACAATTTTTTCGACTTGGATGCCATCAGCTTCTCATCGACACCTGCGCCCGAACCTTCGACCATCGGTTTGTTCGGCTTCGGTGCCCTTGGGCTCCTAGCCTTCGCTTGGCGTCGACGGCGAGCAATATGAACAAGAACAACGTGCATCACCAATCGTAAGGTAGCGTTAGCGTACCTAGTCCCCGTTGCTTGCCGTGCAAGACATAGCGGGCCGTTCTTGGGCTGGATGTTCTCCCCAGTACGTAATCCGCCGCCGGTCGCGCTGCGCAGCGGGTCGGTGATTTAGTAACGTCATATTCTGTTTTCCCTTTCAGGGCGCGAACCCGCAGCCCGCAACTTTCGAGGTGTGCGATGAAAGACTTGATGCTGGGTGCTGTGCGACTGTTAGTGGCTACCGTCCTGTTCTTGATGGGGTTGTCTGCTACTAATGCGGACACTTTCTATGACAGCCTCCAGGCTACAACTATAAACCCAAACCTCCGTGCATCAGCGTTTCCGCAGTTCAGCATTGCCCCGACAATTTCTGGCGTAGTGTTTAGTAAGCCGGTGGGCATTGAGCATGGTGCTGCATGGCTGACGACATGCTTTGCTGCGACAGGCGACTTCACAGCCACTGTTGTTGCGGACAGGGCCAACCTGGGAAACGCAGCACTTGGCTTGGGTTGTTATGCATTTACATCGGGGTATCCGGCGGCCCAAGACGTGGCGGTCAACCCGGCGGCGTACTCATCAGGTTGGGCCGACACGTTCTTTGCCCGCCCCAATTTCGCTGCCAGCAACATCTGGACGTCAGAAGGGATGCCGTCGGTTGCCGTGTTGGAGGAGGCGCAGTCTGGGTTACTGCGGCTTCGCCGTACAGGCAACACATTGATAGCGGATTATTCCACAGATGGTGTGAATTTCACGCTTCGAAATGCGTTGAGCAGTCCGTTCTTCGAGGGGCCGACGACGTTTTCCCTGCTTCTAACACAGGAGTACGGGTCAACAGACTTCAACGAAGGCCTGTTCAGGGATTTTTCCATAACGGCTGATGGTCTTATCCCAGTTCCCGAACCCTCCGCCCTCGTCCTGCTCGGCATCGGTGCCATTGGACTGCTGGCATACATGTGGCGGCGGCGCGGACGTATGATGAGGATCCACATTGCGACAGTATCACTCCTGTCCGGCATGATGGCGCTTATTGCATGTAGGTCCGCGGATGCCGAGGTATTATTGTACGACGCTTTCAACAGTGGAGCTGCCACGGGGTGGACCGAATACGATGGCTCGTTCGCTGTCGTGGGAGGGGCTTATCAAATAACAAGCAACAACGGCGATTGGTCCAATAACAATGATGCACGGGCGACGGTTGGTAGCACAAGCTGGTCGGATTATCGGGTGGACTTCGATTACAAGATCATCAACACGGGGTCAAGCGGATGGCCGACCGCTTTCCTGTTTCGCGTTCAAGATATGGCTTCAGGCACAGACAACGAGCATGCCTATCAGTTTCAGCTTGGGCCAAATGTCCTCGGGTTCGCCAAGATATACGGTACTTGGACCGAACGCACTATTCTTGAGGAGGTCAACGTATCACTTGCTCTCGAAACGTGGCATCATTTCCGGTTGGACATCTCTGGCACAACCGGAGCGGCATTCGTGGACGGTAACCACATAATGACGTATGACGGATTCACGGACTACCCGACAGGAGCCATCGCATTGAAATCTATCAATGGTGGGTCAGCCCTTTTTGACAACGTGCTCGTTCAGTCAATCCCCGAACCGTCGACCCTCGTCCTCCTTGGCGTCGGTGCGATCGGGGTACTCTTCCATGTTCGGCGTCGGCGTAGGACGTTGGTGTCTTGCGTAATTGCGGGTTTCAGCATCGTTTTGGCCACAAGTGCCGCGCAGGCCGACGTGTTCAACATGGGCACAGGGTTCACGAGTCTGGAGATGGTCCCCGTAGGCAACCCGGGCAATGCGGGGGAATGGTCCGGCCAGAGCTACAGTGGCTATGGGACCGACCGTGTCTGCGGGGAAGTGGACTACGTCTACAACATTGGCAAGTTCGAAGTGACGGCCGGGCAGTACACCGCGTTCCTCAACGCCGTGGCCAAGACCGACACCTACGGGCTGTACAACACGAGCATGTGGAGCGGTACTTACGGGTGCAAGATTCAGCAAAGCGGCTCGGCGGGCAGCTATGCGTACAGCGTGGCATCGGACTACGCCAACCGTCCGGTCAACTACGTTTCATGGGGCGACGCGGCGAGGTTTGCCAATTGGTTGCACAATGGCCAGCCAACAGGCACACAAAGTCTGTCAACCACTGAGGATGGGGCATACTATCTCAACGGCGCAACGACGAACGCGGCACTCCAGGCGGTTGGCCGCGAGGCAGACTGGAAGTGGGCGATCACCAGCGAAGATGAGTGGTACAAGGCGGCATATTACAAGGGCGGTGGCACGAATACAGGGTACTGGAACTACCCGACGAGCAGTGACACGGTCCCGGGCCGTGACATGGCTGACGCATCGGGGAACAACGCCAACTATTACGAAGTATCGCCGTACCCAATTGATTCGCCGTACTACACTACGCAGGTTGGCGAGTTTCAGATGTCAGACAGCCCTTATGGCACGTTTGACCAGGGCGGCAATATTTGGGAGTGGACTGAGGCGCTCTTGTACAGTTCGTATCGTGGGTTGCGTGGCGGGTCGTTCTCCGATGTCTCGGACCACCTGCTGGCCTCCAATCGCAACGACTACAACCCGACGTTCGAGTACCGTAGTGTAGGTTTTCGCGTGGCAAGTGTTCCCGAGCCCGGTAGCCTTACATTGTTTGTTGCTGCAGCTGGTGGACTGTTAATCTGGCGACTGCGCCGGAACGGCTGATCCTTGGTGGCCATCATCCACGTGCTTCACTCCGCCGGATAGCCCAATCTCCGTGCCACTTCGTAATCTGCCGCGGCCTTCGCTTTGTCACCCTTCTTCGCATAAGCAAAGCCACGGTTGTGATATGCGGCAGCGTCTAGTTTTACTGCGCAGGATTGATATTGCGTAAATCGGCGAGTTTGGCGAAGCTGTAGCCATCCAACACGGAGGGCTTGGCATGGACGCCAAACAGATTCGCCAGTTGAAGCCGATGCTGACACGTTACTTGAAACAGTTCGACGATTGCTTTACCCAACGGCAGACGCGGGCTCATTTCTCGACCTATGTCGAGGGCCAATTGTCCAATCTCAGCGAAAAAAGCTGTGAACCGATCGCCGTTGCCGCCGGGATTCCCCCGCGAAACTTGCAGGAGTTTTTGTCCACCTACAAGTGGGAAGAAGATCGCACTCGAAATCGCTTGCAAGAGATCGTGATCCGGGACCACGCTGGTCGCAATTCGGTCGGCATCATCGACGAAACCAGCGACGTGAAGCAAGGAGGCAAAACCCCTGGCGTCAAACGGCAGTGGTGCGGCACGGTTGGTAAGACGGAAAACTGCATCGTCACCGTGCATCTCGCCTACGCCACCGGCGATTTCCATTGCCTGTTGGACGGCGACTTGTTTCTGCCCGAGGACTGGTCGGACGACCGCGCCCGTTGCCGCGCGGCGGGCATTCCCGACGATGTGGTGTATCGGCCGAAATGGAAAATCGCTTTGGAGCTTTTCGACCGCGCGGAAGACAACGGAGTGACGTTCGACTGGCTGACGTTCGACGAGGGATATGGCGGAAAGCCCGCGTTTTTGCGGGAATTGCACGGTCGCAAGCAGTGTTTTGTGGGCGAAGTGCCGAAGACGTTCACCGGCTGGATTCACGAGCCGCGCGTAACGGATCGCCCGTTTCGGCGAGCCAAGGGGCGTGGCCGCAAGACGCCGCGAGCCATTGCCGGCAGCCGTCCGGCCATCAGCGTTGAAAACATGCTCAAATACTCGCCGGAACTGCGGGACCAGGAGTGGGTGCGGTATCGCGTCAAGGACGGCGAAAAGGGGCCGATGGTTTGGGAGGCAAGACACGTTTGGATTACGGTCAAGGATGAGAAGGGCTTGCCCGGAATGCGGCTGCATCTGGCGGTAGCCCGCAATGTCTTGGACCCGGCGGAGATCAAGTTTTTCCTCGGTGACGCTCCGTTGGAGACGAGCGTGCAAACCTCGTTGCTGGTGGCGTTCTCGCGATGGCGTGTTGAACGGTGTTTTGAGGATCAAAAACAAGAAGTCGGGCTCGATCAATGGGAAGGGCGTCACTGGCTGGGATTGAAGCGACACTTGATCCTGACATCGGTGAGCTACTTGTTCATGGCGCGAGTCCGCGAGACTTTGCGGGGGAAAAAATCCCGAGTTGACCGTGTGCCAAGTACATACGGCAATGGGATCACTGGTGCGGAGTTGGTGGCTTAGCGGTCGGGCGTCTGCGGCACTGATTGAAGCAACCGCAAGGACAATCCAGCACTGGCAACAGCGCAATGCAACAGCACGGCGATGCCACATCAAGCGAACACGAAAGAAACTGCGACACCTGGGCATTTATCTGAAAAACCTCATACGCTGCAAATGGCCGTAATCCTGCGCAGTAAAACTAAGTCGGTCATAGTTCCACCGCCATATAAGAAGGCGTGGTAGTAAACAACACCACCGACATAGCCTGAGAAACCGGCAATCTGGCCACTGGAGTTGATAGCTACGGCGTTACTCTGATAGTGGCCCAGCGTTCCCAAATCGGTCGTAGCCCCACCGCTGGAAACAAAAGCGTGACTGTCGCCAACGACGGTTTTAGCGGTACCCACTATTTGTCCATACACGTTAATGGCCTGGGCGGCGCTTGACTCTCCACCGAGCAGCTCACCCATATCTGTCATAGTTCCATTGCTGTAAAGAAAAGCGTGCCGGGCGCCGGCAGCAGTGTCAGACCAGCCCACAATCTGCCCACTGTCATTGATGCCGAAGGCAGCACTTTCTGCGCCGCCGAGAGTGCCCAGATCGGTAATTGCTCCATTTGCCCACAGAACTGCGTGCTGCTTCATGCCAGCGCCCGCGCATAACCCACTACCTGCCCGTGGTTGTTGATGTCGTAGGGAGTACCCGAGTAGCTAACTCCTGGTAGACTGCTCAGCTTGGTGGTTGTGTACGACACCGCAGCCGAGAGCAAACCTACGCCGGAAAACCATACCAACGCCACGGCGACGGGCAGAACCGTTGAATGCAGCTTGTGCAATTTCATGTCTCTCTCCTCGTTTCCGTGGAGAAAATGTTGAACTCGCAATGCGGTCATCAAACAACAAAGACGAACCACCGACCCACTGCGCAGCGCGACAGTGGCGGGTTACGCACAATGGAAAAACGCCCAGCCCGAGAAAAGCCCGCCCCACGGCTTGTGCCATGCACGGCAAGCAACGGGGACTAGGTACGCTGACGCTGCCTTACGATTGGGACCGCAGGGTATTCTTGTTCATGTTGCTCGCCGGCGTCGCCAAGCGTAGGCTATCAGCCCGATGGCACCAATGCCGAGGAGGACGAGGGCGGAGGGTTCAGGAATCGGGTATATCGCAATCCCGTGGGTTCCCACCAGATTTGAGTCCTCAACGAGCCGACGTACCACCATCATCGTTGTCGGATCAATTTCGCAAAGTACGTTGTCGTTGTTCCTCGTGTACGCCATGCCATTCACTCCTACCGCTATGCCTTCACTGGTAAAGCCCTCGAGGAATCCTAGGGAGTGACCGTCGTGTTGGTCGATATGGAACATGCCCAGATTGGATGAAACCACCAAGAGGGTGCCGTCATTACAGACTCCTATCGCCTGCGGATTCGATCCCAGATCGGATGCTAGCACGCCCAAGTAGGCCCCTGTTAGCGCATCATACTGATGCACAGTCCCACCATTTTGGCTCGTGACGTAGATGCGACCGTTCCCGGCCGCTACAGCCATCGGTTGGCTGATCGTCTCTCGATATCGTTCTGCGCCGGTGGCGGGATTAACGCCGACAAGTACATTGCTACCAAGGGCCGAGATCCACAGGGTTCCATCGGGGCCTGACGCCACGCCGCGCGGATTATCTATTTGCGTGTCAAAGATCACACCTTCAAGATTGCCGGTCTGCGTGTCGTATCGTAAAACCTTGTCCTCCCTACTGGAAGCCACAACGAGGTCGCCATCCGGTAGAAATGCGAGCCCCACCAATCCTGTCGTACGGGTACAGAAAACGCCCTGATCAGAGTAGTCGCAGCCATTGAAATGGCGTACGACACCGTTCCAGTAATCGGCCACGAAGATGTCCCCCGCCGACGGTAGACTGACTGCCAATGTAGAATGGGCATCGGCGAGGATCACCAACAGAGCTAAGATGGACGAGTAAGCAACCTTGTACATTTTACGCCTCTTTCTCACAAAACTGCATTTGGAGAGGGTGCGTGGATACCAAACTAAGCGAATTGAATCGCACACGTACGCACGCAAGCAGGCTAATGATGAGGCCGATACCGAAGAGGGCGAGGGTGGATGGTTCGGGGATGGGGATAGAAAAGACAGTACCGCCGTTGCTGCTACCGTCGATGTAGGTCGTGCCGTACAAAGTGCTGCCATCGAGCATCAATGTGCCATAAGGCCATGCGCCGTCGCTCGTCCCTCCCGTGAAGGAATGTAATACCTCGAAGCCACTGCCGTCCGTACTGATCTCAAAGACGGTCCCATTGCCGTCCGGCCCACCATAGGCGGCTGTGCCATACAAGGTTTCGCCGTTAATAATAAGAGAGGAAAAGGGGCTACGGCCATCGCTCCCACCGGCAAATGAGTGCAGAACGCTGTAGTCGGTGCCGTCAGTATCGATCTTGAAGATCGTCCCATTTCCATTCCCATTTGTCATTCCATAAAGGGTTGAACCGCTCAAAGTGATTCCACCCCAGGGATCCCCTCCATCACTCCCGCCGGTGAACGAATGCAGAATACGAAACCCGCTGCCGTCTGCCCCAATACTGTAAACCGCGCCGTGATTGGCACTGCCGCCCCACATAGTCATTCCGTACAATGTTGAGCCGCTGACTGCCAAGCTGCCGCCGGCAGGGCAGGCTCCGTCATCGACCGAACCCGAGAATGAGTGTAGAACGCTATAGCTGGTGCCATCGGTCCGCATGCTGAATATCACCCCATCGCCGCTGTCTCCGCCATTAAAGGTCGTGCCGTACAGGATTGAACCGTTCACTGTCAGACTCCCCCAGGGGCCCCACCCGTCCCCAGTTCATCCGAAAGAATGCAAAACACGATAGCCAGTGGCATCCGTTTGCACTTTGAAAACCGTCCCCGGGCTATTGGCGTTGTAGCCTGATGTCATCCCATAAAGGGTTGAGCCACTAATTTTACTGCGCAGGATTACGGCCATTTGCAGCGTATGAGGTTTTTCAGATAAATGCCCAGGTGTCGCAGTTTCTTTCGTGTTCGCTTGATGTGGCATCGCCGTGCTGTTGCATTGCGCTGTTGCCAGTGCTGGATTGTCCTTGCGGTTGCTTCAATCAGTGCCGCAGACGCCCGACCGCTAAGCCACCAACTCCGCACCAGTGATCCCATTGCCGTATGTACTTGGCACACGGTCAACTCGGGATTTTTTCCCCCGCAAAGTCTCGCGGACTCGCGCCATGAACAAGTAGCTCACCGATGTCAGGATCAAGTGTCGCTTCAATCCCAGCCAGTGACGCCCTTCCCATTGATCGAGCCCGACTTCTTGTTTTTGATCCTCAAAACACCGTTCAACACGCCATCGCGAGAACGCCACCAGCAACGAGGTTTGCACGCTCGTCTCCAACGGAGCGTCACCGAGGAAAAACTTGATCTCCGCCGGGTCCAAGACATTGCGGGCTACCGCCAGATGCAGCCGCATTCCGGGCAAGCCCTTCTCATCCTTGACCGTAATCCAAACGTGTCTTGCCTCCCAAACCATCGGCCCCTTTTCGCCGTCCTTGACGCGATACCGCACCCACTCCTGGTCCCGCAGTTCCGGCGAGTATTTGAGCATGTTTTCAACGCTGATGGCCGGACGGCTGCCGGCAATGGCTCGCGGCGTCTTGCGGCCACGCCCCTTGGCTCGCCGAAACGGGCGATCCGTTACGCGCGGCTCGTGAATCCAGCCGGTGAACGTCTTCGGCACTTCGCCCACAAAACACTGCTTGCGACCGTGCAATTCCCGCAAAAACGCGGGCTTTCCGCCATATCCCTCGTCGAACGTCAGCCAGTCGAACGTCACTCCGTTGTCTTCCGCGCGGTCGAAAAGCTCCAAAGCGATTTTCCATTTCGGCCGATACACCACATCGTCGGGAATGCCCGCCGCGCGGCAACGGGCGCGGTCGTCCGACCAGTCCTCGGGCAGAAACAAGTCGCCGTCCAACAGGCAATGGAAATCGCCGGTGGCGTAGGCGAGATGCACGGTGACGATGCAGTTTTCCGTCTTACCAACCGTGCCGCACCACTGCCGTTTGACGCCAGGGGTTTTGCCTCCTTGCTTCACGTCGCTGGTTTCGTCGATGATGCCGACCGAATTGCGACCAGCGTGGTCCCGGATCACGATCTCTTGCAAGCGATTTCGAGTGCGATCTTCTTCCCACTTGTAGGTGGACAAAAACTCCTGCAAGTTTCGCGGGGGAATCCCGGCGGCAACGGCGATCGGTTCACAGCTTTTTTCGCTGAGATTGGACAATTGGCCCTCGACATAGGTCGAGAAATGAGCCCGCGTCTGCCGTTGGGTAAAGCAATCGTCGAACTGTTTCAAGTAACGTGTCAGCATCGGCTTCAACTGGCGAATCTGTTTGGCGTCCATGCCAAGCCCTCCGTGTTGGATGGCTACAGCTTCGCCAAACTCGCCGATTTACGCAATATCAATCCTGCGCAGTAAAACTAAGCGTCAGGCTATCTAGCGGCTCACCTCCATCGCCGTAGCCCGTAAACGTATGGAGAATACTGTACTCGTTGCCGTTTGTTCCGACCTTGAAGATCGTCCCATTGAGACCGTCATTGGCAGCGCCGCCAAAGCGAGTTGTTCCGTAGAGGGTCGAGTTGCTTAGCGTCAAGGCACCCTGAGGCTGCTTCCCGTCGTTACCGCCCCCGAATGAATGCAGGAGGGTGGTATCGATGGCAGCCGCGCCGGATGGACCAGCGGCCAACGCAGTCAGCATCATGGTGACGGAGGCAATTCGAACGTTCAGCATGCTGGTTAACCGGCTCATCCAACACCTCTCTCAATGCTGCGAACGATTTTCCGCCCTAATAATGGTATTTCCAACAACGACACACCGACTGAACCACCGGCCCGCTGCGCCTGCGCAGCAGACGGCGGATTACGTTCAAGGGAAAACACCCAGCCCAAGAACGGCCCTCAGCGTTTGCACTGCGAGCAATGGGAACTAGGTTTGCCGACGCTACCTTACGATTGGTGCCGCAGGATGGGTCTTGTTCATATTGCTCGCCGGCGTCGCCCAGCACATCCCAGTAGGCCGAGCGCGCCAACGCCGAGTAGCACGATGGTGGAGGGTTCTGGAATGGGATTCACAGTGATTGTCGTGACAAGAGTCACGTTCGTCCACTGCCCATCGTGGTTTGGGTTCGTACCGGGCGTCTCAAGACGAATGCTGTCGATGTGTAGACTCAAAGACTCGATCTTCTGATTAAGAAGATCCACAATGTTGCCATTCTCGTCGCGAAATTGCGAAAAGAAGCTCGTCGAGCCACCGCCGCGGCTCCCGCTGAGATTACCAGTGCTTACGAAGTAGTATGGATGACCGCTCGTCAGACTGTTCACGAATGCCATGTATGCTGGCGATGTCGATAGCCCGACGAACGTCTGACCAACGCTTGAATTATCAAGAATGAGATGGTTGAAGATCGCCGTTCCGGAGGCGTCGCGGTAATCTCGTATGGTCAGGTATACTTCCGAGGACACCTCATTCCAACCGCCTGAGCCGGCGCTTGTGGTGCACGACGCGGTGATTAGCTCGGCAACGCCGTGGTTAGGTGTTGACACGACAAACGCGATAACAATCACGACAAGTAGGCTTGCATAGCGTCTTCTCAATCAACACCTCAGCGCATGTGGTTTCATGTTGTTGTGGTGGCAAACGATTTCGGTGTCTTCCTACAGCTGCCTGACGCCAAGATTTCTCGCGAGCGGCTCCCTTCGATTTTCGCGCTATTGGACCAACAGCGCAATAAGCCGGTCGCGTTCTTTTCGAGAAAGCACCTCACGGCAGCCGAAAGAGTCGGTCTGTCGTTTGTAAAGTGGTGCTGCCGCTGCCTTCAGGCGAGACGTCCATAGAAGTTAATGTATGGTGACTACTTTAGCGAACCCCTCATTTCTTGTCAACGAACCCCCTCTAGAAATAAGCGTCTGTGTGGCGGGGGCAATCGGGGGAAAGCAACACGCGAGATCGCTGCCGGCCTGCCGCCCGTGCTTCTCGCTGCTTGCACACGAGCCAGCTGTTCGCGATCAACGAACGAGCCAACGGCCAAGTGATCGTCGTGACAGTCTCGTCAGAACGGCGTTTTCTATTCCCCCGATGACCGTCACCACAACTGTTCGTTGTCGTGGACGAACGCCGCACTCCAAGTGGATAATCTGCTGCCAAGTGCCCAGTACCGGCTTGCTACCAGCCAACGGCGCCGTGTCGCCGATGATATGAGTGACGCCGATCGCTCAGGTGTTGGAGCCTGCCAGAACCGCGTCGATGGCACTGGCACAGCTTGCGGTCGCCTCGCGTCGGGCTATCCAGTCGAGGCCCCACGGCGAGTCGAAATATCTCATCCATAGCGCCGGATCTTCCGAACCCAGCACGGTATCGCCGGCTTCAAGAGACATGAGCCGGTCGACCATCTTGGCCACCCACGGTGCAGGTTCCGATCGCACCGTCGCGGCGCCGTCACTGGTCCTATGCCGCGCCGCCGTACCATCCAAATGGTTTGTTCGCAGGTCCACTGAAACTCGTTCAGCGGGCAGCGGGTAGTGCAATTCGACTTTCGCGCTATTCCGGAGCGCCCATTGTGCCAGACGCGCATCGAGTACCGTTGTCACGTTCTGGTGTTGAACTGCTGCTAGAGCCACCACGTTATCGTCAAGCGTGGCACGTGACATGTCCACTAGCCTCGGACTCGTGGCTTCGCTGGTAATGGCAGAGGCGTTGACGAGTTGGGACGTCGCAATCTGCAAAGTCGGTGTCGCTATTGGCGGTAACGTACCACTGGTTTGGGCATTCAACGCTACCGGTGTTCCAACAGATGCCGGCGGCACATCGCTGGTGCCGCCAGCCGGGATCAGCAAGCCGACAGACTGGTTGTAGGTCGACAGCAGCTTGCTCAGGTCGGCAAAGTCAACGGCGCCGTCGTAATTGGTGTCGCCGTCAGCCCACACGCCAGTCTGGTTGTATTTTGACAGCAGCTTGCTCAAGTCAGTGAAATTCGTGGTGCCGTCCAAGTTGGTGTCGCAATATACGGTGTAGGCAATGTCGATCCTGCTGGTCTCCGTGTTGTCGGTCCAGCCCAAGCCACGCGAGGCGCTGGCGGTCGAACTCTGAAACTTGCCCGTGTTGAAGTGATCGCCGTTTGCGCCCGTATAGCTCGCCGTCAACAAGCTCACTACCGTCGCCACCGGGTCGGCTTCGCCCATATAGTCGAGGACGAGCATTCCACCCTGGATATCCGCCCCGTTACCGCTGAGCACGATGGTCTGGGCGTTCGGCCCAAGTTCTAGCGTGCCAGCCTCGACAACCACGGCACCTGTTGATTCGGGAGCAAGTGCCAGTTCGATCCGGTTCTGCCCCAGCACATTGGCAATCGCGACGCCATCCAAGGGACTCAACACCACACTGTTGCCCGAGAGAGTGAAGCTATCGCCGGCGAACGTGATGCTGTCGAACATCGTGCCGGCCGGGAAGTCGTTGTTGGATGATGTTTGTACGTCACCGGCAAACACCAGCAAATCGCCGGCAACCGGCGCGATGTCATCGGCCCAATTGGCCGGGCTGCTCCAGTTGTCGTCCGTTCCGCCGCCATCCCAGGTGCGCGTGGTGGCGAAATCGAAGTTCAGCAGGGAATGCAGTTCGTCGGTGGTGAGAAATGCCGCGGCCTCTCCACCGAAGTTGTTGTCGGACACCAGAGTCTCTGCCGCCGCGATGGCGACGGCTTCCGTGTCGGCCACGATGGTGAAGTAGGCCAGCCGCACGGTCTGCCCGGCGTAAACCGTAAGGGTGTAGGTCCACGTGACATTGTCGCCGATTACTTCGACCGAGGACGGCTGCAATCCCACTGGACCATGAATGTAATGAATCACGGACGGCGTGCCCGGGCCGCCGTTGGTGCCGATCCACTGATCGGTCGCCTCGACGAGCGAGTCGCCGTCCGAGGTGGCAAAGACCCGCGTCGCGGCGTCGGAGCCGAGGTTGCCGACAATCGTTACCGTCGTCGTAATGGCCGACGCCGTGAAGTTAGTGAAGGAATCAATTGTGCGGGCAAAGTCTTCATTTCCCGTGTTGGGTACCGTGACTTCGCGGCTGACAGTGAGACCCGCGGCGGTGCCACTGGCCGTCACAAGGCTTTGCCCGCTGTCGGCCGTGCTCAGGTGGGCACTGCTGGGCTGGAAGGACGTGCCGCCGACCAGCAACCGGCCATAACCGTCAAAGGCATTGTTGTAGCCCTGAAGTAGCTGGCCAGCCCCAATGTTGCCTTCCGCAACATCAAATGGCAGGCTGTCGGGCGACATCAAGGTCGTCCACTCCCAATTGAACTCGTTGAGCAAGATCGCGGGGGACGAGGGACCGGCGGCCGCCGCGTCAAGATCTCCGTCGCCATCCAAATCACCCAGGGCCGCCACCCACGGCGAACCACCGGCATAATAGGTCGAAATGGGAGCAAAGGTCCCATCGCCCCGATTGAGCAACACGCCGAGTCCGCCGCTGAGCGTGACTAGGATGTCGCACTTGCCATCGCCGTTGACGTCGCCAACGGCTAGACCGCCGACCAACGCAACGTTCGCGGCGTAGGTTGTCACGGTCCTGAAGCTTCCGTCGCCATTTCCAACAAGAACGCCGACGTTATTAGCTGTCTTGTTTGCCACTGCCAAATCGAGCTTGCCGTCACCGTTGAAATCGCCCGCCTCGAGGTAGCACGGCGTACTGCCACCGGACGAAACGGTTATGGGAGCTGAGAACCCACCGGTTCCATCCCCCAGACAAATTGCGACCGTGCCGCTGCCATGGTTGGTTGCCGCGAGGTCCAAACGGCCGTCGCCATTGAAGTCGGCCGTGACAATGGCGTAGGCTTTGTTGCCACCTGAACTGAAGGTGGTTACCGGTTGAAACGTGCCGGTTCCGGTTCCCAACAGGATGCCGAACGTTCCCGGTGTTCCGTAGCTGACTCGGGCCAAATCGAGCTTGCCGTCGCCATTGAAGTCGCCGGTTGTCAAATCAGATGGATCGGAAGCACCGGCGGCATACGTAACCACAGGCGAGAAGCCGCCCATGCCGTCGCCCAACAGCACTCCGACTGTACCGTTGTCGTCGTTAACCACGGCCACGTCGAGCTTCCCGTCGCCATTGAAGTCGCCCACGGTCGGCCCATAGGGCTCGTTGCCGCCCGAAGAGAAGTGGTAATATGAGTATGGCCAAGATGCGAAAGTCCCGGTGCCGGTTCCCGGCATGAACTCGATTTCGCCGCCCAAGAAACCGGTACAGAGGAGATCTAGGTTACCGTCGGCATTGACGTCGGCTATAGCCAAATCGCTGGGGCTCAAGGGAGCAGCCCCGCACGATGTCGGACTGCCAAATCCTTCAAGCACACCCACGAAATCTCTGACCCAATTGCCGCCGGGGACTCCATCTGCGTCGCCGTCGAGGTTGCTGCCAGTCGAATCAGTGATCGCATCATAGACTGTGAGACGATACATGTCTTCGGTTAGTCCCGCTAGTCCCGCAAACTTCAAAGTAGCCGTGGCACCGGCGTAACTGACAGTTGCCGGAATGACCCGGTCGTCGGCGGTCCCCAATAGTCCGTCGGCACCGGTGCCCTGTAGGCGGTAGTTTGCGGCAGTGCCCGCGCCCGATACTGCACCAGTGAAGTTAATCGCGATCTGAGCAGCACCGGCGTTGACCACGCCGGACTCGAGTGACGGCGTCGTGCGGACGATCAGCGGCGCGGCGAACGGCAGGGCGAGCGTCGCCGTGTCGGTGGTCGAGCTAAATGCCGCTGCACCTCCACCTTGGGACGCGTCCACTCGATCGCCGGCAGTGCCGCTGGTCGTGTCCCATGCCCGATAATCGATCGACGCGATTTCGCCGAGCACGCCCGGCGTGTAGCTCAGCTTCGCCGAGGCCGGCAAGAGCAACGCGGCATGAGCGCTCACCGCGTCGACCGGACTGAAGTCCACACCATCGAGCGAGTAGGACCATACGCCCTGGCCGGTAGTTCCCACCAAGGCGATTCCGCCGACAGCGGCCCCCTGGTCAACATCGGTAATGAGCGTGGTTCCCGCACCCTGATTGATGAAGTCGGCCAGGTCAAAGGTCAGCGTCGCATTCTGATCGGTTACGGCCAGCAACGGCTCGGCGGGCGTCAATACCGGGGCGTCATTAACACTAATTACGTTCAACGAAGCCGTATCGGCGGTCGTGCTGAATGCCGCTGCGCCACCGGTTAAGGCCGTGTCGACTTTCGAGCCGGGCATGCCGAGGGTAGCGTCCCAGGCACGATACGTAATCGTCGCGGTTTCTACGCCCGTCCGGTCGGGCGTGTAGCGCAGTCGGGCCGTGTTCGGCAGGAGCAAGGCCTCGCTGTCGCTGACGATGCCCATTGGTTGAAACACCGTGCCGTCGAGCGAATAAGACCACGCGCCGTTGCCCGTTGTTGCCACGACGGCCAGTCCGCCGAGTGTCGCACCGGCGTCCAGATCGGTGACGATCGTCGTTCCCGCGCCGTGGTTTGTTAGGCCAGCCGAGAGGTCGAGCGTCAGCGGCCAATCCTCGTCGGTTTCGCCCAAATCAGGGCGCGGCCGCTGTTAACACCGGCACTTGATTCGTATTCAGGAAGTTCACAAGCGATTGCTCTTCCTCGGGCGACAAAAAGGCCCCAGCCTGGCCGGCAAAGCCGCCGGGCACGATCAGCGCGGCGGCGGCGTCAATCGCAGCCTCGCCCGTATCGGCCACAATCGTGAAATAACCGAGCCGAACGGTCTGCCCGATCTCGACGGTCAGTTGGTACGTCCACGACACGTTGTCGCCGGTGACTTGAACGGCGGTCGGCCGCAGCGAGGCCGCCGGCCCTTGAATGATGTGAATCACTGCCGATGTGCCGGGGCCGCCATCGGTGCCAAACCACTGGTCGGTCGGTTCCACGACGGTGTCGCCGTCGGAGGTGGCAAAGACCCGCGTGGCAGCGTCGGAGCCGAGGTTGCCCACGATCGTCACCGTTGTCGTAATGGCCGACGCTGTGGAGTTGGTGAAGGTATCAACCGTGCGGGCGAAGTCTTCGTTTCCCGTATTGGGCACCGTGACTTTACGGTTGACAGTCAGCCCGGCCAGCGTGCCGTCGGCAGTCACGATGCTCTGTCCGGTATCGGTTAGCCTATAGTTCGAGCTAGCCGGCTGGAAAGGCGCGCCGCCGACCAACAGACGCCCATCTCCGTCAAAGGCGTTGTTGTATCCTTGGAGCAACTCTCCAGCACCAAAGTCGGTTATCGAGACTTCAAAGGGAAACCCATGGGGGGACGTCAAAGTGGCCCAGACATCGTTGAAGTTGTTCTCCAGAACCGCCACTGAGGTGCCGACGGCGACCGCTGCGTCGAGATCGCCGTCACCATCGAAATCGCCGAGGGCCGTCACGTACGACGTTCCACCGGCACCATAGATTGCACTGGCGCAAAGGTCCCGTCGCCGCGGCCGAGTAATACGCCGAGGCCGGCGGACGTCGAAACGAGGATGTCGGCCTCACCATCGCGATTCACATCGCTTACAACAATCCCACTCGGGTACGTCGCATTAGTGGTGTACAGAGTAGCGCGATTAAAGGTGCCATCACCATTTCCAAGAAGGACACTAATGTTCGAACTTCCATGGTTTGCCACCGCCAAATCGACCTTGCCGTCGCCGTCGAAATCACCCGCATCAAGGAAGTCCGGCGACGAGCCAAAGGTCGCAAAAGTGGTTGCGGCCGAGAACCCTCCAACTCCGTCCCCCAGGCAAATTGCGACCGTCGCGCTGCTATGGTTTGTTACCGCGAGGTCCAGATTGTCATCGCCATTGAAATCGGCTGTGACAATGGCCCAGGCGCCATTGCCCCCCGAACTCTGCGTTGTTACCGGTTGGAAGGTTCCGTCCCCATTTCCTAGCAGGATGCCAAATGTTCCCGGTGTTCCATAGTTGGCGAAGGCCAAATCTTGCTTGCCATCGCCGTCGAAGTCTCCGGTTGTTAAATCGGATGGTTTGGCAGCGCCGGCGGCATACGTAGCCACGGGCGAGAACCCGCCCGTGCCATCACCCAACAAGACTCCGACCGTGCCGCTACTATAGTTTACAAAGGCCACATCGGGCTTGAGGTCGCCATTGAAGTCTCCAACCGTCGGCCCGTATGGTTCCAGCCCGCCAGAACTGAACGTGCTGGCCGCCGAGAATGTACCGTCACCGCTGCCTAATAAAACGGCCACAGTTCCGCCGACGCCAATTGGTGCGTTTGTGACCACCAGGTCCAGGTTGTCGTCTGCATTGAGGTCAGCCGTGGAAACGTCCCATACGCTTGTGCTGCCGGCCAGATACGTTGTTGGAAAGGCAAATCCATCACGGACGCCGACAAAATCTCTGACCCAATTGCCGCCGGCAATTCCGTCGCCGTTGCCGTCGAGCTTATTGCTTGATCCGTCCTTGATCGAGTCGGACACAGTTAGCCGGTACACGCCTTCTGGAAACGTCGTGAAGCGTAGCGTGGCAGTGGTACCGCTATACGTCACAGTGCGTGAAGCGAGTACATCGTCAGTCGTGCCGAGGAGGCCATCCGCGCCAGCGCTCTGTAATTGATAAGACGATGAAGTACCGGCATTATATACATCCTCGCTGAAGTTGATTGCAAGCGTCAAGTTCGCCACGTTCAGCGTGCCGCCGTCCAGCGTAGGGGTCGTGCTCACGATGGTTGGCGGAACCGTGTCTGCCGCCGGTTGCAGCATCGGCATGTCGGCCAACTGTGGGCCGACATTCAGCAGCGCACGCTGTTCGAGCGGCTCGATCGAAAGATGCCGTGAGAACGGTGACAACGACACCTTGCGAGCGGCGCCGCGCCCGGTGCCGCAGGCTTTAGAACGAGAATCGGACCGTTGCCATCCACAACCGCGGCGTCGACCGAACATACTGCTCTCCCCCGACTAGTTCTTTAAGAGGCGTTTAACGCTTCGACGTAGGGCTGGTGCAAAAAGTTCCTCCTAGGCACCTCGACGGCGCGGAATCCGATAGACTCGCACCGCTCCACTCAATAGGTTCCACTCAACAAGACCTGCCCGAACACGTTGGCACGCCCCGGCCGTGCATGCGATGGCGTCAGGAGTCGATGTTTCCGGACGGCCCCCGACATGCACAACCGGCTTCGATTTTAATCAACAATGCACTAATTCGCAACGGTGACATGCCCCCCTGTAGAGTGAGGCTCGTGGACGAGTAGAAAGTATCGGCCGGCTCCCTGTAGTAGAGTCTTTTGGAAGAGGTCCTGACGCATGGCCGTGGGGGTGCAAGGCACAGCGCCGAGTAGATGTTCAACTGATGGCCGGCTTCCATGTGGTCGTATCGACGGACAGATGATTGCCACGGCAACCTCGATCAGGAAGGTCTTTCCTACTCCTCGACGACCGTCACCACGACTGTCCGTTTCCGTGCACGAACGTCGCACTCCAAGTGGATAATCTGCTGCCAAGTGCCAAGTATCGGCTTGCCATCGGCCACAAGTACCTCATCGCCATGAAGGCCTTCTGCAATTGGCTAGTCCAAGATCGTCGCGCCGCCGCTAATCCGCTTGCCTATGTCTCTCGGCTCAATGCCCAGGCTGACGTTCGACGGAAGCGGCGGGCTCTTAGCAGTGACGAGTTCGGTAGGCTCGTACAAGCCGCAGAGAAGGCCGAAGCAGTCGGGGGTCTTGATGGTCGAGACCGAGCCATGCTGTACGTCGTGGCGACGTATACGGGGCTACGAGCGCAAGAGCTGGCCAGCTTGGTCGGGGCAAGCTTCGACTTCTCGCCCTCAGGTGGCGTGGTGACGGTCAAGGCTGCTTACTCGAAACGTCGCCGCGAGGACCGGCGGCCGTTGCCGATCACGCTGGCAAAGGTGCTGCAATCGTGGATGACCGAAAAGAGTATTGGGCCGGGCGATCACCTCTGGCCCGGCCGTTGGTACGAGCGGGGGGCGGAAATGATCCGCGCCGACCTAGAAGCCGCTGGGATCGCCTACAAGGACGCCGACGGCCACGTGTATGACTTCCATGCCCTGAGACATCAATACATCACCGATCTGTATCGCAGCGGGGCGCATCCCAAGACGGTGCAAGAATTGGCCCGGCATTCGAGCGTGACCCTAAGCCTTGACCGATACACTCACGCCGGGGCAGCGGATATGGCCGGGTGCTGGCGAAACTTCCGCCCGTCGCGGGCCATTCTGTACAGGAGTTGTACAAGGATTTGTCAGTTCCGCAGAACACTGAGCGTCTCCGGGTGGCACTGAACGACACTAGCAAGGGGCAAGAAGTCGATGTCAATAAGCCTTCGCAAGTTCTTTCTGCGGAACAGTTTGGCGTCTTGCTTCTCTGGATGACGCTTTTTGTCGCAAGTAGGCCCGGGAGGGATCGAACCTCCGACCAAGGGATTATGAGTCCCCTGCTCTTACCGCTGAGCTACGGGCCCGAAAACAGCTTATTTTACGGCACTATTGACGTTTTCGCGTGCTTCTGATATGCTTCTCTGTGTTCGCTGTACACCCGATTGTACACCCGCAAGCCAAGTCCGATGCCCGGCCCGGTTGCAGGTGGTGTACAACAGAAGTGTCGGCGATAGGGAGGCAAATATCATGGCAACGACCAAGCCTACCAGACCAGCGAAGGGCCGTCGAGACTCCCGGTTCCCGCTGTTCCGTCATGCCCGAGGGTACTGGGCGAAGAAGGTCCGCGGCAAGCTCCATTACTTCGGTAAGGTGGTTGACGACCCCGATGGGAAAGCTGCTCTCCACAAGTGGGTAGACCAGAAAGACGCACTTCTGGCCGGACGCACGCCACGTGTCACCGGCGACGGACTGACGATCCGCGATATGTGCAATCGGTTCCTGTCCGCCAAGCAAAACAAGCTGGAGGCCGGCGAGCTATCGGCCGCCACGTTCGCAGATCACCATGCGACGTGTGCCTTGATCGTCAAGAGCTTCGGCCGTACACGGCTGGTGGCGGACCTCGACTCCGCAGACTTCGAGAGCCTGCGGCGAAGCATGGCACGCCGCTGGGGGCCCGTCACGCTGGCAAACGAAGTCCGCCGTGTCCGCACCGTGTTCAAGTACGCCCAGGACAACCAGCTAGTCGCCCTTCCTGTCCGCTTCGGCAGTGAGTTCAAACAGCCAGCCCGGAAGGTGCTACGGCTGGAACGAGCAAAGAAGGGCCCCCGTATGTTTGAGGCCGCGGAGCTAAAGGCGATCTTAGACAAGGCCGTCATGCCGCTGAAGGCGATGATCTTGCTGGGGATCAATGCGGGGCTCGGCAATAGCGACATCGCCAATCTGCCGATCAAGGCCGTTGACCTGAAGCGTGGATGGCTCGACTTCCCGCGTCCCAAGACCGGCACGGCCCGACGCTGCCCGTTGTGGACCGAGACAGTGGCCGCGATCCGCGAGGCCCTCGACCAGCGACCGAAGCCGAAGTACCAGGAACATGCCGGTCTGCTGTTCATCACTAGCCGTGGCGGCAAGTGGGCCCAGGCCCGCGTCGAGAAACCGGACCCCAAGACCGACAAGCGGAAAATGTGGTCGGACGATCCGGTCGGCAAGGAGTTCACGAAGCTGCTGAAGGCCCTGGACCTGAAGCGCCCGGGCTTGAGCTTCTACGCATTGAGGCACACGTTTGCCACGGTCGCCAGCGGCAGCCGCGATCAGGTGGCCGTTGACTACATCATGGGCCATACGCCGGCCGCAAACGATATGTCGGCAGTCTACAGGGAAGCGATTGACGACGACCGCTTGCAGGCCGTCACGAATCACGTTCGCCGCTGGCTGTTTTCAGATACGAAACAGGAGTAGGATCGCGTTTGCCGGGAAGGGCGGGTAGCTCCCGCCCAAGCGCCCGGGCGGGTGCTCGTGGGAAACCTAATCGCCTACGACGCCCGCCCGGACGACCCGCAGAAAGGATTAGGAATCATGGATCACGAGCGCTCTCTTATTGCTCAGAAGTTCCGGTCCCTTGCGGACCAATTCAAGACCTTTGCCACCAAAGAACTATCAGGCCTTGCGGTCCCGCATCTTGATACCCAGGCAGAGGCGGGAAAACTGATCGTCCGAGTGTACAAGCAGGGTTATTTGCCTGACCTCCCCGGTTTGGCAGAAATGATTCACTGGACCAAAGAGCCGGACCAAGACGGCTATCGTCTGACGTCCGACAATCTCTTTCGGGTTTTCTGCGGCACGCATCATGCTCTTACGGTGGACCCCAGGCACGGCGCCAAATCCAGCGCGACGCCAAGACTGACCGCGGCATACTGCCATCCACCTTTCCCGATGTGCTCAAGGGGGCGCCGGTGAACTCCGTTACAACCAGAGAACACCATCATGCGATGATCTGTAATTGGCTGGCCGATACGGTCGAAGCATCGGCAGCCGTACCCGATGATTCCGGGCCAATGGTATCGCCCGCAGCAGGTGCGGCATTTCTCGCAGCGGGCGGCAAGCTACCGCTACAGGCGCGCAGCGAATTAAGGAACTAACCGAGCGCCTTCAAGCCATCGGACGGGACTGGACTGTCGAAACGGGCGAGCCCATCCCCGCGTCGATTGAAGAATGGCAACGGCTGGCCGTCCGCGCTGGAATACCGGCCGCGGTACTATGGGACGATGATTGGACGGCCGCGAAGGTAGCGCCGATGATTCTAGGATACCTCGACCGCTTGCGGGATGAAGAACGGCAAGCCGTCGCGTCCGACGATTCGGCATGGGTTCTCATAAGCAAGTTGCAACCCCCTCGAATCGAGAGCATCCAGCAACGACGGCGCTACATCGAAAAACATCCCGAGATCAGGCAGCGCCGAGCTAAGACTAAGGCGGGTACACCGCACCCGAAACAATTGGAAATCCACCTCGGCGACTGGATCAAGCATTGGGACAAAGCGGATCAGCAGACTTTTGATGCTCTCGACTCTGCCGATCCGTCCCCGCTCACCAAGGACGAGTTGGCCGAGGACTTCATGGAGGGCGCGACCAAACTCTATTCCAAGGTTTTCCAGGGGAAACGACCGCAGCAATAGCTATCGCTATTACCACTGTTATTACCAGATCGCCACAAGAACCCCCGAGAAACCCGGGGGTTTTTTCGTTTTCTATTACCATCTTTATGCACCGATTTTCCGCCTGTGGGAAATTGGCCGCATGAAACCCACACACGCACCCCGACCACGGAAACGTCGCACCGCCGCCCAACATATCGTGGGCAAGTTGCTAGTGGCCGTTGATAAGTCAATTGCCGCCGCCGAGGAGGCGAAGCAGGCCCGCGACGAGCTTGTCCGTCTTAGTGCTGGACGGAAGGAGGCCGCCCAATGATTGCCGCCTCCCGCAAGACCAAGTTGTCCCCGCCCGAGCTTGCCGCCCAGTGGGGCGTCGACGTCCACAAGATTCTCTCTTGGATCAAGGCCGGCGAGCTTCGGGCGATCAACGTCGCTACCGATCGGAACGGCCGGCCACGGTACGCGATCGACGTCGCCGACATCGCCGCCTTCGAGGCAGGCCGAACCGTTCAACCGCCGACGCCACGGATAAGGCGAAGGCGAGCGGACCCAAACGTTATTCAGTTCTTTTAGGATTCTCTCAGCATGGATGTTGCCAATGCTACTTGAACACCACCGCGTCGAGCTTCACCGATCAGGCCTGACGGATGAAACGATCAAGGCCGCCGGCATCTATTCCGAAGTTGACACGACGAAATTGGCGACGCTACTCGACTGGAAAAAGTTCCCGTCTAAATGTGCGCCCGGCATCGTGTTTCCTTTTGTCGGGCCGGACGGCCGCAACGGATATGCTCGCATCAAATCAGATCGGCCACGAACGAGTGGCGGTAAGCCCGTCAAATACGAATCGCCCAAGGGCCAGCCAAACCAAGTCTATCTGCCGCCCGCCGTGGCGGACGTGTTGGTAGATTCAACACACGCCTTACTTGTCACCGAAGGCGAAAAGAAATCGCTCTGTGCATCGCAGCACGGTTTCCCCTGCTTGGGACTTGTTGGCGTGCTCGGCTGGAAAGAGAAAGGCCGCGAATCGCTCCTGCCCGCCCTCGAACGCATCGCGTGGAAGGATCGGGCCGTTTACATCGTCTTCGATTCGGACAGAAGCACGAACGAAAACGTACAGGACGCAGAAGCCCGCCTTGCCGTCCACCTGAAAAACCGTGGAGCGAAGGTCAAGGTATGCCGCATCCCCGAGGGACCGGCTGGCGTGGATGGCAAGCCAACGAAGCAGGGGCTCGACGATTACGTTGTGGCTGCGGCCGACAAGCCGAAGGCGATCCGCGAACTACTTGACGCCGCGGAGGAGCCCACACCGCCGAGCGCCGTGGAAATGAAGATGCCCGCCAAACAGGCCGACCCAGGACACGAAGCCGATTGTTTCCTTCAGAAGATCCAACAAGACGGACTGCCGCGCCTGCGGTTTCATCGTGCATCGTGGCTGTATTTCACCCATGCCGCTTATTGCGAAGTGCCGCCGGCCGAGGCCCGCGCAGAGTTGGTGAAGTACCTCGACAATCGCTTTGTCGATCTATCATCAAACGTCACGAGCAACGTGCTGGACGTGCTGAAGGCGAAGTCGATCCTGCCCGGGCGCATCGAGCCGCCGGCATGGATTGGCGACAAGCCCGGGCCGTGGCCGGCAGACGAAGTTCTTGTCGCGAAAAATGGCCTGGTGCATATCCCGAGCCTAGTCGCCGGACAGAGTTACACCGCACCGACAACCCCGCGATTCTTCACAACCAACGCACTCGATTACGACTTCTACGGCGAAGCACCGGCACCATCCACGTGGCTCGCATTCCTCGCACAACTATGGTTTGCCGACGATGCCAGCATTCGCACGCTACAGGAGTGGATGGGCTACTTGCTCACACCCGATACTCGACAGCAGAAGATTCTGCTAGTGGTTGGTCCGAAGCGGTCCGGCAAAGGCACCATTGCTCGCGTGATTCGATCCTTGATCGGAGCCGCCAACGTCTGTGGGCCGACGTTGGCCAGCCTCTCCCAAAACTTCGGACTTCAACCGTTGCTGGGAAAATCGGTCGCCATCATATCCGATGCTCGACTTGGAGGCCGTACCGATTCACAGATTGTCGTCGAGCGATTGCTCAGCATCAGCGGCGAGGATGCCTTGACCGTGGATCGGAAGTTTCAGGAGGCGGTCACGGCCAAGCTGCCGACGCGGTTAATGATCTTTTCCAACGAACTGCCCCGCCTTGGTGATTCGTCGGGTGCCCTTGCTGGCCGGATGATCCTGCTGCGGTTGACGCAGAGCTTCTACGGCCGTGAGGATCACGACCTCGGCGCCAAGTTGCAAACCGAACTTCCCGGCATTTTGTTATGGGCCATTGTTGGATGGCAACGGTTGCGCGAGCGTGGCCGATTCGAGCAGCCCAATAGCGGCCGGGAGTTGGTTGGCGATCTGGAAGACCTCAACAGCCCTATCGGTCAGTTTCTCCGCGATCAGTGCATCGTGGATGAGGGCCATAGGGTGTCACGTGCGGACATCTATGCCGCCTATGCCGAGTGGTGCCAGCGACACGGTCGCAAACATGTTGATGACGAAAGCGGTTTTGGCCGGCAGTTGAGAGCAGCAGTTCCAACAATTCGAGATTCGCAGCCGAGGGTCGATGGCCAAAAAGTACGGCACTATGAGGGGGTCGGCCTACGGTCCGGGTGGTGAATTGGAACACCTGGAACATGTTCCAACCTATTGCACGCATAACGAGAAAAAAAATGCAAAACGAAAAAGCATATATGAGTAGCAATGCTCTGGAACATGTTCCACCTGTTCCACCTGTTCCAGCATGGCCCCCACCGTGGCTGGCCAGTCCGAATGAACAGGCGGAGGCAGCCCCAAAACCTGAACCGATCCCGCCTCTCCGGCCGTTCGTCGCACCGTCCGACGATCTTCCCGAACTGGCCGCATGGGACGACGTCACCGTCGAAGAATGCGGCGACCCGTGCCCAAAATGCGGTTCGCTCGAAAAGTGGTGGGACTTCGATAACAAGCCCCATTGTCAGCAGTGCCAGCCTATCCGCCGAGCAATGGCACTGGCTGACCTTGCAGCCCGTATCAGGAGCCGAAAGCGATGACCGGAATCAAGCACCTCGAGCGCCCCGCCTTGCAGGCACACCGCCGCGGCGACACGTGGGCCACATTTTGGCAGCAGTATGGCCAGGATGCCATAGCTCTTGAGCCGCATCATCGGCAGCGGTTCAAGCGGTTGACGGATCGGCTGTTGTCGCTGGTCACGTCGGGCAATCTCGACGGCATGGAGCCGGCTGGCGAGCCGTGGCTCGGGGATGACGTGCAAGTTGAGCAGGCCGTGGACGATACGCAGACGGCCGCACGTTGCTTGTGGCCGATGCAGGAGGCGGAAAGCACCCATACCCACCCCGGGGGGTAAAGGTACTGTGCCAGCCCCCTAGGCTAGGTAAGGCTAGTGGAACTGTAGGTGTTTGGCTCTAAGACTGATTGTGAGTTGGAAAGGCGAGAAAAAATGATCCAGACCGGCGAAGCAGAAAACGTGCTTGTGACCCTCTCGGCTAGAGAGCTGGCCCTGTTCGCACCGTGGCGAGAGCGTCACTGGCGAACGATGGGCGTCGTCGCGGGCATTAGCGAACTTCAGCATCAGTTTCGGCGGCAGGGGCTTCGCTGGACCGCCGGCGGCACTGTGAACGAACGCAAGCAGGCCGAGGAGCAGATTCGGGAACTGCGGAGAGCCGACTTAGTGACGGCCGCCGGTCGAACCCAAGATCGGCACTTGCGGCTGACCACCCGCGGGCGATGGCTCGCCTGCATGTTGTGCGGTGCGCGGGATTTGCTCGACGCGCATCAGGCGGTCAAGACGCTACTCGACTTCGCCCCCGCTGGCCGACTAATCAGTGAATTGTTGCCCGCCAGATTGAAAAACTACAAGACACCCGAGCAGTACGAAAAACGGCTATTCGCGTTTCAGTGCATTGCCGTCCCGGCAATCCTCGAAAACTGGATCGCGGTACACAGCGACATGCTGGGCCGCGTCGCCTATTCGGTAACGCACGAAGGCAAAGCCGCGGCAGCACGGCCAGCACCCGAGCCGCCCGAGGATTTACTTGAAGCAGCAGCGGCCGTTGACCCCGACGCGCTGATGGACCTGTTTTGGACCGAGTACGGCGACGAGCGTGATCGACTGATGGCAGCACAGCCGTCGCACCCGAACGCCGTCGGCCCGATAGCGTTATCTGCCGGCCTATGGGACGAAGTTGTCGGCCCTTGGAACTGGCCGAAGCGAAAACGAAGCAGAAAGGCGGCCAAGTGATGATCCAGTACGAACAGATTGCGGGCGAAGTGTTGCAAACGCCGTGCTACATCGTCGAAGGCGAAGGGCAGTACCTCGGACGTACACACCCGCGGCTGGATTTGTATTATGAGCAGATCCTGCGAGAGCAGGGACGGTGGGCAGGCCGCCGGCCCGCAATCGAGATCAATAGTGGTGCCATCGAAAAATGGACCGAAGGCGACGAGAACGAAGGTGAGCGGATAACACTTTGCACGCTCGCGCATGAAATTGCGCATGTTGCCGACCGCGACCCGCCATATTACGACCCTATGCCGAGCGATGCTTACCGCGAGTTCGAGCAATTGTGCCTCGCGGCATCGAGCAATAGGACGGCTGAGGAATCGGAGGCGATCCGGGCGAAGCTGAATATGCCGCCCTGGTTCGGCCACGGTGCGCGTCACATCCGGCTAGCACTTCACATCGGCTATCGCGTTTCACGGTTGGTCGGCATTGAACTGCCGCCGTCGTTTGTGTGTGCCGGCAGTCAATACCGGCTGGTCAGTGGCAGTATTTATGCCCGGGCACTGGGCGACGAGCCGCGCAACTCCGCAAACTGAGTTTCGAACAAATCAAACAACAATCGCCCCCGCGTGCATTTCGCCGGCTGTGGGTGCGCGACACTACCCCGGCGACAAAAAGGAATGACTGAGCAATGACAATGACCTACGTTAAGACGATCCTCGACCCCGAACTGGATGCGAAGCGTGCAGAGCGATCTGAGCAGACGCGACTTACTCAGCAAGAGCACGCCAAGGCACTTGCCGTTGCACGCCAGCAATTCGACAACTACTTCCGCACGTGCCGCCGAGGGCGGCCCGAGTACGACGCGATGGCCGCGGGCGTCAAGGCCGAACTGCCAGACGACGCGATGGAACTGCTTGCAGTGAGTGCCGGTTTCAGTTTGGGTGAAGTTTCGGAATTGAAAACGCTTCGGAAGCGTGGCCAATTCTGTCAGGCCGAGGCGGCAACCCTTAGCGAGCGAAAAAAGGCGGCGGCCGCGGCCGAAAAAACGTATCGCCGCTTGGATTCGGAGTTCTCCACGGCGACTACGCGTCCCGAACAAGACAGGCTCGAAGGCGAGCTTCTTTCGGCATCGGAGGCGTGGGCGGCGGCCCGCGTCGAGCTAGCCGGAGCAGAGAGCCGCCCTTCGGTCCGTCGAAACGGCGAAGGACGCGGGCGTGATTTAACGCGACTCGCCAAGGCCCGCCGGCTACAGCCATTGCCGGCCGGTCGCGGCTTGAGGCCCAGGGCCGCGGCCGTCGACGGTTTTCATATCAGCCGTCGGCGGCCCGCCCCGGGCGGATTTTACAGGAGCATTTTCACAAGGAGCAACAAGCATGATTAACGCGACTCTCATTTTCCCCGACCACGAAGAAGAACGAACCCTTGAGGCAATGCCCGCTATCGGAGCCGCTATTGCTGGTCCGAGCGAAGCCGGCGAGACATGGCGGGTGGCGGCCGTTGACTGCAACGGCACGTCGGCCAGCATCACATGCGAGGCCGTACCGGCACCCGCCACAATTCACGGCGACAATTCGCCTATCGCTCTTGGCTGGATATGCGAGGAATGACCGCCATGCCCGACTGGACACAATCACTTCCGACGCTGGACGCTGCCAACCTACGGCCCGTCTTCGATCCGTTGATTGGGCACGAGGCGGACGCGGCCCGCGAGTTGGCCGAAGACCGGAAGCACGTCCGCATATCGGACAGGCGGGTTCTATTGGATGCTCGACGATTGCAAAACTGTATCCTTCACGTCGGCACCTTGCCACAACACGGCCAATCGTATCACATGGTCACGAGCAAAAAGTATTCACTCTTCCACGTGGTCGAAGCCGTCCTGCGACTTGCATCGCCCGAGCGAATTGAGCACCTCATCATCGCCACATTGGGATTTAGCCGCGACAATTTGGAACGCCTGATCGGGATGCTCGACGGCGGCCAGGTGGAACGGCTGGATTTTCTGTATTCCGTTTTTCATAAGAGCCTGGAAAAGGAAATCTGCGGACGGTTAACGGCCGAACTGACACAACGAAAGCAACGGTGCGCCGCCCGTTTGAGTCATGCGAAAGTTCTGCTTCTCAAATTGTCGGGCGGCCGCTGTTTCGTGTGCGAGTCATCGAGCAATTTGAGATCGTGCAGTAGTGTTGAACAATTGATGCTCACCCAGGACCGAGAGCTATTCGACTTCCATGCCGGCTGGATCACCTCATTGATGGAGCCCAAGACATGAACCACGAACCGCCTACGCACCTCGACGGCATTGCCAAGCAGAAGTGGGCCGAGATCATTGACGTGCTACAGGCACGCGGCGACACCCTCGACGCCGGCGTCCTTACTGCCGTCGGCTGCTACGCCGTGGCGTCGTCACAATGGACAGAGGCCAGCTTAAAGGTGCAGGAGTTGGGCTTGATCGTGAAGAGTCCACAAGGCTTTCCGCAAGAGAATCCTTACGCGACCATCGCACGGAAGGCCATGACGGAGCTACGCCGCTGGGGCGAGCAGTTGCAGTTGACGCCGAAGGCCAAGCGCCCGGGCCGGAAGAAAGACACCGAGCCGGAATCGAGTGTCGCCAAGATACTCCGCGGCATGGATGAGAACACCAAACCGAAGAAACACAAGACCGCGTAGCTTCGCGTATGACGCACGCAAGCCGCCAATGAGATAGAACACGTCCGAGGCATCAGGAACGCACGACACGCAATCGTGGTGGGCCATTTTCAGGAGTAGACGAACAGTGAGCAGTGATTTCGCCATTCTGACCGATTCCAAGTGCCTCTTGTGCCATCAGGTCGAAGGCCGCGGCGCATGGCAGTTGTGCGACCGTTGCCGAGCCGAGATTGCACGTCGGTCGGCAGCGCGGCGAGCTCGCATGTCGCCCGGGCATTGTCTCGGATGCTTCGCACCAAAGCGAACGGCACCTAAGGCCGGCGAGATTTATTGCCCCCGATGCGACTTCCGTTTCGAGGGGCGACACACTGAAGCTGATGAAGGAGCGGGGGGAACTGGCAGAACGTGGAGGAGACAGAAAATCATCCTTGCAGCCTGCGAGTTTGATTCGCCTTGAGGACCTTGGCTTAACCAAGAGCCAATCCAGCGCGAGGCCAGCGTACCCCCAGCCCCGATCTTCTCAGGCCCTCTCAGGCCGGCTGGGGGCAGGGCGGGAAAAAGATTCCAAGCGGGTGTACGTACACCCGATAGGCCCCAATTCTACACAATTGTACACTGTACAAGCCGAATCGGCCGACGTGAAGAAAAGCCTTGAAAACAAGCTATTCGCCGCGTTTTCGGACTACTGTACAAAATCGGTCCGCTTGCCTTATGAGTCCCCTGCTCTAACCGCTGAGCTACGGGCCCGGTCAACGATCAAGTATGAAGGAGGAACGCAGATGGGGGAAGGGGGACGGGCGACGGGGAACGGGTGGCTATGGCCGCTCAGCAGCCGGTGGTCCACCAAGCTCTTCCAGGATTACTACAGCTTTGCGGCCTTGGTACAGGCCCGGCTTCCCGCGATATGTTTCGATGTCGGCCAGCGACACGACGGCCGGACTTGTCGCGGGCGTCTCCGTCATGATGATGTCGCCCACGCGAAGGTCGTCCAGTTCACGCTCGCTGATGGGCGTCTTCGCCAGCGTGACGGCAACCTCAAGGGTGCCGTCGGCGGCCGGCGTGGCAGGTCGGGGACCGTCGACCCGCAGCCGGTCGGCAACTCGTTCGATCGTCCGGGTCGGCAAGCAAAGTCGCATCAAGCCGCGGACATCGCCTATGTCTACCTCGAAGCTGATGATGAACAGCGTTTCGTCGGCGGGCAGTACGCGCAGCAGCCGGGGATTGCTCTCGGCTTGAAGCACCTCCGGGTTCAGATCGAGCGAGCCCTTCCACGCGCCGGCACACCGCTCAAGGAACCGCCGGACAACCCGAGTAGCGACGCTCAGTTCTATTTCGGTCATCGGTCGGCCAGGAGCCGGCTCGACGCCGCTACCGCCCAGCAGGCGATCGATCATCGAGTGCAGAAGCGCCGGCTCGATATCCAGCATCAGCCGCTCGGAAGTGAGCGGGGACAGTTCCGATGTGTGCGAAACGCCCTCCAAGCCATTCTGGCCGTTGGGGACGGTCTTCGTTCTCTCCGCGTTAAACGGTTCGGCCTTCAACAGATAGAAGCAGGCAGGTGACTCGATGTCGGCGAGTAATTGTCCGTAGGTGGCCTCCTCCAAGCGGGCAACAGCCACGGTGCAGGGAGTGCGAAGCAGCGCTGAGAAAGCGGGACCAAGATCCCGCGCCAATCCATCATGCACTGCACGCAGCCGCCGTAGCAAGTGCGGCGCTACACGCGGATTCGATGAGCGAGCACGGCCGCTGTGGGACATCCGTCGATCCTTCGGTTCCCTAATTTCCAACCAATCCCCAATCCCTATCCTCGCACTTGTCCAGTGCCATAGACGACGTATTTGTAGCTGGTCAACTCGTTGATGCCGCAGGGGCCGCGGGCGTGAAACTTGTCAGTGCTGATTCCGATCTCTGCGCCTAGGCCGAACTCGCCGCCGTCGTTGAATCGCGTGCTGGCGTTGATCAGCACCGCCGAACTGTCGACGCGAGCGGCAAACTCGCGGGCCGCATCGAGGTCTTGCGTCACAATCGCCTCGGTGTGCTGCGAACTGTACCGATTGATGTGCGTAATGGCTTCGTCGAGCGAGCCGACAACCACGCAGGAGATGATCGGCCCGAGATATTCCGCGGCAAAATCTTCATCCGAGGCCGGTTTAGCGGAAGGCAATAGGCGGCACGTGCACGCGTCGCCGCGAATCTCGATGCCGCGATCCATGAGCGCTTGGCCGATCCTCGGTAGCAGCGTCTCGGCTGCGGCCTGATGGACGACCAGCGATTCGGCCGCGTTGCATACGCCCATTCGCTGACACTTGGCGTTGACGACGATCCGCTCGGCCATGTCGGCGTTGGCCGACTGATCCAGATACACGTGGCAATTGCCGGCGTAGTGTTTGATGACGGGCATGCGGGCTTCATCGCTGACGCGGCGGATCAGGCTCTCGCCGCCGCGGGGAATGCACAGATTGATATACTGCGGCATGCGGAGTAACTCGCCTACAGCAGCGCGATCGGTTGTGGCAACCAATTGCACTGCGTCGGCGGGCAGGCCGGCTTCTGCTGCGGCCTCAGCGAGCACTTTCGTAATCGCGGCGTTGGAATGCGCGGCTTCTTTTCCGCCGCGAAGGATCACGGCGTTGCCGGCCTTGACACACAGTGCCGCGGCATCGGCCGTAACGTTGGGCCGCGACTCGTAGATGAAAAAAATCACGCCCAGCGGCACGCGGACCTTCTGCACCTCGAGGCCGTTGGGCCGGATGGAACTGGAAATGACCTCGCCGATCGGTTCGGGCAAGAGGGCGACTTCCTCCAGGGCTTTGGCCATGTCGGCAATGCGCTGCGGGGTCAATCGCAGTCGGTCGACGGCAGCGTTGGAAAGTCCGTAGCCGGGGGCGGCGGCAACGTCGGCCTGGTTAGCTTCGACAATTGCGGCCGAGCGATCGTTCAACAGCCGGGCGCAGCGGCGAAGCCAGGCTTGTTTTTGCCCGCCGGTCACTACGGTCAGGTCGGCCGACGCACGCTTGGCACGCTGGGCCAAATCGAGGCAGTATTCACGAAGTTCACTCATGCCACAAGTATCCCCGACAGCGGGGGTGAAGTCAACGTCGATTGTGTTGCCGCTAATCGTTGGGTGCTTCGGCCAGAATCAGGAACATCGGCAGATGCACCACCCGAGTGCTATCGCTCAGGCCCACATCGGCCTGCCGAACGCGGCGCAGGACGGCGTCTTCAGGTTCCGAGAGCGGCAGCCCGGCGAGCAGGTCGAACCGCAACGGCGAAGGTGCTGGCAGTCGATCGAGCAATTCGACGTTGACTGTAAGACCGGCGCCTGCAAGGAAGCTGGGCAGCTTTCGGCCGACGTAAGGGTCGGCGCCGGCTCGCGCCAACGCCGCCAGCCATACGTCTCGCGTGGCGATTTCTGGCGGATGCTCGATCATACCGCCATAGTCGGGCTCAAGAGCGACCAGCACGCCGCCGGGAACCAACACGCGTCGAATTTCGCCTACGGCTGCCGACACGTTCATCCACAGTAGCGCGAACTGACTGAATACCAGATCGAATGAGCCGTTGCGGAACGGCAATTGTTTGGCATTGGCGCAAATGGCCGCCGCGCCGGCGAAACGCGAGGAGCGTTCGATCATCGAATTTTTGCGGCAATCCACGGCCACGACCCGTCCGCCGCAGCGTCGCGTCAGATCCTCGGTGACGCTTCCGCAGCCACAGCCGAGATCCAGGACGCTGTGACGTCGCGCGATTCCGGCCCGCCGCAATAGTCGAGCCCGGGCGGGCACAAGCCATTTGGCCTGCTGATCAAGAATATCCGCGGTTGGCTGTCGACACTCGCCACGATCCACGATCCACTCTCCCCTATCTGCCCCCGCCCGCACAAGCGCAAGCACAGGCGCAGCCGGCGCAGGCACATCCGCCGCCACCGCCGCCGCCATGACCGCCACTGGCTGCCGCTTCGCTCAGGGCCTGAAAGAACTCGCCGGCAACGTGATCGGCGCCGCTGAGATCCAAAAAACCGCCTGCCGGGTGCGGCAGATTCAACGAGCCGGGCGTAATGGCCGATGCCAGGCTGCCCATGGTGTTCTGGGCCCAGCCGGCGAAGCCGGAGGCGACGTCGCCAAACGTAGTCGTGCCGGGCATGCGAGGAGCCGACGACGGCCCCGCGGTCAGAACGGTTGGCGCTGCCGCCGTCGGGCTCATCGAGCCGCGAGTCCAAATTGGTCGGTAAGGGCCGTAGCCAAATACCGTGGGGAACGCATCGTCCATCAGAATCCACTCGAAATTGCGATCGATCGTCTGCTCACGTTGCGGGATGTCACCGATCGCGGCAGCTTGCTGGGTCGCTTTGTGCACGATCGACTGATAATATTCCTTCGTCTCGCTGAGATCGAACCCTTTCATGCGCGCCGCAGTGCCTTCGATGAGCATTTTCATCGGCAGGCTGAAGCCGATCTCGTGGACTGGCTTGCCCGGATTGCTTTGCAACAGAAAGAGAAACGGATGTTCGTAGGTGTGGATCGCCACTCCGCGTTTGATGGCGGCATCGCGATAGAACGTTGCGCGGCGCTCGCCGTCGGCAAGTGCCTCCGCTGGCTTGACCTGAAACGCGTCGTCGACCTCGACCGTAAGCGGGTCGGCTTGGACTTGGTGCAGCACGCCTTTCTTCAGCATGCCGAAAATCACCAACGACAGTGCCTTGGCCACCGGCAATTCGAGCAGCACAGCCGCTTCCGGGGCGGTTAGTCCTCGTTTAATGCCGCCGCCCTCCACCTGGGCGATCGGCGGCAAGTATCGCATTTTTCGCCGTTCGAGCAGCCACTCGTTCAGCCCGATTAGCACGACAATCATGGGAAACGCGAGCAGGTGCAGCACTGGGCTGATATAGAATCCGATGCATGCACCGATCGAAAGGATGGCATAGACCGACCAGCCGGTGCCCCCGCTAAAGCGAAAAAACAGAAAGGCAAGCAGCGCTAGGAAAATGACGCCGAGAGCAATGCGGGCGCGCGGCGAATTGCGAAACCACTTCAACAGCAGGTCAAGGTTGCTCATTACGACGACCCGCTGTTTATCACCTTTGGGAAACGACACGGCGACCTCGTGCGGGCCGGTGAGTCGAACATCCCCAAAATCCCAGCCGACCAATGCTCCCTGGGGCGTCGCTGCCTTCCGCGTAAAGTTCAAACCCTGGTGCAGCACGTCGTCCGGCTGCACGTTCTTGGGAAGTTGGACGGCGACTTGAAGATGCGTGGCGCCAACGACGTAGCGATCGCCAAACCAGGTCGGCGTAATTCGTAGCGAGGCATAATCGTTGCGAGTCGTATCCTGAAACACCAGATTGGGCACGGTGAACTCGACGTGCAGCAGACCCGAACGACCGGGTGGAATCGGATGATCCAAGTGCACTTCAAACCCCGGCTTGACGTATTGCGAAACGCGAACGTCCGTCAGGTGCCGACCGTCGAGCGATGCCTGCACGTCTGGCAACTCGTAGCTCTCATCCGGCAAGCCGATATCGACCACGTCGATGGCATGGCCCTGCGGCATGTTCTGAAACTCAAAGTCGTATGCGATCTGCACCGACGCATCTGAGCGCACCGTCACTAGCATCCGGACTTGTGGCACACGGAAGAGATAGTCTTGGGCATTGGCGCAGGCAACCGGGCCCAGGAATATGACTCCCAAGAGCAATACAGTCGCACGGCGAATCATAGTTGTGAGGCTTCCTTTCGCGTCCAATCTCCACGCCCTTCATTCCTTAGAACGTGCAATAGCTACGGTTCCCCGCTAGTGATATCAAGTTCGGCGGCCGCCCAGCCGGCGGGTTCGCGGGGGCAATCGGCCGCGCACAATGCCAAGCCCGGACATGTGTCGCAGTGCGTGTTGCTCTCCAACCGATTTCGATAGTTCTGATATGCTTCACTACCCTGCATCGCACTCCATTCTTGTGTGATCACGTTGCCGAAGGCGCGGAACGGGCCGCGGGCGGCAATGACGGACCCGTCCGGCTCGACGCGGATCGCCGTGTCGCCGCTCGAGCGGGGTCCACGGCAGACCTGTTCACCCAGCGACTTCGACGGGTCAAATTGCACCGGAGGATACCACATCAATCGCACGTCGAGTTGCTCGGCCAGTTCTTCCACTGCCCTTGCGGCCGGAACCAGTTCGTTGGCCAAAAGTGCTCCGGCTGAAGCATCTGCTTCATACGACGAGGCCAGGGCAAACACGCCGGCGTTCATAATGCCATGTCGGACGATCGCTGCCAACGTCGCATCGATCGTGCTGATAGTGGGCCGAGCTAGGGCGAGTTGAGCCACCGGGCAGATGTCGTGCTTCAGAGCAGCCGCAAGAGCCTGGTTCGCCTTCCTGCAATCGCCGGGACCTGCGAGCGAGTCGTGAATGTCATCCTCATCTGACAGGCAATAGACGTCGAGATGATCCAGGCCGGAAGAAACGAGGCTGGCGATCCGATTGCCCTGGTGGAGATCGCTGCCACGACCGCGCACGCCCGTGATCATTCCCAGGTCGCCGGCATGTTCGACGGCTTGAATCAGCGACTGCTCATCCGGGTCGCGGCCAACGAAGATCGTGACGTGGGGAACGCCAAGATCCCAGAGCCGATCGAGAATCGGCCGCATACGAGACACCGGGCAAAGCCGCACGTCGGCCGAGATCGGTCGCGTCGAGGAAGCCACCGAGAACGCTGGATCGGCCAGATTGATGATCGGATAGCCGCCGCTCGGCGCCTGTAGACGCTCAATCAGGGCCTGTACCGCCGCAATGTCGCCCATCACGCGTTCGACCGTCGCGCCGCGGAACATCGACATCGTCCGTTCGACCAGCGTAGCGGTATCTCTGCCTTCCAACAGCCCTTTGGCAAGCACAACGCCCGAAGAGCTGAGCCTCGCCATGGCAGCCGCGTTCGCCAGCAGCAGCCCATCTCCGAGTTCATTGACGCGAAGGTGAAATCGTGTCACGTTCGCGCCGGCTTCGCGCGTGTAATTGTACAAGCCAGGCCGGACGCGGGACCGCGGCATGGGACACGGCGTCAGGCATCGAAGCAGATCGCGTATGTTCATCGTGGAACCTCACAAGCAACCGGCAGCGTCTTGGATTCACGTTCGATCTTGCATCCGCCGCCGCAAAGTTCGAGGTCGGGACATGCCCAGCATTGCTCCGGCAGACCGGCCGCTTGCGGTTCACTAACCCGGCGGCGAAAACCGCGGAATAGTTCGCTCTGCCATATCTGCTCCCAGGGATCGCGAAGGATGTTGCCAGCCGCCGTGTAATACGATTGGCAGGGCAACACGTCGCCATTGGGCTCGATGCAGATCGAGTATTGGCCGGCATTGCAGCGGCGCGGTCCCAGTTCCCACTCCACGGGCGACAGACGGCAATATTCGGTGGGCGTATACCAGAGGAACCGCATACCGAGCGCCCGGGCGCGATCGCGCACATCAGCCAGGACTGGCGTCAGGGCCTCAGGCGCCACTGCGTTATGGCCACGGCTTGCTCGACCGGCGTAGATCATGCCATTCATGGCGAACGTTCGCACACCGAGCGAATATAGCAAGTCGACGATACGGTGGGCATGATCGATGTTCTGCCGCGTGAGCGTCGTGTTAGTGATTGTGTGCAGCCCGACGGCCACCGCGCTGCGGATTCCTTCCAGCGTCTCGTCGAACGAGGCGGCGCCGGTCATTGCGTTGTGAACCTCCGCAAGATGCGATTCCAGCGTTATCTGGACATGATCCAATCCGGCTGCCTTGAGCGAGGCGGCGAAGCGGCAACTGCTCAGCCGGCGGCCATTGGTGTTCAAGCCCGTTATGAGTCCTAGCCGAGCTGCCGTGCCGATCAGTTCGGCGAGGCTTTCAAAAAGCGTTGGTTCGCCTCCTGTGAAGATGACGTGCGGAATGCCAATTGCGGACAATCGCCGCAGCACACTGCCCCATTGGGCCGTGTTGAAGGAGGAATCGCGTCCGACCGTTTCGGCTTGACTGCGCGAAGAGCGATTATAACAGTGTGGGCACGCGTTGTTGCAACCGTAAGTCAGTGCGAGGTCGGCTTTGAACGGAGCCGAAATGGGCAATGTGAATGACGGCGACCATTGGACTCCGCGCAGGTCGCACGTCGTGCACGGACCGGCGGCCGATGTCAGCTTACCTACCAACGCGTAGACCTTCTCGGCTTGGCGGATCGATTCGCTCGCTTCCACTTTGCGGAAGCGACGGCGCAGCGCTGCCGCGGCTTCATGTTGAGAGACGCGCCGCAGCGCCATTTGCACGAGCAGCGTTGCGGTCGCGTTCAGGTGGATCGCTTCGGTCACGTCGACCAACAGCAGGCCGGAACCGTCACTGCCGATACGCAGATGGAAGCGGCGTCTTCCTTGCGGGAGAGCAAAGTGGAAGGTGTGGAGGCCCGGCCGGAGAGGATCGGCGAGGCCGACTGCTGCGCGGAAATCACGCAGGTCGTTGCCGACGGCGCCCATAGACGGCGCGTCCAACGGGCAGCACGACCGGCGATCACCACTTCGGCTCCTCCTCGATCTGGTACGTCGCGCCGCAATATTGGCAGTTGACAAATACTGCGCCGGCCTTGACGCTGATCGATTCCTTGCCCAGCGTGCCGCCGCAGGAGCGACAGGTGAGATTTTGAAGCTTCACGTCGCCGGAAAGGTCGATCTTCTGCACGACGGTGGTGGTCGATACTTTCGGCTGCTGTAGCGCCAGCCAAATGAGTGCGCCGGCAGCGGCCAGCAAGATCATCCCGACGACGATCTGGTAGGGCTGCCCCCTTGCGCCGGAAACGACAAAGAGTAGCCCCAAGGCGGCCAGCAAAGCTGCTAGTGGATAGGCGACAAGCTTCATCCGATATCCCCCGTTAACAGCCCATGTGAGCAAATCGCCATCATCGTGGCCGTTTTGCCCGTGCAGGTCAAGCGGGGGCGGTGGCAGGAGGGAGGGATGATGGAGGCAATCGCACGCGCATCACCCGGCATCCTTCAACTTTGTCTCAGTCGCCTCGATCAACGAAGACATCCTCAGTCAGACGCCGATTGGCGGCCACGCCGAGTTCACTCAAACGGCGACGCTTGCCTACGGCATGCCAGGCACTGACGCTGGCCAACTCAGGCATGATCTCGGTCAATTGGTCGCACATCGTCTGCGCCATACGGCGGATCGACTCCTGCTTGGCCTGTTCCCGAATAGCCAGCACTGTCTTCATCAGCCGCACTAATTGCGAGCGCTCCAAGATGGGCGAGACCAGCGCATCGCCGGCCTCGACGAGCAACTCGCCGACGGGAACGTCCAACGCCTTCTGCCACGCGTAGATCATGCTTAGCGGCAAGTCGGTCGTTTCACGTTCGTGTTGTCGCACCTGCTCGAGTTCCAAGTTCAATCGACGCGCCACGGTACGGCGCGAAATTCCTTGCAGTCGCCGAACCATAGCCAAGCGCTGCAGTGGTCGTTGCCCGACGGCCGACACCGCGACATGCGGCGTAGCGTCTGAGTTGGTCGTGTCGCACTGTGCAATACTCATAGGTGTCTCCAAGTTCACGTACGCCGAGTGGCGTAAACGGGACAATGAGAAGAGATGGTGACGCATCCGGCTGCAAGCTTTCCCCAAGTGGCTACACAATTGCCGAAACGCTTTGGCGACGTCTCTGCCCATCCTTAGAGCGTCGCGTCAAGCATTGACCCGCTGGCAACATATGCCAGTGACGGCGGCAGCAGCATCCTGAGAAGAAAAAGCGGCCGCCCTCAGAGGTTCATGATACCCTGGCCGCCAGGCAATAGCAAATAACGCATTGGAGTGCCGCGCCTTGCCATCCCATCGGGGTGTCAATAATACACCCAAATTTATTCGTCCGAAACGAGGCTTCTTAGCCTGCTGAGATAGTTGGGACGAGCGGCGGCTCGGGAGTTGTTTCGCTGGCGGCCGATGCTCTAGCATGCGGAAGCGGCTGCCGCCGTCACGCATGACCACCACCTCGCCGCGGCTTCGTTTCAGGCCGGTGCGGATGGCCGCCTCGTGACCCAATGGCTCACCGTGACGAACGACCCGAACTTGAGGATAGTGGCGTGTTAGCTCATGCACAACCTCGCTCGTGGCGTCGGTCGAACCATCGTCGATGATCAGCAGTTCAAAGCGATCGATCGAGTCGGCCACGACGTCGAGAATGTCGTGAACCGAGGCCGTCAGCGTTGCCTGAGCATCTTTTACCGGCAGAAGCACGGAAAGCGAGCGTTGCACGAACAGGTCCTTTCGCGAGAGAAAATCTGGAGTGCTGGAGTGAACTTCGACCATACCGCGAGGCTCTCTATAGACAAGCTTAGGTCGGCCGTCCTATGCGAGTCGTGATTGTTGTAGGAGCCAAGGGTGTGCGGCAACCACCCCAAACCTGACACCCCAGCTTTAGGGGCACAATGGCAGGTCCCACTGGCGGCCACCGGTTGCGCCGATTATGCTGAAAGGCCGTTCGATTTGCATATTATTGCTGGAGACGACTCGATTCGCCGATGGCGGAACGATCCGGCTTCCAAAACTGGCGGAAAACGCCGCCCACAGAACGTTGAGACAAGCGAACTATGAGCACAACGGAATCTACTGCATCCGGCCCTGATTTCTCCCGTGGCGACGGGCTGGTGCCGGCAATCGCCCAAGATGCCGCGTCGGGCGACGTCTTGATGATGGCCTATATGAATGCCGAGAGCTACGCGGAGACGCTTGCCACCGGCCGGGCTGTTTACTACAGCCGCAGCCGGAAAAAACTGTGGCGCAGGGGGAAGAAAGCGGGAATGTGCAACTCGTTCGCGCGATCTACGTCGATTGCGACCGGGATACGATCCTCTTAAGCGTCGAGCAAATCGGCGGCGCCGCCTGCCACGAAGGCTACAAGACTTGCTTTTTCCGCCAAGTAACTCCCGAGGGGTTCCAAGTGGTGGGCCAACGGATTTTTGACCCAGCCGTGGTTTACGGGAAGAAAGGTAGAGTTGGCGGCCAGTGGCGACTGGGCAGTTAGTGATCAACACGTGGAGTGCAAAATGGCGAACGTTCTCAAGCTTGGAATACCTGCCGGAAGTCTTCAAGATGCGACGGCCGAATTGTTTCACCGCGCCGGCTACAAGATCACTTTCAGTTGCGCAGCTACTATCCCACTATCGACGACGAGGAAATTGAATGCCTTTTGATCCGTGCCCAGGAAGATGGCGCGTTATGTGGAAGAGCAATACGTACTGCTGACGATTGGTCTTCTTATCCCATCCGTGGCCATGCGGGTTCGGACGCGGCCGAGCCGCTTTACGCGCTCGGTGTGCTGGCCGTGGCGCTGGGCATCGGCTTCATGCTGTCGTCGATTGTCGCGTATGTGATGTCGCGCCGGATGGGCCTGATCGAGGACCGGGCCGGCTCGACGTCGTCAGGGATGCAGACCTGAGATGTTGTCGCGCGATGCCACGATGACCGACGTCCATTCGCTCGATCTCCAGGCGGGCGAGGCGGACGTCGCCTTTCAGATGGACGACAAGACGTTCCGGGCGTTCTACGATCGGACCGCCCGCCCGCTCTGGGCCTACCTGTCGCGTCCGACCGGCGACCGCCAGCTCGCCGACGACCTGCTGCAGGACGCCTACTACCGGTTCCTGCGCGCGGACGCGACCTACGAGAACGAGGCGCACCGCCGCAACGCGCTGTTCCGTATCGCCACCAACCTGGCCCGCGACGCGCACCGCCGCCGCCGCACGCGCCCGTGGCACGCGGCCGAGACCGCCGACGCGGGCGATCTGGCGGGACGCACGGACGAGGCCAGCCGTCTGCAGCAGCGCACCGACTTGACGCGCGCGCTGCGGCAGCTCAAGCCCCGCGAGCGCGCGCTCCTGTGGCTGGCCTACGCCGAAGGCTCCTCGCACCGCGAGATTGCCGCGGCCGTCGGCGTGAAGCTGGCCAGCGTGAAGCTGCTGCTGTTCAGGGCGAGGAAGAAGCTGGCGGGACTCCTGGGAAAGCCGTGAGAAGGACGACGTCAGCAGTCAGAAGTGCTGAGCTGAGGCCGCGATGACGTGCGAACGTGAAGACGATGTCCTGACCGCGGTGCGGACGGGACGATGGCCAGGGCAGGTGGATGCGGAGCTCGCGGCGCACGTCGCGCGCTGCGAAATCTGCCGGGACGTCGCCGCTGTCGCGGCGGCCTTCGCGGAAGCTGCCCACGGGGACTTTGCGGCGTCCCCGCGTCAGCCCGTGCCCGACGCGAGCGCGGTCTGGCTGCGCGCGCAACTCCGCGCCCGCGCCGACGCGACACGGCTGGCCGAGCGGCCGATCACCGTCGCGCAGGCCGTCGCATTCGCGTCGCTCGTCGGCGTCCTGGGCGCGGTGTGTGGCGCCGCCTCGCCCTGGCTCCAGACCGCGCTGCGATGGCTCGGTCAGGGCGCCGCGCGCCTGGATCCCCGCGCGGTGGTCGTCCCTCCCGTCGTCGTGGCGCTGCTCACCGAGCACGTCGGCCTGGCCGTGGGCGCCGGGCTGGGCGTGATGCTGGCCTCCGTCGCCGTCTACTGGACGCTCCGCGAAGGGTAAGCGCGCCGCCCTCAACCTCCACCACGTAGAAAGGCCGGGTCGCCGCGGCGACCGGCACGATGCGGCCGGTGCATTCGCGCGTGCCGCGCCCCGAAGGGCGTTCACGGCGGCGGACGTCCCGGGCTGTCCGGGACGCCCGCCGCCGCGACGGCGGTGGAGGGAATTGCGAGGAGGTCGAGCGGGGCTGAGATCAGGACGCGAATCACGACCGCGCGATTCTGCGCGCGTCCCTCACGCGTGGTGTTCGGGGCGAGAGGCTTCTCTTCTCCGTAGCTGATGACGTTGATGCGGTGCAGCGGAATCTGATGGTGCTCGTACAGATACCGCTTGACCGCGTCGGCGCGGGCCAACCCGATCTTCTCGTTGACCGACTTCGGGCCGACGTTGTCGGTGTGGCCCTCGATTCTCGAAGTACGCGCCCTTGGGATCGGCCTTGAGCTGGGTGACCATCTCGTCGATCTTGGCCTTCGCGGCGTCGGGCAGTTCGGCCTGGCCGAACTTGAAGTTGCCTTCGTTCTCGCTCAACACCACCTCATAGACCATCCGCTTGGAAGCCTTGTCGACGGCCTCGGCCTGCGCCGACGCCTTCGTGGCTTCGCTGTTCGCGGCCGCGGCGTGCTGGTCCGCGGTCACCGCCGCGTTCTGCGCGGTGTTGGCCGCCGAATTGGCCGCATCCGCCTTCTGGTCTACGCCGTTGATCTTCGACGCGTTCTGCTGGGTCCGCTGCTGGGTATCTTCCAGCGACTGACTCAGGCTGTCCACCTTGGTACTGACCTGGTTGACCTGGGTCTTGACGAAGCCCTTCGTCGCGCACGCCGTTGATCCGCCGACGGCGAGGCCGAACAGGGCCAGAGTGAGTAGTGATTTCCGCATGCTGTCCTCCTGAATTCACTGCCTGTCGAGATCCGGCCGGGTCTCCGCGACGTACCCGCTCCTCGCGCGCACGACCAGGTCCTTCTGGCGGAGCCGCACGTCGATCGGATGCCAGCCCGGCCGGCTGTTGTCCGGAGCGAAGACGATGAAGTACTCGATGGCGCAGTTCGTCGATGATTTGGCGGGCGGCGCCGGCGGCGGCCGCCTCGCTCGACGCCAGAAACATCTCCCCGCCGGTCCAGTGCGCGAGGTCGCCCAGACGGCCAGCCGACAGCGTCTGCGCAGCCGCGCGGGCCGCCGCCTTGTCGAGCCCCTGGCGGTCGGCCGGCGAGACCACCACGACGAGGTAGACGGGTACGTCCACCTCGCTCGCGATGCGCGCGACCTCGACCGCATCCAGCCGGCTGCTGTTCTCGCCGCCGTCGGTGAACGTCACGACGGCCCGCCGGATGCTGCCGTCGGCGGCCAGCCGCCGGCCGGTCGCCGCAATCGCGTCGTAGAGCGACGTCGATCCGAATGGGTGAATCGCGCCGAGCCGCCGCAGGACGTCGCCCGGCGCGGGCTCGAAGGCCTGGATCTCGTGGAGCTGGGCATCGAAGGCGAAGAGCCCGACGCGATCCACTCCCGGGGCCAGGCCCGCGAGGACGTCGGCCGCCACCGACCGCGCGGCGGGAACCCTGGCGTCGAGGCTCATGCTGCCGCTGAGGTCCACCAGCAGCGCGACGGTGGCTGCCGTCGGCTCGGATTGAAACTCGAGGATTGGCCGTGCCCGCCCGTTGTCGAAGACCGTGAAGTCGTCGCGCGAGAGGCCCGTGACCAGCTCACCGTTGCGGCGGTGCACGACCGCGCTGACCGTCACGCGGTCCACGCCCGCCTTGAACATCGGCTGCCCCGCCTGCCCGACCGCGGCGGGCAGGCCGCTGGGGCCGCTCGCGGCCAGCGGGGCCACCGCGGCGATTGTGATGAGGACGGCGGAGCCGAGGCGCATCGCTTGGGAAGACTTCAAGTTCCTTGCCAAGGTTCCGGGGAGGCGACGTTCAGCAAAATCCACGGAATGCGGTCGGGCATGCGGCCGGACCATGTAAGACTTACATCAGTGAAGAAGCTTCCACGACGTCGCGCTTTGGGATGCGGGCTGTGCGCCGGTGCCGTCGTCCTGGCCTTGCAGCTGGCCGCGCCGCCGGAGTTGGCCGCGCAGGCCGACCCGCTGGTCCGCGCCCACGAGCTTTACAACCAGCAGCACTACGAGGAGGCGATTCAGCTCGCCGCCGAAGCGCAACGTTTGCCGGCGGAGGCTCGCGCGGCGGCGATCGTGCTCTCGCGGGCGCACCTCGAGCGATACCGCCAGACGCTGGACGGCACGGACCTCGAGGCCGCGCGCGGGGCGCTGACGTCCATCGACAGCGGGACGCTCTCCGTGCGCGACCGGCTGGACTGGACCATCGCCATGGGGGAGCTGCTGTACTTCGACCGTCGGTTCGGCGCGGCCGCCGAGTTGTTCGACGGCGCCCTGGTGCACCTTGATCCCTTGGAACCCGGCGCGCACGATCGGCTGCTGGAGTGGTGGGCGAACGCGCTGGATCAGCAGGCGCAGCTCTCGCCCGATGACGCGCGGCCGCCGATCTATCGGCGTATCCTCGCGCGCGCCGAAGACGAACTGCACCGGGACGATCGATCGCACGGTCGGCGCGTTCTGGCTGGCGGCGGCGGCGGCGGGGCTCGACGATCTCGGATTGGGCGTGGGCGGCGGCGGTCGCCGGCTGGCTGCGCGCCTCGCCTGGCGAGGCCGCCGGCGCGGCGCTCCGCCGGGACCTCGACCGCCTGGTGCTGACCGTCATCGTGCCGCGGCGCGCGCGAATGCTCTCACCGGCCGGCGATTCGCACGCCGCCTCGGCGCTGCTGCAGGAGCAGTGGACCGAAATGAAACAGCAGTACGGCGGGGCGCCGGCAAAGTAGCCGGCGCGACCGACGCGGCGTCAGCGGGCGATTTGATTCGACAACGCGGCGGCCTTGTCCGCCAGCTCCCGTGCCAGCAGAACGTTCTTCACCTTCAGCGCCTCGTTGGCCTGCGCGAGGAAGGAGCGCGCCGTGTCGTACTGGGCGCGGGCGGCTGCGCTGAGCCGCGCCGGCGTGAGCTGGGCGAGGTCGCGCTCGGCGGCGGCGATGAGCAACCGCGCCTGCTGTTCCAACTCGGCGGTTGAGGTCGTCTGGAGCACCGGCGCGGGCGACGGCTCGGCGGCGGCCGGCGGCGCCGTCGAAGGCCGCGGCCGCTCGGGCCGGGACGCCGGGGTCTCGCGAGGCCGCGGCGCCGGCGGGGGCGGCGCCGGCGTGACGGCGGGCGGCGCCTCGGCCGGTTCGGGTGCGGGCGCTGGCACGATCACGCGATCCGGCGGCGCCGGCGTCGTCAATGCCGGCGGCACCGGCGGGACCTTCGCCTGGACCTTGGTGCAGCCGGCGACCGCGCCGATTGCGAGCAGGATGACGGCCAGACGCATCCTCCGATTATGCCCGACCGCGCGTCCCCGGCGCGCTCCGGCCGTCAGGCTTGGCGCAGCACGACCCGGAACGTGGTGCCCGGTCCGGGCATCGACTCGCACTTCGATGTCCGCCGTCGTGCAGCTGGACGCGTGCGGTAGACCATCGACAGGCCGATCCCGCTGCCATGTTCCTTCGTCGTGAAGTACAGGTCGAAGATCCGCTCCAGGTGCTCCGGCGGGATGCCGTGCCGGTGTCCTCGAACTCGAGCTCGACGCGGCGGCGCCGGTCGCGGCAGCCCGATGCGCAGGCGGCCGCCGTGCGGCATCGCCTGGCACGCGTTGAGCGCCAGGTTCAGGAAGGCCTGCTGCAGCAGGCCGGCGTCGGCGCTCGCCGAGGGCAGGTCGGCGGGGAATTCGAGCCGCACCTCCACGTCGTGCTTGCTCGGCCTCGGCCGAGATGATCGGCATGAGCTCCTCGACGAGCGGCGCGATGTCGACCGGCTGCAGCTGCAGTTCCTCGGGCCGCGTGAACTTGAGGAACCCCTGCACGACCTCGTCGAGCCGGCGGACCTGCGCGGCGATGACCGCCACGTGCTCCATGCGCTGCCGGCAGTCGGCGAGCTGCATCCGCAGCAGCTCGAGGTGGATCATCGTCGCGTTCAGCGGGTTCTTGACCTCGTGCGCGATGCCCGCCGACAGCCGCCCGAGCGCCGCGAGCTTGCGCGAGTAGCTGATCGTCGACTCGACCTGGCTCAGGTAGGCCAGGTTCCGGGCGACGAGCATCACGCCGAGCAGCTGCCCGCTCGGCGATCCTCGACGACGTGGGCGAGGACCAGCCGCTCGCCGCCGCCCGGCACCTGCACGGTCGTCGGCTCGTGCGATTCGCGCGTCGCCAGCGCGGCCTCGACGGGCTGGCGGTACGGATGCTGGTCGGGCAGCAGCTCTTCGATCTGGCCGGATTCGGCGCGAGGACGGGCGCATCGCGGGGTTGGCGAACAGCAGCGCCGCCGGTCGGGCTGAAGAGCGCGACGGCGTCCTCGAGGTTGTCGACGACCGACTCGAGCGTGGCCTGCTGGCCCTCGAGGGCCTCCGGTCGGCCGCGAGCCGGGCGCTCACCGCCTTGAACGAGTCGCCCAGGTCGGCCGAGTTCGGCGTCGCCCGGCAGGTCCACGTTGACGTCCAGTTCGCCGCGGCCCAGTCGCGCCAGGCCGCTGCGAATGACGTGAATCGGCCGCAGCATCAGCTGCGCCAGCAGCATCGCGACACGATGATCGCCGACGATCGCCACGGCCATCGTGGTGTAGAGCGGCGTCCGCATCTGCTTCTCGAGCTCACCCGCAGGAACAGCGCGTCGAGACGCCGACGCGAATCGTGCCGAGCGTCGGTCGTCCCGCAGGGACCGGCCAGCGAGAGCCGCGTTCGCTGCCGGAACTCGTAGTCGGCCTGGCCTCGGCGAAGATGGCCCTGACCTTCGCCACCGGCCCTGGGCCATCAGCGTCGGCGAGCGCCGGTCGGCGGCTCGGTCATGTCGTCGCCGTCCTTGCCCGGGTCGCTGTGCGATGACGATCGCCGTCGGACGTCCACGATGGCGGCGTAGAGGACGCTCCTCGAGCAGCAGGCTGGCCGTCGAGGATCGACTGCAGCCCGGGATCGGTGCAGCAGCGCCGTCGTGCATGGCATCGGTCGGCGTGCCCGGCGGCGATGGCGTCGAAGGCGCGCTGGTACGATCATGTTCGCCAGCAGTTCGGCGCGCGCCTGCGTCTCGCTCGAGCCAGACGCGAGCGAGCGCGGACAGATACCAGCCGCTCAGCACGATCACGGCCAGTCCGACGAGGGCCGTGACGCCGGCGACCTGCTTGGTCTTGATGCTGACAGCGGCATGCGCGGTCCGGGACGCGCGTGCGCCGGATCGCGCGTCAGGACTTCTTCCTGAGTCATCCGGTTGAGCTTGTTGTGCAGCGTCTTGAGGCTGATGCCGAGCATCTCGGCCGCGCGGGTCTTGTTGCCGCCGGTGTGCTCGAGCGTGATCTCGATCAGGCTGGCGCTCCGCCTCTTCGACCGTGGTGCCGGCCGACAGCCACGCTGCCGCCGGCCGGCGTCGGCGCCGGCGGCGGCGCAGCCGCGACCAGCGGCGGGCAGATCGCCGACGCTCGATCGACGCCGCCCTGCGCGACGATGGTCGCGCGCTCGATGCACGTTCCGCAGCTCGCGGACGTTGCCCGGCCAGTGGTACCGCTCGAGCAGGCTGCATCGACCGCGTCCGAGACGCCGGCGACCGTCCGCGCTGGTTGCGCGCGTTGAACTCGCGTGACGAACGCCTGGGCCAGCAGCGGCAGGTCGTCCTTGCGCTCGCGCAGCGGCGGCAGCGCGGATGGCGAAGACGTTCAGGCGGTAGAACAGATCCTCGCGCAGCTTGCCCTGCCGGACCGCCTCGGGCGGGTCGACGTTGGTCGCCGCGATGCACCCGGATGTCCACCGACTGCTCCCGCTGGCCGCCGAGCGTGCGGAACGTCCGCTCCTGCAGCACGCGCAGCAGCTTGGCCTGCGTGGCCGGCGTCATCTCGGCGATCTCGTCGAGGAACAGCGTGCCGCGGTTGGCGAGTTCGAAGCAGCCCTGGCGGCGCGTGATGGCGCCGGTGAACGCGCCCTTCTCGTGGCCGAACAGCTCGCTCTCGAGCAGCGTGTCCGGGATGGCCGCGCAGTTGAGCGGCACGAACGGCTGCCGGCGCGCTGGCTGAGCTGGTGGATCGTCTGCGCGACGAGTTCCTTGCCGGTGCCCGACTCGCCGCTGATCGAGCACCGACGCGGCCGTCGGCGCGGCCTGCTCGACCATCTGGTAGATCTTGCGCATCTCGGCGCTCTGGCCGATCATCTTGCCGAACGTGCCGCGCTCGCGGAGCTGCCGCCGGAGCACCCGCACCTCGCGCAGCGTGTCGTGCCGCTCGACGATCTGGTCGAGCAGGATCTTCAGCCGCTGGGGATCGACCGGCTTCGCTGAGGTAGTCGTAGGCGCCGCTGCTTGATGGCCTCGACCGCGGTCTCGACCGTGCCCTGCGCGGTCATGAGCACGACGGTGACGTCCGTCGTCCGTCCTGCTTCAGCGCTGCGCGAGCAGTTCCAGGCCGCCCATCCGCGGCATGACCAGATCGCTCAGCACGATCGTCGGGCCGGACCGGCGGCATCTTGCTCGACGCGCGTCCTCGCCGTCGACCGCCGCCTCGGCGGCGAAGCCCCAGCTGCGCAGCAGCTGCTGCAGTCCCACCCGCTGCGCCGCGTCGTCCTCGACGACCAGCACCGGCACGTGCGACTCGCGGCCCTTCGGCGTCTCCATCGTCGCTGACTCTACGACATTGTGGTCGTACGCTGGCGAGAGCGGCCGATCGGCGAACCGAGCCGCGCGGCGCCGTCTCGCCGTCATCGTTCGTGTCGCTGTTGTTCGTGTCTGCGACCAGGGCGACAGGGCTGACGGCGGACGCGGACCTCGTGCCCGACGGCTTCTCATGCCGAAAGGACCGCACGCGCTCGACATGCTGCCCGACCCGGGGCAATCGCAGCTGGTTGTCAACGGCGCAGGTCGGCCAGCTTCACACCGACGACGCGCCGCGGCGCGATCTCGGCCGCGTCGATTTCACGCCTGCGGCGCCGTGTCCACGCTGGTGGAGCAGTGGACGTTCGAGATCATCGGCCGAGCCCGGACGCGCGGCCGCCCGGCGTTGACGTGGGCGGACCGGCGAGTTCTCGGTCGCGGTGGCGGTTACGGCGCCGCGGTGACACCCGGCGCCCCCGACGGACCGGCGGCACCCGGCAGATACTCCCGTTCCCGCTCTCGGATCGATTGATACCGTCTGAACGCCTCCCGCTCGCTCTCGAGCCCGAGCCAGGTCCGGAGCGCGTGCCGCGAAAGGTGTGGCGCAGCATGCCGAGGCCGTGCGCGAGGACGAACGCCGGGATCGTGCGCGGACGACGGGCGGCAGATGGCGCACCTTCATCCAGCGTTCGGCGCGCCAGCGCAGGAACTCGATCTCCTCGGCGTCGAGGTGCTCGGTGCGCACGACGGCCGTCGTCCCGTCGTACTCCTGCGACGTCGCTCGTTGACGATGAGGCCGCGCGTCGCGGAAGTCGCGCGTCATCGGCGTGCCCGGATACGGCGTCGGGTGCTGGATGTAGGGCCAGTCCACGAAGCGGCGGGCGAACGCCAGGTTGGCCTCGATCGACTCCCGCGTGTCGTCCGGATTGCCGACGATCAGGCCGCCGACGACGAGCATGCCGTGGCGGTGGAGGAGCGTCGATCGGCGCGCGCGTGGCGTTGCCCGACGGTCCGGCCGTCCTCGCGCGCTGCGCGTTCTTGGCCGAGGCCCGGAGGAACGCCAGGTCCTCGTCGAGCGACGTTCTCGATGCCGAGGAACACGTACCGGAACCCGGCGCGCGCGCATCGCGCGGCCGAGGTCGTCGCCGCCCGTGGCGAACGCGCTGACGTCATGCCCTGCACGATGTAGTCGATGTCGTGCAGGCCGGCGGCCGTGATGGCGTCGCACAGAGCTCGAGAACCGCGGCGACGTTGAGCGTGATGTTGTCGTCCACGAGGAAGATCGATCGCGCGCCGCGGTCGCGCGCATCGCGGATGTCGGCGATGCACCCGCTCGATCGGCCACGTGTGGAAGTTGCGGCCGCGCATCTCGATGATCGAGCAGAAGCTGCAGTCGTAGGTGCAGCCGCGCGACGTCTCGACGATGTCCATGGGCCGGCCGAGCATCGTGTAGCCGGTCAGGACGCGCGCCGCCCGATTCGGGCGGCCGGACGTCGCTCGTGCCGAGCGCGGCTCACCGGACGCGGCCGGCGTCCGGACGAACGCCGTCCGGCGCCGGTACGACAGCCCGGCGATGCCGTCGAGGTCCGCCGCCGGCCGTCGAGCGCGCGGAGGAGTTCGCGGAAGGTGAGGTCGCCCTCGCCGCGGACGATGACATCCACGCCCGACTCCGGCGTCTTCGTACGCCTCGGGCGCGAGGCTGGGTCGTAGCCGCCGACGACGATCGCGCACGCCCGGGCCGGAGCGACGCGCACCAGCGCGATGATCCGCAGCGCCGTCGTGCGCTGGAACGTCATCACCGACAGCCCGACGACGTCCGGGGCGCGATCGTGCACGAGCCGCGTCACCGTCTGCGCGCACCGTCGCGCTGCGCCAGGATCAGGTCGGCGATGGCGACGTGGTGATGCGGATCGACGTTGCCCGCGAGCGACGCCAGCGCGCCGTTCGGCATGCGCATCGCCACCGGCGGCGTGTGCTCGAACGAATCCGGCATCGAGAACAGCAGGACGCGCATGGGGCCTCGGCGCCAGGATACGCCGTCCGCCGGCTCCGCGTTCGCGCCTTTGCCGGGGCCGCCGGCCCGTTACAATGCGGCTCCATGCAACGACAGACGCCGCCGGCCGGCGCGCGGCAAGATCCGGTGGGGCGTGCTGGGGGTCGCGCGGATCGCGACCGAGAAGGTGATTCCGGCGACGCAGCGCAGTGAGTACTGTGCGAGGTCACGGCGATCGCGTCGCGCGACGCGGCAAAGGCGCGGTCGGCGGCGGCGTCGGCTTGGCATCCCGAAGGCTTACGGCTCATACGAGGCGCTCTGCTCGCCGATCCGGACGTCGATGCCGTCTACATCCCGCTGCCCAATCACCTCCACGTGCCCTGGGCGATCCGCGCGGCCGAAGCCGGCAAGCACGTGCTGTGCGAGAAGCCCGTCGGCCTGAATGCGGCCGAAGCGGCGCGGCTCCTGGCCGCGCGCGACGTGGACGGGCGTGAAGATTCAGGAAGCCTTCATGGTCCGGACGCACCCGCAGTGGACCAGCCGCCGTGGACGCTGATCCACGACGGGCGGATCGGCGACGTGCGAGCGGTCGTCGGCGGCGTTCAGCTTTCTCTTGACCGACCCCACGAACGTGCGGACGGTGCGCCGAATGGGGCGGCGGAGGGCTGCTCGATCTCGGCTGCTACCTGGTGCAGGCGGCGCGCTGGATCCTGCGGCGGGAGCCGTCGCGCGTGGTCGGCGTGCATCGAGCGGGACCCGCAGACGCACGTCGATCGGCTGGCCTCGCTGCTCCTGGAGTTTCCAGCCGACGGTCGGCCGGCCCGGCGCACGCGATCGGCACGTGCAGCATGTACAGGCGCCCTACCAGCGCGTGCACGTCGCTCGGGACGCGCGGCCGCGTCGAAATCGAGATCCCGTTCAACGCGCCGCTCGGCGGCCCGTGCCGGCTCTTCGTCGGCGACGGGACGGATCCGACCGGCGTGGCCGCGGAGGCGCTGGAGATCGCGCCGTGCAACCAGTACACGATCCAGGCGCGACGCGTTCTCGCGGGCGATTCTGGACGGCGCAGCCGTGGCGCTGCCGCTCGAGGACTCGGTCACGGAACATGCGCGTGCTCGACGCGATCGTGCGGTCGGCGGAGTCGGGAACGTGGGAACGGGTGTGACGGACCGCGCGTATGGAAGATTCCGGCGTGTAACTGACTTTGCCCAGGATGGTGTCATGGTTGCGCTCAGCGAGTTGTGGCTTCCGATTGTCTTGTCGGCCGTTGCGGTGTTCGTGGCGAGCTCGATGATTCACATGGTGCTGCCGTATCATCGCGGCGACTATCGCCAAAGTGCCGAAGGAAGACGAGGTGATGGCGGCGCTGCGGCCGTTCGCCATCCCGACCGGGGACTACATGCTGCCGCGGGCGGGCAGCATGAAGGACATGAAGTCGCCGGCCTTCGTGGAGAAATGGACGCAGGGCCCCGTGGTCTCGATGACGGTGATGCCGTCCGGCCACAACTTCATGGGCCGCACGCTCGTGCAGTGGTTCCTCTACTGCCTCGTCGTCAGCCTGTTTGCCGCGTACATCGCGAGCCGGGCGGTCGGGCGCGGCGCGCCGTACCTCGAAGTGTCGCGCTTCGCCAGCGCGACAGCGTTCGCCGGCTACGGTCTGGCGCTGTGGCAGAACTCGATTCGGTACCACCGCAAGTGGTCGACGACGATCAAGTCCAACATCGACAGCCTGATTTACGGGTTCCTGACGGGCGGGATGCTGGGATGGCTGTGGCCTCGGTGACCCGGGCCGCCGGGCCGGCCGGCCCGGGCGCGGCGCGCGCCGCAAGAAGGGGGCCGTCCGCCGCGGGATCTTGCGGTATCCTCATGAGCGTGCAAGTGACGTGTGTGTCCCAGTGACGAGGAGTCCCATGGCCAAAGCCGCCAAGAACGCGAATGCCGCTTTTATGAAGCCGGTCACGCCAGACGCCGCGCTGGCCGAGATCGTCGGCTCCACCCCCCTGCCCCGCACGGAAATCACGAAGCGGCTATGGGCGTACATCAAGAAGAACAAGCTGCAGGACCAGAAGAACAAGCGCATGATTAACGCGGACGGTCCGCTGAAGGTCGTCTTCGGCGGCAAGGCATCCGGTGAACATGTTCGAGATGACGAAGCTGGTCGGCAAGCATCTCAAGTGACACGCTGAATCCGGATTGCGGAATTCTGAGCCGGCCTAACCCGCGAACGGCGTCGCGGGCCGCCCCAGCACGCCCGGCCGGCAGTGGAACACGCTGCCGGCGCCGGGCTGGGCGGCGCGCGCCTCGTCGGCGAGCGGCCCACGCGCGGTGGTGATGAACAGGTCGCGAAGATCCGCGCCGCCGAAGGCGCACTTCGTGACGTGCGTGACCGGCAGGGGAATGGTGCGCTCGAGGCGTCCGTCGGGCGTATAGCGCCGGACGGCGCTGCCGCCCCAGAGCGCGACCCAGACGCCGCCGTCCGCGTCCACGATCAGGCCGTCGGGCTTGCCCTCCGCTTCGGCGATGGCGGCGAAGACGCGCCGGTTCGCGATCGTGCCCGCCTCCAGGTCGAAGTCGAACAGGTCGATCCGCCGCGTGCCCGTGTCCACGTAGTACATGCACCGCGCGTCGGGGCTCCAGTCGATGCCGTTCGACGTGGTGACGCCGGCCAGCATGCGCGTCACGCGCCCGTCCGCATCGAGCCGATAGAGCGCGCCGGCGCGCGGCTCGTGCGTCATCGACATCGTGCCGGCCCAGAAGCGGCCGCGCGCGTCGCAGTAGCCGTCGTTCATCCGGTTGTCGGGATGGTCTTCTTCGACGATGGCCGCCAGGCGGGTCGTGCCGGTGGCCGGATCAAGGCGGAGGAAGCCGTCCCGCACCGCCGCCAGCCAGTCGCCGCGCCTCGTCGGCGTGACGGCGCCGACCGGCTGGCCGGCGTCGTAGACGGCGTGGGCGCCGCCGACCGGATCGTATTCGTGGACTTCGCCGCGGGTGATATCGACGAACAGGAGGCGCTGGCGGCCGACGTCCCAGATTGGGCCCTCGCCCAGGTCGGCGTTCGCGGCGAGCGCGACGTCCACCAGCATGTCAGCCTCTCGGGCTCCGGTGTCGCCGACAGCTATCCCTCGTCGTCGTCCTCCGGGCGCGTGGCCGGATCGTCGAAATCGCTCAGGGTCTCGAGAATCTCGTCGTTCGGATCGTCCTCGAGGCCGCCCATGCCGCCCGGTGTAGCGCTCCTTGATCGGGCCCTTCGGGCCGCGCTCCTTGCTTTCCCAGCGCTTCTCGCTCGAGGCGCTTTTCTTCTTGGGCGGACCGAATTCTTGCCCGGGGGCGACGCGCCCGTCCGCGGCCGGAGCCGAACCCGCCGGAGGCCGCCGAACCTCCGCCGGACCGGGGTCCGCCGGGCCGGCCGCGACCCGCCGCCGGGTCGCCGGCCCGCCGAATCCGCCGCCTGCCCGCCGGCCGGCTGAAGCCGCCGGGGGCGCTCCTCACGCGGCCGCGCCTCGCTGACCGACAGACTGCGGCCCATGAACGGCTGCTGATTGAACCGCTGGATGGCCTGTTCCGCCATGGCCCGATCCATGAATTCCACGAACGCGAAGCCGCGGGGGCGGCCCGTGTCCCGATCGACGGGAATCACGATTGTGACGGTTCGCCGACGCGGCGAAATGCGCGCGTAAATCCGCGTCGGTCGCCCCGTACGGCATGTTGCCCGACGAACAAACGTACTGCCACTGACTGCTCCTCGCGGAGCTCAGACAGTTGACGCCTAGCCGTGGACCTGGCTCCAAGGGCCGTCTTGCGCCGGTGGCGAAGGCCGAACGCTCACGCCGCGCGCGGACAATCGGAATCACGGGACTGTGCGGAGTGTGAACGATAGGTCGCTACGGTGAGCCTGGATCCTGAACTGTTGGCGAGGATAACACGGCTCGGGGCAGGGGCCAAGCGGGACTTGCGGCGAAGAATGCTAGGATGTTCGTCTGGAGGAACACGCCGCCACTGCCGCCATTCCGCGCCCTTGCCCGAACCCGCGCCAACGCCGGGTGCCCCGCGGACCCGGCTCGCTCGTGGTGCCGGGGGCCCGGACGCACAATCTGAAGGGCGTCGATCTGGTCCTGGCCGCACCGCCAGCTGGTGGTGTTCACCGGGGTGAGCGGGTCGGGGAAGTCGTCGCTCGCCTTCGACACCATCTACGCCGAGGGGCAGCGCCGCTACGTCGAGTCCCTGTCGGCCTACGCGCGGCAGTTCCTCGAGCGGATGGAGAAGCCGGACGTCGACGCGATCGAGGGGATCGCGCCGGCCATCGCCATCCGCCAGAAGAACAGCATCCGCAACCCGCGTTCCACGGTCGGCACGACCACCGAGATCCACGACTACCTCCGCCTGCTCTGGGCGCGGGTCGGCCGGACGGTCTGCCGGCAGTGCGGCCGGGAGGTCGATGCGGGAATCGCCCGAACTGGTCGCGCGCGATCTCGAGCGCCTCCCGGCGGGCACGCGGCTGCTGGTCGGGTTCGACGCTCCGGTGCGTGCGCCGTGAGGGCGCCGCGGCGGCCGACGCGACACGGACCGCTTCGACGACGACTGGCGGTCGAGGACGGCCGACGGCGGCCCGCGCCGGGACGAGGACGGCCCCGGCGCGAGGACCGCCGATCCGCTGGCACGCTGCTCGACGCCCTGCGCCGGCGGGGGTTCGGCCGGCTCTGGTCGACGGCCGGACGGTGACGCTCGACGAGCTCGCGGCGCACCGCGGCGAGCTCGGCCCCGTCGATTCGCTGGCGGTGATCGTCGACCGCATCAAGGTGGGCCCCGACGCTTCGCGTCGCGTCTGACCGACTCGATCGAGACCGCGTTCCGCGAGGGCGACGGCGCGGCGTTTGCGCTCGCGGTGGACGAGGCCGGCGCGCCGTGCACCAGCACCGGCTTCAGCGAGCGCTTCGAGTGCCGGCCCTGCGGCATCGTCTACGAAATGCCGCAGCCCCGGCTGTTCTCCTTCAACAATCCGTTCGGGGCCTGTCCCACGTGCCACGGCTTCGGCAACGTCATCGAGCTCGATCATGGCCCTGGTGGTGCCCGATCCCACGAAGTCGATCAACGAGGGCGCGATCGAGCCCTGGAACAAGCCGCACTATCGCGGCTCGCTGACGGTCTCAAGCGCGTGGCGCGGCCGCAGACGTGCGCCTGGACGTGCCGTGGCAGGATCTGACGGACGCCGAGCGGCGCTTCGTCGTCGAGGGCGTCGAGCGAGCCGACGAGTTCGAACGGCGGCACCAGCGGCTTCTTCCGCCGGCTCGAGCGCAAGAAATACAAGGTGCACGTCCGCGTGTTCCTCAGCCGCTATCGCGGGTACCTCACGTGTCCGCGACTGCGGCGGCACGCGGCTGCGGCGCGAGGCGCGCGACGTGCGCGTCGGCGACCTGACGATCGACGCGGTGTGCGCGCTGACGGTGAAGGGCGCGCAGGCCGTTCTTCGAGCAGCGCTCGACCCTCGGCGAGAAGGACGCGGCGGTGGCCGAGAAGATCCTGCGGGAGATCCGCCGTCGGCTCGGGTTCCTGGCCGACGTCGGGCTCGACTATCTGACGCTGGACCGCCTCTCGTCGACGCTCTCGGGCGGCGAATCGCAGCGGATCAACCTGGCGACCGTCGCTCGGGTCGGCGCTCGTCGACACGCTGTACGTGCTCGACGAGCCCTCGATTGGCCTGCACCCGCGCGACAACGAACGGCTGGTCGCCATCCTGCTGCAACTCCGCGACCAGGGCAACACCGTGCTCGTCGTCGAGCACGACGCGGACATGATCCGCGTGGCCGACACGGTGGTGGACCTGGGGCTCGGCGCCGGCGAGCAGGGCGGCCGGATCATCTACAGCGGATCGGTCGACGGGCTGCTGCAGGAGCTCCCGGTCGCTGACGGCCAGGTACCTGCGCGACGAGCTGGCGATTCCGGTGCCGACCGACGCGCCGGCGGCCCGGCCCGCAGCGTCTGCGCATCGCGCGGCGCCTCCGAGCACAACCTCAAGGGCATCGACCGTCGACATCCCGCTCGGCGTGTTCACGTGCGTGACCGGCGTCAGCGGGTCGGGCAAGTCGACGCTCGTGCACGACGTCATCTACGCCGCCGTCAAGCGCGCGAAGGGCGACTGGGACCGGCGCGTCGGGCGCCCACCAGCATGCTCGAGGGCGCCGAGTACGTCAGCGATGTCGTGCTCGTCGACCAGCAGCCCATCGGCCGGACGCCGCGATCGAACCCGGTGACCTACCTGAAGGCGTTCGATCCGATCCGCGAGCTGTTCGCGGCGACGAAGGAGGCGCGGGCGCGCGGGCTCACCGCCAGCCACTTCTCGTTCAACGTGCCGGGCGGCCGGTGCGAGGCCTGCGAGGGCGAGGGCGTCGTGCGCGTCGAGATGCAGTTCCTCGCCGACGTCTTCGTGCCGTGCGATCAGTGCGACGGCAAGCGCTTCAAGCCGCAGGTGCTCGAGGTCCGAGTACAAGGGCAAGAACATCGACCAGGTGCTCGCGCTCACCGTGCGCGAGGCGCTCGACGTTCTTCGGCGGTGTCGGCCAAGGTGACCCGCCGCCTCCACGTCCTCGACGAGATTGGCCTCGGCTACCTGCATCTGGGCCAGCCGGCGACCACGCTGTCGGGCGGCGAGGCGCAGCGGATCAAGATCGCCGCGCACCTCGGAGTCGCAGAGCGGCGAGCGGGTGCTCTACATCCTCGACGAGCCGACGACCGGCCTGCACTTCGATGACATCGCCAAGCTCCTGGCCGCCTTCCGCAAGCTGCTCGCGGCGGGGCACACGCTGCTCGTCATCGAGCACAACCTGGACGTGCATCAAGACGGCCGACTGGGTCCTCGATCTGGGGCCGGAGGGCGGCGCGCCGGCGGATACCTCGTGGCGGCCGGAACGCCGGAGCAGATCGCCACCGTCGACGCCTCGTATCACCGGCGAGCACCTGCGGCGGGTGCTTGCCGCCGGGCGGGCTCCATGTCGATAGCGTTTGTAGGTACTGAGCCATGAACACGGGCCGCCGCCGCCGTGTTCCGTCTGACGTCGCTGCCGGCGCCGCGGCCCTGGCGGGCGCCCAGACCCCCGCCGAAGTGGCAGGACGTCATTCGCAACCTCCGCCATCCGAACGCCGCAGACCCGGCTGGCCGCCATCGACCGGCTGGAGCGCGCCGGATACGTCGGCGCCGCCGAGGCGGTCGCCCCGCTCGTCACCGATCCCGGACGACGGCGTGCAACTGGCGGCCATCGACGCGGAGCTGACGTTCTTCCTCGCCGACCCGGCCGACGTCAAGCGACCTGGAGGGCGGCTGGCGGCAAGAGCCGCGCCCAGCGCGCCTTCGAGGCAGGCCCGCTCCGTCGATTGGCGCTGCCGGCGCCCGCTAGTTGCTCGATCGACCGGCCTGATCGCCGCCATGCGCGACGACAACGCCCGCGTCCGGTTCGATGCCGTGCATGCGCTGGGCTTCGTGGCCGAGCCGCCGCTGTCGCCCGGCGCCACCCGGGCCCTGGTGGCCGAACTGGACCACTACGATCCCGTGCATCCGCGCGGCGACCGCGCGCGTCATCGGCCGGCTCGGCGTCCACGGCGCGGCCGACCAGCTTGCCGTGGCGCTCCTCGACTCGAGTCCGGTCGTGCGGCAGTGCGCGACCGAGGCGCTCGGCCAGCTCCACGATGCCGAGTCCGGTCCGACCCTGCGCGACCAGTTCGCCAAGGCGCGCGGCGAGCTGGTGGAGACGACCCTGCTGGCGCTGGCGCGGATCGGTGCCCCGCAGGACGTCGCGCCTCTTTCGCCAGCGGCTGACCGACCCGGCAGCCCGGACTCCGCCGGGCGGCGGCCGAGGGCTCGGACGGGCCTGGCGACCGGACGGCTCATTCCGCCGCTCCAAGCCCTGCTGAAGACCGACAAGGCGCCCGAGGTCCGTCTGGCGGCGGCGTTCGCGCTCCAGCGGCTCGGGCAGAGCTGAGATTCCATGTCGATCGCGGCGATGCTGGCCTCGCCCGGGGACGTGGCCGACGAGGCGCGCGACGACCTCCTCGAACTCGGCCCGTGCGGCCGTGCCGGGCATCCAGGTGGCGCTGGGCGTCACCACCGAATCCCGCGCGCGCGCGGCGCTGATCCTCGTGGCCAGCTTCGTCGGCTCCGCGACCGACGACCTGTCGTGCCCTATCTCCAGGACGGCGTACGCCCGCGCACCGCGACGATCGCGTCCGCCGCGCCGCCGCCGTCGCCATCACCCGCCTGCGACGGCCCAGCCGTGGCCGCGCCTGCCGCGAGCCTTCTACGCCCGCCCCACGCTGGAGGTGCTCGACGACCTGATTGGCAAGGTGCTCGTCCACGAGTCGCGCGGGCCGCGCGTCGGCCGGCATGATTGTCGAGGCCGAGGCCTACATCGGCGAGGACGACCCGGCGTGCCACGCCGCGCCGGGGCCGACGCGCCGCAACGCGCCGCTGTACGGACCGCCCGGCCGCGCCTACGTCTACCTCAACTACGGACTCCACCATCTGGTCAACGCCGTCACGGAGGCGGCAGGTTCGGCCGGCGGCCGTGCTGATTCGGCGCGCTCGATCCGCTCGAGGGCCTCGATCGGATGCGCGGCGCCGCCGGCGGCGGCGGGGTGCGTCGAGCGCCTGTGCCGGGGGCCCGGCAACTTGACCTGCGGCGCTCGGCATCACGCTGCGCCACAACGAGCGCGATCTGACGGCGGGCCCGCTCCGCATCGAGGACCACGGCATTCGCCCGGATCGGCTGGTCTGGTCGCCGCGCATCGGGATCCGGGTCGGCACGGAAGCACGCTGGCGGTGCTGCTGGGAAGGGCATCCCAGCGGTGTCGGGCCCCGGACGCGCCCGCCGACGGTGGACCGATGGAGCCCTGAACGGGGAGTACGCCGAGATGGAGCCCTGGACCTCAGGTCCGGGGAAGCACGCTCAACGCGCGACGATGGGCACGTTGACGGTGATCGCTCGGCCGTCGCGGATTACCTCGAACTTGGCGGTGCTGCCAACCGGCGCGCCGATGACGATCCGGCGCCAACTGCTCCTGGTTCGGCGTCTTCTGGCCGTTGATGCTGATGACCATGTCGCCGGGGCCGCAGGCCGGCGTGGTAGGCGGACGAGTCGCGCGATCGATTTGCCAGACCAGGCGTTCCGGCGCTGTGGCCGAGGCCGTTGCGGCTGGCCATGCTCCGATCGATCTCCGCCAGGCGATGTCGCCGATCGAGCCCCAGGTACCGCACCGCGTGGTGCTCGATCAGCTCCGTCATGATGCTGCGCGCCGAGTTCGACGGAATGGCGAACCCGATGCCCGGGAAGCCGCCGGTCTTCGAGTCGGATCATCGAGTTGATGCCGACGAGCTCGCCGCGCGCGTTGACCAGCGCGCCGCCGGAATTGCCGGGATTGATGGCTGCGTCGGTCTGGATGATGTCCTGGTAGGCGCCGACCTGGCTGCGCCGACCGGCTGACGGTCGACACGATGCCCAGGGTCACCGTGCCGCTGAGTTGGAACGGATTGCCGACCGCGAGTACCCATTCCGCCACCCGCAGCTTGCTCGAGTCGCCCCACGGCAGCGTCTGCAGGTTCTTGGCGTCCACCTTCTACGACGGCCAGGTCGGTGACGTCGTCGAGCGCCGACGAGCTTCGCCCTTGCCGCTCTCGGCCGTCGGCAGCGTCACGCGGATGTCGGCGCCGGTCGTTGCCGATGACGTGGTGTTCGTCAGGATGTAGCCGTCGGACGAGACGACGACGCCCGATCCCAGGCTCTGCGAGGCCTGGGCCAGGTCGTGGCCGTAGAAGAACCGCGTGAACGGATCCTGGACGACGGTGACCGAGGTCGAGGTGATGTTGGCCGAGCACCTTGAGCGCGCCGCTCGGCGATCGGCCGAAGATTGGGCAGCGCGGGCGGTCGCCGGCGACGCGCCGGCCTGGCGGCCGGCGCCGTGCGCCTGCGCCGGAGCGTCGAGTCGCCGGGCTCCGCCGTGCGAGGCTCGCCAGGGACATGCGGCCGGAGACGACGAGGCCGGCGGCGAATCCGGTCGACGAGAACGCAACGGCGAAGACGGAGTTTCATGCGTGTGGCCATCGCGTTACTCGACGTCGATACGGCGCGCGGCGTGCGTCTTCGGGATGACGACGGTCAGGACGCCGTCCGCGACGTCGGCGGTGATGCGCATCGGCGTTCGATCGGCTGGGCGAACCGGAACGACCGCCGAGAACTGGCCCTGGCCCCGTTCGAGCTGCTGGTAGCGTTCGGGGCAGCAGGTCTGGCCCGGCGCTGGCCCCGCACGACGACAGGACTTGTCCTCGCGAATCGAGCGTGATGTCGGCCGCGGGTCAAGCCCGGAAGTTCGACGGTGAGCATGTAGGAATCCGCCAGTCTCGCAGATATCCGACCGGCGGCACCCAGCCGGGCTGGGCGCGGTCCGAAGAGGCTCTCGAGCCGCTCCTGCATCGTCAGCAAGTCGCGCATCGGATCCCAGGGCATATTCCGATCCTACTACTACCCCTGAAATCGGGCGACGGGGCAAGGCGCGCCCGGCGGTCGAACGCCCGGCAACAGTGCTGTACGATCAGACAGTTCACGTCCAGTTCAGGAGACCGTCACCGCGTTATGTCATCGATTCAAGCCACCCGCCTGCGCAAGGGCATGCTCATCAAGATGGACGGCAGCCTGTATCGCGTCATCGATCTGTACCACATCACCCCCGGCAACAAGCGCGGACACGTGCAGAGCAAGCTGCGCGACATCCAGTCGAACCGTCTGATCGACTACAAGTTCCGGTCCGAAGACGACTTCGAGCGCGCGGTGCTGGACGAGATGGAGATGCAGTTCCTCTACCGGGACGGCGACATCTTTCATTTCATGGACACCGACGACCTACGAGCAGGTGCACCTGAGCCAGGAGATGCTCGGCGACCAGGCGCTCTACCTGCTGCCCGAGGCCGTCATCCGCGTCGATTTCTTCGAGGGACAACCCGTCGGCATCGAGCTTCCGGCGACGGTGGACCTGAAGGTGGTGGACGCGGTCCCCGGCATCAAGGGCGCGACGGCCGCCGCCCAGGTGAAGCCGGCCACGCTCGAGACCGGGCTGGTCGTCAGTGTGCCGGCGTTCGTGAACACGGGCGACGTCGTGCGGGTCAACACCGAGACGGGCGAGTACCTGTCCAGCGCCTAGGGACCTCGACCTTCCACCGGCCAGCTCCGAACTGCTGACTTCGAGCTTCCCCATGGATCGTCCCTCTATCAAGCCCGGCTGGGTCGAGGTCATCACCGGCAGCATGTTCAGCGGCAAGAGCGAGGAGCTGATCCGCCGGCTGCGACGCGCGCAGATCGCGCGGCAGCGCGTGCAGATCTTCAAGCCGGCGATCGACGACCGCTACAGCCAGGATGCGATCGTGTCGCACAGCGATATGAAGATCGCATCGACGAACGTGGCGCTCGGCGCGCGACCTCCTGGATCACGTGCAGCCGGACACGGAGGTCGTCGGGATCGACGAGGGGCAGTTCTTCGACGCGGAGCTGCCGGCCGTCTGCGATGCGCTGGCCAACCGCGGGCAAGCGGGTGATCGTGGCCGGGCTGGACCAGGACTACCCGGGCAAGCCGTTCGAGCCGATGCCGCAACTCCTCGCCGTCGCCGAATACATCACGAAGACGCTCGCGATCTGCATGGTGCTGCGGCGGGCCCGCCAACCGGACGCAGCGCCTCGTGGCCTCGACACGAGCGCGTTCTGGTCGGCGCGGGCGGCACCTACGAAGCCCGCTGCCGCCACTGCTTCGACCCCACGCTGGCCGAGGAGCGGGGATAGCAGCTGGGCGACTGGCGGAGGACGTCGCGTCGTGCGCACGCCCGGTCCCGCCGCCGTTGCGATCGCGCGTCAGGGCCGACTTCCCAGGCGCCGCCGCCGACAGGCGCCGCCCTAGCGGATCAGCCACCCTCGTCCGGCCATCGGGTCGCCGAGCCAATGGGGCGGCGTGAGCCAGACGAACGCGAGAATCGCGATGACCCAGAGGTCGTAGGCGACCGTCGCGCGTTCGTCCGTCCAGTAGAACGCGCGAAGCGAGCACGCCCGCGAGTCCCCGCGCGCGCGGCTGGCGGCGGCCGTTCAGCTCCACGTAGTGTAGTAGATCCGGTTGATGACGGTGACCACCGACAGGACGCCGATGACCCACATGACGGCGGCCATGCGGTTGGTGACGGCGCCGATCATGAACAGCACGATGCGCTCCGGCCGCTCCATGAAGCCGACCTTGCACTTCGGGAGCAGCGACTCGGCCCGCGCGCGCGTGTAGCTCGTCATCGTCGCGAACACCATCGCGATGGACGTGATCAGGACGTAGTCGGTCCGGCCCAGCGACGCGTAGAGGCAGATGAGTCCGACCGCCAGCGCCAGGTCCGAGAACCGGTCGATCACCGAGTCCCAGAAGCCGCCGAACTTGCTGACCGCGCCGATTTCGACCGCGACCTTGCCGTCGATGAAGTCGAAGACGTTGGCGGCCAGCATGATCCAGAACGGCGGTGACGAAAGTGCGCCTGGGACAGCGCCCAGCCGGCGGCGATGTTGATGATGCACGCCGGTGAACGTGAGAACATTGGGATGGATCCGGAGCCGGACGCAGACGCGAATGATCAGCCGCAGCGGATAGTTAAACGCCCGTGCCGATGGCGCCAGTAAAAGTCACAGGTCGGTCCGCATGCAGTGACCTGCATGGCGATTTCCGATCTCAAGGCCGGATCGCGCGGTTGCCCGAGCAGCCTGGGCGTCTACGTGTTCTCGAACGCGGCGGGCGAGACGCTGTACGTGGGCAAAGCCCGCGTGCTGCGGGACCGCGTGCGGTCGTATCTCGGGGGCCACGGCGCGAGCCCGCGCGTCGACGCGCTGCTGCGCGAGGCCGCCGGGCTCGACGTCATCGTCACCGACTCGGTCGTCGAGGCGCTCGCGCTCGAGAACCGGCTGATCAAGCAGCGCCACCCGCGCTTCAATATCCTGCTGCGCGACGACAAGACGTACCCGTACCTGCAGCTCGACCGTCACCGAGCGGGCGCCGCGCGTGCTGGTCGCGCGGACCGTCGAACGCGACGGCAACGTCTACGCCGGCCCGTTCATGCCCGCCGCCGCTTGCACGACGGACGATGGCGCTGACGCACCGGCTGTTCGGCATCCGGTCGTGCAACGAGGTCATCGACGGCCGCCGCGGCCGCCCGTGCCTCGAGTACGATATCAAACGCTGCCTCGCGCCGTGCGTCGAGTCGATTCTGCTCGCTCGAGCGGTACGGGCAGGCGGTCGACCAGGCCCGGCTGCTCCTCGAGGGCCGGCAGGCCGAGCTGCGCGGACCAGCCTGGACACCGAGATGCGGGAGGCCGCCGCCGACGAGCGGTTCGAGCGGGCGGCCACTGCGCGACGCCGATCCGGACGCTCGAGACGCTGCGCGATCGACAGCAGAGATGCGAGATCGCCCGCCTTCGGCGACCGCGACGCGTTCGGCCTCAAGGTCGGGCGCGCCGGCGCGGTCGTCCAGGTCTTCCAGATGCGCCGCGGCCGGCGTCGTGGACCGCACCGAGCTGCGTGACCGACGACGGCGTGTCGGGGTTC
>CAVXFB010000002.1:0-403079 GCA_963760935.1 uncultured Planctomycetaceae bacterium | reverse complement strand
AGCTCGCGACAAGGTCGCCGCTGGCGGACCGGCCATGCCGGGCCACACGCCTCCCAAGGACATTCCAGAGATCGGTAATTTGGCCGCGGCCAAGTCGAAGGTGGAAGGCACCTTTAGCGGCTATGCCCTCGGTGGTCTGGGGTCGGGTGACGACGTGCAGAAGAAGATGGAAGGTCACCTGGCCGACAGCAAGGAGCACCTGGCAGCGATCAACGATCAAACCCGGGAACTTTTGGCAAAGGCCGGCAGCGGCGGCATTGTGCTGGGCTAATGCGTTAGGAGCGTTTTGTGGCCAACCTCACGATTTACGAGACGTTTCCCAGCCGAGAGGGGACCGACGGCGATAGCCCGTCGTCCACCACCACGTGGATCGTGATGGGGACCTCGGACGATCTTCTCGTGGGCGCGTTCGTCGCCGCCATGACGCCCAGCTTGCGAAATGGACTGGTGCGTCAACAGATTACCAAAAAGGAAACGGCGCCGGACACGTGGGAGTGCCAGTGTCGTTACGGCGCTGCCAAGCCGCCGAAGCCCAACGACTACAAGTTCTCCTTCGACACCAGCGGCGGCAAACAGAAGATTACGCAGAGCATCCAGACGCTGGCCGGTTACGCATCCGGCGGCGCTACGCCCACCGACTACCACGGCGCCATCGGCGTGACCGACCATAGCGTGGGCGGCTGCGAGATTGTCGTGCCGAAGTTCTCCTGGAGCGAGACCTGGCAACTTCCCGTTCGCAGCTACGGCTGGCCCTACGCCCAGACCTTGAAGGCCTGTACTGGGAAGGTCAACGCCTATGCCTTCCGCGGATTCGCGCCAGGCACAGTCCTCTTCCACGGCGGGAAGGGATCGGCCTCCAGCCGCGATCCCGACTTGATCGAGATCACCTACACCTTCGAGCAGAGCGACGACGTCAGCGGTCAGCAGATCGGCGGCATCAGCGGCGTCGACAAGCCCGGCTGGGCGTATCTGTGGATCCACTACTCGGAAGAGCACGACACCAGCGCCAACGCTTTGGCTCACCGCCCGGATGGCGTGTACGTCGAGCAGGTTTATTATCCGGCCAACTTTGGCGCGCTGGGGATTGGGAGCTAGCAAGACACATGGACTCCGGCGGCGACAACACGAAGTCGATGAGTCCCGGAGACCGCTGGACTCCGACGGCGGACGGCATCAACAGTTGGAACGAGGCCGGCCGCTACGTCCGCGGCTTGGGTCGCGGCGGCGGGGCGATTGCCACGCCCGGGGTGACAAACAATCCGGCGATCATCACGATTAAGAACAACAGCGGCTCGACAAAGACTCGCTTCGACGTGCTGGGGATCGACGACATTCTCATCACGCCGTCCGACAACGTGAATGCGTTCTCCAATCGCTTTCCACTGATCGGCGTCACGCCAACGACTGACCACGCTGGTCGTTTCTGCGTTCTTCTCGAGCCGCTGGAAGACGGCAAGCTGGGCCGGGCAGTCGTGGTTGGCGTGGTGCCGGCGCGCGTCTACGTCAACTCGTACACCGATACGTTTTGCGACGTTGTAGCAACGAAAACGGTAGGCAGCGAGTCGACGTCGCTTAGTTCGGGATCCAAGGGAGCCCAAATCCTTTGGTGGGAAGCCGCTGACCAGGGCGACAACGGGACGATCGTGTGGGCTGTGGTGAGGCTTGGCGGGTCCGGCGGCGGCGAATTGACCGTCTTCGAAGTGAAGACTTCCACGCCCGCCTTCGCCCCCGCGCCGGGCATTACCTACGACGCGTGGTCGCTCACCTGGGACGAAGACAACCAGAAATGGAATGATCCCATTCGCAGCAATCCAACGGACCTAACCGTAATTGACGGACAAGGCCGCTGGCTGATGCTTCGCTACGAAGACACGAAGACGGGTGCCAACCCGGGCGCGTTGCGCGGCTTCTGCGATCAAAACGGCAATATTCTGTGGGCGCACGAAATGGCCCGCATCATCGGCGGGGCCGTCGCGACGGCGACACCGAGCTGGTTAGTGACCTCGCTGGCCACGATCTATTCGATTGATGGCGGCCTGCTGCCGCACGCCACGACGCTCAACACCACGAACCAGCCCGGCCAGCCGCCCCTTGGCGGCATCACCAACGTGCAGGGCTACAACGGCAGCGATGCTGTTTTCGTGTGGGATCAAAAGAACCACTGCTATAAGCCCATTCAAATCGACCAGCCGCTATGCCAGCGGGTGACGGGGACCATTCAGAGCTTCATGGGGCGCACCACGCCGACGATCACCGTCAACGCCGCGGCGCTCCACGCCACCAGTGTCGGCACGATCCCGAGCGGCAATCAAACGATCACCAACCCGGGCTACTGCTGCGACGGCGGCACTACGTTTTGGGCCGAGTGGGATATTTACCTGGGCCAATATCGCATCTATGACGTGTCGGCCTGCTCGACCAATTCGAGTTGCGGGTAAGCCATGAGCCGCCACAAGTGCAAATGCAACTGCGTCGCCCCGCCGTGTTCCAATAAAACGACCAAGGCCGGTCTGACGATGGCCGGCACCTGCACGGTTGTTAGCAATGGATCCTATTCCACGTTGACGCCCGACGCGCCCGGCGATTGGACGCGAAACGATTCCACGTGGACGGTGGTTTTCTTGGACGGCGAATCGAAGACGCTTTTGCAGTATTGGGTGACTAACGGGCAGCCGCTCTTGATCCAGCCGATTGTTACTTATCCGTTCCAACTCGACTTCACCACTAGCGGGTCGACGGCGCGGCAGTGCGACTACCGCTTCACCATCAACCCGCCGCCGACGGGCTGGACGGCGGATATGCTCAACGGTGCCCAAGTCTACCTCGACGGCGCCACGACGTATTCGCGTACTATCGTTGACAGCGATGCCAACAGCTTCACGCTCAGCGACGTGCCGACGGTTTCGGCGACGGTCGAGTTTGACTATTACAGCCGCGGCGGGCTCGCCGTGCAGGACGATGGCACGATCACGCCCAACGCAACGCCGAAAGGCTGGAAGCCCGGCCAGCTTGTCGGTGCCCACATCGACATTTGCGACGGCAACGGTTTCACCCGCCAGCTTACCAGTGCCACGATCACCGAAAACAGCGGCAGCACGATCAAGGTCAACTCGCCCATGCCGACCTGGCACGGCGTCGGCTTTACCATCGACGGTGCAACGCGCCTAATGACGCCCGCCGAGCCGCCGGCGAATTGGTTTGCTGGTTCGCAAGCCTACGGCTTCCGCAATCGCACGATTCAGTTTCTCGACGCCGACGGCAATCTGCAATGCAGCACGTCGGTCGACCGCATCGCGTCGAGCACGACCATGTACGTGTACGCCGACCAACCGCTGCCGGCGGGAACCCATAGCGATTGGACGTGGCGAATTGTCGATGCCTTCTCCGGTTGGGGCTACATTTTCAAGGACGTGTACCCGTACCTCAGCGGGCGACCGTGTACGGTGAACAACAAGCCGGTGCTGAACTTAGTGGACTTTGGAAGTCCCTCCGGGTTGTGGCCCGGCGCCTTGGTCGGTTGCAACGTGTCCTACGACAGCGGCGCCGGCGGCACGATCCTCGCCAACGATGCCTGGTCGATCACGTTATCCTACAGCTCGAAGTCATGGGGTCCGCGGCAGTGGCAACTCATCGTGCCGTCCAGCGGCACCGGCTACGTGAGCGCCGACGGCAAGTTTCACATGGTCACTGGCAGCCCAGTCAATTACTATTTCCCAAGTGCGTTGCATAATCTGCCGATCACGATTCGCGGCCAAAGTAACACGATCACCAGCGCCGAATACAGTACGATTCTCAACCTCCAACACCCCGTCAACATCGCGCACGCTTTCGAGCTGCCCCGCCATCGCAGCGGCGACTATTTCGACGTAGTGGCCCCCGGCTTCTCCACGGTCGACCAGGCCCAACCTTATTGCTATCAAATGTATCAGCCGGCGGACGGCTTTGTGAGCAGCCAGAACGGGGCCACGGTCGCCTGGCACAATCCGCTCGCCGTCTTCGCATACACGGCGTCCGCAGGCTTTGGCTACAACAGCGCGGCGAACGGCGGAAAGTGCCGGCTGTATTTTGGGCCGAACGCGAACTCCTATTTCGAGCTGGGGATTGTTCAAGGCGGGCAGAACGGCACCGCTGTCCTCTCGACGCCTGGCGGCACGGTCACGCGGAGCTTCTACGCGGCGTGGGGAAGCGGTTGGATTGCCTCGCCCGTCGGCGTGTGCGTGACGAAAAACGATTCCGGCCAATACATCATCGTGGCGACCGTCCCCCAATCTCAGTTGCCGCAAGGGCAGGCGGTCGCCGGCCCGCTGATCGCGGTCGTTGCCGCATCCGTGTGGGAAAACGCGCCGCACATGGTTGGCCTGATGGGCGACAACGCCGTCCGATTCTGCCCGATCATCACGCAGGAAGTTCGGGGCACGCTCAACCAACCCAGCAACGAATGTGTTGCCTGTTCGCTGGCGTGCATGATTCCCGGGTATCCCTACGGCAACGCGGGCTGGCCCACGATCACGCTCACGCTCGCCGGCGGCACGATCCCCGGCACCTACGTCTTCCACGCGCCCTATGGTCAATGCTGCTTCGGTGCTTCGCTCCCGCAACCGCCCGGCGGCTATAACTGGTGCAGCTTTGGCGGCGGCAGCCCAACCGCTGTCTACAGCCTCGGGGCGCAAATCTATGACAACGGCGACGGCACCGGCCGGCTGGACCTGGGCGTCAACAGGGGTTGCTCGGGCCTGGAATGCTTGGGCGGCGGCGGCTGCTGGTACGGCGGTGTCCACGGCACGACGAACTTCTCCGGGGCCTTTTCCAATCGGCAACTCTCCCTCAGCAACGGCGCCTTTTGCGGGGCGACCTCGGCAACGGTGTCATTCGGATGGACGACATAGTCAACATTTGCTGCCAGTACGAAACCGCGGACGGTAAGCCGCGCTGCCTCAACTGCGGCTACGTGTGGGAGGGCGAAGGCCCGGGGCCGTTCCAAGATTGCCCGAACTCGCCGGGTTACGCGGAGCTGGCGACGTTGGCCGGCTATAGTGGCGAGCTGGCCGAGGGCGCCCGCTGGGCCTTGCGGCAATGGCGGCTCAACGGCCAGCCCCAGCGAACCGACGAGGAGGCCGCCGCATCGGCTGCCGGCTGCGAGGCGTGCGACGTGCCCGGTTGTTTGCGGCTGCACCGCCTGGCGACCTGGCAGTGCCCGAAGATCGTCAACCCGCCTCCCGAGCCCCCGCCCGACTTGACGCCGCCGGGGCAGGGAAAGACCGAAGAACAGCTCAAGGCCGAGGTGGTCGACGCCATGCGGAGAAGCGTGGAACAGCTCGCCACCTGGGATTCTGACCTTGAAGCTACGGACGCCCGCCTGGACGCCTGCGCCGCGTGCCCAACGCTCCGCTGGGACGGCTGCGGGTTACCCTGCACGTGCTCGGACCTCTGGCGGAAATGGCGCGAGCGGGTTGTGTCGGGCAACTGTGACAGGTTTGGTCAGTAAGTCGATCCTCGCGGCACTGGGCGGACTTACTTCCCAGGCCGGCCCCCTCTACCGAGAACCTCATTCCGACGGCTTCCCAACAACTTGAATTCGGAGATGGCAATCTGGGATCTTTCAGAGCAATAAACCTCGGCATAAGCTGTTAAAATGCCGGCCAGCCGGTAAACCAACCTATATTGAGACACCGTGGCGCAACTACTAGGAGGGTGAGCTACCGCAGCAACGATGGCAGCCATCGCAGCGCGTGCCACTCTCGTTATCGCTTCGCGGTACCTTCCAGCTAACGGGTTTGCTAATCGGCGGAAACGGCGTTCTCACTGCGACTTGCAAAAGCTCGGGTGTAGATGGGAAACAACGAACTTTGTATCCTTTTGAGTGATTTCCACCGTTCGTGCGAATACTTGTAGAGAGACGAACGGTCGGATCTACCCCGGAACTTGGCTATGAATGACCGCGATCTGATCCGAGCTGTTCAAAGCCAAGACCGCGGTTCCCTGACAACGCTCTACCAACGGTATTTGGGCGGCGTCTGGCGGTATCTCCATGCCCATTTATCACGGCATCCGGCAGCAGTGGAGGATCTGGTGAGTGAGACTTTCCTGTCCGCGATCCAATCCATCCAAGCCTATGATGCCAAAAGGGGCAATGTCTACGGCTGGTTGGTGGGCATTGCGCGAAACAAGCTGCGCGACCATTTGCGGAGAACCGCCCGGGAAGGCGACGTGGCGTGGAACGACGCGGACGTGGCTGCGAGCGAGGAGATGGGCAATCCCGAAGCAAACCTGATTCGGGCGGAGACGCGAGATGCTGTGATCCGTGCGCTCGATGCGCTGGCAGACGAGGAGCGGCTCGTGCTGGAGTGGAAATACGTGGAATCGTTGTCTGTGCGGGACATCGCCGAGAGGTTGGGGCGGACGGCAAAGGCCATCGAAGCGATTCTCTATCGCGCGAGGATTTCCTTCCGCGCGACGTATGCCCGAGAGCAGACAACGACTCAGATAAAGCGTGGAGGTCGAAGTGATGCGGCCCAATGAACAAGAACAATTCGAGGACTTGCAGAGGCTACTGCGAGAGAGTTATCCCCTCCCTGCGCCAACAGAGCAATTCGCTAACCGACTACAGCAGCAACTCCTTGCGCTGCTGCCGACGGCGAGCCAGCGTCCAGAACCGGCAGGACGTTGGAATCAAATCATCCACCGGATAGGAAGACTTACCATGAGACAGCGGATTGCACTGGGCGGCGTTGGCGCGGTGGCCATGCTGGGATTCTTGTTCGTTGGGACGCTGAGCCTCACACAGTCGGCATCGGCGATGGAAAAGATGGCGGAGGAGATCAGGAAGGCGAAATCATACAAATGCGTCCAGATCGTACGACTCACCGACGAATCTCGGAAGGCCGGAGAAGCTGCTGTTATGGAAAGCATATACACCGTGTACTGGCTTGCCCCTGGATCGGCACGTACGGAGATTAAAAAGACCGGTAGCGGGTGGAAGGGGTTTGGGCCCGAAGTAACAAAAATTCGTCCGGCCGGTATGCCGGGCATTGACATTGACCATCGGACGAAGAAATACCGCCGCTACCCAGCTCTGGACAAAGGCGCTTACTCGTCAACCTTTGACGACCTTGAAAGTCTTGGACGGTTTTCCGGTGAAGCCGATCACGACCTGGGCACGAAGGAGATCAACGGCAAGCAAGTCCACATATTTCAAATTGAAATGAAAAAAATGGAACCTCAGCACCCTGGAGGTGGGCTGGCAGAAATCTGGCTCGACCCGGACTCGAACCTGCCTGTCTTCGTACGATTTACCGGGCAGAAGATGAAGCCCAACTATTCCGCGGAGCAGGAGAATCGGGACATCCAGTGGAATATCGACTTCGATCCCAAGCTCTTCGACACAACGCCGCCGCAAGGTTATACCGATGCTACGCGGAAACCGATGTCATTGGAAAAACGGGTTAGTCAAATCACCGATGCCCTTAGAATCTATGCTGAAGCAAGCAAGGGAAACTATCCGCGAGCAAAGATCATTAGCCGCGACACGTGCGATGAGGTGTGCAAGATGCTTGGCTTAGCCACTTGGTCCACTCTTCACGTGCCCGAGCTTCACGCGCCCGAGGGGAAAAACGAAGCGAGAGCGGTCGTGGCGATCATGGGGATTAGCCAGATCGGCTATATTCAAGCGAACAGTCCTGACTTCGCCTACCACGGCACAACGGTTGGGCCGAAAGATAAGGACAAGGTTCTGCTACGCTGGAAGCGCGACGACGGCCGGTACGAAGTGATCTTCGGCGACCTGCGGGCCGAAGCTGTGACGGCGGGGAAACTCCGCGATCTGGAAGGGAAGTAGATCACGGCGAACGCGAGATCAGGAGAGACTGGTTTTCTGCGAGATGTCCACTTGGTTTGGCATGAGCGATATCGTATGCGCCACACCGCGACGTTGAAGGCTGTTTGCCCTGCTGCCTCATCAACTCGTCAGCAAGACCTAGTTCTTCGGATGGACCAAGATACGACCCATTCTTAACAGTGTTTTCGCAGTTCCATCAAACGGTGCTGGCGAGCAATCTGGGAACATGGGCCGGTCGGCAGAGGGGGATGGCCTCGGTTCGAGCCCCATCAATGCAACGGTTTATCGACATCTCCGCTGTCGGAAGCAAACGCCATCCCTAAATGTTGGACTTGCCTGCTACCCATCGCAAAACCGGCGACTTATCGAGCCACAACGCCGTAACTTGGGCTAAAAATGTGGAAATGTTGGGGGGAATTTTGCTTGCGCATTAGGCTGAGAAACGTCTATATAGGAGAAGCACAACAATGCGAACTTCGGTCCGGGAGGACAATTGAGCAACCAATCGGCCAAAGTTGCAAGACTTCTCGAAGAGGGAGGGACGCGATTGTATCGCCTGCTGGCACGTTTGACGATGCGCGAAGACGTCGCCGATGACCTGTTGCAGGAACTTATTGTGCGACTGAGCCAATCCGACGGCTTTCAGCGAGCAGACGATTCCTTTGCGTACGCGCGGCGTGCGGCGATCCATCTGGCGTTCGACTGGCGTCGTCAAGGGAAGTCCAGACGAAAGACGGGGCCATTGGCCGAAGAACCCGTGGTGCCCGCGCCCAATCTGCTTGGCAAACTCGTGGATCACGAGGATTTGGAGCAGGTGCTGGCGGCCCTGGAGATGCTGTCTCCGTTGAGCCGCAATTGCCTTGTGCTGCACTACCTTGAACAACTGTCGTACTTCGAGGTCGCAGACCAGTTGAACGTGACGCAGCATCAGGCGCGAGCGGCTTGTCACAAGGGCATTCGCAGGATTCAGAAGTTGACGGGAGTTCGTCCTGGCGAGCAGTTAGAAGAGGAGGTTTCCGATGATGGATTCTGAAGATCGCACCGTGGTAGGGCGACTCAAGTGTCTGTCGCAGATTGAGCCTAGCAGAGAGTCTACGGAGCTTGCCTTGAATCGCGCCCGTGCGGCGTTGACAACCCTGCCGGCCGCAACAGAAGGCCGGCGTCCTGAACCGTTCAGACAGTCGAACCGAATTACCCAATGGATTGGAGGATTTACCACGAGACAGAGGATTGCCGTATTAGGAAGCATCGGCGTGGCCGCCATGTTGGGCTTGTTCTTGCTTTACGGAGGGATCACTGCAACGCCAGTTTCGGCAATGGAGCAGATGGCGGAGAACGTCCGCAAGGCGAAATCGTACAAGTGTACACAGATCAACGAATACACATACACAACAGAGAATTCACGCAGTCGCGAGGTTCATGGCAAATCGACAAGAACCATTTTTTGGCTCGCGTCCGACACCAACGATGGTTTTTGTTCAAAACGGTCAGATGGGGCTCCGGCTAGTTGGCCCGGGCCGGGGCCACAAGGCACGCAAATCCGCCCCGCCGGCAAGCCGGGCATTACGATCCTCCACCGGACCAAGACATTTCTACGCTCTCCGGCGTTCCCAAAGCCGGTTCCGTCGTCAAGCCTTGACGATCTTGAGAGCCTGGGAAGGTTCTCCCGCAAGGCCGACCGCGAACTGGGTACCAAGGAGATCAACGGCAAGAAGGCTCACGGGTTCCAGATTGACATGAATAAGATGGACCCCGATTACTCTCTCCCCGGGCTGGCGGAAATCTGGATCGACGCCGAGTCAAACCTGCCAGTTCTCGTGCGCTACGAACAAAAATGGCTGGGAATTTCCATGACCTTACAGATGACGGACATTCAGTGGAATATCGACCTCGACGCGAAACTCTTTGACCCAACACCGCCGGAAGGCTACGCCGACGCCACCCCTAAACCACCAACCTTGGAAGAGCAGGCAAACCAAATTAGCGGAGCGTTGAAAGTCTATGCAGAGGCAAGTCGAGGAAGTTATCCCCACGAGCGGGCCTTTGACAGCAGCGTTATCGTCTACAATTTGTGTCAGATGCTCGGCCTTGCAAGACGGCCGACAAGCAACGAAGATAAGGACAGAACCAGGCTGGCGAAGGCGGAAGCCGGGTTTGACCAGATCCGCACCCTCGAAGTCTATAACGCCGGTTTCGCCTACTACGGCAAGACCGTCGGTCCCAATGACAAAGACAAAGTGCTCCTCCGCTGGAAGCTCGACGACGGCCGGTACGAGGTCATCTTCGGCGATCTGCGAAGCGAGACCGTGACGGCGAAACGATTGCGCGAGCTAGAAGGGTGGTAGGAATGGGTAGCCAACTGGCGTCCCGTCAACTTATACCTATTGCGGCACGCGTCGAAATACCACCGATTCTCAACACCACGAAATTGCGGCTGGCCAATGGCCTCGTTGCGAGGGGAGCGATGCGATTCTAGAATAGGGCTATGACCGCCTACGATAACGACCCAGACCGATCACCGTCTTACGGGAAGGACCGCCAGACCGACGCATCGAACCCGAGTTCCATTTCGTCGACACTGTTGGAACAGATACGTGCCAGACACCCCGAGGCGTGGCAGCAGCTGGTGAACCTTTACAGTCCGGTCGTGTATCAGTGGTGTCGACAGCACGACGTGGTGCGTGACGATGCCCCGGACCTCGTCCAAGAGGTCTTTTCGGCGGTTGCTCTGCATATTGATGGTTTTCGCCGCAATCGGCCGGGCGACAGTTTCACCGCTTGGTTGAGGACTATCACTCGCAACAAAGTTCGAGACTACTTTTCTCGCCGGCGTGGACGAGCCGTGGCCCAGGGCGGCACGAACGCTCAGGAGCGGCTTGCTGAAGGTGCCCGAGATATCGGATCCGTCCATGAGCGGAGATCCCGGCGAGCTAAACAGCCTAGTCGTCCCGACCGGGTTGGACTTGGTGCGGGCGGAGTTCGAGAGCCAAACTTGGGAAGCCTTTCGGCGAGCAGTCGTCGAAGAACAGTCACCTGCCGAGATCGCCGCTGAGCTCGGGATGAGTGTTCAGGCCGTCTATAAGGCCAAATCCCGCGTGTTGCAACGACTACGCCAGAAACTCGGCGGCCTACTAGAGTGATAGAATTGCCGCAAATCGCGTCGTGGCATGCAGTTGGGGCCATTCGTCGAAAGTGGTGTCAGAGTCTTCTGTTATCTCTAATAGGAAGACATGATCGTTTTCCTTGCCTGGCGCAATCTCGCCGGGCAAGATCCACGCAATGACTACGCCCGTCCAAGGAATCATAAGATGTCGACCATGACTTGTCCCAGCCGTGACGAATTGTGTTCTTACGCATTTGGTCGGCTTGAAGACGAAGCATGGGAATCCGTCGCTGCCCATCTCGAATCGTGCGCCGATTGCGCGGCAGCCTTGGCGACGTTTGACGATGCGGACGACACTCTCGTGGCCAAAATACGTCAGGCTCCCGTCGCGACGCCATATTTGCAGGAACCCGAGTGCCAATTGGCCGTTGAGCGCGCTCGGGCAGTGCTCGATCCGCCTTTTACGCCGACGGACCAATCAAGCCAATCGTTATGTAGAACGGTTCTCGGCGAATACCAACTCATCGAGGAGTTGGGCCGCGGCGGCATGGGCCGCGTCTATAAGGCACTGCATACCAAGTTAGATCGCATAGTGGCCGTGAAGGTCTTGCCCCGCGGCCGCCTGGGCGACGAGAAAGCGATTGTCCGCTTCGACCGGGAGATGAAGGCCGTCGGGCGACTCGCCCATCCGAACATCGTCCACGCGCACGATGCCCGGGAAATCGATGGCACTCCGGTGCTAATAATGGAGTTTGTCGATGGGCTCGACTTGGCCGAAATCGGCCGGCGCCTGGGCCGACTGCCGCTCGCCGATGTCTGCGAGTTGGTCCGTCGCACGGCCTTGGCACTGCAATGCGCCCACGAACATGGGCTAGTGCACCGCGACGTGAAGCCGTCGAACATCATGCTGAGCCGCGCGGGCGAGGTAAAGCTCTTGGATCTCGGTCTTGCCCGGTTTTATGCCGAATCGGCAGGTGAAGAGACCACCGGCACGGGCATTGCGATGGGCACGGCCGACTACATGGCTCCGGAGCAAGCGTCCGATAGCCGCACGGTGGACATCCGCGCCGACCTGTACAGCCTTGGCTGCACCCTGTACAAGCTCCTAAGCGGCCGCGCTCCATTCAGCGGCGCTGAGTATCGCGGCACGCTGGACAAGCTCAATGCCCACGTCCACCAGCCGGCACCGTTCATCCGCGACCTGGTGCCGGATGTGCCGGAGAAGCTGGCCGCAATCCTCGATCGATTGCTGGCCAAGGATCCAAACGACCGCTTTTCCGTCCCGTCCGACGTTGCCGAAGCGATCGCGCCGTTGTGCAACGGCGCCGACCTGCCCGCGTTAGTGAAGCGTGCGTTAGAGTCCCCTCTCCCTCCGGGAGAGGGCAAGGGTGAGGGCGAAGCGTCACCGAAGTCGCAACCCGCTTCCGGCAACTGGCGATCCCGAATCGCCCTGCTCGTCCTCCTTCTCCTTGTCGGCGGCATCGGCTTCGGCCTGGGCATCATGATCCGCATCAAGAGAGACGGCCAAGAAACGACGGTCGAAGTGCCGGAAGGCAGTAATGCCCGCGTCACGGCCGATGGGCAAGTGGACGTAACGTTGCCCAGCCAGAAGAAGCAATTGGATACATCGGCCGCCGATCCCGACGAGAAAGCCATTCAGGGAACATGGATGATTTCGAAGGGCAGCGGTGGGCGTATCCTGTCCGTGAAGAACACACAATCACCATCACCATTTGCCAATTGGGAAGAATTTCAGAAATACCACACGAGTCGTGATCACGTCGGACACGGTGAGCATCGTTGGTCCGTATGTGGTACCGCGAACTTATCACTTCACACTGAACCCTGCCGCCGATCCGAAGCAAATAAATCTGAGTTCGGATGGCACACGCCACCTGGGAATCTACGAACTTGAAGGCGACAACCTGAGGATCTGCCTGGAATTTCCCCGGGAAACCCATCCGTTAGGGCGCACGGAGCACATGCGGCCTTCGGAGTTCGACGGGGAAGGGAGGAGTATGCTAGTGCTGCGGCGCGAGCGGCTCGCGGTTAACTCTACGCTGCACGGCGCAACGGCGACCGATGCGAAGGCCAACGTGCCAACGGCAGACTTCGGCCCGGTGACTGAGCTGGTCGTTAACGCTTCGGGCGAAGGCAAGGGGGGCGAAGGGCTCAACCTAGCGAGCGGCAAACTGGTTGATGTTCCGAAGGAGTTTGGCCAGTGGTCGGCCCAGCAGCAGAACGAATGGAGCACGAAAGGTAGCATCGATCTGGTCGTCGACCTTATCATTGGCACAGGCGGTCCCAGTAATAAGTCAGTGGCATTGGTGCCTAATGGACTAAAACTCGGCGCCATTCAAGGGCGGTTTGACAGCATTACCAAAAAGACTATCTGGCCATGGGATCAGGCCACCGGTGAAGAACTGCGATTGGCCCTCGCGTCTCCAACGCCCGGCACGGCGGTGATAGAAGGCCAAGGACCATTTGACCGGACGGCAATTGTCTCGGAGCGTCGTGGCATCACATACTACGAAATCCCTGCCGGCAGCGAATTCTTGCCCGCCACCTTTGCTTTCCAGACCCGCAAGGGCGAGCTCGGCATCCTGCAAGTGATCCGCTTCACCGAGGACCCCCGCGGCATGAGAATCCGTTACAAGTTGGTGCAGTCGCCTCCTGCAACGTCTCCGCCTATCTCCAAAGAGTCCCCCGACAAACAAACGGCCGAATTCCGCTCCATGCTCGGATTGTGGAAAGTGGTTCGCATCGACACGTCAGAGGCGGGCTCACGCCTCCAGTGTGCCAAGCGGCTCGACCTCAATCTTACCGAGTTGGATATCATATGTCCTGGCAAGGCCGACCGTTTCAGCTATAGGCTCTCCGTCGATCCGACCACGACCCCGAAAACGATTGACTTGTTCTCCGATTTTGACAAGAAGAACTTATCGTGGCTAGGCGTTTATCAACTCGACAATGGTCGATTGACAATCAGCCTGAACGAGTACGTTCCGGCAATCAGAACCGAGCAGCGGCCCAGCGGTTTTGGCCGTACCAATGGCGATGCCGTACTCGTTTTGGAACGTTATCAGCTTTCCGCGGGCGAAGCGGCCCTGAAGGGACGCTGGACAGTGACGAGCCACATAGAGGAGGGCGAGACGAGTCGTAGGCCAATGAGCCGGCAAGGTGAATCGCTAACCCTGGGAGCAAGCGGTGTCCTTTATGCCGACGTTTTGCTCGATAAAGAGAAATACGCCATCCTTGGCGGCACGTATCTTGTGGGACCAGACAAAGAGCCAAGAACCATTACCTTCTTCTCGACGCTGCAGCCTGTTCGTTCCAATCTACCCTTCATCGCAGACGCGAAGCTTGCAGCCATCTACAAATTGGACAACGACCGGCTGAGCATCGCCTTTCGCCACGGCGGCCCGCGACCAGAGAAGTTCGAATCGACGCCTGACTCAGGCGTCACACTGCTAGTGCTAGAACGGGGCGAGCTGAAGCCGGCCGCAAGCAAGACGACTGCGGAAACGCCGAGTCGGGCAAACGTCCGTGGGCGGGCGGGTGGGACGTCTTTAGACCACGAAGCCCGTTTCGAATCGCTCCTGCGCAGATTCGATACCAACGGCAATGGAATGATTGACGCGGAGGAATCGGCCCAAAATCCGTTCATGGAACGGATGCTCGGCCGACTTGGCATCGAAGCTAAGTATCCGATTCGCATCGATACCATCATTAAGGCACCGGCAAGCCCCGATCGCAACAAATCAAAGGACTCCAGCGAAAACGCCTCACCGAGCAGCCTGCCATCGACATCGCCCAAGAGGTCATCGACCAACGGAAAGGCCTCAACCTCGCCGAAAATGGAGGCCAAGCCGCCGGCTGTCAGCCCCGCGGCCGAACTCAAAGCCCTGACTGACAAGGCCGAGATCATCGCGGCGCTGAAACGTCGCAACGCCTACTTCCGTTCGGGCGACGTCACTTGGACCGCGAAGCGAACCAAGACCCGCTATTCAAAACCGGGTCTAAAGGGATACGACGTTGAAGAACATCTTATCAGCAGCGGCGACATCCACGTCGATCCGGTGCGTTTCGCCTTCGACGGCGAAAAGAAGATGTACTACGACACGGCCACGAGCGACTTCGGCACCGAAGGCCAGGGCCAACCGTGGCAGAGGATCATATCGGCTTTCAACGGTCATGAGAACCGGAACTACTCACCACCGGGAAACCCGATCAGAAAAGGATTTGGCCTTGGGGACATATACAGCGACGGCCAGCAATACACGGACCTGGAGAACATCAATTTCCGGGCGGTAGTCCTCGCCTGTCGCCCGCTCCACCCCGTGCTCTGCGACTTGGATTCGGCCGCCTATACGCTGGTGCCCGGAGAAACGATGATCGACGGGCATCGCTGCGTCGAACTGAGGGAGACGCCGGAAACTGAGTATCCGGGGCATTGGCGCACATTCTGGCTCGACCGCGACCGCGACTACGTGATCGTGAAGCATGAAAGTCGGTACCGTCATTTTCGAGGCAAAGGCGCCGGCGGCACGGGCACAAGCGTAACCGTGTCGTACCAGAACGACGCCGTCCACGGCTGGGTGCCTTCCGGATGGAAGACAATATGGATCAATAGCGAGACAGGCGCTTTGTTCAACGTAGTGGAGGCCAAAGTCACCAAGTACGCATTCAACGTCGACATTCCGTCCGAATTGTTCGACCTGCCCTTTCCGCCGAGCACCTATGTTCAGGACAGCAAGCAGCAGACACATTGGGTTGCGTTACCCGGCGGCCGAAAGCGAGTCCTCTCGGTGGCGGATCGTAAGGCAAACTTGTCGTACGATGAACTCCTGAAGATGGAGCCCAAATCAGAATCACCGACGCCGGCCGCCGGTCCAAAGCCGGAAACACGATCGGACGCCACCACGATACCGCCCACAAGAAATGGCAATCCTGCGAAATAAGCCCTGCGGACCGCCGATCGTGAAACTGGGCCGCGGTGATGCGGTAGGGTTTGCCGTGCTCACCAAACCAAACCATGACATTTCGACTCGCTGTAGCGACCGCAACGCTCTTCGTGTCTCTCACGGGCGGCGCGACATGCTCGAATAGGGTTCGGTTCGCACCACTTTCTCGAAGAGGGTTGCGTCCGAATGCCGGAGGCAACCCTTTCTTAATGCGCTGTGAAGATATAAGCAGGTTAGGACCTGGAGAAATCACCCTTTAAGCCTGCTCGCCTGCGCTTTCTGCGGTTTCTGCTCGTCGGCCCCATCGTATGGATACCGATTATAGGTGCTTGACTACCCCGCCGTTTTGTCCATAATAAGGGTTTTGCATGGCGCTATGTTGCGAAAATTAGGTCTCCCGGCCGATCAGTTTGGCTTCCGTAATGGTCACCTTCAACGAGGCTAAAAGGATGAGAAAACAGACGGTTCTGTTGGTCGGTGCGGCGTTGGCCGTATGCCTTAGTTTCTCCGTACGAGCTGCTGCGATTACGTTTACTACCCTAGACTACCCTGGGGCGGACAGCACAGAAATTCATGGCATTTTTGGCAGCAACGTTGTTGGGCATTATTGGGATGACCGGGGCAATGGTCACATGTTTCTCTATAACGGTTCATCCTACACCACGTTCGCAGTCCCTGGGGCAACCAATGCGGAGGCCCATGGCATGTCGGGGGGCGATGTCGTCGGGTGGTACTTAGATGGTGTTACGCAGCACGGCTTTCTCTACAACGGTTCCTCCTATACCACCCTGGATGTACCTGGAGCAATAGCGACGCTCGCATATGGCATCTCTGACAGCAACGTCGTCGGTTGTTATTTCGATTTTGATACTTCACTCAAGAGGCATGGCTTCCTCTACGATGGCTCGTCGTATGTGACCCTGGATCTCCCCGGGGGGTATGAGACCTGCGCCAACGGCGTCTCTGGCAGCGATATCGTGGGATACGGCGGCAACTTCGGCTTTCTCTACGATGGTTCGTCCTACGCGACGTTGGATGTTTCCGACGCGACTTTCATGTATGCCGAGGGTATTTCGGGCGATAATGTCGTCGGCGGCTATTATGGGGGCGTTTGGGGGAACGAGCGCCACGGCTTTCTCTACAACGGATCGTCTTATTTGACCCTGGATGTGCCGGGGGCGAGCGGTACATACGCCTACGACATCTATGGGAGCAATATCGTTGGGTACTACGAGGATGGCTCGGGGAGGCGGCATGGCTTTCTGGCTGCGATACCGGAGCCTTCCACCATTGGCGCTCCTCGTTGGTGCTATCTTCCCACTCTGGTGCGGATGGCGACGCGGATCAGGAAAACGCCATGCGGACGCAGCTACTTAACTACTCGTTTACCGAACCCAACCATGACATTTCGGTTCGCTCTGACGGTCCCAACCCTGCCTTTGTCTCTCTCCCTCGCGGCACGCGATGTTTGAAGAGGGTTGGCTTCTCACCACTTTTCGAAGAGGGTTGCATCCGAATGCCGGATGCAACCCTTTATGTTGCGCCCTGGAATGTTCGCAGGCCGCACGATAATGCCAGCGGCGACCGCTCGTCTGTAATGGGGGCACTGCGTAGAATGCACGGGCGATTAGCAAGTCGGTCAACCGCCAGGGGAGAATCATGGCTAGCGACGTTTGGCTCTGGATTGCGACGGCCGCTTACGGGCTTCATATCCTGGAAGAGTTCATGTTCGACTGGAAGACCTGGGCGAATACGGTCTTGAAGCTGCCTGTTGATTGGCCCACGTTCTACGTCGTCAATGCGGTGGCCGTGGTGTTGGGCTTCGTTGCCGCCGCGGTCGGCTGGAGACTTCCGGCACTGTCGCTGGCCTTTCCAGCCTTGATGATTATCAACGCCGTGTTTTTCCATATACTCCCGCTCGTGGTGACGAGGAAGTTTTCGCCCGGCGTGCTTTCGGCGGTGGTCTTGTTCCTGCCTCTCGGAACCTGGTTGTTCTACGCGGCCAGCAGCGACGGCGTGCTAACGGCGGCGACAGCCGTCATTGCGGTCGCAGTGGGGGCGGGCATGATGGCATACCCGGTAATCCTACTCAAGCTGAAAGACAAGCCGTTCTTCAAGCAGGATTGATCTGCCGCCCGTGTAGCATTGGGAGGATCGAAACGAGGACGCAGGACGCAGCTAGTTTACGAGGGGATCAACGGTGCCAGGAACCGTTTTGCGGTAGAACCTTGAACGGGCCAGCACATTGGCTTTCCGACTACGTTCGTCAAGTCATTGGTGGCGCAACATCAGATATGTCTCTGATGCATTAGAGCGGCTTGTTCGAATGCCGTTCGGTTCGCACCACTTGAAACCGCGGTTTTGAACAATCCGAGACCCGAGCCTACGCTTGGTGACGAACGACGGCCGTCACGGCAACTGATTTGCCTTGGCAAGGACCGAGTCAGGACGCGGCGGTGTGCGTCCGCGATTGACGCTCTGATTCTGCGAGCGTTCCCACGCGGCAAGTTCCTTCTCGCGCGACCGGCCGTTTCCGAAGATGGCGTTGTGCGCCTCATGCTCGTAGATCACCGCGTCGTTCTCGATCAGCGAAAGATCGCCTCCCCGCACAAACAGGAACGACAGCACGTATTGGCACGACTTGCCCAGATTCTGTCGTGAATGCCGGTACTCGTGACAAAGAGTCACTGCGATGGTTCCATCGTTCTCGCAGAACAGTTCCCGGTTCACGACGAGTCGACCTCGGAGCACGTCATACTTGGCCACCGCAGCTACCGGATCATGTCGTGTCCGGCCGTCGCCGAACAGGAGAAGGCCGTTGTCATGTTTTTCGCGCACCCACGCGGCCACGGCCGGATTCACCCGATCGAGTATGGCCAGCGCGGCGCCAAACCATTCCAGCGGGCTTCCACCGTCGTTTCGTCGAAGATGAACTGAGCAGACGAGATGCAATACGGGTCGAGCCCGGACAACGGAGTCATGTCCGGCAGCCTGCCATCGCCGCGCAGTCCCCAAAGACTTAGCAGTCCGCAAACCAGAGCAACGCCGATCAACGCGCGAAGCACATAGCGGGGAATGTTTCGCAAATCGTCGGCGGCAATCCGGCATTGCCTAAGCAGCGAGTGTCGCAGATGCCGCCATGCCGGCGCTCGACAATTGATCGCAGACTCGGGTGATGTAAGCATGGCCGCACCGCTTGCAGAGTACCGTTAGCCTATCGTTAGGTCTTCATTAGTCTATCGTGTGAAATGGGGCTGCTCAATACGGAATTGTCCGACGCGGAAGAAACAAGTGAAGCCGAATACGCGATCGGGCTCCAAATCCCGATGAAGTCGTTACGACACAAAATCGCTAACGGTTGCCTAACCGATCTCTAACAATCGGCCCGCCATTTGTTCAATATTGGGTGGGCAGCTTGTGCAACGTACCGAACCTGCTAGCATGTTCTCAACGCGTGTCTATCGATGTCTCCTGCGGGCCTAGAATGGATTTGGCCTCTTTCCTTCGACATGTGCCGGGAACGAATCCTCGGTGTGCGTTAAGGAACTGAGTCGCCATGACTGAAATCATCTCGCCTTCGCAAGAAGGTCCAAATGTTGCCGCCGGCAAATGGGGCAAGGGCCTTTCGCTCGATCAGCCTACGGCCGATGTCGCCCGATCGATACTGGATGCCCGCCTGAAGTCAGTTTGCCATTGGCTGCCCTTGGCGGCCGAGCAAAGTGACGAGGATGTCGAGCATGTCCATCAGTTGAGGATCGCTGCGCGGCGGGCTGACGAGGCGCTGCGCGTCTTCTCGGCTTTGATGCCCGCCGAAATGTGCGGTGACATGCGGGCCACGCTCCGACGAATCCGCCTTGCCGCCGATGAAGCACGCAATTGGGACGTGATGGCCGAGCGATTCACGCACGGCAGCGGCGAACGTCTCGTGGCTCAGAGCGCCGAACAGGCCACGGCCCGTCGCAGAGAATCGCAGGGTCCGATTGTTGCGATCCACCAAGAAATTGTGGCCGACGCCTGCGATGCGAAGATCGAAATGCTGGTCGAAAAGGTCGGATGCGAACACCGCCGCGAAGGAAGGCGGAACTTTGGGCGGCAGGCCCCCAAATACCTGAAGCCGGTCGTCAAAAAGTTTTTGAAAGCGGCTGAGTCTGACCTCACCACCGACCAGTCGCTGCACGACCTCCGCATCCGCATGAAGAAGCTGCGGTACACGATGGAAATCGTGGCCGTGGCCTTCGATTCGGCCTTCCGCAAGAATCTGTATCCCCGGGTAACGCTTTTCCAGGACCTTTCGGGAACGGTGAACGACCACATTACGGCAGCACGGTTGATCCGAGATTGGTTATCGAAATCCGCGGATCCCGAACAGAAGGCATTCTTGCAGGGGCTGCTGCTGGCAGAACAGCAGGCAACCGCGGATCTTCGAACGGTATTTCTGGCCACATGGACCGAGAAGGTCGTATCCGAGTTCAAGCGGCAGTTCCGGGCCTACTTGCCGTAATGGCCGACCGCTTTTCGCCTCGGCACGCCCATTTCTGACCGGAATCTAATGCTCGCCTCACCGCTTCGTGCTAGCGTAGACGCTGGGGATATGTCCCTTCAGTTTGCTCGACAGTGGGATGCAATTCGGAACGCAATCGTAGTCGCACTTACCTGCAAGGAGGTGATCGCATGTTGGTCCTTGGTCGAAAACCTGGCGAGCGCGTGTATTTGGGCGACGACATCGAGGTCGTGGTGGTGGAAGTCCGAGGGAATCGGGTGAAACTCGGCTTCAATGCCCCGCGCTATTTGCCGATCCAGAGGGGCGAGCTCCACAACATGGAGAGTTGGTTTCCTGCTTTGGAGGAAGCCGAGTGCGCCTAGCATTTCGCCCGGCCGCGCAAGGTCCGCGGTAGGACCGTGATCGCGGAACAGAGGTCACTGCGCGACAAAAAGTGCCCTACATCCGCTCGACCACTTTAATGCCCAGCAGTTCCAGCCCCTTCCGAATAGTGTGGGCCGTTAGATCGCACAGGAGCAGGCGGCTCTGGCGCAGCTCTGGCGTGGCGGCGACGAGCACGGGGCACTGCTCGTAGAACGTGAAATAGCGATTCGCCAGGTCGAACAGGTACGCCGTAAGTTGGTTGGGGCGATAGTCGGACACCGTCATATCGAGCGCTTCCGAGAAGCGGAGCAGTTCAAGGCCCAGAGCCCGCTCGGCCGGCAACGGCTTGTGATTCCGTTGTAAAGCGATTATGCTGCGGTTTGGGTTGGGTAAAACAAAGATGGTACCAGCGACGCGAACACCGGAAGGCGATCTGAACCATTGTCCAATATGTGGACACACGATTCGTATAGAAGCATCGCGGCCACCCGGCGATGCTCCGTGTCCCCATTGTGGCACGCTTCTGTGGTTCGTCGACCGTGTGCCCACCGAGGCGACGAACAATAGCGGCCTGCCGCTTCCACAAATCGTTACCGCGTGGGAATTTGGCGTGCAAGCTATACGCCGAGGCGAGGTCGATACCGGGTTGGAGGTACTGCAAAACGTCGTTGCGCATCGGCCAAACGATCTCCCCCAGCGAAAGGCGCTGCGAGCTATTGAGCGAGAGCTTCGCAAAAGAGAGAGTGCCGATGAAGCGGCCGCTACAACGGTCCCCACCGACATCTGGTGGGAAATACGCCAGGCAAAGCACAAGCGATCGGACCAGTTCATCGAATGGGACATGATCGATCGCGCGGTCGAACGCGGGCTAGCAGTCGCACCGTGGGACGTGGAACTCAACCTAGAACTTGGCGACGCCTGCCGCGCGAGGGGCTATCGTGATATCGCTCGCTACGCTTACGAATGTGCCATCAAACTTGCCTCTGATCGTGAGGACATTAAGGTGCGACTTCAGGAGCTAGACCCTTAGTCCGCTTACGAGTCTCCGGCTAGAGGCACCGCGAACTTACATCCGCTCGACCACTTTAATGCCCAGCAGTTCCAGCCCCTTCCGAATAGTGCGGGCCGTTAGATCGCACAGGAGCAGGCGGCTCTGGCGCAGCTCTTGCGTGGCGGCGACGAGCACGGGGCACTGCTCGTAGAACGTGAAATAGCGATTCGCCAGATCGAACAGGTAGGCCGTGAGCTGATTGGGGCGATAGTCGGACACGGTCATGTCGAGGGCCTCGGAGAAGCGGAGCAGCTCCAGGCCCAGAGCCCGCTCGGCCGGCGAACTGAGGATGATCGGGGCGCCCGATCGACGAAGTTCGTCCACATCGACGTTGCCTTTGGCAAAGATGCTTCGCACTCGGGCGTAGGCGTATTGCAGGTACGTGGCCGTGTTGCCGTTCATCGCCAGCATCTTGTCGTAGCTGAAGACGTAGTCGCTCGTCCGGTTCTGCGACAGGTCGGCATATTTTAGCGCGGCGATGCCGACCGACTCGGCAACCTCGCGGCGCTCGTCGGGCGAAAGCTCGGGTCCACCGGGCTTGGCGTCGTCATTGGCCACGACGATCTCGCCGGCGCGGCGCACAGCCTCGTCGAGCAGACCTTCCAACCCAACGGTGTCGCCCGAACGCGTCTTGAATGGACGGTTGTCGTCGCCCAGCACCGTGCCGAAACTGACGTGCTCCAACTCCACGTCATTGTAGCCCATGAGCCGGGCGGCGGCAAAAAGCTGTTGGAAGTGCAGCGATTGGCGATGGTCGACCACGTAGAGGATTGCGTCGGGCCGCCACTCATCCATGCGATAGCGGATGGTCGCCAGGTCGGTCGTGCCGTACAGAAATGCCCCGTCCTTCTTTCGCACCAACAGGGGCACCTTCTGACCTTCGAGAAAGACGCACACCGCGCCGTCGCTATATCGGGCGATGCCGCGCTGAAGCAGTTCATCAACGAGCGGACCGAGCCGTTCCTCGTAAAAACTCTCGCCCAAGGTATGATCGAACGTCACATCCAGGCGGCCGTACATCCGTTCGATCTCGTCCTCGCAAAACGGCAGGAACTCGGCCCACAACCGGCGGCTTTCCGGATCGCCGGCGTGCAGCTTGACCGTTTCGGCCAGCACGGCCTGAGCGATATTCGGATGCTCGGCCGAAAAACGAACCAACTCAGAATCGGCCTGCTCCTTCGGCGGCGCATCCTTCGCCTCTTGCAGGTCAATTAGTCGGCGGACAAGCCGATACAGCCGGGCGAGCTCGGCCACGGGATTCTGGCGATAGGCGGCCTCATCGCGAAAATGGCGCCAGCCGTAGAGGATCATGCCGAACTGCGTGCCCCAGTCGCCGATGTGATTGTCGCTGATGACATTATGACCGAGGAATCGCAGCACGCGGCACAAGGCGTCGCCGATCACGGTCGAGCGGATGTGGCCCACGTGCATCGGCTTGGCTACGTTGGGCGAAGAAAAATCGACGACGAACGTTCGCGACTGCGCGACCGGCGAAATACCTAACCGCTGGTCGGTCACGGCGGCAACGAGTCGATTGGCGAGCCTATCGTCGCGCAGTCGCAGGTTAATGAAGCCCGGGCCGGCGATTTCGGGTGGTTGGCAGAGATCGTCCACATCGAGCCGGGCAATCACGTCGGCCGCCACGTCGCGCGGTGGGCGGCGCAGGCGTTTGCCCAGCGGCATGGCAAAGTTCGCCTGATAATCGCCGAACTTCGGGTCCTGGCTGCGGCGAATCAGTTCCAACGACTCGGCCGTATCGTCGACCAGCCCGGAGAGTGCGCTGTGGAAACGCTTCTTGAGTTCTAAGAGGATGCTCATCGCGGCTTTCGCGGCACCCGCTTGGCATGCCCCCACAGGTCTTCCAGGGCGTAGTACGAGCGCATCTCGGGCTCAAACAGATGGACGATCAGATCGCCATAGTCCAGGAGAATCCAGCGGCTTTCTTCGTAACCTTCGATGCCTAGCCGACGGTCGCCACATTGGTCTTCCAAGACGTGGTCGATCTCTTCGCTCATGGCGTGCAACTGGCGCCGGCTGGTTCCGCTGACGACCACGAAATAGTCGAAGACGGGCGTCAGCTCGCGCATATCGAGAACGACAATGTCGGTGCCGCGGTTATCCTCGGCGGTTTGGGCGGCCAGCAAGGCCCGTTCGAGCCCCGTGTTGGGCTGCCGCAACTCCGCCTCAGCGCAGACATTCTTGTTGCTCATTCAGCATCGACCTCGCAAAGGGACTGTCGGAAGCATCGCCTCACGCCGAGCGATTGTCGGAGGCCTATCTCCCAACATAGTCGGAGTCGCCTCCCACATTGACGATATTCTAGCCGATATTGCGGGCCGTAGCGAGGGGCAGGCCGACTTTTCGGGTGGAGGTTCCCGGCGGTCAGCGCCAAGCAGTTGAGCGGCAATTAGCCCCAATACGACACGCACCAGGCTCGGGCGGCCCAGATGGGCAACTACCCAGTCGATAAGCTGACAGCCTGTGATTTGTCGTAGGAGGCGACTCCAGTTGCCGATTGTGCGTCCGCAGACCGGAACGTCGGCGACTGGAGTCACCCCTTCTACGATGGTGTTTTGTAAACAATCACAGGCTCTCACGACGGCCAAATCCGCCGCCGACATTTGCTATCGTCCGACGGCACGAGGCAAGCGACCATTCCGCCGACGTCTCGGCTATGCGACCAGGCGCACTTCCAATACTTCTCCGGTGATGCCGGCGATGAACTCCTCGAAGATGCGAAGATCGAGCGCCGAGGCCGATTCGTGCTCGGGGTGGAACTGTGTGCCGAAGGCGAACCAGTCGTCCATCGTGCTCTCGATGGCCTCGATCACGCCATCCGGGCATCGTGCCGTGACAGCGAAGCCGGGGGCCACGTCGTCAATCGCCATGTGGTGCATGCTGTTGACGCGGATTTCGCCTTCGCCGTAGACCCGTTCCATGATCGTGCCCATCTCGATTTCCAGGGCGTGGCGATGGTTGGGATCCATGGCATCGAGATGCGGCAATGCCTTGGGCATGTCCTCGGGCAGATGGAGGAACAGGTTGCCGCCTTGCGATATGTTGAGCAATTGCATGCCGCAACCGATGCCCATCACCGGCATGTGCCGCTGGGCGACCATATTCATCAGGCGGCGATCAAACGTCTCGCGCCGTGAATCGAGCACCCGCATCGACGGATGCAACATGAAGCCATCTTGGCGGCAATCGAGGTCGGCCCCGCCGATGAACAGCACGCCGTCCAGGAGATTGAGCACGCGCCGGACGTCCGCCTCGTCGTCCAGAGGCGGAATTAGCATGGGAACCGCGCCCGCCTTAATAAGCGAGTTGCAGTAGCCCGCATGAAGAACGCAGTACGCCGGAGACTCCTTGCGCCGAGCGATAATCGACATTGACTCCAATCAACGGTTTGGCACCCATCTTCATCGTCCTTCCTTGACACGTCGTGTGTCATTCAAGAGGCAGAAGCCGAAACCTGGCCGAGAGATGGGTCACCGGGAAGCCGAGCAGGGTTTGGCTGCGAGCCAGCGGTGGAGACGGATCCCGAAGAGCGACCTGCCGCGCTGCCATCAGTCGCCGTGCGCGTCAGAAGCGGCACGAGGCATCATTCCCTGATACCTTCGTCCGTAGACCTTTCCACCGGCATCTCGCGCTCTGGCGGGGCACGTAACCGGCTGATTTCCCTATCGATCGGCCGTCGATTTCCTTTCGCTTCGACGTGTAACCGCCGATTGAAGTGCAAGTCGCCAGAGAGTTTAGGGAAGCGGCGTACAAACAGCAAGCAATTTCAGCATTTTGTGCCGCATAAGTCGTTATCGCACAAGATGTTGTGCTTGCTAGCATTGCTAGCACGGCTAATTTTGGCCGGAAGATGGCGCAGCAGAGGCCAATTTGCGGCTCATCTCGCGCTCCGATATAAGCTTCCGCGCAACTGCGTTACAATATGGGCTTTCCGCCAATGATTTTGCCCGCCGGCTACCCCATGCACTATCAAAACGTCTGTCTGGAGACGATCGCCTACACGCTGCCCGAAGAGATCGTCACGTCGGCCGAGATCGAGGCGCGGCTCGAACCGCTGTATAAGCGGCTGCGGCTGCCCGAGGGGCGGCTCGAATTGATGACCGGCATTGCCGAGCGACGCTTCTGGCCGCCGGGTATGCTGCCGAGCGAAAAGAGCGTCGAGACGGCCGAAAAGGCAATCCGAGCCGCCGGAATCGACCGGACGCACATCGGCGCGCTGGTGCACGGGTCAGTCTGCCGCGATTTTCTCGAACCGGCCACCGCCTGCGGCGTGCATCATCGCCTGGGGCTGCCCAGCGGCTGCGCGGTCTACGACGTGTCGAATGCGTGCCTCGGCCTACTCAACGGTGTTGTGCAAGTGGCGAACATGATCGAGCTAGGGCAGATTCGCGCCGGCGTGGTCGTAGGCACTGAAAGTGGCCGGGCTCTGGTCGAAGCTACGATCGAGCATCTCAACACCAACAACGCCCTGTCGCGCAACGACATCAAGGCCGCGTTCGCCTCGCTGACGATCGGCTCGGGCAGCGCGGCGATCGTCCTTTGCAACCGAGAGTTGAGCCGCACGGGCAACCGCTTGCTGGGCGGCGTGATGCAAACGGCAACCGACCACTGCGAATTGTGCCAGGGTGGGCATACACCGCGGCCGACGGACAATCTCCCCTCGCCTTTTGGGAGAGGGGCCGGGGGTGAGGGCGGCAAGTCGCTTTCCGCACCCTTTGAGAGATCGGCAGAGGGCGACGGCAGCAAGTCGCTTTCCGCACCCTTTGGGAGATCGGCAGGGGGTGAGGGCAGCAAGTCGCTCCCCTCTCCCTTTGGGAGAGGGGCAGGGGGTGAGGGCAGAGTCAGCGGCCCGCCGCTGTTGATGTGGACCGACTCCGAGGCGCTCATGCGCGAAGGAGTGACGGCCGCCCAATCGTGCTTCGCTGCGTTCGGTAAGGAGATGGGCTGGGCGACCGGCGACATTCAGAAGACATTCTGCCATCAAGTCGGCCGGGCCCATCACCGGCTGCTCTTCGAGTCGCTCGGACTCGATCAGCAGGTCGACTTTGCCACGTACCAGCAACTCGGCAACACCGGGGCGGTGGCGCTGCCAATGACGGCCGCCATCGGCATCGAAAGCGGACATTTGCGCCCCGTCGATCATGTGGCGCTACTCGGCATCGGTTCCGGCATCAACGTGATCATGCTGGGCATCGAGTGGCGGTAGTCGAAGTAGGGTGCGTGCTTGCACGCACCAATTACCGCCATGCCCGTATTGGCCTCATGGTGCGTGCGAGCACGCACCCTACTTGGCTGATAATTCACGCTATGTACGTTTACCTATATCATCCCGTCCCGTGCTAGCTGATGCATAATGTTGCTTTGGGAGAGGGCAAGGGTGAGGGCCTCGCCGCGTGCAGAGTTTGCGGATTGACCCTACGCAGACGCCGTAGTCGCCAGCCAGCCGGGCGACCGGCTCCCCGGCCGCAAAACGCCGCAGAATCTCGTCGCGCTGGTCGGTAGTGAGCTTAGGCTTGTTGTCGGCCAAGATAGACCTCCAACAATCCACATTAGCAAAGCGAGTGAGGCAGAAACCGAAACCCAGCCAGCGCAAGAAGATGCCGGGGCAATGAATCAACAGAGAAGATCGCCGTCAGGCGTAGCAGTCGAATATCGCCAAACGAATCGCTTTAGCGAAGCGTCTCGGTCTTCGCCTTCTTTTTCAGCACGTTTTCACGCCAATACTCAATTTCCTCGGCTCGCCGTTTCTTGTACTCGTCAGGATGCTCGTGCATTTCTTGCATCCTTAGGTTGTATTTCTCGACAATGACACGAGCAGTTTGAACGCTCGGCGATTCTAGCCCTCCCAGAATTGGGAACGGGTCGGTATAACCAATCCAGTTTCGCACTACGAAACCGCCGTCGAATTCCCGTGGCTCGCAGGTGGCCCCCTTCGGTTCGTCCTCGACCTTTAGGCGTAACTTGACCAGTTTTTCCTTGTCGTAGTCGTTCGCAGCCCACAAGCTCGCGAGAAATTGGGCGTTGTTAGTCGCCTCATTCTGCCACATCATCTTCAGCCAAGCAACGCGAAGTAACGCTATACCCGTGACGGCATTAGACACGAGCAAAACACCTATCAAGATTCTGTTCTTCATGGCGCGTCGCTGACCAAAGTGCGGTTATGGAAGCGGAAGGACTTGCTCCTCTTGGCTCGTGCCTTCCTTAATCTCTGCAAAATAATCGTTCCCTCTCTTCACGATTTTCGCAACCGGGCTGATAACCCAATGAACCTTCTTTGGAAACCAGTCTGTTGTGAATGGAAATGCTATTTTTGTCTCGACAGCATTTTCGGATATCGGACCCGCGAAAACATTGGTCGATTCGCTACCGCGTATGGCTCTCCAATGATAAGGCGGTGCCATCCATTGGCCGGGCTTCAAAACGCCGGTTGTAGCTGACGTAGCGTGGTAACTCCATTTGCCGTCGACAAGTTCGTGCTGCACGTGGGTTGATTCTAGCAGCCACACAGGTCGGTCCGATCGATTGGTGATCCGAAACCATGCGCAAGAGGCAGATTACCTGCGCCATCGTCGTAGCGAGCAAAAGAACTGGGCTCAACGGTAATCGCAACGTTAATCGCCGCGGGCCAAAACAAAAACAGCGTCGGCGCCGTCAGTAGTACAAAGATCATCAGGACCAACAAAACCTTTGGACCAAGGTTCCGACCTGAAGTGACTCCTGTCTCGCCGTCATTCGGTTGTACGACGTTTCGATGACGAATAATTCGCGCCATGAGAGCGAAGAGAGCTGAAATCACGGCGTATGCGAACACTACTACAGCCGCCCATAGAACGCAGGCGAAGCCAAACACTATATCCAAATCAGAGCCTGGTGCATGCGTTTCATTCCACAGCATCGACGCCCACAGCACGAAGACGCCAAATGGCACGGATACCAGAAATGCGACTACCTTACGTCGTAATAATGCGTTGGCAAGCAAGGGAATGGCGATCATCAGAGCCAGTGCAGCCATAAGCATAATCCCTCTTCACTTGCCACCGTCGCGGTATCTCCACAGCAGCTTATCCTGTTGCCGCCCTACGCAGTACAGCCCCAACATCAAGGGGATTAACCACACGAAACACCAAAGCGGTCCCCAACTCGCCCAACGCCGCTCGGGGTCCAAGAATGTCGTTTGAACATATGCACCAACCAGCGGAACCAGCGCTAGCGGCGCGCCTGCTAGTGTGCCTACGACCACACGTCGAAGTGAGAACTTAGGCAACGATCGTTCACTGAGATCGAAAGCAGGACTCAAGGCGATGCGGATAAAGTCTCGAACCCGTTGACGATGTTCGGTAGCCTCGTGTTCGAGGTTCAGCAACGTCGCCATCCCGGCCGAGCGAATCAACACGCTCCGGCTTCCAAATCGAACGGCGTCAATGTCGATCCAGCGAAAGTACCGAGGTTCACCTCGAATTGGCTTGAAAAGAATGCCGTCGCATCCCAGTGTCCAAACGCCTCTTCGACGCAACTGGATTGTCGGGGTGGCAAAAAAGAAAACCCCGCCAAACCCCATGATGCCGACCAAGAAGGCACGCACCCACGGCTCGCCCCGCATTTGAACGATAGCCACCGCAAGCACGAGGCAGAGTAGTCCAAAGATATAGGCTGTCGCGCGCTGGCCGCGCCAGTTGCGTTGACCGCAGTCAGTCTCGGTCGTGACTTGAACGGAATCTCCCGAGGTCCATTCATTCATAGACATGTCGCAGTGGCGACCCGAAGCACAAGATACAACGTGCGACGCTCCGGTCCCCTCATTCTAGCATTCTAGCAGCATGCAAAAGAGCACACAATGCACCGCCACCCATAGCGACACACCCATTCAATACCAGACGTCTAGCACGAAGGCGAGAGGTGCGAGGTCATCGCCAGACTTCAAGACTTCACCGTGACTTCAAGGGCCTGGAATTGAAGTCTATATGGCGCAAAGGTGGCAATGCACCAACCGCACGTAACTATGGTAATAATAAGTAGTTAGTAGTAGATAGAGTTGAGAGATTCTCTTTATAGACTTCAAGCTTCAATCCCTTTTCATTTCTCTCCCCGCCCTCGCTTATTTATAGAGACTCAGTACTGTCCGGTTAACGTGTTCGGAAATCGTCCGAAGTAATGTAAGGGTGAAGGCTTGCAACGTAAAATGAGCGCGCACGACTTCAATTCGGATGCATGCTTTCGTCATTCTGAAGCCACCTCTGGGTGGAAAAGGATGACGTATGTATTCCGGCCAAGTAGTGTTTGCTCAGTTGATGGATTTTCTTCCGCGGCACGACTTCAATTCTTGTGTGCGACGGTATCGCGGCGACTCGCGCGTGCGAGATTTCTCTTGCCGCGACCAATTCCTTACTATGGCCTTCGCGCAGCTGACCTATCGCGAGAGCTTGCGGGACATCGAGACCTGCTTGAGGGCCATGGAGCCGAAGCTCTATCATGCAGGCTTTCGGGGCAAGATCGCTCGCAGTACCTTGGGCGATGCCAACAAACATCGGGACTGGCGCATCTGGGCAGACTTCGCTCAGGTGTTGATCGGTCGCGCCCGGACGTTGTATGCTCAGGAGGACTTCGGACTTGCCTTGAAGCAGGCTGCCTACGCCCTGGACTCCACGACGATCGACCTCTGCCTGGCCCTGTTTCCGTGGGCTCGTTTCCGTCGTCACAAGGGGGCGGTGAAGCTGCATACACTGATCGACCTGCGGGGCAACATCCCCTGCTTTATCCGCATAACTCACGGGAAAACGCACGATGTGAATGTCCTCGATCACCTGCCCATCGAGCCGGGTGCCTTCTACGTGATGGACAAGGGTTACATCGACTTCCGCCGCCTGCATGCCTTCACTCGGCAGATGGCGTTTTTCGTCACTCGCGCCAAGCGGAACCTCGATACCAACCGCCGCGAGTCCCGCATGGTGGACAAATCCACGGGGCTGCGCAGCGACCAAACCATTGTTCTTCAAGGTCTCAAGACGTCTCAACTTTATCCTGCTCCGCTTCGTCGCGTTGCGTACTACGATACCGAACACAAACGACGACTGGTGTTTCTGACCAACAACTTCGACCTTCCGGCGCTCACGATCGCACAGCTCTACCGCTGTCGCTGGCAAGTGGAACTCTTTTTCAAGTGGATCAAGCAAAATCTGCGTATCAAGTCGTTCTATGGCCATTCCATGAATGCCGTAAAGACTCAGGTGTGGATTGCCGTGAGCGTCTACGTGCTCGCAGCCATCCTCAGACGCGAATTGAAGCTCGACCGCAGCCTCACCGAAATCCTCCAAATTCTGAGCGTGACTCCTTTCGAGAAAACCCCTATTTTTCAGGCGCTTTCAGCGTCTTCTACAGCAGATTCCGAAAGTCCTCACTGTAACCAATTGTCACTATTCAACTTATAACCAGACAGTACTGATAGAGACTCATTTTTCTCTTAGAGGTGCTGAAGTTTTGAAGTCTGCGTTAACTCCCGACGGCGACAGGCTTTAGTGGCTTCAAGACGGCGATTTGAAGTCAGCTTTTTGGCCTGGAAGTGGGGTATCGGCTCAGTCGGGGCCCCTGGCCAAAACCGGTGCGGCGGCGAGCGGGAGGTAAGTGTCTCCAAGCCGGGCAGGCGACCGGCCTGGTATGGGCAAGATTTACCGCGATTGGGGCCCCCTGCGCACTGCCACAGCACTGCAATTCGCCCGCTACTGGCCCATTCTCGGCCTAAACCGACTCGGTTTTTGCCGATCGTTGGCAATGGTCAGATACCCAACAGCGCTTTGCCCCAAAACTCGCGTTCTTTCGGACCAAGTTTGTACGCGCCGGTCATGCGGCGAAAGAGCCGTGGCGAGATCGGTCGGGTCGACGATTTGAGCGACGAGATGCGATTGGGGTGGTAGTTCACCTTTTCGGCAAAACGCTTCACGCTGCCGTCAGCGAACTCCCATATAAACATATCCAGATAAGTGCCCGGCGTCGGCTGTTCGATGCGACTGAGAAACGCGTCCGACTCCTCCCGGCTTAGCAATTGGTCGCTTTCCATCACGCACGCGGCGCCCTTGGCATCCGGCACGACAGTCAGGCAACGCCCGGCGCGGATGCCTCGCTCTATCTGGCGAATCACTTTGGGAGAAAGAACCGAAGCCATGTTCGACACCCTCTAATATTTGTGCGGCGTAAGTTCAATCGCATGCACGATCAATTCATCGTGGAGCACGGTAAAGATGACCCTCCATTGGCGGTTCAGGCGGGCCGCCATTTCACCCTTTCGGTTGCCGCGAAGTTTGTGGACTCGGTATCCGCCACCAAGTTCCGGACCCTCCTGTTCTACTCTGTGCCGCCAGACGACATACCGCTGTTGAATCTCCCTGGGAGACCGCTCGACCTGTTTAGCGAGCGAGCGCGATTCGACGACTCTCCAAGGCATCCCTTCAATCCTACTCCAGCTTGAATGCTAGGTCAACGGAAAAATAGATGATCTAATATTTTCAGTGCCCTTCGTCCTACGGCCGCATGGCTCGCTCGATCAGGTCACGGTCGAAATAGTTGATCGACATACCGGCGTCGATCACCAGGCGCTGGGCGTTGATGCCGCTCGAGCGCGGGCTGAGGAGGAAGGCGGCGGTGTGGGCCACTTCTTCGGTCCGCACCGCCTGTTTCCGCGGGATCACCTGTTCGGCATAGAGGTAGGCGTCGACGTAGCCGGGGATTCCGGCCGAGGCCGATGTCTTCAGCAGGCCTGGCGCTACGGCGTTGAAGCGAATCTGCGAAAAGCGGCTGAACGACTTCGCCAGGAATGCGAGCGAGCTGTCCAAGGCGGCCTTGATCGGGGCCATGTAGCCGTAGCTCTCGCTGGCCATCTGCGTGGTCGAGATCGAGATCGTCACTACCGAGGCGTCACGAGCGAGCACGTCCTTCAGCGCGTTGGAGAGCGCGATCAACGAGAAACAAGAGATATCAAGTGCCTGTAGGAACGCCTTCCTCGGCGTCTCGTGAAACGGCTTTACACCGGCCGAATAATCGGCGAACGCCAATGAATGGACCATGCCGTGGAAAGTGTGTCCCTGGCTGGCGAGCGCGTCGCGAAGCCGGGCGATGTGCTGTTCTTGTTCGACGTCGCAGACGTAGACCTCCGCATCGCCGAGCAGAGTCGCGACGCTTTGCCGCACTTCGTCATTCTGCACCACGTAGACGCATTTCGCCCCGGCGTCGGTCAGAACGCGGCCGATGTGCCACGCCACGCTCTTCCGGTTGGCCACCCCGAAAATCAGAATCGATTTGTTGGTAAGCTGAAGGAAATCCATCGAGAACTGGGCCTGTTGATAGTGGATTGCTGACCGACGAACAATGTCATCCCTAGGCGTTCTTAGTGGCTTCGGTGGCCGCGCAGGCAAACTCTAATCTCAGGGCAACCTTGCCTTCGACCGTAGATCGCGCCACGAGGTAGAAATGGTTGGCAAGTCGCTCCTTCAGTTCCACCTCCATGACAATTTTCTCGCCGGGCGCCACCATGCGCTTGAATCGCACGTCGTTCATGCGCGTGACCACGGGCAGCGTGCCGGCAGCATTGGCAAAGATGTGCGCCATCAAGATCGCGCCACACTGCATGGCCGCCTCGCACAGCAACACGCCGGGAACGATCGGCTGACCGGGAAAATGGCCGGCGAAGAACCATTCCTTGCCGCTAAACGTCTTTGTCCCGACGATCCGCTTTTCGGTCTGCTCGACGATTTCGTCGACCAGCAGGAACGGGTCGCGGTGCGGGATGGCGTCGAGGATTTCTTGGTGGGTCATATCATGCCTTCATGAGGAATGCGTCGACGTCGTTGGCGACGATGACGCCGTAATTGACGGCCCCGAGCCATCCGGACATGATGATGCCGACGCTGCCGGCATGATACAGTCCGGCGATCTGCTCCGGCAGGGCGCGGCTGACGGCCAAGCCCTCGAACTTCGTGCCGAAGCTGGCCCCGCCCAGGTGCTTGGTATAGTGCTCGAACGTTAGCGGCGTCGCGGCCTCGACATAATCCAAACGATCGCGAATGTCGGGCACGTATTTTTCAATGGCTGCCAAGGTGTCTGCGATCAGGTCGCGTTTACCGGCTTCGTAATCGTCGCTCGGCAAGCCGGCCCAATCGTCGTAATTGGCGTTCGTGCTGGCAACGATGGCACACCGGCCCAGCGTCGGCCGGCTTCTGGGATAATAGAACGAATAGGTGCGGCTGGTGACGTTGCGGCTAAGCAACAGGTCGGTGCGGAAGGTCGGCGCGGTGGAACTGAACAGGAGGTCGCCGCACTGGCTCTCCTCGAGCGCGGCCTCGGGCTTCAACGCCATGTAGACTTGCGTGCTGGAGTTGTTCAGCCGCACGGCCCGGGCTTGATCGAGAAAATCGCGATCCCACGCGTCGGAACCAATCAGATTGAAGATCGTGCCCAGCAAGTTCGCGTTGGAAACGACGGCTCGGGTTTTCACCTCGCGGCCATCAAGCATAACCGCCTCAATTCGGCGGCCGGCGACGCGGATCTTGTCGACCGAGCAGCGTGTGCAAATATCGACGCCGCTGTGGCGCAGATCGGCTTCCATCAACCGAATCAATTGATCGGTGCCACCTTGGAACGTGTACACGCCCTTCGACATGAAGTTGGAGAACACGATGCCGTACGTCAGGGCGGGATCTTCGAGCGTCGATCCGTTCGCGTACGTGATCGGCTCCATCAACAGCCGCACGACGTCCGCGCGGCCCGGGAAGAATCGCTCGAAGAGCTGCCCGGTGGTTGTCGCCTGATCGTCGTAGAAGTTCATGTCGCGAGCGGCGTCAAAAAACGCCGTCACATTCTCCGGTGGCACCTGAAACCGCTCGACCAGCAGCCGCGTGAAATCCTGCCGATCAAACGTCGTGGATAGCGAGAACATCGGATTGTCGAAGCGGATGTCCTTCAACTGCACGATCGAGTCGGCGATTTCGCTCGTCCAATAGCGGCGGCAGCTCTTGATCATGCCGACGGGAAAGCCGTGCAAGGCCACGTCGAAGACATGCCCTCGGCGGTGGAACCAAGTGGCCAACCCGCCGAGTTTGTAATGCTGCTCAGCCAGCAGCACAGAGCGGCCAGCCCGGGCCAAGACATTGGCAGCCGTCATGCCGCCCAAGCCGCCGCCGATAACGACGACGTCGTAGTGATCGCGGAGCTGCGGGAGTGGCTCAGTTTGCATAAGGGACACCGAGTTCGAATGCAATCATCGGTCCATCGTGGCGTTGCTGTGGCTACTCATTTTCGACCCCGGCGATGATTTTGCCTAGTAGTTGACGAGAGACGTGTAAGGACGATCGCTGCGGGAGTTGTTGCAAGATGAAAAGGACTTCCGCCCGCGTCCGCTTCCCGACGCGTATTGATCGCACCAAAATCCCCAGCGTGCCACGCACAGTGAAACCCAAGGATTCGGCAGCAAGGCGGGCGGCCGCGTCGTCGCAAAGAAACAGCTTCGCGGACAATTTCTCCACCAGCCGGATCGCGGCTCGTTCGCCGTCGCCAAGAGCAAAGGAATTGCTCAGCGATATGAGGCGTTCGGATGGATTACCCAGCGCATCAGAAAGCTGAGCATTGGCCAACTGATCAAGGCAGAGATCAGGTCGATGGGCAGTTATTTCAGCCCATACGACACGTGGCAATATAATGGCGCCCAAATCGCCCAGCAGATCAAGACAGCCAAGTTCGTCCAGATGAATGATTGGGCCGGCATCTGCGACCACCTGTGCCTCAGTCGTTGCCATGGAGGCCCCACTCCACGTCGGCAAGGATCTGGGATTCGGTCAATTCGGGACGGTGGGAATCCAGGAATCGACGCAGCGCTTCGATGACAGCCTGCTGCTGGTCGGCAACCCAACCGTCGCGTACAAGAACCTCAAGGCGATCCGCAAGCTCGTCGGGACATTCGACGCAAAGGGTCTTCATGCGGTTATTATAAGGACAGCTAGCGTGTTTCGTCAACTCGCACCCCGCCTGCCCAATTGGCACGGGGCGCGGGATTTACAGTCAGTCCTTCGTGTCAACCTTGTCTGGTTCGCTTCGCCCACCAACGCGGCCTCCAGCAGCATATCTACAGCCTTCTCGATCATGGCCGAATCCATGATGGCGCGTTCTCCGCCGCCAGTTACGGCGTCTCCCGCCTACTTCAACAAGTGCCGGTTGGCGATGCTGATGCCGCTGATAATCGTGCCGACGATGCCGACCAGGCCCTGGTCGTTGCCGCAGATGTAGAGATTCTTCAGGTGCGTAGTGCCGTCGGGGCGCTTTTGCGTCGAGCCGTAGACGGCGCCGTTGGCATGTCCGGTGAAGCGGTGAATCGTCAGCGGTGTGAACAGATCCGTGTCGATCACGGCGCTGCGGAAGTCGGGCACGAAGCGCACGGCCGCGGCTGCCATCTCGTCGTAGCAGCGGAGCTTCGCCAGGCGATACGCGTCGGCGTCGAGTGCAGCCCAGCGGTCATAATTGGCCAGGGCGGAAATCCGCATGACGCCTTCGCGAAGCGGCTCGGCATAGGCGAAGTTATTGGGCGAGCAGATCGTGCCGCTGCGGAAATCGGCCAGCCCGGCCGGCTTCTCATAGTGAAACTTGTCCGAATCATTGAAGAAGACGATGGTTTGGTCGTAGCCGAGCGCGCGCGGCTGGGCGTTGAGAACCGAGATCGCCTCGACAAACGAAAGCCGTCCGGCCGGAGCCTGTTCTTCGGTATGCCCGCTGTCGCACAGTCGCATCGTTTCGGTCCAGCCGGCCGACGAGAGGACGTTGCGACCTTCGATCTCCGTGCCGTCCTCCAATGTCACTTTTTGCACCGCATTGTCGCGAACCACGATTTCGGCCACGGCGGCCCGAAGCCGCAGTTCACCGCCGAGGTCCTTGAAGCGGCGGACTAACATCTTGAGGATCATCTGGATTCCGGCCAGCGGTCGGGCCAGCCCTTCCAGAAAGACCGAGCGAAAGAGGATGCTGAACTGGTCGAAGTCGATATCGTGTTCGCGGGCGCCGCCGTAGAAGAGGATCGGGCAAAACAGCATTTCCCGCAGCAAGGGATCATCGATGATGCGGCCCACCACCTCGCGAGCCGATGGGTTGGGGCCAGTCTGGCCAAATTGATCGTACTCCGGCAACTCGGCCAGCAGGCGGCGAAAATTATCGGTCTGGCGGGGAAACAGACGCCGCACCTCGCTTTCGAGCAATTCGATGTTGTTGGAAAATCGCAGCGTGGCGTCGGGGAATCGAATGGCGGAGGTAAGCTGCGGCGCCAACGCCCATTCCTCCCACGTGATGCGCAACTGTCGCAGCAGGCGGGCCAAGGGACCGGTGCGCGTCCCTTTCGGAGCATAGTTGGTCACGGCATGCAGGCCAACATCGAACGTGCGACCGCGTTGGCGATAGAACGAATTGAGCCCGCCGATCGCGCTGTGCCGCTCCAGAATGCAGACGCGCTGACCGAAATGGGCCAAGCGGATACCAGCCGCCAAGCCTGACATGCCGGCGCCGATAATTATCGTGTCGTACATGGCGCGTGGCGAGCGGTCCGAGTGTTCGCTGATTGGCAAAACTAATCGGCGGCGAGCCGCCCAGCTCTCCTGGCGAAAAGCATCCGTTCACTCGCCGCCGGCCACTCCGTCCCCTACTTCTTCACGACTTCCTTCATGCGCGGTTCAAGGTATCGCACCGTGCTGCTGAGGCTGTTCAACTCGGGATATTCGGTTTCTGGAATCTGGATCCGATAACGTTTCCGCAGTTCCATGACGATGTCGAGGAAGTCCATGCTGTCGAGTTCTAGCTGCTCGCGGAACGGGACATCGTCCTTCACGTCGCTTAGGTCCTCGTCGGGCGCAATGTCGGCCAAAATTTCAATGACCGCCACTCGTATCTCCTCTGCCGTCATGGCTTGCTCTCCCATTATCTTCGTACGATGCGTGAGACGCATCGCGGCTTATCGTTGTGGGTGTGTCGCACGCACCCCCTAAATTCTTCGTACAATTACCGCTGAGTTGATGCCCAGCATACCAAAGGAATTGTTCAGGATGGCGGTCACTTCGCCCAATTCACGCGGCTGGTTCGGCACGAGGCCCGGCACCTCGCATTCGGGGTCAAGCCGGTCGAGATTGATCGTGGGGTGGCAGACGCCGTCGTCGAAGGCCGGCAGGTTTCCGGCCAGTTCCAAGGCGCCGGCGGCACCCATTGCATGGCCGATGAAGCTCTTTGTGTTGTTCAGCGCGGTGTGATGCCCGTTGTGGCCCCAAACCTTACGCAAGGCTTGGCACTCCTGAGCATCGCCCGAGGTCGTGCCGGTGGCGTGCGTGCTGACAATGTCAATGTCGTCGGCCACAAGTCCGGCCCGGCGCAGGGCGAGATTGATGCACTCCGCCTGTCGATCGGGGTCGGGCAGAACAAAGTCGGTGGCATCGCTGTTGATCGCGTAGCCGGCCACCTCGCCGTAGATCTTCGCGCCGCGGGCCCGGGCGTCCGTAAGCCGCTCCAACACGAACAAGCAGCCGCCTTCGGCCACAACGATTCCATTGCGATCGACATCGAACGGACGCGAGGCCTTGGCCGGATCGTCGTGCTTGGCCAGTGCTCCCTGGCTGCTGAAACTGGCGAAGATCCCGAAGGTGTGAATGCTTTCCGAGACGCCGCCGCAAAGGGCGATGTCGCAGTCGCCCAGCCGCAGCATTTGCACGCCTTGGATCACGCCGGCATTGCCGGCGGCACAGGCGGCGCCGAGCGTGTAATGCGGCCCGGTGATGCCCATGTTCAGCGAGATCTCGCCGGCCGGGTTGTTGGCTACCGTGCGGGGGTTGTGGTGGTGCGACCAGTACTGAATGTCGTAGTCGTAGCCTTTGAGGAGAAAAATCTCGTTCTCGGTCTCGACGTTTCCGTGTTCGGTGACGCCGACATAGATGCCGACGGTCGAACGGTCGACGTTTTCCCAGTCGAGGCCGGCGTCGGCCACGGCCTCATGGGCGCAGAAGACGCCGATGCCGCCGGCGCGGGTGCCGCGCCGCACTTCCTTGCGTTTCTGGTAGCGAAGTTCGTCGAAGTTGCAGACGCCGGCCAGGGTTGGGCCGAAGTAGCGGATATCATACGCCGATACGCCGCTACGGCCATTCAGCAGCGCCTCGCGGAACTCGGGCAACGAGTTTCCATTCGGCGCGGTCAGTCCCACGCCGGTAATCACAACTCGCTGATGATCCGGCCGTTCCACAGAGATACCCCAGGCACAAGCAAAAGCCAAACAACACAGGCTACCCGGTTGCGGTTCGATTGGCAAGCGGCGGGGGAGCTTGGATAGGAGAATTGCAGAGTCTTGCTTGATGAAGCAGAGTCTTGCTTGATGAAAAGGAGTCATCCTGAGCGCAGCGAAGGATCTCGTTGATACGCGGGCAGTTGCGCATTCCGCGGAGATTCTTCGCTGCGCTCAGAATGACCGTTCGCAGGAGCTTTGCAGCTCTCCTGGGAGCTTGGACATGCCTCGAAACCCTCTTGTGGAGGAAGCGCAAGAACATGGCCCGCCACGAGGATTGGCGGAAGACGGCGTTGATGGGCCGATACGTGCGGCGCAAAGTTGCCCCATCTATGGGAACGTGATTGTCAACCGGTGTGAGTTATTTTTCGATGCGGATCGGGTGGGGGCGTCCACGAGCGGGTGTGGGCTCAACCATCTATTCGGGATCAGCAGAATACTGCCGTCGCCATGAAAAAGGAATACAAGGCAGCGCCGCCATTCACCCTACCGCGGTCGGCCGGAAAAAGCCGCCTTCAGGGGTCAAAACGGGGTCGCTGCTGGGTCCCACGCCTGATCGCGTCGAATGTTGTCTCCTGGGTTTTCCTTGAATGGGGTTCCCCCGAGCCCCTTCCGCCTTCGCCGTCGCGTCGGCCTTCAACCGACCGCGCAGCGAGAGCGGCCGATGCGAGGGCGAAGGCGCGAAGGGGCGGCCCCCTTCTGTCGAGCCCGAGCCGAGGTATCCGCCGACTGGTGAACCTTGGTGGTTCGTTGATTGCTGTTGGGCACGCCAAGCAGTTCGTAGGGTCTGCCCGACTGAAGCATCGCAAACATCATGCACAGCAGGTGACGCGACACGCCCACAATCGCTTTTTTCTTCGAGCCCGTATTGATTTGCAGCCGCACCAGCATGTCCCGCCAGCGTGGCGAACGCACCGCCAACCGCCAGGCAGCCTGGATCATCGCCCAGCGCAACAGGCGAGAGCCCTCCTTGCTGATGTGGAGTTCCAAGCATTTTTCCGCGCTTCTGCGAAAACCGGGGTCGAGACCGGCGAAGGCGGCCACAGCCTTCTGCGAGTGAAATCGTCGCCAATCGCCCAATTCGCTCAGCACCACGTCGATCGTCACCGGACCAATCTGAGGAATCGTGTCCAGCAGCGCCCTCGCCTCTTGCTCGACCAAAGGCGCAGTCTCGGCAAATTGTGCAAGTCGCCGATCGGCTTCTCGAAGTTGTCGCTGAAACAAGGCCAGTTGTTCTTGCAGAGCTTGAACCGTGAAACGATCGGCCGACGAAAGCGACACGCCCGCCAAGTATTGTTCCCCTTGCGGCGTGAACAGTTGGGCGATGTCGGCGTTGTAGTGCCCGAGCACGTTGCGGACCTTGCACTTCAACGACGTGATGCGGCGTTGCAACCAACACCGATGCCGCACCAAGACTCGGTGCTGACGAATCCGAGGTGTGGGGCGGTACGCCTGCGGAATCATGTCCAAGGCCAGGAAGGTCGCCAACACCTCGGCGTCGATCTTGTCGCTCTTGCGGGTGCTCTCGGCGATCACCCGCAACTTCTTGGGATGCGCCAGCACCAAACGATCGGCCATGTCTTCGATCAGCAGAAAGAACCATTCGTAGGCGGCGGTCGCTTCGACGACGACCTGAAACGAATCCAACCCTTGGAAAAAGCCTCGAATTGCCTCCGGCTCGTGGCAGCCGAACCGTGCGCGCTTTACTACTTTCGGCCGGCCAGCGGCTAGCACAACAACACACAGGACGATAACATGCTTGTGGAGGTCGACACCGACATACTTCATGGCTTGACTCCTTTTGTGGAAACACGGTCGCCAAAACTACCGGTTTACCACGTTTTCAAGGGCAAGCCAGTCGGCTCGACCTCCTTTCTCATAGTTTCACCCTACGTCTTGCGGAAAATGCGCCATTCTGCGGAGGTGGTAGGACCTACAATTGACGATGGCAAGTCCGCTGCGGTATGATTCGTTCGATTCGGCACTTTTGAGCCCTTTGTCCGGAGTGTATGGCGTGGCTTCAACGACAGTCCATGAGGTGCTCGGCGCGAAGCAGCAGTTGCGCATTGAGGCCGCGGCACGCCGCGCCGAGCAACCGGATGGCGAGGGCCTCAGCCGGCAGATCTTCGAGCGGCTCGCCGCGTTGCCCGCCTATCTCAGCGCCGGCACGCTAATGATGTACCTCGATATTCGTAGCGAGGTTCGCACTCGGTGGTTTGTGCCGCGGGCGTGGGACGATGGAAAAATCGTGGCGGTGCCGTATTGCGAAGAGGGAGAAATCCAACTATTTCGCTTGCGCCATTTCGACGATCTTGCCACAGGAACGATGGGCGTGTTGGAACCCAAGCCTGAACTGCGAGGGCTGCCCGATCGAGCGCTCGATCCGTCCGATCTGGACTTGATCATCGCTCCCGGCTTGGCCTTCGATCATCGCGGCGGCCGATTGGGCTATGGCAAAGGATACTACGACCGGCTGTTGCATTGCATTAGCCCGAGCGCGACCAAGGCCGCTGTCTGCTTCGAATGCCAACTCGTCGCCGACATTCCCCTGCTCGATCACGATATCCGCATGGACATGATCGTCACGGAGAAGGCCGTCTATCACGTCAACGGCAAGCCAGCGTAGCCATGTAGGTCATTTGGTTATGCTTTGGCATAACGACCGTGCTGCCTCAGCCTGCTAATGGTTTGAGTGTGTCGTGCTTAGACGGTGTCCGAGAAGCGGACGAAGGGCGAACAACTGGAGCTCTTGTCGCTTTAGTGCGATTACGCGAGAAATAGGCGCCTAACGTAGCGAGGAACCATAAGAAGCATCGTGCCCACCATGCACGGCCGTCTATTGCCCCGTGGTGCAACGTGGGGTCGTCTTCCGGCGTCAAAAAGGTCGACTTGGGTACATCAAAGAACCGGCAAGCGTGGAAACCCTACGCTGTTCGCGTTCTCTGTCGCCAGCACGAGATAAGAAGGCTCGCGACACTGATGCTGAGAAGGGTGAACGCGGCAGGTTCGGGGACCGCTATGACGCCAATGCTGCCCGTCGTTGCAAACGTCGTGGTATCCCATGCCAGCCCTGCAGACAACACGGCGCGTCTCCAATCGAATGTATAGCCGTTGTTTGTAAAACTTCCGAAGTCAACTATGTCGAAAATGTCGCCCGCCATCGGAGTGTACCCGTCCAACAGTGTCACGGCAATCGTGCCGCTGGCCGTAAACGCGCCGGTCAAATCGACTTGATCGTAGTTAAGCAAGCTGGCAATCTCGAAGTCCAGCGTGCCAGCGTTTGTCAGATTGCCGGTAATGTTCAACGTGCCGGGGCTATTGCCAGGGGCGATGGTGCCAGCGTTGACAATGTCGCTCACAATGGTGCCGGCGCCCTTGAGTGTTGCGCCATTGGAAACGTTCAGCCCGCTTTCGGTTGCAAGCGTGTGCCCGGCAAAGTCGATAGCGACCGAACCGGCGTTGATGGCGATGCTATTCGTCAGTTCATCGCGGTCTAAGGTGACAGTAAAAGACGATGCAAGGTTGAACGTGGCGTCACCGACCTGCATGGCGGGCGTGCCGGTGGACCAATTGGGGCCGCGTCCCCAGGTTCCGCCGGCGGGCTTTGTCCATGTCCCGCCCAAGCCGACTTGAGCGACCCAGAGGCGGCCATAGCTGGCCAGTGCCCCGTCGCCATCGGGATCGAATGTGCCTTCACCCGCCACCCAACCATCGGCGCTAATCGCTTTCGCATTAGTCAGTGTCCAAGTTCCGCCGGCAGGGACAGGTACAACACCTAAGTCGTTCAGATCCTTCACGCTTGCATCGGGAAGCCAGATCACGGCGCGGTCGCCTTTATTTGTCCCGCTAAGATATTTGCGAGAGCAGCCTACGACTGTGCCAGCGTCGTTGATATCATAGGCATAGGAGACAGTATATCCGCTGGTGGAAGTGCCTAACACGCTAAGTTCGATAGCGTTCGTGCCGGAAGCATCCCAACGTACAGCGCGCGTGCCAAGACCGACGCCGCTAACGATCTTCTCCGAGTACCCCACGGCTGTTCCCGACTGATTGATGGCATAGGCTCCAGAGGTACTTCCGTTGCCATCGGTGCTCAGGCTTCCTAGCTCCGTGGCTGCCGTGCCGGAAGCTTCCCAACGCACGGCACGGTAGCCCAAATAATTGCCATTTACATATTTAGTTGCCCTTCCCACGATTGTGCCAGCGTCATTCACCGCAACGGCGCTGGCCATGCTAGCGCCCGAACTGCCGGTACCCAAGACTCCAAGCTCAGTGGGAGTCGAACTGGAGGCATTCCAACGAACTGCGCGAGAGCCATAGTAGTTTCCGTTAACGTACTTGTCGGACCAGCCCACAATTATACCATTGTGGTTTATTGCCTGAGCCGAGCCGAATTCTTGCCCATCTGGATCGACGCCCAGATTATTGAGCTTCGTGGCCGTCGTGCTTGTTGCCTCCCATCGCACTGCGCAATAGCCCTGATTACTGCCATCGACGTACTTCCGCGCGTTCCCGATAATTGTGCCAACATCGTTGATTGCGTAAGCGTAGGTGTGTGTAAAGCCCGAGCCGTCGGTGCCCAGATCGCCTAACACGGTGGCATCCATGCCCCCGGCGTCCCAACGAACTGCGCGATAGCCTTTACTGACGCCATCGACATACTTCGTTGCCCACCCGATGATCGTGCCGACATCGTTGATCATATAAGCATAGGCGGATGTATTGCTGTTGGCGTCGGTGCCCATGACACGCAACTCGGTTGCTGCGGTCCCCGACGAGTCCCAACTCACTGCCCTATAGCCTTTGCTGATGTTATTGATGTACTGTGTCACGCATCCCACAGCCTCGCCGTTGTTATTAACGCTTATATACTCCGGCCCAGTTAATGCAGCGAAGGGGGGTTTCAGTCCTGTGCCGGTCGTCGAATCGTATTCAGGCGAACCGGCGACCAGCAGTGGGCCCGCCTGGGCAACGCCAGCGGCGAATGTCACCGATAATACCGTCAGCACTAGCCTTGATTGTCTTGCCAATGCGACGAGCCCTACCATCGCAGGAAACCGTTTCATTGTGTTGCCTCGTTTCGGGATTTGTTGCCTCGTTTCGGGATTTATTGTCTCTGGCAGCCATCAATAGCGGAGCCAACTCTGGTTCATTTGCCATCCATTTTTTCGAACTACTCTTACCCCCCATTCAAAACTATATTTCTATCAATTAGCTCCGGGGACGTCAACAATCTTGGCCTAGAAGTCCAATCTCGCCAGACCTGACCTGTCTCTGAGGGGCGTTTTCCAACCGAGCTAGACGAGAAGCGTGACTGCCCGCCAACGATCCGGTTTCATTGGGAGAGGGCGCGCCCGAGACGAAGGCGAGAATCAGGCGTCGGATGGCCGGCGCGAGGGACGCGGCCCCGCGTCGGAAGAGTTTTGCTGGCGTCCAATCAAACCGACTTGAAGACCCGCCACAACGCCCCCGCGGAACCAGCTTTACCCAACCGCCATCCATCCCTTCTGATGTCCCGGGTTGCGAACCTTGCCGCTTAATACAGCCTGAGCCAAGAATCGCGACACGAACGAACCGCGACGTTGGAGGTGTTCACATACGTCGCGGAAGAAGACGACGTCGCCACGCTCGCGGATGAGGTCGACCACATCGTGCCAACGGCCCGGCGTCGGAATGTCGTCATCGGACAGATGGATAGTGCCCCGCAAGCCCAGGTCGTCGCGATGTTCGATCATCCCGTCCCACGGGGTCATCACCTACCGAATTATCCCCATCCAAACGGCAACTTGCTCGGCCACGGTGTCCGCGTCTTTGCGGTAGTGCCGCCAACTTGTGCGACGAAGCATGACATCGTCGGGGTGGACAGCCCATTGGTGGCGGCAATAGTGGTCGACCAATTCGCGCGACACTTCCGGCGGCAAGATGCTGCTTTCTGCGGTCCGCGTGGCGGACCCTACGGGGACCAACGGCTCGTCGGCCGTGCGGCACGGGGCGGCTCGCACGTCGAGGTACGCTACCAGCCGATCGACGGCCTGCTGGGCGATCAAGCGATATGTCGTCAGTTTGCCGCCGGCAACATCGAGCCAGCCGGGCTCCGGCATGGCGATTTGATGGGCGCGGGAAATATCGGAGGGGCCGCCACGGCCGGTGTCAATCAGCGGGCGAAGCCCGGCCCAGCGACTAATCACGTCGGCCTCGCCTAAAGCGGCCGATGGAAATGCCTCGTTAACGACCCGCAAGATGTACGCCACGTCGCCCGGCTCGGCCTGCGGATCCTCCAATGGGCCGTCATAGTCGGTGTCGGTAGTGCCGAGAATTACGCGCTCGCCCCAGGGAATGGCGAACAGGATTCGACCGGCCTCGGTCATCACGACGGCGTCGGGCACGGGCAGCCGCCCGCGGTCGACCACCAGATGAATCCCTTTGGTCAGCCGCAAGCGGACGCGGCTATGCGGAATCGTCTGTGCCCAGGGACCGGTGGCATTGACCACGCATCGGGCCGTCACATCGTACGCGTGGCCGGCAATCACGTCTCGCACCTGACAGCGCCATACTTGCCCGTGCGGTGAAGCGTTCTCGAGTTGCGTGTAGTTGCTGATGATGCCTCGATAGTGCTTAGCGGAGAGCAGCGTGTCGATCACCAACCGCGCGTCGTTGGTCAGAGCATCGAAATAGCGCACACCACCGGTCAGGTCGGTGGTCTTGATCCCTGGCAGGTGCGATGCCAACTGGGCGACCGATAGGGAGCTAGATCGGTCAAAGTTATATCCGCCGCAAAGCAAGTCGTACAGCTTTACACCGATTCGCAATTGCCAAAGCGGCCACGTGGTACGGCGATACGCAGGAAAAACAAAGGGCAGCGGTTGCACCAAGTGCGGGGCGATGCGGCGCAAGACACTCTTTTCGTGGCTAGCCTCGTAGACCAATCCAACGCGACCTTGGGCCAGATAGCGCAGGCCGCCGTGCAACAGCCGGCTCGATCGGCTGCTGGTACCCGAGGCCAAATCATTTTGCTCGACGAGTCCGACGCGCAATCCGCGCATCGCTGCGTCGCGCGCCACGCCGGCGCCAACAATTCCCCCGCCGACAACCAGCACGTCCAACGTCGCGGAGGTCAGTTGCTCCGCCGTGGCGGCCCTCAACTGTCGTATCACAGCCTGCATGTCATCGTTTGCCATACGGCTTTCAGCTATCAGCGATCACTCTTCCCTTCTCACCCATCCCCGGCTTCGGCGCACAGCCTCTTCCCAACGCCGATATCGCATCTCGCGCTCTTCGGCCGGCACGCTTGGCCGATACTCACGATCGAGCGCCCAGTTGGCCGTGATATCGGCCGTGTCGTGCCAATAGCCGACAGCGAGCCCAGCCAAATATGCAGCCCCGAGGGCCGTTGTCTCGCTTACGACCGGCCGGTGTACGCGCACGCCTAGCATATCGGCCTGAAACTGCATGAGCAGATCGTTGACCGACGCGCCGCCGTCGACCTTTAGTTCGGCCAATTCGATGCCGGCGTCCTTTTGCATGGCGTCGAGTACGTCGCGAGTCTGAAATGCCATCGATTCCAAGGCAGCCCGGGCGAGGTGCGCAGGCCGTGGTGCCGCGTGTGAGGCCGAAAATTGACCCGCGCGGTAGGGGTCCCAGTGCGGTGCGCCAAGCCGACCAGGGCAGGCACGAAATATACGCCGCCGCTGTCGGCCACGGTGGCTGCCAGCCGTTCCACGTCGGCCGACGTGCGGATAATTCCGAGCCCATCGCGGAGCCATTGGACGACCGCCCCCGCGATGAATATCGATCCTTCGAGGCAGTATGTCACCTGTCCGCCGACGCTCCAGCCAATCGTCGTCAATAGATTGTTCTTTGAGGCCACGGGACTGCGGCCAGTGTTCATCAGCACGAAGCAGCCGGTACCATACGTGTTCTTTGCACTGCCCGGCGTGAAACACGCCTGTCCAAACGTGGCCGCTTGCTGGTCGCCCGCATCGCCGCAGATGGGGATCGGCCCGCCAAACCACTCGTCGGCCGTCTGACCGTAGACTTCGCTCGATGAGCGGACTTCGGGCAGCATGGCGCGGGGGATATCGAGGATGCCTAACAACTCGTCGTCCCAATTGCACGTATGGATGTCGAACAGCAGGGTGCGGCTGGCATTGCTTACGTCCGTAGCATGCAACCGCCCACCGGTCAGTCGCCAGATGAGCCATGTATCGACGGTGCCAAAGAGGATTTCGCCCTTGCCGGCCCGCGCGCGAAGGCCGTCGTGCGTATCCAAGAGGTACTTGATCTTCGTGCCGGAGAAATACGGATCGAGCAACAGCCCGGTCTTGGCGCGGAAGATGGGTTCGCAGCCGTCAGCCTTTAGCCGCTCGCAGATGCCCGCGCTCAGCCGGCTCTGCCAGACGACGGCGTTGGCCACAGGCCGACCGGTGCGCCGCTCCCATAGGATCGTCGTCTCGCGCTGGTTAGCGACGCCGAGGGCCGCAATGTCGCTGGCCGAAAGGGACGCGTCGGCCATGGCGCGCCGGGCAACGCCAAGTTGCGTGCCCCAAATCGCCTCTGGGTCGTGTTCGACGAGTCCCGGCCCGGGCAGAATCTGCTCGAACTCTTCCTGGGCCTGGGCCACGACGCGGCCGCTGCGATCGAAAACCAGAGCCCGGCTCGACGTCGTGCCTTGATCGAGGGCGAGGATGTACTTGGCCATAGCATGTGAATCTAGCGGGCCACGCCGCAAGTGGCAATCGTGCTACCCAACGGAAATCCTTCCCCGCCTTGCGGAAGGTCGCCGTGTGCGGTACACCTTGCAACATGTCGATGTTGCCACCGGTCAAGAAATTCATCTCGAATACTGGAGTGCGGATTTACCGAATTCCGTGCCAGGTGTTCGACTCGCTCTCGGCTCGCGTCTACTTGCTGCTCGGGGCGGGAGAGCCGACGCTCGTGGACGTCGGCAGCGGTTTGGGCACGTCGACCGCCGACATTATTGCCGGTTTGGAGGCAGTGCATAGCAAGTTTGGCGAACCGTTTGGCATTGGGGACATCCGGCGAATCATCATCAGTCACGGCCACCCAGACCATATTGGCGGGCTGCCCGAGCTGCTCGATCGCACGAAGGCGGAAGTCGCTGTACACCCGTTAGATCGCGTCGCAGTAGTCTTGCACCGCGAGCATGCCGTGGTGGCCAATCGACTGCTCGGCGATTTCTTACGCCAATCGGGCGTTGATCCGGCACGCCGGGCCGACCTATTGCAGCTCGCTCATTTGCGCGGCCGGGAGTTTGGGGACATCGCGGTTGAGCGTCTATTGTCGGACGGCCAAGACATCGATGGCCTACGCATCATTCACACGCCGGGCCATTCGCCGGGCCACATCTGCATTGCGGTGGGCGACGTGCTGCTTTCGGCCGATCATATCTTAGCGCAAACCGTGCCCCAGCAATGGCCCGAGAGCACGGCGCCGTATACCGGGCTGGGCCACTATTTGGATTCGCTCGATAAGATCGACCGGATGCCCGGCTTCAGCCTGACGCTGGCTGCCCACGAACAGGCAATTCATGACGTCTACGAACGGATCGAAACGATTCGCGGGGCCCACCGGCGGCGGTTGGGACGTTTGCTGGCGATGCTCAAGAAGGTTTCACAACCGCTGTCGATCAACGAAATCACCCACCATTTGTATCCCGAGGCAACAGGCTTTCGCGCCGTGTTGGCTATTACGGACGTCGGAGCGCGGGTGGAATACCTGTATCAGCAGGGCGCGCTGAGCATCTGTAATTTGGACGAAATCGAGAACCAAGAACACGCCATTTTCCGGTACGGCGTTGTGTAGCGAAAGCACGACGAGAGGCGGCGGAATGGGCCGAAGAGGGCTATCGGTGGCCTTTGGCAGCGTCTGCACTCATTTCTCGGCCACATGGCCTCCCCCTCCCGGGTACGGCAACATTGCGGGGCCTCGGCGGCGGTGGTAAAGTTAAATTTAGATTAGCGGGGCGGCCAACGCACACTATTCATACGCAGCCAGGTATTCGTCTAGGCGTACCCGTTCCGCTTGATAGGTCTGTCGGCTATATGGGCGATTCGTCCACTACTCTGACCGTGAACCCCGACGCCTTGGGCCGCACGCTGGCCGAGTTGGCCGATCAGTTCGTATGCTTGGCCAATTCGCGCGGCGAGACGGTCTATCTCAACCCGGCCGGCTACCGCCTACTGGGTCTGGACAGTCAGCAATCGGCGCCGGCCATCAATCTGCGCGACCTGTACGACGAAGACTCCTGGGCCGAGCTGCGCGACGTGGCGGGGCCGGCAGTCAATAAAACCGGGCGTTGGCAGGGTCGAAGCCGCGTGCGCAATCTGCGAACCGGCGAATTGATCGACGTCGAGACCAAGATGTTTCGCGTCAAATCGGTGGCCGGCCACACCTTCCTGGCGATTCTTCACCGCGACGCCGACGAGCGGATTCGCCTCGAGTCGGCCTTGGCCGAAGCGCAGGCCCGCAAACGTGCGATCCTCGAATCGTCGCTCGATCCGATCGTCACGATCAACCATAAGGGAATCATCACCGAGTTCAACAGGGCCGCCGAGCAGACCTTTGGACATCCGCGGGAGAAGATCCTCGGCACAAAGCCGTCCGACGTGTTGTTCCCGCCGATCGTCAGCGCCGGTCAAGACCGCATTGACCGCTATTTGGACGTTGGCGAAGGATCGCTGCTGGGCCGCCGGGTCGAAGTGACGGCCGTCCGCGCCAACGGCGACACCTTTGAAGCCGAAATGGCCATGACGATCAGCCGCGAAGAAGGCGCCCACGTCATGACCTTCTTTATTCGCGATATCAGTCGGCGGAAGAAGGCCGAGCAGGAGCAGACGCGGTATGCAGCCGAGTTGGAACGATCGAACCGCGAACTGGAACAGTTCGCCTACGTGGCATCGCACGACCTTCAAGAGCCGCTGCGGAAGATTCGCACGTTCAGCGATCGCTTGCAGATGATTTGCGAGGGCAAGCTGGAGGAGACGGCCGTCGACTGCCTCCAGCGCATGCAGTCTGCCGCCGAGCGGATGCAGTCGCTGATCGACGGTCTGCTCTCGCTCTCCCGCGTTACGACGCAAGCTCAGAAGTTTGTGCCAGTCGATCTGGACAGGATCGCCCGTGAGGTGGTATCCGATCTCGAAACCCAGATTGAGCGCGTCGGCGGTCGTGTCGAGCTCGATCATCTTCCCACAATACAGGCCGATCCCTTGCAGATACGGCAGCTATTGCAGAACCTGATCGCCAACGGGCTGAAGTTCCACCGCATCGAACAGCCGCCGCTGGTGAAGGTGACGGGCAAATTCATGCCCGCGCGACAGCAGCGCCAGTCGGAACGTTCGCCCGCCCGAGAGCAATGTCGTATCGTGGTCGAGGACAACGGCATCGGCTTCGATGAAAAGCACCGCGAGCGGATCTTCGGCGTTTTTCAGCGATTGCATCCGCGCGACGTCTTCGAGGGCACCGGCATCGGCTTGGCCCTGTGCCGTAAGATCGCCGAGCGCCACGGCGGCCAAATCACCGCTCGCAGCACAGTCGGCCAGGGCAGCAGTTTCGAGGTGCTTCTGCCAGTGGTTCATCAGCAGGCGCAAAAACCATGACGTCCAAAGTCGCACACCGCCGTACGATCTTGATGGCCGACGATGACGGCGAGGATTGCTCGCTGGTCAAGGAAGCATTGCACGAAATAGCGGCGCCGTACGACCTTCGTTTCGTCCACAATGGCGAGGAGCTGTTCGATTATCTTCGTCGCCAGGGGGAATACGAGGACGCGCGTAATGCTCCGCTGCCGGACTTGATCTTCTTGGACCTCAGGATGCCGCGCAAGGACGGCCGCGAGACGCTGCACGAGTTAAAGACCGACCCGCTTTGGCGGAACATTCCCGTCATTGCACTTACGACTTCGACCGCGCGCGATGACGTGCGTTTTTGCTATGATATGGGCGCAAACGCCTACGTGACCAAGCCGGCCACGTTCCGCGAATTGGTCCGCATACTTCAGCGCCGTAACCCGCCACTGGTTCGAAACGGCCGAATTGCCCCCGCGAGTTGCTCATGGTGGAAACGCGAGTTAGAGTGCTGTTGGTCGAAGACGATCCGGACGACGTCTGGGTAATGCGCAATCTGTTGGCCGACCGCTGGGACGTACCGTTCGACTTGGTGCAGGTGGAACTGCTCTCGGGAGCCATCGAGCGCTGCGAGGAGGACCGTTTCGACGTGATTCTGCTCGATCTCAACCTGCCCGACGGCGCTGGCCTGGCGACCTTTTTCGCCCTGCAAGCCCATGCCGGCAGTGTGCCGATCGTGGTTCTCTCGGGTCACCGCGACGAGCAGAGCGCCATCAAGGCCGTGCGAGCCGGCACCGAGGATTATTTGGTCAAGGGGCAGGTGAACGATCACGTGTTGGTACGGTCGATCCGCTACGCGATCGAACGCAATCGGCGGCATCGGGCCGAGGATCAAATGCGCGACACGTCGGAAGAGTTTCGCGCCGCGCAGGAGATTCAGCAGCGGCTCTATCCGGCTGAGTCGCCCGCTCTGGATGGTTTCGACGTCGCCGGCGCGCTGTATCCGGCCAAGGCCACGGCCGGCGATTACTTCGACTATATTCCCATGCTCGACGGCTGCCTGGGAATTGTCGTCGGCGACGTCAGCAGCCACGGCATGGGCCCGGCCCTGTTGATGTCGGAAACCCGCGCCTGCCTGCGCACGCTCGCGCAGGTGCACAGCGACGTCGGCGAGATTCTGACCCGAACAAACCGCGTGCTGGCGGTCGACACCAGCGACTTTCATTTTGTTACCTTGGCGATGGCCCGGGTCGATCCGCGCGACCGTTCGATGGTCTATGCCAGCGCTGGCCAGCGCGGTTATCTGCTTCACTGCGGGCTGGAGGTGACGGTGCTCGATAGCACGAGCCTGCCGCTAGGCATCCGCGGCGACACGATCGTCCCAACCGCTCCGCCGCTGACGCTTCAGCCCGGTGAACTGATGACGTTTTTCACCGACGGGCTGCCCGAGGCGGAATCGCCCGGCCGGGTTCGTTTTGGCGTTGCCCGGGCGTTACAAGTCATCCGCAGCGAGCGCCAGCGTTCGGCGCAAGAGATCATCGCTTGCGTCCACGAGGAGTTGCAAGGCTTCTGCCGCACCCTGCCGCCGAGCGACGACATCACGATTGTCGTGGCGAAAGTGTTAGAGGAGTGACGCTCCATGGGGTTCGACTAGCGGACCGAGCGGGGCGTCGATCGCAGCGCGGCAAACCGCGGTCTACAATCGAGGTCTCATGGCGACCGTAAGCGAGAGGTTCGATCCGCGTTTTTTGGCCAGAAGCACCGGCCATTGCAATGCATACGACCCGACAAACGGACCAGATCCCGGAGTCTGAAGTACCCCTGGAAAATCGGTGGGCCAACTTGAAGTTCGCGTAACGATTGGCTAGCATAAGGGACAATTATCGGTCGGAAAATATCCTAAGGGGCTTCTCGATGAAACACACGGAGCAACGCATATGAATCCCAGCTCTAAACTAACACATTACCGCTGGGTCATTTGTGCGCTGCTTTTCTTCGCCGCCACGATCAACTACATGGACCGGCAGGTCATCAGCATCCTCAAGCCGACCTTGCAGGAGTCCTTTCAATTCAGTGAGCTCGACTATGCGGCAATCGTGTTCACTTTTCAGGCGGCCTACGCGATTGGTTTGTTGGTGTCCGGGCGGATCATGGATCGTGTCGGAGTGCGGCGCGGATTCGCGCTGGCGGTTGGCATTTGGAGCATCGGAGCCATTGCGCACGCGGGTGCCAACTGGTTCCCGTGGATGAGACTCCCAACCATTTTGATAGACCCCCCGTCCATTGTGCTGCTGACCGGCGCGACGGCCGGTTTTGCGGTTGCGCGGTTGGTGCTTGGGCTTGGCGAGGCAGGCAGTTTCCCCGCGTCGATCAAGACAGTTGCCGAATGGTTTCCGAAGAAGGAACGCGCGCTGGCCACCGGCATTTTCAATTCCGGCACGAACGTCGGAGCGGTAGTTGCGCCGATTGCCGTGCCGTTCATTACGCTGTATTGGGGCTGGCAGTGGGCCTTCGTCGGCACTGGCGCGGTGGGTTTCCTTTGGGTCATGTGGTGGCTGGCAGCCTATCGGTCGCCCGATGAACATCCGCGGGTCTCGCCTGCTGAACTGGAATATATTCGCAGCGACCCGCCGGAACCGACGGTTAGTATTCCATGGAGGCGGCTCATCCCACACCGTCAGGTGTGGGCCTTCGCGATGGGCAAGTTGTTGACCGACCCGATTTGGTGGCTCTATCTCTTCTGGGTGCCCGACTTCCTGCAACGCAACTACGGCCTGGACCTCAAGGCGTCGGCAATTCCATTGGTGATCATTTATCAATTCGCCAGCGTCGGCAGCATCGCGGGCGGCTGGATGTCGTCGCACCTGTTAAATCGCGGTTGGAGCCTGAACGCCTCACGCAAGACGGCCATGCTGATTTGCGCGCTGGCCGTCGTGCCCATCGCTTTCGCCGCCAAGGTATCCAATCTGTGGGTGGCCGTCGGCCTGGTTTCGCTTGCGGCTGCAGCGCACCAGGGCTGGTCGGCCAACTTGTTCACAATCGTCTCCGACATGTTCCCGAAGCAGGCGGTCGGTTCGGTCGTCGGCATCGGTGGAATGGCCGGCTCGATCGGAGCAATGTTCATCGCGCTCGTAGTCGGCGCTATTTTGCAGACCACCGGCAGCTATGTGCCAATCTTCATTATCGCCGGCTCGGCCTATCTCATAGCACTGCTAATTATCCAAATCATTGTGCCGAGACTGGATCCGGCCAAGATCTAATAACGCCAAATCGACAAGAAAGACTCACAACCATGTCACGATCATTTCATTCGGCGCAATTGTGTTGCGGCATTATCGCCGCTTGTCTGCTGGTACAAGCCGCCTCTTCGTGCCGCGTCTTGGCGGCGGAGCCTAATTCAATCTACCACGACGGCTGGATTGATCTCGACAAGAATGGGAAGATGGATCCCTATGAGAATCCGAAGCTCGACGTTGAAAAACGGATTGACGACCTGCTGTCGCGGATGACTCTCGATGAAAAGACCTGCCAGATGGCCACGCTGTACGGCTACAAGGTAGTGCTGCAGGATCCGCTGCCGACGCCGGAGTGGAGCAAGAAGGTTTGGAAGGACGGCATCGCCAACATCGACGAACATATCAACGGCGCCGAGAGTTCGTCGCCCGAATATGCGACGCCTCCCACCCCCCATGCACAGCGCATCAACCAGGTGCAGCGGTGGTTCATCGAGAACACGCGGTTGGGCATCCCGGTCGATTTCACGAACGAGGGAATCCGCGGCGCGTGCTGCCGGGGCGCCACCGCTTTTCCCGCCCAGGTCGGCGTCGCCAGCGCGTGGAACAGGGAACTGGTTTCGCAGATCGGCCATATCACGGGCAAGGAAACAAAGGCCCTTGGATATACGAACGTCTATTCGCCCATCTTGGATCTGCCCCGCGATCCGCGCTGGGGTAGGGCCATCGAATGCTACAGCGAGGACCCGTTCCTCACCGCCCGACTGGGTGTCGAGCAGATCAAGGCGATCCAGTCTGAGGGCGTCGCCGCCACGCCCAAACATTACTGCGTCTATAGCGTGCCCAAGGGCGGCCGCGATGGCAGCGTGCGCACGGATCCGCACGAGTCGCCCCGCGAAGTGGAAATGATCCTCATGGCGCCCTGGCGCGCCGCGTTCATGGAGGGCCACGCGCTGGGCGTGATGAGCTCCTACAACGATTACGACGGCATTCCAATCACCGGCAGCTATCATTTCCTCACGGAGAAACTGCGCGGCGAGTATGGCTTCCGCGGCTACGTCGTCTCGGATAGCGCCGCAATGGAATTCATCTTCACGAAGCACCACGTGGCTCCTGATTATAAAGACGCCGTGCGGCAGGCTGTCGAGGCCGGGCTCAACGTGCGGACCAACTTCACGTCGCCCGAAGTGTACATCAATCCGGTCCGCGAACTGGTCAAAGAGGGAACGGTCTCGATGAAGACGATCGACAATCTGGTCCGCGACGTGTTGCGAGTGAAGATGCTGATCGGATTGTTCGATCACCCGTATGTCGACGCCGACAAGGCCGACGCAATCGTTCATTGCCGGGCGCATCGGCAAGTGTCGCTCGAAGCCGATCGACAGTCGTTGGTGCTCCTGAAGAACAAAGACAACTTGTTGCCGTTGAAGAAGAACCTCAAATCGATCCTCGTGGCCGGCCCGAATGCCGACAACACCGGACTGTCGCAGGACCGCTATGGCCCGGATAATCATCCGACGATCTCGGTGCTTGCGGGCATCAAGGCGGCCGTGTCGCCGACGACCGAGGTGAAATACGTCAAGGGCTGCAACATCACCGAAAAGGGCTGGCCCGACTCGGAACTGATCCCCGAGCCGCCGTCGCCCAAACAAGCTCAGGCGATTGCCGAAGCGGCGGCTGCGGCCAAAACGTGCGACGCGGCAATCGTCGTCCTGGGCGAGTCATGGAAGACCATCGGCGAGGCGAGGTCGCGAACCAGCCTCGATCTGACCGGTTATCAGCGGAATCTGGTCAAGGCAATTTACGAAACGGGCACGCCCACCGTGGTCGTGCTCATCAACGGTCGGGCGCTGACGATCAACTGGATCAACAAGTACGTGCCGGCCGTGCTCGAAGCGTGGGCGCCGGGCGAGTTCGGTGGACAGGCCGTCGCCGAAGCGATCTTCGGCGATTACAACCCGGGCGGAAAACTGCCCGTGACGTTCCCCAGGTCGGTGGGCCAAATCCCGATGAACTTCCCTTGCAAGCCCAGTTCGCAGACGGAGCATGACTCGCAACAAGCCGGCGTGCGCGGCGTGCTCTACCCCTTCGGCTACGGACTGAGCTACACGACGTTCAAGTACGACAATCTGGTCATCACGCCGGCCCGGCAGGTCTTGGACGGCCCGATCACTGTGCGTGCTGATGTCACCAACACCGGCAAAGTGGCCGGCGCCGAAGTTGTGCAGCTTTACGTTCACGATGTGGTCAGCAGCGTGATTACCTACGAGAAGGAACTGCGTGGTTTTGAGCGTGTGAGCCTGAAGCCGGGCGAAACCAAGACCGTGACCTTCACCGTGCCGGCCTCCGACCTGGTGATTCTCGATCGCAACATGAAACGCACCGTCGAGCCGGGCACCTTCCAGGTGATGGTCGGCAGTTCGTCCGAAGACATCCGGCTGAAGGGCTCGTTCAAAATGGTGGAGAAGCTCTAGGAGTTTGTCGGAAAAGGCGAACATATCATCCTGAGGCTTTGTCGAGAGAGGCGAACATGTCATCCTGAGCGCAGCGAAGGATCTCTTCCGAGGCCGGGAAAGCTCGTAGATTCTTCGCTGCGCTCAGAATGACAATTGTGAGGTTCCGGTGTTTTCCGACAAAGTCTGGCCTGCGTTCGCCCGTTGCTGACGTAGGTCGTTGTAACGTCGAGGATCCAGACCGTGGACTATCATCCTGGCTGGTTGCTAATCATCGTGGGGCCTGTCATCGCGACCGTTGGTCTGGTCTGGCTGCTGTCCCCGTCTATTCCCTGGTTGGGGCGACTTCCGGGCGACATCGTTATCGAAAGGCCGAACGGCCGTTTCTACTTTCCCGTCACGACATGCATTCTCGTGAGCCTTGTCCTGAGTGCGATACTATGGCTGGTTCGACGCTTCACTGGATGAACGCGACAGAGAAACAGACAGGAGAAAAGAAAAAACGAAAACGGCAGCTGAGAAATTCACAGTTAACGGTTCCTGACCTTTCTTGTTCACCTTTCTTGTTTCCATCCACGAAAATCAGGTCGCCCATCGAAACTACACCAACACACATAATCGGTTCGTGTCCCCCGAGTCCCTCCTGCGATCGAGAAGGCTTTACGGGCGCACCGGCTGACGCTATGATCAAGATGAGACACGGACCAGTTGCGTCGGCTGGCAAATCACACGATTCAGTCGCCAATCTCACGCGTTTCTTCACCCACACGAAGATAAAGCCGCTCCATGAGCCGCATTGGAACGACCGGCGCCGGTATCTGTTTTTGCGCTTTGCTGGCAGCCTGTGCTACGGTTTCCTCAGCCGAAGACTCCAAGACGGTCGACCCCGACTATCACCACGCTCCGCCGGAAGCCAAGGAGAGATGGCTCGATCTAAAGTACGGCATTCGAATCCATTGGGGCCCGTATTGTCAGTTGGGCCGAGAGGCGTCCACGCCCCTGCTGAAAATGTCGAATGCCGATCGGCAGCGTTATCAGGAGCTGTACGAGACCTTCAATCCCACTGATTTCGACGCTTACAAGTGGATGGACTTCTTCAATCACTGCGGGATGAAGTATTTTGCCTTTACTACCAAGCACGCCGATGGTTTCTCCATGTTCGACACCAAGACGCGGGTGAAGCGGCGGATCAATTGGATTGCCCCGGGAGGGCCGAAGATCGAAAAATGCGACGTGGCCTACAGCATCATGGAGACGCCCTATCATCGCGACATCGTCAAGCAGTTGACCGACGCCGCCCACGCTCGGGGCATAGCTGTTGGCCTCTACTTCAACCACATGGATTGGTACGACGCCGACTTCCGCATGAACGCCTGGAACCTCTACAAAGACCCCGGTTACACCAAGCAGAGTGACCCCCAAGGTTACGCCCGCTGCATCCGACGGCACCGCACACAGATTCGCGAGCTGCTTAGTAATTACGGGCCGATCGACATGCTGGGTTTGGACATGTACCTGCCCGACTGGTGCTGGCCCGACATCAAGCAGACGGTGATGATGGCCCGGCGGTTGCAGCCGCAGCTAATGATGCGGAACCGGGGCATCGGGGCCTACGGCGACTACTACACGCCGGAAAAGTGGATCCCTGAATCGTCGGACATTCCCAGGGATGGCGCGGAGTTTGTGGATCCCAAGCTGCCATGGATGGTGATCTACACGATGGCCGACATCTTCGCCTACGAGCCCGACGGATCGAAGTACAAGTCGGCCCAATGGGTGCTCGACAGCCTGATCGACGTCGTGGCCAAGGGGGGGCTGTTCCAGATTTCAGTCGGGCCCGACCCTCAGGGTAACTTCCACCCTACGGCCGTGGCCCGCCTGGAAGAAGTCGGCCGCTGGCTTAAGGTCAACGGTGAAGCGATCTATGGCACGCGGCGCTGGCGCCATATCAAGGAAGGCGATCAGGTGCGTTTCACCCGCAGCAAGGATCGCCGTTTTGTCTACGCCATAAGCATGAAATGGCCCGGTAAGGAGTTCAAGCTGCGGCTGGTTTGCCCCCGCGAAGGCAGCGAAATACACATGCTCGGCTGCAAAGCCCCGTTGCGTTGGCACCTAGACAAGACAGCCGGATTGGTGATCGAATTGCCGCAATCGCTTCAACCGGAAGCAGCGCGGCCCTGCCACTGGGCCTATGTTTTTCGCATAGAGGCCCAAGATTCGAGCAAGCCGTAGGGCGCGTGGAACGCACCGTGAATTTCGGCCGTTGGTGTATTTCACGCACGATGCAGAGCAGACCGCTATCTCTGCGGTAATCGTTCGCCGTTCTGAAAGCGATTGTAGAACAGATACGGCGGCGAATGATTGAAGAGTTCGGCGTGCCTGACGCCCTTGTCCTGGAGAATCCGAATCTGCTCGAAGATCTGTGCGGTAGTGTGATACTCGTTGAAGAAGCTCATGGGGCTGATGATGCAACTGAAGTGATCGCACCCCACGTCTTGAATGGCTGAGTCGATAAGCCTGGCCAGTCGGGCATTGTCGGAAGTGTAGAAGATGCCACAGGCGTGGTCCAGCGCACCGATCTTGATAAGCGGTTTCGGATCCTGGCCTATGTGTTCGTATGCCCCGCCCGGCTCCGGCCAGAAATCCCAGTAATATAGAGCTTCTATGACTATGTCCTTCTGCGCTTGCTTGGCGGCCAGGCCGAAGGCCCCCAAGAAATCGTTCATCACTTGACGCTTGAAGGCGCCGAACTGCCGGGCGACGGCCGGATCGTTAATCACCGCCCCCGGCCACTTGGAGAAGTGCCGGCCTGCGTGTTTTTCGAAGGCCTGACGCATGGCGGGCCCGTAATCGAAGTTGGAGTCCAGATAGCGGGCAAAGTCGATGAATATGCCGTCCACCCGCTGTTGCGTCAAGAATTCCTTAATCGACTCGACCGCCAGCCGCTTCAACTCAGGGTCGGCCGGCGACCAATACTCGCTCCTAACCAACTTGCCGTCGGTGTAGCGATACATCAGCCCGTCGTGTTTGAGCAATGCGTCGGCCAAGCGGCGGTTTTTGACGTCGAACGGATTGATGACTGCATATACCTTCAGCCCGCATTCATCAGCCTTCTTGATAATAGCAGGTATGCCTGCAGTGCCCCGGACTTTAGACGGCGACAGCGGCCGCTTTCCCAGGAACTTCTCCGCGAAATTGTCGAATATCATGTTGTCGTGATATGTGCCCAGGTAATACACGTGGTCGAAGCCATAGCCGGCCAAGGAAGGCAGGAGGTCTTTGAAGAAGTTGTCGTACGCCGGCCAACCGGGCCAGGCGCCCCAGTCGCCGACCCCCAGCGCCTTCAAATTGCTGATTCTGCGAGTGGAAATGACTGGGACGTGAATGCTGACTTGAAATTCCTTTAACAGCCGGGCGAAAAGGCGATACTCATCTTGTTCGGCGACGATAGCCCAGGCGTGCGGTCGAGGACTCCATCCCCAAAACAGCAGCGACCCTCGGCGGCAAGCAACCGAATCTCCACCCTCGGTATCGTGCGAACCTCGCAACAGGGCAACGGGATGCTCGCTGGTGTAAGAGACATATTGCAGCGGCCGGCCGCAGATCGACCGCCCGTCGGCGGGAAAGTAGATCGTGTCCAGCTTTCGCGAGTTGTCTTTCGCCTTGACGACTTGCACCCCATGCTGCCGCGCCCAGTCGGCGGGGACCTGACCGAAGACGATTATCGGCTTGCCCGCAGCGATCCATTTGCCCAGGGCCTTGCGCGTCTCGGGCAGCAGCTTAGAGGCGTCGGGCACGAACAGGATTGCGTTGTCCAGCTTTGCTAGCCCCGCGATATCAACCCGCCGCACTGGCAGGCCGCAGTTGTGGCACATGTTCTCCAGATGCCGTACGCAGTAGCAGAGGTTGTTGGCCCCGCCTTTGAAGAACTCCAGTCGTACGTCGTAGTCGAGCTGTCTCCACGGAGGAAGCACCTCCGGCAGCGTGAGCAGGGCAATCTGAATCTTGCCCGTTGCCGAACGCGCATGGGCGGAAGTCGAGAGACTGTCGGCCTTGCCGGCGTCAAGCGCGACTTGCTCGTTCTGGGCCAGAGACGACGAAGCCGGAAGGCTCAAGATTATCATTATTACTGCGAGAAAAGCTCTCTGAAACCGAGCGATCATTATGATTCCCCTGGAGCCCACAACTGGCCATAGACGGGTTCGGGCACAACCCGCCGCGAGCGGCGCTGTGTGATCCGCCGCTACGACAAATACATTATGCCTCGGACGAGACTTTTAGCCAAGGCATGGCGGGTGAAAACGGGGTCAGGAACCGTTTTCTGGGCACAGCGGCGATTCGGCGGCGCTGCTCATGGTGCGGAGGCGGGCGACGGTTTCGGCCGTCTTGCCAATGGCGAAATCGATTTCTTCGTCCGTATTGAAGCGACCCAGGCCGAAGCGAACGCTGCTGCGGACCGCATCGTCGCCGAGGCCCACGGCGCGAAGAACATGGCTGGGCTCGGGATTGGCCGAGGTGCAGGCGCTGCCGGAACTCAAAGCCAGATCGGGCATGTTGATCAAGAGCGCTTCGCCGTCGACGTAATCAAAACTCACGTTCAAGTTGCCCGGCAAGCGCCACTCGGGCGGCGTGAGGGCCGGTCCGTTGAGCGACACGCCCGTGGTGGCTGCCGTCAGACCGGCGTACAGTCGATCGCGTAGCGTGCGGAGCCGGGGCGCTTCGCTGGGCAGTTCTTCGAGGCACAATTCGAGCGCCCGGGCGAAGCCGACGATGCCCGGCGTGTTAAGCGTGCCGCTGCGCAGCCCGGTCTCCTGGCCGCCGCCATCGATAAGCGGATCCAAGCGGACTTGCGGGCTGCGGCGTCGAACGTACAGGCCGCCGACGCCCTTCGGGCCGTAAATCTTGTGGCGCTAAAGCTCATTAGATCGACGTTGAACTGCTCGACATTGACAGGAATCTTGCCTACGGCCTGCGTGGCGTCGCTGTGCAAGAGCACGCCGCGCTGGCGACATAGACGCCCGATTTCGGCCACGGGCATGATCGCGCCGATCTCGTTATTGGCCAACATGACGGAAACGAGGATCGTATCAGCGCGCAAGGCGTCGGCCAAACGCTCGATGTCGATCAGCCCGGCACGCTCGTTGGGCAATTCAGTGACCGGCAGCAGCGTGACCTCGAAGCCGTGGCGGGCGAGCGCCTGGAGTGGATCGAGCACGGCCGGGTGTTCGGTGACGACGCTGACGATGTGCCGGCCGCGATGGGCGTATTTGGCGGCGACGCCTTTGATGGCCAAATTGTTGCTTTCGGTGGCCCCGCTCGTAAAGATGATTTCCTTGGGCCGCGCACCGATAGCCGCAGCGATTTGCTGACGCGAGGTGTCGACCGCTTCCTTGGCGGCGTGGCCGAACGAATGCGTCGTGCTGCCGGCATTGCCGAATTTTTCGCTGAAGTACGGCAGCATCGCCTCGAGCACGCGAGGATCAAGCCGGGTGGTGGCGTGGTTATCGAGGTAGATCGGAAGTTGCAGCACGCGGTCGCCCTCACCCTGGCCCTCTCCCGAAGTGAGAGGGGACCTTGTTACTGAATACTGAGATGCCCAACCCTCTATTTACTAGGCATTGTCGGAAAACACCGGAACCTCCCAATTGTCATCCTGAGCGCAGCGATGGATCTACGAGTTCTCCCACCCTCGGAAGAGATCCTTCGCTGTGCTCAGGATGACATGTTCGCCTTTTCCGACAAAGCCTAGTGACAAGCCTTCTATTTGCTGAACAAGGCGCTCATGCAGATCTGTGACCAGGTCTCGAATCCGGTCATGTCGGCGAGGATGGACGTAACGGGCCGAAAACCACAGTCGACGATTTCGACCTCGCGCGGCCGCACGACCGGGCGCTCGACGTCGAAGAGGTGCACGATGCCCAGGTGAACGCGGCCGACGTCGGACTCGTCGTCGTTGATCATGCCGACGCAACGAGCGTCGTAGGGCGTTTCGATGGCCACTTCTTCCTCCAACTCGCGCCGCATGCCTTCTTCGTACGGGTTGCCGTCGCCGTTCGAGCCGGCGTCGATGGCCGAGATATGTCCACCGATGCCAACGCTGCGTTTGCGATGCAGCCGTCCCTCGCCTTGGCCAATTCCCCGCGTATATTGGAACACGGTTTCCGTGCCCGCCGGGTCGACGTGTCGAAAAATCACGTACGGGATCAGTTGCTTGAAGCCGGGGTCCTTCTCAACTTCGTGCCGCGGGCGGAAGCTCACGTTTTCCTTGCGGAACAGTTCGTCGAGATACGGGCCCACGTTGCCGTTGAAGCCTTGGAAATATCCAACCCGCCGGAACAAGTCGGTGGGCACAACCAATACGCGTTCAGTTTGACTCTCAGGCACAGCGTAATCCTTTCGACGCAATGGAATTATAGGATGAGCATCGCATCGCCGTAGCTATAAAAGCGGTACTGCTCGCGAATTGCCTCTTCGTAGGCTCGATGAATCAGTTCGTCGCCACCGAACGTTCGGACGAGGATCAACAGCGTGGTGCGCGGCAAATGAAAATTGGTCAACAGGGCATCGACGGTCCGAAACTGGTACGGCGGATGGATGAACAGGTCAGTATAGCCCTCAAACGGTTTCAATGTACCTTGCGCTGCGGCCGTTTCCAACAGGCGGACCGACGTCGTGCCGACTGCGATAATTCGGCCGCCGCTCTTGCGACATGCTTCGATGCGGTCGATTGCCTGCTGCTTGACGCACCCCCACTCCGAGTGCATCTGGTGGTCGATCAGCGACTCGGCCGTCACCGGACGAAACGTGCCTGGGCCAACGTGAAGCGTGAGCGCACAAATCTCCACGCCTTGCTGGCTTAGCCGATCGAGCAACGTGGCGGTGAAGTGCAGTCCGGCGGTCGGCGCCGCGACGGCGCCTGGCACTTGCGCATACACCGTTTGATAGTGTTCCCGGTCGGTCTCGTCCATTTCTCCTTTGCGGATATAGGGCGGCAGCGGGACGCGGCCCACACGGTCGAGCAAAGCAAGCGCATCGTCGGCGGCCAGCGGCTTGGCCACCCACGTGCCGTCAGACTGTTTAATGCCGAGTTGCAGCCGCACGTCGTCCTGTCCGGCCGCGTTGAGCAGCGTAATGGTGTCGCCCGGCTTGAGCTTGCCACGGGTCTTGCACATCACCTGCCACAGGCCGTCAGGACTTGCAGCCAGAAACAGCCCTTCCCAATGTCCGCCCGTATCGTAACGGCGGCCGACGAGTCGAGCAGGCACGACGCGCGTGTCGTTGATCACCAGGCAGTCGTGTCGGCGGAGGATGTCGGGCAGGTCGCGGATGTACTTGTGCTCCCACGTGCCCGTGGCGCGATCAACCACCAAGAGCCGCGCGTCGGTGCGGCAGATCGCCGGCGTTTGCGCGATCAGATGCTTCGGCAGATGGTAGTCGTATCGATCGATTTCCGGCATGGGGGCCCTTGGTGTCGCCGTACTCCACCGGCGAGCTGAACTTTAGGATTTGAGCATGAACCAGTATAAGCCCGTACGGCTGGGCGTTGCAGGGGCGGCAGTAGAACTGCAACGCCCCGAGGACCTCGCAGTGCTTCGGATGGGCAGCAGGTCATCATTCGATGGCATAACGAGCCGCGCAATCCCTTATGGCAACGCCGGTTACGCAATTTGGCGATCATGCGATGGCCGTGGGCACTCAGGTCCGCGGTGCTGACGCCGCTCCGACCGAAAATGCATGTCAGCCTGTCGAAGATCGCCAAAATCCGCTTGTGTTGCGCGTCGCGAGTGGGTATCTTTCCACGCCTGTCGCTGGCGGTGTTCGCCGGCGCCCTCGTCATGCGCCGGCGGGATATGGACATCATGATATGGTCCAGTGCTGGCCTTCCGCCCTTGAAACTATGAACGAACCGTCGCCGGTCCACGTGCCTGTCATGCTGGAGCCTGTGCTCCACTGGCTGAGGCCCCAGCCCGGCATGGTGATGGTGGATGGCACGCTGGGCGGTGGCGGGCACGCCCGGGCTCTGGCGTCCGCGGTCGGACCCGCAGGGATCGTGATCGGGCTGGACCGCGATCCGGCGGCCATCGATGCGGCCGAACGCAACCTCGCTGGCCTGCCGATGCGAGTGGCCCGAGCCAACTTCTGCGATCTGCCGGAAGTGCTCGAAGAGTTGGGCGTGGAACGGGTCGACGGAGTCGTGCTCGACCTTGGGCTCTCCAGCGACCAGTTGGCCGACCAGTCGCGCGGATTCAGTTTCTCGTCCGAGGGACCGCTGGACCTGCGATTCGATCCGCTCCGTGGCGAACCGGCGCGGCGACTGATCAACCGGCTCAGCGCGGAACACCTGACCGAACTATTCTCGCGGTTTGGCGAAGAACGATACAGCCGGCGAATCGCGCAGGCGATCGTTGGACGACGACGCGAGCAACCGATCGAGACATCTGCCGAGTTGGCCGACCTGATCCGCCGCTCGGTGCCAACTCCGTTTGGCGGACATCGGATCGACCCGGCAACGCGGGTCTTTCAAGCACTGCGGATCGCAGTGAACGACGAACTAAAATCGCTGGAAATTGCCTTGCGTCGCATTCCGGGCTGCTTGCGGCCGGGCGGTCGCATGGTGGTAATCAGTTTTCACTCGCTGGAGGATCGGCGGGTGAAGGAAGCATTCATGGCCGACGAGCGACTCAACGTGCTCACGCGGCGGCCGGTGCGTCCGGACGAGAACGAGGTGAACGATAACCCGCGATCGCGCAGTGCCAAGTTGCGAGTTGCGGAGCGGCGTGAAATAGTAGGCACACTTCGTGTGCCGTAACTGGCGAATGGCGCACGGAGTGTGCCTGCTATAAATTACGATCCAAGCAAGGAGGCTTGAACGTGAACAACGAAACTCTTAGGACCGAAGAGGACCGAGACGACAATCTCGCATCCAAGGCCCAGATGTCATCGCGGCTGGGCAAGGAAGCCAAGATCGGCGTGTCGGTGATCGCCGTGCTGTTGGTGATTCTCGGCGTTGCCTTGACAATGCGGCTGAAGGGCTCGAACGCCGACGACCAGGTCGCCGTGGCCGACGAGCCAGAGCAGAGCCTGCGGCACGAAGACGCCCCGAGTACGACGGAAGCGATGCTGAAAGACACTGCGTCGAAGCACTTTAGCCACCCCAGTGCGCCAATCATCGTGCCGGCCGCAGCGGCATCGGGCAAGCCGCCTAAGAGCCTTGATATTAGCGTGGATCAATGGAAGCGCACCTCGGAGCGGGCAGAAGCGAAGCACGCCAACAGTGTGCCGACCACACCGCCGCCTTTCATGCCGACGCCTCCCGCGCCGCCCAAGTCCGACCGCTACGAGCGTTACACGTCGGATCAGCCGAAGCACAAGGACAAAGCCGAAGTGAAAGTGTTGGCCGACCAGGAAACCGACGCGAAGCCACTCGTGGCCGATGACTCCCCACCGGCGACTAAGAAGAAGTCAGCCGCACGCCCGGCGGACACAAGCGGCTATGCGTCGCTGGAACCGCCCACGACATTGCCCCGCTATCGCGACCGGGCGGCATTGGATAATCCGGTTCCGCCATCGCCAACCGCGCCGATAGTTTCGGGTTCCACGTATTCGGCACCGTCGTATTCAAGCGGGATGGATGCGCCGGCGATGGCTACAGCCACACAGTACGATGCGAGCGAATACCGAATGAACCCACCGACTATGAGGCACGACAATAGCGAGCGACGCCGGCCGGCCGCAGTTCGGTCGTACATGGCGGCGCCGCAACGCAGCGATGGAAAATACGAAGTCCAGCCAAACGATAGCTACTGGACCGTCTCGGAGCGGCTGTATGGCACGGGTGCGTACTTCAAGGCGCTGGCCCAGCACAACCGTGGCAAGGGAAACGATGACCAACTGCGGCCGGGCGAACTGATTCTTGCCCCGACGGTTACCCAGCTCGAACAGTCGTACCCTGATTTATGCCCCAAGGCGGAACACCGGGAAGCGATGCAGACGCAGGCGCGAACCACAACGGTCAGTTCGCACAATCAACTCCGCGGCGGACGAACGTACACGGTTGTCGAGGGAGACACGCTGTTCAACATCGCCCGGTACGAGCTTGGCAAGGCGTCACGCTGGGCCGAACTCTACGATTTGAACCGCGACGTATTGGGCAAGGACTTTAACTATCTGACGCCGGGCACGCAGTTGACAATGCCCGACGGCGAACGGGCCGCCTCGATCGCGAGGCCGCAAAGCCGCGGTTATACGCGATAGCTGCCCAACGCGTCGGGCCGGGCGAAGCGGTGATGAGTTGCGGGGCACTGCGCGGCGCCATTTTCATGGATGGCGCATATGTGGGCCCGGTCTCAGCATCTCCACATGCGCCGTCACTGAGGGCCGGTCATGCGCCACGGGTCGAGGGCCTCGTTGAGTTGGTCGTCGGGCAAGATTTCTTTCTCGCGGCAAAGCTGGCGGATCGTCTTGCCGGTGGCAAAGGCCTCTTTGGCCAGCGCGGCCGCCCGGTCATAGCCGATCGTGGGATTGAGACCTGTCGCCAGCGCGAGGCTTTCTTCGACCGACGCGGCGCAGGCCTCCGCATTTGCCTCCATACCTTTCAGGCAACGCTCCGTGAAGACGCTCGTGGCGTTGGCCAGCAGACGCACGCTTTCCAGGGCCGTCTCGGCCATGACGGGCATCATCACGTTCAGTTGGAATTGGCCGCCGGCCGCGCCGCAGACAGTAATCGTCTGATCGTTGCCCAGCACCCGGGCGGCGACTTGCATGAGGCTTTCGCACAACACGGGATTGACCTTGCCCGGCATGATTGAGCTGCCTGGCTGTAGGTCGGGCAGCTTGATTTCGTAGAAGCCGCAGCGAGGTCCGGAGGCGAGCCAGCGGATATTGTTAGCCACATTGAAAAGCGTTGTGGCGATGGTACGCACTTGACCATGACACTCGACCAGCGCATTGCGCTGGGCGTTGGCCTCGAAGTGATCGACGGCGTCGACGAAGGGGAGCCCGGTTTCGCGGGCCAGCACTTCGCTTGTGCGGTGGCCAAACTCAGGGTGGGTGTTGATGCCCGTGCCGACGGCCGTGCCACCGACGGGCAGCTCGAACAGGGCTTCGGCGGCGACGCTTGCGCGGCCCACCGAGCGTTCGAGCTGTCGCGCGAGTCCGCCCACTTCCTGGCCGAGAGCCAGCGGCGTGGCGTCGGCTAGGTGTGTGCGGCCGATCTTGAGTATATCGTTCCACTGAGCCGCTTTGTCGGCCAGCGTCTGGCCGCATTGCTCCAGGGCGGGAATCAGTTGGCGTTGGATCGCGATGGCCACAGCCACATGGATGGCGGTCGGGAAGATATCGTTGGTGCTCTGGCCAAGGTTGACGTGGTCGTTGGCATGAATCGGCTTATCGGCGGCAAAACGGTCGCCGCCCGAGAGCTCGATCGCGCGATTGGCGATCACTTCGTTCACGTTCATGTTGCTCGACGTGCCAGAACCCGTCTGAAAGACGTCGACGGGGAATTGGTCGTCGAAGCGACCGTCGGCCACTTCGCGGCAAGCGGCCAGCAAGGCGTCGATTTGCGGATTGCTGAGCGCCCGTTTTCCGCTGTCGAGTCGGCCAACGTCACGATTGGCGCAGGCAGCGGCCCATTTGACCAGCCCCAAGGCGTGGATCAGTTCGGGCGGCAAGGTGCGACCGGAAATGGGAAAGTTCTCGACAGCCCGTTGAGTCTGCGCGCATAGTACGCGTCGGCCGGCAGGCGGACTTCGCCCATCGAATCGCGCTCGATGCGAAAGCGATTGTCGATCGTTGATTCTTGATCGTTGAGTGCTATGGCAAGTCTCTCCGTCTATCGGTTTGGCGCTTGATTAGAATGGCGCCGTTTCCAATCGTCCCTTCGGGGCGAACGAGGTAACGAGCCCGCGAACCAGCGAAAAATCGCTAGGCCATTATTCAAGCGATCCAAAACGCCGAAAGAAATCGCAACCGCGTCCCTCCATTGAGTCCTGCACTGGTAATGGAACGAGGGCTCGTGAAACGAGCCCGGTTTCCCGGGAGAAAACGTCGGAACTGTTCCATAATCAACCACGGAACCAATAAATCATAAATCAACCATCAGCAGTCAGCAATCCATCAGCCTCCCGCAACCCGGCGCGGGATGGTGAAGGAGTAGAGGCACATGACGGCGCCGGTGGAGAGTAGGCTCCACGGAGCCCAGGGGGGCGGGACTAATTGTTTTTGCGGCCCTTCGGTGGGCTCGGTCTCGAAGATCGAACTCGACGGCGGCGGGGGATTGCGGAGCTTCAAACTGACGCGTTCTACGCCCAAACATTCAACGCCGAGGATTATGACGAAGAAACCGATGGCCAAAAAGAGCGAGCGCCACATGCTTCATGCCTCCTAAGATTCGTAGTTGCAGGAGGCGACTCCGTTCGCCGAGTATTTGCCGGGCCGACCCGTGGGCTTCGTTTGTGAAGCTAAAACACCCCAAGTGAAATCATCGTACGTGACCGCGATATTAATCCGTAGCGAAGCGAAGTACTTCCTCCAACGCCTGGGTGGTGCTTCGCTACGCTTAGCATGACGGTCGGCGCGTATCGACCCGCTTGTACAATGAAATCGGCGTTCGGCGTCGGCGCCTTCAGGGCTCGGCGAGACGAAACGCGGTAATTATAGCGACATGGGCGCTTTCCTAGCGGTCGTACCGAAAGCACCAGGCAACTGACGGCTGTGAATGCACCGATAGAGTCGGCAGCACGCGTGCGAAGTGCAAGCGGGCCTTCACGGTTGCATTCTCAACGCACCTGTTTCTTTCAGTGATTGTTGCGTGTTGCCGATGCACACAAGCGAATCCCGACCGGAGACCCGCTCAGCCGTACGTCGCAGGCGTACAAAAATGTCCCCCAGGATCGCCCCCCGCTGTGGTGTAGGGCATCGCAACGGTGATTTACTTCCGAAGATGACTCTCGTGACGCGTGTTCCGAGCGCGAGAACTTAGACGGTGGCGAAAATGGCGGGCTTCGCGTCAACCACGGTCAATGCGAAAAGACTGACGAACCGATGAGATATAGCGAGGACTACTGGAAACCTGCTTACGGTTGTTTGTTTGCGCAGGCCTCCTTATAATGCATTGCGGAGGACCGCATGGACATGGGCAGGGTGGCTAGAACGCACATCCGGAGTGACCTTGATTGACCGCTAAGCCAAAAATACTGTTGGTGTGCGACTCGCGCGAAAGCGCCGAGCAGCTCCTTGACCATGCCTGTCAGTCGCATGAAGTTATCGTTGCGTCCAACCCGTTGCGGGCGTTGGCACATCTGACGCGTGAGCAGTTTGGCGGCGTGTACATCTCGTCCGAGTATCTTCAGGGCGCTCTGCAAATCGGCCGGTTGCTGCAAAACGAGCAGATTCTCGAAGGGATGCCCGACGGCGCCGTGCTGTTGGACAGCGACAACTCGATCCTGTGGAGCAACGGCCGACTGAGCGAGTGGTCCGATCGGGCAGACGTGATCGGCGCGAACTTTTATACCGTCTTGGGTAGTCCAGAGATTCTGGGCCCGGACTTCTGCCCGTTCCACACGGCGTTGGCGACGGGGCAGGCGACGAGTTCGACACTTCGCAGCGGCGACAACCGCTACTACCATGTGCATGCGGCCCCGCTCCGCGAGGTTGGCGCCCCGGCGCGTCACTTGATCGTCACGGTCCGCGACGTTACGAATGAGGTGCACCAGCAGCAGAAGATGGCGGCAATCCACCAAGCCGGCATGGAACTGGCCGACCTGTCGGCCACCGAGATAGCCCACATGGCCGTAGGCGACCGCATCGAGCTGCTGAAGTCGAACATCTTGCACTTCACCCGCGACCTATTGCGGTTCGATGTGGTCGAGATCCGGCTATTGGATCAGAAGACCGGGCGGCTGGAGTCGTTGTTGTCGCTGGGCATGGATCCGGAGGCGGCTGCTCGCGAGTTGCATGCTCAGCCGCAGAACAACGGCGTGACCGGCTTCGTGGCGGCCACCGGCAAGAGCTATCTTTGCGAAGACACGACCGAAGATCCGCTGTATCTGCCCGGCGCAACGGGGGCGAAAAGCTCGTTGACCGTCCCGCTCTTGTTGCATGACGACGTGATCGGAACGTTCAACGTCGAGAGCCCCGAGCCGCGGGCGTTTACGGAGAGCGATCTGCAATTTTTGGAAATTTTCTGCCGCGACGTGGCCGCCGCGTTGAATACGCTGGAACTGCTGGCGGCTGAGAAGGTAACGTCGGCGGCGGAAAGCGTCGAGGCCATTCACAGCGCTGTGGCGCTTCCTGTCGACGAAATTCTCAACGATGCGGTCAATGTGATGGAGCGGTACATTGGCCACGAGCCGGGGGTTGCAGAACGACTACAGCGGATTTTGCGCAACGCTCGCGACATCAAGCAGGTGATCCAGAAAGTGGGCCAGAAAATGGCCCCGACCGAAGCATTACCGGCGACGTTGCAGGTGGAGGAGCGACCGGCATTGCGCGGGCGTCGGATCCTGGTGGTCGACGCCGACGAAAACGTCCGCAGCGCGGCCCACAACCTGCTGGAGCGTTTTGGCTGCGTTGTCGAGACCGCGCACGACGGCGGCGAGGCGCTCTATATGGTCCGTTCTACGGCGGATGTGGACTATGACGTCATTATCGCCGACATTCGCCTGCCGGACATGAACGGCTACGAGTTCATGGTGAAGCTCCAGGAGCGAATGGATTCGGCGCCACTGGTGTTAATGACTGGTTTTGGTTGGGATCCCGGCCATTCGATTGTGAAGGCCCGGCAGGCCGGTTTGCAGACCGTGCTGTACAAGCCTTTCCGTCTCGATCAACTGTTGAACGCCATCGAACAGATTATCAACTCGCCGCGGCCGGTGGCGCAAAGTTAAGAACGTCGCCTGACGATATGCAATAAATCAACGCCTGATGTATCTCTTTCTCGCGCTGTTGGCCGTACTGGGCCACGCCTTTCTTTGGATCGGACTGACAAACTGGCTGCATTCGCGTGGGATGCGGCGGCGCATCATTTCGGTGTTCACGGCGTGCTTCTTTGCCTGCGCCACGTTAATCCCGATAGGGCTCGCGTGGTACTATTTGATCCATGGCACATTGCCAGTGGCACCGGCCGCTTACGTCATCGTGTGTTGGGGCGTGCTTGCTGTGACGCTCGTTAGGCTGGTGTACTTGCGATTCCTTCGCCGGCCGCCGGCAATACTCCGGTCGCGCTCAAGTCAGTTCGCGACAATCAATCCGGCGGCCGCGGCGGCAGATGCGTCCGAGGTGCAACATCATTTCCTGGCGCGATTGCCGCAAAACGAGATACTGCAACTGGCCGTGTCGCACTACGAACTCGAAGTGGCGCGGTTGGCGCCGGCGCTGGACGGGCTTTCAATCGTTCACCTTTCCGATCTACATTTCACCGGCCGGATAGGCAAGGCGTTCTTCCGCGAAGCGGTCCGCGTGACCAACGAGCTTCAGCCCGACCTCATTTGCATTACTGGCGACATTATCGACTCGCCAAAGTGTCTCGACTGGATGGCGGATACACTGGGGCAACTTGTTGCGCGGCACGGCGTGTACTATATCCTGGGCAATCACGATTGCCGCGTAGACACGGAGCAGTTGCGGCGTACGCTGGCCAGTTTGGGGCTGATCGAGGTGGGTGCTCGCTGGTTGCCGGTTGCGGTGCGCGGAATCGAGGTACTTGTCGGCGGGAACGAACTGCCGTGGATTGGGCCATTTTCGCTGGATGGCGAGGTTTGGGCTGGGGCACCGTCCGACCCTCTGCGCATCTTGCTCGCGCATTCGCCCGATCAACTCTCCTGGGCATGCGCACACAATGCTGATCTCATGCTGGCAGGCCACACGCACGGCGGACAGATATGTATTCCGCCCTTGGGTGCGATTTTCTCGCCGACGGCGAGCGGCGTGAAGTATGTGTCGGGCATTTTCCATGTGCCGCCGACGATTCTCCACGTTACGCGGGGAATTTCGGGTGACATTCCCGTGCGTTGGAACTGCCCCCCCGAGATTGCGGCACTCCGCCTGCGCATGCCGTCCTGAGGCCGTCCGGCGTGCTCTTGACTCCGCGCCTCCGGGGTCTGGTCCATTTTTCGGCTCATAGACATGGCGTTGTCGCTTGCCTCGACTCCGAAAACATGGACCTGACCCCTTCACGCCAGGACGTTGCATTTGTCCCGAAGTCGACCCCGCGTGCTCTTGACTCCGCGGCCAGAAATGGCGGTAATGTGAGCCAAGCAGCGCCCAATCAAGGGCGCGCAATCCAATTCGTTTCTCTGTAAAGTCTCTATTCCGCAACAAGGACCAGGAAGATGCAGATCGCTGCGTCGCACCTATTGCGGACGGCGCTTCGTAGCGGAGTGCTCATCGTGATTGGCTTCGCGATGATGGAGACTTGGTTCCTGGATGGGCTCGTGGCGCCATATCGGGTCCACGGTGGCTCGATGGCTGGCGCTCTGCTCGGGGTTCATCGCGATGTTGTATGCAGCGATTGCGGTTACTGTTTTTCCTGCGATAGCAATGCGGCATCGCCACCAGCCCGCGCGGTGTGCCCAAATTGCGGCTACGCTAGAAATGACTTGCAGTCGACTTCCGATGTGGCGGGCGACCGCGTCTTGATCGACCGCGATGCCTTCACGATCCGTGCGCCGCGGCGGTGGGAGGTTGTGGCCTTGCGATCGACGTCGCCGCCGGAAAGGCTGATTGTTAAGCGCGTCGTCGGCTTGCCGGGCGAATCGATCGACATTCGGCACGGTGACGTGTACGTCAACGGAGAGATTGCCCGTAAGGACCTGTTCGCACAACGGGCGCTGGCCATCATGGTTTACGACTCGCAATTCGTACCCACACAACGTCCGCGTCCACCGGCGCGGTGGCGGCCCGAGCGTACTGACACCGGCTGGAACGCCGACCGAGGCGTCTTTCACCATATTCTCAATCGTAATGGCCAATCCGCCGACTGGCTGGTTTATCATCATTGGCATAGGCTGCCTTCGGCGTCGGCCGAACAGAAGGAAGGAACGTCGCCGTCGTCGCAATTCCGCGAATCGCCGGTGACTGATCTTTGCGGCTACAACCAGTCGCGCCCGCGGCGTGAGGAAGACGTTCACGCCGTGACAGATTTGTTGGTGTCGCTGCGCGTGCACTGTTCATCTGGGGGCGGACAGTTCGTGATTCGCCTCACGGATGGCGACCAGGGGTTTGAAGGCCGGCTACGGTTCATCGATGGCCGCCTGGCAGGTTGTGAAACGGTTGGCCTAAAGTCTATACCGGGCGCAGCGATCACAAGTCTCAAGACCAACGAGCCGGCAGCGGCGAGCCGCGATGTGCCCGCTGGTCATGGCGAGCGGCTTGTAGAAGCGTCGCTGGTGGATCAGCAGTTTCTGTTGGCAATCGACGGCCAAACGGTGGCAACAGTTCCTTACGAGCGTGCCGAACCGGTGCCGCCGTCGTCGTGTCCGGTCGCCATTGCAGCGGACGGAGCTGATGTAACCGTGCGCAATTTGCGGCTGTATCGAGACGTCTACTACACGGAGCCCCCGCCGCTATCAGATGGCGAACGTCGGCCAAGCCGAACCAATGTTGGCCGCAACGAGTATTTTGTATTGGGCGATAACAGTGCGGTGTCGGAGGACAGCCGTACTTGGCCGCGGCCCGGGGTCGTCGACGCTAAGCTGCTGCTGGGCAAGCCGTTAGTGGCGATTCCGTCCGCCGCGCTCTGGCCATGGCACGGCGGGCATTTTCAAGTTCCGAATCTGCTGGCAATCCGTTATATTCATTAGAAGTGCGTCCGTAATTGGCACACGCCGTGTGCCGCACCAGAGCGATTTAGGTACGTGAGACGCACGAAGGCCCAAGTTGGTGCGTTTAACGCACACTAAATATGTTCACACAATAGCAAAAGTGGCGGCGGGCGAAGACCGCCCGCAATTGCGTGGTTTTCGGCCACGCACCACTTTCGGTCATCCGCAGTTTTATTTAGACCTACCCTATGAGCAAACGTAAATCACCCTATCTAAAATCATTATCCCCATCGGAAGGGCCGGCGAGCCGCGAGCAACAGCGATCGGGCCATGCTGCGGCAGGCGATCCGATTTCCCGCCATGTCCCGTCGCCGGCGGCCATCCGTGAGACGATCGAGTCGGTGGTCATCGCCATCGTGCTGGCGTTCTTGTTTCGCACATTCGAGGCCGAGGCGTTCGTCATTCCGACTGGCTCGATGGCGCCGACGCTAATGGGGCGACATAAGGACCTCGTCTGTCCGAAGTGTGGCTGCCCGTATCAGGTCAGCGCTAGCGACGAGGTGGATCAGGACTCGGGCGCGCTGCGGGAGGATCGGGCGACGGAATCCGGCACTTGCCCCATGTGCCGCTACACGGATGACAATTTGGAGTCGAACAAATATCCGTCCTACAATGGCGATCGCATCCTGGTGGAGAAGTTTGCCTACCAGTTGGGCGACCCGAAGCGATTTGACGTCATCGTATTCAAGTTCCCCGGCGATCCGCTTTCGATGCCCGCCGCCCAACGAAGCGACGCCCGCACGAATTTCATCAAGCGTCTGGTGGGCTTGCCGGGCGAAACAGTTCGAATTCAGCACGGCGACTTGTGGATTGCCCGCGGTTCCGAAGCGTTTCACATCGCGCGGAAGGCGCCGAAGAAGCTGCTGGCCATGATGCAGCCGGTGTTCAACAACGATTACATGTCGCGAATTGCCGAGTATGGCTGGCCGGCACGTTGGCAGGCCGAACCCGGGCGCGATGGCAGCGCCGCCGGCGGATGGGCGTCGGATGATTCCACGACGTTTCAAATTGACGGCGCGGGCTCCGACGCGCATTGGTTGCGCTATCATCACCGCGTTCCATCGTACCAACAATGGGTCGACGTCCTACAGAATGGTGATCGCTCGCATCCAAACGTTGCCCCTCAATTGATTACCGATTTCACGGCCTACAACACCAATTCAACCAGGTCCGAACCGGAACCCGATAGTTTTGGCCAGCACTGGGTGGGAGATCTGGCCGTAAGCTGTACGGCCGACGTGGAAAGTCGCGACGGCGAGCTGTTATTGGAACTTCGCAAAGGGGGCCGACAATTCCTTTGCCGCATTAACGTTGCCACAGGCGTGGCGACGCTTGCGATTAGCGGCGCCGATATGGCGGAGTTCCGACCAACCGCGCACACGAGCATTCGTGCACCGGGGCGCTACGATTTGCGCTTCTCGAATTGCGACAACGAACTGCGGCTCTGGGTCGACGGAAGCGTCGTGCCATTTGATGCACCGACAAGCTACGATGACCTGGGCAACCATTTGCCGGACCAGAGCGACCTGGAGCCGGTCGGCGTGGCATCGGTCGGCGCGAAAATGCGGCTGAGCCATCTGGCCATCTATCGCGACATCTACTACTTGGCGATGCGCGGCGACCCGAGCGCCCCCAGAGCCACTGAGTTTTGCGACATTCGCTTTCGGCCGGGCGAGGCATATCCGCAGGCGGCAATCGTGCCGTCGATCCAGCACGTTGATTTTGCTTTGCACGCCGACCAGTTCTTCGTCCTCGGTGACAATAGCGCCAAGAGCAAAGACGGGCGGCTATGGGGGCCCGACAACTATTGGGTGCCGCGCGACTTACTGATTGGCAAGGCATTGTTCGTCTACTGGCCGCACTCCTGGGACGAGCTTCCCTACGTTCACATTCCGTTCCCATACTTTCCCAATTTTGCCCGCATGAGGCTGGTGAGATAAGCGCCGGCGATCAGCAGCGGCCGGTGTTCGGCAAACTAGCCCTACGCATCAACCAATATCTCTATTTCTAATTCCTAATCCCTAGCCCCGAATCCCTCCTTCATGCTTGAAGCCAAAGGACTGGTGAAAATCTACGGTACACGGAAGGTGGTTGACGGGGTTAATTTCCGCGTCAATAGCGGTGAGATCGTGGGATTGCTGGGACCCAACGGCGCCGGCAAGACCACCAGCTTCCGCATGACGTGCGGGATGATCGTGCCCAACGCCGGCCGCGTGAAGCTTGACGGCGTCGACATTACCGACTGGCCGATGTATCTTCGCGCCGCGAAGGAGGCATGGGCTATTTGGCCCAGGAATCGAGCGTTTTTCGCAAGCTCACCGTGGAGAAGAACCTGTTGGGCGTGATGGAGCTTCTGGGCTTCGACCGCAAGACTCGCAATCGCCGCTGCAAGGAACTGCTGGAGCAATTCGACATTTTGCGGCTGCGCAAGTCGGTTGCTCTGTCGCTTAGCGGCGGCGAGCGGCGCCGATTGGAAATCGCCCGCTGCCTGGTCTCGAATCCGAAGATCATTCTTCTCGACGAGCCCTTCACCGGAATCGATCCGGTCACGATCGCAAGCATCCAAAAGATCATTCGCGGCCTACGCGATGAAGGCATTGCGATCCTCATCACCGACCATCAGGTTCGCGAGACGTTGCAGATCACCGACCGCAGCTACGTGATTCGATCGGGCAAGGTCCTCTGCCACGGGAAACCCGACCAAGTGCTGGCCAATCCGGAAGCCCGCAAACATTACTTCGGCGAGGATATGGACATCGGCCGTTAAGGGCATTTAGAGCGCATTTCGGAATTGTGTAGCGTCTAGATCGATTTTAGAACGGTGGAATCACGTCGCCAGTAACGCTGCACGTTCGTGCGACACGCACTAGCCCACTACGCTGCCCAATAGGCGCATCGCGTGGAACAGCACGGCGAGAACGCCGATGGCCGCGAGAATGGTTTTGATCTGGTCCGTGCTCGGCAACCGACCGGCCGGTGTCGCCGGAATCGCCGCGACGGGTGCGACAGTGGCCTGAGTCGAACCGCCGACCTGCGGAAAGGTCGAAACCGGAGCGAGCCGCGCCGCAGCCGGCTGCCGATTAGCTTCGACGGTCGTCATGCCGGCAGGGATCGCGACTGTCGTTGGCGCACTTGGCACACTGGGAATGGCGGCCACTTGGGCGCGGCGCCTGCGCGACTGCTGAGCCAACATGGCTTGCGCGGAAATGCGTTGGAAATCGGCGTCGACGGGCGCGTAGAAACCAACGCAGGCGGCCGCAATAGCTGCCGGCCGTTCGGCCGAACGACGAGCCGAACAGGACGCCGGCCAACTCTCCCCGCTTGTTGAGGATCGGCCCGCCCGAATCGCCGTTCCGCGCCGGCGCAGCCAACTCAACCATCTCGAAGGGTTGATTGCCGCCGGGCGAGACGTATTGGGTGCAGCGCCCGGTAACCGCACGATACAAACCGCTGCCGTATCCGGCAATTGTCAATTCCTCGCCTGGCCGTGGGGCCACGTTCGAAATTGCGATCGGGGCAACATTCGGGCGTCGAATGGCCAGCGCGGCAAGGTCCCAATCGCGGTCGGTCCGCAACAGGTACGCGCCCGAACGAAATCCGTCGGGGAACACGACGATGATCGGTCCAGCCGCGTCGCGCACTACGTGCCAATTGGTCAAAACCAGTCCGGACGATTCGTTAACAGCCACCAGCGATCCGGAACCGAGGGAGGTGCCATCTCGATCCGACACGACCACGCGGACCACGGCGGGATTCGGGCCGCCGAACGAAGGGGCGGACGTGAATAGAGATTGCCCCCACGCCGTCGAGGCGACGGCAATCGCCAGGCTCAGCACGAGAGGCCGTATCACGGTCGGTTCGCCATGTGGTGATTGACTCTTGCAGGAAGCGATTACAGCCGCCGAGAGACCGATTACCTAATCGGCTTCGGCAGATACCTCCTACGATGTTTGGCGGCATTTCGTCCGTGAGTGCCCAGAGACGGAACTCCCCGTCCTCGTCTCTTATTCGGGCAACGCGCGATCGCGCCTTCAGCGTTTATCCATCGGGACGTAGTTCGTCTCGTTGGGACCGGTATAGATTTGCCGGGGGCGCAAGATTTTCGTCGTCGGATCGTCGTGCTGCTCTTTCCACTGAGCGATCCAGCCGGGCAGCCGTCCAATGGCGAAGCAAACGGTGAACATGTTGGTGGGTATGCCCATCGCCCGCAAAAGAATGCCGCTATAGAAATCGACGTTCGGATACAGTTTCCGCTCGATGAAGTACGGGTCGGCCAGCGCCAGCTCTTCGAGCTTCCGCGCAATATCCAAGAGAGGGTCCTTGCGCTTCATTTGAGCGAAGACCTTGTCGCACGCCTCTTTGAGGATCTTCGCCCGCGGATCGTAGTTCCGATAGATGCGGTGGCCGAAACCATAAAGCCGAAAGGGATTGGTCTTGTCCTTGGCGTCGTGGATGCAATCCTCGGGCGACAGACCGCCGCGAAGGATGCGACGGAGCATCTCCATCACCTCGACATTGGCGCCGCCGTGCAGCGGTCCCCATAGAGCGCAAACACCCGCGGCACACGAGGCGAACAGGTTGGCCTTCGCCGAACCGACGACGCGGACGGTCGACGTGCTACAGTTCTGTTCGTGATCGGCGTGGAGAATGAAGAGCAGGTTCAGGGCATCTTCGACTTCCCGCGTGATCATGTACTGCTGGTGGGGCAGCGAGAACATCATGTGCAGGAAATTGGCGCAGTAGCGCAGGTTCGGATCCGGGTAGTTGAACGGCAGGCCCAACGAGCGGCGGTACGAAAAGGCCGCGATCGTGCGGACCTTGCTAATCAGCCGGGCGGCCAGTTCTTCGAGCGACTCCTCATCCTCCAGCGCAAAGAACTCCTGGTGGTAACAGGCCAGATTACTCAGCGTGGCCGACAGAATGGCCATCGGCGGGGCGTCGGGCGGAATGTGCTGGAACTGGTGCTTGACCCCCTCATGCAACAGCTCGTTGGATGTCAGCAGGTCGCTGAATCGCGCCAGTTCTTCCCGCTTCGGCAGGCGACCAAAGATGAGCATCCATGCGGTTTCGACGAAGTTCGGCGTGGCCGTAAACTGGTCGATGGGGATGCCGCGATAGCGGAGGATGCCTTTGTCGCCGTCAATAAACGTAATGTCGCTACGGCAAACGCTGGTATTGCCCAGCGATGGGTCGTAGGTGACCAGCCCGGTCTGCTCGCGCAACTGGGTAATGTCGACGGCCCGTTCCCCCTCCGACCCAGTGAATACGGGCAATTCGATCTGCTGATCATCAACGGTCAGGACCGCTTTTTGCGACATAGCCACCCCCCCGAAAGTTATCTGCCAAAACTGCGAATCCCTTATGATAGCTGCAACAGCGGCAAAATCAATTGGGCGAAGAGGACCGCGAGCCGGCGAGATACGGCAGCGGCGGGGTCAGGCTAAGGCCGGTCCACCACGAATTATCAAGAAAAAACGAAGGCCACAACAGTCAGGGCCTATGACTATTTACCGTACAACCGGTATCGAACCGCCCTGGTTCGTCGTGACCTTCAGCATCATCATTCGCACGCCGGCTTCGCGAGACAATAGCACCAAGTGGTTACACAATACCCGCCGAGATTTGGATGCTGGTCCAGAGTTGCGATTAGAAACGCATGCCCGATAAGGGCCGTGAATCCAATACGCTACGCGATGGTTGGCACGAGAATCTAGGTCTCGGTCGGCACGTTGCTGCTATCGATGAATTGCAGAAGCTTAGAGATGCAAAGCTTGTTCATGCTCGTGCAGTGCTCATGGGCCTCGACGCGAAGCGTCTCGTGGAGGCTCTTGGGCAGCCGCACCGTGATAACGCGGGTTTCTTCCTCCTCTGGAGCCGCGACCCCATTCTCCCGCAGCTTGGTCAATAGTTGCAGGATTTCTTGGTAAGCGTCCGTCTGCTCAAAGGCGGCCAGCATTTCCCGCGTCGAAAAGGCGTGCCGCACGATACCGCGCAGCCCCAATGTCTCGCGGTAGAACGTGACCCAATCGGGACGACGGGCATAGATCTGCGCTGCCGTTTGCCGGACTTCCAATTGTTTTTCGGTCGGAATCATGTCTCACTCCTTCGGGCTGTGGTGCCTCTTCGCAGGTCGATCTACTCTCCGTGGGCCGATTGTCGTCTGATCCAAACGGCGACTCAATCGTGCTGGTCGGCGTCTGGAGAAGTCTCGTACATCACATTCAACAGGCCGCTCGTCTCTGCGGAATCATCACAGGAAGTCAAGGGTGCGTCGTATCTCGTTTCGATGCAAGCAATTACATCAATGCATGCATGCTGCCTCAAGTTGAGGCACGACTGCGCGCTATCGTGGCAGCCGGTAGAGTGCCTAGAAAGCGGGCACTTGACCAAGTCCTATTTGCCAAAGTGTCCACTTCGCGATGCCGCATTTTGCCGACCGACAATCCCCGGCACAGTCCACTTCGGCAAGGGTCTGTTATAATGCGACCCTAACCACATGCCTCGGGGGAAGTGTCTCAACCGTGAAGTCGCTCCCAACTGCTTCTGAACGTGTCTCGGCGCACTCGTCACCGGTCAATCCGTGGCCGCATCGCCTTGCCTGGGCGCTGGCCATCACGATCTTTCCGTTAATTTGGATGGGGGGGACGGTAACGACGTATGAGGCGGGCATGGCCGTGCCCGACTGGCCCACGACCAACAGCTATTGGTTTTACCCAATTACGCTCTGGCTGGCCGTTTGGGATGTCTTTCTAGAGCACGGTCACCGCCTTCTGGCACAGTTGGCCGGGCTCCTGGCGATCACATTGGCCGTATCGCTATGGCTATCGGATGGCCGGAAATGGATGCGGTGGGTCGGCGCAGCGATTGTGCTCGGGGTGGTCGCCCAGGGAACGCTGGGAGGCTTGCGGGTGCTGGCCGACGACCGCGTGCTGGCGCGGGTCCACGGTTGCACGGCCGCGCTCTATTTCGCCCTGTGTGCCGCCGTGGTGACGTGGACCTCGACAAAGTGGCGGGCAACTTTACAAGGCGCAGAACCGCACTCCCCCCCTGCCCCGCTCCCAAAAGTCGACGGAAGCCATCTTCTATCGCGGCTGGCTTGGATCGTCACAGCGGCAATTTACTTGGAGATTATTTTTGGCGCACTGTTGCGACGCCCGTCGGCCGAAGCGGCCTTCGCCGGGGCTAACTTGCCCGGCTGGATGAAGACGCTTTGCATGGACCAAGTCGCCACATGGTTCGAACTGTTGGTCTGGCTGAAAGTGATCAACGCGGGACTGATTGCCGTCGGAGTCGTTTGGCTTTGGGTGGCTGAACGCCGGCCAGCCGGCCCTCGGGCGTCGCTCGCTGGGCGGGCGTGGTGGCTTGCAGCCATCGTTTCGGTTCAATTGGTGCTGGCGGGCGCTACGTGGGTAACAAACTACGGATGGCCCACCTGGTTCACACAATGGATTTGGCCGTTGCAATCATCCATCCTCGCCCAAGGCCGCCTGTTGGTGTTGCTGACGACTGCGCACGCCGCAGTCGGATCGCTGGCGCTCATTGCCGCGCTAAACCTGGCCATGTGGTCGACGCGTTGCTGCCGAGCCCTGTCCTCTGAAAGTCAACCCACGTCAGATCCGTCGTGATAGATTATTGGCGATTGATACGGCCGCGGATCACGGCCCTGGTTCTGGTGGCGATGGCCGTCTCGGCGTGGACCACCGCCGAAACCACCCCGGATTGGCGCGACGTCGCTCACGCCTTGTTTGGCGCGGGTCTGGTCATCATCGGCGCAATGGCCTTGAATCAGCGTCTGGAATGCCGTGGCGATGCGAAGATGCCGCGCACAGCGGGTCGTCCGCTCCCGGCCGGACGACTGAGTTGCCGGCAGGTCACCGAGTTTGGCGTGCTGACGACAATCGGTGGGCTGGCATACTTAGCGCTGGCCACCACTCTGACGATGACGCTGCTGGCGGCGGGCGCTTGGTTTGTCTACGTGGCGATTTATACGCCGCTAAAGACGCGCAGCGCTTGGCAGACGCCGATTGGAGCGGCGGCCGGCGCCGCGCCCGTGCTTCTGGGGGCGGCCGCGGCGGTTGGCAGTTCGTTGCACCTAACCCTCGTGCTCTTCGGCATTCTGTACTTCTGGCAGTTTCCGCATTCGATGGCCATCGGTTGGCGCTATCGTCGCGAGTTCGCGGCGGCGGGCGTGCGAGTGGCTGCGGCGACCGATCCCACCGGCCGTAGCGCAGGGTTTTGGGCGGTGCTCGGCGCGGCGGCGTTGTTGCCGATCAGCATGATTCCGTGGTTTGTCGGTCTGGCTAGCGCGACCTACTGCGTCGTCGCGATCGTGCTGGGCATCGGGTATCTCGCCGCATCGATCTGGTTCGCCCGCCGCCACGATGATCGATCTTCGCAATGCCTTTTGCGGTCCTCGTTGGTATACCTGCCCGCCATACTTGCGGCGCTCCTATTGGTATGAGCCCGATCGCGTGGCATTCCCACTACAAGTGTCTGGCCGAAATGCCAATGCACTTGCAGAAACGGGAGCAGCCCAATGCGCCCGTGGTGTGCGTGGCGTTGTCTATCCCGCCTTCTCGTGGACGATCGGCGTGTGAATCGCCGGAAGATCAAAATGCGGCGAGGGGATGACGTGGCGGCGGGGCTGGGCCAAGGGACCTGCAAGGCCGTCGGGCGCAGCGTCCCAGCAGTGAGCGTGGATGCGATCGATGATCTGCTCGGCAACAGCCAAGGCATCGCGGCCCGCCTCACCGTTGACGCGCGGCTCGCGATTCGCACGAATTGACTCCACAAAATCGTCAATTTCTAGCGCCAGTGCATCGACGGCGTCGTGCTTAAGTTGCTCCTGCGGCAGGTGTTCTTCGGCAAAGTGCTGGCGGTGATGATCAAGTTCGTCGGGCGACAGTCGGTCGACGCAGAACTGGCGTCGCACGAGTGTTTCGCTGGGATGGACGAGCGTTGCCGTGCGAGCGGCGAAATCAATGCTGCCGAACGATCGGTCGGACCAGACCTGCATGCGTCGCACCGCCTCGTAGCTGACGCGGGACGCCGAAAGTGTTGCCACGCAGCCGCACTCAAACTCAAGTCGAGCATTGGCCACGTCCTCATGGCCACCGAGCACAGATACGCCCAGGGCATCGACCTTCCGCAGCGTGCTCTTGACCAGCGACAGGACTAGATCGATGTCATGGATCATCAGGTCGAGCACCACACCGACGTCGGTCGAGCGGAGCGTTATTCCGGTGGCTCGAACGGCTTCGATATACTTGGGATCGGCCAGTTTCGAGGCCGCGGCGCTGAAAGCCGGATTGAAGCGTTCGACGTGACCAACCTGCAGAACGACGCCGCGGCGTCGCGCAAGCGAGACCAACTCGTCGGCATCTGCACGGCTAGCGCAAAGCGGCTTTTCCGCCAGAAGGTGCACGCCGGCCTGGAGCAAGTCCTTGGCAATCGTGTGATGGAGACTTGTGGGGGCCGCAATGACAGCGGCGTCGATCCGCCCGATGAGGCCCGAGTAATCGTCAAGGGCTTCGGTGTGACACTCGGCCGCGACACGTTGGCGATTGGCCGGCAGCGGATCGACGACGGCGACGAGAGTCACATCGCGTCGCTGCGCGATCTTCTGAGCGTGGAAACCACCTAAACGTCCGGCGCCAATGACTGCGATGCGAAGGTTTTGCATAAAGCTCTCAGCTATGGGCTATCAGCCATTGCAGGAGCTGTCCGCTGATAGCTGACCGCCGACAGCTCTTCATTTCAGGCAGCTTTTCTTCGCTCGCGGCCACGTCCGTGCAGGCCCTCGTGCTGGCCTTGGACAAAACTCAACAGGTGGTTTACCTGGGGCACCAATTGGCCGTTGGCGCGGAGGATTTCCCAGGCGTTTTCGAGGCCGACCTTCGAGCGGTAGAGCAGGCGGTGAGCCTCGGCCAGAGCTTGGATGACTTGCGGCGAGAAACTATTGCGTTTCAGACCGACGGCGTTAATGCAGCGGGGCCGCGCGGGATAGCCTTCGACGAGCATATACGGGGGCACGTCGTGGCGGACGGCGCTCAACCCGCCCACGAAGCTGTAGCTGCCGATGGTAACAAAGTGGTGCACGGCCACGGCGCCGGAAAGCGAGACGTGATCGTGGACGTGAACGTGGCCCGCCAGGAGCGTGCTATTGGCGATGATGATATGGTTGCCCAATTGGCAATCGTGGGCGATGTGGCAGCAGCCCATCAGGAAGTTGTGGTCGCCGATCCGCGTAACGCCATCTTCCTTTTCGGACGCCCGATTGATCGTGACGCACTCGCGGATGATGTTGTGATCGCCGATTTGGACCTTCGTGTCGCGGCCGGTATAGCTGATATCCTGCGGCTCGCCGCCGATGACGGCGTTGGGATAGAGATGGTTGTAGCAGCCGATGGAAACGTTTCCCATGAGCGTGACATTGTTTTCCAGCCGCGTGCCGCGTCCAATGCGGACCTTCGGCCCGATAACGCAGTAGGGTCCGATCTCGACGTCGTCGTCGATCTCGGCTCGGCTATCGATCGATGCATTGTCGGCGAGGTAGGTAGCCATCTCCGTGACTCCTTCACGGTGGTATGCAGAAAGCGACGCGGGTCGCCTACCACATATTTTGGTGTTTATGCACAGCGTTTGAGTTCATTCTGAACTTGTCCCTGGTCGGCGAGGGCGCGAACCAGTTCGGCGTTGAGTCGATGGCCGCTGCGGTAAGCGACGAAACGGCCGACGAGGTCGCAGCCGGCCAGAGCGAGGTCGCCTACCAAATCGGCCAGCTTGTGTCGTACGCACTCATCGGGAAAACGAAGCTGATTGTCGATCGGCCCATATTGGCCGAACACGAGCAAATCCTTGCACGTGGCTCGCGCAGCGAGCCCCTGAGCCTTCATGGCGGCAGCTTCCGATTCCAGCATGAACGTCCGGCTGGGAGCGAGATTCATGTGGAAATGGCGGGGCGATAGGGAAACTTCCAACGACTGCCGGCCGATGGGGTTGCCGCTGCCGTAATCGAGTTCGTAGCGAAGCACTGTCTTGCTCGACGAGCAAGGTTGGGCTTCGATCCAACTTTCGCCGCTGCCCAAGCGGATGGGGCGACGAATAACCTGGCGGCGTCGCTGGGCGTCCTGCTCGACGGCGCCTACCGCGCGTAGCGCTTCGACAAACGGCAAGAAGGAACCGTCGCAGCCGGGCATCTCGGTGCGATCAACCCACAGTTCGCAGTTGTCGATCTGCAAGCCGGCCAGCGCGCCCATGATGTGCTCGACCATCTCGACGGTGGCTTCACCGCAACGCAGGCTGGTTCGCCGGGGGATTTCGATCCGGTGATCGATCGTGGCCGGAATCCGCGGGCAACCCTTGAGGTCGGCGCGGACGAAGACAATGCCCGTGTCGACCGGCGCGGGCCGGAACTCGACGCGGACGTCTTCGCCGCTCCAATAACCCACGCCGGGAACCGTGGCGTGGGCGGCAATCGTTCGCTGCTTTCGTGTGGCGTACATCCAGAGATGCCAGTCGTCCGTGACAAGGTATAGGGAAGTTACTCGCCGCAACGACCGGCCATCCTTGGTCGGCGGCGGCGAACCAGATTACATCCTACCGCGGGCCAAATTGCACTCCGGGGCGCAACGGCGCGGTGCGGTTGGCCGGACCGGGATTGATCGCCGTCCGATTCAACTCGGTCAAGATCGCCGGCGTGATATCCAGGCTCTGCTGATAGTAGACGACCGGCTTGTTGATAAAACTCAAGATGCTGTCCGGCCGCTGAACGTCCGCCGGGTCGCCGTTGAACCGCAGCACCATGTCGATGCCGTGTTGCTTGGCGTAGTATTCGGTGGCCTGCGAGATTTCTTGATAGACGTTGTAGTAGATTTCGGCCTCGCGTTGCAGAAACTGATTTTTTTGCAGCGTGACCTGCACGGAGAGATCGGCCTGGCGCTTGGCCAGTTCTTCTTCCAACTGCTTGTAGTCCTGCGTCCCTTTGCGGAACTCCTGCAACCGCTCAGCCAGCTTCGTGATCTCGTCGCGCTTCGTCTTGACGTTTGTCTCGGCACGTTGCACGTCGGCCTTCATCTCGTCCATCTGCCCCTTGAAGCGGCCATGATTCTTGAAGATGTAGCTAATATCGACCAGGGCGATATTAGGCGCAGCGCCCGTGCGGACCGGGGCTTGTGCGAGCGCGGGTAGGATCAAATAGCTTACCGTGGCAACGGCGGCGGCCAGTATGGCCCAACGATGGGACTTTTTCACGTCAGCACTCCTTGCTTTTGCGTCGGTCTTCCCTGACCTGGCGTCGGTTCCCTTCCAGACGCCGTACCGACTGGGTCTTCGATGGATCGAATTCGGTTCCCAGGGACGCGGTATTCTGCCGATTAACGGCGTTTGGGTAAATAGCAGATAATTCGACCCTGGCACATAATCCTAAAATCTTGCCCTGTAACAGCCTACGGCCGCTGGCAAACGGCCTGTTCAATCCGCCCCCAGTGCCGCCTTGCCTCACTTCTGAGAGATTCGCTCGCGCGGCCCGGTTCGGCACGCTATAGACGAGCCACCACGACGCCAAGACGCAACGTTTCGCATCTTGGTGGTTCCAATCGGCTGCTCGCTACGGCCCGTGCCACCGCTCAGCGAGTCAGCCCTCCCGAGCGGCTCCCTGCCGCCACTCGATTCTGCCTTTGACGGCAGCAATGCGGAACGCTATCCTTGCGATGCTGACTGCGGGACAAGAAGTCCTGCAAATATCTGCCACGGAGGGCGCGAAATTGGGCTGCGAACCGACTGTCTTGATTGTCGACCGCTGCGAGGAAACGCACGACGTTCTGCAAACCGTACTAGAACGACGTGGCGTGCGAACGCTTGCCGCCCGAAACGTGGCCGCGGGGAGCAAACTTGCCCAACAGCATCGCCCTGACGTGATCGTGCTCGATGCGGAGTTGGACGAGACACTGAACGGCGAGCTTCCGGGCGCTTCATTTCTGACCCGTGTACATCGGCCAGCGGCGAACCGGCCGCAAATGATCCTCTTGGGCAAACTGCGCCGCCGGCACGGCGTGCCATTCGAGGGGGAAGTGGTGGCCAAGCCCTATCATTACGCCCCGCTGATTCGTAAAATCGAAGAGTTATTGGCTGCCAGTGGCCAAGCGAAAGACAACGTCCGCAGCCGTGCAGCAGGCGGCTAACCTGCTCGAATCTGCCCTGCGACGTTGCTTTCCTGACGTCCATCGACGCCCGCTCGGGGAGTCTCGATTGTGCCGACGCTGTTTGTTATTCGCGGACCTGATCAAGGCAATCGTTTTGAATTAGTCGGGCCGAACATCCGCCTGGGTCGCGACGCATCGAACACTCTGCAACTGCACGACACGGAAGTCTCGCGCCACCACGCCGAGATCCGCCACGCTGCGGATGAGTACACGATTTCAGATCTTGGCAGTTCCAACGGGACGTTCGTCAACGGACAACGCATCCGCCAGCACGTTCTGGCCAGCGGCGACCAAGTCCAGTTGGGCAGCACGCTGATGCTCTACACCGGTCCGGCCGAAGAGTCGCAAGAAGATCTGGCCAAAGTCGTCAGCATCGGCGCGGCGGAGGATTTGGGGGACCGCTCGCAAATCGTACGCTCGGTTACGCAAGAGGAAGGCAGCCGCATCCTCGAATTCGGCTCGGATTCGCCGCAGAATTCGTGGCTCGCCCGGGCGCGTAGCAACTTGCAGGTCATGTACCGCACGGCACTGGCGGTCAGCCACACGCTGGACATCGACCAGTTGCTACACCGCATCATGGAGTTGATCTTCGAGTGGGTCGAGGCCGACCGAGGCTGCATTATGCTGATGGACCCGACGTCAAAGGCACTTCAGCCCAAGGTGCGGCGGACGAGGCAGGGACTCCGCGCCGACGATCGGATCACAATCAGCAAGACAATTCTCGACTACGTCATCGAGCGCAACGAGGGTGTCATCACCAGCGACGCCAAGCAGGATGATCGCTGGGACCCCGGCGGAAGCATTATGCAGATGGGCGTTCGGGAGGCAATCTGCGTACCGATGCAAGGACGCTACGACGTGGTGGGAGTCGTCTACATCGACACGTCGACCTCGGCCCGGCAATTGCTCCAACAGGGCGTGACGAACAAGTTCACAGAGGACCACCTGAAGCTGATGATCGCCATTGCTCATCAGGCGGCGTTGGCAGTCGAGGACACGCGCTATTATTCGGCCATGGTTCAGGCCGAGCGATTGGCAGCCGTTGGTCAGACGGTCGCCATGCTCTCACACCATATCAAGAACATCCTACAGGGCATTCGTGGCGGCAGCTACTTGATCGAAATGGGTCTAAAGGACCACGACGACGACGTGCTGCGCAAAGGCTGGAACATCGTCGAGCGCAATCAGAATCGCATCTCCGCCTTGGTGCTCGACATGTTGACATTCAGCAAGGAGCGCGAGCCTGATCTGACGACGGCCAACCTCAACGAGGTTGTCTCCGACGTGATCGAGGTGGTGCGGTTGCGGGCGGAAGAGTGCCAAATTGAATTGCGATGGCAACCGGGCGATCCGATGCCGCAGTTGATTTTCGATCCGGAGGGGATCCACCGCGCGGTGCTCAACATCGTGACCAATGCACTGGACGTGCTCAGCGATCGTGACGAGCCGCGACGGGTCGAAATCAGCACCCAATATTGTGCCGACGAGCAATTGGCACGCGTCGCGGTGGGCGACAATGGGCCGGGCATCCCCGCCGACCAATTAGAACACCTCTTCAGCCCCTTCGTAGCGTCGAAGAAGAGCCGTGGCACAGGGCTCGGTCTCCCGGTGAGCCAGAAAATCCTTAGCGAGCACGGCGGGCGGATCACCGTTGAAAACCAGCCCGTTGGCTGCCGCTTTACGCTAGAGTTGCCAGCCACGCTGCCTCAATCGAGCGGGGAAACGGCTTCGCACCCCGTAATAAGAGAACGCGACGAGTTGTAGGCCCGCCACAGCACGCCGGACTGCGCTCGAAATGGTGATCTGTCGTTGGTGCGGCTCTTGGTAAACAACAGGAGAACGGCCAAGGCCGGGGTCTGGTCCATTTTTCGGCTCATATATATGGCGATGGCCGTTACCCTGACTCCGAAAACATGGACCTGACCCCTTCGCGTCAGGACTATGCCGTTCTCCCGTGGTAAACAAAACGGCGCTCGAATCGCGCGCGCTAGGGTGATACGATACTACGCGATGCTGACCTGCACGAACGGAGCTATTTATGCCCAAATATCAGGTGGCGATTATTGATCGGCCCGCGAACTGGAAGCCGGAGACCGTCGACGACGTGCCGCTGGAGTTCCACGGATCGGTGGGCGTGCTAATGGAGTCGGACGACCTGTTCGAGGCCGTGGCCCGGGCGATGGAGCACAACGAAAGTCCCGACGCTCAGACGTGCAATCGCTGGGCAATCGTGGTCGAGCCGGGCAGCATCGGGAGCCGCTGGCCCTCGGCACGCCTTTGCACGCCCATCACATATAAGGCCACGGCAATCTGGTGGCCCGACGGCTGGGAGCCCGATTCTCCGCTGGACGTGCCTAACTGCGTGTGGCAGGCACACGGCCGCAGCGGCGAGGAGTGCAGCGGCTATCCGCAGGCGGAAGCCACCGTGTTGGCGCTGAATCGGCAGAGCATGGAACATCCGGGGAAGACGTGGCACGTCATCGTCGCGGTCGAGAACGAAGCGATTTCGCGGATTGTGTCGTACGATCCGGCGGGCACCGAAACGACCATGGAAGTGCGCTGCATGCACGTTATTCGGCCAGAAAAAGGCGGCCACGGCAACTGCGCGCATTGTCCCGCCGGCGATATGGAGTGTGCCAAGGCCAAGTGGTCGAGCCAGACGCAGACGGTGGCTGCCCGCAGCAGCCGCGCGTTTGGCGTCGGCGTTTAGCATGGTGGACCGAGACTCGATGCGGTTTACTATGCCCTTGGCACACCGCATCCTCACAATAATTCACCACTCTCCAGAGCGGTCACGACATCCGCGTCCCTAAGCCGCAGAACGGATTGCTGCGTTTCTCCTCGCCGACGGTTGTTGTCGGGCCGTGCCCGGACAGAAGGATCGTATCATCCGGCAAGGTGAAAATTTGCGAGCGGATTCCGAGGACCAGTCGGCGCTGGTCGCCATCGGGAAAGTCTGTGCGCCCAATGCTGCCGGCGAAGATCACGTCGCCGACGAACACCATCGCCGGCTCCTGTCCTTCCCAGAGGTACACGACATGACCGGTCGAATGCCCCGGGATCGCACGGACTTGCCACTCGCAGCCCGCGACCTCGTAGGTGTCGCCGTCGTTGACCGTCACATCCGCAGCCGGGCTCACCAGGGGCTTGCCGAAACCGGCCGATAGATTGAGCCACGGGTCGGTCAACTTCGGGGCATCGCCGGCGCCGATTACCAGCGGGCAATCGGGCCACCGCTTCTTCAGGGCAGCATTTCCGGCAATATGATCGCTGTGTCCGTGCGTAATGAGGATCGCCGCCGGCACAATCTTCTGCTGGTCCAGGTAGCGAAGAATTTTGTCGGGCTGGAACCCCGGATCAATTACCACGCACTCGCTACGGTCCGCAAGCCGGGCAACATAGGAGTTTTGCTCAAAGGGTTCGGAGACGATGGTCGCAAGTTGCAGATCCGGTTGCTTCACGAAACTGGGCTCCTCAGTCGGACGTTAGCTAGGTAAGATATAGCGATTAGCCCCAGAGAACGCACAGTCTGCGTACCTCAACGATTGGGTAATTGATCGCTATTAGATCAAACATTGTAATTCTCACGCAAGGAATTTGCGATAAGGTCGAGGAAGGCCAACCCCGGAAAACGAAGTTTCGGCGAAATTTGACACGGAAAAACCGTTGTCTCTTGCCTGTCTTTGCCGTATAGGTGGAGAGGGAACGAAACCAGCCGGTTAACGCATCGTCTGCGAAGCCTGACGTCAAGGAAGAACCACAATGGGAGCCGCGGCAGTCCGACGTGACGGTTTGCGTCGTCTCGCGACACCTCACAGGGAGGGTATTAGATGATTCACAGGACAAGGAAGGTCCGGCGTTGGTTGCCGGCCGTTGCGGCTTTTGGGATTATGCTCACGGCAATGGCGGCAAAGCCTGGCGGTCTGCTTCGGCAGACGGCCGAAGGAGGCGCTCCCACGGCGGCAGCCGCAGCGGCAACTCCCGCTCCGGCAGCGCGCCCGGCCTATCAAGTGGCCGAACGCTCCGAGTCCGCGCAGGCCGCGACCTTGGCTGCGCCAAAGTTGGGCGTTGGGGCGGCCAACGAACATCCGCTGATGCCGACGCTTCGCTGGGCATATGCCGGGATGTCTAACATCGAGAAGATCCAGGATTACTCCGCCACGGTCGCCAAGCGCGAGCGGATCGGCGGCAAAGTGCTGGACTACGAGTATATGTTCGTCAAGCTCCGACACCAACCCTATAGCGTCTACATGTACTTCGTCGGCCCGCCCGAAGTCAAAGGCCGCGAGGTATTGTACGTCCAGGGTCAGAACGATGGGCTGATGTGGGCGCACGAGGCTCCTGGACTGAAGAACACCATGTTTGGCACCGTCAGGATTCGGCCTGACGGACCGGTCGCCATGCGCAACCAACGCTACCCGCTGACGGAGCTTGGCATCCTGAACTTGACCCGCCGGCTGGTCGAGGTCGGCGAGAAGGACGTCAAGTACGGCGAGTGCGAGGTGAAATACATCGAAGGCGCGAAGATCAACGGCCGAGAATGCACGTGCATCGAAGTGGTGCATCCGGAGCCGCGGCGCAACTTCCTCTTCCACCTTGCCCGCATTTTCGTCGACAAAGAGTTGAACCTGCCCATCCGCTATGAATCGTACGATTGGCCGAAAGAGAAGGGCGGCGCCGGAACTACTCGAAGAGTACACGTACCTGAACTTGAAACTCAATAACGGGTTCACTGACGCGGACTTCGACGTCAAGAACCCGAACTACAAGTTTCAACGTTAATGCAATCCGTCGATGATACAGCTTCCGCGACCTCGCCTCGCCCGCGCGACGCGAGGTCGTCGCGTTGCTGGCGGTGGGCTTGGCGGGCGTGCCGCGTCGCGATCTTGGCCTATCTTCTGGTCGTAGTGGCTGCCATGTTTCTCGAAACGTCGCTGATCTACTTTCCGCTCGCTTATCCGGAGGGCGTTTGGCAGCCGGCGGGCCTGCCTGTTGAGGATGCCTGCTTCCATGCGGACGACGGCACCTCGCTACACGGCTGGTATGTGCCAAGCGATAAGCCGAAGGCGGCGGTGTTGTTTTGCCATGGCAACGGCGGCAATATCACGCATCGCGTCCACGCGCTACAGATGCTGCACAATTGCAGCGGCGCGTCGGTGCTCTGCTTCGACTATCGCGGATATGGCCGAAGCCAAGGCAAGCCGAGCGAAGCAGGGGTTCTGGCCGACGCCCGTGCGGCGCGCCGTGGCTGGCTGCCCGCGAAAAGATTCCCGAATCCCAAGTCGTGCTGCTGGGCGAGTCGCTCGGCGGCGCCGTGGCGGTCGACCTGGCGGCCAACGACGGCGCCAGGGCGTTGATCATCGAAAGCAGCTTTAGTTCGCTGCCGGACGTGGCGGCCTACCACTTTCCATTTTTGCCCGTCCGTTGGGCAATGCGGACGCGATTCGATTCCCAAAGCAAGATCGGTCGATACCACGGCCCGCTGCTACAGGTGCACGGGGACGCCGATACGATCGTACCCATCCAGTTTGGCCGCCGGCTATTCGAGGCTGCCAATGAGCCGAAGCGATGGTTGCTTCTTCCAGGTCATAATCACAACGACTCGCTGCCGACGGAATACTATAACTCCGTCGGCCAGTTTCTGGCCGCCCTACCCTGATCGGCCCGCGTTCGGGTACGGCGAAGAACCTGCGTGGCTGAGGCAGGACGCATAAGGGCGCGCTAAACCGGGTATCCCAGAATCGGGAGCTCGTCGAGATAGCGCTGCCGAATGTACTGCAAGTGCTGCGGCGACAGCCGCTGTAGACCTTCGCCAACCATCCCGCGACGAACGATTACTTTGAGCGCGGAATTTTGGCTACGCATTTTCTCTTTACTACACGCATCAAGGGCCGCGCGAATTCGCTCAACCAGAACGGGGGCGATTCGATCGCAGAGTTTTGCAAGGGTGGCTTCCGGATGCGCGTGAAGGTCGTCATAGCGCACCACCAATGCTTTGCCTGAAAGCAGCCACAGGACGCTCGTTCGCGGCTCGTTGAAGTCTCGGTTCAGGAAATCAAGGACTTCATCTGCGTCGAGGGAACGCCCGATAAGCTTGCGGTAGCACGGTACGTCCGTGATGTCGCCTCCCAGCTTGGCTTTGTCCAATGCGTTGACAAACTCGTAGAGCGAAAGGAATACGTCTGCCAAGCTTCTGGTAAGCGTTATCAAGGTAACTTTTTGCCGCTGCGCCCACTGCAGCACGGGGCCATTGGCGCCATAAAGGGGTCAGAACTGTTTTCATGTTGCAAGGGGGAGCGGCATCCGCTAAGCTGTCGCCATGCCTCGCCCATTGCGCCCAATTGCCGACGGTCTGGTGTATCATGGGCGGCATAAAGGGGTCAGAACTGTTTTCATGTTGCAAGGGGGAGCGGCATCCGCTAAGCTGTCGCCATGCCTCGCCCATTGCGCCCAGTTGCCGACGGTCTGGTGTATCATGTGATCAGTCGCGGCAATAATCGCCAAGCGGTGTTCCACGGAGAGGGCGATTACCTGGCGTTCCTCAAGGCCGTCGCCGATCTCAAGGAGCGGAAGCCGTTCGACATCTATGGCTATTGCCTCATGGGCAATCATATTCATTTGCTCATCCGCCCGCACGGCGACAGCATCAGCCGGATTGTGCAGAGCCTGCTGGTGTCGCACACGCAGCGGTACCATCGGTTTCACCAGAGCAGCGGGCACGTGTGGCAGGGGCGTTTCAAGAGCCCCGTGATTCAGAACGACGAGCATCTGCTGGCGGTGTTGCGGTACATCGAGGCGAATCCGCTGCGGGCAAAGCTGGTGGAACATGCGGCGCATATCGCTGGAGCAGCTTTGGGGAGCATGGCGGCGGCCGTCCGGACGTTCTCTTGTCGCCGGTAGTGGCCTACGAGTCGCTCGGCGCCGGCCCGGCATCGCGGCGACGGAGATGGTCGGCGTACGTGCATGGCACGCCCGACGCAGCCGAGTTATCGGCCATCCGCCGCAGCAGTGAGACCGGCTTGCCCTTTGGCAGTTCGACGTGGGTGAAGCGTCTCGGTCACCGCCTGAGACTCGACTTGGCGATTCGACCGCGCGGTCGGCCACGGAAGGCGCAGCGCGACATAAAATAGTTCTGACCCCTTTTTCAACGCCAACGAAGGATGATCCTTGGACTGGACCTTTCCCTGGAGTAATGTCCGCAAAGACCTCGTGGCTGGCTTGACGGTCGCAGCGATCGCCGTGCCTCAAGCAATGGCCTATTCGCTGATTGCAGGGATCGATCCCGAGTTTGGCCTGTATTCTGCTGTCGTTGTCACGGCGATTGCCTCGGTGTTCGGCTCGTCGTCCCACCTGATTAACGGTCCAACGAACGCAATTTCGCTGGTGGTCTTCAGCGCCTTGGCCATCATTGGGCCAGAAACGCGTTCAGCGGCGTTCCAGGCAACGTTTGTTTTGGCCGCAATGGTCGGAATGATCCAGATTCTTATTGCCGTGCTGAAGTTGGGCGACCTGACCCGCTACATCTCCGAGTCGGTGATCCTTGGGTTCATGACGGGGGCCGGATTTCTGATCGCGTTGACCCAAATGGGCAATCTTCTGGGGCTGAAGGATCAGGGCACCGGCCACCAGAACATCCTCGTTCGTCTTTGGCTCACATTGACTAGCGGTGAATCGATAAATGTGCGCTCGGTGGGCGTTAGCTTGGCGACGGTGGTCCTGGTACTCGTGTTGCGGAGAGTGGCTCGCAGGCACGGACTGCCGCGGTTGGATATGCTTGTGGCTTTGATCTTAGTCGCGGTGCTGGCGGCCACACTGGGCTGGTCGCGCCCCGACATCGACGGCAACTCCCTGGTAGCCGTCGTCGGCCATGTTCCGGCCGGTTTGCCAACGCCTCATGTACCGGCGTTCAATCTGTCCTGGATGTCGCAAATGGCCACCAGTGCGTTGGCCATCGCATGCCTCGGTTTGCTCGAGGCCCTGGCCATCTCCAAGTCGATTGCTAACCAGACAGGCGAGCGACTGGACTATAACCGGCAGTGTCTTGCTGAGGGGCTGGCCAATCTCGGAGGCAGCTTCTTCCAGTGCTTGCCTGGCTCGGGATCGCTCACGCGCTCGGCCATCAATTTCCAGGCGGGAGCGGTCAGCCGTTGGTCCGGTGTTTTTGCGGCGGCGGCGGTCGCGGTGGTCATTGTCTTATTCGGTCCGCTAGTGCGATTCATCCCCCGACCGGCCTTGGCGGGAATCCTAGTGGTGACCGCAGCCGGTTTGATTGACAGGCCACGGTTGCGTCGCGCCCTACGCGCATCGCGGTACGACGCTGGGTTAGTAATGGTCACGGCCCTAGCCGCGGTCTTCGTGAGTGTCGAGCTTTCCGTCTTGGTTGGAGTGGCGCTGTCCATCGTTATGTTTGTTCCCCGCGCGGCGCGCATAACCGTGAGCGAACTGACTGTTGGCGGCGATCGGTTTCTCCGCGATCGCCACCCAGACGACCCGCGTTGCACTCGCATCATCATCATGGACTTTGAAGGCGAGTTGTTCTTCGGAGCAGCGCCGGAACTGGATCGCTATTTCGCTGAACTGAAGCAGAAGGTCAACGACGGCGTGCGAATCATCATCCTGCGGGTCAAGCGGACGCGAAATCCCGATATGGTCTGCATGGAGCGGTTCCAAAACTTCCTCCAGGACATGGAGCAGAACGCAGTCGCGGTGTTGCTGTGCGGTGTGCGCGACGATTTTGACCAGGCGATGAAGAACTTGCATTTCTACGATTGGTTGCCGATGGAGCGGATCTTCCGGGAGAACGCTGGCCTTCCGGGCTCCGCGACCGCGGCTGCAGTTCGCCACGCTTACAAACTACTCGGCGATGACATCTGCGATACTTGCCCTCGGCGTAAGCCCGCTGAGCCAGAAGACGGGGCATTCTATTATGTCATCTAGCGCGGCGAATAGGTCCGGATGGTGAGCGGCAGAGAATCGCCAGGTGGAGAGGCCGCAGTGATGATGTGGTCGGCGTACGTGCACGGCACGCCCGACGCAGCCGAGTTATCGGCCATCCGCCGCCGCAGCAAGACCGGTGTGCCCTACGGCAGTTCGACGTGGGTGAAGCGTTACGGTCACCGCCTGAGACTGGACCTGACGATTCGACCGCGCCGTCGGCCACGGAAGGCGCAGCGCGACGCAAAATAGTTCCGACCGCTCTTTACGTCCAAACGGTTCCTGCCACCATTTGTCCCCCGGCCTGTGGTGCCTCAGCGAGGGCCGGAAGTTGCCTCAGGCCCGCCTTGCCCGGCGACGTTTGGGCAAGTGGGACACCGAATAATCGCTTCGTCACATGCTTCGCGTACTCCACAGCGTCATCCTAGAACAAACGATTAACACCAAGTCGGCCACAAAAGCCGACCTACATGAATTACTGCGACAATTGGAAAACTACCTGAATCTCGCTGTCTAAGCAGCATAAAATCTGCGAATGCTTAGTCAGAATGACCGCTCAAAGGAACTTCGCAGTTCTCCGGCACGTTGGCCGACAGGCCTTGACACGCAACGGTCTTCGATGCTTGCTAGCACGCCGTGGAACGTGGCCGCGACATCTTGTCAAGACGAGTTGCGCGAGCAATTTGCGCGCCGAATGTTCTGCTGAGAAACGCCCTTTGCGGTAGTCGCGAGTCAGGCGTATAATGCGCTTGTTCGCGAGGAAATCAGTCGCCCCTTTTTTCGGGGCGCTTGCATACAAGGAGGCGTTGACGTGCTTACCGTTCGGCCGAAAGTCGCGGAGCTTTCTTTCAAGCTTTACGGACGCCCGCTGCATCCGGAACTTTTTGAAGTCTTCCAGACGTGCACCATCGAGCGCGGCGGCTACACGGCAAAAATCGATATCACGAGCGCCGGCCACGTGGTGACGTGGCGCTACGCGGGGTTAACGCTTACAGAGGTGGCGGCCTCGGCGCAACATCCGCTTCCCAAAATGCGACGCCTGTTATGCTACAGCCTCAAGGGTGAACGCAGCGATCGTGTCGATTGTCGCGGCGGCGCCAGCTACGAGATGAGCTTTCAACTCGAACCGACCGAGCCCGACGTTTTTTGGACGTTCCAGGAGGAGCTGGCGGGCCAAGGGCAGCAACAGGGGATGCTGCACCGCTTCGATTCGAGCGGTCGCATCGCCCTCGGGGCGCTGAGCTACATCAATCTCGAGGCCCGCAGCCGAAGCCTGCTGGTCCAGGCGTTCCACACCTTCCCCGACGACTATGCCATCGTCAAGAGCCAATCGCTCTTCAAGATGCCGTAGTCGTGTCCGTGTCCGGCCGCATCACGAAATCGCCGTGACGAATTCACCGAGCGCGGCATTGAAGTCCGCTGGATTCTCCAACGGCGAGAGATGTCCGGCATTGGGGATCTTGGCCAGTTGCGCGTTGGGTATGGCCTCGGCAATCGCTCGCATTTCTGCCGGCGTCGAAATCGTATCGTTGTGGCCCACGATCACCAGCGTCGGGCAACAAATTTCGCTGAGCGCTGCCGTCATATCGGGCCGCTCGGCCATGCCGCGGGCAGCGGCGGCGATGCCGCGCGGATCGTTGGCCATGATCGTGCGTCGCACGCCTTCGACAACGTCCGGCCGCTGCTGCCAGGTCGCCTCGGCAAACAGCTTTGGCAGCATAGTTTCGGCCAGTGGGGCGGGCCCTTCGCGCAGCACACGGTCGGCCATTGCAAGACGGCTGGCCGCAGCCTCGGCGCTATCGGCGGCGGCTCGGGTGTCGCAAAGGATAAGCCCGCGCAGCCGCGCGGCGTATTTTCGGCAAAATTGCAAGGCGATGTAGCCGCCCATCGACAGCCCGCAAAGCACGATGGGCTCGTGGATCCCGATGGCGTCAAGGAGATCGGCCAGATCGTCGGCAAAATCTTCCATTGTCACTCTGTCGCCGGACGCCGGACTGCGGCCGAAACCGCGCAAGTCGGGCGCGAGCAGGCGGAGAGCGACGGAAGTCTTTGCGCCTAACAGGACTGTTTCATCTTCATTGCCGCAAAAATTGGGACGGTCCGAGTCAATTTGCCCAGCCCACATCTTGTGATCGAGCGGGAATCCATGCACCAGTAGCAGGGGCAGGCCTGCACCGCAGTCGGCATACCAAAGTTCTCTCTCGTGGACGGAGACAGATTTCACGATTTCTTCTTCTCCGCCTGCTTTTTTCGGAAGAGGTTCAACTGCCGCTTGATCAGGCCGGAGTACGGCTCAAGCTCGGCGGCCTTGGTCTGTTGCTTGACGGCGTTATCGAAATCACCTTTGGCGAAGTAGACGTGGGCCAGCGTGTCGTACAGGCCGCCCTCGTCCGGCTTCTGTTCCACCGATTTCTGCGAACACCTCAGTGCCTCGTCGAAGTCGCCCTCCGTGTTGGCAATGAGCCACGCATATTGATTGCAGAGTGCATAAGCCAGCGGATTTTCCGACTCCTCTGCGATCTGTTCATGCAGCGTGGCCGCGGCCTTCTGGATCAAGGCGACGATCTTCGCATGATAGTCGGGCGGTTGCTGCGGCAGTCGATAGCAGGCTATCAGCACGTCGACGTCGGTTTCGTCGGCCTTGAGTGCCTTGTCGAGATATTCGCGCTGCTTGGTGACGTCGCCCTTCGCCTCCCAATGGCAGGCGTAGAAAAAGTTCATTCTCGCCCGAATCTCACCCGGCTCGCGGTCGCCAAGATGGGCGGGGGTGACTTTGCCGGCATCGATGCCGCCCACCAGCTTTGCCAACGTCTCGGCGGCATCCAGGTCCTGCCCTTGGTCGTGCAGCATTTCGGCCGCCGCGGCTTGCGCCATGACACGCAGCTCCCCATTCACAGCATCGCCGCTTTCGGTGATGACGTGTTCAAATTCGCGCCGCGACCAGGCGAAGTGGCCTTGCTGGCGAAGCTGCTGGGCCATCATCAAATGCAGCAGCAAGGGGCGCTGCCGTTTGCCCGGATTGAGAGCGAATCCCCGGGCGGCCGCCGCTTCGGCGAGGTCTGTTTGTCCTCGTTCGAGATACGCCGCGGCCAAGGCATAGGCCAACGAAGGCTCGGAGGCGAACTGGCGCTTGAAGCGCTTCGCCAAATCGTCCACCGCCTTCCAGGCCTTTTGCTCGACAAGCCATTGCAATAGCGAGGCCAGGCTGTCGACGTCGCCGCGCTGAAGATTGACCAGCCGGCTGATGGCAGCCACCGCCTCATCGGTCTTGCCAAGCTTTTTCAGTTGGCCAATCTGAAAACGGATCAGCGCGGCGATAATCTCCGCACTCGTCTCGTTGGTTGTCAGCTTCTCTTCATTGGCGACAAAGCGCGGCCACTCCGACATGACCGCGTCGGGCTCGCTCTCGATCCGCGTCCAGGCCAACACCCATTCGGCGGCAGGCCGTTTGCAGGTGCCGAGGCTCTTGTGCACCTTCGTGACGGTCGCCCTGCTTGGGGGCGTACCGCTGCTGATGAGCGCCAACGCGGCACGCTTCGATAGGCTGGCCGACTTTTCAAATCGCACCAGCCGGCACAATGCCGTTACGCCTTGTTCGTTTGGCAACGACGCCAGTTCTTGCATCCGCTTCAACCGCGTGCGCTGGTCTTCGGACTCATAGCGATCGAGGCACTTTTTCACGTCCGGCGGATCGCCGGCCATCGTCCACTGGACGCGCATCAAACGCAACAAATATCTGGCCCGCGATGCAATCTCCAGATCCGGATCGCTCGATGCCGCGCTGAGCGCGTCGAAGGCCTCGAAGCCGGCGCGAGACAATTCTTCCTGCGCCGTTGGCGAATGAAGTAGTCCTTGTCGCCGAGTTGCCTGACGAGCTTGCCGATCCGATCGGCCGAAGCGGACTCGTCGCGTGGTGTTTGCGCAGCCGGCTTTGAAGGGCCGACAGGCTTTTGCCCGGCGGCCATCGCCATCGACGCCGGCACCGCGGACAACGCTATAGCGACATAAAAAGCACAGTGTTTCATAACCTCAGGATATCAGAAAGCAGAGCGCCATTGAAGCGATCACACGGGGATCGTGGCGGGCTGCAAAATTCACACCCCTCGCCGCGCTCAGAACGACAATTGGGCTGGCAGCGAAAAACAATTGCTTTTTCCACGTTTCCGATCCCGCGCAAAGCCGCTAGAATCCGACAATGATCTCGTCCGGCCCGTATGACGCCGACCCCGTAATGCCGCGGCTCTTGGCCGGCGGGCCGGACAGCTTGCGGCTGCCGCGAGGCGCTGCGATTGTGTTGGCGGCCCTGGCCGTGGTGGTGAGTTTCATAGAGCCGGCCGTTGGGGCCGATCCATTCGGCATGTGGCCGTTTGACCTCCGTACGGCGGCCTTCGCGGCCTGTGCGGCGATCATCACCGCGGCGCTCGCTGCCCGGTGGTTGGGCGCTGCGATCGGCTTCGCAGCCGGTGTTGTGCAACTCAGTACGCTGTATGCACTCGGACTATCGCTGGGCGGCGGCTGGGTCGACTGGTTCTTGTGCCTATTGGCGACCATCGCCATGGGCATTTTTGCGCGGGCCAACGTCTGCGGACGCATGCCAACCTTGGCGTCGTCCCACGTTTCGACAGTATTCTACGCAGCGGTCGGTCTGATGCTCGTGCAATTCGGCGGGTGGGAAGCGGCCGGCATACTCATCGCTTGCATCACGTATCTCTTGCTGAATCAAGATGGACGGGGGTTTCGCTTTCTAGCCCAACTGCTTGGGCTCGGCATTCTTGCGCTGTTCATCGGTCTGACAATACTCGTTGCTCAATTTCCTGCGGAGGCGTGCCCCAAGGCACAAGGCGGATGGCAGTCGCTCGCGGGCGTGGCGGTTGGAATGTTGCCGTGGACGCCGTTTGGCGCGATGGCAGTCGTAATAGGATGCTGGCGCGGTCACTACGCCACCGGTTTTTGGCAATTCGTGGCATGCTGGTGGTTCGTGCCGCTGCTCTTAATGGCTGGCGACTTGATCGGAGCGCGGGCGGCGTTGGCGATCACGTCACCGGCGCTGGCGATATTTGCAGCGGCCGGGCTATGGGAAGTCCTTGCGTGGTGGCGCAAAAAAAACCGGCGGCCATCGACCGCCGGGTAAATGTCCATTGAACTCCGCACGCGGCGCCAACACCTTGGCTAACGGGTAGCACCGATAGCTCGGCTATCGGTGTGCCGTGAGGCACAAGAGGACGCGCCGCCGTACATCGCTTATGGCACAACGGCTCGGACTATATTCCGTATGGGACGACCGGGAATGTAGACTTTGCTTCGGACCACGACCGCCGGCGGGCCCACCACCACTGGCGCCGCGACTACCGCCGGCGCGTAAACGGGCGCGTAAACCGGTGAATAGACCACTCGCGGCCCTGGCACGACCACCGGGGCAGCGTATGCATAGGCCGGCGCGGCCGGATAGTAGGCATATCCGCGAACCGGACCAACGTACCATCCCGCTTGTACCGTCGAGCCCAGCAGCAGAACGACCGCCAAAGCAATTACGAACGTCTTCATGCGTCTTCTCCTCTTGCAGTTAGGGCCAGTCGAACTGGCCTCGCCCCCCAGTTCACTACCAAGAAAAGTATAGGTCGCGGATGCCTGGTGAGCAATACTCGGCAGAGGCGTGTTACAGCGTCCCCAAATCGCGACGACGTGCTAGCAAGAGCCACAAGAAGAAGGGGCCGCCGAGCAGGGCAGTGAGTATCCCCACCGGCAATTCCGTGGGGGCCATCACCATGCGCGACGCCGTGTCGCACACCACCAAAAAAACACCGCCGAACAACCACGCTGTGGGAAATAGATACCGATGGTCGGGCCCGACCAACAGCCGGCAGATGTGCGGCACCATTAGCCCTACGAAACCGATCGGTCCGCACACGGCCACTACGGCGCCGACCATTAGCGACACAGCAAAGAACAGCAGCAGCTTCGTCTGGTTGACGTTCACACCGCGACTGAAGGCGAACTCCTCACCAGTCGAGAGTAAGTTCAACTCGTGCGTTAGATACCACACGATGAGACAGCCGGTGACGACCAGCGGCAAGAGGTTCAGCACGTCGTGAAAGCTGACGACGCTTTCCAACCCGCCCATCACCCAACGGAGCATGCGGTAGGTGCGAGTGAAGTCGGCGATGTATTGCAAGAACAGGATGACGCTGGAGAAGAAGAAGCTCACGGCCACGCCGGCCAGCAGCATGGTGGCGGTCGACGAGCCTTGCCGGCTGCCGGCCGTCAGAAGGTAGACCACCAGGATCGATGCAACCGCGCCGAGAAAGGCCGACAATGAGACGCTCGATATTCCCATGACGACGACGATCCACCCTTGCTGGATCGAAATGGCGGCGCCCAGCGAGGCGCCGCTGGAAACCCCGAGCGTGAACGGCGTGGCCAGCGGATTGCGAAACATGGCCTGAAACACCATGCCGCTCGTGGCCAGTGCGGCGCCGGCCAGGAACGCCAACACAACGCGCGGAATCCGCAGCCGCCAGAGGATGTCGACCTTGGAGTAGTCGTTCGCGGTGCCCCACAAGGCCCTAAGCGGAATGCGCTCGAGGCCGCAGAACGGCGCCACGCACAGCACAACGACGGTGAGGATCAACAGGCAACCGATGATCGAGCGACGGCTCATAGCGTCCTCTCCCCTGGCCGCTGGCCGTGCTCGCCGCGCCGTTGTTGCTGGGGGGGCGTCATACGCGGGACAATCATCGGCAGCACGGCCTCGGGATGTTCGACCGTCAACAGCGAGGCGCCGTAGATTCGCTCCAGCGCCGCGGGCGCCATGATGTCCTGCGGCGAGCCATCGAACACCAATTCGCCCTGGCGCAGGGCCAAGACGCGGTCGCTTTCCAGCACCGCGTGGTTGAGGTCATGCGTCACGGCGACCACCGTGACGCCAGACTCCTTGTTGGCCGCGGCCACGAGCGAGAGGATTTCGTGCTGGTGGTGATAATCGAGAAACGTGGTCGGTTCATCGAGCAGCCAGATGTGTGCTCCCTGCACCAAAGCGGCAGCGATGTATACCTTCTGCCGCTCGCCGCTGCTAAGCGTGTCCATCTGTCGCTTGGCAAACGGGGCGATAGCGGCACGCGACATGGCTTCGCGCACAACCCGACGGTCGTCCGGCCGTACGGTGGCGAAAGGGCTCATGTACGGATAGCGGCACATCAACAGGAATTCTTCCACGGCAAACGGCAGCACGCCGCTGTCGGCCTGCGACACCAGCGCCGCCTGCTTTGCCAGTTCCGATTGTTTCCACCGTTGCCAGGAAACGCCGCAGATGTCGATCTCACCGGAAACGCGACCGATCGTCATCCGATCCAGCGCTTTGAGCAGCGTGGTCTTTCCGGCGCCGTTGGATCCCACGATCGACACGTACTGGCCACGGCGAATCTGGAAGGAGACATCACGCAGAATCGGTTTATCGCCGATCGAACAGCAGAAGTTGCGAGTTTCAAGGACAATATCGATCGACATATTCGTGGGCAACCCAAATGGGCCATAGTCGTAGGGTCCGCCGTGCGGACCGTACGTCCAAAAATGTCGGAATGGTCCGCACGGCGGAGCCTACGACTATGGCTTATCTTTCTGATCTTGTCCTTCTGCCACTTCCGGATGGATCACCCGGGCCAGATCCTCCACTAGTTGCACAAACCGTGGGCCAGGAACCCAGGCGTAGTCTTGATCGAAGATTAGCACGCGATGATTCTTCACCGCCTCGATCTGCTGCAGCTCGTTCCAGTCGTCGATCACTGCTTGCCGTCCATATTCGTCCAGCGTCTCTTTCCGCACTACGTCGATGATCACGTCCGGGTTGAGCCACAGGATGCCCTCGGGCGAGACAACGGGATTCCGCACGCCGCGTTCTTGGTAGGCATTTTGCCCGCCGGCGAGCTCGATCATCCGATCGAAGTAGCCATCGACGCCCGCCACATAGACGTCGGCCAAATGGCCGCGGCCGAACGTCCGATCGAGCGCCATCAAGACGCGCAGGCGCGAGAGTCCCCGCGTCCGCTGGCGAATGCGATTCAACCGGGCCTCATACTCGTCGGCCATGCGTTGGCCTTCCGCCTCCTTGCCGCACACTCGACCGATCGTCCGGAACGACTCGATAATGCCCTCGACCGTCTGATGCGAAACGACGAGCGTGTTGAGCCCCAGTCGCTTGAAGCCCGGCAACGTTTGTACGTGCTCTTCGAGCAAGACAATCAAGTCCGGATTGACGGACAGGATGGCCTCGAAGTTCGGATCGTAGTAGCCGCCGATGGGCGGCTTCTGTTTCACTTCCGGCGGATAGGCGCAGTAGCGGGTCACGCCCACTACGCGGTCGCCGAGGCCCAGCGCGTAGAGCGTTTCGGTAATACTTGGTGCCATCGACACCAGCCGCCGTGGCTCGCCCAGCGACGGTGGTCGTGGGCTGGCGTCGCTCACTGCCCGGTGTGCCAACAGACTGGCGGCGAACACCAGGACAATAGCCACGATCAGGATGGTTCGATGCAACATAGTCCTTCAGGTTAGACGTTGGGTCGACGGCGGTCAATCTCGCGGCGTTGCAGATTTCTCCAGCCCGCGCTTAACGTGGCGATTTCCAAACACTGTTGGATGCCTTCAGACGCCCGTTTCCGCTGCGACGAGCATCTCGAAATCGTCGTGCGTCAACGCATGCTCGCGGCTGAACTGTCCGAGGCGGCAGCCAAAGATGTCCACCTTGGCGAATCCGGCCGTTCGCAGGAGCCATCGCATTTCGGGCGGCGCATGAGCAGCGCAGATTAGACGTGATCGTTTGCGTTTGGCAGTCGTCGTCGGTGAAAGTGAAGTCCGCCAGTTCGCGGAAGGTCAATAGGTCAAATGCCATCGCGCCGGCGGTCGCGCCAGATTTGTTTGCATTGAGAAAATCCTTGACCGAATGAAACAGCGGAAACAGGGCGTTGAGCGTCGTCAGCAGCAATTTGCCGCCGGGTCGCAGGGCCTCGCGGGCGTTGGCGAGAATCGCATAGTTCTTCGCGTCGGTCTCCATAAGCGGAAACGCCCCTTCGCAGAACATAAGGGCGGCGTCGAACTGCCCATGGAAGTGCGCTTGGGTCGCGTCGCGACGTAGAAAATCCACGGCCACGCCCGCCTCGACCGCTTTTTCCCGAGCCAGTCGAAGCTGGCCCTCGGAAAGATCAATGCCCGTGACACGATAGCCCCGCCGGGCAAGCTCGATGGCGTGGCGGCCGGTGCCGCAACCAATGTCCAAGATCGGCTTCGATCGATCGGCTCCGAGTTCTCGCTCGACGAAATCCACCTCGCCGACCGTCCCCTGGGTAAAACACTCCTTGTCATACGTCTTGCCGAAATTGGCGAAGAGCGTTTCGTACCATTGCGCCATGTCGGATTTCTCCACGAAATGTTGTGCGGACACTCGTCAACTTACGGTAGTTGAGCGAATCATCGTTCCGGACACGCGCTGCGCTGCCAAGGTTCGCGACAATCGGCAGTCGGACTGACGAAACATGGCGCCATACGAAACGATTGCAGTCGACCGATGTCGCCCATTTGCAGTAAGCCCGGGGCCGATCCGAACTCATGCGGCGGTCCATTCTAACAGAGCGCCGCGCTCACCGGTGGCGCGTGCCTGCGCAGATTTTCTGTGCTTGGCCGCGGTTCTTTGTCGCCGTCGAGATCGTTCGCTGCGATCAGGATGAGCGTCCGATCAGCGTGATCGAGCGTTGTCATATCGATGCGCCAAGTGACATCGATCGGACTACAATCTTGGCAATCGCGACGCGATCTATGCTTCGACATGATGTTTACAAAGCGTTTGCGACAAATTACTTACGTCGACAAGACAATTTGATGGCACGCGATCTGCGTTATACGGATCTCGGAAACAATTCTCCCCCTCGTTGTGAAAGGAAGCAAGCTATGAAACGCATTGCAATGGCACTGGCCATCCTGTTGTGTGGTGCGGTTGGCGGGGCTCAGGCCCATGGCTATCACCATGGCCCGGGTCACCATTACAGTTACTATCCGCACAATCGATCGGTGGTGGTTGTCCGGCCTTCAGTGTGGATTAACCCGCCTCTGGTCGTTCCGAGCTATTCGCCGCTTTACAACTATGGCAACTACGGCTGCTACGATCGCTACCCGGCGTCTGGCTTCTATTATCGAAGCCGCGGCCTGTCGATCGGGGTCGGCTTCTGAAAAGCATCTCGACACAACTCCCTCGTAGGGAGCACCGGGCGGGGGCCGAACAAGCGCTGTAGCCGGCCCTCGCCCAACTTTTTCTCGGTCAGTGTCGCTCTATCGCGCGGTCGCGTCGTCGGGTACAGTGGTGCAACGATCGGGATACAAAAGATGTCGCACCACGACGACCACTTCACAACGCCGACCGGGCTACACCTCTATGAGCAATGGTGGCTGCCCGAGGGAGAACCGCGCGCGACCGTGGTCATTGTGCACGGGCTGCACGAGCATAGTGGCCGCTACCAGCGGCTGGCGGCCGATCTGAACCAACATGGCTACGCGGTCTATACCATGGACCTTCGCGGCCATGGCCGTTCGGCCGGTGATCGGGCGCTGATCCACAGCTTCGACGACTACCTCGACGACGTCGAACTGCTATTGGCACGCGTCGCCAAACGCCAGCCGGATAAACCGCTCTTTCTATTTGGCCACAGCATGGGCGGGGCCATTGTGGCCATGCTCGGTGTCACGCGGTCGCCAGACGTTCGCGGCTTGATCCTCAGCGCGCCGTCGTTGATGGTCGCCGCCACGGTGTTTCCCACGTTGCGCCGACTGGCCTCGTTTGTGAGTTTCGTTTGGCCCAACTTGCGGCTCGTGCGGCTTGGCTGCCGCTTCATTTCCCGCGATCCGGCTGTGGTCGAGGCCTTTAAGAACGATCCGCTAGTGTGCCACGGCCGTTTCCCGGTGCGCACGGGCGCGGAGATCCTCCGCGCAGCCGATCGCCTGCAAACCGACGCCCATCGCCTGACGCTGCCGCTGTTGATCCTCCACGGCACGGGCGATTTTGTCACCGATCCGAAAGGCAGCCGGACGTTCATTGATCGGGCCGGTTCAACCGACAAAACGTTGAAGCTCTACGCGGGCCTGTATCATGAAATCTTCAGTGAGCCCGAACGGGAGTTGGTCCTCGCCGATCTGCTGGCCTGGCTTGATGGGCACTCGCGCTAACGCCGGAGTTGTGGTTCAGCGAGGCGGACAGGAACGTCTGCCCAACCAAATGCACCGACGCGTTTAGGGCGTGGCAAGATCGGCCGGTTTCACACTTTCCGGCCATTGTTCGTGTGGACCAAACATCGTGGGCTTGTAATCGCCGATGAACGCGACATTGGCCCTAGCGGGAATTTTGTCGTCCAGGCCCACACACCAATAGGCCGCATTGACCAACAGCCGCCGCAGACCTTCATTCAGCAAATCGACGCTGGAGCCCATGGTAGTGGTGAAGACGCGGCCAGTTTGCCCCTCATCGCCCTTATAGGTTCTGGTCCAGGCGACCGGCATGGGCGGGTTGTTTTTTGGGCCGGCCAACGGTGGATCGGTCGGTTTCATGCCGGAGAGCACTTCGCCCAGCACCAACGGCCGACAGCCAGCCGGCAGCGGAAGCCGGACGGCATACACGTCGGTCGGTCCCCAGATGTTCTCGCAGCCGCGAACGATGGCGAGGCTCGCTGCCTCTGACGTCAGCACGCCGCGCGTGCTTTGTTTGCCGTGGATGCCGTGATGATCGATCCAATGTTCGCCGAGCACTCGCCGGCCGAATCCTCCGTCCCATTCCTTGTCCTTGATATGGTCGCCGAATCGGGAATACGTCTTGCCCGCCGGAATATCGAATGCATGCGTGGCCGTTCGCATGCCGATGACCGGCTTTCCGGCGGCTACATACTGGGCAATGTGGCGCATCTGATCATCGGGCAAATCGCGCCGCCGTGTGAAAATCACCATCAGGTTAGCCGTATCAAGGGCTTCCAAGCCGGGAATGTTGTTGCGGACGTTCGGGTTGATCGCTCCAGTGGCCGGATCGATGGCGAACAGCACGGTACACGTGAAACCGTGCCGCTTGGCAAGGATCTTGGCCAATTGCGGCAGGGCTTCTTCCGAGCGATACTCCTCGTCGCCGGAGATCAGCACTACGCGCTTTCCCTTGCCGGGTCCGTCGGCTCCCGCATATACGACCCAAGGTTTTTGCGGAGCATCTGCGGCCGTCTGGCGGATGCGCAGCACTGTTCGGGCCGGGAAAATCAGCCGGCACCTCTTGCGTAACGTTGCCCGTCGCGGCCCACTCCGCGCCGCGCTGGAAGGTGGCGATGAAGGCGACGCTCTTTAACTGCTCGCCTGCGTGACCTAGTAGAGTGCTGAACACGCGTCCCTTGCCATAGGAAATGGCCATCAACATCGGTTCGTGCTCGTCTGTGCCCCCTTTGCTCTTGGGAGCGAAGGCGGTGGCAAGCACCGTGACGTTCTCGGCGGGCCCTCGCAAACGGCAGTACAGCTCGTCGGCCGAATGCATGAACGCAGGCGGCAGCCCGCGTGTGATGGGGTGGTCGGGATCGCGAACCACTAACTGAAACGTCTGCTGTGAGCCATGAAAACCGGCCTTGCCGGGCGGGTCGGTGGCGCGAACGATCTTGCCATCGCGCCAGCAAAGGTATGGGCCAGCCGTCTCGTTGCGATTACCCCAGCCGCCGACGCCTATGATGCGGTTGAATTCCTTCCATTTGGGAAACGAAGCAACCGCAAAGTGATAGCAGACGACTCCGCCGCCGCCCCGTACATAATTGACGAACGCTTGCTGAGTTGCCTGAGGCCAGTCATCGCCCTGATAGTTCAGCACGACGACCTTGTAGGCGGCGAAATTGGGTTGGAAGCCGCTCATGTCATGGCCCTTGCCCGGTGAGGTGGCCACGTCGACGGCAAACAGGCCCGTTTCTTCGAGCAGCTTCTTCAGGATCGGTGTAGTTTGCTGCCAGTTGTGGCCGTTCTGGCCGTCAACGATCAGGGCCGTCATAGGTGCGGCCGTTGCCGTTACGGCAAGCACGAACCAGATCGCCAACGAGGTGCAACAATGTTTAACTAGCATGGCGGGCTCCGGCAACGAGGTGGGGAAACGGCAAGTATGCGAGGATCTCAGTATAGCACGGCCCTCGAACGCCCAACAACTATGGCAAGCCACAACCGCTGACGGGGTGCGGAAAGTTTTTTCGCTGGTTCGGGAAAGTCTGATATGGTTGGACCACTGAAGAGCCGTTAGGATGATTGAGGCTCGCCACGCCGACTTTGAAACGCGCCACTGATCGCCCGTTGCGCTTCGTATACAATTGCACGATGCACACAATCTATCTCGACCACAATGCCACCACGCCGACGCGACCTGAAGTGGTCGAGGCCATGGTGCGATGCTATGCCGAAATTCATGCTAACCCTGCTAGTCAACACCGGCCGGGGCAGCACGCTCGGACAGCGTTGGAGGACGCCCGCGAGCGGGTCGCCCAGATTCTCGATGTCGGTCTGGCCCCGCCGCGACGCGACCGGCTCGTTTTTACAAGCGGCGGCACGGAGGCCAATAATCTCGCTATTCTGGGCATTGCCCGGGCCGGCGGCCAAGCTCAAGGTCAAATCATCATCTCGGCCGGTGAACACCAGAGCGTGATCGAACCGGCCGAACATCTCTTGGAGCAGGGCTGGCGGCTCGACACGTTGGGACTTACACGGCAAGGTGTTGTGCGCATTGAGCAACTTCAAGCCCTATTGGACTCGCATTCGTCGCATGCCCGGCTGGTCAGCGTGCAACTGGGCAATCATGAGACAGGCGTGATGCAGCCTGTCGCCGAATTGGCGGCAATCTGCAGCGCCGCAGACGTGCCGCTGCATACCGACGCGGTTCAGGTCGTCGGCAAGGCGCCGGTAAGTTTTCACGACCTCGGCGTGGCGGCCCTGAGCGTGGCCGCGCACAAGTTCGGCGGCCCACTGGGCATCGGCGCGTTGATCGTTCGCGACAAGATTCCACTCATGCCTCTGATGTTCGGCGGCCATCAGCAATCGGGGCTCCGGCCTGGCACCGAGTCGGCCGCGCTGGCCGTCGGCATGGCTACAGCATTGGAACTCTGGCAGCGTGAACACGAACAACGTGCCCGCCATTTGCGGTCGCTTCGCGATCGTTTCGAGGCGAGGTTGCGCCGGCGTTGCCGACCATCGTGGTACATGGAAATGGAAAAGGAGAAAACGCTTCCGATCTGCGGCTTCCGCAGACCAGCAATATCGCCTTCCCTGGGCTCGATGGCCAAGTCCTGCTGATGGCTCTCGACCTGGCCGGCGTGGCGTGCGCCGTCGGCTCAGCATGTTCCAGTGGCTCGGCCGAGCTTTCGCCGACGCTTCGGGCGATGGAACTGCCGAACGATCTGGTCGCGTCGTCGCTCCGCTTCAGTGTCGGCACGACGACCACAGAAGCCGAGATCGACGAGGCCGTGCGGCGGATCGTCTACGTATGCCGTGAAATTCGCGGCTAGCAACACGTCGCGCCGCTGTGTTTGGGAGAGACTACGGCGCCTACCAGGGCAGTTCGACCTGCTCTTCTTCGGCCGCTTTGCGGAGTTTGCTCAGCGCCCGGGCTTCGATCTGGCGGATCCGCTCCTTGGTTACGCCCAACTCGGCGCCGACCTGCTTAAGTGTCAACTCCTGACCGTGCCGCAGACCGAAGCGACGAACAATAATCTTCTGTTCGCGCTCGTCGAGGCAGTCGAGCATGCGGATGACCTTCGCCTCACGCTGCGTTTGCGCGGTCTCCTGTTCAAACTGGTCGCTCCGCTGATCCTCGGTCGCCTGGAACATCTCGGCGTGGCTGGTGCGGAACCGATCGTGGTGCCGGTGTTCGTCGGGAATAGTGCGGGCGAAGTTCTTCATGATCGCCCAACTAGCATACGTGCTGAACTTGTTGCCGCGGGCGTAATCGAATTTCTCCACCGCCCGCATCAGCGACATATTCCCATCGCTCACCAGCTCGAAGAAGTTTTGCGTGGGGCCGACGTGCCGTTTCGCGATCGACACGACCAGTCGCAAGTTGGAGCGGATGATCTGATTCTTCGTGGCCACGGCCTCGTCGAAGAGCCGCTCGATCTGATCCATCAAGTTCCGCCGCGGCCGCCCCGCGTCGAGCTTCGAGCGGAGCCGGATGGCCTTGTACTTCAAGTAGTTCATCTTGCGAAACAGATGCGCTTCCTGCTTCCGCGACAGAAGCGGCACCTCATACAAGCTGGCCAAGTAGGGAGGCAGCCCGCTGGGCAGGCGCGGCTTCTTCGTCAGCACTTCCGCCTCGGGGATTGGCCCGAGCACCCGGTCCTCGGCCTTCTGCGAACGGATCCTGGCGAACGCGTCGCTGGGGATGTAATCCATCGGCAGGTCCATGATCCGCTGAGCCCGCATCTCGGCAATAATCCGATAGATACTGGTCCGCGTGCGGCAGAACCGTTTGGCCAGCAGTTCGGCCGACTCGCCGTGCTGGTATTGCTGGTAGATCTTCCGCTTGGTGTCCTGCTGCAACGGGCCGTGGCTGTCCGGAAAGACGGCCGCCTCGGGATGTTCGTGGTCAAACTGCTTGAGCGTGTAACGAATCGTCTCAGTGCTGCGGCCAGTCTTGCGCCAGCCGCTTGGTGATGTCGGCCGGGCAACCGCCGGCGCGAGCCAATCGCCGCGCTCGATCGATAATGATCGATCGCTCAATTTCGGTGAGTTGGCTGAACTGCGATCCGCGGCGCACCCGCTCCTGGTTGCGTTCGACAAAACGCTCCACAGAACTCATTAAGAATCCGACTCGCTTCCGACCGTCCATCACGAACCGCCGGCTTACGAGCCCCTGTCGCCGCCACCGCGAGATGGTCTTCGTCGAGACGTTGAACTGCTTGGCCAGCCGCTCAACCGTTAAGACTTGTTCGCCCGCCGCATCGGCCGGCACGTTGGCCGAATCCGATACGTCCTCGACGAACAGCCTCAAGTCGTGCGTCGCCTCGTCGCCGCTAAGTTTCAAATCAGGATACGACTCGGGCCGATAGTTGGTGACGCGATAGCATATATATTCGTACGGATAGGTACGGCCGGAATCTAACTCGCTCAACAGCCGCTCTGCCTGCGCGACCTGCTCGAGTCGCTTGTCGCGCGGGGTGAAGCGCACTTGCTGGTCACGGAGTTGGCGGATAGCCGGATTCAAGTAGTCGGTGTGCATGATTCATTCTCCAATCAGCCCGATAGCGATCTAGTATACACGGGCCACGACTTTTTAACAGCTCTATGTTGCAATAATCGTTCCTATGCGACAGTGGCCGGATTATACAACCCTCGACTGAGGTTCTACTATCCATAGTTCCCTTACCCCACTATCCGTCGAACCCCGACTGGACACCTTGGAACTTCCACCCCCCAAGACGGCGCCAGAATACAACAGTGAGTCTAAATTTTCTGTACGTGGCGAATGATCAGCCGGGCCATACAAGCCAATGCATGGCCATCCATATTGCGACACAAATCATTGTCAAGCATAGACTTAATAGACATCGCTTGCGCGTATCGACGTCATCTTGAGCAGTTCGCGATGCGCTTGAAAATGCACAGGCCGACGAAGCTGCGGGGGATGCTGGTCTGGGCTAAGCATGCCGCCAAATTTTTCCAAGGGACTGGGGTATCTCGCCAGATCAAAACCATAGTTCGGCGCTGCCCATAGCAGTATTTTCAAAATAGACCGTGAAACCACTGGAACGACTAATTATCGTGCTTCTAATTTAAGATGTCTCGCTGAGACCGACCGCCAAATCCTGATTGATCGTGGACCATTGAGGACGACAAGCGTGCCGTTTAGGCCATGGCCTACCGCAAGGGACGGATTTTCGGGAAAATAGCCGCTTGACTGAAACTAGCCCGGAGACCACACATGGACCGACGTCGCCTGCTCCAGCGTTTTCTACGCTATGTGCGAATGGAAACCACTTCACAAGCCGACGCGAATCACTATCCCAGTTCGGCTGGTCAGCTTGAACTCGGTCGACTGCTGCTCGACGAACTCCGTGCGCTTGGCCTGACCGATGCGAGGCAAGACCAACACGGAATCGTGATGGCCACTATTCCGGCCACAGTGGAGCGTCGCACGCCGTCGATCGCCCTGTGCGCGCACCTCGATACGTCGCCAGAAACAAGCGGGACGGGCGTCAAGCCGCAAGTCGTCGAGAATTACGCCGGCGGCGATATTCTGTTGCCCGGCGATGCCAGCCGTGTAATTCAAGCGATGGAGAATCCCGAGTTGGCGAAGCTCGTCGGCCGCACGCTAATCACCAGCGACGGCACGACCTTGTTGGGCGCGGACGATAAAGCCGGCGTGGCCATCATCATGGAAGCCGCGGCCTGGTTGACCGAGCATCGCGACATTCCGCACGGCCCGATTAGGGTCTGTTTCACCTGCGATGAAGAGATCGGCCGCGGGGTCGACAAACTGGATATCGAGGAAATCGGCGCCGAGGTGTGCTACACGTTGGATGGGCATGGTAGCGGCGAGATTGATGTCGAGACATTTTCCGCCGATCAGGCCGTGATGACGATTCGCGGCGTGAACATCCACCCGTCGATCGCCAAGGGGCGCATGACCAACGCCGTGCGCGTCGCGGCCAATTTCATCGACCGACTGCCGCGCGACGTCCTATCGCCCGAAACGACCGAAGGCCGTGAGGGCTTCTTGCATCCCTACGAGGTGCAGGGGGGCGTGGTCGAGGTAAAACTGAAGATTTTGCTGCGCGATTTCGACGCGGGCGAACTCGCTGAGTTGGCCGACCGCTTGCAACAAACGGCGGCCGCCGTGACCGCGGATTTTCCCGCGGCCCAGATCGAGGTTAGCGTCGAGCGCCAGTATCGCAATATGGCCGAAGGCCTAGCCAAGCAGCCGCTCGCGGTCGCCAACGCGCAGCGGGCTCTGCAACGCCTCGGTCGCACTGCTAAGCTGACCATTGTACGCGGCGGCACCGATGGCTCGCGGCTCACCGAACTGGGATTGCCCACGCCGAATCTCTCCTGCGGCAGCCACAACCCCCATTCGCCCCTGGAGTGGGCATGCCTCGACGAAATGCTCGAATCGGTTGAATGGATCGTGGCGCTGGCCGAAGTTTGGAGCGAACAAACTGGATGAAATGGCTGCGCAAGTAGTGGGCAGGGCCGTTTCTCGTTTGCACGGTCTCGGCCGCCGTTTTCCCGCAGCCATATCAATCGTTCTGCCTCTCGAGGATTGGTACAACAACCTGAACCAGGGTTCCAGAACCCGGCGTGCTCTCGATGGTCAGCCGCCCCCCGAGGAGTTGCACCCTTTGTCGAATACCCTCCAAACCAAAGCTGCCCTTCCCAACCGATGTTGGGTCGAACCCGATGCCCCAATCCTGCACTTCCAGCCGAACGTTCTGGCCCTCCTGAACGATTGCGACCGTCACATTCTTGCTCTTGCTATGCTTGCAGGCGTTTCTCAATGCCTCCTGAGCTATGCGGTAGAGGGCATTTTCCAAGATTGGCGGTAGTCGGCCAAACTGCACGTCGCTATGACATTCGATCTTCGTGTCTGTATGCCGCCGTTGTTCGTGAACTAGTTGTACAATCGCCGTCTCAATCCCACTCTCGTCGATGACGGGGGGCCGCACTTCGCTTATCAGGCGACGTGCCTCGGAGTGAGCCTGACGGACAAGTGCCACCGCAGTCTCGTAAGCTTTCCTTGATGCGTCGGGGGATTGCTCTCCCACGGAGTCATGAACCTGAAACTGCATCTCGGCAGCGGCAAGATACTGGGCCAGCCCGTCGTGAATGTCGTAGGAAATGATCTGCCGTTCGTGGTCACTGGCCTGAAGCGCTCGCCAAAGCGATTGCCGCTCCCGATCTAAAACTTCTTCGGCCTGCTTGCGTTCTGTTATGTTCACATGAGCGACAATGACGCCGCCTGTCAGACCAGAAAGAGGCGTGGCGTGCATCATGAACCAACGCTGAATTTCTGGAGAATGGCATGGATACTCCAAGAAGAAACGTCGCTGACGACCCTGCAATACCGCCTGGATGCCATCCAGCGCCGCCTGTGCCTCTTCACGGAAGTCGCCAGGCGCGTTGCGGCAAACATCCAAGTAATTGGTCCCCACACCGGTGCCGGCGACGAGCTTTGCTCCGTTCTCATGAGCGAAGCGAACCCATGCGGCATTGACCGCGATGATCGTTCCTTGTCGGTCAAGCACAGCAATATTTGCGGCCAGATTGTCGAGAATGTCCCGCTGAAACTCCTCGCCTGCCCGAAGGGCAACTTCGGCTTGCTTCCTTGCCGTGATATCCTCCACAAGGATGACGATGCGGTCGATGACTCCACCTTCGCGATAGAATGCCTGAACCGCGACCGTGGTATAAACGGTGCTGTCGCCTTTGTGGATGTAGCGCGTTTCGATTATGTCGTGATCGAAATCGCCTGCTACGAGCCGCTCGAAGTGAGCCAAAGCCCGTTCCAAGTCATCAGGATGCACTAGGTCTTTCCAGGACTGTTGAAGGAGTTCGTCCTTGGAATAGCCCAGGATTTTACAGAACCGATCATTGAGATCAAGCCATCTGCCGTCGCCGGTGACGGCAGCCATCCCGATCAAATCCTGTTGGAAGTACTTGTTGAACCGCTGCTCGCTTTCCTGCAACGCAGCAACTCGCTCTCGCAACCCCTCGTTCTCCAAAGCGAGTTGTTCCCTGGTCTTGTCCTGGTCTCCCATGACACACCTCTTCTTTCGCGCCAGCGCCTCGCGACCCCCAGCGGGGATTGTACAGTGATCTCCTGAGCTTAAGGAGAGGAAGCGATAGAGATGTCAGCAACCAGTTGTTTACCGCGCGCTTCCGAGGGCAACTGACTGTAGTTGTGCATCTTTGCCGCGAGAGTGTCAACGGCAGTCCCATAAAGAAAGCCGCCCTTCGGCGGCTTTGCGAGTGGAGGCGGCGGGAATCGAACCCGCGTCCCGCGACATTTCCATGCAGGCTTCTACGTGTGTAGTCGGATGATTTACGCCTTCGCCGCTTAGGCCCCCAACCGACTGGGTGGAAAAGCAGCTAGTCGGCAGCGGTTTTTAATCCCGGGCGTGGCCGACAGCGACCTGGGACGATCCGGAATTGTGGCCGGCAGTCGGACCTCTCCGGCGAAGGTCCTCAGCCGGGGCAACCTATCTCTAGGCGGCCATTGCGAGATTAGACTCGGCAATTAAGTTTTTTAGTCGGCTTTTAACGTGGCCTGCTGACCAACCACGACACGCCACCTACACTTCAACTGCCCGGTCGAATCCAATTCGCCCCCTAATAGGCTTTCTTCGGTCCAACACGGACGACATTAACATCATTTTAGCTCAATCGGCCCCCACAATCCAGTGGGGCAATCGGCCAGTGGCGGTTCGGTCGTTTGCCGGGGATCAAGTAGAGAGTCTCACGCCAAGACGCAAAGAGGGAACTGAATACCGCTGAAATTGGGTTCTCATTTCTTTGCGGCTTTGCGTCTTTGCGTGATCTTAAGCTTCGCCCATCTGTTGCCGGTGGGCCTGCTGCATTACACTGCATACCTAAACCCAGAGAGAAAATGCATGGAAAACTTGTTGGCAGCCCTGATGGGCGTCGTTGAGGGGCTGACCGAATTTCTGCCCATCTCGTCGACCGGACATCTTATACTGGCCGGCCATTTCTCGGGCTTCGAGAAGTTGCTCGGCAAGGAAACGGCCGACGCCTTTGAAATCGTTATCCAACTCGGCGCTATCCTGGCCGTCGTGGCTGCTTATCCGGGCCGCTTCGTCGGCCTGCTTCGCTTCAAAGACAACCGTGGGCTATCGGGGCTTCGCGGGATCGGACTGTTGGTAGTCACGTCCATTCCCGCGTCCATCGTTGGTCTATTGGTCCACAAGGCCATCGAAAAGCACCTGTTCAACGACCGGACGGTGGCGGCCGCGTTGGCCGTCGGTGCTCTGTGGATTCTCGCGGTCGAATATTATCGTCCGCGGGTGAAAGTCGACAGTGTCGATTCCATCAGTTGGCGGGAAGCGTTGTTGGTCGGACTATATCAGTGCCTCTCGCTATGGCCTGGCATGTCGCGATCGGCGTCGACTATCCTCGGCGGCATGATGTCCGGCGTCGATCGGAAGGCGGCCACCGAATATTCTTTCTTTGCCGCCGTGCCGATCATGATCGCCGCCACGCTGTTCAAGTTCTACGAGTTCTATAAGCAGCAAACGCATCTCGACGCGGCCCAGATGCAGATGTTTGCGATCGGTTTCATCGTCTCATTTATATTCGCTTGGATCGCGGTGAAGACTTTCATTCACTTTCTCAGCCGCCACACGCTAATCCCCTTCGCCTGGTATCGGCTGGTGGTGTCGGCCGCCGTGTTGTGGCTGGCGTTCGGCCGCGGTTAAGTCGATACCCCTTCCGCGTGTCGGCCAAATCTGCAACAATCAAGGATTCCCCGCCGGGCCGGCGGCCCCGCAGCGGGGGTTCTATATAGCCTTTCTTCACGGAGTGATTGCCATGTTCAAAAACCTTAACCCGGCGGCGCTCGGCATTGCCGGGCACCAGAGCGAAATCATCGAGTTGGCCCTGAGCAACGGCTTTCCGGGCATCGATGTCAACATGGCGGAGTTCGCCGTCCGAGTGCGGTTGAAGGGCATGGCCTTTGCCAAGCGTCTGTTGGAGAGTGCGAAGATTCGCGTCGGCGCCTTTCCGCTGCCGGTCGATATCAGTAGTGACGAGGACGCGTTTCAGAAGGAACTCAAGAAGCTGCCCGAGGATGCCCAGTATGCGGCCGAGTTGGGCTGCACCCGCGCAACGCTGGTGCTTGCCCCGGCCGACGACGACGCGCCCTTATCACGAGAACTTCGAGTTTCATCGCCGCCGGCTACAGGAAATTTGCAACACGCTGCAGCCATCGGGCGTGCGGTTGGCTGTCGGTTTTCAGGCGGCCGAGTACCAGCGCCGCGACAAGGCCTTTCAGTTCATTCACGACCTCGACGCCCTGACTCTGTTGGTCAACATGGTGGCAGCTCCCAACTTGGGGCTGCTCATCGACGTGTGGGAAATCGTTGCCTGCGGGGCTTCGATTGAAGCGGTGCGAAAATTGTCGCCAGCCCAGATCGTGGCCGTGCAAGTGGCCGACATGCAGGCCGACGTGCCGCTGGCCGAGCTGGACGACAAATCGCGGCTCCTGCCCGGCGGCGAAAATGGGCGGATCGATGTGGCCGCTTTCTTAGCGATTCTCCGCGAAATGAAGTACGATGGGCCCGTGACGGTGAAACCATCGAAGGGCATCTTTGAGAGTCGCCGCCGCGAGGTCATCGTCAAGCAAACGGCCGAGGCGCTCGCAAAGGTGTGGCCTGTCGCCGGCCCGGCGCCGACAACGCGTCCCGCGCTCGCCTCCGCGCGCGGCTAGAGCGATCGATCTTTCCTGCTACTGTAGCACCGTTGGTCGGCGAGCCCGCCATCGAATCTGGCTGCCGGGACGGAAAACCGGACCAAGAATACCCATTTTTTCGTCTCAGTGCCGTCGATTGGCCGCGTGACACGGCGCAACTAACCCTGCGCAAGCGATTTTCGTGGCAGAGAATGACCTCTTCCGAGGCCGGGAAAGCTCGTAGATTCTTCGCTGTGTTCAAAATGACAATCGGGAGGTTCCGGTGTTTTCTGACGAAGCCTAGTTGACAGCCTCGCGGATGGCTTGCTATGTTGAACGGCGTGGAGCGGTTAGATGCTCCAATCTCCGTCACGTGGGTGCCAGGATGAAACTCGAACTAGTTAGTGTCGACGGTCAAAGGCCGCCGGTCGTCCTGTATCAACTTCCTGTCATTGTGGGACTCGACCCAAGTGCCGATCTCTGTCTGGACGACTCGTCGGTCGGCCACTATCAGTGCATGATTGACGACAGCGACGGCGTGTTGATGGTATGGGACCTGGGCACGAAGTTGGGCACGACGATCAACGGAGTCCGCGTCTCCCGAAAAGCGCCTCTCAGTCCAGGCGATGAATTGGGAATCGGTAAGAACCGCTTCATCGCGCACTACGCGGCACTGGGAGCCAAGCCAGTCATTCGCGCGCAAAAGACAACCCGCCGCCGCCGCGAACCTGCCGGGCAAGGCACGTAAGGTTGCGGCGACCAGGCACGCTAATCGCAGCCCTTTCTGCAACGATCGGCGCGATACTGCGCCTAGCCGCGGGCGGTGGTCGGCCGAATCTTAGTCCGTCTACCTACGCGATCTCCGGCACCACGAACGGTTGTCGATACGGTTGAGTCAGCAGCTTGTTGGCCTCGTCGTCGCCGACGATTTTTTCCGCCGCCGCATCGAACACCAGTTTCCGGCCCATTCGACACGTCGTCGCGTTAAGCTTCACGCCGGCATCGACCAGATGCTGCTTCATGCTTGCCCAGGCCTCGTGCGTACTGATATCGTTTCCAAACGAATCGACGGGATGGATCCATGGCACTGCCACACCGAGCCGGTGAGAAATGTTTGCCAAGTGGCATAGCGAGGCAGAACGATGTCCTTCGAGGATCTCGGCCTTGAGGTTTTCGGCCTTGCGGCTGCGCATGCATTCGAGGAAGTTGTCGAAGTGCAATTGACTCGAAATATCCGACTCCGGGCTGATCCCTTTTCCGGCCAAGTCGACTTGTAGTGGGAAGGAGTTCGAGACATTGGCCAACGGTTCGCCTTTGTTCGTGCCCTTCGCATAAAACATGCCGTCCCGAATCATGCCTTCATCGGTGTAAAACTCGTTGTGGGTGTACGAAAGGTTGAGCTTCTCGTCGACCAAGTCGCGGCTCTCAATGAGGATTTTCGGCCCGCCACAATCGATCATCGCGAAGAGCGTGTTCGGTGTTTGTCCCTGGTCTTTCCAAGCAAAGCGACCCCCGAACGTAAGTACGCTCTTCGGCACAGCCCCGTCGGGAAGCACCAGCGAGCGATGTCCGCTTGATGAACGCCTTGATTGCCGATCTCGCCGTTGCCGAAGTCCCAGAACCAATGCCAATTGTAGTGTACGAGGTTCTCGTGATACGGCTGCAACGGTGCGGGGCCGAGCCAAATGTCAAAATCCAGCTCCGCGGGTGGCTGCTTAGTTTGCTTGAAGCCGATGCCCTCGCGCATTTTGCCTGCGTAGGCGTAGGCAATCAATAGCTTGCCATACTTGCCGCTTCGCACGGCTGCAATCTCGTTGGTCAATGCAGCACTCGACCGCGACTGCGTGCCGTGTTGCACGATGCGGCCATATCTTCGCGCGGCCTTTGCCAGTTGTTGGCCCTCAAAGATCGTGTGGCTGCACGGCTTCTCAAGATACGCGTCCTTGCCTGCTTGGCAGGCCCAAATGCCTTGTAATGTATGCCAATGATTCGGTGAAGCCGCGGAGATAGCATCGATGTTGTCGTCGTCCAACACTTTACGAAGGTCTTGCACGCATTTCGGCGTAACGCCCGTCCGGTCGCGCACCATCTTGCTGCGCGGAGCAAACAGGCGGCTGTCCGGATCAACAATATATGCGATCTCGACGCTATCCTTCCGATTGCAGAGGTGTCGCAGATGTTCGACGCCTCGCGAGTTGACGCCTACGACGGCGATGCGGATCCGATCGTTGGCCCCCAGCACTCGGCCGGAAGCCCTGGTTCCGGCGATAGCTATGGCGGCCAGTCCGCCGGCGGCGGAGCGCTTCAGGAAATTGCGGCGATTGTGGCGGGAAGCGTGTGGCATGGTGGGCTCCAGAGCTTATGGCGGGAGGAAATCGCATCTCCAGGCAGATCTGTATTATGCGGACCCGGCGTGCCGTTGTCAAACACCAGAGGAGCTGAGGGTTTGACAATCCTTTATGGCGGCTAGGCCCGACTGATCGGTCAACCTGAGCGCCGCGAAGGATCTCGGATGCGAGCGAACCGCTAGATTCTTCGCTGCGCTCAGACTGACGACCTTCCGGCGCCCGCCAAGAACAACTGCCACACCCGGAGCTGATACCGGAAAAGTAATGACATTCGCTGTGTTCAGCGCACTATCGAGTACCAGACTCTGCGCGGAAATCTGGATGCAGCCAAATCCGCGGACGGCCGATCAAGGAGACGAACGTCTCAAGAGAAAACCTTCCGGCACGCGCTTGAGACGCGTGTACCAGGGCTCCTCCTCGGGATGAATCGGGGGAGTCAGGATGGTCAAGATGCCAGCCAGACGACCAGCCATGATGTCGGCAAAGAGCTGATCACCCACGATGGCGGTTTCCGACGCCGTAGCCTCCAGTTTTGCCATTGCCGCCCGGATTCCCCGTGGCAAGGGCTTCATCGCCTTGGCGATGCACGGCAGTTGAAGTCGTTCGGCGAAGCCACGTATGCGCCCGCCCATGCCGTTCGAGACGAGGCACAGTTTGATGCCGGCCGCGCAGAGTTGCTCGATCCATGCGGTCGTTTCCGGGGGCGGTTCGGGGTATCGGTAGCGCGTTAGCGTGCAATCCACGTCCAGCAACAGTGCGCGGATGCCCCACTGCTGAAGCCGCGCGGGCGTCAACTCGCAAACGTTGGCTACGCGATAATGCGGCGTGACGAGACGAAGCATAATGGATAGTACGTCATTCAGAAAATGGACTGCTGACTACCCGCCACGAATCACTCGCCGCCTTAATCCTTCCAGGCATACCGAAGAATACTGCGGAAGACGCGGAATGCGTCGCGGAGGCCGATCTTCTTGCCCTCTTGATACGTGCGGCCGAAATAGCTGATTCCTACCTCGTAAATGCGATACTTCCGCCGAGCAATCTTGGCCGTAATTTCCGGGTCAGTGCCAAAGCGGTTCTCTTTGAGCGTTGGGGCAATCGACTGAATCACTTCACGACGAAACACTTTGTAGCAGGTTTCCATATCGGTCAGGTTCAGGTCCGTGAACATGTTCGAGAGCATCGTCAACGCGCGATTGCCGAGGTAGTGCCAGAAGTAGAGCACCCGGTGTGGCCCAACCGGCAGGAAGCGCGATCCGTAGACAACATCAGCTACTCCCTCGACGATTGGTTGGATCAATCGCCGATACTCGCGCGGATCATACTCCAGGTCCGCATCCTGGACGATGATGATATCGCCGGTTGCCTGACCAAAGCCAGTTCGCAGCGCTGCCCCCTTGCCACTGTTGCGCTCGTGCAGGATGACACGTACATCATCGCAGGGCTCAAGGCTGCGCAACAACTCACGCGTGCCATCGGTGCTGCCATCGTCGACGAGGATGACCTCTTTCGCAATTGGCACGTTGCGAATGCGGCGGACAATCTCGACCAAGGTCGCCTTCTCGTTGTAGACGGGCACCACAACGGAGATGCGAAGTCCCTCGGGCATCGGATACATGCCAAGCTCTCGGCAAACGTCCTTGCCGACCGAGGATTCCCACAGATTCAAATCGAGGCTCGAAGGCACTTGCGGCAAACCCATGCGTTAGTGATCATTGGCGCCAAAATGTGTCTCAATTATTGCTCACGGCATAGGCAGGGCAAAGCGTACTCACCAAACACCGGCAGCCGAGCGAAAAACGGTTGTCCGGCTGTGGGGAATGTGCTGTCAAAACGGGCGAAATGCAGCCAATCCGCTCTGCAACAACGTTGACACTCGCGTCCCAAAGAACTATTTTGTAGCCTCTAGCTACCGGGTCCCAGGGGTCTTATCTATGCCGCCACAGCCGTACCAATCTAAGATTTCTGGCTGGGGCCGATTCCCTGTCGTCGACGGACTCGAGTGCAAGTCGGAGAATCTGGCCGACATAACCGAAACGGCTACGCTCAGCCGCGGGCTGGGCCGCTCCTATGGCGACTCGTCACTGCCCGCCCGGGTCGACTCTCCGGTGGCCAACACGACCCTGGCAGACCGCCTGCTGAGCTTTGACACGGCCACGGGCCTATTGCGAGCCGAGGCCGGCGTATCGCTGCTGCAACTAAACCGTCTGCTGCTGCACCGCGGATGGTTCGTACCCGTCTCACCCGGCACACAATTCGTCACCGTCGGGGGCATGATCGCCTCCGATGTGCATGGCAAGAATCACCACGTTGACGGTTGTTTCGGCCAGCATGTCCGCGGCATCAAGCTCCGCGTGGCTGACGGTCGAATCATCGAATGTTCGGACGATGCCGAGCCCGAGTTGTTCCGAGCCACGATCGGCGGCATGGGGCTGACGGGCCACATCTTGGAAAGCGCATTCACTATGCGGCGCATTCCGTCGCCGTGGATTTGCGGTGAGAGCGAGCGCATTGATAATCTTGACGCCATGATCGCCGGTTTGAAAGAGTCGCGCGCGATTGGCCAATGACCGTTGGTTGGGTCGATTGCATCGCTGGCGGTGCGAAGCTCGGGCGCGGCATCTTGATGAAAGGCCGCTGGGCATCGCCTGACGAAGCTCCCGCCAACCCGCCACCGTCGAAACACCGCTTCCGCGTGCCCTTCCAGTTTCCCGCCATGGCACTGTGTCGGGCCAGCATGAAGGCATTCAATCTCGCCTATTTTTGGAAGCACATTCAGCGTGTCCGCCGGGGCATCGTCCATCCCGCGGCGTTCTTCTATCCGTTGGACATGCTTGACGATTGGAATCTAGTCTATGGCCGTCGCGGCTTTACGCAGTATCAGTGTGTGCTGCCGCATGCCGACGACAACGGGCCGGCCCGGCGTTTTCTCGAGCTCTTCGTGGCCGCAGGCGGCATGGGGTTTCTGTGCGTCATCAAGGACTGCGGCGAGGAAGGTAAGGGGATGCTCTCGTTTCCTCGGCGCGGCATGTCGATCGCCATGGATTTTCCGATCCATCGCACCAAAACTCCCGCGCTGGTCGATCGGCTCAACGAACTGGTAATTGCCGAAGGGGGCCGGATCTACCTGACGAAAGACACGTTTACCCGGCCGGAACACTTTCGCGCGATGGAACCGCGGCTGGAAGCATTCAACGCGGTGCGCCGCAAGTGGGACCCGGAGGTTCGCATCCGCAGCGCCCAATCCGTCCGACTCCTGGGAGACCCCGCATGAATATCGCCTTTTTCGGGGCCAGCAAGGGCATGGGCCGGGCGTTGTCGCGGCTCATGGCAGCGCGGGGCGATCGACTGTTCCTGCTGGAACACGTCGTCGAAGATCTAGAGCATTCGGCCCGCGACTTGGAAATTTGCGGCGCCTCCGGACCGGTGCGGACCGCCTTCTGCGATCTACTACAGCCACCCAGTTTTGCCCCCGCCATCGATCAAGCCGAGCGCGAACTCGGCCGTCTCGACACGGTGGTGGTCACCGCGGGGCTGTTCGCAACGCAGGAAGTTATGGAGGACGATCCGCAATTGGCGGCGCGGTTGCTGGCAGCCGACTTCACCAACACAGTGCTCTTTTGCGAAGAGGCCCGTAAGCGACTGCTGGCGGCCGGCGGAGGCACGCTGTGCGTCTTCAGTTCCGTGGCCGGCGAGCGTGGTCGAAAACCAGTGGTTTTGTACGGCGCGGCGAAAGCTGGGCTGTCCCAATACCTCGAAGGCCTAGATCACAAGTTCCACTGCCAGGGTCTGCGCGTTGTGTGCGTCAAGCCGGGGTTTGTAAAGACGGGCATGACCGCCGGACTGAAGCCGCCTCCTTTTGCCGGCACGCCGGAGGATGTCGCTCGGCGCGTGCTCAAAGCCATCGATCGTGGCGTCCCTGAACTATACGTCCCGCCGATGTGGCGTTGGGTGATGCACGTCATCCGCCGCCTGCCGAGATTCGTGATGCGAAGGATCGAATTTTAGCAGCGTCACTATTGAATCAGACTAGTAGGGTCCGCCTCGCGGACCTAAAGTCAATCACGGACGTTTAATCTGGTCCGCACGGCGGACCCTACGAAAACTTATCTTGCCATGTTGATATCTTTAATCCGACTGGCGCGACCGCGAGATTGGATCAAGAACATTTTCGTCTTGTTGCCAGTGCCGTTTGCACTGAAAGCGCACGCGCAGTTCGATCCGGTCCCGTTCTTGCTCGGCGTGGCCGGCTTCTGCTTGGTGAACTCGGCGATCTACACCCTGAACGACTTGTTTGACGCCGACTCCGACCGCATACACCCACAGAAGTGTCATCGCCCCATTGCCGCCGGTCTGGTGCCGCCGTGGGCCGCTTTGATTCAAGCCGCCGTCCTCTTCGTCGCCGGCGTGGGGCTTTGTCTTCTGACACGCCGTCTCGACGCGGTGGCGATCGTACTCGCATACATCGCCATAAACGTCGGCTACAATCTGGGCCTGAAACACGTGGCCCTGTTGGATGTCTTCTTGCTTTCCTCCGGCTTCGTTATTCGAGTTCTCTTAGGCTGTGCCTTGCTCGCGGCGACACCGTCGGCTTGGCTCTTGCTGTGTACGTCGACGCTGGCCCTGTTTCTGGGCTTCGCCAAACGGCGTGCCGATCTGATCGAAGGTCTCGGGACGGATCATCGCCCCAGCCTGCGAGGCTACAGCTTGATGTTCCTGGACCACGCCATGTCGATCTGTGCGGGCGTCGCGATCTTGTCGTATGCCTTGTATAGCATCGACTCCAGGGTGCTGCTCGAAGGCCGTGAAATGGCCTCCATGCCCTTCGTGGCTTTCGGTATACTCAATTACTTACGCCTGGCCGACGTGGAAGGCATTGGCGGTTCGCCGGTCGAGGTGGCCTATCATTCCGTGGCAACGCAAATCTGTGCCGTCGGCTGGCTCGTGGCCGTGACGTGGAGCATGGGGCTGTGGTAGAGAGCCGGATTAGGGGTTAGAGAGCGATTGCCACGTGAAAAAACTCATCATTACGCTCCTGAAAGTCGGTCTTTCGGTCGCCATTATTGCCTTCTTGGTATACCGGGCCTCCAGCGGCGACGTGTTCGAAAATCTCCGCGACGAGCCGAAACGGTGGGACATCTTAACCCTGGCCTGGCTCTGCTGCGCCGTGGCCGTGATGATCACGTTCGTTCGCTGGTGGTATCTGGTTCGGGCGCTCGATGTTCCGTGCCGTTTCCACGATGCCATCCGGATAAGCTTCTGGGGTTATCTGTTCAATCTGATGCCGCTGGGAATCGTCGGCGGCGACCTGATGAAGACATTGATGCTCGGTCACGAGCAGCCGCGCTATCGCGCAAAGGCGCTCGCGTCGGTGCTGGTCGACCGAGTCATCGGACTCTATGTGCTGTTCCTCGTATGTACGGTGGCAATTCTGCTAACCAGGTTTTGGAGGATTGATCTTGGCAACTACTGGTGGATCTGCTCGGCAATGTACGCCGTGACCTTCGGCAGCACGATCGGTTTGGCTGTCGTGCTCGGCCCCGAGGTGTTGGTGCGTCGCGCGATCCTGGCAGTCGCGCGCATTCCGCGCATCGGTCGTCACGTCGAAAGCTTGATCCTCGCGGTTCGCATGTACAATCGCCAACCGCGTGTTCTGATTTTGGCCGCGCTGTCGACCGTGGCCGTTCACAGCCTTTTTGCGGTGGGGTGCTACCTGATCGCCTGCGGTCTGCCTGGCAATCATCCTACGCTGGGCCAGCATTTCGTAATTTTCCCGCTCAGCGCCGCCTTGCAAGTGATCCCGCTGCCGTTTGGCCCGACCGAGTCGGCCTTGGATTTCCTGTACTCCGTTGTGCCGGCCATCGGCCAACCCATCACGCCGGGCCAAGGGCTTGTTGTCGCGCTGGCCTATCGGCTCATCATGCTGTTGATTGCGCCGCTGGGGATCTTCTACTTTCTCGCCAACCGCCGCGAAGTGGCCGAGGCGATGCATGAGGCGGAAGAGACGTGAGGGCTGGGCCCCACAGGTGACCCTACTCCGGCAGATACAGCAACCTTCCGCAGGTCTTGCAGAACACCGGTTGGCCGAGCATGATCTGGTTGAGCATGTTCAACGGAATTTGTTGATTGCAGCCGCCGCAAAACTGATTTTCTACTCACGCCAGGCGCATCCTCGCCCTTATGTTTCACCACGCGTTGGTACAACTGGCGGATGTCGTCAGGCAGCGTGGCCTCGAATCCCTTCAATTCTGTCTCAAGGCGACCGATTTCAGCCTTCAACACTGGCTCCCGGGCAGCTACTTCGGCGTGGACCTGCTCGGCCTTCTGCTTTGCGGCCGTGGCTCCGGTTTCGGCTTCCGTGATGTTCGCTTTGAACTCGTCGACCTTCTCCAAGGCTTCGAGGATTTCGTCGGCCAGCACGCTGTTGGTCATTTCGTCGGCAGCGATCTGTTCCAAGAGGGCTTGGTACTCGCGATTGCTGGTGGCCGCATTGAGCTTGCGCCGAAGGTCCTTGACCTTGTCTTCGCCCGACTTCAGTTGAAGCTGCTTCTGATCGGCGGCCATGCGCATGGCTTTGGCCTTGGCCTTCGTATTGCTTAACAACTCGTCGCGGTGTAGCACGTTCGCCTCGGCAGCGCGAATCTGCTTCGGGCCCCGATCAAGCCGCTCCTTCAAATCGCTAAGTTGCCGATGGATGCGGTGAAGTGTGCGAAGAACGGACGTACCAATATTAGCGGGGGTGGCAGGCATGGAGTGTCATCTCGGGGTGAGGGATTGTAGTTGATTGGTTGAACATTGTCCGGTTCCCGAACGCCGCTTGGAACCGAGGGGAAGTGTCAAGAAAGGAAAAAAGCCGCCGGCTGAGAAACCGGCGGCTTGACGGCATGCGTCAATCCTGAGTGCGGCCCAACAGGTCTTAGCCCGCAGCGCGCTCGTATTCGGGCGCGTCGTCATACCTCGTGGAATCGCCGAGGAATCCTTCGAGCTGCTGGCTGCGGACCGGGTGTTGCAGTTTCTTGACCGCTTTGGCTTCGATTTGCCGCACGCGTTCACGGGTAACCTTGAAGATCCGGCCCACCTCTTCCAGGGTATAGGTGTAGCCATCGCCCAGCCCATAGCGCAGGCGAATGATCTCGCGCTCCCGATAGGTGAGCGTTTTGAGCAAAGCGTCGATTTTCTCGCGAAGCAGTTCATTGCTGGCGGCCTTTTCCGGCCGAGGCAGTCCACCGTCCTCGACAAACTCGCCGAAACAACTATCTTCGCTCTCGCCGACCGGTCGGTCAAGGCTTACCGGATGTCGGCCCATGGCCAAAACGCGCCGTGTCTCCTCGACCGACAGGCCCGTGGCAGCGGCAGCTTCCTCGGTGGTCGGCTCACGGCCGAGCTCCTGCAAGAGCTGTTTCGAGGCGTTTCGCAGCTTGCCGAGCACGTCGATCATGTGGACTGGGATGCGGATCGTCCGCGCTTGGTCGGCAATCGCCCGGGTAATCGCCTGCCGAATCCACCACGTCGCGTAGGTCGAGAACTTGAATCCCCGGCGATACTCATACTTGTCGACCGCACGCATTAGGCCGGTATTCCCCTCCTGGATGAGGTCCAGGAAGCTGAGCCCCCGATTGCGGTACTTCTTGGCGATCGACACCACCAGCCGCAAATTGCCGCCCGAGAGCTGCCGTTTGACCTGCTCGTAGTCCTGGTATTGCCGCCGCATGGTTTGGCAGCGAGTGCGGAGGCTCTTGGGTGTCTCTTGAGTTAGAACCATGAGGTCGTGAAGCTCGCGGCGCAGCCTCGCCCGCTTGGCCGATGTGGCTGGGTTATCGACCATCAACCGCAGGTGACGGCGGATTTCCTCCATCCGCCCCAACGAATCCTCCATCTGCCGCATCATCGCTTGGATCCGTCGCGTCCGTAGACTCAGCTCTTCGATGAGCGTAAGCATCTTGCGCCGCCTGCGGATGAACCGCTTTCGCGCCTCCTGCCGCTCGTCCGTCGACGTTCGGCGATTCAGCAGAACACAAAAGTCCTTCTGGTTCCCTGCCATCAAATGGGAAAGCGTATCGAGGTTGTGCGGCATCCGAGCAATGATCTGCTCCTTGGTCAGCCGCTCGGTCAGCGACACCTTGATCGTTCGGTCGAACGGGAGCTCGCCCTGATGCACGTGCGTCAACGCCCCCACGGTCGCCCGCATCGCCACGGCGCAGCCGATGACTGAACGGCGGAATCGCTTCCGCGTGATCTCGATCTTTTTGGCCAGCGCGATCTCTTCGGTGCGGGCCAGGAGCGGAATCTCCGCCATCTGGCTCAGGTACATGCGGATCGGATCGCTGCTGAACTTCGTGAGGTCGCCAGGCAGTGGTGGCGGATCCAAGGTTCGGCTGCCAATTTCCTCGCTGACCAGACGGGCGATGCTCGCGTCAGCGTCTGACGCTTCGGCCGCGTCGTAGAATCCCGCCGCGGGCGGGTGATTCACCAAATCGATGCCCTCTTCCTCCAGGGCGATCAATAGATTATCGAGCTTCTCCGGGTTGACTTCCTCGTCAGGCAGGTACTCGTTGACTTCGTCATACGTCAGATACCCTTGCGATCTTCCCCGGGCGACCAGTTCCTGCAAATCCTTATCGAAAAGGTCCACCGTACCACTCCTTTCGCGCAGTCCGTTGCGCCTGGGTGAAAAGGAATCGCGGTCCACAGCATCCTCTCCCATCCGTGGGATTGGAAATGCCAGGCCGGACTTCAGCAGCAGACCGAAGTCCCTTCTCCCGAAAGGAGAGGGGAGTTCTTCTGTCTGCTACTGCGAGAGGCTTCGCTTCTGGCGAATGATGTCCTCCAGCATTGCGGCTTGCTGTTGGACATCCAAACCTCCCTCGCGCAGTGCCACGATCTGTGCGGGCCGCTGCTTCTCCGCCTCCTTTCGCTGCATGGTCCTTAAAAGTTCCTCCAGCAGAACCGACGGATCGGCCATCGACCGACCCTTCGCTCTGCCATTTTCGTCGAATTCCACCAGCAGGCTTTTCATGGCCGGCTCGTCGAACTCCAGCATCAGCCGGTCGAACGTCGGCACAATGCCCTCATCGTCCAGCCGACAGCAAGTCTCGTAGATCCGCCGACACGGTTCGGCGGCCAGTTGTTCGATGGGAACGCGAGCGCGAATTTCCCCGATTGCTTGCGGATGCGCAACCAGCAATTCCATCAGTTCGCGCTGCCAGGCATCGATCGGTTGCGACGAACTTGTCACATCGGATTCGTCTGCGGGTGTATCGGCCGATCGCACTCCGACCGGTCGTGTGGCTGCCCGGCGCCGCAGCGTAGCCAACCGACGTCGCAATTCCTGCTCGTCGACGCGGAACTTGCCGGCCAGCCGCTGCACGATTTTTTGTTCCTGAATGCGGGCATCGCCGCGTGTTTCGGCGCTCAGCCGCGGCGCCTTCGCCACGATGCCCAATAGCCGCTCGATCGCTTGGCCCACACCATGGACGTCGTGCTCAACGTCGATGCCACGCGTTGTTACCTCGTACGCGTGATCCAACGCATCGACGGCCTTCGTGGCCAGCAGGTCTGCCAGTGCCGTAGCCCCGTATTTGTGCAGGAAATCGCACGGGTCGAGGTCTTCGGGTAAGGTGAGGATGCTCAAGTCGGCCTGTTGGGCGACGAACAACTCCAGCACTTCATTAGCCCGTTTGGTGCCGGCCTCGTCGCCATCGAGCACCAGTACGATGCGATCGGCATGGGCCTTTAACAGCCGGATATGCGATTCGCCCAACGCCGTACCCAACACCGCCACAGCATTTTGAAACCCATACTGATGGGCGACGATCACATCGGTGTAGCCCTCCATAACCAACGCGGTGCGTGTCTTGCGCAGAGCCTCGCGGGCCAGATCGAGCCCGTAGAGCAATTTGCTCTTGGTAAACAAGGGCGTCTCGGGTGAATTGACGTACTTGGCCGGACTCGTGCTTCCCAACTCGGGCAACACTCGGCCACCAATGCCGACCGGGCGACCCTGTGCGTCATGAATCGAAAACAACAGCCGACCCTTAAAGCGATCGTACAGGTTGCCGTTTTCGGACGGCCGCGCGAGAATGCCGACGCTCTCCAGAGTCTTCGCCCGCCGTGCCATTTTCGCCGCATTCGCTTCACCTGGAGAAAAGGGGACAGGTCCAATTTGTGCCAAGCACCCCTCGGGCCGTTCCGGTAAATTGGACTTATCCCCTTTTTTCTCCTTGAGTTGCCGCAGAATCCAGTCACGCTCCAACGGCGAAAAGCCAAGTTGGAACCGCTCGATGCTTTCGGCCGTGATGCCTCGCTCAGCGAGGTACCGCCGAGCGGCGTCGGCCTCGGGCGAATTGCAGCAGGCAGTGATGATATTGGCGCTCGGCCCAGGCCATGGCCTGCAGCAGCGTCCGTTTGTCGTCGGGGCTGCCGGGCACTCGGCCGACCGCGGCATCCGCAGACGCCCGGCGTTGAGGTCGCTCCAACGGAATGCCAGCCCGATCGGCCAGCATGTGGAGAGCTTCACGAAACTCGACTCCCTCGGTCTTCATCACGAAGCTGAAGACGTCGCCACCGATATCACATACCCAGCACTTGAACGATTGTCGCTCGGGGTTCACCTGAAGGCTGGGACGGCTGTCGTCGTGCCACGGACAAATGCCGACATAGTTGCGGCCCTGACGGCGCAACTGGATATGGCTACCGACCAGCTCGACGATATCGACGGCCTGTTTGACCCGCTCTTTAATATCGAACGAGCCGCTCGACACCGGTAGCTCCCGTGTGGCGGTTATGGCGAATTCCATTTCGCATCCCTTGGCCACGTTGCGACAAATCCGTTTGTCGTGCCGGCCGGATGATAGAAGGCGATTCCGCCGCCGACTATCGATTCAGATACTCCGTACCAGCGGGCCCGATTATATCCCGGTTGCCGAATTCGGTCAAGCACGCGGAAAGCCCAACCGGCAGAACTTCAAAGTTCCTGTGAACGGTCATTCTGAGCGCAGCGAAGAATCTCCGCAGAATGCGCAACTACCCGCATACCAATAAGATCCTTCGCTCCGCTCAGGATGACTCCCTCTCGTCGAGCAAGACTCCGCAATCTTCCTGAAACCCCAACATTTCAGCCAGCTGACGAAAGCAATTCCCGTGCCGAACCTACGCCGGCTGGCAACAATTGCATTCGATCCTCTCAAAGTAAACCTCGTGCTATCAGGAACGACCGGCCCGGAGCTGGATCATTTTGGCCCGTTGACAGGCGGCGCGGCTTGGTTCACAATTCGTCGTCTGCCGCACCGGGCTGGAACTGGCGGACGGTATTCCGGCGGTCGGCGTCCACATTATCCACCGAGGAACGGAACATGTTGCAGGAACTTATATCCTTCGCCTGGCCCACGTCAAGTTTTCCGCTTGGCCCGTCGTACGCGTCGCGGGTTGGCACATGCGTCGCCGAGGCGGCCAAAGACGACGATGAGGACTTTGACGACGACGACTTCGACGACGATTTCGACGACGACTTTGAAGAGGATTTCGACGACGATTTCGACGACGATGAAGACGTCGACGAGGACGATTTGGACGAGGACGACGACGTCGAAGAGGAATTGGACGAAGACGAGTAACTTCGAATATGGTGAGCCAGTCGAATGCAACAGTTAGCTGCTGAGGTCGCACAGGCCGTCGACTTCATTCACGCCCATTGGGGTGAACGGCCTTTCGCGGGCATTGTCTTGGGTACCGGCTTGGGCAGCGTGGCGGGGCAGATTCAGACCGAGGCGACGCTCGACTACTCCGCCATCCCGCACTTCCCGCGATCGACGTCCGTCGGCCACACAGGCCAACTCGTTTGCGGCGTCTTGCAGGGCCGGCCCGTTGTTGCGATGGAAGGGCGGTTCCACGCGTACGAAGGCTATTCCTATCGGCAAATCACCTTTCCGATTCGCGTAATGCGGGCATTGGGCGCCGAACTATTGATTGTCTCGAATGCGTGCGGCGGGTTGAATCCGCATTATTCCACGGGCGATATCGTGGTGATCGACGACCACATTAACCTGATGAACGGCAATCCGCTCATCGGAGTGAACGACGACAGATTGGGCCCGCGATTTCCCGACATGAGTCGGCCATACGATCCGGTATTGCGGCGGCGGGCGTTGGAGATTGCCCGACGCGAGAACTTTGTCGCGTGGCCCGGGGTCTATGCCGGCGTGGTTGGTCCAAATCTGGAAACGCGGGCCGAATATCGCTTCCTCCGCACGATCGGGGCCGATGTCGTCGGTATGTCGACCGTGCCGGAGGTAATCGTGGCAGTGCATGCCGGCATGCGCGTGCTCGGGTTGTCGATCGTTACTGATCTGTGCCTTCCCGACGCCCTGAAGCCAGCCAATATCGAGGACATCATTGCCACGGCGGCCGAGGCCGAGCCAAACTTGCGCAAGATCGTGCTCGGCGTGCTGGGACAGGAAGCATCCTGAACGCCGCAATGAATTCTTGGCAACGCGGGCCATACTCCGTGTAACAAGGCCACTCGATTCTGCTGCGTCATCCCGAGCGCAGCGAAGAGTCTTGCAACAATAAGCGTTCGCAGCACAGACGCGACACGCTGCACAGAACGACGCCCGCAACTCGCGCTATTCCTGTTCCGCTTTGCTCTCAGTCTTGGCTCTGGCTCTGGCTTGGACCACATCCGCTCGGAACTTATCGAAGATGGGTTTGGCCTTGGAACCTATGACGCGCGCTGCCTTTGGCCCGCGCGGCAGTGGCTTGGTCTTTGGAAGAGACAACACCTTTGTGCTGTCGGTCCACGCGGTAACGGTCTTTCCATCCTCGCCTTGGCACTTCACCTCTACCGTCAGAACGATCTCGTTCATTTCAGCAGTCGTGCTAGCTTTCAATTCAATGTTCATCACACTGGGAGCATCATCGTCGACACGCATCGAAAGCGGCCGGAGAGTTGCAGTATTGGTAGCGATTGTTTTCAGCCGTTGCGCGACGTCCGAATCTCCAACCGTCGGCTCCCGAATTGATATTGCGTCCAGGTTGGCCAACAGCGGTTCCTTATCAACGTTGTCCTCTTTGGACGGCTGCGGAGGGGTTGCAACCGGCTTGGGCTCGACGGGCTTGGTAGTGGCCGGCTCAGTCTCGGCGCCTTGTCCTCTGTCGACGCAGAAGTCGGCGGCGCCACGGGCGGCCCCACGACCGGCACTGGTTCGGCGTGCGACGCGGTCGACTTCGCGGTCGACGTGTCGGTAGGCTTGACGGTCGCCGCCGGCTGCGATTTGGCATCCGACTTCACAGGCGTCACTGTCGAGGTCGTGGCCGATGGCGTGGCCGAAGGCGATGCTTGAGTCTTGTTCGCCTGGGCCGTGCTAGGCGTGGGCGCCTTCGACGGTTGCTTGTTCGACGCGACGGGCGCCGGTTTGCTGCGAGGCGCAGAGGACTTTGCGGCTGTCCGAACGGGCTCCGGCGGTGGTTCTGCCGTCGGCAATGTAGCGATTAGCACGAACAAGAAAGTCAGCACGGCAAGAAACACCACGCCGATCAATCCGAGCCATGGCCAAGGCGTCTTCAGAAATTCGCGGAAGCCCTGTCCCCGCTTCTGCTTCTTTATCGCTTTCAATTTCCCGTGCGAGCGCGCGCTTTCAACGGTATCCGACAGCGGCAGCGGTTCCGCCGGCGGAAGCGAAGCGATGAGATCTTCCATCGCTAGCCCCGGCAGCGGTTTGGCCTTGACGGTCGTAGTCGCCGCGTCGCCATTGCCGGTCGATGCGCCGCCCGAAGGCTTGGCGGGTGGATGGCCGGTCTTCGCGGCGCCGCCTGCAGGCGCTGGCTCGCCGTTGTTGGAGGGATCGGTCGACGAAGGCTGTGCCGAGCTCGATTCATGATCGGCCTTGGCGGCAGGTGACGATTCGCCCTTGTCTTCGGTCAACTTGGTCAATTCGAGTTCGGTATCCTCAGTCTTCGCGACGGCCGAGCGAGTCGTTTCTTGCGTCGACGGCTGTTTCGAGCGAAGTGCTTCGGCCATCAAGCGCCGAGATTCGCGAGTACGTCGCGGCCGCTGCCCGACTCCTTCAGCCACTTGCGGAGTTTTTCAGCCAACTCCTTAGCCGTCTGATAACGCTGGAATGGCGACTTGGCGATCATCTTGTCGATGATCGCTTCCAAGTCCATCGGCACATCCGGGCGCGAATTGGTGATCGGTTCAGGCTTTTCGTTCTTATGCGCCACCAGGAGTTCCATGATGGTCGACTTCGCGAAAGGTCGACGCCCGGTCAGCATGAAGTAGAACGTGAGCCCTAGACTGTAGATGTCGGCGCGGCCGTCGACATTGCGGCTATCGACGACCTGCTCGGGAGCCACGTAGTCGGCCGTGCCCACCGCCGATTGACCACCATCCTCCGCGTCGATACTCTCCTCGGCTTCGGCGAATGTCGCCAGCCCCAAATCGAGCACCTTCAGCACGCCCTGCGGATCGACCAGCAAGTTGGCGGGCTTGATATCGCGATGAACGAAACCGTGCGGCATGGGCATGGGCCAATCCTTCGGCCGCCTGGCAAATGAAATCGGCCGCCTTGCGATAATCCAGCGGACCCTGTTCCTCGACCATTCGCCGCAGGTCCTGCCCTTCGACGTACTCCATCACCAGGTACGGGATCTGCTTTCCGTAGCGCTCGTCCTTGTTGAAGTCGTAGGCGCGGACGATGTTCGGATGGTCGAGCGCGGCGATGGCCACAGCCTCCAATTGGAATCGCTTCAGACAGGTCGGTGTCTTCCTGGTATTTGCTGGGCAAGACCTTGATCGCGCAGCGGCGACGCATGGTCTCGTGCTCGGCCAGGAAGACCTTGCTCATGCCCCCTTGGCCCAAAGGCCGAGGATGCGGTACGGGCCCAGGCGGAAGCCGCGATTCTTGCCCTTCAGCAGCATGTCGGCCTGCCAGGCCGTCAGAATCTTGCCGCTCGACCAACGAATCGGCCAACTTCTTTGAACTCGTCGGCCGCTGTGCCCTCGCCGCGAACGCGATCCAATAAGCGACAGTAATTGGTCGTCGGGCAACAGATCGCTCTGTCCCAGTAGGTTCAGAAACGAATCGACGGCGATCTCGTCTGCCATATACAGAGCCCGAACGGCAACGCGTGAACGTTGAAAAGAGACATCTATATTATGCTTGATAACTCGCTGGCCGACAACACCTTTGAGCGAAAAGGGACGCGAAGTCCCGGCATGTTTCGGCATGCAACAATCGGCATCAAAGCGGGTATGTCAAGCTCGCCGGCGGCCTGCCACTCATGGCGTCCGCACCGACCTCGGTCACAAGTGCGGAGAGAGCGGCCCCTCGACCGATTGGAAACCATAGCGCAACATGCTAAGATTAGTGGTTTTATGTCGGTCAAAGCGGCGAGAAGCCCATGTTTAAGCCCGTTGAAGGCTCCGTTTCGTTCCCCAAGCTCGAAGAAGAGATCATCGCGCTGTGGAAACAAGGCCCAGACGTACGAGAAGTCGTTGGCTGCCAGGAACATCGGCGCCGCCATTTGTTTTTTATGAAGGCCCGCCCACGGCCAACGGACTCCCCCATCCGGGCCACTGCCTGACGCGATCCATCAAGGATCTTTTTCCCCGCTACAAGACCATGCGCGGCTACCGCTGTGAGCGGAAAGCCGGCTGGGATACCCACGGGCTGCCGGTCGAAGTCGAGGTCTGCAAGGAGTTGGGCATCCACTCGAAGGACGAAATCGAGGCCTACGGCGTCGAGCCGTTCATCCGCAAGTGCGTCGAAAGCGTGTTTCGCTACACCCAGCAGTGGGAGCAACTGACCGAGCGGCTGGGCTTCTGGATTCACCTCGACGAAGCCTATGTCACGTTCCACCGCAGCTACGTCGAGAGCGTTTGGTGGGCACTGAAAACGCTCTTCGATCGCGGGCTGTTGTATCAGGGCCACAAGATCGTCTGGTGGTGGGCACAGGGCGGAACGGCCCTGAGTCGCCGGCGAAGTCGGCCAAGGCTACCGCGAGGTGGCCGATCCAAGCGTGTACGTGCGATTTCCGCTCGTGTCCCCTCTCCCTTCGGGAGAGGGCAAGGGTGAGGGCTACAACGCCGATTTGCTCGTTTGGACAACAACCCCCTGGACGCTACCGAGCAATCAGTTCGCGGCCGTCAAGCCAGACCTTGGAATATTCCATCGTCGCGGTTGAGGGAGACGACAGAAAGCTGATTCTTGCTTCATCGCTCGTCGAGACTGTGATGACCAAAGTCGGCAAATCATTCACGGTCGAGGCGACGATGCCCGGCGAGCGAACTCATCGGCCTTCGCTATAGGCCGCCATTTCGGTTCTACTATGACAAGGACGGCAAGAAGCTGGGACGGCTCAAGGCGGGCGGAAATCAGTACATTGCCTGTGCGCGTCGTTCCCGGCGGAGTTTGTGACGGTCGACACCGGCACGGGCGTTGTCCACCAGGCGCCGGCCTTTGGCGAAGTAGATTTCGACGTCCTTCAATCAGAGCAATCACTATTTGTCGATGGCGAAGGGCCGCCGTTGATTTGCTCGGTCGCACCCGATGGCACCTTCACGGCCGAAACCCCCGAGTATCAAGGTCGCTGGGTCAAAGATTGCGACCGCGACATCATCCGCCAACTGAAGGGCCGAGGGCCTCCTGTTCCATCAGGAGCAATACGTTCACGATTACCCGTTCTGCTGGCGGGCCGAAGAGGATCCGCTGATCCAGTACCCGCGCAAGAGCTGGTTCATTCGCACCACGGCGATCAAAGACCAGATGCTGGCCAACAATCAGCCACATCAACTGGCTGCCCGAACACATCAAGGATGGGCGGTTTGGCAACTTTTTGGAGTCGAACGTCGATTGGGCCCTGTCACGCGAGCGCTATTGGGGAACGCCGCTGCCGATCTGGGTCTGCGAGCAAACCGGCTACATGGAGGCGATCGGAAACTACACGGAGCTGATCAATAAGCCAGGCGTGACGGGCACGGACGATTGGGAAAAAGCAAAGAAAGATACGCCCGAATTGCCCGACGATCTGTGCGTGCACAAACCGTATATCGACGCCATCACGTATGACTCGCCTAAGGCGCCCGGTGCGCGAATGCGGCGGGTGCCCGAGGTGATCGATTGCTGGTTCGATTCTGGCGCGATGCCGTTCGCCCAATGGGGCTATCCGCATCGGTCGGGCTCGGCCGAACGCTTCCGCGGCCAGTTTCCCGCCGATTTCATCAGCGAGGCCATCGACCAGACCCGCGGCTGGTTCTACAGCCTGCTGGCCATCAGCACGCTGCTGTTTGGCGAAGGGGCGGGGGACGAGGATCGGGGCAGCGAGAGCCTATCAGCTCCGCGCTCGAAAACCTCCAATCCCCAATCCCTAACCCCCAATCCCTCGTCCCCCGACCCCCGCCCCTCGTCCCCCGCCCCCGCCCCTCGTCCCCCGACCCCACTCAGTACCCCCATCCTTTTCGCAACTGCATCGTGCTTGGGCTGATGCTGGGCGAGGATGGCGGCAAGATGTCGAAGAGCAAGCGGAACTACCGCGAGCCGAACGAGATATTCAACCGCTACGGCGCCGACGCCTTGCGGTGGTATTTCTTCGCCAACCAGCCGCCGTGGACGTCGATCCGCTACAGCGAGCAGGCTATCAAGGACTGCATTCCCGAGTTTCTGCTGCGGCTCTGGAATGTCTACAGCTTCTTCGTGATCTACGCGAACATCGACGGCTTCGATCCGGCGGCGGAGATATTCGGGACCTGCCGGCGAATTGAATGCGAAATCGCTGTCTACGGGCAAAACGTTCTACCCCGTTTCCACGCGCCGGCAAGTCGATCGGTGGATCCTCAGCGAGTTGAACCGCACGATCGCGGCGGTCCGTCGAGCGGATGGACGCCTTCGACAACTTTGCCGCCTGCCAGCGGCTTACGGAGTTTCTCGACGCGCTGAGCAATTGGTTCGTCCGCCTCAGCCGCGACCGATTTTGGAGCGGCGAGCCGTACGCGCGACAAGGCCGACGCGTATTGGACGCTCTACGAGTGCCTTTGACGCTCACGAAGCTGATTGCCCCGTTTACGCCGTTCCTGGCCGAGGCCATGTGGCAGAATCTTGCGGTGGCGGCTTTTGCAGGCCACCCGATGTCCGAACAGCCACCCGAAAGCGTGCATCTGTGCGAATATCCGCAGTCGGACGCGGCACGCATCGACGTGCAGCTTTCCGAACGGATGGCGTTGGCCCGGGAGATTGTCTCGCTGGGCCGCGCGGCGCGGATGAATGCCAAGCTCAAGGTTCGTCAGCCGCTTTCCTGCGTCGAAGTGATCCTCGCTGACCGGACGCATCAACCGTGGCTCGAAGAGCATGCCCGACTGGTCGCCGACGAGCTAAACGTCAAGCAAGTGCAGTTCACGCAGGAGGCCGAGCAGTATATCACCTACAACATTCTGCCCGACCTGAAGCGGCTTGGCCCCCGACTGGGAAAACGGTTGCCGGCCGTACGCAAGCTGCTGGGCGAGGCCGGCGGCGGCCAGTTGCTGGCCGAGTTGGAGTCACAAGGCAACATTACGCTGCCACTGCCCGACGGGCCGGTTGTTCTCACCTCGGATGATATTCAAGTTCGTCTACAGGCCAAAGAAGGCTGGGCAGCCGCACAAGGGCACGCTGTCGTTGTGGTGTTGTCCACTGAATTGACTCCCGCACTTATTGAAGAAATGCTTGCTCGGGAGGAAATTCGTGTAATACAAGATAAGCGAAAGGAACTGGGCCTTGACTTTACAGATCGCATCAGGGTTGGGTGGAAGACCCAATCGCAAGAACTAATTTCGGCCAATACGAATACTGCAAATACAAACTACATTTGTACAGAAACGTTAGCGGTCGAGCTAATCCCCGACGGGCTGATAGATGCCCCCAATGCATCAGTTTTTGAAGTGACTATTGGCGGCCATCCTGAAACTTTATGGATACAGAAGGTTGAAGCGACAAGTGCTCCGCCAGAAACTCCACAACGACAATTGCCCGGCGGCAACCCTTTGAGGTAGACTGATCATGGGCAAACGGGAGAGAGTGTTGTCACAGATTATCGATGGCAGAAGCGATGCCAACGTTGCCTTTGAGGACCTGTGCAACCTGCTTCTTCATCTTGGATTTGAACTCCGGACGCGGGGAAGCCATCATATGTTTCGGAAAACTGGTGTCGTGGAAAAGCTCAATTTGCAGCGAGACGGGAGCCAGGCCAAACCGTACCAAGTTCGGCAGGTTCGTAATGTGATTCTGAAATACAGACTGGGAGGCCACGAGTAATGGACAGATACGAGATCATCATTTTCTGGAGCAAAGAAGATCAGGTGTTCGTGGCCGAGGTTCCCGAGCTTGCCGGGTGCACAGCCCACGGGACCACGCACGAGGAAGCGCTCGCCAACGCCAAAGTTGCTATGCAACTTTGGATCGACACGGCGAGAGAATTCGGCGACCCGGTTCCCGAGCCAAAAGGTCATCGGCTGGTCTTTGCATGACACCATTTCGCATCGCCGTCCTGATTTCCGGCGGGGGAACAACCCTGCGGAACCTGATCGAGAAGATCGCCGCGGGGCGGTTGCCCGTGGAAATCGCCTTGGTGATTGCTAGCAGTCCCACGGTCCGCGGATTGCAGTTTGCCCGCGATGCCGGCATTCCAAGCGTTGTCGTCGAGCGGCGATGTTTTGCGGACGAGAGCACCTTCAGCAGCGCAATCTTCGAGCAATGCCGCCGCGCGAAGGCCGACTTAGTCGTCATGGGCGGCTTCTTAAAACGAATTGCCATTCCGGAGGATTTCTCGAATCGCGTTGTGAACATCCATCCGGCGCTGATTCCCTCGTTCTGCGGCGATGGTTTCTATGGCCATCGGGTGCATGAGGCCGTGCTCGAATACGGCGCGAAGCTTAGCGGCTGCACGGTCCATTTCGCCGATAACCAATACGACCATGGTCCGGTGATCTTGCAGCGTGCCGTGCCGGTGCTCGACAACGACACGCCCGAGACATTGGCCGCTCGCGTGTTCGAGGCCGAGTGCGAAGCCTATCCCGAAGCATTGCGCGCTGATCGCCGCCGGCCGCGTCAGTGTGGAAGGTCGCCGCGTGCGGGTTCGGGCGGAATAGCTCACTGCCCCCTTTGGCGTTTTGACACCATAACGCTATAACGCTATAATTGATCGCGTGGGAGGACTGCCATGGCGTCCATTTCAAAACGATCGACGATCTACTTGGAGCCGGCGATTCACCGCGCACTGCATTTGAAGTCCGTTGAGTCATCGCGGTCAGTTTCGGATTTGGTCAACGCGGCCGTGAAGCAATCGTTGGCCGAAGATGCAATCGACTTGGCGGCATTTGACGAACGGGCCCGCGAGCCGCTGGTGAGCTTCGAGGACATGGTCAAGAAGCTACGAGCCGATGGCCGCATATAAGATCTTTTTCCGCAAGCCGGTGCGGAAGGATTGCGAGTCGATCCCGAAGCGAGATCTCAAGCGGATACTCGCGAAAATCGCCGCACTTGGCGCCGAGCCACGTCCGCACGGCTGCGAAAAGCTCACCGGCGAAGAAAGATATCGAATTCGCCAAGGCCAATATCGAGTGGTTTACTCGATCCAGGACCAGGATCGCACCGTGTGGGTCGTCAAAGTGGGGCACCGCCGGGATATATATCGGTGACTGCTGCCACCCCTGGATGAATCGCGACAAGCTCACGCCAGGTCCCGATCCTCGAACAGCAGCAGGGCCAGCAGCATTGCCACGGTGCTGTAGAGCAGGCAATATAATGCGGCCCAGGCTAAGTACGACAACGGTACGCTCTGACCGGTAGAAATGCCGGCCGAGATGTTAAAGTGGTCGAGCACCGGCAGGACGGCGGCCGAGAGATTGGCGACGAAACGAACGAATTCGTGTTGGCCGACCGACGAATTGGCCAAGATCGGCACCAGGTGGCCCAGTACGTAGATCGACGCGCAGATAACAAGATTCGCCATCATGGGCAGCCGCGTTGAGATGGCCACGCTGATGGCCGTCAGCACCACGGCCTCCATGAATGAGAGCAGCAAACCGGGTGCGATCTGAAGCATCTCACGCTGACAGTCGGCCAGGGACGGATCGGGCAAGGACACCTCCCGAGCATCGTACACCACCTTGAACGACACGCTCGCCAGGAACAACGCGCCGAGAACAGCGAACATGATCGCCACGGGCACGAGAATGCCTAGAAATTTCCCGAGAATGAACTGCCGCCGACCGACGGGTTTCGACAGGAGCGTCAGGGCCGTGCGGCCCTCGATCTCCTCAGCGATCGACATGCTGGCGGTCCACAACGCCATGATGATCGAGAGGATCATTATCAGCGTGAGCCCCTCGTCCTTCACCATTTTGATGTCTTCGCCAAACGTGTTGTACGGAACGAAGGGGAACAGGAGCAGTCCAAAGACGCCGATGGCCAGAAGCACGTAGAACAACGGCTGCGAGATGGCCTCTTTGGCGGTCGTGCCGGCGATGGCCGCAATCTTGGGCATCGTCCACCGCACCAGGGCACTCGGCGCAAAAAAGGCCACCGCGGCAACAATCAAGCCAACGGCCACCATCCACAGCGGCGTAATCCACATGGAAGACACGGCGAACAATGACACGCTACCCATACTCATGAGTCCTTAACTGTCACAGGCTCGGTCGGAGCCTAACTCTTCCAGCATCGTTAAACACTATTGTCATCACGATCAGTACCGGATCTCGAACGATTGGAAACGCCCCGTGGCCGGCCGGGCTGTTTCCTGCACGTTGCCGATGTAATGTCCCATCTCCTGTCGCACAGCGTCGAGAAAAGCGCCGATCTCCGCCGCTTCGCCCTCGACGACCAACTGAACCTGCCCGTCGGACAGGTTCCGCACGAATCCCGTCACCTGGAACCCAGCGGCTACAGATCGGACCGTGTAGCGAAAGCCGACGCCTTGCACGTTGCCCGAGTAATGCAGCTCGCGTTGTTGCCGGGGACTTTGCGACACCGCTGTGGCTTCTCGACGGGTCCCTTAGTGATGTCCGCAGCCGGGGCAACCCCCGCCGCGCGGCACGTTGGGATTATCAATGGCAAAGCCGCGGCCCATCGGTCCATCGAGAAAATCGACGGTCGTCCCGTCCAGGTGCAGCGCCATCTTCTTGGTCGTGACCACCGCGACGCCGTGATGTTCATAGCGAGCGTCGACCGCGGGATCAAAATCGGTCTCGAAGCCCAACGTGTATTGCAGGCCGGAGCAGCCGCCCCCGCCGACTCCCATCCGCAGCACCGCGTTGGGTTCGACTTTTTGAGCCTCCATATACCGCTTGATTTCCTCCGCCGCCGTTTCGGTCAGAGTGATTGCCATGTTTTGCAAACGCTCCAAGGTTGAAGTTTTCAGGTGTGATACGCGATCCCTGTATCCTACTACGCCGCCGAGCATACGCCAAGGCGATGGTGCCCGAGGGGTGTGGCGATTTTTCTTGGCGGGCGCCAGCAGGTCGTCATTCTGAGCGCAGCGAAGAATCTAGCGTTTCGCTCGCATCCGAGATCCTTCGCGGCGCTCAGGATGACCGTTCAGTCGGGCCTAGCCGCCAGAAAGAATTGTCAGACCCCGCCAGAGGCTACGAACCATCATGCACCCCGCTCAGGAAGGGATTTGGCGGCCGGCAGTACACGTCAAAGGCCGCCAGCAACTCGGCCGCCTGCGACTTCGGTAGCCCCCGCTGTTAAGAATCAGCTAGGAGGCCGTTGCGCAGTCTATTGAGTCCTGCACTCGTAATGGAACGAGGGCTCGTGAAACGAGCCCGGATTCCTGGGAGAAAACGTCGGAACTGTTCCAAAATCAACCACGGAACCAATGAAGGCCGATCCGTGCCGTCTCCCTAGAAGCAAAGACGTCCGACAATACGTTCTTCTTTGCCCTAGACAGCGGATAGCATGTAGGACGAATACAATTTGTCTTCGCCCTGAATGTGTTCTAGCCACCAATCCTTGAGGAACACCAGCACGTCCCGGGCTGTCAGCAGCGTCAAATGCGTTCGTAGGTCGATGGTCCGTCGCCGCATGTCGTCGTGCAGAGCCTTGTGAGCGGCGAGCAGAGGGAAGCCAGCTTCCTTCAGGCGTTCTTCTTCATGCTTGAAATGGGTTTGCGTATACTGCACCAGTTTGTCGAGGACTTCCTTCGTCACTGCGACTTGCGTGGGATCCTGCCACGCGGCGTACAACTCGTTGATGCACTCAATGATCTCTTTGTGCTCGGCGTCCAGAAGCGAGTCGTTAACGCTGTAGAAGTCCTTCCACTTGATGTAAGTCGCCATTGCTCCCCCTTTCATTGTCCACGGATGTACGACAACACCACATTGCAAGTATATGACACGTGCGTTTGACGCGATTGCCGGAGAGCCGTCCCCCTTCTCGACCCAACCAAGACCTGCACCCCCCCCTGTTTTACGCGATAATCGTCACAGTTGGCCGTACAAGGTAGCCATATCGGACGAAAAAACATGGTCGGGTGTGCAACTGCCCGAGTACCAACGAGATCCTTCGCTGCGATCAGGATGACTCCCTTGCATCAAACAAGACTCTGCAATTCTCCAGTTGTCTCCTCATGGACGGTTGACAATGCCAAGCCAGCCCACGAAACTCAGTATCGTAGGACGGCCTGTATGCAGTCCCGGACGGCCACAAAGTTGAAGCGAGGATGTTGAAATGGCGAACTTTATCCAGGGAACACTCAAGATGATATTGCTCCAATACTTCAACACTGCACGTGACATGGCCCGGGCGACGCTTGCCGCCGTGCTGCTTGCTCTGTGCGCCGTGGGGCCAAGCCAGGGAGCCGAGTCGCAAGACCCGCCGCGTCTGAAGCGAGCCGACAGCTTCTTCGGCGTGCATTTCGACTTCCACGCCACGAAAGATTGCCGCGAGATCGGCAAAAACACCACGCCCGAGATGGTCGAATACATCATCGATCTGGTGCATCCCGACTACCTGCAAATCGACTGCAAGGGCCATCCGGGCTTATCCAGCTATCCGACGAAGGTCGGCAATCCAGCGCCTAGCATCGTGGGCGATCCACTTCGCATCTGGCGCGACGTGACGGCGCGGCGCGGCGTCGCCCTCTACATGCACTACTCCGGCGTGTCGGACTACAAAGCGGTCGCAGAGCATCCCGATTGGGCGGTCGTCAACGCCGACGGAAGACCCAACAAGAAGGTGACGTCGTTCTACGGCCCATACGCCGAAAAACTCCTCATCCCGCAACTGCGCGAACTGGCCGGCGACTACCATGTCGACGGAGTGTGGATGGATGGTGAATGCTGGGCCTCGATGCCCGATTACGGCGCCGCGGCGCTAAAGGCATTTCGCCAGACGACCGGCATTCAGGATGTGCCGCGAAAGCCTGGCCAGCCACATTGGCACGAGTTTCTCGAATTCCAACGCCAAGCCTTCCGCAACTACTTGAACCATTACATCGCGGAAGTGAAGAAAACGTATCCGGCATTTCAGATATGCAGCAATTGGGCGTTTACCGATCACATGCCCGAGCCGGTTTCTGCTCCGGTCGATTTTCTGTCGGGCGATTACATGCCTGACGACAGCGTCAACTCCGCGCGGCTCTCGGCCCGGTTTTTGGCACGGCAGGGCAAGCCGTGGGATTTGATGGCCTGGAGTTTCAGCGAAAAGCCAACTCACCAGCAAAAGACGGCCGTACAACTGGAGCGCGAAGCGGCCGTGGTGTTGGCGCTCGGTGGCGGCTTCCAGGCATACTTCAAGCAGAAACGCGACGGATCGATCACTCGCGAGCAGATGCCGGTGATGGCTGAGGTCGCCAAATTCTGTCGCGCCCGGCAAGCGATCTGCCACCATGCCGTCGCCGTGCCCCAAATCGCCCTGCTGTTTTCCACGGCCGCACACTATCGTGATATCAACGGGCTCTTCCCGCGCGACAATGTCCGGATTGAAGGCGCGCTGCAAGCACTGCTCGAAGGTCAACAAGCGGTCGAAGTGCTGCCCGAACATCAACTTACCGGCCGGCTGGCCGAGTATCCGTTGATCGTGGTTCCCGAATGGGATTACCTGGAGCCGCAGTTTATTCGCGATCTTGTCGCTTACGTGAAAGGCGGCGGCAACCTGTTGCTCATCGGCCCGAAGTCCGCGGCGCTGTTCGCCGCCGAATTGGGCGTGACGCTGGAAGGCGAGCCCACGCCGAACGGGCCCATCTACGTCGCGCACGATGGTGCCGTGGTGACGATGAAGGGCATGAAGCAGTCGGTGAAGCTGGGACCGGAAGCCACAGCCTTTGGCAACCTGCTCGAAAGCGCCGACGCGGCAGCGCCCTCGCAGCCGGCGGCGTCGATCACCAAGCTGGGCCGCGGCCATATCGCCGCCATGTACTTCACGTTTGGCCAAGCCTATCGGGAAGCTCCCAGCGCGGGCGCTCGGCGGTTCCTGAACGCCCTGGTACGGCAGTTGTTCCCCGAGCCGCTTGTTGAGGTAACCGGTTCGTCGGACGTAGACGTGTGTGTCGCGCGCAACCACGGCAAGCTGCTCGTGAATCTGGTCAATACGTCTGGCCCGCATCGTACGCAACCGATTATCACATCCATCGCGCCGGTCGGCCCGCTGTCGGTAAGCATTCGCCAGCCCACAAAGCCCACGAAGGTTGTTCTGGAGCCGGCCGGTCGACCGCTACCGTTCGACTATCGCGATGGAAAGATCCTGCTCACGGTGCCCGAAGTGCCGATCCACGAGATCGTGGTTGTCGAAAACAACTAAGCGGGGCACGGCACGGGCCTACGTCCGAGTTTTCAGCCGCCAACTCGTCGGCACAATGCGCCTTTCCGCCAAGAATCGAGCAGCCCCCAATCGACGCCTGACCGGTTACTATAGATAGGCGTCGAGCCACTCGTACATTCGGCGCTCGGCCTCGGGCGGAACGCTGTGGGCCTTGTGATGGTTGAACAGTCCCAGCCGTGCCTTTCCGCCGTATAGCCGGTAGACTGGCAGGGCCGCTTCGAGGAATGGCCAACTCCGGTCGCCGTCGGCCGCATTGCCGCGCCCGCCAGCCAGCAGCAGGAAAGGCCGCGGCGCAATCAGCGCGACCAATTCGTGGTGCTCATGCGTGAAGTCGTCGCGGCGGATGTCCGGACCGAGATACCAGGGTGCATCCCAATTCGAGAAGCGCGTGCCGATGCCGCCCTCGCTGCTGACCGTTGCTCGAATACGATCATCGAAGGCCGGCAGATAGAGCGTTTCCTTTCCACCGAGCGAATGGCCCACCGTTCCGAGCCGGGCCGGATCGACCTCGGGAAGATCCGCAAGAATGTTCAGAGCCACGATGCCGTCGTAGAGCATTTTGGCCATGCCCTTCGACTTGGGATGCCGGGCGTGGAAACGCGGCACGGCTTCAGCGGTGTCGAACTTGGTGTTTTCCAGCCACAAATAGTTGCGCGGACAGATGGCCACGTAGCCGCGCCGCGCAGGCCCAGGCCGAACACCTTGGGGGCGTCGGCGGCCATGCCAACGCCGGCCGGTTGGAGAATCGAGTTCGGGACCGTGGAGTGAAACACCACAACCCCGGGTCTGCGGCCGGCCGGGGCTGCCGGCTTCAGGATGTACGCCTCGGTCACGTCGCCCGGCTCCGCCTCGTAGCGCACGAGTTGGCGGACGACGCCGTCAACGCGATCTTCCTTGACCACCGTCAATGAAGGCACGACGCGGGGGCTGTCGTCCCACGTGCCGAGAAACTTCTGCCACCAGTCGCGAATCGCCTTGCGTTGACCTTGCCACTGTTCGAGTGACGTGATCTTGCCGCCATGTTCATCGACCATTAGCGGGCTCAGCTTTGGCGCCGCATCCGTCGATGGCTTGCCGGGCCGCTGAACCTCGTCGAGCCAAGGGACCTCGGCCGCCCGCAACAGTGCTGGCAGCGAACATCCGGCGAGCAGGGCCGTTAGGGCCTCGCGCCGAGAGAATACGGTCGACCGAGCGGCTCTCATAGCAATGTTCCTTTCGTTGTTATCTGTGCCTGCAACGATGAGTTTCGTAGCGCGTCGGGGCGTTGTCAAGCGGATTCCCCGTCGGTCTCAGGCCCAGCATGGTGCCGGCGCGTCTTCACCGACCAACTGTAAATACCACCCCGTAGTGCACTTGCCGCCATGCTCACCGCCCTAATCGAGGCCGCGCCAAACCGCGGATGACTCCGTCGCTGCCCCCCTTGCCGGTTACCAAGCCCGTCTGCTATACTCGGTGGCTTGCGTTACTGCAAAGAACTAGCCGCCGACGGCGTCGGCTAATATTTCACCAGTTTCATTTCAACGGAGCGCTGCGTGGGCACGAAGAAGTCTGGAAAGGGCCGGCGGAAGATCGGCCGCAAGAAACGTCGAAATCGGGCCAAGATTCGACATCGCAAGTAAACTGCCGCCGCCGCACCTTCGTAGGTTATGCTTCAGCATAACATTGCGCGGTTGTTATCGTGCCGATCCATGCCTTACGGCCCTACGCCCTATGTGCCACGATTTCAGGCACGGCACGATCTACACGATCGGCTAACCACCGGTCGTCTGCCCATAGAAGGCCGCCACGGTCAAGCCCGTGCGGCAGCGCACCAAGTCGGCAGCCGCGTCGACCTCGGCGTTTGAGAGGGCGGCTACCCAATCTTCCGTCGGCTTGCGAGCGACCGTGTGGATCTGCACAAGCTTGATCTGCCCGCCAGCCGCTACGATCTCGCTAAGTCGGTCGCAGTAGGCCTCCAACTCGGCCGGCGATGGCGACTCACCGTGAATTCGCATCAGAAGCGACTGGATCACGATCGGCCTTGCTTTGGCCGTCTCGCGCAGATTGTCGAGAATCTGCCGCCATGGCACGCTTGATCGGGCGACCAGTCGGTAATACTCCTCGGTGCCCGCATCGAGCTTGCCCCAAATTTCGCCCCCGTTCGTGTCGAGCGTTTTGAGTGCTGCCTGCACGCGCGGACGATGCAACAGGCTGGCGTTGGTGATAAGCACCAGTTTCATATCCGACAGGGCGTGCCGCCGGCGAACGTCGGCGCAGACCTCGACAACCTGGTCGAAGTTGGCATAGCTCGTCGGCTCGCCGTCGCCACTTAGGGCGATGTCATTAAGGCGGCGGAGTTCGGGGGGCGTGTTGCGAAACTGCGTCCCCTCGTAGATCTGGCCGGAAGTGACCAGCAGGATCATCTGGTCAAGTTCCTCTGCCAGACGATCAAGGCCGACAAACTCCCGTTCGCCGTGTTCCGTGCGGTCGACCTGGCAATAGATGCAACTGAAGTTGCACGCCTTATCGATATTCAGATTTATGCCAATCGAAATCCCGCCGCGCGCCGGCTGAGGACCGGATAGACGTATCGATTGGCGGCGAATGTGCGGGGATGGGTGGCGAAGAGTGGATTGCTGCCGAGTGAGGTGTTTTGCATTCGGTGGGTTCAATTCTTGTCACTTGCGCCGGCCGATGCCAGTCGACACCCTTGGAGCCCGGCAACTGCCCGAATTCTACACCACGGCAGACACGATCGGCAAGGCCCGCAGGAAATCGCGGACGACAAGTTACGTTTTCCGGGCAGGCCGGTCAAATGCTTCCGCACGGGTCGCAGCGTGGTTCGTCACCCTGATCCGTGCGGCCGCATCTTCCAGCCTAGGACAAAGCCGATGCCGAAGCACCATAGGGCCACGGCCTCTGGGTGCTGCCGCGCATATTGACGGAAGCACTCGCAGGCCGAGCAGGTGCACTCGGGGCACTGGCATTCCGCGCCATGCTCCTGCTTCTCGGCCGGTTGGGGTTTTCCTTCCTGTTCCGAACATGTGTTTGTGGTCTCACTCATGTTGGTTTCCTTTCTGTATTACGATGAGTCCTGAATTGGTAATGGAACGAGGGCTCGTGAAACGAGCCCGGTTTCCCGGGTGAAAACGTCAGGACTGTTCCATAATCAACCACGGAGTCATTGGTGGCGATCACTGCGTTCAATATAGTTTCCTATAAGCCGAAAGGTCTGGCCCGTCGTCGGCGTGCCGCGCCGATCGCAGCATTTGCTTGATCGAATCGGCCGTGCGGCGCCATTCCTCGCCCGATCGAATGAATACGTTCAGGCTGTTGCGGAATTGAACGAGCGAAATCAGGGCCAGCGCCGCCGCGACGCCGAAGCCTGCCGCCGCAACAATCAGCAGCGCCATGCTCACAACCATGCCTGCCTCGATTAACAGTTCGACGACTACCAGCAGAGCAATTGGCACACAGGCGACCGCCAGCACAAACGCGCCGACGATTAGAATTGCCGGAATAACCAGCCGCATGGAGCACTCCCGAAGGTCAATCCGGAAGAGCTCGGCCTGCAATTCCAGCAACGAAACAAGTTCGTGCATCGATTCGCCGAAGCTCGTTGGCCTAGGCTCTCGCGGCGGCGCAGTGGCCGTTGATTCGTCGTGCCAGTTCATCGTCGTTTAATCCACCATCCAAGCATGACGCCCAGGAAAAATGACCCGCCCAGGAAAGGCGCTGGATGCTCGGCGATCTGCGCCTCGATGGTTCGCACAGTACCCGTGAGACGCTGCCCAAGCGCCGACGGCGCGACCGAGGCGCTCACGTCCCCATCCGAATTGCGCTTCGGCGCACCATTGTGTTCGGCGCCGGTCTGCATGTGCATGGCGACCATCTCGTCCCTTTCCATTTCTTACGTCCTCTTCACGCTCGAACGCACCAAGCGATCGGCGCGTTGGGCCAAATAGTTCACTGTGCCGCGGGCAAACGCATTGATCGCCATGTTGAGAATCGTGCCACCGAGCCCGCCGCGAGCCACCGCCGCTGGCGGCGAGGCCACAACCAGCCGATGCGCCTTTGCCAACTCGACAAGCGCATCTGGATCGGGCTGAACGAATTGCCTCGCTCTTGGTACGATCAAGAATCCGCTGGCTGCCGCTGCGACCATGCATGCCCAGGGATGCTTCCGCACATAGTAGCGCCAGTCGAGCATCGTGCGCGCCGTTTGTATGGTCTCGTGCACATTGTGCCCCAACTCTGCGCGAAGCTGCTCCATCCGCCGCCGCACCGCCTCGGCATCGGCCCGATTGTTCATCGTCATTCCCTCAACCAAGATACAGGGACCTACTTGGAACGAAGCGACAAGGCAACAAGCACCCCGATCACGAGTCCGATTCCGAAGCAAACGGCCAATGATTCGGCCGGGCGATTTCGGACGACACGCTCCGCCTGGATATACCCGCCGCGGACCTGATCGGCCGCCTGCTGCGCCGTCCCTTGAAACGTCGAGGTGGTCCGCTGGGCATAATTGCGGATCGCCGCGTTGGCCTTACCCATCATTGAGCCCGCACTTTCCGTGAACTGATTCAGGTAGTCTTCGATCGCCTCACGCGACTCGCCCGTCCTCTGTTGGATTATACTCACGAGTTGATCGACGTTCCCCTGAAACTGAGGCAGGTCGCTGTCGCTCAACTGCCCCCATTTCTCACGGAGTTTCCCCTTCAGTTCGTTCCAGCGTCCTTCAATAATTTGCTGATTTGCCATCATTTTGTTCCTTTTGAAAAGAGTGAATCGCTCGCTTTGCGCAATGCGCATAATTCGCCGGTGCGCAGCGGTCTGCAAAACCGCCACAACCATCGACTATTGTGCAAGTGGCATGCCGACCGGCGAAATAACCGCGAGTCAAGGAAGTGTAGCAGGCGGTGGCGCAAGCGTGCGATTCAAAACAAGCGCGGAGCCATATATGGTCGCGCTTCGACCACACTGGACGATCATTGGCCGATAGTCGAGATGCGTCCGCCGTCGCAGTTCACGACCGTCGCGCCCATCATGCCAAGCAGAAGAACTGTATGGATGGGGTTGCCACACGCCGTACGGCGAGCACTGTCACATCCGCGCGCTAGTGACTTCCCTTCCGCTGTTCGAACAACCATTTCAGCACAGCGGGATTCGCGTAGGTGCGCGTCCAACTATCGTGCTCGACGCCCGGATAGAGCGTCATCTTCGGCGTTCCCCCGGCCTTGCGGATGGCTTCAATCATCCCTATGGTTCGCGCGGCGCGACGACGGGATCTTTGTCACCGTGGAAGGCCCAAATCGGGATATCCTTGATCTTTGCCGCCATGGCCGTGTCGCCGCCGCCACAGACCGGAATGGCGGCAGCAAATAAATCCGGCCGCCGTGCGATGGCGTCCCACGTGCCATAGCCGCCCAGCGAAAGTCCGGTAACGTAAATGCGGTTGCGATCCACCGGCAACTCGGCCGCTAGCTTGTCGACCAAATCGAGCGCGAGCCTCAGCGGTTCGGAAGGATTTTCTGGAGCCGTATGGGCCGGCGCGCTCCAATCCACTTCAACCCAGCGGCGATCGGTCGGGCATTGCGGCGCCACGACGAAGCACGGATACAGCCGCCGATTTTCCGGCTTGGCAAACTCTCTGACGCCGTGGAGCAATTGACTGGTGTTGTCTGCTCCGCGCTCTCCCGCCCCGTGCAGAAACAGCACCAAGGGATATTTCACGCCCGGCTCCGTCTTTTCCGGCTTCATCAGCCGATAGAGGAGCGTCTCATCACCATCGCGGTACGTCGCGGCCTCGAAACCTTCGGACGCCACAGGGGCGGCAACGCTTTCATGCGACATGACAATGGCAATGCTGAGGGTCAGGGCGACAAATAATATGCGGCGCATCGGTCGATTTGCTCCTTGTATCGGTGGTTGGCGAAGGCTGTGCAACCATTATCGCCGCCCAGCCGATTGCTTCTCCATGGCCATGCCGAGCGCTTGCTCGGCCTCGGGAATGCGACCTGCTCGCTGGCAGATCATGCTCAACGCCATAAAGCTGAACGGATCGTCCTGCTCAAGCTGGCAGACACGGCGGGCGTGTTCGACCGCCTCATCTTGCCGACCCAGCTTGCCGTAAAAAACGGCAAGTGCCGAATGTGCCAGCGGATAATCCGGGTGCTCGATCAGCATGGCCTCCAACTTGGCTACCGCCTCGTCAAGTTTGCCCGCCTGTTGCAGCTCGATCGCTTCATCATATTGTTGGTCGGCAATAGTCATTTGGTGCTCTCGCTTCCTAGAGGATCGACAAGGTCCCAGTCTAGCGAAAACGGCGGGCCCCGGCAAGGATTCCTCTCGCGGCGCCAGGAGAACTTCTGCAACGTCCCTGCGAACGGTCATTCTGAGCGTAGCAAAGAATCTCCGCGGAATGCGCAACTGCCTGCGGTTGTGTGGCACGCCCTTCGCCGTAGCTTCAGCACATGTGCGTGCGTCCGCCGATGCCTGTTGTTCGCCATATCTCGCCCTACGGCCCAGCCCGGCCAACAGGTTTTCAAAACATGTACGTTTTTTGCTAAAGGCGCAACCGGCATGTGTCTTTCTTCACTGGATATTCGCGATTTTCTTCCACTTTGCCGGACCACGGCCTGCTCGCCATCCCCTGGCGGGGTTTAACTTGGCAAAATCGGGAAGGCCGTTACAGCCGCTAGACCGTCGCTAACGCGCCGTTTGTGGGCAACCGATAGACTCCAACAGGAATGGTTGCCTGCCGTTTCCCCCCCTGTGCGGTGAACGGCCAAGCACGACGCGAACCTTCCCATCCCTGGGGCGGTTGGCGGCATTTCAAACTGGACAACGTCGAAAATCCCTTCTGCCGCGAGGTTACTGTGAGCATTCATCCGTCGGCCATTGTCAGCCCTTCCGCCCGCCTTGCTTCAGACATCCAGATTGGCCCCTTCTGTATCGTGGAAGCCGGCGTCGAAATCGGCTCGGGTTGCGTGCTCGAAAGCCGCGTGATCATCAAGGAAAGGACGGTCCTAAAGGACAACAATCGCATCTTTGAAGGCACGGTCCTCGGCTGCCTTCCTCAGCACGTTCACGTCCCGCCCCAGCCCGGCGGCCTGTTGATCGGCTCCGGCAATACGATCCGCGAGAACGTCACGATTCATCGCGCCCTCCTGCCCGACAATGACACCATCATCGGCGACAACTGCCTGCTGATGGTCAACTCGCACGTCGCCCACGACTGCCACCTTGGCAACCACGTGATCCTCACCAACAACGCGATGCTGGCCGGACACGTGCGCGTCGACGATCGGGCCTACCTTTCCGGCGCCGCCGGCGTACACCAGTTCTGCCGTGTCGGCACCCTGGCCATGGTCGGCGGTCAGGCACACCTCACCCAAGACGTGCCGCCGTATGTAACCGTCGACGGACTCAGCAGCCTGGTGGTTGGCCTGAACAAGATCGGACTGCGGCGAGCCGGTTATGATCAGGCCGCCATTCAGCAGTTGAAAACCGCCTACCGACTGATCTACCGCAGTGGCCTCCGCTGGACCGACGTCTTGGAACAGCTCCGCACCCAGTTTCCTTCCGGCCCCGCATCCGCCTTCTACGAATTCCTCTCGACCACAGCCCGCGGCATCGTCTCCGAACGTCGCACCCCGCCGGGCGCCACGATCAAGATCCGCGAGACCGTCGAGGCCGAGCCGGAACTCCGCGTGAAGTTCGGCTGAAAAGGTGGCACCCATAACCGCCGCGGAGTCAAGGCCCGGATTTTCGGATTTTCCAGGATCATAACAACATCGGAACGGAGAGAGGCTAGCCGGGGTCCAGGGGCGGCAATGAGCGCCCTGGTCGGCGAATGGATTCGCCGAAAGGCTCCGGCATGGACTGCCAACTCCGTTTATCGTTACTTCGCGCACTGTGTAGTCACCCATTCGTGCCGTCCAGGCCGAGGCCCGTCGCATATTGTACTGTTCACGGCCGCAGTGCCCAATCAGGAACGCAGTGCAAACCCAGCGTCTCACGAGACACCTTTGCGGGCCAGCAGCGACCGTACTCGTGCGCGATCTCGTCTTTCTCTAGGCGACTTGGCTGGCATGTTCGTGGTGCCAACGTCGCAGCCGCTTCCAACAAATCTCCGCCAGCTTGCGGGCAACCGCCACCCGCGCAATCTTTGCGCCGGACCGCTTGCGCACCCGCGTGTAGAAGTTTTTCAGTGCGGCGTCCTGGCGAATGGCCTTCATGGCGGCCTCGACGAGAATCCAGCGCAACCAGCTCGATCCTTGCCGGGTGATCGATCCTCGATAACAATGTCCGCCCGACTGGTGCACGCGGCAAGTTAGTCCGGCGTAAGCCCCGACTTGTTTGGCGGCGTGAAAGCGCTCCGGCTCGCCGAGTTCGGCCACGATCAACAGTGCCGAGTACAAGCCAATGCCGTGAATGTCGGTCAACGCCTCCCTTTGTGGAAACTGCGTCGCCATCCGCTCGAGGTGCTCGTCAATGATCGTTGCTTGTCGGCCAAAGTGTCTCAGCCGCGCCAACAGCTCGTCGCGGACAAGATTTTCGATCCAGCCGAAGTCTTGACCGCGAAACCAAGCCAAACCGCGCACACCGAAGGGCGTTCGGTAGGGCGATTGCCGATTTCGCCTGGCCAGCAAGGCCCGCAGTTGAATCTTTGCCTCGGCCAATTCGCGGCCCAGCCGCGCGCAGCGGCGCGTCAGATCGCGCAACTGCTGGTAGGGTTCTGGTGGAATATAGGCCAGTGGAATCTGGTTGATCCGCAGCAGATTAGCGAGCAACTGTGCATCCAACTTGTCGGTTTTGCTGCGCCGCTGTACCATGGCGCGGAGACGTAAGGGATGGGCCAACAGGATCGTGCCGTACGGGGCGAGCAGGTCGTAGAGCCAGCGATAGGTGGCGCTGGCCTCGATGACCGCGCGGAAACGTTTCCACTGTTGAACTGCCTCAACGATGGCAGCGGTGTCTTCGCAGCGAATCGTCGTCGGTTTGGTGGCTTCACCCGCGTCGTTTACGGCCGCCATCACAATAGTCTCACGGTGTAGATCGATACCAACGTACCACATGAACAGGTCTCCTTGTTTGGTGGAGAAAAGATGGACTGTTACGAGTCTCCATCCTACTCCACCAGCAAGGGGCCTCAACATGCGGCGGTTATAGTATCAGGAACCGTTATTTTCGGACCTTTCCGAGGACCGCGGGTGGCCCCGACCGCTCGTTTATCGGGGCGGCGATGCCGCAAGAGGTCTCCCTCGCAATCGCGCTATCGAGTTTCTACCGGCACCTCGATCGGCCTGCGATCGAGTCCACCCCGCCCCGTTGCCACGTTGCGTAACGTGATGCGGCAAACCAGGAATCACCACCCGGGCTAGTCGAGCCAGGATCGTAAATTTGGCAAAACGATCGCTTTCCGCCAATAGTTATGTATGGCGTCCCTAGAATTCTCAAGAAGGGGCCGTACTGGGCGACAGTGAAAGGCATGTATCGCGGTCTTCTGGCGCGAGTATGGCAATAGATGGCCGGCTCTTAAAAACGGGTGTTGGGCTCGCTGGGCAGTGAGCGATCTGAACTAAGTTCAGTACCCGTTGATTTCAGCGCCTATCACTTTGCCGTTGGCATCGAAGTGGACGTATACAAAGGTGTCGTCAAACCCCGTAGGGCTGCCGCTCCAGGAGCCGATATGGTAGGCATAAGTCTCCGTCCCAGGAAGGCGGTTGCCACCGGCATCCTCACGGGTCCGGACATCATCCGGCGGTCCCAATAGTGACTCCACACGCGCACGTGAAAGACCCAATGGCAAGTGGCTGCGCACAAGGTCCCGCGCCATCGGGGCACGAGTGCTGGTCAATCCAGTGCCTCGCTTGCTCCAAACTGTCGGAGCAAATGCTTGATCGTTGAATGGGTCTAACCAGTCAATCGCCGCCCAGAGCCCGACCAAAAGCAAAATCGCAATAGCAAGCATGGAGGCAACGATCGTCTTGTGTTTGCGGCTGAGCGACATGGCGTTTATTGGTGCAATCTTACAAGCATAAGTTTCAGGTAGTTCTGAGCCCTCTACTTTCTGTGCAGGCAATCCCTGAGTTTCGCCAAATTCTGGGCGGCAACTGTCCCGTCCATAGTATCATCGTGATCGCAGCAGTATTCTAGAAATTTAGCCATCGCCGCGACTTGAGGCCCTGTAAACCAACTCGTGAATGGGATTTCCTCAAAGAGATAATGGTCGGGGTGGATGGCGTATATCGTGTTATCGCAGATTATTGACGTGGAAATCCGATGATTGCGGAGCGCCCATATCATGTACGGAGCGATGTAGAACCGAAATCCCTTTAGGTCCGTGAATGAAAAGACTACCGTGAAGTCTTCGAGCGTCTTGTCGTCAAGGCGATGCCAATCATCTCGCTCATCAAACTTGGCTTTTTCCGCGTACTGAGACGCACTTCCTCCAGAATCATTGTATTCGGTCATATTCAATGAGACGCCGTCCTCTAGGCGAACTCCCACGAAGGCGCTATCAATCTCCGCAATCAGTTCCTCTTCCCGAGACCGGACCATATTCGTCCCCTCATTGCCTGAACGAACCTACTGCATCTTTGCCGTTTCCTGGATGCGCTCATTCTACCAACGCCGGGGGTAAGTCGCCTATCCGGCCTAGCCCATATCGTACCGGCGATCTCTTCTGCCCTGGCTGGGTTTCGGTTTCTCTCTCGCGAGCTTTGCTAGTGTGGATTGTTGGAGGTCTATTTTGGCCGACAACAAGCTCAAGCTCAGAGTAACAAGGGGTCAGAACTATTTGTTATCATACTGTGCCGCCCGCGGCCGAGCGGCTGGGTATCGCGCAACCGTAACCCCTGTTCGTTCGAACCACTCTCCCGGCACGCCGGCGAGTTGCTTGTGGCTGAACGGATAACGCATGATCGTGGCGGCCCATCTGTGTGCGCGATGTCAGGCGTCAATTCTGCGCCTACTCCATCCCAGGCGCGAAGCCGTGCCGCATGGTGTTCTCGCAGCAACTGCGGGGCTCGACGAAGTGGAGCAGATAATCCGCGCCGCCGGCTTTCGTACCGACGCCCGAAAGACCGAAGCCGCCGAATGGCTGACGACCGACTAGTGCGCCGGTTATGCCCCGATTGAGATAGAGATTACCGACGCGAAAGTCGCGACGCGCGGCTGCCAAGTGAGACGGCTTTCGACTGAAGACGCCGCCGGTGAGCTTGAACGACGTCGAGTTGGCCACGTCCAACGCCTCGGCAAAGCTGCCGGCGCGCATCACGGCGAGCACCGGCCCAAAGATTTCTTCGTTGGCCAATCGATGCTGCGGCCGGATGCCGGAGAAGATGTGCGGTCCGACGTACGGCTTGCCGACGCGCTGTGCCAGCCCCTCGGGCACGTCGCATGCCAATTCGAGGCGGCCCTCGGCTTTGCCGATTTCGATGTACTGGCGAATCTTGGCGGCCGCGTCGTCGTCGATTACCGGGCCAATCTCGGTGCCCGGCTTGGCCGGATCGCCGATCACCAGCGAACGCGTCGATTCGACCAGCCGCCTGACGAACTGCTCGGCAACGCCCTCCAAGACGATCGCGCGGCTGCACGCCGAGCACTTTTGCCCCGAGTATCCAAAGGCCGATTGCCGAACGCCGAGCACGGCCTCGTCCAAATCGGCCGAGTCGTCGACGATGATGGCGTTTTTACCGCCCATTTCGCAAACGACCTTCTTAATGAAGCCTTGACCATCCGGAGTATTGCCGGCCGTGCGGAGGATGCCGAGGCCAACCTCCTTCGAGCCGGTGAAGGCAATCAGCGCCACACGCGGATCGCCGACCAGCACGTCGCCCAACTCGCGGCCCGTGCCGGGCAGAAAATGAAGCACGTCGACCCCCACGCCGGCCTGCCACAAGATTTCGCACATCGCCCGGGCGATGCCACGGGTCTGCGTCGATGGCTTTACCACGGCCGTATTGCCGACCACGAGCGCCGCCGTCGTCATGCCGCAGCAAATCGACAGGGGGAAGTTCCAAGGACTGATAATCGACGCGACGCCCCGTGGCTGATACCACTGCTCGTTCAGCTCGCCGACGAATTGCCCTAGCCGCTGCGGCCGGAAGAGACCAACGGCGTAGCGGGCGTAGTATTCGCAGAAATCGATCGCCTCGCACACGTCGGCGTCGGCCTCTCGCCAGGGTTTGCCGGCCTCGCGGATCATGATCGCCGCCAACTCATCGCGGCGCCGGCGGCATGAGCGCGGCGGCGCGGATGATGATTCGCGATCGTTCGATTGGGTCGGAATCGCGCCACGCGGGAAACGCGGCGGCCGCCCGGCCGATGGCTTGGCGAGCGGCGTCCACGTCGTGCAATTCTTCAACGCGTGGCACCTGCACGTTGGCAACCGCCGCGGAAAATTGCTCGCGCAACGGGGCCTGCGAGAAGTCTCGCAGGGGCTCGTTAACCATCGGCCGTCCATCGCCAAGCCCTTCCACTGCCGGCGACAAGCCGTGACGCTGGGCGGGCGACCGCTCGGTCCCGTCTGCCGTCGCCAGAGGGCTCGGCTGCGGGCCGGCGATCTGCGGCGATGCCAGCAACACATCATCCGACGCCTCATCGAAAAAGCCGGCGCAGCCACGATTGGTTCGACGTATTTTCTAGCAAGCGGCGCACCAGGTATGCCATGCCGGGGATAAGTTGCCCAAGGGGCACGTAGTGGCGCACTCGCAGACTTCGGGCGACCAGCGCCGCGCGAAGCCGATCGGCCATACCGTAGAGGTTCTGCACCTCGACGGCCGCCTGGGGCAGATCGTGCTTCTCGGCTAGCGCCAACGCGTAGGCAATCGACCGGATATTGTGCGAGCCGACGGCCAGCTTGACGCCCCCTTCGCCCTTGGCCCGCGGCGTTGATGCGATGAACTGCTCGGTCATTTGCTCAAAGCAGGCGTCGGTTTGCCGCTTTTCGCTCCACACCGGCGCCGGCCAGCCCAGACGTTCGGCATTGATCACTTCGTAGTCCCAGTATGCCCCTTTGATCAACCGCACGGTCACCTGCCGACCGGTACGCCGCGCCAGGCAATCATCTGCTCTGCGTCGTCCCGGCCGCTTCGCAAATAGGCCTGAAGCGCCAGCCCGGCCGGAAATTCATGAGCCTCGCAACAGCGTCGGAACAACGCCAGCGTCAAGTCCTTGATCGCGTATTGCTCCATATCGAAGTTCACCAGCACTTGCCGCCGCGCCGCCGCCTCAAGAATCGGTCGCAAGGCATCCGCTAGCACACCGAGCGAGCCCTCGAAGTCCACCGCATCGGCTCGTGCAGTGAGCGAACTCAGCTTGATCGAAACGTTTGCCCGCGGCACCGGCCCCAGGTGGTCGTTCTCCAGCAGTGCGTTGGGCGGCCAATGGCGGACGGCTTCGGCCAGGCTCTCAATTGCGCCTAGGTAGCGGTCTTGATACTGGCGTGCCTCGTCGTTGCTGACACACGCTTCGCCCAATAGATCGATGCTGAATGCTACGCCGTGTGTCCACAATCGGCGAAGCGTCGGCAGGGCCGAGGTGGCATCAACGCCGGCGATGAACGTTCGGGCAGTGGCGCCGATCTGCGCGTCGAGCGCCTTTGCTGCCAGCTTTCTCGCGAAGCCTCCGACTGCCATCCCGGCTTTCATGCTTGGCGGCAGCGTAACGCCCGGCTGATTGAGATAATCGGAAAGGTAATCGTACACCTGCTCCGCCGTGCGAAGCATCGGAAATACATCGACAAAGCGGAACAACTGCACCTTGAAGGCCGGGTCGTGCATGGCCCAACTCATCATTTGATCGACCCAGAAGCGGGACGAGAGCACGCCGGATCGCTGCTCCCGGGCCGAGCGAAGAAGCTCGCGGCCGATTTCCGTCGCACGCCGTTCAATGTCGACCGAAGTGACGGCGGAACGAGGCGACGGAAGCTGGCCGCCGTCGCCAACACACCGTGCCACGTCTCCATCTGGCTCAGAACTCTGAGAGAAGGGCATGCCAAATTATGTGCGCAAAAACAGGCTCCGGCAAGAACGGCAATGGAATGTGCTTGGCGGTAATTGGCGTACCCGCAATGCGCCGATCGGGTCTGGCAGAGCCTGTGGCCCAATTTTATGGAACAATCGCATGTGCAGCTTGTGGTTGATTGACATCCCCGCAGAGGGATGGTAAAATAAGCGGTGCTCGGCATTGGTCTTCAAGGCGCCGACTGTCAACAATCTGGCGAGCGATGGGGCAAAAGCCACCTTTACAGGCTGGCGGCGAAGGTCAGTCAATTACGAAGAACGAAAAAGTTCCGGTACAAAAACGTTGCAGTTTGGTATTCTGGGGGTTGGTATTCTGGGGGTTGTGAACCATAAGATGGAAACCATCATTACGCCATGGCTTCCCTGTGTGTGCCATGGTTCCAAATGCTAGCCCGCGCGGGCGATGACGCCGGTGATGACCAAGAACCAGCGGGTGCAGTGGAAGAAAACCGGGGCGGCGAAGCACATCGAATCGATGCGATCCAACACACCGCCGTGGCCTTCGACCAAGGTGCCGTAGTCTTTCACGCCGCGGTCGCGCTTGATGGCCGACATGGTGATGCCGCCGGCGGAACCCATCACCGAGATCACGGCCGACATCAGGGCCGCCATCCACCAATTCGCGCCGTGGAAGGGCGTGGCCCACCACAGCACGCCGCCGATCAAGGTCACGCTGGCGGTGCCGCCGATAAGTCCTTCCCAAGTTCGCGAGGCGTTGATCGTCGGCACGATTACATGCCGGCTTGGCAATTGTGACCAGGCGTATTGCAGGGCATCGCTAAGCTGGACGATCAGCACGAAGAAGAACAGTAGCCGGATGCCGCCGCCGCTGTCCGAGGCGGTCGCTTCAGCCGATATGGCGTGGCGCGCTCGATCGAACGGGGTTTCGCCGGCGTTGCCGTCGCGCGTCGCGCCGTCGTTGCCATCGGCTTTCGCCTCGGCCACGTTTGCTTGAGCGGCGGCAGGTGGCGAAAGTGGCAGGGTCAACAGTGCCGGAGCATAGCTAAGACAGTAGACGCAGATAAGCAAGCCGACCTGAATCTTCGCCGACCGCTCCAAAAATCGCTTGTAGTCGCCCGCCAAGGCAATGCGGGCGGGAATGAACAGAAAAGCGTAGACGGGTATCACCACGCTATACAGTCCGTACAAACTGTAGCCGGTGCCCACCAGCACGAATTGTAGCGGCGTGAACAGGAAGAACACCCAAAACAACGTGCGATGATCGCCGGGCCGTGTGGGCGTCAGCGTGATGAACTCGCACCGCGCCAGAACGAAATCAGTCCGAAGAGCACGACCGTTGCGACGTGTCCCAGCAGGAACGCGGCCGCCAGGGTGGCCAGCAGAATCCACCACGCCCGCACGCGCAGCCGAAACGTCTCCAAGATCGCGGCGTCGATGCCACTCTCTGGCCGACGTCGGAGCAGTTGAAGGACGATCTCGGCGGCGCCTAGCAGCACCAGGACCGTGCCGATCAAGCTCAGCGTTCGTTGGTCGTTAAGAAGGTCCACGGATTAAGCGATAAATAGTGGGTCATCCTGAGCGGAGCGAAGGATCTCGTTCCCTTACTACGAGATGCTTCGCTGCGCTCAGCATGACAGTGTATTGTTTAGCACGACAATCTACTCTTCAATCTACTCTTCCTCCTACTCTTCTTCGAGTTCCTTCAGCCGGCGGACGGCGGCTCGCGCTCGGGCGAGAAAATCGACCTTGGCCTCCCCGGCCTCGAGCCACATCGGCGGGCCGAAGCTGATGCAACTGAGCATCGGCACCGGCAGCACCTCGCCGCGCGGCAAGATGCGGTTCATGTTGTCGACGTGGACGGGAATCAACTCCAAGTCCGGCCGCTTCTTGCACAAATAATACAGCCCGCTCTTAAACTCGCCAATCTCGCGCCCCTCGGATCGCCCCCCCTCGGGAAAAAGGATGAGCGAATGTTTATGGCCAATCTCGCGGATGATCAGGTCGACCGGGCTCTGATGGACTTTAATCTCCTCGCGGTCGATCAGGATGGCATTGAATAGTTGATTGGCCAGATAACGGCGAACCGGCCCCTTGCTCCAGTAGTCCTTGGCCGCCACGGGGCGGGTCAGCATCCGCACCGCCTGCGGCAACGACGACCAGATCACGATCGGGTCCAAGTGGCTCGTGTGATTGGCAAAGTACACGCGCTGACAGGTGTCTGGTTGCGAATCGATCCATCGCACGCTGGCTCCGCTCAAGATCCGGGCCGCTACGGCCAGAAAGTTCCTCGTCAGGTTCGTGTCCATACTCCATCACCTGTCAGAGGCTATCGTACCTTGGCATAGGGCTGACGCCAAGAACCCCGCCCAATGGGGTGCCTTCGCGGCGTGTCACCCAACCGCCGACTGCCCGGACGTCAGTTCCACCATAGGCCGTGCGGTGCTGCTCGAACGCCGTGCGGCCGCCATCGATTTCTTCGTGTAAATCCGCTCCAACAAATCCTGGTATCCCTCGATCATGTGCTCGACCGACCATTGGGCGATAACGTGTTCGCGGCCGGCACGGCCCATCGAGGCGGCCCGATCGCCGTTTGTCAGCAGTTCCAACACATGTTCGGCCATGCGTTGCGAATCGCCCGGCGATACCAGGTAGCCCGTCGCTCCTTGCAGAACGGTTTCGCACACCGAGCCGACGCGTGTGGCCACCACGGGCTTCTCGCTGGCCATCGCCTCGAGCAGGCACAAGGGATTGGCCTCCATGTGCGAAGTCAGCAGTAGCACGTCGACGAGCGACAGTACCTCGGGCACATCGGACCGCGTGCCGACAAAATGGACGCAATCGGCGATTCCCAGGCTGTGGGCCAGCGATTGCAGCGTTGCCCGCTGCGGTCCGTCGCCCACGACGAGGAATTGTGCCGTCGTCATCGCGCGGCGTACCAACGCGGCGACATAGAGGAACATCTCGTGGTTTTTTTCCGGCCGCAGCGCCGCCACGATGCCGGCAACCGGAACGTCGGGATCCAGATTGAATTCACTCTGCAGCGAACGGCTTGGCCAACGCGGATGGAAGCGCTCCACGTCCACGCCATTGGGAATGACGCAGACCTTTTCAGCAGGGCATCCCTCATGCGCCGCCAGATAGTCGGCGTGCGGCTGTGCCACGGCAATAAAGGCATCGGTCAGTGGCGCCAAGAGGCGATTGGCAAACTCCACGCGGTCGGGCAGACCGGTCGAATGCAATGCCGAGCAGATTACGGGCACTCCGGCAAGCCACGCCGCGAGTCGTCCCCAAAACATCTTGTCGCCGCCAGTGCCGACGGTCACCACCGCGTCGATTCGTCGCCGGTGCATGAGCCGCGTCAGTCGCCACAGTACGGCGAAGTCGTACTTGTTCGCGAGGATACCGGTAAACGTTGGAATCTCTTCGGCCAACACTGTGCCGAGCGCGTCCAATTGTTTCAGACAGCACACTTCGGGGCGGAAGCGCTGGCGGTCCATGCGGCGGACCAGTTCCACGAGCGCGGTTTCGGCCCCGCCGACCGGCATGCTGGTGATCACGAACATCACCCGCAACGGGTCGCGGTCGCCCAGCGGCGGTCGTTTTCGGCGGCGAAAGAACATGGCAAGCAGTTATTCGGGGCTAGGAACTCGGGATTGGCAATCGAGATCAAGGAGTAGAGATATTGCCGGAATAGTCCGCCTCTAATCCCTAATTCCTCGTCTTCTCGCAAGTATGGCATTTTGTGCCGGCTCGTGACGCCTATTCCGACGTGCGGATTGTAGGGATCGTGCCGCATGCGACGCCCCGAGGCACAGCGGATTCGCCGCCGAAGCCCGCGAAAAAAGCCATCTTTGTAACGAAGCCACACCCAAGGAAAATTTGCCGTGAACGATCTCCGCTGCATCCGTCTTTCGTCGGTCGAAGAGCTACGTGCTGAGGCATCGGCCTGGGACGATCTTTGGTGGCGCAGCGATGTGGCTGTGCCCATCGCGCGGGCCGAACTGGTCGCACGATGGGTCGAGCACTTTCACCCGCACGGCCAATTCCGAGCGCTGGTCGTTGCCAACGGGCAGCGCTGGATCGCGGCGCTGCCGCTTGTGTCGGACCGCGTTGGATGGATGATTCCCACCGGAGCGATGCCGAGCAACGCGTGGCTGCCCTGCGGTGAACTGCTCTTGGAGCCGACGGCCGAGGTCGACGCGGCGCTGGACCTGTTGGTGACAGCCGCCGGCGGGCTGCCCTGGCAGATGCTTTGGCTCAACGATGCTGTGCCCGAGGCGCCGCGTTGGCAGGCGCTGTTCCGGGCTTGCAGCCGAGCTAATGTTGCCGCCACGTATCACGAGCGGTTTCGCGTCGGCCGAGTCGAGATCGATTGTGACTGGGACTCATACGAGAAGCGACTGCCGAAGAACCATCGCCAGGGCCTGCGTCGAGCCCTGCGGCGTCTGAGCTCTGAAGGCGACGTGCAGTTCGAGATGCGATCGAACGTGAGCGACCATGAAGTCGAACCGTGGCTGCAAGCGGCCTTCGAGTTGGAAGATCGCAGTTGGAAAGGCGCGGCCGGCACGTCCGTGCTTCGCAGCCCGGGCATGTTCGACGTCTTCGTGCGAAACGCCGAGCAACTCGCTCGATGGGGTCAACTCGAACTGGCCGCTCTGAGACTCGACGGCCGGATGCTGGCATTCGTTTACGGCTTCCGCGCCAAGGGCGTGTACTTTGCCCACAAGATCGCCTACGACGAATCATTTGCGGCCTTCAGCCCCGGCCAATTGCTTTTCAACCACATCCTGGAGCAGCTTCATCGCGACGACGAGACGCGGGCGTTGGACTTCATGGGCCCACTGAACCAGTCGCTCTCGCGTTGGCGGCCGAGCACGTACGGCTTGGGCCGCGTCGTCATCGCCCCGCACAAGCTGCTGGGCCGAGCGGCCATGTACGTCTATGAGCACTGCTGGCGGCCCATCCGCCGATCAAACGCGGCAGCCGCAGCCGTCGCACAGGGGGCTTGCCCGGTTGGCTTAGCGACCGAAGGCGCGCCTGCCGAAACGGCAACTTGAGCCGTGGCCGTGAGCAAGCAACGACACATCGAGCTACGACCGTTAGTCACTTGGAATGTGGGCATTCCCGACCAATCGAAGCCGAACTGGTAGGCTTCCGGCGTTCAGTACTGCCGCCAGGTCCGACGCCTCAATCTCGGTGAATGAACCGGTAATCTCGCCCTCCTTGCCAATCTTGCTTCGGACGCTTGGAGCAGAGAATAGTTCGCCGTCAATAACGATGCCCAAGCGGTAGGAAAGGGAATCTTTGGGCAAGTGTTCACTAGTGAGTCCGGCGAACAATCTGCCGCCGGCATCGTTCAGTGTGAAGCCGACATTGGGACGACCCAAGGCATCGAACTGAAGTTTTGCTTGGCTGAGGTAGGCGCCGGTGATGTTGTACGGGTCAGCCGTGACAAGAACCTCCACCATCTCCCGATGGCCCACTTTTGTGGTGCGAGTAATGTCGTCGGACCAGTATGCGACGCTCCCCTTTTCGCTTGCCTTCACCGGTACCCACCAGCCTAGTCGCTTGCCCGACGGACCCAAGACGTTTGTTCTTGCCGGCTCTTTTTCGGCGCGGGCAATTAATGTGTCATCTATTTGTTTATTGGCCAGTATGCGGAACTCCAAAGTGCCAGGCCGTGCCAATTGCCGCTCGACTCGTTGACGATTCGCCTTATCACGATGCATCAGTGTGACTTCGATCCGTCGGTCGGCGAGTCTGCGCAAGTTGGCCAGTCTTTCAGCCCCGCTGTTGAGCCGCATATCGAGTGCCTTGACGATTCTGTCCATATCAATATCTGCGATGTTGACAGACTCGGACTTCGGTTCAACCTCGTAGATAAGCGATGGCCCTTCGGGCTTCTTGGTCTCGGGCGTTCCGAAAGACGCGTTAGCATCGACAATTCTAAAGTCCTTGCCAAAATCGGGCTGGAACAATGCCGGCTCAAAAGACTCGTCATACGCGACAGTGCTCAGAGACGTCGTTTTCCAGCGGTCATCGTCTCGCTCTTGCCTCTCGACTCGGACGATACGGAACTGTGGGTCGAGGTAGAACAACTCCCGTTGTTTGTCGGTTCGTGACCACGCCTTGGACAAATACGCTTTGCACGGCCGATCGTCGAATGTCTGATCGCCCTCGGCATAACGCTCGACTTTTCCCTTCAACCCCTGAGCACTGCGAGTAAAATCGGAGAAAATCTGGTCGGTTTCCTTAATGATGCCGCTGCGCGAATGAATAATCGTGTTCTTCTTCTCTTTATCCACGGTCCAAAGATCATCTCCAGAACCAAGGCAAATGGTAGCGCACCGGTCGCCGCTATCTTTGGAATTACATACATCCCTGCGAAATCCCACATTCTTTTCGTACCAAGTCTCTGTGAGCTTGATAGGCTTTGCTTCTTTTCCGAGCAACCCATAATGAATGATGTGGATGGTCCGTGCTTTGCGCGCGGCGTCGATCACCTGCGCATACAGGGAGTTTTGGCTGCCTTCGGAGGCCCACCACACGACTAGACAAACCGCGATCGACGCGGCGGTTGCAAGCAACGACTTCACGATAATTCTCCTTGTCTTAAACATCGCCGGTCGAGCTGGTATTGGTCGGAGTTGGCCCATCACGCGATCCAAAATTGAGGAATCATCAGGCCATGCGGCGCCAAAATGTTCCAGCATCTTTTCGATTTCTTCGGGCGATTTCATGATTTCACCTCCACTAGCCAATGGCGCAGCCGCTCGATCGCCCGCGAAAGTTGCTTGGTAATCGTGCCCACAGGACGTCCGATTGCATTGGCGATCTCGTTGATGGTGCGACCGTCCACGTACCGCAGGACCGTAACAACGCGTTCATGTTCGGGCAGTCGCGCAATTTGCTGCACGACCTCCTCGTATGGCTCCAGCCAATCAGGCATCTCGTTTGCAGCCGGGTCGTCGCACTCGGCCGTGCTTTGGTCGGCCCTGCGGTCGTGTTGCACGTGCAGCGCTCGACGCCGAACGATCTTCAATAGCCAAGGGCCGAACGCCGCGCCATCATGAAGCCGATTGAGCATTTGATACGCCGCAACAAACGCCTCCTGAGTCACATCTTGCGACAAGTGAAAATCGCCCAGCACCGATTTCGCCGTAATGATGGCGGCGCGTTCGTAGCGATGCACGAGTTCCGCAAAGGCGGATGTCTCGCCCAATCGCGCCGCTTCCACCAGGTCTTTCGTTGACGGCATAGACGATTCTCAACGGGTACTCGCCAGGTCTCTGTAGAATAGAGTGCAAATCGGGCCGATTTGCGACCAGGATCTCTAAATTTGTCCACACAATAGCGAAAGTGGCGGCGGGCGAGGACCGCCGACAATTGCGTGGTTTTCGGCCACGCACCACTTTCGGTATTCCGCGGTTTTATTTAGACTTTCGTCGCCAGAGATCGTATGGCAGAGACACGGCACGGCCTATTGCCGCACACGGCCCGCAGCGGCCATCAAGCGATCCAGGCCAAACCGCCGGCCATACTGGCCGATGCCTTCGGCAAGTTGCCGCTTTTCGTCGGCATTTAGCAGGCGATTGCCCCAGAGGGCGTCGACGGCGACCAGCGCCAGCGCGGCGGCGGCGAGCCATGCGCCAGACTCAGGAACACCGGCAGCACAAGCACCGCGGCCGTGCCGAGGTCCAGGTGGAAGCCGAGTCGGCGGTTGAAGAGGCAGACCAGCGCCAACGACAGGCCATTGGCGGCCGTGGACGAGAGCACGGCCCCTTCCAGACCGAGCCGTGGCACCAGTATGACGTTCAGCATCAGACTTAGCATGAGCCCGCTGCCGAGCGCCGCGCTAGCCAGCCGCGCCTTCTCAGCGCAGAGCAGGTAGTTCTGCATCACAAGCGACATGCCGAACCACGTACAATAGAGCAGCGTCCACGGCAGCACGGCTTCTCCGCCGGGAAACTTGCCGCGAAACGCCAACGTGAACAGCAGGGGCGCGGCCATGAGCACAGCTACCGCCGCCGTACACAATCCGAAACCGAAAAGCTTCAGAAACAGCCGCAGCCGGGCGGCGACCAGTTCGCGACGGCCGGCCTCCCAATCGTGGCTCAGGTGCGGCATGATCATCGTGGCCAGCATGCTGGCGATCGAAACCAGCAACAAGGGGACCACGCGGGAACTGTGGTAGTTGCCGACGATGTCGAGGGCCTCGGCCGCCGACGCCCGAGAGAAATGGACGATCATATAGCGATCGATCACACCGAACAGGTTCGTCAGCACGCTGCCCAGCAGGACCCAGGCGGCAAATGGGGCCACCTGCGCCCAAACCCGTGTGTCGGCCGATGGATAAATCAGTGATGTCCCCATTTTGTCGGCATGCCACACGCGCGGCAGCCGCCAGCCAGCCCAGCCCGCGGCGATCAAACACGACCCACCGTATGCCATAATCACGCTCTTGGCCGTACACTGCCAGCTCCACAACAGCGTGATGCCCAACACCGCGAAGGCTACGCTATTGACCATTTGCATTACCGAAACCAAGCGGATGTTTCGCAGAGCGGTGAACAACTCGACCAGAAAATTGTAAGCGATCACGGTAACGAGGCATCCGGCGGCCAGCGCAACCGTATTGGCCTGATCATCGGACCCGAAGACTAGCATCGAGAACGAATGTCGCGCCCAGAGGATGCCTCCGACGGCGACTATCGCCAGCAGGGCGCAGGCCAGGGTGGTCCGTCGCAGAAAGAGGCGTAGTTGACCGCGCTGCCCTGTAGCGCTCCAGGTAGCGACCAAAGACTCCGGGGATGGCCAGCACCGATAGCGGCGCGGCCAGCACTAGGAAGCTGAAGGCCATGTCCCACAGCCCCAATTGTCCTGGGTCGAGCCAGCGACAGAAGAGCACCGCTCGGACAAAGCCGATCAACCGCTGCACGACCGTCAGGCCCAGCAGAATTAGCACGCTATCGACGAGCGTGTCAGTCGTCAGCGGGGCAGGTGCGGACGGATATTCGGGGTTGTCAAAACCGACGGACATGAGGCGAGGACAAAGGCTGATGGTTGTTGGTAATGAATGATCTTTCGTCCGCAAATTTATTGGGCGGTAGAGCGGCCCCATTTCTCCGCACTCGTTTCTCCGATTTTCTTTCTGCCTCCCTCTCTTCCCTTTCCTTTCTCGACTGTCGCGTCCGGTGCCTCCGTCGCCACATCCGCCTTCGCTTGATACTCGAAACGACGGGTGCGGATCTTTCGCGGGTCCATGGTGACCCAGTTCTTCAACCGGATCATGTCTTCGTCCACAGGAATACGTTGCAAGTGGAAGGCGTCGTCGCCAGGAAAATTGAAGCCGCCGTACGCCGAACACACGCCTGCATAGCCGGCCTCCTTAGCCAACATAAATGCGGCCGGATTGAGATTCGCGTATTGTCCGAATGGAAAGGCAAAATAGTGCACCGGCCGACCCAGAGCGGCTTCTAATTCCTTCTTTGATTCAACAATTTCATAGTGCAGCAGCCGCGGGTCGGCGATGGGCCCCAGGTCGGCGTGCGTATAGGCATGGGCGCCGATCTCGATCCCGGCGGCGGCCATGGCCCGAAGTTGCTCCACGGTGTTCGGCGCAAGACGGTGGCCGGTCACGAGGTCGTGCGCGAATGGCTCCGATTTCACCACGTTATCGAGAGTGACAAAGTACGTGCATGGAATACGGTGCTTGATTAGCCAAGGTACGGCTTGCTGGCAATTGTCGGCATAGCCGTCGTCGAACGTGATGCTGATGCAGGGCTGCGGATTGTAGCCGCGGCGAATGCGTGCCTGGGCGTCGTGGAGCGGGACGATGTCGAAACACTCTCGCAGCCACTCGATCTGGCGGATGAACTTCGCATTGGAGATCGTCCACGGATTCGCGCGATCATCGGCAATGCGGTGGTAGTAGAGCACGGTCACCGGCAGGTGATCGCGCGATACCTCGGTCCAATAGTTCCAGGCGCGCACCGGCCGGGTAGCATGGTAGTACGCCGTCAGCAACAGTCGCTTCCAAAGCGGCATAGTGTTTTGCCCTCGCGCTATCTATCTGCTAAAGGGAGAGGGATCAAACTGGCAAACGTCATTGCTCCTCGATCCTCGGCCTACGTTTCACCATCTGCTTCACATTTTTTCCAGCCAGCCAGACGTTGTGCCGCAATCGCGGGAGCATGCGCCGCGGAACGATCCGGTAGTTGACCGTCGGCCGCGGCTGGGCCCCAAAGCGGGCCTTGTAGGGCTCGTCGCCGCGAAGGAAATCGAACGCGCGGCTGCCACTCTCGATCGCCTGCCGCAAAATTGCCAGATAGATGGCCTTGCCGGGCTGAAGTTTTATCGACGCCGGATCGATGCCGGCTTGATAGGCGTAGAGCGTGCCGCGGCCGACGAGCTGAAATTCGGCGGCTACGGGGCGGCTGTCGATTTCCAGCCAATGGAACTCAACCAGTCCCCGACGGAACAGTTCCGGCACCACGTCGTTGTAAAATCGCAGAAACCGTGGCGAGGCAAAACAGCCGCGTTCGCCCAACGTGGCTCGCCGCCGCTGGTGCAACTCGACGAGAATGTTCATGGCATCGGGGAGCTCATCGAGCCGCGTGACGCCGCGGAGGATCGCACGGCCGTTGTCCAGCAGTTCGCGTTCCAGGCGGCGAACGTCGCGACGAAGGTTCCTGCTAAGTCCGACGACGTAACTTTCCCAGTCGAGGGGTAACGGCAATCGCCAGCAGCTCAGACCGGGCCGACGATCGACGATGCAGCCCGCCATTTCGAGGCACCCTATCAAGCTGTTCATCGGTCCATCGGTCGCTTCAATGCCGTCGAAATCCAGCAGATCCCACTGTAGAGTATTGACGCCGCTTGTCCTGGTGCCGTTTACGAGGTACTCGGCCAAGACGTCGGCGACCGCTTCTTGTTGGTTTGGCTGGCAGAGGACGCTCAAATAGTCGGAACATACTTCGCCCGATCCGAGCGGGCGAAGCACGGAGCCATAAACGGGGGAGTGGTGGAGATACCACGGCGCGATGCCGACCACTGCATCGGCATGATCGAGAACGCAGAGAACGCTGAGTTGCGTCCGTCGCCGGTCAGCGTTGCTCTGGGGACCATAGTGTCGCCACCAATGCGACAGCCAGGTCCAACTGCGGAAAGGCATGCCATCGGACAACCGTTGCCAATCAGCGGCCAGCGGCGTCAAGTCATCGAAACTGGTCAGGCAGTGGACGCGCATGGGTTGGAACTTGATGTGCGTATCTTGATGAAGCGTCTAGTGCAGCACGAGCTTAGCGGACAGTGGTGCGTCGGCCCGTATTTCTGCCGATGCCACCGAACGGGCGCCTGCCACACGTATTTCGGTCGGCCAACTACTACGACAACTCTTTGTCACGCCACGAGATAAGCAAATTATTCTGCCATCGTCCGCACACGCATTCCGGCCTTCCCCGCCTATCAACTGGGCTACGATGAACGTCTCGGGTGTCGTCCCGCGACAACGTCCCGTTGCACTCTGGCAACACGCCTGGCAGCATCGACACGACGGGAGATGGGGGCGCTGGCATAACTGTTTTCGTGTAAACAAGTTACGACGTCATTGCTCGGCCAATGGGCATGCGGCACCCGGTTTGCATCCAGACGCTCGTCACGTTGAAGCCGCCTTTGGCACGACAGAGCGTTCCGACACTTGAGCGAGGTTTCCGATGCAGCCCGCACGATCCACTGTCATAAGTCCCCGGGATGTCCTCCACATTCTGCGAACCCATCTTCGCCTGTGGGTCGTGCCGACTGTAGTGATTGCGACGATCGTTGCGGTGTACGCCGCTGTTTACGAGTCGACATGGGAAGCGTCCCAAGCTCTGATCGTCCGAAACGAGGCCTCGACCGCCGAGAGGTCGCCGGGCAAGTTCAGTTACCCCGAGGAAATGAAGACCATTCAGGAGACGATTCTGGAAGTCGCCAAGAGCCGCAATGTCTTGGCCGCGGCGCTCCAAGACGTTCGTCCGTCGGCACACTGTAAAGACGCCTCGGCCTGGCCAACAGATCGTGATATCGTCGAAGTTCGCAAGAACGTCAAGCTCGTTCCTCCCAAGGGAGCGGAGTTTGGCAAGACCGAAGTCTTCTATCTGGCCGTGCGGGCAGAAGACCGCGACCGTTCGGTGGCATTGAACGACGCCATTTTCAATCATCTTCAAGCCCGGTTTCAAGAGCTGCGTGACGCCAAGGCCCAGAGCATGATCGATGAGCTTACGAAGACGGTGTATCTGGCCAAAACCGATCTGGACAAGGCCACAACTGCGTTGTCGGCCATCGAGAACCGCTTAGGGAGCGATCTGGCCGAACTGCGGGCAATGCAGGATGTTGCCAGCAGCGACAGTGCCCTGCGCCGAAGCGGCGAGGACATCCGCACGCAACTTCGCGAGAACGAGGCGGCCGAAAAGGTCAATCAAGAACTGTTGCTCGTCCTTGCGAACGCCGAGAAAGATCCGGGGCAATTCGTTACTACGCCCAATCGGCTGCTCGAATCGCATCCGTCGTTGCGGCGGCTGAAGGATGGCCTCGTGGACGCCCAACTGCGGACGGCCTCGCTCTTGGGAGCGATGGCGAACGACCATCCTCGCGTGCGAGCTGCCAAGGAATCGGAAGCCGAGATCGGCCGCCACTTGCACGACGAGTTGGTGCTCGCCCGCCGTGGCGTCGAAGTCGAGTTGAAGGTGATCGCCGATCGCCGGACGCTCTTGCAGAACCAACTGGCGAAGACGAACGATCGTCTGCGTAACTTGGCAGCGGCACGCGCCCCGTACGCGAATCTATTGGCAGAAGTGAAAAATCGCTCTGTCCTGTTGGAGCGAGCCGAGCAGAATCTGTCCGAAGCCCGGGCCGCACGAGCGAGCGCCAAAGCGGCGAGCCTGATCGCGCGATCGACACGCCCGATGCCGGCATTCGTCCGATTGGGCCTGGCCGGATCGTGATTGCCCTCTGTGGCGTTCTCGGCGGCCTGCTGGTCGGGTTTGGAATCGTATTTCTGTCCATACCGGTTGGTTCGAGCGGCCAAAAGGTGAACGGGCATGTCAACGGCCACAGCCCCATTGCCCTGCCGGTCAATATTACGACGCCGGCCAATGGACACCTCTCGTTGCGACTGGCCTTGCGCAAGCTTTCCAACTAGCGCATCGCATGCCGGTCGGGCACTCGGCGACTCGCGTCGCCTCTTACGACGGTGTGGCTGTCAATCGCGGTTGCACTCCGGCCGTGACGCCGGCCAGGAAGAAGAGCGTCATGTTGGCCATCGGCACCACCGACACGTCGTGGAACATGCCGTTGAGGAAGTAGGCGCCCAAGGCAATCAACATTAGCAGGCCCTGTTGCCGAGCCCATAGCGGCAGCCCGATGTCGCTCCAAAGCCGCCACGCATCGCGGGCCCAAAACGTCACTAGTGCGACGAACAGTCCAAGCCCCACCAGTCCGGTCTCGGCCAGGAGCGAGAAGATTACGTTGTGTGGAATGTAGCCTCGCGCACGCTCCAGCGCCATATCGCTTGAACGATCGGAGAGGTATGCGAGCGACTCGGTCTGGTATTGGGCATAGCCGCAGCCCAGCAGTGGCCGATCGAGAAACATCTGCCACGTGATAAACGCCATAATCGGCCGCAATTCGACCGAGTCGGCCGTCTTGTCGGCGGAGAGAGCCTCGTCACGTTTGAACGCCAGCAGGTGTTGCCATTCGGTGGCGACCAACAGCACGGCAGCTAGAATCGCGCCGCTCACAAGCGGCACTCGCCAATTCCACGGCAGCGCGAGTCCGACGGCAAGGCCCAATGCCAGCAATCCGCCCATCCACACGCTGCGGGTCAGACTGCAATAGAACGCGGCGGAAAGTAGCAGGACAATCGCAAGGAGCGTCAGTTGTCCCGCCCGGCCCAGCCGCGGCCACCACATGAGCGCGCTGCCGAGACACGTGGCAAGCAGGATGCCGTTGGCGATAGGGTTCAGCAACGGTCCACGACCGCGGCCGACGAATTCGGCGTCGGTCTGAGACGCCGTGGTGACAATGTATCGTGGAAACACGAGCCACCACACCTTGAAGTACTCGGCCAGCGCCGTCAGCGCCAGATAGACGCCGAACAATGCAAAGCAGCCGAACAGCGCCAGCACAGTGCGCTCAGTGTACTTCGTCTGTCGAGCAATCCAATACAGCACGGCCGGCATCATGTATGAGACGATCAGCCACGAAAGCGGCTGGCAGTTCCGCACATGCCAATCGGAACTGAACGTGCTCACCGTGAGCACGCCCAGCAGTGCTAGTAGAACGATTTCTGCTTTGCCTAGCGGTTTGGGATCGGCCCAGCCTAAGCGGCGCCACACGATGTATTGGGCAACCAGCAAGATCAGCAACAGACGCTCGGCCGTGATCGGCACCGGTCCGAGTTCGACCTTGAAGAACGGGACGCTGAAGCACGTACCAGCCAGCAGCACGGCCAGACATCCGGCCAACAGGCCGCCGCGCCGGAGCACGAATATCCCCCAGACTAGTCCAATGGCAGCGGCAATGACGGCGATAGCTTCCATGGCACGATGTCGTTATCAGTCAGGCTCTTGGTTACAGGCAGGGCGCATCGCAAAGTGGCCGCAACAATTCTAAGCCACGCCACGCGGCTGTTTTGTCGCACTTCCGCACATGCCGTACGTCCGCTACAATCCCACCATGAATGCCATCTGCCTTGTGATCGATCGGCTGCACGCGGGTTATCTCGGCTCGTATGGAAACGCCTGGATCGAGACGCCGGCAATGGATCGCCTGGCGAGCCGCTCTTTGGTGTTCGACCACGCGCTGGTGGATACGCCGCACTTGGATCCGTTGTATCGATCGTACTGGCAGGGCTGGCACGCGATGTGTCCGCCGCCCGAATCGAGAGAAGCCTTGGTCCCGCTGTTGCGCCAGGCGGGAATCGCCACGACGCTGCTGACCGACGAGCCGCAAGTCGCCCGGCATCCATTGTCCGTCGACTTTGACGAGTTGGTGGAAATTGACCCGCCCTGGCAACAGCAAAACGCCAGCGAAGTGGACGAGACGCATTTCGCCCGTTGCTTCGTACAAATGATCAATTGGTTCGAGGCGGCACAAGGTCCATACTTGCTGTGGTGTCACCTGGGCGGGCTAGGCGCACGTGGGATGCGCCGTTACGGTTTCGTCAGGCGTATTGCGAGGAAGGCGACCCGCCGCCACCGACGTCGGCCGAAGTGCCGGATCGATTGCTGCCGGCCGATCACGATCCCGACGAGTTGCTCGGCATGTCGCAGGCGTATGCCGGACAGGTAACGCTATTGGACGTATGCCTCGGGGCGGTGTTGGAGTATCTCGACGGCCTGCCGGCTGCGAACGAAACTATGCTGATGCTCATGTCCTCGCGAGGTTTTCCGCTGGGCGAGCATTTGCGCGTGGGCCCCTGCGACAACGCACTGTTCGGCGAACTGGTCCATGTGCCGTGGATGGTCCGCTTCCCCGATGCGGCCGGGGCGATGACGCGAAGCCAGGCATTGGTCGAACCGGCCGACGTTTGGGCCACTCTGTTGGACTGGTGGGGCATCGGTGCGCCGCATTCACCGACGGCCACCAGCATTCTGCCGATCGTACGTCAGGAGTCCGATGCGCTGCGCGACCGCTTGTGCCTTCGTGGCATCGGCACCGAGCGAGCGATCCGCACCCCGGCATGGTATCTGCGTGCCGCCGCCGAGCCAGAACTGTTCGCCAAGCCCGACGACCGCTGTGAAGTTAACAACGTTGCGTCGCGTTGCCAGGATGTGGTCGAGGGCTTGCAAGACGCCCTGATGCAGTACGAGTTGTCGCTGCCGGCCGGCCGGACGAGCGATCTGCCGCCGCTCGGCCACGTGTTGCTCAACGGGCTGGAATAGGGCCGGCGTACGCATCCAGTCGAAAAGCGACATATTTAGCGACACATTCGACCAATGAACAAGGGAGGGACAACACAATGAGCCTTATCGGAGGGATGTTTTCGATTCTCATCGGCCTCGTCATGCTGGCACTCTATGTGTTCAGCATCATCTGGGCGTACAACGATGCGGAGATGCGTGGCAAATCAGGGTGTCTGGTCGCGTTGCTGGTGATGCTGCTGACGTGGCCGGTGGGGCTGCTGGCCTGGATTATCTTTCGACCGGGGCGAGGAGGTCGGCTCTAGCGATCGAATTGGGGGTTTGGAAAAGCCTTGGAAAGATTCGCGTTTATTCCTCTTTCGTGGTTACCAATCGCGTCCAGGCACCCGTTCTTGCCATTTCGTCGCCCTGAAGCGGTTGACAGAACCCACGTCGGGCAGAGACAATTACCAAGCTAAGCCCGAGGTATCGTTATGCGATTCTATTCCTTCGTATTCAAGAACGTCCTTCGCCGCCGCGTCCGGTCGTGTCTGACGATGGCCGGCATGGCAGTGGCCGTCGGCGCGGTCGTGGCCTTGGTGGGCATTTCCAGCGGTTTCGAGCAATCGTTTCTGAAGGTCTATCAGAAGCAAAAGGTCGATATCGTTGTCCAGCAAAAGGGAATCAAGCAGCGGCTCACTAGCGTCTTGGACGCCAAGCTGGGCAAGCAGATCGAGAGTATCCCCGGCGTGAAGCAGGTCAACTCGGGACTGGTCGACTTCACCGCGATGGACGAATTGGGTCCGGTCGGCGTGCTCGTACAGGGCTGGGAGCCCGATTCACCCTTGCTGAGAGCGCTCGACAAAGAACTTCTGCCGGGCGGACGCCTATTGACGGACAAGGACGATAAAGGCGTTCTGCTGGGCGAGCGGCTAGCCACGAGCCTCGATAAGCGGGTCGGTGACACGCTGACGCTGTTCGACGATGAGAAGTATTCCGTGACGGGCATCTTTCGTAGCGGCACGGTCTATGAAAACGGCAGCATGGTCGTATTGTTGAAGGAACTGCAGCGGTTCATGGGTGCAAGGGCCAGGTGAGCGGCTTCGCGATCATTGTCGATAACCCGGGCGACAAGGTGGAGATTCAGCGCATCCGCCATGATATCGAGGCCCTGGGCAAGAACATCGAAGCCACGCCCACTGCCGAGTTCGTTGAAGCGACGCCGGAAATCCAATTTGTACACGCTATGGCATGGGTTACGTCGATGGTCGCGCTGGTGATCGGCGCCGTCGGAATGCTGAACACTATGGTGATGTCGGTTTTCGAGCGCACCCGCGAGATTGGCATCTTGCGGGCGATCGGTTGGGGACGCTGGCGCGTAGTGCGGATGATCCTCATGGAGTCGATCATATTGAGCATCACCGGCGGCGTGGTCGGCACGCTCGGGGCCATTGCCCTGACGCACACGTTGGCCAATCAAGCGGCCGTAGCCGGCATGGTCGACCCCTACGTCGCCCCTTGGGTCATTGGCGTGGGCTTCCTGATCGCCCTGTGCGTCGGCTTGCTCGGCGCGGCATATCCGGCGTACCGCGGTGCACAACTCTTGCCGACCGAGGCGCTCCGCCATGAGTAGCCACATTATGACACATACCCACGAACCCTGCCTCTTCCGCACCGAGCACCTGTCGAAGCTCTATCCCGACGGCCAAGTCCACGCCGTGGAGGATGTCTCGATCAGTGTCCGCCGCGGCGAGTATGTGGCCATCATGGGACCCAGCGGCAGCGGCAAGTCGACGCTGCTGAATCTGCTCGGAGCGCTGGACAAGCCGAGCGCCGGCGAAATCTACTTCGACGGCCAAGCACTGTCGAAACTTCCCAATCTGGACCGCGTGCGCGTGCAGAAGTTCGGCTTTGTCTTCCAATCGTTCCACTTGCTGCCGATTCTCACCTCGATTGAGAACGTACAAGTGCCGATGTTCGAGGGCTCGCTTCCGCCGGCAGCACGCGTCAAGAAGGCCAAGGAACTGCTGGAACTGGTCGGCATGGGCCATCGACTGAACCACATGCCGCAGAAACTTTCGGTGGGCGAGAGGCAGCGAGTAGCCATTGCACGCTCGCTGGCCAATGACCCGATCGCCCTGCTGGCCGACGAACCTACAGGCAATCTCGATTCGGTGTCGGCTGAAGGCGTTTTTGATCTATTTGCTCACCTGCACCGCGAACAGGGCATGACCATCGTGCTGATCACGCACGACGAGGAGTTTGGCAACCGCGCCCAGCGGACCATCCACATGCAGGACGGCCGCGTCAAGTCTGACGTCTTCAGCGAGCGGCGCCGCGCCGCACACCGCTGCCGCCATTTGCCGTTTAGGCTTGGCCGCGGAGCGTGCACGGCACGGCCCTATCGAGAGTGCGATCTGAGCGCAGCGAAGGATCTACGAGCTTTCCCGGCCTTGGAAGAGATCCTTCGCTACGCTCAGGATGACATGTTCGCCTTTTTCGACAAAGCCTAGCCCGTACGTGCGCAAACCATCATGACCAATCCGTTGTCAGAACCGCATAACACGATAAAGAAGATCGGCATCGCGGCCGATCACGGCGGGTTTGAGTTGAGGGAGCATCTGACGGCGAGGCTGCGGGACGCAGGGTATGACGTGGTCGACTTCGGCAACTGCCGGCTCGAAGTGCAGGACGATTACCCCGACTATGTCATTCCGTTGGCCCGAGCCGTGGCCGCGGGTGAAGTGCAGCGCGGCGTTGCCGTGTGCGGCAGCGGCGTAGGCGCGTGCGTGGCGGCCAACAAGGTGCAGGGCGTGCGAGCGGCGCTCATCTCAGATGCGTTTTCGGCACGCCAGGGCGTCGAGGACGACGATATGAACGTGCTTTGTCTCGGCGGTCGCGTGGTTGGCCTGGAGCTGGCTTGGGATCTAGTCCGCACGTTCCTGGCGGCCCAGTTCAGCGGTGGCGAACGCCATCGTCGCCGCTTGGGCAAAATCGCGGCAATTGACGAATAGTGGGCACGGTCCGCTTGCGCGGCTGCGACATGCCAATTGCAGTGCCACACCGGTGCAACTAGAATCAATGGTTGGCGGATCGTCAGGCGAAATACTCTTCCGGTCTCTCTCGGAGAACCATCGTGACTCGCAAGATGTGCCTCATGTTCGGGGCGTTGCTTTGTCTTGGCACGCCGGCCTGCGGGGCAGACTTTGAAGCAGGACCGGCGCCGTTTCAAACGGTTGCCCGGCCGACCGAGGGCGAGACGCTGCGCGTCAACCCGCCCTGTTTCGTATATCCGGCAGCGCAGGTCTACGATGCTTACGTGATCGAGGTGAGCCGGGAGGCCGATTTCTCGAGCGGCGTTAAGCGGTTCACCAGTCCCTACATGCTTTGCGCTCCGCACGAGGCATTCGCGTCCGGTCGTTGGTTTTGGCGCTGGCGACCCGGCACGCCCGGCGATGGCAAGACGCAATGGTCGGCGCTTCGGTCGTTTACGATCGCCGAGGGCGCGACAGCGGTTCCTTTTCCCGATGTCGCCGCGCTGGCCAAACGGCTTGGCACGTCGCATCCGCGGGTGGGCGTGTCGGTGACCGAATTGCCGGAGCTGCGAAAGCGGGCGTTAGCCCAATTCGGCCAGCAATGGTTGGACCGGGTGAAACGAATCGCCGAACAACTGCACGACAAGCCGCTACTGCCCGAGCCTGCCGCATTGCCCGATCGTAGAGATCCGCAGCGTGCCGAGGCGTACCAGAAGACCTTTCAGAGCACGCGTCCCTTCATGCGCGAGTTGGCCATGCTGGCCGAAAACTACCTCTTGACGGCCGACGAGCTTTCTGGCCAAGAGGCCAAGCGACGCCTGCTGCATATCGTCGCCTGGAACCCTCGCGGCAGCACCAGCCTTGCCAGCAATGATGAGGCCGGCACCGAAGTCGTTCGCTACTGCCCCACGGCGCTCGACCGCATTGCTCCCTTGTTGAATGCCGAAGAGAAGAAACGTTGCGTCGATTGCTTCATGGTTCGCATGACCGAAATGCGCGATCGCTGGCGGCGGCGGCCGTTCGAGATGTATCCGTACGAGAGCCACAACATGGGCTATTATCTACCCGACCTGCTCGAAGCCAGTCTTGCATTGGTTGGCGACGCGCCGGTCGAGGAGATGCTCGGCTACACGATGCTACAACTCTGGTCGCCGTTCTATCCGCCGTACGGCGGCAGCGACGGCGGCTGGTCGGAAGGGCCGAGCTACTGGGGCTGGAGCACTCAGGTTTTTGCGCGGCTCTACGGGCTGGTTCACTCGGCCAGCGGCGTGCCGATCGAGTTGCGTTCGAACCTGCGCAACGCCTCGCTGTTCAAGCTCTACGACAATCCGCCGTATTTCAAGATGTCGCCGTTCGGCGATGGCCAGGAATCGCCGGCCGGCGGTCGATTGGCGATGTCGATGCTGGCCGCTCTGTATCACGATCCGTATGCCAAATGGTATGCCGATCAGCAGTCCCGACGGTCTCGAGGGCGACATCGCCTCGATAGTCTCCTGTTCGATTCGAGCGAGGTTGTGGCCAAGGCTCCCAGCGACTTGCCGCAAGGCCGGGCGTTTTACGATGTCGGTTTGGCGGCCATGCACAGCGCCCTGGCCGACCCTACGACGAACGTGGCCCTGCTGCTGCGAAGCTGCCCCCTGGGTTCCATCAGTCATTCCTATGCCGACCAGAACACGTTCGCACTCGACGTCTATGGCGAGCCAATGATCATCGCCTCGGGCTACTACCAACTTTACGGCCATCCGCACCAAACGCAGTGGACCCGGCAGACAAAGGCTTCGAACTCGGTGCTGGTCGATGGTCGAGGGCAGCGCGCGCACAGTTGGTACGCCAAGGGCCGCTTGGCGTCGTTCGAGACCACCGCGGCCGGCGACTATGCCGTTGGCGACGCAACGCAGGCCTACTCGGGCAAGCTCGACCGTTTCGTACGGCGAATCGTTTTTCTGCGGTCTGTCCACACGGGCGGCGAGCCGATCATCGTGATCCACGACGAGCTGGCGGCGCCCAAGCCCTCGACGTTCCAGTTCCTCCTGCATGCCTTGCACAAGATGGACGTTGACCCCGCGGCGCAGCGAATCACAATCGCCAGCGGCGCCAGTCGCTGCCGCGTGGATTATCTACGTCCAGAAAGGTTGAAGTTTGATCAGGACGATCATTTTCCCGTCCCGCCGTTTCGGCCGATGCCGAACCAGTGGCATTTGAAGGCCAGCACGGAGACTCCGGCGACAAGCGTCAACTCGCTTGTGGTCATCCAACCGTATCACCAAGGCGATGCCGGCGCGCTACTAGAGGCTCAAACAGCGGGTGGCACGTCCCTGAGCGCAGCGAAGGGCGTGGCGTTGTCGGCCCAAGCGGAAGCTCAGCCGGGATATGTCGGCGTTCGCTTGACCGGCGCGGGCCGGGCCCTGGTGGTTTTGTTCCGAAGCGGCGATAATGTCGCCAAGAAAGCGACGGGCCCGTTTGCCACCGATGCCGAGGCCGCCAGCTTCCGCATCGTAGCCGACAAGGTGGAATCGGTCGTCGAATTCGGCGGCAAGCGCTGAGTCGGCCCGTTGATCGGTCCCGTCGCCCTCACCTCCTGCCCGGCTCGCAATGCGAGAAGGGAGAATTCAACGAAGGAGAACGCGTCATGGAACGGCCCTTATCGCCCGAGTTGCTGGCCAAGATGCACGCCTATTGGCGCACGGCGAATTATCTGTCCGTCGGCCAAATTTACCTCTACGACAATCCTCTGCTGAAAGAGCCGCTCCGGCTTGAGCACATCAAGCCTCGGCTGCTCGGCCACTGGGGCACCACGCCCGGTTTGAACTTCGTCTACGTTCATCTCAACCGGATTATCAACCAGCACGACCTCGACATGATCTACGTGATAGGCCCCGGCCACGGCGGACCGGGCTTGGTGGCCAACACGTACCTGGAGGGCACGTACAGCGAATGCTATCCAAACGTCTCGCAGGACGAACGGGGACTCAAGCGGCTTTTCAAGCAGTTCTCGTTTCCTGGCGGCATTCCTAGCCACGTAGCACCTGAAGTGCCGGGCTCGATCAACGAAGGAGGCGAACTGGGCTACTCGCTCTCTCACGCCTACGGGGCGGCCTTCGATAATCCCGATCTGATCGTCGCCTGCGTCGTCGGCGATGGCGAGGCCGAAACAGGCCCCCTGGCCACCAGTTGGCACTCGAACAAATTTCTCAACCCGGTTCACGACGGAGCCGTACTGCCGATCCTGCATCTGAACGGCTACAAGATCGCCGGCCCGACCGTTTTGGCCCGCATCAGCCACGAAGAATTGGAGCAGTTGTTCCGTGGATATGGCTATCGTCCCTATTTTGTCGAAGGAGATAAGCCTGAGGAAATGCACCAGATCATGGCGGCGACGCTCGACCGCATTGTCGCCGAGATCAGGGACATTCAGAGCACCGCGCAGCGCGAGGGTTTCAAGCGGCGGCCGGCTTGGCCGATGATCGTTCTTCGCACGCCGAAGGGGTGGACGGGCCCGAAAGTGGTCGATGGCTTGCCCACCGAGGGCACCTTCCGGTCCCATCAGGTGCCGCTCACCGATTTTGCGAAGAAGCCCGAGCATTTGAAACTGCTCGACGAGTGGCTCAGGAGCTACAAGCCTGCGGAACTATTCGACAGCAGCGGCAAACTGCTTGGCGAGATCGCCGCGCTGGCGCCGAAAGGCACGCGCCGCATGGGAGCAAACCCACATGCCAACGGCGGCATCCTGCTGCGCGACTTGAAGATGCCCGACTTTCACGACTATGCGATCGACGTTTCGCAGCCGGGCGTGGTAGAAGCCGAATCGACGCGAATCCAAGGCGAGTTCATTCGCGACCTGTTGAAGCGGAATGCCGACGCGAGCAACTTTCGCGTCTTTAGCCCGGACGAGACCGCATCGAACCGCTGGAGCGCCGTGTTTGAAGTGACCAACCGGTGCTCGACCGCCGAGATTATCGACATCGACGACCATGTCGCGCCTGACGGCCGCGTGATGGAGATGCTCAGCGAGCACCAGTGCGAAGGCTGGCTCGAGGGCTATCTCCTGACGGGCCGGCACGGTTTTTTCTCGTGCTACGAGGCGTTCATCCACATCGTCGACTCGATGTTCAACCAGCACGCGAAGTGGTTGAAAGTATCTCGCCATATTCCTTGGCGGCGGCCCATCGCGTCGTTGAACTACCTGCTTTCGTCGCACGTCTGGCGGCAAGACCACAACGGATTCAGTCATCAGGATCCTGGTTTCATCGACCACGTTTGTAACAAGAAGGCCGACATCATCCGCGTCTATCTGCCGCCCGACGCCAATACGCTGCTCTCGGTGACCGACCACTGCCTGCGGAGCCGAGATTACGTCAACGTGATCGTGGCCGGCAAGCAGCCGCAATTGCAGTGGCTCGACATGGATGCCGCCATCAAGCATTGCACCGCCGGGCTGGGAATCTGGGAGTGGGCCAGCAACGACCAAGGGGGCGACCCCGACGTGGTCATGGCCTGTTGCGGTGACGTTCCTACGCTTGAAACGCTGGCCGCTGTCCAAATCCTGCGTGAGCGGTTTCCGGACCTCAAGGTCCGTGTCATCAACGTCGTCGACCTGATGACGCTCCAGCCGCAAAGCGAACACCCGCACGGATTAAGCGACAAGGACTTCGACGTCCTATTCACCAAGGACAAGCCGATCATATTCGCCTTCCACGGCTATCCGCTTCTGATCCATCGATTGACGTATCGCCGCACCAATCACAAGAACCTGCATGTCCGCGGCTATAAGGAAGAGGGCACGACCACCACGCCGTTCGATATGGTCGTGCTTAACGATCTCGATCGTTTCCATCTGGTTGGCGACGTGATCGACCGCGTGCCGAGTCTCGGCTCACGCGCGGCCTATGCCAAGCAATATCTTCGCGACAAGCTGCTGGACCATAAAGCTTATATCCGCACGCATGGCGAGGATATGCCGGAAGTGCGAGATTGGAAATGGGTGCAGTAGGTTAGGCTGCGGGCGACACCATTACAAAGTTCGGTTTCGTAACATCGTGAGGGCCGCGGCCATTTCGTTTTCACAGTTGGTGATCTTTCCGAGAGTGGCGCTGGAAGAGTCCCTGAGAACTTGGAGGTAACCATGGCAGACCTAGGCAGTCTTGGCGACATACTTGCACGACAAGATGCTCAAGGAAACAGCGTATCTCGCTGGATGATTTGTGTGCTCGGTACACTGGTGGTCTATCTCGCCTTCCGGCTGGCTAAGGCGGTATTGGAGGGTCGGGCGCGCCGGTTGGCCGAGCTCAGTGAAAAGGATTGGTTCCTTGCCGTAGAGCTTCTATTGAGGCGCACCAAGAGCTGGTTCCTGCTGTTTGCCGCGCTATTTTGCACCAGCGCGTTCTTCCCGCTAGAAGGTTGGGAGGACTTCATTCAAACAATCGTGATCGTGGCTTTGCTCGTTCAGGCCGCCCTTTGGGCCGATGCCTTGATAGCGTCGAACATCTCGCGGTACATCGAGCGAAACAGGGAAACGGACGCCGCCGGCGTCACGACGCTCGCGGCACTGGGATTTGTCGGCCGGCTAGCGCTTTGGACGGTGGCAATGCTCTCCGTCTTGGCAAGTTTGAAAATCGATATCACGGCGCTGGTAGCCGGTTTGGGCATCGGCGGCGTGGCCGTGGCCCTGGCGGCGCAGAATGTTCTCGGCGATCTGTTCGCGTCGGCGTCGATCGTCCTCGACAAACCCTTCGTGCTCGGGGATTTCATCATCGTCGACGACAAGATGGGCAGCGTGGAATATATTGGGCTGAAGACGACCCGGCTGCGAAGTCTCTCGGGCGAGCAACTGGTGTTTGCCAACGCCGATCTGCTGAAGAGCCGCATTCACAACTACAAGCGGATGTACGAGCGCCGCGTGGTGTTTACGATCGGCGTGGCCTACGAAACGCCGTACGACAAGATAGCCGGCATGCCCGCCATGCTTCGCGCGATCATCGAATCTCAGCAGCCGGTGCGATTCGACCGAGCCCATTTTGCCCGCTATGGCGATTCGGCGCTGATCTTCGAGGTCGTCTATTACGTTTTAGCGAGCGAGTACAACAAGTACATGGATGTGCAGCAGGCCGTGAATCTGGCGATTTTCCAGCGTTTTGCCGAGGAGAAAATCGAATTTGCCTATCCAACGCGTACCGTTTACGTTCACCAGCAGTAGGCGCGTGTGTGCCATTGATCGCTTGTCCCGCAGTGCTCGGTGCGGATACAATGGCCGGCATAGAGTTAGGGCGCCCGAAAAATCCGAGCAACTATCGGTAATGCCACCCGCCGAAACCGGAGTGGGGACCGGACGATAAGAAGTGACAACGTCTAACGAAACTGCTTGGCGGGCATACACAATGGCGCTAGATGACGTGACGGATCGCATGCGTCGTGTGACGGTTGCACTGGATGCTCACTCAGTGCCGTACGCAATCGTGGGAGGGCAGGCAGTTGCGCTTTGGGTCGCAACCAAGGAGCCGGCCGCCGTACGGACAACGAAAGATGTGGACATCCTGGTCAGCCGCGGCGATCTCCCTCGCGCCGCGCGGCCGCCTTGTCGGCCGAGATGGACTATTTTGAGGTCCTGGGCGTGGGCATGTTCCTGGATCGCCGTGATCCGAACCCACGGCACGCCGTTCACTTGGTTTGGGCCGGCGAGAAGGTTCGGCCGGAATACGAACTGCCTTCTCCCACGGTAGACCAACGCGACGCAATTTCCGGGGTCCAAGCCGTTTCGTTGGCCGGTTTGACACGGATGAAGCTTATGGCCAATCGCGACCAAGATCGTGTTCATCTTCGCGACATGATCGATGTTGGTTTGATCCATCGCGAATTGCTGAAAGACTTGCCAGCGACGTTGGCGGCGCGTTTGCAGTCGCTATTGTCGGAGGCGGGTCGGTGATGATGCCACGACTCTTTCTCTTGTCGAGGCGGTTCACGATCGACCTTCGAGGGATTGCGACCCGCGATGACTTCACGCGAGAATTGGCCGAGACCTTCAAGATAGCTCCCGACTGGGCGAATCTGTGGTCCACATTTCTTGAGTCTGTTGATCCACGACGGAGAGTACACCGTGTGCGGGGCATCGGTTGGGCGGAGTTTCAGCGACGAATGCCGCGATACGCCCACCGAATGGAACGTGTATTTCGTTTCCGCGAACGGCTGTGGGGCAAAGCCAATTTCTCCGTTAAGTACAGTGAGAGATGAGCGGCTACAATCCGCAACGGCGGTGAAGTCGTGGCAATGTGACGGAATAGCGGTGCGTCGGAGACGCACCCTACAGATCGGATGACATCACAGTTCGTGATATCAACGCTTCGGCCTTAGGAGTACGCACGCCATCATCGTTCGGGTGCGCTCGTTTTGCGCACTTGGTCGGCTAGGAGTTGCTGGAGATGGGCGAGTTGCTTCGTGCTCGCCGAACCTTCAATCGCCCGCACCGCGATTTCCTGGACCTGGGCATATGCCTTCTCGGCCTGCTCTTGTAATCGGGTGAGTTGCTCGGCCTGATCTTTCACTGTGCGTTCCAGGGCGGCGATCTTTGCCGTTAGCACGTTCTTCTCGCCCTCCAACTGGCGGCGGACCAGTTCGTCGGCTGCGCGATGCTGCTCTTCGAGCCGCGCGGTGGTGTCGGCTGCCGCTCTACTCGCCGCCTCCTTCACTTCGCCGGCGAAGCCGGCCGCGCGAGCGCGTAGCTCCGCCAAGTCCTGCTCTTGCGCGGCAATCGCCTTTTCACGTTCGGCCCAGTCGCGTTCCAGTTGCGTCTTCCGCTGCGATAGCTCCTTCTCGCCCGTGGCCAATGCGTCGCTCGACTGGTCCTGAGCGAGCTGCTGCTGGCGGGCAAAGCTGTACTTGTACTCCTCTAACTCGCGTTGGCGGCGCTTTTGTTCGGCCCCATCGCGTTCCTTGGTCTCTTGCTCGTGTTCCTTCCTCTCCTTATCCCAATCCGCCCGCGTCGTCTCGATTTCACGTTCCAACTGCTCCTTCTCGGTCCGAAACTCGCGCTGCATCTCATCTTGCTGCCGCTGCTGGGTCTCCATGATGGCCAGCAGCGTCGAGGCCGATCGCTGGATTTCGTAGATCTCCTGCAACTCGGCATCCTTGGCCGCAATGGCGCGGCGAATCTGGCCGTACTTACCGATTTCCTCCTCCAAGCGTTCGGAAAGCTGGGCCAAGGTGCGCGCGATCGTCGATTTCATTTCGCCAATCGACCGCACCAGATCCTCGCTCGACAGTGCATCAGCCACTGCCACCGCGTCACGGACCGTTTTGGCGGCGAGGCGCTCTGCCGGCATGGCCTCGGCCTCCCTTCGTTCGGCGACGTCCTTTTCTGCGTCGACAACAAGCTCCACCATTGCCTTCCGGGAAGAACGTCTCTTGGAGGTCGCTTTCTCCGCCATTGTAGAGTCCTCGCCAAAGTTGGGTTGCTCGCAGGGAACGCAATGCTACCGAGCCCGTGCCCGGCTGTCAAGAATGTGGACATCGGGCAATACTGGACAACTCAACGGTGGCAACCGATGAGATCCTCCGCGGCGCTCAGGATGACGGCCGCCAGCCTCAGGATGGCACCGCCTACAAGCCCGCGGCGGCCAAGCGGCGCATTCCTTCGGCGGTGGATATCTTGGGCTCGTAGCCAAAATCAGTCCTTGCCCGCGAGATGTCGAAGTAATGCGATCGTGCTAGCTGTGCCGCGAGAAAACGGCTCATCGGAGGCTCGCCCTGCAAGCGCAGGAGCCAATAGGCCGTCTCGCAAGCGGCGCCGACGGCCCATGCCGTCCGGAGCGACATCGATTTTCGCGAGGGCGGCAAGCTGGCGAGCGCGAGCACCTGATCGATCCATTCCCAGCAGTTCACCGGCTCGCCTTGGCTGAGGAAGTACGCGCGGCCCGCTACGGGCGAGCCGGAACGCAAGGCGTCGGCCGCCAGCAGATGAGCCGAGGCCGCATTCTCGACGTAGAGCGTGTCGATCCGATTCGTGCCATCGCCGATGCGGCGCAAACATCCTCGGCGGGCGCGGCGAAGTATACCAGGGATCAGATGCCGGTCGCGCGGTCCCCACATCAAATGCGGCCGCAAGGCACAGGTCGCCAATCCGTTGCGCCCATTGGACGTGAGCACGTCCCGCTCGGCCAACGCCTTCGATCGAGCGTAGTTGCAGAGCCAGCGCTTGGGATAGGGCGTCGATTCGTCCACGCCCTCTTGGCTCGTGCCGTTGAACGTGACGCTTGGGCTGCTCGTATAAACGAGCCGAGTCACGTCGTGGGCCAGGCATCCCTCGATGACGTTTCGAGTGCCCCGAACATTCGTGTCGTGGTACCGGCTCCACGGCCCGCCCATGCCGGCAATGCCACCGACATGGAATGCGACGTCGATGCCGTGGCATGCCGCCGCGACGGCAGTGCGATCGCGCAGATCAGCCTGGACCAGTTCGACGCCAAGCGCGGCCAACCGGGGATTTGTTCGGCGGCAAACGGCCCGCACACGATCGCCGCGGGCGACAAGCTCCTCGACGACGTAAAGTCCCAGGAAGCCGCTTGCGCCGGTAACCAATGCGTTCACGGTGATTCCTCGTTACGCTCGATCTCCAGAAAACGTAACTAGCCTAGTGCCACGCATTTCGCCCGTCAATGCCGTAAGTCCGCCGTGCCCGACCTACGGGTCTACGGTGGATCGTAGCCGCCGCGATTCCAGGGATTGCAGCGGCAGATGCGCCAGATGCCGCGAAGTGCGCCGCGGATCGCCCCGTATTTTCGCACCGATTCGATGAAATAGTGCTGCAACTGGGCTCGAACTTACAGCGTTGGCCTAGCATGGGGCTAAGCAGATATTGGTATAGGCGAACCAGGCCAATCAACAGCCCAGCGGGCAGGCGGCACAAACCTTGCAGAACGGCGAGGAGCGTGCGGTGTGCCATCGCGTCAGCCCAGCTTCTTTGCCACCCGCGCTGCCAGACGCGGCAAGGTTTCCAGCAGCGCCGCGAGCGCGGGTTGGACGTCGGGGCGTGGAACGACCACCAAATCGATTCCCGGCGGAAGCCGAGATCGCGTCAGCCGAAAAGCCTCGCGGACCAGTCGTTTCCACCGGTTGCGGACCACAGCCCCGCCCAATCGCCGCGATGCCGAAATACCCAATCGTGGATGCGGCAGCCCGTTGGGATAGCCGTAAACGACGATGAGCCCATCGGCCGCGCTCGACCGGCGTTGATAGGCCCGCCGAAAGTCGGACGCGCGTCGGATTCGGTACTGGGGCAGGAATCGCTGGTCACACATCGAGAAAATCAGTCCGCTTTCTCTTAGGTCGATGGTCAGCGTGAGAGCGAGCAACTCAAACACATTTCAATCTTTGCGATTTCGGCAGCGCTGTCCTTGCCCCCGGCCCCTCTCTCAAAGGAGAGGGGAGACAGCCAAGCGATCACCACCGCAAATCCTTGCGCGGGTCTTGCTTGTAACGCTGGTCAATCTCGCGGATGGTCTGGCGATCGTCCTCGCTGAGTTGCTTCGGCAAGACAATTTGGACTTCGGCCAGCAGATCGCCAGGCGATCCGTTCTTCGGCGTCACACCATGTCCCTTGACCCGCAACTTCGTACCGCTGGACGTTCCCGGCGGCACGCTCAACGTGACCGTGCCGCGCGGGGTCGGCACATCGACCTTGGCCCCGGCTGCGGCCTCGCTAAGCGTCACCGGCACGCGCACCAGTAACTGATTGCCGCGGCGCTGGAAAAAGGGATGCGGGGCGACATGGACGGTAATCAGGATGTCGCCTGGGGTCCCGCCGCGCGCCGCCGGCTGTCCGTGACCGCGGATGCGGATCTTCTTGCCGTCGTCAATGCCGGGCGGAATCTTCACGGCCAGCGTCTCCGGGCTGCCGGTCGGACGTTGCACCGCGATCTGAACCTCGCCGCCGGTGACCGCGGTGGAAAAAGGAATCTGGATCTCATGGACCAGATCGCCACCGCGGCGCGAGTTCTCGGATGGCTTGCGGGCTTTGCCTGCCGAACGGCGAAATTGCGTGAAGATGTCGCCCAATCCGCCCGGCACTTCTTGTCCAAAGCGCTCGCCGAGAAACTGGCTCAGGTCGATGTCCTCGGCCGAGAAACTACCTGGCGCTCCACCGGGTCCAGGTCCGCCGCCCGGCGACCAACTCCATTGTTGAGCCCCCTGCGGACCGCCGCTGCCCATCGTTTCAAACGAGCTGCCGTACCGGTCGTACATTTCCCGCTTTTCGGCATTGTTCAAAACGTCGAAAGCCGCCTGCACTTGCTGAAACTTCTTCTTGGCGGTTTTGTCGTTTGGATTCATATCGGGGTGGTGCTTGCGCGCAACTCCCGATAAGCCTTCTGGATGTCCGCCTGGGAGGCGTTCCTGGGAACGCCCAGCGTCTTGTAATAGTCCTCAGCCATCGTGGCGGCATTATCCTTGTTAGAAGCGTTCTCACCCGTCGGTGGGTGAGTGTTATTGTACGGACCGGCGGGGGTTTTCATCAAGTAGCAGGCACGCTCCGTATGCCGTCCGCCCGTCTAACGGCTCACGGAGTGTGCCTGCTACGTTCTGTCGGGCCAACGTGGGGGATGCGGCTACGTGCTAGAGTTGTTTCAGGCTGCTTTCGGCCACACTGCCGTTTGTTCGGAGCTTCTGCCGATGATCGTAAGAATTGGCAAACCATCGTGGCTGCTGCTGGCCGCCATCATGGTGGTTTCGGTGATACCGGTCTGTCCGCTGGCCGCGTCGACGGGGCAACTCGCGATCTCGGTCATCGACAAGGACACCGGCAAGCCCATCGCTTGCCGAATGCACCTGATCGGCCCGAAGAAAAGGCCCTGGAAGCCGGATAAAGTACCCTTCTGGAACGACCATTTTGCCCTGCCCGGCAAAATCGTCCTCAAGCTTCCGCTGGGCGAATACTCGTTTGTTGTCGAGCGCGGCCCGGAGTATCTCGACCAGAGCGGCCACTTCACGATCAATAATTTTGCCGATGATTCAAAGCAGATCGTGCTGCAACGGTTCACCAATATGGCGGCCGACGGCTGGTGGTCGGGCGACGTGGACGTCCGCCGCCCGGTTCGTGATATCGAGCTGCTCATGGACGCCGACGACTTGCACGTCGCTCAGGTCATCACATGGCGAAACGACAAAGGTGTCGTGGGCCAGGTGCCGAAAGAGCCGCTCGTGCGGTTTGGCGGCGACTGCTACTATCAGGTTGTCGGCGGCGCATACACCCGGCCGGGCACGGAACTGCTGCTGTTCAATCTGCCGGCGCCGCTGAAACTGCCGCCGGCCAGCGCCGAGTATCCGCCGCTGGTGCAGCCGCTATTGGCGGCCAAGGAAAAAGCCAACCTGTGGATCGACGCCAGCAGACCGTATTGGTGGGACTTGCCATTGCTCGTGGCTGCAGGCCAGGTCGATTCGATCGAGATTGCCCATAGCGGCATCTGTCGCGACAGCGTCATTAAGAAAGACGTTGGCGGCAAGCCGCGCGACCGCATTCGCTATCCCGACCCGTGGGGCAACGCCCAGTGGTCGCAGCATATCTATTACCAATTGCTAGAATGCGGGCTGCGAATTCCGCCCACGGCGGGCAGCGGTTCGGGCCAGTCGCCCAATCCTGTCGGCTACAATCGCGTCTATGTGCATGTCGACGGACCGATGACGTACGAAAAATGGTGGCAACAACTGCGGGCCGGCCGCGTCGTCGTCACCAATGGCCCGCTGCTGAAGCCGTCGGTCGAGGGCGAATTGCCGGGCCACGTCTTCCAGGCCGACGCCGGCGCCAAGCTGGACTTTGAGATCGGTCTGACGCTCTCAACGCGCGAGCCGATCAGCTACCTCGAAATTGTGAAGAATGGAACGGTAGAACATTCCATTCCATTCGCCACCTATTCGAAGAGCGGCAAACTGCCCACGGTGCACTTTGACCGTAGCGGCTGGTTCCTGGTTCGAGCGGTGACCGACTTGCCAAAAACCTATCGCTTTGCCATGACCGGGCCGTATTACGTCGAGATTGGCTATGAGCGACGGATCAGCAAGAGCGCCGTCCAATTCTTTCTCGATTGGGTCTACGAGCGTGCTCGGCAAATCAAACTGGCCGATCCCCAGCAACAGAAAGAAGTGCTCCAGTGGCACCGCCAGGCACGTGATTTCTGGCAGAATCTGAAAGCGAAGGCGAACGCCGAGTGACCCAAGCGGTGAGTTTCCCGCCTTGGTCAAAACAAGGGCACGAAACCCGCCGCGCGGAAATGTCGATCGTTCGTAAACGCGTGCAAAATATTCATTCGGCGCATTACCGAGAAAGAAATGTGGTCAACCAGCCCCGCCTGATCGGCTTCGCCGCGACGAAATGCAACCCACGCCGAGTCCCACTCTTCAGGAGTTGGCCAAATCAGGGTGCCGCTCAGTTCCAAGCGCTTGCGAAACTCGTCGACCTCGCTGCGAAACGGCGTGCGAGCGGCCGCATTGGCGCATTCAGCAAGCACAAAAGGCGTGCTGAAGAGTGCTGTCTCACTTGGGTTCAAGTCCAAGTAGGCTTGTCTAGCTGGCTGATGCCACTGGTCGGACCGATTCCAAACAGCGAGCATGCCGACAGTGTCGACAAATACCAAAGTCATGGTTGGTGTTGGTCGTGCTGGGCGGCCAGCTCGGTCTGGCCCGTATCGTACGAGCGCGACAAGATTTCAAATGCCTCCAGCATCGCGCCCGTTTGCGGCGACTGCAAGACTCGCGGCTCAAACTCCACCGTGGTCTTTTCCGGCAAGGGGACTTCGCCAATTGGCCGAAATACGCCTCCCTCGAACACAGCTTGAACGGTCTTCATCGTGGCCCCCTCCAAACGTGTCTGCGATCAACATCCCACGTCAACAAGTGTAAGAGATGGGGGCTCGTAAATCAATGACCACTACAAAGCGATGCGGGAGTCGCTGGCATGCCTTCCTACATCACGGCAAAGTAGGTCTCGACCGCGTGGTCGAAATATTCGTTCGTCATTTCCACGGCCAGATTTTGATACGTGCAGTGATTGCGGATTTGCAGCAGCAGATCGCGCGGATGGCAGTAGCGGAATGTGCGGTCGCTCTTCGTGTAATGCGTGGCAATGAGGTGGTCGACCGCCTCGCGACGATACGTTACACCCAGCTTCGGGCCCATTAGTTCAAATAGCTGCCGGAACTCGGCTTCGCTCGGATTGAGCACTTCGATCTTGTACGGAATGCGCCGCAGGAAGGCCTCGTCGACCAGATCGCGCGGCTCCAGATTCGTGGAGAACACGACGAGTTGGTCGAACGGTACGCGGATCTTCTTGCCATTGGGCAAGTTGAGAAAATCCACGCGCATTTCCAACGGCACGATCCAGCGGTTGAGCAGTTCCTCGACTCGCATCCGCTGACGGCCGAAGTCGTCGATCACCAGGGTGCCGCAATTGCTCTTCAATTGCAGCGGCGCCTCGCAGATTCCCGTCGACGTGTTGATCGTCACTTCGAGCTGCGACATCGTCAGCTCGCCGCCGGCGCAAATCGTCGGCCGGCGAATGCGGACCCAGCGTTTGTCGATCTTGCGCGCATCCAACAGACCGGCGCTGTGCTCCAGCGGCGACTCCTCGTGGCTCATCGGGTCGAAAACGCGAACGATCTCGCCATCCACGCCGATTGCCCGGGGAATCCAAATTTCATTTCCGAACACAGCCGTGATTCGTTCGGCGATGCTCGTCTTGCCGTTGCCCGGCGGTCCATAGAGAAACAGCCCCCGGCCGGAATTGATCGCCGGTCCGAGCCGATCGAGCATACGGCGGTTCAGCAACAGCCCCTCGAAGGCTCGACTTAGGTCGGCGGCGGTCGGATGTTGAGTGGTCAGCGACTGCGCGTGCACGCTGGCAATGTACTCGTCTAGCGCGACTGGAGCCGAGCCAAAGTACGTGCAGTGTTGGGCATGCCGCCGACCCCGTTCGCGCCCCATATCGCTGAGCTGATACTGAAAATCGTTCATGGGGGCCGACCCGCGATGAACGACCAACTGCTGATTCTTCATCTCGCGCAGCAAATCGTTCATCAGAACGAACGGCAGTTTTACCTGGTCGGCGATGTCGCGCCCGCTGGCGTCGCCCCGGGCCAACAAGAACTTCAGTACCAGGGCCTCAACTTCGCTGTCGCTGAGACCGGCCGCATGAAATGAGCTGGGCTCGACCGGCACGAAACCCGTCGACGTTGCTTCGTCGCTGCCGCCGCCGGTCACCGCCCGCAGATGTTCGAGGGCCACCGCAAGCGCGGCATCGTCGCATTCTGGCACTGTGGTCGATTCCATGATTGCTCGGCGTCAGAATCAGAAGGAGTCAGTTCAACTTTAGCTTAGTGTGCGGTGGGTGGCACGTGCTGAGGATCGAAGGGCATGGCGGCCGGCAGTTCCACGCCCGACGTTGCGCCCAGGGGCGTGCGAAGCGCCGCGCTCCAAATATGCGGGCTGAAGCGGTTATAGCAACAGCCCCGGCGCGCGCCGTCCTTTCGACGTGCCGGTCTATCCCTTATAACTAGACTTTTGCAAACTCGGAAACGAAAGTCCCCTCTCCCTCCGGGAGAGGGTTAGGGTGAGGGCCCTTGAGCGAGAAACCGATTTGCCATTTGGTTGATCTTCTCCAAACCCTCACCCCCTGCCCCTCTCCCAAAGGGAGAGGGGACGACTCTGCAAAAGTCCAGTTATAATCGAGCTTTTCCAGCCCTCTGTGAGATACCACCGATGGACCAGGAGTCTTTGCCGCCAGAGCGAGAAACAATCCGCCTTGGCGCGGTGACGTACCTCAATGCCCGGCCGCTGATCTTCTCGCTGCCCCAGATTGCTCCGTGGATCGAGATCGTTCTCGACTTGCCGAGCCGCCTGGCCGATGCGTTGGCGGCGGGACGGCTCGACGTGGCGATGATCCCGTCGATTGAGTACGCCCGGCGGCCCGACTATTGCATCGTGTCGGACGCCTGCATCGCCTGCGACGGCCCCGTGCGGAGCGTGAAGTTGTATAGCCGCGTCCCGCTCGATCGCGTGCGAACCCTGGCATTGGATGAGGGCTCGCGCACCAGCGCGGCGTTGGCAAGCATCCTGCTGTTGGAGCGGTTTGGCCTTTCGCCCGACAAATTGCCTTTGCCGATCGGCTCGCGATGGGAGCAGACGCCGGCCGATGCGGCGGTCGTAATTGGCGATCGCGGCATGCTGTCCAACGGCGGCGACTTTGCGTTTGCGTACGACCTGGGCGAAGAGTGGTTGCGGTGGACGGGTCTGCCGTTCGTCTTTGCTATGTGGATTGCACGGCCGAACGTCGATCTGCCGGGCGTTGCCGCAGCGCTGGCTGCTGCACGAGACGGTGGCATCACGCGGTTCGAAGAAATAGCCCGGCAGGCAGCCCCGACAATTGGCGTGCCCGAGGCCGACTGCCTTTCGTACCTGCGCGATAATTTAGAGTTTCACCTTGGCCCACGGCAGCGGCAGGGGCTGGAGCGATTCTTTGATCTTGCGGCGCGGCATCACTTGGCCCCGGCGTAACGTGCGGCGCTCGCGTTCTACCGTGTGCCATTGTCCGAAAGGGATTTCAGCGAACGATTTCGCGCTTTTGCCCTTTCCCCATTTCGCGATCAATCGACCGAGGCTCCAATCTGCGAACGGATCGCGAAGGCACGCACGCAAAGAGAATCGCGGAACGGCGAAAGAGCGAAAGCGCAAAATGGGTGTAGGCAAATCATTTCGTATTTTCGCCCTTTCTGCATTTCGCGATCAACTGGCCGAGGCTTCGATCTCCGCAGGGTACTGCGAAAGAGCGAAGGAGTGAAAGCGCGAACGGAGTAAGTTGGTCCGCAGATTCCGCAGTTTGACGCAGATTGGGTCTATGCGGAGCGATCAGTCGAAATCGGCTACGAGGCGGCGGCGGTATCCGAGATAGCTTAACAGCAATCCCAGTGCTGCAGCAACCAATGCCGACGGCAGCGTTGTCGGCTTCAGTTGGGCGTGAATGTCATCGCATCCATTTATCACCAATAGCGTCAAGGCAAATATACATGCGATGAATGCGGACATCTGTAGTAACCGGATGCCGGTGATAATCCAGGCAAAGCTGATCACGCCGAACAGCCCGATCTGGGCGAGAAGTGCAACAGCCGCGACACTTGCCAAATAGGTCCACGGCGGCGTTATTGGGGCGGCCAAGAGCCACCAAGCAATTGTACTGGCGCAGATCGCTCCCCAAAGTTGAAAATGGCCAATCGCCATCGCCGCGCTCCACTGCCGCACGTACGCCCGGCGGCTCACGGGCAGCATGAGTTCGGAGTCCACGGTGCGCATTCGTAGCGTCAGCCAGCCGATCGATTGAGTTGAGGCTAGAATCGTGGGGAGCATTGCCAACGAGTTGGAAACAAGCATTGGCATTTTTGCGCCCGATGGCATGCGATGCGGAAGATGCCAGGACAAGAATTCCTGCAAAAGGATTACGGGGATCGCCCAAAGCCAAACTCGCCACCCCGTGGGCATGCCCAATTGCCAACGACAAATCCGCGACCATGGCGAGTGTGCCGCGTGCCGCACGTGCCGCGTCAAATCGGCCATCGCCTGCGTGCGGAACCAGTCTGTCACTGCGCGAGGCCACGGGAAGTCCATGTTCAGGTCTTGGCCGGTCATTCGGCCTTTTGCCCATACGCCGGCCGGCATCCGACGATGGTATTCCGGCATATCTTCATTCAGTCGGGCGAGCCGGATACCCGCAAGAATGATGATGGTCACACCAAGCGTTAAGAGTCCGATTGCTTCAACCTCGTATTGGCCCGAGGCTATCAGTACCAGGGCACCCCTCGCTGAACTGGAAAAGGTGAAGAGCATCAAGGCTAAAATCGGCCACATCATCCAGTTCTTAAACATGAGCACGCACCAGAACATCGTGCCGAACAGAACGGTGGTGATAGCGACCGCTCCGACAGAGGGCAGACCCAACCACCAAGTTGCCCATCCCGGCGTCACGACTGCAAGCAGCAAGGTAACCATGGCCGCCACTGTAATGTTGACGCGGTGGAAATGAGGCGTCAAGTGCGACCGAGAATTGGTGAACTGATCCTTCACGTGCATTCCCAGGGCGCCTGCCAAGAGTGCAATCGGCAACAGTATAGGCACCAGAGGAAGGCTTTCAATGGGGTTCAAAATCCGCAGGCTGGAGAGTCGCCAAATACTGTGGATGAAGAATGCTCCGAGACAAAGGATGCCAATGGTGGCGATGCCTGTCAGCCAGGACGAAAACGGCCGGCGGAGGTAGGTCAGGGCGACTTGGGCGTAGGGTTTGTTGGACACGGGAGGTTCCTTTTTCTCTAGCCCAGGCGTTTACGCCTGTGGAAACGGAGCCGACGTCGAGTATTCTTTGTCAATTGGTCCCCTTCAGGGGACGCGGACGGTTGATTCCGAGTTATTTTTCGCCAATTAACCAAACTGTGCCCCTGAAGGAGCTTCAGAAGAAATGAAAACATAAGTGATGGCTTCTCGATCCACAGGCGTAAACGCCTGGGCTAGAGAAAACGCTCTGTTTGGACAGCAGTTGCCCATCAACTTCTGTGTGACAACCAACGCGGTGCCCCAGGCTGGGCGAACACGGGGCGGTTGGCCCGTTGCGCTCCACGTTGGCAATTGCGCAGTTCATTACGCATTGTGCATCTCCAGAAAACTCTCTTCGAGACTGACGTGCGTTTGCTCCTTGAGGTCTTCGAGCAGGCCGTGCCAGGCGACGCGGCCGGATTTGAGGATCGCCACGCGGTCGGCGACGCGCTCCAGGTCGGACGTGATGTGCGTCGAGAAGAGCACCGTGCGCTTGCCGGGCTCGGCCAGGTCGATAATCATCTGCAAGAACTGCCGACGTGCCAGCGGATCGAGGCTTGCAGCCGGCTCGTCGAGAATCAGCAAGTCCGGCTCGTGCCCAAGGGCCAACAGAATCGCCACCTTTTGGAGTTGGCCTACCGAGAGCGGCCCGACGCGGTCCTCAGTTGGGATGTCCCATTCGTTGGTGAGTCGGGCGACCAGATCGCCGTTCCAATTCGGATAAAACGCCGCGGTATACTCGATCAAGTGGCGAACCTTCATCCAGGGATACAGATTGATCACCTGCGGCACGTAGCCGATTCGCATTTTTGCTTCGGCACTGAGCGTCCAGGAGTTTTCGCCGAGCAAGCGGGCCTGCCCGGCTTGAGGGCGGATCAAGCCGAGCGCACACTTGATCAGCGTGGTCTTGCCCGAACCGTTGGTGCCGAGCAGTCCGACGACCGAACCTTTGGGCACCGACAGATCGAGTCCGGTTAGCACCTGCTTCTTGCCATACGATTTGACAATGCCGACAAGTTGAATGGGCGTTTCGTGCATGATTCTTGTTTCCGCGGGAAGTTGAGGGGGACTGGTCCCTTCGCTGTGTGTTTCTTTCGTCGGTATTCGTGGTGCGTCGGGGACGCACCCTACAGGTCTGGTTGCGGCACACGGAGTATGCCTGCTACTAAACGTTTTGGGGCAATGCGTCCAACGCCTCCTGTAATTGGGCATGAAGTTCTCGTTCATCGATGCCGAGCATCCGGGCCAGTTCGGCGGCGCGAGCGATCTGCTGCCGGAGCAGTTGCCGCTGGGCCTTCATTTGACCGGTCGGGACACGGTCGGCCACGAAGGTTCCGTCACCGTGGCGGCGTTCGAGCAGGCCCTCGGCCGTCAATCGCTCGTAGACGCGGAGGATCGTGTTCTGATTGACGGCCACCTGGGCGGCCAGGGCGCGGACGGAAGGAAGGCGGTCGCCCGGCCGGAGCGCGCCGCTGGCGCACTGGGCCCGGACCTGCGCGGCGATCTGCCGCGTGATGGGCATGCCCGACGAGGTTTCGACGCGAATCTGCACGGCTAGGCTCCAAGTGATTACACTAGTATAACAGTAGTCACTAGTGTGTCAAGGGGCAGGAAGGGGGCGGAGCCACAGATGGCCGACTTGTCGCGGATCTGCTCTTGAACGGATCGCGAAGGCGCGAAAGGAGGAAATCGCGAAAGGAGAAAGGCCGAGTGCGCGGTTTCGCGTTTTCGCCCTTCTTGAATTTCGCGACCAAGTTGCTGGGGCTTCGATCTTTGAAGGGATCGGAGGCGCGAGAGGCAGGCTTGGCTTTGCGTGGTGGCTCTTACCGCGCGGCCGCGAGCGAGGCGTCCCACGTCACCGGGCCGTTGAGGCTGTCGGCCAGTTTGCCAAGGGCTTCGGTCTCGATCTGGCGCACGCGCTCGCGCGTCAATCCGAGGGTTTCGCCGATCTCCTTGAGGGTTCGCGGCTCGTTATCGGCCAAACCGAATCGCATGCGCAACACGGTCGCCTCGCGGGCGTCCATCGTTTCGAGTTGCTGCATGACATGCACCAGATTGTCGCTCTCGACCATTTCCTCGTCGGGCGACCGGGCGTGCTCATCCATCACCATTTCGCCCAGCGACCAACCGGCGTCGGCCTGATCGGTCTGGGGCGTGAGGTTGTAGATGCGAATGGCTTTTTTGATGATCGGCAGTTTCTTGCGGGGCAGGCCGAGCACGCGGGCGATCTCTTCGGGCGTCGGGGTGCGGCCCAGTTCGTCGGCGAGCCGTGCGCTGGCCCTGCGCCACTTCGACAGCAACTCGACCATATAGGCCGGGATGCGGATCGTCTTGGCCGTATTGATCAGCGCCCGCTTGATCGACTGCTTGATCCAATAGCTGGCGTAGGTCGAGAAACGGGTGCCGATGGCCGGGTCGAACCCTTCTACGGCCCTGAGCAGCCCGAGGTTTCCTTCCTCGATCAGGTCTTGCAGGCTCAGGCCCTTGCCGGCATAGCCGCGGGCGATGTTGACGACCAGCCGCAGGTTCGCGCGAACCATGCGGTCGCGGGCCTGGGTGTCGCCGTTGCCGATGGCAATGGCCAACTCGTGCTCATCGTCTGCCGAAAGCAGCGACGTCTCATTGATTTCGCGGAGATAGGTCTCCAGCGGTGATTGCACGGAGGGAGCCTGGCGGCGGCGTGTGGTTTTCATCGCGCTCGATATTTATAGGAGGCGACCGCTGTCGCCGAAATTGTTTCAGTCAAAGACAACTATCGACCTGTTTGGGCAATTTCTGCAAGGAAGCGATGATGCGACGAACTGGGGCGACTGTAGCTTTGGTTCGGACTGTGCCGAAGAGTTGGACTCGACGGAAAACAATGGACTGAGCGACCGGCGAAGAGAATGGACGCGATCTGCGCCGGCCGTTCGGAGTTCCCAAGCAGAGCTTGGGAACGAGATGGGAGATGGGGATCGACACCACCGCTACAATCAAAAGAAGCCCACGGGTTGCAACCAATGGGCTAATTGAAAGTCAATCGATTTTTGCGCGGACCGGTTATTCCGCCTGTCCTGGCTGCTTGAAGAGCGGGCCGCTGCTGTCGCCGACGCCGCCCTTGAGATCGCCGACGTCGACCGCCGCAGGCGCCTTCTCCGGCTTGCCGGCTTCGGCTTCCGCCTCTTCGGCCCACTCGACGCGTTTCCGCGACAGGCCGATCTTGCGCTCGTCGGCATCAACACGCAGCACCTTCACTTCGATCACCTCGCCAACCTTGACCACGTCCTCGGGATTCTCGACCTTGTGGTCGGCCAACTCGGAGATGTGCAGCAAACCTTCCAGTCCGTTCTCAAGGCCGACGAAGACGCCGAAATTGGTGATCTTCGTCACGGGACCCTTGACGATCTGGCCCGGTTGATACTTGCCGGGGATGTCGGTCGCCCACGGATCATCGGCCATTTGCTTCATGCCCAGGGCGATGCGGCGGCGGTCCTGATCGACCGAGAGCACGCGGCATTCGAGTTCCTGCGACTTCTCGACCATCTCGTTGGGATGGCTGATCTTGCGGGTCCACGACATGTCGCTGACGTGCAGCAGGCCGTCGATGCCTTCCTCGATCTCGATGAAGGCGCCATAGTTGGTCAGGTTGCGGACCGTGCCCTTGACGACCGCGCCGATCGGGTAGCGATCGGCCACGCGATCCCACGGGTTCTCCTGGGTCTGCTTGATGCCCAGCGAGATTTCTTGTTTGTCCTTGTTGATGCCCAACACGACGACTTCGATCTCGTCGCCGACGTTGACCAACTCGCTGGGATGGCTGATGCGGCGGGTCCACGACATTTCGCTGATGTGGACCAAGCCCTCGATGCCCTCTTCGAGCTTCACGAAGGCGCCATAGCTCATTACGTTGACGACACTGCCCTTGATCCGTGAGCCGACGGGGTACTTGTCGCCGACGTTTTCCCACGGGCTGGGCGTGCGCTGTTTGAGACCCAGGGCGATCTTCTCCTTCTCATGATCGATGTGCAGCACTTGCACTTCGATTTCCTGGTCGATTGAGACCATTTCGGAAGGATGATTGATGCGTCCCCAGCTCATATCGGTGATATGCAGCAGGCCATCGATGCCGCCAAGGTCGACGAACGCGCCGAACTCCGCGATGTTCTTGACGATGCCCTTGCGATGTTGACCGACTTCGAGCTCGGCCAGCAGTTGGGCCTTCTTTTCGGCCCGCTCGGCCTCGATCAGTGCGCGGCGGCTGACGACGATATTGCGCCGGGCCTCGTCAATCTTCAGCACCAGGCACTGGATTGTCTTGCCGATGTAGTCGCCGATATCGGCCGGACGACGCACGTCGACCTGGCTGGCCGGCAGGAACACGTTAACGCCGATATCAACCAGCAACCCGCCCTTGATCTTCCGCGTGGCCACGCCGGTGACGACATCGCCCTCGTGGACCGTTTCCATCACCTTCAGCCAGGCCTCGATCTTCTCGGCCTTGCGCTGCTGAGGGTAATCATGCCACGCGAGTCGTCGACCAGACCGTGGATGTCTTCCACGTCTTCGATGAGGACCTTGACCTTCGTGCCGGGCTCGGGCAGCGCTTCGCCTTCTTCCCACTCATTGCGGAAGATGATGCCTTCGCTCTTGTAGCCGACGTCGACCAGGACGACGTCGCCTTCGACGCGCAGGACACGGCCCTCGACGATTTTGTTGAGTTCCATCTCCTGGGTTGTCCAGGCGATTTCCTCGGCCGGAATGCCCTCGAGCGCATCGTTGAGCTCTACTTGCCATTCCTCGTCACTAAGATCTAATCCTCGAATCAGGTTACGGTTGACCATAAGAACAGAATTGTTAAAACGCACCCACACCACCCACCCCGTTCGCCCGGCCGCTCGACAACGAGCGACTTCAGCAGACCATCGGGGAATCTAGTAGTATACAGTGTTCACGTGGCCAGACAATGCCGGCGCAATGCGCCCTCTCCCTCCGGAAGAAGATGCGCCCTCTCCCTCCGGAAGAACAGGTCAAGTTGTGCGTGCACGCCGTCCCCACGCTCCCTCCATGAGCAGGCGAAGGTGCTCCTGCGCGCCATCCCCTCTCCCTCCGGGAGAGGGTTAGGGTGAGGGATTGCCGAGAAGGCTGTCAAGCAGGAACGAAGTGATGAAGCTCCCCACCGTTGCGTCTCGCTGATTCGACCCGGCTCCCCCCAACAAAATCGTTGACTTTCTCGCAGGTTCTAGCTACTTTGGGGTATGCATTCCAAAAAGCTGACAGGGGTTGGGAACTAATTCAGCTTGGCAGGCGTCTATCGGAGGCAGCGGTTCACAAGGAGACAAACAAATGCGGCGCTGGCGAATGCCTCTACTCGTACTCTCGGTAGCCTTCTGGCTCGTCTCTCCACCACAACAGACCCGCGCGGCGATCAATGCCGATGGCGATGTCATACCTACTGATCCGACCACCTGGACAGACTCTACAAGCGCCTATATTGGGAACGCCGCAAACGGCAGCGTGGCCGTTGACGAAGGCAGCGCTGTGAGTTCAAAAGACTGCTACATCGGCTATTCTTCGGGCGCGAACGGCGAGGTAAGTCTCACCGGTGCGGGCTCCACCTGGACGATTGGCAGGTACCTCCAAGTTGGTGTGTACGGCAACGGGTCGCTCATGATCGGCAATGCTGGCGCAGTAACGGTGGGCTACTCAACGATTGTCGCTAACAGTTCTAGCACGAGTTCTGGCACGATAAATTTTGGTGACGGCGGCGGAATGTTGACTACGAAAGATCTGCATGCGTCGCCGGGTCAATTATTAGGCACAGGCACGATCAGCACCCGCGGATTAGTCAGCGACGTCGATTTGGTGTTTGACTCAACGCACGGCTTAACTCGTCTGCTTAACTTCAACAGCCTGCCGGACCAGAATATCAGCGTGAATTTCGATATGAGCGACCCGAGCGCAAACGGCGACCTCGGTGTAGGCTACAGGAGCAACGGCTCACTTGCCATTTGCGATGGGGTCACCGTCAACTCCCGATACGGGTTTGTTGGTGCCAAAGCCGGGGCGACGGGCGAGGCGACAGTCGACGGTGCAGGCTCTACGTGGGCCACCAGTTCCGAAATTTTTGTCGGCTTTCAAGGCGCTGGGACGCTGAACATCACGAGAGGCGGTACAGTGAGCAGCAGCGGTCGGAGCGGTGCCGGCGGCAATCGCTACACAAGGTCTTTTGTAAACATTACCGGCACTGGCTCCACATGGACTAATAGCGGCGAACTTATTGTTACGAACGCAACGATTAACGTGAGCGATGGCGGCGTTTTGAACACTCAAACCGGCCGGATCGGCAGAACGGATTTTCCGCAGAGTATCGTTACGATTGAGGGTAGTGGCTCGAAATGGACGAACACGGGTGATCTGTACGTGGCCGATGACTTTTCATGGTATGCGCGGCTGAATATTGCGGGCGGAGGCACCGTTACCGCACAGAGCGTTTCCGTTTATGGTGGCACTGGCTCGCTCGCAATCGATGTCGGCACAGGTAGCAACCTCACGGTGGCTGGCGGCACCGGTACGATCACGAACACTGGTACGGTCTGGATCCTTGCCGGCCCCGGCGCGACGCCGAGTGAAATGTACTATCCGATTTCCGCCGACACGTGGTCCGGCACCGGCGCCTACAAGGGCATCGGAGGCACTTGGAACACAAGCACACACGCGTTCACCGCTTCGCAGGTCGAACCGGGCGCGGCCGGTTCTCCGGTCAACATCGATCTCATCACCAAACAGCGGGTGCGGATCGACGATAGCGCAACCGGCTCGTCGCTCGGCGCAAGCTTTTTGGCGTCGACTAAATCTAAATCGGTGACCTTTTCCGCCACCCCGATTGATGGCACGGCGTTGACTTCGCTCGAAAGCCTCTTGGACCCGAGCGAATCGCTACTTGCTGGCTGGCAGTGTTCGGTTAGTAGCGGTTTCGCCTTCGGCGACCTCGCGTATCTCTCGTTCAACATCGGAGCGGACCATCCGGCAGACAATTTGTCGGTGTGGCATTACGATGGTACGGCTTGGACTTCGTACGACGCCAGCGACCTGACGTATGACGGCACGTGGGCCAGCTTCACGGTGACCGGCTTTAGCGGCTACGCAGTCACTACCCCCGAGCCTAGCACGCTGGCCCTGCTGGCCGCCGCCTCGTTCTGCGCGATCGTTCTTACTCGGCGGCGTTGGCCAGAGTGACGGTTTGCACGCCGTCCCCTCTCCTCCCTCCGGGAGCCATGTATTCTGCTGGTGCGACTGCGCTTCGCTTGTCGGCACCCTACGCTCGTTGGCTATGCCGCGCCCCAGGCAACCGCCATAATCCGTTGCTTCACCCCTTCACCTTGGCAGTCACCGATTGGAGGAACCCGGTCACGAGGACGCGAAAAATACAGCCTTGGCAGTTGCCTCTCCTCAGGCTCTCGCCTATTCTTCGAGCGTGAAGGGCACAGCAAGCCGTTTCGGCACGATTTCAGGCACAACGGCCAGCAATTCCAAGGGCAAGTGTCATGAGATGGATGTTTGCAGATTTTGTAACGGGGCGCGGCGCCGTCGGTCTCGTGATCGTTCGACTGATTTTTGGCAGCGGGATGACGCTCCAAGGCTGGCATAAGCTTGCTAGTGCCGCTGGGCCGTTTCATTGGATGGGGCCCGAGTCGCCCGTTCCCGCCAGGTTGCAGGGCGTATCGGTGTTGGCCGAATTTGGCGGCGGGCTGGCACTGGTCGTCGGATTGTTGACGCCGCTGGCCTCGCTTGGGCTCGTCTGCAACATGATCGTGGCCATCGGCATGGTCCATCTGCCGCACGGCGATCCGTTTGTGAGCGGCCGCCCGGGGCCGTCGTTTGAGCCAGCGGCGGGCTACCTGGCGATCGCCCTATTGCTATTCATCACGGGCCCCGGATCGCTCTCGCTCGATGCACTACTATGGGCTCGAACTCCTTGGGGTCGGCGCACGAACGGTTGAGCGGTGTGACAGGCGGGAATGTCTGCGCCGATTTGGCGAAGAACTTTTCACCTTACTCGTCAATCATCTCGCCTTGCACCGTCAGCACGATGTGGCGGTGGCCGGCGTTCTGGCGATGCTCGCAGAGGCAGATGCCCTGCCACGTGCCCAGGCACAGCCGGCCGTCGCGGATAGGCATAGTCAGCCAGCAGCCCAAAAGGGACGACTTTACGTGGCCCGGCATGTCGTCGGGCCCTTCGACCGTGTGGCGATACGGAAATTCTTCGGGCGCCAGCGTGTCGAGAACCCGTTCGAGGTCCATCAGCACGTCGGGATCGGCGTTTTCGTTGATCGCCAGCGAGGCCGAGGTGTGCCGCAGAAAGACGTGCAGCAATCCGAGGCGAATCTGGGCAACCTCAGGCACGGCATCGAGCACGAGATGGGTGATCGGATGCATTCCACGAGGAAAGGGCGGCAATCGTACCTCGTGTTGGAACCAAGCCATGCCACACCTCCTGGGGCCGTGTCGGGCGCTGTCCGCCGGCATGCCGTGAGGACGGCCGTCGGTCGGCATCGGAGGACAACGCCTACAGCCACTCTAGATAAAACCGCGGAAGACCGAAAGTGGTGCATGGCCGAAAACCACGCAATTGTCGGCGGTCTTCGCCCGGCCCCACTTTTGCTATTGTGCGGACGTATTTAGTGAGCCGGCCGGCGTTTGAAAAGTGTTTTGCGAAATTGGCGACGATCCGATAGAATGCGTCCATGAGCTGTAAACACTTGAAGGAATTGTACGAAATCTGCCAGACGCACCAACTGAAGCTCAGCAGCACCGATTTGATCCGCATTGTTTGCCCGCAATGCGGGGTCGAGGAGGTCTGCCCTTCGGTGTTGGCCGAGGAGTATGAGATTCGGCACCATGAGGAGAAGAGTCCGCCGCCGGCTGAAGAGGGCGCCTCACATCCGTGACGATTTTGGAATTCGGCGGCAATTTTTTCTCACACCCCTTGACTGCCGCGTATTGGCGTGGATAATGGAGTGTTTACATATTGCGGTGCCAACCTGCCCTGTCAGGTTTGTAAAGACTCTCGCCACGCCCCGACACCATGGCACCGCGAGAACAGTTCGGTGACGTCCATTGTTACGCCAAGCGGCGCTGGCGATATTCCTGGCTTTCGAGTGCTTTTGGTCTTAGGAGGGAGTGGTTCGAGATGAAGAATGTGTTTAATGCGATTTTGGAGTGTGGTCACGACGAGGACTTCGCGCCCGCGGAAACCGATGAGTTTGGCGCTGACTGATGCGCCGGCCGGTTCGCGGGCGAAGATCGATATTTTGGCCGAGCGCGTGCTCCTGGGCCAGCCCTTGTGGCATCCCAGCGACCGTTCCGATTACAGCGGACTGACCGGCGCGGTGCGGCCGCGAGCCTAAGCTCCTTGCGTTGCTGACCGACAATTGTCGTTCAATTGAGACCGTTCGGGCGGATGCTGCCCGAACGGTCTTTTGCGCGCGCTGCTCGTGGTCCCCAATGCCCAGGGCATCCCGCAGCCATCAGGCCGTTGAGAAGGGCCGACGAGGCGTTTTTAGATCGCATCGCGGCTATGCATAACGTGCTGGGTGCCATGCCCACGCTTGCCGCGAGCATGTCCCTCTGCGAAAACCGCTACATGGCCACGCGAGCGTGGCTATGGCACCCGCTACGCATAGGTGAGACCGGCACTAGGCGCTGGCCTTTAGTTGCTTGGCTGCCATGCGAGACTGTAGCTCGCTACGCAGGACCAGCACGTCCGAGGGCGCTTCGATGCCCAACCGCACGCGGTCGCCGCTAAGTTTGACGACCGTCACTACGATTGAGTCGCCCAAGTAAATCCGTTCGCTTTCGCGTCGTGAGAGTACCAACATGAAACGATCTCCGTATCGCTTGATAGTGTATCTATGTATAGTTGTTACGCGTGACTTTGTCAATACGTTCTAGCTACGATTCCGGCAAACAGTTTGGCGGTTACGCGGCCGCCGACTCCAATGGCAGGGACTCGACTAACTGGACTTTCAGGAAGCGTTCGCCGCGCGAACCGTAAAACAATACCTGGTTACGGTCCGTTTCCCAAATTGCGGTGAACTTCGTCGCACGAGGGCCGTGCAGACAGAAATAGATCCCGCATGGTTTGTTGGCCCTGGTAAGCACCCGTTCTGTCAGGCGAAACGCGCCGGGCTGAAGTTGAAAGTGATGGCATATCGTTGTGTTGACATATTCGCGTAGATCTTGAACATTCTCGATTTGTTGAAAACCAGTCAGCATGCTGGTTGTCTCTCCTATGTATGGCGCGAAACCATGATGATAAGTGGCTCCGCGCAAATGATGTAAAATGGGATGAATGCTGGCAATGAAAGCTATCGGCAATTTGCGTCGAGAAATTCTATCCCAGTATATCAGGAAGTTTGTGACGATTGCCGCCGCGCCACGATCGTTATTGTGCGGTCGCTAAAGGAGATGCGACGCCGGGCGTGTCGTCGTGCGGCCGAAACGGCCGCCTGTGAATGCAAAAAGTAACAGTCGGAGAACCGGCCGTTCCGACCAGTTTTACCTATCTTGCTTCTTTGGCATAAATAGCGAACGCCTCGGCAATCTTGCCAGATTTTTCGTCACCGCGATGAAGAAATACGCGGTAGCGAAACGACATGGTTTGGCCCGCTGGAAGCGTGTAGGCTCCGCTGCCCGGCTTGGCCCGTGTGAACGCGTGCAGCGCGAACGGATTGGCCGCAAACAGTCCGTACGTTCTTACGTGCCAGTAGGTTGGATAGCGGAAGCTGCTGGGATGATTGAAGATGGCGATGCCGACGGTCTGGCCGTTTACCGGTCCATGGTAGTCGACCCAGGGCGCGGCCTTGCCCCAGGCGTCGGCGTCGGTCTGCTGGTGACTGTTGATGATCTTGCCCCCTTGCTTGGCATCGACGCACATCGACTGTGCCACGCGCACTCCGAAGCAGCCTTCCTTGTCGTCGGCAAATGTGACCGGGCCGTCGGTCGCCCGCACGTCGACGTCAAAGTCGATCCAGCGAGCATCGCCGTCCGTGTCGAAACGTAGGGTTCGCCGGTCTTGGCAGATCTTTTTGCCGTCCTGGCCGATCCAATTGTTTTGCGTCACGATCAACGCCGGTTTGCCGCTGGCAAGCTTCAGGAACTTGACGTGTTCAATCACGCCGCCGATGCCGCCCTTCGGCATGCTGGCCGGCTCAGTCCAGAAATTCACGCCGTTCACATTGCCGTGGCTAAACCACAGCGACCGCTGATGGGGATGGTCTTTCGCTTCATCGGTGTGCTCGCGCATGGGGTAATCGCGGGTCATCGCCTTGCCGGTCGGGCCAATGATCGGCCACAGGATCGGCTTCGTGCCCGAGCGAGTCAGATACTCGGTGAAGAACTGGCCATCGATCTTGACCACAGCCCCGTTTTCCGAGCGTTCGACGGTGATTTCTGCCGCACAGGCGCGGCTCGCAAACAAGGACGCAACAGCAAGCAGAGCGGGCAACAGGATCGATCGATAGTGCATGGCGGGACTCCGAGGCGGGCGGCCGAAGGCGTGATTTCAGCATAGCGGCGCCCGCGAGCGGTCGCAAGCTTGCGATGCGAAAGGGGGCAGTAAGGGAGTATGGCGGTTCGTACGCCGACCGCAAAATGTCGCACCGGTTTAGCGGCCGACGGAACGTCGGTCCTGCTGCAAAGCCGCCGTACCGGCGGCAGCTAAACGGCATCCCACGCGAAGGGGTCAGGTCCATGTTGTCGGACCGGGCGCAGCGGCCGTCGCCATACCAACGCGCCGAAAAATGGACCAGACCCCGGCCGAAAAATGGATCAGACCCCGAAGATGCTCAGCGCCGCTCGACGCTGCGATATTGGTCGAAGCTGACCAGCTTGAACTGATCCATCGATTCGCGCGTCCGGGCGACCTGCTCCAGGTCGGTCTGTTCCAGCGGGCGAATCAACTCGTGTTCGCTGCGAACGACCGTCTTTTGCTTTCCGCCTTTGCCCGAGGCGATGGTCAGCACCGTGCGCGATGCCGTGGCTTGACGCGCGGCGAGCGCCGCATCGAGCTTTAGCCGTCCCTGCGGCGGCCGCGAGCCGGGGACCAACAGGGCATTGAGCCGAGCATACCAATCGCACGAGTCGCGATACTGGTCGACCACGTTGCGATCGGCCTCGCGCGACATGGTCACGCGATACGTTACCCACGGGCTGGCCAGCGTCAGCTCATCGCCATTGTCCGAATGCTCGTCGAACTTTGGGTCGGCCAGGAACTTCGCCGCCGGATCCTTGCTCTTGGCGGCCAGCGACTGTAGCTGGTCGACAAACGTGGTCACGTCGCTGGTCGAGAGTTCGCAGCGCAACTGGCGCGTCAGGTCTAGGAGGATGAAGCGCCCGGCCGCCTTGTCGAACACCACTGTTTCGGCCGGCGCGGCCAGGCAGTCGTACACCATGTTGCCATGAAAGATCGTGGTGCTGCGGCTGAGCGGCTGCTTCTGGTCGGCGACATAGACCCGATTCTCGACGCGAAAATCCTCGGCCGACGTCGCAGCCGTAGTAGCGGCGACGATCGCGACGGCCGCTGCCAGAGAACTCAACACGAATCGGACGATTGCCATTGGCACACCTCACCGCTTGATGGATCCGACCACGAACCACTCGCCCCTCGCCACTAACCACTAGCCACTAATCACTCGTTCGGCGGCGAAGCATACCCAGGCTTGGCGACAGTGTAAAGCCGGGAAATTCGGGAATTGGCGGCCCCGGGCCGTGATTTGGGGGGGCGTAACGTTGCTGCATCCCATGCGAACCAACGTAAGGAAATGAGTGCCTACATGCTTGCTCGAAGGGGAGTTAGAAGAGAACACTGATTCTCACTAATCTCTGCTGATTGCGTGACTTAGCGTCGATCGGTGACGATTAGCGTTCAGCAGCTCCCTCGGTTTGCCCGAGGATGATGTTGCTTTTTGAGGTGGGTTCGTATGGGGCGTAAAGTTGCTGCATTCGCCCCATTCGGCATCGAGAGCGATCGGCCGCTTGACATTAGGGCCTCGCGCCGATAATGTACGGGTCTGCGCCGTGGCGGCCGCTGGCCATTACGGCTGCGGGGGATTAGCTCAATTGGGAGAGCGCTAGCATGGCATGCTAGAGGTCAGGGGTTCGAGCCCCCTATCCTCCACTCACAGAAGCCTTACGTAGCAACGAGTTACGCAAGGCTTTTTTATTTCGCTAATGGTCTGAAAAAGTGGAGGCAGCCATTCCTCCAATTTTTTGCCGCCGCCATTCGGTGTTCCCGTGATGGCGCATGGGGCAACTTACGTAACGTATTGCGGAATTTGTGCCACACGCGAATGGCAGCCAGCATATCGAGAACACGCATCGTCCGACTCAGTTCCATCTTGATGTCTTGGAAAAAGTTGTCTACAGTAATTGCATGGCGAGACGACCGAAAGAGCCGCGCTTGCGCATGGCGACTGATCTCCGCATCCCGCTGACGGATGACCAGAAGCGGTTAATTGTGGAAGCGACTAGCGATGTGCCAGAGGGCATGGCAGCGTGGGCAAGGGGAATACTCTTGCTAGCGGCCCAGAAGAAGTTGCGCCGGGAGCAGCGTCCAAGTTCACAGGTAGAGCCGGTATGTCAGAGAGGTCAGGAATGACACGCGACTCAAAGAAGCGAGCGCCGCGAAATCGCACGCTAACGGTCTGCCCCGAGGAACGCGCACATTTGCTATCCACACTGATCGTCGAACGCCCGCCCACCGCACTCGACAAGCCTCGCGAAGGGACGATCCTTGGCGATCTTCGTGATTGGGTGGGTTTGCTTCCGGGCAACCATGTTGATCTGCTCTTCTTGGACCCGCCCTACAACCTCGACAAGGAGTTCAACGGCAAGCGGTTCTCGCGGAAGGACGTTTGCGAGTACACGGCATGGCTGAACGATATCCTCGTACTTCTGATTCCCTTACTGAAACCGACTGCGACGGTCTATATCTGCGGGGATTGGCTAACATCCGTGTCCGTCTTCTCGGCTGCTGCGAATCACCTAGTTGTACGAAATCGAATATCTTGGGAACGAGAAAAAGGGAGGGGGGCCAGACGGAATTGGAAGAACGCGAGCGAGGATATTTGGTACTGCACGATGTCGGAGGAGTACACGTTCAACGTCGATGCGGTCAAGCTGAGGAGAAAAGTAATTGCGCCCTACACGGACTCAAACGGTTCCCCGAAGGATTGGGTCAAGTCGGAGAACGGTGGATACCGTGACACGCATCCGTCAAATTTCTGGACCGACATCACGATTCCCTTCTGGTCCATGCCGGAAAATACAGATCATCCTACGCAGAAGAGTGAAAAACTGGTGGCGAAGCTAATTCTTGCCAGCACCAATCGCGGTGACTTCGTGCTGGATCCTTTTCTTGGCAGCGGGACAACCTCAGTTGTGGCAAAGAAACTAGGGCGGCGGTTTTTGGGAATTGAGTGCGACGAAACCTACGCCCTGCTGGCTTCCAAACGGCTTGAGATAGCGGACACCGAAACGGGGATTCAAGGATTCTCTGATGGTCTCTTCTGGGAACGCAATACGCTCGCTTTACAGCGCAGGGGGGCGAAACGCGCCCAAACCGCGTCCCTCTTATTTTAAGCAGACTACCTTTTTTCGCCGCAACAATTGGCCTGGTAGCGAGGGGCGCTTTTCGCTACAGTCCGACTCGTCATGGAAGGCGAGAAGCACGCTAGCACCAACCCAGTTTCCGAACTCGTGGCGTTTCTGCGCCAATACAGTCAGGAGCATCCTGGCTGCGCAAAGGACGCTCTCGCCAAAGCCACGGCCAATTACTTCGCCCTAGTGAAGGAGCGGTCGGTCTACACCGGACCAGACTTCTCGATTCGCTTCTCGACGGCGAGCGGGGCTTCTTTCTCAAATGTTGTGATTTCCCTGTCGGCGATCAAGAAGTACGACCACCGGCCTTTTGTCGTATGTGTGGTACGCCCGCATGGCATCCAGCCGCTTCTTGCGAACACCACGTGCTTGAAGAAGGTCAGCCACAGTTCACACCAACTTAGAATCGACAATATCCGGGGCAGCATCCTCGGGCACGACATTCTCCGTAACTACGAGGGCGTTGAAAACGTACCTGCGAATTTCGACAACCTCTTCGCCATCCATCAAGGTTTTACGTGGGCGGAGAACTTAGCACGACTTGTTGAGCGAACCAATGCGATAGCTGCGACTGGGGTTAGGTTTGAGCCGAGCACGGATGAACGACGTAGAATCCTGGCTGCTGCCAAGCTCGCGCAAACAGTTGTAAGCAGTTCAGAGTATCTGGGACTTGAACGTGAATTGTCGGCGGGTGTAGCGACGCGAAGTGAGGCGATCTTGCAAGCCGCGCAGACCGATAACATCAACGAACGAGGTAATCGGATCGAGCAGATAATCACCGACGCCGAGAACGTCCACACTCTCCACGATTTGACGCGGACCCTCGCTTCTGGCGTTGAAATAAGGATCGACATCAAGACCAAGGTGTTCGGCCTGGCGTCCAATCCGAAGGCGTACAATATCGACAAGGTTCTGCGCGTCCTAGCAGCAGGCAATATCTTGCTCTGCTTCTTCGTCGTGGGGATAGATCGGGACGGGCGGCAAGTGTCCACACGTCTCGTGTCAGTGTTGGACCGCCCAATTCTTAGGGCTACGCGCATCCAGTTCCATTGGGCCGGTCGCAACTCGCGCGGCGTAACGCAGTTGACAGGTGATCTGACGAGCATCTTCAATGCGACATATCGCGGATTGGTCGATGTCGCAGAAGCCGAAGCCTTCCTTGATCGCTTAATCAATTTGACACCGATGCCTCCCGCATAACGCCGCAACGTCGAGCATCGGCGCTGTTCTTGTTGCAGGCTCTCCGCTAAGCCAAGCCGAACCTCCGTCATATTTCCGAAGAAAGCTCGCGGACCCGTACAGCATTGGTGCGCGGCCCCCTTCTTCTGTATCCATCCCTCACGTTAAGTTGGTCTAGTTATATTGCGCTACATCGCTGTGTACTACTTCGTCGCTGTGTACTACTTCGTCAGTCGCCCATGCTTCCCCGCTGCACCGCATCGGCGTTACCGGCCCGGTAGCACGGACACGCGCCCCCAAACGTCACCGTGCTGCCCGGTGAAGTGTTGATCGGGAATCCGAAACCGGTATATTGAAATGGAGAGGACGAGCGGCAGTGAACAATCGAGGGCGTTGGCATGGCGATGGCACAAAAGGTTCATTCTAACCAGAAGAAGTTACGGGCGAACGAGGCCAAATGGGGCGTCGAACTCGTTGAGGCGGGTTGGACGATGATCCCGTCCACAATTTTGGAGCACCAGGAGACACTCGGCCTCGACCCAGTGGACATGAACATTCTGCTGCAATTGGCCCGGCACTGGTGGCGTGCCGACAACCCGCCGCACCCGGCGATCAAGACAATTGCGGCTTGCATTAGGAAAAGCGCGAGCACTGTGCAGCGCCGAATTACTAGTGCCTCTTCAAGCCTGAATTGATGGGTAGAGGCGTTTGAGTTTGATCCTTGCGTCGTCAGTCGTGAACCGCCAGTCGATGGTACAATCCGCGGCGTTACGATCCGTTTCCCAAGCAGCTACCTCCCGAATGAGCATGGGCTGATCGGGGATGCGACGATCCAGGCATTGTTTCGTGAGAATGCTCAACTCCGTCTCCGCCATGTTCAGCCAGCTTCCATGTTTCGGCGTGTAATGGATCTCCAGCCGTTCAACTAACCGACGCGCCTCGGCCGGCTCAAACGCTTCGTACAGGGACGCCGGCTTGTGGGTATTCAAGTTGTCCATCACCAACACGATCTTTTCCGCCTCGGGATAGTGTTCGTCCACCAACTCCCGAATCACTTGGGCGAAGTCAATCTTGGTGCGTCGATCAGTCACCTTAACGTGGCGTTGGCCTCCCAACGGCTCGAAAAACATAAACAAGTTGGCCGTGCCATTTCGCTCGTACTCGTAGTCGACCCGTTGTGGTTGTCCCGGCTCGCATGGCAAAACAGGCCGTGTGTCTCGCACCAACTGCTTGCTCTGCTCGTCGAAACACACTTGCGGCCGTCGCGGATCATAGGGCCGCTTGTACACCTCCAGCACGTCTTCCATCGCCGCCACAAAGTCGGCATTCTGCTGGGGTGGAATCACCCATTGCTCTCTCAAGTGAGGCTTAAGTTCGTTTTTTTAAGCGTGCTACGTACGCATTCATGGCTGATGTCGTCCACGATTTGCAAGGCCACCAAGCGGTCGGCCAACAGGTGCAGTGTCCAACGGTTCCGGCCCTCCGGCGCTTGGCTGCACGCCAACGCTATCAGACGCGCTTCTTGTTCGCCGTCCAACTTGCGATACTGTCGGCCTTCCGCCCTCTGGCGGCAGACAGCCGCTGCCGCTCCGTCTTCCACAAAGCGTTGCCGCACACGGTACACCGTAGACAGCCCGACCTCGGCAAACTCGGCAATTCGTTCGTCGCTCCACCCCGGCCCCTGCTGCGACTGGTCGGCCTTGAGCAACACTCGCGCCCGTTTCAAGAGCGATTCGCTCTGGCCTCCCTTACGCAGCAGCGACTGCAACCATTCTCGATCTTCGACTTTCAGCCGAACGACGTGCTTGGCTTCCTTGCCCATAATCCCTCTCCTGTTTGAATCATCCAAGACAGGAGAAGGCATAATCGAAAACAGTAAACAAGTCAACTCAGCCTTGAACGCCCACTAGGTTAAAGGAGGCTGGCTTGATCGAGGTCGAGCATCGTTTTGACGAGCGGCACCACGGACAGAAGACCAGCATCTACCGCTTTACCGGGCTGATCGACGAGGCCACCAAGTTTGCCCGCCTGGCCCTTGAAGAAAAGGAGCAGGCGCGGTTGCAAAAAGCGGCCCGCCTAAAACTAAAGAATCCGGGCACAAAGCCCACTATTCGGGTGGCTGCGGGCACTGCGCCAGCGGAAGAGTAGTGACAAAAACCAACGCAACCGCACTCCGACCACCATGAGGCAACGGAAGTGCGGGAGTGGCAATTGGGGGCAGCAGTGACGCTCCTGGCCAGCGGTTCCATTAGCCGTGTGGACCATACGCCTGCCGCTCCACGCCAGCCCCGGTGGCCGAGCTTACATCTTGGCCATCGGGGTATTTTTCACTATATCGGTTGTGCCTTCCTTCTGCAAGATCGCCCCAGTTCTCAGTGGAACCATTGCGAGGTAGAATCCCAAGCGACAACTTGACCTGACGCCATTGGCGTCGAAAAACTGCTTCCCCAAAACCCGCTAACCTGGACCGCAAGCCCCCGCTGCCGACATTCGCCGTCGTCTTCGGCGATTAATCCAGGAGAACTGCAACGTCCTGCCGCGAAGGGGTCGGGTCCCTGTTTTCGGAGTCGAGGTAAGGGCCACGCCATATAGACGTAAGGGCCAACGCCGTATGATATGAGCCGAAAAATGGACCAGACCCCGGACTTTGCTGTTCTCTGGGGCTGTTGGTCGCGGCAGCTTGAGCGGGGCAGGTAATTGTGCTACAAAAGTAGTCAGGTTTCTCGACTGTGCAGAACCAGTTCGGGCGGTTCGAGTTGCGCGGACGGGGCCCGGCGGACGTCGCTTTCAGCGTTCCTCAAGGTCACGAAAGGTAGCATCCATGAGAACCAAGATCGTTGCGGGGAGATTTGCGTTGCGATGCTGTCTGATGTGGGCGATCGCGGCGGGTGCGCTTGCGGTTGCACCGCGGAGCGGCGTGGCCGGCGACGAGTTTCAGACGCTGGTCAATCACGTGCCGCGATCGGCCAATGCCATTGTGCTGCTGGACATGGAGGCCGCGAAGAACAGCCCGTTGGGCATCAAGGAAGATTGGAAGCACAGGGTCGAGAACGCATTTCAGAGCGGGCTGACTCGCGTGCCGCCGCAGGCAACCCGTTATGCGCTGGCCTGCCAGTTCGATTTTGAATTCATGGAACCGATATGGGAGGCGGCCATCTGCGACGCGAACCAGCAAATCGATACGGCGGAAATCGCCAGACGGCGCTCGGGCACGGTGGATAAGATCGAGGGACTCTCGGCGGTCGCGCTTCCCAACGACACGTACCTTGTGCAGTTCGGTCCGATGACTGTCGCCACGATGGCGCCGGCAAATCGTCAACTCGTGTATCGCTGGATCCGCGACGTGCGCCGTGCGACGCCGCTGCCGCTTTCGCCGTACTTAGAGAAGGCGGCACGTTTCTCGGACACTACGGGCAGCCAGATCATCATGGCGGTCGATTTGGACGGTGTGCTGTCGGCCGAGCGCGTGGGCAAGTATTTAAGGTCGCACCCCGATCTGTGGAGCGGCGATCTGGGCGAATTGACGCAATTGATCAGCGGGGTACAGGGAGTTCGCATCGGCGTGCGGGTTGGCGAGCAGATGTCGGGAAAAATCGTCGTCGATCTGCGAGGCGATGCCTCGGCGACGGCGCCGTTTGCCAAGCGATTGTTGCTCCAGGTTCTGTCCGACCGCGGCGCGGCGATCGGCGATTTTGACGACTGGACCGCGCAGGTGAAGGGCAACGAGATCGGGCTGGCGGGAAAGCTGACCGCGAGCGGCTTGCGACGCCTGATGAGTGTAGTCGAAGCTCCCCCTGTTGACGAGCTTACGGCCGGGAAACCGGCGCAGGTCAGCCCCGGTGATCTGGCGGCGATTCAGGCCAAGGCGACGCTCGACCATTTCCGGGCAGTGAATGGCATGTTCAGCGACTTGCGACAAGACATGCGGAATGCCAAGACTCTCGCATCGAGCACCTTGTATTTCGACAAGTATGCCAAGCGGATCGAGCGGCTGCCCATCCTCAACGTCGATGAGGAACTCTTAGCCTATAGCGCGTTTGTTGCCGATCAGTTGCGCCAGGCGTCCGGCTCCGTCAAGACGATGGGCATTCAGACGAACGTCCGCCAGGCGCAGACTACAGGCAGTAGTGCGTACGGCGACAATTACGGGTATGGGGGTTACCGCTACGGCGCCTATGGAACGTACGGCGGCCGCGCTGCGGCAATGAACGATATCAAGGCCACCGGCAGCCAGCGGCGAGTCGTGGCAGCGGAGGAGAAAGCTGTCGCCGCCACCGATGTTCAACAACTGCGAGCGAACATCATCGCCGCCACGACCGATATCCGGCGAAAGATGACGAAGAAGTACCAGATCGAGTTCTAAAGCCTTTCGGCGGGGATGGATGGGCAAGCAGCCGTCGGCTAACAGCCGGCGGGGAAGAACCACGACGTTACACACGAACGTGTAGCGTTATTGGCGGGGTGATTCCGCGGTTCCGGAAGCGATCTGAACCCTACACAATACTGAGATGCGCTCTATTCTCGTGTCAGGTTGCTGAGTGCCACAATTTGTTGCTGCGGCCGGACGGCTGGCCACGTTGTATTTTTTTTCTTTATTGGCTACACTCACCCAATCGAGGCGGCAGGCCCTCACCCTAACCCTCTCCCAAAGGGAGAGGAGACCCCAGATTGCACCTAGCCGCATGCCGGGCGACCTTTGGTCGGGGCTCGAAGTGCGGATGATTTTGACTATCGGGACGACTTGGCTAATCGGGCTCCCAGACATTAGGAGAGACTCATGAATTGGGATCTGTATCTGCGACTGAGCGGCTTGATGTTCCTCGAATACGCCATCTGGGGCGTGTGGATGCCGGTACTGGCGATGCGGCTGTTGGGTCCGCTGAAGATGACCGGCAAACAGACGGGTTGGGTGTATGCCACGTTCCCGCTGGCGTGCATCTTTGCCCCGTTGGCTTCGGGCTATATGGCCGACAAGTGGTTCCATGCCGAGCACATCATCCTGGTTTCGCACATTATCGGCGCGGTCTTGCTCTTCGTCGCGGCCCGGCAGACCAAGTTCTGGGGCATGTTCCTGGCCATGCTGGTCTACTGTATCTTCTATACGGCCACACTGCCGTTGGTCAACAAAATGCTGTTCGCCCAGATTTCTGACGCAAAGACTCAGGATTACGTCTTCCTCTGGGCGCCCGTGGCCTGGGCACTGGTGGGCTACTTCTTGACCGGTCTGCGGCAACTGCGCGGAACCGGTGGCGATGGGCCGGATAGCCTGTACGTGGCGGCCATCCTGTCGGTCGTCATGGCCGGCGTCGCGTTCTTGCAGCAACCATTAGAAGCATCGTCGGCTGGCAATCCCCTGGTCGATTCGCTGGCGATGCTGAAAAACGCCAACTACCTGATCTTCATCGTTGCCCAGTTGGTTGTCTCGGGCATGATGCAGTTCTACTTCCTGGGCACGGGCCAGTTTTTGCAGGACCGCGGCGTCAGCGGCAAGAACGTCTCGGCAATCATGGCCTTTGCCCAGGCTGTTCAGGCCGCAGCTACAATCTTCCTGCTGAGTTGGCTAATCGACGAGAGTGGCTTTCAATGGACTTTCGTGATCGGTGCGCTTTGCTGGACCGGCCTATACCTTACGTACGTCATGAGTAAACATGCGTTGCCAGTTGTCGTGATTCAAGCACTGCACGGTTTGGCCTACGTATTCTTCATGATTGCTGGCCAGAAGTTTGTGGGCAAGATGGCGCCGGAAGCCATCGGGGCCTCGGCCCAATCGCTGATCTTCATTGCCACCAACGGCATCGGGCTGTTCTTGGGCACTCAGCTTGCCGGCATGGTCATGGAGCGAAACTCGGTCGGCGGCAAGTTCCAATGGTCGAAGATCTGGGCCGTGCCGCTAGCGATTACCTTTGCCGGCGCTGGTGTTTGCGGTGTTGTTCAAGGTGCCGCAGCCGTCCGATTTCCAGAAGGCGCAACCGCCGGCAGCCGCCGCCGTAGCCGACGACGTCAATTTGTAAGCGCCGCACGGCGTGTCGCAACGAACGGCTGTGCAGCGTTGTGGATTGGATTGCAGACGGCCCTCACCCTAACCCTCTCGTAAAAGGAAAGGTGACGGTAGTGTCGTATCGAAAGGGAGAGGGACGGTAGCGACGTCGTCTGAGGGCTGTGAGACCATGCCTCAGGGCCGGCCCGATGGGTTGCACGTCGAAACCCATTAACCGTGGCCATTGGTTTGTTCTTAGTTCTGATGGCGCAATCTCGTGCTGCGCTGCCTGCATTGGGTGTGCGATAATTTGACTCTTCCGCTCTGCGCTCCCTAGAATGCCAACGCCCTGGCTCTGGTACCACGGTCGGGGTCGAGGCTATGCGACAATTCAATCACTGGGCGCCCGGGGAGACACGCGAGATGGCAGACAGCAAGGGCCAGATCGACAACGTGATGAAGGAAGGCCGGCTGTTCCCGCCGCCGCGGAAGTTCGCGGCTAAAGCCCGCATCGACTCGATCGAGCAGTACGAAACGCTGTGGAACGATGCCGCCTCCGATCTCGAAGCGTTTTGGGACAGGATGGCGGGCGAGCTCCACTGGTTTAAGCCCTACGACAAGGTCCTCCAGTGGAACGAGCCGTTTGCCGAGTGGTTCGTGGGCGGACAGACAAACGTCTCGTACAACTGCCTCGATGCGCACTTGCAAACGGCGCGCCGCAATAAGACGGCGCTTATGTGGGAGGGTGAACCGGGCGATGTGCGCACCTACACCTACGGAGCGCTGCATCGCGAGGTGTGCAAGTTTGCCAACGTGCTCAAGGGGCTCGGCATCGGCAAGGGGGACATGGTGGCGATGTATATGCCGCTGGTGCCCGAGTTGGCAATCGCCATGCTGGCCTGTGCCCGAATCGGCGCGATTCACTCGGTAGTCTTCGGCGGGTTTGCCGCCGAGGCGATTGCCGATCGAAACAACGATGCCGGGGCAAAGCTCATGATCACGGCCGACGCCGGTTGGCGTCGCGGCGGCCAGGTGCCGCTGAAGGCGACTGTCGACGCGGCGCTGGCCAAGTCGCCGACGGTTGAGAAGTGCATCGTCTATCGCCGCACCGGTTGCGACGTGACGATGCACGAAGGGCGCGACTTCTGGTGGCACAATTTGATGGCCAAGGCGTCGACCGTGTGCCCGGCCGAGCCGTTGGATAGCGAGACGCCGCTTTTTATCCTCTATACCAGTGGTTCGACCGGCAAGCCGAAGGGGATCAAGCACACAACGGCCGGCTACAACCTGTTTGCCAAAAAAACGATGGAGTGGGTGTTCGACATCCGCGACGACGACGTCTACTGGTGCACGGCCGACATTGGCTGGATCACGGGCCACACGTATGTGGTTTATGGCCCGCTGACGGCCGGTGCGACCGTCTTCATGTACGAAGGGGCGCCCGACACTCCGCAAAAGGATCGTTGGTGGGAGATGATCGAGCGGTACAAGATCAGCATTCTCTACACCGCGCCAACGGCCATTCGCACCTTCATCAAGTGGGGCGACGAGTGGGTCAATCGGCACGATCTCAGCAGCCTGCGTCTGCTGGGCACGGTCGGAGAGGGAATCAACCCGGAAGCCTGGATGTGGTATCACCGCAAGATCGGCGGCGGCCGCTGTCCGATCGTCGATACGTGGTGGCAGACCGAGACGGGCGGCATCATGATGTCGCCGCTGCCCGGCGCCACGGCGTTGAAGCCCGGCAGTTGCACGAAGCCGCTGCCCGGGATCATGCCGGAGATTATTGGCGAGGACGGCCAACCGGTGGCAACCGGCGCCGGCGGCCGGTTGACGATTGCGCGGCCTTGGCCGGGCATGCTCCGCGGCATCTGGGGCGACGACGGTCGCTACAAAGCGCAATATTGGTCGAGTGTGCCGCACAAGTATCTCTGCGGCGACAACGCCCGATGCGATGAGGACGGCTACTACTGGATTATGGGCCGGATCGACGACGTGTTAAATGTGTCGGGCCACCGGCTGAGCACGATCGAAATCGAAAGCGCCTTGGTCAGCCATGAGGCCGTGGCCGAGGCCGCGGCGGTCGGGCGGCCGCACGAACTGAAAGGCGAGGCCGTTTCCGTATTTGTCACTCTCTCCGGTGAGTTTAATCCGACCGAGCAACTCCGGCGTGAGTTGATGAATCACGTTCGCAACGAGATTGGCTCGCTGGCCGTGCCCGACGACATTTTTTTCACCGCCGCGCTGCCGAAGACCCGCAGTGGCAAGATCATGCGGCGGTTGTTGCGCGATGTCGCCGCTGGGCGTCAAACCGTTGGCGACACGTCGACGTTGGAGGACTACAGCGTGCTGGCGCGATTAAGGGAGGACGGAGATTGATCGGCGATCGTTGTTAGATGATGGTTGATTGCAGCACGTTTGGGGCTGTTCGTCATTTTTGATGGTGCATTCGCCAGTGACGGTGTCGCGAGAAGCCCTATAATTTCCGCAATGTTTCGACTTTAACGGTTATTCCGGCAGGGCCGAGGCCAATTCTGTCCTAGTCTTTATCAGGGCCGCGCCTGTAGCGGCAATATGTCTCAGGGGCGTGAATCGCGCCAAAGACAACCTGGCAGTGCGTTTCACCAATAGTTGAAAGGACCAGAATCATGAGTAGCGAATGCAACATGCAAGCCGCCGAGTGCGGCGACCAACTGCGGCAGGAATTCAAGCACCTGAAGTCGAAGTGGATCTGGCTCTTTTTGTTCGGCATCCTGCTAGTCGTGTGCGGAACGGCTGCGATCGTTTCTCCCACGTTGACGCGGCTGACTACGCTGGCCGTTCCAGTTCTCCTGGGGTTGGTCCTAATCATCGCCGGCGTCACCACGCTGATCAACTCGTTTTGGGCTGGCAAGTGGAGTGGCACGCTCGTGCAATGGCTCGTAGGGATCCTCTACATTGTGGCAGGCTTTGCGATCACCGAAAAGCCGCTGCAAGCGGCCGCGGCCATGACCCTGTTTGTCGCCGCTTTGTTTATCGTCATGGGCATTTTCCGAGTCCTTGCCGCATTGACCATCCGCTTCCCGCACTGGGGTTGGGCGCTGTTGAACGGTACCATTACCTTTGTGCTCGGCGTGATCATCTTTCGGCATTTTACGGAAAGCGCACTGTGGGTGCTTGGACTACTGATCGGCCTGGAAATGCTGTTCAACGGCTGGACCTGGATCATGATCTCGCTGGCGGTCAAGAAGATCCCGGACGCAGCGGCTTGACGCGGATAACGTAGTACGCTACATAGCCGAAAAACGCTTAAAGGCCGCCGTGAAAACACGGCGGTCTTTTTTGTGGATGCGATTCCTTACTTGACGTCACCTCCTTGTGTGACTATAAAGTAATTACATGCGAAGGAAACGTCCAATGAAGACCCGTCTAGTTCGTATTGGTAACTCGCGTGGCGTGCGACTGCCTAAGGCAATCATTGCGCAAGCTGGCTTGACCGAAGAAGTGGAGTTGCGAGTTCGGGATGGAGCCGTTGTCATCGCGAACAACCTCCACACGCTCGGGTTGGGCAGCCGCGGCCAGTCAAATGCATCAGCGAGATGAAGATCGGCTGGTTGATCCCCCCACCCCTACCCGCTTCGACGAAAAGGAGTGGGAGTGGTGAAGCCAGAAGATGTTCTGCGTGGTGATGTGTTTTTGGTTAGTCTGGATCCAACCCGAGGCGGTGAGATCCGGAAGACTCGCCCCTGTGTCGTCGTCTCGCCGGACGAACTCAACTCCTGCTTGCGTACGTTCATCGTGGCCCCCCTTACGACAGGTGGACATCCCTATCCGTTCCGAATACCGTGCCGGTTTGAAGGCCGTGCGGGCTACGTAGTGATCGATCAGGTTCGCACTGTCGATCGTGAGCGGCTCGTTCGTCGACTGGGCAAGCTATCGCTGTCCACGTTGGGACGCATTCTTGCGATATTGCAGGAGATGTTCACGCCTTAACGGCGGGCCTGTCGACGAAGGCAAGCCTCGTAATAACCAGACCGAATACCGTTTAGCAGCGGCAACTTCCCATGAAACAGCCAGCGAATGAATCGTTTCCCGCAGACGTGGCTCAGAAGTTGAAGACTTACGTGTATCGACTCATTGACCCGCGTAACGGTGAAACCTTTTATGTTGGAAAAGGGCGCGGCAATCGCGTTTTCGCCCACATTCGAGCCGAGCAAAACGTCTTGGAAGGCGACGAGATCGACAACAAACTCAAACGCATCCGCGAGATACGGCTTGCCGGCTTTGACGTCGCTCATGTAATACATCGCCACGGAATGGATGAAAAGACGGCGTACGAGGTAGAGTCTGCTCTCATCGACGCCTATCCGGGCCTGACGAACATCGCGGGTGGAAACGGTGGTACTGACTACGGGGTCATGCATGCCACGGAGATCATTCGTCGCTATGCGGCTGAAGCTGCTGTTATCAGGCATAGGGCTGTCTTGATCAGCGTCAATAGGAGTGCTGTCGATAGGTCTCTGTACGAGGCCACGAGGTACGCTTGGAGGATTAGCAGCCGCAAGGCGAGTCAAGCCGAAGTGATTCTCGCGACGCTGCAAGGTCTTATTGTGGGTGCCTTCGTAGCCGACAAGTGGCTCGAAGCGATCGCCGACAACTTCCCCGGTCGCGACGATGTGCCGGGGCGATACGGCTTCGTGGGACGAGAAGCCTCCGCACACATTAGAGAGATGTACGTGGGCAAACGCGTGCCCGATAAATACAGAAAACCCGGCGCAGCGAACCCAATTAAGTACACGTGGTAGCACCGCAATGTGTACCGCTGGCTCTGCCAGTGCCAAATTGTGAGCCAACTCGGGCACTGGCAAAGCCAGTCGCATCCAAGATTGGCCTTATTAATACGATCCCGTAACTGCAAGGCACTACTCTAGCAGCAGTGGAAATCAGGTTATTACTAGGCACGAGCGCACCCGCATGAGTGACAGCGAACACAGCCCCCACAGACTATGAAGCGAGTTGCTTGACGCACTCGCTATCCTGCTCTTCGTGGCGCCATTTCTTCCGCTCCTATGTTCGGGATGCGAGCATCTATTTTGAGGCATTTTTCAGCCGCATCGGTCTTCATGAGGCATTGCCCCGACTTTACGAACCGCTGACCTGACCGTTCCGCAAATAGTCCGATGGATAGACAAGGCAAGGCGCGTGGTCCTGGGTGGGCAGAAGGGGGACGTACATGAAACGACGCCGCGTAGTTGTCAACGATCGCATGCAGACGAACTATGTCTACGTGCTCACGGAACCCATGGGCGAGAACTTCCACGCCGACTTTTGCCCTGAACTCACGCCGAAGGAGATGCTGGAACTTGGCGTGTTTGGCGGCAGATACATGACGGACTGCACGGCCGAGTTCCCCTCAGACTGGTTTGAAGGCGCCAGGCTTTCGCCTGAAGGGCACGATCCGGACGTGAACTTCTTTGGCGTTGCGGCTTCGCAACCGCTATCGGTTTGGCGGAGCAAGGGGTGGATATACCACGAAGATCCACGGGGGTGGTTCCAGTGGTACTGCCGCTATTACATGGGAAGGCGTTGCCCCGATGACGAGCGCCAGATCAAACGGTGGCTGGCGATGCGCCGCCACATCGCACAGATCAAGAAGCACTGTCGTCGCGGAGACCTCGACTGTCGCCGCAAGCAGAGACAATCGCTGCTCCATTGGGCCTACGATTCGCGAAAGCTCTGAGGATCAAAGTCCGCTCTCCCAATGGGAGACGGGAGCAACGGCTAAGTCCCTGCAAACGTCCGGAAATCGGCGCCCATGGCTTTGAGCCGCTCGGCCTGGGCGGCCTTCGTCGCTTCGAGATCCGTGATTGCCGCGGGCGGATCGTAGGCGAAGAGATAGATCTTGAGCTTCGGTTCGGTGCCCGACGGTCGAACGGCGACATAATTTCCGGCCGGCTCCAAGTCGATCATCACCAGATCGCCCACCGGGCCACCAAGCGGAGAAACGGTTCCTGACACCTTTTTTAGGGTGCTGTTGAGATAATCGCGGACCTGGGCGACTCGCATGCCGCCGAGGGAAGTGGGCGGCGCGGCGCGAAGCCGTGCCATGACGGCCTGCATGTCTTCCATTCCCTTTTCGCCCGGCATCTGCACGTTGATTTGCCCCTCGCTGAAACAGCCGTACTGACGGAACAACTCGTCTAGCCGCTGATAGAGCGTTTTGCCCTCGGTCTTGAGCCGCGCTGCCAATTCAGCGGTCAGGAGCGACGCCACGGCTCCATCTTTGTCGCGCACGTGATCGCCGGCCAAGAAGCCGTACGATTCTTCGGCGCCGAAGACAAAATGCTCGGGTCCCCGGGCGTCCATCTCGGCCCCGATCCATTTGAAGCCCACGTGCAGATTTCCGGCCGTCTCGACGCCGTAATGGTCGGCAATGTGACGGATCAATTCGGTAGTGACCAACGTTTTGACGACGTAGTCTTGCGGGCTCAGCGTGCCGGCCGCTTTCCGCGTGCTCAACAGAAAATCAACCAAGAGCGAACCGAGCTGATTTCCGGTCAGCGTCGTCCAGGGGGCATCCGCGGCGGTCGTTTTGCGGACGGCACAGCCAAGGCGGTCGCTATCCGGATCGGTCGCGAGGATCAACTCGGCGCCGCTGGTCTTTGCATGCTCGATCATCGAATCGAAGACGGCGGCGTTCTCTGGGTTGGCGACGTGGTTTGGCACGTTCGGAAAATCGCCGTTCGGCTGGGCGTGGGGGCCAAATATTTCCACGTCGCGAAAGCCGGCCTCGTCCAGCACCGGATACACGGCCGAGGCACCCACGCCGTGTAGCGGCGAATAGAGGATCTTCAGCATACGAGGCCCGGGCAGGCTCTGACGCAACACGGCCTTGATAAAGGCGGCGTCCACTTCCTCCTGGCAAAATACGACTTTGCCGGCGTCAAGTGCGTCGGAAAACGGCGTCCGCTTGATCCAGGTCACCTGCTGCATCTGGCGAATCGAGTCGCCATCATGTGGCGCAACGTACTGACCTCCGCTCGGCCCGTAAACCTTCACAGCGTTGTCTGACGGGGGGTTGTGACTGGCCGTGACCATGATGCCGCAGTCGCACCGCTTGTGGCGCACGGCAAACGAAAGTTCTGGGGTGCTGCGGTATCCATCAAGGAAATAGACGGAAAAACCGGCGGCCACCATGATTTCGCTGCACAGTTCGGCAAAATGCCGGGATCGGTGGCGCGTGTCGTAGGCGATGGCACACGAAAGCCCACCGGCCGCCTTGCGGGACTTGCTTCCGGCTTGCTTCTTCACATAGTCGGCCAAGCCTTGGGCGCTTTCGCCGATGGTACGATCGTTGATGGCGTTACAGCCGATCGGGTACATCCGTCCGCGACGCCCCCCCGTGCCAAACGGGACTGTCGTCCAGAAGGCTTCCTCCAACTCGGTCCATTTTTCCCCGGCGATGTGCTCGGCCACCTGGTCGGCATATTCCCGCAGATAGGGCCGGGTGAGCCATGTGCGAATGTTCTCGACGGCCGAGGCCGATAGCTTCTTATCGGCGGCGGCCAAGTCCAATTGGGCGAGTGCGGTGTTAATTATGTTCATGGAAGGCCATTGTGTGCAGTATGGGCGGCGGTGTGCGGCCGTATCAATTTTGTCTGGTTTTTTGGGGGGAGAGAAACTCTTTTGCCCTACAAGACAATTTGCCCCATTCTCTCGAAAGTCGGCGGTGGTTGAAAGGGGTGCGGTCGCAGGTCTTCCGGCCCCGGTGCCGGGGGTCTACAATATCGCTTGGGTACTAGGAGGTATACTTGGACTATGGCACTCATAATTTTACGGTGCGTATTTATATTTGTGGCGGCCGGCTTGAGCGTGTCGTTTATCAAGAGCGGCATCATCCCCCCGAATCACCCCTGGATAGCCACGTTCGGAATCCTGGGCGTGTTGTGGGCCTTGCCTTGGCTGTGATCGGCCTCGACATCGTCGTTCGCCGCAAGCGAATTGATACTGTCTCGGCCGTCTACTTCGGCATGGTGATCGGTTTGTTCCTGACTTATGTCCTTGGCTTGGCCCTGGAACCATTCGAGGTCATCGCGCCGTTCCGCAATCAGGCGCAATTGGTGCTCGGATTGGTGTTGTGCTACATCTGCATCAGCCTGCTAATTCAAACGAAGGATGACTTTCGCTTCATTATTCCGTACGTCGAATTTGCGAAGGAAGTCAAATCGCTGAAGCCTTGCATCCTCGACACCAGCGTGATCATCGATGGCCGGATTGCCGACGTGGTTGAGGCGGGCATTTTCGATGGGCAGTTGATCATGCCCAAGTTTGTCATCGGCGAATTGCAGGCTATCGCCGACAGCTCCGATCGGCTTCGTCGCGGCCGCGGCCGCCGCGGGCTCGACATTCTCAATCGCCTGCGCAGCAATACCGAGATTGAACTGGTCATCTACGAGCGCGACCTGCCGGAGTTTGCGGGCCTATCGGTCGATTTGAAGCTCGTCACGCTGACGAAGCACCTTCAAGGCAAGTTGATCACCAACGACTACAACTTGAACAAAGTGGCCCAGTTGCAAGGCGTGCCGGTGATCAACCTCAACGATCTTGCCAACGCGCTGAAACCTGTCTTTATGCCCGGGGAGCACATCGACGTCCGCGTGATAAAGGCTGGCGAGGAACCAGGTCAGGGTATTGGATATCTGGAAGACGGCACGATGGTCGTGATCGAATCGGGCCGCGACCACATCAACCGCACCGTGCCGGTGGCCGTGACCAGTGTGCTCCAAACCAGCGCCGGTCGGATGGTCTTCGGCAAGATGGAAAACGGGCGGTGAGGATGAAGTGGTGAAGGTCGAAGGTCAAATGACCAAGGAATGACGAAGGGCGAAATCTAATTTGCCGTCGTTCGGCGCGTGGACTGCATTCGTCATTTGGATTTCGTCACTCGTCCCTGCCTGGCTTCGACCGCATCCAACTGCCAGAACAGATCCTCCACCAGTAGCGGCTTCGAGATTATGGCAGCGGCGCCGGCCGACAAGGCGCGCCGCCGGTCTTCAATCCGCGGAAATGCCAACAGCGCGATGACAGGCGTCGGGTGAAGCATCGTGACCGTGCGAGCGAGTTCGGCCCACTCGTTTCCGCTGCCGTCGGTGCCGTCGAAGACGGCTGCCGTGGCGCCTTGAACGGCAGTGGTAATCGCGGTGCGCTGCCAAACTGTTGCAAAACCGCGGCTCCGACATGCGGCGGCCAGCCAATCGGCCATCTCCCTCGATCGCGACGAAATCACTACTAGGCCGTGGTGCGGCGGCGCGGTCTCGGCTATGTCAGCCAGCAGCCGTTCCTCCTCGGTTGACGTGGCGGGCAGCGTCCACGGGCCAGCCATATTTTCGGACAGGCGACGAAGCTCGCGATCGCATCGTGCGGCCCATTGGTGCCAATAGGTTCGCACGGCCCCCGGCCAGGGCGAGCCGGTCCGCATTTCCCCTTCGCACCAACTCCCCATCAGGCCGATCACCGGTGTTAAGGGGGACAATCGCCGCAAGCGATCGACTGCTCCGTGCGAGAACTGGCCGGGGAAGGCTTGCGCGACAATGATTACGCCCGGCACGATGCTTCCGTCGGTCAATGCGGCCGCCGCGGCATCGGCATCGCGGAAGCAGGCTACGTCGCCCCAATCTTCTAAACTACGCCGCGCGTCGGCGAACTCGGCCCGATTGGTGTCGCCCAGTAACAGAATCGAGAGCGAGCGAAGTGAGGCGGTCACAGCGTTTCCTCGGCGTCGATGACCGCTTGCCGCGCGTCGGCAGGCGTCTCGGCCTGATGCAGCGCATTGAGAAAACCGGGCATTGCCAGGATGCGACTGAGCCGGGCGAGAACACGAAGATGGCCGGGGTCTTCCATCGAACAAATCAGGAAGAACACGTCGGTCAACGGAGCCGCCCCGCCGAACGGGATGCCGCTGGTCGTACATCCCAGCGCCAAGAAAGGCTGGCTGAGGATTTTCGCCATGGGGCGGCGGGGATGCAGCAATGCCACGCCGTTCTCCAACGCCGTGGTATGAATGTCCTCGCGGGCCTTTACCGCCTCGGCCATCTCCTTTGCGTCCCATAGCCAGCCGGTTTGCGTGGCCAATTCGACCATCGAATCGATGACCGAATTGCGCGTGCGGGCGCATAGGGGCACCGCGATGGCCTCGATCGGCAGCATATCGGCCAGGCAAACGTCCTGTTGATGTTCTTCCGGGGCCGAACGCTGCAATACGGCCTCGACTTCCAGAAGTTCTATCTCATCTGACAGCCCTATGCGATTTTCAAACCAATGGTGGATGTCCGGCTTGGCAAACCGCCACTCGCCCGACACCTTGCGCCCGGCAGCTTGCCCCGTTCCGCCAGTTTCACCACCTGTTGTGGCGCCAAGTGGAGGTAACGGGCCAGGCTATTAACGTCAAAATCGCTGTACGGCATGGCAATATCTTGGCCGATGGAAGCGCCGGTGTCCAGATCGGCAAAGGTGGGCGGTTAGCTGGCCAGCAAGAATATGCCAAATCGGTCCCAAATGGCCTGCGATTTCTCCCTTGACAGGCCGGCCAAATTTCGGACAATCCCGCCTCCACACAACGACCCTCGTCATCGGTACTTGCCGGTCGCAGTGACCGGACAGACGACCCTTTGGCACGGAGGCCTTGGGCCATGCAAATCTGTCCCGAATTGGGACATGCCGTCAGCATCCGTCGATTGTTGCCTGAGGCCGAAATAATCGGCGCTGGCGACGTTGAAATCAGCGGTTGCACCTGCGACGCCCGACAAGTGCGCGGCGGCGAGCTATTTGCTGCGCTGGTCGGCAGCCGGCACGATGGCCACGACTTTATTACCGAGGCTGCGGTAAGGGGCTGTGCCGCGGTGCTTAGCGAGCGGCCACCGACCGATAGCGCCCTGCCGTGGTGCTTGGTGCCCAATGCCCGCGATGCTTATGGCCGACTGTGCCAAATGTTGGCGGGCAATCCTAGCCAGCAATTGAAGCTCATTGGCGTCACGGGCACCAATGGCAAGACGACGACCAGTTGCCTTATCGCCGGCGTGTTGACCGCCGCGGGGCATCAGGTCGGCGTCCTCGGAACTCTCGGCTATCTCGACGGCCGAATCGTGGAGCGAGCCACGCACACGACTCCGCCGTCCGATCGGTTGGCCGGCCTCCTGGCACGCATGGTCCGCAATGGATGCACCCACGCGGTGATGGAAGTCTCCAGTCACGCGTTGGATCAGTCTCGCGTGGCCGGCGCCAGGTTCGATGCCGCTTGCGTGACCAACGTAACGCAAGACCATCTCGATTATCACGCGACCTTGCGAAGCTACCGCCGAACGAAGGCCCGGTTGTTCGATCATCTCACCGCCGAGGGTTTCGCGGTGATCAACGCCGATGACCGCGGATCGGCCGGCTTTCTGCACGGCTCAATGGACCCGTGCTAACCATCGCGATTGACGCCGCAGCCGAAATTACGGCCACGCCGGTCGAACATTACCCCAGCGAGCAAACATTTCTGCTTACCGCCGGAAGCGAAACCGTGCCGGTTTGCACCAAAATGATCGGCGCGCACCACATCTACAATTGCCTGACGGCGGCCGCGGTCGGCTTGGCCTACGGCATCGATCTGACCACGGTCGCGCGTGGTCTGGAGTCGGTCGACTACGTGCCGGGTCGGCTGGAACGCATCGAATGCGGTCAGCCATTCAGCGTATTCGTTGATTTTGCCCACACGCCCGGCGCTCTCGAGGGGAGTGCTGGCAGCCGTAGGGCAAGTCACGGCCGGACGAATCATTTGCGTATTCGGCGCCGGTGGCCAGCGCGATCGTCAGAAGCGGCCGTTGATGGGCCGCGCCGTCGAGGAAGGCGCACAAGTGGCAATCCTCACCAACGACAATCCCCGTGATGAAGACCCCAACGCCATTATTCGCGAGGTGCTCGGTGGTTTTCAAAACGATAGTGCGGTTGAAGTGGTACCCGATCGCATCGAGGCGATCCACCGAGCGCTGTCGCTGGCCAAGCCGGGCGACTGCGTGCTGATCGCCGGCAAGGGGCACGAAACTTGTCAGATTATTGGTTCTGAAAACGTCCCATTGGACGACCGCGAAGTGGCACGCGAGTATCTATACTCGATGGCCCCCAACCCCTAATCCGTCTCGCTATGTCCACCATCGGCCAACTCAACGACACGATCGGCGGCAAGCTGTTGCTTGGCGACATGCGCGCCGACGCGCCCTTGGGAACCGTGCAGAGCGACAGCCGAAAGATTAGGCCGGGCGACGTGTTTTGGGCCTTGCGCGGACCGAACCACCAGGGAGACGATTTTGTCGCCGACGCTTTCGGACGCGGCGCTTCGGGCGCTGTGGTGGCCTCGGATGCCGCGGCGTCGCGCTCGCATTGGCTGATTCGCGTGACTGACACGCATCAGGCATTGCTGGCCTGGGCGCGGTGGAAGCGGAGCCAGTTCCGCGGCACAGTGATCGCCGTTACCGGAAGCGCCGGCAAGACCACGGCCCGCGAAATGATCCATACGGTGCTGCGATCGCGGCTCCGCGGCACGGCCAGCCCAAGCAACTTCAACAATCACTACGGCGTGCCGCTGAGCATGACCGCCATCGAACCGGGACACGATTACGCTGTGCTGGAACTTGCGGCAAGCGGGCCGGGCGAAATCGCGGCGATGGCCGAATTGTCAGCGCCACAGATCGGAATCATCACATGCATCGGCGACGCACATCTCGGAGGTTTTGGAAGCCGCCAGCGAATCGCCGAGGCCAAGGCCGAATTGCTCCATGCTTTGCCGGCCAACGGACTCGCGGTGTTGGGCGACGATGCACTGCTACGGAAAGTGGCGCGAGGTTGCCAAGCGGACCGCGCATGGATCGGCATGAATGACAATTGCACATTTCGCGCGACGGACGTGCAGGCGGGTTGCGGAGAACTGACGTTTCGCGTGGGCGCGTGCCAATTCTGTGTGCCAGTGTGGGGACGCCATCATCTTACGGCCGCCCTGTCGGCCGTAGGCGTCGGCCGCGCGATGGGCCTCAGTCTGGACGAGATTGCCAGGGCGTTGCACAAGTTCCGCCCCATGCCGATGCGATGCCAAATACAGGAGATCGGCGGCGCCACGATCATTAACGACGCCTACAACTCGAATCCGTCGGCGATGCGGGCCGCGTTGGAACTGCTTGGTGAGTTCAACATACCGGGCCGGCGTGTGGTCATTTGTGGCGACATGGCCGAATTAGGAGAAGACTCGGCCGCCCTGCATTGGGAACTGGGAAGACAGGTCGTCGACGTCAGCCGCGCAGAAATGCTCATAGCCTGTGGCGACTTTGCGCGACGCATCGTCGATGGCGCGCGAGCTGCCGGCATGCCACGGCTCTGTGCCATTCCTTGTCGCAATGTTGACGAAGCGATGCCCTACCTGGGCCAAGCCGTATTGCCGGGCGATGTCGTGCTGGTCAAAGGGTCGCGCATGATGGCGATGGAGCGAGTGATCGAGGCGATCGAACGTCGCCCAGAGGTCTATCAAGAACGTAAAGCTGCCTAGCAGCACAGCTACACAACGAACCATTGAAAGGACTCCGCTGTCATGTGCCGGGTTTGCGGGAATCCGGCACTAAACCCTCCCTCCTTGGGGTAGGAGCAACAGCCCGTCGATCACGCGGCTACTGGGTCGGCCGTTGCGGCGGGTGCTTCACAGCGGAGTCTTCGACTGAGCGCCGGGGCGGCGAACCGCGCCGTCCCGGCTGCTCAGGGATACACGGAAGGACAAACGGCGAGAGTCGAACGACGAAAGAGAGACGAGCGTCAAATGGCGAATGACCGGATGCAATTCGACGTCTGAAGTTTGGCATTCGCTGCTTCCTCGACATTTGCGTTTTGGCATTCGTCCTTTTCTCCGCCTGCTTCCCAATGCTCCTCTGGCTGCTACATCATCTGGCCACATCTTGCCCCGACGCTTTGACGGCGTGGGAGAAGATCACGCCGCGCGCTGCGTTGGCGGCCGGTGTCAGTTTCGTAATTGCTTTGGTGCTGGGCCCGCGATGGATCGCCTGGCTGCGCCGCCACTTCCGCGAGCCGATCAAGAGCGGCTCGGCCGAGATTGTCCGCCTGCACAGTGCAAAGCAATCAACACCGACGATGGGCGGCCTGTTCATCATCGCCGCCGTGCTCGGCGCCGTGCTGATCTTCGGTGAGCTTGGCAATCCCTACGTTGCTCCCGCGCTGCTGTTGGCCGGCGGGATGACGTTGGTGGGAACCGTCGACGACCTGGTTAAGCTTCGGAGTTCGGCCAATGGCATGTCGGCTCGATACAAGCTTGCCTCGCAACTTGTCGTGGCAACCCTGGTGGCCGTCTTGCTCTACCGAGAGCAGGCCGCGACAGCCGACGGTTTGCAACTGCGCGTGCCGCTCGTGGCATCGACGTTTTCGCTCGGCATGTGGTTCATTCCCTGGGCGGTCATTGTCATGGTCGGCGCATCGAACGCCGTGAACCTCACCGATGGCCTCGATGGCTTGGCGGGTGGATGCCTGATTGCCGCCACGGTGGCTGTGACCGGGCTGGTCTACGCCGCCGGTCATGCCGAGTGGGCAGCGTATCTCGGTGTGCCGCGAATTGCCCATGCCGGCGAAATGACCGTATTGGCCGGCGGCATGATCGGCGCGGTCCTCGGGTTCCTATGGTTCAACTGCCATCCGGCACAAGTTTTCATGGGCAATACGGGCGCCCTGCCGCTTGGCGCACTGCTGGGTATGCTCGCCTTGATCGCCCGGCAAGAACTTCTGTTGGTGGTCATCGGCGGTGTGTTCGTCGCCGAGGCTGTCAGCGTGATGATGCAAGTGGGCTATTACAAGTGGCGCCGGCGTCGCTTGCTGCGCTGTGCGCCGCTGCACCACCATTTTCAGTTTCTTGGCTGGCCGGAGAGCAAGATCGTCGTCCGATTTTGGATTGCTGCGGCACTGTGCGCCATGTTGGGCGCGGGCTCGTTGAAACTCGGCGCACCCGATAGTTCTCCCAAGCTAATGAAAGAGGCGACGAACCTTTCCGCTGCCAAGTACGTCTATAACCGGTAGGATCGGGCAATCTCAGCCAAACATCTTGGCCTGTGGAAATTTGGCCAGCGCTGCTATGCTCATCCGAAGCGCGCTGGCGGGTTAGAGCGATATTTGCTCCCTCACGTAACATGAACAACAAACCAGTTCACATTGTATTCTCCGGCGGTGGCACGGGCGGACATTTGTTTCCCGGCTTGGCAGTTGCCGAACGATTGTCGGCGGCCATTCCGCGCGTGCGCATCACGTTCTGCGGCAGCGACAAGCCGTTTGAGCGAAAGCATGTGGCGGAGGCGGGGTTCGATTTCATGGCCCTGCCCGCGCGCCCATTGCCGCGCTGCGCACGCGAAGCGGTGTCGTTCATGGTTGAGAACTGGGCGAGCTATCTGTCCGCGAGGCGGTTTCTTAAGGAGCAGAGCGTTGCGGCAGTCGTCGGGCTGGGCGGCTACGCCAGCGTACCCATGGCGCGTGCCGCTGCACGGCATCGCGTGCCGTTGGTGCTGCTCGAACAGAATGCCATGCCCGGCAAAGCCACGCGCTGGTTGTCGAGTCGGGCGTCGTTGATCTGCACGGCCTTTGAAGAGACCGGCGCACACCTGCGCTGCCAATGCCCTGTGCGCGTGACCGGCAATCCCGTTCGGTCAGCACTGACGCTGTCGCAGTTCCCGCGACATACGGGACCGGCTCGGCAGGTATTGGTGCTTGGCGGCAGTGGCGGGGCCCGCTCGCTGAATGAGAATGTGCCCCGGGCGCTGTACAAAGTCCGGGACCAGATGACCGATTGGAGCATCGTTCACCAGTCGGGCGATGCCGGACTGGAGGCCACGCGGACGCTATACGCCAAGCTCGGCCTGGCCGCGACCGTTTTGCCGTTTGTCGCTGACATGCCAGCCGCGCTGGCTGCGACTGATTTGGCCGTATGCCGCTCCGGCGGCACGACGCTGGCCGAACTGGCAGTGGCGGGCGTGCCGGCTCTGCTTTTGCCCTATCCGCATGCCACGGACGACCATCAGACGGCCAACGCACAGGTCTTTGCGGCCGGAGGCGGTTGCATTACAATCGACGCTCGCGAATTGCCCGGCCGGCTCGACGACCACTTTGCCGAGATGCTGTGCTTCCTTTTGGCTAACGACCGGCTGCGCGAGCGGATGTCGGCGGCCATGCGAAAGCTGGCTCGGCCCAACGCGGCCGATGAGGTAACGGAGTTGATTTGGTCGATCGTAACCAGTCAGCCGCTGACGGCCGATCTGGCAACGGCATGATGATCGGCCCCTGTAGGTTATCCTTCCGAGCAAGGGTTCCCTGGCCGTAGAACGCGTTATGGTAGAGCGTAACTTGCAACGAACAACGAATTGACAACCATGCTGCGCTGGCGATTGCCCGTTGGAATACTGCTCTCTGTGGCATTGGTTGTGCTGTGTTGGCTCGATTTGGATGGCGCTCCGCCCGGCATCTGGCTCGCGCCAATTGCGGCGGTTGCGGCCCTGTTGGGCACGCAGGAAGTACTTGGCTTAACCGCATTGGCCGGGTTGCGGCCGTTGCGCTGGCCTGTTTACTGCGGCAATCTTCTCATTGTCTGCGGCGCATGGCTGGCATACTCGGCCGCGTTGGCTGCCAACCGTCTCTTGGGAGTCAGCGTCGACCCGCTCCGGGCGTTCGATTGCTGGCTGCCGACGGCAACGTCGCTCTGCTTTCTGGCGATGGCGGTGTTGTCGGTTTTCTTTATCGAGATGTGCCGTTACGAAAAGCCCGGCGGCAATCTGGCCAACATTGCCGCTGCAGTTTTCGCCTTGGTCTATGTGGGCGTGATGCTGAGCTTGGCAGTAAGCATGCGGATCACATGGGGCACCGGCGCGCTGGCGTCATGGATCATCGTCGTCAAATTGGGCGACACCGGCGCCTATTTGGTCGGACGCCTGATTGGCCGACACAAGCTTGTGCCGCGGATTAGCCAAGGGAAGACGATCGAAGGCGCTGGGCGACTTCGTCTTCTGCTGTCTCGGTTCATGGCTCGCGTTTCACTGGCTGGTGCCGCTGATCGTCAATGATTCCGTCAAGCCGGGACCCTGGTGGGGATGGATTGTCTTTGGCATTTTGGTTGGCACGGCGGGCATGGTTGGCGATCTGGCCGAGTCGGTCCTCAAACGCGACGTTGGCCGCAAGGATTCCAGCGACTGGCTGCCCGGTCTCGGCGGTGTCCTGGACATTCTCGACTCCCTGCTGCTTTCCGCACCCGTGGCGTGGTTCTGTTGGGCCACGGGCATTGTCGGGCGGTAGATGCTTCTCGCTCCCTTCGGCAGAGGGGATGTCTGGCCGATAGCGGGCTATTGATTTCGCTCCAAATGGATTAGAATGGTTGTTCGAGGCTTGTCGTTTGCTCGTCCGGACCACGAGAAGGGCCCAGTTAGTTATCTCCAATCAAGGAGCTGTTTTTTAGGCGGCATGTGTGACGCAGCAGGCTCACCGAGTGTGGCTGTTGCAGCGATCCGGCATCAACGCCCTCGGGCCAAATGGGGTGAGCCGATGTCGATACGGTGTGTGTGTCCGAACGGGCATGTGTTGAAGGTACGAGAAGCGTTGGCGGGCAAGACGGGCTTGTGTCCCGAATGCAGGGCACGCGTCGTCGTTCCGCGCCGACCGGCTCGCGATATGTCGGAGGATGCGATCCTCGACATTTTGGGACCGGGATCGGGCGTCGCTGGAACGGATGACACTACGAGTCTCCAGTCTACCGAGGATAGTTGGACCGGTCGTGATGTTCGCGAAAAACATTGCTATAAATGTGAACGGCTGTTTCCCACGACCATGCACGTCTGCCCGTATTGCCATACGTACATCGCCAATCTGCATGACTTTCAATAATGTAGTGAGGACTTCTCGAAGGCTGGACGGGAAAAAAGGGGACAGTCCCCATTTGTGCGACGACCAACGCTGCGCGTCGGTGCCCGCCTCCGGGCCGATCCGACAAATCGGAGTTGCCCCCTTTCTTTCCTGGCGCGAAGCTGGATGATGGAATCAACCATATCGGTCGTCAGTTCCAAGGCGCTGCTGACTCTCTTCGGCGCACGTGACCAGCACCTGCGGCGCATTCGCAACGCTTTGGGCGTGAGCATCACCGAGCGCGACGGCAGCATCCATATCGAAGGCCCTGAGGCGGCCGTGACGTCGGCCACCGAGGTGCTCGAACAACTTCAGCAGTGCGCCAACACGCTGGGTGCGATTTCGCCCGACGATGTAAGCCGGGTCCTCTCGGGGGTCCAGAATGGCGAAGAATCCGGCCAGAGTCCGCCGATCGACGTTTTTCGCGCTGGCCGTCAGATCCGTCCGCGAACCGCCGGCCAGGCCCGCTATGTCGAGGCCACGGCGAAAAATGACATTGTGCTATGTTATGGTCCGGCCGGCACCGGCAAGACGTATCTCGCCGTGGCCATGGCTGTGGCCGCGCTGAAGCGCGAGATCATTCGCAAGCTTGTATTGGTGCGCCCCGCCGTCGAGGCTGGCGAAAGCCTCGGATTCCTTCCCGGCGACTTGCAGGCGAAGATCAATCCGTATCTTCGTCCCTTGCTCGACGCCCTGCACGAAACGATGGATCATGACTTGATCAAGCGGTATACGGAAGAAGACTTGATCGAGGTGATTCCGCTGGCTTACATGCGCGGCCGCACGCTCAACGAGGCTTTCATCATCCTCGACGAGGCGCAGAACACCACAGTCGCGCAAATGAAGATGTTCCTTACGCGGATGGGCACCGGGTCGAAGATCGTCGTCTCCGGCGACGTGACGCAGATCGATTTGCCGCCGAAGTCGAAAAGCGGGCTGGTCGATGCGCTGTCGCGTTTGCATGGCATCGAGGGCATCGCCTCGGTGAAACTCAGCGCCGCGGATATCGTCCGCCATCCGTTGGTGCAGAAGATCGTCAAGGCGTACGAAGATCAGCCGCACAAGCACCACTGACGCCGAGCGGACAACCACCATGCCTTTCGCCTTGCGAAAACGAAAACGTTTTGAACGCGTTGCCTCGCTGGAACTGCCCCCGGGCCAGTGGGAAAGGGCCTGGATCAGCTTGCGCCGTCGCGACGTCTTGGGGCGCATCGCATTGGCGTTGCTGGCCGCCGTCAGCATGTGCGCCGTTATACACGGCTGGGATCCGCCGTTTTCGTATCGCACGGGTTACACCCCACCGCGCGACATCGTGGCGTCGGTGGAGTTCACCCGGGCCGACCCCGTCGCGACCGAAGCCGCTCGCGAGCGCGCACGCAGTCAGGCCCGCTACGTCTATGTGCAAGATTCCGAGCCGTTGGTCCAGTTGCGGGCGAGGCTGCGCAACACGCTGATCGAAGTGACTGCGGCCCCAACGCTAGACAAACTCGATCCAAAGACTTGGAAGAGCTTCCAGACGCCAGCCGACGTGGCCACCTCGACGCAAGCGAAGCCCCCGGCAGAAGCAAAGTCCCCGGCAGAGAAGACGCCGGAGGAGCAGTTCCGCGAATTCCGCGAGCGCTCTCACCGCAAAAGCGGCTGGATCGAATCGACAAAGCAATTGCTGAAGTCTTTGCGCCCTTTGAAGAGCGGGGGCTATTGGACAAACTGAGCCAGGACCTCGGTCCCGGAAACCAGGAAGAGATTGTCGCTTATCCGAGCGGCCATCCGCAGTCGCAGCAGATACTTCGCGCCAGCGACGTGATGCTCGGCGACGGGACGGCGATCCGCGACAGTCTCCGCAAGGATCCTGAACTGTCGGCAATCGCCGATCGGCTGTTTGCGTGGCTACTCCCGCAACTTAAGCCCACACTGACCGTTGATGACGACCTGACAAAGCAGTCGATGGACGAGGCGGCCAGCGCCGTCAAGGAAGTGTTGATCAACTATTCGGTCGGTCAATCGCTGGCCAAGGCAGGTCAGGCGTTGGACCACCCGCAGCTCCATTTGTTGCGACTCGAATATACCGAAGCGTTGAATCAGCGGCCGATCGCACTTATGGCAGCCCGTGCGATAGCCATGACGGGTTTGATTTTTGCGGCACTGCTCCTGTGCGGAATGTACATGCGATATCGGCAACGCGGCCCGCTGGCCAGCTTGACGCGGCTGATCGTGTTGTTGTTGATGGCCATTGCTACTGTTGCCGTAGGGCGATTAGCCGGACAGGCCGATGCTTGGCGTGGCGAACTCGTGCCCGTGCTGCTCTTCGGCATGACAATGGCCATCGTCTATCGCCAGGAACTGGCCTTGCTGCTGGCTGGCATGACGGCCATGATCGTGGCGCTGGCCATCGGCAACGGGCTGCAAGAGTTCCTGCTATTGATGGGCGTCATTACGGCCGCAGTGCTCAACCTGGGCCGCATTCGCAGCCGTAGCAAGTTGCTTTACGTCGGGCTGTTCGCCGGCTGCGTGGCAGTTGTGTTGCGAGTAGCTATCGGCATGCTCAACGATCAGCCGTTGAATCTGGCGCTCTTTCAAGATGCGGCGCTCAACGGGCTCTGGGCGCTGGCCGCCGGCTTTATTGCCACGGGGCTGCTGCCGTTTATCGAAGACCTTTTTGGCGTACTGACTGACTTGAGCCTGCTGGAATTGGGCGACGTCGCCCATCCGTTGCTGCAAGAACTGGTCCGCCGAGCCCCCAGCACCTATAACCATTCCATCACGGTCGGCTCGATTGCCGAGGCCGCCGCCGAGAGCATTCACGCTCGGGGACTGTTGGTCCGCGTGGGCGCATATTTTCACGACATTGGCAAGATGCTCAAGCCGGGCTACTTCGTCGAGAATCAGGGCCCAGACGACAACCGCCACGAGTCGCTCGTGCCGGCGATGAGCACGCTGGTGATTATCGCCCACATCAAGGATGGCGCCGATTTAGCCCGGCAGCACCGCCTGCCGCAGCCGATCATCGACTTGATCGCCCAGCACCACGGCACGACGCGCGTCGAATTCTTCTTTGGCCGGGCGACCGAACAGCAGCAGGCTGATCCGAACAGCTCCGAGGTCGATGAAAGCAGCTTCCGCTATCCCGGCCCGAAACCGCAAACCAAAGAAGCCGCGGTGCTGATGTTGGCTGATGCGGTCGAGAGCGCCAGCCGCACGCTGGTCGATCCCACTCCGGCCCGCATCGAGAGCCTGGTGCGAGAACTGGCCGAGAGTCGCCTGCACGGCGGCCAGTTCGACGACAGCGGTCTGACCCTCCGTGAGCTGCGGACGATCGAAAAGAGCATGGTCATGTCGCTCATCTCGATCTATCATGGCCGTATCAAGTATCCTGAACCGAGAACGGCGTAACGCAATTGGCGGGCGATATATACTGCTCGCGCCGAAGATTGACGTGTTTAGCGGCCGACGGAACGTCGGACAGTGATTATGTGTGTGCAGCCATGCCATCGCCGTGCCGGCGACGGCTAAACGTTTCGTCTCATTCCGCGAGTGGAATATCCAAAACCCAGTGCGCGGTAAACTGCCGGCCTTTCTACGTTGATCCGCATCACCATCACGAACCGCCAGAAGTTGCTTCGCGTTGACCGCTGGCGTATTCGCCAGACGGTGGCCGCTATTGTTCGGGACGCCGGGATTCCTGATGCGCAAATCAACATAGCTATCGTCGATGACCCGGCGATCGCCAGACTACACGAGCAGTTTCTTAGCGACCCGGAGCCAACGGATGTGTTGAGTTTCGTATTGGAACGGTCCGATCGCACGCTCGAGGGCGAGGTAGTCGCCAGCGCCGATACGGCCGTAGCGAATGCCGCGCGATACGCCGTGACACCCGAGGACGAACTGCTGCTCTATGCGATCCATGGCACGCTGCATTTAGTCGGATACAATGACGCCACGCCGCGGCAAAGGGCCGTAATGCGAAAACAAGAGCGAAAATACCTCGAGTGCGAATGACGAGAATCGGAATGACGAATGTCACGCCATTTCACCGTCCGTCCTTCGTTCGTCATTAGTCGTTTGTCCTTCGTGTCGCCCTATGTCGTCTGAAAAAGCCTCGGCCATCGTGATCCGCACCGTCGAGTTCAGCGAGACCAGTCTCGTGGTTACGCTGTTCACGCGCGAGTTTGGCAAGATAGGCGCTTTGGCCAAAGGAGCGAGACGTCTTAAGGGACCTTTCGAGTCTGCTCTTGACCTGTTGGCCCTTTGTCGAATAGTGTTCCTCCACAAATCGTCGGATGCCCTGGATGTGCTGACGGAGGCAAAGCTCCTGCGGCGGTTCCGGCCGGCTGGTCGCGACCTGTCGGGACTGTATGCGGGCTACTACATTGCCGAGTTGCTAGGTGAACTGACTGACGAGGAGGACCCTCATCCCGAACTTTTTGACTTGGCCGACGAAACCTTGGCGGCACTGGCCGCTGGTGAGCCCGTCGCCAAGCGGTTGATACATTTCGAGTTAGGCGCGCTAACGCTGCTCGGCCACATGCCGTTGCTGGACGCTTGCGTGGAGTGTGGCCGGTCAGTTGTCGCGGAGGGACGCGTTCCTTTCGGACAACTCGACGGTGGTGTGCTGTGTCCGACGTGTCGCGAAAACAAGAAACAAGTTGTTATGGTGAGTGCCGGCGTGCTGCGGGCGATGGCACAACTGGCCGAGCCCGATGGCCGCACTTGGCGACGTATGGAGATGGATCCCCGCAGCCTCGGTGAACTACGCGGAGTGTTGAACCACTACGTCACGCACCTGCTGGGCCGGAAGCCGAGAACCCAACATTACCTGAGCACGTAACTACGTAGAGTGCGTTTTACGCACCTGCCGTCAAAACATCTCACCGACCGGACAAGGATGTCCCGTATGTCGAACCTGCGAATTTGGCTGATGCTCGCCGGTGCAAGTGTTCTTTTCGGTTGCGCTGGCATATCGCCGGTAGCCGCGCAATCCAAATCGTCCACCGGGAGCAACGACGAATACGAAGGGTGGCTCTTCAAGTCATTGACGGGTCGCGGCGCGGCTCCACAGGCTGCTGCGCCCGGCGGCGCCGCTCCCAGCGCGACGTCTTCGAGTGCATCTGCCGCGGTCGGGCCGCTGGTTGCAGGTCCTGCGAGTCCTTCGGCCGCGAAATTTGCATCGCCGAATGGGCCAGATGTGGTTGCCGCTTCGGCCCAGATCGACGTGGCCGGGCCGCCCCCCGCGATCCCTCCGGAACTTTCCACGGCGCCCGGCGGCGCGATAAGCATTGGTGACGTGAAACCAAAGGCTGAAAAGAAGGGTTTCGAGTTGGCGGACCTTGCGCCGGAAAACGTATACAAGAACGTAAAGAACGCCGCGGGTTATGGGCCCAACGAGACGATTGCCCGGGCCGCCATGAAAGAAGGCGAAGCGCTGTTCGAGGCCAAGAATTACAAGGACGCCGCCGGCAAGTTTGCCACCGCCGCCTCCCGCTGGCCCGATTCGCCGTTGGAAGAACGCGCCCTGTTCCTCAAGTCGGAAAGCGAGTTCTTTTCCGATCAGTATCCCAAAGCCCACGATACGATCGGCGGACTGCTGAAGAAGTATTCCAACACGCGCTACCTCGACACGGTCGTTGTCCGCCAGTTTGCCATCGGACAATATTGGGAGCGGTTGCAGAACGCAAAGCCAATGTGGACGATTGCGCCGAACGTCACCGACGGCGCCCGACCGATGTTCGATACATTCGGTTATGCGATTCAAGCCTACGAGCGGGTGCGGCTGCACGATCCGACCGGTCCGCTGGCCGACGACGCAGTGATGGCCACCGCCAACGCCTACTTCCGCCATGGACGCTTTGAAGAGGCCGCCTACAACTACGACGTTTTGATTAAGGAATACCCGAACAGCGAATTCCAAGCCAAGGCGCATCTCCTTTGCCTTCAGGCAAAAATGCGTGTGTATCAGGGCACGATGTACATCGGCGCCCCACTGGACGATGCCAAGAAACTGGCCGATCAAACGCTCACCCAGTACGGCGACAAGCTCGGCAGCGAACGCGAGCGAGTTGCCCAGGCCCGGGCGCAGATCATGGAAGAAAAGGCTAATCGCGATTACTCGCTGGGCGATTACTACGAAAAGCACAGCGAGTATGGCGCCGCGCGGATGTACTACAAGAGCGTCATCGACGAATACCCGACCACCGAGAAGGCCAAGGACGCGCGGGCGCGGATGGAGGCGATTCGCGACAAGCCCGACAAACCGCCAAGCCGCATGGCCTGGCTGACGGGTATGTTCGATTCAAAGAAATAATAAGGGATGATAGGTCCGCTCGATCGGCTTGAGGAGTACGGTCCGGCGACGCCGCATATCGGTGACCATGAGAGACGACGGCCGCAATCACCACACCAACCCTGGAAGGGTTGCATAATGCCGCCACGACGGCTCCGAAAACGCATTGGGCAAGCCAACCGTGGCACCGGTCAATTCAGATCGGTTGGGGCACTGGGCGTCGTCGGGGGCTGTGTTTGTCTTTGTGTCTTGTTAGCCGGCTGTGCGGGCTACCAGATTGGCAATGTGAGCCTCTATCCGCAAGAGATCCGCACGGTCTATGTTCCGGTCTTCCAATCGGACAGCTTCCGACGCAACTTGGGCGAACGCCTGACCGAGGCCGTGGTCAAGGAAATTGAGGCCAAGACGCCGTACAAGGTCGTCGGCGAGGCCAAAGCCGATAGCGTGCTGTCTGGCCGCATCGTTTCCGAGACCAAGCGAGTGCTGGTGCCGAGCCTGACCGGCGACGCCCGAGAACTTCAGGTCGGCCTGCGCGTTGAGGTAACTTGGTGTGATCGCAAGAATCGCCAACTGCGCGATGTGAATGCTGTCCCGCTCCCTACGGAATTGACCGACGTTACCGGCACCGGCGACATTGTGCCCGAGGTCGGCCAGTCCGTAGCCACGGCTCAACAGCAGGCAATTTGCCGCGTGGCACAACAAATCGTCGGCCTCATGGAAAAACCATGGTAGGCTAGGACACAACGTTGTGGGACCTCGTCGGGCCATCCTGAGCGCTGCGAAAGGTTTCGCCGTCCCGAAAGAAACCGCGCCCCTTTGCTCGTCATGAAAGCGGCTGACGCCAGGTGTGCCGTTTCGCACCTCAACCGGGCGAGATACAATCCAAGTATGCCTCATTTGCACCCCTCGCGATCCGACCACTGGAGGCTTCGCACGCGGACTCTTGTCGTGGGCAAGCTTCCGCTGTTGATGGGCATTGTCAACATCACGCCGGACAGTTTTTCCGACGGCGGAAACTGCTTCGACGCCGAAATGGCCATCGAGCATGGCCTTCGACTGGCGGCCGAGGGCGCCGATGTCCTGGACATCGGCGGCGAGAGCACTCGACCGGGGGCCGAACCGGTGGACGTGCAAGAGGAATTGCGGCGAGTCATGCCGGTAGTTGGCGCATTGCACCAGCAATCGGGCGTGGTCGTCTCGATCGACACTTCAAAGGCCCTTGTCGCCCGGCATGCGCTCCACTCCGGCGCAGAAATCATCAACGACATAACGGCTCTGGCCGGTGATCCGGCGATGATATCGCTGGCGGTAGAAACCGGCTGTGGCGTGTGTGCGATGCACATGCGCGGCGATCCCCGCACCATGCAGGATAACCCGACGTACGGCGACGTCGTGGGCGAAGTGGCATCGTTCCTCTGCCGGCGACGTGACGAGTTGCTCTCAGCCGGCATTCGGCAAGATTGCATCGCGTTGGACCCGGGCATCGGATTCGGCAAGACGACCGAGCACAACCTGCAACTGCTGGCCAACGCTTGGCGCCTGCACGCGTTGGGCTGCCCTGTGTTGATTGGGCATTCGCGAAAGCGCTTTCTCGCCGCATCCGCTAGCGACCATTTCGCGGCTCAGCCTGCTTCTCGTCTGCCATCCGCCGCACCGCGGCTTCCGACGCCTGTTCCCCGACTTTCCGGCACAATCGGCGTGGCCCTGTCGTTGGCCCGGCAAGGGGTGCAGATTTTGCGCGTGCACGATGTTGGCGAAGTACGGCAGGCCCTCTTGTTTTTTCAAGCTAGCGGCGGCCTGTCAGACGGGGGGAGCGATTCCTGCGAGTAAGGCGGCGAGAGCGGACTCCACGGCGGTGGGGCAGATATTTCCGGCTGTCCCATAAATCTCCAGTGTGGCGGTAGACAAGCGTGTTTGGACCGTCGAACAGTCAGCCACTCGATTTGCCCGGCGGATGTCGTTTCCGTACAATTCCACGCGCTCAGGGATTGCCTCGCTGAAGCCGATCAACCCACCTTGTCAGCCATAAGGAAACGCCAGATGCTCATCCCCGCGAAACAACTATACGGCGCGTTGCTGGAAGGCAGCGATGGTCGGGTCGGCACTCTATACGACCTTCTCTTTGACGACCAGTCATGGGCGTTTCGTCATCTGGTCGTCAGCGTGGACCGTTGGTTTCTCGGGCGGCAAGTGTTATTGGAGCCGAGCATGGGATGGGTGGTTGAGGGCACCAGGCCAAGCTTGCGCGTTGGCTTGACCAAGCAACAGATCCGCAGCGGTCCCGATGCCGAAACCGATTTGCCCGTGGCCCGCCAACGGTCGGTGGCGGCCGCCCAGGTGTTGGTATGGGAAGCCTACTGGACGAGCATCGATGGCACGTCGACGCATCGCGGAGGCGACCCATGTCTCCACAGCACCAAGATGCTGTCGGGCCTCCGCATTTGCTGCTCCGACGGGCCGTTGGGCCACGTCGCGGATTTTCTGATCGACACGCAGTCGTGGTCGGTCGCCGAACTGATCGTCGATACGCGCAATTGGTGGCCCGGCAAACGGGTGCTTATCGAACCAACGCTGGTCGAAGCGATCGATTGGGATGATCGCCAAATCCGTCTCTATCTGCCGCGAGAGTTGGTCGAGCATCGGCCGGCCTATGGTACCGAGACACTCGCGGAAGAAACGGCGCTTCCCACGGCGTGAAGCGGCACGGCGCCATGCTGAGGGCGGCCGTCATAGCATTCTGAGCCCAGCCAGCTCCGTCCTGCCTGCGTTGACGGCTCCCTGCGCCGTCCTTACACTGTAGGATTCCAAAGACGGTCGACGTTATCCACTCATGCAGGGAAAATATGGCTGAGAAACGCATCGAACAGTTGGCAATCAACACCATCAGGACTCTGGCCATGGACGCCGTGCAGGCGGCTAAGAGCGGGCACCCCGGCACGCCGATGGCCCTGGCCCCGGCGGCCTACGTGCTGTGGAACGACGTGATGCGTTTCGACCCGGCCCAGCCGGCTTGGCCCAACCGCGACCGGTTCGTACTTTCGTGCGGTCACGCCTCGATGTTGCTCTATGCGGTGCTGCATCTTTCGGGAGTGAAGCAGCTAGGTGCCGACGGGCGGCCGGGCGACGAGTTGGCCGTGCCGTTGGAGGCGATCCGCCAGTTCCGCCAAATGGACAGTCGCTGCCCCGGCCATCCCGAACACGGGCATACCAGCGGCGTGGAGACGACGACCGGTCCGTTGGGGCAGGGGATCGGCAACAGCGTTGGCATGGCGATGGCGCAGCGTTGGCTGGCCGAGCACTACAATCGCCCCGGCTTCCAATTGTTCGACTTCAACGTGTACGCGATGTGCAGCGACGGCGACCTGATGGAGGGCATCGGTGGCGAGGCCGCGTCGGTCGCCGGCCATTTGAAACTGTCGAACCTATGCTGGATCTACGACGACAATCACATCACAATCGAGGGCAACACGTCGCTGGCCTTTGACGAAGACGTGCCGAAGCGATTCGCCGGCTACGGTTGGAACGTGATCAACGTGGACGACGTCAACGACCTCGACGCGCTGCGCAAGGCGATCGCTGCATTTCAAGCCACGACGGATCGGCCGACGCTCATCAAGGTCCGCAGTGTGATCGGCTACGGTGCGCCGAACAAAGCCGGCAGCCATGAAGCCCACGGGGCGCCGCTGGGCGACGAAGAAATCCGCTTGACGAAACTGGCCTACGGCTGGCCCGAGACCGAAAAGTTCCTCGTGCCCGACGAAGTGTTAGTCCACTTCCACGATGGCATTGGCACGCGCGGCGAACAGATGTATGCGCAGTGGGAGGGCCGATTCGCCGAGTACAAGGCCCGCCATCCCGACTTGGCCGCGGAACTGGAAATGATGGAGCGCCGCGAGCTGCCCAAGGGTTGGGATGCGGATATCCCCACATTTCCCACCGACGCGAAAGGGATGGCCAGCCGGGCGTCTTCCGGCAAGGTCCTCAACGAAGTTGCCAAGCATGTCCCCTGGTTATTGGGCGGCTCGGCCGACCTCGCCCCTTCGACCAATACGCTGCTGAAGTTCGACGGCGCCGGCGACTTTGAAGCCGGTCGCTACGGTGGCCGCAATTTGCATTTTGGTATCCGCGAACACGTCATGGGCGCTATCTGCAACGGCATGTGCCTGACAGGCTTGCGGCCGTACGGGGCTACCTTCTTCGTCTTCACCGACTACATGCGGCCTGCCATCCGCCTTGCTGCCATCATGGGCCTGCCGGTGTTCTACGTCTTTACTCACGACTCGATCGGCGTTGGCGAGGATGGCCCCACGCACGAGCCAATCGAGCATCTGGCCGCGCTGAGGGCGATCCCCAATCTGCTGGTGATTCGGCCGGCCGACGCCAATGAAGTGGCCGAAGCGTATCGAACCGTGTTGCCGCTGACCGATCGACCGGCCGCGCTGGTGCTCACACGCCAGAACCTGCCCACGCTCGATCGTAGCAAGTATGCCTCCGCAAGTGGTCTCGCGCGAGGTGGCTACGTTTTGGCGGATGCGGCCGATGGCAAACCGGAATTGATTATGATCGGTACCGGCAGCGAGGTTTCGCTGTGCTTAGCAGCATACGAGAAGCTGACGGCCGAAGGCATCAAAGCCCGCGTTGTCAGCATGCCATCCTGGGAACTTTTCGATGCTCAGACGGCCGAGTATCGCGACTCCGTTTTGCCGCCTGCGGTGACACGACGCATGGCCGTGGAGTTGGGCGTCAAGCAAGGATGGGAAAAGTATATCGGCCGCTGCGGCCGTTTCGTTGGCATGTGCGGCTTCGGTCTATCAGCTCCCGTTGGCGTTCTGTTTGAGCACTACGGCTTCACTGTCGACAACGTCGTGGCCGAAGCGAGAAAGTTGCGGGGAGCGTAGAGGTTCAAGCACGCCTTTGCCTTTCCCTGCCACGGTACTGCTGTCGATTTGCCGCGTGTGGCGCGGAAATGCCGGCCGGGCGCTAATCGTCCTGCCCCTGTGCCATCATTTCATCCCACGGCGGGCGCCAAAACGGCACCTGCGGGAACAGAGCGGGGCCTGCCTCGCAGGCCAATTGGGTAGAACACTCCAATCGGCCGTCGGCCATGGCAGCGTTCCAATCGAGTTGGCCGAGCACCAGCCGCGTGAAATCAGCCACGTTCAGCCGCAAATAGCTCCGTCCGATCCGTTGCGACGTGGCGGTCACCCCCTCATGGCCAATGTCGATTTGGTATTTTTGGCCGTCGACCAGTAGCCCCAGTTCCAACGGACGGGGCAGCCCGGCCGCAGTGGCACGGCGATCCAACTTGCCGCACAAACGGCGCAGCAGCCCCAGCGCGTCGACCAATCGCATCATCGGCACTTCCCGCGCTCGGGCAAATGAGGCGGGCCCGAGGCGCCGGCCTCGTCGAATAGGGCGAACAATGGGCAGTCGGGCGGGGCGTGCAACACTACACAGTGCCGATCGCGCTCGATCGCATCGCCACAGCAACGTGCTAAGAGTTCGAACTCCGCCCGCGGGCAATCAGACGAAGCCATCAACTCGACGATTTGTTCGCCGCGTGTGACGGCGTAGCCGACGATATGCGTGCTGATCTCACCGAGTTCCAATTGCTCTGGCCCTTCCAGCGCCACAAAAATCTCGTCGTACGCATGGCGGTTCAATAGCCACCGCCAATATGCCGGCGTTCGCTCGAAGGGACCGTACACGGCGATGTCAGACTGCGGCCGCATATTCTGCTGGTAAATTCGCGCCAGCGCATCGTGTTCCCACTGGAGTAGCGGCCGGATGTGCAGCCGGCGGCGCGGGCGTGGGATGGCCCCATGGTCCAGGAGCCGCGCCAACAGCGCACGGGCATCGGCCCGACGATAGCTGGCCCCTCCGCAGAGCGCCCAACCGGAGCGACGAAAGAAATGCGGAACCGCCGTGTGCAACATTCCCAGCAGGGCGCCGCCAGATTCGACCCGGCACTCGGCCGCGCGGAGGAGATGACGCCCAAGCCCCTGGTTCCGATGCTCTGGCGCGACTACGAAATCCGCCAGTCCGGCTGCGGGAATTGTTAGTGATCCAAAGAGCATCGCACGATGCGTTAGATGCACGTGACTGATGATTTGCGGCGGGCGCCGCAACAATAATCGATCGCACGGCTCATAGAAAGGATCCTCTAATGAGGAGTTGAACTCCTCACGCGACGGCGCCTGCGACACAGAATGCAGAAAACAATAAATTGCCGCGTGATCTTTGCTAGCCGCTTCGATCACTGGCAGCCGAACGCGGCACCTTTCCGTCGGGTGCGGATCCAACAGTGGAGACGTAACCAAATCTTGATCCATCGGCGCGCATCCCTTCTGAGTGCACCACTGACGTTGCCAGTAAGCGCCGATGCCTATCAAAGCATGTTCACGCCGATTTGGGAAGTAGTTGCGACAAGAATTTGCGCAGGGTTGCCTCGGGGTACAGGCAAAAGGCATAATCCCGCCGAGCCAGGACACTCTCCGCCTTCAATCTGCGCAAGATTGGCGTCTGCTGCTCCAAGAGTTGCCGACGGCGTTCCTCCAGCGGCGGCTGCAGCGCGGCGTTAATTGCGCGAATCGCGCAGCATCGTTTTCGCGCGTTCTCCTTTGTCTGCGGAGTGGCGATCCATTGGCTTTTGGCGTCGATCAGTTCTCTCGGCGAGGCGTCCGATCCATTTAGATACCGTTCGGGATGGTAAGTTAGATTGCGCAATTCCTGATCAATGGCACGGGCATCGGCTGGCGTTGCTCGATGCCGCTCGATCGGCAAGTGTAGCGTGGCCGAGACGACCATGAAGCAAGGCGGACGAACGCGGAAGAATCGCTCCATCAAGGCGTTCGTGACCTGATCGTACTTCGCCCCGCCAATTCCGTGAATGAACAAGTCGCCCAGGGCCAGCCGCGCCCAAAGGGTTGTTACAAGCGCCCGCGAGCGAATGCGCACTCCGTCGCGCTGAAGCTGCAACAGGCGATCGACGGCCCGGCCTGCGTCTCCGTCGCGACGGAGCGGTAGACGCGTTTCCCACGCTTGCCGATCCGAGAGGGCGATTTCGTTTCCCAGCGAACGAGCAAAGAGACGCCGGCGGCGCGACTCATCGGCCGTCCAGACCCAGAGCGGGGCCTCAAGCCAGGAGCCCTCTTCGGCCAATTCCGGCACGGGATGCGAGGTGCTGCGGATATGATGTGCCAGGCGGTACTCGCGCACCGCCTGATTGTGCACTTCGCGGAATTCGGGCAAATCGGCCAACAGATGGGCCACGAACCACTGAAACGCCTCGCCCTCGCAGACCCGGCTCTGGGGTACTTCTAATGTTCCGAGCCCCCAGCTTCCCTCCAACTGGTGACGCGCTTGGGCCAGACATGCGCCGAGGTTATCGGTTTCCTTCGATCGGGCTTGAACCAACTGCCAGTACTGCCCGATCAGCGGGTTGGGCACCAAGGAGGCTATCGCGTCTTCTACGCGACGGTCGAACGACTCAAACAACGCCCGGTCCTCAATCCGCCGCTCCTCGTGCGGAACTCTAGCGTCAGGCCGGTCGAACGGGATCTTCACGACATGCGGATCTTCCGCCGTGCCGCTCGGCACGCTGAGCGATGCCTCGGCCAGAATGTCGTTATCTATAACAAGGTTGATTGCGGTCGCACCGTGCTCCTCGGCCAGTGCCCCCAAGGCAAAGTTCTTCAGCCACACGCCGGGATGAAACATCTGCGGTTGGTGACCGGCCACATAGATCAGGCCGACCGGGTCGGTCGGCTGGGCCGCGACGTTACGATAGGCTGAAGTCCATCGCCGCGCGGCCGACATCAAATTGGTTCGGGCAAGCTGCGACAGTTCGGTCAACGATCGGCCGTGCAAATCGCAGTCAAACTGATCGCGACGGCAGAGATTCTCGGTCACCAGATCGCGAATCTGGTCGAAAGGCGGCTCGATCAGCGCCGTGCGGTCTTCGACCGGCGCCCGCAATCGATCGAATTCTACTTGGCAGCTACTCATAAGATGCTTGTTGTCTCGGCACTGGGATGCGGCGAGCTGGCCTCGGCCCTGTCGAGCACCTCGCGATATACGGCTATACGTTTCTCGGCGTCGTCCAGCGATCCGCCGAACGATCGCTTTTCATCGAGATAGATCAATGGCACGGGCAGTTCGACGATCCGCAGACCCAATTGTACGGCCCGGACCCACAACTCCAGCGGCATCGCGTACCCGGTGTCGTGCAGTTCGATCTTGCTCAGAGCTGGTACACGATAGGCCTTAAAGCCGCAAAACGCGTCGGTAAGGTTTAGACCCAGACGGCGATTCACCTCCACAGTGATAGCCTGGTTGATTTTTTGGCGTTGCTCGGGCGGGTCGCTATCACCTGGAAATCGCCGCAAGTATCGGCTGCCGGAAACGATGTCGGCGTCGCCGTCGCTCAGACGCTCGACGAATTTCGGAATCAACTGCGGCTGGTGCTGGCCATCGCAATCGATCGTCACCAAGACGTCGTACTTTTCGCGGATGGCAAAGTCGAACGCCGATTTCAGAGCCGCACCGTAGCCCTCATTTTTGGGATGCCGAATCAAGTGAACGTCGTTTCGCGCTGCCAACAGTTGTGAAGTTCCATCCGTCGATCCGTCATCTACAACAAGCACCGCCGGGCAATAGGTCAGGGCCCCCGCCACGGCCCCCGTGACGTGTTCGACCTCGTTGTATACCGGCAGAGCGGTAAGCGTTCTTAATGGCATACCGCTATTCTACGCACCGGGGCGGAGGTGGGAAGGGATTGGGTAAATGGGCGATGTTGGGTGGTCGAGCTATTCCGAGCCAAGCGAAGAACGTCCGCCGTTTGCGAGGTCTGTCGCATTGCCCAGAATCATTATTCGATCGTCCGCACTGGGTCTTCTTCGCTACGGCTCGCCCAGACGCTAAGCGTGGGGAATTGCTTGGCAAGGACTTCTGCCAGCCCTTCGACGGCGAACCGCTCGCTGGCGAAGTGGCCCGGCAACAATAGGGCAATGTCGGCGGCTTCGGCAGCCAGACAGGTATGGAAGCGAGCTTCGCCGATGACCATCGCATCACAATGGTTGGCTCGCGCAGCATCCAGAAGCTCATCGGCCGCGCCACACGCCACGGCGACCGTGCGAATTGGCTTTTCCTTCGCGCCGACGACGTGCATGTGTTCGATCGACAAGAAGTTCTTTAGTCGCTGTGCGAGTTCTGTTAACGTCATGGGCTCGGCAAGCGAACCCCATCGTCCCGTCCCTTCGGGAACTGTCTCGATCTTCTCGAGCCGCGCGGCGCAACTATGATCGGCGAAGATGGGACTGTCCCCCTTTGGTGCTTCCAGGTGTGGAATCAGCGGAGCGACGTCGCGCAAGCCAAGCCCTTCGGCGAGACGCGCGTTGATGCCGCGAGCCGCCGAATCGAAGGCCGTATGCGGGCTGTATATGGCCACCTTTGCGCCGATGAGATCGAGCAGGAGTCGGCCGCCAGTCGTTTTGGTTGTGAACTGCTTTGTGGGAACGAAGGGTAGCGGATGATGCGTGACAATCAGATCGGCGCCGGCTTCAATCGCCTCGGCCGCGCTCTGCGGCGTGACGCTCAGGCACGTCATCACCTTCTCGACGTTCCGCTCAGGATCGCCGACCAGCAGCCCGACGTTGTCCCATTCTTCGGCCAAGCGGACAGGGGCAAACTCTTCAAGAAACTCGGCGATGGCGGCAACGGTGGGCATCGGGTCGATTATAGCAGACAATCGAAAGTGGCGAAGCTGGCGGTGGGTAAGAATGGGCCTGACGATCCGCTCGCGCTGCCAAGCCAACCATTCCGTGGGTTTACCGGCCCATGGCCAACGCCAGATCTTCCAGTCCCAGCCGCTTCATCTTCTTGTAGAGCGTGGTGCGATTGATTCCCAGGGCGTCGGCCGTGAGGTTGCGGTTCCAATTGTTCGATTCCAGCACCTCGCGGATGATTTGCCGCTCGGGCGATTCCATCGCCTGTTTCAGCGATCGGCCCACGATCTGATCGACGCTCAAGCTGCCGGCCGTGCGGAGCGACGAGGGCAGGTCATCGACGCCGATCACGGATTCCTTGCCCAATAGTACGGCTCGTTCGATCACGTTTTGCAGTTCACGAACGTTGCCCGGCCAACGATAGCGCTGCAATGCGCTCACGGCCTCGTCGGTGTAGCCGGTCACGTTCTTGCCAGCGTCCTCGCACACCTGCCGCAAAAAGTGCTCTGCCAAGAGCGGGATATCCGAAATGCGTTCCCGCAACGAGGGCAGTTCGATGTTGATAACGTTGATCCGATAAAAGAGATCCTGGCGGAACGTGCCTTCAGCGACCATGCGGCTGAGATCGTCATTGGTGGCCAGGATCACGCGTGTATCGACGTGGAATGTTTTCGTGCCGCCGACTTGCTCGAACTCCAGGTCCTGCAAAATGCGCAGGAGCTTTACCTGCATGCTGGGACTGGCCGTGCTGATTTCGTCGAGGAAGATCGTGCCTTCGTCGGCCAGCTTGAATTTCCCCAGCTTTTCGCCGATGGCGCCGGTGAATGCACCGGCCGCATGGCCGAACAGTTCGCTTTCCAGCAAGGTCTCGGGCAGTGCGCCGCAAGCGACCTCGACAAATGGTTTGTCGCGGCGGCCGCTGCGACGATGGATGGCCCTGGCGATCAACGATTTGCCGGTGCCGCTTTCGCCGGTGACGAGCACAGTGGCCCGAGTGTCGGCCACGGCGTCGATCATATCGAAGATTTTCAGCATTCGATGGTCATGGCCGACGATGCTTTCCAGTCCGAAGCGGAGGTCGAGTTGTGCCTTGAGGCTCTTGTTCTCCTCGATGACCTTCTGTTGGTTCAGCGCCCGTTCGATTGCTACCAGCAATTCCTCATCGATCAGCGGCTTGGTGAGGAAATCGAACGCGCCAAGGCGAATCGCCTCGACGGCCGCCTCGACCGTACCGTAGCCCGTGATCATGATAACGGCCGTCGTCGGCCGGTTCTTGCGGCAATGGGCAAGCAGATCGAAGCCATCGTCATTGCCGAGCCGAATATCGACCAGTACGAGGTCGTACGGTTTTCGATCGACAGCGGCGAGTCCTTCGGCGAGCGAGGCAGCCGCGTCGGTCGCATAACCCTGATCGCGCAGCCAGTCGGCCATCGAACTGAGTATGTGACGATCGTCGTCGACCAACAAGATTGTTCCGAGTTGTTTCATGTTACCGTTCCTGATTCGCCTGCCGTGCGCTGTTGTATCGAAGTTGCCGTTTAGTGTGGCAGATAGGCGACGACGAAGAAAAAACAACGCTGTCGCCAAATATCTACGTCATGCCTGAGTTAAGTCAACGCAACAAGCCACAAGGAGGCGCCTGCTTTTTGCCTTTTTCGTACCCCCGCCCCCTCGCCTTGGCCACGATTTGACGGCTTATCCCGCTGAGTCGGGGGGGTTAAGGGGTAGTGTTGGGGTATTTCATGCTGCCCGATAGTGGATTAGGATTGTGCTATAGTTGATCCAGCCGACGGGTATCCGGCGCCACTCTATTGGGAGAATGCGATGAGTATTCGAATGTTGATTTGCGATGATCACGAGGTCATCCGCACCGGTCTGGCCACACTGCTGGCCGGAACCGACATCCAGATCATTGGCGAGGCTAGTAATGGCAAAGACGCGTTGCGGCTGGCGCAGAAGGACAAGCCGGACGTGGTTCTTCTTGACATTCGTATGCCTGACGGCGACGGTCTGGCGACCCTCGAAAAGTTGCACGCAAAAGTGCCCGAGAGCAAAGTCGTCATGCTTTCGACGTACGACAACCCCACGTACATCGCCCGGGCCGTGGCTTTGGGAGCTGCCGATTACGTGCTGAAGGGGTCGTCGCGTGAGGACATGATCGCCACGATCACGGCGGCGGCCGCCGGCGAATCGCCCAGCCGCCACGGCGAACTGAAGAAGATTGCCGGGGCGATGAAGGTGCGTCAGGTTATCGATGACGACGATGTTCCCTTGACGCAGCGCGAAACGCAAGTGTTGCGGCACGTCGCCCTTGGCCTGAGCAACAAAGAGATCGGCAAATCGCTCGAGATCAGCGTCGAGACGGTGAAAGAGCACGTGCAGAACATCTTGCGGAAGATTGCCGTCAGCGACCGCACGCAAGCCGCGGTATGGGCCGTGCGCAAAGGTTTGGTGTGATCGACGAGGCGGGCGGGCATTTTTGCCGGTCGTTGGCAGACAAGCATGTCTGTCTAACCCATCAATTGGGAGATGGACTGCTGTCGTGCGCTCGAGGGTGTGCGCGTTCATACACTTCGCGCAACGCGGCCGTGCTGACGTGCGTATAGATTTGCGTCGTCACCAGGCTCTTGTGGCCGAGCAGTTTCTGCACGCTGCGGATGTCAGCGCCGCGATCGAGCAGGTGTGTGGCGAAGCTGTGACGCAGCGAATGAGGCGTGGTGCGGTTGTCCAGCCCCGTCAGTTTGAGATACTTCTCCAGCATCCGTGCGACGCTTCGCGTGGTGAGCCTTCGGCCGAATTTGTTAACAAACACCGGCACGATTTGGGCACCGGACACCTTTTCGACTTTGCCGCATCTGCAGCCAGCGCCGCAACGCTCGAACGGCATAGGAGCCGACCGGTGAAAGCCGCTCGCGGCGGCCTTTTCCACGGACGCGAAGTACGCCGGCCTCGAAATCCAAATCGGCGTCGTCGAGCCCCACCACCTCGCTCATGCGCAGACCGGCGGAATACATGGTTTCGAGGATCGCGCGATCGCGCAAGCCCATGGGTTCGTCATCCGGCGGCGCATCGAACAGGCGGCCCAACTCGTCGGCCGATAGGAAATGCGGCAGCGAGCGTCCTTTGCGCGGGTTCCGCAGCGGCTTGGCCGGATTGGTCTTCGCCCAACCCTCGCGCTGGCCAAACCGGAAGAAACTCCGCAGCGACGCCAGATGGCGGGCGATTGTTGTCTTGGCGTAGCCCGACTCATGGAGCGCCGCGACATAGCCGCGCAGATCCAGCACCGTCACATCGCCGGGTGCGGGCAACCGACTGTTGTAGGCGGCCTCCAGATATTCGGTCAATGCCGCCAGATCTTCGCGATAGCTCTTGACGGTGTAGTCCGACGCGTTGCGTTCGACCGCAAGGAATTGCAGAAAGCGCGCGACAGCGGTGCGCATGGGCGTTTGTCATCCTGGGGGCCGCGAAGGATCGCCCCGGACACCACTGAGATGCTTCGCCGCGCTCAGCATGACATTGATGTTTTCCGACCGCCTGAACCCTCAGCAGTATTCGTCCATGTCGCTAGGCAGGGGCACCTCGAAGCGCGATGCCGAGACGAACTTGTGGCCGTCTTGCCGAATTTTCTGACTCAATACGGCGGCGTCGTACCAGGTGAAGCTCAACTCGGGATTTGATGCGTAACGCCCTAGCGTCCGCAGAGTCTCCGCGCGGCTGGCATCGTCGTAAAGGAACACGTAACGCTCTTTGCCCTTGACCAGTGCCAACACGTTGATGTCTTCACTCACGGCTGATATCTCCTGACACGGCCACCGCCGGCGCGGGTGGAAATTGATCTCGCAACGAGTCGCTGTTGGTCCCTGGACTGTTATCGGACGGCAACCCCGCGGGGCAGCACCTCGCCACAGCTTTCCCGCTCATGCCGATTACGGAATAATTTCCGCTATCCGGCCCCCCCTTATATGGCTATATCGCGAGCGATTTGCCCATGCAGAGACACCGGTAGCGGCAGACTTATCGGCAAAGTCACCGTTGGTTCTCCACTTTGGTGGACGAGAACGATCCGTGCCGCGATCCGAGGGTGGATGCCGTCAAACTGAGAAGAATGGGAAGCCGGCGGACCCGAATCTTGCTCGACCTCCTTACAGTTGCTATCGCTCTGTGAGAGAATAGGAGGATTCGCTTGCATTTCGTGGTCCGTCAGCCGTAGTCGCTTTGGTCCGCAATTCCACCCGTCCAATCCGAATAGGTTCCGTCACGATCGGTGGGGGCAATCCGGTTGTGGTGCAGAGCATGTGCGCCACGAAGACGGTCGACGTGCCGGCTACGGTGGCCCAGATAGAGCAATTGGCCCGCGCGGGGGCTGGCATAATTCGCATTGCCGTCGACACGCCGCGGGATTGTGAGGCCTTGGTCGAAATCCGCCGCAGCACGGCTGCGAATCTGTCGGTCGACCTTCAGGAGAACTACCGGCTGGCCGCGACCGTTGCCCCGCTGGTCGACAAGATTCGCTACAACCCCGGCCACCTGTACCATCATGAGCGGGAACGGCCGTGGCAGGACAAGGTTCGCTTCCTGGCCGACGTCGCCAGCGAGCACGATTGTGCGTTGCGCGTCGGCGTGAATTGCGGATCGGTCGATCCGGCCCAGCGGGAGAGACACGCCACCGACCCGCTGGCGGCCATGCTGGCCAGCGCCCTGGAACATTGCGAATTGCTCGATCGGCTCGGCTTCATGCGCTATTGCGTGTCGCTGAAAGACTCCGATCCGGCCAAGGTTGTCGAGGTGAACCGTCGATTTGCGTCCCAGCGGCCGGACGTGCCATTGCATCTGGGGGTGACCGAAGCCGGTATGCCACCCGAAGGGATCGTGAAGACGCAATTAGCGTTCGAACGGCTGCTCGCGCAAGGCATAGGCGATACGATCCGCGTCTCGCTGACCGTGCCCTTCACGCGCAAACACGAGGAGATCGACGCGGGACAGCAGATTCTGGCCGATGTCGCTGCCGGCCGTTTCTTGGCCCTGACGGAAGGCACGGCCGGGCGGCTGAATATCATCAGTTGCCCGAGCTGCTCGCGGGTTGAGAACGAGGCATTCATCGACCTTGCAATGCGGGTACGCGAAGCTACCAGGTATGCGGCCGAGTATCCAATCACCATCGCCGTGATGGGCTGCCGCGTGAACGGGCCCGGCGAAACCGACCACGCCGACTTGGGCCTCTGGTGCGGCGCAAATACGGTGAATCTCAAACGTGGTGGCGCTCTGCTCGGGTCGTTCTCGTACGACGAAGTCCTCTGTCGTTTAACACAAGAGCTTGATGCGATTATTGCGACGCTGCCCACAGACGGGGGCTTGAACAAGCTCGCATAGCGAGCACCGGCATAACTGCCGCGAGCCATCTGGCATTTCTCGTGGTGGGCCGGCGTTGCCGTTGCCCGAGCAGCATATCCCTATTCCAGAGCCAATCCGGCATAGCGGATTTTGAGGCGATTTGCTACCATCGCCACCGTGCGACTTCCCTTCCTGCTAGTGTTGGCGATTCTGCCGACCGGCTGTGCCGGTTTGTCGACGAGTCGCTTGACGTTGCCCGACCGCAACACACTGGTTCGCGACCAGTTGGTCATTCATAGCGATTTCCCGTTAGCGGCCCATCATCGGCTGTTCGAGGAGCTGAAGGCCCAGCGGGCCGACCTCTGTCGCCGGCTGGCGCTGCCTGCGTCCGACGAGCCCATCCAGGTCTACCTCTTTGAGAGCGCGGAGCGGTTTCAGGGCTTCATGCGTCTCAATCATCCCGAGTTTCCCGATCGCCGCGCGTTCTTTGTCGAAACCGACACGCGGCTGTCGGTCTATGCCCAGTGGAGTGACCGCATGGGCGACGACTTGCGGCACGAAGTGACTCACGGGTATCTGCATGCGGTGGTTCCTGATCTGCCGCAGTGGCTCGATGAAGCGATTGCCAAGTTCTACGAAGTGCCTCGTGGACAGCAGGGAATGAACCGTCCCATGCTCGATCGCATTCTGGCGAGGATTGAGCACGATCATTGGCGGCCCGATCTACGGCGGCTGGAACAATTTCCCGCCACGTATAACATGGATCAAGACGATTACGCCGAGGCATGGGCGTGGGGACACCTGTTGATGGAGTCTCGGCCCGAGTGTCTCGATCTCTTGCGCGGCTATTTGGCCGATCTGCGCAGCCACGGGACCGCGGTGCCCATCTCGGTGCGACTGTCCTCGATCTTCCCCGATCCGAGCGCGGCGTTGATCGAGCATGTCAGGGTGAAGTAGCAGTCGCTCACAATGTGTCGTTACCGCACCGGCTACCCCTATGCGGCGTATTTCAGTAGAATGCGGAGGGTCAAATTCGATCTTGCCATCTCCATAGGCCGTCATGCTGAGTTACCGCACGTTCCGCAATGCCGATCCGCCCTTGTTGACCGCGCTATGGCGAAGTTGCGCCGGCCAGCCGGGGTTGTTGCAGCCGATGTCGGCCGACGTGCTCGAACAGCTTATATTCGCAAAACTATATTTTGACTATAAGGGATTGGCGATTGCGTGCGACGGCGATCAGGCGATCGGCTTTGCCCATGCCGGCTTCGGGCCCAACGCCGAGCAGACGTGGATATCTACCGACATCGGCGTGATCTGCATAGTGCTGGTCCGACCGGATGCCGTCGAAAGCGACGTTGCCGGCGGGCTCTTTGAGCGTTCCGAGGAATATCTGCGTGGCCGCGGCGTCAAGGTGATCTACGGCGGCGGCCTTGATCCGAACAATCCGTTCTATGTTGGACTATACGGGGGGAGCGAGCTGCCCGGCATCCTCGACTCCGATACGCTCACCCGGCAGACGCTCGCCGCCCGAGGCTACCAGGAGACCGAACGGACGGCGATTTTCCGGCGCGAATTGACAGGATTCGAGTCGTTGGTCGATCGTCGGCAGATGCAGGTGCGTCGGCAAATGGTGGTTGAGGTCACAGTCGACGCCTCGACCCGCGATTGGTGGGAAGCCTCGACCATCGGGGAATTCGATCTGACGCGGTTTGACCTGGTGCCACGCGCCGGCGGATCGCCCGTGGCCACGGCCACGTTTCGCAGCATGGAGCCCAGCGGCACGGCCACGGTCGGGCGAGCGGCCGGGCTGGTCAATATCTCTATCGAGCCGCCGTATCGCCGACAAGGGTTGGCGCTGTTCCTGCTGAGCGAGGCCTTCCGCCAGTTCCTTCGCCAAGGCATCGTGCACGTCGAGGTGCAGGCGCGGCAGAGTAACGCCGCAGCGCTAGAGTTGTTCCGTAAACTGGGATTTCAGCCCGTGGAACAGGGCGGGGTGTGGAAGAAAGATTGCTAAGCTTGCATTTCCTAGACGAGTTATCCCGCATTGGCGTGTGCAGAGAGCGTGCGAGATTCCCGGTTTGGCTAAAACAGGCGGCGCGGCCTCTTGCGATTGCTGCGTGAGCCGATTTATAGCCGCCCGATAGGTTACGAGGATGGCAACGACGCTGAGCAACTCTGTGTCGATCTGGCGATGCATCATGTCGTAGGCGGCAAAGCCAGCCAGCCCAAGGAGCAAGCGGACTCGATCAGCGAGGACGTGGCGTGCACCACGAGTTGCTGTGGGGCATGGACGGCGATTCCGTGAGCGTGGCCGGCCAAGGCGGCGGTGGAGACCTTGCCGAAGGACGCGGAGGGCCGTCTGCTGGTGAACCCGGAAATACGCTCGGCCAGTAGCGGTCGCTACGTCTCCCAAAACTACAGGGCCGTTGCCTAATCCTAAGCCCCGTTCTGTGCCATACCCGCTGGAGCAAAACACGACCTGCGATTTCTCATTACCACAGGTGGGGCGATTTAGCAGTAGTTTATCCCCCCAACGGAACTGATTTCCGTTATTCTTGCGAGCTACCCACGCAAGAACGTTGACGGAGCCATTGATTGCGGTATAGTGGCCGTGATGGGTGTGGTGCCTTCAGGTATTGTTACATCACCTTTTAACTTCCAGTTAACTTCAAGGTAGCGTCGGCAGCCGATCCGAAGACTTCTCATTTCTGAGAAGCCTTCTTTCTTCCTCGGCAGCTTCTTTCCAAGCGACTTGGCCCGTCCATACGTGGATTGGGACCTCCTGGCTGCGTATCTCCAGGAAGGTTCCGTACGCGCGGTCGGGCAATGCCGGGAAGATGTGGTCGGCCTTCGACGTGGTTCCAAACCGCATAGGGGAATACTGACATGTGTTGGTTTCAACGATTCGCGTTCATTGCTTTGTTCGGTGTGATGGCCCAAGTTGCCAACGCCGAAACGATCAGTTGCGATTTTGCCAATGTCGTTGGGGCATCACTCCAATTCAACGGCACCGGCGACACGATCACGTTTCCCAATACGGGGACCTATGATTTTCTGATCACGGACTCGACCGTGCCCGGTTTGGTGGGCCTGTTCGGCAACATCGGCGGAACGTTCACCGTTGGGGCGATCACCAGCCCAGTGCCGGGTTTCGAGCAAGCCAGCGTTACGACGACCGACGGCACGCTTCAGTTGTGGGACGGAGTCAGCCAACCGCTGACGGCCGACCTGGACTGGCTCAATGTCCAAGTCCTCAATGAACTGTTTGGGGCGTTGGGCACAGGCTCGGCTAACCTCAGCAACTTCACCTACTCGGGTACTGACAGCGACTTGCTCGCCATCGTCAACGGTCAGCAGCAGACGGCCGTGTTGACTTTTCAGTTCTCGGCGACCAACCAGCATTCGCTGACCGAGTTGTTGACGGATGGCCAGGTGAACGCCACGAGTTACTCCGGATCGTTGTCGTCAATTCCGGAACCCTCGTCGTGCGCCCTGTTGACCGCAGCCGGATTCTTCCTGCTGGCCCGCGGTTGTCGACGACGCCGGAGCAACATGAACAAGAATGAACATCTTACGATTCCGATCTTGAGGCAGCGAACCTAGTCCCCGTTGCTCGCCGCGCAAGACATCATCTTGCGGCGGGCTTTTCTCGGGCTGGGTGGTCACTCCCGCGTTTCAGTCGCCCGCCGTGTCCTTGCGCAACAGGTTGGCGGATCACCTTTTGTACTGTCCTGCGCGCTCCACGAACATTTACCCAAACGAGAGAGGAGCTTCAAACAATGAGACGTTCTATGATCGCGGCAGCCGCAATTGGTGTTGTGCTCATGGCGAGCAGCTTGGTTTCAGCGGCAGATGTTGCCGGCTGGGATGCCTTCGTGATCCGTAATTCCAATAGCGGAGACATTGCCCCTGCAATCAGTGATGATGTGGGCGGTGGAAAACTGTTCGAAATTACTTTGGCTGGTCAAAAGGCCGCCTGGGGTACAAACATGATGAACGGCCAAACCATCGGCGCCATTCAATCGATAAGCATCAACCGCGATCCAAGCGTCACCGGCTGGGGCCCCTACATGAACTTTTGGGTCACCGATGGTCTCGGTGGATACGCCGCGATTGCCAACGAACCCAGCAATACTGGGGAATGGACGGGAAGCAGCGCCTACGACACCACGTGGGATGTCTTGAAAGATGCCACCGTTTGGGTCTATGAAGTCAGCCCCACTGCCGGCTTCAAATTGCCCAACGGGGTAACCACCACGACAAACGTCCCCGCCGGCACTGTAAGTCCTCACTTCACCTTCAGCGACTTCGCCAGCTACACGATTGCCCCCCCGACGACACCCTGGGGCGGTTCCGGCGCACCGGATGATCTCAACGCCAGCTCGTACACCGCCTATGGTGTCAACTGGGTGCTCGGCGATACGCAAAGCAATTACCTGGGCGGCTATCTGGTGTCCAATCCAACGGTCACCCCCGAACCCGGCACGCTGGTGCTGCTGTTGACGGCTGGTCTGGGCCTGCTCTGCTACGCTTGGCGGCGACGACGGAGCTATTAGCGTTCCAACAGATAGTAGTAAGTAGTAAGTTTCAAGTATTGAATGAATATTGCGTAGCGCCATGTTGGCGATCATCGTACGAGGCAGCGTTCGCAGCGATTGAAGACGTCCCGCATCGGGGACGTCTTTTGTTTCTTGGCTGCATTTTTTTGGCCCGCATAATGTGGGCCAGCCACTCGTTCGCCGGATATTGTCGTTTTGACCCGGGCTTAGTCTCGGTTCACAGGACCCAATCCAGAACGAGTCAGGTTTTCGAAAGCGCGGGAGTGTTTGTATTCGTTCTCAACTCCGAAAACGATTTAGCGGTCCGATCGGACCAAAGGAGCGTGAAAATGATTAAGGTAATCAATGTTTTTGCAGCAGCGGCAATTTTTGCCGTAGCGGGACTCGCCAACGCCGCAACCATCGGATATACGGTGTCCGGTTTGGGACCAACGAATTATCCCGGTCCCTTTCCGCCGCCGGCCGGTGCTCCCCACCTAGTTGACGGTTTGGGTTACTCGGGCGACGCAGTGGCGTTTGGAACCTACTCCGGCACACTCGATCTTACGCCGGGTACGTACGTCCAGAAGATCAACACGCTAACGTGGGCAGTGAGTTACACCTATAATGGCACGGACGGCAGCTTGGCCAACGATAGCCCGGCTGGCGGCGATTGGCCTGACTTGCTGTTCCCTATCGCTGGAGCCCGCACGATGTCTTTCGGCGGTGGACCGGCGGCTTCGTTAAGCCAATCGGGCCTTCTCCAGACTACTTGGGATGACGACTATCTTAGCCTCTCCGCTGGATCGACAAGCACCTTCTTCGTGCCTGGATATCAGATTGACGTCACTCCCCTCGCATTGCCTGTAGCGAATGTTACGAGTGCCCCAGGTTTTCCCGGCGGCACGCCGTGGAGCCAACCTGATCGAGATATCATGGCGACATTCACCGTCACCCCCGTTCCCGAACCCGGCACGCTGGTGCTGCTGGTCACGGCTGGTCTGGGCCTGCTCTGCTACGCTTGGCGGCGACGACGGAGCTATTAGCATTTCAGCAGATAGTAGTAAGTTCCAAACATTGAATATCATGTAGTGCCATGTTGGCAATCATCGTAAACGGAGGCAGATTCCCTTTCCATCATCGCGCGTGTCTCTAAACTTCCGAAATCGACTAGACGGCCCCGATACGGGCCAAAGGAGAGTTAGCATGTTCAGGTTCATGTATGCGACGGTTTGCCTTTTAGTGGTCATGCTCGCGGCAACCCCGGCGATGGCTAGTGTGGTTGTCGTCACCGGTAACCCAAACGCCGACGGCTTCGCATCTTTCGGCAATTCGTTAAGTAACGGCGTGTACGTAAGGGGCGACGCAAATTACGGATACGACACCTACGCCGCTGGCTTTACCATTCAAACGGGGTCAAACCTGATAGACAGTTCATGGCAGGTCGGTGATACCGTTTTGGCCGCCGGCGGCATCTTTGCGCCAATTGCTGCGACAGAAGCCGGTTGGAGCGCATTCACTGGCAACGCTGTCAACTCGCTATTGTCTTCAGCGACGAGTGGCCCAAAACTGCAGGCCAAGTTCGGCAACAGCGATTCCACTTGGACCACAAGCACCATCGCGCCGAGCGGTGGCAACGGTGTCGGCAGTTTGAGCAACGGTGACGGCGATTTGCCCACCAGCGGAGTTGCGATTCAGATCCGCACGGGCACTTACTATACCGAAACCGGCCCAGCCTATGTTCCCGGTCAAGAGCAGGCTGGTATCCTCGGCTGGGATACTAATGCTGGAGTATTAATGCAACTTGGGAAATCGTCGTATGTTGATTTGTCCGTAGGCGGGGCTTTAGCGGGTATGGATCGCGATGTTGGCCGCGTGATTTGGAGTGCGTCTACCGAAGGCACAGACTACCCGGATAGTTGGGAGTTGTTTCTGAATGTCTCACTCGTAGATCGGCTAAATCCTAGCTTCACCGGTCTCCTGCCGGCCATTGGCGATAAGGTCCTCATGACAGTACAGAATAACGATAGTGCAATCACGGATGCATTAGCGAACACTGTTCCCGAGCCGGGCACACTGGTGCTGCTGTTGACGGCCGGTCTGGGCTTGCTGGCCTACGCTTGGCGGCGAAGGTAGACACCACGCAACTGTTTCGATCGAAACGAAGCCGAGCCATCCCTTGCGGATGGCTCTTTTTGTTGCGCCGCACGGGTCCGCCAGTCCGGGTGACTTGAGTTGGTCCAGCAGGGAAAAAGGCAAGAATGACTAATACCTGAACAGGCCGGCGTTCAATCTTCCTTATTGGGGTGATCGTTCGTCACTGTGTTTCGTCATTTGTCGTTCTGCACTTCCTTAGGCTGCTTTCTTCTGCGGCCTTTTTTCCCGCGTGTCCTTCCACCGTCGGTGCAGCCACCAATACTGGCCGGGAACTTGGCGGATCAGATCTTCCAGCCGCGTCGTGTACCACTGCGTCATCTGGCGAATCGTGCCGACCGAGTTCTGCACCTGTTGCTGTGGGTCAACCATCGCGTAGTTGATCAACTCGAATTGCATCGGCCGATCGAGCCGCCGCACTGCCGAGACCGAAACGGTAGCGTTGTTGTCCAACGCCAATAGAGCGATCGCCTTATGGGCCGAGGCCGGCCGACCGAAGAACTCGACCCAGCAGCCCTTGGGGCCCGCATACTGATCGGCCAGGAACGTCATCGTGCCGCCACGCGCGAGGACCTCGACGATCTGATCGTAGCCGCCGTTTTTGGGAATCATGTGTTGGCCCGTGCGGCCGCGGAACCGATTGACGAAGTCGTCGAGGTACGGATTGTCGAGTGTGCGGGCAACGGTATACGTTGGGAAGCCCAACACGCCCAACACGTAACCGCCGACTTCAAAATTACCCAAGTGGGCGCACACCACCAGCACCGGCCGGTCTTCGATCAGGCTTCGGACGAACTCGGCCTCGTTTGCCAGCCGCACATAGTCGCGCCAGTTCGTCTCGTGAATCTTTCGCGGCGTATGGGCCACCTCCAACACCAGCAGAAATAGGTGCTCCCACATCTGCCGGGCCAGCCGCAAACGTTTCTCCGGCGTCAGGTCCGGAAATGCGTGGGCCAGGTTGTCGTCGACCACCGCCCGTCGGATTTTTAGCACGTCGCAGAACAGTTTCGCCAGCAATCGGGCCAGTCGGTGGCCGGTCGCGACGGGCAATGCCTGCACGACGCAGATTAAGATACGAACCACCAGATAGACAGCGTAGTCGATGAACTTTTGCCGCATAGGAAATTCCTTCCGTCGAGCGCGACTGGCGGCTTTGCCAGTGCCTGTAGTGGCCAAGATTGTCGCAAATCGAGCCGTCCGGCGGAATAGGAATTTGGAGGATGTGGTCGAGCGGATGGGCAACCTGGTCCCACGTTGAACGATTGCTCGCCAAACGGCGAAACATGATGAAAGGCGGCGATGAATCGCCGGATTCCAAGGCGTCAAAAAACGACGACGGCCGAACCTTTTTGAGGGGTTCGGCCGCCGTACTGGTTTAGACCAGACCTTCCTCCGGTCGTCGGAAGGCTTGTGTCACCACACGCTCGACGCTAGTTGCAGCAACCGGCCGGAGCACATGCCTTGGGGGCTTCGCAGCAAGCCGGCATCGGGCAGCACACCTGCACCGGCACCTGCTTGCACACCACCACCGGCACGCACTTCGTGACCGTGTAGCATACTCGCTTCGGCACGAGCTTCGTGCAGTTGACAGTCTTCGTGTAGCACACGGGCTTGCATACCGTGTACGGCACTTGCTTGACACGCTGCTCTTGCACCATGTGGCAGACCTTGTAGCAGCAGGTCTTAACGCGCTGCTCCGGCACCATCTTGCACACCTGATAGGTGCAGGTCTTGACGCGGTTCTCTTGCACCATGTGGCAGACCTTGTAGGTGCAGGTCTTAACACGTTGCTCGGGCACCATCTTGCAGACCTTGTAGGTGCAGGTCTTGACGCGTTGCTCGGGCACCATCTTGCAGACCTGATAGGTGCAGGTCTTGACGCGGTTCTCTCGCACCATGTGGCAGACCTTGTAGGTGCAGGTCTTGACGCGTTGCTCGGGAACCATCTTGCAGACCTGATAGGTGCAGGTCTTGACGCGGTTCTCTCGCACCATGTGGCAGACCTTGTAGGTGCAGGTCTTGACACGTTGCTCGGGAACCATCTTGCAGACCTGATAGGTGCAGGTCTTGACGCGGTTCTCTCGCACCATCTTGCAGACCTGATAGGTGCAGGTCTTGACGCGGTTCTCTCGCACCATGTGGCAAACCTGGTAGGTGCAGGTCTTGACGCGTTGCTCGGGCACCATCTTGCACACTTGGTAGGTGCAAGTCTTGACCCGCTGCTCCGGCACCATGCGGCACACCGTGTAAGGAATCCGCTTCTCGCAGATCTCCTTGACCATGTGGCACACCTGGTAGGTGCAGGTCTTGACGCGTTGCTCGGGCACCATCTTGCACACGGTGTACGGAACCTGCTTCACGCAAGTCTCACGCACGTATTTCGTGCACTCGATCTGGCGCTCCTGGATCTCCGGCACCCACACGCGGCAGACGGGGCGGACTGGGCAGCAGGCATCGGCGGCCGGTTCGCAGCAGCCAGATTCCCGAGTTTCCCAGTGTCCCGAGCAGACCTTGATCGTCTTCGTGCACGTTACCGGCTTGCACACCGTGTAGCACACGTTCCGATAGCAGGTCTCGTACACTGGCTTGCATACCGTGTAGCAGATCTCGCGGCTCTTGGTCTCCCAAACCGGCTTGCACACCGTATACTGGCAGACCTTTTCGCGAGTCTCATACACCGGCTTGCACACCGTATAGCAAATTTGCTTCGTGCGAGTCTCGTACACCGGCTTGCATACCGTGTAGCAGATCTCCCGAGTCTTGGTTTCCCAAACGGGCTTGCACACCGTGTAGCAGATTTCCTTCGTACGAGTCTCCCAAACGGGCTTGCACACCGTGTAGCAAATCTCCTTGGTCCGGGTTTCCCACACGGGCTTGCATACCGTGTAGCAAATCTCCTTAGTCTTGGTCTCCCACACCGGCTTGCATACCGTGTAGCAGATCTCCTTGGTGCGGGTCTCCCACACGGGCTTGCACACCGTATAGCAGATTTCCTTCGTCCGAGTCTCCCACACCGGCTTGCATACCGTGTAGCAGATCTCCTTCGTCCGAGTCTCCCACACGGGCTTACATACCGTGTAGCAGATCTCCTTGGTGCGGGTCTCCCACACGGGCTTGCACACCGTGTAGCAGATCTCCTTTGTGCGGGTCTCCCACACTGGCTTGCATACCGTGTAGCAGATTTCCTTCGTCCGAGTCTCCCACACGGGCTTACATACCGTGTAGCAGATCTCCTTGGTCTTGGTCTCCCACACTGGCTTGCACACCGTGTAGCAAACCTCTCGGTAGCACGTCTCGGGGACGTACTTCACGCAGTTGATGGTTTTCTGCTCACAGACGCGCTCGTAGCACGTCTTATAGCAGGTGTACTGGCGTGGCTCGTACACAACCTCCTTGCAGGTCTTCATGACCGTGCAGGTCTGCTGCGGGCAGCAGGTGTCTTCGACCTGGCAGCAGCTAGCGCGCCTGCAGCTTCGGTACCGGGTTGCACCACAGTAGCACGCATCTGCCATGCTTGCTGCGATGGTCAGCAGTACCACCGCGAGTAGCGGTACTCCTAGTAACCTTCTCATTGCATGCCTCCTTCAAGCATCACGAAACCGGAATTGGGCCTGGTCTATTGGCGAAATTCGCCTTTAGTCTCTTCGGACTGTATACACGACGCACATTAGCTCTATTGCCCAGAATGCGGGGGCTTTGTATGTGGCCATTAGGTCGTAAACAACGCAAGCTGTGAAAACAGAGCCTGTTTACTACATCTATCGTCATGCTGCGATGGTTGCTTGATATAGAGAAAGCACGAAGCATAGGAGTGTCGTAGAGACGAGAACCACTAGCCTGAGTCTTACAAGAAGCACGACCGCAGGCGACATGGCGGTTTCAGCGCATCGCGGGCATGTAGCGATTATGCGGGCTACAACGCCAGCAGGCCGGGCTCGTCACGCGGCAAACGTCGCTGCAACACACCGGCGCGATGACTTTTCTTGACGACACGTTAACTGCAACCTAGGGATATGTAACGGCATCCATTTTTGGTCGCACCGTAGCGCGCCGCCTGAGAACGAATATTTTCTTTCGCAAGGAGTTAGGTAGTCATGAGTATTGACCGTCGCCGAAATGCGTTTACGTTGATCGAAGTGCTGATCGTGGTCATCATCATGGCGGTGTTGGCTGCGACGATCATTCCGCAGTTCTCGTCGTCGACCAACGACGCCAAGAACAGCTCGCTGGTGTTCAATCTGCACACGATTCGCTCGCAGATTGAGATGTACAAGGTGCATCACCTCGGCAAACTACCGGGGCCTTTGAATTCCGATTTCATCGCGCAGATGACCGGGAAGACTGATGCCGCCGGCGTCGTCAGCGACACGGGGATTTATGGCCCGTATATCCAGGGACAAATGCCGGCCAACCCGTTTAACGGCCTCAACACGGTGGAAGTGATCACGTCTGCGCCTGGCGCAGGTGACAACACGACCGGCTGGATGTTCGACAAGTCGTCCGGCAATTTCTATCCGAATTGCACCGACACTGTGTGGGACTACGCCAACGACAAGGCTAAGTAAGCCCTAATCCGTCAGGGACGATCATCAAGTCGAAAGCGTGAGCGATACGCGTTGGCCTTTTCCGCCCTTGCGACGGAAAAGGCCACGCTGCTATATGGCCAGTTATGACTTGCCGACGCCTGTTTTGCGAGCCTTGAGCACCGGATCGGTCGCTAGCGGAAGTTGCAGTGCTCGGCCAGTTTCAGCGGCCTTGTAGATTGCCAGAATGATCTCGACAGAGCGGCGTCCTTCGGGGCCGTCGACCGCAGGCTTGGCGCCCTTCTTAATGGCCGTCACTACGTCCTGAAACTGTCGGGCGTGGCCGTGGTGGCCGATGGCTTTCGGGTCGGCCGCCCCGCCGCCTCCACTTTTGTGTGCGGCCATTTTCTGCCGGATGACCTCATCACGTTTGATGGGCTTGGCAAAATCCCACTTCGTGATGTCCTCCTCTTCCATGACGGCCGATCCCGTGCTGCCATGGATCTCAATCCGCTTCAGATAGCCCGGGTAGATCGCGGTGCTAGCCTCAATAATGCCCAACGCTCCGTTGGCAAAGGCGACCGTAGCCACGGCGACGTCCTCGACCGCGATCCGCTGATGCGCCACCAGACCGATCTGTGAGCGGACCTCAACGACGGGTCCCATGAGCCACGTCAGGAGATCCACGCTATGGATCGCTTGATTCATCAGCGCGCCGCCGCCATCCAGTTCCCACGTTCCACGCCAGGCGCCGCTATCGTAATACTCCTGGCTGCGATACCACTTAACGATCGCATCGCCCACGGTCAAACGGCCGAAGCGGCCTTGGTCGATCGCCCGTTTGATTTCCATGCTTGGCTCGTGGAATCGCGACGGAAAAATCGTCGAGAGCACCACGCCGGCTTTCTTACAGGCCTCGATGATCGCATCGCAGCGTCGCAAGGTGATTTCGAGTGGCTTTTCGACGATAACGTGCTTGCCGGCCCGTGCGGCGGCCAGGGCGGGCTCCAGATGCGCCCCGCTGGGCGTGCCGATGGTCACCACGTCGACGGCCGGATCGGCGAGCATGGCGTCGAGGTCGTGGTATGCCTTGCAGCCGGTGGCCTCGGCCAGTTTGTCGGCCGCGGCCGGAATCGTATCGTAGCAGGCGACCAGTTTTGCCCCGCGAACGTCGCCGATTGCCCGAGCATGGAAGTTCGCAATCATCCCGCAGCCGATAATGCCGAAACCGATGGCCATGAGCGATGTCTCCTCATATTTGACCGAAAACGACGATTATAGGTGCCCAAATGGCGAAACGCGAGGGGAGGCAGGTGGCACGCACACACTGGAGCCAGGTATGCCGCCTGCTACATTAGCCCAGCCAGCAGCAGGCTCGTGCCGTTCAGAGCCGCATGTAGCACGATCAAGGGCACAATGCGGTGCGTGCGGTAGTACAAAGTTCCCAGTGCCAGCGCCAAGAAGAACAACGGCAGGGGATCTGGAGCGAGATATTCCGGCAGCAGCAAGCGAAGGCCAATCTGCATAGCGTAAATGGGGGCCACAATGGCGGCGAAGGCCCCAAGTCCAAGGCGGATGTCGCTTAGGATCTTCCCCGGCATCCAGCCGAAGTCGGCGGCCGTGGCACCAGTCCGCCATCGCACCAAAGCTATGGCAACGCCCACGGCCAAGCAACGGGCAAGTGTATCGCCCGTCAGTACCGCGACGAGAACGTCAGTGCTGATCGGCGGCGACTGGACGCGGAAATGCATGCCGGCAAACACTAGCGAGGTGAGCAGCACCGGGCCGAGGCCGCGGGGAATCCACCGCCGCAACGTCGGCAGGTGCCGTCGCCAGTTTGGCCCCAATGCCTCGAGCCAACCTTGTAGCAAGACCCGAAAAACGAACTCTTCGGCCAGCGGCGCCACCACGGCCGCCGAAAGGACGCACAGCAAAATGACTGAAAGGCCCCCTTCGGACATTAGGCGGCCGATGACATGCTCGGTCGAAGCATCCTTTGAATGGGCGACGGCTGCCCCCGCAATGGCCCCCGGCACCATGATTCGTCGGGCCAAATCGACCGTTGCCGACTGTATCACGATATAGACGGCAATCACCACGACGATGTCGATTGCCCGCCAAGGCACGCGCCTGCGCGGCACGTAGGGCACCCGCTGCCATCCTACCCAAACAAGGCCGGTCATCACGCAGGCCGAGACAGCGATAATCGTTGCCATCAATGCCGTCTGTAACGAGAGGTCTTCGATGAGGGACATGAAAGGGGATTGCGTAGGGTCCGCCCCGCGGACCACAGACAGTGAAAAGGCCCGCACGGCGGACCCTACGGCGTCCGGAGTCGCCGTTACCGCTGCAATAGTCGCACGGCCACTCGGATGTAAACGATACCGGAATACACCGTCAATGCCACGGCCGACCAAATCGAAATGACCAACAGCCACCAGCACCACGCGGGTGCGTGTTGCGAGAGGTTTGCGTCATAGGAAAGGTAGAAGAGGCACGTGCCCGCGGCGACGCATTGCAGCACCATCTTGAGCTTGCCCGACATCTGGGCCGAAAAATCGGAGCCGCGGTCTTCGATGAAACTCCTCAACGCCGTCACCAGCAACTCGCGGCCGACAATGACCACAACCATCCAAGCCTGCAGCCCGCCGTTCACTTCGGTCATGGCGGGCACGCCGATAAGAAAGATGAACGTGCCGCAGATGATGACCTTGTCGGCGAACGGGTCCAGGATGCGGCCCAGCGTTGTAACTTGGCTATACTTTCGGGCGTAATAGCCATCGAGCCAATCCGTACCGGCGGCAATGATAAACAGGACCAGGCTCGTCAGGTAGTATCCCCAAGCGATAAAGCCGAACAGGATGACCGACAAGATCAGCCGCAAGAAGGTTAGCTGATTGGGCAGATTGAACATCACCGCCCTGACCCGGGCGGAGCCGGTAGCATCGCTGGCCATCGTAGATTGGTCCCGCGGTTGAAGGTTAGCTACGTGCCGGCCTTACGACCGGCTAAGCGACTGCTATTAGATCATATCCTTCCGTTGCAACAACCTCACATGGCACAATCTGCCCTGGGGCCAGTTGCTCGCCCGTAACATACACCTGGCCATCCACTTCCGGCGCATCGGCATAGGTTCGGCCAATATAGGCGTTCGGCTGGCCGCGCAGAGGGCGGTCGATCATCACGTCCAGGCGTCGACCCACCTGCGACGCGTTGAACGCAAAGGCGATTTCTTGCTGTGCCGCCATTAGCCGGTCGCGCCTGGCCTGTTTTACCTCTTCGGGCAAGTGCCCGTCAAGCTGCTCGGCGGCCGTGCCCGGCTCGTTGCAAAAGGCGAACGCGCCAAGCCGCTCGAATCGCTGCTGCTGAACGAAGTTCAATAACTCGTCAAACTGTGCGTCGGTTTCGCCCGGAAACCCGGCCATCACGGTCGTCCGAATCGCCAAACCGTCGATGCGTTGTCGCAACCGAGCAAGCAACGTCTCTGTTGCCCGACGATCCACCCGCCGCCGCATGCGTTCGAGCACGACATCATTGATGTGCTGCAAGGGCAAGTCAAGATACGGCAGGACCTTCGCACTGCCCGAGATAACCTCGATCAGCTCATCGGTAATGTGCATCGGGTAGAGGTACATCAAGCGGATCCATGCCAATCCGGTCACGTTTTCCAAACGCCGCAGGAGCTGGGCCAATTGTGGCTTGCCGGATGCGTCAATTCCGTAGAACGTGGTGTCCTGGGCCACCAAGACAAGCTCTCGGACGCCGTCGGCGGCCAGTTCCTCGGCCTCCGCGATAACTTGCTCAATCGGTTTGCTGGCATACGGGCCGCGCATGAGCGGAATCGAGCAAAACGCGCACAGCCGGTTGCATCCCTCGGCAATTTTCAGGTATGCCAAATGCGGCAGCGTGATCCGGCGGCGGCCCGTATCGGGCAAGGGCGTGCTCGGTGCCGGTCGAAACAACGCCTGTTGCTCCTGTTGGCCGCGATCCAGGCGGCCGACTGCCGCCGCCACGTCATCCCGGGCAAAAACGCCGATCAATTGGTCGATGTCGGGGTATGTCTCCAGCAGCTTGGCCTTGTCCCGCTCAGCCAGACATCCGGCCACGACGACCGTGCGAACCCGGCCTCGCCGCTTCAGGCCGAGTATCTCCTCGATCGCGCCGTACGACTCGGCCCGGGCGTCGCCAATGAACCCGCACGTATTAATCACTACCAACTCGGCGCCGTCCGGCTCGGCGACCATGCGATAGCCGTCGGCTTCGAGCAGACCGGCCATGCGCTCGCTGTCGACCAAATTCTTGGGACAACCGAGACTCACCAAGGCGTACGTGCGGCGGGTAGTTTTTTTTCGGGCCACGTCGTCAGTCGTTGTTGGCAAAAATTCCGAATAAGGTGCGTCGACAACGCATCCCATCAGGGCGGAGCTCGGTCGCCCGTATAACGGCCATCGCGGCGAGGGGCGACTACAGATGCATGGTACTCGACGCGGCCATAGCTGGTAAGTGGCACGTTTCTGCCCTCTTGTCACATCGAAATATGGGGCTATATTAGTGTACAGACGTACATATTACGAACGGTTTATTGCCGTCTTGCGGTCGATGGCACTTTTGCCAAGGAAAACACCCATGCTGCCCGAATACACTCGCGAGGAACTGGCGTCCGGCATGGACCGAGTGGTCGACGAAGTCCTCGGAACGGCTCACGTCGAGGGTCCGCCGGTCGACGCCTTTTTGGTGGCCCGGGCGTTGGGAATTACCGTCGCACTGGACGATCGCCAGCAGGGCCGGGCCCGATACGTCCGGCTTTCGGATCGCCGCTTGCAGAATGGCCGGCCGACGATTCTGCTACGGCCAGAGCCTCGCCCGGAGCGGGAGCAATGGGCCGTTGCCCACGAAATTGGCGAGCATGTAGCCTGTCGTGTTTTCACCCAATGGGGCGTTGATCCCTGCGAAACGCCGCCAAACGCGCGGGAGGCCGTGGCAAATGACTTAGCCGGACGCCTGCTGCTGCCCACCGGCTGGTTTGTTGCCGATGCTGCGGCCTGTGCCTGGGACTTAACCGCCCTGAAATCGCGGTACCGGACGGCCAGCCACGAATTGATCGCACGGAGGATGCTGGAGTTCCGCCCGCCGGTGATCATCAGCGTGTTCGACCACAGCCGCATCTCCTGGCGGAAAAGCAACCTTCCTGGCCACGCTCCGGGCCCGTCAAAGGCCGAACTCGATTGCTGGCGGGCCGTTCATCGCGGCAATCGCCCCTTGGAACAGTCTGAAGGGCCCAGGGTCATCCGCGGCTGGCCGATCCATGAGGACGGTTGGAAACGCGAAATACTGCGCACCGAAATTGATGAATGCGCGCTCGAGTTTTGCGAATAGGCGCTCTCGTACTGGTTGCGGAAGCGGCAAGTCTCTCTGTGTGACTGGGGGTATGTTGCATGCCTCGCTAGTGGTCCTTGTGGTCCCCGAACGACAGACGCATACTAGGAGATTCACTGTTTGGCAAATATCCGGTCATAGAGAATGAGGAGAATTGTTCGTGGTCGACCATTCCGCGTTGGCGCCGAAGCTTGATGCTGTTTTCTATCCAAAATCTATAGCCGTCGTCGGGGCATCGACTCGACCTGGCACCGTTGGCAACGATATCTTTCGCAATCTTCTGTACGCCGAGTTCAACGGCTCGGTATTCCCGATCAATCCCAAGGCCACGTCCGTCCTCGGCGTCCATTCTTATGCTTCGCTAGCCGACGTTCCGGCCAGCATCGACATGGCCGTGCTGATCATTCCTGCAACCGGCGTGCTGGACGCGGTTGATCAGGCGATCGCCAAGGGGGTCAAGGCGTTGGTCGTGATTTCGGCCGGCTTCAAGGAAGTTGGACCGGAAGGCGCCGAGCTCGAAATCCGTCTGCGCGACAAAGTCCGCGAGGCAGGAATCCCGCTTATTGGCCCCAACTGCTTGGGCGTAATCAACACCGATCCGACGGTCCGTATGAACGCGGCGTTCGGCCGCAAAATGCCGTCGGCCGGCAACCTGGCCTTTATTTCTCAAAGCGGCGCGCTATGCACCTCGGTGCTCGACTACGCTGAAGAGCGGCAGATGGGCTTCAGCAAGTTCATCAGCTTTGGCAACAAGGCCGACGTCAATGAGATCGACTTGCTCGACTATCTCGCCCGCGACGATAAGACATCCGTCATCGCCATGTACCTTGAGGACATTACCAACGGGCGGCGTTTCATCGAGACCGTCAGCGATATTTTTTGGGACACCCACAAGCCGATGCTGTGCCTGAAGTCGGGCCGGTCGCCTGAAGGGGCGAAAGCCGTTAGCAGCCACACCGGTTCGCTGGCCGGCAGCGACTCAGTCTACGATGCCTTGCTCCTGCAGAGTGGCGTGCAACGCGTCGACACGATCGCCGAATTGTTCGATTATGCTGCCTTGTACACCACCCAGCCGTTGCCGCGTGGCGGTCGCGTGGCGATCATCACGAACGCTGGCGGGCCGGGCATTATGGCCACCGATGCCGCCGTGCGTCATGGCCTGACGTTGGCTGAGATTAGCGATGCCACGAAACAGAAATTGAAGGGCTCGCTGCCGGTTACCGCGTCGCTGCGCAATCCGGTCGACGTGATCGGCGATGCCCGCGCCGACCGCTACAAGGCGGCCGTACGGACGGTGCTCGAAGATGAAAACGTTGACATGGGCATCGTCATCCTCACGCCGCAGTCGATGACCGACATCGAAGAGACGGCGGCCGTGGTTCCCGAGGCCGTCAAGGGCATTACCAAGCCGGTCGTCTGCTCGTTCATGGGTGCGAAGGACGTGGCTCCGGGCGTGAAAATACTTCGCGCCGCGGGAATCCCGAACTATGCCTTCCCCGAAGACGGTGTAAAGAGCCTGGCTGCCGCCAATTGGCTGGTAACGGCCCATGAAATTCCGCGCCGCAAGATGCCCGTGTTCAACGATCTTGACGTAGATGGGGCGAAAAAGATCGTCGCCGATTTGCTGAAGGGGCACGAGAGTCGCTACCTAACCCAAGCTGACTGCCGGCCGTTGTTGGCATGCTACCGTCTCCCCTTGCTCCGCAGCGGCGTGGCTAAGAGCGAAAACGAGGTCGCAAAAATCGCCGAATCGTTTGGCACGCCCGTCGTCATGAAGGTGATGTCAGCCGATGTGGTTCACAAATACGATGCCGGCGGTGTGATCCTCAATGTCCACGGCGCCGACGAAGCGCGTGCGGCCTACAAGAAGATCGTCACTAACGTGCAGAAGGCCATTCCGGGAGCGAAGATCGAAGGGATCTTGCTCGAAGAGATGGCCAGCAAGGGCGTGGAAGTGATCTTGGGCGCCAGCCGCGATCCGCGTTTCGGCCCGCTGATGATGTTCGGCCTCGGCGGCACGTTGGTCGAGGTGCTCAAGGACGTGTCGTTCCGTTTGGCCCCGATGTGGCAGATTTCGGCGGAGCGCATGGTCCGGCAGATTCGTTCCTACAAAGTGCTCGACGGTTTCCGCGGCGATCCGCCGTCGGATGTCGCCGCTATTGTCGACACCCTGCTAAGGCTATCGACCATGGTGTGCAACCATCCCGAGATTTCGGAGTGCGACATCAATCCGTTGATCGTTCACGCTCAGGGCAAGGGCTGTTCCGTAGCCGATAGCCGCATCATGCTGCGGCAGGTGAAATAGCACAGTCGGCTTTCACGCAATGACTTGTCCGCTAGCTGCACGCCGGCGCTCCTGTTCAACCTGCGCGCCGAGGTCATCTTGGCGAGCCGGCCTCCTATGGCGATGACCGTTGCCTCGCCTTCAAAGACAGGGCCCCGACCCCTTCGAGCCCAACAAGAAAACCAAGCGGCCCGATCAAAGGTTGACCGGGCCGCTTCGGAGCATCGTATAGGAGTTATGGCCTAAGCCCGTGTTAGGAGCGAGCTGTTGGCCGTGGCTCTTACGGGGCTATTTGCAGCAGGCAGCCGCTTCGCAGCACTTGGGGGCTTCGCAGCAAGCCGGGGCGGCTTCGCAGCAAGCCGAGGCGCAGCAGCGGACCTTGTGGCAACGCTCTTTGTGGCAGCGCTCTTTGCAGCAGCGCTCCTTGTGGCAGCGAGCCTTGCAGCAAGCAGCCGCTTCGCAGCACTTCGGCGCTTCGCAGCACTTCGGGGCTTCGCAGCAAGCCGGGGCGGCGCAGCACTTCGGCCGGCAGCAGCGGACCTTATGGCAACGCTCCTTGTGGCAGCGCTCTTTGCAGCACTTCGGGGCGCAGGCGGCCTCGCAGCACTTCGGGGCTTCGCAGCAAGCCGGGGCGGCGCAGCACTTCGGCGCTTCGCAGCAAGCCGGGGCGCAGCAGCGGGCCTTGTGGCAGCGCTCTTTGCAGCAGCGCTCTTTACGGCAGCGCTCTTTGCAGCAGCGCTCCTTGTGGCAGCGAGCCTTGCAGCAAGCAGCCGCTTCGCAGCACTTCGGCGCTTCGCAGCAAGCGGGCGCACATGGGGCACAGGCCTGCGGGGCGACGCACGCGGCCGGCGCACAACAGCCACCATTGCCCAGGAAACCGGCCTGGGCCGACGAGACGCTGAGCACCGCCAACAAGGCGGCCACTGACAGCGTCGACAACAAAATACGACGGGACATGGAGGTACTCCTTTGTTAGGAAAAACCTTGTGGGACAACTGCGCTATTCGGGCGCAGATAGGGAGGATAGGTCCAATCTAGTGATCTGCTATCGACCCATCGCGCAGAACTTCCTTAACCAGACGTCCTAAATCATCTACCACACCCATATTTCCTGGGTCGGTTGTGCCGAGCGTATCGTACTTGCGGGCATCCGACCCCGATTTGGCCCTTTCCAGGGCCTCGAACGCGCTGCGGCTATCCGCATTGACCTAGGATTGTGCAGGGCAAAGGCAAGTTCAGCTAGACCTGTCGGGTGGGTTCTAGCCACGCCTACAGACAGGCTGGGCGTGCCGACGGCTGCCGATCATGCGGTGATGACACTCGGCGACCGGAGTCGTTTCGCGTGGGACCAGCGAGATACAAGTAGGGACGCGACCAGCATGCAACGCGAGTACATCTACTCCCGCCTTTCTGCCGACCCCGACCTGTGCGACATCGTCGAGATGTTCGTCGAGGAAATGCCAGACCGGGTGGACGCTCTGCTTGCAAAGCTCGCTCAGGCCGATTGGGAGGGCCTGCGTCAGACGGCCCACCAGATCAAAGGTGCGGCCGGCAGCTACGGCTTTGACGCCATCTCTCCTTGCGCCGGCAACCTTGAAACGGCGATCCGCGACGGCCAACCCGAGGACCAAATCCGGACCGCCGTTGACGAGTTGGTCGATTTCTGCAATCGCGCCCACGGCGGGTCCCCCAAGTAGCAGGCACGCTCCGCGTGCCGTCGCCGCCCGATGGCCAGAACTCTCGCGGGCGCCACTACTGTCTCGGCGGTTCGTACTCTACACCAAGTGCTTCGTCGAACGGGTCTCACGCAAAGGCGCGAAGACGCCGGGTGCCACTGCTGGCTTGTCCAGCAGTGTCCGTCTTAGCTATGATCGTGGCCATGGAATCACGTGCGGGACATCGAAAGCGAATCCGGCATTATCATGACCCTGGCCATATCCACGAACTGACCTTCTCGTGCTACCATCGTTGGCCGTTGCTGACCAACGACCTGTGGCAAGGCATGTTGGCCGAGAGCATTGATCGTGCGATGCAGCGACATGGCTACCGGCTTGCCGCTTTTGTATTCATGCCGGAGCATGTGCATCTAATGGTTTGCCCGCTTGCCGAGCCAGGAACCATCGACGCACTCTTGAAAGCCATCAAGCGGCCGTTCTCCTATCGCATCAAGTGCCTTCTTGTGCAATCGCGGAGTCGGCTGATCGATCGGCTGACGGTCCAGCAGCGTCCCGGTGTCACGACCTTCCGCTATTGGCAGGAAGGGCCGGGCTACGACCGGAACATCTTCAAACCTTCAACGGCTCTGGCGGCCATCGACTATTTGCACCACAATCCCGTTCGTCGCCGAATGGTTGAGAAGCCCATCGATTGGAAATGGTCGAGTGCTCGATACTATTTGGTTGATCCACCCCGACAAGTGCCGCTCTTGCCAACCATACATAGCTTGCCGGCTGAATGGCTCGACGCGACGGATTAGCCGGTCCCGAATCGCACTGCTGGACAAGCCAGCAGTGGCACCCGTGCGCCACTACTGTCTCGGCGGTTCGTACTCTGCACCAAGTGCTTCGTCGAACGGGTCTCACGCAAAGGCGCGAAGACGCGAAGGGATTTTGGACGAACTTTGCGCTCAGCGCCTATGCGTGAGTATTGTTGGGGCGACGTTGGCAAGAATGCTCCATTCGGTCCGTGTGGGTGCCACTGCTGGCTTGTCCAGCAGTGCCCCTCGATGATAATCGTCGGCACATCCCTCGTCACATGTTGTTCTGCCAACCATACATAGCTTGCCGGCTGAATGGCTCGACACAACCGATTAGGCGACCCCGAACGGCACTGCTGGGCAAGCCAGCAGTGGCACCCGGGCGCGAATCCGCCCGTCTGCTCAAGGGACGTTCGGATACAAATGGCTGGGGAGGCACTGTTGTCCATCGGACTATTGCTCGATATTCTTGGCTGCCACTTTCCAGCGTCCCCAAGAGAGCTACGATAACTCCGTTACTTCTTTGGTAGTGCTTGCCTTACGTGACCGAAAAGCTCTCTGGGGATTGGACACATGGCATCCGAAGTTGAATTAAGAACGAGGCCGGCAAACTGCTGATCTTTATCAACAAGTTCAAATAAATCCGGGAAGCTCATCTCGGCAAATGGCCCACCATCGGGAAATGCCTTTGAGAATTCCGCTCTGCTTGTATAGGCGTAGACCCATGCACGTCCTTGATTGTCGGCCCCGGTCTTGAGACACATCTTGCCCACAATCTTCCCATCTCGTGTCGGCGTCACACCCTCTGTCCCAACCCACACCGACTGCGCTGCTAGAGCTTTCGTGACGGGGCCAATCGACTGACCCATAGGTGCATTGCGGAATTGGCGAATCAACTGTTCGACAGTCATCGGTGCGTCATCCGCATTTTCCGCGCGATCACGTCCCCATATTTCGACCAGCAGCCTCGCATCCTCCGACGATAATACATACTCTTCCGCTGACTTAGCATTCAAGACAAGAATGGGGCACCACGCGAGCGCGGACGCTATAACAGAGCCCGCAGCATTGACCCTTTGAAATGGGAAGACTCGGTTACGTTCCTTGGAAAACTTCTCACAGAACGTTTCAACGTGATCGACCGTGCTGAAGAATGGCATCGCTTCGACGCCATCCCGTTCGTAAAAGAACGGTGCGAACGTATCGCACCCAGTCACGTCTAGCCGCGCTTTCCTCGCCTCTGCAAGCATGTCCTCTGGGCTGAATGTAGCTGCATCCCAGCCTTCGTTGGTCAACGCCGCAAGCAACAAGATGTCGGTCTCACCGAGGGCACGAACGAATGCAGGCCGATCGTCTCGACGGCTCAGCAAAGACAGCCGGTCTTCACCTTCGATGTCGTGCGTGGCGTCGTGTCGCGCAGCACTATTTCGCCATGCATACGGGAGAGGAAAGGTACTTGCGAGGTACGCCCCGATGTATGAGAGAAAATAGATGACCGCGGCAAAGACGACGCACGTAGACAGCGACTGGAACCCATACCACATCTCGATCAGGATCAATACCAGAACCGTTGAACACGGCGCGGCTACGCGGGACGCCTTAGCGATTGAGCCGATGTATAGTTGGCAGACCACACTCGTCGCCAGAATGATGATCGTAGCAACTATTGGAAGCAGGTGCATCGAAGTAACCTATTCCTTGCCGCGGCGGCGCCAGGCGATTCGTTGGCTCGCCCGGCACGCGGAGCGTAGGTGCTACTTGTGCGGCGCAGGTCCCATTTTCTCGGCTGCCATCTTGAGTGCAACGAGATACGGCACTGGCTCACTGCCAAGCGCATTGAGCACCGTTCCACCGGCGGTGAAGCAGTAGGTGACCCAATCGGGCTGGCCGTATTGCTCTAGCGCTTTGCCGCCTTCACCGCCGCCGATGTAGACCTTGATGCCGGCATCGGTCAGGCGCTTCAGTTGCGGAATGAAGTTCTTCGTGCCCGCCTCGAAGCGAGGGTCTTCGAACATGCCGAACACCCCGTTATGGAAGACGACGGCGGCCGGGGAGTCGTTCTTATGCGCGGCAATGAAATCGCTAACAACCTTTTCGTAGAGCGCGCTCGACTTCGGTCCGACGTCGAATTGCTGGTTGCCCGGCCCGACGGCATCTGACGCACGTCCGTCCTGGAGCACGAAATCGACCGGCATGATGAACTCGATCCCCTTTTGCCGGCCCTCGGTGAGCATGTTCTTCGCTTGTTCGATCCGTTCGCGCGGAATGTAATAGGGCTTGTCCTTGTGCGCGGGGTCTTCCGACAATCCGAGATCGAACTGCTTGCCGTCGAGTTCCGCGGCGGCCTTCTTCAGGGCCATCGCCAGCGAACCGGCGGCGATTACCTTGCGAATCTTCCCGCGATCGATCATCGCTTGGAGATCGTCGAGCTTGTCGATCTTCAGCCCGCTAAAGATGACCATTTGCGCATCGAGACAGTTCTTCAGATGGCCGGCGAACTGCTCGTGTTCGTACTTGCCCAGCGCGACCATTTCCATGGCGGCCGGCACGACGACGCTGGAAGCGTCCAAGCTGCCGGCTGAAAATGCCTCGTGGATGTAGAACTTCGCGACCTTCGCGGCGAACTCGTTGGCCAGCTTTGCCAGTTTTTCGGCCAACTTATCCACGTCGGCCGCCTTGGCTTTCCACAGGGTTCGCTCGATGTCGTACTTCCGCGTGTTTTGCAGCATGATGACGCTGCCCGCAGGGCTCTTCGCGATGGTTTGGGCCGCGTCGTCCTTGATCGTCGTCGTGGCCGGATCGAGCCAGTCCTCGATGAACGTCACTTGGCAGCCGAGAATCTCGCCCAGCCGGGCGGCGACCTTACTTAGCGACTTCTCGGGCTCGCGGCCGATGTGGCCGAAGATTACTTGCTTCCAACCGCGGTCCTGGCCAAACTTCAGCGTGTCTTGCATTGACCGAAGGCGGATATCGCCGTCGCCGACCTTCGGCCCGGGCTTGGCATCCACATCGCCGCGGATGAGCACCGCCGTACCGCTGGGCAGCTTGCCCAGGCAGTCCACGTGGGGGATTACGTTGAGATAATCTTCGAGTGTGAGCGGTTTCGAGTTCGTATCGCCGCCCAATAGTCTTCGGCACCATGCGGCCATTGCTTCGGTGGTGATTGGCATCGGTAAGTCCTCCGTCATGCTCCGTCGATATGGATTTTCAGCCTGTAAACCGTGGAAGATAGCAGATCGTCGCCCCATCGACTAGGGGCCGGGGCAGGGCCGGGGCAGAGTGGCGTCTAAGGGGACAGTCCCATTTTCGTCGGACGAAAATTGGGACAGTCCCCCGAGGCATAAATTGGGACAGTCCCCAGGCTGGCTGCGGCACGCGGAGTGTGCCTGCTACTTTTCGACCTTCCAGGCCGTCAAGGCTTTCTCCGATGCCGTGATCAGCACCGGCTGGCCATCGATCTCGACCGTGGCCAAGCCCTGCAAAGCTACGCCAGTGTTAAACTTGTCGACCAGCGTTCCGTCGGCGGCGAGAACGTGTATCGAGCCATCGGGGCCGGGCAGAATCCATTGCCCCGGACCATCACGACTCAGCCTGCCAACGATGATCGGCTCGATTGGTTTTGTTTGCGCGCCCGGTGGCAGGGCATAATGCCACAACTCGCGGCCATCGAGCGAGAAACCGACCGCCACCTCTTCGCCAATTTTCTGCACGGCCAGTCCGCACCAAAGCGGCTTCTTGTCGTTGCGCAGGTCGGCGGTGACGATCCAGTGGAGCATCCGCTTCGGGATGGTGATGTCGCCTTGCCGTTGCCCCTGGTCGTCCAATACCACAACCGATCCGTTGCTGTTAGTGCAGTACAAGTTGCGGCGGCCCTTGTCGTCGGCTGCACCGATCGCCATCCCGAGCACGTGGGCCAATGACCGGTTGCTCCAGAGTCGCTTGCCTTCGAGCGACGCCGCTTGCACGCCCACCACGCCCCAATAGCCGATATATATTTTCAGCTTGCCGTCACCGTCGAGATCACCCAGTTCGACGTCGGCCATGCCGCTATGTGGATTCTCCAGGGCGTTTTCAGGATAGCTGGCCACTACGTTCCAATTGTCATCCAATACGTGGCATCGCTGCTGCGAGATCATCCAAGCGACCGTATATCGTCGCCCATCAGCGCCGACCGCCGTGCGAAGATTGCCCACGGCTTCCTTTTCGTCGATATCCAGCTTATGCAGGGCGATCAGCTTGCCGTCGAGGCCGACCTCGGCCACGGACCGCCAGTTTTCGACCACCGCCAGATGCGGCTTGCCGTCCTTGCCGGCGATCACGACGATGTTGCCCGGCGACCGCAGATCGGTCGAATTCCATAGCTGTGTGAGCTTCATGGTTGCCGGGTCGCTTCGCGGCGCCGGCTTCGTCTCGGGCATCTGTTGCTCGCGGACTACAGGCTCGTCCGCCATCTTGTCGAGTTTTTCGGCGTATTCCCGCAAACGATCGAGCTGCTCGTCGTATTGTTTCAACAAGGGCTGGTAGACGTCCTTGCCGGCGACCACTTTGTCGAGCAGTTCCGGCAACTCGTCGGGCAGCTTTTCATCCTGCGCCAAGGAAGTAGTATTGCACTATACCCTTGGCGTCGACCACAAGGGTCGTCGGGTAGCCGCCTACTTTCAGGTCGGCCGCCACCTCGTTCTTATCGCCGCGAAGGATCGGAATGTCGACTTTCAGATCCTCGAATGCCTTGGTCAACTCCTTATTGCTTACCTCAGGGTCATCGACGCTGACTGCATAGAACGCGACTCCTGGATCGTTCTTGCGGGATTGATACACCTTTTGCAGTTCCGGCAAACTCAGCTTGCAGTAGCCGCACCATGTCGCCCAGAAGTCCAACACGGTGGCCTTTCCGGCTAGGGATTCCCGCGTGATGGGCTTGCCGTCGAGATCGTGGAAGACGAAATCGGGAAGCGGTTTGCCTAGTAATTGCGCCGTATGCGGCGGCACGAAGAACTTGACGATTTCCGCTTTCGGCGGTATTTCAAACTCAAACGCTTTCGGATCAACCGGCGCGTTCAGTTGGGCATTGGCAAAGTCCGCGATGATCGAGTATTTGTCGGCCTGGGCATTGTTGCCGAGCAACTGTCGCAAGAGTTCCGGCGGATATACCACGCGACGGAGCACGAGCGACTCTTGGTCAATCCACAGCGTGGCCGAGCCGTCGGGACCTTTGATCTTCACCCGGTAGCAATCGCGTCCTGCGATCTGGCCTGTGTCGCCCAATTCGGGTTCCTCGGCCTCTCGCAGCAGCCCGGTCATCGGATCGTCGGACAGCAGCAAGAGCAACTGGGGCGGCAACCCGACGAGATCGGCGATGTTCATCGCCAGTTGCGGCTCGCGGCGAAACACCCTCATGTCGATTTTGGCCGGCGCCGGCTTTTCGAGCACTTCGTTCGGAATGCTGGCAATCGCGGCGCGTAGCGTTTTTCCGTTGCAGGCCAGCGTCACCTGATAGGCCGTTACGTGCAACTTATTTGGCCGAACCAGGGCCACGGCGATGTCGATCGTCTGGTTGAAAACCTTGTCGTTGCCCACCTCGGCCACCAAACGCAACTTCGCCTCATCGGAATAGCTCGATGCCTTTTGATAGGCGTCAATCATGCGGCGGAGCACTTCGCGTGCGGAGTCGCCTTTCGGCGCCGCCGGCTTTACCACCGTTGCTGCGGTTTTCGTCTCTGTCGGTTGTGATTCTTCGGGATTCGTTGACGTTGGCTTCTGGCACCCGAGCGCCAATGCCAGCGCCACCGAGCCGATTACGATGCTAGCACGCCGGAACGGGCTACCGATGTTGAACCGAGAACCATGTCGCATCGCAGGATCCTTATCATAAAACGGTGGATTCTTTGATTGTAGCAGATGTTGGGCACACATTATTCGCGAACCTGTCCGCCACGTAAAGCTCTACTTCTTGACCATACGCTGAAACGTCGGGATAATGAAGTCTGCAATTACGGGCTTCTTGCCCATTCGTCCTATTTGTGCTATTTGACTCAATGACTGTACTGCGTTACGGCAACAACTCGACAGTGGAGCTAGAGTTCACCCACGGCGATCCGCTGGGCGAGTTCGGCGTTCCGACGCGGCAACCGCTCGGCAATCTCGTGGCTGCTACGAGGGCCGCGCTCGACGAGCCGCTCGAGTATCCGCCGCTTTGTCGTTGTACTACGCCCGCCGATCACGTCGTGCTTGCCGTGGAGCAGGGCGTTCCTGATGTAGCGAGAGTAATTGCGGTGGTTGTTCAAGCGTTGATCGATGCCGACATCGATCCGGACGGCATTACCGTTTTGCAGAGTGCACCGAATCCCGGCGTCGCGGCCGGAGAACCTTGCCGCATGCTTCCCGCCGTCCTGCGAGACCGCGTTACGCTGCTGACTCATGACCCGGCCGACCGTCGGCAGTTGGCTTACCTTGCGGCCAATGAGGCGGGCGAAGCGATTCTCGTTAACAGGGCTATTCACGACGCCGACGTTGTGCTGCCCGTGGGATGCCTGCATGCCGAGGAAGCCGTGGGCTACTTCGGCATTCATGGCTCGGTCTTTCCCGCCTTTTCCGACACCAAGACGATTCAGAAGTTTCGCGGCCTTGGCACCCTGAATGGGCACGGCGCCCATAAACGGGAGTTGGCTGCCGAAGTCGATCACGTCGCATGGCTGCTCGGCTTGAACTTCACAATCCAATTGGTTCCCGGTCCTGGCGGGCGCGCTCTGGCGGTGTTGGCCGGGCAAAGCGACTTGGTACGTCAGCGCGGGCGCAGCTGTATCGGGACGTCTGGAAATGCCCCGCTGCCGACCGCGCCAGCCTGGTCGTGGCCACGATCGAAGGCGATGCCACTCAGCAGACGTGGGAAAACTTGGCCCGGGCGCTCGATGCGGCTGGTCGCTATGTTGAAGAAGATGGTGCGATCGCGCTGTGTTGCGAGCTTTCGGCCGGTCCAGGGCCGGCCTTGCGACGACTGGCCCACGCTTCCTCACGACATTCCGCCCTGCGGCACATGGGCAAGGAGCGGCCCGCCGACGCATTGCCGGCCGCACAGATCGCCCGCATTCTTGAACAGCACAAACTCTATCTGTTGAGCCGGCTCGACGCAGGCGTCGTCGAAGAGTTGGACATCATCCCATTGGCCGCGCCGGACGAATTGGTTCGGCTCGTCCAAAGGCATCCGTCTTGCATCCTGCTCTCGAACGCACCGTACGTGATGACGGAAGCTACAGCTTAGGTTTCGTTTGTGGCGCACAAGCCCGCGTATCACATGGTTCAAATCGCCTCACAAATCGCCGAGAACGTCGCCGAGATTCGTGGACGGATCGCGGGCGCGGCGGCACGGGCCGGCCGCAGGGCCAACGAGGTGACGATGGTGGCCGTGACGAAGTACGTCACGGTAGATCTGGTGCGACCACTCATTGCTGCCGGGTGTGTTGACTTGGGTGAGAGTCGGCCACAGCAACTTTGGGACAAGGCTGCGGCCCTGGCCGATTTGCCCGTTCGCTGGCATATGATTGGCCATTTGCAGCGGAACAAGATTCGCCGCACGCTGCCGCTGACGGCAATGATCCATTCGGTCGACAGCGTCCGACTATTGGCCGCCATCGAAGAGGAATTGAGCGTTGGCGCCCCACGGCCGCGCCTGCCAGTGTTGCTGGAAGTCAACACGTCGGGCGAGACGGCCAAACACGGCTTCGCTCCCGAGGCCATCGAACCAATGCTGGCCCAGTTGCAGGGCTATGACCACGTCGAGCTTCGCGGCCTGATGTGCATGGCTGCCTTGGAGGGAGGCCCGACCGTTGCGCGGCGAGACTTCGCCGCCCTGCGCGAACTTCGCGATCAGTTGCGACAGCGTTGCCCGACCGGAATGAAGCTTGACGAACTTTCGATGGGCATGAGCGGCGACTTCGAGGCCGCCGTCGAAGAGGGAGCCACTCTGGTACGCATCGGTTCCGCTCTGTTCGATGGAATTGAATGAAGCAGGTTGCCTGAGAACGTTGCGCGGATCGAATTATGCTTCTCGAATCACACCCCGACGGCACAATCCTGGCCATCCGAGCTCAGCCTGGCGCCCGGCGAAACGAGCTTCGCGGCATCCAGGATGGCGCGCTGAAGGTCTGCGTCACGCAGTCTCCGGAGAAGGGCAAGGCCAACAAGGCCATTGTCGAGCTATTGAGCAAGATGCTCCGGCTGAAGAAGTCGCAGATTGTGCTAATTGCCGGCGAGACGGCGCACAGCAAGCGTTTTCTTGTTCGCGAGGTGGATCGCGCAATCCTAACGGCACGAATTGAATCGCTCTGCCCGCCGCCAACCCCCTAGGCGCGTCGACTCCAAGCCGCCGATTTGGAGTGTGACTCGCGTCTTTACCCTAGCGGCATTTCGAGCACTTTGCCGCCTTGACCTTGCTGGATCAGCGGGACGTAGGTCTCCAACTCCCGAGACACGGCCGGGTCGGTCAAGTCGATGCACTTTCGGCGCTCGGCCGACATGTATGCGGCCATCGTCAGCCGGGTAATCTCCAGGCCGTAGTGCCAATCCAACAGGGGCTTCCCTCCCGTGGCAAGGGCAGTCACTAGGTCGAGATTCTCATCCGTGTAGCCGTACAGGTCGGTTTCGTTGGGTTGCACTGTTAGCAGGCCGCGGCTGGCCTGCATCTTTTCCAGCGCAACTTCGCTGTCGGCGACCTCGGCAAAGGCACCATCACCCACAAACACCTCCAACGGCGATCGCAGCGTATTAAACTCGAAAGCGTATCCCGGGCCAAGCCCGTCGCACAACAACCGCAGCCCAAGCTTGTCGTACATCCACGACACGGTGAATTGCGAGCGGACCAACTGCTTGGTCTCGGGATTGCGGTACGTGACCATGCCGGTGGCGAAGTCTTCGGCAGGCGTCTTCTCGTAGTCAACGCCGAACTTTGCCTTCAACTCCTTCCGCCATCGCGGCTGTCCCCACTTCAGCAACGACAGGTCGGCGTTGACCGACTGCGGCTTCAGGAACTGCACCGGCTTGCCGGGCGGGGTGAGCATGTGCCAACCGACGGCCACGCAATGGCAGCCCATGTCGCTCATGACTCCTCCGCCTTGCCGCGTCGGATCCCAGAACCAGCCCTTGTGCGGTCCGGCGTGTTCCTCGTTGGAACGAACGAGGGTCAAGGGTCCCATGGCGGCGATCACCGGTCCAAGTTGGCGGCGTGCGGCTTGGATCGCCTTCATGTGGACTTGGTTTTCGAAGTACACGTGGGGCAGGTTGACTTCCTCGACCAGCCGTATCAGACGGCGACCTTCCGCCACATTGCGGGCTAGTGGTTTCTCGGCGACGACGGCCTCCAATTCCGCCCCGCCCCGCACGGCGTCAACGATTTCTTCGACCACTTCGCCTCGGACGAAGTTCGGCACGAACATGGCCAGCACGTCGCAATGGGGCGCCATCTCCTTAATGTTGGAGAACACCCGCCCCGCCCCCATGCCATGCTTCTGGACGTAGTCCGCCAGATGACCGACGGGGTCGCGGGAAACAAAGCCGACGATGTCCACACCGGACATCTGGCGCAAAGCCTCCAATTGGAAGCCCGCAATAAACCCCCCACCCACAATCCCGTACCGCAATGGCGATCTAGTAGCAGTCATTGTTTCCCTCTGGCGCATGGCCGTTTGTTCATCACTTCCAAACATCGGTCCCGAACGGGGGTTTTATAGGCAATCGCGCCCGACTTGTCAATGCAGCGGCAGTTTGCCCAATGTTGCCAGTCGCGGCACCCACGGGCTGCCGAACGTGTTGCAGTGCGTTGCGGAAAGCTGGTAAACTCTGGCGGAAGGAGATCCGCCATGGATCAGTTTCATCTTCGTGCCATGTTGGCCGACGACCGCTCCGAGGTGGCCGACCTGATCTGCGTCTCTACCAACCATTGGTATCGAACCCATGGCGGGTCCGACATTTTCCCTGCTGGGCCGGCGGCCACGGAAGTCTTATTCGACGTCTATCAAGCGCTCGACCCTGGATGCGGTCTTGTGGCTGAAAATCGGCAGACCGGCCGCCTAATGGGCTCATGCTTCGTTCATCCGCGCGAAACGCATGTCGCGCTGGGGACCATGAACGTTCATCCCAACTATTTTGGGCATGGCGTTGCACGCGCCCTCTTGCGGCACATCACGGACTTCGCCGATCGCACCAACAAGCCGGTGCGGCTTGTTTCCAGCGCGATGAACCTCGATTCGTTTTCTCTCTACAACCGCTCCGGCTTCGTGCCGCGACGCGCGTTCCAGGACATGTTCCTGGCGGTGCCCGAATCCGGCTTAGACTGCGGTGCGCCCGACCCGGCCGTTCGCGACGCTACCCGCGAAGATGTCGAAGCGATTGTCACTCTGGAGATGGAACTCTTGGGGATCGGCCGCCCGGCCGATTTCCGCTACTTCCTCGAAAGTGCCGCTGGTTCTTGGCGACTCTCTATTTATGAAGGCCAGGGCGGGACGGTCCAGGGATTCATGGCCTCTTGTGCCCACCCTTACTGCAACATTGTCGGCCCCGGACTGGCTCGCACGCCAGACCAAGGGGCGGCCCTCTTGTTGGCCGAACTCGATCATCACCGTGGCCGCCGGCCCGTGTTCCTGGTGCCCGTCGATTGTCCCGAACTTGTACGTCAGGCGTATGGTTGGGGCGCGCGGAATTGTGAGCTCCACTTTAGCCAGGTTCGGGGCGCGTCGTCGACAGCCCAGTGTCTGGAGTTCCCTACGTTTCTGCCCGAAAGCGCCTAGTTGGCTCGCGCGGCAGTTGGAGACACTCGCTCATGGGACAACTCTGCCTGCGAACGATGACTGCGGCCGATCGCTGGGAGGTGGCCGACTTAATTTGTATTTCCATGAACCAGCATTTTCGGCTGTTGGGCAGACCCGACCGATTTCAAGGCGGTCCGGCCGCCGCCGACGTGTATTTCGAGGTCTACGACACTCTTGATCCGGGCTGCGGCATCGTAGCCGAGCACGCAACAACCGGCCGGCTAATGGGCTCCTGCTTCTTTCATCCTCGTGAAACGCACGTCGCGCTGGGAATCATGAACGTGCACCCCAACTATTCGGGCTATGGTGCTGCCCGGGCCCTATTGCAGTACATTATCGATTTTGCTGACGAACAGAAGAAACCGCTTCGGGTCGTCTCCAGCGCGATGAATGTCGACTCGTTTTCGCTGTACACTCGGGCTGGCTTGGTCCCTCACCGAATGTATCAAGACATGTATGTCATGGTGCCGGAATCGGGATTCAACGACGGGGTGGCGGCGACAGTCGGCGTTCGCGAGGGCACCACGGACGATATCGACGCCATCGAGTCGCTTGAGATGGAGCTTTCCGGAATCTGCCGAGGCCCCGACTTTCGCCATATTATCGACAATCGTGAGGGCTATTGGCATCTCTCGGTATGCGAAAGCCGTGCTGGCGCTTTGGACGGCTTTATGGCCTCGTGTGGCCACTGCGGCTGCAATATGATTGGCCCGGGCGTGGCACGCACCGAAGATCAAGCCGCGGCGCTGATGCTGGCGGAACTGAACCGACACCGCGGTCGCCGACCAATGTTCCTGCTGCCGGTTGATTGCACGAAGCTGGTTCAGCAGGCGTACGCGTGGGGTGCCCGGAATTGCGAAATGCACCTCAGCTCGGTCCGCGGCCCAAGTCGTTCGTCCCGCGGAGTGAACCTGCCTACATTCATGCCCGAAACGGCGTGAACAAGTTGAGTGGCAAACCGACGCGTTGGGCTCAAGCGTCTATGTCACTGCGCACGCATCCGTATCCGCAGGCTGATTTCCGGCGGGGTACGGCAGTGCGCTAAACTGAATTTGCACAGGCGACTGCTCAGCGTGGCAGATCTGTCGGATGTCCTCGCGGACGCGGAAGAATGCGGCCACGACATCGGGGTCCCACTGTTGGCCCGCTCCGTCACGCAGGATCTGGTCGACGCGTTCGTCCGGCATCCCCTTGCGATATGGTCGATCGCTGCTCATGGCGTCAAAAGCATCGGCGACCGCCATGATGCGGGCTGGGAATGGGATGGTTTGCGACGCTAGATGCTGGGGATAGCCGGCACCGTCCCAAGATTCGTGGTGGTGCAATACGACGGGCAAAACATCCTCCAATTTTGCCAGATCGTTGAGAATACGATAGCCAATGCTGACATGTTGTTTGATGTGCTCATACTCCTCGGCCGAGAGCTTGCCTTCCTTGCGCAGCACGCTGTCGTTGACGCCAATCTTCCCGATATCATGAAGCTGGCCGGCCAAATACAGCATGTTGAGCATCTTGGCATCGCAGCCCAGTTCTTCGGCCAGACGCACGGCAACCCGCGCCACGCGGTCGCTATGGCCGCAGGTATACGGGTCCTTGGCGTCGATGGCCGAGGTCAGAGCGCGGACGATTCCGGCCAAGAGCTCCGACTGCTGGCGGTACAGTTCGATATTGCCGCCGTGAATTCCCAGGATCGCGGCCACCGAGCTAAGCAAACTCGCTTCGACCGTGCCGAACTCACCCCCTTCGACATGATTCAGCGCTGCCATGTAGCCGAATACGTTATCGCCTTCGGCCAGCGCCACGGCAATCATCTGCCGAATCTGTGGGCAAGGCCAGTCGATCTTCTGTGTGATCGGCCGGTTGACAACGATCGGCTGGCGTTGTGGGTGTACGCCCAGATGCGCGATTAGGTCGGAAAATTGGTCGTTTTCGATCGGGCAGTCGCCGTGACAAAGCAGGATCGTCCGCGTCCGCGCGGCGCGCGTCAGCGATTTGTCGGCGCCGGGCACCGGCACAAGCTGAATCACCAAGCCAGACGCCGGAACAACCTCTTGTAGCCATTCCAGCGCTACGCGAGCCAAATCCTCGTCGCTCTTCGACAGTCGTAAGTTCTGCGTCAGCCGATATAGAAGGCTGATCTCTTCATACGTCGACGCAAGATGGATCGACAGCGAATCGGCTTCTCTCTGTATGACGGCGGCTCGCGAGTTGGCCTCGAGATCATCGAGGAACAGATCGGCCAGCCGCTTCAATCCTTCGGCCGTCCAGGGTGCCTGAGCCTGTGCCCAGTCCATCGCATCATGCGGCCGAATGCCGAGCATCTCCGCGGCCTGGGCAACGTCTGTCACGTCCGAGATAGGACGTGTGAGGAAGCTCGCAACCGCTACCAGCGACATTCCAGCCGCATCGACCAGCGGAATGGCCAGCGTCAACCACGGATCGTCATCATCAATGAACTCGGGACGACCACGTCGCGCCACTTCACGGCACAGCTCTGCGCGTGCTTCCCAATCGCAGTTTGGCTGGTTTGGCGTCGTGCAAATCACGTCGCCGGTTTGACCGTCCAGGATGCTGAATTGCACTCCAAACGCTCGCTCCAGCGACGACATCAACCCAATATTGGGTGGCGCTGGCGCAGGTGCCACCGCAGCGTCGACGTTTACAACCAGCAGGTCTTCGGAGGCTAGCATGTGGCGCTCACGTTGATCGAATGACGATGTGGTCGACCACATCGCGAAAGTAGCGGGCTCTGTCGACAACCATACCTTACAACGCGCACCTGGGCAAACCAGGTGGGGGGCCCCGAACGTTGTAGATCGCCGGTTATGACGACTGTGCGGATGATGCTGCCTTTGATCGCTGCGAACGATTCAATGCGTTGCGAAATGAACCATCTGCTGTAAACTGACCTCTGCCGTGTTAGCCAAACCGAAACCGTGGCATCTGTGCCTACAAGGGCTGATCAATTCCACAGCTTGCAATAGCCACCGATCACATTAACGAATACAGCGTATTTCCCATGAGCGATCCCGACATCCTTTATCAATCACAGCGGTTCCGTATCGAACGCGTCGTGCAGTCAATGCCTGATGGCAGCCGCCATGTGCGCGAGATCGTGCGACATCCCGGAGCGGTCGTGATTTTGCCGCTGCTCGATGACGGACGCATCTGTTTTGTGCAGAACTATCGCGTTGCCGTGGCACAGACGCTAATTGAGCTACCCGCCGGCACGCTGGAGCCCAATGAAGAGCCCGCCGAGACGGCCGTCCGCGAGTTAGCTGAGGAAACCGGTTATCGCGCCGGGCGAATCGAACACCTGCTCACGTTCTGCATGTCGCCCGGCATTCTCGATGAACGAATGCACCTTTACGTGGCCCAGTCATTGCAGCCCGGTCCCACCGCACTTGAGGCTGGCGAGGACATTCAGCCGCTGCACTGCACCTGGAAAGAGGCCCTCGAAATGGTCCACCGCGGCGCTATCCGCGATGCCAAGACGCTCGTCGGCCTACTCTATTACCAGATGTCTCGCTTGTAAGAGGTGCCATCAGTTGCCGATCCCGGCTGTGTCTGCGATCGTCCTGACTACCGGCGCCCGGGCCGCGTTCCCGCACTGGACAACGCTGGCAGCGCTTGCGGATCAATCCCCGGGGCGTCGGCCGACTGTATCGGGGCTTGCCAGCGCGTAAGCCGATTGGCTGCCGGGTCACCCGATGCTGCTCCCGCAAATTGCACCTGGCTGCGCACGAAGCCGGCGATAGCAAGCGAGGCTTCGTCGACAACGTTTTTGTCGCCGGCCAAACCGTGCCATACAAGAATCGCCGTTTGCGGAGCGACGAGCGTTCCTTGTCCTGTCCATCGAATGGCCGCAGGTACCCGACCGGGCATCTCAGCACTGACAATGCGAACCAGTGGTGTGTCCGATGCGGGAACAAATGCGCAAGCCGCTGAGTGGATCGTGATTGCGCCCGGCTCCAGTTCGGGGCGTGACATGCGACATTCCAACAGCGGTCCACCGTCGCGCAGCGTAACTTGGGCCAGCACAACGGCTACCGGCTCGTCGGCCCGCGGGCAATGATCGAGCCTCACCACTGGCCCGGCCTCGACAACCAACACGTTTCTAAAGTTGAGTGACAGGGCCCCAACCGTACAGCAATCTATTCCGACAGCCACGTGCCGCATCACGCAATCGACAAGCTGCAACCGACCGTTGGGAAGCGACGTTTCCGTCCGATCTTTCCGCGCCGGGTGCGTCCAGCGAATGGCGGAAGGCGCAGTGGTTCCTGTCTGATCGCACTCAAACGAGCAGCCGCGAAAATCGGCGCGGCCTGCAAAGAGTTGCACAATTGCCGGCAATGCGGTATTCAAATCATTTGCACCTTCGGCCGAATGCCACACGAAGTCCAAGTTCTCGAAACGAACGTTCTCCTTATCGATCGTCCAGCCGCTGCGGGGAACAAGGACAGTCGCACGCCTGCCCGCGGGTCCGCGAATGCACTGATCGGCTTGCACCGTCAGCGTCGTTGCAACGGTCGGCCGATCATCGTCCAGTACAAGGTCGTCCAGCTTGGCAGCTTGCCGATACGCAACAGGAACAACAGCACCGTCGTCTTCCGCCAGATCGTATGGTCCGCCATGCGGACGTGAATCCTGTGTGAGCGCTGGGGCACCAGGCCGTGCCGGTGGCAGAGCATGCCCTGTTTTTGCATCGGCTATAACCTGCGGCACCGGCGCCTGAACGCTTTCGCCCTGCCGCTGCCACATCGGCCAAAAGAGCGCCACCATCGCGGCCAGGCAACAGACCGTGCCGGCCATCCACAGTGGTGTGCGATTCGATCGACGGATCGAGCGAACTGTCGTCGTCCAATGAATCGTCGGACGCCCGGCCCGGGCAAGACAGTCGGCTAAAGCCTCTTTTCCGCCTCGCGTTGGAGGCCCGAGCAGGGCGGCAAGCTGCGCCAATGACTCCGGCCGCCGGCCGGGTTCTCGCTGCAGGCATGACGAAATGGCCGCTGCCAGTGGGGCCGGGACGTTCGGCGCATATCGTCGCACATCGCAAATCTCCGCCGCCTGGGCCGCGCGAAGTTTCGCCAGACTATTGCCACCGACCAGCGGCGGACGCCCGCATAGCAAATGCCACCAGACGCAGCCGCAAGCGTAGATGTCGCTACGCACGTCAGGCGGCGTGCCGGCCGATATGCGTTCGGGGGCCATGCTGTCATACGCCTCCGGCAGCAGATCGGCGTGGGCGTAGCCCTCTTCCGGCCGCAAAATCCCTCGCAGCCCCGCCAGCGAAAGCGCGACGCCGCCGTCATCCCTCAAGACGAGGCTCGCTGTGCTCACGTCGCCGTGGCAAATTCCCTGTTGCTCCAACTCGATTAGCCGGACCAGCATCGCCCTGGCGATCTCCAGCACGACCACTGGCGAAAATCGTCCATGGTGAACCATCCACTCGGCCGCGGTGCGTCCTTCGGTCCATGTTTCGGCAGCATAGATTCGTTTGCCATCCGTGCCGGCATGACAGGGAACCTGCACCGTTCCCTGCCCGTCAGCTTCGCCCGCGGTGCGCTTCACGCGTCTTACGAGTGATTCAAGCTGGCACAAAATTGCTTCGGCCTGAGGGCCAACGTTGTCGGCCACAGCCAGCCGCACCATCTGCTGCGAGTCCACGTTTCGTGCCCTATAGCACGCGACGTAATAGGGCTGTGGCAGGCGTTCACAAAGCAGAAATGGCCCCAGACGCAGCGATTCACCGCGCCCGGCGTTGATTTCTGCGGCCTGAAACGGCGTAACCGACCGGGCCTGCAATAGGGCATCCACCCAGATTGACTCGAACCGCGGCAAATCGCGAGCCAGCCGCCTCACCCGCCGCCCTACGCGCGCCATATCGGCTGCCGCGGCCAAGCCGAGGCGATCGAGCAACGCAACCAATTGTTCCGGCGGCCGTTCCGACATCAGTCCATCCGTGGTAATCGATTAAAACGCAACCTGCATGTAAAGCCGGCCCCGGGGATCACCATACGGTATTGCCCTGCCGTTAACGCGCATTCTCAGCGTATCTCAGGCCAAGTGCAATAGCGAAAAACACCGCCGATTCCTTCTCCCGGCCGACCGAGAAGGTCGCTTGTTTCAATGGGGTGTAAGCTGTGACGGGCTTAGGTCTTCCGGCGGAAATAGGTGGCGGCCGCGAAATACGGTCGTGTAAGCTCCTCAAGCGCGACCGACTCGTCGTTCGAGCAAGGCTGAAACGTCTTGGCGATCTGGACGTTTTCTTCAAGCTCGGGCAGCTTTGAGATGCCCACGATGATGGTGCTTATCGGCAAGGTGAGAACATAGCGCATCGCTTGTTGCATGCGGGAAAGGCCGTCGGACCGGAATATCTTGCCCCGTGCGACGACTTTCATGCCGATGATGGCCATCTTCTTTTCCACGGCGGTCGGCAGAAGACCCTCGATGAAGGAGTGGTTGTGCTTGTCGGCCGCATTCAGGGCCATCAGAATCGAATCGAACGGATATCGCTCGATGCCGTGCTTCAACACGGCCGGATCGAAGTGCCCGGTGATGCCCAGAAAACGCACCATCTTCTGATCGCGGGCTTTTTCCAACGCCTTGAGCGCCCCATCCGATGCGAAAATCTTCTCCAATTCGTCCTCGCGAGTCACGTTATGGAGCTGCCACAGATCGAGGTGGTCCGTTTGCAGATTTTTGAGCGACCGCTCCAAGTATCGCATCGAACCATCGTAGCTACGATCGTGCGTCTTTGATGCGAGGAACACTTCCTTACGCCGCGTCTTCATCACTTTGCCTATGTACGTCTCGCTGACGCCATTGCCGTATGCGGCCGCCGTATCAATATAGTTGACGCCAAGATCAATCGCCCGATTGATAATCGGCACAGCCTCGGCATCGCGGTTGGGCTGTTCGAGCGTGGCTTGGCCGCCGAGACTGAATAAGCACACCTGATGGCCGGTCCTTCCCAACGGCCGCGTCGGCATCTTCATCTCTTGCGTCGATGCAGCGGCGGCCGAGCCCTCAAACGATCCGAGACCGACGGCAAGTCCGCCGGCCGACACCCCGCCGATGATGGTTTGCACGGCTGCTCGCCGGGTCACCCGATTATGGCTCTTCATCCCGTTCTCCTCGCGGTTTGGTTTGTGTGCCAGACGCCAACCGGCAGTGCTTGTGTTCGAGTGAGTCGCCCGAACAAGTGTGCTGACGGGCAGGGAATAATAGAATTTCCGGACCGTCTGGGCCATACGGTGTGGTCGGGGCACCACGGTTGTCCGCCCACAATCCGCTTCGGACGGCATGTTCCCAATATGCGCAATCCAAGGAAGGCATCCATTCCAACGCCTCGCCGGACAGTCTGTTATCTTGACCGCCAATTGCAATATTCGGTGACCCAATTGGCGCGCGGAGACACTCCTGCATATTTTTCAAAGGGCTGCTACGACCTTGGCGGGGACGGCGTCTCGTGAAACGGAACGCCCGATTTGTAGAGTCGAATTCGGGCCTTGAGCGATTCCGAAAGCGTATGTTTGCCCTGCTGCGTCGCCAGTTTGAGAGCCTTCTGAGCGGTCTCGACGGCATCGTTGAATCGTCCGGCTTCGGCATAAGCGGCAGCCAACGTATCGAGGACTGCCGGTTCATTGCCGCCAGAGAGTTTTGACGACCGCTCGGCCATTCTAACGGCCTCGGCGCCGTTGCGAAGCGATTTGTTGGGGTTAGTTGCCAGCAACCAAGCCGTTTCGTTTAAGAGAACAACGTCGTCGGGACGCGAACGGACCAGTTTGCACTTCTGGGCAATTCCCTTCCGCACATTGTCGTATGCGGTCAAAATGCTCCGCAGGATCTGTTGTACCTCGGCCGCGTTGGGGCTGATCTGTTGCAGTATCTGAAACTGCACGATTGCTTCGTCGAGCCTTCCGCCGTCTGCCAGTGCCAAACCAAGCTGAAGGCGAGCTTTCACATACTCGGGCCTGAAATGGACTGCCTGCTCAAACTCCGCAATCGCTGCTTCATTCCTTCCCAACTGGCGTAGGGCAAGGCCCATGTTGAAATGGGGTTCAGGATAGGCCGGCTTGATCTCGATGGCCTTCTGAAACTCGACGATTCCGTCCTCGACCCTGCCCATCTGCGCCAGAGCCAAGCCCAAGCTGTTGTAGGGCGTGGCGTAGCCGGGGTTGAGATCTATGGCCCGTCGATACCAGGCAAGTGCCTCATCAAACTTTCCCTGCGACTGCAGGGCCAATCCCAGGCTGTTATACGCCTTTTCGCAATTGTGCGTAGTGGGGTTAAGCTCCAAAGTCCGCCTGAACTCGGCAATCGCCTCTTCGGTTTGGCCCTTCTCCTGCAGGACCTTGCCAAGGTTGTTGTGAGCCATCCAGCACTCAGGATTCCCGGCGATGACCGTTCGGTAGAGCACTTCAGCGTTGACGTATATATGACTCTGGCGCCAGGTCAAGACGCCCAGCGTTGCCAACAGCCCCAGGCACAGCAGGTTGCCGGCCGGACGACCCCAAATCCCAAGGCGCTTCAGCAATAATGCGATTCCGGCCGCGACCAGCGCGATCACGCCCAGACTCGCCAAGTATTGGAAATGATCGGCCACGAACGAAAAGATGAACGGATACACATTACAGAAGCCCAGCACCGGGAAGAGCGTCCCGATAAAGAATAGCAAGCCGGCCAGCGGCGCACGCCATCGCCGCCGCACCATCCACGCCGCTGCCAACAACACAAGTGCTGCTGCCAAATAGAGATATAGCCGCCAATCGGTCCCGCTGATATTCCAACGCGGGTAGATGAAGATCAGGTCCGTGGGCCAAACGAGCTTGCCAAGGTAGAACCAGATTGCCCGGCCTGCGATCAGGCAACGCTCGATAATCGAAAAGTTGAACTCCGCGCCCTCGGCGCCGATCTCGGTGCGCTCCAGAAAGGCCGTGTAGAGCCCGGCCAACGCTCCCATGGCGAACATGGGGATCAGAGGCAAGACGTCTCGCTTCCAAGACAGCTTGTTCCGCTGCCACCAGAAGATTACCAATAGGGCCGCAGGCAGTGTGGCGGTGACGGTCTTGCTCAGCAGCCCCAGCGCGAATAGTCCGCATGCCCAAAAGTATAACGGCCTTTTTCGTGTCTGATCGAATCGCAGGTAGACCAGCATCGCGCTCAGGTAGAACACGCCCGACAAGGTGTTCTTCAATTCCGTGATCCACGCTACCGACTCCACGTGTACCGGATGCAGGGCGAAGATGGCAGCCGCCAAATAGGCTCCGGGAACGGTAAGTCGACGCAGAATCAATGCCACCATCACCGCCGCCATCGCGTGCAGCAGGATGTTCACCAAGTGATAGCCGAGCGTATCATCGCCCCACAGACGATGTTCGATCCAGAAGGCGCTGTGCAAGACGGGGTAGTATTGCTGAGTAGCCGCCGGTTCGACCCAAATGCGGCACAGACCATCCCACGACCGCAAATCGGGACGTGTGATGTGCCCGTCATCGTCCCAGAGCACTCCCCCGCGCCAGGCCGGCTGATAGACCAAGAATACCGCGACCACCAAGCCGGCCATCAGCACCCATTCCCACGGAGCGAAGGGCCGATCGGCCACCGTGGCACTGTCCGATTGGGCACACCCCGAACCCATCGCGGCTTGTGTAAGGGGTTGCCCTGTCATCAATTTCCATCCTATGCGTTCCGGATCAATTGGCGATCGAAGACCCTTTCAGCCTATCCACATAAAAAACTGCGGTCAACACGGGCAAGAACGACGGGTGCGGTAACGGATTGCGGCGAATCCATAAGGGGCGAATCTGGAACGAAGGTAAGAAATGTACCGCAATGGCCGGGCGCCAACGGCTCCCGGTTATAACTACTGGTCCGGCGGACGTGTTAGGAAGCGGCACTCATAGAGCCAATTTTGGCAACGAAATCGTCGGACGGGGAGGGGGAAAGGACAACGGTGCGCTGAGAAGGTCGAGAGAATCGCAATACTACTGTCCGATGCGGATCGGTGACAAACGCACGATAGTTGCCCAACGCCTTGTTGCGGTACCAACCGGTGAACGAAAACAATCCGCCATTGCCGCAGGTGCGGAGGCTGCGGCGCATGACATCCGGCTCGATCCGCGCCGATTGCAGGCCAGCCAGCGGTAATCGCGTGGCCCAGAACAACCGGTGAACCAGGATGGCATCAGATGTGACGGTGTAGCCACGAATCGTAAATAGGGCCCCGCCAAACAGAATTGCAACGGGCAACAACGCAAGCCACTGCACGCCCGCGTGATTGGGCAAGAAGATCAGCGCAATCGCGACTCCGAGACACACGACGGTCGCCAGCGACGACATGATGATTAGCGACAAGCCCCACGGTGCTTCATAGTCTCTCATAACCCACTTCCTGCAGTCTCGCAGTGTCCGTGACGCGGCAGATTTGAGCCAAGTTCCAAGGTCAAAGGGGCGATTTCGCCTCCAAGTGACCGCAAGTGACGAAAACTCAGCCAGAGATGGATCACACTGGTGGTCAACAGCACTATCGACCACGCGATGGCGTAGGCGATGAAGTTCGCTTGCAGGGCGAAGTAGAGCACAATTGCTGCCACGATCAAGACGATGCCGGCTCGCACGCCCATTCGCCCAGCAAATTCGTTGGCCTCATACCAAACATGTTCGCCACTCAGGGTCTTGGGGGTACGGAATCCATACCAGCGATTCGGCTTCACCCGATGCCGGACCAGCGGCACCGACAGCCCGATGAAAAGAAGCCCGATGGCGACGAACAGAAGCATGAACCAAAAAGCAATCGGTTGCATGGGCACTACCCGCGAGACGGTATGTCTCCGATTAGCAATGCAAGAGGGACGCGAAAAACGATTGGACCGGCCTCACGGCCAATGTAACTCTTGTTCCCGTAATGAGAAAGCCCCTCGGCGTACTCGTGCTGTCCGGAGGTAGAAATGTTCCCTCTTTCTCACAGATAGAAATGTCCCCCTTGGTGCGAGGTAAGGACAAAGAACAACTCAGGGTGGGGCCGGCTTTGCCATTGCCGCTCGGATGCCGACTGTTGCAGTGTGCCACTGCTGTCTTTTCCAGCAGGGCGCGTTATTGCTTTGATGCGGGCCACAAAACGGGAATCGCAACGACTTGGCCCGCGGACCCATAGAAGCTGCGTCCCCTTTTCAACTCCCACAGCGGACGGATGCAGATGCCCACCCACGCACCCAATTGGCAGGTCTTTCGCGATACACCGCCAATGGTCAGGAATCGCCTTCTTCGCGCGCGTCACTTGGAGGGCGTCGGCGGGGCGTCGGTGAGCAACCTTCCTTGATAGTAGCCCGTGAGCGTCTTGAGGTAGGCAACAATCCGTTTCGCCTCGTGTTCGGACAACGGGTTGTTGGTCTCGACCTCGGCCATGATGCGCACGGCCTCGTCGAGCGTTTTGGCCGAGCCATCGTGGAAATACGGTGGCGTGAGCGCGATGTTGCGGAGCGTCGGGGTCTTGAACTTGTGGCGATCGTATTCTTTCTTCGTGACGTTATAGCGTCCGAGATCGGCGTCGGTGATTTCTCCGCCGCGCATCTTGAAGTAGTCACGCGTCAGTCCCATGCGCTCGAAGGTCAGCCCGCCCAAGATCACACCCGTGTGGCAGGTTGCGCATTCGTGCTCAACAAACAGCTCGTAGCCCTGGAGTTGCTCGTCGGTGAGCGCCTTTTTGTCGCCCCGCAGGTAGTGATCGAATAGGCAATTGGGCGTCAGCAGCGTCTTTTCGAACTCGGCAATCGCGTCGGTGATAGTGTCCTTCGAAATGACCCCGTTGTAGGCCTTCTTGAACTCGGCGACGTACTCTGGGTCCCCGGAGATCTTTTTGACGACCGCGTCCCAAGTCGCGCCCATCTCGACGGGGTTTGCCACGGGCCCGGCTGCCTGTTCTTGCAAATCGTGCGCTCGCCCATCCCAAAACTGGGCGAAATTGAAGGCCGCATTGTAAACGGTCGGTGAGTTTATTGAGCCCTTCTTGCCATCAATGCCCGTCGAGACGACCTTCAGGTCCACTCCCCCCGTGTCCAGATCGTGACACGTGGCGCACGAAATGGTGTTGTTGCCGGACAGACGCGTGTCATGATAGAGCTTTTCCCCCAGCGCCACTTTGTCCGGGCTGGGATGGAAGGGATTGACGTCGGGAGTGGGCAGCGGGCCATAGCCGCCCGGGATGCTCTCGAACCACGCCGAAACCTCGTCCCGCTGTTCGTCGCTGAGGCCGGTGTTCCAGTGCATGGCGCGATAATTCAACGGCGGCATCGCGTGGTTTTCCAAGACGCGGGTGATCTTGGCCATTTCCACGGCGTTGAACGGCTTCTTCCCGTTGAACTGATCCACCTCGATGACCATGTGCACCTTCGCCTGCTCCATGTCCGCGGCGATAATGCTCGACGCCACGGGAAAATCGAAGTACAGCGGATGATGCGTCAGATCGGGCGTATGGCAATCGGCACAGTTCAGTTGAAGCAGCCGGGAGATCTTCTGAAACTGCGCGTCGTCGTTTTCAACTTTGACGTAGGTTCTGCCCAACACCAGATTCGACACCGGCAGCGCAAGTCCCAACAAGAACAACACCACGACCACGGCCCACACGATCCACCATCGCCGGGTTTTCTTGCTCACTGTCTTTTCTTCTGTCAATTCGTTGGACATTTGGAAGATCCCCTTGTTTCAATCGACATTTCTCAGCCGACCTGCACTCGACTACGCTGCCGAGCGTCTGGATGGACATCGTACTTACTTGGCCAGCCTCGTTCAAGGGTCTGTGGCCAGAAACGGTGCCAGGAGCCGTTTGGATGTTGGGACTTTCGCCTTGACGACGTAAGTCTCTGGCATGTATAGAGAAAGCCGTCCGACCTTCTCGCCGAACGGCCGCTTGCGAAGTCCCGGCCCTCACCCTGATCCTTTCCCGAAGGGAGAGGGGAACGAAGAAGTCGGGGCGACTGGACGCCAGTGAAACTTTTTTTGCAGGGTGCCGCGTCCATCGACGCCCATATCCGACGCCTAATTCTTGCCTTCGTCCCAAAGTCCCCTCTCCCTCCGGGAGATGGTTAGGGTGAGGGCGGGCCGCGTCGTCCATCGCACCCCACCCCAGAATTAGAGCCGGCCTTGCCCAACCGGTCAACCCCGCCGTGCCGCCACGTCCCGTCTGCCGGGCAATCGCCGCCCCGATCTGCCCCGTAAGGCAGGTGTTGGCAGTTGGCCTTCTTGATCTTGCGGCATCTGGGGCAAGGTTCCCCTCGGTCGTCCCACAACGTAGGTCTCAAGGTGTGGCATCGAGCCGCATGTCCAACGGCTAATCGTTGTTTTCGTCCAGAATACCCACCCCGCGATAGGGGTGAAAAGTCCTCGCAATCTTGGTATTCTGAAGTTTTCTGAAAAACTCGACAGATTTTTCAATAAATCTGCGGGCCGCGCGGGTCTTCCTTATAGGATGCGTCAACCAAAACGAGCAACGGCATGGCAACACTCCAGGCGAGATTGGCCCGAGGCGACCAAGCCGCGTTTGCCGAACTGTACGACACCTATGCCGACCGGATGGGCCATTACCTGCTGGTTCGCTTGAGTTCGCGGGATGATGCTGACGACGTTTTGCAGGAAACGTTTTGCCGTTTGGCTCGCGTACGGCGCGAGCTAGCGAAAGTGGACGACCTTGACGCTTATATTTTTACCATCGTTCGGAACGAGGCCGCACGACTGGCAGCCAGCAATGCTCGTCGGCAACGAAAGCAAAGGCCGCTGGAAAGTGCGGACCTCTTCTGCTGTCATTCGAGTGATGCCAATACCCAAGAGGCTGCCGAGACTGTGGCGACTGCCATGAGTCATTTGAGTGATGACCTACGGGAAATCGTGGAATTGAAAACTTATGCGGGGCTAACCTTTCAGCAGATTGGCCAAGTGACCAGGCTTCCACAAGGGACGGTAGCAACCCGTTACCGTTTGGCCTTGGCACAAATGCAGACTTGGTTTGCGAGGCATCCCTGATGTACGACGACATCGAACAACTACTCGGACAATTAACACCTCGTGGTGTCCGCCCAGAGTTGCGCCCACAGGTGCTCGTGGCGGTGGCAAGTCAATTGGAGGTTGAGTCTGGTTCACAGTGGCTACGACGATCTGCCCTAGTCGTAGCAGCGTCGATATTGGTGGCTATCGCAATGAACATTTGGGCGAGTAAAACGGCCGAACGTTGTTTGGCCCAGCTTTTCGGTCCCCCACCGGTCTCAAAGCAGGCGATGGAGATGGCCAGTGCCGTGGAGAAAGCCACCAATACCCAAGTTGCCCGGTGGGTATATCATCAATTTGCCGCCGTGCGTCCATCTGACGATGAACTGGGAGCATACGACGCATACAGCAACCTGTTAAGACGACTTATCGACAACTCGTCTATCCTTTCCAAGGAACCCGACAATGAAATGCCTCAAAAACACTCTAAAATGGACCGGGGTTATCCTGGGCGGGCTAGTAGCGGCGGGTCTGGTTGCTAACGCCTGGTGGGTCTGGACTACCGGCACACGGCTTGAGAAACAATTGGCGGCAATACGCGCGGCCGGCGATCCGTTGACGCTGGCCGACTTGGCTCCCAAGCCGATCGCGCCAGAAAAGAATGCTGCGACGTATCTTCGGCGAGCCGAGGCAGACGTGGCAGGAATTCAGCGAGAGTTGGCCAACGTGCATAGTATTTGGGTGTCCCCCTTGCCGGCAATGACTTCCGAAGATCGAAATGCGATCAAATCGGCACTACAGGCGTACCCCGCAACGATACCACTTCTTGAGCGCGCAGCGGCTTGCCCGGATTACGACGCTCAGTTGGACTACACTCTGCCCCCACACGATTTCAACATGCAGTTGATTGATGTCATACAGAAGACCCGCTCTGCCATTTTGGTACTTGATGCTCGTGCCTTGTTGCTTGCGAATGAGGGGAGCCGCGACGAGGCCATACGAACCAGCTTAGTCATCTTTCGGCTCGCCAGGCATTTTGATCGAAATCCTACAGACGTTGCATTTTTCCCGGCGTTTGCCTTCCGCAGTATGGCAATTGATACCGCGAATGTGGCGCTGCAAATGGGGCCTGTATCAAAGGAATCGCGGGAAGCTTTGGATGCGGAGTTGGCCATCCAGGAACGCATGGACGGATATAACTGGGCGATCAAGAGCAATCGGGCTTTTGAATTGGAACTTATTCGGAATTCCAAAAACCGTAATTTCTGGCTCATTAGACGCGCGCTGTGGAACCGGCGACAGTCCGCATTGCTCGATGAATCGCAGGCGTTGCTCGTGCTGTCTCACAATTTGCCTTCGTACAACCTGGCGAGCCAGACAATCCACAAGGTTGAAGCGGAGACTTCGCCAGTGCTTGGCGAAGGAGATTCACGGATTATTGGCCTACCGATGCACACAACAATCCAAGTCTTAACACGGGCGCAAGCCGAGATACGCTGTCTGCGGGTGCTCAATGCCTTGCAGACGCATGTGTCGGCGGGCAGCAAGGAAACCCCGAAACTCACGGACCTTGGCTTGCCTGCCGAGACAATCAGCGATCCATTTACTGGTGAGCCATTGCACGTCAAGAACACACCGCAAGGCTGGCTGGTCTACTCGGTCGGTGTAAACTTGAAGGACGATGGTGGAAAAATCAGTTATCCATCCAACAGCGATGTGGGAATTGGCCCGCCGGTTGCCAAGCCCGCAAGGAGCGCTCAGGGAAACAAAGGAGAAAGATGAAGATACGAGAGATTTCTGCCCTAACCAGCAAGTGCCTCAGTAGCGGCGGAACATCGGCGATCGGTCGCAACGGGGGCACCTAAGGGCAAGAAATGGTGTCAGGAACCGTTTTTCTGTTGGGACTTTCACCTTGACGACGGAAGTCTCTGGCATATATGGAGAAAGCCGTCCGAACTTCTCGCCGAACGGCCGTCTGCGAAGTCCCGGCCCGCACCCGGATCCTCTCCCGGCGGGAGAGGGGACCGAAGAAGCAGTCGGGGCGAGAGGACTTGAACCTCCGGCTTTCTGGTCCCAAACCAGGCTTGCATTACGCGACGATTTGAAACTGCATGGTCCGTGTTTCGGCCACCCGTTTCGAGGCGTCAAGCACCTCGATAGCAATGTGGTCGTCGACATCGTTGTAATCGAGGATTACGCCGGGCATATCTTCATCGCTCTCTGCCACGGGCCCCGACTTCAGTTCAAGAGATAGCGTATCGGTTTTCGGGTCGTAGATCGCTTTCATGGCTGGCAAAGGGGACAGTCCCATTTTCGCTGACACGAAAATTGGGACAGTCCCCGCTATCATGGCTGGCTCGTATTATTTCGCGTGTCAAGGAAGTCCTCAACGTTGATTTCGGCTTCCCGCAACACTGCTCGCAGAGTGCCCTCGGCCATGTCCCGCGCATGGTGCGGTAGGGTCACGTGACGCCCGTTGCCGAATGTCGCCATACTTCATGGCTGCCTGGGCCGGAGCGATCAAACGACCAGCGGAACGCCCTCAAACGTCGGGCGACCTCTCGGTACTTGAATCCGGCCAACCGGCCCATCACAGAGTCCCTACGGGCACGACAAAGTCGCTCATTCCACCATCGACAAGTCGTGCGAGCGCAGGCGGCAGGGGATCGTGGTGCTCGATGCACGATTCAGCAATTTTGCGGGCCAGACCTTGTGCAATTTCCACTGCCTCGACGACACTGCGGCCCTCGGCTACAAGCCCCGGAACGTCGGGACTCGTCGCCAGATAGCCGCCTTGCTCAAGTGGCTCAACATGCAGTCGGATTGCCGCTTCGCTCATTAGAATTGTCCTCGACAATCACCAGATTCCGCGAGTCGGGGCGAGAGGATTTGAACCTCCGACCTTCTGGTCCCAAACCAGACGCGCTAGCCAGACTGCGCCACGCCCCGTGTGTCCACTATCGTATCAGCTTTGCCCGCCGCGGAAAAGAAGGGGGACGCGGGGCCGCCGGTTGCCACCCCACTCACCACTGACCACTCGCCACTGGCCACTGACCACTCCCTCATCCGCCGCAGATGTGCTTCTTCAATCGATCGAACTCTTCGTGATCGCGGAACTGCACCACGAGCTTTCCGCGGCCGCGGGCATTGTGCGTAATCTTGACCTTCATGCCCAACGCGGTGCGGAATTGCTGTTCCAGGGCGACGATGTGCTCGCTTTTCGTGCGGGAAGAGCGCGACGGCCTCGCAGGCGCTTCCGCCGTGGCCAGCGGCTCACGATCGGCAGCGTCGATTATCTGTTGAACGAGGGCCTCGGTCTGCCGCACGTTCATGCCCTCGCGCTGGATTCGCTGGCAGAACTCGATCTGCTCTTGCTCATCACCCAAAGGCAGTAGTGCGCGTGCATGCCCCTGGGTGATGCGGCCACGGCGAAGGGCATCTTGGACCGCTTCGGGCAGTTCGAGCAGCCGGATCAGGTTGGCGATTGTCGAGCGGTCGAGCTTCAAGCGGCCCGCCAACTCTTCCTGAGTGCAGCCGTACTCGTCGAGGTACTTCTGGAATGAGGCTGCCTTCTCCAGGGCGTTGAGATCTTTCCGTTGCAGGTTCTCGACGATGGCCAGTTCGGCCATTTGACGGTCGTCGGCCTCGATGACGTTGACCGGCACATCGACCCATCCGGCCTGAACGGCAGCCCGCAGCCGCCGCTCGCCGGCCACGAGTTGGTAGCGATCGTGCATCCGCCGGACGACAACCGGCTGCAACAGGCCGTGTGCCGCGAGGCTTTCGGACAATGCTCGCATCTCGTCGGCCGGGAAGTCCTGCCGGGGCTGGGCCGGGTTTCGATCGATCTCGTCGACGCTGACTCGCGTCGGCATGCGAGGCTCTGGTTCGCTCGGCGTCGTGGGCGGATCGCCGATTGCTGGCACCGGTATTGCCGCCTCGGACGACATAGGCGCACTGCCGCCAAGATGATGGGGCGGACCCATCTGCGCCAGGCCAGTGTGCGGCACGTCGAGACGGAACAGCGGATCGGTCGGCACGGCCGACGGCGCCGGTGGCACCGAGAACTGAGCGACCTGCGGCTCATCGTTTGCTTCCGGGGGCGTCGCCGGCCGCGGTTGCGGAGGGGGCATCGTCGATTCGTTGCGGGCCAGCACTTGCCCGAGCAACGCCTCAAGGCCGCGTCCAAGTCGTCGTTCTTTACTCACGTTCCAGTACCTCCATGCAAAGTTCTACGTACGCACGTGACCCCCGCGAGCGGGGATCGTAGTCGAGGACCGACTTTCCGTGGCTGGGTGCCTCGGCAACCGCTACGTCGCGCGGCACGGCCGTCTGAAAGACGATATCGCCAAAAAATTCCCGGACTTGTTCATCGACTTCGTGCGTCAGCTCCAGGGAGTGATCGTACATGGTCAAGACAATGCCGCCGAACTGCAGTTGATTGCTCTCTTGCTGCATTACGTCGCGAATCACCTCGATCATTTGCGTCAGGCCTTCCATGGCGAAATACTCGCATTGGATCGGCATGAAAACTTCGGTCGAACTGCCGAGCGCCGTCTTCGTCAGTGGTCCCAGCGATGGCGGGCAATCGATCAGCACGAAGTCGTACGAGTTGAAACCGGTCGTCAAATGGTCGCGAAGTCGGGCCGACTCCTGGGCATTGTCCCGCGTCAATAGTTCAATATCGTGAAAGCTGCGGCAGCCCGGCAGCAGATCGAGTCGCGCCACATCGGTTGCCTGAACGCCTTGGCGGATCGGCGCGCACTGCACCAGCGGGTGGTTTTGCAGCGGTTGACGTCCCAAGCCGCTCGTGGCGTTGCATTGTGGATCGAGGTCGACCAGGAGGGTTTGGGCGCCGGATCGCGCGAGCGCAGCCGCCAGATTGATGGCGGTGGTTGTTTTGCCCACGCCACCTTTCTGATTGGCCACGCAGAAGGTCCGGGCCACTTAGCGCCTCCTTGCTACCAATGGCACTGCCTAGGTCGGTGCAGATTCTAGCAGGGAGGCGATGTGCGCGGGAATGCCAGTTTGATCGCGAGGAGTCGTCACGTTTCACATGAAACCGATTCTCGCCGCGAACTACCTGTTTCACGTGAAACACGCAGTTTCACGAGTCGTGCGAACCGCATCCTACGTCAGGGCAAAGCGAGCCACCGAGCGAATTGCATTGCGATCCCTTCAAACACGGGCATGATGACGACAACGACACCCGCCCAATGCAGCCAATCACGGCGTAGCCGACTTCGCACGTCAGTTGCGATTGCAGAGATGAACGAAAACAAGCCTATCAACACGGACAACAATGTCAGCGGCATCACAACGAACAAGAGGCCCGGCAGCCAGAAGGCGAGATCTCTAAGGGACATCAACAGCTCCATTCCACCTCCAAGCAGCAGCGTTGCGGTGTACCAGGCGAATGCTATTTTCCACTTTTTGGCATCTTTCAAACGGATCGCAGCGCACCAATAGAAAGCTCCCGAGATCAAACTCCAGAATGCCGCGACAATCATAATTGGGCCGGCTGAGTCGTGTGATCGCCAGATCGGAGATGTCAGCATGAAGAGAAGGTTGCTAATCGCGATGTAGATGAGCATCCAGTGCCCCGGCTGGAGTCTGCCTGGGGCTGAACGCAAGGAGCGGATCAGAATCGCCGCCCCAACCAAAGCGGCTGCCAAAACTGCGGCCGAGAGACCATCCAACACAAATGTTGTCCACGGGCCTACCTGCTGCACCGTCCGGCCAAACACCACGTTCACGCCGGTACTCACCATCCAAAGCATAGTGGCGGTGATGAGCCAGACAATCACATGCCTAGTGGCGAGGCGCGGCACCTGAAGATGAGGGACCGATTCTGGTGCCGTCTCGGATTCGCTTGTCACCGGCGTTGCCATGATGCTTCTTGATGCTTGGCTACGCATCAGGAACCACGGCACCGCCGGCCGTTTCACGTGGAACGGGGCAAGCGGCGCAGACACTGACAGCCATCCCCGCTGGACTTGGAACGGGTTCTTATGCATCTTGCTCTCAGTTGACTATTCGAGCGGATTGATGACCAGCCCGCTGAGGAGCTTGGGATAGAAGTAGGTGCTCTTGGCGGGCATGCGTTCGCCGCCCAGGCTGATAGTGCGGACGTCTTCGACCGTTGCCGGCATGACGACAGCCGCCAGCGGATATTCGCCGGACCGTAGGCCGTCGACCACTTCTTCGATCAGATGAACGTAGGTCGGCTTGGGCAGCTCTTTGCAATCCAAGAGATCGTCGACGACGAGCCGGTGCAAGAGGCTCACGCCAAGTGCCTGCCATGCCTCGGTATGATCCTTCGAGAGTTCGGCCATGCGAGCGCGGCCGGCGTCGGTCAATGTGGCGATCAGCCAGCGTCCATCGGTTTGCGTGTAGAGGCCGATCGAAGACTGGTCGCCGCCTGTCTCGATATCCTCCCAAACGGTGACGGCCTTCTCCGGGCCTTCGCCGGCCGGCCGGGTCGAGAAACAGGGCGTCAATTTGGCGGCCAGTTCCGCACTGGTCATAGCCGGAACGCCGCGGAACAAGCGGTGCGTGGGCATCACGATCAGGCCGGGATCGTCCATGGCCACGCACATCATCAGTGTGTAGTTGGCGGAATGTTCGGGCGAGAGGAAGCCGCTGTCATAGACCTGCTCACGGTAGTTGCACGCCGTTTCGTAGCGGTGGTGACCATCGGCGATGAAGATTGATTTTGGGCCCATGACGGCCGACAACTTGGAGATCACGCCCACGTCGGTAAGCGGCCAGAGGCGATGGACGACGCCCAGATGATCGGAGGCCACCAACGGCGTCTTGTCGGCGACGGCGGTGTCCAACAGGTTTTGCGCCTCGCACTGTGGATCGGGATACAGTCCGAAGATCGGGCTCAGATTAGCCTTTGTCACCACGGTCAGCATCAGCCGATCGATCTTCGCCGCGGGCAGAGTCTCCTCGTGCGGGAACACCTGGCCCTCGCCAAACCGCGTGAGGCGCTGTCGCGCCATGAAGCCGCGACGGACGTAGGTGTTGCCCGCATAATTGAACTCTTGGTGATACACATAGATGGCCGGATCGGCTTCGGTCGTGAGCACTCCTTCGTCGCGCCACTGGCGGTAGTAGCGTGCCGCCCGGGTGTAGCGGTTGCTAACCTCATCATCGTCGGCCGGCTCAATGCGATTCAGGTCGATGCGAATGAAGCTGTTGGGATGCCTCTGGTAGAACTGCTCCTGCAACTCGGGGCCGATCACGTCGTAGGGCGGAGTGACGACGTCGCTGAGCGCGCCGACGCGGCCTAGGTTGTAGCGGATCCCACGGAACGCTTGGAGTTCTGGCATGATGGAGAGGGAGGGATTAGGGATTAGGGATTGGAGGTCGAGGACAGATCCGTTGTCTGACAACCACGCTTCGACTTTGTTCGCCGCGTGACAGTGCCCAGCAAATACAGGTAACACGAGAGACTCACCAGGAGACAAGCGGTACACAGGGAGATTGAGACCGGCGGATAAGGTGAACGGACGACAATTCCCAGGAAGGAAAATGCCAAGCAGCCCGCGACTATCGCAATGACCGTTATCGCTCGCCGCATGTCGACCTCTAATCCCTAGTCCCCAATCCCTAATCCCGTCTAATACCGATAGTATTCTGGCTTGAATGGGCCTGTGGCGGGAATGCCGAGATACGCGGCTTGCTCAGGCGTGAGCTTGCTGAGCTTGACTCCCAACTGGTCGAGGTGCAACCGGGCTACTTCCTCATCCAAGTGTTTGGGTAGCGTGTAGACGCCGATTGGGTATTTGTCCGGCTCGGTCCACAGGGCGATCTGCGCGATCACCTGGTTGGTAAACGACGTCGACATAACGAACGACGGATGACCGGTGGCACAGCCGAGGTTTACCAGACGCCCTTCGGCCAGCAAGATGATCGAGCGGCCACTGGGCAGCGTGTAGCGGTCGACCAACGGCTTAATGTTGACCTTCTTGACGCCGGGCAGGTTCTGCAGGCCGGCAACCTCGATCTCCAGGTCGAAGTGGCCGATGTTGCAGACGATGGCGTCCTCGGGCATTTGCTGCATGTGCTTCACCGTCACGATATCGCGGCAGCCGGTGGCGGTGACGAAGATATTGCCTCGCGAGGCCGCGTCTTCCATCGTCGTTACTTCGTAGCCCTCCATGGCCGCTTGCAAGGCGCAGATCGGGTCGATCTCGGTGATGAGCACGCGGGCGCCGTACGACCGCATGGCGTGGGCGCAGCCCTTGCCGACGTCGCCGTAGCCGCAGATCACGACGACCTTGCCCGCCACCATGATGTCGGTGGCCCGCTTGATGCCGTCAGCCAGCGACTCGCGGCAACCGTAGAGATTGTCGAACTTGCTCTTGGTGACCGAGTCGTTGACGTTCATCGCCGGCGTGGCCAGCTCGCCGCGCTCGTGCATTTGGTAGAGGCGGTGGACGCCCGTGGTTGTTTCTTCAGAGAGCCCACGAAGGTCGGCCAGCAAATGCTTGTACTTCGGGCTATGGACGATAGCCGTCAAGTCGCCGCCGTCGTCGACGATCATGTTCAGTGGCTGCCCATCGGGAAAGAACAGAGTCTGCTCGATACACCAATCGTAATCGGCGTCGGTCTCGCCCTTCCAGGCGTAGACGGGGAAACCGGCTGCGGCGATGGCTGCGGCTGCATGGTCTTGCGTCGAGAACTTGTTGCAACTGCTCCACGTCACGTCGGCGCCGAGTTCCTTGAGCGTCTCGATCAACACGGCGGTCTGAATGGTCATGTGCAAACAGCCGGCGATGCGTGCGCCCGACAGCGGCTTCGACTTGCCGTACTTTCGTCGCAAGGCCATGAGGCCCGGCATCTCTTGCTCGGCCAACTGAATCTCCTTGCGGCCCCAGTCGGCCAGGGAAAGATCAGCAACCTTGTAAGGCAACTTAACTTCGACCTGTGACACCTCGGCTCCTCCTTGGACGTTGACGGGATTCGTACTCGAGACAGGCGTCTATGATAGGACCTTTTGCCGAGAGTTGGAAGGGGCAGAAGGGGTGGCCGCGCGGAACGCGTTAGCAACTGAACGCCATTCGGGCAGCTTCGACAAACGAGGTGACGGCGATGGGGTCCTTGCGGCCTGGGCGAGACTCGACACCGCTGGCCACGTCTACGGCGGCAGGTCGAACGGCGCGGATAGCATCGGCGACGTTGTCCGGCGTCAGCCCACCCGCAAGCACCAATGGTGGGGTGGCGATGTCTGTGACATAGCGCTGGGCGACGCTCCAGTCGGCAATTCGGCCCGTGCCGCCGTACTCGCCAGTGATGGCTGCATCGAGCATTGCCATCTTCAGCGATGAGCCGTGCGCGCGGCAGGCCTGTAGATAGTCGACGACCAGCGGCAGCCCATCGGGGCCAATTCGGAATGCCTTCATCACGGGACGGCCGCCGAGTTGGCCGACGAACTCGGGGGGCTGGTCGCCGTGCAGCTGGATCAGGTCGAGGTGCAGTGCGTCGAAGAGTTCGCACAACTCGGTCGCCGGCGTGTCGACGAAGACGCCTACCTTGACAAGATTATGAGGCAGCGCGGCGACGATTTTTTGAGCCGTGCTCCGGGCTACACAGCGGGGACTGCGGCCGAAGAAGTTCAGCCCGATGGCGTCGGCTCCAGCCTGGGCGACTGATAGCGCATCCTCAACGCTGGTGATGCCGCAGATCTTGATTTGAAACATAGCGATCCTCCGCTACAGGCAACGCTGCAAAGCCATTGTACCATGCCGGGGCCATTTTCAATCTCCGTGCCTCAAGCTGCCACTGCCTGGGGGTCGATGTGAAGATAGGGAGCCGTATGCGCGCTGAGCGCTATTGGGGGGGTCGTTATGTCGAAAACCGTTACTTGTTCGCCGGCGACCGTTGCGGGCTGGTCGGGCCGTGGTCGTTCGATCGCGTTCGCGCTGTTGGCGTTTGGATTGACTGCGGGCATTACGTATCGCTACGTGAATATGGACCGGACGCCGGCGGCCGCGCCGCTCTCGTACACGGCGACGGCCTATGTTGTTGAGCCGGCGGCGAAGGCGGGGGCGAGCGAGGTTCGCATCCCGCTGAGCTACACCGGCGCAGATTCCCGCCGAGCGGAGGACGTTGCGAATACATTGGCCGAGCGGTATGTCGAGGACCGTCGCATTGAGTGGAAGCGTCGAATGGACGGCGTTCGTTCTGCTAAGGTCGAGGCCGCCGCGCTGGCACATCAGCAGCTAGAGGAAGATGAGGCATGGCTGGAAGAGTTTCGAAAACAAATGGCCGCCGCGAAGAGTGCCAGAGAGACGTCGCAGCCCGCAACAACGGCGGCAACCGTCGATAATCCAGTGTGGATCGAATTGGAAGGGCGATTGGCCACGCTGACCGAGCAGCGAGCGAAGCTGTTGGTTGATCGAACGCCGTTACACCCGGCGGTGCAGGACGTGACGGCTCAGATGGATGACGTGAAACAGCAGATGGCGGGGGTACAGCGGACGATAGCGGCCCCGGACGCACAGACGGTTTCTCAGCCGCAGGCAGATGAATCACCGCCCACGGAGCAGGAGAAGCAGCGGCTGGCCGAACTGATGGCAGCCGTCGAGGCGAGCCGGCGGAAGTGCGACGAGGCCGATGCGCGGCAATCGGCCGTTGATGGGCCCGCGCCACAGTATTCCGTGGTGCGCGCCTGCGTGACCGCCGATTCGCTCATGCCTGAGGAGAGATCGCCCGGAGGATGGATGCCGCTTCTTGCTGGGACGCTAATGGCCTTTGGTGTCGGGTTCGTCTCCCTTGGCAGTTCCATTCGTCCGGTCTGCGGCAGCATTGGGCAGGTGCGGGCGGATGCCGGCGTGCCGGTGCTTGGCGAAGTTCCCGCTTGCGAACCGGTTGAGAATCCGCGGAGGCTTTTCGAACGGCAATGCACGGTGCGTCGCAACCTTGTGGGGCTAGGGCTGCTTCTGATTACAGCGTGCCCGCTAGCCGTATTGTGGGCGACTACAGTGCTTTAGCGGTTTCCGCCGCCACCGGCGTCCTTAGGCGGTCGAGTAGTCCCTGCACTAACTCTGCCCGGTGATGCAACTGCGTACGGATGCGATCGTTTTGGCAGTGATGGATCTCGACCGGCAATTCGCCGCGCTCGCGCTCCAGCAGTTCCACGATTAGGTGCCACTCGGCCTCGGAAAGCCTCGGTTCGTCGTACATTGCGCACCTCCTATCGAACCACTGAATTGTAGGGGGCGCCGGCGGCGGTGAGTACCGATCTTAATGGGGGTGGGAGTGGTCAGTGGTTAGCCAATCGTGGCGCGTCTACGCAAAATATGCGACCGCGTTCTCGAAAACCTTCAGGCCGTCGCCCACCGGGCCGGCTTCGCCACGGGTCCAGCGAGGGTGCTGAGTTGGATCGATGTAGCGTTCCGGGTGCGGCATCAGGCCTAAGACACGGCCGGTAGCGTCACAGACGCCGGCGACGTCGGCCATCGCGCCGTTGGGATTGTCTTCGTGGACGTAACGCAAGACGAGTTGGTCGGCGGCGTCTAATTGTCGCAACATCTCGTCATCGCGGGTAATGAACTTGCCCTCGGCGTGGGCGACTGGCAGGTACATGCGTTCGATGCCACCGAGAAAGACGCATTTTGATCCATGCGTTTCCAGGCGTACCCAGCGGTCTTGATAGCGGCCGCAATCGTTGAGCGTCAATGTGGCGGCCGGGCCTCTTTCGTTGTCGTGATCGAGCAAGACCGGCGACTTCATCAGAACCTGGAAACCGTTGCAGATGCCGAGGATGAGCTTGCCGTCGGCCTTGAAGCGGATCAATTCCTCAGCCAGGTGGTGTTGAATCTGATTGCCGAGGATGCGGCCGGCGCCGAGGTCGTCGCCGTAGCTGAAGCCGCCGGGGATGCAAAGGATTTGGAACTGCTGGAAGAGGGCTGGCTTTTCCAGCAGGCGGTTGATATGCAGGGTTTCGGCCTTCGCACCTGCCCGGTCGAACGTAAACGCGGTTTCAGCGTCGCAATTTGTGCCGGGGGCGCGGAGTATAAGGACGTTGGGTCGGGGCATTGAGGGGCGAGTGGTTAGTGGCCAGTGGCTAGTGGTTAGGCTGCTTGCGAGTGATGCAGTTTACTCGGCGTGATCTCATTCTGCCAGGGCTTTGGGATGGGAGAACTGCACCGTCCTGTTATATCCGGACGGCTGCGGAAAGACTGCCAATTGTTGCGGGAAATGGCCAATTGGGCGACGTCCGAGAAGGGCCTAAAATGGCCCGCGTGGCCGGATCGCGGCCGCGCTGCCCGCTGAAGCGGGCAGCCGTTTACTGAAGGGCGCTTCCAGGCCTGCTTTCTACGGGCAAGGTTGTTTTCTTGACGTCATGCCTTTCTTCAAAAAATCTCTTCTAATCCGACACGCGGGCGGAGCAAAATTGCGGCGACGTAGTGTCGGCGTTAGGAATAGCGGCTGCTGTCGCCGATGCTAGCAGAACGGATCGTTATGCATAACGGGCGGAACATGTTTTGACCGCTACCATCGTTATTGCCGGATGGGCGTGGCTGCCGGTTGCCTGCCCGGCCAGTGCAGGCGAGACGCGCACACCACAAGTGAAATCGCGTCATAACACGTTTGCGATGTCGAGCGCGGCATAGACCTGCGAAGGCGGAAGACGGAGTGCAGATGGCGGGGCGGGCTAGAGCTTTGCGGCGGCAGCGCACCATGCTGCGGGTGCTGGAAAGCACCATCGCGACGCTGGCGGGCGGACTCATTCTATGGTGGGTGACGAATCCGGCGATGCGAACTTCTCGCCCAGCGGCGCAGACCGGCGAAGGCAGCGCGGTTCAAGCCGTTCCGACCGCTGTGGCGCCGAGCAGCCCATCGTTCATTGCGATGGAGGCGCGAAAGGAAATTGCGCCGCCGAGCGGTGCGACGCTATTGTCTATTGCGCCCTCACAAGACGCACACCAACCTGCACTGAGTACGAAGGGTGGCGGTCTGCCGTGGTCGATTCCTGTCGGACCGATCTTGTTCTACGAGAATTTCGCGCGTTATCGAGAAGGAGCGGCGACGGATTGGGGGCAAGGCACGGCGGTAAAGACCGGGCTGGATCGTCGCAAATGGTTGGTATCGTACGTTGATGGAACGCACGCCGTCGGCCGGACGCTGCGGCTTCCCAACCATTTCTGCTTTGAATGTCGCTATTCGGCCGCGATGGCTGAGGTTACGCGCGGCCTGATGGGCTGGTGGAGAGAGCCGGTCGGCAGCCGGGTTGTTTTCGTCGACAGTCAGGGCGCGAAGTACGTCATCCAGTGGGTGATTCGTTACGGAAACGACACGGCTCGGCTCGATCTGGTCGGATCGTCGTTGTTTGCGAAGAAGTATTATCACAGCATCAGGCTGCCGGACGGCGCGGCCGGCGAACTTGCCGTCAGTCAGCCAACCGGAATTCTGCGGATCGATCGGGACAACGGGCTCGTCACGGTGTCGATCAACAGTCAGACGGTCGTATCGGACGAGATGAGCCAAATGGGCGAACTCGACCGGTTCGAGATTGACGTGGTCAAGGCGGCCAGCGGCTCGCTGTCCTTCACCGAGTTCAAGGTCGGTCGTTGAGCCGGGCAGCGCTCGCTCGCTCGACGGCACCGGCGATTGACCCAATCCACATTCGTCTTCCCTCGTCAATAAGCGCGCCTGTCTCCCTTATTCCCTCTTTATCGTCTGGGAATAAATCAGTGATGTCCCCTTTATTCGCCCGGCCATCTGGGTACACGCTTCGCAACCAGCGATAACCGCACACACAGCAATCACGATGATGTCGATCAGTTTGTGAACGGCGTTGGGACCCGCCCGCGGATCGGGCATGTCCTCAAAAAATTGAACGATAAAAATCCGAGCCGGCTCGGGGTTGGAGTCGGCATCCTCGCACATGGGAATTCCTCCGTGAACTCGTGGTCCTCGAAGGAGTCTACCCGCAAATGCGCCGACCAGCGTAGCCCAATGTACCTAAACTAGTGCGATAGCCCTGCGCACCAAGTGACGCCCTCCACCAGATGCCCGCTACCTGGGTTAGACGAATATAGCAATAACGTTTCGAGGTTCTCCCGACTTCTTTTCGATGCCTCCAGGAGATAAGATTCGGCGCGTTGTCGATTTCAGCCCGATGTCGCGGCGAATAGGACGAGGCAATCAACTCGTTGGAGACCATGGCCGCAGGCTCGGCCAAAGAATCTTCAATGTTACGGGAGGGATTTTCTATGTCTACCGCAGAACCAGAACGTGGTGAAACGCAAATCTCAGCGACATGCGAAGAGGCCGGTGCAACGCCGTGTCAGTCCGGCAAGTCCGAAAGGCAGGTGTGCCGGGGCATGGGCAGCTCTTTTGTCGAGCCCATCGCCGGCGCGGCAACCGTCATCCTGGCGATTCTCGGCCTAGCGGGGATCCAAAATCCGTATATGCTCGCCATTCTGACAATCATTGTCGGCGTAGCACTTTTGGATGAAGGATGCTCGCTCATGGTGCGTTGCGCGAGGATGGTTCTATGCACGGCCGACGAAGCATGCCATCCTCCGCAACTCATGGGAGGATTGAGCGGCGAGTTGCTAGCCGGCGCCGTGGGGGTGGTATTGGGACTCTTGGCCCTGCTTGGCGTGGCAGCCCCAATTCTGGTGCCCGCCGCGATCATTGTCTTTGGTGCATCGTTGACGTGTAGCAGTTGTCTGAGGGCGAAGTTGTGTCACGTCGAATGTGTGATCACCGGGAAGAGCGAAGCCTTTCGCCAGGTGGCCCACGAGGCGGCACTAGCGGCCGCTGGGGCTCAAGTATTGATTGGAATAGGAGTTGTGATTCTGGGAATCTTGGGCGTGCTCGGCCACAATATGATCATTGTGTCGCTGGTTGCTCTGCTCGTGCTCGGATTCTCGATCTTACTCAATGGCGCGGCAACGAACGGCAGAATATGGATTGCGTTAGGCCACCATTGATCGAAACGGTTCGTCGGTGCGTAAAACAACCCTTCTATAAAGGAAAATGTCATGTTGTCGGTTTGGAAGACCGCGCTAGCGGTGTCGCTTGTGAGTGTGTTGTGGATCGGTGCCTCGCGGCTGTTCGCTGCGGAGCAAGGCGGAATGGCGAAAACGGAGCACGTGGTGCATCAGGCATACTTGGGCGTTGGGATCGAAGCTGTCGATCCTAGTCTCGTCCAACACCTGCCCGAAACGTTCCACCAGGGACAAGGCGTGCTGGTCGTGGCCGTTGCCGCCGATTCCCCCGCAGAGAAAGCGGGCATTAAACCACACGACATCCTCATGTCCTACGGTGACCAGAAGTTGTTTGCGCCGCGGCAGTTGCTGGGGCTCGTCCGCAGTGACAAGGCTGGGCACGAGGTCACGCTGACCATCCTTCGCAGCGACAAACCGGAACAGATCAAGGTGACCCTCGGCAGTCACGATCTGACGTGTGCCGGACCTCCCATAGGGAACATGCCCCGTGGCATGATGCAAGGCAACATGCCGATGGGCATGGGACGCATGCTACGTGGGCGAATGGCGCAGAGGATGAGCCCGGAAGCCAAGTCCAGCGAGAAAGAGACGAGTAAGGAAACCTTCGATTCGATGACGATTCAGAACCTCGGGAAGGACAAGTTCAAGGCCCATATTCGGTACCTCGACGAGAACGGCAAGCTCGAAAAGCACGAGTTTGAAGGAAACTTAAAGGAACTTCACCACGCAATTCTGGCGGAAAAAGACCTCCCTTCAGCCGAACGCGAGCAATTGCTCCGCAGCCTTGATCTGCCGTACGAGGGATTCGATCTCCCCAACGTGTCGTGGAGGATTATTCCCCCGATAGACTGGGGCTATGACCGAGCCGACGGGGTTTTCTGATCTGGAGTGTCGAATTCCGAGAATTACGGAGAATCATAATACCCAATCCACAGTCGCCTTCCCTCGTCAAGAATCGCGGAATTCCCGGAATTCCTCCTCGGAGGAATTCGGGATTCCGGGAATTCCGGACGTCGACAATTAGGCGAATTGCGGTATCTTCAGAAGTTCGCCGTCCTTCAACGCCGATTGATGGGCGACGATGCCGGAAACCGTCATATTCAGCGCGGCGCAGATATCGACAATCGGCTTGCGAGCTTCGAGCATCGCCGTGACGAACTCGTTCACCAAGGGGCCGTGCGATCTGCCATGGCCGCCCGGTTCGAGGTCCGGCGGCAAGGGCGGACGACCAAGCTTCGGCAGTCTATTCTCCATTCCCTTGTATGCCATTTCAGTCATCGTGCCGCGCTCACCGCGTACACGGCCGATTTCGCTAGGAGCAACGAATACGTCCCAGCTCATGGCCATGCGTGCCATCCCGCCCTCGCTTGTCCTGAACAATGCGATCTCGGAGCCGAACGGATTCTTGTAGCGATTGTTGGCGGCTTGTAGATGCTCGATAACGCTCGGCATGCCCATGCAAGACACTTCCGTGAAGCTGCCGTCGGTCACGCAGACGTAGTACCCGGCGGCATGTGTGGGATACCATTGTGGCGGCAAGCCAGTGCGCCAACCTTTATATGAGTGGAGCGGCTTGGGCATATAGTGATAATACTCACCCTCGGTATAGATCAATTTGCCGAAGCCGCCCGCACGGTAGATCTGCCGCATCGCGTAGCAGTCCTCGTGGAAGGCCGATGTCTCGAACATCATGTACTTCTCCACCCCACACGATTTGACCGTTTCCAGGAGTCTGTAGGCGTCTTCCATCGATCCCCACACGGCAGGCACGGCGGAAGCCACATACTTGCCGTGTTTCAGCACGTCGATGCAGTGCTGGGCATGCCCGGGAGCGTCAGTGGCCACAAAGATCGCCTCAATCGTGTCGTCCTTGACCATTTCTTCCAGGGACGGATAGACGGTGTCACAACGAAATGTTTTTGCCAACGCCTGACGACGCCCCGGAATCAGGTCAGTAACGGCTGTGACCGTGGCGTTGGGATGCTTGTCAAACGCGAATGCCAAGCCAAAACCGCCGCCCGCGATGCCGATGCGGATCTTGCGATCGGAAACAGACTGCCAGACTCCTTCGGGCCTCGCGGTGGTGGCGTTGCCGTGCGCACCATAAATCTTTTCGTCCAGGCCGGTTTGCGCCGCGGCCCGCTTCAGGGCTCCACCCATCGCAACGGTGCCAATGGAGCTGAGGCCCAAAGAACGCATGAACGAGCGGCGAGTGGTACTCATAAGGCTACTCTCCTATTTCTATGGGAACGACATCGATGAATCGTTTCGCCTCGCGTGAATTTGCAGGGTAGTGCCGTATCGGCGGACACTTCGCGCCCTTCAGCAAGTTTTCGCGCCATGGCGGCTACAGTACGGCCGATTTGATGTAGCGGCAACTCGACTGTTGCAGGACACGCCCCGCCCCACCATTGCTTCACTTCGGGATGTTGATCGAAGGTGACTGTCGACAGGTCGTCTGGAACCCGCAAGTCGCCTGTCGCAACCAGCCGTTGAAGGTAGGCCGCTACCCAGCAGCAGCCGAACAACACCGCCGTGGGACGTTGTCGGACGAGATAGCTTCGTAGAGCTTCAAAGCCTTCTACCGTGGGTTCCGGAGGCAGCCACAACACCAGACCCTCGTCCGCTTCGATTCCGCACTGCACCAAGCCACGCAGATAGCCTTCGTGACGATCAAACGTCCACCAGCCGACACTGGTCACCTGAACAAATCCAATCCGGCGGTGACCCGCCTCGGCCAGATGCGTGACGGCGATTGCGGCCGCGGCCACACTGTCTTCGTACACGTTGGGCAATCGAAGCTCTAGCGCGGATGCCCGCCAAGATACAAGGAATGCCTAGTCGGCCAGCTTCGCCAATCACCGAAATGTGAGCCATTGGCGGGCCCAGGCAAACAAACGCGTCTGGACGGCCATGCATTAGCCGGCGCGCAAGACGCCTGGCTTGGTGTGATGATCGCCCAGCAACTCCACGGTGATGCATTCTTCGTCCGAGGCTTCGTCGATGCCTTGCAGCATCGCTCCGCTGTACCAGTCATGCCGCAGCCGCCCCAATCCGGCAGCGACGGCCGCCAGGCGAACGAGCCGCTTTCCGCCTTGCAGACACGCCACGTGCTGAAACCCGAGCATGTCGATTCGTGGACCGACAAACGTGCCGACGCCGCCGCGCCGTTCAATCCATCCTTCACGTTTCAGTTGTTCGAGTGCTCGCCGCACGGCCGTACGACTCCGCCCGACGGCCTCCATGAGTTGGCGATCCGACATGAAAGGATCGCCTTCATGAAGCCCGTTCGAAAGCATGTACTCGATCAATTGCCGCCGAAGCGATTCTGCGGCGCGATATCTAGGAAGCGGACAGCGGACAGCGAAGTCTTGTCTCATGCGTCAGCAATCGAGCTGGTATTGGTGGGCGGCGAGCATGTATCGGTGTGCTAACGCTAATTATCGGGCTAGCTCCGAATAGTGCAACATTCGTGAGGCTTTCGTGGGATGGATACTCGGCACCGAAACGATACATGTATCTATCTCGGTCTCACATGGCTGGGTCGCAGGGTGCCAGGGATCATTTCGGTCACAGGGTGTCATAGTCGCAGGGTGAGTCACGGGGTGCCCGATTCGAGCCGAGACAGGGTTTCCTGCCGGGTCGGGAATAAGGGGGAAAGGAATAAAGAGGAATGATGGGGGCGGGAGTTTCTATTTTCGCGAAGTCTCGTTCTTTTCGTGGGGAACAGGCGCTTATTTTTGGGATCATGAGTTCGCGTCAAAAAGTGCGCCTGCCCCCCTTTGTCCCCTTGTCCCGCGCACATTCTATCTTTGAGCCAACTCCGGAGCAACAATATCCTCGTTGCATCCTGTGATGTTCACGCTGGTGCGTGAGTGCAGTCTGTTCTAATCACCACTGCAACGGGCTTTGCCATGCTGCTTTCAACGCCGAAATGTCGGCAGAAATGACGGCCGCGTAATCGGCGAGAATTTCCAACCGGCCGCTTCCGGTTACTTCGCCGATGCGGGCGTGGGGAATGGCCGCGAAGGCGGCTTCAAAGGCTGCGGCGTTTGCCGGTTCGATCTCGCAGAGGAAGCGGGTGTTGGATTCGCTGAAGAGGAGGATGGCGGGATCGGACGCTTCGCTGCCCTCACCCCCTGCCCCTCTCCCAAAGGGAGAGGGGAGATATGAAGCGCCCTCACCTGCGGAGCCGCTCCCGGTGGGAGAGGGGAGGAGAAGTTTGGCGCCGAGGCCGCCGGCGAAGCACATTTCGGCAGCAGCGACGGCGAGGCCGCCTTCGCTCAGATCGTGACAGGAGCGGACGAGGCCGGCGGTGATGGACTTGTGGATCGCGGCGAAGGTCTTCTTAGCTAGCACGGCGTCGACTTTGGGGACTTCGCCGCCGATGAAGCCTTCGACCATTGCAAAGTGCGAGCCGCCGAGTTCATCTTTCGTCTGGCCGACGAGATAGAGGAGATTGCCGGGCGCTTTGAGGTCCATCGTCACGCAACGGCCGACGTCGTCGACTTGGCCGAGGGCGCTGATCAGGAGCGATGGCGGGATGGAGATGGGCGCGTTTGCGCGGAAAAGGGGACAGCCCCCGTTGGTGCCAAGCACCCTTCGGGCCGTTCAGGCAAACGGGGACAGTCCCCTTTTCCGCTTGCTTTTCCGGTCGGGCGGAACTCGTTGTTGAGGCTGTCTTTGCCGCTGATGAACGGCGTGCCGAGCGCGATCGCCATGTCATAGCAGGCCAACGCGGCGCGGACCAGCGAGCCGAGCGTTTCGGGTCGATCGGTTGTGCCCCAGCAGAAATTGTCGAGGATGGCGATACGATCGGGATCGGCGCCGACGGCCACACAGTTGCGCACGGCTTCGTCGATCGCGCTGGCGGCCATCCAATAGGTGTCGAAATCGCCGTAGCGAGGGTTCATGCCGCAGGAGATCACGATTCCGCGGCGACTGTTCAGCACGGGCCGCACGACTGCGGCGTCGCTTGGCCCGTCGTTTGTGACGCCGACCAACGGTTTGACGACGCTTCCGCCTTGGACCTCGTGGTCGTACTGACGGATTACCCACTCCTTGCTGCAAACGTTGAGCGAGCCGAGGATCGCTAGGAGCGAGTCGGTGTAATTGCCGTTGGATGAGGCTGTGGCACGATCGGAGGCACTGGCAGAGCCAGTGGCACACGGGTTGGACGCATTGGCAGTGGCAGCAGGGGCACTGCTGGACAAGCCAGTGGCACCCGAGATGGCACTGGCCGAGCCAGTGGCACACGCCCTCACCCCCGGCCCCTCTCCCAAAGGGAGAGGGGAGTGAGATGTCCTTGCGCCGGCACTCGGCCAATGGGAGAGGCGAGGGGACGTAGATGGCGTCGCGAATGACTGGCGGGCGGCCGTCGTGGAGGAACTGCATGGCGATGTCGGCCACTTGTTGGTCGCCGTATTTCAGAACCAGGCGGCCGGTGGGCTCGAATCGGCCGATCACGGTTGCTTCGACGCCTTCAGAGGCGCACAAGGCGGCGAGCGCGTCCCATTTCGCTTCAGGCACAGAGACGACCATGCGCTCTTGGGCCTCGGAGATCCAGATTTCGGTATAGGACAGGCCCTCGTACTTGAGCGGGATGCGTTCGAGCCAGACCTCGGCGCCGATTTTTTCGCCCATTTCGCCAACGGCGCTGGAAAAGCCGCCGGCGCCGCAGTCGGTGACGGCGCTATAGAGGCCGCGGTCGCGAGCAACCATGAGCACATCCAACAGCATTTTCTCGGTGATGGCGTTGCCGATTTGCACGGCGCCGCCGGAGAGCGTCTCGCTCTGGCTGGTCAATTCGGCGGAACTGAAGGTGGCGCCGTGGATTCCGTCGCGGCCGGTGCGACCGCCGAGGGCAACGATCAAGTCGCCTTGCTGCGGATGCTTGAACGACTTGTCGCGGGGAATCAGGCCGATGTTGCCGCAGAACACCAGCGGGTTGCCCAGATAGCGCTCGTCAAAGTACAGGGCGCCGTTAACGGTGGGAATGCCCATACGGTTGCCGTAATCGCGGACACCGGAGACGACGCCTTTCATCACGCGGCGCGGATGCAGCACGCCGGGCGGCAGCGAGTCGGCCGGGGTATCGGGCGGGGCAAAGCAGAAAACGTCGGTGTTGCAGATTGGTTTGGCGCCCATGCCGGTGCCCATCGGGTCGCGGATGACGCCGCCGAGACCCGTGTTGGCGCCGCCGTAGGGTTCGAGGGCGGACGGATGGTTATGCGTTTCGACCTTGAAGACGATGTTGTACTGGTCGTCGAAGCGGATGACACCGGCGTTGTCGGCGAAGACGCTGACGCACCAATCACGGTCGCCCAGGTCTTTGCGGATCTTCTGCGTGGCGGCGAAAATCGTCTCCTTGAGCATGTTGTCGAAATGCCGCTCGCCGCCGGGCTCGCGGTAGTGGATGCGGCCGGCCAGCGTTTTGTGGCTGCAATGCTCGCTCCATGTTTGGGCGACGGTTTCGAGTTCGACGTCGGTCGGGTCGCGGTCCAGCGAGCGAAAATGGGCCTGGATGGTTTGCATTTCGACCAACGAGAGGAAGAGTTGGCCTTCGCGGCTGAGGCGTTCGAGCGCGGCGTCATCCATCGCACGGATCGGCACGGTGACAAGGCGAAATTGATACGGCGAGCCGACTTCGAGGTGCTGGAAGTCGAGCGGCCCGACGATCACTTGCTCGATGGCGTCGTTCGCCAACACTTTCGAGCACAGGAGCGCGAGTCGGTCGGGCGGCAGCGGTCCGACGGCGTATTTTTTGAGCGTGCGGACGGCATCGGCGTGGAGGCGGAAGTCGGCGATGGCCTCCATCGCGCTTTGGGCCACGGGATCCATGACGCCGGGCTTGGGAAGGACATGGATCCAATGGGCATGGCCGTGGGGCAGTTGCGTTAGGGCGCTATCGCCGGCCGCGGCAACGATGGTTCGCTCGACCACGCGATCGGCCAACAGCTCGTCGGCAATCCGCGTGACTTGGCTATGGTCGAGATCGCCTTGGATCAGGTAGCCTCGGGCGGAGGTGACGGCCAGATCGTTGGCCAGATGTAATTCGGCGGCGGCAGTAGCCACGTCGCGGGCGCCGAGGTCGGGCTGACCTTCACGGGCGTAGATATCAACTTCCCAGAGCATCGCGGTTTTTCTTGGCGTGGGTGAGGTAGCGGACGATTTCATCCTGTTTGTCGTCGCGCAGCAGAGAATGCAGGGCGGCCAATTGCGCCCCGAATTGCTCCAACGCGTTCAGAATGTTCGAGCGGTTCATTTGGAGTATCTGCCGCCACAGTTCGGGGTCGCCGGCGGCTATGCGCGTCATATCCAACATGCCGGCGCCGGTCAGGCGGAAGTACTTTTCGGGCAGCGTCAAGGCGAGCGCCGCGGCAGCGACGTGCGGCAGATGGCTGGTCAGCGCGAGCGCTTCGTCGTGCTCCTCGGGCGACATTTGCACGACGACGGAGCCGAGCGATTGCCAAAACTGTTCGAGGGCATCGAAATCCTCGGCCCGGGTGTTCTTGGTGGGCGTAAGAATGGCCATGCGGCCTTCGAACAGATCGGCCGTGGCACAGCCGGCGCCGGCTTTTTCGCTGCCGGCGAGCGGGTGGCTGCCGAGAAAGCGACAGCCGTGGCCCAGGCCACTATCGAGAGCGGCAACGATTGCCTGCTTGGTGCTGCCGGCGTCGGTGATCAGCACGCGCTCGGGGCAATGTTGGGCGACCTGACGAACATGATCGACGATGTGGCCGACGGGCGTGCAGACGATGACCAGTTCGGCGTCGGCCACGCCTTTGTTGAGATCAATGGTGGTGTGGGTGACCGCGCCCACGCGGCGTGCAACACGGAGACTGGCTTGGCGGCGACCGACGCCGACGATGTTTTTGGCAAGTTTCCTCTCGCGCAGCGCCATCCCGATCGATCCGCCGATCAATCCGACCCCCACGATGGCGACTGTATCCCACTGTTTCATGGTGTTTTTCAGGCAGGAGCCGACTGCCCGACGCCGATCATCGGGCCCCGTGAAACCGAGTATTGTACCAAATCGGCCGTGGATTGGAGTGGGGGGCGGTCGATTGGGCTGCACTGGATTGCTGGGGTTGGTGTGCCGTCGTATCATGGCGGGAAACTCTGTCCAATTGGTAGATCGCGCCATGACAAACATCTTTGCCTATCCCCACACCGTCACGGCCGAGGAGATCGACGAGCAGGGGCATGCCAACAACGTGGTGTACGTGGCGTGGATGCAGGCGGCGGCGATCGCACATTCGGCGACACTGGGTTGGACGGCCCAGCGGTATCTCGAATTGGGGATGGGTTGGGTGGCGCGGCGGCACACGATCGAATACATTCGGCCAGCCTATGAAGGGGATGAGATCGTGGTGCAGACGCACGTGGCGGACATGAAGCGGGCGACATCGACGCGGCTGTATCGCATCATCCGCCGCGGCCCGGGAAGCGGACAGGTCCATGTTTTCGGCCAGCCTGTTTCCGCCGAATGCGTTGTCACGCCGAAAAATGGACCAGTCCCCTGCCGTCTGGCGGACGGGGAGCTGCTGGCCAAGGCCGAGACGCATTGGGCGTTTATCAGCTACGCCACCGGCAAGCCTACGCGGATTCCGGCAGAAATATCGAATGCCTTTCCGTTGGCGAATTGCTGAGTTTCGACGGCAGGCAAGCGGGGGATTGGCCTTGTCACGGGCGGCCGATGTCGGTACAAGTCGCCTCACTTAGCCGCTAACTCTGGTCGGCTTCCGGCTGATTCTGCGCACTTCTTTGCACGCCCTGCAATCCGAGTAGAACATGAATCAACGGACTGTGCATATTCCCCTGCTTGTGATGCAAGTTGCGGCAGCGATGTTGGTTGCGACGCTGGCCCTTGGCGAAGGGCCGTCAAAATCGGTGTCGGATACGGACATCGTAACGCTGCTGCAATCGCGGATGAAGCAGGTCGACGAGCTGCGGGATTTGGACGATGCGGCGAAGGCGAAGATCAAGGATGTGTACCAGCAGGCGTTGGGCGAGATGGAAGCGGTGAAGCGCTGGACAGAGAAAGGCGCAGAAATTTGAGAGGCTTGCGGCCGAGGCCCCTGGGGAACTGAAGAAGACAAGGGCGGCATTGGCCGTACCGCCGGCGCAGGTGTGCGAGGCGATCCCGGATCAATTGACACTGCCGCAAATTGAGCAGGAGGTCTCGACGCACGAGGCCGGGCTGGAAGAACGGCGAAAGGCGCTCTTGGATGTTGAGACAGAGTTGAAGGGGCGTGCTGCTCGGCGGGCGCGAATTCCGGAACAGACGAGCGCCGCAAAAGAGCGGTTGGCCGACATCAATTCAAAATTGCAGGCGGCGGGAGGGGGCGACGACGGCAACCCTGCCGGCTTGGCCAGCCGGGCGATGCTCATCGTTCGGCGACGGACGGCCGAGCAAGAGATATCGTGTTGCGAGAAAGAGCTACGGGCCTACGAGGCGCGGACCGAATTGCTGCCGGCCAGTCGTGACCTGGATACCCGGCAGGTTGCTTTGGCCGAGCAAGAACTGAAACAATGGCAGGAAGTGGCCAATCGGCGCCGCAAGCAGGAGGCGGAGCAGCAAGCCCGACAGGCTTTGCGGCAGGCCGGGCAGGCCCATCCGGTGGTGAAGGCGCTGGCCGCGCGCAACGCCGAGCTGGCAGAAATGCGGAAGTCGCTGGTCGCAAGTATTACTGAGACGACCGCCCGATTGGAGGAGGTAAAAGGGCAACTGACGGCGCTGAAGGAAAATTTCACGAGCGTACAGCAGAAGGTGGAAACGGTTGGGCTGACGAACGAGATTGGCTTGCTGCTACGAAACAAGCGGGAGACATTGCCGAACGTTCGCGAGTTGCGTCGCAACGCGGCGTTGCAGCAGCAGACGATCGGCCAGGGCCAACTCGAACAGATGAAGTTATACGACGAGCGGCGACCGCTGGCCGACTTGGAAGCGGAAACGCAGGTCGAGCTTCGGCGGCAGCATTTGATCGAACAGAGCGACGAGCGGAGCGATTTGGCGACGGCGGTCCGACAGGCGCTGAGCACGCGACGGGACTACCTCGATGCGCTGAACATCGACTACGACAAATACTACTCGAAGCTCGTCGATCTCTACGCGGCGGAGCAGTTGCTCATCAAGGAAACGGAGCGTTACGCCCGGTATATCGACGAGCGGGTGCTGTGGATTGCGAGCACAACGCCCTTGGGCGTGGGCGATGCGCAGAGCCGGCGATGCACTATGGTGGCTGGCTGGTCCGCAGTCCTGGGTCGAGATGGGCTCGACATTGTGTGTAGACGCGGGAAGAAATCGGGCTCTGACCTCGCTGTCATTGGGACTTTTCGTGCTGTTGATCTATTGGCGGCGTCGGCTTCGCGCGCGCGTGCAGCAGGTGGGCGAGAAGGCGGCCCGGGGTAGTTGTTACCGCTTCCTGCCGACGCTGGAGGCGTGGGCGCTCGCGACGCTTATGGCGGCGGCATGGCCGGGATTGGTTTGGTACATCGGCTGGCGGTTGGGTGCGGCGGCTTCGCCTTCGGAGTTATGCAAGGCGGTGGGTGCGGGGCTAACGGTGGCGGCGCGTGTGTATTTTGTGTTGGAGTTGCTGCGGCACACGTGTGGCGTTGGCGGTTTGGGGGAAGCCCATTTCGGCTGGCCGGCCTCGGCATTGAAGCTGATGCGGCAGAATCTGCGATGGCTTACTCTGCCGGTGTTGCCATTAGTGTGTATCGCAGCGACCATGAGCGTGCAAGAGACGAGCAACCGGGACAATACGTTGGGTCGCGTGTGTTTTGTGGCTGCGCTGACCGGCTTCGCGCTGTTTCTACAGAGGATTTTTCGGCCGGGCGGGGCCGTGTCGCAAGCACTGGTTGCTGCGCGGCGCGGTGGATGGCTCGAACGACTCCGCTACGTCTGGTATCCGCTGGGGGTGATGATTCCTGCCAGTCTGGCGATTCTAGCTGCCGCCGGTTACTACTACACGGCCCAACAACTGGCCACGCGACTGGTCGTGATGACCTACGTGTTGGTGGGCGTGATCGTGTTGCGGGCGTTGCTGCTGCGGTGGATCTTGGTGAGCCAGCGAAAACTGGCGATCGAACAGGCTCGGCAGCGACGCGCGGCCGCGCTGGAAAACAATGCGGGCGACGACGCGTCGGCCGCCGATTTGCCAGTCGCAGCCGTTGCGGAGCGCGACTTGGCGACGATCAACACGCAAACGCGCCGCCTAGTCGAATACGCATTGGCCGTCGCCTGCGCACTGGCCATATGGGGCGCGTGGATTAACGTGCTGCCAGCCTTGGGCAACATCAATTACGAACTTTGGCCAACGAAGATAACCGTAAGGCAGCAAGTGAGCTTGCCAGACGGCCAGGTTGCATGGAAGAGCGACGAGGTGGACGGATTTGTCAGGTTGTCCGACCTGTGCATGGCGATTATCGTGTTGGCCACGACGGTTATTGCGGCGAAGAATATTCCCGGCTTGCTGGAAATGGCCGTGCTTCAGCACTTGCCGGTCGATGCCGGCGCCCGGTACGCCGTGGCCACGGTCTGTCGCTATCTAATTACGCTTGTCGGTGTGCTGTCTTGCTGCATGGCACTGGGCGTGGGCTGGTCGAAAGTGCAATGGCTAGTAGCGGCCATGAGCTTGGGACTTGGTTTTGGCTTGCAGGAGATCTTTGCCAATTTTGTTTCCGGCCTGATCATACTTATCGAGCGCCCGGTGCGGGTGCGCGACGTTGTTACGATTGACGGCGTAACGGGGGTTGTGTCGCGAATTCGTATGAGGGCCACCACGATTACCGACGGGGATCGCAAGGAGTTGATCGTTCCGAACAAGGAGTTCATTACAGGCCGCGTGCTGAACTGGACGCTCACGGACCCGGTCAACCGCGTGGTGATTCGTGTAGGAGTCGCCTACGGCTCCGACACGCAACAGGCCGCGGAGATTCTTTTGCGAGTTGCGAACGAGCATGCCATTGTGGCCAACGACCCACCGCCAGCCGTGTCGTTGGAGTCGTTTGGCGACAGCGCACTGAACTTTGTGCTGCGGTGCTTTCTGCCGAACATGGACAATCGGGGCACGGTGATTCACGAGTTGCACATGGCGATCGACCGAGAATTTCGCGGGGCGGGCATTGAAATTGCGTATCCGCAGCAAGACGTCCACGTGCGATCGATCCAGTTGCCGCTGCCGGTTGCGGCGGACGATCGGGCAAGCGTGCCGTGGCCACCGGTGGCGCGGCCAACGCCGGCGGAGAAGGTGGCGTAGCGTCAGCAGCGCAAAACGGTTGGGGCCCTGTTCGCGGACTGCGGACGTATGGCTCGACCGATCTACCATGACGGGCGCTGCTGGCTGCTCGTGATGCCGTGCCGCTATCAATAGGCCCAGCAACACCTTTTGGTCAAGCTAGGTGGGCGAACATCCGGCGGCAGGTAGCCGCCGGCTATTGTCAGGTCACGATGCTGGCTGCCAAACTGCGCCCCCGTGTCGCCCCTCATTGCCAGGATCGGAATGTAGCGGCTAAACTGAGAGTTGGACTACTATTGCGAGATGCTATTTTCTGGCGAACGGCTGTGTTGGCACCATCTCCCTATTTTCCGCCGGCTGAGAATGCCGACCCCGAAGGGTTGGTTGGATTCGGGGGGGAATTGTCGCCGGAGTGGCTGCTGGACGCTTATCGGCACGGCATCTTCCCTTGGCCAATCACGGATTTCGACGCGCCGGTGGCTTGGTGGTCGCCCGACCCGCGGGCGGTGATTGAGTTCGACCGCTTTCACGTGTCGCGGCGGCTACGGAGGACGTGTCGCAGCGCGAAGTTCGAGGTGACGCGCGATGCGGAGTTCGAGAACGTGATCCGCGGTTGTGCCATGTCGCCGGGGCGGATGAACCAAACCTGGCTGACGCCGGAAATGATCGAGGCCTATACAGATCTTCACAGACTGGGCTACGCCCATAGCGTTGAAGTGTGGCACGAGCATGAATTGGCCGGCGGCGTGTATGGCGTGGCCGTCGGCGGCCTGTTCTCGGCCGAGTCGAAGTTCTATCGGGTGCGGGACGCGTCGAAGGTGGCTTTAGCAAGCCTTGTGGGGCATCTTCGCGAGCGAGGGTTCACGCTCATGGATATTCAGCAGTTGACGCCGCACACGGCCAGACTCGGGGCGACCGTCATTCCACGCGAGAAGTATTTGGAGCGGCTGGCGAAAGCGATCGGGTTGCCGGTGGCGTTTTAGGGAATGACGAAGGCGGAATGACGAATGACGAATGTGTTCTTGCGGTGACTTTGGGCTGACGGTGTTTGCTCAAGAGATCGCGAAATCGCGAAATGGCGAAGACTTGGAAGTTGAGTTGAGAGTCGCCCCTCAGTTTTCTCGCGATTGGCGTGTGCGGAGATATTCGATCACCATCGGCATGACCGAGATGATGATGATGACGATGATGACCAGCGAGAAGTTTTGCTTGACGAAGTCGAGGTCGCCGAATCTATAGCCGCCGAAGACGAGGAGGGCCACCCAGGCGATACCGCCCAGCACGTTGTAGACGATGAAGCGGGCGTAGTTCATCGCGCCGATGCCGGCAACGAATGGGGCGAAGGTCCGCACGATGGGGACGAAGCGGGCGATAATGATCGTCTTGCCTCCATATTTTTCATAGAAGGCGTGGGTGCGATCGAGGTATTCCTTCTTCAGATAGCGGACGTTGCCGCTAAAGGCATGCGGACCGACGTAGGCGCCGATCCAGTAGTTGACGGTATCGCCGGCGATGGCGGCGAAGCTCAGCAGCAGAAACAGCCACCAGGGATTGAGTGCGCCGGTGGTAGCAGACAGTGCACCGGCGGCAAACAACAATGAATCGCCCGGCAGGAACGGAGTTATGACAAGCCCGGTCTCGCAGAAGATGATCACAAAAAGAATGAGATAGGTCCACGTGCCGTAGTCCTTGATCACCTCGCCCAGATGTCTGTCGAGGTGGAGAAAGACATCGAAGAAGAACTGGAGCCATTCCATGAAAATAGTCTCGATGTTCCGGCTTGTTTAGTACGTCCGTGAGTCCCGGCGTAAGGTGTGGTGGATCGGCAATGTCGCAACACACCACGCCCTTTGTACCTCAGGGCGTGCTACCCAGAGGCGGTTACTTCCGCGTGAGTTCGCGGAAGGCGGCCATCAGTGTTTTGGTGATGGGGCCGGGCACGCCGTCGCCGATGGTGCGGCTGTCGACCTTTACGACCGGCACCACTTGGGCCGCCGTGCCGGTCAGGAAGCATTCGTCGGCGATATAAACGTCGTGCTTTGTTAGCGGCTTCTCCAGGACTTCAAACTGCATGTCGTGCGCCAGAGTGATCACGGCGTCGCGGGTGACGCCTTCAAGGATGCCGGCATCATTGGGCGGAGTAAGTACGCGGCCGTGGCTGACCAGGAAAATGTTATCGCCGGTGCACTCGGCCAACTCGCCCTTGTGGTTGAGCATCAGGGCCTCCATGCAGCCGGCCTGGAGCCCTTCGATCTTTGCGAGGATATTGTTCAGGTAGTTAAGCGATTTAATTCGCGGATTCAGCGCCGCCGGATGGTTCCGCGCGACGCTTACGGTGACAATCTCCAGACCCTTCCGATAAAGTTCATCGGGGTAGAGCGAAATCTTGTCGGCGATGATGATCACCTGGGGATTGTCGCAACGATTGGGATCGAGGCCCAGGGTGCCGACGCCGCGCGTGACCACGACGCGAATATAGCCGTCCGTTATGCCGTTGACGGAGATCGTTTGTTCGATGGCGGCAGCCATCTCGACCTTCGACATGGGGATTTCGAGCCAGATGGCCTTGGCCGAGTTCCAAAGGCGGTCGAGATGTTCGGCCATGCGGAACACGCGGCCGCCGTAGCTGCGGATGCCTTCGAAGACGCCGTCGCCATAAAGGAGGCCATGGTCGTAGACGCTGATCTTGGCATCTTCTTTGTCGTACAGCTTTCCGCCGATGTAGATCTTGAGAGACATGGAGGAGCTAGGGGCTGGGGGTTAGGGCTAGAGGTTAGAGGCCGGGGTCTCTAGTCCCTAGCCCCTAATCCCTAGCCCCCTTGCTTCTATGATTCCATTCGCCCGTTGGCTAGCCGCACGATACGGTCGGCCTGATCGGCAATCGCCCGATCGTGGGTAACCATAACTATAGTTAGCTGTTGGCGATCGTTCAAGTCGCGGAGAATGCGGATGATGTCTTGTCCGGTGGCCTGATCGAGGTTGCCGGTGGGCTCGTCGGCCAGGAGCAAGTCGGGCTGGGCCACGAGTGCCCGGGCAATGGCCGCACGCTGCATCTCGCCGCCAGAGAGCTCGCGTGGCCGGTGTTTTAGCCGGTGGCTCAGGCCGACCATTTCGAGCAGCTCGGCGGCCCGGGCGCGATGCTTGCGGCGATGACGCAGATAGCTTAATACGCCGTGGGTGATCATCAGCGGTGAGAGGACGTTTTCTAGCGTGGTCAGTTCGGGCAGCAGGTGATAGAACTGGAAGATCATGCCGAACTGGCGGTTGCGCAGAGCATCGCGGCCTTTGGCGGGCAGGTTGTCGATGCGGCGGCCGGCATAGTGGATTTCGCCGCGGTCGGGCGCGTCGAGCGTGCCGAGCAGATGCAAGAGCGTACTCTTGCCCGAGCCGCTTTGGCCGACGATAGCCAGGAACTCGCCGCGGCGAACGGTCATGCTTACGCCGCGGAGCACAGGCACTTCGACCGGGCCCTTGCGGTAGCTCTTGTAGAGATCGACGGTGTGGAGTTGGTTCGCATGTTCGACGTGGCCGGTGACGTTGGGAAAGTGAATTCGTTTGGTCGCCGACGGCACGTCGGCCCCGGGGATATCACAAGCCGCCGTGCCGGCGGCAGCTAGACGACACGAGTTCGTTTCAAACGGCATTGCGGCATTGCTACTCATAGCGCAGGGCCTCCACGGGATGCAGGCGTGCGGCGCGGCGGGCCGGCAAGATGCTGGCCGCAACCGCGATGCATAGCGCCCCGATCACGATCCAAGCGAGCGTTTGGGGCACGATGATGGCGGGGATTTTGTAGAAGTAGTAGATCGATGGGTCGAAGACCTTTTGGCCCATGATCCAACCGAGCCCGGCGGCAATTTCGTTGATGTAGTGGACTATAAGGAGGCCGATTGCCGTGCCCACGCCGGAGCCGACGATCCCCAGGGAGAGTCCGTAGGCGAGAAAGATGCCCATCACGCCGCGGCCGGGTGCGCCCAGGGATTTGAGGATACCGATGTCGCGGGTCTTTTCGACGACGATCATATAGAAGATGGCGAGGATGCCGAAACCGGCCACGGCGATGATCAGGAACAGCAAGACGTTGAGCGTTGCTTTCTCGATCTGCACGGCGGCCAGCAGGGGCCCTTGCTTGTCGCGCAAGTGTAGACGCCGAAGAGTTGCGGCTCGAAGACCGCGCGGAGCTTGTCGCGGACGGCGTCGGCGTCGGCGCCGGGCTTGAGCTTGATCTGGATGGCATTGACGTTTCCATCGCCCGTTGTGGGGTCGATCATGCCGCGGAGTTGCTGAAGTTTGCGGATCGGCACGAATACGAACTGCGAGTCGTATTCGCTCATTTTACTTTCGTAGAAGTCGACGATCGTGAAGCGGTCGCCCGTGGCCTGTGGCCGGTCGCCGACGGTGGCCGTCATCACAACCACGTCATCGCCCGGAATCGCGTAGAACATATCTTCGCCCTTGGAGGTGCGGAAGCTGGCCTCGGCGATGCCCAGGACAATGCCGGTATGCTGCTGTTTCTCGGGATCAAAGACGTTTTCAGGGGGTTGATGGCCGGCGAAAGGATCGGCGGCCGGTGTATTGGCTGGCGGCGAATCCTTAGCGACGGGATCTTGCGAGGCCGACGCGGGCTGCTGCGTGGCGCTGGCGTTCCGATACTCGTCCCGATATTTCTTGATGCGAGCCGTCTCGCGCCGATACTCCCAACCGGCCTGGCCCATCTGTGGACGCTCCGGGGCTTCAGCGCCGCTTTGATGATCGTGAGTGTCGTAGCCGCCTTCGCGGAGATCGAAGCTCATCGCTTCCCGGTTCGCCGGGTGTTGTAGATACTCGCCGAAATCGCTTACACTGCCCTGCGTCTTTTCGTCGATGCCGATGAGTTGCACGGGTTTGGTGATCGAGCGGCCGTTGCACTGGAGATTGAGCATCGCCGGTACCGCAACCGTGGGTGACATGGCCTCGACGTCATCGCCGACCGCGCGGCGGATTCGCTCCTGCTGCCAATCGGCGTGGGGCATGCCCTCGAAACTCTGCGATTCGACGATCACGTCCGAGAGAATCCCGTGGATGCGATTTTGCATCTCGGTGGAAAAGCCTTCCATCACACTGTTGACGACGATCATCGTGGCCACGCCAAGCATGACGCTGATGATCGACGCCAGGGCGATGTAGCGCGTGCGAAGGTATCGCCAGCAGAGGAGGAGTTTGTACATGGAGGCTAGGAGCCGGGGACGGGGGACGGGGGACGGGGAAGAGGCCGCTCATCAATCGCTTCCGGGCGCAACAGCGGGAAGAGGATTACTTCACGGATGCTTTGGGAATTGGTCAGGAGCATCACTAGTCGGTCGATGCCAATGCCTAGACCGCCGGCCGGGGGCATGCCGTGGCGCAGGGCGCGGATGAAGTCGTGGTCCATCTTGGCCATCGACTCCTCGTCGGGCAGCCCGGCGAGTTGCTTTGAAAAAAGCTCTTCCTGCATGTCGGGGTCGTTCAGCTCAGTATAGGCGTTGGCCACTTCCATGCCCTGGATGAACAGCTCGAACCGTTCGGCCACGGCCGGATTGCCGGCCTTGCGCTTTGTGAGCGGGCAGATGCTGGCCGGGTAGTCGAGCACAAAGATCGGGCCCATCAGGGCGTCTTCGACCTTCTCTTCAAAGACAAAGCTCTTGATGACGTCCGGGTGCTTGCCAACCGTGTTGAAGCCGATCTGCTCGGCCAGTTTCGCAATGGCCTTCGTGTCGTCGGGTTGCACGCCGGTGTGCTCGGCAAATAGCTCGTCGTAGGTCTTTCGCGCAAACGGGGGTGTGAAATCGATCTCGGTGTCGGCCCAGGGGAGCACAAATGTGTCGCCCCTCTCTCTTTGGGAGAGGGGCAGGGGGTGAGGGCCGATCTGATCGTCCGCCCCCCTCACTCTAGCCCTCTCCCGGAGAGAGAGGGGACTATTGCCGGCCGTGTCCGTCATCGCCCGGATCGCGTCGACGATGGCGGCCTCGGTGAGGTCCATCATCGTCTCGTAGTTGCCGTAGGCCTGGTAGGCTTCGAGCATGGTGAACTCGGGATTGTGCCGGGCGTCGATGCCTTCGTTGCGATAGACGCGGCCAAGCTCGTACACGCGCTCGATCCCGCCGACCAACAGCCGCTTGAGGTGTAGTTCCAAAGCGATTCGCAGATATAGGTCGATGTCGAGCGCGTTGTGATGCGTGGTGAAGGGGCGCGCGGCCGCCCCGCCGGCGATGGCGTGGAGCGTGGGGCCTTCGACCTCGGCAAAGCCTCGGGCGGCCAGCGTGTTGCGGATCGATTGCACGATCTTGATGCGGCGGAGAAACGTTTCGAGCACGCCTTCGGTGTGGATCAGATCGAGATACCGCATCCGCTGACGAAGCTCGGGATCGGCCAGCCCTTTGTGTTTCTCGGGCGGTGTGGCCAGCGACTTGGTGAGGAACGTCAGCTTCTCGGCGAAAATCGTGAGTTCGCCGGTCCGGGTGCGTTTCAACTCGCCATCGACGCCGACGATGTCGCCGAGGTCGAAGCACTGGGCCAGGGCGAAGTTCTCGTCACCGACCTGGGCCTTGCCAATCATTACCTGGATGGTGCCGGTCCAGTCACGGACTTGCAGCCAATTGACCTTGCCTGAGGGACGACGCAAGACGATTCGGCCTGCCGCGCGGACCTTTGGGCCATGCTGTTCGGGCGGGGGAACTGTCCCAATTTTCGTGCCAGCAAAAATGGGACTGTCCCCTTTCGACGCCTCCGTTGCCACTTCGGCAACGATTTCGCCTTCGCGGGCGCGGATCTGGCCGATCGGCTGGTGGCCATCGAATCGCGCGCCCCATGGGTCGATGCCCATGTCGCTTATTTTGCGCAGTTTCTCGCGGCGGGCGGCTTCGAGGGCCGCCTCGGTGGTTGCCGGTTGCTGCGGGGTTGGCTCGGTCATACGTCGTTTAGGGTGAGGAAGTGCAAGAGGTGCAGACGATGCGGTGGCGGGCATTCTAGTGGAAAGGGGGGCCGGGTCAATGTCAACTCGGAGCGAAAACGGTTGGAAAAGCGGGCCGAATGAATGCGGCGGCCATGGCTAGGATGCGTCGTTGCACGCGATGGCCTGCCCTGTTGCCGCGTCAATCCATTCGGTATTACCGCGCCCTGTTGCATCCGCTTGCGGACTTCCTGCCCGTCAGCCGGAAAAAGGCCCGGAAACGGGCCTGACCATTCGCCACGGACCATGTGCTCCGGATGCGGCGTACACGGCCCGGACTGATGCCGCCGTCGGCAGAGAAGAGGCGTAAGCGCCCCTGAAATGTACAACTTGCACCCCTTTGCCCTTCGCGCCAGGAGCCGTTGCTAACCGTTCGGCAAGTTCGTAGAATGGAAACCAAGCTGGGGCGGTAGCTCAGTTGGGAGAGCGCTGCGTTCGCAATGCAGAGGTCGGGAGTTCGACCCTCCTCCGCTCCACATGAATAGGTGGGCGCTAGCCCGCCTATTCTCGTATATGCATTCCTAAGGTAGCACGTCGTGATGGCTTCAGAGTTCATAGGAAATCATGGGAGACTATGGGGCGACGTGTGCGGCGTTGCCTACAGCGTTGTATTTAGCGTTGCCGATTGGGAAGGTGTTTCGGCGGCTTGGCGACGTCTTGAAAAGACCAGTGCTTGGCAAAACAATCACTAGCCTTGGGTTTTCACCCAGTGTTTGAGCTTCATTCCATTGAATCGTGGCTCACGGCGCCATCAGATTGCAAGTTCGAGACGCACAAGGGCTTGGACCTCGGCGTCCGTGACGTGGTATGACCATTAGCGATCTAAAACGCGAGGTTATCCTTGCTCTGTTTGCCGATAACTCCCTGATGCAACGATTGGTGCTTAAGGGCGGTAATCTTCTTGATGTTGTTTACGGCATCTCCACGCGCCCATCACAGGATATTGATCTTTCGATTTGCGGAGATGTCGAGAATGCAGAGACATTCAGAAGATTGATCGAAAGAGCTCTCTTCCATTGGTTCGAACAGAAGGGCTACGTGGTATTTGACGTAACACTCGTCGAAGAACCGCGAAATCTTACGGAGGAGTGCCGCAGTTTTTGGGGTGGCTACAAGGTTGCATTCAAGATTGTTGATAGTGAGACCTATAGAATACAAACCACGGATCAACGGAAACGGCATATGGCCGCCATGACGGTGATCGGCCACAACGGCAAGAAGTTTCCGATCGATATAAGCAAACACGAGTACCTTGACGAACGAGTGAGTGAACTGGTTGATGGGTTTACGGTGTTTGCCTACTCGCCGCAGATGTTCGTTGCCGAAAAACTCCGGGCGGTTTGCCAGCAAATGCCGGAATATTCAAAGCAATTGAAGAAACATGCGACTCCGCGAGGAAGGGACTTTTTCGATATTCACACGGTTTCAACCTACGTCAATGTGGACTTCGCAAATAGTAGTTTCCATCAGACCGTACGAAAAGTATTTCAAGCAAAACGTGTTGACGTCACACTTCTTGCCAAGATCAGCGATGAGGCAACGAGAGAGTTTCATCGGCCGGATTTTGTTTCGATCGCGCCAACGGTTCGCCCTGACTTTGAACTCCAGGAGTTCGACTTCTACTACAACTACGTGGTGGAAAGATGCGGGATGTTAGAATCCCTTTGGAGCATATAGCCGCCACCTCTTATTGAGCACTGGCGACTTGATGTCATGCTGCAGATAGAAGTCATACTCGATAGGAAACTGCTCCAGCAATTTCAGCAGAGGCTCCTCATAGCCGGCTCGCTCTAAGTAGAATCCCACGGCTTGGTGATAGGGATACACGTAGCGAAGCTTCCGCAGGTAGGCGGTGAGCTTGTTAATGGATACGAAGTCTTTGGCAAGCTCAAACGCCCTTGCTACGACTGCGATTCCGCCGCTGTAAGCCGGTCGAACCGTGGCATCGATCAATGTGCGCTCGCAGTCCGTTACTCTCAATGCTCCAGCGTCGGCGCGCCGTTTTATGGATACCCCGAGACTGCTGGTGTTTCTGCCATTGACCTTCACGATTCGCGTACCTTTATACTCCACTACGTTCGACGAAAGGCGAGGTTTAGCCTTGAAGGCGCGATCCAGAGCCTCTTGGCTTAACTGTCCCATGCCGCCAGATGTGCGTTGCTCGACGTTGAAGTAGATCGTTTTGGGAATCTGTTCCGTAAGATTGTTCAGGCTTATGGCTGTGAAATGCGTGAAATAACCGACATTACTGAGCGATTGGACCAAGTCGAGTAGATCGATCTCTCCAAAGAGATAGCGTATGTCTTCTCGGTAAGGGAATGGCAGAACTGCTTTCTTCAAAATGCCGGCTCTTACGATCGCTTCTATTAACGCGTTCACCCCGCGCGACTCTGGCGTGATCAACTCAGCATCTGGTAACTCAGTTTCGTTGTCGACAGCCCACTCGTGAACGTGCTCCTGGAGCAACGGTGAAAGCTGGGCGAACATGAAGATGTTCGTTTTGGTTTTTCGAAGAGTCTTAGAAATGAGGTCTCGCTTTAATCGGATCATCGGCGGAATGGTTTGAGGGCTATGGTTGCTCAATTACGTAGTATATATACTACGTAATTGAGCAACCATAGCCCTGCAGGCTTATCGGGCTCGTCCCTGCTTGCCGTCCAACCGTCGTGCGCAGTATACATACTGCGCACGACGGTTGGACGGCAAGCAGGGTATCATTGCGGCGTAGTATATATACTACGCCGCAATCACACCACGGCTCTATTGCCCTTCGCGACCGCCACGTGACCTAACACCATTCTGCGCAGTCCTTTACAAGCAGGCATACCATTCCACAGAAGCTGCGTGACCGAAAGGAACGATGTGTTAATGTAGTATATATACTACATTAACACATGGTCCAAGAGGACTCTGTTCTTGCTCAGCACGAAGCGGCCGTCTATGGCCGAGACGAACGCTTCGCCGATTCAGCGCGGGCGATCTGCACGCGCACGGCGTCGGCCAACCCTGGCTGATCTTGTCGCACTGCCAGATTCAGGGCCGTCCGGTAGTGGGATAGCGCGTCATCAAATTGGCGGCGGGCTGCCAAGGCCAACCCAAGATGGAAATGTGCCTCGGTGTAGTCAGGGCGGGATTTTAGCGCATCGCGGTAGTTTTTGATGGCCTCGTCCAGCGCACCACTCGCATACAGGCCATTGCCAAGGTTGTACGACGCTTCCGCAAGGTCCGGGTCGAGCCGCAACGCCTCGCGACAGTGTTTCATGCCCTCCTTTAGTCGGCCACAACTAAGCAAAGCATTGCCGAGATTGTTTTGAGCGGCAATGAGGCGCGGATTTGCCGCCAGCGCCTTCTCATAATGTGCGATGGCTTCGTACAATTGGCCGCGACTGGCTGCGGCAACACCGAGATTGTAGTGCGACCCGGCGTAGTTCGGTTCGATTTCAAGTGCTTTGTGGTACTCTGCTAGCGCATCGTCAATGCGACCTTGGAGGATTAGCGCGCCTCCCATCGCATCGTGTGCCAAGTAGTTATTCGAAGTGCAGGCCAGCGTGCGGTTCCAGAGCGTCACGCTGTCGTGCCAATAGGATGTCTGAATCCATGCGCACCCAATAAGGGCCGTTAGAATTGCGATTGAGCAGAATCCACAAATCCAGCGACGATAGGGCCATGTGCGACACAGATCGGCCGCTCCCCACACCAGGGCAATGCATAGGCCGATTTGCGGCAGATACGTAAAACGATCGGCGGCGATTTCCGCGCCGAACGGCACCAGCCCGATCACCGGCACCAATGTTCCCAAGTACCACAGCCAGCCTACGAACAGATAAGGGCACTTGCGTCGCCACACCAATGCGGCCGATGTGATGCCGAACAGAAGCACGCCCGCACCGACCGTCTGCCAAAGCGGCAAGTCGGGGCCGCGGAGCGGGCAAAGCGGCGCCAAGCCAGCCGGATAGAAGAATTGGCCCAGGTAGGCGACGTAGGAGAGCAAGACGTTGCCGATCCGCCACGGCCAAGGCCGCCATTGAAAAGTGGAGACGAACTGCGCCCAGATGGTTATCACACAGCAGGCAACCACTATGAGAAACAGCGGAATCTTCTCGGCAACAAGTCGCATCGCGGCCCGGAAGCTCTGTTGCACAGGCAATCGTCCGAGCGGCCAGTAGTCCAACAGAAGCAGCACGGCCGGCAACGTCACCAACATCGGTTTCGACATGAGCCCCAACACGAAGAAGACAACGACAACCATGTATCGGACCACGGAAAAGGGGTGCCGTACGTAGCTCGTATACGCGCCGAGAGTCAAGACGAAGAACAGACCGCTGAGGACGTCTTTTCGCGATGTCACCCAGGCCACCGATTCAACCCGCATGGGATGGATCGCGAACAGGGCCGTCGCCAAGGCGCTTAGCCATAGACGCCCGGTCATGCGCCACAGGACGAGAAACAGCAACACCACAGTCGCGGCGTGCAGCAAGACGTTGGTGAGATGGTGCAGCCCGGCATTGTCGCCATAGAGTTGCCAGTCGAGCATGTGGGTGATCCACGTAAGCGGGACCGAATTGCCCACAAGCCGGTTGGTGAAGCTCCAACGCAGGCCGTGCCAGGTTAGACCGTGCGAGACGTGCGGATTCTGAAGCACGCACAGGTAATCGTCGAGGTTGATGAATTGGAAGCGGACCGTGCCGCTGAATACCAACGCAACGGCAAACAGCAAGAACGCACAGATGGCCACGACCTTCCAGCGCGCGTGCCTAGGTGAGTTGATTTCCGGCGGTGCGTTCATCGCTTCGATTCCGGAAGAGTTTGGCAGCGAGGCGGGGTGGGTCGGCAACTATCAATTGTGGCATACGTTGAATGGTTCGGCAAATTTCTAAGCGGCATGTCTCATCGGACCTGCCAGACCATCCGTTCCATCGGCCAAAGCGAGTATCGAGTCCTAGGCTTTGTCGGAAAACACCGGAACCTCCCAATTGTCATTCTGAGCGCAGCGAAGAATCTGCGAGCTTTCCCGGCCTCGGAAGAGATCCTTCGCTGCGCTCAGGATGACGTTTTCGCCTTTTCCAGCAAGGCCTAGTTTCGGGCGAGATTTGCTCCCGTCACCGTCTGCATCGTCAGCCACTCGCAACACCCGCTTTTTGCTCGAATTGTTGGACCGCAGAGGCCGCCGAACCAGCCTGCTTGCACATCGCCGCAAGCGGCACGAGTGCGGCGAGATAACAACCGGCCGCGAGGTAGAAGTTCGTCGACACGCTCACATAGATGGAGATGAACACCGCCGCGGCCGAGCAGAGGACGCCGAAGATGCCGTTGAGCGCCCAGTACCAGGGCGTATGCAAGGGGCATACGGCTTGTGCCAGCCGCATGCCGGACGGAAAGAACATGCCCATCAGGAGTCCGAGAGGAAAGATGACGGCGACCGAGGCGGCAATCGTCCACAGCAGGCTGGCGGCGATCATCTCGCGCAGCAACAGGCCGAGCACAAAGCGCACACTGACAATCAGGGCTGCCATCGCCAGCGGATAGACGTAGATCCAAGGCGGTCGGATGACGAAGCAGCGGCCGCTGAGAAGGCTGCCCACCCCGGTGCTGGCGATAATCGTAAACAGCAGGATTCCCAACGCCTGGGTTGGGTGGCTCAACAGCACGGTGAGTCTCTGGATCAAGGCGATCTCGACCAGCATAAAGCCCCCGCCGATCAACGAAAAATAGATTGCGCCCCACCACGGATTGCCGGCAACACCGGCGACGTCCGTCTCGTAGCGCTCTCGGAGCAACAGGGGAACGACGATTGCCGCAAACACGGTTAGCAGGAGCATCGCCAAAAGCGCGATGAGCGTCAGCGTGGCGATCAGATTGCCGTTGAGGACACCGGTGCCGCCAATGCCCGCGAATGCCGCCGAAAGGTGGCCAAGGCGGAGCATGTTGAAGAAGTAGGGGTTTTCATCCGTCGTCGGACTGCAATCGTACTCTCCGCCGCTGGTTGCCGCCAACAAATCGTCGTACGTTCGGGCAGACACAATTCGTTGGAGCAGGGCTATGGTCGGTTGTTGTCCCGGGATTAACACGGGGCGGAAGCCATATTGCCGGCAGATGCTCCGAATCTTATCGACATCACTTTGGGTGAAGGGCCGCCGGCTTACAAGCAAGGTCGCGAGGTTCTCGGTGCTGACTAGCGCCAAGTGTTTGGATGGGTCTTGGATTCCCTGTCGCAGCAACGCGCCGCAGGCCAGCGCCACCAGGCGCCCCGTTTCGCCCAGCATTTCGGGGTTGTGCCACCTCGAAACGGTGAAGATCCCGTCGTCGGCCAGCCGATCGAAGAAGACGCTCCATGCTTCAACGGTATAGAGCGAGTTTTCGGACAAGGAGAAGGCCCCGGCGCCCGTGGACGCCCAGGTGTCGGTCAGGGACATTTGAATCACGGCGTACTTCTTAGGATCGCGGGACAAATACCGTCGCGCTTCGGCCGTCACGAGAGTGACATCGGGGCGGCCGGCCAGTCCTGCAAAGTCGCGGAATTCATGTTCCAGGAGATCGATGAAGATGGGATTGATCTCGACGCCGGTGACGTGCTGCTGTCTGAAGAGCAGCGCGCTCTGAATGTCGCGGCCGCCGCCGACACCGATGATGCATGCTTCGCCTTTTCTGCCCAGATGATAGGCGAAGTTCGTCACATCGTAACGCAGATGTTCGATGTCGCCGTAGCCGGCGAATCTCCGCATCACAGTCGCCGCGCCGCCGTCAATGGTCATTACGCGCTGGTTCACCGGATCCAACGGCGCCCAAGGGCTAGGGCCCCAGTATTGCGGTGCGCACCACACGGACGGATAGACGGTCACGCGGGAATACGAATTCCAGCGGTCGATCGCGTAGCGGAAGGCCGGTTCGATGACGGTGCCCTTGAGAACCAGGGGTCTGATTGCCTTGAGGCTGAGCGAGTTGAGAATCGTCCCGGCCAGCATTGCTGCGGAAAGGCCGGCCAGTAACAGGCGGCGCCTCCACGTGGTTCGCATTGCAAAGATCAAAGCAGCCAAGGCGGCCGTGCAACTGCATAGAAGAATCAGGCTGGGAACGTCCAGAAACTCAAGCGCCCCCAAGACGAACAGACAGCCCAGCGACGCCCCGATCAAGTCACTCGCATAGAGCCTGCCAATTGGCAGGTCGGACCTGGTTAAGGTTGCGGAAACGACCGTGCCGACGAAATAATAGGGAAACGCGCAGGCGACCGTCGTGGCTAGCATCGCCAATAGACTCATGATGGTCTTGTCGAGCGACAACGGGATGAGACAGAGCATCACGAGCGTCGCCGGAATGCTCAATGCCAAGTAGACGCAATATACGCTGACGACTTTGTCCAGACTGTCGCGAGGGAACGCGCCCGGGCGAAGGTAGACCCTGATCGCCCCTGCTGTGCCTCCCAGCATGGCTGTCGAGATGGCGAAGAACGCCAAGTGGTACCACGTCGTGACGCTCAACAGCCGCACCAACGCCACTTCGAGCGCGAGGGCCGAAAAGCTGACGACGAACAGGCCGGCGTAGACGTGTACGTTTGGTCCGATCTTTGTGATTGTTGGTTGGCGCATCCGTCCACGCCTAAGAGCCAAGAGTGCTGCGCCCGAAGCGGTCGTCATTCATAAGTCGACCGAGGAGGCCGGCACTCCCCGGTGAAGTCGTATCAAAGAAATCGCGGCCATCGTATCAGCATCGCGCAACAGCAACAAGTGCAATCGCACTTGCGCGCCTTCTGCCGGGCGGGCTTCCTCCTCATTGTACACATACCGTCTCGCGTTCGGCGATACCGCGAAAGCCAGCGAAGTCCCGCAGCATAATATTGGGAGAACTGAAAAGTCCTGGCGCGAAGGGGTCAGGTCCATGTTTTCGGAGTCGAGGCAACAGCCATCGCCGTATGTTTGAGCCAAACGATGGACCAGACCCCGGACCTTGCAGTTCTCCTGCCGACATTATGTGACGAGTTGCAAAGGCTGTGAAAACCCGTATAATAGCGTCAAACGTCGGGGCCATTCGCGTCGGTGATCGTGGGCTGGGGTATTTTTGCAGTGCAGAGGTCGGGAGTTTGCCCCTCCTCCGCTCCACTTGGGTATAATTTAGTACGGTTGAAGGGAGAAGAGCGAGCGGCGAAGAGAGAATGAGCGGATCGTCGCTTTCTCTCTTCGCCACTCTTTCTTCCCCCTTCTGTTTTTCAAAGATGGTGCTCTCATGTCCGAACGCATCCCCATGACCCGGACGGGCTACGATAAGATCAAGGCAGACCTCGATCATCTGCATACGGTCGAATTGCCCAAGATATTGGAGCGGCTGGCCACGGCCAGGGGCGAAGGCGATCTGAGCGAGAACGCGGAATACCATGGCGCACGAGAGAGCCAGGCCATGATGGAAGCGCGGATCAATGTGCTGCGCGACAAGCTGGCGCGTGCCGTGCTGATCGACCCGTCGCAGGTACCCAAGGATGAGGTTTCCTTTGGGGCGACGGTCAAGGTGAAAGACCTCGCGTTTGGCGATGAAGAAGAGTTTACGCTGGTCGGTGCAGGCGAAGAGGACTACGACAGCGGCAAGATCATGATTACCAGTCCACTGGCACACGGGCTGGTCGGTAAGAAGGTGGGCGAGCGGGTCGAAATCGTCGTGCCGCAGGGCACGCTGAAGTTCGAGATTCTTGACATTCGGTTTGAGTGAGCGTGTCCTGTCGCCGGCAGCGGCCGGTCGCTTACCACAGGCCCCAGTGCGGACGGCGGGCAGTAGTTTCGACGGGGCGCTTCGGGCCGAGGGCTACGCCGATCCAGCCATCGTCGATCATGAACTGCGTGATGGATGCGCCGCCCAGCTTGGGCTCATTCACGATCCGGTCGGGTACTAGCTCCCAGGGGTTGTTCTTCGAGAGGGCGCGGGTGAAGATGGTGCGCAGGGCGAACTGGGCACCGGCGCCGTTGAGGTGAATCACACCTTCGCGAACGAGTTTTGCGGAGCGGCCTTCGATCTCGGGTTTGTAGAACGCGCGAACTTGGAAGTTCTTCCAGCCCTGTCCGCGCCTGCTTAGACGCGCGATGGAGAGTGTTAGCTCCAATCGCCCTTCTTGGCACCGGACGATCACGGCGTCTTTGTCGGCGAAGGTGATCTTCACGTCGGCGCTGTCAGGGTTGATCTCCCAGGCTGACGGGCGGTTGAGCCGCTCGGCGATATGCTGCGACAACTCGGGCAGGGTGAAGGTGCGGCCGTTGAGGAGCAGCCGCTGGATGCCGTTGTTGAGGGCCGACTCATGGATTTGGATACTGGCAAGGCTGTCTTCGGGCGCTTCCGGTCGCGGCGTATGGCCGCCTAGCTGATCTTCGCCGGCCAACCGCAGTTGCATGACGAATCGCGTTTCGGTCGTCTCGGCGGCAATCATTTGCGGGTCGAGCGACAGTGAGTTGAGCGGATTGAACACCCGCTGGTTCAACAGATCGACGGCCTCGGCCAGACGTTGCCGCACTTCGGTGTCAACACCCTGCTGAACCTGTGCGGCCACTTTCTGTTTCACTTCGCGCGTGGCGGCATCTTTGCTCAACTCGACTTGGGTCTTGGCCATGCGGTTGGCGACGAAGTCGAGCAGCGGAATGCCGTCGAGCGGGGTTTCGACGCCGCGGAGTTGCGTCTCGTTCTTGACGGTCACGATTTCGGCCGGAAAGAGATGGATGGCGTCCATGTCGATTTCGAGCGGCTTGCGGGCGACGTAGTACGAGCGGCTGTCGTTGTGGACGCGGACGGCTCCCTGGCTGGCCGTGGTCTCGGCGGCGATTTCGCCAGTGACTTCGAACGCGATCCGCACGCGGCGCGGATCGGGCAGCATGCGAATGGCCGCTTCGCTGGCCATCAGACTTTCGCCATGCACCGGATGGTTCAAGATTGTATCGTTGACGGGGGCATACTCTAGGTTTCGTTCGGGAATTAACTTGTTGAGCAATTCTTCGGTGATGGCGATCCGTATGCTGCGATTGCGCCAATGGGCATCGATGCACTCGGCCAGCCGCTGCCGCTCTTCGTCTGGAGAGACAGCCAGATACTGGCGGTCAATGGCCAACCGCCGGGCATCGCTGGGTAGGCCGGTGCGTTCGTACGTCTCGATGTCGCGGAGCACGGCGGCGGTGCCGACGGGTTCGGCCGCCCAGTGGCGCAGTTCGGCTCGCAAGGCAGCCACTGGCCCTGTGGCGACGAACTTCTGCTGCGACGGAGACAACGGCGTCTGTGTAAGCCGCTGCAAGACTTCCTGGGCTACTCGGCGAGTTGCTTGGTCGTCGGCTGCCGAGGGTCGCTTGGACGACTCTCGCAAGGCATCGAGGAGCAAGTATTTTTGCCACGCATTGCCCACGGTGGAACCGGCGGTTAGCGAGTCGATTTCGGCGAGGCACAGGGCCAACTTGTGCGGGTCGACGTCAGGGATGGGTGTTCCGTGGGCGCGGACGGTCCGAGGCGCACGACCTCTTGCCAAATGTCCATCCGGCGGCTGAGGGCGTAGTTTGCCTGGCCGAGCTTTCGAGCGAGCGTCCGTTCGGGTATGGCGTCGGCCAACTTGTCGGCCTGCCGGTTGAGTTCAGCGAGTCGCTTCAAGATGGCTGTTGCATCATGAGGACCGCGGGACAGGGCTGGCCCCAGAGCATTGACCTGCCGAATCACCTGGGTGGCCCATTTGCTGGCCGGTCCATTTGCGGCCAGGGGACGGAGCATTTCGATGAGGGTCTCGGGCTCACGCCACGAGTCGTCGACACGACGGGTGGCACGTGGCATTTGTTGCGTTCTTGAAGCCGCATCCGGGCGGACGGTGTCGGCGTAGATTGTTTCCTTGGGGTTGGCGACGTCGGCCGGAAGTGCTTTGGCGGGCGAAGGTATATTTGCTACCGAGATCGGCGACCGCCGGCTGATGGTGGGCGAGAGGGCCGGTCCGCTGACTTCCGCCAAGCCGGCCTCTTGCGGCTCCTCGGCGGTCGTGGCAGGCCGGGCAAGCTGGAGATCTGGCTCGGGGCGGTCTTCGTCCATCTCGGCGGGGACAATGGCAACTTGGTGCTGCTGGGCGACAGGCTGCGAATCAGCAGATAGCCCTGTTCGCGCCGACGCGAAGACGCAGGGCAGCAGCACGAAAAGCCAAAGAGACGCCGATCGGACGTGCATCATGGTTCGTTCCTTCGGATTTTTCCCCACCCGGCAATCCGTAATGTCCGGTATCTGGTTAGATCGGTTGATAGGAAAGGGCGGGTTCACGGAATAGTGAAGAGTTGCCACGGCAAAATATGCGGCAGATGCGATGGATGCGGTGCCGAAGGCGAGCGGGATAGATGGGTAGACTATTCGAGCCGGCGTTACGATTCGAGGATCGTATCTTCGTGCTCGTAGCCGGGGGCGCAACAGCAGAGAAAGCGGAGCATGCCGGCGCCGGTATTCTTGATCTGATGCCAAGCGCCGGGAGGAATGGCGATGGCATCGCCGGCAGCGACGTCGGCCGTTTCCTCGGCGACGCGCATTTCGCCGCGGCCTTCGAGAATGTAATAGATTTCTTCGGTGCGGACGTGATGATGCGGCGCGGTGCTGCGGCCTGGCGGAAGCCGGGCCTCGGCCAGCGTTTGATTGCGGATGCAAGAATTGCGATGGGCCAGAAGCTCGCGAATCTCCGAGCCATCCTTCGTGGTGAACGCGGGCACGCGGTCGACGTTATGGACGTCCAAGGCGGCTACTCCTTCCAGTAGATTCCGACGACCGCGGGTCGGTACGTGCGAACGTCCCAGGTCTCGGGGTGCGGTAATTTTTGAAAGTCGAAACGCTCGTCGGCTTCGACGACGAACGCACTTTCTGGCGGTGAATTTTCGATTAGGCGAGCGATTAGCTCAAGCACTTCGTCGGGGCGATTTACGTAGAAATCATATGGCGGCGAACAAAAGACGGCCCAGGGTCGGTCGGTCGGCAATTGTTGCCGCTTGGCCCAAATAAAGACATTGCCGGGGACGACTTCGGCCTTTTGTTGCAGAGCGAGGGTGCTGATATTGCGGCGGATGATATCGGCCGTGGGATAGTGCTGCTCGATCAATGTGGCGCGATCGGCGCCGCGGCTGATCGCTTCGAGCGCCAATGCCCCGGTGCCGGCGAAGAGGTCGAGGGCGTGTTTTCCGCGGATTGCTGGGCCGAGCAGATTGAAAATCGCCTCGCGAAGTCGATCCTTCATGGGGCGGGTGCGGAGATCGCCACTGTACTCGAGCTTGCGGCCTCGGAGGTGGCCGCCAATGATCCGCAAGCCAGCGACCGGCTCGCTACGTTGATTTTTTGCAGGACGTTTGGACTTTGCCACGCGTGTTCTCCGACTCTGATGGGGCTGGGTTGCGTTGTGTATGAGCCGGAAGATGGACCACCGCCTATGTGAAATTGCCCGCCGCCGCCAAATATGGTACCGTGAGGAATTGGGATCGGATAGTCCGACGTCCCCCAGAAACCAACAATTGCCAGATGAAAAAGACCATGTTACGAACCATTTTTTCCGTGATGTTCGTGGTGTTGAGTTTGCCTGCGTTGGCCCTCGCAGCCGAGGCGAAGGCGGACAAGCCGGGCCAAGCAGCCGAGGAGTTCAAGCAGACGCACGCCGATATGAAGGCGGTGTTGGCCGAGATGGCCGCCTTGCAGATCAAGTATCGCACGGCCGACGAGGACAAACGGGCGGAAATCCAACAGCAATGGAAAGAGTTGATCGCTAAGGGCGAGAAGATCGAGCCGAAGCTCATCGCGACGGCCGAAAAGGCCTATGCGGCGGCCCCCAACAAAGACAAAGAGGTGACGGACTTCCTCGCTATGGTGCTTGCCCACGATGTGATGCGCGACGACTATGAGCCGGCGGCCGCCATCGGCAAGATGCTGATGGACAACAAGTGCGGGGATAAGAATGTGCCGGTGCCGGCCGGAGTGGCCGCCTTTGCTGTGTCGGACTATGACGCGGCCGAGCGCTATTTGAAGGCGGCGGCGGAGCTCAAGATACCCTTACAAACGGGCCGCGAGTCGCTGGACAACCTGATCATGGAGTTTTTGAGCAATCCGGCGAAATTCAAGGAGAATTGGGCCAAGGAGACCAAGCTGCGCGAGGCCGAGGCCAAGGCCGACGATTTGCCGCGTGTGTTACTGAAGACCAACAAGGGGGACATCGTCCTCGAGTTGTTTGAAAACGAGGCCCCGAACACGGTCGCGAATTTTATTTCGTTGGTGCAAAAGGGATTCTACAAGGATGTGCCATTTCACCGGGTGCTGTCGGGTTTCATGGCGCAAGGGGGCGATCCGACCGGCACGGGAGCCGGCGGGACGGACTATACGATTGCTTGCGAATGCTACAAGCCCGATCATCGGTTGCACTTCCGCGGCACTCTGAGCATGGCCCATCGGGGTCGTGACACTGGGGGCTCGCAGTTCTTCCTGACCTTTGTGCCGACCGATTTTCTCGACGGTCGCCATACCGTTTTCGGCCGCGTAGTCGAGGGGATGGACGTGTTGTCGAAGCTTCAGCGCCGCGACCCAGGCGACGCCGAGGCCCCACGGGCGGACAAGATCATCGAGGCGAAGGTGCTGCGGAAGCGGCCGCACGAGTATAAGCCGGTGAAGATGCCGCAATAGGGAAAAGCGACGGCGTCGATGGCAGTTCTTGCCTCGCTGGTTATGGGAAAGTCTGCGCGGACCGTGCGCACGGCGAAGGGCCTGTTAGCACGCTGTACCACGCCCTTCGTCGCTCAGGGCGTGCCACCCAACGCCACCATCGTTGCTGCGTCGCGCGCATGGGGGGAATTGACAAGGCCCTGGTTGGCCAGCTACGTTTACGGCTTGCCGGTCAAATTTTTTGGCGCCAAAAGGGGGCCAGTCCCATTTTCGTTGACACGATAGCCGGGATCGTTCGCAAATTTGCAGACAAAAGGCGGTGAGCATGAGCCAGTCCAGCAGTGCGGTGGGTAGTTCCAACGGTGCAAGCAAGGTTTGGTCCGTCCGTTTTTTGCTGTTTATCGCCGGGCTTGGTGGTCTGCTCTATGGAATCGACGTCGGCATCATTGCCGGCGCGCTGCCGTATCTGGAAGCCACGTCAGGCCTGAATGCAAATCAGCTTTCCGTCGTGGTGGCCGCCGTGCTGTTGGGCAGCGTCATCTCGACATTGTTTGCCGGCATGTTGGCCGACTTCATGGGGCGAAAGCTCCTGATGGTGCTCAGCGGCGTATTGTTTGGCATCAGCATTCCGCTGATCGCGATGTCCGACGGATACTCCTGGCTGCTTTCTGGGCGACTGCTGCAAGGCATCAGCGCGGGCCTGATTGGAGTGGTCGTGCCGTTGTATCTGGCCGAATGTTTGCCGGCGAAGAGCCGTGGCAAGGGGACGGGTATCTTCCAATGGCTGTTGACGCTTGGCATCGTCGCTGCGGCGATCATCGGTTTCTGTTTCAGCATTCGCGTCGAGACGATGGAGAAGCTCAACGATCCCGAGGCGTTATTCGCCTTTAAGGACCTGGCATGGCGGAGCATCTTCTGGGTCTCGCTGCCGCCAGGCATTCTGTTTGTGCTCGGAAGCATGATCGTGCCCGAATCTTCGCGATGGCTTCTGCGCCGCGGCAAACGCGAGGCCGCGATGGCGGCGCTGCTGCGCACTGCGCAGCGACGAGCAGGCGGCAATCGAGATGAAGGAGATGGAGGAGACGATTGCTGCTGAGCGGGCAAAGACCGCGTCTACCGGCCAGCAGATCAAGGAATCGCTGCTGCGCCGCAAATATGTGATTCCGTTCATCCTGGCCTGCGTCATCCTGGCGTGCAACCAATTGACGGGCATCAACTCGATCATCGGCTACAACGCCACGATCTTGATTCAGGCCGGTCTGAACGATTGGCAGGCCCATCTGGGCTATGTCATCTTCACCTTGGTTAATTTCCTCATGACGATCGTCGCCGTGATCCTCGTCGACCGAAAAGGCCGGAAGTTTCTGCTCTCGGTCGGCAGCGCCGGCATCATCGTCTCGCTGGTGTGCACCGGCTTGATGTTCCACAAGACCGAGCGACTGCGGGTTGACTGCGCCGACGCAATCCAGGCCATGGTCGACCAGAAGGATCAGAAGCTCGATTTGACGTTTGACGAGGCGACGCTCGAACGGCTCTTGGGCGCCAAGGGCGAAGCGGACCGGAGCCCGAGGACGCTAAGCGTCATCTACTCGTACGGCGATTTTCGAGCGGCCACGAATGTAGTGCGTTCGGATGACAAGACGGCGAAGCCGGTCGTGATTACCCGAGACGGCTGCATTCCCGGAACGCCCGTTGAGGCGTTCTTCAAAAATCCGTTCGCTAGCCTGAAGGAAGCGAAGACGGCTCCGCTGAAAATCGAGAATGCCTTCGTCACTCCCATCCCGAGCACCCAGAGCGGCTGGATTACGGCGGTGTTCATCTACTGTTTCACGGCATTCTTTGCCGTGGGGCCGGGCGTGTGCGTATGGCTGGCGCTCTCCGAGTTGATGCCTACGCGCATTCGCTCGAACGGCATGAGCATCGCGCTGTTGATCAATCAGGCCGTCTCGACCACGATCGCGGCCATCTTCCTGCCGACGGTGGGCAAGTACGGCTACGCGACAATGTTTTTTGCCTTTGCGGGTTTCACTGTGATCTACTTCATCACGGCCGCGTTTATATTGCCGGAGACGAAGGGCAAGACGCTGGAAGAGATCGAAGAGCATTTTAGCGGTCACGGGAAGAAATAGCGTGGGCGACTGGCTCGTCTATCGGATCGGGGCTGGAGCGGTTGTTGCGGGCCGGTGAGATGGACGAGTCTTGACGGCTCGCCCTCACCCTTATCCTCCAGAGGGAGAGGGGACCGGCAAGCATTATCCGGTGGCCAGGCGGCGTTCGACTTGGCGAATTGCGTGGTCGATGGGCCAGCGATGCTCGGCCAGGTCCAGTGGCCGCCCCGCCACCATCCAGCCGTCGACACGTTTCTGGGCGGAGATGACCGTGCTGTGGCTGCGGTGGCCGAAGTAGTTGCCAATCTCGCTCAGGGCTGCTCGGGTATGTTTGCGGGCCAGCCACATGGCCAACATCCGGGGATGGCTGACGCGTTTCGCCTTCGCTTCCGATTGCAGGCTGGCCGGCTCCAGCCCGAAGATCTCACATACGGCCTTCTCGATGTCGGGCAATCGCACCACGCGGCTGCTATGGCGGATCAGATCGGCCAGGGCCTGTTCGGCCATGCCCAGCGAGATTGGCTGGCCCAGCGCCTGGCTAGTGGCCTTCAAACGACACAGAGCGCCAGACAGCTCGCGGGCGTGAGTGGTAAGTCGCATGGCCACGAACTGTTGCACATCGGCGGGCACGTGCATTTTCATGCGCTGTGCCATCTGTACGATGATACCGACCCGCGTTGCATGGTCGGGCGGCTCGATGCGACAGACCAGCCCACTGGTCAAACGGGTTGTCAATTCTGGCCCCAGTTCGGCCAGTTCGGTCGGCGAGCGGTCGGCTGAAAAGACGAGTTGCCGCCCCTCGCGGAGAAACGAGTCCATCGTGTGCAGCAGTTCGACCTGCGTAGCACGTTTGCCAACGAGGAATTGCAGGTCGTCGATCATCAGCAAACCGACGCCGCGATACTTGCGGCGGAAGCTGGGCAGGCCGCTGCCGCGCAGGGCTTCGAGAAAGTGGCTGGTGAACTGCTCGGCCGAGAGGTATACCGTGGTCAGTCCGTGGTGTGACCTTCGGGTGGCCGACCAAATGCCTTCGAGCAGGTGCGTCTTGCCGACGCTGGTTGGGCCGTAGAAGATCAACGGCGTATGCTGACCGGGCTGGCGGACAACCATCTCGGCCGACGTAATGGCCAGACGATTGCTTTCGCCGGTGACGAAGGTGTCGAGGCTGGCGAAGCGGCGCCGCTCGGCGACCGGCGCGGAGGCCAGCGCAGGCGCCGGTGACGGGCGACGTGCTGTCGCGGTCCGCGGGCTGAGCCGCGGGCACACTGCTGTACCAGTATTTGGCGTCGGCTGCATGGAATCGGCGTCCGCTACGGCGGGCGCGGCGTCGACGTGAAACTCGATCTCGGGGCAACTGCCCAAGACGTTGCCACACGCGGTTTCGATATCTCTACGAAAGTTTACCCGAATCCAGTCGAGGAAGAATTTATTTGGTGCGCCGACGCGCAGCGTGTGGCCGTCAAAGCCCAGCCGCGTAGCCGGCCCGAACCACAAATCAAATCGTTCTTTCCCGACCTTGTCGGCCAGCGCTGTGCGCAAGGTCGACACGATCTCCATATCGTCCCTGGTCACTTCCTGTGTTTCCTCGGCCCACGCTTCCTTGATCTTGCCACCAACGAAGCTCTGATTCTAGCGACGCTAGCAGTGCTGTCAAACGGCCATCTGGGGGCGCGGCGAAGAATTCTCACAATCGGGTTTCATCTTAGCAAAATCACCGGCAAAATCCCGCTACTCAGCCATCAGGCCGACGAGAAAAATGGTCTCGTGGTGCGAAAGCGCGGGTGGAAAACGTGTTGAGACGAAGCGTGCCAGAGCGTGGTTAATAAGCCTCTCGCACCGACGCGATTTGGATGGGAATCGGTTGAAAGTCATTGACCGTATAGGCTTGAACGATTCGGCCGCGACCGTACACTACATGCTTGATGCAGCGCGACGAAAGTTTTTGTTGAATGTGGACTTGACAAGCGGGAATTTTGGTTGCGAGGGTCGCCGTGCTGCCGCCAAAACGTGCTGCGGGGGATTGCGGCGGCTGAACCGTGGCGATACAACACGTACCTGCCTGACTTCGACGTGCGGACGCGCCCTGATACAATAGTGCTAGGCAGCACATTTTCGCGCCGCCACTGTGAGGTGAACAATGAAACGCAATTTCGTGATCGTGCTCGGTATGATGCTGGTTGGATATGCCACGCCCGTGGCGCTGCGTGCGCAAACGACCTTGGAACGCCTCGAAGAGCAGATTCGTCAGCGAGTCGCGACATCGGGACGTGAGATGACGGGCAGGGTTAGCCGGCCTTCTGAAGATCGAGCGGAGCCGCGACAAGCTGGTGGACTGGGCTATCTGGGCCTCATGGCGGATGATGGCAAGGACCGCGGTCGAGGCGTGCGGATTTTGGACGTGCAGCAGGGGAGCCCCGCCGAGAAGTCGGGGCTTCGCAAACAGGACTTGATCACGGCCATTGCAGCGGTTCGCGTGCGGCAGATCTCCGACATGACGGAGGTACTTGGCACGTTTGGACCTGGCCAGACCGTTGACTTCGATATTCTTCGTGAGGGAAAGCCGCAAAAGCTTCACGTCGTGCTGGGACAACACCCGACGGGCGTCGAACGGCAGGCCGCGCTGCCGAGTGGGGACTTGCCAGAGGCGGTGCCGCGTCCGGTTGGCGAACCGATTCCCGAGCCGCCCGGACCGCAACTTGCCGAACCGACGTTGGCGCCTGCGAAGGGATCAGAACCGGTAATATCAACAACCGCACGCCTCGACCAGCTTGAACGGCGCCTTGACGGGTTGGAACGGCGCATCAGCGACATAGAAAAGTCGTTGAAGAAGCGAAATAAGGACTAGACAAGGGGAGAGTTGCAGATCTGAGGGTGCTGGTGGTCGATTGGGAGGAGCGAATCGATGTATATCGTATGTGTGCATGTCCAAGTGAAGTCTGAACGATGTGCGGAGTTCATCGAGGAATCGCTCAACAACTCCCGACACACGGTCCAAGAGCCCGGCGGGTTGCGGTTTGACGTCTTGCAGCAGGCCGATGATCCGACGCGTTTCGTGCTATATGAGGTGTATCGCGACGAAGCGGGCGCTAAGGCTCACAAGGAGACATCGCACTACGCCCGTTGGGCCGAAGCGGTAGCGCCGTGGATGGCCGAGCCGCGAAAGAGCGTGAAGTATACGCAATTGCTTGCCGATTGAGGCGTGCTCGGTAAAGAACGGAGTCTTGTGGCGGAACGACAATCATCACTCAACGCATTTTGATTCCCGCAACCGATTCCATCGTTCTGATTCGTACGTTTTCTCTCGGCTACCGATCCGTTGGACGATGAAGGCCGCGGCGCCGGGGGTGTCTTCGATGAGTTTCAGCCCTTTCTCTGGCCCCATCACTGCGACGGCGCAAGATAGGCCATCGGTGCTGAGTCCGTCGGGCCCGATGACGGTCACGTTGGAGTGATCGGTCAGGGCCATTCCAGTTCGCGGGTCGATGATGTGCGAGTAGCGCTTGCCGGCAATGACGGCGTATTGCCACATGTCGCCAGATGTAGACAGCGCGGTGCGAGAGAGCGACAAGTACTCGCGGGGCGAGCTGCGAGGATCGGGCGGGGCAATGCCGATCGTCCAGCCGGATTTGCCCGGTGGCGGGTCGCCGAGGCCGATATTGCCACCCGCCTGGATCATCATCGTCCTAATACCGTGTTGGCGGAGGACGGCCATTGCCTCGTCGACGGCATATCCCTTGGCAATGCCGCCGAGATCCAATCGCATCTTCGGCTTGATCAGTTCGACCGCTTGTCGCTGCCGGTCCAGGCGGATAAACCGATAGCCGACCCTAGTCATTGCTCGCTGCAACGATTCAGGCGAGGGGAGTTCCTTGGTACGTCGGGCGTTGCGCCAGAGATGTACAACGGGGCCAATGGTAACGTCGAAGGCGCCGGCCGAGAGCTTGGAAAGTTCCTCGGCCCTTACCAGCACGCGCCATAGATCTTGACTGACGGGCACAGCTTTCCCCCCGCCAGACGTGTCGCAGAGGCGACGAAGTTCGCTTTGCGGGTCGTAGTCGCTGAGTATGGCATTAAGCTGTTGGAAACGGACGAAGGCAGCTTCGGCCGCCTTCGCGGCTGTTGCAGCGTCGTGGGTGTATAGTATAATCTTGATCGGTACGGCCATCTCCGTCTTGTTGAACTGGAACCGATTGGGCCCGATGTCAGCAGACGCGGCCGCTACACCCGCACACAATAGCCCCGCAATCAGGAACCTTCCCGCGCGCGGAAAAAAGGGGACCAATCCCCAGTTATGCAGGGCACGCTCCGTGCCGCTCCGGCAAACGGGGACTGACCCCCGGTTTTCCGGCGGGTTTCCTCCCACCGGTTGCGGCTGAACGACGGCGCATTGAGGTGTGTAAGCGAGGATCGGAGTGGTTGCGGCCCCACGTTTATTCTCCCAGAAAAAAAGGATCGCCTAATGAGTAGCGTAGTTCGCCACCGGCACCTGGTGCAATGGTCGTTTCGCGGTTTTGCGGTCTTGGCTTTGGCAGCTCTGTTGGGGTGCCAACCCACTGCGGAGAAGAAAACGGAGAAGAAAGCTGATACTGCTAAGCCAGTTGCCGTGGCTCCGGCCAAGTCAGTTGCCAATGCTGCAGAGGCGTCGGTGAAGGAAACGGCTGCCAAGCAAATGCCTATTGCCCAACCGGTGAAGGAGCCGGCGAACGAGCCCGCAAAGGCGACTGCTAAGGAACCGGCGCAAGACACGGCGAAAGCTCGCCGGCGCCGCCGTCGGCTGCGGATACACCGGCGGCCGCGACATCCGGCGGTGAGGCAGCAACCGCCCCGGCTGATCCAACAACAGAGGTGACGGTCAAATGGCTCCCGAAGCAGGTGCCGAACGCGGACGCGGATGCTCAAGATCAAGCGGGCATGAAACCGTATGCGGAGCACATTCCCCGCACCGACGTGACGTTTGAGATGGTGCCGATCGCCGGCGGGACGTTCGAGATGGGCAGCCCCGCCAGTGAGAAGGATCGGAAGGACGACGAAGGCCCCCAAGTCGAAGTGAAACTGGAACCGTTTTGGATGGGCAAGTGCGAAGTGACATGGAACGAGTATGAATTGTGGGGATCAAAACTCGATAAGCAACGGCGGAAGGGACTCAATGGCGATGCGTCGCTGGATAAGATTGCTGACGCTATCGCGACGCCGACCAACGCGTATAGCGATATGACGTTTGGCATGGGCAAGGAGGGCTATCCGGCCGTGTGCATGACTCCGTTTGCCGCCAAGATGTACTGCAAATGGTTGTCGGCCAAGACCGGGCGGTATTATCGCCTGCCAACCGAGGCCGAGTGGGAATATGCCTGCCGGGCGGGCACCAAAACCGCATATTCGTTTGGCGACGATCCCGAAAAACTTGACGACTACGGCTGGTACGAAGGCAACAGCGACGAAAGGTATCACAAGGTCGGTAAGAAGAAGCCGAATCCTTGGGGGCTCTACGACATGCACGGGAACGTGGCTGAGTGGTGCCTGGACCAATACATTGCCGATCGCTACAAGCAACTGGGCGACAAGCTGGTCGACAGTCCTTTGGCCGTGGTCACGAAGGAGTATCCGCAAGTGGTGCGCGGCGGCGGTTGGACGGATGAGGCGGCCTTGCTGCGGAGCGCCTCGCGGCGAGGCTCGACAAAGGATTGGAAGTCTCAGGATCCGCGAAATTCCGCAGAGTATCTGGTACTTCACCGATGCCAACTTTGTGGGCTTCCGCATAGTGCGACCGCTGCGGACGCCAACCCCGGAGGAAGCGAAGCGTTACGACATTACCGATTTCGAGAAGCAGGCTCTGATCGACTACCAGAATGTACAAGCCGGCAAGCAATGAGCGGAGGAGGGATTAGAGTCAATTCGTGTATTGTTGCGGCGGACGGTGCACGGAGCGTGCCTGCTATGCCGACCGTGCTTATCAGCCTATGATCTTTCTGAGCGTTTCTGATCTTCGCAAGCGCTTTGGGCCCGAGCCCGTGTTGGACGGCGTGACGTTCGAGGTGCGTCCCGGCGATCGCATTGGGCTGGTGGGGCCGAACGGCAGCGGCAAGACCACGCTCTTGGGCATCATCGCCGGCAAAGACGAGGCCGACGCCGGTTCGTGCCAACTTCACACGGCCGCCCACCTCGGCTATCTCGAACAGCAACCGCGATTCGAGCACGATCGGACATTGCACGACGAGGCCCGCAGCGCGCTGGCCGACCTCCTGGCGATGCAGCAGGAGGCCGTGGAAGTGGCGGCCGACATTAGTGCTACGACGGATCCGGTCGAGCAGAAGCGGCTAGCCGCGCGGTACGATCACCTGCAACACGAGTTGCACCGGCAGGACGCGTACAACATCGATCACCGCATTGAGCGCGTTCTCGACGGTTTGCGATTTCGTCGCGAAAGCTTCGACCAGCCCGTGGCGTCGCTCAGTGGTGGCGAGCAAAATCGCCTGATGCTTGCGAAACTGCTTCTGGCAGAGCCCAACGTGATGATTCTCGACGAGCCGTCGAACCATCTCGACATCGAGGCGACCGAGTGGCTGGAAGAATTTTTGTTGGAAAGCTCGGCGGCGATGATTGTCGTGAGCCACGACCGGTACTTTCTCGACAAAGTGACCAACCGCACGCTGGAATTGTTCCACGGCACAGTGGAAGACTACACGGGCAATTTTTCGGCCTATTGGCAGCAAAAGGCCGACCGGCTCTTGGTGCAACGGCGCACGTACGAGAAGCAGCAGATCGAGATCGAGAAGACGAAGGATTTCATCCGCCGCAACGCCTATGGCCAGAAGCACACCCAGGCCGAAGATCGCCGCAAAAAACTGGAGCGGATCGAACCGGTGGCTCCGCCGCGGGAGATCGTGGCCCCGGCCTTCGGCTTTCCCGACGCCGATCGCTCGGGCGATATCGTGGTTCGGGCCGAAGGGGTGGCGAAGTCGTATGATCGCCCACTGTTCCGCGACCTTTCGCTGGATATCCTCCGCGGCCAGCGTTGGGCGCTCTTAGGGCCCAACGGTTGCGGTAAAACGACATTGCTGCGATGTCTGCTCGGATTGGTGACGCCTGATGAAGGGCGACTCAACCTGGGGCATGCCGTGTCGGTTGGGTATTTCGATCAGCAGCTTGCCGGCATTGAAGACGATTCGGAAGCTGCGGATGCCGTGCGGCCCCAGCATAAGCAAACGAATCAGCAGCAGCGGCGCGATCTGTTGGCCCGCTTCGGACTCTGTGGCGATCGGGCGCTGCAAACAGTTGGCAGCCTAAGCGGCGGGGAGCGATGCCGGGTTGCGTTAGCCCGATTGGCCGCGGCCGATGCGAACTTTCTTGTGCTCGACGAGCCAACAAATCATCTCGACCTTTGGGCCCGGGATGCTTTGGAAAGGGCGTTAAGGGCATTCAACGGCACGGTATTTTTTGTCAGCCACGATCGCTACTTCGTCAACCGCGTAGCTGACCACATTCTGGTCATCGAGCCGGACCGAGTGCGGACGATCGAGGGCAACTACGATAGCTATCAGCAGTCGCTGGGCAAGGCCGCCGATGAGGCGACGCAGTCGGATAGCGAGGTTTCGGCCACGAAAGATTCGAAGGGCGCGAAGGCGGCCAAGGGGTCTAAGCAGACAAAGGGGGCAAAGTCGAAAGTCCGCCGTTTTCCGTTTCGCAAAGTGGCGGACCTGGAGGATGAAATCGTCCAACGGGAAACGTGCATTGAAGAATTAAACCGCCAGCTTGCCGAGCCGGCCGTGCTGCGCAACGGAGAACGGGTGCGCCAGATCAAGCTTCAAATCGAGCAGGAGCAGACGACGCTAAAGACGGTCTATGAGCATTGGGAAGAGGCCACAGAATTGAATTGGTGAGCACCCCGCTGGAGGGCGAGAGAGGAGAGAGGAGAGGGGAGAGACGAGTGCGTTGGTCGCGGAGTTACTGGCAGACGGCAATTCGGTGGCGAACTCGGGATATGGCAACTATAATAGGGGAGGCGGAGGTTTCCGCGTACTGTAGAAGCTGGAGGGCTGGACGTGGCCAAAGACGGCGAATCTGAATTCGATGATTTTGAAATGCCCAGCGATGAAGAATCGCCTGAGTCGCTGCCAGACCTTAGCGAGTCCGAATCGCTACCGGACCTCAGCGATCTAGGTGACGATCTAGGCGACTTGGACGAAGCGCCAGTCGAATCGTTCGACGCGGAGCCGGCCATCGGCGATCTGGGCGAGTTAGACGCGGCAGCAGCGGAGTCTCTCGCCGCGGATGCTGAAGCCGAAGAGCCTGCGAGCCAGCCAGAAGTTGACGAGGTGCAGCCAGCGGAAGAAAAAGTTGGCCCGCGGCGCGCAGGCGTTCAGAAGAAGTTGTTAGATCGCTTGCCGGCCGACCGCGAGTCGGTGATCGCGGTGGGCGTGTCAGTTCTGCTCGCATTGCTGTGGTTGGTCGGCTTGGTCTACTTTTCTAGCGTCGTGTATTTGATCGCCGTCGGTGTGATTCCGTATGCCTTATGGAAATATCGCGATACGAGTTCCGTCTTCACCGTGCTCTTGGGCTGCGCCTTGGTGGCGATCATGACGGCCGTCTACTGCCTGTGGCGGGAATGGGGCAGCTATCGATTCGATGTCAAAGCTAGCGGCATCCGGACGACGGCCAATGCCACGCGTTTGGTCGACGGCATGGTTATGGCGGACGTCCGTGTTACAACGCGATCTGTATAGCCGCCGCGCGGCTAGCTGATCAACGAGGCGCCGTATCAAGTTCCCCTGTTTGCCTAGTCGACCAGCGGCGATCTGCGTCAGATACTTCTTTACGGCAGCGGGGCGATCTTCTCGGTCTGGCACCGATTAATCGCATGGCGTCTTCACGACGAAAAATGCACCAGCCCCCATTGGCCGCCTCAGTTGGCTATTGCTTCCAGAACGCTGGCGCGGATACTTATGGGGAACCATGGGGAGCATTTTCCGCCGAACGCCGGTTGTTGCGCTAATCGTCTGGTTTGCCATTGCGCCAGCCGCGCCATTGCATGCCGACGAGGCGGACGATCAATTTGCGGTGGCGGCAGGCCATTACGACCGCCAGCAATGGAAACTGGCCGTCGAAGAGTTCCGGACGTTCGTACAGAAGTTCCCCAGCGATCGCCGCACGAACGAATCGCTCTTCTTTCTTGGCGAGTCGCTGCTGCAATTGGGCAAGCTGGATGACGCGCAGGCGCAATTCTACCAATATGTCAGCCGCGAACCGGATGGCAAGTACGTGCGTGCGGCGCTGTTTCGCATCGGCGAGGCAGCCTACTTGGCCGGTCGGTTCGACGTGGCCAAGCCGGGGCTGGAAGCATTCTTGGCCAAGTATCCAAACGATCGGTTGGGCGCATACGTCCTGCCGTACTTGGGCGACATCGCCTTGGGCAATAACGATCCGGCGGCGGCCGCCAAGTACTATCGCGACGGTTTGACGCAGTATCCCGAGGGGCGGCTTCAGGACGATTGCCGTCTTGGGCTGGGCCGCGCGCTGGAGAAGCAGAATCAGACGGAAGAGGCCGAGCGACTCTATCTGGCCGTGGCGAGTAAGCCGGGCAGCTCTGTGGCCGACGCCGCGCAGTTTCACCTTGGCGCACTGCAATATGCCGCCGGGCGATACGAGCAGGCGATCGAGAGTTTTTCGGCCTTCGACAGCCGGCTGGCCTCGAGTGCATGGCAGCCCAACGCACGCGTCGGCCAGGGGTTGGCGTTGCTGAAACTCAACCGACCGGCCGAGTCGACGAAGCAGTTCGACGCCGTATTGGCAAACAAGTTAGCCGGTGACGAGCTGTTTCAGCAGGCCAGTCGAGGCAAGATTCAGGCGGCGATGCAGATCAAAGACTACGCCGCGGTCGATCGGGAAGTCGCCCAGTTTGAGAAGAGCTTCCCCAAGAGCGCGTTGCTTGACGACGTGCGGCGAATGTTGGCGCGCTCGCTGGTGGAACGCAAGGAGTTCGAGCGTGCCGCCGCGCTGTTGCAGTCGCTCGTTGGCACGGATGTGAAAGGCCAAGGCGACCTTGAGAATCATTATTTGCTGGCGGCGAGTTATGAGGGGTTGAAACGGTACGATGCCGCTTTGGCTGCGCTTGCGCCGGTCATCGGTGCGGCTAGCGGCCAACTCAAGGCCGATGCCCAATTGACGCAGGGCTCGCTACTGTTGGCCTTGAAAAAATATCCCGAAGCGATCGCTCCACTGGAGACGCTGCTGGAAGGAAAACCAACAGGCGACCCGGCCGCCAAGGCTTTGGGCACGTTGGCGATCTGTTATGCCCGGACCCGGCAGCTTGATAAGGCGAAGAAGGCCTATGCCGAATTTGTCGCCAAGTATCCGAAGCATCCGCTGGTTGCCCCAACAACGGAACTTTTGGCCGAAGCAGCGTACGACGCCAACGACGCGGCCTGGGCAGCCGAGTTGTCGAGCCGATTGGCCGCGGCGGGCAGCTCGACAGAGTACGAATTGAAGGGAAAGGTCGGACTAGGATGGAGCCAGTTCAAGGCCGGCAAACTGGCTGAGTCGGCGGCCGTGTTCGACGAGGTGCTGAAACAGAATCCACCGCCGGCGGTTGCTGCCGAAGTCGCGCTGGTCCGCGGCCGGATTCTCGAACAGCTTGGCCAGAACGAGCCCGCGTTGGCGATGTACGCAGTGATCATCGAGCGGCATCCGAAGAGCGCGCAGTACGTCGATGCCCTGCTCTCGGCCGCGCGGCTGCACGACAAGTTGAAGCAGAAGCAAGAGGCGGCCGATCTGTACGAGCGCTTGGTGAAGGAGTATCCACAATATCCGAAGCTCGACGCGGTGCTATACGAATGGGCTTGGGCGCTTGATGATCTTAAGAAGCCGGAAGCGGCGGGCCAGGTCTTCGATCGGCTGCGAAAGGAGTATCCGCAAAGCCGGTTTGCGGCCGATGCGGCGTGTCGGTTGGCCCAGCGGGCGTTGGACGCCAAGGATTATGATGGGGCGGCGAAGTTGATCGACGATGTGCTCGCAGAGAAGTCGGATCCGAACGTTCGTGAATATGCATTGTTCCTGCGCGGCCAACTGGACGCTGCTAAGGCCGATTGGGGCAAGGCCCGCGAGGCATTCGAGACGTTGCTGAAGGAGTTTCCGCAGACCGGCCGTCGGCCGATCGCGGAGTTTTGGATTGCCGAGGCATATTATCGTGAGAAGAACTATGCCGAAGCGGTTTCTCGGTTTGGCCGGCTTGCCGACGCGATCAAAGACAAGCGTGAGCCGTGGATGGCGATGATATCGTTGCGGCGGGCTCAGGCGTTGGCGCAGCAGAACCAATGGTCCGAGGCACAGACCATCGCGACGAAGATTGCCGCCGCTTTCCCCAATTTCGAGCAGCAGTACGAGGTGGATTATCTGCTGGGCCGATGTCTGGCCAACGACGCGGATTTCGAGGGGGCCCGGCAGGCGTATAACAAGGTTATCCAGTCGACCAACGGCGCGAAAACCGAGACCGCGGCCATGGCGCAATGGATGATTGGCGAGTCGTTCTTCCATCAGAAGAACTATCGGGCCGCGCTGCGGGAATATTCGCGGCTGGAAATCCTTTACGCCTTTCCCACATGGCAGGCCGGCGCGCTGTTGCAGGCGGGCAAGTGTCACGAACTGCTGGGCGAACACCAGGAAGCGGCCGACTGCTACCGGCGAATTGTGAAAAACTATGCGAAGACGGCCTTTGCCGATCAAGCCAAGCAACTACTTTCAGTTGCCGAAAAGAACTGAGAGCCAATGGGGGATCTGGGAAGGGGCTTGCAGAATTAGCAAGATAGAGAAAATCGATCTTGCCAATCGTGTGAATCGCGTTTATTACTTGCATTGCGGCCGCCACAATCCACTATTAACAATCCATAACGATGACCCGGCACAATCGATCGTATCTGGTCCTGGCGTTGTCGATCGCTCTGGCGGCATGCGCCGTTTCTGCCTACTGCCCATCGCTTGCACTGGCGCAAGGTCGGGCCGCGGAGGCTGCCCCTGCCGCCGCAGCAACCGAACAAAGTGCCGCCTCGGAACCGACGGCCGCCGAGCCACGCATTTCGATTACCGACTTGCAGAAGATTGTTCGCGACGCCGGCCCGTTGATGTATGCGATTTTGTTCTGCTCCATCTTAGTGGTGGCGTTTTTCTTGGAGCGTACGGTGAGCCTGCGACGCGGCCGTGTGATTCCAAAGCCGTTTGTCACCCGCTTTTTGCAGCAGCTCCGCGAAGGTCAGCTCGATCGCGATCAAGCATTGGAACTGTGCGAGGAAAACGGCAGCCCCGTTTCGCAAGTATTTGCCGGGGCGGTGCGCAAGTGGGGGCGACCGGGCGTCGAGGTCGAGCAGGGTGTGATCGACGCGGGCGAACGAGTCACTAACGGCCTGCGTCAATATCTGCGCGTGTTCTACGGGGTCGCTACGGTTGGACCGCTGTTGGGCCTCATGGGCACGGTGCTGGGTATGATTCAATCGTTTAATGCCATTGCCACCGGCGACGCGCTGGGCCGGGCCGAAATGTTGGCCGCCGGCATCGCCAAGGCCCTACTGAACACGGCCGGTGGATTGGCCGTGGCCATACCTGCGTCGATTTTGTACGTGTTCTTTGTCAGCCGCGTCGACCGGCTGGTGATGGATATCGACAAGCTTGCGCAGGAGGTCGTCAACGTGATTTCGGCCGAAGACTTGCATGATCGAAAGACGGGCGCCGCCAAGGCGCGGCGCGGTACGTCGTCTGCCGTGACTAGTCCTTAATCCGTGCCCGCTTCTCACTATGCCGCTGAAAACACATCTTGACGATCCGCCCGCGCTGAACCTGACGGCGATGCTCGACGTCATGTTTCTGCTGATCATTTTCTTCATGCTGGGCACGCGGTTCGTGGATGATGAGCGGAAGATCGCGCTGCGAGTGCCCGAGGTCGTCGATCGCGGGGCGCTCACCGCAGCCCCGGCCCGCAAAGAGGTCAATGTTTTTCTCGATGGCACCATCACGTTGGACAAATCGGTTGTCACGCTAGATGAACTCACGACGCGGCTGGCGGCCGCACGACGCCAGTATAGCGACATGGGCGTGCTGGTCCGCGGCGATGCTCGCGGCGAGTTTCAAAACGTCGCTGCCGTGCTCACGGCCTGCAAACGAGCGGGCATCCAAGAACTGGGAATCACCGTGCGCTCGGTAAGGCTCAAGCAACCGACCTCAAGCGGTTCGAGGTGATACCAAGCGTAGCTTAGGGCGAACGGCTCGTCTCATTTTTTGCCGCCTACAGAAGAAACCATGAGCATGTCGCTCCTTCATCGCGTGCTGGACTTTCTGGCCAGCATTGAACTGGTGATGGCCGTGCTATGGCTAGGACTGATTGTCTTTACGGTCAGCGTGGCCGTGTTGATGTACACTCGCTGGGGGCAGAGCCAGCCGCTGCGCAAGTGTATGGCGATGTCGCTGTTCGCGCACCTACTGATGATGGGCTACGCCACGACGGTCGAGATCGTTACGCCGCTGCCGCGGCCGGCAGAACAGATCGTGCACGTATTGCTCGGCGATGGGCCAGACGACGATGCGCCACCGGGCGGTTCGGGACCCGAATTGTCGAAAACGAACGATCAACCATGGGAGGTGTTTCCCGGCGACGTGGCGGCAAAGCCGGAGGTAACCGCGCCAGAGCGTGGAAAGATCGATCCGACGGTCGCGCCGCAGCGAATCGTCCGCAGCGAAAGCCGTCTGCCGGGAGCAACTCCGGTCGAGCACGTAGCGGTGGCCGACGTGAAGGTGCTTAGCCCGAAGCTGAACGGCGGGAAGCTCGGGGCGACAGACGCGATGGAGGAAGTAGCTCGCGACTCTTTACCGCCCGAGCGGATCGAGTCTCCGCCGGCGCAACGTCGCAATGCGGCGCCGCCGCCGACTCCCGATGCTGGTACGCCCGATGAACGTCTGGCCGACTCTGTGGCGCCGCCGTCTCGCGCTTCGTCCGACGACATTCCGGCGGCATTGCTGCAACAGATCGTGCCTTTGCCGCCAGCGAGCGAGACCGACACAACCGATTCGCTTGGGGCGGCCTTGGAGCGACCGATCCCCCTGCGGCTTAAGCCCGTCGAGAGCGCTGCCACCCAGGCCACGACGGATGAGGCCTACTCGGCTGGCAGTAGTGCTTTGCAGGGGCCGGGCGGCGGAAGCACGCCGGCTGATGAGTCGGGCCGCTTCACGGCGCCGTCGGTTGCGGGCTTAACCGGCAAGCGAGACGGTAGAGATAGCGAAGCCGGCGCCGCGGCGCTGCTGGCGTCGAGTGTGCCGGCCCTCAAGCCGTCGCGCGCGGTCCGAGCCAGCGAAGGCGAGCGGCCGATCCCGGATGCCTATCGACTGCGCGTGGCGCCAAATCGCGCGAAGGTGGCACAAAGCCACGGCGGCACGGCTGAAACTGAGGCTGCAGTCAAGGCGGCGCTGAAGTGGCTGGCCGATAATCAGTCGGCCGACGGTCACTGGGACGCCCAAGCCCACGGAGCGGGCAAAGATACGAATGTGCTTGGCCGAAACCGCCAAGGCGCCGGCGGCCGCGCCGATACCGCGATGACGGGGCTGGCGCTCTTGGCGTTTCTTGGTTCGGGTCATACGCATCTGGACGGCCCGTACCGCGAAGACGTTCGCCGCGGCCTGGAGTATCTGATTCGCATCCAGGCCACCGACGGCAATCTTGGCGGGCCGGCCGCAGCATTCGAGTTCATGTACAGCCATGCCATGGCCACGTGCGCGTTGAGCGAGGCGTATGGAATGACGCATGACCAGCGATTGCGGGGGCCCGTTCAGCGCGCCATCGACTATACGATCGCTGCACAGGATCCGCGCGGGGGCGGCTGGCGCTATCGGCCGCGCGATCCCGGCGACACCAGCCAACTCGGCTGGCAACTGATGTCGCTAAAAAGCGCTGAACTGGCCGGCATTGTCGTGCCCACGACGACGCGCCAAGGCATCATTCGATACTTGCAGAGCGTTGCGTCGGGCCAGTACGGTGGGCGTGCCTCGTATCGGCCGGGCGAACTGCCCACTCGAACGATGACCGCCGAGGCACTGGTCTGTTGGCAGTTCGTCGGCCTTGACCGCAATCATCCGGCATGTAGCGAGGCCAGCGATTACATCGTGAGCGAACTGCCAGGCCAAGGGGAATACAATCTCTATTATTGGTACTATGCGACCCTGAGCATGTATCAATTGCAGGGGATTCATTGGCAGCAGTGGAACAACGCGCTGCGTACCGCCTTGGTGAGCCGCCAGGTGAAAGACGGACCATCGGCCGGCTCATGGGATACGAGCGATCTGTGGGGCGGTCACGGCGGCCGCGTATTTACCACGGCGTTGGCCACGTTGACGCTCGAAGTCTATTATCGTTTCCTCCCCATCTATGGCGGGGTGACGGCTGACGAGCCGGCGCAATAAGCTGCGTGATACGCGCCAGTCGTAGGTTCTTGTGGTGCATTGCATACGACAACCGTATTTGCACCACAGGCCGAGCGGCGTCGCGGTTTGACACCGCAGTGTGGTCCAGTACAATTAAGTGTGTTGGCGGGCGTGTGCTCGCCTGTCTCCCACCACTTTGGCGAGGATGGTAGTGCCATGGGTGCTCTTGGGCCATTACATTGGCTGATTATTGCGTTTGTGGTCTTCTTGCTGTTCGGTAATCGACTGCCGAGCGTGATGCGCTCGCTGGGCCAGGGCGTCGTCGAGTTCAAAAAAGGGTTGCAGGGCATTGAAGAGGACGTCAAGAACGCCGGCAGCACGAACGCCGAGCCGAACCGCCAGCAAGTGACGGACGAGGCAAAGCCGAGCGAAGTTGAGCCAGCTCAGAGGTAGCGATGCATCCGGTCTTTGCCTTGCTCGATAATCCCGTGCTGATGGTAGTGCTTGCTGCGATCGCCGTCATGCTGTTTGGCGAGCGCTTGCCCGAGGTCGCACGCTCGGTTGGCAAGGGGCTGATGGAAGTTAAGAACGGCGTGCGCGGTCTGCAACGGGAACTCGAAGACGCCGTCAACTCGGCGACGTCGACCACCGCACCGCCGTACGAGGGCGGGTCGGCGACGTACGAAACGCCCGACGATCATGACGAAGCGACGGCGCCGAAGTTCGAGCCGCCCCCTTCCCCTTGAAGAAGCCCCAGCATTCCGCTACACTCGATCTTTTCCGGGCGGCTAGCTCAGTTGGTTAGAGCGCCATCCTCACACGGTGGAAGTCGCTGGTTCGAGTCCAGTGCCGCCCACAGATTTTAAGTTCCGCCGAAACGCGAAGTTACGTTACCTGCCGACGGTCGGCAGCGCGGCCTGAAAGTCATGGCGAAAGGGGTAGAAACTACCCCCGTGACTAGAAAGGACGTGCTGTCGTGTCTTCAACATCCGTCTCCGTGCCAAAGTATCGGCACCACAAGGGCAGCGGCCAGGCCTTCGTACAGTTAAACGGTCGGCGCCACTATTTGGGCAAGTGGGACTCGCCCAAGAGCAAAGAAGCCTACGCCCGTTTCGTCGCCGAGCTGGCAGTGAGCCCCGCCGCGATCGAGGTGCTGGTCCCCGCTACTCCCGCCTCTCAGTTCACCGTGGTCGAGCTGATCGCTGCCTACCTCAAATACGCCCGTGGCTATTACCAGCGCAACGGCCAACAGACTCGCTCGCTGGACAACATCAAGCTGGCACTCCGCCCGGTTAGGAGCCTTTACGGCCAGGAACGCGTTGCCACGTTTGGCCCACTGAGCCTCTTGGCCATCCAAGAAACATTGGCCGCTGAAGGCTCCACCAGGAACTACGTCAACAAGCGGATAGGGGTGATTAAGCGGATGTTCAAGTGGGGCGTCAGCCGATCGCTAGTGCCGCCGACCGTGTTCACGGCTCTATCAACAGTGGAGGGCCTGCGGATGGGCCGCACTGTAGCCCGAGAGTCCACGCCCGTTTTACCCGTTGCGGATGAGCTCGTAGACGCCACGCTGCCCCATCTGCCCGCGGTTGTCGCGGATATGGTTCGGTTCCAGCGATTGACGGGCGCAAGGCCCGGCGAAGTCTGCCAACTACGGCCATGCGACGTGGACCAATCCGGCGAGGTGTGGGAGTATCGGCCAACCGATCATAAGACCGCCTATCGTGGTCGAGCGCGCGTCGTGTACATCGGTCCCAAGGCGCAGCAGGTGCTCCAGCCCTACCTGGTTCGGGACGCCCAAGTCAACTGCTTTTCACCGGCGGAGTCTGAGGAACAACGCCACAAGGAGCAAAGGATTCGCCGTCGTACGCGCGTGCAGCCATCGCAGCAAAACCGGCGAAAGGCCAAGCCAAAGCGGACGCCGCGAAGCGCCTACAACAAGGACAGCTACCAAAGGGCCATTGCACGGGCGGTCACGAGGGCAAACAAGCTGCGGAGAGATGAAGCCACCGACATGGGAATCGATAACCCCGTACTGCTGCCGCACTGGCACGCCAACCAATTGCGCCACAGCAAGGCCACCGAGGTACGACGGGAGTTTGGCCTGGAGGCGGCCCAGGTCAGCCTGGGCCACGCCAAGGCCGACGTGACGCAAATCTATGCCGAACGTGATGCCCGGCTGGCCATCGAGGTCGCACGGAAAATCGGATAAAGATGGTATCGAACCGGTCTCCGAGGCCATGACGCGCTCCCCAGATCACAAGATGCTTCAGTTCGTTATCTCGCCAGCCAAGGAGGACAACGAAATGGTTATCTTCTGCAATGTGGTCAGGCGTGCGTAGTGGTAAAGTGTCTCGCGGCCCCATCAAATAGTTTCTGACATAAAACTATTGCTCTCCTAGAAACATATCCGCCTGTTTTAGAGCCGGCGGTGGCAGAGGCGGGATGTCTTCAACGATTATTCTTCCGACCGCGAGTGACCGGAAGTGCCCATCGTTGGTATAGATTCGCGTTGCTTTGTGGGCGATTGCAGTAGCGATGATCTTGTAATCGGCCTTGATGCACTGCCGCCCGATTTGCTGCTGATCCTTAACTTGATCCATCACCTTCTTACAGTAGATTTGCGCAGCAATAGAGGCTGCAGAGGTGTCGAATGGTGCGATGAAAAAGTTACGCTCTAGGATGCGGCGCTGTGCTTCCTGTTGCTCCAGCGGAAAGTCAGTCAAATACTCCGCAACCACTACGCTTGGAAGCATGACGCGGGAGTGATTGCTTGTCAGCGATTCAATCAGGGCAACGCAGCGCTCCGCCATATCCGGTCGTTCCGGCGGCGATACCCGTTTTACTCCCCAAATTAGGATCGAGGTATCGATCGCGTCCACGGATTACCCCTAGTCTGCACGCGAATCGCGTACGTAGGCATCGGGATCAATATGGTCCCAAAAACCAGCGGCCAATGCAGAGAGTTGCTTTATCGCCTCAGCGGGGCTGCTGTCTGAGTTGGAATATGGGCCAATGCCATCGACCCTGAAACCCAATAACGATCCGTCCTTCGATGACCAAGTTGCCTCGCCGTGAACCTCGATCGTTTGATACAATCGCTCGCCAAGTTCTTGCGTTGTCCGTCTGTCTGAGATCGTGATGGTTAATTTTCTTCCGTCCTGCAATCGGACGGTAGCTGTGCGCTTGTCTTCCCCACCAACGCGAATAACCTTAACGACCAACGCAGTGCGTCCGCAAAGCCGCGATGATGCAAACAGCGGCGTGTCTGGCCGAATCGAAGCGTGGGTCCCGTTGCCATCAGAAAGATTGATTCGCCAGTTTCTCCGCCGCGCCTTTTCTGAAAGAAAATGGTGCTGGCTCGTGCGGCGGGGGAAAGTCGTGACGGATCATCGGCGGCAATGGCACTGACCCAATTCTTATACAATGTCTTGGCTTTTGGAATTCCATCGCAGACGATCCGAAGGCTACCGTCGCGAATCTCCTTAAGGCTGACGATTACTTCGCGGATATCTGCGGCTTTGGTATGCTGTTGCGGCGCCGCTGAGCGTCGCTTCCTTGGCTTCTTTGTTTCGGCAGCGGCAACAGCTGATCGGATAGCGCAAAATGTCCGCAGTGTCCGATATGTCAACGGTATCTGGGCTGACATTTTCGCCATCAATTACGATTTCAATCAAGGATGACACGGCCGAACCTTGCTGAGGGCGTTTGTGTCTGACTACTGGTGAAACTAGCCGGACGCCACTTCGGTTTTCCGTCTTACTAACGGAGAGCGGCCCGCGCCTTGGCGGCGCAGCAGCATTATAGGCTGCCGGAGGGTACTACGTCTACGCTGTTTGGGTTCGATTCGCCCTCTCTCTGCTCGCCTTGGAATCGCGTTTAACGGCCCTAACAAGCCGCTGGCGAATCCACTCGGACAGTTTTACGCCCGAACTCGTAGCGGCTCGTTCGCATGTGTCCCGTTCTGACGGTGTCATCCGGACGAGCACGATTTCAGAGCGGGAGTCCCGAGGGGCTTTCTTTGGTCGTCCCACTGTTCCTGCCATGTCATAATTGTAATACAACAAATGCTTATGTCAAGCCATCTTCCCCTTGATCAAATTGAATAGTTGTAATACAAGAAACGGCGATGGTAGTAATCGATCCAATGAAAAACTCCCGAAAGGACGGCAATCCTGACCGGTGCTGAATCACGGCCCCAGAAAGAAGAGAATCCTCTCCGAGAAAAGCTGATTGAGGTGTTGTACCACCTGGTTGAAGGCAATACGCTCCGCTTGCCGCCACATTGGCCAAGCGTGCAAGCGGTTCATGGACGCAGTGGACTCTGAGGCGAGCTTACGAGAGAATGGGCGGAAACAGATGATGCCTGTGGCACGGTTTGGCCGGTTGCCATCGAACCGGCCTACGCCGCGACAGTTGATCCGCCGGGCTGAAAAAGAGGTAGGTAGAATGAACAGGGAAGACTATTTTCTGGAGCCAGAGCTGCCAGTCGGGCCAAACGGCGAAGAAGAAACATGGGCGCGTCTCAAAGATCTAACGGTTGAAGAAGCGGCGGCCATCGAACACGCTCTCAAAATAAGCGGTGGACCGTACGGCTGGGGATGCCACGAGAGCGGCCAGTACGAGCTTTGCCTCACTGCGGAGAGTGTACGGCGAGAGAATCCCGGCGCGTGGTTGGTATCGTGTCGAGAAGCTGAACAAGGCGAGGATCTTATCAGGACCCCGCTTTCTGACCTACATGCAGGCTCTCAAGACTATAACCGCTTTCACTTGATCGTCATGGCGAAACAGTTTGCCGACTTGGTGCGCGGCAAACTTGTTGAAAAGCAAAATGACAAGGACGAGCGTACGGAGACGACCTTCGAAGTGTACGATGAAGATGCAGGACAATACGTGTTCTTCAATACCGACGGTGCGCAGTCGTGGGGGCCAGTTTGGTCCGAGGATAATCCGATTGACCCCACTTGGGCAACAGAGCATCGCCTCTATCGGCATGGTTCTGAAGGATGGGCGCTATTAGTCGCGTCGCATCTGTGTGAACCCAGCGCACCGCCGGGCATCCAACACGCAAAGAGGATTGATTCGATTGCTGCTGTCAGATGGTTGATGGACAACGGTTTTCCGCTCCCAGCCGACGTGGCGCACCTCCAAGAGAAGCTCCTCTTCGTACCCGGCCCACCCGCGCCTAAGGTGGTCGAGGCCGGAGGCGATATTGCGATCAAACCGCGATGGGATGCCGACCGCGGCGAGTTGTCGTTCAACGGCAGGGCATGTAAGAGGTACAGGCAGCCGGCCAAAAATCAGCGCAGGCTCTTAGACGCGTTCGAGGAGTGTGGATGGCCACCACGGATCGACGATCCAATTCCGCCGGACGCCAAAGTCGATAGGCGGGATCGGCTGGCGGATACGGTCCGGGCGCTGAATAAGGGCTGCAAGCTTATTCGCTTTGAGTTAGACGGGACGACAGAAGGCGTTATCTGGAACGCTGATCGCACTACAAACGAAGCGTCCGCATCGACCGACATACCATTTTAGCGTGATGATCGTGAGGAAGCTCCGGTATTGTCGGACGCTGGAACTGTAATCTCCGGCAAAGCTCCGCCATGCTCCGCCATGCGTCTCTTGTCACCCCCAGTGATTCCATTAAGCTCCGACCGATTTTGCTTACCATCTTGAGTAGTTGCAACCCACAACACTCAACGAAACGGTGGCAGAATGATCGACCCAAACGCCGAAATCCTCCTCTCCCTCTCCGAAGCGGCGAGGCATCTTCCCCGCCGACGTGCTGGTAAACGACCGCACGTCTCTTGCATCTATCGTTGGACCACGGCCGGCTGCCGTGGCGTCGTCCTCGAATCGGTCCAAATCGGCGGCACACGTTGTACTTCGAAAGAGGCCCTTGGGCGATTCTTCCGGCAGCTTACCGGCAACCAAGTGAAGATCCCAGTCGTAACGTCACGAGGCGCACAAGGCAGCTGTCGCGGCGGCCGAGCGGCTGTTGGATGAGGCTGGTATCTAGCCTTTCCGTCAATGGACGACTTATGGGTAAGGATGCCGAAGCTGGCGGAAAGCACACCGATGGATGATCAGACCACGACACGGCCTGCGGGCTCGCAGGGCACCGACCGGCACGTTGAGGATGTCGTTCGATTCCTGCAAGCCGTCTTTGCGCCGAGTGACTACATCCTTATTCGTCCGATCGAAACGTGGACTCAGAACGGTCAGAAGAAAAGCCGAGTCGATCACAAGGGCATCCAGTGCATACAGGCCGGTGACAACGTCGACAATGTCATTCAGCGTCACAATGAGCGGTCAAAAGTAACGAAGTGCAACATCTTCTTCGGAGTCTGCCCTCGATTTGGATCCAGAGGCCAGTACGGCTTCGCTTGGCAGATTCGTATAGTCCGGGTGCTCTGGGCTGACGTTGATCACTGCACGGTCGACGAGGCTGTTGGACGTTGCAATGCAGCAGGATTGCCCAAGCCGTCAATCGTGGTGGCCAGCGGCAACGGTGCCCACCTCTACTGGATTCTCGCGGAGCCTTACCTAATAGACGACGTGGGCGATCCGCCGCCCGTGTTCACCGACTTCATCGACCAGGGCGACGGCAAACAAAAAAAGACTCGCAAGTACCTCCAAGGCACGGACGGCGCGAAAGTGTATATCGACGGCAAGGACAAACACAACACGCCCGCGCTGAGTCTGAAAGCCCGACACATTCAAGACATCCTTGCTGGTATTGCCTTCGAGATCGGCGGCGACCATACCACTGATCTTTCCCGGTTGCTTCGCATGCCGGGAACCTTAAACCGCAAGGACCAACGCAACGGCCGCGAGCCGGTCCCCTGTATGCTGGCACAATGTGATCCGCACCGCCGCTACTCGATCGACGAATTTGCCAAGTATGCCGAGGCGTTGCCAGATCCGGCGCGACGCGCGATGGTAGATAAGGTCAAGCTACCGGCGCCGCGAAAACTGTCGTCGCCAAGACTTGACCAATTCCAAGAGCGACTATTGATATGCGACACGGCCGACGTAGGCGCACGATCCGAGGCCGACTTTGCCCTGTGCTGTTGGGCCGTCGAGCATGGTGTACCGCGGGAATGGGCATGGCGGGAGGCACAAAACGTCGGCAAATTCCACGAGGCAGGGCAGCGCTACTTCGATCGGACGTGGGAAAAGGCCGAACAGCACACCCGCCAGAAACTCTTCGACAAGGCAAAGGCGATGACGCAGAAAAAGAGCAATCCGAGCGCCGTTGTCACGAGCCCCGAGACTCACCTAACCGATGTGGGCAATGCACAGCGGCTTGTTGCGAAGTACGGCCATATCCTTCGCTATTGTTGGACGTGGGGCAAATGGTTGGCGTGGGACAGCAGACGATGGCGCATTGATGAAGGGGGCCATGCCCAGCGCCTTGCGAAGCAAACTGTCCTTTCCATGTATTCAGAGGCCGCGAAGTTGCCGGACCATGAGCGCTCCCGCATTGATCGAACATGCTCAACAGTCCGAAAGAGCGTCGCGCATCAGTGCGATGATCGAATTGGCGCAGCAGCGAGCCCGGAATCCCGGTGCTGCCGCGCGACCTCGACTCCGACATCTGGTTGTTGAACGTCTTGAATGGCACACTAGACCTACGGACAGGCAAACTTGCCCCGCACGATCCGCAGCAGATGATAACCAAGCTATGCTCGGTCGAGTGCCAGCCCAATGCCCATTGCCCAACATGGTTGACGGTGTTGAACCAGATCTTCATGGGCCGGCAATCGCTAGTGGATTACGTGCAGCGCTTCTTGGGGTATTGCTTAGCCGGATGTGTCAGCGAGCAAATTCTTGCAATCTTTTGGGGCGTGGGGGCCAACGGCAAGAGCACCTTGCTCGACCTCATTCTGGAACTACTGGGCGAAGACTACGCGATGAAGGCCCCGTCCGACCTATTGATGGCGAAGCGCCAGCATTGTCACCCGACCGAACAGGCCGATTTGCACGGAAAGCGGTTCGTGGCGTGTGTCGAAACGGACCAGGGCCGACGCATGGCGGAATCCCTAGTCAAGGAGATCACCGGCGGCGACAAGATCCGCGCCCGACGTATGCGGGAAGACTACTGGCAGTTTTCTGCAACTCACAAGATCGTGTTGGCCTGCAACCATAAGCCCACCGTCCGTGGCACCGACCACGCGATATGGCGCCGGCTGCGGCTCGTCCCGTTTGACCGCGTCTTCAGACCGGATGAGCAGGACAAGCACCTGGGCCAGAAACTGCGGAAGGAACTGCCAGGAATATTGGCCTGGTGCGTCCGCGGCTGTTCGGAGTGGCAGCACAGCGGATTGGGGACGCCGGAGGAGGTTTCGGCCGCCACATCGGATTACCAGATCGAACAGAATCAGATCGTTAACTTCGTTTCGGAAATGTGCGTCACCGGAGCCGGTCTTAGGGTTCGCGCGGCCGCACTCTTCGAGGCATACCAAAACTGGAGTGGCGACAAATACATCACGCAATGCGAGTTCGGCCGCGAGATGCAAACCCAGGGCTATCAAAAGGTTAAGAGTAACGGGATATGGTACCGCGGAGTCGGGCTTGTGGAAGGGTCGGAACAGTTGGAAGGCGCTGCAGGTTGATTTCCAGCTACGCGCATATTTCGAAATCAATCGGCAAAGGGTTCCAAGTGTTCCAAAGTGTTCCAAAGGAGAGCCTGAAAATGAACATAAGCACGGCCATCAACCACCTTGAACGAGCCGCCCTGGACGCATACCGCCACGGCGACACCTGGACGATGTTTTGGGAACAGCACGGGGCGGAAGTCTGTCGAGCCGAACCGCACGACCGCCAACGCTTCGTTCGACTGGTCCGCCGGCTGTTGGCACTATTGGTGAGCGGCAACGACGATGGGCTGCACGCCGTGGGCGACGACGACGGACTGCCATCGGAAATCGGCATCGCCCAGCTCGAGCAGGCAGGTCCTCATGACAGCAAGGCGGACGCACGGTGTTTGTTGCCGATGGTGGCGTTTTCTCCGGCCGGAGCGGTTGAGTAATGAGCAAGAGAACTGTGAGGAGCCGCACGTGGATACCGCCGGAACTCGCCCTAACCGATACCGTTGAGGCAATCGAGGCCGGCTTCCTCGTCCTTGTTCGAGCCGCAGGAGGTCAGTATCGTGCGTAGCCTAATGTCGTCGTTTCGCCCACGTTCGGCCCACGTTTGCGCCGTGTCGCGTCCAGTCGCGACGATTGGCCAACAACCCCAACGTTGCCCGCGGCCCACACGTGCCAACGTGGCGTACCGACCCGCGTTCCCCCCGGTCGTAGGTACTCCGCCAAAATCGCCAAGCGCGATTGGCCCGTGGGAACAGGCCCCAACCTAACCACAGTTTGTTTTGCGTGTCCGACTTTCCGTAAATCTAAAGCTGGCAAGGAGTAACTGGAATTGAACATGGAATCTCAGCGGAAGAACAGCCGAGGCTCAACCAGTCATCGAACCCATGTACCGGCTGCGTCGAGTCAGTCCATCGACTGGTACGCCGAAGGCGAGGAACGGATTGTCGACGCTGGCGGAATTCGGATAGCCGTTCGGTTCGTCGGGCGCAAGGGACGTCGCGGACGAATTGCGATTACTGCGCCCCCGGGTTCGGCGTTCCGAGCATGCGACCGGAACAAGACCGTCCGATCGCCAGATCGTTTTGATTAATTGGTTGTTTGATGAGAGATCGGCCAAATCGTCGGCAGGATAGCAGGCTATCTGGTCAGGTTCGGCTCCGTGGTGGAGTGCTGTATCGCCGAAGAGACCGGTAAGTAGACATGGAAGCGCTCGCGCGTTCGATAACAGCCATTCGCCACAGCACTGGTGTGCATCATGGGGGGGCGTGACTATTTCGGCTCGTCAAGCTGGCCGGCAGTTGATGCCAGCATATTCGCTGTGTAAAATCAGGGGTTTACCCCGTGGGGGTGGTCAAAAATGATCGGAATCGACCTGTTTTCGGGCGCTGGCGGCATGAGCCTTGGTGCAATTCAGGCTGGCGTGGACGTCGTTCTCGCCGTCGAAGTCGATCCGCATGCCGCCCAGACATACACTGCCAATCACCCGGAGACGACCATGCTCAACGACGACATTCGGAAGATGTCGCGTGAGAAATTGGATAAGGGGCTGGCAAGACAAGACGTCGGTACGGTGGTATTTGGCGGGGCGCCATGCCAAGGATTCTCGTATTCCAATCTGCGAACGCGATCATCCCACAACCCTGAGAACTGGTTGTTTCTGGAGTTTGTCCGGGTTGTCAGGCTAATGCGGCCCGATTGGGTGGTCTTTGAGAATGTTCGTGGAATTGTCAATACCGCGGAGGGTGTCTTCGTAGAGCAAGTGGCCGAACGGCTAGGAAGACTCGGCTATACCCTAACGCACGGGCTGCTTAACGCGCTGGATCATGGGGTTCCCCAGAATCGAGTCCGCTTCTTCTTGGTCGGTTCTCGACACGGTGTAAAGTTTGCAATGCCCCCGGCATCGGCTAAGAAACCACAAACCGTACGCGATGCGATATTCGACCTCCCCGTCCTGAAGAACGGCGACTGCGTCTCCTGGCTGCCGTATCGCGAGGTTCCTCCATCTCGATATGCTAGAGAAATGCGTCGAAGACTAAAAAAGTCCTCGAATCATCTTGTTACGAGGAATGCTGACTCGGTCCTCAGACGGTACAAGCATATTCCACAGGGTGGCAATTGGCAGGATATTCCGGCCCGGCTAATGCAGAACTACTCGGATAGAGCAAGGTGCCATACCGGCATCTATCACCGATTGCACTACGATGCACCGTCCGTGGTGATAGGCAATTACCGGAAGAACATGTTGATCCACCCCGAACAAGATCGAGGCCTGTCAGTGCGCGAAGCGGTGCGCATTCAGTCCTTTCCGGACCATTTTGAATTCAGAGGATCGATAGGATTCCAGCAGCAGCAGGTTGCTAACGCTGTTCCGCCGCTGCTGGCCCAAGCCGTCTTTTCCGCGATTCTCAAGCAGGACGGACGCCGTCCGCGGACCTCGTGAGGGGCAAGCCCAAACCATGCCAGAGACAAGGCGTTTTAAGGTCACGAAAGACCTCGAAAATTGGCTGCCGGAAATGGAGACTCGCTACGCGGACTGTTTCCCTCGTGCAGGGGGCGGCAGTTACGCTACTCGCTATATCCAACTCGCGGAGTTCCTCAACGAACACGTCCATCCGGAAGTGGAGCGAGGAGCGCTGCTTGAAGACTTGCTGAAACAGGTGGCCGCCGAAAAAGTTTCATACGAACGCGTAACATATCTAAACAACCACGGTCCAGCGCACGTGAAGAGCGTGATTGTGAGGGCATCCGACTTGCTCCGCGAACTGGGCATTGCGATTTCACCATACGAAGCCTACCTCTTGTTGGCCGCAATCCACTTTCACGATGTTGGCAACATCTACGGACGCGACGAACACGAGAGGAAGTGTTGGGAGGTGATGAGTTCCCCCGAACTGTGCGGCAGGCTTGGGGACACGACTGAGCAGAGGGTGATCGCACGCATTGCCTCCGCTCATGGCGGGGTCACGTGTGACGGCAACAAAGACACGATAAGTCTGCTTCAGGAAGAAGACGAACGATACGGGCAGGAAATACGCCCACGCTTCCTGGCATCGGTTCTCCGTTTCGCCGACGAACTTGCTGATGACAGAACGCGGGCATCCCGCTTTCTCCTTCATGAGGGAAAGATACCTGCTGCAAGTGAGTTGTTTCACGCTTACTCGTTTTCCCTCCACTCGGTGCTCGTGAAGAAAGCGGAAGTGCGATTGTCGTATGAAATCAACTTAGTCAATGCGACTCGGACATACACGAAGCCGGACCAGGATGCCCCTGTCTATCTACTCGATGAGATCTATTCCCGAGTCCGGAAAATGCATCGCGAAAGAATGTATTGCATGCGGTTTTGGCCGACAAACGAGCGTCCCGTAATAAGGGTTCGCGGACGCGTCGAGGCTTTACGTATGCCCGCTGGGGCTCCCGACGCCCCCCCCAATGTAAGCTATGCCATGCAAGAGTGGAATATCACGTTCAGTATGGAGGAAGAGGGATATCCTGGCGGCAATCCCCAGGGCGCGTGCGTCCTTTGCATAGGACCGAAGCAAGACCTGCCTACAGGTGAGCAACTGCACGCTTGGGCAGAGCACAGAGACGAGAGTGGAGACAACAAATGACGCCAGCGTTATCAAACCCGTTCACCGTTCAGACGCCCGAGGATATTCCAGCCGAAGAGGCTTATGGGCTTTTCGTGCCGGTTTTTGGGGACTTCCCCAAGATCCCCGGAACGGGTCATGTGTTCGTAAATGGCCCGCGCGGCTGCGGGAAGAGCATGATTTTCCGGTACCTTCAGCCCGACTGTCAGCTCATTGCAAAGAATACTGCGCGCTACGGGACTTGGACTTCTTCAGCGTATACTCGCCACTGAAGAACTGCGACCTCAAGCTCACCGAACTACGCAGGCTTGAGGGACAGCACGCAAGCGTCATTCTTAACGAGCACTTTATGGTCATGTACATTGCGGACAAGACCTTTAATTCCCTATCCGGATTAACCTCGTCCCTCACATCGCCAAACGACATTGCTGCCGCGGTTGACTACGTTGCAGAAGTGATGCGACTCTTTAAGAATTGCGGCTACGAAGGTGCAGAGCTTACAATGAGCGCGCCCGTATCCGTGAGCGACTGCTTTCAACGCCTCCAAAGTTGTTCAGAGTCGCTATTTAGCGCCGTAATTGGTTATCTGCGGCCTTGCGTTCCGCACGGAGGTACTACCGTTCACAGGGCCGCTGTGTGGATATCTCGACTTTCTCCTCCCATTGTTGAAAGCTCTCAATAACCTTCCTTTCATGCCCGGGGAAGGAAAGCCAATTTACCTCCTAATAGACGATGCTGACAACCTGAACTTGACACAGACACGGATTCTGAACTCCTGGGTTTCCTCGCGCACCAGCAGATTCGTCAGCATTAAAATCTCGACTCAAATGCAGTACAAGACGTTCCGTACTGTTACTGGCCAAAGCATCGATACGCCTCACGACTACGCAGAGGTGAACATGTCGACGATCTACACGAGCCAGAAACGCCGTTACAAGGACAGAGTACAGGAAATCGTGGAGAAGCGCCTGGCGCATTTTGGGGTCCATGATGTTACTGCACTGGCGTTCTTCCCGGGTGATGAGAAACAGGAACAGGCGATCAGGACAATTGCTGATCGCAAACGACAGGAGTGGTCAGAGAAGGGGCGGGGAAATAGGCCAGATGACGATGCCTTACGTTACGCAAGACCGGACTATATGAAATCGCTGGCTGGAACGGCTAAGTCGAGCCACACTTACTCGTACTCTGGTTTCGACCAGTTGGTCCACATTTCCTCGGGAATCATTCGATTCTTCCTTGAAGCAGCAGCCGAAATGTATGGAGAGCGTCAAGCTGAAAATCCTGGAGTGGAGATATGCCAGATACCATCATCGATTCAGAATTTCAGTCTTAAGACGTCAGGCAGAGGAGTTCCTGTTCGACGATCTGGAGAAGCTGCGAGACGACGAGTCAACCGACGCATCGGACGAGGCTGTTGTTACAAGGCTCAACCGCCTTGTGCGGTCGCTCGGGGGAGTATTTCGTCACATCCTGCTTTCCGACAGATCCGAACGGCGCGTCTTCTCAATTGCGTTTGTCGATGAACCTTCCAGTGAATTGCGGCAGGCACTGGATCTCGGAAAGCGGTACGGATATTTTCACGAGTCTACTATTGGAAACAAAGATGGAACGGGGCGAACTCGACTGTACATTCTCAGCCGGAGGCTCGCGCCGTTGTTCAATCTGGACCCGACGAGTTTCGCCGGCTATCTATTCGTGCGAGGTTCCTTGCTCGACGAGGCGATGGCGAACCCGGACGTATTCGTTCGTGCAATGGAAAAGAGGATATCGAGGCCTTCACAGGATGAGGACGCACTTGAGGAACGACAGCTGAGTCTGCTGGAATAGGTGATAAGCAATGACAATCGAGAAACGAGAATTGGTTTGGTTGCGTGGCGAAAACGCGCCAAGACCTCAGGTCTTTCTGTGCAGTGCGAGCTATGAGGCTCGTTGTCTGTCGGTGGCGTCCCACATCCAGCGGGCGGCGATTCATACCGCTTTGATTGGGCAGAATGAAAATCTGCTCACGCATGTCGGCGAGAATGCTAAGAAGCTTCATGACCTGTTCGGCAATGTTGCGACGATGGTTTCCGGCGATAGCACCAAGCCCCTTGTGACGGCCGACGCATGGATGGCTGCTCTTGGGACGATCCCGAAAGATGGCCCCCGGCGTTTTCTTTGCGACATTACCACGTTTACACACGAATCACTCCTCATAGTCCTCAAACTCCTCAGTATGTGCCTTCAAGACGGGGACGCCTTGTCATTTGCGTATTCAAGTGCCGAGGAATACGATTCGCCGAGGAAGGGTCAGGAAAAATGGCTCAGCAAGGGAGTCGAGGATGTACGGTCGGTATTGGGATACCCAGGGTTCATCCGTCCGTCGAAGAAGACACACCTAATCATCCTCGTCGGGTATGAGCACGAGAGGGCAACGAGATTGATCCAGGTATTTGAGCCAAACAGAGTATCCCTGGGACGTAGTAGCGATGGCACAAGCACCAATGAGAAGCATCGGGCATCTAACGAGAGATTTCATCATCTTGCGGCTGAGATGGCTGCAAAATATGCGCCGGTGGAAAGGTTTGAATTTTCAAGCAACGACCCATGGGATGCGAAGTCAGCGATCAGGGCGCAGGCGAGCCGTTTTGAAGGTTATAACGTCGTGGTGGCACCTATGAACACGAAGATATCCACGGTGGGGTGTGCTCTTGCTGCTTGGGAGGACGAGTCAATACAGCTCTGTTATGCACAGCCAATCCGCTACAACTACGCACACTATTCGACACCGGGGGAAACCTGTTATCTATTCGACCTGCCTGAGATCCGCCGCTTTGATCAAGGTGAGCAACCCTGCGACAATGCCGGCGGTTAAGGCCGGGACAGGGGATAATCTTTCGAAGATCGCCCGATTGCGCTGCACCTCGGCGAACAGGTCCGAGAACACAGCACCGGAGTCAGTAGTTCGACGAATCGTTCACGGACTGGGTATCGGTATCGCCTTCAACTTGGCGATCTCCCCGGGTCGCCGGATATGGCAGATATCACGAAAGACGCAACCGAACGTGTGCAAGTCCGTCTGATCTGCTATAATGGATTCCCACAAATGATTTAGTGACAGGCGGTTTCTCTGGTCCGCCTGCCCGCCGCCCTGGATTGCCGGGGCTGCACTCCGTATCTCGGAGCCACCAGCACATTACTTTGTGCTATAGGTGCGCTCCCATGAAAATCGAGTTACGGAAGCTGTCCGACATTAAGCCTTACCCAGGCAACCCCCGCCAAAACGATGCGGCCGTCGACGCCGTAGCCGAGTCGATCCGCCAGTTCGGCTTTCGACAACCGATCGTCGTCGACACCGACGGCGTGATCATCTGTGGACACACCCGATTCAAGGCCGCGCGGAAGCTGGGGCTGGAGAAGGTCCCCGTCCATGTGGCCAAGGACCTGTCACCTGAGAAGATTCGGGCCTACCGCATCGCCGACAACAAGACGGCCGACCTGGCAGTCTGGGATTACGAGATGCTGCCGATCGAACTATCGGCGCTCCAGGGGATGGACTTCGACCTGGAACTGCTCGGCTTCTCCAAGGACGAGCTGGCGAAGATCTTCGACCCCGGCGTGAAGGCAGGCCTGACCGATCCGGACGAGATCCCCGAGCCGCCTGAGGATGCGATTACCCAGGCGGGCGACCTATGGATCCTCGGCGACCACCGCTTGCTCTGTGGTGACAGCAGCAACCCCGAGCATGTCGATCGGCTGCTGGCCGGCGCCACGATCCAGTTGGTGAACACCGACCCGCCGTACAACGTGAAGGTTGAGCCGCGGAGCAACAACGCTATCGCCGCGGGGCTGTCGTCATTTACCAGTTACCACCAGGCGGCCGACCATCACCACCAAGCATTGGACCTGGCTCGGCACCCGGAGAAGTCGAAACCGACCCACAAGCAGATGCGGGCGAAGGACCGGCCTCTGGCCAATGACTTCGTATCGGACGAGGCGTTCGAGGCGATGTTGCTCGCGTGGTTTGGGAACATGGCCAGAGTGCTGGAGCCCGGCCGGAGTTTCTATATCTGGGGCGGCTACGCCAACTGCGGCAACTATCCGCCGGCGTTGAAGGCCAGCAAGATGTACTTCGCCCAGGCGATCATCTGGGACAAAGAACATCCGGTGTTGACTCGCAAGGACTTCATGGGCGCGCACGAGTGGTGCTTCTATGGGTGGAAGGAGGGCGCTGGCCACAAGTTTTACGGACCGAACAACGCCACTGATCTCTGGCACGTCAAAAAAATCAATCCCAACAAGATGGTGCATTTGACGGAAAAGCCCGCCGAGTTGGCTGTGCGAGCGATGCAGTACTCGTCTCTTGCTGGCGAGAACGTTTTGGACCTCTTCGGCGGCAGCGGCAGCACACTCATCGCCGCCGAGCAGACCGGACGGAAGGCGTTTCTCATGGAGTTGGACCCGCCCTACTGCGACGTCATCGTCGAGCGCTGGGAGAAGTTCACTGGCAAAAAGGCCGAGCGAGAGCCGGCCACGACACCCATCGAGACCGTGGAGGCCGGCGCATGATCTACCTGGCATCACCCTTCTCGCATCCGGACGATGGCGTGTCGCCATCAGCGGTTCAAGGCGGCGTGCCGTGCCGCGGCCGCACTGATTCGCCAAGGAAAGACCGTCTTTGCACCCATTGCGCACAGCTACGCGATCTGCGACTACGGCGTTCCAGGCGACTGGCAGTTCTGGCAGCGGCATGACCGTCGCTACCTCGAAGTGTGTGACGAGGTCGTAGTGCTGATGCTCGACGGCTGGCGGGAGAGCGTCGGTGTTCAGGCCGAAATCGCCATCGCCCGTGAGTTGGGTAAGCCGGTCACGTTCCTCACCGTCGTCGGACAGAGCGTAGAAAACTCCGGGCATGCCCAGGGCTAAAGGAAAGGCGGGTTGCGAATGGATCTACGAATTGGACGAGAACACGCCTTGGTCGACGGGCAACTCATCAACGGTGGCCTGCGGAATGATGTTCTTGCGGGGTCTTCCCGGCGGCCGTTGGAACGCGGCGAACCGTTCCAATTCACTCTCCGTGATGCCGTAGGTGTTGCCGATTTTGATCGTCTCGATCCGACCCAGTTTGCACAGCAGTCGCACGCGACTGGGGTCCACATGCAAAATGGCCGCTGCCTCTGTGGTTGTAAAGTATCGCATCGTTCATCTCCCTATCGAATAGGCATCGTGTTGGAGTTCTCCGCCGTCGTATACCAGGACGCCGGCGTAGCGGTCCGTAAGCGACATCACCTTGCCCGGCAGTTCTTCGGGCAGGCTGGCGAAGTAGTACCCGCCGCCCGTCTCACCAAAACAGAGGGGGTTGCCGCTACGCACGATCAGCAGGCGGGCCGGGTTTCGCCACAAGCCCAGGACCGCCAGGCGACCTTCGGCCATCTCGGCGGCCCGTGCCGCCCGCAGGCCCAGCGCGCCGGGGAACTTGGCCATCAGCAACCCCAGGATCTCGCTGTCGCATTGGGTGCGCATGGCCAGATGGTATTTCCGCGCCAGATTGCCGTGGTTCTGCACGACGCCGTTGTGAACGAACCAACCGCGGCCGGCCGGGTGTGGATGGTTGTTGCGGTTGTCCTCCGGCGTTCCGTGCGTGGCCCAGCGGCAGTGGCCGATCACCACCGCGGCGCCGCGGCAGGCGTCCACGTCGCCCAGGTTGGCCGTGGCGGGGCCGGGGCGCTTGAAGGTATGGATGGCGCCGTTGGCGCCGAGCCACGCGAGTCCAAACGCGTGGTGGCCGCGTTGTTGCGTCTCTACGGCAATCCGCCGCAGGCGGGCCACGTCGGGCCCGCGTCCGTTCTTGGTGATGAATCCGAAAACTCCGCACATGGTTCTGCTTTCCTTTCTGGGTTAGGCTTGGGCGTCGTACTTCTTGGCCAAGCGGCGGAACTCGGCCTTGATCTCGTCCTGGGGAATCGCGTCCGAAATCCATCCGTACTGCTTGCCGCCGTGGATGCGGGCGTAGCCTTTGCCCCAGGCCAGGTAGCCCATCAGGCGTTCCGCCTCGCTCTGGCCGACTCCGGCCTTCTTCCAACCGCCCGTCAATGGTTTGGGCTCCCAAGTCGCCATCCGCTTTCCGTTCAAAGCCCGCTCGACCAGGCCAAGGCAAACCTGGATCCATCCGACCACCTTCGTGGCGGAAAGCGATCCGGAGAAAACCCGGAACTCTACTGTGTCTTTCGTCCCGTGCGCCAGGTTGGTAAGGTTCAAGGCGTGGTAGCGGTCGCGGTCGAGCTTCGGCTTCGCGCTCTTGTCGTTCCCGTAAGTCCGCACCCCTTTGGCGTAGCAGGGGTGGCCGTTGCATCCGCGCTCGCGGGCCTTCGATCCGGTGATCGCGTAGAGCCCCTTCTCGATGTAGGCGACGATCGTGATCAGGCGGGCCAGGGCGATGCTCGGGTAATCGCGCCGCCAACCTACGTGAACGTGGCAACCGCAGCTGGCGTTGACTCGGTGTCCCTTGGCTTCGAGCGTTCGAAGGACCTCTGCGACCTGGAGGAGCCCCTCGGCCCCGCGGAGGATCGGGCTTACGATCTCGCATTTGTGGCCTCCCTTGCTGTTGTCGATCGAGCCGTCCGCCTCGGCCTTCCAGCCTTCCGGCAGGTACGGCACCTGAATCCCGTGCTTGTAGGATCCGATCCGCAGGCCATCGTTCCGAACCGCGCTGTCGGGGGCCACCGTCTCGATTTCGACCCCCAGGGTAAGTTCGTTTGCGTTCATCGTTTTGTGCCTTGTGTAGGTGGTTATCAAGCCCCTCGTAACAGTGGTAACTGTCGCTCATTCGCGACGTTTTGTCCAGCTAATTCCAGACGCCGTAACGCTAGACACTGTTTGGACTTCGGGCTCAAGCTTTATGTCAGAAGGGGCGGCTTTTATAAGGCTGGGGAAGTGCCCGAAAACGCCCGGGAGCCAGAAATGGCCGAAGAGAACCCCGGGTGGGCGCCCGGGGCAAAAAGAGAGGGAAAACAGCGGAATCGCCTTGGCTCAGGCGTGGGCGAACTTGCCGCGCTCGGTCTTGCGGAAGCGGGCCTCGCCGGCCTTGGTGGCGATCTCACGGATGATCGCGCTGTAGACCGTGGCGTGCGGCGTCTTGCCGCCGGGCGACTTCCAGTAGCCCTTCGACTCGGCCGCCTCGATCATCTCCTTGGCGGTCATCGGCTGGCCCGATTCTTCGAGCACCTTGGCCGCGGCGTCCAGGCCGCTGATCCGCTTCTCCTTGGGCTCCTTCTTGGCCCGCGAGCGTTTCGGCTTGTCGACCGCCGCGGGTTCGGCGTCCGTAGGCGGCGTGGCGCTGGCCAAGTCTTCGACCGTGGGCGTCGACGTTTGCGCCGGTTGGGCCTCAGCTGCAGCCTTGGCCTTCTTATTGCTCTTGGTCTGCTTGGCCTCCGTCGCGGTGCTGTTGCCGCCGACGGCCGCCCGCAGGCGCTGGGGCGACTGGATGCGGACCTTCTTGCCCGTGGCCAGGTTGGTCGCGTCCCAACCGCCGTGGCGGCTCTCCGCATCGATCCGCACCTGGACGACCTTGTTGGTCACCTTCGCGGTGTAGACGCCGCCGACCTTCACTTCGTTCTTCTTCATCGCACAACTCCTTCGGAAAAAGGGAAACAGGGGTTACTCAATCGACGCAAAGAACTCCGACACGGCCGACAGGGCGTCACCGTAGTCGAAGGTGTACTCGTTCTGCCAGCGGCGGAGTTGCCGCTGAGCGATTCGCAGGCTGGTCAATTTGTGGCAATCGCAGCCGTTGCCATCCTGGTCCAGCACGACCAGCAGGTCGTTTACGATCTCGACGGTATGGGGCATGTCCATTTCTGTGCTCCTTGGGGATGGTTAGTACCGCGTGCTTTCCACGATGGTGACTTGAAATTGCTGGCCGTTAGGCAGCGAGACGACCAGGCCCCGGTTCATGGTGAGGACTCCGGCGTTGTGGAAGGTCGTCACCCCGCCGCCGGCGTTCTCCAGCCGACGTTCCAGCAAGTGGGCCAGCTTCGTTTCGAATCGTTTCTCGCTCATGCGTCGTTTCTTCATGGTCGTGGTCTTTCGGTTGTTCGGGGCTCGCATCGCTCATCCACACATGAGCAGTGTTTTCGGAGAAACATCAAGCGGATTGTGCGGCCCGTGCGGCAGATTTCTGTAATCCCTGTGTAATCGTTTGACCCGAGATTGCTCAGCAATGACGGACAATAACCCTGAAGAACGGCAACCGAGCCCGCTGAACCCCCAGGCCTTACGGCTGGCGGACATGGCTCGCGTTCTCTCTGCCTCGGGCGCGAGGCCGGTCACCGTGGAAATGCTACAGGCCGACATTGACGACGGCGCACCGCGGAATCCCGATGGGACGATGAACTTGGTTCTTTACGCCGCATGGCTGGTGAAGGAGATGGCTGGTGGCGATTGACCCGCGACAACTGCGACCGAACGAACTGGTGCGACTGCTCAATTCCACGCCGCTGGGCGAAGTGATCAGCGAGCGACAGTTGCTGCGCCATCGCTCCCGTGCCGGATTTCGCATTGGCGACGACCGGCACGTGGATCTGTTTCGCTACGTGGCATGGCTGGCCGCGATACGCCACGAACCCCATCCAGAAATCGACGGCGATCCTTACGAGGCACTGAAAGATCGCGCTCGCGCCCGCAACGCCGCCTTGTCGCTGGCTGGACGCGACATTGGCGAGCTTCCTGCCGTCGTCAATCCTGAACGGAAGGCGCGTGCTGCGACAGACTTCCGCTTCTTCTGCGAGGCGTACTTCCCCTTCACGTTTCACTTGGCCTGGTCGCCGGACCACCTGAAGGTGATTGCCAAGATCAAAGAGGCCGTGATCAACGGCGGGCTATTCGCAATGGCCATGCCCCGCGGCAGTGGCAAGACGAGCATCTGTGAGTGCGCATGCATCTGGGCCGTGCTGAACGGCCATCGGGACTTCGTCTGTCTAATCGGCAGTGACGAAGGCCATGCGATGGACATGCTCGAAAGCATCAAGACCGAATTGGACGGCAACGAACTGTTGCTGGAGGATTTTCCAGAGGTCGTCTATCCCATTCAGTGTCTCGACGGAATTGCCAACCGCTGCAGCGGACAGCTTTACAAAGGCCAGCGAACGCACATCGGTTGGACGGCCCGCGAGGTCGTGTTGCCAACGATATCCGACAGCAAAGCTTCCGGCGCCATCATCAAGGTTGCCGGCATCACTGGTCGTATCCGTGGCATGAAGTTCAAGCGGGCCGACGGCCACTCGGTGCGACCGTCGCTGGTCGTGCTCGACGATCCGCAGACCGACGAGTCGGCCCGAAGCATTTCGCAGTGCGCCACGCGGGAAAGCATCCTGGCTGGCGCTGTGCTGGGCCTGGCTGGCCCGGGAAAGAAGATCGCCGGCGTCATGCCCTGTACCGTAATTCGCCCGGAGGACATGGCTGACCGCATACTCGACCGCGACAAGCACCCGCAGTGGCAGGGGGAAAGGACCAAGATGGTCTATGCGTTCCCAGCGAATGAGGGTCTGTGGGCCAAGTATGCCGAGACCCGCGCGGAAGGATTACGAGCCGAGCATGGTCTGGCGGATGCCACCGAGTTCTATCGGCAGAACCAGGAAGAGATGGATGCTGGTGCCGTCGTCGCCTGGGCCGAGCGGTACAACTATGACGAGCTGTCGGCCATTCAGCACGCCATGAACCTGAAGCTCCAGGACGAGCGGGCCTTCTGGGCCGAGTATCAGAACGAGCCATTGCCGGAAGAAACGCCGCAGGACAACGAATTGACGGCTGACCAAGTGGCGGCCAAGTTCAATCGCATTCGGCGTGGGGATGTACCAATCGGCTGCAACCATCTGACAATGTTCGTCGACGTGCAGGCCGCGCTGTTGTTCTACGTCGTGGCCGCATGGGAAGACGACTTCACCGGCTACGTGATCGACTACGGCTCTTATCCGGATCAGAAGCGGGCCTTCTTCACCCTCCGCGATGCTCAATCCACGCTGTCCCTGGTCGCCAAGGGCGCCGGACCGGAGGGCTCGATCTACGCCGGGCTGGAGGAGCTCGCCAACCACTGCCTGGGGCGTGAGTGGCATCGCGACGACGGCGCGGGCATGCGGATCGAGCGTTGCCTGATCGACGCCAACTGGGGCTCGTCGACCGATGTGGTCTACCAATTCTGCCGGCAGAGCGCCCATTCGGCCGTGCTCTTACCGAGCCACGGCCGCTTCGTCGGGGCATCAAGCATCCCATTCTCGGAATACAAGCGGAAGATGGGCGATCGCGTGGGACTCAACTGGCGGATCCCCAACGTTCAGGGCAAGCGGGCCGTGCGGCACGTGGTCTTCGATACGAACTATTGGAAATCGTTCGTTCACGCTCGGCTTGCGGTGGCGATGGGCGACCGGGGCTGCTTATCGCTCTTTGGCGATAACCCGGTTCTCCATCGATTGCTGGCCGAACACATCACGGCAGAGTACCGCGTGAAGACCGAAGGGCGCGGCCGTACGGTCGACGAGTGGAAACTGCGGGCTGCCGCAGTGGACAATCATTGGCTGGATTGCCTGGTTGGCTGCGCCGTGGGGGCTTCGATTCTCGGAGCGATCCTGCCTGGAACCGACCAGCGGTCAGTACCCAGGCGTCGCGCATCAAGCTTTCTGAACTGCAACGGAGTAGATGATGAACATGGAGAACGGAAACTCGCGACAGGCGAACGAAAATGACCGCGGTCTGGAGTGCCGTTGGTGTGGATGCAAGCATTTACCAGTCGTCTATACCAGACATCGTAAAGGAGGCCATATCGTTCGTCGTCGCGAGTGCCGCCATTGCGGCCGACGGATGACGACGCGGGAACGGGCCATCGGCTGAGACAGAATTACGCTTGCCGGCACGACCTCCAAAGCCAATCCCTTCAGTGCCCCCACCGAAGAGGCAGGGAGTGTTGCCGTCAACCGCGTTTCCCACGGCTTTCGGGTGTCTTGAATTCGAAGATGGCAATTTGCGACTCGATCGCCGGGGATGTCGGCTAAGACGCGGAAAGCCCAGAAGGGACCGGGAAAGGAACGGTTTCGAGACTGCGGATGATCGGGCGCGGCGGTGGGAGCAAATATTGGCCCGTTCCTCGATTTCCGGGCGGCCAGCCAATCACAACGCCGGCGAAAAAAGTGGAACCATGCCGCGTTATATCTCTCGTGGCACGTCGCCTGAGGCCTAAAGAAAGCCTCACAGAAGCTCTTGTTATCGTATCAGTTGCGTACAGACGTTATACTGTGCAGAAGCTCATCTACTGCGAAAGGAAGAACGTTATGCCACCAGAATTCGGCTTGGTGATTCTCCTGGTGCTGCTGCTTGCCGTCCGGCCGCTGGTCGCAAGACCGCGGTGGCGAGCACGAGACAGTCGGTGCAAAAAAACGGGGATTCTTCTGGCCATGCTATGGTCGTGCATCCTTTCCGGACTGACGGCGTGCGGTAGCGGGAGCCGAGGGGATGGTGGAACGCACGGCGTTCTTGATGTGGCCGCCGACGGAACGGCCACTTACCGCACAATTCAAGCCGCCATCGATGCCGCGGCGCCGAACACCGTGATTCGAATCGCCGCGGGAACCTATTCCGGTCCGATTGAGATTACTAAGCCGATCGTGCTTCAAGGAGCAGATTGGCGACGCACAAAACTGATGGCCGACTACGCCGACTTGGGAGAGGTGTTGAAGAGTGGCGGCGTGCCAGCCAAATCCAGGAAGCGATTAGATGATCTCGCGCAACAACTCAAGAGGACGGATGGGGACAAGTACGCGGCAGCATTGTCTGCCCTTCGGGCGGAATTTGGGCCCAAGCCCACTGTAAGCATCACCAAGTCCCGCGGTGTGGTGTTGAAATCGCTTAGCATTTCCATGCAAGGCAAGGTTCGCGAGGGAGCATATGAGGCCTTCCCGATGGTTTTGGTGAAAGATGCAGCCGTTTGCATGACCGACTGCGTGCTCGCCGGCTCGCCCGTGTTAGGTCTGCAAGTGAGCGGGACATCGCAAGTCGAATGTCGCAATTGCCTTATCGCAGGCATTCGAGGGACGGGAATCGTCGTGGACGTTCCCGAGAGGTCGCGGGTGCATATCGCCGATAGCGAGGTTCGTCATTGCGGTTATTCGGGAATCACAATCAAGGGCCGGGGTGATACAACGATTGACAATTGCCGTATCGGCCGCATGGAGTTTCACGGCGTACGCTATGACAATGCCTCGCCGACGATAAGTGGCTCTGTATTCTTTGATATGAACCGAGGCGGAGTCTATGCCAACGGCGATACGCATGCGACGATTCGCGACAATCTATTCCTCGGGTGCGCTCTTTCCACTTGGGGTCGCAATCGCGATCTTATCGAGCTCAACACATTTGCATATCGAAGTCCTCGAAAGAACGCTGCTTGGGGGGGCGATGCAGCAATCGTGATCAACGGTGATTCGCTTCCGACGATTTGTGCCAATGTGATCAGCCAATACGAGCATGGGTTGATACTACCCGCCAAGGGCAACAGCGGGTTTGTGCTGAAAGATAACATTTTCGACACGCGAGACAAGCCAATCGTGCGTTGGTCGGACGCCAAACCGTCCAAGCTTGAAGAGGTGCCGCTCCCGGAACGAAATCGGCAGGCGAGCGTCCGTTTTGTCGCTCCAGACAAGGGCGACTATTCCGTGGTCAAGGACCAGTCTGGAAGTAATACCGGTGCACGTCGCTTTGCCACTGTCGAAAGCCGATGGCCTGAGACGCCAGAGGAACGTGAGCTACTTGATCGCCTCTCGAAAGCAGAATCAGCTCGGCGGTAACTCAAGATAATGAGATTCCGAGTCGTCAAGGACATACTCGGTGGCGCTGCTATTCACGCTCATTGCAGGAACCCACGAATCGGTCACCGCTCCCGGAAAGCCAACCGTTTTTCGAGGCTCGCAGGAAACCACCCATTCTCGGAACGCCTCCACGTTCGCATCAAATACGGATTTGTCCAACAGAGCCCAACCGCATCGTGCAGACGCGTGCAAGTTGATGCACGCATGTCTATATGCGTAACGATTCTTCTGCAACGGCCCAATCGCTCTTTACAGTTGCAGTTGCGCGAGTATAACTGACGTTAGAAAATGAGATACGGCGACGGCGCGGGCTGATCCCCCGCACCGACACCAGCGCAATCAAGCAACGGCCATGAGGCGGCCTTATCGCTTCATGGCCGTTTTTGTTTGCGCTCGCCGTGCCGCGGGTGGGCCAGTGCTCAGCGAGGCCTCATAAGTCTCGCTCGATGGGTGCGACACCCATACCCGCCACTTTGGAGACTTCAAATATGGCCGACGATTTGGCACAGACGATCAGCGACAGCGCCAGGGGCCTGCAAAGGCCTCGGGCGACTCGGGCAGCATGGAGCAGCATCCATTGCCCGACCAGATTGCGGCAGATCGGTATCTGGAAAGCAAGAAGGCGGCTCGACGGAAGGGGCTTGGCATCGGCCTGAAGAAACTCGTACCTCCGGGAACGGACTGAGAGACAACAGAACGTGTTCGGCTGGTTGAAAAACATTCGAGGCAATGATTCGCAGCGGCGCTCGGTCCGCATGGTCCACGTGCCGCTACGCGTTCGCGGGCGCTACGACGCGGCAGCCACGACCGACGAAAACCGCCGGCACTGGGCTAATGCCGATCTTCTATCGGCCGACGCAGCCAACAGTCCACGGGTCCGCAGCATTTTACGTAGTCGCGCCCGCTACGAGGTGGCCAACAACAGCTACGCGAAAGGCATCGTCTCGACCCTGGCGAACGACTGCGTCGGCACCGGACCACGGTTGCAGATGCTCACTGATGAGGCCGAATCCAATCGCGTGGTCGAGCAAGAGTTCATGCGGTGGGCCGATAGCATCAGCTTGGCCGAAAAGCTTCGCACAATGCGGATGGCACGTTCCGAATCGGGGGAAGTGTTCGCGATGCTGGTGGCCAACCCGCGGGTGGATTCACCAGTGAAGCTGGATCTGCGATTGATCGAGGCGGACCAGATCACGACGCCTGACCTGATCGGACGCTCCAGAGGAGCCAATGCCGTTGACGGGATCGTCTTCGACGTCTACGGCAATCCGGCCGAGTATCACGTGCTAAAAAGCCATCCCGGCGGCGGCTCCCAATTCTCATTCGACTACGATCGTGTGCCGGCGGCTTCAATCATCCACTATTTTCGAGCCGACCGGCCGGGACAAAGTCGTGGCATACCCGAGATCACACCGGCATTGCCGCTCTTTGCCCAGTTGCGGCGTTACACGCTGGCGGTGCTGGCGGCGGCTGAGACGGCTGCCGACTTCGCGGCCGTGCTCTACACGGACGCACCGGCCAACGGCGAGGCCGATCCGGTCGAGCCGATGGATCTGGTGGAGTTGGAACGTCGTATGGCCACGGTGCTGCCGGGCGGATGGCGGCTTGGGCAAGTTCAGGCGGAACAACCTTCGACAACATACGGTGAGTTCAAGCGGGAGCTACTTAACGAGATCGCTCGGTGTCTTTCGATCCCTTACAACGTCGCGGCGTGCAACTCGTCCGGATACAACTACGCCTCCGGTCGGCTCGACCATCAGACGTACTACAAGTCGATTCGCGTCGATCAGGCCCAACTCGGGCTGACGGTTCTCGATCGCGTGCTCGAAGCGTGGCTCGACGAGGCGATCTTGATCAGCGAACTGCTGCCTCTGTGGATGCGGACCGCCGCCTTCCGCGATCTTTCGCACCAGTGGTTTTGGGATGGCCAGGAACACGTCGATCCTGCCAAGGAAGCCAATGCCCAGTCGACGCGGCTGCAGAATCATACAACTACGTTGGCTTACGAATACGCCCGACAAGGCCGCGATTGGGAAAGCGAGATTCGTCAGCGGGCCAAAGAAGTGGCCTTGATGCAGCAACTCGGACTGCCGCTGACACAACCCACGCAGGCCAGTCCCAACGACAACAACTCAGACACAGAGAACGAGGAGGCGCAAAATGCCGCCGCGTAAGCGCAACCCAAATGAACAGGACGTCGGACAGCATAAGACTGGGCTTGAGGGCAAGGAAGCCCTCAGCCTGGTTTGCGAACCGGGCGCGATCCAGATCGAAGCCCTCGCCGAGGTTGAAGCCAGCGGCGATGGCAAGCCACGGTTGCCGCGATTCTCGATGGTGGCCTACACCGGCGGACCAATGCGAATCGCTGGCTGGCGCTATCCGGTCGTCGTGGACCTGGCCGGCATGGCAATTCCCACGCAGAATCGCCCCATCCGTTTCGGCCACGACATGCAAAGCGGCGTGGGCCACACGGATGCCATCAAGATCGAAGGTGGGCAGCTTCTGGCGGCTGGCGTGGTGTCGCGCGACACGGCGGCTGCAAAGGAGATCGTTGTCTCGGCCCGCAATGGCTTCCCTTGGCAGGCGTCGATCGGCGCGGCTGTCGAGGAGTTCGAGTTCATCAAGGAAAACCAGCGAGTCATGGCCAACGGCCGGGAGTTCGCCGGGCCGGTGAACGTCGTCCGCAAGGCGACGTTGGGTGAAATCAGTTTCGTGGACTTAGGTGCTGATGGCCAAACCACCGCAAGCGTGGCGGCCGCGGCAACACACCTCTCGCAGGAGAATACACAAATGGAAGATTCTGTCGTAACCAATCCGAACACCGTCGCGGCCCAGCAGACCGATAATCCCCCTGCCTCGACAGCGCCGCAGAGTGCCGTGGCGCCGCTCCAGGCAGCAGAAGCCGTTGCGACGGCTGCGGAGATCCGTGCGGCCGCTGTAGTCGAGACCAACCGCGTGGCGGCCATCCGCGAGATCTGCGCCGGCCGCTTTTCGAAGATCGAGGCCGAAGCCATCCGCGACGGTTGGGATACGACCCGCTGCGAACTGGCCGTGCTACGCGAGGGCCGCCCGAAGGCCCCGGCCATGCACGTTCGCGAGAACAACAACACCGTTAGTGGTTCGCTCTTGGAGGCGGCCTGCATGGTCACTGCCAAGCTCGACGGCGTGGAAAACCTCTTCGACGAGCCGACCCTGGAGGCCGCCCAGAAACGGTTCCGCGGTGGGATCGGTCTGCAGGAACTTTTGCTGGAGGCGGCTTGGGCCAACGGCTACACGGGTCGCAGCTTCCGCGAGGCCCGCGATGTGTTGCGGTTCGCCTTCCAGCCGGAGTTGGAGGCAGGGTTCTCGACCGTCGACATCGGCGGGATCCTCAGCAACGTGGCCAACAAGTTCCTCCTGGACGGGTTCTTCTCCGTTGAGCGGACCTGGCGGAACATCTGCGCCGTGCGGAACATCTCCGACTTTAAGACGGTCACCAGCTATCGGCTGATCGGCAAGGACCAGTACGAGCAGGTGACTCCTGGCGGGGAGCTGAAGCACGGGACTTTGGGCAATGAGACGTACACCAACAAGGCCGACACGTATGGGCTCATGCTCTCGATCGACCGCCGCGACGTAATTAACGACGACCTGGGGGCGATCACCACAGTGCCGCGGAAGCTCGGTCGTGGCTCGGGACTGAAGATCAACGACATCTTCTGGGGCACGTTCCTGGGCAACTCGGCCTTCTTCACTGAGGGCAACAAGAACTATCTCACCGGTGCCGACACGGCGCTGTCGATCGACGGGCTTACGAAGGCCGAGGTGGCCTTCATGGATCAGGTCGATTCGGACGGCAAGCCGATCGGCGTCATGCCGGCCATCCTGCTGGTGCCGACGTCCCTAAGCGCCATGGGCACGCAGTTGTGGCGGTCGCTGGAGATCCGCGATACCACGGCTAGTACAAAGTACCCGGTGGCCAATCCGCACCAGGGCAAGTTCCGCACCGAGGTGAGCCGGTACTTGAGCAACAGCCACTACACGGGCAACTCGAGCAAGGCCTGGTACCTGTTGGCCGAGCCGGGCGACCTGCCGGTGATCGAGGTGGCGTTCCTCAATGGCCAGGAGTCGCCCACCATCGAGACTGCCGAGGCGGACTTCTCGGTCCTGGGCATCCAGATGCGCGGCTATCACGATTTTGGTTGTGCTCTTCAAGATCCCCGCGGCGGCGTGAAGGCCAAAGCTGAAACCTAACAAGGAAGGAGTGCTCAATGGCACAAGCAACATACGTTCAACAAGGCGAGACGATTGACTACACCCCGGGCAGCGACGTGGCGGCCGGAGCGGTGGTCGTTCAGGGCGACTTCGTGGGCGTGGCCAAACAGCCCATTGCGGCCAGCACGCCCGGCGCTGGCGGTGGCGGGAATCTTTGATGTAGCCAAAGCAGCCGTAGCGTTTACGGCCGGCGCGGCGGTGTACTGGGACGCCGACGGCAATCCCGTGGGTGGCACGGCCGGCAGCGGCGCAGCCACCACAGCGGCCAGCGGCAACAAGTTCATGGGCTTCGCGGTGGCCGCCGCGGGTGAGACGGCCAGCACGGTCCGCATCTCGCTACGATCGGTGGAGTCGACATCGCAGGAAACCGCCGGGCTATCCGACCTCTCGGACGTGGGCACGGTGACCTACGACGCCGGCAAACTCCTCGTGGCCGACGGCGACAGTTTTGAGTCCGTGGCCGTCTCGGGCGACGTGACGCTGGCGGCCAACGGCGCGGTCACTCTGGGCGCCGACAAGGTGCTGGCGTCCCATGTGAAGGACGGCGAGAGCCTGCCGGTGGGTATGGCCGTGCCCGACACCAAGGAGATCACCTTCGGCACCAGCAAGCTTGCCCGTAGCGGGAACAACGTTATTGCCACCTTGCCCGGCAGCGATCCGGGTGTGGCCGGCGCGCTGTACGTCACGGCGGGTGCGGTCAAGGTATCGGCGGGGACCTAACGGCGATGGCGGACCTGCTTCGAAAGTCGTCGGATTGGCTGGAGAACCAGCGAACCAGGCATGCCGCGTCCACGGTTAAGTACGTGCGCGGCAGCCGGTCCGCGGAACTCTTGGCCACCATCGGGAAGACGACCTTCGAAGTCGACGACGGCTACGGCGTGTTAGTGCGACACGAGTCGCGGGACTTTCTGGTGCTGGCCGAGGCCCTCGTGCTTGATGGGGCCCCGATAACGCCCGAGCGCGGCGACCGGATTGAAGAGACGCAGGGCCAAAAGGTCTTCGTGTACGAAGTGATGGCGCCGGGGAAGGAGCCCTGCTGGCGCTACAGCGATGCATTCCGTAAGACGTTTCGAATCCACACGCAACAGGTGCAGTTGAGGTAGCGGCGCGCATGCCGAACACCATCGTCCGAATCGCCGACGCGATGGTCGCAGCCCTCAACGGCCGCGCGTTTTCGCGTCCCTTTCGCGCGGTGCGGGCCTACGTGCCGGTCTACGAACTCAAGGACATGGAGACGCTGCACGTCACGGTGGTTCCGGCCGAGCTCCAGTCCGAGCCCAGCGACCGAACGCGGGATCGCGAGGACCACATACTGCACGTCTGCGTGCAGCAGCGCTTTCGGCAAGGAGCGGCCGGCGTGCCTTTGGAATGGCTCGACACGCTGGTCGGCCTCTGTGAGGAGATCCGCAATTTTCTACGGAGCACGAACCTGCCGGCTGACCCTCCGCTAACGGCCCGGTGGGTCAAGTCCGAGACTAAGCCGATCTACGACCCCAAGCATCTTGCTGAGTACGGCCAGTTTACCGGCCTGATGGCCTTCACTTACCGCGTGGTGCGCTGAGGTTACTTGCCATGGGTGTGATGAAAGACCTTAATTTGGGACGCTCGCTTGGTCTGAAGGACCAGGTGCGGATGTCGAAGGTCTTTTTCGACCGCCAGCGGGTCGTTAGCCGCATCGGCCGCGCCAACGCACAGATCATGGCCAAGGCCGGCGCGTTCATCCGCCGCACGGCCAAGGGCAAGATCCGCTACGCCAAGAGCCCTTCGAAGCCGGGCAGTCCGCCACACGGGCATCGCGGCAAGTACGGCCAGTCGCCGCTGAGAGAGTTAATCTACTTCGCCTACGACGAGCGGACCAATTCGCTGGTGGTCGGTCCCACGCCGTTTCGCGGCATGTCCAACGTGCCGCGAACACTCGAACTCGGGGGCACGGCAGCCGGCCGTAAGAACCCATTGCGGCGCGTGCGTCACGTGGGCGATGGCGGCGAAATCCGCTTGGGCGGTCCAGCGTGCAGAACCACCAAGAAGAACCGCTTCGGCGCGACGGTGACCTACGTGAGGCTCACGACCGCCGCCCAGGCGGTCCGTGCTAATGAGTTGCAGGAAGTGCTTTACGGGCCGCTGACGATCGGGCCGGCATCGATTGCCGCGCGGCCGTACATGGGCCCATCGCTGGAAGAGAACCTGCCGAAGTTGCCTAGCTTGTGGGCCTTATGTGTTCCAACACATAAGGCCCAAAATGTTGTGTAAATAGTTATGTTGCCTCGACAACGAAAAACACTGATTTCCAATGAGTGTCTCCGCGTGGAGACAACATTTGTGGAGGCATGTCCTTCGTCCTGTGTTTCACGTACCAGCCTCCTTTCTTCCGATGGACTTCAGAAATTGCAGCACGCCGTTTTTTCGCCACTGCTTGCGCGGCCGCGTCTTCTCGAATATCTCACAGTGCGAGAGAGCCTTTGCCTTCATCTCCAAGTCGATCTCGGTGTAAATATTGGTGGTGTCGACCGAGACATGCCCAAGCCAATCGCGGATCGTGTTCATGTCGATTCCCGCTTTCAGCAAATGCATAGCCGTAGTATGTCGAATCGAGTGAGGACTGATCCGTTTGCACGAAAGAGACGGAGTCGATGCACTTGCTTTCGACACATACCGCCTGACCAGCGAGAAGATTCCGAAACGGGTAATCGGCTGTCTACAGCGGTTCCGGAAGATGCGCTCATGGGAAGCACGTCCGGCAATCAATGGCGTCAGTGTATCTATTGTAAGCGGCCACAGCGGACACCTGCGTACCTTCCTTCCCTTTCCCATGATCCTGACACAAGGCTGGGAGCCGTTCAAACGAAGGTCGTCGATGAAGAGGCTCGCGACTTCGTCAGCGCGGGTGCCGGTGTTGTACATGAAGAGCAACAGGGCATAGTCCCTTGTCCCTTGATCGGTGTTCCGATCTGGCGCGCTCAGCAGGGCATCCATTTCCTGCTTGGTCATATATTCTCTCTGCGACAGTTCGGTCTTTTTGAACGGAATACCGCGGATATCGTTACACCAGGCGAGGTGCTCGGCATTGTTGTTGCCTATGAAGCGAACCCAGGCGCGAATGGCGGCCAATCGCTGGTTGCGCGTAGCTACCGAGCAGCCCCGCTCCTTCTCCAAGTGTTTCAGGAAAAGTGTGAGTCTGGCCTTAGTAATGTCCTGAGTGCCAAGGAGTCG
>CAVXFB010000001.1:0-113463 GCA_963760935.1 uncultured Planctomycetaceae bacterium | reverse complement strand
TCACCCATAACCGCCGCGGAGTCAAGGCCCGGATTTTCGGATTTTCCAGGATCATAACAACATCGGAACGGAGAGAGGCTAGCCGGGGTCCAGGGGCGGCAATGAGCGCCCTGGTCGGCGAATGGATTCGCCGAAAGGCTCCGGCATGGACTGCCAACTCCGTTTATCGTTACTTCGCGCACTGTGTAGTCACCCATTCGTGCCGTCCAGGCCGAGGCCCGTCGCATATTGTACTGTTCACGGCCGCAGTGCCCAATCAGGAACGCAGTGCAAACCCAGCGTCTCACGAGACACCTTTGCGGGCCAGCAGCGACCGTACTCGTGCGCGATCTCGTCTTTCTCTAGGCGACTTGGCTGGCATGTTCGTGGTGCCAACGTCGCAGCCGCTTCCAACAAATCTCCGCCAGCTTGCGGGCAACCGCCACCCGCGAATCTTTGCGCCGGACCGCTTGCGCACCCGCGTGTAGAAGTTTTTCAGTGCGGCGTCCTGGCGAATGGCCTTCATGGCGGCCTCGACGAGAATCCAGCGCAACCAGCTCGATCCTTGCCGGGTGATCGATCCTCGATAACAATGTCCGCCCGACTGGTGCACGCGGCAAGTTAGTCCGGCGTAAGCCCCGACTTGTTTGGCGGCGTGAAAGCGCTCCGGCTCGCCGAGTTCGGCCACGATCAATAGTGCCGAGTACAGGCCAATGCCGTGAATGTCGGTCAACGCCTCCCTTTGTGGAAACTGCGTTGCCATCCGCTCGAGGTGCTCGTCAATGATCGTTGCTTGTCGGCCAAAGTGTCTCAGCCGCGCCAACAGCTCGTCGCGGACAAGATTTTCGATCCAGCCGAAGTCTTGACCGCGAAACCAAGCCAAACCGCGCACACCGAAGGGCGTTCGGTAGGGCGATTGCCGATTTCGCCTGGCCAGCAAGGCCCGCAGTTGAATCTTTGCCTCGGCCAATTCGCGGCCCAGCCGCGCGGCGGCGCGTCAGATCGCGCAACTGCTGGTAGGGTTCTGGTGGAATATAGGCCAGTGGAATCTGGTTGATCCGCAGCAGATTGGCGAGCAACTGTGCATCCAACTTGTCGGTTTTGCTGCGCCGCTGTACCATGGCGCGGAGACGTAAGGGATGGGCCAACAGGATCGTGCCGTACGGGGCGAGCAGGTCGTAGAGCCAGCGATAGGTGGCGCTGGCCTCGATGACCGCGCGGAAACGTTTCCACTGTTGAACTGCCTCAACGATGGCAGCGGTGTCTTCGCAGCGAATCGTCGTCGGTTTGGTGGCTTCACCCGCGTCGTTTACGGCCGCCATCACAATAGTCTCACGGTGTAGATCGATACCAACGTACCACATGAACAGGTCTCCTTGTTTGGTGGAGAAAAGATGGACTGTTACGAGTCTCCATCCTACTCCACCAGCAAGGGGCCTCAACATGCGGCGGTTATAGTATCAGGAACGAATGGCACTCGGTTAAGCGGAATCTATTAGCAGCAACCGTGTTCGGGCTTCCTGTCGCGGGATAGTGAGTAGATCGTGGGGTTTCGGCCGTCGCTTGAGAGCCCGCGGCTCGACGCGATCGGGACGGTCCGCAACTCGGTGTTGGGCGATGGCAGCCAGCAAGGTCTCGGCCCAGACCGGAGAGACTGTCCGGCCCATCATCAGATAGTCGCGAAAGGCGTTCATGGTTTGCAACGCGCCTTTGAAGCTGATTTCCCGAGGAAGGAGATCGTGACGTTCCGCAGCCCGAGCGATGACGGTGCGAACCAAGTTGTACGCCAAGAGGTGCGTCCACACTTCCTTGCGGACCATCTCGGGAGTTTTGCAGCGCAACACATCCATTTGCAGGGTGGTCTTCAGCGAACGCAGGTCAAGTTCCGCGTGCCACCGTGCGCGATAAAGGGAGGCCAAGTCGTCAGCGGGGAATTGATCGGCGTCCCACAGCGTGGTCACCACAATCAGCTCTCGCACCCGTTGGCCGCGTTGGTGACTTTGCACCTTCACTTCCCGCAGTTGCAGCGTCGTCGGCAGGCTTTGGTACGTCGCCGCATCCATCCATTCGGGCCGCTGAACCGGTCTGGGCCATTCGATGCGGTGATCGTTTTTCCCCAAGCGCTCTCCGCGACGAAAGTCCGAACTTCGCAATTGGTGTTTCCGCACCACCACGTCGACGCCGCGCCGCTGAAGCATGACGATGTCGAAAAACGAACTGTAAACCCGATCGCCGAGGATGATTTCCCCCGGCAAAAGTGCGTCTTTCAAGTGGCAAAACAGTGAAATCTCTCCGGTCTGTTTGCCCTTGTACTTGCCCATTGCCATATCCACGGCCGTGCCCACGGCCAACGAAAATACGACCACCAATCGCGCGATAGGAAATCCCACGCCAGGCCTCTGCGTGCCCGCTTGGGGAAAAGCTTGCTGATTCTCTGGCGTATCAGGCATGGAAACGGTGGTGCCGTCGACGATTTTCACCCGCCGCCCGTGGAGCAGCCATTTTTCCGGCGCCGCGTCATGGGACTGGCGACCCGTCTCCTGAACCAGACGTGCGAAGACCGCTTCGGGCAACTTCTGGCGAGCCTCGCAGTAGCTGCTCGTTTCTGCGGCACAGGGAGCCTCGCCGCTGGCCAGCAAAAAAGCGATGAAGCGTGCCACCGCTTCGCGGCAGGAGTGGTCCGAACTGAAGACCTGCGAGAGGAAAATCCACATCGTTCGCAATGGCGTATAGAGCCGCTCGCGAAAATCGATGCCTGCCTCCCGCAGCAGCCGCTGGACCTGCTCCGCCGCCAACCAGCCGCTGAAGGACAGACCGGGCGCGTTATCGAATTGCTCTCGCAGAGAACTGATCTGGTGCGAAATCCGTCCTGGAGTACGATGAGACATAGTGGCCTCCTTGCCAAACAAGCGTTGTCCTTTGCTCGGAACAAACGCTCATTGACAGAGGAGGCCCCTCTTGTCTATACCAATATGTGCCTTGACGTTACGGCTTAACCGAGTGCCATTCGTATCAGGAACCGTTTCCCAGGCGAAAGCGATGAAGGGAACGGTTCCCGTTACCTTTTCTGTCACCGTTGGTTGTCTTCATTGCCGATCGAATGTCCCTCCTTGAGTAGGATCACTCCACGATGGGCTGGCAGATCAAAAGCCGTGACCAAAGTCGCGGTGTCGGCCTGTTTGAGATTGGCGTGGGTGACAACTCTGGCCCGGCCACGCGGCACGGCTACGCCCGTGGCGTTGGTGGTGGTGGGATTGGCTGCCGCCCATCCGTCCTCAAACTCCCGCAGATACACGCCTTGGACTTTTGCATAGGGGCCAAGCGCTCGACCCAAATGCAGGTAGCGCGGATCAAGCTCGTCGAACCAGAGAACCTGGTCGTATCCACCGGGGATGTAGCTGAAATAGGCATTGCCGCGCACGTCGTCGTAACCCATTAGGAAGCTGCAGAGGTCAAACCACAGGGCATCCCATCCCGTGGCGCCACCCGCATGTGCGGCATCCATCCGCGCGGCTCCTGCGGCGGTGGTAGAGACCTTGAGGCCATTGTGCATCCACGCCCGCGCCTTCTTGAGCGACAGCATCGAGTCCACCTTGCGTTTCCAATTGGTCTCGGTGTGGAACGATCCCCAAGGGCAGCTAAAGGAACATTCATCCATGATGGCAAAAGGCGGATGCTCTGTGGCCTCTAGCTCTGGCCCGTTCTCGACCCAGCCGAAGTTCGGCACCAGGATGAGACCCTTGCTCTCCAGCCAAGGCACCGCTCTGTTGAAGAAGGAGTTTATGTCGCTCTTCCACTTGCTGTTCAAGCAGGATCCGTTTTGGTAGTAGCCTACCGGATTGTCTACCAGCCTAGTCCCGAGCTTGACCAAACGCCTGCCGCAGTAGGGGATAGAATAGGTGGTGTTGTCGCTGAAGATGCCATCAGCGCCCGTAGCGTCGACGTGCTTCCCGTTGGGCAAAAGCTGCTGCCCGCCCCACCAATCGCTGTAAGTGCGCTGATACCAATACGCCTGCCAGTTCGCATTTCCCAGTTGCATCAGCATTTCATTGCGATACTCGGTAGACTGCAAATAGGTTCCGTAGGTGATTCCCTTGGCCGTCCATCGGTCCGAGGCACCGTCGCCGTAGTTATGTTGCATCCAGGTCCAGCCGTCTCCCAAGACTTCCCATTTGCTGGTGTCGTATTCGCCCGGGCCGATCCGGTAGAGAACGATCTTTATGTGTGGGTTAATCGCCTTCAAGGATTTCCACGAGTTCAGGTCGCCTGATGACCAGCAGGTCTGGAACGAAACGTCTGTGGACAGAAGATCGAACTTCGCGAGATTGACTCGGTCGATTTTTGCCTGGGCGGTCCCGCATTTGTTGTAACCGCCGTAGACGACGACAGCGGACGGGATAAACTTCCCCGGAGCGATGTCAGCGGCGCGCAAGGGCAAGGCGGCAAACAGGCAAGCAACAGCAAGAGCGACCGGCCGAAAGCACATGGGTAGCTTCCAATTCAATAGGAAGGATTTGCCCCAGGACTGCAATTGATCCGCCCTGCGGGTCATTCATAGCGCAGGGCTTCGATCGGGTCTAGCCGCGAGGCTTTCCAGGCGGGATAGAAGCCGAAGATTATTCCAACGCCGGCCGAGACGGCGACCGCGGCGATGATGGCCGGCAGCGAGCTCTGAGTGGGCCAGTGCATGATCGAGCGGACAAGCATCGACATGCCGCGTCCCAATAGTATGCCCAGCGCCCCGCCGAATAGACAGAGCACGATGGCTTCGACCAGGAACTGACGCAGGATATGGTAGCTTCGCGCGCCGACGGCCATGCGGAGGCCGATTTCCCGCGTTCGTTCGGTAACGGAGACGAGCATGATATTCATGATGCCCACGCCGCCAACGACCAGCGAGATTAGCGCCACGATCAGCAGCAGGACGCTCATCAGTTGGGAGGTCGAGGCCAGCGTCTTGGTGATTTCGGCCATGTCGCGAATGTGGAAGTCGTCACTTTCGTCGGGCCCGAGGCGATGCCGCTCGCGCAGCAATTCGGTGATCTGTTGGATTGCCTGCGGTACCTCGCCCTCCGACCTTGCTTTGACCATTATTTGGTCGACGTTTGTAAAGCGGATCGGCTGGGGTGTATCGGCCGTTTGAGTGGCCGATGGGGCCGAATATAGGGACGTTGTGCCGGGGTAGAGGTTATTGAGGGTGTTGACCTGATTGCTGGTGGCGGAAGTGCCGGCTGCGCTTTGGGCGGCATCGGTTTGGCTGGTGCCGCTGACGCGGAACTTCACGGTGGTCCAGGGCGCGATCAAAATATCATCCTGGTCCATGCCCATCATGTTGGCGCCCTTGCGGCGGAGCACGCCGATTACTTTGAAGCTAACGTTCTTGACGCGGATTTCCTTGCCAACGGCCGATTCTTCCTGGATCAATTCGCGGCGGATGGTCTCGCCAATGACACACACCTTGCTGGCATTGCGTACATCGCGATCGGTGAACATATCGCCCTCTTTCATGTCGGTCCAATCGCGGACGGCGAGGAAGGAGGGCGTGGTGCCGTAGACGTTCATCGGAATCCAGTTGCGATGTCCATAGATAATCTGGGGCCGAGCGCGGACGACCGGGGCGACGTACTCTACTGCGGGACACTGCCGAGCAATCTCATCGCCGTCTTGCGGGGTGAGCGTCATGACGCTGCCGGCCCCGAAGGTGATTCCGCCGCTGGCGGCCGCTCCGGATTGCAGCATGAGCGTGTTCGCGCCCATGCTGGCGATCGTCTCTTGCAGTTTGGCCTTCGATCCCTGACCGATCTCCATCATGGCGATCACGGCACTGACGCCAATAATCACGCCTAAGGCTGTCAAAGCCGACCGCATCAAGTTGCTCGCCGCAACGCCCCGATGGCCGTGCGGAAGGTCGCCGGCACCGCAAGCGGGATGTTGCGGCGGCGCGGATGGGTCTTCGCCTTGGCAGGCGCCGGCGAGGATAAATCGACCCGCCGCCCCTCGACCCTCCGACTGTGTTGTGGCAATGGCGAGTCGTCGGCGACGGTAAGAGTCGCCACGGCACACGGGGCAAGGCTTCTGCTTGCCGCGGCCGCTTCTGGCGTTTGTCGAACCGAATGGCCATCGCCATTTCCGCCACCATTATGGCCGGCCGCTGCCATGTCAATTGCTGCGATCGGAGGGTGTCCGTCGGGTGCTCCGTTACGCTGGTCATCTTCGATAAGCCCGTCGGCGATGTAGATCGTCCGATGCGCGTAAGCGGCCACTTTGGGATCGTGCGTCACCAGCACCACGGTAATGCCCTCGGCATTGAGCTGCTGGAACATCCGGAGGATGTCCACGCTGGTGTGCGAATCGAGATTGCCGGTGGGCTCGTCGGCCAAGACAAGTGCGGGGTGGTTGACTAGTGCCCGGCCGATGGCTACGCGCTGCTGTTGTCCCCCGGACATTTGCGACGGCTCGTGTTGGCTGCGGTCGGCCAATCCGACCCGCTCCAGCAAGCTCTCGGCGAGTTCGCGCGCTTCGCCGACCGCGTGCCGATGGGGCGCATAGTCCAGCGGCATCATGACGTTGTGCAGAGCCGTGGTCCGCGGCAGCAGGTTGAAGCTCTGGAAGACGAAGCCCAGCTTTTCGGCCCGAACGACGGCCCGTTCGTTTGACGTGAGCCGGCTCATTTCCTGGCCGTCAAACCAGTACGATCCCGAGCTGGGACGGTCCAAGCAGCCGAGGATATTCATCAGCGTTGTTTTGCCCGACCCCGACGCCCCCATCAGCGCAACCATCTCGCCGCGGGCGATCGAAAGCGAAATGCCCCGCAGCACGGGCACGTCGACTTCGCCCAAATGGTACGTCTTATAGATGTTTTCGAGTCGGATTAACTCCATGGGAGTCAACTCCACCGCCTACTTCTGCGCCTTCGCCTTGCCCGAACGACGTCGAATTTGGGGCACAAACGGATTCGTGGTATCGCTGGCGTCGTCGTCTTGGCGCCCTTCGCCGATCACGACCTCCATGCCCTCCTTAATGCCGCTGCCGCTGACTTCGGTCATGGAGCCGTCGGTTGGGCCAACCACGACATCCACCGGCCGCACATACCCATTGGCGGCAACCCATAGGCGACTCGTTTCTTCGCGATCCTTTGCTGACGTGCCGGCTTTGGCTTCGCCAGGGCTCTCGGTTGTTTTGCGCCGGCCTTCCCGCGGCCATCCTCTGCGACGTTCGAAAACGCCTCGGGTTCGATTTGTTCCGGTTTTGGCTTAAACCGCAGCGCCACATTGGGCACGAGCAAGACGTCCGTGCGCTGGTCCAGCTCGAATTGCAGATTGGCCGTCAAGTACGGCAGCAATCGGCCGTCCGAATTGTCGGTGGCCACAACCACGGTATACGTTACTACGTTTTGCGTCATTGCCGCGTTCAGCCGGATTTGCGCCACCTTGCCGTAGAAGGTCTCACCTTGATATGCGTCCACGGTAAAGCGGACCGGCATATCGATGTGGATCTTGCCGATATCCGCCTCGTTGACCGATGCCCACACTTGAATGCGCCGCAGATCCTTGGCGACGAGGAACATGCTGGGGGCATTAAGGCTTGCCACCACCGTCTGCCCGACGTTCACACGGCGATCGATGATCGTGCCTTCGACGGGCGACTGGATCACCGTGTACTCAAGGTTTGTCTTAGCCAGATCGAGTGAAGCCCTGTTCTGTTTGATAACCGCCTCGCCCACAGCCACGTTTGCCTCGGCCGCCTTGAAGGTGGCTTCGGCCAAGTCGTAGTCCGTGTCGGCAATGGCGTTTTGAGGGCGGAGAGTCTCGCCGCGCTTCCAATCCTGCGCCGCCTGGTCGCGGTGGGCCTTCAGTTGGAGCAAGTCTGCTTCGGCGCAGTGCAAGCAAGGCTTCGGCTTGTTCCTCTTGCGCCTTGTATACGGAGTCGTCGATCTGAGCGAGCACCGTTCCGACATGAACGACCGAGCCGTAATCAATCGTCTTTTTCTTTTGCGGATCGCTGGGATCGATGCCAAAGAACTTGATGCGTCCGGCAACCTGCGCGCCGACGTCGACGACTTCTTCCGGTTCCACCGTGCCTGTCGCGGTGATTGTCGAGAGCAAGTCGCCCCGCGTGATCGCAACCTCGCGAAAACTGGTCGACGCATCAGCCGCTACGTGCGTGGTGTAGTACGCGGCGCCGCCTACGACCAAACCAATCGCCGCAAAGATCACAAGTACCGTCTTCATAGCAATGCCTTGGGTGCAGTAAATTGAAAACTGTGTTTCTTGGAATAGCCGTCCGAGTCGCGGGTCGCCTCACACGCCGCAATCAGCGACTCAAACGTCGACAGCGCTTCATCGCGGGCCGTCGGATCGAGATGCTCCAATACCGCCTGCACACGCTTGACGCGGACGTCTTCGTGTGACCGCATGATCTTCTCGCCGCGCTCTGCCAGTTCCAGACAACGGATACGGCGATCCGTGCCCTTGGATACGCGACGGACCAACTTGGCCCGCTCCAGACGGTCGGCGATTTGCGTCATAGCGCTCAGAGAAACCGCCAGTTCGCGGCTAAGCGCCGACATCGATCGCGAGCCGCTGCAAAGGATGCTGCACACCCGCAATTGTGCCAGGGGCAGGTCTGCCGCCGGATCCTCAACGCCGGCCATCAATTGCCGCATCAATGCGGGCAAGAGCGCCGCCAACGACTTGGCCTGTTCCAACGTGACTGTCGAATCCATGGTCTTGACCTTATTAACGGTCCTGTACCATTAATCTATCTAAACTATCAGGAACGGTCAAGACTCTAACATGTATAACCCCGTGGCAGCCCTAAGGTGCCGGTGCGAGCTGTGAAAAAACGGAATGCTTCCCTTCCCAGGAACAGGCAGCAATGGGGACGACAAAATGGCAGGGTGCCCCAAACGTACCCCCGTGGAGGAGGCGGCTACTTCTGCAGCTCTTCGATCCGCTGCCGAGCCAGTCCGGCCTTGTCACTCTGCGGATACTTCGCGATCAAGTCTTGATATTGCTTGACGGCCTGGTCCGTCTTACCCCAGCGGTCGAAACACTGGGCCGCTTCGTACGTTGCGTCGGCCTGCCACTGTGGATAGCTGTAGCCGTACGCGACCTTGAAGAAGCTAGTTGTCGCCTCGCGATAGTTCTTCTTCTCGAACTGGATTCGGCCGATCATGAATTGGGCCCGGGCTGCCACCTCGCGATCGGTCTTGGCGATCACCTGCCGGTAGAGGGCCAGGGCATCGTCGAGCTTGCCAAGGTTTTGCTTCGCCCACGCCTGTTCGCAGAGGGCCTCGGGCCAACAGACCGACGCGGGGAAGCGATCGATGCACTGGGTCAGCAATTCGAGGCTTCGGTCCCATTGTTTCAGCTCGGCCGCGGCTTGGCCTGCATGCAATAGCGCCAGCACGTCGAAATCCCTGCCGCGCGGGGCTTTGACCGCAGCATAGGCCGCAAGGGCATCGGCGAAGCGATTCTGCTTCAACAGCGACTCCCCTTCCATGAAGGCGGCGTCGGAGGCCAACACCCCATCGGGCCACTTGGCACGCTGATTGGCGAACGCCTGCTGCGCGCCGGCGAAATCGTCCCGGCGGAACAAGGACCAGCCCAACTTGTGCTCCGCCCTTTCGCCAAGCTCCGACTGGCCGGCCTTCTCGACCGCGGCGCGATACTCCTCGGCAGCGCGCTGGTAGTCGCCCGATCTGTAAGCGAATTCGCCCGCCCGATATTGCCCTTCGGCCGCTAACGGGCTTGCGGGTTGCTCGCGGGCAAGTCGCGTGAAGGCGTCGACCGATTCCTTCTCGTTGCCCTGTTGTTTCAGCGACCACGCCAGTTCATAGAGCACCTTGTCGGTGGCGGCATATTTTAGATCGTCCCGAAGAATCGTTTGATACGTGGCTGTGGCATCGTTGTCCCTGTGAAGGCCGGTTTGGCACAAGCCCAGCAAGTAGAGCGCGTCGGACTTTTCGGCCCGCGTTGGGTCGGCCGCCAGTAGAGCGTGGATGTCGTCGATCGCGGCCGCGTATTTTTTGAGTTGGTGCCGCGCGATGGCTCGGGCGTAGTGTGCCCGCGGCGTCAATTTGCGATCGCTATGCGTCGCGATCATCGTGCTGAAACACTGTTCCGCCGCAGCATAGTCGTTCTGATTGAGCCTGGCCCAGCCCACCCCGTAAAAGGCTTGTGCAGCCAAGGGGCTCTGCGGCCATTTGTCGATCACCGCCTGATACTCGGCGGCCGCGGTGGCGAACTTGCCGGCGGCGTAGTTCAACTCCCCAAGGCGATAGTAAGCGCGGTCCAAGGTGGGGCTATTGGGCAAATCGGCGATCAACCTGGCAAGAGCCGCCTTGGCTTTGGACGTCTCGTTAAGTTCGCCGTACGCCTGCGCCAAGAGCAACAGCGTGTCATCGGCCTGTCGCCATCGCGGTTGCGCAGCCACTGATGCCTCGAGCGCATTGGCCGCCGCTTGCCACTGTTTCAACTCGGCTTGGCTCGCGCCCGCCAGATACTGGGCCTCGGCAATCGAGTCCGGCGTGTGCAAGTCTTCGTCGAGGAGCGTGTCGACGAGCGTGATCGTCTCGGCATATTTCTTCTGTAGATACTGCGACAACACGCGGCGGATTTGCCACGCCTCCACATCGGCGTGGTCGGGAAACGTTTCCACCAGCACGGCAAAATTCTTGTCGGCCGTCGCGTACTGAGCCAACTGAAGATGGCTTTCGGCGGCCACGTACATGGCGTCGGCGGCCAGATCATGGTCGGGATAGGCGGCCAGGAATTCCGTCGCATGTCTTAGTGCGGTCGGATAATTGCCTTTCCCCAGGGCGGTAAAGCCGGCCATGTAGAGAGCGCGAGGAGCGACATCATCTTTGGGATATTTCGCGGCCAGGGCGGCGTAGAGCGCGATCGATTCCTCGCGTCGCGCCGGGATGTCGTACACGGCATCGGCCCGATCCATCATGAGTTGCGCCGCTTGAGGCGTGTCGCCGAATTTCGAGCGCCAGCTTTTCAGCAGCCGCAGCCGCATCGGCCGGTTTGCCCTGCTTGATGATGCTGCGGATGAGCCAATGGGCGGCCTCGCCCGCCGATTGACCGTTGGACGCGGTGACGGCTTCGAGCGACCTCCGCGCCGCGGCGAAGTTGCCCGCCAGATAGTAGCACTTTCCGCTTGCAAGACCGGCCACTGCGGCCAGCTTCGACTGCGGCCACTTGGTTGGCACCGAGTCGTAAAGCGCGGCCGCGTCGGCGTATTTCTTCAGACGTACCAACGCCTCGGCCTGACGAACCGTCGCGTGGTCGGCCAGCGCGAAATCTGGCACACGAGCGGCCGCCGCAAAGCGATCGACCGCCGCCGCGAGCTGACCCAGCGCCAAAAGCGTCTCGCCACGCCGCACAGTGACTTCCGGAGCCAAGGCGTTCTTTGGGTACTTCTTGAGAAATACGTCGTAGCATTTGCCCGCTGCGTCGTACTGCCCCAATTCCTCCCGGCAGACGCCTAGCGCATATTGCGAAGAAGCGGCCAAGTCGTTGTCGGGAAACTTGGCCACTAATTGTTTGTACATGTCCGCGGCCTGTGGTCTCTTGCCCTCGTGGTAGAGCGACTCGCCCCGAGAGAACAACGCATCGGCAACGTACTTGCTGCGGGGATATTTTACGAGCACCGTCTCGAAAGCATCGGCCGCCGCGGCGTACAGGTTCGGCTTGCCGGCACGCGCGAGCTGATAGTAGGTCGACCCGAGACAGTAGTACGTCGAGTCGATTAACTCGCACTTCGGAAACGTTTTCACCACGATCTCAAGACACTGCCGGGCAAGGTCGAGTTTGCCGGTCTTCAGATAGCAGACGCCGAGGTAGTGGAATGCGAGATCGCCGCGGGCGTCAGTCCGATAGGTATCGATAAACTTCGCCCACTCCTTGGCAGCCGCCTCGTATTGGCCGCGGTTCTGCAAATCGACCGCAACGTTGTACTGCCGCGTCGCGGCGTCCGCGGCGGTCTGGGCATTCGCGCGGCTTGCCACGATGGCGACGCCTATAGCCGTCAGCAAAACTCCCCATGCGACGAGGCGTCCGGTGTACATTGCAGCTACCTCCCAATGACCTCCGCAGTACGCACGCTTCGTGCGCCGTACCCAGCCGACGACACACGGAGTGTGCCTGCTACTAAAGTGCCTGCTATTATTCCATGGTACAATGGAAATATCCAGGCGTTAGCACGTGCTATCCCATGCGCGACGGAGATTCTTTGCTGCGTGTAGCATTGACCGAGGTGCTACTTGCCGATACAGAAGCGGCTGAAGATGCGGGCGAGGACATCATCGCTATAGACGGCCCCGATTACTTTGCCCAGTTCCTCCAATGCCGCGCGCAGTTCGGCTGCAACCAGTTCTTCCTGACCGGTGGCCGCCACCTCGCCGGCGCGTCGGAGACAATCGCCGGCCAGTCGAAGTGAGTCGGCACAGCGAACGGCTGTGCTGGCGACAACACTGCCACAACGGCCGCCGACGGCCAGCGCCCTTTGCCTCAGCACCGTGCGAAGCGGTGCAATGCCGTGGCCGCTGATGCTGCTGGTCTCCACGGCCGCCGACGTGGCGTCTGTCTGCCGAGGCGCGTCACACTTTGTCAGCGCGACGATTCGCTGCTCATCGTCCGATCGTGCCAATTCACCCCGTTCCCAAGCGTCTGTCTGGCGTGTCGAATCGATGCACAATATTCGCACCTGGGCCACCTGTCGCTGTTGGGCAGCGACTGTCTGCGCTGCGTAGTCGACACTTTTGTGGGGCGTCTCATCGCAATCATCCGTATCGCCCCCACTGGGCCGATCTGTGTCGCCCGTTCCCGCAGTGTCAATCAACTGGCACACGACTCCATCAAGGTCAAGCGCGGCCGCGAGATAGTCGCGCGTGGTGCCGGCATGCTCGGACACGAGCGCGGACCGGTTGCCGGCCAACGCGTTGAAAAGGCTGCTCTTGCCGGTGTTTGGTCGGCCGACGAGCACGACCCTGACAACATCGGCCGTCTCGGTTCGCGCGGCAATTTGGCTGCTGATCGCGGCAATGTCGGATTCCGCCGTGATTAGTCGTTGGCTCAATTCTTGGCGACCGATCCGATCCAGGTCTTCGTCGGCAAAGTCGAAACCCGCTTCCAAGTGTGCCAGAAGGTCCAACAGGGCGTCGCGCAGCCGCCGAAGCGGTCGGGCAAGTCCGCCGGCCAATTGTCCCAGCGCCACGTCGAGTTCGTGCGAATCGGCCGCGTCGATCACTCCCAAAACGGCTTCGGCCTGCGTCAAATCGATTCGTCCCGCCAGAAACGCTCGCAGGGTGAACTCGCCCCGCTCGGCCGGCCGTGCCCCTGCCGCGCACACGCCGCGCAGGACCATTTGCAGTAATGGCGGCGATCCGATCGTGTGAATTTCAACCACCGGCTGACCGGTATATCCGCGATCCGCCCAGATATAAAGATCGCACGGCAGCGGCGAGTGAAGCTCCGCGAGGCGTAACGAAGTCGAGATGGCGCTGGGCGCGAAATTGCACTGATTGGTTGCCGTGCGCGAGAAGTGGTCTCGGGCTGAGTGAGGCCCTCTAGACAACCGATCGCCCTCGGCCCACTGACGCGGATCATCGCCCGTGCCGCGCCCCCTGGCGGTGTGGCAATCGCGGCGATGGTGTCGTCTAGCGAGTACATTTTTTGGAATGCGGCGATTTATCGCCGCTTTCTGTCTATTGGGAATGACCGATTGTTGTAGTCAAGCGTCGAGTGGCAAATCAGAAATGAGAAATCGCCACGTCCCATTGATCAGATTGGCTCGTAGTCGTCGCGCAACTTCACTTTGTCCGTCTTGAAGCGGTAGATGGTTCGAACCTGGCGCGTGTGCTCGTGCGCTTTAACCACGCCGCCGAGCACCAGCGGTACTGGCAGGCCAAGGGCACTAAATTATGTTTTACGGCGTTTTGGTGAACGTAGTTCAAACGCGCGAAGTATGACTTCTCAAAGGTCAGTTGTGTGTCCCAAAAATTGTGCCACACAACGCGGCCTACAGCGCCATCCATGCGATTTACTTCTCGCGACGTTTGGCCATGCAACCGCCTAATCGCCGACTGTAATGGCTGGGCATCCGTGTCCGCCTGCGCCACAAAATGATAGTGATTTGAGAACACGGCCCACGCTTCAAGCCGCCAGCCGGTATCTTTCATCACCCGCAGCAAGACTGTCTCTAGGAGATTCAGTCGCTCGGGTCCCGTGAACCAATGTTCTTTGTGCAAAGTCCCCGCCGTTACGATGTACGTTCCATGTTTGTTCAGCCGATGCAGCGGTGCGTGAGGCCAGTCTTTGGAATGCGGCGATTTATGGCTGCGTTCGTCTGGTTGGCCGATGCTCGTCGATAATGGTGACAGATCGTCCACCGACGTGTCGAAAAGCGGCGATGAATTGCGGTGCTCCAAATCGGCTAAGAACCGTTCGACGCAGCGGAGTTGCTCCTGGGACAGTCGCTGCAATCGAGCAATCAGGCGTACCTGTTGTTCTCCCCGCATAGCCCGCTCCAAGAGCGGCGATGAATCGCCGCACTCCAAAACGCCCTAATTACCGCGGCTTTTTTTCGCTTTGGCGGCTAGTTGGCGAGCGGTCGCCTCGGCAGCCTCACGTGCCCGGGCCTTCACGTCGGCGCACGTCTCGTCGCTTGTTCCGGACGCGACGGGTGTGACTTTTGGCAGAAACCGGCGCTCGGCCAGACCCCACATGCTGGAGGCAATGAAGTAAATGCACAAGCCGCTGGCCACTTTGAAGAACATCAAGCCCATGAAGACCATCATGTACTTCATGATCTTCTGCTGCATGGCAGCCTGTTCGTCGGCTGGCGGGGGCATCATTACTTTTTGCTGTCCGATGAACAGCACGATGGTCAAGATGGGCAAGAGATTGAAGTATGGCCCGAGCCCGAATATGCCCTGTCCGCTATTGACGAACGCCGGCATGAACTTGCTCCAGTCGAAGAGCATGTCCGGCGCGGCAAGGTTCGAGCACCAACGGATCGAGCTGGAAATCAGCGGGGCGTCGCGGAGTTCGATCGCCACCATGAGCGACCGGTACAGCCCGATGAACACCGGCATCTGGATGAAGATCGGCAGACAGCCGCTCAATGGGTTGTAGTTGTGCTTGCGGAACAACTCCTGCTGGGCCTTTGTGCGCCCTTCGACGTTGTTCTTGTATTTCTCCTGGAGCTTCTTGATCTCCGGTTGCAGGTGCGCCATCTTCTGCGCCGAGGGCCTGTTTGCGACTCAACGGGAACATGCAGCCGCGGACCAACACCGTCAATAGAATGATGGCCAGTCCGTAGTTCTGAACCACGGCATAGAACCCGTGAAGGACCACGGTCAGCGGCACCGCTACCATGGCGAAGACTGGCCAGCCGAAATATACCAGTTCTCCAAGCGCATAGGGTTTCAGAACGGACGGCTTCTTTGGGCCGGCGAAGAACTTGAACTTGTTGATCAAGACTTCACCCGGCTTGAGTTCCTTGAGCGCGCCAGTTAGCCGGCACGATGTGTTGGTGAGGTTGAGGTGATTCGGATCGACTCGGCCGACGCGGATTGGCGCCAACTGGTCAAACCAGACCTCGGACGGGTCGACCCGCTCGGGCAGCAAGACGGCCGAAAAATACTGAGCGTCGACTCCGACGAAGGTCAGCGCATCGTCGGGCCACGTGTCTGCTTTGCCATTGGCGATGGTAGCTGCGCCGACCATGCCTGGCGTGCGACCGCCGAACGAGATGACAAAGTCGCGCAGCCCGGCTCCGCCCCAGTTGCGGCTCACCTTATAGGCATACCACGAACCTTCGGTGGGCAGCCCGTTGGGGCCATCGAGCCGATACGCCACCTTGTGCGCCGCATCGCCAATGTTGCGAATCGCGATCTCGAACTCCAGGTGATAGGCCGGAAAGTCGCTGTCGCGTTGGAACTCCTCGGGCACCTTGACCAGCCGATAGGTCTTCGTGATTTCCAGTCCCTGAACGGGCAAGACACGCTGGAATTGCACCTCGTCCGGCTTGCCCGACGGCACAATCGTCCAGTTCGCCGTGCGGAGATTCACGCCGTCCAACTCGCGGCGAATCGACTCCTCATGTAGTCTCTCGACTTTTTGCGGATCGGCCGCCTTCTCTTTGTCGGTCTTGTCTTTGTCAGCTTTCTCGTCAACACTGCCGAGTCTCTTGTCGTCGAATCGTTGCAGCGTCAGCAGCATCGAAAGCGGGTCGTCACCCTCGGGCCTGATCACTTCCAGCGGCCGGCGACGGAGCGTCGCCTTCAGCAACTCGTCCTTGCCGTCGCGCGAGACGACGATCTCGACTCGCTTCTTCGGCTTCGTATTTGACATGATTTCGTCAAGTGACTCTGCATCGGTTACTTCCTTGCCGTCGATGCTCTTGATCACGTCGCCCGGTTTGATGCCGGCCTTTGCCGCGGGCGTGCCGGCGCCAACGATCTGCACACGACATATTTTCCCGTTGGCAGCGGGATCCATCACCAGATGGCCCAAGTATCCGCTGCGATCGTCGATGTCGCAGTAGCGCAGGCTGCTTAGCTCAATGCGCTCTACGGCGGCGCCCTTGTTGGTGAGCGTGACGAGCATACGATAGGGATCGTTTTCGTCGACCGATCCCAACATGATCCACTGTTGGGGCTCTTTCGGCTCGGGCGCTTGCTGTACGGCCGGCGCAGCCTTTTCGGCTTCCGCGATCGGCTCTTCAGCCTTAGGCTTGTTGGCGGCAGCCGGCTTCTCCGTCTCCTTGCCTGCTGGCTGCTTTGCCTTCTCGGCAGCCACGGGCGGCTCGGGCGCTGGCGGCTTATGCGGCGGGAAGAGCCGGTAATAGACGAGCAGGAAGGCAAACGATGCCACTAAGAAGATAACAAGCCGACGTTCCATATGACGATTACCTAACGCAAAAAAAACCACAAAACAGACTAGGGATTGGGGACTAGGGATTAGATTCGCACGCTGAACCCTAATCCCTAATCCCCAATCCCTAATTTCTCCCCGTTTTATCGTCCGTCCCGCAGCCGGTCGCCGAGGAAATTGTCCAAGTCGGGAACGTCGTAAATCTTGGCGATTGTTCGATCCCGCGAATAATCGACGCGGCGAAACCGCACGATGTCATCTTCCAAAACGACGTAGCAGGCCAGCGGATTGCCATCGCGGGGCTGCCCCACCGAGCCCACGTTGATCATTACCTTTTCCGGGCCGAGTTGATACTCGTTGTTCAACTCCTCGGGGCTGAAGAAATTGAAGCTTTCGCTAAACACGCCCGGCACGTGGGTATGACCCTGGAAGGCGTACTGCGGCACCAAGGCAAAAATCTTCTCCAGCTTCCGCTTGTTGTAGATGTCTTCGGGAAAGACATATTCATTGAGCGGATTTCGCGCCGAACCATGCACGAACAGAAATTTCCCGTCGATATGGTTTCGTGGCAACTCGCCCAGGAAGTCCCAACGCTTTTGCCGCATCAGCGGAGTGCCGGGGCCGTTCTCCAACTGGTTCCGCGTCCAGAAGATGGCCCGCTCGGCTCCCGAATTAAATCCTTCCGGATCGAACAGTGCCCCCTGATCATGATTGCCCAGCAGACACACTTGGCACTTCATGATTTCGTCGATTACTTCGCGCGGATTCGGCCCGTACCCAACGAGATCACCGAGGCAGAAGACCTGGGTAACACCCTGGTCTCGAATGTCGGCCAACACCGCCTCAAGGGCTTCGATGTTGCTGTGGATATCGCTGATCAGGGCTCGTTTCACGCTTGTAGACTTTCAACCGCCGGCGCCCGCTGCGCAGGAAGAATGGGGGGCACACGAAAGCAAACCACAGTGTATTGTGGCGTTCGAGGACGGTCAAGTCGAGCCCCATTGTGGCACTGCGCCAAATCGGCCATGCTTATATGGCTAAACGACCGGCCCCGTCAGCACTTTTTGGCCACGTAGAGCATGTAATGTCAACGAGAGCCGGGTGGGTTGGTCGGCGCCGACCGGGCCACCTTGTGCAATATGGTCGGCAATTGTCATCCGATGAACGGCTATGCGAATTCTCGCCCTGGAAACGACCGAACGGCTCGGAAGCGTCGCCGTAATGCAAGACCGTAAGGTCTTGGCTGAAAGGATGTTAGGCGAGCAGGTGCGAAGTGCCCAGTCGCTCGCCCCGGCAATGCGCGACCTGTTGGCCGAGGTAGATTGGCTCCCCGGGCACGTTCAATTGGTGGCCGTCTCACACGGCCCGGGCTCCTTTACCGGCCTGCGAGTCGGCGTAACGACCGCCAAGGTCTTCGCCTTTGCCGTCGGGGCCGCGGTGCTCGGGGTGGATACGCTTGAGACGATTGCGGCCGCCGCTCCCGAGGATGTCACCGAGATATCGACCGTGATGGACGCGCAGCGCGGCGATGTGGTGGCACGGCGGTTTGCACGCCAGCCCGACGGTCCGTTTGCACCGGTTGGCCCACAACAATTGACGGACATCGAGACTTGGCTAAACGAGTTGCCGCAGGGCGTCGCGGTCAGCGGTCCCGTGTTGTCCAAGCTGCGCACACGGCTGCCGAGCCATGTTCGCGTGCTGGATCCATCCCTCTGGCCGCCCCGAGCGTCGATCGTGGCCCGGCTTGCGACACGCGACTATGACTTGGGCCGTCGCGACGATCTTTGGAGGCTGGCTCCGCACTACTTCCGCCGCAGCGCCGCCGAAGAAAAGTGGGATGCGCGGCCGTGAGCCACGAAAAGCATTACCTCGCCGAAGCTGGGACATTGAAACGGATCACGGTGACAGCTCCGCACCCTTCCTGCACTTTGCGGGTCCAGAAGTTATAATTGACGCTTTACCGTTCAATCGCCCTCGGCGCAACTACCACAGGATGATGCCGCCATGCCGATACTCAAGGAAGAGCCGAGCATGTATCCCGACACGCTACTGGAGGCGGCGCCATCGGAGCAGGCTGGCCACCGTTGGTTGGCAGTCTACACGAAGGCCCGGCAGGAAAAATCGCTCTCCCGCGAACTGCTGAAGTACCGCATCCCCTTCTATCTGCCGCTGGTGAAGAAAACGAGCATTTCGCGCGGCCGCAAGCGGACGTCCCAAGTGCCTTTGTTCGTTGGATATGTGTTTCTCTTCGGGTCCGAAGATGAGCGGGTGCGGGCCTTGGCCACGAATCGCATTTCGCGGATCCTTTCGGTCGATGATCCGGATCAGCTCGTCTTCGACCTGCGTCAGCTTCGCCAATTGATCGCCGCGAATGCTCCGCTGACGATTGAGAGCCGTCTGAAGCCAGGGCAGCAAGTTCGCGTTCGCCAAGGGCCCTTCGCCGGCTTGGAGGGCATCGTGTTGAAGCGCCGCGGCGAGACGCGGCTGCTGGTGAGCATCAACTTCCTACAACGAGGGGCCTCGGTCGAGATCGACGACTTCATGCTCGACCCGTTCGAGTAACCGGTGATCGCGCCATGGTTCCAACGCTTTTGCAATAACTCAGCCCACTAGGAATGGAAAATTACATGACAACAACACGCTTGGTTCTGATTGGCGTCGCCATAGCGTTGGCAACCATGGGAGGTGCGCCCGTTGCGAACGGCGTTGAGCAGGCACCACTGACCGTCCAGCTTTGGCCGGATAAAGCTCCCGGTAAGTCGACCGATCTTGACGAAACCGACTCTCCAGATCGCCAAAATAACGTCCAGCGGATCACGAATGTTGGGAGACCGTCGCTCGCATTGTTCAAGGCGAAAAGTGTGAACGGCCCCGCACCGGCCGTAGTCGTCTGTCCCGGTGGAGCCTATTCGATTTTGGCATACAATCTGGAGGGGACTGAGGTCGCACGCTGGTTGAATTCCATTGGAGTCACGGCCGTTGTGCTGAAATACCGCGTGCCCGACAATCGTGCCGGAGCACTTCAGGACGTACAGAGAGCCATGCGTCTTGTGCGCCACCACGCCAGCGCTTGGAACATCGATCCAAAACGCGTCGGAGTTTTGGGGTTTTCCGCTGGTGGACATCTTGCCGCCCGGGCAAGCACCGCTTTTGCAGCGTCGAGCTATACGGCCGTGGATCAGGCCGACCAACTCGATTGTCGGCCGGACTTCACAATTCTGGTTTACGCGGCCTACTTGTCGCATGACGACTATCGAATTGCCGATGATGTGGCCGTGACGCGGAAAACGCCGCCAGCGTTTGTCGTGGCAGCACAAGACGATGTAAGGAACGTCGATAGCAGCCTCGCCTACTATCTGGCGATGAAGAAAGCGGGCGTTCCCACCGAACTCCATCTGTTCCCCAGCGGCGGTCACGGCTTCGGTCTGCGGCCGCCAAAGCGCGTTGCATCCATATGGCCGAAGCTCTGCGAGACGTGGCTGAAAGAGATCGGTATGCTGCGCGGAAGTGATGGCAGCCCGGAAAAATAGATTAGCATCGGCATGCCGTTCGCCATGGCGCACGGAGCGTGCCTACTGCAGCCTTCTACGCTCTATGCGAGGCGGAATACTGCGGGGGACATGAATCGGTGGACAAGATAGAGCAGGCGCCAACAGATCGTCGAGCATCACCTGCGTATCGTCAGCCGAGTTCATTACCTGCATCAGCCATAGTGACGACGGCAAGCCGGTGGAATCGAACGCTGCGGCCGGAAAGCAGCCTAATACGCTACCGGCGATGCGGGCGTTCAGGTCGGCGTTGGGGCTCTCCCGGGCAAGCTCGTGCTGAAAGGCCGTTCGCAGCGAAGCCCTCAGCATCGGCCACACCAGTCGGCCGTCAGGGCGACGGCTGCGATCACCGAGATCCACGGCGAAGTCGCGTGCACGATCGGCGTCGAACGCAAACTCGCTTACGTCATGCATGGCTACCAGATGGCCAACCAATAGATCGGTCCAGCGCTCGATACGCAGTCGCAGCCGATTGAGATTTGCGGCCTCTTCAGTGTTTGGGCGGCCGGCCATGAGCGTCAGCACTCGATGCCGGGCTTCCATGTGCCCGATCATCACGCTGCGGGCGACCGGCTCAGCTTCGTCGCTGCCGCGCCGCTTGTCATAGGCGCACAGGGTGGCGGTCCACACCCGCGTGAGCATTTCACCGGTGAGAATTTCCTCCAACACGGCCCAAGCGTCGCTTTGACGGTCGTTGCGGGCGTCGCGGTTTGCCAATGCCTTTAGTTGCGATGCCCAGTGGTCCAGCCGCACCTTCGAGGCGGCCCAGTAGCGTTCAATGCAGGCGGGCGGAATTGCCTCCGGACTGCGAACCAGCGCCGGCCCGTGGGCGGATACCAGAGCAGCCAATTCGACAAGCTCGCAAGCGTGCATAGTCCGTTGATTTGAAGGGCGCGTGAAATCCGCCCGTCGGCCGGGCGAGTATCGCCGTGACCAGGAGCAAACCGGGTGCCCCAACGCGGTCGAAGGCCAGAACGCGAGCGACCACCGGGCGGAAGTCCTTTTGCTGCAGAGACTTAGGCGTCAGGCAGGCGGAACGCGGCCGATTGTTCGTGCACCGCTCAGACGTTGCAGATTGGCAACGATAAGGCAAACAAGCACCGGGGGCATCCAGGAGAACTGCAAAGTCCGGGGAACCGTCATTCTGAGCGCAGCGAAGAATCTCTGTGGCATTGTACAAGTCATTGCTTGCCAACGAGATCCTTCGCTGCGCTCAGGATGACAGATTCTCCAGTCCGCTCACAAAATGCGACTTTGCAGTTCTCCTGCCTGGGCATCGGCGGCTCTGGCGCGGTGCGAGCCTCGGCTTCGCAGACGAGTTACGCGCTCTCGGCCTTCCAAGGCCGACGTTGCGAGCGGATCCGCGTCGGCCGCTCATTCGGATCGGGCTCTGGGGCCAGATCGTAGTCGGCATCATCGGCTTCGTCAGTCGACGAGTCCTCTTCTTCTTCTTCGCACTCTTCCTCGTCAAGGTCGCCTTCATCGGCGTCCTCATCGGCGTCGAAGGGCGGCTCGTCATCCTCGCCGGAGTCGACCTCATAGGCTTCCTCGTCGTCGATATCTTCATCTTCATCGGAGGTCGCTTTGACGGTTCGGACCGTGCCCGGCTCTTTGTCCCGCTCGTCGGGCTCAGCGATGAGAATCTTACGGCTCCGCCGCGGTTTGAAAACTTCGGCTGATTCGGTCGGCTGTTGACCGTTGCGCTGCTCCCATTGTTCGACGGTCAATAGAATCTCGCGGGCTTGCGAGCCGTTATAAGGACCGACGATGCCGTCCTCGGCCATGAAATCGATTAGCCGGGCGGCGCGGCCGTAGCCGATGCCCAGCGAGCGCTGCAGGAGCGACACGCTGCCGCGACCCTCGCGAACGACGATGTCGATCGCCGACTCGTACAACTCGTCGCGATCGCTCAGCTTCTTGCTGTCGCCGTCGGGCAGGGCAGTCTTGAGTTGGACCAACTCCTTGACGAATTGCGGCTCGGTGGTAGCCACGGCGCCAATGACGCGGTTAATCTCGTCGTCGGCCAGATAGGTGCCCTGACCGCGAAGCAGCGTGCTGGTGCCCGGCCACAGGAATAGCATGTCGCCGTTGCCCAGCAGTTTGTCGGCGCCCATTTCATCGAGCACCACGCGACTATCAGTGCGGCTTGCCACCTGGAAAGCGATGCGCGCGGCAGGTTCGACTTGATCAGCCCGGTGATCACGTCGACTGTCGGCTTTTGCGTAGCGAGGACGAGGTGGATGCCGACCGCTCGGCTCTTTTGGGCCAAGCGGATGATGTGGCCTTCGACTTCCTTGGCGGCGGTCATCATCAAGTCGGCCAACTCGTCGGCCACGATGACGATGTAAGGCATGTGGAGGGGAATCTGTTTGCGTTCCTCGTCGTCTTCCGGCTGGACCCGCTCCATCAACTCCTCTTCGCCCAACTGGTTGTAGACGCTGATGTGGCGCACGCCGGCCCGGGCCAATAGGTGATAGCGTTCCTCCATCTTTTCGACCGCCCAGCCCAATATGGCCTCGGCCTTGCGCATGTCGGTCACCACCGGGTGCATCAGATGCGGCAGGCTCTTGTAGGGACTGAGCTCGACCATCTTCGGGTCGATCATCAGCATGCGGACATCATCGGGCCGCCGGGTCATAAGCATCGACACGATGATCGAGTTCAGGCACACGCTCTTGCCGGTGCCGGTCCGACCGGCAATGAGCAAGTGTGGCAACGTCGTCAGATCGACCACCAGCGGGAGGCCGGCAACGTCCTTGCCCAGGTAGAGCGGAATTCGCATCTTCTGGACCTTGCCGTTGACGTGCTCCATCACTTCGCGGAGGTGGACGAGTTGCCGCTCGTTGTTGGGCACTTCGACGCCGACAGTGTTCTTGCCCGGCAGCGGGGCAACGATGCGCACGCTCGGCACGCGTAAGGCAATTGCCAGGTCGTCGGCCAGGCCCGTGATACGGCTCAGTCGCAGGCCGGCTTCGAGTTCGACCTCGAATTGGGCAATGACGGGCCCGGTCTGAATTTCCACCACGCGGATGTTGAAGCCGAAGTCGTGGAACGTCTTTTCGAGCACCTTGGCCTTGCGGCGGACCTCCTTCTCTTGCTCCTCATAGCTGAACTCTTCGCCCTCGACGAGCAGATCCATCGACGGCAACTCGTAATCGGGAACGGTTTGACCCACATCCGATTCATCTAGCTCGTCGAGCACCTGCTCGCGCTGTTTGGCCTTCGGCCGACTAATACCAACGCGCGAACCCAGCGCCTTTTGCCCGCTGGCCGGCGTTGCTTCGCTCTTGGCCTCGTCTGCGCTCTTCGGCGGGCGAACAATTGCGGCGGCGTCCTGTGCGGCCATGGCATCGGCATCTGCTTTCTCTGCATCCTTCGCCCGGCGCGACATGCGGACTTCCAATCGGCCGCCGCCGGACTCCGTATCAAAGCTGTCGAGATCGGATCGCCGCTTGTTGATCTTCTGGGCATAGGCAGCGCCGACCTGCAAGACGCCGCGCCCAAACTGCCGGCTCGGGGCGCCGACGATCCAAGCAATCAGCCGCACCAGGGTATAGTCGGTACAGAGCAGCAGGCCGCCAAAGATCATGCTGATGGTGATGATGTACGAGCCGATACTGGCGAACCGCGTTTGCAGAAGTGCCTTGCCGATGGCGCCGAGGTATCCTCCCGGGCCAATCACCGGGCCCGGCGACAGGCTCGGCAACGCTAGGGCCGCGAATGTTGTCACACCGAGCAGCGACAGTATCCAACCGCTGAGGCGGAGCCAGGGGTGGCCGCTCTGACGCCTGGTCAACAACACGGCATCGAGCGCAGCCAGCGAGACCACGAGGTAGTAGGCGCCAAGGCCGAAGCCAAGGAACAACAGGTGGCTGCACCGCGCTCCCCAATATCCGCAGACATTGGTCGGCTGCGCGTGTTGCGGAAAAATGAGTTTGGCTGGTGGATCGGCCGCATCGTAGCTAAACAACGAGGCTGCAAGAAAGATCACCCCAGCCAGCAAGGCCAGAGCCAGCAGGTCCAGTTTCAGGTTGCGATTTTCGAGCATAATGCGGCTACTCGACGTAGATATCGACGCGTTCAAAGGGCGTCAATCAATTTGCCGCCGCCGCACCGTGCGGCTTGCCCGAGAGAAATGACGCATCAAACCGTCGCGTTGGCTACCATCGACACGACGCATGCGAGCGCTCTGTTCCCTCCCCCGCCGGGAGAGGGCCAGGGTGAGGGCGTCTATTCGCTTATATCGATTGGATAGGAGTCGTCGTGGCGGCGCGAAAAATCCACCTACTCACTGCCTTGGCTCGACGCCGAAAATAACCTATATGTCGGTTGGTATTACGCAAATCCTACCAATGACAATCGGCAAGCGACACAACTCGAGTCATTTTGCGTAAGAGTGGTCTCCGAATCCTCCACCCTTGTTCTCCTCGGCATCGGCGCCATCAGCCTGTTCGGCTGCGCTTGGCGGTGGCGAACGGCGTAGGGCGGCGAAAGCCGATCGACCGGCAACACGAAGGGGCATCCGCGCGGATGGTCCGTTCCGCTTGGATCGCATTCAACCACTCGCCTGATAAGCAATTTCATCGGCCACGAAGCGGCGGGTGCGCTCGATACTCCCTTGACGTCCTGCGCAACCTTCGGTATTCTGTGCATCATTATGCGAGACTTGGTGGAGACTTCTCGAATGGATAAGGCGGCTCTTTCGGTGCTTTCGTTTGCCGAAGCGGCGGAGGATGACCGTAAGTTCTGGCAATCCAAGACGCCCGAAGAACGTTTGACGGCCCTCGAATTGCTGCGACAAATCCACTATGGCTATGATCCGGCTACCATCCGACTTCAAAGAGTTCTTACGGTTGTTGAACTCGGAGAAGGTTGAGTACCTGTTAATTGGCGGTTATGCCGTCGGCTACTACGGTTACCCTCGGGCCACCGGCGACATGGATGTGTGGATCGCCGTCAATCCCGCCAACGCGGCGGCACTCGTCCAGGTGTTTCGACGATTCGGCTTCAGTGCCGATGTCGTCTCAACGCAGTCGTTTCTTGCTGAAGACAAGGTGATTCGCATGGGCATTCCGCCTGTACGAATCGATCTTGTCACCCGTGTCGACGGCATTGACTTCGCCCAATGTTTCCCGCGCCGTACCCTTGCACGATTGGACGACGTCGAGATCAATCTTATCGGGTTGGACGACCTCAAAGCAAACAAGCGAGCCGTGGGCCGGCCAAAGGACATTGACGACTTGGAACACCTGTAATTCAGGGCGGGAACATATGTTGCGTCAAGCTGTCGGCGGAAATCGGCAAATTCCGCAAGGTGCGCCAGCGCCCACTGCCAAGCGGAGTGAGAATGCCGATTAGCTGGCCGGCCGGATCAAGGGCCACGACCTCGGCCGGATCAGATGTCGGCGATTGGTTGTCATCCACATCGCCACGACGAATAGCACGTCCGATCAAATGGCCCCCGCCGCCCGTCAAGCGTCCGTCGCCCGCAATTTCGATCGTCAGACCATTGCGAATGCGGGCTGTATCCTGGGCCGAAAGCCGCACTTGGGGCAGATACTCGACTGCTCGTAGCGGCGGCTGGACGAAGCCTTGCCACCGGTCGCGGGTCAGGTCCTCCAGACACACGGATTGATCAATGTGGAAATCACCAATCGATGTTCGTCTGAGCGCCGACATTACGGCGGCCGTGCCGAGCGATTCGGCCAAGTCGCGGCCCAGCGAACGCACATAGGTCCCGCCGCCGCAGTCAATTTCCAGGACCAACTCCGGATAATCGAACGCTTTCACTTCGATGCGGTAAATGTCGATCGGCCGGGGCGACAGCTCGACCGGCTTTCCGCGGCGTGCCAGCTTATAGGCTGGACGACCGTGGATTTTCAGCGCCGAAAAGGAGGGGGGACGCTGTTCGATGCGGCCGACAAATCGTCGAGCGGCCGCGTCCAATGCATCGCGCGTTGGCACGGGGCGCCGGCCAACTCGACGACCTCACCTTCGACGTCCTCGGTGGCGCTTTGTCGTCCCAGCAGGAACGTGCCCAGGTATCGCTTGGGCATGCGTTGGACGTATTCGATTAGTCGGGTGGCGCCACCGACGCAGACCACCAGCACGCCGGTTGCCAGCGGATCGAGTGTGCCGGCATGCCCTGCCTTCGCCGGCCAAGCCAACCGCTGAACGGCATCGACGACACGCCGTGACGTGACACCGACCGGTTTGTTCACGTTCAAGAGGCCACACAGAGGGGGCGTGGAACGGGGGACGGGGGACGGGGGATGGGAGACGGGCGTCGCGGGATCGGATTGCATGATTCCCATTGTAAAGACGCTTTCCCCAGAGGGCGAGAGCCCAGCTAGCCCGGTCGGTCGTGGCGCGTTAGACTCAAATGGCCGTCGGCAATGTGCGCCCCTGTCTTCTAATCCCTAATCCTGGCTTTCGTCCTATGGAACTCGAGTGGCTTGGGCCGTATCAGATCGTCGGCAAGCTCGGCCGGGGCGGCATGGGGATTGTATATGAAGGGGTCCACCGCGAGACGGGCGAACCGGCTGCGGTGAAATTGCTGTCGGCCGCGCTGGCCGAGGAGGAGGGCTTTCGCATCCGCTTCGAAGGGGAAATCGAGACCCTTCGCAAGCTCAATCATCCCAACATCGTCCGCCTTTTTGGCTTCGGCCAGCAGGACGGCCATCTGTTTTATGCGATGGAATTGGTCGACGGCAACAGCCTCGAAGAGGAACTTCGCCGCGGACGGCAGTTCGAGTGGCGCGAGGCGGCGCAGATCGGTATCCAGATGTGCCGCGCCCTGCGTCACGCCCACGACCGCGGCATCATCCATCGCGACATCAAGCCGGCCAACGTGCTGCTGGCGGCGGAAGGCCACATCAAACTCTCCGATTTTGGCATCGCCAGGCTGTTTGGCAATACGCGGATGACGCTTGCCGGTAATGTGGTGGGCACGGCCGAGTACATGTCGCCGGAGCAGGCGGCGGGGCAGCCCGTCGACATCCGGTCGGATTTGTACAGCCTCGGCGCGCTCCTGTACACGCTGTTGGCGCGGCGGCCGGTGTTTCGCGGCAAGTCGCTGCCGGAACTCCTCAAGAAACAACAATTCGAACAGCCGGAGCCGGTGCGCACGCATGCCCGGGATGTGCCGCAGGAGTTCGAGCACATCCTTGGCGAACTGTTGGAAAAGAACCCGGCGCAGAGGATTACTAACGCGGGGCTGCTCGGCCGGCGACTGGAAGCCATGTGTCGAGCGCTGTCGATCGATCGCGAAACGGTGCAAGCCGATCCCAGTTGGTTCGATGGCGACGAGACGCCGCCCCCGGCCGAAGCATCGGCGGCCAGCGACGAATCGGGCGTTGCGGCGACGATCGATCGGCCGGCCGGCAATGTGGCCGCGACGCAGATGCTACCCGGTACTGCGCAACCCGGCGGAGCAAACACTGCTGCTGGCCCAAAGCCGGCCGGAATGCCTGCGCCATCTACGTCGGTGCCTTCGGACGATCGAACTCGACCCTTTGCTGATCGCGGCACTTTCGTGCCTGTCCACAGGGACGAGTTGGACCCGCTGGAAAGCGACGAGCCCCGGCCGGCCCTGATCTCGTGGCAAACCTGGGCCCTGGCCGGAGCATTGGTGGCCGTAGGGATGGGCGTGTGGTGGTCGCTGCAGCCACCGTCGGCCGACACGCTGTATAGTCGCGTCCAGGCCCGTGTACCGAACGGCTCGGTCGATTCGCTTCCACGCAAAGGGAGCGAGATCGACGAGCTCCAAAAGATCATTACGGACTTCCTCAATCGTTATCCCGACAACGTTCATGCCCCGCAACTGCGCGAGTACGAGAAGGCCCTCCACTTGCGGCGACTGGAATGGAGTTTCAATCAGAAGTTAGCGCGGAGATCAGGCCTGGATGGCCTGTTGCCCATCGAGCAATTGTACGAGCAGGCGCTCAACGACGCCCGCTCGGATCCGACGGTCGGTGTGGCCAGGTTGCAGGCGCTGATTGACCTCTATGGCGAGTCGGACGATCAGCCGCGCCAAACCGAAGATTGCCTTAGTCTGGCGCGCAGCAATTGACGCAACTCCGCCCCGAAGCAGAACGCTTCACGCACGAGCAGCTCAGCGTTCTCCAAGAGCGCCTCGGCACGGCCGATGCGCTGCGGCAGAGCGAACCGGAGCAAGCGAAAAAGATTTACCGTGCGATTGTCGACCTTTACAGCGACAAGCCCTGGGCTGCAGACGTCGTTGCCCGCGCGCGAAAGTCGATGGGCCATTGAGCGGCGATCCTGGCTTGAGCAATGGGCGGACGCCTACGACAATGATCCGGGAGCGAAAGGACGCACGATTGGCCGAAAACCAACCGCATATCGCCAGGCGTTGGCTGGTTGCCGCGATCAAGCTGCTTGTCGTTGTTGTTGTGGTATGGTTTATTCGCCACACGATTGTCGATGCCTGGGCGCAGTTGCGCCAACGGCCCTGGCACTGCGACTTTCGTTGGTTGGTGGCCTCTGGGTTGCTATACCTTGCCGGCACATTGATGTGCGGCCTGTTCTGGCATCGCGTCCTGCTCGCGTTGGGACAGCCAGTGTGCCTTGGCGATGCCCTGCGGGCCTACTTTGTCGGCCACCTGGGAAAGTATGTGCCCGGCAAAGCAATGGTTGTGATCTTGCGAGTCGGACTCGTGCGCGGCGAGGGAATCGACACGTCGCTCGCCGCGGTAAGCGTGTTCTTCGAGACGCTGACAATGATGGCCGTCGGGGGGCTGATTTCGGCGGCGATCATGGCAGTCTACTTCCGCCACGAGGCGCTCTTGTTCGGCGCCGCACTGGCGATGCTCGTCGCGGCCGGGCTGCCGACGTTGCCGCCCATCTTTCGCCGCCTTGTGCGGCTGACGGGCGTTGGCAAAACGACGCCGGCTGTCGCCGAGAAGCTCTCGCGGCTCGGCTACGGCACGATGCTGCTCGGCTGGCTGCTGACGGGCTTCGGATGGATTCTGCTCGGCGTCAGCTTTTGGGCCGTGTTGCGGGCGCTGGGCGCGGCGTCGTCGAACCCTTTTACAGAGCTTCCGCTGCACACGGCCTCTGTCACGCTGGCAACGGTGGCAGGGTTTATGTCATTTGTGCCGGGGGGAGCGGTGGTCCGTGAGGCCGTGTTGGCGGAACTCATGGTGCCATATATCGGCGATGTGCCGGCCCTGATCGGCGCCATCCTCCTGCGGCTGGTGTGGCTAGTGGCAGAACTTGGGATATCGGCTATCCTATATTGTATGGCCCGCCGAAAGTCATGCTGAGCGCAGAGAGGGCTCTCTGCGACATCGAAGCGATACCATTCGCAGTTCCCAGGATGACATCGAGTTGAGCATGCGCCGAACAACTGTCCCCCGACTCCCGCCCCGCTTCCACTGAAATGCTCTCTGTCGTCGTACCGGTGCTTGACGAAGCCGAGACCATCGCGACGCTCCACAAGGAGCTGTGCGAGGTGGCCGCTGCGCAGGGATACCAACTCGACGTGGTGTTCGTTGACGACGGCTCGACCGATGGTTCGTGGTCGGAGATTCAGTGTCTTGCGGCGGCCGACCCGCGGGTCACCGGTCTGCGATTCCGCCGCAATTTTGGCAAGGCCGCGGCCCTGAGCGCCGGCTTTGCCCAATCTTCTGGCGAACTGGTGATGACGCTCGACGGCGACTTGCAGGACGATCCACGCGAGATCCCACGCTTTTTGGCCGAAATGGAGAAGAACCTTGACGTCGTCAGCGGCTGGAAGAAGACGCGGCACGATCCCTGGCACAAGGTCTTGCCGTCGCGGCTGTTCAATTGGATGGTAAGTTGGCTGACCGGCGTAAGGCTGCACGATCACAACTGCGGCATGAAGTGCTATCGCCGGGCGGTGCTCGAAGAAGTCCGGCTCTATGGCGAGTTGCATCGTTTTGTGCCGGTGTTGGCCGCGGCCCGGGGTTTTCGCATCGGAGAGATCGAGGTCAACCACCGTCCGCGTCAAGCCGGCCGTTCGAAGTATGGCATGACGCGTTTCGTCAAAGGTTTCTTGGACCTTTTAACCGTGAAGTTTTTGACCGGCTTTGGCCAGCGCCCGCAACATCTCCTGGGCACTGTAGGGCTAGCGTCGTTTTCGCTCGGTGGACTCGGCCTATTCGCCTTGGCCTGCCAGTGGACCATTTCGCGGCTTGTAGCCGGCATGGAGCCGGTGCACTTGCACGAGCGGCCGGCCCTGATTTACTCGTTGGGCCTGCTACTGTTGGGCGGACAATTGATGTCGATTGGCTTTCTCGCCGAACTGTTCATCGCCTACCATACGCCCGACGTCCACCCATACTCGATCTGTGAGCGCACCGAGCGCTCCGCCGCGTTGCCTCCGCACGATTCCCCCTCGGCATCCTCATGAGCGATACGACCGCCGATTCTCACGCCTCGTTGCGTCGCAGCGTCTACATGGTGCTTATTGTGCTAAGCACAGGCGCCATGCTGGGTCGCATTCTGGCCGTCGATGCCGTCAATAATATTGCCCTGGAGGCTAATCGACTCAGCAGGATTCCTGGCGAGTTGGATCGGAAACGAGCCTCACTGGAATCGGCCGGACTCACGGGCAAGGCATTGGATGATGAGATGGCGCGGATCGAAAAACTCTGGCGAGGTAGCGCGCAATTGCGACGCCCCTTCCTTAGTGCTAACGATCGCAGCCGCTGGGACGCCGTGCGGGCGTTGGTCGAGGACGATATGCGCGTGCCCGGTGCGCCGTATGCCATCGACAAGGTCATGCAGCAGCCCGGCTGGGAAACGATCGACATGGTGATGCACGACGGCCACTACTATTCGAGCAAGCCGCCAATTTTGTCGACGATCATGGCCGCCGTCTACTGGCCAATCTACCACCTGACCGGGGCCACGCTCGCAACGCATCCATATGAGATTGGCCGCTTCATGCTGGTGTTGTTCAACGTCGTGCCGCTGGTGATCAGCTTTCTCTTGCTGGCGCAACTTGTGGAGCGGTTTGGCACGACTGATTGGGGGCGGATTTTCGTGATGGCGGCGGCCACGTTCGCCACATTCTTGACGACGTTCGCCGTGGCGATCAACAACCACCTCCTTGCGGCGGTGTGTGCGACGGTGGCCGTATATGCCGCAGTTCGCATCTGGTTCGACGCCGAGCGACGCCTGCGGTACTTTGTGATGGCCGGAGTCTTCGGCGGTTTGACTGCATCGTTTGAATTTCCGGCCGCCTCGCTTCTGGCGCCAATCGCGCTCTTGGTGTTCTGGAAGGCGCCGCGGCAGGCGCTGGTCGGCTTCGCGCCGGCCGTGCTGCTCGTGGCGGTCGCCCTGTTCGGCACCAATTGGATCGCGCATGGGAGTCTGACACCGGCCTACTTACATCGCAGCGGCGCCGACAATTGGTACGATTACACTTATCAGCGCAACGGGCGAGCTGTCGAGAGCTATTGGAAGAATCCCGTCGGCGTCGATCGCGGCGAACCATCGCGCGCCCTATATGCGTTACACGTGCTTGTCGGCCATCACGGTATCTTTTCGTTGACGCCCGTTTGGCTACTGAGCGTCGTCGGCATGATCGCGTGGGGCTGGCCGGGCCGCGATCCCCGCCTGCGCTGGCTGGCGGCCACGGTTGCCGCCATTTCGTTGGCGTGCCTTGTATTCTACGTGGCCCAACCACAGATGAACCGCAACTACGGTGGACTCACCAGTGGCTTGCGGTGGATGTTCTGGCTCGCCCCGCTGTGGCTTCTGACGATGCTGCCGGCCACCGACGCGATGGCCGGCCGCCGCTGGACCCGAGGGCTGGCGCTGGCGTTGCTGACGTTATCCGTTCTTTCGGTCAGCTACCCAACCTGGAATCCCTGGACGCATCCCTGGCTGATGAACTATATGCAGTATATTGGCTGGGTATCGTAGCGATTGTATAGATACGCCCGTTCGCCGCGACACCGGTTTCCACGTCCCCCCCGCACGCGTTGGACGTTTCTCGCGGCATTATCGCTCTATCCGGCCAATCGGTTTTTGGGTCCCAATTCTCTCAGCAATTCACTGTCGGGCCCCGGCCCATTTTCTAGCGAAAACGGATGGCGATGACGGTTGCCTCGACCCCGAAAACATAGTCCGAATCCCGTTGGGTCAGGGCTTTGCAGTTCTCTTGACACCAACGGCGGCATAGTGGACCCCGTCCGCGCAACGTGCTACACTTGAGCGAGTCGGAGGCCACCGGTGGGCGCCGGCAATTGTATGTGTTGACGTGCAACTTTGCCCTGTTTTCTTGCAGGAGCGGATCGATGAACCGAACGTGGAAGATTGCGATTGTGATGCTATGTCCGCTTGTTGCTCTTGCCCAGACAAGACCGGACGAGGCGCCGTATCAGCCGGCCGTGCCAGCCGGGTCGACGGTCAACGCATACGGCGGGTATCCAGGTTATTATGGGGGCGGCGGCACCGTTGCCGGCTCGGCCTTGAATGGTATGGCCAACGCGATTAGCGCCAAGGGAGATTACAACCTCTCGACGTCGGCCGCGGCCATCAACATGACCCAGGCCCAGAAGAACGAGATCCAGAATCGACAGCTATACACCAACACGTATTTCGAGATGCGTCAGACGAATACGAAGGCCCGCGAGGCGGAGCGAGGTCCGCGTCTGACGATGGAGCAGCTAACGCGGATTGCCCGCTCGGGAGTGCCGCAGCCGCTCAGCCCGAGCCAAATGGACCCGGTGACCGGACGGTTAGATTGGCCCGGGCCTCTGCAAGATCCCAATTTTGAAGCACAACGCCAGCAGGTCGATGCACTGTTTGCGCAGCGGGCGAAGTACGGCGGCCTCACCTATGCCGACCAGATGAAGGCCCGCGGATTGCTCGATGCCATGTTCGATACGCTCAAGGCGCAGATGACCCAGATCCCGTCTCAGGATTACATGCTGTGCCGGACGTTTCTCCAGAGTACGATGTATGCGGCAACGGGAACCCAACTGCAATAAGACAATTTTGATATGAGGAGCGTCGGTATGAATTTGAAAGCTATAGCCATAATCGCCATCCTATGCGGATGTTGGACCTTATTCGCTCCGTACGCCTCGGCCGCCGCCACGGAAGACGTCCGGGCGGAACTCAAGTCGCCTGACGAATCGGTCAAAGTTCATGCCATCAATCAATTGGCAACCGAGGGTGTAAAGGCTGCAGAGTACGTCGGCACGTTGACCGACTTGCTGAAGGATCCGTCCGCGAATATTCGCGCCCACGCGGTCGCTGCTCTGGGCGCCATTGGAGTCGCCGGCGAAGCCGGCCATCGTGGCAATTGTGGATCTGGTAAAGGACCCCGACGCGTCGGTACGCCAGCAGGCATTGCGGGCAGCGATTCGGATCCACGCCGGCCCCAAGATCATGGTCCCACTGTGCGTGAAGCTGTTGGAAGATTCCGACCCCGGAGTCCGCATGCGCATTCTGAATGCCATTGCCGACGCCGGCCCGGTGGCTGTGCCAGGACTAATCAAGGCTCTAAAGAACGAGAAAGCTACTTATTGGGCGTGCGTAGTGTTGCGCGAAATCGGCCCCAAAGCCAAGGATGCCGTGCCCGCACTTGTGGAAACGCTCCGCGACCCGCGTCCCGAAGTCCGCCGCGAGGCAATTCTCGCCCTGGCGGCGATGGAGGTTGCCGCGGCTCCCGCAGCCGAGCAGATCGCCGCGGCCCTGAGCGACGAACAAACGCAAACAGCGGCGACTTACGCCTTGGGACGGATCGGCCAGATTCCGGCAGATGCCGAGGTGCGCATCCGTCAGAATGCCAAGAGCCCTGACGCGATGCTGAGTACGACAAGCCTTTGGGTGCTCGCTCGCCTTCATCCCGAAGACAAGGCGCTCCGGGCAGAAACGACAGAGCGGCTGATTGCGCGATTGAAAGATGCGGATCCGCTTGTGCGGGCCGCAGCCGCCCGGGCCCTCTCGGCGCTGCCACCGGCCCCGGAAATCACGGCGCCAATTTGGGAGAAGGCCCTGCAGAACGCGGACGAAACGACCGTTCGTTACGCATTGGACGCTTTGGCGGAGCTCGGGCCACCGGCTGTGCCGCGGTTGATCGACGCGCTGAAGCACGAGAAGCTGCGTGGCCAAGTGGCTTATGTCCTTGGACAGATTGGCCCGGCCGCCGCTCCGGCCACCGACGCCTTATCGAAACTTGTCGACGACAAGAACGGCCGCGTTGCTGAAGAAGCGATATTAGCCTTGGCTAAGATCGGCCCAGTGCGCCAAAGCGGCGACCCCGGCCTTGATCGCGGCCCTGCGAGAGCGCGATAACTCGAACGCCGCGGCCATCGCCTACGCCTTGGGCCAGATTGGCCCAAATGCGGCAGCCGCGGTGCCGGCCCTCAACAAAATGCTGGAGAGTCCCGACAGCAACGTGGCCCTTGCCGACGCCTGGGCACTGGTGCATATTTGCCCGGCCTCCGAGGATGTTGCGGCCAAAGCAGTTCCCGTGCTGATTGCCGGCTTGAGTAGCCCACTACCCGTGGCGCGTCGTGGTGCGGCCGAAGCACTGCGCGACATGGGACCATTGGCGAGGCAAGCCCTTCCGGCGCTACAGAAGGCCATGCAGGACTCGGATGCTAGCGTGCGCGAAGCGGCCGCTGAAGCGGCAAATAGTATTCGGTATCCGCGATAATGCGTGTGGCTCAGCCTGGTTCCGTATGTCCGCTCAAGACCTGCTGACTGCCTCTGGTACGATCCTCGATTCCTTGAACGATGGCGTGTACGTCTGCGACAAGGATCGCAGGATCGTTTTCTGGAGCCGGGCGGCGGAGCGGATTACCGGCTGGCAGCCGAGCGACGTAGTCGGCCGCCGCTGTCTTGAGGATGTGTTGTGCCACGTGGACAAGGATGGCCATCGGCTCTGCGGCGAGGAGTTCTGTCCGCTACACCGCGCGATGGTAACCGGAACGGCCAGTCAGGTGCCGATCATCGTCTTTGCGCAAGGCAAAGACGGCGAAAGGGTGCCGACACAGGTAACCGTGGCTCCGATCCGCGATGCGAACGGGCAGGTCATCGGCGGCGTCGAGACGTTTCGCGACGTGTCGCTGTTGCTGGCCGATCTGGAGCGGGCAAAACGCATACAGTGCCAATCCCTGGAAACCGATCTGCCCGAAGACCCGCGCATTCGCTTTGCGACATACTACGTGCCGCACGATGTGGTTGGCGGCGACTTTTTCGCCATCCAGCAATTGGATACCGACCATTACGGGTTCTTGCTTGCCGATGTGATGGGGCATGGGGTGGCCGCGGCATTATACACGATGCATCTGAGTGCCCTCTGGAACAGGCATTGCAAGAAGCTGTTAGAACCGGCCACCTTCGCCGGCATCGTCAACGGTGAGCTTGAGCACGTCGTAAAGGGAGAATCGTTCGCAACGGCGCTGTGCGGGGTAATCGACGCTCAAACTCGGACGTTACGATGGGTATCCGCCGGTGGACCGCCGATATTGGCCATGCGCACCGGCGGAAAGGCTGAGCCCTTGGAGGCTTCGGGCCTCCCATTCGGAATGATGGAGGACGCGGAGTACGTCGAGACCGAGGCCCACTTCGCCGAGGGAGATTGCCTCCTGTTCTTCAGCGATGGCGCCGTCGAAGTGCATAACGCCCAAGAACAACTGCTCGGCGTCGATGGATTGGTTGGCATCCTCCAGGGACTGGGGTATCCACAAGCAGGTCTGCAAGTGGGCGCCGTCGAGGAACAACTCCTGCGCTATTCGAACGACATTCGCCTGCCCGACGATCTCACGTTCATTGAAGTGCGTTTCTAAGCGTGGGGCACATAGTCGAAGAATCTATTCCGATATGGGGAGGAAAGAACCATGGCAATGATAACCAGCGAGGTGAAGGGCGAAATCCGCGTCATTGTCCTGGAGCCCCAGCGTCTCGTAGATCAGGCCGTCATCGATCAATGCTATCGAGAAATTGCGCAGTTATTCGACACGACAGAGGAACGCAACGTGCTGCTTCACTTCGGCCGCGTTAACTTCATGTCTTCCGCGGCGTTGGGCATGCTCATTCGCCTGAACAAGAAGTGCAAGGAGTACGAGATCGCATTGAGATTGTCCAATATCAGCGACGATATCGTGCAGGTCTTCAAGATCACGGGCCTCAACAAAGTGTTTGACATCGATGCGGACGCTGCCGACGCCCTGCAAGCATTCAAGAAAAGCGGCAGACTGTTCTTTCGCTCGCATCGCGAAACGCGCCACGATCTGTAGCGAAATCGGCGCCAACCCTCGATCCAGGAAGATAAGGCAACACTCTTGTAGTTCAGACTGCCGGGCAGACCATGATCCGAATACCATCGCTCCTCGGGGCACTTTTTGCTACGGCCTTCCTGGTTGGTTGCGAAAGTCGATCACGCGAGACATTGCCCGAGAAACTGGCGACGCCTGTAGCCGCGCCGATGGCTGCTCCGTCGGCCAAGCAAAATGATTTGCTCGCTGGCTCGATGCGATGCCAGCATTGCCACGCCGAGTTCTACAAACTCTGGTCCACGTCATGGCACGGATTGGCGATGCAGCCCTACACGGCGACATTTGCCGGCGAGCACCTGACGCCGCAAGCAGGCTCGGTGGCCATTGGCGATCGCACGTACCACGCCGAGATCGGCGCGGACGCCGGTTTCGTGCGTGAGACTGGCCCGCAGGGCGAGCGAAAATACCCCATCGCCCACGTCATGGGCGGAAAGAACGTCTATTATTTTCTCACGCTGCGAGAGCGAGGCCGCTTGCAGGTCCTGCCTCTGGCGTACGATGTGCACAAGAAGAACTGGTACGACATGGCGGCCAGCGGCGTCCGGCATTTTCCCGACCGCCACGACGCGGCGCTCAACTGGACCGATCGCATGTTCGCGTTCAACACCACCTGCTTCAACTGCCATGTAACCGAGCTTGCGACGAACTACGATTTGGCCACCGACACCTATCATACGACCTGGTCCGAGCCGGGCATCAGTTGCGAGTCGTGCCACGGGCCGGGCAAGGAACACATCGACGTCATGGCGCGGGCCACCGAGGACAACAGGCCGAAAGACATCAAGATCATCCGCACCAAGGATTTCACAGCCGCGCAGATGAACGACATGTGCGCCACCTGCCACGCAAAGCTCGTCCCGTTGTCGCTCAAGTTCGCGCCGGGCGAACGGTTCTTCGATCATTTCGACCTCGTAACCCTGGACCATGCCGATTACTACCCGGACGGTCGCGACCTCGGCGAAAACTACACCTATACCTCCTGGCTGATGAGCCCCTGTGCTAAGTCGGGCAAGTTGGACTGCAACCATTGCCACACGGCCAGCGGCCGGCCGCGATTCGAGGCAGACCAATCCGACCGGATGTGCATGCCGTGCCACGAAAGCTTAGTGAAGAATCCGGTGCAGCACGGCCACCATGCGGTCGGCAGCAAGGGCAACGGTTGCGTGGCCTGCCACATGCCGACAACGCGATTTGCGGCGATGGGGCGGACCGACCACTCGATGCGATCGCCGACGCCAGCCACGTCGATTGCCTTTAAGTCGCCCAATGCCTGCAACCTCTGCCATGCCGACCAAGATGCAGCTTGGGCCGACCGGTGGTGCCGCGAGTGGTATCGGCCCGATTACCAGGCCGACACGCTGCGACGTGCGGAACTGCTCGACCAGGCGCCGTCGCGAATGGAAACGGCTGCCCGAGATGTTGGCCGAACTGGGCAGCAAAGACACGGACGAGGTCTATAAGGCGTCGTTCGTACGCTTGCTCCGCGGCTGTCCCGATCCCAGCAAGTGGCCCTTCCTGCTGACCGCGGCTCACGACCCATCGCCTCTGGTGCGGTCCAGCGCGGTGTCTGCGCTGGGTGATCATTTGACGCCGGAAGCGATCAACGAACTGTTGGCGGCCACCGGCGACCGATCGCGGTTGGTGCGGATTCGCGCCGCCATGTCGCTCGCCGCGCTGCCGCCTGAATCGTTGAAGGACAAGGCGGCACGCGCGAAGCTGGAGAAGGCCAACCGCGACTTCATTCTGGCCATGCAGGCCCGGCCGGACGATTGGGCCTCGCACGCGAATCTTGGCAACTACTACATGGAAGGCCACGACTTCGCGGCCGCGGCCTCGTGCTTCGAGACGGCCACACAACTCGAGCCGCGAGTCATCGGCCCGCTGGTCAACGCCTCGATGGCCTACAGCAATCTGGGTCAGAATGACAAGGCCCAGAGGAGCCTGCGACGGCGCGTCGAGATCGACCCCGACAGTGCGGCCGCCAACTTTAACCTTGGCCTGCTGCTGGGCGAGCAAGGCCATTTCGAGGATGCCGAGCGGGCGTTGCGAACAGCTCTGAAAACCGATCCGCAGATGGCGGCCGCTGCGTACAATCTCGGCGTGATACTCGCCAAACGGAACCTTGACGAGGCAATCGTGTTGTGCCAAAAGGCGCACGACTTGCGCCCGGATGAACCGAAGTATGCATACACGCTGGCAATCTATCAGCGGCAGAAAGGAAATACTGGTGCGGCAATCGAGCTACTGAAGGAAACGCTCCAGCGCGAACCGCACTATCTGGCGGCCTGCTTGCTTCTCGGTGAAATATACGAGGAGCGTCGCGAATTCTCGGCGGCGGCCGCAATTTATCGCGATGCGTTGAAGTTGGAGCAGTTGCCCGACGATCTACGCCGCAACTTCGAGGACAAGCTGCACTCCATGCCACGGACTACGGACAAGTAAAGGAAGAGGCAGCACGCGGAGCGCGGATCGGCCCACTCGATCGAGCACGCAGCGCAGATGGATATCGGTCGCTTGAAGCATTGCCGATCCTTCTTTTGGTGGTTGGCAGCTTCCCCAAAACTTATTGACGTCCACATCGAGCTGGTTTACAATGAAGCCGTCCTTAGCCTGCCCAAGTCGCCCCGCCGGTTGTTGTATTCTTGAGGAATCGCGCTATGGCCGAGAAGACGGACCGTCGAGGCTTCCTGAACGCGAGCCTCTTGGGGGCCGCCGGTATGGCTGCGACCGTGGCCGTCAACAGCGACAGTTCGTTGGCGGCCGTTGAAGAAGAGACGGGCAAGCCCAAGCAGCGAACAACGGAAATCGCCCCGGGGAGCCTGCAATGCGGAAAAATCGGCGACGTGTCGATCAGCCGACTCTTCATCGGCTGCAACCTCATTAGCGGCACCTCTCATGGACGTGACTTGGTCTATCTGTCGCGACTCTTCAAGGCGTACAACAGTGAGGCCAAAATTTTCGAGACATTGGAGATGGCCCAGGCATGCGGCATAAACACCATGCTCGTCAGCCCGGGTATTTGGGCGCCGGTGCTGAAGTACAACAAGCAGCGGACGCAGAAGCTGCAAACGATGGTCAATTTCGAGGCGATGGCCGATAAGACGAAGACCAACGACGAGATCAAGCGGCGGATCGACAAGGGAGCCACGCTTTTGTATTCACATGGCATGGCCACCGACGAACTGACGATGGCCGACAAGATCGACGTCATCGGTCAGGCTATCGACTTGGTAAAGGCCCAGGGCGTTCCGGTCGGCGTGGGCAGCCACTCCCTGGAAACGACGATCGCCTGCGAAAAGCACAAGCTGAATCCCGATTATTACGTAAAGACGTTCCACTCCGATCGCTACTGGTCGGCCACGCCAAAGGCAAACCGCCAGCAGTGGTGCTGGTATTCGCGTTCCAGCGGTGGGCATGACTCGTACCACGACAACATGTGGTGCATCGACCCGGAGAGGACGGCCGAGTTCATGGAGACGGTCGGTAAGCCGTGGGTGGCATTCAAGGTGATGGCGGCCGGCGCCATCCCGCCGCGAATGGCATTTTCGCACGCCTACCGGCACGGCGCCGACTTCATCGTAGCCGGCATGTTCGACTTCCAGGTCGAGGACGATGTGAAGATTGCCATTGAGAGTGTGCAAAAGACCGCCAGCCGCAAGCGGCCTTGGCGGGGTTAAGAGAATTGTGTAGGGTCCGCCACGCGGACCACCCCGGACGCGCAGGTCCGCGTGGCGAACCCTACGAAACGCAAAAAATGACTTTCAGACGCTGATCAACGCATTAAAAGGAGATTTTGTGATGGCAGAGAAAACCGACCGACGTTGCTTTTTGGCCAGGGGCGTTTTGGGCGCGGCGGGCGTTGGCGCCGTGTATAGCAGCATCGAGGAGAACATCCTCATGGCCGCCGTCGAGGACGGATCAGCCGGGGCCTCTTCGACGAAGAAACTGTTGACGGATATTCCGGCCGGCAGTCTGCCACACGGAAAAATCGGCAACGTCTCGATCAGCCGCCTGTTGATCGGCGGCAACTTGATCGGCGGCTGGGCCCATAGCCGCGACCTGATCTACACCTCGAAATTGTTCACCTCGTACAACACCGAAGCGAAGATCTTCGAGACGCTGGAATTGGCCCAGGCATGCGGAGTCAACACGATCCAGGTCGACCCTCGCGCGTGGAGCGCCGTGTTGAAGTACAACAAGACCCGCAGTCCGAAGATCCAGACGATGGTCTGTATCTCATTGTTTGAAGACAAGACGAAGATGCGCGACGAGGTCCGACGCCTCATCGATCAGGGCTCCACGCTGCTGTATTCGCACGGCGGAGACACCGATGCGCACATGATGAACGGCGGTAAGATCGAGGTCATCGGCCAGATGGTCGACCTCGTTAAGGCCGAGGGAGTGCCGGTTGGCGTCGGGGCACATTCCTTGAACATGCCGATCGCTTGCGAAAAGAACAAGTTGAACCCGGATTTCTACGTCAAGACCTTCCACATGGACCGCTACTGGTCGGCCACGCCCAAAGATCGGCGAACCGAATACGACTGGATGCAGTCGCATGCCACGGATCACGACGCCAACAACGACGGCATGTGGTGCAACAATCCCGAGGAGACGGAGGCCTTTATGGAAACCGTCGACAAGCCTTGGGTGGCGTTCAAAGTGATGGCCGCCGGCGCCATCACGCCGCGAATGGCGTTTCCATACGCCTTTCGCCATGGGGCCGACTTCATCATTGCCGGCATGTTCGACTTCCAGGTCCAGGACGATGTGAAGATCGCCATCGAAAGCTTGTCGAAAGCGGCCTCTCGTAAACGCCCGTGGCGCGCCTAACAAGCGGCTGCAACCGGTAATTTGCCTGGAAGATGCGACTTCGTTCGCCGCTTCGCGGGCAATTGCGCCACTCTCGTGCGCTGTCATCACCAAATCGGCCAGAGTTGATCTGGACAAGGGTCGAAAAAAGGCTACGCTATCGCCCACTTGCGGCGGCTTTGCGGACCGAGTCGCGAGCGTGGCTTGCTTCTCGTGGCGCCCGGTCACGCGTTGCCGCATTGATGGCCGACAATTTCAGCGATCGTCCTGTTCAAAGCGCCGGTGGTTTCGGTGCCCCCCAATAAAGATTTTGCTTTATGCGAAAATCGGCATAGGTTATCAGTAGGAACAGGCGACTGGGAGTGACGGCCGACCGTTAGGTGGCCCCATTTCCTGGGGTAAGACAAAACCTTATCGGAAGAGGCATGAAATCATGATGGCACGTGGAGCAGCACGGTATGCGCGGCGGCAAGGGGCTCCGGCTGGGAAGCGGGTTGCCCGAGGCACTCTGACAGACCACGATCGACGCCGATTTCGACTCGCGCGAATCGAGGCGTTGGAATCTCGGCATCTGCTCAGTGCGGTTGCCGCACTGGGAGCCACCAGCGAGTCGGCCGCGGCTCAGCTTATCGTCACCACGGCGGCCGACGTCGTCAATCCTGACGACGGTTTGATGAGCCTCCGCGAGGCGATTCAATTGGCCAACCAAAATGTTGGCGACGACACGATTCAGGTAGCCGCCGAACTCGACGGCCAGACGATCGAGCTTGCCGGCGGCCAGTTGGCCATTACCGATACAACTGGCGCAACGAAAATTCTCGGCCTTGGCGCCGATCGATCGACGATTGACGCCGGCCGTTTGTCTCGCGCGTTCGACATCGCCGGTGGGGCTATCGTCGAGATTGCCGGATTGACGATCACCCGGGGTCACGCCGCAGATGGCGGGGGCATTCGCAATTCGGGCACGCTGACGCTTACGGACTGTGCCCTGAACGAAAACGAAGCCTCTCACGAAGGGGGGGGTATTTGGAACGCCGGCTCACTGACCATCGTCGGCAGCAACTTCAATCAGAACAGCGACGGAACGCCGTGGCAGCAGTCATTCTCGGAAGGCGGCGCGATCGAAAACCGTGGCACACTGGTGGTAAGCCAGACGTCCTTCGTCAACAACATATCGGAGCGTGGCGGCGCCATCGAAAACCACGGCGAGTTGACGCTCACCGGCAGCTATTTCGAACGGAACTTCACGGCCGATTTCTGGACGAACCAAGGCAGCGGCGGCGGACTCGATAACCACGGCACGGCCAGCGTTTCGGGTTGTGAATTTCGCGAAGGCGCCGGCGACCTCGGCGGTGCGATTGCCAACTTCGGCGACTTGTCGGTCGTCGGTAGCGGTTTCTACTCCAATGGCGGCATCCAAGGAGGTGCGATTTACAACCAGGGAGTTGCGACGCTCTCGAACAGCACGCTGTCGGAAAACGGCGGCGGACTGTTCAACGTTGGAACGGCGGCAATCGACAACAGTGTTATCGCCGACAATTTCTCCTGGTCGGGCGGGGGCGGCATCGTCAACTATGGCAAGCTGGAACTGACCGCCAGCACTCTGGACCACAATGGCTGCTGGCTATCGGGCGGAGCCATTGATAATCATGGTTCCTTGGCGCTCTCCCGTGTGAGCTTTTCCGGCAACTTTGCCATGAACGGCGAGGCCGATGTCGCCGAACCGTCCGTCATCGTTGGGGCGACTGCCAGCAATTCTGACGAGCTGGCCTATCTCGTGACGCGTGTCACCGATGTCGCCCAAGCATCGTTTGCGATAAGCCCGTCCGGCGTTGATCGCGTCATGAGCGATGCGGTAGATAGCGAGCTCGCCGATCGTGGCGGCCTTGCGCAGGAATCGCTTCCGGGCCGATTGGACGCCCACGACAACCTTGCCCAAGGCGAGTTGGCGACTGCCCTTGTCGCCGCAGACGGCGCTTCCGCGGAAGTTGAAGCGATGGTCAACGGTCTTGTGGACTCCTTGCTGAGCGAGGCGTCGTTGCCATCGCTGGCAACGACCGCGAGCGACAATCTGGCCCTGAACGTCAACGTGTGACGGCCAATCGCGTGTCAGGCTTTGTCGGAAAACCTCGGAGCGTCCCAATTGTCATCCTGAGCGCAGCCCAAGCGTCATTCTGAGCGCAGCGAAGAATCTCTGCGGAATGCCTGACTACCCGCGTACCAACGAGATCCTTCGCTACGCTCAGGATGACTCGCGTCCATCAAACAAGACGTTGCAGTTTTCCTGCGATCAGGATGACATGTTCGCCTTTTCCGACAAAGCCTGATACCCATCGATAGCAGGCGCCCTCATCAGTGCTGATGGGCATTCCCTGCGTTAGCGGCAATAGATCGCCAGTCTGCTGGATACCTAGGTAAGATCCATCAACAGGTATTTGGAGGGTTACCCCTCAATGCGGCCGACCGGTGTTGGAAATCTCATTCCCGACGGCTTTCCAACGACTTGTTATCCAAGATGGCGATCTCGGAGTCCCCTGCCGGAAAATCAGACAAGACAGCAAGCGTTCGGTCGGGTGCTGCAAAACGAAGATATCTTGAAACCTTGGAAGTACCCGCTAAATTGAGGGCAACGTCGAGTCAGAGATTCCGCGAAAAAGACGAGGTTTGAATACCAGAGGACTGCCGAGCCCTCATTCCCTGAACCGAATGGACTCGCGACAACACAACACTGGAACTATTCAACCAATGGACAGCATCGAATTATTCCAAGCCGCTGGCAACAACGACGTCGCGGCACTGGCTCGAATGCTGGATGCAGGGGAAGACCCAAACTGCATCGCCGAGCATGGCGGGCATACCCCGCTCTACAACGCTTGTTTTGCTGACAGAGCAGCCGCGGTTCATCTGCTGCTCCAGCGCGGAGCGGACCCTAACAAGATAATCGATTACCGCTCCTTTGTTGATGGGCGCGTAGAGCGTGGATTGGTAGTAATTATGATCGCTCAATCCCCGGAAGTTGCTCGGGCGCTAATTGACGCCGGTGCGGATGTGAACGTCGCACGACGCCGGTGGAACGACACCCCTTATGCGTGCAGCTTTTCGAGGGCATCCTGAAGTCGTTGGTGTGTTACTTGCTGCTGGTGCCTCACCCACGGCTCGAAACATGGATGGCCGGTCGGCGATTGATTTCGCGAAGGAGAGAATTGAATTCTTTCGGCAACGCGGTTCAGGATTCAAGGAAGGTCACGCCGATAAACGCATTCGGCAATTTGAAGAGATTTGCCTTCTCTTGCAGGAATCGGAAAACGCTGGCACGAAGAAGAGCGGCTGACTATCTAATCGTCTCAACAATGACATTGAAAACATGTTGCCATGGGGATTCAAGTCACATATCGACGCTTGCCGGAATCCGAACTCGCGCGGCTCGAAGCAGATCCACAACGTGCGATGACGTACCTCTTCTCCCTCTCAAACATAGCTCTCGCTGAAATAGCCGCGATTCTCGACAATCCACAAGGCATGGAGACAAGAGCGGCAGAGCTTCGTACCGCCTTTGAAAACGCGCAATCGGATCCCGCGCGGGTTGACCTCGACAAGGATTGGCACGCGCTGCACTTCCTACTCACGGATGACCCGTCGCTGGATCCCGTCCACCGCCCGAACGAACCACTGCATAACATTGTCATGGGGGGCCACCCGACCACCATTGAAGTAACTTACGGTCCCGTTCGGAGATTCTCAATCGAGGATATTCGGCAGATTGTCGACGCTCTTTCGATCCTTAATCTCGATGAGCTTCGAAGACGATCTTCGGTGGACGCGTTTAACGCCGCGAACATCTATCCCAATCCTCAGCCTGGCAGATGGGACGCTGAGGAGATTGAAGGTGTATTTCAAGTGCTCCCCAGACTTCAGCAATTGTTTTCCGATGCACTGGCAGAGAATGAAGTTGTGATCGTATACTCGGCTTAACACGGTGCCTACCCAAGCGATGCATGCAGGTGGGCGACAACGGCGATTCAAGAATTCACGTCCCACACGCGGCGTGAACTTGCTCGTTCTCCTTGACATGCCAGCAAGTCATCCCTTTTCTCGGAGAGTCGAAAGACTACCCCTTTCTCGGAGTTCGGGCGGCAATATAGGGTGGCGGTTCTTTGACGTTTAGTTCCCTGCGCTGCGGATCGACGGCGGCTTCAGAATAGCCGGCGCTGCGGGACAGTGCTGGCGTCTCCGGCAGGGCTCAGACCGAGATGCTCGTAGGCTGCGGTAGTGAGTTTGCGGCCGCGCGGGCTGCGAACCACCAGCGCACTGCGGAGCAAGAATGGCTCAATCTCGTCAATGAGCGTGTCGGTCGAAACGTTCATCGTGTGGGCGACTGCCTCCACGCCGACCGGTCCGCCGACGAACACCTGGGCAATGATCTCCAGATACTTGCGGTCCTGCGGATCAAGGCCCAAGCGGTCGATGCCTTGCATCTTCAGGGCGTCTCGGGCGACAAGCAAGTTGATTTTGCCGTCGGCTCTGCTTTGGGCGTAGTCGCGGACCCAGCGGAGGCGGTTGTTCGCCAACCGAGGCGTGCCGCGGCTGCGGCCGGCAATCTCGGTCGCGGCGTCGTCGGTGATGCCCACGCGGAGCTTCTTCGCGTTGCGGCCGACGATCTCGGCCAGCTCTTCGAGCGTGTAGAAGTCGAGATGCTCGCGCAAGTGGAAGCGATCGCGGAGCGGGGCGGAAAGCAAACCGCTGCGGGTCGTGGCCCCGATCAACGTGAACGGCCTCAGCGACATGTTGATCGTCCGCGCGTTGACTCCTTCGCCGAGCGTCAGATCGATGCGAAAATCCTCCATCGCGGGATATAGAAACTCCTCGACGGCTTTTGGCAGGCGGTGGATTTCGTCGATAAACAGCACCGAACGCTCTTCGGCGTTGGTCAGATACGGCACGATGTCCTTGGGAGCGGCCAAGGCCGCGCCGCTGGCAATCTGAAAGCCGACGCCGAGGTCCCGGGGAATGCACATGGCGAACGTCGTCTTGCCCAGGCCGGGCGGACCGTCAAAGAGGATGTGTCCGAGTGGCTCCCCCCGCTTGGAGGCCGCGTCGACGGCGATTTCCAACCGCGCATAGACTTCCCGCTGCCCGACCATGTCGCGCATGCGTTGTGGCCGCAGATCGCGGTCTTCATCCTTCTCTTCGGCCGACGATTGCAGGATCGGTTCGCGCGCCATGACGACAGTATACATGGTCAATCGATGTCGGAGGAGGGGCAATTACGTGGCATGCCGCAGGCCATCGGTCTGAACCATGTCGGCCAACTTCGTCTCTTGGAGATTTCCCGAGGTGGACTGCGAAGTCCTGACGCGAAGGGGGTCAGGTCCATGTTTTCGGAATTGAGACAAGGCCCAATGCCATGCGTGTGGACCGAAAAATGGACCAGACCCCGGACTTCGAGGTTCTCTTGCTGGGTTCGCCGCACGGAATTGACCACCCCTCATTGGGCGAGTATATTGGCGTTGCCGCTTCCTATCGTGAGCAACGGAGAAACAGGTTGCCGATGAAACTCATAATCGCCATTATCCAACCGCACCGTCTCGAAGCCGTAAAGCTGGCGCTGGCCGACGTGGAAGTCTTTCGTCTGACGGTGATGGACGTGCAGGGCTTCGGCCGGCAGCGCGGACATACCGAGGCGTATCGCGGACACGAATTTTCCGTGAATCTCTTGCGGAAAGTCCAGTTGATGATCGCCGTCAACGAGGAGTTTCTCGAACCGACCATTGATGCGATCGTCAAGGGCGGCCGCACCGGCTCGGCCGGGGAAATTGGCGATGGCAAGATTTTTGTGCTCCCCCTCGAAGACTGCATCCGAATTCGCACCGGCGAACGCGGCGGCGAGGCAGTTTAGGACCGCGATTGACGAATGCTGTAAAATAGATCGGCGGGCCAGAAGTGCGGCTGCTTCGACATCCCCCTTGGTCGCTCGTTATTTTCATTTCATCCGTCAGCCTTCTTCACGATGCATGAACTCTCCATCGTCGATGCATTGATCGAACAGGTGCAAGTGGAGCTGGACGAGGCCGGTCACGAGGGGCGGGTGCTGCGGCTTGAGTTGAGCATCGGCCGGTTGTCGGGAGTTCATAGCGATTCGATTCGCTTTGCATTTCAGTTGCTCGCGCCCGGCACGCGGGTCGAGCATGCCGAAGTGGTCATCGAAGAACCCAAGGCCGTCTGCAATTGCCGCGCTTGCAGATCGCGAGTGGAGATCGATCAACTCGTCGTCCAATGTCCCCAGTGCGGGAGCAGCGATATACTGATCGAAGGCGGCCAGGAACTGATGCTGCAAAGCATTGACATCGAGGATTAGACAACATGAAGATCATTGCTGCAAAAAAGATACTGAAGGCCAACGATCAACTGGCCAAGGAAAATCGGGCCCGGCTGGACGAAGAGGGTGTGTTCAGTGTCAACGTCGTTGGCTCGCCGGGTGCGGGCAAAACGACGCTCCTGGAAGCTCTTTTCGCGCACCTCAAGGGACGACTCAAGCCGGCAGTGATCGAAGGCGATATCGCCGGATCGATCGATGCCGAGCGGATGGAGCGGATCGGCGTGCCGGCGGTGCAAATCAATACCGAGGGCGCCTGCCATCTCGACGCCAATATGATCGCCAGCGCTCAAGATTCGGTCGACTTGCCAAGCATCGATTTGTTGGCGATCGAGAACGTCGGCAACCTTGTGTGCACGGCCGGGTTCGATCTCGGCGAGCACCTGCGAATCGTCGTGCTCAGCACCAGTGAAGGCGACGACAAAGCGGTCAAATATCCGGCCATCTTTCAGGGCTCCCATGCCTTGTTCATCACCAAGATCGACCTGTTGCCGCATCTGAACTTCGACGTCGATCGTATTACGGCCGACATGCTACGGCTCGCGCCCGAAGCGGTCGTGTTTCAGGTGTCGGCCACCCGCGGCGATGGGATCGCCGCCGCCGCCGAGTGGCTGGCCGAGCGATGCGCGGCAAAATCTCGCGATGTCCCCTCTCCCTCCGGGAGAGGGCTAGGGTGAGGGGGATTTGGGAAAGACATTCTCGACCGCCGAAACCGGCAACAATGGCAGACAAATGTGTGTGTTGCGCCTAGTCGCAGTCCGATACGCTCAGCCACAAACGTAGCGCCGCTGCTACGTCACTGGCCGACTGAAAGCGTTGGAACGGTGATTTGGCCGTCATCTTGTCGACGATCGCTTCTAAGTCCATCGGCACATCGGGACGTGAATTGCTGATCGGCTCGGGCTTCTCATATCGATGCGCCATCAGGAGCTCCATGATCGTTGACTTTGGGAAAGGACGATGCCCGGTCAGCAGGAAGTAGAACGTGAGCCCGAGACTGTAGATATCGGCACGGCCATCCACGTTGCGGCTATCGGTGACCTGCTCGGGGGCCACGTAGTCGGCGGTGCCCACTGCGGATTGTCCGCCGTCCTCCGCATTGAGACTCTCCTCGGCTTCGGCGAACGTAGCCAGCGCCAAATCGAGCACCTTCAACACGCCTTGCGGATCGACCAGCAAGTTGGCCGGCTTGATATCGCGGTGCACGAAACCGTGCATGTGCGCATGTGCCAGTCCATCAGCCGCCTGAGAAACAAAATCGGCCGCCTTGCGATAATCCAACGGCCCCTGTTCTTCGACCATGCGCCGCAGGTCCTGCCCTTCGACGTACTCCATCACCAGGTACGGTATCTGCTTCCCGTAGCGTTCGTCCTTGTTGAAGTCATAGGCGCGGACGATATTCGGATGATCGAGAGCGGCGATCGCGACAGCTTCCAGTTGAAAACGCTTGAGAAGATCGGTGTCTTCTCGGTACTTGCTGGGCAGGACTTTGATCGCGCAGCGGCGGCGCATCGTCTCGTGCTCGGCCAAGAAGACCTTGCACATGCCACCCTGGCCCAAGGGCCGAAGAATGCGGTACGGGCCCAAGCGAAAGCCGCGATTCTTGCCCTTTATCAGCATGTCGGCCTGCCAGGGCGTCAGAATCCCCTGCTCAACCAATGCCTCAGCCAGGGTCCTCGAACTCTGGGCCGCGATGCCCTCGTTGCGAACGCAATCCAATACGCTCAGCAATTGGTCGTCGGACAACAGATCGCTCTGCCGCAATAACTGGAGAAATGAATCGAGGCTCGGCCCAAACCAGACTAGATGACCACAATGTGGGCAGGGAGCATCGCCTGGAGGTCGCGATGGCTCGATACGAAAGGCTTTTCCGCAGACGGGACAGCGGTTTGACTCTCCTTCGGGTGTTCTCGATGAAGGTTCCATGTGCGCCCTCACTCGCAACCTAACCTGCCCACTCAATCCTTCAACTGAAACAGCCGAGCCAGCGCATCGAGCAGTCCGCGAGGCACGCCGTTGCGCGATTCGTCGCGCAGCGACTCCAACGGCGGATGTAACAGCTTGTTCACCAGCCGATCGAACGAGTGGCGGATTTCGTCTTTGGAATGATCGTCCAAGTCCGCCAACTTGTTGAGCAACCGCTGTAGCTCGTCTTCCTTGGGCTTCTGCCAGCCAAATCGCAGCCGCTCGACCACCGGACTGACGGCGCGATGATACATCTCGGCCATGAAGCGGGTGGTCTCCTGGTCGACAATGTGCATCGCCGCCGGCAACTCCTTGTCGCGCTCGGCGCGGTTGCGCTGGCAGGTCGCCTGGAGGTCGTCGATCGAGTAGAGGTATACATCCGGCAGATCGCCGATCGAGGGATCGAAATCTCGCGGCACGGCCAGATCGAGAATCAGCAAGGGGCGAGCTACGCGTTCAGCCGTGACTGCGGCGAAGTCGGCAAGTGTAACGATCGGTTCTCCCGCGGCAGTTGTGCTGATGATCAGGTCGGCGGCCATTAGCGCATTCGGCAACTCTTCCCAGGCCACGGCCTGACCGTTCCAGCGTTGGGCAAGTGTCTGCGCACGCTCAAAATGCCGATTGATGACCGTGATTTGCGTGACTCCCTCGTCGGTCACATATCCGAGAGTTTCTTCGGCCATTTCGCCGGCGCCAATCACCAACGCGTGCTTGTCGTCGAATCGCTCAAAGATCTGCCGGGCGAAGTCGGCCACGGCAACGCTGGGAATGCTCACCCGGCGTTGATGGATGGCCGTTTCGCCGGCCACGCGTCGCGCAACGCGCAACGCCGCCTGAAAGACGGCGTGCATGAGCGGCCCCGTATTGTCCTGTTCCGTGGCCACCTGGTAGGCGTGCTTGACTTGCGAGAGAATTTGCGGCTCACCGAGGACCATGCTGTCGAGGCTTGCCGCCACGGTAAACAGGTGCCGCACCGCCGACTCTTCACGGTACTGATACAGGTGTTCGATCACCTCGTCCGGGTTCACGCCGTGGAAGCGGGCGAGGAAGTTGGCGATCTGATCCAGGGTTGGCTCAATGGCGCGCTCGGTGGCGGCATAGATCTCCACGCGGTTGCAGGTCGATAGAAGCACGGCCTCGACGCCCGGAAATATCCGCCGCCAGTGGTCCAGGGCCTCACGCGTTTGCTCGGGCGTGAAGGCCAGCCGCTCCCGCACCGTGATCGCCGTGCCATGATGGCTGCAGCCGACAACCTGCACTAACATAGCAGGCCTCCGGGGGCGGAAAGTCGAGAGTCGAGAGTCGAGTGTTGAGAGTGAAGAGTTGAACCCGACGAGTTGCTGCTCTGGACTCTCGACTCCCGACTCTCGACTTCCCGCCCCCAGTGTTGGCTGTTCATCAACAAGCCGGTGGCCAGCATAATGGCGAGAAACACAAAGCTGACCAACGTCAAATAGGCCACCTTGCGGCCCTGACGCGCGGGGCGATAAAGGGCGTTGATTGCCACCGCCGCCAACAACCAGAAGAACATCAGCAGCGTGCTCAAAACCACCGGATCGTTCCACGGCAAACGCGGAGTCTCGCCGCCCACACGAATGCGGTTCAGCACCATGCCGGACAACACGCCGATGCCTAACATTACCACGGATATGGTGATCGCGCGGCTGTTGGCCCGGCGAAGCCATTCGAGACTCGGCAGCCGCAGATTGCCCGCCAGCGGTCGCTTGGCCTTGAGGTGTCTGACTTGGCCCAGGTACATGAGTCCGGCCACGAATCCGACGAGCACGGCGACGGTTGCCAGCACAATCGAGATGCCATGGATCGCACCCCAGATTTCGGCAGCCGGCCGGCGAGCCATCGTCTCGTCGCGAGCCAAGAACCGGGCCGCGCCGATCAGGCCCAGGGCGAGCGGCAGCAGAAACAGGCCAAAGGGAACTTTGGGATGCAAAATAGCCAAACCCAAGTAAGCGACCACCAACACCCACGCAGCCACAAGATACCAGTCCTTCTCGCTCGACAGCGGCACGCCGGTTGCGCTGATCGTGCGGTAATAAAGAAAGGCCGAATGAGCCACGAGCCCCGCCACAGCGATGCCGAGCACAACTGCCCCACGCACGCCCCTGCGAAACATCAGCCGTGCGATTTCTAGAACCAGCGCCAGAGCATAGCTGGCCGCGAAACAGAGGGTAGTTACGCCGGACATGGTCAATCGCCGTGCAAAAGACTGTTGAGCGGTTCTATCAAGGCGGGAAGATCGTTTTCGACCGTATCCCAGACAATTTGCGCGTCGATGAAAAAATAGTCGTGGACCAGTCGGTTTCGAATTCCGCGCATGAACCTCCATGCGATCTCTGGATGGGCAGCGGCAACCTCGTCAGGAACTCGCGCCGCCGCCTCTCCGATGATCACGAAGTTCAGTGCCACGGCCTTAAGCGTCTTTGCGTCGTCTCGAAAATCAGCAAACCTCATCGACCGCGTGAACACTTGAATTTCGGCAATAGCCTCCAAGATATCCTCGACGCGCCCTCTCCATGACCTAGTCGACATGAACGCACTCCTGGAGAACTTTTGCTCGAAGCCGGGGCTTAAGGCTTCCGGCGGTGCCAACGTCCACGCGGCGCCCCAGAGCACCCTCCAAGTATTCTTGCAGCGCTATCAACCCAAAATAGCCGGTGGGCCGATCAAATTCGACCAACAGATCAACGTCGCTTACGTCGATCGCCTCGTCGCGTGCCACGGAGCCAAACAGCGACAACGAGCTTACGCCGAACTTCCGGTGAAGTTCGCCCTGGCAAGTCGTCAAGATATGAAGAACGTCAGCGCGAGTCATGGTGCGCTACTTTTCCAGCCCGTATTCCTTCAGTTTCTTATGCAGCGTATTGCGGTTGATGCCAAGGCGCTCGGCGGCTTTGATTTGCACGTTGTCGCAACTGGTCATGACTTGAGCGATCAGCTCGCGTTCCACCCGGTTGACCACTGCGGCATAAAGGTTCTCGGCGCTGGGGCCCGCCGTTTCGATGCCTTGCTCGACCAGTTCCGAGGCAAGCGTTTCCATGTCGGCGCCACGATGTCGGCCGATACGGCGTCGCTTGCCGCCGAGGACGGCCTCGGGCAAGAGGTCGCGGGTCAGTTCGTCGCCGGGGGCGAGCACGACGGCCCGTTCGATGTAGTTCTGCAACTCTCGCACGTTGCCCGGCCACGAGTAATCCTGCAAGGCCTGCATGGCCGCCGACTCGACGTACGGGACGTGGCGAAAGTTCTCCTCGTTGTAGATCTTGAGGAAATGGCTCACCAGTTCCGGAATGTCCTCGCGACGCTCGCGCAATGGCGGCAGATAGATCGAGACGACATTCAGACGATAATAAAGATCTTCGCGAAATCGGCCGGCCTCGGTCTCCTCGAGCAGGTCGCGATTGCTGGCGGCGACGACCCGGGTATCGACGCGGATCGTTTGCGTATCTCCGACCCGCTCGAACTCGTGCTCTTGGAGCATGCGCAGCAGCTTCAGTTGCAGCTTCGGCGTGGTCGAGTTGATCTCATCGAGGAAGACCGTGCCGGTGTGGGCGGCCTCGAAGCGGCCAGTTCGGTTGTCGATAGCGCCGGTAAACGCGCCGCGAACGTGCCCGAACAGCTCGCTTTCCAGCAAGTTTTCGGCCAACGCCCCACAATTGACGCGGATGAACGGGCCGCTGCCCCGCGGGCTGAGACGGTGGATGGCCTTTGCGATCAGTTCCTTGCCCGTTCCGGTTTCGCCTAGCAGCAGCACCGAAGCATTCGATCGGGCAACCTGGCGCGTAAGGCGATACACGTCTTCCATCGCGGGACCCGACCCGATCAGGTTGGGGATCGGCGGGCCGGTCTCGCTTGAATCAATGCTCGGTGGGATGCGAACCATAGCGCGAAAGGATTGAAGATATTTTTCAGGGCGCGTGAAACGCACCCCATGTTGTTATGGTCTCTGCCCGGACGCTCGATCGCGGCTGTTTACGCCCGCGCGCGCTTCGAGGCAATCGAGGATCAGTCCCAATACGCGTTGTGTGGCGGCGTCCTGCGTCTTACTGTCGTTGTAGCGACGGTACTGTTGCTCAATTTCGGGGATTGTGAGCAGGATGCCATATTTTTCGGTGTTTTCACGGAATGCCGTCGCGGCGGCTTGCCGCAACTCCAACGGATTAGTAAAGCGGCTGGCAATGTCCACCAAAGCCCGTTGCACGGCAGCGGAATTCAGACTGGCGAGCACCGTCACGGCCTTGATGGCAAGCTTAGGATTGTATAGGGCCGCAAGCACAGAGCTTTGAACGCCTCGCAGATCGTAGATTTTGCTCGACGATCGGCTCAACTCGGCCAGCAAGTCCAGGGCCTCGCTCGCCTGCTGCTGCCGGATGGCAAAATCGACGAATTCCGACGGCGCCAGGGCTGTCAATTGTTGCAGTTGCCAACGAAAAGCCTGGAGATCGTGCGGCCGCGCAAAGGCCTTGGCCATCGGGTCCAGCCGCGCCATATGGTCGGCCAATTCAAACTGCCCGCTGCGCGCCAATACTCCGATGGGAAGTGTGGCGGTACGCGGGTCGCGTCGCAGTTCCTGCAAGACGGTGCCGATTTCCGGGTGATTGATCGAAACGTCAATCCAGGCCACTTCGTAGTCGGGCGAACGCGTCGCCTGGCGAAGCAGTTCGGCGCCCGTCGCCGCCGTGTCGGTTTCGAGACCTGCGGTTGCCAGCATGCCGGCCATATCGCGCGATTGTTCGATATTCGTTGCTGCAACGATTGCTCGGCGCATGCCGCTGCTGGCCGCAAAGTAAGCCAACGCGGCCGGTACGCGGCTCGATCCGGCATACGGCCTTGAGGGCTGCAACCGCACGATCGCCTGCAAAGCGGCCATCCGCAGCCGGCGATCGGGGTCTTGAAGAGCTCGCACCAGCGGCGACGGTTTGTCGCCTTGATACAGAAGTTCGGAAGCGCTGCCGATCGCGCCGAGCAGGCGGGCCGCAGCCGTCGCCGCGGCCGGATGCTGATGCTCTATCGAGTATGCAAGCACGTCGTCCAATGTCTTGGGGCCAAAGCGTTTCGCCTTGGTCGAGACTGCGCTGTTTTCGTCCCACGGGCGATCCAACCCGTTGGCATAAGCGGCCGCGTCGAGCATCGTGGCAAGATACAGCCGGCGAATCGCCGGATCGTTGCCGTCGATGCTATAGGCGTTGCGAGCATAACGCGCGGCCCAGTAGCGGGCGGCGTCTTCCGGCGTGCCGCTCTGGGCAATGCAACGCCGCTTGGCCTCATCCCAACTCCATATCTCGACGCGCTCGTCGGCCACGCCTTCGATCGGCTGCCGGCGGTCGAAGTAGTTCTTGGCGGCATCCGCAAGCAACTTAATCGCCTCTGGACGACTTGGTTCGCTGCCGGTGAGTCGGCGGAGCGCGGCTGTGGCCGTTTGTCGCACCTCGGCATCTGACTTCGCCGACAGACTCGGCTCCAACAGCGGTAGGACCGCCTTGGGGCTGTTCATCTCTTCGAGCGCCAAGATCGCCTGGACTTTCAGCTTCGCATCTGCCGTGTCAAGAACGGCCAACAGCGGTCCGCGCGAAACGCTGCCCATCGTGGCCAGCACCGTGCGGACGTTCGCATGCTCGGCCGCACGCGCCGGATCAGCCAAAACCGACAGTAGGGGCCCGATGGCCGCCGTTCGTGCCTCCTGCAAACCGGCCAAGGCTGCGATACGTTTCTCCTCGTCCGGGTCCTGAAGCTGCTGGATTAGACCATCGATCCGCTTAGTGTCCTCCAACTGGGCTTTGCGGGCGCTTAGTACCGCATCCGCCAACTGTTTGGCCTCGGGCTGCAGCGAGGGTCGACTGCCCAAGTCGATGAACATTGCAGCGCCGAACTGTTGACCCAACTCGGCCAATTGTGCGGACGGCAACTTGGCGTCGACTACTTGCTTGAGCAATTTCTTCGCCACATCCATGTGCCCCAGATCGACGAGCGTCTTTGCCGCCTGCACGCACTCGGCCGGCGTGGTCGGCTTGGCGGCCAGGATAGCGGCCACCGCCGAATCTGGCGGCGCGACGTCCTCGTTAGTCTGGTCCGCGTCATTCGTTGCATTCGCATCGGCCTTCACGGCAGCGGGCCGCTGCGCGAAGACCAGCGTTGGCCAGCACGCGACCAAAGCCAAAATGAGTGCGGCGATGCGGGCGGAAGAAGTCATAGCTGCGATCATTTTCGATTGTCTGTTCGGCTCGCTGTTCACCCTTACGACACGCTGCTAAAGGGGCGGCCGATTTTGCAGTATCTCTTTCCAGCATCGAACCTGTTGCGAGACCTGCTCGGGACCGGTTGACCCGTAGCTTCGCATGGCTGCGACGGCCTTATCTGAGCCTAGTACATCGTACACGCTCTCGTCCAATTCGGGGTGTGCTTCGCGGAACTCGTCCATCGAAAGATCGGACAGCCGCACGCCGCGATCCAGGGCTTTGCGCACCAACCGGCCTACCAGGCCGTGGGCGGTTCGTTGCGGAATGCCGCGAGCGATCAAATACTCCATAAGCATCGTCGCGTCGAGATGCCCGCGATCGAGCCGCTCAGCGATGGCCGTGCGGTTCAACTCGGCCGCCGCCACCAGCGGCGCGGCGAGTTCGAGCGATGCCAACACGGTATCGAACGAATCGAACAAGGGCTGCTTGTCCTCTTGCAGATCGCGGTTGTAGGCCAGCGGCAACCCCTTGAGCAATACCAGCAGCGTCTGCAAATTGCCGACCACTCGGGCCGTCTTGCCGCGGATCAACTCAAGCACGTCCGGATTGACCTTCTGCGGCATGATCGAGGAGCCGGTGCAAAACGCCTGGGGCAGCTTGAGGAAGTTGAACTCGACGGTGGACCACAGAATCCACTCCTCGGCCCAGGTGCTGAGATGCTCGGCGATGAGCGTCAGGGCAAACGCGAACTCGACGGCGAAATCCCGATCGCTGACCGCGTCCAGACTGTTGGCCGCCAGACAATCGAAGCCTAGCCGCGCCGCGACGTCAGCGCGGTCGATCGGAAGACTCGTGCCGGCCAGCGCGGCAGCCCCGAGCGGAAGCACGTTGACGCGCCGTCGACAATCGGCCAGCCGCAGCCGGTCGCGTTCGAGCTTCTCGCAATACGCCAACCAGTAATGCGGCGCCAGCACCGGCTGCGCCCGCTGAAAATGGGTGTAGCCCGGCAGGATCACATCGCTGTCAGCTTCGCACCGACCGACAAACGCTCGTTGGAGATCGGTCAGTCGGGCGTCGATCTGGTCGATTGCCGCGCGGACCCAGAGCCGCAGGTCGGTCGCGACCTGGTCGTTTCGACTTCGCGCGGTGTGGAGCTTTCGGCCCACGTCGCCAAGGCGATCAGTGAGCGCCTGCTCGACGTGCATGTGGATGTCTTCCAGCTCGGTGCGGAACGCGAATCGCCCCTGCTCGATTTCCAGGCGTATTTCGCCGAGGGCCTGCTCAATCTTTCGGCACTCCTCCATGGTGATCAGGCCGACCTTGGCCAGCATCTGGGCGTGGGCGATCGAGCCTTCAATATCCTGCGCATACAGCCGGCGATCGAAGCTCACGCTTTCGGTGAACTTCTCCACACGGCAGTCCGTCGCCTGATCAAATACTCCACCCCATGGTTTGTCTGCCACAGATTGCTCCCGACTGCTCAAGAAATCCCCAAGAAGTGTACCATATTGCCCGGGAAGTCGGCAGTGGGGGACGCCGGGGCGGAAGTGGCCGATCCGGCCTCTTGAATGGCCCCCCAGGCCATGCTAACATCAAGGGATTTTACACAGTGCCCGACCGTCGTAGGGCGGGAAAAGGATATCCCTTCACTGTAGAATGCCACAAAAAGGTCTGCCGTGCCACGCCGCAACGATATTCAGAAGATTCTCTTGATAGGCTCCGGCCCAATTATCATTGGGCAGGCCTGCGAGTTCGACTACTCCGGCACCCAGGCCTGCAAGGCGCTGCGGGAAGAGGGGTACGAGGTCGTGTTGGTCAATTCCAACCCGGCCACGATCATGACCGACCCCGACATGGCGGATCGGACGTACATCGAGCCGCTTACCTGGGAGATCGTTGCCAAGGTGATCGAAGCCGAGCGGCCCGACGCTGTGCTGCCAACGCTCGGCGGCCAGACCGGCTTGAATCTGGCGATGGACCTGCATCGCCACGGCGTGCTTGAAAAGTATGGCGTCGAGATGATCGGGGCCACGGCCGCGGTGATCGACAAGGCGGAGGCGCGCGATCAGTTCAAGACCGCCATGGAGCGGATCGGCCTGGAAGTGCCCCTAGGTAAAACCATCGGTACCTTGGAGGAAGGCCGCCTCGCGGTGCAAGAGATCGGGCTGCCGTGCGTCGTCCGGCCGAGCTTCACCCTCGGAGGCACCGGATCGAGCATCGCTTATAACCGCAGCACGTTCGACGAGCTTGTCCAACGCGGGCTCGATCTCTCGCCCATCCACCAGGTGCTGCTGGAAGAGTCGGTGATCGGCTGGAAAGAATTCGAGATGGAGGTGATGCGCGACAAGGACGACAATTGCGTTATCATCTGCTCGATTGAGAACTTTGACCCGATGGGTGTTCACACTGGCGATTCGATCACGGTAGCTCCTGCCCAAACGCTCACCGATAAGGAATATCAGCGGATGCGCGACGCCTCGATCGCCGTAATGCGCGAGATCGGCGTCGAAACCGGCGGCTCGAACATCCAGTTCGCCATCGACCCGAAGACGGGCCGCATGGTGGTGATCGAGATGAACCCGCGCGTGAGCCGTTCTAGCGCGTTGGCTTCGAAGGCCACCGGCTTTCCCATCGCCAAGATCGCGGCCAAGCTGGCTGTCGGCTACCTGCTGCACGAGCTGCCCAACGATATCACGCGGGAAACCAAGGCCTGCTTCGAGCCGACGATCGACTACGTCGTCACCAAGGTGCCGCGATTCGCGTTCGAGAAGTTTCCCGAGGCCGACCCCGAACTAACGACGCAAATGAAAAGCGTCGGCGAGACGATGGCCATCGGGCGGACGTTCAAAGAGTCGTTCCAAAAGGCCCTGCGGGGATTGGAAGTCGGCAGCTTTGGCTTCGGCTGCGACGGCAAGGATCTGTGGGGCACGCCCGAACAGCCCTCGATCGAAGAAGTCCGCTCGAAGCTTGTTACGCCCGGCGATCAGCGGGTCTGGTGTCTGCGCTATGCCATCAAGTTCGGCATGGCCCTGGAAGAAATCTACGAACTAACAGGCATCGACCCCTGGTTCCTCGAAAATTTGTACGAGATCGTCGAGATGGAAGAGCACTTGCGCGGCATCGGCTCCCTGCAGCAATGCGACGACGCCACGCTACGCCGATCCAAGCAATTCGGCTTCTCGGATCGGCAACTCTCGACGATCTGGAAGACGACCGAGATGGATGTCCGCCGCGAGCGCAAGCGGCGCGGCATCGTGGCCACGTTCAAGTCGGTCGATACTTGCGCGGCCGAGTTCGAGGCCTACACGCCGTATTACTACTCGACCTACGAAGACGAGGACGAAACCCCCGCGAAGAAGCCCGGCCAGAAACGGATCATTATCCTCGGCGGTGGGCCAAACCGCATCGGGCAAGGAATCGAGTTCGACTACTGCTGCTGCCATGCCAGCTTCGCCCTGCGCGAGTTGGGCATCGAATCGATCATGGTCAACTCGAACCCGGAGACTGTCTCGACCGACTATGACACGTCCGACCTCTTGTTCTTCGAGCCGCTGACGACCGAGGACGTGCTGAATATCTGCGATCGCATCGATCCGGATGGCGTGATTGTGCAGTTTGGCGGGCAGACGCCGTTGAATCTTGCTCGGGCGCTGAGCAATGCCGGCGTGCCGATCATCGGCACCAGCGTCGATACGATCGAGGACGCGGAAGATCGCGAAAAGTTTGCCAACGTGTTGCGGCGGCTCGGCCTCAAACAGCCGGCCAACGGCATCGCCCGAACCATGGCCCAAGCCCGCAATGCAGTCGTGCAGATCGGTTTTCCGGTCCTGGTGCGGCCTAGTTTCGTGCTGGGCGGTCGCGCGATGGAAATTTGCTACGACATGAGCCAGTTCGAGCGGTTCGTGGCTGCCGCGTTTATTGTGGCGCAAGGACAGCCTGTGCTGATCGACCGTTTTCTGGAAGATGCAACCGAGGTGGACGTTGATGCCATCGCCGACGGCCAGCAAGTCATCGTGGCCGGCATCATGGAGCACATCGAGGAGGCGGGCGTTCACTCCGGCGATTCGGCGTGCGCCATCCCGCCGTACAGCCTGTCGGAAGCCGTCGTTGCAGAAATCCGCGAGGCCACCACGGCCATGGCCCAACGGCTGGAAGTCAGAGGACTGATGAACGTCCAATATGCCGTGAAACGTGAGGACGGCCATCCGAACGTCTACGTGTTGGAGGTGAATCCGTGCGCGCAGCCGGACGGTGCCCTTTGTCTCAAAAGCCACCGGCATGCCGTTGGCCAAGGCGGCGGCCAAGGTGATGGCTGGCGTTTCGCTGGCCGATCAAGGCTACTTCCAAGCCCCCGTGCCGCAACAGTTCTCGGTCAAGGAAGCGGTGTTCCCCTTCGTCAAGTTCTCGGGCGTCGACATTGTTCTTGGCCCAGAAATGAAGTCGACCGGCGAGGTGATGGGCATCAGCGAGCACTTTCCGATCGCGTTTGCTAAGAGCCAATTGGCGGCCGGCACGCTATTGCCCCAGCGCGGCACGGTCTTTCTCAGCGTCAGCGATCGCTCGAAGGATCACGTCACGCAGTTGGCCCGGCGGCTCGAAAAGATGGGCTTCGAACTCTTGGCCACCAAGGGGACGGCCATGCGGCTACAGCAGAACGGAGTGATGGTACAGGCGCTCAAAAAACTTCAGGAAGGGCATCCGAACGTGTTGGACTATGTGATCGATGGCAATCTCCATTTGGTCATCAACACGCCCAGCGGCAAAGGCGCCGAACCGACGAAGGCCGCATTCGCGCGGCAGCCGTGTCGCACGGTGTGCCCTGCATCACGACGCTCCAAGCTGCCGAGGCGGCGGTTGGCGCGATGGAAGCCCTCCGCGACGAAGAGATGACCGTTCAAGCCATCCAAGACCGCTTCCCCAGTCGCGTCCCCGCGCCCTCCGGTAACGGCTAGGCGAGAGGCTATGTCCCCGCTCCCTGCGGGAGACGGTTAGGGTGAGGGCGAGCACGTAGGTTATGCTCTCGCATAGCAGCAGTTCAACGACTCGCCTGCAATCACTGTCAGGCTGCCTCGGTGATGACTGTGGATTACTCGTAATAACCATCGCCGGGCGCGACGGGTGCGACGCCGGGGAGATCTTCGGCGTACCACTTCGCCAGCACGGCCGGCCATTGGCTGGGTTGGCTGACGGCCGCGAAGGCATCACGCACCTGCTGCGATTGTGGATGCAGTTGGGCGTACTTGATGCCGAACTTCCGCATCACGCGGCAGCAGCGCTCCGGCCCATAAATCTCTTCAGATAGCCGGTAGTGCTCGGCGATCACGTCGCGTTGCTTATGCAGACTCGGCGGGGGCAGCGTTTCGCCGGCCGCCAGCGCCCGGGCTTGCGCGAAAATCCACGGATTGCCGATGGCGCCTCGGGCCACCGCTACTCCATCGACGCCGGTCTGCCGTACCATGTCGAGGCAATCTTGGGCCGAAAACAGATCGCCGCTGCCAAGCACGGTCCGCTCGCCGGCATGCTGCTTGACCTCGCGAAGGAACTCGCGCGAGCTCCGGCCTTCGTAACGCTGCCGCACGGTGCGGCCGTGAACCGTAATCGCCACAGCGCCGAGCCGGAATGCCCCATCGAAGATTGTAAAGAACCGATCGCGGCTCTCGACGCTGTCGTCCATGCCGCACCGCATCTTGACCGTCAACGGCACGCACGACGGCAGGGCGTCGCGGACCCGTGCGACAATCGACAACGCCGTCTCGGGGTCGCTTAAGAGAAAACCGCCCCGGCAGCGGCCCAAAACTTTTTTGACCGGACAGGCAAAGTTTAGGTCGATCACATCGAAACCCGCAGCCACGAGCTTCAGCGCCGCCGGCACAAACTGTTCGGGCTCAGATCCCATCAACTGCGCCCCACAGGGATGTTCCTCGTCGCTCGTACGGAGAAACCGCTTCGTCTTGCGCCCTTTGGTGACATTCAGGATGAACTGGTCGAGCATCACCTCGCAGACGGTATAGGCCGCGCCGTGCCGTCGAGCGATGACCCGCATCGGCCAATCGCTGTAGCCGCTCAGCGGCGCCTGAACGACGTGAAAGCCGAGCGCGACGTGGCCAATGCGGAGTTGAGGGAGATGTTCAGTCATGCGATTCTGAGCGGATTCCAAGCTTTACGGCGTAGTTCGGCACGGTACAATGGAAAGCTGAGGACATCGAAAGGGGAGATTGTAATGGTATATCGCGGGCATGTCGAGAAAGGCATCGTGGTGTTTGACGAACCGGTGGCCCTGCCGGATGGGTTGCCGGTGAACGTAGAACCTTCGGCCGGTGGTCAATCGCAGAGTCAGGCTGGCGATAGCGGTGAAACGCTTGGACAGAAACTGCTAAAGCATGCTGGCATGGCGGTCGGTTTGCCGAGCGATCTGGCTGAAAATCACGACCACTATCTCTACGGAATTCCCAAGAAATGAAAACGGCCTGTGCCGACACTTCGTACTATCTTGCGTTGGTGAACTCGCAGGACCGATTTCATTCCGCAGCATGCCGATGGACGTCTCAATTCGCGGGGCGTTGCATCACGACGGCGTGGGTTGTCACCGAACTGGCCAATTCAATGTCGCAAACATTGAACCGACCGTTCTTCTTGTCACTGCTCGAGGATCTTCGGACCGACGCTCGTGTGACAATTGTTGCCCCAGGCCAGGAACTTTTCGCCCGCGGCCTCGACCGTTTCGCCCAACGCCCCGACAAGGACTGGTCTCTAACCGACTGCATTTCCTTTCTCGTTATGGAGGAACGGGGTCTGAAGGATGCTGCTACCTTCGATCACCATTTTTCCCAAGCGGGATTCAATACTCTGATTCCCACGGTGCGAGTATCACGCCGCTACTTCAGCACCGGGCAGGAATCGAACCACTCGCGATACTGCCGGCACATCCATTCGACTGAACTGGGCGGACCCCAGCCGCCGGCCTCGTACAGCGCCAGCGGAGGCCAGCCAGGATGCTCCCAGCCGCGCTGGATCGGGTCGATAATGTTCCAGGCCAATTCCACCTCGTCGGCCCGCGAGAATAGGCTTGCGTCGCCGTGAATGATGTCCAGCAGCAGCCGCTGGTATGCTTCGGGCATACCGCCGGTGAACCGGTCTTGGAAGTTGAAATTCAGATCGGTGAGTCGAAGTTTCATGCCGGCGTCAGGCACTTTGGTGAGGAAGTGCAACTGAACACCCTCGGCTGGCTGCACTTGGATGACCAGACGATTCGACTCGAATGGCGCCCGTGGCCCGCTCTCGAACATCATGTGCGGCGCGGCGCGGAACTGAATGACAATTTGCGTGGTCCGACACGACATGGCCTTGCCGCTGCGAAGTATGAACGGCACACCTTGCCACCGCCAGTTGTCGATCAGCAACTTTACCACGCCGAAGGTTGCCGTTTCGCTATCCGGCGGCACCCCGGACTCATCGCGGTATCTCCGATACTGCCCGCGGATCGTGTCGGTAAACACTTCCTCGGGCTTCATGAGGCGGACCGACCGCAAGACCTTCACCTTCTCGTCGCGAATGGCGTCGGCCTCGAAGCGGCTTGGGGCCTCCATCGCCGTGAAGGTGGTCAACTGCAACAAATGATTCTGGAACATGTCGCGGAGAATGCCCACCGAATCGTAGTACGCCGCTCGGTGTTCGACGGACAAGTCCTCGGCCGCCGTGATCTGAACGTGATCGATATAGTTGCGGTTCCAAATCGGCTCGAAGATGCTGTTGGCGAAGCGCAGCACGAGAATGTTCTGCACGGTCTCTTTGCCCAGGTAATGATCAATGCGGTAGACCTGGTGCTCGGCGAAGACTTCGTGGATCCTCTTATTCAGATCGCGGGCGGAGGCCAGATCGGTGCCAAATGGCTTTTCGATAACGACGCGCGCCGTGTGCCGATCTTCGCTGGCCAGTCCCGCCGCGCCCAGCCGGGCAACGGTCGGCGCGTAGAGTTGCGGTGCGATCGCCAGATAATAGACTCGTCCGGCGTTGGGCTCAGCATCGATGCTGGCCAGGAAGCTGCCCGCGGCCGCGACGTCGTCGTTGCTGTTAATGTCACCAGGGTGATAGAAGATCGACGGCGCAAAGCGCTGCCAAAGGTCGGCATCGAATGTCTTGCCCACAAACGTGGCCGTTGACGCGGCCAGCTTTTCCCGCCACTCGTCGTGCGAGAACTTGGTGCGCGAGATACCGACAATCCGCGTATTCTCCGGCAGCCGCTTCTTGCGAAACAGTTCGTACAGGGCCGGAATCAGCTTGCGGCTGGTCAAATCGCCAGAGGCGCCAAAAATTGCAATCGTATTGGCCATGCGAGTCGCTCGTGTAAGTGTTGGATTCCAAAGCACTCTGCCCGGGAATTATACCACGAGGGCCCTGATTCTATAGGGGGCGGCCCCCGTCGCCGACGGGGCATGCGGCCGTAAACTCGACGGCCCAGGGTAAAGTTCTTCGGTAAATGTGCCGATAAGGGCGCACAACTACTCTTCGCTGAGACTCTGCGCTATGGCAAACTCGAATCTTCGCAAAGCGGCCATTCTCTTGCACGGCCTTCCCGAGTCCGTGGCCGATCGGTTGCGCGACAAACTGGCGCCTGAGCACGAAGAAGCGGTCGCCGCGGAACTGGAGTCCATGGGCGCGGTTGATCCATCGGAGCAAGAGGCCGTCATGCGGGAGTTTGCCGGGGCTAGCGCCGGGCGTGACGATTCGCTCGGGCGGGCCCAAGATGCGCCGTTTCGCTTCCTTTATGAAGTCGATGCCGATACGCTGCTCGGCTTGCTTGTCGACGAGCATGCACAGACCATCGCGTTGGTGCTTTCCTATTTGCCGCCGCCGCAAGCGGCCGCGGTCCTTGCGGCATTGGCATCCGATCAGCAATTGTCAGTCATTTGCCGGCTGGCGACCATGCAAGAGACGAGCCCTGAAATCGTTCGGGACGTTGAGGAGGGGCTTCGACGCCGCCTCTTCGGCGCGATGGAATCGCCTCGTGGCGCGCGGCGTGGCCAGCGTAGTCGAGATGTTCCATGCCATGGAGCCGGCGGCCGAGCGCAGGCTGCTCGCCAAACTGGCCGAGGCAGAGCCGGAATTGGTCCATGAGATCCGCATCGCGATGTTCGGCATCGATCTGGCCTCGCCGGCCGAGAGTGTCTCCGCACAAGTCGCGTGCTGATCGTTGCATCGGTCGGCGAGGCCCGCTATCAACGGCGAGCATTCTTGTGGACGTTGCTTTGCTCAACCCGACCTATTGCTCCTGGTCGACGACTCTGATTGTGTCGGGCTGCAGCGGCGCCTGCGAAAGCCGCCAAAACAAACGGGTAGCGGTGTCTTGTGCTTTGAGGGCAACGTGGTTCTACTCAAGGAGTCTCACGAGTCTGGCTAGAGCCTCCAATCCGCGATGAGCTGACGAGCCGTAGTACGGTCGGAACCAGAGGGGAGCGATGGCTTCCACAATTCGCTATAACGTTCCTGGGTGGCTTTGAAACATATAGACGATGAGATGCTCCCATGACCTCGACAGCTCAGCTAAATCTCGCCGAATTCCACGACGCGGTTCTGCGAAGCGAGCGTATCCGCACATTATGCATGACGGTCGTCTTCGCCATGTTTGTGCTGCTGGGCGTCTTTCGCATCGTGGTACCCGTCGAGGGAAACGCATTGCTCGGCACGGTCGTTTTTGGATATTCGCTTGCGTACTTTGTTCTTGACATTTTAATACTGCGCGAGTTGGGCAAGGCAATCCAGGTCGATCGGCCGCTGCCGCGCGTTCTGACAACGATGCAGTTGATCGTAGAGTGCCTCTTTCCGCTCGGACTCATGTACGTCCTGATGCACTTGAGCCCAGACATCAGATACTCATTGCTGGTATCGGTCGGCCATGCATTCATGATGCTGCTTATCGGCGTGTCGGTTTTGAGAGTCGACTGGCTGTCAACCCTGTTGACGGGCACGATTTGTTTTCTGGGCTACACTGGCCTGGTAGTCTGGACGCTCGTCAGCCCGACAACCGTTGGTCCCAGCCCTCATCCTCCAGCGTTGTATTTCACCCTGGCGATTATGCTCGTGCTGGCGACGGGGGCCTCGGTTTTCGTGGCCGCTCAGGTAAGAACCTACGTCGAAGCCGCCGTGCGTGAGATGCAAACCCGTCGCGAGCATGATCGGTTTAAGCGCGATCTGGAAATCGCCGGTGAGATTCAACAGGGCTTGCTGCCGCGAACGATGCCGCAGCTTGAAGGCTACGAGTTTGCCGCAGTGTGTCATCCGGCCGATCAGGCTGGCGGTGACTACTTCGACTGGCAGGAAATTGGCCGTCTGCGAGTCGTCTTCTCAGTCGGCGACGTTACCGGTCATGGCGTCGGTCCGGCGCTGGTCACGGCAGCCTGCCGCGCCTACGTCAGGGCAATCATGGGCACACAATCTTCGCCGGTCTCCCTATTACATCGCGTCAACGATTTGCTTTGCAGGGATATACCCGAAGGGAAGTTTGTCACGCTTGTGCTCATCGACCTGGATGCTGAAAACGATCAATTCCGTTTGCTGTCGGCGGGCCACGGTCCGACTCTTGTCGTAAGCGGGCAGGATGGCGACATTCAAGCTTTTGCCTCTCAAGGATTGCCGTTGGGGCTTTTCGACGACCAGACAATTGACGAACCTGTAAAGGGCCGCCTCGAACCAGGAGACTTGATCGTCGCCGTTTCCGATGGGTTCTTCGAATGGACGAATGAAGCCGACGAAGCGTTCGGGCTCAACCGGCTTCAGGAGGTCATCCGCGCCCATCGGCACGAATCGGCTAGAACAATCCTCAGCGCGATGGAACGCTCAGTGCGCGATTTTGCCGGAGACCTACCGCAACAAGACGACGTGACGGGCCTGATCATCAAACGCCATTGCGACTAGTCAAACGTTCGCAGTCCTTTCCGCGGCACCATCAAACGGACATTGTGGGAATACCGAGGCGGCTTCCATTGGTGTACCAAAGAACGGATTTGCGACACCGCCGTATGCCGCCACGATTAGTCTCGGCCGGTCGCTGCCACCCGGGATGTAAAAAGAACGACTGTTGACGTGCAGATCGACGATTGTGGCTTCATTGCCGCTGGTTAAGTCTCCTCCGCGCTCTCATCGCAGACGTGCGCCCAGATGGCCACCCCGGCCAGCACGACGAGATTGGGGAAGAGCAGCGGCGCGAAGATCGGCGCGCCGTAGACGAAGTTGTTCCACAGCGACATCGACGGGCCTTGCAAGTTGGCTGCACCGTGATAGAAGAAACCCATGACGCCAACGGCGGCCTGCGCCGCTAGGACTGCGCCGCAGAGAGCCCAATACGCCCGGCAACAGCATCTCTCCTGTAAATGGTCCCCAACTACCATCGAATCCGGCGGTATCGAAACCCCGGCACAGAGAAGAGAAACCCGTAGGCACTTTCTGTGTACCAGAAATCAACCCCTCAATCTGATTCGGAACACGTGGATGCAAAGCAGCTTACGCTCTTGCATGGCAAAATCAACCCACAAATTCCGCTGACGAGCCAGTTTTTCATCCATTATCTTGATCTGGATCAAACTGGTTTCCGACAAATCGTGCTATATTGGTTCCGCGGTTGATGCGGTACGCTTCCAGCGTTTGTAACCGGAAGGCCGGGCTCGTTCCGTTATCAGTGACCATCGGAATGGTTGACCGACGGCCGCACCCTACCCGATGCTGAGGGGAACGTGACCTACTACCCTGGCCAGACGTTGTCTTGACAGCAGCCGCTCGACCGGCCAAAACACATCTTGCAAGATAGCTGCATCGCGAGTCAATTCCTACGGTCAATGTTGGTCAGGTGTGCGAATAGGATAGAAACCATCTGTCGGGGACTCCTCGGACGCGGGAAAAGATGCAAGCCAGGACATAAGGAGTTGTTGTGATGAGTCCGTCTACCAACGGCGCCAATCGGCGCATGGTCATCTCATCCTTGTGGCTACAAGTGGCTATCCTGACGTTTCTTGCGGGATTTGCGGTGCTGCTTTACCTGGCCTACCGTATCCATGCCGAACCGCCTCCGATTCCCGGTCGCGTGGTTGCCGACGATGGAAGCACGCTCTTCACCGGCAACGACATCATGGCCGGCCAGCACATCTTTCAGAAAGATGGGCTCATGCAATACGGCACGATCTTCGGTCACGGTGCCTACTTGGGGCCAGACTTCACGGCCCAGTATTTGCACGAAGCAGCCAACGCGATGGTCGCTTTTCACCGTGGCCAGGGGCGAATCGAAGCCGAGGCGCACAAGCTGACCCGCAACGAACTGAAGCAGAATCGCTTCGATCCGCAGTCCGATGTCCTCCAGTACACAACCAGCCAGGCATACGCCTTTCATCAGCTTGCCACGTTCTATGCGAACTACTTCGGTCCAGTGGCGGAGCAGACGGGATTGCGGCGACCGGCTATTACAGATGGGGACGAAATCCATCAGTTGACAGCCTACTTCGCCTGGTCGGCATGGGCGGCAGCCGCCACACGGCCTGGCACTGACTACTCTTATACTAACAACTGGCCGTCCGAACCGATGGCTGCAAACACGCCGACCGCCGAAGCGATCCTCTGGAGTACACTGAGCCTTATTACACTGTTGGGTGGAACGGGATTGATGTTCTTCGTCGTCGGACGCTGGGATTTGTTGGGCTGGCATCGGGCCGATGAAGAGCGGCCCGGCCAGCGTTTGCGGTTCCGCCCGCCAGAGGACGTCCGACTCGCGCCAGCCCAGCGTGCCACGGCGTGGTATTTTCTGGTAATTGCCGGGTTGTTTCTCTTGCAGGGGATGTTGGGAGCAGCCAATGCCCATTATCATGTCGAGCCGGGCGGTTTCTACGGTCTGAAACTGGGCGACTGGCTGCCCTACAACCTGTCGCGCATGTGGCACGTTCAGTTGGCTCTGTTCTTTGTCGCTGCAAGTTACCTGGCTATGGGGATTTTCCTGGCCCCGATGATCGCCCGACGCGAGCCAAAGCACCAGGACAAACTGGCGCTGATCCTGTTTGGTGCATTGGTAGTGGTCGTTGTCGGGAGCCTCCTGGGCGAGGCGGCCAGCCTCAAGGGTATCATCCCCACCAGCGGCCCTTGGTTCTGGATCGGCGCTCAAGGCTGGGAGTACCTTGATCTGGGGCGGCTTTGGCAAGTCCTTTTGACCGCCGGGATGTTTTTCTGGGTGGTCATTCTCGTGCGTGGGCTGTGGAGCCGCTTGCCGGCCGAACATCCGGGCAATCTGCCTTACCTGTTTCTCTACAGTGCGCTCAGCATCCCACTTTTTTATGCCGTAGGCATGGTCTTCGGCAAGAACGTCAACTTCGCCGTGATGGACTTTTGGCGGTTCTGGGTCGTCCACCTCTGGGTCGAGGATTTTTTGGAACTGTTCACGACCATCATGGTGGCATACATCTACGTTCTCTTGGGCGTGGTTCGTCCCGCCACGGCCACCAGAGTCGTCTATCTCGACATCATTCTCTATTCCATCGGCGGCGTGATCGGCACGATGCACCATCTTTACTTCAGTGGCGCGCCTGCGATTCACATGGCGATGGGAGCCGTGTTCTCCGCTATGGAAGTGATCCCGCTGGTGCTTCTGACCTTCGAGGCTTGGCGCTTCATGCGACTGGGAGCTCAAGAGAGATCAAGCTCGGTCATCGGCACTACAAGCACAGCCTTTCCACACAAATGGGCCGTGATGTTCCTCATCGCCGTCGGCTTCTGGAACTTCTTGGCGCGGGAGTGTTCGGTTTCCTCATCAACCTGCCCATCGTGAGTTATTACGAGATCGGCACCGCCTTCACGGCTAATCACGCCCACGGGGCGCTGATGGGCGTGTATGGCATGTTGGCGATCGGCTTCTTCATGTTCATCGCTCGACACTTCATTCCACCCGACCGAGGTTCCCAGCGGGCGATGAAGCTCTCGTTCTGGGGCCTGAACGTCGGCCTGGGATTGATGCTGTGTGCGAACCTGATCCCAATGGGCGGGTTACAGCTTTTCGATGCCGTCCAGAACGGTTATTGGCACGCAAGGCAACCGGAGTTCTTTTCGCAGCCGTGGCCCCGCATCATCGAGTGGATGCGGATGCCCGGCGACCTGATCTTCCTCTTCGTCGGTATTCTGCCTGTGGTCTACTTGGCGCTGCGCATGTTCGCCGCGCGACGCCGCTATGCGAGACTTCCGGCTGAGACCACCACCGAAGAGTTCACGCAGTGGTACGAGGACGTTTGAACCCGAGCATCGAGCGTGTGGAGTCAGCGGGGTGACGTCGCAGGGCTGGTCTTATCGAGCCACTCTGGTGGCCAGCCTAGGTCGTACCGTGTCACCCATGTGTCTTCGAGTCAAATCTGGCCGAAATCACGCCAAAATAGCGGGCATGTGCCTAGTTGCTTTCCGGGGTTGCTCGCGAGCGATAGAATACCGGCAACTTGACGAAGTAGGTCAACTCTGGGCATCTGTGTGCACCGTAACGAAAGGCAAGGTGGCGCTATGTGCAACTGTGACAGATCGAAGCTGGTCGCGTTCGTAGGTATTCTGCTTGCGGCGAACCTGATCGCCGTTGGAGCGCACGCGCAAAGTCAGCCTGACGGAGTCGCAAATCCGGCTCCGGCCACTGCGGCGAATTCTTCACCGGCGACCGTCCATTATCACTTCCATTTCCACTTCGATCAGGCCCAGCCCTATCCGTCGAGCTACATTCCGGGCCCGTTTGCGCCGACCGGTTTCCAGAACATGGCGGTCGGCGCACCGTCGGCCCAGGGCGTCATCCATGTGTTCCTGCCGACCAGCGACGCAGTGCTTTACATCAACGGGCAAAAGTTGCGTGCCCAAAAAGGAAAGGACCGAAAGTTTACGACCCCTGTCCTGCCCTCCAACCGCGAGTTCCAATACTGGGTAACGGCCACGTTCCCGCAGAATGGCGAAAGTGTTACGCAATACCGCAAAGCGATCGTGGGTGCAGGCGAATACACTGTGGTCGACTTCACTCGGCCGCCAGAAGCGAACCCGATCCGGCTTCCCGCCGGGCCGGTAAGCCCAGGCAGCGTGGTTCCGCCGCCTTCCGAGTGAGCTTGGATGCCCCGCAGCGCCGTGGATTTGTCTGACGAAACCCACCGCCGGCGGACGGCTGTCTCGAACCACCGTGGCCAATCATCGTGGAAAATCCCATTTTGTCATCCGCAAGGTGAGTGCCGATGCATGGGTTAAAGGTGGCCTTTGACCCGTCGCTTGCCTATAATTCGTCGCCTATGTTAACCCGGGGCGCGAGCGGCACGTCCGTATTGACACTGCGTTGGGTTAGCCCGGCGCAGAGTGACGCTTCACATCCGCCGACCGAGCCCGTGCACTAGAGCTTTGAACGTCCCCGTTGCGACGTCTTGTGCGGTCTCTGATACGTGGTGTTGTTCCAGGCGAAGGAGAAAGACGCATGAACCGGCGAGCAGTTCTTACGGCGAACCTGACCATGATCCTTGTGGGAGTGCTGTCAGCCGTGCCGACCAAGGCCCAGCAGGTCACTGGCGTACCGGGCTCGCCCGGCGCCACCACGACGATCAGCGGCAAACAGCTCCCGCCGCCCGATCCGAAGTTCGGCGGTGTGATCAAGGAGAAGGCCTCGGAATCGAAGGCCTGGTGGGCCCCTCGCATCGTTCCGCCGAAGGGCGCGCCGAACGTTCTGCTCATCATGACCGACGATGTTGGCTTCGGCACCACGGGCACGTTCGGTGGCGTTGTTCCGACACCGGCCATGGATCGCATCGCGAAGACCGGGCTGCGCTACACCAATTTCCACTCCACTTCGCTCTGCTCGCCGTCTCGGGCGGCGATTATCACCGGCCGCAACCATCACTCGGCAGGTTTCGGCGTGGTGGGCGAAATAGCGACGGGATTCCCGGGCTACGACTCGATCATTCCGATCGACAAGGGCACCATCGGTACCATCCTGAAGGAGAACGGTTATGCCACCTCGTGGTTTGGCAAGGACCACAACACGCCCTCGTATCAGTCGAGCCAGGCCGGGCCGTTCAGACAATGGCCCAACGGTATGGGCTTCGAATATTTCTACGGCTTCGTCGGCGGCGATGCCAGCCAGTGGCAACCGAACCTGTTTCGCAATACGACGGCGATCTATCCGTTTCGAGGAAATCCCGACTGGAACCTGGAGACAGCGATGGCCGACGAGGCCATCCAGTACATGAAGCAACTCAAGGAGATCGCGCCCGGCAAGCCGTGGTTCGTCTATTACGTGCCGGGCGCCACCCACGCGCCGCATCATCCGACGCCCGAGTGGATTAAGAAGATCAGCGATATGCATCTCTTTGATGACGGCTGGAACAAGCTGCGGGAGACGATTTTTGCCAACCAGAGGCGCTGGGCATCATGCCCGAGAACGCCAAGCTGACACCGTGGCCGAAAGAACTGCCGCAGTGGGACTCCCTCACTTTGTTGCAGAAGAAGCTCTTCATCAAGCAAGCGGATGTCTATGGGGCCTACCTCGCCTATGCCGACCATGAGATCGGACGGGTTATCCAGGCCGTCGACGACCTCGGCCAACTCGACAACACCTTGATAATCTACATCAGCGGCGACAACGGCGCGAGCGCCGAAGGCATGCTCAACGGCACGCCGAACGAGTTCACGACGTTCAATGGTGTTGCCGTGCCGGTCAAGGACCAGTTTCTCTGGTATCCGTTCTGGGGATCTGACCGGACGTTCCCGCACTTTGCGGCAGAGTGGGCGTGGGCGATGGACACTCCCTTCAAATGGATGAAACAAGTGGCGTCGCACTTCGGCGGAACGGCCCAGGGTATGGCGGTGTCCTGGCCCGGCCACATCAACGACGTGGGCGGCATCCGCCGCCAGTTCCACCACCTCATCGACGTCGTGCCGACGATCCTCGAAGCGACCGGCATCCCGGCGCCCGATGCGATCGATGGTATCCAGCAGAAGCCAATCGAAGGCGTAAGCATGGTGTACACATGGGACAAGGCTAATGCCAATGCCCCCAGCCGGCACACAACCCAATACTTCGAGATGCTCGGCAATCGCGCCATTTATCACGACGGATGGCTGGCGGCCACCACGCCGGTTACGCTCCCGTGGGAACTGAGCACCAAGACGCCTCCGGATGTGATTACCGGTTACAGTTGGGAACTCTATAACGTTGCCGAGGACCCAACCGAGTTCAACGACCTAGCCGCCAAGATGCCGGAGAAGCTCAAGCAGATGCAGAACCTCTTCTATTTAGAGGCAAAGAAGTATGACGTGCTGCCACTGGACAACTCGACGCTCGCACGCTGGAATACGCCGCGGCCGAGCCTCACGGCAGGGAGAACGGTCTTCACGTATTCAGGCGAACTGACCGGCGTGCCGGCTAGCGCTGCACCGAGCATCCTGAATAAGCCCTACACGATCACTGCCGAAATCGAGATTCCCGAGGGCGGCGCGGAAGGCATGATCGTCACCGAAGGAGGGCGCTTCGGCGGCTATGGCCTGTTCCTGAGCAAGGGCAAGTTAGGAATCGGCCGGAGCAGGCCGGTGTTCCTGTATAACCTGCTCGACCTCAAGCGCACGACATGGGAAGGGCCTGAACTAAGAGGTGGCAAGCACACCATCGTCTTCGACTTCAAACCCGATGCGCCAGGATTGGGCAAGGGAGGGACGGGCGTGCTCTACGTGGACGGTAAGGAAGTGGCCAGGAATTCCATGGAACACACTACGCCCGTCACGTTCCCCGAGGACGAAACGTTCGACGTCGGCCAAGACACGCGGACCGGCGTTGCCATGTTGGAATATCGCTACGATGTTCCGTTTAAGTTCACCGGTAAGATCGACAAGCTGACCGTCAAGCTCGAACCCGAGCCGGAGGCGGCACCAAATCGCTAGCAGCTTCAAGCCATTTCGAACCACTAGGGCGCGAAGGACAAAAAAACGCGATGAAGAAAGTGCTGGCTCTTGCTGCCGTCAGCGAAGCGGCAACCGGCGTAGCGTTGCTTGTTGTGCCGTCGCTCGTTGGGCGGTTGTTGCTCGGCGAGGAACTTGCCGGCATCGCCATACCGGTGGCGCGTGTGCTCGGAATCGCCCTGATCGCGTTAGGGGTCGCCTGCTGGCCAGGCACGCCGCTGGTCGGCATGTTGACCTACAGCGCGGCTGTCACGCTGTATCTCGCCTATCTCGGTCTTGAAGGCGGTTTGACCGGTGTCCTACTCTGGCCGGCGGTCGTCCTGCACCTGATCCTCACGGCACTTCTCGCTCAACCATTAACAAGCGGCACGCAGACGAAAACATCGGGAAACAGTCGTCGCCCGCCTGATCTCACCTGACACGGCTCGCACGTTAGAACATGGCCGCATGCGGACGCTGGTCACCCGGCGAAGACGCGATAGGGGAACCCTTTGGCAACTATTGCGCCGCGGATCAAGCGGCCGGACGCTTCAAAGTAGCGGGCAAACGGATCGGCGTCCGCGGCGTCGGCATCGTCTCGACGAGGCGGAACTTGCCGGTCCGCGGGTCGTGGCACAAGTCATCCGTCCATTCCACTTGGTAGCGGACGTTTCTCATGTTCTTTTGGGCGAGAATTGCGTCCCATTTGGCGCGGATCTCGCGCGCCACGCGATTTTGTTCTGCTGGCCGAAGTTCCGCCTGAGGTTTCACGCGGAAGGTAAAGGCCGCGGGACCGGTGCGGACGACCTGAAACCGCTCCATGCCTCGCACGAAGAACTCGACGATCAGCAAGGGGTGGATGAAGTCTTCCTGCCCGGATTCATTGAACAGCACGAGTCGGTCTTCGCGACGCCCGGCGACGGCTTCGACCCGGCGGAATCCGCGGTAGTAGGCGTAGTCGCCACGAAAAGTCGAGGACGCTACAGCATCAGAATGGACGTAGCGTATCAACGGAGTCGTGCGGTTGCGAAGATTCGTCACCAGCAGGCGATCGTCTTGAACCTCGATCCAGAGATCGTCCTCCAACAGCACCATGCCTTCGCTCTTGGGCTCGGCCATTCCCACCACCAGCATTTCCGTGGTTGCGTAGACGTCGAGCACCCGGGCGCCGAATACGCGTTCCGCGCGGAGTCGATCCTGCGGCAAGAGCGGGTCGCCGCCGCAGATGATGGTTTTCGGCCGGATGTTCAAGCCCTTCCGCTCCTGCTCGGCGCAGAGCTCGCCGAGAAGCGATCCGTAGCAGGTCAGGTTGTGCGGCTGAAACTCGTTCAGTCCATCGATGACCTCTCTCCAGGGCGCATTGACGTCGAACCTACGTGATCGGTGAAAGATGCCGATCTTCAGCCAGTGGACCGTTTGTGCGAGGGTGACCGCCGTAAAATGACCGACGGCGGCGCCGTAAAACGCGGTCCTGCGCGGGATCGGCCCGAAGACGGGCACGGCGCGGAAGAAGCTTGTCCACCCCTGCACCCATTCCCTAAGCGTGTAGGCGCAAAACGCGACTTGCCCCGACGTGCCCGAGCTGTGAACGATCACATAGCGCCCATCCATCAGGTCGGAGGGCTCGCGCGAGTTTTCCAGAAACGTTTCGATGCCTTGCCGTGTGAGGCCGGGCACCGTGACGATCTCGTCAAAATGCGTCATCAGTTCGGTCTTGGGCATGACCGGGAAGTCCTCCGGCGTTGCCCGTCGAGGGTCGATCTGCCGTTCGTCAATGATGCGTGCGTAATACGGAGAACGCCGTTTCAAATAAGACACCAGGCGCGAGAACCGGCGCTGGTTCCGGCTAAGAACGGCCTCGCGATCAAGCCGGGAGTTGCGATACAACCCCATTTCCCAAAGGAGGATGCTCAGCGTGAGCCGCATGATTACGGTCTCCCTTCCCGTGATCGTCTTTCAAGTTTCATCGTCAAAGATTGGGGCTACCTTCAAATCGATCGCAGCAGGAAAACCGGCCAAAGACCTAGTGGGGGGTGTTTCACCGAGCTGCCTCGCTGCGACGAATGGGTCTAACGCATTGCAGAATAATGCGTTACGGCATACGTCGCCGTCGGTCCTGAAAGGCTGGCGTAAAGAGACATGTTGATGTACTCCGCCGACTACTCGAAGCACCGCACAAGCTGTTGCAGGAGGCCCGTAAAACGGGCCTGACAAAACCCCGACTCCACCATCGCCTCCGCACCCAGGCGTAAAACGCCTGGCCTAGAGAAGAACTCTCGGACCGCCGCCTTCCAGGAACCCCGTGAATTTCCCACCCACAATCAAGACGCTCACACCTTTGACGATCCATATCATCCTCGTGAATACTGACAAATCGTCCACGACGCTTGTCATCAGTCGTACACATGAGGAGTCGGAAACGCACATTGCTTGGACTCGCTATTTGCGATTTTGAACATGCCTGGGCAATCGCGCGACGCAGCGAGCCATACTGACCGGCTCTCATTACCACGGGGATCAGATTTTGGGGAATGGGCCAGCTTGCCGATTCGCCCGGCACACGCCCTTGAAAATCGGCGGTGCTCCATTTCCTACCCCCTAAACCTTGGGGGGTTCGGCTTCGCGAGAAGTGCATGTATACTAGAGCGCGGGGAGGGGCCTGTGTTTCAAAGCTGTAGGCGAAGCCTATGCTAGCATCTGGTGCGAAAGGAACGGTCGCGATCGGCCCGGTGAGGTCTCCGCATCGCGTGCGCGGCTACGCCCTGCAAACGCGGCTGATCCAATTGCGCGACATCTCCAAGACGTACGCAGTCGGCGAAGTCGAAGTCCAGGCATTGCGGGGTGTGTCCCTCGGTATCGACAGGGGAGAGTACGTGGCCCTGATGGGCGCCTCGGGGTCGGGAAAAACGACTCTAATGAATACACTCGGATGTCTGGATCGACCCACCACGGGCAGTTACCTGCTCGATGGGGAAGAGGTCGTCGAGATGTCGGGCGATCAGCGGGCCCAATTGCGGAATCGGAAAATCGGTTTCGTATTTCAGAATTTCAATCTACTCTCGCGGACCACGGCCTTGGAAAACGTGGAATTGCCGCTCCTATATTGCGGACGATTCGGCGGGCGCCAGCGGCGGGATCGTGCCCGACGATTACTGAAGAAGGTGGGCCTGGAATCGCGCCTCGATCATCATCCATCACAGCTTTCTGGTGGGCAGCAACAACGGGTGGCCATCGCCCGAGCTCTGGCCAACGAGCCACCGATCCTCTTGGCCGATGAGCCCACCGGGAACATCGACTCACGCACAAGCCGGGAAGTGATGGATCTGTTTCGGCAACTAAACGAGGACGACGGGATTACGATCATTCTTGTAACCCACGATCAGGACGTGGCGAGGCACGCCTGCCGGACCGTCGTCCTGCGCGACGGGCGAGTCGTGTGCGACTCGACTGACTTTGCGACTGCCACCACAGCACTGCATGCATCGGACGAGTAGAAGGTATGAAACGTCTCGTTTTTTGGATAGTTGTCATCGGGATCGCCGTGGGCGGAGGCGCCGCGGGATACCGCCATTTCCGGCCGGGGAATAGGTCTGCCGAAAGCGTCTACCGAACCGCGCCTGTCAAGCGGGGCGACATCACCTTCACCATCAAATCCAGCGGCGCTGTACAGCCGGTCCTGAGCGTACAGGTCGGCGCCGTTGTCTCTGGACCAATATGCCAGGTCTGCGTCAACTTCAACGATAAGGTCAAGAAGGGACAGCTCCTGGCAAAGATCGATCCGTTGCTTTTCAAGGCCAATCGCGATCAGGCCGCGGCGTCGCTGGCTTGCACGAAGGCCAATCTTCTGCAGGCCGAAGCCAAACTCGAACAGGCAAAGCAGGAATGGGCCCGGGCGCAGGACCTGCTGCCGCGGAAGGCGATTGCGGACACCGACTACGATCTGGCCAAGTCAAACTACAAATCCGCCGTGGCGAACGTCGCGCTTTGCGAGGCACAGATCCAACAGAGCGAGGGCGCCCTGACACTCGCCGAGACGAACCTTCTCTACACCCAGATCACCTCGCCCGTCGATGGCGTCGTCACGGACCGCAAAGTGGACCCGGGGCAGAGCTTGGCGTCGGCCTACCAAACGCCAGTGCTCTTCGTGGTGGCCCCCGACCTGGAAAAGAGGGTATACGTTTTAGCCTCGGTGGATGAGGCGGACATCGGCTTGATTCGCGACGCCCAGACGCGGAAGCAGCCGGTCACCTTTACGGTCGAGGCCTACCCCAGGGACGAATTCCAGGGGAAGATCCGCGAGGTCCGCCTCACTCCGACCACGGTTCAGAACATCGTCACGTATACCGTCGTAGTCGAAGCCGCGAACCCGCAACTCAAATTGCTGCCGGGGATGACGCCGACCCTGAGCTTTCAAATCGAGAAGCGTGCCAAGGTGCTGAAAGTTCCCAATGCGGCGCTGCGGTTCTATCCCAAGCCCAATCAGGTTCGGGCTGACGATCGATCCATTCTGGAAGGCAAGGCGGCCGACGACCAGGAAGAGAAGAATGCCGATTCGGCGAAGGCGGCCACAACTGTCGATGACGATTCGTTGTCGGAGCCCAACCGTAAGGAACGATATGTCTGGATTGCCGACGGCGATTTGCTGGCCGCGGTGAAGATTATGACCGGCCTGGAGGACGAGAAATTTACAGAAGTCGTTTCCGGCGAGCTCAAGGAAGGCCAGTTGGTGGTCACGGGCATGAAGATACGCTAGGCGAGCGGATTTGCAACACGGTCACTAATTCCACGCGATCCCATGAACCTCTTTTTGATTGTACGCGTGGCCTTTCGATCCTTGTCGAAAAACAAGATGCGCCCGGCCTGACGGTGCTGGGAATCGTCATCGGCGTTGCCGCCGTCATCTTGCTGGTTTCGATTAGCCAATCGGCCGGCCTGATGATCCAAGAGCAGTTTCAAAACTTAGGAACTAACCTGGTCGTCGTGTTTTCGGGCAATCGCACCACGGGAGGTGTTCGGCGGGGTGCAAAAAGCGCCATTACTCTGACTGTGGACGACGTCGCGGCCATCGCCGCAGAATGTCCCAGCGCAAAGGCGGCGTCGCCCCGGATATGGGCGACCGGTCAAGTGATCGCCGGAAATCAGAATTGGTCCCCCAGCGAAATCCTCGGTGTCAACGCAAGTTACCTGACGCTCTCAAATTGGCAGATGGAAAGGGGTGAGTTCTTCACGTCAAGCGACGTTCGCGCCGCAGCCAAGGTTTGCGTTCTCGGCAAGACCGTGGCGAAAAACCTCTTCCAAACGTCGGATTGCGTGGCGCAACGATACGCATCGCGAGTATTCCGTTCGTGGTCATGGGCGTCCTCGAGTCAAAAGGCGCGAACCTCTTCGGCCAAGACGAGGACGACATCGTGCTGGCCCCCAACACGACCATCATGAAACGCGTTTATGGCCAGCCGTTCAAGAACGTATGGAGCATCGCGGCAGTCGCTCGCTCGGTCGATCGGATACCTGACCTGAAAGACGAAATCAAGGTGCTCATGCGGCAGCGACATCGCATCCGGGACAACGAGCCGGACGATTTCAACGTCTTTGACGCGACTGGAATCGTCAAGGTACTGGGCTTCATCACGATTGGCATGACGTTAATCCTGGGCTCGGTGGCCGGCGTTTCGCTGGTTGTCGGCGGCATCGGCATCATGAACATCATGCTCGTTTCCGTCACTGAGCGGACGCGCGAGATCGGAATTCGCCTGGCCGTGGGAGCACGCTCGCGGGACATCTTGCGGCAATTCTTGTTGGAGGCCGTGGTGCTTTCGCTTTCGGGCGGGATAATCGGCGTTGCGCTGGGAATTGTCGCGGCCGTGGGAGCTACCTCTGCCGTGAATGCCTTCCTTGGCCACTTGCATTGGCCCTTGACGATCTCCTTCATGGCCATCGTGATATCTCTTGGCTTTGCCGCATCGGTAGGTGTATTCTTCGGCTACTACCCCGCCCGCAAAGCTAGCCGACTCGACCCGATCGAATCGCTCCGCTACGAATGATTTAGATCCCCAATGGTCATCCCTGCGCAGGTGCACCGGTGCACCACGGCGTGCTCTCAACATACGTATGGCCGAGATCAGACGCGCTGAATAGGAACCTATTGGCATGCCAATTACCTTCGGACGCTGCCGGATAGGTTGCAGAGCACACGTCAAGAGAAAGGCCAGTGTAATCAACACAAATCACGTCGCAAGACGCGGTGAAGTACGTACTTGTGACAATGCCCTCTGTGGCCGTATAGGCTTCAATCGACCGTGAACATGCGGGTTCAGCGTCCCGGCTCTCCGCATTTTGCCTTGGCCACGCGTGGTCGACGACGCAGCGGCCACGACGGCCCGACATCGTTCGCTTGCGTGACAAACGCTGGCTCTATGCGTAAAATGGCTGGCAGCGATGGAATAATGAGGTAGTTGTCAAACCCATCGCGAGGCTTTGCTGGTGCGCCTGCCGGCACCAGGGGGGAATCGGGGCGATGCGTCTGTTGAGCAAGATGGCCGCTGCGTGCTTGGGGCTGTTGCACGCCGCAAAGATTGCAGGCCAGCGGGCGTTCTCGAAGCTCGCCGGTGGAGTCTGGTGGCTGCGCCAACTCCGGCTGCATACCTGGCTGGTAGAAGGAACGCAGCGCGACTGCGGCCTGCCCCTTTCCATTCTGTGCGCGGTGAGCGAGGACGAGCAGCCCTACCTGCTCAAGCTGATCTTCGGCGATTCGTACAAGCGGCGATATCTCGGCCGCTATTGGCTATGGAAACTTGCCAGGCTACGGCCGACGCCGTCGTGCGATTTTTCCATGATCGTCGCCGAAACGTACGAGTCTCATCTGGGGGTCGCGCACTTGAAGGATTGGTTCTTCATACCGACCTGGGTCGGCGGAAACGTCGCGCTTCCTCGCGATGGAGAGGCGACTCGCAAGGTGGGCGGCGATTTGCGGCGGATTCGCCAGCACGGATTGCGATGCGAAATCACGTGCGATCCGCAGCAGATCGATGACTTCTACTACAATATGTATGTTCCGTACATCTCGCAAACATTTGGCGACTGCGCGGCGATTGCCTCCTATGAACGGTTCCAAACGGATGTGAAAGTCAGCGAACTGTTGTTGATCAAGGATCAGGAAGGATCGATTGCCGGCCAGCTCATCATGCACGGAGATGAGGACAGTAACTTGGGCATGATGGGCATTCGCGACGGCAACCGCGACTATATCAAGGCGGGCGCAGCTGTGCCTTATATCATTATGGCTTGCAGTATTTGCAGGAAAAGGGAGACAGCAAGGCGTGGCTCGGTTGGACGCGTCCTTTTCTACGCGATGGCGTGCTAAGGTTCAAGAAGAAATGGTCGCAGCGGCTCGCGCACGGCACGTACAACGGCTTCGTGCTGAAAGTCGTGTCGGACACGCCAGCTACGAACGCCTTCCTCTGCAATAACCCCTTCCTTTTCAAGCGCGACGGTCAATTCTATGGGGCCGTTTTTTCCAACGGCGAGCGCCCGCCTACGGTCGACGATGTTGAGCAAATCGACAAAGAGTATTTCCATGCTGGCATGTCGAGGCTGTTTGTCTACAGGCTGAGTGACCCCCAAGCGACCATGCCCAGCCAGTTGCCGGATAGTCTATCGGAGCGTATTGAACTGCGCAGCGCGTCGAGTTGCACAGCCATTGGCAGCGCGGGTGTACAAACTGTTGCATGACCAACGTGCAAATCGGTTGGCCGAAGCGCATGGAGGCAACGGAAGAAGTCGTTTGTTTGCTTTGGCTGGCAATTGGATTGGGCAGCGCTGAAGTCGTCGCATCCTGTCGGCTTCGCCAAACCGACGTCTTCCGACGCGGTCCTGGTAGCAGCGTTTCAATGCTCCGCTCGATGCGGCCGGAGCGGGCAACCAAGATGCCTTTGGGCGCGTCGGTGGGGGCGACCTGTGCACCGTGGCAATTGGCGTTTGGACATCGCGGACGATGTGACCGGAGCGGACTTTACATCCGGCCCCTCCTACGCTTGAGTATTCGCGGCGTCATTGCTTTTCTGTGAATGGGGCACAGTCCACGACACCCCCTATTGGCCAGGGCCATCTCAACGGATCGAAGGTTTGTCGATGACACAACGCTTGACGCAATCCGATTGCCGCGGGAGAATCGCGGCCGTACCGATACGCGCCCAGTAGAACTATTGGGTGACGCCATAGGAGCGCTGTGGCTGCCCGCACCACCCCAGGGAGCACGCAATGGCAAAACAGGAAATGATGCGGATTCTCTCTCCACTTGGTGACGAATCGGCGTCCGAACCGCCGCGCAACGTCTATCTCTGGGGGTATCAGCCGCACTTTGCAATCAGCGCCAAAGTGGCCGCCGAGGCGTTGTTTGGGCGACTTGACGAAGCGATTCTTCCGGATACGTTCGTCGTTGCGATTCGAGATGGCGAAGACAGTCGTTGCCCTGCCGCAGTGGTGGAGCCGGAAGACCACGAGTTCAAACCAGACGACTTCAGTAATGTGCTGAAACTGACCGCCGAGTTGGGTAAAATCGAGCCGGGCCCTAACTATGCATACCCGGTTGGCAGCAAGCACGGCGAGGTATGGGCCGAAGAGGAGAAGCGCCGCGGATTTGTTTCGAGAGTCCGAAAGGCCATAAAGCAGACTGTTGCCGGCGCGTGCCGATTCAATCCTCGGAAGGTCTATGTTTCGCCAGGACGGGAGCTAGGCCCATATCTTGTCTACACGGTGCTACTGCTGGACGAGGCGGTGTGCAACTCCCATCCGGTGCTGCGTAGAACAACCCGCGGCGGGTATTCGGTCGTAACGTCTCTTATCGACGCGGTGGCGTACAAGTTCGTCGATTCATGTTGGCAGGCAATTGTCCTATCATTCGCGGGCCAGGGGACCGACGTGTTTCCGCCCACGGAGTCGCTTCTGCGGTCAGGAGCGGCTAGCTTCATGTACACACCCTTCGGCGCCTGCGATGAATTCGTTGGGTTGCACGGCGGTTTCGAGGCATGCACCGAGATTTCGACGCTCACGTATGAGAAGACAACTAGGCGTAGCCGACTAATACTCGCAAGAGCCGGCCATGAGAGCATTACGGAATCGCTTTCGTTCCCTAATGCCCCGAGCCTAAGAAACTACCGAGCTGTGCGGAAGCTCCTTCAGCTTGCCGAGCCTGGGGAGGGGCTCATATGCGACTCGGCTCACATACTCGGTGTGGGCGCACTTCGCAAGAATTATGATGCGTCGAATGAGGACTTATTCTGCGTGGAATTCGTGGGGCACGCCAAATGGGAACTGACTCATGCTGGCGTGGCGCTGATGCGCGTCGAACATGGGGTACCACAACTACCGAAGAAACTGGCGCAGGTTAAGAGATTCTGCGAGGGTTTTGCCCGCCTATTCCCAAACGCCGGCAACAAACAGATGGGGTGCATGAATCGAGTTGCATCGGCCGCAACCGAGCTAACCCACGGGACTATCATCATTGTCGCCGAGGATGCCGCAACGGAGGCGGCACGCTTTGGCAACCAGTGCACGATTGTAGATCCGCAGCCACTGACGGATAACCTGCTCGAAAAGGCGTCCCGAATTGACGGCGCCATTCTCGTATCCCCTGACGGAGCCTGCTATGCGATCGGAGTGATCCTTGACGGGCAAGTGAGTGACAAAGGTACTTCTGATCGAGGCGCGCGGTACAACTCCACCGTCCGATATGTGTTGGGGAGCAGAACCGCGCGCATCGGCCTGGTTGTATCGGATGACGGAATGGTTGACATTGTTCCAGAATGGCGTCCCCGTATCTCTCGGCAAGAGATTGGGAGAAGGCTGGAATCGCTCCGAACCGTCGTTGGGGACCAGACAGTAAATCAGCGGGAAATGAACAAGCTCACGAAATGGATTAAGGATCAGGGGTTCTATTTGTCCTCCGAACAATGCGACGAAGTAAATGGGCTGATCGCGGAGGCCGAGAGAAAGTCGGATAGGTCCGCGGCGTGGATCGTTTACCAGCAGTTTGTGCCACACCCCGACATGAACGATACGTACCTGGACCCCTGACCGGAAGATTCCCCGTTTCCCGCCCGGTGCGGCTGCCCGTCTGTGCGCCGGTGCAAAAATCTCGACGATTCTGCCGCACCTCTAACGCGCACGGTGGCGCAACCCGATGCGCGTGGGCTGCTCGGGCTTGACCACAGAGATACGGCACGCCTCCGCGCATGATGCCGGTCGAAATTCCTCAAAATCGACGGATAGTCGCTGGTACGTGTGGCGAATTCAGCAGATGGGTGAGAGATGCGTTGCAGTCGTCGGGAGCCAACGGCTCCCGGCGTGTGGAGCGTCTCGTATTTTCTTTCCGGGAGCCGTTGGCTCCCGGCTATGGCTACCTTGCTTCGCCATAGAATATTGGTGTGTTCTTGATTGCAAGTGAGGCGTCGCCCGCGTCGGGACAACGAACCGCCGCGCATCGCCTGCCAGAGAAGGCGTCTCTCGCCCCTTCCCGGTTTCGCCGTCCGCTGATAGCATGGCGGGATGGCCGTCACCCCGATGATGAAACAGTACGAAGAAGCCAAGCGGGTGTGTCCCGAGGCGCTGCTGCTTTTTCGTATGGGCGACTTCTACGAGATGTTCTTCGACGACGCGAAGACGGCCGCGCGGGTGCTCAATCTGGCGCTGACGAGTCGCGAGAAGGGCGAAAATGCCATCCCCATGGCCGGCTTTCCACACCATCAATTGGAAAGCTATCTCGCCAAGCTGATTGCCGCCGGAATGCGGGCGGCCGTCTGTGAGCAGGTCGAAGACCCCAAGCTGGCCAAGGGGCTGGTGCGGCGCGAGGTAACGCGGATCGTTACGCCCGGCACGGTGACCGACGATGCGTTGCTCGATCCGCGGCAGAGCAATTTTCTGGCGGCCGTCGCCCCGGGCGATCCGGCGGGGCTGGCGTGGGTCGAGCTTTCCACGGGCCGATTCATGGCGGCCGTCTTTGCGGCGGCGCAACTATCCGATCAATTGGCGCGCATCAGCCCGGCCGAATGCCTGGTCAGCGACGACGCCGGGCCGCTGCCTGCGCATCTGAACCAGCGGATGATGGTGACGCGCCGCCCGGCCTGGGCGTTCTCGGAAAAGACCGCGCGGCAGTCGCTCACCAAACACTTCGGCACGGCCGGCCTCGACGGCTTCGGCTTCTCCGATGACCAGGATTCGGCCGACGTGCAAGCCGTGCGTGCCAGCGGTGCAATCCTCGATTACCTGACGGAAACCCAAAAAAGTTCGCTCGCACACATCGATCGGCTGCTGCCGTACGGCATTTCCGGTACGCTGGAAATCGATGAAGCGAGCCGACGGAGCTTGGAAATTGCGCGGACGATTCGCGATGGCCGCCGCGAAGGTTCGCTGTTGTGGGTGTTGGATCGAACGGTCACGGCCATGGGATCGCGGCTTTTGGCCGATTGGGTTGGCAACCCGTTGACCGATGCGACGCTGATTCGCCAACGGCTGGACGCCGTGGGGGAATTGGTCGGCGCAGAATCGCTGTGCGACGAGCTGCATGAGAACTTGCGGCGGATCTACGATGTCGAACGCCTCCTGGCCCGTGTGACAACCGGTCGAGCCAGTCCGCGCGATCTCAGCTTCCTGGGCCGCACATTGCGATCGTTGCCGACGGTGAAGGCGAAACTCACGGTGCGAAAGAGCCATCTGCTCAACGAGATTGAGGCCGCGATCGACCTTTGCCCCGAGTTGCGAACGACGCTCGAAGCGGCCTTGGCCGATGAATGTCCGTTGTTGAGCCGCGAGGGCGGATTCATTCGCGACGGCTACAGTCCCGAGTTGGATGCGCTCCGCGAGTTGGCCCACGGCGGCAAGCAGTGGATCGCACAATACCAGGCCCAGGAGACGCAGCGGACGGGCATTCCGACGCTGAAGGTCGGTTTCAACAAGGTCTTTGGCTACTACATCGAAATCACCAATGCCCATCGCGAGAAGATACCGCCCGAGTACATCCGCAAGCAGACGATTAAGAACGCCGAGCGCTACATCACGCCGGAGTTGAAGGAATATGAAGAGAAGGTTTTGACGGCCGACGAGAAGGCCAAGGAACTCGAGTATGGTTTGTTCCTGGAGCTTCGCAACGTCGTCGAGGCCGATCGGCGGCGGATGCAGGCCACCGCGGCGGCGTTGGCCCAGATCGACGTGTTGGTGGCCTTGGCCGAGTTGGCCCGCCAGCGAAACTACTGTCGTCCGGAGATCAGCGAGGCGCCGACGCTGCGGATTCTCGATGGTCGGCACCCGGTGCTGGACATTGTCGAGCCGGAGGGCAAGTTCGTGCCCAACGATACGCTCGCCGGCGACGGGGCGGGCTCGATCCTGCTGATCACGGGGCCGAATATGGCAGGCAAGAGCACGTACATTCGCCAAGTGGCCCTCTTGACGCTGATGGCCCAGATCGGCAGTTTCGTGCCCGCCCGCGAGGCGACAATCGGCATTGCCGACCGGATTTTTGCCCGAGTGGGAGCCAGCGATGAATTGACCCGCGGCCAAAGCACGTTCATGGTCGAGATGACCGAGACGGCGCGGATTTTGAACACAGCGACGGGCCGGAGCCTGGTGATTCTCGACGAAATTGGCCGCGGCACGAGCACGTACGACGGCATCTCGCTGGCCTGGTCCGTGGTCGAGTATCTGCACGAACACGTCGGGTGTCGAACGCTCTTTGCAACCCACTATCACGAACTGACCGACCTTGAAAAATCGCTTGCCGGCGTAAGCAACCTCAACGTGGCGGTTCGCGAGTGGCAGGACGAAGTGATCTTTCTACATAAAATCGTCGACGGTGCGGCCGATAAGAGCTACGGTATCCACGTCGCTCGACTAGCCGGTGTGCCGCGCGAGGTGATCGAGCGATCAAAAGAGATTCTCGCGCAATTGGAAGAGGAACATCTCGACGCCGAGGGCCGGGCGAAGATCGCCAGACGGCCCGTCGAAGTGAAGAAGGGACACTTGCAATTGACGCTCTTTGCTCCGGCCGATCACCCGCTGCTGGACGACATTCGCCGGCTGGAACTCGACAACCTTACGCCGCTCGGGGCGCTACAATTGCTCCAACAATGGCAAGACCGCCTGGCAAACGAGACCAAGAAACGAAAGTGACGGGCATGCCCGGTGATCGAACGGGCGTGGATGAAATGCAGTTTGTGGGCATAAACGCCGAGCTAAACTCTTAGAAGTTGTTTCAATACGGGTCCCCTCTCTCTTTGGGAGAGGTTAGGGTGAGGGCAATTTACCGGGTTTGCCGGAGGCTCCGCCCTCACCCCCGGCCCCTCTCCGGGCACCGACCGAAGGTTGGTCGGGAGAGGGGAGTTCTGAAATACCTTCTTATAGGTGCTGAGAGCCGGGAAACGGGTCGCACGCGGAAGGATCGGTGCTGGATTATGAACGCCATGTTTGCCGCGCCTTTGGAGATTCGCCTTGCTGTTGTGTTCGTGCTCGGCGCATTCATTGGTAGCGGGGTAAATCTGGCAATCTACCGATTGGCTTGGTTTCCGCGGCCGATCAGCCCTTGGTCGCGGCCCGATCCGTTGGCGCCGCGGCGGCGGCTTTTCGACCGGCTGCCGGTCTTCGGTTGGCTGGGACTGCGGCGGGAGGCACAACTGCACGGCGCCGGTTTTTGGATTCGGCCGATGCTGTTGGAACTGTGCGCGGGCGCCGGCTTGGCTTGGCTGTATTGGTGGGAGGTTGGCATCGGCGGGCTTCTGCCGCGTGGCATGCCGCTTGCCGTGGTAGGGCTCCCTCTGATACTGCATCTTCAGTTTGTCGCCCAAGTCGCGTTGATCGCCCTGATGTTGGCGGCATCGATGATCGACGTCGACGAAATGATCATTCCGGACGAGATCACGATTCCCGGGACGCTGCTCGGGCTGTTCGTGGCCGTCGGGTGGCCGGCATCGCGGCTGATTGATGCGGTTCTCCCGGTGGGCAAGCAGTTGGACTTGCGATTTCTGCACTTGGCCTCGCCCAACAGTTGGCCAGTATCGTTGGACGGTTTCCCTCGAGTCTGGCCGCTTGTCTTAGGACTTTCTTGCTGGTGGCTTTGGTGCGCGGCGTTGCTGCCTCGGACGTGGTATCCGCGACATGGCTGGCGACGGGCGCTCACGCTGTGCGGGGCTCGGATTGCTCGCGAGCCCGCGAGTTATCGGATACTCCGGATGGCGCTACTCGTTGCGGTAATGATTGTCGTGTTTTGGTATCGCGGCGACATCGCATGGCAGGCACTGCTAAGTGCGCTGGTCGGCATGGCGGCCAGCGGCGGGCTGGTGTGGCTGGTGCGCGTGGTCGCCACGGCCGCCTTGCGCCGCGAAGCAATGGGTTTCGGCGACGTCACGCTGATGGCAATGATCGGCGCGTTTCTGGGTTGGCAGCCCTGCCTGGTGATCTTCTTCTTGGCGCCCTTCGCCGGCCTGGTGGTCGGCCTGTTGCGGCTAATTCTGTTCCGCGACCGCGAGATTCCCTATGGCCCGTTCCTTTGCTTGGCCACGCTCTTTGTAATCGTTCGCTGGCCGGCCGTGTGGAACTATACGGAACCGTTGTTTACAATCGGTTGGTTCGTGCCGCTCTTGATGCTTGTCTGCCCCGCGCTTATGGCGCTGATGCTCGGGACATGGCGGCTGATTCTCGGGGCGTTCAGTTCCAGGTGAGTCAAGCACGCCGTAACCGTCTACGTGGTGCTGACCGGCTTTAGCAATGGCACTGGTAGACTCAGCGGTACACTCGCCGGCGAATCATAGTCGCCGTAGAACCGCTTGATGTAGTGCCGATGGAACCGGGATGGACAGTGAGGCTGCCAGCCGTGACGGGCCATTAGCCTTGTCGATATCCGCCGATTGCTCACGTCGCACAACAGAGCATCGCTCTTCTTCAGCCGGGCAATCTCGTCCAACACGGCCAGCGCTCGAACCAACGTGCGGTAGCTTGTGTTTCGCGCCGACTCGATGTACTTGAGCACCAGAAAATTGGGAAATCGCCAAGTCTGGTTGTAGAACAGCCGCAGATGGTCACCTGTCACATGCCGATGTCGCCACCGACCCACCAATGCGACGCCCGGCGCGGAAACAATTTTGGGAAACGGCCGAAGCGTCACACCACGCAGTTGACCATCGGCGACGTCAATGATTCCGTAGCGGTGGCGGCGGAGCATATCGGCGCCAGTCACCAAATCGCTTACCGACCGGAAGAGTGGCATGGGCATTGGGCCTCCGTCCAATTGGCGTCCCTTCAAAGAAGTATAGGCCGGGCTCAGGTCGGCGACTCCGCAGCTCCGAACGGGCCGGAGGTCCCACTTGCATCCTACCGGAGAGACGATATAGTGAGAGTTTCGGCCTTGCCGCCTCAGAGGCTTAGTGGGAGACGCAGTCGTATGGCTCAGCAATGTGAAGTATGCGGAAAAAAGCCCGCCCTGGGTAATCAGGTGACCCATCGCGGTAAGGCCAAGTACCTCGGTGGGGTGGGCACTAAGGTGACCGGCATTAGCCGCCGCAAGTTTCGCCCGAACCTACAGAACGTGCATGTGACCACGGCCAACGGCACCCGAAAGAAGATGCGCGTTTGTACGCAATGCATTCGCAGCGGCGCGGTGACGAAGCGGATTCACCATACGCCCTTCAAACTTCCGGCGGCGCCTGCGACGAAGTAGCTCAGAAGCGAGAGGGGACGGTCCCCTCTTGCCGGAACGGCCCTTCGGGTGCTTCGCACAATTGGGGAGAGCCCCCTCGCCGAATTTCGCGCCATGTCAATTTCACGCGCCGAAGTTGAGAAAGTTTCTCTGCTGGCCCGGCTTCAGCTTTCGGACGACGAGCTTGACCGCATGACCAGCCAGATCAGCGAGATCCTCGGTTACGTGGATTTGCTCTCGGAGTTGGACACCAAGGACATCGAGCCGATGGCCCACGCACTGGACGTTGCCAACGTTTTGCGTGACGATGCCGTGCGGCCCAGCCTGTCGCGCGATTCGGCCTTGGCCAACGCGCCGCATCGGGACGACGAGTGTTATCTGGTTCCGGCCGTATTGGGCGACGCGTAAGGGAGCGACACAAAGCCGGCTAACGACCGTGGGATTCGCCGACCAACACTGTGCGTCGGCGCCCGTCGAGCCACCGTACAGAAAAGGCATGGGCCGAATGATCGCCGACTGCAACGCCACGGAACTTGTCCACCGTCTTTCTACCGGGGCGGTCACGTCGGCCGAAGTTACCCAGGCATATCTGGACCAGATCGAGCGTCACGACGGCGCCGTGCGTGCCTTCCTGAGAGTCGATCCGCCCGCCGCACTCGCCCAGGCCGAAGCCATCGATCAACGCCGCAAGGCCGGCAAGCCCGTAGGCATGCTGGCCGGATTGCCGGTCGCCGTCAAAGACGTGTTGTGCACGCAAGGCGAGCCGACGACGTGTGCTTCGCGGATGCTGGAGAATTTCCGCCCTCCTTATGACGCCACGGTCGTCGCCAAGTTGAAGGCCGCCGATGCTGTGCTGATCGGCCGGACCAACATGGACGAGTTCGCCATGGGCGGATCGAACGAGAACTCCGCCTTTTTTGCCACGCGAAACCCCTGGGACGTAACACGCGTGCCCGGCGGTTCGAGCGGCGGCTCGGCGGTCAGCGTGGCCGCTCGCATGGCGCCGCTGGCCGTGGGCACCGATACGGGCGGCTCGATCCGCTGTCCGGCCGGGCTGTGCGGCATCTCGGGCATGAAGCCGACCTATGGGCGTGTAAGCCGCTATGGGCTAGTGGCGTTTGCCAGCAGCCTCGACCAGATCGGCCCGTTCGGCCAAACGGCCGAGGACTGCGCCCTACTTCTGCAAGTGCTGGCCGGACACGATCCCTTGGACTCGACGTCAGTCGATGTGCCCGTGCCGAACTACCGCCAGACAGTCCGTCAGCCGCTTGAAGGCTTGCGGCTGGGGTTGGTGCGCGAGCATTTTGGCGAGGGGCTCGACGCCGAGGTCGAGGCGGGCGTGCGTGAGGCGGTAGGGGTTTACCAGTCGCTGGGTGCGACGATCAAAGAAGTTTCGCTGCCGCACAGCAAATATGCGGTTGCCACGTATTACATCATTGCTCCCTGCGAGGCGTCGAGCAATCTGGCACGCTACGACGGCGTGCACTATGGCCATCGTACGGCCAAGAGCGGAAAAGGGGACAGTCCCCACTTGCCGGAACGGCCCGAAGGGTGCTTCGCACAAATGGGGACTGTCCCCTTTTCCGCAGCGTCAGACAACGCCCTGGTACAGATGTATCGCCGCAGCCGCTCGGAAGGATTTGGCGCCGAGGTGAAGCGCCGCATCATGCTCGGCACCTATGCACTGAGTGCCGGCTATTACGACGCATATTACAAGAAAGGCGCTCCAAGTGCGCCGGCTGATCCGCGAGGATTTTGATAGGGTATTCGGCGAGGTCGATCTGATCATTGGCCCCGTGACGCCGACGCCCGCCTTCAAGCTCGGTGAGCGTGTCGACGATCCCTTGGCCATGTACTTGTTCGACCTTTACACGGCGAGCACGAATCTGGCCGGCATCGGCGGCATTTCGATTCCCTGTGGCTTCAGTTCAACGGGCCTGCCGATCGGTTTGCAATTGCAGGCGCCGCCGTTTGCCGAAGATCGCCTCCTCCGCGGCGCCCATATGTTCCAACAAGCCACCGACTGGCACACGAAGCGGCCACCATTCACGCAAGCCTGCTAGGCCGAAAGGTTGCTGCGTTCATAACTTGACTTTTAATGTCCCGGTTTTGCCATGTCCGAGTCCTACACGATTATCATCGGCCTGGAAGTTCACGTGCAGTTGCTCACGGAGAGCAAGATGTTCTGCGGGTGCAGCACGAAGTTTGGGGCGCCGCCGAATACGCAGACCTGCCCGGTTTGCATCGGCATGCCCGGCTCGCTGCCGGTGATGAATCGGATGGCGTTCGCTTTGTCGCTGAAGACGGCCGTGGCGCTCAATTGCGAGATTCCACAGTTCACGAAGTGGGATCGCAAGAACTACTATTATCCCGACCTGCCGAAGGGCTATCAGATCAGCCAATTCGATCTGCCGCTGAGTCGCAACGGTTGGCTGGAGATTGAAGTGAAACAGCGCGGCGAAGCCCTCGCCGATCGCCCTCACCCTAGCCCTCTCCCGGAGGGCGAGGGGACATCATCGCGGCGGCGGATCGGGATCATTCGTGCCCACCTCGAAGAGGACGCTGGCAAGAGCATGCACGACGAGGAGGCCGGCAAGGCCGACAGCCGCATTGATCTGAATCGCGCCGGCACGCCGCTGTTGGAAATCGTCAGCGAGCCCGACCTGCGCTCGCCGGCCGAGGCCAAGGCGTATCTCACCGAACTGAAATTGCTGTTGAACTACCTCGGCGTTTCCGACTGCAATATGCAGGAGGGAAGCTTGCGGGTGGACGCCAACATCAACCTGCACGTCGATACGCCGCAGGGCAAGATTGCCACGCCGATCGTGGAAGTCAAAAATATGAACAGCTTCCGCGCTGTCGAGCGGCGCTGGCATACGAGGTCGAGCGTCAGTGGCGCGAGTGGCAGGAAACGGGCCACAAGCTTGGCGACGTGCCCAAATCGACGCGCGGCTGGGACGACGGCGCGCAGATCACGCGTGAGCAACGCTCGAAGGAGGAATCGAGCGACTACCGCTACTTCCCCGACCCCGACTTGGTGCCCGTCACTGTGACCGAGGCCGAAGTGGAGCAGGTGCGAGGGTCGTTGGGCGAGTTGCCCGCCGCGCTGCGCACGCGACTCGAACAGACCTATGGCATAACGCCCTACGATAGCGATGTGCTGGTGAACCAGGGCCGGGCACTGGTCGACTATTACGTCCAAGTGGCGGACGCCGGCGGCGACGGCAAGGCGGCCGGCAATTGGATCCAACAAGATGTGCTCCGCTGGCTCAACGACCAACAGGTTGACATTAGCCGATACCCGGTCGGCCCTCTGGCTCTGGCAGAATTGATCGGCAAGGTGCGCGGCGGCGCCTTTGAAACCAGCCGCGGACGCGAGGTGCTTGCCATGATGGTGTCTTCGGGCAAGTCCTTGGCCGAAGCCATCCGCGCGGTTGGTATCGAGGAGGTCGATGAGGCGGCCGTCGTCGAACTCTGCCAACGAATCGTGCTAGCGAACCCGAAGGTTGCCGCCGAGGTGAAGGAGGGCAAGCTCAAAGGCATCGGCGCGCTCATTGGCCAGGCGAAGAAGGAGAATCCCAACGTCAATCCCGCTCGTGTCCGTGAACTGTGCTTAGAGATTATTCGGCAAATGGCTGGGAGTTGACTCGATGAGCATTATAACACTGCTTACCGACTTCGGCCTTGGCGGCCACTATGTGGCGGCGATGAAGGGCGTGATCCTCTCTCTGCACCCGACGGCCACCATCGTCGACCTCGCTCACGACGTGCCGCCGCAGGACGTGCGTCGCGCGGCGCTGCTGCTGGATGACGTGGCCGATTGGTTTCCGCCCGAGACGATCCACGTAGCAGTGATCGACCCCGGCGTGGGCACGGATCGGGCCATCGTCTACGCTCGGATCGGCCAACAGCACTTTATCGCTCCGGATAACGGGCTGCTGAGCCGTTTGGCGAAACGAAAACCGCCGCAAGCACTGATCCAACTCACCGAGCCGGAGTACTGGCTCCAACCCGTCTCTACGACGTTCCATGGCCGCGATATTATGGCGCCTGTGGCGGCGCGGCTTGCCTTAGGCCTGAATCCTGAAAAGCTCGGGCCGCCCCTTCAACAACTGGTTAGCATCGATTGGCCAGTGGCCCGCGAAAGTCAAAGCCGCATTGACGGCGCGGTCATCGAGGTCGACTCGTTCGGCAATCTGATCACGAACATCACGGCCGATATGCTCGCCGGCCGCCCCACCGACCGCCGTGCCTGCATTGTCTGCAATATCTACGAGACGTGGGGCATCTATCCATCGTACGCCGAGCAAGCCAGCGGAACATTGGTGGCTGTCATCGGATCCGGCGGCCGGCTCGAATTGGCCATCGTTCGCGACAACGCCGCCCATCGGCTCGGTATCGGCGTCGGCGCCCCGGTGACGTTGGCGTGGGAGTGAGAGCAGGGATTAGGGATTGGGGATTAGTAGCTGCCGATCCGCCGTTGGGTTCGTTGTTGACCATCTGGGCGGGCTGCCATAAAATGGGGCATCGACCGTCAAAACGCCTTCGACAAAGAGGCTGGCGCATGGTTATCGATCAACTTCGCAAGCTCTTCGAGGCACAGCCGTTTCATCCCTTCATGATGCACTTGGCCGATGATCGTCAGTTGCCGGTCGTACATCGCGAGTTCATTATGGTTTCTCCCAGCGGTCGCACCGCCATTGTCTATCAACCCGACGATTCGTTCAATATCGTAGATCTGCTTTTAGTGACCGATCTGGAAGTCAAACCGGAAAACGGACGGAAGAAGCGGCGATGATGAGCCGGGGGAGAGCGGATGATGCGAAAGATACGCGTGTATGTGGACACTTCGGTGTTTGGCGGAACGGAGGACGATGAATTTGCTGTCTTCAGTCGGCAGTTCTTTGATCGAGTGCGCCGCGGTGAGTTCGTGGTCTTGATCTCGCAGATTACGGTGGATGAATTGGCTGGCGCTCCGGCGAAGATACAACAGGTCCTCGGAGATATTGCAGCGGAAAACCTTGTTCTGGTGACTACTGACCAAGAATCCGCTCAATTGGCGCAAGCATATATTGACGCTGGCATCCTCGGTAGTTCCAGTTTGGCCGATGCACTCCATGTGGCTATAGCGACCATTGGCCGAGCCGATTTGATTCTAAGCTGGAACTTTCGGCACATCGTCAACTATGACCGCATTCATAGGTACAACGGAGTCAACGCACTGAAAGGATACCAGCCGATCGAGATCCATAGCCCCATGGAGATGAGCGATGTCGACGAAAACAAAGACTTTTGACTGTGTGGAAATGAAAAACCGCATCCAGGCTGAGCGGTGGGCGGAGTATCAGCGACGTAAAGGCGAGTTTGCTTCGTATGTGGAGTTCATCAACGCCCGGGTGAAGAATTCGGAATTGATGAACGTCGTGCGTCAGAAGGCCAAGGCTTGAGCGAGTGGCCATGAGTTTTCCGTCACGAGTCGTTGGATTCCTCGCTTTCATCCAGATATTGTGCATCATAGTCGGGTTCTTCGTAACTCGCGCTGCACTTCATGCCGTTGAACCATTTGGCATGGTCTTTCCGACGTGGCTACAGCATGTGCGAATTTATGGATTCTGGTACTTGCTGGTCCCCATGGTCTGGGGAATCCTTGCTATCGGACAGGCGCAAGCGAACGGTGGTGAAGCCTCGATTTCTGGACGTCAACTCGTCGTCGGGGTTGTGGTCACAATTGCCATTGTGCTCTTCTTTGCTGCTAGCGCAATAGCCTCGCTTTGCCTTGCCTTCGGCGGTCAGGGGCTTAGATCGTGAACTCTTGTTCGCCACCGGAGGTGGACTTATGCTGAAACATACGCTGCTCGACTGGGATCGCACGCTTGTCTGGCACGCCTTCACGCAAATGGCCGAATATGAGCCATTTGTGATTGAGCGGGCCGAAGGGTGCCTGCTCGTGGATATCGATGGCCGCCAGTACATCGACGGCGTCAGCAGCCTGTGGTGCAATATTCATGGGCATCGCCATCCAGCGATCGATGCCGCCATCTGTGCCCAACTTAAGAAGGTGGCGCATGTCACGAACCTTGGGGCGTCGAATCCGACGACCATCCAACTGGCCAAGCGGCTGGTCGATATCGCCCCGCCGGGTCTCGATCGCGTCTTCTTCTCCGACGATGGCTCGACGGCCGTCGAAGCCGCGGTGAAGATGGCCCTGCAATACTGGCGACAGCGGCGCGACCCGCGGCCGGAAAAAACTTGCTACGTGGCCCTTGACGATGCCTATCACGGCGACACGCTCGGCTGCGTGAGCGTCGGTGGCATTGAGCAATTCCACGCCATGTTTCGACCGCTGCTGTTCGAGACGCTTCGGGCGCCGATGCCGGACAACTATCGCACGCCGCCCGGTGTTGCGCAGGAGAACGTCTGCCAACACTACCTGGAAGCGCTCGAACGGATCCTGGCCGAGAACCAGCGGCGAATCGCTGCGCTGGTCATCGAGCCTTTGGTGCAAGCGGCCGCGGGCATGATCATGCATCCCCAGGGCTATCTGCGAGGCGTGCGGGAACTGACGCGAAAGTACGACGTACTCATGATCGCCGATGAGGTGGCCGTCGGGTTCGGACGCACCGGCAAGATGTTCGCCTGCGAGCATGAGAAGGTGACGCCCGATCTGCTCTGCTTGGCGAAAGGGCTCACCGGCGGCTACATGCCGATGGCTGCCACACTGGCCACCAGCGACATTTGGGAGGCGTTTCTGGGTACATACGAAGACAGCAAGACCTTTTACCATGGGCACACCTACGGTGGCAATCCCTTAGCGGCCGCCGCGGCATTAGCCACGCTCGATATCTTTGAGGACGAAAAGACGCTGCTGCAACTGCAGCCGAAGATTGCCCGGCTGGCCGAGCATCTCGCCCGATTGGCCGCGCTGCCGCACGTCGGCAACGTCCGCCAATGTGGGTTCATCGCCGCCGTCGAGTTGGTCCGCGACGTGTCGAGCAAGGAGCCGTACCCATGGCAGGATCGCCGCGGACTGCGCGTCTGCGAGCACGCCTTGACCGAGGGCGTCTGGATTCGCCCATTGGGCAACGTTGTCGTGATCATGCCGCCATTGGCCATTAGTATGGATCAACTCGATACAATCGCTGGGGCGATCGAGCGAGGCATCCGATCGGCAATACGCTAGTACGATTGCGAAAAGTGTGTATCGAGCGGTTCGACTGTTGCCATCGGCTCGGCGCGGGGTTACAGTGAGTCTGTGAACTATTTATCACCGCGAAGCGATTGGGAGCAAGCATGAGTCACATCATAAGCCGACGTGGGCTCCTGAAAACGGCCGTTGCCGCGGGGCTGGCTGGCCAAGCCGGCCGCGCGTTTGCGATCGGGCGCACGTCACCGCTGCAAGCGACGATCCTCGGCGCCCGCGTGCACTTCACGCCTCAGACCTTTCTGCATCCACTGATTATCAGCAGCGGAAAGATCACTGAAATCACCGAGGCACAGGCTGAGGTTACGGTCCGAGTGGACGGCCGCGAAGCCACGGGACGGGGCTCGATCTACTTGAGCGACCTCTGGGCTTGGCCCGACCCGCGACTGACCCATGAGCAGCGCGACGCCCAACTGCGCAGTCTGTGCCGACAGATCGAGGGCAACTTGTGGACGCTTTGCGGTGGCGAACGAGCGCATCCGTTGGAGCTTGGCCTGCGGTTGCACGAGAATATCTGCCACGAACAAACACCACCGGTGCTGGCGCGAGCGATGTGTGCGAGTCCCTTCGACGCGGCGTTGCATGACGCCGTGGGAATCGCCCTGGGACGCTCCGCTTTCGATTTCTACCACGAGCCCGTGCGGCTACCTACGGCCGACGCCTATTTCCGCGACCAAAACGCCACGGCGGCCATTCAACGCCTGATCCGTCCTCCGAAGCGCGGACTCCGCGCCTGGTATTTGGCAGGCAAGGCCGACGACATGGACAAGGACATGGGGCCGTGGATTCAGGATCGTGGCTATCGCTGTTTCAAGATCAAAATATTCGGCCATGACAATGCCCAAGACGTGGCGCGAACCGTCGAAGTCTATCGCGCGGCGCGGCGACTCGGCGTAAAATCGCCGCAAATCTGCGTCGACACGAACGAGGCGAATCCCGATGCCGAGAAGCGTGCGCGACTATTACCAGCGGCTCAAGGCGGCCGACGCGGCGGCCTATGACGCCCTGTTGTACTTTGAACAGCCGACGGGCCGTGACATTACCGTCCACCGCTATGCCTGGCAACCGATCGCGGCGATGAAGCCGGTGTTGCTCGACGAAGGACTGACCAGCCTGGAATTGATGCACGAAGCCCAGGAGCAGGGCTGGAGCGGCTTCGCCCTGAAGACCTGCAAGGGACACAGCTTCGCCCTGACCGCGGCCGCCTGGGCCCATGAACAGAAGATGCTGCTATCCCTGCAAGACCTGACCAATCCGGGCTTGTCGCTGATCCATGCCGCCTGGTTTGCCGCTCACGTTCCAACCGTCAATGACGTGGAGCTCAATTCACCGCAGTTCACACCCGCCGCAAATGCTCCTTGGCTGCCGCGGCTGAAATCGTTGTTCGCACCCACCGACGGCATGCACCGTCTGCCCGACGCGCCGCTGGTCGGTTTGGGCTCGACCATGTAGCGTTGGCGCCCTCGGGGCCCACGCAGGGTTGTCTGGCCTAGCTGACGCCCCAGGGGCGTATCAGCGTGTGAGTGACTGCAAGTTGGTCGCAGATTCGAGCGACCACGAAATCGACCAGTTCGTCCACCGATGTGACGCCGTGATAAAACGCCGGACTGGCGGGCAGGATGACGGCCCCGGCCAGGGTCGCGTGCTTCATATTCTCGATCTGCACAAGCGACAACGGCGTCTCGCGCGGCACGAGCACCAGCTTGCGACGCTCCTTGAGATGTACTTCGGCGGCGCGGTGAATCAGATTGGTTGCCACGCCACCCGCTATGGCGCCCAGCGTGCTGCACGAGCACGGACAGACAACCATGCCGTCGGTCGCGAACGATCCGCTGGCCAGTGGGGCGAGGTAATCGCGGTAATTGTGATAGTGCAGCCTGGCGCAGTCGCCGACCTTCAGCATCGTGGCGTCAAAACTCTCCAGGTCGATCCGCACGTCGAGTTCATGACTGAGCACCGCCTGTCCGGCTTCGCTGATGATCAAGTGCACGTCGCAGCCGGCCGCCAACAATACTTCGACGAGGCGCCGCGAATAGGTCACTCCGCTGGCGCCGGTGATTGCGACCACAATGTTGCGCGGCATTTCGGGCCTCCTCCCGTTTCGCTTTGGGAAAGGGAAACTCTTCAGTTCTTACGTCCGACGTACAGCGTTGCAATTCCGAACGTGAAGGGATGGAAACGCACGTCGCTCAGTCCGGCCGCCTTCATCATTTCGGCCAACGCTTCTCTCTGCGGAAAGCGGCCGACGCTCTGCGGCAGATAATTGTAGGCCGCCTGCGTGTTTCTTGCCAATGCCTGCCCGATGCGGGGCAGAACGTGGCGAAAGTAACAGGCGTACATGGCTCCGAGCGGCCAAGCGGTGGGCGTCGAGAACTCGAGCACCGCCACGCGGCCGCCGCTTTGGCACACGCGCACCATTTCCCGCAATCCGGCGTCTGTGTCGCTCACGTTTCGCAGTCCGAAAGCAACGCAGACGATCTGGAACACGTCGTCAGGAAACGGCAGCCGTATCGTGTCGGCCTCTAGCAGCGTGATTTGATCCGATGCGCCGAGGCGGCGACATTTTTCTCGCCCGATGGCCACCATCGGCTGGCAGAAGTCCGTGCCGACAATCGGCGTTTGTCCCTTGCTTGCTCGCCAATAGGCCAGAGCCAAGTCGGCCGTGCCGGTGCAGACGTCCAGGATCGGCGAATTACCATCCGGCGGCACGAGTTTGACAGTCCGCCGCCGCCAAGAGCGGTCAATGCCCAGCGACAGCACGCGATTGAGAAGATCGTACCGCCCGGCGATCTCACCGAACATCTGCTGCACGCGGGCGGAGGATTTGTCGAGAGGCATGGAGCCGTCCTCGACCCCCAGATGATTGCTAATCAGACGTGCGATGGCCTCAGAGATTTCTTCGTCGCGTGGAATAGTGGCACGGTGACCAGTAGACGGATTGAGGTAGATCTGATGCCGACCACTCTGCTGTCGGAGATGACAGCCGATCGCACGAACCTGTCGCAAGAGTTCATCGTGATGCATATCCGCAAGCCATTAGTCGTCGCCCGTGTCTTCAGACAACTGGAGTTGAACTGATGCCTTGTGACATGGTGGATCAGGTGGTGAACTCGGAACGCAAGCATCGCCGCCCCCAGTGTCGTTCCCTTCTTCTAGCATGAGCGTGATTGCGTCAGTAAGGTTGTCTTTGAGTGCCGCTAGCGATTTCCCTTGGCTGAATACGCCAGGGATTTCCTTTGCTCGACCCACATACCAGTCTTTATCGCGCCAACACTTGACAGTAACCCTAATGTTCATTGCATCGCCCGTCCGTTGGAACGTGGGTCGCGGCAACTCCGGCCGAGCGATCCACGACTTGGACGCGTGAAATGGCTTGATGTTCCCTCAATTGCCGGCATAGCACATTAACGTCGTAATTCGCCTCGCGGGCCAACTCGTCCTTGATTTGCCACAATTCCTGAATGATTTCATCCTTCATCGAACGACCCTCCCATCAATTCTTCTGGGGTGCAAATCTCCGGACACGGATATCCCAGCAGAGCACAAACCGCACGAATGACCGGCTTTTTTTCGGCATTGTCGATATGGCGGCAGTTCCAAGTGAGCAAGTAGTCAATGCGATGCACGGCAGCAAGGGCGACGTGGAGCGCATCTTCCGTAGCCGTGCTTGGCAGGGCACCGTCTTGAATCAGTTGTGCGGCCAACCGCTCAGCCTCAGTATTCACCGCCAACTGCGGGATGCCGGTCATCGCCGACAGGCGGCGCTCGGCGGCCTCCGGATCACCCTTGCCCGCTTCTTTCGTGACAACGGGAGAGACAAAGAGTTCAAAACGCCGCCGGTGAACGTGCCACCACCGTTCCGTAATCTGCTGGCGCGCCGACGCGAGTAAGTCTCGCGAACGACGCCCCGTTAGATAGCTGAAAACGGATGTCTCAAGATAGACCGCTCTCATAACGCTCCTCTCACCAGTAGTGTATCGGGCCATTATGCCGGTCGTCAAGGTGGAACGAACTCACTGCCAATCGCTCCCACGTCCTGTCGCGCCACCCACACAGCGGGCACGCCCATCGGAGAGACGGCTTGAGGTTGCCCGGTCATTCCGGTGCAAGTTTCCGCGTGGCGTCGATGGCCATCTTCTGTCCCAACGCGCCGGCAGGCGTGGCCGGATCAAAGGGATCGGCCAAACCGTAGTCGACGAAGACGTCCTGGGCCGGGCGGACATTCATTGTCACGGCCGCCAACACCTGCTCGTGATCGCCTGCGTCCACGTCATCATCGACCACGACCAACATCTTGGCAAACATCATGGCCGGCAGGCTCCACGCCGCGTGGGCGGCGCGGCGGCCTTGGCCGGCATACGTCTTCTTGATCGATACTACGGCCCAATGCCGCGCGGCGGCAAACTCCGGCAGATCGTAGTCGACCAGTTCCGGCATAGCCAGGCGGGCCAGCGGCAGAAAAAGCCGTTGCATCGCCCTGGCGACTGTGCAGGCCTCGTGCGGCGGACATCCGGGCACCATGACTGTAAAGACCGGGTTGGCTCTGTGGGTCACTGCCGTTACGTGCATCACTGGCGCCGGCTGCGGGATGGTACAATTGCCCGTTGGACCGCAACGGGGTCCCGTCATAGTTGGCGGTTCGGCCGGGTCGACAAATCCTTCCAACACGATTTCCGCTTCGGCCGGCACATCGAGGTCGATGCTGCGGCATGCGACGACATCGAGCGACTTCTCGCGCAACAGCCCCGCCACCGCGCAGATATCGCTGCCGGCCGGCAGGGGCGATGCCACGGCCAATAGGAATGCCGGATCGCCTCCCACGACCACAGCCAGCGGCATCTTCTGGTTCCGCGCGTGATACTCGCCCAACAGCCGGGCGTGCTCGTCGTGGGCGGCCCAGCATATCGCCAGCCGCGTTCGGTCGAGACGCTCGGCATCAAATCGCGCAGTCACCGGTCGATGCGAATCTGGCTCGGCCGAGAAGACCGTGGTGGCCGTGAGCGCCCGGACGGTCTCCTCCGAGGCCGCCTGTAGCAGCGGCAGCTCTCCCAAATCGATATCGCTGCCAAGGCGTATGATCTGCTGCACGGACGCCGATTTTACCTTGCGTGGCGTGACGCTCGACAGCCCTGTCGGTTGCGCGCCGCCTTTCAGCCGCTCGAACCAATGCTCCGGCGCTGCCGTGTTGAACAGCCGCGCGATGCGGTCGGCCACCTCATCGAGCGATTCGACGCCCAGCGCCCGGCGAATTCGCGATTCGGTCGCCAAGAGATTGCAGACGACAGGCATGTCGTGTCCCTTGACCGCGCCGAACAACAGGGCCGGCCCCCCCGACTTAGCCGCCTCGTGTGCAAGCTCGGCCACCTGCAACGCCGGATCGATCTCCTCGTCCACGCGGGCCAATTCCCCGGCGTGGCCCAACTCCTCCAGAAACTCACCCAGACAGCGGTATGGCATGCAGGGCATTGTAAAGTGCAAACGCCCACGACGGAAGGAGGCGGCCGATGGGTTGTCATTCCCGGCCGATCGACGATAATTCGCAGCATGAAGCCGACATTGAACGTCTATTCCTTGCCAAAGTACATCACGCCCGACGAACTCTTGGGCGGCACCGCGGTCGTGATTGACGTGCTCCGCGCCGCCACCACGATAGCATACGCCTTGAATGCCGGCGCCACCGAGATTATCCCTTGCCTGGAAGTTTCGGACGCTCGGGCACTGGCCGAGCAATTTCCGGCCGGCGACACGGTCCTCGGCGGCGAACGCCTCGGCTCGCCGATCGAGGGCTTCGAGCTTGGCAATTCGCCGCGAGGACTATGCCCCTTTCCGCGTCGGCGGAAAACGCGTGATCTTCACCACTACCAATGGCACCCGGGCGATGACTCACGTTCGACAGGCCGACGAGGTGCTGGTGGCTGCCTTTGTCAACGCCTCGGCGGTCGTCGCCAGACTGTTGGACCGGGAGAAGATATCAATCGTTTGCGCAGGCACCGACGATCACATTAGCGAGGACGACGTTCTACTGGCCGGCATGCTGGTCGATCGCATCGAGCGACTTCGCGGCGTCGTCTTCCAGCAGAACGCCCAAGCAATCACCGCCAAGGAGTTCTGGCTCCACTCTTTTCCGCTGCCGCAGGCGATCGGGGCCGAGCCGTTGGCCGCCGACCGGCTCGCCCAGCAGCTCCGCAAGAGCCTGGGCGCACGCAGCCTGATCGCCTTGGGCCTGGACGACGATATTGTCGCGGCGGCACAAATCGACAAGTTTGATGTCGTGCCACGGCTGAACCTTGGCACGTTCCTGATTACCGCGGGATGACGCGACAGGCAGCAGCTTGCATGCCGCCGCAGTATCGCGGTTCAGCGAGTCGCGATGATTGTATAGGCGCCGGGGTTGTAGTAGTGGTCGAATCCGAATTTGGCCTTGGCCAATTCAGCGATCGAGATCACCTCCACCCGCGATGCTGCTCGTTCTATGATGCCGACCAGCTTGCCGATGCTCAAAGTGTTCCAGTAATAGGACGAGACAGCCCGGACGTGATGCGTCGCAATGTTGGCCGCATTGAATAGGTGCACCCACGCTTCGCGTCGGGTGACGCGCAGCAACTCTTCGATCGCCCGTTGCATGGCCTCAATCGAAAGGTGCTCGAACAGGTCGTGTACCGATGAAAAGTCGAACGCGTTGTCGGCGAAGTCGGTTGCCAGGATGTCTCCGATGCGGAAATCGGTATCAGGAAACCTGCACCGGGCGTTTGCGATATTCTTGGAGGAGATGTCCATGCCCAAGTATCGAACGAATCTGGCGAACCCAAAGGATGACAGATAGCGAAAATCATTCGCGGATCCGCACGCCGGCTCGAAAAGCGAGCAGCCGCCATGTGACAACGGCTTCAGCTCGCGAGCCCAGATCTTCTCGAAGATATCGATTCCTTCGGGCATCTGGTCAGGTCTGTCGCCGATTTCTTGCAGCGTCAGCGAGATGTAATTGGGGCAGGGGAATCCGGTTTGCTCGAGACCATAAAATGTATCGATGATGAAATCGGGACAGACGTCCCTGCGTTTGTCGCTGATGGCGGCCCGGAGCGTCTCGGCCTTTGCACCCCGTTCACGTTGCGCCAAGAACCATGTCACGGCGTAGCCGAACCGTAGTTCTTCGTCGATAATTCGAGTGTACTGACCGGGAAAGAGAGTGTCGCACAAGATCGCCCGGTTCAAGATGCTTTGAACGTTGATTCGCGGGTCTTCGACGCCGGAGACAAGGTACGTGTCAAGGGTTTCTGCATCGTATTGCTCCCACGATTGCCGCAATTGGTCGCTTTCGGAAGGTCTTGTTGGCTCATTCATGGTGAATCGGAATGCTCAGACCGAGGCGCAGTGGCTTTGTGTACTGCGTACGACCATCTGAAAGTCACGCGGGACGACCGCCATGATTGCACCGCGCTGTGATCTTCGTGGCGAACTCCGGACGTGAGCGACGTCACGCCAATGTAGCACCATTGGTATGGCCCCGCAAACCAAATCGACGTCCTTTTCCGGTCGGCCATCCACCATCGATCTGAGCCCCCGCCCCTAGCCCCCCGCCCCTCCGCTTTGTACACTAATTGGTTTCCGTCTCTGCTTTCATACCCTGGGCGTGAACCTATGGACATGGATCAACTTGTGGCGCTGTGCAAACGGCGGGGTTTTCTCTTTCAGTCGAGCGAAATCTACGGCGGCTTGCAGGGCTTCTGGGACTATGGGCCGCTGGGTGTGGAGCTGAAGCGGAACGTCCGCGAGGCATGGTGGCGCGATATGGTCACGGCCCATAACGAGCTCGAAGTCGCACCGGGAGCCGCCTCGACGTACGAAATGGTCGGACTCGACTGTTCGATCATCATGCATCCTCAGGTTTGGAAGGCGTCGGGCCATTACGATCTATTCCATGATTTCATGGTCGATTGCCGCGAGTCGAAGAAGCGGTATCGCTACGATCAGATATATGGTCGCTGGGTAACGTGTAAGGGCCGACGAATCTTCGTGGCCAGCGATGTGGGCGGGGATGAGGGGCTCGAACTGACACAGCACAAGGCGATGAAGTTCTTCGACCTACGCCCCAAGGACGCCGAAGCGCTGACCTGGGAAGGCCCCTTGGTTGTTCTCACCAGCATTGGCGACATGGCGCAGGTGCTCGGCCCCGATGCCAAAGCACTCGGCACGCTCACCGAGCCGCGCGAATTCAATCTGATGTTCAAAACGATCGTCGGCGCCCTGGGAAGCGACGATGATCAGGCGTTTCTCCGGCCCGAGACGGCCCAGGGCATCTTTGTCAACTTCAAGAACGTCTGCGACAGCACCCGGGTGCGGATTCCGTTTGGCATCGCCCAGATCGGCAAGAGCTTCCGCAACGAAATCACGCCGCGCAACTTCACCTTCCGCTCGCGAGAGTTCGAGCAGATGGAGATCGAGTTTTTCTGCCAGCCGTCGACGTCGCCCCAGTGGTATCAGTACTGGCGCGATCGGCGCTACCAGTGGTATCTGAGTCTGGGGCTGGCGAGCGACCGTTTGCGGCTTCGCGACCACGCCAAGGAAGAGCTGAGCCATTATTCGTGCGGCACGGCCGATATCGAGTATGCGTTCCCGTTCCTGCCCACCGGCGAATTCGGCGAGCTGGAAGGCGTTGCCCATCGCGGCGATTTCGATCTGCGCAGCCACATGGAAGGCAAGCTGGTCAGGCAGGGCGACCAGTTGGTGGTCGAGACCGACGGCGACGGCAACCCGCGGCATCGCGGCAGCGGCAAGGATTTGAGCTATTTCGACGACCAGACCAAGGACCGGTTCATCCCGCACGTGATCGAACCGTCGGCTGGCGCCGATCGGGCGACGCTGGCGTTCCTCTGCGAGGCGTATAACGAGGACGAGGCCCCGGACGAGCACGGCAAACCGACCAAGCGGCTGTTTTTGAAATTGCACCCGCGGCTGGCCCCGATCAAGGCCGCCGTTTTTCCGCTGGTCCGCAAGGACGGCATGCCCGAGGTCGCCCGGGAAATCTACAAGACGCTCAAACCGCACATGACGGTCTTCTATGACGAGAAGAGCGCCGTGGGCCGCCGCTATCGACGCCAGGACGAAGTCGGCACGCCGTTCTGCATCACGGTCGACGGCCAGACGCTGCAAGACGGCACGGTAACGATCCGCGATCGTGACACGCTCCGCCAGTGGCGCGCCCATAAAGACGAATGCCTGACGGAGCTTCAGGGCCGGCTGACAGTGTAGCCCGTTTAGCATACCAGCGCCAAACGCCGTCAATTCGCCGTGTTGCGCCGGCCTGTGCAGTTGCGCCCCCACCGTTGTATGTCTCGGTGACTCGTGTAAAATGCACTACAAGCGATCGACCGTGGCGCATTGCACGAACTCTGCTTACCGCGTCTCTTAAACAAGAATGGGATAACGATGATGAACCGAGCCATTCGCGTCGGACTTGGCGGCATTCTTCTGGCAACATGGATTTGCGGAACAGTTCAGGGGGCGGAACAGGGCGTGATCCTGACGCCGCCGGCCCCGGCCACGCCACGGATCAATGGGCCAACGGTGTTTGGCGTGCGGCCCGGCTCGCCACTGCTGTACACGATTCCCGCCACAGGCGACCGGCCGATGCAGTTCGCTGTCGACGCACTGCCCGAGGGGCTGATGGTCGACGCCGCCACGGGGCGCATCACCGGTTCGCTGACGAAGCCGGGCACGTACAAGGTCACGCTGCAAGCGACGAACGACAAGGGGACGGCACAAAAGGCGTTTCGCATCGTCGTCGGCGATCAGATCGCACTGACGCCGCCGATGGGTTGGAACAGTTGGAATTGCTTTGGCGGCGCGGTCAGTCAGAAGATTGCCTTGCGAGCAGCCAAGGCGATCGTCGCCTCGGGATTGATCCAACACGGCTGGACGTACGTCAACATCGACGACACCTGGCAAGGCGCGCGAGGCGGTCCGCTCAATGCACTTCAGGCGAACGAAAAGTTTCCCGACATGAAAGGCCTGTGCGACCAGATTCACCAGATGGGACTGAAGACGGGCATCTATTCGACGCCCTGGATCACTTCGTTCGCATTGTGGGCCGGCGGATCGAGTGACGATCCGTCGGGCGCTTGGTCGAAGAAATTGGCCTCGGGCAAATACAATCGGCTCGGCAAGTACTCGTTTGCCGCGGCCGATGCCAAGCAATGGGGCCAATGGGGCATCGACTATCTGAAATACGATTGGGCCGGCAACGATTTCAAACATGCCAAGGAAATGAGCGACGCGCTCAGACAGAGTGGCCGCGACATTGTCTATAGCCTCTCGCCCGCAACGGCCTTTGAATGGGCTCCGGAATGGACCAAGCTGGCCAATTCCTGGCGCACGACCGGCGACATTTGGGACTATTGGGACAAGAGCGACGCGGGGTGGCGATACAGCGTTTCGGAAATCGCTTATAGTCAGGATCGCTGGGCACCGTATGCAGGGCCGGGCCACCGAAATGATCCCGACATGCTCGTGATCGGCCGCGTGGGCTTAGGATCGCCGCTGCATCCAACGCACCTCACGCCCGACGAGCAGTACACGCATATCAGCATGTGGTGCATGCTGGCGGCGCCGCTGCTGATCGGCTGCGACCTCGACCAGCTCGATCCATTCACCCTGGGCCTATTGACGAACGACGAGGTGCTGGCCATCGATCAGGACGCGCTCGGCAAGCAGGCCACGCGTGTCGCCACCATCGACGCGGTCGACGTCTACGCCAAGCCGTTGGAGGACGGCGCCAAAGCCGTCGGCTTCTTCAATCGCGATCGCCAGCCGATCACGATCGAGTTCAACAAACTCGGCAAGGCGGGCATTCATAGACGGCACCACGTCCGCGACGTCTGGCGGCAGAAAGACCTCGATGACACGTCCGAGAAGATCAAGCTAACGATTCCCGCCCACGGCGTCGTGCTGCTGAAGCTCACGCCGGCCAAGTGACGTTGACGCAGCAATGCGGCGACCCGTTTGACAATCGGTGCATGCGGGAACGGCCGCTAGTCCACTTTGCCGAGCCGTGTAGGGTGCGTGCTCGCACGCACCATGATGCCAATACGGGCATGTCGGTTGTTGGTGCGTGCAAGCACGCACCCTACTTCCTGGGTGATGTTGATGGTCGAAGCGGCGGGGCAGGCGTAGGTCCGTTGGGATTCCGGGACGCGATGCGACGTAGCGGGACTATCTCTTGAAAATCGGACCTGCCCCGTTTTCGTTCCCAGAGTTGAGTACGACACGGAATGGGACCCAACATTCTGCCATCTTGGTTGATGACCAACACGCGAGAGGAACGTGTGGAGTGTGAGTGAGAGCGAAGGAAGTTTACCAGGGCCAGGGGTTAGACTATTGCCAACATCCGACTAGATCGATGCCAGCGATTCGACGTCCGTCGCAAATCTGACCGCGCCATTGACGTTATGCCGGGCGCCCGCGCTTCAGGAGGCCGACTGCGACGGATATTAGAAGCGCGATCGCGCCCCCGCAAACGAGCGCTGCCACTGGCCCCAACGGCCGACCGCCGCTTACGGACAGCATCGGACCTAAAGGCTGAGAGAGTGGTTCCAACACTTTGGGGAGCGATCCCAAGAGCCACTGATCTACTGGTGTCCACAATGGAAACCCCCGAAACCAGACGATGACCCACGGATACAACGCCCCTCCGCTCGGGCCGGCCGAAGTGAAAGTCCATGCCGCGTATCCAAGATAGTACGGGAGAAAAAGCAGCAGCGGTAGCAATCCGAGATGACAGTATCTTCCGAGTATGCCTCTATTCCGCATCCACGGCGTTAAAGCATAAAGCGTAAGGCCGATGAAGAACATGCATTCGAAAACGATGTTCATCCAAAAGTGCTGAACTCGAATCCATTGCTGGTTAAAGGCTTTCTCTTCGGAAACGCGGTAGCGATACACATCCTCATGGGCCCGCTTTATCTCTCGCATTGTCTCGTCGCGAAGAAGCGAAAGGAATCTGTCGGGATCATTCTGAATTGCCGAGCGGTTCTGCTCAAGAACAACAAACGCGCGACGTAGCAGCGGCGAGCAATCTGTCTTCTTAGTGGATCTTTCTATCAACATGAGAACTTTTGGATAGTCGGCGATCGCTATCGAACGTGGAACGCGATACAGCGACTCTCCGTGCATGTGCGCGGAAAAATAGACGTACCAGTCGTCACGTGCCGGGTAGACGCCACCATCGACACCGTCACGTACATTGTCGGCCGTGATGTCTAAAGACACCCCACATGCATTTCTCCAGAAGCGTGCAGAAGTCCCATCGCCAATCGGAGCCATCAAGCGAGCAAAGAGCAAAACCGCAACTATATCGAGCAAGAGCAACACAATGACCACAGATCGCTTTTTCGGAGTATGCATTGCTATTAGGGAAGGCAAAAATGGGGAGGATCAAGAGCTGCGATGGGTCCGATATTCGCAAGTTGGGAAACCCGTGCCGAATACATTCTACTACTCCGCTTTTCCCAGCAAGAACGAAAGCAAGAGCACCAGCAACACGACGGTGGAAATCAGGGCGAAAGCGCGGTCGCGCTCAAGAGCGAAAGCGACGATCGCTACGGCCACGCGCATGATCGGCGTGGCAATTAGCAGCAGCAGACCGAGGGCCACCACGGCCTGGCCATGGGCGGCCATTACGCCGTCGGCAACGTCCAGCATGCTATGCGGAAAAGCGGCGCCCGGCTTGGTTAGTCGCTGAAGATCGGCCGCCGATTTCAGATACTCCGGATGATGCACAAACATCAACACCATGCCGACGAGAATGGTCGTCATGCTCACGATGACACCGCCCCGGAGCAGCCGGCTGATGATCAGTTCGATGCGTCCAATGCGTTCATCCTCCAGCGCGGGCGTTGTGATGTTTGTGTCCGGCATTATCGAAAACCTTTCCATGCCATTTCGGCCGAGACAGCCAGGAGGATGACAATAAATATGATCCGCAGCACGCGATTGTCGGTTCGGCCCAAGACTCGCGAGCCGACCGTGGCGCCGACCACGACGCCCGTGGCAACGGGAGCGGCGAGGAACGGATCGATATCGCCGCGGGCAAAATACACACCGGCACTTGCGGCGGCCGTCACTCCGATCATGAAATTGCTGGTGGCCGTCGATATCTTGATGGGAATCCGCATGGCCAAGTCCATCGCAGGAACCTTGAGCACGCCCGATCCAATTCCCAGCAGACCGCTGAGGCCGCCGGCCAGATACATCAACAGCAGCCCTAACTTGGTGTGGGTGACTCGATAGGAGACGATGGTCCTTTCCGACGGATCGAAATAGCGCCCATGAAGCCGGAGGCGGTCGGCCCAGGAATCGGCGGGAACGGGTCCTCCCGGTTCGCGCAGACGCCGCAACATGGCCACGGCCGACATGGCCAGCACAACGCCAAAAATCGCGTAGAGCCAACGGCTATCGACGAAGCCGGCCAGCAGTGCGCCGCAGACAGCGCCAGAGGTTGTCGCCATTTCCAACAGCAGCGCCACGCGAACGTTCGTCATGTGCTGCCGAACGTAGGCCGCAGCCGCGCCGCTGGAGGTGGCGATGACCGAGACAATCGACGCTCCGATGGCGTAGCGAATGTCGATCCCATACACGAGCGTGAGCACGGGCACAACGATGATCCCGCCTCCCAATCCGACCAGCGAGCCAATGAAGCCGGCCACCAGGCAGATGGCAAAGAGCGACAGGACGAAGATCAATGGGGACATTATTGATCTCTAGATTGAGGAACAGTATGGCGATGTTTTTGCACGTGCCTTGCGGTCTCGCATTGGTCGGCCGCAGGTTATTGGACTTCTATGGCCGCATTATCTTGTCATGCTCATCTCATCATGACCCCTCGATGGTATTGAGTTGGTCCAGTTTCTTCCGAAGAGTCGTGCGGTGCAGACCCAGTCGGTGAGCGGCGGCCAGACATTGCCCTCCGCAATGGTCCACGGCGGTTTGCAGCAAGGGTCGTTCGACGAGACCGAGGAAGCGTTCGTATAAGTCGGCCGCGTCGGTCTCGCTTTCAAGCTCTGACAGCGCCCATTGGCGGACCAAGGAAACGATGGCTTCCTCACACACGCAATCCGAGGCCGTGGGCGGCGCCAGTGGAGGCGGCAAATGTTCGGACGCGATGATGCCGCCGCGGGCAAGTATCATGGCATGTTCCATCGCATTGCGCAACTCACGAACGTTTCCACGCCAGTCGCGGCGCTGCAACTCGGCCAGTGCCTCATTAGAAATGACCGGCAGGCAGCGCCGATCTCTTGCCGCCAATAGGGCGAGAAAATGCGCCGCTAGCTCGGCGATATCCTCGCGACGCTGTCGAAGCGGCGGAATCTCGATCTTGAATGCCATGAGACGGAAGTAGAGGTCGTGGCGAAACGTGCCCTCCGCCACCCGCTCGGCAAGGTCTTGATGCGTCGCCGAAATCAGGCGGAAATCGCTGCTTACCGGACGATCGCTGCCAACGGGCAGAATCTCGCCGTGTTCGAGCACACGCAGCAGTTTTACTTGCAGCGCCAACGGAATGTCAGCGACCTCGTCGAGAAAAATTGTTCCACCGTGCGCCTGCTCCAGCAGCCCCCGGTGCGCCTGATCGGCCCCGGTGAAGGCGCCGCGGGCATGCCCGAACAACTCGCTTTCGGCCAGCGATGCGCTCAGCGACGCCACGTTGACGGCCACGAAGGGCCCGTCGCACCGCCGGCTGTAGCGATGAATGGCCCTCGCCACGAGTTCCTTGCCTGTGCCGCTTTCGCCTTGCAGATAGACGCATGCGTCGGACGGGGCAACGACGGCAATCTGCTTGAACACCTCTTGGATGGCCGATGAATGGCCCACGATTACATCCTCACCTGTGGCGGGTGTGCCAGACACATCCGCTGTCGGTTGCTGGGATCGGCTTTCGACGGCGCGCTGTATCGCACGCTGCACGACCGCCAGGTCGAACGGTTTCAACAGGTACTCGAAAGCCCCATTGCGCACCGCATCGACCGCCGTGGCCAGATCGCCAAAAGCCGTGATGATGATGATGGGCACGGGGCCCAATATCTCGCGGAAGTGCGGCATCGCCGCAACGCCGTCGAGCCCTGGAAGACGGACGTCGAGCACGACGACGTCTGGCCGTTGTGTCCGGGCGGCGTCCAAGCCCTTCTCGGCCGACACCGCGGTGGTCGTGCTGTGGCCCAATTCCTCGGCAATCTTCGCCAGGCCCCAACAGATACTCGGCTCGTCATCGACAATCAGCAGGTGGGCCATTAACGTCCTCGGCTCTCAACAGGCATTTATTGATGTTTGGTTGGATAATGAACCGGCCAGCCGACCCGTTCACCCCATTTTCGGCCTCCCGATGGTCGGCCTCGGGTTCATTCGCTGTGCCAAGGTTAATAACAACGGAAGCACCACGGAAAAACGCGTCTGGCCGCCGAGTCGGTCCCATGCGATCGAACCGTGATGCGATTCGACCACGCGGCGTGCCACGTACAGCCCCAGGCCGGTGCCTTCCGGCTTGTTTGTGACAAACGGTTCAAACAGGCGGTCGGCAACGTCGGCCGCCGGACCGGGTCCGGAGTCGCAGACACGAAGCGCCACCCGCTCTCCGTTGAGCCGCTCGACGTCGACCGCGATTGTCGCCTGCTCCGGCTGGCCCCTGGTGGCGTCCAGTGCATTGAGCACCAGGTTGGCAATGAGCTGGCGCAGCGCCGGCGCATCGCCGCGCACCAGCAGCGGGGCGGAAGACTCGTCATGCACCAGTGCGACGCCCGCGTGCGCACGCCGGACGAACCAGTGCGAGCGCATCAGCCACCAATGCCGGCAATGAGATGGCTTCCTGTGCCATCGGCTGCTCTTGTCCGATCGCGAGGAGTCGCTGCAAATACGATTCCATCAAACGGAGTTGACGCAGGGCGATGTCCAGCGATTCTTCCTCCTGCGGCCCATGGCAATGGCGTTGGTGCAACTCAATCGCCATGCGTCCACCGGTGGCGGCATTTCGCAGTTGGTGGGCCATGCCCGCACCCAGTTGCCCCAGGATCTGCGCATCCGCTCGTGACGGCGCACTTGATCCTCATACTGCCCGAGTTGCTCGCTCATGTGGTTGATCGAGATTGCCAGATCGCGTATCTCGTCGTCTCGGCGAGAGAGCGGCACTGGCTGGAAGTCGCCCCTTGCTATCGCGGCCGCGTGCTGCCGCAAATTATGGATCGGCCGGACAACACGGTTTGCCAATACGGTAGTGACAAGTACGACGATGACGATGGCCACGACGCCCGCCAGAATCGCCGGATAGGCAGCCTGCCGCATCATGGCCAACCAGCGCTCTCTGGGACAGAGGACGATCAGTGATCCGGCCGGCATGATGGGATCGCGGAGCGCGACGGAAACATGTTGGCTCAAGTAGGCGTGGCCCCCCAGGAACACGGTAGGCCCGGCCACAAGATCGTGCGACTGCTGGTTGCCGCAAATCTCTCGCAGTTCGGCCAAGTCTTGTGGATCCAACGGAAGCGTGCTCTCCTGAATCGTACCGCGACGGTCCAACAGGACGAACTCATCGCCCGAAAGCCCTCGCATCTGCCGCAGCACCGGCTCGACCAGGGGGAATTGCGATGCCGTGAGCGTTGCGACGACG